>CAWIYK010000001.1:0-797527 GCA_963840275.1 uncultured Actinomycetota bacterium
TTGATAGGCCAGAGATAGAAGCACAGTAATGTGTGGAGTTGACTGGTACTAACAGGCCGAGGACTTACCACAAACAATCAAACTTGCTTGTTTACGCATCCACTATGCAACTCTGAAACACCAACCACACCCGTGGTGTATGGCCGGGGTGGTGGGGATAGTTTCATAGAGTTACGGCGGCTATAGCGGTGGGGAAACGCCCGGTCCCATTCCGAACCCGGAAGCTAAGCCCACCAGCGCCGATGGTACTGCACTCGCCAGGGTGTGGGAGAGTAGGACACCGCCGGACACAATTTCCCGAAAGGGCCTCTGCATCGCAGGGGCCCTTTCGGCATTTCGGCATACCCGCGGTCGGCCAGTTGTTGCGGCTCATGAGGTTGGTGAACGGCGGGTACGGGCTGAGAGACGAGGGACGGGTCCTTCCCGCGAGCGTCGCCGCCTTCAGGCACGCCGGCCCGGCCAGCTGGTCCATCTCGATGTGCAGCGCCGCCAGGGAATCACTCCGCCGCTAAATCGGTGGACCGCGGGCGAGCCGGCGCGTCAATCTTGGCTATGGACGTGCGGCTGCATCAGGACCAGGACCGGTTCAAGGCCATCGCGGAGCCCTTCTACGGCACCGACCCGATCCGGCACACGCTCGCGCTCACCGTCATGGCGCGGTTTCTCCGGCCCGGCAGCGGCATCGAGCCGCGGATGATGACCATGCACGGTGACGACGGCGACCTGCTCGGCGTCGCGTTGCGCACGCCACCGTGGCCGGTCATCGCCAGCGGGATCCCCACGGACCCCGCGCACGTCGACACCTTCGTCGCGCACTGGCTGGCCGCGGATCCCGAACCTCCCGGCGTCACCGGTCCGCGCGACACCGCGGAGGCGTTCGCGCGGGCATGGGCCCGGCACACGAACGACGCCGTGACCGAAGCCATGGCCGGCCGACTGTTCCGGCTCGGCGACCTCGTCAAACCCGACACGAACGGGTTCGCGCGGCACGCGACCGAGGGCGACATCGACCTCCTGGCCCGGTGGCGCGACGACTTCCAGGTCGAGGCCACCGGTCACGTGCGCAGCTCCGACGACGGGTCCCCCGGCGCGGTCCGGCGCATGCTCGAGATGGGCGACGGCACGATCCTGTGGGAGCACGGCGGCGAACCCGTCTCGTGGGCGGTCGTGAGCGTCCCCATCGACGGCATGTCCCGCGTCGGCCCCGTCTACACACCTCCGGCACACCGGGCGAAGGGCTACGGCTCGGCCGTCACCGCCGCCGTCTCCCAGTACGCGCTGGACGCCGGCGCCGCCGCGGTCGTCCTGTTCACCAACCTCGCCAACCCCACCTCCAACTCCATCTACCAGAAGATCGGCTACCGCCCGGTGTACGACTCGACGGAGCTCGAATTCACCCGGCTACCCTCGACGACGTGACACCTCCACGCCTGCTCGTCATCCAGCCCGACGAGCAAGATCCCATCGGTCCGCTCGGGGGCTGGCTCACCGACGGCGGCGCCGAGCTGGACCTCGTGACGCCCGACCGCCTCCCGGCGAACGTCGACGGCCACCAGGGCCTCGTCTGCCTCGGCGGCCACATGGGCGCCTACGACGACCTCGATCACCCGTGGCTCGCGGACGTCCGCAGGCTCCTGGCCGAGGCGACGACCAAGCAGCTGCCGACCCTTGCCATCTGCCTCGGCGCGCAGCTCCTCGCGGTCGCCACCGGCGGCCGCGTCACGACCGGCCCGGACGGCCCCGAGGTCGGCCCCCTGCTGGTCGCCAAGCGCGACGTCGGCTGGAACGACCCCCTGTTCGCCGACCTGCCGTTCATGCCGGACGTGCTGCAGTTCCACTCGGACATCGTCGTGGAGCTGCCGCCACGGGCCGCGCTCCTGGCGTCCGCCACGCTCTACCCGAACCAGGCGTTCCGGGTCGGCCGCACCGCGTACGGGCTGCAGTTCCACATCGAGACCACCACCGAACTGGTCGAGGCGTGGGCGGCGAACAACCCGGACACCGCCGAGTTCGCGCGCCCCGGCGACCTGTCGCACGAGCGGCTCGTCGAGGCACACGCCGCGCTCGCCGAGACCTGGGGTCCGTTCGCGGCCCAGTTCGTCAAGCTCGCTGCGGGCGACCTCGCGCCGGCAAGTTCACCGCTGCCACTGATCCAGCACTGACGTCATGGCCGACCGCGTCCGTTCCGTCGTCTCGATCGCCCGCTACGGGCTGACCGACGACCGCGCAGCCGACTACCTGCGCGCCGCCGGCTGGTGGGGCGAGACCGGTCCGGTCAAGGAGCACGAGCCGAGCCTGGTCGCGCTGTCCCGCAGCCCCGACCCGGACCTCGCGCTGCTCGGCATCGACCGGATGCGTGCCGGCGACCCGGACGGCTGGTCCGGCCTCAGCGCCGCGCTCGCCACCGACCGCGGCCTGCGTGCCAGGCTGCTCGCCGTGCTCGGCGCGTCCAGCGCGCTCGGCGACTTCGTCATCGCGCGGCCCGGCGAGTGGCGGCGCCTGCTCACCGACCGCCAGAGCGCGCCGGCCGGCTACCCCGCCGCGCTGCTCGCCGCCGTCGAGGCCGACGACCTCCAGGTCGCCGGCCGCACCGGCGCGGAGGCCGTGCGTGCGCTGCGTGCCGCCTACCGGGGGCTGCTGCTCGAGATCGCCGCGGAGGACCTCGGCCACCTCGTCGAGCCGGACCTGCCGAAGCTCGACTACCAGCAGGCCACCGCCCGCCTCACCTATCTGGCCGAGGCCGCGGTCCGTGCCGCGCTCGCGGTCGCGGCCGCCGAGGTGGGCGTCGGCCGCGAGAAGTGCCGGCTCGCGATCATCGCGATGGGCAAGACCGGGGGCCGCGAGCTCAACTACGTCTCGGACGTCGACGTGCTGTTCGTCGGCGACGGTGACCTCGACATCGCGACCCGGCTCGCCAGCGCGATGATCCGCGTCGCCAACAACGCCTGCTTCGAGGTCGACGCCGCGCTGCGGCCGGAGGGCAAGGACGGCCCCCTGGTCCGCTCCCTCGACGGGCACACCGCCTACTTCAAACGCTGGGCCCGCACCTGGGAGTTCCAGGCGCTGCTCAAGGCCCGCCCGATCGCCGGCGACGCCGAGCTCGGTCAGGCCTACCTCGACGCGGTCCGTCCGTTCGTGTGGACTGCGGCCGACCGGGACAACTTCGTCGACGACGTGCGCGGCATGCGGCGGCGCGTCGAGAGCCACGTGCCGACCGAGCACGTCGACCGCGAGCTGAAGCTGGGCCGCGGCGGTCTGCGCGACGTCGAGTTCGCCGTGCAACTGCTGCAGCTCGTGCACGGCCGCGGCGACGAGGCGCTGCGGCTCGGGTCCACTGTGGACGCGCTTGGCGATGCTCGGCGACCGCGGCTACGTCGGTCGCACCGACGCGGCGGAGCTCGGTGAGAGCTACCGGTTCCTGCGGATGCTCGAGCACCGGCTGCAGCTCCAGCGGCTGCGCCGCACCCACCTGTTCCCCGCCGACAGCGAGACCGACGAGCAGCGCTGGCTCGCGCGGGCCGCCGGCATCAAGCCGGCGCGCGGCAAGCCCGAGAGCGCGGTTCTCCTCGAGGACTTCCACCGTCATCTGCGCCGGATCCGGCGTTTGCATGAGAAGCTGTTCTACCGACCCCTCCTCGAGGCGGTGGCCAGAGTGCCGACCGACGCGTTGCGCCTGACCACCAAAGAGGCCATCGCGCGGCTCGCCGCCCTGGGGTTCGCTGCGCCCGACGGCGCGCTGCGCCACATCGAGGCACTCACGTCCGGGGTGTCGCGACGCGCCGCGATCCAGGGCGCGCTGCTGCCCGCGCTGCTCGACCTGCTCGCCGGCACCCCCGACCCGGACGGCGGTCTGCTCGCCTACCGGCGGGTGTCCGAGGCGCTGGCCGGCACCCCGTGGTACCTGCGGGTGCTGCGGGACGAGGGCGCGGTCGTCGAGCGGCTCGCGCAGCTGCTCGGCACCTCCAAGCTGGTGCCCGACCTGATCGTGCGTGCGCCGGAGGTGCTGCAGCAGCTCGGCGACGCGGACAAGCTCGCCGGCCGGGACCCGGCCGAGGTCGCGAAGTCGTTGCGCCAGGCCGTGAACCGGCACAGCTACCTGCCCAACGCGGTCACCGCCGCGCGGTCGTTCCGCCGGCACGAGCTGCTGCGGATCGCCGCCGCCGACCTGCTCGGGTTCTCGGACACGCTGTCGGTCTGCCACGCGCTGTCGACCGTGTGGGCCGCGGTGCTGCAGGGGACGCTGGCGGCCGTCGACCGGGCGGAGGCCGTCGCCGCGGGCAGCAGGCTCGCGACCGTCGCGGTCATCGGCATGGGCCGGCTCGGCGGCGCGGAGCTCGGCTACGGCTCGGACGCGGACGTGCTGTTCGTGTGCGAGCCCGTCGAGGGGGTCGCCGAGGAGGAGGCGGTGAAGTACGGGTCGCGGGTCGCGCAGAGCGTGCGGAAGCTGTTGTCGTCGCCGAGCCAGGACCCGCCGCTGCAGGTGGACGTGGATCTGCGGCCGGAGGGTCGGCAGGGGCCGATCGTCCGCACGTTCGAGTCCTACCGCGCCTATTACCGCCAGTGGTCGCACGTGTGGGAGGCGCAGGCGCTGCTGCGGGCGCGGCCGATTGCCGGCGACGAGGAGCTCGGGGCGCGGTTCATCGAGATGATCGACCCCGTGCGCTACCCGGAGGCGGGCCTCGACGCGGACCGGATCCGCGAGGTCCGGCGGATCAAGGCACGGGTCGACAACGAGCGGATGCCGCGCGGCGCCGACCCGGCGACGCACACGAAGCTCGGCCGCGGCGGTCTCGCCGACATCGAGTGGACGCTGCAGTTGTTGCAGCTGCGCCATGCCCACGAAGTGCCGACGCTGCGCACGACGTCCACAGTGGACGGTCTGAGTGCGGCGACCGACGCGGGCCTCGTCGACGCGGACGACGCGACCGAGCTGCGGGAGGCGTGGCTGCTCGCGACGCGGGTGCGCAACGCGGTGACGTTGGTGCGCGGCAAGTCGACCGACCAGCCGCCGACGTCCGGGCGTGAGCTGTCGGCGGTCGCGTCGGTGATCCGCCAGGACGCCGACGCCGACTCCGGCGAGTTCCTCGACTCCTACCGGCGCACGCTGCGCCGGGCCCGCGGCGTGGTGGAACGACTCTTCTACGAGGACTGAGGTGAACGGTGGCGTTCAGCGTCCGGATCGAGGTGCGCAGCTACGAGCTCGACGCGCTCGGGCACGTCAACCACGCCGTGTACCACCAGTACGCGGAGATCGCGCGGATGAAGGCGTTCAGTGCTGCCGGCTGCGGCTGGGACGTGCTGACGGAGCGGCGGACCGGCCCGGTCCTGTTGTCGACGACCGTGAACTTCCTCGGCGAGCTGCGCTCCGGCGACGAGGTCGACGTGACGTGCGTGGCGAAGTTCGGCACCGGCAAGACGTTCATGCTGGAGCAGATGATCACCAAGGCGGACGGTACGCCGTCCGCCGAGGTGTCCAGCGTGGTCGGGATGATGGACCTGGACGCGCGGAAGTTGTTCGCCGACCCGCGCGCCGTGCTGGAGTCGGCCGGCTTCGACCCCACGGTACTGAGCGACTAGCAGTGCTCCGACGGGCTGTTGTACGCGACGCCGCCCGTCGCGCCGCCCCACTTGACGCACGTCGGCGCGGTGGCCTTCACCGGTCCGGCGTAGTAGCCGAAGTTGCCCGAGTCGGTTTTTCGTGCCGCGCCTTGCGGTTCGAGGTAGGCCGACGTCGCGGTCGGCGTGCCCTTCGACGTGAACTTGTGTGTCACCACGCAGTTGTTCGAGTTGGACGGGTTCCACAGCAGGTCGACCGCGCCCGCGGTGCCGAGCCGGGCGGTGTCGTTGACGTAGAAGCCGGCGCCGCACACCTCGGCCGGGTCGTAGTTGGTGGAGCAGTTGCGTGAGGTCACGCTGGTGGCGGGGTAGCCGAACGTGGCGCCGTTGAAGACGGCGCGCTGGATGTTGCCGGGGTAGCCGGTGGCGCCGAGGCGCACCTCGTAGTGCAGGTGCGGGGTGATCCCGTTGCCGGGCTTGGAGGTGTTGCCGACCGTCCCGATCGACTGGCCGCGGGTGACGACCTGCCCCGCGGTCACCGCCATCGTGGACAGGTGCGCGTAGTAGGAGAAGTAGCTGCCCGCGTGCTCGATCTTGACGAGGTTGCCGTACCCGTTGACGGAGCCCTGGTGCGCCGCGGTGCGCACCGTGCCGTCCGCGGCCGCGACGACCGTGTCGTACCGGTCGGCCTCCGGACTGGACCCGCGGTTGAAGTCGATCTCGTAGCTCTGGTGCGCGCTGGAGCCGCCGCTGTTGCCGCTCCAGGTCTGGTTGCAGGGGAAGGGGAGTTGGAAGGCCGGGGCCGCGCTCGCGGTGGCGGGGAAGACCCCGACCACCGCGCCGATCGCGAGCACCCCAGCCGCGAGAACCGAACGAAGCCGCATGACCCGCTCCTCACTCTCGAACTGTGACAAACAGCTAAGAGTTGTTGCACGGGTATGTCAATAAGTAACGGCGATGATGTGCTAGATGGTTGAGATCTCGCAACGTCCAACGGGACCCACAGATCAGGCCGGCGGTCGGGATTTCTCCTCGACCGCCGGCCTGTGTCCTGGTGGGATCAGCTCACACGTCGTAGTACAGCGCGAACTCGTACGGGTGCGGGCGCAGCCGCAGCGGGTCGATCTCGTTCTCGCGCTTGAAGGCGATCCACGTCTCGATCACGTCCGGCGTGAAGACGCCGCCCTCGAGCAGGTACTCGTGGTCGGCCTCCAGCCGGTCCAGCACCGCGTTGAGCGACGCCGGCACGGTCGAGACGTCCTTGGCCTCCTCGGGCGGCAGCTCGTAGAGGTCCTTGTCGATCGGCGTCGGCGGCTCGATCTTGTTCTTGATGCCGTCGAGGCCGGCCATCACCATCGCCGAGAACGCGAGGTAGGGGTTGCCCGACGAGTCGGGGCAGCGGAACTCGATGCGCTTGGCCTTCGGGTTCGAGCCGGTGATCGGGATACGCACGCACGCGGACCGGTTGCGCTGCGAGTACACGAGGTTGACCGGCGCCTCGAAGCCCGGCACCAGACGGTGGTAGGAGTTCACCGTCGGGTTCGTGAACGCCAGCAGGCTCGGCGCGTGGTGCAGCAGGCCGCCGATGTAGTGGCGCGCCGTGTCGGACAGGCCCGCGTAGCCGGACTCGTCGTGGAACAGCGGCTCGCCGTCCTTCCACAGCGACTGGTGGCAGTGCATGCCGGACCCGTTGTCGCCGAACAGCGGCTTCGGCATGAAGGTCGCGGTCTTGCCGGCCTCCCACGCGGTGCCCTTGACGATGTACTTGAACAGCTGCAGGTCGTCGGCCGCGTGCAGCAGCGAGTTGAACTTGTAGTTGATCTCGGCCTGGCCCGCGGTGCCCACCTCGTGGTGCGCGCGCTCCACGGTGAAGCCGGAGCCGATCAGGTTCAGCGAGATCTCGTCGCGCAGGTCGGCGAAGTGGTCGACCGGCGGCACGGGGAAGTAGCCGCTCTTGTACTTCGTCTTGTACCCGCGGTTGCCGCCCTCCTCGTCGGCGCCGGTGTTCCACCAGCCCTCGATGGAGTCGATCTCGTGGAAGGAGTGGTTCTCCGAGCTGTCGAACCGCACCGAGTCGAAGATGTAGAACTCCGCCTCCGCGCCGAAGAACGCGGTGTCGGCGATGCCCGACTCCGACAGGTACTGCTCGGCCTTGCGCGCGATGTTGCGCGGGTCGCGGCTGTAGGCCTCCCGCGTCAGCGGGTCGTGCACGAAGAAGTTGAGGATCAGCGTGTTCTCGACGCGGAACGGGTCGACCCGCGCCGTGGCCAGGTCGGGCAGCAGCAGCATGTCCGACTCGTGGATCTCCTGGAACCCGCGAACCGAGGAACCGTCGAACGCCAGGCCGTCGTTGATCGTGTCCGCGTCGAAGGACTGCACGGGCACCGTGAAGTGCTGCATGATGCCCGGGAGGTCGCAGAACCGGACGTCGACGAACTTCACCTCCTCGTCGGAGATGAACTTCAGGACCTCGTCGGAATTCTTGAACACGCTCGTTGGCTCCTTACTCTGCTCTGCCGGGGGCGCTCGACGGTCAAGCTATGAGTGCGGTGTTGCCCGGCCATCACCCCGATGTTTCGCCGGTGTTAACGACGCGAGGCAGTTCCGAGCCGAGGTCGAGCATGCCAGTCCGCCAGCCCCGATGCACCTGGTCCTACTCTGGACGGCGTGAGCAAAGTGACCGGTTCTTGGCTGTCCGGAGGAGTGGGGGAGTCCGGCGAGGAGGCCCAGGCGTGGCCGGGTGAGCGGCTCGGCCTCCCGAAGGACGGCCCCGGCTCGGCCGCGCCGCGCGGCGTCCGGCTCGTCGCGTTCGTGCTCGACCTCATCATCATGGCCATGGCGACCAGCCTGTTCGTCGACGTCGACGTCAACCGGCCCGAGGCGATGCAGCAGTTCAACTACCTCGCGCTGCTGGTGTGGTTCGTCGTCTCCGTGGTGATGGTCGGGCTGTTCGGCTTCACGCCGGCCAAGGCGCTCTTCGGCATCCGGGTGGTGCGGATGGACGGCGCCGCGATGGTCACGCCGCTGCGTGCGATCCCGCGCACGCTGCTCACCGCGTTGATCATCCCGGCCGCCGTCTCCGACGCGGACGGCCGCGGACTCCACGACCGGGTGACCGGCACGGTGGTCGTGCGTACCCGTTAGGGCAGCTAGGAGTGCCTGTGCGGTTGCGTGTTCGCACCCGTTAGGCCGGTGACCGCGACCGGCCCCGGCCTTTACGATTTGCCACCGAAAGGCCGATCACCCTGCCCTAGGAGCCGGACATGCGCAGCTGCCGGCGTGGGCGCGCGGTCGCGCTCGCCGTGGTCGGCGCGGGCACGGCGGTCGCCTCGGCGGTCCTCACCCAGACGACTGACGCCTGGGGTTACTCCGCGTACGACCCGGTCCCGCTGAACATCGCGGTCGCGGTGTTCTTCTCCGCGATGGGCGTACTGGTCACCTGGCACAAACCGGGCAACGTGCTCGGCTGGACGATGCTCGCGATCGCCGCGTGGGACGGCGTCGGCCTGTTGCTGACGGTCCTCACCGGGTCGTTCGACTCGCCGGCCGCGCCGCCGGTCGACGTGCTCGTCTGGGTGCAGTCCTGGTTGTGGGCGCCGCCGATCTGGGCGATCACCACGATCCTGCCGATGATCTACCCGAACGGCAGGCTGCCGAACCGGCGATGGTGGTGGGCGGTCGCGCTGACCGCCGTCGGCACGGTCGTCTACTGCGTCGGGCTCGCGTTCGAGGACGCGGACTTCGCCGGCCGGTACCCGGTGCCGAACCCGCTCGCGCGGCCGTCGCTCGCGGCGCCGCTCCTGGCCGTCGGCGAGTACCTGCTGCTCGGCGCCACGCTCCTCGCGGTCGCCGGGCTGGTGGCGCGGTGGCTGCGGGCGACCGGGGTGCACCGGCGCCGGATCACGCTGCTGCTGTGGGCGTTCGCGTTCGGCGCGGTGCAGGCGGTCGTGCGCGACAGCATCTCCGGACAGCTGCCGCCGGTGGTCGACCGGGGGCTCGAGGTGCTCGCGTTCGTGCTGGTGCCGCTGGCCATCGCGGTCGCCGTCACCCGCGACCGGCTCTACGACCTCGACGTCGCCGTGCGCCGCGCGATCGTGGGCCTCGCCGCGGCGGGCACCCTGTTCGCCTGCTACCTCGGCGGGTTCGCCGTGCTCGCGGCGCTGCTGCCCGAGTCGATCGCGCCGGGGTCGGTGCTGGCGGTCGGTGTCGTCGGCGCGCTGCTGTTCCCGGTGACGCTGCTGCTGATCCGGCGGGTGCGGTCGATGATCTGGGGCCGGCGTGTCGACGTCGTCGAGCTCGCGGTCGGCCTCGGCAACCGGATGCGCAACCAGCTCGACTCCACCGAGGTGCCCGCCGCCGTGTGCGAGCAGATCGTGCGGTCGTTGCGGCTGCGGATGGCGCGGCTCGACCTCGAGACCGATGCCGGACCGCGGCGGCTCGCGCAGGTCGGGTCGGTCGACCGGTCCGGCGGCGCGACGCCGGAGACGTTCGAGCTCTGGTACCGCGGCGCGCGGGTCGGGCACCTGATGGTGCTGCCTTCGGACGGGCACTCGTACGTCGACGAGATGATGTCGCAAGCGCTTGCGACCCTCGCTGACCAGGTCGCGCCGGTGGTGGCGGCGCTGCGGCTCGACGAGGAGCTGCTCCGCTCCCGGGAGCAGGTGGTGACCGCCCGCGAGGAGGAGCGGTCGCGCCTGTCGCGCGAGTTGCACGACAACGTCGGCCCCACGCTCGCCGGCACCCGGCTGCAGATCGAGTCGGTCCGCAGCGCACTGCCGGCCGACTTCACGGGCACCGCGCTGATGGACCGCGCGGTCCAGGGCATCGACGAGGCGCTGCGGACATTGCGGCGCGTGGTGCACGGGTTGCGGCCGCCGGAGCTGGACGCGCTCGGGCTGTCCGGCGCGCTGCACGAGCTGGCGGTGTTCCTGTCCGGTCCGTCGCTGAAGGTGGAGACCGCGCTGTCGCCGGAGCTGTCGTCGCTGTCGAAGCAGGTCGAGGTGGCCGCGTACCGGATCGTCGCGGAGGCGTTGACCAACGTGGTCCGCCACGCGCAGGCGACCCGCGCCGAGATCACCGTCGAGCTGGACGGCGCCCGACTGCTGGTCCAGATCAGCGACGACGGCGTCGGCGTCCCTCCCGACGCGGGCAGGCGCGGCATGGGGTTGCGCTTCATGGCCCAGCGCGCCCGCGAGATCGAGGGCGAGTTCTCCTACCGCAGCGACGAGGACGGCACCGCGGTACGAGCCGTGCTCCCGGTGGTCACACCAGCCGGTCGAGGTTGATCTTCACCGGGAACGGCAGCTCGGCGGTGAAGGTCCCGGTCGCGACCTGGTTGTCCTGGTACCCGAACTGCTCGGTCAACCTGCACTCGGTCAACGAGATCGGCTCGTCGAGGTCGATGATCCAGTAGCTCGGGATCCCGGCGTCCGCGTAGTCGTCCCGCTTGTGCCGATGGTCGATTCGCCTCGAACTCGGCGAGACGATCTCCACGGCCAGCAACACCTCGGACGCACGGATCAACCCGCCCTCGGCTCGGACACGCTTTCTGGCTCCCCGACCGACCACGATGAGGTCCGGCTGGCGGCAAGAGCCGGGTTCGTCCGCCGGAGCCAACCCAAGGTCGACATCCATGTCCTGGACGACCTCGAACTCGTCGGGCAGCGACGGCCGTAACACGATCGCAAGCTCCAGGCTTGCGACGTTGTGGTCCGGGACCGGGCTTGGCGACATGATCAGACGGCCTTCGACGAGTTCGGTGTAGCCGTGCTCGGTCTCACCGAGCGCGGCGTACTCCGCGATGGTCAGCAGATGGACGGAGTCAGCTTCCGACTCCGGTAACGGCATGGCGGTCATGGCTGCTCCTCTCACCTGCTGGCCACGTTCTCACGAGGCACCGACAATTCTTGCGCGCCTGGTCAGCGGCGGCGAATCGTGCGCTGGACGTTGCGCATCTTGGCGCCGGCGGGCATCGGGCCCTTCGGCAGCTGTGCGCCACGTGCCGCGAGCGCCGCGAGGCGCTTCTCCAGCGTGTCGATCTGCGCCGGCTTCAGGTTGTTCGGCAGCTTCATGATCCGCGACTGCAGCTTGCCGAGCGGGACCTGGTGCTCCTCGTTGCCCACGATCATGTCGTAGATCGGGGTGTCGCCGACGACCCGCGCGACCCGCTTCTTCTCCTGCGCGAGCAGGGCCTTCACGCGGTGCGGCGCGCCCTCGGCGACGAGCACGACGCCCGGCCGCCCGAGCACGCGGTGCACGGCGTCGAGCTGGGTCGTGCCGGCGACGGTCGGCGTCACGCGCCAGCGGCCACGCATGTTGTCCAGCGCCCACGCCGCGGCGCCGGGCTGGCCGTCCGCCTTGCTGTAGACGTTCTTCTGCACCCGGCGGCCGAACAGGATCACCGCCGCGAGCAGGCCGAACGCGATGCCCACCGGCAGCAGGAACCACTCGATGTTCCAGATGAGGCCCAGACCGAAGAACACGCCGGCCACGACGAGGAACGCGGCCAGCATGATCGGGATGAGCGCCTTGTCCTCCTTGCGTTGCATGTTGAACGCCTGGAAGAGCTGCTTGCGCTTGGCCTTGGACGCGTCCTTCCGAGCCTTCTTCGCCTCGGCGGCCGCCGCCTTGTCCTGCTTCTTAGCCATAACCACCAGGATACGGGGCCGGTCCAACGCCGGACTCGGGCGTCACACCCGTGTCATCGGACGCATCCGCCGACCGATCTGTCAGGATGCCGGCATGGGTGTCTTAGCTGTTGAGGAAACTGCCGGCAAATCGGACACCAACGGCCTGGACCCCGAGCAGCTGACCGCCATCCACGCGCCGCGCGGGCCGGTCTGCGTCCTCGCCGGCGCCGGCACCGGCAAGACCCGCACGATCGTGCACCGCATCGCGCACCTCATCCACTCTGGACACGTCTCCGCAGGTCAGGTGCTCGCGGTGACCTTCACCGCCCGTGCCGCGGGCCAGATGCGTACCCGTCTGCGCGGCCTCGGCATCCACGGCGCCCAGGCCCGCACGTTCCACGCCGCCGCGCTGCGCCAGCTGCGGTACTTCTGGCCGAGGGTCGTCGGCGGGCAGCAGTGGGACCTCCTCGAGGGCAAGCTCCGCCTGGTCAGCCAGGCCGCGCACCGCGCGGGCGCCGGCACGGAGCCCGAGGTGCTGCGCGACCTCGCCTCCGAGATCGAGTGGGCCAAGGCCTCGCTCGTCACCCCCGACGACTACGCCGCCGAGGTCGCGCGGCTCAAGCGGCAGCCGCCCGCGCCCGCGGAGCAGGTCGCGAAGGTCTACGCGTGGTACGAGTCGGTCAAGAACAAGGCGAACCAGCTCGACTTCGACGACCTGCTCCTGCACACGGCGGCCGCGCTGGAGGAGCACGCGCTGGTCGCGGAGGAGTTCCGGGACCGCTACCGCTGCTTCGTCGTCGACGAGTACCAGGACGTCACCCCGCTGCAGCAGCGCGTGCTCGACGCGTGGCTCGGCGAGCGGGACGACCTGACCGTCGTCGGCGACGCGAACCAGACGATCTACTCCTTCGCCGGCGCGTCCGCGCGGCCGCTGCTGAACTTCACCCGCCGCTTCCCGTCCGCGACCGTGGTCCGGCTGGAGCGGGACTACCGGTCGACGCCGGAGGTCGTGTCGCTCGCCAACCGGGTGATCGGCGCCGCGCGGGACCGGCCGGCCGGCTCGCGGCTGAAGCTCGTCGGTCAGCGCAAGCCCGGCCCGGCGCCCGTGTTCGCCGAGCACGAGGACGAGGCCGCCGAGGCGGCCGCGGTCGCGCGGAAGATCTCCGAGCTGATCGACGCCGGCACGCCGGCGAGCGAGATCGCCGTCCTGTACCGGGTCAACGCGCAGTCCGAGGCCTACGAGCAGGCACTGTCCGAACTGGACATCCCGTACCTGATCCGCGGCGGCGAGCGGTTCTTCGCACGTACCGAGATCCGGCAGGCGACCGCGGCGCTGCGTACCGCGAGCGCCCAGAAACCCGCCGGTGAGCTGCCGATGCTCGTCCGCGCGCTGCTCGAACCGCTCGGACTGACCGCGGACCCGCCGACGGGCGGCGCCGCCCGGGAACGCTGGGAGTCGCTGCTCGCGCTCGTCGAGCTGGCCGAGGAGCTGGCGTCGACGGTCGAGGGCGCGGACCTCGCGCAGTACGTCGTCGAGCTGGACATGCGGGCGCGTGCCCAGCACCCGCCGACCGTCGAGGGCGTGACGCTCGCGTCGCTGCACGCGGCGAAGGGCCTCGAGTGGGACGCGGTGTTCCTCGTCGGCCTGGTCGAGGGCACCGTGCCGATCCTGCACGCGGACGGCAACGACGCCGCGGTCGAGGAGGAGCGCAGGCTGCTGTACGTCGGTGTCACGCGGGCGCGGGAGTTCCTGTCGCTGTCGTGGGCGCTCGCGCGGTCGGAGAGCAACCGGCGGCCGCGCAGGCGCAGCCGTTTTCTCTACGGGCTGATCCCGGAGGACCACCCGACGGCGCGGATCGCTCGCGCGCGTCAGCAGCCGGGGGTGCCGGCGACGCGGTGCCGGGTGTGCGACGCGCAGCTCCTCGGTGCCGTGGCGACCAAGCTCGGGCGGTGCACGAACTGTCCCGCCGACCTCGACGAGGGCCTGCTCGCGCGGCTGCGGGACTGGCGGGCCAAGCGCGCGCGGATGCTGAAAGTGCCCGCCTACGTGGTGTTCACCGACGCGACGCTCACCGCGATCGCCGAGCAGCGGCCGACCGACTCCGCCGCGCTCGTCGCCATCGCCGGGATCGGCGCGAGCAAGCTCGAGAAGTTCGGCTCCGAGGTGCTTGCCCTCCTGGCCGGGACCGCCCCATCGGGTGATCTGTAACGCTTCTCGAAGAAGTCCCGAAAAACCTGTTGCGTGGCTCTGATGCGGGGCAATAGCCTGCAGTAGCTGGGCCAGAAGAGCCCGAAGATCTTCGAGACAGTGGGGAGGTGGCCATCGTGAGGAACTTGACTCTCAAGTGCACCCCTGGCTACCCCGTGCCCACGTCCGGTATTGGCGCGTACATGGCCGAGCTCGGCCACCAGGTTGCTGTGCAGCGGAAGCGGTTCGCCATCGAACTGACGGCTGCGCGCGTTCAGAACCCGATCACCGATCGTCCGACGACCATTGTGTCCGCTCCACCTCATGAGCGGAGGACTTGACCACAGGTCAAGACTCCCAAGGCTCACGAAGGCCGCGGACCCGGAAACGGATCCGCGGCCTTCGTGTTTTTTCAGGACGAAACCGCGACAAGAGAACACCTACCAAGGAGTTAGGCAGCTATGAGTACCGCGACTGTCCCACTCGCAAGTGGGGCACCACCGGACCTGCTGAGCCCGTCCGGGCTCGGCGTCAGTGACCTGCTGGATGTCGCCCCCGCGGCCGGCTTCGACCTGCCGTGCCGCTCGGGTGACAACCCGGACCTGTGGTTCGCCGACACCCCGTCGGACCTCGAGCAGGCGAAGCGTCTCTGCGTGGACTGCCCGGTCCGCTCGGAGTGCCTCGCCGGCGCGCTGTCCCGGCAGGAGCCATGGGGAGTCTGGGGCGGCGAGATCTTCGAGCGCGGGGCGGTCATCGCCCGCAAGCGGCCCCGTGGTCGTCCGCGCAAGGAAGACGTCGCTCGGGAGGCGGCCGAGCGGGCCGCCCGTGCACAGGAGGCAGCCGCATGAACCACGAACTGATCGCTCAGCCGACCAACCATCTGAACCTGATCTCCCCGGAGGGGTCCAAGACAATGTTGATCTACGAAAATCTTGCAAGAGAACGAATGCGTGAGGCGGAACAGGACGCTCGCGAAGAGCGCCTGGTCCGCCGGTTGAACTCGGCCAGGCGCTGGCAACGGCTCTCGGCATGGGCGGAACGACGCGCGCAGCGCGCGCAGGATCTGCTCTAGTTCAATCAGCCATGTGAGACCTGCCCGCCACGGTGCGCCGTGGTGGGCAGGTCTGTTTTGTGGCGCAGCGGCTAACGTCGCGAGCATGGCTCACACCCACACCCACGACAGCATCGACTGGCCGACCAGACTCGCCTCCCTGCGACGCGTCGACGACCGCGACGCGGTGTACGCCCGCCAGGTCGCCGACCGGCTCGTCGAGCTCGTCGGCGCGCGGCACCGGCCGACGATCGTCGACGTCGGTTCGGGTGGCGGTGGCATGAGCGCCGCGTTCGCCGCGTCGCTCGGTGCGCGTGCCGGTGGCCGGATCGTGCTCACCGACGCGGTCGGTGAGCTGCTGGCAGCGGCGTCCGCGCTGGTCGGCGAGGTGCCGACCGCGGCTCCGGTGGCGGTCGAGACCGTGCGGGAGGACGCGGCGAGCGAGCGGCTGGCGGATCAGCTGCCCCCTGCCGACCTGGTGTGGGCGTCACGGGTGGTGCATCACCTTCCTGACCAGCAGCTGGCCATCGACGGGTTGGTGAAGGCGCTCGCGCCGGGCGGGTGGCTGGCGCTGGGCGAGGGCGGGCTCACGACCAGTTGTCTGCCGTGGGACCTCGGCGTCGGCGAGCCGGGCCTCGCCGGCAGGCTGACCGCGGCACGCGACCGGTGGTTCGTGACCATGCGCGCCGAGATGCCCGGAGTGGTGTCGTTGCCGGTCGGGTGGAACAAGGCGCTCGAGGCGGCCGGCCTCACCGACGTGTCCTCGTTCAGCTACGTGATCGACCACCCCGCACCCGCGACCGAGGGCGTGCGCCAGTCCGTCGTGGACTGGTTGGGCTGGATGGCGGGTGCCGGGGAGGACGAGCTGAGCGAGTCGGACCGGCGGACCATGGCCCGCCTGCTCGACCCCGAGGACGAGGCCTACGTCGGCCGCCGCGACGACGTGTTCGTCCTCGGCGCCTCGACTGTCCATATTGGACGGAAGCGCGACTGACGTAAACTTGTCGGCCATGATCGACAAGCTGGAGCCGGCCGCCGCGCAGTGTTCGCGTTGTGGCCGGTCACGCGCCGAGGAACCGTCGGCGGCTGCGCTCGCCTGGGTGATGACCCACGACGAGCGCGGCCGCAGCTGGCTGTGCCCGGCCTGCGCGCGGACCCACGTGCGCGACATCGAGGGAAAGCTCCCCGACGAGTACTGGTGATACATGGTCGGCTCCGGTTCTGGTTGACGAGAGTCAGCCGGTGCGGTGGCGAGGGTTCGCCAACGCCTGTGCGAAGGCGGAGATCGGCTCGTCGGCGACGCCGGCCGGTGCCGTCCGTACCAACGTCACCCTGGCTTTGTCCGCCTTGCGCGGTGAGACGTGGCCGGGTCGACGGATCAGCCGGCGCGTTGGCGAGGGTTCGCCGACGCCCGTGCGAAGGCGGACACCAGTTCGTCGGTGACGCCGATCGGGTCGTCGCGCATGCGGTGTTGGTCCGTGCGTACCAGCGTCACGCCGGCCGCCGCCGCTGCCTTCTCATCGACGCGGCGCGGCCGTGTGCCGACGTCCCACGCCAGCGACACCTCGGGCCACCACACGTCCGCGACGGTGAGCAACATGCCCGACCGGTCCCACACCGGTGCCTGCCAGCGTGGCGCCGGCAGCGCGGCCGCGCGCAGCAACCGGCGCGCCAACGTCACCCCGATCGGGACGATCTCGTTCGCCCCGGCCAACTGGTCGGTGAGCAGCGCTCGCACCGCCGCGCTGCCGCGCTGACTGCCCGCGTCCAGCTCCGCCCGCAGCTCCTCCACCGTGCAGCGCCCTACCGCGGCGGTCAGCAGCGACCTCAGATGCTCCTGGTCGGTGACCCGACGCGCCGCGTCCAGCGTCGCTCGCGCCAGCGGGGAGTACGGCAGCTTCGCCGACCACACCGCGTCCGGCGGTCTCGTCGTCCGCTCCACCGTCAGGAACGACCGGCTGCTCAGCCGCCGCGCGGCCGGGACCAGCACCACCACGTCCGGTGGCTCCGGCACGTCGAGCCCGTGCGCGCGCATGGCGTCGACACCGGTGACGACCGCGTCCGGCCCTGCGTAGGTGAGCGCGGCACGTAACCGCTGCCGCCTGCTCGGCCGGCCACCACTCATCAGCACCACCCCGGGCAGCACCCGCTGCCACGGGCCCGACGGGCGGCAGCGGGTCGCCATCGCGTGGGTCGACATGCCCCGTGCGCGTAGCTCGGCGCTGCTGATCACGTTGTCGGGAGCTGTCGGGGTGGCGTGGTTGCGGTCCATGGATGGGTCGTCGGCGCGTGGGGCGGCGGGCTGAACAGGTCGCGCCAAGTTGGGGACAACTAGTGCGAGCGAATGGGACATTCGCTCGGCGGCGGGCAGCGGATCAGGCCGCGAACCCCGGCTGCCAGCGGTCGATCAGCTCGCGCACCGGCAGCTCGGCGTCCAGCTGGCACAGGATCCCCGTCGACCCGCCGAGCACGCGGTGCAGCAGCAGGTACTGCGGCGGCAGGTTCAGCGACCGGCCGGTCCGGAAGTCCTGGCCACGCAGGTTGCTCACCCGCATGGCCTGCTTCTGCATCCACCGCCTGGTGAAGTGGAACGTGTCCGACTTCAGCGGCTCCACGAACGGCGCGAGATAGGCGTAGACGTGGTCGGCCTCCGGCTGCTGCCGCACGTCGGCCCGCACGAAGTCCTCCTCGCGCAGCAGCTCGAGCAGCTCGCAGGACCGGCCCTCGAGTGCGAGCCGCATCATCCGGCCGTGCGCCTTCGGCAGACCGTCCGGCAGCTGGGCGCACGCCCCGAAGTCGATCACGCACAGGCGACCGTCGCCGGTGAGCATGAAGTTGCCGGGATGCGGGTCGGAGTGCAACAGGCCGACGCGGGCCGGCGACGAGTAGTGGAACTCCGCGAGCCGCAGCCCCGCGAGGTCACGGGCCGCGCGGTCGCCGTCGCGGATGATCGACGACAGCGCACGCCCGTCGACCCACTCCGTGACCAGCACCTTCGGCGCGCTGGCGATCACGCGCGGCACCAGGACGTGCGGGTCGCCGGCGAACGCCTTCGCGAACGCCCGCTGATGTTCCGCCTCCGCGCGGTAGTCCAGCTCCTCGGTCATCCGGTCGGTCAGCTCCTGGAGCAGCGGCTTGACCTCGGTGCCGGGCACCACCGCCTGGAACAGCTTGCTGAAACGCTGCAGCTGCCGCAGATCCGACATCAGCGCCTGGTCGGCGCCGGGGTACTGGACCTTGACCGCCACCTCGCGGCCGTCGTGCCACACGGCCCGGTGCACCTGGCCGATGCTGGCCGCGGCCGCCGGCGTGTCGTCGAACGACTCGAACCGGGTCTCCCACGCACGGCCGAGCTGCTCGGCGAGCACCCGGCGCGTGGTCTGGCTGCTCATCGGCGGTGCGGCGGACTGCAGTTTGGTCAGCGCCTCGCGATAGGGCTCTGCCATGTCGCTCGGCACCGCCGCCTCGAACACGGACAGTGCCTGCCCGAACTTCATGGCGCCGCCCTTGAGCGTGCCGAGCACGGCGAACAACTGTTCCGCGGTCTTGGCCGACAGCTCGGCACTCACCTGCTCGGCGTTCTGTCCGACCAGGCGTTTTCCCCAGCCGCCGACCGCTCGGCCGGCCACTCCGAGCGGGATGCTGGCGAGCCGCGCGGTACGTGCCGCGGTCTTACGAGGCATCTCCGTCACTGCTCGATTGTCTCAAGTCCGTGGTCGTATCCGCAGCAACTTTGGAGCAGTGCGTCTGACCGGCATGTCGTCGCCGTGCGGCACCGCACGAACACGCCTCGTGCACCGACCAGAGGCGATGACGCACGGTCGCGGTCCGCAGATCCAGCTCCACGCTCGTCTCACAGGTCGCGGGCCGGTCGGGCGCGCCTCGTAGCCACGCGGCCGCGTCGAGGACCTGCGCCGCGGCGAACGCGGCGGTGGCGTGCGTGGCGGCGAGGTCGGTGAGCCGAGCCTGCCCGGCGAGCTGGGCGGCGAGCTGCGGCCAACAGGGGTCGCGGTCGCATCGGTGCAGGTCAGCGCAGCGCAGACAGCTGGTCAGGCCGGGCACCACGAGTGGGCCGACGATGCCGGTGGTGTCCCGCACCCGCACCATCAGATGGGGCACCGCCTGCGCGGTCAGCACGTCGACGCGCTCCGGCAGCGGCACCGGCGCGTCGGTGAGCACGGCCAGGTCCGGCGCGCGGGCGGTGCCGAACGGCGCCGTCCGCACGGTCGGTTCGACCCGGCGCAGCGCCCGCCGCGCGGCCACCCGGCGGGGCGTGCCGACGTCGTCGGGGCGGTAGCCGGTGCCCGTGTCCTCCGGACGGACCGTGCCCGCGGCGGCCACGTGCACCCAGCCGACCCCGGCGCCGGCCAGCAGACCGGCGAGCGCCACCGCGATGCGGCCGTCGCCGTGGACGGCGATCGCGAGCTCGGCACGCCCGATCGGATGGGTGCCGGGCCGCTGACCTGCGGCAACCGCGCGCATCTCGGCTGCCGAGACGTCGCCGGCGAGGCGCGGGACCGACGGCTCCGACCGGCTCGTGGCGTCCTCGACCAGTCCTCGATCGGACAGTGCCGCCAGCAGGCCACGCATGGCGTCGCGGTCGGCGGGTCCGAGGCCGGCGAGGAGCTCCTCACGGGTCCGGTGCCCGGTCAGCCGCTGGGCGGCCGCCACCACCCGGTCGGACAGGCCGTCGACCACCGCCGCGTGCCGCGGATCGAGGCCGATCTGGAGCTCGCCGGGGCGCCGCCGGAGGATCGGCAGGTCGGCGACGACCCTCGGGCGAGCGGGCGGCTGGTCCGTCATGTGGACAGCGTCGCCGACGATCGCGCCGGCGACGAAATCGTTATCCACAGGCTCCGCAGGTGGCCGGGGGTGAGTGCTCGGAACCCTTCCCGGATTGTCGGTGGGGAGTCGTAACGTGACTACCGTGGCCGAATCCCGAGTCGAGGTGCGGCGCAGCAAGCGCCGCACCCGCACCGTGACCGCGTATCGCGAAGGCGACACGCTGGTCGTGCTGATCCCTGCCCGGCTGTCCAAGGCCGAGGAGGCACATTGGGTCGCCGAGATGCAGCGGAAGCTGTTAAAGGGCGAGACGCGCAGGAAGCCGCCGGCGAAGGCGTCGGACGACGCGTTGCTGCGGCGGTGCGCCGAGCTGTCGACGCGGTACCTGCACGACCGGGCCGTGCCCACCAGCGTGCGATGGGTGCCGCCGATGCGGACCAGGTGGGCGTCGTGCACCCCGGCCGACGGGTCGATCCGGGTGAGCGAGCACCTGCGGTCGGTGCCGGGATGGGTGTTGGACTACGTGCTCGTGCACGAGTTGGCGCATCTGCTGGTCGCTGAGCACAACACACGGTTCTGGACGTTGGTCCGGGAGTATCCGCGGACCGATCGGGCCATGGGGTATCTGGAGGGGTTGTCCGCGGCTGCCGGGCTGGGGGTGGTCGCCGAGGATTGAGGGGGCTGGGCGGGGGTGGGCTCGCAGTGTCGGCCCTCGGAACGACCGCGCCGACGGCGGCCTCTTCCCCCGCATGCCAGTGCGCCCCCGTGACCGGTGGGGTCACAGGGGGCCGCATGGCGGATCCTCGGACTCAGTCCTTGGCGTCGTCGTCCTTGCCCTTGGACGGTTCGGCGTCCTTGGACTCCTCAGACTGCTCGGTGCGCTCCAGCGCCGCGATCGGGTCGTCGTCGATGGCCGGTTTCTGGCCCACCCGCTCGGCGAAGTCCATCGGCTCGTCGAGATCTTCCGCGGTGGGCACCAGGTCCGGGTGGGCCCAGATGCCGTCTCGGGCCTCGAGGCCGTGTTGGTCGCCGACCATGCGCCACAGGGCGGCCGCCGCCCGCAGCCTGCGGGGACGCAGCTCCAGGCCGACGAGGGTGGCGAACGTCTGCTCGGCGGGACCGCCGCTGGCACGCTTGCGCCGCAGGGTCTCGCGAAGGGCGTCGGCGCCGGGGAGGCGTTCGGCCACGGCATCGCCGACCACCACGTCCACCCAGCCCTCGACCAGGGCCAACAGCGTCTCCAGACGGGTCAGCGCCGCCTTCTGCTCCGGGGTGGTCTCCGGCTCGAGCATGCCCGACTTCATGGCCTGCTCGATCGACTCCGGGTTCGACGGGTCCACCTGCGTGGCGAGCTGCTCGAGGGCCGACGTGTCGACCCGGATGCCGCTCGCGAACTCCTCGACCGTCGCGAGGAGGCGTTGGCGCAGCCACGGCACGTGGGCGAACAGGCGCTGGTGCGCGGCCTCGCGGGCGGCGAGGAACACCATCACCTCGCTGCTCGGCCGCTCGAGACCCTTGCCGAACTCCTCGATGTTCTGCGGGAGCAGCGCCGCCGTCGCGGGCGGGCCGAGCGGGAGGCCGATGTCCGTCGAGGTCAGCACCTCCGACGCCAGCTGCGCCATGGCATTGCCGAGTTGCGAGCCGAACGCCATGCCGCCCATCTGGCTGACCATCGACAGGAGCGGACCGGCGGCCTGCTTGGCCTCGGCGGGCAGCGCGTCCACCCAGGCGCCGGACACGCGGCGGGCCACCGGGTCGCACAGGCGCTGCCACGTCGGCAGGGTGTGCTCGACCCAGTCGCGCGGGGTCCAGGCCTTCGCGGCGGTCGCGCCCGCGGGCAGCGTCGTCACCGGGTCGAGCCACATCTCGGCGAGGTGCACCGCGTCGGTGACCGCGCCCTGGAACTCCGTCGAGGTCTTGAAGCCGACGTCGCCGGAGGTCAGGCGCTGCATCGCGATCTGCTTCGCGAGGTCGTAGTTGACCGGGCCCGTCGAGTTGCCGGCCTGGCTGAGCATCTGCCCGAGCTGGCTGAGCATCTGGCCGAGCTGGTTGAACGCCTCGGCGGGGTTCTCCCCGCCGCCCTGCTCGGAGGGCTCCTTCTTGCCACGGTCGTCCGGGTTCGGCGGTCCGAAGCCAAAGGGAAACTCGGTCATGTGTCCACGGTACGCGGGCACGCCACGCGGGTAACGCGCGGTGATTCGCTCTTCGAGAACACGCCGTACTCTTTCACCCCGTGAGCGACTCTCCGAGCCCCCATGCGACCGCGCCCCGGACAATCGGTTACGAACCGGGCACGGACCGCCCGCGCGGACTGACCCGGCGCGGCTGGACCGTGGTGATCAGCTTCGCGGTGGTCGCCGTGCTCGCGATCGTCGGCGGGTTCGTCAAGGTGCCCTACGTGTCGATCAGTCCCGGCCCCACCTACGACACGCTCGGCGACGTCCAGGGCCGCGCGGTGGTGGAGGTCGACGGCGCGAAGACGTACCCGACCAGCGGCCAGCTGCGGATGACCACCGTCTCGATCAACGACGAGGTCACGCTCTTCGGCGCGCTCGGGCTGTGGGCCAGCGGTCGCGCGGCGCTCGCCCCGCGCGACGAGTACTTCGGGCCCGGCCAGACCCAGGAGGACCTGGAGCGCCAGAACACGAAGATGTTCCAGGACTCGCAGAGCGCCGCCGAGACCGCGGCCCTGCGGCTGCTCGACAACCCGGTGAAGGTCATCGCCGCGGAGATCACCCGCGGGGCGCCCGCGGACGACGTCATCCAGCCGGGTGACCGGCTCTGGCAGGTCAACGGCCAGGACATCAGCGTCCAGGAGGACGTGCGCAAGGCGCTGCAGGGCACCAAGCCGGGGCAGGCCGTCTCGATCACCTTCCAGCACGAGAACGAGGCGAAGGAGACCGCGAGCGTCAAGCTCGGCAAGGCCAGCGACTTCGGCAGCGACGACCGTCCGGAGGGCTTCCTCGGCCTCGCGCCGACCGACCGTGCCGACGTCGACTTCGAGACGACCATCCACCTCGAGGACGTCGGCGGCCCGTCCGCCGGGCTGATCTTCGCGCTGGCCATCGTCGACACGCTCACCCCCGGCGAGATGGAGGAGGGCCGCACGGTCGCGGGCACCGGCGCCATCGACGTCAAGGGCAACGTCCAGCCGATCGGCGGCATCCCGTTCAAGCTGATCGCCGCGGCGGAGGACGGCGCCACCGCGTTCCTGGTGCCGGCCGACAACTGTGCGGAGGCCAAGGCGGACGCGCCGGACGGGCTGCAGCTGGTGAAGGTGGAGACGCTCGCCGGCGCGGTCGAGGCCCTCGAGGACCTGGACGCCGGCCGCACCCCGCCGCGCTGCTAGGCCGTGTCTCGAAGTGCTGACCAGCCTCGATGTTTCGGGTGAGGTCGTGGTCGGCGTGTGTCGTTGATCAAATAGAAGAGGTCTCCGGTAGATCGATCATCGACCAAGACGATCAAGACACCGGAGACCTCGTGGCCAGCGTAGTGGTGGCGTGGCGGGCAGGCGATTCATGGCTTGTTTCGCCGCTGGCGACGGGCTGGGGTCCGGGCAGTCGTTCTGGCCCGGTTACAGACCTGCGCCGACGCCGCCGGGTTGATCACCTGGGATGTCAGTGTCGACTCGACGATCGCCTCCGTGCACCAGCATGCCGCCGGTGCACGGAAAAGGGGATGGTCAGAAGGAACCACCGGGTGGGGGTGGGTGAATCGGAGCCGGCCGGCGCGCCCAGAACAGCACCGCGCCGCCGTCGCCCTCCGGCACGAACTCCTCCCCGGTCACCTCGAGGCCGGCTTCGGCCAGCCAGGCCCGGTTGGTCGCCGCGTCGGCGTGGCTCCACCACATGGGCGTGCCGCCGCCGAGCCAGTCGTCGTCGGTGCCGGTCCACGCCGTGTGCCCCATCGTGGCGACGAAGGTCCCACCCGGGCGCAGCCAGCTCGCGATCCTGGCCAACAGCGGCGGCTGCTCGTCGAGCGGGACGTGGATCAGCGCGTAGAACGACACCACCGCGTCGAGCGACGCGGGCGCGAAGTCGACGGTCGTCGCGTCCGCGTGGACGAACTCCGCGGCCGGCACCAGCTCGCGGGCCCGGCCGACCTGCACCTCGCTGAGGTCGACGCCGGTGACCCGGTGCCCGGCCGCCGCCAGCGTCCTCGCCACCGGCACGCCGCTGCCGCAGCCGATGTCCACGACCGCGGCCGCGGCCGGCAGGCGCGCGGTCAGCTCGGCGAGCCACGGCCCGTACTTCGTCTCGGCGCCGTAGGCCTCGTCGTAGGTGCGGGACAGGGCGTCGTAGCCCCGGCGCACGACGTCCTTGTGCTGCTCGGCCGTCACCGCAGGGTGTCGAGCAGGGCGTCCGTCAGGTTGGGGGCCAGCTCGGGGTGCTCGACGATCTCGTCGTCGGCGCCCTCGACGCCCCGGATGCGCAGCACGCACGCCGCGGTGCCGTCCCGCAGCACGGCGGCCACCATCCGCGCCTCGCGGCGGCGGGGGTGCTCGGCGGCGATGCGGCGCAGCACGTCGGTGTCGCTCTGGCGTTCCCCGGCCGGCAGCGTCGCCTCGGCCTCCGGCGGGAGCACGACGATCTCCTGCGCGACGGCGCAGCCGTGGACCGCGTCCGGCCACATGATGCCGGCGAGCGCCTCGGCGAGGTCGTCGTTCGGGAGCGAGTCCTGGGCGACCGGGGTCAGCGGGGCGCCGGCGTCGACCTGGCCGGCCAGGTCGGGCTGCGCCTCGACCAGTTCGGCGGTCGGGACGAGGGCGAACAGCTGGGGAGGCTGGTCCCACCCGCCGGAGGCGACGAAGTCCTCGACCTCTCGAGCGACGGCGGACAGGTGCTGGGCATGGCTCGCGGACATGCGTGCCATCCTCACCTATCGTCGCGTTCGGCTATTTAGACATGCCGGAACGGGAACCTGACAGGCCCCGAATAGAGTTGGACATCTAGGACAGCCTTCGGGCTGTGCTGTGAGACACAGATCAAACGCCATACAGGGAGTGCACCGTGGCCACTCGGCCCCCGATCGGTATGCCGAAGCTATCCCGACGCGCCAAGGTCCTGCTCAGTATCGCGGGGGTGCTCATCCTGGTGCTGATCGTCGGCGCCCGGCTGCTCGACACCTACGTGGACTGGCTGTGGTTCGGCGAGGTCGGGTTCCGGTCGGTGTTCTCCAAGATCCTCTTCACGCGGATCATCCTGTTCTTCGCGCTCGGACTGCTGGTCGGCGGACTGCTGGCGGTCAGCCTGACGATCGCCTACCGAAGTCGCCCGGTGTTCGTGCCGGTCTCCGGCGCGGACGACCCGCTGGCGAAGTACCGGTCGACGATCGTGCAGCGGGTGCGCCTGTTCGGCATCGGCATCCCGCTGATCGTCGGCGCGATCGCGGGCGCGGCCGGCCAGGCCGAGTGGCAGCCGGTGCAGCTGATGCTGAACGCGGTGCCGTTCGGTCAGAACGACCCCGAGTTCGGCAAGGACATCGGCTTCTACGCGTTCACGCTGCCGTTCATCAGCTGGCTGATCACCTGGCTGTTCGTCGCCGTCGCGATCGCCGGCATCGGCGCGCTGGTCACGCACTACGTCTTCGGCGGCATCCGGCTCGGCACCAAGGGCGACAACTTCTCCGTGCCGGCCCGCGTGCAGCTGTCGGTCACGGCGGGCGTGTTCGTCGTCATCTGGGCGGTCGACTACTTCTTCGAGCGCTACGAGCTGCTGTTCTCCACCCGCAACGCCCTGTTCGACGGCGCCACCTACACCGACCTGAACGCGGTGCTGCCGGCCAAGCTGATCCTGATGTTCATCGCCGGCTTCTGCGCGGTGGCGTTCTTCGTCGGCGCGTTCGTGCGCAACCTGCAGCTGCCGGCGATCGCGATCGTGCTGCTGATCCTGTCGAGCATCCTGGTCGGCTGGGCGTGGCCGACGGTGCTGCAGCAGTTCTCGGTCAAGCCGAACGAGGCGGAGAAGGAAGCGAAGTCGATCGACCGGAACATCGACGCGACGAAGTACGCGTTCGGGTTAGGCGACGACAAGGTGTCCTTCGAGGACTACGCGGGCGACGCGAGCGTCACCACCGAGACCTCCGACTCCGTCAAGGCCGACACCGGCACCATCCCGAACATCCGCCTCCTCGACCCGAGCATCCTGTCCAGGACGTTCACCCAGCGCGAGGGCGGCGAGAACTTCTACGGCTTCCCGACGAAGCTCGACGTGGACCGCTACGAGGTCGACGGCAAGCTGCAGGACTACATCGTCGCGGCCCGCGAGCTCGACTCCAGCCGTCTGGTCGACAACCAGACGTCGTGGATCAACAAGCACCTCGTCTACACCCACGGCAACGGGTTCGTCGCCGCGCCGGCCAACCGGATCAACCGCGCGCTCGCCGAGGGCGAGTCGAGCGGCGAGGGCGGCTACCCGGTCTTCACGGTCAGCGACCTGGACGCCGTCAAGGAAAAACGCGAGATGGACATCCCGGTCAAGGAGCCGCGCATCTACTACGGCGAGCTGGCCAGGGACTACGCGATCGTCAACGCGCGCGGCGAGTTCGACACGGCGACCGACCAGGACTACCGCTACTCCGGCGCGGGTGGCGTGCAGGTCGGCGGCTGGTTCGACCGGTTCGTGTTCTTCGCCCACTACGGCGAGCGGAACATCCTGTTCAGCAGCGACATCACCAACGACTCGAAGATCATGTACAACCGTGATCCCCGGGAGCGGGTGAGCAAGGTCGCGCCGTGGCTGACCGTGGACGGCGATCCGTATCCCGCGGTGGTCGACGGCAAGATCAAGTGGATCGTCGACGGCTACACGACGCTGGAGAACTTCCCGTACGCGCAGCGCACCCCGCTCGGCGAGGCGACGACCGACACGCTGACCGGTGTCGCGCGGCAGGACAACCGGGACATCAGCTACATCCGCAACTCGGTCAAGGCCACCGTGGACGCGTTCGACGGCACGGTGACGCTGTATTCGATCGACGACCAGGACCCGGTGCTGAGGGCGTGGGAGCAGGTCTTCCCCGGCACCGTGAAGCACGGCGAGATCCCCGAGTCGCTGCGGGAGCACTTCCGGTACCCGGAGGACCTGTTCAAGGTCCAGCGTGAGCTGCTCGCGCAGTACCACGTGTCCGGTTCCGGCCAGTTCTTCTCGACACAGACGTTCTGGGACACCCCGCCGGACCCGACCGGTGGCAACAACGAGGCCGGTGGTGCGGTGCCGAACCAGCCGCCGTACTACGTGCTCGCGCAGGCGCCCGGGCAGACGCAGCCGACGTTCCAGCTCACGAGCGCGATGACGTTGCTGAACCGGCAGTTCCTGGCGGCCTGGGTGTCGGTGTCGTCCGATCCGAAGGACTACGGACAGTTCAAAGTCCTCCGATTGCCGACAGAGGACCAACCCAAGGGCCCGGTCCAGGTGCAGAACGAGTTCGAGACCACCGACCAGGTCACCGAGAACAGGACGCTGTTCAACAACCCGAACGTGAACGTCAGATACGGGAACCTGCTGACGTTGCCGGTGGCGGACGGGTTGCTGTACGTCGAGCCGATCTACATCGAGCAGAAGGACGAGAACGCGTTCCCGCAGCTGGCCAGGGTGCTCGTGTACTTCGGTGAGCGGGTCGGGTTCGAGCCGACACTGCAGGGCGCGCTGGAGGAGGTCTTCGGCCCCGGCGCCGGAGGTGAGGCGACGCCGCCGGACACGGGCGACGACCAGCCACCGGGCACGAGTACGCCACCGGGCACCACGACGCCGCCACCGAACCCGAACCCGGGAGAGAACCCGGCGCTGGACAAGGCCGTGCAGGACATCGGGGCGGCGCTGGAGCAGCTGAAGACGGCGCAGGCGTCCGGTGACTTCGCGGCGCAGGGTGCGGCGCTGGCGGCGCTGGAGAAGGCCGCGGCGGCTTACGAGACTGCGAAGGGCACGCCGCCTTCGACCGGCGGTGGCTGAGTAGGACCAACCGAGCGCGCGGCCTTCCCGTTTTCGGGGAGGCCGCGCGCTTTGTGTGTGTCGGGTCACTGCGCGAAAGTGCATTTGCCGATTGCAAGTTCACGTGAATATTGCTCGCACAAAAAGCACGGCCGCTCCGGTTATCCGGAGGGCCGTGCTCTCTGTTAGGAACGTCGGGGCGTGTCGGAGTAGTTACCAGGGAGAGCCAGATATCCACTGTGGACGGTCGGAGGCCGGCCACGGCGACACCGCCTCGTCGCGGTGATGGGGGCTGGCTCAGGCCTTCTTGGTGCGGGTGCGCCGCTTGGGCGCGGTCTTCGCGGCGGCGGCGGTCTTGGCCGGCTTCGGCTCGGCCTGTGCCTGCTTGTAGGCCTCGATGACGTGCGAGGGGATGCGGCCGCGGCCGGCGAGCTCGAAGCCGTTTTCCAGGGCCCACTCTCGGATCTGGCCGGCATCGCCGGAGTTGGCGGACTTTCCGGACTGGGCCGGACGGGTACCACGCTTGATCCGACCGCCGGTGCGCCGCGCGGACTCCACATAGCCGGCGAGGCTTTCCCGTAGCCGCTCCGCGTTGGCGTCCGAGAGGTCGATCTCGTAGCTCACGCCGTCGAGGCCGAACAGGACGGTCGAAACGTCCTGTGAGCTGGTCCCATCCAGATCGTCGACGAGCTGTACCAATACCTTCTGCGCCATCTGGCTGCTCTCCCTTAGGACGCGGCTGCACGAAGGATACGTGCACACCCGTTGGTTTGTGACGGAACAGTAGCAAATAACCATCCGCTTCGAGAAACGGCGGGCCGCGCGGAGTCCGAACAGGACCCCGGCGCGAAATTGAATGTGGCAGGCGGGAGCAATTCGCCTCACAGAACGCGGACGAGTCTCACGTTGCATCGAATCGGCAGCTCCGGAAAGCAAAAGCGCGTCGTGGGGTCGCGACAGAGGAAGCCCGCGGGACCTTCGGCGGAGAGGTCGACGCGTCCTGAGGGGGTCACGCCGGGATGGATAGCGCGAGTGCGCGGCGTGGAACGGCAACAGGACGACGGCAGATCCGTCAGGAGAGAGACAAACAGGGCAGCGGCTCGGCGCCGGAAGCAGATGCCGGGTAGAGGCGCGGGGATCTGCAGATAAGGCATGAGAGCAAGGGTTGCTCATCGGGGGAGAACGAGAGCGGCCGCCGCGGACCGGGTCAGGCAAACGGAGATAGACGGGGGAGATGGCAAGAGAGATGGAACGAAGCGACTCCGGGAGGCGCAGAGGCAAGAGGCAGGAGCAGGAGGCGCAGGGGAGAGGTTGGGGGGGTCGGAACTGCGGGGGAGACCGCAGAGGAGGCACCGGGGGAGCAGGAGGGCCAGGGAAGGCCCAAGAGAGAGGTGGCAGGGAGGAGGCCGGGAGAGACAGCAGAAAGGCAGGGAGGCAGGGGAGAGACAGGTGCGGGCAAAGAGACAGGCAGAGACAGGTGAGGGGCAGAGAGACATGGAGAGACAAGGGGAGACGGCAGAGACAG
Organism: uncultured Actinomycetota bacterium; assembly: GCA_963840275.1. Lineage (GTDB taxonomy): Bacteria > Actinomycetota > Actinomycetes > Mycobacteriales > Pseudonocardiaceae > Actinophytocola. The sequence continues at coordinate 29,660 of CAWIYK010000001.1, forward strand.
GGAGGTGGTGGGGAGAAGGCAGAGGGCAAGAGAGCAAGGGGGCAGGCGGAGAGACAAGCACAGCAGGGAGCAATGAAGAGGCGGGCAGAGGAGGGAGAGAAGGAGGCAAAGGAGAGGCCGCAGGAGAGAGCGGGAGAGAGGCAAGGAGGTAGAGATGGCGGCGGGAAGCCGGGGCAAGACGAGACAACGGGATGCGAGGAGAAGTCCGGCGGGCGCGAGGGCCGCGGTCAAGGACCAAGGCAGAAAGCCACGGCACGCAAAGAGAGAGGAGAAGCGGCCCGACGGCAGGAGAGGCGAATGGACAGATGTCGTCCGGGGATGCCGAGAGTCGAGGAAGGCACTTGAGGGAACCGGCGGCGAGGACTGGCGGCGAGAACCCCGGTGGAGGGAACTGGCGGAGGGAACCGGCCGTGTGAACTCGGCGGAGAGAACCCGATGGAAAGGGGACCCCGAAGGAACCGGCGGCGAGAACCTCGCAGAGGACTGGCGGAGAAACCGGCGGTGGGAACTCAGCGGAGAGAACCAGGACAGTGATGGCTCGCCATCAAGAACTGGACGAGCCAGCTCCGGCAGATCCGACTCGGAAGACGACGACTCGAGACGAGGGAGTCCGACCTGGAGTCAGACAGAACCGGTCACCCATTCCAGCCCCGAGCCAGTGTTAACGCCGGCCCCGAACCGCACGAACACACCAACTCACTGTGCCCCAACCGCCAACTCACCATGTCTCAACGCGGAACTCACTGTGTTTGAACGGGGGACTCGCGGCGCAGGTGGACGGGGCCACGGCAGACGATGTGACGAAGCGCACTACCGCACCCAGGGCAACAAACAAAGGAAGCGCAACCACAAAGGGGTGCCGGGGGCGGAGCCCCGCCGGCCGGGGCCCGGGGCTCGGCCCCGGAAGAAAAAGCGAAAGAGCCCTGTCTGCGCAATCCGCAGACAGGGCCCCTCCACTCTGTAGCGGGGACAGGATTCGAACCTGCGACCTCTGGGTTATGAGCCCAGCGAGCTACCGAGCTGCTCCACCCCGCGCTGTTGTAAGCCCAACTATACATAGGTTTTGAACGGGGTTTCAGCGGGGGGTCTTGAACCCTCTGACCTGCGCAAAGCACGATATGCGGCATGGCGACGCGATCTTGGTGGGGCTGGGGTTGGCAGGAGTCCGCGGTGGATGAGGCGGAGCGGGCCGAGTTGATGGCTCGGTTGCCGCCGCAGTGGGTGTCCGCGCCGCTGCCGGTGCCTCGGGTCGCCGATCTCGAGCTGCGCGCGCCTCGGGTGGCACCGCCCGCCGCGTTGGCGAAGGTCTGTACCACCGACCCGACCGAGCGGGCCGGCCACAGTCTCGGCAAGGCGTACCGGGACGTGCTGCGTGCGCTGCGGGGCGAGCTGAACCCGCCGGACTTCGTGGCCTTCCCGGAGTCGGAGTCCGACATCGTGGCCCTGCTCGACTGGGCGGGCGACGTCGGCGCGGCGGTGATCCCGTACGGCGGGGGCAGTTCGGTGGTGGGCGGGGTGGAGTACCGGGGGGACCGGCCGGCGCACGTCTCCCTCGACCTGACCCGCCTTGATCAGGTGTTGGAGGTCGACCGGGCGTCTCGCGCGGCGCGGGTCCAGGGTGGCGCGTTGGGCCCGGTGCTGGAGCGCCAGCTCGGCGAGCACGGCTACACGATGCGCCATTTCCCGCAGAGCTTCGAGTTCTCGACGGTCGGCGGGTGGCTGGCGACGCGGGCGGGCGGGCACTTCGCCATGGGGCGCACGCACATCGACGACTTCGTCGAGTCGATGCGGGTGGTGAGTCCAAGCGGGACGTCGGAGTCGCGCCGGTTGCCGGCTTCGGGGGCCGGTCCGTCGCCGGACCGGCTGTTCCTCGGTTCGGAGGGCACGCTCGGGGTCATCACCGAGGCGTGGCTCCGGGTGCAGGATCGTCCCGTCCACAAGGCATCGGACAGCCTTTCGTTCGGAAGTTTCGCCGCCGCACTGAATTCGGTACGCGCGATTTCCCAGTCTGGTCTGGATCCGAGCAACTGCCGGCTCCTCGACGCGGCGGAGGCGGCCGTCAACACAGGACGCACGGATGGCGCTTGCGTTCTGCTGCTTGGGTTCGAGTCCGCCGATCATCCGGTGCACGCGGCGCTTGCACGTGCAGTTGAAATTGCGAACGACTGCGGCGGACTGTCCACTTCGCGGTCCACACAGGACTCCACGGACGCCGTCGGCAACTGGCGGTCCGCTTTCCTGCGAATGCCGTATCGAAGGGACGCGCTGGCCAGGTCCGGCGTCCTGGTCGAGACGTTCGAAACCGCGTGCACATGGGACAAAGCGACCGACGTGATCGAGTCGACGCGTACCGCGGTGGCCGCCGCAATCACCGAGATCTGCGGGGAACCGGGCATTGTCACGTGCCGACTGACACATGTTTACCCGGATGGAGTAGCGCCCTATTTTACTGTGATCGCGCGCGCCGGAGCGGGCTCGGAAGTCCAGATGTGGGACGGGATCAAGGCCGCCGCGAGCGAGATCCTGATCGACCGTGGGGCCACCATCACCCACCATCACGCGGTTGGTCGAGACCATTTTCCCTGGTACAGCCGCCAGCGCCCGGATCCGTTCGCCAGAGTGCTTCGCGCTGCGAAGGATTCCTTGGACCCCAGCGGGATCCTGAATCCCGGCGTACTGTTCGACTAGAACACCGGTCAACAGCCCGTCAAATCCCGACCAGCCACAGTGGACACATGTCCGGGCCACTGTGGACACCGCTGCTTGTTCATGGCACGGTGGTAAGGTGTCTGAACTGAATGCAACTGCCGCGGCCCTGTTGGGTCTGCTGCACGAAGGTCCGGCTACTGGTGGGCAATTGGTCTCGGCTGCCCGTGATCGATTCGGGTCGTTCTTCAGCGTCACGCGTAGCCAGGTCTACCGTGAACTGCCCGCGCTCGCGGACTCCGGATTGGTGCGCCTCGGCAAGCAGGGACCCCGATCAAGCCAGCAGTATCTGGTGACGGCCGCCGGCAAGAAGGCGTTCAAGGGTTGGCTCGGCAGCGAGCCCGGCCCGGATCACCTTCGCAGCCCGCTCATCCTCCGTCTGGTGCACGCCGACGCGTTGACCGTCAAGCAGCGGGCGGCGCTCGTCGAGTCGGCCAAGAAGGTCTACTCCGACGAGCACGACGCGGCTCGGGCGTCCGCGCGCTCCGCGGACGGCGCCTACTCGAAGGCCGTCGCCGAGTTCGGCGTCGCGCGCGCGAAGGCGGTTCTGAAGCTGCTCGACTCCATTCCCACCTCCTGAACGGTCGCCAAAGCCGGCGGCGCCCGGGTTCACGGTAGATTTCGAAACGTGAACCCGGACGTCGCAGCTGACCTCAAGGAACTTTCCGACACCCTCGCGAGCGTGGAGGCGGTGACGGACCTGGCCGCCCTGCGCGTCCAGATCGCCGATCTGGAGCAGCAGGCCGCCCGTCCTGACCTGTGGGACGACCCGGAGTCGGCGCAGAAGGTCACGAGCCAGCTCTCCCACAAGCAGAGCGAGCTGCGGCGCATCGAGGAGCTGCGGCAGCGGCTCGACGACCTCGCGGTGCTCTACGAGCTCGCCGAGGAAGAGGGCGCCGACGGCTCCGACGGTGTCGACGCGCGCGCCGAGGCCGAGACCGAGCGTGAGCGGCTGCACTCCGACATCGCGTCCATCGAGGTCCGCACCCTCCTGTCCGGCGAGTACGACGAGCGCGACGCGATCGTCACCATCCGCTCGGAGGCCGGCGGGGTCGACGCGGCCGACTGGGCCGAGATGCTGCTCCGGATGTACCTGCGCTGGGCGGAGCGCCACGGCTACTCCACCGAGGTCTACGACACCTCCTACGCGGAGGAGGCCGGCATCAAGTCGGCCACCTTCAAGGTCGACGCGCCCTACGCCTACGGGACGCTGTCCGTGGAGCAGGGCACGCACCGCCTGGTCCGCATCTCCCCGTTCGACAACCAGGGCCGCCGCCAGACGTCGTTCGCCGGCGTCGAGGTGCTGCCCTGGGTCGAGGCGGTCGACAGCGTGGACGTCCCGGAGAAGGACATCCGGATCGACGTGTTCCGCTCGTCCGGGCCGGGTGGGCAGAGCGTGAACACCACCGACTCGGCCGTGCGGATCACGCACCTGCCGTCCGGGATCGTGGTGTCCTGCCAGAACGAGAAGTCGCAGATCCAGAACCGTGCCGCGGCCATGCGCGTGCTCCAGGCCAAGCTGCTGGAGCGCAAGCGGCTGGAGGAGCGCGCGGAGATGGACGCGCTCAAGGGCGACGGCGGCTCGTCGTGGGGCAACCAGATGCGGTCCTACGTGCTGCACCCGTACCAGATGGTGAAGGACCTGCGGACCGAGTTCGAGGTCGGCAACCCGAGCAGCGTGCTGGACGGCGAGATCGACGGGTTCCTCGAGGCGGGCATCCGGTGGCGCCGCACCCAGGCGACGCCGTAACGGCCGCTTTGATCTTCGCAGGTCAGGGCGACAGGCTCCCAAGGCAACAGGTCGATAACGAACGCCTGTAGACTCGCGCCTCGTGATCCGGCTCGAACACGTTTCGAAGGTGTACAAGACGTCCACGCGCCCCGCGCTGGAGGACGTCACCGTTGAGATGGACAAGGGTGAGTTCGTCTTCCTCATCGGCGCTTCCGGGTCGGGGAAGTCGACCTTCCTGCGCCTCCTGCTGCGCGAGGAAGTGCCCACGAAGGGCCGCGTGTACGTGGCCAACTTCGACGTCGTCCGCATGGCCCGGCGCAGGGTCCCCCGCCTGCGCCAGTCCATCGGCTGCGTCTTCCAGGACTTCCGGCTGCTGAACAACAAGACCGTCGCGGAGAACGTCGCCTTCGCGCTCGAGGTCATCGGCAAGCCGCGCAACACCATCCGCAAGGTGGTACCGGAGGTGCTGGAGCTGGTCGGTCTCGAGGGCAAGGCGGCCCGCATGCCGCACGAGCTGTCCGGTGGTGAGCAGCAGCGCGTCGCGATCGCGCGGGCGTTCGTCAACCGGCCGCTGATGCTGCTGGCCGACGAGCCGACCGGAAACCTGGACCCGGACACCAGCCAGGACATCATGCTGCTGCTGGAGCGGATCAACCGCACCGGCACGACCGTGCTGATGGCGACCCACGACCACTCGATCGTCGACTCGATGCGACGCCGGGTCGTGGAGCTCTCGCTCGGCCAGGTCGTGCGCGACGACTCACGCGGGGTCTACGGCGTAGGCCGCTAGAAGTCCCCGACCCCCCGCCCCCCGACCGCAAGGACGCCTTCCCCCGATGCGTGCCAGCTTTGTGTTCAGCGAGGTTCTCACCGGCCTCCGCCGGAACGTGACGATGACCGTCGCGATGATCCTCACGACGATGATCTCGCTCCTCCTGCTCGGGGGCGGCCTCCTGGTCGTGCGGATGATCGACAAGACGCAGTCGGTCTACGAGGACAAACTCCAGGTCAACGTCTACCTGACGAACGACATCAGCGCGAACGACAAGGGCTGCACGGCCGAGCCGTGCAAGGGCCTGCGCACCGACCTCGAGAACGACCCGGCCGTCGAGGCGGTGAGCTACGAGAACCGCGACCAGGCCTACAAGCGGTTCAAGGAGATCTTCGCGTCGCAGCCCGAGCTCGTGAAGCTCGCGCGGCCCGAGGCGCTGCCGGCGTCGTTCAACGTCAAGCTGCACGACCCGGACCGGCCGGAAGTGATCATCCAGACCTTCTCCGGACGGGTCGGCGTCGACTCGATCGCCGACCAGAGCGAGTTCCTCGACCGGTTCTTCGACGCGTTGAACGGGGTCCGAGATCTGACGTTCGTGATCGCGCTCATCCAGGCGGTCGCGGCGCTGCTCCTGATCTCCAACACCGTGCAGGTCTCCGCGTTCACGAGGCGCACGGAAGTCGGCATCATGCGCCTGGTCGGCGCCACCCGCTGGTATACCCAGCTGCCGTTCCTCCTCGAGGCGGTGGTGGCCGGCGTGATCGGCGCGGTGCTCGCGATCGGGTTGCTGGTCGTGGCGAAACTCTGGTTCCTGGACCGACTACTGGAGGGGCCGTTCGCCGCCGGCGTGATCAGACCGATCGAGGGTCTGGACATCCTCCTGATCTCGCCATGGCTGCTGCTCACGGCGATCGGCATCTCGGCGGTCACGGGCTACGTGACGCTGCGCCTGTACGTGCGCCAGTAAACGGCGTGCGTGGACACGTAGAGTTGTCGACATGACTAGGGAACGTGGACAGAAGGTGATCGTGCAGAACCGCAAGGCTCGGCACGACTACTCGATCCTGGACACGTACGAGGCCGGGGTCGCCCTGGTGGGCACCGAGGTCAAGTCGCTGCGGCTGGGGCGCGCGTCGCTGGTCGACGCGTTCGCCACGGTCGACGACGGCGAGGTGTGGCTGCGCAACCTGCACATCCCGGAGTACGTGCTCGGGACGTGGACCAACCACACGCCGCGGCGGACCCGCAAGCTGCTGCTGCACCGGGGCGAGATCGAACGTCTCATCGGCAAGACGCGTGAGGGCGGGCTGTCGCTCGTGCCGCTGTCCATGTACTTCAAGGACGGCAAGGTCAAGGTCGAGCTCGCGCTGGCGAAGGGCAAGAAGGAGTACGACAAGCGGCAGTCGCTCGCGAAGCGGGATGCCGAGCGAGAGATCTCGCGTGCGCACGGCCGGGCGATGAAGGGTCGATATTGAGTCTTCGGTCCGATGCTGAGGTTCCGGCGTTCGTCGCGGCGCTGGGCCTTCCCGGGCTGACCGACCTGCACGTCCATTTCCTGCCCGACGCCGTGCAGCAGAAGGTGTGGGCGTTCTTCGACCGGGCGACCAAGGAGTACGGCACGGTCTGGCCGATCCAGTACCGGCGGCCTGCCGACGAGCGCCTGCAAGTGCTGCGTGACCTGGGCGTCGTCGCGTTCGCGCCGCTCGTGTACCCGCATAAACCGGACATGGCGGCGTGGCTCAACGACTGGGTCCGCGACTTCGCAGCGGCCACACCCGAGGCCGTGCCGACCGCCACGTTCTACCCGGAGCCCGGCGTCGGCGACTACCTCGCGGCCGCGCTCGACGCGGGCGCCCGGTGCGTGAAGGCGCACGTCCAGGTCGGCGCGTACGACCCGCGCGACCCGCTGCTCGATCCCGCGTGGGGTCTGCTCGCCGAGGCCGGCGTGCCGGTGGTGATCCACTGCGGGCACGGGCCGGTGCCCGGCAAGTACACCGGACTCGACGTCTTCGGCGACGTCCTGCGCCGCCACCCCCGGTTGGTCACGGTGCTGGCGCACGCCGGCGCGCCCGAGTTCGACCTCGCCCTCGACCTGGTCGAGCGGCATCCCGGCGTGTACATCGACACCACCATGGTCGGCGTCCCGTTCAACCGGGCCGACGAGCTGCTGCCCGCCGACTGGACCGCCCGCCTCGCCGGCAACGCCGACCGGGTCGCGCTGGGCACCGACTTCCCGTCCATCCCGTACGAGTACGCCACCCAGCTCGCGGCCATCGCCGGCTGGGCCGCCGCGGACGACCGGCTCGGCGAGAGCTTCCTGCGCGCCGTGCTGTGGCACACGCCCAGGCGCCTGCTCGCACTGAGCTGACAGGGCGCGCTCCGCTCACGGCGAACACGCAGCGGAAACATCCCGACCCCTCCCCGAGTTGAGCTAGACAGACTCAACTTTGGAGGGATCGAGATGGCAGAGTCGTTGACGCTCCCGGTAATGCCGCTGGACGACACGGTGCTGCTGCCGGGGATGGTCGTGCCGATCAGGCTGGCCGGCACCGACGGGACCGAGGTCAGGGCCGCGGTGGAGGCCGCGCAGGCGGTGGCCGAGGGGGAGAAGCCACGCGTGGTGATGGTGCCGCGCCTGGAGGGCAAGTACGCGCGGGCCGGCGCGCTCGGCATCGTCGAGCAGGTCGGCCGGCTGCCCGGCGGTGAGCTGGCGGCCGTGGTCCGCGGCACCGAGCGGGTCCGCATCGGCGCCGGCACCACCGGGCCGGGCGCCGCGCTGTGGGTCGAGGTCGAGGTGGCCGAGGAGCCGCCGGTCACCGACCGCACGCGGGAGCTGGCCAAGGAGTACAAGTCGCTGGTCATCACCATGCTTCAGCAGCGTGGCGCGTGGCAGGTCGTCGACACGGTGCAGCAGGAGGCCGACCCGTCGGCGCTCGCGGACATGGCCGGCTACGCGCCGTACCTGACCGACGAGCAGAAGATCTGGCTGCTGGAGACGGCCGACGTCACCGAGCGACTGGAGAAGCTGGTCGAGTGGGGTCGGGAGCAGCTCGCCGAGCTGGACGTCGCGGAGACCATCCGCAAGGACGTCAAGGAAGGCATGGAGCGCCAGCAGCGGGAGTTCCTGCTGCGTCAGCAGCTGTCCGCCATCCGCAAGGAGCTGGCGGAGCTCGACGGCAAGCCGGAGTCGGAGGAAGAGGACTACCGCGCCCGCGTCGAGGCCGCCGACCTGCCCGAGAAGGTGCGCGCGGCCGCGCTGTCCGAGGTCGACAAGCTGGAGCGGACCTCCGAGCAGTCGCCGGAGGTGGGCTGGATCCGCACCTGGCTGGACACGGTGCTGGAGATGCCGTGGAGCACCAGGACCGACGACGCGTACGACATCGCGGGCGCGCGGGAGATCCTGGACGCCGACCACGCCGGGCTGGACGACGTGAAGGACCGGATCATCGAGTACCTGGCCGTGCGCAAGCGGCGGGACGAGCGTGGGCTCGGTGTCGTCGGCGGTCGGCGCAGCGGCGCCGTGCTGGCGCTCGCCGGTCCGCCCGGGGTCGGCAAGACGTCGCTGGGTGAGTCGGTCGCGCGGGCCATGGGCCGCAAGTTCGTACGGGTGGCGCTCGGCGGCATCCGGGACGAGGCCGAGATCCGGGGGCACCGGCGCACCTACGTCGGCGCGCTGCCCGGCCGCATCGTGCGGGCCATCTCCGAGGCCGGCTCGATGAACCCCGTCGTGCTGCTCGACGAGATCGACAAGGTCGGCTCCGACTACCGTGGCGACCCGACCGCGGCGCTGCTGGAGGTGCTGGACCCGGCGCAGAACCACACGTTCCGGGACCACTACCTCGAGGTCGAGCTGGACCTGTCCGACGTGGTGTTCCTCGCGACCGCCAATGTGATCGACTCGATCCCGGCGCCGCTGCTGGACCGCATGGAGCTGGTCACGCTCGACGGCTACACCGAGGACGAGAAGGTCGTCATCGCCCGCGACCACCTGTTGCCGAGGCAGCTGGAGCGGGCCGGGCTCGCCGCGGACGAGGTCACGCTGACCGACGACGCGCTGCGGCTGATGGCCGGCGAGTACACGCGGGAGGCCGGTGTGCGGCAGCTGGAGCGGTCGATCGCGCGGGTCCTCCGCAAGATCACGGCGCGGCTCGCGCTGTCGGAGATCGAGCTGCCACTGTCGGTCGACCTCGGTGACCTGCGGACCTACCTCGGCCAGCCGAAGTTCACGCCGGAGTCGGCGGAGCGCACGGCGGTGCCGGGGGTGGCGACCGGGCTCGCGGTGACCGGCGCGGGCGGTGACGTGCTGTTCGTCGAGGCGTCGATCGCGTCGAAGGAGTCCGGCGCCACCGGCGTCACGCTGACCGGCCAGCTCGGCGACGTGATGAAGGAGTCGGCGCAGATCGCGCTGTCGTACCTGCGGTCGCACGGCTCGTCGTTGGGTGTGCCGGTGTCGCTGTCCGACCAGGGCGTCCACGTGCACGTGCCGGCCGGTGCCGTGCCCAAGGACGGGCCGTCGGCGGGCGTCACGATGACGACCGCGCTCGCGTCGCTGCTGTCGGGCCGCCCGGTGCGGTCGGACGTGGCGATGACCGGTGAGGTGTCGCTGACCGGGCGGGTGCTGCCGATCGGTGGCGTCAAGCAGAAGCTGCTCGCCGCGCACCGCGCCGGCATCACGACCATCGTGCTGCCGAAGCGGAACGAGCCGGACCTGGACGACGTGCCGGCGTCCGTGCTGGAGGAGCTGACGGTGCACCTGGCCAGCGACGTCCGGGAGGTGCTCGACGTGGCGCTGGCACCCTCGGCAGCCGCGGCCACTGTCGCGGCCTGACACCACGACGACGCCCTCGCCGGCTCCATGGCGAGGGCGTCGTCCGGTGCTAGGCTGCCGCCTCCGTTGCGGCTCGGGGGTGATCAGGTGGTGGACGTGGCTCTCGCCTGGGCGGACACGTCACCCGGTGAAGGGCCGATGCTCGACGAGATCTACTGCCTGACCTTCGTCAGGGGCGTCGACGAGCGCGAGGCGCTGCGTCGGATGGGCGGCCTGCCGGACACCGTCGCCACCCGCACCCTCGCCGATGTCGGTGGCCTGCACAACTTCGACGACGGCTATCCCACCGTGGCGTCGGCGCTGTCGCTGGGCACGTGGACCGTCGTGGTCGAGCCGAACGGGTTCGAGGGCTCGCAGCTGGTCGCCGCGCTGTCACGGGGCACCGAGGCCGTTTCCGTGCTGCGTCACGACTACGCGTCCCACGGGTTCGGCTACGCGGTGGCCGGCGAGCTGGTCACCCAGTTCGACCCGACGTTCCCCGACCGCCGCTACGGCGCCGATCCCGACCGGCTGCTCGCCGCGATGGCCGAGGTCGGCTTCACGCTGACGGAAGACGGCCAGTTCGACGACACCATCACCCGCTGCCTGCGGCTCGCCGGCCGACTCACCGGCGTCCTCCCGACGCTGGAGGCGCTTACGGGTCCGCTGGTCAGCGCACACATCGAGCCGTGGTTCAGCGAGGCACGCAAGCCGCCGGCCGGCCGACCCGGCCACGACGAACCCGTCGACGCCGTCGCCGAGGTGCGGCGCCTCACCGGCCAGCACGGTCTGACCGAAACGCCGGGCCTCGCCGACGCACTCGCGGCGGCCGGTCCCGTCGCGGTCACCCCTGACAGCCCGCTCGGCCAACAGGTCCGCGCGTGGCTCACCGAGTCCCGCCGCGCCAGCTGGTCCCTCAACGACCACAGCGGCCGACACCGCATGACCGACGCCGAACGCCGCCGCGCCTTCGACCTCGGCTGGCTCGCCCGCGCCCTCGGCGCCGCCCTTCAGCCTGAGACTGGCGCCGACCTGCACGCTTAGTCTCGGCTTGGGTTGTGCGTGGGACACCCGCGATTCGGGCGGCCCGCGCGTTTCCCGTGGAGCCATCGGGGAATGTCTGGGGTGCCCCCTTCGTCCGACTGGAAGGCTCTCCATGCCCGTGATCGGTTGGCACGCGTCCCATGAGCAGATTCCGCCCAGCCGGTTGTTGCGGGACGTCCGGCACGCTGAGCAGGTCGGGTTCCAGGCCGCCTGGTCGTCCGATCACTTCTCGCCGTGGAGTGTGCGGCAGGGGGAGTCCGGGTTCGCGTTGTCCTGGCTCGGGGCCGCGCTCGCCAACACCTCCTTCCCCATCGGGTTCGTCAACGCGCCCGGCCAGCGGTACCACCCCGCGATCGTCGCGCAGGGGCTCGGGACGCTCGCCGAGATGTTCCCCGGCCGGCTGTCCGTCGCGCTCGGGACCGGGGAGTTCTCCAACGAGCACATCACCGGCGACGGCTGGCCCGACAAGCCGACCAGGAACGCCCGCCTGCGCGAGTGCGTCGACGTGATCCGCGCGCTGCTCGACGGCGAGGAGGTCACCCATCGCGGGCTGGTCCGGGTCGACCGCGCCCGGTTGTGGACCCTGCCCGCCGAGGCGCCCCGGCTGCTGGCCACCGCGGTCAGCGCCGACACCGCCCGGTGGGCGGGCGAGTGGGCGGAAGGACTCGTCACCATCTGGCAGCCCGCCGAGACACTTCGGAAGGTCGTCGACGCCTTCCGCGCGGGCGGCGGGGACGGGAAGCCGCTCGCGTTGCAGGTCCACGTCAGCTGGGCGCCGGACGAGGACGAGGCACTGCGGATCGCCCACGACCAGTGGCGCACCAACCTCTTCGAGGCGCCACTGTGCTGGGACATCGCCACCGTCGAGGAGTTCGACGCGGCCGCCAAGCACGTGCGGCCGGAGGACGTGCGCGCCGGCGTGCTCGTCGCCAGCGAGCCGGGGCGCTTCGTCGAGTGGCTGCGCGCGGCCGCCGACCTCGGGTTCGACGAGATCTACGTCCACCACGTCGGGCAGGAGCAGCGCGAGTTCCTCGACTGCTTCGGCGAGCACGTCGTGCCGGAGCTGGCGTCATGACCGGCAAGCGCACCGCGACCAGCGACATCTGGTGGAAGAACGCGGTCATCTACTGCCTGGACGTGCAGACGTTCCTCGACTCCGACGAGGACGGGTGCGGCGACCTCGTCGGGCTCACCGACCGCATCGACTACCTCGCCGGGCTCGGCGTCACCTGCCTGTGGCTCATGCCCTGCTACCCGTCGCCGGAGCGCGACGACGGCTACGACATCAGCGACTTCTACTCCGTCGACGAGAAGCTCGGGAACCTCGGTGACTTCGCGGAGATGCTGCGCACCGCGCACGACCGCGGTCTCCGGGTGATCGTCGACCTGGTCGTCAACCACACCTCGCACCGGCACAAGTGGTTCCAGGCTGCCCGCAAGGGCCGCGACGCGCCCTTCCACGACTACTACGTCTGGCAGGACGAGAAACCGGAAGGCGCGGAGCAGCTCGTCTTCCCCGGCGAGGAGAAGTCCAACTGGGCCTGGGACGACCAGGCGCAGCAGTGGTACTTCCACCGCTTCTACGCCGAGCAGCCGGACCTCAACACCGCCAACCCCGCCGTGCGGGACGAGATCGCGAAGATCGCCGCGTTCTGGCTCGCGCTCGGCGTGACCGGGTTCCGCATCGACGCCGTGCCGTTCCTCCTCGAGGAGGTCAGCGGGCCGGAGGGCGCGGGGAAGGACCCGCACTCGCTGCTGCGCGAGCTGTCCACCTACCTCACCCGCCGCCGCGGCGACGCGGTGCTGCTCGGCGAGGTCAACCTCCCGTTCGACAAGGGGGTCGAGTTCTTCGGCGAGCACGGCGACGAGCTCAACATGATGTTCAACTTCCGGCTCAACCAGTCGATGTACCTCGCGCTCGCACGCAAGGACGTCGCGCCGCTCGCCAAGACGCTCAAGAAGCTGCCGGACATCCCGCCCGAGTGCCAGTGGGCCAACTTCGTGCGCAACCACGACGAGCTGACCCTCGACCAGCTGACCGAGAAGGAACGCCAGGAGGTGTTCGCCGAGTTCGGTCCCGAGGAGGACATGCAGGTCTACGGCCGGGGGCTGCGCCGCAGGCTGCCGTCCATGCTGGACCACGACGAGGCGCGGATCCGGCTCGTCTACTCACTGATGTTCTCGCTGCCCGGCACCCCGACGCTGTTCTACGGCGAGGAGATCGGCATGGTCGAGAACATGGCGATCGAGGGTCGCCTCAGCTCGCGCTCGCCGATGCAGTGGTCGGACCACGCCCACGCCGGCTTCTCGACCGCGCCCGAGGGCGCGCGGCTGTGCCGGCCGCTTCCCGACGATCATTCGGCCAACGTCGCCGAGCAGCGCCGCGACCCGCACTCGCTGCTGAACTGGATCGAACGGCTGATCCGGCAACGCAAGGAGTGCCCGGAGTTCGGTTGGGGCCGGCTGGAGCTGCTGCACGCCGAGGGGTCCGTCCTGGTCCACCGCTGCGTGTGGGACGGCTCAGCGGTCGTCGCGGCCCACAACCTCGGCGACAAACGGGCGACCGTGCCGCTGCCGGGGGACTGCGCGCGACTGACCGACCTCCTCGGCACCGACGACGCCGAACCCGGCGGTGAGCTGACCCTTGAGCCGTACGGGTTCCGCTGGTTGCGCGCGCACGACTAGGGATCGCTACTTGCCGCGGCGGCGTTTGTCGCGTGCGTAGATGATTCCCGGTTTGCCGTCGCCGGGGCTGCGCTTGTCGAGTTCGAACAGCGTGGTCGCGGCCATCAGGTCGCTGAGCTTGGCGTAGCCGTAGTTGCGGGAGTCGAAGTCGGGTTGCTGCTTGGTGATGATCTGGCCCACGGCCGCGAGCGAGGCCCAGCCGTCGTCGTCGGACGCGGCCTCGATGGCGTTGCGTAGCTGGTTCACCAACGCGGCGTCCCGCTTGAGCTGCGCGGCGGAGGTCGCGTTCTTGGCCGCCGGCGCCGCGTCCGTGACCGCGACGGGAGCGTCCGGGTAGGTGAGGTTCTCGACGTAGATGAACTTGTCGCACGCCGCGACGAACGGCTTGGGCGTCTTGCGTTCACCGAACCCGTAGACCGTGAGGCCGGACTCGCGCAGGCGGGCGGCCAGGCGGGTGAAGTCGCTGTCGCTGGAGACGATGCAGAACCCGTCGAAGCGTGCCGAGTACAGCAGGTCCATCGCGTCGATGACCATCGCCGCGTCGGTGGCGTTCTTGCCTTTCGTGTAGGCGAACTGCTGGACGGGCTGGATCGACTGTGCGAGCAGCTGGTCCTTCCAGCCCTTCAGACTGGTGCCCGTCCAGTCGCCGTAGGCGCGCTTGACGTGCGCGGTGCCGTACTTGGCGACCTCCGCCAGCAGCCCCTCCGTGATCGACGGCTGAGCGTTGTCCGCGTCGATGAGCACCGCGAGCCGAGCGGCGTTCTCGCTGACCATGCGACGACCCTCCCCTTGTCGGTCACCTGATCATCCACGAAGGACGCGGTCACGCCCAACGCGCCACGCTCACGTGTCCAGGAGTTCGGCGACCAGGCCGCGGACGCGGCGGTCGATCTCGTCGCGGATGGGGCGCACGGCCTCGACGCCCTGACCGGCGGGGTCGTCGAGGTCCCAGTCGAGGTAACGCTTACCGGGGAAGACCGGACAGGTGTCGCCGCAGCCCATGGTGATCACGACGTCGGCGGCTCGGACGTCCTCAGTGGACAGTCGGGTCGGAAGCTCGGCGGTGATGTCCAGGCCCCACTCCGCCACGGCCGCCGCGGCGGCCGGGTTGACCTTCTCGGCGGGCTCGGAACCGGCGGAGCGGACGGCGATGCGGCCGAGTGCGTAGTGCTGCAACAGGGCGGCGGCCATCTGCGAGCGGCCGGCGTTGTGTACGCAGACGAACAGGACCTCTGGGATGTCGGCCACCGCGTTCTCCTCGGCTCGGTAAGACGCTTTGGTCCGATGGTGCCCGATCCAGGTGAACGGCCGGTGTCTCGTTCAGGCGAAGTCCGGCCGGCGGACGCGGTAGCGTAGGTGCGTCGCCGCCAGGGTCTGGACGACCTCTGTCGTCTCGAGCCAGGTGTGGTCGATCGTCATGTTGTCGAACAGCCGGGTGCCGCCGCCGAACAGGACCGGCACCACGTGGAGCAGGATCTCGTCGATCAGACCGGCCTCGATCAGCTGCTGGGCCACGTTGGCGCCCTGCACCACGACGTTGCCGTCGCCGGCCGCGGCCCTGGCGCGCTTGTGCGCCTCCTCGATGCCGTTGGTGACGAACTCGTACACGCCATTCTCCGGGCTCTCCGCGGGCGCCTCGTGGGTGACGACGAACACCGGCCGCCGGGCGGCGCCGATCGGGCCGTCCGCCCCCCACCACGGCAGCGAGTGGTCGTACGTGGTGCGGCCCACGATCACCGCGTGGTAGCCGCTCTGGGCCGCCACCCCGAGCTCCTTGCCGACCGGGTCGTCACCGAACCCCCAGTCGTGCAACATGAGGCCGTCCTTGCCCATCGGCTCGGCCTCGGTCTGGTGCGCCGCGGTGATGTAGCCGTCCAGCGACGTGCTGATGTCGAAAACTACGGTGGTCATGCGGAAGCCTCCTGGTTGAGCCGGTGTCGCCAACACGTCGAACGGCCACGGCACGGTTCGACACAGACCACCGGGAGATCGGGCCCTTCACCGAGCGTCACGCGCAAGGTGGGACTGTCGCCAAGAACGCGGTGTGAAGAGATAGCTCAGTCCTCTGCCCGCCGGAGCCAACTGCCGGTGAAAGTAGTTTATGTACTCGATTGCGGCAAAGGCGACCAGCAGGAGCCCCGGAATCGACGCCATCCCGGGTTCGAGGACGGTTCGGATGCCGATGAAGACCGTCGCCGCCCCCAGCAGATACGGGCCACACGCGCGAACCAGCCGGAAGAACGGCAGGCCCGCCGGCAGCGCCCGCCGGCGGCCGAGCTGCCGGTACTTGGCCACCCAGTAGGCGGAACCCACCGCGAGGGCGAGGGCCAGCATGCCGAGGCCGGTCAGATTCGCCGCCGTCAAAGGCATGCGCAGGGCGCCGACCAACACCCAGGAAATCACCACGATGCTGACTGCTTCGCCCGACGCCACCGACATCATCCGACGGCGGACGGCGGCCTTTCCCACCCGCCGCGTGGCGGTCGCGGTCACATTTGTCGTCATCGGTCCCGAGCGTAGCTTCGTCACCATGCCACGTATCGACGTCACCATCCCCACCGAGGACGGTGCCTGCGCCGCCACGCTGCACACGCCCCAGGACACCGGCGGCCGGCCCGCGGTGATCATGTACCCGGACGCCGCCGGCGTCCGGGAGACCTTCGCCGCCATGGGCGACCGCCTCGCCGGGCTCGGCTACACGGTGCTGGTGCCCGACATCTACTACCGCAGCGAGTGGGCGCCCTTCGACCCGCGCACGGTGTTCACCGACCCGGACGAGCGGCAACGGCTCGGCGCACTCGCAAAGAGCGTGACCCCGGAGCGGGTCGCCGCCGACGCGGGAGCGTTCCTCGACTTCCTCGCCGGCCGGCCCGAGGTCGCCGGGACCGCGGTGGGCACCACCGGGTACTGCATGGGCGGCCGGATGTCGCTGACCGCGGCGGCCCGGCACCCGGACCGGGTCGCGGCCGCGGCGTCGTTCCACGGCGGCAACCTCGCACCCGCCGACGACCCGGACGGCGTGCACGCCCTCGCCGACCGGATCCGCGCCACCGTCTACGTCGCGGCGGCCGAGAACGACCAGTCGTTTCCCGCCGAGCAGTCCGAGCGACTCGAGCAGGCGTTCGCCAAGGCCGGGGTGCGCCACACCATCGAGACCTACCCCGCCGCGCACGGGTTCGCCGTCCCGGACAACGAAACCCACGACGCCGCCGCGGAAGAACGCCACTGGACCGCGTTGACCGACCTGTACGCGGCGAACCTGCGCGGCTGATCGGATTTACGTCAGCGGCAGTCGGGTTCGGCGCCGGGCGGGTCCCGCGGCTACGAGCCGCCGGCCACGGACCTCAGAAACGTGGCCCACCCGTCGGCCGGAATACCGATCACGGGGTGGTCCACAGGCCGGTCCTTGCTGTCGCGCACCAGGACAGCGTCCGCAGTCATACTGACCTCTACGCAGCTACCGCTGGGACTGGAGTAACTGCTCTTGCGCCAAACCCGGCCGAGGGTAGTGAGCGTGACGTTCTCGTTGATCAACCCAGCTCCTTGATTCGTCGACGAATTTTCTTCAATGTGTCCTGCGTACTGAGTGCGCGTTTGAGCGCCTCGTCGTAAGCAGACGTGATGTCGCGGACCTGGTTGGCGTCGTCAATGATTCCCCATGTCGTGACTGTCTCCTGCCAGACCAGGGTCGGCAGCATAGGGCTGTCGAAATCGATGAGGTGCACGGTCGAGGCGCCAAAAAGTCCGCAAGATGTAGCCGTGAAAGGGATCACGCGTAGGTTTATGGTCTTCGAGTTTTCTTCTATGGTCTTCGCGAGTTGCTCGAGTTGGTGGCGTAGGACAGCACGCCCGCCAATTTGTTGGAGCAGCGCCGCCTCGCTGATGATGACCGACAGGTTCAGCGGATTGTCTCCGTAGAGACGCTCTTGCCTGCGTAAGCGGACCTCTACGCGCTGATCGACCTCGACCTTGCGGACGGTGACGTCCGGGGTCATGAGGGCCCTGGCGTAGTCCGCGGTCTGGAGCAGGCCGGGAATGAGAAGATTCTCGTATCCTCGGACGCCTTCGGCTCCGGCCTCCAAACCGAACAACCGCTGGAGCTCTCTGTCAAACAGTCGCGAGTAGCGGGTCCACCAGCCACGTTGGCGGGCCAGGTCGCGCAGATCGCTTAGTTCCTGGCGCTCCTCGGTATCGAACTCCAAGAGTTCAAAAAGTTTGGACAGGCTCTCCGCTGATAGGAGCTTGCGCTCATTTTCCACGGCCGACCAATAGTTTCGGGTGAATCCCAGATTCTCCGTGATGGTCTTGACGTCAATGCCCAGCTCGTCTCGACGTTCGCGGATCCGGAGGGCAAGTTCCCAGTTCGCGACCATGGGCGATGTGGGTGATGACACTGCTCCTCCTTTCGATACTGTCTGGATGTCGATCTAGGGGCCCTGCCGTCACGTGCAGCCGCTGGTGCTGATGCAGAATCCGAGTCAACCGCTGGTTACGGTAACCGAACGATAGCAGCGGTGCTCTAGCGGTGCGAGTTGCCTGGGTCGTACCGTCGTAATCGACTCACATGATCGTGGTACGTGGCCAACTCGCGGTCATGGCGAGCGGGGTCGGGTTCGAGTGGACATCCCTCCGAGTCACCGCACGTCACGGAGCATCCGCACGCCGCTGGGAGTAGGACAGTGTCGACTTCGGATCAGGAAGAGCGCAGGGAGCGATACGCAACGTCGAGTGTCACGCGGTCCCAGGGCGAGATGAACGATCGCTCGAACCTGAACACCGCGTGGACGGAGGGCATCACTCAGGCAGTTCCTGGCCGCAAGGACGTCCGAGCGGAGGCGACACCGAGACGAGCGCACATCGCGTTGACCACCGCGCATCGCACGATCGTCGCGGTCGATGTCGCAGGTTTCGGGGAGTACAGCCGGAACAACACGAACCAAGCGCGGGTCCGGCATGGGCTGTACGGCGCGATGGAGTATGCGTTCGATACTGCTGGCATCTCGTGGAGCACCTGCCGCCGTGAGGACCGCGGCGATGGTGTCCTGATACTCGTGCCGGCGGACACACCGAAGGTCCTGTTCGCTGAACGTTTGCCGGATGCCCTTGACGGGGCGTTGAGCAGGCACAACGGAAGCCATCCGGTCGAGGAGCGTATTCGCCTGCGGCTCGCTCTGCACGCTGGAGAGGTGATCTTCGACGAGCACGGTGTGACCTCGTGGTCGATCGTTCACACGTTCCGACTTCTCGACTCGCAGGCACTCAGAAATGCGCTTGCCGCGTCGTCCGGAGACCTCGCGATCATTAGCTCTGCATGGTTCTTCGATGAGGTCATTCGGCACAGCGAGCACAGCCGAGCAGAGTCGTACCGGTCGACGGAGGTTGCCAACAAGGAGACGAACACTCGCGCGTGGGTCCGAGTCTTCGGCGAACCGATTCTTGTTCCGCGTCAGCGCGACCGGGCTCCGAACTCCGGTAAGGGCAACAGATCCAAGCGGCCGCCGCGTCGCAGGAAAGGTCGAAGCTTGTGATCGGGCGCGTGCCGATTCGGCCGTGAGCGCGAGCAACTCTTGGGGCAGGTGCTGTCGTACCTTCGCTCGCGTGGCCAGGTCTCCACTCCGAGATGTGTGGGAGTACCTGCGCTGCAGGGCCCACCCGGCCAGCGGCCGCACTCGGAGCAACGAGCGCCCGGTCGGCGTCAAGCTCAACCACGTTTACTGCCGAACCGGCGAAGTGTGTCCTTCGGCACGCGGTCGGTGAGCGGCCGAGCGAGGGCGTCGAGGACGGCTGATCGCCAACGGGTTTCAACCGAGTCGACCGGGTCACCTTCGCCCGTTCTCGGCCGGTGCGCTCCCTGATCGCCGCCGAGGTTGGGCCGGCACGAGAAGGGTGTGCGACCAACCCGGCCGCACACCCTTCTCCGCTCGACGCGTGCGGTCGCTACCGAGGGATGAACACCCCGTTGAACCACTGACCGTTGCCGTCATCGGAGTAGTCGTTGACGTTGAAGCTGTAGTTCATGTGGTTGTTCGGGTAGCCGAGCCAGCCCGAGGCCGCCGTGCTGTCGCAGATGACGTCGTCGGTGCAGATGGTCACCGTGGGGACGTTGCCGAAGAAGGTGTCGGCGCCGGCGAGCGGCGGGCCGACGATCCCGGAGTACCACTGCCCGGCGAGGCCGGCGGCGCCCGGACCGGCGGCCCGCTTGGGGTCGGCGATCAGCACCGCGTTCACGTTGCCGAACGTCTGCCAGTTCTCGGTGACCCAGATGTGCACGACCGCGGCGCCCTCGGAGAACCCGATCGCCTTGGCGTGCTGGCCGGGGCACAGGTTCCGCTGGTCGCGGATCAACCGGTTCAGCTCGTTGACGCCCTCGCGCGCGCTCTGGCTGTTGAGCGCCGCCGAGTAACCCACCCGCTGGCTGACGTTCCCGGTGAAGATGCCCGACGTGGGATCGTTGAGCCCACCGACCACGATCGTGTACGTGCCACCGCACGGCGCCGCCTGCGCGGTGGCCGTGGTGACCATCGACATTCCGGCCGCCATCAGCACACCGGTCAGAAGCACCGCTAGCTTTCTCTTCATGAGATCTCCCCTGGTTCCTGGTCTCTGTGGGTAGCGCATCATGAACGCAGTGTTGAAGCCAGAACGGCGGGACAAGTCTGGAAAGTCTGGAATGGGGTGAGCGATGTCGGACGCCGAACCCATCGGCACGCCCGCCGACCTCGGCCGTGAGCTGAAGCGCTGGACCCGGCGCAGTCCCGACGGCCCGGTCAAGATCGCCGCGCTCGCCCGGCGCCTCAACATCTCCCAGAGCACCCTCTACGCCTACCTGGCCGGCACGACCGTGCCGCCGGTCGAAGTCCTCGACGACCTGCTCACCACGCTCGGTGTCCCGGCCGGCGAGCAGCGCCGACTCGTCGCGGCCCGGGACTCGCTGCGCCGGCGCCGGGAGTCCACTGCCGCACGTCGCGCGCCGAACGAGCTGCCCGCCGATCCGGCCGGGTTCACCGGTCGCGGGCTCGAGCTTGCCGCACTGGACACGGTGCTCGCCGGCCCCGGGGTGCCCGTCCGGATCGCGACCGTCTCCGGCACGGCCGGCGTCGGCAAGACCGCGTTGGCGGTGCACTGGGGTCATCGCGTGGCCGGACGCTTCCCGGACGGGTGCCTCTACGTCGGCCTCCACGGGTACTCGCCGCTCGAGCCACGCGACCCGGCCGACGTACTCGCCGCCTTCCTGCGCAGCCTCGGGCTCGACGACGCCGCCATCCCCGACGACGAACACGAGCGCGCGGCCCGCTTCCGCAGCATCGTGTCCGGGCAGCGAGTGCTCGTCGTGCTGGACAACGCGCTCGACGTCGACCAGGTGCGGCCGCTCCTGCCGGGCAGCCCGACCTGCTTCGCCGTGATCACCAGCCGGGCCGACCTCGCCGGTCTGCAGGTCGAACCCGGCGCCCGGCAGATCGAGCTGCGCCCGCTGCCCGCCGACGAGGGGATGGAGCTGCTCCGGACCCACATCGGCGAGCGCGTCGAGGAGGACACCGCGCGGAGACTGGCCCGGCACTGCGCCGGGCTGCCGCTCGCGTTGCGCATCGTTGCCGCACAGGCCATGCGGCGGGAGCAGCCGCTCGACGAGCTGGTCGCCGAGCTGGCCGACCAGGGGACCGGCCTGTTCGACGTCGGCGACCCGGCCACCGCCATCGGCACGGTGTTCTCCTGGTCCATGCGGCACCTGCGGGACCACGTGGCGGACTTCTGGCTGTTCGGCGCCCATCCGGCGCGGGAGGTCGACGGCTACGCGGCCGCCGCGCTGCTCGGTACCGACCCGCGGACCGCGCGCGGGCGCGTCGACCGGCTCGTGCGGGCGCATCTGGTGCAGCGTTCGTCCGACGGCCGCTTCGACATGCACGACCTGGTGCGCACCTACGCCCGCGAACGCGCGGCCGTCGAGCTGCCGGCACGGGAACGCGATGCCGCCGTCGCACGGCTCGTCGACTACTTCACCGTGGCCGCGACCAGGGCGATGCACATGCTGCACCCGTGCGAGTCGCTCGTCGGGGAAGGCGATCGCCGCGGCATGGCCCTGCCCCCGCTCGCGGAGCTGGCCGACGCGCGGGCGTGGCTCGACGCCGAGTGGCACAACCTGCTCGCGGTGCTCGCGTTCACCGCCCGGCAGGGCCGGCCGGGTCCGACCAGCGAGCTGGTCGCGGTGCTGCGGCGGCACCTCGACCAGGGCGGCAGGCACGACGACGCGCTCGTCGTCCTCGGGCACGCCCTCGACGCGAGCAGGCTCGCGGGCGACGAGGCGGCGGAGGGCGCCGCGCTCTACGACCTCGGGGTGGCGCATCTGCGGCTCGGCAGGCACGAGGACGCGATGAACCTCCACCGCCAGGCGCTGGCGATCTGCCGCGCCGGCAGCGACCGCAACAGCGAGGCCGGCGCGCTGAACAACCTCGGCAACCTCTACGAGCGGCTCGGCCGGTACGAGGAGGCGATCGACCACTACCAGCAGGCGCTCGTGATCGTGCGCGAGCTGGATCTGCGCCTCGGCAAGGCGACGTTGCTGACCAACCTCGGCGTCGTCCACACCAGACTGGGCGACCACGAACGGGCGTTCCGCGACTGCTGCGACGCCCTGACCATCTTCCGCGAGGCCGGCGACCTCGGTGGCACGGCACGGACCCTGGGCAACCTCGGCGAGGTGCACCGCCTCGCCGGCCGCCTCGACGAAGCCGTCGCCCGCTACGACGAGGCGCTCCGCATGGCGGAGGGGATCGGCGCGCACGGCATCGTCACCGAGGTGCTGAACCACCTCGGCACGGCCCACCTGGCGGCGGGCTCCCACGACCGCGCCCGCTCGTGGCACACGGACGCCCTCACGATGGCACGAGCCACCGGTGACCGGTACGAGGAAGCGCGGGCGCTGGAAGGCATCGGGTGCGTGCTCGCCGCCACCGGCGACACCGAACACGCCGTCGAGTCGTGGCGGGAAGCGTTGTCGCTGTACCGACAGATGGGCCTGCGAGAAGCAGATCGGGTGGCGCGCCTGTTGCCGAAAGATGACCCACACAGGTGACAAATGGCCGCTTGCCTGCCCTGCGGCGCTGTGTTACCAAAGACAGGCAAGCTGGTTGAGCCGACAGCCATCCCCACCGGGCGGGAGGTCTTCCGTGTCCACCGCACGGGTCAGCACCGCGCTCACTACAGCTGCCGCATGGCCGAGGTCTCCTCACTTGTCCGTCGCGGAGTCGCCGCTGGAGGTGACGGTCACCCAGCCGCGGCCGTCGCTCGCCATCGTCGGTGTGGTCGGTGAGCTCGACGTCGCGACCGCGTCCCGCCTGCATGCCGTGCTCGAGCGGCGACTGGTCGGCGTCGGCGGCACCGTCGTGGTCGACCTGTCTCAGGTTTGTTTCCTGGCGATCGCCGGCGTCAACGCACTGATCGACGTCCAACGGCGCGCACAGGCCGAACGCTGGAACCTGCGTCTGGTCACCGAGCCCCGGTGTGTTCGCCGGCTGCTGGCGCTCACCGGACTGCAGCCCAGCTTCGACTGCCACTCGAGCCTGCACCGCGCGCTTTTGGCCTACCGCATGGACCGCCTCGCGGAGTCGACGGGCTGAGGTCGTCCGACGCGGTCACGGGTTTCGAAAGAGCACCCCGACGCCGTCGGCCAGGGGGAGGTCGTCCGGCGCGACCAGTATCTCCGCGTCGACCGCCAGTGCGGCCATGGGCAGCGCCTCGTCGGCTCGTTGCTGGTTGACCGCCATTCCGGTGGCTCGCAGTGCGGTCTCGTCGGCGACCTGGTCGCGGTGGGTGCCGCCGACCCAGACGGTCTGGTCGCCGAGCTGTCCGGGCGAGATGACGAGCGCGTCCGCGAGGCCTTCGCGGAGCATCTCCGTGCACAGGTGCAGGCCGTCCAACGCGGGACCGTCCGCCCTCGACCACTCGAACAGGAACTGGTCGAACACGTCCCGCTCGGCGGGCACCGGATCGCCGGCGCCCGCCGCGACCAGGGCGCCGGTCGGTTTCCGGACGCTGTGCCGGGGTGCCAGCGGCAGGAGGTAGGGCAGGTCGGACAGCCGGGCGAGCGGCTCGGGCGGCGACCACGACGGCACCTCGTCGACGAGCACGACCCCCTCGGCGACGATCAGCGCCCGGCCTTCGCTCGGCGCGTCCTCTTCCGTCGCCTCGTCCAGCGCGTCCAAGGTGCGATCGTCGAGCCACTGGGCCACGAGCTGTCCGCGCAGCGTCTGCCACGCGAGGACGCTCGTGTTCGGCGGCAGGTAGACCGACACGAACGGGCCGTGCACGTCGACCAGTTCGCGTATCGCTGTGTCCATCGGGTCCTCCCAGGAAGAAGTGCTGCGATCGGCGTACCCGCCGGAGCCCGTCCTACTCGGTTGGCCGTGAGAAGTAGCGAGCCCGGCCGAACGTTCGTTCGCACGAACCGCCAACTCGGTGGTGCTGAACGTGGGACTCGCGGTGTTTGAGCGTTGGACTCGCGGGGCTCAGGTGATGGTCGCCGGGAAGCGGGCCCACACGCGGTGCGCGCCGAGCAGCTCCGTGACCTTGGCGAGGACGTCGTCCGGGTCGTCGGCGACGACCACGCCCGCGTCGGTCCCCGCGCAGCCGGCCGCCTCGAGCGCGCGCACGCCGGTGCCCCACGCGCCGATCGCCTTGGCGTGGCGGAAGCACTCCTCGATCATCAGCACCACTCGCGGGTCCACAGTGGACGGATCGGCCGCCTTGGCGTCCCGTGCCGGCAACGCGTCCGGGGCCGGCGGCGGTCCGGCCGCGAG
This sequence comes from uncultured Actinomycetota bacterium, assembly GCA_963840275.1. Taxonomy (GTDB): domain Bacteria; phylum Actinomycetota; class Actinomycetes; order Mycobacteriales; family Pseudonocardiaceae; genus Actinophytocola. Next base: position 54,199 of record CAWIYK010000001.1, read on the forward strand.
CAGCAGCGCGTCGAACTCGACCGAGCGCGCGGTGAGGAAGGTCCGTTGCGCGGTGAGACCGTCGTCGAGCGTGCCGCCGTGGGCGGCGATCAGCAGCGGCACCATGCCGGCGCCGAGGATGGTCGTGCGGACCTCGCGCACGCCGTCGAGGTCGGCCGGGTCCACCACGATCCCGATGATCCGGCCCTCGGTCGGCCACACCTGTCCGAGCTGTGACAGGGCCGGGCTGGGCGTGACCCTGCGGATCCTGGCGGTGGCCTTGGGCGCAGGCAGGCCGAGGCCCTCGGCGACCCGGGTGCACAGCTCCGCGTCGACGTTCGCCAGCACCCCCAGTTCGCGTTCCTTGATCGCCTGCTCGTAGCACTTGCCGAGCTCGAAGGTGAACGCCCGGACGGTGTGCTCCTTCTCGACCGAGGTCAGGCTCTGCCAGAACAGCCGCGGCTGGGAGAAATGGTCCCCGAACGACGTGGGGTTCGCCCGCGTCTTGGTCGCCTTGGCCACGGTCTGCGCCACCTCGATGTGGGCGCCGGTGCCCGCGTCGGCGGTGAACGGGTTGCCGCCGTCGAGGGTGTTCGGCTTGTACGGCGCGACTCCGGCGTGCACGGCGTGCTGGTGGAAGCCGTCGCGGAACATGTCGTTGACCGGCGCGTGCGGCCGGTTGATCGGGATCTGCCCGAAGTTCGGGCCGCCGAGACGGGTGAGCTGGGTGTCGAGGTAGGAGAACAGCCGCGCCTGCAGCAGCGGGTCGTCGGTCACGTCGATGCCGGGCACCAGGTGGCCGGGGTGGTAGGCCACCTGTTCGGTCTCGGCGAAGAAGTTCGTGGGGTTGCGGTTGAGGGTCAGCATCCCGATGGGCTGCACCGGGGCGAGTTCCTCCGGCACGATCTTGGTCGGGTCGAGCAGGTCGATGCCGTCGAACGTCTGGCGCGGGGTGTCCGGGAAGACCTGGATGCCCAGCTCCCACTGGGGAAACGCGCCGGACTCGATGGCGTCGGCGAGGTCGCGCCGGTGGAAGTCCGGGTCGACGCCGTTGACCAGCTGGGCCTCCTCCCACAGCAGCGAATGCACGCCGGCCTTGGGCTTCCAGTGGAACTTCGCGAGCGACGTCTCACCGGCCGCGTTCACCAGCCGGAAGGTGTGGACGCCGAAGCCCTCCATCGTGCGGTAGGACCGGGGGATGCCGCGGTCGGACATCTGCCACAGGACGTGGTGGGTGGCTTCGGTGTGGATGGACACGAAGTCCCAGAACGTGTCGTGCGCGCTCTGCGCCTGCGGGATCTCCCGGTCCGGGTGCGGCTTCGCGGCGTGGACGATGTCGGGGAACTTGATGCCGTCCTGGATGAAGAACACCGGAATGTTGTTGCCCACCAAGTCGAACGTGCCCTGCTCGGTGTAGAACTTCACGGCGAAGCCACGCGTGTCGCGCACCGCGTCCGCCGACCCGCGCGACCCGACCACCGGCGAGAACCGGACGAACACCGGGGTCTGCGTGCCCTTGCCGAGGAACTCCGCGCGACACACGGAGTCCGCCGCGCCGTAGCCGATGAACACGCCGTGCGCGGCCGCGCCCCGCGCGTGCACGACGCGCTCGGGAATCCGCTCGTGGTCGAAGTGCATGATCTTCTCGCGCAGGTGGTGGTCCTGCAGCAGCGTCGGCCCGCGGTCGCCGGCCTTGAGCGAGTGGTCGGTGTCGCGGAGCCGCGCGCCCTGCGCGGTGGTGAGGTACGCGGCCTGCTGACCCATCGCCTCGGCCGGTGCGCCCGTCACCGCGCCGGTGGGCGTCACGGTCGCCGGCGACGCCTGGTCCGACTTCGGCGCGAGCGGGCCTCTCGGCGCGTCCGGGGGCGTCAGGTCCGGCGCTTCGCTCGCCGGGGCACCGGGAATCGGCGGGGCGACCAGCTCGGCGACCTTCTCGACCGCCTTCTCGAGCGCTTCCTTCACAACCTTGGCCGGCTTCTTCGGGTCCATCGGGAGCAACTCCTCGGTGCGTGGGCGCCACTTCATTGCCCGGGGCGCTTACCCGCGCGCACGCCCACCAACCCTGTTCCCCCAACGATTACGGCGATGGCATGAAGGTCGCTCATCAGCTCGTGAACGGCTGCGGACCGAAGCGGCCCCACGCCACGAAGGCGGCCATGACGAGCAGGACCACGTTCACCACGATCACCTTGGCCTCGCCGCGGCGGAGGTGCGTGATCATCGCGCCGATCATCAGCAACACCAGGCCGACGGCGGCCACCGGCACCAGGACCGGCGCGATGTCGAGCACCGGGGGCAGGATGAGGCCCACCGCGGCCAGGACCTCGAGGACGCCGATGGCCTTGACGGCGCCGCCGCTGAAGTCCTCGACCCAGCCCCAGCCGGAGGCGGCCATCTTCTCCTTGGTCTGGAACAGCTTCATGGCACCCCCGGCCAGCGAGCCGACGGCCAGCAGTCCGGCGGCGAACCACAGAGCGACGTTCATGAGGTTCTCTTTCCGCAGAGTTGTGATCGGCAGTAGTACGACGACGCGCCCCCTCGTAATGTGAGGCGACCCGCCAACCTCACGTTCCGGCGTGCTGTCTCGTCGAGCTGATGACGGCAGCGGCGACCAGGGGAGCCCATGAGCACGCAGTCCGAGCCAGGCTTGAACGCGGTCATGAGCGAGCGGCGTCAGCTGATCAACCTCGCGTACCGGATGCTCGGCTCCCTGGCCGACGCCGAGGACGTCGTGCAGGAGACCTACGCCCGCTGGTACGCGATGTCCTCATCACAGCAGGAAGCCATCGAGACCCCTGGCGCCTGGCTGACGACGGTCGCCAGCCGCATCTGCCTCGACCTGCTGGGCTCGGCGCGGGCGCGGCGCGAACGGTACGTCGGCGAATGGATCCCGGAGCCGCTGCCCGATCGCACGGAATGGTCCGGCGGCCCCGACCCGGCCGACCGGGTCACCCTCGACGAGTCGGTCAACATGGCCTTCCTCGTCGTGCTCGAGTCGATGACCCCGGCCGAGCGCGTGGCGTTCATCCTCCACGACGTCTTCCGCTACTCCTTCGCCGAAGTGGCCGAGATCGTCGGCCGTACGCCGGCGGCGTGTCGCCAGCTGGCGACGTCGGCCCGCCGCCGCCTTCGCGCGTCGGAGGCTTCGGCGACTCCCGCCGCCCAGCGCGCCGACGTCGTCCGGGACTTCAAGCAGGCGTGGAAGACCAAGGACATCGAAGCCCTCATCGGCCTGCTCGACCCCAACGTGCTGGCGATCGGCGACGGCGGCGGCCTCGCCAGCGCCGAGCTCCACCCGGTCGAGGGCGGCGAGCGGGTCGCGCGCTACTTCGTCGAGCTCGCCAGCAAGGCACCCGACCTGGCCGTCCTGGAGCGGACGGTCAACGGTCAGCCCGGACTGGTGGCGCAGCTGGACGGCGTCACCGTGGTGGTGATCGCGCTCGAGGTCGCGGACGCCCGGATCAAGAACATCTGGGCGGTGCGGAACCCCGAGAAGCTCCGCCCATGGACGGGCTGACGCGCTGCTCTCGCAGTACGGCGCGGGCCAGTTCGGCGGGCGTGCCGGCCGTGGTGTCGACGGTCATGTCGTAGGCGACGCCGTGGTCGTGAACCGTACGGAGGTGGCCGCGTGCCAGCCCGGGTTTGTTGCCACGGGCCAGTTCTCGCTCCTCTGCCACGGCCAGCGGGCAGGTCACGCCCACCAGGAGGACGTCGAGGCCCGCCAACGCGGACATCCACATCGACAGCAGGTCCGGGGTCAGCAGCATCTCGTCGATGACGACGTTGTCACCGCCGTGCGCGAACGCGGCCGCCGCGGCGCCGGCCGACCGCAGCATCCGGTGCCCGACCCGGCCGTACCGGATGACCACCTGCGGATGGCCGTCCGCGTCGACGCCGGTGCGGTCGTACCAGAAGCCGTCGCGGCTGAGCGGGCCGTCGCGTCCGCCGCCCCAGTTGGGCGGCACCAGGGCGAACAGGGTGTCGATGCCCCAGTAGACGAACGGGATGTCGCTCTCGTCCTGGATGGCTCTGGCCAGGGTGGTCTTGCCCGAACTCGAGGTCCCGTTGAGGAAGATGACCCGGCCGGGGAGTTCGGCACTCCGCATCCGGCCACACTAGCCAACGCCGGCGTGCCCCGTTGCCGAAGTGTCCTATCAGGACAGTCGGCCAGCGGCCCGCCCTGTCCTAGGCTGGTAGCACCTTCGACGAAGGAGCCGTCATGGCTACCACTGTCCGCGCCACACTGAGCGCGATCTCGCCCCTCTTCATCGTCAGCGACCTCGGCCAGGCCCTGGCCTTCTACCGCGACAGCCTCGGCTTCGAGGTGACCAACACGGCGCCGGAGCCCGATCCGTACTTCGCCATCGTCGCCCGGGACGGTGTGCAGCTGATGCTGAAGGTGGTCACCGACCAGGTCGGCGCCCTGCCGAACAGGGTGCGCCACCCCTACGCGCGCTGGGACGCCTACGTCCACGTGCCCGACCCCGACGCGCTCGCGGCCGAGCTGCGCGACCGCGGCGCCACGTTCAGCGCGCCGCTCGCCGACACCGACGACGGCCTGCGCGGCTTCGAGCTGACCGACCACGACGGCTACCTGCTCTTCTTCGGCCGCCCGCGCGCCTGAACAGCGGTCGACCCGCCAGGTCGGCACACAGTGGTGGAGCCGTACGACGTCACCTCGGCCGGGTGCCGAGTGTCGGTCTGTGCCCGCAGGCGGCTGGATCCGGCACTGGCAATGGCCGGCCGTACGTGTTGCAGCTGAACGAGCCGACCAATCGCCTGTCGGCCACGCTCGTCGACGACGCGCTGTCGGGCCGCCTCGCCGACGACGGGGTGCCCGGTGCCGTGGTGTCGGTGGTCGCCGGCGGCGAAACGGTCTTCGCCGAGGGGTACGGCCGGGCCGATGTGGAACACGGGGTCGAGTTCGACGCGGCACGCTCGCTGGTGCGGATCGCGTCGATCTCGAAGCTGTTCACCTGGACGGCGGTGATGCAACTGGTCGAGGCGGGCCGGCTCGACCTGGACGTCGACGTGAACCGCTACCTGACCGACTTCGAAGTCCCGGCCACCTTCCCGGAACCCGTGACCCTGCAACACCTGATGGACCACACGGCGGGGTTCGAGGAGCGCGTCATCGGCACCGCCGCCCACACCGCGGCCGACATGCCGGCCCGGATCCGGCCACCCGGCAAGATCTCCGCCTACTCCAACTACGGCGCGGCGCTGGCCGGGTACATCGTGGCGGAGGTGAGCGGCGAGTCCTATGAGGACTATGTGCGGCGGCACCTGCTGCAGCCGCTCGACATGTCGCACAGCACTGCCGCGCAACGGGTGCCGGCTGAGCTCGCCGCCGACCTCGCGCACGGCTACGACTCCGAGACCGAGCCGCCGACGCCGAACCCGTTCACGTTCGACACCCTGTCGCCGGACGGGTCGATCAGCGCGACCGCCACGGACATGGCCGACTTCATGACCGCCCACCTCGAGAACGGCGGCGCGATCCTCGAGGAGCGGACCGCGAAGCGGATGCAAGAACGGTCCTTCGCCGCCGACCCTCGGCTGGGCGGCTACGCCAACGGGTTCATGGACCGCGGGATCAACGGGCGCCGGGTACTGATGCACGACGGCAGCTGGGAGGGCTTCCAGAGTGCGTTGTTCCTGGTGCCGGACTGCGATCTCGGGTTGTTCGTGTCGATGAACGGCACCGGCGGGACCGACACCCTCACCGCCCTGGTGCCGGCGTTCTTCGACGAGTTCGCGCCGGCCACCGGGACGCCGGTGCCCGCCGCGCACGCGTCGTCGGCCGCTTCGGAGCCCGGTTTCTACCACCCGACCCGGCACAACGAGTCGACCGTGGAGAAGCTGACGTCGCTGCTCGGTCCGTCCCGCCTCACGGTGGACGCCGACGGCACCGTGCACTTCAAGGGCGAGGACTGGACACCGCGGGGCGACGGTCTGTACGGCCTGGCCGACGGCACCGACCATCTCGTCTTCCGCACGGGCGCGGACGACCGGCGGTACGTGGCGACCGACCGCACCTCCTACGAGCTGATGACCCGCACCGAGACGCTGCCGTTCAACCTGATCGTGCTGCTCGCCTTCGCGATCCCCGCCCTCACGGCGCTGTCCGTGCCGGTGGTCGGACTGGTGCGCCGGCTCACCCATCGGCCGGCCACCACGTCCAGCACGTGGCGCCTCGCGCGTGGGCTCGCGGCCGGAGCGGCCGTGCTGGGCATCGCGTTCCTGCTGGCGCTCACCGCGACCCTGATCGGGGACAGCGGCGAGTTCATCTTCGATGTGCCGGTGAGCTTCCGTCTCCTGCTCGCGGTCCCGATCGTCGTCCTCGCCGCGGCGACCGGCGCGCTCGCGTGCACCGTCCGGGGCTGGCGCCGGTCAGGAGCCGGCGTCGTCGCCAGGGCCCACCAGGTCGTCCTGCTCACCGGCATGGCCGCGCTGGCGTGGTTCCTCTGGCAGTGGAACCTCCTCGGCTGGCAGTACAGCTGACACCGGTGCGCCGCGTCGGCGCACGAGTGGCAGGTAGACCTCGTCGACGATCTCGACGATGACGCTGTCGGGCATGGTGGCGATCCCGCGGGTGATGTACTCGTTACGCAGCAACACCATCGCCACGGTGGCGACCCGGGGGTGGCGGGCTTCCGGCGGGGCCTCGCCGCGGGCCACGGCGCGGCCGACGATCGTCAGCCAGATGTCGGCGCCGCCCTCGGTGGCCACGTCGTGCAGCTGTGCCAGCAGTTCCGGCTCGTCGTTGACGCTCGCCAGCAGGCTGCGGAGGATCTCTGCGTTGGGGGACGACAGGTCGCAGTTGATCTGGCGCAGCAACGCCAGCACGTCGCCACGCAGGTCACCGGTGTCGGGGGGCCGCAGCCTGTCCTCGGCCAGTTGCCGGTAGGCGGCGACCCCGAGCGCGGCGCGGTTGGGCCAGCGGCGGTAGATCGTGTTCTTGTTGGTGCCGGCCCGGCGGGCGACCCGGTCCATGGTCAGCCCGGGATACCCGGACTCGGTGAGCTCCGCCACCGCGGCGGCCAGGATCGCCCGCTCCAACTCGGCTCCGCGCCGCCTTGTCGACATGCCGCCCTCCTCGAGTGTCGAGCGTACGGTACGTACCGTACGCTATCTGCCATGCGAGCCAAAGGCATCGGTTACGACACCGGACTCAGTCCGGACGGCATCATCCGCAGGCCGTTCGACCACGCGCTCGTCCGGCGTGAGCTACAGATCATCCGGGACGACCTGCACTGCACCGCGGTGCGCCTGATCGGCGGCGACCTGGACCGGCTCGAGTTCGCCGCCGGCCACGCGGCCGACCTCGGTCTGGAAGTCTGGTTCTCGCCGTTCACCTTCGAGCTCGGTCCGGAGCAGCTGCTCGACCTGCTCGCCGACGGCGCCGAGCGCGCGGAGCGGATCCGCAGGCGGGGAGCCGACGTCGTGTTCGTCACCGGGGCCGAGCTGAGCTTGTTCAACCGAGGCTTCCTGCCCGGCGACAGCCTTCGGGAGCGCCTCCGCCCGCTGACCGAACGGCGGCCGGAGCTGCGTGAGCTGCTGGCCGAGCTGCCGCCCCGTGTCAACGACTTCCTCGCGAAGGCCGTCACCGTGGTCCGCGAACGGTTCGGCGGCAGGGTCACCTACGCCGCGGTGCCGATCGAGGGCGTCGACTGGACGCCGTTCGACATCGTGTCGGTCGACGCCCACCGGTCGAAGGAGGTCGCCGACATCTACCAGCAGGGCATTCGCACGCTGGTCGCGCAGGGCAAGCCGGTCGCGGTCACCGAGTTCGGCTGCACCACCCACCGCGGCGCGGCCGACCACGGGGCCACCAGCGGAGACATCGTCGAGTACGACGGCGCCGTCCCGGTACGGCTCGACGGCGACTACGTCCGCGACGAGCGGGAGCAGGCCACCTATCTCCGCGAGCTGCTGGACGTGTTCACCGCCGAGGGCGTCGACGCCGCGTTCGCGTGCACCTTCGTCTGCTACGGACTGCCCTACCGCCCCGATCCCCGAGAGGACCTCGACATGGCGAGCTGGGGCGTGGTCAAGGTGCTGGAACACGGCCACGGCGACACCTATCCCGACATGCCATGGGAACCCAAGGTCGCCTTCGCCGCGCTCGCCGACTGCTACGGCGGGAAAGCGGTCGGCGAGTAGGCCCGCTTCGTCGATGTGCAGTCGTGTTGACCGGATGCGCACCGGGGTCGTCGCGCCGCGGCGGCGGTCAATACCCTGCGGTTCATGGCTTTGGTGTGGTTGGCGATCGACGACAAGTTGCTCGACGCGGCGCTCGGGTTCGCCGCGGCGCCGTGGGAGCGCGACGAGTTGGACGCGTCGTGGGCCGCGACCGGTTGGTACGTGCCCGGATCCGGCTCGCTGGCCGACGGCCTGTTCGACGACCTCGAACAGCGCCAGTCGACGGGTGACCGGTTCGTGAGCATCGGGCTGAACGCCGACTGCACGTCGATCGTGGCCGTGACGGTCGAGTTCGCCACGTTCGTCGACTCCGCCGAGGACGACGAGGACGAGCCGTTGGTGTCGCGGGACAAGCTCGACGTGGGGTGGGCGGGACTGCCCGAGGGCACGCGCGCCGACTTCGACGAGGTGTGGCGGGCCGCGGTCGAGACGGTGACGGGGCGACTCGGCCCGCCCGCGGTGGCCGGCACGCACGACGAGCAATGGCACCACGCCATCTGGCGCGTCGGCGACGTGCTGGTCGCCTTGATGCAGGGCGAGCACATCGACACGTACGGCCTGTGGGACGAGGCCGCGCTGTGGATCGTGCCGCATCCGGTCGACGCGCCGGTTCCCGCGGGCGGTGAGCTGTACGACGTCATGTGGGGCCCGGTCGGGCAACCGGGCTGACCACGTCGTCTACTCGCAGGCGACGCCGTCGTCGTCGCGGTCCAGTCCGGAGCGGTAACCCGGTTCGCCGACAGTCAGTGGTGCCGCACCGGCGGCCCTCGCCGCGGCACAGTTGGCGTAGTACGCCTCGGGTGCGGGAGCCGGCTCGGGCGCGGGTTCCGGCACCGGTGCGGGTTCCGGCACTGGCGCGATTTCTGCCGGTGCCTCGGTGGTGGTGGGGACCACCGCGGGTGCGGGAGGCGCCGTGGTGGTTGGTGTCGGTTTGGCCACTCGAAGGACCACGTTGTTTTCGTCCCGCAAGGACGCGGAAACAACGTTCCAGTTGCTTTCGACAATCACCATCCGACCGTCGACCGACTCGATCGTGACCAGGAACCCGAGCTCCTCCAACTGATCGCGCGCCGACGCCGAATCCATTCCGGTCAACCCGTCGGGAACCGTCGCCGCGGCTGGTTCCTCGGCCGGACCGCCCGGATTTTCATCCTCGTCACCGAACACACCAGCCATGACGAACAAGATCAGCGCCAAGACCGCGACGACCCATGGCCACTTCCGTTTGTGCTCCCGCTGCCCCTGCGGCAAAGTCTGGCTACTCGCCATGATTCGATCCCACGCCTTCTCCGGTTGGCCACCCGAGCGACCACGCATCGGTAGTCGCCGTCGCCAACCGCGGCGTTTCAGATGCTCGACAGATTCATCAGTACGTGGCAGCGGATTCTTTATCCGGCCGGGGCACCGAGCGAGAATACGTCGTCGACGGTCAGGAAACCGCCTGGCGGGCGGGCGGCGCCGAGCTCGGGTCCACCAGGCCGCCGTCGAAGGTGTGGGGAAGATCCGATCGGCCGACTTCAGCCCTGTCTGGTGAATCCAGTCCGGAATTCACTGCGTGTCCGGTCACCACGACTCGATGATGGGGTCATCGTGTTCGTGGCGGCGCCATTCCTTGGTGAGGCGTTCGAGTCGGGCGGGTGCGGCCATGCCGCACACGGACGCGATCTTGTCGTCGCGGATTTCTAGGATTACGGCGCCCAGGACACGGTCGTCGAGTACGGCGATCATCGCGGGGGAGCCGTTGACCACGGCGGCGTGGATCGCGGGGGAGCCGCCCGCCAGTTTTCGCTTCGCCGGCGTCGGTTTGAAGCCGGCGCGCAGCATCGCGGCGATCCGCTCCGGCACCGCGTGGCGCTGCAGTTTCGTCGCCTTGCCGGCGCCGTCGGCTATCGCGGTCGCGTCGTCGGTCAGCAGCGCCACCAACCGTTCTGTGCGGCCCGACGACGCGGCGTCCACGAACGCCTCGACGATTCGGCGCGCGGTGGCGCCGTTGACCTCGTTCGCGTTGCGCTCCGCCGTGACATGCCGCCGGGCCCGGTGGGCGTGCTGCTGGCTCGCGGACTCGGTGATGTCGAGGATCTCGGCGATCTCGGCGTGGCTGTAGGAGAACGCCTCGCGCAGCACGTACACGGCCCGCTCGGTCGGCGACAGACGTTCCATGAGCATCAGCACCGCCAACGTCACCGACTCGCGCTGCTCGACGGCATCGGCCGGGCCCAGCATCGGGTCACCGTCGAGAAGGGGCTCCGGCAGCCAGTCGCCGACCGCGCGTTCGCGCCGCATCTTCGCCGAACGGAGCCGGTCGAGCGACAGGTTGGTGACCACCTTGGTCAGCCACGCCTCGGGCACCTCGATGTGCGCCCGATCGGCGGCCTGCCAACGCAGGAACGCGTCCTGCACCGCGTCCTCTGCGTCTGCGGCCGAACCGAGCAGGCGGTACGCGAGCGAGGCCAACCGGTTCCGGTTGGCCTCGAAACGCTCGACGGTGGCGGTGTCCACGAGCGCCACCCTAGGCGGCGACCGTCTCGGTGGAACGATCCGACGCGGTCGGCAGCCGGTACTTGCGGGTCGGCAGTCCATAGGTGGGGTGGCCCATGTTCCACGCGGCGCCCCTGAGCACGAACGCCTTGAACCGCGCGGCCGTCCGACCGCGCAGGGACCACGACCTCGACCGCGCGTCGCCGTCGACCGCCTGGAAGATCGCGTCCTTCTGTCCGAGGCTGACGCAGTTGCCGAGATATGCCAACGACGTCTTCGAGATCTTGCGGCCGGTCAGGTCCCCGACGATCGCGGCCGTCGCCTGCATCCTCGTGAAACCCGCCGACGCGCAGGACATCGGCAGCGGGCGACCGTTCTCGCCGATGACGTAGCCGCTGTCACCGGCGGCGTACACCTCCGGGTGCGAGACCGACCGCATCATGCGGTCGACGGTGATCCGGCCGTCGTCCTCGACGTCGAGGCCGCTGGCCGCGGCGATGGGGTGCACGGCGAAGCCGGCCGCCCACACGGTCACGTCGGAAGCGAAGCTGGTGCCGTCGGCGGCGACCGCCCCCGTCGCCAGGACGCGCTCGATGGTGGTGTGCTCGTGAACCGCGACGCCGAACCGGTCGAAGGCGCGCAGCAGGTGACGTCGCGCCTTCCGGCCCAGCCAACCGCCCACCTCGCCGGTGGTGGCGAGGGTGACGCGGAGCCCTGGCCGGGACTCGGCGAGCTCGGTGGCGGTCTCGATCGCGGTCAGGTTGCCGCCGACGACCAGCACCGTCCCGTGCTCGCCGAGCTCATCCAGTCGCCGGCGCAGCCGCAGCGCCGCCGGCCGCCCGGCGACATGGAAGGCGTGCTCGGCCACGCCAGGAACGGCGTGGTCGGCGGTGGTGCTGCCGAGCGAGTAGAGGAGCGTGTCGTACTCGAGCCGGTCGCCGTCGGACACGGTGACGGTCCGTCGCTCGGCGTCGACAGCGGTGACGTGCGCCAGCCGCAGCCGGATGCCCGTGCCGGCGAACATCTCCGCCAACCCGTAGCGGCGCAGCTCCTGGCCGGCCGCGAGCTGGTGAAGACGCATCCGCTCGACGAAGTCGGGTTCCGCGTTGACGACGGTGATCTCGAAGTCGTCCCGGTGGAGGTGGCGGGCGAGGTACCCGGCGGCGGAGGCGCCGGCGTACCCGGCGCCGAGAACCACGATGCGATGCCCCATGTTCCTGCTCCTGTCTGTTCGCTTGCGCTCTGAACGAGACAGCCGCCGGATTCCTGACAGGTTCGACTATGGCGTGGGTCACGGCACCGGCGCCGGGTTCCTGCCCATTCGGCGCAACAGTCGGTCCTGTCGCGAGGTGTCGCCGGCGGGCTCGCTCTCGGGAGCGGCGAAGAACCGGTGCGTCGTGTCCGCTGCGGTGGGAGTTTCCGCCAGGCCCGCGTAGATCTCGTCGAGGTGGGTGTCGATCCACGTGACCAATCCGGACTCGAGCGTGTCGTCGACGCCGACGGCCCGGGCGAGATCCCAGGTGTGGATGGTGCTGTCCGTGGTCCGCACGGCGAGCGCCTGCCGCGGCGGCGCTGAAGGAGTCGTTCGGCTGCGACGGCCAGCCCGCGTCCTACACGGACGTCGACCACGCCGACGTGATCGCCCTGTTCGGACACAACGTCGTGATCGAGGCCGAGCACCTGTGCATGTCCCTGCGGGGCGTGCGAGCCATGGGTGCGCGCACCGTCACGTCGGCCCTGCACGGGGAGCTGCGCGAGGACGTCCGCACCCGCCAGGAGTTCTTCGCCCTCACCGGAACCGGCGCCTGACGTCACAACTGACCGTGGTCCGGCGGGGCGGGCGGACGTAGCGTGAGCCGGTGGCGACCGGTGCGCTCGGCATGGGGCTGGAGCTGCGCGGCCGGCCGGAACTGCGTGCTCTGCCCGGACTCCTGCACGTCCTCCAGGCGATCGGCCTCGGGCACGACGCCGTCGCCGAGCGGGTCGCCGCGGCGCTCGCCGACAACCCGATGCTGCGCCGCGCACCCGGTGGCGCCTGCCCCGGCTGCGGGCGCCACCACCCGTCCCGGGTGTGCCCGCGGTGCGCCGCCACCGCGCGCCTGACCACCGAGCCCGTCGTGCGGCCGTTCGACACGCTGGCCGTGGCCGCCGGCTGCGAGATCCGCTCGGACGCCCGCTCCGTCCTGCCCATCGTGCTCGCGCACCTGACCGGGCGGGGGCTGCTCGACTGCGATCCCGCCGAGATCGTGGCCCGGCACGCGATCCCGGCGCCGGCGGTCGCGGAGGCGTTGCGTGCCATCAAGGTCGCCGGGCCGGTCGGGATCGGCGAGCGGACCGTGCGGGACCTGCTGCTCGCCCAGGCCCGGGTGCTGGTCGAACGCGGTGCGCCCGCGTTGCTGGTCGACGTGGTGCGCGACCACCTCGACGCGGTCGCCGCCGACGACCCGGCGCCGGTCGTCGCCGCGCTCGCCGTGCCCGCCGGTGTGGTGCGCGAGGTGTTCGTGCTGGTCCGCACCCGGTTGCGGCCGGCCGCCGTGGACGACCGCGAGCCCGTCGCGCGCCAGGCGCCGGACGTCATCGTCCACCGCGACCGCGACGGGCACCTCGTCGTCGAGGTCGCCGACAGCCGCTGGTTCGGGCTGCGCCTCGCCGCGGTGCCCGCCGAGGTCCGGCGGGACGCGGCGGCGGTCGCCTGGCTGGCCGCGCACCGGCGGGAGGCGAAGGAGTTCGTGCGCGGGCTCGACGTCCGCGCGGCGGTGCTCCGCGACGTCGCCACCGCGGCGGTCGCCAGGCAGGCGGGCTTCTTCGACCGCGGCCCGGCCGGTCACGTCCGACTGTCCAGAGTGGACGTCGCGGCCGAGCTGGGGCTGCACCCGTCCACGGTGAGCCGCGCCGTCGCGGGCAAGGTCCTGTGCTGCCCGGACCGCTCGCTCATCCCGTTCGCCGACCTGTTCGGCGGCGCGGTCGCGGTCAAGGCCCGGATCGTCGAGCTGACCACCGGGCGCCGGATGAGCGACACCGAGCTGTGCGCCGCGCTGAGCCTCGCCGGGTTCGCCGTCGCGCGGCGGACCGTCGCCAAGTACCGCGCTCAGCTCGCGATCCCGGCCGGTGGCCCGGGCCGAAGCTGACTTCCGCCCCGCCTGCGAACCCGACTTCGCGAAACGGCCCGTGCCCGCGGCATCGCCCCAGGTCGGCCTGGTTGGCACGAACTGTGCAGTGAGAGGGGTGAGCCCAGCGAGAGGAAGTGCGATGCACGACATCGATCGAGCAATGTTCGAGTCGGAGTCCGAGACGGAGTACGAGACCGGATACGAGTCGGAGTACGAGTTCGGCGAGGCGGAGGGGGAGGGCGAGAACCAGGAGCTGGCACTGGCCAGCGAACTGCTCGACGTTCGCGGCGAGGCCGAGCTGGACCGGTTCCTCGGCAAGCTGATCAGCGGTGCGGTGCGGGCCGCCGGCGACTTCGCCAGGTCCGACACCGGCAAGGCGGTCGGCGGCGTGCTCAAGTCCGCGGCCAAGCAGGCGCTGCCCCAGCTCGGGAAGGCCGTCGGCATGGAGACCGAGGGACTGTCCGCCGAGGACAGTGAGTACGAGAACGCGCGGGCCTACGTCCGCTTCGCCAACGAGACCGCCCAACGCGCCGCCAAGACGAAGGGCGCCCCACCGGCCGCCGCCGCCCAGCGCGCCGCGGTCGCCGCCGCACAGCAGCACCTGCCGGGGCTCGTGCGGCCCGGCGACACGAACGGCCGCGCCAACGGCCGCCAAGCCACCGAAGGCCGCTGGGTTCGCCGCGGCAACCGCATCGTCCTGTTGGGCGCCTGAGCGGAGCTGGCGAACATCGCCACTGAGTGAGAGAGAGGGGCACAAACCCATGTACGAGACCGAGTTCGAGCTTTCCAGCGAGTCCTACGAGTTCCCCGGCGAGACCGGATGGGAGCTGGGGCAGGAGGCAGAGGGGGAGAACCTGGAGGCCGAGCTGGCCGGCCAGCTTCTCGAGGTCACCACGGAGGCCGAGCTGGACCGGTTCCTCGGCAAGCTCGCCAGCAGCGTGATGAAGGGTGCGTCGACGTTCATCAAGTCACCGGTCGGCAAGGCGCTGGGCGGCGTGCTGAAGAACGTCGCGAAGACCGCGTTGCCGGCCGTCGGCGGGGCGCTCGGGTCGATGGTGCTGCCGGGCGCGGGGACCGCGATCGGCGCCAAGCTCGGGTCGATGGCCGGCAAGCTGCTCGAGGCCGGCGAGGCCGAGACGATGAGCGAGGTCGAGGCGGAGTACGAGGCCGCGCAGCGCTACGTCCGCTTCGCCCGCACCGCGATCGGCAACGCCGCCCGCGCGCCCGGCGACATCCCGCAGCGAGCGGTCGTCCGCGCGGCCACCGTCAGCGCCGCCCGCCGGCACGCGCCCTCGCTGCTGAAGCCGAGCCAGTCCGGCCAGTCCGGTCAGCGCTCGTCGCAGTGGCGTCGGCGCCGCTACCAGGAGCCGCGGCCGTGGGCCTACGCCGAACCCGTGGCCTACTGGGACGAGCCGGAGCCGTGGTCGACCAACGGTGACGGCGCCTTCTTCGACGCCGACGAGGAGGCCCCCGGGCGCGGCGGTGGCGGCAGCGGTGGCGGCAGTGGCGGCGGCGGGCAGAAGGCGGAGGGCCGCTGGGTCCGCCGCGGCGGGCGCATCGTCCTGCTGGGGGCGTGAGGTCGGTGACCGTCGCTGGGATCGACACAGGGATCGACACGGGGATCGACACGGGGATCGCACCAGGGCTCGACGCGCGGCCGGCCCGGCTGCTCGAGTCCGAGGCACGCGGGCTGCTGACCCGGCTGGACCAGGTCAAGCCGTTCGCGCTGCACGAGACCATGGTGCTCGCGGCCGCCCTGCCCTACGACGCCCAGCTGCTCATCGAGCGGTTCCTGCACGCGGGCCGGGCCCGGCTGCGGGCTCGCGTCCACGGCTATCTGCGCTGGCTGGCCGGGTCGGGCCGGGCGGTGCCGGCGGCCGAGCAGCAGCGGCGGTTCGTGTTGATCCGCCTGGAGTTCAACGACGTGCTCGCGCAGTTCGACCTGTTCACCGAGGTCGTGACACAGCGCAGCGAGCACGGGACCGGGGTGTGGCTCTCCGGGCTCGACGCGCTGGCCCGCGACGCGCTGCGGGTGCGGACCGCGGTCGACGTCGGCGCCGCGACCCACGTGCCGGTGGTCTGCTACCTGGCGCGCGGGCCCGGCGCGGCGATCCGGCGTGCCCGCACCAGGATGCCGGGCGGGTGGCCCAACCCGGTGGCGATCATCCGGGTGCCGCGGGAACGGATGGTCGGCAGCGGACTCGCGTCCTCGCTCGTGCACGAGGTCGGTCATCAGGCCGCGGCACAGCTCGGGCTGGTGGAGTCGCTGCGGGTGGACCTCGAGCGGGCCCGCCGGGCCGACCCGGGCGCGCCGTGGGTGGTGTGGGACAAGTGGATCAGCGAGATCGTCGCCGACTGCTGGTCGGTCGGCGAGCTCGGTCTCACCGCCACCGTCGGGTTGCTCGCGGTCGTGAGCCTGCCGTCCTTCTTCGTGTTCCGCCCGTCCGGCGACGACCCGCATCCGACGCCGTACCTGCGGGTGCTGATCAGTGCCCACATCGGCAACGCGCTCTACCCGGACCCGCAGTGGGCGGACATGTGCCGCACATGGAAGCGGATGTACCCGACCGGTGACCTGCCGGCCGAGCACCGGGCGGAGCTGGCGCGGATCGAGGCGGCCGTCCCGGACTTCGTCGAGCTGCTGCTCGGCCACCGCAGCAAGGCGCTCGGCGACAAGCGGCTCGGGGAGCTGTGGCCGGCCCGGCTGCGGCACCCGGCCCGGCTGCTCGACCTGCACCGGCGGTGGGGCGGGGAGCTCTCGGTGCTGGCACGCCAGTCGCCGTCGCTCGTGTTCGCGGTGACCGGTCAGGCCAAGGCGGCCGGGCTGATCTCCCCGGAGGAGGAGAGCAGGCGGCTGTCCGCCGTGCTCACCGCGTGGGCCGTGCGCGGCAGCCTCGACGTGATCGCGCGGCCACCAGCCAGTGAAACGCCTGAGACGCCGTCCATCCGACGAGCGTCCTAGCAGAGAGGACACCACCGTGCAGGTTTCGACAACGGACCAACTCCGCGCCGGCCAGGTCGGGCGGCTGCGGATCCTGCTCGACAGCGAGGACCGGCCGGGCGACTGGACGTTCACACTGAACGTGGGCGCGGACCCGAACAACCCGTTCCCCGACGACGGCGTGAAGCACCGGATGCGCCGCGGTTCCGACTTCGAGCCCGAGGTCACCTTCGTCGGCGAGGGCCGCAAGACCCTGACCGCGACGCAGCCGGCGACCGCCAGTCAGCCGGAGATCAACCACGAGTTCGAGTTCGACGTGCTGCCGGAGCAGCTGCCGCCGGTGCCGACGACGAACGTGGCGCTGGTGGTGCCGGACGCGCCGCGCAGCGAGGACGAGATCCTCTGGAGCTTCATCAACCAGATCACCAACCGCATGCGGTTCGAGGAGTTCCACGAGTTCGTCAAGCCGCGGCTGGTCGGCCGGGGTGGGCCGGAGTGGTACGGCACCGACGCGTTCCGCCGGCTGCGCAAGGCGGCGGAGGACTTCGTCGGCATCGCGGCCGACCCGCTCGGCGCGGTCGACGACGCGGAGCGCACGGTCGTCAACGAGCTGACCAGGAGCACCGTGCTCGGCGGGCTCGACCGGTCCTACGTGAGCAGCGAGGGGGCCGACCTGGCCCAGCCGTTCCTGCGCTTCGCGACCCCGAACGGCGACCGGCCGAGCCGCCGTCAGTTCGCCCCGCGTGGCCAGCAGAACGGCAAGGTCGAGTTCCCGCTGCCCAACGTGCCGTTCGTGGAGCTGATCTGGAACTACTGGCACGAGGAGGGGATGCTCGTCCAGAGCCTCAACCGCATCCTCGCCCGGTTCCAGAACCGCCGGGTCGGCCCAGGGCACGACTCGCTGTCCCGGTTCGACCTGAACCCGTTGCTGCCGCTGCGAAACCTGCTGTGGGGCTTCGTCGAGGACGAGACGCGGCGGCTGACCGTGCGACGGCGCGCGGCGGAGTACCAGTACCAGTACGGGCTGCGGCTGGTCGGGCGCGCGGTGCCGCCCGCGGACCGGGTGGTGGAGCGGCGGACGCAGTTCCTCGAGGCGTTCCACTCGCTGCTGCACGCGAGTCACGGGTTCTTCAAGGAGCGCGACGACCTCACCGTCGCCGCGGACGCGTTCTCGCTGCTCAGCAGCCTGCGTGAGGTGCACCTGGTGCTCGCGCGGGGAGCGCACAACCAGTTCGCCGACCTGCCGCTCGCCGCCCGCGCGGAGATGCTCACGATGCAGTGGCTGCTCGCGCAGCCGGAGATGCGGGAGTTCCTCGGCGGCCCGACGATGGTGCCCTACGAGGAGCCGTGGATGGACCGGGTCGACACGATGAAGACCCTCAACGGCTGGTCCGACGCGAGCATCACGCACTTCTTCGAGCTGGCGGTGCACGGGGAGCAGATCGTGCTCTCGGTGCGGCACGGCCGGTGGAACGAGGCGGGCCGCACCCGTGAGGACGCGGCGAACTGGGCGCTGACGTGGCGCAACGAGATCCAGCGCTACATCCACGCCTACCGCACGGTGACCGGCGTCGACCTGGCCACCGGCATCGACGCCACCATGCCCTCCGAACTGCTGGCGCGCAGGCTCGCGCAGCAGGACCACCGGTGAGCGCCGACTTCACCTCGTCGCTGTTCCTCGGCTACCGCCACGACTCGCTGCCCGCCTGGCCGTCGCTGACCACCGGGGTGCCGGCGGCGCTGCGGTCGGCGGCCGGCGCGGACCGGGTGGCGGCCGAGGTGGCCTCTGCGGTCGGCGCGGAGTGCGGGCTGGTCGCCCGGTCGACGCTGCACGCGCTGACCGACGTGCTCGGCACGCTGCCCGGCCCCGGTGACGTCGTGGCGATCGACGCCGCCGCCTACCCGGTCTCGGTGGCCGCGCTCGCGGTGGCCGGCGCGTCGGTGCTGCGCTACCCGCACCACCGGCCGCCCACCGTCCACACCGGACGCCGGGTCTTCGTGGTCACCGACGGGTGGTGTCCCGGCTGCAACCGGCCCGCGCCGCTCGCCGCGCTGCGCCGGGCGGCCAGGGGCGGTGCGGTGGTGGTCGACGACACGCTCGCGTTCGGCGTTCTCCCCGCCGGCACAACGGGTCTGCTCGGCGTCGGGCATGAGGGAATCGTGTGGGTGGCGTCGCTCGCGAAGGCCTACGGCGCGCCGCTCGCGGTGGTGACCGGCGACCGGGCGACGATCGCGTGCCTCGCTCGGGAGGGCGACAACCGGTGGCACAGCAGCCCACCGTCGGCGGCGGACCTCGCCGCGGCCGCCACCGCGCTCGGCGACCGGCAGGGCGCGCGGGTGCGGCGCCGCGCGCTGGCGGCGAACGTGCGCCGAGTCCGTGCCGCGGTCGTCGCGGTCGGGCTCGCCGTTGTGGGGCAACCGTTCCCGGTGGTGGCCGCGGCGTTCCCGTCGGTGCGGGAGGCGCGCCGGTGGTGCGCGCGGCTGCGGGCGAGGGGCGTGCGGACGGTCGTGCAGGAACCGCGCTGCCGGCCGGGCGCGCTGCTGACACTGCTGGTGCGCGCCGACCACTCCGCCGCCGAGCTGGACCTGCTCGCCGACTCGCTCGCCGGGGCGGCGGTGGCGGCATGAGACGCGCGCCCGTGGTGGACGCCCACTGCCACGCCGGCCACGGCGACGGACTGTCCGGGCCGTGGGACACCGACGCGTCGCTGGACCGCTACCGGTTCCGAGCCCGCGCGGCCGGCATCGACCGGACCGTGCTGATGGCGACGCTGACGTCGGACTACCGGATGGCGAACCGGGAGGTCGGCGCGCTCGCGCGGGCCGCGCCGCGCCGGTTCCTGTGGTTCGCCTTCGTCAACCCGGTGACCGACCGAGGGCGGATCGCGGCGCTGGTGGACGAGGCGCGTGCGGACGGGGCGTGCGGGATCAAGGTCCACTGGCGCGACGGACGGATCACCCGCGAGATCGCCGAGGTGGCGCTGCGCCGCGAGCTGCCGGTGCTGTACGACCCGCGCGGTGACACGGCCACGGTGGAGATGGTCGTGCGGGCCTACCCGGACGTGGCGTGGATCGTGCCGCACCTGTCCTCCTTCGCCGACGACTGGCAGGCGCAGGTCGCGTTCGTCGACCAGCTGGTGCGGCTGCCGAACCTGTTCACGGACACGTCCGGGGTGCGGTACTTCGACGTGCTGTCCGACGCCGTGCGCCGCGCGGGGGCCGGGAAGGTGCTGTTCGGAACGGACGGCCCGTTCCTGCACCCGGCGGTGGAGATCGCCAAGGTGCACGCGCTGCACCTGCCGCCCGCCGAGGCCGCTCTGGTGCTCGGCGGCAACATCCTGCGGCTCACCAGGGCCGCCCGACGCCGAGGAGGCATCGATGTCAGTGACGTGGTTTGACTGGGAGATCCAGGAAGAATATTACGCCGCGCCCTCTGTGAGTTCCTTCGGGAAGACGTTGCTCGGGAAGAACGGGGCAGCGGAGATCAAGCCGCACAACTACGACGGCATCCTGAGTGGCCAGACCCAGCTCGACCTGTCGACGGTGCCGGGGCCGAAGTTGCTGATCACCTACCGTCCGGTGAAAGCGGACCGCACCGCAGCCACCAAGGGGTTGCCGGCCCTGGTGGAGGTGTTCATGACTCGTCACGTCAAGTTCGCCAAGCCCGCCGCGGTCCTGAAGAACAAGTGGTGGAAGGTCGGCGAGTTCGTACCGCCGAAGACGGTCCCGCTGACGATCGACAACCCCGGCCTGTTCGGCTCGGGAATCGAGGACTCCGTCCGCCGCCACTTCTGCGAGCAGGTGCTCCTCCCGCGCCTCCGGCCGATGCACAAGAACACCGGCGGCCACCGGCCTGGCCACGACGTCCTCTGGGACGAGCTGGCGGAGCTGTACGGCGAGCTGGGCAGGGAGCTGCGCGACCCGTTCTACGCGGAGCTGGCGGCGGCGCTGGCCGGACCGCGCCGCTGAGCGCGGCGCAGGTGCAGCGCCCGGTCGGTGATGCCGAGCCGGGCGGCGGCGGCGCGGACGTTGCCGCCCGCCTCGTCGAGCGCGGTCGACACCGCGACGTCGGCGACGTGCTCGCGCAGCTCCTTCAACGTCCTGCCCTGCCGCAGCTGCGCCCGGACGAGCTCGGCGAAGGAGCCGCAGTCGATGGTCCGGGACACGGGGTGGGCCGGCCGGTCGCCGGGAGGAAGGTCGCCGGGGGTGATCGGGCCCGGTCCGACGTGGCGCGCCGCCACCCGGCGGGCGAGCTGCCGCAGGTCGCGCAGGTTGCCGGGATACTCGCGTTCCCGCACGGCCGTGGCGACCGCCGGGGTCAGCTCCACCGGGTCGGCGCGCCCGCACGCCTCCGCGAGGAAGCCCGTGAACAGGCCGACGACATCCTCGGCCCGTTCCCGCAGCGGGGGTAGTCGGACGGTGGACGCCGCGATCCGGTAGTAGAAGTCGGCCCGGAACCGGCCCGCGGCGACCTCGTCCTCGAGCAGCCGGTTGGTCGCGCAGATCAGCCGGAAGTCGGCGTGCTGCCAGGTGTCGGCGCCGACCCGCTTGAAGGTGCCCTCCTGGATGACGCGCAGCAGCTCCGGTTGCAGGGCGAGGGGTAGCTCACCGACCTCGTCGAGCAGCAGTGTGCCGCCGTGCGCCGCGGCGAACGCCCCGGTGCGCACGGACATCGCCCCGGTGAACGCGCCCCGCTCGTGCCCGAACAGCTCGCTGCCCGACAGCGTCGGCACGATGGTCGTGCAGTCCACGACGACCAGGTGCCCCGCCATCGGCCCGACCGAGTGCGCGACCCGCGCGGCGAGCTCCTTGCCGGTCCCGGTCTCGCCGAGCAGCAGGATCGGCCCCGAGCCGAACCGTGCCGCGGTCACCAGGTCCCGCAACGCCCTGCGCAACCCCGAGCTGGCGCCCCGGATCAGGCCGGCCACGGTGGGGGAGGCGACCAGCCGCTCGACCTCGTCGAGCCGCTCCAACCGCGCCGACACCTGGCACGGATCTCCGTTCCACACCACGAGGTCGGCCGCCCCGGCGGCCAGCACGGGCCACGGGTCCCGCGCGTCGTCCGTGGCCACCACGAGCACCTGCGTGCCGACCTCGACGGCCTCCTCGAGCACCTGGAACAGCTCCGCGGTGCCCGACCGGCAGAGCACGACCCCCGTGACGTCCCGGCGGTCCGGCACGTCCACCCGCCGCAGCCCGGCGCACCGCGAGCACACGGCCCGCGCGATCTCGTTGGTACGCGGCAGGTTGTCGAGATCGAGGAGCCAGGGCATGTGCGCCCCCTATGAGTTGCGTCCCCACAGATGAGGAGGTCGCGCCGCCCACAGTGGATACATCCCGTGGTGAGACGATAGTGAGCCATGAAGGAGCGGCTCCTCGCAGATCTGGACGTCCGCATCGGTCGGCATGCCGGTGGGGACTCCTCGGGGGTGCTCGACGAGCGGGCGCTCGCCCTGGTCGCCGAGCTGACGGCGTTGGGCGAGCCGGACACGGCGAGCCTGGTGCGCGTCGCGGCGTTGCACCTGTGCCGCTACGAGGCGCTACCACCCGAGCACGGCGCGGTCGACCTGAAGCTGGCGCTCGCTCTCTACACGAACCTGCACGCACGCGACCCGCGGCTGGTGTCGCCGGAGGTGCGGGCCCTCCTCGGGCTCGCGTCGCCGCACGACAGCGGTGTCGCGCTGATGCGCGAGTACGAGCGGACCGGCCGGCTCGACCAGCTGGAGCGGGCGATCTCGCTGTTCCGGCAGGAGGTGTTGGAGGACCGAGCCGATCGGGCCAACAGCTACTACAGCCTCGGGATGGCGCTGTCCCGCAGGTTCGAGCGGTTCGGGCAGCCGGGCGACCTGCACGAGGCGGTCGAGCTGAGCCGCGGTGCCCTCGCGGCCGCCGCACCGCATGATCCCCGGCGCGCCGACTTCCGGGCCGGCCTCGCCGACGGTCTGCTCCGCCGGTTCGGCGTGACCGCCGCTCCGTCCGATGTGGACGAAGCCATCGCCGTCTGTCGTGCGGTGGTCGCGGACACCGCCGGCGACCAGGACCACCCCAAGGCGCTGTCCCACCTCGCCGTGGCGCTGTACCGCCGGTTCGAGCGGACCGGGAGCGCCGCCGACCTCGACGACGCCGTCCACGCGAGCCGCCGGGCGATCGCGACCATTCCCGCCGACCACCCCGACTTCGCGTCGCACCAGGCCAACCTCGGCACGGCCCTCCGCGCCCGGTACGAACGGGACGGACAGCCCGCCGACCTGGACGCGGCCGTCCTGCTCGGGCGTGCCGCGCTGGCCGCCACTCCCGCCGACCACCCGATTTACGCCGGGCGTGCGGCCTTTCTCGGCGCCACGCTGAAGCTGCGGTTCGAGCGCACCGGGCAGCGATCCGACCTGGACGCGGCCATCGCGCTCGGCGTGTCCTGACCGCGCGCTATCGGGGGGTCAGCACACAGAACTCGTTGCCGTCGGGATCGGCCATCGCCACCCGGCCGTCTTCGTCCTCGCCGACGGTTCGAGTCGCCCCGAGGGAGACCAGACGGTCGACCTCCGCCCGCTGGTCACCGGATGGCGCGACGTCGAAGTGCAGCCGGTTCCTCCCGCTCTTCCGCCGCACCGGCGGACCGCCCCAGGTGATCTTCGGACCGCCGTGCGGCGAGCGGATCGCGGTCTCCTCGTCCTGGTCCCAGACCAGCGGCCAGCCCAGCGCCCTGCTCCAGAAGTAGCCGACCTCCCGCGAGCCGTCGCAGGCGAGCGCTCCGACGAACCCGCAGTCGGCGAGGAAGTCGTTGCCCGGCCCGACGACGCAGAACTCGTTGCCTTCCGGGTCGGCGAGCACCACATGACCCTCTTCCGGGCGTTGACCGATGTCGAGGTGCCGGCCGCCGAGTCCGAGCGCCTTCGCGGCCGTCCGCCGCTGGTCCTCGAGGGACGTGCTCGTCAGGTCGAAGTGCAGCTGGTTCTGGCCGGCCTTCTGTTCCTGGGTGGAGACGAAGCGGAGCTGGAACCCGGTGTCGTCGCTGGGCAGGAGCGCGGCGCCGGCCGGCGCCCAGCCGAGGACGCCGGCCCAGAAGCGCGCGAGCCGAAGCGGGTCGTTCGCGGCGAAGCAGACCGCGACAAGGTTGGCGGCCATCCCGTTCCCCATCTCCGTACCTCTTGCGCGGCCTGGTGTTCCGGACAACTCTGTACGGCACAACGTCTGGTAGCGAGGTGCGTGAACGTGGCTGATGTCCCCAACAAGACCGTCGCGACCGACGGCGATGTCGGCGCTTTCCTCAGTTCGATCGCCGACGAGCAGCGACGGGGCGACGCCCACCTGCTCGTCGACCTCATGCGCGAGGTTACCGGGCAACCTCCGGTGCTGTGGGGCACGTCGATCATCGGGTTCGGGTCCCACCACTATCGCTACGCCTCGGGCCGCGAGGGCGACACCACCGCGATCGGCTTCTCGCCGCGCAAGGCGCAGACCGTGCTGTACCTGTCCGGCGGCGTGGACCGGTACGAGGACCTGCTGCCCCAACTCGGACAGCACCAGACCGGCAAGGGCTGCCTGTACCTGAAGCGGGTCGACCAAGCGGATCCGCGGGTTCTGCGCGACGTCGTCGATCGCTCCTACCGCATCGCAGCGGAGCTATGATCACGTCCGACGGGGACCGCGCGTGACGTGCGGGAGCATGGAGTGGGGCGGACGTGCCACGCGCATGGAAATGGGTGATCACGCTCGTCGCCGGCGCGGGTGCGTTCGTGTTGGCCTGGTGGGTGTGTGCTCGGCTCCTGGGGATCGACAACGGGGCGGCGCTCGGTATCGCCGCCGTGCCCGGTTCGCTGGCCCCTCTGCCGCTGGCCTGGTGGGCCGGCCGCGAGCGGGTCGACGCCGCCGCGCCGCCGCCCGCCGCGACGCCCGCCCCCGGGCAGATCGCGGTGGGACCGGTACCGCGGGAACCGCAGCACTTCCAGCGTAGGGAGCAGGTCGACGAGCTGACCCGGCTCGCCGAGTCCGGCACGCCGGCCGTGGTGTGCGCGGTCACCGGGCAGCGCGGCGTCGGCAAGACCCAACTGGTCGGAGCCTATGCGCGGCAACGGATCGGCGACGGATGGCTGGTCGCCTGGATTCCCAGCGAGACCGCCGACGCGGTCGCGACCGGACTCGGCGAACTGGCCGACGCGCTCGACCTCCGCAGGGAAGGCGACGACGACGCCACCGTGCTCGCCCGCGTGCGGAGCCATCTCCACACCCGACGCGACCCCGCGTTGCTGGTCTTCGACAACGTGACCGATCCCGAGCACGTGACCCCGCATCTGCCGGCCACCGGCGGCACGCAGATCGTGCTGACCAGCGCGACCCACGCGGTCGACCGGCTCGGCACGCGCGTGCCGGTGGACCTGTTCAGCCCGGACACCGCGGCGCTGTTCCTGATCGATGCCACCGGTATTCGGGACGAGGCGGGCGCGCGGGCACTCGCCGACAAGCTCGGCCACCTGCCGCTCGCGCTCGCGCAGGCCGCCGCGCGGATCGCCAGACCGCCGCGGAGCGGCCGCTACGGCGCGTACCTGCGGCGGCTCGAGAACGTGTCGCTCGAGCAGGCGTTGGCGGCTCGTCCCGGTGACCCGTACCCGCTCGGTGCGGCAAAGGCCATCCTCCTGGCGGTCGAGCCGTTCCTGACCTCGCGGACGGCCGCCGAGCTGGCCGTGCTGGACCTGCTCAGCGTGCTGTCGCCGGACGGCGTCTCCCGCGACCTGCTCGACACGGACGACGATCTTCTGCACACGCTGTTCGAGGCGTCGCTGATCGAGTTCGCCGGCAGCACCGGCGACGCGGTGGTGGTGATACACCGGCTCACCCAGCGCGTGCTGCGCGAGCGCGTGAACCACGACCTCCCCTCGGTGGTCGACCACGCGGCACGGCTCCTCGACGAGGCGACCTTTCCCGTCCGGGAAGCCTGGCAACGGCGAGAGCAGGGCGACGAGCTCATCCGCCACATCGACGCGCTCTGGCAACACACCGACGCGGACCGCGCGCCGGCATCCGTCACCCGGCAGGTGCTCGCGCTGCGCCGGTGGGCGGTGTGGCAGCTGATCGAGGCGGTGGCACTGGACCGGGCGGTGCACCTCGCCGAGGTGGTCCACGCCGACCACCGCCGGCTCTGCGACGACGACGATCCCGGCCAGCTCTTCGCGTTGCACGACCTCGCCACCGCCAGCCAACGAGTGGGGCGGCTGGCCGAGGCGATCGAGCTCTACGAGCAGACCCTCACCACCGCGCGCCGGCTGTTCGGCGACGACGATCCCAACCCGCTCATCCTGTCCACCCGCCTCGCCGGTGCCTACCGTGACGCCGGCCGGCTGGCCGAGGCGACCACGCTCCTCGAGCAGAGTCTCCCCGAGCTACGGCGGGTGCTCGGCGACGACGACCTCAACGCTCGGACCTCGGCCAGCCATCTGGCGGCCGTCTACCAGAGCGCCGGGCGGCTGGCCGAGGCGATCGAGCTCTTCGAACAGTGCCACACCACCGCGCGACAGCTCCTCGGCGACGAGGATCCGTTCACGCTCAACACGGCGGACAGCCTCGCCGTCGCCTATCACGACGCACGCCAGGTGGACAAGGCGATCCAGCTCCTCGAGCCGACCCTCGCCTCGAGCAGGCGGCAGCTCGGCGACAACCACCCCGCCACGCTCCGCGCCGCGAGCAACCTCGCGGGCAGCTACGGGGCGGCCGGACGGCTGGACGAGGCGATCCAGCTCGACGAGCGGACCCTCGGCGACCAACGGCGGCAGTTCGGCGACGACGATCTGGACGCCTTCTTCACAGCCAGCGACCTCGCGAACAACTACCGCATGGCCGGACGGTTCGACGAGTCGATCCGGCTCTTCGAGCAGACGCTCGCCGACCGGCGCCGCGTACTGGGTGACGACAACCCGGAGACGCTGAGCACGAGTGCCATGCTCGCGGACGCCCTTCGCGACGCGGGGCAGATGGATGCGGCGATCCGGGTCTTCGAGCAGACCCTGGCCGACCGGCGGCGGGTACTGGGCGACGGCCATCCCGACACGATCATGACCGCGGGCGGCCTCGCGATGGCCTACGGCGACACGAGCCGGTCGGACGAGGCGATCGCGCTCTACGAGCGGACCCTGACCGACAGCCGGCGGACACTGGGCGAGGAGCACCACATCACCCGTGGCCTGGCCACCACACTCGCGAACAGCTACCGCGCGGCCGGGCGGCCGGACCAGGCGATCCCGCTCCACGAGGAGGTTTTCGTCGTCGGCCGGCGCGTGCTGGGGGACACCCACCCCCTCACCGTCACCGCTGCCGGCAACCTCGCCACCGCCTACTACGAGGTGGGCCGGCCCGACGTGGCGATCCCGTACCTCGAGCGGGCCTTCGTCGAGTTCACGGACCTGCACGGCGACGACCATCTCAGCACGCTCACCTTCGCCTACAACCTCGCCTGCGCCTACCGCGAGGTGGGCAGACGGGACGACGCGGTGAAGGCCTACCTGCGGACCGGCGCCATCGCATTACGAGTCCTGGGGCCGGACCATCCGCTCACCCAAGCCGTGCGGGACGCGTTCCTTCTCGTCGACGAGTGACTCACCCCTGGCGGGTCAGACCGGCCAGGATGGTCGCGGCCTGTCGGGGTCGGATCAGGAACCCCACGTGGCTGCCGTCGATCGAGTGCACGTCGAAGGGGTTGTCCGGGGTGAGCGCGTCGGCCTCCTCGATGAAGCGGTCCTGCAGTGCGAGCGGCATGGACCTGTCGTCGGTGAGTCGCAGGTAGGTGCGGGGAATCCGGCCCCAGGTCCCGGCGTCGGCGCGGTCGTCCGCGGTGCCGGCGTCGAGGCTCTCGTCGGGTTCGAGGGTGTTGAGGTAGGTGAGGAACTCTTCGTCGGTGCCGTCGGCGTGCATGGCGGTCTTCAGCGCGGCGAGTAGTTCTGGGTTGCTGGTGCGCCAGTTCATCCGGAGTGCGCCGAGCTCTGCGGGGTTGCCTGCCAGCACGCCCGCGGTCTCGTTGAGTGCGCTGGTCGAGTACTCGGGTGTTCGCATGTACTCGGCCGCGGTCAGGTCTACGCAGCACCAGGCGGAGATGTAGACGATCCGGTCGATCAGCTCGGGGACCGCGTTGCCGACCCCGGTGAGGGTGAGTCCGCCGCGGCTGTGTCCGACCAGGATCACCGGGCCGTGCTCGGCGGCTCTGCGCACGATGCCGACCACGTGGTCGACGGCGTCGGCGAGGGTGACGCCGACGAGCGCGGACGGTGCGGCGGCCAGCGCGGTGAGGTCCTGAGGTGCTTGGTAGGAGACCGGGAACGCCGCGCCGAAGCCATGTCCGGGCAGGTCGACGGCGAGTGTGCGATGTCCGAGCAGGGCGAGCTCGCGCTGCAGGGGCGCCCAGGTGAACGAGTTGCTGTTCGAGCCGTGCACGAATACGTAGATCGGAGTCACCTCGACATCCTGACATCGGTTGTTCCGTTGAGTAGTGCCGGCGCCAGCGCGTGCACAACGGTGGGTGCATTTGTCACCGGAAGGGGGAGTATCTGGTCGAAGATAACCGGATTGGGAGGAGACGCATGCGCAACCGGATCATGCGGGGCTCGGTGCTGGGGCTCGCGGCGAGCGCGGTGCTGGCGATGGTGGCGGCGCCGACGGCTGTCGCGGACCGCGACGTGGCCCTGATTCTCGACTACACGGTGGCGAAGACCTGCCGGGTGTACGAGAACTACCCGAAGGAGGGGGTCATCGGGAACGACCCGGCATGGCAGATCGCGCCGGGTGAGGTCGTCGCGTGGCGGTACAACGTCAACACCCACTACGCGATGATCAGTGACAAGAAGTACCGCAAGAGCACGACCCACGCATGGTGGGGTTTCGTCGATCCGACGTGCATCGGCACCTCGATCGGCGGCGAGCCGTTCCCGACCCCGACCAGCTCCTACCCGGCCGGTCGTCCGGTGCCGCAGCGGATTCTGGAGGGCCGCAGCGCGGTGGAGGCCGACCACTACCGGACCGTCGACTTCCGGGTCGCCACCGGCACGGTCGTCGACTCCCGCCAGGAGATCAGCAGCAAGGGCACGCTCCGCGACGCGGCGAACCGGTTC
This sequence comes from uncultured Actinomycetota bacterium, assembly GCA_963840275.1. Lineage (GTDB taxonomy): Bacteria > Actinomycetota > Actinomycetes > Mycobacteriales > Pseudonocardiaceae > Actinophytocola. The sequence goes on from CAWIYK010000001.1 coordinate 83,001, forward strand.
GTGATCGGCAACGTCGACGCCGGCTGGCACGTCCACCGGACCGGCGAGCGGAACGCCGGCTGGACCAAGGTGTACGTGCCGAACGCCAAGCGGTGGGGTTGGGTTCAGGACACCCACTTCTGACAGGTGCGGCGTGCGCGACTCCCGCGGGGGAGCGCGCACGTCCTGTCGGTCAGGGAGCGTGAGCTCACAGACCGAGCGACAGCGGCCGCGCGGGGACTCCGTTCGCGAGCAACGCCGTCAGCGGTGCGGCGAGATCGCGCGGTGAGAACAGGTCGGCACCGCGGTAGCCGGCGAGCTCGGGGCAGTGACCACCACCGGAATCCGGTGATGTGCTCGGCCGCGAGGTCGTCGTCAGATGCCGCGCCACGGGGATCGAACCCATTGGTGCGCACGAGGAAGTAGTCGTTGCGCACGCCGGCGTGGCCCGCCGCGTAGCCGGGCGCCACGACTTCCTGCCGCCAGACGTGCGGGGGAGCGGTGTCCATCGAGAGGCCGACCTCCTCGTGCAGCTCGCGGCGCAACGCGGCGAGCGGCGTCTCCTCGCGCTCGATGCCGCCACCTGGCGCCGCCCACACGATCGCGGCCTCCGACCAGGACGACAGCCATGACGGCTCCCACCATGACCCACGGGACCGGCGCGATCTCCTCGGTGTCGGTCTTGATGACGCTGTCTGCCGGCCAGTGGCTCTCGCTGATCTCTTCGGCCCTCAGCCGTGCGGCAGCAACTGCTCCCGCCGGGCGGTATCGGCCACCCGCCACACGAGATTCGACGTCACCGGAATCCACCGGCGGGCGCGCGGCGTCACGCCCTGCGTGGCGAGTCGGTCCAGCTCGATGGCGGCCAGTTCCGCCGGCACGCGTTTGTCATCAGGTCCGCGCCGGCCGGCCGTCCCGGGGCGTTGCCGGGCGACACTCGGCACATGCGTCTGTTGAGCTTGTTCGTGGCGGCCGTGGCCGCGCTTGTCCTCGCGGCACCGGCCGCCCATGCCGAGGTCCCCGATCCGTACCTCGACGCCATCGCGCCGGAGTCGACCGTCCCGGTGATCAACGGGGCGAACCTCCTCGGCGCCCCCGACGACCGGTTCGCGACCATCGACGGGCGGCAGTTCAGTTTCCTGGTGCTCGACCTCGGCGCGGGGGAGGAGGGTCTCGGCGACCTCGAGGTGCGCTACCGCAATTCCCAGCTGACGCTCGGGAAGATGATGGACGTCAACTTCCTCGACCGGAACGGCCGCGACCTCGGGTGGGCCCGGCTGTACCTGCCCGGCACGGGAACACGGGTGACCACCGTGGACAACCCGTCGGCACTTCCGTACCGCTACGTACGTCTACTGACCGGGCTGCAGACCCTCGACGTCGACTCGATGAAGGCCGCCGCGCTGGCCTAACGGCTGGCGCCCTTACGGAACGGCACGGTCAGCGCGATGCCGGCGAGGAGCAGGACGCCGCCGGCGACCGCGACGACGGCGGGCAGGCTCGTCGGGACTCCCAAGTGGACAGTGATGCCCAGGATCCGGGAGAGGCCCCAGGGGAGCAGCGCCAGCTGGTCGTTCCACGCCGTCAGCGCGTGCTCGAGCCCGATCGTCGTGACCAGCCCGCCGAGCACCAGCAACGGCGTCCCCGCGGCGATCAGCACCCGCCCGGCCGCCCGTGTCCTGCTCATTCCGGCGCGCAGCGCGAGAAAGGCGACCACGAACACACCGAGGAACCCCGCGAACGCGACCGTGACGTACGCCGTCCGCGCTGTCGGGTCGGTCCAGAAGTCGAACCAGTAGTGGCCGGGTCCGCGCAGCGCGAGCGCGGCAAGGAGCAGCACGGTCCGCAGGAGCGCGAGCCCACCGACCGCGGCGGCCAACAGGAACGGGTCGACCGGCCGGACCAGCAGCCGCAGCACGGCGCCGAACAACAGCCACGCGCCGAGCACCACCACCAGGTGCGCGGGCGCCGCGAACCACGTGAACACCGCGCGGCTGAGCACGACCGCGAGGGACGGGATCACCCACACGAGCACGCGGTCGACCCGGGTCGGCGTCAGTTCGAGCCGCGCGAGCCGCCACGGCCGGGTGGCGCCGGTCCACAGCGCCGGCAACGCGACCGGCCGCCGCCGCAGCGCGCCGACGACGAGCACGGCGAGGATCGCGACGAGCAGTCCGCGCGCGAACCAGGCCATCGGCTCGTCCCGCTCGGCCCGGTCGAGCCCGAGGTCGGCGGCGGTGAGGTTGTAGGCAGGTAGGTCGAGGTTGTCGCCGTAGCGGCGCAGGTGCTCGGTGCGCGCGGTCTCGTAGCGGTCCACCGCCGCCCGCCACGCGTCCCGGGCGGCCGTCGACCCGGTGTCGAGCCACTGCGCGTGCCGCAACATGGCGCTCCGGTGGGCGCCGAGCGTCTCGAACAGGTTGACCTGGTAGTCGAGCGTGTCCAGGAACCGTTGCCGCAGCAGAGGATCCCGCCACGTCGCCGGATCGGCGCCGGCCACTGCGGCACGCATCTCCCGTGCGTCGGCGACCGCGTCGGCGCCTTCCCGGACCGCCTCGTCGACCCGGTCCCGGCCGACCGCGTAGATCGTGTCCGACGCGGCGCTGTCGCCGGTCACGATGTCCCACTCGAAGATCCACATCATGGGCGGCGGCTCGAGACCGAGCGCGCGCACCGACCGGTCCGCGTACGGTCCTATGTAGAGCCCCGTGGTGACCGCCGCTCTGGACAGCGCCATCGCCCGTCCGATCGCCGCCACGGTGTCCGGGTCGTAGGAGAAGGTGCCTCTGGCCCAGTCGGCGGTGGCCTCGGCCGGGTCGAGGTCCGGGTCCCACGCGAGTCGCCCGGTGACATAGGTGTTGAGGTCGTACAGCTCCCAGAACCCGACGCGCAGGGCGAGCGTCCTCGGTCCCGCGAGCAGCGGGCCGCCGCCCTGCGCCCACGTCCAGACGCCCTCGACGTGTGGGTTGCCGGCCAGGAACCGTCGCAGCGCCAGCTGATGCAGCACGCCGAGGTCGTTGGGCAGCGCCCCGAGCCCCTCGAACTCCCTGCGGGACTGGAACTCCACGATCCGCCGGTGGTCGCCGACGAGCAGGGTGTCGTTGAGTGGCAGATGGCTGTAGAAGTCGCCGAGCGTGTACTTCGTGGACACGACGAGCCGTGCGTCGGAGATCTCGCCGAGCACCTCGAGGTAGGCGTCCCGGCTGGTGTGCAGCGCGCCGACCGCGCCGATCCCGACGCTCCAGGTCCGGAAGACGATCTCGGTGTCGGTCCGCTCCGCGACGGCGAGGAACGCGCGCAGCATCGCCCGAACCGCGGCGGGGGTGGTGACGGCGATCTCCGAGGTGTAGTCCCAGCCAGGAAACCGGTACACCGCACCGCCCTCGCCGATCCGGACCATCATCCCGTCCACATAGGACAACGTGTCGTACAGCTCGGTGAGCCCGGCCTGGTACACCCGCCACAGCCGCGCGTCCTCGGTGTCCAGCCCGCCGACCGTGCGCTCCAGATAGGACCGCAGCGGCGGCGAGAGCGCCAGCATGTCGGTGGACAGGTACACCCGCATGCCCATGTCGTGCGCGTACCGCCAGACCGGCCCGAACGCGTCCGCCATCGCCTCGGCCCGGGCCACGTGCGGGTCGCCGTCGGGGTACACGCCGAGCCCGCGAAACGTGACGTACTCGAGGAAGCCGGGGATGACGACCGCGTTGTATCCCATGGCGAGCGAGTGGTCGACGTGCCGGCGGAACTGCGCATCGATCTCCCGCACGGCGGCCATGTCCACGTACGGCGCCGCCGGCAGGATCGCGGCACCGACGACGTCGGAGTTCAGCGAGTAGTCGTCGCCGTCGGCGAAGCGCGCCGGGTCGTCCGGCAGCCCGACCCCGCCGAGGTCGGTCATCCGCAAGCCCAGGCGCGGCGAGACCACCTGCCCGTCGGCCGCCACGGCGGCCCCGGACCGGACCCGGTCGGCGACCGCGTACAGGCCGGCGGCCGCGCCGCCGACCGTCCCGGCCGCCACGGCCAGCCCGTCGGGCACCCGCTCGATCCGGTACGCCTCCGGCTCGCCGGCGAACCCCGGCTCCACCCGCGCCCGCAGCACCGACCCCGCCGCCGCGGTGCCCACCACGGGCCGCGCGACCCCGCGGCCGGCCAACGCGTCCGCGACCGCCTCGGCCGCCACCAGCGTCCGCCGGTCGTCGGGCACCACGATGCCCGCGACCGCGGGCGGCGCCACCAACTCCTGCCGCGGCGCCGCGGCGAGGCGCTCCACCGGCACGTCGACGTCGCGCACCGAGAGCCCCAGCGCGTCGTTCACCTGCCAGGCCACGGCCCCGCCGAGCCCGAGCAGCACCGCGACCACGCCAAGGACCCGCCACCACCCGCGGTGATCATCGCGCACGCGGCCATCTTCACACGACGGCACGTGCGACGGCCGGTCTCAGGGTTGGTCCCTGATCCGCGCACCGGTCGAACGGAGTAGGAAGTAACACATGCGAAGGCGCATTCACTGGGGCGCGACACTGATCGCCGCCGCGACGATACTGACCACGGGGGTCGCCGTCGGCGATCCGGCGGACGGGACGGGGCGCCCCGGCGGCCTCGCGGCCGACATCCGCTACACCGAGTACGGCATCCCGCACATCAAGGCGAAGGACTTCGCCGGACTCGGCTACGGCTACGGTTTCGCCGCCGCCACGGACAACCTCTGCGTGCTGGCCGACACCTACCTGACCGTCGGCGCGCAACGGTCCCGCTACCTCGGGCCGGACGCGCCGGGCAACTCCGCGTACACGAACGCGCGGACCAGTCTCAGCAGCGACCTCTACTTCCAGCAGGTCAACGACTCGCGGGTGGTCGAACGCGCGATCGCGGCACCACCGCCGAACGGGCCGGGACGGGAGGTGCGGGAGATCGTCCGAGGGTATGTCTCCGGGTACAACCGCTACCTGCGCGACACCGGCGTGTCCGGCATCTCCGACCCGGCGTGCCGAGGCGCCGCGTGGGTGCGGCCGATCACCGAGACCGACGTGTACCGCCACTTCCACGCGGTGGCCACGATCGCCGGCCAGGCGCAGGTGGTCGACAGCATCACCGCCGCCGCGCCGCCGACCGGGCCGGCCGAGCCTGCCGAGATGCCCGCCGACGCCGCGGCACGGGTGCGTGCCGCGCTGGGCAACAAGGACATGGGCAGCAACGCGATCGCCGTCGGCTCGCAGGGCACCGCGAACGGCCGTGGCCTGCTGCTGGGCAACCCGCACTACCCGTGGCACGGCGGCCGCCGGTTCTGGCAGTCGCAGCTGACCGTGCCCGGCAAGCTCGACGTGAGCGGCGGCAGCCTGCTCGGCCTGCCGTTCGTGCAGATCGGCTACAACCGCGACGTGGCGTGGAGCCACACCGTCGCCACCCCGACCACCTTCGGCCTCTTCCAGGTCACCCTCGTGCCGGGACAGCCGACGAGCTATCTCGTCGACGGCCGGCAGGAACGCATGACGAGCCGTCGGGTGGTCGTCGACGTGCGCAACGCGGACGGCTCCGTCGGCAAGGTCGAGCGCACGCTCTACTCGACGCGGTACGGGCCCGTCCTGTCCCCGGCGTTCGGCCTGCCGCTGGACTGGACGACGGGCACCGCCTACGCGATCCGGGATGCCAACCAGGGCAACATGCGTGGCCTCAACACGTGGTTCGAGCTGGGCCGCGCCCGCAGCACGAAGGGCATCGTGGACGTGCTGTCCCGCACGCAGGGGGTGCCGTGGGTCAACACGATCGCGGCCGACCGGTCCGGGCACGCGCTGTACGCCGACGTCCAGGTCGTCCCGCACGTGACCGACGAGCTCGCCGCCCGGTGCAACACCCCGCTCGGCACCGAGCTCTTCCCGGAGTCCGGGCTGTCGGTGTTGGACGGGTCGCGGACGGACTGCGCGTGGGGACGGGACCGGGACGCGGTGGTGCCCGGCATCTTCGGCCCCAGCCGGATGCCGGTGCTCACCCGCGCCGACTACGTCGAGAACTCCAACGACAGCCCCTGGCTCGCGAACCCGCACCAGCCGATCACCGGCTACCCGCGGATCATGGGCGACATCGGCACCGAGCGCGACGGGCGGACCCGGATGGGCATCACCGCGGTCGAGGAGCAGCTCGGCGGGTTCTCCCGGCAGTCCATGCAGGAGCTGCTGTTCACCAACCGCAGCTGGGCCGGTGAGCAGACGGCCGCCGACGTCGCCGCGTTGTGTGCCGCACTGCCGAACGGTCAGGCCCCGGTGACCGGCGGCGGCACGGTCGCGGTCGGCGACGCGTGCACCGCACTGTCCACATGGGACCGCCGGATGGAGGTGGCGAGCACGGGTGGTCTGCTGTTCGAACGGTTCTGGCTGAAGGCGGGCGGCATCGACGACCTGTGGCGGGTGCCGTTCGACGCGGCCGACCCGGTCGCCACCCCGAACACGCTGGACACGGCGAACCCCTTGGTGGCACTGGCACTCGGCGACGCCATCGCCGAGCTGCGCGCCGCCGGGATCGACCCGGACGCCCCGCTCGGCGAGCACCACTACGTCGTCCGCAACGGGAAGCGGATCCCGATCCACGGCGGCCACTCGGCGCAGGGGGTGCTCAACATGATCATCCCGACCTGGGATCCCGCCAAGGGTGACGTCGAGGTCGTGCACGGGTCGAGCCACATCCAGGTCGTCTCGTTCACCCGCGGCCAGTGTCCGGACGCCGCAACGCTTCTGACGTACTCGCAGTCGAGCGACCCGCGCTCACCGCACTTCAGCGACCAGACCACGCTGTTCTCGAACGAGAAGTGGGTGCGTGCCAGGTTCTGCGAGCAGGACATCTCCTCCGCGCCGGGCTTGCGGGTGGTACGCCTGCGCTGAGCGACACACACGAACGCCCGCCGACCGCGTTCAACGGGCGTCGTTGAAGCGGCACAGCGTCCAGCGAGGCGGCGGCCGACTGGTGGGACCGCCGTCGGTGACCCATTCGGTGACAGAGGCCGGCGCCACCTGCAAGTCGAACGCGCGGTAGAGCGGTTGCCCGCCCAGTACGTGAAACGAGCTCTCGACCGTCTCGGAGTGACCGACCAGCACCACTGTGCGGCGGTGGTGCCGATGCGCGATGTCCAGGATCGCTCGGCCGGTGCGGACGACCAACTCGGCCCAGCTTTCGTTGCCCTCCTCGAACGGGCGGAACACGCCGCCACCCTCGAGCGCGTGATCGACTTGGAACCGGGTGGTCGGCATGCCGTCGGCGTAGGAGGGCACGTGCCACGTGCACAGCCCACAGTCGGGTATCGGCTCGGTGGCGAAGGCGGCGGCGATCGGCTGCGCCGTCTCGACGGCCCGTCGCAACGTGGACGAGTACACGGCGACCGGGCCGTCGGCGGCCAGGTCGTCCGCGAGCCGGCCGGCCAGCGTGCGCGCCTGCTCGTGCCCCGGTGCGGTGAGGCCTCGACAACCCTGCCGACCGGCGACGACGCCGTCGATGGTGTGACGCGCTTCGCCGTGGCGTATGAGGAGCAGCCGCGTTCGCATCCGACCATGATGTCAACGACTCGGTAGGCGCTAGCGGATCCGGACGCTGGCCAGGATTTCCTCCGACTGGTCGGGCTCGGCTGTCGTCTGCTTGATCTGGACGTAGACCGACGTGCCGCCCGCGGTGCGCAACCCGGCCTCGTCGAAGGTGACTTCGTTGGGGCAGGTCCAGCGGACGACCCGACCGGTCAGCGCACCCCGTCGCTGTGTCGGCGCGCTCGACCGGCACCCGTCGTGCCGGAGGGCGAGCGCCTTGTCCGGCACGTCGCCGTCTCCGCTGATCCCGACGAACACGCCCGGCGTCCGGCTCTGGTGGTCCCGCCACCGGTCGAGGTTCTCGGCGGCCGCGACCGCGGGGCTCGGGTCGGCCGCCGCCGCGCCGATGTCGGTCGGCAGCCAACCGCCGCCCTGGCGTTGCCCGCTCCACGCGGCGGGCACGGTGACGTGGATCCGCCCTCGGTCGTCGGAGATCTCGACCCGGTCCGCCGCGGCCGACCGCTCCCACGGCTCCAGCACCACCACGGCCGCCGCCGCGAGCGTCAGGACGGCTGCCCCGGCCGCCAGCCACCGGGCCCGCTTCCGGCGCGGTGGCGGACCGGCCGGTGCGGGAGTCGGCGGGACGGCCGGAATGTGGGCGGTGACCTCGGCATCGTCGGGGGGCGCGGGGTCCGCCGGTGGCGCGGTCACCAGCGCGGCCAGCTCCCGTGCCAGGTCGAGGGCGGTGGGCCACCGGTCCTCGCGATCGGCGGCGAGGGCACGCAGCACGACCTCGTCGGCACCGGCGGGCAGGCCGGGACGAAGGACGCTCGGCGGTGCCACCCTCGCGCCGCCCGCCTCCGGCTTGTGGCCGGTCAGCAGGTGGTACACCGTCGCTCCGATGCCGTACACGTCCACCCGGTGGTCGAGGCCGAGGCCCGCCGACTGCTCCGGCGCCATGTATCCGGGGGTGCCGGCGGCGAGCGTGAAACCGGACGCCTCCGCCAGTTGCTTGGACAGTCCGAGGTCCGCGATCACCAGCCGGTCGACACCGCCGCCGTCCGACCGGAACAACACGTTCGACGGCTTGATGTCGCGGTGCATGATCCCGACCCGGTGCAGATCCGCCACGCCCAGCGCGATCTCGGCCCCGTACCGCAGCGCGGTCGCGACGCCGGTCGTCGACCGCCGGTCGGCCAGGCTGCCCCGGTCGGCGTAGGACATCACGAAGTAGGGCCGGCCGTCGGGCAGCTGTCCGATGTCGAACACCTGCACCACCCGCTCCGACCGCGCGCGCCGGAGCACCTTCGCCTCTTCGAGGAACCGGTCGCGGATGTCGAGCTGATGCGTCCAGTTCTCGGACAACACCTTGATCGCCACCCGGTCGTCGAGATCGCGGTCGTGGCCGAGCCACACCACGGCGAACGCCCCGGAACCGAGTGGGCGCTCGACGGCGTACCGGCCGATGTGTTGGGGAACGGGCACGCCCTATTATGTGCCAGCGACATTCGCAGGCGATCGAGGGCGGTCTTTGTGTTCGCGGACGTGGAAATCCTGGCCGGACAGGCCGCGAATGGTGACCGGGCCGCACTCGACACCTTGTTGCGCGAAATTCAACCGGACGTGTTGCGGCGCTGCGGCAGGTTGCTGCCGCACCGCCAGGACGCGGAAGAGGCGTGCCAGGACGCGCTGCTGCAGGTTGCCAGGCACATCAACACTTTCGCCGGCCGGTCGAAGTTCAGCACCTGGCTCTACCCGGTGGTGTCGAACTGCGCGCGGCAGACCTACCGGGTCCTGAAACGGCGTGGCGCGGAACAAGGGTGGACCGCGCCGCCAGAAGTCGTCGAGCAGCGGACGACCAGCGTCATCGCCGGCTCCCGTATCGATTTGCTCGAGGCGCTCGACAAACTCGAGCGGGCCAAGCCGGAGTTGGTCGCACCGATCGTGTTGCGCGAACTTTCCCAACTGACCTATCCGGAGGTCGCGGAGCAGTTGGGAATTCCGCTGAGCACCGTGAAGATGCGCATTCACGACGGCCGCAAGCTCATGCGGACGTATCTGTCCTGACTACATCGGCGTGCGGAACTGCTGCGCCTGGCCAGGGTGGCACGTGTAGACCCAGAGGGACTCGCCCCACTCCGTGGACTCGTTCGGCACGTCGATGCACAGTCCGGACCGGACGTTCTTGATGCGCCAGTAGTTCCAGCCGTTCGCCGCGCCGTCCGCCGTTCGGTGCCACAGCTGGGCGCCGCCGGAGTCGCGGCAGGGCATCTGCACGATCGGCGTGCCGGCCGCGGTGGCGCCGCCGGACACCTCGAGACATTTGCCGCTGTGCTTGCTGACGATCTTGTAGACGTTCTCCCCGTAACCACCCGCCCAGCCCCAGAGGCGCTGCGGGCCGGGCTCGTCGCACGGCCACTGGATCAACGCCACCCCGTCGCCCTCGCTGGCGGTGTAGAGGTCGAAACAGAGGTTGTCGAGCGCGGAGACGACCTGTTCGTACGGCCCCGGTCGGGGCGCCTGCTCGGCCGGCCCGGCGGGTGCCTGCTCCGTGGTCGGCGCGCCTTGCGACGGAGCCGGCGTGTCGGTCAGCGTCGCGGACGCGCCGCCGGGCGGCGTGACCGAGGACGGCGTTGGCGACCCGGGCGGGGCGCTCGGCACCTCGGCGGCCACCGGGCTCGCTCGACCGGACACGTTCGTCGAGCTGACCTCGGTCGGCGCGGCGCAGCCGGCGAGCAACAGCAGCACGAGCACCGCCATGCCGTGACGACCCATGTGACCCCCTGGCGCGTGGAACGGCACTCACGGTAGCCGAGCGCTCGCCCGCCGCCGAACAGAGGCCCGTTATCTATCGGTTACTAACTGTTGGCGGCGGCCGGTCATCTCATCTCTCGTCAGCACACGAGAGAGGGGTGGGTTCATGGACTACGCGGTGCCGTTGGAGCGGATGCCGGCGTTGCGGGCGGCGCTGGACGAGGTGGCGGACGCGTTGGCCCAGGCGGTGCCGGCGCGGCCGGCGATCGCGCCGCCGGGTGAGGATCCGGTGAGCGTCGCCGCGGCCGAGCACCTCGGCGCGGCCACGTCCGGACGGCACGAGTCGGCGAACCACGGCTACCAGGACACGGTCGCCGCCATGGTCGACGCGCTGCACGCCACGGTGGCCGAGTACGACGCGCGTGAGACCGACACCGTCGCCCGGTTCCGGGGCCTGTCGTGAGCATCTTTGACCCCCTGGCCGGTGTCGGGAAGGCGCTCAAGAAGGGCGTGGACGTCGGGGAGAAGGTGATCCAGAAGGGCGTGGACGTCGGGGAGAAGGTGATCCAGAAGGGCGTGGACCTCGCTGAGCGGGTTCTCGGCGGCACGGACCTGCCCGACGTGCGCGAGGAAGGCCTGACCGGTGCCGAGATCTACCGCCTCTTCGCCACGGGCGACACCGGTTCGCTCCGGGACGCCGCCGAGGACTGGCGCCGGATCAGGGAGCGGTACGACGACGCGCGTGCCGCCGTCACCACCGCGATGCGGTCCGTCTGGCCCGACTGGGAGGGGGAGGCCGCGATGGCCGCGCGCGGGGCCATCGCGCCACTCGAACGGAGCCTCGCGGCGACGCGGGACGTCGCTCAGCGGATCAGCGAGACGATCGACGCACAGGCCGACTGGTTCGACCACACCCGGCGCAAGGTGCACAAACTCGCGGCCGAGCCGCCGTTCGACCCGAACCCGGTGCAGGCCGCGCTGTTGAGGGACCTGGAGCGCGCGGCGAACGAGTATCACGACAAGGCCGACGCGAACCGACAGTTCTACCGGGAGTACGTACAGGCGACCCGCAACAACCTCGAAGCGCTGCCGCCGTTCGAGCCGGCGCCGACCATCAGTGGCGGCGGCCACGTCGCCGCGGGCTCGACCGGCACGCCGAGCGAGGCCGCGGGTCGGACTCCGGCCGTGCCGACGTCGCCGGCGCGAGCGCGGGCTCCGCACCAGCAGCCAGGGCCGTCGTCGCCGGCGGCGACCTCGTCGGCCGGTTGGCGGGGCACCACGGACTTCGAGGCCCCGTCTGCCCCCGGCCAGCTCGGCGCCACCACTCCTTCCGGTGACTCCGTTCGTCCCGCGGCCGCGAGCTTCGGCGCCGGCCACCAGGGTTTCGCCGCGGCCGACTCACGTCGACGGCCCGTTCTCGGTGCGCCAAGTCGCGTGGGGCAGGTCGCCCGTGTGCCCTCCTCGACGGTCGGCCCTCGGCCCATCGCGTCGGTCGCGAGGCCGCCGCGTGGCGGGTCTGGCGGGTCTGCCGGCGTTACCGGCGTCCCCGGCGGGATGATGCCCGGTACGGCCGGTACCAGGCCCGGTGCGGACGAGCGGCGAGACCGGCGGCTCCGCGTGCCGGGTCCCGACCGCTGGGCTCTGTTCGGCCCGGACGAGAACGTCCCGCCGGGGATCATCGGCGCACCCAGGGGGCAGGCATGACCGTGCTGTCCACTCTCGCGTTCGACGTGGCGTGGCAGGAGATCGTCGGCGGCCCGCACCACGTCGCGCTTCGTTGCGAGTCGCCGGGTCGCACGTGGACGGAACGCGCCGAGTACGTCGAGAAGGCGCGCGCCGAGCTGGACACGGACCTCTCGGCGCTGCGGGTCTTCGACCGGCCGGATCAGGAGCTGTACGGCTGGTACGGCTCGGGGGCCGAGCGGAACGCGGTGGTGGCGGTGGCCCGCGGGCGGCGCGGCGCCGTCGCACGTCGCGTCGGCGACCGGGTGACGCTGCGGTCGTGCCACCCGGACCAACTGACCGCCGCGGTCCTGGCCGGACTGCCGGCGGCGACCCCGCTCGCGGTCAACGTGACCGTGCCGCTGGTCGACGAGCCCGACGAGTTCGCCGATCCCTTGTGCGGCGGCGACAAGTACCCGGAGTTGCTGTTCGCGCCGAGGTCGGGCGCGGGTGAGTTCTACGCCGCTCGCCGGGACCGGGCGGGACACCGCACACGCGCCGAGTTTCCGGTCGGCTACGCGGACACCGCCGACGGTCGGTACGTCACCACGCTGCGCCGATCCCCGGACGGCGTGGTGTGGCTGACCTTGGCTCCCGCGAGTGTGTTCCACGCGCAACTGGTGGAACTCGCCCAGCCGTGACGCCGCCCCGAGGAACGTGAAGTGGCCGTCGGTGGGGCAGCGCAGCATTGCGGCGCGGTCGACCTCGAGCGACATCCACGACTCGGCGCGCACGTCCGCCGACGACCTGGACCACTGTGCCCGCGGTGCGCCACCGTTGCCGCGGCCGCTAGGACCGCGATGCCGTAGAGGCCGCCGAGCACGGCGATGAGCACGAGGGCGGCCAGGGTGGCGAGGAAGGCGAGCAGGGCGACTCGGCGGATGGGGGGTCGTGGAGCCAACCATCGATGACGGGCAGCAGCTGACCAGGCGTGTCGCCGCTGCTCCTGCCGTTGCGGGGAGGAGTCGGTCTGGGCATGTGGACCACGTTAGGCCGGGATCACTCCGGTGATCGATGCTCGTCTGCGACGGCCGCCGCCGCGGGTGCCGGTTCAGGAACGCGCGTCGTCGAGGTATTGCAGCAGGTCGTGGGCGGCGAGCTCGACGTCCTTGTGGCCCCACTCGGCCGCGCGGTAGTGGCAGGCCACGAGCCCCATTCGGTGCAGTCGGCGGAAGTCGCCGAACACGAAGGCGTAGCGGGCCTTGGTCTCGGCTCCGGCGCCGTCGGTCAACGCGAGGTGCCACGAGCCGTACTCGTCCCACGAATGCGTGTCCAGGTAGTGGTTCTCGACCTTGGCGTCGGGCTGCGCGTCGCCCCACTGGCTGCGCACCATGTACTGCCGCGCGTCGATCAGTCGCCGGGCGTGCTCGATGCCGGCGGGGTTCACCGAGTATGAGGACACGAGTCCATTGTGCGGGGTCGGACCGAACGCGGCTCGGTTCGGAGCCGGGCCGGGCCTCGAGCGTCCACACCTGAGCGGTCGTTACGCAGCCGTTACTAATTGTCTCTCCTGCCGGCTCATCTCACCTGGTGACCACTCCGGAGCCGAACGCCGGCCAACCGCGTCAGGAGAACGACATGCGAACCCCTTCAGCCCCCGGTTACCAGCCGATGCCCTACCAGCCGGCGTTCCAGCCTGCCCGCACCCCCGGTTCGGTCACGGCGGCATCGGTGCTCCTGTACGTCTTCTCGGGGTTCAGCCTGCTCGGCGCCATGGTCATGGCGGCAGGCGGCGCGCTCGGCAGCTCGGCGTCGGACGTGCCCATCGCCGGGATGTACGCCGGGCGGGTGGCGCTGTTCGGCTTCGGCGGCGCGGTCCTGCTGGTGCTGCTCGCCACCGCGGACATCGTGCTGGCCATCTGCCTGTCCCGCGGCCGCAGGTGGGCCCAGATCGGCACCGTGGCGCTGTCGGTTCTCGTCGCCCTGGTCTCGCTGGCCAGCCCACTCGCCCCGCTCTGCATCGTGGCCGGGCTCGTGATGATCGTGCTGGTCATCGCGCCCGGGACCGCTCGGCGGCACTTCGCCTCGTCGACGTCCGGCGTAGCGGTCGCGCGCTGAGTCTCCACGTGCCGGTCACTCACGCAGGCGACCGGCTGAGGAGCGCGACGAGCAGCGCCACGCACGCGCAAGCCGACCGGCGCGAGCCACGCCGCGCCGAGTCCCGGTCCGTCGACCAGCACGCCGGTCACGATCTGACCGCTCGCGGTGCCCACCGGGCCGCCTGCGCCGAGCGCCGCCATGGCGACCGGCGGCGCGAGCGCGTCGGTGGTCGCGGTCTGTATCGCGCCGAAGATCGCACCGACGGCCGCCATCGCCGCCACGAGCATCGCCATGTGCCGCAACGGCAAGCGTCCCGCCGGGCCCCGCCGCGGCGCCGAATCGGGTGGCGAGCCCGCCGGCCGCGAACCCCGCGATGGCGATGGCGACGCCCCGCGGCGAGCCCGGCGGACGCGTGCCTGTCCCGATTCTGTGCGTGAGCCTACCCAGCCCGGCGCGGGATGGTCTGACAGTCCACTTGGAACGCCGGACCGACTCAGTGCGGGTGGCTGACGACGGTGCGCGGGGACAGGCGGCCTTTCGTTGGCACGCGGGCAATGGCGCCTGCCGCGGCCGCGGCGGTCAGCACCCCCACGGTGTCGGCCGGGCGGTAGATCGTCTCCCGCAGTGTGTGCTGCTGCAGGTCCGCGACCGTGCAGCTGCCTCGTCGCGCCAGTTCGTCCAGCAGGGTTCGGCGCAACGGCAGTAGCTGCGGGGTGAGTGAGATGTCGACCAGGGTGTGTTCGGTGTCGAAGGGATCGCGGTACCGGATTCCGGCGAACTCGTCGGCGGCCCAGAGTTCGTTCTTGAACGTCGCGAGATGCTTGTCCTGCCCGGTGGCGAACAGGAGCAGCTGAGCGTGCCCGTCGTCGTCGGCCAGCTCCACGGCGGCCGCGTAGGCCAGGCCCGCCTCGCGCAGCCGCGTCCGGTAGTCGGTTACCTGCCCGGCGGTGGCCGGCGGCAGGGTGAGCAACACCTCCCGCGCCTTGCCCGGCGCCAGGGACGTGACCAGGTGCCACGCGTCCGCCTCGTCAAGCACGTCGACGATGTCGAGGTGTGCCAGAGCCGGCCCGGTCACCGTCAGGTTCGCGATGTCGTCGACCGCGCGCAGGTCCAGGCCCGGCGGCTCGCCCAGCTCCCGGAGCAGGGCGGCGAGCGGGTCGGTTGCCGCCCGGAGGATCACGACATCCAGGTGGTGCCCGTCGAGTCGGTCGGCGAACTCACCGAAGACACGCAGCGCGGACGCGGCGAAGTCGGCACGACCGGCCTCGATGTAGGTGGCGCGGCGGTGTGACCGCAGCACGGCCGGTGTCCACGTGTCGAGGTAGCGCACCAGCAGCTCGCGCATGACCGTGGTGTGCGGGTCTCGGCGCTCGGCACCCTCGGACATACTCCGGTTCTACCGTGATCAGCCGCGATCCACCAGGGCGACCACGGCCCTACCCTCACCGCACCCGCGCGCGCCGCCGGATTACCCCGATACCCCGCAACGATGAGCTGCAGTCCAATGAATAGGCAACTCGCGGAAACTAAGCCATTCAGACGCTATAGCGCCCGCGCGACCGAACCCACTCATCGGAGTATTGCCGGTCCCTTCGAGCAAGCGTAGTGTCGAGCGTCGACATGCAGGTTACAGAATTCGCCCCGGCGCGATGGTGAATATCCGCCAGACTTGGCGAATAACAAGGGAGTGAATTATGAATTCTGATATTCATCGCACCCGAAGACTTTGGCGCGGCGCACGTCGGTTAGCCGCGGCGACCGCAACCGGCGTCTTGGTAGCGGCCGGCCTGCTGATGTCGGCCGGTCCGTCGTACGCGGTCAGTTCGACCACCTGCCTGGGCAGCTCGACCATCACCTACTCGCCCGGACTGACTTTCACCCCGCGGACGGTGCACTACGCCGAGACCGACTCCTTCAGCAGCTGCGCCTCCACCGATCCCACTCTCACCAGCGGCGGCTCGTTCTCCGGGATCACCATCGACGGCGCCTCCTGCCTGGGTGTGCCCAGCATCCACGAGGACCCCGAGTTCACCATCACCTGGAACAACGGCCAGCACAGCGTGATCGACCTGACCTTCACCGACACCATCGCCGCCGGCATCGAACAGGTCACGGGTACCGGCCCGGTCGTCAGCGGCCAGTTCCAAGGCGGCAACGCCACCGTCATCTGGCTCTATGTCGTCCCCAACCCCCTGCAATGCCTGACCAGCTCAGGAGTCACCCTCCAGAACGGCACCCTCACCGCGCAGATCACCACACTCTGAACGCTTACCGGGCAGCTTCGGTCGCACCTTCTCGCCACCGATCGCCCAAACCCCCACAGTCGATCACCGTGACCGAAAGCAGCTCCTACAGCACCTGTGTAATCGGCCCGACCGCCACCGGCAGCGAGACCGCGGTCCTGACCATCAGCTGCGTCCCGGCCACCGCCGGACCCGCGACGACCGAAACCCTCACCTGGCACGACGCCACGGCCGGCACCACCACCATCGCGTTGTCCAGCCCCACCATCGTCGGCCAGACCGTCGTGTTCACCGGCACCGTCACGGCCGGACGCCACGCCGGTGACACCGCCACCAAATCACCTCCGCATCAGCTACATCGGCAACGTCATCGGCTGCCTTCTCGGCATCCCCATCGCCTCCACCACCGGCCTCGTCGACAGCCCGCTTCTCACCCACTGACAACTCGCCGAATCAGTGGTCAGGCCGCGGTCGAATACACCGGTGATCGAATTCCTGTGGCAGAACGAGGACGCGTCACGAGTTGTGGTTCAACCATTCTGCTTCGGTCTCGACACGCCCGCGCCGAGTTCCTCGCGCAGAATAGCTTCGATCTGTGCGGACGCCCTGCGCAGCGTACGCCGGATCAGAACGAACACGGTGACGGCCAGCGCGCACCCCAACACCGTTATCGCGCCTGCGATCGGTGAGCCACGCCAGGTGGCGAGAGCCGCCGCCAGACTCAGCGCGACGACGATCGAAATCCCCATCGACAACATCGTGCGCGCTGAATACCTACTGGACACTTTGGACAAGGTACGCATGCGTACCTCCTCACATTGGTCATGAACGCGCTGCGAGCAAATGTCGCCGATGGGGATTTCGCACTACGCGTTGGTGAACTGATCGCCATGGCGTATGACGCCGTTACACCTTCACCAATCGCCTACGCATCAACTCTCCGTCACGCCGCGCAGGCCATGCTACCAGCTATGACTACTCTCCGTGAGTGTGTCGAGTAGATTGTGAATCGGATTCAAATGTCTCAACTGAATGAAGTCTGGGCAACCCACAGTGGAGTCCTCACTCAATTGGGCTAACCGAGCTGCGGGCCCAGTTGGAGGAAATGTCAGACATCCAGTGACTGCGCCCGTGCGCGACGGTCGTCGAGCTCGCGGTGGATTTGGGAGGCTTGTTCGTAGCAGTCGGATACCGTGTCGCCCTGGGTGCGGCCCAGGTTCTGCAGCGTCTCGGCTTCGCCGCGGCGGTCGCCCAGTTCGCGGCGGCGGTGGAGCGTCTCCCGGTAGCAGTTGACGGCCTGGTCGGCGTGGCCAAGCGTCTCGTAGCTCTCGCCGAGGTCGTTGAGGATCGTCGCCTCTGTGTAGTGGTCGATGCCTTCCTGTCCGCGCAGGTGCCACGCGCGCAGGTGGCACTCGAGCGCGTCCTCCGGACGATCGAGTGCTCGGTACGCCCTGCCGAGGTTGTTGAGACCGACGACCTGGTTTCGTTGGTCGGCCAGCTTCTGGAACGTCGCCAGCGACCGCTGGATCGCGTCCACCGCGTCGTCGTGCCGGCCGGCCTGTCGGAACGCGTCGCCGAGGTGTCCCGTCGTCTCGGCCGCGCCGAGTTGGTCGCCCAGCCGGTGGTAGATCGCCAGCGACTCGTGGAAACACGCGATGGACTCCGCGAAACGGCCGACGTCGCAGTACGCCATGGCCAGTCCGTCCAGCAGCCGCGCCTCGCCGAGGCCGCTCTTTGCCCTTCGCGCCGCGTCGACGGCCGCCTTGTACGTCTTGATCCAGTCGGCCCACAGTGTGCGTAACTTGAAGTAGTACGACATCGTGGCCGCGAGCCGCCACGCCATGTCGTCCAGACCGTGCTCTATACCCTGCCCGACCGCGGCCACCACGTTGCGGTGCTCGGCGTCGCACCAGTCGAGAGCTTCCTGGTGTGTCGCGAACTCCGGTGTCCACTGTGGCTCGTCCGCCGGGTCCAGGGGAACGCCGCGAAACTTCGGGTCCAGCAACCGGTTCGCGCGGTCCGCCGCGTACAGGTACCAGGTCTGCAGCCGGTGCACCGCGTCCGCCTGCCGCGCGGACACCTCCTCGCCGACCCGTTCCCACGCATAGGTCCGCACCAGGTCGTGGAACTTGTACCGGCCCGCCGTCGACTGGTCGACCAGGTGCTCGTCGAGCAGCGCCTCCAACACGTTCTCGGCGGCCTCCGGCGTGGTGCCCGTCAGCGCCGCCGTCGTGTGCGGCGTGAAGTCGTCGCCGGGATGCAGTGCGAGGAAACGGAACGTCCTGCGGTGCGCCACCGGGATCTGTTCGTACGAAAGGCCGAACATGGTGCGGACGCCACGGTCGCTCACCTCAAGCTCGCCCAGCGAGCACGCGTTCGCCCGCAGCCGGCGCGCGAAGTCCGCCAGTGTCCACGCGGGACGGGCGCGCAGGCGCCGGGCCGCGAGTGCCACCGCGAGCGGCAGGTACCCGCACCGCTGGACGATCTCCGCCGCGACCTGTGGCTCCGCCGCGACCCGGTCCGCGCCGATCACCTCCGCGAGCTGCGCCACCGCCTCGTCCTCGGCGAACTCCTTCACCGTCAACGGTTGCACGCCCTCCAGCCCGGCGAGCTTGCGCCTGCTGGTGATCAGGACCCGGCACGTCGAGCTGCCCGGCAGCAGCGGGCGCACCTGCTCCTCGCTCGCGGCGTTGTCCAGTAGGACGATCGCCCGTTCGCCCTCCAGCCGGTCCCGGTACAGCGCCGCCCGTGCCGCCATGTCGTGGGGGATCTCCGCGGCCGGCACACCGAGCAGGTTCAGGAACGCCGCCAGCACCGCGGTCGGACCGGCCGGCTCCTGCTCGGGACAGTGCCCGCGCAGGTCCGCGTACAGCTGGACGTCGCCGAACCGGAACCGTTCCTTCAGCTGGTGTGCGACGTGGATGGCGAGCCGGGTCTTGCCGACCCCGGCCATGCCGGTGATCACCACGATGGGCACCGCCATCTGGCTGGTGGCGGTCGACAGCGCGTCGTACATCTGCCGCAGCTCCGCCTTGCGGGCGGTGAACTCACGAATGTCCATCGGCAGCTGCGACCGGGCGATCACCGTCCCCGTCGCCGGTCGCGCCTCGACGTCGGGTCGGGCCCGGTCGGTCCGGGTCGACTCCCGGTCCGCCCACTTCCACCGGTCGAACCAGAGCTCCTCCGGTTCCTCCAGCGCACGGACGACGGCGCGTACCTGAACCCACGCGACCAGCCGGGCGCTGCGGGTCATCCAGTACTGCAGCGTGCTCGCCGCGGTGCCCGCCCGCCGTTCCAGCTGTTTGTACGACAGACCGCGTTCACGGCGCAGCATGTCGAGCTGTTGCCAGAACGCGCGTACCGGTGGTTCGTCCTGGTCGGAGTTCTGGCGCTGGTCGTCGACCGTTCCCAACATGACCTCTTTGTCGTGTCGCGTCATCGGTTCGTTCGGAACATCGTGCCGAGCACGTCAAGTGCCGATTCGGGCGGTACCGGGCACGGGGCCGTTGTGCTGGCACCAGTCCATGTCGGACTCGACGTGAGCTCGTCGCGCCGCACATCGTGGCGTGCCGGTCCGGACCCTTGCACGCCAGCACCTCGCGCGCTTCACAAACGGACAACCTGACTGCTCCGGCGATCAAGATACTGCCTGTTAGTAACCAACCGACTCTCCAATGAAGTCATCCAGGTGTCGCGCCATCCCGGTCGTGACGTGAAATCCGTGTTCAGTGCGGCTGCCGGTCGATCTTGACCTGCGAAGATCGGAAAGTTATTCACTACCCGGCTCGCCGTGGCCAAGCTTGTCCGAAGTCGACCAGGGTTGGTCAACAAAGCTGTCCGGCCGGGTGTCCCACTCGTACGGTGGGCCCGCCGCTATCCACGGCGGCGCGGAGAAACGAGTTGATGGCACCTTTCGCAGCCATTCCCTGGGGGCCGAGTCCGGGACCTGCACGACCGCACCGACCACTTGTCTGAATGCACAAGGAAGCCCCCATCGTGAAACTGACGATCAAAACAGACGTCCCCGGCCCGCGCAGTCGTGAGTACCTCGACCGTCAGGAGCGGTTCGAGTCGAGCGCACGTACCTATCCGCGCAACCTGCCCATCGCGGTGCGCCGTGGCGCGGGTCCGTTCCTGGAGGATGTGGACGGTAACGTCTTCATCGACTTCCTCGCCGGCGCGGGAGTGCTCTCACTCGGGCACGGACATCCCGAGCTGGTCGCGGCCGTGGCCGGACAGCTCGGCGAGTACGTGCACGGCCTCGACTTCCCGACCCCGGTGAAGGACACGTTCACCCGGCGCCAGCTGGCGATGTTGCCGGCCACCATGCGCGACCGCATGAAGATCCATTTCTGTGGCCCGACCGGTGCCAACGGCGTCGAGGCGGCGATCAAGCTCGCCAAGATGGCCACCGGTCGCGGCGACGTCGTGGCATTTCACGGTGCGTTCCACGGCAGCACCGCCGGGGCGATGGCGGTCAGCGGAAACCGTTATCCCAAAGAGACGGTGGCCAACGGGATGCCGGGCGTCCACTTCCTGCCCTTCCCGTACTGCACGCGGTGCCCGCTGGGCCTGGCACCGTCCACGTGCGACACGAACTGCGCGACCTACGTCGAGCACGTGCTGACCGACGAGAAGAGCGGGGTGCCGAAACCGGCGGCCGTCCTGATCGAGCTGGTGCAGGGCGAAGGCGGTGGCATTCCGGCCAACCCCGAGTTCGTCCGCAGCCTGCGGGAGGTGACCGCGCGGCTCGAGATCCCGCTGATCGTCGACGAGGTGCAGACCGGGTGCGGGCGCACGGGCACCTGGTTCGCGTTCGAGCGCTTCGGCATCGAGCCGGACATCGTGGTCGCGTCGAAGGCACTGAGCGGTATCGGGCTGCCCGTCTCGATGATCGTGTACGACCGGGCGATGGAGCGGTGGGCCCCGGGCGCGCACATCGGGACGTTCCGCGGCAACCAGCTCGCGTTCGCCGCCGGGGTCGCCGCGCTGGACCTGATCGAGCGGGACTCGGTGCTGGACAACGTGTTGGCGCGCGAGGCGCAGCTGTCCGCGCGGCTCGGCGAGCTCGCCGAGACCAGCGCGTGGGTGCGCGAGTCGCGCGGCATGGGTCTGATGTGGGCGGTCGAGCTGGCCGACCCGGTGACCGGCACGCCGGCGAGCGAGCTCGCCAGGGCGGTGCAGCTCGGCGCACTGCGGCGCGGGTTGATCGTCGAGCTGGGCGGCCGAGGCGACGCGGTGGTGCGGATGCTGCCGCCGCTGAACGTGACGGCCGATGTCGTCGACACGGCCGCGGACATCCTGCGCGACGCGCTGCTGGCCGCCGAGGTGGGTGTCGAACGGGAGGAGGCGGCGTGCTCCTCCGCTTCAGCAAGGTCTGTGACGGTGACCGGGACTTCCTGATCGTTCGGGGCACCGGCCGGCACGTGGACTGGCCCGCGGTCGCGATGACGATGTGTCGGCGGCGCACCGGGATCGGCGCCGGCGCGTTGCTGGTGACCCAACGGGTTGGCCGGACCGGTTTCCGCTTCGACGCGTACGGGGTTGACGGTGGTGCGCGGCGCACGGACGACCGCGCGGTGCGCAGTGTGGCGCTCGCGCTGCACGAGGACTACGGCGTCAAGGAGCTGATCCTCCAGACGCCGGGCGGGAGACGACAGACCCGGCTGGACCCGAGTCCGCCGAAGGTAGCGGTGGCCCGCCATTCGATGTGGTTTTGGGGATGTCCGGAGCTGATCTGCACAGGTGAGCTGAGGTGGGCCGAGAGCGGCGTCCGCGCACGCGGAGCGCTCGGTCTCGGCCCGTGGGGTGATGGGAGAGTTGTCGATGACCGACGTGCTAGATGTTCCTCTTGGGACTGATGAGGTCCACTTAGGCGACCTGATCAGGTCCGTGCGGCACCGGCAGCGGCTGAGCCAGCGGTCGCTGGCCCTGATGTCGGGGCTCAGCCTGCGAGCGCTGCGGGAGATCGAGCAGGGCCGGGTCCGGGTGCCACGTCAGGACTCCGTCGAGCGGCTGGCGGAGGCGCTGGGCGAGCCGCGGCTGCTCGCCCACGGCCGAGACCAGGACGGTGTGCCGTACGAGGAGGACGAGCCACTCGAGCTCCGGGTGCTCGGCCCGTTCGGCGCCGTGCGTGGGGACGCCACGCTCAACACCGGCACACCGAAGCAGCAGAGCCTGCTCGCGCTGATGGTGTTGCGGGCCAACCAGGCGGTGCCGCACGACGAGATCGTCGAGGTGCTGTGGGGAGAGGATCTGCCCAACTCGTTCAACCAGCTGATCCACACCTATGTCTCCCGGCTGCGCGCGCTGCTGGCTCCACATCGGACCGATTCGGGCAGCCCGACGATCGTGCGAGGGCACGCGGGCTACGAGCTGCAGATCGAGACCGCCCAGCTGGACCTGCTGCGGTTCCAGGAGCTGGTCCACGACGCCGACTACGCGCGGGCCGCCGACGACGCGGAGCTGGAGGAGGAGCTGCTCACCCAGGCCATGGCGCTGTGGCGCGGCCGGGTGCTCGACGGCGCCTCCGACCGGCTCACCGGCCACCGGCTCGCTGTGGAGTACGAGCACCAGCGGCTCGACGCGGCGCTGCGGCTGGCCGACCTGACCATCGCGGTGCGTGGCTTCGAGCAGGCCGTCCGGCAGCTGCGCCCGCTGGTGCATGCCCACCCGCTGCACGAGGGTCTGCACACCCGGCTGATGATGGCGCTCGCCGGCGCCGGCCAACGGGTGGCCGCACTGGCCCTGTTTCGGGACCTGGACCGCAGGCTGCGCACCGACTTCGGCATCGAGCCCGGTGCGGACCTGCGCGCGGCGCACCTGTCGGTGCTGCGCGGCGGCGGGTGCGGGCCGGCCCCGGCCGAGCAGCGTTACCGGGGCGCCGCGGTGCTCGTGGGCTGAGCTCGCGGCGCCCCGGTCCACATGCGACTCAGCTGTCGAGCGTGCCGGAATCGAGCCGCCGGTAGCCGCCCTCGGCGATGACGTCCTGTACCCGGAACTTCTGGATCTTGCCGGACGCGGTGAGCGGGAACTCCTCCGCCACGAACCACTGCGTGGGAATGCTGTGCGGGGACAGGTTCTCCTTGCACAGGCCGACGAGGTCGACCGGCTCGGTGCGTCCCTCCGCTTCGAGCTTGAGGACCGCCCCGACGATCTCGCCCCAGGTGTCGTCCGGCAGGCCGACGACCACGGCCTCGCGAATCCCCGGCACCGAGCTGAGGAACGTCTCGACGGCGGCGGGGGAGATGTTCTCGCCGCCGCGGATGATGATGTCGCTGAGCCGGCCGTCGAGGCGGATCGCGCCGGTCTCGTCCATGGCGCCGAGGTCGCCGGTGTGCAGCCAGCCCTCGGCGTCGACCTTGCGGACGGTCGCCTCCGCGTCGCCGTAGTAGGCGATCATCTGTTGGTACCCGCGCGCGCAGATCTCGCCGGTGGTGCCGACCGGGACGGCCTCGCCGGTGTCCGGGTCGGCGATCTTGCACGCCATGTGCGGCATCGCCCGCCCGACCGTGGTGGTCTTGGTCGTCGCGGTGTCCTCCGGCCGCGTGAGCGTGACCACGGAGGCGAGCTCGGTCTGGCCGTAGAGGTTGAACACGGTGGTGGCGAACAGTTCCTCGGACTCGGTGATCAGCTTGGCGCGGACCGGGGCCGCGCCGGTGATCACGGCCGACAACCGGGGTCGCGTCTCGGCGGTGCGGGCGACGTCGTTCAGTGCGCCGAGAATCGTCGGCACGCTCGTCAGTACCGCGCCAGGGTGGCGGTTCAGCACGTCGAGCAGCAGCTGCGGGGCGAACCGTTCCAGGAGGACGAACGTGCCGCCTCGGCACAGCGGGCCGAGGCAGGAGACGATGCAGCCGGCCGTGTGGAACATCGGCAGCGGGGACACGACGGTCGTGCCGTCGGCGACCTCGAGCACGTCCAACGCGACCTGGGCCACGTTGACGATGGACTCGTGGGACAGCAGGACGGCCTTCGCGGCGCCGGTCGTGCCGGAGGTGAACTGGATCTGTGCGGGGATCTTCGCGATGTCCCCTTCGGACGGCAGCGGGCCGGTGCCCTTGAGTCCCGCCCAGTCGGCGAGCGACACGACGTGGCGAAGGTGCGGCAGGCCGGGTGCGACCTTGGCGACCACCTCGGCCATGTCGTAGGTGCGGTTCTTCTCCGCGTGCAGCAGCATCGTGCATTCCGCGGTGCGTAGCGCGTGTTCGAGCTCGCCGGCACGCAGTGTCGGGTTCAGCGTCACCAGCGTGACGCCGGCGAGTGCGGCGGCATATTCGACGATGGGCCATTCCGCGACGCTCGGCGCCCAGATCGCGACCCGTTCGCCGAGCCCGACCCTGGCCAGGATGCCGGCTGCGACGGCTTCCGCTTCGGCGAGCAGCTCGGCGTAGGTCCACCGGCGCGGCGCCGACCCGTCGTCGGGAATGCCTTCCAGGGCAAGCACGTCCGGGCGTTCGGCGGCGGTCCTGCGGAGCAGCGCGCCCACCGTCAGGTCGGTCAGTGGCAGGGACTCGTCGGCGGCCCAGTAGGAAAGCACGGGCTGGTCGGTGGCGATGGGACTGGCAGACATGATGTACTCCTCGACACGAATTTGCGCAGGAGTTTGCCGCGAATTCGGACAAATGCACAGAGGCAGTCGCGGATACAGTTCTGCTCCAGTTTTTCGCGCCCCCGCGCGGGTAAGGTCTATGGCTCATGGGCATGGAATGGCCGGGACTGAGCGGAATGCGGGTGCTGGACCTGACGCGCCTGCTGCCGGGATTCGCCACGCTGCTGCTGGCCGACCTCGGCGCGGACGTGATCAAGATCGAGGGCCCTGGCGGCGGCGACTACGGCAGGCTGGCCGATCGGGCCACGTTCGCGGCGTTGAACCGCAACAAACGGTCCGTGGCACTGGACCTGCGGACGCCGGAGGACCGGGCGACCCTGCTGCGGCTGGTCGAGCGCAGTGACGTGGTGGTGGAGAGCTACCGGCCGGGCGTGTTGGCCGGGATGGGCCTCGGCTACGAGGCGCTGCGGGCGGTCAACCCGCGGGTGGTGCTGTGCTCGATCACCGGGTTCGGTCAGGACGGGCCCTACGCCTCCCGGCCGGGCCACGACCTGAACTTCCTTGCCCTGTCCGGTTTCTTCGCGGTGCCGCACCGGGTCGAGGGGAACGTCGACCGGGT
Source organism: uncultured Actinomycetota bacterium (assembly GCA_963840275.1). Lineage (GTDB taxonomy): Bacteria > Actinomycetota > Actinomycetes > Mycobacteriales > Pseudonocardiaceae > Actinophytocola. The sequence goes on from CAWIYK010000001.1 coordinate 108,414, forward strand.
GGGCGTGCGGGTGGCCGACCTGGCCGGCGCGATGTACGCGGCGCTGGCGATCACGGTCGCGGCTTCCTCGGCCGGGAGCACCGGGGCGGGGCAGCACCTGGACGTCTCGCTGCACGAGGCCGTCGCGGCGTGGGCCGGCCCGCTGCTGCCGGCCGCCGACCCGATCGACAGCCCGCTCCTCACCGGCGACAACGACGTGTTCGCCACCGCCGACGGTCGCCGAATCACGCTGGCGACGTTCGAGGACAAGTTCTGGCGCACGTTCCGCCTCGCGTTCGCCGAGGAGTTCCCCGACCTGGCCGACGACCGCCACGACCGGCGACCGGACCGCACCCGCGCCAAGGCCGAGGTGCACAAGCTGCTGGCCGGCGTCTTCGCCCAGCGGGACTTCTCCTGGTGGTGCACTGCTCTGTCCGATGTGGACGTTCCCTGGGCGCCCGTGTACGAGTCGGTGGGTGAGGTCCACGCCGACGAGCATGTGGTGGCTCGCGGGTTGGTGGGGACGGTGCCTGGGTCGTCGAACGAGCCGCCTCGTCGGCAGGTGCGCTTTCCCGTTCGTTTCGGGGTGGGGTTGGAGTCGTTGCGCGGTGCGGCGCCTGTTCTCGGCGAGCACACCGATGAGGTGCTGGCGGAGCTGGACCAGCGCCCCGTCAAGTGACGTTGGTGCGGTTGGCGGGCGTCTGGGCCGCCGAGAACGTGCTGAACGTTGCCCTGACGGGGTACTCAGCGGGGTAGCGCGCGGCCGAGGCCCTGCTCGGTGGCGCTCGCGTACACCGCCGCCGCCAGGGCGATGTCGTGCACACCCATGCCGAACGGGTTGACCACCACGCGATCGCGCTCGGCGACCACGCGGGGGTACTCGCCGGAGAACAGCATGGGCAGGTCGGCGTCGACGGCGCGGCCGCCTTCGGGCGCCGGCTGGCCCGGCCCGCTGACCCGACCGGCCCTGACGAGCTTGCCCAGCAGTCGGTGGTCGTCGCCGGTTACCAGGTCCCAGTCGTCGATGAACAGGTGGTCGGCGCCGAGCAGGAGGCCCTCGGTGGCGTCGTCGAGGGAGACGTTGACGAAGGTGCCGCCGGCCGGCAGCCAGTCCAGCTCCACATAGGACTCGGTGGTCGTGGTGGCCGCGATCGAGAGGTCGGCGCTGGTCACCGCCGCGCGGGCGTCGGGCACCACCGTGCGGTGCGGACCGGCTTCGGCGAGCCGTTCTGCCTGCTCGCGATTCTGGTCGAACAGGTACACCTCGGTCAGCGCCGGGCACATCGGGCTCAACAGTTCCAGATGCATCTCGGCCTGTCGGCCGCAGCCGAGGAAGGCCACGCTCGTGACCCGCGCGAGGTCGCGGACCGCTCGCACCGCGGCGACGGACACGGCCGCGGTACGCAGCGCGCTGATCCGGCCGCCCTCCATGACGCACACCGGCCGAGCGGTCTCCGGGTCGTCGAGCACGATCAGCCCGGCCGCGCGGGGGAGACCGAAACGATGGTTGCCCAGCGACGCGTTGATGATCTTGCAGCCGTAGCTGTCACCGGACCAGGCCGGCAGTATGAGGCTGCGCGCCGACGCGCCGGTCGGCGTGGTCCACCGCAGCCCGGTCTCCGGGAAGAGCCCGGCCTCCTTGCGCCGGAAGGCGAGCAGCGTCTCGCGCGCCAGGTCGACGACGGGCAGACCGGCACACAGCCGCGCCACGTCCGCGCCGTCCAGATAGGTGATCGTCTCGCTCATGTCTCCCCCTCGAGTTCCGCCCCGGCAAGAACAGCGAGAGCCACCGTAGTCCATTCCTCCGGCTCGTCCCCGGGGTCGGGGGCGACCTCGTGGAGCCGCGCGTACTTCTCGCCGCTGTCCGGACAGACACAGGCCAGCTCGCGCAGGTCGGGATCGACCAGGGCCCGGACGGTCGCGGCGAGCACGGTCGCGCCGGCGCTGCCGCCCAGCGACACCCCGGTCCGCTCCCGCAGCACGGCGCAGGCCGCGATCGCGTCCGCGTCCCGGACCCGCACGACGTGGTCCCAGTGTCCACTCTGGACGAACGTGGAAGGTCGGGCCGAGCCGAAGCCGGCGAGCTTGAGCGGACGTTCGGCGGGCGCGCCGCCCAGCGCCGCGGAACCCACCGCGTCCACCGCGACGACCCTGGTCCGCGGGTGGTTGTCCCGGAAGTACCTGGCGATGCCGGCGAGCGTGCCGCCCGTCGACACCGACACCGCGACGGCGTCGTAACCGCCGTCCGGGGCGGCCTTCGCCAGCTCGGCCGCGGTCTGGCTCTCGTGCACCCCCGGGTTGGCCGGGCTCTCGTACTGGTTGGTCCACACGGCAAGGCCGTCCTGCTCGAGGATCTCCCGCACCGCGCGCAACCGGGCGTCCAGCGTCCGTCCACCTGGGACGTCGGCGACCGTGACGACTTCGGCGCCGTGGGCGGACATCTGCGCGATGCTGGTCCACGGCGTGCTCGGCTCGACGACCAGCGTGCAGCGGTAGCCACGGGCCGCGCACAGCCCGGCCAGGGCGATGCCGAGGTTTCCCGAGGTCGACTCGACCACCCGCCGGCCGGGGCGCAGCTCACCGGTCGCCTCCAGCGTGGACAGCAGTGCGTCCGCGGTGCGGGCCTTGATCGACCCGAACGGGTTCGCCGCCTCCAGCTTGAGCCACAGCCGCGCGGTCCGGTCGCCCAGCCGGACTCGGACCGGCTGCAGCGGGGTGTCGCCGATGCCGACGGGGGCGCGCATCGCCGGCTCAGTCCCCGACACGCTCGGCCGGTGCGTCCGGCCGGCCGGTGACGTTTTCGGGGCCGATGTCGCTGATGTCGTAGCCCTTCGGGTAGCCGGGGTAGGTCCGGGCCGCCGGCCGCTTGGTCAGCCGCGCCACCAACGTCGGGGCCAGCCGTTCGGCCCTGGCGTGGCCACGCAGCGCGAGCCAGTTGAGCGTTCTGGCCCAGCGCCGAGGCCGGGCCATACCCAGCGCGTCCAGCGCCGGACCGTCGAGGCGACACGGGAGGGTGGCGCCGACGAGCGCGGCGATCGGGCGCGGGTACCAGGAAAGGTACAGCCGGATGATCGAGCTGCCGACCCGGTGGTTGCTCGGCGCGGGCCGGAACCGAGCCTGCTCGTACTCACGGTTGAACCGCTCGAACTCGTCGTAGTCCGTCGGCAGGGAGCGCACGTTCATCATCCGGCCGACGCCGACGTAGAAGTAGAAACTGGCCAGCCGCTCGGTCTCGCTGACCGGCCGCCAGGCCCAGCGGTCGATCCAGCGGATCGGCTCGTAGATGAACGTGGACAGCACGTAGAGCATGTCCTCGTTGGAGATCGTGAACCGGCGGTGCGCCAGGTTGATCTGTCGCACGGCCGCCTTGCCGCGCTCGGAGTCGTAGCCGTTGCGGACGAGCTCGCCCAGCAGGATCCGGGTGTCGTCGTAGCGCTTCTGCGCACGGAGGGCGAACTCACCGCTGCCGTCCAACGTCTCGGAGATGCTTGGCACGCAACAGGTCCGCCAGATCGCGACCTCCAGGCCGCGGCCGTAGTCCCACGGGAACTCCTGGTCGGAGAAGATCCGGTGGATCTGTTCGTGGTCGGACTTGGGATCGAGGCTCTGCAGTTGGTCGAGCGTGGCGTACCGGTTGCGCATTCCGTTCCCCGATCGGCCGATTGGGTCGGTGGTCAGTCCGTGCCACGGTTGGGATCGGCGCGCTTGGTCTCGAAGCGCCACCGCAGCTGCCCGGTCAGCCAGCTGCGGAGGCAGGCGACATGCGTGCGGATGAGATCCTTTGTGGACGGATCGGCGTCGGCGCCGAGCACCTCGTCGGGAAACATCCTGCTGAGCTCGGAGAACCGGTCGTACCGCTCCTGGGTCATCGCCCCGACGGCGTCGACCGCGGTCTGCAGGTCGGTGTCGTGCTCGTGCTGGTACACCAGGACGAGGTTGTGCTGGTCGCCGAGCGCGGCTTCCTTCTCGCAGGTGAAGAGGTCGTTGGTGCCCAGGTCCGCGTCCGAGAGCGCCTGGTTCATCTCGGTGAACTCGGGCAGCCGGTAGATCTCCTCCGGCACCTCGGCGTGCGTGGTCACCTCGACGAGGTCCAAATAGGGCAGCAGGAAGGAGCGGCTGCGGTTGGCGAGGTATTCCTTGAGCCCCGGCGTCCGATCGGCCAGCCGGTTCTCCGCCTCCCAGACACACGTTTCGAAGAATTCTCCGAAATGTCCGGCCAGCCGCGCCCGCCAGGTCGGCGACGTGTACTCGCAGGTGCGCCGCCACAGGTCGGCGACCGCCGGTCGGAACACCACGGTGACCGGGTGCTTCGCCCCGCCCGTCGCGGGGTCCGCAACGACGCCGTCCGCGCGCAGCCAGCTCAGGATCTCCGCGGTCACGGCACGCAGCTCGTCCGGCGCCAGCCCGAGGTCGGTCTCGTCGAAGTAGTCGTCGAGCACCAGCATCGTGCTGACCCAGTCGGTCACCAGGCCGAGCTCGGCACGGCCGGCGTGCGGGTAGGCGCGGGACATCAGGGTGCCGAACAGCGCTCGCTCGTGGTGGCGCCGGTCCGCTTCGGTGGCCGCGAGGTCGAAGCGGCGGACGAAGGCGCGGGTGCTGGCTTCCACGTCGTCGACGAACGGGCTGATCTCGGTGGGAAAGTCCACCCGGATTTCCGGCATGCGCAGGGTCACGGCGCGAACTATTCCGCAGGTGTCGTCGGGCCGGCTGGATGCGAACTGTAGAAGAGAACTGCCTCTTGAGCGTGCGCGTAAAGCGGATAGAGTCCGAATTCGTGGTACCCCTTGTATCCCGTATTGGGCACGCCGGTGCGGCGTGGCTCAGGCGGTATGTTTCGGCGACAACACCGCGAATTCGGTTGATCTGCTTTCCCCATGCCGGCGGGAATGCGAGTGCCTTCCACAGGTGGTCGCGGGTCCTGCCGGCGGACGTGGAACTGGTCGCCGTGCAGTACCCCGGCCGACAGGACCGCTTCGTGGAGCCGTGCCTGACACGCATGGACGAGCTCGCGGACCGGGCCACCGAGGCCGTGGCGCCGCTGGCCGACCGGCCGGTGGCCTTGTTCGGGCACAGCATGGGCGCCGCGGTCGCCTACGAGGTGACCCTGCGGCTGGAGCAGCGGCACGGGGTGCGTCCGGTGCACCTGTTCGTCTCCGGGCAGGGCTCACCCCTGCGTGAACGCAACAGTCGTGACCTGCACGAACGGGACGACGCTGCGATGTTGGACGGTCTGGTGGAGCTGGGCGGGATGGACCCGGCGGTGCTCGCGGAGCCGGGGCTGGTGCCGCTCGTGCTCCCGTCGCTGCGGGCCGACCTGCGCCTCATCGAGACCTATCACCCCGCGACGGCGCGGCGGGTGCGCACACCGGTGACCGCGTACGCCGGTGTGGCGGACCCGGACGTCGGGGCCGAGGACTTCGACGCGTGGCGTGAGCTCACCTTCGGTGGGTTCGCCACGCGCCGCTTTCCCGGCGGACATTTCTATCTCATGGACCACGAGGCGGAACTCCTGGCCGATGTGGTCGAACGGATGAGTCCCGACACCCGCATCGTGGAGGATTCGCCGCGAATCGGAGGAGTTCAAGGTGAACGGTGACGACGTCGCGAACCGAGTACGCAAGATCATGGTCGACGTCCTCGACCTGTCGCTGAACCCGGAGGACATCGGACTCGGCGTTTCGCTGTACTCACCCCAGATCCAGCTCGACTCGCTGCATCTGCTGCAGCTGCTGGTCGCGGTGGAGGACGAGTTCGGCGGCCGGATCGACGACGAGGACGTCATGAACGCCGACCTGCGCACGGTCGGCGACCTCGTCGCGCTGGTGCGACAGAGCACGGCGGCGGTGGAGACGGCGTGAAGGCCATTCGCAACCAGTACCTGCTGGACGCCGACGACGTCCCCACCCACTGGTACAACATCCTCGCCGACGTCGACATCCCCACGGCGGACGTGCGCCGCGTCCGGCCGGCGGCGGCCGACGCGGAGCCGAGCAACGGCGTCTCGGCGCCGAACATCCCGCTGTCGATGTATCGCAGCAGCGTCGGCAAGGACCGCTTCGTCGAGATCCCGCGCGAGGTGCGCGAGCAGTACCAGCGGTGGCGTCCCACGCCCCTGGTGCGGGCCCACGCCCTGGAGCAGGCCTTGGACACGCCCGCCCACATCTACTACAAGTACGAGGGCACCAACGGCGCCGGCAGCCACAAGCTCAACTCGGCGCTGGCCCAGGTGTACTACTACATGAAGGCCGGCGCCAAGGAGCTGACCACGGGGACCGGCGCCGGGCAGTGGGGCACCGCCCTTGCGATGGCCGCGCAGGCGTTCGACCTGGACTGCACGGCGTTCATGGTCCGCTGCAGCTTCGACCAGAAGCCGTACCGCCGGGTGATGATGGAGCTGAACGGCGCCCGGGTGGTGCCGAGCCCGAGTCCGATCACCAGCGCCGGCCGGGGCGTGCTCGAGTCCACTCCGGACAGTTCGGGGAGCCTGGCGATCGCCAACGCCGAGGCGCTCGAGCACGCCAGGTCACTCGAGGGCGGCCGGTTCGCCGTCGGCAGCGGGGAGAACCACGTTCTGCTGCACCAGACCGTCATCGGGGAGGAGGCGTTGCGCCAGCTGGAGCTGGCCGGCGAGTTCCCCGACGTGGTGATCGCGGCGATGGGCGCGGGCAGCAACTTCGCCGGGCTCGCCTTTCCCTTCCACCGGGAGAAGCTGCGCACCGGCGCCAACACCCGCCTGGTCGCGGTGGAGCCGGAGGCCTGCCCGAAGCTGACCCGTGGCCGGTACGCCTGGGACTACAACGACTTCTCCGGCACCACGCCCATGACCAAGATGTACACGCTGGGCCACACCTTCGTACCGCCGGGCATGCACGCGGGCGGTCTGCGCTACCACGGCGCGGCCCCGCTGGTGAGCGCCCTCTACGACAGCGGCGCGATCGAGGCCGTCGCGTACGGCCAGAACACGGTGTTCGAGGCGGGCGCGCTGTTCGCCAGGGCCGAGAAGCTCATCCCCGCGCCGGAGTCGGCCCACGCCGTCCGGGCGGCGGTCGACGAGGCCATGCGGGCCCGTGCCGAGCGGCGGGCCACCGTGATCCTGTTCAACATCAGCGGTCACGGCCTGCTCGACCTGTCCGCCTACGACCAGTACCTGGCCGGCGGCCTGTCCGACGAGGGGGTCCCGGCGGAGCAGATCGCCGCCTCCCTTGCGGCACTGCCGAACCCGAACCACGCCGGTGCGATGTCGTGAAGCTGAGCTGGGACGAGGAACAGGTCAACCTCGGCGAGCGGATGCGCGCGCTCGGGGCCGAGCTGGGTGGTGACCTCGAGGCCCGGGAACAGTCCCGGCGGCTGCACCCGGACGACTGGCAGCGCTGCGCGCGAGGAGGAGTGCTCGGCCTCGCGGTGCCGCGGGAGTACGGCGGGCTCGGGCTGGCGCCGACGACCTGTGCGCTGGCCATGGAAGGGCTCGGCCGCGGCTGCCGGGACAACGGCCTGCTGATCTCGCTCGGCGCCCACATCTGGGCGGTGGAGCTGCCGATCCGGGAGTTCGGCACGGCCGAGCAGAAACAGCGGTACCTGCCGGCGTTGTGCGACGGCCGGTTCGTCGGCGCGCACGCGATCACCGAGCCGGAGAGCGGCTCGGACGCGATGGCGCTGACCGCGCGGGCCCGTCGCGACGGGGACCACTACGTGCTAGACGGCACCAAGCGCTTCGTCACGAACGCCCCGATCGCGGACGTGTTCATCGTCTACGCCACCGTCGACCCCGACCTCGGTTTCACCGGTGTGACCGCGTTCCTGGTCGACCGCGACCAGCCGGGCCTGACCGTGGAGTCCCGGTACGAGAAGGCGGGGTTGAAGACCTCGCCGTGGGGTGAGCTCAGGCTCGACGGCTGCCGGGTGCCGGCCGCGCAGCGACTCGGCGCCGAGAAACAGGGTTCGCGAATCCTGCGCACGACGATGGACTGGGAACGCGCACTGATCCTGGCGCCGCTGCTCGGCACCATGGCGCGCCAGATCGAGCAGTGCGTGGCGCACGCCAAGAGCCGCGAACAGTTCGGCCACAACATCGGCCGCTTCCAGTCCGTCTCCAACCGCATCGCCGACATGCAGGTGCGCCTCGAGGCGGCGAGGTTGCTGACCTACCGGGCGGCCTGGGACCTCGAGTGCGGCACCACGTCGATCTTCTCCGAGGCCGCCCAGCTTGAGGCCAGCGAGTCCGCGGTCACCACGTTCCTCGACGCCATGCAGGTCTACGGCGGCCTCGGCTACACCACTGACACCGACGTCGAGCGCAACCTCCGCGACGCGCTCGGCACCCGGATCTCCTCGGGCACCTCGGACCTGCAGCGCCTGGTGCTGGCCGAGAAGCTCGGCGTCACCACCAGGGCACGCCGCTCCACCACGAGCCAAGCGGAGGCCAGCCACCATGCGCCAACTCGTTGACCGCCTGGCCGCCGCGGCCGCCGCTCGGCCGGGCGCCGAGGCGGTCCGCCACCGCGACCGCAGCCTCGACTACGCCGAGCTGCACCGGGCCGCCAGTGCCCTGGCCGCCACCATGATGGCGGCCGGCGTCCGCCCGGGCGACCGGGTCGGCCTGTGGCTCAACAAGTCAGTCGAGACCATCGTGGCGGTGCACGCCGTGCACATGTGCGGCGCGGCCTACGTTCCGGTGGACCCGGTGGCGCCGCCGGCGAGGGCCGCGTACATCCTCGGCGACTGCGCGGTGAGCTGCGTGGTGACCGACGAGGACCGGCTCGCCATGCTGGCCGAGCGCGACGAACCCGGCCGGTTCGTCGTGGTGGTCGACGCGACGACGGCGGTCGGCGACGGCCGGTGCACGTGGGAGGAGGCGGTGGCGGGCCCGGTTCCCGAGGGTTTCGCGCCGGTCCCCGCGGCGCCGGACGACCTCGCCTACGTGCTGTACACCTCCGGGTCGACCGGCGTGCCCAAGGGAGTCATGCTCTCCCACCGCAACGCACTGGCCTTCGTCGACTGGACGGTGGCCGAGTTCGGCATCACCGCGCAGGACCGGTTGGCCTCGCACGCTCCGGTCCACTTCGACCTTTCCGTGTTCGACATCTTCGCCGCGGTCAGCGTCGGCGCCGGCCTCGTGCTGGTCCCCGAGCACCACCGGGGCCTCGGCATGGCGCTGAACCGTCTGGTGGCCGAGGAGAAGATCACCGTCTGGTACTCGGTGCCCGGGGCGCTGACCCGGATGCTCGACGCGAAGAACAACGACCTGCTGCGGTCCTCGCTGCTGCGCACGGTGCTGTTCGCGGGGGAGGCCTTCGCGCTCAAGCACCTGCGGCGGCTGCGCGAGGTGCTGCCGGAGGCGGCGCTGTACAACCTCTACGGGCCGACCGAGACCAACGTCTGCACGTACCACCGCGTCACCGCGGCGGACCTGGCACCCGACCGCACCGCGCCGCCGCCGATCGGCCGGCCGTGCCCGTACGCGACCACCTACCTCCTCGACGCAGAGGGCCACGAGGTGCCCGACGAGCCCGGCGCCGAGGGCGAGCTGTGCGTGGCGGGGGACTCGGTGATGCTCGGCTACCGTGGTGCGTCCACTGTGGAGGGTCCACGGCTGCACCGGACCGGCGACCTCGTGCGGTCCGACGGCGCCGGCGCGTACACGTTCCTCGGCCGTCGCGACCACATGGTGAAGATCCGCGGCTACCGGGTCGAGCCCGAGGAGGTCGAGGCCACGCTCCTCGCGCTGCCCGGTGTGCACGAGGCGGCCTGTGTCGCCGTGCCCGACGGCGAGGACGAGGCTCGTCTGGAGGCGTTCGTGGTGCGTGCCGAGGGCGCCGGCCCCACGGAGGCCGAATTGCGGCGCCGGTGCCTGGAGACCCTGCCCCGGTACATGGTTCCCGCCGGGTTCCGCTTCCTCGACGCGTTCCCGCGAACCTCGACCGGCAAGATCGACCGCCCGGCGCTCGTGGCCCGGTGGGAGCCGGCCCACCATGCCGAGTGAGGTCCTGACGCTGCGCCGGCCGAGCCGGGTGCTCGGCCGGGACAAGCGCGTCAACGTCCTGCTGCCCCGGGACTACCGCGCCACCGGGCCGGGCCATCCGGTGCTGTACCTGCTGCACGGCTACGGCGGGGGCCGGGACACCTGGCTCACCAACACCTCCCTGGTCGACCTGCTCGACGGCCACCGGATGATCGTGGTGCTGCCGGAGAGCGGCCGGCGGTGGTTCGTCAACGACCACGCCGGGCTGCGCTACGAGGACTATTTCGTCACCGAGCTGGTGACCACTGTGGACGCGGAGTTCAACACGGTCGCCGGCCGCCGGGGCCGGGCCGTCGGCGGCTTCTCGATGGGTGGCGCGACCGCATTGTTCCTCGCGATGCGCCACCCCGAGCTGTTCGGTGCGATGGCCGCGCACGCCGGCGGGTTCGAGGGGCCGCTGCGGGTCGACGACCCCTACGCCGCCCACCGCGGCGACCCCGGGTTCGCGATGCCCACGGTGCTCGTGCACGAACGGGTCTGGGGTCCGCCGGGCAGCGCGACCCGCCACGAGTACGACCCGTACCGGCTGATCGGCGAGTGTCCCGGCCCGCCCCCGGCGCTCTACCTCGACGTCGGCACCGAGGACTACGAGCGGGTCGTCCGGATGAACCGCCGGGTACGCACGGCGCTGCGCGACCGCGGCTGGGCCGTGGAGTACCACGAGCGACCCGGCGGGCACGACTGGGACTTCGTCGCGGAGGCCCTGCCGTCCTCGCTCGACTTCGTGACGCGCCACTTCGCGACCGCCGACGTCGGCGCGCCGACCACCTGACCGTCAGCCAAGAGAGGACCGAACCATGAACGCAGCTCCCGTGTGGCGGCCCCGGGTCGTCGAGCCCGGCGACGCCGGAGTCGCGGCCAGCCCCGAAGGCCTGCTCGAGCTACTCGGCGGCACCGACGTCGGTGAGCTGCTGGTCGCGGAGAAGGCGGTGATCTACCGGGGGTTCGGGGTGTCGGCGGACAGTTACGACGGCGTGGCCGACGCGCTGCTGCCCAACCGCCTCGCCTACGTGCACGGCAACTCGCCGAGGACCAAGGTGGGCCGCAACGTCTACACCTCGACCGAGTACCCGGCCGAGTACGTGATCTCGATGCACAACGAGATGTCCTACGCGCACACGTGGCCTTCGCGGATCCTGTTCCACTGCGCGATCGCCGCGGAGACCGGGGGAGCGACCCCGGTGGTGGACGGCGAGCTGTGGCTCGACTCGCTCGACGCCGAGGTCCGCGACGCGTTCGCGGGCGGCGTGCGCTACACCCAGAACCTGCACGGCGGCATGGGGTTGGGCAAGAGCTGGCAGGCGACGTTCGAGACCGAGGACCGCGCGGCCGTCGAGGAGTTCCTCTCCGGCGCCGACGTCGACTGGAAGTGGCACACCGACGACATGCTGTGGGTCAGCCAGCTTCGCCAGTCGACGCTCAAGCACCCGGTGACCGGCGTCGAGGTGTGGTTCAACCAGGCCGACCAGTGGCACCCCGCCGGCCTCGGCGAGGACGCGCTGGCGCTGGCGGACGTGGTGCCCGAGGACGAGCTGCCGCAGAACGCGGTCTTCGCCGACGGCAGCCCCATTCCCGCCGACTACATCCGCCACGTGCAGGAGACCGGCATGCGACTGGCGGTCGACTGCGACTGGCAGGTCGGCGACCTGATGCTGGTGGACAACGTCGCCGCCGGCCACGGCAGGCGGCCCTACACCGGCAAGCGACGCATCCTGGTGGCGATGTCCTAAGTGGAGATCTGAGCGGAGTCCTGAGTGGACCGAACCCGGCCGGGCACGCCCCGGCCGGGCTAGCTCGCCAGCAGGGCAAGAAAAGCGCGGACGTCGGCGGCCAGGTCGCCCGAGGTGTGGAACACCCGGGACGGCAGGTCGCCGACGATGGCCTCGGTGGTCTTCTCGCTCTCGGCGACGATGTCGGCGAAGTCGAGGCGCAGCAGCCGTGCCGTGGCGCCGAGGGTGCTGCCCGGACCGGCGGCGAGGACGTGTCCGAAGCGCCGCGCGTGGGTGTCCGGCGTTCCGTCGTCGCGGGACACGAAGACCACGTGGTCGATCGGGACCGGCCGGTCGAGGTCCGGGCCGGGGTGGGTGAACAGGTAGTCGCGGCCGCGGTGGTCGCGGGGGAGTGCCGTGTCGTACGCGGCGGGTCGGTTGCCCGTCACCTCGGCGATGACCGTGCGATCCTGGGCGAGCACACGGCATTCCCATGCGCCGCTGACAAATAACGGCACCACGGCGAGGTCGGCGGCGGAGACGAACACCGTGTCCTCGGCGAGCACCCGCCACCCGGCCGCGGTCGCGGCGAGGCCGAGCGTGCTCTTGCCCGTCCCGGACTCGCCGACCAGCAGCGCGGTGACCCCGTCGCGGGCGATGGCGACCCCGTGCACCAACGCGACCCCGCCGGCGAGCAGCAGCGGGGACAGCAGCGAGAGCCGGAACAGCTTGCGGCGGAACGGTTCGTTGTTGGCCGACACCAGGATCGTGCGTTCGTCCGCGGTCTCCAGGAGACCGGCGGAACCCGCGCTGACTCTTGCCGGCCACCAGATCCGCCTGGTCGAGCCGTTCTCGGAGTAGCGCGCCCACGGGCCCTCGGGCTCCGGCGCGGGCTCGCCGGCCGGGTCGGCGTAGGGCCGCTCGGCCAGGACGGTGAACTCACTCGGGGTGCCCGAAGTGGACAGTGCCGCGGACAGCGACTCGATGCCCTGCACCGGTGACACGTCCGCCCAGAACGGTTCGCTCGGGTCCGGTCGGTACGTCCAACGGACAGTCTGCCGTTCGATGTGCACCGAACCGGACAGTGCCGGCTCAGGCGTCACGGTAGGCGACCTCCACGGCCATCCGGCACAGCTCCTCGGACCACGCCGGCGAGGTCTGCTCGGCGGCCGCCCTGGCGAGGTCGATCTTCTCGGCGATGACCGTCTCGACGCGGTCGCGGATCCCGGTCCGGACCAACGCCTCGTGCAGACCGTCGGCGTCGGCGCGGCTGAGGTCGTCGCCGATGAGCTCCTTGATCTCCGGCTCCTCGCGCAACGCGATCGACATGAGCAGCGTCATCTTGTGCTGCTTGGCGTCGTGGCGGGTCGGCTTGCCGACGGTCTCGGGGCTCCCGAACGCGTCGAGCAGATCGTCGCGCAGCTGGAACGCCTCGCCGGTCGCGAGCCCGTACTCCTCGAACGGCGTCAGCAGGTGGTCGGCGCCGGCGAGCTCGGCACCCATCGCCAGCGGCCGGTAGACGGTGTAGCGACCGGACTTGAACAGGGCGATCCAGGTGGACAGCTCGGGGTCCGGCTCGAACCGGGCCGCGGCGAGGATGTCGAGGAACTGCCCCATCATCAGCTCGGTGCACAGCTCGCCCCACAACCGGCGGGGGCGCGGCGGGCAGTCCGCCAGCAGCCGCTCGGCGTAGGCGAGCGCGAGGTCGCCGGCGAGGATCGCCACGCTCTCCCCGTACCGGCGCGACTCCCCGCGCCAGCCCCGCACCACGTGTTCGGTGGCGTGCACGACATGGGCGGTCGGCTCGTTGCGCCGCAGCCCCGAGTCGTCCATCACGTCGTCGTGGAGCAGCGCGAAGGTGTGCAGCAGTTCCAGTGCCGCGGCGGCGTCGACGATGCCGGGCGCCTCCGGGTCGCCGCCGCCGGCGAGATAGCCGGTGACGCAGAACGCCGGGCGCAGCCGCTTGCCGCCGCTGCGCACCATCCTGGCCACACAGTCGATCAGCTGGGTCGAATCCGGATTGCGCTCGGCCCAGGTGCGGTGCTCGGCGTCGAGGAATTCCGCCAAACGCCGTTCCACGCGCGCGAGTACGCGATTCCGGGTCTCGCGGGCGAGCGCACCGGTGGCGTGCTTCTCGTGGATGGTAATGGCCATGAGCGTATTTCTCGCACATCAATACGGCGAAGAAAAGGGGCGGTTTCCCGTATAGGACGTGTACAGGGTTGGCCGCCGACGCCGGGATATTGTTCGGTTCGGTACGCGGGTGCCGTCCGCCCGGAGAATTGAATCTCGGCCGTCCTCGGGAATTCGGAGTTATGGATCGATTTCAGTCTTTCACCGACGAGGACCGGACCCTACCGCTGACCGGCGCCCAGGCGGGCGTGTGGTTCGCCCAGCAGGTGCAGCCGGACAGCCCGATCTTCCGGGCCGCCGAGTACCTGGAGATCCACGGCCCGGTCGATCCGGAGTTGTTCGAACGGGCGTTGCGCCGGGTCGTCGACGAGGCCGACGCCCTGCACATCCGTTTCCTCGACACCGACGACGGTCCCCGCCAGGTCGTCGGGTCGGCGCCGGACTGGCGGCTCGAGTTGCTCGACATCTCCGGCGAGGCCGACCCGCGGCGCGTCGCCGAGGAGTGGATGCGGCGGGACCTGCGCCGCGACATCGATCTCACCGCGTCCCGGCTGTTCACCCACGCGCTGTTCCGCGTCGCCGCGGACCGCTGGTACTGGTACCACGCCTGCCACCACATCCTGCTCGACGGCGTCGGCGCGGCGCTGCTGACCCACCGGCTCGCGCACCTGTACACGGCGCTGGTCGACGGTACCGAGCCAGAGCCCTCGCCGTTCGAGTCGGTACGCACGCTGCTGGACGAGGACCACGCCTACCGCTCCTCCGCCGACCTGGCGCGGGATCGCGACTTCTTCGGGTCGCGCTACGCCGACCGGCCCGAGCCGGTCGCGCTCTCGCCCCGACCGCTGACGCCGACGCCGGACTTCGTGCGGCACAGCGGATATCTGGCGAACGACACGCAGCGGGAGCTGGCGGCCGCGGCCGAGCGGATCGGCGTCGCCGCGTCCCGGATCGTCATCGCCGCCACGGTGGCCTACCTGCACCGGATGACCGGCCTGACCGACGTGGTGCTCGGGCTGCCGGTGACCGGCCGCACCGACAAGCGGTCGCGCCGCGCGCCCGGCATGGTGGCCAACGTGCTGCCGCTGCGGGTGGCGGTCGAGCCCGCCACCACCGTGGCCGAGCTGCTGGGCCGCACCAGGGTGGCGTTGCGCGAGGTGGTCGCCCACCAGCGCTACCGGGGCGAGGACGTGCGGCGGGACCTGGCCCTGCCCAACGACTACCGGCGCTTCTTCGGCCCACTGATCAACTACGTGCCCTTCGACTACGGCGTGCGGTTCGCCGGCAGCCGGGTCGACGCGCACAACATGTCGTTGCGCCTCATCGAGGATCTCGCGATCTCGGTGTACGACCGGGCCGACGGCAGCCCGGTGCGGGTCGACTTCGACGTCCACCCGGAGCTGTACGGCCCGGCCGAGCTGGCCGCGCACCACGACCGCTATCTGTCCTTCATGGACCGGGTGGTCCGGGCGCTGGGCCGGCCGGAGACCCCCGTCGGCCGGCTCGGCCTGCTCGACGACCACGAGCTGCCACCCGCCCCGGTGACGAAACCCCGGCCGGGACCGACGCTGCCCGGGCTGTTCGAGCAGCAGGTCGCCGCGTCACCGGGCGCGCCCGCGATCGAGTTCGAGGGCACCACGCTCGACTACGCCGAGCTCGACCGCCGGGCCAACCGGCTGGCCCGGCTGCTGGTCTCCCGCGGGGTCGGGCCGGAGGACCGGGTCGTCCTGCTCCTGCCCCGCTCGATCGACTTCGTGGTCGCACTGCTCGCCGTCGTGAAGGCCGGCGCGGCCTACGTGCCGGTGGACTCCGCCTACCCCGCGGCCCGTATCGACTACGTGCTCGGCGACGCGGCGCCGGCGTGCGTCGTGGTCGGCTCGGACACGGCGGACCTCGCCCGGGCGGCGGACCGCCCGTTGCTGGTGCTGGACGCCGAGGACACGGTGGCCGAGCTGGCCGACCGGTCCGACGCCGACCTGACCGACGCCGACCGCGCGGCGGCGCTGACCGCCGAGCACCCCGCGTACGTCATCTACACCTCGGGCTCGACCGGCCGGCCCAAGGGCGTCGTCGTCTCCCACGCCGGGATCGCCGACCTGGCCGAGACGTTCATCGGCCGCCTCGGTGTCGAGCCGGGCAGCCGGGTCCTGCAGTTCGCCGCCATGGGCTTCGACGCGATGGTGCCCGAGCTGTGCATGGGCCTGCTCTCCGGCGCGACCTTCGTGCTCGCCCCTGGCCACCGGCTGATGCCGGGCGACCCGCTGAGCACGCTCGCGCGGTCGGCGGGCATCACCCACGCGATCCTGCCGCCGTCCTCGCTGGCCGTCCTGGATCCCGCGCGGGACCTGCCGCCGGACATGACGATCCTGGTGGCCGGCGAGGCGTGCTCGGCGGATCTCGCGGCGCGCTGGTCGGTCGGGCGGCGCTTCGTCAACGGCTACGGGCCGACCGAGACCACCGTCTGCGCCACGATGAGCGAGCCGCTCACGGGCGACGGCGAGCCGGGGATCGGCGGGCCGATCGCCCGCATGCGGACCTACGTCCTCGACACCGCCCTGCTGCCGGTGCCGGCCGGGGTGACCGGCGAGCTGTACGTCGCCGGGCCCGGCCTCGCCCGCGGCTACCTCGGTCGCGCCGGGCTCACCGCGGCACGCTTCGTGGCCAACCCGTTCGGGCTGCCCGGTGAGCGGATGTACCGCACCGGGGACGTCGTGCGCCGGCGCGCCGGCGGTGACCTCGAGTTCGTCGGCCGGGCCGACGACCAGGTCAAGATTCGCGGCTACCGGGTCGAGCCCGGCGAGGTCGAGGCCGCGCTGCGCGGGATCGACGCCGTCGGCCAGGCCGCCGTCGCCGTCCGCCGCGATCCCGCCGGCGGGATCGCGCTCGCGGCGTACGTCGTGCCCGCCGCCGGCGAGCTCGACCTCGCCGCGGTGCGTGCCGAGCTCACCGCGTCGTTGCCGGGTCACCTGGTCCCGGCCACCCTCACCGCACTCGACGCGCTTCCGGTCACTCCCAACGGAAAGCTCGACCGCTCGGCTCTGCCCGACCCGGCGCGGACCGGTGAGCGGGCGGCCGCGGCGCCGCGCACCGACCGGGAGCGCGCGCTGTGCGACCTGTTCGCGGGCGTGCTCGACACCGACGAGATCTTCCTGGACGACGACTTCTTCCTGCTGGGCGGACATTCGCTGCTGGCCGCCCGGCTGGCCCGGCGGATCCGCGCCACCCTCGGTGTCGACTGCGGTGTCGAGGCGATCTTCGCCGCGCCGACCGTACGAGCCCTGGCCGAGCGCCTCACCGCCGAGCGGACCGCCGCACGGCCGGCACTCGTGCCGGTGGACCGCGGCCAGGACCTGGTGCTGTCCTTCGCCCAGCAGCGCCTGTGGTTCCTGCACCGGCTCGAAGGCCCGAGCGCCGCGTACAACATCCCGCTCGCGCTGCGGCTGTCCGGCGAACTCGACCGGGACGCGCTCGCCGCCGCCCTCGGCGACCTCGTCGACCGGCACGAGATCCTGCGGACCGTCTACGAGGACCGGGCGGGCGTGCCGGCGCAACGCGTCCTGCCGCCGGGCACACACCCCGAGCTGACCGAGCGCGCCACGACCGACGCCGACCTGCCGGCCGAGCTGACCCGCGCCGCGGCCTACACCTTCGACCTCGGCGCCGAGCCGCAGCTGCGGGCCACGCTGCTCGCGTCGGCCCCCGACCGGCACGTGCTCGTCCTGCTGCTGCACCACATCACCGCCGACGCCGAGTCGCTCGGCCCGCTGCTGGGCGACCTCACCGCCGCCTACCAGGCCCGCCGTGCCGGTGCCGCGCCCCGCTTCGAGCCGTTGCCGGTGCAGTACGCCGACCACGCGGCCTGGCAGCAGCGGGTGCTCGGCGCCGAGGACGACCCGGAAAGCCTTGCCGCGCACCAGATCTCCTACTGGCGCCACGCGCTCGCCGGGATGCCCGACCACCTCGACCTGCCGCTCGACCGGCCGCACCCGGTCGACATCGCGACGGCGCCGGCCGGCCTGGTCACGATCGACCTCGAGCCCGCCGTGCACGCCGCGGTCACCGAGCTGGCCAGGGCGACGGGCACCAGCACGTTCATGGTCCTGCAGGCCACCCTCGCCGCGTTGTTGAGCCGACTGGGCGCCGGCACCGACATCCCGGTCGGCGTCCCGGTGTCCGGCCGCGGCGACGAGGCCTGCGAGAACCTCGTCGGGTTCTTCACCAACACGCTCGTCATCCGCACCGACACCAGCGGCAACCCCGCGTTCCGCGAGCTGCTCGGCCGGGTGCGCGAGACCGCGCTTTCCGCCTACGCCAACCAGGACCTGCCGTTCGAGTGGCTGGTCGAGGTGATCAACCCGGCCCGCTCGATCGCCCGGCACCCGCTGTTCCAGGTGATGCTCTCGATGAACGGTCTGCGGCAGGAGCCGCCGACCGTGCCGGGGCTGGAGCTGGGCCTGGTCGACGTGCCGACCGGCACGGCCAAGGTCGACCTGTCGCTCAACGTCCGGGAGAACGTCGAGGCAGACGGGACGGCGGCGGGCATCCTGGTGGCGCTGGACTACCGGGCCGACGTGTTCGACCGGTCCACCGCCGAGGCGCTGCTCACCCGTTTCGCCCGGCTGCTCCGATCCTTTGTAGACGATCCGGCGACGCCGGTCGGCACCGCGCCGCTGCTCGACGCCGGTGAGCGCGAGTGGCTGCTGGGTTCGCTGAACGACACCGCCGCCCACGAGCCGCTGGCCGACGTCGTCGCCCGGGTCCGCGCGGTCGCCGCCGAGCGGCCCGACGCCGTCGCGGTGTCCGATCAGGACGGTCCGGTCACGTACGCGGAGCTGGTGGCGCGCGTCGACGCGTTGGCGGGGTGTTTGGTGTCCCGGGGCGTCGGTCCCGAGGACGTGGTGGCGGTGCTGGCCGACCGGGGTCGCTTCGCGGTGACCGCGTTGCTCGGCCTGCTCGCCGCCCGCGCCGCCTACCTTCCGTTGGACACCCGCGCGCCGGCGGCGCGCTCGGCGATGGTCGTGTCCGACGCGGCCGCGCGCCTCGTGCTCGCCGACCCGCGCCATGTCGGGCCGGCCGACGAGATCGCCGCGGCGACGGACGGCGCACTCGACGTCGTGGCGCTGGCCGAGGTGCGGGCCGAGCCGTGGGTGGCGCCCGCCCCGCCCCGCGCCGACGACCTCGCCTACGTCCTCTACACCTCGGGCTCCACCGGCCGCCCCAAGGGCGCGATGGTCCACCACCGCGGGATGAACAACCACCTGCTGGCCAAGGTCGAGGACCTCACGCTGTCCGATGTGGACACCGTGGTGCAGAACGCGCCGCTGACGTTCGACGTCTCGCTGTGGCAGATGCTCGCCCCGCTGGTCGCCGGCGGCCGGGTGCTCGCCGTCACCGACGACCTGGCCGCCGACCCGCCGGGGCTGTTCCGGCACGTCGCCGAGGACCGGGCCACGGTCTTCGAGGTCGTGCCGTCGGTGCTGCGGGCCGCGCTGGACGCCTGGGACGAGGGTGCGCCGGCCCCGGAGCTGCCGGCGCTGCGCTGGCTGGTGGTCACCGGCGAGGAGCTGGCCGGCGAGCTGTGCCGGCGCTGGTTCGCCCGGTATCCCGGCGTTCCCGTGGTCAACGCGTACGGGCCGACCGAGTGCTCCGACGACGTGACGCACGCGGTGCTCCCCGACGCGGCGGCCGTCGCCGACCGGGCCGCGGCGCCGATCGGCCACGCCATCCGCAACACCCGCCTCTACGTGCTCAGCGACGAGCTGGTCCCGGTCCCGGCCGGGGTGCCAGGCGACCTGTACGTCGCCGGGGTGGGGGTCGGCCGCGGCTACCTGGCCGACCCCGGCAAGACCGCGTACACGTTCGTGCCCGACCCGTTCGGACCGCCCGGCACCCGCATGTACCGCACCGGCGACCGGGTGCGGCACCGCCGCGACGGCGCGCTGGAGTTCCTCGGCCGGCGCGACGCCCAGGTCAAGATCCGCGGCCAGCGCGTCGAGCTGGGCGAGGTGGAGGCCCACCTGCGGGCGCTGCCGGACGTCACCGACGCGGTGGCGGCGGTCGTCGCCGGGCCGGGCGGGCATCACCAGCTGGTGGGCTACGTGGTGGGCGGGGCCGAGCCCCGTGCGCTGCGCGAGATCCTCGCCACGCAGCTGCCCCCGCACCTGGTGCCCGCGGCGCTCGTGCCGCTGCCGGCCGTGCCGCTCACGCCCAACGGGAAGACCGACCGCAAGGCGCTGCCGGCGCCGGACTTCGCCGACCTGCCCAGCCGTGCGCCACGCACGCCGCAGGAGGAGATCCTGTGCGGCCTCTACGCCGACGTGCTCGGCGTGGACCGGGTTGGCGTGGACGACGACTTCTTCGCACTGGGCGGGCATTCCCTGCTCGCCACCCGGCTCGTCGCCCGGGTCCGCGCGGCGCTCGGCGTCGAGCTCGCGGTCGCCACGCTGTTCGCGGCGCCCAAGGTCGCCGACCTCGCCGCCCGGCTTCCCGCCGCCGGCCCCACCCGCGCGCTGGTGCGCCAGGTGCGGCCCGAGGTGCTGCCGCTGTCCTACGCCCAGCGCGGGCTGTGGTTCATCAACCGGATGGACCCCGCCGACGCCAGCTACAACATCCCGCTGGTGCTCCGGCTGACCGGCCCGCTGGACCGGGACGCGTTGCACACCGCGCTGGCCGAGGTGGTGGCCCGGCACGAAAGCCTGCGCACGGTCTTCCCGGACGTGGACGGCGTGCCCCGGCAGGTGGTGCTCGAGCCGGGCGAGTGCCGGCCCGCCCTGCCCGTCTCCGACACCGTCGAGTCCGATGTGGACGATCTGGTCGGGCGGACCGTGGGGCAGGGCTTCGACGTCACCCGCGAGCCGCCGCTGCGCGCCCGGCTGCTGGCACTCGGTCCCGACGAGCACGTGCTCGTCCTTGTCGTGCACCACATCGCGAGCGACGGGTGGTCCACCGCGCCGCTGGCCCGTGACCTGTCGGTGGCCTACGCCGCCGCGTGCGCGGGGCACGCTCCCGAGTGGACCCCGCTGCCCGTGCAGTACGCGGACCACGCGCTGTGGCAGCGCCGGCTCCTCGGCGCGGAGACCGACCAGGACAGCCTGATCGCCCGCCAGCTCGCGCACTGGACCGGCGTGCTCGCCGGGCTGCCGGACGAGCTGGCGCTGCCCACCGACCGGCCGCGTCCCGCGGTGCCCAGCCACCGGGGCGGGCTCGTCCCGTTCGGCATCGACGCCGGCACGCACCGCGCGCTGCTGGAGCTGGCCAGGGCCCGCGGGGTCACCGCGTTCATGATCCTGCACACCGCGCTGGCCGCCCTGCTCACCCGGCTGGGCGCCGGCACCGACATCCCGATCGGCGGCTCGGTCATGGGCCGCACCGACGAGGCGCTCGACGAGGTCGTCGGGTTCTTCGTCAACTCGTTGGTGCTGCGGGTGGACACGTCCGGCGAGCCGTCGTTCGCCGAGCTGCTCGAGCGCACCCGGCGGGCCGACATCGCCGCGTTCGCCAACCAGGAGCTGCCGTTCGAGAAGCTGGTGGACGCGCTCAACCCGCGCCGCGCGCTGAACCGGCACCCGCTGTTCCAGGTCAAGCTGGTCCTGCAGAACCTGGCCCGGCCGGAGCCCGAGTTCCCCGGCCTCACGGCCGTGGTCGAGCGGCTCGACCCGGACCTGGCGAAGTTCGACCTGCTGTTCAGCGTGGCCGAACGGTACGACGAGGCGGGCGAGCCGGCCGGGATCGACGCCGCCGCCGGGTACTCGGCGGACCTGTTCGACCGCGCCACCGTCGAGACGATCAACACCCGCCTCGCCCGGCTGCTGGCCGCCGCGCTCGCCGACCCCGACCGGCCGATCGGCGAGCTCGAGCTGCTGACCGAGGACGAGCGGCACGAGCTGCTGGTCCGGCGCAACGACACGGCGGCCGAGACTCCGGCACGCACCTACCCGCGGCTCTTCGCCGAGCGGGCCGCGCGAACGCCGGACGCGCCCGCGATCGTGGCCGGGGGTGAGACGCTGACCTACGCCGAGCTGGACACCCGGGCGAACCGGTTGGCGAACCTGTTGCTCGACCGGGGCATCGGCGCCGGCGCGCTGGTCGCGCTCGCGCTGCCCCGGGGGATCGACGCCGTGGTCGCCATGCTCGCCGTGGGCCGGGCGGGGGCGGCGTACCTGCCGCTGGACCCCGACCACCCCGGTGACCGGCTCGCGGCCCTGCTCGACGACGCCCGGCCCGCGCTGGTCCTGACCACCGGTGCGACGCCGCTGCCGGACACCGTCGAGGTGCTCGCCCTGGACACGCTCGCCGAAGCCGGCGCCGGCGAGCCCCCGGCGCTCGCGGGGTCGCCGCTCGACGCCGCCTACGTCGTCTACACGTCCGGCTCGACCGGCCGACCCAAGGGCGTGGTCGTCGAGCAGCGCGCGCTGGTCGACTACGCGGCGCACCGCGTGGCCGCCTACCCCGAGCTGGCCGGGCGCGTGCTGCTGCACTCGTCGCTGTCGTTCGACCTCGGGCTCACCGCGCTCTACGGCACCCTGCTCGCCGGCGGCTGCCTGTACGTCGGCGAGCTGGACGAGACCCTCGGTGGGCTGACCTTCGCCAAGATCACCCCGAGTCACCTGCCGCTGCTGGACACCCTGCCCGACGCCTTCGCGCCCACCGCGCGGCTGGTCGTCGGCGGCGAGGCACTGCATGCCGAGCAGCTCACCGCGTGGCGGTCCCGGCACCCGGATGCCACGGTCGTGAACCACTACGGCCCGACCGAGGCCACCGTCGGCTGCCTCGACCACCCGGTCGAGCCGGGCACCGCGCTGCCCGCCGGCCCGGTGCCGCTCGGCCGGCCCATGCCCAACACCCGGGTCTACGTGCTCGACCGCGCCCTGCGGCCGGTGCCCGACGGCGTGGTGGGCGAGCTCTACGTCGCCGGCACCGGCCTCGCCCGCGGATACCTCGGTCGGCCGGGGCCGACCGCGGAGCGGTTCGTCGCCGACCCGTTCGGTCCGCCCGGCACGCGGATGTACCGCACGGGCGACCTGGTCCGCTGGACCACCGGCGGGGTGCTGGCCTACACCGGCCGCGCCGACGACCAGCTGAAGCTCCGCGGGTTCCGGGTCGAGCCCGGCGAGGTCTCCTCGGCCATGCTCGCGGTGCCCGGGGTCGCCGCGGCGACCTGCGTGGCGATCGAGGACGCGCTCGTCGGCTACGTCGTCGCCGAGCCCGGCGCCACCGTCGCGCCCGACGAGGTGCGCGACCACCTGGCCGCGACCCTGCCCGGCTACCTGGTCCCGTCGGCGGTCGTGCCGCTGGACCGGCTGCCGCTGACGGCCAACGGCAAGCTCGACAGGGCCGCGCTGCCGGCCCCGGAGGCCGGCCAGAGCCCGCTCTCGCGCGCGCCGCGCACCCCGCAGGAGGAGGTGCTGTGCGGGCTGTTCGCCGACATCCTCGGCGTCGGCCGAATCGGGATCGACGACGACTTCTTCGCACTGGGCGGGCATTCCCTGCTCGCCATGCGCCTGCTCAGCCGGGTGGCGAGGACCCTCGGCGCGCGGATCGGGGTCAAGCCGTTCTTCGACGCGCCGACCGTCGCCGGGATCGCCGCCCGCCTCGCCACCGCGGACGAGGCCCGGCCCGCGCTGGTCCCCGCCGAGCGCGGCGACCGCGTGCCGCTGTCGTTCGCCCAGCGCCGGCTGTGGTTCCTCAACCGGCTGGAGGGACCGAACGCCACCTACAACGTGCCGCTCGTGCTGCACCTGTCCGGCACCGTCGACCGGCCCGCGCTGCGCGCGGCACTGCACGACGTCCTGGCCAGGCACGAAAGCCTGCGCACGGTCTACCCGGAGCGGGACGGCGTGCCCTACCAGCACGTCCTCGGGGCCACCGAGTGCGGCCCGGTGCTGAGCGAGGTCCGGGTCGAGCCGGCCGAGCTGGCCGACGCAGTCACCGCGAGCGCCGGACGCGGCTTCGACCTCGTCGCCGACCCGCCCCTGCGGGCCACGTTGGTGACCGCGGGCGAGTCCGCCGTGCTCGTCGTGGTGATCCACCACGTCGCCAGCGACGGCTGGTCGCTCACCCCGCTGCTGCGCGATCTGTCCGACGCCTACGCGACCCGCTGCCGCGGCACCGCGCCCGCCTGGCGACCGCTGCCGGTCCAGTACGCCGACTACGCACTCTGGCAGCGCGATCTCCTCGGCGCCGAGGACGATCCGGACAGCCTGCTGTCCCGCCAGCTCGACCACTGGACGGCCGCGCTCGCCGGGCTGCCCGAGGAGCTGGAGCTGCCCACCGACCGGCCGCGCCCGGAGGCCGCGAGCTTCCGCGGCGCGACGGTGCCGTTCGCGCTCGACGCCGACACCCACGCGGCGCTCGTCGCGGTGGCGCGGGCGAACGGCGTCAGCGTGTTCATGGCTCTGCAGGCCGGCCTCGCCGCGCTGCTCAGCAGGCTGGGCGCGGGCACCGACATCCCGATCGGCACCCCGATCGCCGGCCGCACCGACGACGGGCTCGACGAGCTGGTCGGCTTCTTCGTCAACACACTGGTGCTGCGCAACGACCTCTCGGGCGACCCGTCGTTCACCGAGCTGCTGTCCAGGGTGCGGGAGACCGACCTGGCCGCCTACGCCCAGCAGGACCTGCCGTTCGAGCTGCTCGTCGAGCGGGTGAACCCGACCCGCTCCCTGGCGCGGCACCCGCTGTTCCAGGTCATGCTGATCCTGCACAACGCGGGCCGGCCGGAGCTGGACCTGCCCGGCCTGCGGGTGCGGGTGGAGCCGGCCGAGTCCGCCGTGGCCAAGTTCGACCTGTCGGTCAGCCTCACCGAGCGCTACGCCGAGGACGGCACGGCGGACGGCATCGTCGGGCACCTCGAGTACGCCGTCGACCTGTTCGACCGGTCCACTGTGGCGGGTCTGGCGGGCCGATTGGGCCGGCTGCTCGCCGCGGCGGTCGCCGACCCCGGCACTCCGGTCGGCAGCCTCCCCGTCCTCGACGAGCGGGAGCGCCACGAGCTGCTGGTCGCCCGCAACGACACCGCCCACGACGTGCCGGACGTCTCGCTCGCGGAGCTGTTCCGCGGCCGGGTGGCCGACGCCCCGCAGGCCCCGGCGCTGGTGTGCGGGGACACCCGGCTCACCTACGCCGAGCTCGACGCCCGCGCCACCCGGCTCGCCCGCGTCCTGCTCGCCCGTGGCGTCGGTCCGGAGGACCGGGTGGCGCTGCTGCTCGGCAACCGCGTCGACTACGTCGTGGCCGCGCTCGCGGTCGTCCTCGCCGGCGGCGCGTACCTGCCGCTGGACACCCGCAGCCCGCGGGCCCGCCTGGCGCACCTGCTCGCCGACACCGGCGCGGTGCTGCTCCTCGCCGACCACGGGACGGCCGAGCACGCGCCGGACGGACCGACCCCCGTGGTGCTCGTCGACGACCTGCCCGCGCCGGACCTCGCTCTGCCGGCGGTCCGGCCCGGCCAGCTCGCGTACGTCATGTACACCTCTGGCTCGACCGGCGCGCCCAAGGGCGTCGCCGTCACCCAGCGCAGCGTCGTGCGGCTCGCGCTCGACCGCTACTGGGGGCACGGCCCGCACGACCGGGTGCTCATGCACTCGCCGCCCTCGTTCGACGCGTCGACCTACGAGCTGTGGGGCGCGCTGTGCAACGGCGCGACGGTCGTCGCCGCGGCCGCCGAGGAGACCGACCTCGCCGCGGTCGCCGACGCCATGACCGCGCACCGAGTCACGGTCGGTCTGTTCAACGAGGGCGTGTTCCGGCTGCTCGTCGAGAACCACCCGGACGCCTTCGCCGGCATGCGCGACATCTACGTCGGCGGCGACAAGATCTCGCCGGCGGCGGCCGCCACCGTGCGGCGCATCGCCACGGGCGCGCGCCTGACCAACAGCTACGGGCCGACCGAGACCACGCTGTGCGCCGTCCACCATCCACTGTCCGAACAGGACATCGCGGACCACCGCCTGCCGATCGGCCGGCCGCTGGACAACACCCGGGTCTACGTCCTGGACGAGCGCCTGCGGCCGGTGCCGCCCCTGGTCCTCGGCGAGCTGTACCTGGCAGGCGACGGCCTGGCGCGGGGCTACCTCGGGCGGCCGGAGCTGACCGCGGACCGGTTCGTGGCCGACCCGTTCGGCGCGCCCGCGACACGCATGTACCGCACCGGCGACCTGGTCCGCTGGAACGGCGCTGGTGACCTGGAGTTCGTCGGCCGGGCCGACGCGCAGGTCAAGGTGCGCGGCTTCCGCATCGAGCTCGGCGAGGTCGAGGCGGCGGTGGCGTCCTTCGCGGACTCCGGACAGGCCGTCGCGATGGTCCGCGAGGACCGGGCCGGCCACAAGCGCCTGGTCGCCTACGTCACGCCGGCGCCGGGGACCACGGTCGACGCGGCCGCGCTGCGCGAGCACGTCGCCGCCCTGCTGCCGGACTACATGGTGCCCGCGGCCTTCGTGACGTTGGATGCCTTGCCGCTGACCAACTCCGGCAAGGTGGACCGGGCCGCGCTGCCGGCGCCCGACACGGTGGGCGGCAGCGGCCGCGCGCCCCGCGACGACCGCGAGGCGTTGCTGTGCGGGCTGATCGGCGACCTGCTCGGCCGGACCGACGTGACGATCGACGACAACTTCTTCGCGATCGGCGGGGACAGCATCGTCTCCATCCAGCTGGTCAGCCGCGCCCGGCAGGCCGGGCTCGTGCTCACCCCGCGCGACGTGTTCCAGTACCAGACCGTGGCGGAGCTGGCTCGGGCCGCGACCGGGGCCGACGACGCGGCCGAGGCGGTCGAGGACGGCGCCGGGAGCGTGCCGCTGACACCGATCATGGCGTGGCTGAAGGAGAACGGCGGCTTCGCCGGGTTCAACCAGTCCGTGCTGCTGCGGGTGCCCGCCGGGTTGTCCGGCGACGCGCTGACGGCGGCCGTCGGCGCGGTGCTCGACCGGCACGACATGCTGCGGGCCCGGCTGGACCGGTCCGATGTGGACGAATGGTCGCTGTGGGTGCCGCCGGCCGGTGCGGTGGACGCGTCCCGTTGCGTCCGCCGGGTCGACGTGACGGGTAACGCGGACCTCGCGGCGGTGCTGGCCGAGCACGGCGAGGCCGCACGCCGGGAGCTGGACCCCGACACCGGCGCGATGGTCCGGGTCGTCTGGTTCGACGCGGGCCCCGACCGCCCGGGTCGGCTGCTGCTCGTGCTGCACCACCTGGTGGTCGACGGCGTGTCGTGGCGGATCCTCGTGCCGGACCTGATGTCGGCCTGGCTCGGCGCCCGCGACGGCCGGCCCGTCGAGCCGGCGCCGGTCCGCACCTCGTTCCGCACCTGGGCAAGGCACCTGGTCGAGCGCGCCGGCAGCGAGGCGGAGCTGACGCTGTGGGAGGGCATGACGGCCGCGCCGGACCCCCGGCTCACCGCCCGTCCGCTCGACCCCGCGGTCGACACCCGGCGGACGGCCGGCCGCCACACGGCCGTGCTGCCGCCCGACGCCACGGCGCCGCTGCTGACCACGGTCGCCGCCGCGATGCACGCGGGGCCCGACGAGGTGCTGCTGACCGGGCTCGTCCTCGCGCTCGCCGAGTGGCGCCGGCACCGCGGCGCCGGCGGTGGCAGCGGGGTCCTGCTGAACCTGGAGAGCCACGGCCGGGACGAGTCCGGCCGGTTCGACCTGTCCCGCACGGTCGGCTGGTTCACCGCGATGTACCCGGTCCGGCTGGACCCCGGCGTGCGCTGGCACGAGCTCGACGGGCCGGCGGCGGGCACGGCGCTGCGCCGGGTGCGCGACCAGCTCCGCGCCCTGCCGGACAAGGGAACCGGGTACGGCCTGCTGCGCTACCTGAACCCGACGACGGCCGGGAAGCTCGCCGGCGCGCCACGCCCGCAGCTCGCCGTCAACTACCTGGGCCGGGTCCGCGCGCAGGGCTCCGCCGGCGCCGAGTGGGACGCCGCGCCCGAGGACGTGACGGTGGCGCCGGCCGACCCGGCTACGCCGTTCGCCCACGCGCTGGAGCTGAACGTGATCACCCATGACGGCCCGGACGGTCCGGAGCTGCGGGCGACGTGGTCCTGGCCGGGTGAGCTGTTCACCACCGACGAGATCGCGTCGCTGACCTCCGAATGGTTCACCGCGCTCGACCTGCTGACCCGCAACGTCGCCGACCCCGGGGCGGCGGAGCCAGCGGCCGATCTGTCCCTTGTGGACCTGCTGCCGAACGAGATCGACGAGCTCGAAGCCGAGTGGAGGATGACGTGACGGAGTCCAGTCGTGGTGACCGGGACCGGTCCGGACTGCGAGACGTCCTGCCTCTGTCGCCACTGCAGGAAGGGCTGCTGTTCCACGCGCTCTACCGACGACAACATGACGACAACCATGACGACAACCAGGACAACCCGGACGTCTACACGATCCAGCTGGCGGTCGACCTCACCGGACCGCTGGACGCGGCCCGGTTGCGCGCCGCGCTGCCGGCGCTGCTGCGCCGCCATCCCAACCTGGGTGCCGGTTTCCGTACCGTGCGGTCCGGGCGGCCGGTGCAGTTCGTGCCGCACGGCGTCGAGGTGCCGCTGCCCGAGACCGACCTGCGTGAACTGTCCACAGCGGACCGTGCGGTGGCGCTCGACCGGCTGGCCGCCGAGGTCCGCGCGGAGCGGTTCGACCTCACCAGGCCGCCGTTGCTGCGTCTGCACCTGATCCGGACGGGGGAGCGGGCGCACCGGTTGCTGGTCACCGGCCACCACATCCTGCTCGACGGCTGGTCGATGCCCGTGCTCCTGCGGGACCTGTTCACGATCTACGAGCGCGGCGCGGACGCGCTGCCCCCGGCGACCCCGTACCGGCGCTACCTGGAGTGGCTGGGCCGCCAGGACCGCGCGGCGACCGAGGCGGCCTGGCGGCACGCGCTGGCCGGGATCGAGGAGCCGACCCGGCTCGCGGCCGGTCGAGCGCGAGGTGACGGCCGGCCGGGCCTGCCGGAGCGGTTCGACACGTCGCTGTCGCCGGAGCTGAGCGCCGGCCTGCGGCGGCTCGCCGGCGAGCGGTCGGTCACGCTGAACACCGTCGTGCAGCTGAGTTGGGCCGTGCTGCTCGGCGCGCTGACCGGGCGCGAGGACGTGGTGTTCGGCACCACCGTGTCCGGCCGGCCGCCCGAGGTCCCGGGTGTCGACTCCATGGTCGGCCTGTTCATCAACACGGTTCCGGTCCGGGTCCGGCTGAGTCCCGCGGAACCCGTGTCCGCGGCGCTGAACCGGTTGCAGCACGAGCAGGCCGAGCTGAGCGCCCACCAGTACCTCGGCCTCACCGACATCCAGTCGCAGGCGGGCGTCGGCGAGCTCTTCGACACCATCGTCGTCGTCGAGAACTACCCGGTCGACCCGGCGACCGGGGCGGGGCTGGAGTCCGGGCTGCGGATCGTCGGCGCCAAGGGCCTCGACGCGACCCACTACCCGCTGGCGCTGGCCGTGTCGGCGGCCGGGGACGGCATCCACCTGCGGCTCGAGTACCGGACCGACCTGTTCGACGCGGCCGCGATCGAGCGGCTCGCCGGCCGGCTCGTGGTGCTCCTGGAAGGGATCGTCGCCGACCCGCACCGGACGCCGACCGACCTTCCACTGTGGACAGACGGCGAGCGGCGCCAGGTGCTGGTCGACTGGAACGACACCGCCCTCGACGTCGAGCCCGCCACGGTGACCGAGCTGTTCGCCGCGCAGGTCGCGCACACCCCGCACGCGACCGCCCTGGTCTTCGCCGACCAGCGGTACACCTTCGCCGAGCTGAACGCACGCGCCAACCAGCTGGCCCAGCACCTGATCGGCGCCGGGGTGGGACCCGAGCGGCTCGTCGGCCTGTGCCTGCCCCGCGGCGCAGACCTGGTCGTGGCCATCCTCGCCGTGCTCAAGGCCGGCGCCGCGTTCCTGCCCATCGACCCGACCCTGCCCGCCGAGCGCATCGACCTCATCCGCGCCGACGCCGACCCGGTCCTCGTGCTCGACCGGCTTCCCGACCTCGGGCACCTGCCGGTCGACGACCCGGCTTCCCTGGCGCGGCCGGAGCACCCGGCGTACGTGATCTACACCTCGGGCTCCACCGGAACGCCCAAGGGTGTCGTGGTCGAGCACCGCAACCTGGTCAACCTGGCGCACGCCCACCGCGCCGGGTTCGCGGCCGACAAGCGCCTGCGGGCGGCGCTGACCGCGACGTTCTCCTTCGACACCTCGTTGGAGGGCCTCGCGCTGCTGGTCGACGGTCACGAGGTCCACGTGATCGACGACGCCACCCGGCTGGATCCCGAGGCCCTGGTCCGCTATGTCGCCGAGCAGGGCGTCGACTTCCTCGACCTGCCACCGTCCTTCCTGCCCCCGCTCATCTCGGCCGGGCTGCTCGACCACCCGCTGACCCTCATGGTGGGTGGCGAGGCGCTGTCCCCGTCGCTGTGGGACCGCCTCGCGCAGGCGTCCGGCGTGACCCCGTACAACTTCTACGGCCCGACCGAGTGCACGATCGACGCGACCGCCTGCCCGGTGACCGGCGAGCGGCCGGCCATCGGCCGCCCGCTGCGCAACGTCGGGGTGTACGTGCTCGACGAGCGGCTGCGCCCGGTGCCGGTCGGCGTCCCGGGTGAGCTGTACCTGACCGGCGCGCAGCTGGCCCGCGGGTACCTGAACCGGCCGGGCCAGACCGCGCACAGCTTCGTCGCCAGTCCCTTCGGGCCGGCGGGAAGCCGGATGTACCGGACCGGCGACCGGGTTCGGTGGCTCGCCGACGGCCGGCTGGAGTACCTGGGGCGCACCGACGACCAGGTCAAGATCCGTGGTCGGCGCACCGAGCTGGGCGAGGTCGAGGCGGCGCTTTCCGCGGTGGACGGTGTGGCCCAGGCGGTCGTCGCCGTGCGGGACGAGGGTGCCGAGCGCCGGCTGGTCGGCTACGTGCTGCCGGCCGGCGGCGCCACCGTGGACGGGGAGGCCGTGCGCCGGGCCGTGGCCGGCGTGCTTCCCGAGTACATGGTGCCCGCCGCGGTCGCCGTGCTCGACCGCATTCCGTTGACCCCCAGCGGAAAGGTCGACCGCAAGGCACTTCCGGACGTCACCGTCGCCGCCGGCGCCGGCCGGGGTCCCCGGAACCCGCGCGAGGAGATCCTCTGTGGACTGTTCGCCGAGGTGCTCGGCGTGGCACGGGTCGGGATCGACGACAGCTTCTTCGCCCTCGGCGGCCAGTCCCTGCTCGCCATCCGGCTGGTGAGCCGGATCCGCTCGACCCTGTCGGTCCAGGTGGACCTGCGGACCCTGTTCGAGGCCCCCACGGTCGCCGACCTCGCGCGCCGGCTCGACCCTGGCGCGCCCACCCGGCCGCGGCTCGTCCCGCAGGCCCGACCGGACGTGCTGCCGCTGTCCCACCCGCAGCGCCGGCTGTGGTTCGTCAACCAGATGGACACCACCAGCGCGCTCTACAACATCGTCGCGGCCCTGCGGCTGCGCGGCCCGCTGGACCGGGACGCGTTGCGCGCCGCCCTCGGCGACGTCGTGGCCCGGCACGAGAGCCTGCGCACGATCTTCCCCGCGGTCGACGGCGAGCCGCGGCAGGTCGTCCTCGACGCCGCCGCGGTCGCCGGGACCGTGCTGCGGACCGAGGAGATCGACGAGAACGGTGTGGCGCAGGCGGTCGCCGACGCCGTCCGGACCGGTTTCGACCTCCGGGAACAGACTCCGCTGCGGGTCACGCTGCTGGTGCTGGGCTCGGGGGAGCACGTGCTGGTGCCCGTCCTGCACCACATCGCCGGTGACGGCTGGTCCCTCGGACCGCTCGCCAGGGACATCGGCACCGCCTACGCCGCCCGCGTCGCCGCCGAGGCTCCACAGTGGACTCCGCTGCCGGTGCAGTACGCGGACTACACGCTCTGGCAGCGCGACGTGTTGGGCGACGAGACCGACCCGGCGAGCGAGCTGGCCCGCCAGCTCGACCACTGGACCCACAACCTGGCCGGCCTGCCCGAGGAGCTGGCGCTGCCCACCGACCGGCCGCGGCCGGACGTGCACACCAACCAGGGCGACCAGATCCGGTTCGAGGTCGACCCCGACCTGCACCGCGGGCTGCTGACGCTGGCCCAGCGCAGCGGCGCCAGCCTGTTCATGGTGCTGCAGGCCGCACTGGCGACCCTGCTGACCCGACTGGGCGCGGGCACCGACATCCCGATCGGCACCCCGATCGCCGGGCGCTCGGAGGAGGCCACCGAGGAGCTCGTCGGCTTCTTCCTCAACGAGCTGGTGCTGCGCACCGACACCTCCGGCGACCCCACGTTCCGCCAGCTCCTCGCCAGGGCGCGGGAGACCGCGCTGGCCGCCTACGCCAACCAGGACCTGCCGTTCGAGCGGTTGGTGGAGGTGCTCAACCCGACCCGCTCGCTCGCCCGGCACCCGCTGTTCCAGGTGTGTCTGGTCATCGAGAACGCCGCCGGGCTGCCGTTGACGTTGCCCGGCCTGGAGATCGCCCCGGAGCCCGGCAGCTCCGGCGTCGCCCGGTTCGACCTCTCCTTCGGGCTCAAGGAACAGCAGGCCGGACGACGGCACCCCAGCCGGCCTCGCCGGGGCGGTCCTGTACGCGACCGACCTGTTCGACCGCGCCACCGTGGAGACCCTCGCCGCCCGGTTCGTCCGGCTGCTGCGCGGGATCGTCGCCACCCCGGACACCTGCGTCGGCGACCTGGCGATCCTGGACGCCCCGGAGCGCGACCGGATCCTGGTCGCCTGGAACGACACCGAGCACGCGTCGCCGGACCGGTTCGTCCACCAGCTGATCGGGGACCAGGCCGCGCGGACGCCGAAGGCCCCGGCGGTGGTCGACGGGGACCGCACCCTCTCCTACGCCGAGCTCGACGCCCGGGCCAACCGCCTGGCCCACCTGCTGATCGCCCGCGGCGCGGGCCCGGAGCGGGTGGTGGCGCTGATGGTGCCGCGCTCGGCGGAGCTGGTGGTCGCCGTGCTGGCCGTGCTGCGGTCCGGCGCGGCCTACCTGCCGGTGGACCCGGCCTACCCGGCCGACCGCATCGCCTACCTGCTGGCCGACGCCGACCCGCACCTGGTGGTCACCACCACGGCCGTGGACGCGAGCACGGACCGCCCGACGATCCTGCTCGACGCCACGACCGACCTGGGCGGCCGACCCGAGACCGACCCCGGCCGCGGTGACGTCACCGCGCACACCGCCGCCTACGTGATCTACACGTCCGGGTCGACCGGGCGCCCGAAGGGCGTCGTCGTCACGCACGGCTCGCTCGCGGGCTACGTCGCCGGCGCGGCACGGGAGTACCCGGGCGTGCGGGGCCTGGTGCCGCTGCACTCGTCGATCTCCTTCGACACCACGGTGACCTCGCTGCACGTCCCGCTGACCGCCGGTGGCTGCCTGCGCGTCACCGAGCTGGCCGACGGCGTGCCGAGCGAGCCGTTCACGATGCTGAAGCTGACGCCGAGCCACCTCGGGCTGAACCCGGACGCCGCCGCCGGGGCGGCCGAGCGGGACCTGCTCGTCGCGGGCGAGGCGCTGACCGCGGGCGCCCTCGAGCCGTGGCGGAAGGCCTTCCCCAACACGACGGTGTTCAACGTCTACGGGCCAACCGAGACCACGGTCAGCGCCGTGCACCACCGCATCGAGGCGGGCACCCACCTGGCCGACGGCGCGGTGCCGATCGGCCGCCCACTGACCAACACCCGGGTCTACGTGCTGGACCACCGGCTCGGGCCGGTGCCACCGGGCGTGGTCGGCGAGCTGTACGTCGCGGGCGCGGGTGTGGCCCGCGGCTACCGGAACCGGGCCGGGCTGACCGGAGCGCGGTTCGTCGCCGACCCGTTCGGTCCCGCCGGCGGGCGCATGTACCGAACCGGCGACCTCGCGCGCTGGGACCAGGACGGCTGCCTGGAGTTCGTCGGCCGGGCCGACGACCAGGTGAAGGTGCGCGGCCACCGGATCGAGCCCGGCGAGGTGGCGGACGCGCTGACCCGTGTCGAGGGTGTCGGCCGGGCCGTCGCCCTCGTGCGGCCCGACGCGGCCGGCGAGCCGCGGCTGGTGGGCTACGTGGTGCCCGACGGCGAGTCGGCCCTCGACGGCGAGGCCGTGCGGCGTGCGGTGACCGGGCTGCTGCCCGAGTACATGGTGCCGACCGTGGTGCTGGTCCTGGACGCCATTCCGTTGACCCCCAACGGAAAGACCGACCTCGCCGCCCTGCCCGACGGGACCGTCGGGGAGAGCGCAGGCGGCCGGGAGCCGCGGACCCCGCAGGAGGAGATCCTCTGTGGACTGTTCGCGGACGTGCTCGGGGTCGGCCGGGTCGGGATCGACGACGACTTCTTCGGGCTGGGCGGACATTCCCTGCTGGCGATCCGGCTGCTGAGCCGGATCCGGGCGGTCCTGTCGGTGCAGCTCGGCATCCGGGTGCTGTTCGAGTCCCCGACCGTGGCCGGGCTCGCCGAGCGGATGGGGCGGAGCGGGCCGACGCGTGCCGCGCTGCGGCCCTACGTCCGGCCGGAGGTGCTGCCGCTGTCGCTGCCGCAGCGCCGGCTCTGGTTCATCAACCAGATGAACACCGCCAGCGCCCTCTACAACATCCCGGTGGCCATGCGGCTGCACGGCGCGCTGGACGTGGCGGCGCTGCGGGCCGCGCTGAGCGACGTCGTCACCCGGCACGAGAGCCTGCGCACCGTCTTCCCGGAGATCGACGGCGAGCCGCGGCAGCAGGTGCTGGACGCCGACGAGGTCGCGGCGGGCGTGCTGACGACCGTGCTGACGACCGTGGCGGCGGACGACGTCGAGGCGACCGTCCGCGACGCGGCGCGGGCCGGGTTCGACCTGCGGACCCAGACCCCGCTGCGGGCCACGCTCATCGAGGTTGGGCCGCGCGAGCACGTGCTCGTCCTTGTCCTGCACCACATCGCGGGCGACGGCTGGTCGCTGCGGCCGCTGGCCCGCGACCTCGGCGAGGCCTACCTCGCGCGCCGCACCCGCCAGGCGCCCCGGTGGACGCCGCTGCCGGTGCAGTACGCCGACTACACGCTCTGGCAGCGCGAGCTGCTCGGCGCCGAGACCGAGCCGGACAGCGAGATCGCCCGCCAGCTCACCCACTGGACCACCACGCTGGCCGACCTGCCCGACGAGCTGGACCTGCCCACCGACCGGCCGCGGCCGGCGGTCGGCAGCGACGGGGGAGCGCGCGTCCGGTTCGAGCTGGACGCCGAGCTGCACCGCGGGCTCCTGACGCTGGCAAGGCGCAGCGGGGCGAGCCTGTTCATGGTGCTGCAGGCCGGGCTCGCCGCACTGCTGACCCGGCTGGGCGCGGGCACCGACATCCCCATCGGCACCCCGGTCGCCGGCCGCAGCGACGACGCGCTCGACGACGTCGTCGGCTTCTTCATCAACACCTTGGTGCTGCGCAACGACACCGCGGGCGACCCGGCCTTCACCGACCTGCTCGGTCGGGTGCGGGAGACCTCCCTGTCCGCCTACGCCAACCAGGACCTGCCGTTCGAGCGGCTGGTCGAGGTGCTCAACCCGCCTCGGTCGCTGGCCCGCCATCCGCTGTTCCAGGTCTGCCTGTCCCTGCAGAACACCGCAGAGGCGTCGCTTTCGCTGCCCGGCCTGGAGATCAGCCCGGAGCCGTCCGGCTCCGGCGACGCCCGGTTCGACCTCGCGCTCGACCTCAAGGAGCGGTACGCCGCAGACGGCACGCCGGCCGGGCTCGAGGCGCTCGCCGAGTACGCCACCGACCTCTACGACGAGGCGACCGTCGAGACGCTCGTCGCCCGCTTCACGCGGCTGCTCGAGTTCTTCGTGGCCGCGCCGGACGCGCGGATCGGCGCCGCGCCGCTGCTCGCCGCCGACGAGCGGCGGTGGCTGCTCGAGACGCTGAACGACACGTCGGCGCCGGAACCGCTCGTGGACGTGGTCGCGCGGGTCCGCTCGCTAGCGGCCGAGCGGCCCGACGCGATCGCGGTGTCCGATGAGGACGGTCAGGTCACCTACGCCGAACTGGTCGGCTGGGTCGACGCGCTCGCGGCCGACCTGGTGGCCCGGGGCGTCGGTCCGGAGGCGACGGTCGGCGTGCTCGGCGACCGCGGCCGTGGCCCGATCGCGGCTTTCCTGAGCCTGCTTGGTATCCGCGCCGCCTACCTGCCGCTGGACACCCGCGCGCCGGTGGCCCGTTCGGCCGCGGTGCTGACCGACGCCGGCGCACGCCAGATCCTGGCCGACCCCCGACACGTTGACCTCGCCCGGGAAATCGCCGGTGTGGTCGACGAACCGGTCGAGGTCGTGCCGCTGGCGCGCGAGTACGGCCCGGCGGCGCCGGTGCTGTCGACGCCGCCGGCCGACGGACTCGCCTACGTCCTCTACACCTCCGGCTCCACGGGCCTGCCCAAGGGCGCGATGGTGTCCCACCGCGGCTTGAACAACCACCTGCACGCGATGGTCGCCGACCTCGGCATGACGACCGCCGACACGCTGGTGCTCAACGCGCCGCTCACGTTCGACGTGTCGTTGTGGCAGATGCTCTCCCCGCTGGTCGCCGGCGCGCGCGTGCTGGCCGTCGGCGAGGACGTGGTCGCCGACCCGCCCGCCATGTTCGGGCTCGTCGAGCGCGAGGCGGCCACCGTCCTGGAGGTCGTGCCGTCCGTGCTGCGGGCGGCCCTCGACGCCTGGGACGACGGGCTGGCGGCCCCGGGCCTGACCGCGCTGCGGTGGCTGCTGGTCACCGGCGAGGACGTGCCCGCCGACCTGTGCCGCCGGTGGTTCGCGCGGTTCCCCTCGGTGCCGATCGTCAACGCCTACGGGCCGACCGAGTGCGCCGACGACGTGACGCTGGCCTACCTCACCGGCGCGGCCGACCTGGGCGACCGGGCGGCCGTGTCCATCGGCCGGCCGATCCGCAACACCCGCCTCTACGTGCTCGGCGACGAGCTGGCTCCGGTGCCGGCCGGCGTCCCCGGCGACCTGTACGTCGCCGGGGTGGGTGTGGGCCGCGGCTACCTGAACGACGTCGCCAAGACCGCGCACACCTTCGTCGCCGATCCGTTCGCCGCGGACGGCACCCGTATGTACCGCACCGGTGACCGGGTTCGCTACCGCCCCGACGGTGAGCTGGAGTTCCTCGGCCGCCGCGACGCGCAGGTCAAGATCCGCGGCCGGCGCACCGAGCTGGGCGAGGTCGAGGCCGCGCTGTCCAAGGTGGCCGGAGTCGGCCAGGCGGTCGCGTTGGTCCGGGCTCACGGGACCGAGCAGCGGCTGGTCGGCTACGTGGTGGCGGCCGCGGACGCGGTCCTCGCCGGCGAGGACGTCCGCCGCGGCGTGGCGCGGCTCCTGCCGGAGTTCATGGTGCCCTCGGCCGTGCTGGTCCTGGACGAGATCCCGTTGACGCCCAACGGAAAGATCGACCGCAAGGCGCTGCCGGCGGTGGCGCTCGCCGCGAGCACGGGTCGGGACCCGCGCACCCCGCGGGAGAAGGTCCTCTGTGGACTGTTCGCCGAGGTGCTCGACGTCGACCGGGTCGGGATCGACGACGGCTTCTTCGAGCTGGGCGGGCATTCCCTGCTGGCCATCCGGCTGATGAGCCGAATCCGGTCCGCGCTCTCGGTGGAGGTCGACATCAGGACCATCTTCGAGGCCTCGACGGTCGCCGAGCTCGCCGGCCGGCTGGGCGGGGCGGAGCAGGCTCGGCCGGCTCTGCGGCCCCAGGTCCGCCCCGAGGTGCTGCCGCTGTCCTATCCCCAGCGCCGGCTGTGGTTCCTGAGCCAGCTCGACGGCGGCGACGGGTCGCTGTACACGCTCCCGCTGGCGGCGCGACTGCACGGCGAGCTGGACCTCGCGGCACTGCGGGCCGCGCTGGGCGACGTGGTGACCAGGCACGAGAGCCTGCGCACGGTCTTCCCCGCGGTGGACGGTGAGCCCCGGCAGGTCGTCCTCGACCCCGCGGCGGCGCGGCTCGACGTCCGGGTCGACGAGGTCGACGCCGACGACGTGGCCGAGGTCCTCGCCGACGTGCGGCGGGCCGACTTCGCGCTGGACGTGGACCTGCCGCTGCGGGCCCGCGTGCTCACGCTGAGCCCGGACGAGCACGTGCTGGTTCTCGTGCTGCACCACATCGCCGGCGACGCCTGGTCGATGGACCCGCTCATCCGCGACCTCGCCACCGCCTACCTCGCCCGCCGCGCCGGTGACGCTCCACAGTGGACGCCGCTGCCGGTGCAGTACGCGGACTACACGCTGTGGCAACGTGACCTGCTCGGCGACGAGTCCGACCCGGACAGCAAGCTCGCCCGCCAGCTCGGCCACTGGACCGAGTCGTTGGCCGGGCTGCCCGAGACCCTCGAGGTGCCCACCGACTTCCCGCGGCCCGCCGAGCAGAGCCATCGCGGCGCCGAGGTCCCGTTCGAGATCGACGCCGAGCTGCACGAGGCGATGCAGGCGCTGGCCCGGTCGAGCGGCGCGGCGCTGTTCATGGTGCTGCAGGCGGGTCTCGCCGCGCTGCTGACCCGGCTCGGCGCGGGCACCGACATCCCCATCGGCGCCCCGATCGCCGGCCGGGACGACGAGGCGCTCGACGAGCTGGTCGGGTTCTTCGTCAACACGCTGGTGCTGCGCACCGACACCGGGGGCGACCCGTCGTTCCGGGAGCTGCTCGGCCGGGTGCGGGAGACCTCGCTGGCGGCCTACGCCAACCAGGACGTGCCGTTCGAGCGGGTCGTCGACGCGCTCAGCCCGACCCGCTCGCTCGCCCATCACCCGCTGTTCCAGGTGATGCTGGTGCTGGACAACTTCAACCGCGCGGCCGTGGACGTCGCCGGGCTGACGAGTGCCGGTGACACGGCCGGCCCGGTGCTGGAAGGGCCGGACACCGCCAAGTTCGACCTGTCCGTGCGCCTGCTGGAACGGCGTGCCGAGGACGGCGGCCGCGCCGGCCTCGCCGGGTCGATCGCGTACGCGCGGGACCTGTTCCACCGCTCGACGGCCAAGGCGATGGCGGCGCGGTTCGTCCGGCTGCTCCAGTCCTGTGTGGACGACCCGGACCGGCCGATCGGCGACGTGGAGATCCTCGACCCGGCCGAGCGCGAGCGGCTCCTGGTCGGATGGAACGACACCGCGCGCGAGCTGCCGGACGCGTTGCTGCCGCGGCTGTTCGAGGAGCAGGTGGCCCGCACGCCGCAGGCCCCGGCGGTGGCGCACGGCGCGGCCACGCTGACCTACGCCGAGCTGAACGCGCGGGTCAACCGGTTGGCGCGGCTGCTGATCGCCCGCGGCGCCGGCCCGGAGCGGGTGGTGGCGCTGATGGTGCCGCGGTCGCCGCAGATGGTGGTCGCGCTGCTCGCGGTGCTGAAGTCCGGCGCCGCGTACCTGCCGGTCGACACCGACTACCCGGCCGACCGGATCGCCTACATGGTCGCCGACGCCGCGCCCGCGTTGGTGGTGACCACGGAAGCCGTCGCCGACCGGGTGCCGGCCGGCGCGCTCGCGGACCGGATCGTCCTCGACGCCGCGGACACCGTCGCCGAGCTGGCGCGGCGGAGCGAGACCGACCCGACCGACGCCGACCGGAGCGCCCCGCTCACCCCGCACACGCCCGCGTACGTGATCTACACGTCCGGCTCGACCGGGCGGCCCAAGGGCGTTGTCGTCGAGCACCGCGGCATCCCGAACATCGTGCTGGCCCGCATCGAGCCGTACGCGATGGGACCGGGCAGCCGGGCACTGCAGTTCGCGTCGCTGAGCTTCGACGCCGCGATGTCGGAGATCTGCACCCCGCTGTGCGCCGGCGCGTGCCTCGTGCTCGGTCAGCCGGACATGCTGGCCCAGCTCGCCGAGCTGCCGGAACTGTTCCGCGACAACGGAATCACGCACTCGACGCTGCCGCCGGCGGTGTTGGCCCAGCTGCCTCCGGACAGCCTGCCGGGCGTGCGGACGCTGGTGATCGCCGGCGAGGCGGCGCCGGCCGACCTGGTCGCGAAGTGGGCACGCGGGCGGCGGATGTTCAACGCCTACGGCCCGACGGAGACCACGGTCTCCTGCACGATGGCCGGCCCGCTGCCGGCCGAGGCCGGGGTGCCGCCCATCGGCCGTCCGCTGCCGAACGTGCGGGTCCACGTGCTGGACGACCGGCTGCGGCCCGTCCCGCCCGGTGTCGTCGGCGAGCTGTACGCGGCCGGGATCGGCGTGGCCCGCGGGTACCTCGGCCGGTCCGCGCTGACCGCGCAGCGGTTCGTGGCCGACCCGTACGGTCCCCCCGGGTCGCGCATGTACCGCACCGGCGACCTGGTCCGCCGCCGCCGGGACGGCGAGCTGGAGTTCGTCGGCCGCGGCGACGGCCAGGTGAAGATCCGCGGCTACCGCGTCGAGCTCGGCGAGGTCGAGGCCGCGCTCGCCGCCGCGCCCGGCGTCGACCACGCGGTCGCCGTCGTCCGTGAGGACCGGCCGGGTGTCCGGCAGCTCGTCGGCTACGTCGCCGGCCCGGACGTGGTCGTGGCGGCCGTGCGGACACACCTGATTTCCGTGCTGCCCCAACACATGCGGCCGTCGGTGCTGGTGCCGCTGGACCGAGTTCCGTTGACCGTGAACGGAAAGGTGGACCAGAAGGCGCTGCCGGTCCCCGAGCGAACGGTGCCCGACGCGGCCACCGAGCCGGCTGCGGCGGGTCCCGGCGACCCCCGGGAGCTGCTGTGCCGGGTGATCGCCGAGGTGCTCGGCCTCGCCGAAGTCGGCGCCGACGACAACTTCTTCGCCCTCGGCGGGGACAGCATCAACGCGATCCAGGTGGTGGCCAGAGTGCGGGCGGCCGGCCTGGTGATCACCCCGCGGGACATCTTCCGCCACCAGACCGTCGGCGCGCTGGTGGCCGCGCTGCCCGACGCGGCCGCGGCCGCCCCGGTCACCCCGGCAGAAGACGGGGTCGGCGCGGTCCCGGCCACGCCGATCGTCCGCTGGCTGCACCAGCTGGGCGGCCCGTACACCGGGCTCAACCAGTCGGCCCTGCTGCGGGTGCCGCCGAACCTCGGCGAGGACCGGCTCGTCCGGGCGGTCCAGACCGTCCTCGACCACCACGACGCGCTGCGCGCCCGGCTGGTCGGCGCCGACCTCGGCCTGCCGTGGAACCTGGAGACCGGCAAGCCGGGCAGCGTGGCCGCGCGGGAGCTGGTCACCCGGGTTCCCGTGCCGGCCGACGCGGACCTGTCGACCGTCGCGCACGAGCACGGCGAGGCGGCCCGGCGCCGGCTGGCGCCGGCGGACGCGGCCATGCTCCAGGCCGTCTGGTTCGACGCCGGGCCCGAGCGGCCGGGGCTGCTCCTGCTCGTCGTGCATCACCTGGTGGTGGACGGCGTGTCCTGGCGGATCCTGGTGCCGGACCTGGTCGCCGCCTGGCAGGCGGTGACCGCCGGCGACGAGCCGCGACTCGCCCCGGTGCCGACGTCGTTGCGCCGCTTCGCCCGCTCGCTGGTCGTCGAGGCGCAGAACCCGGAGCGGCTCGCCGAGCTCCCGCTGTGGCGCGAGATGCTCGACGGGCCGGACCCGCGGCTCGGCGCGCGGGCGCTCGACCCGGCCGTGGACACCCAGGAGGCCGGGCGGCAGCTGACCGTCACGCTGCCGGCCGACGCCACCACGGCACTGCTCACCGAGGTGCCGGCCCGGTTCCACACGCAGGTCAACGACGTCCTGCTCACCGCGCTGGCGCTGGCCGTCCGCGGCTGGCGACGCCGCTGGGACGACACGGACGAGCGGACCGTCCTGGTCGAGATGGAGGGCCACGGCCGCGAGGAGATCGACCCGAGCCTCGACCTGACCCGCACGGTCGGCTGGTTCACCAGCCGCTTCCCGGTGCGGCTCGACCCGGGCGCGGTCGACGTCGACGCCGCCCTGCGCGGCGGGGACGCGGGCGTCCCGGCGCTCAAGCGGATCAAGGAACAGCTGCGCAGGCTGCCCGACAGCGGCGTGGGCTACGGCCTGCTCCGCTACCTCAACCCGGACACGGCCGCGGTGCTGGCCGGGCACGAGACACCGCAGATCGGCTTCAACTACCT
Source organism: uncultured Actinomycetota bacterium (assembly GCA_963840275.1). Lineage (GTDB taxonomy): Bacteria > Actinomycetota > Actinomycetes > Mycobacteriales > Pseudonocardiaceae > Actinophytocola. The sequence continues at coordinate 150,268 of CAWIYK010000001.1, forward strand.
GGGTCGCGTCGGCTCCATCGACGCCGGGCAGGACTCGCCGTCGGGTTGGTCCAGCGCCTCGGACGTGTCGGCGGACCTGCTGTCGGCCGACCCCGGGATGCCGTTCACCCACGCCGTGGAGATCACCGCCGTCACCCGGGACCACGCGGACGGGCCGCGGCTCACCATGACCTGCTCGTGGCCCGACGGTCTGTTCGACCGCGCCGAGATCCAGGAGCTCGCGGACCTGTGGTGCCGGGCCCTGCGCGCGTTGGCCGGGGTCGACGGCGCCGGCGGGCTCACGCCGTCGGACCTGCCGCTGGTCGAGCTGACCCAGCAGGAGATCGACGAGCTGGAGGCCGAGCCCACCGGGCTGGCCGACGTCCTGCCGCTCACCCCGCTGCAGGAAGGCCTGCTCTTCCACACCCTGCACACCGAGCAGGGCCCCGACGTGTACACCGTCCAGCTGGTCGTCGACCTCGAAGGACCGCTGAACGCCGCCGCCCTGCGCCAGGCCGGCCAGTCGGTGCTCGACCGGCACCCCAACCTCCGGGCGGGGTTCCGCCACCGGCGCTCCGGCGCGGCCATCCAGGTCGTGCCGAGGGACGTCGCGCTGCCGTGGACCGAGGTCGACCTCGCCCACCTCGACGAGGACGAACGGCGGGCCGAGCTCGACGCGATCGCCGACCGGGCCCGCGACGAGCGGTTCGACCCCGCCCGCCCGCCGCTGATGCGGTTCCTGCTGGTCCGGCTCGGCGCCGACCGGCACCGCCTGGTGATCACGAACCACCACATCCTGCTCGACGGCTGGTCCATGCCGCTGTTCCTGCGGGACCTGGTCACCTTCTACCAGCGGCACGACGGCGACGACGGCGGCGGCGACGACGGCGGCGGCGGCGGGTCCGAGCCGCCCGTCCCCGTGCCGTTCCGGGACTACCTCGCCTGGCTCGCCGAGCGGGACCAGGAGGAGAGCGAGCAGGCGTGGCGGGCCGCGCTGGCCGACGTCACCGAGCCCGCGCTGCTCGCCCCCGGCAGCGCACAGGCCGCGCCGGTGCGTCCGGACAAGCTCGTGCACGACCTGCCCGAGGAGCTGGCCGACGCGCTGCGAGCGCAGGCCGCGAGGGCCGGCGTCACGCTGAACACGGTGCTGCAGGCGGCATGGGCGGTGCTGCTCGGCCGCCGGCTCGGTCAGCAGGACGTGCTGTTCGGTGCCACGATCTCCGGCCGCCCGCCCGAGGTCGACGGCATCGAGGACATGATCGGCATGTTCATCAACACCCTGCCGGTCCGGGTGCGGCTCGACCCGTTCGAGAGCTGGACCGTCACGCTGGCCCGGCTGCAGGCCGAACAGGCCGCGCTCAACCCGCACCAGTACCTGGGCCTCGTGCGCGTACAGCAGCTCGCCGGCGTGGGCCCGCTGTTCGACACCGCGCTGGTGTACGAGAACTACCCGCTGCCGCCCGGCGAGGTGTCCCCGGAGGTGCGGGTCCGCGCCACCGGGGTCGGCGGGCGCGACGCGACGCACTACCCACTGGTCCTGTTCGCCTCGACCACCGAGCAGACCATGCGCCTGCAGCTCGACCACCGCCCGGACCTGGTCGACGCGGAGACCGCCGACGCCGTCCTGCGGCAGCTGGTCGCGTTGCTCGAGTCGGTGGCCGCCGACCCGGACCAGCGGGTCGGCCACCTCCAGGTCATGCCGGCCGACGAGCGCCGGCGGCTGGCCGTCGGCCTGGCCCCGCCCGCGGTCACCGAACCCGACCGCGCCGACACCATCCACGGCCGGATCGCCGAGCTGGCCGCCCGCACCCCCGAGGCCGTCGCCGTCTCGCTCGGCGAGCAGCGGCTGACCTACCGGGAGCTGGACGAGTGGGCGAACCGGCTCGCCCGGCTGCTGCTGGACCTCGGCGTCCGCGCGGAGGACCGGGTGGCGGTGCTGTTCGAGCGCTCGCTCGAGCTGATCGTCTCGCTGCTGGCCGTGCTGAAGGCCGGCGCCGCCTACGTGCCGCTGGACCCGACGCACCCGAGGGAGCGGCTGCGGCTGATCCTCGACCGGACCAGGGCACCCGTGGTGCTCACCGACGCCACGAGGTCGGCGGACTGGTCGGGCACCGGGAACCTGCGGGTGGTCGCCGTGGACACCGACCCGCGCCCGGGTAAGTACGACCCGACGCCGCCGCCGGTGACCGTCGTGCCCGACCAGCTCGCGCACGTCCTGTTCACGTCTGGCTCCAGCGGCGTTCCCAAGGGCGTGGCGCTCGCGCACCGCGGCGTGCTCGAGCTGGCCGACGACCCGACCTACCGGATCGGCAGCCAGCAGCGGGTGCTGTTCCACTCGCTGCACACCTGGGACATCGCGGCCCTGGAGTGGTGGGTGCCGCTGCTCAACCACGGCCAGGTGGTCGTCGCGCCGCCCGGTGAGCCGGACCTCGCCGCGCTCGCCCGGCTCCTGGTGACCGAGCGGATCACCGGGCTGTGGCTGTCGGCGGGACTGTTCCGCTGGCTCGCCGAGGAGGAGCCCGGCTGCTTCGCCGGGGTCCGCGAGGTGCGGGCCGGCGGCGACGTGGTGTCGGCCGCCGCCGTGCGCCGGGTGTTCGAGGCGTGTCCCGACACGCTGGTGACCAACGGCTACGGCCCGACCGAGGCGACCGTGCTCGTCACCCACCACGTGATGCGCTCGACCGAGCCGGTGCCGGACAACGTGCCGATCGGGGTGCCGATGTCGGGCACCAGGACCTATGTGCTCGCCCCGGACCTGGAGCCGGTGCCGGTCGGGGTGGTCGGCGAGCTGTACCTGGCGGGCAACGGGCTCGCTCGGGCCTACGAGCGCGACCCCGCGCTGACCGCCCGGGCGTTCGTCGCCGACCCGTTCGGCCCGCCGGGCGCCCGGATGTACCGCACCGGTGACCTGGCACGCCGCCTGGCCGACGGGGTCGTCGAGTTCATCGGCCGGGTCGACGCACAGGTGAAGCTGCGCGGCTTCCGGGTCGAGCTGGGCGAGGTCGAGGGCGCGCTCGCCACGCACCCCGACGTCGGTCAGGTGCTCGCGCTGATCCGCGAGGACCGGCCCGGCGACAAGCGACTGGTCGCCTACCTGGTGCCGCACCGTGGCGGCCGCGTCCCGGACGCCGGCGAGCTGCACGAGCACCTCGCCACCACGCTGCCCGAGTACATGGTGCCGAGCGCGTTCGTCGCGCTCGACGAGCTGCCGCTGACCAGCACCGGCAAGCTGGACCGGGCCGCGCTGCCCGCGCCGGAGGGCGACACGGGCACCGGCCGCGGCCCTCGGGAGCCGCGGGAGGAGGTCCTCTGCGACCTGTTCGCGGAGATCCTGGGCGTGCCCGAGGTCGGCATCGACGACAACTTCTTCGCCCTGGGCGGCAACTCGCTGCTCGCGGCGGGGCTGGTCAGCCAGATCCGGGCCACCTTCGGCGTCGACGTCGGGATCCAGGCGTTGTTCCTGGCGCCGACGGTCGCCGGCCTGGCCGCCGCGGTGGTCGCCGACGCCGGCGCGGCCGACGGGCTCGGCGTGCTGGTTCCGTTGCGGGCCAAGGGATCCCTGCCGCCGGTGTTCTGCTTCCACGCCGGCGGCGGGCTGGCGTGGCGCTACACCGGGCTGGTGCGGCACCTGCCACCCGGCCGGCCGATCCACGGCCTGCAGGCGCGGGCCTTCAGCGAGCCGGGACACCGCCCGACCGACGTCGCGGCGATGGCGGCCGACTACGTGACCGAGCTGCGCACCGTCCAGCCCCACGGCCCGTACCACCTGGTGGGCTGGTCGTTCGGCGGACTGGTGGCGCAGGCCGCGGCCGTGCTGCTGCAGGAGGCCGGCGAGGAGGTCGCGTTGCTGGCGATCCTCGACTCCTACCCGGCCGGCGCGGACGAGTCGGTCGAGGTGCCACCGGTCGATCAGGTGGTGTCCGGCGTGCTCGACGCCGCCGGTGTCGAGCCGGACACCGACGACCCGCTGACCCCGGAGGACGCCGCCCGCCTGCTGCGCCGCCGCGGCGGGCCGCTGGCCGCCGTGCTCGCCGACCGGCTGCCGACCGTCGTGGACACCTTCCGCACGAACCTGGCGCTGCGCTCGCGCTTCGCGCCGGGACGGTTCCGCGGCGACCTGCTCCTGTTCACCGCGGGTGATCCGGCGCAGGCGCCGGCCAAGGCCGACCGGTGGCGCGAGCACGTGGCGGGCGAGGTGGACTGCCGGCCGGTCGACTGCCGGCACGAGGACATGTTGCGGCCGGGGCCCCTGGCCGAGATCGGCCGACAGCTCGGCGAGCGACTGCGGAGCACGACGGCGAGGAAAAAGGTGGAGGACTGATGACACGGGACCTGTACGAGCTGGGCGAGATCCCGCCGCTGGGCGAGATTCCCCGATACATGCACGCCGGGGTGATCCGGCCGGACCGCTACGGCCCGCCGGAGAAGGCGATGCGGGTGGAGACCGTCGAGGTGCCCCCGGTCGGCCGCGGCCAGGTGCTGGTCATGATCATGGCCGCGGGCATCAACTACAACGGCGTCTGGGCCGGGCTCGGCGAACCCGCCGACGTGATCGCCGCCCGGCGCAAGGCCGGCGACCCGCACGAGTTCCACATCGCCGGCACCGAGGGCTCCGGCGTCGTGTACGCGGTCGGCGAGGGCGTCAAGCACGTCAAGGTCGGCGACCACGTCATCGTCGGCGGGCTCGTGTGGGACGAGCACGCGCCCGACATCCGGATGGGCGCGGACCCCACCACGTCGCGCACCCAGCGCGCCTGGGGCTACGAGCTGAACTTCGGCACGTTCGCGCAGTTCGCGCTCGCCGCCGACTACCAGTGCCACCCCAAGCCGCCGCACCTGACCTGGGAGGAGGCCGGCAGCATCCTCGGTGGCGGCGCCACCACCTACCGGATGCTGCGTGGCTGGCACCCGCACACGGTGCGGCCCGGCGACCCGGTGCTGATCTGGGGCGGGGCCGGCAGCCTCGGCTCGATGGCGATCCAGCTGACCCACCACCTCGGCGGCATCCCCATCGCGGTGGTCTCCGACGACGCCAAGATCGACTACTGCAAGCGGCTCGGCGCGCGCGGGGTGATCAACCGGCGCGACTTCGACCACTGGGGCCGGATGCCCGACGCGAGCGACGTCGACGCCTACCAGAAATGGCTGTCCGGGGTCCGCGCGTTCGGCCGGAAGTTCTGGGAGGTGCTCGGCGAGCGCCGGTCGCCGAGGATCGTCCTCGAGCACCCCGGCAAGGACACCCTGCCGACGTCGGTCTACCTCTGCGACCACGGCGGCATGGTGGTGACCTGCGCCGGCACCAGCGGCTACAACGGCGACATCGACCTGCGCTTCCTCTGGATGTTCCAGAAGCGGCTCCAGGGCTCGCACGCGGCGAACCTGCGCGAGACCGCGGAGGTCATCAACCTGGTCGGCGGCGGCCACATCGACCCCTGCCTGAACGCGACGTTCCCGTTCGCCGAGATCGGCGACGTGCACCAGCTCGTCTACGAGAACCGGCAGCCGCCGGGCAACGTCGCCGTGCTCGTGAACTCGCCGGCACCCGGTCTGAAGGACCTTCCGTAAACCCCCAAAACCCCTGAGAGGCAAGACGATGACGAACCCGTTCGAGAACGAGGACGGCCGCTACCTGGTGCTGGTCAACGCCGAGGGGCAGCACTCCCTGTGGCCCGCGTTCGCCGAGGTGCCCGGCGGCTGGGACGTCGTGCACACGGAGGACAGCCGCCAGGCGTGCCTGGACCACATCGAGACCAACTGGACCGACATGCGGCCCAAGAGCCTCGTCGAGCAGATGGGCGGCTGAGCACACGGCGCACGACGAGGTGCGGGCAGTGGAGAGGGGACGGCGGGTGCCGACCGACAGCGATACGGGCAGCGATGCCGACACCGTCAGCGGCTCCTGGTCGCGGCGGTTGGTCGGCTACTGCCTGCGGCACCGCCGGGACGTCGTGGTCACGGTCACCGCCACGCTCGTCGGCACGGCCGCGACCACGGTCGTGCCGCTGGTGACGAAGGTCGTCATCGACGACGTCATGGTCCGGCGCACGAGCCCGCTGCTGCCGTGGATCCTGCTGCTGCTCGGCGTGGCCGCGGCCGGATACCTGCTGACGTACCTGCGGCGCGCGTTCGCGGGCCGGCTCGCCGCCGGCACGCAACACGACCTGCGCACCGACCTGTTCGCCTCGATCGCCCGCCTCGACGGCGTCCGCCAGGACGAGCTGGCGGCCGGTCAGCTCGTCAGCCGCGCGACCGGTGACCTGCACATGGTGTTCGGCCTGGTCACCACCGTGCCGGCGGTGGTGAGCGGCACGCTGACGTTCGTCGTGTCGCTCGCCGTGATGGCCGTGCTCTCGCCGTCGCTCACGCTCGTCGTGCTGGCCGTCGGACCGGCCGTGTGGTTCGTCGGCCACCTCAGCCGCACCCGGGTCTACCCGGCCACCTGGTACGCCCAGAGCCAGGCGGCGGCCGTCGCCGGCGTGGTCGACGCGTCCATGGCCGGCATCCGCGTGGTGAAGGGGTTCGGCCAGGAACGCCAGGAGCTGGCCAAGCTCGTCGCCGCGGCCAGGAAGCTCTACGCCGGCCGGATCCGGGCGGTGCGGCTGCTCGCCCGCTACGCGCCGGTGCTCGCGGCCATCCCCTCCCTCGGGCAGGTGGGGATCCTCGTGCTCGGCGGCTGGCTGGCGGTCCGCGGCGACATCACGCTCGGCACCTTCGTCGCGTTCTCCGCCTACCTCGCCCAGCTGGTCGGCCCGATGCGCACCATGGCGACGCTGCTGACCATGGGCCAGCAGGCCGGCGCGGGCGTCGGGCGGGTGCTGGAGATCATCGACACCCGGCCGACCATCACCGAGGGCACCCGGGCGCTGCCCGCCGGCCCCACGCCCGCGATCGAGTTCGACCGGGTCACCTTCGGCTACGGGGACCGGCCCGTGCTGAGCGACTTCACCCTGCGGATCGCGCCGGGGGAGACGATGGCGGTCGTCGGCACGGCCGGCTCCGGCAAGTCCACCCTCGGCCTGCTGCTGTCCCGGTTCTACGACGTGTCCCGCGGCGCCGTGCGGGTCGGCGGGGCCGACGTGCGGGAGCTGACGTTCGCGTCGCTGCGCACCGCGATCGGGCACGTGCCGGAGGAGACGCTGCTGTTCGCCGGCAGCATCCGGGACAACATCGCCTTCGGCCGACCGGACGCCACCGACGAGCAGGTCCACGCCGCCGCCCGCGTCGCGCAGGTCCACCGGTTCGCCGAGGGCCTGCCGGACGGCTACGACACGGTCGTCGGCGAGCGCGGCCACGCGCTGTCCGGCGGCGAGCGCCAGCGCGTCGCCCTCGCCCGCGCCCTGCTGACACAGCCCCGCCTGCTGGTCCTCGACGACGCCACGTCCGCGGTCGACGCCCCGGTCGAGGCCGAGATCCACCGGGCGCTCGCCACCGCGCTCGCCGGGAGCACCACGCTGATCGTCGCCCGGCGCGAGTCGACCCTCGCGCTGGCCGACCGGGTCGCCGTACTCGACGGCGGCCGGCTCGTCGCCGTCGGCACGCACGCCGAGCTCCAGCGGCGCAGCGCCTTCTACCGCGCGGTCCTGCGCGACGAGCCGGAGCCGGCGGCGGCCGTCCGCGCGGCTGCCCTGTCCGACGCGCCGACGCTCGTGCTCGCCGCGATCCGGGACGCGCCGCTCGTGCGGTCCAAGGAGAAGTCGGAGCTGGAGAAGCGGGTGGCCGCGTTGCCGCCGATCACCGTCGCCCCGAACGTCGACGAGGAGGCGGCGGCCCGCGGCAGCGACCGGTTCGACCTGCGGCACCTGTTGCGCGGGTTCCGGGTGCCGCTCGCCGTCGCGCTCGGGCTGGTCGTCACCGACGCGCTCGCCGGACTGTCGCTGCCCATCGCCATCCGGCACGGCATCGAGGAGGGCGTGCGGCAGCTGTCGATCGACGCCGTCTGGGTGGCGTCGCTGATGGCGCTCGCCGTCGTGGCCACGCAGTGGATGGCCCAGCGCGGCGCGGTCCGGCTGAGCGGCCGCACCGGCGAACGGCTGCTGTACGGGCTGCGCGTGCGCGTCTTCGCCCACCTGCACCGGCTCGGCCTCGACCACCACGAGAACGAGACGGCCGGCAAGACCATCACGCGGATGACCACGGACCTGGACTCGCTGTCCGCGTTCCTGCAGAGCGGTCTGATCAACCTGCTCGTCAGCACGCTGACCCTCACCGGGGTCGTGGTGGCGCTGCTGATCATCGACCCGCTGCTGGCCCTCGTCGTGCTGGCCGGCCTGCCGGCGCTCGGCGTCGCGACCGCGGTGTTCCGCCGCCGGTCCGAGCGGACCTACACCGACGCCCGCGAGCGGATCTCCGTCGTCAACGGCACGTTGCAGGAGCACGCCACCGGAATGCGGCTGGCACAGGCGTTCCACCGGGAGCGGGCCGCGGTGGCCCGGTTCACCGAGCACAGCGACGACTACCGCCGCGCCCGGCTGCGTGGCGTGCGGCTGGTGGCGCTGTACTTCCCGTTCATCCAGTTCCTCGCCACCACCGTGGCCGCGCTCGTGCTCGCCGTCGGCGCGCTCCGGGTGCGCGACGGCGAGATGGCCGTCGGCGCGCTCATCGCCTACCTGCTCTACCTCGACCTGTTCTTCGCGCCGGTGCAGCAGCTCGCCCAGCTCTTCGACAGCTACCAGCAGGCGCGGGTGTCGCTGGCCCGGGTCCGCGACGTGCTCGCGCTGCGCAGCTCCACCCCGGCCCCGCACCGGCCGCACCCGGTCGGCGAGCTGCGCGGGGACATCGTGTTCCGGGACGTCCACCACGGCTACGGCGGCGCCGACGGCGCGACGGCGCTCGCCGGGATCGACCTGCACATCCCGCCCGGCCAGACGGTCGCCGTGGTCGGCGAGACCGGGTCGGGCAAGTCGACGCTGGTGAAGCTCGTCGCCCGCTACTACGACCCGACCAGGGGCGCGATCCTGGTCGACGGCGTGGACCTGCGCCAGCTCGACCCCGCGGACTTCCGGCGGCGGCTGGGTGTCGTGCCGCAGGAGCCCTACCTGTTCGCCGGCACGATCCGCGACGCGATCGCCTACGGCCGGACGACCGCCACCGACGCCGAGGTCGTCGCGGCCGCCAAGGAGGTCGGCGCGCACGACGTGATCGTCGGGCTCGAGGACGGCTACCGCCACGAGGTCGCGGAAGGCGGGCGCAACCTCTCCGCCGGTCAGCGTCAGCTGATCGCACTGGCCAGGGCGGCGCTGGTCCAACCGGCCGTCCTCCTGCTCGACGAGGCGACCGCGTCGCTCGACCCGGCGACCGAGGCACTCGTGAACCAGGCCACCGACCGGCTCGCCGCGCGCCGCACGACGCTGATCGTCGCGCACCGGTTGAGCGTCGCCGCCCGCGCCGACCGGGTGCTCGTGCTCGACCGGGGCCGGATCTGGGAGGACGGCACCCACCGCGAGCTGCTCGCGCACGGCGGCCTCTACACCCGCCTCTGGCACGCGTTCGAGACCGGCGCGAACCCGCGGTCGGCGCGGTCGGCGCGTCCGGCGCACCGCGCCGCGGAGGCGACCCCGTACGCGCGGCGGATGCGGAAGTTCGGCGTCAACAGTGGCATCGACAGCGGTACCGACACGAACGGGGCGCACCGCTCCCCGGCGAGATCCGACAAGAGGTGAGGTTCTGGTGCAGTCACACGTGCTTTCCGGCGATCCCACGAGCGACACAGGCGACACAGGCGACACGGGCAGGCGGCTGACCCTCGCCGAGCCGCGGGGGTTCTGTGCCGGCGTGCGCCGGGCCATCGGCATCGTGGAGCGGGCACTGGACCTGCACGGGGCGCCGGTGTACGTGCGCAAGGAGATCGTGCACAACCACTACATCGTCGCCGAGCTGGAACGCCGGGGCGCGCGCTTCGTCGACAGCGAGGACGAGATCCCCGAGGGCGCGGTCTGCGTGTTCTCCGCCCACGGCGTCTCCCCGGCGGTGCGGACCAACGCCGCCCACCGCGAGCTCGCGGTGATCGACGCGACGTGCCCGCTGGTCGCGAAGGTGCACCAGGAGGCGCTGCGCTTCGCCCGCGACGGCCGCGTCATCCTGCTCGTCGGCCACGTCGACCACGAGGAGATCGAGGGTGTGCGCGGCGAGGCGCCCCAGCGCACGATCGTCGTGGAGAGCATCGACGACGTCGCGCGTCTCGACCTGCCGAACGACACCCCGGTCGCCTACCTGACCCAGACCACGCTGTCGTTCGACGAGACCGCCCGGGTGCTCGACGCGTTGCGCGCGCGGTTCACCGATCTCGTCGGCCCGCACGACGACGACATCTGCTACGCCAGCCAGAACCGGCAGAACGCGGTCAAGGAACTGGCCCGCCACAACGATCTCGTGCTGGTCGTCGGCTCGACCAACTCCAGCAACTCGGTGCGGATGGTCGAGGTCGCGCGGGAGCACGGCTGCGCGGCGCACCTGGTGCCCGACGCCGACCACCTCGACCGGACCTGGCTCGAGTCGGTCACGAAGATCGGCATCAGCGCGGGCGCCAGCGCGCCGGACATCCTCGTCCGCGGTCTGGTGGACCGGTTGGCGGCGCTCGGTTTCGACGCCGTCGAGGTCCTCGACGGGGTCGCGGAGGACGTCGTGTTCGCCATGCCGGGCCGGCTCGCCGACCCCGCCACCGGCCGGGTCCCGAAGACGCCACTGGCCGACGAGACCCGTTGACCCCCGCAAGCACAAAGGACGCGCCAATGCAGCCGCACGTACCCATCCCCAAACTGGCCGACCTGCGGACGATGTCCGCGCAGGAGGCCGCCGAGGTCGCCCCGCGGATCCGGGCCCGGCTGGTCGACACGGTGACGCGCACCGGTGGGCACCTCGGCCCCAACCTCGGGGTGGTCGAGCTGACGATCGCCCTGCACCGGGTGTTCGAGTCGCCGAGGGACCGCATCCTGTGGGACACCGGCCATCAGGCCTACGTGCACAAGCTTCTGACCGGCCGGGCCGAGGAGTTCGACACCCTGCGCCAGCGCGGCGGACTCGCCGGTTACCCGTGCCGCGACGAGTCCGAGCACGACGTCATCGAGAACTCGCACGCCTCGACGGCACTCGCCTACGCCGACGGGCTGGCGAAGGCCCACGCGGTCCGCGGCATCACCGACCGGGCCGTGGTCGCGGTGGTCGGCGACGGCGCGCTCACCGGTGGCATGGCGTGGGAGGCGCTGAACAACCTCGGCGCCGCGCCGGACCGGCCGGTGGTCATCATCCTCAACGACAACACCCGCTCGTACTCGCCGACGGTCGGCGGCCTCGCCACACACCTGACGGCACTGCGTGCGCAGAGCGAGCCGCGGACGCTCTTCGAACAGCTCGGCCTCGCCTACCTGGGTCCCGTCGACGGTCACGACCTGCCCGCGCTGGAGGCCGCGCTGCGGGCGGCGGTCGGCCTCGAGCGGCCGGTCGTCGTCCACTGCGTCACGCAGAAGGGCCGCGGCCACGCGCCCGCGGAGCAGGACCCGGCCGACCGGCAGCACGCGGTGTCGGCCCGCACCACCAGCACGGCGCCGAAAGGCCTGTCCTGGACCGAGGTGTTCGGCACGGCGGTCGCCGAGCTCGGCGCGGAGCGGCCGGACCTCGTCGCGATCACCGCGGCCATGCTCGGCCCGACCGGTCTCACCGAGTTCGCCAGACGCTTCCCCGAGCGCACCTTCGACGTCGGCATCGCGGAGCAGCACGCGGTCACGTCCGCGGCCGGTCTCGCGCTCGGCGGCCTGCACCCGGTCGTGGCGCTGTACGCGACGTTCCTCAACCGCGCGTTCGACCAGCTCCTGCTCGACGTCGCGCTGCACCGCGCGCCGGTGACCTTCGCGCTCGACCGCGCCGGCGTCACCGGCGACGACGGTCCGTCCCACAACGGCATGTGGGACCTGTCCGTGCTCCAGGTCGTGCCCGGCCTGCGGCTCGCCGCCCCGCGCGACGCCGCGACCCTGCGCCGCGCCCTCGGTGAGGCCGTGCGTGTCGACGACGGCCCGACGGTGGTGCGGTTCCCGAAGGGCAGCGTGCGTCCCGACGTGCCGGCGGTCGGCACGCTCGGCGGCACGGACGTGTTGCGCGAAGGCGCGGAACGCGACGTGCTGATCGTGTCGGTGGGCGCGGTGGCCGAGCTGTGCCTCGAGGTCGCCGACCGGTTGGCGGAACACGGTTTCTGCACCACCGTCGTGGATCCGCGGTGGGTCCGGCCGGTGTCGCCGGAGCTGGTGGCGCTCGGTCGGACGTACGGGTTGGTGGCGACCGTCGAGGACAACGTCCGGGTCGGCGGCGCCGGCGCCGCGATCACCCAGGCGGTCACCGAGGCGGACGCGCACACCCCGGTGCGTACTTTCGGGCTGCCCCAACGTTTCCTGGACCACGGCCCACGCAAGGACGTGCTCGCCGAGGCCGGCCTGTCGGTGCAGCAGATCTCCCGGGTGCTCGTGGAGACGCTCGCCGGTCAGGCGCCGGCCCGAGCAGTGGCCGCCCCACACCGCTGATCCCGATTCCCCTTCACAGAGAAGAGACACTCATGCCGGTCGCGCTCGGCCTGCCCCAGCTGCCGCCACCCGTACTCGCCCAGCGCCGCAAGACCTCCCAGCTCATGGTGGGAAAAGTGGGCGTCGGCAGCGACTTCCCGGTCTCGGTGCAGTCGATGACCACGACGTTGACCGCGGACGTGAACGCGACGTTGCAGCAGATCGCGGAGCTGACCGCGGCGGGTTGTGACATCGTGCGGGTGGCGTGTCCGTCCCAGGACGACGCGGAGGCGTTGCCGGCGATCGCGGCGAAGTCGCAGATCCCGGTGATCGCCGACATCCACTTCCAGCCGAAGTACGTGTTCGCCGCGATCGAGGCCGGCTGTGCGGCCGTGCGGGTGAACCCGGGCAATATCAAGAAGTTCGACGACAAGGTCAAGGAGATCGCCGCCGCCGCGCGGGACCACGGCACGCCGATCCGGATCGGGGTCAACGCGGGTTCGCTGGACAAGCGGTTGATGGAGAAGTACGGCAAGGCCACGCCGGAGGCGCTCGCGGAGTCGGCGCTGTGGGAGGCGTCGCTGTTCGCCGAGCACGACTTCCACGACCTCAAGATCTCGGTGAAGCACCACGACCCGGTGGTCATGGTGCGGGCGTACGAGATCCTGGCCGAGCAGTGCGACTACCCGCTGCACCTGGGCGTCACCGAGGCGGGCCCGGCGTTCCAGGGGACCATCAAGTCGGCGGTGGCCTTCGGTGCGCTGCTGCGTCAGGGGATCGGGGACACGATCCGGGTGTCGCTGTCGGCGCCGCCGGTCGAAGAGGTCAAGGTCGGGATACAGATCCTGCAGTCGTTGAACCTCAAGGAACGCAAGCTCGAGATCGTGTCGTGTCCGTCGTGCGGGCGCGCGCAGGTCGACGTCTACAAGCTCGCGGAGGAGGTGACCGCGGCGTTGGAGGGCATGGAGATCCCGCTGCGCGTCGCGGTCATGGGCTGTGTCGTGAACGGGCCCGGTGAGGCCCGTGAGGCCGACCTCGGGGTCGCGTCCGGCAACGGCAAGGGCCAGATCTTCGTGAAGGGCAAGGTCATCAAGACCGTGCCGGAGCACAAGATCGCGGAGACCCTCATCGAGGAAGCCATGCGCATCGCCGAGGAAGCGGAAGCAGCCGAGCCGGACACCGCGTCCTGACGAACGGACACTCATGTACTCGGTGACCAACCCCGCGACCGGCGAGCTGATCGAGGAGATCGCGAACGCGACCGACGAGGAGGTCCGGTCGGCGATCGACCGCGTCCACCGCGGGTACTCCTCGTGGCGGCGGCGCTCGGTCGACGACCGCGCGAAGATCATCGGTCGCGCGGCGGAGCTGTTCGCCGAGCGGGCCGACGAGCTGGCCGCGATCATGACGCTCGAGACGGGCAAGCGGGGCAAGGAAGGCCGCGGCGAGATCGGTCTCGTCGTCGAGATCTTCTCCTACTACGCCGAGCACGGACCCGCGTTGCCGGCCGACGAGCCGCTGTCGATCAAGGACGGCGACGCGGTCGTCGCCAAGGAGCCGGCCGGCGCGCTGCCCGCGCTCGGCGGCCGCGATCGAGTCGGTGCTGCACGACGCGGGCGTGCCGGACGACGCGTACGTCAACGTCTACGCGGCCAGCCGGCAGATCCCGGCGATCCTGGCGGACCCGCGTGTCCAGGGGGTGTCGCTGACGGGCAGCGAGGCCGGCAGGAACCTGAAGAAGGCGGCCTGGAGCTGGGCTGGTCCGACCCGCTGATCGTGCTGGACACCGACGACCTGGACCAGACCGTGCGGGCCGCGGTCGGGGCCAGGATGCGCAACTGCGGGCAGTCCTGCAACGCGCCCAAACGCATGATCGTGCTGGCCGACCGCTACGACGACTTCGTCGACCGGCTGACCGAGCATGTCGCCGACCAGCTCCAGCCCGGCGACCCGGCGGACCAGGCCACGCGGCTGGGCCCGCTGTCGTCCTCGGCGGCGGCCGACGAGGTGGCGCATCGCCAACGACTCGCCGTTCGGGTTGGGCGCGAGCGTGTTCGGCACCGACCCGGAGCGCAACCGCCGTGTCGCCAGGCAGCTCGAGGCGGGCATGGTGTCGGTGAACAGCGCGGGCGGTTCCCAGGCCGGCCTGCCCTTCGGCGGCGTCAAACGCTCCGGCATCGGCCGCGAGCCGGGCTCCGTCGGCCTCGAGGAGTTCATGAACAAGAAGTCGATCCGCTGGTAGGCGGGTTAACCGACTTTCGTCGGGTGTGCAACTGGTCTGGACCATGCCATTTTTGTTGTTGACGGCAACAAAGACCAAGTTGGCGGTGACGATGATGTCCACGCACAAGCCCAGACTCTCCCGACGGTTCCGCCTCGCCATGGTGCTCGGCGCCGTGTCGGCCACGGTGCTCACCACTTTCGCGGTCGGCGCCGGCAACTCCGCCACGGCGGCGGACCAGGACGGCCCGGGTGTCGCCGCCGTCACCTTCGAGGACAACTTCGACGGGTCCGCGGGCACCCCCGTGGACGGCGGGAAGTGGCTCACGGAGACCGGCGACAACGTCAGCAACCACGAGCGGCAGTACTACACGAACTCCACCAGCAACGCGGCTCTCGACGGTCAGGGCAACCTGGTCATCACGGCCCGGCGGGAGAACCCCGGGAACTACCAGTGCTGGTACGGCACGTGCGAGTACACCTCCGCACGCCTGAACACCTCCGGTCGGTTCACCCAGACCTACGGCCACTACGAGGCCCGCATCAAGATGTCGCGCGGCCAGGGCATGTGGCCCGCGTTCTGGATGCTGGGCGACGACATCGGCAACGTCGGCTGGCCGCAGTCCGGCGAGATCGACATCATGGAGAACGTCGGCTTCGAGCCCAACACCGTGCACGGCACCATCCACGGGCCGGGCTACTCCGGCGCCGGCGGCATCGGCGCGGGCTACGGCGGCCCGACGTTCGCCGACGACTTCCACACGTTCGCGGTCGACTGGTCGCCGAACAAGATCGTGTGGTCGGTCGACGGCAACGTCTACCAGACCCGCACGCCCGCCGACCTGAACGGCAACCAGTGGGTGTTCGACAAGCCGTTCTTCCTGATTCTCAACCTCGCGGTCGGCGGCTACTGGCCGGGCGACCCGGACGGCAGCACCCAGTTCCCCAACACGCTGGTCATCGACTACGTGCGCGTGACGGACACACCGGAGCACTGACTCCCTGACGCGGGTGGCGGCGCAGGTCTCATGGCCGGCGCCGCCTTGCCGTCACGTGCCGGCGGGTGAGCAGTCCGCGCACGGCGAGGACGGCGAACACCGCATAGCAGGTCCCGCCGACGATGTCGGTGAGGTAGTGGTACCCGAGCCCGATCATGCCGATCGTGACGCCGATGAGCAGGACCGCGCCGACCGTGCCGGTGATCGTCCGCGTCAGCCCGGTGGCCAGCATGAACACCACGGCGAGCGTCGCGACCATGCCGACGGTGTGCCCGCTGGGATAGACGAGCGTGTCGCCCTTCCACCGGTCGAACAGCGGTTTCAGCAACCACGTGTTCGTCGCGACCGCGATTGATGGCCCCAGCACGACGAACAAGGCGTCCCACTGCCGAGACGCGCGTAGGCACCAGGCGCACAGGAGCGCCAACGCCGGCAGCAGCACGTACGGCTCGGTCGGCACCACCAGTGCGCGCAGCACCCCGTGCGGCCACCCGGTGATCGCGGATCGCGCGGCGTCGTCGATGCCGCTGGCTTCATGGTCACCAGCGAAGACGAGTCCGATGGCGAGGGCGAGAAGACCGCAGACGGCGAGGATCGTGGGCCGCCGGGAACGCATGGCCGACTGTAACCCGGTGTCGTGGGCTGCTCGCCGACGTGACGGCCACCGTGGCGGACGTGCGGCGGGCTCAGGCGTGGAACTCGACGAGTGCGGCCTTGGCGTCCGAACATTCGCGAAGCGCGCCGGCCAGTCGCCCATGCCACGATGCCAGGTCCTCGGCGGTCTCGACCTCCTCGCGTTCGAGCCACCGCCCGGTCGGATCCACGAACACGACCGTCTCGGGCACGGCATCGAACTCCAGGAGTCGGCTGACCGGCACGATCCCCGCACCCTCGTCGAGGTCCGCCGTGACGGTACGCGGAACGGCCTCCAGCGACGGCACGATCTCGTCGAGGTCGAGCGTGGGAACGCCGGCATCGGAGCACAGCAGGTAGAACTTCAGCACCAGGTCGTCCGACCAGGGCCATACCCGCGGCGTGCGGCACGGCTTGGTCAGCGTCTCGCCCCACAGGCCGGTCAGGACCTCGCTGTACATGTCGAACTTGGCGTACTCGACCTCGGCGACCCGCCCCGCGCCGCCGCAGTGCGGGCAGTCGGCTTCGGGACGACCGTAGGCGGGATGGTCGACCATCGTGCGCATCCGCGTCTGCCACAGCTCGTTCACCTGCCGGGCGATCTCCAGCAGCTTCCTTCTCCGAGCCGCCTTGAACATGGCGGGCCGCTCAGCCCGCGCGAACAGGGGAGCGGATGCCGTCTGCCACGGCCGGTTGGCGTCGGCCGCCGCGGCGGTCCACGTGCAGCGGCAGCGCACGGACACCTCGCGCTCCTCGTTCGCCACCATGGTTTCCTCGACGGTCGCGAGCAGGTCATCGACGTCGTCGCCCCGGAAGACGACTGTGCCTCGGAACCTCACGGGTGGACCTCCTCGCGGAGCGAACGAGCCTTGCGAGCGGACCCTATTGGTTGCCTCCCCGGCAGACGGGATGGTAGGTGGCCGACCAGCTTTCGGCCGGCCACCCACGCTTCGAAGATGCGCGTTGCCGCTGACGCCATCACCTCCTTCCCTGTGCTCGCACCGGCTTCTGTCGTGCCGGCGGTGACCTGGCACGTGGTTGCGCGTCCCGCGCGGGTGGCGACGACCGGGGGAGCCGACCGGGCGACGGGTGGCGCGACGGCGCCCCGGTGCTGCGGGGGCGCCGCGGCCGGGACGTGGGCGGGGTGTCCCAGACCGCGGCGATCAGCGCGTCGAACTCGTCCCGGATCGTGTCGTCGTCCACCACGAGGAACAGGTTCGGCTCACGGACGGTGGCCGGACCCGGCCACGACCCCATGACGGCGTCAGGGGTTGATCTGCCGGGACTCGTTGGCGTCGGTCGCGATCTCGATGCGACGGGGCTTCGCCTTCTCGGCGACGGGGATCCGCAGGGTGAGCACGCCGGAGTCGTAGTCGGCCCGGACGCGGTCGGTGTCGAGAGTGTCGCCGAGGAACAGCTGGCGGGAGAACACACCCTGTGGCCGTTCGGAGATCTGCATCTGCACGTTCTCGCCCGCGGGGAGCTGGCGGCGTTCGGCCTTGACGGTGAGCACGTTGCGCTCGACGTCCAGCTCGATCGCGGACGGGTCGACGCCGGGCAGGTCGAAGCTGACCACGAACTCGTCGCCGGCGCGGTAGGCGTCCATCGGCATCGTCGCCGGCCTGGACCACGTTCCGGCCGCGGGTCCCAGCAGCTGCTGGCTCAACCGGTCGAGCTCGCGGAACGGGTCGGTGCGCATCAACATCGGTTCCACCTCCTGGATCGATGACGTCGGGGTGTCAACACGCACTACCTTTCTAACATGTCGTCCAAAGGATGACAAGAGGAATGTCATCGAAAGGACGACCTCTCCGCGTTCGGGGCATGTAGCGTGATCCCGTCACCCGCGGATGGACCTGCGCCTGCGAGCGTCCTATGGTCGGCTGCCAAGTGCGCGTGGCGAGGGGAAGACATGTGATGGGGTTCGCGGTATGAACGCCGACAGCGGGCCGATGCGGCTCCGCGTGCTCGAGGCCGTCACCGACAGCTCTCTCATGGCTCTCGACTTCGACAAGCTCCTCGAGGTCATGGTGTGGCGCGTGCGGGAGCTGTTCGACGTCGACACCGTGACCGTCCTCCTGACCGACCCCAGCGGCGAGCAGCTGGTGGCCACCGCGACCGCGGGACTGGAGGAGGAGGTGTTCCAGGGCGTGCGCGTGCCGGTCGGCACCGGGTTCGCCGGGCGCGTGGCCCTGCGCCGCGAACCCGTGCGGGTCGAGCATGTCGACCCGTCCACCGTGATCAACCCGCTGCTGTGGGGACACGGCCTGCGGGTCCTGCTCGGGGTGCCGATGGTGGCCCAGGACGAGCTGACCGGGGTCCTGCACGTCGGCAGCACCACCCCCCGCCGCTTCACCGACGACGAGGTCGATCTGCTGCAGCTGGTCGCCGACCGGCTCGCGATGGCCGCGCACGCGCACCGCTCGCGCTCCGAGCGCGCCGCGGCCACCCTGCTCCAGGAGAGCCTGCTCCCCGGGCGCCTGCCGACCATCGCGGGCTGGGAGTTCGCCGCCCGGTACGTGCCCGGCGCGGACAGCGGAGTCGGCGGCGACTGGTATGACGTGTTCGACCTGCCCGGCGGGCGGATCGGTCTGGTCATCGGCGACGTCGTCGGCAGCGGGCTCGCGGCCGCGGTCGTGATGGGTCGGCTGCGCAGCGCACTGCGCGCCTACGCGCTCGAGTTCAGCGACCCGGGCGAGGTGCTCGGCAAGCTCGACCACAAGGCGAGCCACTTCGAGCACCACACGATGGCGACGATCGCGTACGGGGTCATCGACGTGGCGGCCGCACGCATGGAGATCGCGCTGGCCGGACACCTGCCGCCGATCCTCGTCCGGCCCGAGGAGCAACCGGCGTTCGTCGACGCACCGGTCGGACCACCCGTCGGCTACCACCTTGCCGTCACCGGCCGCGGCGCCACGACCGTCGACTTGTCCGCCGGCGCGCTCATGGTCTTCTACACCGACGGCCTCATCGAGCGGCGCGACATCGACATCGACAGCAGGCTCGGCAAACTGCGCGCGACGGTCACCGACGACGCGCCGGAGACCGTGTGCGCGCGGATCATGGCCGCCATGGTCGGCGGCGAGCCCGCGACCGACGACATCGCCCTGCTCGTGGCCCGCCACCACGACTGACCGGTACGCCCGGCGTTCGACGGATAGTCCGAACGATGTCGCTGCCAGCGCCGATCATGCGGTTGTGCTGCTCCGCAGGGTTCGGGTCGGGTTGCTCGCGCTGCTGTTGGCGGGCAATGCGAGCGCGGACGAGCAGCGATCCGGGGACGACGGGCACCAGCGCGCCGGAGGGTTGGTCGGCACAGTAACGGGCGTGTTGTCGCCGGTGACCGATGCCGTCGAGCCGGTGGTGCATGCCGAGCACGGCGCACGCCGAGTTACGAACAGAGAATTCTGTTACGGGACCACGCCAGGTGCCGATGGTGGTGATGTCACTTTCGAGTGGAGGTCTCGGTGGAGCTAACAATCAGGGCCGGCGGCGACGAACAGGCGCTGGAGCAGTTCTATCACTGGCTCCGCAACGACGTCGAGGTCGTGCGTTCCGCGACGGTCAGCACGGCAGGGTCGCCGGGCTCCGGTCACATGGGTGCGTTCGAGGTCATCTGCATGTCCCTCGGCAGCTTGACCGGTTTGGGCAACCTCGGTATGGCGTGGGCAAGTTTCCTTCGGTCCAGGAAGGACAAGCCGCCATTCACGATCGAAATTCGATATTTTCCTATGAGGAGCTTGCTGCGGAGAACGCGGCGCTTCGAGGGATGGTGTCGGAGTTGCGGGTGGTGGTGGAGGCGCTGCAGGCCGAGGTCGCGGAGTTGAAGCGGCAGCTGGGGCAGAACAGCCGGAATTCGTCGAAGCCGCCGTCGTCGGACTCGCCGTTCACCAAGCCGGCGCCGAAGTCGTTGCGGCGCAAGAGCGGTCGGAAGCCGGGTGGGCAGCCTGGGCATCCAGGGTCGACGTTGGCGCTGGTCGCCGATCCCGACGAGCGGGTGCGGCACGAGCCTGGCCCGTGCGCGGGCTGTGGCGCGGATCTGGCGGACGCGCCGGAGGTGGGTGTGGAGCGGCGGCAGGTGTTCGACCTGCCGCCGATGACGGTGCGGGTGACCGAGCACCAGCTCATCGCGCGCCGCTGCCCGTGCGGGACCACGACCTGTGGCATCGCGCCGGAGGGTGTGACGGCGCCGGTGCAGTACGGGCCGCGGATCACCGCGATCATCCTCTATCTCTATGTCGGGCAGTTCCTGTCCAAGAAGCGCACCGCGCAGGCGTTGGCCGAGTTGTTCGGCACCCCGGTCTCCGAAGGCACCGTGGCGGCGATGACGCAGCGGGCCGCCGCCGGGCTGGACGAGTTCCTCGCTGACGTCGCCGACCGGATCGCCGGAGGCGGACGGTGGCCGGGTTCGACGAGACCGGCTGCGGGTGGCCGGCGCAGCTGCACTGGGTGCACTGCGCCCGCACCGACAAGTACACGTTGATCACCTGCCACCGCAAGCGCGGCCAGGACGGGCATCGACGACGCCGGTGTCCTCACCCGCTTTCGCGGGGTGGCGGTGCATGACGCGTGGGCGCCCGTATGACACCTACGTCGACGCCGACCACCAGCTGTGTTGCGCGCACGCCCTGCGGGAGCTCCAGGCCGTCACCGACACCGCCGCCCACAGCCGATCCGGACGCCGACTGGTGCTGGGCCACCCAGGCCGCCGACGCGCTCGTCGCGATGCAGAAACTCGTCGACCGACGCGATCGCCACCGGCGCCGACACCATCGACCCCGACGCGCTCGACCAGCAGATCGTGCTCTACCACTCGGCCGCCCAGATCGGCGTCACCCAGACCGCCGCACGCTCCACCAAGACCATGAAGAAGCACAACGCGCTCGCCCGCCGACTGCTCGACCGGCAAGACGACTACCTCCGCTTCACCACACGACTGGCGAATACCCGCCTGACAACAACGGATCCGAACGCGACATCCGCATGATCAAGCTCCGGCAGAAGGTGTCCGGCTGCCTCCGCACCCTCACCGGAGCCCGACAGTTCTGCGCGATCCGCAGCTACCTCTCCACCGCCGCGAAACACGGCAAACACTTCTTCGAAGTCCTCGTCATGCTCGCCGAGGGCCGCCCCTGGCTGCCCGCCAACTCGTGATCATCCCAGCGACGACCTGACCAGTTACATTGTCGGTACGTTGTCCGATGAGCAACTCGACATGCTCAGGAAACTGAACCTTCCGCTGGATCCGGACACGTCCAGCGGAAATGCCTGACGTGGCCGCCCCGCGGTCTGGACTTCCCAACCCCCAGGCTTCGCAAGCTGTGCTCGTCGGGGTCTCCGACTACACCACGCTCGAGAACCTGCCAGCGGTCGCGAACAACATCGCGACGCTGCGCCAGGTGATCACCGACGCCGACCTGTGGGGCCTGCCGGACGACAACTGCGTGACGCTGCTCAACCCGACGTCGATCGACGACGTGATGGAAGCCGTGCACGCCGCGGCGTCGAGGGCGTCCGACGCGTTGCTTTTCTACTTCGCCGGACACGGGCTGCTCGACGACCGGTCCGACCTCTACCTCGCGCTGTCGGGCTCGGACACCGACCGGCTGTACCGAGCGGTCCGGTATGACGACATCCGTCGCGAGGTCGTCGACACCGCACGCGCCTGCTACGGCAAAGTGGTGCTCCTGGACTGCTGCTACAGCGGTCGCGCTCTGCACGGCGGCATGAGCGGCTCCGTCGACCTGGCCGACCACGCACGCGTGGACGGCACCTACCTCATGACCGCGTCCGCCGAGACAAGCGTGGCGCTCGCCCCACCCAGCGAGGACTACACCGCGTTCACCGGCGCGCTGGTCGACAAGTTGATGCACGGCCTGCCGGAGGGGCCCGACCTCCTGGACATGGAAACGCTCTTCCACCACGTAAGGGCGGACCTGAAAGCCCGGCATTTCCCTGTGCCCCAACAGCGAACCCGCAACGACGGCAAGTCGATCGCACTGGTCCGCAACCGCCGCGGGATTGGCCGTCGCACACTCGCGGAACCGGCGCGTGTCGCGCCACGCGTGCTGCCGCAGCCCCCGGCCGGGTTGGAGGCGCTGCTTCGGCGCCGTCCGACCGACATGTACGCCGAGGTGCAGGCGTTGCGGGCGAACGGGCAGGACGGGTTTGCCGAGCAGGTACTGGCAGCGTCGGCCGCCCTGCGGGCGGACCAGGAAGTCGCCGCGATCGTCGACCTGCTCCGTAGGCAGGGACTGCCCATCGACTTTCGGACCGTGATCACGGCTGCCGCGCAGCGACCGCCCGAGGAGGTGCTGCGAATCGTCGACGCGTTGCACGATACCGACTTGCCCCGCGAGGCGACCCACCTCGTGCGCGCCGTTGGCGCCGGTCCGGTAGGCGACATGGCGAACCTCGCGCATCTGCTCCAAGTCGGCCGGCGCACCGATCAGTTGGTCGAGCTACTGGACGCTGCACTCGACACCGCGCAAGCGCAGTCGTCGTTGATCGGCCTGGTCAACGCATTGTGGGTGGCAGGGTTGCGCGATGAAGTGGACAGCTTGATCGAACGCGCGGTGAGCAAGCTGCCCGGGCCGGCCGTCGTGGACCTGGCCGACGAGCTACGTGCGGTCGGTCGGGAAGAAGCCGCGTTCGGTCTGTATGCCGCATCGGCGGAGACCGTGGCCTCGAACCCGCCGGCCGTCGTGGCGCAGCTATGCCAAGCGATGACCGAGGCGGGCCGCGCACAGGACAGTGCCCGTGTCGCCCAGGTCGTGATCGACGGCGCCGACGACGTCGAGTCGCTGCTCGACGTCGCGACCGCGTTCTGGGACATCTCCCAGGAGGAGCATGCCGACCGAACGCTCACCCGGGCGGCCGGGGTGCTGTCGAATTCCGGCGTCACCGCCCTGGCCGCCGAGCTCCGGGTCCGAGACCACGAGCAGGCGGCGTATCAGCTCTGTCTGCGTGCCATGGCGGCGCGGCCCGCTGCCGCGATCCAGGAGATCGTCGCCGCACTCCGCGAAGAGGGGCGGCCGGTCGACGCCAGGAAATTGCTCGAGGAGGTCGTCGATCGGGTGCCGGTGCGCACTGTGTTCGAACTGCTTGACACCTGCACGGATGGAGATCAGCAACGCGTCCTCCGCAAGGTGATCGAACGGGACCCGAACGAGGTCGCCGGACTGCTGGACGCACTCGTTCCCGTCCGTCCGGTCCTTGCGCGACAGCTCGCGGACCTGATCACAGCCGCGGCCGCGACCCGGGTCGAGCTGCTGCCGATCAGCATCGGGGGCCTCGAAACACGATCGAAGGAGCAGATATTCGCGAGCATCGTGCAGACCGTTGACGGTCACGAAGTGGCCGCTCTGCTGCCAACTCTGCCCGCCGACGATGCCAAGCACCTGATGTTCCTCGCTGTTCAGGCGGGTAACCCGACCCTCGCGTCGATCATCGATGGAATGCCGACAGCATCCGGTAGCGGCGGCGACCCGGTGCTCAGCTATTTGCTGGACCAACCGGTGACACGGCTCCCGGCACTGATTCACGGGCTGCACGCCGCCCACTTCAAGCAGTACGCCGACGCGCTGCTGAACAACGTCACGTCGCCAGACCGAGGCGTCCACACCATCGCGCAGGACATGGCTGCCCTGTTCACCATCGGCGAGGTAGATACCGGGAAGCTCATCCTGGGCGCAGCGTTGCGAGGTCGAACCAACGCCGACCTCACGAGCATGATCAGCGCGCTCCGACGACGAAACCAGCCCGCGTCTCTCGCAGCCGCGGCGGAATGGGTCAGGATGACCTACGCCAAGGTCGGCTCGTCCAACATCGACGGCATCCTCCGCCAGATCGGGCTCGACGAATACACGAGCCGCGGCACCTGGCTGAAACGTCGCCGCATGAACAACTGAAGACGTGAAATTCGCAGGCTTCTCGGGGGTGGGCGGGTCAGGGGGCGGCCAGGTATGCGGCGTGCGCTTCGAGTGAGCGGCGCCGAAGCCGGCGAGTTGACAGGGGCATGGGCCCGCTGAAGTGTGGTCCACAGCGTCCACTGTCGAGGAGCGTCGTTGCCGACTTATCTGACCCCGGGTGTCTACCTGGAGGAAGTGGGATACTCGTCCGGGCCCAAGCCGGTGCTGCGGTTCCCGCCGGCGGTCGAGGAAGTCCCGGGGGACAGGGCGCGGCCGCGTTGGCTACCCGAGCACACGCACGTCGCCTTCATCGGGTTCGCGGAGCAAGGGCCGTTCCGCACCCCGACGTGGCTGCACAGCTGGTCGGACTTCACCGAGCGGTTCAGCCAGCTCGTCGAAGGGGGCGCGCTCGCCTACGCGGTCTACGGGTTCTTCGTCAACGGTGGCCAGTCCTGTGTGGTCATCCGGGTCGGGGCGGAAGCCGCCGACGCACTCGAGATTCCGGAGTATGAGCTGGCGGCCGTGGAGGACGTCTCATTGGTCTGCGCGCCGGACCTGATGATCCTCCACGAGCAGGGCAAGGCGGACCTCGAGGCGGTCAGGACCGCCCAGCTGAGCCTCATCGCGCACTGTGAGACGAGCGCTGACCGGATGGTCATCCTCGACTGCCCGGCTTCGCTGTCCCCGCACGAGGTCAAGGAATGGCGAGCCGATCTGGTGGGCTACGACAGCTCGCACGCCGCCTTGTACTACCCCTGGATCAAGGTCGACGACTGGTACACCGGCGGCACGCGTTTCGTGCCGCCCTCCGGACACGTCGCCGGCGTCTACGCCAGGACGGACCTTTTGCGAGGCTTTCACCACACCCCGGCCAACCAGACGCTCGAGGCCGTGCACTCGGTGGAGTACCTCCTTTCCCGGTACGAGCAGGACATGCTGAACCCAATGGGGATCAACACGCTCGTCCAGTCCGCCGGGCGGGGATCGCTGATCTGGGGAAGCCGCACGTTGAGCTCGGACCCGAACTGGCGCTACATCCACCGCCGCCGGGTGCTGAACTTCATCCTCCGCAACATCCGCAAGGGAACGCGATGGGCGATCTTCGAGCGGCCGGACAACCGAGCCTTGCGTCCCCGCATCGCCGCGGACATCCGCGACTTCCTGCATCTGTTGTGGCGCAGCGGTGCGCTGTGGGGCGACACGCCGGACGACGCCTTCACAGTCACCTTCGACGGCGGCCCGTTCGACGAACCGAGGCTGGTGTACATCGAGTGCGCCATCGCCCTGGAACGCGACCACACGTCGCACGTCCGGCTGGTGTACTTCTGCGACTGACGCTACTCCGCCGCGATGCCCAGCTCGGACAGCCCGAACAACGCGGCCGGGGTACCGATCGCCCGCAACGCCTCCGTCGCGTGTGGTCCCGCGACGGCGTCCTCGGTCAACATCAGGAGCCCCGGCACCGCCAACGCGCCGATCAGGGCGGCGGCCGCCGCCGCGGCCGCGCGGACGTCCGGTCGCGGTGCTGACAGTCTGGGCCACACCTCCGACAGCGCGTCCTCGCCGAACTCGGCCAGTGCCTCTGCTGCCGCGGTCCGGCAGTCCGCGTCCGGGTCTTCGAGAAGCCGTCCCAGGACTGGTAGCGCCCGGCGGGCCCCAGGGTCGTCCAGTGGTCCGACGGAGGCGGCGTCGCCGACACCGATCCAACCGAGTGCCCGCGCCGCCGCGCGACGGATGGTCGGGGCGTCGGCCTTGGTGCGCTCGACCAGACCCCGCACGGCGGCGGGGCCTATCGCGGCTAGCGCCCTCGCCACCCCGTCCGCGTCGCGGCGGGTGCCTTTGCCCAGCCTCGTCAACAGTTCCGGCACAGCGGCCGCCTCCCAGTTGACCGCCGCGTCCGCAACCCGCCGCCACACCCATTCCGGCTCCGAGGACAGCCGCCACGGCAGCCCTGCCTCGGCGCACCGGATCCATGCCGCCGACGCCAGTGGGGCCGCCGATCCCGGTGTGGACATCACCTCGAGCAGCCGGTTCGCCAACAGGCTCCCACCGATCCGGGCGAGCGCGTCGGCCGCCGCCCAGCGCACGACGTGCTCGGTATCGGTCAGCACGGTCACCAGGCGTGGCACGGCGTCGCTGCCACAGAGCGCGCCGAGGGCATGCACGGCCGCGGTGCGCACCCCCGAGTCGGCGTCGTCCAGCGCCAGGATCAGAGCCGGGATGGACCGGTGGTCCTCGATCGCGGACAGCGTCTCGCATGCGTGCCATCGCACGTCGGCGTCGGCGTCGTGCAACGCCGTGATCAGGCCGGGCACCGCACCCCCGCCGAGCGCCGCGAGCGTCGTGGCGGCGGTGACCCGGCCGCGCGCCTCCGCCGCCCGCAGACCGGCGAGCAGCGCCTCGATGCCACGCTCACCGATCGCCAGCAGCGCCCGCCGGGCGGACGCGTACGCCTCCTCGTCGTCGTCGCCGACCGCGAGCAGGTGCGGCACCGCGTCGGGACCGAACGCGCCGAGCGCACCGGCCGCCTGCCAGCGCACGTCGACGCGGTCGTCCACCGCCACGGCGCCGAGCAGGTCCAGCGCCGCCGGGCCGCCGAGCGCCGTCAGTACGCCGACCGCGGCCGAGCGCACCCTGCGGTACCGATCACGCAGCAACGGCGCCAGGTCCGGCACCACCCGGGGCTCGCCGATGTGCCGTAGCGCACCGAGAGCGGCCATGCGGACGTCCGGATGGTGGTGGTCCAGCACGGTCACGAGCCCACCGATCGCCGGTTCGCCGAGCCTGCCCAGTACCGCCGCGGCGGCCTCGGACACGACCGGGGACTCGTCGGCGAGCAGCTCCAACAGCCCCGGCACGGTGACCGCGCCGATCGCGACCAGACGGTCGATGGCGTTCTGCCGCCGATGCGGCTCCTCGGCGCCCAGCAACGGAAACAGCCGCTCATGCTCGGGTTGGACGAACGACGTGGTGAGCGGGTCGAGGTCGACCCCGAGCCGGCTCACCATGGCGTAGACCGGTTCCAGCCGTTCGTGTGGCCAGCGGAACGCGTCGTCCCGCCCGTGCTGTGCCCACTCGGCGGCCGCTGCGGTGACCTTGTGCTCCAGCAGCAGGTCGTCTCTGGTCGCCTGGATCCAGGTGGCTAGGCGGTGCCAGCTGCCGAACAACGCCTCGTGTGCCACATAGACGATCGGCTGGTTCTGCTCGTCCTTGCTCCGCACCACGAGCCGGGCGCTGGTCAGCACGTCGACGAACCGGCGGGCCGGCTCGCCGCCGGTGATCCGGTCGAGCCGGGTGCGGCGCCGGGTGGCCCGGCCCCGGTCGTCCACTTTGACCAGCTCCCGAAAGACCCGGGAGAACACCGCGCGCGCCGCGTCGTCCAGCAGGTTGGTGAATACATGCTCGGCGCGGGTGCCGATCGCGCCCCGCACCCCGCCGAGACGCTCGTAGGTCGCGTGGTCCAACCGTCGGTCCGCCGAGCCGGCCCGGTACAGCTCGTCCAGTGTGTACGCGAGGAGGGGCAACGCGTCCGGGTCGGCCGTGGTGTCCCGCAGGATCCGGCCGGGCAACCCCTCCTCGAACCGGAGGTCCGCGCGCTCGGCCGGCCTGGTGATCATGTCGAGGAGCGTGTCGCTCGGCGCGCCGAGGGGGAGCTGGCCGGACTCGAGCAGGCGGGCGAGTCGGGGCAGTTCCAGGCAGCGGTGGTAGAAGTCGGCCCGCAGAGTGATCACCACGTGGCACCGCCCGGACGTCGCGGCCGTGTCGAGCAGCCGCACCCACGGTTCGACGCGAGCCGGGTCGACCGCCGTGAACAGCTCCTCGAACTGGTCGACGAAGACCAGCGAGGTGCCCTGCGGCAGATGGTCGACCACCCGGTCCGGCGCCGCTGCCAGCGCGGCGGCCAACGCCGCGGCGTTGCCGTCCGGCGCGAGCTTCGCCGCGATGGTCAGGAAGGGGTCCTCGCCCGCCTCCCCGGGAGTGAGTCGCAGACCCGACCAGCGCAGGCTCGCCGGGTCGTAGCCCGGCAGCGCCCAGCGGAGCCCGCTCTGCGCGAGGCGGGGCAGCAGGCCTGCGCCGACCAGCGACGACTTGCCGGAGCCGCTGGCACCCACCACGGCGACGAAGCCGCTGGCGGTCACCCTGGCGACGAGCTCGTCGGTCTCCCTGCCTCTGCCGAAGAAGATCGGCGCGTCGCGTGGAGTGAAGGCACGCAGTCCCGGGAACGGCGAGCCCTCCCAGGACGGCGGTATCCCGTCCGTCGCTCGCCGGCCCGACCGGTCGCCCGGCGCGGCCTCTATGGTCTGGTGCACGAGCGACCTGAGGTCGTGCTCGAAGTCGGCGCGGAACCCGTCCGGCGACTCGTAGCTCTTGTGACCGCGGAGGGCGGCGCCCGTACTCGGGTCCCGCATTCGGTCGAAGAACTCGTTCACCAACCGCTTCTGGCGCAACCGTTCCTCGGCGTCCGGGGCGTCCAGGTCCAGCAGCGCCTTGCTGTCGCGCCGGTACACCAGCACGGTGGGCCGCCCGGTAGCCTCCGCGCCGCACGCCGCGTCCTCGAACTCCCACGCCGTGCCGGACGGATAGGGCGAGCCGTCGGCGTCGCGGTACTCGGGAAACGGCAGCGGGGTGCCCATCCGGGCCCACAGGATGACGACCACGATGTCGCACTCGCTGGGCCGGGGGAGACCGCGGTCGATGGCGGCCTGTGGCGTCTCGGTGGCCGTGATCGGCGCACCGCCGCCAACCTGGTCCCAGGCCACCACTTCGAACGTCGCGCGGCCGCGTACGAACGGGTCGTACTGCAGCTGTTCGACGACCGCCCGTGCGATCGCCCGCTCACCGGTCACGTCGCCCGGGGACGACAGGAAGACCCGCAGGTGGAGAGGGTCGATGCGCACGGATCGAGCCTAACGGGACGTCGCCGGAAGCGGACCCGTTCGGACTAGGCGGGCTTGTACGGCACGCTGGCGATGAAGTGCTCCTGGCCGTTGTGGACGAGGTAGATGTCGACCTTCGTGATGCCGCCGGGCGGGCCTGGCTCGGTCCAGCCGAAGCCCTTGGTGCCGTTGGAAGCCGTCCGTGTCTGGATGTCGAGCAGTTTGCTGCCCTGCCTGAACTCGAACTTGACCGAGGTACTGCCCGCGGTCTCGTAGTCGTTCACCGCGCCGTTCACGCCGACCGAGCGGCCGTACCAGGTCAGGGTGCCGACCACGCTGCCGACGTTGGTCCAGGACCCACTGAAGTCGGACGTCGGCGCTGGCACCGCCGCGGTCGCGGTGGTGGGGGCTGTCAGCAGGGCAAGTACGACCAGAACTACGCACGCGGTGAGGCGCTTCATGCTGCTCCTTCTCGGGACGGTGCCTTCCGCTGCCAATTATGGCCACCGCTCCGGCGGACAAAACCCGCTTTGTGCACGGCCTGTGCGCAGACGGCTGCCGTAACAAAAATCAACCGCATGCCGACCCCTTGTCGGACGATCTGGGGGAGGTGCGTCACAACATGAGAGTTCGTGGGGTGGTTGCCGTCGTGTTGGCGGCTCTGCTGTTCGCGTCGCCGGCCGCGGCTTCGGCGGGGGCGCCCGGTGCGCCGGGGCTCGGCGACTCCTACTACCCGCTCGACGGCAACGGCGGCTACGAAGTCGCCCACTACGACATTCGGCTGAGCTACCAGCCGAGCACCGACCTGCTGTCCGGTACGACCACCATTCTCGCGCGCACCACCCAGAACCTGTCCCGCTTCAATCTGGACTTCCTGCTGAACGTGTCGTCGGTGCGGGTGAACAACGCTCCGGTCCGGTTCGACACCGACGGCGGCGAGCTCACCGTCATCCCGAAATCGGTGCTGCGTAAGGGACGCGACTTCACGATCGTCGTGAACTACAGCGACACCCCCGAACCGTACCGGCTGTACGGCCTCGCGGGATGGCAGCGGACGCCGACGGGCGCGCTCGCCGTGGGTGCGCCGCAGATCGCGCCGTGGTGGTTCCCGAGCAACGACCACCCGAGGGACAAGGCGACGTTCGACGTGTCGATCGCGGTGCCGACCGGTGTCGAGGCGTTGTCCAACGGCGTGCTCCTCGGTGTGCTGCAACAGACTCCCGGCTGGTCGCGGTGGCACTGGCGCAGCGCGCGGCCGCAGGCGCCGTACCTGGCGTTCCTGGCCATCGGGCAGTACGAGGTGCGGGCGGCGACCGCGCCGAACGGCCAGCCGTTGATCACCGCGTACGGCGACGACCTCGGCGCCGTCGGGCCGGCCGCGCGGGCGTCGGTGGAGCGCACGCCGGAGATCGTCGACGTGCTGGCGGGCTGGTTCGGGCCGTACCCGTTCGAGGCGCAGGGCGGGGTCGTCGACACGGGGCTGGGATGGGCGGTGGAGACGCAGACCCGGCCGGTCTACGACGACGGGTTCTTCTGGTTCGGCGCGAACACCTACGTGGTCGCGCACGAGAACGCACACCAGTGGTTCGGCGACTCGGTGTCCGTTCGCGACTGGCGGGACGTCTGGCTGAACGAGGGCTTCGCCTCGTACGTGGAACTCCTGTGGTCCGAGCACCTCGGGGAGGGCACGGCGGCGGAGATCGCGCGGTTCGGCTACGACTACTACCCGGCCGACGACGAGTTCTGGCAGGTCGCCCCGGGCGATCCCGGTGCGGACAACCAGTTCCACATCGCGGTGTACGAGCGTGGCGCCATGACGCTGCAGGCACTGCGCGCGGCCGTCGGTGACGACGCGTTCTTCGCGATCCTGCGCACGTGGGCGGCCAGGCACAAGGACGGCACCGCGACCACGGCGCAGTTCGTCGCGCTGGCGGAGCGGATCTCGGGGCAGCAGCTGGCCGACCTGTTCACGACCTGGCTCTACACCACGGAAAAGCCCGCGGTGGGCCCCGACGGTGCGCCGCCGGCAACGCGGTTCTCGACGGCGAAACCGAAGTCGTACGACCAGATCGAGCGGACTGTCGAGCTGCTGGCGGCAGGCAGGTAATGCCAACTATCACCCGTACGGGGTGTAACGGCTTCGCTTCGGTGCGCGACGGGCTGTCTGACGACACACAACGTCGCCCGCGACCGACCCAGCCGAGGATGGCAGCGCCGTGACAGATGTGACCGCTGTGGCAGCCCTGAAGTTCCAGGGCGACCCACTGGCCGATGCCGTGATCGCCGACCTCGTCTCCGGCGACCGCGTCGACGACGTGAACGAGGTCCTCGCGCACCTGCGGGCCAACGACCAGCCGATCCCCGAGGATCTGCCGGCGTCGGTCCGCGACTACCTCGTGGCGACGGACAACCCACCGGCGTGGGCGGACCTCGACCGGGTCGCGCGCGCCTACGAGTTCTTCGTCGACGACGGCGTGCATGTCGCGTCCGTGCTCTCGTTCGCCGCGATGGTGAACTGCTACGCCCAGCCGCGGCCGTCCCGCCTCCTGGCGCTGACGCACCGGCTGAACCAGCCGCACCGGCGGCTGTCGGAGACCGCCCAGTTCGTGATGAACATGATGGGACGCGACCCGTTCGGCTCCGGCGGGGCGTTCGTGCCCACGCTCCAGAAGACCCGGCTCATCCACGCGGCGGTGCGCTACTTCGTGACCCGGTCGGGCAAGTGGGACCTCGAGGCCGACGGGGTTCCCGTGTGCCAGCAGGACATGCTCGGTGCCCTGCTCATCTTCTCCGTGCAGGTCATCGACGGCATGCGCCGCATGGGAATCTCCGTGACCGAGGAGGAGGCCGCCGACTACTACTACGTCTGGCGGGTGGCCGGGACCATGCTCGGCATTCCCGCCGACGCCATGCCGGAGGCCCTCGACGAGGCCCGGCAGCTCAACACCTCGCTCGTCGAGGCGGCGTACGGCCCTACGCCGGAAGGCATCGAGCTGACCAGGAACCTGATCGAGCTGTACAAGGGTCTCGTCCCTGGCAAGGCGTTCGACGGAGTCGTGCCGGCCATGGTCCGTCAGGTGATCGATCCGCGCGTGGCCGACTGGATGGGCGTGCCGCGCTCGCGCGGTTGGGAACGGCTGGTGCGCACGGGCGCCCGGCTGATGCGGGTGATGGAACGCGCCGAGGACCGCAACACGCTCGCCAGGACGGTCCTCGACAAGGCGGGGACCATCCTGCTCGGCGGCAGCGTCCGCACCCTCACCGACGGACAGTCCACCACGCTGAACATCCCGGAGGACCTGCGCGAGAAGTGGCTGTCCGCCGGCGTGTGCCCGGCCGCGCCGGTCGCGTCGGTCACCGACTGAGTTACGCCCTCAGTCGTCGGACCGCTCTCCCGCGAGGGCCGAGGCGATGAGGGCGACCGACCGGTCGTCGTCGTGGGCCAACTGCCGAAGGACGTCCTGCGCGACGGTCGCCGGCAGCTCGACGAGTGCCTGGGTCAGTCGGATCCGCACCGCGGAGTCCGCGGTATGCGTGGCGAGCTCGTCGACCAGTGCACTCATGATCTTCTCCGCGCACTCGGGGTCCAGTGACAACGTCCCCAGGACCTCGGCCGCCTCGACGTCGTTCGTGCCCTCCACCACCATGCCGACGAGTGTCGGCACGGCCGCGGTCGCGCCACGCGAACCCGATGCCAGCGCGGCATGCCTGCGCACCGTCGGGTCCGAGTCCGTGAGCGCGTCCGCGAGCACCGCGGTCGCCTCGTCCCCGGACAGCTCGGCGATCGCCAGAACCGCGCGCCGCCGGATGTCGACGTTCTCCGAGTACACACCGGACGCCACGCTCGCCACACCGTCACCGCCCGTCCGCGCGAGGGCCCACCGCAGGGCGCCGGCGACGTTCGGATCGGACTCGGCGAGGACGGCCGCGGCCAGCAGCTCCGTGGGAACCGGCACGTCCTCGGCCGGGGCCAGGACGGCCTGCTGTCGGCGCGCGGCACTGGGCGAGTTCAACCCGTGCAGGAGCTCGACGATGCGCAGGACGCCCTCCCAGCCGAAGGGTGCGGAGGCGTCGACCGCGCGAAGTCGCTCGAGTAGCTCCTGCTCCCGCCTCAGTCGGTCTTCGGTCCGGCGGATGAGGTCGCCGACCAGTGCGGCCGGTGCGAAGGCGGGATCCTCCAGGGCGCGGCCGATCTGTCGCAGCGACAGTCCCAGGGACCGCAGGCTTTCCACGTGGAAGATCCGGCGAATGTCCTCAGTGGAGTACTCCCGGTAGTTCCCCACGGTGCGGCCGGTCGGTCGCACCAGCCCGAGGGCGTCGTAGTGCCGGAGCATCCGGGTACTCACCCCCGAGCGGCGGGCCACCTCGCCGATCAGCACGCTGTTCCCTCGACCGGTGCCGGGCCGAGCACGACGATCCGTTCCGCCTCGTCGACGGCCAGGTCGAAGGCGGCATCCGGGTCGCGGAGGAGCCGCTCGGTGGCGCGGGCATGCGCACGCACCGTCGGGTCGGCACTCGCCAGTCCCGTCCGCAGGGCCGGCTCGATGACGTCGCCGAGTGCGACGAGTGCTCGGCTGAGACTCAGCCGCACCTTCCGGTCGCCGCGCCCGAGCTGTGCGGCCAGTGCCGTGGACAGCTCCTTCTTCTCCCCGGCGGGCACGAGGACGACGGCGGCACGCCAGGCGCTGCGCGCGACCTCGTCGTCGGCGTCGTGCAGCAACGCCCGCGTGATCGCGGGCCACGCGCTTCCGTCCCCGATCTTGGACAGTGTGTGCAACGCCTGGCTTCGGGCCTGAGCGCGCGCGGAACGGAGCTCCGCGCGGAGTCTGGGCACCGTGACCGCCGCCGGGAGGCGGGTCAACGCCCAGGTGAGCATGTCGCGCACGAAGAAGTCCGGCTCGATCGCGCACCGAGCCACGAGCGCGTCGACGAGGCCGGGGTCAGGGTGCGTGCCAGCAGCCAGAGCCGCCTGGAGCCGCGTCGACGAGTCGCCGGCACCCAACGCGTCGAGCAGGTGCGTGTCCGGTGAGTTGCCGTGTGTCGAGTTGACGGGGACCACCTCCTGCACCCCAGTGAAGACCTTGTCACAGTGTCAACGTCAAGTCCGTGCCGTAGAAATCCCGTCGTCGGGCAGGGCGGGGAAGTCGTAGGGTGCTTCACGATGCAGGCATCGGACGCTCGGCGCGCGGTGACCGCGAGTGTCGCCACCGCCGCGGCGCTTGGTCTGACGGTCGATGACGTGGTCGTCCTTCACGACTCGAACAAGCTCACTGTGCGTCTGCTGCCGTGTGACGTCCTGGCCCGGGTGGCACCGGTGGCGCATCAGGTCGCCCAGTTCGAAATCGAGCTCGCACAACGGCTTGCCGTGTGTGGGAGTCCGGTGGCCGCTCTCGAGTCTCGAGTGGAGCCACGGGTCTACGAGCGTGATGGCTTCGACGTCACGCTGTGGACCTACCACGAACCCGCGACGCATCAAGAGGTCTCGCCAGCCGACTACGCCGATGCGCTCGAGCGGCTGCATGCCGGCATGCGCAAGGTAGATGTCCGTACGCCGCGCTTCACGGATCGAATCGAGCAGGCGCAACTGCTCGTGGCAAGCCGCGACCGCACTCCGGCGCTGGTCGACGCGGACCGGGAGCTCCTCGACGACACGTTGCGAAGCCTGAGACGAACGATCGGCGAGCGCGGCGCCGCCGAGCAGCTGCTGCACGGTGAGCCGCACCCAGGAAACGTGCTCACCACGAAGAACGGGCTGCTGTTCATCGACCTCGAGACGTGCTGCCGTGGGCCTGTCGAGTTCGACCTCGCCCATGCGCCGGAGGAAGTCGGCGAGCACTATCCGGGTGTCGACCATGACTTGTTACGCGAGTGCAGGCTCCTCGTGCTGGCGATGATCACGACGTGGCGTTGGGATCGAGACGACCAACTCCCGAACGGGCGCCGGCTCGGCACGGAGTGGCTCAGCCAGATCCGTGCGGAGTCGCAGAAATAGATCAAGTACCCGGCTGGCTCCGACCGTCGAGGTAGATTCGGTGGCGTTGGTGACTTCCGTCCTGATCAGCAGGAAACACGGCTGACTCGGGCAGGCGTTCGCGACTCGTCGGGGTGATGCGAGGCAGGCCTGTGACACTGTGCCCCGCGCCTTTCGGTGGCCGCACATAGTTCCTTGGGGTGTCTATGGGTGAGTCAGACTCGCCGTCGGACAGACGGTCCTCCGATGAGGCGGCACAGTTGCCGCCTCCCGAATGGGGGAAGGAAAGGTCACCCGTCGTCGACAAGATCGTCGCTGTCGTCGGGACCGCCGTCTGCGTGATCGTCGCCGCCGGCATCGCGATCTGGGGTTTCGACCTCCTCGGGGCCGAGGAGGACGCGACCGGCGCCGAGCGGCCGAACAGCGTGCACGACGCGGGCGCGACGCCGAGTGTGACGGCGACCCGGCGAGGTGCGAACGAGGCGAACGTCGGCGACTGCGTGAAGATCGTCAGAGGCGGCGTGAACGCGGAGCTCGAGATCCTCGAATGCGGCGCCGCCGACGCGAGATACACGGTCGCGGTCGAACTCGAGATGCAGGAGCAATGTCCCGCGGGTCCCTATCTGGAGTACACGGTGGTCGGCCCTGGCGGATGGTCGCTCTGCCTCGCGCTCAACGCCATCGCCGGTCAGTGCTACAAGAACAGTGTCGCCGACGGTTTCATCTTGACCGAATGCGCCGCCGCGGACTTCGAGGTAGTGGCGGTGCTGGCCGACAAGACCGACAAGAACGCATGCCCGCCCCCGCCGCCGAACGTGCTGTTCCACCCCGAGCCGGTGGTCTACCCGGTGCCCCCGCTCACCATCTGCTTGGCGGGCATCGCGAGATAGTCGGCGCACCGCGATGCAACCCCTGCCGCCTTTCGTCCGTAAGCAGAGTGTGTCGAGAGGGGTGCCGATGCGGACGTCCGACGAGGACCGGTTCCGGGAGTTTGCCCGCGCGCAGGCAACGGCGCTGCGGCGCAGCGCCTACCTGCTGTGCGGCGACTGGCACCTGGCCGACGACCTCACACAGACGACGCTGATCAAGCTGCACGGCGCCTGGTCGCGGGTGACCCGCCGCCACCAGCCGGTCAGCTACGCACGCAAGATCCTGCTCCGGTGCTGGCTCGACGAGCGACGGCGGCCGTGGCGGCGCGCCGAACAGCGTGTCGGGGAGGTGCCCGAGGCCGTCGACCCGTCCGTCGGTCCGGCCGGCACCAACGAGCTGGCGGGGCAACGTGCGGAGCTGTTCGGGCTGCTGGCGGTCCTTCCGCCGCGGCAACGGGCCGTGCTCGTCCTGCGCTACTTCGAGTCGCTCTCCGTCGGCGAGACCGCGGAAGCGCTCGGCTGCTCGGAAGGCACGGTCAAGAGCCAGGCCGCACGCGGTCTGGCGGCGATGCGGAACCGCCTGGACGTCGCGGCCCGAACGAGGGAGATCCTGTGATCGAGAAGCAGCTCGAGGACCGCATGCACGCGGCGGTGGCCGACGAGCCACCGCTGGGTTTCGACCCCGACGACGTCGTGGACCAGGCCATCCGGCGCCGGGGCCACCGGCGCTCGGTGCTCGCCGCGACCGGGTCGGCCGTCGCGGTGGTGGCGCTCGCGGCCGCCGCGGTCGCGACGATGGGCATCGGCGACCAGGGGCCCGACGTCGGTACGCCGACATCGGCGAACACGCCGGCGGGCGAGGTGTGCCAGAGCGTCGCCCAGGGTGCCGTCCCACCGCTGAACTTCAACGGCTCACCCGAAATCGTCCAGCGCCTGGACACCTCGGCGCCGCCCGCGATCACGCGGCACCTGCCGGGGGTGGCCGTCAAGCCGTCGTCGACCGGCATGATCGCCTACGACTGCCCGCCGAACGTGGGCACCGTCTACGAACTGACCGACCGGGCGCAGTCGATCATGCTGTACCTCATCCACGCGCGTAACGAGCTCGACCTGGCGCACGACCGCTACGCGAACGACGAGCTGTACGAACTGCTGAGCGAGGGCGAGGCGGCGGACGGCGCGCACCTCCGGGTCTACCGCAACAGCGCGCTGCAGGACGCGGCCGTGCTCGTCGTGGTGCGGTTCGGCCTCGACGGGATGATCACCGAGGCTTCCGTGTCCGGACTGGGCCCCTTGGCGGCGACGCCGGAGCAGCTCCGCGCGTTGGCGAGCGATCCCGAACTGCGGTTCTGAGTCCCGCCAACGTGTCAACCGGCCATCCTGCAGTCGCCGAGCCAGGAGATCGACATGCAGGCGAAGCGCATCACCGGCCGCCTGCTCACCGGCCAGGCACTCGCCGCCGGGCATCAGGTCGCCGCGGTCACCCGACAGCCGGACTCGTTCCCGCTGCGTCATGGTCGGCTTGAGGTGATCGGCGCCGACGTGCTCGACCCCGACGGCGGATTCCTGTTCAACCGAGTATTGCTGCCATACGTGACGCGGGTCTTGGGCAAGACCCTGTACGACGATATGCGGCGGATGGAAACGCTGATCCGCGCCAGCGACCTGGACTGGACGATCGTGCGCCCGAGCGGGCTCTATCACCTACCGTCAGTCACCGACTACACCCTCGTCGACGGCCACGTGGACGGCAGGTTCACCACCTGCGTGGACCTCGCCGCGAGCATGCTGGCCGACGACCGGTACCTCCGCGCCACCGCCGGCGTCATCACCACCGGCGACAACCCCACCTTGCTCCAATGGATTCGCCGCAAGCAATCTCCGGCAATTCCGGAAGTCGCTGACCGCAAACTGCCAGGTGGTGCCACCACCTGGTTTTCGCTCTATATAGTTACTCTAGAACACTTGGGGTGTGCTCCGAAGGGCCGTGGTGGATGTCGTACCTGTTGGAAGTTCCGGTGGAGGGCGGAAAACCGATTGTCGTCGAGGTGACTGACCCGAACGTCGACGATCTCGTGCCCGCGTCCAAACCCGGCGCACTCATCGGGCGTGCCCGCACGACGTTGGCTTCCGCGCTGGCCGAGCTGCAGCCGACCATGAACGTGCTGTCGGAATGGGCGAAGTCCAGCGCGCCGGACGAATTCACCGTGGAGTTCGGTCTGAAACTCGGCGGTACGACGAACGTGGTCATCGCCAGCGGAACCGCCGAGGTCAACTTCGTCATGAAGCTGACCTGGAAGAAATAGCCCATGCCGAAGTCCCCCACCACATCGATAGTCACTCTCCACCACAGGGGCGAGGTCGTCGGCGTCGGCTTTCTCGTCGGCAGAACACGGGTCTTGACCTGTGCGCACGTGGTCAACGCGGCGCTTGGGCTCGACCTCCGCGGCCAGGAGAAGCCGACGGAACCGCTCTACGTCGAGTTCACGCTCATCCAGCACGAGTTGGAACGCAAGGCACGCGTCGTGCGCTGGGTGCCACCGCCCCTCGCGGGCGAGAAGGGCAACGGCGAGTCCGACATCGCGGGCCTCGAGCTGACCGAACCGGCGCCCAGGGCCGCCATGCCCCTGCGTCTGGGGGAACCGAAGCCGCACTCCCTCGTCGACGTCTACGGCTATCCGACCCAGCCGGTCCGCCCGGACGGCGGCTGGGTGATGGGGCACCTCCTGCGCCCGATCGCCAACGGCCTCCTGCAGATCGACTCGGACAAGGACGGCGCGCTGCGCGCGCAGCCCGGCTACAGCGGCAGCCCGGTGGTCGACAAGACCGGGCGCGCCGTCGGGATGCTCGCCACCGCAAGCATCCTGCCCGGCCACGACGACTGTTACGCCATCCCACCGACGTGGATGAGCGGGGCTTGGCCGGAAATCGTGACGGACGAGCCAGGGGAAGCGCCGCCGCCGGCGGCGAGTTCCAGTCGGCGGCCGCCGCCGTGGCTCGCACGCAGGAACGTACTGCGTTTCGGGGGAGCCGCGCTCGTGGCCGCCGTCGGCGCGGCGGTCGTCGTCTTCGGGCCCTGGGGCGACCCGGAACGCAGGACGGACTGCGTGCCCCTTGAGGTGAGTGTCTCGACGGAGAAGGACGAGCTGCTCACCGAGCTCGCCGAGTCCTACAACACCTCCGGCAGGACCTACGGCGACGACGAGTGCGCACGCGTCTCCGTCACCGGCTTCACCTCGGGCACCGCCATGCAGGCGATCGCCGGTGGGTGGCCCGCCACGGTCGTCGACGGCCGGCCCGCACCGCAGGTGTGGTTGCCGTCGACGTCCATGTGGGCGGACCTGCTGCGCCACCGAGGGCATGGCGACCTGCTCGCGCCCGGCCCGCCGAAGTCGGTGACCAGCAGCGTGCTCGTCATCGCGATGCCCGAGAAGATGGCCAAGGCCGTGCGGGACGACCGGGGCGACCCCGGCTGGTCCGACGTCCTGGACCTTGCGACGAACGCCGATGGCTGGGCGGAGGTCGGACACCCGGAGTGGGGCCGGTTCGTGCTCGGCAGGGACAACCCGAACTTCTCCTCGTCGGGACTCGCCGCGTCGGTCGCCACCTACTTCGCCGCGGCGGGCAAGGACCGTGGCCTCACCATCGAGGACCTCTCGGACGGCGAGATCACGAGGTACGTGCGTGACATCGACTCGTCCGTGCTCCGGTACGGCAACGAGGCGACGGAGTTCATGCGGACCCTCTACGACGAGGACCAGGGCGGGAAGACCGATCAGCCGTCCATCAGCGCGATTCTCATCCAGGAGCAACTGGCTTACCTGTACAACAGGGGCGCGCCGCTCGGCGACCTGTCGGCGCGTGGGGCGGCGCCGAAGCAGCGCATGGTCGCCGTGTACCCCGACGAGGGCACCGTCGAGTTCGATCACCCGTATCTCACGCTGGCGTCGGCTTCGGACGATCAACGGACCGCGGCGCGGGACTTCTACGCGTTCCTCCTGGAGGGTTCCCAGCAGCAGCGGTTCGTCGACTTCGGCTTCCGGTCGCTGGCCGACCGGACCCGGCCGACCGCGAAGCTCGCCGAGACCGTCGGCGGGTCGGCCGGTGACCGGCAACGGCTCGTCCAGCTGCCGGAACCCCTCATGCTGAACGCCATCCAGGACGCCTGGGACGCGACCCGCAAGACCGCGCGGGTGCTGCTGGTGCTCGACGTGTCCGGTTCGATGAACGAAGACGCCGACGACAAGACCCCGACGCTCGGCTCGAAGCTCGAGGTGCTCAAGCCCGCCGCGAAACGCGGGCTCGAGCTGCTCGGCGACCGGGACGAGGTCGGCATCTGGACGTTCGACGACGAGATCAGGGAGGTGCTGCCGATATCGTCGGTCGCCGAGGCGCGGCCCCGGTTGGACGGGATGATCGACGGTCTCACCGCCAAGGGGGACACCGCGCTGTACGCGGCGACGCTGTCGGCGCAGCGAACGCTCGCCGACAAGATCGAGCACGACCGGATCAACGCGGTCGTGCTGCTCTCCGACGGCCAGAACCATCCCGCGGACGTGGCCGCTGGCGCGGCACTGCCGGGGCAGGTCGCCGCCGAGAACCAGGAGACCCCGGTGCGCATCTTCACCATCTCCTACGGTGCGAACGCCGACAAGACGTTCCTCGCGCAGCTCGCCGACGTCACGAACGCGCGCTACTACGACGAGGCGACCGACCCGACGAACATCGACGAGGTGATGGTGTCGGTGTTCAGCAACTTCGGCTGACGGCGCCCGCGGACTCTAGCCCCGCGAGTCCCCGGTTCAGACACAGCGAGTCTCCCTTTCAAGCAGCATGAACTGGCGGTTCAGGCGGCACGAACCGGGGGACTCACTGTGCTTGAACGGGGGACTCACTAGGTCTGAACGGGGGACTCGCGGGTTCGGCGGACCATCGGTGCGTGCCGGCGTTACGGGCGCCATGCGTTGCCGTGGGGGGCGAACCCCTGACCCACCGGCAGGTCAGCGGGTGCTGGGTCGGGTGTCGACCTGATAGTGGCGCACGGCGACACCGAGCAGCACACCCCAGATCACGAAGTACGGGTCCCAGACCGCCAGATGCCAGTAGAACGCGTACCAGTCGATGCCGGCGGGCGGGTCGACCGCGCCGATGACGACGAGCAGCTCCGTGACCACGGTCAGGCCGCCGTAGCCGATGAGCACCGCGGTGCCGGCCCAGCCCGCGGTGAGCATGAGCCCACGCGGGAACACTCGGCCCCACCGCTGCACCAGGGCGAGCGCGAAGAGCACGCCGGCCACCTTCAGCAGGGTGGCGCCCCACGCGAGGACACCGCCCTCGCCCTTTCTCGCCAGTTCCGCGATCTGCCCGCCGACCGTGTCGATGCCGACCATGCCGCCCAGCGCCCAGTACAGGCTGATCGCGGCGAACACGCCGGCCCACACCGCCGCGGCGTGGGCCGCCCATGTCCGCCGTTGCCGGGTGCCGGGCCGCTCCGTCATGAGGATCATTGTCCTGCCTCCCGTTTCGTGGCGGCATCCCGGACCGCGCGCAGGATGTCGCGTCGGATGATGCCGCTGCCGGCACGCACCAGCAGCCAGTAGCGCCGGAACGCCTGCCGGGTGGCCGCGTCCGTCGCGTGCACCCGTGTCTCGGTGGACAGCAGGGTGCCGTCCCCTGTCGCGGTGAACCGGAAGTTCATCGCCACCTTCGACCAGCCCGGCTCGGTGAAGGCCTGGAACTTCGCCAGGTCGCCACGCGCGAGCTCGGGGCGGTCCGGGCGGGTCGCCGTGTAGCACGCGATGTCGCCGAGGACCAGCTCGACCGGCGGCTCGGCGACCAGTTCGCGTGGCGCGACGCTGTCGAGCGCACGCCGGTCGTAGCTCTCGTCGTCACCCTTGCCGAACCACGCGGCGGGGCCGCCGCGCAGCCGGGACAGGAAAATGGTGAGCGGCAGGTCCCGCACCCGCAGGTCGTCCAGCGCCGCCCAGACCCGCTCCGGCGGTGCGTCCAGGTGCGCCTCGTGGTACTCACGCAGGTCGTATTGCGGCAGCACCTGCTCCAACAAGGAGCTCATCGACCGCACCTCCTTCGTCGTAGCGGTTCCGGGTGTGGGAGAGCGCGGCCAGCAGGTCCGCGCTGCTCATCGGGCCGTGCCGGTCGGCCGCGCCGTCGGGCCGGATCGGCATCCGGCCGACCGACGACCAGCGCAGCCAGCCCGCGTCGTCCACATGACTACGTGCCTGGCCCGCGTTGTCGGCGTGCAGGCAGTACGGGACGTCCAGGTAGCCGGCGGCGAACGCCTTGATCATGGCCTTGCCGAGGTCGGCGTCGAGGTCGAGCACCGCGTCGATCAACGCGACGGCCTGTGCGTACAGGCCGGTGTCCGGCACCGGCGCACGCCACGGCGTGGTGGCCGCCGCGACCGCGCCCGCGTGCTCCAGCGCGGCGACGTTCTCCGCGATGGTCGGGATGCGGTACGCCTCCGCCTCGGTCTTGACGATCAGCCTGGCCGCGCCGCCGTGGACCGCGAGGCGCGCGGAGCTGGCGAGCAGCCGAGTGGCGCCGCCCGGCGTGCGTGGGTACATGCCCATGTACGCGTAGAGCACGACGTGCCAGTCCACATCGGACAGATAGTGGGTCGCGGCGGCGTGCAGTGCGCGCAACGCCTCCAGGTCCTGGGCCGCGCTGGTCTGCTGGGCAAGACTGAGCGACACCGAGCGGATTCCGTGCTGGCGGAAGAACATCCCCTCCAGCACGGTCGTCGCGACGAGCAGCGCGGGCGGGCACAGCTGCCCGAGCAGGCAGCCGCCGAAGCTCTCCAGGTGCGGGGTGCGTCCCTGTTCCGCCAGCTCGGCGAACCGCCGGGTGGCCGTGGTCCAGGAGCGCACCGACCGGGTCAGCGGCACCCGGCCGTACGGCAGGCAGTAGGACACCGGCCCGC
This sequence comes from uncultured Actinomycetota bacterium, assembly GCA_963840275.1. Classification (GTDB taxonomy): domain Bacteria; phylum Actinomycetota; class Actinomycetes; order Mycobacteriales; family Pseudonocardiaceae; genus Actinophytocola. The sequence goes on from CAWIYK010000001.1 coordinate 193,153, forward strand.
CCTCGGTGGCGTCGACCGCCAGCTCGGCGAGTGCCTCGACGATCGGTTCCGGGGTGGCGCTGCCGTGCCGCACCTGCACCGGGAACCCGCCGGAGCGGACGTCGGCCAGCAGCGCGGCGGTCACCGCCCGGTCGCTCGTGACGATGGGGTAGCCGTTCAGCTCGACGTTGTCCGCGCGGCGCAGCGCGGCGAAGTCGCCGACCCGGGTGTAGCTGTCGAGGGTGACCGTGCCGACCGTGGCCGCGTTCGCGGCGCGGGTGGCGAGCAGGCCGGTACGCATCCGATCCGGGTCGGCGAACCCCATGCGTGGCTGCACGACCAGCTCGCCGCGCAGAGCGGCGGCCCGCACCGCGTCGGCGAACCCCGGGATCGCGAGGTCACTCATGCTGTGACATCTGCCTCTCTTCGTTCGGCGTGCCGGGCATTCGCGTGAAGCAAGGTGGTCACCTGGTCTGTCGGCTCATGCCGATTCCAACGCCCGCACGGGTGTCACCGCGTCGATGTAGTCGACGAAGCCGCGCACGTCGGCGCTGTCGGCGAAGACCGCGTCGAAGCCCGCGTCGGTCAGCTCGGCGGCGAGCCCCGCGTCCCGGCTGCCGCCGATGCCGAGCTTGCCGCCGATCACCACCGGCAGACCGGACAGTCGCTCGTCGGCACGCAGCCGAGCGATCAGCCGCCTGCCGTCGACGTGGCCGTGCCCGTTGATCGTGCTGATCACCACCGCGTCCGGGCGATGCGCCAGGCACTCCGACAGCAGCAGTTCGTCCGGCACGCACGCGCCGAGGTTCACCACGTCGTGGCCGGTCTCCTCCAGCAGCAGCTGCAGGAACACCAGGTTCCAGGTGTGCGAGTCCGACGACACGCTGGACAAGAGCACCAGCGGTTTTTGGCGGGCAAGCTCACTTGTCATCCGCAACCGCCCGCGGTGTCGTGGTCGAAGGCGCCGACCATGGCCAGGGCGGGGGCGGGGATGCCGGCGAGGGTGTCCGTCACTGGTTCCGGCAGTGTGGGCTCGAAGACCGCCAGGAAGTCCGCAAGCCGGTCCAGGCCCCAGAACTTCTGCATGCCCCACTTGAAGTACGGGATCCCGAAGATGTCGTCGTTGTGGGCGGACAGCAGCGCGTCGACACCCGCCGCGCGCATCTGCGGGTCGGCCGGCGCGGTGAGCAGCGGCTCGACGGGCAGGCCGGCCGCGGCGAGCACCGGGCCGAGGACGGCCGCGTCGCAGATGTTCTCGCCGCGCTCCCAGCGCGCCTCGGTGACCGCGCGGTAGAACTCGCGGTGCACGCCGAGCTGCTTTGCCTTGAGCCAGCCGAGGTGCGGCAGCTCCCACCACGGGTCGATGTCCACCGGCCAGCGCATCGCGTAGCCGAACTTGGCGGCGAGACGCTTGGTGTCGTTGAGGATGTAGAGGTGCTTGGCCTTGCTCATGGCCGTGTAGTGGAACTCTCCGCCGCGGTCCGCGAGCGCCGCGGCGGTGTCGGCGTCCGGGTCGAAGAACGGGACGAAGTCGATCACCTCGTCGGCGTTCGGGATCCGCTCCTCCAGGCGCCGCAACGCCATCCAGCTGAACGGGCTGCGCAGTGAGAAGTACAGCTTCGGTTTGCGGGTCCGCCTGGTCATGCGCGGTCTCCCAACAGGGCGTCCTTCGTGGCCTTGTCGAGCACGGCGACGGTGCCGGCGTCCGGGCCGCGGCTGACGGCGTAGCCGTGCATGATCGTGCCGGTGACCGTGTGTACCAACCGGTCGCCGCGGCGCACGTAGCAGTCGAAGGTCGCGGTGTAGGAGATGTCCTTGAGGAAGTCCTGCACGGTGAACACGGTGTGCACGGTCTCCTCCATGTGCGCGTCGGCCAGCAGCCGGATCCGTGCGCGGGAGACGACCGGGATCCAGCCGCGCTCGTCGAGCAGCTTGCCGACAGCGAGCCCGCGGTCGTGCAGGAAGCGGTCGACGACCTCCTCCAGTGTGCGGACGTACGCGGAATGCTGCACGCGATCCGAGTAGTGGCAGTAGAAGTAGGGCGCGCGCCACGACCACAGGTACGAGCCGGAGCCGGGCGGGGTGAGCACGTCGGCGACGTCCGCACCGTCCGGAATGGACAGATCGTCGGATGTCGCGTCGGCGAGCGCGGCGACCTCGGGCAGCACGTGCGACGCCACCGCGGCCGGCACCGGCTCGCTGCCGGGCGCGTCCTTCTCGGCGATGAGTGCGACCCGTACCTTGCCCTTGAGCGCGATGGCCTTCTCGGCACCGTCGCGCACGAGGATCTGCGCGGTGAACGCGGCGCCGTGACCCGGCTTCTGCCGCTCGGCGGGCGTGACGACGACCTCCAGCTCGTCGTCGACCTCCAGCACGTGCGGCAGCTGCACCGAGCAGTCGACGATCTCCAGCCCGAGGCCGTGCCGCTGGTAGAGCTCACGGGCGCCGAGGCCGTTGTCCCGGTAGTGCTTGAGGATCGCGGCCTCGACCAGGTACATGAAGTGCTTGAACCCGATCCAGGTGCGGATGTTCGCGCCCTCGTAGGCCGGGGTGCCGGCCAGGACGGTGGGGCCGGTGTCGGTGATGGTCATCGTGCTTGCCCTCCAACGGTGAGCGTGTGGTTGATGAAGAAGTCGGCGACCTCGCCGGCGACGTCCGCGGCCTGCTCCAGGTGGGAGAAGTGCGTGTAGTGGTCGTGCGTGTGCACGGTGGCGGCCGGCATGGCGGCGCCGAGCGCGGCGGCCCGGTCGGGGGTCAGCGACGGGTCCTTCGTCCCCGCCGTCACCAGCACCGGGATGTCCACATCGGACAGGTCGAGCTCGGCGGAGGTGGCGAAGTAGTCGAAGAACACCGGGAAGACCGTCGGCATCAGGTGGTCCTCCAGGCCGCGTTCCATGATGTCCAGCACGTCCGGCTCGACCCGGCGGCCACCGAGCCCGACCCGCAGGCCGGTGCGGATGGTGGTGCGCAGCGCGGCGCGGGACTGTTCGCGCACCGTCTCGGGACACATGTGCGCGGGCCGGTAGAACGGGGCGACCAGCGCGGCCGCGGCCGGTCGGTGCCCCGCGGCGAGCAGTTCGAGGGTGGCGGTGGCGCCGAAGGAGTGGGCGAGCAGCCGGTGTTCGGGTTCGTCCACCAGGTCCAGCGCGGCGGCGAGCCAGGTGCCGGGCGTGGCCTCGGCGTGCCAGCGGTAGTCGTTGCCCGCCCGCCACGGCAGGTCGAGCGCGATCACCCGGTAGCGGTCGGCGAGCCTGCGCGCGACCGCGGTCCAACTCCGCCAGCCGTCCTCGATGCCATGCGCCGCGAGGAGAACCGGGCCGTCGCCAATCGTCCATGCGGCCAGATCTCCACGTTCACAAAGCTTGCGCCAGTCGGTCATGGTGACCCCACTGGCAAAGCCGCGTAGCCGTCCTCCGGGCTGCCGCAGGTCACGAGGTGGTCCGTGCCCAGCGCGGCCGCCACCGCGACGCCGAGTACCCCGGCCGCGCCGTAGGTGTCCGCCGGCACGTCCACTGTGGACTCCAGGTGGGTGCGTGAGCGGGTGATCCCGCCGAGTACCATGCCGTCGGCGGCTGGTTCGAGGATCACCGCCGCCGCCGCGGCGCGCAGGCCGGGGCAGAGCTTCGTGGCGACCTCGTCGTCCGGCTCGACACCGACCACGACCGCGCGGTGTGTGCGCCCGGAACGGATGAGCAGCGCGCCGAGCCGGACCGCGTCGAGTCCGGCGGTGGCACCGCTGCACACCAGGAAGTTCGGGCCGGTGAAGCCGTAGCGCAGCGCGATGCTGCTGGCGATGATGTTGCTGGACGCGTTCGGCGCGACCAGCGGGCTGACCGCGCGCCCGCCCTCGGCGCGGACCTGGTCGACCACCTCACAGACGGTGGCCACGTTGCCCAGGTTCGACGCGACGACGACCGCGGTGCCGGCGGCGCCCGGGACCGGCTCGGCGAGCTTGCCCGGCGGCAGGCCGAGCGCCACCTGTGTGGCGCACAGGGCGAGGCGCGTGGCGGGTTCCTTGGCCAGCAGGCCTTTCCTGCCGAGCACGCGGTGCGCCTCGTCGGCTCCCACGGCGGGCTCGGCGGGCGAACCGGGAATGTCTACTTCGGACAGGCCGGGCACGTGCACGGCGTGTCCGGTGATCGCGACCCGCATGGTTCAGACCTCCACCATCGTCACGGCGTTGACTCCGCCGAAGCCGAACGCGTCCACCTGCGCGACCCGTGCCGCGGCGGGTTCCGGCGAGCCGAGCACGAACTCGAGCCCGGCCGCCTCGTCGATGGGCGTGCGGAGCCCGGCGACCGCGGGCACGATGCCGGTCCGCATCGCGTCGATCGCCACCACCAGGCTCATCAGCGCCGCGCCGCCCGAGGTGTGCCCGATCGCGCCCTTGATCCCGGTGACCCGCGGCGTGTGCGTGCCGAACACCTCGGTCAGTGCGGCGGCCTCGGTCGGGTCGTTGAGCGCGGTGCCGGTGCCGTGCGCGAGGACCAGGTCGACCTCGGCCGGTCCCAGCCCGGCGCGGTCGTGCGCGTCCCGCATCGCGGCGGTGATGCCCGCGCGGTCCGGGGCGGTCTCGTGGAAGGCGTCGCAGCTCAGGCCGACGGAGCGGATCCGAGGGCCCGCGCCGTCCGGATCGACGACGGGCTCGATGACCACCGCGACCGCCCCGTCACCGAGGAGCACGCCGCCGCGGTCGGCGTCGAAGGGCGCCACCTCGGTCGTCGGCGTGTCGCCGACCCGGCCGATCATCGCCAGCATGCTCTCGGTCATCGTGTCGGTGCCGGCCACCACGACCGCGTCCGCCTCGTCGGCGGCCAGCAGGTCCATGCCGACGGCGAGCGCGTAGCCGCCCGCCGAGCACGCGTTCGAGATGGTCAGCACCTCGGTCACGTCCGGCAGCACCGCGCGGACGGCCGCGTCGAAGTGCAGGTCCGGCAAGGAAAGCTCGGCGCCGTCGGCGTGCCAGCGCTCCACGCTGCGCAGCTCACGCAACCCGGTGCCCACCACGACGGCGACCCGCCGCGTGGCCGGGTCGAGGTCGGCGTCGGCGACCGCGTCGGCCACCACGCCGGCCAGCCACCGGCTGGGCCGGCACTGGCGCTCCGGACCGTCCTGGATGGGGTAGCCGTACTCGACCCGCAGCGCGTCGGTGTCCACAGTGGACAATCGAGCGACGCCGGTGCGGCCGGCGACCAGCGCGGCGAAGGTCTCCCCGGCGTCGCCGAGGCAGGTCACCATCGCCGTGCCGGTGACGGCTACCGCCTTACTCGCCGGCACGGTCACGTCCGCTCCAGCCACGCAGCACCGCCGCGCCGACGACCCCGTCGGGCGTGTGCGATGTCAGCACCGACACGGCCCCGTCGAGCGTGGGATCGCCGCGGTGCAGGGAAAGCAGCGCCGCGAGCTGCAGCGCGTTGGACGCGCTCAGCGCCTCGCCGGTCTGGTGCTTGATCCGGATCCGCCTCGGCGCCGCGCCGAGGACGTCGGTGATGGCCCGGTCCTCGTAGGCGTCCTTGGCCGGCATGCCGTTCTCCGCCGACGCCACCGCCCACACGTCGCCCGCCGGGATGCCGGCGCGGTCCAGCGCGCGGCGCACGCAGCGCGCCAGGGTGGGGGAGAAGTCGACGTCGGGGTTGTTCTCGTCCTCGGGGATGTGGGTGGCGACCTCGACGGCCAGCACCTCGGCGTCGGGCACCCGTCCCGCGGCGCGGACCTTGGCCGCGTCCTCCACCACGAACATGGCGGCGCCCTCGCCGGCCGGCAGCTCGCCGCCGTGCTCACGCATGGCGAACTGGTTGGCCCAGGCCACCTGCGGCCCGAACTCCTCCACCGCGCCGACCAGCAGCGTGTCCATCCGGTCCAGCGCGATCAGCGAGCGGGCATAACGCAGCGCGGTGAGCACGGCCACCGGCCCACCGGCGAGCGTCGCGTTGACGCCCCGCAGGTGGTATCGGATCGCCGACTGCCCGGCCGCGCAGTTCATCACCGCGTTCGGGAAGATCAGCGGGTTGACCAGGTACGGCTTCTCCTCGACGAACGTGGCCTTGCTGTAGTCACTCGTCGACTTGACGCTGCCGGCCGTGGTGCCGAGCGCGACACCCACCCGCTGCGAGTTGTGCTCGCCGATCTCGAGCCCGGCGTCGGTCAGCGCCTGCCCGCAGGCCACCATCGCCAACGCCGTGCTCCGGTCCAGGAACGTCGTCCCCTTGCGACCGAGGTAGTCCTTGGCGCGGAAGTCGGTCATGGCGAAGGCGTCCGGCCGGGGGAGCGGCTCGTCGAACATCTCGCTGACGTCCGTGCGCCCGTCCGTACCGTCGCGCAGGCCGGCGGCGAACGCGTCGGCGCCGACGCCGATCGGGCTCGCCACGCCCCAACCGGTGATGGCGAGAGTCGCTGTGCTGGTCATGATGTGTACCGTCCGAAGATCGTGATGGCGTTGTTGCCGCCGAAGGCGAAACCGTTGACCTGCGCGATGTTCACCGGTTGGTACCTGGTCTCGTTCGGTACCGGGTCGATCGGCGGCATCTGCGGGTCCAGCTCGCCGAAGTTGATGGTCGGCGGCAGGAAGGACTCGTGCATGCCGAGCATCGAGGCGATGACGCTGAACCCCGACGCCGCGCCCATGGTGTGCCCGAGCATGGACTTCACCGAGCTGATCGGCGGCGGGTTGCCGTCGAACGCCTCGCTGACCGCGGTCGCCTCGGTGAGGTCGTTGGCCGGGGTGCCCGTGCCGTGCGCACAGATGTAGTCCACATCGGACGGTTGGACGCCGGCGTTGCGGTGGGCCAGCCGGATGCACCGGACGATGCTGTCCTTGTTCGGCGCGGTCATGTGGTCGGCGTCGCAGTTGAGCCCGTAGCCGAGCACCTCGGCGTAGATCCGCGCACCGCGGGCCAGCGCCGAGTCGAGGCTCTCCATGAACACCGCGGCGCCGCCCTCCGCGGTGATGATGCCCGTGCGGTCCTTGTCGAACGGGCGGCACGCCTTCTCGGCCACCGCGCCGAGCCGGAAGAAGCCCGCGTGGCCCCACCGTTCCAGCGAGTCCGCGCCGCCGGCGAGCATGTAGTCCTGGTCGCCGGTGTGGATCTGGTCGTAGGCGTGCCCGACCGCGTAGTTGCTGGCCGAGCACGCGGTGGACAGCGTCAGTGCCTCGCCGGTCAGTCCCAGCTCCCGGTTGACCGCGACGGCCAACCGGGAGGCCGGGATGTGACCCATGAGTGCGCGGTCCACGCCCGCGAAGCCGACGGTGAGCGAGTCCTCGGTGAGCGCTTCCAGCACCTGCGACTCACCGCCCGTCGTGCCCATGCACGAGCCGGCCGCCGACGAGGACAGCTCCGTCGGGTCGATCCCGGCGTCCCGCACCGCGAGCCGTGCCGCCGAGGCGGCGAACAGGCTGGTCCGGCCCCACGCCTGCGGGGAGATGCGCTCCAGCAGGCTCTTCGGCTCGAAGTTCGGCACCCCGCCCGCCATGACGTGCGGGAACCCGGTGGTGTCAAAGCTTTCGATCTTGGAGACCCCGCTGCGACCGGCCCGCAGGCCCGCGCCGAACGCGTCGGCACCGATCCCGATGCTCGACACCGGCCCGACGCCGGTGATGACGACTCGTCGGTTCATGTCCTCGTCCTGTTCGGATTGGGGGGTCAGTCCTGCCAGCCCGCGTACTTCGCGACGACCCCGTAGACCTCCTGCAGGTTCACCATGTTCGGCAGCTCCGCCTGCGGGATGTCGATCTTGTACTTCTTCTCGATGCGGGCGAGGATCTCGATGGCGCGCAGCGAGTCCGCGTCGTGGTCCTCGATGAACATGCTGGTGGGGGTGATCTCGTCGTCCTCGATCTCGAGTACCTCGACGGCGATCTCGGCCAACTCGTCCATCTTGGCCTGGTTGATTGCGGTGGTCATCGCTCTTCTCCTTGTTGTTGTTGCAGTTCCGTGTCCGCGCGCAGCACGGCCAGCATCGAGCCGACCGTCATGACGGTCCGGTCGCCGACGTAGGTCTCGCCACGCATGAACGCGTTGTCTCCCTTGACGCTCTCCAGCTCGACGACGTGCCGCAGCACGTCGCCGGGATATGCGGCGCCGACCAGCGAGACATCGCGGGCCGAGCCGAAAATCAGTGTGCCGGCACGCTTCTCGCCGGCGAGTGCCGCGGAGTGCAGCCACAGCACGCCGCCCGCCTGGCCCATCGACTCGACCAGCAGCGAGACCGGGTAGGAGTGCTCCGCGTCGGCGTCGACGTTCGCGTAGCACGGCTCGCAACCCGAGATCGCTTTGGTGGCAACGATCCTGCGGTCCTGCTCGAACTCGACCACGCGGTCGAGCTGCAGGATCGGGTGCCGGTGCGGCAGGATCCGCTTGAGCTCGGCATGTTCGATCATCACGAGGTCACTCGCATGGCGATGGTGATCCGGGCGGCGGTCTGTCCGTCGGCGCGCCGGCACTTGGCCTTGACGCGCACGATCGAGGAGTCCTCTTCGGACGGTTGGAAGGTCAGGTCGGCGGTCAGCCGGTCCCCGGGCAGCAGTGGGGCCTTGAAGTGCACCGAGATGATCCCGACGAGCCGCGCGGTGGCGCCGTCGGTCTCCAGCGCGGTACGCGCCGCCTGGTGGACGGTCTCGATGGTGAACACGCCGGGGTAGATGGTGAAGTGCGGGTAGTGGCCGGCCAGGTACGGGTCGTCGGCGACGATGTCCTTGGTGGCCGTGACCGTGCCGTCCTCGGCGGTCTCCAGTTTGTCCACAGCGGACAGTGGGGCGGCGTACATGTCAGATCACGATCCCGCCGTCGACCTGGACGACCTGGCCGGTGATGTAGGAGGAGCGGTCGGAGACGAGGAACGCGACCAGCTCGGCCACGTCGTCGACCTGGCCGAACCGCTTGAGCGGCACCGTGCCGAGCGCGGTCTTGCGTGCCTTCTCCGGCAGCGCCGCGGTCATGTCGGTCTCGATGAACCCGGGCGCCACGACGTTGACCCGCACCCCGTAGGCGCCCATCTCCTTGGCCAGCGCCTTGCTCATCCCGTTGATGCCGGCCTTGGCCGCGGAGTAGTTGGTCTGCGCGCGGTTGCCGTACACGCCGGCGACCGACGACAGGTTCACGATGGCGCCGGCGCGGCGCTTCATGAAGCCGAAGGACATCACCCGGCAGAACGTGAAGGTGCCGGTGAGGTTGGTGTCGATCACCGCGTGCCAGTCCTCCGCCGGCATGAGCACCATCGGGTTGTCCCTGGTGATGCCGGCCGAGTTGACCAGTGTGTCGATCGTGCCCAGCTCGGTCTCGGCGCACTTGACGAACGTCGCGACGGCCTCCGCGTCGGTGACGTCACAGGGGGCGTGGTAGTACCGGACCCCGCGCTTCTCCAGCTCACGCGCGGTCTCCTCGGCGGCGGCGGACTCGGTGCGGTAGCAGAACGCCACCTCGAACCCGTCCTCGGCCAGCCGCAGGGCCACGCCCCGGCCGATTCCCCGGGATGCTCCGGTGACCAGTACTCGACGTTGCTCAACCATGCCAACCTCATCAGAAGAGTTCGTGTCTTGTGTGGACTGTTGCTGTTTTCCTTGTGTCCCAAGCAAAGCTAGCGATCCTCGGCCGGGGCACCAATCGTTCTTCCACTTCCTGCAACCGGAGCGTTCCCGCAGGTGGGGCGCACCGAGCCCGGGGTGTGAGCGGGCTCGGTGCGCGTTCAGGGGGTCAACCCGCCATGGCCGTGGCCAAGGTGCGGGGACGCATGTCGGTCCAGTGCTCGCCCACGTAGTCCAGCGCCGCCTGGCGGGTGGTCGCCTCGTTGGCGACCGTCCAGCCGGCCGGTACCTCGGCGAACGACGGCCACAGCGAGTGCTGGCCCTCCGCGTTCACCAGTACCAGGTACTCACCGTCGGGGTTCTCGAACGGGTTGGTGCTCATCTGGTTCCTCCTCACTCGGTGCGCAGCCTGGTGGCCAGCTCGGCGCCGATCCGGGCCAGCTGCGCGGGTTGGGTCATGTCGTTGTGCCGGCTCGGCACGTCGATCCGGGTGATCTCGCCACGCACGTGGCCCGTCCAGCGGCGTGGCATGTCCGGTTCGGTCTCGTCCTCGGTGGCCACGAACAGCAGCACGTCCGACGCGATGGTCCTGGGCACGAACTCCCTGGCCAGCGCGGTGTTGTTGGCGAAGACCCGGTACAGGGCGGTCAGCTCGCGCTCGGTCAGCTCGCCCAGGATGCCGCCCTGTTCGCGCAGCATCGCGGCGATCGCCGCCCGGTCCAGCGGTCCGTCCCCGACGATCGACTTGTCGTAGCCGGCCAGGTCGACCAGCGCCTCGTACAGCTCGCGCTCGTCGATCTCCTGGCCACCGACGCGTTCGGCCGCCGACTTCGGGAACGAGTCCAGCATCGCCAGCAGCTCGATGCTCTCGCCGGCCGCCTCCAGCTGGGCGACCATCTCGTGGGCAACCATGCCGCCGAACGACCAGCCGAGGATCCGGTACGGCCCGTGTGGCTGCACGGCCCGGATCTCGGCGACGTAGCGGGCGGCGACCTCGGCGACGTCGTTCGGCAGCGGCTCGTCGGCGGCCAGGCCGACCGACTGCACGCCGTAGATCGGCACCGCCGGGTCCACGTGCCGGATCAGACCGGCGTAGGACCAGCTGAAACCGCTCGCCGGGTGCACGCAGAACAGCGGCCGTGCCGCACCGCCTCGGCGCAGCGGCAGCAGCACGTCGTACGCGCCGGCGTCCTGGGCGCCGCCTTCGAGACGGGTGGCCAGCTGGGCCACCGTGGGTGCCTCGAACAGCGTGCGGATGGCGATCTCCGCGCCCATCGTGGCGCGCACCCGGGTGATCAGCTTCGTGGCCAGCAGCGAGTGCCCGCCGAGGTCGAAGAACCCGTCGTCGATGCCGACCCGGTCCAGCCCGAGCACCTCGGCGAACAGCAGGCACAGCGCCTGCTCACGCTGGTTGCGCGGGCCGCGGCCGCCGGCTGTCGCGGTCGGCGCCGGGAGCTTGCCCCGGTTGAGCTTTCCGTTGGGGGTCAACGGAAGCTCGTCGAGCACCACGATCGCGTTCGGCACCATGTACTCCGGCAGCGCGGCCGCCACGTGGGCGCGCAGCTCCGCCGGGTCCGGCGTCCGCCCGTCCGCCGCGGTGACGTAGCCGGTGAGTCGCTGGTCGCCAGGGGTGTCCTCGCGGACGATCACCGCGCCGCGACCGACGTCCTGGTGGCCGGCCAGCACCGCCTCGATCTCGCCGAGCTCGATGCGGAACCCGCGCAGCTTCACCTGGTCGTCGACCCTGCGCAGGAACGACAGCGTGCCGTCGGTGTTCCACCGCACCACGTCGCCGCTGCGGTACATCCGCTCGCCGGGCCCGCCGAACGGGTTGGCCACGAACTTCGTCGAGGTCAGCTCCGGTCGGTTCAGGTAGCCGCGGGCGAGACCGCCGCCCGCCACGTACAGCTCGCCGGGCGAGCCGGGCGGCACGAGCCGCAGTCGCTCGTCGAGCACGTAGAGCCGGGTGTTGGCCAGCGGCCTGCCGATCGGCAGCGGACCGGACGGGATGGCCTGTCCCGGCTCGATGCGGTACTCGGTGCAGTTGACCGTGGTCTCGGTCGGGCCGTACATGTTCAGCACCGTCACGCCGGGGTGCTCCGCCCGCCACCGGTCCACCAGCTCGCCGAGCAGCAGCTCACCGCCGAGCAGCAGCTCGGTGTCCGGCGAGTACTCCTTCGGCAGCGCCGCCAGCAGGGGCAGGTGGCTCGGGGTCGCCTTGACGAAGTTCGCCGGGCGTTCCCGCAGTCGTGCCACCAGGTCGGCGGTGGCGTCGGGGGAGACGTCCTCGAACGAGGCGATCCGGACCGTGCCGCCCGCGGTCAGCGGCACGAACATCGCGGTCACGGTCAGGTCGAACGAGATCGGCGAGTGCAGCAGCGCCACCCCGCGCACGCCCTTGTAGTCACCTCTGGCGAAGGTCAGGTAGTCGACCAGCGCACGGTGCTCGATCACCACGCCCTTGGGTCGCCCGGTGGAGCCGGACGTGTAGATCACGTACGCCGGGTGGTGCGGGCGCACCGGCCGGAGGGCGATCGTGTTCGCCGTGACCGGGTCGTCGTCCTCCTCGACCAGCGCACGCGCCATTACCCGGGGCACCCGGGACGGCGGCAGTGTCGGCGCCACCTCCTCGTTGGTGACCAGCAGCGCGGGCCTGGTGTCGGCCAGCATGAACTCGATCCGGTCGGCCGGGTAGCCGGGGTCGACCGGCACGTACGCGGCGCCGGACTTGAGCACGCCGAGCAGCGTCACGACCAGGTCGACCGAGCGGGGCAGCGCGACCGCGACGAACCGTTCCGGGCCGACGCCGCGGGCCATCAGCGCCCCGGCCACCACGTCGGCGCGCCGGTCCAGCTCGGCGTAGGTCAACTCGACCGGCCCGTCGGCCACCGCGACGGCGTCCGGCGTGCGGCGGGCCTGCTCCGCGAACAGGAACGGGGCCGGCACGGCGGGCACGTCGGCCTTGGTGTCGTTCCAGTCCAGCAGCATGGTCGCCCGCTCGGCGGCGTCGACCAGGTCGACCTCGCCGATCGGCCGGGTCGGTGCGGCGGCGACCGCGTGCAGCAGCCGGACCAGTCGGGCACCGATCCGCGCCACCGAGTCCTTGTCGAACAGGTCGGTGCGGAACTCGATCAGCCCGCCGAGGCCCGAGGGGGAGCCGTCCGCGCCGCGCCGCTCGCCCAGCTTCACCGACAGGTCCACCTTGGCCCCGCCGGTGCTCGCCGGCAGCGGCTTGATCCGCAGACCCGGCAGGTCGAACCCGATCGCGTCGTGGCTCTGGAAGGACAGCACCACCTGGAACAGCGGGTGCCTGGTCAGCGACCGCGGCGGGTTCAGCTCCTCCACCAGCCGCTCGAACGGCACGTCCTGGTTGGCGAACGCGGCCAGGTTGCCCTCCCGGACCCGGACCAGCAGGTCGAGGAAGCTCGGGTCGCCACTCGTGTCGGTGCGCAGCACCAGCGTGTTGACGAAGAACCCGACCAGCTCGTCGAGCGCCTCGTCGGTGCGGCCCGCCACCGGCGACCCGATGGGGATGTCGGTGCCCGCGCCGAGCCGGGACAGCAGCGCAGCGAGGCCCGCCTGCACGACCATCGCCAGGCTCACCGACTGCTCGCCGGCCAGCTCCTCCAGCCGGGCGTGCAGCTCCGCGCCGACCTCCAGGTCGACGGTGTCGCCGGCGAAGTCGGACATCGCGGGCCGCGGCCGGTCGGCCGGCAGCTCGAGGCCCTCCGGCAGCCCGTCGAGGGCCTCGCGCCAGTACGCGAGCTGCGTGGTGATCGGGCTGTCCGTGCCGTCGGCACTGGTCTCCGCACCGAGCACCTCCCGTTGCCACAGGCTGTAGTCCGCGTACTGCACCGGCAGCGGCGTCCACTGTGGAGCGTCGCCGGCGAGTCGGGCGGTGTAGGCGCGGGCCAGGTCGGCGGCGAGCGGGCGGGCCGAGCCGGCGTCGCTCGCGATGTGGTGCATCACCAGGATCAGCACGTGCTCGGTCCCGGTGATGGACAGCAGCGTGCCCCGCACCGGCAGCTCGCGGGTCAGGTCGAACCCGCCCCGGGCCGCACGCGTGATCTCCCGTTCCACCTGGTCCGGCGTGGCGAGCACGACCTGCAACCTCGGCACGGCGAGGTCCGCGTCGACGATCTGCTGGTAGGGCTCGCCGTCCACGTCGGGGAACACCGTGCGCAGGCTCTCGTGCCGGCCGACCACGTCGGTCAGCGCGGACCGCAGCGCCGCGTCGTTCAGCTCGCCGGACAGGTGCAGCACGACCGGGATGTTGTAGGTACCGGCGGACTCCGCCAACCGGTTGAGGAACCACATCCGGCGCTGCGCGAAGGACAGCGGGATCCGCTCCGGCCGGGGCATCGGCTCCAGTGCCCTGCGCTTCGGCTCGCCGACACCCTCCTCGTCGAGCCGTTCGGCGAGCGCCGCCACGATCGGGTTGTCGAACACCGCACGCACCGGCAGCTCGACACCGAACACCGAGCGCACCCGGTTCACCAGCCGGGTCGCCAGCAGCGAGTGGCCGCCGAGGTCGAAGAAGTCGTCGCCGGCGCCGACCCCGGGCACGCCGAGTACCTCGGCGAAGATCGAGCACAGGATGCTCTCGGTCGGGGTGCTCGGCGCGGCGCCGGACCCGCCGGTGCCGAACTCCGGTGTCGGCAACGCCTTGCGGTCGATCTTTCCGTTGCGGGTCAACGGGAAGGCGTCGAGTCCGATGAGGACGGACGGCACCATCGCGTCGGGCAGCAGGGCGGACAGGTCCGCCCGCGCGGCCTTCGGGTCCGTGTCGCCGACGAAGTAGCCGACGAGCCGCTTCTGCCCGGCGGGGTCGGGGTGCACGACGACCACGGCGTCGGAAACCCCGGCCAGGGCACGGATGCCGGCCTCGACCTCGCCCAGCTCGATGCGCTGGCCGCGGATCTTGACCTGGTGGTCGACCCGGCCGAGGAACTCCAGCTGGCCGTCCGCGCGGTAGCGGACCCGGTCGCCGGTGCGGTACAGCCGCGCGCCGACGGCGTCGGCGAACGGGTCGGGCACGAAGGCCCGCGCGGTCTTCACGGGGTCGCCGAGGTAGCCGTGGCCGACGCCGGCGCCGCCGACACACAGCTCGCCGACCACACCGAGCGGCACGGGGGTGAGCAGCTCGTCGAGCACGTACAGCCGGGTGTTGCGCACCGCGCGGCCGATCGGGACCCGACCGCCGAGGTCGGTCTCCCCGGTGAGCACGGCGTGGGTGACGTCGTCGGAGCACTCGGTCGGACCGTAGGCGTTGACCAGCGGCACGTTGGGGAACCGGGTGAACCAGCGGCGGCACACCGGCTCCGGCAGTGCCTCGCCGGTGACCATCAGCCAGCGCAGCTCGGTCAGCGCGGGCAGCTCCGCCCCGCTGTCCCAGGCGTCCAGGGCGGTCCGCAGCAGCGACGGCACGACCTCGAGCACGGTGATCCGCTCGGCGACCACGCGGCCGAAGAGGGCGGCGGGGTCGAGTGCGGTGTCGTCGCTGACGATCCGTGTGGTGCCGCCGGCCATGAGCGCGGCCAGCATCTGCCACACCGAGATGTCGAACGACAGCGGCGCGTTCTGCACCAGGCTGTCCGCCGCGGTCAGGCGCAGGTCCTCGACCTTGGCCAGCAGGTGGTTGACCATGCCGCCGTGGTGCACCATCGCGCCCTTGGGCCGGCCGGTGGAGCCGGACGTGAAGATCACGTACGCGAGGTCGCCCGGCCGAGCGGCCGGCGCGAGCAGGGGACCGGTGTCGGCGTCGAGGATGTCGGCGCCGAGGGTCACCACGTGCACGCCGGTGCCGGCCTCGGCGGCCAGCTCGGCCGCCTCCTCGGCCCGGCTCGGCTCGGCGAGCAGCCAGCGGGCGTCGCTGTCGCGGAGCAACCCGACCTGCCGGGCGCGGGGCGCACGGGGGTCGAGCGGGGTGTAGGCCACGCCGGCGCCGAGGATGCCCAGCATCGCGGTCGGCACGAGCGTGCCGCGGTCGGCGAGCACCGCGGCGATCGTGCCGGGACGCGCGCCGGTGACCGTGAGGACGCGGGACAGCGCGCTCGCGCGCCGCACCAGCCGCTCGTAGGTCACGGTCTCGTGGTCGTCGGTGAGCGCGACCGCGTGCGGGTTCGCCGTGGCGAGATGGCGCACCTGCTCGACCACGCCGGTGATCGCGGCCGGCCGGTGGGTGGCGTTGAAGTCGACCAGCAGCCGGCGCCGCTCGTCGTCGGCGAGGACCGGCACGGCACCGAGGTGCTGGTCCGGGTCGGCGACGACGGCGCGAAGCAGCCGGACGAACCGGTCGAGCATGCCCTGGGCGGTGCTCACGTCGAACAGCTCGGCGCTGTAGTCGAGCCGCCCCGCGATACCCCCTTCAGTGGTGCCGGCTGTGTCATCGATCTGACGCTCGGTCAGGTCCACGGACAGGTCGAACTGGGCGGCGTGCACGCCCGCCGGCTCGACGGTGACCTCGACCCCGGGCAGCTCGAGCGTGGTGGTCGCGTTGTTCTGCAACACGAGCAGCACCTGGAACAGCGGGTTGCGGCCGGTGAGCCGCGCGGGCCGGATGATCTCCACCAGCCGCTCGAACGGCAGCTCCTGGTTGGCGTAGGCCGAGAGCACGGTGTCCCGCACCCGGCCGAGCAGCTCGGTGAACGTCGGGTCGCCGCTCGTGTCGGTGCGCAGCACCAGCGTGTTGACGAAGAACCCGACCAGCTCGTCGAGCGCGTCGTCGGTGCGGCCCGCGATCGGCGAGCCGATCGGGATGTCCGTGCCGGCGCCGATCCTCGTGAGCAGCGCCGCGAGCGCGGCCTGGCAGACCATGAACAGACTGGTCCCGTTCGCCCTGGCGAGCGCGGTGAGCCCGGCGTGCAGCTGCGCGTCGAGGTCGAACATCAGCGTGCCGCCGTCGTAGGTCGGGTCGGCGGGCCGGGGCCGGTCGGTCGGCAGGTCGAGCTCGTCGGGCAGGTCGGCCAGCGTCTCCCGCCAGAACTCCACCTGGCGGGTGATCGCCGAGTCCGCGTCGTCCTCCGCGCCCATCACGTCGCGCTGCCAGAGGCTGTAGTCGGCGTACTGCACCGGCAACGGCGTCCACCGCGGCGCGTCGTTCGTCAGTCGGGCCGCGTAGGCCTCGGCGAAGTCGCGGGCCATCGGGGCCATCGACCAGCCGTCGGCCGCGATGTGGTGCAGCACCAACAGAAGCAGGTACTCGCCCGCGCCGACCTGGAACAGGCTGGCCCGCAGCGGCGGGTCGACCGCCAGGTCGAAGCCGGCGCCCACCTCGGCGTGCACCGCGGCGCGCAGGTCCTCCTCGGCGATCGCCACGTGCCGGACGGCGGGGGTGGCCAGGTCCGCGTCGAGTACCCGCTGCACCGGTTCGCCGTCGACCTCGGGATAGATCGTGCGCAGCACCTCGTGCCGCTCCAACAGGTCCCGCAGCGCCGCCCGCAGCGCGTCGCGGTCGACGTTGCCACGCAGCCGCAACCCGATCGGGATCTTGTACGGCGACGCGTCGCCCTCGAACCGGTTGAGGAACCACAGCCTGCGCTGGCCGTAGGAGGCCGGCACCAGCTCGGGCCGCTCGTAGCGGACCAGCGCGGTGCGCGCCGCGGTGGCGCCGTCGAGCGTCTCGACGAGGCCCGCCACGGTCGGCGCCTCGAACAGCGCGCGGATCGGCAGCTCGACGCCGAGCGTGGCGCGGATCTTGCTGACCAGCCGGGTGGCGAGCAGCGAGTGCCCGCCGAGCGCGAAGAAACCGTCGTCGATGCCGACCTCCGGCACGCCGAGCACCTCGGCGAACAGTCCACAGAGGATCTCCTCGCGCGGCGTGCGTGGCCGCCGCGAGGTGCTCGCCGCCGTGAGGTCGGGCGCGGGCAGGGCGCGGCGGTCGAGCTTTCCGTTGGCGGTCAACGGAAGCGTGTCGATCAGGACGAACGCGGTCGGCACCATGTACTCGGGCAGCTCGGCGGCGCAGTGTGCGCGCAGCCCGTCCACCTCGGGGTTGCCGACGACGTACGCGACCAGCCGCTTGTCGCCGGGCCGGTCCTCGCGGACGATCACCGCGACCTGGCCGACGCCGGGCCGGCCGGCGATGGCCGCCTCGATCTCGCCGAGCTCGATCCGGAAACCGCGGATCTTGACCTGTTCGTCGACCCGGCCGACGAACTCCAGCACCGCGGCCCGCGCCGGGTCGGACCGCACCCAGCGCACCAGGTCGCCGGTGCGGTACATCCGCTCGCCGCTCGGCCCGTACGGGTCGGTGACGAACCTTTCCGCGGTCAGCTCGGGCCGGTCGAGATAGCCGCGGGCGACGCCGGCGCCGGCGATGTACAGCTCGCCGGTGACCCCGGGCGGGGCCAGTCGCATCCGCTCGTCGAGCACGTACACCCGCATGTTGTCCAGCGGCCTGCCGATGGGGATGGTCGAGCCGATCGGGGTGTCCGCGGTCATCAGGTGGTGGGTGGCGAAGGTCGTGGTCTCCGTCGGGCCGTAGCCGTCGCCGACCACCAGGTCCGGGTTGACGGACAGGACCTTGCGCACCAGGGCGGGCGGCACGACGTCGCCGCCGGACCACACCTCACGCACGCCGGCGAAGCACTCGGGGGAGTCCTCGGCGAGCAGCCGGAACAGGCCCGCGGTCAGCCACAGCCCGGAGATCCGGCCGTCGACGACGATCCGCGCCAGCTCCGTGAGGTCCAGTTCCCCCGGCGGGGCGACGACCAGCTGCCGCCCGGTCAGCAGCGGCACCCACAGCTCGTAGGTCGACGCGTCGAAGGCGTGCGGCGAGTGCAGCAGCACCCGGTCCTGGTGCTCGCCGTCCCACGCCCGGTCGAACGCCAGGCTGAGCACGTCGTAGTGGGTGACGGCGACGCCCTTGGGCTCGCCGGTGGAACCCGAGGTGTACATGACGTAGGCCAGGTTGGCCGGGTGGGCGAGGATCTCCGGGTCGGTGTCCGGCTCACCGTCCACTCCTGCATCGACGTCGACCGCGAGCACGTGTGCGTCGTGGGTGAGGCCGCGACCGGCGTTGGCCTCGTCGGTGAGCAGCACCGCGGCGCGGGTCTGCGCCAGCACGTGCTCCAGCCGGGAGTCGGGGCTTCGGGCGTCCAGCGGGACGTACGCCGCGCCGGCCTTGAGGATGCCCAGCGTCGACACGACCAGCTCGACCGAGCGTTCCTGCAGGAGCGCGACCTTGTCCTCGGGGCGTACCCCGAGCCGGATCAGTCGGTGCGCGAGCCTGTTCGCGCGGGCGTCCAGCTCGCGGTAGGTGATCTCGGTGTCGCCCGCGACCAGCGCGACGGCGTCCGGCGCGGACGCGGCCTGGCGGGCGAACCGCTCGTGCACGGAGCCCTTGGCGGCCGGCACCTCGCGGACCGTTCCGTTCCAGTGCGAGAGAAGGAGCTCGTACTCGTCGGGCAGCAGCACGTCGACCCGCCCGACGGGCTGGTCCGGCGTGGTGACCACCAGGTCGAGCAGACCCAGCAGGCGCTGGGCGAACCGCTCGACCTCGGCCGCGCCGAACACGTCCGGCCGGTAGGTCATGGTCAGTTCCAGCTCGCGGCCGGGCAGCGCGACCAGGGTCAGCGGGTAGTGCGTGGCGTCGTCGACCCGCGCACCCGTCATCGTCAGGCCGGTGCCGGGCAGCTCCGCGGGGTCGAGCGGGTAGTTCTCGAACACGGTCAGCGTGTCGAACAGCTCGCCGGTTCCCACCATGCGCTGGATGTCGGTCAGGCCGACATGGGAGTGCTCGGTGGTCTCGAGCTGCTGGCCCTGCAGGCGCACCAGCAGCTCGCCGACCGACTCGTGCGGGTTCAGCCGCACCCGCACCGGCAGGGTGTTGATGAACAGTCCGATCATGGTCTCCACGCCGGGCAGCTCGGGTGGCCGGCCGGAGGTGGTCGCGCCGAACACGACGTCGGACCGGCCGGTCAGGCCCGCGAGCAGCAGACCCCACGCCGCCTGCACCACGGTGTTGACCGTGACGCCGTGCCGGCGGGCGGCGGCGCCGAGTGCGCTGGTGAGTGCCTCGGGCACCCGCGCCACGTGCCGGTCGGGGACGACGGGCAGGGCGGGAACGTCGCCGCCGGCGAGCAGCGTCGGCTCGGACACGCCGTCGAGCACGGTGCGCCAGACGCGGTCCGCGGCCACCCGGTCCTGGCGCGAGCACCAGACGAGGTAGTCCCGGTAGGGCGTGACCGGCGGCAGCGCCTCGCCCGCGTAGCCGGTGAACAGCTCCCGCGCGAGCAGCGGCATCGACCAGCCGTCGAACAGGATGTGGTGGTTGGTCAGCACGAACGTGTAGGCCTCGGGTGCCCGCTTGACGAGCGCGAAGCGCAGCAGCGGCGGCGCGGCGAGGTCGAACCGGCGGGCCTTCTCCTCCGCGAGCAGCTCCGTGAGCGCACTCTCTGGGCGGTCCGTGAGGTCGATCTCGCGCCAGGGCAGGGAAACCTCGGGCGGGACGAACGCGACCGGCTTCGCCAGCCCGTCCACCAGGAACCCGGTGCGCAGACCGGCCTGGCGCGCCAGCACCGCCTCCGCCGCGGCGCGGAGCCGCCCGGCGTCGACCGGCCCGTCGAGGTTCACCGCCAGCTGCACGGTGTAGACGTCGGGCGCCTGGGTGTCGAAGCCAGCGTGGAACAGCAGGCCCTCCTGCAGCGAGGACAGCGGCAGCAGGTCCGAACCTGTTGGCACGGCGGCCATCGCGGTGTCCACGCCCGCCTGGTCGAGTGCGACGAGCGGGAAGTCGGCGGGGCTGTGGCCGCCGGCGTCGGGCGCCGAGGTGTGCGTGACCAGTGCGCGCAGGGCGGTGAACCAGCCCTCCGCCAGCTCGCGCACGTCCTCGTCGGTGAACAGGTCGCCGGGCCAGGCCCACGTCGCGTGCAGGGCGGGGCCGGTCCGGCCGTCCTTGGTCAGCGCGGTGATCTCCAGCGCGTGCGGCACGGCGGTCTCACCCGCCATGCCGCCCCCGAGCGTCGCGCCCTCGGCGGCCGGTGCGAAGTCCGCGTCCGACCCCGCGTCGGCGAAGCGGCCGAGGTAGTTGAAGCCGATCTGCGGGGTGGCGAGGCCGGCGAGCACCGGACCGGTCTGCAGGTTGAGGTGGCGCAGCAGGCCGTAGCCGATGCCGTGGTCGGGCAGCGCGCGCAGCTGCTCCTTCACCAGCTTGAGCGCCGCGCCCGCGGCCGTGCCGCCGGCTGCCGCGTCGTCGAGGTCCAGACCGGCCACGTCGAGGCGTACCGGGTACATGCTGGTGAACCAGCCCACGGTGCGGGACAGGTCGGTCTCGTCGTCGAGGTCGTGGCGGCCGTGGCTTTCCAGGTGCAGCAGCGAGGTGCGGTCTGTGTGCCCGCGCGCCGTGCGCCAGCGGGCGAGTGCGACCGCGAGCCCGGTGAGCAGGACGTCGTTGACCTCGCCGTGGAACGCCGCGGGGACGCTCGTCAGCAGCGCCTCGGTCACCTCGGTCGGCAGGTCCAGTTCGATGGTCCGTGCGGTGGCGACGGTGTCGCGCGCCGGGTCCAGCCGGCGCGGCGCGACCGGCTCGGCCGGACGCAGGACATGGGTCCACCGCTCGATCTCCGCGACCCGGGCCGGGTCCTGGGCGAGCACGCCGAGGCGTTCGGCCCAGCGCCGGAGCGGGGTGCCGACCGGGGGCAGGTCCACGGCGTCGCCCGCCGCCACCGCCTGCCAGGCGGCGGCCAGGTCGGGCAGCAGGATCCGCCAGGACACGCCGTCGACGGCAAGGTGGTGCACGGCGAGCAGCAGACGGCCGGGCTCGTCGCCCGCGTCGAACCACGTCGCGGCGACCATGGTGCCGGCGTCCGGGTCGAGCCGCGCGCCGATCGCCTCGGCCTCGGTCGCGACCAGCTCGCGCAGGTCACCCGTCACGTCCACTGTGGACACGTGGGCGTCGACACTGCCGCGCGGCCGGACCTCCAGGCCCCACACCGGTCCGGTGCGGGTGAGCTTCAGCCGCAGCGCGTCGTGCCGGTCCAGCAGTGCGGCGAGCACGGCCACCACGCCGGCGCGGTCGATGCCGGCCGGGGTGCGCACGAGCATCGACTGGTGGAAGGCCGACACCGGGCCGCCGTGCTCACGCAGCCAGTGCACGATCGGGGTGAGCGGCACCGGGCCGACACCGGCGTCCAGGTCCTCCGGCGCCGCGTCGGCGGCGGTCTCCGGTGCGGCCTTGGCGGCGAGCGCGGCCGGGGTGCGCAGGCTGAAGATGTCCTTGGGTGTGATCACGAAGCCGGCCTTGCGGGCGCGGCTGACCAGCTGGATGGAGACGATGGAGTCGCCGCCGAGGTCGAAGAAGCTGTCCTCCGCGCCGACCTGCGGCACGTTGAGCACGTCGGCGAACAGCTCGACCATGGCCCGCTCGGCGTCGGTGGCCGCCGCACGGGCGGTCGTCTTGATCTCGGGTGCCGGCAGGGCCTTCCGGTCGAGCTTGCTGCCGTTGGCGGTCAGCGGCAACGCGTCGAGCGTGACGAACGCGGCCGGCACCATGTACTCGGGGAGCGCGGCGGCCACGTGCGTCCGCAGCGCCGCGTGGTCGCCCGCGCCGACCAGGTAGGCGACCAGTTGCCTGACGCCGGGCCGGTCCTCGCGGACGATCACCGCGACCTGCTCGACCGCGTCGTGTGCCAGCAGGACCGACTCGATCTCGCCGAGCTCGATCCGGTAACCGCGGAGCTTGACCTGGTCGTCGGCGCGGCCGTGGAAGTTCAGAGCGCCCTCGTGCCACGACACGAGGTCGCCGGTGCGGTACATCCGGCTGCCCGGCGCGCCGAACGGGTTGGCCACGAAGCGTTCCGCGGTCAGCCCCGGCCGGTTGAGGTAGCCGCGGGCGAGCCCGTGGCCCGCCAGGTACAGCTCACCCGGTCGGCCGGGTGGCACCGGACGCAGTGCCGCGTCGAGCACGTAGACCTGGGTGTTCCACAGTGGGGTGCCGATCGGCGGGGTGCCGGAGTCCGGTCCGAGCGGGCCACTGGTCGTGGCGACCACCGTGGACTCGGTGGGGCCGTAGGCGTTGACCATGCGTCGGCCGGCGGCCCAGCGGGCGACCAGCTCGGCGGAACTGGCGTCACCGCCGACGATCAGCGACCGGAACTCCGGCAGGTCCAGCGGCGGCAGGCTGGCCAGCGCGGCAGGCGGGATCAGCGCGTGCGTGATCCGTTGCCCGGCAAGGGTTTCGGCCAGGATCTCACCGGCGAGCGGCAGCCGGTCGGGCACCACGAGCGCCGCGCCGGACCGGAACGCCAGGCACAGCTCCAGCACGAACGCGTCGAAGCTGGGGGAGGAGTACTGCAGCACGCGGGCGTCGGCGGCACCGGCGAAGCGGTCCAGCTCGGACTCGGCGAACGCGGCGATGCCGCGGTGGGTCACCACGACGCCCTTGGGCACACCGGTCGAGCCGGACGTGTAGATGACGTAGGCGGGGTGGTCGAAGCGCAGCGGCGCGAGCCGGTCCGCGTCGGTCGGGTTCGAGTCCTCCACATTGGACATCAGGTGTCCGGCACCGTCGACGAGCAGGCGCTGGCCCGCGGTGTCCGGCAGTTCGACGGCGGCCGAGGTGATCACCAGCGTCGGGTCGGCGTCGGTGAGGGTGAACGCGATCCGGTCGGCCGGGTAGTCCGGGTCGATGGGCAGGTACGCGCCACCGGCCTTGGTGATCGCCAGCGCCGAGACGACCAGCTCCGGCGAGCGGGGCAGCACCATGGCGACCAGCCGCTCCGGGCCGACGCCGCGCAGCACGAGCGAGCGGGCGAGCTTGTTGGCGCGCTCGTTCACCTCGGCATAGCTCAGTGTCTCCGCGCCGTGCACCAGGCAGGGCGCGTCGGGAGTGGCCGCCGCCGTGGCCTCGAACATGGCCGGGAAGGTGACCGGGGCGATGTCGGCGGCGGTGTCGTTCCAACCGGTCAACACCCGCGCCCGCTCCTCGAGGGACAGCAGGTCCACAGTGGACAGCCGAGTGTCCGGTGCGGCGACGATCGCGTGCAGTGCGGTGGTGAGCCGGCCGAGCAGCTCGCGGGCGGTGCGCTCGTCTATCAGGTCGGCGCGGTAGTCCAGGCGCAGGGTCAGCCCGGCATCGCCCGCGTCGGGCAGCACCACGAGCGTGAGCGGGTAGTGCGTGTTGTCGCGGCCGACGATGTCGGTCACGGTCAGGCCCGTGCCGGGCAGCTCCAGCGCCGCCGGGTCGAGCGGGTAGTTCTCGAACACGGTCAGCGTGTCGAACAGCTCGCCGGCACCGGCCCAGTTCGTGACGTCGGACAGCCGGGAGTACTGGTGCTCCAGGGTTTCCGTCTGCTGGCGACCCAGCTCGGCGAGCGTCTCGCCCAGCGTCGCCGCCGGGTCGAGCCGCAACCGGACCGGGACGGTGTTGATGAACAGCCCGACCATGGTCTCCACCCCGGCCAGCTCCGGCGGGCGGCCGGACACGGTCGAGCCGAACACCACGTCGTCGCGGCCGGTGTGGTGGCCGAGCGCCAGCCCCCACGCCGCCTGCACCACGGTGGACACCGTGGTGCGGTGCGTCCGCCCGGCCTCGCCGAGCCGCGCGGTCAGCGCCGCGTCACAGTGTGCGGTAACGGTTTCCGGGCGGACCGGGGTGCGGGCCGGGTCGGCGGCGGCCACCAGGGTCGGGTCGCCGACCCCGGCGAGCACCCGCCGCCAGGTCCGCTCGCTGGCCGCACTGTCCTGTTGGGACAGCCACGCGAGGTAGTCCCGGTAGGGGGTGACCCTCGGCAGTCCGGCGGGGTCGGCGTCCTGTGCGTAGAGCGCGAACAGCTCACGCACCAGCACCGGCAGCGACCAGCCGTCGAGCAGGATGTGGTGGTTCGACACGACCAGTCGGTGCCGCTTGTTGCCCAGTCGTACCACCGAGAACCGCAGCAGGGGCGGGCGGGCGAGGTCGAACCGGGCGGTCCGGTCGGCGTCGGCGACCCGCGCGGCGGCGGCCTCGATGTCGGCGTCGGTGTCCCCGTCGGACACGTCGACGACCCGCAGCGGGGTCGGCACCTCGGTCGCGATGACCTGGACCGTCTTGCCCACCTTCGTCTGCCGGAACCCGGCGCGCAGGTTGGCGTGCCGGTCCAGCAGCGCGGCGACCGCCCTGGTGAGCAGGTCGGTGTCCAGCTCGCCGGTGAGGTCGAAGGAGAACTGCACCGTGTAGACGTCGGCGTCGCTCTCGTCGAACATGCTGTGGAACAGCAGGCCTTCCTGCAGCGGGGACAGCGGCAGTACGTCGGCCATCCTCGAACTCGGCTTGCTCACTGGGTTACTCACCGGGACAACTCCCACTCTGCGGTCAGCTCTTCCTCGAAGGACTCGATGTCCTCCTGGCTGAGCGAGACAAGGTTCAGGTCGGACGGGGTGAACCCGCCCACGTCGGGACGGCGGGCGTGCTCGACCAGCGCGGTCAACGCGTCGAGCCAGCGCCGGGCGAGCGCGGTGACCCGCTCCCGCGTCAGCACGCCCGTCGGGTACAGCCAGGTGGCGGACAGCCGGGGACCGTCCGGGCCGTCCTGGGTCACGGCGGTGATCTCCAGGCTGTGCGGCAGCCGCATGCCATCGCCCGCACCGCCACCGATCCCGGCGTTCTCCTCGTCCGGGGCCCAGTCGGCGAGCTCGGCCGGGGTGGTGAGACGGCCGAGGTAGTTGAAGCCGATCTGCGGGCGCGGGTAGCCGGCCAGCACGGCCGCGGTCGCCGGGTCGAGGTGGCGCAGCACGCCGTAGCCGAGGCCGGCGTCGGGCAGCGCACGCAGGTGTTCCTTGACCCGCTTGAGCGCGGCGCCCGCGGCGGGACCGCCGGTCCAGGCCTGCCGGTCGACCGGTTCGAGCCGCACCGGGTAGCTCGTGGTGAACCAGCCGACCGTGCGGGACAGGTCGACACCGGGCAGGTCGGCCCTGCCGTGGCCCTCGACATCCACGACGGTCGGCGTGCCGGGGGTGTCGCGCCAGTCCGCGACGGCCATCGCGAGCGCGGTGAGCAGGATGTCCTGCACACTCGCGTGGTAGGCCGACGGCAGGTCGGCCAGCACCACGCCGGTGTCCACTGTGGACAGCTCGACGGACACGGTCGCCGCGGTGCCCGCGGTGTCGGTCGCCGGGTCGAGCGGCCGGGTGCCGAGGGCCGGTTCCTCGTGTCGGAGCTGGTCGGTCCAGAGCGCCAGCTCGCCGGCCCGCTCGCGTGCCTGCCCGGCCAGCAACGTGCCCCACGAGCGGTAGGAGGTGCCGACCGGCGCCGGCTCCTCGCCGCGCCACAGCCGGCCGAGGTCCTCGACGAGGATCCGCCAGGACACGCCGTCGACCACCAGGTGATGCAGCATGACCAGCAGTCGTCCCCGCCGGTCGGGGCCGGCGTCGAGCCAGACGAACCGGCACATCGCGCCGGCCTCCGGGGCCAGCTCGGCGCGGGCCGTCGCCACCTGCTCGGCGACCACCGCGCCCATGCCCTCCGGGTCCACGGTGGACACGTCGACCTGGGTGATCGCGGGGGACACGCTGCCTCGTTCGCCGATCGTCACCCGCCAGCCGGCCTCGTCCCGGTGCACCCGCATGCGGAGGCTGTCGTGGTGGTCGACGAGCGTGGCCACCATGGCGGCCAGCCGGTCCGCGGTCAGCCGGGCCGGCGTGGCGAGCACCATCGACTGGTTGAACCCGGCGATGTCGGCCGGGTCGTCACCGCCGTCGTCGAGCAGCCAGTGCGCGATCGGGGTGGGCACCAGCTCGCCGATCCCGGCGTCGGCCGCCTCGGTGACCGGCTCGTCGTCGACGATCCGTGCCACGGCGGCGAGCTCGGCGACCGTGCGGCGCTCGAAGACCTCCCGGGGGGTGACGCGGAGGCCGGCCTGCTTGGCCCGGCTGACCAGCTGGATCGACATGATCGAGTCGCCGCCGAGGTCGAAGAAGCTGTCGTCGGCGCCGACGTCGGGGAGGCCGAGCACCTCGGCGAACAGGCCGGCGAGCAGCTTCTCCGCCGGCGTGTCGGCCGCTCGGCCACGAACTCGCGCGGCGAAGTCGGGCGCGGGCAGGGCCTTGCGGTCCAGCTTGCCGTTCGGCGTGAGCGGCAGCTCGGCCATCGGCACGAACGCCGACGGCACCATGTGCTCTGGCAGCGTCGCGGCGGCGAACGCCCGCAGCTCGTCCACAGTGGACGTACCGGTGACGTACGCGACGAGCCGCTTGGTGCCCCGGTCCTCGCGGGCGATCACCGCGACCGCGCCGATGCCCTCGTGCTCGGCGAGCACGTTCTCGATCTCGCCGAGTTCGATGCGCTGGCCGCGGATCTTGACCTGGTCGTCGGCCCGGCCGAGGTACTCCAGCGCGCCGTCGGCCCGCCAGCGGGCGATGTCGCCGGTGCGGTACATGCGGTGACCGGGCCCGCCGTACGGGTCGGCGACGAACCGCTCCGAGGTCAGCCCCGGCCGGTTGAGGTAACCGAGCGCGAGCTGGTCGCCCGCGATGTAGAGCTCGCCCGCCACCCCGACCGGGGCCGCCCGCAACCCGCCGTCCAGCACGTACATCCGGGTGTTCCACACCGAACGTCCGATGGGGACGGTCGACTGACCCGGCCGGACCGGCCAGTAGGTCACGTCGACCGACGCCTCCGTCGGGCCGTACAGGTTGTGCAGCTCGACGTCGAGCGTGTCCAGCAGCCGGTTGGCGAGGTCGGCGGGCAGCGCCTCGCCGGAGCAGACCACCCGGCGCAGGCCGTGACACGAGCCCTCGGGCAGCGCATCGACGAACGCGTGCAGCATCGACGGTACGAAGTGGACGGTCGTGACGCCGGCCCGGTCGATCAGGTCGGCCAGGTACAGCGGATCCTTGTGCCCCTCCGGCTTCGCGACCACGAGGCAGGCGCCGACCTGCAGCGGCCAGAAGAACTCCCACACCGAGACGTCGAACCCGGACGGGGTCTTCTGCAGCACCCGGTCGGACTCGTCGAGCCGGTACGCGTGCTGCATCCACCGCAGGCGGTTGACGATGCCCTTGTGCGGCACCACGACACCCTTGGGCCGGCCGGTGGAGCCGGACGTGTAGATGACGTAGGCGGGGTGGTGCTGGGTGAGCGGCTCCGCCCGGTCGGCGTCGGTGACCGGCGACGGCGAGTATCCCCTGAAGTCGGCACCGAAGTCGGCACCGGAGGCACCGGAGTCGAGCACCAGACGCGGCGTGCCGGTCTCGGGGAGCACGGTGTGCTCGGTGGTGATCAGCAGGGCCGGCGCGGCGTCGGTGAGCATGAACTCGATCCGGTCGGCCGGGTAGTCCGGGTCGATCGGGAGGTACGCCGCGCCCGCCTTGTGCACCGCGTACATCGCGACCAGCAGCTCGAACGACCTCGGCACCGCGAGTGCCACCGCACCACCCGGCGCGACGCCACGCTCTATGAGGTGGCGGGCCATCCGGTTGGCCGCGGCCTCCAGCTGGGCGTAGGTCAGCACGCGGTTGTCGAACACGACGGCCACGTTGTCCGGGGTGCGCTCGGCCTGTCCGGCGAACATCGCCGGCAGCGTCGTCGGCGGGACCGGGTAGGCGGTGTCGTTGAACCCGCGCAGCACCTGGTGGTGCTCGGCCGCCGACAGCACGTCGATCAGGCCGACCGGGACGGCCGGGTCGGCGGCGAACGTGGCGAGCACCCGGCGCAGCCTGCGCAGGACCAGCTCGGCCGCGCCGCGGTCGAACACGTCGTGTTGGTAGTCCAGCCGCAGCTCGAGCCGCTCGCCGCCGGTGATCACCAGCGTCAGCGGGTAGTGCGTCGCGTCGGTGCCGCCGACGCCGGTGACCGTGAGGTCGCCGCTGTTGCCGCGCAACGCGTCCGGGTCGAGCGGGTAGTTCTCGAACACGGTCAGCGTGTCGAACAGCTCGTCCAGCCCGGCGGCGCGCTGGATGTCGGCGAGCCCGAGGTGCTGGTGTGCGATCAGCTCGGCCTGCGTGGCCTGCAGCCGGGTGAGCAGGCCGGTGACGGGCTCGTCGTGGTCGGCGGTCACCCGGACGGGGACGGTGTTGATGAACAGCCCGACCATGGTCTCCACACCGGGCAGGTCCGCGGGCCGGCCGGACACGGTGGCGCCGAAGCAGACGTCGGTGCGGCCCGTGAGCTTGCCGAGCAACACACCCCACGCGCCCTGCACGACGGTGTTCAGCGTCAGCCCCTCGGCCCGCGCCAGCTCGGTCAGCGCGGCGGTCTCGTCGGGCGCCAGCTGCTCGGTGACCCGGCCCGGCGGCTCGGCGTGCGGGGCGCGGCCGGACGGCGCGAGCAGCGTCGGCTCCTCGAACCCGGCCAGCGCGGCGGTCCAGACCCGCTCGGCCTCGGCGCGGTCCTGGCCCGCGAGCCAGCCGAGGTAGTCGGCGTAGCGGGCGGGCGTGGGCAGCCCGGTGCCGGCGTACAGGGCGAACAGCTCCTGCGCGAGGATCGGCATGGACCAGCCGTCGAGCAGGATGTGGTGGTTGGTCACGGCGAGCACGGACCGCTCGCCCATGCGGATCAGCGTCATCCGCACGAGCGGCGGGCGGGTCAGGTCGAACCGGGTCGCCCGGTCCGCCGCCAGCACGGCGTCCAGCTCCGCCACCGTGGACAGATCGTGCTCGGCGAAGGGGACCTCCGGGCCGGCGCCGGTCGGCAGCACCTGGACGCCCGACCGGGGGAACGCGGCGAGCAGGTTGGGGTGGCGGCGGGTCAGCTCGCACATCGCGGCCCGCAGCCGGGGCACGTCGACGGTGCCGTCCAGGTCGAAGGTGAACTGGACGGTGTAGACGTCCGCGCCCTCCTCGTCGAACAGCGCGTGGAAGCGCAGGCCGCGTTGCAGCGGGGTCAGCGGCAGGACGTCGAGCCGGGGGCCGTACTCGGCCTCCAGCACGGTCACCGCGTTCTGGTCCAGCTCGACCAGCGGGAAGTCCGACGGCGTGTGGCCGCCGACCCCGCCGGTCGACTCCGCGTACGCGGCCAGCGTCGCGAGCGCGGACAACCAGCCGTCGACCAGCTCGCCCAGCTGGTGCTCGCTCAGCACGCCGCCCGCGGCGGTGACCGTGGCGATCACCTGGTCGCCGGAGGTGGCGTGGGCGTTGATCTCCAGTGCGTGGGCGAGCCGCGTCTCCGGGTCGGCGCCGGGCACCGGCAGCTCACCGGCGAACGTCCAGTCGTCCGTGCCGGTGTCGATCCGGCCGAGGTAGTTGAAGCCGATCTGCGGGGTGCGCGCCAGCGCGGCACCGCCCGCACCCAGGTAACGCAGCACGCCGAACCCGGCGCCGTGGTCGGGCAGCTCGGCCAGGGTCTGCTTCACCCGCCGCAACACGTCGCCGGGACTGCCCGTGACGTCGATGCCGACCGGGAACAGGCTCGTGAACCAGCCGACGGTGCGGGACAGGTCCGCGCCCGCCACCAGCTCCTCGCGGCCGTGTCCCTCGATGTCGACCAGCAGCGCACCGGCCGGCCGGTACCGCTCCACGGCCAGCGCCAGCGCGGTCAGCAGCACCTCGCGGGGGCCGGTGTGGAAGGCCTCCGGCACCACCCGCAGCACCGCGGCGGACAGCTCGGCCGGCAGTGTCAGGGTGCGTTCCCGTGCGGTGCCCGCGGTGTCGACCACCGGGTCGAACCCGCGTGCGCCGAGGTCGGGGTCCGGGGTGTCGAGCTGTGCCGTCCACAGCGCCAGCTCGTCCGATCGGTCCACAGTGGACAGCTCGGTCGCCCAGCGGCGCAACGACGTGCCGACCGGCACCGGGTCCGCGCCACGCCAGACACGCGCCAGGTCGTCGGTCAGGATCCGCCAGGAGACCCCGTCCACCAACAGGTGGTGTGCGACGAGCAGCAGCCGGCCGGGCTCGTCGCCGGCGTCGAACCACACGGCCCGCAGCAGCACGCCGTCCTCCGGGAACAGCTCCTGCCAGGTGGTGGCGGTGTGCTCGGCGATCCGCGCGCCCACATCGCTGCCGCCGGTGACCTCGACCCGGCTCAACAGCTCGGTCGCGGACAGGCTGCCGGGCGGGGCGATGGACAGGCCCCACTCCGCCCGCTCGGCCTGCACGACGACCTGCAGGCGCAGACCGTCGTGGTGGTCGAGGAGCGACTGCAGGGCAACGGCGATCCGGTCCAGGTCCGCGCCGGCCGGCGCGTTCAGCAGCACGGCCTGGTGCACGCTGTCGATCGGGCCGCCGCGTTCGCGCAGCCAGTGCGCGATCGGGGTGAGCGGCAGGTCGCCGACACCGCCGACACCGCCGGCGGCGACGCTGGCCGCTGGCGCCGTCTCCTGCGCCACCGCGGCGAGCCGGGCCGGCGTCTTGGCCTCGAACACCTGGCGCGGCGTGAGCACCAGACCGGCCCGACGCGCCCTGCTCACCAGCTGGATCGCCACGATGCTGTCGCCGCCGAGGTCGAAGAAGCTGTCCTCGGCACCGATCCCGCCGACCCCGAGCACCGAGCCGAACAGTCCACACAGGACTTCCTCGCGCTCGGTGGCCGCCGCCCTGCTCTCGCCGCTCGCCACGTACTCCGGGGCGGGCAACGCCCTGCGGTCGAGCTTTCCGTTGGGGTTGAGCGGCAGCCGGTCCAGCACCACGAACGCGGCCGGCACCATGTACTCGGGCAGCGCACCGGCGACGTGCGCCCGCAGCGCGTCGGTGTCCACCTCGGCGGCCGGCACGACATAGGCGACCAGCCGGCGCACGCCGGGCTGGTCCTCGCGGGCCACGACCGCGACCTGCCCGACCTCCGGCCGGCCCGCGAGCACCGCCTCGATCTCGCCGAGCTCGATCCGGAAGCCGCGGATCTTGACCTGGTCGTCGGCCCGGCCCAGGTACTCGATGTCGCCGTGGTCCGTCCAGCGCACCACGTCACCGGTGCGGTACATCCGCGCACCCGGCGCGCCGTACGGGTCGGCGACGAAGCGCTCCGCCGTCAGCCCCGGCCGGTTCAGGTAGCCGCGGGCGAGTCCGGTGCCGGCCAGGTACAGCTCACCGGTCGCGCCGGGCGGGACCGGCCGCAGCGCGGCGTCCAGCACGTAGGCGCGGGTGTTGTCGAGCGGCGCGCCGATCGGCGGGGCCTGCGTCACCGGCCCGTCGGCGTACCAGGCCGTCGCGTAGACGGTCGCCTCGGTCGGGCCGTAGATGTTGGAGAGCCGGGTCCCCGTGATCGAGTTCTGGATCTGCTGGGCCACCGGCAGCGAGAGTCCCTCGCCGGCCAGCACGACGTCGCCGGCGGCCACCTCGGCCTGGTCGTGCGCGAGCAGCTGCGCGAGCGCCGACGGGACGGCGCTGACCAGCGTGCCGGACCAGCCGCCCGGTCGCTCGGCCAGCGCCAGCAGGTCCCGGATCAGCTCGATGGCGCCACCGGCGCACAGCGGCGCGAACATCTCGAACACCGACACGTCGAAGTTGAGCGAGGTCGCGGCGAGCACCCTGGCCAGCCGCGCCGGGCCGAAGTCGGCGACGGCCCACGCCACGAAGTCGGCCACCGCGGCGTGCGTGATCACCACGCCCTTGGGACGGCCGGTCGAGCCGGAGGTGTAGATGACGTAGGCCGCGTGGTCGCGGGTCAGCGGCGCACGCCGCTCGGTGCTCGCCAGCGGGCCCGCCGGGGTCCTGGTCGGCGTGACCTCCAGGTCCAGCCACGGAATCCCGGTCTCCGGCAGCACGTCGGCGACCGTGGCGCTGGTCAGGCCGAGCACCGGGGCGGCGTCGTCGAGCATCAGCGCGATCCGGTCGGCCGGGTAGCCGGGGTCGACCGGCAGGTAGGCGCCGCCGGCCTTGAGCACCGCGAGCAGCGCGACCATCAGCTGCTCGGTGCGCGGCAGGCAGACCGCGACGAACCGGTCCGGCCCGACGCCGTGCTCGACGAGCACCCTGGCCAGCCGCTCGGCGCGGGCGTGCAGCTCACCGTAGGTCAGCTCGGTCTCGCCGGCGACGACGGCGACCGCGCCGGGCGTCGTGGCGGCCTGGGCCTCCAGCAGGTCGACCAGGGTCAGCTCGGGAGTCGCGGTCGCGGTGTCGTTCCATGTCTCCAGCACCCGCGTCAGCTCGGCGCCGGTGGCCACCGCGAGCCCGGCCAGCGGGGTCGCGGGGTCGCAGGTGGACAGTGTGCGCACGAGCTCGGCGAACCGCTGCGCGAGCGCGGTGTGCGTCGCCTCGTCGTAGCGGTCCGGGTTGGCGTCGAGCACCAGGTCCAGCCCGCCGTCGGAGCAGCGCGCGTCGACGACCAGCGAGAGGTCGTCCACCGGCCCGCCGGCCAGGTTGGTCACCGTGGCGGCGGCGCCGGCGAAGTCGAGGGTGTAGCCGGCCAGCACCATGTTCACGTGCGGCCCGATCAGCCGGGCGTCGTCGGTGACCAGCTTGCGGTCGCGGCGCAGGTCCTCATACCGGTACCGCTGGTGGCGCACCGCGTCCCGCAGCTGCTTTCCGGTGTGCGACAACAGCTCGCCGACCGTCTGCGACACCGGCAGCCGCAGCCGCAGCGGCACGATGTTCGAGGCCATGCCGGGCACGTCGCGGGTGTGCCGGCCGGGCCGGGCGGCCACCGGCATGCCGAGCACGACGTCGTCGGCGCCGGTCAGCCGGGACAGGCACATGCCGAGCGCGGCGACCGGCACCGCGGGCCAGCTGATCTCCGCTTCCCTTGCCAGGGCGCGGATGGCGCCGACCTCGTCGGGGCCGAGGTGGGTGGTGTGCTTGGCCAGTCGGGCCGGCATGCCCGGCTGCCCGTCGCCGAGGGTGACCGGACTCGGCGCGTCGGCCAGCTCCCGCGCCCAGTACGCCCGGTCGGCGGCGAAGTCGGGTCCGGCGCGGTAGCCGGCCTCGGCGTCGACCAGCCGCGCCAGCGGTGCGAGCACCGGAGCCCCGGCCTCGGTGCCGGTGACATGGGCGGTGTAGACGGCGGCCACCCGCTGCTCGATCAGCGACATGCCCAGCCCGTCGAGCACGGCGTGGTGGTAGCGCTGGAACCAGATGACGCGGTCGACCGCGACGTGCAGCAACGCGAAGGCGAACGGCACCCCGGCAGCCGGGTCGACGGGGTGCGACTGGGCGCGCCGCATCCAGTCCAGCGCGGCCACGTGCGGGTCGGGCGCCGCCGTGAGGTCCACAACGGACAGCTGCCAGTCCACTTCGGACTCGACGACCTGGGTGGCGGCGCCGTCGGTCTCCTCGATCCGCACCCGCAGCGCGTCGGCCTCCGTCACGACCTGGCGCAGCGCGTGCTCGAACGCCTGTGGGTCAACGGTTCCCGAGATCTCGACGTACTCGGCGATCGTGTAGATCGGGTTGGCCGGATCGAGCCGCTGGGCGTACCACACCCCGGCCTGCGCCTGCGTCAGGGGCAGCATGTTGGGCAGCATTCGTCACATCACCTTCGCTAGGCCGGGTCGTGCCGACTGAGCGAGAGTCTGTGGATTGCCGTCCCCACCCGGCAACCGCCTTGCAGTTAGCTGCACGGCGCGACGATCACCTTGCACGTCAACGGGTTCTCGACCGCAGCTTGCTGCAACGCGCTGGCCGGGCCGGCGCGCTGCTGGTTTCCTCGCCACCGAGACCAACAGGCCTACGCGGCAAACGACTTTCGAGGTGTGTCAAGTGGACATCGCTATCTACGCGGAGGAACTCCGCAAACGCTATGGCGAGCACGAAGCGCTTCGTGGCGTCAACCTCTCCGTACCGACCGGCACGGTCCTGGGGGTGCTCGGACCCAACGGTGCGGGCAAGACCACCACGGTGCGCATTCTGGCCACCCTGCTGAACGCCGACTCGGGTCGTGCGTGGGTGGCGGGCTGCGACGTGGCCACCGACCCGCGTGAGGTGCGCAGGCGGATCGGCCTCACCGGCCAGTACGCCGCGGTGGACGAGCGGCTGACCGGCCGGGAGAACCTCCGGCTGATCGGCACCCTGCACCACCTCGGCCGGCGCGCCGCGCGCGGTGTCGCCGACGACCTGCTCGACCGGTTCGACCTCACCGGCGCGGCGGACCGGCCCGTGAAGGGCTACTCCGGCGGCATGCGCAGGCGGCTCGACCTGGCCGCGAGCCTGGTCGCCCGGCCGCAGGTGCTCTTCCTCGACGAGCCGACCACCGGGTTGGACCCGCAGAGCCGCAACATGCTCTGGCAGACGGTCCGCGACCTGGTGGACACCGGCGTCACCGTCCTGCTCACCACCCAGTACCTGGACGAGGCCGACCAGCTCGCCGACCGGATCGCGGTCATCGACACCGGTCAGGTGATCGCCGAGGGCACCGCGGACGAGCTCAAGCGCCGGGTCGGCGGCGAGCGCCTCGAGGTCCGGCTGACCTCGCCGGCCGACGCCGCGACCGCCGCCAACACGCTGAACTGGCTGGGCTCGGCCAACGTCTCGCCCGACGGGCTCACCGTGACGGTCGTGCTCCGACCGGGCATGGACGCCATCGCCGAGGCCGCCGCCGCACTCGCCAAGATGGGCGTCGCGGTCGCCGACTTCGGGGTGCGCCGCCCGTCGCTCGACGACGTCTTCCTGTCCCTCACCGGCCAGGGCACCCAGGCACAGCAGGGGAGGGCGGCATGAGTGCGCCCTTGTCCTACGCCATCTCCGACACCTCGGCCCTGTTCGGCCGCCATCTGCGCCACCTGGTCCGGATGCCGGAGAAGCTGCTGTCCGTCACGCTGATGCCGGTCGCCTACGTCGCGCTGTTCGGCGTGCTGTTCGGCAGCGCCATGCACGTGCCGGGCGGTGCCTACCAGGACTACCTGATGGCCGGGATCCTGGCGCAGACCATGCTCACCAACGTCTCCAGCACGGCGCTCGGCGTCGCGACCGACCTCGGCAACGGGCTGGTCGACCGGTTCCGGTCGCTGCCCATGTCGCACACCGCGGTGCTGCTCGCCCGCACCGGCTCCAACATGGTGCTGGCGACACTGTCCATCGTTGTCATGTCGCTGGTCGGGTATCTCATCGGCTGGCGCCTGCACAACGGCGCCGGTCCCGCGCTCGCCGGCTTCGGGCTGCTGCTCCTGCTCGGCTTCACGATGTCGTGGCTCGGTGCCCTGCTCGGGCTGGTGCTGCGGGACGTGGAGGCGATCAACTCGGTCGCGTTCCTGATCGTGCTGCCGCTGACCTTCCTGTCCAACGCCTTCATCCCGCTCGACGGGCTGCCCGCGTGGCTGCGCGCGGTGTGCGACTGGAGCCCGCTGTCCGCGGTCGTGACCGCGTGCCGCCAGCTGTTCGGCAACGTGACCGGACCGCTGAGCGACTCGTTCCCCAGCCGCCATCCGCTCGCGATGTCGCTCGTGCTCACCGGCGTGCTGCTGCTGGTCGTGGTGCCGCTCGCGGTCCGCGCCTACCGGCGCGCGGTGACCCGCTGATCCGAAGGACACCCGGATGCCCATCCTCACCACCGCACACATCGCCCGGCCCGCGACGGCGAGCTCCCCGCTGAGCGGGTTCCTCACCGCGAGCGCCGAGCTGCTCGCCCACGAGGATCCGCAGCTGCACGGCGCGGTCTGCGCCGAGCACGCCGGTCAGGAGGCCTCGCTGTCCCTGCTCGCCGACACCGGTGTGGTCGACCCGTCCGTGCTGGCCTGCATGGCGAGCGTGACCCGCTCGGTCGACCAGCTGGCCGGGGACGCGCGGGCCGCCATCGAGCACCTGGCCGCCCGCAGGGCGCGCGACGTGTTCCACGCCGGGTACGCCAACGTCCTGCCCAGCTCGACGAGTGCCGCGCTGGCCGGCGTGCTGACCGCGGTGCGCGCCGTGGAGGTGCTCGACCTCCGCGCCGAGCCCACGTACACGACCCAGCGGCACGGCGACGAGGTCGCCGAACTGGCCCGACGGACCCGACCCGCCGTGATCGTCTGCGGCGGCCGGTACACCCCGGCCGGGGTCGACTACGCCCGGCTGCGCGCGATCGCCGACGAGATGCACGCCGTGCTGGTCGCGGACGTCACGGGGGTCGCGGGGCTGATCGCCGTCGGTATGGCGGACAGTCCCGTGCCACACGCACACGTCACCATCGCCGGCACGCACAGCCAGCTGTTCGGTCCGCACGGTGCGGTCGTGCTCACGCCCGCGCACGACGAGCTGGCCGAGACGATCGCCGCCACGCTGACCTGGTCCTGGCCGGGGGCCGGCACGCTGCCCTCGGTCGCGGGCAAGGCGAGAGCCCTGCACCTGACCGCCTCCGAGCCGTTCCGCGACACGATCCGGCGCATGCGTACGTGCGCGACCGGGCTGGCCGGCGAGCTGGCCGGGTTGGGCCATCCGGTGCTGGGCGAGGAGTTCGACAACCACGTCGTGCTCGTCGCGCTGTCGGAGCGGTTCACCGACGCGGACGCCGCGGTCCGCGGGCTGCGTGAGGTCAACCTGACCACCGCCGCGGCGCCACCGGGCCTGATCGGCACCGGCCCGGCGCTGCGGCTGGGCACCGCGACGCTCGCCCAGCGGCAGTTCGGGTCGAGCGAGGTCCGCCAGATCGCCGAGCTGATCGACTCCGTGCTCGGCGCGACCAGGCGGGACGGCACCGTCGACGAGTTCGTCCGGCTCTCCGCGTACGACTCGGTGCGCAGACTGCTCTCCCAGTTCCCGTTGCCGTGCTACGTGCCCGTGACCCAGTGGGGAGACCCCAGATGACCACCAATCCGCTCTTACGCGGCATCGACCGGATCCGCCGGTCGATGCCCGAGACACCGGTGGTGCAGCTCGAGCACGACGTGCTGGACCTCCACGCCAAGCTGGAGTTCACCAACCCCAACGGCAGCTCGAAGGACCGCTCCGCCTACTGGATGCTCAAACAGGCGGTGGAGCGCGGCGACGTCACCGAGCGGACCACCGTGGTCGAGTCGTCGTCGGGAAACCTCGCGATGTCCATGGCCTCGCTGTGCCGCTCGCTCGGCGTGGCGTTCGTCCCCGTGATCGACCCGAACTGCAACTCCGTCACCGAGGCCTACCTGCACTCGTTCTGCGACCGGGTGGAGAAGGTCACCGAACGCGACCCCACCGGCGGGTTCCTGGCCACCCGGCTGACGCGGATCGACACGCTGCGCACGGAGCTCGAGTCGGCGTACTGGCCCAACCAGTACGCCAACACCGACGCGCTGCTCGGCCACTACCGGCTCACCGGCGGCGAGATCGTCCGCGCGTTCCGCAAGCTCGACTACGTCTTCGTCGGCACCAGCACCGGCGGCACCATCGGCGGTCTGTCACTGCGGCTGAAGGAGGCCTACCCCGGCATCCGGGTGATCGCGGTGGACGCGGAGGGGTCGGCGATCTTCGGTGGGCCGCCCAGGACCAGGCGCATCCCGGGACTCGGGTCGAGCATCACACCGCCGCTGTTCGACCACGCGCTGATCGACGACGTTGTCACCGTGCCCGAGCGGGACACCGTGGCCGGCTGCCACCAGCTGCTGCGCCAGCACGGGATCTACGCGGGCGGCTCGTCCGGCACCGTCTACACCGCGATCAACAGCTACTTCGCCGGCTACCGCGGCCCGACCCCGACCGTGCTGTTCCTCTGCGCGGACCGGGGCACCGCCTACGCCGACACCGTTTACAACAAGGCCTGGGTGGCCGAGCTGTCCGTCGCGGACGTGCCGACCGCGCTCGACGCCGAGCTGGCCGTCGTTCACGCATAGAAAGGACCACGATGTCTGAACTGTCGCCGCCGCGGGAGCTGCGGGTGATCGGCGCCGCCGAGGTGGCCAAGCAGGTGGAGGCGGACCGGGCCGGTTGCCTCGGCGCCGTGCGGGACGCCTACCTGGCCCATTCGGCCGGCACCACGGTCAACCCGCACAGCAGCTTCCTGCGCTTTCCGGACCGGCCGAGGGACCGGATCATCGCGCTGCCGGGCTTCCTCGACGACGGTGCCACCCAGCGCTCGGGGATCAAGTGGATCGCCAGCTACCCGGGCAACACCGAACACGGCTTCCCCCGCGCGTCGGCCGTGCAGGTGCTCAACGACTACGAGACCGGTTACCCCTACGCCGTGCTGGAGGCGTCGATCATCTCGGCGACCAGGACGGCCGCGTCGGCGGTGCTCGGCGCGGAGGCGTTGCTCGGCGGGCGTCGGGCGGGCACCGTCGGGTTCGTCGGCACCGGGCTGATCGCCGACCACGTCCGGTGTTTCCTGCGCGACCTCGACTGGTCCATCGACGAGTTCCGGCTGTTCGACACGGTGCCGGCCAACGCGGCGCGTTTCGCGGAGCGGCTGGCCACGGACGGTCCCTCAGTCGGCACGGTCACGGTCGTCGACGACGTCGCGGGCGCGTTCGCCGGCGCCGACCTCGTCGTGCTGGCGACCGTCGCGGGCGCGCCCCACATCAACGACCCCGAGGTGCTCGCGAACGCGCCGGTGGTGCTGCACCTGTCCCTGCGCGACCTCGCGCCGGAGCTGATCCTCGCGGCGACCAACGTCACCGACGACGTCGACCACGCGGTACGCGAACGTACCTCGCTGCACCTCGCCGAGCAGCAGGTGGGCGACCGGTCGTTCGTGCACGGCACCATCAGCGACGTCCTGCGTGGCGAGCTGGCCCCCACCCCGGGCCGCGCGACGATCTTCTCCCCGTTCGGCCTCGGCGTGCTGGACCTCGCGGTCGGTGGCTGGGTGCACGACCGGGTGCGCGAGTCCGGCGGTGGACAGGTGGTACCGAACTTCTTCGATGGTGTTTCCACACGACAGTGAGGTGAGTGGCATGTCCCAGCAACAGACCAGTCTTCGGTACAAGGTCGTCATCAACGACGAGGAGCAGTACTCGACGTGGCCGGCGAGCAGGCAGGCACCGGCGGGCTGGCACGAGACCGGCCACAGTGGAACCGAGGAGGAGTGCCTCGACCACATCGGCCGCGTCTGGTCGGAGATCCTGCCCCTTAGTGGGCGAACCGCCTGACGCCTACCCGCCATCTGGATGTCATCGTTGACATCCTTGATTCTCACCCCTCCGGTACCCGCACGGTGCTAGCTTGAGCGGACTAAGTGGACTGATCAAGGGCGACACGGTCGTCCTTGATCAGTCCGTCGGGGCTCAGTGTGTGTGTTGAGGTGTTATGGGGCACGGTGATGTCGTCTGCGTGCGTGACATCGGTGCCGGCGTGGCGGAGCTCGGGCCGGAGCTGGTGGCGCTTTACCAGGCGCTGCTTGACGAACCGGCCACCGCGGCGGAGTGTGGCCAGCTCGTCGGCGCGTCGCGCGGTGTTGTCGAACGGGATCTGTGCCGGCTGGCCGAGCTGCACCTGGTGCGTCGCACGGTCACCGACCACGATCGCTGGGAGGCGCTAGCGCCGGAGTCGGCGATCGCCGAGCTGGTCGCGCCCCTGCAGGCGCACGCGCACCAGCTGACCACGCGCGGCGAGCAGGTGCGGGCGTCCATCGGCAAGCTCGGCCCGCTCTACCGGGCGGCGTACCGCAAGCAGTTCGCGCAGTCAAGTACCGAGGTGTTGGCCGGCAGCGACGAGGTGCGCCAGCGTCTGCGTGATCTTTCGGTGCAGGCGCGGGAGTCCGTGATCGCGATCCACCCCACCATGGCGCCGGTCGAGGCGCTGCGCGCCGGGTTGGACCTGGACCGAACGCTGCTCGAGCGCGGTGTCGACTACAACGTGGTGTGGCCGCACTCCGCGCGGCGGCAGGCCGAGTCCGTCGACTACATGCGACTGATCATGGACCTCGGCGCGCACGTGCGGACCGCGGCCGTCCCGCCGGTGCGGATGATCGTGCTGGACCGGACGGTCGCGCTGATCCCGTTGCCGGCAGAGGACGGCGAGGGCGCGGCGATCGTGCGGGACCCGGTCGTACTCGACTTCATGGCGCACATCTTCGAGCACGTATGGGAAGTCGCCCGGCCGGTCGACGACATCGCCTACGACGAAGCCGTCTACTCCGAGATCGAGCTCGCGATCCTGAGCGACCTCGCGGGCGGGCGCACCGACGAGGCGATCGCGCGCCGGCTCGGCATCGCGACCAGAACGCTGCGCCGGTATCTGTCCTCGCTGTTCGAGCGGTTCGGTGTGGAAACCAGGTTCCAATTGGGTATCGCTGCCATGCGCGCGGGCCTTCTCAACACCTAGTTAATTGCGCTGGCACCTTTCTGTGTCATTCTGCCAATTCTTACATCACTCTGACGGTGTGCCGCAAATGCTTGTTTGCCAAGGGAAATGACTGATCCGGGTACGTTGCGGCGACAACTTCTTATGGCCGTCTGGTGACACCCACTGACCTGATTCGGCCAGCGCAAACTGTTGTCTGGCCGGAACTTGCCGCCCATGCTGCTCGTCAGAACACATATCGCCGAAGTTCTTATGACAAAGGGTGTGTCAGCAATGGACAGTTCTGCCGTCTTATTCGAACCCGGTCGTCCTCGCCTGCCGCGTGGGCTGTTCTGGCCCTGAGCCGGGCGAGAGGAAGCCATGATGACCGAGGCACCTGTGCACGGGGCGCTGCCCACTGACGTCGTGGATCTCGGCGCTGTGCTCGAGAGACTGCTTGTCGGCGTTCAGCAGGAGGTGATGTTCCTCGTGCCCGCCTACGTTCCCACCGCACTCGCGTTCTCCACGCCACTCGTGACAGAGGTACTGCGCCGCGGCGGCAGGCTGCGTCTCGTGTTGCAGGCCGACGTCGCCGAGGTGCCGGCCGTGACCGAGTACACCGCATGGCTCGGCACGAGAAACGTCGTGCCACGCGTGCTCGACCACGTTCCTGTCCGCGCGCTCACGATCGACCAGTCCATCGGAATGGTCTTCGAGGGCCCGACCCACCGGATGATGACGACACCGTCGGCCGTGCGTTCGCTGTGCCGGTTCGCCGAGCTGCTCTGGGACCGCGCCACGCCGGCGCCCGAGTCGGTGGCCAGTCTGCCGACGCCGCGTGTCGAGCGGATCCTGCGGCTGCTCGCCGACGGGCTCACCGACGAGGCGGTGGCCCGCAAGATCGGGGTCAGCGTCCGCACGGTGCGCAACGACATCGCGTCCTCGATGAGCGGCATGTCCGCGCAGAGCAGGTTCCAGGCCGGCGTACACGCCGCGCAACTGGGTCTGGTCTGAGATAAGAAAGTGGGCGCCGGCCACATGGCCGGCGCCCACTTCTTGTTCGGTGGTCAGGGAACCAGGACGTGGCGGCGGATCCGGCCCGCGAGGTCGTCGAGCAGTTCGCCGCGGTACTCGTCGAGGAAGAAGTGGCCGCCGCCGAACACGCGGCAGCCGAACTCGCGAGTGGTGGCGGACGACCACGCGCGGACGTCGGCCACCGTCGTCACCGGGTCGGCGTTGCCCGCGTAGGCCATCACGGGCACCGGCAGCGGCAGGTACACCCGCGGCCCGTACGCCTCGACCAGCTCGTAGTCGGCCCGGATCGGGGGCAGGACCAGCTCGCGCAGACCGGGATCGGCCAGTACCTCCCGAGAACGCGGATCGAGCGCGATCACGTCCGCCACGATCGCGGCGTCACCGCCGGCGACCACCCCGCGCGGCGCGACCGCGTGCGGCGCCTCCCGTCCGCTGACCGCCAGCAGCGCGGGCGGGTGGCCCGCGGCGACCATCCTGCGGGCGACCTCGTGCGCGACCGAGGCGCCCATGCTGTGTCCGAACAGGACGATGGGCCGGTCGGTCAACGGCTCGAGTGCAGCCGCGACCGCGTCGGCCACCGGCTCCATCCGGTTGACCGGCGCCTCGTGCAGGCGGTCCCGCCGTCCCGGGTAGCAGACCGCGTGCACGCCGATGTCGGCGCGGGCCGCGGCCGCGAGGCTCGCCGGCCAGGAACGGAACATGTCCGGCACGCCGCCCGCGTGCGGGAAGCACACCAGCCGCACGTCCGGTGCCGCGGCCGAACCGAACGGGCACAACCATTCCGACCGTACCGTCGTAGTCACGGTCCCCACCGCCTTCCGCAGTAGTCGTTGCCGGACAGTCTTTCCGAACAGCGCCCGTGCGGGGCCGTCGCTGCAGGTAGTGACATCCGGGCCCGACCGCCACCGCGTGCGCACCAATCATCCACAGTGGACCGACGATGAGAGGTGACCACGGGGGCCGGTGGCGCTCGGCCGGGCGAGGTAGGCGGGGCGCCGGCCAAGCAGTAGGTTGCTCGGGTGAGTCTCCTCGATGATGTGGCCGAGCGTGACGGCTGGCGGTGCTGGGTGTGCGACGAACCGGTCGACCCCGACATGTCGGTGAACGACCCGCGAGGGCCCAGCGTCGACAGCCGGACCGCCGACCGGAAGGCCAAGGTCGCCGAGCGGCTCGCGCACCGCGGGTGCAACACGCGCAAGGGCGCGGTCAAGGTGGTCATCGCCTGGCCGGATCGCCTGCATGTGGTCGAACCCGCGCCGCTGATCACCGTCGCCGGCAGGTTGGCGCGCAAGGGTGGCCGCGAGCTGGTAGCCCGTTGCCCGACCAGGCAGGACGCCCAAGAGGCGGCGGACTGGCTGGTGGACCGGTTCTCCCGGCTGGTGCCAGGGCTGCCGGTGACCGCGGACATCGAGGCGGGCGGCGGCCAGTTCCTCGTCATCCTGGCCACCGGCCGGCGCTGACCGTGGCGGCAGTGCTCCTTACTGGAGCCGGTCGGTGAAGCTCGGGACGTAGTCGAACTGGTAGCCCTGGTCGCGGAGGATCTGGATCTCCGGTTCGTACATGTAGCGCCAGCCCTTGTTGGCGTGCTCGACGGACTCGAGCCTTCCGGTCACGTAGTCCTCCACGACCACCCGCTTCTGTTCGTGGTTGACATACATCGCGTCGACCCGCTTCGTGCCGCCGGCGGTGCGCTCGACCTTCGAGACCTCCCACCCGTTCCTGAGCTGGGTTCCCTCGAACGGGCGCTGGATCTCGGCGAGCGCGTTGTGCTTGTCGCGGCCGTAGCTGGTCGGATTGTCGTAGTCCTCCCGGCGGGGCCATCGCCTGGTCAGCTCCCGCTCCTGCTGCGGCCTGGTGACCGCTGGCGGGCGGGTGCCGGGGGTCCGGTTGCCCGGCGGCGAGACCTCCGGCAGATCGGTGATCGGCTGACCGTTCAGCCATCGCGCGAGGTCCTTGTAGATCGCGCCGATGGTGCCGAGCATGCCGACGGCCTGGTCGTCGGTGATCACCTGGTTGGCACGCCCGCTGGCGCCCGGACCCAGGAGGTTCTCCGCGCTATCGGTCAGCTTCTTCTCGATCTCCGCGACGGGCTTGGCGTAGGAGTCGATCATCTGCGTGGCCTGGGAGACGATCTCGGTGGTGAGTCCGCCCTGCGCCGCCGTCGCCTGGTTGACGTACGAGATCAACTCGCCGACGAGCCTGGTCAGCAACTCGCCGACCTGCCGGCGGGCGTCCGAGGTGACCTCACCCATCCGGATCGACGCCGCGCTCTTGGCCGCGGCCAGGGTGGCGGCCGCCTGCAGCGCGGGCACCATCTCGGCGGCGCGGGCCCGGTACCGGTCGCCTGCGACCCCGCACCAGCTCTCGGTGTCGGTCCGCACACACCCGGCGAGCTGCTCGGCGACCGACCTGATCTTCTCGCCGGTGCGCTGCCAGGCGTCGGCATAGTTGCGGATGGCGGACACGTTGAGCCGCATCCGGTCGTGGACCTCCTGCAGCGGGCGGACCTTCTCGACGAGCCAGCCCAGCCCGGCGGCTTCGAGCTGCTCGATCGGCTTGGTCGACCGGTCGTCCTCGGTCAGCCCACCGCCGGCGTTGAGGCCGTTGCTGATCCAGCTGCCGGTGTTGAGGGACTGGAGCAGGCGCCGTGCCCTGGCGAGGTAGGCCTCGGCCTCCGCGCCGGCCCTCGGCGTCGCAGTGGTGGTCATGCCGTGGGGCTCCCCTCGGAGAAGAGACCGCCCTGCTCGGCCGCGAAGCGGTCGATCGCCCCGGTCTCCTGCTGTTCGTAGGCGACGGCGGTGACCTGGATGTTGGTGGTCGCCGCGTCAAGGCCCTGGACGCCGGCGGAGATGGTCTCCTGCCCGGCCTGTCCCGCGGCCTGCAGCGCGGCGGCGACCTGCTGGCAGGTCTCGCCGAACGCGTCGCCGCTCAGGCTCACCGAGGCGCCGTCGAACGCGGACCGCAGCTCCCCGCTGAGCGCGTTGAGCCTGCGGGCATGGCTGGCCAGGGCCGCCGTGTCCACCTCGTAGGACTGGGTCACAGCTCCTCCTTGTTCCACACGTCTTCCAGGACCGGGCGCTCGTCCCAGTCGTCGGTGCCGGCGGCCTGCGCCGCGGTGTCG
The DNA here is from genome assembly GCA_963840275.1 of uncultured Actinomycetota bacterium. Classification (GTDB taxonomy): domain Bacteria; phylum Actinomycetota; class Actinomycetes; order Mycobacteriales; family Pseudonocardiaceae; genus Actinophytocola. The sequence goes on from CAWIYK010000001.1 coordinate 237,756, forward strand.
TTCTTCTGCCGCGGGGCCTCCTTGCTGGCCGCCGAAGGCTCGGGCTTGCGCGGGGGCGGTGGCTCGGCCGTCCGCCAGGCGGCGCGGCTCATGGGATCCGGTGGCGGTTCGGGGAACGACCGGCGCGCGTCGGCGACGATGAGGTGCGCGCTCGAGTCCTGGCCGCCCAGGGTTTCTTCGATGACCTTCGCCACGAGGTCGGGGATCTTCGCCTGGGCGCGCTTGAGACACTCCATGATCTGCTCGGCCAGTTCGGGCTCCGGCACCGGGTGCCAGCGCTCCTTCAGCACCAGGTCGGTGAGCACACCGGTCGACGACACCGTGACCACGACCATGCCGTCGCGCGACTTCTCGGTGATCGACAACTGGGCGACGCGCTCGTTGAGTTCCTGATAGCGCTTCGCGCTCTCGGCGACTTGTTGCTGCCAGTCGGCCTTGCCCGCCACCCCGCCTCCCCAGCCAACAGCCCGCAGGGCCCCACCGGAGAGTGTCTCAACTCGTTGACCGGCCAGGCAAGGAAAGTGACGGTGACCGAGGGAGGAACGTTCCTTGTGCGAACGTTCGGCTCCGAGGTTCGGGGTGGCCGGGGTTCACCGATCGGCGGCCAGCACTGCCTCGAGGCCTTCTCGCAGATCCTTGACGAAATACTCGGGAATTTCCAGCGACGGGAAATGTCCCCCGTTTTCGGGCACCTTCCATCGGACGATCTGTCGGTACCGCTCCTGTGCCCAGGGGCGCGGGCATTTCTCGACATCGCGGGGATACATGGTGAGTGCCGACGGGACGTCGACCCGAAGTTCGGGATCGAGCGAGTTGTGGCTTTCGTAGTAAATGCGGGCCGCCGACGCGCCGGTCCGCGTCAGCCAATACAGGGTGACGTCGTCAAGAACGCGGTCCCTGGAAATCGTCTCGAACGGGCTGTCCTCGGTATCTGTCCACTCAGCGAACTTGTCGAGGATCCAGGCGAGAAGCCCGACCGGTGAGTCGACGAGCGAGTAGCCGATGGTCTGCGGCCGGGTCGCCTGCTGCTTCGCGTACGCCGCGCGGTGGCGCCAGAAATGGTGGGTTTCCTCGGTCCATTCGCGCTCGGCCGCCGTCAGCCCGTCCGTTGTCAACCCGGGCGGCGCCTCCGCGAACGTCGTGTGGATGCCGAGAACGTGCGCCGGGAACCTGCCGCCGAGGACCGTGGTGATATTCCCTCCCCAGTCGCCGCCGTGGGCTGCGAACTTGTCGTAGCCGAGCCTTCCCATCAGATCCACCCATGCGGCCGCGATCTTTTCGGTTCCCCACCCGGTGGTGGCCGGCTTGTCGCTGTAGCCGAAGCCTGGTAGCGACGGGACCACGACGTGGAACGCCGGCGTGTCTGCGTCTTTCGGATCTGCCAGCTCGTCCACTACATCGATGAACCGAACAATGCTGTCCGGCCAGCCGTGCGTCAAGATCAGGGGAGTGGCATCCGCGCGCGCGGATCGGCGGTGCAGGAAGTGGATTCCCAGATCGTCAATGGTCGTGCGGAACTGGCCGATGCGGTTGAGGCGCTCTTCGAACGACCGCCAGTCGTACCCGGTGCGCCAGTAGTTCACGACCTCGACGAGGTCGGCGAGAGGAACGCCCTGTTCCCATCGGCGAGGGTCGGGCGCCGCGCGATGGACCGTCTCAGCTTCCGGCAGTCGCGCCGCGGCCAGTCGCGCGCGCAGATCGTCGAGGTCAGCTTCAGGTGCGTGGGCTTCAAATGCCTGCACGTCGCTGGTTGGACGGGGCATGAGACCTCCTGGCCATCGTGGAACCGGCTAAGACGGTTCTAACATGCCGCCATGCCCGCCTGCAACCAGCTAAGGTGGTTCCATGCGTGTTGGGTTCCCTGACTTCCGCCTCGGCAACGTGCTGGCGACCAGCTTCACGGGGACTCTGTCGGAGCGTCATGGCGACGCTGTGGAGCGCATTCCCACGCCGCACCGACTCGTCGACTGGCTGGCGGTGAACGGCCTTGCCGTGGCGTCCTGCACCACTGCCCAGTTCGAACTCGCCCGGGAGCTGAGGGAGTCGATTCACGCCGCCGCGACAGCGGCCGCGATCCAGGACGCTCTCCCCGCGTCCGCTGTCCAAGTCATCAATGACCGCAGCGCGCAGGGTCGGGCCGCGGCCATCCTGACGCCGGAGGGCAATCGGCGATGGCGACTCAGCTCGGCTTCCTGCGTGGAAGATGCCCTGGGCGTGATCGCCGCCGACGCGATCAGCATCATCGCAGGCGAACGAGACGGAAAACTGGCCTTGTGCGCATCGTCGACCTGTCAGGCCGCTTTCTTCGACACCAGCCAAAGTCGCACCCGCAGATGGTGTGACATGAACACGTGCGGGAATCGTCAGAAGAAAGCGCGCTTCAATGCCAACCAGCGCAAAACCGGACCCTAGGAGTCGCCGCGGTCCAACAGAATTGAATGAATAGTCGGATCCGACTACCCCGGTGTCGATCGTCACGCGGTGACCCTCTAGGCTGCGCGACCGTTATGTCGGGAATCCAGGAGGTCCGCATGCGTATCACAATCTTGACCATCGCCGCGACAGGGCTGTTATCCCTTCTCGTTGCGTGTGAGGGTGCCGACGGGGCGGCCAGTTCGCCGTCGAGCCAGCCGACTGACACGAGCACCGAGCAGAGCTCGTCGAGCCAGCCCGCGGGCGACGGCCAGTGCCCGGTCGGCGAATGGTCGGTCGCCACGATCAGCGGCGAGTCCGGCGCGAACGTGGGCGGCGTGCCGATCGTCGCCACGAGCGGGGGCGGGTTCACCCTTTCCATGACCGCGGAGAACACCTGGACGCTGGCCGGCGACAACGCCGCGGTGACGTTGGCGGCCGAAGGCTTGTCGGTGGACGCGACGGTCAACGGCACGGCCGAGGGCGACTACGCCAAGACGGGGGAGACGTATACGTTCCGTCAGCAGCGCGCCTCCGGGCAGGTCACCCTCAACCAGCCGGTCGCCGGAGTGTCCTCCTGGCCCATGGACGAGGTGGGGCCGGCGCTCGCGCCCAGCGGGCAGGCGAGTCTCACCTGCGGAGACGGCACGCTGAAGATCAGCTCGGAGTCCGTGGTGCTCGACCTGATCGCGGTCGGCGGCGGCGGCCAGACCTCTGCGCCCTCCGAGCCGTCCACGTCGTCCGAGCCGGGCGGCGGTGGCGGCACGATGACCATCAACGAGTCGGGCCTGACCAAGACGCTCGACTGCGCAGGGCAGGGCGTCGTGGTCAGCGGCTCTGCCAACAAGCTGACCCTCACCGGAACCTGCGCGTCGGTCTCGGTCAACGGGTCGCGCAACGAGGTCAGCATCGCCGACGTCGGCGACATCGCGGTGAACGGCTCGTTCAACACGATTACCTGGTCCGCCGGTGACCCGAAGACCTCGAACAACGGGCAGGGGAACTCGATCAGCAAGGGCTGAGCGGCCGAGAAGTCCTCGCGGGGGAGCCATCCTCGAAGTCCTTTTCGAGAATGGCTCCCGCGACCGCAAGCGGGCTGAGTCTCCTGGCTCTCTTCCTGCTTCTGGCGCGGGAGTCCGCCGTCGACGTCACAAGGCGCTGTCTGATGACCTGGCGGGCAAGGGAATTCGCGTCGACTCCGGCACACACCCGTCCGGTGTGGACGCCTCGGCTCCCGCCACCCAAATGGACAGACCCCATCTATCAACACAGGAAAAGAGCCCTCTCGCCAGGTGAACACCTGAACCGAGAGAGCTCTTCCAAGGGTGGAGCTGAGGGGGTTCGAACCCCTGACCCCCACACTGCCAGCGTGGTGCGCACGTGCCTCTGACCAGCACGAACAGAGAACCCGCAGGAAATCCTACGCCGTCCCGCTCCAGTTGATGCCGTTGAACGTCGTTCAGCGCGCACCCTTGCTCCACAGCTGCTCCATCGGCAAGCGTGTGAACCGGACATCCCGGACTTCGAACGTCGGAGCGATATGGCGGAGCCACATGTTGTTCGATCTACCTTGACTCGTGACGCGCTGATCGAGATTGGGCCGATGCTGAGTACGTCAGCCGGGCTGACCGGTCCGTGGCTCAGCGTGAACCAGGTGGTCGAGTCTCGGGTTTGGATCTATCCGCACTTCCGAGAACTCGGAGCGAATGGGGCGTCGTCAGGGAGTGGTCATCTCAAGCATGCTTGAGATGATCTCGTTCATCTGGGGCCACTCGTCGGTCGGTGCCGACCCGGAGACGAAGTACTCGTGGTCGCCTATACGCCAGTAGAGCGACGAGACGTGTAGCCGGCCGCCGCCTCCCGGCGAAGCGTCGTGCATGAACTCCCACCGGATGGCGTCGGTCCCGTGGAATGTGGTCAAGGACAAGTCGATCCGTTCGTAGTCGGGTGTGTGGGCCGCGTAGGCGGTCTCGAACTCCCGGTGGGCGGCCATCAGCTCCTCGGCGGGCGCTTGGTTCGCGCCGAAGCCGACGTAGCGCTGGGAGTTCTCGGGATCCACGAACCGGTCGGCCCCAGGGCCACCTTCCTCGGTTCTGATCCAGCCGTCCGGGGATGCCCGGCCGTGCAACGCCGCCGCATCAGGTCGAACTGGACCTTGGTCAGCGTCATCGGCGAGATGTCCCACTGCTGAACGGGCGTGAACCCCGCACACTCGCCGGCCCCGTTGAACTCCTCACCGCACGTCGAGCACTCGGCAGGCTCGACCGGCACGGTGTCATCGACCTCCGAAGACAGTTCCAGGCCCGAGCCTCGATACCCCTTCTGCCCGCCCGGTTGACGGTTCTTCGACCGTTCCCGTTCGGAGTTCGCCTTGCGCCGCTTGGCTTTCGACCCGATCGAATCAGTTGACGGCGGCGTTGAGGAGGTCGTCGAATCCACACCCAGCCGGCGCCGCAACTCCGCGTTCTGCTCCTCCACCAACGCGATCAGCTTGCACTGCTCGGCGATCAACTCGTCCTTGCCCGCCAACTGATCTCGCTGCATCCCCAACAGCGTGTCCTGCGACGCGATCAACTCGTCCTTGTCCGCCACCACCTGGCGCAGACGAGCGTTCACCGCCTCAAGATCAGACACAGCCCAAGAGCATCCCTGCGACCACCGCTGCGCGAACGTCAAGTGGGCTGTAGCTCGAGGTGCAGATGCACGGAAGTGCCTGTCCTGCTTGGGAAACTTGGGATTGCGAAGTCACAAGTGTCACCGAGTAGGAAGGCACTCCGTACGGTGAAGCATATCTCAGGTCCGGGCGTGGTTCTTGATCCGGTGCGCGAGTGGCTGGTGTCGTCTGCTGGTGGGGTGTTGCTGAGGCAGGCGCTGCAGTTGTCGGGGGCGCAGCGGGCAACCACCCATACCCGGTCGGTGAACCGACGCCCGGCCGCAAGCATTGTCCGCGTAGCCGGCCTGATCGGTGCCGAATTTGCTCGTCGCGATATTGGTTCACGTCAGGCTGCGATCACACACGGCTGGTGGCGCACTGCGTGCCGGGGTGGGCAGCGATAGTGCCCACCCCGGCACGCAGTTCTCGCGAGAGGCCGGTCAGTCCTCTGACGAGGAGGCCGCCGTGCGGCCGCGGCGGGTGTAGTAGATCGCCGCAGCGCCACCCACGAGCAGGAGCAGGCCACCGATGGCTATCGGGACGATCGCGCTCACGCCGGTCTCGGCCAGGTCCCCGCTGTCGGCCACTGGTGTGACGCCGCCCTGGGCGTCTCCGGCGGAGCCGCTAGTGGTCGTGGCGGGGTGATCCGGCTCGCTGGTACCGGTGGTTGGGGCGGGTCCCTCGGACTCGGAGGGCTGTGTGGTGGTCGTCGACGTGTTAGGTGGCGTCTCCGGGCCGCCAGCCGTGCCGGAGCACTTCGCCTGGGACAGCACGACGTCGGCGCTCGTGATGCCACGAACCGGGCCTCCGACGGTCACGTGCACGGCGTTCACCGTCAGCGTATTGCCCTGCCTGACCTGCTCGTTGATCTTCACGGTGGCGACGCCGAGGACGTCGATGTCGGCCGTGGCGTTGACGTCGATCTTCTGACCGAGCACCGTGAGCTCGGCGATGCTGGACTTGCCGGTCAAGCCCTTCTTACTGGCCTGGCACTCGGCGGTGATCACCTTCGCGCTGAGGATGTCCCGGACGACGACCTCCGCGAGGCTGGCCACGCTGGTGAGTGAGCCACTCTTGACGTCCGAGGACGCGTTGAGGGCCTTCGCGCTCACCAGGCCGGCCAGGTTCGGCCCGACCTTGGCGACCGACTCGTCGGCGCCTTTCGGGTAAGCGGCGGTCGGCAGGGGGTCGATCTTGACCAGCGTCGCGTTGAGCAGCGTGGTACGGACGGAAAGCGCGTAGGCAGAGCCTGTTGGGCTTTCGTCGGCCAGGGCCTGTGGCGCGGTCATCATCGCAGTCAGCGCGACGGTGCCGGCGAAACCACATGCGACGGCGAACATTCGGAAACGACGCAAAGTCAGCTCCATTCTGGACAGTTTGAGAATGATGGAAGAGTGTTCCCGCGGCTGGGGATGTTCAGAATTGTGCGGACCGGCCGGAAAGTCAATTCGACGGGGCGCCGCCGGACGTGCCTGCGAAGGGCTCGACCGCCGCGCCGAGTTCGTTGTCGAACCGTGATCCGCCCTGATGAACCGTCTGTCGTTGACAACGGACGTACCAAGGAAACTGTCCGCTTGCCCGACGTAAATGGGCCGATCGGGTGATAGTCACCGCAATACGGTGAGATTAATCACTGCGCCGTCGTTGTCTCGTGACTGGGCGCGGGCACTGCGGATCCGCCGTCATTCGGCGTCTGATAAGACAGCGCTGATCCGGACTCGTCCCATCGGAAAGGGATTTCGATGACGATGACGTGCAACCTTGGACGTAACTGGTCAGGGGTCTGTCGGCGTGGTGTGTTGATCTTTCGGTTGGTTCGTGGATCATGGTGTGTTGTCTGGGGATCGGCGTCCGTCCTATGAGGATCTTGCTGCGGAGAACGTGGCGCTTCGGGTGATGGTGTCGCACTTGCGGGATGTGGTGGAGGCGTTGCAGGCCGAGGTTGTTTGGGCTGCTGCGAGCTTTCCGGACAGGGATCTACTAAGGTCCTTTCCGGAGGGTGAGGAATCTGTGTCTCAGAAGCGTCGGAACTATTCGCCCGCGTATCGCGCCGAGGCTGTGAAACGGGTGATCGAGTCGTCACGTCCGGTGGCTCAGGTCGCTCGGGAGCTCGGTATCTTGGAGGGAACGCTAGGTAACTGGGTTGCTGCGTATCGGCGTGAGCACGCCGGCGAGGAACCGCAATTGAGCCTTGATGAGCGTGCTCGCTTGCGTGAGGTTGAGCGGGAGTTGCGGGAAGTCAAGATGGAGAACGAGTTCCTAAAAAATGTGCCTCGTACTTCGCCCAGCGCCAGCCGTAAGCGAGAAGTACGAGTTCATGCAGTCTTTGGTCACCGGTGACGGATCGTATGAGTTCCCGGTCGTGTTCATGTGCGTGCGGCTGCGCGTATCCCGTTCTGGTTTCTATGGATGGAGGGACCGGGCGATGTCGGCGACCGCGCGACGGCGCGCCGATATCGGCCGCTTTGTCAAGCTGTCGTTCGTTGAGTCCGACGAGACCTACGGGTACCGGCGGGCAGGCACCGCCGCGATCCTCGGCGCGACCCGCGTCCACGCGACGACCATCGAACTGGCCCGCGGCGCGCTGGTCCTGACCACCCTGCCGGACGGCACCCACCTGGCGGTGCTGACGATCCGCGAGTGAGGTGCCGCTACCAGCGGCCGCGAGGCGAAGCCGCTCACGCCTCTGCCTGGCGGAACACGCGCAACCCGTCCAGCAGCTCCCGCGAGTCGATCACCAGCTCGTCACCGCGGACACCGATGCCCCTAGCCTCGAACGGGACGCCTTTGACCAGGTTGTCCCGGATCTGGAAGTTGTTGATCCGGTCGACCGACAGAGTGTCGACGTTGCCGGGCAAGCCCGCCAGTTCCCGGAGCAGAACCTCGTAGTGCGGATCCAGTCCTTTGTGGCAGGTGGTACACAACGTCATGAGGTTGGGTTCGATCGCCCCGTCGTGCTCCACCGGGATGACGTGGTGCACGGCCAGCTCGAGATCGACGTGGTCGGACGCGCGGCGGCCGCACACGCAGCAGCGGAAGCCGTCGCGTTTGAGGACCTCCATGCGCAGCTGATCGTGGGCACGCGGTGCCGCACCCTCCTCACCGATCGCGAGGAAGCCCTCGCGGTCGTGCGGGTCCGGGGTGCACTCTCGCGGCGTGAGCACCCGGGCATCCAGTACTCGACGACCTCAGGAGTCAGCAACCCCATTCCGCCGATCCGCAGGTAGAGCATCAGGTCGCGAACGGCGTGCACGCCCAGCCAACGTTCTTCCGGCGCCTGCCAGAGCATCCGGAACTTGCGCCCGGACACCAGCGACGCCGTGCGCACCTCCCACCGATCGTTGCGCTCGGACCAGCCGATGAAGTGTGTGAACACCGACCAGGTGCGTCTCTTCCGGCCGTGGTCGTGCAGGATCAGCAGGTAGTAGTCGCGATCACGCACATCACGCATGAACGACAGCGCCTCGGCGGAGGCGCCAACGTCCCCCAGGTCCACGTCGGCGTCCATGTTTCGATCATGACATGGACCACCGACAGAATCGGCGTCAGCTGTAGTCGTAGAAGCCGCGGTTGCTCTTCTTGCCGAGCAGGCCGGCGTCGACCATGCGCAGCAGGAACGGCGGCGGCGAGTACAGCGGCTCCTTGAACTCCGCGTACATCGACTCCGCGATCGCCTTCGTGGTGTCCAGTCCGATGAGGTCGATGAGCCAGCGGGGTGACCGCGCAGGCCCGTCAGCACAGGCTCGTCGATCCCACGCATATCCGCCGCGCAGCTTCACCCGCCAGGTACTACCGAACTGGAGCAGATCGTTGACCCCATTCGCCACGGAGCTGACGGTGCTCCAGTTTTGCTCCAGTTCGTCGTTCGTTAGCACGCTAACTATCCATTTGAAGCGGTCAGTCAAGGTCAAAAAAGTCCGCTGACCTGCGAAAACTCGCCTGCCAACGGACCAATCGATGGTGGAGCTGAGGGGGTTCGAACCCCTGACCCCCACACTGCCAGTGTGGTGCGCTACCAGCTGCGCTACAGCCCCGTCGTGCTTGTACAAGTTACCCGACGCCACGAGGCGGTCGGTAGCGGGGTCTCGGGTGCTTCCCTGGGGCGGGTCCGCCGTGCTACACCCACATCCGTGGTCACCGATGATGTTGCTGCCCCCGTGGTGCCTCTTGTCGAGCCCGACGCGGAGGGGATCGTGCCCGAGCGGCGTCGTGAGCTGCAGCAACGGCGGCTGCGGCAGCTCGTGGACCGGCTCGTCGCGGCCGGTGGGCTGCAGGCGGCCCGCCTCGCGGACGCCGGGGTGGCGGCGGGCGGGGACGTCGCGATCGACGACCTGCACGCGCTGCCCACGGTCACCAAACGTGACCTCTGGGACCACTACCCCGACGGGCTGCGGGCGGCGCCGCGGGAGGACATCGTCTGTATCCACGGGTCCTCGGGGACCGGGGGGCGACCGACGCTCGTTCCGTACACCGCCGGTGACGTCGACGTCTGGGCCCAAGTCATGGCTCGCGCGCTCGGCGGCGCGGGCGCGACGCGGCAGAGCCTGATCCACAACGCGTACGGCTACGGACTGTTCACGGGCGGCCTCGGCGTCCACCACGGCGGCATGCGGCTCGGCGCGACCGTGTTGCCGCTGTCGGGTGGGATGACCGACCGGCAGATCCGCATGATCGACGACCTGCGCCCGGACATCCTGACCTGCACACCCTCGTACGCGATCTTCCTCGGCGAGGCCATGCGCGCGGCGGGTGTCGAGCCGACGAGCCTGCGTGCCGGCGTGTTCGGCGCGGAGCCCTGGACGAACGAGATGCGGGCCCAGATCGAGCGGCTGCTCGGCCTTCGCGCGCTCGACATCTACGGCCTGTCCGAGATCATCGGGCCGGGTGTCGCCGCCGAGTCGCTCGACTCCGACGGGATGCTGAACGTCGCGGAGGACCACTTCTTCGTCGAGGCCATCGGCGCCGACGGGCGGCCGGTGCCCGACGGGACGCCGGGGGAGCTGGTCTTCACGACGCTCACCAAGACCGGCATGCCGCTGCTGCGGTACCGCTCCGGCGACGTCGCGACGCTGGCCGGCCCGGTTCCCGGCGCACCGCGCACCCTGCGCCGGATGTCGAAGCTGCTCGGCCGCACCGACGACATGCTGGTGGTCCGCGGCGTGAACGTCTTCCCGACCGAGATCGAGGCGGTACTGCTCGCCGACGCGCGCGTCAGCCCGCATTACCTGGTCGTGGAGGATCGGCGGGTAGCCGCGCGGCCGGAGCTGCGGATCGCGGTGGAGCAGGTCGGCGACGGGCCGTCACCGGCCGCCGACCTCGACGCCGCGCTGCGCGAGCGGCTCGGCATCACCTGCGTGGTGCGCGTGGTCGCGGCCGGCAGCGTGCCGAGGGTCGAGGTCGGCAAGGCGAAACGGTTCGTTCGGTGGTCCGAGGGCGCGGCGCCGATCGACGGCCTGGTCTAGTCTGCCGTCTCGATCAGCCTGTCCAGCCAGTTCGACTTGGCGGTGTCGACGACCTTCTCGTCGGCCGCGATGGTGGGCGTCCCGAAGCCCTTCTGGCCGTTCCCGTAGTCCTGCTGCAGGTAGGGCGCCTTCTTGACGTCGTCGAAGTTCGCCTGCACCAGGTTGTCGTACTCGCCACTGGTCACGCAGGTTATGAACCTCTCCGACGTGACGCCGAGCTGGCTGCCGAGCTTCGCGAGCTGCTGGCGGTCCCAGCCGCGGCTGCCTTCTTCCGGCTGATCGTCGAAGAGGCTCTTGTGGTACGCGGGAAACATGCCGGCGTCGGCCGCGCACAGGCCCGCGTTGGCGGAGTCCATGGAGTAGCCGGGCGGGTCGGATTTCTCGTTGAGCATCGGCAGCATGTGGTAGCGGACCTGGACGGTGCCGGCCTCGACGTGCTTCTGGATGTCGGCGCCGTAGGCCTGCTCGAACGCGCGGCAGGCCGGGCAGAGGAAGTCCTCGTACACGTCGAGCGTCACCTTCGCGGTGTCGGCGCCGACGACGACCACCCCGTCCTGGCGCACCACCTGGAGCGGGGACGGGGCGGCGGTGCTGCTGCCGGTCTGCTGCTGGGACGTGGTCGGCGCGGCGGCCTTGATGTCCTTGCCCTCGGTGGTGTTCTTGCTGTTGTTGTAGATCAGGACGCCGCCGACCACTGCGGCGAGCAGCACGACGACCACGACCGCGCCGATGACGATCTTCTTGCGGTCGCCCCCGCCGCGTGCCGCGGCCACCGCGTGGCCGCCGCCGCCGGTCGTCTGCGCCTGCCGCTTCTTGCGAGCATTGCGCTGTGCTCCACCCACCGGTCAAGTCCTTCCCTGCGTGTCCACGGTCTCCGGTTCGGGATCCCGGACGGTAAGCCAACCATCGAGCGACAGCTTGCTGCGCGGCCGGACCGTCAGCCAGCCGGCCAGCAGCAGGAAACCGAGGTCGCGGGCGATCTCCTGCGGATACCGCGTCTCGCCGGGCGCGACCTCGCCGCCGCCGCCGAAGCAGCCGCAGTCGATCGTCAGCCCGCGTGCCCACGACTGGGCCACCGCGCCGATGAACGCGAGCAGCACCAGCGCCGAGACGGCGGCGGTGATGCGGGTGCCCAGCCCGGCCAGGAGCAGTACGCCCAGCGCGAGCTCGAGGAACGGGATCGCGCCGGCGACCACGCTGGACACCGAGCCGGGCAGGAGGTCGTAGGCCTGCACGGCGATGTAGGTCTGGTTGAGGTCGCTCGCCTTGATCGCGCCCGAGACCAGCCACACGGCGGCCAGGCCGAGCCTGACGAGCAGGCCGATCACGTCGAGGACCCGGGCGGGCGGTCGAACCACGACAGGAACGCTACCGAAGCCGCCTTAGGGCAACCTGAGAGCCCGTCGCCGCAGGTAGAGCCCGACCACGGCACCGAACGCAACATGGTCGGCGACCTGCGGCCAAACGGACAAAGCGCGCACGGCGGCCGCCCGTCGCCCCGGCACCCGAAGGTCGACCGCCGCGATCCCGGCTCCCGCGACGGCGCCCCAGAAGACGGTGGCTCGCGCCGGCAGGAGACGCGCGAGGACGAGCCCCCACCCGACGGAGATCCCGAGGTGGACGGGCACGGCGGCGGCGAGGAGAGGCGCGGTGCGGGTCTCGTCCGGCAGGAGCAGGGTGCCGGCGGCGCGGGTGGCGGCGAGCGGATCCCGTCGGGTGACGAGCGCGTGCACGGTCGACGGCGCCCCACTGAGCACGGCGGCGACCAGCCCGGCGCGAATCCCACCACGTGTCACAGGGCCATCCTGTCACCGTTTCGGCACGGGAAACTGGGCGGCGACCTCGGCGACGGCGTCGAGCACGTCCGCGTTCGGCTGACCGGTGAGCTGCTCGGCCTCGGCGATGACGACGAGGTCGCGAGCGCGCCGGGAGTCGTAGTACTTCCCGCTGAACCCGAGTTCGGCGACGTCGATCAGTGCGGCGGGGATCGGCGTGATGTTGCCGGTGCCGTAGGTGTCGGCGAGGTCCTGCAGCCGTTCCGCGTCGCCGGTTCGCCACATCCGCACCCAGTAGGTGGCCACGACGATGGTGCCGCCGCGCCCGTCGGCGATGACGAGGAGCTCTCGGGTCAGCGACCGGCACGGCGTGTGGAGAAGGAACTCGCGCACGTCGCCGTAGGAGTGGACGGCGCACTCGACATGCTCGCGAACGGCGTTCCGCACGGTTCGGAACCGCATCCGCCGCCACGCTTCGCCGCGTTGCCCCTGCCGCGCGGCGGGCTTGGCGGAAACGACCCGACCGGCGGCACTGCTGGCCGCGCCGCCGCCAGCGGCGCCCCCACCGCCGGCGACGACGACCCCGGCAAGCACCGCGCCGGTGACGAAGACCCCGGCGCCCTTGCCGCGGATCGGCCGCACCCGCCCTTGCGGATCCGTGTAGAAGTCCCCCACCGCCAGATCATCACCCGCGACGCGGGGCAGAAACCGCGAGAAGCGCCACAACCACCCAACCAGCCCAACGAGACATGACAAGAGCTGGACAGGAAGGCCAAGGCGAGGCAGAGAAGGAAGGCGGATTGGTTGAGGCTTGAGAAGCGGGGGCAGAGAAGCAACGCGAAGGTGACGCGCCGGGGTGATGCGGGTGGCGAGGCGAAGAAGTTAGGCGGCGAGACAAGACGGCGGAGGTGAGGCGGTGAGGCACGGCCGCAGTGAAGTCAGGTGGTGAGGAGGTGAGGCGGGACCGGGAACGAGACAAGGGGAGACAGCAACGCCGAGGGGACACGGGCCGAGAGACAGGGCCGCGAGACAACACCGGGGCCGCCGCCCGAAAAGGCAACGCCGCCAGGCGAAAACGCGCCCACGCTGGGTCAGCAACCAACCGCACCGTGGGGGGCGTGGGGGCTCGGCCCCCAACAACACCCCGAAACGACAAACCGGCGAGCGCTCTCCGCGAGCACTCGCCGGCCAGGAGTGGAGGTGCCGGGAATCGAACCCGGGTCCTCTGTCGCTTCAACAGGGCTTCTCCGTGCGCAGTTCACATTGTCTCTACTCGGCCCCGCCGGTCACGTGAACAAGCCGGTGTGACGGGCCCAGCCGCTGTGAGTGTCCCGCTTCGTCCCCGCGGCCGGGTCGTAGCGGTAAGCCTCCTAGCTGATGCCGGCAGACCGGGTCGGAGGCGACCCCGGGCCGACAGACATCACCCTGGCTGCTTAGGCAGCGAGAGCGACGTCGCGCTGGGTATGAACCTTGGCGCTTATTGGTTTGCGGCGACGCTTGAGGTGGCCATCCGCCTGCACCTGCACGCTTCCCCTGAATCAACGTCCAGAGTCGAAACCGTTCACCCCCTCGTCGTGGGCACTACACGTCCAGCCTACCGCCCCGCGGTCGATCGCTCATCCCCATAACGGGGGTAGGGAAAACCCCACCCCAACTCTGGGGGGAACCCCATGGTCCAGCCGCCCTCAACGCGGGATCCTGATCCTGCGACACCGACGAAGGGGACCAGAGATGGCTACGACCACCGAGCGTGACGGCTCGCGACCGAACCCACCACTGCTGGGCTCGCTCGCGTACCTGGTGATGAACCTGCCGATCGGCATCGCGTCGTTCGTCTTCGTCGTGACGTCCGTGTCCGTCGGGGTGAGCACGGTGATCGTGTGGGTGGGGGTCGTGGTGCTGGCGCTGTCGGCGCTGGCGATGCGGGGCATGGCGAGCCTGGAGCGGATGCGGGTGCACGCGATGCTGGGCACGTACGTCGCCACGCCGTACCGGCCGCTGGGCACCTCGTCGCGGTGGAAGACGCGGCTGACGGACCCCGCGACCTGGAAGGACATGGTCTACCTGGTGCTGATGCTGCCCATCGGCATCGCCGAGTTCACGATCTCGGTCGTGACGTGGTCGGTGGGGCTCTACCTCTCGCTGCTGCCCTTCTACTGGTACTTCATGCCCGCCGAGTGGCAGCCGATCCTGTGGAACGAGCCGTTCCTGAACGCCGACTCGTGGGTCGAGACGCTGCCGTTCGCCGGCCTGGGTCTCCTGGTGCTGGCACTGGCCGTCATCGTCACGAGGGCGCTCGGCGTGGGACACGCCCGTTTCGCCCGCGCCATGCTCGGCCCGAGCCCGCGTCGCATCTCGAAGCTCGAGGGCCTGTCGACGGCGGGCGCCATCGACTGGAGCAGGGAATGGCCGTCGAGCACGCAGATGAACTACCGGCCGGTCTCGCGATGACGAGCCCGACCAGTCCGACCAGTCCGACCAGCGGGCCGCCGGAGCCGCCGCTGTATTTGGTGCCGGTGGATACCTCGGTGGATGCTGAGACGGTGGCAGCGTTTTCCCAGAACCAGCCGGCCCAGTCGCCGCGGCACCCGCCGGCCGAGGTGACCGACTCCAAGCCCACCATGGTCAGCCGCGGTTTCCGCGCCGCGGGTTTCATGATGGCCGGCTTCCCCATCAACACGCTGGCGTTCATCCTGATCGTGGCGCTGTTCGCCACCGGGGTCAGCACGCTGATCGTCTGGGTGGGCCTCGCGATCCTGCTGCTCTGGACGAAGGTGGTGTTCGGGTTCGCCGCGGCGAACCGGGCGCTGATCCGCGGCACGCTCGGCGTCGACATCCCGGCGCCGACCATCGCCTACGACGACCCCGCCTCGTTCTGGCAGCGCTACCTGCGCCGCCTGACGCACGCGCAGATGTGGCGCAACCTCGCCTACCTGCTGATCTCGTTCCCGCTGGCCTGCTTCGAGCTGCCGCTGGCGATCGTCGGCATCGTGATCCTGCCGGTGGGCCTGTTCGTGCTGCCGGTGGTCGCCGCGCTGCACATTCTCCTGGCGAAGACGCTGCTCGGCCCGAACACGACCGAGCAGCTGACGCAGAAGGCCGAACACCTCCAGGCGTCCAGGGCGCGCGGCGTCGACGCGGCGGAGGCCGAGCGGCGGCGGATCGAGCGCGACCTGCACGACGGCGCGCAGCAGCGCCTCGTCGCGGTGGCGATGGGGCTGGGCAGGGCGAAGACGAAGATGGACGCCGACCCGGACGCCGCGAAGATGCTGATCGACGAGGCGCACGCGGACGCGAAGCTGGCGGTCTCGGAACTGCGCGACCTCGCTCGGGGCATCTACCCGGCGGTGCTCGGCGACCGCGGTCTCGACGCCGCGCTGTCCTCGCTCGCCGCGAAGTGCCCGATCCCGGTGGACGTGCGCGTGCGGATCGACCCGCGGCCGCCGGCCGCCGTGGAGTCCACGGCGTACTTCATCGTCGGCGAGTGCCTCACGAACATCGCGAAGCACGCGACCGCGACGGAGGCCGTGGTCAACGCGTGGCGTGAGGACCGGCCGAGCGGTGACCAGGTGATCGTGGAGATCACGGACAACGGCTCTGGTGGCGCCTCGATGCGTGCCGGCGGTGGGCTGGCGGGGCTCGCGGACCGGGCTGCCACGATTGACGGCGTGATGACCGTGGTGAGCCCCATCGGTGGGCCGACAGTAATCAGGGCAGACCTGCCATGCGTGTGGTGATCGCGGAGGACTCCGTGTTGCTGCGCGCCGGGATAACGCGGCTGCTGGCCGACGAGGGCATCGAGGTGGTCGGGGCCTCCGAGGACGGCGACGGGTTGTTGGTCTTGGTCAGCGAGCACCGCCCCGACCTGGCGATCGTCGACGTCCGCATGCCGCCGTCGTTCACCGACGAGGGCCTGCGGGCGGCGTTGAAGGCGCGCGAGCAGCAGCCGGGGCTGCCGGTGCTGGTGCTCTCCCAGTACGTGGAGGAGCGCTACGCCGTCGAGCTGCTGTCCGGCGGCGCGGGCGGGGTCGGCTACCTGCTGAAGGAGCGGGTGGCGGACGTCGCCGAGTTCGTGGACGCGGTGCAGCGGGTCGCCGGCGGCGGCACGTGCATCGACCAGGAGGTGATCGCTCAGTTGATGGCCCGGGGAAGACGCAACCCCATCGACGTGCTCACCCCTCGCGAGCGGGAGGTGCTCGGGTTGATGGCGCAGGGACTCACGAACGTCGCGATCGCCAAGTCGTTGACCGTCTCGGACGGCGCGGTCGAGAAGCACGTGGGGAACATCTTCTCGAAGCTCGGCTTGGAGCCCAGCAGCGAGGAGCACCGGCGGGTGCGGGCGGTCCTGACGTTCTTGGAGCGGGCTTAGGTGCCGAGCGGGTGCTCTTCCAGCACCTGGTCCAGCACGTCGGCGATCGTTCTCGTGCTCAGCTCGGTCGCGACCGCCGCGTCGACCCGTGCGTAGAGGGCGCCGAGTACCGGCCCGATGCCGACGCCCACCTCGCACTCCAGGTTCGGCTCGTGCGGGTGCAGGCCGAACGTGGGCTCGCTGCCCAGCGCGGTGTGGACGTCCCGCAGGGTGATCGCGCTCGGCTCGACGGTCAGGGTCCAGCCCGAGCCGGGGCCCCGCGTCGACGTCACCAGGCCCGCCCTTCTCAGGTCGCCGAGCACCTTGCGGACCAGCACCGGATGGCTGCGCAGGCTCGCCGCCACGCGGTCCGAGCTCAGGGGTGACTCACCGCGTCTGCGGGCCTGTTCGATCCAGCACAGGGCGTGGATCGCGGTGGTCAGTCGACTGTTCGCCGTCACGCCTTCGTGCCTCCTTGCGGGCGAGCGTAGCCGTCTGGGCAATGTGTAACAGGAATGATTGCGTATTGCTCGGCGGTCTGCCAGGCTGCCCGCATGACGGAACCCGGTTGGCCGCTCGTCGAGCTGCGGCGGTACACGCTGCGGCCCGGCGCGCGCGAGCGCTTCGTCGACCTCTTCGAGACCGAGCTCATCGAGCCGCAGGAGGCGGTCGGGCTGCGGGTCGGCGGGATCTTCACCGACCTCGACCGGCCCGACATGTTCGTCTGGTTGCGGGGGTTCGCGGCCGGGGTGGACCCGGGGACGGCGTTGAAGACCTTCTACTCCGGGCCGGTGTGGGCCCGGCACGGGCCGGCCGCGAACGCGCTGATGGTCGACTCCGACAACGTGTTCGCCCTGCGGCCGGTGCCCGGGGCCGCCGGACCGCCGGCGCCGGGCGGCACCCGGGCCCCGGTCGGCGCCACCGTCGTGCCGGACTACCGGGTGCTCGCCGGGGTCGTGCTCGGCGACAGTGAGCCGCGAGCCCTGCGCGACGGGCTCGCCGCCGCGCTCGGCACGCCCGTCGGGGTGCTCCGCAACGACCGGTCACCCAACTACTTTCCACCGCTGCCGCAGCGTGACGAAAACGCACTCGTGTGGTTCGCCACCCTCGACGAGGCCCGGCTCGACGCCGCCGCGGCCGCCGCGGCACGACACCTCGACGGCGTGCCGAACGAGATCCTTCGTCTCGTGCCCACGCCGCGCGCTAGCCGGTGACGTCCTCCTGCGGCGAACCGCAGCGCGTTCAGGAAGCCGTCGCGGTCCGGGGGCAGGCGCGTCAGCAGGCGTTCCTCGTTGCGCTGGATGTCGGCCGGCGGCGTCGGGCTGCCGGTCGATCAGGCCCTGTTGCTGCAGGTCGCCGCGTTCCGGCCCGGCCTACTGGACTGGTGACCCGCACCGCGTGCGGCGGGGCACGTGCGAGCCCGGGCGCGTGCTCGTAGATCATGGCCGTACACGCGGTCCGGGGCGGCCAACGAATCGGAGAGCCACGAATGGACGAGCAGGACTGGCGACGCTGGGTCGTCTACCAGGTGTATCCGCGCAGCTTCGCCGACTCCGACGGCGACGGCATCGGCGACCTGCGCGGCATCCTGTCCAAAGTGGACTATCTGCGCCGGCTCGGCGTGGACGTCGTGTGGCTGTCGCCGATCTACCGCTCTCCCATGGACGACAACGGTTACGACATCAGCGACTACTACGATGTCGACCCGTCGTTCGGCACGCTCGCCGACCTCGACGAGCTGATCGCCGTGCTGCACGGGCACGGCATGAAGCTCGTGATGGACCTGGTGGTCAACCACACCTCCGACGAGCACCCGTGGTTCGTCGAGTCGCGGTCCGGCACGGACAACCCGAAGCGCGACTGGTACTGGTGGCGCGACGCCCGTCCCGGCCACACCCCCGGCGCGCCGGGCGCGGAGCCGACGAACTGGGAGTCGCACTTCTCCGGGCCGGTATGGGAGTGGGACGAGCGGACCGGGCAGTACTACCTGCATCTGTTCTCCCGCAAGCAACCCGACCTGAACTGGGAGAACCCCGAGGTCCGCGCCGCGGTGTACGAGATGATGCGGTGGTGGCTCGACCGCGGTGTCGACGGCTTCCGCATGGACGTCATCAACATGATCAGCAAAAACCTGTCGCTGCCGGACGCCACGCCCCGGCCGGGGTCGCCGTACGGGCCGGGCGGCCAGCATTACCTCGGCGGGCCGCGCAACCACGAGTTCCTCGCCGAGATGCACCGCGAGGTGTTCGCCGGGCGGGACAAGCATGTGCTGACGGTCGGCGAGATGCCGGACGTGACCCTCGAGGAGGCGCGGCTGTTCACCGACCCGTCGCGCGGCGAGGTCGACATGGTGTTCCAGTTCGAGCACGTGTCGCTGGACATCGGCGCCCACCGGTACGACCCGTTGCCGTTGGCGCTGCCGGCGTTGAAGGCGTCGCTCGCGAACTGGCAGGCCGGGCTCGCCGAGCGCGGCTGGAACTCGCTCTACTGGGGCAACCACGACCAGCCGCGCGCGGTGTCCCGCTTCGGCGACGACGGCGAGCACCGGGTCGCGTCGGCGAAGACGCTCGCGACCGTGCTGCACCTGCACCGCGGCACGCCCTACGTCTACCAGGGCGACGAGCTGGGCATGGCGAACTCGCCGTTCGTGTCGATCGAGGACTACCGCGACATCGAGACGCTCAACTTCCATGCCGCCGCACTGGCCCGCGGCGACGTCGACATGCCGGCGCTGCTCACGTCGATGGGCCGGAGTAGCCGCGACCACGCACGCACGCCGATGCAGTGGGACCCCACCGACCAGGCCGGTTTCACGAGCGGCCTGCCGTGGCTCGCGGTCAACCCCGACCACAAGACCGTCAACGCGGCCGCGCAGGTCGACGACCCCGACTCGGTGTTCGCGCACCACCAGCGGCTCATCGCGCTGCGCCACGAAGACCCGGTCGTCACCGACGGCGAGTTCGAGCTGCTGCTGCCCGACCACGAGCAGGTGTGGGCGTTTCTGCGCCGCGGCGCAGAAACGGACCTGTTGGTGGCGGCCAACTTCTCCGGCCTGCCGGTCGACGTGACTCTTCCGCTCGACGACTGGGCGGCGGCGTCGCTCGTGCTGGGGAACCTCCCGGACGCGGACCGGCCCGTGCTGCCGGCGCTCGCGCTGCGGCCGTGGGAGTCGCTGGTACTGCGCCGCGTCCACTGATTCGTACTCGATCAGCGGCTTCGTGGTCGCCTGCGCAGTAGCGACTTGCACCGCACGTCGTCTGTCGGATGGGCGTTTGCTGGATCGTTTAGAGCGCCTAACGCATTGATGTTCGAAGCCGGCGCCAGCAGGTGATCGCTGGTGGCGAGGGTGAGGAAGCCGTGGTGGATGTCGGGCCTGCGGTGCGGACGTCCACGCCGACGGCGGATCGCGTCCAGCAGCGGGATGGGTTGGGTGATGTCGTTGCGGTTGCCGCCGGTGTGCGTCACCGCGAGCGGGATGCCGTCGCCGTCGCAGTTCAGATGGTGTTGGGAGCCGGTCTTGCCGCGGTCGACCGGACTGGCCCCGGTGTCGACGCCCCCTTTCGCGCGGACGCGGTAGCAGGTCCTCCCAGCCGATCCCGTTGTAGAGAACGAACAGGACCCTTGCAACACCAACCGATCCGGCAACGGCTTCGG
Organism: uncultured Actinomycetota bacterium; assembly: GCA_963840275.1. Classification (GTDB taxonomy): domain Bacteria; phylum Actinomycetota; class Actinomycetes; order Mycobacteriales; family Pseudonocardiaceae; genus Actinophytocola. The sequence continues at coordinate 258,060 of CAWIYK010000001.1, forward strand.
CCCGGTCCGACTCATCGGCCGCGTCGGCAACAGGGACTCGCTCTTATTCACGTTGGTGTAGCAGATTGCGTTGCGGAATCTGCGTCGAGTCGATCCCAATGCCACTTACTTAAGCCGTTTGGCCTGGTCAGATGCCGTACGGAGCAGTGCTGCGCCGATCAAGAGTGCGTCCATTTAGGACGCCGGCTCGAGATGGATCGCCAACGCCCAGGTGGAGTGATGTCCGATCGAACTAAGTCTTCGACATCGGCTACCGCTCAAACTATCTTTGACCTGCGCAAATAGCCCTTAAGTAAGTGGCATTGGAGTCGATCCACATGGGCGGTATGAATTCCGGCAGCCCGATAGTGCTCATTCGGACTTCCCATTCCGAGTGGTGGATCATTCGGTGATGTCGTCGGCACAGCAGTACCAGATTATTGAGATCCGTCGGGCCGCCATCCAACCAATGCTGGATATGGTGGGCATCCGACCAGCGCGCGGGGCGGCCACAGCCGGGGAATGCGCAGCCCTTGTCCCGGGCGTTCAGTGCGACCCGCTGCTTTGGAGTGACCAGGCGGCGGGTGCGGCCCACGTCCAGCGGCACCGACGCACCATTCAGCACTACCGGCACGACGCCGCAGTCACACGCGATCCGCCGGGCCGCGCCGGCCGAGAGCAGCGCGCCGCCTTCCAGGGTGGCGGTGCCGACCCCGGCGAGCAGGCGGGTGTAGTCCATGGTGGCGTTCAGGTGTGGCTTCTCCCCACCCCGGGCGGGCAGGTCTGGCGAGTCGATGGCGTGGTGGATCACATCGCAGAACGCGTCACCCAGCCGCTGGGTCGGGTGCCGGTCATCGGAGGGGCCATCCGGCTTGGCCAGCGCGCCCAGCATCGCGTCGAGTTCTTCTGCTGTTTCGGGTTCGATCGTGCCGGCGAAGTGCATCCAGCCGGTCTGGTCGCGCCGGCTGCGGAACGTGTTCTTCGGTTCCGCCAACGCCTCGTCAGCGGGTTGGTCGCCATCCGGATCGATCCGGGACAGCAACGCCTCGCCGTGGGATCGGACCACCGAGGAGTGCGCCATCCGCGCGGTCTCGACGAGGTGCTTCTCCACGACCTCCGAGGTCTCACCCGGCGCCCAGGCCGGGATCTTCTTCACCGTCTCCGCGATCGCATCCACATGCTCGGGATCCAACACGCCGTCTCGCAGTGCGTCCCGCACCAACGGCAATGGTGGCGGGGTGATGTGTCCGGTGGGCGTCAGGATCTCCGCGACCAGACCGGCCTGAGCGATCAACCGGGAGGCCCGACGCGGGGTGATCCGCACCAGATCCGAGAGAAGCGCACTCAGGCTCGAATACCCCGCCGCACGCGCGACATCGGATTGTTCCAACTCGGCAATCACCGTCAATGCGGAACTGTGGAGCTTCCGCATCTGGGTCACGATCTCCAACAGATTATGGGCAAGCTCCGACAACCCGGGCGGGGTTTCCACGAAGCTCGACATACCTTGTATTCTACCCGCGAACCCGGATTTTTTCGAACGCACGATCGAGGGAAATTTGATGACTGACAGCAACTGCTGAAAAACGCTCGGGGCCGCTCCGTCTGATGGTCACCACGCGTCACGGCCTACGCGCTTCGCACTTTCGTTGTTACGGTCCAAAAGTCGGCCAACGGCGGAAGGCGGAACATGACCAACGAGCTGTCTCGGCGGACCGCGATCGTGGGAGCGGGTGTCGCCGCGTTGTGGCTGGCCACGCCCGGTGGGGCGGGCGCGGCGCCCGGCGGTCGCGCGTCCGGGCCGCGGTACTACTACCCGGTGCCCGACGCTCCCGGCGAGGTGCGCAGCGACGTCTGCGTCTACGGCGGCACGTCCGCCGGGGTGACGGCCGCGGTGCGGGCCGCGCGGCACGGGCGTTCGGTCGTGCTGGTGGCGTTCGGGCGGCATCTCGGCGGGCTCACCTCCTCGGGGCTCGGCGCGACCGACTCCGGGCGGATCGAGGCGATCGGCGGGCTGTCGCGGGAGTTCTACCGGCGGGTCGGCGCGCACTACGGGCGACCGGAGTCGTTCGGGTTCGAGCCGAGGGTCGCGGAGGGGGTGTTCGACGCGTGGGTGGCCGAGGAGGAGATCCCGGTGTACCGGGAGCATCGTCTGTCCACTGTGGATCTGTCGAACAACCGGATCACCGCGCTGCGTACCGAGAACGGCAAGGTGTTCCGCGCGGACGTGTACATCGACGCCAGCTACGAGGGCGACCTGATGGCGGCGGCCGGCGTGCGCCACACCGTGGGCCGTGAGGGCAACGCCGCCTACGGCGAGACGCTCAACGGCGTCCAGATCCGTACCGGGCACCAGTTCCAGCGCATGATCGACCCGTACCGGGTGCCCGGCGACCCGGCGAGCGGCCTGCTGCCCGGCATCCAGTCCGGCCCGGCCGGCACCCCGGGCGCCGGCGACGCCCGCATCCAGGCGTTCAACTTCCGGGTCTGCCTCACGAAAGCCGCCGACCGGCGCCCGTTCCCGCGCCCGCCCGGCTACGACCCCGCCCGCTACGAGCTGCTTCGGCGTTACCTCGCCGCCGGCGTGTGGGACGCGCTGCGGCTGAACACCACGATGCCCAACGGCAAGACCGACCTCAACAACAACGGCGCGGTCAGCACCGACAACATCGGCCGCAACTACGCGTGGCCATCGGGCGGCTACGCGACCCGCGAGCAGATCTTCCAGGATCACGTTACGTACCAACAGGGTTTGCTGCACTACCTCGCGAACGACCCCGCTGTGCCCGCCGCGGTCCGCGCCGAGGTGAGCGCATGGGGGCTGCCCGCCGACGAGTTCGCGGAGACCGGCGGCTGGCCGCACGAGCTGTACATCCGCGAGGGACGGCGGATGGTCGCCGACTACGTGATCACCGAGCACGACTGCCGCTGGGCCCGCACGGCGCCGGACCCGGTAGGGCTCGCGTCGTACACGATGGACTCGCACAACTGCGCCCGCGTGGTGGTCGGCGGCGCGGTCCGCAACGAGGGTGACGTGCAGGTGCCGCCCGCCGGCCCGTACGGCATCTCCTACCGCGCGCTCGTGCCGGCGCGTGGCCAGTGCGCGAACCTCGTGGTGCCGGTGGCGCTGTCCGCGTCGCACATCGCGTTCGGGTCGGCGCGGATGGAGCCGGTGTTCATGCTGCTCGGACACGCGGCGGCGAGCGCGGCCGACCTCGCGCTCGCGAGCGGGCGCGCGGTGCAGGACGTCGACTACCCGACGCTGCGGCGCGGGCTACTCGCCGACGGCATGGTGTTGACGTGGCCGCCGGGTCGCGGGCCGGTCACGATCGACGCGCCGGGCGCGCCGTCGGCCGGCACGCCGTTCCCGGTGACCGCGACGGTCGTCAACCAGGAGGGTGTCGCGGTCACGGACGTGGCCGTTTCCCTAGCCGTGCCAACGGGATGGACGGCCACGCCGGGCCGGCAGACCACGCCGACGCTCGCTGCCGCCGCCACCTTCGCTCCGAAGTGGACGGTCACCGCGAGCCGGCCCGCGGAGCTGCTGACGCCGTCGTCGCTCGGCGCGACCGCGGCGTACGCCGTGTCCGGCAAGGAGTTCTCGTTCGAGGCGGCCAGGACGGTCACGGTCGCGGAGCCGGTGGTGGCGCCGCTGGTGACCGCCGCGTCGACGGAGGCGTACTTCGGCCAGCGCGGCACACAGCTCGCCGTGCTGGCCGGCGGGCGCGACATGTGGACCGGCATCGACGAGTACGGCGCGATCCTGCGCCCCGACGTCGCCGCTGCCTCGGCCGAGGTGACGCTGGTGTCCCAGTCGGCGACCGACCCCAACGCGCGCGCCGGCCTCGCGTTTCGCAACGACCTGCGCGCCCCCGGCTCGGCGACCGGGTACGTCGCGCTGGTCGCCAAGCCCGCCAACGGTTTCCTGCTGCTGTGGGACGCCGACGGCGACGGCACCCTCGACTCGGTCGCCCGGCTGGAGCAGTCGCCGACCCCGTACCCGGCGCGCCTGCGCCTCGCGCGGCAGGGCACCAGGTTCACCGGCTCGGTCAGCACCGACGGCGGCACGACGTGGCGTCAGGTCGGCACCGCGGACGTCCCGACGGCGGCCGCTACGCAGGACGTCGGAGTGGTCGTGTGCGCACACGCGACCACCTTGGGACGTGCGTTGTTCGAGAACCTGGTGGTCACCGCTGCCGGATAGCCGCGGCGGCACAGGGTCAGCTGGTGCTGGTCGAGCGGAGGGTGACCATGCCGACCAGTGCGAAGCCCGCCACCACGATGGCGCTCAGGATGGCCACCGTGTGCAGTCCGCTGGTGAAGGCTTCCCGGGCGGAGGCGAGCAGCGGCGCGGCGACGTTGTCGTCGAGGGCGGCCGCGGCGTTGACCGCGCCCGCGAGGCTCTCGTGGGCCTCCGGCCCGGCACCGGCGGGCACGATCACGTCGGCGCGGTAGATGGCGGTGCCGACGCTGCCGAACACGGCGATGCCCGTCGAGATGCCGAACTCGGCGGCCGTCTCCGACATGGCCGACGCCGCGCCCGCCTTGTTGGGCGGGACCGAGCCGATGACCATCTCGGTGCCCAGCACGCCCTGCGGGCCCATCCCGAACGCCGCGATCGAGACACCGAACACGACCAGCACGACGCCGTTGGAGTTGTCGATCTGCGTGAACAGCACCATCCCGGCGGCGGCGACGAGCATGCCGAAGCCGAGCACGAACTCCGGACGCATCCGGCGGGTCAGCCGCGGCGCGATCGTCGAGCCGAGCACCACGGCGAGCGCCTGCGGCACCAGCGCGAGCCCCGCCTCGGCCGCCGTCAGGCCCTCGACCAGCTGCAGGTACTGGCTGACCAGCAGGAAGATCCCGCCCATCGTGAGCGCGCCGACCGACATGATGCTGAGCGCGGCGGTGAACGTCCGGTTGCGGAACAGGCTCAGGTCCAGCATCGGGTGGGCCAGCTGCCGCTGCCGGCGCACGAACACCGTGCCGATCGTCAGGCCGGCGACCAGCGCGACGACGGTGCGCAGGTCCGGGCCGTCCTTCGCGAACTCCTTCAGCGCGAAGACGACCGGCAGGATCGCGCCGAGCGACAGCACGACGCTGACCAGGTCCAGCCGACCGGCCTGGTCGTCGCGGTACTCCGGCAGCAGCTTCGGCGCGGTGCACAGCAGCAACACCATGACCGGCACGGCGAGCAGGAACACCGCGCCCCACCACGCGACACCGAGCAGCACGCCGCCGACGACCGGCCCGATCACCATGCCGCCCATGAAGCAGCTCATCCACACGGCGATCGCGGTGCCGCGCTGCCTGGGATCGGTGAACATGTTGCTGATCAGCGCGAGCGTCGAGGGCATGAGCGTCGCCCCGGCGATCCCCATGAGGGCCCGCGCCCCGATGAGCATGGCCGGGCTCGTCGCGAACGCCGCCACGATCGACGCCAGACCGAACGCGGCGCCGCCGATCATCAGCAGCTTCCTGCGCCCGATCCGGTCGCCGAGCGTGCCCATGGTGACGAGGAAACCGGCGATCATGAACCCGTAGATGTCGATGATCCAGAGCAGCTCCGTGCCGCTCGGCCGCAGGTCGGCCGCGAGGTGGGGGACCGCGAGGTGCAGCACGCTCATGTCCAGCGACAGCAGCAGCGTCGGCAGTGCCAGCACGGCCAGCCCGATCCACTCGCGGCGCCCGGCCCGTGTCTTCGTGTCCGTGTCCATTTCCCGTCCCCGTGGTCTCGATCGGCGCTTGTCACCTACGCGTCGGACGGGCGGCACGCGTTTCGACACCGGACTCCAGAAAGATCTGCTACCAGTACTCATCCGCTGGTCGCGGGGCGATTTTCGGGGGGCGGACCGGGACCAGCCAGGTGTCCGGCAGCTCGGCGGGCGCCGGCTCCGGGATGATGGTCTCCTCCCAGCCGAGGTCCACCGTCGGCCATGGCAGCTCCCCGACGAGGTCCTCCGGCAGCAGCTTCGTCCTGCGGCGGGTCATGTCAGGCGACGCCCTTCGTCGGGCTTGCGCCGAGTTGGGTCAGGCCGGGACCCGGATGGACGATCTTCGGGAGCTGGGCGCCGCCGGCCTGCGTGTCGTTGCCTGCGGCGTCCGCCGCGGTGACGGACGCGCCGATGGCGCCCGCCGCGGCCTTGCTGATGGCGGCGGGATCCACCGTGATGGGCACCGGACCGCCACCCGGCTGCACGAGACCGCCCAGGTCGGCGACCGCGTCGCCCAGGTCGCATCATGGGGCTCGCGGAGGGTTCCGTGAAGAGCTACGTGCACCACGGGCTGCGCAAGATCCGCGAGCACTCGGCGGCTGAGCCGATAATCGGATGCTGACGGTTAACGGTGCCTGTTAGCGTCAGCATCATGACGGAGTTCCCGATCCTCGGCACGGAGCCGATCGCCGTCGAGTTCGCCAACACGCGTTACGGCGACGACTTCCTGCGCACCGACCGCCTCGTCGACGAGTGGTTCGCCGAGGTCGGCCGTCCGGCGCGGGACCTCGACCCGGCGCGGGCACGCGTGCTGCGGGACCACGTACACGCGCTGTTCGAGGCGGTCGTCGCCGGTTCGCGACCCGCGGCCGCGATCGTGGCCGAGGTCAACGGGTTCGTCGCGGCCGCGCCGCCCGCGCTCGCGCTCGACTGGGCGCCGGACGGGACGCGGCGCGCCGGCTGGGTCGACGCGGGCGCCGGCGGCGCGGCCGTGCTCGCCAGGATCGCGACGGACGCGGTCGAGGTGCTCACCGGCGCGGGGCTCGCCAGGTGCGCCGGGCCCGGCTGCCCGCTGTTCTTCGTGCGCGCCACCGCGCGCAGGCGTTTCTGCCACCCGTCCTGCGGGCACCGCGACCGGCAGGCCCGCTACTACCGACGGCACCGGAGCCCACGATGATCACCTGGCGCGCGCTGACCCCCGCCGACTTCCCGCTGCTCGGCCGCTGGCTCGCGACACCGCACGTCGCGCGATGGTGGTACCACGAGACCGACCCGGCCGCCGTCGAACGCGACTTCGGGCCCACCGCCCGCGGCGAGGAGCCGTCGGAGGACTTCCTCGCACTGCTCGACGGCGAGCCGGTCGGCCTGATGCAGCGTTCCCGGCTCGCCGACTATCCCGAGTATTTGGCGGAGTTCGCCGCGACGGTCCCCGTGCCCGACGGCGCCGTCACGATCGACTACCTGATCGGTGACCTCGACCGGACCGGACACGGACTCGGCCCGCGCATGATCGCGTCGATGGTGGCGCGGACGTGGCGGGACTTTCCGGAGGTGCCGGCGGTGTTGGTGGCGGTCGTGGTCGCGAATCGTGCGTCGTGGCGTGCGTTGGAGAAGGCCGGTGGGGTCCGGGTCGGTACGGGGCCGATGGAACCGGACAATCCCGTCGACGACCCGGCCCATCACGTCTACCGCTTCGACCGGCCGACGCCGTCCTGACCTGGCCGGAGGCCAAACCCGGCCGCCATCGCACCGCCTCCCGCTGCCGCACCCCGTGCCGCTGTTGCACGGCGTTCCGCTGTGGCACCGTGTCCCGCCACTGGACCCCGTCCCGCGTCAAGCCGAACTCGGCGATCGCGAAGTCCGGCACCGCCACCCACCGACCCGCCCACGCTAAACCGCGAGCCGGTCGACGACGGCGCGGGTGATCGCCGTCTGCCCGGCAAGAGTCGGGTGCACGCCGTCCTCGCCTTGGAGGCGCGGGTCGGCCGGGGTGCCGAACGTCGTGACCAGGTCGACCAGCGGCCCGTCGAGCGCGCGCATCTTCTCCGCCAGCGCCAGGATGTCGACGTTGCGCCAGCTCGACGCCCCGAACTGGAACGCGGGGAAGCGCGCCACGCGCTCCTCGTCGACGGGTACGGGCGTCAGCCACGCCCAGCGCGCGGCCGGCGCGAACGCACGCAGCCGCCGCAGGTTGGCCACGCTGTCGTCCGTCGCCAGCTGGATGTCCGGGCCCACGCGCGTCACGTCGTTGCCGCCGAGCCCGCACAGCACCCAGTCCGGGCGCACCGCCGCGACGGTCGCCGGCCAGCGCCGCAGCACCATCGTCGTGGTGTGGGCCGACAGACCGTTGTTGACCACCCGCACCCCCGGCTTCCGCCGCTCGAGGAGACACCGCAGGATCTCCGCCCACGACTGCAGGTCGTCGGTGACGCTGTCGCCCACCGCGAGCACCGTCTGACCCTCCTCGAACGGCAGCGCGTCGACGCGGGCCGCGAACCCCGGCCCGGCGAGCAGCCCGAGCGCGGCGGCCGACGCTCGCGCGGCGAAACCGGCGCGGGCCTCCGCGTACTCCGTCGCCGTCATGCCGAACACCGTCGGCAGCGCGTCGGCCATTCCGGGCAGGTAGCCGTACAGCTTCTCCAGATGGGTGTACTGCAACCAGGTCATCGCTTCTCTCCTGACACGAAAGGTGGCATTCCCGCGAGCAGACCGCCGTCGACGGCCAGCGTCGCGCCCGTCACGAACTCCGCGCCGCACAGCCACACGACCGCGTCGGCGACCTCCTCCGGACGCCCGAGCCGCCGGACCGGCACCGTCGCGGCGACCCGGTCCCGCGTCGCGTCGTCGGCGCGGTCGAGGTTCTCGGTCCGGATCGGTCCCGGCGCGAGCGCGTTGACGCGGATGCCGGCGGCCGCGTAGTCCAGCGCCGCGGTCCTGGTCAGCCCGGTCAGCGCCGACTTGGCCGACACGTACCCGGCCAGCCCGCCGACCGGCCACGCCGCCGCGGTCGAGGACATGTTGACGATCGCGCCGCCGCCGCGCAGCATCGCCGGGATCTCGTACTTCATCGCGAGGAACACCCCGCGCAGGCTGACCGCGATCGCACTGTCGAAGTCCGCCACCGAGACGTCCGCGAGGGGAGTGGGCCGGTGCCCGCCGTCCGCGGCGTTGTTGACCGCGACGTCGAGCCGCCCGTACGCCCCGAGCGTCTGCTCGACCAGCCGCGACACCGACTCCGCGTGCCGCACGTCGGTCGGCACGACGACCGCGCTGCCGCCGCCCGCGCCGATCTCGTCGGCCACCGCGTGCAGCGCCGCCTCGTCCCGCGCGGCCAGCACGACCCTGGCGCCCGCCGCGCTCAACGCCCGCGCCGTCGCCGCGCCGATCCCTCGGCTCGCGCCGGTGACCAGCGCGACCTTCCCGTCGAGCGTGATCATGACGGCCGGCCCGGGACGGGCGGCGCGCCCGGCGTGCCGGCGACGAAGCTCGTGTGGACGTGCGCGACCCGCCAGCCGTCCGGCGTCCCGCGCAGCACGATCGTCGCGCGCAGCACGCCCGGCGCCGGGTGGCCCCGGTAGGTGGCCTCGCCGACCTGCAGCGCCACCACGATCGCGTGGTCGCCGGCGGCCCGAACCCACGGCTCGGCCAGCCGCAGCGCCGAGTACCGCAGCGCGCCGCTCGCGTGCCGGTCCAGCCACTCGTCCCTCGTGAGGACGAAACCCAGCGGGCCGACGCCGGTGAAGTCGTCGGTGAGCAGCTTGTCGATGGCGCCGGCGTCCCCGCTCGCCTCGGCCGCCACCCACGCCGCCGCGGCGGTCCCCGCGTCCCCGTACTCGTTGTCCATGATGCTCTCCCTGTCGTGTTTTCCCTGGTCACGACGTTAGGGCGGTCAGCGGGAAAGCGAATCAGCAGAGTTGCCAGTCCTGTCCACTAACCTCGCCGCATGCTGCACGGGCGGGTCAGGGAGCAGGCCGCCCTCCACGCGGTGCTCTCGCGGGCCCGTGCCGGCGCCGGCGGCGCACTGGTCCTGCGCGGCGAGCCCGGCATCGGCAAGAGCGCGCTGCTCGACGACGCCGCGGCCGCCGCGCGGGCGGAGGGCATGCGGGTGCTGCGCACGGCCGGCGTCGAGCCGGAGCTGGAGCTGTCCAACGCGACCGCGCACCGGCTGCTGCTGCCGCTACTCGACGGCGTCGCCCGGCTCCCGGCCGCACAGGCGCAGGCGCTGGACGTGGTGTTCGGCCGTGCCACCGGGCCGGCGCCGGACCGCTTCCTCGTCGCGCTCGCGACGCTGACGCTGCTGGCGGACGCCGCGCAGACCCAGCCGCTGCTGTGCCTCCTCGACGACGCGCAGTGGGCCGACCGGTCCTCGCTCGACGCGCTCGCCTTCGCCGCCCGCAGGCTCGCCGCGGAACCGATCGCGCTGCTCGTCGCCGCGCGGTCCGACGTGCCGGCGTCGCTCGCCGGCCTGCCGGAGCTGCCGCTTACCGGCCTCGACCACGCGTCGGCGCGCCTGCTGCTCGCCGAGCGCGGCACCGCGGCCGCCGATGCCGACCTGCTGCTCCGCACCGCCGCCGGCAACCCGCTCGCCATCATGGAGCTGCCCGCGGACGGCCCGACCGGCGAGCCGCTGCCGCTGGTGGAGCGGCTGCAGGACGCGTTCCTCGACCGCGTCCGCCACCACGGGCCCGCCGCGCGCCGCCTTCTCCTGCTGGCCGCGGCCGACGGCACCGGACGCGTCGCCGTGCTCCGCGCGGCCGCCCCCGACGCGCCGGTGGACGACCTCGGCGACCTGATCGTCACCGACGGGCCGACCGTCGCGTTCCGGCATCCGCTGGTCCGCTCCGCCGTCTACCACGCGGCGTCCGCCGCGGAGCGCAGAGCGGCGCACCTGGCCCTGGCCGCCGCGCTCGAACCGGACCCCGCGGAACAGGACCGCCGCGCCTGGCACCTCGGGCAGGCCGCGACCGGCCCGGACGAGACGGTCGCGGCCGAGCTGGAACGGGTGAGCGGCCGGGCCGGCCCCGCCGCCGCGGCGGCCGCGCTCGCGAGGGCCGCCGAGCTGACCCCGGCCGGCCCCGACCGGGCCCGCCGGCTCACCGCGTCGGCGGCCGCCTCCTGGCACGGCGGCGACGCCACGCGTGCGCTCGACCAGCTCGACCAGGCCGAACGGGCCGGCGGACCGACGCCGCCGACCGCCATGCTGCGGGCGCTCATCGAGCTGCGCGCCGGCGACCCGGCCGACGCGCTGCGCCTGCTGCGGCCCGTCGCCGCCGAGGCGTTGCGTGCCGGCCCGCCCCACGCGATCGAGCTGCTCATGCTGTTCGGCGAGGCCGGCTACCACGCCGACGACGCGGCGGCGTGGCGCGCGGTCACCGCCGCGGTCGAGGAGCTGCCCCTGGCCGGCGGCGACACCGACGACGTGCTGCTGCGCCTCGCCCGCGCGGTCGGCCGGGTGCGTGCCGGCGCGCCGCCCGGCCTCGCCGACGGCGACCTCGACGTGCTCGACCGGCTCACCGACCCCGGCCGGCTCTGCTGGGCCGGCGGCATGGTCTGGGGGATCGGCGACCGGGCCCGCGGCCGGTGGCTGCGCCGCAGGGCCATGGAGCGGGCCGCGGCGCTCGGCGCCGTCGGGACCCTGGCGTGGGTGCTGGAGTTCGTGGTGGTCGACGAGCTGGCCGCGGGCCGGCTCGCCGCCGCCGCGGCCTACGCCGACGAGGGCCGCCGGCACGCCGCCGAGACCGGCCAGCCCAACCTCGACTGCTGGTTCGGCGGCGTGCTCGCGACCGTCGCCGCGCTGCGTGGCGACGACGCCCGGGCCAGGGAGCTGGCCGACGGGGTGCTCGCCGAGGCCGTCGGTCGCAACCTGGTCGCGGCGACCGCGCAGGCGAACCGGGCACTCGGCCTGATCGAGCTCGCCGCCGGCCGCGCCGAGCAGGCGGTCGTGCACCTGCGTCCCCTCGGCCTCGAGGAACGAGGGTCTGGTCACACCGCCCACCCCGGCCTGGTCCTGCAGAACGTGCCCGACTTCGTCGAGGCCGCGTTCCGGCTCGACCGGCCGGAGCTGGCCGAGGAGCCGCTCGCCCGCTTCACCCGCTGGGCCGAGGCGACCGGGGCGCCCGACCTGCTGGCGCTCGCCGCGCGCTGCGAGGCGCTCAGCGGCGTCGGCGAGCCCGCGTTCCGCCGCGCGCTGGCGCTGCACCCGGCCACCGACCGACCGGTCGAGCTGGCCCGCACCCAGCTCCTGTTCGGCGAGCACCTGCGTCGCGCCCGCCGCCGCGCCGACGCCCGTGAGCTGCTGCGGGACGCGCTCACGACGTTCAAACACCTCGGCGCGACCGCGTGGGCCGACCGTGCCGGCGACGAGTTGCGCGCCACCGGCGAGACCACGGCCGACCCCGCTCGAGACCTGCTCGCGGGACTCACCCCGCAGGAGTTGCGTATCGCGACGGCGGTCGCGGAGGGCGCCACCAACCGCGAGGTCGCCGCGCGGCTGTTCCTGAGCACCCGGACGGTCGACTACCACCTCCGCAAGGTGTTCCAGAAGACGGGGCTCACGTCGCGCGGTGAGCTGATCCGGCTAACGTTGTCCGCCAGATGATCACCGGCCAGTCAGGTGCCCGTCCACCAGGCTTTGTTGCCCTGGATGAAATCGTCGGGCACTCTTAGTCGTAGATCGCGGAGTTTCCGCGAGACGGTGCCGCCTGGACCCGGTGCGCTGTTTAGGACCGAGCGAGAAGCGGAAACCGTAGATATGACATCGCTAGACACCGCCCGTGTGGGTGTGAACAGCCGTGACTACGCCGAGCTGTCACAAGAGATCCGGGACGCGGGGCTCCAGCGCCGCCGCTACGGGTACTACTTCGTCAAGATCACCCTCAACGTCTTGGCGTTCGCCGGCGGCTGGGTCGCGTTCTTCCACCTCGGCGACTCGTGGTGGCAGCTGGTCCTCGCGGTGTTCTTCGCGATCATGTTCGGACAGCTCGCGTTCATCGGACACGACGCGGGCCACAAGCAGATCTTCCGCGGCCGGCGGGCCAACGACCTCGTCGGCTTCTGGCACGGCGGGATGGTCGGGCTGAGCTACGCGTCCTGGATGGACCAGCACACGCGCCACCACGCGAACCCGAACCACGAGGACGACGATCCCGACATCCAGATCCCGGCGATCGCGTTCACCGAGGAGCAGGCGCTGGCCAAGCGCGGGTTCCTGCGCTGGATGGCCAAGTACCAGGCCATCCTGTTCTTCCCGCTGCTGCTGCTCGAAGGCTTCAGCCTGCACGTGTCGAGCGTCAAGGCGTTGCTGAGCAAGGACCTCCGGGCCCGCTGGATCGAGTTCGGCCTGCTGGCCGGGCACTTCACCGCGTACCTGACCGCCGTGTTCCTCGTGCTGTCGCCGCTGACCGGGATCATCTTCATCCTCGTGCACCAGTGCCTCTGGGGCCTGTACATGGGCATGTCGTTCGCGCCCGGCCACAAGGGTATGCCGACGCTGCCGCCGGGCCACAGCATCGACTTCATGCGCCGCCAGGTCATGACGTCGCGCAACGTGCGTGGCGGCGTCTGGGTGGACTTCACCCTCGGCGCGCTGAACTACCAGGTCGAGCACCACCTGTTCCCGAGCATGCCGCGGCCGAACCTGCGCCGCGCTCAGCCGATCGTGCGCGCGTTCTGCGACAAGCGCGGCATCGAGTACACCGAGTGCGGCTGGCTGCGCACGTACGGGTACGTGCTGGAACACCTGCACTCGGTCGGCGCGCCGCTGCGCGTGGCCGCCACCTGACCACCGGTGCGCCCGGCGTAGTGTGGGTGTCACCGGGTGCACCTCGTGTGTCGGTGCTCGAACCGACTCCGTCCCCGTTTGCAGGTGAGCGACTTCTTCGCCGTCCCATGTGGTCGGCCGACTTCGCTTTGCCACAAGGAGAATCAGCATGAGCGAGTTCGTCTCTCGATACGAGCAGCGGATCCGGTTCGTACAGGACACCGTGCAGAAGAACTCGAAGCTGGGGGACAAGGCCTCCCGTGAGCTCGCGGTGCAGGTCGTCTACGCGCTCGACCACATTCCCGAGCCCACGCGGTAGCAGTCCGGCACGCAGCCGTCGGCCAGGGCCGGACGCCCTGGTCGACGCGACGTCAGCCGATCCGCTGCAGCGCCTTCTCGCGGCGCTGTGCCACGCTCGACCCGGACTCCCGGCGCGCCATCCTGCGCAGCACCACCGGCGCGACGAGCACGCCCACGATCGCCCAGGCGCCGAGCACCCCAACGGTTTCCAGGTGCCGCCACGACTCGCCGAGCTCGACGGCGACCGCGCTGTCCGGCAGCAGCGCCGAGCGCATGCCGAGACCGAGCCAGTAGATCGGGAAGACCTGCGCGACCCACTGCAGCCACTCGGGCATGGCCGTGATCGGGTAGAAGATCCCCGAGATCGCGATCATGCCGAGGATCGGCAGCGTGATCAGGCCCTGGCCGCGCGTGCTCGTGAACACCGAGCCGAGCACCGCGCCGATCGGCAGCGCGGCGACCATGCCCAGCGCGAGCACCCACGCCAGCGTCAGCCACGACCCGACGCTGCCGACCGCGAGCCCCGGCACGATCAGCATGCTCGGCACCAGGAAGATCGCCAGGTCGACGACGAGACCGCCGGACACCGAGATCAGCTTGCCGACCAGGTAGGTCAGCATGCCGTTCGGCGTCGCCTTCGCGCGCAGCAGCGTCCCGTCCTCGCGTTCCGCCGTGAGCTGCTGGCTCATGCTGACCATCGCCATCGACGCGTTCATGCCGAGGATGCTCGGCAGTACCAGCGTGCCGAGCAGGAAACCGCTGCTGCCGAAGGAAACGTCGCGCAGGAAGAACGTGACGGCGACCATCAGCGTCGGCCAGAAGAAGTGCGCCCACAGGTCCGCGCCGTTGGTGAACGACTGCCGCAGCTCGGTGCGGCCGCGGGTCCAGCCGGCGCGCAGTGCCGTGGTGGTCGGGTTCATCGGGTCGCCTCCGCGTCGTGGACCAGTGCGAGGTAGGTGTCCTCCAGCGAGGCGCGGCGGACCGCCAGCTCGCTGACGGCGTCGCCGTACTGGCGGAACAGGTCGAACGTGAACTTCGTGGACTCGGTGGTCATGTGCGTGTGGCGCTGCCCGTCGTGGGTCCAGCGCACCTCGTCCTCGCCGGCGATCCGGGTGGCCAGCTCGGCCGCCGTGCCGTCCGCGATGATCCGCCCGCCGTCGAGGATGACGATGCGGTCGGCGAGCTTCTCGGCCTCCTGCAGGTCGTGCGTGGTGAGCAGGATCGTCGTCCCGTGGCGTTCCGCGAGGTCGCGCACGAGCTGGTGGAACTCCCTGCGGGCCTCCGGGTCGAGGCCGGCGGTCGGTTCGTCGAGGAACAGCAGCTCCGGCCGCCCGACGATGCCGATGGCGACGTCCAGCCTGCGGCGCTGTCCGCCGGACAGCGTCCGGACCTTCTTGTCGGCGTGGTCGGTGAGCCCGACCGCGGCCACCACCTCGTCGGCGTCCCACGGTTCGCGGTAGCAGGTGTAGGACGCGGCGAGCTGTGCGAGCAGCTCGCGGACCCGCCACCGGCCGTGGTCGCGCCACGACTGGAGCACCACGCCGACCCGCGCGCGCCACCGTTCGTCGGCGTGCGCCGGATCCGTGCCGAGCACCTCGACGTGGCCCGCCGACCGCATGCGGAAGCCCTCGAGGATCTCGATCGTGGTGGTCTTGCCGGCGCCGTTCGGGCCGAGCAGGGCCAGCACCTCCCCGTGGTGGGCGTGGAACGTCACGTCCCGCAGCACGTCGTTCGTGCCGTAGCGCATCCGCAGCCCGTCGACGACGATGTCCTCGCTCATGGTCTCCCCTTTCAGCCGGGCGAAAGCTACGTTGCGTTTCCGCTGGCATCAACTACGCTCGGGAAGAGAATCGCCGTTCTTCGAGGTCGGTTGCGTGACATCGTTGCAATGGAATTGCCGGTGAACGCAATGTCGGGACGCCGCTGGTTGCACCGAGCTGGCCGTGAACGCACCGGGAGGCACGATGCCGGGAGGCAGGCTTACCCACGAGGACCGCAGGGACATCGCGTCCTGGCTGACCGGCGGCCTCGGGTACGCGGAGATCGCGCGCAGGCTCGGGCGGCCGACGTCGACCGTCAGCCGCGAGGTGACGCGCAACGGCGGACCGGGCGGCTACCGGGCGGACCACGCGCAGCGCGCGACCGGGCGGCGGGCCCGCCGGGGGAGACCCACGGCCGCGGTGGCGGCGCCCGCGCACGCTTTCGTCGAGGAGTTCGCGGCGCAGATGGTGCGGACCGGGCTGCCGAAGATGGCCGCGCGGGTGTTCGCGAGCCTGGTCACGACCGACGCCGGCGCCCTGACCTCGGCTGAGCTGGTGGCGCTGCTGCGGGTCAGTCCGGCGTCGGTGTCCAAGGCGGTCGGCTACCTGGAGGGCCTCGAACTGCTCAGCCGCGACCGCGACGGCGACCCGGGCCGTCGCCGCGAGCGCTACCGCATCGACGACGACGTCTGGCTGCGCACGTGGCTGACGAGCGCCCGCACGAACGCGACGCTGGCCGAACTGGCCCAACGCGGCACGACGGTCTTCGCCCCGGCCACCCCGACCGGTGCGCGCCTCGAGCGCATGCGCAAGTTCTTCGAGCAGCTCAGCGCGGACATGGCCGGCGGCCCGGCCACCGACGACGCGCTGACGGTGTTCGCCGCACTCGTCCACGCCCGTGTCCCGCTGACGGCGGAGTCGCTGGCGGCGGGGCTGAGCTGGCCGCTGTCCCGCACGGAGGACGCACTCGCGGAGGCCCTCCGCCACTGCGACAGCACGGACCCGATCGTGCTGCGCCACGTCGAGCCGGATGCGTACGTGGTGGCCGCCCACCCCGCCCGCCTGACCGCAGTGCAACAGAAAGCTCTCGGCTGGTAAGACGTCTGGCGCTGCGACAGCACGGATCCGGTCGTGGTGCGCGCGTCGAGCCGGACACCTACGCGGCGGCCGCCCACCCCGCCCGCCTGACTGCGGCACAGAAAGCTCGGGAGCCTCCGGGGTCGCGTCAGGGACGGACGGACCCCGGAGGCAGATCACCGGAGCGTCGAGGGAGAGCGCTCTCCGGTGTCGATCACGGGCGGCCCGGGAGGCGGTAGTTGTCGCCCAGTACCCGGCCGCGGTGCGGTTTGTACTGGTCGTAACCCCTCGGGTCGCACTGGAGGCCGCCGTTGATGCAGTGGCTCACCATCGCCGCGAGGGTCGGTTCGTCCCACGCGTTGAAGAAGTCGTAGTGCCACGAGAACCCGCGACCGCTCGCGAGCCGGACCTGCGACATGTTGCCGTCGACCGGGAAGGCGATCTTGAACTCCAGCATCGGCACCGGCTTCGGGTGGCTCGCCGGGCACTGCAGGTTCACCGGGTAGGACATGTGGCTCTTGTGGTCCGCGGAGTCCAGGTGCACCCCGTCCCAGCAGCTCGGCGCCTGGAAACGCACGTTCAGCTGGCTGCCGAGCGCGCAGTTGGCCGGGAAGTCCCAGTTGAAGAAACTGTTGCCGCACTCCCAGCCCTCGACGCGGCCCGGGTGGTCGCGGAACTGCTCCAGCGTCGACTGCGGGCTGCCGACCACGTACCGCAGGCCGGGCGGGAACGGCCGCACCGTCGTGTAGTCCAGCACGCCGGACTTGTAGTAGATGACCTGCTTCCCGAGCGGGATCACCGGCGTCGAGCCGTTGAACATGGTCGGGAACCAGTACGCGGACAGGTCGTCCGGCGCGAGGCACGACGTCGCGCCGACGCCGGCGTCCTGGA
Source organism: uncultured Actinomycetota bacterium (assembly GCA_963840275.1). GTDB lineage: Bacteria > Actinomycetota > Actinomycetes > Mycobacteriales > Pseudonocardiaceae > Actinophytocola. The sequence goes on from CAWIYK010000001.1 coordinate 275,543, forward strand.
GCGAGTCGAGCGTGGTGTACGCGTTCGTCGTGGTGTTGCCGGTGAAGCTGTGCTCGTGCGAGGCGCCGGGCAGACCCGGCAGCACGATCGGATCGTCCGGCAGCCGGTGCGCCACCGAACAGTTGACCTGGAACTCGTGGTGCGTCACGTCGTCCGCGGCCAGGCCGGTGCCCGGCGCGACGGTCAACAGCGTCGCGACGGCCAGGCCGGTCGCCGCGAGCGCGAGATGTCGTCTCATTGCGGATACTCCTCCTCGGCAGGGTCGAGGGAGAGCGCTCTCCCACGAGCGTAGCGTCTCCTGTCAAGGTTGCCCTTGACATGCGCGCAACTTGACCGCAACACTCGGAAACGAGTGGGAGAGCGCTCTCCGAACCCACTCCGAAACCCTGCTGAGGAGTCGCAATGACGCGCGTCCCGAAAGCCATCGGGCTGCTCATCGCCTTGATCTCGAGTCTTGTCGTCGTGGCCGCACAACCCGCCCAGGCCGCGGCGAGCGTGGTCCGGGTGACCGGATCCCAGGGCAACTGGCAGCTGACCGTCGACGGCGCCCCGTTCCAGGTCAAGGGCCTGACGTGGGGCCCGCCGGTCGGCGAGGCCGCCGCCAGGATGCCCGACCTGCGTGCCATGGGCGTCAACACCGTCCGCACCTGGGGCACCGACGGCACCAGCCTGCCGCTGCTGGACGCCGCCGCGGCCAACGGCATCAAGGTGATCAGCGGCTTCTGGCTGCAGCCCGGCGGCGGCCCCGGCAGCGGCGGCTGCGTCAACTACGTCACCGACACGACCTACAAGCAGAACATGCGGACCGAGTTCCTGCGCTGGGTCGACGTCTACAAAGGACACCCGGGCGTGCTGCTGTGGAACGTCGGCAACGAGTCGGTGCTCGGCATGCAGAACTGCTTCTCCGGCACCGAGTTGGAGAACCAGCGCAACGCCTACGTCCAGTTCGTCAACGAGGTGGCCCGCGCGATCCATGCCGCCGACCCGAACCACCCGGTCACGTCGACCGACGCGTGGACCGGCTCGTGGCCGTACTACAAGGCGCACGCACCCGACCTCGACCTGTACGCGGTGAACGCGTACAACGCCGTGTGCCAGGTCAAGAACGACTGGCTCGCCGGCGGCTACACCAAGCCCTACATCCTCACCGAGGGCGGCCCAGCCGGCGAGTGGGAGGTGCCGGACGACGTCAACGGGGTGCCGACCGAACCGTCCGATGTGGCCAAGCGGGACGGTTACCGCAACGCGTGGAACTGTCTCACCTCGCACACCGGCGTCGCGCTCGGCGGCACGCTGTTCCACTACGGCACCGAACAGGACTTCGGCGGCGTGTGGTTCAACCTGGTGCCGGGCAACGAGAAGCGGCTGTCGTACTACTCGGTCGCGGCGGCCTTCGGCGGCTCGCCGCAGGCCAACACCCCGCCGGTGATCTCGCGCATGGACCTCAGCCGCACCACCGACGTGCCGGCCGGCGGCACGTTCACCGTCGACGTCGGCGCGTCCGATCCGAACGGTGACCAGATCGCCTACGAGCTCAAGCTGAACAGCAAGTACATCGACAACGCCGGCGCGATCGTGCCGGCGAACGTCACCGGTGCCGGGCCGTTCACGGTCACCGCACCGGACCGGCTCGGCGTGTGGAAGCTGTACGTGTACGCGCGGGACGGGCACGGCAACGTCGGCATCGAGACGCGTTCCTTCCGTGTCGTGCCACCGAGTCCGCAGGGCGTGAACGTGGCGCAGGGCAAACCGAGCACGGCGTCGAGCTACCAGCAACAGGGCGACGGCGCACCGTTCCCGCCCGCACTGGCGACGGACGGCAACCTAACGACCCGGTGGGCAAGCGACTGGAGCGATCCACAGTGGATCCAGGTGGACCTGGGCGCGACGACAACCTTCCAGCACGTACAACTCGTGTGGGAAGGCGCCTACGGCAAGGCCTACGAACTACAAGTGTCGGACAACGGCACGAACTGGCAGACGGCGTACTCAACCACGACAGGCAACGGCGGAGTAGACGCACTGGACATAACCGCCACGGGCAGATACGTCCGAGTACACGGAACCCAGAGAGGCACAGGCTGGGGTTACTCCCTATACGAACTAGGCGTCTACAAACGCTAAGAACCATCACAAATCACCAGGCACAGGCCGCGAGCGAAGCGAGCCAGCCCCCACGAGTCACCCCCATGAGTGAGGGCCCGAGTGAGCGGCCGCCGGCGTCTGGAGTGACGCTCGCGCGCAGGCGCGTCAGCGCCGAGCACGGAGGAGGGAAGACGTCGGGTTAAGGCCGTGATTGCGCGAGCGGAGCGAGCCAATGTCACGGGTGAGGGTTTGTGTGAGTGGCCGCCGGCGTCTGGAGTGACGCTCGCGCGCAGGCGCGTCAGCGCCGAGCACGGAGGAGGGAAGACGTCGGGTAACAGGCCGCGATTACGCGAGCGGAGCGAGCCAATGTGGCTGTGAGGGCGTGGGTGAGTGGCCGCCGGTGTCTGGAGTGACGCTCGCGCGCAGGCGCGTCAGCGCCGAGCACGGAGGAGGGAAGACGTCGGGTCAAGGCCGCGAATGCGCGAGCGGAGCGAGCCAATGTGACAGCCGCGATTACGCGAGCGGAGCGAGCCAATGTGGCAGGAGAGCGCTCTCCCGTACCATCGCGGCATGGGTTCTAGCTCGCCAGGACGCACCCCGACGCTGGAGGACGTGGCCAGGGTCGCGGGTGTGTCCCGCGCGACCGTGTCCAGGGTGATCAATGGCATTCGCAACGTCGACCAGGACATCCAGGAGGTCGTGCGGCTCGCCATCGAGAAGACCGGGTACGCCCCGAACCGGGCGGCCCGGTCTCTCGTGACTCGGCGGACCGGCGCCATCGCGCTGGTCGTGTCCGGCGCGGGGGGCGGCGTGTTCGGCGACCCGTTCTTCGGGCGGGTGGTCGGCGGCGTGGTCGACTTCCTGCGCCGGCACGGCATGCATCCGCTCCTGATGCTGGCCGACACCGACGAGTCCCGCGCGGACGTGCTGTCGCATCTGCGGCAGGGCGGCGCGGACGGCGCGCTGCTCGTGTCGACGCACCCGGACGACCGGCTGCCGGCGATGTGCGCGCTGGCGAAGGTGCCGGCGGTGCTGTTCGCGCGGCCGTCGACGGCACTGCCGGTGAGCTATGTGGACGTCGCGCACCGGGCCGGCGCGGAGCTCGCGGCTCGACACCTGCTCGCGCGGGGCTGCCGCCAGCTCGCGACGATCTCCGGCCCGTCGGACGTGCCGGCGAGCCAGGAGCGGCTGTCCGGTTTCCGGGAGGAGCTGGCGCGCCACGGCGTCGCCTACGTCCCGAACGTGACCGGCAACTTCACGCTGGAGAGCGGCGAGCAGGCGATGACGAGCCTGCTGTCCGAACATCCGAGGGTGGACGGCGTCTTCGTGGCGAACGACCTGATGGCGCAGGGCGGGCTCGGCGTGCTGCAGGCCTCGGGCCGCCGGGTGCCCGCCGACGTCGCGGTGGTCGGGTTCGACGACAGCAGCGCGGCGCTCGCGTGCCGCCCGCAGCTCACGACCGTGCGGCAGCCGGTGGAGGAGATGGGCGCGAAGATGGCCGAGCTGCTGCTGGCCCACATCGAGGACCCGACCCGCGAACCGACCGTGATGATCTTCGACCCGGTGCTGGTGCCCCGCGACTCGGCATGACCGCCGTCGTAGCATCGGGAGTATCGCAGGTGGACCGGGGCGGGTGGGATGAGACGCGGGTGGCGGCGCAGGGCGCAGGACTGGCTCACGAGGGACGTGGCCGCCGCGACCGAGACGGTGCGCCGCGCGCGGTGGATGGCGGCCCGCGCCGCCCGCTTCGAGTTCGACCTCGGGTCGGCGCTCGCCGACCAGGCGTCGCGGCTCGCGGAGGACGGCAGGATCGACGACGCGCTCGACGTGATCGACGAGGCCATCGCCATCGGCAGCCGCCGGGCCTCGGCCGAACCGGCGAAGTACGAGCCGAACCTCGCCATCGGCTTGCTGCGCAAGGGTTTCTGGCTGGCCGAGCTGGGCCGGTTCGACTCGGCGGGCGCCGCGATGGCCGACGCGGCCGCGATCTTCCGTCGGCTGGTGCCGACCGACCCGGAGCGGTTCGAGCCGGCGCTGTTCGCCGCGCTCAACGCGCACGGCGCGTGGCGGCACAACGACGACCGGCCGACCGAGGCGTTGCCCGCGCTGCGGGAGGCGGTCGGCATCTGCCGGCGGTTGGTCACCAGACGGCCGGAGCGCTACGAGGCGGATCTCGCCACGGCGCTGGACAATCTCGCGACTTGCCTGCGTGCCGTGGGCCGCGCGGAGGAGGCGGTGCCGGTGCAGGCGGAGTCCGCGCTCATCCGCCACCGCGCGAACCAGTAGTCCGCCGGCCCGTTCCTACTTTGGTCGACATGGCCATCGACGTTGGCCCGTGTCGCCGATCGTCCCCGCGCTCGAGACTGCCCCGCACAGGCAGTCGATGAAGGGGTGTGGATGGTGCGAGCGAAACGATGGTTGGCGCTGCTGGCGGTGACCGCCGGGCTGATGGCCGGCACCGGGGCCGCCGCGGCCGACGACACGGTCGTGCGGACCGGGTACGGCGCGCTGCGCGGCACGGCGGACGGCCACACCAGGGTGTTCCAGGGCATCCCGTACGCCGCGCCGCCCGGCCGCTGGCAGGACCCGACGCCGCCGGCGCGGTGGGACGGCGTCCGGGACGCGACCGCGCCGGGGCCCGCGTGCGCGCAGGTTCCCGGCGAGCTCCCGGCCGGCAGCGAGAGCGAGGACTGCCTCACCCTCAACGTGACGACGCCGGCGACCGGCCGGCACAAGCCGGTGGTCGTGTGGGTGCACGGCGGCGGCTACTTCATGGGCGCCGGCAGCAACTACGACGCGCGGCGCCTGGCGGAGCGCGGGGACGTGGTCGTCGTGACGGTCAACTACCGGCTCGGGGTGTTCGGCTTCTTCGGGCTGCCTGGGCTGAAGGGGTCCGGCACGTTCGGGTTGCGCGACCAGCAGGCGGCGCTGCGGTGGGTGCGGCACAACGTCGGCGCGTTCGGCGGCGACCCGCACAACGTCACGTTCGCGGGGCAGTCCGCAGGCGCCATGAGCGGCTGCGCGCAGCTGACGTCGCCCGGCGCGGCCGGCCTGTTCGACAGGGCGATCCTGCAGAGCGGCTCGTGCGGCATCGAGTGGCTCGACAACTTCGAGTACCGCGGTGAGCAGGCGTCGGCCATCTTCCAGCCGCTCGAGGCGGTCGCCACGCGCGGGCAGGACATAGCGGCCGCGCTCGGTTGCGCCGACCCCGCGACCGCGCTCGCATGCCTGCGGGCACTGCCGGTCGAGGATCTGATGACCGTGCACCAGGCGTTCATCCAGCCCGCGTACGACACCCCGGCGCTGCCGGCGAAACCGGCGGATGCCGTGCGGGCCGGGCGTTTCCACCGCGTGCCGGTGCTGTCGGGCAACACCCGGAACGAGGCGTCCGCGTGGATCGCGGCCTACGACCAGGGTGAGCCGATGAGCGAGCAGACGTTCGCCACGGTGCTCGCCGAGACGTTCGGCGCCGACGCCGCGGCCGTGCGGACCGAGTACCCGGGGCCGGCCGCGCATGCGTGGGCCGGGATCGTCACCGACCGCATGTGGGCCTGCACGCAGTACTCGACGTCGCGGGACCTGGCGCGGCGGACGCCGGTGTTCCAGTACGAGTTCGCCGATCCCGAGCCGCCGCCGCTGTCGCCGCTGCCGCCGAAGATGCCGTTGGGCGCACAGCACGCGTCGGACCTGTGGTCGTTCTACAACCTCGGTGGCGCCGTGCCCCCGTTCACGCCGGAGCAGGAACAGTTGTCCGGCCAGATGATCGACTACTGGGCCGCGTTCGCGACGACCGGCGACCCGGACCGGGCCGGCGGGCCGAGGTGGCCGGCGTTCAACCGCGGCGGGTACGTGCAGTCGCTGGCGCCCGGGGACATCGCGCGCGTCGACCTCGCGGCCGAGCACCACTGCGGCTTCTGGGCCGCGCGGGACCGCTGAACGGACACCCGGCGTAGCGCGGGTTCTCGGTTGGTCTTGGATGGCGTCAGCGGTCCGCCGGCCGAAAGGAGCCCGATGCGCCTGCGGGTGTTGACCATCAACGTGCAGAACGACGAGGGCGACCCGAGGCGTACGGGCCTGCTCAACTACACGCTGCGCCGCCTGACCCCGGACCTGGTGGCCTTCCAGGAGGTCTGTTACCCGGACTGGCGCGACCAGCTCGCGGAGCTGGTCGCCAACACCGGGTTGCAGCACACCACGCACCAGGCCGACGTGCTGACCTACGTGCCGCCGCACGCGGATCGGTACGGCGGCACGGCGATCGCGACCCGGTGGCCGCACCGGGTGGTGGAGACGGTCGACCAGCGCACGCCGGACGTGCACTGGTGGACCCTCGCCGCGCTGATCGACGTGCCGGGGTTGGGCTCGCAGCTGTTCATCACGCCGACCACGCCGTGGCGGCTGGACGCCGAGGCGGCGCGGGTGCGGCAGGCCGTCGAGGTGACCGACCTCGACGTGCGGCACCGAGGGGCGCTGCCGACGATCATCGCCGGCGATCTCAACGCGTGCCCGGAGGCGGCCAGCGTCCGTTATCTGTGCGGACTTCAGCCGCTCGCCGGGCGCAGCGCGTACTACCACGACGCGTGGGCGATCGCCGGCGAAGGACCGGGCCACACCTGGTCGGTGGACAACCCGGTCGCCGCGACCGAGATCGACCGGGTGGTCGGGCAGTCCAACCACCGCAGGCGGATGGACTACGTGTTCGTCGGTTCCGCGCACGCGCATCCCAAGGCGCGGGCCAAGATCGTGGCGGCGCAGCTGGTCGGCGACCGCCCGGTCGACGGCGTGTGGCTCAGCGACCACTCGGGTGTCCTCGTCGACCTCGAGATCGAACGGCTGCGGCCGCTCGGGTTCTGACCGTCCTCAGCGGCTACCGCGACGAACGCGGCACGACCAACCCGGACTCGTACGCGCGCGACCACCGCCTGCGTCCGGTCGCGCAGGCCCAGCTTGCCGAGCATGCGGCTCACGTGCGTCTTCACGGTCTCCTCGGTGACCACGAGCCGCGCGGCGATCTCGGCGTTCGACAGGCCCTCGGCGACCAGCCGCAGCACCTCGGTCTCACGTGGCGTGAGCGCGCCGACGAGCGGGGACGGCTCGGCGGGCCGCTGCCTGGCGAACTCGCCGATCAGGCGACGGGTGACGGTCGGCGCGAGCAGTGCCTCGCCGGCCGCGATCACCCGCACGGCGTCGAACAGCCGCTCCGCGGTCACGTCCTTCAGCAGGAAGCCTGCGGCGCCGGCACGCAGCGCGTCGTAGACGTACTCGTCGAGGTCGAACGTGGTCAGCACGAGCACGCGGGGCCCGCCGGCCAGCCGCCGGGTCGCCTCGATGCCGTCCATGTTCGGCATCCGGACGTCCATCAGCACGACGTCGGGCGACACCTCCGCGCAGATCCGCACCGCCTCGACACCGTCGCACGCGGTGCCGACGACCGTGAAGTCCGGCTGGGTGTCGAGCAGCGCGGCGTACCCGCTGCGCACCACCTGGTGGTCGTCGGCGACGACGACGCGCACGGTCACGACTCCACCTTCGCCGGCAGCGTGGCCTCGACGTGGAAAACCGCCGACCGCGGCCGGGCCGGGGCCGTTGTCGCGGATCCGCACCCGCAGCTCGTCGTCCGCGTAGTGCAGCTCGACGTCGACCGCCGCGCCCGGCGCGTGCCGGCGGACGTTGGTGAGCGCCTCCTGCACGATGCGGTAGGCGGCCAGCTCGACACCGGGGTCGAGCGTCACCGGCGGCCCGGACACGATCAGCCGCGTGCCGGCGCCGGACGCGTCCCGCGCCTCGTCGAGCAGCTCGTTGAGCTGGCGCAGGTCCGGCTGCGGCCGCAGGTCGGGTGCCGGCGCCTCGGTGTCGGTGCGCAGCACGCCGAGCAGCCGGCGCATCTCGGCCGGCCCGGCCCGCGCGGTGTCGCCGATCTCGGTCAGCCGCCGCGCGCCGGCCGCCGGCAGGCCCGGCGTGGTCAGCCGGGCCGTCTCGGCCTGCACGGCGATCATCGAGATGTGGTGTGCGACGACGTCGTGCAGCTCGCGGGCGATGCGGGCCCGTTCGCCCCGCGCCGTGTGCTCGACGAGCGCGCCGGCAACGGCGTTGCGCGCGACGCGGTGCGCGTGCGCCTCGTCCCGCGCCCGCCACGCGATCCCGCCGACCGCGGCGGCCGGGGCGAGCGACGCGAGCAGCACCGTGTGGACCGCCGGCGAGACCAGCGCCAGCACCACGAACGGCACGGCGAGCGCCGGCGCGGCGAGCCGGCCGAACCGGAACAGCACGACCAGCTGCGCGACGAGGCCCGCGACCGTCGGGAACGGGAGGAACGCGACCGACAGCACCGTCGCCGTCGTGACCGTCACGCCCGACAGCGACCGGCGGCAGCAACGCGAGCGGCAGCGTCGTGGCCACGGCGAGCAGGAGCTGCAGCAGCCCCAGCTCCAGGCTCGCGTCCGCGCCGAGTGCCCTGGTGTCGGACCCGGACTGGTACCGCAGGCTGCAGCAGATCGCCCCGATGACCGCGGGCCTCGCGGTGCAGACGACGGTCGACGTGGCGTCGCAACCCCTCGCGCCGTGGGCGGGGTTGGGCGTGCTTGCCGCGTGGGCCGCCGGCGCGCTGCTGGTGGGCGGCACGGTGCTGCGTCTGCGCGACGCGTGAGAAGTCGCGGCTGGCATGCTCCTCGCGTGAGCGGACTCGTCATGACGTTGCTGGTGCGGGACGAGGCGGACATCGTGGCCGCCGTGGTGGAGCACCACATCGCGGCCGGTGTGGACCTGATCATCGCCACGGACAACGGTTCCGTCGACGGCACCGAGGAGATTCTGCGCGAGTACGCGGATGCCGGCGTCGTCGAGCTGCACCACGAGCCGGCGCTCGACTACCGCCAGTCGGAGTGGGTGACGCGGATGGCGCGGCGGGCCGCCGCCGTGCACGGGGCGACCTGGGTGCTCAACGCGGACGCCGACGAGTTCTTCTGGCCGCCCACGCTGCCGGCCGCGCTGGGCGACGTGACCGACGGCAGCGTCGTCGTGCCCCGCGACAACCTCGTGGCCGACCCGGCGGCCACGGGTTCGTGGCCGCACCGCCTCGTGCTGCGCGACCCGCTGTCGCTGTCGCCGCGCGGCACCCGGATCGGCCCGAAGCTGTGCCACGTGGGCGATCCGGACGTGACCGTCGCGGCGGGCAACCACGCGGCGACCGGCCCGCTCGTCGGTGCCGTCTCCGCCGCGCGACCGCTGACCATCCTGCACGCGCCCGACCGCGGCTTCGCGCAGTACCACCGCAAGATCCGCAACGGCGGCTCGGCCTACGCGGCCAACACGACGGTCGGCAAGGAGGTCGGCTGGCACTGGCGCGAGGACTACGACCGCCTCCAAGCCGGCACACTGGCGGCGACGTACGAGTCGAGACAACTGAGCGTGTCCCAGCGACTGGCGAGCGGTGAGCTGGTCCGCGACACCCGACTGCGGGACCGCTTGGTGTCGCTCGTGCCGGACGCGGTGCGCCCGGAGCTGCTCAGCAAGATCCTCGGTTAGGCGGGGTCGAGCTTCTGGAGCTCACCCGCGATCTGTTCGGCCTCGGGAGTGCCGAGCGCCAGGTGGACGGCGCGCGCTGTTCGCCAGTGCATGCGGGCGGCCCCCAGGTCACCCAGGTCTCGACGGCACGACGCGAGGCCGTCGTGGGCGCGGGCCTGCTCGTACCGGTCCCCGACCTCGTCGGCACAGGCGAGAGCTTGTTCGTGGCATTTGACCGCTTCGAGTGGTGAGCCGAGCTCGCGCAGCGTCGTGCCCATGTTGTTCAGCACATCGGTCTCCCCCATGGGGAGAGCCTCCACGTGGTCGCCGACTTCACGGCTTACCGCATGGGCCACGAGGTACTGGCAGAGGGCCTGCTGGTGGCGGCCGGAACGCCATAGCACCACGCCGTAGTCGCCGAGCGCCCGCGCTCGGGTGGCGGCGTCCACGACGCGGAGGGCAGCGCTGTGCACCAGTTCGGAGTCGGAGTGGTGGGCGCCGATGTCGAGGTAGCGGAACAGGATGTTCGACAGCTGTTCGGTGTGGGTCGGCCAACCGTGGTCCGCCGCGTACAGCGTGGCGGCGACGAGGTGGGGGCGTTCGGTGTCGAGCCATGCGAGGGCGACACGTCGTTCGGTGAACCTCGGTCGGACGCGCACCTGATCGGGGGTGCCGGCGCAGCGGTTCCGTTCGTACGGCGCGACGAGCACGGCCGCGACCGCCGCCGTCTCCACGTAGTAGTCGAGAAGGCGGGTGAGAGCGGCCCGTCGGACGTCTTCGCTGTCGTGGGTCCGCGCCTGCTCCTTGGCGTAGGAGCGCAGCAGGTCATGCATGCCGTAACGGCCGGAATTGTTCTCCCGCACCAGATGTGCGCGGGTCAGGATGGTGAGCAGCCGACGGGCCTCGTCGAGGTCGACGTCCGCGAGAGCGGCGGCGGCGTATCGGTCGACGGTCTCGGCCGGCTGGGTGCCCAGAAGTCGGAAGAGTCGGGCGGCCGAGGCAGGCAGGTACCGGTACGACCAGGAGAACACGGCGCGAGCCGCGCTGCTGTACGGGTCGCCCGCGTCGAGAATCGTCAGGCGTGCGCGTTCGTCCGCCAACTTGGTGACCAGCTCGGCGAGGCCCAGCGCCGGCCGAGTGACGGCCACTTGGGCGGCGATCCGCAGCGCGAGCGGAAGGCGGGCGCACTGCTCGGCAAGGCCCGCCGCGATGTCTGGTTCGGTGTCGGCCCGGTCGCCGACGTGCGTGCGCAGCAGCGTGACCGCCTCGCGGGCGGGAAGTCGGTCGAGCTCGATGCGATGCGGCCCGTGGCGCACGGCCAAGCCGGCCAGCGTGTCCCGACTGGTCACGAGCGCCACGCTGGTCGACGTGCCCGGGAGCAGGTCGCGAACCTGGTCGACGTTGCGCGCGTTGTCCAGGAGTATCAGCATTCGCCGGTCCGCGAGAAGGCTGCGAAACCGAGTGGCTCGATCGACCTGTTCTGCGGGGATGTCTTCGCCGGCCACCCCGAGGCTGCGCAGAAAGGTGTCCAGCGCCTCGGTGGGTGGCATCGTGCGCGCGGCGTCATAGCCGCGCAGGTCGACATACAGCTGCCCGTCCGGAAACCGGTGGGAAACCCGGTGCGCCCAGTGCACGGCGAGGGCCGTCTTGCCGACGCCGGCTGTTCCGGACAGGGTGGAGACCACCGCGCCGGCCGATTGTTGGGGCATTGGTTCCAGCAGCCGGTCCAAATTCTCGAGTTGATCGCGTCGGCCGATGAAACCGAACGTGTCGGGCGGTAGTTCGCGAGGCGGGGTAATGGACATGGCCCGTGGCGCGGATTCCTCCTCGGTGCCGTGGAGATTCTTTCGCGGTCTTTCGGCCGCGTCCAACAGAAGTCGCTTCGTGCCGGCCCGTGCGGCTTCACTGTTCGCGAACATGCGTACCCCCCGGGGATCTGCCGGTCAGGAATCATGGCGACCGAAGCGGCAGACCTGACGGAATAACCCTTTGTGACGAACGGAGGTTAACAGCGGCGGCAATCGATTGACCACATTGAGTAGTTGACAGTTGGGGTTGACGGACGTCAAGGATTATTCATACCCGCGGCCGCGTCAGGCGTTTTGGCACGCAATGTCAGCAGCGTGATCTCGCTCGGCGCGAAGACGCGCAGCGGCGGACCCCAGAAGCCGGCGCCCCGGCTGGTGTACAGCTGCGTGCGTTCCCCGTGGCGGCTCAACCCGTGCACGGACGGCTGGTCGACGCGCACCAGGAAGTGGAACGGCCAGATCTGGCCGCCGTGGGTGTGCCCGGACACCTGCAGGTCGACGCCGGCCGCGGCGGCCTGGACGACCTGCTTGGGCTGGTGCGCGACCAGCAGCACGGGCAGGTCGGGGTCGACGCCGGACAGCGCCTCCGCCAGGTCGGCGCCGTGGCCCTCGAGACCCGACGACCGCGCGGTGACGTCGTCGATGCCGGCCAGCACCAGGTCGGAACCGCCGCGGGAGACGACCACGTTGCGGTTGTGCAGGGGCTGCCAGCCGAGCGACGCCATGTGGTCGAGCCAGTTCTGGGCCTCGCCGAAGTACTCGTGGTTGCCGGTCACGTAGACGCGCGCCAGCCGCGCGCGGATGGTGCCGAGCGGCGCCGCCTGCGACAGCCGCGCGGCGACCGTGCCGTCGGCGATGTCGCCCGCGTGGCAGACGATGTCGGGCTCCAGCTGGTTGACCGCCTCCGCCGTCGCGGTCGACCAGCGGGTCCGGTCGAGCGGCCCGAAGTGCGTGTCGGCCAGGACGACGACCTTCGTGCCGTCCAGGCCGGGGCCAAGGCGCGGGATCCGCACCTCCACGGCACGAACCCTCGGCACCCGCATGGCCTCAATGACGCCCCACACCACCAGCACGACGGTGACGGCGCCGACCGCGATCGCGACGATCCGGGACCGGTCGGGGTTGCCGACGCCGGCCAGCGCCAGCACCACGCGGAGCACCGTGCTCAACACGGTCCACGCGAACAGCACCCACACGACACCGAGCGTCGTGTCCGCGATCCGCGCCGCCCAGTCCCGGCCGTCCCGACGGTGGCCGAGGTACATGAGGACCGGGAACGCGACCACCCCGACGGCGAACACGACCGTGCCGACCACAACCACCGGCGTCGGCCACTCCGGCCCGGAGAGCACGAGCGTCCACCACGGCACCCCGAACAGGAGCGCGAGCGCGAGCAGCGGGACTGCCAGGAGGAGGCGCCGCCCGGCGCGCCGGCGTTGTTCGGTCTGGGTCACCCTCGCCAAAGTACCCGTTTCGGCAGCGCTCGCAGGCAACCTCGACACCGCCCCGTGCGACTACACCTCGATGGACCGCTGGGGGAGGCGCGATGGAGGACGACACGGTGACGCTGGACCGGCGGGACACCGAGCTGTCGCGGCTGTACCGCGCGCACCGGCTGTCCCTGGTACGCGTCGGGGTCCTGCTGCTCGGCGACCAGGGTGCGGCGGAGGACGTGGTGCAGGACGTGTTCACCGCGCTGCACCGCCGCGGCGTCGAGGTGACGCACGCGTATCTGCGTGCCGCGGTGGTCAACCGTTGCCGCTCCGCCATACGCCGCACCATCCTCGGGCGGCGCAAGGTCGCGCCGATGGACTCGCCGGGACCCGCGCCGGGCGAGCGGCTCGAGCTGGAGGAAGAGCATCGCGAGGTCCTTGCCGCGCTGGACCGGCTGCCGAGACGCCAGCGCGAGGTGCTGGTGCTGCGGTACTACAGCCAGCTTTCGGTGCTCGAGGTGGCGGCGACGCTGGGGATCCACGAGGGGACCGTCAAGTCCACCGCCGCGCGCGGGCTCGAACGGTTGCGCGGGCTGTTGGAAGGGAAACCGTGATGGACGAGCTCGAGCGGCGGCTGACCGCCGCGATGAACGCGCGGGCCGACCTGGTGACCGAGGAGTCTTTCACCGAAGCGCCACCCGTCGCCACCCGTCGGTGGCCCGTGCTGGTGGCCGCGGCCGCGTCGGTGCTCGTGGTCGCCGGCGTGATCGCCGCGTCGTCGTGGCATCGTGCCGAGCCGCCCGCGGACCCGACCCCGCCGCCGGCCGTCACCAGCACCGAGCCGCCGCCCTCGGCGCCGTCCGGCGAGGCGCCGCCCGAGGCGGGCGGGAGTGCGACGCGGAACAGCGCGACCGGAACGATCACGGGGGAGGAGCCGACGTGCGGCCCGGAGCCCTGTCAGCTCGAGCAGGAGGTGGACCTCGACGGGGACACGGTGCAGGTGTGGGCGGACGAATGGGGCCGCGGCTGGCACGTGCGGGTCGACGGCGTCGTGGTGGCGGACCGCCCGGAGTTCGAGGGCGCGCTCGTCCGCGAGCCGCTGCGGTGCGCGGTCGTGGCCGACCGGCCGGTGTGCCTGGTCTACACGTACGCGCCCGTCGGCACCACCACGGCGGCGGGCCTGGAGAAGGTCGGCGGCGACTGGCGTTTCACCGGCGTCCGGTTCGACACCGCGTTCGGTACGGACCTCATCGAGCCACGCGACGTGTACGCCGACGGCTCGATCGAGGTGGTGTCGATGGAGAGCAGAAACGGCATCGACGGGTGGACGACGCAGGTGTGGCGCTGGGACGGCAGCAGGCTCGGCTGCAGCGCGCCCGTTGCCACGAGAGAGGAACTGCCGGGCTGGCCGACGTTCGCCCCGGACGTCCCGCCACTGACGATCGCCAACTGTCTCAGCCGGTGATCGCGCTCATCGCCGAACGCACTTGGCCGAGCCGCGTGGGTCCGAGAAGTGGCAGTTCAGCGGTTTGTCGCCGGCGTCGGAGCTGAAGTAGCGGCCCGCGCAGCGCTGTTCGTCGGTGATGCCGTGGCCGCTGCAGAAATCCAGTGCCTCGTGGCCGTCGGCGAAGTCGCCGGGATAGAAGAGCACCCAGTAGCCGGGGGTCAGCGACGCGAACTCCGAACTGCCGCGGCGCTGCACGTCGACGCCGAGTTGTTGTTCCAGCTCGACTTCCGCGGCCTGCGCCTGGGTCGCGGAAGTGGTCGCCTCCGGGAGGGACGCCAGTTGTGCCACCCAGGTGCCGAGGTTCGGTTCGGCCGTTTCGGTGACGGTAGGCGGGCTGATCGACAGTCCGTTCGCGGTGAAGCCGAGGTTCCTGAGCCCGTCCAGCAGCACCTGCACCGACGGTGAGTGCGGGACCGGCACGTGCAGCGCTTCCTCGAGCATCCGTAGGTTTCCCTGAATACACGCGATTCTGGGCTGAGCCCACTCACGGTCGGACTGCGCGAAGGCGACGTCCTCTCTCGCCAGATCCAGCGTCTGTTCGATGACAGACGAGTTCATGAGCACGAACTGGTCGGTCATGACGCTTTGCCCGTCCGCGAGGACGATCTCCACGGACGCCAGGGTGATCCACGACCAGCCGGTCTCGCCGAGCGACTCCTCGCCAACCGTCACGGCCAGTCGATCGTCGGACCGGCCGGCCACGGTGAAGTCGACGGACTTCGGCAGCTTCAGTGGAAAACGTTGCTCGTCGATGTCGCCCGGCAGCACGAAGTCGTAAATGACCGACGTCACCGCGGGGCCCGCGCCATCGCACGCCTGAAGGGCCCACACCTTGGCGACGTGAACGTTGATCTCCCTGATGAGCGCGGATTGCTCGCCGCTGTTCTGAAGAATTACCTTGGCCGCCGGCACGCTGATTCTCCGGTGGTCCGCGTCGCCATCGGTTCCGGAGTAGGTGACCTGTTCGGAAATTTCCTTCGTCGAGGTCATGTCGATACCGACGACGGAGAGGATCGCCCGTGTGGCACGGTCGTCGGACCCCTGCGCGAGGTTCGTCGACCGAAAGGTCGGATAGAGCGCGACCGCCGCCACGACCAGCGCGACGACGGCCACGGCTCCGTTGATGGCACCGCTGTGCCGTCCGAGAAATCCCTGTTTCCTGCTTTTCCTTTGCGACATGACGCCGGTCTCCAGCGAGCGGGAAATAAATCGAGCTTGTGAACAGAGGTATCGTCGCTCGACTGTTCCCGTTACCCGCTCGGACCGGCGTGGTCTACCAGATCGCGGTGGCCCACTCCGGGTGGTCGATGAACGGGTTGCGGTTGTGCTGGTACTGGTCGTAGATCAGCTCGTTGCGGGCCTGTTCGCCGGCGTCCGGCGGGTCCTGGGCGTGCCACGCGAGCAGCACCGACAGCCGGCCCATGAAGGGCGCCGAGTCGTTGCCGACCGAGTCGTTCGGCTCCAGGTCGGCGAAACCGTCGTCGCCGTCGTAGCGGACCGCCATGTAGAGGATGCCGCGGGCGACGTCGCCCTTGACGGCGTCGCGCGGCTCGAACGAGTCGCCGTCGACGAGGCTGTCCGGCGCGTCCGGCACCGGCTCGCCGCCGTTGTCGAAGTCGAGGTTGCCGCGCGTGGAGTTGACGCCCACCTCGGAGGGTCGCAGGTGGAACAGGTCGGTGCCGGGGCCGGCCGACGTGCCGAAGTCGCCGTGGCTCTGTGCCCACGTGTGCTCGCGGTTCCACTGGTCGGCGCCGCCGCCGTTGGCGTTCTCGGACATCGACGCGCCGCTGTAGATCATCACGACGTTGGCCGCGTTCGCCGGGTCCTCGTCGGTGACCTTCAGCGCCTCCCACACCTCGTCATAGCTCAGGTGGTCACCGTTGCCGACGATGCCGTGCAGCGCCGCGTGCAGCTCGGCGCCGGTCTTGCCTTCCGCGGCGTCGTAGTAGCCGGGTGGTATCTCGGCCGGCGCGGACGCCGAGAAGGCACTCGGCGCGACGGCGGTGATGACGGTGGTGGCGGCGGCGAACAGCGCCACGCCGGCGGAAACGAGCATGGGTGTCCTGCGTAAGGCAGACATGGTTGCTCCAAGGGGGACCGGGGGCACCTGCTGTTGACGAAAACCCTTTCATGTCCGACGGTTGGTTTGATACCAACGAAAGGCGGTGATCCACGGCGGTGATCGTCCGGGGCCCGAACTCTGGCGGACGCGGTGTGGGCCGTGACATCCTTCCCCAACGCGGCCGTCGGGCGGCCTGGCAAGATCATCAACCGTGTCGTTGCAGGTCGGAGCGGTGGTAACCATGAAGAAGATCATGAACGACCCGTCCACGGTGGTCGCCGAGTCGTTGCGTGGGCTGGCCCTCGCACACGCGGACCTGCTCACCGTCGTCGACGACCCGGCCGTCGTGGTGCGGGCGGACGCGCCGGTCCGCGGGAAGGTCGCGATCATCTCCGGCGGCGGCGCGGGCCACGAGCCGATGCACGGCGGGCTGGTCGGGCCCGGCATGCTCGACGCGGCCTGCCCAGGCGCGGTGTTCACCTCGCCGACGCCCGACCAGATGCAGACCGCCATCGAGCGGACCGAGGGTGGCGCCGGGGTGCTGCTGATCGTCAAGAACTACACCGGCGACGTGCTCAACTTCGAGACCGCCGCGGAGCTGGCCGAGGCCGGCGACGTCGAGGTCCGCACCATCGTGATCGACGACGACGTGGCCGTGAAGGACTCGACGTACACCGCCGGCCGACGCGGCGTGGGCGGCACCGTGCTGCTCGAGAAGATCGTCGGCGCGGCCGCCGAGCGGGGCGACGACCTGGCCGCCGTCCACGCGCTCGCCGAGCGGGTCGTCGCGAACGTGCGGTCGATGGGCATGGCGCTCGCCGCCCCGACCGTGCCGCACGTCGGCGAGCCGAGCTTCGACCTCGCCGACGACGAGATGGAGGTCGGCATCGGCATCCACGGCGAGCCGGGCCGGGCCAGGATGCCGGTGGAGAACGCCGACGCGATCGTGGCGCGCCTGCTCGAGCCGATCGTCGAGGACCTGCCGTTCGCGTCCGGGGACCGGGTGCTGCTGTTCACGAACTCGATGGGCGCGACGCCGCTGCTGGAGCTCTACCTCGCGCACGGCATCGCGGAGCGGCTGCTCGCCGAGCGCGGCATCGTGGTGGAGCGCCGGCTGGTGGGGCCCTACGTGACGAGCCTGGAGATGCAGGGCATGAGCCTGACGCTGTTGAGACTGGACGACGACCTGCTCGAGCTGTGGGACGCGCCGGTGCGCACCGCGGCGTTGCGGTGGGGGACCTGACGTGGGTTGCGGCGCGGACGACGTCGCGAAGGCGATCCGGGCCGTGGCCGCCTCGGTCGCCGAGCACCGTGTCGAGCTGATCCAGCTCGACCGCGTGATCGGCGACGGTGACCACGGCGAGAACCTCGACCGCGGCTTCCGGGCCGTGGTGTCCGCATTGGACCAGTCCGTTCCGGACACGCCGGCCGCGGTGCTGAAGCTCGTGGCGACCACGTTGATCTCGAAGGTCGGCGGGGCGGCCGGGCCGCTGTACGGCACGGCGTTCCTGCGCGCGTCGACGGCGGTGAAGGACGCGGCGGAGCTCGGGCCGGCAGAGGTGGCCGAGGCGCTGCGTGCCGCGCTCGGCGGCGTGGTCGCGCGCGGCAAGGCCGAGGTCGGCGACAAGACCATGGTCGACGCCCTGACCCCCGCGGTCGCGGCGGCGGCCGGCGACACGGTCGCCGAGGTGCTCGCGGCGGCGGCGGACGCGGCGGCGACGGGTGCCGACTCGACGGTGCCGCTGGTCGCGCGCAAGGGCCGGGCGTCCTATCTCGGCGAACGCAGTGCCGGACATCTCGACCCCGGTGCGCGCTCGACGACGTTGATGCTGAAGGCGTTCGCGTCGGTGGCGGCGTCATGAGCGAGCTTGCGAGCGAGTCAGTGTCACTGAGCGAGCTTGCGAGCGAGTCAGTGTCACAGGGCGACCGCGAGCGGCTTCCCGGAGCCTGTGAGGGGGAGTCGTGAGCCGCGTTGGGCTGGTGGTGGTGTCGCACAGCGCGGGGCTGGCGGCGGGCGTCGTCGAGGTGGCGGCGCAGATGGCGCCGGACGTGGTGGTCGTCGCGGCGGGTGGCACGGGTGACGGCGAGATCGGCACCGACTTCGGCGCGGTGTCCTCTGCGGTCGAGCGTGCCTCCGACGGGGTCGGGGTGGTGCTGCTCTACGACCTCGGCAGCGCGCGCATGGTGGCCGACATGGTGGTCGAGACGCTCGACGACCCGGACTCGGCCGTCGTCGTGGACGCGCCGCTGGTGGAGGGCACGGTCGCCGCGGCGGTGGCCGCGCAGGGCGGGGCGGCGCTGGTGGACGTGGCCGCGGCGGCGCACGAGGCGGCCGGCCTGATCGCCGAGGCCTACCCGGTGCTGTCCACCGCCGACGTGGTCGACGTGCCCGAGCCGGCCGGCATCGTCGGCGACGTGGACGTGGTCGGCTCGATGAGCCTGGTCGCCGACGTGCCGGAGGAGGTCGCGGTCACGCTGACCAACGAGATCGGCCTGCACGCACGCCCCGCCGCGATGGTGGCGCGCGCGATGACCGGGCTGGACGCGCGCGTGACGGTCCGGTTCGGCGCCGCGAAGGCCGACGGTCGCAGCGTGCTGGCCCTAATCGGGCTCGGCGCGCGCGGCGGCGACGAGGTGCGGGTGTCGGCGACGGGACCGCAGGCGGCCCAGGCGTTGGCGGCGTTCCAGGCGTTGGCGGCGCGAGACTTCACCGACTGACCAGCGCAACAGGGTGCGTATCGCGCAACCTGAAGTAGCATGCCCGCGTGACCTCCAGCCGGTACGACTTCGTCGTCGTCGGGGGCGGATCGGCCGGTTCCGTGCTGGCGAACCGGTTGTCCGCGGATCCGGCGAACCGTGTCCTGGTCCTGGAGGCCGGCCGGCCGGACTACCCGTGGGACGTCTTCATCCGCATGCCGGCCGCGCTCACGATGCCCATCGGCAGCCGGTTCTACGACTGGCGCTACAACTCCGAGCCCGAGCCGGCGATGCACGGCCGCCGCGTCCACCACGCGCGCGGCAAGGTGCTCGGCGGCTCCAGCAGCATCAACGGCATGATCTTCCAGCGCGGCAACCCGCTGGACTACGAGCGCTGGGCCGCCGACCCCGGAATGTCCACCTGGGACTACGCGCACTGCCTGCCCTACTTCTCCCGCATGGAGAACTGCACGGCGGCCGCGGCCGACGACGAGTTCCGCGGCCACGACGGCCCGCTGGTCCTCGAACGCGGACCGGCCACGAACCCGTTGTTCACGGCGTTCTTCGCGGCCGTCCAGGAGGCCGGCTACCCGCTGACCGACGACGTCAACGGCTTCCGGCAGGAGGGGTTCGCCCCGTTCGACCGCAACGTCCACAACGGACGCCGCTGGTCGGCGTCCACCGCCTATCTGCGCCCGGCCCGGCGCAGGTCGAACCTCGACGTGGTCACGCGGGCGCTCGTCACCAGGGTCCGGTTCGACGGCGACCGCGCGACCGGGGTGGACTACGTGGTCCGCGGCCGCACGCACACGGTCGAGGCCGGCGAGGTCGTGCTGTGCGGCGGCGCGATCAACTCCCCGCAGCTGCTGCAGCTGTCCGGCGTCGGCAACGCGGACGAGCTGCGGGCGCTCGGCGTGGCCGTGGTCGCCGACCTGCCCGGGGTGGGGGAGAACCTCCAGGACCACCTCGAGGTGTACGTCCAGTACGCGTGCACGCAGCCGGTGTCGATGCAGCCGTACCTGAAATGGCGGCACCGCCCGTGGATCGGCGCGAAGTGGCTGTTCCTGCGCAGCGGTCCCGGCGCGACGAACCACTTCGAGGGCGGCGGGTTCGCGCGGAGCAACGCCGACGTCGAGTACCCGAACCTGATGTTCCACTTCCTGCCGATCGCCGTGCGGTACGACGGTTCCGCGCCGTCAGGGGGGCACGGCTACCAGGTGCACGTCGGCCCGATGTACTCCGACGCGCGCGGTTCGGTGAAGATCACCAGCACCGACCCGAGGCGCCATCCCGCGCTGCGGTTCAACTACCTGTCCACCGAGCAGGACCGGCGCGAGTGGGTCGAGGCGGTGCGGATCACCCGCGACCTGCTGAACCAGCCCGCCATGGCGCCGTTCAACGGCGGCGAGCTGTCGCCGGGACCGGACGTGGCGACCGACGAGCAGGTCCTCGACTGGGTGGGTCGCGAGGCGGAGACCGCGCTGCACCCGTCCTGCACCTGCGCGATGGGCGTCGGCGAGCGGTCCGTCGTCGACCCCGCGTCGATGGGCGTGCACGGCCTGCGCGGGCTGCGGGTGGTGGACGCGTCGGTGCTTCCCTACGTCACCAACGGGAACATCTACGCGCCGGTGATGATGGTCGCCGAGAAGGCCGCCGACCTCATCCTCGGTGACACTCCGCTACCACCCGCGACCGTCGAGTTCTATCGGCACGGAGGTGACCATGCCTCTTGATTTTGTTCGCGCCGTGGACAAGGGTTTCTCTCACTAAGAACCGGAACGCACGATACGCAACGGTCGCCGACCAGGTGAGGAACCGCGTATGGCGGAGCTGTACATCGGGGGCAGGTGGCGGGAGCCGGTCGACGGCGGTCGACGGGAGATTCGCTGCCCCGCGGACGGCAGCCACGTCGTGACGGTGTCCGAGGCGGGCGCTGCCGACACGGTCGCGGCGATTTCCGCCGCGCGCCAAGCGTTCGACACCGGCGAGTGGCCCGCGACGCCGGAACGCGAGCGCGGCGCGCTGCTGCTGCGGTTGGCCGACCTGCTCGAGCGGGACGCCATGGAGTTCGCGCGCGCCGAGTCGCTCGACACGGGCAAGCGGCTGACGGAGAGCGAGTACGACGTCGCGGACGTCGTGTCCTGCTTCCGGTACTACGGCGGCATCGCGGGCACCGACGCCGGCCGCGTGGTGGACACCGGCCGGGCCGACGCGCTCAGCCGCGTCGTGCACGAGCCGGTCGGCGTGTGCGGGCTCATCACGCCGTGGAACTACCCGCTGCTGCAGACGTCCTGGAAGGTCGCGCCCGCGCTCGTGGCCGGCAACACCTTCGTGCTCAAGCCGAGCGAGCTGACCCCGTCCACGGCGATCCTGCTCATGCGGGCGCTCGACGAGGTCGATCTGCCGGCCGGTGTCGCGAACCTGGTCCTCGGCGCCGGTCCGGCGGTGGGCGCGCCGCTCGCCGCGCACGAGGGCGTCGACCTGGTGTCGTTCACCGGCGGCGTCGCGACCGGACAGCAGGTGATGGCGGCCGCCGCGGCGACCGTCAAGAAGGTCGCGCTGGAGCTGGGCGGCAAGAACCCCAACGTGGTGTTCGCCGACGCCGACCTGCCGACCGCCGTCGACTTCGCGCTCACCGCCGTGTTCCTGCACTCCGGCCAGGTCTGCTCCGCCGGCGCGCGCCTGGTGGTGCAGGACTCCGTGCACGACGAGGTGGTCGACGAGATCGTGCGGCGGGCACGGAAGATCCGGCTCGGCGGACCGTTCGATGTGGACAGTGAGACCGGGCCGCTGATCTCGGCCGCGCACCGGGACAAGGTCGCGTCCTATGTGGACGCCGGGGTCGCGGCAGGCGCGGTGCTGCGCTGCGGCGGCGGCCCACCGGACGATCCCGCGCTGGCGAACGGGTTCTACTACCTGCCAACGGTTCTCGACGAGTGCGACCAGGCGATGTCGGTGGTGCACGAGGAGTCGTTCGGCCCGGTGCTGACCGTCGAGCGGTTCACCGACGAGGACGACGCGGTGCGCATCGCGAACGACACGGCCTACGGCCTCGCCGGCGCGGTGTGGACACAGGACGCCGGGCGGGCGCAGCGGGTCGCGCGGCGGCTGCGGCACGGCACCGTGTGGATCAACGACTACCATCCGTACGTGCCGCAGGCGGAGTGGGGCGGGTTCGGCAGGTCCGGGGTCGGCCGCGAGCTCGGCCCGTCCGGGCTCGACGAGTACCGCGAGAAGAAGCACATCTGGCACAACATCGACCCGAAGCCGCAGAACTGGTTCCACGCATAGAAAAGGGGCCGGCCGTGCACGCAGACCCGGTGATCTCCGTCCGAGAGCTGTGGAAGGTGTTCGGCCCGAAGGCCGAGCGGGTGGTCGGCTCGGCGGAGCTGTCCACGCTGTCGCGGCGCGAGCTGCTGAGCACGACCGGCTGCACGGCGGCGGTCCGCGACGTGTCGTTCGACGTCGCGCCCGGCGAGGTGTTCGTCGTGATGGGACTGTCCGGTTCGGGCAAGTCCACGCTCGTGCGCTGCCTGACGCGGCTGATCGAGCCGACCGCGGGCGACGTGGTGTTCGAGGGCGAGAGCATCCGCACGGCCGACGAGCGGCGGCTCCGCGAGTTGCGCAGGCGCAAGTTCGCCATGGTGTTCCAGCACTTCGGCCTGCTGCCGCACCGGCGGGTGCTCGACAACGTCGCGTTCGGACTGGAGATCGGCGGCGCCAGCAGGGCCGACCGCTACCGGCGCGCCATCGAGGTGATCGAGCTGGTCGGCCTCGCCGGCTACGAGGACTCCTACCCCGACCAGCTCTCCGGCGGCATGCAGCAGCGGGTCGGCCTCGCGCGGGCGCTCGCGGTGGACCCCGAGGTGATGCTGTTCGACGAGCCGTTCTCCGCGCTGGACCCGCTGATCCGCCGCGACATGCAGCAGGAGGTCATCCGCCTGCACCGCGAGGTCGGCAAGACGATGGTGTTCATCACCCACGACCTGTCCGAGGCGCTGAAGCTCGGCGACCGCATCCTGATCATGCGCGACGGCGACATGGTGCAGATCGGCACCGGCGACGAGCTGGTCGGCGCGCCGGTCGACGACTACGTCGCGGACTTCGTGCGGGACGTGCCGCGCGCGAACGTGTTGACACTGCGCTGGATCATGCGCGACAGGCGTCCCGACGACCAGCTCGACGGCCCGGAGCTGTCCCCGGACGTCGTGGTGCGCGAGGCGACCCGCGCGGTGCTGGCGGCGGAGAAACCGGTGAAGGTGGTGGCGGACGGCGAACTGCTCGGCATGGTCGGCGACGAGGAGATCCTGGCGGTCATCGCGAACCAGGAGCCGGTCGCATGACCCCGCGAGTCCCCCGTTCGGACACAGTGAGTCGACCGTTCGGAACCACTGAGTTCCCCGTTCGCGGCCGGGCCGCGTCGTGACCGCCACCGTCGCCGAGCCGGCGACCGACGCCCCGGCCGGCGAACCACTGCCGCGGCGCACGAGAACGCGGCCGGGCCGCCTGCTCACGATCGCCGGGATCCTCGCCGGCTGGCTCGTGCTCTGGGTGATCTTCCGCGGCCGCGACACGCTCGACCTCGCCTCCGCCGGTCTCACGCCGCTGCACCGCTGGTTCAACGAGCTCAACGACTCCATCGGCGCGAGCCGCAACAGCAACCCGCTGTTCCTCTACTTCTTCAACGAGATCCGGCTCGTCGTCGACAACCTCGTGTCCGGCATCCAGTACCTCATCTCCCAGCCGGTGCCCGGCCGCGGCGTGCCCCTGATCGGCTGGCTCGGCGTGGTGGCGATCGCGGGTTACGTCTCGTGGCTCGCCGGCAACGTCCGGGTCGCGGTCCTCGCGGTCGCCGGGTTCGTCTTCTTCGGGCTGCAGGGCCTGTGGGAAGAGAGCATGGACACGCTCGCGCTGACCATCGCCGCCGTGCTCATCGCGCTCGTCATCGGCATCCCGCTCGGCATCTGGGCCGGCCTGAAGCCACGGGTGAGCCGAGTCATCACGCCGGTGCTGGACTTCATGCAGACGATGCCGACGTTCGTCTACCTCGCGCCGCTGACGCTGTTCTTCCTCATCGGCCCGGCGTCCGCGACGATCGCCACCCTGATCTACGCGATGCCGCCGGCGATCCGGATCACCGCGCACGCCATCGCCTCGGTGCCGGCGGACACGGTCGAGGCGGCCGACTCACTCGGCGCCACCGGCCGGCAGCGGCTCACGAAGGTGTTGCTGCCCATGGCGAAGCGCACCATCGTGCTCGGCATCAACCAGACGATCATGGCCGCGCTCGCGATGGTGACGATCGCGGCGCTGATCGACGCGCCCGGCCTCGGCAAGACGGTCATCAAGGCGCTGCAGTCGCTCGACGTCGGCACCGCGTTCAACGCGGGCCTCGCCATCGTGGTCATGGCGGTCGTGCTGGACCGGGTGACGACCGCGGCGGGCGCGCGGGCCGGCCGGCGCGCCACGCTGTCGCGCCCGCTGCTGATCGGCGGCGGCGTGGTCACCGCGGCCTGCGTGTACATGGCCTACACCTACGTGTGGGCCGCGGCGTTCCCGTCGGACGCGAACATCGGACCGCGGATCTCGGAGTTCGCCACGCAGGTGACCACGTGGGTGCAGGACAACTTCTCCGTCCTCACCAACGGTTTTCGCGACCTGGTCACGACCGGCCTGCTCAACCCGTTCGAGTCGCTGCTCACCGAGTCGCCCTGGTGGCTGATGTGCGCGCTCGTGGTCGCGCTCGCGGTGGTGCTCGGCGGCGTCCGGGCGGGGATCGTGTCGGCCGTGTGCCTCGGCCTGCTGATCGGCACCGGCGTGTGGCGCGACGCGATGACCACGCTGGCGTCCACGCTGATCGCGACCGTCGCGGTGATGGTGCTCGGGGTGGCGCTCGGGGTGTGGATGGGCCGGAGCAGGCGGGTCGACCGGGTGCTCCGGCCGTTGCTGGACGCCGGTCAGACCATGCCCGCGTTCGTGTACCTGGTGCCGTTCGTCGCGTTGTTCGGCGCGACCCGGTTCACCGCGATCTCCGCCGCCGTCGTGTTCGCCGCGCCGGTGGTGATCAAGCTCGTCGCGGACGGCATCCGCGGCGTGTCCGCGACGACCGTCGAGGCGGCCGTCGCGGCGGGCGCGAGCACACCGCAGACGATCTTCAAGGTCCAGCTGCCGATGGCGGCGCGGTCACTCGCGCTGGCGACGAACCAGGGGCTGATCTACGTCCTGTCGATGGTCGTCGTCGGCGCGCTGGTCGGCGCGGGGGCGCTCGGCTACGACGTCGTCGCCGGCTTCTCGCAGGGACAGCTGTACGGCAAGGGCCTCGCCGCGGGACTGGCGATCGTCCTGCTCGGCATCATGCTCGACCGCATCACCCAGGCAGCGGCCCGTCGCACGGGCCGGGGCCGGAAGTAGGAGGTCACGATGGCTAGGTTGGTTGGCAGGACGGCCAGGACGGCCCTGTTGGGCGTGGTCGCGCTCGCACTCGCCGCGTGTGGCGGCGCGAAGGTCGGTGAGGACTCCGGCGGTGGCGGCGGTGGCGGCGACTCCGCGGACTGCGGCGACTTCAACATCGCGATCAACCCGTGGGTCGGCTACGAGGCGGACGCGGCGGTGGTCGCGTACGTCGCCGAGAACGACCTCGGGTGCAAGGTCACGAAGAAGGACCTCAAGGAGGAGGTCGCCTGGCAGGGCTTCGGCACCGGCGAGGTCGACGTGGTGCTGGAGAACTGGGGCCACGACGACCTGAAGAAGAAGTACATCGACGACCAGAAGACGGCCGTGCGGGTGGGTTCCACGGGCAACACGGGCACGATCGGCTGGTACGTGCCGCCGTGGATGGCCGAGCAGTACCCGGACATCACCGACTACAAGAACCTGAACAAGTACGCGGACCTGTTCAAGACCTCCGAGTCCGGCGGGCAGGGCCAGCTGCTCGACGGCGACCCGTCCTTCGTGACGAACGACGCCGCGCTGGTGAAGAACCTGAACCTGAACTTCAAGGTGGTGTACGCGGGCAGCGAGGCCGCGCTGATCCAGTCGTTCCGGCAGGCGGAGAAGGACAAGAAGCCGATGCTGGGCTACTTCTACGAGCCGCAGTGGTTCCTGCTCGAGGTGAAGCTGGTGAAGATCGAGCTGCCGGAGTACACCGAGGGCTGCGACGCGGACGCCGAGAAGGTGGCGTGCGACTACCCGCCCTACGACCTGGACAAGATCGCGTCGAAGAAGTTCATGGACGCGGGCGGCCCCGCGGCGGACCTGGTGACGAACTTCGAGTGGACCAACGACGACCAGAACCTGGTGGCGAAGTACATCGCGGTCGACAAGATGTCGCCGGAGGACGCGGCGGAGAAGTGGGTCAAGGAGAACCGGGACAAGGTGGACGCCTGGCTGAAGTGACCTCGCGGCTGGCCGGTGCCGTGTCCGGATCCGGCCAGCGCAGGGCCTCGGCAGGGGGCATCGTGGCTCTGTGACCACCTATTCGGCTGTGCGGACGACCGGCATCTACTGTCGGCCGGGGTGCGCGCCAAGCCGCTCGTCGAGAACGTGCGGACCTACGAGCTCGCGGCCGCCGCCGGGGCCACCGGGTACCGGGCGTGCCTGCGGTGCCGGCCCTACCGGCTGGCCGACGCCCGACAGCGACGCCGGACAGCACCTCGCGCTGTGACTCGGCGCCCGGGATGCCTTCCCCGCCACCGATCCCGCGATCGTCGCCGCCGTACGCCGCCTGGGCGCGGACCCGGGGCGGTGGCGACCGTGGCGATCACTCGCCACGGTTCACCTGCTGCTCGCGGAAGGACGGCGCGGGCCCAGCTCGGGCTACTGCTCCAGGTAGGCCAGCATCTGTTGGATCTGCGCGGTGCGGGACTTGACGATCCGTTCCGCGAGATCCTTGGCGTCGGGGTTGAAGCCGTCCTTCTCCTCCATCCGCGCCAGCTCGACCGCACCGTGCTGGTGACCGGTCAGCAGGTTCAGGAACTTGCGGTCGAAGTCGGGTCCGGCGGGCGTCGACTCCAGGTCGGCGACGACCGCGGGGTCGGTGGCGTGCATGCCGCCGTGCCCGGCGTGTGCGTGCGGGTCGGGGTCGGCGGCGATCGGCTGGTTCCACTTCGTCAGCCAGTCCTCCATGTCCGCGAGCTCGTCGGACTGGGTGGCCTTCACGGCGGCGGCGAGGTCGCGCACGTCGGGGCGGGTCGCCCGCGCCACGGCGAGGTCCGCGAGCGCCATGCCCTGCTTGTGGCTCGGCACGGCCATCTGCAGGAACATCACGTCGGTGTCGTTGTAGGAGCCGTCCGGCGCCGGCGCGCTCTCGGTCCGCGCGGGTTCCGTCGTCGCGGTGAGCGCGCTCCCGCAGCCGGTGAGCAGGAACAGGAGTACGACGAGCAGGCAGCGTGTCATCAGGTTCGCTCCTGGTTGCCGGCCGGCCCGGGGGCCCCGGGCCGGCCGGCTCGATCTACTACAGGGACTGCCACAGTGCCGGCGTGGTCGCCGGCTCCCAACCTGGCAGCGCGGTGTGCTGCTGCAGGCAGCGGTACGAGCGGCCGTTGAACGTGACCTGCGACCCGGTCGGGTAGGCCGTGCCGGTCGCCCACGTGCCGGTCGGCGGCGTGCTCGGCGGCTCGGTCGTCGGCGGTGTGGTCGGCGGCGCGGGGCTCCCACCGATCTGGAGGTCGACGCACGAGTAGAACGCGTTCGGCGTGTCCGCGATGTTCCACACGGCCAGCAGCTTCTGCCGGCCCGACGCACCACCGAGGTTCACGGTGTGCGACAGCGACGGCGGCGGCTGCTGGTTGTTGCCGCTGAACTCGGCGACGCGCGTGTTGCCGAGGTAGTACTCGTAGTTGGTGGTGGCGTGGCGGGCGGTGAACGTCCAGGTGAACGTCACCGTGTTCCCGACCGTGGTCGCGCGCCACCCCTTGTTGTCGTCGTTCAGCTCGGCGAACCGGCCGACGCCGCCGTTGCAGCTGCGCAGGCCCTTCGGCCCCTCGACACTCTGCGGTTCCCACTTGATGTCACCGCAGGACACCGTGCCTTGGGCACACTGCGCCTGCCGGCTCGGCGGGGACGAGATGTAGCCGTGCGCGCTCGCTGTTGCCGCGGGCAGCACCACGAGACCGAGCGGTGCGATGGTCGCGGCGGCCGCGAACAGGGTGAGTTTTCGTTTCAGGCTCATGCGATCTCCCGGGACGCAGGGGTGAATCCGGAGATGTGGTCTAGACCACATGTCTGGTTTAGACCAAATTTGTTCCGCAGTCAAGTGGTCGCACTCAGTAATGGTGCCAAGGCGGGCGCTGTGATCTGGTCGAACACCGCTTAGGCTGCCGCGCGTGGGCGAAGTCGCGGATAGGCACCTGGTGTACTGCCGGATCGATCGGGATGGCGCGATCCTGTACGTGCGACGCCGCCAGGGGGTGTTCCTCGGGGGGCGGTGGGAGCTGCCCGGCGGCTCGGTCGAGACCGGCGAGTCGCACGAGGCCGCCGCCGTGCGGGAGGTGCACGAGGAGACCGGGCTGCGGGTCATGGTCCGGAGCGAGCGCGGTCGGCACAACTGGATGGACGTCACCGGCAAGCCGGTGCGCATCCACGCGCGGATCTTCGACGTCGCCGAGGACGGGCGCGGCGCGGTGGTGCTGAGCCCCGACGAGCACGACGAGTTCGCGTGGGTCTCGGCGGCCGAGGTCGCCACCCTGCAGCTGGCCGACCACTTCCGCCACTAGCCAGCTCCAGCGGTCCTCTATGGGCGTGTGGTGCGGTGGGGCCGTGGCCGGTCTCGTCCTCTCGGTGTTCCTCGGCACGTTCATGTCCCTGCTGGACGTGAGCGTCGTCAACGTCGCCCTGCCGGCCATGCAGGACTCGCTCGGCGCCGGCTTCAGCACCGTCCAGTGGGTCGTCGACAGCTACACGCTCTGCCTGTCCGCGCTGATCCTCTCCGGCGGCTCGCTCGGTGACCGCTTCGGTCGCAAACGGCTGTTCCTCACCGGCCTGACGATCTTCACCGTCGGCTCGCTGCTGTGCGCCGTCGCGCCGACCACGACACTGCTGATCCTCGGCAGGCTGGTGCAGGGTGTCGGCGCCGCCGCCGTCGCGCCGGGTGCGTTGTCGCTGCTGGTGCAGGGGTTCCCGGAACGCGGACAGCAGGCGAAGATGATCGGGCTGTGGGGCGCCTGTGTCGCGCTGGCCGTGGTCGTCGGGCCGCTGGTCGGCGGGGTGCTGACCGACCTCTTCGGCTGGCCGGCGATCTTCCTCATCAACCTGCCGCTCGGGGTGATCGCGATCGTGGCCGGGCGACGCGGCATCGTCGAGAGCGCCGACCCCGAGCACGCGGGCGCCGACCCGGCCGGGCAGGTGCTCGGCATCGTGTGGCTCGCCGCGCTGACCTACGCCGTGCTCGAGGCGGGCCACCGGGGCTGGGACTCGCCGCTGATCCTCGCGCTGCTCGGGGTCGCCGCGGTCGGGCTCGTGCTGTTCGTGGCGGTGGAGCGCCGCCAGCCCAAGCCGATGCTGCCCGCCGGCCTGTTCGCGCAGCCGAGGTTCGCGGTGGTGACGTTCGCGTCGTTCGTGCTCGGGTTCGGCGCGTACGGCACCTTCTACCTGCTCTCCCTGTTCCTGCAGCAGGTCCAGGGCTCGTCCGCGGCGTCGACCGGCGTCCAGTTCCTGCCGTACTCGCTCGGCATCGCGGCCGGCTCCGTCGTCGGCGGCCGGCTCGGCGCGCGACTCGACGGCGACCGGATCATGCTGACCGGCTACACGATGATCGGCCTCGGCCTGCTGTCGCTGCTTACTGTCGGGCCCACCACCGGGTACGGCCTGATCGCCGTCCTGTTCGCGCTCCTCGGCATCGGCATGGGCCTCGCGATCACGTCGACCAACTCGGCCGGCGTCACCGCGGTCGGCCGCGAACGGTCCGGCACCGCCGCGGCCACCGTCAACGCCGCCCGCCAGACCGGCACGGCGCTCGGCATCGCCGCACTGGGCGCGATCGTCAACGCGCACCTCGGCGCCTCGGATCCGGACGGCACCGCCTTCACCGCCGGCCTGCACGTCGCGTTGTTGGTCGCCGGCGTACTGACACTGGTGGCAGCGTTCCTGATCGCCGTGGTCCGCCCACCGGCCGAGGCGCCGCTCCCGGAACCCGCACAGGTTTAACCGACAGACGTGACGTCACGACCCAGAGCGGCACCGATGTCACCACCATGGGTGAGCGGCCGCCGGTGTCTGGAGTGACGCTCGCGCGCAGGCGCGTCAGCGTCGAGCACGGAGGAGGGAAGACGCCGGGTCAAGGCCGCGATTTCGCGAGCGGAGCGAGCCAGTGTGGCGGTGAGGGCGTGGATGAGCGGCCGCCGGGTCAAGGCCGCGATTACGCGAGCGGAGCGAGCCAATGTGACGGCAGCTGATGATCGTGTACGCGACCCAGCGTGAGCTGAGCCACCAGCGCGCCGCACAGGCACAGGAACATGTCCCACTGCGTGTCCCACACATCCCCTTGCGTGGCAAGGAAGGCGTCGGCGCCCGCGCCGAGGATCACGGCGGAGACCCATTCGACGAACTCGAAGCACGCGCTGAAGGCGAGGCACACCGCGGTCGTGAGCGTGAACGTCCAGCCGCCGCGGCGTAGGGGAGTGCGTCGCAGCAGCAGCTCGCGGACCAGCAGCGCGGGCACGAACCCCTGCACGAAGTGCGCGAAGCGGTCGTAGTGGTTGCGGGACAGGTCGAACGTGTCCCGGAACCAGTCGCCGACCGGGGTCTCCGCGTAGGTGTAGTGCCCGCCGTAGCAGAGGACGACCGCGTGGGCGACCAGCAGCCAGCAGACGAGCCGCGTCAGCGGGAACCGGCGTCGGTTGAGGAGCACGAGCGGCGCGCCGACGAGGATCCAGACGACCTCGAGCGCCCACGTGCCGATGCTCGTCGCGCCGATCGCGGACCACACCAGCGCCACGACGAGGATCGCGACGAGTAGGTAGCCCTCGCGACGGGACACGGTGCGCACCGGGTCACTGTGCCGCATCGGCCGGCGGCCCGCATAGCGTCGTTAGGGTGGCCGGTGTGATCAAGGTGGAGATCGACGGGCGACCCGCGACCGCGGCGGCACTCGTGCACCCGGCGCTCGTGAACTACGGGCACTTCACGGCGATGCAGGTCCGCGACGGTCGAACCAGAGGGCTCGACAAACACCTCGCCCGCCTCGACGGGGCGACCCGGGAGCTGTTCGACACCGGCCTCGACGGCACGCTGGTGCGCGACCGCGTGCGCCACGCGCTGGCCGGCGTCGCCGACGCGTCGGTGCGGGTCAGCGTGTTCCAGTCCGGGGACGAGCCGTCGGTGCTGGTCGCGGTCCGGCCCCCGGCACAGGTGCCGACGACCCCGCAGCGCCTGCGGTCCGTGCGGTACGAGCGGCCCGCGCCGCACCTCAAGCACGTCGGCGGCTTCGGCCAGATCTACCACGGGCTCCGCGCGGAACGCGACGGCTTCGACGACGCGCTGCTGACCGGCGCGGACGACGTCATCAGCGAGGCGTCGATCAGCAACCTCGCCGTGCACGACGGCACCTCGCTGGTCTGGCCGGACGCGCCGCTTCTGGAAGGCATCGCGATGCAGCTGCTGTCGGAGGTGCTGCCGAGTCGCCGTGCTCGGTTGCGGCTTGGCGACCTGCGGTCGTTTGCGGGGGTGTTCGTGACGAACTCGCTGGGTGTGGTTCCGGTGGGTCGTGTCGATGACGTGACGCTCCCTGTCGACACGGACCTGCGGGATCGGGTGCTGGCTGCCTACGAGCCGGTGCCGTGGGACCGGATCTGAGTCACATCCGGTCCGCGCCCTTCTTGATCGCCGTGCGGATCCGTGAGTACGTGCCGCACCGGCAGATGTTGCGCAACCCGTCGAGGTCCGCGTCGGTGATGGTCCTGCCCTCCGCCTTCGCCTTGCGGACCAGGGCGACCGCGGCCATGATCTGGCCCGGCTGGCAGTAGCCGCACTGCGAGACGTCCTCCTCGAGCCACGCCTCCTGCATCGGGTGCAGCTCGGCACCGACGGTCGCCGGCAGGCCCTCGATGGTCGTGATCTCGTCGGTCTCCTTGATGTTCGACACCGGGACCGAGCACGGGTTGAACGCCTTGCCGTTGATGTGGGACGTGCACGACTTGCAGACGTTCAGCCCACACCCGTACTTCGGGCCGGTGACGCCGAGGATGTCGCGCAGCACCCACAGGAGCCGCACGTCGTCCGCGACCTCCACCGTCACCCGGGTGCCGTTGAGAACAAAAGTGTGCTGTGACACGGAAAGCTCCTCAGAAGGCGGTGTCGAGGCCGTCGGTCGGCGATGGCGGGGTGGACGGCTGCAGCGGGTACGGCTCGAACGACAGCGTCCCGTGGTTGATCGGGAAGCTGGTCGGCATCGTGCCGGTGGCCCGCGCGTACGCGCACGCGACGGCCGCGAAGCACGGCGCCACCGCCAGCTCGCCGGCGCCGCTCGGGTTGCCCGTCGTCGGCGGCATGACGACCACCCGCACCTCCGGCGGCGTGTTCCACTGCCGGGTGTAGAAGTAGTTGTCCCAGCTGCCTTCCAGCGGAATGCCGTCCTTGATGTGCAGGCTCGACGTCAGCGCGAGCGCGATGCCGTCGTTGAGTCCGCCGATCATCTGCGCGTCCAGCCCGCGCGGGTTGAGCGGCAGGCCGGCGTCGACCACGATCGTCGCCTTCGTGACGCGTGGGCCCGTCACCCCGTCGGTGATCGGCCGGTTCACGGTCTCGGGCCGGCAGTCGATCTCGACGAGTGTCGCGACCGCGCCGCGGTACTCCGCGTGCAGCCCGATGCCCTGCGCCATTCCCGCGGGCAGCGTCCTGCCCCACTCGCCGACCGTGACCGCCTTCTCCATCACCGCGCGCAGCCGGTCGTCCTTGAGGAACTCGCGGCGGAACGCGACCGGGTCCTTGCGCAGCTTCGCGGCCAGCCGGTCCACGACCAGCTCCTGCGCGCACACCACGTTGGGCGAGTAGATGTTGCGCATGCTGCCGGTGTTGAACTTCAGCGGGATCTCGTTGAGTAGCTGGGTGACGACGCCGAAGTTGTAGGGCACCGACTGGCTCAGCAGGAAGATCGTCTCCGCGAAGCTCAGGTTGCCGGCGACCGGCAGCTCCGCCGCGGTCGACGTGATCATCTCACCGAGGCCGTGGCTGAAGCTGGTCTCCGAGCTGGTGTGCCGCTGCTCGTAGGTCAGCACGTTGCCGAGCAGGTGCGTGGCCCGCACCCGCGACACGCACATCGGGTGGGTGCGGCCCTGCCGGAAGTCGTCCGTGCGGGTCCACGACAGCTTGACCGGCTTGCCCATCTTCTGCGAGATCTCCGCGGCCTCCGCGGCGACGTCGTGGAACAGGTGCCGGCCGAACGACCCGCCGCCGGGCACCACGTGCACGACGACCTTGTTCGCCGGCAGCCCGAGCTGGCGGGCGATGTCCTGCTTCGCGTCGATCGGCACCTTCAGCGTCGACCAGATCTCCGCGCCGTCGGACCGCACGTCGGCGATCGCGTTGTCCGGCTCCAGCGGCGCGTTGCTGGCGAACGCGAACGTGAACTCGGCGTCCACCGACAGCGCGCCGAGCGGCGGCACGGCCAGCGGGAGCTGCGCCTTCTTGAGCTTCGCGAGGACCGTCGCGTCCGACTCGCCGTCGACCGTGCCGGGGTTCCAGTCGACGTCGAGCGCGCGCAGGCCGTCGATGCACTGGCCGAACGTGTCGCCGCGCACCGCCACCCCGTACGTGATCACCGCGACGTCCGTGATGCCCGGCATCGCCTTGACCGCGGCCAGGTTGCGGACCGTCTTCACGGTGCCGTTGATCGTCGGCGGCCTGCGGACCATGCACGGCTTCGCGTTCGGCACCCGCAGGTCCATGCCGAACTGCTTGCGACCGGTGACGATGTCGACGGCGTCGATCCGGTTCTGCGGCTTGCCGAGCACCCGGAAGTCGGTCGGCGCCTTGAGCGTCGCGGACACCTGGACCGTCCGGTCGCTCGCCGCCGCCTTCGCGAGCGAACCGTACGGCGCGCTCTTCCCGCTGCGGTGCGAGAGCACGCCGTCCTTCGTGGCGACCTCGCTCTCCGGCACCCCCCACCGCGCGGCCGCGGTCCGCACGAGCTGCTGGCGCGCGATGGCCGACGCCGTGCGCACCGGGGTGAAGATGCTGCGCACCGAGTTGGAGCCGCCGGTGAGCTGGTTCATCAACAGCTCCGGCCGCGCGTCGGCGAGCGAGATGTGCACCTTGTCGATCGGGAGGTCCAGCTCCTCGGCGATCATCATGGCGACCGTCGTCGAGATGCCCTGGCCGACCTCGGTGCGGTGCAACGCGAACGACGCGGTGCCGTCCTCGTTCACCTGCACACTGATCAGGCCGGAGGTCGGCAGCGCGGCCAGGTTCTGCAGGTCGCCGAGGTCGAAGAGGTCTTCCGGCTGCGGCAGCGACGGGATGACGGCCTCCGCCTCGTCGACGCCGGACGCGGCGCCCGCCCAGGTCACGCCGGCGGCGAGCGTGGGCGCCGCCAGCAGGTAGCCGAGGAAGCGGCGGCGGTTGGGGTTGTCTGACGAGTCGTCGGGCGAACGACGGTGTTCTGCCATGGGGTCCTCGCAGGGCGGCACGCTGAGTGGCTAATCGGTGGCGGTACGGAGCAGTCGAGCCGGAGTGTGTCACGCCACACCCGCCACGAGAAGGAACGCCATGCCTACATTTGGGCTACTCCGGCTGTGCACACTGCATAAGGAGGGTCAGGCGAGCGGACCGGGCGGCAGCAGCCACGACGCGCGCAGCGCCAGCGACAGCTCCAGGTGCGCGCTCGTGTCGGAGAGGTCCAGCCCGGTGGCGGTCTCGATGCGGCGCAGCCGGTTGATGACCGTGTTGCGGTGGCAGTGGACGGTGTTCGCCGTCTGGTTGATCGAGCTGCCGGTCGCGAGCCACGCGTTCAGGGTGTCGAGCAGCAGCCTGCGCTCGGCCAGCGGGATCCTCAGCAGCGCGCCGAGGCTGCGGTGGATCAGCGCCTCCGCCAGGTCCGGCGAGCTGAGCAGCAGCGCCTCCGGCAGCCGCTCGGCGAGTGCCGCGACCTCGACCCGGCCGGGCGGCACGGTGTTGCGGGCGAGCACGGCCTGCCGGTAGGCGATGTCGACATCGGCGAGGCCACGGACGGTCATCGACAGCCCGGCCGGCGCCGTCGGCTTGTCCCGCAGGACCGCGAGCACCGTGTCGAGCGCGCTCTCGCCGACCGCGACCAGCCCGACGAGCGTGTTCGTGCGGACCTGCCACACCGACGTCACGCCCTCCTCGGCCAGCCGGCACTCGAGCCCGTCGCCGGCGTGCCCGTGCCCGTGGCAGGAGTCGACGTCGATCGCGGCGACCGCGTACGGTCCGTCGAGCGGCACGCCGATGCTGTGCGCCGCCTGGTGGGCGAACGCCGGGTCCTTCGCGCGGCCGTGGAGCAGGCCCTCCCACAGCGTGGCGCGACGCTGCTCGTCGACGCGCACCAGCTCGCGTTCCGTCGCGTGGTAGGCGGTCGCCACCTGCGCCGAGGTCTCGTCGACGACCGCCCACACCCAGGACGCCAGGTCGAGCAGCTCGTCCGGGTCGGTGCGCTCGTCGGTGCGCGCCTGGCTGATCAACGCCTCCCAGACGAGCCGGCCACCGAGCCGGAACGACCGCAGCACGTCGTCGAGCGGCATCCGCTGCCGCGCGCGGAGCCGGCCGGTGGCGCGGGCCGCGTCGTACACCTCGTCGTCCGGGATGTCAGTGTCGCCGTCGCCGGCCGTGCGGGAGACCAGCTGCAGCACCCTGGTGAGGTTGTCGTGACAGGACTGCCAGAGGTCGTGCCGTGGCACCACGTTCACGCGGCGGTAGTTGGGGTTCTGCTCCTGGATGGTCCGCACGAGGGCGTCGGTCAGTTCCGGAACGCGCGACAACACATCCGCCACCAGGGACGTCGCGGTCCGGGTACCGACACGGTGGGGCAACTCGGTCATCCGGAAAGAGCATCGCACACGGCGGGCCGCTCAGGCGTCCCCTCGGACCGCGCGGATCACCGCCGCCATGTCGTCGTCCTGGTCGCCGGCCGAGGCGAACAGGTCCTCCAGCGCGTGCATCAACCCGTCGGCGACGCCGGCCTCCGCCATCGCCGCGCGGATCAGGCCCGCGTCCTTCGTCGCGCCGCCGAGCGCGAACGCGGGCGTGAAGTCGCCCGCGATCATGGCCTTGCCCTTGGTCTGCGCGTACGCCGAGTCCAGCGGCCCGCCCGCGACGAGGTCGAGGAACCGCTGCGGGTCGAGGCCGAGCCGGTCCGCGAGCGCGACGCTCTGGGCGGTCCCGCCGACGACCGACAGCACCCACGCGTTGGCGACGAGCTTCAGCCGGTGCCCGTCGCCGGGCCGCTCGCTCACCCACACGGTCTTCGCGCCGATGGCGTCCAGCGCGGGCGCCGCCGCCTCCCGCGCCGACTCCGGCCCGGCCGCGACCACCGTCAGCTGGCCGTTCTCCGCCGGCTGGCGGGTACCGAGCACCGGCGCGTCGACGTACGCGATGCCGTGTTGTGCCGCGAGGTCGGCGAGCCGGTCGGTGGCGGCCAGGCCGACGGTGCTCGTCTGCAGCCAGACGGCGTCGGGTCGGCAGGCGGGCAGCGCGGCGGTCATCACCGACGTCACCGCCTCGTCGTCGAACAGCATGGTGACCACGATGTCCTTGCCGGCGACCGCGTCGGCCGCGACGGCGGCGACCGGCAGGCCGACCGCGCGGGCCTTGTCGGCGGAGCGGTTCCACACGGTCACGTCGAGCCCGGCGCGCGCGAGGCTGTGTGCCATCCCGGCGCCCATCAGTCCCGTGCCGAGCACGGCAACAGTCGTCATGACAGGTCAACCTAGCCCGAGCCGGCGGGCGAAGAGAGACGGCAGGTCCCGGGCGGGGGACCTGCCGTCTCAGTTGGACCCGATCAACCCAACCGAGTCACGGTCAGCGTAAAGGTGGCACCCCGGATCGACCATCCGCGAATGTGCGCCACGGCTCATGGCGCGCCGCGGCCCGTGCGTTCCTGCAGCTCGTCGATCAGTTGGGACGCCTCGACCTTCGACAGCTTCGCCGGCACCTCGGCGCCCGCCTCCTGCGCCAACGTGTGCAGGTACGACTCCTGGGGCCCGGTCATCGGCTCGTCGCCCGTCACCCAGTCCTCCGGGGCCTTCTCCGGGTTGGTCCGCGGGTTCGTCATCGTGTCTCCTCGGGTCAGGACCTCGAACTCGTGTTCGAGCATTACCAACCGCGGCAAGGGTCAAACCTCCGGTCACTCGATCAGCGGTCGCCGACTTGTCACGACGTGCACCCAACCCGCCCGGGCCGCCGTGGATCTTGCCACGTTGTAACTTTACCGATCATGTGATGGTTGGGTAACTCTCCGCAGTGGTACTCCGTGTGAGCAGCACCGAACACGAGCCCGCCGGAGGCGGGCAGATGGGAGGTCTGATCATGGGGAAGCTGCGGAAGATGTTGGGCGTCGTCGCTGGTTCGGCGGCGCTGGGGACGGCTGCGATGATGGCTCTTCCGGCCACCGCGCAGGCGAGTCCCGCACCGTGTAGCGCTCAGGCCGACGCGTGTATCGACCTGAGTGGTAACGCGTCGTGGTTGATGCAGAACGGGGTCGTGACCTACGGCGCCGTGCCGATCACCTCGGGCAAGCCGGGCTTTGAGACACCGCCGGGCACGTTCCAGGTGACGTACAAGGACATCGACCACTGGAGCAACGCCTACAACGCTCCGATGCCGTACTCGGTGTTCTTCACGACCAGCGGTATCGCCTTCCACGAAGGCAGTCTGACCGCGCAGTCGCACGGCTGCATCCACCTCTCGCCGGAGGCGGCGCAGATGTTCTACAACACGCTGTCGCCGGGTGACGTCGTGGAGGTCGTCAGCTAGACCGTGATAGGGGAAAGGGGCCGAGCGATCGGCCCCTTTCTCGAGTCCGACTCGACCCGTCGTCGAGTGTGCGGCCCAACCCTGACCGCATGAGAGTTCTGGTTCTCGGTTGCACCGCGGCGACTTCCTGGGGGCGGGACCAGCTGACTCGGCTGGCCGTGCAGGCCCGGTCCCGCGGAATCACACTGATCGGCGCGGACACGGCCGACAAGCTGGCCGCCGCGCATCCCGACGAGCTGGCGTCCGTCGACGAGACGGTCGAGCTGGACGTGCGCGACCCGGCGGCGTGCCGCGCGTGGGCGCGGACGGCCACCGGCATCGACGCCGTCATGACCGTCCACGAGCTGTCCGTGCTGTGCACCGCGGTGGTCGCCGCCGAGCTGGGGCTGCCCGGCAACGACCCGGACGTGATCACCGGCATCCGCACCAAGGACGTGTGCCGCGAACGCTTGCGCGAGTCCGGTTTCCGCCAGCCGGTCACCGCCGTGTGCCGGACGCGGGCCGACGCGGCGGAGTTCATGCGCGCCAACGCGGGCCCGTGGGTCGTCAAGCCCCGCGACGGCCTCGGCAGCAGTGGCGTGTCCCTGCTGCGGGACGTCGGCGACCTGCCGGCGGCGATGGCGACGCTGGCGAACGTCGCCGCGTCGCTCGGCAAGTTCGGCGGCGCGTCGAAGTCCGACGCGTTCCTGATCGAGACGTTCGTCGACGGCCCCGAGTTCTCGGCGGAGGGGGTCGTGCTGGGTGGCGCGCCGCAGGTGCTCGCCCTCACCAGCAAGAAGACCAACGACCGGTTCATCGAGACCGGCCACCGGGTGCCGGCGCTGCTCGACGGGGCCGCGACCGTGCTCGCGACCGAGACCGTCGAGAAGGGCGTCGCGGCGGCCGGCGTCACGCACGGCGTGTTCCATGTGGAGTTCTGGCTGACCGACGACGGCGTCGTGCTCGGCGAGGTGCACGCTCGGCAGGGCGGGGACTACATCCACGCGCTCGTCGAGCACAGCCGGCCGGGCCTCGAGCTGTACGGCCTGCTGCTGGACGACCTCCTCGGCCGCCCGACGGCGCCGGTGCCGCCGCAGACCCGCGCCGCCGGCTCGGAGTTCCTGCTGCTGCCACCGGGCCGGCTGCACGCCGTCGCCGGCTGGCAGGAGATCGTCGACCACCCACGCACCCTCGCGGCCGACCTGCTCGTCGGCCCCGGCGCCACCCTCGGTCCCATCGCCGACTCCCTCGACCGCCACGGCGTCATCGCCGCCGGCGCGGACGCGCTCCCCGCGGTCGACGAGGCACTCGGCGACCTCACGTCCCGCCTGGTGGTGGACATCGACCGCGCCGCGTGAGCTGACTGGCCAGATTGCTGGCGCGACTGCGCTGTCGGTTGGATGAGGTGGATGTGACTGCAGCTGTAACTGCGCAATCATCGGGGGTGTGGAGATCACTACGTGGTACCTCGAGCAGCACTCGGTCGCCGAGCTGCGGCCGGCCGCGCCGGCGCCCGTGACGATCACGCGCGCCGAGGTGGTGAGTCCCGAGCTCAACCGGTTCCTCTACACCGCGGTCGGCGGTGACTGGCACTGGGTCGACCGCCTCGGTTGGACGTGGCGGCAGTGGCACGACTGGCTGGACCGGCCCGGTGTGGAGACGTGGGTCGCGTACCTCAGCGGTACGCCCGCGGGCTACGTCGAGCTGGACGGCACGGTCGACGGCGAGGTCGAGGTCGCGTACTTCGGGCTGCTGCCGGCGTTCGTCGGCAGGGGGATCGGCGGCCATCTGCTGACGACGGGCCTGCGTCGCGCGTGGGAGCTGGCCACCCGCCGCGTGTGGTTGCACACGTGCTCACTGGACGGCCCGGTCGCCCGCGCGAACTACGAGGCACGCGGGATGTCGTTGTACCGCACGGAAACCACGGACGAGGACGTGCTCGCGACACCGGGCCCGTGGCCCGGCGCCCACTAGCCGGGGTACCGCGCGCCGGTGAACGTCACCCGCAGCGTGTACAGCGACCCGCCCGCCGTGACGAACAGGTCGTTGCGCTTGCGGCCGCCGAACGTGAGGTTGGAGACCGACTCCGGCAGCAGCAGCTTGCCGAGCAGTGTGCCGTCCGGGTGGAAGCAGTGCACGCCGTCCCACGCGGCGGCCCACACGCGCCCCGCGTCGTCTAGGCGGATGCCGTCGAAGCGGCCGAAGTCGCACTCCGCGAAGATCTCGCCGCCCTTGAGGCTGCCGTCGGCCAGCACGTCGAACACCCTGATATGGCTCGGTTCCTGCCGGGTGTCCACAATGAACAGCCGCTGCTCGTCCGGCGAGAACGCCAACCCGTTGGGGCGGCAGAAGTCCGTGGCGACCGCGGTCACCGCGCCGTCGGGGTCGACGCGGTACACGTGGCAGGCGCCGATCTCGCTGTCGGCCCGGTTGCCCTCGTAGTCGTCGTCGATGCCGTACGCCGGGTCGGTGAACCAGACCGAGCCGTCCGCGCGGACGACGACATCGTTGGGACTGTTGAGAAGTCTGCCGTCGTAGTGGGTGGCCAGCACGGTGACCGTGCCGTCGTGCTCGGTGCGGGTCACGCGCCGGGCACCCTGCTCGCACGTGACGAGCCTGCCCTGCCGGTCGATCGTGTTCCCGTTGGCGTAGCCGGAGTTCTCCCGGAACACGCCGACCGCGCCGGTGGTCTCGTCCCACCGCAGCAGCCGCTCGTTCGGGATGTCGCTCCACACGAGGTAGCGGCCGGCGGGGAACCACACCGGGCCCTCGGACTTGCGGGCGCCGTCGTGCAGCCGCCGGACGACGAAGTCGCCGTCGAGGCGGGCGAACCGCTGGTCGACGAGCTTGAAGTCGGCCGGGATGGTGTTCAGCATGAACCCGATAGTACAGAATCCAGTACGGTGAAACAGTGGATGAGACAGATCAGATCCTGTTGACCGCGCTTCGGCAGGACGCGACGCAGTCCTACGCGGCCCTCGGCAAGGCCGTCGGCCTCTCGGCGGGCGCCGCGCACGAGCGGGTGCGCAAGCTGCGGGAGCGGGGGGTCATCCGCCGCACCACCATCGACGTCGACCCGGTCGCGGTCGGCCGGCCGGTGCTGGCGTTCGTGATGATCGAGGCCGGCGCCTGGATGGGCGACGAGCCGACCCGCGCGGCCCTGGCGGGGATTCCCGAGCTGGAGGAGGCGCACATCGTCGCGGGCTCGGCCTCGGTGCTGGTGAAGATCCGCACCGGGACGACCGAGCAGCTGCAGGACGTGCTGCGCCGCGTGTTCGAGATCGACGGCGTGACCGGCACACAGACGATCGTGGTCCTGGAGACCGTCTTCGAAGGGGCCGGCGGGACCGAGGTCCCACCGGCCCCGGCGGGCTAGAAGCTGTCGCAGGTCGCCATCGCGAACGCGCCCGTCGCCGTCGCGGTCTTGACCTCCTTGCCGTCCACCGTCACCTTGCACGTCACCGTGCCGCCGGTCTCGCCGGTCGTGACCATGAGCGACCCCTCCTTGACGAGGCCCTTCGTCTTGATCTCCTTGGACCACGGCAGCGTCGCGGCCGTCTCCTGGTTGGTCGTCATCGTGTCGCCGAACGTCGTGTACGTGACGTCCACGTTCGCCGCGTCGCCGCTGATCTCGTAGACGATCACGGCCTCGCGGTTCGCCTCGTCGTTGACGTCGTCGACCGCCTTGCCGAACGCGGCCGCCCACACGACGCAGATCACGAGCCCGACGACCGACACGACGAGACCGGCGATCGCGAGGCCCTTGTTGGTGGCCCGGCCCTTGCTCGCCTTGCTGATCCCGACGGCGGAGAAGATGATCCCGAGGATCACCAGCGGCCACGCGACGAGGCCGATCACCGGGATGAACGAGAACAGCAGCCCGATGAGGCCGAGCACGAAACCGGTGGTGCCGAGTCCGTTGCTCGGCTGCGCGGCGCGCTGCTGGGGCGGGTTGGGAGCGTACTGGGTCACGGAAAGGTCCTTTCAGGGAATCTGCTGCCGCGAATACAAGCAGCGAACAACTGACTGCCGCGTCGTTCGTGGGCAGCGAGGCGTTACGACGAAAGTCGTAATCGTTGTTGGCGGAACGGCCGACAGGCCGCCGCCGGATGGTCCGTAGGCTCTCCCGGCATGGGACGGCGCGTGCTCGGCGTGGTGGTCACCGTGATCGCGGTGGCGGTCAGCGTGGTGAGCAGCTTCTACGTGTTCGGCGCGGACGGTTACCTGCCGACCGACGGGTCGCTGCACGCGACGTGGCTGTCGGGCCTGAGCTTCGTCGCGGCGATCGGCGCGGCCGTCATGCTGTGCTGGCGCCACGAGCGGCCGGAGCTGGTCACCGCGATCGCGCTCGTGCCGTGCCTGCTGCTGACCTCCGACGCGATGGCCGCGCTCATCGCACTCGCCGCACTCGCCGCGAAGCGCAGGGACCGGGTCCTGTGGGCGGGTGGCGCGCTCGTCTACGCCGGCACCGCGCTGGCGCTGTGGCGCGACGCGGGCTGGGACCCCTACGTCACGGTCGCCGGCCGCTGGATGTCCACCGAGGACACGCTCGGCAGGGTCGTCGGTGTGGTGGTCACGGCGGCGGTGCTGACCGCGATCCCGTTGACCGTCGGCATTCTGCGTGGCATCCGGTCGGACCTGACGCGCCGCGAGACCCGCGAGCGGGAGCTGCGCGACGAGATGACGCGGCAGGAGGAGCGGTCCCGCATCGCGCACGAGATGCACGACGTGCTGGGGCACCGGCTCTCGTTGCTGTCGCTGCAGGCCGGCGCGCTCGAGGTGAACGCGCCGCCC
Source organism: uncultured Actinomycetota bacterium (assembly GCA_963840275.1). Classification (GTDB taxonomy): domain Bacteria; phylum Actinomycetota; class Actinomycetes; order Mycobacteriales; family Pseudonocardiaceae; genus Actinophytocola. The sequence goes on from CAWIYK010000001.1 coordinate 318,332, forward strand.
GCGGCCGGCGACGTCGCGCGCACCGTGCGGACCACGGCGAAACAGTCCCTCGACGACCTCCGCCAGGTGATCGGCGTCCTGCGCGACGGCCGGGAGTTCCTCACCTCCGACGGCTCGCCGGCGCCGCCGGCGCCCGCGCTGACCGACCTGCCGCGGCTGGTCGCCGACACCCGCCGCGCCGGCGTGCCGGTGGACCTGACCGTGCTGCTCGACCACGCGGCACACGCGCCGGCCCCGCTCGGGATGGCGGTGTACCGGATCGTGCAGGAGTCGCTGACGAACGTGCTGCGGCACGCGCCGGGTGCCGGCGGGGACGTGGTGGTGCGTGGTGGCCCCGGCGTCGGGGTGACGATCGAGGTCGTCAACCCGTTGGTGGCGGCCCCGCCGGCGCGGGGCTCCGGCACCGGGCTGACCGGCATTGCCGAGCGGGCGCACCTGTTGGGCGGCAACGTCAGCGCGGGGCCCACCGCGCAGGGCGTGTTCGCGGTCCGCGCCTGGCTGCCGTGGACGGTCGGCCAGCCCCCTAACATGTCCCGGTGACTCCGCTGCGGGTGCTGCTCGTCGACGATGACCCGCTCGTCCGCACCGGCCTGTCGATGATCCTCGCCAGCACGCCGGACATCGTGGTCGTCGCGGAGGCGGGGGACGGCGACGAGGCCGTCGCGCGGGTGTCCGCGCACTCCCCGGACGTGGTGATCATGGACATCCGCATGCGCAGGATGGACGGTCTCGCCGCGACCGCGGCCGTGATGGCGCTGCCTCGGCCGCCCAAGGTCCTCGTGCTCACCACGTTCGACCTCGACGAGTACGTGTTCGACGCGCTCGCCGCCGGCGCGGCCGGGTTCCTGCTCAAGGAGGGCTCGCCGCAGGAGATCATCGACGCGGTCCGTGTCGTCGCGGCCGGCGAGCTGATGCTGTCACCGCACACCACGCGCAAGCTCGTCGGGCACTTCGTCGCGGCACGGGCCAACCCGCGCCGCCAGCGGGCCGTGACCCGGCTCGGCTCGCTGAGCGACCGCGAGCGCCAGGTCGTGACGGCCGTCGCGCGGGGCAAGTCGAACGCGGACGTCGCCGCGGAGCTGTACCTGAGCGAGGCGACCGTGAAGACGCACATCACGAGGACGTTCGCGAAGCTGGACGTGTCGAACCGGGTGCAGCTGACGATCTTCGCCTACGAAGCCGGGCTGGTCTCGGCCTAGGTCCAGGCGCCCGGCAGAAGCGTGATCGAGATTCGGCTACCGGGTCCGTCCGGCCGGACGTGGACGTCGATGTCGGTGCTGACCTGCATCGCCATCCACAGCCCACGCACCCGCAGATCGGTGGGCAGCCGGTTGCGGTGGACCTCCGGCAGGGCGGCCGCGGCCAGCACCTCGCAGCGCAGTCCGGTCGCCCCACGCCGCAGCGTGACCTCGATGTCCTCCTCGGCGGGCGCGGTCGTGCCCGCGGTGGTGACGGCCTCGTTGACCACCAGCACCACGGCGTTCAGCAGGTCGGTGTTCGGCACCAGGGGAGCGGCGTTGGTGAACACCCACTTGCGTAGTTCTGCGGGGCGCTTCGGTTCGAAGGCCGCGATCAGACGCGTGGCGCGTACCAACGCCTGGGGTCTGTCAGCCACGACCCATTCCCTCACACACCAGACGTTCCGCGGTCGGGTCGAACAGCTGGATGACCTTGCGGGGCACCGGCTGCGGGTGCAGGAGCCGCACGCTGCCCGCCGCGGCGGCGTACATCGCGGCGACTCCGCCCGCGTCGATGAACCGCAGTGACGCCACGTCGATCGTGAGCGGGTCGGACGCGCCACGCATCGCCTCGATCACGGCGTGCCGGTTGCTGACGTCGACCTCGCCGGCGAGACGCAGCACGTCACCGTGCCGGGTGATCCGCAGTACCCCGTCGTCGTACAGGGCGGGCGCCACGAGCGCGTCGGAGTGCCTGGCGAGGACATCGGCGCGTTGCGTGCCGGTGAGGGAGCGGTTGTCGTACAGGCAGAGCTTGCGTTCGCCGGACAGCACGGTGGCCTCGGCCCCGCACGGCGACGGCCCGGAGTAGGCGTCGGCCGGCGGGCGTCCGTCCTCGCGCAGCCTGCGCACGAACCAGTCCGGGTCGGCGCCGAAGAACACCACGCGGTCACCCGCTCCGACGAACGCCGACGCGACCTCGGCCCGCTGTTCCTCGCTGACCGACAGCAGGCATGCATGTGGGTCTGTATGCGCCACCCGTCCATCGTTCGGGACGGCCGCGGTCCCGTCAACCGGAGTGGCCCGCTGTGCCCGATTCGTAGCCGCGCATCACTGGGTGGTGTCCGGCTCGGCGTCCTGCGGCTCCATCAGCAGGATGCCACCCTGGATCTCGCCCGCCGGGCTGCGCAGCGGCGCACAGTGCAGTCGCAGCGTGATCTTCCTGCCGCGCCGGTTGACCGCCCGCAGCGTCGTCGTCGCCTCGAAGTCGACGTCCTGCAACGCGGAGCGCACGGTCGGCCGCAGCTCCGACACCGGCAGCCCGATGTCCAGGTTCAGCAGGTGTTGCCCGATCGCCTCGTGCTGCCGCAGGCCCCACAGCTCCTCCGCGCCGAGGTTCCAGGCCACCACCCGCATCTCCATGTCCACCACGACGACACCGGACCGGATCGACGTCAGCACCGCCTCGAGGAAGTCGTTCACCTCGTCCAGCTCGACGCTGCGCTCACGGAGCGTGTCGTTGATGGCCTGCAGCTCATCGTTGGTGGACTGGAGTTCCTCGTTCGTGGTCTCCAGCTCTTCGTTGGTGGACTGGAGTTCCTCGTTCGTCGTCTCGAGTTCCTCGACCGTGGACTGGAGTTCCTCGTTCGTGGTCTCCAGTTCCTCGTTGGTCGACTGCAGCTCCTCGTACGCCGTCTCCAGCTGCCGGTTGGTGTGCGCCAGCTCGTCGAGCAGCGCCCGCGCCGAGGTGACGTCGTGGAACACGATCGACACGCCGAGCATCCGGCCGTCCGCGTGCGTCAGCGGGTTCGCGTGGATCTCCAGCCAGACCGACTCGCCGACACCGCGCTGCCACTCGATGTCCTTGATCCGGATGCCGCGTCGCTCGACCTTCGCCTGGTCGACGTACGCGCGCAGTTCCACCGGTCGGTAGGACAGCTCCAGGTCGCGCAGCGGCCGGCCGACGTCCCGGCTCGACAGCCCGAACATCGCCTCGGCCTGCTGGTTGACCAGCGCGACCGCGTCGTCGCCGCTCACCACGACCTGCGCGACCGGACCGGCGGCGAACGCGTGCCCCAGCAGCTGGTCGAGGTTGCCGATCTCGCCCTGCCGGTCGTGGCTGAACGCCGGCCCGGCGAAGTTCCCCACCCCGGCCGGGGCGGCCGCCGTCTTGCGGAACACGCGGTGCTTGAAGTCGAACGCGTCGAAGATCCGCGTGTGCGACAACAGCATCTCCGCCTTGCCGAGGAACAGCAGACCGCGCGGGGCGAGCGCGAAGTGCAGCCTGCCGAGGATCTTCGTCTGGGTCTCGGCGTTGAAGTACATCAGCGTGTTCCGGCACACCAGCAGGTCGATCCGGGAGATCGGCGCGTCCTGCACCAGGTCGTTGCGGCCGAAGATCACCGAGCGGCGGAGGTCCTTGCGGAACACGTACTGGTCGCCGTGGCGCTCGAAGTAGGTGGCGACCATGTCCGGCGGCATGTCCTCGACGGCGGCCTCCGGGTAGGTGGCCTGCCGCGCCTCGGTCAGCGCGTCCTCGTCGACGTCGGTCGCGTAGATCTTGACCCGCTGCCGGAACCGGTCCGGCCCGATCGCCTCCGCGAACACCATGGCGAGGGTGTAGGCCTCCTCGCCGGACGCGCAGCCCGCGCTCCAGATCCGCACCTGGTCGTCCGGCGACCGCTCGGCGAGCAGTGCGGGCACCAGGTCGGTGCGCAGGTGCTCCCACGCCTCCGGGTCCCGGAAGAAGCTGGTGACGTTGATGAGGATCGTGTTGAACAGCGCGCTGAACTCCTCGGAGTTCACCTGGAGATGGTCGATGTACTCCGAATAGCCGTCGATGCCGACCTGGCTCATCCGCCTGCGCACCCGGCGGGCGAGGCTGGTGCGCTTGTACCCGGTGAAATCGAAGCCGCGGGACTCCTTGAGATACAGCAGCACTGCCTCGAAGTCACCGTTGAGCTGGCTGGACGCGTCCTCCACCAACCGGACAGTACGCGCTATCGGCTCACGTTTCCGACCTCGGTGCGCAGTGTCGCCCACACGACCTTGCCGCCCGCCGACGTCTGCGAGCAGCCCCAGGCCACGGCGACCTGTGCGACGAGCAGCAACCCGTGCACTCCGACCATGGCGCCGCGCGGGTCCAGCATCGCGACCACGCCGGGTTCGTCGTCGTACACCGCGACGCTGAGCAGCCCCCGCCGTAGCTCGATCCGCACCACCGGCCGCGAGCGGGTGTGCACGACCGCGTTGGACACCAGCTCGTTGACCAGCAGGGAAGCGTCGTCGGCGAGCTCGGTGACGGCCCATGCCGTGCACGTGCGCCGCACGAACTCGCGAGCCGTGCGGATGCTCGTCAGCTCGTTGGACAGCCGGAGGCGGTCCACGCGCCGCGGCGGCGGCTCGTCGATCGCGGCGACCGCGGCACGCACGCTGTCCCGGACCGGCACGTAGCGGGCGATCCGGCTGCGGTCCAGCAGCTCCCGGCTCCTGCCGCTCCCGCGCACGAGCAGCAGCGGCACCCCCGGCCACTGCGTGAGCCGCGTGTGGACCGTCGCGAACACGGCGAACGCGGCGGCGGAGTGGATCCGCAGGCGGGCGAGGTCGACGACGATCGCCCTCGGCTGGTCGGCGCCGATCTTCGTCAGGTGGTCCCGGAGCTGGCTGTAGGTGGCGACGGCGAGCTGTCCGCTCGGGGCGACCACGGCGGTGTCGTCCCACATCCAGTCGTCGATCTCGAGCTCGGGCGCTGCGGCGGTCACGGCGGCCTAACCGCTCTGTGCTCGGCTGGTGCCCAGGATGTGTCGCTTGAGCACGTCCACCGCGTCGTTCGTCTCCTCGGCCATCCGGTCGTGCCGCTCGGCGACGCGCAGGCTGCCGCGCGCGCGGGCCAGGCGAGCCATGTGCTCGCTCAGCGCGGCCTTCTCCTCGAGGGAGCGCAGTGCCGTCCACAGCGCGCGGTCCAGCGCCGTCTCCTGCGCGGCGAGGAGCGCGTCGGCCGTCCACGCGTGTCCGACGCGGCAGCGGTACCGGTGGCCGGCGTCGATGTCTGCCAGGACCCCCTGGCAGTCCGGGCAGGAGAACCCCGACGGTCTACCCACGGTCTCTGCCCCCGCGATCTCGCGATCCGGGCGCCAGCCGGCGCTCGCGATGTCGTTCTCCCAGCGCAGCAGCCGCGGCGGCGCGACGGTGGCGGCCGCCGTGGCGTCGAGCCGCTCGGCGGCGAGCTCGCCGAGCACCTTGCCGATGCCGGCCGCCGGCAACACGTGGTCGGCGGTCAGCGACCGCAGCGCGTGGTCGGGCATGCTCCGGTGCAGGGCGTCCTCGGGGTCCTGCACGATCACCCGGCCGCCGCGGCCGGCGATCGCGTGGAGCCCGGCGACGCCGTCGTCCAGCACCCCGGACAGCAGGACCCCGGTAACCGCGGGCCCCGCGGCGATGGCCGCGGACCGGAACAACGCGTTGATCGCCGGGCGGTGCCCGTTCTCGGTCGGGCCGGGGGACAGCGCGACGGCGTCCTCCATCACCATCAGGTGGTGGTCCGGGCGGCAGACGTAGATCCGGCCCGGCGCCAGCGGCTCGCCGTTCGTGGCGGCCGCGGCCGGCAGCGGCCCGACGCGGTCGAGGATGGCGGGCAGCGCGCTGGTGGCGCCGGCCGGCAGGTGCAGCACGACGAGAACGCTGGCCGGCAGATCGGACGGCAGGCCGGATGCCATGGCGCACAAGGCTTCCACCCCGCCCGCCGAGGCTCCGACGACGACGATGTCTCGCCGGGCTCTCATGTGCCGGCCTCCTCAGTCGGCGCCTTCGCCGTGTTCCCGGTCGGCGTCCGCGGCCGCCCGGTGTTCCTTCGCCTTGCGGAGATAGACGACGCGCTGTGCCGGGACCGAGTCGCCGGCGAGGCGCTCGAAGCTCTCGGCGGCGCGATCGTGCGCCCTGGCGGCGGAGTCGTGCGCGATGCGGTCGCGGCGGACGGCCTCGTCCCGCCGGACCACCGCCTGCGCGGCGGCGTCGTCACCGCGCGCGGCGCCGGCCTTGAGCTGGACGATGCGCTCGCGGAGCTCCGCCGCACGGATGCCGGCTTCCTCGGCGCGCTGCCGTGCCTGAGCGGCCGCCTCATGCCGGCCCGCCTGTCTGTCGGCATCGCTGTCCATGTCGAGTTCGAGTGTAGCCCCGAGCAGTGCGAGTTTGTTCGTAAGCGCACGTGGGTACGCCCCCGCGGTGACCGACCTGAACCCGATCTACACCCAGTTGCTGGCGGAGCGTCCGATCGACGACCCGCCGAGTGTGGACCCGTCACCGGCCGAGTCCGAGTCGCCCACTGAGCAGGACGAGCGCGTGTAGAGCCGCTTCCGAGTGGACACGCTGGCGGCGCTGCTAGAGACAATCCTGGTGTCCGAGTAAGAAGAACGGCCGCGCTCGACGGTTAGTGCCGTGTTAGCGGCCTGCGTCAGGCTGACCGGATGAGGGCACGAACAGTCGCAAGCGTCCTGGTTGCCGTGGCGGCCGCTTCCTTTCCGGTCAGGTCCAGGCGGTGCCCGCCGCCGAGTGGGGTGGTCGCAGACACCGGCGGTCACCGTGGAGAACGGGCCCGCCGACGGCGGCGGAGGTAGAGCATTTATTCCTGACGTGGCCATGGGGTGCCCTGCAGCGCCTCGATGCGCTCGTTCAGGCTGCGGAGCAGCCGATACAGCTCGGCGCAGTCGTCCTCCGGCCAGTCCGCGACGACCTTGCCGAGCCCGGCCCGGTAGCGCTCGCGGTCGGCGGACAGGCGGGTGGCGCCGGTCGGCGTGATCCGCAGCTTGCGGGCGAGCCCGCCGGCGGGGTCGGGGATCCGCTCGACCAGCCCGTCGCGCAGCATCGCGCCGACCTGCCTGGTGACCGTCGAGATCTCGAGCTGCAGCGCGCCGGCCACCTCGCGGGCGGTCATCGGACCGGTGGCGTCGATGCGGCTCAGCACCAGGTACGCCGACCGTTCGAGGACGCCCTTGGCGACGGTCGCCAACTGATGGCGGCTGACCAGCGTCAGTTCGCGTTCGATGTCGTCCAGCAGGTGTTCTCTACCACGCATGGCCTGGTCCTGGATCGTCGATGTGTAGCGTGCAAGTCTTGTGTACCGTACATATGTGACCCGGCGTCCCGGGGCCGTCGTCGCAGTGCTCGCCAGCTGCGGGCTCGTGGCCTCGTTCATGCAGACCCTGGTCATCCCGCTGATCCCGAGCCTGCCGACGCTGCTGCACACGAACGCGGCCGACGCGTCCTGGGTCATCACCGTCACCTTGCTCGCCGCCGCCGTGATCACTCCGGTCAGCGGTCGGCTCGGCGACCTTTACGGCAAGCGGCCGGTGCTGCTCGTGAGCGTGGCCGTGCTCGTGGCCGGCTCGATCGTCTCCGCGCTCGCCGACTCCCTGCTGCCGATGGTGGTCGGGCGCGGTCTTCAGGGCTGCGCCATGGGCGTGATCCCGCTGGGTATCAGCATCATGCGCGACATTCTCCCTGCCGAACGCATCGGCACGGCCATCGCGATGATGAGCGCGACCCTCGGCGTCGGCGGCGCGGTCGGACTGCCGGTCTCCGCGGTGATCGCCGAGACGTCGTCGTGGCGGGTGCTGTTCTGGCTGTCGGCCGGGCTCGGCGTCGCGTGTCTCACGCTGCTGTGGCGGTTCGTGCCGGACTCGCCGCTGCGCGCCCCGGCCCGGTTCGACGTCGTCGGCACGATCGGGCTCGCCGCCGGGCTGGTGTCGCTGCTGACCGCGATCGTCAAGGGCGCGTCGTGGGGCTGGGGTAGCCCGACCACGCTCGGCCTGTTCGCGGCCGCGGTCGTGATCCTCGTGGTGTGGGGCGCCTACGAGCTGCGGACCAGGCACCCGCTGGTGGACCTGCGGGTCTCGGCGCGGCGGCCGGTGTTGTTCACGAACATCGCCTCGGTGCTCGTCGGCTTCTCCATGTACAGCGCGTCGCTGGTGCTGCCGCAGCTGTTGCAGGCGCCCGCGGTGACCGGCTACGGCCTCGGACAGTCGATGGTGGCGGCCGGGCTGTGGATGGCGCCCGGCGGGCTGGTGATGATGCTGCTGTCGCCGGTGTCGGCGCGGATCACCCGGCTGCGCGGCCCGCGCACGTCGCTCGTGGTCGGCGGATCGATCATCGCGGTCGGTTACCTCGCCTCGACCCTGTTGCTGCACAACGCTTTCGAGATCATGCTGGCCGGCGTGATCGTGAGCGCGGGGGTGGGGATCGCGTACGCCGCGATGCCCGGGTTGATCATGGGGTCGGTGCCGCTGCACGAGACGGCGTCGGCCAACGGCCTGAACGCGTTGATGCGGTCGGTCGGCACGTCGGTGTCGAGCGCGGTGATGGCAACCTTGTTGGCACACATGACGTTCAGCGTCGGCGCGCTGACCGTGCCGTCGCTGACCGGGTTCCGGGTGGCGTTCCTGATCGCGGCCGGCGCGGCGGTCCTCGGGGTGCTAGTGACGCTGCTGGTGCCACGTCCTGGCCAGGGCGGCGACGACGTCGGCGCGGTTGCCGGGATCGAGCCGCAGGAGCGGCGCGAGCTCCAGGTGTAGGAACGGCCTGTCGTGCTCGGCCGCGGCGATGGCCTGGACGTTGGTGCGACCGGCCAGGTTCTCGTGGTGTCGGGTCCGGAAGCCGTGCTGTGCCAGGGCTTTCTCGAGCGCACGATGTTGTGTTCGGGTCCGGCCGGGGCCGGGGGAGACCACCGCGTCCGTGTCCGGCGCACTGTCGGCGGCGAACCCGTGCAGCTGAACTTCTTGCGTGGCAAGGGTTTGTGCGAAGGCGTGGAACATCGAGTCGGTGCGGTGGGCGGCGTCGTGCACGGCGCGGCGGGTGCCGGCGACGAGCAGTGCCGACCCCGGCGCCGCGCGGAACAGCTCGAGGCCCATGCGTGCGGTGAGCCGGTCCGACCCCGGGTGCGGCACCTCGACCACGGTGCTCGGCGGGCGTGCGTCCAGCAGTGCGGCGCCCCAGGCGCGTTCGGTGCCCGGCTCGTCGGTGAGCAGCGCGAAGGCGCGGCCGGTGGCGTCGTCGACGCCGCGGGTCAGGCGTAGGCCGAGACCGGCGAGGTCGGGCTCGCGCCCCGCGCCGACCGCGACGAGCGCGGCGGCCGCGCGGTCGCGTTCGTCGTCGGTCGGCGGCCGGTAGGGGTCGGTCGCGGACATCGCGCGCACGCGGTCGAGGAGCCAGCGGTCGAGCAAGGTCAGGCCCTCGCGATGCTGTCCAGGTGCGCGTCGAGCACCGTGCGCATGAGATCGGGTGTCATCCGATCGGGCTGGATGACACCGTTCGTCATCAACCCGTCGATCAGTGCCGTGAGCCGTTCGGTCTCCACGGCGATGTCGACGTCGTCGGCGAGTCCGCCGAGCTCGCGGGAGCGGGTGAGCACCTTCGTGATCAGCGTGCGGGTGCCGTCGTACATCCGGCGGACGTGCGGCCGCAGGTCGGGTGCGGTGCGGGCGGCCGTGGCGAACGCGAGCCAGACGGCGCTCTCGGTGTAGCGGGGCTCGTCGAGGGGGAGCAGCTCGCCGAGCAGTTCGATCGTCTGGCGGCGGCGCTCCGCGCGGTCGGTGGCGGCGATCACCAGCTCGGCCCGCGCGAGGATCCGAGTGCTGATCCGCTCGACCAGCTCGCCGAGCGCGAACAGGATCATCTCGTCGCTGCTCGTGAAGTAGTGCCGCACCGAGCCGATCGCGAGGCCGGCCTCCTCGGCGATGTTGCGCAGCGAGGCGTGGGCGAGGCCGTCGCGGACGACCACGGTGAAGATCGCCCCGGCGACCAGCCTGCGACGTTCTTCCGCATCGACGACCTTCGGCACGGTTGCCTTTATAGCATGCCCCTGCTAAGTTAATTGGCACGCTCATGCTAAATAGGGGGAACGATGCTGGTGGTGGCGACCTGCTCGGCGCGCCGGTCGTGCTGGTGGCCGTCGGGATCCACAGCCTGACCGGGGTGCCGGGCCTGACGGCGTCGACATCGGGTGGCTGGTCGGCTCCGGGGTCGTCGGCCTGGCGCTGGGCCTGGTCCGCGGCTCGACCGTGCTGCTCATGGTGAAGGACGGCGCGCTGTGGCAGCGGTACCCGGCGCGGACCGACGTCGTCTGGGCGGTGTCAGTGGTGGTCAACGCGGGCCTCGGCCTGCTGGCCACGAGCGCCGGCATGCACTCCGACGCCCGACCGGTCACGTTGTCGATCGGCGTCGGCCTGCTCGGCGAGGCACTGGCGGTCGGCCTGCGCGCGCTTTCCACGGGCGTCCCGTTCTCCGTGCCACGTAAGGAAGATCAGCGTGGCCTGCCCAACCGTTCGGACTTCGAGCGCCTCGACCGGCAGCCCGCGTTGCGCGACGGCGTCACCTGGCTGTCCCAACGCCGCGTGGCCTCCGGCCCCCCGATTTCCAGACTACCCGCGGGGACCGACAGCTTCGGCTGGTCAAGCGGCAGTTGTCCACAGCGCACCCGGTTGTCCACAGGCGCCTGCACGTCATCCAACACTGTCGGTGTTGTGCCGTAGCGTGGAAACCGGGGGCCGGAGGCCACGCGGCCTCACGCCCGGTGCGTGAGCCGGCCGTCGAGCACGGTGGCCAGGATCGGCAGGTCCCGCAGCTCACTCGGGGGTAGGCCGGCGATGTCCCGGCTGGCCAGCACCAGGTCGGCCGGGTCGCCCACCTCGACCGTGGTGCGGCCGCCGGTGCTCGCGGCGATCGCGGTCTCCAGCGACAGCGTCTGCTCGGGATGCCACGACGGGCGGTCGTCGTCGGTGCGCGTCACCGCCGAGGCGATCGCGTCCCACGGGTCGAGCGGCGCGACCGGCGCGTCCGAGCCGAACTCCAGCGTCGCGCCCGCCGCGTGCAGCGCCTGGTAGGCGAACGCCCGGTCGGTGCGGCCGGCCCAGTGCAGGTCGGCGGCGTCCCGGTCGTCCGGCGCGTGTGCCGGCTGGACGCCCGCGACCACCCCGAGGCCGGCGAACCTCGGCAGGTCGGCCGGCGCGACGAGCTGCGCGTGCTCGATCCGGCCGCCGACCCCGAGTGCGGCGAACGCATCGAGCGCGAGCGTGTTGGCGCGGTCCCCGATGGCGTGCAGCGCGAGGCCGATGCCGGCGTCGACAGCCTTGCGCAGCACCGGAAGCAGGTCTGTCTCGAGCAGCTCGCCGTGGTAGTCGCCGTCGGGGTAGTGGTCGTGGCAGTAGGCGGTGCGCGTGTTGAGCGAGCCGTCCATGAAGATCTTCAGCGGTCCTACGGTGAGCAGGTCGCCGACCTGGTCGCCGGTCCTCAGCCCCCGCTCGATGGTCTCGTTGAGCAGGAACTTCGCGACGACACAACGGATCCGCGTCGCCGGTCGCGCGCGGCGCCGCCAGTCGGCGACCGTGTCGGCGTACTCGTAGTCGACGATCGTGGTGACACCACGCGTGGCGGCCGCCTCGGTCGCGGCGAGTACCCAACCGTCGGTGACTGCGGCACCGGGCTTCGGCAGCGCCGCGGTGAGCGCCATGCAGTCGTCCTCGATGAACACCCCGGTCGGATGGTCCACCCCGACCAGCCGCAGGGCCGCCGAGCTGAGCCACAGCGTGTGCAGGTCGTTGCTGAACAGCGCCACGGGCCGGTCGGGCAGCACCCGGTCGAGGAGCGTCTTGTGTGGACGGTCCGGCCAGAGCGCCGCGTGGAAGTTGGCGCCCTGGACCAGCCCGTCCGCCTGTGCCTGGGTGGCGATCAGCTCGGCCGCGTGCACGGCCGAGGTCGCGGCGGCCAGCGACACCCGCTGCCGGGAACTGGCCCACTGCAACAGATGCACGTGCGCATCGACCAGTCCGGGCAACAGCGTGCCGCCGCGCCCCTCGATCACCTCGGCGCCGTCGACCGGCAGTCCGACATCGACGGCCACCAGGCGACGCCCCTCCACGCGCACGTCGGCGCGTCGCCCGGTGAGTCCGATCGTCACATCACGCAGTAGCAGAGCCATGCCCACATACTGCTAGAAATCCTCGTCGAAGTTGACCGTGCCGCTCACCGCCACCTGGTACGCCGACACCCGGCGCTCGAAGAAGTTCGACAGTTCCTGCACGTCCTGCAGCTCCATGAACGCGAACGGGTTCTTCGACCCGTACTCGGGCTCCATGCCCAGCGCCGCGAGCCGCCGGTCGGCGACGTGCTCCAGATAGGACCGCATGTCCCCGAGCGCGAGCCCCGCCACGCCCTGTTCCAGCAGGTCCTCCGCGAACTGGACCTCCGCGTCCACCGCCTCGCGCAGCATCTGCCGGACCCGCGCGTGCAGGTCGTCGTCGAACAGGCCCGGTTCCTCCCGGCGGACCGTGTCGACCACGTCGAACGCGAACGCCATGTGCATCGACTCGTCGCGGAACACCCAGTTCGTGCCGGACGCCAACCCGTTGAGCAGGCCGCGGGAGCGCAGGAAGTACACGTACGCGAAGGCGCCGTAGAAGAACAGGCCCTCGATGCACGCCGCGAAGCAGATGAGGTTGAGCAGGAACGCCCTGCGGTCCTCGCGGGTCTCGAGCCGGTTCAGGTGTTCGATCGAGTCGATCCACTTGAAACAGAACTCGGCCTTCGTGCGGATCGACGGGATGTTCGCCACGGCCGCGAACGCCGCCACCCGCTCGTCCTCGTCGGGCAGGTAGGTGTCGAGCAGCGTCAGGTAGAACTGGACGTGCACGGCCTCCTCGAACAGCTGCCGCGAAAGGTACAGCCGGGCCTCCGGCGCGTTGACGTGCTCGTACAGGTTCAGCACCAGGTTGTTCGCGACGATCGTGTCGCCGGTCGCGAAGAACGCCACGAGTCGGTTGACCAGGTGCCGCTCGGCGTCGGTCAGCTTGTTCAGGTCGGCGAGGTCGGAGTGCAGGTCGACCTCCTCGACCGTCCACGTGTTCTTGATCGCGTCGCGGAAACGTTCGTAGAACAGGGGATAGCGCATCGGCCGCAGCGTCAGGTCCATGCCGGGGTCGAGCAGGTTCGCCGTCACTGGCATGCCTCACAGGAGTCGGGGTTCTCGAGGGAGCAGGCGACGGCGTCGGGCGGGACGGCCATGGAGACCGTCGCCTGCTGGATGCGCGTCGCCGGGCGCGACCGCAGGTAGTACGTCGTCTTCAGGCCGGTCGACCAGGCGTACCGGTACATCGACGACAGCTTCCCGATCGTGGGCGCCGCCACGAACAGGTTCAGCGACTGGCTCTGGTCGATGTAGGGGCCGCGCGCGGCCGCGAGGTCGATCAGCGCGCGCTGCGGCAGCTCCCACGCCGTGCGGAACAGGGCCTTCGACGACTCCGGCAGTGACAGCCCCCGCACCGAGCCGTCGGCCCGCTTGAGCTGGTCGCGCGTCGCCGCGGTCCACAGCCCGTGCTTCTTCAGCTCCGCTACCAGGTACGCGTTGACCTGCAGGAACTCGCCCGACAGCGTCTCGCGCTTGAACACGTTGGACACCTGCGGCTCGATGCACTCGAAACAACCGGCGATCGATGCGATCGTGGCCGTCGGCGCGACCGCGATCAGCAGCGAGTTGCGTAGCCCGTGCTCGCCGACCCGCTCGCGCAGCGCCGCCCACCGGTCGGACTGGGTCGGCGTGACGCCCCACAGGTCGGGCTGCAGGTCGCCGCGGGCCGCGCGGGTCTGGGCGTAGCCGGGGTGCGCGCCCGCGGACGCGGCCAGGTCGGCGGAGGTCTCCAGCGCCGTCAGGTAGATGTCCTCGGCGAGCCGGGTGGACAGCTCGCGTGCCTCGTCGCCGTCGAACGGCAGACGCAGCTTGAAGAACACATCCTGCAGGCCCATCACGCCGAGGCCGACCGGCCGCCAGCGCGGGTTGCTGCGCCCGGCCTCCTCGGTCGGGTAGTAGTTGATGTCGATCACCCGGTCGAGGAACGTGACCGCCGTGCGGACGGTCTCGCGCAGCCGGTCCCAGTCGATCGCCCCGTCGGACACGTGCGCGCCGAGGTTGACCGAGCCGAGGTTGCACACCGCGGTCTCCGCGTCGGACGTGACCTCGAGGATCTCCGTGCACAGGTTGGACAGGTGCACGACGTTGCCGGGTTCCGCGGTCTGGTTGCAGGTCCGGTTCGCGGTGTCCTTGAACGTCATCCAGCCGTTGCCGGTCTGGGCGAGCGTGCGCATCATCTTCGCGTACAGGTCACGCGCCTTGACCGTGCGCACCGCGCGCCCGGCCTGTTCGGCGGCGCGGTAGGCGGCGTCGAACTCGTCGCCCCACAGGTCGGGCAGCTCGGGGAGCTCGTCCGGGTCGAACAGCGACCACTCGCCGTCGGCCTCGACGCGGCGCATGAACTCGTCGGGGATCCAGTTGGCGATGTTGAGGTTGTGCGCGCGGCGGGCGTCCTCGCCGGTGTTGTCGCGCAGCTCGAGGAACTCCTCGATGTCCGGGTGCCACGTCTCGAGGTAGACGCAGGCGGCGCCCTTGCGCCGGCCACCTTGGTTGACCGCCGCGACACTCGCGTCGAGCGTCCGCAGCCATGGCACCACGCCGTTCGAGTGACCGTTGGTGCCGCGGATCAGCGCGCCGCGGGACCGCACTCGGGACCACTGCACGCCGATCCCGCCCGCGAACTTCGACAGCCGCGCGACCTGCGCGTACCGCTCGTAGATCGACTCCAGCTCGTCGCGCGGCGAGTCGAGCAGGTAGCAGGAGGACATCTGCGTGTGGCGGGTGCCGGAGTTGAACAGCGTCGGTGAGCTGGGCAGGTACTTCAGCGTGGACATGAGGCGGTAGAAGCGGATCGCCTCCGCAGGTGTGTGCGACAGTCCACACGCGACCCGGAGCAGCCAGTACTGGGGGCGTTCCAGCGAGGTGCGGCTGTTGGGGTGGCGCAGCAGGTAGCGGTCGTAGACGGTGCGCAGGCCGAAGTACTCGAACCGCTTGTCCGCGTCGTGGTCGATCGCGTCGTCGAGCTTGCGCGCGTGCGTGGCGACGAATGTTGCCGTGTCGTCGCCGATCAGCCCCTGCTCGTGGGCCAGCTTGATCGACTGGCTGAACGAGTGGATCCCGTGGCCGCGGACCTCCTTGTCGATGTAGGTCGCGAGCAGCCGGGCCGCGAGCTTCGAGTACTCGGGTTCCTCGGAGACCAGCTCGGCCGCCGTCCGGATCGAAAGGCGGTCCAGCTCCTCGGTGGTCGCGCCGTCGTAGAGGCCGCTGATCGTCTTGGTCGCGACCCGGGTGGGATCCACGGTCGACAGCCCGGTCGCGCTGCGCCGCACGGCCCGGACGATCTTGTCGACGTCGACGGGCTCCGTCTCACCGCTGCGTTTCCGGACCCGCATGGTGTCCTGGATGGTGGTCAAAACGCTTCTCCTCGCGCATTTTGGGCGCGCGAGACCCCCGTGGGGTGTCCGCACGCCCTCCCTCGGGGCCTGGAGACCGGTCCCGTCCGCGGTCGCGGACGGGCGGTGGCTGGCAGGTCTTCGGACTCACGGGCAGCACCTACCGGCCGTCGCTTCCCAGACCGAGGTCCAGTGCTTCGTGACGGCTTTCGTTCCCGTTCACCGCTGCGGGGCAGTCCCGGACTCACACCGGGTTCCCTCTTGCGACGACCTTGTGGTGGGGTCGAACCAGCTCGTGATCACAATACATGGGGGTTGTGGCGTCTCGTGTGCCCATATGTTGTGTCGGCGTGTCGTGGGTGCTTCTGCGAGTCTGGATGGGACGCGCGGTCGGGCGATCGTGCTGTCGTCACGGGGGCGATGCCGTGCCTCGTCTGGCTGTGCCGTTCTTTGCGACGCAGGATGGGTCACGCGGTCGGACGATCGCGCTGTTGCTCTGGGGGCACGGGGTGGGGCGATCGACGCCGCACCTCGCCGGTTGTTCTCGATGGGGTGTTTGGTCACGGCGAGGCACGGCACCGGGCGTTGGGGTTGCGTGGCCAGGATCGCTGAGTTGATTTCCCCCGGGACTGGAGTTCCTGTCCAGTTCTGGGTCGGGGGCGAGCCCTGCTGGCACAAGCACACCCCTACCTTTCGATGCATCTTGTCGATCTATGTTGGATGCTTGAAAAGAGGCTTTGAAGCCGACAAGATTTGACGAAACCCCGGGAAGCCGAGCCTGCGCAGTGCAACCACCCACCAGTGCTTGCCGTCCAGGTCGGCGCGACCATCCTGGTTACCCCGTGCGGTAGCTCCCGATCTTTCGGTGCCGTGTCTTCGCCGCACCCGACCCACCCCGGTCGGAACCCTCCGGCGAAGGCGCGGCCTCGATCGCCCCAGCCCCCCACCGGCCCGGCCCCGTAGGCGATCGTCTGACCGTGTAACCACCCACCATCCCTCGGTTAGAACGGCGCGGGCTCCGGATCGGCGATCGGCTCCGGCTCATGCTCGATGCGGAAGCCGTGTCGGGTCACCCAGGTCACCCCGCGGCCGTCGCTGGATTTCTCCACCCGCCAGCCCCCGACCGTCTTCGCCCGGTGATGCGGTCGACACGCGGGACGCACGTTCTCCTCATCCGTGCCACCCACCGGAAACGCGGTCAGATGATCCAGATCGCACAAGTGTGCCGGCTTGACACACCCCGGTCCGGTGCAGGTGGGGTAGGTGGCCTGGATGTGGTCCCGCAACGCGGCGGGTGGACTGTATTTCCGGCGTCCGACATCGACAGCGTGTCCGGTGAGCGGGTCGGTGAGCACTCGCTGCCAGATTGCGTCCTGCTGAGCGGCGAGTTGGAGTGCCCGCTGCGCCGGCAACCACCCATACCCCGCCAGATACCCCGGCTTGTCGTCCACCCCCAACACGGTCGTGGCCGGCAGGGTGAGCCGCACCTGCACCTTGGCGTTGCTGAACCCCTTACCTGCCAAGCAATCCAATGCCACATCAGCGCTGATCTGATCCAGAGTCCGGTCGTCGCCGGCGGTCTTGATCTGCCGAGCCAACGCCCGCAC
This sequence comes from uncultured Actinomycetota bacterium, assembly GCA_963840275.1. Taxonomy (GTDB): domain Bacteria; phylum Actinomycetota; class Actinomycetes; order Mycobacteriales; family Pseudonocardiaceae; genus Actinophytocola. The sequence continues at coordinate 335,400 of CAWIYK010000001.1, forward strand.
CCGATCATGCGCCAGCTGAGTCCGCTCGACGTCACCCATGACCGTGAACAACCCCGCGCCGTCGTCGAGGTGCTCATGCATCACCTGCCGTGCCGCCGTTTTCGCTGCCGCACGCGCCGCGGCCGCCGCCGGATCCGCCAGGTTCACCGCCCGCCGCACCCGATCACTGAGCTGCCGCGGGTTCAACCCACCAGCCTGTGCGGCGATCGCCGCCTCCACCCGAGCCACATCCTCATCCGAGAGAACCTCAGTGGCCTCAGCGATCTGCCGCGCCTTGAACTCATCGATCTCGCCAGCGCGCAACGCCTTGAAGGTCGCCGGCAGCCGGGACGTCAACGCCACCGCCAACCCGATCCGCTTCCGCGCGAACGACACCGTCCACTTGAACGCCGCCGCAACCTCCAACGGCACGAACTCCCCATCATCCCCGGGATGCAGTGCCACGAACTGCGCGAGACAGTCCAACAACTCAGCCGACTCCCGAGCCACCCGACTCGCACACCCGAGGCCCGCAACCAGCAGCTCATGACCTTCATCGAACATACGTTCAGACTACCTGCTCGCACGCCAAAACCCTTGCCCAGCAAGAATGTTCACCCGACCGGGTACGTCTTGCGATGCAAGTAAACCTGCTGACTGTCCACGATTCCCTACGCTACAACGGTTATCACGAACTGGTAGTAGCCTCGGCGCGTGGGGAACGGTCTGTACGTGATGGATCCGCGTTACTTCGACGACGTGTACGGGCCGGACGAGCGGGCCGCGATCGAACGGCATCTTCGGATCGACGTGCCGCCGTGTGCCGCGGCGGAGGTCACGCCCGCGATGCTCGCCGATGTCGAGGTGCTCGTCACCAGTTGGGGAGGGCCGCGGCTCGACGCCGAACTCCTTGCCGCGGCACCGAAACTGGCGCTCGTGCTCTACGGGGCCGGCTCGGTGCGTCCGATCGTCACGGCCGAGTCGTGGGCGCGTGGTGTGCGGATCACGTCCGCCGCGGTCGCCAACGCCGCGCCTGTCGCCGAGTTCGCGGTCGGCCAGATCACCTACGCGCTCAAGCACGGCTGGCGTTACGTCCTCGAGTCGCGGCTTGCCGGGCGCGCGGCGCCGCTGCGGTCCGACGAGGGCGCGGCGCCGGCAGTGGTTGGGCTCGCGTCGCTCGGCGCTACTGGGCGGGCCACCGCGCGACTGCTCGCGCGGTACGAGGTGACCGTCCAGGCGTACGACCCGCACGTCGACCCCGCGGCGGCCGCCGAGTTGGGTGTCACGCTGGTCGACCTGCCCACCCTGTTCGCGACCTCGCGGGTCGTCAGCCTCCACACGCCCCTGCTCGACTCGACCCGGCACCTTGTCGGGGCGGAACTGCTGTCGTCGATGCCCCGGGACGCCACGCTGGTCAACACCGCGCGCGGCGGTCTGATCGACGAGTCCGCGCTCGTCGAGGTGCTCCGGCGCCGACCGGACCTGTTCGCCGTCCTCGACGTCACCGATCCGGAGCCACCGCCGCCGGGCTCACCACTGTTCACACTGCCGAACGTCGTGGTCACGCCCCATCTCGCCGGCAGCCTCGGGCTCGAGCGGCGTCGGATGGGCCGCGCGATGGCCGACGAGCTCGACCGGTACGTCAACGGTCGGCCGCTCCGGCACGAGGTGCTCGAGACCGCGATGGCGACGACGGCGTGACCGTCGCCCGTGCTGCTAGCGGTGGCGGATCGACTTGCGTAGTTGGAGGATGCGGACCGTCCCCGGCACCGCGACGAGCAACGCGCCGGCGGCGACGCCGAGCAGGATCGCGACCGCGAGCGGCGCGTGGCCCGACATCCAGATGAAGTCGATCTGCACGCTCTGCGAGTTCTGCAGGATGAAGATCAGCAGCAGCACGAGGATGACGGCGGCGACGATCAGGCCGACCCACAGCCCCCCGAACCGGGAGCGACGGACCTTGGTGGTGGCCGGTTGGTGCTCGCTCGCGGGGGCGGGCACGTCCGTGGGCGGCAGCGCGGTCCCGGAAGGCGGCGTCGGTTGCTCGCTGCCGGTGAACTGCCCTGGCGGGCCGCCGGCGGGTTCACGCATGGGCGGCACCTGCGTGGGGACCGGCTCGGCGCTCGTGTGCCGTCCGGGAGAGCTGTCCTGTGTCATGACGACCTCCGATCGAGGGCAGCACACTGCGAAGCTGGGTGGTTCCAACCTCCATAGTGCTCCCAACCAGCCGCCACGGCGACTCGAGTCGGGCGTCCCGGTGGTCAGAGGGTGATTCGGTGTGTCGGCCGTGGGTAGGAGGGTTGGAAGGCGGCTGGTGGGGCGGGGGCTGACGTCGTCACTTCGCAGGCGGCGTCCGCGGCGGCGATGGCTGCTGAGCAGGCCGCGTTCAGCTCCGTGGGCGGCCAGGCCACTCGCAGGTTGAAGACCGCTCGCGCGGAGTTTGCCGCCGCGGGGCCGGGGACGTCCAGGGTGGGTGCGGCGCCCGCGCCCGTCAGGCTCACCTTCGTCAGGCCCGCCGCGCTCGACAGCGACACCTTCGCGTGGCCCACCAGCACGTCGGCCGCCGCGCAGGCTCTGGACAACGTCGACAGCGCCACCCGCGCCCACCGTGCCGGGGTGAACTCACCTCGCACCTCGACGGTGTGGTTCAGCCAGCCCAACGACCCCTCCGCCGCGGCGTAGCGGTCGTAGTCCAGCTCCCCGTCCGGGCGGTCCGCCGCCGGCTCGCCGAGCCACAGGTCCACCAGCGCGCCGACCGCACCGGACCGCGCCGAGTACGGGACCACGCGCGCCGACGGGTTGCGGCGCGCGAGGTCCGCCAGCAGCGGGCGGACGTCCAGCAGGTCGATCTTGTTGACCGCCAGCACGTCCGCCTCCGCCAGCTGGTGCGCGTACAGGTATGCGGTGTCGGAACCGGACGCCCACTGCCGGACGAACGACCGGTACCGCAGCGGGTCCACGACCGTCGTCAGCGGCGCGACCGTCAGCGACGAGCCGTGGTGCTCACGCAGCGGCCGCACCACCGTCGCCCGCAGGTCGGTGCAGCTGCCGACCGCCTCGGCGAGCACCACGTCCGCGCCGTCGGCGACGAGTGACGTCACCACCGAGGCCAACTCCTCGAAGCGGCAACAGAAACAGCCTTCCAGGACCTCGCCGACCGCGTCGGTCACGGTCCTGGCCAGCTGCGTGTCCACCAGGTCGCGGCCCTGGTCGTTGGTCACGATCGCCGGCCGGTGCCCGCGCCTGCGTAGCTCGGTGGCCGCCGCCAACAGCGTCGTCGTCTTGCCCGCGCCCAGGAAGCCGCTCACCGGGCAGAACGTGGCTCGCATCCGCGACAGCCTTTCCGTAATCGATTACCCGGAGATGACGACCTCGAGTGTGGAGCCGGCGCGGACCGTGACCCGCGTCGGCAGCGTCACGAGCACCCGGGCACCCTCGGTCTCGAACCGCACCCGACGACCTCCGACGGTCACCGACCGGACCCGCGACGCCGTCTCGAACGACAGCGTGCGCAGCCGCACCTGCCCGTACCGCACCTCGATCGCACAGGTCTGCGTCCCGTGCCGGCGCTTCTGCCGGTACCGGCCCCACCCCTCCGCCGCGGTGAACGCCGCGCGGAAGTCCTCCGGCGTCACCCGCGGCGCGAAGCCGAGGTGACCGCGCGGCCCGTGGTGCTCATACCCGCACACCGCCAGGTACACGCCGTAGCTCATCATCGCGCGGACGTAGTGGTCGCTGCACTCGATCTCGTTGTAGGGGTTGCGTTTCCGCGCGTCGTGCCGGTCGTGCACGGCCTTGGTCACCGCGAGGCCCTCGGTCACCATGCCCGCCGCGACGAGGTGCGCGGCCAGTTGGTACTCCTGTCCGGTCCACACCTCGTTGAAGTATCCGACGACCCCGCCGACTCCCGCGTCCTCGGACCCGCCGAACGGCCACGTGCACATCAGCGTGCCCGCCTCGCCCGGCATCGCGTACACGCGCGGCGCGGGGATCCCCGGCGGCCGGTAGGACGACGCGTCCGGCACGAAGTTGTTGCGGAACACGCTCTCCAGCGCGGTCCGCGCCTTGTCCGCCGAGAAGACCCTTGGCAGCCCGAGCTGATCGGCGTACGTCTGGCCGTACAGCTGGTCGATGTGGCAGCCGCGGTTGGAGTTCGGCGCGGTCGGGTGCTCCGGGTCGACCTTCTGGAAGAAGTAGCCGTACTCGTCGCTCCACAGTGTACTTTCCAGGTACGCCGTGCCCCGGTGCGCGAGCTGGGCGTACCGCGCCGCGGTGGTCGGGTCGCCCATCTCCCGCGCCATCGCCGCGCCGGCGTGCAGCGCCGCGACGTACAGTCCGCTGATCCACGGGATCTCGCCCCACCACTGCGCGTCGAGGGTGTTCCACTGGCCGCCCTCGAGGATGCCGTCCCCGTCGCCGTCCTGCGTGATCACCCACTCGAGCGCCTTGCGCACCGACGGCCAGACCCGTCGCAGGAACGACATGTCCGGCGACATCTGGTGCTCGCGGTAGATCCGCAGGATCGTGCCGCACTGGCCGTCGGCGAACCAGCCCTCTGCCTCGCCCCGGTTGCCGATCTCGCCGTTGGCGTGCAACGCGATGCCGAGGTCGACGCGTTCGCGGGTGTCCCGTTCCAGCTCGGGGAACAGGCGCGCGACCGACTGCGCGTAGTTCCACACGTGCCCGCAGGTGCCCGCGCAGCAGTACAGGCCCTCCCACGCGTAGAACCGGCCGTTGTCGAACCGGAAGCACGTGTTGGTGGCCACTGTGGACGCACTGGACAGCGTGCGTTCCAGGAACCAGTGCGGCAGCGAGGAGTCCTCGTACCAGGTGTGCACCCACTCGCGGGTCGCGCCCGCGAGCCGCGGCAGGTTGGCCGTCGTGTGCTCGGCCACCGCCCGCGCCGACGCGAACCTGGTCGCGTAGTGGTGGCGCAGTGTCGCGCCGTCCTGGAGCCAGCCGAACGCGGTCGGCTGCGTGGTGGGAAAGTGCCACGACACCAGGAACTGCACGGTCCGCGACTGCCCGGGTGGGACGGTGGCGGGCACGGTGACGGTGGCCGACGCGCCGCCTTCGGGCGCCACCACGGCATCGTCGTGCGCGGCGGCGAGCGCGAACGTGCCGAACTCCGGCAGCTTCTCGATGGGCAGCGACCGGACCGGCCGGTCGCCGAACACGATCCGGCCGACGTTGACGTGCCCCCAGCCCGCGGCGATCGAGTCGACCACCTCGAGGTGCGCTGACTGGCCGGCCCACCTGCCGACGTCGAGCGACGTCGCGGTCAGCGGCTCGATCTCGCGGCCGATGAAGCTCGCGACCACCTCGCCGGCGACCACCACGTTCACGCAGGTGCGCTCGAGGTGCGCGCCGCCGCCGACCCATACCGTGACGTACCTGCGGTCCACCTGGAACGGTGCGCTCGTCAGCTTTCCCTGGTATGCGTCGGCATCGCCGCCGCCGCGGAAGTTGAACGACGTCGCGAACCGGCTGCCGACCACGTTCAGGTCGGTGATCTCGCCGAACGGCCTGCGGAAGTCCGCCGGCGTCTCGGCGGGCGTGACCGGGCCGGCGCCGAACGCGTCGCCCTCGACCGTCCAGCCGTCGAACGTGCCGCTTTCCCAGTCCTCGAACAGGATGTCCGGACGGTCGGTGAACACGATCGCGTCGCAGTTCACGTGTGCCCACGGGCCGGTGGCCCGGTCGACGACCCGGATCCGGGCGGTGGCGCCGAGATGGGCGCTCACGTCCAGCATCGTCGCGATCATCGGCTCGCTGTCGCGGCCGGTCGCGCTCGCCACGACCTCGTCGCCGACCACCACCTCGACGCCGACCTCGCCCGGCCGCCTGCCGCCGCCGACCGACACCGCGACATGGCTGCGCTCGATCGTGAACTCGCGGCTGGTCAGCGTGCCCCGGTAGGCGTCCGCGTCGCCGCCGCCGCGGAAGTTGTGCGAGGTGACGAACTTCGTGCCGGACACCAGGAGGTCGCCGAAGCGGCGCATTTGGCCGGGCACCTCGGCCTGCGTCACCGGACCGGCGCCGAACGCGTCGCCATCGACCGTCCAGCCGTCGAAGGTGCCGCTCTCCCAGTCCTCGAACACGATGTCCGTGCTGTCCGGGCCCTCTCCCGCGCGTGCGGCGAACTCCACGCCCCGCACGCCGTGTCCGCCGAACGGGGTCGCGAGCAGTTCGGTGGGCTGCTGGTTCCTGCTCGTGAGGCACACCGGGTTCTCGCTCGCGCCGATCACCTCGACCCGCACCGCGCGTCGGGTGGTGTTGCGCAGCGTGAACGCGACGGTGGTGCCCGGGATGGTCGAGTCGAGCGTGTTCAGCGGGATGAACGGGGCGAACGCCTGGCAGGTCACCTCGACCGGGCAGTCGGGCGCGCGGTAGGTGACCGTGCCGATCGGGTACTGGCCGACGAACCGCACGTCGGAGAAGCCCTCCGCGTCGAGTGTGCGGGTCTTTCCGTTGACCCGCAAGGAGAAGCTCTGGGCGAAGGGCGAGCTCGCGGTCAGCGGCGCCGCGTAGTGCGGGCCGCCGCCGGTCGCGCCGCCGAGCGGGTACGTCGACGGGTTGAGGATGTCCCAGGCCCACAGCCTGCCGTCGCCGGCGAGGTAGACCTGCCCGCTGCAGCCGCCGCCGACCGGCATGCCGATGCGCTGCAGCGCATCGCCGGTGTACTCGGTCGGCTTGCCGCGACGGGTCAGCGCCGCGACCGCGTCTGGGGTGAGGTTCTTGTCCGCCGGCACGACCACCAGGCCGTCCGGGTCGAGCCCGAGGTCCGCGGCCGCACTCGCCGGCGCGGCGAGCATGCCGACGCCGGCCATGCCCATGGCGAGGAAGGACCGTCGGGAGTGACCGCTCGGTCGGCAGCACTCACCGTCGGGACAACACTCGGATGCAGTCGTCATCGAACGCCTCCGGTAATCGATTACCCGACTACAGCGTAGGCACCGGAGGCCTGGGAATCCAGCCCTTGACAGTTACGGGTGCGTGCTGGGATGGACCGGCGTCCGGCCGGTGCTCACGAACTCGACGCGCTTGGCCACCGACACCGCCTGGTCCGCGTACCGCTCGAAGAACCGGGCGACCAGCGCGAGGCACGTCGCGGAGCGGACGCCGTGCGGCCAGGACGTCGCGGTGACCTGGCGCAGGACGTCCGCGTGCAGCGTGTCCACCTGGTGGTCGACCTCGTCCAGTTCGGCGAACCCACCCGCCACCGGCTCGGCGAGCAGCTCCACCAGCCGGTCGGCCATGCTCGCGGCGATCGCGCCGAGGTCGGTGAACGCCGGGCGCAGCTCGTCGGGCACCAGCGGGTCGGGGTGGGTGCGGCGACTCGTGCTCGCGATGTGCTCGGCGAGGTCGCCCATCCGCTCGAGCTTGTCCGCGCAGTAGATCGCGGCCAGCACCGTGCGCAGGTCGCCGGCCACCGGCGCCTGGAGCGCGAGCATCTGCTGTGCCTGCTCCTCGCAGCGGTCGCGCAGCTTGTCCAGCTCGACGTCCGACGCGAGCACCCGTTCGGCCTGCTCGAGGTCGGCGGTCAGCATCGCCTCGGTGGCCTGCCGCATGGCCGCCGCCGCCAGCGTGGCCATCTCGCCGAGCAGTCCCCGCAGCTCGATCAGCTCGTTGTGGAACGTCTCCCGCATCGTTTCCGCCCTTCAGCCACCCTCGACCGAATGCGAGGGAGATACCCAGATGTCCGACTTCCATGCCCCGACCGAGACTTGTCGCATGCGCGTGGTCACTCAAACCTGCTCGGCTTCCACATGGACTGGCCGAGTCGCAGGCCGGCGGTCGCCGACACGCTGCGGCGGCTCCAGCCGGATGTCCTCACGCTCCAGGAAGCGGTCGTGACCGACGACTACGACCAGGTTACCGACCTCCTCGGCGACGGTTACCACGTCACCCACATCCGCTGCGCGAGTCGGACGGCTCCGGCATCTCGATCGCGAGCCGGTGGCCCATCGGCACGGTTCGCGAGCTGGACCTGCGGATGGGCCCGCGTACCGCCGACTTCGCGGCGAGCGCGCAGCTCGCCGACATCCACTGGCCGCACGACGTGCCGTTGTTGCTGGTCAACCACAAGCCGTCATACCGGACCGAGGTCGAGTACGAGCGCGGCCGCCGGGCCGTGACCACCACGGGTTCGTCGAGGAGGTCGTGGAACGCACCGGTCAGCACGTGGTCCTCGCCGGCGACATGGACGCGGTGCCCGACGCCGGCAGCATCCGCTTCCTCCGCGGCGTCCAGTCGCTCGACGGCACGAGCGTCGCCTACCGGGACGCGTGGGAGCTCACCCACGGCGACGAGCCGGGCCCGACGTTCGTGCCGTCGATCATGCCGATCATGACCGAACCGTGGCAGGCCGACCTCGACCGGCGGATCGACTACATCTTCGTGCGTTGCGGAGCCGGCCATGGTCCGACGATGCGCGTCACGCGCTGTGACCGGATCCTGGACTCCCCGGTCGACGGGGTGTGGGGGAGCGATCATTTCGGGGTGCTCGCCGACCTCGACCCGCCCGGGGCCGGGCCGGCCTGACCTGGTAACGACAATGACCGAAATGGCGACGTAGGGTTTCGTGGAGACGACATACGCCCAGCTCATGGCCCTGTTCGTGGCGTGGCGGGACGAGCTCGACTCCGAACCTTTCGCGCATGAGACCGAGTGGACGGCCCGGCTTCGCGTCGTGTGCCGTTTCGCCGTGACCGAGGCCGCGCTCCCGTCTCCCCGCCGCGGAGATCCAGAGGTTTAGACCTGGGTACCCCCTTTGACGACTGCTGGTTCGGCCGGCCTCGGGGGGTCGGCCGACCCAGCGCATCGCGTTATCGGAACGTCGTCGCGTTGGCCGTCGCCCAGTCGGCGAAGGCCCTCGGCGGCCGGTTCAGGATCTCCGTCACCGTCGGGGTCACGGTGTACGCGTGTGGCGGCGGGTCGCCCTGCCAGTTCGCGAGGAGGTCGACCAGCTCCTCCGACAGACCCTGTGCGCGCCACCGGTCGCGGGCCTGTGCCTCGGTCAGCTCCACGAACCGCAGGTCCCTGCCGATCGCGGCGCCGATCACGGCCAGTCGCCGCCTCGGGGTCAACGCCTCCGGGCCGGTCAGCGCGTACGCCCGCCCGGCGTGCCCGTCCTGTGTGAGCACGGCGGCCGAGACCGCGCCGACGTCCGCCTCGTCGACGACCGCGGCCGGCACGTCCGCGAACGGCTCCGTCACACCGTGCTCAGTCCTGATCGAGTCGGCCCAGGTGAGGGTGTTTCCCATGAAGTCGGTCGGCTGGAGCCACGTCCACTCCAGGTCGCTCGCCTCGACCGCGGCCTCCACCGGGCCCGACGAGCCGTTCCACAGCACCGCCGCCTTGCGGACGCCCGCCTGCCGCGCGAGTTCGACGAGCTCGGGGCCGGTGTCGAGCGTGGCGTAGTCGTCGCCGCCGACGGTCAGCAGGTGCATGCCGACCACGTCGTCGAAGGGGATCGAGGACGGCTTCGTGAGGTCGCCGGCGACAACCTCGACACCGGACGGGAACCTCGCCTTCGCGGGGTCGCGGGTGAGTGCCCGCACCCGCTCGCCCGCCGCGAGCAGCGCCGCGACGACCTGCCGTCCTGCCTTTCCGGTTGCTCCGGTCACCAGATAAGTCATGGCCCCGACCGTAGAAGCTCGACAATAGTAGAGGTCAAGGCGCGCGTCGTGGACTACCGGAGGGGCGCTGTTCTTGTCAAGCATGCTGGCTCCCTCGTCGAGAGGCATGCAGGCTCCATGCCGCCCGGAGCCACCGAGGCACTAAACTGTGCGTGATAAGTCCTATACTGTGCGTGCCATACACGGGTAATGCCGGAGATGTCCGGCCGAGGGGGCGACGTGCGTTTCAGCTTCGAACACATGCTGCAACCGACCGACAAGCTCACGCTGACCGCCCGGATCCTGACCGCCGTCTGGTTGTCGGTCCTGCTGCTGGAGTTCGGAGTCTGGCTCGCGATCTCGATCATCGGGGGCAGCGTCGTCTGGCCGTGGTGGCTATGGACCGCGGTCGGCGGCGGCATCATCGTCGGTGGGTTCTGGTGGTTCGTCAGCAACGACCGCAAGGCACGCCGTTGAGCTGCCGAGCCGGGATCACGGTGTGTCCCTGAGGTAGTCGGCAAAGGTGACCGTGCCGGCCGCGTGGGTGGGGGCGAGGTGGCCGCCTTCGCGGTAGCCGCGGAACGCCTTGCCGGGTAGGCGTACCGGTAGCAGTCGCCGCCGTTTGCCGGTCGCGGTCAGGTACTCGCGGGCCAGGTCGGGGAGGTCGCGGACCTCGGGGCCGCCGAAGTCGTCGACCCTGCCTTGCGGTCCGGCACCGACCAGCTCGACGAGCCGCTTTGCGACATCGCGCACGTCGACCGGCTGGGTCCTGATGGCCGGGATCGGCATGACCGGGAGCTTCGCGGCGCCGGCGCACAGTGCGCGGACGAGATCGTGGAACTGGGTGGCGCGCAGGATCGTGTGGGGCACGCGTTCGACGACCCGCTCGGCGGCCAGCTTCCCCCGGTAGTAGCCCATCGGCACGCGGTCGACCCCGACGATGGAGACGAAGACGAGGTGCGCGCCGCGGGGTGCGGCGGCCACGAGGTGCTCGGTGGCGGTCACGTCCCGCCGGCCACGCAGCGTGGTGGCGAGGTGGACGATCGTCTCCGCACCGGTCAGCGCCTGTTCGAGGCCGTGCCCGGTGACGAGATCGGCGACGACGTGGTTGTCGCCGGTGCGACGGCTCATGACTCGCACCGGGTGGCCGGCCTCGGTGAGGCTTCGCGCCACCGCGCGGCCCAGCGTGCCGGTGCCGCCGGTGATCAGGATTGGTGCCACCGCGGGGTCCTTCCTGCCGTCGGCGTGGGATGTCACGTCCTCGGCCACGCCGTCAGTGTGCCAGTCAGCAGGTCGTCGGCAGCAGGGTGAACGCGCTGCACGTGTCCTGCCGGTACGGCTCCGTCTGCCACTGTGCGGGCGTCAGGGTCCGGGACACGTCGTAGGGCGTGAACGTCCACGGGCCGACGTAGGTGTTGTCGCGCCACGTGTTGCCCTGCTCGAAGGTGATCGCCTGCTGGACGGCCGCCGCCTTGTACGGCGACCAATCCGGGTAGGTGCCCCAGTTCGACAGCACGGCCATGCGCCCGCAACCCGTCGCGCAGCCGAGCGTGGCCGGGTCGAACGCGAACGTGTTGTGGTGGATGTCGACGCGCTGGGTCCGCCAGCGGCAGTCCTCGCGCAGCGGCTCCGCCGCGATGTCCGGCTGCGCGCACCGCTTCTGGTCGGCCACGAGCTTCGTGCAGGAGCCGGACGACGTGTTCGCCGGGCTGTTGCAGAAGCGGTCCGCGTTCTCCCACAACGTGATCCCCGACCAGTTGTCCTCGAACGTGTTGTCGTGGATGTCGATCCGGTCGGTGCGTGCCGGCACGCGCGGCTCGCCGCCCGCCTCCGACAGGTAGATCGCGGCCACCGGGAAGTTGTCGCCGCGCGCGGCGAACGCCTTGCCCTGCACCAGGGTGTTGCGCCGGAAGATGTTGTCGCGCACCTCCAGGTTGTAGCTGATCTCGTAGAACAACCCCTCCGCGTCGTTGTCCTCGACCAGGTTGTGCTCGATGAGGAAGTCGTTGTTGTTGGTGTCGGCCCACAGGCCGGCGCCCCGGTTGTCGTGCACCCAGTTGTCGCGGACGTCGGCGCGCTCGACCGCCCAGAACTTCACGCCGCCCGTGCAGCCGCAGCCCGGCGACTGCGCCTCCCAGTCGCCGGTGTTGTTGCCGACGATCTCGTTGCCCACCACCACGAGGTCGGTGATGACGCCGTCCTTGTAGGCGTTCATGCCGTACTGGCCGTTGTCGCGCAGGCAGTTCCCACGCACCTGCTGCCGCGCGCCCGCCATCAGGCCGGCGCCCTTGTTGCGCTGGATCGTGTTGTGCTCGACGACCCAGCCGTCGCCGGAGTCGTGGTTGACCACGCCCTCGTCGCGCGGGGCGACGAAGCCCTGCACGGTCAGGTCGCGGATCACCACGTCGGCGGCGTCGCCGGTGAAGGCGTACCGGTTGCGGCCGCGGCCGTCGAGCACCGCGCCGGGCGCGCCGAGATAGACATTGCCGTCCTTGGGCATCACCTGTCCGTACTCGTCGGCGCCGAGCGTGTGCGTGCCCGGCCTCAGCCAGAACGTGGTGCCGCGCGGGTGCTCCGCGGTCTTGCGCTGTACGTCGTTGTCGACCGGCTCGACGACCACGGCGCCGGCGGGCGGCGTCGGGTACGCGGCGGGGATCCGGTCGCAGACGGCCCAGTCGTCCGCCGCGGACCGCTGGGCCGGCGCGGCGCCGGCCACGGGGGACAGTCCGGAAAGGACGAGCGCAGCCGCCAGCGCGAGAGTTTTCGGCATGCGGCAAAGTTAGGCGGCACAACGACTTCGCGTCGTCACCCGGAAGCGTCGAGCCCTACTCTTTCGAGCGAACTTGCCTGGGCGGACGCAGGAGTGGCAGAGCAGGTTCTGTGTTCACCGGGGCATTATGTGCTGGCACCCCGACAAGATCGACTGTGGAGAGTCATGCTTCGGATCGACCGCGACCGCACTGGCGATGTTCGCCTCACTTTCGTGTTGCAGCCAGGTAACCCGACTGGGCGAGTGAGTGTGGTCGGCAACTTCAACGAGTGGCGGCCCGGCACTCACGAGCTCCGTCCGCGCAGCAACGGCACCCGATCGGTTGCCGTGACGGTGCCCGACGGCACCCCCGTGCGCTTCCGCTATCTCGGCGAGGGCGGCCACTGGTGCAACGAGACCGAGCACCCGGACGTGCGCCAGGACGGCCAGGACAGCGTCATCCTCGCGATCCCGCCGGCCCGTCGCGCGCGCTGAGCCGTCTATCGTGTGCGCATGTACGCACCCGTGTCGCCGGACCAGTGGCGTGAGCTACCGCCGGAGGACCGGGTCACGGCCGCGGTCGACTCGCTCCGCATGCTGGCCGACCCGACCCGGCTGCGCATGCTGTGGCTGCTGTGCGGCGCGGAGTACGACGTGACGACGCTCGCGGCGGCGGTCGGCATCGCCCGGCCGGCGGTGTCGCAACACCTCGCGAAGCTGCGGCTCGCCGGCCTGGTCACGACCCGCCGGGACGGCCGGCGCGCCCTGTACCGGGCGCGGGGCGCCCACGTGCCGACGATGCTCAGCGAGGCCCTCGAAGCCGCCCACCACCGGGTCGCGAACCTCCCGGACCACGACTGACCGGCGCCCGTGCTGGCTACTGTGGACCGGTGAGCAGCACCGACAGCGCCGTCCGCGCCCTCGCCACCCACTACTCCGGCTCGGCCGACGCCTACGAACGGATGTGGGCCGGCGTCATCCACCCGGTCAGCCGGGCGCTCCTCGACCGCCTCCCGCTGGCCACCGCGCGGCGCGTGCTCGACCTCGGCGCCGGCGTCGGCACGCTGCTGCCCGCCATCCGCGCGGCGGCCCCGCACGCGACGATCGTCGCCGCCGACCGGTCCGCCGGCATGATCGCCCGCGCGCCCGCCGAGTTCCCCCGGGTGGTGGCCGACGCGGCCCGGCTGCCGTTCGCCGACGACGCCTACGACGTCGCCGTGCTGGCGTTCATGCTCTTCCACCTGCCGGAGCCGGCGGAGGGCCTGCGCGAGGCACACCGCGTGCTCCGCGACGGCGGCGTGCTCGGCATCGCCACCTGGGGTCCCGACTCCTCGGTGCCCGCGATCGACGTCTGGCACGACGAGCTCGACCGGCACGGCGCCCCGCCCGACGCGGCGCTCGTCAGCCGCCACGACCTGCTCGACACCCCGGACAAGCTCGCCGGCGTGCTCGCGGCGGCCGGGTTCGGCGCCGTCGACGTCGGGCCGGTGGAGTGGGAGCACCGGCCGACGCGCGAGCAGTTCGCCGAGTACCACCGCACCCTCGGCCACACCTCGCGCCGGCTCGCCGGCCTGGCCCCCGGCGCCCGCACGGAGTTCCTGAGCGCCGTCCGCGAACGGCTCGCCGCGCTCGACGACGAGGACTTCGTCAACCGGCGGGTGATCGTCGCCGGGACCGCCACTGCCCGCTGATCGGCGGATTGACCTGGCTTTCCCCACACGTCAAGGTGAATGCGGCCGGACAGAGGAGTCGCTCATGCGCCGCAGTCGTGTTTTCGGGTCCATCGCCGCGGTGCTGGTCGTCGCGTCCCTCGGGGTGCCGACCTCGACGGTGGCGGCCGCCGCGCCGGACGTCACCCAGCTCGACGGCGCGTGCGTGGCACTCCGCGCGCCGAACGGGAAGCACGTGGTGCGCAACGTCCTCGGCGGCTACCAGGCCACCGGCGCCGCCGCGACGCAGCCGTTCCGCCTGCAGGAGACCGGCGCGGCGAGCTACCTCTTCTACGGCACCGGCAACGACTTCCTCGGCCAGGGCCTCGGCACGCTCGGCGTGCTGTCCGCGCGGGCGGCGGGCGCGGACACCGACTGGCGGCTCACCGCGGCCGGCGACGCGGTCACGATCACCGCGGTGTCGGCCAACCGCCAGCTCGCCGTCGACCCGATCCTCCAGACCCTCGCGCTGCGTGCCACCGCGACCCGCTTCACGCTCGTGCCGGCGACCGGCTGCGCGACCGCGCCGGAGGCGGAGCTGAACGTCACCGGCGAGCCGTTCACCGGCACCACCGCGAACGGCGAGGTGCGCGGGCTCGCCGACCTGCACAGCCACCTGACCGCGTACGAGTTCATCGGCGGCGACATCCACTGCGGACAGCCGTGGAGCCAGTACGGCATCACGAACGCGCTCGTCGACTGCCTCGACCACGAGCCGAACGGCCTCGGCGCGTGGTGGGAGAACCTCGCGGGCGGCGGCTACCCGAGCTTCACGCACGACACCAAGGGCTGGCCGACGTTCAAGGACTGGCCCAAGCACAACTCGTTCACCCACGAGGGCACCTACTACAAGTGGGTCGAACGCGCGTGGCGCGGCGGACTTCGGTTGTACACCAACCTGTTCGTCAACAACGCCGCCCTGTGCGAGATCTACCCGCTGAAGTCGAACCCGTGCGAGGACATGGCGTCGATCCGGTTGCAGGCACAGCGGATCTACCAGCTGCAGGACTTCATCGACGACGAGAACGGCGGACCCGGCCAGGGCTGGTTCCGGATCGTGCGCGACCCGGTGGAGGCGCGGTCGGTCATCGAGCAGGGCAAGCTCGCCGTGGTGCTCGGGGTCGAGGTCTCCCAGCCGTTCGGGTGCGGGATCCGCAACGGGGTGGCGCAGTGCGACCAGGCGGACATCGACGCGGGCCTCGACGAGCTGTACGACCTCGGCGTGCGGCGGATGTTCGTGTGCCACAAGTTCGACAACGCGCTGTGCGGCGTCCGGTTCGACGGCGGCACCGCGGGACTCGTGATCAACGCGGCGAACTTCTACTCCACCGGCCGGTTCTGGCAGGCCGAGACGTGCACCGGACCGGCGCACGACAACACGATCCCGATCGAGGGCGGCCCGCTGACCGGGCCGCTGACCGGGTTGCTGCCACCCGGCGTGACCCTGCCGGTGTACCCGAGCGCGCCGCACTGCAACATCAACGGGCTGACCGACCTCGGCGCGTACGCCATGCGGGGCATGATGGACCGCGGCATGCTCATCGACATCGACCACATGAGCCAGAAGGCGGCCGACCAGGCGCTGGACCTGATGGAGGCGCGGAACTATCCCGGTGCGGTGTCGAGCCACTCGTGGACCGACCCGAGCTACTACCCGCGGATCTACTCCCTCGGCGGCGTCGCGGTGCCCTACGGGTTCGGCACCGAGCAGTTCCTCGGCGAGTGGCGCTCGATGAAGGCCGTCGCCGACCCGCGCTACCCGTTCGGCTTCGGCGCCGGGTTCGACACCAACGGCTTCGGGCACCAGCCGCCGCCGCGACCGGGCAGCGCCGTGCAGTACCCGTTCCAGACCTTCGACGGCGGGACCACCGTGGACAGGCAGCGGACCGGGCAGCGGGTGTACGACGTCAACGTGGACGGCTTCGCGCACTACGGGATGCTGCCCGACTGGCTGCAGGACCTGAGGCTGGTCGCCGGCCCGGACGGGGACGCGATCGTCGACGACATGAGTCGTGGCGCGGAGGTCTACCTGCAGTCCTGGAGCCGGGCACTGACCTGAGGCCTCACGGGGCGCGTTCGGCGGTGACGCGGCGGTCGAGCACGGTGGCCGCCGCGCCGAGGAGCACGACGCAGGCGGTCGCGGCCGGCAGCCCGCGTGGCCCGAGCCCGGTGAGGAGCCCGGCCGCGGCCGTCCCGCCGGCGGCCGCGGCGACCTTGAGCGAGGACATGGTGACGAACACCTGTGCGCGGGCCGTCGGCGGGGCGTACCGCGAGCGGGCCGCGAAGGTGGCGGTGACGAACGGCGCGTTCGAGACACCCGTCAACGCGAAGGCGACGAGCGCGAGCGGGTAGTTCGGCGCGAGAGCACAGCACACCGCGCCGACGCCGAACAGGGCGACGTGCCGGGTGGTGAGCAGCTCCGGCTCACCGCGCAGGGGGAACGCGGTCACCAGCAGGGAGCCGGCGAGGCTGCCCGCGCCGAACACGGCCACGAGCGGCGCGCCCGCGCCGGGTTGGTCGGTCAGATGCCCGGCGAGCACGACCGCCACCACGGGGATCCCGCCGAGGCTGACGGCGGTGCAGAGGGTGGCGACGTTGACGCGGCGCAGCGGTCCGTGGTGCACGAAGAGCCGGAGCACCTCGCGGACCGGCGCGGGCTCGCGGATGGTCGTGGTGTCGTCGCGGGGCAGTGTGAGCGTGACCGCGGCGGCGGTCACCGCGGCGGCGGCGAGTGCGAGCACGGCCGCCAGCGCGCTGGTCGCGACCGCGAACGCGGCGACCGCGGCCGGGCCGACCGTGCCGGCGATGCCGTAGCTGACCGAGTCCCAGCCCTCGCCGCGGCGCTGGGCGCGTTCGTCCGGCCCGGCGATCCCGGCGACGCGGCTGCTGAGGCCGCCGGTGAGCAGCGGGCCGCACGCTCCGGCGACGACCGTGCCGACCAGGACCAGCGGCACCGGCAGGTGGCCGAGCGCGAGCGCCGCGCTGCCGAGGGCCACGCCGTACCCGACGAAGGCGCACGCGAGCAGCTTGCGGCCGTCGCGTGCGCGGTCGAGGTGGCGCGCCACCCACGGACCGAGCGCGTGCGGCGCCGTGAGTCCCGCCGCGAGGATCCCGCCGACCGCCGCCGCGCCGGGCCCCGGCGTCGCCTCGAACGCCAGCAGCACCAGACCGACGGCCGCGCCAAGGTCCGCTCCTCTGGCGAGGGTGGCCGCGAGCAGGAAGCGGGCCATTGATCGCACCCGACCGATGCTATGTGTCGTTTCGGTGGCGTGGCCTGCGGGTATGGCATACGCATGGCAGTGGCGACTCACACCGAGACCGAACGCAAGTACGAGACCGGCGTCGACGCCGACCTGCCGGCGCTGCACGACATCCCCGGCGTCGCCGAGGTGACCGGGCCCAAGGCGGAGAAGCTGGAGGCGATCTACTTCGACACGGCCGACCTGCGGCTGGCCCGGCACGGCGCGACGCTGCGGCGGCGCACCGGCGGGAGCGACGCGGGCTGGCACCTCAAGGTGCCCGTCGACGGCGACTCGCGGGCCGAGCTGCGACTGCCGCTCGAGTCGGTGTCGACCAACGCGCCGCCAGCCGAGCTCGCCGACCTGACGCTGGGGATGGCCAGGGGCGCGGAGATCCGCCCGGTGGCCAGTGTCAAGACCGCCCGGGACGTCTGGCAGCTGTTCGGGCGCAAGGGAAAGCTGCTCGCCGAGGTGACCGACGACCGGGTGTCGGCGACCCGCCTCGGTGACTCGTCGACAGTGGACTCCTGGCGGGAGCTGGAGGTCGAGCTGGCCGACGGGGACGCCGACGTGCTCGACGGCGCGGAGAAGATGCTGCGGGACGCGGGCGTGCGGCGCGCGAAGCACGCGTCGAAGCTGGCGCGGGTGCTGCCCGTCCCGCCCGACCGCGTCGAGCGCCCCGGCCGCAAGGCGACCGCGGGCGACGCCGTGCTGGCCTACCTGCGCGCGCAGTACGACGTGATCGTCCACCAGGACCTGCGCGTGCGTCAGGACGCCGAGGACTCGGTGCACCGGCTGCGGGTCGCGGTGCGGCGGCTGCGCAGCGCGCTGCGGGTCTACGACCGGGTCGTCGACGGCGCCCGCACCGAACGGCTGCGCGACGAGCTGCGGTGGCTCGGCAGGCGCCTCGCCGACGTGCGGGACCTGGAGGTGCAGCACGCCCACTTCCGCGCCGCGCTCGCCGGGCTGCCGGACGAGCTCGTCGTCGGACCGGTCTCCGCACGGCTGACCCGGCACTTCGGCCCCATCGAGGCCGCGGCCCGCCGGACCGCACTGAAGACGTTGCGGGACAAGCGTTACCGGCGACTGCTCGACGAGCTGGACCGGCTGCTGACCGACCCGCCGCTGACCAAGCGCGCCGGCCGGCCGGCACGCAAGGAGCTGGCCAAGCACGCGCGGCGCGCGTACCGCAAGACCGACCGCCGCGTGCGCGCCGCGACGACCGACGCCGAGCTGCACCGGGCGCGGAAGGCGGCCAAGCGCTACCGCTACGCGCTCGAGGTGGCCGAGCCGGTGGTCGGGAAGAAGGCGAAGAAGGCGCGCAAGCGGGCGAAGGAGTTCACGCGGCTGCTCGGTGAGCACCAGGACGGCGTCGTCGCGCGGCCGGTGCTGCGGGAGCTGGGGATGCGGTCGCATCTCGCCGGTGAGAACGGGTTCACGCTCGGCGTGCTGTACGAGCAGGAGCAGGCGCGGTGCGACGAGGTCGAGCGGACGTACCTCTCGCGCTGGCGGCGGGTGCCGTGCTATGCATGAGTCATGCATGTATCGAGGACGGCGAACCTCCTCGGCGCCACGGCGCTGGCCGTCACCGACCTGACGGTCTCGCGGGTCACCGGGCGACTCAGCGCCAGCGCCGCCGCGGCGGTCGTGGTGCTCTCGTCCGGCGACGTGGGCGTGACGGAGCTGGGCAAACGGGTCGGGCTCACGCAGTCGGCCGCCGCGCGGATGGTGGACGCCCTGGCCGGCGACGGGTTGGTGGCGCGGCAGTCGCGGGCCGGCCGGGTGGTGCGCGTGACGCTGACGGACGAGGGACGCCGGGTCGCCGGTGAGCTGCTGGCCGCGCGGGCCGCGCCACTCGCCGACGTGCTGTCCGTGTTGGGCGCGGGGGAGCGGGAACAGCTCGATGGGCTGCTGGAGAAGCTCCTGACCAGGCTGTACGGGGACATCGGCAGCTCGGAGCTGATGTGCCGCCTCTGCGACCGCGCCGCCTGCACCACGGACGCCGTGTGCCCGGTAGGCCAAGCAGAACGCGACGAGCCATGAACACGGTGCCTGTGGACAACCTCGCCCGAGCCGGCCGGTTCTGTCGGTGGTCGGCGGTAGCGTGGTGACCGGGGGCCGGAGGCCAGGCCGCGGACGTCGGAACTGACCGTGGGTGCCCTCTTGGCGCTCGCGTCCTCTCTCGCCTACGGGATCGCCGACTTCGCCGGCGGGCTGCTGTCCCGCCGCGCGCACTTCGGGGTCGTCGCGTTCGTCGGGCAGCTCGCCGGGCTCGTGTTCGCCGCGGCGGTGGCGCCGTTCGTGTCTGCCGACGTCGTCCTCGCCGACCTCGCGTGGGGTGCGTTGTCCGGCGTGGGCACGGGCGTCGGGATGCTGTTCCTCTACCGCGGCCTGAGCCGGGGCGACATGAGTGTGGTCGTCCCGGTGAGCGCGGTCGGCGGGGTCGCGCTGCCGGTGGTGGTCGGCGTCGCGGTGCTCGGGGACCGGCCCTCCCCGCTCGCGTGGGTGGGCATCGTCGTCGCGCTGCCGGCGCTCTGGCTCGTGTCCGGGGGAAAGGTCGGCGCGGCGGGGGACGGGCTCGCGGCCAGCGTCGGGATCGCCGTGCAGTACCTGGCGCTGGCACAGGTCGGGCCAGAGGCCGGCATCTGGCCCGTGGTGGCCGGGCGGGTGACCGCGGCGCTCGCGATCCTGCCCGCCGTCACCGACCGGCGGCTGTCGTGGCCGACCGGGCTCGGCGCCGCCGCCTGCGGTGCGACCGCGGCGCTCGCGCTCGTCTGCTACCTGCTCGCCACCCGACAGCAACTGGTGGTCATCGCCGTGGTGCTGTCGTCGCTGTACCCCGCGATCCCCGTGCTGCTCGGCATCACCGTGCTGCGCGAACGCCTCGCGCGATGGCAGGCGGTGGGCATCGTCGGGGCCGCGGTCGCGGTGGGGTTGCTCGTGTTCGGCTGAGCTTCGGACAGGCCAGTGACCAGGCAGAACGGTGAAATGTAGTGCCAACTTAGGGTCGTGGCAGATCATCGCTCTGGCGCGCCGGGGCCCTGGGGGTGCCCCGGCTCGCCCTTCTCTGACGAAAACCGACAGAGACAACGACAGAGGCAACACTGTCGGTCGTGGTGGACACAACGTTCGCCTTCGGGCGGCTGTTCGACCGGCATGCCAGGGCGGTGTGCAACCACTGCTTCCGCCTGGTGGCGAGCTGGTCGGCCGCCGAGGACCTGACGCAGGCGACCCTTCTGCTCGCGTGGCACAAGCGGGCCAGGGTGCGGCTCACGCACGACTCCGCCCTGCCGTGACTGCTCGCGGTGGCCACGAACGTCGTCCGCAGCGACCGGCGGACGGTGGCGCGACGCCTGCGGCCGGCCGGCTCGTCCCGGAGGCGCCGTCGCCGGACCACGCCGACGACGTCGCCGCGCTGGTGGACGACGAGCGGCGGATGGCGGACGTGCTCGCCGCCGTCGCTCGGCTGCCGCGCAACCAGCAGGAGGGGTCAGCAAGGCACGCGCCCGGCTCGCCGGGCTGCTGCCCCGCCGGTCGTCGCGTTCGCAGCAAACGCTCAGGAGGAGGCCCGATGAACACCACACTGCCCCCGGCCAGGGACCTGCCCCCGCACCGGCACGGAGGACCCGCCGGTCGTGCGGGCGTACGACAGGAACGGCACGCTGGTGGGCGAGGCCGGCCACCAGCCGAACCGTCCATTTGGGACATTCGAAGCCGGCGCCCCCTCTGTTCGGGCGCCGGCTTCGTTACTTCCCCATAGTGCGGTTTTCCCTGCCCGCACAAGTGCTTTTGGGTTTCCTGAGCGGTCGGCCACGGCTGCTTACCGTGAGTACACGTCGACCCCCGAGGGAGTAAAGATGCCCAGTGTGGACGAGCTGTGGGCGTGGATGCAGACGCCCGTGCACGAGCTCGTGAGCTACAGAGCCGACAACCCCGACAAGACATGGGAAGAACATCGGGCGCACTTCGTCGAACAGCTGGGGCTGTCCGACCCGTCCGCCCACCCGCTCGTCGAGGAGCTGGTCCGCTACCTCGACGAACTGCCCGACGACGAGCGCGCCGAGCTGCTCGCGGACACGAGCCGGTTCGAGCCGGTGGTGCTCGAGGTCGTCGAGCGGCACGCCGTCGATGACGCGCCGTCGGAAGGGGCCGAGCCCTACGACGAAGCCGCCTGGCAGGCGTTCCTCGTGGAGAACGGCACCCGGTGGGACGGCGCGGACGACACGTGGCCCGCGTTCCGCGAGTGGTTCGCCTACTACGCGACCGAAACGGGCCTCGGCCAGCCCGCGACCGCGCTGCTGGAGTACCTCGACCCGCAGTCCGCGCCGGAGCGGGTCGCGACCCTGGCCCAGTACGGCGTCGTCATCGCGCCCGCCGAGGAGACGCCCGCCGACGTGGCGGAGGCGCCCGACGCGGCGGCGGCCGAGCCGCTGCAGCTGACGGACGAGGACATGGCCGCCCTGCTCGCGGAGGACGCGGACTTCGCCGACATCCCCGAGGAGCGCCGGCGCGAGCTGATCGCCCAGCTCGTCGACGGCACCTGACCGACCGACCAGAAAGGATTCGCTGAGATGGATCTCGAAGCCCAGCGCGAGCAGCAGTATCGCGAGGAAGTCATGGCGCGGCTGGAGAAGCGGTTCGGGGCCGCCCGCCTCCCGAAGAAGGTGAAGCGGCAGGAGGCGCCGTTCACGTTCGACAAGACCGCCAAACCCGAGGACGCCAACACCGCGACGGTCGGCGACATCACGAGCGAGACCGGTGTCACGGACGCGCCACTTCGGCTGAACTCCGCCTGGTTCGACCTCACCGCCGTGCCGAGCGGGATGAAGCCGGTCGCCGGCGTCAAGTACCTGTGGGTCATCCGGGGCGACGGCCACCTGATCCTCGGCGTCGAGGACCCGAGCCAGTCGCCGGAGGCGTACGGCGTCGACCCCTCGGGTCTGAAGGGCGCGGACGCCATCGAGGGTCTCGGGCATCCGTCGCTGGCCGCGAAGTTCGGCGAAGGCGGGGTGCTGGAGCCGGGCGAGGGCCGCATCGGCGGCGAGCTGTTCAGCCACGGTGGCGGGTGGGCGATCAACGACCACTCCGGCCGCTACGGCTCAGGCCGCACCGGCACCGCGGCCCTGCTCACCGAGGCGGCGGCGGAGTTCGGCATGCTCGGCATCACCGTGTCCTACATCCAGGCCAAGCCGAGCCTCGCGGACGGCGGCACGGACGACAAGATCGTCGCGCTGCAGTGACGTGTGCGGGGCGGTGCGGCGGTCGTCGCGCCGCCCCGCGTCATCCCGTCGCCGGCGCCCCAGGCTCGCGTTCAGTTGACGCAGGGCACCCGCCCGCGTTGATGGGTGTCTCCGTCTCGTGCTGCGCCAGCTTCCGCACCACCACCGTGCGATCGGGCGTTCCGCCGGAATCCACTGTGGACGGTGGGGTGCCGTTCAGCAGGCCCTGCACGAACGTCCGCACCTGAGCCGCGTCCACTTCAACGGCGCTGCCGTCGTTCGGGGTCGGCAGGTCGATGCGACCGGTGGGGATGGTCGAGAACTCGATGTGGTCGCCGGTCAGCTCCGACACGACTGCTGCCCCAGAGTCTGCGGTGGCGGTTGTCCGCCGTGATCGCCGTCGTCAGCGTGTTGCTCGCGGTGGCGCTGTCCCTGTTGGTGCGCACCGAGTTCAGCCGTGTGCAGCTGGCGGACGCGCGGCGCGTCCAGGACGAGCGGATCCAGCTCGTGGTGCGGGACTACGGGCTGACCGGGCGGGCCGCGCTGGGCAGCAGGCTCGACTCGCCGGACGTGCCGGCGCCGCTGCGGGCCGCGGTGACGGGCGGGCGCCGCGCCACCTACCTCGAGCGGGACGCCGACGGCGCGTGGATCTGGGCGGCGGCGCAGACCGACGGGCGGATCCTGTCGCTGCGCAGCCCCTTCACCGACCGCGACGAGGCGTTGGCGCAGCTGGACCAGGTGCTGATCATCGGTTCGGCCGCCGTGCTGGTGCTGGGTTCGGTGCTCGGCGTCGTGCTGGGTGGGCGGCTGTCGCGCCGGCTGCGGCGGGCCGCGGTGGCCGCGCGCCGGGTCGCCGACGGCGACGCGACGTCGTCGGTCGGCGACGAGATCGGCGCCCGGCCACGCGACGAGACCACCGAGCTGGCGCAGGCGGTCGACGCGATGGCGGCCGCGCTGCGGGAGCGGCTCGTGGCCGAGCGTCGGGTCACGGCGGACATCGCGCACGAGCTGCGCACGCCGGTGACCGGGCTGGTGACCGCCGCGGAGCTGCTGCCGCCGTCGCGGCCCGCCGAGCTGGTGCGGGATCGGGTCGGGGTGCTGCGGTCGCTGGTCGAGGACATCCTGGAGGTGGCGCGGCTCGACACGGCGAACGAGCAGCCGGACCTGGTCGAGCTGTCGCTGGCGGAGTTCGTGGCGCGGCGGGTGCCGCCGGTCAGTCCCGGCGCGGTGCTGCTGGTGCGGTCGTCGCAGCCGGTCCGCACCGACCCCCGGCGGCTCGAACGGGTGCTCGTGAACCTGCTGGTGAACGCGGAACGGCACGGCGAGCCGCCGGTCGAGGTCGAGGTCGACGGCACGACGCTGCGGGTGCGCGACCACGGTGCCGGCTTCTCGCCCGAGCTGCTGCGCGACGGGCCGAGCCGGTTCCGCACGGCGAGCTCCGACCGCGGCGACGGACACGGGCTCGGACTGACGATCGCGTTGGCGCAGGCCAGAGTCCTGGGCGCGACGCTGTCGCTGTCGAACGCGGAGGGGGGTGGGGCGCTCGTGACGGTGGCGCTACCGTCTGCGCCGTGAAGTGGCGTGACGAACTGCTGGCACAGTTGGAGTTCTACTGGAACTACCACCTGTGGCCGCGACTGCGCGGGTTGACCGACGAGGAGTACTTCTGGGAGCCGGTGCCGGGCTGCTGGTCGATACGGAAGCAGCCGGACGGTGTCTTCCAGATCGACTGGGCGTGGCCGACGCCCGACCCGCCGCCGGTGACGACCATCGCCTGGCGCCTCGCGCACATCGGCGTGCAGACCCTCGGGGTCCGGGCGAGCAGCCACTTCGGCAACGGCTCGCTCAACCTGGAGACGATCAAGTGGCCGGGGACCGCCGCCGAGGCGCTACGCGGCCTGGCGACGCACTACGAGCACTGGCGCCGCGGGGTCCGATCACTCGACGAGGACGCGCTGCTGGCCCCGGTCGGGGACGCGGAGGGCGAGTGGGCGGCCGAGCCGTTCGCGAACCTGATCCTCCACCTGAACCGGGAGATCATGCATCACGGCGGGGAGATCGGTGTGCTGCGCGACCTGTACCGTGCGATTCGCCGGCCTGCCTGAGGTCGCGCTGTCGGTGGGAAGCCTGGAGGCACCGTGTCCGGTCCACTGCGCTCGGCGAACGCCGAACAGGCGAAACACGACGCGGAGGACTGCGGTCGTCTCGTGTCCCTCACCCGCGAGGAGCTGGGCTGGACCCGCGTCAGACTCGCCGAAGCCGCCGGAATGGCCGAGGCAGAGGTGACGCTCTTCGAGGACGGTCGGACGTATCCCGTCGAGCCGGTGTTGCACCGCCTGCTCGGCGCGATGGGCCGCGCCTGATTCGCTTGTTGGGCCGCGTTCGGACCGGGTGGACCGCCGATCTTCGTCTGTTGGCAGCCTGAGACGCGCGTAAGTGCGAACAGGTCGAGATCAATGATGGTGGCGACGTCGATGCCGTACTCGTCGGCCGCGGTTGTGTCCAGCAGTGGGCAGGTGGGTGCGTGGCAGTGGTCTGCTGACCCCTGGACCGCTCCCCGCATGGGGCTCTGGCGGGTCGCCGACCCGACTCGGCGCAAGCACCTGCTCGCCCGGCTCGCCGACGTCTTGCTCGGCAACACCGCCCCGGACCGGACAGCGGCGCGCTGATCACACTGCTGTACTGCGGTGTCCGTGATCTCGCTGGCCGACAGCGACTGGCCGGCGTGCTGAGGGGCTACCGGGACTCGTCGGTGAGGGACTTGCCTGTCCAGATCGCGTGGGTGCATGCGATTCCGGTGCCGCCCTTGGGGCGTAGCACGTCGTAGATGTGCATCCTCGGGATCTTCTCCGACAGGCCCCAGCCGCTGGGCCACGTGATGATCCAGTCCATGTCCAGGTCCACCAGCAGCCCCAGCATGCGCGCGATCGTCGGCTCGTCGAGGCGTTCGAAGGCCTCGTCGAGCAGTACGAGCCGTACTGGGGGCTGGTCGGCCGCCGTGGAGACCGCGTCGTAGAACGCCGAGGCCGCCGCGAACAGGGTGACGTACGAGATGAGGCGCGTCTCGCCGGACGACAGTTGGCGCATCCGCCGCGTCCTCGGCGAACCGTCGGGGCCGAGGTCGCGCACGCGGACCGTGAAGCGGTACCACGAGCGGTAGTCGAGCGCCCGCGCGAGAACCTCGGCGTAGTCGCCGGAGTGGCCGTCGCGTTCCGCGGTGATCCGGTCGGTCAGCGCGGTCCGCAGCGCGGCGTCCTGACCGTCGGCCCGCTTCGCGAACGGGGTGCGGATCAGGTGCATCGCCTGGCGCATGTCGTCGTCGAGGTCCGGGGCCGGCTGCCAGTCGAGCTGGACGTGGACGCCCTGGCTCGAACGGGCGACGTCGAGGGTCTCGTTCATGCGGCGACACAGGTCGTCGGCGACCTCGATCTGGGTGGCGAGCTTGTCGGCCAGGTCGCGCAGCATGAAGGCGTCGAAGATCTGCTGGTACTCCTCCGACAGCAGATCCCGTTGCGCGGCAAGGCGTTCGGCCACCTCGCGGGCCGCGACCGCCACCGGCTGCGGGCCCTGGGCGCCGGTGACGGTGACCGTCAGGATCTCCGCCGACCGCTGCGCGATCACGTCGTGGCTGCCGGCGAGCGTGGACTGCAGCGTCTGCAGGTTGCCGAGCACGGTGTCCTCGGAGACCCCGTCGCGCGGGGCGGCCGTGAGCACCGTGAACGCCTCGGCCAGGTCGTCGGGCAGCTCGGCCTCCACGGCCGCCGACCACACCCCGTCGGCCGACAGCGCGTCCCGGAAGCGTTGCCGCGCAACGGACTCCCGCTCGGTCAGCTCCGTGATCCTCGTCTGCTTGGTGTCGATCTGGGTCTGCGTCTTGCCCGCCTTGACCCGCGCGTCCGTCGCCTGCTGCCGCATCTCCGGCAGCCGCTGCCGCACGGCCGCGCGCTCGTCCTCCGCCGCCGACAGCTCCCGCTCCAGCTGCTCGGCCGCCTCGCCGATCGCCCGCACCCGCTCCTCGTACCCGGCCCGCTCGTTCGCGAAGTCCAGGCACGCCCGGTCCGCGCCGGCCTGCACGTCGGCCAGCTCCGCGTCGGTCCGCGCGTGGTTGTCCAGCGCCCTCGTGAGACTGTCCACGCCGCCGAGGCACCGCTTCGTCAGCGCCGTCGCCAGCTGCTCGGCCGTCGTCCGCGCCTCCATGGCCGACACCCGCGCGAGCTGCAGCGACTCGGCCGACGCGTCCAGCCCGGCCGCCCTGGCGTCGGTCAACAGCGCGTCCTGGCGGGCGCGGTGCCGGTCGCCGGAGCCGGAGTGCTTGTCCCGCAACGAGAATGCCTTCGAGCTGGCGTCGTCGGCGGCCGCCGCGGCGCCACGCAGCGTCACGTGCGCGGCCAGCACCTCGCGGTCGTCCGGGTAGTCGTCGATGTGCCGCTCCCACGCGGCCGCGTGCTCCTGCGCGACCGTCAGCGCCTTCACGGCCAGCTCCCGCTCGTCGGCGAGCCGGCCGAGCGTGGCGGACAGGTCGCCGATCCGCTTGTGCCGCGCGGTCTCCCGCGCGCCCGCGCCGACGAACTCCGCGGCGGGCTTGGACATCGCGCCGGTCAGCACGCCCGCGCGCCAGCGGCCGTCGAGCGACACCGACAGCCCGGCGTCGCCGTCCAGCCCGACGCGGGACAGCAGCCGCGTCACCAGGTCGGTCGACACCGGCGATTCCGGCGGCACGGCCGGGACCAGCACGGACGACAGCGCGGGCGAGACCGGCGGGCCCGCGACGATGGCCGTCAGGTCGCGGCGCGCCGCGTCGGTGAGCGTGCCGTCCGCGGTGACCCACGCGTTCAGCAGCCCGCACGACTCCAGCGCCGCCTCGCACCCGGCCCGGTCCGCCGCGGACAGCGAGTCCGCGAAGTCGACCAGCCGGTAGAACGCGGCGCCGAGCGCCGGCTCCCGGTCGCCGGCCCGGGACGGCAGCGCCGGCTCCGGGTCCACCCCGGACCGCAGTGCCGCCAGCTCGTCGTCGGCCTCGCCGATCCGCGCGTCCAGCTCGTCGACCGCGCGGTCGGCCCGGTCGACCTCCGCGTGCAGCGCCGGCAGCCTGCCGCGCAGCCACACGTGCGCCCGCTCGGTCGCGCCCCGCGCCGCGTCCACGTCCGCGGTCAGCGGCGCGAGCGCCGGCGGCACCAGCTCCGCGACCGGCTCCGGCATCGACGCGAGCGGCCCCGACGTCGACCACGACAGGGCCGCCGTGTGCCAGGTCGCCGCGACGTCCTCGAGGCGCTGCGCGGCCTCGTTGCGCCGCCCGACCGCCTCGGTCGCCTCCAGCTGCGCCTCGCGGGCCTCCCGCTGCAGCCGGTCGACCTCGGTGCGCTCGGCCTCCAGCTCCCGCGCCCGTTCCAGCAGCGTCAACGTCACCGCGCACCGCTCACGCAGCGCCGCGACGGCCTGCCCGGCCTGCTCGCCGGCCGCCTCCAGCGCGGCACGCAGGCTGTGCGGCGCGAGGTCCGGCGGCGTGCGCCGGGTCGTCTCCACCGGCTCGGCGTCCGGGTCGAGCGTGGTCCGCACGGTCTCGTGCGCCTCGGTGGCCGCCGCCTCGGGGACGGCCGGCACGGACGGGCACAGTCTGGGATCGAGCCCGGCCTCGCGCATCCGCGACCGGACGGACGTCGCCAGCTCGGCGGCCTGCGAGGTGTCGTCGGTGAACCGGCCCAGCTCGGACACGACCGAGTCGACGAGCTGCTCGGTGTGGTCGCGCTGCGTGCGCAGCTGCCCGAGCGCGCTCACGGCCGCCTGCCGCGCGGCGGACACGACCCGCTTGCGGTCGGCGAGGTCGCGCACGCTGTCGTAGGCCGGCGAGCTCTTCAGCGAGTCGATCCGGCTCTCGAGCGTCAGCTCCTGCTCCTCGAGCCGTGCGACCTCGACCTCGGAGCCCTCCGCCGCCGACTCCTCCTCGCGCAACCGGGTCATCAGCTTGGTGATCTCGTTGCGCGCGGTCGTCAGGTCCTTCGACGCGTCGGCGCCACGCTTGCCGGCCGAGCGCAGCGAGCTGTACGCGTAACCGGCGTAGCTCGCCAGGAACCGCTGCAGCGCGGTGTCGGCCGCGCCGAGCGTGCGGATGTTGTCGCGGATGGACTCCAGGTCCTCGAACGACCGCGCCAGCTGCTCGACGACCGCGGGGTCCAGCGGCGGCAGCGAGTCGGACAGGATCTGTTCGAGCTGGCCCTCGAGGACCTTCAGGCCGACGTCGGGGTTGCGCAGCGTGCGCTGCAGGTGGAGCAGGTCGGCGTAGCGGACGGCCGGGATGCCGTACACCAGCTCGGCGATCTTGGCGCGGAACGGCTCCTCGTCGTGCAGGCAGTCGGCGCCGAGCAGGTCGCGCAGCTGCGTCGCGCCGACCGGGGTGCCGTCGACGACCAGCTCGAAGGCGTGCTCGCCGCGGCCGACGCGCCGGTCGGTGACGAACCGCCACGAGTCGCCGATCTGCTGGGAGTTGGCCGACGCCTTGACGCCGACGCCCGACGTCAGGAACTCCTCGCGGCCGCCGACCTCACGCCGCAGCTCGAGCCACGCGTAGCCGATGCGGTTGGGGCCGCCGGTGTAGTCGTCGAGCATGAGCCTGCGCATGCTGACCGTGTCGTAGCCCTTGGAGCCGATCTGGCGCAGGTCGCCGTCGAGGCACAGCGGCAGCAGCAGCTCGAGCGTGCGGGACTTGCCGGAACCGTTGGTACCCTGGAAGATCGCCCGCCCTCCGGACAGGTCGAACTCCTCGACCGCGTACTGCCACACGTTGACGATCCCGCCGCGGTGCAGCTTCCAGCGGGTGGCGGTCATCGTGCTTCCCCCTCATGATCGAACAGCGACCAACCCGGCTCCGGTTCGAGGACCGGCTCCGGTTCCTCCGCGTGTCGCGGCGCGCCGTCCGGCTCCGGCGCCCACCGGTGCGCCGCCGGGCTCAGCAACCAGACCCCGTCGTCGGACGGTCTCGCCAACCCCAGTGACAGCAACAGCGCCAGTACGTCGTCGACGAGTTTCGGGATGCTCGCCACCATCAGCTTCGACCACGCGGCGGGGTAGGCGTCGACCAGCTCATCACACACCGTCGTGACGCGCTCGACCGGCACCGCAACCCAACCATCCCGCGCCTCGCCGGACGACAGCAGGTCGGGCAGCGCGAGCAGCGCCACCCGCGCGACCGTGGACTGGCCGGGGAAGGAGACGTCGGTGAGGTAGTCCTCCGGGTCGGTGACCGCGATGCCCTCGAGCCGGGTCTCGGTGACCAGGCCGAAGCAGCGCTCCAGCAGCCGCGACTCCTGCCGGGCACGCTTGCGCAGCCAGGTCGCCTCGTCGTCGGACAGGTCGGCGTAGTGCGTGACCGGGTTCTCGACGAGCCTGCGCCGCAACGAGTGCTCGACGCCGCGCGGGCCGGGCCGGGCGGCGAGCGCGATCAGCTCGCTCGGCGTGGTCGCCACCCCGAGCGGGCCGGCGACGAGCTGGCCGAGCAGCGTGGTGTCGATGGTCAGCAGCGCCTCGGAACCGGCCTCGCTCACGCTGCCGACCGTGCCCTCGGTCTCGCTGAGGACGCCGAGGGACACCAGGTGCCGCAGCGCCGACGCGATCGCCCGCAGCTCGCCGAGGTCGTCGGACAGCTCGATGCCGGCCTGGGTCGCGGCCGTGCGGATGTCGTTGACCAGGCGGGAGAGCAGCGTCTGCTGCCCGATGCCGGTGAGCGAGGCGAGGCAGAGCGCGAGGTAGGCGTAGCCGCGCGGGGTCAGCGTCGGCTCGCCGCGGGTCGGGTCGTCGCCGGGGCCCGCCTTGTAGAGCCGCGCGAACCGCCGCTCGACGACCAGCCGGTAGCCGAGCACGCCGGCGAACAGCTCGCTCAGCACCGCGCGGTGCCGGTAGACGAGGGGGAGCAGCTCGCTCTCCTGGCCACCGGCGCGCAGCAGCGGCCTGCGCAGGAGCGCGCGGGCGCAGCGGACCACGTCGGCCTGGTCGATCTCACCGAGCCGGTCGAGAAGATCGGTGCTCAACGCATACCACCCGTGCTGAACTCGACCGTCGTGTCGCGCAGCTCCAGCACGCCGCCCGACGTGTGGATCATCGCCGAGCCGCCCGCCGCCGGCCGCAGCCGCAGCGTCAGCCCGCCGACCGGGTCGATCGCCTCGCCGGGGTCGGTGGCCCGCTCGCGCTGCGCCATCGCGTCGGTGAGCAGGCCGCACAGCGTGCCGAGGGCGTCCGCCGACAAGGTCACCCGATCGAGTTGCCCGGACGCGCCGGCCAGCTCGGCGACGGCGGCCGCGTGCCGGGCGTCGGCGTTGCGGGCCTCGGCGAGGAGCTGCTCGCGGCCGAGCGGGTTGTCGAGGATGCGGGACGGGCGGCCCCGGGTCCGGTCGCCCCGGCCGCGGACCGTGACCAGCACGTCGACGACCGGGCCGTCGGCCCACGGCGTCTGCTCGTCGTCGCCGTCGTTCTCCGGCGCGGGGGAGACGTGCCGCGCCGGGTGCAGCCCGAACGCGGCCGCGGCCAGCGTGTGCGCCTGGCCGGGGGTGGAGTCGTCGAACCACTTCGCGAGCGTCAGCAGCTCCGCGCGCCGGCCCGGCTCCGGGCCGCCGCCGGACGTCGCGCGCTTGACGGTGGCGAGCAGCGTGCCGATGGCACGGGCCGTGGCCTCCCGCAGGGCCGTGACCTGCGACGGGCGGCCGGGCCGGTCGACGAACCAGTCGGTCAGCTCACGCCAGTCGGCCGCGGACCGGCCGCGGGAGCGTTCGACGTCGCGGCCGAGCGAGCCCGACGGCGTGAGCAGGCGCAGCAGGTGGCGGGTGGCGCCGGCGAACTCGTCGCGGGTGAGGATCTCGGCGATGGCCGGTGTGTAGCGCAGCACGTCCTCGACGACCATCTGGATGTACTCGACGAGCAGGTTGCGGAATCCCGAGATCTCCTCGGACGCCAGGTGGTAGCGGGTGACGACCTGGCCGAGGTAGGCGTAGAAGTCCCGCACGGTCGCGGCAAGCTCGCCGTGCTGCAGGAACAGCGTGGTGACCTGTTCGGCCATCCGCTCGACGGCCCTGGTCGCGGCGTCGCCGTCGGGGTCGCGGCCGTGCTCGTAGCTGGCGCGCGACAGCCGGACCAGCAGCTCGTCGAGCCCGCCCGCGATGGCCGGGAGCAGCTCGCGGGACACCTCGCGGGCGCCCTCCGTGGTGCGGAGCAGCTCGTCGACGTCGCGCTGGACGCGGACGCCGAGCTTGCTGACCTGGTAGCGGACGCTGCCGTGCTGGAACTCGGCGATGCTCGCGGCGACCACCTCGCGGCGGCCCGCGACCAGGTTGCCCCACTCGACGAGCTGCTTGAGCCGCGCGATCACGGTCTCCACCCGCGACTCGCCGGCCGGGATGTCGCCGCGCCGCTCCGCGCGGCTCAGCGCGGCCGACACCTCGCCGGCGGACAGGTCCGCGAGCAGCGTCGACGCGAACAGCCGCATGATCCACAGGTAGGTGCGCCGGTGCTCGCGCGCGTCCAGGTAGGCGTACAGCTTGAGCCGGCGCGCCTCATCCGCCGCCGAGGCGGCGGGAGCGTCCGATGACATGGAAAGGCACGATACCCGCGCCCACCGACAGCGCCGGGCGACGTGCCCCACCCGGCCGGGGGACCGGCGGGCACCCCCGGCGGTATCTGGGCGGCCGCCGGATGCTCTTGTTCTCCGATGGGATGCCTGTTCGAGGTGTTGGGGCCGGTGCGGCTGCGCCGGGGCGACCGGGCCGTGCCCGCCGCCGGGCGGATGCAGTCGGTCCTCCTCGGCGTCCTCCTGTCCCGCGCCAACTCGGTCGTGCCGGTAGACGTGCTGGTCGACGCGCTGTGGGGCGAACCGGAACCCCGTGCCGTGCAACGGCTCCACCTCCACGTGTACCGGCTGCGCCGCGTGCTCGACGACCCCGACCGGCTGACCTCCTCCGCCGACGGCTACTGCCTGCGGGTCGCGCCGGACGAGCTGGACGCGACCCTGTTCACCACACTCGTCCGAGCCGAGGAGCCCGACTCCGCCGTCCGGACCGCGACGCTCACGCGGGCGCTGGACCTGTGGCGCGGCACGCCGTACGCGGGGCTGGACGTGCCGGTGCTCGCCGACGAGGCCGCCCGCCTCACCGAGCTGCGCCTGTCCGCGATGGAGGAGCGGTTCGACGCCGAGCTGGCCATGGACCGCGCGGCCGCCGTCGTCGCGGGGCTCGCCGACCTGGTCCGCGCGCACCCGCTGCGGGAGCGCGCGCACCTGCTGCACATCACCGCCCTGTACCGGGCCGGCCGGCGCGCCGACGCGCTCGCCGCCTTCCGCGCGGCACGGCGCGTGTTCGTCACCGAGCTGGGCATCGAGCCCGGCTTCGAGCTGCGGGCGCTGGAGGCGAGCATCCTCGCCGGCGAGCCGACGGCGGCCACGGCGCCCGGCCCCGCGCAGCTCCCGAGGGACGTGCCGGCGTTCGTCGGCCGCACCGACGTGATGTCCCGGCTCGACGACATCTGGACGACCCGCGCGGGCCCGGCCGTGGTCGCCGGCACGGCCGGCGTCGGCAAGACCGCGCTCGCCATCCGCTGGGCGCACCGCAACCGCGACGCGTTCCCCGACGGGCACCTGTACGTGGACCTGCACGGGTTCGGCCCCGGCCGGCCGGTGGCGCCGGAGGACGTGCTCGCCGGGTTCCTGCGCGCGCTCGGCGTCGACGGCGCCGCGGTGCCGGCCGACCCGGTCGAACGCGCCGCGCGGTTCCGGTCGCTCGTGCACGACCGGCGGCTGCTCGTCGTGCTCGACAACGCGCAGTCCGCGGCGCAGGTGCGGCCGCTCCTGGCCGGTGGCCCGTCCTGCTTCATCGTCGTCACCAGCCGCGACTCGCTCGCCGGGCTGGTCGCCAGGGACGGCGCCGTCCGCGTCGACGTCGAACGGTTGGCGCCGGCCGACGCGCGCCGGCTGGTCCGGGACCTGATCGGGCCGAGGGCCCACGCGGAGCCGGCCGCCGTGGCCGAGCTGGTCGAGCGGTGCGCGCGGCTGCCGCTGGCGCTGCGGATCGCGGCGGAGGCGATCGGCGCGCGGGCCGGGCTGCGCATCGCCGACGTGGTCACCGAGCTGGACCTCGACGCGCTGGACGACACCGGCGACTCGACGACCGACATCCGCGCCGTGTTCTCCTGGTCCTACCGCCATCTCGACGACGACGCCGCGCGGCTGTTCCGCCTGATGGGCCGGCACCCGTGGGAGGCGCAGCCCGCGGCGCTCGCCGCACTCGCCGGGCTCGACCGCGCGACGACCGAACGCGCGCTGACATCGCTCGCGCGGTCACACCTGGTCGAGGAGGCCCGGTGCGGCCGGATCGGCATGCACGACCTGTTGCGGGCGTACGCGGCGGAGCTGCCGGAGCCCGACACCGACGCGGTGCGGCGGCTGCTCGCCTGGTACGTGCGGGCCGCCGCGGCCGCGCGGCAGGCACTGATCCCGCAGTCGCCGCCCCTGCCGATGACCGGTGTCGAGCCGTTCGACGTGACGTTCGCCGACAGCGCGGCCGCCCTCGCGTGGTTCGAGACGGAACGGCCGGTGCTCGTCGGGCTCGTCACCGCCGCGGCGGAGGACGACCTGGTGTGGCGGCTCGCCGGCGCGCTGCTGACGTTCTTCAACATCGGCAAGCACTGGGACGACTGGGTCGCGTGCGACCGCGTCGCGGTCGAGTGCGCGCGGCGGGCCGGCGACGCGTTCGGGGAGGCGACCATCCTCAACGGACTCGGCGTCGCCTACGACGACCTCGGTGACCACGACGGCGCGGTCGGGTGCCACACCCGGGCGGCGACGCTGTTCGCGGCGGTGGGGGAGACCCACCTCGGCGCGTGGAACCTGAACAACCTCGGTGTGGTGTACGACAAGCTGGGCCGGTTCGACGACGCCGTGGCCACGCACCGCGCCGCGCTCGAGCTGTTCCGCTCGGTCGGCGACCGGCGCGGCGTCGGCTTCAGCCTCAACAACCTCGGCGACGTGCACCGGCAGCGCGGCGAGTACCTGGCCGCGGAGGTGGACCTGATGCGGGCCCTCGAGCTGCAGCGGGCCGACGACGACACCGACGCGCTGCGCTACACCTACGCGCACCTGGCCGAGCTGCACCGCGCCGCGGGCCGGCCCGCCGCGGCGCGCGCCTGGTACGAGCAGGGTGTCGAGACGGGCATCGCGTGCGGCGACCGCTGGCACGCGGCGAGCCTGCTGACCCGCCTCGCCGACCTGGCGGAGTCGCCGGCCGGCCTCCTGCGTGAGGCGCACGCGCTGTTCGTCGAGGTGGGCGACCTGGAGTCCGCGGCGGAGGTCCAGGGCCAGCTGACGCACTGACTCCCGTGCCGTGGTGATGTCGAAATCCGCGCGCCTGCTTCTACCTCTCGGGTGACAGCCCATTTCGGCAGAGGAGAAACGATGAACTGGCTCGCGATCGCGGTGTCCGTGGTGACGGTGTTCGTGCTGAGCTCGGTGTACTACTCGGTGGTCGGTCATCAGGCCGGCGACGGGAGACCCGCGCCGTGGCAGGTCGTCGTCGAGCTGGGGCGCGGCGCGGTCGTCGCGATCGTGCTCGCCGGGCTCGTCGACCGGCTCGGTCTCGGCTTCGGCGGCGCGCTGGTGCTGGCGCTCATGCTGTTCGCCGGGTTCCCGTTCGTGCTGCTGTCCGGCTCGGTCATGTGGGACAAGGTGTCCTGGCGCGTCGCGGCGACCCATGCCGGCGACTGGTTCGTGAAGCTGCTGGTGATCGGCGCGATCGTCGGCGCGTGGCGGTGAGCGGAGGCCGGGCGGCCTAGAAGGTGACGCCGCCCTCGATGTCGCGCGCCTGCACGACCTTGCCGGTCACGTTGCCGCCGATCTGGTTGACGACACCGCCACGCTCGGCGTGCACCTGCTGCCAGGTGTTGCGCAGCTCGGCCCCGAACCCGGGGTCCTCGGCCTCGGCGTCGGCGAGGTGCGTGCTCAACGCGGCCACCTCGGGGGAGTCCGGCGCCGCGCCCGTCGCGGCCTCGAGCGCCTTGGCCGCCTCGTCGCGCCCGGCGAACTTCCGCTTCACCAGCTCGTAGAGGGAGGTGGCCGACTTGGCGGCGAGTGCGGCGGCGATGGACACCAGGATCGGCTCTGGCACGGTGCCGTCCTTTCCTCGAAAGCGGCGGGTGCGTCCTCAGCACGGTAGCGCGTTCGGGACGCCGAGCGTCCCGAACGCGCCCTTCGCGACGCCTAGAGGCGGACCACCATCTTGCCGGTGTTCTCGCCGCGCAGCATGCCGATGAACGCGGCCGGCGCGTTGTCCAGGCCGTCGGCGACGGTCTCCTCGGCGACCAGCGAACCGTCCGCGAGCCACGTGCCGACCTCGCGGATCATGTCCGGCAGGCGGTCGTTGTGGTCGAGGATGATGTACCCGCGCATCGTCAGCCGCTTGCCGACGATCAGGTGCAGGTTGTTCGGCCCCGGCGGCAGCTCCTTCTCGTTGTACGCGGAGATCGAGCCGCACGCGGCGATGCGGCCGTTGCGCCGCAGCGAGTCCAGCGCGGCCGCGAGGTGGTCGCCGCCGACGTTGTCGAAGTACACGTCGATGCCGTCCGGCGCGGCGGCCGCCAGCAGCTTCCGCACGTCGCCGTCGCGGTAGTTGAACGCGGCGTCGAAGCCGAGCTTGCCGGTCAGCCGGTCGACCTTCTCCGCCGAGCCCGCGCTGCCGACGACCCGCTTCGCGCCCTTGAGCCGGGCGATCTGGCCGGCCAGGCTCCCGACCGCGCCCGCGGCGC
Organism: uncultured Actinomycetota bacterium; assembly: GCA_963840275.1. Lineage (GTDB taxonomy): Bacteria > Actinomycetota > Actinomycetes > Mycobacteriales > Pseudonocardiaceae > Actinophytocola. The sequence continues at coordinate 371,685 of CAWIYK010000001.1, forward strand.
CGGACACGAAGACCGTGTCGCCCTCCTTGAACCGGGCGATGTCGAGCAGTCCGACGTACGCGGTCAGCGCCGTCATGCCGAGCGCGCCGAGGAAGTGGGACGGGGAGACGCCCTCGATCGGCTTCAGCGGCGTGAACTCCGACGTGAGCGCGTGCGTCCGCCAGCCGAGGCCGTGCAGCACCAGGTCGCCCGCGGACACACCGTCCACACCGGACTCGAGCACCTCGCCGACCGCGCCGCCCTCGAGCGGCTTGTCGAGCTGGAACGGCGGCACGTAGGACTTCACGTCGTTCATCCGCCCCCGCATGTACGGGTCGACGGACATGAACGTGTTGCGCACCAACACCTGCCCGGCCTCCGGCGAGGGCAGCTCGACGTCGGCGAACGCGAAGTTCTCCTCCGTCGGCCAGCCGGACGGACGGGACGCGAGACGGATCTCCCTACCCCGCGCGGACATCAGGCGACCCGCAGCGCGACGTCGATGTTGCCCCGGGTGGCGTTGGAGTACGGGCACACCTGGTGCGCCGCGTCGACCAGCTTCTCGCCGTCCGCTCGCTCGACACCCGGCAGCGTGACGACCAGCTCGGCGGACAGGCCGAACCCCTCGCCCTGCTTGCCGATGCTGACCTCGGCGGTCACCGTGGCGTCGGTCAACCGCACCTTCTCCTTGCGTGCCACCAACTGCAGCGCGCTGTGGAAACAGGCCGCGTAGCCGGCGGCGAACAGCTGCTCGGGGTTGGTGCCGGCCCCGCCGGGACCGCCGAGCCCCGCCGGGACCGCGAGGGTCTGGTCCAGCACGCCGTCCGAGGACTTGACGTGCCCGGCCCGGCCAGCTCCGCTGGAGGTGGCCTTCGCCGTGTAGAGCGCGTTCACGATGATCCCCTTCTGTTCAGTCATCCGGTGTGAGTCGACGTGTTCTGACCTGTTCGGTCAGTCGCACGAGGTTCTGCCGCAGCGCGTCGAGCTCGGCGAGCTCCATGCCGGTCGCGCCGGCCATCTTGGTCGGCACGCCGCTGGCGCGGGTGCGGAGCGCGGCGCCCGTCTCCGTCAGGTGCACGACGACGGAGCGCTCGTCGGCCGCCGACCGCTCGCGCCGCACGTAGCCGACGGCCTCGAGTCGTTTGAGCAGCGGCGAGAGCGTGCCGGAGTCCAGGTCGAGCTCCTCGCCGAGGTGCTTGACGGTGGACGGGCCGCACTCCCACAGCACGAGCATCACGAGGTACTGCGGATAGGTCAGGCCGAGCGCGTCGAGCACCGGCCGGTACAGCTGCGTGACCGCGCGGGAGGCCGCGTACAGCGCGAAGCAGACCTGCTTGTCGAGCTCCAGGTCGCTGTCGGTCATGACGGCTACGTTACGCCCAACTGAGTTGTGCACAACTTAATGTGCCGCGACTCACCACGATGTTGAGCGGACCGGCGGGCCGGCACATACCCTGTCCGCATGAGTCGGATGCGATGGTTGTTGCCGGCTCTCCTCGTGGTCGTGTGGCTGGGGATCGGCGCGGTCGGCGGACCGTTCATGGGCAAGCTGGCCGACGTCGCGGAGAACGACAACGCGGCGTTCCTGCCGGAGTCGGCGGAGGCCACCGAGGTCGAGCACCTGCAGCGCGGGTTCTCCGAACGGCAGATCCTGCCCGCCGTGGTGGTGGCGGAACGGAAGTCCGGCGTCACGAAGGACGATCTCGCGTTCCTGGCCGAACGGGGCGCCGCGGTCGCGGAGCTCGACGGGATCGCCGGGCGGTCCTCGCCGCCGGAGCCGTCGAAGGACGGGGCGGCGGCGCAGTTCGTGGTCCCGATCGCGGTCGGCGGCGGTGAGCCCGGCGAGGTGGTCGAGGAGGTCCGCGCGGAGCTGGCGAAGGACGCGCCGGACGGGCTCGCGGTGTACGTGACCGGGCCGGCGGGCCAGATCGCCGACCTGAGCGTGGCGTTCGGTGGCATCGACGGGCTGCTGCTCCTGGTCGCCGGCGCGGTCGTCGCGCTGATCCTCGTCGTCGTGTACCGCAGTCCGGTGCTCCCGCTGCTCGTGCTGGTGTCCGCCGTGTTGGCGCTGGGCACGGCGGCGTTCGTCGTGTACCAGCTGGCCGACAACGACGTGCTGACGCTGAACGGGCAGAGTCAGGGGATCCTGTTCATCCTCGTGTTCGGCGCGGCGACGGACTACGCGTTGCTGACCGTGTCGCGGTTCCGCGAGGAGCTGCGGGACACCGAGGACCGGTTCGTCGCGATCCGCACCGCGTGGCGTGCCACGCTCGCGCCGGTCGCCGCGTCCGCCGGCACGGTCGTGCTCGGCCTGCTGTGCCTGCTGTTCTCCGACCTGCGGTCGAACCAGGGACTCGGGCCGGTGGCCGCGATCGGCATCGCGGGCGCGTTCCTCGCGTCGGTGACGTTCCTGCCCGCCGTGCTCGCACTCGTCGGCAGGACCGCGTTCTGGCCGTTCCGGCCCAGGCACGGCTCGGAGAAGCCGGAGCACGCGGGCCTGTGGGGCTGGATCGCGCGGCAGGTCGGCGCGCGGCCCCGGCTGATCTGGATCGTGACGACCCTCGTGCTGCTCGTCGGCGTCGCGTTCGTGCCGCAGCTGAAGGCCGACGGCACGGCGCAGTCGGACCTCTTTCTGTCCGAAGTGGACTCCGGGGTCGGCCAGGACGTGCTGTCCGAACACTTTCCCGGCGGCTCCGGCTCGCCGACCGTGATCATCGCCCGCGAGTCCACCACGAGTCAGGTCGTCGACGCGGCCACGATCGACGGTGTCGCGCAGGTGCGGCCGGCCGGCACGAACGAGGGTCGCGTGCTGTTGCAGGCGGTGCTCGACGACCCGGCCGACTCGCAGGCCGCTCTGTCCACTGTGGAACGAATGCGTGCCGCGGTGCACGCGGTGCCGGGCGCGGAGGCGAAGGTCGGTGGGCAGACCGCGATCCAGGCGGACGTGCAGAGCGCGTCCCGGCACGACCGGACGCTGATCATCCCGATCGTGCTCGTCGTGATCTTCCTGGTGCTGGCACTGCTGTTGCGGGCGCTCGTGACGCCACTGCTGCTGATCGCGACCGTCGTCCTGTCCTTCGCCGCGACGATGGGCGTGTCCGCGCTCGTGTTCAACAACGTGTTCGACTTCCCCGGCGCGGACCCGGCGATGCCGCTGTTCGGCTTCATCTTCCTGGTGGCACTGGGGATCGACTACAACATCTTCCTGATGACGCGGGTGCGCGAGGAGGCGCTGCTGTCCGACACCCGCAAGGGGACCCTGCGGGGGCTCGCCGTGACCGGCGGTGTCATCACGTCGGCCGGCGTGGTGCTGGCTGCGACTTTCGCCGCCCTGTCGGTGATTCCGGTGCTGTTCCTCGCGCAGATCGCGTTCATCGTGGCGTTCGGCGTGCTGCTCGACACCGTCGTCGTGCGGTCGCTGCTGGTGCCCGCGCTGACCATCGACATCGGCAGGCGCATCTGGTGGCCCGCAAAGCTGAGATAATGGTCACGTGGCTCGGAAATGTGGCACACCAAGCTATTTTGTAGGAATGTACGAATACGTCATCGCCGACGTCTTCACCGACGAGGCACTCAAGGGCAACCCGGTGGCAGTGTTCCTCGACGCCACGGGCCTCAGCGCCGACCGCATGCAGCGCATCGCCCGCGAGATGAACCTGTCGGAGACGGTTTTCGTGCTGCCGCCCGAGAACGGTGGGGACGTGCGGGTGCGGATCTTCACACCGGTCAACGAACTGCCCTTCGCCGGCCATCCGACGCTGGGGTGCGCGATCGTGCTCGCCGACGGGCGGGACGCGCTGACCATGGAGACGGCGATGGGCACCGTGCCGTTCGCCTACGACCGGTCCCGGCCGGACGCGCTCGCGGCGAGCATGCAACAGCCCGTGCCGACGTGGGAGCCGTATGCACGGACGGCCGAACTCCTTGCGGCGCTGGGGGTGGCGGAGTCGACGCTGCCGGTCGAGATGTACCGCAACGGGCCCCGGCACGTCTACGTCGCACTGCCGGACGTGCCGTCGCTGTCGGCGCTGCGCCCCGACCAGCTGGCGCTCGCCGAGCTGCCGGACATGGCCGCCAACTGCTTCGCGGGTGAGGGCACCACGTGGCGGATGCGGATGTTCTCACCCGCGTACGGCGTCGCGGAGGACGCGGCGACCGGTTCGGCCGCCGGCCCGCTGGCCGTGCACCTCGCGCGGCACGGGCTGATCCCGTTCGGCTCGCGGATCGAGATCTGGCAGGGCGTCGAGATGGGCCGGCCGTCGCTGATGCAGGCCACGGCGCGGGGTGACGAGCGGCAGGTCGAGTCCGTGGAGGTCGCCGGATCCGCCGTCGTGGTAGCGAAAGGAGAGTTCTTCGGGTAGTCCTGAACCGGGGACTCACCAGGTCCGAACGGGGAACTCGCGCGTCAGCCGGTCTTCGAGCGGGCCTGCCGCTCCAGCTGCTCGGCGAACGTGTGCCACGTCCGCGCGCACTCGAGCGCGACCTGCGCGACCGCCTCGCGGCAGTGCGCCGGCACGCTGTTCGCGATGGCGGACCACCGGTCCTCGGTGACCGCGCGTACCTCGAGCAGCCGCAGCAGCGCGCGTCCCGTCTCGGAGAAGCGCAGCGTCGGGTCGTTGCGCAGGTTCCGCACGATCGTGGCCGGGTCCGGCTTCGGTTCCGGGTCGCCCGGCGGGCGCGGCTCCGCGTCGGCCAGCTTGCCGCGCACGGCCCGCGCGGTCTCCGGGGAGATGCCGGCGCGGCGCGCGACCTCGCGCAGTGTCAGCTCCGGCTCGGCGATGAGGATCGCGCGGGCCACGCGGCGTCGTTCGAGCGCGTTGGCCGGACGCACCCGGCCGTCGTGCCCGACGCGGCTCGGCGGCTCCGGGTCCGCGCGGTCGCGGCGGACGCGGGCCACGGTGCCGGCGGAAAGGCCCGCGACCGTGGCGATCATCCGGTCCGACCAGTGCGGATGGGACGCGACGATGTGCTCGGCCGCGGCCTTGCGGTCGGCGAGCGAGAGCGGCAGGCCGTGCGCGACGTTGGTGCGGACCGCGAGCACGAACGCGTCGATGTCGCTGCCGTCGAAGAAGCGCGCGGTGATGTCGGTCTGCCCACGCAACCTGGCCGCGCGCAGGCGGTGCACACCGTCGATGACCCGCATGGTGGTGCGGTGCACGATGATCGGGGGCAGCTCGGCCTGCGTGTCCGCCAGCGTTCTGATGTGCTCCAGGTTCTCGCCGTTGCGGCGCGGCGAACCGCTCACGCGCAAGGTCGCGACCGCGACGGTCGCCACGGGCCCGAGTGCGGCATCGGCAACGAAGTCCGTCATTGGCACTGCTCCCTAGATTCGGCTGTGGCCGGAGCTGCTCGGGCCGCGGTCGAAAATTCACACGTCGCACACGACGTTTCCAGGAGCCGATCCCGATGGGAAGGGAAGATCGCAAACCAGAAGAGGACAACCTCCCACTAAAGCAAGGACAAAGTGCTGGTTGCGCAGATCACACGGCGAGTAACGCGGTGTAACCGCCCCACCAGTCACCGGCCGCGACCCGGGTCGGCCACGGGTTGGTGCCCGCGGCGGCGCCGTTGTGGAGGTGGAACCAGAGCGTTCCGGCGGAGTCCCGGCCCACCACGTCGGGCCGGTCGTCGCCGTTGACGTCGGCGAGCACGAGCTGGTTGTACCGCTCCCAGCCGGCGCCGGCCGCGTACGGGCCGTCGGCGTAGAAGTTCCACGCCCGCAGCGCGGCGGGCGGCGGGTAGACCCACAGGAACCCGTCGGTGTCGCGGGCGACCACGTCGAGGCGGCCGTCCTGAGTGACGTCGGCGAGCAGCAGCGCGGTGGTGGACTGCCAGCCCGCGCCGATCACCCGGCGGGTGTCGTAGGGCAGCGACGTCGTGTTCCCGTTGTGCGGGTAGAGCCACATCCGGCCGTCCGCCTCGCGGGTGACGATGTCGGGCCGGTCGTCGCCGGTGACGTCACCGGTCGCGATGGCCGACGCGATGTTCCACCCGAAGCCGCCCCAGATCCGCAGCGTCCACGGGCTCGTCGGCTGTTTCGGGTCGTTGACGTGGATCCACAGCGTGCCGTCCTGCAGGCCCGGCTCACGCGCCACGATGTCCGTCTCGCCGTCCAGCGTGACGTCCGAGCCGGACATGCGGTCGAGGGGGTTCCAGTCGCTGCCGACGAGCTGGCGGTCCTCCCACGCGTACGGCTCCGTGAACAGCCACAGCCTGCCGTCCGAGCCACGCGCGACGAGGTCTTCGGCGGTGCCCGCCTGTGCCGCCGCCGGGGTCGTCAGGAATCCGAGGAACAGGAGAGATGCCACCAGCATCCGAGTAGTAGAAGTAACCACGACGCCTCCGCTCAGCGAAGCTCGATTGCCACCTTCTGTCCCCCGACCACGCGTATGGACCTTCCGTTGAACACCAGCTCGATCACGCCGGCCGGCACGTGCAGGAACGCCTTGGCCGGCCGCGCCCGCCACGCCCCGTCCTGCGCCACCGTCAGCTTCCTGTCGTCGATCGTCAGCTTCAGCGTGATCGGGCCGAACATCGTCGGCATGTTCTCGAACACCGTCTCGAAGCCCGGTTTCAGCCACGCGAGCGGCATGAGCCGCAACAGGTGCAGCTCGCCGTCGACGAGCAGGTCGTCGACCACGGACTGGCGCATGCACCAGATCGCGTGCGACGCGGTCGCCATCAGCCCGTAGATGCCGTGCCGGTGCTCGTTGGAGATGTACGTCTGCGGCGAGCAGCCGGCCACCGCGATGCTGTACATGCCTTCCAGGAACCGCGCGCGGTCGCCGAGCTGCCACGAGTGCGCGACGTTCCAGCTGTAGCAGGGTTCGCACGACGAGATCTCGTGCTGCAGCACCGCGCGCGACACCGCGTTCGACTGCGTGCTCCACAGCGCCTGGTTCGGCCCGACGCGGAAGAACTCGACCGAGGAGCGCATCAGCTCGTCGTCGGCGGGGAACACCTCGGCGAACACCAGGAACATCGCACCGGTGTCGAGCATGAACGCGTCCTGGAAGATGTGCGGCGGCCGCGGGGTGTAGTCCGCGATCGGCACCGGCAGCCGGCGCCCGTCCGGGTGTGTCCACTGAGGACCGGCGGCCGCGAGCGACCGGTAGGTGTCCACGAGCGTCGTGCGGAACTGCTCGCGCACCTCGTCGAACTCGTCGGCACGCGGGTGTCCGATCTGTCTGAGCACCTTCACGGCCATCGCGAGGCCCTTGTAGCACCAGCCCTGCGACCACACGCCCTGCGTCTCGATGCCCTCGTCGGTCGCCACCGCGGGCGGCATCAGGCCCTGCACCCCGGTGTGGTCGGTGTTCTCGCAGGAGTCCTTGATGAACTGGCACGCCAGCACGATCGGCTCGGTCCAGTTGTCGACGAACACCTGGTTCACGCCCGGCTGCGACGACCCGGACAGCAGCGCGTTCGTCGCGACGCTCGTGAGGATCGCGCCGTGGTCGGAGAGCCAGTCGATCGACCGCAGGTTCGCGGGCGTGCTGAAGTAGCCGGGATGCAGGTCGTAGGCCTGGCCGGGCGGCTTCACGGTGCCCTGGTTGTGCCGGAACAGCTCGAGGTACTTCAGCGACGTCTGGTGGTGGCCCAGCGGGTCGAGGAACATGTGGTGGCTCATCGAGCTCGGCGTCGCCCACAGCACGTCGTAGGCGAACGAGCCGGTCAGGAACGTGTACTGGCCGGTGTCCGGGCTCTTCTCCGCGATGACCTCGACGAACTTGCGGGACCGGTCGACGAGCTCCTGCATGTGCCGCTCGGGGATCGAGATCCGCGCGCCGGCCTCCTCGTGCGTGGTCCAGTAGGCGTTCGACTCGGCGAGCGCGCCGTCGAAGCCCAGCGCCAGCTCCTGGTCGAAGTCCGCGCGGGGCTGGGGCAGCATCGGCATGAGGAAGTCGATGTGGGCGCCCTCGCGTCCCGGCAGCGTCACCGTCAGGTCGTAGATCAGCCTGGTCGGTGTCTCCGCGAAGGTCGCCGAGCCGGGTGGCACCGGGCCGGTCGCGAGCCGCACCCGGTTGTCGCCGGTGAGGATCCGCGTCGGGACCGGGGTGCCGTCCGGGCTCCAGCTCGGCTCGGCGTGCAACGCGCCACGCAGCGGCGCCTGCGCCGGGTCGGCCTGCACCGGCACGCCGTCGCGCAGGTTGAACACGCCGACCGGCGTGATGTGCCGTTTGGAGATCCGGACCACGAACGGCAGGCTCGCCGGCGCCGAGCGCTCGTCCACGTGCTCCACCGACAGCCGTATCCAGGCGTAGATCGGCTCGGTGGCCGTCTCGACCGGGCCGCCGCCGGGCACGTGCGCGAACACCGTCTGCCGGAGCACCAGGCCCGCCTTGAGCCGCCAGTTCGTCCACAGCAGCGGCGTGGGGGAGTCGTGCCAGCCCTGCTCGCCGAGACCAAGATCCTTCTGCCGCAACAGGTACGGGTGCGTCTCCGGCGGGATGAACGCGCCGTAGTCGCTCGGCGGCATGAACTCGAGCTGGGTGCCGAGGCCGGTGTAGGGGTTCGTGTTGGGCTTGCCCGCGATGATGGCGCCGGGCTCGCACGCGACGATCCCGTTGTAGAACACGTTGAAGCGGAACAGGTGGTCCTTCCAGCCGATCGGGGTCCACACCTGCCGCTGCGGCGGCCACCACTCGTTCGCGATCTCCGCGTTCACCTCGCCGCCCCCTGCCGGTGGCTCATAACCCGTGGTCGCGGCCGGTGCGCCGGTCTCCGCGCTCGCCGTGGCGGCCAGCGCCGGGGTCAGCGCGCCGGCCGCGAGGAGACCGCCACCGATCCGGAAGGCGTCTCTTCGTGACACGTCGTCCGCCATGGCCGCACCTCACGTTTCGGTATTTCGTGCATGACTTCGACAATGCGAAGCAACGCATCGAACTAACCACCCCGCCGGGCACCCCCGCAAGACTCCAAACGGTGGCCAGAAGCGCTTGTGCCGCACCGATTCAGTAGGACGAAACGGCGCGCTTTCGACATGGTCAGCCCACGGTGATCGAGCTGATCTTCGCCATCAGGTACTCGTGCGCGACGACCGGCGGGTACTCGCGCCGGCCGATCGGCGGCGCCAGCGAGGCGATGCGCGCGAGCGGGTCGGTCTCGTAGAACCAGATCAGCGACACCAGCTCCTCCTCCGGCGCGCTCGCGGGCGGCGGCAGCACGCGGTGCCGGCAGGACCGCCAGCGGTCGCCGGTCCAGCGGGCCATCAGGTCGCCGATGTTCACGGTCAGCGCGCTCGGGTCGTACGGCGCGTCGACCCACTCGCCGGCGCGTGTGTAGACCTGCAGGCCGCCGACGCCGGTCTCCCGGTCGAGGACGGTGACCGTGCCGAAGTCGGTGTGCGGGCCGATCCGGAACTGGCCGTCGGCCGGCGCGCCGACGTGCGTCAGCGGGGGATACCAGTTGATGTTGAAGGTGTACGTCGGCCGACCGGTGTGCGCGGTGAAGTGCTCGAGCGGCAGTTCCAGCGCGGCGGCGCAGATCCGCAGCAGCTCGTCGGACAGCGCGCGCATGCGGGTCATGTACTCGAGCGTCGCCACACGCAGCTCCGGCACGTCCTCGTCCGGCCACGCGTTCGGCAGGAACCACATCGCGTCCAGCTCCGGGTCGCCGGTGGCCCGGTCGGCGCCGAGCGAGTACGACTCCTTCAGGTCCGGCGGCGTCTCGGTGCCCTCGGAGTAGCCGTTGGCCTCCGCGCCGGGCGGCAGCCACCCTCGACCGCCGACCGGGACGGCGTAGCGGGCCTTGCGCTCGGCCGGCAGTGCGAAGAACCGGTGGGCGCCCGCGCGGACCGCGTGCCGCAGCTCTGCCGGCACGCCATGGCCCGTGACCAGGAGAAACCCCGACTCGGACAGTGCGGTGTCGAGGCGTGCGGCGACCGCGGCCCGGTCGTCGTGGTCGCCGCCGAACCAGGGCTGGAGGTCGACGAGCGGCACCGTCATGCGTCCGAGTCTCCCAGCCCGCGCCACGTCACGCGATCAGGTGATCGGGGGGTCCTGGGCGCGTACCCGGTCACAGTCCGGGTAGTCGCCCTGGCAACGGGCGTCCGCAAGGGACGCACCCATCACGCTGGAAGGGGGCGGTGGCGTTGCCCAGTCCCGCACTCGCGGCCGTTGATTTCGGCCAGGGGATCTCGAACGCGTGGAGCGCCGTGGCCACGTTCGTGCCCAAGCTGCTGGCGTTCCTGCTGATCATGCTGATCGGCTGGCTGATCGCGAAGGCCCTCGCCAAGCTCGTCGACAAGGTGCTCGAACGCGTCGGTTTCGACCGCGTGGTCGAGCGCGGCGGCATCAAGCAGATGATGTCGCGGAGCAAGTACGACGCGTCCGACATCATCGCGAAGCTGGTGTACTACGCGATCCTGCTGATCGCGCTGCAGCTCGCGTTCGGCGTGTTCGGGGCCAATCCGGTCAGCGCCATGCTCACGGGCATCGTCGCGTTCCTGCCGAAGGCCATCGTCGCGATCGTGATCGTCGTCGTCGCCGGCGCGGTGGCCCGCGCCGTGAAGGACATGATCACGAACATGCTCGGCGGCCTGTCGTACGGCTCGCTGGTCGGCACGCTCGCGTCGGTGTTCATCTGGGGTCTCGGCATCATCGCGGCGCTGAACCAGATCGGCGTCGCGACCGCGGTGACCACGCCGGTGCTGATCACCGTGCTCGCCACGGTCGGCGGCATCGCGATCATCGGCGTCGGCGGCGGGCTCGTCCGGCCGATGCAGCAGCGCTGGGAGCGGTGGCTCAACCGCGCCGAGTCGGAGTTCCCGCAGGCCAAGGCCGCCGCGGAGGCCTACCAGCGCGGCCAGGAGGACGTCGGGCGCACGCGGACCCGGCAGCCGGCGCAGATGGCCGACGGGGACACGGGCGCGGTGCCGGCCGGCGGTCCCGCCCGGCCCGGCTACCCGCAGGGCCAGCGGCCGCCGCGGCGGTAGCACGGACTCGCGGCGGCCGGTGTGCAGAACGCCGGCCGCCGTGGACCGCCGCGAGCCTGGGTCAGGCCAGACTCGGCAGGTCCTCGCCGGCGCCGACCGGGTGGCCGGGCCGCAGGTTCTTCGCCAGCGCGCACACCGCCACCAGCCGCACGCTCACCCAGTCCGCGCCGAGCCAGCCGGCCACGTCGCGGGGCACGTGCAGTGGCTGGCCACGGTCGCGCAGGTGGTCGAGGACTCCCTGCGCGTAGCCGGCCAGCAGGACGGTCCCGGCGACGGCGGCGCCGGACTCGACGCCGACGGTCAGGATGTCGCGGACCGCGGCCGCGTGCTGGTCGACCATCGCGGCGAGGCCGGGGATGGCGGCGGCGGCCAGCAGGCCGGCGGTGCCGACCTGGTCGTTCAGCCGGTCCAACGCCCGGCGTGCCGAACGCTCCAGACCGCGAACGCCCATGTAGATCACCCACTCAGGTAGGAACCACTCGCGTGTCTAGCACGCCGTGGCGGCCCGACCCGAGGGGAAGTGGTCCGGACCACACCCGTTGTCAATCCTGGGTCGAGCGCTACTCTGCCGCGGCATGAGAGTTACGCGAGGGTTCGCCACCGCTGGCGTCAACACAGTCGTCACCGCAGTCGTCACCGCAGTCGCCCTGCTCGGGCTCGCCGTGCCCGCCGGCGCGGCACCGGCCGCCGCGCCGACCGGCAAGCCGGTCAAGCAGTGCGAGTTCATTCCCACCCCGGACCTGCCGGCCGCCAAGCCGGTCCACCCACCGCGCCCGACCGCGTCGACCCGCGGCACGGCGACGGTCTTCATGCAGACCAACTACGGCCCGATCGTGATGCGGCTGGACCGCGGGAACGCCTCCTGCGCCGTGCACAGCTTCACGCACCTGGTGCGGAGCCTGTTCTACAACGACACGCAGTGCTTCCGGCTCACGAACTCCGCCCGCCTCGGTGTCCTCCAGTGCGGTGACATCTACCGGCAGGAGGAGGGCGGCCCCGGCTACCGCTTCGCCGACGAGGTCACCGGCGCGGAGACCTACGGCCGCGGCACGATCGCCATGGGCAACCAGGGCCCGGGCACCAACGGCAGCGAGTTCTTCATCGTCCACTCGCACGCCAACATCTCGCCCGTGTACTCGGTGCTCGGCCAGGTCACCCACGGCATGTCCACCCTGGACCGGATCGTCGCCGCCGGCATCACCGACGACGCACAGGACGGGTTGCCGAAGTTCCCCGTGCGGATCTACTTCGCGTTCACGCTGTAGACGCTTCTGCACAGCGAAGGACCCCTTCGAGGCATTTGTTCGCTCTCGAAGGGGTCCTGGGCGAAATGTCCGGAACGCGATAACCGGGGAAAGCCGGGTCGAGGATTTCTCGAGTCCACCGTCAGGGATTCTCCAGCGGATTCCGAAACGTGGGACCGAGACCGAGGTCACATTGACATCGCCGGACGGCGAATCAGGTGACTTATGCGCATCTCCGCATGGCCTCAGTCGCCGTGGCGGGGCTCCGGCAGGAGTGCGGCGTACTGCTCGGCCTCCTGGCGGTGCACGCTGACATCACGCCACTCGTGGCGGTTCACGTCGTACACCGAGTAAGTCCAGCGGCAGTCGTCGTCCACATAACCCGATATCGCGCGGTGCGAGGGTTCGGACATCGTTAACTCCTGAAGATTCGGTGAATTTGCCTATCATGATGCGGCATGCGCTACTCCGTAGCGAGAGGTGTCACCCGGACGGAGTGTTACCAGGGTAGCAGGGTGACCAACAGTGTTCGCCGCTGCGGATGCACGTGCTGTTCATTTAACGAAAAGCGCAAACCGTGTGGTGACGGGCGTTGTCGGCAATGTGGTCGTCATTACCGTTGTGTATTACAGAACGGAAAAGTTGAACAGCGGTAGGCGCTGTTATGTGTGGTCGCGCACAGACCATGTGCGGGCACGCAAAGAGGCGGTGACCCGAGTCGGACCACCGCCTCTTCGTCCCCCTGCTATGCGGCGACCGCGACCTGCTGCCCGGTCCGTGCCTCGGTGGCCGCGCCGCGGACCATCGCCGGCAGCGCCACGCACGCCGCCACCCCGCCCGCGATCATCAGCGCCGTCATCCCCGTCCCGATGCACACGCTGCCCACCAGGAACACCGCCGCCGTCCACGCCGGCGTCCGCCGCCGGACCGCCACCGCGATCGCGAGCACCGCGACCCCGGCGAGCCCCAGCGCCGGGACGGCGCCGTAGAAGAACGCCTCGAAGCCGGGCAGGTCGTGGATCGACTGCGAGATCGCCTTCATCTCGCCGCGCTCCCCGGCCCGGAAGCCCACGACGAGGTCGATCACCATCTGACCGGTCATGGCCACGGTGCCGACCGCGCCGACCGCCGCGACGACCGTCACCGCACCCCGCTCGAGGCCGGTGCGGGCCGCCTGCCTGCTCCACGTCCACAGTGTCGCGAGCACCGCGAACATCGCCAGGTTCCCGATGATGTAGGCCAGGTGCGCGCCGGTCCACAGTGGCAGCGCCACCGTCCACGACATGTCCGGGTTGGGCTTCCAACCGAGCTTCATCCCGAGCACGCCGAGCAGCAGAAACACCGGCGCGACGACGAAGGCGGTTCTGACGGGGGCTGGGGTCGGCGCTGGGGTCGGCGCTGGGGTCGGCATCGTGATCTCCGTACTGTTCGTGGTGCGATCACACTCCCAGCGCTGCGGGCGGGGGACATCCGGGAAGGCCCGAGTCCTTACCCCTAAGGGCTTCTCCGATCGGGTCGATCCACTTGGGAGGGTTTCAGTCGGCGGGAATGGGGTACCCCTGCCCGGTCGGTTCCGCTTGGCCGGTGCTTTCGGCCAGGCGTTTCACCAGGTCGGAGGGGTAGCATGGGCGCCGAGGCAACATCGGCAGGCGAGATCGCGGAGCCGGATTCCAAGACATTGCGGCGGGCGATCGCCGCGTCCGCTATCGGCAATATGACCGAATGGTTCGACTACGGGGTCTACGCGTACACGGCCGTCTACATCGGAGACGCGTTCTTCCCGAGCGAGAACGAGACCGCGTCCACTTTGGGCAGTCTGCTCGTGTTCGCCGTCTCGTTCCTGATCCGGCCGCTCGGCGGCATGGTGTGGGGTCCGCTCGGTGACCGGCTCGGCCGGCAGAAGGTGTTGGCCACCACCATCCTGATGATGGCCGGCGCGACGTTCTGCGTCGGTGTCCTGCCCGGCTACGTCTCCATCGGGATCCTCGCGCCCATCGGCCTGATCCTGCTGCGCATGGTCCAGGGTTTCTCCACCGGCGGCGAGTACGGCGGCGCGGCGACGTTCATGGCCGAGTACGCGCCCGACCGCAAGCGCGGCCGCTTCGGGTCGTTCCTCGAGTTCGGGACGCTCGCCGGCTTCACCCTCGGCGCGACGCTGGTGCTGCTCACCGAGCTCGCGGTCGGCCCGGAGAAGATGGCCGACTGGGGCTGGCGGCTGCCGTTCCTCGTCGCCGCGCCACTCGGCCTCGTCGGGCTCTACCTGCGGTCCAAGCTCGAGGACACACCCGTGTTCCGGGAGTGCGCGGCGGAGGGCAAGATCGACGAGAAGGCCAAGACCCACCTGCGCGACCTGTTGAAGTACTGGAAGCCGCTCGTGCTGCTCATGGGTCTGGTCGTCACGCTGAACATCGCGAACTACACGCTGCTCGCGTACATGCCGACCTACCTCGAGTCGGAGATCGGGCTGACCTCGCGGGCGTCGCTGATCCTGATCATCATCGGCCAGACCGCCATGATGCTCGTGGTGCCGTTCTCCGGGGCGTGGTCGGACAAGGTGGGCCGCAAGACACTCTGGTGGATCAGCATCATCGGGTTGTTCGTGCTGGCCATCCCGTTGTTCAAGCTGATGGGCACCGGGTTCACGCAGGCCATCTTCGCCTTCGCGATCCTCGGTCTGCTGTACGTGCCGCAGCTGTCGACGATCTCGGCGATGTTCCCCGCCATGTTCCCGACACACGTGCGGTACGCCGGTTTCGCCATCGCCTACAACATCTCCACGTCGGTGTTCGGTGGCACCGCGCCCGCGGTGAACCAGGCGCTGATCAACGCGAGCGGCGACAAGCTGATGCCCGCCTACTACCTGATGGCCGCGTGTGTCGTCGGTGCGGTCGCGTTGTGGTTCGTGCCGGAGACCCGTGCCTGCTCGATCCGCGGCCGCGGCATCCCGGGCATCGACACGCATCCGCAGCTCGAGCCGGTGACGCTGTCGGGCACGCGTTCGAGTTGACCCGGTGGCGGCGTGAGGGGTTCAGTGGGCGGGTGCGATCAACGGCCCGCTCGGGAAGTCTCCGATCGCCAACTCGACTCGTGCCGCGCAACCACGTCGTCCGCATTCGCAGTCGAACTCCACCAAGGTCGTCTCGGCGGCACCCACTGTCCATGGCCGGGCGAAGTACGTCTCGTACCGCGTGACGGTCGCCGCGTTGGCGTAGCGGGACAGTGCGCCGCGCTCGGCGTCCGTCGTCGCGGTGGGGGCGGTGCCCAGTGTCGCGCGGAAGCGGCCCGCCACCTCGGCCGCCGTCGCGTCCGCCGGCCCGGTGGCCGACACCTTTCGCGCGTCGTCCACTACCGAGTCGATCTCTTCGGCCAGTGCCTCGTACAGGGCCTGGACGCCGGGGGACAGGCCGCGCGACGCGAGGCGCGCCCGCTGCAGCTTCGCGGGCAGCACCAGCCACACCGCGTTCTCGCCCGCGACGGCCGGAGTGATCGGGGTGCCCTCGGCGATGGTCAGCGGGACAGCCGGCAGCGCGTGGACGTCCGCCGCGATCATCGCACCGCGTTCGTGGTGCAGCGACATCGCGACCAGGTCCGGCACCGGCGCCGCCCAGCGTTCGGCCGGAGTCATGGCCTCCCAACGGATCGCGTCGGCGTGGCCGGCCGCGATCGCCCGGTCGCGGTGCTCCCACGTGTGCGCGTCCGCGTGGTAGCGGCGCAGCCCGTGGAGTCGCGCGAGCTCCCGCGCCACCGTCGTCTTCCCGGTGGCCGGGGCACCGCCGAGCCACAGCGTCACGTGGCGAGGACCGCGAACGTGTCGGGGGCCAGCGTCACGACCCGGTCGCGGCACGGCACGTCGCCCATCAGCACTGTCCGAACCGGACGGTCGAGGGTGACGTCCGCAGGTTCGGTGCCCAGGTTCACCGCCACCCGCAGGGTTCCCCGGTGCAGGACGAGCAAGCCGTCCGCACTGTCCACAGTGAACCGGTCCAGGCGCGGGTCCGCCAGCTCCGGGTGCGTGCGGCGCAACGCGATCAGCGCGCGGTAGGTTTCGTACACCGCGCGGTGCGCCGGGTCCGCCAGTTCCGCCCACGGCAGCGTCGAGCGGACGACCGTCGCCACGTCCATCGGGTCCGGGACCTCCGAGGAGCCCCACCCGTGGGACGCGAACTCCGACCGGCGGCCGTCGCGGACGGCGGCGGCGAGCGTCGGGTCCTCGAACGACGCGAAGAACTGCCACGGCGAGCTGGCCGCCCACTCCTCGCCCATGAACAGCATCGGGGTGTACGGCGAACACAGGACGATGGCCGCGCCGCACAGCTGGCGGGCCGGCGAGATGGTCGCGGTCAGGCGGTCGCCCTGCGCGCGGTTGCCGATCTGGTCGTGGTTCTGCAGGTACGCGAGGAACCGGTGTCCGGACGCCCGCCGCGTGTCCACCGGCCTGCCGTGCGTGCGCCGCCGGAACGACGACCACGTGCCGGCGTGGAAGAACGCCTGCCGCAGCGTGGTCGCCAACGCGCCCGGCGCGCCGAAGTCCTCGTAGTACCCGTCGGTCTCGCCGGTCAGCGCGACGTGCAGCGCGTGGTGCACGTCGTCGCACCACTGCGCCGCGAGGCCGTACCCGCCCGCGTCGCGCGACGTGACCAGCTTGGCGTCGTTCAGGTCCGACTCCGCGATCAGCGACAGCGGCCGCCGCAGCCCCGCCGACAGTGCGTCCACTTCGGATGCCAGCTCCTCGAGGACGTGGGTGGCGCCCTTGTCCACCAACGCGTGCACGGCGTCGAGCCGCAGCCCGTCGAGGTGGTAGTCGCGCAGCCAGCTCAGCGCGTTCTCGACGACGTACCGGCGCACCTCGTCGGACTCCGGCCCGTCGAGGTTCAGCGCGGGCCCCCAGATCGTGCGGCCCGCGAAGTACGGCCCGAACCGGTCGAGGTACGCCCCGGACGGGCCGAGGTGGTTGTACACCACGTCGAGCAGCACGCCGAGGCCCCGCGCGTGGCAGGCGTCGACGAACCGCTTGAACGCGTCCGGCCCGCCGTACGGCTCGTGCACCGCACCCCACGCGACACCGTCGTAGCCCCAGCCCGCGGTGCCGTCGAAAGCGTTGACCGGCAACACTTCCACGAAGTCGACGCCCAGCTCGACGAGGTGGTCGAGGTGCTCGAGCGCGGCATTGAACGTGCCCTGCGGCGTGAACGTGCCGATGTGCAGCTCGTAGACGACGCCGCCGGCGAGCGCGCGGCCGGTCCAACCGTCGTCGGTCCAGTCGAACGCGTCGTGGGAGTACCGCCGCGACGGGCCGTGCACGCCGGCCGGCTGCCAGCGGGAACGCGGGTCCGGCAACGGCTTCTCGTCGTCGTCGAGCAGGAAGGCGTAGTCGGTGCCCACACCGGTGCCCGGCACCTCGGCGTGCCACCAGCCGCGGTCGTCGCGGGTCATCTCGTGCGTCGCCGGACCGAGCGCGAGACGAACCCGGTCCCGCTCCGGCGCCCACACGGCGAAGTGCTCGTCGCGGCTCATCGGGCTCCTCGCAGCAGCAACGCGACGGGGTAGCGCGACAGCAGGTCGCCGAGCACGGCGCACCTCGGCTCCGCGCCCGCGTCGACGGCGTGCCCGGTGAGCAGGTCGAACCAGTTGCCCGTGCCGGCGGGCAGCGGCAGGACGGTGTCCCGCCAGCCGCCGGCGCGCGCCAGCCCGACCGGCAGCCGGGTCGCGACGACGACCAGCTCGTGGCCGACGCCCCGGCCGAACGCGAGCGCGTGTTCGGCGGCCGGACCCTGCGCGTGCAGCGGCCGGTAGCCGGTGAACAGGTCGGGCCGGTCCCGGCGCAGCCGCAGCACCTGGCGCACCACATGGAGTTTCGCCGCCCCGGTGTCGTCGACGTCGGGCAGCCAGCCGTCCTCGAGGCGGCCGAGCAGGCGGGCGCGGGCGGCGAAGTCGACCGGACGCCGGTTGTCCGGGTCCACGAGGGACAGGTCGAACAGGTCGGTGCCCTGGTAGACGTCCGGCACGCCGGGGCCCGCGAGCTGCACCAGCTTCTGGCCGAGCGCGTTCGACCAGCCGGGCAGCCGGATCCGCTCGACGAACGCCGCGACCTCGTCGGACAGCTCGGCGAGGACGGTCTCCGGCCACGCCTGAACTGCGGCCTCGAACTCCTCGTCGTGGTCGACCCAGGAGGTGCGGACCTTCGACTCCTTGGCCGCCTTGTCCACATAGGACCCCAGGCGGTCGGCGTCGATCGGCCACGCGCCGACGAGCGACTGCCAGGCCAGCGCGTCCAGCGCCGGCTCGTCGATGCCGTGCTTCACCGACCAGACGGCGACCGCGGCGGCCCAGTCGTCGGGCAGCTCGGACAGGACGGCGAGCCGGGCCCGTACGTCCTCCGACCGCTTGGTGTCGTGAGTGGACAGTGTGGTCATGCCGTTGGGCCAGCCGGCCTCGCGGGCGATCGCGCCGGCGTGGAACTCGGCGACCGGGACGCCGAACCGGTCCGGCGCGCCACCGACCTCGTTGAGCGCGACGAACCGGGTCCAGCGGTAGAACGCCGTGTCCTCGACGCCTTTGGCGACGACCATGCCGGAGGTCTGCTGGATGCGGGTGGCCAGCTCGCCACGCGGGTCGGCGCGGACCGCGTGGTCGATGGTGTCGATCGCGTCCGCGAGGTCGGGCCGGGCCCGCCGCGCCCCGTCGACCGAGGCCGCCCAGTTGTCCAGGCCCTCCGGCAGGTACGACCGGTAGACGGGGACGGCGATCATGATCTCGGCGACCGCATCTGGTGGCACGTCGGCGAGCGCGGCGATGCGCCGCATCTCGGCGACGAGCGACGTCTTCGTGATGAGCCGCCGGCACTCCTGCTCGACGGCGTGCAGGGACGAGGACGAGTCGCCGGCCGGCTCGCCGGCCGGATCGACGAAGACGCCACAGATCTCGCGCAGCGCGTCGTAGCCCGTGGTGCCGTCGACCGGCCACGACGCCGGCAGCGGCTCGCCGACCGCGAGGATCTTCTCCACCACCAGCCACGCGTCCGGGGCGGCCGCGCGCAGCCGCCGTAGGTACCCGCCGGGGTCGGCGAGACCGTCCGGATGGTCCACGCGCAGTCCGTCGACCTCGCCGGCGGTCACCCAGCGCAGCACCTCGTCGTGGGTGGCGGCGAACACGGCGGGGTCCTCGACCCGGACCCCGGCCAGCGTGGTGATGTCGAAGAACCGCCGGTAGGTCAGCTCGGCGTTGCCGCGGCGCCACGACACCAGCCGGTAGTGCTGCCGCTCGTGGACCTCGGCCGCCGTGCCGCCCTCGGTGCCGGGCGCGAGCGGGAACTCGTGCTCGTAGTACACCAGCCGGTCGTCGCGCACCTCGAGGTCGTCGACCGCGTCGGAACCCAATACCGGCAACAGGATCGGGCCGCGGGACCAGTCGATGTCGAAGTACGACGCGTACTCCGACGCCGGCCCGTGGGTGAGCACGTCCCACCACCACGGGTTCGCGGCCGGCACCTCGACCGACATGTGGTTCGGCACGATGTCCACGACCACGCCGAGCCCGGCGTCCCGCGCGGTCCTGGCCAGCCGCACGCGGGCCGCCTCGCCGCCGAGCTCGGGGTTGGCGCGGGTCGGGTCGACCACGTCGTACCCGTGCGTCGACCCGGGCGCCGCGGCGAGCAGCGGCGACGTGTACACCGCGCCGACGCCGAGCCTGCGCAGGTAGTCCACCACCGCGGTCGCGTCGTCCAGGTCGAAGCCGGGTCGGATCTGCAACCGGTAGGTCGAGGCCGGCACGGTCACGAGGTCTCCGTGCGCTGCATGACGATCAGGGCACGGGCCGGCACCGACAGCACGTCGCCGCCGGTCATGACGCGGGCGCCGGTCGGCTGGTCACCAGCCACCACCCCGACCACGATGCCGCCGCCGGACTCGCCGAGCACCTCGCCGGTGTGCGTGTCGAGCACGACCGCCCACTCCGTGCCGTAGCTGCCGTTCGGGATGGTCATGTCGATGTCCTGGTCGTGCGCGTTGAAGCACATCAGGAACGAGTCGTCGGTCACCCGGCCGCCCCGGCGGTCGAGGTCGGGAATGCCGTCGCCGTTGAGGAACACCATGATGCTGCGGCCGAACCCGGACTCCCAGTCCTGTTCGGACATCTCCTCGCCCGCCGGCGTGAACCACGCGATGTCGCGCAGCTCGTCGCCCTTGCGGATCGGTCGGCCGGCGAAGAACCGCCGCCTGCGGAACACCGGGTGGTTGTGCCGCAGGTCGATCACCGCGGAGGTGAAGTCGACGAGGTCGCCGTTGGTCTCCAGCAACGACCAGTCCACCCAGGACAGTTCGTTGTCCTGGCAGTAGGCGTTGTTGTTGCCCTGCTGGGTGCGGCCGAGCTCGTCACCGTGCAGCAGCATCGGCACGCCTTGCGAGAGCAGCAGCGTCGCGATCAGGTTGCGCCGCTGCCGCGCTCGCAGGTCGTTGACCTTCTCGTCGTCGGTGGGGCCCTCCGCGCCGCAGTTCCAGGACCGGTTGTCGTTGGCGCCGTCCCGGCCGTCCTCGCCGTTCGCCTCGTTGTGCTTGTCGTTGTAGGACACCAGGTCGTTCAGTGTGAAGCCGTCGTGCGCGGTCACGAAGTTGATCGACGCGTACGGCCGGCGGCCGTCGTCCTGGTACAGGTCCGACGAGCCGGTGATCCGGGACGCGAACTCGCCGAGCGTCGCGTGCTCGCCACGCCAGAAGTCCCGCACGGTGTCCCGGTACTGGCCGTTCCACTCCGTCCACAGTGGCGGGAAGTTGCCGACCTGGTAGCCACCAGGCCCGACGTCCCACGGCTCGGCGATCAGCTTCACCTGGCTGATCACCGGGTCCTGCTGCACGAGGTCGAAGAACGTGGACAGCCGGTCCACGTCGTAGAACTCGCGGGCGAGCGTGGCGGCGAGGTCGAAGCGGAAGCCGTCGACGTGCATCTCGTTCACCCAGTACCGCAGCGAGTCCATGATCAGCTGCAGTGTGTGCGGGCTGCGGACGTTCAGTGAGTTGCCGGTGCCCGTGTAGTCCATGTAGTACTGCTTGTCGTCCTCGACGAGCCGGTAGTACGCCTCGTTGTCGATGCCGCGCATGGACAGCGTCGGGCCGAGTTGGTTGCCCTCGGCCGTGTGGTTGTAGACCACGTCGAGGATGACCTCGATGCCCGCCTCGTGCAGCGCGCGGACCATGGCCTTGAACTCCTGCACCTGGCTGCCCGGCCCGGACACCGTGGCGTAGTCGTCGTGCGGCGCGAAGTAGGCGAACGTGTTGTAGCCCCAGTAGTTGCGCAGGCCGCGCTCGGTCAGCCCGTGGTCGTGCAGGAACTGGTGCACCGGCATCAGCTCGACGGCGGTCACGCCGAGCGTGTTCAGGTAGTCGATCATCACCGGGTGCGCGAGCCCCGCGTAGGTGCCGCGCATCTCCTCCGGGATGTCCGGGTGCCGCATGGTGAGGCCGCGGACGTGCGCCTCGTAGATGACGGTCTCGTTGTAGGGGATGTTCGGCAGGCGGTCGTTCGCCCAGTCGAAGAACGGGTTGACCACCACCCCGAGCATGGTGTGGCGCGCGGAGTCCGCGTCGTTGCGCTCGTCCGGGTTGTCGAACTCGTAGCCGAACAGCGACTGGTCCCAGTCCACGGTGCCGGTGACGGCCTTCGCGTACGGGTCGAGCAGCAGCTTGTTCGGGTTGCAGCGCAGGCCCCGCGTCGGGTCGTACGGCCCGTGCACGCGGTAGCCGTACCGCTGGCCTGGGTTGACGTTCAGCAGGTAGCCGTGGTGCACGAAGCCGTCGACCTCGGGCAGCCGCACCCGGGTCTCGGTGCCCGACTCGTCGAACAGGCACAGCTCGACCCGCTCCGCGACCTCCGAGAACAGCGCGAAGTTGGTGCCGGCGCCGTCGTAGGTCGCGCCGAGCGGGTAGGGGGAACCTGGCCAGGGCTGCACACGAGCTCCTCTGAGTTCGGGTCGATCCGACTATCTACCGTAGAGCGCGCCGGGGCGCGCGCTACCGCCAACGGACTGTCACTCGGGTTGTACCCCGTTCGGGCGCGCGTCACGCAGCGCGGCGACGGCTCGGAGGAGCTGGGGGTTCGACAGCAGGTCGGCCACCGGTGGGGTGAGGGGGATTCGCCAGTTCGGGTACTCGTCGACCGTGCCGGGGAGGTTCGGCTGGCGCGGTTCGCCGAGCGCGTCGTGGGGGGAGGTCAGCAGCAGCCGGCTCGCCGATCTGGCCAGCAGTGTGTGCAGGGCCACCACGAGGTCCTCCTCGCACGGGTCGGCCGGCAGCAGACCGTGCTCGTCGAGTGCGGCGAGCAGTTCGGCCCGCGCCGCCTCGGCCCGCGCGTACTCGCCGGCCGGGTCGGTCAGCAGCCCGAGGTCGGCCCGGACCCGCACGTTCTCGGCACGCAGGAACCCGACCGTCGTGGGCAGGTCGTGGGTGGAGATGCTCGCCATCGCGTCGACCGGCCAGCGCTCCGGCGGCAGCAGCGGCTCGCCGTCGGCCTGGTCGTCCCGTTCGAAGTACAGGACCGACGAGCTGAGCATGCCGCGGTCGTGGAGGGAGTCGGTGACCTCGTCGGGGACCGTGCCGAGGTCCTCGCCGACCACGATCGCGCCGGCCCGGTGCGCCTCGAGGGCGAGGATGCCGAGCAGCGCGTCGGCGTCGTAGCGCACGTAGGTGCCCTCGCTCGCCGGGCGGCCCGGCGGGATCCACCACAGCCGCCACAGGCCGGCGATGTGGTCGACGCGGATGCCGTCCGCGTGCGCGAGCACGTTGCTGATGACGTCGCGAAAGGGCCGGTAGCCCTGCGCCGCGAGCCGGTCGGGCCGCCACGGCGGCAGGTTCCAGTCCTGGCCCTGCTGGCTGAACGCGTCCGGCGGCGCGCCGACCGTCACGTCGGAGGCCAGCACGTCCTGCAGCGCCCAGGCGTCCGCGCCCGCCGGGTCGACGCCGACCGGCAGGTCGTGCACGATCCGCACGTCGCTCGCGGTCCGCGCGTCGGCGAGTTGCCGCTGGCAGAGCCGCTGCAGCCACGCGTGGAAGGAGATCCGGGCCGACAGCTGCCGGCGGGCGTCGGCCACGTCCGGGCCGTCTGGCCTGCGCAGCCCGGCCGGCCAGGTGCGCCAGTCGGCGCCGTGGCGCTCGGCCAGCGCGCAGAACGTGGCGAAGTCCCGCAGGTCGTCCGGCACGGCCTGGCCGTTGCCGCCGGCCCACAGGTGCTCGAGCGCGGTGAGCTTCGCGGTCCACACGGCGTCGTAGTCGATCAGCTCGGCGCCCGGCGGCGGCGCGAGCCGCTCGACGGTGGCGCGGGTCCTGCTGTCGGCGCGCCGGAACGCCTCGGTGTCGGTGACCCGCAGGTACAGCGGGTTGGCGAAGCGGCGGCTGGAGGGTGAGTAGGGCGAGCGCTGCACCGGCCGGGCCGGCGTGATGGCCTGGACGGGGTTGACGAGGATCACGCCGGCGCCGAGCCCGGCCGAGCCGAGGGCGAACTCCCGCAGGTCGGCGAGGTCGCCGATGCCCCAGGAGCCGGGGGAGTGCAGTGCGTAGAGCTGGAGCATCCAGCCCCAGGCCGGGGTGACCGGGGGGAGGCGGCGCGGGGTGACGATCAGCTCGCGGCCGTCGGCTCCCTCGGCTCCGGCGAGGCGGTGGTAGCCGAGCGGGAGGTCGCCGGCGGCCCGTTCGCCGGTCTCGAGGATCACCTCGCCGTCGACGCGCTCGCCCTCGCGGACCACCAGGGGACCGCCGATGACTTTCCGTGGTGCGGCAGGCGCGTCGGGGTCCACCTCGAGCTCGGCGAGGACGGCGCGCACGACGTCGTCCGCCACCTCGACCCGGTGGCGGTCGGCGTTCTCGTACCAGGTGGCAACCCCGTGCGCGTGTGCGAGCGCACTCAGCTGTGGATCCATCCGGTAAGGATGTCAGTGCCTGCCGCGCTGGTTCGGCACGAGGTGCAGGTCGTCGCGGGCGGCGAGCAGCGCCGCCCGCGCGTGGTCGGGGTCGGAGTGGGCGAGGCAGGCCCGGGCGTCGCGCACGTCCCGCACGGCGGGCGCGATCCGGCACGTGTCCCCGGCGGCCGCGGTCCACGCGAGCGCGGTCCGCAGGACGTCGTCGAGACGGCGCAGGTCGGAGGTCTCCTCGCCGAGGCCGGCCAACACGGTGTCGACCGCCCTGCCGAGGCGTTCCCCCGGGACGGCCACCGGCCGCTTCGCCACGGATGGAACTCGGGGATGTGACTGCACGGACAGCTGTTGCTTGGTCACCGCGACCCTCCAGCTCGTCAGGCGACGCGGCAGGGCCCCTTCGGTCCGCCGCGCAATCCTGATGCCCCCAGATCCTCGCACTCTTCCGCCCCGCAAAACAGTGGGAACTCAAAGGATTGACGCAGGACACACAGTGTTAACCGCGCATGTCACGCAGGGTCTGCCGGCAGCGGTGGTCCGCCTGCCGGGTGGTCTCGGGGAGGCGGAAGCGCTTCGACAGCGAGAGCACGTGCTCGCACGCGGTCGGCAGGTCGACCAGATGGCCTATCGACACGAAGACCGGTCGCACGTTCGGCCGGATCCGCAGCGCGACCCCCACCCGTTCGCCGGCCTCGACGAGGTCGCTCGTCGCGCCCCGCTCGGGTCCCGGCGGGGCGTGGTCGCCGAGCGCGGTCTTCGCGACGCCGATCGTGGGCAGCCCGGTCACCACGCCGAGATGGCAGGCCAACCCGAACCGGCGCGGGTGGGCGATGCCGTGCCCGTCGGCGACGAGCAGGTCGGGCGGCGTCCGCAGCCGCGCGAACGCCTCGAGCAGCACCGGCAGCTCCCGGAACGCGAACAGGCCCGGCACGTAGGGGAAGTCGGCCGTGCCGACCGCGGTGGCCGACTCGAGCACCGCCCCGGTCGCGATCGAGATGGTCACCGCCGCCGCCGCGACCGCGTCGGAGTCGGTCGCGTACGCCACGTCCAGTCCGGCGGCGGTCCTGGGCGCGAACCCGGGCGGCGGCGCACGCACGACGGACGGCGCGAGCGACTCCTGCAGCCGGACGGCCTCCTCGACCGTCAACTCGCCGAGCGGGACCATCTCGCGGACGATACCCGTGTGGTCACGGTAGGGCCGGGGTCACGCGGCGGACCGGGCCGCGCGTTCGCTCGGATCTGGTGAACAGCTTGCGCAGCCGGGACGGGCGGGCCTTGCGGGCCGCCTGGCGCAGCGCCGCGGCCTGGGCGCGCTCGATGCGGTAGTCGACCTCGGCCTTGACTGCTTCCGGCGTCCAGTTGTGCATCTGACTTCTCCTTGTTCGTTTGCTGACAGGGAGAAGACTCGTCCTGAGGCAGGTGACGCGGCATCGGACGATCACGCACAACTGGCTGGTGGACCCCTTACTCGGGGGTCCGCAGGGCCGTTTCGGGGTGGGGTAAGGGGTCGTCTCAGACGTCCGGGAGGGCCAGCCAGTCGGCCCAGCTGAGGTCCCGGCCGACGTACCTCGGCCGCTCGAACGGCCACGCGCCCCGGATCCAGCGCGGGACGACCACGTCGAGGGTCTGCTCCAGCGGGGTGCCGACCTTGTCGTCGACCACCCACCAGCTGATCTCGGCGTCGGCGCCCTGCTTCTCCGGCGGGTCGATGTACACGCAGCCGTACAGGGCGGTCTCGGCGAGGTCCAGGAGCGCGTAGTTGAACGACTCGTGGGCCTCGATCTCCCGCTCGTGCCTGGCCAGATCCGCCCGATCCTCCTCGACGGTCATGGTCGCCGGCGGCCAGCCCCACGCCGCGCCGTAGATCGACCACAGCCGCTCGCGCGACCCCATCACCGCGGGGTAGTCGATCTCGGTGTCCGCGGCCCGGATCGGCCGCAGATGGAACCCGTCGAACACGGGGACGGTGATGGGATGCGTGAAGTCGTCGGGCAGCCATGCCATGGCGGCAACCGTACCGGCGGCGGTCACCAGCGTGGCGGGCGTTCTCGTCGCTCGACGAGTTTGTTGCTGTGAGTCATCGACCTTTCGCTCGATCGTGTGTTCGAAATAGTCGGGGTTCGCGGGTAGAATAAAAGCCATGACGAGCTTCGTGGAAACCCCTCCCGGGTTGCCGGAGCTTGCCCAGAATCTGGTGGAGTCATGACCCAGATGCGGAAGCTGCACAGTTCCGCATTGACGGTGATTGCCGAGTTGGAACAATCCGATGTGGCTCGTGTGGCGGGGTATTCGAGCCTGGGTGCGCTTCTTTCGGATCTGGTGCGGATCACGCCCCGCCGAGCCTCCCGGTTGATCGCCCAAGCCGGCCTGGTGGCGGAGGTGCTGACGCCCACCGGCCACGTCACGCCGGCGGCGTTGCCGTTGGTGCGAGACGCGCTACAGGATGGCGCGTTGGACTCCGATCATGTGGATGCGATCGCGGAAACGGTGAAGAAGATCCCAGCGTGGGCACCGGGTGACACGCCGGAGATCGTGGAGAAGCACCTTGTCGAGACCGCCCTCGCGGCACACTCCTCGGTGGTCCGATCCCACTGCTCGCGGCGGGGAGAAGCCGCACCTGAACGCGACCATGGACTACACCCAGCTGCTGGATGGCGTCGGCACGGCGACGTTGGAAGGTGGCGCCCTGCTCTCCGCGGCCGCGGCCCGGCGGATCGCGTGTGACTGCGGGTCGTGCCGGTGGTGCTGAATGGTGCGTCGGTGCCGTTGGATGTGGGCCGCACCCGCCGCCTGGTCACTCCCAAGCAACGAGTCGCGCTGAACACCCGGGATCAGGGTTGCGCGTTCCCGAACTGTGGACGTCCGGCGCGCTGGTCCGGCGCCCACCATATCCAGCATTGGCTGGATGGCGGCCCAACGGATCTCAATAACTTGGTACTGCAATGCCGGCGACATCATCGAATGATCCACCACTCGGAATGGGAAGTCCGGATGAACGCCATCGGGCTCCCGGAATTCATCCCGCCCCGATGGATCGACTCCAATGCCACTTAATTAAGGGCTATTTGCGCAGGTCAGAGATGGTTTGAGCGGTAACAGATGTCGAAGACGTAGTTCGATCGGACATCACTCCACCTGGGCGTTGGCGATCCATCTCGAGCCGGCGTCCTAAGTGGACGCCCTCTTGATCGGCGCAGCACTGCTCCGTACGGCATCTGACCAGGCCAAACGGCTTAAGTAAGTGGCATTGGGATCGACCCTCATCGGATTCCACAACGCAATCTGCTCCACCAACGCGAATAGCCATCCAGCAACCGCGTGCCCCGCTCCGCGTGCTAACGGCCCGTCTGAGGTCTTCGCGCGGCGGAAGGTCACGGTGGGGCGACGCGGGGGAGCCGCGCAAAGCCAGCACGGTCGGCCGGTAGAACAGGCCGTCGTGGGTGCCGCCGGCCGCGAGCCGGGCGCCGGCGTCCACGGTGGCCGTGACGAGTGAGTGCACCTTGGCGCGCTGGCCTTCGTCGATGAGCGGGCCGAGCGCGACCTCGCCGGCCGACGGGTCGCCGACCGGCAGCCCGTCCGCGTGGGCGGCCAGCGCGTCCACATAGGAGTCCGCGACCCGTTCGTGCACGAGGTGCCGGCCCGCGGTCATGCAGATCTGGCCCTGGTGCAGGAAGGAGCCCCACGCGCCGGCCGACACCGCGCGGTCGAGGTCGGCGTCGTCGAGGATCGCCAGCGCCGAGTTGCCGCCGCTCACGAGATGGGCGGGTTCTGACCAGCAGCGGGCGCCGGAACCTCGGCGACCACGAGTAGGCCGCCCGCGTGGAGCGCGCCACCGAACTCAGTACTCGTCGTGGAAGCGGAGGTCTGGGCTGCCGGCCTTCGCGCCCAAGGCGGTCGCTCGGCCCTTCGGTTCCTCCCACTCCTCCTGGCGGCCGAGTGCGGTCAGGTCCAGGTAGTAGTGGGTGCCGCCGGGCTGTTCGAGCCCGCGGGCGAACGTCGAGTACGTGTGGAACACGGTGTCGCCGTCTCGCAGGAACGTGCTCAGGCCCGGATAGTCGCCGCGGCGTGCCGGCGTCCAGTCGAAGCCCAGCTCGGCCTCGGTCCGGAAGTTCAGCAGTACCGGGGCTACCCGCTCGTCGGCGGTGGTGTGGAAGTCGTAGTTGAAGTCGCTGCCGAACGACGAGTACCAGGGGAACGCCCAGCCCATCCGCTCCCGGAAGGGCCCGATCTTGGCCTGCGGCGCCCGCGACACCGCCACCAGCGTCGTGTCGCGTTGGTGCAGGTGGACGAGGTGGCCGATGTTGTCGGCCGCGCCGGAACAGCTCGGGCACCCGGTGTCGCGCGGGATCTCGCTGCCGTCGTCGTCGAAGTCGTACGCCCACATGAAATGGTGCACGATCAGCTGCCGGCGACCCTCGAACAGGTCGAGCAGCGTCGCGGGCCCGCCGGGCCCCTCGAAGACGTACTCCTTGTCGACGCGCACCATCGGCAGCTCACGCCGTGCCGCGCTCAGCTCGTCGCGAGCCTTGGTGAGCGCCTTCTCCCTGGTCAGCAGCTCCTTGCGCGCCGTGAGCCACTCTTCTGACGTCACTATCCGAGGCAGGTTCATGATGGTTGGACCATAGGTCGCGGCAAAACTCATCGGCGCGGGGCGCGTGGGCCCCGCGCCGAGAAGTGAAGCAGGTCAGAACTGGTTCGGGTCTCGCGGCGGGATGCTCTGGTCAGGGCTGCCACCGGGACCGCCACGGTGCGCCTCACCCCGCTGCGGTGCGCGGTCCACATCGCCGCGCCACCCGCCGGTCTCCTGACCGCGGTGCTCGATGAAGTCCTTGAACCGGTCCAGGTCGCCCTGCACGCGATGCGACACCACGCCGAGTGCGGCGCCCGCCTTCTCGGTCAGCGACTCCGGCTCGTACTCCATCTGCAGGTGCACGCGGGTCACCTTGTCGTCGATGCGGTGGAACGTCACCACGCCGGCATGTGTCGGCCCACTGACCGACCGCCACGCCACCCGCTCGTCCGGGTGCTGTTCGGTGATCTCGGCATCGAACTCCCTGCTCACGCCACCGATCGTCGTGTGCCAGTGCGTGCTGGTCGGGGACGTCTGTGTGATCCGGTCGACTCCGGACATGAACTTCGGGAACGTCTCGAACTGCGTCCACTGGTTGTACGCGGCACGCACCGGAGCTTCGACGTCGACGGACTTCTCAATGGTCGTCATGAGAACCTCCTTCTCTCATCGGGGGGTCTCCTCTGGGCTAGCCACGCGCGGTGCGCTGAAACATCGCGTGTGTACGCGCACGTCGCGGGGTAGCCGGTGGGTCGGCACACCCGATCCGAGGAGACTCCGATGAGCCAGACCGTTGGCGACTACCTGCTCGAACGACTGCGCGAATGGGATGTCGAGCACGTGTTCGCCTACCCGGGCGACGGCATCAACGGGATCGTCACCGCGTTCGGGAAGGCCGACAACCGACCGAAGTTCGTGCAGGCCAGGCACGAGGAGATGGCCGCGTTCGCCGCCGTGGGGTACGCGAAGTTCAGCGGCCGCGTCGGTGTGTGCCTCGCCACGTCCGGGCCCGGCGCCATCCACCTGCTCAACGGCCTCTACGACGCGAAGCTCGACCACGTGCCGGTGGTCGCGATCGTCGGGCAGACCGCGCGCACCGCGATGGGCGGCCACTACCAGCAGGAGGTGGACCTGCACTCGCTGTACAAGGACGTCGCGAGCGAGTACCTCGTCGAGGTGAACGTCGCGGAGCAGCTGCCCAACGCGCTCGACCGCGCGATGCGGGTCGCCATGGCCGCCAAGGCACCGACCGCCTTGATCATCCCCGCCGACCTGCAGGAGGAGAAGTACGCGGCGCCCGCGCACGCGTTCAAGCACGTGCCCTCCTCGCCGCCGTCGCGACCGGTGACCGTGTCGACCGCCGCGGCCGACGAGATCGCCCGCGCCGCCGAGGTGCTGAACGCGGGGGAGAAGGTCGCGATCCTCGTCGGCCAGGGCGCCCGGGGCGCGGCCGCCGAGGTGCGCGAGGTCGCCGACCTGCTCGGCGCGGGAGTGGCGAAGGCGTTGCTCGGCAAGGACGTGCTGTCCGACGAACTGTCCTATGTGACCGGTTCGATCGGACTGCTGGGCACCCGCCCCAGCTACGAGATGATGACCGGCTGCGACACGCTGCTGATCGTCGGCTCGAACTTCCCGTACTCGCAGTTCCTGCCGAAACCGGGCGCGGCCCGCGGCGTGCAGATCGACCTGGACGGCAAGCTCATCGGCATGCGGTACCCGACCGAGGCCAACCTGGTCGGCGACGCCGCCGCGACGCTGCGCGCGCTGATCCCGTTGCTGACGCGCAAGACCGACCGCGGCTGGCGCACGGAGATCGAGCGGAACGTCGAGACGTGGTGGCAGACGATGGAGCGCCAGGCCATGGTCGACGCCGACCCGGTCAACCCGATGCGCATCGTGTGGGAGCTGTCCGAGCGGGTGCCGACCGACGCGATCGTCACCGCCGACTCCGGCTCCTCGGCCAACTGGTACGCACGACACCTGCGGATGCGCGGCGACATGCGTGGCTCGCTGTCCGGCACGCTCGCCACCATGGGGCCCGGCGTGCCGTACGCGATCGGCGCGAAGTTCGCCCATCCCGACCGCCCGGTCGTCGCGATCGTCGGCGACGGCGCCATGCAGATGAACGGGCTCGCCGAGCTGATCACGATCAGCAGGTACCGCGAGGAGTGGGCCGACCAGCGCTGCGTGATCTGCGTGCTGCACAACAACGACCTCAACCAGGTGACGTGGGAGCTGCGCGCGCTCGGCGGCGCACCGAAGTTCGAGGAGTCGCAGGTGCTGCCGGACGTGTCGTACGCGGACTTCGCGCGGTCCGTCGGCCTCGGCGGCATCACCGTGCGCTCGCCGGGCGACCTCGGCGAGGCGTGGGACGTCGCGCTGCACGCCGACCGCCCGACCGTGCTCGACGTCTACTGCGACCCGAACATCCCGCCGATCCCGCCGCACGCCACGACCGAGCAGATCAAGGCCGTCACCGAGTCGATCCTGCGCGGCGACCCGGACGCGTGGGACATGGTGACGAAGGGCCTGCGCACCAAGGTGACCGAGATCCTCCCGGGCCTGCGCTGAGCCGCCCGAGAACCCCGGTCTCAGGCGATGCCGGCGAGCGCGGACACGAGCCCGCCGACCACCTCGGGATGGCCGAGCGGCATGGGCGCGTCGACCCGGTCGCTCGCGCCGTCGTGGCTGAGGGCGACCACCCGCACCTCGACGCCGGTGATCGACGCCGTGGCGACCTCGGCCGGCGGGTCGACGAGGAGCACCGCGCTCACGATCTCGCTGAACTGGGCCGCGATGGCCATCGCGACCTCGCACGACTGCCCGCTCGCCACGAGGTTCACCGCCGCCTGGCGTTCGTCGAGGGTCTCGAGCACGTCCTCGATGTCCTCGAGCGAACGTTTGCTCGCGGGAACCCGGCACCACGCGACCTGGAAGTGGTCGGCGAGCTGGTGCCAGGTGGCCGGCAGGTCGTCGTGCCGGGCCGCGCCCGACGGGTCGACCACGACCAGGGCGGGTCCATCTTCGCGGCCCGCCCACACCACGGGCGGGCCTTCGGAACGGGGTCCTTCACTGTCGAACTCACGCACGTGACTCACCTCGCGAAAGGGATTACCGCCCTCCGGTGTCGTCAAACCCGGGTCAGTAGGTCTCGCGGATCACGTCGCTGGCGGGCTTGTCGGTGCGCAGGCCGCTGAAGCGCGGATGGCGGAGGCGGCCGTCCCTGGTCCACTCGCTGAACCCGACCTGCACGACGAGCTCCGGCCGGATCCAGTGCGCGGTCGGCTCGCGCACCTGGTCGGCGAACGGGCAGTCGGGCTGGGCCATCTCGTCCATCTGGATCCGCAGCGCCCGCAGGGTGGCGTGGTCGTAGCCGGTGCCGACCTTGCCGGCGTAGCGCAGCGCGCCGTTCTCGTGGTACCCGACGATCAGCGCGCCGAAGCCGGCCCGCGAGCCCTGCGGCTCGGTGAACCCGCCGACGACGAACTCCTGGTCGTGCAGGCACTTGAACTTGAGCCAGTCGGCGGACCGCCCGCCGCGGTAGGGCGAGTCGGCGCGTTTGGCGATGAGGCCCTCCCAGCCGCTGTCGCAGGCGTGCCGGTAGTACGCCTCGCCGTCGCCGGCCAGGTGTTCTGAGTAGTGCAGGGGACCGTGGAAGCGGAACGCCGTGCGCAGGGTTTCCTTGCGTTCGATCAGCGGCCGGTCGGTCAGTTTCGTGCCGCCGAAGGAAAGCAGGTCGAACAGGTGATAGTGGACGGTGTCGCCGACGCGCACCAGTTCGCCGTCCGCGATGAAATGGGCGCCGCCGGATTCGGTGAGCAGCTCGATCAGCTCCGGATAGCTGTCGTCGAGGCGTTTGTGGTTACGGGACCACAGTTGTGGCCGCCAGCCGGAGCGCATGGACAGGGCGCGTATCCCGTCGAGCTTGCGCTCGAAGATCCAGTCGTCGTCGGAGAAACGGCGGTCGGTCGGAGTGGCAAGCATCAACTCGGGCGGATCGATCATCTCTCATCTCAGTGATCGTTGAATGTGCAAGTTGCATACCCCGAGTTGCGAATTCTAATCATCCTCGGCGCGCCTCGGTGACGCGGGCGGACAATTCTCGCACCGACCGCCCTGACCTGGAACGTCGCGCGTAATTCTCGAGCCACCGTGATCATCCGCCTAGATGCCGGGGATCTCGCCGCCGCGGAACGCGTCGACGAACAGGCGGTGGTCCTCGCGGGTCTGTTCCGCGTAGGCCATCGCGAAGGCCGTCAGCGCGGTGACGAACTCGTCGTCGTCGGTGATGACCGACGCGATCGCCGCCTCGCTCTGGAAGTCGACGAGCGTCTGCTCGGAGTCGGAGTCGGAGACGCAGTGCATCTTCGCCGTCGCGCGGCCGAGGTAGTCCAGCACGGGATCCATCTCGCTCGGCTCCGTCAGTTCCGACCAGTCGAGGTCACTCGTGTACGGCGACAGCTCGGACACCACGAAACCGTTGCCGTTCAACGAGGTGTAACCGAGCCACGGGTCCGCGTGCGCCTGCAGCGCGCGCTGCGACACCGCCGTGCGGTGCCCCTCGTTGGTGAAGTAGCCGCGGATCCGCTCCTCGTCGACGATCCGGCTCGGCGCGGGCACGTTGCCCTGCTTCATCGACAGGACGACGTCGTTCTCGAGCGCCTGCGTGTGCCCCTCGACGAGCACGCTGTACGCCGGCAGCCCCGCCGACCCGATGCCGAACCCGCTGCGGCCGACGAGGTCCTTCACGTGGTAGGTGTTGCCGCCGAACCGCTTGCCCTCCGGGATGGTGTCCAAATAGGACTCGAAGGCGGCCCGGGCGATCCGCTGCTCGGCCTTGTCCAGCTCCCGGACGCCCGGCCCGCGCGCGAAGTGCCGCTCGTAGTCGTCGACGGCGGTCATCGTGTCGAGCAGGTCGATGCGGGTGCGCAGCCGCGCCCGCAGCAGCACCTCGTGCAGCGTGCCCTCGGTACTGTCGAGCTGCAGCCGCACCATCTCGTCGCCGGGGTTGTCCGTGAAGGACCGCACCTGCCCGACATAGGCGCGCAGGTAGGTGGCGAGCAGGCTCGTGATGTCGTCGTCGGAGATCGCCTTGCTCCACGCCATCAGCGCCACGCTCGCCGCGAGTCGCTTGAGGTCCCAGGTGAAGCAGCCGAGGTAGGCCTCGTCGAAGTCGTTGACGTCGAACACCAGCGTGCCGGAGGAGTCCATGTAGGTGCCGAAGTTCTGCGCGTGCAGGTCGCCCTGGATCCACACCCGACTGGTCCGCTCGTCGGCCCACGGGTCGTGGTCGTTGGCCATGTCGGCGTAGAACAGGCACGCGGTGCCCCGGTAGAACGCGAAGGGCGCGGCGGCCATCTTGCGGAACTTGCGCCGGAAGGCGACCGGGTCCGCACACATCAGCTCGTCGAACGCGTCGACGAGCACGTCGACGATCTGCGACCGGCGCGCGTCGGCGCCGTCCTCCACGATCCGATCAGTGACGCTGTCCATCACCTCACCTTGCCAGTCCGAGTGCCACACCGCCGAAGCGCGTCGCTGGGCTGGACTGCCTCCCCGGATCTTTATGTGTGGGTTGCGTCCCGGCGCTGGCGCGGCTATCGAGGTGGATGGTGGCTGAGTGCCGTCACGTTCCCCTGAGGTACCTGCTGATCAGGCGCAGACCTTCGCGCAAAGATCCACGGGACCAGTCCTAAACCAGGGCGGTCGTCACGTCGGGACTCACCGGGAGCGTGCGTAGCAGCCCGGTCACCGCGAGTGCCCGCAGCACCGCCGGATCGCTCGTCACCACCTGAATCTCCGCGTCCCGGGCGGCGAGCGTGACCTGGGTGTCGTGCAGCACCGCCAGCCCGCTGCAGGACAGGAAGGTCACCTCGGACAGGTCGCACACCAGCAGGCGCACCGCGGGGTCGGTGTGGTGCGGGGTCAGCTCCTCCCGCAGTGCCACCACGTTGGCCATGTCGATCTCGCCGGAGACGGACACGACGACCACGCCGCCGGGCAGCCGTCGGGTGTCCGTGTCGAGCCGCCCGTCCGACAACAGCGGACGGGCGCGGGTTCTGGAGCGGGGCGTCCTGGGGACGAACGGTGATACCTCAGCCATGGTGGCCTCCGACCGCAAAGGGATCTGGTAGGGCACACGGCTGGCTTCGTAACCGCGCGGACGGGATCACATTAGCAACACCCCGAGGTTGTCTCCAGCGCCCCCGAGGCACACACTGCACCGGTGCCAGACGACATCCTGACGGTTGCGAAAGAGCTCGCGGAGATCACCCGACTCGTCGCCGACGACGACTTCGGCACGACCATGAAACGGTTCGTCGCCAGGGTTGTCGCCACGATCCCCGGGTGCTCCGACGCCATCATCACGGTCCGCTCCGGCGCCGGCGTCGAGACCGTGGACTCCAGCCGTGACCTCGGTTTCGACCCGCTCGTGCCCGGCCCGATCGTCGAGTCGGTGACGTTCGGGGAGCCGCGCAGGCTCGACGACGTCACCACCGACCAGCGGTGGCCCTCGTTCAGCGCGCAGCTCGTCAACGCGGGGTACCGCAGCTGCCTGACGGTGCCGATCTCGACGGTCGGCGAGGACTCGGCGGTGCTGACGCTGCTGTCCACCGAGCCGAACCAGTTCGGCGAGTCCGCCTACGACGTGGTGCTGTTGCTCACGTTGCACGCCGGGGTCGCGTTCGACAACGCGTCGCTCTACCACGACAGCAACGAGATGGTCGGCCAGCTGCGCGCCGCGCTGCGCACGCGGTCGCTGGTCGGCCGCGCGCAGGGGCTGATCATGCGCCACTTCGACTACGACAGCCCCCAGGCGTTCGAGGCGCTCAAACGGGCGTCGCAGAACAGCAACACGAAGCTGCGCGACCTCGCGGGCCTGCTGGTGGGCGCGCACGAGGACGGCAGCTTCGAGTCGGCCGTCGAGCGGCTGGCCGTGTCCGCGGCCGGCTCCATGGGCGGCAGCATCAGCAGGGCGTGACGCACGCATAGCCGACAACAACGGTTACTGCCAGTGTTCTCGACCGCGCCTCGAGACTCGCGCGAGTGCACGAACGTAGTTTTTTTGCTATGCACCTGGTCTTCCTTAGCAAGCCCGAACGCGGTCACCTGTACCCGACGCTGCGGCTCGCCGAGGAGCTCGGCGCACGCGGGCACCGGGTGACGTTCGCCTCCGGCGACCCGTACGTCGAGGAGGCGGCCGGTCCCGGCGTGACGCTGCTGCGCTTCGGCAAGTACGAGCGCAGCCTGCTCGACATGCCGGCGTTCGCCGCGCGCGGCCCGGCCGACGCCGTGGTGTGCGACCCGCGCACCCTCGGCGCGGCGACCGACTTCGGCCGCACGTGGGGCGTGCCGGTCGTGGTGGCCGGGACGTCCCTCGCCGAGTCGCCGGAAGGCTGGCCGTGCGAGCGGTCCCACGACTCCTACGTCTTCACGCTGCCCGGCGCCCGCGGCGCCGTGCACGACCCGTGGCGCCCCAACGCGCGGCGGTCGGTGCTGCTCGTCGACGGGTCGCCGCTGGCGCCGCTGGTACGGGCGTTCGGTGACTCCGACTGGCAGGTGGTCGTCGGCGACTCGTCCCGGTTCGCGGGCCTGCCGCACGCCGACCTGTTCCTGACCGACGGCCGGCTCGAGGCGGTCAGCGCCGCGCTGCGGGCCGGGGTGCCGATGGTGCTCGCGCCCCGCACGGCCGAGCAGATGGCCAACGCCAACCAGGTCGCCGACCTGGGGGTCGGCACGGTCGTGTCGCTCGACGACCTGCCCGCGCCCGCGCTGTTGCAGGTGGTCGAGCACCTGCGCGTCGACGAGCCGACGCTCGCCACCGCCCGCAGGCTGGCCATGCTCGTCGCGGAGGCGGGTGCGCCCGGCCGGGCCGCCGACGAGCTGGAAGCGCTGTTGAAGACCCCGCAGGTGCAGGCCGCGTAAGTGTGACCAACCGGACATAACGCCCGTCCCGGCCGAGCGACTGCCGGATACCCACGGTTAGGGTCGGGCCGTGGCAGCGGAGACCGGGATCAGATGGCGGTCGTGGACCGTACTGGTCCCGCTGCTCGCCCTGGTGGCCCTCGCGCTGACGTGGGGCCGCGACCTCGGTGCGGTCGTCGTGATCGTCGTCGCGGCCGTGCTCGGCGCCGCGGTGCTCGCGGCCGTGCACCACGCGGAGGTCGTCGCCCACCGGGTGGGGGAGCCGTTCGGGTCGCTCGTGCTCGCGGTCGCCGTCACCGTGATCGAGGTGGCGTTGATCGTCACCCTGATGGTGTCGGGCGGGTCGGGGTCCGCGTCGCTCGCACGGGACACCGTGTTCGCGGCGCTCATGCTGACCACGACCGGCATCGTCGGGCTGTCGCTGCTCGTCGGCGCACGTCGGTTCCACACCATCCTGTTCAACGCGGAGGGCAGCGGCGCCGCGCTCGCGACCGTGGCCACGCTCGCGACGCTCAGCCTGGTGCTGCCGACGTTCACCACCAGCCACCCCGGCCCGGAGTTCTCGCCGGCGCAGCTCACGTTCGCCGCGCTGGCCTCGCTCGCGCTGTACGTCACGTTCGTCCTCACGCAGACCGTCCGGCACCGCGACTTCTTCCTGCCCGTCGCGCAGGAGGACCACGACGAGCCGGACGAGCACGCGCCGCCGCCGACCACGCGGGCCGCGGTCGTCAGCCTCGGGCTGCTGCTCGTGGCGCTCGTCGCGGTCGTCGGCCTCGCGAAGGTGGAGTCGCCCGCCATCGAGGACGCGGTCGCGGCCGTCGGCTTCCCGCCGTCGTTCGTCGGTGTGGTGATCGCGATGCTCGTGCTGCTGCCGGAGACACTCGCGGCCGTGCGCGCCGCCCGCCGCGGCCGGATCCAGACGAGCCTCAACCTGGCCTACGGCTCGGCGATCGCGAGCATCGGGCTGACCATCCCGACGATCGCGCTCGCGTCGATCTGGCTCGACGGGCCGCTGGTGCTGGGACTCGGCCCGACGCAGTTGGTCCTGCTGGTGCTGACCATGGTCGTCAGCGTGCTAACGATCGTTCCCGGCCGCGCGACCCGGCTGCAGGGCGGCGTCCACCTGGTGCTGCTCGCGGCGTTCCTGTTCCTCGCCGTCAACCCCTGACCAGGGCGGCGACCGCGTCGACGACCACCTCGCGGCGGTGCGCACGGCTGTGGTCCTCGGTCAGCGCGGCGACCTCCGGCGTTACCGAGGACCACAGCGACGCGAGGTGCACGACGAGCGCGAGCAGGTCGACGGGCGCGAAGTGGCTGGGGACCAGGCCCTCCTCCTGCGCCTTGGCCACCGCGGCCACCTTGTCGCGGGTGCTCGCGGTCACGAGGTCGACGGCCGGGCCGTTGGCGCCCTCGAGCCGGTACCAGCTGGCGAGCCGAGCCGAGACGGGGTCGTCGGCGAAGCGGTCGAACAGGCGCCCGGCGTAGTCGGGCAGGTCGGCGCCGTCGACGGGCGCCTCGCGCAGCGTCTCCTCGGCCAGCTCGCGCAGGACCGCGTCGAACAGGCCCTCCTTGTTCGTGAAGTAGTGGTAGATCTGCGCCTTGTTGCTCTTGGCGGCCGCGGCGATCCGGTCGACGCGCGCGCCCGCGATGCCGTGCTCGGCGAACTCGCCCGCCGCCGCGTCGAGCAGCCGCCTGCGTGTCGCCTGCGCGTCTCCGGCCATGTCGCTCACCGTACCTGACTAACCGTCTAGTTGACAGCGGCGACCGTCAGTTCGTCGAGTACAGGCGTCTCACCACCGCCGCCGAGATGTCCGGCCACGGCTCGGCCATGGTGAGTCTCGCCAGGCGGGTGACCCTGGCCGCGCGGTCCAGCCAGTTCCGGCACCCGAGACACTGGTCCAGGTGCATGTCCAGCTGCCGCACGGATCCCGGATCGGCCTCGCCGTCGAGGTAGGCGGAAAGCAACTCTTGGTAGTCCTCACACTCCACGTGAGTAAGGTCGGTTGACCCGGTCACGGGGTTCCCATGAATTCCTCACACCCCGCGAGACCATTCCCGCGACGAGGGCTGAAGTCTCGCTATATTCCCACTTGAGCGCCTCAACCGGCGTTGATCCGCGGTTATGTTCGACCCATGGCGGACCGATCCTCAGACGTTGCGATCACCAGGCTGGCGCTGGCCGCCGGCCGCGGCGACCAGGCCGCGGCGGGTGAGCTCATCCGGGCGACGCAACGCGACGTGTGGCGTTTCCTCGTCCATCTCGCCGGCCCGGCGGACGCCGAGGACCTCACCCAGGAGACGTTCGTCCGCGCGCTGCGCAGCATGAGCTCGTTCTCCGCGCGCAGCCACGCCCGGCCGTGGCTGTTCTCCATCGCCCGCCGGGTCGCGGTCGACCACGTGCGGGCCGCGATGAGCAGACCGAGGGTGTCGGCCGGCGACGACTGGCAGGACGCCGCCGAGCGGCAGCCGGGCGCTCGGGTGCCGGGGCCCGACGACGCGGTCGCGCTCAACCAGGCGTTGCGCACGCTGTCGCCGGAACGCCGCGACGCCTTCGTGCTCACCCAGGTCATCGGGCTGCCCTACGCGGAGGCCGCGATCGCCTGCGGCTGCCCGGTCGGCACCATCCGGTCCCGCGTCGCGCGGGCACGCCGCGACCTCGTCGACGCGCTCGGCGGCGACCGCCGCCGCGCGCCGGTCGCCGGGACGATGTGAGCACGCCGTGGCCGAGTCGCTGACCAGCGCGTCCATCCGCGCGGACATCGCGGAGCTCCTCTGTGTCGCACCGGAGGCCGTGTGCGACGCCACCAACCTGTTCGAGCTCGGGTTGGACTCCCTCCGCCTCATGACACTGCTCGAACGCTGGCGGGAGTCCGGAGTGGACACCAGCTTCGTCGAGCTCGCCGAACGGCCGTACCTCCCCGACTGGACGGCACTCCTGCGCATCCCGGAGAACCCCCGTGTCTGATCTCGCCCTTTCCTCAGCACAGCAAGGCATCTGGACCGGCCAGCAGCTCGAACGCGACAACCCCGCGTTCAACATCGCCGAGTACGTGGAGATCCGCGGCGTCGTCGACCCGGTCATCTTCGCCACCGCCGTGCGGCGGGCGGTCGAGGAGACCGACGCGCTCAACGTCGTGTTCGTCGAGACCGACGACGGCGGCGCGGTCCAGCGGCCGTGCCGTCCGGAGTGGACGTTCGACCACGTCGACGTGCGGGACGCGGCCGACCCGGTCGCGGCCGCGCGGGAGTGGATGGCCGCCGACCTCGCCGTCACCGTCGACCCGACCAGCGACCCGCTGTGCCGCCACGCGCTGTTCCGCGCGGGCGCGGAGCACTTCCTGTGGTACCAGCGGGTGCACCACATCGCGCTCGACGGGTTCGGGCTGTCGCTCGTCGCGCGGCGGGTGGCCGAGGTGTACACCGCGCTCGTCGCCGGGGCCGAGCCGCCGGCCGCGAAGTTCGGCGCGCTCGCCACGGTCGTCGAGGAGGACCGGGCGTACCTGGAGTCCGAGCAGTGCCGGCTCGACCGCGAGTTCTGGACGGCCCGCGCGGACGACGGCGTCGACCCGCCGACGCTCGCGACCCGCACCGGCCCGCTCGCCAGGTCGGTGCTACGGTGCGGCCTCGACGTCGACGTGTCCACAGTGGATCTCCTGAAGTCGGTCGCCCGTGGCGCCGGGGTGTTCTGGAGCGACGTCGTCGGCGCCGCGTTCGCCGCCTACCTGCACCGGATGACCGGCGCGCCGGTCGTGCCGCTCACGCTGCCGGTCATGGTGCGGCTCGGCTCGGTGTCGCTGCGGGTGCCGTGCATGGTCACCAACGCCGTGCGGCTGCGGGTGCCGGTGACCGGCGCCGACAGCCTCGCCGACCTCGCCCGCGCGCACGCCGCCGAGCTGCGCGAGATCCGCCCGCACTTCCGCTACCGCTACGAGCAGCTCCGCAGGGACCTGCGGCTGGTCGGCGGCGACCGCAGGCTGTTCGGCCCGTCGGTCAACATGATGGCGTTCGACTACGGGCTCACGTTCGCGGGTGTGCCCGGCACGGTGCACAACGTCACCGCGGGCCTCGTCGAGGACCTGGTCCTCAACCTCTACGACCGCGCGGACGGCACCGGCCTGCGCGTCACGCTCGACGCGAACCCCAGCCGCTACACCGAGGACGAGCTGGCGACCCACCTCCGCCGGTTCGTCGCGCTGCTGACCAGGACGGCCGCGAGCCCGGACTGTCCGATCGAGCAGGTCGACCTGCTGCTGGCGGGCGAGCGCGACAAGCTGCTGCACACGTGGAACGACACGGCGCGCGACACTCCACACGCGACGATCCCGGAGCTGTTCGAGGCACGTGTCGCCACGAGTCCGCACGACACCGCGCTGGTGTCCGGGGCGACCACCATGACCTTCGCGGAGCTGAACGCCCGTGCCAACCAGCTCGCCCGGCTGCTCGTCGCGCGCGGCGCCGGCCCCGGGGAGCGGGTGGCGCTGCTGCTGCCCCGCACGGCGGACGCGATCGTCGCGCTGCTGGCCGTGCTCAAGTCCGGCGCCGCCTACGTGCCCGTGGACACCGACTACCCCGCGGAGCGGGTGGCGTTCATGCTGGCCGACAGCGGTTCCCGGCTCGTCGTCACCGACCGGGACGGCCCGGCCGCGATCCGGCCGGACGACGCGGCCGGCCACCCGGACCACGACCTGTCCGATGTGGAGCTCCGACCGGACGGTCCACTGTGTCTGATCTACACCTCCGGGTCGACCGGCAAGCCGAAGGGTGTCGTGTTGACACACCAAGGCATGGTCAACCTGTACGCCCACCACCGCGCCGAGCTGATCGACCGGGAGGCCGCCGGCCGCCGGTTCGCGGTCGCGCTCACCGCGTCGCTGTCGTTCGACACCTCCTGGGAGGGCCTGCTCTGGCTGCTCGCCGGGCACGAGCTGCACTTCGTCGACGACGACACCCGCCGCGACCCGACGGCCATGCTCGACTACGTGGCCGAGCGCGAGATCGACTTCCTCGACCTCACCCCGACCTACGCCGAGGAGCTGGTCGCCGCCGGGCTGCTCGACCCCGGCCGGCGCCGCCCCGCGGTGCTCGCGCTCGGCGGCGAGGCGGCCGGCGCCGCGCTGTGGTCCGCGCTGCGCGCGGCGCCGGACATCGCGTCGTACAACCTCTACGGACCCACCGAGTGCACTGTGGACACCCTGTACTGCCGGCTCGCCGACAGCGAGACGCCCATCGTCGGCCGGCCGATCGCGAACACGCGGGTGTACGTGCTCGACGCGGCCCGCCGGCTGGTGCCGCCCGGGGTCGTCGGGGAGCTGTACCTGGCCGGTCGGCCGCTGGCACTCGGCTACCACGACCGGCCTGAGCTGACGGCCGAGCGGTTCGTCGACGACCCGTTCCGTTCCGGGGAGCGGATGTACCGCACCGGCGACCTCGGCCGGTGGCGGCCGGCGGGCGACCTGGAGTACCTGGGCCGCGCCGACGACCAGGTCAAGATCCGCGGCTACCGGATCGAGCCGGGCGAGATCGAGGCCGTGCTCGCCGGGCACCCGGATGTCGTGCGGGCGGCGGTGACGGTGTGGGACGGGCGGCTCGCGGCGTACGTGGTCGGCGCGGTGCCCCCGCCCGCGGAGCTGCGGGCGTACGTGGCCGAGCGGCTGCCGGACTACATGGTGCCGCCGTCGTTCGTCACGCTGGAACGGCTGCCGGTGAACCCGAACGGCAAGCTCGACCGGGCCGCGCTGCCGGCGCCGACGCTCGAGTCGGTGGGTGGGCGGGCGCCGAGGTCGGCCGTGGAGCGGGCGCTGTGCACGATGTTCGCCGAGACGCTCGGGGTGCCGTCGGTCGGCATCGACGACGACTTCTTCGCGCTCGGCGGCCATTCGCTGCTGGTCGCCAGGCTGATCAACCGGATCAAGGCGGAGTTCGGCGTCAAGATCGGCATCCGGCACGTGTTCGACGCGCCGACCGTGGCGAAGCTCGTCGCCGGTCTCGGTGCCGGCGCCGGCAGCGCGTTCGACGTGATGTTGCCGCTGCGTGCCTCCGGTGGCGCGCCGCCGCTGTTCTGCCTGCCGCCGGCCGGCGGGCTGAGCTGGTCCTACGCCGGGCTGATCGCC
Organism: uncultured Actinomycetota bacterium; assembly: GCA_963840275.1. Taxonomy (GTDB): domain Bacteria; phylum Actinomycetota; class Actinomycetes; order Mycobacteriales; family Pseudonocardiaceae; genus Actinophytocola. The sequence continues at coordinate 414,346 of CAWIYK010000001.1, forward strand.
AGCATGGACGCGGACGTGCCGATCTACGGCGTCCAGTCGCGGGGACTCGACCGCGACGAGCCGGTGCCGGCGACCGTGCCGGCGATGGTCGCCGACTACGTCGCGGAGATCCGCCGGGTGTGGCCGGACGGGCCGTACCGGATTCTGGGGTGGTCGTTCGGCGGGGTGCTCGCGCACGAGGTGGCGGTGCTGCTGCGGGCGCAGGGCGCGGAGGTCGAGCTGCTCGCGCTGCTCGACTCGTACCCGATCCCGGCCGCGTGGCGCGACCAGCCGGTGACGCGGAAGCGGGACTTCCTCGTCGAGGTGCTCGGCCAGGCCGGCTTCGACCGCGACGACGTGTCGGCGGGGGACCTCACCGACGACGAGGTGGCGGTCGCGTTGGCGGAGCAGGGTGTCGGGCTGCTGGCGGCGCTGGAGCCCCGGCACCTGGACGCCGTGTACCGGGCGTTCGTGTCGCACACGCGGATCGGCCCCGGCTACCGGCTCGGGCGTTTCGACGGCGACGCGGTGCTGTTCGTGGCGACGGAGGGCAAGACGGCCGACTCGCCGACCCCGCCGACGTGGCGCCCGCACATCGCCGGACACGTGGCCATCCACGAGATCAGGTGTGAGCACAACCAGATGGCGACGCCGGCGGCGCTGTCCGAGATCGGCGCCGTGCTGACCCGCCACCTCGCGGCGCGGTCGGTCGACCGGAAGGCGGCCTGACCCTCGCGCCGGTATTCGGGGCATGCGGCTGCGCGCCGTTCCTCGAATGGCGTAGTTCACATACTTACGGTGCGCGTCCGATCGCGCATCCGGCAAAGTCCGCAATTTAGGGTCCGGGCCGGTTGAACCGTTCGGCCTAATTCCCGACAGTCCAAACGGGCCCGTGAGTTTTTACTGGTCAGAGCCCATGTTTGCCGCGTGAGCGACCGGACACGCACGGTTGCTACAGGCGGCCATTCGAAACTGTTCAGTAATGGCCTGGTTAACGTAGTCGACATTTGACATCGGCGAAGACGCTGAGTGTAATATATTTTCCTGCGCGAGTTGTTGCCCGTTGTGAGCTCAACTCGTGTTCTCGGCCGATCGAAAAGGGCGATTCAGTCGGACGATGGGTGGTACCGGCGTGACTTCAGGGGCTGACGACTCGGACGTCACCGCGAGAGCGACGTTTGTCCCGCTGCCGCCTGCCCGCCTCGCGAGGGCGGTGGTGGCCGCGGTGTTCATCGGGCTGACCGCGGTTGGCTTCCTCCGGATCGTGTACGAGCAGGGGCAGAACCTCGCGAGCGTCGGGCTCTCGTTCTGCTGCATCGTCGTGTTGTTGATGCTGCAATTGCTTTGGTTCAGCGGACCGCAGGATCGATTACGCACGCCGTTCGGCTACGGGCTCCTCGCGGTCCAGGCCGGTCTGGTGTACCTCCCCATGATCAGGTTCAACGACGCGTGGGCCGCCATGCCCGGGTTCCTCGCCGGCAGCACGCTCCTCGTGCTGCCGGCGTTCTTCGCCTGGGGCGCGTTCGCCGCGGTCGTCGCGAGCATGGGTGTGTTACAGGGCGTGTTCACCGGCTCGATCGTCGATATCGCGTATTCGGCCATTTCCACACTGGTCACCGGATTCGTCGTCTACGGCCTTTCGCGGCTGGCCTCACTGGTGGTGGAATTGCATGCGGCACGGGCCGAAATGGCGCAGATGGCCGTCGTGCGCGAACGGCTGCGGTTCGCCCGTGACCTTCACGACCTGCTCGGTTACAGCCTGTCCGCGATCACGCTGAAGAGCGAGCTGACCCACCGGCTGGTGACGAAGAACCCGGCCCAGGCGAAGGACGAGCTGGTCGAGATCCTCGGCATCGCGCGGCAGGCGCTCGCGGACGTGCGGACCGTGTCGAGCAGCTACCGCGAACTGTCCATTGAGGACGAGTGCCGGTCCGCGCGCTGGGTGCTCGCCGCGGCCGACGTCGAGGTGCGGATGAAGTGCGACTACCGGGACCTGCCGGTCGCGGTGTCCACCGTGCTCGCGACCGTCCTGCGCGAGGGCATCACGAACCTGCTGCGGCACAGCAAGGCCGAGTGGTGCGAGGTCACCGTCCGGCAGGACCGGAGCGCGGTCGCGATCGAGATCGTGAACGACGGCGTCCGCCCGGTCACCGCCGACACGGCCGCCCACGGCGGCGGCGGGCTGCAGAACCTGGCCGGCCGTGCGTCGGAGCTGGGTGGCGTGCTGAGCCACGAACGCTGCGGCGAGGACCGGTTCCGCCTCTGCGTGAGCATTCCGCTCGCGGTGAAGCAGGAAAGCCCGGTCGTCTCGCAGAAACTGGCCCCGGCCTGAACTAGAGCCAGCCCGCGGAGCCCGCTATCCGAATGGCGTCCACCCGGTTGCGGGCGTTCAGTTTGCCGATGATCGTCGTCAGGTAGTTGCGCACGGTGCCCGCCGACAGGAACAGCGAGGCGGCGATCTCCACCGCCTCCATGCCTTCCGACGCGAGGCGCAGCACCTCGACCTCCCGCGCGGTCAGCGGGCAGTCGGCGCTGTCCCACGCCGCGAGGGCCAGCTGGCTGTCGATCACGCGCCGCCCGGCGGCGACGTTGCGGATCGCGTCGGCGAGCTCTTTCGGTGGGGCGTCCTTGAGAATGAAACCGCCGACGCGGGCGGACAGCGCGCGCCGCAGGGTGCCCGGCCGGCCGAGGCCGGTGAGGATGAGCGTGCGGGTGTTCGGCAGCCGCTCGTGCAGCTCGGCCGCCGCGGTCAGGCCGTCCTTGCCGGGCAGGTCGATGTCGATGACGGCGACGTCCGGCTCGTGCTCGAGCGCGGTGGGCAGGATGTCGGTGCCCGTCGAGACGTCGGCGACCACCTCGATGTCGGGTTCCAGGCGCAGCAGGGCGATCAACGCGCCGCGGACCATGTGCATGTCCTCGGCCAGCATCACCCTGATCATGGCGACCTCTCCCCGCAACCCGTTGCGGCCGAAGGAGTTCTACCACGCCCCGGCCCGCATCACGATCTCGCGGTGAACCCGTCCCCAGCCGAGCGACCCGCCGGCCGCCCACCTTCGGAAACCTTCCCCGAGTGTCCGAACGGAACGGCCGTGCGCCTATTTTCCACTATGTCTCCTCTTTTGGGGACGCGTTGAACATATTGCTGCGCCGTTCGGTCGACTACGGCACCGCGTACGGTCGATCTCGTCCGGCACGAGTGACCGGTCGCTCACACACGGCGGCCGATGACGAACTCGCCGACGCTCACCTCCGCCGGCCAGTCGAGGTCGAGCGCCGCCGTCGCGCTGTCGCCGTCGCCGACGGCGAGCGCGCACGGCGCCAGCCCCATCGCGGTGGCCACCAGGTACAGCGTCTGCTGCAGCACCCCGACGTGCTTGAGCGCGGTCGCGTAGGCGATGCCGTCGTAGACCCACGACAGCCGCGCCATCCGCGCGGTCATCGTGATCAGCGCCGGCGGCGTGCGCAGGGTGCCGGTCAGCACCTTCGCGTCGTCGAGCAGCTCGGCGAGGCGCTCCTCGGAAGTGCTGAGCAGCGTGAGCGCGTGCTCGGCCGGGTCGTAGTGGTACACGCCGCGGGCCAGCCCCTCGCAGTCGTCGACGCTCACGTACAGCTCGAGCTCGTAGAGCGAGTCGCTGCTCGGGTACGGCCGGTCGGTCACCGGGTACCGCACGCCGCCCGCGCCGGTGGCCTCCCGGAACGACCGGACCCGCGCGGTGCGGAACAGCAGCTCGCCGAGCTCGGTCGCAGTCAGCGGCCCGAGCTCGCGGAACGACCTGCGCTCCTCGATGACGTCGGTGAGCGGCGGGTCGGAGCTCGCCAGCTCGGCGAGGTCCGGCCGGTGCAGCGGGATCCTCGGCCCGTCCGGCGCCGGCTTCACGGCCGGTCGCGGCGGGATCTTCCCGACGTGCCGGTACGCGGCGCCGAGCGGCTCGTCGTTGCGGCCCATCCTGCTGCGGGTGTGGAACAGCAGGTCGTGGTGGGACCACTGCACGAGCCCGGGGTCGCGGTCCTCGGCGAACACCGGCTGCCCGGTCGTCTCGTCCCGCTCGCCGAGCACCACCATCCCGGCGGCGACCAGATGCGCGACGATCTCGCTCACCAGCCCGAGGTCGGAGTCGACGGCGGTCGCCAGCTCGGCGACCGGCAGCGCGCGGCCGAGCGTGCCGGCGACACTGCTCGGCAGCGACCGGTGCAGCAGCACCCGGTGCCGGGCGAGCGGCGACTCCAGCACCAACTCGTCCGCGCTCGTGCGCATGGCCGTGAACCGGGACAGCCGCACGAGGTCGTCGCCGCCGATCGCGGGCAGCGAGAACCGCGCGTGCTCGGCGACCGGCACCACCGACAGCAGCGGCCCCGCGAGGTCGTCGACGTCGAGTGAGCGCACCACGCAGCTGTGCAGCAGCTCCAGCAGCCGGTGCAGGTCGGCGAGCGCGACGCCGGTCGCCTTGGGCAGCGACATGGGGCCGAGCGACATCCGGTCGAGGCACTCGCGGACGACCGGCGGCGGCGACGCGATCTCGATGTCGCCCCACCGCGTGACCACGGTGAGCGTGTCGGCGGACGAGTCCACCACCACGTCGTCACGCAGGGACCACAGCCGAAAGCTCGCTGGCGGCGGTGCGTCGGGCTTGACGTGCACGAGGAGTCCTCTGCGGTCGGTCAGACGAACAGCGGTACGGGGTTGAGCTCGGTGTAGGGGGTCGGGGCGGCGCGGCGGCCGAGCGCGACCGGCACGTCGAACAGGCGGCCGGGCGCGAACCGGGCCCAGAAGTGCCGTAGGCCCGGAACGAGCACCTTCACCACCGGCAGCTCGATGTCCGGTCGGGTCTGGTCGAGCACGAGCACCTCCATGCCCTGTGCCTCGACGCGCGCGCGGATCGTGGCCACGTCAACGGCAAGGTCGTCGGTCGGCCGGTAGTCGAAGTCGGCCGGCGTCCGGTGCCGGCGCGTAGGGTCGGGTGCCACGTAGGGCTGGTTGGAAACCGTCGCGTGCCGCCACCACGCGACCGCGTCGGGGTCCGTCCAGCCGTAGCCCCCATCCTCCGTTACCGAGACGACCGAGGGCATCAGTTGGTTCATCTCGGTCAGCGCCCGGATCGCCGCCACCTTCGGGTCGAGGTGGGCGCCGAAGCCGAACATGATGTCCTCGCACGCCTTGTCGGTGCGCCGCGACATCGCGACGAGCGTGGGGATGCCGAGGTCGGCGGTGATGTCGAGCAGCCAGACCTCGCGGTGCAGACCCGCGTAGACGGCGCGCAGCTCGTCGATGTACGGGTCGGCGAACGCGTCGAGGTCGACCCCGGGCACCGGCGTGCGGTTGTACCACCACAGCGCCACCGCGTCCCGCTCGACGAGCTCCAGCATCCCTTGCAGGACCGCGTCCTCGAGGCTCGCGCCCGCCGCGTTGCCGTTGGAGTCGGCACGCACGTAGCACTTCCCGTCCCGGGACCCGGGCGCCTCGAAGTACAGCTGGCCGGTCGGCAGCAACCGGTGCCGCTCGTCGGTGAGCGACCAGACCGGGGTCCAGTCGAGCTCCGCGGTCTCGTCGAACGGGTCGCACACGTACTGCAGACCGGAGTGCGTCGAGTTCCACTCGGCCCGCTCCGCGTACTGCCGGTCGCCGTAGAGCAGGCAGCTGTTCGGGTGGACCGCGCGGCCGGCGAGCGACTCGTAGCTGCCGCGCACGCGGGCCTCGTCGCCGTGGAAGTAGCCGCTGTGCCGCTCGAGCGCCTCGCACAGCGCGCTCACCCTGCCGTGCAGCGGGGTGACGCCCTTGCCGCCGTTCTCCGCGCGCAGCGACGCGCGCATGCTGTCGAGGGTCCGCGCGCCCATGGCCAGGTTGGGGCCGGCGCGGAACGAGTTGAAGAACGCGGGGCCCCTGCGGTCCTGGTTGATCTCCTTGAGCACGCCGGTGACCGGGCTGATCAGGTGCCGGTAGCGGTCGAACACGTCCTGCGGCGGCATCGACCGGTGGCCGCCGCCGCTGCGGGATGCCTTGGCGCGGCTCGCGATCCGGACCGGCCGGCCGGCCCGCGCGCGCTGGAGGCCGTCGTCGCCGCAGGCGTGGCACTGCGGGCGGGGGCGCAGCTCGTGGTGCTGGCCGCGCAGGTCGAGACTCGAGAACGTCCACACCTTGCGCTGACCGTCATAGCGGTAGCCGGCGAGCCACTTCATGGTCTCGAGCGCGATGAGGTGCAGCGCGGTCGCCGCCATCGGCGGCACACACACCGGCGGCCGCGACGCGGGGCCGCTGCGGCCGAGCGCGGACTGCACGTGGGCCTCCGCCTGGCGGTGCGCCCACTGGCGGCCGGCGAGACACTGCCAGCACGCGGCGTCCGGCGAGCCGAACACCGGACCGAGCCAGCTCTGGGTGCCGAGGGGTTTCGCGAGGAGCCACGGCCGCCCGGTCGCGCGGTGCGCGGTGTCGAGGTCGCCGAGCTCGGGCGCGAGGTAGTCGTCGCAGAGCACGACCGACAGCTCGCTCGCGTCGTCGAGGCGGCCGTCGGTGCGGGTCACGACCGTGAGCCCGTCGCCGCTGAGCGCCGCCATCGCTGCGGCGACGTCCATGTCGTCGCCGCAGGTGGTGCCCACCGTGATGAGCTGGACGAACTTCGTGGTGGTGTTGGTGGTGGCCTCGTTGGGCTCGAGGCCACCGGCCTCCCAGTAGGCGAGGGCCCGCTCGTCCGCGCCCGGACTCGCCGGCGGCCGCAGCACGACCAGGCCGGCCTCCATCAGACGCAGCAGCAGTGTCCCCACCTCCTCGCCCGCGACGCCGTCCGGCAGCGCGCGGCGCAGGGCGGACAGGTCCCGGGTGCCGTCCAGCAGAGGCACGAGGGCCTCGGCGTGTGTGCCGCGCAGCGCGGTGACCCCGCGCTCGGCGACCACGTAGACGGCCTCACCATGAACCACATCCACCCGCAGGTGCCGCTTGAAGCCGACGAGCGACGTCACGGGCGAGCCTGGGTCACTCATGGCACCCGGACCTCCACGAGCGGCGCGCCGACCACGATCGACCAGATGCACGGAATGGACTGGGCGGCGCTGGGATTGACCCACGAGTCGAGCTCGTCGATCACGAGATCGGTGGTAACCCGACGGTCATCGGTGGTGTCATCGGCGAACAGCGACATGACGAGCTCTGCGGCGCTGGCGGACATGTGAACTCCTCGAAGATGGTGGTGTGGCGGGGTTCTGCTGAGGTGTGGGGTGAAGCGGTGGTGATCGCAGCTAGAACTCTGCACGAGTGGTGGTCGCGGGAACCAGTGCCACACTCACGACCCCATGTGTGTGTCTTCACTGCGCAATAGTGATGAGGTCACTATCGGCGTCGCGGTTTCGCTGGCTACCGTTCGAGACGCATTCAAGTGACCTACGTGCACAAGAAGATCTGCGAGGTCGAAATGAGCCTGCAACTGAGCGAACTGGGGTCGATGTCCCCGGCTGAGAAAAGCGACCTCCTCGCATTGCTTCTGGAGAGCACGCAGCCGGCCGGTGGCCGGGCCGAGTCGCGGATAATGCCGGACCTGCGGTTCGAGCTGCTCGGACCACTGGTCATCTCCTACGGCGGCATCGACATCGCCCCGAGCGCGCCGAAACTCCGCGCGATTCTCGTGACGCTGCTGCTGAACGCCAACCGCGCGGTCGGCGCCAACGAGCTGCTGCACGAGGTCTGGGACGACTCGCCGCCGCGTTCCGCGCCGGCCACGCTGCAGACCTATGTGTTCAAGCTGCGCGGTTTGTTCCGCAGCAGCCTCGGCCTTTCCGCGGAGTACGTGAACAACAAGATGCTGCTCACCTACTCCGGCGGCTACATACTGCGGGTCGAGCCGGAACAGCTCGACATCACCGAGTTCGAGCGCCTCGTCGACGAGGGTGGCGCCGGCCTCCGGGAGGGCCGCCACGAGCGGGCGGCCGACTGCCTGCACCGCGCGCTGCGGCTCTGGCGCGGCTCGATCATCCACTGTGGACACTGGGGTACCAGGACCAGGGCGCAGATCGTGCGGCTCGAGGAGCGCCGGTTCTACGCGCAGATGATGCGCATCGAGGCCGACATGTGCCTTGGCAGCCACCAGGAGATGGTGTCCGAGCTGGCCTCGCTCGCCGTCGAGAACCCGCTGCACGAGTCGGCGCACGCGCTGCTGATGATCGCCCTGCACCGCTCCGGGCGCACGTCCGCCGCGCTCGACGTGTTCCGCGACTTCCGCAGGCGGATGATGCAGGAGTTGGGGATGGAGCCGTCGGTTCGGCTGCAGGCGCTGCACATGGCGCTGCTGTCGGCCGCGCCCGTGCTGAACGACCGCAGGCTGACCTCGGAACTGCTGCTCGACGTCGTCGCGGGCTGAGAAAAGCCAGCCGGTTACTGGAGGATTACCGCCCAGCGGTTCTATAGGAGGCACGAGATGACCCGTTCCATCGCGACCAAACCCGATATCCAGCCCGCGGTGCTCTCGCCGGCGCCGACCCGTTTCGGGCCGGACCCGGCATTGCTTTCCCGAGTGCTGCGGCCGTACCACGACGACTGTCGCTATCTGCAGTCGGCGACGATTTCGGTGAAGGACGGTTTGGCGGTCGCACGGGGTGAGTTCTATGTGCCGAGTCCGTGTTATCTGGAGACCACCGCACACGTCAACGTCGCCGAGTTCAACATCTGCTACGACCAGCTCGCCTATTACCTGATCGTCAAGTCGATCAAGGAGAAGGTCGTGCCGGAGCTCGCCGCGTGGACGGTCGAGAACTACTGGGTGCGGCAGCTGCCGAACATTCTGATCACCCGGTTCCGCAGCGTGTACCGGTCGCAGATCTACTCGTCGACCTTCCGCGGCGAGGTCGCCTTCACCTCGTTCACGGAGAGCAACGTGCGCCGCCCGGTCCTCCTCACCCAGACCACGTGCCGGTTCTGGGACAACGACAAGGGCCGCTCGGACGGCGAGGTCCTGCTGGCGCTGGTCGACCCGCCGAACGCGAGCGCGGGGCAGGTCGCGGCATGAGAGTGCGGACCCTCGCCGACCTCGCGCGGGTGCACGCGGCCTCCCTCGCGGACCAGCCGGCCATGCTCTGTCAGGGCCGGCGCGTGGACTACGCGACGCTGTACCGGGTCAGCAAGCAGGTCGCGCACGGCATCCGGGCGGCGGGGCTGCGGCCGGGCGACCGGCTCGCCTACCTCGGCAAGGAGTCCGAGCACTACTACGAGCTGGTGTTCGGCGCCGCGAAGAGCGGCACGGTCCTGGTGCCGATCAACTGGCGGCTCGCGGCCGCCGAGGTCGAGCACGTGCTCGCCGACTCGGGCAGCGTGCTGCTGTTCGTCGACTCGGACGCCGCCGAGCTGGCCGAGAAGGTCGTCGCCGGGCTGCCGCAACGGGTGCGGATCGTCGCGCTGGACCGGCCGGGGGAGCCGGGCGCCGGGTTCGCCGACTGGGTGTCGTCCTATCCGGACTCCGAGGTGCTGACCAGGGTGGCGCCGGACGACCCGGTCATCCAGATGTACACGAGCGGCACCACCGGGCTGCCCAAGGGCGTGGTGCTCGCGCATCGCAGCTTCTTCGCCGTGCGCGACGCGCTCGCCGCGGCCGGGATGGACTGGATCGACTTCCGCCCGGGCGACCGGAGTCTCGTCGGGGTGCCCGGCTTCCACGTCGGCGGGCTGTGGTGGGCCGTGCAGGGCTTCGCCGCGGGCGTCACGAACGTGCTCATGCGCGCGTTCACGCCGCCGGACGCGGTCGAGCTGATCCGCACGCTCGGCGTGACCACCACGTGCATGGTGCCGGCGATGCTGCGTCAGGTGCTCGCGGAGCCCGGCGTGTCCACAGCGGACTTCACGACGCTGCGCAAGATCGTCTACGGCGGCTCGCCCATCTCGGAGACGCTGCTGTCGAAGTGCATCGAGATGTTCGGCTGCGACCTCGCCCAGATCTACGGGCTGACGGAGACCGGCAACACGGCCATGTGCCTGCCGCCGGCCGACCACGTGGTCGGCGGTGACAAGCTGCAGGCGGCCGGCCGGCCCTACCCGGGCTTCGGTGTCGAGATCCGGGACGTGGACGGCGACCGGCTGCCGGCCGGCGAGGTCGGCGAGGTGTGCCTGCGCACGCCGGGCGCGATGCTGGGGTACTGGCAGCGGCCGGACGCGACGGCGGCCACGCTGGTCGACGGCTGGGTCCGGACCGGCGACGCCGGCTACCTCGACGCCGACGGCTACCTGTTCATCCGCGACCGCATCAAGGACATGATCATCGTCGCGGGGGAGAACGTGTACCCCGCCGAGATCGAGAACGTGATCGGCACGCACCCGGCAGTCGCCGAGGTGGCGGTCGTCGGGGTGCCCGACGAGCGCTGGGGCGAGGCGGTGCACGCCTTCGTCGTCGCCGCGCCGGGCCACGACCTCGCCGCCGGCGACCTGGCCGGCTTCCTGTCCGGCCGGCTCGCCGCGTTCAAGACGCCCCTGCGCTACGAGTTCGTCGACGCGGTGCCCCGCAACCCGAGCGGCAAGATCCTGCGCCGCGAGCTGCGGCAGCGGTTCTGGCGGGACCTGCACCGCGCCGTCAACTGACTCCACTGAGGACGGTCCCCGTGAGCACAGCGAGCACGGCCGCGTCGTCCGGCGCGGCGGATCCCCGCGACCCCCTGTCCCGCCTGACCCGGCTGCTCGACCCCGGCTCGCTGACCGAGCTGCAGCGGCGCGACGAGGTCGCGGTGTCCTCGGTGCGCGGCTGGGTCGACGGGCAGCGGGTCGTCGCGTTCTGCACCGACGCCACCCGCAAGGGCGGCGCCATCGGCATCGAGGAGTGCCGGCGGATCACCGCCGCCATCGACCTCGCGGCCGCTGAGGAGGTGCCGGTCGTCGGGCTGTGGCACTCGGCGGGCGCGAAGCTCGCGAGCGGGGTCGAGGCCATGCACGGGATCGGGCAGATCTTCCGTTCGATGGTGCGCAACTCCGGGCGGATGCCGCAGATCTCCGTGGTGCTCGGGCCGGCGGCCGGCGGGGCGGCGTACGGGCCGGCGCTCACCGACATCGTGATCATGGCGCCGGACGCGCGGGTGTTCATCACCGGACCGGACGTGGTGCGCAGCGTCACCGGCGAGGAGATCGACATGGTCGGTCTCGGCGGGCCGGAGGCGCACGGCCGCAAGTCCGGTGTGACGCACGTCGTCGCGGAGTCCGAACAGGACGCACTGGACCAGACCCGTTCGTTGGTAGGCCTGCTGGCGGACCCCGGCATGTTCGACCCGGCGACCACCGGACCGCAGCAGGATCTCCGCGCGCTGCTGCCGTCCTCGCCGCGCCGCGCGTACGACGTCAAGCCGCTGGTCCGCGCCATGCTCGACGACGACTTCCTCGAGCTGCAGCCGAAGTGGGCGCCCAACGTGGTGGTCGGCTTCGGGCGGCTGTGCGGCGGAACCGTCGGCGTGGTCGCGAACAACCCGATCCGCAAGGCCGGCTGTCTCGACTCGCTGTCCGCGGAGAAGGCCGCGCGGTTCGTGCGGATGTGCGACGGCTTCGGCACACCGCTGCTGGTGCTGGTCGACGTGCCCGGTTACCTGCCCGGCGTCGGCCAGGAGTGGGACGGCGTGGTCCGCCGCGGCGCGAAACTGTTGTACGCGTTCGCGGAGGCGTCCGTGCCCCGCGTGACGCTGGTGACGCGGAAGTCCTACGGCGGCGCGTACATCGCCATGAACTCCCGGTCGCTCGGCGCCACGGCGGTGTTCGCGTGGCCGGAGGCCGAGGTGGCCGTGATGGGGGCCGAGTCCGCGGTCGGCATCCTGCACCGCAAGAAGCTCGCCGCGGTCGGGGACACCGAGCGGGAGGCGCTGCGGGCCGCGCTCGTCGAGGAGCAGATCCGCACCGCGGGCGGTCTCGACCGGGGCATCGACCTCGGTGTCGTCGACGAGGTGGTCGACCCCGCGCAGACGAGGTGGCGACTCGCTACCGCGTTCGCGGCTGCGTTCGACACCGCGGGTCGTCCCCGCGGCACACACGGCAACATTCCGCTCTGAGTCTATTTCCCGGTCCTGTTCGGATGGGTTCCGAGTTACCGGACGGTGCGGCATTCCTGGTTAGCCTGATAGGGCCGGCGAGTCGCGAATCATGCTGGTAGAGCGGAGAATCTGATGGCCACCTCCTCCGAAGAGCTCGTCGAGGCCTTACGCGAGACGCTCAAGGAGAACGAGCGGCTCTGGCAGTGGAACCAGGAGCTGGTCGCCGAGTCGAGCGAGCCGATCGCCATTATCGGAATGGCGTGCCGGCTACCCGGCGGTGTGCGTTCGCCGGAGGAATTGTGGGAACTCGTCGCGAACGGTCGCGACGGCATCTGCGCATTCCCCGAGGATCGGGGTTGGGACGTCGAGAAACTGTTCGACCCGGACCCGGCCGCGCCCGGCAAGTCCTACGTCCGCGAGGGCGGCTTCCTCGCCGGCGCCGCCGGTTTCGACGCCGAGTTCTTCGGCATCTCGCCGCGTGAGGCGCTCGCCATGGACCCGCAGCAGCGGCTCCTGCTGGAGGCGTCCTGGGAGGCGTTGGAGTCCGCCGGGATCGACCCGAACACGGTGCGCGGCACCAGGACCGGCGTGTTCGCCGGCGTGATGTACCACGACTACGCGAGCGGTTTCCGGGTCTACCCGGAGGAGCTCGAGGGCCTGCTCGGCACCGGCACGGCCGGCAGCGTCGCGTCCGGCCGGGTGTCCTATGTGCTCGGTCTGGAAGGCCCGGCGGTCACCGTGGACACGGCGTGCTCGTCGTCGCTGGTGGCGCTGCACCTCGCGGTGCGCGCCGTGCGGGCCGGCGAGTGCACCCTCGCCCTCGCCGGCGGGGTCACCGTGATGTCCACCCCGGAGGCGTTCACCGAGTTCTCCCGCCAGCGCGGTCTCGCGCCGGACGCGCGCTGCAAGTCGTTCGCGGCGGCGGCCGACGGCAGTGGCTGGAGCGAGGGCGTCGGCATGCTGCTCGTGGAGCGGCTGTCGGACGCGCAACGCGACGGGCACCAGATCCTCGCGGTGATCCGCGGCTCCGCGGTCAACCAGGACGGCGCGTCGAACGGCCTGACCGCGCCGAACGGGCCGTCGCAGCAGCGGGTCATCCGCGCGGCGCTCGCCGACGCGCAACTGTCCACAGCGGACGTGGACGCGGTCGAGGCGCACGGCACCGGCACGTCGCTCGGCGACCCCATCGAGGCGCAGGCGCTCATCGCGACCTACGGCAAGGACCGGGACCGGCCGTTGTGGCTCGGCTCGGTCAAGTCGAACATCGGGCACACGCAGGCCGCCGCCGGTGTCGCGGGTGTCATCAAGATGGTGCAGGCCATGCGGAACCGGCAGCTGCCGAGAACGCTGCACGTGGACGAGCCGACGCCGAAGGTGGACTGGTCGGCCGGCTCGGTGTCGCTGCTGACCGCGCCGCAGGCGTGGCCGGCCGGGGACACGCCCCGGCGCGCGGCGGTGTCGTCGTTCGGGATCAGCGGCACCAACTCGCACGTGATCATCGAGGAGGCGCCCGCCGCGGTGGCCGCGGCGCCGGGCTCGGTGAGCGTGCCGGTCGTGCCGTGGGTGCTGTCGGCCCGGTCGGAGGCGGCGCTCGCCGCGCAGGCGGCGCGGCTGGCGGCCGTGGTGTCCGATGTGGACGTCGCCGATGTGGGTTTATCCCTGGCCACCACGCGTGCCGCGCTGGAGCACCGGGCGGTCGTGCTCGGGCGTTCGGCCGACGAGCTGCGTGCCGGCGTCGAGGCACTGGCCCTCGGCGAGGGCGGCGCGGTGCGCGGCACGGTGTCGGCCGGCCGGCTCGGCGTGCTGTTCACCGGGCAGGGCTCGCAGCGCGTCGGCATGGGCCGTGAGCTGTACGCGGCGTTCCCCGCGTTCGCTGCGGCGTACGACGAGGTGTGCGCGCGGTTCCCGTTCGCGCTGCCGTTGGACGACGAGGCCGCGCTCGACCAGACGGGGTACGCCCAGCCCGCGTTGTTCGCCATCGAGGTCGCGTTGTTCCGGTTGTTGGAGTCGTGGGGGATCCGGCCGGAGGTGGTGGCCGGGCACTCGATCGGCGAGCTGGCGGCCGCGCACGTGGCCGGGGTGTGGTCGCTCGCCGACGCGTGCACCGTGGTCGCGGCGCGGGGTCGGCTGATGCAGGCGTTGCCGGCAGGTGGCGCGATGCTCGCCGTACAGGCGTCCGAGGACGAGCTGCTGCCGCTGCCGGACGGAGTCGGGCTCGCCGCGGTGAACGGCCCGCGGGCCGTGGTCGTCTCCGGGGACGCGGCCGCCATCGACGAGCTGGCCCGCACGTGCGGTCACAAGGTGAAGAAGCTGCGGGTGTCGCACGCGTTCCACTCGCCGCTGATGGAGCCGATGCTCGCCGAGTTCCGTGCCGTTCTGGACACGGTCACGTTCAACACTCCGGCCATCCCGATCGTGTCGAACCTGACCGGGTCGGTCGTCGAGTCGACCGATCCGGAGTACTGGGTGCGGCACGTCCGGGAGGCGGTCCGGTTCGCCGACGGGATCACGACGATGGTCGGGCTTGGCGTGACCACGTTCCTGGAGCTGGGGCCGGAGGCCGTGCTGTCCGGCATGGGCGCCGAATGCGTCGCAGACCTGCCGGACGCCGACGAGCTGACGTTCGTGCCGGCGGTCCGGCGCAAGGACAACGAGGTCGACGAGGTCGACACCGTGTTGCGGGCGTTGGCGCGGCTGCACACCAGGGGTGTCAGTCCGGAGTGGACGACGATCTTCCCCGGCGCGCGGCAGGTGCCGCTGCCGAGCTATGCGTTCCAGCACAAGGACTACTGGCTGATCGCGCCGGAGGAGGCGGGCGACCTGACGTCCGCGGGGCTCGGCGGTGTCGACCACCCGCTGCTGAGCGCGGCGGTCGAGCTGCCCGACTCCGGCGGCGTGGTGTTCACCGGCCGTCTGTCCACGCGGACGCACCCGTGGCTGGCCGACCACGCGATCGCCGGCACGGTCCTCGTGCCCGGCACCGCGTTGGTGGATCTGGCGATCCGGGCCGGCGACCGGGTCGACCGGCCGCGTGTCGACGAGCTGACCCTGCATGCCCCGCTGGTGCTGGACGCGCCGGTGGACCTGCAGGTCACGGTCACCGACGACGGTGCGGTGTCGATCTACTCCCGCCCGGAGCACGGGGTGTGGACCCAGCACGCGAGCGGCACGCTGTCGGCCGCGGCGGGCGCCGGTGCGGCACTGACCGAGTGGCCGCCGGCCGGCGCGACGCCGGTAGACGTCGACGGGCTGTACGACGAGCTTGCTTCGGCCGGGTTCGGTTACGGGCCGGCGTTCCAGGGCCTGCGGCGCGTCTGGACACTGCGCGGCGAGGTGTTCGCCGAGGTCGAGCTGACCGAGGACGCCACCGGGTTCGGGCTGCACCCCGCGCTGCTCGACTCGGTGCTGCACGCGCTGCTCGTCGACCGCGGCGACGAGGTGCGGCTGCCGTTCGCGTGGCGTGGCGTCACCCTGCACGCCACCGGCGCGACCGCGCTCCGGGCCCGGCTCACGGTCGACGGCGACATGGTGTCGCTGCGGGTCGCCGACCCGACCGGCGCGCCCGTGCTGGACGTCGAGTCGCTGGTCGTGCGGCCGGTGGACGTGACACGGCTGGGCGCTGTCGACCACACCCGCTGGCTGTTCGGTCTGGAGTGGACACCCGCGCTCGTCGGCGAGCCGTCGCCGGCCGTCGTGCACGAGCTGCCGGTGCATCCGGACGTGCACACGGCCACTCACGAAGCCCTTGCCCTGGTACAGAACTGGCTCGCCGAGGACAACGGCGGCCGCCTGGTGTTCGTCACGCGTGGCGCGGCCGGCCCGGACGTCACGGACCTGGCCGGCGCGGCCGTCTGGGGCTTGGTGCGGTCCGCGCAGGCGGAGCACCCCGGCCGGTTCGGTCTGGTGGACCTCGACTCGGACAGCTCGCTCGACACCGCGCTCGCGGTCGGCGAGCCGCAGGTGGTCGCGCGCGGCGGCGCGGTGTTCGTGCCGCGGCTGGTGCGGACCGCCGCCGACGGCACGCCGTCGATCGACGGCACCGTCGTGGTCACCGGTGGCACCGGCGGACTCGGCGCGGCCGTCGCGCGGCATCTGGTGGTGAACCATGGGATCTCGCGGCTGGTGCTGGTCAGCCGCCGCGGACCGGACACCCCCGGCGCCGGCGACCTCGCGACCGAGCTGACCGGGCTGGGTGCCGCGGTGACCGTCGCCGCGTGTGACGTCGCGGACCGCGACGCGCTCGCCGCGCTCCTCGCGGAGCACCCCGTGACCGGGGTCGTGCACGCGGCCGGGGTGCTGTCCGACGGACTCGTCGAGACGCTGACCCCCGACCAGTTCGACACGGTGTTGCGTGCCAAGGCCGACGCCGCCCGCAACCTCCACGAGCTGCTGCCCGACGCGTCGCTGTTCGTGCTGTTCTCGTCCGCCTCCGGGATCATCGGGACCGCGGGCCAGGCCAACTACGCGGCGGCCAACTCCTACCTCGACGCGCTCGCCCAGGTTCGGCACGCGCAGGGCCGGCACGCCGTCTCGCTCGCGTGGGGGCTGTGGGCGCAGTCGAGTGCGATGACCGCGCATGTCGACCTGGCACGCATCAACCGTGCCGGCGCGCTGCCACTGTCCACCGAGGAGGGCCTGGCGCTGTTCGACGCCGCGCTCGGGCTCGGCCGCCCGGTGTCGGTGCCGATCAAGCTGGATCTCCCGACCCTGCAGGCGAACGCGCGGACCGCGCCGATCGCGTCGGTGTTGCGCGGGCTCGTGAACGTACGGCGCACGGCGGGTGCCGCGGACTCCGGCCGGTCCTCGGCACTGCGGTCCTCGCTCGCCGGGCTGGCCGAGGCCGACCAGGAGCAGGTGCTGCTGGACCTGGTCACGAAGCAGGTCGCGGTCGTGCTCGGGCACGCCAGCGACACGATCACACCCGGCCGCGCGTTCACCGAGCTGGGTTTCGACTCGCTCACCGCGGTCGAGCTGCGCAACCAGCTGAACGCGGCGAGCGGTCTGCGGCTGCCGGCGACGCTGGTGTTCGACTACCCGACGCCCCGCGCGCTGGCCAGGCACCTGCGTGCCGAGCTGGTCGGCAGGGACGTCACAGCTCGTGACAGTCGCGCCGGTCGCCGCGACGGCCGGCGATGAGCCGATCGCGATCGTCGGCATGGCCTGCCGGTACCCGGGCGGGATCGGCTCACCGGAAGACCTGTGGCGCCTGGTGTCCGAGGGGCTCGACGGCATCACGGCGTTCCCGACCGACCGCGGCTGGCCGGCCGACCTGTTCGACCCGGACCCCGAGCGGCCGGGCAAGTCGTACGTGCGGGAGGGCGGTTTCCTGCACGAGGCCGCCGACTTCGACCCCGAGTTCTTCGGCATCTCACCGCGTGAGGCGCTCGCGATGGACCCGCAGCAGCGGCTGCTGCTGGAGACCTCGTGGGAGGCGTTCGAGCGTGCGGGCATCGACCCGCTGTCGTTGCGGGAGAGCAGGACCGGCGTGTTCACCGGCGCCATGTACCACGACTACGGCACCGGCATCGCGGCCGCGCCGGAGGACGTCGAGGGGTTCGTGGCGACCGGCACCGCGGGCAGTGTGGTGTCCGGCCGGGTGTCCTATGTGTTCGGTCTGGAAGGACCCGCGGTCACCGTGGACACCGCGTGCTCGTCGTCGCTGGTGGCGCTGCACTGGGCGGCGCAGGCGCTGCGGACCGGGGACTGCGGGCTCGCGCTCGCCGGCGGGGTGACGGTGATGGCGTCGCCGGACTCCTACATCGGGTTCTCGCGGCAGCGCGGCCTGGCGCCCGACGGTCGGTGCAAGGCGTTCTCCGGCACCGCGGACGGCACGGCGTGGTCCGAGGGCGTCGGTGTGCTGGTGCTGGAGCGGCTGTCCGACGCGCGCCGCAACGGCCGGCAGATTCTCGCGGTGCTGACGGGGTCGGCCGTGAACCAGGACGGCGCGTCGAACGGGCTGACGGCCCCGAACGGGCCGTCGCAGCAACGGGTGATCCGGGCGGCGCTGGCGTCGGCGGGACTTCGACCGTCCGATGTGGACGCGGTCGAGGCACACGGCACCGGCACGGCGCTGGGTGACCCGATCGAGGCGCAGGCGCTGCTGGCGACGTACGGCCAGGACCGGGACCGGCCGCTGTGGCTGGGCTCCCTCAAGTCGAACATCGGCCACGCGCAGGCGGCGGCCGGTGTCGGCGGCGTGATCAAGATGGTGGAGGCGCTGCGCAACGGCGTGCTGCCGAGGACACTGCACGTGTCGGAGCCGTCGCCGAAGGTGGACTGGGCCGCCGGCGCGGTGTCCCTGCTGACGGAGCCGCAGGCGTGGCCGGCGGGCGAGCGGCCGCGACGCGCGGGGGTCTCGTCGTTCGGTTTCAGCGGCACCAACTCACACGTGATCATCGAGGAACCACCCGCGACGTCGCCCGCGGCGCCGGGGTCGGTGGACGTGCCGGTCGTGCCGTGGGTGCTGTCCGCGCGGTCCGACGCGGCGCTCGCCGAGCAGGCGCGCCGGCTCGCGTCGGCGGTGTCCGAAGTGGACCTCGCTGACGTCGGCCTTTCGCTCGCCACCACGCGGGCCGGCCTGGAGCGGCGGGCCGTGGTGCTCGGCGCCGACCGCGCCGCGTTGCTCGCCGGACTGGCGGCGCTCGGCGCGGGCGAGCCGTCCTCGGCCGTCGTGACCGGCGAGGTCTCCGACGGGCGCCTCGCGGTGCTGTTCACCGGACAGGGTTCGCAGCGCGGCGGGATGGGTCGTGACCTGTACGAACGGTTCCCCATCTTCGCGGCCGCCTTCGACGAGGTGTGCGCCGCGATGCCGCTGGACCGGCCGCTCGCGGACGTCGTGTTCGCCGACGACGACCCCGCCCTCCACCAGACCGCGTACACCCAGGCCGCGCTCTTCGCCGTCGAGGTCGCGCTCTACCGGCTGCTGGAGTCGTGGGGCATCCGCCCGGACTTCCTTGCCGGGCACTCGATCGGCGAGCTGGCCGCCGCGCACGTCGCCGGGGTCTGGTCCCTGGCCGACGCCTGCGCGGTCGTGGCGGCCCGCGGCCGGCTCATGCAGGCGCTGCCGGCTGGTGGCGCGATGTTGTCGGTGCGTGGCACCGAGGCCGAGATCGCGCCGCTGCTCGACGAGCGCGTCAGCATCGCCGCCGTCAACGGCCCCGCCTCCGTCGTGGTCTCCGGAGACGCCGACGCGATCGAGGAGTTGGCGGACTCCTGTGGGTACAAGGTCAAGCGGCTTACGGTGTCGCACGCGTTCCATTCGCCGCGCATGGAGCCGATGCTCGAGGAGTTCCGTGCGGTGTTGGAGTCGGTGACCTTCAACGATCCGACGATTCCGGTGGTCTCGAACCTGACCGGCAAGTTGGTCGCGGCAACGGATCCGGGTTACTGGGTGCGGCACGTCCGCGAGGCCGTCCGGTTCGCCGACGGAGTCGCGACGCTCGCCGGGCTCGGCGTCACCACGTTCCTGGAGCTGGGACCCGACGCCGTGCTGTCGGGCATGGGCGCGGACTGCGTCGAGGACGCCGTGTTCGTGCCGGCCATGCGCCGCAACCACGACGAGACCGCGACCGTCACGAAGGCGCTGGCACACCTGCACACGCGTGGGATCAGTCCGGAGTGGACGAGCATCTTCCCCGGCGCCCGGCCGGTCGCGCTGCCGACGTACGCCTTCCAGCACCGGTCCTTCTGGCTCGCCGCGACTGCCGGCACGGTCGACGCAGCCGGGCTGGGCCAGTCCGCGACCGAGCACCCGCTGCTGGGTGCGGCCGTGTCCCTTGCCGACACCGGCACCACCGTGTTCACCGGCCGGCTGTCCACGCGGACTCATCCCTGGCTCGCCGACCACGCCGTCGGCGGCACAGTTCTGGTACCGGGCACGGCGTTCGTCGACCTCGCGGTCCGCGCGGGCGACCACGTCGACCTGCCGCACCTCGACGAGCTGACGTTGCACGCGCCGCTGGTCCTCGACGAGCCGGTGCAGCTGCAGGTCACCGTCACCGACCAGGGGGCCGTGACAGTCCACTCGCGACCGGAGGACGGCGACTGGACCCAGCACGCCACCGGCACCGTCACTGCCGCGGCGACACCGGGTGCCGCACTGACCGAGTGGCCGCCCGCCGGCGCGACCCCGATCGACGTCGACGGACTCTACGACGAGCTGGCCGACACCGGCTTCGGCTACGGCCCCACGTTCCGGGGACTGCGCAAGGCCTGGCGGCACGGCACGGACGTCTACGCCGAGGTCGCGCTGCCCGACGACACCGACACCGCCGGGTTCGGCATCCACCCGGCCCTCCTCGACGCGGCGCTGCACGCACTGCTCGCCGACGGTGGCGACACGCGGTTGCCGTTCGCGTGGAACGGCGTCACCCTGCACGCCACCGGCGCGACCGCGCTCCGCGTGCGGCTGACCCGCTCCGGCGAGGACGGCGTGACCATCCACGCGGCCGACCCGAGCGGCGCCCCGGTGGCCACCGTGGACACCCTCGTCGCCCGGCCCGTCGACCTGACCGCATTGCGTACCAACACCACCCGGCCGCTCTACGGTCTGGAGTGGACACCCATGCCACCGGCGACGGTCGAACCGACCGACGAGTGGTTCGTCGTCGGCGACACCACGCTCGGGCTCACGGCCGACCACCACCCTGACTTAACCGCGTTGCTCGACTCCCTCGACGCCGACCCCGCGCCCCGCGTGGTCATCCACCCCGTCGCGCCGGGCCGCACGCCCGCCGACGTGCGGGCCGCGACCCAAGGCGTGCTCGCGCTGGTCCAGGCCTGGCTGGCCGACGACCGGCTCACCTCGTCCCGACTCGTGCTCGTCACCAGGAACGCCGTTGCCGCCAACGTGTCCGATCTGGCCGGCGCGGCCGTGTGGGGGCTGGTGCGCTCGGCGCAGGCCGAGCACCCTGGCCGGTTCACGCTGGTCGACATCGACGCCGCCGACGACCACATCGCCAACGCGATCTCCGCCGCACTCGCCGCCGCCGACGAGCCGCAGGTCGCGCTCCGCGACAACACGGTGCTCGTCCCACGCCTCGCCCGGCTGCCGCACACCGAAGCCGTGGCGCGCATCGACGGCACGGTCCTGGTCACCGGCGGCACGAGCGGGCTCGGCGCGACCGTGGCCCGGCACCTGGTCGCCGCGCACGGGGTCCGGAAGCTCCTGCTCGTCAGCCGCCGGGGCCCGGCGACCCCGGGCGTCGAGCGGCTGGTGGCCGAGCTGGCCGCCGACGTGACCGTCGCCGCGTGCGACGTCGCCGACCGGGGCGCGCTGACGGCGCTGCTGGACGAGCACCCGGTCACCGGGGTCGTCCACTCCGCCGGCGTGCTCGCCGACGGCGTCGTCGACACCCTGACACCGGAACAGCTCGACACGGTCCTGCTGGCCAAGGTCGACGCCGCCGCCAACCTCCACGAGCTGCTCCCCGACGCGGAGCTGTTCGTCCTGTTCTCCTCGGCGGCCGGCGTCCTCGGCAACCCCGGCCAGGCCAACTACGCCGCCGCCAACTCCTACCTCGACGCGCTGGCCGAACACCGGCATGCCGCCGGCAAACCGGCGACGTCGATCGCGTGGGGCCTGTGGGCCGGCGGCATGGGTTCCGGCGCCGACCACGACCGGATCGGCCGCACGGGCGTCAAGCCACTGTCCGAAGAGGAGGGTCTGGCGCTGTTCGACGCGGCCGTCGCCCTCGACCGGCCGGTCTCGGTGCCCATCCAGCTCGACCTCCCGACCCTGCGGGCGAACGCCCGCACCGCGCCGCTCGCGCCGGCACTCCGCGGGCTCGTGAAGGTCCGGCGCACGGCCGTGGCCACCGCGGGGCAGGCCGACGCGCTGCGCGACCGGCTCGCCGGACTGTCCGGCGCCGACCGCGACCAGGCGTTGCTGGAGCTGGTCACCGGCCAGGTCGCGGCCGTCCTCGGCCACGCGACCGAGCTGGTCACGCCGGCGAAGGCGTTCACGGAGCTGGGTTTCGACTCGCTCACCGCGGTCGAGCTGCGCAACCGGCTCGGCGGCGTCACCGGGCTGCGGCTGCCGGCCACGCTGATCTTCGACTACCCGACCCCGAAGGCACTGGCCGGCCATCTGGCCGGTGCGCTCGGCGAACGCGGCGAGTCGGCGGCGGTCCCGGCCGCCGAACACCTCGCACGACTGGAAGCGGTACTGGGCGACACCGACCCGGAGTCCGCGGCGGGCGCGGAGATCACCGTCCGCCTGCGACTGCTGCTCAACAGATGGACCGACCGCACTCGCGGCGCCGAGGCCGGCGACGACGACCTCGACTCCGCGACCGCGGACACGATCTTCGACCTGCTCGACGACGAGCTCAAGGCGTCTTGACCGTCGCAAAGGGAGTGACACACGTGGCGAACGAAGAGAAGTACCTCGAGTACCTGAAGCGAGTGACCGCTGATCTTCGCGAGACCCGCCGCCTCCTGCGCGAGGTCGAGGAGCGGGACAGCGAACCGATCGCGATCGTCGGCATGGCCTGCCGGTACCCGGGCGGCGTGTCCTCGCCGGAGGACCTGTGGCAGCTGGTGGTCGACGGCGTCGACGGTGTCGTGCCGTTCCCCACCGATCGCGGCTGGGACCTCGACAACCTGTACGACCCCGACCCGGACCGGCCACGCAAGTCCTACCTGCGCCACGGCGGCTTCCTCGACGACGTCGCCGGGTTCGACGCGCACTTCTTCGGCATCTCGCCGCGTGAGGCGCTCGCGATGGACCCGCAGCAGCGGCTGCTGCTCGAGGCGTCGTGGGAGGCGTTCGAGCGGGCCGGCATCGACCCGGACTCGTTGCGGGAGACCAGGACCGGCGTGTTCGCCGGCCTGATGTACCAGGGCTACCTACCGGGGCTCGCGACCGCGCCGGAGGACGTCGAGGGCTTCGTGGCGACCGGCACCGCGGGCAGTGTGGTGTCCGGCCGGGTGTCCTATGTGCTCGGTCTGGAAGGCCCGGCCGTCACCGTCGACACCGCCTGCTCGTCCTCGCTCGTCGCGCTGCACCAGGCCGTGCAGGCGATCCGGGCCGGCGACTGCACGCTCGCGCTCGCCGGCGGCGTCACCGTCCTGTCGAGTCCCGACCCGTACATCGGGTTCTCGCGGCAGCGCGGACTCGCGCCGGACGGCCGCTGCAAGTCGTTCGCCGCGTCGGCCGACGGCACCGCGTGGGCGGAGGGCATCGGCATGCTGCTGCTGGAGAAGCTGTCCGACGCACGCCGCAACGGCCACGAGGTGCTCGCGCTGGTCCGCGGCTCCGCGGTCAACCAGGACGGCGCGTCGAACGGGCTGACCGCGCCGAACGGGCCGTCGCAGCAGCGGGTCATCCGCGCCGCGCTGGCCAACGCCGGACTCGCCGCGTCCGATGTGGACGTCGTGGAGGCGCACGGCACCGGGACCTCGCTCGGCGACCCGATCGAGGCGCAGGCGCTGCTCGCCACGTACGGCCAGGACCGCGACCGGCCGCTGTGGCTCGGCTCGGTCAAGTCGAACATCGGCCACACACAGGCCGCCGCGGGCGTCGCCGGACTGATCAAGATGGTCATGGCGATGCGCCACGAGCACCTGCCGCGCACTCTGCACGCAGACGAGCGGTCACCGAAGATCGACTGGGCGAGCGGCTCGGTCGAGCTGCTGACCGAGGCCCGCGCGTGGCCGGCGGGGGAGCGGCCGCGTCGCGCCGGCGTGTCGTCCTTCGGTTTCAGCGGCACCAACTCCCACGTGATCATCGAGGAGCCGCCGCCGGTCGAGGCGCCACCGGCGTCGGGCACGACCAGTCTGCCGTCCGTGCCGTGGGTGCTGTCCGGGAAGACCGGCGCGGCGCTGACCGCGCAGGCCGCCCGGCTGGCCGACTTCGTCGCCGCCACCCCGGAGGTGTCCGTCGCCGACGTCGGTTGGTCGCTCGCGACCACGCGCGCCGGCCTCGACGAGCGGGCCGTGGTCCTCGGGACCGACCGTGCCGAGCTGCTCGCCGGGGTCGAGGCGCTCGCGCGTGGGGAGGGCAACGCGGTCCGCGGCACCGTGTCCGCCGGCCGGCTCGCGGTCCTGTTCACCGGTCAGGGTTCCCAGCGGGTCGGCATGGGTGCCGACCTCCGCGAACGGTTCCCGGTGTTCGCGGCGGCGTTCGACGAGGTGTGCGGGCACCTCCCGTTCGCACTGCCGCTGGACGACGAGGACGCGCTCAACCAGACGGGGTACACGCAGGCGGCGCTGTTCGCCGTCGAGGTCGCGCTCTTCCGGCTCGTCGAGTCGTGGGGCATCCGCCCGGACTTCCTTGCCGGGCACTCGATCGGCGAGCTGGCCGCCGCGCACGTGGCCGGGGTGTGGTCGCTGGCGGACGCCTGTCGCGTTGTCGCGGCGCGAGGTCAGCTCATGCAGGCGTTGCCGACTGGTGGCGCGATGTTGTCGGTGCGGGCCACCGAGGCCGAGATCGTGCCGCTGTTGTCCGAGCGGGTCGCGATCGCGGCGATCAACGGGCCGCGGTCCATTGTGGTCTCCGGAGATGCGGATGCCATCGAGGAGTTGGCGGACACCTGCGGGTACAAGGTCAAGCGGCTTACGGTGTCGCACGCTTTTCACTCACCGCGCATGGAGCCGATGCTCGAGGAGTTCCGTGCGGTGCTGGAGTCGGTGACGTTCAACGACCCGGCGATTCCCGTGGTCTCGAACCTGACCGGCAAGGTCGTCACGGCGACGGATCCGGACTACTGGGTGCGGCACGTCCGCGAGGCGGTCCGGTTCGCCGACGGCATCGCCGAGCTGCGTGCCCAGGGCGTCACGACATTCCTGGAGCTGGGACCCGACGCCGTGCTGTCGGGCATGGGCGCGGACTGCGTCGAGGACGCCGTGTTCGTGCCCGCCCTGCGGCGCAAGCAGAACGAGACCGACACCGTGCTCCGCGCGTTGGCGCAGCTGCACACCCGGGGCATCGGTCCGGAGTGGACAAGCATCTTCACCGCTGCGCGCGCCGTCGCGCTGCCGACCTACGCGTTCCAGCGGCAGCCGTACTGGCTCGTCGCGAACATGGGCTACACCGACGCCACCGGGCTGGGTCAGCTCGCCGCCGAGCACCCGCTGCTCGGCGCGGCGGTCGAGCTGCCGGACACCGGCGGCATCGTGTTCACCGGCCGGCTGTCGCAGGTGTCGCACGCCTGGCTCGCAGACCACGCGGTGGCCGACACGGTCATCGTGCCCGGCGCGGCGCTCGTCGAGCTGGCGATCCGCGCGGCCGACCACGTCGACTGTCGGCACGTCGAGGAGCTGACCCTGCACGCGCCGCTCGTCGTGCCGGCGCACGGCGGGGTGTGGGTCCGGCTCACGGTCGGTCAGTCCGATGAGGACGGTGGGCGCACGGTCACCATCCACTCCCGGGGCGAGAACAGCGACACGCCCTGGACCCAGCACGCGAGCGGGGCCGTCGCCCCCGGCGAGGAGGCCGGGTTCGCGCTGACCGAATGGCCGCCCGCCGGCGCGCGACCGGTCGACGTCGACGGTCTCTACGACGACCTCGCGGCGACCGGCTTCGGCTACGGGCCGACGTTCCAGAACCTGCGCCGCGCGTGGGTGAAGGACGCCGAGATCTACACCGAGCTGGAGCTGCCCGAGTCCGCCCACGCGGACGCGGCCCGGTTCGGCGTGCACCCCGCGCTGCTCGACGCAGCGCTGCACGGCATGTTCGTCAACCGCGACGAGTCCGGCGACGCGAAGCTGCCGTTCGCCTGGAGCGGCGTCACCCTGCACGCGACCGGCGCCACGGCGGCCCGGGTCCGACTGGCGCCGGCCGGCGCCGACGGTGTCCAGGTGCAGGTGGCCGACGCGGCGGGCGCACCCGTGGTGTCCGTGCGGTCGCTGGTGGTCCGGCCGGTCGACCTCGCCGCGCTGCGGGCGGCTGACCAGGGCGAGCAGCAGCCGCTGTTCGGTCTGGAGTGGACACCCGCGACGGCGACCGCGGAGCCGCCGGCCGAGTGGGTCGCCTACGACGCGCTCACCGACGACGTGCCACCGGTGGTCGTCCACCCGCTCGCCGCCACCGAGACCCACGCGGCGACGCACGAGGTGTTGGCACTGCTGCAGTCCTGGCTCGCCGACGCGCGGTTCGCCGCCTCCCGACTGGTGATCACGACCAGGGGCGCGGTGGGCGACGAGGTCACCGACCTCGCGGGC
The DNA here is from genome assembly GCA_963840275.1 of uncultured Actinomycetota bacterium. Classification (GTDB taxonomy): domain Bacteria; phylum Actinomycetota; class Actinomycetes; order Mycobacteriales; family Pseudonocardiaceae; genus Actinophytocola. The sequence goes on from CAWIYK010000001.1 coordinate 440,461, forward strand.
GCGGCCGTGTGGGGGCTGGTGCGCTCCGCGCAGGCCGAGCACCCGGACCGGTTCACCCTCGCCGACCTCGACGTGCCGGAGTCGCTCCCGCTGGCGCTGGCGGTCGACGAGCCGCAGGTGGCCGTTCGCAACGGCGAGGCGTTCGTGCCACGCCTGACCCGCCTGTCACCCGAGGAGACCGAGTCGGTCATGCCGGACGGCACCGTCCTGGTGACCGGCGGCACGAGCGGACTCGGCGCGACCGTCGCCCGGCACCTGGTCACCCGGGGCGTGCCGCGCTTGCTGCTGGTCAGCCGGCGCGGGCCCGCGAGCCCTGGCGCCCACGACCTGGTCGAGGAGCTGACCGGCCTCGGCGCCGAGGTCACGGTCGCCGCGTGCGACGTCGCCGACCGAGACGCACTCGCCGCCCTGCTCGCGCGACACCCGGTCACGGGGGTCGTGCACTCGGCCGGCGTGCTGGCCGACGGGCTCGTCGAGACCATGACCACCGAACAACTCGACACCGTGCTGCGCGCGAAGGTCGACGCGGCGACCAACCTCCACGAGCTGCTCCCCGACGCGGAGCTGTTCGTCCTGTTCTCCTCCGCGGCCGGCGTCCTCGGCAACCCGGGGCAGGCCAACTACGCCGCCGCGAACTCCTACCTCGACGCGCTCGCCCAGCGGCGGCACGCCACCGGCCGCCCCGCCACGTCGATCGCGTGGGGGCTGTGGGCGAGCGGGATGGGCGAGGAGCTCGACGACGCCGACCGCGCGCGCATGCGCCGCACCGGCGCCCGGCCACTGTCCACTGAGGAGGGACTGGCGCTGTTCGACACCTCGGTCGCGCTGGACCGCCCGGTGACCGTGCCGATCAAGCTGGACCTCCCGACCCTGCAGGCGAACGCCAGGACGACGCCGCTGCCACCCGTGCTGCACGGGCTGGTCCGCACCCGGCGCACCGCGAGCGGCACGCGTGCCGGTCAGGCCGACGCGCTGCGACAGAAGCTGTCCGGGCTGTCGGCGCAGGAACAGGAGCGGTCGCTGCTGGAGCTGGTCGCCACGAACGTGGCCACCGTGCTCGGACACGCGAGCGCCGAGACGATCACGCCGGACCGGGCGTTCACCGAGCTCGGCTTCGACTCGCTCACCGCGGTCGAGCTGCGCAACCGGATGAACGGGCTCACCGGGTTGGCGCTGCCGGCGACGCTGATCTTCGACTACCCGACCCCCGGCGCGCTCGGCAAGTTCCTGCTCGGCGAGCTGACCGACGGCGACGCGGACGTCGCCGGCTCGCTCATCGGGGAGCTGGACCGGATGGAGACCGCGCTGCGCGGCATCGACCCGGCCGACGAGGCCCGCGACCGGGTGGTCACCCGGCTGCAGGCGCTGCTCGCGGCCGTCACCGAGACGAACGGGACGGCCGACGCGGCAGCACTCGAGCGGCTCCAGACCTCCAGCAACGCCGAGCTCTTCGACTTCATAGACAACCTCGGAATCTGACTTCCGAACGAAGAAATGGGTGGGTTTCCGTGGGAGACGTCGACAAACTCCGGGACTATCTGACGCGGGTGACGGGTGAGCTGACCCGGACGCGGAGCAAGCTGCGTGACGTCGAGGAGCGCAACGCCGAGCCCATCGCGATCGTCGGTGTCGGCTGCCGGTACCCGGGCGGGGTGAACTCGCCGGAGGACCTGTGGCGGCTCGTCGCCGACGGCACGGACGGCATCGCCGCGTTCCCCGACGACCGCGGCTGGAACCACGCGGAGCTGTACGACCCGGACCCCGACAAGGCCGGCAAGTCCTACGTGTGGGAGGGCGGGTTCCTCGACGCGGCCGCCGACTTCGACGCCGAGTTCTTCGGTATCAGCCCGCGTGAGGCCGCCGCCATGGACCCGCAGCAGCGGCTGCTCCTCGAGACGACCTGGGAGGCGCTCGAGTACGCCGCCATCGACCCGACCTCGTTGCGTGGCAGCAGGACCGGCGTGTTCGTCGGGCACATGAACCAGGACTACGGCTCGGACCTGCGCGCCGGCTCCGTCGAGTACGAGGGTTTCATCGGCACCGGCACGCAGGCCAGCGTCGCGTCCGGCCGACTGTCCTATGTGTTCGGTCTGGAGGGGCCGGCGGTCACCGTCGACACCGCGTGCTCGTCCTCACTCGTCGCACTGCACCTCGCGTGCCACTCGCTGCGGCAGCAGGAGAGCAGCCTCGCCATCGCCGGCGGCTCGACGGTCATCGCGGGCGCCGGGGTGTTCGTCGAGTTCTCCCGCCAGCGCGGGTTGTCCCGCGACGGCCGCTGCCGCGCCTTCGCGTCGTCGGCCGAGGGCACCGGCTGGGGCGAGGGCGCCGGCGTGCTGGTGCTGGAGCGGCTGTCCGACGCGATCGCCAACGGGCACGAGGTGCTCGCGGTCGTCCGCGGCTCCGCGCTCAACCAGGACGGCGCGTCCAACGGCCTCACCGCGCCGAACGGCCCGTCGCAGCAGCGGGTCATCCGTGCCGCGCTCGCCAACGCCAAACTGTCCACGACGGACATCGACGTGGTCGAGGCGCACGGCACCGCGACCACGCTCGGCGACCCGATCGAGGCGCAGGCTCTCCTTGCCACGTACGGGAAGGAGCGCACGGCCGACCGGCCGCTGTGGCTCGGCTCCGTCAAGTCCAACATCGGCCACACCCAGGCCGCCGCGGGGGTCGCCGGGGTCGTCAAGATGGCGATGGCCATGCGTGCCGGGCAGCTGCCCAAGACCCTGCACGTCGACGAGCCGACCCCGCAGGTCGACTGGAGCAGCGGCACCGTGCGGCTGCTGACCGAAGCGAAGGACTGGCCGGGCGCCGACCGCCCGCGCCGCGCCGGCATCTCGGCGTTCGGCTTCAGCGGCACGAACGCGCACGTCATCCTCGAGGAGTACCAACCGGAACCGGCAGAACTCGAGACGCCGGCCGTCACCGCCGCGCCCTGGTTGCTGTCCGGCCGGACCGCCGCGGCACTGCGTGCCCAGGCGACCCGCCTGCACGACCACCTCGTCGCCCACCCCGAGCTGGCACCGCTCGACGTCGCCGGCACCCTCGCCGTCAGCCGGGCCGCGCTGGAGCACCGCGTGGTGATCACCGGTGACACCCGTGACGAGCTGCTCGCCGGCGTGGCCGCCGTCGCCGCGGGCGAGGTCGAGGCGTCCGTCGTGCTCGCCAAGACCGCGTTCGACGACGAGCTGCCCACCGACCCGTACGCGCTCGCCGACCTGTGGCGTCAGGGCGTGCCGGTGTCGTGGGCGCCGGTGTTCGCCGGCACCCGGCGCGTTCCGCTGCCCACCTACGCGTTCCAGCGCAAGCCGTACTGGATCATCGGCGACGGCAGCACGCCGGTGTCCGATGTGGACGACTGGCGGTACCACGAGAAGTGGGTGCCGGCGCGGACGTCCCCCGCGAGCGGCGACTGGATGGTCGTGGCGCCGGACGGGCATCCGCTGACGGCCGTCGTCGAGGAGGCGCTGACCGCTCGCGGCATCACCGTGCGCACGGTGTCCGAAGTAGACGGCCAACCTGCGGACGGCATCCTGTCGCTGCTCGCGCTCGACGAGACCGACGGACTCCGCAGAACCCTAGAACTGGTGCAGGCGCTGGACGGTGTCAACACTCCGCTGTGGTGCCTCACCAACGGGATGTCCCCCGCGCAGTCCGCCGTGTGGGGGCTCGGCCGCGTGGTCGGTCTGGAGCACCCACAGCGCTGGGGCGGTCTGGTCGACCTCGACGCACCAGAAGGAGTCGACCGGCTCGCCGACGTCCTCGGCGGCGGTGAGGACCAGGTCGCGATCCGGGCCGGCGAGGTGCTCGCCCGCAGGCTCGTGCACGCCGACCCGCCCGCCGACGCACCACAGTGGACACCGCGCGGGACCGTCCTCGTCACCGGTGGCACCGGCGGGATCGGGGCCGAGGTCGCCAGGTGGCTGGCCGACAACGGCGCCGAGCACCTGGTGCTGCTGTCCCGTCGCGGCGCCGACGCCCCCGGCGTCGCCGCGCTGACCGATGATCTCAAGACCCGTGGGACCCGCGTCACGGTCGCCGCGTGCGACGTCGCCGACCGGGACGCGCTCGCCGCGATCCTGGCCGGGATCGACGACCTCACGGCCGTGTTGCACGCGGCCGGCGTGCCGCAGCTGACCATGCTCGCCGAGACGACCGCCGACGAGCTGGCGCAGGTCATGACCGCCAAGACCGTCGGCGCGGCCAACCTCGACGCGCTGCTGGAAGACCGGGAGCTGGACGCGTTCGTCCTGTTCTCGTCGATCGCCGCGACCTGGGGCAGCGGCAGCCAGGGCGCCTACGCCGCCGCCAACGCCTACCTCGACGGCCTCGCGCGGCAGCGCCGCGCCGCCGGCCGCACGGCCACCTCGATCGCGTGGGGGCTGTGGGGCGAGGTCGGCATGGGCTCCGGCGAGGTGGCCGCGCAGTTCGGTGACCTCGGCCTGCGCGCCATGCCGCCGGCGAAGGCGATCGAGGCCCTGCGCCGCGCGGTCGAGCGCGACGAGACGTGCCTGACCGTCGCCGACATGGCGTGGGCGACGTTCGTGCCGAGGTTCACCGCGCTGCGCCCCAACCCGCTGCTCGACGAGCTGCCGGAGGTCGCCGCGCTCGCGACCGCCGAGGCCCCCAAGGGGGACACCGGTGCGCTGGCACGGAAGCTCGCCGACCTGTCCGACGCCGAGCAGGAGCAGTTGCTGCTCGACCTCGTCCTCGAGCAGACCGGTCAGGTGCTCGGTCGCGGCGGCGACGAGCCGGTCGAACCGGTGCGCGCGTTCAAGGACCTCGGTTTCTACTCGCTCACCGCGGTCGAGCTGCGCAACCGGCTCGCCACCGCCACCGGTCTCGACCTCGCGCCGACGTTGATCTTCGACCAGCCGACCCCCGCGCTGCTCGCCGACTTCCTGCGTGCCGAGCTGACCAGCGTGCGCCAGGAGATCGCGGTGGCGGCGCCGGTCGTGCGGACCGTGTCGGCCGACGAGCCGATCGCCGTCGTCGGCATGGGCTGCCGCTTCCCCGGCGGCGGCACGAACCCGGACCGCTACTGGGACGCGCTGCTCGCCGGCACCGACGCGGTCGGCGAGGTGCCGCCGGACCGCTGGGATGCCGGCGTGTTCTACGACGACGACCGGTCCGCGGCCGGCAAGTCCTACACCCGCAAGGGCGCCTTCCTCGAGGACATCGCGGGCTGGGACAACGCGTTCTTCAACCTGTCCCCACTGGAGGCCCGCCGCCTCGACCCGCAGCACCGGCTGCTGATGGAGCTGGTCTGGGAGGCGCTGGAGGACGCCGGCATCGCGCCGGACTCGTTGCGGGGCAGCAGAACCGGCGTGTTCCTCGGGCTCGTCGACTCGCTGCAGTACATGAACCGGCAGATCGAGGCGGAGGGCGACGCCTGCATCAACGACCCGTACTTCGGGCTCGGCGGCTCACCGAGTGCCGCGGCCGGCCGGATCGCCTACCACCTCGACCTGCGCGGACCCGCGTTCACCGTGGACACCGCGTGCTCGTCCTCCCTGGTGGCAACACATCTCGCGGTGCAGAGCCTGCGGCGCGGCGAGTGCGACCTCGCGCTCGTGTGCGCCAGCTCCGCCACCATGCACCCGGACCTGTTCGTGCAGACCTGCAAGATGGGCATGCTCGCGCCCGACGGCCGGGTCAAGGCGTTCGACGAGACCGCGGACGGGTTCGTCATCGGCGAGGGCGGCGGAGTCCTCGTCCTGCAACGGGTCGGCGACGCCACCATGAGCGGACGCCGCGAGCACGCCAGGATCCGCGGCTCCGCGCTCAGCCAGGACGGTCAGAGCAACGGGCTCACCGCCCCGAACCGGGCCGCGCAGCTCGCGGTCGTGCGTGCCGCGCTCGCCGACGCCGGCATGGGCCCGGACGACATCGGCTACCTGGAGGCCCACGGCTCCGGCACGGAACTGGGTGACACCATCGAGTTCTCCGTGCTGCGCGAGGTGTTCGGCGACCGGCCGGCCGAGCGGGCGCCGCTCATGGTCGGCGCGGTCAAGACCAACGTCGGCCACCTGCTGGCCGCCGCCGGCATGGCCGGGCTGATCAAGACGGTCCAGGCGGTCAAGCACGGTGAGCTGCCGAGGAACCTGCACATGACGAACCCGAACTCGGTGGTCACGCTGGACGGCCCGGTGCGGCCGCTCCAGGCGCGCCAACCGTTCCCGGCCACGGCCGACACCCCGCACCGCGCGGGCGTCAGCTCCTTCGGCTGGTCCGGCACCAACGCGCACATCGTCGTCGAGCAGGCGCCGGCACCCCCGGCGGCCGCGCCGTCGGAGGACTGGCAGCTGGTCACCGTGTCCGCCACGACCAGGACCGGTCTGCGGCAGTCGGCCGACGCGCTCGCCGACCACCTCGCCGCGCACCCCGACCTCGCGCCGGCCGACGTCGCCCACACCACGCAGACCGGCCGCGCGTCGCTCGACGTGCGCAGGACCGTGGTGGGCGCCGACCTCGCCGAGATCGTCCGAAAGCTACGCGAGGACATCGAGTCCGAGCCCGTCACCGTCACCAACCAGCGGGTCGGCGTGCTGCTGCCGGACGCCGGCGAGCTGTGGCCGGGCCTCGCCGACGACCTGTACCGCACCGAGCCCGCGTTCCGTGCCGCCGCGGAGGAGTGCGCCGCCGCCATCGGCGAGCACGGCATCGGGATGTCCGAGCGGGTCAGCGTGTTCGTGGTCGAGTACGCGCTCGTCGCCCTGCTGCGGCACTGGGGCCTCGGCCCGGCCGCGGTGCTCGGCCGTGGCGTCGGCCAGCTGGTGGCCGAGTGCGTCGCCGAGGTGTACGAGCTGCCCGACGCGCTGCGTCTCGCGGCACTGGACTCCGAGGCGGAACGGGCCGCCGCGATCGCGACCATGCGGGTGTCGACGCCCCGGTTCCCCGTGCTCACCGGGGAAACCCCGGTCGCGCTCACCGCGTTGGCCCGCCAGGTCGGCGTGCTCGTGGAGGCCGGGCCCGGCCGGAGCATGACGGCACTGGCCGAGGAGCACGTTCCGCACCTGCCCGTGGTCGCGTTGCTGCCGGAGCGGACCGACTCGGAGCGGGCCGGCTGGCTCGCCGCACTCGGCACGCTGTGGGAACGCGGTCTGTCGATCGGGTGGGCGGCCGGCCATCCGCAGGCCCGCAGGCCGGTCACCCTGCCCACGTACCCGTTCCAGCGCGTCCGGTTCTGGCCCGACTCGCCGAACAGCCCGCGCGACGCGTGCGCGGTGCCGCGGCAGCAGGCCGTCGACGCGCCCGCCCCTCGGGCGATCCGCGCGCACACCCCGTCCTGGCAGCGGAACGACGCCCTGTCGCCCGCGAACCCCGCGGCCCCCGGCACGCTGCTCGTGTTCGCCGACCGCGCCACGCTCGGCGCCGAGCTGGTCGAACAGGCCACCGCGGCCGGGCACCACGTGCACCTCGTCGAGGCGGGCGCCGGCTACGAGCACCGCGACGGCGGCACGACGATCGACCCGGCCGACCCGGAACACTACCGGCAGCTCATCGACACACTGTCCACAGGAGACGGTCCGCTGCGGATCGTGCACGCGTTCGGGCTGCGCGCGGCCGCACTGTCCACTCCCGACACCGAGGCCGCGCTGGAGCACGCCTTCTACAGCCCGCTGTGGCTAGCGAAGGCGCTCAGCCAGGTCGTGTCCAGCCGGTCGGTCGAGCTGATCGCCGTGGTGTCCGAGGCGTTCGACGTCCTCGGCGGCGACGCGGCGAACCCGGTGTCGGCCACCGTGCTCGGTGTGTGCAACTCGCTCACCAGCGAGCTGCCCAGGATCCGCGTGCGGGTCGTCGACCTGGAGTCCGCCGCCACCACGGCACAGTGCGGCGACCGGGTGCTGCGCGAGGTCGAGCTGCTCGCCGCGCCGCCGCCCGGCGCACCAGCGCCGGCCGAGACCGAGATCCAGGTCGTGGCGTGGCGTCGGAACCGGCGCTGGCTGCGGATCTTCGAGGAGGTCGAGCTGCCGGCCGTCGACGACCGGCAGGTGTGGCGCCCCGGCGGCACCTACCTGATCACCGGCGGCACCGGCGGCCTCGGGCTGATCCTGGCCCGGCGGCTCGCGCCGCTGGGCGTGAAGCTGGCGCTCGTCGGCCGCACCGAGCTGCCGCCGGAGGACCGGTGGGCCGACCACCTCGCCGCACACGGGCCCGACGAGAAGGTCAGCTCGATCATGATGTCGATCAGGCAGCTGCGTGCCGTCGGCGCGGAGGTGCTGCCGATCGCCGCCGACATCACCGATCCCGACCAGGTGAAACGGGTCATGCACACGGTTCGCGAGCGGTTCGGCGAGCTGCACGGCGTCGTCCACTGCGCCGGCGTGCCCGGCGCGGGACTGATGCAGAGCAAGACGCGGGAGGCCGCGGCGGCCGTGCTCGCGCCGAAGATCGCCGGCACGCTCGCCATCGCGGACGCGCTGCGGGCCGACCCGCCGGAGCTGTTCGTGCTGTACTCGTCGTCCGCGGCCGTGATCGGCGGGTTCGGCGAGAGCGACTACGGCGCGGCCAACGCGTTCCTCGACGCCTTCGCGGCCGGCGCGACCGGGGTGGTCGCCGAGCGCGTGGTGTCCGCGGCGTGGGCCGCCTGGGTGCACGACAGCTGGCAGGCGGACACGCTCGCCAACGACGTGGTCCTGGCCCGCGCGAGGGAGTACCGCGACGAGTTCGGGCTCACCGACGACGAGGGCACCGACACACTGAACCGCGTCGTCGCGTCCGGTGCGCCGCACGTGCTCGTCATGACCAAGCCGATGCGGGAGCTCGCGGCCGACCTGGTCCGGCTCACCTCGGCGGACGGCATCCTGGACGAGCCGCGGGCCGGCGCGCCCAAGTACCCGAGGCCGGAGCTGCGCGTGCCGTACCTGCCGCCGAGGTCGAAGACCGAGCGGCGGGTCGCCGAGGTGTGGCAGGACTACCTCGGCATCGAGGAGGTCGGCGTGCACGACCCGTTCTTCGAGCTCGGCGGCACGTCGCTCGTCGGCATCGCCGTGGTCAACCGGCTCGGCAAGAACTTCGGCATCGAGCTCGCCGCGGCGAGCCTGTTCGAACGCCCGACCGTCGGCCAGTTCGCGGAGCTGCTCGCGGAGCTGGACCCCAGCAACGACAACGGATCAGCGCCCGCCGCGGCCACTGTGGACATCAGTGCCGCCAGAGGCGAACGCCGCCGCGCCCGCACCGGCGCGACGGCCATGCGAGCCAGGAAGACACGAAGGTGAGGCAGGCGATGACCAGCAACGAACTCGAACCCGACATCACCAACGACATCGCGATCGTCGGTATGGCGGGACAGTTCCCCGGCGGGCGCGACGTCGCCGAGCTGTGGCGCAACCTGCGGGACGGCCGAAACTGCATCGTGCGGCTGACCGACGCCGAGCTGCGGGCGTCCGGGGTGGCCCCGGAGCTGATCGCCGACCAGGACTACGTGCCGGCGGCGTCGGTCCTCGACGACGTGGACAAGTTCGACGCGAGCTTCTTCGGCTACGTGGCACGGGAAGCGCAGCTGATGGACCCGCAGCAGCGGCTGTTCCTGGAGAACACCTGGCACGCGCTGGAGGACGCCGGCATCGACCCGGCCAGAGTGGACGGTCCGGTCGGCGTGTTCGCCGGCGCCGCCATCTCCACGTACCTGCTCAACAACCTCGCGCAGCACCCTGAGCTGCTCGACCAGGTCGGGGCGGTGCAGATCGGCCTCGGCAACGACAAGGACTCGCTCGCCACCCGCGTCGCGCACGCGTTCGACCTGACCGGCCCGTGTTACAGCGTGCAGAGCTACTGCTCCACCTCGCTCGTCGCGGTCGCCGCCGCGTGCACCAGCCTGGTCACCGGCGAGTCCGACGTGGCGCTCGCCGGCGGCACGGCGATCGCGGTGCCGCAGAAGGTCGGCTACGTCTACGAGCAGGGCGGGATGGCGTCGCCGGACGGGCTGTGCCGGGCGTTCGACGCGTCCGCGGAGGGCACCCCGATCGGCAACGGCGTCGGGGTGGTCGTGCTGCGCCGCCTCGAGGACGCGCTCGCCGACGGCGACCGGGTGTACGCGGTGATCCGCGGCTGGGCGGTCAACAACGACGGCTCCAACAAGGTCGGCTTCACCGCGCCGGGCGTGCGCGGGCAGGCCGGCGTCGTCGCCGAGGCCCTCGCCGCCGCCGGGCTGTCGCCGGCCGACATCGACTACGTGGAGGCCCACGGCACCGGCACCCCGCTGGGCGACGCGGCGGAGATCGCGGCGCTGCAGCAGGTGTTCAACGTGGACGGTGCCGGGGTCACCCGCGTCGGCTCCGCGAAGACCAACATGGGACACCTCGACCGCGCGGCCGGCGTCACCGGGCTCATCAAGGCCGCCCTGTCGCTGCATCACGAGGTCATCCCGCCGACCATCAACTTCCAGAAGCCCAATCCGCAGCTCGACCGGTCCCGCGAGCGGATCCAGGTCGTCACCGAGCTGACCCCGTGGCCCCGCACCGAGGAGCGGACGCGGCGCGCCGGCGTCAGCGCGTTCGGCATCGGCGGCACCAACGCGCACGTCGTGATCGAGGAGCCGGAGCCGATCGACCGCGCGGACCGGACGCCGCGCGAGCACCAGCTGCTCGTGTGGTCGGCACGCAGCCGCGAGGGCGCGGCCACCACCGCGGGCCGCCTCGCCGACCTGTTCCGGTCCGAAGTGGACACGGTGGATGTCGCCTACACGCTCCAGGTCGGCCGCAAGGTGTTCCACGAGCGGGCCGTCGCCGTCGTCCGCGACGCCGCCGACGCCGCCCGTGCGGTCGGCGAGGACGCGCCCCAGCGGGTGCTGGTCCGCTCCGACGCCTACGAGCGCCGCCCGGTCGGCTTCCTGATCGCGGGTGTCGGCGAGCAGTACAAGGGCATGGTCGGCGGCCTGTACCGCACCGAGCCCGTGTTCGCCGCCGCCATCGACGAGTGCCGCGCGGTCTTCGAGTCCATTCTGGACAGTGACCCGATCGCCGAGCTGGTCGCCGAGGAGACGAGCGACGGCGGGGGACTGGCCGCGCTGCTCGGCCGCGCCGAGTCCGACGGCGGTTCCGCCGCGACCGAGGTCGTGCAGCCGGGGGTGTTCGCCGTCGACTACGCGCTCGGCAGGCTCCTCATGTCGTGGGGCGTGGTGCCGCGTGTGCTCGCCGGCTACAGCGTCGGCGAGTTCGTGGCCGCCGCGCTGTCCGAGGCGCTCACCCTGACCGAGGCCGCGAGCCTGGTCGCCGTGCGCGCCAAGCTGATCGCGACGCTGCCGACCGGCGCGATGGCCGCCGTGCCGCTCTCGGCGGCGAAGCTGAACAAGCTGGTCGGCCCGGTCGGCGACCTCGGCATCGACGTGGCCGCGGTCAACGGTCCGGAGATGATCGTCGTGTCCGGTCCGGCCGACGCGGTCACCGCGTTGGGCGAGAAGCTCGCGGAGCACGACATCCCGTCCCGCCCGCTGCGCACCTCGCACGCGTTCCACTCCCGCATGCTGCGCCCGATCGCCGACGAGCTGACCTCGTGGGCGCGGGAGCACCTGTCGCCGAGGACACCGAAGATCCCGTACCTGTCCAACGTGACCGGCGCGCCGATCACCGAGCGCCAGCTGACCGACCCCGGCTACTGGGCCGAGCACATGTGCCGCACGGTCCGCTACGCCGACATGCTCACCACGCTGCTCACCGAGGACGACACCGCGCTGCTGGAGATCGGGCCCGGCCAGTCGCTCGGCGCGATGGCACGCAACCACCCCGACTGCGGCACCGTGCGCTGGCCGCTGCTGATGCCGACGCTGCCGGCCGAGGCCGACCCGCGGCCCGACACCGAGGTGCTGACCGAGGCGCTCGGCAAGCTGTGGCTGTCCGGTGTGGACATCGACTGGACCGCCTACCACGACGGCCGGCTGCCCCAGAAGGTGACGGTGCCGGACTACCCGTTCGAGCGCCAGAGCTACTGGATCGACCCCCCGTCCGGCGGCACGGCGAGGGTGGCGGTCGCCCCGGCCGCGCCGGTCACCGAGGAGCTTCCCGACGAGCGGTTCTGGTCGCCCGTCTGGACGAAGACGCCGCTCGGCGCGGACGCCCCCGCGCCGAGCGGCCCAACCTGGATCCTCACCGACAGCTCGGCCGGCTCGGTCGGCACCGCGCTCGCCGCCCGGCTCACCAACGAGGACCGGGAGTTCCTGCTGGTCCATGCCGGCACGGAGTTCACGAGCGGACCTCGGTGGACGGTCCGGCCGGACGTGCGCGCGGACTACGCGCGGCTGCTGTCCGAGGCCGGCGCGCCCGGTGAGGTCGTGCACCTGTTCGGCCTCGACGCGCACACGCCGGCGGAGACCAGGGCACTCGGCTTCGAGAGCGTCGCGAACCTGTCCGCCGTGCTGGGTGACGAGGTCGCGGAGAACGTGCGGATCACCGTGGTCACCGAGTCGGCGCGCGCGGTGCTGGACACCGACGTGCCGGATCCCTACCGGGCCACCGTGTTCGGCGCGTGCATCGTCGGCGCCCAGGAGTACGCGGGTCTGCTGATCAAGGCGGTCGACGTGCTGCCGGACCCGGACGTCGCCGCACTGCACGCCGAGCTGCGTGCCGACGACACCGCGACCGCCGTCGCGCTGCGTGGCGGCGACCGCTGGGTCATGGACCTGCGGCCGACCCCGGCCACCGACCTCGAGCCGATCACCGTCCGGGACGGCGGCGTCTACGTGATCACCGGCGGCCTCGGCCCGGTCGGCCAGCTCATCGCCGGCCACCTCGGCGCGGCCGCGAAGGACGTCACGACCGTCCTCGTCGGCCGTGGCGGGCTGCCGCCGGAGGACGAGTGGGACGCGATCCCGGCCGACGGCGAGGCCAAGTCTCTGGCCAGCAGGATCGCGGGTGTCAAACGTTTGCGCGCGAGCGGCGTCAACGCGGAGGCGGGCGCCGCGGACGTCACCGACGAGGCACAGCTGCGGGCGCTCGTCGACGACGTGATCGCCCGGCACGGCAGGCTCGACGGGCTCGTGCACCTCGCCGCGGTCACCGACGCCAGCACGTTCGGTCCGATCTCGGATCTGCGACCCGCGTCGGTCGACATCCACCTCGCCGGCGGCAAGACCGTCGGCACGGCCGCGATCGAGCGGGTGCTCGCCGACGTGCCGGTCGACTTCTGCGTGCTGTTCTCGTCGATGTCGTCCGTGCTCGGCGGCATCGGGTTCGCCGCGTACGTCGCGGCGAACACGTTCCTCGACGCCGTGCCCTACCGGCACCGCGGCGAGGACACCCGCTGGGCCGCGATCAACTGGGACACCTGGACGTCGACCGCCGACATGGTGGGCGACGGCGGGCTCGGCGACCTCGGCGCGTCGATGGTCGAGTACTCGATGACCGAGACCGAGGCGCTCGCCGCGTTCGACCAGGTGCTGCGCAACCCCGTGCCACGCACGGTGATCAGCGCGGGCGACCTGCGGAAGCGGATCAACCAGTGGCTTGTGAAGGACACGTCCGACGCGCCGCAGTCGGTCGGCACGCGGATGCCGCGACCGCAGCTCGCGCAGGAGTTCGTGCCGCCGACCGGTGCGCGGCAGCGGCAGCTCGCCGAGGTGTGGGAGGACATGCTCGGCATCGACGGCGTCGGCGCGCGGGACAACTTCTTCGACCTCGGCGGCACCTCGCTCATGGGCCTGCAGATGGTGAAGCGGATCCAGAAGGTCACCGGTGTCGCGGTGTCGGCCGTGAACCTGTTCGAGGCGCCGACCGTGTACGCGATGGCCACGCTCGTCGACGAGAAGGGCGCGGCCGCACCGAAGACCGCGCCGAAGAAGAAGGCCGTCGCGCCCGCGGTGGTCGAGGAGCGGCCGACCGGCCGCGACTACCGCGAGCCGATCGCGATCATCGGCATGACCGGCCGGTTCCCCGGTGCGTCCACAGTGGACCAGTTCTGGGCGAACCTGCGCGACGGCGTCGAGTCGGTCACCACGTTCTCCGAGGAGGAGCTGCTCGCGAACGGCGTGCCGGCCGAGGTCGCGCAGTCGCCGACCTACGTGCCGAAGCGGCCGGTGCTCGACAACGTGCGCGGCTTCGACGCCGGCTTCTTCGGCTTCTCGCCGCGCGAGGCGGAGATCACCGACCCGCAGCACCGGATCTTCCTCGAGTGCTGCTGGGAGGTGCTCGAGCAGGGCGGTTACGGCGCGGGCGACCACCGCGGCAAGGTCGGCGTGTTCGGCGGCACCAACATCAGCACCTACATGATGCGGATGATGTCCGCGGCCGGGGCGAACCCGCAGAACGTCGGCGAGGCCGACGCCTACCAGTTCGTCATCGGCAACGACAAGGACTCGCTCGCCACCAAGGTGTCCTACAAGCTGGGACTCGCCGGGCCGAGCCTCACCGTGCAGACGTTCTGCTCGACCGCGCTCGTGGCGCTGCACCTCGCGTGCCAGAGCCTGCGGTACGACGAGTGCGAGCTGGCGCTGGCCGGCGGGGTGTCGATCCACACGCCGGACCGGGTCGGGCACCTGCACGTGCCGGGCGGCATGGAGTCCTCCGACGGGCACGTCCGCACGTTCGACGCGGGCGCCAACGGCACCATGTTCGGCGACGGCGCCGGGGTGCTGCTGCTGAAGCGGCTCGCCGACGCCCAGCGCGACGGCGACACCGTGATCGCGGTCGTCCGCGGCTCGGCGATCAACAACGACGGCTCGCTCAAGGTCGGCTACACCGCACCGAGCGTGGTCGGGCAGGCCGCGGTCGTGGCGGACGCCATGCGCAACGCGGGCGTTCGGCCGGAGGACGTCGGCTACATCGAGGCGCACGGCACGGCGACGCCGCTCGGCGACCCCATCGAGGTGGCCGCGCTGACGAAGGCGTTCGGCGACACCGAGGAGAAGCAGTACTGCCCGATCGGCTCCGTGAAGACCAACATCGGTCACCTCGCGGCCGCGGCCGGCGCCACCGGCCTGATCAAGACCGCGCTCGCGCTGCGGCACCGGCAGATCCCGCCGAGCCTCAACTTCGAGACGCCGAGCCCGGAGATCGACTTCGAGAACAGCCCGTTCTACGTCAACACCGAACTGTCCACCTGGGACGTCGCGGACGGCAGGAAGCGCATCGCCGGCGTCAACTCGCTCGGCATGGGCGGCACCAACGTGCACGTCATCCTCGAGGAGGCGCCGGCGCCGCTGCCGCCGACCGACTCCGGTGGCGCGGACCGCCGCTACGAGCTGGTCACCGTGTCCGGCAAGAGCGAGGCGGCCGCCGACGCGGCCGTCGGCAACCTCGTGTCGCACCTGGCGGCCCAGTCCTCGGTCCCCCTGCGGGACGTCGCCGCGACGCTGCAGTCCGGCCGCGAGACGTTCGAGCACCGGCGGCTGCTGGTCACCGACCTGGTGTCGGACGTGGTGGTCAACGCCTCGGCCGACAACCCGGCGCCGCCCGGCCTGCTCGTACGCGCCGATCCCACGCGGGAGCGGCCGGTGAACTTCATGTTCGCCGGCGTCGGCGAGCACTACCCGGGGATGGTCGCCGAGCTGTACCGGCGCGAGCCCGCGCTGCGGGCCGTCGTCGACGAGTGCGCCGCCGTGCTGCGGGAGACACTCGCCATCGACCTGGTGCCGCTGCTGACCGCGCCGAAGTCGTCCGCCGACACCCAGGCCGACTCGCTGCTCGCGATGCTCGGCAGGGCGACGGAGACGGCGGACCCGAACCGGAAGGCGTTGGCCCGCACCGAGTTGGCGCAACCGGCGGTGTTCGTCGCCGAGTACGCGGTCGCCCGCCTGCTCATGGACTGGGGACTGAAGCCGAACCTGATGCTCGGCTACAGCCTCGGCGAGTACGTCGCCGCGACCCTGGCCGGCGTGCTCACGCTGCCGGAGGCGCTGCGGCTGGTGGCCTACCGCGCGCAGCTGATCTCCAAGCTGCCGGCCGGCTCGATGCTGGCCGTGCCGCGGTCGCCGGCGGCATTGCGCCGCGACTTCGCCGACCTGTTCGAGGCCGGCGTCGACGTCTCGTCGGTCAACGGCCCGGAGATCACCGTGGTCGGCGGGGAGACCGCCCGCATCGACGAGTTCGCACTGCGACTGTCCCAGCAGGACGTGCCGAGCACGAAGCTGTTGACCACGCACGCCTTCCACACCCGGATGCTGGAGCCGGCCCGCACCGAGCTGGTCAACTGGGTCCGGGCGAACCTGAACCCGAAGGCGCCGGAGCTGCCGTACGTGTCCAACGTGACCGGCCGGCTCGCGACCGAGGAGCTGGTGACCGACCCGGAGTACTGGGCGCGGCACATGTGCTCGCCGGTCCGGTTCGCCGACGGTCTCGCCACGATGCTGGCCGACCCCGACCCGGCGCTGCTGGAGATCGGGCCCGGCCAGTCGCTCGGCGCGATGACCCGCGTGCACCCGGACTGCGCGCAGAAGCGGTGGCCGCTGGTCATGGCCGCGCTGCCCGCGTCGGCCGACCCACGCCCGGACGATCGGGTGCTGACCGAGGCGGTCGGGCAGCTGTGGCTCACCGGGGTGCCGATCGACTGGCCCGCGCTGCAGGCCGGCCGCTCGCTGCGCCGGGTGCCGCTGCCCAGCTATCCGTTCCAGCGCAAGGACTACTGGCTGGAGCCGGTGCGGGTCGACCGCAAGCCGGCGTTCGGCGCGGACCTGATCAGCGCGGCGAGCTCGACGGGTCTGTCCGACGCGGAGAACCCGGCCGCGGCGCTGACGTCGATGCCGCTGCTGCCCGAGGAGGACTGGCTGCACGCGCCGATCTGGCGGCAGACCGCGCCGAGGACGGCGAAGCTGCCGGCCGCGCGCTGGCTGGTCCTCACCGACGGAGACGTCGGCGACTCACTGGCAGCGCGCCTCGGCGCCGCCGGCGGCTCGGTCGTGTTCGTCCGACCCGGCACGGAGTTCGCGTCGGCCGAGGACGGGTTCACCGTGCGGCCGGGGGAGAACGTCGACCTCAAGGCGATGCTCCGCGAGCTGCGTGACGGCCCCGGCCTGCCGGAGCGGGTCGTGCACCTGTGGTCGCTGAGCGACAGTGCGCTCGACCGCGGCATCCACACGGTGGTCGCACTGGCCCAGGCCGCGAGCGACCTCGGTGCGGAGAAGTGGGCGATCGACATCGTCACCGCGGGCAGCCAGCAGGTGACGGGCGCCGAGGAGCTCACGGCCGAGAACGCCACGCTGCTCGGCCCGGTCCGGCTGGTGCCGGTCGAGTACCCCGGCACCCGCTGCCGCCTGGTCGACCTCGACCGCGCCGAGCTGTCGAACCCGGAGCGGCTCGCCACCGCGCTGGCCGTCGAGGTGGGTGACAGCGCCACCGAGGCGATGGTCGCACTGCGGCGGGGCCGGCGCTGGCTGCCCGACTACGAACGGGTGGCGTCGGTCGAGGAGCCGACCCTGTTGCGGGACAACGGGATCTACCTGGTCACCGGCGGCCTCGGCGGCATCGGTCTCGCCATGGCGGAAGGGCTCGCCCGCGACCACCGGGCCAAGCTGGTCCTGTTCGGCCGCACCGGGCTGCCACCGCGGGACACGTGGGACGCCGTGCTGGCCAAGCCCGACGTGAACGACCAGGTGCGCCGCAGGCTCGAAGGCGTGCTGAAGCTGGAGGAGCTGGGCGCCGAGGTCGAGATCGTCACCGGCGACGTCAGCGAGCAGTCCGATGTGGACGCGGCGGTGCGGGCCGCGGTCACCCGGTTCGGCGGGCTGAACGGTGTGCTACACGCGGCCGGGCTGCCGGGTGTCGGCCTGATGCAGTTCAAGACCAGGGCCGAGATCGAGAAGGTGCTCGCGCCGAAGGTCGCCGGCACGCTCGCGATCGACCGTGCGGTGCGCGGCCTGGGCGTGGACTTCGTCGCACTGTTCTCGTCGATCACGTCCGCCACCGGCGGCGGGCCCGGCCAGGTCGACTACTGCGCGGCCAACGCGTTCCTCGACGCCTACGCCCAGCAGGTGGCGCAGCGGCCCGACGGGCCACGCACGATCGCCGTCAACTGGGGCGAGTGGGAGTGGAACGCCTGGGCGTCGGGCCTCACCGGCTACAGCTCGGACGTGCAGGACTTCTTCCGCGGCTTCCGCAAGACGTTCGGCATCAGCTTCGAGGCCGGCTGGCGCTCGTTCCGTCGCGCACTCGCGGGCGGGCAGCCGCTCGTCGTGGTGAGCACGCAGGACTTCGCCGGCATGGTCGCGGCGAGCGGCATGTTCACGGTCGACCTCGCGGTCGCCGCGCACACGGCGGAGGCCGGCGGCAGCGGACGGCATCCGAGGCCGGAGCTGAACACCGCGTTCGTCGCACCGGCCGGCGAGGTGGAGACCGCGATCGCGGGCGTGTGGGCCGACCTGCTCGGGCTCGAACAGGTCGGCACGGAGGACAACTTCTTCGAGCTGGGCGGCAACTCGCTGGTCGGCGTGGAGATCATGATCCGGATCCGGCGCCGGCTGTCGATCGACGAGCTGGCCCCGCACGTGCTCTACGAGGCGCCGACCGTCGGCGCGCTGGCCCGCCTGCTCGACGCGGAGCGCAGCGAGGAGTCCAGTGTGGACAGGGCGGTGGAACGCAGGGACCGCAGCGCCAACCGCAAGGCCAACCTGCGCAAACGGGGTGCCGGGCGTGCGAGCTGATCAGTTACTGGGCAATGGGTCGGCCGACCTACGGTTGGTCTGGCTGCCCGAGTCGGACGACCACAACACTGCGGCGGGTGAGGGAAACCATGAGTGATCGTGACGCTGACTCCGTGGTCGCCATCGTCGGGATGTCCGGCCGGTTTCCCGGCGCCGACACCGTGGAGCGGTTCTGGGCGAACCTCGCCGACGGCATCCCCGGCATCCGGGACATCGGCGACGACGAGCTGCTGACGGCGGGCGTCGACCCGGCACTGCTGGCCGACCCGCGCTACGTCCGCCGTGGCGCGCCGCTGTCGGACATCGAGCACTTCGACGCCGGGTTCTTCGGGTTCAGCCCCCGCGAGGCGGAGGTGACCGACCCGCAGCACCGGCTGTTCCTGGAGTGCTCGTGGGAGGCGCTGGAACGCGCCGGCTACCGGCCCGACAAGGTGCCGGGCCGGGTCGGCGTGTTCTCCGGCTGCGGACTGTCGAAGTACGGCTTCGCGAACGTGCGGACCCGTGCGGACATCATGGCCACCACGCCGGAAGTCCAGTGGGCGGTGGGAAACAACAGCGACTCGCTGTCCAACACGGTCTCCTACAAGCTCGGGCTGACCGGGCCCGCGGTGGCCGTGCAGAGCTTCTGCTCCACCTCGCTCGTCGCCGTGCACCTCGCGATCCAGAGCCTGCTGACCTACGACAGCGACGTCGCGCTCGCCGGCGGCGCCTCGCTGGAAGTGCCGCAGGCCACCGGGTACGTCTACGAGGAGGGCGGCATCGTCTCCGCCGACGGGCACGTCCGCAGCTTCGACGCGGATGCGGCCGGCAGCGTCATCGGCAACGGGGTCGGCGTGGTCGTGCTCAAGCGACTCGCCGACGCCCAGCGCGACGGCGACCACGTGTACGCGGTCGTCATCGGGTCCGCGTCGAACAACGACGGCCGCAACAAGGCCGGCTTCACCGCACCCGGCTCCGACGGCCAGACCGACGTGATCGCCTACGCACACGAGGTCGCGGACGTCGACGCGGACACCATCGGCTACGTCGAGTGCCACGCCACCGGCACGAACCTCGGCGACTCGGTGGAGCTCGCGGCCATGGACCGCGCGTTCGCGAGCCACACCGGCGAGACGCCGACCGTGCTCGCCTCGCTCAAGCCGTCCGTCGGGCACCTCGACCGCGCGTCCGGGGTCGCGGGCCTGATCCGCGCCGCGCTCGCGGTCGACAACGCGCGGCTGCCCGGCACCCGCAACTACCGCACGCCCAACCCCGCGCTCGCCGCGGCGGGCCGGAAGTTCACGGTGCTGCCGGAGAACCGGCCGTGGCCGCGCGGCGCGCACCCGCGCAGGGCCGGCGTCAGCTCGTTCGGCCTCGGCGGCACCAACGCGCACGTGGTGCTGGAGGAGCGGGCGCCGGAGCCGGCGCGCCCGGAGCAGGCCGGGCCGCACGCGCTCGTGCTGTCCGCTCGCACGGCCGACGCGCTGACCGACGCGCTCGCGGCCCTCCGTCAGTACCTTGTGGACACGCCGGACGCGGTGCTCGCGGACGTCGCGTTCACCGTGCAGGCCAGCAGGACCGGGTTCGGGCACCGCGCCGCGGTGATCGTGACCGACCTCGCCGACGCGGTCGCCGCGCTCGGCGACCAGGACCGGATCCGGCGCGCCACCCCGAACGCGGCGTCCTCCTCGATCGCCCCGGTGATCGCCACCAGCGCGAACGCCGCGGTGGAGCAGTGGCTGTCCGGCGTGGAGATCGACTGGTCCACGCTGCACGACGGCCACCGCCGCCGTGTCGCGCTGCCGACCTACCCCTTCCAGCGCCAGCGGTACTGGCTCGAGCCGGGCGCCGGCTTCGCGCCACCCGTGGCCGTGCCGGACGCGGGCGCCGCGCCGGAGCGCGACCTCGCGGCCTGGTTCTACCACCCGGTGTGGCACAACAGGCCCGCCCGGCCGACCACTGTCACGGCCGCCGAACGCGGCCCGTGGTGGGTGTTCGCCGCGGAGGAGCTCGGCGAGGCGGTTGCCGCACGACTGGGCGCCGGCACGGTCGTCCTGCGCCCCGCCACCGGCTACCGACACGTGTCCAGTGTGGACGGTGTGCACGTCGTCGAGGTGGAGCCGAACTCACGCTGCGACTACACGCGGGTGATGTCCGAGTTCGGCAGGCCGCGCACCGCGGTGCACGCCTGGAGCCTCGCCGCCACCGACTTCGACTCCGCGCAGCGCCTCGGGTTCCACGCCGTGCGGGTGGCGGCCGGCGCGCTCGCCGAGACCACCACACCCGGCCCGCTGGAGCTGGTGCTGTGCACCGGCGGCGCGGTCGAGGCGGTCGGCGGCGACGTCACCAACCCGGCGCAGGGCACGATGATCGGGCTGGTCACCGTGCTGGCACAGGAGATCCCGGACTTCGGCTGCCGGCTCGTCGACATCGACCTGCCCGGCTGCACGGCGGAGCGCACGGTCGCCGACCTCGCGGGCGAGCTGGTCGCCGAGGCGTGCGTGCCGACCCGCGACCACGTGGCGCTGCGTCGCGCGGACCGCTGGGTGCAGACGTTCGACCAGCTGCGGATCGACGGCACGAACGAGAGCCCGCTGCGGTCCGGCGCGACCGTGCTGATCACCGGCGGTCTCGGCGACGTCGGCGCGCTGCTCGCCGAGCACCTCGCGGAGACCCGCGGTGCCAAGCTGGTGCTCACCGCCAGGACCGAGCTGCCGCCGGAGACGGAGTGGGCGACCTACCTCGCCGAGCACCCGGACGGGCGGGCCGCGCGGCACATCCGCACCGTCCAGGGGATGCGGGCCAAGGGCGCCGAGGTGCTGGCCATGTCCGCCGACGTCGGCGACCGCGACCGGATGGCCGAGGTGGTCGCCGCGGCGCGGGAGCGGTTCGGCCCGATCGACCTCGTGATCCACGGCGCGGGCTGCTCGGACCACCGCACGTTCGGCCCGGCCCCCTCGGTCAGCCTCGCCTCCTGCGACGCGCACTTCCGGCCCAAGATCGACGGCATCCGGGTGCTCGACGAGGTGCTGCCGGACGCGCCGCTGCGGATGACCGTCTCCTCGCTGTCCTCGGTGCTCGGCGGCCTCGGGTTCTCCGCGTACGCGTCCGCCAACTCCGGCATGGACGCCTACGCCCGGCCCGCCGCGACCACCCCGGGCGGCCGGTGGCTCTCCGTGAACTGGGAGGGCTGGGGCCTGCGCGACGAGGCGGAGCACCCGATGCCGGCGACCACCATCAAGGAGTACTGGATGCGGGAGGACGAGGGCGTCGAGATCTTCGAACGCGCCCTGTCCGTCGCGAACCGGGTGCGCCAGCTGGTGATCTCGTCCGGACCGCTCGCGCCGCGCCTCGCCGCGTGGACCGGTGCCGAGGAGACCGAGGCGGCGGCCCGACACGAACGGCCGGCACTGTCCACTCCGTACGAGGCGCCCGAGCCTGGCCACGAGACGGCGGTCGCGGAGATCTGGGGCGAGATCCTCGGCATCGACGCGGTCGGCGCGAACGACAACTTCTTCGAGCTCGGCGGCCATTCGCTGACCGCCGTACGGCTGATGGGCCGGATCCGCACCACCTACGGCGGTGTCCCGATCACCGCCGTGATCGAGAACCCGACCGTTCGAGAGCTGAGCAAGGTGCTCGTTGCCACCAATCTGTTAGCGAGTTAGGGAGAGACCGATGGCTTTGGTTGGAGTCGTCGGCGCCGGCGTGATGGGCGCCGGCGTCGCACAGAATCTGGCGCAGGTCGGGCACGACGTGGTGCTGGTCGACATCAGCGCGGACGTGCTCACCGTCGCCCGCGACAAGATCGAGCTGAACTGCCGGATGAGCCGCATGCTCGGCGGTCCGGCGGTCGACGCGGCCGAGGTGCTCGCGAGGATCGCGTTCAGCACCGACCTCGGCGAGCTGTCCGAAGTGGACGCGCTGATCGAGAACATCACGGAGAACGAGCAGCTCAAGAAGGAGCTGTACCCGAAGCTGGACGCGATCGTCCAGCCGGACGCGGTGTTCGTCGCCAACACCTCCGCGGTGCCGATCACCAGGATCGCGTCGTGGACCACCCGGCCGACCCAGGTCGCCGGCGTCCACTTCATGAACCCGGTGCCGATGAAGCCCGCGGTCGAGCTGATCAAGGGCGTGCACACGTCGCCGGACTCGCTGGAGCGCGTGCGCCAGCTCGTGATCTCCATGGGCAAGAAGCCGATCGACGTCAACGACGCGTCCGGTTTCGTGTCCAACCGGGTGCTGATGCTGACCGTCAACGAGGCCGCCTACCTGGTGTACGAGGGCGTCGCGACCGCCGAGACCGTCGACGAGGTGTTCCGCAGCTGCTTCGGCCACCCCATGGGCCCGCTCGAGACGGCCGACCTGATCGGCGTCGACACGATCCTGTACAGCGTCGAGGTGCTGTACCAGCACTTCGCCGACAGCAAGTACCGGCCCTGCCCGCTGCTCAAGCAGATGACCGACGCCGGCCTGCACGGGCAGAAGTCCGGTCAGGGCTTCTACCGCTACGGCCCGGACCACAAGAGCGCCGCCAAGAACCGGCTCGCCGCAGTACCCACCGACTCCTGAGGAGGAGCAACCGTCATGTCCGAGACCTACATCGAGATCCGTCAGTTCATCACGGCGAAGTACCCCGACATCGAGCTGGCGGACGACCAGGACATCTTCTCGCTCGGCTTCGTGAACTCGCTCTTCGCCATGGAGCTGGTGATGTTCATCGAGAAGACGTTCGCCACCCGCATCCCCAACGAGGAGCTGAAGCTCGACAACTTCCGTTCGGTGCACGCGATGGCCGACCTGGTGTCCCGGCTCGTCGGCCAGACCGACGCGGCCGCCGCCATCTGAGCCAGCAGACCAGGAGGGTTTCCATGAGCAGCACGGCCATCGGCGTCAGCCGGCCACCGGTGCCAGACCTCGCGACCGTGCGGGAGTTCGTCGACAACGAGGTGATTCCCCATGCGGAGGAGTGGGACCGGACCGAGCGCCTGCCACGGTCCGTTCTGGACCGGGTGGGCGAGCTGGGCCTGTGGGCGCCGTTCGTGCCGGCCGAGTTCGGCGGCGCCGGGCTGGACATGGTCACCCTCGGCAGGATCCACGAGGAGGTGGGCCGGGGCTGCTCGGGGCTGCGCAGCATGCTCACCGTGCACACGATGGTGTCCTGGGCCGTGTGGCGGCGGGGGAGCGCCGCGCAGCACGCGGAGCTGTTGCCCCGGCTCATCTCCGGCGAGACGTTCGGCGTGTTCTGCCTTTCCGAGCCGGACAACGGCAGCGACGCCACCGCCACCGGCACCGTCGCCGTCGAGGACGGCGGCGACTGGGTCGTCAACGGCCGCAAGAAGTGGATCACCGGCGGCCAGGTCGCGGACGTCATGATGGTGTTCCTCCGCACCGGCCCCGGGATGAGCGCGTTCCTGGTGCCGGCCGACGCCCCCGGCGTGACGATCACGCCGGTGCCCAACATGCTCGGCACCCGGTCGAGCATGATCGCCGAGATCGTCTTCGAGGACGTGCGGGTGCCGGACGCGGCGATGCTCGGCCCCCGCGGCTGGGCGGCCGGCATGGTGATGACCGGCGCACTGGACATGGGGCGGTACAGCGTCGCGTGCGGCTCGGTCGGCATCATCCAGGCCAGCCTCGACGCGTGCGTCGCCTACACCTCGACGCGGGCGGTGGCCGACGGCAAGCTCCGCGACCTGCAGCTGATCCGCCGCAAGATCACCGACCTGGTGACGAACGTGCGCGCGGCGCGGCTGCTGTGCGAGGAGGCCGGCCGGCTCAAGGAGTCCGGCGACCCGGCCACGATCATGGCGACCTGGGTGGCGAAGTACTTCGCGTCCACCTCGGCCGTCGCCGCCGCGAACGACGCGGTGCAGATCCACGGCGCCAACGGGTGCAGCCAGGACTATCCGGCGGCCCGCTTGTACCGCGACAGCAAGATCATGGAAATCATCGAGGGCAGCACCGAGCTGCAGCAGACCTTCATCGCAGGCGAGGCGTACCGGGAGGCAGCGTAATGACCACTGTGGACCGTGTGGTGGTCGACCACACCGAGGCGCTGGCCAGGCGCGGGAAGATCAAGTGTGTGGTCTGGGACCTGGACAACACGCTGTGGCAGGGCACGATCCTGGAGGACGGCGACGTCACCGTGCGGCCGGAGGTGGTCGCCGAGATCGAGCGGCTCGACGAGCTCGGCGTGCTGCACTCCGTCGCCAGCAAGAACGACCACGACACCGCGATGGCGAAGCTGCGCGAGCTGGGGCTCGACGAGTACTTCCTGTACCCGCAGATCAACTGGAACCCGAAGTCGTCGTCGATCGAGCAGATCGCCAAGGCCATCAACATCGGCATCGACACGCTCGCGTTCGTCGACGACCAGGAGTTCGAGCGCGCGGAGGTCAACCACACGCACCCGGCGGTGGTCACCGTCGACGCGCTGGACCTCGACACGCTCAGCCGGCCGGCGTTCACGCCGAAGTTCGTCACCGACGAGTCGAAGCTGCGCCGGCACATGTACCGCAGCGACGCCGCCCGCAACCAGGTCGAGCACGAGTTCGCCGGCACGTCGGAGGAGTTCCTGTCCACACTGGACATGCACTTCACGATCAGCCGCGCGGCACGGGAGGACCTGCAGCGCGCCGAGGAGCTGACCGTCCGCACCAACCAGCTGAACTCGACCGGCCGCACCTACTCCTACGAGGAGCTGGACGAGCTGCGGCAGTCCGACGACCACGTGCTGCTGGTCGCGTCGCTCACCGACCGGTACGGCAGCTACGGCAAGATCGGCCTCGCGCTGGTCGAGAAGGGCAGGCCGCACTGGCACCTGCGCATGATGCTGATGTCGTGCCGGGTGATGTCCCGCGGCGTCGGCACCGTGCTGCTGAACCACGTGATGGGACTCGCGAAGGCGGACGGCGCGACACTGCGCGCCGAGTTCGTCGAGACCGGCCGCAACCGCGTCATGTACGTGACCTACGCGTTCGCCGGGTTCACCGAGGCGGAGCGGGACGGCAACCGGCTGGTGTTCGAGTCCGACCTGACCCAGATCCAGCCGCCGCCGCCGTATCTGACACTGGAGCTGGCGTGAACCGGCCGGCGTGGTTACGCGGCCGGCCGACACCGAAGCTCGAGGAACTGCCGGAGAACTCGTGGCGTGCCACCGGGAAGGTGCTGGTGGTCGCGCTGCCGCGGATGATCCGCAACACGCTGCTGCCGAGCCTCACGTTCCTGCTCGCGTCGAACCTGATCGGCATCGAGCTCGGCGCGGTGCTCGCGCTGGCCGTCGCGGGCGGCCTGTACACGATGGACCGCCGCAACGGCAGGGGGTTCATCGCCGGCATGGTGATGGCGTTCGTGTTCCTGTCCGCGGTGATCGCGGTCGTCTCGCGTGAGCTGTCCCTGTTCTTCCTCCCGGTCGCCGCGGTCGACGTCGTCATGGCGGCGTTCTGCGCGGCGTCCGTGCTGGCCGGCAAGCCGCTGTTCGCGGCTGCCTCCAACGACTTCGTCGCGATGCCGGCGTCGTCGCAGGGCAGCTCCGTGTACCAGCGGACCGCGCGGATCACCACACTGATCGGCGTCGGCTACTTCCTCGCCAGGGTGCTGGTGCGCATCGGCGCGTTCCTGTGGCTGCCGGAGTCGTGGTTCATCGCGGTCGCGATCGGCCTCGAGCTGGTCGGGGACGCGGTGCTGATCACGATCTGCGTGCAGCTCAACGTCCGCAACACCCACGACCCCGAGTTCGTCGCCACCACGTGGGGGCCGGCGGGGATGCCGAAGGTGACCGCATGACCGTCGAAACGAGACAGAGCACGCGGTGGCTGCCGTTCGGCACGCCGGACCCCGCCGCCACGCGGGTGTTCTGCTTCCCCCATGCCGGCGCGAGCGCAGCCGCCTTCGCGCCGTGGCAGCGGTTGGCGGGCCACGGTAGCGACGGCGTCGTGTACTGCCCCGCCCAGCCACCGGGCCGCGCGGAGCGGTTGCGCGAGCAGCCGCACCGCGACGTCCAGTCCTTTGTGGATGACGTGGTGTCGAGTCTTCGGGACCAGTTCACCGGCACGTACGCGTTGTTCGGGCACAGCATGGGCGCGCTCGTCGTGTTCGAGCTGGCACGGCGCCTGCGCGAGGTCGGGCTCCCGCAGCCGGCGCACGTGTTCGTGTCCGGGCGGCCGGCGCCGCAGCTGCCGGAGAAGCGCTTGCGGCTGCGCGACCTGCCGACCGGGCGGCTCGTCGTCGAGCTGCGCAGGATGGGTGGCACGCCGGACCTCCTGCTGCGCGATCCAGAGCTGCTCGAGGCGTTCCTGCCGATGATGCGTGCCGACTTCTCGGTCAACGAGGACTACGCCTACCACGAGGAGGAGCCGCTCCACATCGGACTCACCGCGCTCGGCGGGTGGACGGATCCCAGGGCGACCGAACCGGAGTTACGCGGCTGGTCGGCGCAGACCAGCGCTCGGTTCGCCTGCCATCTGTTCCCCGGTGGGCATTTCTTCGCCGAGCAGCACGCCGGCCAGGTGCTCGACATCATCCGCGACGAGCTGACCTGAGGGAGTTCCGATGACCACCCTGCTGCCCCGCGACACCGTCGATACGGCGGTGGCCACCGAGCCACCGCCCGACCAGCGCAAGGTCCGCCGCGCCTGGTACGCCTACGACTGGGCGAACTCGGTGTTCACCACGATCGTCACGTCGACGTTCTACGGCCCGTACCTGACGGAGATCACCGCCGACGCCGCCGACCCGGCCGGTTTCGTGCACCCGCTCGGCATCGCGGTGCGTGCCGAGTCGTTCTACCCGTACCTGGTGTCGATCTCGCTGTTCCTGCAGGCGCTCGTGTTACCCGCGGCCGGCGCGCTGGCCCGCAGGCTGCCGCGCAACATCCTGCTCGGCGTGCTCGCGCTGACCGGCAGCCTCGCGACCGTCGCGCTCGCGCTCCTCACCGAGTCGAACTACGTGCTCGGCGGCGGGATGTTCGTGGTCGCGACGCTGGCGCTCGGTGCCTCGATCGTCGTCTACGACACCTACCTGCCCGAGATCGCGGCACCCGCCGAACGTGCCAAGGTGTCGGCCGTCGGCTCGGCCGCCGGGTTCCTCGGCACCGCGGTGATCCTGGTGCTGGGCGCGGTGCTGATGATCGGGCACGACCTGTTCGGCATCGACGAGGGCACCGCCCTGGTCGTGTGCCTGGTGCTCGCCGGACTGTGGTGGGCCGCGTTCACGACGCTGCCGGTGAAGAACCTGCCGGCGACGACGCTGCGTCCGGAGTCGGGCGCGGTCGCCGGCGACTTCACGAAGGTCCAGTTCCGCACGATGATGCGTGAGCTGGTCCGGCACCGCCGCAAGGCGGCGCTGTTCCTGCTCGCGTTCCTGTTCTACAACAACGGCATCCAGGTGTTGTCCAGCCAGGGCACGACGTTCGTCGCGGAGGAGCTCGACGTCGGCTCCGAGATGCTCATCGGCGGGGTGCTGTTCGTGTCGCTGCTCGCCGTCTGGTCCACCGTCGTCGCCGGCCGCCTCGCCACGAAGTACGGCGGGCCGCGCGTGCTGCTAGGCAGCCTGGTGCTGTGGCTCGGCGTGATCCTCGTGCAGGTGACCGTGCAGCCGGGGATGCTCGTCATGATGGGTGTCATGGGGATACTCATGGGGTTGGTGAACGGCACGGGGTACGCGTTGTCCCGCGCGGTGTTCGCGAACCTGACGCCACGCGGCCGGTCCGGCGAGTACTTCAGCGTGTTCGAGGTCGTGAACCGGTGCGGCAGCGCGTTCGGTGTGCTGCTGTTCGGCGCGGTCGTGCAGCTGACCGGCAGCCTGCGGGTCGGCATCGCGTCGATGTCCGTGCTGTTCGTGGTCGGCGCGCTGCTGCTGCTCGCGGTCGGCGTGCGGCGCCCGCGCGAGGACGTGGCGGTGGCCTCCGATGAGTGAGCGGCTGCGGGTGCTGTTGACCGAGTCCGCCAGCGCGTCCGCGCGCGAGGTCGTGACCGTCCTTTCGCGACGAGGGCACCGGGTCGGCGTCGTCGAACCCAAGCGGGACGGGCTTTTGACGGTGTCGCGCCGGGTGCGGTGGCGACACCGGGTGCCGCTGTTCGGGGCAGACCCGATGGCGTACCTCGACGCGTTGCGTGCCGCGCTGGCGGCCCGGCCGTACGACGTGCTGCTGCCGATCCACGAACAGTTGGCCGTGTTGTCCCGGCATCCGGACGCGCTGCCGGGGGTCCCGTTCGCGGTGCCGCCGTTCGAGGCGCTGGCGCGGGTGCAGGACAAGGCGGCCGCGGTGCGGCTGCTGACGTCGCTCGGGCTGCCGCTGCCGCCGACCGAGCTGGTCACGTCGGTCGCGGAGCTGACCGCGGCGGCGACGTTCCCGTGCTACGTCAAGCTGCCGATCTCGACGGGCAGCCGCGGAGTGTGGCAGGTGGATAGTCCGTCGGCGCTCGCGGCCGTGGCGGCGTTGCCGCAGGTGGCGGACGCGTTCGAGCGCGGCTGGACGGTCCTCGTGCAGCAACCGGTCGAGGGCCGGTTCGTGATGGCCGCGACGGTGTTCGACCATGGCAGGCTCGTGGCGTCGCACGTGACCGAGCGGATCCGCGAGGGTGTGCAGGGCAGTGCCTCGGCGAAGCGATCGGTCGCGATGCCGTCCGTGGTCGCGGACCTGGCGAGGCTCGGCGCCGCCGTGGGGTGGCACGGCGCGCTGTCGGTAGACGCGATCGTCACGCCCGACGGTGTCGGCCACCTGATCGACCTGAACCCGAGGCTCGTGGAGCCGGTGAACGCGGAGCTGGCCGGCGCCGACCTGGTGGGCGCGCTGCTGGCGATCTCCGTCGGCGAGTCGCCGGTGTCGGCGCCCGCCGGCCGCGAGGACGTGCGCACCACGATGGCGCTGATGGCGGTCATGCGGCACGGCGAGCTGGGCCACAACCGCAGGGCGGTCGCGGCGGAGCTGCGGGACGCGGTGCTGCGACGCGGCGTGTACGCCGGCGCTCCGGAGGAGCTGTTGCCGATCCTGTTCGACCCACCGGCCGTGATGCCGCTACTCGCGGTCGGCAGCACACTGCTGGTCAACCCAGCCCGCTGGCGAAGCTTCGCCAGCACATCCACGGGCCCGAGCACGGTACTGAGCCCAACCGCGTGGCAGTCACTACTGACAGAGGTAGCCGCCTAACACCCGGCGACCACCGAGCGAGCGGGGCAAGCCGACGGAACCTTCATGAGTGAGGGCCAGAGTGAGTGGCCGCCGGTGTCTGGAGTGACGCTCGCGCGCAGGCGCGTCAGCGCCGAGCACGGAGGAGGGAAGACGTCGGGTTAAGGCCGCGATTGTGCGAGCGGAGCGAGCCGATGTGGTGGGTGAGGGCGTGGGTGAGTGGCCGCCGGTGTCTGGAGTGACGCTCGCGCGTAGGCGCGTCAGCGCCGAGCACGGAGGAGGGAAGACGTCGGGTCAGGCCGCGATTGTGCGAGCGGAGCGAGCCAGTGTGGGTGAGGGCGTGGGTGAGTGGCCGCCGGCGTCTGGAGTGACGCTCGCGCGCAGGCGCGTCAGCGCCGAGCACGGAGGAGGGAAGACGCCGGGTCAAGGCCGCGAATGCGCGAGCGGAGCGAGCCAATGTCACAGCGAGCCATGTGACTAAGCTCGCCCGGTGCCGACCTATGTGGCGTTGTTGCGCGGGATCAACCTGGGTTCGAGGCGTCGGGTGGCGATGGCGGACCTGCGTGGGTGGGTGACCGACCTCGGCTACGCGGATGTGCGGACGTTGCTGCAGAGCGGGAACGTCGTGTTCCGGACGTCGAAGAAGCCGGCGGCGGTGGTTCGTTCGCTCGAGGAGCGGCTGGCCACCGGCGCCGGCTTCGGCATCGGCTGTGTGCTGCGCACCGCCGACGAGCTGCGTGCGGTCGTGGCGGCCGACCCGCTGGGATCGGTCGCCACGAACCCGTCGCGCTATCTGGTGTCGTTCCAGGACGGCCCGGTCGACTGGCCGACGGTCGACCCCGCGGCCTACGAGCCGGAACGCTTCCACCTCGCCGCGCGGGAGGCCTACTTCTGGGTGCCGGACGGCACGCAGCGGTCGAAGGTGCTGTCCGCCTTCCCCGCGACCGAGAAGTCCACGGTGCGCAACTGGAACACGGTCACGAAGCTCCTGGCGATGACCGACGCCTGAGCCCCGGCGTGGCCGCTGGCCCCCTCGAACCACGCTACCGGAGACCCCCGACAGTGCCGCGCGACGAAGATCGTTCGCGGGGCGGTTGTCCACAGCGGGCGAGCTGTCCACAGGGCCCGACGTCGCGGCACGGCACTGTCGGCACCCTGCCGTAGCGTGGTGACCGGGGGCCGGAGGCCAACCGCGCGCCCCCGCGCGAGTTCCCGTGAACGCCAGAAAGTGGACTCCGCATTCACTCGATCGTGGTCCGTTCATCGGTTTGTGGTAGCGGTTCCGTTTCCCGGTCTGACGGCGTCACCCGGGCCATGTGAATTCCTCATGTCGCCCGATTTGTACCGGCACTGACCTGCGGGTTCCCGCCCGGTTTCGACCCGAGAACCACTCGAGTGCCGGTCGAATGACCAATTGGGCAGGGCTTTTCACGTGTCCCGCCATCGTGTGACCATCGAACCGGCGAATTCGCCCGAACACGGTGGGAGTGATTGTCGATGCGGTTCCGGTTGCTCGGCTCGTTGGAAATCGAAGACGACGGTGTGCAGGTGGACCTGGGTGGCGCCGTGCAGCGCGCGGTCCTCGGTTACCTGCTGCTCCACGCCAACCAGGTCGTCCCCACCAGCAGGATGCTCGCGGCGCTCTGGGACGGCCAACCTCCTTCCACCGCACGGAAGATGGTCCAGAACGCGGTCTCGGCGATCCGCCGCATGCTCGCCGCGCACGACGACACCGCCGGCGCGGCGCTCGTCACCCACCCGCCGGGCTACCAGTTCCGCGTCGATCCCGACCTGGTCGACATGCACCAGTTCCGCCGGCTGGTCAAGGCCGGCCGCGCGGAGACGGCGGCGGGGAACTCCTTACCGGGCAAGCGACTTCTCCGCGAGGCGCTCGGGCTGTGGCGCGGCCGCGCGCTCGCCGACCTCGTCGAGCGCGGCACCTCCTGGTCCGAGCTCGCCGCCATCGAGGACGAGCGCCTCCTCGCCTACGAGGACTGCTTCGACGCCGAGCTGAGCTGCGGCCGCCACCGCGAGATCACGCCGGAGCTGGAGGTCCTCACCGAGGCGGAGCCGGTCCGCGAACGCCTCTGCATGCAGTTCATGCTCGCCCTCTACCGCTCCGGCCGGCAGGTCGACGCGCTCAACGTCTACCGCCGCACCCGCGACGCCCTCGTCGACGGCCTCGGCATCGAGCCCGGCCGCGAGCTGCAGGACCTGCAGCACCGGATCCTCGAGCACCACGCGTCGATCCAGGCGCCGTTACTCGTGGCGTAGGGGAGCCGGCCGTGAAGCAGTGCCCGCACCACGGCGTGCAGATGCCCTTCGACGCCGAGTTCTACGCCGACCCCTATGCCACGTACCGAAAGCTGAACGACACCGGCCGCGCGCACCGCGTGTGCTTCGACGACCGACCGCCGGAGTGGGTGCTGACCCGCTTCGACGACGTCCGGGAAGCGTTGCGGGACCAGCGTTTCGCACGCAACCGCCGCCACGCGAGCCCGGACTACCCGCTCGAGCAGATCCCCGAGATCCTCCACCACGGCAACGTCCTCACCGAGGACCCGCCGGAGCACACGCGGCTGCGGCAGTTCATCGTCCACGCCTTCACCCCCAAGCAGTCCCGCAAGGTCGAGCCGCGGATCGCCGAGCTGGTCACGGAACTGCTCGACGGGCTCGACAGCAAGGCCGACCTCATCGCCGACTTCGCCTCACCGTTGTCGATCACGATCATCGGCGAGCTGATCGGCGTGCCGCGCGACGCGCAGCACGAGTTCCGCGTCTGGTGCGACGACATCATCGCCGGCTCGCCGGAGGTCAGCAGGCGCGGCGGCGAGCTGCTGCTCGGCTACTTCGCCGAGCTGGTCGAGGAGAAACGCGCCCGGCCGGGCGACGACCTGATCTCCGACTGGCTCGCCGCGCGTGCCACCGACGGCTCCGCGCTGACCGCCCAGGAACTCGTCAACATGCCGTTCTACCTGTTCCTCGCGGGACAGGACACCACGGTCGGCACGCTCGGCAACGCGATCCTCGGCCTGCTCACCCATCCGGAGCTGGTGGCGCTGCTGCGTGCCGAGCCGGACCGGTGGCCGGCCGCGGTCGAGGAGCTGATGCGCTGGGACACCTCGGCGCTGCGCGGCTGGCGGCGCTTCGCCAGCGAGGACATCGCGGTCGGCGACGTCACGATCCCGGCCGGCGACTGCGTGAACCTGTCGATCGCCGCCGCGCACCGGGATCCGCGCCACTACCCCGATCCCGACACCATCGACCTCGACCGGACCGACCGCGCGCACCTCGGTTTCGGCCGCGGCCCGCACGCGTGTCCGGGCAGCGAGCTGGCCCGCATCGAGCTGCGGGTCGCGCTGCGCGCGTTGTTCGACCGGTTCCCGGATCTCCGGCTCGCAGTGTCGCATGTGGACCTGCGCTGGCGGGAGTCCACGTTCATCCGGATGCTCACCGAGCTTCCGGCGGTGCTCCACTGATTACCCGTTGATGGGTGCGGCATACAGGTCGAGTGACGTCGGTCGTTCCCGGGCCTCGCCATACTGGATCGCAGTGCCCCAGCGGCAACAAGCATGAGAGGCAGCAATGGCCGGACAATGCCCCGTGCACGGGAACCCCGCCCCCTTCGACGAGCAGTACTTCTTCGATCCCTATGCCACGTACGCGAAACTGCACCGGGCGACCGAGTCGGCGCACCGGGTGTGCGACGGCTATCCACAGTGGATCGTCACGAAGTACGAGGACGTCCGCGACGGGTTGCGGGACTCGCGTCTCGCGCGGAACCCGGACTACGCCGGGCCGGACTTCGGCGGCGACACACTGCCGGCCGACCTGCTCGACGCGTGCCCGCTGATCGCCGACCCGCCGGAGTACACCAGGCTGCGCCGGTTCATCAACTTCGCGTTCATCCCGCGCCGGGTCGCGGCGCTGACGCCGCGCATCCAGGAGGTCACCGACGAGCTGCTCGACGTGATCGCCGAGGACGGCAAGGCGGACCTGATGGAGGCGCTCGCCAGCGCGCTGCCGATCATGATCATCTGCGACATGCTCGGCGTGCCGCAGGAGCTGCGCGCGGACTTCCGCACGGCGAGCGACAAGATGCTGATGGGCAGCGAGGAGGAGGCCGGCGCCGCGCTGGAGCCGCTCGCCGGCATGCTCGCGCAGCTGGTCGCCGCGCGGCAGGAAGAGCCGGCCGACGACCTGATCTCGCACTGGATCCACTGGAAGCACGACGACGAGCCCGCGCTGAACTTCGCCGAGGTGCTGAGCCTGTCGTTCTTCACGCTCATCGCCGGTTTCGAGACCACCGCGGGCACCCTGGGCAACGCGCTCGCCGCGTTGCTGCGCCACCCGGAGAAGGTCGAGGAGCTGCGCGCGGACCCGGACCTGTACCCGGAGGCGGTCGAGGAGCTGATCCGCTGGGACGGTTCCGTCCAAAGTGGAGTCCGCAGGTTCGCGACCGAGGACTTCCGCATCGGTGACACGGAGATCAAGGCCGGCCAGGTGGTCACCCTCTCGCTGGGCGCCGCGGCACGGGACCCGGAGCGGTTCCCGGACCCGGACACGATCGACTTCCACCGGAAGAACAAGCAGCACCTGGGTTTCGGGCTCGGCCCGCACGTGTGTCCCGGCATGGAGCTCGGCCGCGTGCAGGTGCGGACCGCGCTGCGGTCGCTGTTCGAGCGGTTCCCGCAGATCCGGCTCGCGGTGCCGGCGGAGCAGCTCGCGTGGCGGCACTCCAACTTCATCCGCGTGCTGAGTGCGTTACCGGTCATCGTCTGACGATTGTGCTGCCGACGTGGGGTGTCTGAGATGCTGCGTACCGAGCTGGTTCGGCCGCTTTCCGAGTTGCTCGCGGAGCACGCGGACCGGCTGGGCACCAAGATCGCGTTCATGGACGCGCGGCGCAGCGTGACCTACGCCGAGCTGGAACGGCGCACCCGTTGGGTGGCCGGCAACCTCGGCGCACGAGGCGTGCTTCCCGGTGACCGCGTGGCGATCCGGGTCGAGTCCGGTGTGGACTTCGTGGAGTGCCTGCTCGCGGTCGCACGGGCGAGTGCGATCGCGGTGCCGGTCGACCCGTCGTGCTCGGAGCGGGAGCTCGCGCGTGTGCTGGCGGACAGCGACGCGGAGCTCGTGCTCACCGGGGTGGAGCTGGCGGCGCTCACGGTTCGCGAGCCGATCACCGCGGCCCGCGACGACCTCGAGCTGGACGAGTTGGCGTTCCTGCAGTACACGGCGGGCGCCACCGGTACACCGAAGGGTGTGCTGTCCACGCAGCGGAACGTGTTGTGGTCGCTGGCCGCGAGCTACGGCCCGGTCCTCGGACTGTCCGAAGTGGACGTGCTGGCGACGTCCACGCCGCTGTGGTATCCGCCGGTGACCCAGCTCGTCGTGTTCGGCACGGTCGCGCTCGGCGCCACCGCGCACCTCACGCTCGACGAGCCGGAGTCGGTGACCGTGCTGGCCGGGCCGCCGCCGATGTACCGCGCGCTGCCGGTGCCACCCGCGCTGCGCGCCGGCGTGGTGTTCGGCCCGGCGCCGGAGTGGGACGCGCCGCTGGTCGAGGTGTACGGCAGCACGGAGACGTGCGGTCCGGTCGCCATGACCTGGCCGGGTGCGGTGTGCGCAATGCCGTTGCCAGGACTGGGAGTCCGCATCGTCGACGGTGGCGCGGACGTGGCGACGGGCCAGGAGGGCGAGGTGTGGGTGAGCGGCCCGAGCGTCATGGCGGGCGGCTACCACAACCTGCCGGAGCGGACGGCCGCGTCGCTGCGGGACGGCTGGTACCGCACGGGCGACCTGGCCCGCCGGGACGAGCAGGGCTACCTCAGGCTCACGGGCCGGGCGACGGACGTGATC
Source organism: uncultured Actinomycetota bacterium (assembly GCA_963840275.1). Taxonomy (GTDB): domain Bacteria; phylum Actinomycetota; class Actinomycetes; order Mycobacteriales; family Pseudonocardiaceae; genus Actinophytocola. The sequence goes on from CAWIYK010000001.1 coordinate 476,004, forward strand.
ACCAGGGCCGGTGAACGGATCCACCCGAAGACGGTGGAGGCGGCGCTGCGGACGGTCGTGTCCGACGCCGCGGTGATCGATCGAGACGGCACCCCGGTCGCCTACGTGGTGATGTCGACCCCAGCAACTCCCGACGACCTGCTGACCGCCTGCGACGACCTGCCCAGGGCGGCCCGCCCGGCCGAGTACTACCGGACCACCCACATCCCACGCACCGTGGGCGGCGCGATCGTGCGCCACGAGCTGCCGAACCAGCCGGCGCACCTGTGCGCGCTGGGCGCCCCACCCGAGGACCTGCACCAGCCGGACTGGACCCCGCTGCACAGCACCCCAGAACTGTCGGTGCCCGAGGGTAGGCTGGATTTCGGGGGGCCGGAGGCCACGCCGCACCGCGGCGACCTGCGGATTCTCCCCGCCACCGACCCGGCCGCCCTCGCCGCCGAGCTGTCCGCCTGGCAGGGCACGCCCCACCTCGTGATCCACACCGAGGGCGCGCTCCCCGTCCTCCCGGACGACAACCCGACCCCGGCCCACGCGGAGCTCCGCGAGCTCGTCCGCGCCGCGCACACCCGTCACCCGGGCCGGATCACCCTGGTAGACACGGACTCCGCAGGACCACTGTGTGTCGAGGGCCTCGACGAGGCCGAGGTCGCCGTCCGCGCCGGCACCGTCCTCGTGCGGCGGCTCGTGCCCGTCTCCCTCACCGAGCAGCGCCCCGGTTGGCGGCTCGACCCCCGCGGCACCGTCGTCCGCTGCGGCGACAGCGCGCCCGCGGTCGCCATCGCCCGGCATCTCGTCGACGCCTACGGCGCCCGCGACCTGCTCGTCGCCGACAACCCCCGCGACCTCGAAGGCCGCGACGTCACCGCCATCGTGCACGCCGGCACCGCCGCCGGCGCGCGTGAGTTCCACCGCACCGCGCCCGACGCACACCTCGTGCACCTCGGCGCCGGACCGGTGCCGGGCCTCGCCATCGCCTGGGCCGACACCGACCAGGATCCGCGCAGGCTGTTCGACGCCGCCACCGTCGCCGGCGGGTCGGAGTACGTCGTCGGTCGCCGGCAGGTCGACACCGGGCACGTCGACCTCACCGACGACCAGCTCGACAGTCTCGTGTGGACGGAGATCGCGGCGCTCGTCGACGCGCCTCGCAACCCCGACCGCGCCTTCGCCGACCTCGGCTTCGACTCGCTCGCCGCCGTCGAGCTGCGCAACCGGCTCGGCGCCGCGACCGGCCTGCGTCTGCCGGCCACCCTCGTCCTGGACCACCCGACGCCGCGTGCGCTCGTCGCCAGGCTCAGCGCCGCGTTGCACGGCACGGTCGAGGAGGACGCGCCGGCGCCGGCGCGACCCGCCGACGAGCCCGTCGCCATCGTCGGCATGGCGTGCCGCCTGCCGGGCGGCGTCACCTCGCCGGCCGAACTGTGGCGGTTGGTCGACAGCGGCGGCGACGGGATCACGACGTTCCCCACCGACCGCGGCTGGGACACCGACGGCGTGTTCGACCCGGATCCCGACCAGGCCGGCAAGTCCTACGTCCGCGAGGGCGGGTTCCTGCACGACGCGGGCGGTTTCGACGCCGACTTCTTCGGCATCTCGCCGAGGGAGGCCCTCGCCATGGACCCCCAGCAGCGGCTTCTCCTCGAGACGTCCTGGACGGCCGTCGAGCACGCCGGCATCGACCCGAGCAGCCTCAAGGGCAGCCGCACCGGCGTCTTCGCCGGCATGATCGCCCAGGACTACGGCTGGGGATCGGCCGCCGTGGACGGTCTGGCGGGGCACCTGCTCACCGGCACGAAAGCCAGCGTCGCGTCCGGTCGGGTCGCCTACGTGCTCGGACTCGAAGGCCCGGCGGTCACGATCGACACCGCCTGCTCGGCGTCACTGGTCGCCCTGCACCTTGCCGCACAGGCGATCCGTGCCGGCGAGTGCGACCTCGCCCTCGCCGGTGGCGTGACCGTCATGTCCAGCACCGAGCCGTTCGTCGAGTTCTCCCGCCAGCGCGGCCTCGCCCCCGACGGCCGCTGCAAGGCGTTCTCCGGCACCGCCGACGGCACCGCCTGGTCGGAGGGCGTCGGCGTGCTCGTCGTCGAGCGCCTGTCCGACGCGCGCCGCAACGGGCACCGGATCCTCGCGGTGGTGCGGGGTTCGGCGGTCAACCAGGACGGCGCGTCCAACGGTCTCACCGCGCCGAACGGGCCGTCGCAGCAACGCGTCATCAAGCAGGCGCTCGCCAGCGCCGGACTGTCCACACGCGACATCGACGCGGTCGAGGCGCACGGCACCGGCACGACGCTCGGCGACCCGATCGAGGCGCAGGCACTCCTCGCCACGTACGGCAGGCACCGCGACCGGCCGCTGTGGCTCGGCTCGCTGAAGTCCAACATCGGGCACGCCCAGGCGGCCGCCGGGGTGGCGGGCGTGATCAAGATGGTGCTCGCGATGCACCACGGGCGCCTGCCGCGCACGCTGCACGTGACCGAGCCGACCCCCGAGGTCGACTGGTCCGCCGGCAACGTCCGGCTGCTGACCGAACCGCGCGAGTGGCCGGAGCCGGAGCGGCCGCGCCGGGCCGCCGTGTCCTCGTTCGGGATCAGCGGCACCAACGCGCACGTGATCATCGAACAGGGCCCGCCGGTCGCGGCCGACCCGCCGGCCGCGTGGCCGCCGGTCGTGCCGTGGGTACTGTCCGCGCGGACGGCGGCCGCGGTCCCGGCGCAGGCCGCCCGGCTGGCCGACCTTGCCGGCACGAACCTCGCCGAGGTCGGGTTCTCCCTGGCCACGACCCGCGCCGCGCTGGACCACCGCGCGGTCGTGCTCGGCGCCGACCGTGCCGAGCTGCTCGCCGGGTTGCGGGCGCTGGCTCTCGGAGAGCGCTCTCCGAACGTCGTGACCGGTGCGGTCGCGCCCGGCCGGCTCGCGATGCTGTTCACCGGGCAGGGCTCGCAGCGGGCAGGCATGGCCGTGGACCTACGCGACCGGTTCCCGGTGTTCGCGGCGGCGTTCGACGAGGTGTGCGGCCAGTGGGACTTCCCGCTGCCGCTCGACGACGAGACCGAGCTGAACCAGACCGGCAACACCCAGACCGCGCTGTTCGCGGTCGAGGTGGCGCTGTTCCGGCTGTTCGAGTCGTGGGGGATCCGGCCGGACTTCGTTGCGGGGCACTCGATCGGCGAGCTGGCGGCCGCGTACGTGGCGGGGGTGTGGTCGCTGCCGGACGCGTGCCGGGTGGTTGCCGCCCGAGGCCGGTTGATGCAGGCGTTGCCGGCTGGTGGGGCGATGTTGTCGGTGCGGGCGACCGAGGACGAGGTGGCGCCGCTGATGACCGAGCGGGTGGCGATCGCGGCGGTCAACGGGCCGGAGTCCGTCGTGGTCTCCGGCGACGAGGGCGTGGTCGACGAGCTGGCCGCGCGGTGGGCGGCCGAGGGGCGCAAGACAAAGCGCCTGACCGTGTCACACGCGTTCCACTCGCCACGCATGGCGCCGATGCTGGACGCGTTCCGCGCGGTGCTGGAGTCGGTGACCTACCACGAGCCGGCGATCCCACTCGTGTCCAACCTGACCGGCGAGCCCGTGACCGAGACCGGGCCGGACTACTGGGTGCGGCACGTCCGCGAGACCGTCCGGTTCGCCGACGGCCTGCGGACGCTGACCGCGCGCGGTGTGACGACGTTCCTCGAACTGGGCCCGGACGCCGTGCTGTCCGGCATGGGCGCGGAGGGCGTGTTCGTGCCGGCCATGCGCCGCGGCCACGACGAGACCGTGACGGTGACGCGTGCGCTCGCCCAGCTGCACACGCGGGGCGTGCCGGTCGACTGGCACGCGGTGTTCCCCGGCGCGCGCACGGTCGAGCTGCCCACGTACGCGTTCCAGCACGAACAGTTCTGGCTGACCGGCGCACGGGCGGTCGACGCGGCCGGACTGGGGCAGTCCGCGACCGACCACCCGCTCCTCGGCGCGGCCGTGTCGCTCGCCGGCGGGAACACCACGGTGTTCACCGGACGGTTGTCGCTCGTGACCCACCCGTGGCTGGCCGACCACGCCGTCGGCGGCACGGTTCTGGTGCCCGGCACGGTGTTCGTCGAGCTGGCCATCCGTGCCGGCGACCACGTCGACCTGCCGCACCTCGACGAGCTGACCCTCCACGCGCCGCTGGTGCTCGACGAGCCGGTGCAGATCCAGGTCGCGGTGACCGACGGCGCACTGACCGTCCACTCTCGACCTGAGGGCGGCGAGTGGACGCGGCACGCGAGCGGCACGCTCACGGCCGACGTGCCGCGTGGGACCGCGCTGGCCGAGTGGCCGCCGGCCGGTGCGGAACCCGTTGCGGTCGACGGGTTCTACGACTCGCTCGGCGACTTCGGCTACGGGCCGGCGTTCCGGGGCCTGCGCAAGGCGTGGCGGTGCGGCGGTGACGTGTTCACGGAGGTCGCGCTGCCGGACTCGGTGCGGGCAAAGGGGTTCGGCCTCCATCCGGCACTGCTCGACGCGGCGATGCACGGGCTGCTCCTGCGGGACGGCGCCGAGCCGAGGCTGCCGTTCGCGTGGACCGGCGTGAGCCTGCACGCGACGGGCGCCACGAGCCTGCGGGTGCGGCTCAGCGGGGACCGCGTGACGATCGCCGACGCGACGGGCGAGCCGGTGGTGACGATCGACGCGCTGGCGCTGCGTCCGGTCGATCCCACAAAACTGGTCCCCAGCACGGATCGCTGGCTGTTCGGTGTCGAATGGACGCCCGCACCGGCCGACGGCGACGTGCCGCGGCGGTGGGCGGTCATCGGCGACCGGCTGTCGGTGGCCGGCGTGACCCCGGACCGGTACGACACCCTCGCGGCACTGGCCGCGACATTGGACTCCGGCGCACCGGCGCCGGAGGTGGTGGTGTGTGAGGCGGGCGCCGGCCACAACGGCGTGGCCGGCGCACCTTCAGCGCACACCGCCACCGCGCTCGCGCAGCACTGGCTCGCGGACAAGCGTTTCGCGGACTCCCGTCTGGTGGTGGTGACGAGGGGAGCGGCAGGCCCGGACGTCACCGACGGCACGGGCGCGGCCGTGTGGGGGCTCATCCGCAGCGCCCAGACCGAGCACCCCGAGCGGTTCGCGCTGCTGGACAGCGACTCCGACTCGCTGCCGTCCACTCTGGATGAACCACAGCTCGCGCTGCGGGACGGCCGGCTCCTCGTGCCGAGGCTCACCCGCCTGCGGAGCGGAACGGCGGCCCGCCCCCGGCACGGTACGGTGCTGGTCACCGGTGGGACCGGCGGCCTCGGCGCCGTCGTCGCCAGGCACCTGGTGTCCGCGCACGGGGTCCGGCGGCTCGTGCTGCTGAGCCGCCGGGGACCGGACGCGCCGGGAGCCGACGAGCTGCTCGCGCTCGGTGCCGAGGTGGACGTCATCGCCTGCGACGTCACCGATCGCTCGGCGCTCGCGGCGGTCATCGACACCATCCCCGACCTCACCGGGGTCGTCCACGCCGCGGGCGTACTCGCCGACGGCACCATCGAGTCCCTCACCCCACAACGACTCGACGCCGTGTTCGCGCCCAAGGCCGACGCGGCGTGGCATCTCCACGAGCTGACCGCGGACCACGACCTCACGATGTTCGCGCTCTTCTCCTCCGCCTCCGGCATCCTCGGGACCGCGGGCCAGGCCAACTACGCCGCCGCCAACACCTCTCTCGACGCGCTCGCCCAGCTCCGGCACGCGCAGGGGCGCCCCGCGGTCTCGCTCGCCTGGGGCCCGTGGGACCAGGGCATGACGGCGGACCTCGCGAAGCTCGCCAGAGGCGGCGTCCGCCCACTGTCCACGTCGGAGGGACTGGCCCTGTTCGACACCGCGCTCGTCACCGGCGTGCCGGTGGTCGTCCCGATCAAGCTGGACCCGGCCAGATCCGACTCGCCGCTCGTCCGGGGACGCGGCCGGCGCACGGTGACCCCGGAGGGTGTCATCTCCCTGCGGGAGAAGGTCGTCCGGTTGTCCACAGTAGAGCAGGAGCGCATGCTGCGAGACCTCGTGCGCGACCAGGTGGCCACCGTGCTCGGGCACGGCAGCTCGGCCGCCATCACCCCCGACCGGCCGTTCGACGGGCTCGGCTTCGACTCGCTGACGGCCGTCGAGCTGCGCAACCAGCTCAACGGCATCACCGGGCTGCGGCTGCCGGCGACACTGATCTTCGACTACCCGACACCGGCGGCCGTCGCGGACGCGGTGCTCGAACAGCTGACCGAAGGTCGGCGGGAACGCACGGAACCGGTGCGGAACAACGAGACAGAGCTTATCGACGCGATGGATGCCGACAGTCTGGTCCGCCGCGCGTTGCGTGATCGTGAGCGAGTGAGGGCGGTGAACACCCGATGACCGTTAGTCGTGGTACCGAGCGTTCCGACGAGGCCGACGAGGTCATCGCCGTAGTCGGGATCGCGTGCCGCCTGCCGATGGCGGCCGGACCGGACGCGTTCTGGCGGCTGTTGCGCAACGGCACGTCCGCGGTCACCGAGGTGCCCGCCGACCGCTGGCCACTGTCCGAAGGGGACATTCGGTACGGCGCCTTCCTCGACCAGGTCGACACGTTCGACCCGGCGTTCTTCGGCATCTCGCCACGCGAGGCCGTCGCCATGGACCCGCAGCAGCGGCTCATGCTGGAGCTCGCGTGGGAGACGTTCGAGGACGCCGGCATCCTGCCGGAACACGTGCGCGGCAGCCGCACCGGCGTGTTCGTCGGCACCATCGCCGACGACTACGCGACCCTCGCCCGCAGGCTCGGCGCCGACGCCATCACGCAGCACACGCTGACCGGGCTGCACCGCAGCCTCGTCGCCAACCGGATCTCCTACACCCTCGGCCTGCGCGGTCCCAGCGCGACCGTCGACTCTGGACAGTCCTCGGCGCTCGTCGCCGTGCACGTCGCCTGCGAGAGCATCCGGCGCGGCGAGTCCGCGCTCGCCATCGCGGGTGGCGTCAACCTGAACCTCATCCCGGAAAGTGCCACGGCCGCCGCGAAGTTCGGCGGCCTTTCCCCGGACGGCCGCTGCCACACCTTCGACGCGCGGGCCAACGGGTACGTGCGGGGTGAGGGCGGCGGCGCGGTGCTGCTCAAGCCGCTCGCCGCCGCAGTCGCCGACGGCGACCCGATCTACTGCGTCATCCGGGGCAGCGCGGTCAACAACGACGGCGCCACCGACGGCCTCACCGTGCCAGGACAGACCGGCCAGCGCGAGGTGCTGCGCCTCGCCTACGAACGCGCCGGTGTGTCACCCGCCGACGTCCAGTACGTGGAGCTGCACGGCACCGGCACGAAGGTCGGCGACCCGGTCGAGGCCGCCGCAGTCGGTGCCGAGCTGGGCGCCGGGCGGGAGACGCCGCTGGTCGTCGGCTCCGCCAAGACCAACGTCGGCCACCTCGAGGGCGCCGCCGGCATCGTCGGGCTCATCAAGGCCGCGCTGTCCATCCGGCACCGGGAACTGCCGCCCAGCCTCAACTTCGCGACCCCGAACCCGGACATCCCGCTCGACGAGCTGAACCTCGCCGTCAACACCGAGCTGCGTGCGTGGCCCGCCGACGGCGCGCTGCTGTCCGGCGTCAGCTCGTTCGGCATGGGTGGCACCAACTGTCACGTGGTGCTGGCCGACGCACCGGAGTCCACTCAGGACACCACACCCATTACCGCGGCCGAGGTGCCGTTCGTGCTGTCCGCACGCAGCCCCGCCGCGTTGCGCGGCCAGGCCGCGCGGCTGCGCGAGCTGGTCAACGCCGAGCCGGGGCTCGCGCTCGGCGACCTCGCCGGTTCGCTCGTCACCAGCCGCACCGCGTTCGAGCACCGCGCCGTGGTGACCGCCGCCGACCGGGGCGCACTGCTCAACGGGTTGACCGCGCTCGCGGACGGCGTCGACACCACGGCGGTCGTGCGTGGCGGCACGCAGTCCGGTGGGCTCGCCGTCCTGTTCAGCGGGCAGGGCAGCCAGCGCGTCGGCATGGGCCGCGAGCTGTACCGGGAGAACCCGGTGTTCGCCGCCGCGCTCGACGAGGTCTGCGCGCACTTCGCGGAGCCGGTGCGGGACATCATGTTCGGCGACGCCGACCTGCTCGGCGAGACCAGGTACACGCAGCTCGCGCTGTTCGCGATCGAGGTCGCGCTGTTCCGCCTCGTCCAGGGTTACGGTCTGACGCCGGACTTCGTGATGGGCCACTCGATCGGCGAGCTGGCCGCAGCGCACGTCGCCGGGGTGCTGTCGCTGTCCGACGCCGCGACGCTCGTCGCCGCGCGGGGCCGGCTCATGCAGGCCGCGCGGGCGGACGGCGCGATGGCGTCCCTCCAGGCGACCGAGGACGAGGTGCGTGCCACGCTCGTCGACGGCGTCTCGATCGCGGCGCTCAACGGTCCACAGTCGACGGTCGTCTCCGGTGACGCCGATGCGGTGCTGAACCTGGTCGAGCACTGGCGCGCGCTTGGCCGCAAGGCCAAGCGGCTGCGGGTGAGCCATGCCTTCCACTCGTCCCACATGGACTCCGCGCTCGTCGAGTTCCGCGCGGTCGCCGAGGGGCTGACCTACCATGAGCCCAAGATCCCGGTGATCTCCGACGTCACGGGCGAGCTGGCCACCACGGCGGAGCTGTGCTCGCCGGACTACTGGACGAGCCACATCCGCGAGGCCGTCCGGTTCGCCGACGGCGTCCGCGACCTGAGCGGCCGCGGCGTCACCACGTTCGTCGAGCTGGGGCCGGACGGCGTGCTCACCGCGATGGCACGCGAGTCGGTCGACGGCGCGACGTTCGTCTCCGCGCTGCGCAAGGACCGCGGCGAGGTCGGCACGCTGACGGCCGCGCTCGCGACCGCGCACTGCCGGGGCGCGCACGTCGACTGGCTGTCGGTGCTCGGCGGCACCGGCCGCCGGATCGCGCTGCCGACGTACTCGTTCCAGCGGCAGCGCTACTGGCTCGACGGCACGACGGCGTCCTTTGTCGACCTGCCGGCACCGGACGCGACGCCGGAGCCCCACGACACGGTCACACTGGCGCGGCAGGTCGCCGCGGCGGACCGCGTTGAACAGGACCGGATACTGTTCGATCTGGTGCGGGCGAGCGTCGCGCTCGTGCTCGGGCACGCCGCGCCGGACACGGTGGACACCGAGCGTACGTTCAAGGAGCTGGGTTTCGACTCGCTGACCGCGGTCGAGCTGCGGGACCACCTCGTCACGGTCACCGGTCTCGCGCTGCCGTCCGGCATGCTGTTCAGCTACCCCACACCGACCGAGCTGGTCGACCACCTGCGGGAACGCCTCGCCGGCACCGCGACGGCCGTCGCCGTCGAGACGCGGACCGCGACCGACGAGCCGATCGCGATCGTGTCCATGGCCTGCCGCTACCCGGGTGGCGTCGCGTCGCCGGAGGACCTGTGGCGGCTCGTCGCCGAGGGCCGCGACGCGATCGGGCCCTTCCCGGCCAACCGAGGCTGGGACGTCGAGAACCTGTACGACCCGGACCCCGACCAGCCCGGCAAGGTGTACGCCACGGGCGGCGGGTTCCTGTACGGGGCCGACGAGTTCGACCCGGAGTTCTTCGGCATCAACCCGCGCGAGGCCGCGGCAATGGACCCGCAGCAGCGGCTGCTGCTGGAGCTCGCGTGGGAGACGTTCGAGCGCGCCGGCATCGTGCCCGGCGCGGTGCGTGGCGAGCAGGCCGGCGTGTTCGTCGGCGCCACCACCCACGAGTACGGGCCGGGCCTGCACCGCGGGGCCGACGGTGCGGAGGGCTACCTGCTGACCGGCACCACGCCGAGCGTGGCGTCCGGCCGGATCGCCTACGCATTGGGGCTCGGCGGGCCGGCGATCACCGTCGACACCGCGTGCTCGTCGTCGCTGGTCGCACTGCACCTCGCCGCGCAGGCGCTGCGGCAGGGCGAGTGCACGATCGCGCTCGCCGGCGGCGTCACCGTCATGCCGACCCCGGGCATGTTCCTGGAGTTCTCCCGCCAGCGCGGGCTCGCCGCGGACGGCCGCTGCAAGGCGTTCGCCGACGCCGCCGACGGCACCGGCTGGGCGGAGGGTGCCGGTCTGCTGTTGCTGGAACGGCTTTCCGACGCGGAACGCAACGGACACCAGGTGCTCGCGGTCATCCGCGGCTCGGCGGTGAACCAGGACGGCGCCTCCAACGGGCTGACCGCGCCGAACGGCCGCGCACAGGAACGCGTGATCCGTGCCGCGCTCGCCGGCGCTGGACTGTCCACACAGGACGTTGACGCGGTCGAGGCGCACGGCACCGGCACCGCGCTCGGCGACCCGATCGAGGCAGAGGCGCTCATCGCGACGTACGGCCAGGACCGCGAGTCGCCGCTGTTGCTCGGGTCGCTCAAGTCGAACATCGGCCACAGCCAGGCCGCGGCCGGCGTCGGCGGCGTGATCAAGATGGTCGCCGCCCTGCGGGACGGGGTGCTGCCGAAGACGCTGCACGTCGACCGGCCGAGCGGCAAGGTCGACTGGACCGGCGGCAACGTCGAGCTGCTGACGGAGCGGCGGGACTGGCCGAGCACCGGCCGGCCGCGGCGTGCCGCGGTGTCGTCGTTCGGGATCAGCGGCACCAACGCGCACCTGATCGTCGAACAGGCGCCGGAGCGCGCCGCCCGCGAGCACTCCGCACTGCGTCCGGTCGACACGCCCGGCCTGCCATGGGTGTTGTCCGCGCGGACGCCGGAAGCCTTGCGCGCACAGGCGTCTCGGCTCGCCGCGCATGTCGCGGCCGACCCGGAGCTCGACCCGATCGACGTCGGGCTGTCGCTCGTCGCCGGCCGGACCGCGTTCGACGAGCGGGCCGTCGTCGTCGCCGACGACCGGGACGGCTTCCTGCGTGGCCTCGCCGCGCTGGCCGACGGCGACGCGTCGCCGGACGTCGTGCTCGGGCGGGCCGGCGCCGGGCGCACCGCGTTCCTCTTCACCGGGCAGGGCAGCCAGCGGCTGGGCATGGGACGTGAGCTGTACCAGGACAACCCGGTCTACGCCGCCGCGCTCAACGAAGTGCTGGAACACCTCGACCGGCACCTGGACTGGCCGCTGAAGAAGGTGCTGTTCGCGCCGCCCGATACCGCGGACGCCGTGCTGCTCGACGAGACGCAGTACACGCAGGCCGCCCTGTTCGCGGTCGAGCTCGCGCTGTACCGGCTGCTCGCGCACCACGGGCTCACGCCGGACTTCCTGTTCGGCCACTCGATCGGCGAGCTGGCCGCCGCGCACGTCTCGGGTGTGCTGTCGCTGCCGGACGCGTGCGCGCTGGTCGCCGCGCGGGGCAGGCTGATGCAGGCCGCGCCGGAGGGCGGCGCGATGATCGCGATCCAGGCGAGCGAGGACGAGGTGCTCGCCTCCCTTGCCGGGCACGAGGACCAGGTGTCGATCGCCGCGCTGAACGGGCCGCGTTCGACGGTCATCGCCGGCGACCACCGGATCGCGAGCCGCATCGCGAGCGGGTGGCGGGAACGCGGTCGCAAGATCAAGCAGCTGCGGGTGAGTCACGCCTTCCACTCGCCGCACATGGCCGGTGTGCTGGACGAGTTCCGCGCGGTGGCGGCCGAGCTGACCTTCCACGCGCCGTCCATCCCGGTGGTGTCCAGCCTGACCGGCGCGCTCGCGTCGGCGGCGGAGCTGGCGTCGCCGGACTACTGGGCGCAGCACGTCCGGCACACCGTGCGGTTCCTCGACGGGGTGCGGTGTCTCGACTCGCTCGGAGTCTCCGTCTACGTGGAGGTCGGCCCGGACGGCGTGCTGTCGGCGATGGCGGCCGACTGTCTGCCCGAGGTGGACGCCGTGTTCACGCCGGTGCTGCGGGCCGACCGGCCGGAGGCGCACACGGTCACGGCCGCGCTCGCGCACGCCTTCACCCGCGGCGCGAGTCCGGAGTGGACGGTGTGCTTCCCCGGCGCGGTGCCGGTGGACCTGCCGACGTACGCCTTCCAGCGGCAGCGGTACTGGCTGGACCTGCCGGTGTCGTCGGGCGACGCGGTGGAGCTGGGGCTCGGCGCGGTCGACCACCCGCTGCTCGGCGCGACCGTCGGGCTCGCGGACGGCGACGGCGTGCTGCTGACCGGCCGGTTGTCCTTGCGTACCAACCCGTGGCTCGCCGACCACGTGATCGCGGGCACGGTTCTCGTGCCGGGCACGGCGTTCGTGGAGCTGGCCGTGCGGGCCGGCGACCAGGTCGGGCTCGGCGTTGTCGACGAGCTGACGCTCGAGGCGCCGCTGGTCGTGCCGGACAGCGGCGGCGTGCAGCTGCAGCTCGTGGTCGGCGGACCGGACGCGGCCGGCCGGCGGGCGTTGTCCATCCACTCACGGGTGGACGGCGCGTGGACGTGCCATGCCACCGGTGTGCTCTCGGACGACCCGGCGGCGCCCGCCGGGCTGACGGAGTGGCCGCCGAGGGCGGCGGCGACCGACCTCGCCGACGTGTACGACCGGCTCGCCGCGCTGGGGTACGGCTATGGCCCGTTCTTCCAGGGGCTGCGGGCCGCGTGGTCGGCGGGCGACGACCTGTACGCCGAGGTGGAGCTGCCGGAGGGGGCCGACGTCTCCCGGTTCGGCCTGCACCCGGCGCTGCTCGACGCGGCGCTGCACCCGTTGGTGCTGTGGGGATCCACCGACGACGGCGTGCCGCTGCCGTGGGCGTGGACCGGGGTGCGGCTGCACGCCACGGGCGCGACGTCGTTACGGGTCCACTGGTCGGGCACGGCGCTGACGGTGGCCGACGCCGAGGGCGCGCCCGTCGCGTCGGTGGCGTCGCTGGCGTTGCGGCCGGTGTCACCACAGGCGCTGGCCGGGACCCCACGGCACGACACGTTGTTCCAGGTGGACTGGGTTCCGGTGCCGGGCGCGCCCCCGACCGACGAGCCGTTCGAGCTGGCGCCCGTCGCGGGCACGGGCGAGATCCTGGATGTCGCGCGGGCGGCACACGCGTCCGCACATGACGCGCTGGCGCTGGTGCGGGACTGGCTGGCCGACGAGCGCGCCGGCAAGCTGGTGCTGGTCACGCGGGGCGCCGCCGGTCCGGACGTCTCGGACATCGCGGCCGCGACCACGTGGGGGCTGGTGCGCAGCGCGCAGACCGAGCACCCGGACCGCCTGGTGCTCGTCGACACCGACGGCACCGAGGCGTCGGAGAGCGCTCTCCCCGCCGCGCTCGCGACCGGGGAGCCGCAGCTCGCGCTGCGGAACGGCGAGATCTCCGTCCCGCGCCTCGCCCGACTGACGGGCGCCGGCGAGACCGGCCCAGACCTGACCGGCGGCACCGTGCTGGTCACGGGGGCCGGCGGGACGCTCGGCGGGCTCGTCGCCAAGCACCTGGTCGCCGAGCACGGCGTGCGGAAGCTGCTGCTCGTCAGCAGGCGCGGCCCGTCGGCCGAGCTGGTGGCCGACCTGACCGAGCGGGGCGCCGACGTGCGTGCCGCCGCGTGCGACCTCGCCGACCGGGCCGCCGTCGCCGACCTGGTCGCGGGCGTCGACGACCTCGTCGGGATCGTCCACACCGCGGGCGTGCTCGACGACGTCACCGTCGAGTCGCTCACCGACGAGCGGATCGACACCGTGCTCGCGCCGAAGGTGGACGCCGCGTGGCACCTCCACCGGGCCACCGAGGGCACGGACCTGGCCGCGTTCGTGCTGTTCTCGTCGATCGTCGGCACGCTCGGGATGCCCGGCCAGGCCAACTACGCCGCCGGCAACGCCTTCCTCGACGCCCTCGCACGGCACCGCCATGACAAAGGCTTGCCAGCCACGGCCCTCGCCTGGAGCCTGTGGGCGCCGAGCGGCGGCATGGCCGCCACGCTCAGCGACACCGACCTCGCGCGCTGGCGGCGCAGCGGGTTCACCCCGCTCGACCCCGACCACGCGCTCCAGCTGCTCGACACCGCGCTGACCACGGGCGTCCCCGCGCTCGTGCCGGCCAACCTCGACAACGCCGCACTGCGCGCGCAGGCCGGCGCCGGGCTCCTGCCCGCCATGTTCCGCGGCCTCGTGCGGGTGCCGAGCAGGCGCACGGCGAACACCGCCGCGGCCGCGTCCACGTGGGCACAGCAGCTCGCCGTACTGTCCGAAGTGGACCGGGAGCGGACCGCGAAGGAGTTGGTCCGCGCCACCGTCGCGACGGTGCTCGGCCACGCCACGCCCGGCGCGATCGACATCGAGCGCGCGTTCAACGAGCTGGGTTTCGACTCCCTGACCGGTGTCGAACTGCGCAACCGCCTCAACGCGGCCACCGGGCTGCGGCTGCCGACCACCTCGGTGTTCGACCACCCGTCGCCCGCCGCGCTCGCCGGTTTCCTGCTGTCGCAGGTGACCGGCGCGCCCGCGACCCGCCAGCCGACCAGGGTCGCGGCCGCGTCCGACGAGCCGATCGCCATCGTCGGCATGGCCTGCCGGTTCCCCGGCGGCGTGACCTCGCCGGAGGAGCTGTGGCAGCTCGTCGCCACCGGGACCGACGCCGTGGGGCCGTTTCCCGCCAACCGAGGTTGGGACGTCGAGAACCTGTACGACCCGGACCCCGACCGCCTCGGCAAGTCCTACACCCGCGAAGGCGGGTTCCTGTACGACGCCGACCAGTTCGACCCGGAGCCGTTCGGCATCAACCGGCGCGAGGCGTTCGCCGCGGACCCGCAGCAGCGCCTGCTCCTGGAGACCGCGTGGGAGACGTTCGAGAGGGCCGGCATCGACCCCGCGAGCCTCAAGGGCAGCAACACCGGTGTCTTCGCCGGCGTGATGTACAACGACTACGGCTCGCGTCTCGGCACCGCGCCCGACGGGTACGAGGGCTACCTGCTCACCGGCAACACGGGCAGCGTGATCTCCGGTCGCCTCGCCTACACCTACGGGCTGGAAGGCCCCGCGGTCACCGTCGACACCGCGTGCTCGTCGTCGCTCGTCGCGCTGCACCTTGCCGCACAGGCGTTGCGTGGCGGCGAGTGCGACCTCGCGCTCGCCGGTGGCGTCACGGTCATGTCGACACCGAACACGTTCGTCGAGTTCAGCCGGCAGCGCGCCCTGTCCGAGGACGGCCGCTGCAAGTCGTTCGCGGCCGGCGCCGACGGGACCGGGTGGAGCGAGGGCGTCGGTCTGCTGCTGGTCGAGCGGCTGTCCGACGCGCGCCGCAACGGACACAAGATCCTGGCCGTGGTGCGGGGTTCCGCGGTCAACCAGGACGGCGCGTCCAACGGGCTCACCGCACCGAACGGGCCGTCGCAGGAGCGGGTCATCCGCGCCGCGCTGGCCAACGCCGGACTGTCCGCACAGGACGTGGACGTGGTCGAGGCGCACGGCACCGGCACCACGCTCGGCGACCCGATCGAGGCGCAGGCCCTCATCGCGACGTACGGCCAGGACCGCGACGAGCCGCTGTGGCTCGGGTCGCTCAAGTCGAACCTCGGCCACGCGCAGGCGGCCGCCGGGGTCGGCGGCGTGATCAAGATGGTGATGGCGATGCGGCACGGCGTCCTGCCGAGGACGCTGCACGTCCACGAGCCGTCGCCGCACGTGGACTGGGCGAGTGGGGCCGTCGAACTGCTCACCGCGCCGCGGAACTGGCCGGACGTGGCCCGGCCGCGCCGGTCGGCGGTGTCGTCGTTCGGCATCAGTGGCACCAACTCGCACGTGATCCTGGAGCAGGCGCCCGAGTCGACCGTCGCGGTCACGCCGACCACGCCCGTGCTCACGCCGTGGGTGCTGTCGGCGAAGTCGCCGGCCGCGCTTTCCGCGCAGGCGGCCCGTCTGATCGGGCACGCGGTGTCCGAAGTGGACCCGGCGGATGTCGGGTACTCGCTGGCCACCACCCGGACCGGGCTCGAGCACCGGGCCGTCGTGCTCGGCGACCACCGCGCCGGGCTGGAGGCACTCGCGTCGGGCCGGTCCGCGCCGAACGTCGTCACCGGCGAGGTGTCGTCCGGCCGGCTCGCGGTGTTGTTCACGGGGCAGGGTTCGCAGCGGGTCGGCATGGGCCACGCGCTGTACGAGCGGTTCCCGGTGTTCGCGGCCGCGTTCGACGAGGTGTGCGCGCATCTCCCGGTCGAGCTGCCGTTGGCCGACGAGGACGCGCTCAACCGGACCGAGCACACGCAGCCGGCGTTGTTCGCGGTCGAGGTGGCGCTGTACCGGCTGCTCGAGTCGTGGGGCATCACGCCCGACCTGATGGCCGGGCACTCGATCGGCGAGCTGGCCGCCGCGCACGTGGCGGGGGTGTGGTCGCTGCCCGACGCGTGCCGCGTGGTCGCGGCTCGTGGTCGGCTGATGCAGGCGTTGCCGGCCGGTGGCGCGATGTTGTCGGTGCGAGCCACCGAGGACGAGGTCGCGCCGCTCATGACAGACCGGGTGGCGATCGCGGCGATCAACGGGCCGGAGTCCATCGTGGTCTCCGGCGAAGAGGACGCGGTCGACGAACTGGCGCGGGCCTGGGCCGACGAGGGCCGGAAGGTCAAGCGGCTCACGGTGTCGCACGCATTCCACTCACCACGCATGGAGCCGATGCTCGACGAGTTCCGCGCCGTCCTGGAGACAGTGGTTTTCCACGCCCCGACGATCCCGGTAGTCTCCAACCTGACCGGCGAGATCGTCGAGTCTACCGACCCCGACTACTGGGTGCGGCACGTCCGCGAAGCCGTCCGGTTCGCCGACGGCGTCACCACGCTCATCGGCCACGGCGTCACCACCTTCCTGGAGCTGGGCCCGGACGCCGTGCTCACCGGGATGGCCGCGGAGACCGAGCGGGACGCCGTCTTCGTACCCGCGTTGCGCCGCAAGCACGACGAGGTCGACACCCTGGCCGCCGCGGTGGCGCATCTGCACACCCGCGGCATGAGTCCGAACTGGACGGTGCTGTTCCCCGGCGCCCGCCAGGTCGACCTGCCCACGTACGCCTTCCAGCACCAGTCCTACTGGCTGGACGTGCCGGCGGGCGCGGGCGATGTCACCACCGCGGGCCTCGGCGCGACCGAGCACCCGCTGCTCGGCGCGGCCGTCACGCTCGCCGGCCAGGACAGCACCGTGTTCACCGGCCGGTTGTCGCTGACCACCCACCCGTGGCTCGCCGACCACGCGGTCGTCGACACCGTGCTCGTCCCGGGCGCCGCGCTCGTCGAGCTGGCCGTCCACGCCGGCGACCGGCTCGGCTGCGCGCGGCTCGACGACCTGACGCTCGAGGCGCCGCTGGTCCTGCCGGAACAAGGCAACGTGCAGGTGCAGGTCACCGTCGGCGCGCCGGACACGGACGGGCGACGGCCCGTGACCGTCCACTCGCGACCGGAGCTCGACGGTGTCGCGTGGACCCAGCACGCCGCCGGCACGCTCACCGCCGAGTCCCCGACCGAACCCGTCGGGCTCACCGAATGGCCGCCGGCCGGCGCGGAGCCCGTCGACCTGACCGGCTGCTACCTGCGATGCGCGGAGCGTGGCTACGACTACGGCCCGGTCTTCCAAGGCCTGCGCCAACTCTGGCGAAGCGACGACGACCTGTACGCGGAAGTCGTGCTGCCGCAGGACAACAGCACCGAGGGCTTCGGCATCCACCCGGCGCTGCTCGACGCCGCGCTGCACCCGCTCGTGGTCTCCTCGCTCGACCGCGCGGGCAGCGACCTGCTGCTGCCGTTCTCGTGGCGCGGCGTGCGGATCCACGCCACCGGCGCCACCGCGCTGCGGGTCCGGCTCAGCGCGACGGGCACGGACACGACCGCGCTCACGATCGCCGACGGCGCGGGCGCGCCCGTCGCCACGGTCGAGTCGCTCGTGCTGCGGTCGATCACCCTCGACCAGCTCGCCGGCGCGCGAGCCGCGCACGACGACGCGTTGTTCGGCCTCGACTGGATCCCCTTCCCGACCGAGGCGGAGGAACAGAGCGGCAGCTGGGCCGTCGTCGGCGCGGCGGACCTGGACCGAGACGGCCTGCGGGACGTCGGCGTGTTCGCCGAGAGCTACCCGGACGTCACCGCCGTGCTCGAGGAGATCATCTGGGGCGCCCCGGTGCCGGACCTGATCGTCCTGACCTGCGAGTCCGAAGTGGACGATCTGGCGAGTGCCGCACGGGCCACCACGCACCGGGCGCTCGCCGAGGTGCAGGCGTGGCTCGCGGAGCCGAGGTTCGCCTCGACCAGGCTGGTCGTGCTGACCGACACCGCGGTCGCGGTCGACGGCGCCGAGCTGCCGAACCTGGCGCAGTCGCCCGTCCTCGGGCTGCTGCGCAGCGCGCAGGCCGAGCATCCGGACCGCATCACGCTGGTCGACACCGACGGCCACCCGGAGTCCCGGCAGGCACTTCCGGCCGCGCTCGCGACCGGCGAGCCGCAGCTCGCGCTCCGGGCCGGCACGGTGTTGGTGCCCCGGCTCGCCCGCGTCCAACCCGACGGTCCATTCGAGACGATCGACCCGGACGGCACCGTGCTCGTCACCGGCGCCACCGGCACGCTCGGCGCGCTGTTCGCCCGGCACCTCGTCACCCAGCACGGCGCGCGGCACCTGCTGCTCGTCAGCAGGCGTGGCGCGGCCGCGGCCGGCGCGACCGAGCTGGCCGAGGAGCTGACCGGGCTCGGCGCCGAGGTGAGCTTCGCCGCGTGCGACGTCGCCGACCGCGCGCAGATCGCCACGCTGCTGGCCGGCCTGCCGGACGAGCACCCGCTCGTCGGCGTCGTGCACACCGCCGGCGTGCTGGACGACGGCGTGTTCGAGTCCCTGACGGCGGAACGGGTCGACACCGTGCTGAGGCCCAAGGTCGACGCGGCCGTCAACCTGCACGAGCTGACCGGCGACCTGTCGATGTTCGTGCTGTTCTCGTCGATCGCCGGCACCGTCGGCACCGCGGGGCAGGCGAACTACGCCGCGGCCAACACCTTCCTCGACGCGCTCGCCACGCACCGCCGGGCCACCGGCAAGGCCGCGACGTCGATGGCGTGGGGCCTGTGGGGCCCGATCGGCGGCGCCGCCGGCATGGCCGAGCACCTCGACGCGGCCGATCTCGCCCGGCTCACCCGAGGCGGCATCGCGGCGCTCACCACCGAGCACGGGCTCGCCCTGTTCGACGCGGCGCTCGCCGCCGGGCGCGGGCTGGTCGTGCCGGCGAAGCTCGACCTCGCCGGACTCCGGGCGGCCGCCAACGGCGGCACCCTCGCGCCGGTGTTCCGCGGCCTGGTCCGCACCAGGGCGGCCGCCAGCGCGTCCACTTCGGACGGTGAGTCGCTGAGCCTGCCGGAGCGGCTGGCCGCGCTGTCCGACGCGGAGCAGCACCAGCTCCTGCTGAGCCTGGTCGCCGAGCACGTGGCGCCCGTGCTCGGACACACCACCCCGGACACGATCACGCCGCACCGGCCGTTCACCGACCTCGGTTTCGACTCGCTGACCGGCGTGGAGCTGCGCAACCGGCTGAACGCGGCCACCGGGCTGCGGCTGCCCGCGACCATGGTGTTCGACTACCCGTCACCCAGTGCGCTCGCGGGCTTCCTGCTCGGCGAGCTGTCCGACGCGGACCCGGCGGTCGCGGTGGCGTCCGGCGTCCCCGCCACCCCCGCGCTCGACGACGAGCCCCTCGCGATCGTCGGCATGGCGTGCCGCTACCCGGGCGGGGTCCGGTCGCCGGAAGACCTGTGGCGACTGGTGTCCGAGGGCCGCGACGGCATCACCGGGTTCCCCACCAACCGCGGCTGGGACCTCGACGGGCTCTACCACCCGAACCCCGCGAAGTCGGGCAAGTCCTACGTGCGCGACGGCGGTTTCCTGCACGACGCGGACGAGTTCGACGCGGAGTTCTTCGGCATCTCGCCGCGTGAGGCGCTCGCCACCGACCCGCAGCAGCGCCTTCTGCTGGAGACGTCGTGGGAGGCGCTCGAACACGCGGGGATCGACCCGCAGTCGTTGCGGGGCACCGCGACCGGCGTGTTCGCCGGTGCGATGTACCACGACTACGGCACCGGCGGCGTCACGACGCCGGACCAGGTCGAGGGCTTCCTCGCCACCGGCACGTCCGGCAGCGTGGTGTCCGGCCGGGTCGCCTACACCTACGGGCTGGAAGGCCCCGCGGTCACCATCGACACCGCGTGCTCGTCGTCGCTCGTCGCGCTCCACCTCGCCGCGCAGGCACTGCGGGACGGCGAGTGCGACCTCGCGATCGCCGGCGGGGTGACGGTGATGGCGACGCCGGCGACGTTCATCGAGTTCAGCCGGCAGCGCGGGCTCGCGCCGGACGGCCGGTGCAAGCCGTTCGCCGGTGCCGCGGACGGCACCGCGTGGGCGGAAGGCGTCGGCGTGCTGCTCGTCGAGCGGCTGTCCGACGCGCGGCGCAACGGGCACCCGGTGCTGGCCGTGCTGAAGGGGTCCGCGGTCAACCAGGACGGCGCGTCCAACGGGCTCACCGCGCCGAACGGGCCGTCGCAGCAGCGGGTCATCCACGCCGCGCTCGCCAGTGCCCGACTGTCCACAACGGACATCGACGCCGTGGAGGCACACGGCACCGGCACCGCGCTCGGCGACCCCATCGAGGCCCAGGCGCTGCTCGCCACCTACGGGCAGGGCCGGGTCGGCGACCCGCTGTGGCTCGGCTCGCTGAAGTCGAACATCGGCCACACGCAGGCCGCGGCCGGCGTCGGCGGTGTGATCAAGATGATCATGGCGATGCGCAACGGGGTCCTGCCGAGGACGTTGCACGTCGACGAGCCGTCGCAGAAGGTCGACTGGTCGGCCGGGCACGTCGTGCTGCTGACCGAGCCCGTCGAGTGGCCGTCGACCGGACGCCCGTACCGGGCGGGGGTGTCCTCGTTCGGCATCAGCGGCACCAACGCGCACGTGATCCTGGAGCAGGCACCGGAGTCGGACGAGTCCGCAATGGACGTTCGCGCGACGCCGGCCGGGGTGCTCCCGCTGGTCCTGTCCGCACGCACGACCGACGGGCTGGCCGCACAGGCGGCCCGGCTGCGCGAGTTCGTCGAAGAGTCCGATGTGGACCTGGCCGACCTCGGCTTCTCGCTGGCCACCACCCGCGCCGCGCTCGAACAGCGGGCCGTGGTGACCGGCGCGGACCGCGACGAGCTGCTCGCCGGCCTCGCCGCGCTGGCCGCCGGTGAGCCGACGGCCGCCGTGGTCCAGGCCGCCGCCGGCGCGAGCGGCAAGGTCACGTTCGTGTTCCCCGGCCAGGGTTCGCAGTGGGTCGGCATGGCCGCCGCGCTGCTCGACTCGTCCGAGGTGTTCGCGGACCGGATGGCCGAGTGCGCGCTCGCCGTGGCGCCGCACGTGGACTGGTCGCTGCTCGACGTGGTCCGCGGCGCGCCCGGCGCGGCGTCACTGGAGCGGGTGGACGTGGTGCAGCCCGCGCTGTGGGCGATGATGGTGTCGCTCGCGGCACTGTGGCGGTCCTACGGCGTCCATCCGGACGCGGTCGTGGGCCACTCGCAGGGCGAGATCGCCGCCGCCGTGGTCTCCGGCGCGCTGTCCGTCGAGGACGGCGCCCGCGTGGTCACGTTGCGCAGCAAGGCGTTGCAGGCACTGTCCGGGCTCGGTGGCATGGTGTCGGTGCCGCTGCCGGTCACCGAGGTCAACCGGCTGCTGCTGCCGTGGGACGGCGTGCTCGGCGTGGCGACGGTCAACGGGCCGCGTTCGGTCGTGGTGTCCGGCGAGGTCGCGGCGCTCGACGCGCTGCTCGCCGAGTGCGCGCGCCGCGAGGTGCGGGCCAAGCGCATCCCAGTGGACTACGCGTCGCACTCCGAGCAGGTGGAGCGGATCCGGCACCAGGTGCTGAACGCGCTCGCGCCGATCCGGCCGCGCCTCGCGGAGGTCCCGTTCTACTCGACGGTGACCGGGCAGCTGATGGACACGCTCGAGCTGAACGCCGAGTACTGGTACCGGAACCTGCGCCGCACGGTCGAGTTCGAGCAGGCCACGCGGACGCTGCTGGTCGACGGGCACCGGCACTTCGTCGAGGTGAGCCCGCACCCGGTGCTCGGCGTCGGGCTGCGGGAGACCATTGAGGACAGTGGCATCGACGGCACGGTGGTCGGCTCGCTGCGGCGGGACTCCGGCGACCTCGCCCGCTTCGTCGGCTCGGTCGCCGAGGCGCACACGCACGGTGTCCGGCTGGACTGGGCGGCGACCTTCCCCGGCGCACGCCGGATCGACCTGCCGACCTACGCGTTCCAGCGCAGGCCCTACTGGCTGGTCGCCGGCACGGCCGCGGTCGACGCGGTCGGGCTCGGCCAGGTGGCCGCGGAGCATCCGCTGCTCAGCGCCGCGATGGATCTGCCGGACACGGGCGGATTCCTGTTCACCGGCCGCGTCTCCGTCCAGTCGCACCCGTGGCTCGCGGACCACGCCGTCGCCGACACCGTGCTGGTGCCGGGCGCCGCGCTGGTCGAGCTGGCCGTCCGGGCCGGCGACCACGTCGGCTGCGACCGGGTCGAGGAGCTGACCCTGGAGGCGCCGCTGGTGCTGCCGGAGCACGGCGCGGTCCGGTTGCAGCTCACGGTCGGCGGTCCGGACGCGGACGGCAGGCGCCCGGTGACCGTGTACTCGCGGGCCGAGTCGGCCGCCGTCGAGGTGCCGTGGACCCGGCACGCGACCGGAACCGTCACGAGTGGCCGGTCGGCCGGGTTCGACCTGACCGAGTGGCCGCCCGCCGGCGCGCGGCCGGTCGACCTGACCGGCGTGTACGACGACCTCGCCGCCGCCGGTTTCGGTTACGGCGAGAACTTCCAGGGCCTGCACAAGCTGTGGACGCGGGGCGACGAGCTGTTCGCCGAGGTGGCACTGGCCGAGCTGGGTCAGGCCGACGCGGGACGGTTCGGCGTGCACCCCGCGCTGCTGGACGCCGCGCTGCACGGGTTGCTCGCCGTCGAACGGGACGCGGTGGCCGCACGGCTGCCGTTCGCGTGGCGTGGCGTCGCGTTGCACGCCACCGGCGCGACCGCGGGACGGGTGCGGCTCGCGCCCGCCGGCGGTGACGCGGTGTCCGTCCAGTTGGCGGACGCGACGGGTGCGCCGGTGGTGTCGGTCGAGTCGCTGGTGACCCGGCCGGTCGAGCTGGACACGTTGCGGGCCGCGGCGGCGACGGCCTCGCTCTACCGTCTCGAATGGACACCCGCGCCCGCCGAGGACGGGCCGGAGCCCGCGGTGCACGACGTGCCGGCGGGACAACCGGTGCGCGAGGCGACCCACGCCGTGCTGGCGGTGCTCCAGGAACGGCTGGCCGGCGACGAGACGCCGCTCGCGATCGTCACGCACGGCGCCGTGGCCGACGACCCCGACCTGGCCGGCGCGGCCGTGTGGGGCCTGGTCCGGTCGGCGCAGTCCGAGCACCCTGGTCGGTTCGTGCTGATCGACACGGAGTCCACAGTGGACGCCCTCGCGGCGGCACGGGCGCACGCCGGTGAACCGCAGCTCGCCGTGCGGGACGGGTCCGTGCTCGTGCCACGCCTGGCCAGGGCCGACACGGCCGTGGCGGGGGAGTGGCCCGCGATCGACGGCACGGTCCTCGTCACGGGTGGCACCGGCGGGTTGGGCGCGACCGTGGCCCGCCACCTCGTCACCGCGCACGGCGTGGACAGCCTGCTGCTGGTCAGCAGGCGCGGGCCGGCCGCGCCGGGTGTCGACGACCTGGTCGGCGAGCTGACCGGGTTGGGCGCGACCGTGGCCGTCGCCGCGTGCGACGTCGCCGACCGGGAGGCGCTCGCCGACCTGCTCGCGACGCACCCGGTCGCCGGGGTCGTGCACTCCGCCGGCGTGCTCGCGGACGGCCTCCTCGAGTCGCTGACCACAGAACAGCTCGACACCGTGCTGCGGGCCAAGGTGACCGCCGCGACGAACCTCCACCAGCTGGTGCCCGACGCGCGGCTGTTCGTGCTGTTCTCGTCGGCCGCCGGCATCCTCGGCAACGCGGGACAGGCCAACTACGCGGCCGCCAACGCGTTCCTCGACGCGCTGGCACACCACCGGCACGCCCGTGGCCTGCCGGCCACCGCGCTCGCGTGGGGACTGTGGGCGCAGGGCAGCGGCATGACCGACCAGGTCGACGAGGCCCGTCTCAACCGAGGTGGGGTCCGTGCACTGTCCACAGCGGACGGTCTGGCCCTGTTCGACACGGCCGTCGCGCTCGGGCTGCCGAGCCTCCTGCCGACCGAGCTGGACACCGGCGCGCTGCGCGCCGAGGCCGCGGCGGGCACGCTGCGGTCGGTGTTCCGAGGGCTCGTCAAGGCGGCCGTGCGTGGCACCGCCCACGGCAACCCGGCCTCGGCCGGCGGCACCTCGACGCTCGTCAAGAAGCTCACGGGACTGCCGGAGGCCGACCAGCACCGGGCGCTGCTCGACCTCGTGTGCTCGCACGTGGCGCCCGTGCTCGGGCACGGCACGGCCGCGCGGATCGACGCCGGCCGCGCGTTCACCGAGCTCGGGTTCGACTCGCTGACCGCGGTCGAGCTGCGCAACCGCCTGAACACGGTGACCGGACTCCGCCTGCCGGCGACGCTGATCTTCGACTACCCGACCCCGGTCGCGTTGGCCAGCCAGCTGCGGGCGGACCTGCTGCCCGAGCTCCCGGGCGCCGAGGACCTCGACGCCCGCGAGGGCGAGATCCGCCGCGCGCTCGCGACCGTCCCCTTGGGACAGCTGCGTGCCGCGGGGCTGCTGGAGACGTTGCTGCAGCTGGCCGGCACCGAGGAGCACGCCCCTGGCGTGGACACCCCGGAACCGGAAGCGGCGGCGGACCTGGACGCCATGGACGCCGACGACCTCGTGCGCAGGGCACTGCGACGGACGAGCTGACAGACGAGCTGACAGACCCTGGAATTACCGACCAGTTACGCGCCGCCAATAGCGTTGAAGACGCGATGGCGAACCGGAAGTCGAAGAGAGGTTTGGGTTCGATGGAGATCACCCCGCAGGACGGCAGGAGCATGGGTGTCGTGGTGGACGGGTTCGACGCCGAGAGCGCCACCGCCGACGACATCGCGAAGATCAAGTGGACCGTGTACCAGGAGAAGATCGTCCTGTTGCGCGGCCAGGACCTGACGCCGTCCCAGTTCCTGAGCCTCGGCCGCCGGTTCGGCGAGCCGGTCACCTACTACGAGCCGATGTACCACCACCCGGAGCACAAGGAGATCTTCGTCTCCTCGAACGTGCCGAAGGACGGTCAGCAGATCGGCGTGCCGCGCACCGGCAAGTTCTGGCACGCGGACTACCAGTTCATGCCGGAGCCCTTCGCGATCACGATCATCCACCCGCAGGTGGTGCCGGCGCAGAACCGCGGCACGTACTTCATCAACATGTCGAAGGCGTACCAGAACCTGTCCGACGAGCTGAAGGCCGCGATCAAGGGGACCACCTGCCAGCACGGCGCGTCCCGCTTCTTCAAGATCCGCCCGAGCGACGTCTACCGTCCGCTCGGCGAGGTGGTCGCCGAGGTGCGGGCGCACACCCCGCCGGCGACGCACCCGACGGTGTTCGTCCACCCGGTGACCGGCGAGCCGACGCTGTACCTGAGCGAGGGCTTCACCGAGTCCATCGCCGACAAGGACGGCAACGTCATCGAGGACGGGCTGCTGCACCAGCTGTTCGAGGCGACCGGACAGCTGGACGACACGTTCACGCACGAGAACGTCCACCTGCAGACCTTCGAGAAGGGCGACCTGCTGCTGTGGGACAACCGCACGCTCATCCACCGGGCGCTGCACACCACGAAGCCGGAGCCGACCGCCTCGCACCGGGTGACCGTGCTTGACGAGTACGACCGGCTCGGCAAGGAGGCATGAGATGGCCCAGACCGTCACGCCGCTGTTCGACGCCAAGACGCCGCTGCGCTTCGAGGAGGACCCGCATCTGCTCGAAGGTGTGCTGCGGCCGTACAAGGAACACTGCCGGTACCTGCAGTCGGCGACCATCTCGGTCAAGAACGGCCTCGGGGTCGCGCGCGGCGAGTTCAGCATCCCCAGCCCGTGCTACATCGACGACACCGGCCACTTCAACGCGGTGGAGTTCAACATCTGCTACAACCAGCTGGTCTACTACCTGCTGGCGAAGTCCATCAAGGAGCACGCGGTGCCGGCGCTCGCCGAGTGGACTGTCGACGACTACTGGGTGCGCCAGCTCCCGGACATCCTGATCGCCCGGTTCCGCAGCATCTTCCGCTCGCAGATCGACTCGATGGCGTTCAGCGGTGAGGTCGCGTTCTCGTCCATCACCCACAGCAACGTCCGCCAGCCGATGGTCCTCACGGAGACGACCGTTCGGTTCTGGGACAAGCAGGAGGGTCGCGCCGACGGCGAGGTGCTCCTCGCGCTGCTCAACCCGCCGAGCTCCCGGGGCGAGGAGCGCCCGGCCGCCTGACCCAGCACTGCCGGCGGCTCGGCGTCGAGCCGCCGGCACACGTGTGTGCGCCCATCCCTCGAGGAGGCAGCCGTGAGCCAGACACTGTCCACTGTGTACCGAGCACCGGTCGCGGCACGGTCCGCGGTCGGGTTCCTCGCGTTGTTCGTGATCGGCTTCGACCTCGTCGGCACGGCCGTGGCGGCGCAGAGCGTCGGCGCCGCGCTGCGCGTCTCGGCCACGGAGCTGTCGTGGGTGCTGGCCGCGGGGCCGCTCGCGGTCGCGGCGACGCTGCTGCTCGCCGGGCGGCTCGGCCCGCGTGGTTTCCACGTCGGGGCCGCGTTGTTCGCGACCGGCGCCCTCGTGGCCGTGTTCGCCGGCCACGTCGCCGTACTGCTCGTCGCCCGGCCGCTGCAGGGCATCGGCGCGGCGCTCGTGCTCGCGGCCGTCCAATGGCGGCCGCACGTCTCCGCCGCGCTCGCCGGTGTGGTCGCCGGCGGGGCGCTCGTCTCGTGGTTCGGCTGGCAGGCCGTGTTCGTGGTCGACGTGGCCCTCATGATCGCTGCCACTGTCGCCGTGCGGCCGCCGGTCCGCACGGTCGCCGACCGGCCGCCGCTCATCCACGGCCTGCTCGCCGCCGGTGCCACGGGACTCCTCGTCGCCGCGCTCCTGCTGACGGCCCAGCGGGTTCAGCTGCTCGGCCAGTCGCCCCTGCGTGCCGGCCTGCTCATGGCGCCGGCCGTACTGTGCCTCTTCGCCGGCCGCCCGCTCGCCGGGCTGCTCACCCGCGTGGTCGGCCGCCGCACGACCATCCACGTCGGCTTCGCCACCTCGGCGCTGGGCTTCTGGCTGCTCGCCGAGGCGACCACGGTGGCCGACCTCCCGCTGCTGGTGACCGGACTCGTGACGGTCGCGCTGTCGCTGTCCGCCATGGGACTCGTCTCCGACGTCGCGCTCACCCCGGTCGGGATCGTGCTCGGCATCGCGGTGACCACAGTGGACAGCCCGTACCTCGTCGCCGTACTGGCCGCCGCCGTGCTCAGCTGTAGTGTCGCAGTCCCGGCCACAGGGCGGCCCACGACCGCACCGGGTTCCGGCACACGAGGATAGGTTTGCCCTGCTCCTCGTTCCACGACCCGACCCCGTCGTCGACCCTGCCACGCTCTACACAGGACTCGAACATGGCACGCACCCGTGGCGCGTCGGTGGCCGTGATCGCGACCGTCACGTCGTCCGGCGGCGCGCCGCGCCACCACAGCTCGTTGTGCCCGCTGTACACCGGCGGCAGGTCGAGCTCGGTCCGCCACCGGTCGACCGCGCCGGCCTGCCCGTAGTTCTCCGCCAACACGATCGTGTGAACCCGGTCGGCGGCGGAGATGCCGACCGTCGCCTCGTCGATCTGCTGCGCGAACCGCTCCCACCCGATCGACTCGACGGCCGTCTCGTTGAGCTCGCCGACCGGCACATCGTCCAAAGCGGACACCGGCAGCACCGGAAGTCCCAGCGGCACCGACACCGCGGCCGTCAGCACGACCCCGACCACCACCAGGAGCCGCCGCCACACCGTCCGCATCCAGACCGCCGTCGGCACGCAGCCCGCCGCGTACAGCAGCATCAGCAGCCCGACGACGTAGTCCGGGCGGCCGCCGGAGTACAGCGTCAGCGCACACGCCACCGGGTACGCGAGCACGAAGAACCGGAGGTCGCGGCGCCGCCACAGCCACACCAGCCCGACGATCGCGATGATCGCGAGCGGCGGGCCGAGCAGGCCGAACTGCAGCGGTCCGAACATGATCCGGTTGTCGCCGCCCTCGTCGAAGTCGAGCGCCGCCGCCATCTGCAGCTGCGGCCAGTCGTGCGTGTACTGGTAGTAGAGGTTCGGCAGCGCGAGCACCACGCCGAGCAGGCCGCCCAGCCACAGCCACCGCAGCCGCAGCACCGACCTGGGCCCGAGTACCAGGATGCCGACGCCGACACTGAGCACGAGCAGCGCGATCAGCTGCCGGTTGTACGTGGCGACGCCGACCACCGCACCGACCGCGAGCCACCACCTCGGGTCAACGCGAATCGCCTTCAGCAAGAAGAGAATCGCCGCCGCCCAGAGCGCGAGGTCCGGCGTCAGCGTCAGCAGCATGTGCCCGGAGATCAACGTCATCGACGAGCAGGCGATCCCGGCCGCGGTCAGCACCTGGGCGCCCCGGCCGCCACCCAGCTCCCGGCAGGCCAGCGCGACCAGCGCGACCGTGACCGCGACGATCAGCGCGGGCGCCACCCGCAGCGCGACCACGTTGTCGCCGAACAGCGCCACCGAGAGTTTCGCGATCATCGGGGTGAGCGGGGGAGTGTCGAAGTAGCCGAGCGCCGGCTGCTCGCCGAGCATCCGGAAGTACAGCTCGTCGCGGTGGTAGCCGTAGCGGCCGCTCACCGCCATCAGCACGGCGAACAGGCCCGCGGCGATGGCGGTCACGGGTAGTTTCGCGAAGGGGGACCTGGTGTCGCCGGCGAGAGCCGGGGCGTCAATCACGGGCGGGATTCTTCCGCAAAGGTCTCCTCTCTACCATCACTTCTCATGTCCGGTCTCAGCATGCTGACCCTCAACATCGGCAGCCCCTCCGCCGAGCGCGCCCACCGCCAGCTGGCGTGGCTCGCCACCCGGCACGAGGACGTGTTAGTGCTGACCGAGACCAGGGCGAGCGACGGCTGCCGGCACCTCGCCGACGCGTTCCGCACGGCCGGGTACGCGGTGCTGTACCCGAAGCCGGGGCCGACCGAGTACGGCGTGATGGTCGTCAGCAAGCTGCCCCTGCGGGCCGACCCGATCGGCGAGATGGTCTCCTTCCTACCCAATCGGGTGACAGGAGCGCTGATTTCCACCCAGATGGGCCTGGTTCGGGTGCTCGGCACGTACGTTCCGTTGCGGGACGCGACCGCGGACAAGACCGAGCGCAAGCGCCGCTGGCTCTCCGAGTTCTCCGCGACGCTCGGCGCCGGCGGCCTCACCGACGCGGGCGTGCACACCGTGCTGCTCGGCGACCTCAACGTCGTCGAGCCCGACCACGACCCGGCCTACAGCACGTTCCGCTGGTTCGAGTACGACTTCTACCGCGGCCTCACCGACCGGCACGACCTCGTCGACGCCTACCGGCACCTCAACCCGGACCGCGTCGAGCACAGCTGGATCGGCCGCACCGGCGACGGCTACCGCTACGACCACGCGCACTGCTCCAAGCAGCTGGCCGAGGAGCTCGTCGAGTGCGAGTACGTGCACGAGCCGCGCACCACCCGCCTGACCGACCACTCAGGACTGTCGGTCCAGTTCTCCTGTGTCACGGGCGCCCGGCTCGACACGTTCGACCCGTTCGAGGCCGCGAGCCCGCCCACCCTGTTCTGACGCGCGGAAAGGGACGAGCGCCCGCTCGTCCCTTTCCGCGTGGCACGGGGTTTCGACCGCTACTCGAGCAGCCCGCAGTGGCAGTACGACGGCGCCGTCTGCGGGTTGCACCGCGCGGTGTAGCCGCCGGGAATCGCCGCGTAGTACGGACTGCCGTCGAACCGGGACGCCATGCCCGGCGCCGGGTAGTCGGTGCTCACCCACTGCGCGCCGGTCGCGAGCGCGGCGTCCCGCGTCGACGTGTCGTTGGTGCGTGCCTGCATGGTGTCCGCGTCCGCCCTCGTGCGCACCAGGTAGCCCTTGCGGACCAGCCCGGTGATCTCGGCGACCCCGCCCTGGTCCCACACGTAGCGCTTCATGAACGCCCCGTCTGGCACGCCGGGTTTGCTGTTGGTGAACAGGAGGCGGCCCTCGAGGCTCGGGTTGCCCCGGAGGTAGGTGTCCCGGTACGCGCCGTCGTTGTCCATCAGGAAGAGGATCTTGCCGCGGGTGGCGTCCACGGTCGGCCAGCCGTCCTGCAGCACCGACTGCTCGAGCGTCTTGCCGGGCTTGCGCACGTTGTCGGGGGTGACGAGCCGGTCGCGCGGGAACACCGACAGGATCTCCCGCTCCAGAGCCAACATCCTGGGCCGGTCCCACTTGAGCGGGATGACGGTGCCCGGTCTCGGCTCGGTCTCGCCCGGCACGATCAGCGGGCGGTCCTGGAACTCCAGCATGATCGCGACCGTGACCGCGCCGCGGTTGCGGTCCGACCAGTCCTTGACCTGCTGCAGGCACTTGACGAACGTGAGGCAGCTCGAGTGGTAGTCGACGTCCTGCAGGTGCAGGACCTTGGTGCCGGGCTGGTTCATGACCGGGTCCATCGGGCCGTTGCCGGCCGCGACCCGCAGGTACGGGGTCGAGTACATGCCGCCGTACGGGTCGGCGTACACGTCGAACTCCAGCTGGCGCACCTTCTGGTAGCCGAGCTGCTTCGCGACGGGCGCGTGCGTGTACTCGATCGTCTGCTCCACCTGCGGGCCGGTGATCTGCACCCGGATCGCCTTCTCGTTGGCCGGCGGCTCCTGGTGGAAGCTGTTCTGGGTGCCGATGACCTGCATCTGGTTGAGTCGAAGCGGTGCGTTGCGGCCCGTGGAGGACGCGGGCGACCCGTGTGCCGCGGCCGGGATGACGAGGAGCATGCCCAGCGCCACCCCGGCGGCGGTTAACTTGCGGGCACGTAACGGAACTGTTGACATGTCGGAATACCTCCGTGGTTCGAACCCCGACCGTTGAGCAGACGAGTCCACTGGGAACGTGCGCCAACAGCCTTCTACGCGTGGCCCATCGGCCGGTAACTGTCCGTCCATTGCGGACACCATGCGCAGGTCGGCGCCGGGTGCCGGGGTGATACCCCCGCCGGGTTTGTCGGAAACGGGCTTTTCACGTGCTGGCAAGGAGAGCGGTCGCGTGGCGGTGTGCCGCGGTCGCCTGCGAGCGCATCCGCGCCGCCTCCGCGCCGACGGCATCGTCGGCCAGGTGTTCGAGCAGTCGCGCCTTGAGCTCGTACCAGGAGGCGATCTCGTGGTCGGCGGAGCGCGGGCCGGGCACGGCGCGGAGCACGATGCCCATCTCTTCCAACGCGGTCATGGTTTCGAGTGTGACCGGGGCCACTTATGGTCACCAGTGACTCGGCAATGGAACGCGGGTTACTGGCTCAGCACGTCACTGTGACGACGTCATGTGTCCTGGTCAGGCGGCCAGGTGGGAGTTCGCGCGCAGCAGGTTGGTGAGTACCGTGTGCCACGCGTCGAGCGTCGGCTCCTCGGCGAGCTGGCGGAAGGTGACCGGGATTCCGCGCACGCGCCACTCGTTGACCAGTCGCATGACGGCCAGGGAGTCGAGTCCGAGCGCGGTGAGGTCGGCGTCGCCCGCGACGTCCACATGCGACACTCCGGTGACGGCGGCGACCCGGTGCGCCAGCTGTGCTCTGGTCATCGCGACGTGGTCCATCCCGCCAGGGTCGCAACCGGATCTGGAACCCGTCGTGAATCTGGCTGCAACCCTCTCTTGGATACCGTGCGGGGGTATAGTAGGTTGATGGTGGGGCCGGCACGGAAGGCCGGTCGTGAGCACAGGGAGACTCTGGTGGCGAAGCACACTTACACGGTGACCGGCATGACCTGCGAGCACTGCGTCGGCGCGGTGCGCGAGGAGGTCGGGCAGATCCCGGGCGTCATCGACGTCCAGGTCGAGCTGTCGACCGGCGCGGTCACCGTCACCAGCCAGGAGCCGATCGACCTCGAGACCGTCCGCGCGTCGGTCGACGAGGCCGGCTACGAGCTGGCCGGCTGACGATGGCCGGCTCGCGGACGGGACTCAAGCTCGGCGGGTTCGCGCTGGCCGTCGCCGTGGTGTTCGGCGCGGCCTTCGGCGTCGGCAAGCTCGTCGGGCCGGTCGCCGCGGAGCCGGAGCCGGCGGCCCACGAGGGCATGGCCGGCGACATGGCGGAAGAGGGCCACGGCGGCGGTCACGACGAGGCCGTCGGGCCGCCGGCCGGTTTGCAGGTCAGCGAGGACGGCAACTCTCTCGAGGTGCTCAGCACGGGCCTCACCGCCGGTCGGCCGGCCGAGTTCGCGTTCCGGATCGTGGGCGCGGACGGCCACGCGGTGACCGGGTTCGAGAAGACGCACGACAAGCTCATGCACCTGATCGTCGCGCGCCGGGACCTGTCCGGGTTCCGGCACGTGCACCCGGTGATGGCCGCGGACGGCACCTGGCGGCTCCCGCTGACGTTCGCGGCCGCCGGCGACTACCGGGTGTTCGCCGACTTCCAGCCGAAGGGCCGCGCGGCGGGGCTCACGCTCGGTGCCGACGTACCGGTCGCCGGCGCGTACACCCCGACGCCGCTGCCGGCGCCCGCGCTCACCGCCGCGGTCGTCGACGGCTACCGCGTGACGCTCGCGGGTGAGCTGACCCCTGGTGAGAGCAGCAGGCTGACGCTGTCGGTCGAGAAGGACGGGGTGCCGGTCACCGACCTGGAGCCCCACCTCGCGGCGTACGGTCACCTGGTCGCGCTGCGGCAGGGCGACCTCGCCTACCTGCACGTCCACCCGGACGGCGAGCCGGGCGACGGCAGGACCGCGGCGGGGCCGAACATCGTGTTCTACGCCGAGGTGCCGTCCACCGGCACGTACCGGCTGTACCTGGACTTCAAGCACGGCGACGTGGTGCGCACCGCGGAGTTCACCGCGGTCGCGGGCGGGCACGGACACCGATGACGACCGTAGGAGAACCGATGTCCACCGGGCAGGTCGAGCTGGTGATCGGCGGCATGACGTGCGCGTCCTGCGCGGCGCGCATCGAGAAGCGGCTGAACCGGCTCGACGGCGTCGAGGCGAGCGTCAACTACGCGACCGAGAAGGCGCGGGTCACGGCGTCGGCGGACGTGTCGACCGACGACCTGGTCGCGGTCGTGACGAAGATGGGCTACACCGCGAGCCTGCCGTCTCCGGAACCGGTGGCGACCGACGAGGACGAGCCGGCGGACCGGGAGCTGCGGGCCCTGCGCACCCGGCTGCTCGTCAGCCTCGCGCTCGCCGTGCCGGTGGTCGCGATGGCGATGTCGTCGTGGCTGCAGTTCGACTACTGGCAGTGGCTGTCGCTGACGCTGGCCGCGCCGGTGGTCGTGTGGGGCGCGTGGCCGTTCCACCGCGCGGCCCTCACCAACCTGCGGCACGGCGCGGCCACCATGGACACGCTCATCTCGATGGGCACGATCTCGGCGCTGGCGTGGTCGCTGTACGCGTTGTTCCTCGGCACGGCAGGCGAGCCGGGCATGCGGCACCCGTTCCGGCTGACGATCGAGCGGGCCGGCGGCGACGGCAACATCTACCTCGAGGTCGCGGCCGGGGTCACCACGTTCATCCTGGCGGGCCGGTACTTCGAGGCCCGCGCGAAGAGCCGCGCCGGCTCCGCGCTGCGCGCGCTGCTGTCGCTCGGCGCCAAGGACGTCGCGGTGCTGCGGGGCGGGCTGGAGACGCGGATCCCGATCGAGCGGCTCGCCGTCGGCGACCTGTTCGTGGTGCGGCCGGGGGAGAAGATCGCGACGGACGGCGTCGTCGAGGAGGGCGCGTCCGCGGTCGACGAGAGCATGCTGACCGGTGAGTCGCTCCCGGTCGAGGTCGTCGCGGGGGACTCGGTCGTCGGCGCGACGGTCAACGCGGGCGGGCGGCTGGTCGTGCGTGCGACCCGGATCGGCTCGGACACCCAGCTCGCGCAGATGGCGCGACTGGTGGAGCAGGCGCAGACGGGCAAGGCCGCGGTGCAGCGTCTCGCCGACCGGGTGTCGGCGGTGTTCGTGCCGGTGGTGATCGCGCTGGCGCTCGGCACGCTCGGGTTCTGGCTCGGCACCGGCTCGTCGGCGTCCGCCGCGTTCACGGCCGCGGTGGCCGTGCTGATCATCGCGTGCCCGTGCGCGCTGGGGCTGGCGACGCCGACCGCGCTGCTCGTGGGCACCGGCCGTGGCGCGCAGCTCGGCATCCTGATCAAGGGCCCCGAGGTGCTGGAGTCCACGCGGCGCGTCGACACGGTGGTGCTGGACAAGACGGGCACGGTGACGACCGGCCGGATGTCGCTGGTGGACGTCGTGGTCGCCGACGGTGTCGCGCCGGAGCGGCTGCTGCGGCTGGCCGGTGCGCTGGAGGACGCCTCGGAGCACCCGATCGCCCGTGCGGTCGCGGAGGCGGCGCGGGACCGCGTCGGCACGCTGCCGCCGGTGACCGGGTTCGCTGCGGTCGAGGGCCTCGGCGTGCGTGGCACGGTCGACGGGCACGAGGTCGCGGTCGGGCGGGTGACGGCGGACAACCGGTGGCTGCCGGAGCTGCCGCCGTCGCTGGCGTCCTACGAGCGGGCCGGGCGCACGGTCGTGACGGTCGCGTGGGGCGGCGTCGCGCGGGGGCTGCTGGTGGTGGCCGACACGGTCAGGCCGACGAGCGCCGACGCCGTCGCGCAGCTGCGTGCGCTGGGGCTGACGCCGGTGATGCTGACCGGCGACCACGAGGAGGTCGCGCGGTCGGTGGCCGCCCAGGTGGGCATCGACGAGGTCATCGCGGGTGTGCTGCCGGCCGGCAAGGTCGACGCGGTCAAGCGGCTGCAGGAGTCCGGCCGGGTGGTCGCGATGGTGGGCGACGGCGTCAACGACGCGGCCGCGCTGGCACAGGCGGACCTGGGCCTCGCGATGGGCACCGGCACGGACGTGGCGATCGAGGCCAGCGACCTGACGCTCGTACGTGGCGACCTGCGCGCCGCGGCGGACGCCATCCGGTTGTCGCGCAAGACGCTCGGCACGATCAAGGGCAACCTGTTCTGGGCGTTCGCCTACAACGTGGCGGCGATTCCGTTGGCCGCGAGCGGGTTGCTGAACCCGATGCTGGCGGGCTTCGTCATGGCGTTCAGCTCGGTCTTCGTGGTGTCGAACAGCCTGCGGCTGCGTGGTTTCACGGTGACGCCGGGCAACGCGGCGGCGCCGGCGGTGACGTCGGCGTCGAGGGCCGTCACACGGGTGGCGTGACCCGCGTACCCGCGTTCCCGGTGATCGCCGGGAAACGGTCAGCACCAGCAGGCCTCACCCGTTCACGAGCCGCCGAGTTGCGCGGTCGTCACCGCGGTGGAGCACAGCGAGATCGCCGCGTCGACGGCCCGTACCTGGTCCTCGGCGGCCACCAGCTCGTCGATACCGCGCAGCCCGGCACGCGTGAGCAGCTCCTTCTCGTTGGTCACCCACTCGCCGCGGGCGGAGAGCACCGCGTGCGCGGCCATCGTCGCGCCCTGGACGACGAGACCGGCGCTCTGCGCGCGGCGGCCGTGCCGCGCGTGCCCGTCCCGCGCGTACGCCAGCACCTGCGTGCCCCGCTCCCACCACACGCGCGGCGCGGCCGCACGCAGCGCCGCCGGGTACTCGGGCCTCGGGAGCGCGCCACGCAGCACCACGTTCAGCGCGAGCTCCGCGACGACCAGGTACGTCGGGATCCCCGCGAGGTGGAACAGCAGCGGCTCAACCCGGAACCGCCCCGCGCGGGCCTCCGCCAGCTCGTGTTCCACGCTGTCGAGGTCGCGGTAGTGCACGTCGACGCGCCGGTCCTCGATCGTCAGCCAGGCGCCGCCGTTGAACACGCCGCCGCCCCAGCCGCCCAGCTCGGACACCTCGCCGGGCCAGCCGACGTCGCGCAGTGCCTGCGGGTCGAACGTCCCCCGGTAGTAGACGGCGAGGTCCCAGTCACTGTCCGGCCGGTGCGTGCCGAGCGCGCGGGAACCGCCGAGCGCCACCGCCACCACGCCGGGCAGCGCGGCGAGCCGGTCCGCGATCCGGTCCTCGAACGACATACGGCGATCGTCGCCGCAACGCCGGGGGGTCGGCAAGCGAGAATAGGCATCGTGGACACCACAGAGCTGACACAGGCGTTCGACGACTTCCTGTCCATCGCGGACGGCGGCGGGTTCGGCGAGCCGGCCAAGGGGGAGTGGGACGCGCCGCGCCTGCTCGCGCACGTGCACGCGGTCAACGCGCACATCGCCTCGACCGCGCTCGCGGTGCGCGCCGGCCTGCGGGTCGTCTACGACAACCGGCCGACGCTGGACGAGTGGAACCTGCGCCGGATCGTCTCCGACGCGGGCAGCATCGCCGCGCTGGTCGACCTCGTGCGCCGCGACAGCGTCGTCTACCCGACGGTCGTCGCGGACCTCGACGACGCGGACCTCGAGGCGTCGCTGCACGTCCTCATCGTGTCCAACAACCTCGTCGTGGTGGACGAGCCGCTGCCACTGCTGTGGCTCGTCACCGGCGTCGGCGAGATCCACCTGCCCCGGCACGCGGTGCAGCTGGCCGAGCTGCGCAGGTGACCGTCCACATCGGACGGCCACCCGACCGGTCTCAGTGCCCGCGCACCTTGCGGATCGTGTCGCGGTACCAGAGCGCGCTCTGCTTCGGGGTGCGCACCTGCGTCTCGTAGTCCACGTGCACGAGGCCGAACCGCTTCGCGTAGCCGTAGGACCACTCGAAGTTGTCCATCAGCGACCACGCGAAGTACCCGCGCACGTCGGCGCCCTGCTGGCGCGCGGCGGCGACCGCGGCAAGGTGCGACGACAGGTACTCGGTCCGGTCGTCGTCCCGCACGTACCCGGACGGGTCGGCCTCGTCGTCGAACGCGGCGCCGTTCTCGGTGATCACCATCGGCACGCCGGGGTACTCGCGGGACAGCCGCACGAGCAGCTCGGTGAAGCCCTCCGGCACGATCTCCCAGTCCATGGCCGTGACCGGACGGCCGAGCGGCACGTTCACCGAGATCGGGTTGCCGTCCTCGTCCTCGGTGCGGCCGGTGGCGTCCACCCCGGAGAAGCGGTGGCTGGAGTAGTAGTTCACGCCGAGTACGTCGATCGGCTCGGCGATGATCGCCAGGTCGCCGTCGACCACCGGGAGCTTGACGCCCCGGGTGGACAGGTCGTCGAGGATGTCGCCGGGGTACTGGCCGCGCAGCAGGGGATCGAGGTAGATCCGCGCGCCGAGGCCGTCGGCCCGCCGCGCGGCCTCCTGGTCGGCGAGGCTCTCCGTGGCCGCCATGGCGGTGCCCATGTTCAGCGTGATGCCCAGCTCGATCGGCGCGGTGGCCGCCGCCCGCATCCGTTGCGCGGCAAGGCCGTGGCCGAGCAGCAGGTGGTGCACGGCGTCCATGGCGTCGGCGAAGTTCTGCCGCCCGGGCGCCTGGCGGCCCTCGTAGTAGCCGAGCATCGCAGAGCACCACGGCTCGTTCAGCGTGGTCCACGTGCGCACGCGGTCCTGCAGACGGTCGAACACCAGCATCGCATAGTCGGCGAACCGGTAGGCGGTGTCGCGCTCGGGCCAGCCGCCCTTGTCCTCCAGCTCCTGCGGCAGGTCCCAGTGGTACAGCGTGACCCACGGGTCCACTCCGGACCGCAGCAGCTCGTCGACCAGCCGGTCGTAGAACCCGAGCCCCCTCTCGTTCGCCGGGCCGCGGCCACTCGCCTGGATCCGGGGCCAGGCCACGGAGAACCGGTAGACGTCCACGCCGAGCGAGGAGATCAGCGCCACGTCCTGCGGCATCCGGTGGTAGTGGTCGCAGGCCACGTCACCGTTGTCGCCGTCCTCGACCATGCCCGGCGTGCGGCAGTAGGTGTCCCAGATGGACAGACCGCGGCCGTCCTCGTCGTAGGCCCCCTCGATCTGGTAGGCCGACGTCGCCACGCCCCACCGGAAGTTCGCCGGCAGGCCGGCGATCAGCTCGGCGTCCGCCGAGGATTCCAGGCCCGCCTGCCGTGCCACTGTGGTGTCCAAGATCCATCCTCCGTAACTCGGGTGTGCGGGTCAGCCCCTGACCCGCTCGACGGCATGCAGCCAGCACGCCACGGTCCGGTCCTCCTCCGGACGGGTGGCCGGCACCTCCAACTCGGGCATCCGGTCCGCGCACGGGTCGAACGCCTTGGGGCAGCGGGGATGGAACGCGCATCCCGTCGGCATCGCACGCAGGTCCGGCGGCGAGCCGGGGATGCCGGTGAGCTCACGCCGCGGGCCGCGCAGCGCGGGGAACGAGTGCAGCAGGCCGTCGCTGTAGGGGTGCAATGACGTCTTGTACAGGTCCGCGGCCGGCGCGGACTCCACGATCCGCCCGCCGTACATGATCGCGATCCGGTCGGAGAACTCCACCAGCAGCGACAGGTCGTGCGTGATGAACAGTACGGAGAAGCCGATCCGCTCCCGCAGCTCGACGAGCTGGGCGAGGATCTGCCGCTGCATCACCACGTCCAGCGCGGTGGTCGGCTCGTCCATCACCACCACGCGGGGTTCCAGCGCGAGCGCCATCGCGATCATCACGCGCTGGCGCATGCCGCCGGAGAGCTGGTGCGGGTAGCTGTTCAGCCGGTCGGCGTTGATGCCGACCAGCCGCAGCATGTCCTTGGCCCGTGCCCGCCGCGCCGCGGCCGACGTCTTCGGCTCGTGCGCGGCGATCACGTCGCACAGCTGCGCCGCGATCGTGTGCACCGGGTTGAGCGAGTTCATGGCGCCCTGGAAGACGATCGACACCTCCGCCCACCGGAACCGCCGCAGCTTCGACGTGGACAGCGACAGCAGGTCGACGGGCGCGTCGTCGCGCGGGTGGTAGAGCACCTGACCGCCGCGGATCACGCCGGGCGGGGGCAGGAGCCGCAGCATGCCGTAGGCCAGGGTGGACTTGCCGCTGCCGCTCTCGCCGGCGAGCCCGAGCACCTCGCCGCGGTGCAGCGTCAGGTCGACGTCGCGCACCGCGTGCACGGCCTCCTCGCCGAGTCCGTAGTCGACGCTGAGGCCCTTGATCTCGAGGACGGGCTCCTTCGCTCGCGTCACGGCCGCGCCTCCTTCTTCGGGAGGACCGGCGTGAAGCCGACCCGCATCTTGACCCCGCGCACCGTGGTCGCGCCGCTGCGCAGCCGCGGGTTGACGTACTCGTCGATGCCGAAGTTGAGCAGCGCCAACCCGGTGCCGAGCAACGCGATCGCGAGGCCCGGCGGCACGAACCACCACCACGCGCCCTGCGCGAGCGCCTGCTGGCTCTGCGCCCAGAACAGGATCGCGCCCCAGTTCCACTCGGAAACCCCTGGCACGCCGATGAAAGCCAGCGTGATCTCCGAGAGCACCGCGAAGATGACCGTGCCGATGAAGCTGGCCGCGATCACCGCGGTCAGGTTCGGCAGGATCTCGAACCCGATGATGCGCCACGTCGACTCGCCGGTGGCCCGCGCGGCCTCGACGTAGTCCCTGCGCCGCAACGAGAGCGTCTGCGCACGCAGCACCCGCGCGCCCCACGCCCACGACGTGCAGCCGATCACCAGCGCGATCGTGAGGTCGTCGGTTTCGGGCAGGGACAGCGTGATGATGAGGATCAGCGGCAGCGCCGGGATCACCAGGAACACGTTGGACAGCGCGGAAAGCCCTTCCGCGCCGACGCCGGACAGGTAGCCGGACGTCACCCCGATCACCACCGCGAGCGCGGTCGCGACCACACCGGCCACGATGCCGACCAGCATGACGCTGCGGGACCCGTCGAGCATCTGGCTGAACAGGTCCTGCCCGAGGTGGGTGGTGCCGAACCAGTGGCTGTCCGACGGGCTGATCAGCAGCTCGCTGCCGCGCTCGCCGGGGTCGTACGGCGCGAGCATCGGCCCGAAGATCGCGAGCAGGCAGAAGAACCCGAAGAGGAACAGCCCGACGACCGCCTTGCGGTTGCCGAGGAACCGCAGCTGTCGGCGTTTCCTCTTCGACGACGGCACGGGTGCCTCGTCGGGCGGAAGGATCGGCATCACGTCCGCGGTCGGCATCGCCATCGCTCAGCCCTCCTTCCTGGTGCGGGGGTCGAGAACGAGGTAGACGAGGTCCGCGAACAGGTTCGCGACCAGCACCGACAACGTGATGACCAGGAAGATGCCCTGCACGAGCGGGTAGTCCTTCGCGCCGACCGCCTGGAACAGCTGGAAACCGACGCCGGGGTAGGAGAACACGATCTCCACCAGCAGCGTGCCGCCGACGATCAGACCGAGCGACAGCGCGAACCCGGATACGTTGGGCAGCAACGCGTTGCGTGCCGCGTAGCTCACCATCACCCGCCGCTCGGACAGCCCCTTGGCGTGCGCGACCGTGATGTAGTCCTCCGAGGACACCGTGAGCATCATGTTGCGCATGGACAGCACCCAGCCGCTCATCGACGAGATGAGGATCGTGATGGCCGGCAGGAGGCTGTGGTAGACCGCGCTCCACACGAAGTCCATGTCCCAGCTGGGCACCACGCCGGGGTCGAACCCGCCGGAGGACGGGAAGAGTCCGTCCACGCCGGCGAACAACGTGATCGCGATCAGGCCGAGCCAGAAGTACGGGATCGACGACAGGAACGTGGTCACCGGCATCACGACGTCCACCCACGAGCCGCGCCACCAGCCGGCGAGCACGCCGAGGAAGGTGCCGAGCAGGAAGCTGACGACCGTCGTGATGCCGACGAGCCCGAGTGTCCACGGCAGACTGTCCGACAGCACCTCGGACACCGGGGTGGGGAAGAACGTGAAGGACAGCCCCAGATCGCCGCGGAAGAGCTGGCCGATGTAGGAGAAGTACTGCTCGAAGACGCTCTGGCCGTTGTCCAGTCCGAAGAGGATGTACAGCGACTGGATCGCGGAGGTGTCGAGCTGGCCCTGCGACCGGGCGATCAGCGACTGCACCGGGTCGCCGGGGATGAGGCGGGGGAGGAAGAAGTTGATGGTGATCGCGGCCCACGCGGTGAAGAGGTAGAACGCGACCCTGCGGAGGAGGTAGCCCATCAGACGGCCTCCCGGCTGGTCTGCTCGGTCGCCGCGTGCTCGGCCACGGTCGCGGCGTCGTAGAGCCAGCACGCCGCCCAGTGCGGGCCGTCGCCGTTGCTCTCCACCGTGAGCCTCGGCGGCGCCGCCACCGTGCAGCGCGCCATCGCGTGCGGACAGCGCGGGTGGAACCGGCAGCCCGACGGCGGTTCGATCAGGCTCGGCGGCTCGCCGCCACCGTGCTCCTCGACGTCGGCGGCCGCGCCCGCGATGCGGTCCGGGTCGGGCGCGGACG
This sequence comes from uncultured Actinomycetota bacterium, assembly GCA_963840275.1. Classification (GTDB taxonomy): domain Bacteria; phylum Actinomycetota; class Actinomycetes; order Mycobacteriales; family Pseudonocardiaceae; genus Actinophytocola. The sequence continues at coordinate 517,291 of CAWIYK010000001.1, forward strand.
CGATCAGCAGCCGGGTGTAGGGGTGCGCGGCGTGCTGCGTGACCGCCTCACCACCACCGCCCTCGACGACCTGACCGGCGTACATCACGAGCACCTCGTCGGCGAAGTACCGCGCCGACGCGATGTCGTGGGTGATGTAGAGGATGGCCAGGTTGAGCCGGTCCCGCAGGTCCCGCAACAGGTTCAGCACCCCGAGGCGGATCGAGACGTCCAACATGGACACCGGCTCGTCGGCCAGCAGCGCCTCCGGGCCCGCGGCGAGCGCGCGGGCGATGGCGACCCGCTGGCGCTGCCCGCCGGACAGCTCGTGCGGGAACTTCGGCAGGAACCGCTCCGGCGGCGTGAGCGACACCCTGGTGAGCAGGTCGTCGAGGCCGGACCACAGATCCTCGTCCTTGCGGTGGATCCGCAGCGCCCTGGTGAGGTGGTACTGGACCGTGTGCACCGGGTTGAGCGAGGCGAACGGGTCCTGGAAGACCATCTGCACGCGCCGGCAGTACGCGCGGAACCGTCGACCGCCCGTGGCGCGCACCTGCTTGCCGTGCAACAGGATCTGGCCGTCGGTCTGCTTGACGAGCTGCGCGAGCAGCCGGGCGACGGTCGACTTGCCGGACCCGGACTCGCCGACCATCGCGGTGACCCGCCCGCGCCGCAGCACGAGGTCGACCTGCTCGACCGCGTGCACACTGCGGCGCTCGCGGGAGAACAGGCCGCGCAGCCCGCGCCGAACGGGGAAGTGTTTGGTCAGACCCACCGCCTCCAGCACCACGTCGGTGGTGCTGGAGGCGGTGGCCTTTGTGCCCGTCGTCATCGGCCTAGGCGGCCGGCTTCAGGTGCAGGATGATGTCGAGCGCGTTGGGCTGCGTCGGCTGTGCCGGCGCGTACTGGTTGTTCTCGTCGGGCCAGCCGACCCAGTTCTTCGTGCTGTACTCGCCGCCAGCGTTCGCCGCACCGGTGATCAGCACCGGAGCCTGCTCCGTGTAGATCTTCTGGAGCTTGTCCATGGCGGCCGAGCGGGTCGCGTCGTCCGCGGCGTTCGCGTACTGGTCGAGCGCGATGGTGGCGTCCTGGTTGCGGAACCGGCCCCAGTTGCCGTTCACCCCGGCCGTGCCGGCCGGCTTGTACAGCGCACCGTCCATCATGGACTGGTAGAGGTCGTACGGGGTGGCGCCGTTGTTGGTCCAGTGCATGGCGGCCTCGAACTGACCGGTGTCGACGTTGGTGGTCCAGGTGTCCTGGTTGGCCTTGTCGACGGTCGCCGCGATGCCGAGCTCGGAGAAGTTGTCCTTGAGGATCTCGAGCGTGGTGATGTAGTCCGACCAACCGGCCGGGTTCGACAGCGTCAGCTCGACCGGCTTGCCCGTCTTGTCGTTCAGCGTGTCGCCGGAGAAGGTGTAGCCGTTGTCGGTCAGGAGCTTCTTGGCGCCCTTGACGTCGACCTTGAACTCCTTGCCCTTGAACTCGTCGGCCAGGAACGGGTCGCCCGCCGGCGTCGGGATGCCGGTGACGTTCTTGATCTCCGGGTAGAAGTAGCCCGCCTCGCCCTGCATGAACACGTCGTTGCGGTTGACGACCATGTTCATCGCGCGGCGCAGGATGGGGTCGTCGAACGGCTTCAGCTCGGTGTTGAGGAACAGGCCGTGCGCGGCGAGGACCGGCGGGAACCAGATCTTGTGGTGCTCGGGGTCCTTGTTGACGTAGACGGCCTTGTAGTTGGAGATGAACGTGAACGCCCACTCGGAGCTGCCGTTGGCCAGCGCGGTGGTCTGCGCGTTGTTGTCGTTGTACGACGTGTACCGCAGTTCCTTGACCTTCGGCAGGTCCTGCCAGTAGTTGTCGCGCACCGTCAGCGTCACGGTCTGCGGCGTGAACGTCTTCAGCGTGTACGGGCCGCTGCCGACCGGCTCCTTCACCGTGTCGGTGGCCGGGTCGGCCATCTTCGACCAGACGTGCTGGGGCACCATCGGCGTCTGCGTGAGGATGTCCATCTGGTTCACGAACTGCGAGGCCGTGAACGTCACGGTGACCTTGTTGTCCTCGGCCTTGATGTCACCGAACGGGATGGCGTTGATGTTCAGCGCCTTGGTGGACTTCAGCAGCGTGAACGTGTACGCGATGTCGGCGCCGGTGAGCGGCTGACCGTCGGACCACTTCGCGTTGTCGCGGATGGTCAGGTCGAGCGTGCGGTAGTTGTCCGACCATTCCCACTTGGTCGCGAGCCAGGGCTTGCCCTCCTCGGCCGGCTTGACCTGGTTGGTCATCACCAGCGGCTCGTAGAGCGCCCACCGGTAGCCCAGCGAGTTGCTCGAGCTGGACGGCAGGAACGGGTTGTGGTTCTCCGTCTGCGGGCCGTTCGGCATGCCGACGTTGAGCACGGCGTTGGGGTTGCCCTTGGCTCCGGTGGTGCCGTCGCCGCACGCGGCGACACCGGAAAGGAACAGTAACGCCGCGGCGACGGCCACGGCCTTTCGCCTGAGTCGCATGGACTCCTCCTCGGGGAGCGGGGGAACGCGAGAACGCGAGAACGTCTGTCTGGCCTAGCCCGCCCTGGTGGCGCCGGAGGAGACGAACGTCGTTGGCCGGGGTCGAGTCAACTCGGGTGAGCGAGGTCACGTCAATAACGGACAGGTAACGAATTTAGACTAATTTTAAGATGCGAATTAAGGCGGCGCATGAACTATCGTTCCTGCTGGTTACGCTGACCCACCGAGTCGGAGAGGGGCGTTGTCATGCAGCCGAAGCGCGCCACGGTCCGCGACCTTCGCCGGCGCAACCGGTCGACCCTGCTGTCGACGCTGTTCTTCGAGGGACCCCTGTCCCGCTACGAGCTGGGCCGGCGGACCGGCCTGTCCGCCGCAACGGTCAGCAACGTGGTCGGTGAGATGGTCGACGACGGGCTGGTCGTCGAGGCCGGTCTCGTGGAGTCCGACGGCGGCCGCCCGCGCGTGCTGCTGCGGGTGAACCCGGGCTACGGCAACGTGATCGGCATCGACGTCGGCGAGACCGGCGTCAAGATGGAGCTCTTCGACCTCTCGATGGAGCGGCTGGCGACGATCGACCGACCGCTCGCCTCGCCGCAACCGGACCAGCGGCTGGTCGGCACGATGATCGCGGCGGGCCTCGACGAGCTGCTCGCCAGCGCCGGGGTGGCGGAGAGCGCTCTCCTCGGCGTCGGCATCGGCGTGCCGGGCACGGTCGAGCAGGGCGAGACCGTTCGGGTGCACGCGCAGACCATCGGCTGGGACGGGGTCGCGCTCGCGGACCTGGTGCGGGCCGGCGGTGTCGGCGTGCCGCTGTTCGTGGAGAACGGCGCGAAGACCCAGGGGCAGGCCGAGATGTGGTTCGGCGCGGGGCGCGGCGCCCGGCACGCGGTGATCGCGCTCATCGGGTCGGGCGTCGGCGCCACGGTGATCACCGACGGCACCGCCTACCGCGGCTCGACCAGCAGCGCGGGGGAGTGGGGGCACACCACGCTGTCCTACGGCGGCCGGCTGTGCCGGTGCGGCGCGCGGGGCTGCCTCGAGGCGTACGTCGGCGCGGAGGGCATCCTCGACCGGTTCCGCAAGGCCCGCGGCGGCCGGGCGATCCCGCGCACGGACGAGCAGTCGCAGCTGGACTTCCTGCTCGACGCGGCGGAGCGGTCGGCCATCGCGGCGGAGGTCGTCGACGAGACCGTCGGCTACCTCGGCGCCGGCATCGCGAACCTGGTCAACCTGTTCAACCCGGAGCGGATCGTGCTCGGCGGCTGGGCCGGCGTCGCGCTCGGCGCCCGGCTGCTGCCGGAGATCCGTACCGCGACGGCCGCGCACGCCCTGCGGCACGCGTACGAGCAGACGTCGATCGAGCTGTGCCGGCTCGGCCAGGACGCGGTCGCGGTCGGCGCGGCCACGCTGCCGGTCGAGGCGCTGTTGACCCTCGGGTCCGATCCGAGGGCGCGCACCCCGGTCTCCGCCATATAGTGAGCTGTTCCTAGGATCTTTGTGCGCAGTCCGATTCTGACGGACAGATACCCCAGGGGAACGTGACGGCACCCAGCCACAAACCGCCTGGGTCGCCGAGCCTTCGCCGGATCGTGACCCACACTCAAAGGTCCGGGGAGGCGGACTGGGGAGCGCTCTCTCGGAGAGGTGGCACCGATGGCAGACGACCTCCGCAAGCTCGTCGGCAAGCTGGACCTGGCACAGAAGATCCGGCTGCTGACCGGCGCGACGCTGTGGCGACTGCCGGCCGAGCCGGCGATCGGGCTGCGTGCGCTGGTCGTGTCCGACGGTCCGGTCGGGGTGCGCGGGGAGCGGTGGGACGAGCGGGACACGTCGCTGGTGCTGCCGTCGCCGACCGCGCTCGCCGCGACGTGGGACGAGCCGCTCGTCGCCGAGCTCGGCGGGGTGCTCGCCGCGGAGGCCCGGCGCAAGGGTGTCGACGTCCTGCTCGCGCCGACCCTCAACCTCCACCGCTCGCCGCTCGGCGGCCGGCATTTCGAGTGCTACAGCGAGGATCCCGGGCTGACCGGGCGGATCGGCGCGGCCTACATCCGCGGGGTGCAGACGGGCGGGGTCGCCGCGACGGCCAAGCACTACGTCGCCAACGACTCGGAGAACGAGCGGATGACGCTCGACGTCGCCGTGTCCGGGCGAGTGCTGCACGAGGTGTACCTCGCGCCGTTCGAGGCCGCCGTCGAGGCCGGCGTGTGGGCGGTGATGTCGTCCTACAACGGGGTGAACGGCGCACCGATGTCGGAGAACCCGTTGCTGGCCGAGCCTTTGAAGGGGGCGTGGGGGTTCGCGGGTCCGGTCGTGTCGGACTGGGGCGCGGTCCACACGACGGTCGAGTCCGCTCGGTCCGCGCAGGACCTCGTGATGCCGGGCCCGAGTCCGATATGGAGCGACGCGCTGGTCGCCGCCGTGCGTGCCGGTGAGGTGTCGGAGCAGGCGATCGACGACAAGGTGACGCGGCTGCTGTGGCTCGCCGAACGGGTCGGTGCGCTCGGCGCGGCGCCCCCGGCGCCCACCGTGGCCGCGCCGCTGACGTTGCTGCGGCGCGCCGTCTCGGCGAGCACCGTGTTGGCACGCAACGAGAACGCGACGCTGCCGCTGGCCGCCGCCGGGCTGCGGCGGGTGGCGGTGCTCGGCTGGAACGCCGCCCACGCGCGGATCCAGGGCGGTGGCAGCGCCGGGGTGTTCCCGGCCGAGGTGGTGTCGCCGCTCGACGGGATCCGTGCCGCGCTGCCGTCGGCGGAGGTGGTGCACGCGGTCGGCGCGTACCCGACGGATCTGCCGAGCCCGGTCGGTGTCTCGCACACGCGCGACCCGCGCGACGGCGAGCCCGGCGTGCTCGTGCGGCTCCTCGACGCGGCCGGCACGGAGCTGTCCGCGGAACACCGGCTGTCCGGCCGGATCGTGGATCCCGGGCACGCGCGGTCCGCCGCCTTCGTCGAGGTGTCGGCGAAGCTGACGCCGGACGTCACCGGTGACTGGCGACTCGCGGTCGGCGGCTGGGGTCCGGTGTCGCTGTCGGTGGACGGAACCGAGGTGCTGGCGACCGACATCGGGCTCGACACCGACGACCCGGCGACGATCCACCTGTCGCCCGCCTACCGGACCGTGTCGGTCCCGGCCGTCGCGGGTACGGAGCTGCTGGTCGTGGCGCGGCGCACGGTCACGGACACCACCGGCCGCGCGACGCTGCTCGCGGCCGACCCGCCCCGGCGCGGCGCGGCCGATGAGCTGACCGCGGCCGCCGCGCTGGCCGCGGAGTGCGACGCGGCGATCGTCGTCGTCGGCACGACGGACGAGATCGAGAGCGAGGGGTTCGACCGCACGACGCTCGCGCTGCCGGGCCGGCAGGACGACCTGGTGCGCGCGGCGGCGGCGGCGAACCCGACGACCGTGGTGGTCGTCAACTCGGGCGGCCCGGTGGAACTGCCGTGGCTGGCCGACGTGCCGGCCGTGCTGCTCGGCTGGTTCCCCGGCGAGCAGGCGGGACACGGACTGGCCGACGTGCTGTTCGGCGCCGTCGAGCCGGGCGGCCGACTGCCCACCACGTGGCCGGTGACGCAGGCCGACGTCCCGGTCCTGTCCACGGATCCGGTCGACGGCGTGCTGTCCTACGACGAGGGGCTGAACATCGGCTATCGCGCGTGGGCGGCGTCCGGCGTCGAGCCGGCGTTCTGGTTCGGGCACGGCCTCGGCTACACCAGTTGGTCCTATGAGGACGTGTCGGTGTCCGAACCGGACTCGGCGGCCTTCTCGGTGCGGGTTAGGTTGCGTAACACGGGTTCGCGGCCCGGGCGCGAGGTCGTGCAGGTCTATCTGTCGCGTTCGGACAGTTCGGTGGCCCGACCACCCCGTTGGCTGGCCGGGTTCGCGGCCGCCGTCGCCGAGCCGGGCCACGTCGTGGACGTGGTGATCCCGGTCCCGGCCCGTGCGATGGCGCACTGGACGCCGGAAGGCTGGATGGTGGAGCCGGGCACGGTGACGGTGCACGCCGGCCCGTCGGCCGGCGCGCTCCCGCTGACGGGCACGGTCGTGCTGTGACGGAACCGGGCCCGGCCCGCGGAGTGGCCGGGTCCGGTTCCCTCGCCCCTGTTACGGGTAGTTGGCCACGTAGCTGACCTGGTGCGGCTGGTTCGCCACCTCACCCGTGTCGTTGATGACGCGGTTGATCGTGCCGACCCCGCCGAGCGAAACCGTTACCAGGCCGTGGAAACGGACGCCCGACCGGTTGGGCACCTCGAAGCCGCGGCTGGCCACGACCGCCGGGTTGGTGTTGAAGAAGCAGTAGGAGCCGACGCCCCACGCCTCGTGGTTGGTGACCGAGTCGGCCACCTTGTACGACGCCCAGCCCTGTGCGCCGCCGCCGCTCGAGCCCCACGTCGCGTTGTTCGGCGGGTCGTAGGGCATCTCGTTCTGGTAGAAGTAGGTCCGACCGTTGTTGCCGTTCCAGATGGTGTTGTACTGCTGGTAGTGCTCGACGAACAGGCCGTACATCGTCACGTTGTCGCCGTTGACCACCAGACCGTTGGCGGCCGTGTTGGTGTTCCAGCCGATGCCGGTGCCGTGGTCGCCGCGCCACAGCCACATGTGGTCGCCGATCACGTCCTTGCTGTTGATGCGCAAGGAGACCGTGGCCTTGCCAGCGTGCTGGCCGCCGACGCGGAAGAACACGTCGTGCAGTGACGTCGGGTTGCCGGAGTGGCTCGCCGACGAGCCGGCCGGGCCGACCTCGACCAGCACGGGCGAGTTCTGCGGCCCGGCGTCGATCAGCATGCCGGCGAGCTTCACACCGTCCACATCGGACACGGTGATGGCGGGGAGGCCGGTGTCCGGGGTGAGCGTCGCGAGCCCGAGGCCGAGCACGACGGTGTTCGGGTTGGTGACCCGGATCGTGTCGTTCAGGTGGTGGACGCCCGGCGTGAACAGCAGGTGCTTGTTCTGTGCCAGCGCGGCGTTGATGGTCGCGGCCGGCGTGCCCTCCTGGACGACGTAGAAGTCCGCGAGCGAGATCGAGGTGCCGGCCGGGTTGCCGCCGGCCCACGAGGTGCCGCGCGCGTTCTCCCGGATCGCCGGCACGAACACGCGGTACTCACCGCTGCCGTCGATGTACAGGAACGGCTTCTCGCGGATCTTCGGGGTGTTGTCGACGACCGTGTGCGACGGGTTGGGGAAGTGCTGCGCCGGCGCGCCGTTCGTGCCGGTGAACACCATGTTCCACACCGAGCCGTTCCAGCCGCCGCGCAGGTCGCTGTTGCGGGTGAAGAACTGCTGCTGTGAGCCGGAAACGGCGACGCCGTCGATCTGCGAGTCGGCGATCAGACCGCCGGACGCCCAGCCGTCGCCGCCGTTCCAGAGCTGGACCTGGCCGCGCAGGTGCATGCGCCGGTACGGGGCGGCCTGCGAGACGGCCCAGCGCTCGATCTGTCCGGCCGGGAGCGTGACCGACAGGTTCTCCGCGGAGCGCCAGAAGTTCTGCGTCGCGTTGCCGAGGTTGTTCGGGTTGTCGCCCTGCTGGAGCCAGTCGGCCTCGACGCGCACGTGGCCGTTGAGGTTGACCTGGTCCGGCAGCAGCCCGAGGCCGGCGACCTGCGTGTAGAAGCGCAGGTCCACGTCCGCGTTGTAGGAGCCGGGCTTGAACAGGACGGCGTAGCGCTGGGTGCCGAACTGGTTGGTGCGCATCTGCGACGCGATCGTGTTCAGCCTGGACTGGATCGTGCTCGTCGGCGTCGACGGGTCGAAGACGAACGTGTTCGGCCCGAGGTTCGGGTTGCGCGGGTCCGTCGGCGGGATCTGCGGGCCGCCGGTGCCGCCGTCGGTGTTCACGGTCAGCTCCCAGAGCGAGTAGCCGTACTGGGTCGCGCGTGCGGTGCCGTTGACGCGGACGTACCGGCCGGTGCCCGAGACGTCGAGTGACTGTGTGCCGCCGGCGCCGGTGGTCGTCGAGTAGACGTTCGTCCAGCTCGAGCCGTTCGCGGAGACCTGCACCTGGAAGGACCGGCCGTACGCGGCCTCCCAGTTGAGGCCGACGCGGCAGATCGTCTGTGAGCTGCCGAGGTCGACCTGCAGCCACTGCGGGTCGGCGAAGGCGCTGGCCCAGCGGGTGCCGCTGTTGCCGTCGACCGCGGCGGCGGCCGGGGTGCCGGCGTTCTCGACCGAGGACGCGGTGGCGGGCTTGTTGAGCGCGACGTTGGTGGTGCCGCACGCCAGTGGCGCTGCACTGACGGTCGGCGCGACGGTGACGACGGCCGTGGCCGCGGCGAGTGCGGTGGCGGCGGCGAACAGCCGCCGGACAAGGGGAGTACGCAGGGGTTTCATGGGCCTACCTGTTGATCGATCCAGAGGGGCAGGGGCGGATCGGACGGGTTCGGAACCGGTACCGGAACCGGTTCCGAACCACTGTGATGCATTTAACAAGTCAGCAACAAGACCGTCAAGATGCGAATGGGGGAGCCCCGCCGGCCGACGACCCTCGCGCGAACCGGGAACTCGGTGTGCTCGAACGGGGAACTCAGTGTGTCCGAACGGTGGACTCGCGGGTCCTGAGTGTTGGACACGCGGGGCCGGAGGCCGCGGCGGGTTAGGCGGGTGGGGCGCTTTCCCTTACTACCAACGAGGTTGGGACCACCAGTGGGTCTGCCGGCAGTGCCTCGCCGGCCAGGTGGGCCAGCAGCATCGTCGCCGCCGCTTCGCCCATCTCCCGGGACGGCTGGCGCACGGTGGTGAGCGCCGGGCGGGTGTGGGCCGCGATCGAGATGTCGTCGAAGCCGATCACGGCCACGTCGTCCGGGACCGTGCGGCCGGCGGCGCGCAGGCCGTCCAGCACGCCGACCGCCATGAGGTCGTTGTGGGCGAACACGCCGTCGAAGGGCACGCCGGACGCGACCAGCTCGGAGATCGCCACCTCGCCGCCGCCGCGCGTGAAGTCGCCCTCGATCATCAGTCGCTCGTCGAAGCCGACGCCGGTGCGCTCCAGCCGGGTCCGCAGCCCCGCGGACCGGTCCCGCGTGCAGCCGAACGCGGCGGGCCCGGACACCATCGCCAGCCGGGTTCGGCCCAGGGCCAGCAGATGCGCGGCGGCGTCGGCGGCGCCCTCGTGGTTGCTCGTCGCGACGGACGGGAAGCCGGGGTGGTGGCCACGGTCGTCGATCATGACGACCGGCAGGCCCGACTCGTGCAGGCTCGTGATGTAGGACAGCGTGTCGGGCGGTTCGACCAGCAGCAGCCCGTCGAACGCGTTGGCCGACACGTGCCGCGCGAACTGCGCCAGCGAGTCCTCGCCGCGGTTGACGGTGTGCAGCAGCAACCCGTACCCGCGCGCCTCGAGCACGTCGGCGACACCCTGCAGCACGTCGCCCATCCACGGCCACGTCAGGCCGGGCACCAGCATGCCGACGGTCTGCGTCCGTCCTCTCGCGAGCCCGACGGCCCCGGCGCTCGGCGTGTACCCGGTCGCCGCGATCACCTCGCGCACCCGGATCGCGGTGGCCGCGTCGACGTCGCCCTTGTTGTTGAGCACGCGCGACACGGTCGTCTTGCTCACCCGCGCCCGGCGGGCGACCTCGGCGATCGTGACTCGCATGCCCGAAACAATACGTTCACCGCCGGACCCGCAGCACGATCTTGGCGCGAGTCGCCCGGCTTGTCCCACCTCGTGCGGGCCGACCGGGCCGCCGCCAACGCCGTGCGGGGCCGGCGCCGGTCGGCCGGGGGAAGCCGACCGGCGCCGGGCAGGTCGGCAGGCCGTCGCGGCGGCCGTCCTCCTGCGGTGGTGCGGCCGGATCGACGACGGGGAGCACCCCCGACCCGGCCGGCACAGGAGCGTCAGCCGGTCAGTTCCGCCGCCACCAGCTTCGCGAGCGGGCCGATCCGGCCGTCCTCGAGCAGGCCGTGCTCGAGAAGCCTGCGGGCCACGTGCGACGGCAGCTCGGCCACCGGCGTGCCCCCGCCGAGCTGCCGGAACGCGGTCGCCGACACCGGGTCGGACGCGGTCAGCTCGCGGTAGCGGCCGAGCATCCTGGCCCTCGGGTCGAGGTCGTCCACGGCCAGCTCGTCCAGCAGACCATTGTCGTGCAGGCGCGACAGCAGCTCGGGCAGGCCGAGCCGCGGGCTCTGGATCAGCACGGCGGCGAGCGCGCGGATCGCGAGCGGCAGGTGGTCGCAGCGCGCCACCAGCTCGAGGGCGAACCGGTCCGGGGTGAGCCGCGAACGGCCGATGAGCCTGCCGAGCATCGCGACGGCCGCGGCCGGGCTGAGCCGGGTGACCGGCACCCGCGCGGTCGCGTCGACCGCCGCCAGCGGCGAGTCCGCCGTCACCACGAACGCGCAGCCGGGGTCGGACACCAGGAGCGGGCGCAGCTGGGCCGCGGTGGTGCAGTGGTCGACCACGACGAGCATCCGGCGCCCGGTGAGCGACTCCCGCCAGCGTGCGGTGGTCTCCGCGTCCAGCCCCGCGTTCGCGAGGTCGAGGTAGAGCTGGCCGTCCGGGAAGTTCCACGCCGCCTGGTGCGCCGCGAGCAGCGCGACCGCCGACTTGCCCGCGCCCGCCGGCCCGTGCACGACGACGACCTGCGGCCCGTCGGCGCTCGCGGTGTCGCACACCGTCGACACGACCGCGCGCACCTCGTCGGACCGGTCGATCAGCGGCGCCTGGTGCGGCAGCTGGCAGCGCGCGCCGGTGCCGGCGGTCGTCGCCGCGGTCGGTTGCGCGAGCAGCGCGCTGTCCCGGTTCAGCATGGCGGCGTGCAGTTGTTGCAGTCGTGGGCCCGGTTCCAGGCCGAGGCCGTCGACGAGCCGGTTCCGCGCCTCGGTGAACGCCTCCAGCGCGGCGGCGACGTCACCGCTGCGGTACAGCGCGAGCATCAGCGCCGCCCAGCAGCGTTCCCGCAGCGGGTGGTCGGTGACGAGCCTGCGTGCCACGCCGACCTGTTCCGCGTGCCGGCCGACGGCCAGCTCCGCCTCGAGCAGGTCCTCCTCGGCGAGCATCCGCTGCTCGGCGAGCGCGTCGAGGTGGCCGGCGAGCGCGCGCCGGGGCGGCAGCCCCTCGCCGGGGTGCCCGCGCCACAGCCCGAGCGCCTGCCGCAGGTGGGTCCGCGCGCTGGCCGGCTCGCCCTCGGCGAGCGCACGCCTGCCGATCTCCGCGAGCCGCGCGAACACGTGCACGTCCAGCTCGTCCGGGGCGGTGGCGAGCAGGTACCCGCCGCCGCGGGAGACGAGGCGGTTGCGGCTGCCCTGGTCGAGCACGCGCCGCAGCGCCGTGGCGTAGGTGCGCACGTTGGACCGCGCCGAGACCGGCGGCCCGCCGTCCCACAGGACCTCGCCGAGCGCGTCGAACGAGACCACCGTGTTCGGGGCCAGCGCGAGCGCGGTCAGCATGAGTCGCACCTTCGTGGACGACAGGTCGATCGCGGACCCGTCGTGGTACAGCTCCACCGGCCCCAGCAGCCGGTAGCGGATTCCGTCGAACGTCTCGATGTGGCTCACCTCCCCATGCGGGACACATGCTCTGGGAAGCCGCTAACAACTCGCTAACACGCCGGACCGCGGTTGTTGAGTACGGTCATTTCGTGATCATCGATGTTGTGCTCGCGGCCGAGGCCCGGCTCGCGGAGGGTCCGCTCTGGGACCCGAAGGTCAACTGTCTGCGGTGGGTGGACATCCCCGCGGGGCTCGTCCACCGGTTCGACCCGGCGACCGGGGCGGACACGTCGTTCGAGGTCGGTGAGCCGGTCGGCACGGTGGCGGTCCGCGCGTCCGGCGGGCTCGTGCTCGCGACCGAGACGGGCATCCTGACCTGCGCGGACGACGGTTCGGACCGGGTCGTGCTGCACGAGGTGGACACCGACCCGCCGGGCGGCCGGTTCAACGACGGCAAGGCCGACCCGTGGGGCCGGTTCTGGGCGGGCACGATGCTCGACGGCACCGACGGGGCGGCCGGGTTCTACCGGCTCGACGCCGACGGCTCGCTGCACCAGGTGCTGACGGACGTGTCGTGCTCCAACGGGCTCGGCTGGTCGCCGGACGGCGCGACCATGTACTACACCGACACGAAGACCGGCGGCGTCGACGCGTTCGACCACGACCCGGAGACCGGGGCGCTGGCCAAGCGCAGGCGGCTGGTCGACGTCGAACGCGGCTGGCCGGACGGGCTGACGGTCGACGCCGAGGGCTGCGTGTGGGTCGCGCTGTGGGACGGCTGGGGCCTGCGGCGGTTCACCCCGGAGGGTCGGCTGCTGGAGACCGTGGAGTTGCCGGTGCGGCGGGTGACCAGCTGCGCCTTCGGCGGGCCGGCGCTGTCGACGCTGTACGTGACCACCGCGCGGGCGGGGTTGTCGGATGAGGTGCTGGCACGCCAGCCGGAGGCGGGTTCGCTGTTCGCCTTCGAACCGGCCGTCGGCGGGCTGCCGGCGGGGGAGTGGGCCGGGTGAGCTGGCCGTCGCGGCTGCGGGAGCGGGGCGAGGAGCCGGATCCGCGCTTCAGCTTCGCGAACGAGCGGACCTTCCTCGCGTGGATCCGGACCGCGCTGGCGTTGCTCGCGGCGGGGATCGGGCTCGAGGCGTTCGCGCCGACGCTCGCGGTGCCCGGGTTGCGGCAGGTGCTCGCGGCGCTGCTGGTGTTCGCGGGGGTGGGGATCAGCGCGCTCGCGTTCCGGCGGTGGCTGCGCAGCGAGGAGGCCATGCGGGAGCGCCGTCCGCTGCCGCCGCCGCGGCTCGCGCCGTGGCTCTCGTACGGGATCGCCGCGGTCGCGCTGGCGGTGTTCGTACTGCTGGTGGTGGCCAACCTGTGAGCGCGCCGCCGCCGGGGGTGCAGAACGAGCGGACGTCGCTGGCGTGGGTGCGGACCGCGCTCGGGCTCGCCGGGTGCGCGTTGCTGGCCATGCGGCTGGCCGTCGTCCGGGACTCGCCGTGGGCCGTCGGCGCCGCGATCGCCGCCGCGGTACTGGCCGTCGGCGTGCTCGGCTGGTCGCACGACCGCTACCGCCGCGTCCGGGACCGGCGAGCGGTCGACGTCGCGGTGCCGGCGCTGGTACTCACGACGGCGGTATGCACCTTCGGCGCACTGGCCCTACTACTGATCGTCATCTGACGACCCGCCGCCCGCTGGTCAGCCCGCGAGTCCAACGTCCACGACCCGCGGCGGTGCTGTGCTCACGCCCGCGAGCGTATGCCGAACTGCCACACATCCAGGTAGCCGGACCGGAAGCCCGCCTCCGAATAGGACAGATAGAAGTCCCACAGCCGCTCGAACACCGGGTCGAAGCCCAGCTCCGCGACCCGGCCGCGCGCCGCGAGGAACCGCTTCCGCCAGAGCGACAGCGTCCGCGCGTAGTCGGCGCCGAGGCCGCGGCGCTCGGTGATCTCCAGCCCCGCCCGCGCGGCCTGCTCCTCGACCGCGGGCACGGAAAGCACCTGCCCGCCGGGAAAGACGTACTTGTGGATCCAGTTGTGCGAGTGCCGGGTCGCGACCAGCCGGTCGTGCGGCATGGTGATCGCCTGCAGCCCGATCCGCCCGCCCGGCGCCAGCACCCGGTTGAGCGTCGCGAAGTACGTCGGCCAGAACTCCTCGCCGACCGCCTCGATCATCTCCACCGACACCACCGCGTCGTAGGACCCGGACACCTCGCGGTAGTCCCGCAGCAATACGGTCACGCGGTCCGCGAGGCCGGCCGCGGCCACCCGCTCGATCGCCAACCGCCGCTGCTCCGCGGAGATCGTGACCGACGTGACCGTCGCGCCCCGCTGTGCGGCCCGGATCGCGAGCGCGCCCCAGCCGGTGCCGATCTCCAGCACGCGGCTGCCGGCGGTGACCCTGGCGTGGTCGAGCACGCCGTCGATCTTGCGCAGCTGCGCGGTGCGCAGGTCGTCGCCCGGCTCGAACCACGCCGCCGAGTACGTCATCGACTCGTCGAGGAACTCCGCGAACAGCTCGTTCGACAGGTCGTAGTGCCGGTGGATGTTCTCCGCGGCGCCTTCCGGCGTGTTCCGTTCCGCACCGGGCCGCCGCGCGTCCACGAAGTGGCGCAACACCTGCAGCGGCGCGGGCACCAGCGTCGCCATCCGCGCGGCGAACGGCGTGAGCACCCCGGCCGGGTCGGGACTCGTCCAGTCGCCGGCCATGTACGCCTCGCCGAAGCCGATGTTCGCCTGCGCGCCGAGCCGGTGGAAGAACGCCGCCGGCCGCACGACCCGCAGCTCCGGGCCGCCGAGGCCGATGCGGGAACCGTCCGGAAAGGACACGGTCACCGGGAGTCTGCTCGCGGCGTACCGGAACAGCCGCTCGGCGACCCACGCGCGTGCCGGCGAGTACTGCGGGGTCCGCAGCTCGGCCCACGTGTCGATGAGAGTGGTCACTGCACACCTTTCTGCGGAACATGGGGAGTACGCGGCACGACCGGCAACCGGCGCAGCCACAGCGCGACGCCGTGCCGCTGGATCAGGAACCGCACCCGGTGCGGCAGCAGGGAGAGCGCGTACCGGAGCACGCGGGCCGGGGTCGCGGCGCCGACGCGGCGACCGACGACGGTCGCGGTGAACGCGGGCCGGCCCTCCTGGAACAGGGCGACGGACAGCGAGATCCGCTCGTCCGGCGGTGGCAGCCGCATCCGGTAGTGCCCGCCGACCTCGAGGAACGGCGAGACGTAGAACTCCTTGGGCGCCTCGGCCTCCCACCGCGCGTCCGGGCGCAGCAGGTAGCAGTGCCGCTCGCCGTAGGTGTTGTGCACCTCGGCCACCACGCACACCGGCGCGCCGGCCGCGTCGTGACACCAGTACACGGTCAGCGGATTGAACACGTACCCGAACGAGCGCGGCGCCGCGAGCATCGTGACCCGCGCCGGCGCCGGCACGCCCTGGTCCGCGAGCCACGACGTCAGGTTCGCGCGGATCGGCCGGTCCGGCCGCCCGAGGTGGTCGGCCGCGCGGAACGCCACGAGCCGCGATTTCGGGAGGTCGTCGAGGTCGACCAGCCACAGCTTCAGCCGGTTCGCGAACCGCCGGTGCAGCGCCCGCTGCCGGACGTGCACGAGCCGCGTGTCGTAGATCGTCACCAGGTCACCCCGAACGCGCCGGCCGCCCGCACGCCGGACGCGCAGCCGTCCTCGTGGAACCCCCACCCGTGGTACGCGCCGGCGTACACCGTCCGGCCGGTCGCGAGGTCGGGCAGGAATGCCTGCGCCGCAACGGACTCCCGCGTGTACACCGGGTGCTCGTAGGTCATCCGCGCGAGCACCTTGGCCTCGTCGATCCGGTCGGTCGCGTTGAGCGTGACGACGTACGGCGACGGCCGGCCCAGCCGCATCAGCCGGTTCATGTCGTAGCTGACCAGCACCTCGTCGGCGCCGCCGCAGCTCGGCTTCAGGTAGTTCCACGACGCCCGCGCGGCGGGCGCGGTCGGCAGCAGCGCGTCGTCGGTGTGCAGCCAGGTCTCGTTGCGGGAGTAGGTGAACGGGCCGAGGACCCGCCGCTCCGCGTCGGTCGGGTCGGCGAGCAGCGCCAGCGCCTGGTCGGCGTGGGTCGCGACCACCACGCGGGCCACGGTGTGCGTCTCGTCGGAGTCGTCGCGCACCTCGACGCCGTCCGCGCCGCGGGTGACCGCGCGCACCGGGGTCGCCACGCGCACGGCGGTCAGGCCCTTCACTGCTCGCTCGACGTACTCCCTCGACCCGCCCGCGACGGTCCGCCACGTCGGCGAGCCGCTCACCGACAGCAGCCCGTGGTTGTGGAGAAAGGCGAACAGGTACCGCGCCGGGTAGGCCCTGCTGACCGCTTCCGGCGCCGACCAGACCGCCGAGACGACCGGCAGGAGGAAGTGCTCGACGAAGTAGCGGGAGTAGCCGGCGGCGAACTCGCCGAGTGTGCGGTCGTCGTCACCTCCGGCCAGTACGCGTCGGGCATCCCGGTGAAACCGGGTGACCTCGGCCAGCATCCGCAGGTAGCGCGGCCGCAACGCGTTGGCCGCGCGGGGAAACAGCCCCGGCAGCCCACGGGCGCCGGCGTACTCCAGCCCGCAGCCGAGGCAGCGCACGCTCATCGACATCTCCGACTCGCGGGTCGCGACGCCGAGCTCGCCGAACAGCCGCAGCAGGTTCGGGTAGGTCCGCTCGTTGTGCACGATGAACCCGCTGTCCACCGCGACCGAGCCGTCAGAAGCCGGCACGTCGTGGGTGTGCGCGTGCCCACCGAGGCGCGGGTCCGCCTCGAACAGCAGCACGTCGTAGCGGCGTTGCAGCAGGTAGGCGGCGGTCAGACCGGCCACTCCGGCACCGATCACGGCCACGCGTTCCCGAGTTGTCTCCGACATGCCCCTTGTTCGGTGCCGACGGCCGCGCGGTTCGGTCGAAATCGGCCAATCCGTCCGACCGTCCGCTACGAACCACTGCGGGACGACGAGAGGAGTGCGCGGTGGGAAACGCGTCGCGCCTGGTCGGCGCGCTCGAGCAGGTGTTCGGGGGAGCCCTGCCAGTCGGTGTCCGGGCCTGGGACGGGAGTCGCTCGGGCCCGGACACCGGCCCGACCGTGGTGCTGAACAACCGGCGGGCGCTGCGGCGGCTGCTGTGGCGGCCGGGTGAGCTGGGGCTCGCCCGTGCCTACGTCAGCGGCGACCTCGACGTCGAGGGCGACCTCAAGGCGGGGCTGCGGCTGTGCTGGTCGGCCGTGCGCGACCGGACTCTGCGGCCGGTCCGCCCCGGCCCGGCGGGGTGGGCGCGGCTGGCCGGGCTCGCCGCCCGGCTCGGGGTGCTCGGACCGCCGCCCCGACCGCCCGCGCAGGAGGCGCGGCTGTCCGGCCGGCCGCACGCGCCCGGCCGGGACCGGGCCGCGATCGCGCACCACTACGACCTCGGCAACGAGCTGTACGAGCTGATCCTCGACGAGACCATGGCCTACTCGTGCGGCTGGTGGACGTCCGACGAGGACGACTGCACGCTCGCCGACGCGCAGCGCGACAAGCTGGACCTGGTGTGCCGCAAGCTGTCACTGCGCCCCGGCATGCGGCTGCTCGACGTCGGCTGCGGCTGGGGCTCGCTGGTCGTGCACGCCGCCCGCGAGTACAAGGTGGCGGTCACCGGGGTGACGATCTCCCGGCGGCAGCGGGACTTCGTGCGGGCGCGGGTCGCCGCGCTCGGGCTGGACGACCTGGTCACCGTGCGGTTGCTGGACTACCGCGAGGTCGCCGACGGGCCATACGACGCGGTGTCGTCGATCGAGATGGGCGAGCACGTCGGCGAGGACAACTACCCCCGCTACGCCGAGACGATGCACCGCAACCTGCGGCCGGGCGGGAAGCTGGTGCTGCAGCAGATGTCCCGTGGCCGCACCGCGCCGGGCGGTGGCGCGTTCATCGAGTCCTACATCGCGCCCGACATGACGATGCGGCCGCTGCACGGCACACTGGGCCATCTGGCCGGTGCCGGGTTCGAGATCCGCGACGTCGAGGCGATGCGCGAGCACTACGTGCGCACGATCGACGCGTGGGCCGACACGCTCGAGGAGCGGTGGGACGAGGTCGTCGACCGGGTCGGGCCCGGTTGGGCGCGGGTGTGGCGGCTGTATCTCGCGGGCGGCTCGCTCGCGTTCGAGGAGAACCGGATGGGTGTCGACCAGATCATGGCGGTGGCATAGGTGCTCGTGAACCTCGCGGTGACCGCGGCGCTCGTACTGGTGCTGATGCTCGTCGCGTTCGCCGTCGGGGTGCGCCGCCGCCGGCACGACGGCGTCGATGTCGTGTGGGGACTGGGTTTCGTGCTGGTCGCGGTCGCCACGCTGGTCCTCGCGGACGGACCGGTGTGGCGGCGGGTGCTCGTCACCGCGCTCACCGCCGCGTGGGGGCTGCGCCTCGCGTGGCACATCCACCGGCGCAACCGGGGCAAGGCCGAGGACCGGCGCTACGAGGAGCTGATGGACCGCGCGCCGGCCAACCCGAAGCTGTATGCGTTCCGGTCGGTGTACCTGATGCAGGGCGCGGTCATGTGGGTGGTGTCGCTGCCCGTCCAGGTCGGGCAGTACGGCGTGGGCACGTGGGTCGCCGTGCCGTTCGGAGTAGCGCTGTGGCTCGTCGGGTTCGGTTTCGAGAGCGTCGGCGACCGCCAGCTCGCCCGGTTCACGGCCGACCCGGCGAACCGGGGTCGGGTCCTCGACACCGGGCTGTGGCGTTACACGCGGCACCCGAACTATTTCGGCGACGCGTGCGTCTGGTGGGGATTGTTCCTGCTCGCGTGCCACCAGTGGGTCGGCCTCGCCACGATTGTCGCTCCGATACTCATGACGTTTCTGCTGGCGAAGGGCACCGGTAAACCATTACTCGAGAAGTCGATCGGGTCGCGGCGGCCCGGGTACGCCGAATATGTCCGGCGCACGAGTGGATTCTTCCCGAGGCCGCCGAAAAAAGCCTGACCAAAAACCGAGACAAACTCAGTGTCATCGCTAACATGTGCGAGTGGCAGGTGCAGGCGCGGGGACGCCCAGGAGGCCGGTAAGACGCAGCGACAAGGTGTCCGAGGCCATCGCGAGGGACATAGTCCGCCGAATCGGCGCCGAGGACCTGCCGCCGGGCACCCAGCTGCCCCCTGAGGCGAAGATGCTCGAGGAGTACCGGGTCGGCCGCGGCTCCCTGCGCGAGGCGTTGCGCATTCTCGAGGTGCACGGCCTGATCTCGATCAAGCCGGGTCCGCGCGGCGGCCCGACCGTCGACCAGGTGCACACGGAGAACTTCGGCCGGATGGCCACGCTGTACTTCCAGATGGACGGCGTCACCTTCAACGACCTCATCGAGGCGCGGCTGATCATGGAGCCGACGATGGCCGGGCTGGCCGCGCGGCGCAGCGACCCCCAGCAGGTGGCCGAGCTCGCCAGGTTCGCCGGCACGACGGGCGGTGTCGAGGAGGACGAGTACGCGACGAACGCCGCCGACTTCCACCAGCACGTCGCCGCCATGTCCGGCAACCGCATCATGAGCCTGTTCGGACAGTCCCTCACCGACATCCTGCGCGACCGCCTGTCGCCGCCGCTGTTCCCCAAGTCCCGTAGGGGCGCCGTGCTGAACGTCCACTGTGCCATCGCGCGCGCGATCACCGACGGCGACGCGGAGCAGGCCGAGCAGCTGATGACCGAGCACATGACGGAGTACGCGTCCTACGTGCGGCGACGACATCCGACGCTGATGCGCGAGGTTGTGGATTGGCGCTGACTGGCGCTGACTGGCGCTGATGGGCCGTTCGTGGCGTTGACGCCACCGTCCACACCGAGTAGGTAGTAGCGGTGACTCTCGACCGGAAGTCCGACGCGGAGCTGATCGCCGCCGTGCGACGCGGCGACTCCGCCGCGTACGGCGTGCTCTACGAGCGGCACCTGCGCGCCGCGCAGCGGGCCGCGGCGTGTCTGTCGAGCACCGCGGCCGAGCGCGAGGACCTCGTCGCCGACGCGTTCACCAGGGTGCTGGGCGTACTGCGGGCCGGGCACGGGCCGGACGAGGAGTTCCGCGCGTACCTGCTCGTCACCATGCGCAACGCGGCCATCAGCACCTCCCGGGGCGCGTCGGTCTCGCTGTACGCCGACGTGCCGGAGCCCTTCCTCGCCGAGGCCGCGAACGACCCGGTGCTGAACAGCTGGGACGTCGCGGCCGCCGCGGCCGCGTTCGCGAGCCTGCCGGAGCGGTGGCGGACCGTGTTGTGGCACACCGAGGTCGAGGACGAGACGCCCGCCGCGATCGCGCCGCTGCTCGGGTTGCGGCCGAACGGGGTGGCCGCGCTCGCGTACCGGGCCAGGGAAGGGCTGCGGCAGGCGTACCTGCAGGCGCACCTGCCCACCGTCGAGGGCCGGGAGTGCCGGGCCACGGTCAGCAAGCTCCCGGGGTGGGTCCGCAGGAGCACGCCGGGGCCGCTCGGCAACAAGATCAGCAAACACCTCGCCGCGTGCGCGGACTGCCGGGACCGGGCGGACACGCTGGCCAAGGTCAACGACGAGCTGCGGGCCTGCGTCGCGCCGCTGGTGCTCGGCGTGCCGCTCGCGGCCGCCTACCTTGCCGCGCCGGCGAAGGCCGCGGTCGTGACGAAGACCCTGCTCGCGAAGGTGGGTGCGGTGCTGGCGATCGCCGCGACCGCGGCGACGACCGTCGCGGCCGGGCCGAACTTCGCCGCCGACGCGTTGGGGCACGGCGTTCCCGCGGTGGCGAACCCGGCCGTCGTGTCGACGTCGGCGATCGAGGGTCCGGTCCCGTCGCTGGTGGCGTCGATGATGCCGGTGGTCTTTCCGGTGCTCGTCCAGCCACCGCAGGACATGGTCGTGCCGAGCACCGACGTCGCCGTGCCGCCGCACAAGGTCCCGGCGCCGACCGGAAACGGCGCCGCGAACGCCGCCGCCAACGCCGCCGCGAACGCCTCTGGCAACAGTGCTGCCAACGGCAACCCCACCATGCAAGAGACCAAGGAAGCCAAACAGGCGGCGAAGGACGCGAAGAAGGCGGACAAGGAAGCAGAGAAGGGCGCCAGGTGACCGTCGTCGACCGGTTCAACGCGCTCGTCGGCGATCTGGACTACCCGATGTTCATCGTGACGGCGGCCGACGGCGACCGCAGGGCCGGCTGCCTGGTCGGCTTCGCGGCGCAGTGCGGCATCGACCCGCCGAGGTTCATGGTGTGGCTGTCGAAGAACAACCACACCTACCTGGTGGCGAAGGACGTCGACACGCTCGCCGTCCACGTGCCGACCGAGGCGGAACGGCCTCTCGCCGAGCTGTTCGGCACCCGCACCGGCCACGACACCGACAAGTTCGCCGACTGCGCGTGGCGGGCCGGGCCGTCGGGCGTGCCGCTGCTCGCCGGCTGTCCACAGTGGTTCGTCGGCCGCGTGCTGAGCCGCCACGACACCGGCGACCACGAGGGCGTACTGCTGGCGCCGATCGAGGTGAGCGACCGGCATGTCCTGTCGCAGCTGTCGTTCCAGGACGTGAAACACCTCGACGCCGGCAACGAGGCGTAGACGGAGCCTAGGCGAGTCGCGCGGCGCGTTCCCGCAGGTAGTGCTGTTCCGGCGCGCTCGACGTGCCGCGTGCCGCCTTCAGGTAGTGCTCCCGTGCGCCGGCGAGGTCGCCGGACTCCTCCAGCAGGTGGGCACGCAGCCCGTCCACGCGGTAGTGCCCCGCGAGCCGTTCGTCCGCCGCGGCCCGGTCCAGTGCCGCGAGCCCCGCCGCCGGACCGTGCACCTTCAGCTCCGCCACCGCCAGGTTCAGCGTGACCATCGGGTTGTCCGAGGTGCCCGCGAGCAGCCGGTACAGCCCGAGGATCTGCGGCCAGTCGGTCGCCTCGTCGCTCGGTGCCTCGTCGTGCACGGCCGCGATCGCGGCCTGCAGCTGGTACGGGCCGAACCGGTCGGTCTCCGCGAGCGCCCTGCTCACCAGCGCGACGCCTTCGTCGATCGTGTCGCGCCGCCACCGGGACCGGTCCTGCTCGGCCATCGGGACCAGCTCGCCGGCCGGCCCGGTGCGCGCCGGGCGCCGCGCGTCGGTCAGCAGCAGCAACGCCAGCAGGCCGGTCACCTCGTGGTCGGCCGGCAGGAGCCGGTGCACGGCGCGGGTCAGCCGGATCGCCTCCGCGGCAAGCTCGACACGCTGCAGGTCCGGGCCCGAGGTGCTCGAGTAGCCCTCGTTGAAGATCAGGTACAGCACGTGCAGCACGGCGCCGAGCCGCGCGTCCCGTTCGGCGCCGACCGGCATCGCGAACCTGGCGCCGGACGCCTTGATCCGCTGCTTCGCCCTGGTCACGCGCTTGGCCATGGTGGCTTCCGGCACGAGGAACGCGCTCGCGATCTCCGCGGTGGTGAGACCGCCGACCGCCCGCAGCGTGAGCGGGATCTGGCTGGCCGGCGTCAGTGCGGGGTGGCAGCACATGAACAGCAGGGCCAGCGTGTCGTCCTCCTCGGCGCGCGGCGCGTCGGCGGCGGGGGACAGGAAGTGGTCGCGCGGGATCCGGGTGCCCTCGGCGTCCTCGCGGCGGCGCCGCGCGATCTCGCTGCGCAGGTGGTCGGTCATCCGCCGGTGCGCGACGCGGATCAGCCACCCGCGCGGGCTGTCCGGCAGACCCTCGACCGGCCACTGCCGCGACGCGTCGAGCATGGCCTCCTGCACGGCGTCCTCCGCGGCGCCGAAGTCGCCGAACCGGCGCACCAACGCCCCGAGGACCTGCGGCGCCAGCTCGCGCAGCAGGTCCTCGAGAGAGTCGGCGCTCAGAACGGGGCCGGCCCGTCCGGGATCGGGCGCACCTCGATCGTGTCGCCGACCGCGTCGCACACCCGGGCGGCGATCTCCATGGCCCGCTCGTGCGAGGCGCAGTCCAGGAGCGCGTAGCTGACCAGGACCTCCTTGACCTCGGCGTACGGCCCGTCGGTGGCCACCACCCCGTCAGCGGACTTGCGGATGGTCTTCGTGTGCGACGGGTCGGCGAGCCCCTCGGTGGAAAGGAACTCGCCGGTCTCGGTCAGCTCCTTGCCGAGCTGCTCGTAGAAGTCGCAGGCCGCCTGCATGTCCGCCGGCATCGGCGCGTTCGGGTCCCAGTTCGCGAGCGTCTCCTCCCACGCCTTGACGTTCGTGTAGGCCAGCATCAGGTACTTCATCGCGGTACTCCTCTTGTCGGTGGTTCTCGACGAGACGTCGGAGCCGCCGGACCGTCGAGGACATCCTGCCTCAGAAATATTTCGCGGACCCGTCCAGTTCGGGCCGCCGGCTTCGACGTACCGGTAACCGAACCCCTGGAGGGGAACAATGAGAACCGCCGTGATCGCCCTGTTCACCGTGCTGCTGGCAAGCCTGCTCGTCGTCCCGGCCGCCGCCGACCCGCCGCCCCGGACCTACTCAGGCGAGCTGAACGGCGCCGAGTACCTGGTCAAGGTGCCGCACCGGTGGAACGGGACGCTCGTACTGTTCAGCCACGGCTACTACCCGGAGGCCTACCCGCCGCCGCCCGGCTACGTCGCGCTGTCGACCGCCGAGGCGACCGAGGGCTGGCTGCTCGACCACGGGTACGCCCTGGCCGCGTCGAACTTCCAAGGTGTCACCGGATTCGCCGTCGAACCCGCCCTGCGGGACCAGATCACCCTGCTCGACTGGTTCACCACCGAGGTCGGCAGGCCACACAGGACGATCTCGAGCGGCATGTCCATGGGCGGCGACATCGCCGTCCTGCTGGCCGAGCGCAACCCGCACCGGATCGACGGCGTGCTCGCCCAGTGCGGTGAGTACGACCCGCTCGGCAGCTGGAACGTCGCGCTCGACATCAACTTCGCGGTCCGCACCCTGCTCACCGACGACGACGCCATCGAGCTGGTGAAGCCCACGAACCCGCAGGCCACCGTCGACGCGCTGCACGCGGGCATCGAGTCCGCACTGACCAGCAAGGCGGGCCGGGCGAAGCTGTCGCTGGTCGCCGCGCTCGGCAACGTCCCGGGTTGGATCTCCGCGCACGAGCCCGCGCCGACCACGCTCACCGGCAAGATCCAGGCGCAGGCGCAGTGGGTGGACCAGGCCTACGTCCAGGGCGTCGGCGCGTTCGGCCGTGTCGACCTCGAGCGCAGGGCCGGCGGCAACCCGTCGTGGAACGTCGGCATCGACTACCGGCGGCAGCTCGCGCTCTCCGGTCAGCTCGATCTCGTGCGCACGGCCTACCGAGCCGCGGGCCGCGACCTCGACGCGGACCTCGCCGACCTGAACGCGGCGCCGAGGATCGCACCCGACCCACGTGCCGTCGCGTACCTGTACCGCAACACCGTGCCGCGCGGCACCACGCCGGCGCCGGTCGTGACGCTGCACAACCCGGCCGACGGCGGCGCGGTCGCCGACCAGGTCGGCTGGTACGCGGGCCGCACCGACGACCGGAAGGTCCGGCACCTGTGGGCCGACCGGGGCAACCACTGCGCGTTCAGCACGGCGGAGGAGGTCACCGCGCTCAGGGCGCTGGAGCACCGCATCGACACCGGCCGCTGGGCGGACACGTCGCCGGCGAGGCTGAACGCGGCCGCGACCACGTTCGCGCCGGAGTATCACGTGGTGAAGGACATCATCACGTGGGCGGACAAGCAGCTGCCGCCCGCCTTCGTGCGTCACACACCGGCGACGTTCCAACGTCCGTCCCGCTGACACCGTCCCGAAGATTGGTACAGACCATTGATAGCTTCGGTGAGAACACGCGAGGAAAGCCTTTTCCTCGCCTGTTCCGCCCGCTACGCTCCGAGACATGGATCGGCGCGACTTCCTGCGGTCTGCCGGAACCACGGCGGCAGGCGGATACCTGCTGGCCACGACCGGTGGCGTGGCGACTGCCGTTGATCGTCCACAGTGGAACAGACACTGGTTGGACTATCTTCGTGGCCCGGACACCCACCCGCAGATCCCCAACGTCTCCTACGCCGGCTACCGGCGCGGCGAGGAGGATCTGCCGCGCCGCCGGGTCACCGCGAGCGTCACCGGCTTCGGCGCGGTCGGCGACGGCGTGACCGACTGCACGGCCGCGTTCAACGCGGCGGTCGAGTCGGTCGGCGCGGCGGGTGGCGGTGTCGTGTTCGTCCCGCCCGGCCGCTACCTGCTGACCGGCGTCGTCTGGGTGCACCACAGCGGCGTGGTCCTGCGGGGCGCCGGGCGCGGGCGGACGACACTGCGGTTCGAGAAGTCGCTGACCGACTGCTACCGCCCGCCCGCCCGGAACGAGTGGTCCTGGTCGGGCGGGTTGGTCTGGTTCATCCCGCGCCAGCTGCGGGCCGCATTGGAGGCGAGTGGCTTCCAGGGCAACGAGGGCTGGCTCGACAACCGCGACCTCGCCGAGGTCACGGCCGACGTGCCGCGCGGCGCCCGCCGGATCCCGGTGTCGGACGCCGCCGCGTTCCGGCCCGGCCAGCACGTCCTGCTGCTCGCCGACAACACGACCGACAACTCGCTGCTCGCGCACCTCGCCGGCGACGTGCCGGGCACCGCGACCTACCCGTGGGAGACCGCCGCGCGCAGGCTGCGGCCCGAGCTGACCGACTGGGTGCTGGCCGAGAACTTCCGCCAGTACCGGTTCCCGGTGCGGGTCCGGCGGGTCGAGCGGGACGCGGTGGTGCTCGCGCAGCCGCTCAAGCTGGACCTGCGGGCCGGCTGGGCGCCGCGGTTCGCCACGCTCGGCCCGGTCGTCGCCGAGTCCGGCATCGAGGACCTGACGATCGAGATGCGCGAGATCGCGCAGACGCCGCACCACCTCGACCCCGGGTTCAACGGGCCGCACTTCCAGGCGGCGCTCAACTGCTGGGCCCGGGACGTCGACCTGTGGCACAGCGACAACGGTTTCGGCTGCACGACGACGAAAGGCGTCACGTTCACCGGCGTGCGGGTCGGCGGCCGCGCGCGACACCACACGTTCCTCAGCCGCGTCCAGACGCACGACCTGCTCGTCGACCACTTCGAGATCCCGAAGGCCACCACCCCGGTCGCGCCCGGGGCCGCACACCACGGCATCAACACCGAGGGCTTCAGCTCCGGCAACGTGTGGTCCAACGGGATCATGGAGGGCACGTTCGACTCGCACCGGGCGCTGCCGTTCGAGAGCGTGCGCACCGAGATCACGGTCACCAACAACGGCGGCACCGGTGGCGCCGGCGACGCCGGACCCCGTTGGGGCGCACGGTTCTGCCACTGGAACATCGACGTGCTCGGCGGCCGCTCGCACGGCATCCGGCTCGAGGAGCACGCGCCGCACAGCGCGATGGTCGGCGTGCGCGGCACGACCGGCCCGACCGACCACCCGAAGGACTTCACCGGCGAGCTGTCCTCGGTCCTCGACGCGCTCGACTCCTCGGTGCTGCCGGTGAACCTGTACGAAGCGCAGCTCCGCCACCGGTTGCGTGGCACCAACTAGTCCTCATCGGAGGGAGCGCGACATGCGCAGGACAACGAGGTCGACCTTCGGACTTGTCGCGGTGCTGGTCGCCGCACTCGCCTGCGGCGCACCGGAGACCAAGACGCCGGCGAAGGCGCCGAGCACGGTGCCGGAGAAGCCGGCCGACCCCGTCGAGCTGAACATCCTCGACGTGGCCGGCAACCTGCAGCTGACGCAGGGCATGATCGACGAGTTCGTCGCGACGCACCCGGACGTCGTCAGCAAGGTCAACTACACCAAGGCGACCGCGCCGGAGATGCCGGGCAAGCTGCAGGCCGAGCAGCGCGGCGGCTCGTCGCAGACGCACCTGGTGCTGACCGGCACCGACGGGCTCGCGTCGGTGATCGAGCAGGAGCTGGTGCTGAAACTGCTGCCGGACTTCGACTCCCGGTTCCCGAAGCTGAAGGACAACTACCTGCCCGCGGCCGCCGACATGCAGGAGCTGGCGCAGGGACAGGGGATCACGGTCACGTTCTACCCGTCCGGCCCGCTGCTCGAGTACGACCCGAACGTCGTCAAGGACCCGCCGGCCACGCCGGAGGACCTGCTCGACTGGGCCAAGGCGAACCAGGGGAAGTTCCAGTACGCGCAGCCCGCGAACTCCGGTCCGGGCCGCACGTTCCTCATGGGACTGCCGTACCTGTTGGGGGACAAGGATCCCAAGGACCCGGTCAACGGCTGGGACAAGACCTGGGACTACCTCGCCGAGCTGGGCAAGTACGTCGACTACTACCCCAAGGGCACCACGGACACGATGAAGAACCTGGCCAACGGCTCGGTCAACATGGTCGCGACCACCACCGGCTGGGACATCAACCCGCGCGTGCTCGGCACTGTGCCCGCGCACATGAAGGTGGCGACGCTGGACGACTTCCACTGGGTCACCGACGCCCACTACGCCGTGGTGCCGAGGGGTGTCCCGGAGGACGTGCTGTCCGCCGACCTCGCGCTGATCGAGTGGATGCTGACCCCGGACCAGCAGGCCAAGGCGTACGACAAGGGCTACTTCTACCCGGGGCCCGCGGTGAAGGACGTGACGCTGGACATGGCGCCGCAGGAGTCGCAGGACGCGATCGAGCAGTTCGGGCGACCGGAGTACGAGTCGCTCATCGAGGACCATCCGCAGGAGACCTCTTTGCCGGCGGAGCAGCAGGTCGCCGCGTTCCAACGGTGGGACCGGGAGATCGGCAGCGGGAAGACGCGGTGAGCGCACAGGGTTTCGCCGAGCTGCACATCGACCGGGTCAGCAGGGCCTTCGGCGAGCACGTCGCCCTGCGCGACCTGGACCTGACGATCAAGGGCGGCGAGTTCGTCGCGTTGCTCGGGCCTTCCGGGTGCGGCAAGTCGACCGCGTTGAACTGTCTCGCCGGGCTGCTCCCGCTGACCGGCGGCCGGATCACGATGGACGACAAGCGGATCGACACGCTGCCGCCGGAGCGGCGCGGCTTCGGCATGGTGTTCCAGAACTACGCGTTGTTCCCGCACATGTCGGTGCGCCGCAACGTCGCGTTCGGACTGTCCATGCGCAAGGTCGCCCGCGTCGAGCGGGAGCAGCGCGTCGAGGAGGCGCTGCGGCTGGTGCAGCTGACCGACCACGCCACGAAGTTCCCCGCGCAGCTCTCCGGCGGGCAGCAGCAGCGGGTCGCGATCGCGCGGGCCATCGTGCTGGAGCCGCGGCTCGTGCTGATGGACGAGCCGCTGTCGAACCTGGACGCGTCGCTGCGACTGGAGATGCGCTCGGAGATCCGGCGCCTGCACCAGACGCTGGGCCTCACGACCGTGTACGTCACGCACGACCAGGAGGAGGCGCTCGCGCTGGCCGACCGTCTCGTCGTGCTGCGCGACGGGTTGGCGCAGCAGGTCGGGTCGCCGGAGGAGGTGTACGCGCACCCGGCGAACCGTTACGTGGCCGGCTTCATGGGCTACCGCAACCTGCTCCCGGTCCGGGTGACGGGCGCGGACACCGTGGCCGGCAACGGTTTCACCCTCGCCGGCGTCAACCGGGACGGGCTGGCGGAGGGTGACGCGGTGGCGGCGTTCCGCCCGAGCGACGTCACCGTGGTGGCCGAGGAGGGCGACAACACCGTGCGGGCGTCGGTCGAGATCGTCGAGTACCACGGCCGAGAACAGGCGGTCGAGGCCCGGCTGCCGGGCGGCGACGCGTTGCACGTCCGTACCCAGAGCCGGCTGGCGCCGGGCGACGACGTGCTGTTCCACGTGCCCCGCGAGCGGGTTCTGGTGTTCGCGCCGTGACCAGCACCCTGGAGCGGCCGAGCGTCAAGCACCGGCTGGCGGAACGCGGTGTCGACCGGACGCTGCTGCTGCTGGTGCCCGGCGTGGTGTTCGTGGTCGCGCTGTTCGCCTACCCGGTCCTCTACGGACTCCAGCTGTCGTTCCAGCCCGCCGAGGGCGGCGGCCCGTTCGCGAACTACCAGAAGTTCTTCGCCGACCCCTACCTCGCCGACACCATCTGGATCACGCTGCGCCTCGCGGTCCCGGCCGCGCTGATCAACGTGCTCGCGTCGGTCCCGATCGCCTACCGGATGCGCGGCCGGTTCCGTGGCAAACGTTTGCTGACCACGATCCTGGTCGTGCCGATCACGCTCGGCACGGTCCTCACGGCGGAAGGGCTGATCCAGTACCTCGGCCCGGTCGGCTGGTTCAACAAGATCATCATGGCGGCCGGCCTGTCCGACGAGCCGATCCGGCTGGTGCACAACTACTGGGGCGTGCTGTTCTCGCTGATCATCACCGGGTTCCCGTTCGCGTTCCTGCTCACGCTGTCCTACCTGTCCGGCATCGACCCGACGCTGGAGCAGGCCGCCGCCACGCTGGGCGCGGACCGGCGCCGCCGGTTCCGGCACATCACGCTCCCGCTGCTCGCGCCCGGCCTCGCGATCACGTTCTGCCTGACGTTCGTGCTCGCGTTCTCGGTGTTCCCGTCGGCGTACCTGGTCGGGCTGCCGCAGGGGGAGACGCGGGTGATCTCCATCGCCGCGTACGAGGCCGCCTTCCGCGACACCGACTACCCGCTCGGCTCGGCCATCGCGATGATCATGGCGGTCGTGATGCTCGCGGTGATCGGGCTGGTGCTGCTGTGGCGGTCCCGGCTCTACCGCGGCGCGACGGGAGGCAAGGGCTGATGCGCAACTCCGTCGGCGGCTGGCTCGTGTGGGGCGCGGTCGCGTTCTTCCTGGTCAACCTGTTCGGACTGGTCGCGTCCGTGGTGGTCAACTCGTTCTCGACGCAGTGGTTCGGCACGTGGTGGCCGGCCGGGCTGACCGCGTCGTGGTACTCGACCGCGTGGCGCGAGCTGAACCTGCTCGACGTGCTGATCGTGACCGTCGAGGTGGCGGTGGCCGTCGTGGTGCTGTCGGTGCTCATCGGCGTGCCGACCGCGTACGCGCTGGCACGGCGCGACTTTCCCGGCAAGAAGCTCGTGACCGTGCTGTTCCTGCTGCCGATCCTGATGCCGCCGATGACCTACGGCATTCCACTCGCGACGGTGCTGTACAAGTTCGACCTCGCCGGCGGCATGGCCGGGGTGATCATCGCGAACCTGGTGCCGTCGGTGCCGTTCGTGGTGCTCACGATGACCCCGTTCATCGAGCAGATCGACCCGAAGATCGAGGCCGCGGCGCGGATGTGCGGCGCGAACACGGCCGCGGTGTTCGGCCGCGTGCTCGCGCCGCTGCTCGTCCCCGGCATCCTCGCGGCGTCGATCCTGGTGCTCGTCCGCACGGTCGGCATGTTCGAGCTGACGTTCCTCACGGCCGGTCCCGGCAGCCAGACACTCGTCGTCTCGCTGTACGAGGCGATGTTCTCCGCCGGCATCCGCGCGCAGCAGGCGGTGGACGCGATGGCGGTGATCTACACCGGATCGATGCTCGTACTCTTGGTGGTGGCACTGCGGTTCGTGAACCCGACGCAGCTCGTCACCAGGATGAAGGAGCCGACTTGACCGAACGCGTGCTGCTGACCGGGGCCGCCGGTGTCGTCGGCACGTTCCTGCGGCCCCGCCTCGCACGCGACGGCCGGGTGCTGAGGCTCCTGGACCGCGTCGCGGTGCCGCCCGCGGAACCGGGCGAACGCGTCGAGCTGGTCACCGCGTCGGTCACCGACCAGGAGGCGCTGCTGGCCGCGTGCTCCGACGTGGACGTGGTGATCCACCTCGGCGGGCTGAGCCGCGAGGCCGCGTGGGCCGACATCCTCGAGACCAACATCCACGGCACCTACTGCGTGCTGGAGGCGGCGCGGGCCGCCGGTGCCGGGCGGGTGGTGTTCGCGAGCAGCAACCACGCGGTCGGGTTCCACCGCAACTACGGCGGGCCCGCGCCGGACTACCTGTTCCCGCAGCCGGACACGTACTACGGCGTCAGCAAGGTCGCCGGCGAGGCGCTCTGCAGCCTGTACCACGACCGGTACGGCCTCGCGGTGCTGTGCGTCCGGATCGGCACGTGCAGCGAACGGCCGCTGACCGAGCGCCAGCTCGGCACCTGGCTGTCGCCGGGGGACTGCGCGCGGCTGATGGAGGCGGCGATCGCCGTGCCACGGCCCGGTTTCCGGGTGTTCTGGGGCGCGTCGGCGAACACGAGGGGCCGGTACTCGCTGGCCGAGGCACGCGCGATGGGCTACCACCCGCAGGACGACGCCGAGGTGTACGCGGGCGAGGTCACGCCGGCCGACGAGCTGGACCGCGCGTACCTCGGCGGCGAGTTCTGCTCGCCCGACCTGGACTTCTGATGCGCCGCACCGGGCACGCGTACCCGTGGGACGTGCTCGGCGACCCCGGTTTCGTCGACCGCACGGCCGGACTGTCCACCGTGGCGCTGGCGGCCGCGTACCACTCGGTCCGCGCGGCGACGCCCCTGCATCCCAAACACCAGCTGGTGAACGCGGCGCACGCGGCGCTGTACCGGCCGGTGCGGGAGTCGGTGTGGGCCGGCCGCCGGCTGCGCCCGCTCGCGCCCACCTGGCTGTCCACTCCGGACTCGTTCGGCGTCGCGGCGGCCGTCGTGCGGGACGCGGGGCTGCGGGTGTCGGCGTGGGTGGTGCTGACGCACAACACCCGCCTCGGCACGGAGTTCCCGGACGTCGCGGTGGTGAACTGCTTCGGGGACAGCTACCCGTACGCGCTCTGTCCGGCGTGGCCCGAGGTCCGCGCGTACGCGGCGACGCTGGCGACCGAGGCGGCGGCCGGCGCGGACGAGGTGTCGCTCGAGGCGTGCGGGCAGCTGGGCCTGACGCACGGTTCGCACCACGAGAAGACCGACGGCGCGTGGACGCCGACCGCCGCGCGCTGGCTGTCGGTGTGCTGCTGCTCGGCGTGCCAGCGCGGCTGGTCGGCGCGCGGCCTCGACCCGTCGTGGGTGCTCTCGACGCTGCGGGAGGCGGTGCGGACGTCGGGGCCGGTGCCGTTCGAGGACGACCTGCTGACCGTCCGGCAGGAGTCGACGGACCTCCTGCGGGCCGAGGTGCTCGCGGGGCTGTCGGTGCCGGTCACGCTGCACACGCACCCCGACCCGTGGGTGACGGGCGCGTCCCCCGGCCTCACCCCGACCGCCGGCGCGGACGTGTCGGCGCTGGTCGTGCCGGCCTGGCCGCTCGGCGACGAGAGCACGTCGGTGGTGGCGGCCGCCGCGGCGACCGGCCACCCGGTGGACGCGTACGTGACGGTCCTGCAGGCCGACGAGGGACTCGCCGAGCACGCGCGGGCGCTGGTGTCCGCCGGCGCCACCGGCCTTGCGGTCTACCACCTCGGCCTGGCCCCGTCCTGGCGCCAGCCGATGATCGGCGAGCTGCTCGGTGCGGCTGGAACTGTCGGTGCGCCGTGCCATCCTGCACACCATGTCGAACACGGCCACTGACCTGGCGCTCTCCGACCTGGAGGCGTACCGCGTCGAGCTGACCGGGTACTGCTACCGGATGCTCGGCTCCGCCTTCGAGGCCGAGGACGCGGTGCAGGAGACGTTACTGCGCGCGTGGCGCACCCCGCACGACGCCGAGCGCGGTCCGATGCGGCCGTGGCTGTACCGCATCGCCACCAACATCTGCGTCGACATGCTGCGCAGCGTCCAGCGCCGCGCCCGCCCGATGGACCTCGGCCCGGCCGCGACGCCGGGGCCCTCGCTCGGGGCGCCGCTGCCGTCGTCGACGTGGGTGCGGCCGGCGCCGACCGCGCTCGTGTGCGACCCGGCGGCGGCGGTCGAGCAGCGGGAGACGGTGCGGCTGGCGTTCGTCGCGGCGCTGCAGCACCTGCCGCCGAGACAGCGGGCGGTGTTGATCCTGCGCGACGTGCTGCGCTGGCGGGCGGACGAGGTGGCGGCGCTGCTGGACACGTCGGTGGTGTCGGTGCACAGCGCGGTGCGGCGGGCCCGCGCGACGCTGGCGACCCGCCCGCTGCCGGCGGCGCCGCTGGACGCCGACCACAGGGAGCTGCTGGCCAGGTACGTCGACGCGTTCTCCCGCTACGACATCCCGGCGCTGACCGCGCTGCTGCACGAGGACGCGACCACGTCGATGCCGCCGTTCCAGTGGTGGTTACGCGGCCGGACGACGATCGCGGCCGTGCTGACCGCGGCGCCGAACACGCCGTGCCGAGACGCCCCACTCGTGGCGACGTCGGTCAACGGCTGTCCGGCGTTCGGCCAGTACTTCGCGGACGGCAGTCCGTTCGCGCTGGTGGTGCTGGAGGTGTCCGGCGGGCTGATCACCGACATGACGACCCACCTCGACCTGGCGCCGGCGTTCCCGAGGTTCGGCTTACCGGCCCGCGTCTAGTCGATCCAGTAGCGGCGGTTGCGGCCGTCCGTGGTGTCCAGCCGGCCGCCGCAGCGCTCGATGACCCGCTGTGAGGCGAGGTTGTCCACGTCGCAGGTGAGCAGCACCGACCCGACGCCGTGGTCCCGCGCCACGCCGAGGCTCTGCCGGAGGATCTCGGTGGCGTACCCGCGGCCGCGGTGCGCCGGCAGCACGCCGTACCCGATGTGCCCGCCGTACACGGCGAGGGCCGCGTTGAGCCGGTGCCGGACGGACGTGCGTCCCACGATCACCCCCGCCACCTCGGCGACGAGAAAGGAGGCGGGCACGAACCCGTCGAGGTTGACACCGGCCTCGACGTCGGCGAGCACGGCGAGGTAGTCCGCCCATGCCATCCCGGGCTCGTACCCGAGCCCGAAAGTGAAGCCTTCGGCGGCGAACACCTCGTGCGCCGCGAGGAACGCGTGCTCGTCCGACGGGCCCAACCGCCGCAACCCCAGAGTCATACCCAGAAATTATGGCCGGCTCCGATGAGTCCGACACCCGGTTTTCGTACCTACTGACATGACACCAGAACTGGAGACCCGTCCGGCCCAGCCGTACGTCTCGATTCCCGTCACGGCGAACTTCCAGGAGTGGGGGCAGGTGAATGCCCTGGTCCCCGAGCTGTACACGTGGCTCGGCGACCGGGAGCCGGCCGGCGCCCCGTTCTACCGCTACTACGTGATCGGCGGCATGACGGACAGGTTCGAGCTGGAGGTGGGCATCCCGGTACGAACCCCACTCCCGGGCGACGAACGTGTGCGCCCAGGAGCCAAACCGGCGGGCACGTACGCCGTCCTGACGCACGAAGGCCATCCGGACGGCATCGCCGAAACCCACCTGACCCTCGTCGAGTGGGCCGCCGCCCAAGACGTACGACTCGCCAAGACGAACACCCGCTGGGAGGCCCTGTTCGAGTCCTACCTGACCAACCCCGAGGACGAACCCGACATGACCAGGTGGCGCACGGAACTGGCCTACCTGGTCACCGACTAGACCAGGCAGGCCAGGGTCAGTCAGTCCTGTGCGGACACGTTGATGTCCACCAGCACGCCGGCGGCCTGTCCGGCCGCCTCCGCGAGCAGCTCGGCCACCCGCGCGTCTCCCAACAGCCGGGGGTTGCCCGCCGCCACCAGGCGGTGCGCCAACAACGCGACCTCGGCGGCGACGGCGGCGATCTCCCTCGGCACGTCGGTGGCGCGGCGCAGCGCCTCCTGCCGCGCGGTGCCTCTGGCGGCGAGCACGGCGGTGTACGCGGCGGCGTCGTCGGCGGCGAGTCGCACCAGGCGGGCGCGTAGCTCGTCGCCGGCGGTGGCCACGTCGGGCTCGGCGCTGAACCTCGCCGCCATCGACACCAGGGCGGCGGCGGACGCGGCGGCCATCGCGGCCACTGCGCCGCCGCCCGGTGCCGGGGTGCGGGCCGCGACCTCGTCGAGGAAGGAGATCACGACAACCCGACGATCTCGCCGTGCTCGTCCAGGTCGATCCTGGTCGCGGCCGGCGACGAGCCGAGGCCCGGCATGGTCCGCATGTCGCCGCAGATCGGGTACACGAAGCCGGCGCCGACGGACGCGCGCACCTCCCGCACGGGCAGCGTCCACCCGGTCGGCGCGCCGAGCAGCTTCGGGTCCGACGAGATCGACAGGTGCGTCTTCGCCATGCAGACCGGCAGCTCGCCGAAACCGTTGTGCTCGAACCGGTCCAGCTGTCGCGCCGCCGCCGGCGAGTACGAGACCCCGTCGGCCCCGTACACGCGCGTCGCGATGGTCTCGATCTTCTCCCGCAGCGGCGCCGCCGACGGGTACAGCAACTGGAAGGAGCTCTTCTCCGCGGCGGCCTCCGCGACCGCCTCGGCCAGCTCGGTGGCGCCGGCGCCACCGTCGGAGAAGTGGGTGCTCACCGCGACCCGGGCGCCCATCTCCTCGGCGATCTCCCGGATGACCGCGTGCTCGGACGCGAAGTCGCCGGGGAAGGCGTTGATCGCGACGACCGGCGACACCCCGTGCATCCGGAGGTTCTCGATCTGCTTGCGCAGGTTCGCGGCACCGGCATGCACGTCGTCCGGGTTCTCGGCCAGCAGGTCCGCCGGCAGGTCCCTACCGGCGACGATCTTGAACTTGCCGGAGTGCGCCTTCAGCGCGCGCACGGTCGCGACCAGCACGGCCGCATCCGGCGCCTCGCCGGAGACCCGGCACTTGATGTTGAAGAACCGCTCGGCGCCCATGTCGGCCCCGAAGCCGGCCTCGGTGATGAGGTAGTCGCCGGTCCGCAGCCCGATCAGGTCCGCGACGACCGACGAGTTGCCGGTGGCGATGTTGCCGAACGGTCCACAGTGGACCAGCACCGGCGTGTTCTCCAACGTCTGCATCAGGTTCGGCTTGATCGCCTCCCGCAGCAGCACGGTCATCGCGCCCGCCGTGTCGAGCTGCTCGGCGGTCACCGGCTCGCCGCCGGTCGTGTAGCCGACGACGATCCGGCCGAGCCGCGCCCGCAGGTCCTCGAGGCCGGTGGTCAGCGCGAGCGCCGCCATCACCTCGGAGGCCGCCGTGATGTCGAACCCGGTCTGCCGGGTGACGCCGTCCGCGCGGGCGCCGAGCCCGACGACGATGTTGCGCAGCGCGCGGTCGTTCATGTCCATCACCCGCCGCCAGGTGATCTCGCCGACGTCGAGCCCGAGCGCGTTGCCCTGGTGGAGGTGGTTGTCGACCATGGCCGCGAGCAGGTTGTGCGCCGCGGTCACGGCGTGCATGTCGCCGGTGAGGTGCAGGTTGAGCAGCTCCATGGGCACGACCTGGCTGTACCCGCCGCCGGCCGCGCCGCCCTTGATGCCGAGGGTCGGGCCCATCGACGGCTGCCGGATCGCGACCGTCGCCTGCTTGCCGATGTGCTTGAACCCCTGCCCGAGCCCGACCGTCGTGGTGGTCTTGCCCTCACCGAGCGGCGTCGGCGTGATGGCGCTGACCAGCACGTACTTCGCGCGCGGCGCGCCGGCCAGCTCCTCGATCGCGCCGAGCCCGATCTTCATGACATCGCGGCCGTACGGCTCGAGCAGCCGCGGCGGCAGGCCCATGTCGGCCGCGATGTCGTCGATGGGCTTGAGCTTCGCGCCACGCGCGATCTCCAGGTCGGACGGGAAGGCCATGGACGTCTCCTCGGGGTCGCCGCTGATGTCTGTTGCCCAGTCAACCAGCGTTCGACACGCGGCGAGCGGCAGCCGCCGGCCTCGCATCCACTCCGGCTGGCTGAGACTGCCGTTCGTCCAGGTGCGCGATGATCTCGTCCACGATCGCGTGGCCCTCTGCATCAAGATCTGGGCGCCGCTCATGTTGGGGAACCCACTCGTCGGGTTCCTCTCCCCGCGCCCGCGCCGCCGCCCGCCGGCACCCGTAGGTCATGCTGTCGGTCCACTCCTCCACGAGGTGGCGCTTGATGCGGTCGTCAGCCAGTTCGTCGGCCCGCTGTGCCAGCCGCCATTCGAAGAAGTCCGCCCACTCGTCGTACGCTGCGGCCAACTCCGCGGACGGCCGACTCACCCTCTCGTGTGTGAAGTGCCAACCGAGATAGTCGTCATCGACCCAACCGGTCGAGACATCGACTCGCAGGAAACGCGCGATATGCCGCCACCGGTTCGAGACCTGCCCTGGTCGACACATATTCTCTCCGTCTTGTTTGGCCTGGTCACAGGCGTTCGGCGCTCCTGCGGAGTAACGCTACGATCAGATGGCACGGCGCAGAACTGACCGGCAGTGCGAGTGCGGCCCACCGCTAGGCCGACGGACGTGGGAGCGCTTGATGGGACGCGGATCGGGAACACTGACCAGCGGTCAGGGTTCACGCGGGATAGGCGTCGTGTCCGGGTTCGTGCTCAAGTTGGCGAGGCAGTCGGCGAGGCTGACGCAGGAAGGGCTCGCCGAGGCTCTCGCCGTGGACGTGTCGACGGTTCAGGGGTGGGAGTCAGGACGCCGGCCGCTCGCTGCCACGAGCGCGGGCGATTTCCTGCGGTTGACGACCCGGCTGTCCCGGTTGGGCGCCCCACCTTCGACTCGTCGACAGCTCACTGAGGCGGTCGAGGCCGATCAGGTCCTGTCCACAGGCATCACGGAGGGAAGCGCGGTCGTCAACGTCGACACACATCCGCTGGCCGCGAGTGTGCACCGCCGCACGACCACGAACCTGATCATGTGGCCGATCGCGAACAAGCTGCCGCCGCAACTGCGGGAGTTCACACCGAAGGTGCCTCGGCGTGGTCCGGTCGCGTCTCACCCGGTGTTGCCCGTCGAGGAGCGGACCCGATTCTTCGACCATCTGCTGGCGATCGCAGAGCGCGGCACGCGTGCCGACGAGGCGCTGTTACGGCGGCAGGCGGTGTACCTGCTTGGCTTCGACGGGCGCGAGCAGGTGGTGGGCTGGCTGCGCGACGAGTGGCGTAGAGCAGGGCGTCGGCCGGTCCGGGATGGAGATATCACCGGCCTACTCGAAGTGCGTTCGGCGTCGGTCGCCCTGGCTTCGGCGGGGGACAGCACACAGATTCACGACTTCGTCGGGCAATTGACCGGCGCACGTGCCGAGGTCGCGAATCTCAACTATTGGGCGCATTGGATCGGCGAACTGAGCGATGAGCAAACCAGCGATGACTTCATGCTCAATGAGGACACCCGATCGTGGACAGGAGCACGGCTGTTCCAGCACCTCACCAATCGGCTCGATCCGAGCACCGCTCATCTCCCACTGAACCTGTACACGGTGTACGCACTCGTCGCGTCGCGACCGTCGTTGCTCAGGGAGCGCACTGGCGTCAACAAGCGACTGACGGAGGTGCTGGACAAGCTTGCGTCGAGCGGCAACCTGTCCCGGAGCGGACGTGACCAGGTGACTGGTCTTCGGTACGCGCTCCGCGTCGCCGACCGTTGAGAGAGGACACGACGTTGTCAGATCAGGCCGCCGAGCTTGCCGCCTTCGGCTATGAACTTGGGGTGCTCAAGCGCATTCGACGCGCTGGGTGGTGGCACGCAGGCGTTCGTGATCCCGAGTCGGTCGCAGAGCACAGCATGCGGGTTGCGCAGCTGGCCGCGATCGTCGCAGCCGAGGAAGGCGCGGACCCTGTGCGGGCGTCGTTCCTGGCGCTGTGGCACGACACGCAGGAGACGCGAACGGGCGACCTGCCACACACCGTGAGCGGCTATCTGACCAAGCCCGACCCACGTCAGATCACCGCCGACCAGACCGCGAGGATGCCTGAGCGGTCGCGCGACGTGATCCGCGCCGCCGTCGATGAGTACGAGGCACAGGAGTCACCCGAGGCGGTGTGCGCCAAGGACGCCGACAAACTGGAAATGCTGCTACAGGCGGTCGAGTACCGGGACATCGGCGTGAGCCGCGTCAACGGATGGATCGAATCCGCGCGCAAGGGCATCAAGACCGAGACCGGCCGAAAGGTCGCAGAGGCAGCGCTGATGCTCTCGCCTCTCGCGTGGCGGGACCGCTGACCAGACGTCGCCGCCACCGTTCGTACTTCGGCTGCCCGTCAAACCGGTTGCCGGAGCCGTTCCGCCGCGGCGGCGGCGACCGGATCGAGGTCGGCGCCGCCCGCGTCGATGTGCGCCAGCAGCGCACGCAGCATTCTCGGCTCCCAGAAGTCGTGCATGTGCTTCGCGATCCTGGTCTCCGCGTCCGCCCTGGCCAGGTGCGTGAACTGGATGGCGATCTCGTTCGCCAACCGCACGTCCGGCGGCAACCCGCCGCTCATGACTCCCCCTCGCAGGCTCCGGGGAGCCGCTCGCGGTCGCCCTGTGACATTGATTCGCTCGCAAGCTCGCTCATGACTCCCCCTCGCAGGCTCCGGGGAGCCGCTCGCGGTCGCCCTGTGACATTGATTCGCTCGCAAGCTCGCTCATGAGCCCGCCACCGGAACGGCGACCTTGTCGGCGGCGGCCGCGGCGAGCTCCGACAGCAGCCCGACCTGCACGGCCGTCACCTTGTACTCCGGGCAGTTCGTCGCCCAGTCGGAGTGCTCCGTGGTGACCACGTTCGCGCCCGTCACCGGGTGGTGGAACGTCGTGTACACGACCCCGACCGGCATCCGGTCCGACAGCTTGGCGTGCAGCGACGTCTGGCCGACCCGCGACGCGAGCGTCACCCGGTCGCCGTCGTCGATGCCGCGCACCTCGGCGTCGTGCGGGTGGATCTCCAGGGTGTCCTCCGGGTGCCACGCCACGTTCGCCGTCCGCCTGGTCTGCGCGCCGACGTTGTACTGCGACAGGATCCGGCCGGTCGTCAGGATCAGCGGGTACTTGCGTGTGCTGCGCTCCTTGGTCGGCACGTAGTTGGTCGGCATGAACCGGCCCTTGCCGCGCACGAACGTCTCCTCGTGCATGATCGGCGTGCCTTCCGGCGCGGCGTCGTTGCACGGCCACTGCACGCTGCCGACCTTGTCCAGCAGCTCGAACGACACCCCGCTGAACGTCGGCGTCGTCAGCGCGATCTCGTCCATGATCTGGCTGGTCGAGTCGTAGTGCATCGGGTAGCCCATCGCCTGCGCGATCTCCGCGACGATCTCCCACTCGTGCTTGCCGGTCTTCGGCTTCATCACCGGGCGGACCCGGTTGATCCGCCGCTCCGCGTTGGTGAACGTGCCGTCCTTCTCCAGGAACGACGTGCCGGGCAGGAACACGTGCGCGAACTTCGCCGTCTCGTTCAGGAACAGGTCCTGCACGACGCACAGCTCGAGCGCCTCGAGTGCCGCGAACACGTGCTTGGTGTTCGGGTCGGACTGCGCGATGTCCTCGCCCTGCACGAACAGCGCCCGGAAGGTGCCGTCGATGGCCGCGTCGAACATGTTGGGGATGCGCAGCCCCGGCTCCGGCAGGATCGGCGTGCCCCACAGCGTCGAGTAGATGTCCCGCACGCTCTCGTCCGCCACGTGCCGGTAGCCCGGCAGCTCGTGCGGGAACGAGCCCATGTCGCAGCTGCCCTGCACGTTGTTCTGCCCGCGCAGCGGGTTCACGCCGACGCCGTCGCGGCCGATGTTGCCGGTGGCCATCGCCAGGTTCGCCATGCCCATGACCATCGTGGAGCCCTGGCTGTGCTCGGTGACGCCGAGGCCGTAGTAGATCGCGGCGTTGCCGCCGGTCGCGTACAGCCGCGCCGCGGCCCGCACCTCCGCGGCCGGCACGCCGGTGATCTCCTCGAGGGCCTCCGGCGAGTTCTCCGGCAGCGCGATGAACGACGCCCACTCCTCGTAGTCCTCGCAGCGCTCCGCGACGAAGTCGTCGGCCGCGAGGCCCTCCGTGACGATGACGTGCGCGAACGAGTTGATGATCGCGACGTTGGTGCCGGGCGCCAGCTTCAGGTGGTGCTCGGCGGAGATGTGTGGCGAGCGGACCAGGTCGATGCGCCGGGGGTCGAGGACGATCAGCTTGGCGCCCTTGCGCAGCCGCTGCTTCATCCGCGACGCGAACACCGGGTGCGCGTCGGTCGGGTTGGCGCCGATCACCATGATCACGTCTGCCGCGTCGACGGACTTGAAGTCCTGCGTGCCCGCCGACGTGCCGAACGTCTGCTTGAGGCCGTAGCCGGTGGGGGAGTGGCAGACCCGCGCGCAGGTGTCGACGTTGTTGTTGCCGAACGCGGCGCGGATCATCTTCTGCACCACGTACACCTCTTCGTTGGTGCAGCGGGACGAGGTGATGCCGCCGATCGACCCGACGCCGTGGCGGGACTGGATGTCGCGCAGCTTCGTCGCGACCGTCCCGACGGCCTCCTCCCAGGAGACCGGGCGCCACTCGTCGGTGATCTTCTCGCGCACCATCGGGCTCATCTGGCGGTCCGGGTGCGTCGCGTAGCCGAACGCGAACCGGCCCTTCACGCAACTGTGGCCCTCGTTGGCGCCGCCGTCCTTGTACGGCACCATCCGGACCAGCTCGTCGCCCTTCAGCTCGGCCTTGAACGAGCAGCCGACGCCGCAGTACGCGCACGTGGTGATCACCGAGCGGTTCGGCATGCCGAGGTCCACGACGGACTTCTCCTCGAGCGTCGCCGTCGGGCAGGCCTGCACGCAGGCGCCGCAGGACACGCACTCGGAGTCGAGGAAGTTCGTGCCGCCCGCCGAGACCTTCGAGTCGAAGCCGCGGCCCTCGATCGTCAGCGCGAACGTGCCCTGCACCTCGTCGCAGGCACGCACACAGCGCGAGCAGGCGATGCACTTGCTGGCGTCGAAGTCGAAGTACGGGTTCGAGCTGTCGGTGGGCAGGTCGAGGTGGTTCTCGCCCTCGCCGACGCCGTAGCGGACCTCGCGCAGCCCCGTGACACCCGCCATGTCCTGCAGCTCGCAGTCACCGTTCGCCGAACAGGTGAGGCAGTCCAGCGGGTGGTCGGAGATGTACAGCTCCATGACGCCGCGGCGCAGCTTGGCCAGCTTGGGCGACTGCGTCTTCACGGTCATGCCCGACCGCACCGGCGTGGTGCAGGAGGCGGGCGTGCCCTTCACACCGTCGATCTCGACGAGGCACAGGCGGCAGGAGCCGAAGGCCTCCACCGAGTCGGTGGCGCACAGCTTCGGCACGTCGACGCCCGCGAGCGCGGCGGCGCGCATGACCGACGTGCCCTCGGGGACCTTGACCGACAGGCCGTCGACCTCGACGTCGACGGTGGCCTCGCCCTTGCGTGCCGGGGTGCCCAGGTCGGGCTCTTTCAGCAGACTCATGACGGGACTCCGAACGTGGGCATGGGCAGCGGTGTACTTCGGTGGAAGTCACCGGAGAAGTGCTTGACGGCGCTGCGCACGGGCATGGGGGTCAGCCCGCCCATCGCGCACAGCGAGCCGTCGGTCATCAGCTCGCACAGGTCCTCGAGCAGCACCAGGTTCTCCTCGACGTCGGTGCCGTCGATGATCTTGTCGATGGTCTCCTTGCCGCGGACCGCGCCGACCCGGCACGGCGTGCACTTGCCGCACGACTCCACCGCGCAGAACTCCATCGCGAACCTGGCCATCTTCGCCATGTCGACGGTGTCGTCGAACACCACGATGCCGCCGTGGCCGACCATCGCGCCGGCCGCCGCGAACTCCTCGTAGTCCAGCTTCAGGTCGAACCGCTCGACCGGCAGGTACGCGCCGAGCGGCCCGCCGACCTGCACCGCGCGGATCGGCCGCCCGGTGCGGGTGCCGCCGCCGTAGCCGTTGACCAGCTCATTG
Source organism: uncultured Actinomycetota bacterium (assembly GCA_963840275.1). Lineage (GTDB taxonomy): Bacteria > Actinomycetota > Actinomycetes > Mycobacteriales > Pseudonocardiaceae > Actinophytocola. The sequence continues at coordinate 559,660 of CAWIYK010000001.1, forward strand.
AGCGTGATGCCGAACGGCGCCTCGACGATGCCGCCGCGCGCGACGTTGCCGCCGAGCTGGAACACCTGTGTGCCACGGGAGCGGCCGACGCCGAAGCCCTGGAACCGCTCCGCGCCGTCGGCGAGGATCATCGGCACCGAGCCGAGCGTCAGGACGTTGTTGACCACGGTCGGTTTGCCGAACAGGCCTTCCAGCGCGGGGATCGGCGGCTTCGCGCGGACCATGCCGCGCTTGCCCTCGAGGCTGTCCAGCATCGACGTCTCTTCGCCGCAGATGTAGGCGCCGGCGCCGACCCGGACGTCCAGGTCGAACTTCAGGTCGGTGCCGAGGATCGACTCGCCGAGCCAGTTGTGGGCATAGGCGATATCTATCGCGCGCCGCAGCGTGGCGACCGCGTCCGGGTACTCGGAGCGGATGTAGACGAAGCCCTCGGTGGCGCCGACCGCGCGCGCGGCGATCGTCATGCCCTCGATGAGGGTGAACGGGTCGCCCTCCATCAGCATCCGGTCGGCGAACGTGCCGGAGTCGCCCTCGTCGGCGTTGCAGCAGACGAACTTCACGTCCGCCCGCGCGCCGAGCACGGTCTTCCACTTGATGCCGGCGGGGAAGCCCGCGCCGCCGCGGCCACGCAGCCCGGACTCGGTGACCGTCTCGACGACCTGCTCCGGTGTCATCGCCAGGGCCGCGCGCAGGCCGTTGATGCCGCCGTGCGCCTCGTAGTCCCTGGCGGACAACGGGTCGATGACCCCGACCCGGCCGAACGTGATGCGGCGCTGGTCGCGCAGCCACTCGTGCTCCTCGGTGCGGCCGAGGCTGTGGTCGGTCTCGACGCCGTCGAGCATGCCGGCGGCGACGAGGCTGTCGACCTCGTCCGCCGCGACCGGCCCGTACGCGACGCGGCCGCGCTCGGTCTCGACCTCGACCAGCGGCTCGAGCCACAGCATGCCGCGGGAGCCGTTGCGCACCAGCGTGATCTCGCGGCCGGCGGCCGCGGCGGAGGTCGCCAGCGCCACCGCGACCTCGTCCGCACCGACGGACCGCGCGGCGGAGTCACGGGGCACGAATACTCGGGTGCTCATACTGTATGCATTTCATTGTCGAAAAGAGTGTCGAACCGCGACCGCGTGACGCGTCCCGAGATCCTGCCGTTGATCTCCACGGTCGGGCCGAGTGCGCAGTTGCCGAAGCAGAACACCTGGTCCAGGGTCGCCGACCGGTCCGGCGACGTGCCGCCGATGTCGGCGCCGAGGCGGTCCTTCGCGTGCGCGACGAGCTCCTCCGCGCCGGCCGCCTGACACGCTTCCGCTCGGCAGATCCGCACGTGCGTGCCGGCGGCCGCCTGCTTGCGGAAGTCGTGGTAGAAGGTGATCACCCCGTGCACGTCGGCCTTGGAGAGGTTCAGCTCGTCGGCCAGGATCGGCACGACGGCCGGGTCGACGTAGCCGAACGCGGCCTGGATGTCGTGCAGGATCGGAAGCAGTGCTCCCCGGTCGGCGCGGTGCGCGGCTACCGCCGAGCGCACCTGCTGTTCCAGCGGAGACCCGCCCGTCGTTGCGCCGGGTTTCATGTCGCCGACTCTCTCAACCGAATCGCCGCAGGTCAAAGCACTGATGGTTATGCGTTGAGAGACATGGGTTATGACGGATGAGCACCGGACGGATGTCCGATTTTGGTCTAGACCTTCACCTTTTCGTTATCACTCGGTAAGATGAACGCAGAGTGACTGACTCGCAACGCTGCGAAGGGAGAGTCATGCGTAGCCGCGTGCTCGCCGTCACGGTGGCACTGGTGGCCTCGGTGGCCACCGCCGTGACCGGTGGTGTGGCCCAGGCCGGGGAACCCTCTGAGCGTGGCGTGCCGGGCGACCCCACGGTCGTCACCGAGGGGCTGACCGTGCCGTGGGCGGTCTCCTGGCTGCCCGACGGGCAGTCCGCCCTCGTCACCCAGCGGGACGACTTCCATGTGTGGTTGGTGACCAGGTCGGGGGAGAAGACCGACGTCGGTGTGGTGCCGGAGAGCGAGGGCACCGGCGGCGAGGGCGGCCTGATGGGTGTCGCCGTGTCACCCGGCTGGGACGGCTCGACGGACTCCGCCGTGTACTTCATGCACACGTCGTCCGACGGCAACCGGGTCGCGAAGATGTCCTTCGACGGCTCGTCCCTGTCCGGCTACACGCCGATCGTCCAGGGCATCCAGAAGAACCAGTACCACAACGGCGGCCGGCTGGCGTTCGGTCCGGACGGCTACCTGTACGCGACCGCGGGCGACGCGCAGAACACCGCGCTGGCACAGGATCCGGCGTCGCTGAACGGCAAGATCCTGCGGTTCACGACCGATGGCGCGCCCGCGCCGGGCAATCCTTTCGAGACGCTCGTCTACAGCATGGGGCACCGCAACCCGCAGGGGCTGGCGTGGGACTCGGCCGGGCGGCTGTGGTCGGCGGAGCTCGGGCAGAACACGTTCGACGAGCTGAACCTGATCGAGGCCGGCGGCAACTACGGGTGGCCGGTGTGCGAAGGCATCTGCGACGACCCGGAGTACTCCAACCCGAAGGCCACCTGGTCGACGGCCGAGGCGTCCCCGAGCGGCGTGGCGATCGTCGGCGACACGGCGTTCATGGCCGCGCTGCGTGGCGAGCGGCTGTGGCGCATCGAGCTGAACGGCACCGAGGCCGGCGAGATCACGTCCCACTTCACCGGCACGTACGGTCGCCTGCGCGCGGCGATCGCCGTCCCCGGCGGGAACGCGCTGTGGCTGTCCACGTCGAACGCCGACGCGAACGGCGGCCAACCCGCCGGCAGCGATCGCATCCTGACGTCCACGATCACGGAGTAGCGCGGCTAGGAACCGGCCGCGCGCAGGCGTTCCGCGACGTCCTCGGGCAGCACGTCGGTGATGAACGCGCCCATGCCGGTCTCCGAGCCGGCGAGGTACTTCAGCTTGTCCGCCGACCGCTGGATCGACGAGACCTGCAGGTGCAGGTACGCGTGCTCGCGCAACGGGTCCGACACCGGCGCCTGGTGCCACGCCGCGACGTAGGGCAGCGGCTTGTCGTACAGGGCGTCGAGTCTGCGCAGAACGTCGAGGTACAGGTCCGCGAAGTCGTCGCGTTCCGCGTCGGTCAGTGCCGGGATGTCCAGCACACGCCGGTGCGGGTACACGTGCAGCTCGACCGGCCAGCGGGTCGCCGACGGCACGAACGCGGTCCAGTGCGCGGACGACGCGACCACCCGCGCGCCGGTGGCGCGCTCTCCGTCGAGCACGTCGGCGAACAGGTTGCGGCCCGTCGCCGCGAAGTGGCGGGCCGCGTTGCCCAGCATCTGCCGGCTCCTTGGCGACACGTTGGGGTAGGCGTAGATCTGGCCGTGCGGGTGCTCCAGCGTGACCCCGATCGCCGCGCCGCGGTTCTCGAACGGGAACACCTGCTCGACCCCGGGCAGCGCCGACAGCGCGGCGGTCCGGTCGGCCCACGCGTCCACGACGAGCCGCGCCTGGGCCGGCTTGAGCGTCGCGAACGCGGCGTTGTGGTCGCTCGTGAAGCACACGACCTCGCAGCGGCCCACGCCCGGCGCCTGCGACACCAGCGGCGGCAGCCCGGCCGTCTCGACGCCGACCGCGTTCATCGACAGCGACGGGAAGCGGTTCTCGAACACCACCACGTCGTAGTCCGACGACGGCACCTCGGTGTGTCGGTCCGCAGTGGACGGACACAGTGGACAGTCGGTCGGCGGCGGGAAGTATGTGCGGTTCTGCCGGTGGGTGGCGAGGATGACCCACTCGTCGAGCACCGGGTCGTGCCGCATCTGCGACGCCGTCGACACCGGGTCCAGCTCGCGCGGGTCGTGCAGCGTGCGCTCCGGCGCGGAGTCGTGGTCGAAGTAGATGATCTCGCGGCCGTCGGCCAGCCGGGACTCGGTGCGCTTCACCGGGCGCCCTCGCCGACCGAGACCAGCCGCACGTCCTCGACGTGTTCGGCGAGCGCCGCGCGACCGTCCGGTGGCAGTCCCTCGTCGGAGATCACCACGTCCGCGTCGGACAGGCGGGCGATCGTGGACAGCCCGACCGTGCCCCACTTGGTGTGGTCGGCGAGCACCACGAGCCGCCGCCCGGCCGCCACCAGCGCGCGGTCGGTGTCGGCCTCCAGCAGGTTCGGCGTGGTGTAGCCGGCGGTCTCGGCCATGCCGTGCACGCCGAGGAACACGATGTCGAGGTGCAGCTGCCCGAGTGCGGACACCGCGATCGGGCCGACGAGCGCGTCCGACGGGGTGCGCACCCCGCCGACCACGACCACGTTCTGGTCGGTCCTCGGCGGCGCGTGCAGCACGTCGGCGATCCGCATGGAGTTCGTGACGATCGTGAGCCCGTCCACGGCACGCAGCGCGTGCGCGAGCGCCCACGTCGTGGTGCCGGCGGACAGTCCGACCGCGGTGCCCGGCGAGACGAGCTCGACCGCCGCGGTCGCGATCGCCTCCTTCTCCGGCTGCTGGCGCAGCGACTTCGCCTCGAAGCCGGGCTCCTCCGTGCTCGCCGACCTGCTGCGGGTCGCGCCCCCGTGCACCTTGTCCAGCAGCCCCTGTTGTGCGAGCGCGTCCAGATCCCGCCGGATCGTCATGTCGGAGACACCGAGCATCTGCGCGAACTCGATCACCCGTACCGCGCCCCGCCGGTGGATCTCCTCGACGATCCGGGCTTGCCTTTCCGCTGCCAGCATTGCCTCTCCCAACCGGTAGGGCACCCCCGAGTCGATGGCCCGTTCAACCATAAACCGACTCATTCGCACATCCACAGACGGCACGCCCGCGCGAACCATGTTGACATATGTGCGCAGGGGACGGGAAGTAGGCGCGCGATGCTCCGAATGGGTCCGGCCGGACCGCGATGAAGGACGAAGGCGACGCTCCGTCCTTCATCGCGCCGGCCGGCCCCGGTGTGCGGTGAACACCGGGACCGGGACCCCGCCGTCCGGCCCGGACGGCAGTGGGCGCAAGTGGTCCAGACCATATCGTCGCACGCTGGACAGCGGCAAGGGCGCAGGTCGCGGTCAGAGGTCTGACCTTTACGGAGGGTGACTCAGAGGTCGCCAGGTGACCTGTGAAGGTCACGAAAATACCACCGGTTTCATGTCGGACCCTTGACAGCTCCGCCCGCGGGCGGCAAAGGTTTCGATTCTGAGAGGTCACGTTCGCAAGTGTTGAGTTCCCCGCCGGTCCCAAGAGGAGGCGCACAATGATGAGCCCTCGTACGTTCGGTGCAGGCGGTGTCTCCGCCATGGCGATCCGGCGGCGCACGCTGCTGAAGGGGATGCTCGGCGCGGGGGCGCTGGCGGGACTGCCCACGATCGCCGGCTGCGGCGACGACAGCGGTGGCGGCGGTGGCGCGGTGAAGTTCGGGTCGAACTGGTCCGACGACGTGCCGAAGAAGGCCATCAAGTCCATGATGGACGGCTTCTCCGGCGAGGTGTCCATCAACACGGTGGAGCACAACGCGTTCCAGGAGAACATCAACAACTACCTGCAGGGCGGCCCGGACGACGTGTTCGGCTGGTTCGCTGGCTACCGCATGCAGTTCTTCGCCGAGCAGGGACTGATCGGCGACGTCAGCGACGTGTGGAACGACATCGGCGGCGGCTTCTCCGAGGCCATGAAGACGCAGTCCACCGGCAAGGACGGCAAGCAGTACTTCGTGCCGCTGTACTACTACCCGTGGGCGATCTTCTACCGGAAGAGCCTGTGGCAGGAGCGCGGCTACGAGGCGCCGAAGACACTGGACGAGCTCGTCGCGCTGTCCAAGCAGATGCAGACCGACGGCCTGACGCCGCTTGCGTTCGGCGACTCCGACGGCTGGCCCGCGATGGGCACGTTCGACTACCTGAACCTGCGCATCAACGGCTACGAGTTCCACCGCGACCTGATGGCGGGGGAGAAGGCCTGGAACTCCACGGAGGTCAGGACCGTCTTCGACACCTGGCGCGGGCTGCTGCCCTACCACCAGCCGGACGCGCTCGGCCGCACGTGGCAGGAGGCGGCGCAGTCGCTGCTGAACAAGGAGTCCGGGATGTACACGCTCGGCATGTTCGTCGGCCAGCAGTTCCCGGAGGGCGCCGACCGCGACGACCTCGACTTCTTCCCGTTCCCCGAGGTCGACTCGGCGATCGGCAGCGACGTCGTCGAGGCGCCCATCGACGGGTTCATGATGGCGCCGCGCCCACGCAACGAGAGTGGCGCCAAGGACCTGCTGCGCTACCTCGGCTCCGCGAAGGCCGAGGACGCCTACCTCGAGCTCGACCCCAACAACGTCGGCGCGAACAACGACGCGGACACCGCCGGGTACAACGCGCTGCAGAAGAAGAGCGCGGACCTGGTCGGCAACGCCAAGTCGATCTCGCAGTTCCTCGACCGTGACACCCGCCCCGACTTCGCCTCGACGGTGATGATCCCGTCGCTGCAGGCGTTCATCCGCAACCCAGAGGACGTCGACGGGTTGACCAAGAGCATCGAGGACCAGAAGAACTCGATCTTCGGCGGCTGACCGTGGCCGACCTGATGTCCCGACCGGAGCGTGCGGTCCGCCGCCCGCCCCGGTCGCGGCATGCCCGCACACTGACCACGGCGGACAAGGTCGTCGTGGTCCTGATGGTGACGATCCCGGCGATCGTCGTGATCGGGCTGGTGTGGCTGCCCGCCATCGCCACCGTGCTGCTGTCCTTCTCGGACTGGAACGGCATCGGCGACCTCGGCGACATCAACTTCATCGGCGGGCAGAACTACGTCGACGTCACGTCGAACTACCCGCCGTTCGGCCCGGCCATGCAGCACAACCTGGTGTGGCTGGTGGTGTTCTTCTTCGGGCCGACGCTGCTCGGCATCGTCCTCGCCGCGCTGCTCGACCGGGAGCTGCGCGGCAGCAGGGTCTACCAGAGCATCTTCTTCCTGCCGGTGGTCCTGTCGCTCGCGCTGATCGGCTTCATCTGGCAGCTGATCTACTCGCGCGACCAGGGCCTGCTGAACACGGTGCTCGGCACGGAGGTCGACTGGTTCGGCGACCCGGACATCAACCTGTGGGCGGTGCTGGTGGCGGCGGGCTGGCGGCACACCGGGTACATCATGCTGCTGTACCTGGCCGGCCTGAAGGCGGTCGACCCGGCGCTGCGCGAGGCCGCGGCCGTCGACGGCGCGGGCGAGGTGCGGACGTTCCTGCAGGTCATCTGGCCGGTCATGCGGCCGGTGAACATCATCATCCTGGTGATCACGGTGATCGAGTCGCTGCGGGCGTTCGACATCGTCTGGGTGATCAACAAGGGTAGGAACGGACTCGAGCTGATCTCCACACTGGTGACGCAGAACGTGATCGGCGAGGCGAGCCGGGTCGGCTTCGGCTCCGCGCTGGCCACGATCATGATCGCGATCTCGACCGTGTTCATCGCGATCTACCTGTTCCAGGTGATGCGGGAGCAGCGATGACGGTAGTCGGGCCGCCCCGGCCGGGCCGGGGAATACTGCGGCTGTTCCTGACCGTGATGGCGCTCGGGTGGCTCTTCCCCGTGGCGTGGGCGTTCTACAACTCGTTGCGGGACTACTCCTTCACGTCGAAGCACGGCTACTTCTCCTTCGGCGGCTACACGCTGGACAACTACGTCGAGGCGTGGACTCGCGGAAACTTCGGGCAGACGTTCTACAACTCGGCGGTCATCACCGTGCCGTCGGTGCTGATCACGCTGCTGCTCGCGTCGTGTGCGGCGTTCGTGCTGGCCCGCTTCAGCTTCAAGTTCAACCTGGTGCTGCTCGCCGTGTTCACGGCCGCGAACCTGTTGCCGCAGCAGGCGTTGCTGGTGCCGCTGTTCCGGATGTTCCTCAACTTCGAGGTGCCGTTCTGGTTCAGCGACTCGGGCACCCTGTACGACACGTACTACGCGGTGATCGCCGTGAACATCGCGTTCCAGACCGGGTTCTGCACGTTCGTGCTGAGCAACTACATGAAGACCATCCCCAAGGAGATGACCGAGGCAGCGCTGGTCGACGGCGCTGGCGTGGCACGGCAGTTCTGGCAGGTCGTGCTGCCGCTGTGCCGGCCGGCGCTCGCCGCGCTCGCCACGCTGCAGATCACGTGGGTGTACAACGACTTCTTCTGGGCGGTCGCGTTCATGCGGACCGGTGACAAGTTCCCGGTGACCAGCTCGCTGCAGAACCTGCGCGGCCAGTTCTTCACCGACTACAACCTGCTGTCCGCCGGGTCGGTGATCGTCGCGATCCCCACGCTCGTGATCTTCTTCCTGCTGCAGCGACACCTGCGTGCCGGCCTGACACTGGGAGCCACCAAGGGATGATCGTCCACCTGCGGGCCGACACCGTCAGCCTGGTCATCGACGCCCGCGAGGTGCCTGCCGTCGTCCACTGGGGCGCCTCGCTCGGCGCACTGTCCGAAGAGGACCTGACGGAGCTCGCGGACGGTGTGGTGCCACCGATCCCGCCGAACGCGCCGGGGGTGCCGGTGCCGATCTCGCTGCTGCCGTCCGCCGCGCTGGGCTACCCGGGGCGACCGGGGCTGCGTGGGCACCGGTCGGGCGGCGACTGGCTGCCGTCGCTCACACTGGACTCCGTCGAGACGTCCGACTCCGCGGTCTCGTTCACGCTCTCCGGCACCGGTCTTCGCGTGGTGTCCACTGTGGAGCTGACGCCGTCCGGCGTCGCCCGGGTCCGGCACGCGGTGACCAACGCCGGCACCGAACCGTACACGGTGGACGGCCTGGAGGCGGCGCTGCCGGTGCCCGCGCAGGCCACGGAGCTGCTGGACCTGACGGGCCGCTGGGTTCGCGAGAAGCACCCGCAGCGTCGGCACTTCGACATGGGCTCGTGGGTGCGGGAGAACCGCCGCGGCCGCACCGGGCACGACGCGACACCCGCGCTCATGGCCGGCACCAACGGTTTCGGCTTCCGCACCGGCGAGGTGTGGGCGGTGCACGTCGCGTGGAGCGGGAACCACGTGACCTACGGCGAACGCGTGCACGAGGGCAGGGGAGTGCTGGGCGGCGGCGAGCTGCTGTCGTCGGGCGAGGTGATCCTGGCGCCCGGCGAGACCTACGAGTCGCCTTGGCTGTACGCGGCGTACTCGCCGGCCGGCGTCGACGGTGTCAGCGCGGCGTTCCACACCTGGCTGCGTGCTCGGCCGACACATCCCACGCGCCCGCGCCCGGTCGTGCTGAACACGTGGGAGGCCGTGTACTTCGACCACGACCTCACCCGGCTCGCCGGTCTTGCGGACGTGGCCGCACGCGTCGGCGTCGAACGGTTCGTACTGGACGACGGCTGGTTCCGCCACCGCCGCGACGACACCGCCGGCCTCGGCGACTGGTACGTAGACGAGGACGTGTGGCCGGCCGGTCTGACGCCGCTGATCAGCCACGTCACGGGGCTGGGCATGGAGTTCGGCATCTGGGTCGAGCCGGAGATGGTCAACCCGGACTCGGACCTGTACCGCGCGCACCCGGACTGGGTGCTCGGCCCCGGCGACGGCACGCTGCCGATTCCCTCGCGCGACCAGCAGGTGCTGGACCTGGCGAACGAGGACGCGTTCGCGTACGTGTTGGCACGCCTCGACGAACTGCTGCGCGACAACGACGTGGCGTTCGTGAAGTGGGACCACAACAGGGATCTGGTGGCCGCGGGCCACGCCGGTCGCGCGGGCGTCCACGTGCAGACCCGTGCGGCGTACCGGCTGCTCGACGAGCTGCGCGCACGCCACCCGTCGGTGGAGATCGAGAGCTGTTCCAGCGGCGGGGGCCGGACCGACCTGGAGATTCTCCAGCGCACCGACCGGGTGTGGGCGAGCGACTGCAACGACGCGTTGGAACGGCAGACGATTCAGCGCTGGACCGCGCTGCTGCTGCCGCTGGAGCTGATCGGCGCGCACGTCGGCCCGCCGCGCTCGCACACCACGGGCCGCACGCAGGACCTGTCGTTCCGCGTGGCCACGGCGCTGTTCGGCCACTTCGGCATCGAGTGGGACATCGCGTCGGCGTCGGAGGAGGACCAGGCCGCGCTGGCGGCGGCGGTCGGGTTCTACAAGTCGGTGCGGTCCCTGCTCCACACCGGCCGCCTGGTGCGCGGCGACCACCCGGACCCGTCGGCGACGGTGACCGGTGTCGTCGCGCGGGACGCCTCGGCCGCGGTGTTCGCCTACGCGCAGCTGACGTCGACGGAACGGACGGTCCCGGCACTGATGCGTCTGCCGGGACTCGTGCCGGACCGCCGCTACGAGGTGTCGGAGGCGGCCACCGGCAGTGCTCCGCTGGCGATCCAGACGTCCCCGCAGACGTGGCGGAAGCGGGTGCTGACCGGCACCGCGCTGGCCGAGGTCGGCATCCGGCCACCGGTGCTCGCCCCGGAACAGGCTTGGCTGGTGCGCCTGACCGCCGTCTGAGCGGCTCTGAATAGGATCTCCCGGGTGCGCGGTGATGATGTGGTCGCCTGATCGTTACCGGCTCGTGGAGCTGATCGGCTCCGGCGGGATGGGGATCGTCTGGTTGGCGGTCGAGCTGCGGGACGGGCGGGAGGTCGCGCTCAAGCGGCCGCACGCGGGTGGCGGCGCGATCCGCGCGGATCTCGAGCGGGAGGCCGACATCGCCCGCCGGGTCGCGCATCCGAACGCCGTCGCGGTCCACGAGGTGGTCGGCGAGGGGGACGACTGCCGGCTCGTCATGGAGTACTTCCCGTCCACGAGCGTCGCCGCGAAAGGCGCGCTGCCGGCCGACCGGGTGGCCCGCATCGGCGCCCAGGTCGCGGCCGCGCTCGCCGCCGCGCACGCGGCCGACGTCGTCCACCGGGACATCACCCCCGGCAACGTCCTCGTCGACGACGCCGGCACGGCGAAGGTCACCGAACACCGACGGCGTCGCGTCGGTGCGGGTGCTCTTCGACCGCGGCGACCTCGCCGAGGCGAAGGAGGGCACGCGCCTCGAGCTGCCCGGCCACGCCGGCTACCTGCTGGAGGAGGGCTACGGCGAAGAAACCCGCGCGGCCAGGGGGTTCCACCGGGAGTACCGGAACGACGGGGGCGACGACCTCGTCGAGATGGCGCTGGTCGTCGTGGAGGGTGACGTCTCGATGACCGACGTGTGCGCCCTCGCCGGCACGTTCGCCACGCCGGTGGCCAGGCACCTGCCCGAGGCGTGAGCTCGGCCGTGACCGGTTGATAATGGCGGCATGGGTGCGAAGATCCGGGCGTTCCGGCCCGGCGAGGAGCAGGTGCTGTACGACATCTGCCTGCGCACGGGGGACAGTGGCGCGGACGCGTCCGCTTTGTACCGGGACCCGGACCTGCTCGGCGCCGTCTACGTTGGACCGTACCTGCGGCTCGCGCCGGAGCACGCGCTGGTCGGGGTCGACGAGGACGGCGTGGCGGGCTATGTCCTCGGGGTGCCGGACACGGCGAGCTTCGAGGCGGCGAGCGCACGGGACTGGTGGCCCGCGCTCCGTGCGCGCTACCCGGCCGACAGCTTCCCGGAGGACACCCCGGACGGCCGCATGGTCCGCCTGATCCACAACCCACCGGTGACGAGCCCGGACGTGCTCGAGCGCTACCCGGCCCACCTGCACATCGATCTGCTGCCGCGCCTCCAGGGCCAGGGCGACGGTCGCCGGCTGCTGACCGCGCTGCTGGACGGACTGGCCGCGGCCGGCGCGCCCGGCGTGCACCTCGGCGTCGGCACGGCGAACGAACGCGCCATCGGCTTCTACCGTCGAATGGGTTTCACCGACGTGCGGGCATACACCCACTCCCTGATCATGGCCAGGCAGCTCTAGATTCCTAGGTGTGTGGCCAGTCGGTCGGTGTGGGTGTCCGCGTCGCCGAATGCCAACGCGCTGCTCATCGCGTGTCTCGTGTAGTGGTGGAGCTCGTGTTCGGCGGTGAAGCCGATCGCGCCGTGGACCTGGTGTCCCAGCGCGCAGACGCGTTCGTACGCGTCGCTCACCCACGACTTCGCCACCGACACCTCGACGGCGGCCGGCAACTCTCGGCCCAGGCGCCAGATCGCCTCGTACGCGATGAACCGCGCGCCCAGCACGTCGATCGCCATGTTCGCGCAGTGGTGTTGCACCGCCTGGAACGCGCCGATCGGCTTGCCGAACTGTTCGCGCTGCTTGGCGTAGGCGACCGTGGCGTCGAGCACCGCCTGCGCGCCGCCCACCATCTCCGCGCACGTGGCCGCCGCGCCGAACGCCTCGATCGACTCGGTGGTGGCGGCCAGCTTCGGACCGTCCACAGTGGAGTACCGCACCCGGTGGGTCGGGGCGGGGCCGACGACCGACACCGGCGCGCACGACACCTGCGCCGGGTCGGCCACGACGACACCCTCGTCGGTCGCCACGAGCAGCCGGTCGGCCTCCGCCGCGTACGGGACCAGCGCGCCGGAGAACGGCACGTACGCGAACACCGCACCGGCGGCGATCTCCTGCCGCAGCTCCTCGCCCACCGCGAAGCCGCAACAGGCCACAGTGGACACGAACGGCGACGTCACGCGCGCGCGACCCAGCTCCTCGGCGAGCAGACATGCTTCCAGGAACCCGAAGTCGTCGAACGGAAGACCCTGCCAGCCCAGCTCGGTGATCGCCTTCCACACGTCCTCACCGGCACGACCCGCAAGGAACTCGCGGGCCGTGCGCTGGATGAGGGCCTGGTCCTCGGTGAGCGTGAGGTCCATCAGCGCCGCCGGGGCGGGATCTTGTCCGACCGCACCCACACGCCAGGCCGCTCCTCCCAGAACAGCTGCACCAGCACGCCGCCGGTCTGCTTGGGATGGATGAACGTGTGCTTCCACCGCGCCCCGTCGGTGACGCCCTCCTCGTCGTCGAACGTCGGGAGGTCGTGGAACCGCGCCGCGTCTCCGAAAGCGTCCCAGTCGGCGACCTGGAACGTCACGTGGTGGGCGGCGGCGCCGTTGCGGGAGAAGAACTTCTCGATGAAGGAGTCCTCACCGCGCGGCATGATCACCTCCCAGCAGATGCTGGAGCCCGGCACGTTCAGCACGAGGTCGGCCATGTCCGGGTGCTCGTCGTCGGGCGTGCGCCACACCTCGACGAACCCGAGCAGGTCGGCGTACCAGGACGCCAGCTCGTCGCGGTCGAGGAATGCCTGGCAGATGTGGTCCAGGTTCACGATCCCGAGCGTCGGACCGTCCGGTATGGAGGACGGCACGGGCACCTCGGCCTCGTCGCCGGTCATCGTCAGCGTGCCGGGGCCACGCAGCCGGAACAGCACGCCCGGCCCGTGGTGCGGCGGCGACAGCGACGCCTCGACCCACTTGCCCGGCACGCCGTCGGTCACCTTGATCCCGTGTTCGTCCAGTCTCGGACACCGCGGCGTCCAGGTCGGGCACCTCGACACCGACGTGGTGCAGGCCCGGCCGGCCGCCGTGCTCGTCGAGCCACGTCTGGATGGACGAGGTCTCACCGGAGGGCGCGAGCACCTGCCACGAGTGCCCGAACGTGCCGGGGATGGCAAGGCGCGCGCCGGCGACCCCGGCCGCCGGGTTGTCCCACCGGTGCGTCGCGTGGAAGCCGAACACCTGCTCCAGCAACCGAACCTGCTTCTCGAGGTCGGGCACCGCCTGTGCGACGTGGTCGATTCGGTAGATCTGCACGAGAACCTCCTCCTCAGCTGGGGTGCGGCTCGATCCAGTCGTACTCGTTGTTCACGAGCTCCTTGACCAGCCGCAGGTTGTAGCGGTTCATCGCGGCGATCCGCTCGGCCAGCGCGGCGACCTGCTTGTCGAACTCCTCGGCCGGGAAGACGCTGTTGACCAGCCCCATCTCCAGCGCCCGCTGGGGATCCATCCGGATGCCGGTGAACAGCAGCTCCTTCGCACGGGCCTTGCCGATCCGCTTAGGCAGCCGCTTCACACCGCCCCACCCGGGGGCGGACCCGCCGAACGCCGGCTGGTCCGGGTCCTCGCCGCCGTTCATGAACTTCGGCTGGTACGGCGGCCGCGCCGACAGCGTGATCTCGACGAGGCCCATCTTCGCGTCGTCGGAGCACACGATGAAGTCCGCGGCGAGCGCCAGCTCGAGGCCGCCGCCGACCGCGTAGCCGTGCACGGCGGCGATCACCGGGATCGACGACCGCTCGATCTGCGCGAACGTCTTCTCGCCGAGACGGCCCTGCTCGATCCGCTCCTTGGGGGTCAGCCCCTCCGACCACGCGACGTCCATGCCGGCGCAGAACGCGCGCTCTCCCGCGCCGCGCAGCACCGCGACGTGCACGTCCTCGTCGTCGTCGAGCTCGGCGAACACCTGCCGCAGCTCGGTCATCGACGACGGCGTCAGCGCGTTCAGCTTGTCGGGCCGGTTCAGCGTGAGCCACGCGATCCGGTCCTCGATGCGGACGTCCAGCGTTTCGTACGACATGTCTTCCTTTCAGCTCCTGGGCAGTCCGAGGCCCCTGGTGGCGATGACGTTGCGTTGGATCTCGGTCGTGCCGCCGAGGAAGGTCGCGGCGACCGAGTCGAGTCGCAGGTGGGTGAACGCGGCGCCGAGCGGCGCGTCCTCGCGTTGCCACAGCTCGGCGAGGCGGCCGAACGCCTTCGCCCCGGTGCGGGCGAGACGCTGGTGCAGCTCGGCGCCGAACAGCTGGTTCACCGACGCCTCGTACCCCGGCTCCGGTGTGGACACCGAGTAGCGGGCGAGGTTGTACAGCACGCGGATCTCCGCGTAGCGCCGCGCGATCTCCAGCCGCAGGCCCGCGGTGTCCGGCCGGGCGTGCGCGCGACCGTCGTCCGACTTCAGATAGTCGACCAAAGTGGACAGTGCCTGCTCGAACTTGACGGTCGCGCCGATGCCGGCGCGCTCGAAGCTCAACGCGGTCATGGCGATGTACCAGCCGCGGTTCTCCTCCCCGACGCGGTTGGCGACCGGGATGCGCGCGTCGTCGAAGAAGACCTCGGCGAACGGGGTGTCGCCGCGGATGTCGGTGATCGGGCGGACGGTCACGCCCGGCGTGGTCGTGTCGACCAGCAGGAACGTGATGCCCTTGTGCTTCGGTGCCTCGGGGTCGGTCCGTACGAGCACGAACAGCCAGTCGGCCTGCGCGCCGAGCGAGGTCCACACCTTCTGCCCGTTGACGACGTAGTGGTCGCCGTCCAGCACCGCGCGGGTGCGCAGCGAGGCGAGGTCGGAACCGGACTCCGGCTCGGAGAACCCCTGCGCCCACGTGGTCTCGCCGCGCGCGATCCTCGGCAGGTGCTGGGTCTTCTGCTCGTCGGTGCCGTGCTCGAGGAGCGTCGGCCCGAGGAGGAACGCGCCGATGCCGTTCACCGTCGGCACCCGCGCGCGCATCATCTCCTCCTGCAGGATGAACTCCTGCACGGCGGTCAGGCCGGCACCGCCGTACTCGGCGGGCCAGTGCGGCACGACCCAGCCGCGCTCGGCGAGCGCCGCCGCCCACCTGCGCGCGCCCTCGCGGCGCGCAGGATCGGCGGCGCGGCGGTCGACCGCCCAGTTGTAGCCCCACACGTCCTCCGGTTCGAGGCTGTGCTCCGCGTCGGGGTCGGGCCGGTACTCGGTGGGGAAGTGGGATGCGACGAACTCCCGCACCTCGGTGCGGAACGCGGCTTCCTCGGGAGTGTCCTCCCAGTTCACGGGGGTGGGCCTCCTTAACCGGTGGCCGGCTCGGCCGCTGGGGTGGACGGTGTCGGGTCTTCTCTGTCCCATGTGGACTCGGTGATGCCGTGGTCACCCTCGGCACGCAGGCGGTACTTCGCGACCTTGTCGGTCGGCGTGCGGGGGAGGGCGTCGACGAACTCGAGGTAGCGCGGCACCATGAACTTCGGGAGGCGCTCCTGGCAGAAGTCGATCAGCTCGGCATGGTCGAGGACGACACCGGGCCGCAGCACGACCGCCAGCTTCACGTCCTCGTCCTCCAGTTCGGACGGCACCCCGATGGCCGCGCACTCCAGCACGGCCGGATGGAGGTTGACCTCGCACTCCAGGTCGAACGCGGAGATGTTCTCGCCGCGCCGCCGGATGGAGTCCTTCATACGGTCCAGGAAGAAGAAGTACCCATCTTCGTCGCGCCAAACCCTGTCGCCGGTGTGGAACCACAGGTTGCGGAACACCTCGGCCGTCGCCTCCGGCGCGCCGTAGTAACCCGACGTGATCACGTAGGGCTGTTTCGGTCGCAGCACCAGCTCGCCCGGCTCACCCGGCGCGACCTCGCGGTCGTGCTCGTCGACGACGGCCGCGTCGAAGCGTTCCGAGTGGACGGTGCCGCACGACCCGAGCCGCCACTCGCCGAAGGGGCTGCCGGTCGCGATGCCCGCCTCGGTCGACGTGTACGTCTCCACCGACCGGACGCCGAACCGCTCCCGCAGCGGCGCGTCCAGCACGGACTTGCCCATGTAGAACATCTCGAGCGGGTGGTCGTGGTCGCGGTCGGTCGGCTCCGCGCTCAGCAGGATCGGGATCATCGAGAACACGCTCATGGCGACCTGCGCGTCGAAGTGCCGCACGTCGTCCCAGAAGCGGGACGCGCTGAACCGGTCCACGACCGCGATCGAGCCGCCGCCGAGCAGCGCGGACAGCACCCCGTCCCACAGCCCGGCGGCGTGGAACAGGGGTAATGGGCAGTAGATCGTCTTGCCCCACCGGTCGAGGAAGTTCAGTGAGTCGTACGCGCAGGTCAGCGCCAGCGCGTGGGAGCACATCGCGCCCTTGGACGGACCGGTGGTCCCGGACGTGTACATGATCGCCTGGAGGTCGGAGAACACGACGCCGACGCGCGGCTCGGTGGCGTCGCCGCCGAGCAGGTCGGTGTACGGCACCGCCGGCACGCCGAGCGTGTCGAGCGGCGCCGCGCCGCGCACGACCAGCCGCGCGAGGCCGGGCAGCCGCTCGAGCACCGGCGGCAGCCGATCGACGTAGGCCGCGTCGACGATCAGCGTCGTCGAGTCGGAGCTGTACAGCACGTGCCGGAGCAGCTCGTGGCGGTGGGCCGTGTTGATCGGGACGGCGACCGCGCCGAGGCGGGCCAGCGCGAAGATCACGGGGACGAGCTCGGGGCAGTTCGGCAGCATCACGGCGACGTGGTCGCCCTTGCCGATGCCGAGCCCGCTCAGGCCGTTGGCGATCTGGTTGGCGGTCGTGTCGACGTCACGGTAGGTGAGCTCGCCGTCGCGGAACCGCAGGAACGGCGCACTTCCGTGGCTGTCCGCTCTGGACCGGAGGACGTCGCCGAGAACGAAGCTCTCCAACGTCTCCTGGTTCATCGCACCTCCGCGGCGGGGGACTCGCACCGTCCTCCATCCGAACACGATTCGGACCGGCATGCACACACATCGGATGTATATGTCACAGATTGCGGCAGAGTGCGGCGAGGAACTGCTAGCCTCTGGTTTACGTCGGATGTCTGTACTCGGACGTCCACGACATGGAACGACGTTCCGCGTCGTGCTGGTCTTCTGCCGGCCGGACGCAATAGGGTGGACGCGACGCGGCGCACAGCGAGGGGAGCGGATTGTCTTGCGGCTCATGCGAGTGGGCGCGATCGGCGCGGAGCGGCCGGTCGTGCTGGACACCCAGGACGGCGAGGACCGCGCGTTCGGCCTCTCCGGGCTGACGAACGACATCGACGGCGCCTTCCTGGCGGCCGACGGCATCGCCCGCGTGCGGGCCGCGCTCGCCGCGGGCGACCTGCCGGCGGTGGACATCGCGGGGGAGCGCGTCGGCGCGCCGATCGCCCGGCCGCCCGCGGTGGTCTGCGTCGGCATGAACTACGCCGCGCACGCCGCCGAGTCCGGCGCCGCGCCGCCCGAGGTGCCGGTGATCTTCTTCAAACATCCGAACACCGTGGTCGGCCCGTACGACGACGTGCTCGTGCCGCGCGGGGCCGGCAAGGTCGACTGGGAGGTCGAGCTCGGCGTGGTGATCGGCACCCGCGCCCGGTACGTCGACTCCCCGGAGAGCGCTCTCCAGCACGTCGCCGGCTACGTCGTGTCCAACGACGTGTCCGAGCGCGCGCTGCAGCTCGAGACGTCCGGCGGCCAGTGGTCCAAGGGCAAGTGCTGCGAGACGTTCAACCCGCTCGGCCCGTGGCTGGTGCCGGCCGACGAGGTGGCCGACCCGCAGGCCCTCGGGCTGCGCTCCTGGGTCAACGGCGAGGTCCGCCAGGACTCCAGCACCTCGGACATGCTGTTCGGGGTCGCGGCCCTGGTCCACGACCTCAGCCAGTACCTCGTGCTGGAGCCGGGGGATCTGTTGAATACCGGAACGCCGCAGGGGGTCGCGCTCTCCGGCCGCTTCCCATACCTTTCGGTCGACGATGTGATGGAGATCGAGATCGACGGCCTCGGCCGGCAGCGCCAGGTGCTCGCGAAGGCCTGAGCTGCCCGGGAAGGAGACCGCGTTGCGTACGCGGGTCGCGCTGTTCGCCACGTGTCTCACCGACACGTTCTTCCCCGACACCGCGCGCGCGGTCGTCCGGCTCCTCGAGCGGCTCGGCTGCGACGTCGACTTCCCGGCGGCGCAGACCTGCTGCGGCCAGATGCACTTCAACACCGGCTACCGCGCGCAGGCGACGAAGCTCGCGAAGCGCCACGCGAGGGCGTTCGACGGCTACGACGCGGTGGTGGCGCCGTCCGGGTCGTGCGCCGGCATGGTGCGCGACGTCTACCCGGACCTGCACCGGTCGACGAAGGCGGTCGCCGGGCGCACCTACGAGCTGTCCGAGTTCCTCGTCGACGTGCTCGGGGTGACCGACGTCGGCGCGTACTTCCCGCACCGGGTCACCTACCACCCGACCTGCCACTCGCTGCGGGTGCTCGAGGTCGGTGACAAGCCGCTGTCGCTGCTGCGGGCGGTCCGCGGGCTCGATCTGGTCGAGCTGCCGGCCGCCGAGTCGTGCTGCGGGTTCGGCGGCACGTTCGCGCTGAAGAACGCGGAGACGTCGACGGCCATGCTCGCGGACAAGATGAGCCACGTGCTCGACACCCGCGCGCAGGTCGTCACCGCGGGCGACAACTCGTGCCTGATGCACATCGGTGGCGGCCTGTCCCGGCTGCGGACGGGCGTGCGGCCGCTGCACCTCGCGGAGATCCTGGCGAGCACGGAGGAGGAGCCATGGGCCGCAACCCCGTGACGTGGCTGGGCAGCCCGACGTTCCCGAACGCCGCTCGGAAAGCGCTCTCCGACGTGCAGCTGCGCGGCAACCTCGCGCACGCGACCTCGACGATCCGCACCAAGCGGGCGGCCGCCGTCGACGAGCTGCCCGACTGGCAGCGGCTGCGCGAGGCCGGCGAGGCGATCAAGGACGACGTGCTCGCCAACCTGGACACCTACCTCGAACGCCTCGAGGCCGCGGTCACCGCGCGCGGCGGCGTCGTGCACTGGGCGCGGGACGCGGCGGAGGCCAACGAGATCGTGCTGCGGCTGACCCGCGAGGCCGGCGCGGACGAGGTCGTCAAGGTCAAGTCCATGGCCACCGCTGAGATCGGGCTCAACGAGGCACTGGAAGCCGGCGGTGTCTCAGCCATTGAAACGGATCTCGCCGAGCTGATCGTGCAGCTCGGCGATGATCGTCCGTCACACATTCTCGTGCCTGCGATCCACCGCAACCGCTCAGAGATCAGAGACATATTTCGGCAGGCGATGCCGGATGTCCCCGCTGACCTTTCCGACCGGCCGACCGAGCTCGCTGAGGCGGCTCGGAAACACCTGCGCCGCAAGTTCCTGTCCGCGAAGGTGGCGATCTCGGGTGCGAACTTCGCGGTCGCGGACACCGGTTCGGTCGTCGTGGTGGAATCCGAGGGCAACGGCCGGATGTGTCTCACCCTGCCCGAAACGCTGATCACCGTGATGGGCATCGAGAAACTGATCCCGACCTGGTCCGATCTCGAGGTGTTTCTGCAACTGCTCCCGCGTTCCTCGACCGCGGAACGGATGAACCCGTACACGTCGGTGTGGACCGGTGCCACGCCTGGTGACGGGCCGCAGAGTTTTCACCTGGTGTTGCTGGACAACGGCCGCACCAAGACCCTCGCGGACAAGGTCGGCCGGCAGGCGCTGCGCTGCATCCGGTGCTCCGCGTGTCTCAACGTGTGCCCGGTGTACGAGCGGACCGGCGGTCAGGCGTACGGCTCGGTGTATCCGGGCCCGATCGGCGCGATCCTGACCCCGCAGCTCGGCGCCGGCACGGACGACCAGGAGACGGCCGCGCTGCTGAAGTCGCTGCCGTTCGCGTCGTCGCTGTGCGGCGCCTGCTACGAGGTGTGCCCGGTGCGCATCGACATCCCGCGGGTGCTGGTTCACCTGCGCGGCAAGGCCGTGGAGAGCGGGCACACCCCCGAGTCGGTCGCGATGGCCGCCGCGGGCTGGGTGATGGCGTCGCCGACGCGGTACCGATGGGCGCAGCGGGCGGCGACGGCGCTGCGGCTCCTCGCGCGGCGCGGGAAGATCAAACGCCTGCCGTGGCCCGGTTCCCGATGGACGGACGCGCGGGATCTGCCGGCGCCCGCGAAGGAGACGTTCTCGGCGTGGTGGCGGAGGACTCGTGGCTGAGGACGCGCGCTCCGTGGTGCTCGGCCGGATCCGGGCGGCGCTCGCCGACCGCCCCGGCCCGGTGACCGTGCCACGCGACTACGACCACACCCGCGACCTCGGCGATGTGTTGACACTGCTGGAGAAGCAGGTCGCCGACTATCGCGCCGTGGTGCGCAGGGTGCCGGAACACGCGCTGGTGGCACAGATCGAGACGTCGCTCGCGGCGCGCGGCGCGCGGGTCATGGCGGCGCCGGCGGACCTGCCGTCGTGGTGGCGCGTCGGCGACGTCGTGTGGTCGCTCGACGCGCCGATGTCCCCGCTGACCAACGCGGCACTCGATCGTGCCGACGGCGTGCTCACCGGCTGCGCCGTCGCGATCGCCCAGACCGGCACGATCGTGCTCGACGCCGGCGCGGCGCAGGGCCGCCGCGCGCTGACCCTCCTGCCGGACTACCACCTGTGCGTCGTGTTCGCGGACCAGGTCGCGGCGACCGTGCCCGAAGCGCTGGCCCGCCTGGACGGCACGCGGCCGCTGACGTTCATCAGCGGCCCGTCCGCCACGAGCGACATCGAGCTGGACCGCGTCGAAGGCGTGCACGGCCCCCGCAACCTGGAAGTCCTGATCGTCGGCTAGTACGGCATGGCCGCGCCGCGAAAGGCGCGTTCGCGGCGTGGTTCTTCTCGAGGCTGGCTGGGACACGCGGTCGGACGATCGCGCTGTTGTCCCGGGAGCACGGGGTGGGGCGATCGACGCCGCACCCCGCCGGCTCGAGTTCCTGTCCGGTACCGGGTCGGGGCTGGACCCGCTGGCGGAGATGCGGCGAAGGCGCGTTCGGGGCGGTGGGCTTCGGCCGCTACAGCTTCACCGGGTAGACCGGCTCCGGGATGTCCGGCTTGATGCGGTTCTCGACGAAGATGCCGTGCCACAGCATGAACACGAGCAGCGCCCACAGCTGGCGGCTGCGGTCCAGGTCGCCGGCACGATGCTCCTCCAGCAGCCCGAGCACGACCTTCTTGTCGAGGATGTCCTCGGTGCGCGAGTCGGCGATGATGCCGCGCGCCCAGTCGTACATCTCGTCGCGCAGCCACAGTCGGATCGGCACCGGGAAGCCGAGCTTGCGCCGGTTCAGCACGTGCGGCGGGATGATCTTCGCCAATGCCTTGCGCAGCGCGAACTTCGTCGTGCCGCCGGCGAGCTTCTGGTCGAGCGGGATGCTCGCGGCGACGTCGAAGACCTCGGTGTCGAGGAACGGCACCCGCAGCTCCAGCGAGTTCGCCATCGTCACCTTGTCCGCCTTGACCAGGATGTCGCCGCGCAGCCACGTGTAGAGGTCGACGTGCTGCATGCGCGCCACCGGGTCCCAGCCGCGTGAGATGTCGTACCAGGGCGCGGTGACGTCCTTGAAGCCGACGCCCTCGAGGTGCCCTGGCAGCACGGCACGCAGCTGGTCGTCGCGGAAGTTGCGTGCGTTGCCGTAGTAGCGGTCCTCCAGCGGCAGCGCGGCCCGCCGCAGGAGATCCTTGCCACGCACGCCTTCCGGGATCTTCGTCGACACCTTGCCGAGCAGCCTGCGCACGCCGCCGGGCACCTTCTCGAACGGCGCCAGCGAGATCGGCTCGTTGTAGATCGTGTAGCCGCCGAACAGCTCGTCGGCGCCCTCGCCGGACAGCACGGCCTTGACGTGCTTGCGCGCCTCGCGCGCGATGAACCAAAGCGGCACCAGCGCGGGGTCGGCGACCGGATCGTCGAGGTACCAGACGATGAGCGGCAGCGCGGCCATCATCTCCTCGGCCGACACCGTGCGGACGACGTGCCGGACGCCGATCGCCGCCGCCGTCTCGGCAGCCACGTCCACCTCGGAGTAGCCCTCGCGCTCGAACCCGGTGGTGAACGCGATGAGGTTCGGGTTGGTCTCCTTCGCGAGCGTCGCGGTGGCCGTCGAGTCGATGCCGCCGGACAGGAACGCGCCGACCGTGACGTCCGGGTCGGAGATCATGTGCTTGTCGACCGAGTCCCGCAGCACGTCGGCGATGCGCTCGTACAGCGCCTCCGGGTCGGCCACCGGCTTCGCGTCGAACCGGGGGTGGAAGTAGCGGCTGAACTCGACCCGCCCGCCCGGCCTGACCCGGAACGACGTGCCGGACTCGACCCGCCGGATCCCGGTATGCATGGTCTCCGGCTCCGGCACGTACTGCAGCACCAGGTAGTGCTGCAGCGCCGTGCGGTCCAGCTCCTCGCGGACGCCGAGCGGGCCGGACAGCTCCAGCAGGCTCTTCTTCTCGCTGGAGAACGCGACCCCGCCGGGCCCGGCCGAGTAGAACAGCGGCTTGATGCCGAACGGGTCGCGCGCGCCGAACACGACCTTCTCCTGCGCGTCCCAGATCAGGAACGCGAACATGCCGCGCAGACGCGGGACCGCGTCCGGGCCGAGGTGGTGGTAGGCGGCGACGATCGCCTCACCGTCGCCTTCCGTGCCGAACCGGGTGCCGAACCTGGCGGTGAGCTCGGCCCGCAGCTCCAGGTAGTTGTAGATCTCGCCGTTGAAGTTCAGCGTGTACCGCGTCGGCGCCTCCGGCGGCCCCCACACCAGCGGCTGGTGCGAGTGCTCGAGGTCGATGAACCCGAGCCGGTTGAAGCCGTAGACGACCTCGGCGTCGGCCCAGGTGTCGGTCTCGTCGGGACCGCGGTGGCGTTGGCAGCGCAGCGCCGCCCGTACGGCGGGCCGCGCGGCGGCCGCGTCGGTCTCGCTGGCGCAGATCAGTCCAAGCAGGCCACACACGTGTGCTCACACCTCGGTTCCTCGGGGCTGGAGCCGTCAACTATGCCGCACGGCACGGGTAATTCGGTTGCCGCGTGTGCTGAGGTGGTGGCATGCGCGAGAAGTTCATGATCCACCAGCTGGCCACCGTTGCCCATGCAGGAGACATGAACCTTCGTGCCTACCCTCAACCTGGGGATTCTCGCCCATGTCGACGCCGGTAAGACGTCGCTGACGGAACGGCTGCTGCTGAACGCCGGCGTCATCGCCGAGCTGGGCAGCGTGGACGCCGGTTCGACCCAGACCGACTCGCTCGCCCTGGAACGTGCGAGAGGGATCACCATCAAGTCGGCGGTGGTGTCCTTCGCCGTCGGGGACACCACGGTCAACCTCATCGACACCCCCGGTCACCCGGACTTCATCGCCGAGGTCGAGCGCGTGCTCGGTGTGCTGGACGGCGCCGTGCTGGTGGTGTCGGCCGTCGAGGGGGTGCAGGCGCAGACCCGGGTGCTGATGCGGACGCTGCGCAGGTTGCGGATCCCGACGCTGGTCTTCGTGAACAAGACGGACCGGACCGGCGCGGACCCGGACCGCGTGGTGCGCGACCTCAACGCGCGGCTCGCGCCGGCGATCCCGCTCGACCGGGCCGCGGAGCTGCTGGCCGAGCACGACGACGAGGCACTGGCCGCGTACGTCGACGGGAAACCGCTCTCCCGAGACCTGCTGGTGGCGCGGACCCGCGACGCCAGAGTGCACCCGGTGTTCGCCGGGTCGGCCGTGACCGGCGCCGGGGTGGCCGAGCTGACCGACGCGATCGTGTCGATGCTGCCGGCCACCGACACGGCCACCGAAGGCCCACGGACGCTGCCACGGACGCGCACGCGCCGCTGTCCGGCACGGTGTTCAAGGTCGAACGCGGGCCGGCGGGGGAGAAGATCGCCTACGCGCGGCTGTTCTCCGGCACCGTGCGGGTACGGGACCGGGTGCCGCTCGGGTCGGACCGGGTCGGCAAGGTGACCGCCGTGCGG
The DNA here is from genome assembly GCA_963840275.1 of uncultured Actinomycetota bacterium. Lineage (GTDB taxonomy): Bacteria > Actinomycetota > Actinomycetes > Mycobacteriales > Pseudonocardiaceae > Actinophytocola. Next base: position 583,969 of record CAWIYK010000001.1, read on the forward strand.
GTGTTCGACGGCGGCGGACCGGTGCTCACCGCCGGTCGGATCGGCAAGCTGTGGGGTTTGACCGAGGTCCGTGTCGGCGACGCCATCGGCACGCCCAGGTCGGCGGGGCACGAGCACTTCCCGCCGCCGACGCTGGCGACGGTCGTCGAGCCGGTCCACGCCGCCGACCGGATCGCCCTGCACAAGGCGCTCACCCAGCTCGCCGAGTCGGACCCGCTGATCAACCTGCGGGACGGCCTTTCCGTCTCGCTGTACGGCGAGGTGCAGAAGGAGGTCATCGAGGCGACGCTGGCCGACGAGTACGGCATCGCGGTCACGTTCCGCGAGACCACCACCATCTGCATCGAGCGGCCGGTCGGCGCGGGCGCCGCGGTCGAGCTGATCGGCGAGAACCCGTACCCCGCCACGGTCGGCCTGCGGGTCGAACCCGGTCCGGTCGACTCCGGCGTGCGGTTCGCGCTGGCGGTCGAGCTGGGGTCGCTGCCGCTGTCGTTCTTCACGGCCGTCGAGGAGACCGTGCGTGCCGAGCTGCGGGCGGGCAGGCGCTGGGAGGTGACCGACTGCGTGGTCACCATGACCCACTCCGGGTACTCGTCGCCGGTCACCGTCGCTGGCCATTTCCGTGACCTCACCCGTGTGGTCCTGCGGGCCGCGCTGGCCCGGGCCGGCACCCGGGTCTACGAGCCGGTGCTGCGGTTCCGGCTGGAGGTCCCCGCGGACGTCGTCGGCACCACGCTGCCGGCGCTGACCCGTCTGCGCGCCGTGCCGCACTCCACCCGCCCGGCCGGCCCGACCCAGGTCATCGAGGGCGACATCCCGGCCGCCGACGTGCACGCCCTGGAACGCGGGCTGCCGGCCCTCACCCACGGCGAAGGCGTCCTGGAGAGCGCTTTCCACCACTACCAAGCCCGGTACTGATCCGATCAATGGCGCAACAAGGTTGCCGATGATCTGGATTCTGCCGGCCGACTCGGGTATACATCGGATGTCTGGTCGGGCAAATCGGAAGGGGAACGCGGCTGACATGGCGCGCATCATCGGCATGGATGTGCTCGACATCCGCTTCCCCACCTCCCGCGAGCTGGACGGGTCGGACGCGATGAACCCCGACCCCGACTACTCGGCGGCCTACGTCGTGCTCCGCACCGACGAGGGGCCGGACGGGTACGGGCTCGCGTTCACCATCGGCCGGGGCAACGACGTGCAGGCCGCCGCGATCAGGGCGCTGCACCACATCGTCGTCGGCCGGCCGGCGCCGGAGACGGCCGGCGAGCTGGCCGCGCTCAGCCGCGACCTGGTCGGCGACTCGCAGCTGCGCTGGCTCGGCCCCGAGAAGGGCGTCGCGCACATGGCGATCGGCGCGGTCGTCAACGCGGCGTGGGACCTCGCCGCCCGTCGGGCCGACCGTCCACTGTGGAGGTTCCTGGCCGAGCTGACGCCCGAGGAGCTGGTCGCACAGGTCGACTTCCGGTACCTGTCCGACGCGCTCACCGAGCAGGACGCGCTGGAGATCCTGCGCAAGCCGGGCCGCGGGGACCGGATCGCCGAGTTGGAACGGGACGGCTATCCCGCCTACAGCACCGGCGCCGGCTGGCTCGGCTACTCCGACGAGAAGATGGTCCGGCTGGCGAAGCAGGCCGTCGCCGACGGGTTCACCATGCTGAAGCTCAAGGTGGGCGGCGACCTCGACGACGACATCCGCCGCATGCGCCTCGCCCGCGAGGCCGTCGGCACGGACGTGCGGATCGCCGTGGACGCCAACCAGCGCTGGGACGTCGAGCCCGCGGTCAAGTGGATGCGGGCGCTCGCGCAGTACGACCCGTACTGGATCGAGGAGCCGACCTCGCCGGACGACGTCCTCGCACACCGCGCGATCGCGGAGGCCATCTCGCCGATCCGGGTGGCCACCGGCGAGCACGTGCAGAACCGGGTGATGTTCAAGCAGTTCCTGCAGGCCGGCGCGCTGTCCGTGGTGCAGATCGACGCGGCGCGGGTCGGCGGGGTCAACGAGAACATCGCGATCCTGCTGCTGGCGGCCAAGTTCGGCGTGCCGGTGTGCCCGCACGCGGGCGGCGTCGGGCTGTGCGAGCTGGTCCGGCACCTGTCGATGTTCGACTACGTCGCCGTCTCCGGCAGCAAGGACGACCGCGCGATCGAGTGGGTGGATCAGCTGCACGAGCACTTCACCGATCCCGCTATCGTGCGCGGCGGACGTTACCTCGCGCCGACGGCCCCAGGCTTCTCCGCACGCATCCACGACGAGGCCATCGCGAGATACGCCTTCCCGGACGGTCCGGAGTGGAGGGACGACATCCCATGAGCGAGCTTGCGAGCGAGTCAGTGTCACAGGGCGACCGCGAGCGGCGTCACCGAGCCTGCGAGGGGGCGTCATGAGCGAGCTTGCGAGCGAGTCAGTGTCACTGAGCAAGGATTTCGACGGTCTGGTCGCGGTGGTCACCGGTGGCGCTTCCGGCATCGGCGCGGCCGCGGCGAAGGTCATGGCCGACCGCGGCGCGAAGATCGCCGTCCTCGACCTGACCCCCGGTGAGCACGGCTTCCGGTGCGACGTGTCGGACGACGGCGAGGTCACCGCCGCGGTCGAGGCGGTCTTCGACCGGTTCGGCCGCATCGACGTGCTCGTCAACAACGCCGGCATCGGCGCGCAGGGCGACGTCACGGCGAACGACGACGCCGAGTGGCACCGGGTACTGGACGTCAACGTCGTCGGCATGGCCCGCGTGACCCGCGCCGCGCTGCCGCACCTGCGCCGGTCGAACGCCGCCGCCGTCGTCAACACCTGTTCGATCGCCGCGTGGACGGGACTGCCCAACCGCGCGCTGTACTCCGCGAGCAAGGGCGCCGTGCTGTCGCTGACGCTCGCGATGGCGACCGACCACCTCGATGACGGCATCCGGATCAACTGCGTGTGCCCCGGCACCGCGGACACCCCGTGGGTCGGCAGGCTCCTCGACGCCGCGGCCGATCCGGCCGCGGAACGGGCCGCGCTCGCGGCGCGCCAGCCCATGGGCCGGCTCGTCAGCGCCGACGAGGTCGGTCACGCGATCGCTTACCTGGCAAGCCCTCTGTCCGGTTCGACCACCGGGACCGCGCTCGCGGTCGACGGCGGCATGTACGGCCTGCGACCCCGGCCGCGAGCAAGCAACTGACTCTTTCCCGAGCATCAAGGAGGATGCGATGCGCAAGACCATCGGCGCGGTGGCGGCGGTCGCCGCGATCGCCGTCGCGGCAGGCGGCTGCGGGTCCACAAAGGACACCGGCGGGCCCGCGGCCGGCGGCGGCGAGGGCGGCAAGGTCGGCACCACGGTCCCGCTCTTGACCTCGCCGTTCTGGCAGGCGTACAACAACTACGTGCCGCAGATGGCGAAGGAGGCGGGCCTCGACGCGCTGCCGACGGTCAACGCGGACAACAACACCCAGAAGCAGATCACCGACATCAACAACCTGCTCAACCAGGGTGTCAAGGGTCTCGTGGTCACCCCGATCGACTCCGCCGCGATCGTCGCGGGCCTCAACCAGGCCGAGCGCAAGGGCGTGCCGGTGGTGTCGGTCGACGTGGCGCCGGAGTCCGGCAAGGTCGCCATGGTCGTGCGGGCCGACAACAAGGCCTACGGCACCAAGGCGTGCGAGGTGATCGGCGAGAAGGTCAAGTCGGGCAAGGTCATCCAGATCATGGGCGACCTGTCGTCGATCAACGGCCGGGACCGGTCCGAGGCGTTCCGGGCCTGCATGAAGGAGAAGTACGCCGGCGTCACGGTCCTGGAGATCCCGGCCGAGTGGAAGGCAGAGAAGGCCGCGTCCGGCCTCGAGGGGCTGCTGACCGCCAACCCGGACGTCAAGGGCATCTACATGCAGGCCGGCGGGGTCTACCTCGCGCCGACGCTGCAGGCGTTGCAGCGCAAGAGTCTCAAGTTCCCGGTCGGCGACCCGAAGCACATCGTGCTGGTGTCCAACGACGGCATCCCGCAGGAGCTGGACGCGATCCGGGCCGGCGAGCTGGACGCGACCGTGTCGCAGCCGGCCGACGACTACGCCAAGTACGGCATGTACTGGCTGAAGAAGGCCATGGCGGGCGAGACGTTCAAGGAGGGCCCGACCGACCACGACAGCAACGTGGTCGAGACGCTGCCCGGCATCCTCGAGGACCAGCTGCCGGCGCCGGTGGTGACGAAGGACAACGTGGACGACAAGGCGTTGTGGGGCAACAACCTGTGAAGGCTTCCGGTGATCGAGGGTGGGCCGGAGCTCCGAAGGTTGGCCTTCACGTGGGAGTCAGCACTGTGAGTGAGAACGTGGTGGCGGCACTCGGGGTCGGCAAGCGTTACGGGCCGACCGTGGCGCTCGCCGACGTCAGCCTCACCGTGGCGGCCGGCGAGTCGCACGCGCTCGTCGGCCGCAACGGGGCGGGGAAGTCCACCCTGGTCTCGATCCTCACCGGTCTGTCCAAACCGGACAGTGGTGTGGTGACGTTCGGCGGGGTGCCCGCGCCGCCGCTCGGCGACCGCGAGGCGTGGCGGCGCAAGGTCGCCTGCGTCTACCAGCACTCGACGGTCATCCCGCACCTGACGGTCGCCGAGAACCTGTTCATCAACCGGCAGCCGACCCGGCGCGGGGTGATCAGCTGGTCGCGTCTGCGCCGCGAGTCCCGCGCGCTGCTCGACTCCTGGCGGGTCGCGGTCGACGTCGACCAGCCGGCCGGCGAGCTGTCCGTCGAGGACCGCCAGCTGGTGGAGATCGCGCGCGCACTCTCCTACGGCGCACGGTTCATCGTGCTCGACGAGCCGACCGCGCAGCTCGACAGCGACGCGATCGCGCGGTTGTTCGTGCGCATGCGCGAGCTGCAGGACGCCGGCGTCACGTTCCTGTTCATCTCGCACCACCTCCAGGAGGTGCACGAGGTCTGCCAGGCGGTGACCGTGCTGCGCGACGCGCGGCACGTGCTCACCGCACCGGTCGCGGACCTGTCCAGGGCCGACCTGATCGACGCGATGACCGGGGACGCCGGCGGGCTGACGGTGGTCGACGCGGCCGAGCGGGACCGGGTGCCGGCCGACGCGGACGACGTGCTCACCGTCACCGCGCTGGCCGGCGACGCGTTCGCGGACGTGTCGTTCCGGCTGCGGCGCGGCGAGGTGCTCGGTGTCGCCGGCAGCAACGCGAGCGGCAAGCACCAGCTGGCCGAGACGATCTACGGGCTGCGCGCGCCGCGCCACGGCATCGTCGAGGTGGCCGGCGCCCGGCTGCCCCGCGGTGACGTCAAGGCGGCGCTGAGCGCGGGGATCGGTTGCGTGCCACGGGATCGCCACCACCAGGGTCTCGTGTTGGGACTGTCCATCGCGGACAACACGACACTGTCCATCATGGACCGGATGGGCACCGCGGGGCTCGCGTCCCCGAGCGCCCGGTCCTCGGTCGCCACCAAGGCGATCGCGGAACACGACATCGTCGCCGAGGGCCCGGACCAGCCGACCGACGCGCTGTCCGGCGGCAACCAGCAGAAGGTGGTGCTGGCGCGGGCGTTGGCCAGCGACCCGAGCGTGCTGGTGCTGATCAACCCGACGGCCGGCGTCGACGTGAAGTCCAAGGAGGCGCTGCTCGCCCAGGTCGAACGGGTGCGCGCCGACGGCAAGGCGGTCCTGATCGTCAGCGACGAGCTCGACGACCTGCGACCGTGCGACCGGGTGCTGGTGCTGCGCGCCGGCACGCTGGTCGCCGAACACGAGGCCGGCTGGTCGATCGGCGACCTGGTGGCCGACATCGAAGGGGTCGGGTCGGATGAGTGAGAAGGCGTCGTCGGCGGCCACGGACGAGGAGCCGGTGGCCGAGGTGCCCGTGGCGGCGCGCCCGGCGAAGGCACCCGCGGCCGCCAGGTCCGCGCGCATCCCGAGGCTGCGGGAGCTGGCGCTGCTGCCCGCGCTCGTCGTGCTGCTGATCATCGGCGCGGTCGTCAACGACAGCTTCCTGACCACCAGCAACCTGATCAGCATCCTCGGCGCGTCCGCGGCGCTCGCGCTGGTCGTGCTCGGCGAGTCGCTCGTGCTGATCACCGGCAAGTTCGACCTGTCGCTGGAGTCCACGGTGGGCATCGCGCCCGCGGTCGGCGCGCTGCTGGTGATCTCGTCCGGCTTCGGCACCGAGTGGCCCGCGGCGGCCGGCATCGCGGTGATCCTCGTGGTGGGCGCGGCGATCGGGACGTTCAACGGCTTCCTCATCGTGAAGCTGAAGCTGAACGCGTTCATCGTCACGCTCGCCATGCTGATCGTCCTGCGCGGAGTCCTGGTCGGCGCGACGGAGGGCAAGACGCTGTTCGACATGCCGGAGGCGTTCTTCACGCTCGCCACCGCCACGTTCGTCGGGCTGCCGATCTCGGTGTGGCTGGCCCTCGCGCTGTACGGCCTCACCGGGTTCGTCCTGCGCTACCACCGGGTCGGCCGTTCGCTGTACGCGATCGGCGGCAACCGGGAGGCGGCCCGCGCCGCCGGCATCAACGTCGACCGCATCTCCTGGCTGGTGTTCGTCGTCGCGGGCGTGCTCGCGTCGATCGGCGGGCTGGTGCTCACCGGCTACGTCGGCGCGATCAACGCGAACCAGGGCGACGGGATGATCTTCACGGTGTTCGCGGCCGCGGTCATCGGCGGCATCTCGCTCGACGGCGGCCGCGGCACGATGTTCGGCGCGCTCACCGGTGTGCTGCTGCTCGCCGTGGTGGAGAACCTGCTCACGCTCGCGCAGGTGCCGTCGTTCTGGATCCAGGCTGTCTATGGCGCGATCATCCTGGTATCACTGATGCTCGCACGTTTCACCGGAGGAAAGCCCCAGTGACATCAGAAGACCCGACGGCGTAGTGCCGGTCTAGAAAGAGGGAATCCCGTCTTGGTCCGCCGAGCCGAGCGCGTTGCGCAGCCACTGCTCGACGCCGGAGACGTGCACGGTCGCCCACGAGCGCGCCAGCTCCGGCTCGCGCGCGGCGATCGCCTCGTAGATCGCCCGGTGCTGCTCGCGGGTCTTCGCGACCGCGCCCTCCTGTGTGAGGCCGCGCCAGATCCGCGCGCGGGTGGTCGGCCCGGACAGGCTGTCGATCAGCGAGCACAGCACGGGGTTGCCGGTGCCGAGCGCGATGCGGCGGTGGAACTCCAGGTCGTTGGCGACGAGCGCCTCGACGGTCGGCGACTCCTCGAGGCCCTCGAGGAGCTTCGCCAGCTCGGCGACGTCCTGCTCGGTCATGGTCAGCGCGGCCATCGCGGTGGCCGCGGGCTCGAGGATCCGGCGCACCGCGAGGAAGTCGAGCACGGTGTCGTCGCGGTGGAAGTCGACCACGAACGTCATCGCGTCGAGCAGCAGCTTCGGCTCCAGGCTGGTGACGTACGTGCCGTCGCCCTGCCGCACGTCGAGCACCCGGATCAGGCACAGCGCCTTCACGGCCTCGCGCAGGGAGCTGCGCGACAGGCCGAGGCGCTGCGCGAGATCGGCTTCCTTGGGGAGGCGGTCGCCCGGCGCCAGCTCACCCGAGATGATCATGCCCTTGATCTTGTCGATCGCTTCGTCGGTGACCGGCATGGCACGAACCTTCTTCGCTCAGACCTCGGATGTTTCCCGCCTAGAGTGCCACGAAAGGTGACCTGATGCGTGTTGCTCTGCACACTCGGCTCAAGCCGGGTCGGGAGACCGAGTACGAGCAGGTCCACGCGGTGATCCCGGAGGACCTGGAGATCGCTCTCCGGGACGCCGGCGTGTCGTCGTGGCGGATCTGGCGGGACGGTCTCGACCTGTTCCACGTGCTCGAGGTCGAGGACTACCAGGCCATGCGGCACGCGCTGCGCGACCACCCGGCGAACGTGCCGTGGCAGCGGCGGATGGCGGCGCTGCTCGACGTCGCGGACGACTACTCCGGCGCGGACAACGGCCTGAAGCTGGTCTGGGAGCTGCGATGAGGAGAGCGCTCTCCAAGCTCGGACTGGGGTGCGCCCAGCTGGGCAACCTGTACCGGGAGATGTCCGACGAGACGGCGGCCGCCGTCGTCGGCGCGGCCTGGGACCAGGGCATCCGGTACTTCGACACCGCGCCGCACTACGGCCTCGGGCTCTCCGAGCGACGGCTCGGCGCGGCACTGGCCGGCCGGCCGCGCGACGAGTACGTGCTGTCCACGAAGGTCGGCAGGCTCCTGGAGCACAACCCGGACCACGCGGGGGAGCGGGACCTCGCCGACGGGTTCGACGTGCCCGCGACACTGCGGCGCCGCCGCGACTACAGCCGCGACGGCGTACTCCGTTCGCTGGAGTCCAGCATGGACCGGTTGGGCGTGGACCGGATCGACATCGCGTTCGTGCACGACGCGGAGAACCACGTCGAGGAGGCCCTCGACGGCGCCATTCCGGCGCTGCTCGAGCTGCGGGACCAAGGCGTGCTCGGCGGCGTCGGGCTCGGCATGAACTACGACACCGTGCTCGCCGAGTTCGTCCGGCGGTCCGATGTGGACATCGTGATGATCGCCGGCCGCTACACGCTGCTGGAGCAGCCCGCGCTGGACGAGCTGCTGCCGCTGTGCGCGGCGCGCGGGGTCTCGGTGGTGGCCGCCGGGGTGTTCAACAGCGGCATCCTCGCGTCGCCGACGCCGGGCGGCACGTACAACTACGCGGCGGCGCCGGCCGAGCTGGTCGAGAAGGCGATGCGGATCGCCGAGGTCTGCGCGGCGCACGGCGTCGAGCTGCCGGCCGCCGCGATCGCGTTGCCGGCCACGCACGAGGCGGTGCGCTCGGTCGTGCTCGGCGCCAGCTCGGTCCGCCAGGTCGAGGCGAACGCCGCGCGTGCCGCGGTCGACGTGCCGCCCGCGTTGTGGGCCACGTTGGTCGAGGAGGGTCTGCTGCGCGCCGACACGCTGGTGCTGAAGGAGGTCCCGTGACGATCATCGACGCGCACCACCACCTGTGGGACCCGACGCGCAGGACCTACGACTGGCTCGCCGGCCTCGACCCGATCCGCCGTCCGTACACGGTGGACGACCTGCGGACGGCCACCTCGGCGGACGCGACCGTGCTGGTGCAGACGGTGCCCACCGTCGAGGAGACGGAGGAGTTCCTCGCGACGGCGGCGGACACGGCACTGATCGCCGGCGTGGTCGGGTGGGTCGACCTGTGCGCGCCGGACGTCGCGGACCGCCTCGCCGGGCTGCGCGCGGCGCCGGGCGGCGACCGGCTGGTCGGCATCCGGCACCCCGCACAGGACGAGCCGGACCCGTCGTGGTTGGTGCGCGAGGACGTCGTGCGCGGCATCGCCGCCGTCGCCGCGGCGGGCCTGACCTACGACGTGCTGGTCACACCGGCGCAGCACGCCGCCGCCGTGGCGCTCGCCGACGCGGTGCCCGGCGTGCGCCTGGTCCTGGACCACGCGGGCAAGCCGGCCATCGCCGAGGACGGCTACGAGCCGTGGGCGGGGTTCCTGACCGCGCTCGCCGCGCGTCCCAACGTGTTCTGCAAACTGTCCGGGCTGGTGACCGAGGCCGACTGGACGAAGTGGACGGTCGACGACCTGCGCCCGTACGCGGCGCACGTCCTGGACTCCTTCGGTCCGGACCGGGTGATGTTCGGCTCGGACTGGCCGGTGTGCGAACTGGCCGCGACGTACGCCGAGGTGCACGAGGCGGCCAGCGCGCTCACCGCGGACCTGTCCGCCTCGGAGCGCGCCGACGTGTTCGCCACCACCGCGACCCGCGCGTACCCGATCGGTGCGGTCCCGGCCTGAGCAGTCGTACTTTTGGCCGATCTGAACAGGCCGAACGTCTTCTACCATGGGTCGGTGCAGGAGCTTCTCCGCTCGGTGTGGCGTGAGCCGCGCCCGTCCCCGGCGCCGCCGCGTGCGTGGTGGGACTGGGCGCTGGTCGCCGTCCTCGTGCCGGTCGCGGTGCTCGAGGGGCTGCTGTCTCCGCATGTCACCTGGAGAGCGCTCTCCGTGATCGTGTGCGCCGGGCTGGTGTTCACCCTGCCGTGGCGGCGGTCGCAACCGCTGCTGATGATCGCGGTCGCGTTCGGCGTCTGCGGGGTGTGCGGCGTGGTCGCGGGCGGGAACTTCCCGAAGCAGAACGTGTTGGTGTTCCTGCTGCTGTTGGTGTTCGCGCTGTTCCGGTGGGGCGCCGGGCGCGAGATGGTGCTCGGCGTGCTGATCGTGTTCGGCAAGGTCGGCCTCTCGGCGGCACTGGACGATCTCAGCCTCAGCGACGCGCTCGGCGGCTTCGTCGTCCTGTTCTCCGCGATGGCGCTCGGCGCGGCGGTCCGGTACCGGACCAGGTCACGGCAGCGCGAGCTGGACCAGGTGAAGCTCCTCGAACGCGAACGGCTGGCCCGTGACCTGCACGACACGGTCGCCCACCACGTCTCCGCGATGGCGATCCGGGCCCAGGCGGGGATCGCGATGTCGAACTCCCGGCCGGACGCCGCCGTCGACGCACTGCACGTCATCGACGCCGAGGCGGGGCGCGCGCTGGACGAGATGCGCGGCATGGTCCGCATCCTGCGCACCGAGGAGCCGGTCGACCTGACGCCCACCCCCGGCGTCGCCGACCTCGAACGGCTCGTGTCGCGGACCGGGCCCGCGGTCGAGGTCGACGTCGTCGGTGACGTCGACCGCCTCCCGTCGCCCGTCGGCGCCGCGATCTACCGCCTCGCGCAGGAGGCGGTCACCAACGCCCGGCGCCACGCCAGGCACGCGACCCGCATCGAGGTGCGGGTGGCGGCCGACGACACCTCGGTGCACCTGTCCGTGCGCGACGACGGCGAGACCAGCGCCGGGACCGGGTCCGGGTACGGGCTCATCGGCATGATCGAACGCGCCGGCCTGCTCGGCGGCACCTGTGAGGCCGGCCCCAACGCCGACCGGGGCTGGACCGTCACGGCCGTGCTGCCGAGATGACCGTGCGCGTCGTCGTCGCGGACGACCAGGAGATCGTCCGCACCGGGCTCGTCATGATCCTCGGCGTCCAACCGGGCATCGAGGTCGTCGGCGAGGCCGCCGACGGTCGCGAGGCCGTCGACCTCGCGCGACGCCTGCGGCCCGACGTGTGCCTGTTCGACATCCGGATGCCCGAGCTGGACGGCATCGAGGCCACCCGCCGCCTCGCGGGCCCGGCCGTCGAGGAACCGATGGCCGTCGTCGTCATCACCACGTTCGACCTCGACGAGTACGTCTACGCGGCCCTGCGGGCCGGCGCCCGCGGCTTCCTGCTGAAGAACGCCGGCGCCGACATGCTCTCGCAGGCCGTCCACGCCGCCGCGAACGGCGACGCCCTCATCGCGCCGAGCGTCACCGCCCGGCTGCTGGCGACCTTCGCCGGCGCCGGCCCCGGCACGCCGCCGGCCCAGCCCGTCGACGCGCTCACCGACCGCGAGGAGCAGATCCTCGCCGCCGTCGCGAGAGGTCGCACCAACAACGAGATCGCCGGCGAGTTCTACATCACGCTCAGCACCGTGAAGTCCCACATCACGAGCCTGATGTCCAAGCTCGGCGCACGCAACCGCGTCGAGATCGCCATGTGGGCCTACGAGACGCACCGCGTCCGCCGATAGTACGACCGCCGCGCCGCACCATCGGACGGTTCGGTTCCGGCCCAACGCCCGATGAGTCGACCTTCGCCGGCCGGCACGCTCGAAGCCATGACAACGGTGCGGGCGAGACCGACCTGGCGGGTGCCGACCGCGCTCATCGCGCTCAGCCTGGTGCCGGTGCTGGCCGGCGCGTTCCGGCTCGGCGAGTCGACCGCCGGCACGCGGGCCACGCCCGTCGCGATGTTGCTGCACATCGTCGGCGCCAGCGTGTACTGCGTCCTCGGCGCCTTCCAGTTCATCCCGGTCACCCGGCGCCATCGCCTCGCGGGCCGCGTCCTCGTCCCTTGTGGACTGGTCGCGGCGCTGTCCGGGGTGTGGATGGCCGTGTTCCACCGCCCGGAGGGCGACAGCGACCTGCTCACCGCGCTGCGGGTCGGGTTCGGCGCGGCCATGGCGCTGGCGTTGGTGCTCGGCTTCGCGGCGGTACGGCGGCGGCAGTTCCGCCCCCACCGTGCCTGGATGATCCGCGGCTACGCGATCGCCCTCGGCGCGGGCAGCCAGGTGGTGCTGTTCGGGCTCTGGTCCGCGCTCCCCGGCACGCCGGGGAAGCTCGCCACAGCGTTGTTGATGGGCGCCGGCTGGGGGATCAACCTCGCCGTCGCGGAGTGGATCATCAAGGAGAAGCGATGAAGGCAGTCGTCCAGGACCGTTACGGCACGATGGACTTCGGTGTGGTGGACACGCCGGTCGCCGGAGCCGGCGAGGTGCTCGTCGAGGTGCGTGCCGCCTCGGTCAACGCCTACGACTGGCACGTCATGCGCGGCGACCCCTACCTCGCCCGCGTCACGATGCCGGCGGCGTTCGGCCTTCGTGGGCCCAAACACCGGATCCGGGGCCGCGACCTCGCCGGTCGGGTCGAGGCCGTCGGCACGAACGTCACCCGCTTCCGCCCCGGCGACGAGGTGTACGGCGACCTCGGCCACGCGAACGGCGCGTTCGCCGAGTACGCGTCCGTGCCGGAGAGTCAGCTGGCGCACAAGCCCGCCAACCTGACCTTCGAACAGGCGGCCGCGGTGCCACTGGCGGGCAACACCGCGCTCATGGGCCTGCGCGACATCGCGGCGGTCCACAAAGGACAGCGCGTGTTGGTCAACGGCGCGTCCGGCGGCGTCGGCACGTTCGCCGTGCAGCTCGCCAAGGCGTTCGGCGCCGAGGTGACCGGCGTGTGCAGCACCAGGAACGCCGAGCTGGTCGGCGGGCTCGGCGCGGACCACGTGATCGACTACACCCGGGAGGACTTCACCGAGCGACGGTACGACGTCGTGTTCGACCTGGTGGGCAACCGTTCACTGAAGGATCTCCGGCGCGCGCTCACCCCGGCCGGCACCCTGGTCCTGTGCGGTGGCGGCGTCTCCCGCGGCGGCAGCGTCGTCGGCCCGATGGGGCTGGTGATCAAGTCGCAGCTGGTGTCGCGCTTCGTCAGCCAGGGGGTGCACCTCCTCACCGAGGTGCCGAGTGCGGAGAATCTGGCGACACTGCGCGATCTCATCGAGTCCGGCGCGGTCACCCCGGTCGTCGACCGGACCTTTCCGCTGACGGAGGCGGCGGAGGCCGTCCGGTACGTGGAGATCGAACACGCGCGCGCGAAGGTCGTCATCACCGTGTGAGTCGCTCGCCGACCAGGTCGAGCAGCCGCGGCGCGTCGACGTCGACGCACACGGTCACCGGCGGGCGGTGCTGCCAGGCCGCGGGCGCCGCGTCGTCGGTGCCGCCGACGTGGGGCCAGGTCTTGCCGCGGCTGATGCCCTGCGTCTCCACCCGCACCGGCCACCGCTCGGTGCGGAACAGGGTCGGTTCGAGGAGGTACGCGACCGCGCTCGGGTCGTGCAGGTAGATGCCGTCCAGACCGTTGGCCTGACCGAGGAACGACCGGTACAGCGGGACCGCCTGGCCGAGCAGCCGCGCGGTGGGGGAGTCCGTGCCGGTGGCGGCGTCGACGGCCGCGCCGCTCATGACGACCTTGTGCGTGACGTCCAGTCCCACCATCGTGACCGGCCACCGCGCGCCGAACACGACGTCGGCCGCCTCCGGGTCGTTCATCATGTTGGCCTCGGCCGCCGGGGTCGCGTTGCCGGGCCCGAGCGCGTTGCCGCCCATCACGACGACCTGGTCGACGAGCGTGTCCAGGTCCGGGCGCAGCCGCAGCGCGAGCGCGAGGTTCGTCAGCGGGCCGATCGCGAGGATCGTCGCGCCGGGCGCCTGTCGGCACAGGAACTCGGCGGCGGTCACGTCGGCCGCCCGGCCGGACGGCTCGGGGAGCATGCCGCCGTCGCCGAGGCCGTCGTGGCCGTGGATGTGCGGGATCGCGCCGAGGTAGTCGGTCGCGAGCGGCTTGTCGCTGCCGCGCGCGACCGGGAGGTCCGCGCGACCCGCGATGTCCAGCAGGGTCAACGCGTTGCGGGTCGCCACGTCGACCGCGCAGTTGCCGAACACCGTGGTCAGCCCCACCACGTCGACCTCGGGGGAGGCGAGCGCGAGGAAGATCGCGATGGCGTCGTCGATGCCGGGGTCGGTGTCGATGATGAGGCGCGTCACCACCTCACGCTACCGTGATCAGCTCCACCCCGAGGAGGCTCGCGACCGCCTTCAGTTCCGCCAGCCGGTGCCCGGTGCCGAGCGCCCAGTGGTGGCCGACGCCGCTCGCGGACCAGTCGTCGGTCCACTCGCCGGGGTCGCGCCCGAAGTCGACGCGGCTCGTCGTGTTGCCGATCGTCAGGTGCGGCCCGTCGGCGACCACGCCCTCGGCGGCGACCAGCGTGTACTTGCCGTCGCGGGTCTGGCCGACACCCAGCAGCGTCACCGGCCCGGTGGCCACGTCGAACTCGACCGACACGCCCCAGCCGCGTTTGCCGTGGAACACGCCGAGCCCGCGCAGCAGCGGCTTCTTCGCCGAGATCGCCAGGTGCGCCGGGCCGTCGTGGCCCATCTCCACGTGCCCGCGGGTGAAGTCGAGCGCCTGGAACTCGGTGAACGATCCGCCCGCACCGAGCACGTCCATGATCAGCATGGCGAGGCTCGTGCGCAGCTCGTACTCACCGGCGGCCGGCACACCGCGGGCGGTCAGCAGGCTCGCGCCGAGGATCATGCCCGCGCCGAGCCGTTCGTGCTGCTCGCCGTTCAGCCCGCGGTGGTAGTAGGCGAGACTGTCGAGCGCGAAGTCGGCGACCAACCGGTCCAGGCCGACGGAAACCTTGGCGCCCCAGGCGAAGTCCTCCTGGTCGACCGACTCGGTCACCTCGAAGACCTCGGCCGCCTCCGCGACCCGGGCAGCCACATCGGACTCGGAGACCTCCTCGACGCGTACCCGCAGGTCGTCGAACTCCAGAACCTCCACGTGGCCACCGAAGTGCGCGTTGACCATCGCCAGATCCGTGGACACGTCGTACATCCCGGGGTACAGGTGGCCCATCAGCCCGTGCCGGCCGTGGCGCAGCACCTTGCGCACGCCGGCCGCCCGCACCCAGGCGCCGATCTTCGCCCACGCGCGCTCGTCACGCAGATACCCGGACACACTGCGGAACTCGATGCCCGCGCGGGTGAACGCGTTCGCCATCTCCGGCAGCGGGCACGCGCCGCAGTACGCGAGCCACTGCCCGGTGTCGAACGTCGCGTGGTCCATCGACTCGGTCGGCTGCAGGTTGATCAGCAGCACCGGCGCGTTGCTGCGCTGCGCGACCGGCATCAGCATGGTCGCGGTGAGATAGGTGGTGAGAAATCCGACGATCAGGTCGCAGCCGGCCGCGCGCAGCTTCTCCGCGGCGGCGGCGCCCTCCCGCTCGTCGGAGATGAACCCGACGTCGACGATGTCCGCGTCGTAGCCCGCGATCCGCTCGCTCACGTACCGCGAGGACTCCCGCAACGTCGGCAGCAGGTCCGGGAACTGCGGCCAGTACGCGCCGAGCCCGCCCGCGATGAGGCCGATCCTCGGCCGCCTCTTCTCGGTCATGGGTTCCTCCTCAACCGATCCGGAAGTCGGCCACCCGGATCGGCGACGGCGTGGTGCCGGTGGACTTCTGTTGGTACAGCACGGAAAGCACCTCGCCGGCGAGGTCGACGTTCACCTCGCCGAACACGTTCATGCCCGGCCGGTCGAACAACACGGTCCAGTCCGTCCAGCCACTTGCCTTGGACGCGGCCACGATCCGACCGTACGGCATCACGAGGTAGGCGTTGTCCGACCCGTCGAACACGATCTGGGTGCGGCCGGTGGAGTTCGGCGGCACCGGCACCTCCCGTTTGGTCCACGTGCCGTTCGCGTTCTTGGTGATGTGGAACGTGCGGCCCCACCGGGTCCGGTCGGCGGCGTAGCTGGTGACGCACTGGGTGAACCGGCCGGGCACGTAGCTGATGACGATGTGCGGTGTGCCCGCCGAGTCCACCGCCTGGCTCTCCTGGTTCATCAGGCCGTGGTTCGGGTCGATGGGGTCGACGACGAGGCTCTGGTCGACCGCCACCGGCGTGGTCACCTGGGTCCCGTTGTCCCGGCGCCAGGTGCGGCCCTGGTCGTCGCTGTAGACGTAACCCGTGTCGTGGTTGGTGAGGCCCCCGGGGTTGCACAGGACCCCCGCGTTGCCCTCACGCCACGTGAACGCCGCGTGCAGCCGCCCGCCAGGGCCGTAGGTGAGGCCGTGCAGGTACATGTTGCGGGTCGTGCTGACGACCCCGTTGGGGCCGGTGTAGCTGCCGGTCGCCGAGGTCCACCTGCCGAGCTTGCGCCAGGTCCCGTCGTACTCGGCCAGCTCGTTCGTGCCGTTGCCGGACCCGCCGGTGCGGAAGCTCAGCTGGAGCCTGCGATCCGGTGTGACCACGAACCGCGGGTAGGTGATGCCGCCGAGGTCGACCCCGTCCAGAGTCCGCTGCACCGGGCCGAAGTCGGTGAGCGACCACTGTGGACGGTCCACGAGCCCCGCGGCCGACTTCACGTAGAACACCGGCGTGTTGTGGGTGTCCATCGCGACGTGCAGGCGGCCGTCGCGTGGCGAGATGCCCAGCGAGATCACGTTGTGCGAGTCGTTGGCGGACAGCTTGTGGGGGAGCACGACCTTCGACCAGGACGTCGACCCGGTCTGTCTGCGGGCCACGACCGCGCTGCGGTCGGCCGTGTACCACGCCGCGTACTGGTACGCGCCGTGTGTGAGGATCGCGTCCTGCTGGAACGACTCGTTGTTGACGAGGCCGTCGTAGGACACGAAGTACAGCGCGGTCGCGTCGAGCTGGGCGTCCCGCAGGAACCGCACCGCGGGATCCGCGACCGGTTCAGCAGCTACGACAGTGGACCCAGCCATGAGCAGGGTCGCGAGCAGGACACCCAGGCGTCTCATCTCATGCTCCCCATCCGGCCGCGGCGCCGTCCTTGCGCGCATCGCGGATCTCCTCGAAGTGGCCCGACCGGCGGTACGCGCCCATCGGGTCCGGGTCGATGCCCAGCTCCTCGCGCACCTCCGCGAGCAGCGGCCGGACGTCGGTGGCGAACGCGTCGGTGATGGCCGCGTTCGCCTCCAGCACGTCGCCGTTCCGTTGTGCCGCGCGGAGTGCGTCCTGGTCGACCAGCAACGCCTTCGCGGTCGCCTCCTGCACGTTGAGCACGGACCGGATCAGCGCCGGGATCTTCGGCTCGATGTTGTGGCACTGGTCGAGCATGAACGCGACGCCCGCGCTCTCGTCGAGCCCGCCGCCGAGCACGATCTCGACCATGATCCGGAACAGCTGGTACGGGTCGGCCGCGCCCACCATCAGGTCGTCGTCGGCGTAGAAGCGCGAGTTGAAGTGGAAGCCGCCGAGCCGCGACCGTCCCAACAGGAACGCCACGATGAACTCGATGTTCGTGCCCGGCGCGTGGTGGCCGGTGTCCACGAGCACCTGCGCCTTCGGCCCGAGGTCGACGCAGTGCGCGTAGCTCGTGCCCCAGTCCGGCACGTCCATCGTGTAGAACGCCGGCTCGAACAGCTTGTACTCCAACAACATCCGCTGCGAGTCGTCGAGCCGCTCGTACACCGTGTGCAGGGCTTCGGAAAGCCGCTCCTGCCGCTGCCGGATCGAGTCCTGGCCGGGATAGTTGGTGCCGTCGGCGAACCACAGCGACAGGTCGGCGGACCCGGTGCGGTCCATGATGTCCACGCACTCGAGCAGGTGGTCGAGCGCCTTGCGGCGCACCGCCTCGTCCGGGTTGCAGACGCTGCCGAGCCGGTAGTCGTCCTCCTGGAACACGTTCGGGTTGATCGCGCCGAGCTCGACACCCTGCTCCCGCGCGTGCTTGGCGAGGTCGCTGTAGTCGTCGACCCGGTCCCACGGGATGTGCAGCGCCACCGACGGCGCGACACCGGTGAACCGGTGCACGGTCGCGGCGTCGTCGACCTTCTCGTAGGCGTTGCGCGGCACACCTTCCTGGGCGAACACCTTGAACCGGGTGCCGGAGTTGCCGTACGCCCACGAGGGTGTCTCGATGCGCTGTGCGCGAAGCGCCGCCTTGACGGCCGCTGTGTCGGGCATTGCCTGCTCCTCAGTCGAGGTGGAAGACCTCGGTCAACGGCACGATCCCCTTGTCGGGCGTGTTGTCGAGACCTTCGAAGAACTGCGCCATCTCGTTCTGCCACCGCGTGTTCACGTCGGTCGCGGCCATGCCGGCGAGCGCCGCGTCCAGGTCGTCGGTCTCGAAGTACCCGACCAGCAACCCGTCCGGCCGCAGGAACAGCGAGTAGTTCCGCCAACCGTGCGCACGCAGCGCCGCCAGCATGTCCGGCCAGACCTCGGCGTGCCGGGCCGAGTACTCCCCGACCCGGTCCGCCTTGACCTTCAGCAGGAACGAGACACGCATCAGAAGTCGAAGTCGTCGATGTTGTCGGCGTTGAAGTTCGTCGGCGGGCCGAGGATGATCTCGCCCTTGTCGCCGATCGTGTACTCACCGAGCTTGCCGGCCTCGAACTTCTCGCCCTTCGCGCCGGAGATCTGGCCGGACGCGAGCGCCGCGGCCGCGTAGCCGGCCAGGTAGCCGAGCTCCACCGGGTTCCACAGCGCGAACTCGGTGACCGTGCCGTCCTTGACGAACTGACGCATCTGGTTCGGCGTGCCGAGCCCGGTCAGCTTGACCTTGCCCTTGGACGGCGAGGACGAGAGGTACCGCGCGGCCGCGGAGATGCCGACCGTGGTGGGGGAGATGATGCCCTTGAGGTCCGGAATGGACTGGAGCAGACCCTGCGCCTCCTGGAACGACTTCTGGTCGTCGTCGTCCCCGTAGGCGATCTTGACCAGCTCGATGTCCTTGTACTCCGGCTTCTTCAGCTCGTCCTTCATGAAGTCGATCCAGGTGTTCTGGTTCGTCGCGTTCGGCGTCGCCGACAGGATCGCGATCTTGCCGCTGCCGCCGATCTGGTCGGACATGAGCTTCACCTGGGAGCGGCCGATGTCCTCGGAGTCGGCCTGGTTGACGAAGACCTGCCGGGCGTCCGGGGCGGCGTCGGAGTCGTAGGTGACGACCGCGATGCCCTTGGCCATCGCGTCCTTGAGCGCCGGCGCGACCGCGTTCGGGTCGTTCGCGGCGATCACGATCGCGTCCTGCTGCTGCTGGATCAGCGTGTTGATGTAGGACACCTGGGAGGACGCGGACGCGTCGGACGGGCCGACCTCCTTGCCCTCGCCCTTGAGCTCGGTGACCGCGTCGATGCCGCCCTCGTCGACGAGGACCTCGTACGGGTTGTCGATCTCCTTGGGCAGGAAGGCGATCTTCAGCCCTTCCTTGATCTTCGCGTTGGGGTCGGCCTCGCGTTCGGTGGCGTTGTCGCCGTCGCCGGCGGCGGCGTCAGACCCCTTCGTGGTCCCGCCGCAGCCCGCGACCAGGGTCAGCGCCAGTCCGGCGCTCAGTGTCCACAACAGACGGTTCGAGCGGAACATCTTTGGTCCTCCTCGGTTTGAACACGACCGGGACGAGCACTGACAGGATGAGCAGCAGTCCGGTGATCACGTTCTGGATCTCGTTGCTTACGTCGTCGAGGAACAGCACGTTGCGCAGCCCGGCCATCGCGAGCAGGGCGGTCGCCACGCCGAGCACCGTGCCGCGGCCGCCGAAGATCGACACGCCGCCGAGCAGCACCGCGGCGACCGCGACCAGCTCGAGACCGTTGGCGTTGTCCGCGCGGGCGCTGTTGTACCGCAGGGTGTAGACCAGCGACGCGAGTGCGGCGAGCGCGCCGGAGACCAGGTACAGCGTGATCTTGATCCGGTCGACGCGGATGCCGGAGAACCGGGCGGTCTGCGCGCCGAGCCCGATCGCGTACAGCGACCGGCCGGTCGGGGTGTAGTGCACGAGCACCGCGATCGCGATGCCCACCACCAGCACGAGGATGGTGGCGTAGGGGAGGAACGTGCCGGGGACCGAGTCGGTGGCCAGCGGCCGGAAGTTCTCCGGGAAGCCGGTGACCGCGCGGTCGCCGAGCAGCACGTACGCCAGCCCTCGGTAGAGCCCCAGCGTGCCGATGGTGACCGCGAGCGAGGGGAGTCCGAACCGGACGATCAGCACCGCGTTCACCGAGCCGAGCAGCACGCCGGCGACGAGCACGATCGGCACGATCGTCTCGAACGACATGCCGGCGTCCCACAGCGTTCCGGTCAGCGCGGAGCAGAACCCGAGCATCGACGCGACGGACAGGTCGATCTCGCCGGTCAGGACGATCGGCAGCAGCGCGAACGCGAGCAGCGCCACCTCGCTGTAGTCCAGCAGGAGGAAGCTGATGTTGCTCTGCTCGGCGAACCCGTCGCTCCCGGCGCCGACGACCAGCACACCCACACAGAGCACCAACAGCGCCGTCTCCCAGCGCAGCAACCTATCCCGCACGACGCACCGCCCTTTCGGCCCGCAATCGTTCCGCGAGGCGGACCATCACGGCGCGGTCGAGGGAGATCGCGACGAGCAGGGCCGCGCCGTCGACCGCGCGCTGCCAGAAGGCCGGCACGCCGAGGATGGGCAGCGCGCTGGTGATCGTGGTCAGCAACAGCGCACCGAGCACCGCGCCGACGACCGTCCCGCTGCCGCCGAAGATCGCCACTCCGCCGACCACGACCGCGGCGACCACGGCCAGCTCGCGGCCGGTGCCGACGGAGGCGTTGATGGTGCCGAAGTACGCGGCGTGCAGGACTCCGCCGAGCCCGACGAGCGCACCGGAGATCACGAACGCCGAGAACACCCTGCGCCCGGTGGGAATGCCGGCGAGCCGCGCGGCGTCGGGGTTGGACCCGATGGCGTACAGCTCGCGGCCGGCGCGGAAGTTGTGCAGCGCGTAGGCGGTGCACCCGAGCACGACGAGCACGATGATCGTGAGGTGGGGGATCCCGAGCAGCGACCCGCTGCCGAGGTCGAGAAAACCCTGGGGCATCTGGTAGGCGTTGATCTGGGTGGTGTCGGTCGCCGACGCCCACGCGTAGTCGACGCCGCGGTAGACGTAGAGCGTGCCGAGGGTGACCACCAGTGCGGGCACCTTGGCGATCGCCACCAGCGCCCCGTTGATGGCGCCGCACACCGCCCCGAGCCCGATCCCGGCGAGGACGACGACGATGACCGGCAGGTCCTTGTCGGCGAGGAACAGCTGACCGGACAGGTACGCGGTGAGCCCCATGACCGACCCGACGGACAGGTCGATGTTGCGGGTGATCACGAGCAGCGCCTGCCCGATCGCGAGCAGCCCGATGATCGACGCGTTCAGGAAGAGGTCGTGCAGACCCTGCCCGGACAGGAAGCTCGGCCGCGCGACGGTGGCGGCGCCGACGACGGCCACCAGCGCGACGACGATCCCCAGCTCCCGCCCGGCGAAGGCGGACTCCCGCGCGGAAGGCTTGATCACTCCGCACCTCCCGTGGCCGCCTGCAGCACCTTCTCCTCGGTCGCGTCCTCTTTGGACAGTTCGGCGGTCAGCCGGCCCTCGTGCATCACCAGCACGCGGTCGGCCATGCCGAGCACCTCCGACAGCTCCGAGCTGATCATCAGCACCGCCATGCCCGACGCGGCCAGCTCCGAGAGCAGCGCGTGCACCTCGACCTTCGCGCCGACGTCGATGCCGCGCGTCGGCTCGTCCACGATCAGCACCCCCGGCTCGGTCGCGAGCCACTTGCCCAGCACGACCTTCTGCTGGTTGCCACCCGACAGCGTCGCCACCGGGTCGGCCAGCCGCCTGCGCTTCACCCCGAGCCGGTCGGCCCACGTCGAGGCCATCGCCCGCTCCCGCGACCGGCGCACGATGCCCCACCGGGACACCGCCCCGAGCCGCGGCAGCGTCGCGTTCCGCTCGATCGACAGGTCCAGGATCAGTCCCTGCTCACGCCGGTCCTCCGGCACCATCGCCACCCCCGCGGCGATCGCGGCGCGCGGGTCGCCGGCCGGCAGCCGCCGGCCCGACACCATGACCGTGCCCGCGTCCCGGTCGTCCACCCCGAAGATCGCCCGCGCGACCTCCGACCGGCCCGACCCGACGAGGCCCGCGAGCCCCACGATCTCGCCACGCCGCACCTCGAACGACACGTCCGCGAACACTCCGGCGCGGGTCAGTCCCTCGACGACCAGCGCGGTGTCCGCAGGCGACGCGGACCGCGACGGGTACAGCTGCTCCACCGACCGGCCGACCATGCTGCGCACCAACGTGTCCCGGTCGATGTCGGCCATCGGCGAGCTGGTCACCAGCGAGCCGTCGCGCAACACGGTCACCCGCTGGCAGATCGTGTACATCTCCTCGAGCCGGTGGGAGATGAACAGCAGCGCCGCGCCGCCCTCCGCGAGCCGCGCCGCCACCCGGAACAGCCGCTCGGCCTCCACAGTGGACAGTGCGGCGGTCGGCTCGTCCATCACGATGATCCGCGCCTCGGCGGACAGCGCCTTGCCGATCTCGATGATCTGCTGGTCGGCGATGGACAGTCCGCGGGTGACGCGGCCGGGGTCGATGGGCACGCCGAGTGACTCGAACAGCTCGGCCGTCCGCCGGTGCATGGCCGCGCGGTCGATCCGCCGCATCGACCGCAGCGGCTGCCGGCCCATGAACACGTTCTCCGCGACCGTCAGGTCGGGAAACTGAGTCGGTTCCTGGTGGATCACGGCGATGCCGTGCCGTTGCGCGTCGCGTGGGCCGGCGAACGCCACCGGCTCGCCGTCGACCAGCACGACACCGGTGTCCGGCCGGTGCTCGCCGCCGATGACCCGCACGATCGTCGACTTGCCGGCGCCGTTCTCACCCGCGAGCCCGTGCACCTCGCCGGCGTGCAGCTCGAGTGAGACCCCGCGCAGCGCGTGCACCGCGTCGAAGGACTTGTGGACGTCCCGCAGCTCGAGCAACGGTGGCGTCGATGCCGTCACGTGCGCTCACCGCCTGCACGGGTCATGAAACGTTTCACACCTGATCTCCTGGCAAGGTAGCCGAGCCTCGCGGAAGGCGTCAAGAGACGCGGATTGATACGTTTCAAAGCTGTTGTGAAAGCCGACCTACACTCGGTCGGGTGGCAGGATTTCCGCTGGGCAGCGACGTGACCGTCGACGAGCTGACGACCGATCCGCATCCGCTGCTCGCACGGTTGCGCGCGACCGAGCCGGTGTCGTGGCTGCCGGTGCTCGGCGGCTGGCTCGTGACCGGCCACTCGCTCGCGCAGCAGGTGATGCGGGACGCGGCGACGTTCACCGTCGACGACCCCCGGTTCTCGACCGCGCGGGTCGTCGGGCCGAGCATGCTGTCGCTCGACGGCGCGGAGCACTCGCGGCACCGCGAGCCGTTCGTGCCGCCGTTCCGGCCGGCCGCGGTGCGCGAGCGGTTCGAGGGTTTCGTCGCGGCGGAGACCACGCGGCTGCTCGACGCGCTGCGGCCCGCCGGGGGCGCCGAGCTGCGTGGCGAGTTCGCCGGCCCGCTCGCGGTCGCGGTGGTGGCCGACGCGCTGGGGCTCGCCGACGCGGACGCGGCGACCGTGCTGTCCTGGTACGCGGCGATCGTCGAGTCGGTGTCCGAGGTGACCGCGGGCCGGCCGGCGACCCCGGCGGGCGCGGCGGCGTTCGCGTCGCTCGGGGCGAGTGTCGGCAGGACGATCGCGGCGCGCGGCACGGGTTCGCTGCTCGTGGACGTGGTGCACGCATACGGCCTCGCGACCGAGGAGGCCGTGTCGAACGCGGCGGTGCTGATGTTCGGCGGCATCGACACGACCGAGGGCATGATCACCAACCTGGTGCTGCACCTGCTGGCACGCCCCGAGGTGCTGGCCGCCGTCCGCGCCGAGCCGGCGTTGCTGTCCGGCGCGGTGGAGGAGTCGGTGCGCCTGGAACCCGCGGCCGCGGTCGTAGACCGGTACGCCACACGCGACGTCCGCCTCGGCGGCGCCCACCTCGCCGCGGGCGACCTCGTGACCGTCTCCATCGCCGGCGCGAACCGCGACCCGTCCGTCTTCACCGACCCCGACACGTTCGATCCCCGACGGTCCAACGTGCGGTCGAACCTCGCTTTCGCACTGGGGCCGCACTTCTGCCTTGGCGCTCGGCTCGCGCGGGTCGAGACGGAGATCGCCGTGCGTGCGCTGCTCGCGTTGCCGGGTTTGCGGTTGGCCGGTGCCGCCGCGCCGCGTGGGCTCGTGTTCCGTAAGCCGCCCGCGTTGCCGGTGCGGTGGGACTAGGTCACCTTTCGCGTGGTCCACGCGTCGGGTGAATATGTCCATCGCTTATCTCGTCGTCACCGTTGTCACCGTCGTGGTGAACGCCTGGGCGGCTGTTGCTGACCTGGCGAAAGCCGAGTTCGTGCTCGCCAACTCCGCCGAAGTCGGAGTGCCGCGGTCGTGGTTGCCGTTGTTGGCCACCCTCAAGGCCGCCGGTGCCGCCGGGCTTCTCCTCGGGCTGCTCGGGGTGCGTGTTCTCGGGCTGGCCGCGGCCATCGGACTCGTGGCCTTCTTCGTCGGCGCGGTTGGTGTGCACGTCCGGGCCCGGGTCTTCCACAACATCGCGTTTCCCGGCACCTACCTCGCTCTGGCCGTCGCGTCGTTGGTGCTAGCCGCCCCACACGTATAGGCCGACGCCGCACAGCACCAGCGCGACCATGCTCAGGAACCCGCGCACGCGGTTCCAGGTCTTCCAGCGCGGCGAGAAGTCGGCCCAGCGCTTCTCCCAGTCGGTCGACGTGCTGTTCTCCAGCGCGTTGTTCAGCGGGATGTTGACGGCGCCGGTGACCATGATGCCGCCGACGAGGTAGACGACGGCACCGGAGAAGAACAGCAGCGCCGGGTTCGTCTCGTCCAGCCCCAGCAACAGGAAACCGGTGACCGCGCCGGTGACCACCGGGCCGAGGAACGTCGCGATGAACGGCGGGTTGTAGATCGCGACGTTGATCTTGCGCATCGCCGCGACCGCCAGCTCCGGGTCGGTGGTGTCGAGGCCCGGCACGACCGAGTTCGAGTACGTGAAGAAGACGCCGAAGATGCCGGCGAGCAGCACGAGCGTCAGCAAGGCGACGATGAGTGTCAGTGTGAGCACAGGCCAGCTCCAGCGTCGGTACCGGTATGGCCTGTCAGGCTACTCAGGCAGCGCGCATGGCGGCACGGAACAACACCTGCTGGTTGCCCTCGACCCACGTCAGGTGCTGGGTGATGGCGCGGATCCGCCAGCCCTCGGCGGTGCGCGTGAGGCGGAAGTCGTACGTGCCGCCGACCGTCCACAGTGGAGACCCGTGCGGGTTGGTGAGCCGGTGCACGCCGACGACGTTCGCGGTGGCGCTCGCGGTGTCGCCGTCGACGTCGGTCAGGATGTTGGTGATCAGGTGCTGCGTCGACTCGAGGCCGTCCATGGTGCGGCGCCACGAGCCCTGCTTGTCGGTGGACAGCAGCTCGTCGACGGTCGCCTCCTGGGGCTCGCCGCCCCAGAGCGCGGTGTAGTCGGTGTAGACCTGTTCGGTGAACAGCGCCTTGAGACCGTCCCAGTCGCGACGGTCGAGGCACCAACCCATGCGGGTCACGGTGTCGGTGATCTCGGCGCGGTCGACAAGCTCCTGGCTCATGATGTGATCGTGGCGCACGCTGCTTGAGGCGGGCTCGAAGGTGTGAGGAGAGCGATGTTTCCGGAACTGGTGACCGGTAGTGACCGCGAGGCGCTGCGCTTCGGCGACACCTCGCTGACCTACCGCGAGCTCGCCCGCCTCACCGGCCAGGTCGCCGGCAACCTCACCGGCCGCGCCGGCGTCGCGGTGTGGGCGACGCCGACGGTCGAGACGTGCGTCGCGGTCGTCGGCGCGCTGGTCGCCGGCGTGCCGGTCATCCCGGTGAACCCGAAGATCGGCGAGCGCGAGCTGACCCACATCCTCACCGACAGCGAGCCCGACCTCGTGCTCGCCGCCCCCAACGCGGACCTCCCGGACGCGCTCGCCGCCCTGCCCCGCGTGCCGGTCCTCATCGAGACGCAGGACTCCCCGCTCCCGCCGGCCGCGGCCGAACCCGACGGCGAGACGCCCGCGTTCATCGTCTACACCTCCGGCACCACCGGCCCGCCGAAGGGCGTGGTGCTGCCGCGCCGCGCGGTCACCTCGAACCTCGACGCGCTCGCCGAGGTGTGGGAGTGGACGGCGGACGACGTCCTCGTGCACGGCCTGCCCCTGTTCCACGTGCACGGCCTGATCGTCGGCGTCGTCGGCCCGCTCCGGCGTGGCGGCACCCTGCACCACCTCGGCCGGTTCTCCTCCGCGGCCGCGGCTGGGGCGCTGGCCGGCGACGGCACGATGATGTTCGGCGTGCCGACCATGTACCACCGGCTGGCGCTGGACTGCGCCGACGACGCCCGGCTCGCGGCGCAGCTCGGCGGCGCGCGGCTGCTGGTGTCCGGGTCGGCGGCGCTGCCCGCGACCGACCACCAGCGGCTCGCGGAGTCGACCGGGCAGCGGGTCGTCGAGCGCTACGGCATGACCGAGACGCTGATGAACTGCAGCGTCCGCGCGGACGGCGACCGGCGGCCGGGCGCCGTCGGGCCACCCCTGCCGGGCGTCGAGCTGCGGTTGGTCGACGACGAGGGCGCGCCGCTCGCGGGGGACACCGTCGGCGAGATCGAGGTGCGCGGGCCGAACCTGTTCCTCGGCTACCTGAACCGCCCGGACGCGACGGCCGAGGTGCTGCGCGACGGCTGGTTCCGCACCGGCGACATGGCGCTGCGCGACGCGGACGGCTACGTCCGGATCGTCGGCCGGCGCGCGACCGACCTGATCAAGAGCGGCGGGTACAAGATCGGCGCGGGGGAGATCGAGAACGCGCTGCTCGAGCACCCCGGCGTCGCGGAGGTCGCGGTGACCGGCGAGCCGGACGAGGACCTCGGCGAGCGGATCGTGGCGTGGGTGGTGCCCTCCGGCGACGCCGCGCCGTCGGCCGACGACCTGGCCGACCACGTGGCGCGGCTGCTGTCGCCGCACAAGCGACCGAGGGTGGTGCGTTTCCTGGAGTCGTTGCCCCGCAACGACATGGGCAAGATCATGAAGCGGGCGCTCGGTGACTGACGGAGCGTGGGAGGTGGTCTCCGCGATCACCGACGAGTTCGCCGAGTTCGCCGCGGACGGCTCGCCGTACGGCGTGGACGGGCCGCTCGACTGGGACGGGTACGGCGACTCGCGGAAGCGGGCGACCGGCCGGACCGGGACCGACGAGTCCGTCGTGTGTGGCCGCGGCACGATCGGCGGTCATCCGGTCGTTGTCGTCGCCTTCGAGTTTCGGTTTCTCGGCGGGTCCGTCGGCACCGGCACGGGCACCCGGATCGTGGACGCGTTCACTCGTGCGCGTACGGCCGGGTTGCCCGTCGTGTCGTTGATCGCCACCGGCGGGACCCGCATGCAGGAGGGTGTGCTGTCGCTGCGGCAGCTGCAGCTCATCGCGCGGGCGGCCGTGTTGTCGCAGCGGGCCGGGTTGCCGCACGTCGCCGTGTTGCGGGACCCCACGACCGGCGGGGTGTGGGCCTCGCTCGGGGCGGGCGCGGACGTGGTGCTCGCGGTGCGCGGCGCCCAGGTCGGGTTCGCCGGGCGCCGGGTCCGCCCGCCGGCGGCCGCGGACGACCCCGCGTACACCGCGGAGAGCCAGTTCGCGGCCGGACACGTCGACGAGCTGCTCGACGAGACCGACCTGCCGCATCGACTCGCCGAGTGGCTCGGCCACCTGGCGCCGGGCAGCGCCGAGCCGGCCGAGGTGCCGCGTGCCCTCGGCGAGCCGACCCCCGCGCCCGACGGCTGGTCAGCTGTCCTGCGGGCCCGCGCGCGGGCGCGGCCGCGCGCGACCGCCTACCTCGACGACCACTTCTCCTCCCGCCAGGAGCTGCGCGCGGGTCGCGCCGCCGACGGCATGCTGTGCGGGTTCGGCAGGCGCGGCGACCGCCTCGTCGCGTACGCCGCGCAGACCGGCACCGCGACCACCCCGGCCGGCTTCCGGGCCGCGACCCGCCTCGTGCGGACCGCCGACCGGCTCGGCCTGCCGGTCCTCACCCTCGTCGACACTCCCGGCGCGGCGGCGGGCCCGGCCGCGGAACGCGACGGCGCCGGGCCGGCGATCGCCGAGCTGTTCGCGACGATCGCGGGCGCCACGACACCGGTGACGACGCTGGTCATCGGGGAGGGCGGCTCGGGTGGCGCGCTCGCGCTGTGCGCCCAGGACCGTATCTGGATCGCCCCCGACGCCTACTTCTCCGTGATAGCGCCGGAGCTGGCCGCCGCGATCCTCAAGCGGGATCCGGGCGACGTGCCCACACTGGCCGGGCAGCTGCGGCTACGGCCCCAGGACCTGCTGGAACTCGGGGTCGTCCAGGGCATCGCCCCACACTGACCGTCATCCCTGGGGGTAGGCCCGGCTACGTCGCTCGGCGCTCACAGCCGACCTGGGACGACGCTGGGCAGCGTAGGCGTGGTTCCCACCGCGTACCCCGGTTGAGCAGGGCAGATGCCGCCCTGTGACAGACGCGGTGGACCCCCCTCGACCGGCAGCATTTGTGGTGCAGCCGAGACGAGGAGAACCACAGATGACGACCACACAGCAGCGGCCCAGCATCCACTACCCGGCCCCTGGCCCGCCCGCCCTCTCGAAGATCGACCGCGCCGAGAACGCGCTCATGAACGCCGCCGCACGCATCGGCGTGCCCGCCCTCCGCATCACCCTCGCGCTGACCTTCCTGTGGTTCGGCGCCCTGAAGATCACCAACGACACTCCGGTGGGCGACTTCGTCGCCAGCACCGTCGACTGGATCCCCGGCGTCTCCGGCTCCTGGTTCGTGCCGTTCCTCGGAGCGGTCGAGGTGCTGCTCGGGACGGCGCTCCTGTTCGGCAGGGGCCTGCGAGTGGTGCTGCCGTTGCTGTTCGCGCACCTCACCGGCACCTTCCTTGCCCTGGTCACGCAGCCGGACGTCACCTTCCAGGGTGGCAACCCGGTCATGCTCACCACCGAGGGTGAGTTCGTGATCAAGAACCTGATCTTGCTGAGCGCCGTCCTGGTGCTCTACGGCCTCCAGCGGGCACGCACCGCGAACCGCTGAGCGTAAGCAGGGGGAACGAAGACGGCTGTGCGCCGGTGGCCTACCCGCCACCGGCGCACAGCTCTGTTCGGTCTGAGGGCGGCCTCAGCGAACCGCGGGCAGGATCTGTGCCATGAGGTTCATGTCTGCACTGTTGGTGCCCGCCGGCGCCGCACTGGTCAAGGCCGGCTGGCAGGTGCCCGCCCAGATCGGCGGCCGGCCCAGCGGCGAGCGGCTCGAGCGGATGCGCAGGTCACCGCACTTCCACGACGGCGCCTTCCACAACACGGTCGCCGCGAACGTGACGCCGCCGTCGTCGAACGTGTTGCGTGACATGGTCTTCGGCAAGGAGCGGCGCAAGCCGACGAGCCCGGTGCCCATCGTGGGGGCGGTGAAGGAAGAGCTCGAGACACCCCACGACCTGCGGATCTCGTGGCTCGGCCACGCCACCGCGCTCGCCGAGGTCGAGGGCGCCCGCTTCCTCTTCGACCCGGTGTGGAGCGACCGCGTCTCACCGTCGACGCTGCTCGGCCCCAAGCGCCTGCACCCCGTGCCGTGGGACCTGGCCGACCTGCCGAAGCTGGACGCGGTCGTCATCTCCCACGACCACTACGACCACCTCGACATGATGACCATCCGCCGCCTCGCCGCCGCCCAGCCGCAGGTCAGGTTCCTCGTGCCTCTCGGCGTGGGCGCGCACCTGGAGCGGTGGCGGATCCCGCCGAGCCGGATCGTCGAGCTGGACTGGGACGAGCACGTCACCGTCAACGGCGTCGAGGTCGTCGCCACCGCCGCGCGCCACTTCTCCGGACGTCTCAAGCCCGGCGGCAACGGCACCCTGTGGGCGTCGTGGGTGCTGGCCGGCCGCGCCCGGAAGGTCTTCTACACCGGCGACTCCGGCTACTTCGACGGCTACCGCCGCATCGGCGCGGAGCACGGTCCCTTCGACGTCACGCTCGTCCAGGTCGGCGCGTACTCGCCCTACTGGCCCGACATCCACATGACCCCGGAGGAGGGCGTCGCCACGCACCGCGCGGTGCGCGGGGACCTGCTCGTCCCGGTCCACTGGGGCACGTTCAACCTCGCGCTCCACTCCTGGTCGGAGCCCGTCGAGCGACTGCTGCACGACGCGGCGGCGCACAAGGTGCGGGTCGCCGTCCCGATGCCGGGTCAGCTGCTCGACGTGTCCACCGCCGAGCCGCCGAACGGCTGGTGGCGCGCGGTCGCCTGACGCCGCGCCAGCAGCCAGCCACCCAGCACGAGCAGCGGCGACACCAGCGCGACGCCGCTGCTCGCCACCACCAGCACGGTCAGCCCGCCCGCGCGGACGGCGTCGTCGCCGTCCGCCCGGATCGGAAGCTCCTCGCCGCGGGCGGCGTCGAACGCCAGCTCGACCTCGTCGGTGTAGGACTGCCCGCCAACCGTCCAGGTCGACTCGCAGTCGTCGTCCTCGCACGACGCCACCCGCGCGGTC
This sequence comes from uncultured Actinomycetota bacterium, assembly GCA_963840275.1. Classification (GTDB taxonomy): domain Bacteria; phylum Actinomycetota; class Actinomycetes; order Mycobacteriales; family Pseudonocardiaceae; genus Actinophytocola. Next base: position 614,519 of record CAWIYK010000001.1, read on the forward strand.
GTCGACTCGCCGGACACGTACGTCCACGAGGCGTCCAGGTACGCGAACCCGAACACGACGGCCGTCAGCAGCGCCCCGACCCCGGCCAACGCGAACCCGACCAGCACCAGGCCCGGCTGCCGGTCGACGATCGCGCTCACCACCGCGACCACGGCGAGCCCGACGCCGGCCACGACCGTGACGACCGCGAACACCGTGCCGGACGCGAACAGCCACACCGCGAGCGCGGCCACGAAGACGACGCCGAACAGGACGGTCAGCCAGCCGAGAAGGCCGCGCGGCTCACTCATGGGCTTCCCGTTCTGCCTCGGCGATCGACTCCGCCACGAGCCGGGCCCGCTGCCGGGCCGACATCTGCAGCGCGACGTCCCACAGCGCCACCGCGACGGCGACCCCCGCGATCGCGACCGCGCCGACGCCGGTGTCGGCGAGCGGCGGCGGGTGCTGCCCGGTGGCGGGTTTCATCAGGACCGTCAGCATCACGAGGGCGGCGAGGCCGGCGATGCTGGTCGGGATCGCGACCCGGGAGGTGCCGAGGGTCGCGATCGCCAGCAGGGCGGTCAGCGCGACCAGGAACACGACGCCGAGTGCGGCGATCGAGCCGTTCCCGTTGCCGACCATGGCCCAGATCGAGCCGTACTCGTAGGTGAAGTGGCTGCCGAGGTCGGTGGTGTACTCGACCGTGTCGTAGAGGGGGAGGAACGACCAGACCACCACGAGCACCGTGAGGGGCCCGTAGAAACGGCTCAGCTCCTTCATGCCCGTGCCGCCGACAGGTGCCCGCGCGCGGCGGCCTCGAGGTGCGCGAGGTCCGAAGCGATCGAGGCGAAGGTGAACCCCTCGGCGAGCCGCTGGGCCGCGACGTCACCGTTCGGGGTGTGGATGCCGGCCGCGATACCCGCCTGCCGCGCCGCCTCCCGGATCGACTTCACGGCCTGCTCGAACTCCTCGGCGATCGCCGGGTCCATGGGAAACGCGCCGCCGACGGCGAGACTCAGGTCCGAAGGCCCGACGTACACGCCGTCCAGTCCCGGGGTCGCGCAGATGGCGTCCACTTCGGACAAAGCGGTCGGCGTCTCGATCATCGCGATGACGACGTTCGCCGCGTTGGCGTCCGCCGGCTTCGCCCCGACCCGCAGCGCGGCCCGGTTGGGCGCGAACGACCGTCTGCCAGCCGGCGGATACCGCACAGAGGCGACGGCCGCGGCCGCGTCGGCGGCGGTGTCGATCAGCGGCACGATCACACCGACGGCCCCCGCGTCGAGCGCCCGCCCGATCGGGGTGATGTCGTTGGCCTCGACCCGGACGAGCCCGACCGTGTCGCCGGGCGCGGCGTCGACGGCGAGCAAACCGTTGCGTAGTCCGGAATACCCCAGGTAGCCGTGCTGGCCGTCGAGGCACACGTAGTCGTAGCCGAGGCTAGCGATCCGTTCGGTAGCGGGCGGGGCGTCCAGCGCGGTCCAGTACCCGACGACCCGCTCGCGCGCCCGCAGCCTCCTGGCGAACTCCATGCCGTCGAGCCTAGCGGTGAGTCAGTGTTAGAAGCGACCGTGGACTTTCGCTGCTCGTCTTCCCGGTGCGGCGCACTGGCCCGCGAGGCGTACTCATGAGCTGCTGGTTGAGGGCACGGCTGTGCGCGTCGTGTGGCTCGGGAGGCTGCTGAGGTGTTGGACTGTCTCGCTCGGATCGGGTTGGCGGTTGCGTTGACGACTCGTCATCCTGCGACGTTCGCGGCATTGCGTGCTCTCGGGTGGAGGCGGAGATCGCCGCGCAGGGGGTTGTCGGTGGTTGCCGGTAGGCTGGAAATCGGGGGCCGGAGGCCGCCCGGGGGTGGTGGCCGGCGGTGGGTTTACCTGGATCGCGAGGTGTACCCGGTCGGGTGAACTTCCCTGCTGCGTAAGGACTTTCGCGCCCGACAGGGTAGTCTGAACGTATGTTCGATGAAGGTCATGAGCTGCTTACCAGGGGTCTCGACTGTGCGGGTCGGGTGGCTCGGGAGTCGGCTGAGTTGTTGGACTGTCTCGCGCAGTTCGTGGCACTGCATCCCGGTGACGACAGGGAGTTCGTGCCGTTGGAGGTTGCGGCGGCGTTCAAGTGGACGGTGTCGTTCGCGCGGAAGCGGATCGGGTTGGCGGTGGCGTTGACGTCCCGGCTGCCGGCGACCTTCAAGGCGTTGCGCGCTGGGGAGATCGACGAGTACAAGGCGCGGCAGATCGCTGAGGCCACTGAAGTCTTGTCGGATGAGGACGTGGCTCGGGTGGAGGCGGCGATCGCCGCACAGGCGGCGGGGTTGAACCCGCGGCAGCTCAGTGACCGGTTGCGGCGGGCGGTGAATCTGGCGGATCCGGCGGCGGCCGCGGCGCGTGCGGCAGCGAAAACGGCGGCACGGCAAGTGATCGCATGAGCACCTCGATGACGGCGCGGGGTTGTTCACGGTCATGGGTGACGTCGAGCGGACTCAGCTGGCGCATGATCGGGTGCGGGCGTTGGCTCGGCAGATCAAGACCGCTGGCGATGATCGGACTCTGGATCAGATCAGCGCTGATGTGGCGTTGGATTGCTTGGCGGGTAAGGGGTTCGGCAACGCCAAGGTGCAGGTGCGGCTCACCCTGCCGGCCACGACCGTGTTGGGGGTGGATGACAAGCCGGGGTATCTGGCGGGGTATGGGTGGTTGCCGGCGCAGCGGGCACTGGAACTCGCCGCTCAGCAGGATGCGATCTGGCAGCGGGTACTCACGGATCCGCTCACCGGGCACGCTGTCGATGTGGGGCGGCGGAAGTACAGTCCACCGGCCGCGTTGCGGGATCACATCCAAGCCACCTACCCCACCTGCACCGGACCGGGGTGTGTCAAGCCGGCGCACTTGTGCGATCTGGATCATCTGACCGCGTTTCCGGTGGGTGGGACGGATGAGGAGAACGTGCGTCCGGCGTGTCGACCGCATCACCGGGCGAAGACGGTGGGTGGGTGGCGGGTGGAGAAGTCCAGTGATGGTCGGGGGTTGACGTGGGTGACCCGGCATGGGTTCCGGGTCGAGCATGAGCCGGAGCCGATCGCCGATCCGGAGCCCGCGCCGTTCTAACCGCCAGGGATGGTGGGTGGTTACACGGTCAGACGATCGCCTACGGGGCCGGGCCGGTGGGGGGTTGGGGCGATCGAGGCCGCGCCTTCGCCGGAGGGTTCCGACCGGGGTGGGTCGGGTGCGGCGAAGACACGGCACCGAAAGATCGGGAGCTACCCCATGGGGTAACTGCGCGGGCTCGGGATCCTGGGGTTTCGTCTCATTCTTGTTTGCTTCAAAGCCTCTTTCAAGCACAACAAGATTAGATGAAAGGTAAGGGAGTGTGCTTGTGGCCAGCGGGTCTAGCCCCGGCAGGAACAGGACAGGAACTTGAGTCCCGGGGGAAATCAACTCAGCGATCCTGGCTACGCACCATAACGCCCGGTGCCGTGCCTCGCCGTGACCGCGCACGCCGTCGAGTAGAAGGCCGGCGAGGTGCGGCGTCGATCGCCCCACCCCGTGCCGCCGAGACAACAGCGCGATCGTCCGACCGCGTGTCCCATCCTGCGTCGCAGAAGCACGATCGCCCGACCGCGTATCCCATCCGCCCTCGCAAAAGCCGGCCGGCCCCCCAAAAAACAGGAGACCGGCCGAAACACCTAGTTGGCCTCACCAGTCAAAGCAAACGACCGCAACCGCTGCGTAGCCCCAACCGTACCCACCAGGATAAACACGATCGACATAATCAAAGCAGTAGTAACAGAAACCGAAGAATTGATCAACTGAGTGTTACCGATCGAGTCGGCAATCGCAGTAGCGTGCTGTCGCACGCTGAACACACGAGCACCGTCGACGAAGCTGACCAGGATGTTCTCCCACAGCATGATGTACACGAGTCCGACCGCGACCGGCCGCTTGGACATCACGGACAGCGCCAGGAACAGCGCGCTGTAGGCGAGCCCGCCGATGGCGGAGCCGATCACCAGTCCCACCGCGAGCGAGCTGGAGCCGCCGATGAGCGCGGCCGCGGCCAGCGGGATCGCGGTGGCGACCGTCGTGACGAGCCAGGCGACGGCCAGCTTCGACAGGACGATCTCGCTGCGGGGCAACGGTTTGGTGAGCAGGTGGGTGATCGTGCCGTCGTCGATCTCCAGGCCCAGTGCGCTGCTGCCGACTATGAGCGCGGTCAGCGGCAGGATCACGCTCAACCCGAGGCTGGTGAACACCACCGGCCCCCACGTCGCGTCGCTCGCGCCGGACGTGACGCCGATGAGCGTCAGCCCGATGAGCATGATCGGCATCGGGAGCAGCATCAGTACCCGCTTGCGACCCAGCAGGGCGCGCGCGGTGAGTCCCATGATCGTGAGGTTCATGTCGCCACCAGGTAGGAGAAGACCTTCTCGAGTGATTCGTCGGACGGCAGGATCGTCGTCAGGCGGATGTCGCGCTCCTTGGCCAGCTTCGCGAGCGCGCGGGTGAACGTGCCGTAGTCGTTGGCGTGCACGTGCACACCACTCGGCTCGATGCTCACCCCGGACACCGACTCCTGTCCCATGAGGACCGTCGCGAGCAGACGGTCGTCGGAGGAGGCGATGGTGAACTGGTGCGGCCGGTTGGTCATGAGCCGCCGGATGTGCCGGTAGTCGCCGGACGCGGCGAGGCGGCCGGCCACGATCACCTGCACGGTGCCCGACAGCTGCTCGACCTCCTCCAGGATGTGCGAGCTGAACAGGATCGTGCGGCCCTCTTCGGCCATCCGGTTCAGCAGCTCCATCATGTGCAGGCGCTGGCGCGGGTCCATGCCGTTGAACGGCTCGTCGAGCAGCAGCACCGTCGGGTCGTGGACGAGCGCGGCCGCGACCCTGGTGCGCTGCCGCATCCCCTTGGAGTAGGTGGAGATCCGGCGGTCCTGTGCGTCCTGCATCTCGACGATCGCGAGCGCCTTGTTGGCCGCGTCCGCCGGGTTCGGCAGCTTGTGGAGCTTCGCGCTGGCGAGCACGAACTCCCACGCCGTCAGGAACCCCGGCACACTCTCGCGTTCGGTGACCAGGCCGAGCTTGCGGTACATCTCGGGGTTGCGCCACGCCGACTCGCCGCCGACCAGGACCTCGCCCTGCGACGGCGACATCAGGCCGGCCATCAGGTGCAGGACGGTCGTCTTGCCGGCGCCGTTGGGCCCGAGCAGGCCGGTGAGGCCGGGGCCGATCGTCAGGGTGACGTCGTTGACCGCCACCACGTTCCCGTACCAGCGGGAGACTCCGTTGAGCTCCACCTCACTCATGACTTCACCTTCTTGTAGCGCCACACCGCACAGGCGGTGCCGAGCGCGATCAACACGACCGTGACGAGTCCGTACAGCGGACCGAAGTCGCCCATCTGGACAAGGCCGATGCCACCGCCGAACAGCCACTGGTCGACGCCGTTGAGCAGGACGGACGGGTCGATCAGGCCGGCGAGCTGGCCCAGCGTGCCGGAGTCGAACGCCCGGAGCGCTCCCGAGACCGGTGCGGTCAGCAGGAACACCGCGATGATCATGCCGGAGGCGAACACCCGGCGGCCCGACAGCGACGCGATCGGCAGGCCGAGCGCGCCGAGCAGCGCGGCGTGGATCACGGCGGTGAGCAGGCCGAGGAACAGGCCGCCCAGCTCGTCGAAGACGCCCGCGATGCCGGTGTCGGTGCTGAACGCCATGCCGATGAACATGATCACCATGGGGATGGCGAGCAGCAGGAACACCGCGGCGACGAGCGCCGCGAGCTTCGTGAGCGCGTAGTTCTCCCTGCGCAGCGGGCGCGACAGGTAGAGCTGCAGGAGGTTGCTGCGCAGGTCGACCGACACCAGCTCCGGCGCCACCACGGCGACGAACACCGTCGCGGCGTAGGTGAACGTGGACGCGATGCCCACGTAGTCGATCACCTCGACGGGCAGCTGGGTGTTGATGACGACCAGGATCAGCGAGGTGATGCTGGCGATGCCCAGCAGCCCGATCGGCAGCACCTTCGCCCACGCACTGCGCCCGAGCCCGTAGGCGGACCGGACACTGTGGACGAACAGCGAGCGCGCGGCGTAGCCCCGGCCGAGGCGGGGACCTTCGTAGCGCTGGTAGCCGATGTCGTGGATGACACCTGTCTTAGGCGTTGACACGGTCGGCCTCCTCCGGGGTGGGCAGGTCGCGGAACAGGTCGGCCACCTGGTGGCGCTGGCGTTCGAGGCGGTGGAGCGAGAGGTCGAGATCGGCGACGGAGTCGCGGATCAGGTCGTACGCGCTGTCCCCGTCCACGCGGACGAGCAGCACGCGTCCCTCGTGCCGGACCTCGAGGCCCGCCTTCCGCAGCGTCTCGGCCAGGGTGTCGGCGTCCTCGTCGACCTCGACCATGAGGACGTCGCGGGCCTGGGTCATCGAGTCGAGCGTCGCGGACCGCAGGAGCTTGCCGGCGTCGATGGCGACCAGCGACGTGCAGATCCGTTCGATCTCGCCGAGCAGGTGGCTGCAGACGACCACGGAGATGCCGAACTCGGTGCCGATCCGGTGCACGAGGTCGAGCATCGCCCGCCGGCCGGCGGGGTCGAGCCCGTTCGTCGGCTCGTCGAGGAGGAGCAGCTCGGGATCGTGCACGAGGGCCTGCGCGAGCTTGACGCGCTGCTTCATGCCGGTCGAGTAGCCGCCGATGCGGCGGTAGCGCTCCTCGTAGAGGCCGACGTGCCGGAGTGTCTCGGAGGCTCTCTCGCGGGCCATCGCCGCGGGCAGCCCGCTGATCCGCGCCATGTGGGTGACGAACTCGGCGGCGATCATGTCTGGTGGGAGGCAGTCGTGCTCGGGCATGTAGCCGACCCGGCCGCGCACGCGGTCGCCGTCCTTGAGCGGGTCCAGCCCGAGGACGCGGATCTGTCCGCCCGTCGGTTCGAGGAGCCCGAGGGCGAGCTTGATGAGCGTGCTCTTGCCGGCGCCGTTCACCCCGACCAGGCCCACCACCCCAGGTTCGATGGACACGGTGAGATCCGCGAGAGCGGTCACCTTGTTGTCGTAGCGCTTCTCCAGCGCTTGGGTCTCGATGAGTGGCACGGGATGAACGTACGGGGGTCCGCTGACGAGGGCATCCGGCGGTATCCCTGACTTTTCCCTGAGGGGGGCACAGGGGGGTCGCGTCAGTAGCCGGGGTCCACCGCGTACAGGTCCAGGTGCGAGCACGACGTGCAGCGGTACGCGCGCACCTCCCACCGCGGCTTGCCCGCGACCTTCGCGTTGCCGAAGGGCCCGACCTGCAGCTCACCCGGCACCCAGCGCCCGTACCCCGGGGGTGCGCCTTCGGCCATGAAGCCCGGTTCCATGTCCTCGTGTCCACACGCCGAACAGCTCTTCATGCGGGCAAACTAGCCCACGGGGATCCGCGCCCCGCTGATGCTGCTGGACTCCTCCGAGCAGAGGAAGAGGATCGTCTCGGCGATGGCGGTCGGCGTGACCCAGCCCGACCGGTTCGAGTCCGGCATGGCGGCCCGGTTCGCCGGTGTGTCGATCACGCCGGGGAGGATCGCGTTCACCCGCAGCGACTTGTACTCCACGGCCAGCGCGTCGACCAGCGCGAGCACGGCCGCCTTCGACGTCACGTAGCCGGCGGCCCCGGCGAACGGGTGCAGCGCCGCCCGGCTCGACGTGCACACGATGGCGCCGCCGTCGGTCAGGTACGGCAGCGCGGCCGCGCACACGAGATACGTCGGCCGCAGGTTGGCCCGGAACTGCGCCTCGAAGTCCTCGACGGGCGTCTCGTGGACGAGGCCGCCCGCCGCGAAGCCGCCCACCAGGTTCACCACCGCCTTCAGGGGCGCGTCCGCGTCGGCCACGGCCACCGCCACGGCCGAGGCCACCGACTCCCGGTCGGTCAGGTCGGCGGTCACCTCGACGACCGACGGCAGCCGTCCCGGCGTGCGGACCGGGGCCACGACCCGCCAGCCCGCGTCGGCGAACGCCGAGGTCACGGCCACCCCGAGCCCACCGGCGCCGCCGGTGACCAGCACTGACCGGTCCATCGTCACTCCTCCACGAGCTTGCGGCGCAGCCTGTCCACGTCCAGCGTGCCGAACCCGTGCTCCGCGAGCCAGCCGAGCACCCCGCCGTGCGCGCTGTCGAGGCGCCGCAGGAACCGTTCCATGATGTCGGGCCGGGGATCGTGCTCGTGGGCCGGCAGCCGGTCGATGTCCTCCGCGTAGGTGGGGGACGAGCGCAGCCGGTCCAGGATGGCCTCGATGCGTTCGCCGGTGGCGGCGTAGTCGGCGACGACCACCTCGCGGGGCACGCCCACCGCCGACAACGCGAGCGCGACGACGACGCCGGTCCGGTCCTTGCCCGCCGCGCAGTGCACGAGGGCGGCGCCCGGCGCGTCGGCGATCGCACGCAGCGCGCCGACGACACTGTCCGGCCGGTCCTCGAGGTACGCCAGGTAGAAGGCGCTCGCGATGTCGTCGGGGCTCTTCGCGATCGCCCGCTTCCGCCCGACGGCCAGCGCGTCGCTCGCCACGTCCGTGTTGTGCCCGCCCTCGGGCAGCACCGACAGGTGCATGTGCCGCACCCGGTCGTCCGCGCGCAGCGGCCCCGGCCCCTCCGCCTCGACCTCCGGCGTGCTGCGCAGGTCGATCACCGTGGTGACCCCCACCTCGTCGACCAGCCTGCTGATGTCGGCCGGCGACAGGTCCTGCAGGTTGTCGGAGCGGACGAGCCGGCCCGTTCTCGTCCGCGCGCCGTTCCCGGCGGGTAACTCGCCGACGTCGCGCACATTGACCGCGTTCTCGAGCTGTATCCACGTCACCCTGCCATCTCATCATTGCTGGCGACGGCAGGCGTATGAGAGGTTGGCCAAGTGACGGTCGTGAGGACTGCTAACGAGGAGTCGCACTCGACGGCCAGACGGGTGCTGCTCATCGCGGGTTTCCTGCTGATCGCGGCCAACCTGCGGGCCGCGTTGACCTCGGTCGGGCCGCTGATGGAGACGATCCGCGCCGATCTCGACCTCACGGGCGGCGAGGCCGGCTTCATCGGCACGCTGCCGCTGCTCACGTTCGCCGCGGTATCGCCGCAGGTCCCGCGCCTCGCGCGGCGCATCGGCACCGACCAGCTCCTGTGGATAGCGCTTGCCGTGCTCGCGGCGGGCATCGTGGCGCGGTCGCTCCCGGTGACCGGGCTGCTGTGGGTCGGCACGGTCCTGCTCGGCGCGGCGATCTCGGTCGGCAACGTGCTGCTGCCGAGCCTGATCAAGCGTGACTTCCCCGACCATGTGAGCGCGGTCACCGGCGTCTACACCGCGGTGATCGGCATCGTCGCGTCGACCGCCGCCGGGGTCGCCGTGCCGCTGGCCGGCGCGCTGCCCGGCGGGTGGCGCACCGCGCTCGGCGTGTGGGCCGGGTTCGTGCTGGTCGCACTCGCCGTGTGGTCGCCGCAGCTGTCGCGGCGCCGCAAGGTCGCCGTGCCGGACGCCGGGAAGGCGGCCACACCGTGGCGCTCGCTGCTCGCGTGGGAGTGCGCCGCGTTCATGGCGTTGTCCGCGTGCGGCTTCTACACCGTGCTCGCCTGGTATCCGTCCATTCTGCACAGTTACGGCACGAGCGAGAACACCGCGGGCTGGCTGCTGTTCGCCTACCAGCTGGTCGGCGTGCTGATGAGTCTCGTCGTGCCGCTGCTCATGAGCCGCCTGCCCGACCAGCGGCTGATCGCCGCGGGGTCGTCGGTGCTCGCGCTGATCGGGTACGTCGGCCTGCTGGTCGCGCCCGGGCTCGCGGTGGTGTGGGTGCTGACCACCGGTGTCGGCGCCGGCGCGCTGTTCTTCCTCGCACTGACCTTCTTCAGCCTGCGTGCCGCCGACGCGCGGTCGTCCGCGGCGATCGCCGGTATGGGACAGTCGGTCGGCTATCTCGTCGCGGCCGTCGGGCCGGTGCTGTTCGGGGCGCTGCACGACGCGACCGGCGGTTGGCGGGTGCCGCTCGCGGTGCTCGTCGGGGTCGCGTCGTGCAGCGCGCTGGTCAGCCTGCGCGCCGGCCGGGACGCGCACGTCAAGGTGTAGAAGGGAAAGGGCATGCGGCTTCTGGTGGTCGGCGGTTGCGGACTGGTCGGTTCGCTGGTGGTGCCGGTGCTGGCCCGCACGCATTCGGTCCGGGTGCTGGACCTCGCCGCACCCGCCGCGCCGGTGTCCGATGTGGACTACCACACCGGCGACCTGCACGACGTGGACCTCGTGGAGTCGCTGGCATCCGAAGTGGACACAGTGGTGTTCATGGCGATGGGGCCCCTCGCGGACTGGGGGAGTCCCGAGAACGCCCGCGCGCACTTCGACGTCGCCGTGTCCGGCCTGTACCTGACGCTGCTGGGCGCGCGCCGGGCCGGGGTCCGGCACGCGATCTACACCAGCAGCATGTCGGTCTACCGGTTCGAGGGGCGGCCCGGGACGTTCACGTTGCCCGACGAGTCGGTGCCGCCGAACGCCACCGACTTCTACGGTCTGGCCAAGCGGCTCGGCGAGGAGGTGTGCCGCGCCGCGACCGAGCACGGCATGGACACGGTGTGCCTGCGGCTGTGCTACCCCACGCCGGACGACCAGTGGCCGAAGAGCGAGAAGCCGATGCAGCTGGCGATCAGCACGTCCGGGCGCGACGTCGCCGCGGCGATCGAGGCAGCGTTGCACTACCGGGGCCACGGTTTCGAGGCGTTCGCGATCAGCGGCGACGCCACCGGCAAGGCGTTGAGCATCGACAAGGCGCGCCGGTTGCTTGGCTGGACGCCGCGGGACGTGACATGACCGTGCTGCCCGGCCTCGTCTCGGTGACGTTCCGCCAGTTGTCCACTGTGGACGTCATCGCGCTGGCGGCCGAGCACGGCATGCGGGCGGTCGAGTGGGGCGGGGACGTGCACGTGCCGGTCGGCGCGCACGCGGTCGCCCGCGAGGTGGCGGCCCGGTGCGCCGACGCGGGGCTCGCGGTCGAGGCGTACGGGTCGTACTACCGCGCGGACGGCGCCGGCTTCGAGGACGTGCTCGCGACGGCCCGCTCGCTCGGCGCGACGCGGATCCGGGTGTGGGCCGGACGAGCGGGGTCGGCCGTCGAGCCGGACCGGGCCGCGGTGGTCGCGGACCTGGCGCGGGTGGCCGAGCTGGCGGCGGGCGAGGGCGTCGAGCTGGCGGTCGAGTACCACGCGAACACGCTGACCGACACGCTGCCGTCCGCGCTGGCGCTGTTCGAGGCGGTCCCGGCCCTGCGGGCGTACTGGCAGCCGCCGATCGGGTCGTCGCTCGACGACGCGCTCGCCGCCGTGCCGGCACTGTCCCCGGTGGCGGCGCACGTCTTCACCTGGGACGCCATCGGCGAACGGCTGCCGCTCGCGGCCGGCGTGGACCTGTGGCGGCCGGTGCTGGCCGCGCTGCCGGCGAACTCGTACGCGCTGCTGGAGTTCGTGCGTGCCGACGACCCCGTCGCGTTCGCGGCGGACGCGGCCACCTTGCGCGACTGGCTGTCCGGGCCAGTATGGGGGCATGACTCCTGAGGACCTGCGCACCGCCGGGGTGACGCTCGTCGAGCTCTCGTTCGTGGACAACGCCGGGATCACGCGGGTCAAGACCGTGCCGGTGGACCGGCTGGGCGCGGCCGTCGGGGTGTCGCCGTGCTTCGAGGCGTTCGGGTCCGACGACATCATGGTGGCGGGGCGCCATCTCGGCGGGCCGGACGGCGACCTGCGGCTCGTGCCCGATCTGGACCGGGCGGTGCCGCTGGCCGCGCAGCCGGGGTGGGCGTGGGCGCCGGCGGACAAGTTCACGCAGGACGGCGAGCCGTTCGTGGCGTGCCAGCGGGCGTTCGCGGCGCGGCAGGTGGCGGCCCTGGCCGAGCGGGGACTGTCGGTGCTGGCGGCCTACGAGCACGAATGGATCCTGGGGCGGGCCGACGGCGTGGAGTTCGCGCCGGCCTTCGACGGTCCCGCGTACGGGCAGATCCGCCTCGAGGCCGTCGCCGGGTACGCCGCCGAGCTGGTCGCGGACCTGCTGGCGCAGGGGATCGCGGTCGAGCAGTTCCACCCCGAGTACGCGGTCGCGCAGCTGGAGGTGTCGACCGCGCCCGGCGACCCGGTGGCGGCCGCCGACGACGCGGTCCTGGTGCGGCACTCGGTGCGGGCCCGCAGCCTGCGGCACGGGTGGCGGGCGACGTTCGCGCCGACCGTCGACCCGGACGGCGCCGGGTCGGGCGCGCACCTGCACCTGTCCGTGCACACCGAGGAAGGCAGCGCGATGTCCGGCGGCGACGGGCCGTTCGGGTTGCGGCAGGACGGGGAGGCGTTCCTGGCCGGCGTGCTGCGGGAGCTGCCGGCACTGGTGGCGATCGGGGCCGGGCATCCGGCGAGCTTCCTGCGGCTGCAACCGTCGCGGTGGGCCGGCATCTGGCAGGCGTGGGGCCACGAGACGCGGGAGACCGCGCTGCGGCTGGTGACCGGCCCGTCGGCGAACGCGGAGCTGAAGTGCTTCGACGGCACGGCGAACCCGTACCTGCTGGTGGGTGCCGTGCTCGCGACGGGCCTGGCCGGGGTGACCGAGAAGCTGCGGCTACCGCCCCCGGTGACCGGCGACCCGGCCGGGTTTCCGGCGGACTCGGCGGTGCCGAGGCTGCCGACCTCGGCCGTCGAGGCGGCCGACGCGCTGGCGGAGTCGACGGTCCTCGCCGACGCGCTCGGGCCGGAGCTGCACGACACCATCCTGACCGTGCGACGCGCGGAGGCCGCCCGCTGCGCGGAACTGACCCCGGCCGCGTTGACCGCGGCGACCCGCTGGCGGTGGTGAGCGTGGGCGTCGCGGACTCGGTCGCCCTGGTCGACCAGCACTGTCACGGGGTGGCCGCCGTCGAGGTCGAGCCTCGCGAATGGCTGTCCGAAGCCAAAGGCAGCCGACGGGACCCGTTCTGGTCGCTGCTCGGGGGCGCCGTGCGGCGGTGGTGCGCACCGGTGCTGGGGTTGGCGGCGCACGCCTCGGCGGAGGAGTACCTGGCGCGGCGCGCGGAGCTGGGGTGGCACGAGGTCTCGCAGCGGTTGCTGTCCGCGGCTCGGGTGTCCGACTGGTTGGTCGACACCGGGTACGCGCCGGGCCCGACCGTCTCACCCGCCGAGTTCGACGGTGCGGGACACGAGGTGCTGCGGATCGAGAGCGTCGCCGAGGAGCTGTACTCGACGGCGGACTCGCCGGCCGCGCTGCTCGACGGGGTACGCGAGCGGTTGCGCGGCACGGACGCCGTCGCGTTCAAGTCCGTTGTCGGGTACCGGATCGGGCTCGGGATGCCCGGCGCGCCGCCGGCCGACGCCGATGTTCGCGTTGCCGCGGAGCAGTGGTTGGCGGCCGGTTCGGCACGGCTGGTCGAACCGACCGTCCTGGCTTGGCTCGTGCACGAGGCCGCGCGGGTGGGGGCCGAGCGGGGTATGCCGCTGCAGTTCCACACGGGGTTCGGCGACGCCGACCTGACACTGTCCGAAGTGGACCCGGTGCGGCTCACCGACTTCCTGCGCACCACGGCCGTCGACGTCGTGCTCCTGCACTGCTATCCGTTCCAGCGCAACGCCGCCTACCTCGCGCACGTCTTCGACCACGTCTACGTCGACACCGGGCTCACGATCCCCTTCGTGGGGGCGCGGGCCGGAGCGGTGCTCGCCGAGGTGCTCGAGCTGGCGCCGTTCGACTCGGTGCTCTACTCGTCGGACGGGAACGTGCTGCCCGAGCTGCACCACCTCGGCGCCGTGCTGTGGCGGCAGAGCCTCAACGCGCTCACCGACGCGTGGGTCGCCGACGACGTGCTCACCGCCGCCGACGCCGAGCGCCTGGCCACGGCACTCGGCGCCGGCAACGCCGCCCGCATTCACCCGGCCTTGTGAACCGCCTGCGCGTCCTCGGTCGTGAACGCCACCGCGCGCGCCACGACGTCCGGGTCGCGCAGCATCCGCCAGTGGCCGAGACGAGGCGCGGTGACCAGCTGCGACTCCGGCCACGCCGTCGCCAGCGCGACGCTGTCCGCGTAGCGGGTCTCGGTGTCGGCCGGGTCGTGGACCGTCAGCAGCGGCGGCGGCGCGATACGCCGGACCATCGTCGGGATGTCGAAGTCGGCCCACGGCACGCCGGCGCGCGCCTCGACCCGCGCCATCATCCGAGTGCGGATCCGTTCCCCGAAGCCCAGCGTCGCCGCGAACACGAAGGTGTACGGGTCCGGTTGTGCCATCGGCGCGAGGAACACGAGCCGCTGGGCGCGCAGACCGCCGCGCAGCGCGAAGAACGTCGACGCGCAGCCGAGCGAGTGCGAGATCACCGCGTGCGCCGGACCCTGCGCGGCGACGACCGCCGTCAGCGCGTCGGCCATCTCGGGGATCGTGTTGCGGCGCGGGCCGAGCGCGCCGGGGTCGGACGCGCCGTGGCACAGCGCGTCGAACGTCACCACCCGGTGCCCGGCGGCCAGCAGCGGCGCGACGAACGCGTGCAGCTGCGTGCTCACGCCGCCGCGGCCGTGGACCAGGTAGACGTTCGGGCCGGCGCCCCACGCGGTGCCGACGATCTGCCGGCCCTTGGCCTCGACCGTGAAGCGCTCGCCCCTCGGGAGCACGTCCGGTCTCGCGCGGCCGCGGTAGCGGGGGACGGTCAGCCAGAGCCGCTCGGCCCAGCGGGCGCCGAGGTCGGGAGCAAGATGTTCGAGGGTATTGAAAGAGGCACGGATGGCGGTAAGAATAAGACGATCGATCGTGCTTTTTTGAGTGGACACAGATGCGACCTTTCGAACGGGGGTGCGCTAGCGGGCGTTCTTCAGCAACGTCTCGAAGGCTCTGCGGGCCCGTGACTCGGCGTTGGGATCGGCGAGCAGGCGGTTGCTCATGTGGGAGGACAGCATGACGCCGTCCAGGTCGAAGGCGAACTGGTCCGGATCGGCGTCGGCACGGAAGTGGCCCTCCGCGACGCCGGTGCGGAAGACCTCCGCGAGCGTGTCCAGCCAGTCCTGCTGGTCGCGGACCAGGCGGTCCCGTGCGGGACCCGGTTGGTCGTCCAGCTCGCTGGACGCCGCCACCAGCAGGCAGCCGCCGGGCTGGCGGTCCCACCGCAGCCAGTTCTCGAACAGGGCCCGCACCCGCGGCTCGCCGCGCGGCGTG
Organism: uncultured Actinomycetota bacterium; assembly: GCA_963840275.1. GTDB lineage: Bacteria > Actinomycetota > Actinomycetes > Mycobacteriales > Pseudonocardiaceae > Actinophytocola. The sequence continues at coordinate 629,660 of CAWIYK010000001.1, forward strand.
GTCAGCGCGGGCGCCACGACCTCGGTCACGAACCGCGCCCGCGTGTGCTCCAGCACCTGGACCTGCAGCGACTCCTTCGACCTGAAGTGCGCGTACAGGCCGCTCTTGGACAGCTCGGCGCTCGCGGCGAGCGTGCCGATGGTGATGCCGCCGAGGCCGACGGTCCTGGCCAGGCGGCTCGCCGTGTCCAGGATCGCCTCCCGGGTGGCCTCACCCTTGCTCATGCCGCCGAGAGTAGCACGATCGTTCGTTAGCTCAGCCCCAGATTTCGGCGGCGGTCTCCACGATCAGCGCCAGCTTGGCCACCTGCTCGTCGTAGGTGAGGGAGTTGCCGTCGACGGTCGAGGAGAAGCCGCACTGCGGGGACAGGCACAGCTGCTCGAGCGGCACGTACTGGGTCGCCTCCTCGATGCGGCGCTTCAGGTCGTCCTTCGACTCCAGTGCGCCGCGCTTGGTGGTGACCAGCCCGAGCACCACCTGCTTGCCGGGCGGGACGAACCGCAGCGGCGCGAAGCTGCCGGAGCGGTCGTCGTCGTACTCCAGGAAGAAGCCGTCCACCGCCAGCTCGGAGAACAGGGCCTCCGCCACGAAGTCGTAACCGCCCGACGCCGCCCACGACGACCGGAAGTTGCCCCGGCACATGTGGGTGGTGACGCGCAGGCTCGACGGCCGGTCCGCGATCGCCGCGTTGATCTGGCGGATGTAGCGCAGGTGCTGGTGCTCGGCGTCGTCGCCGCGCGCGGACAGCTCGGCGCGCTGCGCGGGGTCGTTCAGGTACGCGAGGCTGGTGTCGTCGAGCTGGAGGTACGTGCAGCCCAGCTCCGCGACCGCGGCGACCTGTGCCGCGTACGCGGCGGACAGGTCGGCCCAGAACTGCTCCTCCTCCGGGTACACGCTCGGGTCCAGGGCCGCGGGGCCGCCGCGGTAGTGCACCATGCTCGGCGACGGGATGGTCAGCTTCGGCGTGATCACGTCGCCCGCGACGGACTTCAGGTAGGTGAAGTCGTCGGCGAAGATGGTCTCCCGCAGGCGAACCGGACCGTCCACATGCAACGCGGCGGTGCTGAACTCGATCTGGCCCTCGGCGTTCTCGAACCGCACCTTGATCGACTCGTCGGAGCTGGAGATGCCGCCGAGGCGGTAGATGAAGTCCATGTGCCAGGACGTCCGCCGGAACTCGCCGTCGGTCGCCGACCGCAGCCCGGCCTCGGCCTGCATGGCCACGACGTGCCGGATCGACTCGTCCTCGACCGCGCGCAGCTCCTCCGCCGAGATCCGGCCGTTCGCCCGGTCGTCGCGTGCGGTCAGCAGCGCGGCCGGCCGCAGCAGGCTGCCGACGTGGTCAGCACGGAAAGGGGGGAGTGTCACGAGAACCTCCTCAGAACGGGTACGCGGGGATGTCGCCGCGCAGCGTGATCCAGCGGGACTCGGTGAAGGCTTCCGCGTTAGCGGCCCCGCCAAACCGCGCGCCGGTGCCGGAGTCGAGCACGCCGCCGAACGGCGCCACCGCCTCGTCGTTCACCGTCTGGTCGTTGATGTGCACGATCCCGGTGGGGATGCGCTCCGCCAGCGCGAGCCCGCGCATCGCGTCCCCGGTCAGAATCGACAGCGACAGGCCGTAGGCGCTGCCCGCGGCCAGTTTCACCGCCTCGTCGTCGGACGAGAACCGGACCACCGGCGCCACCGGGCCGAACACCTCGTCGGCGTAGGCGGGCATGTCGACGCCGACCCGGTCCAGCACGGTCGGCCGGTAGAACAGGCCGTCGTGGGTGCCGCCGGCCGCGAGCCGGGCGCCGGCGTCCACGGTGGCCGTGACGAGTGAGTGCACCTTGGCGCGCTGGCCTTCGTCGATGAGCGGGCCGAGCGCGACCTCGCCGGCCGACGGGTCGCCGACCGGCAGCCCGTCCGCGTGGGCGGCCAGCGCGTCCACATAGGAGTCCGCGACCCGTTCGTGCACGAGGTGCCGGCCCGCGGTCATGCAGATCTGGCCCTGGTGCAGGAAGGAGCCCCACGCGCCGGCCGACACCGCGCGGTCGAGGTCGGCGTCGTCGAGGATCACCAGCGCCGAGTTGCCGCCCAGCTCCAGGTGCACGCGCTTGAGGTGCCGCGCGGCCAGCTCGCCGACCTTGCGGCCGGTCTCGGTCGAACCGGTGAACGAGACGACCCGCACGCGGGGGTCGGTGACGAGCGCGGTGCCCGCGTCCGCGCCGCCGGGCAGCACGTGCAGCAGCCCGTCGGGCAGCCCGGCCTCCGCGAAGACCCGCGCGATCGCGAAGCCGCCGCTGACCGGCGTGCGCAGGTCCGGCTTGAGCACCACCGCGTTGCCGAGCGCGAGCGCGGGCGCGACCGATCGGATCGACAGGATCAGCGGCACGTTGAACGGCGAGATCACGCCGACCACACCCACCGGCACCCTGCGCAGCAACGAGAGCCGCGGCTGGTTGGTCGGCAGGATCTGGCCAGTCGGCTGCGAGGCGAGTGCCGCGGCCTCGTAGCACTCCTGTGCGGCGACGCCGACCGCGAACGCCGCCATCCCCGGCACCGCACCGGTCTCTCGGACCACCCAGCCCTGCAGCTCCTCGGCGTGCTGCTCGACGAGCAGGCCCGCGCGGCGCAGTACGGCGGCCCGTTCCTCGAACGTCGCGGCGGCCCAGTCCCGCTGCGCGGCCGCGGCGCCCGCGCACGCACGGTCCACATCGGACGCGTCGGCGACGCCGGTACGGCCGAGCTCGTTGCCGGTGGCGGGCTCGACGATCGCGGTGTCCCCGCCGTTGGCGGCGGTCCACCCGCCGCTGTAGACGGTTCCGTTGAACGTGTTCGGGTCCAACAACGCTGTCATGACCGCTCCTGCTTGGCTTTCTGGATCTGCGCGTACACCCGGCCGCGCAGCTCGGTGAACCGCGGGTCGCTTCTCGTGCCGAGCTGGTCACGCTCTGGCGGCAGGTCGATCGTGAGATCCTCGGCGACGGTGGTGGGGGAGGCGGACAGCATGACGACGCGCTGTCCGAGGTAGACGGACTCGTCGATGTCGTGGGTGACGAACAGCAGCGTCACGCCGAGCCGCGACCACACCGACCGGATCAGGTCCTCAAGGTCGGCGCGGGTCTGCGCGTCGACGGCCGCGAAGGGCTCGTCCATCAGCAGGACCCGTGGCTGGTAGGCGATCGCGCGTGCGATGGCCACGCGCTGCTGCATGCCGCCGGAGAGCTGCCACGGGTACGCCGAGTGCGCGTCGGCCAGTCCGACGGCGTCGAGCGCCTCCGCGACCAGCTCGCGCCGTTTCGCCTTCGCCATGCCGCCGGCGCGCAGCGGCAGGTCGACGTTGTCGGCCACCCGCAGCCACGGGAACAGGCTCCTGCCGTACTCCTGGAACACCACGGCGAGGCCGTCCGGCGGGCCGGTCACCTTCGTGCCCTCGACGAACACCTCGCCGGACGTCGGCGCCAGCAGACCGGCGATGCACCGCAGCAGCGTGGTCTTGCCGCAGCCGGACGGGCCGACCACGCACACGAACTCGCCGTCGGCCACGGTGAACGACACGTCGCCGATCGCCTCGACCCGGCGCCCCTTCGCGTCGTAGGTCTTGCTCAGCTCCTTGACGGTGAGCATCAGCGCTCCTTCTGTACGGCACGGATGCCGTGGTACCAACCGAGCATCCGACGCTCGACGAGCCGGAACAGGGCGGCCAGCAGGACACCGAGCAGGCCGAGCAGGATCACCCCGCTCCACATCTGCGGGATGCGGAAGCCGTCCTTGAACTGGATCACCGTGAAGCCGATGCCGCTGCTCGCCGCGAACATCTCGCTGATGACCATGAGGATGATCCCGATCGACAGCGCCTGCCGCGCGCCGGCGACGATCTGCGGGCTCGCCGACCGCAGCACCAGATGCCACATCCGGAGCCCGCCACGGATCCGGTAGCTGCGGCAGGTGTCGGTGAGCACCTCGTCGACCGCGCGGACGCCCTCGACCGTGTTCAGCAGGATCGGCCACACGCAGCCGGAGACGATCACCAGCACCTTCATCACGTCGCCGATGCCGGCCATCAGCATGAGGATCGGCACCAGCACCGGCGGCGGCACCGCGCGCAGGAACTCCAGCAGCGGCTCGACGAGCGCCCGGACCCACCGGTTCGCGCCGATCAGCATGCCCAGGCCGATCCCGATGACCAGCGCGGCCGCGTAGCCGATGCCGAGGCGGGCGAGGCTCGGCAGGACGTCGTCGACGAGCCGCGGCCCGAACCACGTCTCCGGGAACACCTCGACGATCTTCTTCAGCGGCGGGAAGTAGAAGTCGGTGCTGCTGGCGCTCGCGAACCACCACAGGGCGACCAGCACGATCGGCAGCCCGACGGCGAGCCCGACGCGCTTCGCCACGGTCATGCCGGCACCTCCGTCCGCATCGACGGATGCCAGGCGAGCGCCTTGCGTTCGGCCGCGCGGGCCACCACGTTCGCCGCGACGCCGAGCAGGCCGGTGACCACGATCAGCGCGTACATCGTCGGCACGGCACCGGAGGAGCGCGCGTTCGCGATCTCCCGCCCGAGACCCGGCGAGCCGATGACCAGCTCGCCGGTGATCGTCAGGATCAGCGCGACGGTCGCCGCCAGCCGGACGCCGGTGACGACGTAGGGGAGTGCCGTCGGCCAGACCAGGTAACGGATCCGTGCCCACCGGTCGAGGTGGTAGGAGCGCGCGGTGTCGCTCGCCACCGGGTCGATGTCCGCGACGCCGGCCAGCACCTGGATCAGCACCTGCCAGAACGCCGCGTACACGACGAGCACGATCGTCGCGGAGGGCGTCGAGCCGTACAGCACGACCACGAGCGGGATCAGCGCCACCGACGGGATCGGCCGCAGGAACTCGATCGTCGAGGCGGTCGCCGCGCGCAGCACCGGCACCGAGCCGATCAGCACGCCGACCGCCACCCCGGCCGCGACCGCGATCGCCAGCCCGAGCAGCCAGGTGCTCACCGTGTCGAGCGTGGCCTCCCAGAACTCCGCGCGGCCGAACTGCTCGGCGAGCGTCGACAGGATCTCGCTCGTCGGCGGCGCGTACCGCGCGGGGACCAGGCCGAGCCGGGGCGCCAGCTCCAGCAGCACGCCGAAGCCGAGCAACCCGGCGAGGCCGAGCAGCACGGTCACGGCAGCAGCGCGTTCACGTCGGCCGGGTCGGTCAGCAGGCCGTCCTCCAGGGCCAGGTCGGCGAGCGCGTCCACGGAGTCGCGGTTGATCTCCGCCGGCCACTTGGGCAGCGTGACCTTCTCGATCACCTCGGGCGCGATCTTCGTGTAGGTGCCGATGATCTGCCGTGCCTCGTCCGGGTGACCGTCCGCATAGGACAGTGACTCGGCCATCGCCTCGGTGAACCGCTTGACCAGGTCGGGGTTCTCGGCCTGCAGCTGCTGGGAGGTGAAGTACAGCGCCACGGCCAGGTTCGGCGCGGCGTCGACGTAGCTGGACGCGATCTTGCGGCCGCCCGCGGCGAGCACCGCCTGCTGGAACGGCTCCACCACGAACACCGCGTCGACCTGCCCGGCCGCGAGCGCGGCGGGCTGCTCCGGGAACGGCAGCGCCGTGAACTTGACCTTCGTCGGATCGCCGCCGTCCTTGCGCACCGACGCGCGAACGCTCGTGTCGACGATGTTCTCCAGCGTGTTCGCGGCGACCGTCTTGCCCTCGAGGTCCTTCGGCGACTTGATCGGGCTGTCCGCCTTGACCATCAGGCCGGCGAAGTCCTCACCGTCGACACCCGTGGAGTTGTTGCCGTTGCTCACGACCTTGAGCGGCAGCCCCTGTGAGTGCGCCAGCAGCAGCGAGATGACGTTGCTGAAGCCGAACTGGTACTGGTTGCTCACCACCGCCGGCACGATCGCCGCGCCGCCCTCGGCCTGCTTCAGCTCGAGGTCGATGTCGCGTTTCTCGAAGAACCCCTTCTCCAGGCCGAGATAGATCGGCGCCACGTCGAGGATCGGGATCACTCCCACCGTGACCTTGTCCGGCTGTCCTGGCTCTGACTGTGTTCCGGTCTCCGAGCCACAGGCCGCCAGCAGCGCGGTCGCGAGCAGGAGCGCAGCGAGGTGTCGTCGCATCGGCGGGACTCCATCTCAGTGGGGTGTTCGGAGATCGCACGCTCGTTCTCCAGGTGAACCTAGATGCCGGTCCTTGCGGGGTCAACTGTTGACCCGGTGGGTATTGTTCGGCTGGAGAACCGTAGTTCGCAAAGCGTACCGAGGGGATCGTCGTGGTTGGTCGCGGTTCCGACTTCGTGCAGTCGCTGGAGCGCGGGTTGTCGGTCATCCGGTCGTTCGACCACGACCACCCGGAGCTGACGCTGTCCGAGGTCGCCGTGCGCACCGGCGTCACGCGCGCGGTCGCCCGGCGGTTCCTGCTGACGCTCGCCGAGCTGGGGTACGTGCGCAGCGACGGCCGGTTCTTCTCGCTCACCGCGCGGGTGCTGGAGCTGGGGTACGCGTACCTGTCGAGCCTTTCGCTGCCGGAGGTCGCGGAGTCCCACCTCGAGGCGCTGGTCAAGGAGGTCAGCGAGTCGTCGTCGGTGTCCGTGCTCGACGGTCAGGACGTCGTGTACGTCGCACGCGTGCCGGTGAGCCGGATCATGACCGTGTCGATCAGCGTGGGGACCCGGTTCCCCGCGTACGCGACGTCGATGGGTCGGGTGCTGCTGGCCGGGCTCGCCGACGAGGAGCTGGACATGTACCTGGCCGCGGTGTCACTGGCGCCGCTGACCGCGAGGACGGTGACGTCGGCGGCCGCGCTGCGGACCGAGCTCGCGAAGGTCCGGACGCAGGGCTGGTCGCTCGTGAACCAGGAGCTGGAGGAGGGCCTGCGCGCGCTGGCCGCCCCGGTGCGCGACCGGACGGGCCGGGTCGTGGCGGCGGTGAACGTGTCGGCGCACGCCAGCCGCACGTCGCTGGAGGCGATGCGCAAGGACCTGCTGCCGCAGCTGCTGAAGACCGCGGCGCGGATCGAGGCGGACATTCCGGGATCGCGGCACCGTTAGCTGGCCTTGCCCACCGTCCAGTCGGCGGAATGGGGAAGCAGGCCGGGGATGTCCTCGGTCAGCCGCGCGAAGTCGATGGCCTGCGAGATGAGCCGTGCCGGGTCGTCCTTGATGGCGGCCCACGCGGCGGCCCGCTCCTGCTCGCTGGCGAAGCGCCCGTGGTCGAACGCCCGCCGCGCGGCTGCCCTGAGTGCGTCGAAGTCGTGCACAACGACCGTGACCTGGGCGGACACCTGGTACTGCCGCCCCTTCTGACTGGCCAACGCGATGACGTCGGCTCTGCTCAACTCATGGCTCATGCCTCCATGGTCACCCCAGGTCAGGGCGCTTACCACATGGGCGGGCATGGTCCAGGGAAAGACCCGGGTACCCCTTAGGGGCGCGGGCGGATCTCCAGCTCGCTCAGGCGTGCCAGCAGCGCCGCCATCGTGTGCGTCTCGTCGGCGTAGAAGGCGGACTCGCGGACCCTGTGCAGGTGCCAGCCGCAGCGTTCGAGGTCTCGCTGGGCCGCCAGCTCGCGTTCGTAGGCGGTCGGGCCGGACCACGTGTCGCCCTCGCACAGGATGGCCAGTCTGGCGCGCGACCCCACGGCCACCAGGTCCAGCCGGAGGCGCTCGACCTGGTACGACGGCACGATGGTGTAGCCGAGGCCGACCAGGCGGTTCGCCACGCGCTGCTCGAACAGGGAGTCGAACGGCTCGACCCGCACGTCCGGGGGCACCGGGCGGGTCAGTGAGCCGTCCGCGCCGTCCTTGCGGGCCGCGATCACGCCGTAGCAGTGGTCGAGCAGCTGGAAGCGCATGTCCTCCGGGTTCGTGAGCGCGGCGAGCGGCACCGAGTGGAACACCCACATCTGGTCCCGCGCCCGCGACGCCGCGACGTTGTAGCGCTGCACGAACATCTCCCGCGTCAGTGGAAGCAGCCGGTCGGCGCCACCGGCGACCATCGACAGGAACATCACGTCGCGCTCGGCGCCCTGGAAGTCCGCCGAGTCGCCGCACTGGAGCTTGCGCGCGGCCCAGTCCTCCGGAGCGACGCGTTCCAGCAGCCGACGTTCGATCGCCTTCGCCTGCGTGCCGCCAAGCAGGGAGATCACGCCGAACGTCTTGCCGTCGTAGCGCGGGTCGGCGAGGCACTTCTCCAGCTGCTCGACGACCGCCTCGACCTCCGCCGCGTTGACCTTGGCCTCGGTCGTGCCGCCGACGAACACCGCCCGGATCGGTTCCAGGCGGTCGGCGCCGTACTGGCGCACGGGGACCAGGCGGATGCCGTCCGGCTCGTACGCGACGCGGTTCGAGAACCCGATGATCTCCGGGACACACCTACGGTGCTCGGTGAGCGTGAGCAGCCCCCGGTAGCGCATCTTCGCCTCGTCGAACAGGCTGCGCTGCGGGTCCTGCCACGCCGAGCGGTAGGGGTCGTCGCCGAGGTACTGGCCGGCCAGGTCCCGCAGCTGCTGCTGGTCGACCCCCACGGCGGTCGGCGAGACCTGCTTGTCGTCGCCGATCACGACCATCCTCGGGGCCAGGTACTGCAGGAACGTCGCCTCCAGCCCGGCCTGCGACGCCTCGTCGACGATCACCACGTCGAACATGTCCCTGGCGATCTGCAGCTGCTCCGCGATCCGGTACACCGGCATGATCCACACCGGCACGGCGGACCGGCAGCGGTCCATCGCCTGCCGGACCTCGACGCGCCGCTGCGCCGCGTACTTCCCGGTGCCCTTGCCGAGCCGCCGCACCAGGTACGCGTAGTGCTCCAGGTTCGCCCGCGCCTGACCCGTGAGCCGGTCGGGCGACACCGCGTGCCGCCACGCCCGCGTCGCCGCCAGGGTCTCGATCTCGCGGCGGATCCGCTCCTCCGTCAGCCCGATCTCCGCCTGCAACGCGTTCACGTCCGCCGCGCCCTGCGCCACCACCCACGCGCTCGCGGCGGCCCACGCCCACGCGTCGCCGAACGCCGCCAGCCGCTCGGCCCACGGCCCCGGGGTGGCGACCGCGGCACGCAGCCCGGGCGGCACCGCCTCGCCGAGCGCGTCCCGGCGCGCCATCAGCGAACGCACGGACACCAGGCGCGCCAACCGGTGGTACGCCGTCGCGTAGGACGCCGGGTCGCGTTCCCGCGCCGCGGCGAGCAGTGCCGGCACACACGGCGCCACGTCCACTCGACCGGCCACTGTGGACACCGCGGACTCCAGCCGGCGCAAGGGAAGCGTCGCGGTCGTGTGCGCGTCGACGGCGGCGGCCACGTCGGCGAGGTTGGCGTAGCGGCGGAGGGCGTCGACGTCCGTCCAGTCCGGCCGCGGCAGCCCGGCCTCCGCGAACCGCCGCTGCTCCAGCTCCAACGCCTCGCCGAGGCGCAGCACCCGGTGCAGCTGGTCCAGCTCGGTGCCGTGCCACTGCAGGCGCTCGTGCGCCGGGTCGGTCGGCAGTGTGGAGACCCCGCCCGGCCAAGCGCGGTCCAGCGCGCCGAGGACCCGCGTCGCCTCGGCCCACACCAGGAACGCGCCGACCTGCGCCGCCGACGTCGGCGCCAGCCCGTCCACCCGCACCTGCTCGAACAGCGGCTGCGCCTGCTTCACCGGCTTCGCGGTGAGCGCGCCGATCTTGGGCAGCCCGTTCGCGCCGGTCTTCAGCGTGGCGCCGGCGAGGTGCGCGTGCAGCTGCTTCGCCAGCGGCACCAACGGGTTGACGTTGCCGGTGACCTCGACCTCGGTGAGCGGGCCGAGCTGCCCGACGAGGGCGCCGGCCTGCCCGACGAGCTGGCTGATCTGGGCGGCCCGCCCCTGCCAGAGCCGGGCGCGGCCGGACCGGACGTCGGCCAGCGCCTCGGTCATCCACGTCTCCCGCCGGCGCGCGAGGTCGTCCGCCTCGTCGGCCAGCTCCGACAGCCGCCGCCGCAGCTGCGCGCGGGCGCCGGGCTCGACCGCGCGGACCGCCTCGAACGCCGGGTGCTGCTTGAGGTTCGCGTGCCGGGCCTCGGTCTCGGCGGCGGCCCGCTCGGTGTCGACGAACTCGGCGAACACCTGCGGCGCGGGTGCGGTGCCCAGCTCGACGAGCCGCAGCGCCGCCTCCGCCTCGTCCGCGCGCAGCGCCGCGTCGGTCAGGAGTCCGAGCCATTCCAGGACTTCGGCCGTGGTCAGCGGGGGAGCGCTGTCGGCGGGCACCTCGACGAGGACGCGCAGCCAGCCGAACCTCGGCTCCTGGGCACTCAGCCGCGACGCGATCGCGGCCAGCGTGCCGGTGTAGCCGGCGTGGGTGTGCTCGCGCACCTCGTGCTGGCGCGCGGCGACCAGCTCGGCGTGCAGGTCCGCGCGCCGCAGCCCGAGCGCCTCGACGGCCGCGAGACACCGACGCACTGTGTCGGCCGCGGCGTCCTCGTCGTGCTCGGTGGCCGCCGCCGCGATCCGCTCCACCGCGACCTTCAGGTCGGACATGTCCTCGCGCGACGAGCCGACCACGGCCACCGACAGCGGCTTGATCTCGGTGGGCAGCTTGTCCCGCACCTCCCGCAGCGCGCGGTCGGTGTGCGCGGTGACGAGCACCCGCTTGCCCTGCGCGAGCAGGTGCGACAGCAACGCCGCCGCGGTGTGCGTCTTGCCGGTGCCCGGCGGGCCCTGCACGAGCGTCTGCGCCTGGGTGTCGACCTGTCGGACGATCCGCAGCTGGGTGTCGTTGACGGGCAGCGGAAGGAACGTGTCACCGTCCACTTCGACCAGTGCGCCGTCCGAAGTGGACTCCCGGTGCGCGCGGGTGCGGTGGTCCGGGTCGACGAGCGGGCGCAGCCCGTCCGGCACGTCGCCCGCCTCGGACAGCTGGTCCACGATCGTCTCGAAGATCTCCACGAGACCCTGCTGCGAGCGGCGGCGCAGGATCACCGCGGGGGCGTACGCGGCCACCGCGGTGGGCTCCGGGGCCGGCGCCGCGTCCTCGTCCCGGTACTCGCCGTTCGCGTCCAGCGTGTGCACCACGCGGCGGACCAGCGCGCCGGTCTCCGCGCGGCGCAGCGGATGCGTCTCCAGCTCGCGGGCCTGCGCGCGGATGTCGTTGATGTGCTTGGGGTTCGGCACCAGGCCGGGGTCGAGCATGTCCAGCTCGACGTCCGCGGTGGCGACCGACTCGACGCGGTGCACGGTCAGCCGCCCGGTGTCGTCGTCGAAGCGGATGCCCACCGGGGCGGTGACGACGTGCCGCGACACCGGCTCGTGGCCGGGCGGGGTCCACGCGAGGCAGCCGACGCCGAGCACCAGCTCGAGCTCCTCCGGGTTGCCGTTCGCGGCCACGTACGCGGCGAACAGCTGCGAGTAGCAAGAACGAACCGGTCGGTCGGTTTTTTCTTGGGCGGACCACAGCGACCACTCCGCGCGCCACTCGGCGAACCGCTCCGGCACGGTCGGGAACACCTCGGCGTCGAGGTCGCCGGAGAGTGCCGGGCGGGCCGTTGAATCGTGCCAATCTCCGGACAGCCACGGCAAAAGCTCGGCCGGCGGCGCGGGCGGCTCGGCCCGGGTGACGCGCTCCACCGTGAGTATGTCCGCGTCCGGCTCGGGTTCACCCCGATGGGTGGACACGACCGCCGGGTGATCGGGTACGTTGTCCAGCCACAGGACCGAGCGGTAGCCGTCCGCGGTGCGCGGCGGCTGGTTCTTGAGCTGTTGTGTCCGACCGAGAAACTCGAACAGCCGGACGGCGCGGCCGACCAGTGGGTCCTGACCGGCGCCCCCGATGGTCGCCTCGCGCACCCGGCTCCTCCGTGGTTTTCGTTGACAGTGCGGGACTCCACGCTACCGGAGTCGCGACCGTCCAGTCAGGCCCTTGCGGAGCGCGCCCGTTCGCGTACGTTGGGTGCCGTGACAGCGGATACGGACGTGTTGATCGTCGGCGGTAGCGCGGTGGGTCTGTCCACCGCGCTTTTTCTTGCGCACCATGGAGTTCGCTGCGTGCTGGTCGAACGGCGCACCGAGACGACGCAGCATCCGGGCTTCCGGGGGCTCGCCGCGAGAACGATGGAACTCTATCGCGGCGTCGGCATCGAGCCGGACATCTGGGACGCCACCGGGCCGCAGCAGCACGTGGACGGGCACGTGGCCCGCGTGGCCAACCTGGCCGCCGAGGACGTCGGCTGGCTGCCGGTGCCGTGGGAGGACGACGCCGCCGAGATGAGCCCGTGCCGGCTGTGCACGTGCGACCAGGACCGGTTGGAGCCCGTGCTGCGCGCGGCGGCCGAGCGGCGCGGCGCCGATCTTCGGTTCGGCACCGAGCTGATCCGGTTCGAACAGGACGACGAGCAGGTCCGCGCGCTGGTGCGGACGGCTGAGGGCGAGCACGAGCTGCGGGCCCGCTACCTGGTCGCCGCGGACGGGCAGCACGGCAGGACCCGGCAGGCGGCCGGCATCGAACGCAGCGGGCCCGGGGTGCTGGAACACCGGGTGTCCATCCTGTTCCGGACCGACCTCGAACCGTTCCTGGACGGCAGGCGGCTCACCGCGTGCGTCGTCGACGACGTGCGCGGCACGATGGTCCCGCTCGAAGCGGGCCGCTGGATGATGAGCGTGCCCTACCAGCCGGCCGACGGTGAGTCGCTCGAGGACTTCACCGAGAGCCGTTGCCTGGCACTGTTCCACGCCGGCGCCGGCCGCGAGGACGTCGACGCGACCCTGCTCCGCGTGGTGCCGTGGCGGCCGGCCGCGCTGGTCGCCGACCGCTTCCGGGCCGGACGGGTGTTCCTCGCCGGCGACGCGGCCCACGTCATGCCGCCGACCGGCGCCTTCGGTGGCAACTCGGGGATCGCCGACGCGCACAACCTCGCGTGGAAGCTCGCCGCCGTGCTGGCGGGCGCGGGGGAGTCCCTGCTGGACACGTACGAGGCGGAACGCAAGCCGGTGGTGGAGGAGACCGTCAACGAGTCGCTCATCCGGCTGCGCTCGTGGTTCCGGCTCGCGGGCGGCGATCCCAACCGGACCGAGCCGCGCAACCACAACGCCGTGACGTTCGGCTACCGGTACGCCGCCGGCGCGATCGTCGCCGAGGACATCGACGACGACATCGACGACGACATCGACGACGACATGTTCGAGAACCCCGTGACGCCGTCCGGCCGGCCCGGCACCCGCGCGCCGCACGTGCGCATCGACGTCGCGGGGGTGGAGCGCTCCACCATCGACCTTTTCGGCCGGGAGTTCGTGCTGCTGTCCGGACCGGACACACCGGCGTGGCACGACGCGGCGGCCGGGCTCGCGGTGCCGCTCGGGTTGGTCGGCCACCGGGTGGGCACCGACGTGCTCGACGCGTACGGCGTCTCGCCGAGCGGGGCGGTGCTGGTGCGGCCGGACGGGTTCGTCGCGTGGCGCGCGCAGGAGGTCACCGACGACCCGGCCGCGACCCTTGCCGATGTCCTGGCCGGCGTGCTCTCGGTGTTCGCGAGCGCTCAGGCGTAGCAGCTCAGGGGCTTCCCGCCGTTGTAGGTGATCATGTCGCCGAGCGCGGCCACCACGTCGATCCGCGCGCCCGGCTCCGCGCCGTCGAGCTCGGCGTACGCGCGGTGCAGGTTGCCGGCGATCCGCTCGCGGTCCTTCAGGTCGGCGAACTCGCCGAGGTCCACCTCGCGTGCCACCTCGAGCGGCGCGAGTCCCGCGGCCTTGCCGTCGCGCGCGGTCCGCTGCACGAAACGGAGGTAGGCGAGGATCTCGTCGATCAGTTGCGGGCCGGCGACCGGTCCGTGGCCGGGCACGATCGTCCGCGCGCCGAGGGGTTTCAGCACGGTCTCGAGCACCTCGATCGCGCCGGCGATCGAGCCCTGCACCAGGAAGGGGGTGCCGCCGTTGAACAGCAGGTCGCCGCAGAACAGCAGCTCCCGCTCCGGCACCCAGACGATCGAGTCGTTGTTCGTGTGCGCCGCGGTGCCGACATGCGTGACCTCGCACCGCAGGTCGTCGACCCACAACGTGACGCCCTCGGTGTAGGTGAGGAACGGCGGCTCCAGCTCGATGTCGCCCCAGTCGACGTCGGTCCAGATCGGCGCGTCGCGCGGCATGCCCCATTCGGCGATGCCGGTCCGCGTGCGCTCGTGGCCCACGATCGTCGCGCCGGGGAAGAGGTAGTTGCCGAACGTGTGGTCGCCGTGGTGATGCGTGTTGACGAGGGTGCGCACCGGGAGCGGGGTCACGGCGCCGATCGCGTCGAGGTAGGCGCGGGTGCGGCGCTCGGTCGAACACGCGTCGACGCTGATCACGCCGCGACTGCCGACGAAGAACCCGGTGTTGTTGATCCACCACGTGCCGTCCGGCTGGATGTAGGCGTGGATGCCGTCGCTGACCTCCTCGACGCGCGGCGGGCCCGGGGTCGTGATGTCGTGCGCGGTGCTCGTCACCCTGTCCACCCTAGGGCGGAACCGGACGAGTTTCGGAAGAGACCTTGACGGGCTGTGCCGGACATACCACGGTTAGGGATGAGAGCGCTCTCACCTTCTCTCGCCGGATCTTCGGGTCCGGCACCCCTGCGGAGAAACGAGAGCACGAATGAGGGCACACAAGAGAACACTGTTGGCGGCGGCGGCCTGCGCCGTCGTCACGCTGGGCACGGTCATGGGCGGCGGCTCGTCCGCCGCCGCGCCCGCGTCCGCACCGGTCGCGTCCGAGGGCATGGTCGCGGCGATGCAGCGTGACCTGGGCCTGACCGAGGCGCAGGCGATCACCCGGCTGCGTCAGGAGGCCGTGGCCATCGACATCGGCCCGGCCGCCAGGAGCGCGGCCGGCGCGTCCTACGGCGGCGCGTGGTTCGACCAGAAGCTCGGCAAGCTGGTCGTCGGGGTCGCGGGACGTCGGGGTCGAGTCGCGGGCGGCCGCCGTGCGCGCGACCGGCGCGGTCGCGGTGTCGGTGCCACGCACCGAGGCCCAGCTCGACGCGGCCAAGGCGGCGGTCGACGCGTACGCGCGGGAGCACGGTGTCCCCGCCGGCGTCACCGGCTGGCACACCGACGTCCGCACCGGGTCGCTGGTGGTCTCGGCGCGGCCGGGGGCCGACACCGCGGCATTTGTCGAGGCCGCGCGTTCGGGCGGGCCGGTCACGGTCGAGTCGGCGCCGGCGGTCCCGCGTCCGGTCTCGGCCGGCACCGTCGGCGGCGACCCGTACTACATCAACGGGAACACCCGCTGCTCCATCGGCTTCTCGGTGCACGGCGGGTTCGTGAGCGCCGGGCACTGCGGCGGCGTCGGCAGCTCGGTGGTCGGCTGGGACGGCTCCGCCATGGGGTCGTTCGCCGGCTCCTCGTTCCCGGGCAACGACTACTCGTTCATCCGGATCGGCAACGGCTGGTGGACCGCGCCGGTCGTGCTCGGTTGGGGCACCGTGCCCGACCAGCTGGTCCGCGGCTCCGGCGAGGCGCCGGTCGGCTCGTCGATCTGCCGCTCTGGGTCCACGACCCACTGGCACTGCGGCACGGTGCTCGGCAAGGGGCAGGCGGTCGCCTACCCGCAGGGCACGGTGTACGAGATGACGAAGACGAACGTGTGCGCGGAGCCGGGCGACTCCGGCGGCTCGTTCATCACCGGCGACCAGGCACAGGGCGTGACGTCCGGCGGCTGGGGCAACTGCGGCGGTGGCGGCGAGACGTGGTTCCAGCCCGTGAACGAGATTCTCGCCGTCTACGGGTTGAGCCTCGTCACAGCGTGAGATGATCCCGCCGGCTCCGGTCACTCCATAGGTCGGATCCGGCGGTGCGTCTCCTCAGGAGAGTCGCGAGCGCGTACTCTCGGTTGTCTGGCGGTGACGTTCGAGCGATACGAGGAGGAGACGATGCCCGCGGACGACCCGAGGGGCGACGAGACTCCCAGGTTCGGCGGCGGCGAGCAGTCCGGCGCGCCCACCGCGCGGCGCATCGTGCTCGGCGCCCAGCTGCGCCGACTTCGCGAGGCCGCCGACATCTCCCGCGCCGACGCCGGCTACGCCATCCGCGGCTCGGACTCGAAGATCAGCCGCATGGAGCTCGGCCGCGTCGGGTTCAAGGAGCGCGACGTCGCCGACCTGCTGTCGATGTACGGCGTCAACTCCGCCGAGGAGCGCAGCGTCTTCCTCGAGATGGTCCGCAAGTCCAACGAGCGCGGCTGGTGGCACCGCTACTCGGGCACCATGCCGAACTGGTTCCAGGACTTCGTCGGGCTCGAGGAGTCCGCGTCGCTGATCCAGAGCCATGAGCTGCAGTTCGTGCCCGGTCTGATGCAGACCGAGGACTACATCCGGGCGGTCGTCAGCCACGGCCGGCCCGAGCTGCTCGACCAGGAGGGCGAGCGGCGCGTCGCGCTGCGCCTCCAGCGGCAGAAGGTGCTGACCAGGCCCGGCGGACCACGCCTGTGGGCGGTCGTCGACGAGTCGGTGCTGCACCGCCCGATCGGCGGGCACCGCGTGCTGCGCGAGCAGATCGAGCACCTGCTCGAGCTGACCAGGCAGCCGAACGTGACGCTGCAGATCCTGCCGTACCAGATGAGCGGCTACGCGGCGGAAGGCGCGTTCAGCATGCTGCGGTTCGCGGAGCCGACGCTGCCGGACGTCGTCTACATCGAGCACATCGGCGGCGCGCTGTACCTCGACCGCGTCGAGGAGCTCGAGCTCTACGGCCGCGTCATCGACCGCCTCGCCGTCGACGCCGAGACGCCGGACCGCAGCCGTCAGCTGCTGTCCAAGTTCCGCACCGAGAACTGAGTCCCGCTCGGACTGTCCATTCCATACCGCTGTCTGTCTGCAAGTTGCTTCCTGCATTCGGGTGACTCGCACAGTGGGACAAAATCGTTACCCCTCGGCGGATACATACCGAGCTGACTGCTCGTGATGGACTGTCTCACTCGGTCGAGGCCTCAAGTCGCGGCGACGTGTCGCTGACCGTGACAAACGCAGTGGCGTTCCCGCTTGCGTGACCACACTGAGTAGCTAACCTCGGTGGCTCAGTACATGCCCGTACGGATGCACGTGCATTTACCCCTGCATGTCCCCATGTTATCGTGCAATCGATCAATGCACGTGCAGATGCACCCACTGTTTGCGTAGGAAAGAAGGTGGGGACCGTGGAAGAGATCCGTAACGGCGTGTCCGCCGAGGAGCTTCCCGACGCGGTCTGGCGCAAGAGCAGCCGCAGCGGCGCCGCCGGTAACTGCGTGGAACTTACCTGGTTCGACGGCCGAGCGGGAGTGCGCAACTCCCGCGATCCGCACGGACCTGTGCTGGTCGTCCCGAGCGCCCGGCTGATCGGGTTCCTCGCCGACGCCAAGGAACGGGAGGTTTGATGTCTGCCACTGGCACCGCCGCGGCAAGCGTCGATGTCCAGTTGCGTGCGCTCGTCGCGCGAGGCTTCCGCTTCGTCGACCCACGTGACGAGCAGGGCGACGTGCTCGCCGTCGTGGGCGTCCGCGCCCACCACGACGTGGTCGACGTCGTCGAGCTCCTCGGCGAGGACGACGCGGTCGCCACCCGAATGCCGCCCGACCAGGACTTCATGGCGCCCCGGCGGTTTCACTGGCGGGAGCAGGGGTCCGCGTCAGTGGTGCTGTCGAAGCTGCTCGCCCTGCCGGACGACCACACCCCGGGTGTGCTGATCGTGCCGTCCCGCGCGACCGCGTAGCGGCCGCTCAGTAGGTCGCCCGGCCGCCGCTGATGTCGTGGACGGCGCCGGTCGAGAAGCTGCAGCGCTCCGAGGCGAGCCAGCCGACCAGCTCGGCCACCTCGCGCGCCGACCCCATGCGGCGCATGGGAATCAGACTCACCAGCCGGTCCAGCACCTCTGGCGCGGTCGCCGCGTTCATCGGGGTCTCGATCACCGCCGGCGCCACCGCGTTGACCAGCACGCCGGTCGTCGCCAACTCCTTGCCGAGCGACTTGGTCAGCCCGATGACGGCCGCCTTGCTCGCCGAGTAGGGGCCCAGGTTCGGGTTGCCGTCCTTGCCGGCGATGCTCGCCACGTTGACCACGCGTCCCCAGCCGCGCGCGACCATGCCCGGGGTGAACGCCCGGCACGTGTGGAACGTGCCGGTGACGTTCACCGCGAAGGTCGCCGCCCACTCGTCGTCGGTGACGTCCGCGAGCGGCTTGTTGGGCCCGATGACGCCCGCGCTGTTGACCAGCACGTCGACCTCGTGTGCGGCGGCGGCCGCCGCGCACGAGGCCGAGGACGTGACGTCGAGCGCCAGGTCGGCGCCGGGTGCGACATCGGCGGTGAGCACCGTGAGTCCCTGCGCCGCCAACAACTCCGCGCAGGCGAGCCCGATGCCGCGCGCGCCTCCGGTGACCAGCGCCGTCCGTCCCATCGCGACCCTCCAGAACTAGAACGTGTTCTAGAGGTTACCCGGCCAGCCGCGACACCGTCGGCAGGCCCGCCTCGTGCCACGCGGCGAACCCGCCCGCGACGTCCTTCACGTCGGTCAGCCCGAGCTGTCGCTTGAGCTGGTAGGCGGCCAGGCTCGAGGTGTAACCCTCGTTGCACATCAACACGATCTCCTGGTCGGAGTCGTCGGCCCGCAGCTCCTTGAGCCGGTGTGCGCTGGTCACGTCCAGCCGCCATTCGAGGACGTGCCTCGACACGGCGATCGCGCCGGGCACCTCGCCGAACCGCCACCGGTACTCGACAGGTCGCAGGTCGATCAGCAGCGCACCGCGCCGCATCGCCTGCGCCGCCTCGTCCGGGAGGTAGCGGGTGATGTGCTCGCGGGCCTGCGCCAACAACGTCGTGATGTGGTCCGGAGTGGTCATCGGACGGCCTCGCGCAGCGCCGCCGCCTCCGCCTCCAGTGCCGTGGTCTCGGGCTCCGGGGTGTCGCAGACCAGCTCGCGCAGATGATGCATGCCGGTCGCCAGCCAGCAGTAGAAGTTCATCGTGCGCAGTGGTGGCGAGTAGGCGTGGATCGACACCGTGGGTTCGGTGCCGACGTTGACGAGGTTGTGCAGGTAGTCCGCACCGAAGCCGACGGTGTCGCCCGCCGCGTGCCGGCGGGTGCGCAACCCGGTGTGTCCGACGGTGCCGAAGTCCTCGAACAGGGAGCCGCGGGCGACCGTGAAGGCGCCCGCGCTACCGCCGTGGTCGTGCAGCAGCGTGTCCTGACCGATGTCCCAGCAGATCAGCCACACCTCGACGTCGTCGTCGCGGCGCAGCCTCAGGTAATGGCGTTCGGTGAGGTCGAAACGAACTTCGGCGGCCCATGAATCGGAATCGTGCGCTGTCTCGGTGACGATCTCCCGTAATTCCGCAGGCGTCAGTTGCCGGTTTTTCAAATCCACGAGATAAGCCCTTCCGCTTGGAGCCCGTGATGTCGCCGTGCGCCGGTCTTTCTCGACCTTCGCTCGAGGCCACCACGAGCTGCATCTCGCTCGAGTCGCGCTGCCGCGAAGTCCGCCGGACACCGGCGAGTTCGCTGCGGCACGGCCCGATCAGCCACTATGGTTTTCCCAGGTGGTGAGCGATGTGCTCAACGGAGAGGGTAGTGGCTGCGATGCGGATAACCAAGGCGCAGCGGAACGCGGTGGCCGAGAAGATCACCAGCCTCGAGCGCACGTTCTACGGCCGGGGCCCGCGCAACGTCCAGGTGTCGGTGTCCGACGACGAGCCCGTGAGCCTGATCGTGCTGTCGATCGACACCCTCACCGTCGCCGACGCGGTGCTGGGGGAGCGCGGCTACCGCGCCGAGGTGATCAAGCACCACGAGGCGCTGCACGACGCGACCAAGCAGGACTTCCTCGAGGCGGTCGAGGGCATCGTCGGTGAGCACGTGACGGCCTACCTCGCGCAGGTCCACCCGACCACCGGGTACGCGGTCCGCGTCTTCGTCTTCTCGTCCGAGATCCCCGCCGATTCGCTGGCTGGCCAGGCGGAATAGGCGTTTTGTCGGACGTCGGTCCTAGTATCTCGGGCATGGCAGCTGAGCTCATCGGACGGGACCACCCCGTCGGCGTGCTGCGCGCCGAGATCAGCCGCGCGACCGAGAGTCACGGCGGGCTCGTGCTGGTCACCGGGGAGGCCGGGATCGGCAAGACCACGCTGGTCACCGACGCCATGGACGTCGCGCGGCGCGGGGGCGCGCTGGTGCTGTCCGGGTCGTGCTGGGACTCCTCGGCCGCACCCGGCTTCTGGCCGTGGGTGCAGGTGGTCCGCGGGCTGCGGCGCCAGGCGCGCGAGGACGAGTGGACCGCGGCGGAGCAGGCCGCGGGCGGGCAGCTGTCGTTCCTGCTCGGGGACGCCGGCGCGAACGAGCCGGCCGACGGGTTCGGCCGGTACGACGCGGTCACGAGCGCGCTGGTCGCGGTGTCGCAGCGGCGGCCCGTGGTGGTCGTGCTCGACGACCTGCACTGGGCCGACCCGTCGTCGGTGCGGCTGCTGGAGTTCGTCGCGCAGCACACCTGGTACGAGCGGCTGCTGCTGGTCGGCACGTACCGCGACGTCGAGGTCGAGGCGGCCGACCACCCGCTGGCGCCGCTGATGCTGCCGCTGCTGGCCAAGGCGACGACCGTCACGCTCACCGGCCTCGGCCGCGACGAGGTCGGCGCGCTCATGACCCGCACGGTCGGCGACGCGCCCGATCCCGAGCTGGTCGGCGAGGTGCACCTGCGCACCGGCGGCAACCCGTTCTTCGTCGAGCAGACCGCGCGGCTGTGGCGCAGCGGCGGCTCGGTCACCGCGGTGGCGCCCGGGGTGCGCGACGCGGTCCGGCGCCGGCTGTCGCTGCTGCCCGAGACGGTGTCCCGGCTGCTCACCGGCGCCGCCGTGCTCGGCAGGGAGTTCCACCGGCAGGTGCTCGCCGCGTCGGTCAGCGCGCCGGTCGCGCAGGTGGACCGGCAGCTGAGCCAGGCGGTGAGCGCGCGGCTGGTGTCCGCCCTCGGCGACGGTCGGTTCGCGTTCGCCCACGACCTGGTGCGGGAGACGCTGTACGAGTCGCTCGCCGAGGCCGACGTGCCGGCGCGGCACGCCGCGGTGGTGCGGGCCATGGACCGGTCCCCGACGCTGACCGAGCGGATCTTCCCCGCGGACCTCGCGCGCCACGCATACCTCGGGCGCGGCGAGCTCGACACCGGCCGGGTGGTGGACGCGCTGGCCGCCGCGGGGCAGGACGCGGGGCGCCGGTTCGCGTTCGAGGAGTCGGCGGGGCACTACCGGCGCGCGCTCGAGCTGCTCGACGACACCGACCCGAGGCGGGTCAAGATCGGGCTCGAGCTCGGGGTGCAGCTGCACCATTTCGGTCACCGCGACGAGGCGTGGCAGTTGTTCGAGGACGTCGGCGAGATCGCGCTGAACGGCGACGTCGAGGCGCTGGCGCGGACGGCGCTGACGCTGTACGGGCTGTCCAGTCCGGCCGGGCGGGAGAAGCTCGGGGAGAACCTGCTGCGTACGGCGCACGAGCGGCTCGTGCCGGGCGCCGGCGAGCAGGACGACCGGTCGCTCGACCGTCTCGCGCAGGAGTTGATGCTGCAGCTGATCGCGATCGCGCGCGACGACGGCGACGACGACACGCTGGGGTTCGGCCTGTGGACGCAGCACGACGTGCTGTGGGGGCCGGGGCACGCGGCGGAGCGGCTGGCGCTGACCGACGAGCTGGCCGGGATCGCGCGGCGCACCGGTGATCTCGAGATGGAGCAGTACGCGGTGTCGCTCGGCTGGGTGGCGATGCTCGAGCAGGGCGACCCGCGCTACCACGACCGGTACACCGAGTTCCTGAGACTCGCCGACACCGGCCGGCCGTCGAGCATGGCGATCGGGGCGCACATCGACCGGGCCATCGTCGAGGCGTTCAAGGGGAACTTCGCGGAGGCGGAGCGGCGTCTCGAGCGGATGCGGGACATGCAGCAGGCCCACGACCAGTTCGCGTTCATGACCCACCATGTGGCGTGGTCGGCGCTGCAGCTGCGGGGCCGGTTCGCCGACATCGACGAGCTGCGCAAGCGTGGCGCCGAGGTGAGCTACCCGTACCCGGCGCTGCTGGACGGGGTCACGGCCGCGGCACGCGGCGACGTCCGGACGGCCTCCCGGTGTCTCGTGGAGCTGGAGTCGCGGCGAAAGCCGGTGTCGAACGCGTACCAGCAGATGCTGATGCGGTTGCGCGCGCAGGTGGCGGCGCTGACGGGAGATGCCGCTCGGTGCGAGGCGGTGCGTGCCGAGCTGGCGCCGTTCGCGGGGACGTGGCTGGTGGCGATGTACGGGTGCGAGATCAGCGGTCCGGTGGAGCTGTGGATCGGGCTGCTCGACGCGGCGCTGGGCCGGTGGCCGGCGGCGGTCGAGAGCTACACGGCCGCGCGGGACGCCGCGGACCTGTTGGGCGCGCGGCCGTGGTCGGTCGAGGCGCGGGCAGGGCTGGCCGCGGCGCTGGCGGCGTCCGGCGAGCCGTCCCCGACGCTGTCCGGGGAGGTGGCGAGGGAGGCGGCCGAATTGGGGCTGCGGCACCTGATGTCGGTCGATCCGTCGCCAGTGTCCCTGCCCGGCAACGAGTTCCGGTTCACCGGTGAGACGTGGACACTGTCGATGGCTGGCCGGACCGTGCACATGCCGGACAGCAAAGGGTTGCGAGACCTGCACATGCTGCTGAAGTCGCCGGATGTAGAGGTCCGCGCCATCCAACTGCTCGACCCCACCGGCGGCGCGGCAGTGGTCGGCATGGCGGGCGACAACGTACTGGACGACGAGGCGAAGTCGAGCTACCGCCGCAGACTGTCCGAACTGGACGAGCAGATAGACGAGGCAACCCACCGAGGCGACGACACGAAAGCCGCCATACACGACAAGGAACGCGAAGCACTGCTGGCCGAACTACGCGCGGCGTCCGGCCTGGCCGGCCGAACCCGCAGACTCGGCGACGAAGCGGAACGAGCGCGCAAGACGGTGACAGCAAGAATCCGCGACACGTTACGAAAACTGGATTCACGCCACCCGGAGCTGGCGGAACACTTCCGCGCGACGATAACCACGGGAACGACATGCGCATACGCACCAGCCCAAAGGCAGGGCTGGCACCTATAACCGCGAGTCCCCCGTTCAGACATAGTGAGTTCCCGTTTCGTGCACAGGGATAGGTGCACAAACGGGAGTGATGAGACGGACGGGTTCGTTGGGTGGTGCCGGCGAGTATTCGAGGTACGTTGCGGGAGCTGGATTCGGCGCGCCGCTGCGGTTCGTCGTCGCTGGAGTACACCGTGGGCAACGCGGCATCCGGAGTTTGCCGAGAATCTCCGGTCTCAGGAAAAGGTAGAGTTTGTCACTGTTAGTCATCGTCATTTCCCTCGATCGTGTGTTCGAAATAATCGGGGTTCGCGGGTAAGATAAGAGCTATGTCGAGCTTCGTCGAAACGCCGCCCGGGTTGCCGGAGCTTGCCCAGAATCTGGGGGAGATCGTGACCCAGATGCGGAAGCTCCACAGTTCCGCATTGACAGTGATTGCCGAGTTGGACCAGGCCGATGTCGCGCGTGTCGCGGGGTATTCGAGTTTGAGTGCGCTGGTCTCGGATCTGATGCGAATCACCCCGCGCCGCGCGTCCCGGCTGATCGCTCAGGCTGGCCTGGTGGCCGAGGTGCTGACACCGACGGGGCATGTCACCCCGGCGCCGTTGCCGCTGGTGCGGGACGCACTACGAGATGGTGCACTGGATCCCGATCACGTAGACGCGATCGCCGATGTCGTGAAGAAGATCCCAGCCTGGGCGCCGAGTGACACCGCGGAGATCGTGGAGAAGCACCTGGTCGAGACCGCCCGAGCGGCGCACTCCTCGGTGGTGCGATCCCACGGCGAGACGCTGCTGTCACGGATCGACCCAGACGGCGACGCCGAGGCGATGCAGCCGGCGTGGACCAGGACGGCTGGATGCAGTTCACCGGAACGATCGAACCCGAAGTCGCCAAAGAACTCGACGCGATGCTGGGTGCGCTCGCCAAGCCAGACGGCCCAATGGATGACCGGCACCCGACCCAACGACCTCAACGCCACCATGGACTACACCCACTGCTGGACGGCGTCGGCACCGCCACCCTCGAAGGCGGTGCACTGCTCTCGGCGGCCGCAGCCCGACGGATCGCCTGTGACTGCGGCGTCGTGCCGGTCGTGATGGGCGCGAATCAGTGCCGTTGGATGTGGGCCGCACCCGCAGCTTGGTGACTCCGAAGCAACGAGTCGCCCTGAATACCCGAGACCGGGGATGCGCATTCCCCACCTGTGGACGTCCGGCGCGGTGGTCGGACGCCCACCCCATCACGCATTGGCTAGACGGCGGTCCCACGGATCTCAATAACCTGGTGCTGCTCGACCCTCACCGGGTTCCGCAACGCGGTCTGTTGCACCAACGCGAATAAAAGAAGGCGGTGGCGCCCCCTGGTCGCCACCGCCTCCAAACCTCACTTCCTGTTGTACAAACGCATCGTCAGGCTGCCGAAGATCGCGATCAGCACCAGACCCGACACCAGCACCCACGTGATCTCACCGGCATCCGGAGTCCCGGCCATCAGACCTCGGACCGCCGCCACCACGTGTGTGATCGGGTTGAACTCCACGAAGGTGCGCAGCCAGCCCGGCATCGTGTCGGGTTCGACGAAGACGTTGGACAGGAAGGTCAGCGGGAACATCACCATCATGCTCACGCCCATGACCGACTTCTCCGACCGCAGGAACAGGCCGAACATCGTCCAGATCCACGAGAACGCGAACGAGAACGCGACCAGCAGTGCGATCCCCAGCAGCACGCCGACCACCCCGCCCGACGGGCGGAAGCCCAGGATCAGGCCGATGATCAGGATGGTGGCGGACGCCATGACGTACCGGAACACGTCGCCGAACAGTGCCCCGACGAGTGCCGCCGGCCGCCAGACCGGCAGGGTGCGGAACCGGTCGAAGACGCCCTTCTCGATGTCGATGTTGACGCCCATGCCGGTGTACATGGTGATCATGACGACGCTGGTCACGAGGATGCCCGGCAGCAGGAACTGCAGGTACTCGGTCACCGATCCGGCGAGCGCGCCGCCGAACAGGTAGGTGAACATCAGCACCATCATGATCGGGAACGCCGTCACGTCGAACAGCTGCTCCGGCACGTGCTTGATCTTGAGCATGGCGCGCCAGCCAAAGGTGACGGACGCCGACCACGCGCTGGGTGGCTTCGGCTGCTCACCGGCGGCGAGCACCGCCCCGAGGCTTTCGGCCGCGGGGGTGTAGTTGCTGACGGGGGCATCGGTGGTGGTGGCGGTGCTCATGCCGCGACCTCCTCGGAGTCGGACGTGGCCGGGTGGTCGGTCAGGGCCAGGAACACCTCGTCGAGGGTCGGCTGGCCGAGGGAGAAGTTGTCCACGGTGATGCCGGCCCGCGCCAGCTCGGACAACGCGCGGGACGCCTGCTCGGCGGCCTCGCGGTCGGAGTCCTCGCCGGACAGCTGCGCGGTGAGCGCGACCGGGTCGGCGTCGAGCTGCACGCCCGTGCCGAGCACGGTGGTCAGCACCGACAGCGCGGTCTCGCGCTGCGCGGCGTCGCGCAGCCGGACGTGGATGGCGCCCGCGCCGACCGACGCCTTCAGCTGGCCCGGCGTGCCCTCCGCGATGACCTTGCCCTGGTCGATGACGGCGATCCGCGCCGCCAGCTGGTCGGCCTCGTCGAGGTACTGCGTCGTCAGCAACACCGTGGTGCCCTGCGCGACGATGATCCGGATGATGTCCCAGACCTGGTTGCGGCTGCGTGGATCGAGCCCGGTGGTGGGCTCGTCGAGGAACAGCACGTCCGGCGTCCTCAGGATGCTCGCGGCGATGTCGATCCGCCGCCGCATCCCGCCGGAGTAGTTCTTCACCTGCCGGTCCGCGGCGTCGGTCAGCCCGAACGCCTCGAGCAACCGCGCGGAACGCTCCCGCGCGGCCGGCTTGCGGTGCCCGAGCAGCCTGCCGAGCAGCACCAGGTTCTCGGTCCCGGTGAGGTCCTCGTCTACCGACGCGTACTGCCCGGTCAGGCTCACCATCGCCCGCACGGCGTCGGCCTCGCGCACGACGTCCTTGCCGAACACGCGGGCCTCGCCGCCGTCCGGCCGCGACAGCGTCGCGAGCACCCGGACCGCCGTGGTCTTGCCGGCGCCGTTCGGGCCGAGCACCCCGTACACCGTGCCCGCCGGCACCGATAGGTCGATGCCGTCGACGGCCCTGGTCTTGCCGAAGACCTTGACCAGCCCTGACGTCTCGATCGCCAGCTCACTCATGTCATTCCCTCCTCATGCGACGTACGGTCGCGCCGCGCGGCCCGCGCGCAGCGCCTGGCTCCACCAGACGAGCTGGTCGAGCATGATCGTGACGGCCGGTTCGTGCGACGGGTCCGGCGTGCCGTCCAGCCGGATCGACGGGGACATCAGGTCTATCGACACCTCGTCGCGGACCGTGACCGTGTGCAGCTCCGCGAAGACCACCCGCAGCGCGGCCACCGCGTGGTGCCCGCGCGACCGGCAGCCGTAGGAGACGAACCCGACCGGCTTCGCCTGCCACTCGTCGTAGGCGAAGTCGATCGCCTGCTTGAGCGACGCGGGGAAGCTGCGGTTGTACTCCGGCGTGACGACGACGAAGCCGTCCGCGTGGTCGATCGCCGTCGTGAACCTGGTCATCTCCGCCGTCACCTCCTCCGGGTAGCGCGTCGGGAAGTCGAACTCGGCCAGGTCCAGCACGGTCGGGGCGAGGTCGTCGCGCTGCTTGGCGAGGTCGACGAACCACCGCCCGACCGCGTCGCCGACCCGACCCTCCCGGGTGCTGCCGACGATCACCGCGATCCGCTCGTTGGCGTGCATCGGTCCTCCTCGGCTCGCTCCGCCCCGTCAACCAGTAGGCGCGAGATCGCCCGCTAGATCCGATCCAGCGGCCGCGAGGTCACTGCTTGACCAGCGACACCGTCATCCAGCGGAGCCACTCGTCGCCCTCGCGGCGCTCCCACACGCCGTCGAGATGGGTGCCGTCGGGGGAGAAGACGCCGGTGAAGCGCTCCGCGTCGGCGACGATGCGGAAGTCGGTTCCGTCCAGAGTCGCGGTGGACACGACATGGCCGCCTGCCGAGTCGTAGGACTCCAGGACGTAACCGGCGCCCCGAACCCGGAAGACCTCCAGCGCCCTGACGTGGTCGGCGCCCATCCGCGCATCGACGTGGTGGATCAGGAAGAAGCCGCCGGCCAGCCATTCGTAGCGGTCCGTCGCGGCGAAGTCGGTCGGTTCGGAGTCCGTGGTCGCCCACACCTGACCGGTGGTCTGCCAGGCGCCGACGAGCGCGTCGAGCTTGCGGTGGTCCGGGCCGGGTGTAGTCACAGCGCCTCCATTCAACCTGACAGTTAATTAAGTGCGGTTGAATATAACCACAGCTGTCAAACACGACAAGGCGCGCACCCCCGCGGGGATGCGCGCCTTGTCGTGGTGGGAAGCGGTCAGACCGTGAGAACGGACACCTGCTCGTTCAGCAGGTCGGCCAGCGCGCTGACCACGCGCAGCGTCGGCGCCTCCGCGCCGGTCAGGTCGGCCAGCTCGACGACCGCCTTGAGGATCACGTCGAGCTCCAGTGGCTTGCCCTTCTCCAGGTCCTGGAGCGTGGACGTCTTGTGCTCGCCGGCCCGTTCGGCGCCGGCCATGCGGCGCTCGATGGAGATCTCCGGGTGCGACCCGAGCCGGGCCGCGACGTCGAGGGTCTCCCGCATCATCTGGACGACGATCTCTCTCGTCGTCAGGTGCTGGCAGATGCCGGCCATGGTGGCCCTGGTGAGGGCGCTGATCGGGTTGAAGGCGATGTTGCCCATGAGCTTGAGCCAGATGTCCTTGCGCAGGTCCGGCTCGACCGGGCACTTGAGCCCGCCCGCGATCATGGCCGCCGAGAAGTCCGTGCACCGCTGCGAGATCGTCCCGGTCGGCTCGCCGATCGAGAAGCGGGTGCCCTCGAGGTGCTTGATCACGCCGGGGGAGGAGATCTCGGTGGCGGCGTACACCACGCACCCGATCGCCCGCTCCACCGGCAGCGCGGCGCTGACCGCGCCCGCCGGGTCGACGCTGTTGATCCGATAGTCGCGGTACTTGCTCTCCAGGCCGTGGAAGTACCACCAGGGGATGCCGTTCTGCGCCGCGATGAGGGTGGTCTCGTCGTGGAGCAGTGGCTTGATCATCGGGCCCGCGTCGGCGTATCTGTTCGCCTTCAGGCCGAGGAAGACGTGGTCGACCTGGCCGACCTCCGTCGGGTCGTCGGTTGCGTTCGGACGGGCTGTGAAATCGCCGCGGGGGCTCTCGACTCGAACACCCTCGGCGCGGATCTTCTGCAGGTGGGGACCTCTGGCGATGAGATGAACCTCGACTCCAGCTCGGTGCAGCGCGGCACCGACGTACGCGCCGATGGCGCCGGCCCCAAGAACAGCAACTTTCACCGCAAGCTCCGTTCTTGTGTTCATTTGGTATGCAGCATACAGTATGAGATGTTGGACAAAACGAGAAGTGGTGAGATGAGCGGACTCGCGGATTGGACCTCGGTGGCCAGCGCTGAAATGGGCGTTGCCGCAGGTGAGGCCGATACCGGGCGGATCCTGGAGCTCGCGAAGGACGTGCAGCGTGCGGTCGCTACACCCGCCGCTTTCGTGGCCGTCTACCTGCTGGGCGTCGCGGTCGGCCGTGGCGCGACTGGCGGGGAGGCTGCCGCACAGCTTGCCGACCTGGCAAAACAGTGGTCAGGAACCACCTGCGACTGGCGCGACTGACAAAACGTAGACCCGGACGGCTGTCGTCACTAGAGTCATACGGTATGCAGTATGCGCCAAGCCCACCTATAAGGAGATGACGACACAGATGGCTTCAACGGCTCAGACGACGCCAGGGGGCGGGACCTCGGATGACAAGCCCGAGATGATCTCCGGCGGACATCTGGTGGCGAAGGCGCTCAAGGCCGAGGGCGTGGACGTGATCTTCACCCTCTGCGGTGGACACATCATCGACATCTACGACGGATGTGTCGACGAGGGCATCGACGTCATCGACGTACGCCACGAGCAGGTGGCCGCGCACGCCGCGGACGGGTACGCGCGCATCACCGGCAAGCCGGGCGTCGCCGTGGTCACCGCGGGCCCGGGCACCACCGACGCGATCACCGGCGTGGCGAACGCGTACCGCGCCGAGAGCCCGATGCTGCTGATCGGTGGCCAGGGCGCGCTCTCGCAGCACAAGATGGGCTCACTGCAGGACCTGCCGCACGTCGACATGATGAACCCGATCACCAAGTTCGCCGCGACCGTGCCGGGCACCGCACGCGCCGCCGACCTGGTGTCGATGGCCTTCCGCGAGTGCTTCAACGGCGCGCCCGGCCCCTCCTTCCTGGAGATCCCGCGCGACGTGCTCGACGCGGAGGTGCCGCTGTCGGAGGCGCGCATCCCCGTCGGCGGCAAGTACCGCGCCTCCACCAAGTCGATCGGCGACCCGGCGGCCATCGAGCGGCTCGCCGACCTCGTCGTACATGCGGAGAAGCCCTGCGTCCTGCTCGGCAGCCAGGTCTGGACCACACGCGGCACCGAGGCGGCGACCGAGTTCGTCCGCACGCTGAACGTGCCGGCCTTCATGAACGGCTCCGGCCGGGGCACCTTGGCGCCCGGCGACCCGCACCACCTGCAGCTGGCGCGCCGCTACGCGTTCCAGAACGCCGACCTGATCATCATCGTCGGCACCCCGTTCGACTTCCGGATGGGCTACGGCAAGCGGCTGTCGCAGCAGGCCAAGGTCGTGCAGATCGACCTGGACTACCGCACGGTCGGCAAGAACCGCGACGTCGACCTCGGCATCGTCGGCGACGCCGGCGCCGTGCTCGCCGCCGTCACCCAGGCCACCTCCGGCCGTGACGACAACGGCGCGGTCGCCCGCAAGGCGTGGCTCGAGGAGCTGCGCGCGGTCGAGACCCAGGCGTTCGAGAAGCGGCTGCCGCGCCAGCTCTCCGACACCTCGCCGATCGACCCGTACCGCCTCGTGCACGAGATCAACGAGTTCCTCACCGAGGACTCTATCTACATCGGCGACGGCGGCGACATCGTCACCTTCTCCGGCCAGGTCGTGCAGCCGAAGTCGCCGGGGCACTGGATGGACCCCGGTCCACTCGGGACACTCGGCGTCGGCGTGCCGTTCGTGATGGCCGCGAAGTACGCCCGGCCGGACAAGGAGGTCGTCGCGCTGTTCGGCGACGGCGCCTTCTCGCTGACCGGCTTCGACTTCGAGACGCTGGTGCGCTTCAACCTGCCGTTCGTCGGGATCGTCGGCAACAACTCGTCGATGAACCAGATCCGCTACGGCCAGATCCAGAAGTACGGCGCGGACCGCGGCCGGGTCGGCAACACGCTCGGCGACGTGCGCTACGACGAGTTCGCCCGCATGCTCGGCGGTTACGGCGAGGAGGTCCGTGACCCCAAGGACATCCGGCCGGCGCTCGAGCGGGCGCGGGAGAGCGGACTGCCGTCGCTGATCAACGTCTGGGTCGACCCGGAAGTCTACGCGCCGGGCACGATGAACCAGACCATGTACAAGTAAAGGGGCTTGGCATGCGCAAGGCACTCGAGGGTGTTCGGGTCCTCGACATGACACACGTCCAGAGTGGACCGTCGTGCACGCAGATCCTGGCGTGGCTCGGCGCGGACGTGGTCAAGATCGAGGCGCCCAGCGGTGACATCACCAGGAAGCAGCTCCGCGACCTGCCCGATGTGGACAGTCTCTATTTCACGATGCTGAACTGCAACAAGCGCAGCATCACGCTGAACATGAAGTCCGAGCGGGGCAAGGAGCTGTTCACCGAGATGGTGGGCAAGTTCGACATCCTGGCCGAGAACTTCGGGCCGGGCGCCATCGACCGGATGGGCTTCCCGTGGGAGAAGCTGCAGGAGCTGAACCCGCGCCTGATCTACGCGTCCATCAAGGGTTTCGGCGAGGGCCCGTACACGCACTTCAAGGCGTACGAGGTCGTCGCGCAGGCCATGGGCGGCTCGATGTCGACCACCGGTTTCGAGGACGGCCCGCCGCTCGCGACCGGGGCGCAGATCGGGGACTCCGGCACCGGCATGCACACGGTGGCCGGCATTCTCGCCGCGCTCTACCAGCGTGAGCACACCGGCCGCGGTCAGCGCGTCACGGTCGCCATGCAGCACGCGGTGCTCAACCTGGCCCGCGTGAAGCTGCGCGACCAGCAGCGCCTGGCGCACGGCCCGCTGAACGAGTACCCGAACGCCGAGTTCGGCGACGAGGTGCCGCGGTCGGGCAACGCGTCGGGCGGCGGCCAGCCGGGTTGGGCGGTCCGGTGCGCGCCCGGCGGCCCGAACGACTGGATCTACGTGATCGTCCAGCCGGTGGGCTGGGAGCCGATCGCGAAGCTGATCGGCCGTCCGGAGCTGGTGGACGACCAGGAGTGGGCGACGCCGGAGGCCCGCCTCAACAAGCTGGACAAGATGTTCCAGCTGATCGAGGAGTGGACGATCGGGCACAGCAAGTGGGAGGTGCTCGCGAAGCTCAACGCGCACAACATCCCCTGCGGACCGATCCTGTCCACCAAGGAGATCATCGAGGACACCTCGTTGGCGGAGAACGAGATCGTCGTCAAGGTCGATCACCCGCAGCGGGGCGAGTTCACCACGGTCGGCATGCCGATCAAGATGTCGGACTCGCCGGCGGAGATCCAGACCTCGCCGCTGCTCGGCGAGCACAACGGGGACATCTACGGCAAGGAACTCGGTGTGACCGACACGGAGCTCGCCGAACTCAAGTCGAATGGAGTGATCTGACGCAATGTCCGAAGTAGACAAGAGTGCGGTCCGTGAGATCCTGGACAAGGTCCGGGCCGAAGGACGGGACTCGCTCACCGCCCCCGAAGGGAAGCGGGTCTGCGACGCGTACGGCATCCCCACCCCGCGTGAGGGTCTCGCCGCGACTGCGGACGAGGCGGCGAAGCTCGCCGAGGAGATCGGCAAGCCGGTCGCGGCCAAGATCGTGTCCCCGGACATCCTGCACAAGACCGAGGCCGGCGGCGTGATCGTCGGCGTCGACGGCGGCGCGGCGGCGAGCGCGGCGTTCGACACGATCATCGCGAACGCCAAGGCGTACAAGGCGGACGCGTCGATCACCGGCGTGCAGATACAGGAGATGGTCGGTGGAGAAGGTCACAGCACCGAGGTGATCGTCGGCGCCACGACCGACGGCACGTTCGGCAAGGTCGTCGCGTTCGGGCTCGGCGGCGTGCTCGTCGAGGTGCTCAAGGACGTGACGTTCCGGCTCGCGCCGCTCGACGTGGCCGAGGCGAAGTCGATGGTCACCGGCATCAAGGCGGCCGAGGTGCTCCAGGGCGCCCGCGGCACCGAGAAGGCCGACCTCGACGCGCTGGCCGGCGTGATCCACAAGGTCGGACAGCTGGTCACCGACTTCCCGGAGATCAGCGAGTTCGACCTGAACCCGGTGTTCGCCTCGGCGAGCGGTGCGACGGCGGCGGACGTGCGCATCCTTCTGGAGACCGAGGAGCGCGCACAGCCGGTGCAGCACACGCAGGAGGACATCCTGCGTGCGATGAACACGATGATGAACCCGCGTTCCGTCGCGGTGATCGGTGCTTCCGACCAGGCCGGCAAGATCGGCAACTCGGTCATGAAGAACCTGATCAACGGCGGCTACGCGGGAGAGATCCACCCGATCAACCCGAAGGCCGACGAGATCATGGGCCGCAAGGCCTACAAGTCGGTCGCGGACGTGCCGGGCGACGTGGACGTCGCGGTGTTCGCGGTGCCGGCGAAGTTCGTGCCCTCGGCGCTGACCGAGTGCGGCGAGAAGGGCGTCACCGCGGTGGTGATGATCCCGTCCGGGTTCGCCGAGACCGGCAACCAGGAGCTGCAGGACGAGATCGTCGAGATCGCCACCCGGTACAAGGTCCGGATGCTCGGCCCGAACATCTACGGCTACTACTACACGCCGCAGAACCTGTGCGCGACGTTCTGCACGCCGTACGACGTGAAGGGCGGCGTGGCGCTCACGTCGCAGTCCGGCGGCATCGGCATGGCCATCCTCGGTTTCGCCCGCACCACCAAGATGGGCGTCTCCGCGATCGTCGGGCTCGGCAACAAGTCCGATGTGGACGAGGACGACCTGCTGACCTTCTTCGAGCAGGACGACAACACCACGTGTGTCGCCATGCACCTCGAGGACCTCAAGGACGGCAGGGCGTTCGTCGAGACCGCGCAGCGGATGACCAAGAAGAAGCCGGTCGTCGTGCTGAAGGCGGGCCGCACCGCCATGGGTGCCCGTGCGGCCAGCTCGCACACCGGCGCGCTCGCGGGCGACGACAAGGTCTACGACGACATCCTGCGGCAGGCCGGCGTGGTTCGCGCGCCCGGACTGAACGAGATGCTCGAGTACGCCCGCGGCCTCCCGCTGCTGCCGACGCCGCAGGGCGAGAACGTCGTCATCATCACCGGCGCCGGTGGTTCTGGTGTACTGTTGTCGGACGCGTGTGTCGCGGAAGGACTGTCCTTGATGGACATTCCGCCGGACCTGGACGAGGCGTTCCGCGCCTTCATCCCGCCGTTCGGCGCGGCAGGCAACCCGATCGACATCACCGGTGGCGAACCGCCGTCGACCTACGAGGCCACGATCCGCCTCGGCCTCGAGGACCCGCGCATCCACGCGCTGATCCTGGGCTACTGGCACACGATCGTGACGCCGCCGATGGTCTTCGCGGAGCTCACCGCGAAGGTGGTGAACGAGTACCGGGAGAAGGGCATCGACAAGCCGGTGGTCGCGTCGCTCGCCGGTGACACCGAGGTCGAGCAGGCGTGTGACTACCTGTTCGAGCACCGGGTGATCGCCTACCCGTACACCACGGAGCGGCCGGTCGCGGTGCTCGGCGCGAAGTACCGGTGGGCGAGGGCCGCCGGTCTGATCGGCGGCTAGACCGCACACGAGTTCTGGCCGCTACTCCGAACGGCGGCCAGAGGGCCGGCCAGACTGACCGACCCTCGAAATTGGGTGATCAAGCAGGGGTCAACAGGCAGGCGGCAGTCTCAATTTCTGGAGGTCCAATGGTGGATTCTCACAACCCCCCCGGTCGCGGGCAGCGACGAAGTCGCCGCAACGGGTGAGGAACGGGTATGGCGGGCCGGTGGGCTCGAACCGATGCCCATTCGCCCGCTGCCCGAGGCGCCACCGTCCATCCACCTGCTCGGGCCGACCGTCTTCCTGGTCGCGCTCGGCGTCGGCATGGGCGAGTCCTACATGTGGCCGCGACTGGTCCTCGTCTTCGGACCCGAGATCAGATGGCTGTTCCTCATCGGTGTCACCCTGCAGGCCGTGGTGATGCTCGAGATGGCACGCTATGCGATGGCGACCGGGGAGAGCATCTTCTCCGGTGCGGCCCGTGTGTTCAAACCGCTGATGTGGTTCTTCTTCGTGACAGCGATCCTGGTCTACATCTGGCCGGGCCACCTGTCCGCCGGCGCGTCCGCGTTCGAGGAGATAACGGGCATACCGTGGGTCGTGACCGCCTGCGTCGCCCTGATCCTGGTCGGGATCCTGTTCAGCCTGGCCAGTGTCATCTACGACCTGCTGGAGAACGTGCTCGCCATCCTCATCGGCGTGCTCGTCGTCGGCACCGCGATCATCGCGTCCATCGTCGGTAGCTGGGGCGACCTGGCAAGCACCCTCGGTGGCATGTTCGCCTTCGGGTACATGCCGTCGGAGATGTTCAGCTCGACCTGGTTCCCGATCGTGGTCGGTTCGATCGCGTTCGCCGGACCTTCTGGCATGCAGCAGATGTGGTACACGCTGCACCTGAGGGACAGCGGCGCGGGCATGGGCGCGCACGTGCCCAAGATCCGCGGTCTGCGCAGTGCGAAGGAAGAAGAGCAGATGCCTTCGCGCGGCTTCATGTTCGACACCGACGACCCCGGTGAGATGGCGAAGTGGCGTGGCTGGCGCAAGTGGGTCACGTTCGACGCCTTCCTGCTGTTCTGGGGCATCACGATGCTGGTGACGATCTCGTTCACCGTGCTGGCCCAGTCGGCGTCGAGGGAGAACCCGAACGTCAAGGGGCTGATCGAGGGCGGTGACCGGGACGCGGCGCTGCGGGCGATGTCCGACGCGTTCGCCTCTGCCGGTGGCCCGGTCCTCGGCGCCCTGTTCTTCGGCTTCATCGCACTGATCGGGTTGAACGCGACCCTGGGTCTGTTCGACTCGTTCTCCCGCGGTCAGGCCGACATGACCTACAACCACGTGCCCGGCGCGAAGCGGTTCCGCCTCTCGCACCTGTACGCGGGGTTCCTGTGGGGCGTCATCACCTTCGGGATCATGATCCTGTTGTTCGGACCCGCTGATGGACCCAGCGGGATCCTGGACATCCTGGCGTTCCTCTCGTCGTTCGCCATGGGTGCCTACTGTGTGACGCTGCTGTTGGTGAACAACACGATGTTGCCGAAACCCATCCGTCCGAAGTGGTGGTCGAACGCCATCATCGGCTTCGGTGCGGTGTTCTACCTGGGCATGCTGTTCTACAGCCTGTTCAGGTTCGGCGTGGTACTGGACTGAGAGATGAGTGCGATGCGCCTGTTCCGTCTTGCCCAGCTGACATTCCCCGGGCTCGTAGTTGGGTTCATCGCCGGCGTGCTCGCCGGTGGGTTGGCCGCGGTCGTCGGCCAGCCCATCGGTTGGGCGCTGGTATCCGCACTGACGCTGGGTGTGCCACTGGCACTGCTCGGCGCCGGGTACACGATGCTCATCGTCCAGGGCCGGGTGCGGCTCGGCGGCTTCGCGCCGGCCGCGCTGTACTGGCTGGCCGGGTTCCCCCTCGCCCGGCTGCTGCACGAGGTGCTCACCAGGTTCATCCTGACCGGGGACGTGACCCTCCCACCGGAGTGGCTCGGTTTCCTTGCCTACCAAGGCATCGTGAGCGCCGGCTTCGCCGTCGGCTTCCTGTGGCTGCACGAGCGGATCGCTCCGCGCTACTGGCAGCGGCTCGCCATGGACCACCCGGAGGCCCGCGAGGTGTACCTGAAGTACGCTGAGCACGCGAAGATCATGTTCGAGGCCAAGGAACGGCGTCGTGCGGCGATCGGCCGCAAGACGAAGCCGAAGCCGAAGTCGGGCTCGTCGGCCCGCTAGGCCCTTTCGAGAAAAGTCCCGGGAGAACTCACCGATGCCTCGGGGCGCATCGGTGAGTCCTTCTCGTGCGGGCGGAAGGCAACGATGAACGTCCCACTGTGGTTGTGGCTGGTGACCATCATCGGTCTGACCGGCATCATCTGTCTCGACTTCTACTTCATCTCGCGCAACCCGAGAGACCCGTCCCTCAAGGAGTGCACGGCCTGGATCGCCTGCTACGTCGCGCTGGCCGTCCTCTTCGGACTCGGGGTCCTCGCGTTCGCGGGCGCCGAGTACGGCGGCGAGTTCTTCGCCGGCTGGATCACCGAGTACTCGCTGTCGGTGGACAACCTCTTCGTGTTCGTGATCATCATGTCGAGCTTCGCCGTGCCGAGGGAGTACCGCCAGAAGGTGCTCTCGATCGGCATCGTCATCGCGCTGTTGATGCGCGGCGTGTTCATCCTCGTCGGCTACGAGGCCGTCACGCGGTTCGACTGGCTCTTCTACGTCTTCGGCGCCTTCCTCGTCTACACCGCGTGGAAGCTGATGGCGCACAAGGACGAAGACGAGGAGGAGTTCAAGGAGAACGCGATGCTGCGGCTCGCGAAACGGTTCCTGCCCGCCACCGAGCAGTACCAGGGCGCGCGGATCACGACCAGGGTCGGCGGCCGGCGCATGGTGACGCCGATGCTGATCGTCATGGTCGCGATCGGCACCACGGACCTGTTGTTCGCCCTCGACTCGATCCCCGCGATCTTCGGGCTGACCCAGGAGCCCTACCTGGTGTTCACGGCCAACGCGTTCGCCCTGATGGGGTTGCGGCAGCTGTTCTTCCTCATCGGCGGACTGCTCGACAAGCTCGTGTACCTGAGCGTCGGGCTCGCGGTGGTGCTGGGGTTCATCGGGCTGAAGCTCGTGATGGAGGCGCTGCACCACGACGGTGTCTCGTGGGCGCCGGAGATCCCGATCCTGGTCTCTCTCGCCATCATCGTCGGTACGCTGGCGGTGACCACGGTGGCTAGTCTGTGGAAGGTCCGTCGGGACCGGGACAAAGAGCTGGCCGAGGTCGCTGAGTCGGAAGAGACTCAGCCGGACCCGGCCTGAGAAGGAGCTTCGGTGGACTGGGCCGTACGGACCACGGCCCAGTCCACCGGGCTTCTCGCCACTACACCGTGGCGGCGGTCTTCGGCTCCTCGACGGAGCGCAGGTAGACCTCGGCCTCGTGGGCCGTCTGCTGACGCTGCTTCTCCATGGCGGTCGCCAGGCCGAGGCCCAGCGTGCGGCCGTCGGCGTTGTAGCCGCGAGGAGAGTAGGTGAGGGACTTGAAGATCTCTCGCCAGTTACGCATCTGCTTCACCTCCAGGTGGGAGACGAGGCGCACGGACCGCGTCCCGTTCTCCACTTGTCCCAACCATTGCTCACTGGGTACCCATACCGGGAACCCTTAGACAGAGTCGGTTGTCACACCGTCACGCGCCGGTCCTCGGTCGCGGTCTCGCGCAGGAACGCCTCGGCCTTGCGAGCCGTGTCCTGACGCTGCTTCTCCATGGCCACGGCCAGGCCGAGGCCGAGGGTCCGGCCGTCGGCGTTGAAGCCTCGTGCGATGAGCCACTTACGCATCACTTGTTCACCTCCTCGGTGCAGCA
Source organism: uncultured Actinomycetota bacterium (assembly GCA_963840275.1). GTDB lineage: Bacteria > Actinomycetota > Actinomycetes > Mycobacteriales > Pseudonocardiaceae > Actinophytocola. Next base: position 667,394 of record CAWIYK010000001.1, read on the forward strand.
CTCGTAAGCCCCTGGTCGCGACAGCGCGACGTGGGCAGGCGGATACAGCGGAACAGACTGGGGTTGCTGAAAAGAGGTGGAGCTCAGCCCTGGTTGGGGGCCCGCCGCCGCCGGCGCGTCGGCAGCTCGATCAGCTGCTGCTCCGGCTCGGCACCGGAGTCGCGCTGTTCGAGGTAGGACTTCCTTGTCCGCTCGGTGTGCTCCTGCATGATCCGGGCGGCTACGTCGGCGTCCCTGTTCTCGATGGCGTCGATCAGCTTCGCGTGCTCCTGCCAGGACTGCTTGCCGCGCTGCCGGGCGATCGGCGTGTAGTACCAGCGGACCCGGCGGTCGACCTGGGTCGCGAAGTCGAGCAGCACCTTGTTGCCGGACAGCTCGGTGACACATCGGTGCACCGCCGCGTTGAGGGCGACCGCGGTATCGACGTCGTCCGCGGCGAGCGCCTCGAGGCCCTGCTTGTTCAGGTCCCGCAGGCGCGCGATGCCCTCGCTGTCAGCGTGTGTCGCCGCCAACCTTGCCGACTCGCTCTCGAGAAGCGATCGAACGGCGAGCAGTTGGTCGGCCTCCTCCGGAGTCGGCTGGTGTACGAACGCACCGTAACCGGGCCGGAGGTCCACCCAGCCCTCGTTGTTGAGCCACTGCAGCGCCTCGCGCACGGGCTGGCGGGACACGCCGAGCATCTGCGCGAGCTCGCTCTCCACGAGGTGCTGGCCGGGGGCCAGCCGCCGGGAGATGATCAGCTCCTGCATCGCCTGGTAAACGTGTTCACGCAGCGGCACCGGGCGATCGATCCGGCGAGCCGCCAGTTCCTTCGGCAACTCGGTCGGCTGCATGGTGATCTCCAACGAGAGTGAGTATGTTCTTGCGGTGTCGCCAGATGTTTCTGGTCGACTGCCTACAGCATACAGCGGGCCCATGTCCGTTTACGGCACTCGTGAGCGCCTTCACAGTCAGTGACCAGGGCCACTGGACCCATAGATACCACCTATCGCATCGCGGCGGCCATCTCCCTGGAAAGAGACAGTGCGGCGGTACGTACCGCCGGGGCGAGTCGTGCCAGGTCGAGGCGGTGCGCGGAGCCCGCGATCGACACCGCGGCGATCACCCTGCGGCGGTGGTCGTGCACCGGCGCCGCCACCGCGACCACGCCGGTCTCCGACTCCTCGCGGTTGATGCCGTAGCCGCGGTCGAGCGTGCGGGCCAGGTCCTGCCGCAGCAGGCCCGGCATGATGATCGTCTTCGCGGTGAGCCGGGCGAGGCCGTCGTCGATGACGCGGCGCAGGTAGGCGGGTGGGCCGAGCGCGAGGAACACCTTGCCGCTGGCCGTGCAGTGCGCCGGCAGCCGCCCGCCGACGCGGGACACGATCGGCATCGACCGCCGACCCGTCACCTTCTCCAGGAACAGCGTGTCGGTCGCGTCGAACACCGTGAGGTGGATGTTCTCGTGGGTGGCCTCGTACAGGTCCTCGAGGTAGGGCAGCGCCGCCTCACGCAGGCCGCGCTGCCTAGGCACCCGCTGGCCGAGCACGAACAGCGCCATGCCGAGCCGGTAACCGGTGTCCGTGCGCTCCAGCCCGCCCCAGGACACCAGCTCCGCGACGAGGCGGTGGGCCGTCGCCTTGGGCAGGCCGGTGCGGGCCGACAGCTGGGCGAGGGTGAGCTCGACGTCGGTCTGCGCCGAACGCGTCGAGCAGGAGCAGGCCGCGTGCCAGCACCGACTTCGGCGGCACCGGCACCTGACCCATGGTCAGATACTGGTGCTTCCTCCGGTGCACGGCAAGGAGGCGGGTGCCCATCAGCCCTCGTTCCGCGCCAGGATCGGCACGTCGACGAGCAGCGGCGCGGTCAGGTCGCCCGCGTGGGCGACCACGTCGCGCAGCTCGGCGTCGCTCGCCACCCGCCGCGCGGCGACGCCGAAGAACCGCGCGGCCGTCGCCCAGTCCATGCGCCCGAGGTCCAGCCCGGGATGCTGGCCGGTGCGGCCCGACTCGGCGAGGGTCTCCTTGAGGGTGCGGTACTCGCCGTTGTTCATCACCAGGAACAGCACCGGCACCCGGTAGCGGGCCGCGCTCCACAGGCCCTGCAGCCCGAACATCGCGCAGCCGTCGCCCAACACGGCGACGACCGGGCGGTCCGGCCGGCCCATGCGGGTGCCGACGGCCGCCCCGATGCCCCAGCCGAGCCCGCCGCCGACCGTGTGCACGAACGAGCCCGGCTCGTCGAGGCGCAGCAGCGGGCGCAGCAGGACGCCGATCGTGATGGCCTCGTCGACGACGGTCGCGTCGGCCGGCATGGCGTCGGCGATCGTCCGCGCGGCGAGCCGAGGGGCCAGCGGCGCCTCAGCGGTAGTCGAGGCGCCGCCGTCGCTGGGGGTCGGCCTGCGCGGCACCGGGTCGGTCCGCCTGCCCACCAGCGCGCCCAGCTCGGCCAGGCTGACCCGGATGCCGCCGGCGAGCCCCAGCTCGACCGGGAAGTTGCGGCCGAGCTCCGCGGGGTCGTCGTCGAGCTGCACGACCCTGGTCCGCGGCGGGATGGCCGAGCCGGGGGTGTAATGGTGCGGCGAGAACGCGTGGCTGCCGACGACCAGCACCACGTCGTGCTTGTCGAGCGCCTCCCGGATGAGCGCGTTGCGGGGAGCCAGCATGCCGGCGTGCAGCGAATGCGTGAACGGGAAGTTCACCCGGTCGTGCATCGGCTGGTGGTAGACGGCCGCGTTGAGCCGCTCGGCCAGTACGACGAGCTCGGCGACCGCGCCGTCCCGGCCGACGCCGTCACCGGCGACGATGCCGGGCCGGTCGGCGCCGGCCAGTACCCAGGCGGCCTGGTCGAGTCCGGTGGCGGCGCTGAGCGAGGGCCGCGGCGAGCGTGGCGGCACCGGCACGTCGACGTCCTCGGCGAGCAGGTCCATGGGGATCGACACGAACACCGGGCCGGCCGGCGGTTGCGTGGCCAGCGCGAACGCCCTGCGCAGGACGATCGGCAGGTCGCGGGCGTGCTGCACCTCGACGGCGTGCTTGCTCGCCGCGGCCGCCAGACCGACCAGGTCGCCGGTGAGCATCGGGTCCTCGACGAGGTGCCGGCGGTCCTGCTGCCCAGCGGTGACGACGAGGGGGACGCGGGATCGTTTGGCGTTGAGCATCCCGATGAGCCCGTTGGCGAGCCCGGCGGCGACGTGCAGGTTGACGAACGCGGTGCGGCCGGTGGCGCGCGCGTACCCGTCGGCCATCGCCACGGCGGACAGCTCCTGCACGGCGAGCACGTAGGTCAGGTCGTCGGCGGTGGCGAGCGCGTCGAGCAACGTCAGCTCGGTGGTGCCCGGGTTGCCGAAGACCCGGTCGACCCCCTCGCTGCGCAGGATCTCGAGCAACGCCTCCGACGGGTTCATGCAAGCTCCTTCGCCAGTCGGTCGGTGCCCATCGACCAGCTGTGCCCACGCGGAAGGGCCGGCCGGCAACGGTGTTGCTGGCACGGGAGAATGCTGTGCGCACCGGCGATCGTGCGACAAGACGGGCGTTTCGGTGAGTGAAACGCTGCCGGTTGACGGGTCGGGCGGCGGCCCAATAGCGTTCGTAGGCAGAACCGCTGTTCGCTCTCCGAACATTTGGAGCCGGTGATGCGTCGTTGCCTCGCTGTGTGTGCCGCCCTGCTGCTGGTCGTCGCCGGTTGCGGCGGACAGGAGGAGGCGGCGGCCCCCGGCCAGCCGGACGACGTGAAGGTCGGGCTGATCTCGATTCTCGACGTGGCCCCGATCTATCTCGGGCAGGAGAAGGGCTTCTTCGAGAAGCGGAACATCAAGCTGACGCTGCAGCCCGCCGAGGGCGGCACGGAGACGGTGCCGTCGGTGATGAGCGGGAACCAGCAGTTCGGGTTCAGCAACGTCGTCACCCTGCTGCTGGCGCAGGCTCAGGGGCTGCCGGTGAAGGTCGTCAGCAACGGCACCAACTCCACCGGTGCGGACGGCAACGACTTCGGCGCGTTGATGGTGGCCGGCGACAGTCCCATCAAGTCGGTCGCCGACCTGGCGGGCAAGAAGGTCGCCGTCAACACGTTCCAGAACGTCGTCGAGCTGGCGGTGCGGGCGTCCGCGCTGAAGGCCGGCGTCGACCCGGAGTCCATCGAGTTCGTGAAGCTGGGCTTCCCGGAGATGCCCGCCGCACTGGCCGAGGGCCGGGCCGACGCGGTGTTCGTGGTGGAGCCGTTCCAGCAGGTCGTGCTGTCCCAGGGCGGCCGCGCGCTGGCGTCGAGCTACGTCGACACCGCGCCGAACCTGAGCGTGGCCATGTACTTCACGTCGAAGCAGCTGCTCGGCGAGAACCCGGACCTGGTCAAGCGCTTCACCGACGCGATGAACGAGTCACTGGCCTACGCGGACGGCCACCCGGACGAGGTGCGCCAGATCCTGCCGACATACACCAAGATCGGCCCGGAGCTGATCCCGAACCTGGTCCTGCCGAAGTGGCCGGCCGAGATCAACGAGGACTCGGTCGAGGCTATCGCGAAGCTGGCCGAGGAGGAGCAGGTCCTCCCGAGCAAGCCGAACATCGACGACCTCCTGCCCTGACCGGTCACGCCTCGGGTGTCGCCATCCGCTGCGGCGGGAGGCCAGGGAGGAAACGGCCCGGCTGGCGGAGTTTCGCGCACAGGATCGCCGAGCCGACCGCCAGCGCGCACGCCACCAGCAGCACGGTCACGAAGCCGGCCGACGGCAGGAGTGCCGCCGCGACGCCGACGCCGAGCACGCCGCCGAACGCCTTCGCGCTGTACACCGCCGCGTGGGTGCGCCGGGCGCCCGCGCTCTGGTCGCCGAAGTACTCCCGCACCAGCGACGCGAACAGCGGGTAGAACGCGCCGCCGCCGGCGCCGGCGAGCAGTGCCGCGAACACCAGCATCGCGACCGAACCGGTACTGGCGGCGCTGGCCAGGAACAGCTGGCCGAAGCCGAGGATCGCGAGCACCCACGCGAGGGTGCGGGTGCGGCCGACGCGGTCGGACACCCGGATGGCCAGCGCGCGACCGGCGCCGTTCGCGGCCAGCAGCACGCCGGTGCCCACCGCGACCAGCACGAGCGCGGCGTCCATGCTGGCGCCGAGCGTGGCGAGGAAGGTGATGTCGAACAGCGAGACCGCGCTGGCGCAGAACAGGATGAGGTACATCAGCGGCGCGACGCCGGTGCGCATGGCCTCGCGCGGCGAGTACTGCCGCACGGCGCTCGCCCGGTCGGCCAGCATCCACTCGCGGGGGTCGACGTGCGGCGGCCACCAGTTGGCCGGCGGGTCGACCATCACGACACCGGCGGCCAGCACCACGACGGCGATGACCGCGGCGGTCACGTCGAGCATCGGGCCGACCGGGCCGAGCAGGAACGCCACCGCGAACGGCACCGAGCCGTACGCGAAGGCGCCGGTCGCCAGGCTGACCTTCGCCGCCTGCCGTTCCGGGTACCACTTCGCCACCGTGGCCGAGCAGGTGGCGTAGACCAGGCCGGCGCCCGTGCCGCTGAGCACCGAGTAGCCGATCAGGGCGACGAGCTCCGAACCGTGCGCGAGCGAGAGCGGGCCGAGGGGGAGCAGCACGGCCCCGGCGATCATCGCGGTGCGTGGTCCGATGCGGCCGCGTTCGCGGAGGAACGCGACCGGGAAGCCGGCGCCGGCCTGGAAGACCGTCCAGAGCGCGAGCAGCCAGAAGACGTCGAAGGCGGACCAGCCGCGCTCGACGAGTGACGGGACGAGCGAGCCGAAGCCGTACTGGAGGATGCCGATCGCGGCCATCGCCGCCCACGGCGCCCAGAGCATCCAGCCTCTCGGCCTGCCGAGCAGCTTCTCGGCGGTGGGACCGACGTGGAAGCGCCGTCCCAGGAACTCGACCTGCTCGTCCGCCGGCATTGAGGTCCTCATCACGGGCCCTCCTTCATCCCTTGGCCTGGACAACTGGTTCCATACTGCATACAGTCTACAACAATGGTGGCGATGGTCACAGCCCCGAATTACGGAAGGTGGGCGCGTGGACCTGTACGAGTACCAAGCGAAGGACCTGTTCGCTGCGCACGGTGTGCCGGTAGGCCCAGGTCAGCGCGTGGTGTCGGACGCCGGCGCGGCCAGGGACGCCGCCGCCGAGTTCGGTGTGCCGGTGGTGATCAAGGCGCAGGTCAAGGTCGGTGGGCGCGGCAAGGCGGGCGGGGTCAAGCTCGCCGCCGACGCCGACGAGGCCTTCACGAAGGCGGGCGACATCCTCGGGCTCGACATCAAGGGACACACCGTGCGGCGCGTGCTCGTCACGCCCGCGTCCGAGATCGCGGAGGAGTACTACTTCTCGTTTCTGCTCGACCGCACCAACCGCACGTTCCTCGCGATGGCCTCGGCCGAGGGCGGCATGGAGATCGAGGTGCTCGCCGTCGAACGTCCCGAGGCACTCGCGAAGGTGCCCGTCGACGTGAACGACGGCGTGGACCTGGCCGCCGCCGAGGAGATCGTCACGGCGGCCAACTTCCCCGCGGAGATCCGGGACGCGGCCGCCGAAGTGGTCGTCCGGCTGTGGGAGACGTTCGTCGCGGAGGACGCGACGCTGGTCGAGGTGAACCCGCTCGTGCGCGACCCCTCGGACGACATCCTCGCCCTGGACGGCAAGGTCACGCTCGACGAGAACGCCGGCTTCCGGCACCCCGGGCACGCCGGCCTCGTCGACGCCGAGGCGGAGGACCCACTCGAGGCGGCGGCGAAGGCCAAGGACCTCAACTACGTCAAGCTCGACGGACAGGTCGGCGTCATCGGGAACGGCGCCGGCCTCGTAATGTCCACTTTGGACGTCGTGGCGTACGCGGGCGCGGAGCACGACATCCGGCCGGCCAACTTCCTCGACATCGGCGGCGGCGCGTCCGCGCAGGTGATGGCCGACGGGCTGGAGATCATCCTGTCCGACCCGGACGTGCGGTCGGTGTTCGTCAACGTGTTCGGCGGCATCACCGCGTGCGACGCGGTCGCGAACGGGATCGTGCAGGCGTTCGAGCTGCTCGGGTCGGTGAGCAAGCCGGTCGTCGTGCGGCTGGACGGCAACAACGCGGCGGAGGGTCGCCGGATCCTCGACGACGCGGCCCTGCCCGGCCTGCGGCGCCTGGACACCATGGACAGCGCGGCGCGCACGGCCGCCGAGCTTGCCGCTGCGTCGACCCAGAAGGGGGCCTAGAGCATGGCTATCTTCCTCAACGAGGACAGCAAGATCATCGTCCAGGGCATGACCGGCGCCGAGGGCCGCAAGCACACCGCGCGGATGCTCGCCGCGGGCACCAACGTCGTCGGCGGCGTGACGCCGGGCAAGGGCGGCCAGACCGTGGAGATCGGCGGCGAGCTGCTGCCGGTGTTCGACTCGGTCGAGGTCGCCATGGACAACACGGGCGCCGACACCACGGTCGTGTTCGTGCCGCCGAGGTTCGCGAAGGGCGCGGTCACCGAGGCCGTCGACGCCGGCATCGGGCTCGCGGTCGTGATCACCGAGGGCATCCCGGTGCACGACACGGCGTCGTTCTGGGCACACGCGTGCGCGACCGGCAACAAGACCAGGATCGTCGGCCCGAACTGTCCCGGGGTGATCAGCCCCGGCAGGTCGAACGCCGGCATCATCCCCGCGGACATCACCAGCGCGGGCCGGATCGGGCTCGTGTCCAAGTCGGGAACCCTGACCTACCAACTGATGTACGAGCTGCGCGACATCGGTTTCTCGACGGCCGTCGGCATCGGCGGCGACCCGATCGTCGGCACCACCCACATCGACGCGCTGGCGGCGTTCGAGGCCGACCCGGAGACCGAGCTGATCGTGATGATCGGCGAGATCGGCGGCGACGCGGAGGAGCGGGCGGCGGCCTACATCGCCGAGCACGTCTCCAAGCCGGTCGTCGGCTACGTCGCGGGCTTCACCGCGCCGGAGGGCAAGACCATGGGCCACGCGGGTGCCATCGTGTCCGGCTCGTCTGGCACCGCTGCCGCGAAGAAGGAAGCTCTGGAGGCGGCCGGCGTACGGGTGGGCAAGACTCCGTCGGAAACCGCAGAGCTGGCCAGGGCGAGCCTGGTTCAGACCGTCGCCTAGGAGCTTTCGTGCGCTACGACGTCAACCTGTCCATCCTGTTCACCGAGCTGCCCATGCTGGAGCGGCCGGCCGCGGCGGCGAGCCTCGGGTTCGACGCGGTCGAGCTGTGGTGGCCGTTCGAGAGCCCGGTCCCCGCCGACGCCGAGCTGGACGCGCTCGCCACGGCGCTCACCGACGCCGGGGTCTCCTTGGTGGGCCTCAACTTCGACGCCGGCCACATGCCGTCGGGGGAGCGCGGTCTGCTGTCGTCGCGAGCCACGAGCCAGCGGTTCCGCGACAACATCGACGTGACCGTCGGGTTCGCCGAGCGGCTCGGCTGCAAGGTGCTCAACGCCTTGTACGGCAACACGGTCGAGGACTCCGATGTGGAGCTGGCGCTGGAGAACCTCGCGCTGGCAACCAAGTCGGCGCAGCGCATCGGCGCCACCGTGGTGCTGGAGGCGCTCAACTCGTACGAGAACACCCGGTACCCGATCACGTCGACGACCGCCGCGCTCGACGTGATCGACCAGGTGCCGGGCACCGCGTTCCTCGCGGACTTCTACCACCTGGCGCGGATGGGCGAGGACATCCCCACGCTGATCGAGCGCCACGCGGACCGCTTCGGGCACGTGCAGATCGCAGACGTGCCGGGTCGCGGCCAACCGGGCACCGGCGAGCTGGACTACGCCCGGATTCTTGGGCTGCTGGCGGACAGCCCGTACGACGGTCCGGTGGGTCTCGAGTACAAGCCCGTCGGTCCTAGCGCCGAGAGTTTCGGCTGGTTGGAGGCATTGCGGTGACCAAGATCGGTTTCATCGGACTCGGCATCATGGGTGGTCCCATGGCGTCGAACCTGATCGAGGCGGGCTTCGAGGTGCTCGGGTTCGACGTGGTGCCGGCCGCGCTGGGGCGGCTCACGGCCGCCGGCGGCACCGTCGCGGTGAGCGCGGCCCAGGCGGCGGCCGAGGCCGACGTGGTGATCACCATGCTGCCGAACCACCCGCAGGTGGAGGCGGTCGCGCTCGGTGAGGGCGGCGTCCTGGAGAGCGCCAAGCCGGGCACGCTCTACCTCGACATGAGCTCGATCCGGCCGGAGACCTCCCGCCGGCTCGCGGTGCTCGGCGGTGAGCGCGGCATCCGGGTGCTGGACGCACCGGTGTCGGGTGGCGAGAAGGGCGCGATCGACGGCGTCCTGTCCATCATGGTCGGCGGCAGCGAAGAGGACTTCGCCGCCGCCGCACCGGTTCTCGCGCCGCTCGGCAAGACGATCGTCCACGTCGGACCGGCGGGCGCCGGGCAGACGGTGAAGGCCGCGAACCAGCTCGTGGTCGGCGGCACCTACGCGCTGGTGGCCGAGGCCATCGTGCTGCTGGAGGCGTCCGGCCTGGACGCCGGGTTGGGGCTCGACGTGCTCGCAGGCGGTCTCGCGGGCAGCCGGATCCTCGAGCTGAAGCGGAAGTCCATGGTCGAGCGCCAGTTCGCGCCGGGCTTCCGGATCGACCTGCACCACAAGGACATGGGCATCATCCTGGCCGCCGCGCGGGACGCCGAGGTGGCGCTCCCGGTCGGCAACCTGGTCGCGGCGCTGATCGCGTCGGCCCGGGCTCAGGGGTACGGGCAGTTGGATCACTCCGCGCTGCTCAAGGTGGCGGAAAACCTTTCTGGCAAGGGAGCAGCCGAGTGAGCACCATTCCCTGCATGGCGGCCGCGGTCGCGGTCATGGAGTCCGAGGGCGTCGACACCGTGTTCGGCATCCCGGGCGCCGCGATCCTGCCGCTGTACGCGGCGCTGCAACACAGCGGCATCAAGCACATCACCGTGCGGCACGAGGAGGGCGGCACGCACGCGGCGGACGGCTGGTCCCGAGCCACCGGCAACGTCGGCGTGTGCATCGGCACCTCCGGTCCGGCCGGCACCAACATGATCACCGGCCTGTACACGGCACTCGCCGACTCCATCCCGATGATCTGCATCACCGGGCAGGCGCAGACGACGAAGCTGCACCAGGAGTCCTTTCAGGCGGTCGACATCGTCGAGATCGCCAAGCCGGTCACCAAGTGGGCCGTGCAGCTCAAGGAGCCGGGCCAGGCGCCGTGGGTGTTCCGGGAGGCGTTCCGGATCGCGCGGTCCGGCCGGCCGGGCCCGGTCCTGATCGACCTGCCGATCGACGTGCAGCGCGGGCTGTGCAACTACGACCCGGAGCTGGACGCGCCGTTGCCCGTCGACGTCCCGGAACCGCACCCGTCGCGGATCCGGGCGGCCGTCGAACTGCTGGCCGGCGCGGAACGGCCCCTGATCCTGGCCGGCGGCGGCGTGATCATCGCGGACGCCGGCGACGAGCTCCGGGAGCTCGCCGAGGCGCTGAACATCCCGGTGCAGGTCACGTTGATGGGCAAGGGCGCCTTTCCCGAGAACCACGAGCTGTTCGCCGGCATGGCCGGCATCCAGACGCAGACCCGGTGGGGCAACCAGTCCTTTCTGGAGAGTGACCTCGTCCTCGCGATCGGCGCGCGGTTCGGCGACCGGCACACCGGCGACCTCGACACCTACCGCGGGGAACGCAAGTTCATCCACGTCGACATCGAGCCGACGCAGCTCGGCAAGGTGTTCGAGCCGGACCTCGGCATCGTGGGCCACGCGCGGCCGACGCTGTCGGCGCTGACGTCGTGTGCCCGCACGCTGTCGGTGTCCCCGCACGGTTCGACGTGGCCGGACCGGGTGTCGGAGCTGCGTACGACGCTGCCGCGGCGCGACGACTTCGACGACGTGCCGATCAAGCCGCCGCGTGTCTACCGGGAGATCAACGAGTTCTTCGGCGAGGACACCACGTTCGTGACGGCGATCGGGCTGTACCAGATCTGGTCCGGCCAGTTCCAGCACACGTACCTGCCGCGCCGCTACCTCGTGTGCGGGCAGGCGGGGCCGCTCGGCTGGGAGGTGCCGGCCGCGATGGGCGTCAAGTGCGCGTTTCCGGAGCGCGACGTCGTCGCCGTCGTGGGGGACTACTCGTTCCAGTTCCTCATGGAGGAGATCGCGGTCGCCGCGCAGTACGAGATCCCGTTCGTGATCGTGATGGTCAACAACGAGTACCTGGGGCTCATCCGTCAGGCGGAGCTGCCCTACGACATGAACTTCGCGGTGGACCTGCACTACGGCGAGGGCGGCATCGACCACGTCAAGCTGATGGCGGCGTTCGGCTGCCCGGCGCGCAAGGTCGAGCGGCCGGAGCACATCGCGGACGCGCTGGCGTGGGCGAGCGCGGAGTCGAAGAAGCGGTCGCTGCCGGTGCTCGTGGAGATCCTCGTCGAGCGCGAGGCCAACGCGGCCATGGGCGCGGCCCTCGACGCGATCAAGGAGTTCGAGCCGGCGCCGGAGCTGACGCCGGCGGACTGAGCGCCCTACTTTCGTCTGGTTGTGTGGTCTAGACCTTGCCTCCGGCTGTGGTCTAGACCACACTGGTTGCCGTCCTGTTTCGCGTAGGTCGGGGCCCACGCTCAGACGAGGGAGTACGCGCATGCGTAGAAGGTCGATAGTTGCAACGCTGGCGGCGGTGGCATGCGGTTTCGCGATGCTGCCAAGCGCGTCCGCCGCGCCGGTCGCGGTGTCGCCGGCGGCGCCGTACCTGTTCCTGGGGTGGGGCGACCCGCCCGCCCCGGCGGACGTCATGGCGGCGACGGGCGTCCGGTCGTTCACGATGGCGTTCGTGCTGTCCGACGGCGGCTGCTCGCCGGCGTGGGACGGCTCGCGGCCGCTCACAGGCGGTGCGGACGCGTCGGCCATCGAGGCGATCCGGGCGGCGGGCGGGGACATCGTGCCGTCGTTCGGCGGGTGGAGCGGCAACAAGCTGGGCCCGAACTGCGCGGACTCGGCAGCGCTCGCCGGCGCCTACCAGGAGGTCATCGACGCGTACGGTCTGTCGGCGATCGACATCGACATCGAGAACACGGACGAGTTCGAGAACGAGATCGTGCAGGACCGCATCCTGGGCGCGCTCAAGATCGTCAAGCAGAACAACCCGGGGCTGCAGACGATCGTCACCTTCGGCACGTCGACCACCGGCCCGAACTTCTACGGCAACCGCCTGATCGACCAGGCCGCCGCCCTCGACGCCGGCATCGACATCTTCACCATCATGCCGTTCGACTTCGGCAGTGCGGACATCTACAACGACACGATCAACGCGTCGGAGGGCCTGAAGACCAAGCTGATGTCGGCTTTCGGCTGGTCGGACGCCGAGGCGTACGGGCACATGGGCATCTCGGGCATGAACGGCCTGTCCGACCAGCAGGAGATGACGTCGGTGGAGACGTGGACCGGCATCCGGGACTGGGCGTCCTCGAAGGGCCTCGGGCGACTGGCCTTCTGGGCCGTGAACCGGGACCGGCCGTGCGCGGGCGGCGGCGTGGTGTCCAACTGCAGCGGCATCGACCAGCCGGAGTGGGAGTTCACTCGGATCACTGCTGGTTTGTGAGTTTGTCCACTTGGGACGGGGTGGCCGGGTGTGCGGGCCACCCCGTCTCGGGAATAAATCCGCCCAGCAAGGCCCACGTGCGGCGCCGGTGTGACCTGATCGCGTAGGGGCGAGGCAGGAATGTCGGCTCGATCAGGACAAGGATCGCGCCGCATCATTCTGTGGTGTCGTGAACCTGACAGCCACGCTCAGACCGTCTCCGTCGCCGCGCGGATGAGAGCGGCAAGTGTCCGAGATCGACTGTCCTCCGGCCAAGCGATCGCGAGCGTCGACGTCGGTGCGTCGACAACCGGGACATACATCAGATCCGCGCGCATGTGCGCCTCCGTGGAGGCGGGTAGCAGTGCGATCGTGCGGCCCAACGCGATCAGCTGCGCGAGTTGACTGCCGTCGCGGACGAGGGGGCCGCCGTTCGGTGGGTTGCCCGGCCAGTGGGGGAACTGCTCGTCGGCCAGGTCCGCCATGGTCAGGGATGCCCGGTCGGCAAGGCGGTGCGTCCTGGGGAGCACGGCCACATCCGGCTCGGTCAGTAGCTCCTCGTACGCGAAGCCCTCCGCGTCGTCGTGGGGGAAGCGCAGCAGCGCCGCGTCCGCCTCGCCTTCGCGCAGCATTCTGGCCTGTTCGCCGATGCCGCAGATCAGCATCTCCACCTCGACCGACTCCGGGTCGGCCGCGAACTGCGCCAGGATCTTCTCCAGCAGCCCACCGTCGCTGTTCGGTTTCATCGCCAGGACCAGCCGCGGGCTGCCCGCCCGCTGCGCCCGCCGCTCCGCGGCCGTCAGCGACGACAACGCCTTTCGCCCCTCGTGCAGCAGCACCTCGCCCGCCGGGGTCAGCGACACCTGCCTGCTCGTCCGCGCCAGCAGCGTCACGCCCATCCGTCGCTCCAACTGCTGCACGGCCCGCGACAGCGGCGGCTGCGCGATACCGAGCCGCGTCGCGGCCCTGCCGAAGTTCAGCTCCTCGGCCACCGCGACGAAGTACGCCAGCTCGCGCGAATCCATACTCTCAGAGTATCAATCCGGACCTGATCGGTCTTGGACCCGTCGGCGCGGACTGACCACGCTGGAGTCATGACCACAGCACTGGTGACCGGGGCCAACAAGGGCATCGGCCTCGAGATCGTGAAACAGCTCATCGACCGTGGGATGACCGTGTACCTCGGCGCGCGGGACCCGGAGCGCGGGGAGAAGGCCGCCGCCGACACCGGGGCGCGGTTCGTCCAGCTGGACGTGACCGACCCGGACTCGATCCGGCGGGCCACAGACAGCCTCGACAGCCTGGACGTCCTCGTCAACAACGCGGGCATCACCGGCGGCCAACTCATCCCGCCCGGCTCCGCCGACGTCGACACCATCCGGGAAGTGTTCGACACCAACGTCTTCGGGGTCGTCCGGGTCACCGACGCCTTCCTGCCCCTGCTCCGGCGGTCGGCACACCCGCGCATCGTCAACATGTCCAGCATCGTCGGCAGCCTGAGCGGCATGTTCACCAGCGAGACGCCCACCTCACTGGCCTACGTGCCCTCCAAGTCCGCGCTCAACGCCGTCACCGTCCTGTACGCCAGGACCGAACCCGCCATGCGGATCAACTCGGGCTGCCCGGGGTACTGCGCGACCGACCTCAACAACCACAGCGGCCACCGCACCGCCGCCCAGGGCGCCAACATCGCGGTGACGCTGGCGACCCTGGGCGACGATGGCCCAACCGGCGGGTTCTACGACGACAACGGGGTCGTCAGCTGGTGAGTCACGGCCAGCCACACCGCCGTGTCCGACGGCAGGTTCGAACCGTCGAGGGGCCCGCTCGCGAGCAGGACCTCGACGTGCGGCGGCAGAGCGACCGCCGAGTCGGAAAGGTTGACGACACAGGCGAAGGAGCTGTCGCGGGCGAACGCGAGCACCCCGGCCGGCTGGTCGTCGAGCCAGTGCAGTGGGCCGTCGCCGAGCGCGCTCTCCGCGTGCCGCAACCGAAGCGCGGCTCGGTACAGCTCCAGCATCGAGGTGGGGTCGTCGGTCTGCGCCGTGACGGTGGCCGCCGCCCAGTTCGCCGGCTGGGGCAGCCACGGCGCCGCGCCGGTCGAGTTGAACCCGTACGGCGGCGCGTCGCCCGACCACGGCACCGGCACCCGGCAGCCGTCGCGGCCGATGTCGGCGCCCTTGGTGCGCTTGAACACCGGGTCCTCGCGCACCTCGTCCGGCAGATCCTCCACTTCGGACAGTCCGAGCTCCTCGCCCTGGTAGATGTACACGCCGCCGGGGAGCGCCAACGTGAGCAGTGCTGCCGCGCGGGCCCGTCGAACGCCCAACGACCGGTCCGTCGGCGCCTGGTGCTGGCGGTCGGCGAACGAGAACGACGTGTCGGCCCGGCCGTAGCGGGTCACGTGCCGTGTCACGTCGTGGTTCGACAGCACCCACGTGGCCGGCGCGTGCACCGGCGCGTGCGCGGCCAGCGTCGCGTCCACCACCTCACGCAGCCGCGTCGCGTCCCACGGGCAGGACAGGAAGTCGAAGTTGAACGCCGAGTGCAGCTCGTCGGGCCGCAGGTACATGGCGAACCGCAGCGGGTCGGGCAGCCACATCTCGCCGACGAACACCCGCTTGTCCGGGTACGAGTCCGCGATCTTGCGCCACTCCCGGTAGATCTCGTGCACGCCGTCCAGGTCCGAGTACGGCAGCCGGCCCTCCGGGTCGGCGACGTCCGGCAGCCCGTCCTCCTTGACCAGCCCGTCGGCGACGTCGATGCGGAAGCCGTCGACGCCCCGGTTGAACCAGAACCGCAGGATGTCCGCGAACTCGGCGTGCACGGCCGGGTTGCGCCAGTTCAGGTCCGGCTGCCGCGAGCTGTACAGGTGCAGGAACCACTGGCCCGGCGTGCCGTCGCGTTCGGTGACCCGCGTCCACGCCGACCCGCCGAACCGCGACTGCCAGTTGTTCGGCGGCAGGTCGCCGCCCTCGCCGCGGCCGTCGCGGAACCAGAACCGCTCCCGCTCCGGCGAGCCGGGGCCGGCCGCGAGCGCCGCGGCGAACCACGGGTGCTCGTCGGAGCAGTGGTTCGGCACGATGTCGATGATGATCTTGATGCCGAGGGTGTGGGCCTCCTCGATCAGCTTCTCCGCCTCGGCGAGCGACCCGAAGCTCGGCTCGATGTCGCGGTAGTCCGACACGTCGTAGCCGCCGTCGTCCAGCGGCGACGGGTACCACGGGTTGAACCAGATCGCGTCGATGCCGAGGTCGGCGAGGTAGGGCAGCCGGGAGCGCACGCCGGCGAGGTCGCCGGTGCCGTCGCCGTCGCCGTCGGCGAAGCTGCGCACGTAGACCTGGTAGATCGCGGCGCCCCGCCACCAGAGCGAGTCCTGCTGCGTCACGGGAAGCTCCTTCTGCCTGTCGAGAACCACTCGTTCACCCCTTGAGACTGCCGGCGGTCAGGCCGGCGAGGATCTGCCGTTGGAAGATCAGGAACGCGACGACCATCGGGATGCTCGCGAGCACCAGCCCGGCGAGCATCAGGTTGATGGGTGTGTCCGGCTCGAACCGCTGCAGCGCCACGGACAGCGTCTGCACCGCGGGGTCCTGCAGGACCAGCAGCGGCCAGATGAAGTCCTTCCACGCCGCCACGATCGCGAAGATCGACACCACGGCGAGGATCGGCCGGGACAGCGGCAGCACGATCCGCACCATCGTGGTCACGCTGCCCGCGCCGTCGATCCGCGCCGCGTCGAGCAGCTCGGTCGGGATCTGGTCGAAGAACCGCTTCAGCAGGTAGATGTTGAACGCGTTCGCCGCCGCCGGCAGCCAGATCGCGGCCGGCGAGTTGACCAGGTTCACCTCGAAAACCGGCACGTCGGTGATCGCGAGGTAGGTCGGCACCAGCAGCGCGGAGGCCGGCAGCATCAGCGTCGCCAGCATCCCGCCGAGGATCCACTTGCCGAGCACCGGCCGCAGCTTCGACAGCGCGTAGGCGGCCGGCACGTCGACGGCCAGCTGGATCAGCCACGCGCCGGCCGCGATCAGCACGGTGTTGCCGAAGTACTTGGCCAGCTCCATGAACGACCACGCCTCGGAGTAGGCGCCGACGTCGAAGCTGTCCGGCAGCAGCGTCGGCGGGTTCGCGGCCAGCTCCGGCGCGGTCTTCATGGCGCCGAGCAGCATCCAGACCAGCGGCACCACGAACGCGAGCGTGAACAACGAGATCACCACGGTGAAGACGAGCCAGTAGCCGACCTTGCCGCGCCGGTGCTCCAGCGTCCAGGGGGACAGGAGCGTCCGCACCGGACGGTCCACACGAGACTTCGCCATCTCCTCAGCCCTTCGTCCTGGTGAGGCGCAGGTACAGCGCGGAGAACGCGCCCAGCGCGAGGAACAGCAGCAGGCTCATGGCGCTCGCGGTGCCGAAGTCGTTGTAGGTGAAGGCGTAGCGGTACAGCAGGAGCAGCACGGTGACCGTGGAGTCCTCCGGCCCGCCGCCGGTCATCACGTACGGCTCGGTGAACACCTGCATGGTCGCCACGATCTGCATCAGCATCATGATCAGCAGCACGAACCTGGTCTGCGGCACCGTCACGTGCCGCAGGCGCTGCCACAGGTTCGCGCCGTCCAGCTCGGCGGCCTCGTACAGCTCACCGGGAATCGTCTGCAGCGCGGCGAGGTAGATCAGGGTGGCCGAGCCCATCGACGCCCACGTGGCGACCAGCACCAACGACAGCATCGACGTGTCGGCCGAGTTCAGCCACGACAGCGGGGGCAGGCCGACCGTCCGCAGGATGCTGTTGAACAGGCCCGGCCCCGGGTCGTAGAACCACTTCCACAGGATCGCCACGACCACCGGCGGCAGCATCACGGGCAGGTACACGACCACCCGGAAGTAGCCCTTCAGGTGCCGCAGCTCGTTCAGCACCAGCGCGACCGCGAACGGGATGACGAACCCGACGACCAGCGCGAGACCCGTGAACAGCAACGTGTTGCGCCACGCCACGCCGAACAGCGGGTCGGCGAACAGCGTCTCGAAGTTGTCCCAGCCGACCCATTCGGCCGCCGAGACGAAGTTGACCTGCTGGAAGCTCAGCAGCACGCCGCGGACGATCGGGTACCACGAGAACAACGCGAAGACCACCAGCGCGGCGCACAGAAAGCCGTACGCGGTCAGGTTGTCGGTGATCCCGCGCCGGAGCGCTCCGGCGCGTCGTGCCGGCGCCCGCGCCGGACGCACGTCGGCGTCCGGCGCGAGCACGGTGGTGGTCGACATCAGGTGTTCGTCACTTCACCTGTGCCAGCGCGGCGTTGACCTTGGTCTCCGCGGCGGCGAGCAGGTCGTCGATGTCGGCGTCCTTGTTGGTCAGCACGCCCTGCATCACGTTGTCGAGCGCGGCGTACACCTGCTGGGCGTTCGGCGGCTCGATCCGCTTGTCCAGGTCGGCCAGGCCCTCGACGAAGCTCTGGTAGTTCTCGACGGGGACCGTGGCGTACTTCTCCTTGAGGGTGGACTGCTTCGCGCGCAGGTCGCCCGTCCAGATGTCCGCGGCGGCGTTGGGTGGGGCGCTGGGCAGGCCGATCGGCTGCTTCTCGTCCGCGTAGCGCTTGAGGTCGGACTCCATGCGGTCCGGGTTCAGGTACTTCCACTGGATCCACTGCAGACCCGCTTTGATCTTCTCCGGCGTGGCCTTCGGGTTGAGCATGTAGCCCTCGCCGCCGATCAGGGTGCCGTTGCCGCCCGGCATCGGCGCGAGACCGTAGTTCGCGTAGTCGCCCTTGAACTGGTTGACCAGCGCCGGCACGTTGTCCGGGGCGGCGATGTACATGCCGAGCTGGCCGGCGCCCATCATCCGCTGGACGTCCTCGATGACCAGGAGCTGCTTGCTGCCCATGGTGTTGTCGGCCCAGCGCATGTCGTGCAGGTACTGCGCGACCTCCTTGCCCTTGTCGTTGTTGAAGTCCGCGACCCACTTGTCGCCGTCCTGCTTGGCGACGCTCCCGCCGACGGAGTACAGCCAGCTGGTGAAGTGCCAGCCGCCCTGGTTGTTCTTGCTGTACTCGGCGAAACCGATCTTGTCGCTGCCCAGCGCGGTGATCTTCTTGGCCGCCTCGCGGACCTCTTCCCACGTCGCGGGCGGGCTGTCCGGGTCGAGCCCGGCCTCGGTGAAGAGCTTGCGGTTGTACAGCAGGCCCATCGAGTAGTTCGCGGTCGGCAGGCCGTAGACCTTGCCGTCGCGGGTGAAGATCTCCTTGAGCGCGGGCTGGAGCTCGTCGTAGTGCGGGACGTCCTTGACGTAGTCGGTCACGTCCGCGGCCTGCTTGCGGGCGATCAGGTTCGCCGGGTCGGTGAGGTAGACGTAGAAGACGTCCTCGAGCTGCCCGCCGGCGAGCTTCGTGGAGAAGGTCTTCGGGTCCATGAAGCCCTCGCGGGGCTGGATGTCGATGTTCTCGTGCGTGCGCTCGAACTCGGCGACGTCCGCGTCGAAGATCTTGCGTTCGAACGGCTGGGTCTTGGGCGGCTGGCCGTTGACCGTGATGGCGACCTTGCCGCCTTCGCCGGCGCCGTCGTCGGTGCTCTCTCCACAGGCGGCCACGGTGAGCCCGAGGCCGGTTACCAGCAGCAGGCCCAGGGACCTGCGGCGCAGTGTTGGGGTGTTCATGTCGTGGTGACCCTTCGTCGACGCGCCGCCGTCGGCACACGGCTCGGCCCGTGTCTCGGGTAGCTGGGGCGGGGACCGGTTGAAATTAGATGAGCAACACCATAGGTCTGGGCGACTGGCGGTTGCAATAGTTCGACAGCAATTTGAAAAAATCTGACTCTGTTGGACCAAGTGGAGTCTCGGACAGATGTCGACGGGATTGCGGTCCGGCGGCGGGCATGCCGATGGCCGGACCGGCGGGGCGCCGGTCCGGCTCAGGGGTGGGTCAGGTCAGGCGAGGGTGGCGCGTGCCCGCGCCGGCGCCGCGGACGCGCGGACCACCAGCTCCGGCTCGAAGAGCAGTTCCTCCATCGACACCTCGATGCCCGCGATCTGGTTCGCCAGCAGCTCGACGGCGGCGCGGCCCATCGCCTCGATGGGCTGGCGCACGGTGGTCAGCGGCGGGTCGGTGCAGGTCATGAGCGCGGAGTCGTCGTAGCCGATGACCGAGACGTCCTCCGGGGTGCTCAGGCCGAGGCGTCGCACCGCGCGGATCACGCCGAGCGCGAGCGGGTCGCTCGCGCAGATGAGGCCGGTGATGCCGTTCTGCACGAGCCGGGTGCCGACCGCCTGGCCGCCCTCGACGGAGAACATCGTGTGGCCGATCGTGTGCTCGTCGACCGTGAGGCCGATCCGCTGCGCGCACTGCCGGAACGCGACGAGCTTGCGCCGCGACGGGATGTGGTCGCGCGGGCCGAGCACGATGCCGATCCGCTGGTGGCCGAGCGCGACCAGATGCCCGAAGGCCTGCTCGACGGCGACCGCGTCGTCGCACGAGACGACCGGGTAGTCGAGGTCGATCGCGGCGTTGACCAGCACGACCGGCAGCTTGCGGCGGGCCAGCTGGTAGTGGTGCTCGTGGTTCGCGTCGTCCTCCGCGTGGCTGCCGCCGGCGAACACCACGCCGGAGACCTGCTGCGCGAGGAGCAGCTCGACGTAGTCCGGCTCGGACACGCCGCCGGTGCACGTGCAGAGCACCGGGGTGAAGCCCTGCTGGGCGAGACCGCTGCCGACCACGTCGGCCAGGGCCGGGAAGATCGGGTTCTGCAGCTCGGGGAGCACGAGCCCGACCAGTCGGGCCCGCTCGCCGCGCAGCTGCGTCGGCCGTTCGTACCCGAGCACGTCCAACGCGGTGAGCACGGCCTGCCGGGTCGCCTCCGAGACGCCCGGCTTCCCGTTGAGCACTCGGCTCACGGTCGCCTCGCTGACACCGACCTTCTTCGCCACCTCGGAGAGTCGTCGCTGCGCCATGCTTGCAACTCTACGACAACTCTTGCAACCACTTGCGCTGACTTGCGGTCATCGGGCGAAAACGTCGGCAATGGACGGACCCCGGGCCGCCCTTCCGGCGGTGTCGCGCGTGTCCTACCGTGGCGCGGTCGCTCGCGGTGGCACCATGTGTCGCGGTCACGGGGAAGGACGGTGGTCGGGTTGGCGGAGTCCGCTGAGTCTCCGCTGCCGGCCACCGTGGTGACCGCCCATCTTGCCGCGTGCGCCGCCGCGCTCGCGGACGCCGACCTGCCGGTCGCGGACCTCACGGAGGCCGTCGACCACCTCGTGGCGGGGCAGCGGCACATCTCGACCGCGCTCGACACGCTCGCCGGCCGGTTGTCGCGGGGTCCGGTGACCGAGGACCGGGCCGCGCTCGTCGAGGTCCTGCGTGCCGCCGCGGCCGCCTCCCACCACGCCGCCGACGCGCTCGCGGCCGGTGAACAGCTGTTCGAAATTGTTGCCGACGAGACGCGCTTTTAGCTGGTCACAGCCACTTTTGCGGACTAAACTGGGGGTAGTCCGCGAGTGGGAGGTTCGTCTATGCGAAGCGTCTGGAACGGCACGATCAGGTTGGGTCTCGCGAACATCCCGGTGAAGGCGTACGGCGCCACCGAGGAGCAGGGGACCGGCCTGCACCACGTGCACGTGACCGACGGCGGCCGGGTGCGGCACCGCAGGGTGTGTGAGGTCGACGGGGCCGAGGTGGCGCTCGGCGAGCTGGCCAGGGGATATGTCATGCCGGGCGGCGAGGTGGTGGTGCTGACCGAGGAGGACTTCGCGAAGCTGCCGCTGCCGACGTCGCGCGCCATCGACGTGCAGGCGTTCGCGCAGGTGGAGGAGATCGACCCGATCTACTTCGCGCGGAGCTACCACCTCGAGCCGGAGCCGGCGGGGACGAAGGCGTATGTGCTGATGTCGGAGGCGCTGCAACGGTCCGGGCGCGTCGCGGTGGTCAAGATCGCGCTGCGGCAGCGGGAGACGCTGGGTGTCCTGCGCATCCGCGACCAGGTGATCGTGCTCGAGACGATGCTGTGGCCGGACGAGATCCGCCGGCCGGAGTTCCCGTTCCTGCACCAGGACGTGGAGGTCAGCGAGACGGAGCTGCGGGAGGCGGCCGGGCTGATCGAGAGCCTGTCGGAGAAGTTCGTGCCCGCCAGGTACACCGACAGCTACCGGACCGCGCTGCAGGCGCTGGTGCAGTCCAAGATCGACGGGAACGAGCTGGTCCAGCCCGCGGCCGAGTCCCAGCGCGAGGGCGCCGCCGACCTGCTGAGCGCCCTGCGCACCACGCTGGCCGACAAGCACGTGCCACAGCAGCGGGTCGAGGAGGCGCAGGCGGCGGAGGCCGCGGCGGCCGAGTCCGCGGCGACGGCGAAGAAGGCCGCGAAGCGGAAGCGGGCCACGACGAAGTCGCGCTAGCGGCTCATCGAGTGAGGGGCCTGTCCGGATCTCCGGGCAGGCCCCCTGCGCTGTCAGCGGTCCTGGGAAGGTGTGTCGCCCATGAGGCCGTCGCGCAGCTGTTCCAGCGTTCGCGACAGCAGCCGGGACACGTGCATCTGGGAGATGCCGATCTTCTCGGCGATCTGCGTCTGCGTCATGTGCCGGAAGAAGCGCAGCGTGAGGATCATCCGCTCGCGCTCCGGGAGCTGCTCGATGAGCGGCCGCAGCGACTCGTAGTTCTCGACGCCGTCGAGTGCGGCGTCCGGCTGGCCCAGCTTGTCGCCGAGCGGGTCCGAGTCGGAGTCCGGGGACAGCGCCTCGTCCAGCGACATCGAGTGGTAGGCGTTGCCCGCCTCGAGACCCTCGTACACCTGCTCCGGCGACAGGTCCAGATGCCTGCCGAGCTCGCTGGGCGTCGGTGCGCGGCCGAGGCGCTGCGACAGCTCCGCGCTGGCCGCGTTGATGGCCAGGTTCAGCTCCTTGAGCCGCCTCGGCACGTGCATCGACCATGAGGCGTCGCGGAAGTGTCTTCGCACCTCGCCCATCACCGTGGGGACGGCGAAGGACAGGAAGTCGGTGCCGCGGTCGGGCTGGAAGCGATCTACCGCGTTGATGAGGCCCAGCGTGGCGACCTGGACCAGGTCCTCCCGGGGCACGCCCCGGTTGCTGAACCGCGCGGCGATGTGCTCGGCGAGTGGCAGGTGGCCGGTCACGAGCTCGTTGCGAAGGGTCGCGCGCCGGGGGTCGTCCTCCGGGAGGTCCGCCATCTCGGCGAACTTCGGGGCCAGATGCTCGTAGCCGGTGGCCGAGTTCTCCTGGTCTCTCGCGCGCGAACTCTGCGTCCCGGTCACCCGGGCAGCCCTTCCGACCTCCGCTTGGCTAGTTCGATGTGCACCAGCCGGGAGTCCGCGTCCACCGCTTCGTCCGGGCCGTCGATCCACGTCGCCGTGTGGTCGGTCAGCGTGGTCAGTACCCGCCAGCCGAAGGAGTCGCTGCTCGGCTTGGTGTCGCTTGTGGACGGAACGCTCACGACGAACCGGATCTCGTTCTCGCTGACCCGGAAGGCGCAGCGCAGCGTCGACCGCGGCGCGCTCTGCGTGATGAGCGTGGAGCAGGCCTCGTCGACCGCGAGGCGGAGGTCCGCGATCGAGTCGAGGTCGAAGTCGGCACGCATGGCGATGCTCGCGGCCAGCGAGCGGATGATCGGCAGATTGGTGAGCACGGCGGCGATTCGCAGCTCGATCTCTTCTGGACTGCCGTCCTCGGTTACCTCGAACATATAGCCGGAGTACCCACAATCTTGAGGTGGAACACAGGTTGCTCTGGCCGCTTCATGACCGCGCCCACATACCGTATCGGGTCCGCTCGTTCGGCTCAAGCCAGTGGCGCTGACCTGCGACGACGCCGACAGGGCCCATTCAGTCCACAAAGGACCGGAGCGGTTTGGTTTGGCGGGCGGCGCCTGACCCGCCTACCGTGGGAGCCGCAAGCCGTCGAAACAAGGGAGCCAAAATATGTTGGCGGTAACGGAAGCGGCTGCCGAGGCGATCAGCGCGCTGACCGCTCAGGGTGGCATCCAGCAGGAAGGCGGACTGCGGTTCGCCATGCAGAACGAGGCGGACTCACAGACCGCCCTGGCGCTCACCGTGGCGCCCGCGCCCGCCGAGGGCGACCAGGTGGTCACGGCGAACGAGGGCGCCGCCGTCTTTCTCGAGGAGCAGGCGGCCGACTTCCTGTCGGACAAGGTCCTCGACGTCCAGCCGGACGCGGAGGGTCAGCTCACCTTCGCGGTGCTCCAGAAGGACTGACGCTCCACAGTGGACCGGGCGGTCACCGGCCGAGGGCGCTCTGCAGCTCCTTCTTCGTCATGGAGGAACGGCCCTTGATGTTCTTCTTCTTGGCCTCGTTGTAGAGCTGCTCCTTGGTCGGCCCGCCCGGTCCCTGTCGGTTGCCGGAGCGCTTCCCGCCCCGGTGCTGCGGTGACACGTCGTTCGTCGAGCTCTTGCTCGCCGTGCGCGACTCGCCGGACTGGGCCCGGTTCTTGTTCACCGTCCGCGCGGCGATCTCCTTCGCGCGCTTGGTGCTGCTGCCCTGGTCCTTGGCGCCTTCCTTGATGTGCTCGTACTGGCGCTCGCGTTTCTTGCTCCATGCCTGAGGCATCGAAGACTCCTCTCCTAGGCTTGCGACCTGGGGGTACCCAGCCTTTCCCGGATCATGCCCACGACGTTTCGGCGCCGGCCGACACGTCGGCGGCCTACCGTGGCCGCATGTCCCGGGTGACCGAGTTCCGCCGTCTGCACGACGACTTCCTGCTGCTGCCGAACGCCTGGGACGCCGTGTCCGGGGCGGCGCTGGCCCGCGCCGGGTTCGCCGCGGTCGCCACCACCAGCCTCGGCGTCGCCGCGGCCGCCGGCCTGCCCGACGGCGCGGGCGCCGCCCGTGCGGCGACCCTCGCGCTCGCCGGCCGGCTCAGCCGCCTGCCCGTGCCGGTGTCGGCCGACATCGAGGGCGGGTTCGGCGACGACCCGGCGCAGGTCGCGGCGCTCGGCGCCGAGCTGGCCGCCATGGGCGTGGCCGGGGTGAACCTCGAGGACGGCCACGCGGACGGCACGCTCGCCGACCTCGCGCGGCAGGTCGAGCTGGTCGCCGCGCTGAAGGAGAGCGACCTGTTCGTCAACGCCCGCACGGACACGCACTGGCTCGGCGTCGACCGGGACGGCACGATCGACCGGTGCCGCGCCTACGTCGACGCCGGCGCGGACGGGGTGTTCGTGCCCGGGATGACGGCCGAGGACGACATCCGCGCGCTCGTCGCCGCCGTCGGCGTGCCGGTGAACCTGCTGTTCCGGCCCGGCGGGCGGTCCGTGCGCGAGCTCGCGGCGCTCGGCGTGCGGCGGGTGAGCACCGGATCGCTGCTGTTCCGCGCGGCGCTCGGCACCGCGCTGGACGTCGCCGCCGCGGTCCGCGACGGGACGCCGGTAACGCACGACGTGCCCACCTACGAACAGATCCAGGATCTGGTCGTAGGTGAGCACGACAAGTGCCCCGTCAAGTGACGTTGGTGCGTTTATCGGTGGTCCGGGCGTCTGGGCCGCCGAGAACGTGCTGAACGTCGCTTGACGGGGCACTAGAGACGAAGACGGGATTCGAACCCGTGTAAAAGGCTTTGCAGGCCTCTGCCTGTCCTCTCGGCCACTTCGCCACGAACTGTGGTGACAACACCAAGTTCTCATCGCGGGGAGCCGCGCGTCAACGTGTCCCGGTGGGTGGGAACCCGCGTGACAAAAGCAAAACGGCCGGCCTCCGCGCGGGAGGCCGGCCGTTTTCGCTGCCGGGTCAGGCGTTGGCCGGGACCTTGGCGTCCTTTTCGGACTCGGTCGGCTCCGGTTCGGTGTCCGGGGCGGTGTCGAGCAGCGGGGCGGAGCTCGGCCCGTTGAGGACCTCGTCGTCGAGGATGCCGTCGCCCCGCGCGACCAGGATCGGCACCGTGATCTGGCCGGCGACGTTCGTGGCGGTCCGCATCATGTCCAGGATCGGGTTGATGGCGAACACGATCGCGACGCCCGTGGCGATCACCTCGGCCGGCAGGTTCACCGCGGCCAGCGTGAGCGTCAGCATGGTGAACCAGCCGGTGGTGCCCGCCGTGGCGAGCGAGCCGAACGTGGCCACCAGCACGATCAGCACGTAGTCCCCGAACGACAGCGCGATGCCGTTCAGGTTGGCGATGAAGATGGTGGTGACGGCGGGGAAGACCGCGGC
Organism: uncultured Actinomycetota bacterium; assembly: GCA_963840275.1. Lineage (GTDB taxonomy): Bacteria > Actinomycetota > Actinomycetes > Mycobacteriales > Pseudonocardiaceae > Actinophytocola. Next base: position 693,064 of record CAWIYK010000001.1, read on the forward strand.
GCAACCGTCCATCTTGGTCGTCGTGCCGAGCGGGACGGCGAAGCTCGCGAAGCCGCGCGGCACGCCGAGGTTGACGGCGGCCTGGCGCGACAGCGGCAGCGTCGCGCCGGAGGACTGCGAGACGAACGCGAACTGCAGCGCCGTCCACGACTTGCGGAAGAACGTCAGCGGGTTGATCTTGCCGACGAACCGCAGCAGGATCGGGTAGACCACGAACAGCACGAGCGCGCAGCCGACGTACACGGCGACGATCAGCGAGATCAGCGGCTGGAAGAACTCGTTGCCGTAGCTGGCGAACGCGTTGCCGAGCAGACCGAGCACGCCGATCGGCGCGAGCCAGATGATCCAGCCGAGCACCTTCTGGATGATGTCGAACGCGGCCCGGTTGAAGCTCACGAACGCGCTCGCGCGGTCGCCCAGCGCGTAGGCGGCGCCGCCGACCAGCAGCGCGATGAACACCACCTGCAGGATCTCGCCTTCCGCGAACGCGCTGAACACGTTCGTCGGCACGATGCTCTGTACGAACGCCCACCAGTCGCCCGGCGCGCGTTCCGCGATGTTCGCGACGGCGTCCTCGGACGGCGTGACCCGCACGCCGCTGCCCAGGTTGCCGATCGTGCCGACGGCGATGCCGATGAGCACCGCGATCAGCGAGGTGATCGCGAACCAGAGCAGCGTGCGGCCGCCGAGCCGGGCGGCCGTCCGTGGGCCGCCAAGCCGGCGCAGGCTGGTGATGCCGACCACGATCGCGGTGAACACCAGTGGTATCACGGTGAACTGGACCAGGCTGACGAATATCTCGCCGATGCGGGACAGTGTGGTGGCGAGCCAGGACACCTCGGCCTGCTTGGCGACGAAGCCGAGCAGGGCGCCGAGTACCAGGCCGGCGAGCACGGCCACGCCGAACACCGTGTTGCGGCGGGACCTCGGTTGGGTGGTTGTCGACATCTGTACTCCAGGACGTCAGGTGGGGTGGCCGACCGTGCCAACGGCCGATCAGGTGGAACTCTTCCCCATCCGGCGCCGATCGGGTGCCCTTCCCACGATGTGGACCAGACCACTTTGACCTCGACTTTGGTGGAGGTCATACGGTCGCCGACATGGGACGAGAGACGATTCTGGTGACCGGCGCCACTGGCAATGTGGGCCGGCACGTGGTGACCGAGCTGCACGCGGCGGGACATCCGGTGCGTGCGCTGACCCGCTCGCCCGCCGACGCGGGCCTGCCGGCCGGCGTGGCGGTGGTGCGCGGCGAGCTGCCCGACCTCGACGAGTCCGTGCTCGACGGGGTCGGGCCGGTGTTCCTGCTGTGGCCGTTCACCACGGCCGACGACGCGCCGCCGGTGATCGACCTGCTCGCCCGGCACGCGAGCCGCGTGGTGTTCCTGTCCGCGCGCGGCGTGCCGGAGGACGAGGAGCCGCCGCCCGGCGCGTTGTTCCACGCGCACGTCGAGGCGCTGCTGCGGCGCAGCGGTGTCGAGTGGACGTTCCTCCGCGCGGGCGGTTTCGCGACGAACACCCTGACGTGGGTGGACGGTGTGCGGGAGGGCGTGGTCCGCTGGATCTACGGCGACGCCGTCCGGCCGTTGGTCCACGAGCACGACCTCGCGGACGTCGCGGTGCGTGCGCTGACCGAGCCGGGCCACGCGGGGCAGCGGTACGAGCTGACCGGGCCGGACCCGCTCACGCAGGCCGACCAGCTGCGAGTCATCGCGGCGGCGGTCGGCAAGGACGTGCGGTGGGAGGAGCTGGACGTGGCGTCGGCGCGCCGCGAGCTGCTGGGCCGCGGCTGGTCGCCGGACTTCGTCGAGGGCGGGCTCGCGTACTGGGCCACGCTGGTCGACGACCCGGAGACGGTGACGAAGACGGTCGAAGAGGTGACCGGGAAACCGGCTCGCTCGTTCGCGGAGTGGGCACGCGACCACGCCGCGGCGTTCCGCTGAGCGGTGCTCGCCCGGCCTCCGGTCCGGGGACCGGAGGCCGGGCGGCCGGTCAGCAGTGCGCCTTGACCTTCAACAGGTCGGTCACCAGGTTCGGCGGACCGTCGAGCGGCGCCGGGTCCTCCGGGGTCGGCTGCACGCCGCCCGCGGCGACCTTGTCGAGGGTGGCGAGCCCGGTGTCGCCGATGGTGCCGAAGATCGTGTAGTCCGGGCGGAGGTAGGCGTTGCCGTAGACGAGGAAGAACTGGCTGCCGTTGGTGTCCGGGCCGGCGTTGGCCATCGCGAGCGTGCCGCGTGGGTAGATCTTCCGTGCGCCGGTCGGATCGTTCGGGGCCGGCTCGAGGCCCACTGGAAGCTCGTCGGAGTATTTGTAGCCGGGCCCGCCCTCGCCGGTGCCGCTCGGGTCGCCGCACTGCAGCACCTCGAGCGTCGGGTACGTGGTCAGCCGGTGGCACGTCGTCCGGTCGTAGAACCGCCATTTCGCCAGGTGCACGAAGCTCTGGACGGTGCACGGGGCCATCGAGCGGTCGAGCCGCAGGGGCACCTTGCCCTGGTTGGTGCGCACGTCGACGCGCACGGTGCCACGGTCGGGGGTGCGGTGCGGGTCGGGCGGCAACGGCACCGGACGGGCCGCCGGCTCGTCCGGGGTGGTGGTGTACTGGCACGGGCCATGGGTGGACCCGCCGCGATCGGCCGCCGCGCCGGTCGGCGCGACGATCGCCAGACTCGCGGCGGCTATCAGCACGGCGCCGGCCGCGATCGTGAGCTTCCTGACCACTGGACCTCCTCGTCCTTCTGGGCGAGGCAGTCTAGGCCGCGGTAGGCCCGGCACACCAGGGCCGCATACGCGCCGCTCAAGAAACAGACCAATCGGTTTGGTCTTGCTTGACAAACCGTCCGGTTGGTTTCGTACGCTGGGCAAAGTCGTCACCAGGCCAGGTTCCGGCGATGACGACGCCGCCTACCTTCGAGCCCTGGAGGAGAAGTGCACGCTCGTCAACGAACCTCGGCCGAGACGCTCACCCCCGACGGCACGGTCGCCGAGCTGGCGCCCATGCCCGGCATCGCCGATCTGACACCGGAGCGCCCCGGCACCGGCGTCACGTCCCGCCGCTGCGTCTCGCTGCGCTGCCGCCGCGACGCCGAGACCGGCGCGCTGCAGCCCCGCCTCGCCGCCGCCCGGTCCCTCCTCTGCGGACACTGCCGCGACCGCCTCGACCAGCAGCTGCGCAACCTGCCCGACCTGTACGTGGAGATGGAGCAGTCGGGCGGCGGCCGGACCGGGCGCACGCCGGGCGTGCCGCTGTCCCCGCGCACGGTCGAGGTGCGGGCCGCGATCCGCGGTGTGCTGGCGTCGTGGGCGCAGGTCGTGGTCGACGAGCGCGCGGTGGCCCGGCCGATCCGCAACGTCGCCGGCATGGCCGAGTTCCTGCGCCGCCACGTCGACTGGCTCGGCGCGCACCCGGCGGCCGCGGAGATCTCCAGCGAGATCGGCGAGCTGGTGACCGCGGCGTCGCAGCTGATCCACACCGACGCGTCGTGGCGCGTGGTGGTCGGCAAGTGCGCCGACCCGCGGTGCGGCGGCGACCTGGTCGCGTTGATGCGGCCGTTCGAGACCAGCCAGCCGTCGGAGATCAGGTGCACGCTGAACCGGGACCACGCCTGGCCCGCGCAGCGATGGGGGAGCCAGCGGCGCGTCGCGCGCCAGGAGAAGGACTCCGCATAGCGCTCGACCTGGCCCGAACGGACGGTCGGTCATGACAAGTTCCTACCCAGAGCCGATCGCAGTGGTGTCGATGGCCTGTCGGCTGCCCGGCGGCGTCGAGTCCCCGGAGGACTACTGGCGCCTGCTGGCGGCGGGCGGCGACGCGATCGGTGAGTTCCCGCCGCGCTGGGACGGCCTCGACCTGCTCGAACCGGGCGGCTACCCGCGGGAGGGCGGGTTCCTGCGCGACGTCGAGCTGTTCGACGCGGGCTTCTTCGGCATCTCGCCGCGTGCGGCGCAGTCGATGGACCCGCAGCAGCGGGTGCTGCTGGAGACCGCGTGGGAGGCGCTCGAGCGGGCCGGCGTCGCGCCGGAGTCGGTGCGGGGCAGCAGGACCGGCGTCTACGTCGGCACCACCGGCTCGGACTACGGCGACCGGCACACCTTCGACCTCGACCTCGGCGGCGCCGGCAGCGCCGGCAGCGCGTTGTCCAGCCGCGTGTCTCAGACGCTCGGGCTGCGTGGCCCCGCGGTCACGGTCGACACGGCGTGCTCGTCCTCGCTCGTGTCGCTGCACCTCGCGTGTGTCGCGCTGGGGCTGGGGGAGTGCGACCTCGCACTCGCCGGCGGCGTCACGGTGCTCAGCACCCCGGCGCTGTTCGTCGAGCTCGGCCGCCAGGGCGTGGTCGCGGCCGACGGGCGGTGCAAGAGCTTCTCCGCGAGCGCCGACGGCGTCGGGCCCGCTGAGGGCTGCGGGCTGGTCGTCCTCAAGCGACTGTCCGATGTGGACTCGGACGACCACGTGCTCGCGGTGGTCGTCGGCTCCTCGGTCAACCAGGACGGCGGTGGCCCCGGCGGCCGCGCGCAGCAGGAGGTCGTGCGCGCCGCGCTCGCGGTCGCGGGGCTCGCGCCGGCCGACGTCGACGCGGTCGAGGCGCACGGCGCCGGCACCGCGGCGGGCGACCGGGTCGAGGCGGCCGCCCTCGCCGCGGTGTTCGGCGACCGCGACCGGCCGCTGCTGGTCGGCTCCGTGAAGTCGAACCTCGGCCACACACAGGCGGCCGCCGGCATCGCCGGGCTGATCAAGATGGTGCTCGCGCTGCGGCACGAGACGCTGCCGGCGAGCCGGTACGCCGACCACCCGAGCCAGCACCTCGCCGGTCTGGCGCTGCTGGCGAACGCGCGGCCGTGGCGTCGGGGGCCACGGCCGCGCCGCGCCGGCGTCTCGGCGTTCGGGCGCGGCGGCACGAACGCGCACGTGGTGCTCGAGGAGGCGCCCGCGCCGGGCCCGCGTGCCGCGCGGACCTGCGTCGTGGGGGTGCCCGTCGTGGTGTCCGGGCGGGACGAGGCGGCGCGAGCGGCGAACGCGGCGCGGCTCGCCGACTGGCTCGACACGCACGGCGACGGCTCGCTCGAGGACGTGGCCAGGTCCGCGGGGACCCGCACGCAGTTCGACTGCCGGGGCGCGGTCGTCGCACGCGACCTCGCGGAGGCGGTGCGCGGGCTGCGCGCACTGGCTGCCGGCGACCAGCGGCGGGGGGTGGTCGCCGGCAGCGCGCGGGCCGGGGGGCTCGCGATGCTCTTCGCCGGGCAGGGCGCGCAGCGGGCCGGCATGGGCCGGGCGCTGCGGGTGGCGTTCCCGGTGTTCGGCGCGGCCTTCGACGCCGCGTGCGCGGCGGTGGACGGCCACCTCGGACAGCCGATCGCCGAGGTGATCGACACCGATGCCGTGCACCGGCCCGAGTTCATGCCGCCCGCGCTGTTCGCGGTCGAGGTCGCGCTGTACCGGCTGTGGGAGTCGTGGGGCGTCACGCCGGACGCGGTCGCCGGCGACTCGGTCGGCGAGCTGGTCGCCGCGCACGTCGCCGGCGCGCTGAGCCTCGACGACGCGGCCCGGCTGGTCGTCGCGCGCGGCCGGCTCGGCGCCGACGAGTACGCGGAAACCGTCGCAGCGACACCGTTCGGCCAGCCCGCCATGACCGTGGTCAGCACGGTCACCGGCGTGCTCGACACGGTTCGCGCGCTCGACGAGCACGGCGTCGGCCACTACGTCGAGTGCGGCCCGGCCCGCGACGACGAGGTGCACGCGGTCCTCACCGCGCTCGCCGCGCTGCACGTCGGCGGCCACGACCTCGACTGGACCGCCCTGCTCGCCGGCACCGGCGCGGCGCGGGTTCCGTTGCCCACCTACGCCTTCCAGCGCGACCGGTACTGGCTCACGGTCGGCCGCTCCGACGGCGACCTGCGCTCCGCCGGCCTCGAGTCGCTCCCGCACCCGTGGCTGCGGGCCGTCACCACGACCGCCGACGGCGAGGGATACCTGCTCACCGGCCGCCTCTCGCTGGCGGCGCAGCCATGGCTCGCCGACCACGCGGTGTTCGACACGGTCGTGGTGCCCGGCACCGGGTTGCTCGAGCTCGTGCTGAACGCGGCGCACCAGGTCGGCGCGGTCGGCGTCGGCGAGCTGGTGCTGAGCCAGCCGCTGGTGCTCCCGGAGACCGGCTACGTGCGCCTCCAGGTGACCGTCGGGCCGCTGGAGGTGGACGGCCGGCGCCCGGTTTCCGTGTTCTCCCAACGGGAGGACACCCGCGAGTCGTGGACGCGGCACGCGACCGGCGAGCTGATCGACGACCCGGTCGCCGACGGCGGCGACGGGTTCGCCGAGCTGGCCGAGTGGCCGGTGGCCGACGCGGCGCCGCTCGACCCGGACGACGTCTACGACACCCTCCACCACCTCGGCCTCACCTACGGGCCGGCCTTCCAGGGGCTCGCCGAGGTGTCGCGGCGCGGGCCGGTCGCGTTCGGGCTCGCCCGGCTGCCGGCCGCCATCTCCGCGCACCCGACGGACTACGAGGTGCACCCCGCGCTGCTCGACGCCGCGCTGCACACGCTCGCCGCGATCGAGCCGATCAGCGACTCGGTGCTGCTGCCGAACCGCTGGCGCGGCGTCGAGCTGTACTCCACGGCGAGCACCGCGCTGCGGGTGCGGGTCGAGCTGGACGCCGCGCACGGCAGCGCCCGCGTGTGGGTCGCCGACGAGCACGGCTACCCGGTCGCCTACGTCGACGAGCTGTGCCTCACCGCGGCCAGCGCGGCCGCGATCCGCGGCGGCGAGCCGGCCGAACACCTGTACCGGGTGGAGTTCCAGCCGGTCGAGCCGGCCACCGAGGTGGTCGCCGACCCGGTCACCGGCGAGGTCGCCGTGCTCGGCGCCGGTGTCGCGGCCGGACTCCTCGGCATCCTGCCGTCCACTGTGGACGGACTGCTGGCCGGGCCGGCGCCGGTCCGGATCGTGGTGGACCTGACGGGCGCGAGTGCCGACGGCGACCCGGCCGCCGTGCCCCGGCACGTGACACGGGTGGGTGTCGAGACGCTCCACGTCGTGCAGCGGCTGCTCGCCGGGGCCGCGGTGGACGAGACGGAACTGGTGTTCCTCACCAGGGGCGCGGTCTCCGCGACCGCGGAGGAGGACCTCGACGGGCTGGTGACCGCGCCGGTGTGGGGTCTCGTGCGGTCGGTGCGCGCGGAGCATCCCGAGCGGACGCTGCGGCTCGTCGACATCGGGCGGGACGCCGCGCCGGTCGCCGTGGCCGCCGCGCTCGCCGCGACCGAGCCGGAGCTGGTGGTGACCGGCGGCAACCTGGTCGCGCCCCGCCTGCTGCCGGTGGTCGCGGAGGACCGCTCCGGCGGGCCGGTGCTCGACCCGGAGGGCACGGTCCTCGTCACCGGCGGCACCGGCGAGCTCGGCCGGCTCGTCGCGACGCATCTCGTTGCCGCGTACGGCATGCGGCACCTGGTGCTCGCCTCCCGGCGCGGCCCGGACGCGCCGGGCGCCGACGAGCTGACGACCGAGCTGCTCGCCGCGGGCGCCGACTCGGTGCGGGTGCTCGCCGCCGACGTGGCCGACCGTGCGCAGGTCGCCGCACTGCTGTCCGAAGTGGACGTCCGACACCCGCTCACCGCCGTGCTGCACCTCGCCGGCGTGGTCGACGACCGGCTCGTCACCGGACAGGACCCGCAGCGGTTCGCGCGGGTGCTCGCCCCGAAGGTCGCCGGCGCGTGGCATCTGCACGAGCTGACCCGCGACGACCCGCTCGCCGCGTTCGTGCTGTTCTCGTCGGTGTCCGGCGTGCTGGGCAGCGCGGGGCAGAGCAACTACGCGGCCGCCAACACGTTCCTCGACGCGCTCGCCGCGCACCGGCGCGCCAACGGGCTCGTCGCCACCAGCCTGTCGTGGGGCCTGTGGGAGCAGTCCGGCGCCGGCATGAGCGCGCACCTCGGCGAGACCGAGCTGGCCAGGCTGCGCCGCCAGGGCATCGCCGCGCTCTCCGCGCACCAGGGCCGCAAGGCGTTCGACGCCGCGCTGTCCCAGCCGGAGCCGCAGCTGGTGCCGGTCAAGCTCGAGCCCGGCGTGCTGCGCCGCGAGCCGGACAAGGGCGCGGAGCCGCCCGCGCTGCTGCGTGCGCTCGTGCGCGGGCCACGCAGGCGGGCGCCCAGCGGCACCTCGCCGGCGACACTCCGCGACCGGCTCGCCGTGCTGACCGACGACGCGCGCCGCGCCGCGACCACCCTGTTGGTGCGGCGCGAGGCCGCGGTCGTGCTCGGCACCCCGGTCGACGCGATCGGGGAGCGGCAGGTGCTCGGCGACCTCGGCATGGACTCGCTGATGGCCGTCGAGCTGCGCAAGCGCCTCGCGGCCGAGACCGAGATCGCGCTGCCGGCGAAGCTCGCGTTCGACCACCCGACCCCGACCGCGATCGCGCGGCTGATCCTCGCGCGGCTGTCGCTCGGCGACCCGGTGCCGCGCCCGGCCGCGACCGGGCGGGAGAACGTCGACACGGACGCGGTCGCGATCGTCGGCGCCGCGAGCAGGCCGCCGGGCGGCGCCGGCCGGTTCGACGCCGCGTTGTTCGGGCTCCCGACCCGCAAGGCCGCCGCGATGGACCCGCACCAGCGGCACGCGCTGGAGACCGCGTGGCGGGCGCTGGAACACGCCGGGCTGCGGCCGGAGTCGTTGCGCGACAGCGACACCGGCGTGTACGTCGGCGCGCAGGGCGGGGACGTGGCCGGCCGGGTCGCCACCACGTTCGGCCTGCGCGGGCCGTCGGTCACCGTCTGCTCGTCCACGGTCGTCGCGCTGCATCTCGCGCGCACCGCGCTGCGCCACGGCGAGTGCGACCTCGCGCTCGCCGGCGGCGGCGCGGACTCCTACGGGCTCGTCGTGCTCAAGCGACTGTCCACGGCGGAACGCGACGGCGACCGGGTGCTCGCGCTGCTCGGCGCCCCGCGTCCCGGCGACACCGTCGCGGGCACCGGGGTGCTCGGGGCCATCGAGGCGGTCGCCGCGCTCCGGCGCGCCGACGCGGCCCGCGCCGAGATCCGCGGCGGCGGCGCCGGGGTCGTCGTCGAGCCGCCGCCCGCGGCCCGCGAGCCGGCGCCGCCGCGCCCGGTCACCGGGACGCTGCCGGTCGTGGTGTCCGCCCGCGACCACACCGCCCTGCGCCGGCAGGCGGCACGCTGGGCCGACTGGCTCACCGACCATCCCGACGTGTCGCTCGTGGACCTCGCGCGCACCGCGGCACTGCACCGGACCCACTTCCCGGCCCGCGCGAGCGTGCTGGCGGGCAGCGTCGGGTCGGCGGCGGAGGCGTTGCGGGCACTGGCCAACGGCGTGCCGCACAGTGCGGTGGTCGAGGCGCTCGCGGTGCCGCGCGACCGCGTGGTGTTCGTGTTCCCCGGCCAAAGTGGACAGTGGCTCGGCATGGGCAGGGCGCTGCTGCGGGAGAGCGCCGCGTTCGCGCAGACGGCCGCCGCGTGCGACGAGGCGCTGCGCCCGCTCACCGGCTGGTCCGTGCTCGACGTGCTGGCCGGCGACAACGACCTCGACTTCGACCGCGTCGACGTGGTGGCGCCCGCGTTGTTCACCATGCACGTGTCGCTCGCGGCCGCGCTGCGGGCGCTCGGGCTCGAGCCGGCCGCCGTCGTCGGCCACGGGCTCGGCGAGGTCGCGGCCGCGGTCGTGGCCGGCGCGCTCACGGTCGAGCAGGGCGCGCGGGTGGTCGCGCTGCGCGGCCGGCTGGTGCGCGACTGCGGTCGCGGCGCGATGGCGGTCGTCGGCCGCCCGGTCGCCGAGGTCGAGGCCCGCATGGGCCCCGGAGTGTCGGTCGCGGTCGTCGACACCGCCTCGGCCACCGTGGTCGGCGGGGACGCCGCCGCGGTCGACCGGCTCGTCGCGGAGCTGTCCGCCGAAGGGGTGCGCTGCCGGCGGCTCGCCGTGGACCACGCGGCACAGAGCGCGCACCTCGACCGGGTGTTGCCGGTGCTGGAGGCGCAGCTGACCGGGTTGCGGCCGAGGCCGACGCGGCTTCCGTTCTGGTCGACGGTGTCCGGTGCGGAGCTGCCCGGCGAGGCGCTCGACGCCGCCTACTGGTGCCGCAACCTGCGTGAGCCGGTGCGGTTCGACCTCGCGCACACCGGCCTGCTCGCGGCGGGACACGACGTGTTCGTCGAGGTCAGCGCGCATCCGGTGCTGGTGTCGCCGCTCAGCGAGCGCGGCGGTGTCGTCGCGTCGACGCTGCGCCGCGACCACGGCGGGAACGCGCAGCTCGCCCGCACCATCGGCACGCTGCACACGCACGGCCTCGCGATCGACTGGGCGCGGGCGCTGCCGGGCCCGCGCGGCGAGCTGGTTGACCTGCCGACGTACGCGTTCACCGGCGCCGCGCCGCCGGTGAAGCTGCCGGTGTCGGTGCCCGAGTTGGACCCGGCCGCCGCGATACAGTGGGCGCTGTCTCAGATGTCGCCTCTGCGGTTGCGACAACATGGTTTGCTGGCGCGGATCCTGGAGTTCGCGGAGTCCGACATGGGTAGGGCGCTCGACGCCGTGCTCGGTGAGGGGTGAGGGTGTCGACCTGGCTGCGGCGCTTCCACCAGTCGCCCGGGGCTCCCGTCCGGCTGGTGTGCTTCCCGCACGCGGGCGGCGCCGCGAGCTACTTCTTCCGGCTGTCGAAGCTCCTGTCGCCGACCGTGGACGTGCTCGGGGTCCAGTATCCGGGACGCCAGGACCGGTTCCGGGAGCCGGGGATCGAGGACCTCGGCGAGCTGGCCGACCGGGTGCACGAGGCGTTGACCGAGGTGACCGACCTGCCCGTCGCGTTCTTCGGGCACAGCCTCGGCGCGACGCTCGCGTTCGAGGTGGCGCGCAGGATGGCGCGGCCGCCGCTGGTGCTGTTCGCGTCCGCGCGGCGGGCGCCGTCGCGGCAGCGGCCGCCGTCGGAGTACGTGCACGTGCTGGACGACGAGAGGATGGCCGACGAGGTGCTGCGGCTGTCCAACGGCGAGAACACGCTGTTGAGGGACAGCGAGCTGCGTGCGTTGTTCCTGCCGGCGCTGCGCAGCGACTACCGGGCCATCGAGACCTACCGGCCGAACCCGCCGGACGCCGCGGTGGCGTGCCCGATCGTGGCGGTCACCGGTGACGCCGACCCGATGACGCCGGTGGAGACCGCGGAGCTGTGGCGCGAGCACACCACCGGCGACTTCACGCTGAAGGTCTTCCCGGGCGGGCACTTCTACCTCGAGAAGCACGCGGACGACCTCGGCAGGCTGATCGCGGACACCCTGTCCGCCGCGGTGGTCGGCTGATGTTCGCCGACGGCCGGTTCGTGGTGCGACGCTCGACCACGCCCGCCGAGCACGCCGACATCGCCCGGCACATCCTCGACACGAACTCGTACATGACCCTCGCGACGGCCGACGCGGAGGGCCACCCGTGGGCGACGCCCGTGTGGTTCGCGCACGACGGCTATCGGGAGCTGTACTGGGTCTCCGCGCCGGGCGCCCGGCACTCGGCCAACCTCGCCGACCGGCCCGAGCTGTCGATCGTGGTGTTCGACTCGACCGTGGCGGCCGGCGAGGGGCAGGCGGTGTACCTGACGGCGACCGCGGCCGAGCAGACCGCGGACCTCGCCCGTGGCGTGGCGGCGATCGCACGCAAGTCGGCGGCGAACGGCCTCGGGGAGTGGGACGTGGACCGCGTGACCGGCGACGCGCGGCTGCGCCTGTACCGCGCGATCGTGCGGGAGCTGTACATCAAGGACCCGGACGCCGCGATCGACGTCCGGGTCTCGGTCACGCTCTAGTCGCACGGACAGGACAGCCGGTGCCCCGATCGCGTCGTCAGTGCGCCGGGGGTCGCTGCTGACCGTTCGGGCCGCTGGTCATGGTGTTGACCTTGCGCATCGCGCCTTCGATCTGGTGGTGGTACTTGCCCTTGGTGCGCTTGTCGATGAACTGGCCGGCCTTCGCCGCCACCTTGTTCACCTTGTCCGGGTTGCGGCGCGCGTAGGTCCGTGCCGCGGCCGCCGTGCCCGCGAGGGCCGTCAGTTTCCTGAGCAGAGGCATTGCGCGTCCTTCCGTTGGGTCACTTGCCCTGTCAACGGAGTACCCACCCGCCGAAGTTCCAGTCCTCGGATATGTCGGAGATTGTTGACATGTCGGAGATCTCCGACATATGGTTGCCGCCGTGCTCGATGACCTGCTGTTCACCGCCATGGCCAACCCGGTCCGCCGTCGGCTGCTGGAACTGCTGCGCGACGGGTCCAAGACCGCGGGGTCGCTCGCCGCGCAGTTCGACCTGAGCAGGCCGGCGGTGTCGGAGCACCTGCAGGTGCTGCGCCGCGCCGAGCTGGTGCGCGAGGAGGTGCGCGGGCGCGAGCGGCACTACCACCTGACCGCCGAGCCGCTGGTCGCGGTCAGCGAATGGCTCCATCCGTTCGAGCGCTACTGGCGCGACCGACTGCGCACGCTGTCCCACATCATGGAGGAAGAGTCCGATGACTGAGACCATCCACGTCGACCAGTTCCTGCCGCAGCCGCCGGAGAAGGTGTGGCGCATGCTCACCGAGCCCGAGCGTCTCGCCAGGTGGTGGGCGGCGGGCGACGTCCGCGCCGAGGTGGGGCACCGCTTCACGCTCGACATGGGTCGCTGGGGGGTCGTCCCGTGCACGGTCACGCTCGTCGAGCGACAGCGCGAGTTCGCCTACACCTTCGCCGAGGACACGATGGGCTGGACGATCACGTGGCGCCTCGTCGCGGAGGGCACGGGGACGCGCCTGTTCCTGGAGCACGGCGGTTTCGACCTGTCCGACCCCGCGCACGAGAACGCGTTCACGAACATGCCGCGTGGTTGGGCGGGGTCGGTGCTGCCCCGGCTCGCGCGGGAGCTGGAAGAGGTCCCGGCCTCCTGACGCGGTACACATAGTTGCTCTATTAGTTGTAGAACAGATATGCTTGCCGGTGTGAACCTGACGTTGGACCTCCAGTCGGAGGTGTCGATCTACCAGCAGATCCGCGACAGCGTCGTGGACCAGATCGCCAGAGGGCACGCGAAGCAGGGCGACCCGCTGCCCTCGACCAGGCAGCTCGCGGCCGACTTCGGCATCAACTTCCACACGGTCAACAAGGCGTACGACCTGCTCCGGCAGGAAGGCGTCATCAGGATCAACCGCAAGAGCGGCGCCGTGGTGCGGCGCGACCAGTCGTCCGGCCGCCCGGACGAGCAGTACGTGGCCGCGTGGCGCGACCGGCTGCGGGTGCTGCTCGCCGAGGCCACCGTCCAGGGCATCGACAAGCAGGACGTCCTCGTCCACTGCGCCGAGCTGCTGTCCACGTTCAAGGGGGAAGAGCAATGACCACGCTGACCGCGGCCGGACTGCTGATCGTGGCGCTCACCTGCCTGGTGCTGATGCTGCCGGCGCTCGCGCGGCCGACACTGCCCTTCGGCGTGCGGGTCACCGCCGACCGCGTCGCCGACCCGGTGATCGTCGGCCAGCGCAGGGCGTTCACGCGGCTGGTGCTCGGCGCCGGGGCGGCGGCCGTCGTGGTCGCCGTCCTCGTCGGCGCCGGCCCGCTCTGGGCGACGCTGCTCGCGGCCGTCGACTTCCTGCTCTACCTCCGCGCCAACCGCACGATCCGCGCGGCCAAGCGGACCGGGGGCTGGCGCGCGGGCCGGCGTCAGGGCGTCACCGTCGACACCACGTTCCGGACCGACCCGGTCCGCGTGCCGTGGCGCCACCTGATCCCGGCCGATCTCGTCCTGCTGGCGACCGCCGTCGTCGGCTGGCTCCAGTACGCCGACCTGCCGGCGACGATCATGCGGTTCCGTGGCTTCGGCCTCGACCCGGGCACCCGGGAGCCGACCACGTGGGCCGCCGCGTTCGAGCCGGTGCTGTTCCAGGCCGGCATCGTCGTGCTGGTCCCGTTGGTGACACTGGCGGTCCTCCGCGCCCGGCCCGACCTGGACGCCGCCCGGCCGCGCGGCTCGGCCCGCCGCTACCGGGTCTATCTGCACGGCGTCGCGACGATGACGCTGCTGCTCGGCGCGGCCCTCAACCTCGGCCTCGCGGTCACCGCGCTGCAGCTGTGGGAGGTCGTCCCGGCCACCCTGCCGTGGCGGATCGCCGCCTATCTGCCGCTCGCGGTGATGGTCGTCCTGCTGGTCCGGTGGGACCGCAGGGTCGGGTCGGCCGGCCACCGGCTGCCCGCGCTGCCGGACGAGGAGGACGAGGACTCCGGTGTGGTGCAACGAGACGACGACGCGCACTGGTACCTGGCCGGTCTGATGTACGTGAACCGCCGCGACCCGGCCGCGTTCGTGCACGCGCGGATCGGCCACAGCTGGACGATGAACCTCGGCAGTCCGGTCGCGTGGGTGGTGCTGGGCGGGCTGGCGCTGCTGGCGATCGCGGCACTGACCGGACTCGTGGACCTGCCGGAGCGGGACGGCTAGGTGCGCGGCTACTCCGGCAGCGCGCGCCCCCGGGTCTCCGGGCAGAAGGGGACCACCGCCATACCCACGAGGTAGATCAGGCCGACGACGGTGGCCGCGGTGCCGTAGCCGCCGAGCGTCGCGATGATCGTCCCCGCGAGAAGCGGGCCGAGGAACGCCACGAAGCGCGCCGCGTTGAACACGAACGCCGAACCGGTCGCACGCAGGTGCGTCGGGTAGAACTCCGGCAGCCACACCGGCATCCACGTGTACTGGCCGAGCGTGAAGAACCCGTTCACCGCGCACAGCAACAACACCAGCGTCAGGTCCGACGTCCACAGGAACAGCACCGGCGTCATGATCAGCGACGCCGCGAAGTACGTGAACACCGTCCCCTTGCGACCGAACCGGTCCGCGGCGAACCCGAGCGAGATGTACCCGGCGATGGCGCCGACGTTGTAGATCATCCCGGCCGTCGACGCGTAGCTCTCCGCGGAGTGCCCGTCCTTCGCCGCGATGCTGCCGACGTACGCCGGCACCCACGTCGAGATGCCCCACCACGCCAGGGTCGTCACGGTCGACATGATCGAGCCGAGGATGGTCAGTCGGCGCAGCGCGGGGTCGGCGAGGATCTGCCGCAGCGTGAACTTCGTGTACGTGCGTTCCTCTTCGGACAGTGTGTCCTGGGACTGCAGCGCGGCCCGCCGGTCCTTGACCTTCGTCCACTTCTCCGACTCCGGCACGCTGCGCCGCAGCCACAGCGCGAAGAACGCCGGCAGCACACCGAGCAGGAACATGTACCGCCACGAGTTCTCACCCAGCGGCGCGATGAAGTGCCACGCGGCGGACGCCACGAAGAAGCCGAGCCCGAGGCCGCACTGCATCAGCCCGGCCGCCTTGGCACGCGCGTGCGCCGGCCACATCTCCGCCACCAGCGACGTGCCGGTGCCCCACTCCGAGCCGAGCGTGACGCCGGTCAGCAGGCGCAGGATCAGGAACGACTCCCAGTTCCACGCGATCGCCGACAGCCCGGTGAAGATCGAGTACAGCGTGATCGAGATCAGCAGCACCTTGCGGCGGCCGAGGTAGTCGGCCACGATCCCGCCGATGATGCCGCCGAAACCCCAGCCGAGCAGGGTCATCGCGATCGTCAGTCCGATGTAGAACGCCGGGTTGCCGGCCGCGGCGGGGTGGAGCTGCTTGAGCGCCACGCCCGCGGTGAGGATCAGCGCGTACGTCTCGAACCCGTCGAACAGCCAGCCGAGGTTCGCCGCGATCAGGGCGCGCCACTTCGTCCGGTCCAGCGACCGGTACCAGGCCACCGTCTGCACTTCGGTCATCTACGACTCCTATGCCGTGCCACGCATGCGCCGGCTGACCGCGGTCTCCGCGCGCGTGACGACCCAGTTCACACCGAACCCCAGTACCCCCGCGATCGTGAGCAACCCGTACACCTGCGCCGACAGGAAGTTCGCCTGCGCCGCGCCGAGTGCCGCACCCAAACCGTCGACCCGCGTGACGATCTCCACCAGCAGCGTGATGATCAGCGCCAGCGGCGCGGCGACCCGGATCCCCAGCAGCACCGCGGGCATCAGCGCCGGCGTGAGGATCTTGGTCACCCGGTCCCAGTTGGACAGTCCAAGCGTGCGTGGCGTGTCCAGCAGCACCGGGGACAGCGACCGCCGCGCCGACCGGCAGGTCAGCAGGATCGGCCACATCGCCGGCAGGACCACCACGACCAGCTTCATCTGCGTCGTGTACCCCAGCACCAGCGCCGCGACCGGCACCAGCGACGCCGCGGGCAGCGCGCGCAGGAACTCCAGGCTCGGCGACAGCGCTCGGTCCACCGGCCGGCTCGCGCCGACCAGCGTGCCGACGAGCGAGCCGAGCACGGTCGCGATCGACAGTCCCACCAGGAACGTCAGCGCCGTGTCGCCGATCGCCGGCACCAGCTTGTCCGAGTCGAGCAGCGGCCGGATCCCGTCGAGCCACGTGGACGGCGGCGGGAAGTACGGCGACGCCGGGTCGCCGAGGAGCTGCCACAGCACCAACAGCGCCACCAACGGGACCAGACCGCGAAGCGGAGTGCCGCTGCCCATCACGCCTCCCCGGCCGCGGCGAGCTGGCCACGGAACGCCAGCCTCGCCGCGCCCATCACTAGTCCATTCAGGACGATACCGGTCACGCCGATGACGAACACCGCGGCGAACATCTGCCCCGGCTGCAGCGCCTGGCCCTTCTCGACCAGCAGGAACCCGAGCCCGGCCGGGTTGCCGACCATCTCGGCGACCAGCGTGAGCACCAGCGACGTGGACAGGCCGAGCCGCAGCCCGACGACGATCGTCGCGGTGGCCGCCGGCAGGCGGATCTTCCACAGCACGGCGGTCCGCGACAGCCGCAGCACCGCGCCGGACTCGACCATCCGTGCCTCGGTGCGCATGCCGTTGATCGTGTTCAGCAGGACCGGCCACAGCGCCGCGTAGAACGCGACCATGATCTCGGTCTGCACGGAGAACCCGAACAGGAGCACGGCGACCGGCACGAACGCCACGATCGGCAGTGCCCGCAGCGCCTCGAGGCTCGCCATCGAGTACGTCCACACCGAACGGACGAGCCCGAGCACCGAGCCGGTCACGACACCGACCACGCCCGCGACCGCCCAGCCGGTCAGCGCGGCGAACAGCGTGTGGCCGAGCGCGGTCGCCAGCTCGCCGGACCCGAACAGCTCGCCGAGCCCGGTCGCCACGTCCGACGGTGGCGGCAGGTAGGTGAAGGTGAGCACGCCGGTGCGCACCAGCAGCTCCCACAGCCCGATGCCCAGCACGAACACCGCGGCGCCGAGCACGTTGACCCTACCCATGGGCTCGCTCACCGACCCGGTGTCCCAACGCCTCGTACACCTGGTGGCGCAGGTCGAGGTAGTCGGCGCGCTCCTTGGTGGCGATCTGGTCGCGCGGCCTCGGCAGCGGGATGTCCAGCGACAGCCCGATGTTCGCCGGGCTGCCGCTCAGCACCACCAGCCGGTCGGACAGGTACACGGCCTCCTCGACGTCGTGCGTGACGAACACGATCGTCGTCCCGGTCAGCTCCTGCACCTGCTGCAGCTGGTCCTGCAGCGACGCCTTCGTCATCGCGTCCAGCGCGCCGAACGGCTCGTCCATCAGCAGCACCCTCGGCCGCATCGCGAGCGCGCGGGCGATCTGCACCCGCTGCTGCATGCCGCCGGACAGCCGCCACGGGTACTCGCCGTCCCGATCGGACAGTCCGACCATCGCCAGCGCCTCGTCGACCCGACCGTCCCGTTCGGACTTCCCGAGCGACGCCTCGACGCCGAGCGCCACGTTGCGCCGCACGGTTCGCCACGGCAGCAGCGAGTGCGCGTAGTCCTGGAAGACGGTCACCACGCCGTCGGGCGGGCCGGCGACGTCGACGCCGTCGCAGGACACCCGGCCGCCGGTCGCCGCCTGGAGCCCGCCGAGCACGCGCAGGAGCGTGGTCTTGCCGGAACCGGACGTGCCGAGGATCGACACGAACTCGCCCTTGTCGACCGACAGTCGCACGCCACCGAGGATGTGCACCGGGCCGGTCGCGCCGGGCAGCGTGACCGTGAGGTCTTCGCAGGAGATCATCACGTTCCCATCAGTTCGATCGCGCGGCGGGTGTCCACGACGGACCCGTACTTCAGCTGGATGTCGAACAGGTTCGCGGCGTGCGTGAACCGCGACCGGTCGAAGCACGCGTCCTCCGCGACGAGCACCCGGAAGCCGTAGGACGCCGCGTCCACGACGGACGCCCGCACGCAGCCGGACGTGGTCGTGCCGGCCACGACCAGCGTGTCGATCCGGTGCCTGGTCAGGTAGGTCAGCAGCGGCGTGCCGAAGAACGCGCTGGCCTTCGCCTTCGACACCACGTACTCGTCCTCGCGCGGCGTCAGCTCCGGCGGGAACGGCGCCTCGTGCACGAGGCGGGCGAGCGCCGGATCGGCCGACAGCTTCACCGCGCCGCCGACGAACACCGAGTCCGGCGCCGACCCGCAGGTGAGCACGCGGGGAATGCCGAGCGACCGCGCGCTTTCCAGCAGGGAGGCGATGTTCGGCAGCCGGGCCCAGCCCATCGCGCCGCAGCCGGTCGGGTACACCGTGTCGTCGAGGAACGACAGCGTCACGTCGATGACGACGAGGCACGGCCGCTCGCCGACCTCGACGTCACCGCCGAACCCCCTGGTACGCAGCAGCTCCAGCTCGTGGGCCGGCACGAACTCGTCCCACACGGCCATGGTCAGTCCTGCGTGAGCGCGTCGAGGTCGACGTCGCCGGCGAAGCCGTCGGCGTCCTTCATGGCCCGCAGCCAGGTCTTCAGGTCCTGCGGACGGATCTCGGTCGTGTAGGTCGGCAGCTTCGCGGCCTTGATCGCCGCGTCCGGCAGGCCGGTGTAGTCCTTGAGCACGGCCCGCGCCTTCTCGTCGTCGTTCGCGATGAGGTCCTGCGCGTCGTCGAGCGCGGCCCGGAAGTCCTTGAGCACGTCCGCGTTCCGCGCCGCGAAGTCCTGCTTCGCGATCCACAGGATCGCCGACAGCTCCGGCGCGAGCTTCAGGTACGGGTCACCGAGGTTCACCGCGTTCGGGTCGGCCAACACGTTGGTGGCGAACGGCATCACCGTCTCCACCGCGTCGACGCGGCCGGCCGCGAGCTGGTCGGCCTGCGCGGGCCCGTCCACCTGGACGATCTTCACGTCGGCCGGGTCGACGCCCTCCTGCTTCAGCCACGCCTTCGTCGCCGTGTGCGTGGTGCCGGTCTCGGTCAGCACGCCGAGCGTCTTGCCGGCGAGCTGTTTGACGTCGGTGACGCCGGCGGACTTGGAGCCGATGAGGAAGCCGGTCGGGTTGTCCTCGACGTCGATCGTCGCGCCGGACACCTGCGTGACCGGGATGCCCTGCTGCGCCGCGGCGATCACCGTGGTCGGCACCGACAGCGCGACGTCGAACGACCGGCCGAGCGTGCCGGGCAGCGTGCCGATGTTCTCGACCTTCGTGAACTCGACCTCGAGGTCGTGCTTGGCGAAGATGCCCTCCGCGATCGCGACCTGGACGGGTAGCGCGGCGGCGTTGGAGTTGTGCGCGATGCGCAGCGTGCGGGGGTCGCCGTCGTCGGAGGCGCCGCCGGGGCCGGCGGCACAGCCGGCCGCGGTGAGCGCGAGTAGGGCGGCGACGACCGCGGTGGTGGCGAGACGCATGGGGAAAGCTCCCTGGTCCTGTATACGACACTCGTTGTCCTGTGGAGCGGATGCTAGGAGCGGCAAACGGGGGAGTCAAGGTCTGTTTCGTACTGGTTTCGCCAGCTTGACACTCTGTGATCGTGCTCTTATTGTCTCGCTGACAGGACTCTACGTCTCGTATGGCGGTCTACATGAAACTTGCGTCCGAGTTCTCCGTTCCCGCGGCACCCGAGAAGGTGTTCCCGCTGTTCTTCGATCCGGAGACCATGCGCGGCTGCATCCCGGGCTGCGAGGAGCTGACCCGGGTGGACGAGTCGACCTACCGCGGCCGGCTGGTCAACGAGGTCGCCCACGTGCGCTTCTCCGCCGGCTTCTCCGCGGCCGTCCAGTCGGTCTCCGAACAGACGGCGACCAAGGAGGTCACCGCCGTGCTCAAGGGGGAGGACCGCAAGCTGGGCAGCTCGATCAAGATCGACGCGCGGCTCTCGGTCCGGCCGGACGGCGACGCGTCGGTCATCGGCTACGAGATGGACATGGCGCTGTGGGGCAAGCTCGGCCGCCTCGGCGAGCCGATCATCCGGCGCCGCAGCCGCGAGGTGGAGCTGGAGTTCGCCAGGTCCCTCGCCATCGCCTGCGGCGCGCCGGTCGAGGCCCTGCCGCCGAGCAAGGCCGAGAAGAAGAAGGCCGCCAGGGCGGTCGCCCCGACCGCGCGCACCACCGAACACGCGGCCACGCCCGTCTCCCTCGAGCTCGCGGTCGCGGCGACGCAGAAGCTCGCCGTGACCGCGGCCGTCACGGCGCTCGTCGCGCTGGTCGTCGCCGTGTTCCGGCGGGGGCGGTGATGACCCGCCTGCACCGGCCCACCGCGCTCGACGAGGCCGCCGAGCTGCTGTCCACACTGGACAACCCGATGGTGTACGGCGGCGGCACGGCCATCCAGATCCTCGTCAAGCAGGGCATCCTGTTCGCCGACCACTTCGTCGACCTCGCGAACGTCCCCGGCCTGCGCGACGTCACGGTCGACGCGACCGGCGTGACGGTCGGGCCGATGGTCAGCCTGCGGCGGATGGAGACCGAGGTCCGCGAGACCGCCCCGCTGGCCGCCGCCACGTACCGGCACGTCGCCAACCCGCGCGTGCGCAACACGGCGAGCGCAGGCGGCAACCTCGCCCACGGCGACTACCGGCTCGATCCGCCGACCGCGCTGCTGGTCCTCGACGCCACCGTGCTGGCGACCTCGGTCCGCGGCACCCGCGAGATCGCCGTGCGCGAGTTCTTCACCGACTTCCAGGAGACCGCGCTCGAGCGCGACGAGCTGGTGTCCGGGATCCGGATCCCCACCCAACGCAGTCGCGCCGGCCACTTCGAGAAGAACTCGTCGCTAAGCGAGAACGACTGGCCGTGCGCGTCGGCCGCCGTGCTGATCGACGGCGACACCGTCCACATCGGACTCGGTGCGGTCGCGCCGACTCCCAGGTACGTGTCGTTCGCCACGCCCGACGGTGACCAGGACGGTGACCAGGACGCCGTCGACGCCGCGCTCGCGGCCGTCGAGCCGGAGCTGGACCCGATCCCGGACGTGCGCGGCAGCGTCGAGTACAAGCGCAGGCTCGCGCGGGTGACCGTCGAGGACGCGGTCCGCCGCGCGTGGAAGGAACGCCACAATGGTTGAGCTCCAACAGGGTTGGGTCGGCGGCCGGCGGGCCCGCTTCGACACGGTCGGGCGGGTCCGGGGGCTCGTCTCGCACGTCGGGGACCAGCCGATCGGCACCGGCGCGCACGTGGCCGTGCACCGCAGCACCCAGCCGCACGCGCTGATCGGCGCGGTGCACACCGAGGACGCGCTGGCGCTGCCCGGCGTGTACGCCGTGGTCACCGGCGCCGACCTGTACAAACAGCTCGGCGACCGGCTGCTGACCGGCCCCGCGTTCGCCGATCAGCCCGGCCTCGCGCACGAGAAGGTGCGCTATGTCGGCGAACCCGTCGCCGCGGTGCTCGCCGTCGACCTCGCCACCGCGCGGGCCGCCGCCGACGCGGTCTGGGTGGACTACGAGGAGCTGCCGCCGGTCTACGACCTCGCCGCCGCACTGGCGGGGACCGCGTTCGTGCACGACGAGCTGCGGCCGTCGTCGGTGTTCGGCGACCTGCGCCACCTGCGCGGGGTGCGGGACACGAACGTCAACTACGAGTACCACCTTCGGCACGGCGACGCGGCCGCCGCCCGCGACGCCGGCGCGACGACCGTGACCGGCGAGTTCTGGGCGCCGCCGACCCACCATGTGTCGATCGAGCTGCCGTGCACGATCGCGTGGGTCGACAGCGGTCGCCTGGAGATGCTGACCACCACGCAGACGCCTTCCTATGTGCGGCAGACGATCGCGGACCTGCTCGACCTGCCGCTGTCCCGGGTGCGGGTCACCACCCGCCAGCTCGGCGGCAGCTTCGGCGCCAAGATGTACGACCGCCTCGAGCCACTCGCGGCCGCGCTCGCGTGGACGACCGGGCGCAAGGTGCGGATCGTCGCGTCGCGGGAGGAGTCGTTCCTGCTCACCACGCGGCACGGCGCGGGCGTCACGTCCAGCCTCACCGCGGACGCCGACGGCAACCTGGTCTCCGCGATCGCCGACGTGCGGTACGACACCGGCGCGTACGCCGACGTCGGCCCCCGTATCACCGCCAAGTCCGGCATGGTGGCGCCCGGCCCGTACCGGATCGCCAACGCGAGCGTGCGGTCCCGCTGCGTCTACACCAACAAGCCGTCCGCCGGACCGTTCCGCGGGTTCGGCGTGCCGCAGGTGACGTGGTCGCACGAGTCGCTGATCGACGAGCTGGCCCACTCGCTCGGCGAGGACCCGTACACGTTCCGCCGCAAGCACCTCCTGCGCGAGGGCGACGAGGCGCCGATGGGCACGACCATGCACAGCGCGGACTTCGTCACCTGCCTCGACAAGGTCGCCGAAGCGATCGGTTGGTTCGAGCCGCTGGACCGGGGGACCGGTCGCATCCGGCGTGGCCGGGGCGTCGCGGTCGGCGTGAAGGCCGTGCTGACGCCCACGATCGCGAACGCCGTGCTGCAGCTCAACCAGGACAACTCGGCGACGCTGTTGATCAGCACGGTCGACATGGGACAGGGCAGCGACACGATCATGGCGCAGGTCGCCGCCGACGTGCTGCGCATGGACTCGCACCGGATCCACGTCGTGCGCGCGGACACCGACGCCACCCCGTACGACACGATCACCGCGGGCAGCCGCTCGACCTACCACACCGGCAACGCCGTGCGGCTGGCCGCGGAAGCCATGCGGGACAAGCTGATCGGGCTCGCGGTCGAGCGTTTCGGCGGCTCGGCCGAGCTGACCCCCGAGGGCCTCCGGCACACCGGGGGCACGGTGTCGGTCCAGGAGCTGGTGCACGGGCACTTCGGCGCGCGGGGCGCGACACTCACCACCGAGGCCAACTTCACGTCACGGTGGACGCCGTACGACAAGGAAACCGGCCGGTCCGAGAAGGTCACCGAGCACTGGTTCGCCGGCGCGGTCGGGGTGCGGATCGCCGTCGACACCGCGACCGGCCGCGTCCACCTCGAACACCTCGCGGTGGCCGGTGACGTCGGCCGCGCGATCAACCCCGCGCTCGTGGAGCAGCAGCTGTCCGGCGCGGCGATCATGGGCATCGGGCACGCGTTGTTCGACCAGCTCGTGCTCGACCAGGGACAGCTCGTCAACGGCACGCTGCTGGACTACCAGCTGCCGTCGGTGCGCGACCTGCCAGACGAGCTGACGCCGATCATCGTGGAGAGCCCGCACGACACCGGTCCGTTCGGCGCGAAAGGCGTTGGGGAGACCGGGATCCTCGGGGTCGCGCCGGCCATCGCGAACGCCGTCCGCGACGCCGTCGGCGTGCGGCTGACCACGCTGCCGATGACACCGGAGTCCGTGGTCGCGGCGCTGGAGGAGAGGTCATGAACCGGATCACCCTGACCGTCAACGGCGTCGTGCACGCCGTCGACGTCGAGGACGACTCGCTGCTGCTCGACGTGCTGCGCGAGAAGGTCGGCACCACGAGCGTGCGTGAGGGCTGCGGCGTCGGCGCGTGCGGCGCGTGCACCGTGTTGTCCGGCGGGATGAGCGTGTCGAGCTGTCTCGCGCTCGCGCTGCGCTACGACGGCGCGGAGCTCACCACGGCGGAGGGGCTCGACGAGAACGACGACGTCGTCTCGTCCTTTGTGGACCGCGACGCCGCGCAGTGCGGTTACTGCATCCCCGGTTTCGTGCTGATGTCCCGCGAGCTGCTGGCGGAGAACCCGAAGCCGACCGACGCCGAGATCACCGACCACCTCGAAGGCAACATCTGCCGGTGCGGCACCTACCCGGAGATCCGCAGAGCGGTCGCGGCGGCGGCGGAGCGGAGGACACGATGACGGTGCTGCTGCTGCATTCCCTCGCACAGTCCGGTGAGCTGTGGCAACCGCTGGCCGACCGGCTCGACACGCGGGTGCTCGCGCCCGACGCACGCGGACACGGAAAGTCCACCTGGGACGGTGCGCCGTTCACGATCGAAGACCTCGCCGCCGACGCCGCCGGGCTGATCGAGGCCGAGGCGAGCGGCCCGGTCGCGGTGGCCGGCATGTCCATGGGCGGCTGCGTCGCGGTCACGCTCGCCGGCACCCGGCCCGACCTCGTCAGCAGGCTGGTGCTGGCCGACACGACGGCGAGCTACGGACCCGACCGCGAGTCGGCGTGGGCCGAGCGGGCCGGCAACGCGATCGGCAAGCCACGCGAGAAGCAGCTCGAGTTCCAGCTGGACCGCTGGTTCTCGCCGGACTTCCTCGAACGCGAGCCCGCGGCGGCCAAGCGGGTCGCGAACCTGTTCCTCGCCACCGACTCCGGCGCGCACGCACAGGCGTGCCTCGCGCTCGGCGCGTTCGACGGCACCGCGCTGCTGCCGAACATCACCGCGCCGACGCTGGTCGTGGTGGGGGAGCACGACTACGCGACCCCGCCGGCGATGGCACGCGCGCTCGCCGACGGGATCCCGAACGCCGAGCTGCGGATCTTCGAGAACGCCAGGCACTTCAGCCTGTTCGAGGCGCCCGGCGCGCTCGACCTGGTCGCCGCGCACCTGACGGGGCGCTCATGACCGACCTGCGCACCTGGCTGGCGACCGTCGAAGGCTTCGGCGAGCTGCGGCACGTCCGCGGCGCGCACTGGGACACGGAGCTGGGCGCGATCGCCGAGCTGAGCTACCGCCGGCCCGACCCCAAGGCGATGTTGTTCGAGGACATCGCCGACTACCCGGCCGGCCGCGTCCTCACCGGCAGCACCGGCTCCGCCCGCAGGCTCGGCCACACCCTCAACCTCGGCGACGACCTCGACGACGCCGCGCTCGTCGCGGCACTGCGCGGCAAGCCGTCGAGCTGGGCCGCCGCCGCGCGGGACTTCCCGACCGAGACCGTCGCCGACTCGCCGCTGCTGGCCAACGTGGTCGAGGGCAAGGACGTCGACCTGCTGTCGCTGCCCGTGCCGCGCTGGCACGCCGGCGACGGCGGCCGCTACATCGGCACCGGCTGCCTCGTGATCACGCGGGACCCGGAGACCAAGGACGTCAACGGCGGCTGCTACCGCATGGAGGTCGTCGACGACGGCCGCTCCGCCACCATCAACGCCGTCCCCGGCAAGCACGGCGCACAGCACACCCGCCGCTGGTTCGAACGCGGCGAGAAGGCGCCCGTCGTCGTGTCCTTCGGTCACCACCCGGTCCTGCTCGTCACCGGCGGCACCGAGGTGCCGACCGGGATCTCCGAGCTGGAGTACGCGGGCGCGATCCTCGGTGAGCGGCTGCCCGTGCTGACCGGCGAGCACACCGGGCTGCCGATCCCGGCCGGCAGCGAGGTCGTGGTCGAGGGCTGGCTGCGCGCCGACCTGCTGCGCGACGAGGGTCCGTTCGGCGAGTGGACCGGGTACTACTCCGGCAGACGGCGTCCGGCGCCCGCACTCGAGATCGCGCGGATGTACTTCCGCGACGACCCGATCCTGCTCGGCGCGCCACCCGGCAAGCCGCCGCACGACTACTCCTACATGCGGACCGCCATGAAGTCGGCGATGATCGAGGACGCGCTCGTCGGCGCGGGAGTGCCGGGCGTGCGTGGCGCGTGGGCGCACGAGGCGGGCGGCGGCCGGCTGTTCGTCGCGGTGTCCATCGAGAACCGGTACGCCGGGCACTCGAAGCAGGTGGGGCACCTGACGGCGCAGCTGCCGGCCGCGGCGTACATGAACCGGTTCGTGGTGGTCGTCGACGACGACGTCGACGTCGCCGATCTCGACGAGGTGGTGTGGGCGATGAGCACCCGGTGCGACCCGGGGCGCGACATCGACGTCATCGCCGGCACCTGGGGCAGCAAGCTCGACCCGATGCTCGTCGAGGGGGCGCCGCCGTACAACAGCAGGGCCGTGATCGACGCGTGTCGCCCGTTCGAGCGGCGGGACACGTTCCCCGCGGTGTCCACCGGCGACCCGGAGTACCTAGAGTCGGTGCTGACCAAGTGGGCTGACGTGCTCGCGTGACCTACGGACAGGGGGAACCCGATTGGCGAGCGACGTGCCCGCGGTGTCGTCGGCGGTGCGGATCCTGGAGCGGCTCGCGGCCGAGTGGCCGGCCGCGGTGGCGCCCAAGGACCTCGTCACCGAGCTGGGCCTGAACCGCAGCACCTGCTACAACATCCTGGCCACGCTGCAGCGCGCCGGCTGGGTCAGCTCCACCGGCGAGCGCTCCGGCTGGATGCTCGGGCCGAAGCTGCTCACGCTGACCGGCGTGACGGACGACAAGACCGCCGCCATCGCGCAGCAGGAGATCGACGAGCTGGCGCGCCGCCTCGGTTTCGTGGTGTTCGTCGCGGAGCCGGACGGCGCGGGCGGCTACGTCGTGACCGTGAAGGCCGAGCGGCAGATGGGCGTGCGGGTCACGGTCGGTGTCGGTGAGTCGTTCCCGTTCTCCGCGCCCGCGCTGATGCAGGCCTACCTGGCGTGGCACCCCGCGGAGAAGGTCGACGAGCTGGTGGACCGGTTCGGGCTCAAGCAGTTCACGCCGCACACGGTCACCGGGCGCGACGAGCTGCGCCGTGTGCTCGCCGACATCCGCGAGCGCGGCTACTCGACGAGCCTGCAGCAGTACGACATGGCGCAGAGCGGCGTCGCGGCCCCGGTGTTCGACCGGCGCGGCCAGGTCACGCGGGTGGTGTGCTCGCTGGCGTTCTTCACCGAGCTGCACGCGGACAACGTCGCGCGGATCGGCGCTCTCGTCGGCGACTGCGCGGACCGGATCACCGCACGCACCGGCGGCAGGAAACCCGCCGCGGGCTGAGTGTGTCGAGTGACACCGCTGTCGCGGGTGGTGTTCGACCGGCACGCGGGTTTTGACTGTCAGGGGAGGTGAACCATGTCCAGTGACGTCGAACGCCCCGCCGGGACGGCCATGCCGCCCGGCACCGCGAAGTCGTTGCGGATGCTGCAGGTCGCCTCGTTCACCTCCCAGTTCGACCGGCTGATGATCGCACCGATGCTGGTCGTCATCGCGGTCGAGCTGGAGAAGTCGGTCGAGGTGGTCAGCCAGGCCGCGGCGACCTACCTCCTCTGCTACGGCGTCGCGCAGATCTGCTGGGCCGTCGTGTCCGACCGGCTCGGTCGGGTGCGGACCATGCGGCTCGCGCTGATGCTCGCCACGGCGGGCGGGCTCGCGTCCGCCGTGGTGCCAGACATCGGCTGGCTGATCGCTGCCCGAGGCGTCACCGGCGCGTGTTTCGCCGCCGCGATCCCCGGCGCGCTCGTGTACATCGGCGACACCGTGCCGGTCCGCGTCCGGCAGGCGCCGCTCACCGACCTGATGACCAGCTCAGCCGTCGGCATGACCATGGCCACCGTCGGCGCCGGGGTCATCGCGGAGTTCACCAGCTGGCGGGTCGCGTTCGCGCTGACCGCGGTCGTCGCCGGCGTGCTGTCGTTCTTCATGCGGGGCATGACCGAGCCGGAGCTCGGCCCACCGCCGCAGGTCTGGTCGTCGCTGAAAGGCGTGCTGTCCAACCGGACCGCGCTGCTCGTGCTGTCGCTCGTGCTCGCGGAAGGGCTCGTCCTACTGGGACCGCTCACGTTCCTGCCCGTGGTCGTGCACGCGTCCGGGCTGTCGGTCGCCATCTCGGGTCTGCTCACCGCCGCGTACGGCGCGTCGGTGCTGGTGTTCGCGCGGATCGTGAAGGCGCGCACGAAGAAGGCCGCGCCCGCCATGCTCATCCTGGTCGGCGGCAGCATGGCCGTGTTCGCGTACGTGTTGCTGGTGGTCGAGCACGGCGCGGTGGCCGTCGTCGTCGCCTGCGTGCTGCTCGGCGGCGGTTGGGCCTTCATGCACTCCACACTGCAGACGTGGGCGACCGACATGGCGCCCGGCTACCGCGCCACGGCCGTGTCGCTGTTCGCGACCATGCTGTTCACCGGCAGCGCGGTCGGCGCCGCGGTGTACGGGCCGATGATCGACGGCGGCCGCTTCGGGACCATGTTCGCGATCACGCTCGCGGTGAGTGTGCCGCTCGTGGTGGTCGCGACGCTCGGCCGGCGGCGTTACGCCACGAAGGGCCGCTAGCTAACCCGCCGACAGTTCCGTGCCCGTCAGCTCCGCGCACGCGGCGAGCAACCCGTCCTGCAGGTCGTGGTCGTCGGCCGCCGGATGGGTCTTCGCCCTGGCCAGGTGGTAGTAGTAACCGCCGGTGCCGGCGAGCTCGCCGGTCGCCAGCCGGACCTGGGTCACGCAGCCCTGCGCCAGGTCGTCCGGCGCGCCGGGGCCGCCCATCCGCGTCGGCACCCAGCCGGGGTCGACCGCGTTCGACGCCACCGTCGGCCACCGGCGGGCGAGTGCGAACGCCAGCACCACGTCCCACAGCTTCGAGTCCGCGTAGGCCTGCGAGCCGTTCCACCGCCGCCGTTCCCACTGCAGGTCCGACAGGTCGGCGGCGGCGCTGCGGTGCATGCCGGAGCTCAGGTAGACCAGGCGCGCGGGACGCGTCATCGACGCGGTCAACAGGTACGGCGCGAGGACGTTCACCGCGAACACGTGCCCGAACCCGTCCTCGGTGACGATCCGCCGCCGCTCCTGGTAGCCGACCGCGACATTGTGGATGACCGCGTCGAACGGGCCGAGCTTGTTCGCCTGCTCCGCGACCGACCGCACGTCGGCCATCCGGGAGAAGTCGCCGACGACCACGTCGGAGATGCCGGGGTTCCGCGCCTCGGTGCGTGCGTGCAGCACGACCTCGTGGCCGTCGTCGATCAGGAGCCGGCCGGTCATCAGGCCGAGCCCATCGGATGAACCGGTGATCAGAATGCGTCCCATCTGACTATCTTTGTCCCATGACGGACACGGGCGCCGAGCGCAAGGGCAGCTCGACACGCGACCGGTTGCTGCTGGCGGCCGGACAGCTGTTGCACGAGTCGACGAACCGCGAGGTGTCGACGCGTGCCATCTGCGAGCGCGCCGGCGTGCAGGCGCCGACGCTCTACCACTACTTCGGGAGCAAACAGGGCCTGCTGGACGCCGTCGTCAACCACGGTTTCACCCAGTACATGCGGGACGCGGCGCGGGGCCGCGACACCGACGACCCGATCGCCGCCATCCGTGCGGGCTGGGACAACCACGTCCGCTACGGCCTCGCGCACCCCAGCTTCTACGTGCTCGTCTACGGCGAGATCCAGCCGGGGGAGCCGTGCTCGGTGTCGGCTTCGGCCATGCGGATGCTGCTCGACCTGCTCAACAAGATCGCCCGCGAGGGCCGGCTGCGGGTCGCGCCGGACGTCGCGGCGCGCCAGCTCGTCGCCGCGAACGTCGGTGTCACGCTCAGTCTCATCGCGACACCCGGCGACCCGGACTTCGACTGGTCGGCGCAGCTGCGCGACACCATCATCGACTCGGTGATCGACGACGCGCCCGCGGCGCGGCCGGCCGGCAGCGCCCTGTCCACAGTGGCCGTCGGGTTTCTCGCCGCGCTGGATCAGGACACCGGCGGACTCACCGACGGTGAGACCACACTGTTGCGGGAATGGCTGCACCGCATGGCCCGCTGACACCGGCGGCCGGCACGATCGACGCGAGCGAGTTCGCCGCGCTGAGCGACCGTGCGCTCGGCGACACCCTCGAACGGTTGACCGCGACGGGGTCGCCGGCCCTCACCGACGGTGAACAGACCAAGCCGAGCTTCGCGACCTACCTACCCGTTGCAGGGCATCGACAATCTCGCGCCGGACGGTGCGATGATTCCGTTCGCCGACGGCCACACGCGACAGTTTCCACGACTGACCGGCGGCCCGTTCCGGTACGGGACGTTCGCCGTGTCCTATCTGGGCAAGGCGCGCGGTGTGGCGAGTGCGCCGGTGAAGCAGCCGGTGATCGCGCCGTCCGCGCTGAGCCTGCTGTACCCGGCGGACGGTGTTCCGGTTATCCGCGGCGGCGCGGC
Organism: uncultured Actinomycetota bacterium; assembly: GCA_963840275.1. Lineage (GTDB taxonomy): Bacteria > Actinomycetota > Actinomycetes > Mycobacteriales > Pseudonocardiaceae > Actinophytocola. Next base: position 723,183 of record CAWIYK010000001.1, read on the forward strand.
GTCCGTGCAGCTCGACTTCACCGAGGGGCGGCTGTCGCTCAAGCTGGACCCGTCGAAGGGACTGCTGCGGAGTTTCGTCGAGCTGAACAACGTCGAGCTGAACAACACTGTTCTGGACCGGTTCTCCGACGAGGAGCGCGCGCGGCTCGGGGTGCTGCCGGACCTGTTCGAGCTGCACGCCGGCACGTTCTACGTGCAGCTCGCGAGCGAGCCGGACCGGCGGCGCGTGCTGGAGATCATCCGCGACCACCGCAAGCCGGGCCAGCGGGTGTTCGTCGGCGTCGTCGACCCGATCGACCCGCGCGTCGAGACGGCGGAGGAGGTGCGCGACCGCGCGCTCGAGGCGGTGGACGTGCTGGGCGTCGACGGGCTCGGCACCTGCGACGACTGCGGCTTCGCGCCGTTCGCGGACGACGTGTCCACGTCGCGTGACACGGCGTTCGCGAAGATCGCCGCGCGCGTCGAGGGCACCCGTCTCGCGGCGGAGCGGCGGCGTCTAGTCGACGAGGTCGCTCGGTCGGATACGGAACACCTGCAGCCGCAGGTTGTAGTACTTGTCGGTCTCGCCGACCCACGACATGCCAAGTCGTTTCGCCGTGCCGACCGCCCGGGTGTTGCTCGGGCGCGCGACCGCGAACAGCTCGTCGATCTCCTGGGTGAACGCCCATCGGATCAGCGCGCCGCCGCTCTCGGACGCGTAGCCGTGGCCCCAGACCTCCGGCCGCAGCTGCCAGCTCAGCTCGAGGTCCTCCTCGTAGGGCGGCAGCAGCCGGATCCCCAGCCCGCCGACGACCTCGCCGTCCGACCGGCGTTCGATCGCCCACCGGCCACGGGGCGGCAGCATGTTCGGCTGCGCCTCGACCCATGCCTGCAGCACCAGCCGCATCGCCGCCTCGTCGGCGACCTGTCCCATCGCCGGCGTGAGCCACCGGGTGACCTTGTCGACGCCGTAGATCGCGAGCGCGGCCGCGGCGTCGTCGAGCCGCCACTCCCGCACCACGAGCCGCTCGGTGGTCAGCTCCTCGTTCATACTTCCGAGATTACGCACTTCGCCCGTCGGCGAGGCGGTCCAGCCACTCGGCCAGCAACGCCTGCTCCACCCTGGACAGCGAGGTGTTGCCCGCCGAGGGCAGCGCGGCGCGCAGCGCGACCGCGCGGCTCGCGAGGTCCGCGGTCTCCTCGGCGGCCGGCGGGTCGGTGACCACCGCGCGCAGCGTGGCCTCCCGGGCGATCTCCGAGACCGTCAGGTCCGGCTCCGGCGCGGCGATCAGCGACAGCGTGACCCCGACACACGTGGCGTGGGTCAGCTGCGTGACCCTGGCCACGCTCATCCGTAATCGGCCCGCCTCGGCGACCCGCGTGACCATGTGGTCGAGGCGCGCGGCCGCCACGCGGGCGGCCTCCGTCGTGCGGCCGCTGGACGCGTCGCCGAACATCAGCACGTAGAACGCCGGGCGGGTCAGCCCGAACTCGACGTGCAGGTCCCAGCCGCGGCGCAGGTCCTCGACCGGGTCGTCGGACTCGGCGAGCGTCTCCTTGCGTTCGAGGTACTCGGTGAACCCGTGGGCGGCGACCGCGTCGAGCAGCCCGTCCTTGTCGCCGAAGAGCCGGTACAGCGTCGGCGCCTGTACGCCGGCCGCGGCGCTCACCGCGCGGGTCGACACCGCGTCGCGGCCGCCGTCGGCCAGCAGGTCGGCGGCGGCACGCAGCACCCGGTCCCGCGTGGTCACGCTCATGGACGAACGATAACAGATTCGCAGTAGCGACGCTACGGTATCGATGCTAACGTGGTCGCGTTAACAACGAAAGGAACGCTCTCATGACCACCCTCGGCAGCACCGGCCCGACCGTCTCGCGGCTCGGCCTCGGCCTGATGGGCATGTCCGACCTGTACGGCCCGGCCGACGACAGGGAGTCGATCGCCACCATCCACGCCGCGGTCGACGCGGGGCTCACGCTGCTCGACACCGGTGACTTCTACGGCATGGGCCACAACGAGCTGCTGCTCCGCGACGCGCTGCGCGAGCTCGACCGCGAGCGGGTCGTGGTCAGCGTGAAGTTCGGTGCCCTGCGCGATCCCGACGGCGGCTGGCTCGACTTCGACGCGCGTCCCGCCGCCGTGAAGAACTTCGTGGCCTACAGCCTGCGCAGGCTCGGCACCGACCACATCGACGTCTACCGGCCGGCCCGGCTCGACCAGAAGGTGCCGATCGAGGACACCGTCGGCGCGATGGCCGAACTGGTCGAGGCCGGTCACATCCGGCACATCGGCCTGTCGGAGGTCGGCGCCGACACCCTGCGCAGAGCCGCGGCCGTGCATCCGATCGCCGACTTACAGATCGAGTACTCCCTGCTGTCGAGGGGGATCGAGGAGTCGATCCTGCCGACCACGCGTGAGCTGGGCGTCGGCGTCACCGCGTACGGCGTGCTGTCGCGCGGGTTACTCAGCGGCCACTGGACGCCGTCCCGCGAGCTGACCCCGGGCGACTTCCGTGGCGTCAGCCCCCGCTTCCAGGGCGAGAACCTCGACCGCAACCTGGCGCTCGTCGAGGCGCTGCGCGGAGTGGCGGAGCAGCGGCACGTGACGGTCGCGCAGGTGGCGATCGCGTGGGTCGCCTCCCGGGGCGCGGACATCGTGCCACTGGTCGGCGCACGGAACCGCGACCGCCTGACGGAGTCGTTGGGAGCACTGGATCTTACACTGTCCACCACGGACCTGGAGGCCATCGAGAAGGCGATCCCCGTCGGTTCGGCCGCGGGTGACCGCTACGCCGAGCACCAGATGGCGGCACTAGACAGCGAACGCTAGCCATACCGGGGTCATGTCGTTACCAGCCCCCGGACCACCTCAGCTGTCTTCTACCTCGCCGGCGGAGCGCACCTGGCCACCCCTCGCCCGCCCAACCCTGACCGATGGGTACCGGAATGTTCGGCGGACCAGCCCCGCCGGTGTTCCGGTGCCGGATCAGCTCGCCGACCATCTCGGTGTGTCGGCTCGGGTCTGAGGAGCTGCTACCAGACCTGTCCACTGTGGCCGATCCGTTGAGCAGAACTCCATGAGCGGGACGGGCGTCTGTTCACGTTCGGCAACGGCGACATCGGCGGCAGCGCGGCCGACGCGCAGCACCCGCCGCCGAGCTGATCGGCCGGTACCAGCGCGCCCGCCGCCCCCTGCCGGTGCTGATCATTGCCACGTCACAACAGAAAGGGGAACTACAAGCCGCGCAAGTCCCGCCGTCACCGGCCCCCGGTGACCCGTCCGGTCTCGATCCGATCAACGCATCGCCTGCTGGTCCTGCGCACGCAGTCGGCGGAGCACGCTTGGCGGCCACCTTCGCTTGCCTCGCTCTGATCGACGAGTACCGGGCATGTTCTCGACCAGATGCAGGATCAGCGAGCTGATCATTGCCACGTCACAACAGAAAGGCGAGCTACAAGCCGCGCGACCCCGCCGCCACCGAACCCCGGTCACCCGTCCGGCCTCGATCCGACCAAATCCATCACCCGCTGGTCCCGTGCGCGCAGTCGGCGGAGCATGCGCGCGTCCTCGAAGCCGACGGCGCGAGCGGCCGACTCGACCGTCGCGCCGTGGCCGATCAGGTGCTCGGCCCGCTCCACGCGCAGCAGGTGCTGGTAGCGCAACGGGGTCAGGCCGGTCGCGCGACCGAACAGGCGCGTCACCGTGCGTTCGCTGCACCCGGCCGCCGACGCGAGAGCGGACAGCGGTAGCTGCGCGGTGAACCGCGAGTCGATCAGGTCCTGCACGCGGTGCACGGTGTCGTCCACATGCGACCGGTGCCGCAGCATCGCGCTCGTCTGCTGCTCGTCGCCGTTGCGCCGCGCGTACACGACCATCGCCCTGGCGACCCGCGCCGCGAGCGCGGGCCCGTGGCGGATCGAGACCAGGTGCAGCGCGAGGTCGATGCCGCTCGCGATGCCCGCCGACGTGGCGATCCGTCCGTCCACCACGTACAGGACGTCCCGGATGACGGTCGCGTTCGGGTACCGGTCTGCCAGCTCGTCCTGCACGTCGTGGTGTGTGGTGCACCGGCGGCCGTCGAGCAGGCCGGCCCTGCCGAGCGCGTCGGCGCCCGCGCACACGCTCACCACCATGCCCCCGATCGCGTGGTGGTGGCGTAGCCGGTCGAGCATCCGCTCACTGAGCGCGAACGTCGTCGCGAGCGTCGGCGCGCGCCAGCCCGGCACGACGACGAGGTCGTCCGGCGTCAGCGCCGGCCACTCCTGGCGCGCCACGACCGGCAGGCCCTGCGCGGTGCGCACCTCGGCGTGCTCCGCGACGTAGTGCAGCTCGTAGTCGAGCTCGTCGCTGAAGAACACCTGCGCGGGCCCGGCGAGGTCGAGCAGGTGCACACCGGGAGCGAGGACGAAGACGACACGGGTCACGATCTGGTCATGCTACCCGTCAGCTCGGCGACGGTCGCGATCGTCGCGAAGCGGCCGGCCAGCGCGTACTCGGTGCGCGCGATCATGTCCTCGGCGGACAGGGTGCGCGGGTCGGCGATCAGCTCGGCGACGGTCAGGTCGGCCGGCGCGTCCCGGTGCGGGGTCGGGAAGGTCGCGGTCGCGTCGACCACGTAGGTCATCTCGTAGCCGAGGTCGGAGCCGACGCGGGTGGTCGTCTCGACGCACTGCTCGCTGCGGATGCCGCACGTCCGCAGCTCGCGGACGCCGTGCTGGGTGAGGAGCTGCTGCAGGTTGGTGGTGGTGAAGGCGTTGACGGACGTCTTGACCAGGAGCGGCTCGCCGGCGCGCGGGTCGAGCCCGGCCATGAGGTGGACGTGCCCGTTGACCGGGTCGAACACGTCGTCGGTGCCCGGCTCGGAGTGGAGGATCCAGACGACGAGGTCGCCGTCCGCACGCGCGGCCGTGACCAGCGCGTCGACGCGGTCGACGATCTCGGGGTTGGACACGGCCTGCCACAGCGGCCGCTGCCGGAAGGACTCTTGGACGTCGATCACGAGAAGTGCTCTGTTCACAAGGGGAGTGTCGTCGGCGCCCGGCGCGCCCGACAGGCATCATCCCGCCAGCCTGCGGACGGATCTGGTCAGTGATACTGGCGGGGTGACTCTTCGCTGCGCGGTGCTGGACGACTATCAGAACGCGGCTCTCGCCATGGCCGACTGGGACCGGCTGCCGGTAGAAGTGACCGTGTTCCGCGAGCACCTGACGGACGTGGCCGAAGCTCTCCGCGACTTCGACATCGTGGTGATCATGCGCGAGCGCACCCCGTTCCCCGCTTCGTTGCTGGCCCGCCTGCCGAAGCTTCGCCTGCTGATCACGTCGGGCATGCGCAACGCGTCGATCGACCTCGCGGCCGCGGCGGAGCGAGGCGTGACGGTGTGCGGCACGAAGAGCCGGTCGGAGCCGCCGGTGGAGTTGACGTGGGCGCTGATCCTGGGATTGGCGCGACAGCTGGTGCCGGAGACAGCGGCCATGCGGTCCGGTGGGCGGTGGCAGAGCACGTTGGGGGTAGACCTGGCCGGCGCCACGCTCGGCTTGGTGGGCCTTGGCAAGATCGGCATGCGGGTGGCCGCAGTAGCGACGGCGTTCGGCATGAACGTGGTGGCGTGGAGCCAGAATCTGACGGCCGAGCGAGCGTCGGCGGCAGGTGCGTCGTTGGCGGGCTCGCTGCCAGAACTCCTGGCGGCGAGCGACATAGTGTCGGTGCACCTGGTACTGAGCGACCGAACCCGAGGCCTACTGGACGCGGCGGCACTGGCACACATGCGCGAGGACGCGTTCCTGGTGAACACCTCCCGAGCGGCGATCGTAGACCGCGCGGCCCTGCTGACAGCATTGCGCGACAACCGAATCGCAGGCGCAGGTCTAGACGTCTTCGACAAAGAACCCCTACCGCCCGACGACCCGTTCCGCACACTCCCCAACGTGCTGGCGACTCCACACGTCGGGTACGTGACCCGCCGCAACTATGCGAACTACTTCCGCGGCGCCGTGGAGGACATAGAAGCTTTCCTGGCAGGCACCCCAATCCGCACGTTGTAGGGCCTGGCCTCCGGCCCCCGATTTCCACGCTACCGCAGGACACCGACAATCCCGGCGGCTGCGTGAGTGGTTGTCCACAGCCGACGAGTTGTCCACAGGTCGGCGGCAGGCGGCCGAAACTGTCGGTGGGTACCGCTAGGCTGGAAATCGGGGGCCGGAGGCAACGCCGCCCCGCACGCCGACGCGTCCGCGCACGGCGTGCCCCTTCCACATAGCGAACCGTCCGAACGCGCGAGTGGGCGGTGCGCCGGGCCGGCGTGGCAGCGCATCGCGGCGTTGGCGAGAGCCGGCCAGGGTCCCGAACCAGGCCGAAAACTGCGGACCGGCCTACTTATGGCACTACCACCTCGAAACCGCCGGGTAGCAAGGTGAAGTCTGCCGGGTCGAGTTGGCGTAGCTCACCGTCCACATTGAACTCGCTCGTGGTTTCTACCGTGATGTGGCGGCCTCGGTGGTGGCGGACCTCCGCCAGCGACGTCAGCGTGCCGCGGCGCATGCCCCACCCGTAGCGGGCCAGCGCCAGCCGTGAGCCGGCCGGGACCGCGGCCACGTCCAGCAACCCGTCGTCGCGGCGGGTGCCGCCCAGTGACGAGCCGCCGCCGAAGGCGCCGGTCACCGCGACCACCACCTGCCACGCCTTGCCGCTGAAGCATTCCTTGTCGTCGACCCGGACTCGGCACGTCACGGGCGGCGCCGACACGCCGGCGCGGATCGCGCTGACCGGGTACGCGAGCGCGCCGAGCCGCTTCTTGTGTGGCGCGGCCAGTCGGCTGGCCACCGCGGACAGGCCGGCGGCAGCGGCGTTCACGTACGGGTGGCCGCCCGCCAGGCCGAGCTCGTGGTGCCTCGTCGCGGCGGTGGCCGATGCGGCCAGTTCGCAGGCCGCCTCGAGGCCACGCGGCAGGCCGGCCGCCGCGGCGAAGTCGTTCGCGGTGCCGGTGGGCACCACCGCCATCGGCACGCCCGCGGTGTGCGCGGCCCGCGCGGCGGCGCCCAGCGAACCATCGCCGCCCGCGACCACCAGGCGGTCCGCCTCGGGCAGTGGGTTCTCGAGATCGGCCAGCTCCAGCACGGTGAGCCGGATCCCGCGCCGGCTCAGCAGGCGCAGGATCCGATCCCGCTCGGTGCCTTTACCGGAACGGTGGTTGGTCACGACAGCGATGCGCACCCCGCCGATTCTGCCTCACACGACGGGCAGGTTCGGCAGACACGGCGGCACGGGCGCGGTCGGGTCGAGCCCACGCCGCACATAGCCGACCGCCCGCCACGAGTACGTCATCGACAGATGGTCCGACAGGTCGATCGCACAGCCGTCCTGCAGCGTGACGTTCTGCACGGTCGCGCCGGTGCCCGCGGTGAGGAACGTCGACCGGTACGGCGTGGTGACCTCGTCGTACCGCGTCGCGATGACCACATAGGACACGCCCGGCACGGTGTCGCCGCCCGCGTTGAGCTCGGTGAGGAACTCCGAGCCGACGACCTGCTGCTCGGCCGCCGCGCCGAGGATCGGTGGCGTGTAACCCAGCAGTCCCAACGTCTCCACGAACGTGCCGATGCCCGACAGCGTCGTGCCGTGGTGCGTGGCCCCGAGTGAGACCAGCGTCTTCACCTTGCCGGCACCGCCCTCGAACTTCAGGTACTGGCGCGGCATCATGCCGCCCTGCGAGTGTCCGACGATGTCCACCTGGGCCGCATCGGTCTCGGCGAGCACCGCGTCGACGAACACCGCGAGCTCCTTGGCGGATCGGCGGATGTCGCCGTTGCCCTTCACGAACTCGGGCTGGCTCAACAGGTTGTCGTCGGTGTCGCCGTAGTTCAACGCGAAAACGCAGTAGCCGTCACGTTTCAGCGCCGGCGACAGCTGGGCGAAGTTGTTGTACCTGTTCTCCCACGTGCCGTGCACGAGCACCACCGGCCGCGGATGCTGGGCGCTCGGCCGGCAGGACCAGTCGTTCGCACCGGGCGGGTCGGCCTCGGGATGTGGGACGGAGTAGACCAGTGCGCCGACGAAGCTGTGCAGCTCGGGGCCGGGCCGCGGTGCCGGCGGAGCCGCGGCGGCCGTCGAGCCTCCGGTCAGCAGGCCGGCTGTCATGCCGGCCATGATGACCACAAAGGACAGTCCACTTCGGTGTCTCATCGTCGAAACCTCCAGGCGGGGTGCCGATCGATGGTATGTCGGCCGTGACGCAAAGCAAGTGAACGGCCACGGCGCGTTCAGATTTTGTCACGGGCGGACAAGAACCGGTGTGCGGACTAGCCGGCGGTGATGGTCGCGACCGCTCGTCCGGTCTCGCGGCCGGTGAACAGGCAGCCGCCGAGGAAGGTGCCTTCGAGCGAGCGGTAGCCGTGCACCCCGCCGCCGCCGAAGCCCGCCACCTCGCCCGCCGCGTAGAGGCCGGGCAGGGGAGTGCCGTCCGGCCGCAACACCTGGCCGGACAGGTCGGTCTGCAGCCCGCCGAGCGTCTTGCGCGTGAGGATGTGCAGGCGCACCGCGATCAGCGGACCCGCCTTGGGGTCGAGGATCTTGTGCGGCGCGGCGGTGCGGATCAGGCGGTCGCCCAGGAAGCGGCGCGCGTTGTGGATCGCCATCACCTGCAGATCCTTGGTGAACGCGTTGTCGAGCTCGCGGTCGCGGCACTCGACCTGCGTACGCAACCCGGCGGCGTCGACGAGCGGCTCCCCGGTCAGCTTGTTCATGCCGTCGACGAGCTCGTCGAGGGTCGCCGCGACTACGAAGTCCGCGCCGCGGTCCACGAACGCCTGCACCGGCGCCGGCGCGCCCTTGCCGACGCGGCGCAGCAACTGCCGGATGTCCTTGCCGGTGAGGTCCGGGTTCTGCTCGGAGCCCGACAGAGCGAACTCCTTCTCCACGATCCTGCGGTTGAGCACGAACCACGAGTGGTCGAACCCCGTGTCGCGGATGGCCTTGAGCGTGCCGAGCGTGTCGAAGCCGGGGAAGTTCGGCGCCGGGAACCGGCGCCCACGTGCGTCGAGCCACAGCGACGACGGGCCGGCGATGAGCCGGATGCCATGGCCTGCCCAGATCGGGTCCCAGTTCTGGACGCCTTCGGGGTAGTGCCACATCCGGTCGCGGTTGACCAGCCGCGCGCCGCCGCGCGCCGCGATGTCGAGCATCCGACCGTCGACGTGCGCGGGCACACCGGTGATCATCCGCTCTGGCGGGGCGCCGAGCCGGGCCGGCCAGTTGGCGCGGACCAGGTGGTGGTTCGCGCCGATGCCGCCGGAGGTGACGATCACCGCGGCCGCCGACAGCTCGAACTCGCCGGTCGCGTCGCGGGAGCTGGCCGCGCCACGGCCGGCGGCGCTCGGTTCGAGGACGGTGCCCCGCACGCCGGTGACCACGCCGTCCGTGTTGACCAACTCGTCCACGCGGTGCCGGAACCGCAGGTCCACGAGCCCGCGCCCGGCGGCGTCGCGCACCAGCCGCTCGAACGGCGCCACGATCGCCGGGCCCGTGCCCCAGGCGATGTGGAAGCGCGGCACCGAGTTGCCGGGACCGTCGGCGAGGTAGCCGCCGCGTTCGGCCCAGCCGATGCCGGGGAACAGGCGGATGCCGTGGCCGCGCAGCCAGGAACGCTTCTCGCCCGCGGCGAACTCGACGTACGCCCGGGCCCACCGCCGCGCCCAGTGGTCGGCGCCCGCCGGGTCGTCGACGCCGCGGTCGAAACCGGCGGTGCCGAGCCAGTCCTGCCAGGCGAGGTCGAACGAGTCCCGCACCCCGAGCCGGCGCTGCTCGGGAGTGTCCACGAGGAACAGTCCGCCGAACGACCAGAACGCCTGACCGCCCATCGACGCCTCTGGCTCCTGGTCGAGGAGCACGACCCGCCGTCCCGCCGCCGCGAGCTCCGCGGTGGCCACCAACCCGGCGAGCCCTGCCCCAACCACGATCACCTCGGCGTCCACCCGCGCAATGTTGGCACGATCATGGCCGGTGGCGGTGCCGGAACTCGAAGTGTTGCGAGTGCGCGTCGTGGCGGGCGAGCAGCGCGCGGGCCGCGGGCGGGACCACCGAGCCGGACGGGTCCGTGCCGGCGAACTCCTGGACCGCGGCCCAGTCGTCGAACGTCATGAGCGTCAGGAAGTGGGCGTCGCCGTCGGTCTCCTCGGTCGGTAGCCGGCGGGCGACCGCGAGCTCCCGCAGGCCGGGGATGCGGCGGTCGACGATGCCGGGCGCGATGGTGCCGTTGAGCAGCTCGTCGTAGGCGGCGGCGTGCTCGGGCGTCGCCCAGCCGCTCCACGCTCGTATGATCATCTCGTCTCCATTTGACAGCAGGCTGTTGAACTAACAGTATGCTGTCATTATGCACGAGATGGTGGACGCTTATCGGTTGCTGATCGCGGACGTGTACGAGTTGGCCGGGCTGTCGCGGCGCACGAGTGAGGACCTGGCGCGCGCGGTGGGTCAGACGGCCGCTCGCTGGCATGTGTTGAGCGTGCTGTCGGACGGTCCCCGGACGGTGCCGTCGGTGGCGCGCCGGTTGGGGTTGGCGCCGCAGAGTGTGCAGCGGGTGGTGGGTGACCTGCTGGCGAACGGCCATGTCGAGGCCACGGACAACCCGGACCACGCGCGGTCGTCGCTGATGGAGCTGACGCCGGCGGGCCGCGACCTCGTGGCGGGCCTGTTCGAGCAGTCGAGGGAGTTCCGTGGGGCGGCGCTGGAACGGGCTGGGGTGACGGCCGACGAGCTCGCGGCTGCCCGGGAGGTGATCGGCAAGCTCGTCGCCGCGTTGCGTTAGCTCGCGGTGCGGCGGGCGCGCATGCCGAGCACCAGGGTCTCGGCGAGGCGCGTGACGGTCGGCACGAACTCGGGGTAGGCGTGCGCGATTCTCGGGTTCTCCTGGTACAGCGTGTTGACCGCGGCGGGCGGGTGGCAGATCTGCCACAGGCCGGCGGCGATGGCGTTGACTCCGCTGACCAGGTCCCACGCGTCGCGTTCGGTGAGGTCGGGAAGCGTCTTGTGGAGGCCGTCGACGATGTCCTCTACGGCGCCGAGCACGGTGACCTTGAAGGTGAGCACGGCGGTGAGCGACACGTTGCGTTCGAGGTTCAGTGGCGCGTGGGTGAGCAGGTCGCACAGGAGCGGTCGTGCGTCGAGGGTGCGCGCGAAGGTGCCGGCGACGTCGATGACCGAGTCGACGGGCAGTCCGGCCAGCTCGGCGCACATCGTGCTCGCCCATTCCTCCCATGCCTCACCGGCGAGCGCGAGGTAGATCTCCTCGCGGGTCCCGAAGTACCGCAGCAGGGCGGTCTTGTGCACGCCGACCTCGGCGGCGATGTCGGCCAGACTGACGTTGCGCACTCCTTCCCGCAGCCCGAGCGCACGGGCGGCGTCCAGGATCGCGGCCTGCCGTTGCCGCTTGTGCTCGGGGCTGCGAGCACGCTGGAAGTTCGCCGGGTCGCGCGCCATGGTCCATACGGTAACCACAGCTCGCCTGGTCACAGCAGCTTGTCCAGGGTGATCGGCAGGTCGTAGACGCGACGGCCGGTCGCGTGGTGGACGGCGTTGGCGATGGCCGCGGCCACGCCGACGATGCCTACCTCTCCCGCGCCGAGCACGCCGAGCGGCATGGTCGGGTCGGGCTCGTTGAGGCAGTCGACGTCGATCCGCGGGATGTCGGCGTGCACCGGGACGTGGTACTCGGACAGGTTCGCGTTCACGATGCGCCCGGTCCGCTGATCGACCAGGGTGTGTTCACCGAGCGCGGCGCCGATGCCCATCACGATGCCGCCGCGTAACTGGCTCGCCGCGGTCTTCGCGTTGACGACCGTGCCGATGTCGAACACGCCGAGCCACCGTGTGACCCGCACCTCGCCGGTGTCCTGGTCGACGCGCACCTCGCAGAACTGCGCGCCGCACGCCGCCTTGACGTAGCGCCTGCGGTCCCGCAGCAGCTTCGACACGAACCGGACCTGGCCGACGAGCCGGCCGACGCGTGAGTCGGAGCCGACCCTGACTTCGAGGTGGTCGCGACCGGCGCGGGTCAGTGTCGCGGCCGGCGAGTCGCCTTCGCCCAGCGTGCGTAACTTTCGGCGTAGTTCGGCGGCCGCTTCGAGCAGGCTCGCGGACACGCTCGCGGTCTGCGCGGAGCCGCCCGCGCCGGGGCCGACGGGGAGGTCGCTGTCGCCGTACTCGATGCGGACCGCCTCGAACGGCACCCCGAGCGCGTGGGCGGTGACCTGCCCGAACGCGGTGGCGGCACCCATGCCCATCTCGTGGAACGCGCAGCGCACGAGGACGCTGCCGTCGGCCGACAGCCGCATGGTGAGGTCGGCGGGGAACTGCCAGGCGGGGTGGTAGGCGGTGGCGACGCCCATGCCGACCAGCCACCGGCCGTCCCGCATCGACCCGGGTTCCGGGGTGCGGTCGGCCCACCCGAAGCGGTCGGCGCCGTGCGCGTACGCCTCGCGAAGGCCGCGGCGCGCGAACAGCTTGTCGTCCAGCGGGTTGCGGTCCGGCTCGTTGCGCATCCGCAGCTCGATGGGGTCGAGGTCGAGTTTGTAGGCCAGCTCGTCGACGGCCGCCTCGAGCGCGAACGAGCCGATCGACTCTCCAGGCGCGCGCATCACCGCGTTGGACAGCGCGTCCAGCTGGATCTGGTTCTGCTGCACGAGGATGCGCTCGGCGTCGTACAGGTGGCGGGACTGCGACACGACCTGCTCCGCGCCGCCGCCGACCCGGCCGAGCTGCGTGACGCTGGTGTGGATCAGCGCGGTCAGCCGGCCGTCCGGTTCGGCGCCGAGCGCGACCCGCTGGCTGGACGGGGTGCGACCGCCGACCGTGCGGTAGACACCTTCGCGGGGCAGCGTCAGCCGCACCGGTTTCCGCGTGACGCGGGCGGCGAGCGCGGCGAGGATCGTGCCGGGCCAGACGTTGGTCTTGCCGCCGAAAGCGCCGCCGACGAAGGTGGAGATCACCCGCACGTTGGCCTTCGGCACGTCGAACTTGTGCGCGAGGTGCCGGCGGGTCCAGTCGATGTTCTGGGTGCCGTCGTGCACCGTCAGCGTGTCGCCGGCCCATGCGGCGGTGGTCGCGTGTGGTTCGAGCGCGTTGTGGTGGTGCATCGGCGTGGTGAACCGCAGGTCGACGGTGACGGGCGCGGCGGCGAGCGCCTTGGCCGCATCGCCCTTCCTGCCGCCGCCGGGCATGAGCGCGTTGTTCTTCTGCGGCTTGGCGTTGGGTTCCTCGGCGGCGAAGTCCACTGTGGCCGGCAGCGCCGCGTAGGTGACCCGCACCAGCCGGGCGGCCTCGGCCGCGGCGTCGAGCGTGTCGGCGACGACGACCGCCACGGGTTGGCCGTTCCAGTGCACCTCGTCGGTGTTGAGGTAGTTGACGGCGGTCCCGGAGGCCAACGTGCTGAGGTCGAGCATGGTGACGGCCCGCGGCGGCTTCATGGCCGGGGCGTTGAGGTGGGTGATGACGGCCCGCACCCCGGGGAGCGCGGCCGCCGCGGTCGTGTCGATGGCGGTGATCCGGCCGCGTGGGACGGTGGCGTGGACGAGCGCCGCGTGGGTGAGGTCCGGGTACGGGTACTCGGCGGAGTACCGCGCCGCGCCGGTTGTCTTGACGTGACCGTCCACTCGGTCCAGTGCGGCGCCGAGGACGTGGTGTGTGCGAGGCGGGGTGTGTGGCGGTGCCTGTGTCATGCCGTCATTCCGTCCGTGACTGCGGCTGGTGGGGTTTGGTGAGTGGCCGGTATTTCGGCGGGGAGGGGAGTGGCCTGCGGAACGACGGCTGGCGATGACTCGAAGGGCCGGCTAAGCCGCCGAGCCGTCGGTTGTCAGGTGTCGCAGTGTTGCCGTGATGGTTCTGCGGGCTAAGTCGATCTTGAAGGCGTTGTCTGGTTGTGGCGCGGCTTCGGCTAGTTCTGCTTCCGCCGCTGCCTCGAAGGACGCCGTTGTCGCCGGCGCGTTCTTCAGCACCGCTTCCGCCTTGCTGGCTCGCCACGGGGTTGGGGCTACTCCGCCCAGCGCCAGGCGCACGTCCGTGATCACACCGGACCTGGTTTCCAGCGCTGCCGCCACCGACACCAGCGCGAAGGCATACGATGTCCGGTCCCTTACCTTGCGGTACCGCGACATCGCGGCTGTCGGGAGGTTCGGTAGCTCCACCGCCGTGATCAGTTCCTCCGGTGCCAGCGTCGTCTCCACCGACGGGGTGGCGCCGGGGAGCGTGTGGAACTCCGCCATCGGGATTCTTCTGCGGCCTTGCGTGCTCTCCACCTCCACCACCGCGTCCAGTGCTCTCAGTGCCACACACAGGTCGGACGGGTTGGTGGCCATGCACGATTTGCTGGCGCCCAGGATCGCGTGGTTGCGGGTGTAGCCCGTCAGCGCCGCGCACCCACTTCCCGGGTCGCGTTTGTTGCACGCCGTCGTGCGGTCGTAGAAGTAATGACACCTGGTGCGCTGTAACAGGTTGCCGCCCACCGTGGCCATGTTGCGCAGCTGCCCGGAGGCACCCATGAGGACGGCCTGCGTGAGCATCGGGTAGCGCGTGCGGATCAGTGGATGCGCTGCCAGATGACTGTTGCGCACCAGCGCACCTATCCGCACGGTGCCGTCCGGTTGCTCGTCCACCGTGGTCAGTGGCAGACCCGTGACATCGACGACCGTGTCCGGGCGCTCGACGTCCTGGCGCATCAGGTCCACCAGGTTGGTGCCGCCCGCCAGGAACTTCGCGTTCGGTGCGTCGGCGATGGCTCGCACCGCGGCCGGCACGTCCGTCGGGCGTACATAGGCGAACGACCTCATTGCGCCGTCTCCTCGATCGCCGCGACCATGCCGTTGTAGGCGCCGCAGCGGCACAGGTTGCCGCTCATGCGTTCGCGGATCTCCTCGGTGGTCAGGTCGGGACGCGTCGCGACGTGTTCGGTGACCGCGCTCGGCGCGCCGGCCCGGTGCTCGGCGAGCATGCCCAGCGCCGAACAGAGTTGGCCCGACGTGCAGTAGCCGCACTGGAAGCCGTCGTGTTTGACGAACGCGGCCTGAAGTGGCGTGTCGACGCCCTCGATCGTCGTGATCTCCCGGCCGTCGTGCTGCACGGCCAGGCTCAGGCACGACAGGATCCGCTCGCCGTCGACGAGCACCGTGCACGCGCCGCAGGCGCCCTGGTCGCAGCCCTTCTTGGTGCCGGTCAAGCCCAGGTGCTCACGTAACGCGTCGAGCAGGCTGACCCTCGGCTCGAGCTCCACCGGCCGGCTGGCTCCGTTGACACGCATCCGTACCTCGACCACTGGTCAGCTCCGTTCGGGGGTTTCGGCGGGGGCAGGGACGAGGTTAACGCAACGCTGTAGCCTTAACAAGGCAACGGTGTTGTGTTAACTCGATCGTGGCTGGGGGAGGGGCTATGTTTTCGGTCAGTGATCGAGCGACCTGGAAGGGACAAGTCGTGATCTTCATCTGTGTCAAATGGACAATTCGCCCGGAGAAGGCCGACGAGTGGCTCACGCTGGTCGACGACTTCACCGAGGCGACCCGCCGCGAGCCGGGCAACCTCTTCTTCGAGTGGTCCCGCAGTGTGGCCGACCCGAACCAGTTCGTGCTGGTGGAGGCATTCCAGGACGATGCGGCAGAGGCGCACGTCGGCTCCGACCACTTCAAGGCGGCCATGGCATGGATGCCGAAGGTGGTCGCCGAGACGCCCCAGATCATCAACGTCACGACGGAGGGGGACGGCTGGTCCCGGATGGTCGAAGTGCAGCCGGCTGACTGATTACACGATCGGGCGAATGGGCTAATGCAGGTTTAACACTGTGCGTATGGGGACCCGGTGTAAACACGCGCAGACGAGCCGATAACCTTCACCTCTATTCGTGGCCGGCGACTCTGGGTCTACCTGGTGTCACCGGTTTTCCCGTTCCAGCCGGAGGCATCCATGGCACTCAACTCGACCCCCCGCCGCCGCTTCGGCGTGGCACTGGGGGCCGTCCTGACCGGCGTCGCCGCCAGTCTCATCGGGCTCACTGGCACCGCCAGCGCCCACACGCCGCACGTGAAGGCGTCGTGCGAGGGCGACACCACCACCCTCTCGGTCAAGCTCACGGCGTACAACGAGAAGAAGTCGAACACCGTCAAGGTCACCGACGGCGACGAGGTTCTCGTCGACACCAGCTTCAAGACCAACTTCGAGGAGACGTACGAGACCTCCGGCGCCGTCGACCACGTCTTCACGGTCACGGTCCAGGCCTGGGACGACCCCGAGGGTGACAAGGGCTTCTCCTTCACCAAGGAGCTCGAGGTCAAGAAGTGCGTGACGGAGACGACCACGACGACCACGACCACGGAGACGACCTCCGAGACGACGCCGCCGACCGAGACGAGCACGCCGTCGGAGACGCCGACCTCGTCCTCCACCGAGGCCCCGCCGGTCACCACGACCGTCGTGCCGACGACCACCACGTCGCCGGCTGTCGAGGAGGCCGCGCTGGCCGAGACCGGTGCGAGCATCGCCCTGCCGCTCGGCATCGCGGGCGTGCTGCTCGCCGGTGGTGCGGTGCTGCTGTTCGTCGTCCGTCGGCGCGGCAAGGCCTGAGTGCTGACTGAACGACACTGAACGACACTGAGGGCGGGTCCGCGACGCGGACCCGCCCTCAGTCGTATTCGCGTTTGTCCAGCACCCTTCGCGGGTACGAACCCGCTGTGACAGCAGCGAATCTGACGATGGGCGTGGAGGAGGAGTTCCTCCTTGTGCGCAAGGACGGCCGACTCTCCACGCTCGGTCCCGAGGTCGCCGACGCCACGACCGACGAGCACGGCGCGCTCGAGGCGGAGCTCAAGCGGTGTCAGGTGGAAGCGGTGTCGGGGATCTGCCGCACCCCGGACGAGGTGCTCGGTCAGCTGACCGACCTGCGCGGACAACTCGCGAGCGTGGCCGAGGAGCGCGGACTGCGGCTGCTGCCGAGCGGCTGTCCGGTGGTGCCGGAGGAGACCGCGCAGGAGATCACGCCCAACGCCCGGTACCTGCGGATGGCGGAGTGGTTCGGCGCGACCGTGCGGTCGGTCGCGACCTGCGGCTGCCACGTCCACGTCGGAATCCCGGACCGTGAGACCGGGGTCGCCGTGTGCAACCAGGTGCGGGCATGGCTGCCGGTGCTCCTCACACTCACCGCGAACTCACCGTTCGACGGCGCCGACACGGGTTACGCGAGCTGGCGCTACCAGGAGTGGTCCCGCTGGCCGTCGGCCGGCCCGCCGCCGTACTTCGCCTCGCTCGACGAGTACGAGAGCATCGTGGTCGGGCTGCTGCGGTCCGGCGCGCTGATGGACCGCGCGATGATCTACTGGGACATCCGGCTGTCCGAACGGCACCCGACGGTCGAGTTCCGGGTCAGCGACGTCGCGGTGACCCCGGAGCACGCGACGCTGCTCGCGACACTCATCCGAGGCCTCGTCGCCCACGCGCTCGACACCGACCGGCCGCCGGTCGAGCTGCCGCACGCGGTGTTGCGCGGCAACCTGTGGCGCGCCGCGCGGGAGGGCCTGTCCGGGTCCACGCTGCATCCGGTGACCGGGGTGCTCACGCCGGTCCAGTCGCAGTTGGACGACCTCGTCGAGCACCTGCGGCCGGTGCTCGGCGTCGACCTCGAGTTCGTCAAGGCCGGCGTCGCGCGGCTGCGGGAGCAGGGCACCGGCGCGGCACGGCAGCGGGCGGCGTTCCGGCGCCGCAACGAGCTGATCGACGTCGTCGACGAGCTGGCGGTCACGCCGCCGGCAAGGTGACCGTCCGAAGCCGCTGTTGGCCGTCCACTGTGTACACCCGCGGGCTCTGGCCTCCGGCCCCCGATTTCCAGCCTAGCCGCTGACACCGACAGGTTCGGGCTGTGGCGATCTTGGTTGTGGACAGGTGGGGGCCGGCACGTATTGTCGGCGGCGGGAGGGGTTGTGGTCGTTCGGTGTGCGGTGGTCTTCGGGTTGCTCGGTCTCTTTCAGGCCACCCTCGGGCCGCTCATCCCCTTGCTGCGGGACCGGGACGGTCTGTCGGCCGGCACGGCCGGGTTGCTGGTCACCGGGTTCTTCGCCGGGTCCCTGCTCAGCACGGCCGTCGGTGGGGTGGTCAGCGACCGGCTCGCCAAGGGGCCGTTGCACCTCGTGTCGGCCGGGTTGCTCGTGCTCGGCGTCGCCGGGTTGGCGGTGCCCGCCGGGTGGCCGGTGCCGTTGCTCGCCGTCAGTGTGGCCGGGCTCGGGTTCGGCGGACTGGTGCTGATCGTCAACACGGCGATGGCCGCTCGGGGCCTCACCTACGTCAACCTCGTCAACGGGACCTACGGGCTCGGTGCGGCGGCCGGACCGGCGCTGATCAGTGTCACGCACGGCGGGTGGATGTTCGCCGTGCTCGCCGTCGCGGTGCTGCTCGCCCTGCCGCCCCGGCCCGAAGGCGGCGCGCTCGCCGGGGAGCGGGGGCGGCTCCGGCCCGAGGCGACGCTGTTCCTGTTCTGCGGGCTGCTGTTCTGCTACGCCGGCATCGAGACCAGCCTGTCCAGTTGGGAGGCGGTCAACCTCCGCGCGCACGGGTACGCGCCGGACGTGGCGGCCGCGCTCACGTCCCTGTTCTGGCTCGGGCTCGCCGCGGGCCGGCTCCTGGTGCCCGTGGTCACCAAGGCCTGGTCCGCCTCCCGGATCATCACGGTCGCCCTGCTCGCGTCCTTCGCCGCGCTCGGGCTGATCGGGGCGTCGGGCAGCGCGCCGGTCGGGTTCTTCGTGCTCGGGGTGCTCGCCGGGCCGATCTTCCCGACGACACTCGCCTGGATCGCCCGCACCCTGCCGCAGCCGCGGCGCGTCAACGCCGCCGCGCTGACCGTCGCGATGCTCGGGAACGCCACCGTGCCCGCCATGATCGGCTACGGGATGCAGGCCACCTCAGACCTCGCGCTGCCCCTGTACGTCGCGATCGCCGTGTCCGGCTGCCTCGTGATCGTCATGATCCTCCGCAGCCGGACCCGGCTGGCTCACGAGGTGTAGCCGACGTCGTCGAACAGCCAGTCGTCGCCGACGGTCGACGTGCCGTTCGACGCCACCTCGAGACCGTCCATCGTGGACGCTGCCTGGGACAGCGGCCTGGTGGCAATGAGGGCGCCGTCGACGATCAGCCGCACCTCGGTCATGCTCGCCTCGAGGCGGATCGTGTGCCAGGCGTCGACGTCGATCGCGGTCGCGTTCAGCGGGGTGCCCCACGGCGGGGTCTGGCTGTAGTCCGCCCGGTGGAACCTGCCCGCGGCGCTCAGCCAGAAGCCGTACGGCGTCGCCGCCGCCACGCCGTTCTTGCCCTTGAGCGAGAACAACATGCCCTTGTTCGTCGAGCCGTAGGCCCGGAACCGGAACTCCGCGGTCACGGTCGCCGACGCCGCGTGCGTCCACGCCGCCCTGCCGATCGCCGACGCCGTGTCGTCCTTGATCCGCAGGAACCGGGACGAGATCCGGTCCGCCGCCGACACCGACGTCTGGTCGACCACCGAGGCGAGCGCCGCGGTCGCGAAACCGTTGCCGCGCGGCGCCTGGCCGGGGTAGTCGTGTTCGAACCCGACCGCCGTCGTGTACAGCTCCAGCTCGTGCAGGAACGCGGCCGTCGGGTCGGTGATCGCGTTCGGGTCGCTGATCCGCAGGTACCGCGCGGTCACCGGCGCGGTGAACGGGCGCACGATGCCGTCCCGCGTGCCGCGCGCCGGCGTGCCCCACGACGAGCCGTCCATCGACGTCTCGATCCGCACGTCCGTCGTGCCCTGCAGGTAGACGTGCAGGCCCAGCCCCGTGACTCCCATCGGGCGGGGCAGGCGCAGCGTGACACCGCGGTTCGCCGTCACCAGGCTCGAGTCGGCGCGCGGGTCGCCGTCGAACGCGTATGCCGCCAGCGACTGCCGGCACGCGCCGAGATCGCCGGCGCAGTCGCCGTAGCGGGTCAGCGGGGAGTCGACCACGGTCAGCTCACCGCGCTGGAACATGGTCGTCAGGTCGGCCTTGCCCCACTGCTCGGTGTCCACCTCGACCGACGACTTCCACAGCGCGTTCACCTTGTCGACCGTGTACCCGCCGACGGTGGAGTCGTTCGGGCAGCCCCAGCCGGACGCGCAGTTGTCCCCGACCGCGAGCAGCCGGTTGCCGCCGATCGGCATCACGCCGATGGTTCCACTCGACCCGAGATGGCGCAGCGGCCGTGCGGCCGGACCGTCCGGGGTGTACCAGCCGTCCGCGTCGCCGCCGGTGGTCGGGTGGTTCCGGTACAGCGTGGCCGGCGCGGTCCAGCTGGTGCCCTTGCCGTCGAAGGAGAACCGCAGCACGTTGTCCGGGCGGCCGGACGCGAGCACGATCGCGCCGTTGCCCAGCATCTTCACCGTCGGGGAGTTGCCCGTCTCACTGGTCAGCCGAACCGCGGCGCCCCAGCCGGTGCCGGACCGCGTCGGCGCCTTCCGGGAGTACAGCGCCAGGTTCGCCGGCACGACACCGCGCAGGTTCTCGTCCTTGCGCAGTACCGCGAGCAGTCCGCCGTCGCTGGTCGGCGACAGGTTCGGCTCGCCCCATCCCGCGCCGGTGGCGAGCTGTGACACCTCGGTCCAGCTCACGCCGCCGTCGGTGCTCTTCACCACCACGGCGAACGGCGTGACGCCGGCGTTGTAGATGCCGTACATGGCCGCCAGCAACGTCTTGCCGTCACCGAGCAGCACCGGGCTCTGGCCGAACCGGGACCACGCGATCGGCTGGGAGAACGTCACCGTCGCGGTGCCGGCGTCGGTCCAACCGGTGGCCGTCAGCGTCCTGCGGTTGAACTGGCGCCGGCAGATCGTCAGGTCGGTGCACGTCGAGTCGGTGACGCTCAGGTCCTCGAAGTCGATCGTGACGATGTCGCCGGCCGCGTTCGGCAGCCGGAACAGGTTCGCGACCTGCAGTGTGCCGTCCTGGTGGTCGAACGCCGACCAGGTCGCGCCGCCGTTCGTCGACTGCTTGAGGCGGGTGCCCTTCTGACCGGGCAGATCCTGCTTGGCGTTGAAGCCGAGCAGGACGCGCGAGCTTCGGGTGCCGTCGGCCGCGGTGACGCCGGCGTCGTAGACCGCCGGGTAGCCGGCGTACGGCTCTTCGGCGTTCGCCGTGTAGAACCGTTGCCCGCTCGGCACATGCGAGTGGTCGACGCCCGGCTCCGCGACCGCGGTCGCCGGGAACGACACGGTGGCCAGGACGAGCGCGCCGAGCGCGAGCAGCAGAAGTGGGCGGCGTCGGTTCAAGCGAGTCATCCAGTGGCTCCCTCGGGTAGTGACCCCCGTCACGATGAATCGTTATAAGCGAAACCGCGTTCCATGTACAGCGCTCAGGCGAACTCGTGCCGCGCGATCTCGTTCAGCAACGGCTCCCCGGTCGTGAAGCGTCGCACGTTCTCCGCGAAAAGCGCCCACAGTCTCGGCACGAAATGAGTGCTGCCCGTGGAGCCGGACACATGCGGCGTCAGGATGGTACGGGGCGCCGTCCAGAACGGGTCGTCGGGCGGCATCGGCTCGCGGTAGTGCACGTCGAGCGCGGCGCCCGCGATCGTGCCGGCACGCAACGCGGACAACAGCGCGGCCTCGTCGACGAGGTGCGCGCGGGCCGGGTTCAGCAGCATCGCGTGCCGGGGCAGCCAGCCGAGCTCGGTCGCGCCGAAGCGCCCCTGCGTCTCGTCGGTCAGCGGCGCGGTCAGGACCAGGAAGTCCAGCCCGGACAGGAACTCCCGCAGGTCATCGGGGCCGAACCGACGGTCGGGCTCGACGTCGACGGCGGTGAACCTCGGCCGGGCCGGCCCGCCGCGGCTCAGTGCCCACACCTCGAGCCCGAGTGCCCTCGAGACGCGCGCCACCTCGCGGCCGATGCTGCCGAACCCGAAGATCCCGACCCGCCTGCCCCGCAGTTCCGCCTGGTAGACCGGCGGCCGCTCGTAGCGCCGCGCGGCCCGGTCGGCCAGCTGGGCGGGCAGGTCGCGGGTGAGGCTCAACATCATCAGCACGCACCACTCGGCGATCGGGATGTCGTTGACCCCGCTCGCGTTCGTGACCCGGACCCGCGCCGGCAGCCCGAGGCCCGCCAGCTGCCGGAAGCCGGCGGAGCCGAGCTGGATCCACTCGAGCGAGGGAATCTCGGCGACGTTCGCGGGCGGCCGGTCGGTGAACAGCACGCGGCAGTCGGGCACCTCCTCGCCCGCTGCGATCGGGCCGCGGCACTCGACGTTCGGCAGCATGCCGCGCACGAGCGCGAGGCGCTCCGCGTCGACGGTCTGTGCGATCAGCGCGTCCACAGTGGTCAGCTTCGCATCAGTTTGCCCGGCACGCTGGAGAACTCCTCCGCGCCGGGTACGAACGCGAACCGTTCCCGGACCGACGGCGACAGCGTGATGCCGAGGCCTGGTGTGTCCGGCGGCGCGAGGTGTCCGTCGTGGAACCGCAGCGAGTCGCCCCACACCTCGGTGTGCAGCGGGCCCGCGTCCGGCGGCAGCTCGACCACCAGGGTGTTCCGCGCCGCGAACGCGGCATGCACGTTCTGCATGACCGCCCCGCCAGCGCCCCACGCGTGCGGCGCGACCGCGTCGAACATGGCCGCCACCGCGCCGAACTGGCCGACGCCGAGCCACGCCGCGTCCGGCTGCGCCACCGACAGCGCGCGGTGGTCGGCGAACAGCCGGAACTCGTCGACCGTGGAGAGCTGCTCGCCGCCCGCGACCGGCACCGGCGTGGACGCGCGCAGCGCCGCGTAACCGGCCAGGTCGCCGTAGGGAAGCGGTTCCTCGAACAGCGTGAGGTCGTACGGCGCGAGCGCGGCGAGCACCTCGGTCGCGACGGCCACGTCCCAGCGGTCCGGGCCCTCCCGGTGTCCCATGTGGCCGTCGAGCAGGATGCCGACGTCCGGGCCGACGTGGTCGCGCAGCAGCGCGGCCTTGTCCGCCTCGACCTGGACCGGGTCGCCGGGCACCTCCTCGCGCGTCGCCGCGTCGACGTACCCGGAGGAGACCTTGACCGCGGGGAAGCCGAGCGACAGGTAGTGGTCGACCTTGCGCAACAGCTCGGACTTCGGCCACGGCGCCGGCCCGCCGGTCGCGTACGTCGGCAACCGCTCGTGCCACGCGCCGCCGAGCAGCTCGTGCACGGGCACGCCGAGCAGCCTGCCCTTGAGGTCCCACAGCGCGGCCTCGATGCCCGCGATCACCCCGGCGCCGAGCCCGGTCCGGCCCCAGTACGCGCAGCACAGCCGCATGCGCGCGCCGAGCAGCGCCGGGTCGAGGTCGGCCGGGTCGTCGAACGGCTCCGCCCCGGTCAACACCGGCGCGAGGTAGTCGACGACCAGCGGCACGCTCTCCGGGAAGAAGTAGCCTGCGTAGGTCTCGCCGACGCCGACCGCGCCGGAGTCGAGTCGGAGCTCGACGAACGCCGCGCTGCGCAACCGTTTGAACGGCAGCAGCCACTCGTCGCCGGTGCACGGGCCGGTCAGCAGGACGGTCGTCACGTCGGTTATGCGCACCCGTGTCACTCCCGAGACAACCGTCCGTTGACATGAAACGAAGTTTCGGATTCTGTGTGCACGATCCTACTCACGGAGGTGGGCGATGCGGAAGGTTCGCGTGCTGGGCGCCGGCGCGGCGATGGTCGCCGCGACGGTCATGCTGCTCGGCCCGTCCGGCGCGGTCGGCACGCCGGACGTGCCGACGGACGGCGGCGACCCGGACGGGTACGTGGTCGGTCAGTCGCCGTACCGCACGGTGTACGAGCCGCCGCCCGGCGCCATCGCGGGCAACCCGTCGGTCGACACGTTCGACGAGGTCGACCAGGCCGGACTGCCCCGCAAGCGGGCGCAGCTGTTCTGGGGGTCCAATGAGGACGTCGCGTCGGCGGCCAGCGTCGCCTCGATGACCAACTCCTACGACGGCGGGCACACCTTTCCCAGTGGCATCAACCAGACCACCGGTTCCGGCTGGTTCACCAAGCTCCACGACGGCAGCGTCCTCGGCGTCGAGTTCATCCCCGACTCCGTGGTCGACGAGCACACGCTGAAGCTCGTCACCCGGCGCTCCACCGACGGCGGCAGGACCTACCGGCGCGAGCTCGCGACCTTCACCACCGACAAGACCTTCGACCCCAGCAAGTTCGACCGGGGCATCCGCGTGCACCGCGACCTGTTCCACGCCAGGGACGGCTCGCTGCTGCTCACCTACTACACGAGCTATCCCGGCGACCCGCTGTTCCGGTCGGAGCTGGCCCGCAGCACCGACAACGGCCACACCTGGACGCGGTTCGCGACGATCGCGACGCAGACCGACGACCGGTCGATGGGGGAGACCGGGGTGGCCCGGGCCGCGAACGGCGACCTCGTCGCCGTGCACCGGACCGCGCTCGGCGCCGGCTCGACCACCGACTGGCTCTACACCAACAGGTCCGGCGACGACGGTCGCACGTGGACGACGCCGAAGCCGGTCGACCTCACGACCGCGACCGGCGAGGCGCGGCCGCCGACCGGGGTCATGCCCGTGCTTACCCTGCTGGCAAACGGGATCATGACGATGACGTGGGGCCGGCCGGACAACTGGATCGCCATCTCGCCGGACGGGCTCGGCACGCGGTGGGAGCAGGCGCAGCTCACGTACGTGAACCACCCGAGGGTGAACCAGCCCTTCCAGCGTGGCCACGGCTCCTCCGGCAACGGCGCGCACGCCGCGGTCGGGTCGAACCGGGTGCTCGTGGTCGGCGACAACTGCGCGCCGTCGTGGGGCTGCCCGGAGACCGACGCCGGCTTCCACACCGACGGGAACTACCGCGTGTGGAAGAAGTTCGTCGACGTGGTCGGCCCCGGCACCGGCAAGATCGACCTCCTCGGCAAGTACACGAAGAAGAAGGTCGCCATCCAGACCACGATGGACGCCCGAGCGCCGAAGCTGCCGGAGACGAGCCCGCTGGGCGCGATCGACGGCAGCACCGAGTGGGCGTCGGCCGCGGTGGGCCGGCAACGGACCGGCACGTACACGGTGACGCTGGACCGGACCTACGCGCTCACCAAGGCGGGGCTGAGCCTGCGCCCCGGCGAGCCGGCGGCGGCGACGGTCGAGGCGTCGGTGGACGGGACGACGTGGCGGCCGGTCGTGACGACCGGCGAGATCACGACGTATGCCCTGCGGTACTACGACGTGGCGCGGGTGCCGGCGAAGTACGTCCGCGTCACGGTGACCGACCGGAAGTCCGCGGTCCTCAACGAGCTGGAGCTGTACTCGTCGGCCGACTCGTTCGAGAACGACCCGGTCGGCCAGGTGCCCCGCGGCTACACCAACGTGATCGGCGCCGAGGTCAGCGACTTCGACGTGGACGACTCGCGGCACATCATGCGGCTGGTCGACGCCTGGACCGACAAGACCGGCCGCGCCGACCGGGTGACCGCGCCGAAGCCGGCGCAGGACCTGGAGTTCCGGGTCAACTCGGTCGGTTACGCGCGCAACTTCGGATTCACCGTGCTCGGTGAGCAGGGCCAGCCCGCCTACCAGCTGCGCGTCGGCGCGGACGGCGCGCTCGCCAGGTACGACACGGCCGCGCGGGTGTGGCAGCCGCTGACGCCGGCGAACGCGGCGCCGCAGAAGAAGTGGCACACGATCAAGGTGGTGGCCACGCTCGAGCACGCCGAGGTGTTCCTCAATGGACAGTCGGTCGGCACCGTGGCGCCGTCCATGCCGGGCAGCACCGGCCTCGGCGGGCACTCCTTCACCACCAGTAGCGTGGCGTCCCAGTACGACCACTTCCTGATCGACGACGTCGAACAGACGGACCCCTCTTCATAGCGTCGACAGCAGCGCGAAGATCGCGTCGTCGGTGCCCGGCAGCGCGTCGTGTCCGAAGTCCGGGTACAGGCGGTAGGACTTCTCGCAGGTCAGCTTGTTGTACGCGGCGAACTGCGTGGACGGCGGGCAGACACGGTCGTTCAGCGACACGGTCAGCACGGTCCTGGCCCGCACCCGTGGCGCGAGGTGCGCTACGTCCACGTAACCGAGGCGGGTGAAGACCTCGTCCGCACGCAGGTGCATCGGGTCGCGCTTGCGGAAGTACGCGGTGATCTCGTCGTACCCCCGCTCCTCCAGGTCCAGCTCCCACGCGCGGCGGTAGTCGCACAGGAACGGGTACACCGGGGCGGCGAGTTTGACGCGTGGCTCCAGCGCCGCGCACGCGAGCGTGAGGCCGCCGCCCTGGCTGTAGCCGGTCACGCCGACGCGTTCCGGGTCCACGCCGTCCAGTCCCATCACGATCTGGGCCAGGCGCACGGTGTCGAGGTACAGGTGCCGGTAGAGCAGGTTGTCCGGGTCGTCGTCGATGCCGCGCAGCAGGTAGGTGGCCATCGACCAGCCGACGACCGGGATCTCGTCCACCGAGAGGCCGCCCTGGCCGCGCATGTCCAGCGCCGCGACCGTGTGGCCGAGCGCGACGTACGGCAGCTTGGTCACCCAGTCGCCGGAGTCGCTGGTGTAGCCGTGGAACTCGAGCAGGGCCGGGTGCCGCCCGGCGGGCGCGACCGGCTGCAGCAGCTTCGCGTGCACCCTGGCGCCGCCCGTCCCGGTGAACCACAGGTGGGAACACCGGGCGAACGGCGTCTGGAACTCCGCCGGGGTTGATCTCCACGTCGGCCGGCATGGCCGCGAGGTCCGCGAGCCCCCGTGCCCAGTACTCGCCGAAGTCATCCGGTCGGGGCGAGCTGCCCTGGTAGGTGAGCAGCTCGTCGAACGGCATGTCGAAGGTAAGCGGCACGGGGTGCTCCTTTACGGCTCGAGGTAGTCCCGCAACCGACTGTAGGTGCCGCCGATGATCTTGCGCGCGGCGTCGTAGTGGACGGTGAAGATCAATCCGTGGCCGACCTGCAACGCCTCCGACCTGTCACCCCACGTCTGCAGCAGCCGATGGCCGCCCTCCCGGACCGGCAGCAGGGGACCCGAGCAGGGCCTCCGACGTCACCAGGAACGCCGTTTCATGTCAAGGAGGTGCGCGGTCGCGACGACATGAAACGCTGTTTCGAGTGTGCACACCGGCGGCACATGCGGCACAATCGTGAAACGGCGTTCCGAGACTCTTTACGTGCGCCGTTCGGATAGCTAGGTTGTGCTCACTTGAAACCAGGTTCCGTGCGTCCCTGGACCCGCCCGGGCGATGCCAGCCGATGTGGAAGGCAAAGGTATGAACAGATCCGTACGCCACCTCAGGTGGGCCGCGACGGCCTTGTTGGCGGCCGGTCTCGTCGCCGCCGGCTGCGCCGGCCCGCAGACGGCCCCGCAGGGCGAGGGCGCCAAGGGCGGCTCGGTCAGCATCGTGCTGTACCAGAAGCCCAAGCTCTTCAGCCCCCTCGAGCCGGCTCACGGTCCCGATCAGCAGGTGATGACGCTGATCTACCGGAGCCTGATGACCCCGAGCCCCGACCTCAAGCTCGAGCCGCAGCTCGCCGAGAAGGTCGACGTCAACGACGACGCCACCGAGTTCACCTTCCACCTCCGCAAGGGTCTCAAGTGGAGCGACGGGAAGCCGTTCACGTCGGCGGACGTCCTGTTCACCCATCAGGCGCTGGCCAACCCGAAGAGCACGTCGCCGGCGACCGGCTCGTACAAGGACATCGTGGGCGCCAAGGAGGTCGCCGCCGGCACCGCGGACACCGTGTCCGGGATGACCGCGCCGGACGAGAACACGTTCGTCGTCAAGACCACCTCACCCAACTACGGCATCCTGGCGCAGATCAGCATCAACATGATCCTGCCGAAGCACATCCTGGGCGACAAGCCGCTCGAGACCCTCGCGAAGGACCCGTTCTTCTCGAACCCGACGGTCGGGCTCGGCCCGTTCCAGTTCGTCAAGTACGAGGTCGACCAGTACGTCGAGCTGAAGCGCAACCCGAACTTCGACAAGGAGGTCGGGCTCGACCGGGTGTTCCTCAAGCCGATCACCGCCGACGTGGCCACCGCGCAGCTCGGCACCGGCGAGATGGACATCGCCCCGGTCGCGCCGAGCGACAAGGAGACCCTCGAGAGCTTCGGCACGCTCAGCTTCGCGGAGTCGAAGGAGGGCGGTTTCGTCCGGGTCGGCCTGAACCTCACACAGGAGCGGTTCAAGAACGTCAAGGTGCGGCAGGGCCTGCTCACCGGCATCGACCGCAAGTCGATCATCGACAGCGCGCTGCCCGGCGTCGGTGCCGAGCGCAACTCGTCGTTCGACCCCGCGACCAGCGGCGACGGCATCGACAAGTACGCCTACGACAAGGACAAGGCCAAGCAGCTGCTCACCGAGGGCGGCTGGGACTTCGGCCAGACCGTCAAGCTGGCCTGGATCGCGGGGAGCAACCCGGACCGGGACGCCGCGGCCATCGCCATCGAGAGCCAGCTCAAGGAGATCGGCGTCAAGGTCGAGCTCCAGCAGGTCGACGCCGGCTGGACCACCGAGGCGCTCAAGGGCCCGTCGTTCGACATGTTCATGTTCGGCGGCGGCAACTACACGGTCGACCCGTGGAACGTCTACGCGATCGAGGCGTGCGAGACGCAGTTCCCGAACGGCGGCAACACGGTGCGCTTCTGCGACCCGGAGCTGGACGCCAAGATGAAGGAGGCGAACGGCACGGCCGACGAGGGGCAGCGCAAGAAGCTCTACGCGGAGGCCGCGAAGATCGACAACGAGCAGGTGCCGTACCTGTGGCTCTACAGCCCGGGCGGGCTGTGGGCGGTCAACAAGAAGCTGTCGAACTTCAAGCCGCTCAGCCCCACCGGTGGCGGGTTCTACCACGCTGAGGACTGGCGGCTCGCGAGCTGAGCCGCCGCACGGAGGTCCGACCGGTCCGGGGCACGCACCCGGGCCGGTCCTCCGGCTGACGAGGGAGGTTGGGTATTGGGCGCGTACCTGCTGCGCCGCACGTTGATCAGCGTGCTGGTGCTCGTGCTGATCTCGATCGGGATCTTCTGGCTGTTCCGGCTCGCGCCGGGCGACCCGGTCGAGATGATGCTGCCGCCCCAGAACCGCGGCCCGGGCAGTGAGGCGTTCATCGAGGCCAAGCGCGCCGAGCTCGGCCTCGACAAGCCGATCTGGGTCCAGTACTTCACCTGGCTCGGCGGCGCGGTCACCGGCGACCTCGGGTTCTCCCTGGACTCCGGCCGCTCGGTCGGCGACCTGCTCGGCGAGCGGGTCGGCCCCACCATCTACCTGATGGGCCTCTCCCTGCTGCTGTCCGTGCTCATCGCCGTGCCGCTGGGCCTGCTCGCGGCCGTCCGCAAGGGCAAGCTGACCGACTACGCGGCAAGCGTGGTCAGCCTCGGCGCGGTCTGCACGCCGCCGTTCTTCCTCGGCATCCTGGGGATCTACATCTTCTCGCTGAAGCTCGGCCTGCTGCCCTCGGCCGGCATGTCGACGCCGGGCAGCCCGAGCGTCGGCGACTCGCTGCTGCACCTGATCATGCCGCTGGTGATACTGGGGTTCGCCGGGTCCGGGCAGCTGACCAGGTACGTCCGGAGCAGCGTGATCGCCGAGCTGCACTCCGACTACGTGCGCACGGCCGAGGCGAAGGGCGTCAGCGCGGGCGGGGTCGTGACCAAGCACGTGCTGCGCAACGCGCTGATCCCGGTGATCACGATCATCGCGCTGTCGCTGCCGGGCCTGCTCGCCGGCGCCGTGGTGATCGAGACGGTGTTCGCGTGGCCGGGGATGGGCCAGCTCGCGATCGCCGCGTTCACCGGCCGCGACTACCCGGTCATCATCGGGTTCGCGTTGTTCTTCTCGATCATGGTGCTCGTCTCGAACCTGATCGCCGACCTCCTCTACACACTGGTGGACCCACGGGTGAGCCTGCGATGACCGAGTCCATGCCCGCGGCCGCCCTGTCCGCCGACGCCCGGCCGGTGCTCCGGTCGCCCGGCCGGATGGCGATGCGCCGGTTCCTGCGGCACAAGCTGGCCATCGCCGGCGTGGTGGTGCTGCTCCTCGTCATCCTGGTGACCGTGTGCGCGCCGCTGCTGACCGGCTACGACCCGACGAGGGTCGACCTGTCACAGGTGCGCAAGCCGCCGAGCGGGGACCACCTGCTCGGCACCGACGGCTCCGGCCGCGACGTGTTCGCCCGGCTGCTCTACGCCGGTCGGGTGTCGCTGCTGGTCGGCGTGTTCTCGGCGCTGCTCGCGGTGGGCATCGGCACGATCCTCGGCGCGGTCGCCGGCATCCTCGGCGGCTGGGTCGACTCGCTCGTCATGCGGGCCGCGGACGTGTTCCTGTCCTTCCCCGTGCTCGTCGTCATGATCGTCATCGCCGGGATCCTCGGACCGAGCGTCACCACCATGGTCATCGCGATCGGGGTGTTCACCTGGCCGGCCGCGGGCCGCGTGGTGCGCGGCGTGACGCTGTCGCTGCGCGAACGCGAGTTCGTGCAGGCCTCGCAGGCGTTCGGCGCGAAGACCCGCTGGCTGGTCGTGCACCACGTGCTGCCGGCCGTGCTCGGACAGGTCGTGGTGGTCGCGACGCTCGCGGTGGCCACCGGCATCCTGCTCGAGGCGTCGCTGTCGTTCCTCGGGCTCGGCGTGCAGCCGCCGCAGCCGAGCTGGGGCAACATGCTGACCGACGCGCAGCGGCTCACGGTGATCAGCCAGATGCCGTGGCTGTGGCTGCCGCCGGGCATCGCGGTCGCCGTCACGGTGCTGAGCGTGAACTTCGTCGGCGACGGCCTCCGGGACGCGCTCGACCCTCGGGAGGCGTCATGAGTGAGCCCCTGCTGGTGGTCGACGATCTCGCGGTCG
The DNA here is from genome assembly GCA_963840275.1 of uncultured Actinomycetota bacterium. Lineage (GTDB taxonomy): Bacteria > Actinomycetota > Actinomycetes > Mycobacteriales > Pseudonocardiaceae > Actinophytocola. The sequence goes on from CAWIYK010000001.1 coordinate 753,955, forward strand.
AGTTCAAGACCGAGGACGGCGTCGCGAAGGCGCTCGACGGGGTCAGCTTCGAGGTCGACGCGGGCGAGACCGTCGCGATCGTGGGTGAGTCCGGGTCCGGCAAGAGCGTGACCGCGCTGACCGTGCTCGGGCTGCTGCGCCAGCCGCCCGCCAGGATCACGCGCGGGTCGGTGCGGCTGCGGGGCACCGAGCTGCTCGGCATGTCGCGGCGCAAGCTGGGGGAGATCCGCGGCAAGGACGTCGCGATGGTGTTCCAGGACCCGATGACCGCGCTGAACCCGGTGCACCGCATCGGGAAGCAGATCGCGGAGGCCGTCCGGCTGCACTCCGACCTCGGCAAGAAGGAGGCGATGGCGCGGGCCGTCGAGCTGCTCGCGCTGGTCGGGATGGCGCAGCCGGCGTCGCGGGCACGGCAGTACCCGCACGAGTTCTCCGGCGGCATGCGGCAGCGCGCGATGATCGCGATGGCGATCGCCAACAACCCGGCGCTGCTGATCGCCGACGAGCCGACCACCGCGCTCGACGTGACCATCCAGGCGCAGGTGCTGACGCTGCTGCGGACCGCGCAGCGGGAGACCGGCGCGGCGACCGTGCTGATCACGCACGACCTCGGGGTGGTCGCGGAGATGGCCGAGCGGGTGCTGGTGATGTACGCGGGCCGGATCGTGGAACGCGCGGACGTGCGGTCACTGTTCTCCTCACCGCGCCACCCGTACACCGTGGGGCTGCTGGACTCCATCCCGAGGCTCGACGTCGACGCGCAGGAGCTCACGCCGATCCCGGGCAGTCCGCCGAGCCTGCTGGCGCCGCCGCCGGGCTGTCCGTTCGCGCCGCGCTGCGCGTTGCGGAAGGGGCGGTCGCGGTGTGTCGAGGAGCGGCCGGCGCTGGTGTCCGACGGTGGCGGTCGGGCGACCGCGTGCCACTTCTCCGAGGAGCTGGCGCATGTCTGAGGTGTTGCGGGTCGAAGGGCTGACGAAGCACTTCCCGATCAGGGGCGGGGTGCTGCGGCGCCAGCGCGGGGCGGTCCAGGCCGTCGACGACGTGTCGTTCACGCTGTCGGCCGGCGAGACGCTCGGGCTGGTCGGCGAGTCCGGCTGCGGCAAGACGACCACCAGCCGGCTCGTGGTGCGGCTGCTGGCGCCGACCGCCGGCCGCGTGCTCCTGCGCGGCGAGGACATCACGTCCGTCAGCGCCGCCCGGCTGCGCGAGATCCGCCGCGAGCTGCAGATCGTGTTCCAGGACCCGTACTCGTCGCTCAGCCCCCGGATGTCCGTGCACGACCTGGTCGCCGAGCCGCTGCGCATCCAGGGCCTCTACGCCGACGGCGGCCGGGACCGCGTCGGCGAGCTGCTCGAGATGGTGGGACTGGCGCCGGAACACGCGAACCGCTACGCGCACGAGTTCTCCGGCGGGCAGCGGCAACGCATCGGCATCGCGCGGGCGCTGGCGCTCGGGCCGTCGATCCTCGTGCTGGACGAGCCGGTGTCCGCGCTGGACGTGTCCATTCGGGCCCAGGTGGTCAACCAGCTGTCGACGCTGCAGGACGAGCTGGGCCTCGCGTACCTGTTCGTGTCGCACGACCTGTCCGTGGTGCGGCACGTGTGCGACCGCGTCGCCGTGATGTACCTCGGGAAGATCGTGGAGCTGGCGGCCACGAAGGATCTGTACGAGCGGCCCGCGCATCCCTACACGCAGGCGCTGCTGTCGGCCATCCCCATCCCCGACCCCGAGCAGACGGCGAAGCGGGAACGGGTCGTGCTGACCGGCGACGTGCCGAGCGCGGCCGAGCCGCCGAGCGGCTGCCGGTTCCGCACCCGCTGCTGGAAGGCGCAGGACATCTGCGCGGCCGAGGAACCGCCGCTGCTGCCGCAGGGCGCCGCCGACCACGTGGCGGCGTGCCACTTCCCCACGCAGGCCGACGTGCTGGCGGGGGAGCAGTTCGCCCCCGCCGACGCCGAGGTCCTCACGTCTGACTGAGAGCCGCAAACAGGTCCACCACGTTGCCATCGGGGTCGGTGATGCTCGCGTAGCGCTGACCCCAGAAGGCGTCCCACGGTTCGTTGTGGCTCTGGTAGCCGGCGGCGACGAGGTCGGCGTGGGTCTTGTCTACGTCGGCGGGGCTGTCGCACAGGAAGGCGAGGCCTATCGAGTTGCCGCCGGTCGGCTTCGTCCACTCCGGAGTGAACGTGCGGACCGTGGCGACGGTGTCCCACGCGAACCGCAGGCCGCCGGGCAGGGTGGCCTCCACGTGCGGCTCCGCGTCGCCGTCGGCGGGGATGTCCAGGCCGAGCCGCCGGTAGAACGCGAGTGACGCGCCCATGTCTTCGACGACGAGCCCGATGAGATCGAATCTAGGTGCCATGCCGCCACGGTAGGCGGCCTGGCCAGGTAGGTCTTGAACGAATCGGACGCGTCATTCCTCCGTCGGCGCGGCTACCGGGATGTCGTTGGCGGCCGCCCATTCCGCGATGTCGCGGTGCTGGATCGCCGACGCCATCAGGTCGGGGAACTGGTCCGGGGTGCACGCGAAAGTGGGAATGCCGAGTGTCGCCAGCGCGGCCGCGTTGTCGTGGTCGTACGACGGCGCGCCATCGTCGTTGAGCGCCAGCAGGCACACCACCTGCACGCCGTCCGCGACGAGGGCCTGCGCGCGCTGCAGCATCTCGTCCTCGTTGCCGCCCTCGTACAGGTCGCTGATCAGCACCAGCACGGTGTCGCGCGGCGCCTCGATCCGGCCCTGGCAGAACGCGAGCGCGGCGTTGATGTCCGTGCCGCCGCCGAGCTGCACGCCGAACAGCAGCTCGACCGGATCGGACAGCGAGTCGGTCAGGTCGACGACGGCCGTGTCGAACGCGATGATCTGTGTGCGCAGCGACCGGATCGTCGCGAGCACCGCGCCGAACACGCTGGCGTAGACGACCGAGCTGGCCATCGAGCCGCTCTGGTCGAGGCACAGCACGATCTGCTTGCTGACGTTCGGCAGCCGCCGCCCGTAGCCGACCAGCCGCTCCGGCACGATCGTGCGCTGTTCCGGTTGGTAGTGCTTGAGGTTCTTGAGGATCGTGCGGTTCCAGTCGATGTCGGACTGCCTCGGCCGGTGCGTGCGGTTGGCCCGGTTCAGCGCGCCGCTCACCGCCTGCCTCGTCGGCTGCGCGAGCCGCTTCTCGAGGTCGTCGACCACCCGGCGGACCACGGCCCGCGCGGTGTCCCGCGACCGCTCCGGAATGGCGCGGTTGAGCGACAACAGCGTGCCGACCAGGTGGACGTCCGGCTGCACCGACTCCAGCAGCTCAGGTTCGAGCAGCAACTCCCGCAGCCCGAGGCGCTCCATCGCGTCCCGCTGCATCACCTGCACGACCGAGCTGGGGAAGTAGCCCCGGATGTCGCCGAGCCAGCGGGCCACCCTCGGCGACGAGCCACCCAGACCGCCACGCCGGTTCTCGTTCTCGTACAACGCTTCCAGGGTCGCGTCGCGCTTGGTGTCCATTCCGGACAGCGACGCGCCGGTGCCGTCGGCCTCCTCGCCGCCGAGCATCATCCGCCACCGCCGCAGTCGTTCACTCACGACGCCCCCTCGCAGGCTCGGTGACGCCGCTCGCGGTCGCCCTGTGACATTGATTCGCTCGCAAGCTCGCTCACGACGCCTCCTCGCAGGCTCGGTGCCGCCGCTCGCGGTCGCCCTGTGACATTGATTCGCTCGCAAGCTCGCTCACGACGCCTCCTCGCAGGCTCGGTGCCGCCGCTCACGGTCGCCCTGTGACATCGATTCGCTCGCAAGCTCGCTCATCGCGTTCCCAACAGTTCGAGGAGTCTCGGCAGCACCCGCGCGGCGCGCTCGTGGTCGAGGGTGGTGTCCGTCGCACGCACACCGGACGTGCCGGCGCCGCTGTCGATGCGGCGCACCTGCACGCCGATGTCGCGCCGTTCCGTCGGTGTGAACGCCGAGAACGTCCTGCGCAGCAACGGAAGCAGGTGGTCGAACAGCTCGGTGTCGACGCCGGTGGCCCACCGGTCGACCACCGCGAGCAGCTCCGGCTCGTGCACGAGAAGTGCCGCCTCGCCGGACAGGAAACCGTCGAGCCAGCCTGCGGCCTGCGTCGCGTCCGACGCGAGGGACAGCTGCCGCGACAGGCGCCCGCCGGCGTCGGCGACGTCGATCCGCCCCGCGTCGAGCAGCAGCCGGACCGCGCGGCCGGCCACCAGCCCCGGCACGCCCAGCCGGTCGGCGACCGACGCCAGCGCGTCCAGCCACACCTGCCGCAGCGCCGGCTGGTCGAGCAGCCCGATGCCGCGCTGCACGCCGTCGACCAGCTCCCGCACGTCCATCGCGGCGTCCTCGTCGAGCGCGGTGCACGCCGCGGGCAGGCCGATCGCGATCCGGGTGACGATCCCGGCGAGCACCCGCTGGACGACGTCGGTGTCCGCGCGCCGGACGTTGCCGTACCGGCGCACCCGCGCCATCGGCTCGACGGCGGCCATCAGCCGCGTGATGTCGTGCTGGCGCGCCGCGCGTTCGTCGAGTGCCGCGAGCACACCGCCGAGCGCGTCGGGCAGGTCGGCGGTGAGCGTGGTCTCGACCAGCGTGCTCAGCTCGGCGATGTCGGCCTCCGCGGTGCGCTGCGAGACGACGGCCGACGCGGCGGAGGAGATGGTCGTGCCGAACCCGCTCGCCTCGATCAGCGCGACCTCCAGCTCGGGCTTCCACTCCAGCGTCCACGCCTCGCGGAACGTACCCGTGGTCCTGGCGACCTCCGCGGGCTCGCCCCACCGCACGTCGATCAGCAGCAACCGGTGCAGGAACGTGCTCTTGGCGCGGTGCAGCTCACTGCGGAGGTCGAGGTCCACCTGCTGCTCGGCCGCGCTCTGCTTGAGGCGCAAGCGCTTGCGGGTGGCGACGAGGTCCATGGCGAGCGGCACCATCGGCGTCTCGGCCGGCACCCGTCCCAGGATGTCGCCCACCAGCAGCTTCCTGGCGACGAGTCGCATGGGGACGTCCGACCCGCCACAGAGGACCGCCTGGCACGACTCCAGCACCTCGGGCAGCCCCGGCTGCGGCCGGCCACGCAGGCCGGCGAGCGCGTGCGCCAGCCGGACGGCTTCGATGACCGCCGCCGACGACACGTCGTGCTGTTCCCTGCGCAGCAGGTGCGCGACCCGCACCAGCCACCGGTTGACGACCTCGTCCGACGCGGTGAACAGATGGTGGTACCAGCCGGGCGACTCGATGCCGGCGCCGTAGCCGCTCATCCTGGCGAGCCGGGTCGACGTCCACGGCACCCACGTCGCTGCGACCTTCGTGGTGCGCAAACCCTTGAGCAGCGCGTTGTCCGACGTCTGCGTAGGGAACTCCGACGGCACCAGCACCGGCGCGTGCCACGCCCCGCACACCACCGCGATCCGGGCCGCGTCACCACGCAGGGCGGCTCGCAGCACCCGCCGCATCGCCGCCTCGCGCCGGCGGGTCCGCAGGTCGGCGACGTGCCCCTCGCGCAGCGTGCGCATCGCGTCGAGGACCGCGTCGAACACGTCGAGGCCGTGATAGCGCAGCTCGACCGCGTCCTCCCACCAGCGCTCCGGGTCGTCGAACCCGGCCGCGTCGGCCAGCGTCTTGATCGGGTCCATGGGCGGCTCGGCGTCCGGTTCGTCGCTGTCTTCCAGCACCAGCGCGACGTTCGCCGGCAGGTCGAGGAACCGCACCTCGCGGTCGTGCTCGACGGCCCACCGCAGCGCGACCCACTCCGGCGAGAACACCGCCATCGGGTAGAACGACGCGGTCGCCGGCGCGTCCACCGCGTACACCAGTCCGGCGACGGGCGGGCGCATGCCGCGGGCGGCCGCCAGCGGCGCGACCGCGTCCAGCTCCGGCGGCCCCTCGATCAGGACGAGGTCGGGCGCCAGCTCGGCGAGCGCGGTCGCGACCGCGCGTGCGGAACCCGGACCGTGGTGCCGAATCCCGAGCACGTGGACCCGTTCGGTACTCACACCAACTCGCGGCACGCGCGATACAGGTCGCCCCACGGCTTGCGCTCGCGGACCACGGCCTCGAGGTACTCCTGCCAGATGATCCGGTCCTGCACGGGGTCCTTGACGACCGCGCCGTGCAGCCCGGCCGCCACGTCGCCGGCACGGACCACGCCGTCGCCGAAGTGCGCGGCGAGCGCGATGCCGTTGGTGACGACGGAGATCGCCTCGGCCGTGGACAGCGTGCCGGACGGTGACTTGATCTTCGTGCGGCCGTCCTCCGAGACGCCGTCGCGCAGCTCGCGGAACACCGTGACCACGCGGCGGATCTCGTCGATCGTCTCCAGCTCCGTCGGCAGCTGCAGCGACCTGCCGAGCTGCGCGACCCGCAGCCGCACGATCTCCACCTCGGACTCCGCGTCGTCGGGCAGCGGCAGGACCACTACGTTGAAGCGCCGCTTGAGCGCGGCGGACAGGTCGTTGACGCCGCGGTCCCGGTCGTTGGCGGTGGCGATGATGTTGAAGCCGCCGCGGGCCTGCACCTCGCTGTCCAGCTCCGGGATCGGCAGCGTCTTCTCGGACAGGATCGTGATCAGCGCGTCCTGCACATCGGATGGGATGCGGGTGAGCTCCTCGATCCGTGCGATGCCACCGGTCTCCATGGCACGCAGCACCGGGCTCGCGACGAGCGCGTTCAGCGACGGGCCCTCCGACAGCAGGCGCGCGTAGTTCCAGCCGTACCGGATGGACTCCTCCGCGGTGCCGGACGTGCCCTGGACGAGCTGGGTGGAGTCACCGGAGATGGCGGCGGTGAGGTGCTCGGACAGCCAGGTCTTCGCGGTGCCCGGAACACCGAGCAGCAGCAGCGCGCGGTCGGTCGCGAGGGTGGCGATGGCGACCTCGATGAGCCGCCGCGAGCCGAGGTACTTCGGGGAGATCACGGTGCCGTCGGGGGTCTCGCCACCGAGGACGTAGGTGGCGACGGCCCACGGCGACAGCTTCCAGTTCGGCGGCCGGGGCCGGTCGTCGGACTTCTGCAGCGCCGCCAGCTCGCCGGCGTGCTGCTGTTCGGCGTGTGCTCTCAGCACATCCGTCATGTGAACTCCTGGAGGATCGTGGCTCGGACGGTCAGCGCGTGGGCGAGGCCGCGCAGTACGCGGCGGGTGGGTCTGCGGTCCTGGTCGACGGCGAGCAGCCAGGCCTCGACACCGGCGAGGGCGGACGGGTGCAGGTGCTCGGCGAGCGCCGGCGCGGCGAGCTGCAGCACGGGTTCGGCCTTGGCCGCGCGCAACCGTTTGACCAGGTCGGTGGAGAACGCCGGCGGCCAGGGGCCGGGGGTGGCGGCGAGCAGCCCGCCGAAGCGGGCGTCGAGCTTCTTCTGGCCGGACAGGATGTCGGTGGCGGTGTCCGGGGCGAGCGCGCCGAGCAGCTCCGGCGACGGCTGGTGGCGGGCCAGCGCGCCGAGCCACTCCTGGTCCCGTTGGCGCAGCGCGGCTTTCGTCCATCCGGTGAGCACCTCCCGCGGTGCGTCGGGGATGGCGCGGGTGTCCCAGGTGGACAGTGGGGTGGCGGCGAGGATCTGGATCAGCCAGGACGCCTTCAGCCCGTGGCCCGGCTCGCGGTGGTCGGTGACGCCGTCGCGACGCGCGGCCGGGTCGACGGCGTCGGGCAGCTCGACCTGGACCTTGCGCTTCTTCAGTGTCACCAACGGTTTCGCGCGTTCGGCCATCCGTGCCGCGCGACGCGAGTCGGGCAGCCGGTCGAGCAGGGTGACGGCGGCCGCGCGCACCGTGGCGGCCCGGTCGTCGAGCGCCCGTTCGAGCATCGGCTCGTCCGACCTGGACAGTCCCTTGTGGAGCGTGTCGAGCAGTGCGGCGCGGGTGGCGGCCTGCTCGTCGGTCCAGGTGTCCTCGACGAGCGTGCGGGCGAAGTCTGGCTCGGTGGCGCGGACGTCGGCGAGGAGCGCGAGGCGGTCGGCGCGCGCCGCGGTGGCGAACCGCTCGACGACGTCCTCCGGCCGGACGGTCGCCGCCCAGCGCCATGGCTGGTTGTGCCGGGCGAGCCAGGCGCCGCGCGGTCCGACGACGGCCTTCACGAGGTCGCGGGTGGCGGTGTTGGCGGTGCCGAACCGGAGGAGGTGCACGAGGAGCCGGTGGGGCGGGCGTTGGCCGGCGGCGCGGGCGGCGGTGAGCCAGTGGAGGGTGAGGAGCTCGGTGCCGCCCTCGACGCGGATGGTGCGGTCGAGGAGCAGCTCGAGCAGCTGGGTCGCGGTGGGGGAGCACTCCGGCCGGTCGTCGGGGCCGGCGGGGGCGCGGGGTTCGCCGCGCCAGGTCGGCGGGGTCCAGCCGGCACGGCGGTAGCCGGCGAGCAGCGCCGCCGACGCGAGGACCGTGGCCTCGGCGCCTTCGACGTCGAGTGTGTGGTCGGTGATGTCGAGCCGGCCGGCGTCGAAGGACCGGCGGCTGGTGCCGACGAGCGCGGCGCCGAGGAGGTCGTCCCAGTCGGTCACAGGCCCACCAGCCGGTGGTCGACCTCGATGCTGAGCGGGCGGAGGCGTTCGCCGATCCACTCGCCGAACACGTTGGTCGGGTGGCCGCCCGTCATGGCGAGGAGCTGCCAGACGTCGGTGTCGGCGGCGAGCGTGAGCGCGGCGCCGTCCGCGTCGACCAACAGCGGGGTGTCGCCGGGCACGACGGTCGTTCCGGCCAGCGACATCGGGATCCGGCTCAGCCAGGGGTTGCCGGCCAGCCAGCCGGCGGCCCGGTCGAGGGCACCACGCACGGTGGTGGCGCCGGGTAAGCCGTCGCCGGGGGTCACGGCGTGCTCGTCGCCGGCGAGCAGCGCGCGGCGCGGCGCCGACCCCGGGTACAGCGCGACCGCACCGTCCACAACGGACCCCAGTACCTGTGCGACCTTGAGCGCGGCGCCCGCGGCGGCGAAGTCGAGCAGGACGACCGTCTCGCCGGACTTCTCGCCGTGCAGCCACGTTCGTTGGGACAACAGGCGTTCGTCCTCCTCCTGGCTCAGTCCCACCACCCACCAGCGGTCGGCCACCCGCTCGCCGGCGAGGACCTCGTCGCTGCGCCGGGACCACCCGACGAGCGCCCGCAGGTCTCCCATGGCGGCGGCGTCGAGATGTTGGCGACGCCGCCACGCCCGCACGGCGAGGTACCACCGGCCCAGCGCGCTGAGCAGGTGCGGCGCCCAGTCGGCGCGGGCGTGGACGTCGCCGCCCATCGCGCGGACGCGTTCGCCGAGCCCCGGCAGCTGCGCGTCGACCAGCCGCGCACCCGCGACGTCCCAGAAGGACGGCGGCTGGCGCCGCGCGCCGGCGAGCCCCTGCCGGACCACGTCGTGCAGCCACCGCTCGAAGTCGTCCATCCCGGCCGACATGAGCGACTCCCGCTCGGCGAGCCGCTTGGCCTGGGCCTCCGGGTCGGGCCTGTTCTCCTTCTTCGTGTCCTTGCGCGCGGACCGCCGGTCGGCCCAGTCGGCGGCGAACGCGGCCGTCTCGAGGTCCGCGACCACCCCGTCGTTCGCCGCCCACATGAGCAGCAGGGCCAGTCCGTGCTTGCAGGGGAACTTCCTGCTGGGGCACGTGCACCGGAACGCCGGCTCGTTGAGGTCGACGGTGACCTGGTAGGGCGCGCGGGCGCTGCCCTGGCACTTGCCCCAGACGAGCGAGTCGTTGCTGCCGAGATCAGACCAGGTCCGAGGGTCGGCGAGCCCGCGAGCGGCCTTGGCGGACCCAGGGTCGGGTGCCTGGGCGAGCACCTGAGCAACCGTCCACCGCGACCCCAAGCCGTGTTCCTTTCCCACGTCGGCACTGGTGGCAAGCCTATCGGGCACCACCGACAGTTCCGGAGACGTCGGCCCGCCGCGAGCATCGACAGGCCGTGACCCCTCCGCTACTGTGTCTTTCGAACACAGAGGCGATGGGGGTCTCACCATGGCAAGGCTTGTCCGGCTGCTGCTCGCCGTCCTGCCGATCGCGGCGCCGGTGGTCTTCGCGGGGCCCGCGGCGGCGTCGGAGAGTGCCTGCGAGTCGATCGCGGCGCCCACGGTGCCCGGCGCGCGGGTGCTGTCGGTGTCCGGTGTCGAACGACATGACTTCGTCGTGCCGCCCGACCCCTTCAACCCGGAGCCGATCACCGACATCCCGGCGTTCTGCGAGGCCGTGGTGACGTTGACGCACCCCGGCGCGGACGATGTCGTGACGATCGAGGCGTGGTTACCGCTCGACACGTGGAACGGCCGTTTCCAGGGCATCGGCGGCGGCGGCTTCTCGGCGGGCTTCTTCGACCCGAGCCTGGCGCCCCCGGTGAAGTCGGGCTACTCGGCGGCGTCGACGGACGCCGGCGTCGACAGCGGCACGACCGCCGCGTTCGACCCGAGCGGGTGGGCGCTGCGTGCCGACGGCACGGTGAACAAGCAGCTGCTGACGAACTTCGCGTCGCGCTCGCTGCACGACCTCGCGGTCGCCGGAAAGGCGCTGACGGCGTCGTTCTACGGCCGGCCGGCGGCGTACACGTACTGGAACGGCTGCTCGACGGGCGGCCGGCAGGGCATGATGTCCGCGCAGCGGTACCCGACGGACTACGACGGCATCCTGGCGGCCGCGCCGGCGATCAACTGGACGAAGTTCGTGATGGCCGAACAGTGGCCGCAGGTGGTGATGGCGCAGGAGGGCAACCGCCCGAGCGACTGCGAGCTGCAGGCGTTCGCCGACGCGGCGGTCGCGGCGTGCGACCGCGTGGACAAGGTGGCGGACGGGGTGATCGGCGACCCGAGGCGGTGCCGCTACGACCCGTACCGCTTGGTGGGCAAGCAGATCCTGTGCGACGGCCAACAGGTGACGATCACGCGCGCGGACGCGGCGGTGGTGGCGAAGATCTGGGCGGGCCCCGGTGTGTGGTCCGGTCTGCCGAAGGGAACCCCGTTCTGGGGCGTGGCGGGCCAGACCCCGTTCCCGATGGCGGAGAACTGGATCAAGTACTTCGTGAAGCGCGACCCCACCTTCGACACGTCGACCATCACCTACCGCGACTGGTACCGGCTCAACGCCAGGTCCGACTCGGAGTTCGGCGAGACCATCGGCACGGACGACCCCGACCTGTCGGCCTTCCGGGCCGCCGGCGGCAAGATGGTCACGTGGCACGGCGAGGCGGACGAGTTCATCTTCCCGGCCGGCACGCTGGACTACCGAGCGCGCGTGTCCCGTGCGACGCACGGTCAGGTCGACGACTTCTTCCGGGTGTTCATGGCGCCGGGCGTAGGACACTGCGCAGGCGGCGCGGGTCCGGTGCCCACCGACCCGCTGGCGGCGGTGGTCGCGTGGGTGGAGCAGGGCAAGGCGCCCGAGACGTTGCCGGCCGCGACAGCCACGTCGACCCGCGACCTGTGCCGGTACCCGTTGGTGTCTCGGTACGTCGGCGGCGATCCGGACGTGGCGGCCAGCTTCCGTTGTGCCCGTTCCTACTGAGGTCTAGCTCAACTGGTCGGCGAGCTGCGTGAAGCTGTTCGCCACCAGGTCGCACTCGACGTCCGACGCCCGGTCGGCCGGCTGCTTGGGCCCCTTCTCGCCGGGCCGGTCGAGGAACGCCGTGCGCAGGCCGGCCGCGCGGGCACCGTCGAGGTCCCACTTGTGCGCGGCCACCATCAACACCTGCTCCGGCGCGACGTCCAGTAGGCCCGCCGCGGTCAGGTAGACGGCGGCGTCCGGCTTGTACGTGCGAGCCAGCTCCGCGGACAGGATGCAGTCGAACGGCAGCCGCGCGTGCTTCACCAGCGTGGTCAGCAACGCGAAGCCGCCGTTGGACAGTGCCGCCGTGGTGTGCCCGGCGCCGATGCGGGCGAGGCCCTCGACCGAGTCGGGCCACGCCGGCAGCCGGTGCCACACGCGGACGAGCTGGTCGCGGGTGGCGGGATCGACCGAGATGTCCAGCTCCCGCAACAGGTCGTCCAGTGACTCGCGGTGCAGTGTGTCCAGATAGGTCCACTCGCGCGCGCCCTCGCGGACCCGGTTCATCGACGGGAGGTACCGATCCCGCCACCGCGACGCGAAGTCCCCCGCGTCGACGGCCGGCAGCAGCTCGGCGACCTGCTCGACGACCCCGGTGTACCAGTCGACGGTCGTCCCGAAGATGTCACACGCCACGACGCGGATGTCCATGCCCCGATCATGCCAACTCCCCGACGTGGGCGCTCAGCCCACCGGACCGGGATTGAGCCGCGCGAACGCTTCTTGGCGCTGGTAAGGAAAGTACGGGTACGGCGCGGTCGTCGCGCTCGCCTTGTCCAGTCGGGCCACCTGGTCCGGCGTCAGCTCCCAGCCGACCGCGCCGAGGTTCTGGCGCAGCTGCTCCTCGTTGCGCGCGCCGATGAGCACCGACGACACGCTCGGCCTGCGCAGCAACCAGTTCAGCGCGACCTGCGGCACTGCCCGGCCGGTCTCCGCCGCGACGTCGGTCAACGCGTCGACCACGTCGTACAGCAGGTCGTCGGACACCGGTGGCCCGAACGACGCCGTGCGGTGCAGGCGGCTCGCGGCCGGCAGCGGCTGACCCCTGCGGATGCGACCCGTGAGCCGGCCCCAGCCGAGCGGGCTCCACACCACCGCGCCGACGCCCTGGTCGAGGCCGAGCGGCATCAGCTCCCACTCGTAGTCCCGGCCGACGAGCGAGTAGTACACCTGGTGCGCGACATACCTGGCCAGCCCGTGCCGCTCCGCCACCGCGAGCGACTTCATCAGCTGCCAGCCGGCGAAGTTGGACACGCCGACGTAGCGGACCTTCCCCGCGTGCACCAGGTCGTCCAGCGCCGACACCACCTCCTCGACGGGCGTGCCGGCGTCGAACGCGTGCAGCTGGAACAGGTCGAGGTGATCGGTGCCGAGCCTGCGCAGCGCCGCCTCGCACGCGGCGATGCAGCCGGGACCGCGACGAGCCGCCCGGGTCGTGCTCGCCCATCGGCAGGCTGGTCTTCGTCGACACGAGCACCCGGTCGCGGCGACCCCGCAGCGCCGCGCCGAGCACCTCCTCCGACGCGCCGTCGGAGTAGACGTCGGCCGTGTCGAACATCGTCACGCCGGCGTCCAGGCAGATGTCGACCAGCCTGCGTGCCTCCGCGACGTCGGTGGTGCCCCACGCGCCGAACAGCTCGCCCCGGCCGCCGAAGGTGCCGGCGCCGAACGCGAGCGCGGGCACCATCAGTCCGGACGCACCCAGCCGTCTGTACTCCATGATCACTCCTTAACGGGACTCTTGTTCCATTAGCGTAGCACTAACGGGACTGCTGTACCGTTACCCGTATGGCAGAGGCATCCCAGCGACCGGGTGGGCGCACCGCGCGGGTGCGGGCCGCGGTCCTGCGCGCGGCCGGCGACGTGCTGGCCGAGCAGGGCTTCGCGCACCTCGACCTCGCCGACCTCGCCCGGCGCGCGGTGGTGGGCAGGACGACCGTGTACCGGCGCTGGGGCACGGTCACCAACGTGGTCACCGACCTGCTCGAGGACATGGCGGCCGAGTCGGTGTCGCGCACCGAGACCGGGTCTCTGCTCGGCGACCTGCGGGCGAACGCCCAACTGGTGCTGCGCACGCTGACCGACCCGCGGCAGGGGCCGCTGTTCAAGGCGGTCATCGCGGCCGCGACCTGCGACGACGACACCGCGGCGGCGCTGCGGCAGTTCTACGCGACCCGGGTCGCGGAGTGGGCGCCGTGCGTCGAGCAGGCGGTCGAGCGTGGCGAGGCGCCGGCGGGCACCGACGCGGCGGAGGTCGTCCGGGCGGTGTCGGCGCCGCTGTACTACCGCCTGCTGACCGGTGCCGCGCCACTCGACGACGACGCGGCGGAACGCGCGGCGGTCGCGGCCGCGACGGCGGCCGGCGCGGGGGTGTACGTGACGGACGTGGTCAGCAGAGCGAGCGGCGCCAGATGAGGGCCTCGGCGGGGGTCGCGGACATGGTGTCGTAGTCGATGTCCGCCTCCTCCGGCTCGCCGTCGGCCATGCGGTAGGGGAGCAGGACCGTGATGGCCATGCTGTCGGCGTGCTCGAGGTGCACCATGATCGCGTCCGCCTTCCCGCTGGTCACGTCGCTCACGAGCGCGGCGGCGCGCAGCTCGGCGGCCTCGGCGGACATCCCGGTGACCAGGCTCGTCAGCACCTCGGACGGGTTCGGGGTCTCCTCGCCGGGGTCGGCGGCGAAGACCTGCTCCTCGCCCTCACGGGTGATCGCCGCGCCGTACGGGTAGAACTCGCCGTGCCGCCGCAGCATCTCGTCCGCGAACGGCAGCACGGTGTTCAGCAGGCGGTCCAGATCGGACTGGACGTGCTCTGAGGTGGTGTCCCGCCAGGAAGTCACCGTCGCATTCTGCCTCGTCACCTGCTGGGTCGGACGTTCTGGTTCAGGTGGAGGACGTTCTCCGGGTCGTAGGCGTCCTTGACCTCGGTGAGCCGCGCGAGCTTCGCCGGCGGGTACGCGCGGTGCACGCCCTCGGCGCCGTCGTCGGTCAGCGCGTTCACGTACACGCCGCTCGCGAACGGCAGCATCGCCGCGCCGGCCGCCCGCGCGGCCGCCATCCGCGACTCGTCCTCGCGCGGGTCCCGCGAGGGCTACCTCACGAGTCGCGCCGGCGGGTACACCCACGTCGTGATCGGTCCGGAACCCGCGCCGCCGTCCGAGTCGGCCGCCGTGCCCGCCCCGAGGGTCGACTTCGGGTACGGCTACGCGGACGTCGCCCACTTCCCGCGTGCCGCCTGGCTGCGGTCGGTGCGCCGGGTGCTGACCGAGGCGCCGAACGACCGGTTCGGCTACCCGAGCGGGCGCGTGGTGCCGGAGCTGCGGGAGGCGCTCGCCGCATACCTCAACCGCGTGCGCGGCACCGCCGTGCGGCCGGAGCACCTGGTGATCTCCAACGGGTACGCGCAGGGATCCCGCCGCGATCGCCGCGATCGCCGCGGTCGCCGCGGGCGGCCGGCCTCGACGCGGACGCGCTGGTGCTGACGCCGTCGCACCAGTGGCCGACCGGCGCGGTGCTGTCGGCCGAGTCGCGGGCCGCGGTGCTGCGATGGGCGCGGGCGCGCGGGCGCGGTGGTGCTCGAGGACGACTACGACGCGGAGTACCGCTACGACCGGCGCCGATCGGGGCGATGCAGGGCCTCGCGCCGGACCTGGTGGTGTACGCGGGATCGGCGAGCAAGACGCTCGCGCCGGGCATGCGGCTCGGGATCGCCCGCGCTGGACCGGCTGACGTTCGCCGACTTCCTGTCCCACGGCGAGTTCGACCGGCACTGCGCCGGATGCGGCCGCTGTACCGGCGGCGGGACACGTTGCTCGCGGCACTCGCACAACGGCTGCCCGACTTCGAGCCGGTCGGCATCGCCGCCGGGCTGCACCTCGTGACGTGGCTGCCGCCGGGGCTGTCGGAGGACCGGCTGGGCGCCGCGGCCGAGGCCGACGGGGTGCGGATCAACGGGGTGACGCCCTACCGCATGTCACCGGGGCGGCCCGGGCTGATCTTCGGTTACGCGATGCTGAGCGAGCGCGAGATCACCGAGGGGGTCGCGACACTCGCCCGGGCAATGATTCGGGGGCTGTGACCTTTGTGTGGTCACAGCCCCCGCTCCGGTTCGGCGCGCCGGATCGTCAGTACGCGCCGGCCGGAATCTTCTCGTCGATCCGCTTCATCTCACCGCGGGCCTGGAGGCCGTTGGCCCACAGGTTCTCGACCTGTGCCGACTCAGCGGCGTTCGGGTTCGCGTTGGTGCAGGAGGTGCCAGGACCGCCGCCCGACATCAGCTCGGAGCACGGGCCCTGGTAGTGGTCCGGCAGGCCGAGCGCGTGCCCGGTCTCGTGCGCGGTGATCCGGACCTGCGCGTACTGACCCATCTGCGTGTGGTCGAGGAAGATGTAGCCGTTGCCGTGGCCGTCGGTGTAGGCGTACGAGCCGCTCGGGTCGTCGCCCTCGTAGAAGTCCAGGGTGGCGGCGGCCGCGTTCTCGACCAGCTGCACGTTGCCGACGGCCGCGTTCCAGTTCGCCGCGCCAGAGCGGATCTGGTTCGCGTAGGTCGGGGCGCCGGAGGTGTCGTAGTAGACGGTCACCGCCTGGGGCGTGACGTCGGCCGCCGCGCTGGGGGCAACGGCAACGGATGTGCCGACCAACGCCGCGCCGGCGGCGATGGAGACAAAGATCTTCCTGATCATGAAGCACCTCGCCAGTGAGTGTGTTCTTTGCAGGGCGGCCACACGGGCCTGACAAGGACGTTAGAAAGCGCATACAGTTAGCTGCACCGACTTTCGTCGGTATTCCGGCTTGGGAAATTGCCAGGCATTTCGGCGTGTTGACAGCAAGAACACGAAGTGGTGGGATCTACCACCCGAATGCCGGGAAACGCCACCGAAAGTGGGTCCGTTGTGGTCCGGTCGGGGAGTTCCCGATACCCGGGTGGCCAATTGTCGTCCGCGCCCCGGCGGACAAGGCTTGGCCCATGGCGAGTGAGTTGCAGCGGCGCAAGACCGCCGTGGTGTTCGGTGCGATGGATGTCGACTCCGACGGGTTCCTGACCAGGTCAGACTTCGTGGCCCTTGCCGCGCGGTGGACCGAGAACCGTGGTCTGGCAACGGGTTCGGCCCGGGCCGACCGGCTGTCCGCGATCATGATGGGGTGGTGGGAGACGCTGCTCGCGGCGTCGGACACCGATCGGGACGACAAGGTGACACTCGACGAGGTGCTGCTCGTCGTGGACCAGTTGGCGGCCGACCCGGCGCCGGTGGTCGCGACCGCGGACGCGATGTTCGAGGCCGTCGACGAGAACGACGACGACCGCATCTCGGCGGCCGAGTACCGGCAGCTGATCGAGACGTGGACCGGCGCGGAGACCGACACCGACGAGGTCTTCGGGCTGCTCGACCTCGACGGCGACGGGCATCTGTCCATGACGGAGTTCCGGTCGCTGTGGACCGAGTTCTGGGCCGGTGACGACCCGAACGCGGCCGGCACCTGGGTGTTCGGCCGGTTCGAGCTGCCCATGCAGACGGTCGGCTAGCGGCCGCCCGCCGCGGCCGCCGGTGCCGCGACCAGGTCGAGTGTGTGCCTGGTCGTGACCCCGTTGACGGTCACCGCGATCGTCACCGTAGACGGGCGCAGCGCGGTCAGCTCGCCGGTCGACGGGTCGAAGACCGCGGTGTGGTAACGCTTCGCGTCCCGCATCGGTCCGATGTGGACGTTCGGCGACGCCGACCACCGCGCGGACACCGGGTAGGCGACCGGCACGGCGCGCGTGCCCTGCTTCACCTCCGCGGTCACCACCGTGGACCGTCCAACGGGGAGGGTGTCCGGCGCGGTCACGGTGAGCGTGTCGACATGCGGGCGGACCTCGGCGGCCAACCAGTCGCCGGGCTCGCCGCGCCGGTCGACACCCCACAGCGACCACCCGGTGAAGCCGCCTTCCGCCGGCAGGGTCGAGGGGTTCTTGCCGGAGTTGCCGTTGATGAAGTAGGGCACGCCGTCGACGTGGCTCGCGTGGAACGTGCCGACGTGCGCGCCGAGGAACGCGGTGCCCTTGCCGGTGCGGTCCTGGAAGTCGGACAGCCAGGACTCGATGGTCGCGGCCTCCTTGCGGTCGGACAGCTCACTCGCGCGCGCCGGGGTCGGGTCGCGCGGCGGCACGTGCTCCACCAGCACCAGACTCCGGACGCTCCGGTCCTTCGCCGCCCGGTCCAGCTCGGTGCGCAGGCGGCCGAGCTGGGTCCAGTCGCTCGCCCTGATGTTGATGCCGGACGTGTCCATGGTGATGAACCGGGTGCCGCGGTGGTCGATGATCTGTTGCGTGTCACCGAAGACGGCGCGGAAGTTGTCGAGGCTGTTGTCGCCGCGCTCGTGGTTGCCCGGCACGTAGTGGTAGGGCAGCTGCCCGGCCAGCTCCTCGTCGAGTATTCGCTTGGCGAGCGCGAAGTCCGCCGGGGACGCCTCGTCGACGAGGTCGCCGTTGACGATCAGGAAGTCCGGTTTCGCGGCCAGGATCTCCCGCAGCGTGCGGCGTGCGTTGCGGACGATGTCGCTGTCCGGGTCGCGGGCGACGAACTGCGCGTCGGACATCACCGCGAACCGCCAGTCGCCGCCCGCGGCCGAGTGGATGACCGGGTCCCTCACCACAGGAGTCGGTGGCACGTCGAGCGGCGGCGGCACCATCGCGGTGATCCCGTCGATCACGATGTCACCCTGGTAGCTCGCGGTGGCGACCGTCTCGGCCGCGTAGAAACGCCGCAGGGTCAACGGGTACGCGGTGCCGGCGGGCACCGCGAACTCCAGCTGCTGCCACCCCGTGTACGTGAGGTAGCCGCCGCGGAACGCGGGCAGCAGGACGCCGTTCCCGTCCCACACCTGGAGACTGGCCCATTCACCCTTGCCGGTCGAGTTCACCCACAGTCGGATCGCCTTGGGCTGCCCGGGAAGCGTGAGCCCGGTCGGGGCGACGGCGCCGCCGGTGCGGGTGCCGGTGCTCTGCGTGAAGTCGTAGGTCAGGCGCAGGCCCTGGCCGTCGTGGCCGGCGACGGGGGCGATCGCGCCGGTGGCCCGCTCGCCGAGGAACTGCCAGCCGGTCGGGTCGTCGAAGTTCGCGACCGAGACCTCGGTGAGCCCGACGGTCACCGGCAGGATCGACCGCTTGCCGCGCACGTCGATCGTGACGAGTGCGGAACCGTTCTGCTGCTTGGCCTTGACGGTGTACTGGCCGTCGGCGTCCGGTGTGATGTCGAGGAGGTTCCGGTCGTAGGTGAGCTGGACGTCGGCGGGCTCGACGGGTGCGCTGTCGCCGTCCTCGTCGTAACCGAGGACACCGAACGTGGCCGACTCGTCCTGCCCGGTGAGCGCGAGCTGCTCGCGGCTGGGTGCCGTGCGGGCGACCGGGCCGAGGACGGTCAGGTCGACCTCGCCGCGTGCGTGCCGATCCTCGGCGACAACCGTGGTGTCACCGGGTTTCCTGGCGGTGAACACGCCGTTGTGGACGGTGCCGTGCCGGCCGTCGGTGCGCCAGCGCGGGTTTCCCGCCGCCGGCCCGTAGGTCTCGTCGTAGCCGGCGGCCGTGAGGGTCCTGGTGAGTCCACTCAGGACTCGGTCGGGGTGGCTCGGCGCCACCGTCGACGCGCCGGACGCGCGGGTCGGGTCGATGGCGGTCTCGACCCAGAACGCCTCGAGGTGCCCGGAACCCCGCGGGGCGAACAGGCCGAGCCCGTTGGGCACGGGCCGCTGCGCGCCGTCGGACGGTCGGTTCTCCAGCTGGGCGGTCGCGGCGCCGGGCTCGCGGGCGGCGATCGTGGTGGAGCCGCCGCCGTCGAGGTTGACCGCGCTGTGGGCGCCGAGGTCGACCATCATGTTCGCCAGCTCGTCGAGACCGAGTCCCTCGGCGAACGCGGGCTGGCGGCCGTCGGCGGAGAGGACGAACATCCGCTTGCCGTCACGGGAGAAGCCGAGCGCGGTGCGCGGCGCGGCCGGCACGTTGTTGCTCTGACTGGCTTTCTGAGCCACCCCGTCGACGACGAGGAGCTGCCGGCCGTTGATGGCGGCGTGGATCTTCTGACCCTCGGCGGTGCGGGCCCGGTAGTCGATGCTGACGGGGTCGCCCGGTGCGAGTGTCTTCAGCGCGGCGGCGCCGGCGTCCCGGCCGACGAGCATCAGCGTGCCGGCGGGGATCGGGCCCTCGCCCGCGGTGTCGCGCACGGCCGTGACCGTGTTGTTCGTGACCTCGACCTCGGTGACGGCGGTCGCGTCCTGGGTGGCGCGGCAGCGGCAGTAGGTGCCCCAGAGAGGGGTGAACGCCTCGATGCCGTCGGCCTTGACGGTGGGCTTGTTGACACCGTCGAGCGCGAGATCCTGTGCCGGCGTCTTGATGGTCCCCTGGAAGAGCACCTCGCCGATGTCCCCGATGCCGCGCTCGTCGAAGATCGCCGACGACTGCCGCCAGGTGACCTCCGAGTCCGGCGACTGGATGACCTGCCCGTCCTGGATCCCGACGCCGAGCGGAGCGGTGGAGTTGTTGATGTCGAAGAAGTCGCCGTTCACGGCGGCCACCGCGCCGGCCCGGTCGGCCTGCGTCGTCAGCGGCTCGCCCTTGGCCACCTGCCCGGGGAACAGGTAGTCGACGGCGGTGCCCTTGGTCAGGTCGACCGTGAGGCTGTCGCCCTGCAGCCACGTCGGGGCGCCGGTGAAGGCGTCCGGGCCGTACCGGTCGAAGGAGCGCAGGGTGACGCCGGGGGCGACCGGCCGGGTGCGGGTGTCCGTCTCGATCCTCGGCTCGGCCGCCGCGGCCCTGGTCCGCGCGGCGGACAGGAAGTCGTCGCCGGGCCAGAGCGCGGAGTCACTGGTCGAGGCGTGGGGGTCCGGCAGCGGCGCGGCGCTCGCGGCGGGCGCGACGGCGAGGACAGAAGCGGCGGCGGCAAGCACCGCGAGCAGGCGTAACGGCGTCTTCGGCACAGGCTGAGTGTGCCGCCGCCGTCGGAGATTTACCAGACCCGAAGATGACCGGAAAGAAAATTCCGGATGACTGCCGGGCGTTCCGTTCTCGATCACTCGCGGAGCTGTTCTGGGCGTAGCGGATACACTCTTGATGTCGCAGGTCAGAGTGGTTGGAGGCAGTCGTGGGTCCGGACGCGGAGGTGGCCGCCGATCGACGGCTGCTGGATCGGACCTCCACGGTGGAGCTGCTCGCCGACATCCTCCGGGAGCGGATCATCAAGGGCGTCTACCAGCCCGGCGAACGGCTGGCGGAGGAGACGATCGTCAAGTCGCTCAAGGTTTCGCGGAACACGCTTCGCGAGGCGTTCCGTCTGCTGACCCACGAGCGGCTGCTGGTCCACGAGCTGAACCGCGGGGTCTTCGTCCGCAAGCTGACCGTCGAGGACGTGATCGACGTGTACCGCGTGCGGAAGCTGGTCGAGTGCACCGCGGTGCGCAACCTCGACGGGCGGCCACCGCAGGCCGACGACATGGTGGCGGCCGTGGCGGCCGGCGACCTCGCCATGAAGAAGAAGGACTGGCGTGCGCTCGGCACCGCGAACATGATGTTCCACCAGGCCGTCGGCGCCCTCTCGACGAGCCCGAGGGTCGACGAGCTGATGCGCGGCATCCTCGCCGAGCTGCGCCTCGTCTTCCACACCATGGCCGACCCCCGCCGGTTCCACGAGCCCTACCTCGAACGCAACAAGGAGATCCTCGCGGCCATCGAGGCGGGGGACGGGCACGGCGCCGAGCGGCTGCTGATCAAGTACCTGGACGACTCGGAGCACCAGATCGTCGAGGCGTACCGGACCGCCTGAACCGCACGGTCTGCCCCGGCCTGGCCTGCGCCACGACGGCGAGATCCTCCTCGCGCACCACGGCGATCACCGGGTAGCCGCCCGTCACGGGGTGGTCCGCGAGGAACACGATCGGCTCGCCGCCCGGCGGGACCTGCACGGACCCGGCCACCATGCCCTCGCTCGGCAGCTCACCCGACCGCGCCCGCGTCAGCGCCGGCCCGGACAGCCGCACCCCGATCCGGTTGCTCTCCGCCGTCACCACGTACGGCTCGCCGAACAGCGTCTCGACCGCGTCGTCGGTGAACCAGTCGGCACGCGGGCCGGTCCGCACCCGCACCTCCAGGTCGCCCTCGGCGGGCGCGGCCACCGGTGCGACCTCGATGGCGGGCGGCGGTCCGGCCACACAGGACCCGAGCGGCAGCACGGTGCCCGGCTCGACCGGCGGCGGGCCGAGGCCGGACAGCAGGTCCGTCGAGCGGGAACCCAGCGTCGGCGCCACCGCGAGCCCACCCCGGACCGCGACATAGGTCCGCAGGCCGACCTCCGCCGCGCCGACCACGACCTGCTGACCGGCCGCCACGTCGAACGGCGCGTTCATGCCCTCGCCGCGCCCGTCCCGCGACAGGGCGCACCGCGCACCCGTCACCGCCACCCTGGTCGGCTCGCCGAACCGCAGCGTCGCGCCGAACGACAGCTCCAGCACGGCGGCGTCGGAACCGTTTCCCACCAAGCGGTTCGCGAGCGCGGCCGACGGCCGGTCGGCCGCGCCGGACGGGCTGACGCCCTGCGCCGCGTACCCCGGCCGGCCGATGTCCTGGACCGTCGTCATCGGTCCGCAGGCGACCACCTCGATGCCCCCGGTGACGGCAGCCGCCTCGCGTTCGGACGACGTGGCCGCCGGCAGCTCGGACACCGCCTCGAACCGCACCCGCGACCCCGGCCGCAGCAGCGCGGGCGTCTCCGCGTCCTGGTCCCACAGCGTGACGGTCGTGCTGCCGAGCAGGTGCCACCCGCCGGGCGACGGCCGCGGGTACACCCCCGTGTACTCGCCGGCCACCGCGACCGCGCCCGCCGGCACCCGCGTGCGCGGCTTCTCCCTGCGCGGCAGCCGCAGCCGCTCGTCCAGTCCGGTGAGGTAGCCGAAGCCCGGCGCGAAGCCCGTGAACCCCACCACGTACTCCGGTCCGGTGTGGACGGACACGACCTCGTCCTCGGACAGCTCGGTCAGCCGCGCCACCTCGGCGAGGTCCGCCCCGTCGTAGCGGACCGGGATCGTCACCGGGTCGCCGGACAGCTCCGCGGGCGACCCGGGGGACAGGGTCGACAGCAACGCCTCGAGCTCCCGTAGGTCCGCGGTGGACTCCATGCGCACCAGCAGCGTGCGCGCGGCCGGCACCAGGTCGACCACCCCCGCCGGGCGCCGGTCGGCGAGCGCGGCGTACCAACCGAGCACCTCGTCGGTCTCGATCAGCACCGCCGCCTCGCCACACCGGCGCACCCTCACAGAAAGCTCTCCAACCGCACCCCGGCCGCGACCAGCCCGGCCCGCGCGGCACGCGCCAGCTCCAGCGAGCCGGGCGTGTCACTGTGGACACACACCGACCGCGCCCGCATGTCCAGCACGGTCCCGTCGACCGCCTCGACCGTGCCCTCGACCGCGAACCGCACGGCCCGCGTGGCCACCGCCGCCGGATCGCTCACCACCGCGCCCGGCTCGCGCCGCGACACCAGCGTGCCGGCCGGCGTGTACGCCCGGTCGGCGAACGCCTCCGCCACGGTCGTCAGGCCCGCGTCAGCCGCGAGCGCGAGCCACCGCGAGCCGGGCATGCCGAGCACCGCGAGCCCCGGGTCGAACAGCCGGACCGCCTCGACGACCGCGGCCGCCTGCTTCTCGTCGTGGCCGATCGTGTTGTACAGCGCGCCGTGCGGCTTCACGTACCGGACCCGGCCACCCGCCACCGCGGCGATCCCGGACAGCGCGCCGAGCTGGTACAGCACGTCGTCGACCAGGTCGGCGGGCGGCACGTCGACGTACCGGCGGCCGAACCCGGCGAGGTCGCGGTAGCCGACGTGCGCCCCGATCGTGACCCCGTGCTCGACCGCGGTCGAGCACGCGCGCCGCATCGTCCCCGGGTCGCCGGCGTGGAAGCCGCACGCGATGTTCGCGCTCGACACCACGGCGAGCAGCGCGTCGTCGTCCGCGATCCGCCATGCGCCGAAACCCTCGGCGATGTCCACGTTGAGGTCGATGACTGTCACGACAACACCTCCTCGGAGTCGGGTGCCGGCAGCTCGTCGTCGACCGGGTCCCTGGCCAGCACCAAGCCAACCACGGTCAGCACGGCCGTGAGCACCAGGTACGCGGCCAGGATGAGCCACGAGTCGAGCCAGTTGAGCAGCGCGGCGAGGATCAGCGGGGCCGGCGCGCCGCCGATCACGCCGGCGAGCGTGTACGCGAGCGAGCTGCCCGTGTAGCGCAGCCGCGGCGAGAACTGCTCGGTGATCAGCGCGGCCTGCGGGCCGTACAGGGCGGCGTGGATGACCAGCGCGCCGACGACGCCGACGACGAGCGCGAGGAACGAACCGCCGCCGATCAGCGGGAAGAACACGAACGGCCAGACGGCGGCGGCGATCGTGCCGTACAGGTACAGCTTGCGGCGGTTCATCCGGTCCGACAGCGCGCCGAACGCCGGCATCAGCCCGAGCTGCACCGCGGAGCCGATCATGATCGCGGCGGAGCCCTGGCCACGGCTCATGTCCAGCTCCTTCACGATGTAGGTCAGGACGAACACGGTGAACAGCGAGTACAGGACGTCCGGACAGACCCGCACCAGCACGCCGGCCACGACCGCGCGCCGTTCGGTCCGCGTCACCTCCGACACCGGCGCCTTCGGCCGGTCCTCGCGCTCGGCGATGACCTTGAACACCGGGGTCTCCTCGAGGCGCAGCCGGATCCACAGCCCGAACGCGACGAGCGCGGCGGACAGCAGGAACGCGATGCGCCAACCCCACGAGGTGAACGCCTCCTCGCTCATCAGCAGGCCGAGCAGCGCGATCACGCCGTTCGCGAGCAGTGTGCCGGCGGGCGGGCCGATCTGGGCGGCCGACGCCCACAGCCCGCGCCGTTTCGGGTCGCCGTACTCGCTGGACAGCAGCACCGCGCCGCCCCACTCGCCGCCGACCGCGACGCCCTGCGCGAACCGCAGGACCACCAACAGGATCGCCGCCGAGCCGCCGATGCTGGCGTACGTCGGCAGCAGGCCGATCAGGAACGTGGCGACGCCGGCGAGCAAGAGGGTGTAGACGAGGACCTTCTTGCGGCCGATGACGTCGCCGAGCCTGCCGAACACGATCCCGCCGAGCGGGCGGGCGAGATAGCCGACGGCGTAGGTGGAGAACGCCGCCATCGTGCCGGCGAGGTCGTCGCCGGACGGGAAGAACAGGTCGCCGAAGATGGTCGCCGCGGCGACCGAGTAGGCCGCGAAGTCGTAGTACTCCAGGGCGGTGCCGGACAGGCTCGCCGTGTAGGCACGCCGCAACGCCTTCTTGTCGACATCCTGGTGTGTGGTCATGGTGCACATCCGTTCAGCCGTTGCTTGTGTGCTCCCAAGGGTAGATTTTCGTTCAACAATCCTGCAATACTACGTTTCGGATCTGGAACGAAAGTGGGTGCATCGCATGACCACCGTGACCCCGAACCGCTCGGTCCGCAACGCGTTCCAGTTGCTCGAGCTGCTGGCCGGCAGCCCGGACGGCGTGCGGTTGACCCGGTTGTCCGAGATCACCGGGCTGCCGAAGACGACCGTGCACCGGCTGCTGTGCACGCTCGAGGAGCTGGAGATCGTGTGCCGGGACGACACCGGCGCGCGCTACCACCTCAGTGCCGCGTGGCAGCGGCTCGGCGGTGGCCTCCCGACCGGCGCGCAGTTCTCCGCGCCGATCGTGAGCCACGACGGGTCGCCGCTGGCCGGCCTCACGCTGCGGGTGCGCGGTCCGGTGTCGTGCGACGCGACCGCGGACCGCCTGCACCGGCTGGTCGCCGACCTCGCCGTCGCGGTGTCGCGGCGGATCCGGCCCAGCTAGGCGAGTCGCGCGCCCAGCTCGCGCACGACGGAGACGAGCAGGTCGATGTCGGTCTCGGTGGTGCGCCAGTTGACGATCGCGGGGCGCAGCGCGGTCTTCCCCCGGTAGACGGTGGTGCCGACGAAGACGCGGCCGTCGTCGAGGATCGCCTTGCCCAGCGCGGCGTTCAGCGCGTCGAGGTCGGCGTCCGGCGCGGTGTACCGAAAGCACACGACGCACAGCTTGGCCGGCGCGAGCAGCTCGAGGTCCGGCGCCTCGTCGACGAGGAACTCCA
The DNA here is from genome assembly GCA_963840275.1 of uncultured Actinomycetota bacterium. GTDB lineage: Bacteria > Actinomycetota > Actinomycetes > Mycobacteriales > Pseudonocardiaceae > Actinophytocola. Next base: position 779,566 of record CAWIYK010000001.1, read on the forward strand.
GGCGTTCGGCCAGGTCGAGGTGCCGCTCGACCATCTCGCGGTGGCCCTCGCGGCCGTACGCGCGCAGGGTCGCCCAGATCGGCAGCGCGCGGGCCCGCCGCGACGACTCCGGACCGAGGTTGTTGTAGTCGACCGAGGTGTCGTCGGCCGGCGCGAGGTAGGCCGCGTGCCAGGACCCGAACGTCTCGGCGAGCCGGTGCGGCTCCCGCACGAACGCGAACCCGCTCTCGTACGGCACGTTCAGCCACTTGTGCCCGTCCGCGGCGACCGAGTCGGCGCGCGCCACGCCGTCGACGAGGTGCGCGGTTCGCGGTGACAGCGCGGCGAACAGGCCGAACGCGCCGTCGACGTGCAGCCACGCGCCGTGCCGCTCCGCGAGGTCGGCCAGCGCGTCGATCGGGTCGAAGTCACCGGTGTTCACCTCGCCCGCGGCGGCCACGACGACCGCCGGACCGTCCAGTTCGGACAGTGCGCGGTCGAGGCCGTCGAGGTCGACCCGGCCGGCGTCGTCGCGGGCGTGCAACCGGATCGTGTCGCGGCCACAACCCAGTATCTGCAACGACTTCCGCACGCTCGGGTGCACGTACCCGCTGGCGAACACGGGCATGGCGGGCAGTCCGGCCAGCCCGTCCGCGGTCACGTCGACGCCGTGCTTCGCGGCCCACCACTGCCGTGCGCACGCCAGCCCGGTCAGGTTCGCGAACGTGGCGCTCGGCGTCAGCACGCCGCCCCACCCCGCCGGCAGCCCGAACAGGTCCTTGAGCCACCGCAGCGCGACGGTCTCCGCGGTGGTCGCGAGCGCCGACGCGGTCCCCATGCCGGCCAGCTGGTCGAGCAGCGACGTCACCCAGTCGCCCGCCATCGCGGCCGGCGTCGACCCGCCGACGACGAAGTGGAAGAAGCGCGGCCCGGACGAGTGGGTGGCCGCATCGGTGCCGACCCGCAGCAGCTCCGCGACCGCGTCGTGCGCGCCGACCCCGCGCTCGGGGAGCGGCCCGTCGAGCTCGTCGGCCAACGCGTGGCTCGCGGGGTCCCGCACGAGCCGCGTGTTCAGGTCGGCGAGGTACTTCGGCGCCGCGGCCGCCACGTCGGCCAGCACCCTGGCCGCCTGATCCGGTTCGAACAGTGGGTCCATGCGGTCATTCTGCGCGGCCCCGGCGACGACTACCAACGGTGACAGGTCTGGACAAAGCCACCTGTATTGGTCTAGACAAATAGATACCTCGCGGCAACCCCCTGCTCGCCGCGTGTTCCGGAGGTTGTCATGAGACGCCGCCTGTCCCTCGCTGTCACCGCGCTCGCCGTCGGCGTACTCGGGGCACTGATTCCCGCGACCCCCGCGCTCGCCGCCGGCGAGACCGCCACCTTCGTCAAGACCTCCGACTGGGGTTCCGGTTGGGAGGGCAGGTTCACGATCACCAACGCCGGCTCCGCGCCGATCGCCGGCTGGCGCGTCGAGTTCGACCTGCCGGCCGGGACGACCGTCGGCAGCTACTGGGACGCGCTGCTCACCTCGAGCGGCAACCACCACACGTTCGCCAACCGCGAGTACAACGGCGCGCTCGCGCCCGGCGCGTCGGCGACCTTCGGCTTCCTCGGCAACGGGTCCGGCAGCCCGCTGAGCTGCCGGGTCAACGGCGCCGACTGCGGCGGTGGCGGCGACCCGCAGCCCGGGGTTCCCGGCGCGCCCGGCGGCGCACGCGTCACCGGCACGACCGCGTCGAGCATCACGCTCGGCTGGACCGCCGCGTCCGGCACGGTCACCGGCTACCGCGTGTACGAGGGCACGGCGCTGCGCACGACCGTCACCGGCACGTCGACCACGTTCAGCGGCCTCCCCGCCTGCACGTCGCGCACCTACACGGTCGCCGCGTACAACACGGTCGGCGAGTCGGCCCGCAGCGCGCCGGTCACCGGCACGACGGCCGGCTGCCAGCAGGCCGACCTGCCCAGGCATTTCCTCACCGGCTACTGGCACAACTTCGTCAACCCGGCGACCGAGCTGCGCCTCTCGGCCGTGCCGAACGAGTACGACCTCGTCGCGGTGGCGTTCGCGGAGGCGTCGGCGACCCCCGGCGCGGTCACGTTCGGTGTCGACCCCGGCCTCTCGACCGCGCTCGGCGGCTACACGAACGACCAGTTCAAGGCCGACGTGGCGACGCTGAAGTCACGTGGCAAGAAGGTGATCCTGTCGGTCGGCGGCGAGGCGGGCCGGGTGTCGGTCGGCGACTCGACGTCCGCGACGAACTTCGCGAACAGCGTGCGGTCGATCATGACCGAGTACGGCTTCGACGGCGTCGACATCGACCTGGAGAACGGGCTCAACCCGACCTACATGGGTCAGGCGCTGCGGAACCTGCGCAACCAGGTCGGCTCGAGCCTGATCATCACGATGGCCCCGCAGACCATCGACATGCAGTCCACCGGCGGCTCGTACTTCGCGCTGGCGCTGAACATCAAGGACATCCTCACGGTCGTGCACACACAGTTCTACAACTCCGGGTCGATGCTCGGCTGCGACCAGTCGGCCGCCTACTCCCAGGGCACGGTCAACTTCATCACCGCGCTCGCGTGCATCCAGCTGGAGAACGGGCTGCGACCGGACCAGGTGGCGGTCGGGCTGCCGGCCGGCCCCGGCGCGGCCGGCGGCGGCGTGGTCGCGCCGTCGGTGGTGAACAACGCGCTCGACTGTCTCGCGCGCGCCACCAACTGCGGCTCGTTCCACCCGCCGCGCACGTATCCCGAGATCCGCGGCGCGATGACGTGGTCGATCAACTGGGATGTCAGCAACGGCAACAACTTCGCGCGCACGGTCGCGCCGCACCTGGACACGCTGCCATGAGGCGCCTCGTGGCGGCGTCGGCCGCTCTTCTGATGGTGACGGTGTTCGCCCAGCCCGCGTCGGCCGCGAACCTGTTGACCAACGCGGGTTTCGAGTCCGGCTCGTTGTCCGGCTGGTCCTGCACGGGCGGTTCGGTGGTGTCCTCGCCGGTCCACTCCGGCAGCCACGCGCTGGCCGCCTCGGACTACGGCAGGTGCGCGCAGACCGTGTCGGTCCGGCCGAACACGACGTACACGGTGTCGGCGTGGGTGCGCGGCAACCCGGTCTACCTCGGGGTGACCGGCGGACCGTCCACCTGGGCGGCGCCGTCGGCGTACCAGCAGCTGTCGCTGACGTTCACCAGCGGCGCGAGCCAGACGAGTGCCGAGCTGTACCTGCACGGCTGGTACGGCGCGAGCACCTACTACGCGGACGACGTGGTGCTCGACGGTCCGGGCGGCGGCGACCCGGGAACGCCTGCCACCCCGGGCAACCCCACCGCCACGGCGTCGGCGTCGGCCATCACGCTGTCCTGGCCGGCGGCCAGCGGCGCGACCGGCTACCGGGTGTACGAGGGAACCTCCTTGCGTGCCACCGTGTCCGGCACGTCGGCGACCATTTCGGGCCTCGGCGCCTGCTCGACGCACACCTACACCGTCGCGGCGTACAACGCGGCGGGGGAGTCGGCCCGCAGCGCACCGGTGTCGGCGACGACGGCCGGCTGCCAACAGGCCGACCTGCCTCGCCACGCGCTGATCGGGTACCTGCACGCGAGCTTCGCCAACGGGTCCGGGTACGTGCGGATGGCCGACGTGCCGGCCGCGTGGGACGTGATCAACCTGGCGTTCGGCGAGCCGACCTCGGTGACGTCCGGGGACATCCGGTTCACGCTGTGCCCGGTGGCGGAGTGCCCGAACGTGGAGCCGGAGGCGGACTTCATCGCCGCCATCCGCGCGAAACAGGCGCAGGGCAAGAAGGTCCTGATCTCGATCGGCGGCGCGAACGGCCAGGTGCAGCTGACCACGACCGCGGCGCGGGACGCGTTCGTGCAGTCGGTGTCGGCGATCATCGACCGGTACGGTCTGGACGGGCTGGACATCGACTTCGAGGGCCATTCGCTGTACCTCAACGCCGGTGACACGGACTTCCGCAACCCGACCACACCGGTGATCGTGAACCTCATCGCGGCGCTGCGCACCCTGAAGTCCCGCTACGGCAGCGACTTCGTGCTCACGATGGCGCCGGAGACGTTCTTCGTCCAGGTGGGCTACCAGTTCTACGGTGGCGCGGGCGGCGGCGACAACCGGACGGGGTCGTACCTGCCGGTGATCCACGCGCTGCGGGACGCGCTGACCGTTCTGCACGTGCAGGACTACAACTCGGGACCCGTGATGGGGCTGGACAACCAGTACCACAACATGGGCGGCGCGGAGTTCCACATCGCGATGACCGACATGGTGAAGGCGGGCTTCCCGGTCGCCAACACCGGTCAGACGTTCCCCGGGCTGCGGGAGGACCAGATCGCGTTCGGCCTGCCGGCCGCGGTCAGCGCGGGCAACGGGTACACCGCACCCGCGGCGGTGCACGACGCGCTCAACTGCCTGTCGCGCAACCAGAGTTGCGGTGGGTACACACTGCGCGGCGGCGCGTCACCGGCGATCCGTGGCCTGATGACGTGGTCGATCAACTGGGACCGGTACTACAACTGGGAGTTCCAGAACAGCCACGAGCCCTTCCTCAACGGGCTGCCGTGACCGAGTGGGCGGCACGGTTCGCCTGAGGCTACCGTCGGGGTATGGAGTACAGGCGACTCGGCCGGTCCGGGCTGGAAGTGTCCACAGTGGTCCTCGGCTGCATGAGCTTCGGCGACCCGAACCGCGGCAACCACACCTGGACGCTCGACCGCGACGCGTCGCGGACGCTGATCCGCCAGGCATTGGAGGCCGGCGTCACGACCTTCGACACGGCCAACGTCTACTCGGACGGCAGCAGCGAGGAGATCACCGGCAGCGTGCTCGGCGAGCTCGCAAGGCGGGACGAGGTCGTCATCGCGACCAAGGTCAACGGGCGCATGGGGCCGGGGCCCAAGGGCGCGGGGTTGTCGCGCGGCGCGATCCTCGCCCAGATCGACGACAGTCTGCGCCGCCTCGACACGGACTACGTGGACCTGTACCAGATCCACCGGTTCGACGAGAACGTCCCGGTCGAGGAGACCATGGAGGCGCTCGACGACGTGGTCCGCGCCGGCAAGGTCCGCTACCTCGGCGCGTCGTCGATGTGGACGTGGCAGTTCGCGCGGCTGCAGCACGCGGCGGACCTCAACGGGTGGACCAGGTTCGTGTCGATGCAGGACCAGTACAACCTGATCATGCGCGAGGAGGAGCGGGAGATGCTGCCGTACTGCCTCGACCAGGGCGTCGGCGTGCTGCCGTGGAGCCCGCTGGCCAGGGGGCGCCTCACGCGGGACTGGGGCACGACCACCACGCGCACCGAGTCGGACCGGTTCGGCGGCACGCTGTACCGGCAGGCGGAGGACGCCGATCGTAAGGTGGTCGACGCGGTCGCGGCGGTGGCGAGCGAGCGCGGCGTGCCACGGGCGCGGGTGGCACTCGCGTGGCTGCTGCACCAGCCGTCGGTCACGGCGCCGATCGTGGGGGTCACGAAGCCGAGCCACCTGACGGACGCGGTCGAGGCGGTCGGGCTGAGGATGTCGGACGCGGAACTGGCCCGACTCGAGGAGCACTACGTCCCGCACCGCCCGGAAGGCTTCTGACCAGCTACTTCGCCGTCGCCAGGAGCTGAGTCGCCGCCGCGCGGGCCTGGTGCGCCGGCTCGGGGTGCTGGTGATCGCGGCCGTGACCATCGCGCCCTCCGCGCCGACCGCGTGCACGCCGCGGCGGTACAAGAGGTCCTCTGCAGCGTCGAGGCCGCGGAGGACGCGTGGAACACCCGCGACCCGCACCGTGTGGCGCAACCGGACACGTTCGTCAACGGCCGCGACGAGGTCGTCGCGTTCCTGTCGGGGAAGTGGGAGCGCGAGCCGCGAGGCGAGCATCAACGACCTGCGCATCGACGAGTCGGAGCGTCGTATCTTCGGCTCGCGTGAGGCAGCCGAGCACGGCGTGGAGTTCCCGCTGCGGTAGCGCGAGCGGCCGTCGGCCCCCCGGCATCCAGCGTAGCGGCGGGCACCGACAGTTCGGGGCACGCAGCCGTACGGCTGTGGACAACCTGCGCGCTGTGGACAGTTCGACCGCGCGACCTTCGCGCGCGACGGACCGTCGGACCCTTGCCGTGGGCGAACTCGTGTTTGGTGACTTGACCGCGACCTGCTGTCACGGTGCACGGCGGGCCCCTTCTTATGGCGGATTTGGTTTACTCGCGTTGGTGTAGCAGATTGCGTTGCGGAACCCGGTGAGGGGCGATCCACCGGGGCGGGATGAATTCCGGCAGCCCGATAGTGCTCATTCGGACTTCCCATTCGGAGTGGTGGATCATTCGGTGATGTCGCCGGCACAGCAGTACCAGGTTATTGAGATCCGTTGGGCCGCCGTCCAGCCAATGTTGGATGTGGTGGGCGTCGGCCCAGCGCGCGGGACGTCCACAGTTCGGGAATGCGCATCCCTTGTCTCGGGTGTTCAGTGCGACTCGTTGTTTGGGGGTGACCAGGCGGCGGGTGCGGCCCACGTCCAGCGGTACTGACGCACCGTTCATCACTACCGGTACGACTCCGCAGTCGCACGCGATCCGTCGTGCCGCGGCTGCTGGGAGCAGTGCGCCGCCTTCCAGGGTGGCGGTGCCGATTCCGGCGAGGAGGTGGGTGTAGTCCATGGTGGCGTTGAGGTGTGGCTTCTCCCCGCCTCGGGCAGGAAGGTCCGGTGAGTCGATGGCGTGGTGGATGACGTCGCAGAACGCGTCGCCGAGTCGTTGGGTCGGGTGCCGGTCATCGGATGGACCGTCCGGCTTTGCGAGCGCACCCAGCATCGCGGCGAGTTCTTCGGCGGCTTCGGGTTCGATCTTCCCGGCGAAGTGCATCCAGCCGGCCTGGTCACGCCGGCTGCGGAACGTGTTCTTCGGTCCTGCCAGCGCCTCGTCGGCAGGTTGGTCGCCGTCGGGGTCGATCCGCGCCAGCAACGTCTCGCCGTGGGAGCGGACCACCGAGGAGTGCGCCATCCGGGCGGTCTCGACGAGGTGTTTCTGCACGATCTCCGCGGTGTCGCCTGGTGCCCAAGCGGGGATCTTCTTCACCGACTCGGCGATCGCATCCACGTGATCCGGATCCAGTACGCCATCCCGCAGTGCGTCGCGCACCAACGGCAATGTCGGCGGAGTGACATGGCCGGTGGGCGTCAGCACCTCCGCGACCAGATCAGCCTGCGCGATCAACCGGGAGGCCCGACGCGGCGTGATCCGCACCAGATCCGAGACCAATGCACTCAAACTCGAATACCCGGCCGCACGGGCGACATCGGATTGTTCTAGTTCAGCGATAACTGTCAATGCGGAACCGTGGAGCTTCCGCATCTGGGTCGTGATCTCCACCAGATTGTGGGCAAGCTCCGGCAACCCGGGCGGGGTTTCCACGAAGCTCGTCATGGCTTTTATTCTACCCGTGAACCCCGACTATTTCGAACGCACGATCGAGGGAATGTTGGTGACTATCAGCAACGAAACGTGAATTCTTCGTCAACGATGGAACGGCAGGGCCTTGGCCTCCGGCCCCCGATTTCCAGCCTACGGCAGCACACCGACAGAAATGAGCGCGGCGGACGCGGCTGTGGACAACCGGGTCGGTTGTGGACAGCTGGCCGTCACGTGGTCGGTCTCGTCGGTATCCTGGTCTACGCTGGAAATCGGGGGCCGGAGGCCAGCTACCCGGCGCGCACGCGGCTGCGGTACAGCAGCCACACGAAGTACGGCGCCCCGATGATCGCGGTCATCAGCCCCGCCGGCAGCTGCCCCGGCGCGATCACCGTGCGGCCGACGGTGTCGGCGGCGCACACCAGCACCCCGCCGAGCAGGGCTGCCACCGGCAGTGTGCGGGCGTGTCGGCGGCCCACGATCGCGCGGGCGGCGTGCGGTGCCACGAGTCCGACGAACACGATCACGCCGACGCCGGCCACCGCAGCGCCGGTCAGCAGCACCGCGCACGTCAGCAGTAGCAACCGTGACCGCGGCACGTGCACGCCGAGCACCCTCGGCGTCTCGTCGTCGACGGACAGCAGGTCCAGCTCGCCCCGGGCGCGGATGAGCACCGGCAGCACGATCAGCACCGCGAGCATCATCGGGACGAGGTGCTCGAACGACCGCCCGTAGGTCGAGCCGCCGAGCCACGTCAGCGCCTTCGTCTCGTTCCACGGGTCGGTCAGTGTGATCAGCAGCGTGATCAACGCCATCGAGCCCGCGTGGACGCCGAAGCCGATCAGCACCAGTCGCTCACTCGCGAAGCCGCCGCGTGCCGCGAGGATGAACACCAGCACCATCGCGAGGGCACCGCCGAGGCCCGCGAAACCCGCCTGTGTCCAGAACCCGACACTCGGCACGAGCGTGATCACGGTGACGGCACCCAGCCCGGCACCCCCGGATACCCCGATGATTCCCGGCTCCGCCAACGGGTTCCTGGCGACCGCCTGAATCAGTGCGCCGGCCAGCGCCAGGGACACGCCCGCCAGCAGCGACGCGACGACGCGTGGCGCGCGGTTCTCCATGACGTTGCTGACGATGGGACCGGCCTGCCCGCTCAGCCAGTTGACGACGTCGCCGAGCAACAGCTTCGTGTCGCCGAGTAGCGCGGAGCCGACCACGACCGCGACGGCGATCGTCAGCAGCACCACCAGGATCAGGCGGTAGCGGGCCGGGCTCACGCCACCGCGGGCGCCGGCCGCGGGCGGCTCCGCGGTCGCGCTCGTCACGCGGATGTTGCGTGCCAGCACGATGAGGAAGATCGCGCCGAGGATCGTCGTCACCACGCCGGTCGGCACCTCGAGCGCACCCTGCGACCCGATCACCGCGCGCAGCAACACATCCGCACCGATGAGCAGCGCGACCCCCGTCGCGGCCGACACCGGGACGAGTGCCGCGTGCCGGTGCAGCCCCGGCACGGCACCGGCGAGCAGCCGGACCAGCGCGGGGGCGGCGAGCCCGACGAACCCGATCGGACCGGCGAGCGTGACGGCGGCCGCCGCCAGCAGCACCGCGAGCACGACCGCCGCCGCCCGGATCCGTCCCACGTGGACACCGAGCGTCCGCGCGTGGTCGTCGCCCAGGTACACGAGGTCGAGGCGGCGGGCCATCGCGAGCAGCAGCACGAGCGCGACGCCGACGAGCGGCGCGAGCGTCCGCACCCCGCCGAGCCCGTTCTGGTCCAACGAACCGGCGCCCCACGCGAACAGGCCCCTGGTCTCCTGGGAGAACAGCAGCAGCAGGATGTAGGTGAGCGAGGACATCGCCAGCGCGAGCGCGGTGCCGGCGAGCACCAGCCGGACGATCCCGGTGCCGCCGGTGCCGGACAACGCCAGCACCACCATGGCCGCCGCGAGCCCGCCGACGAACGCGATGCCGGTCGCGCCGAGCAGTGGCAACGACACCCCGAACGCGGCGACCGCGACGACCGCGAGGTGCGCGCCCGCGTCGACCGCGAGGGTGTCCGGCGCCGCCATGATGTTGCGTGCCACCGACTGCAGCACCGCGCCGGACGCGCCGAGCGCGACGCCGACGAAGACGGCCGCGAGCAGCCGGGGGAGTCGGGACTCGATGACGATCGCCTCGGTGCCGTCGGCACTCGCGCCGAACATCAGGCGCAGCACGTCCCACGCGTTCGTGCTCGCCGTGCCCTGCGTGAGGTGCACCGCCGCGCCGAGGACGATCAGCGCGCCGAGGCCGACCACGAGCAGCGTGAGTCGGCCGCGGCGCCGGACCGGCGCGACCGGTGGCGCCGGCCGGACGACCGTCATCGTGTCCACTGTGGAGTTACTTGTTCAGCGCGTCGACGGCCGCGTCGACGTACTGTGCCATCGACTTCGGGCCGCCGAACATCCAGTAGGAGTCCGGGAAGCGCTGCACCTTGCCGCTCTTCACGAACGGCAGGCTCGTCCAGATGGCGTTGTCGGCCAGCTCGTCGGCGTACGGGTCGCCGCCGTCCGCGGTGTTCGCCATGTACCAGAACCGCACGTCGCCGAGCACGGTCAGGCCCTCGACGTCGGCCTGCGCGAGCCCGTAGGCCGGGTCGCCCGCCATCGGCCACGGGTTGGTCAGGCCGATGCGCTCGAACACGTCGGACACCAGCGAACCCTTGGCGAACGGGCGGATGGCGACCGAGCCGGAGTCCACATAGGCGTCGGAGAACGCGACCGGCTCGCCGGCCGCACCCGCCTTCTCCACGGCCGCCTTGCCCTCGGCGAGCTTGTCGTCGAAGTCGGACTTCAGCTGCGCGGCCTTGTTCTCGGTGCCGGTCGCCTTCGCGATCATGCCGAGGCTTTCGAACATCGACCCGATGCTGTCCTTCGCGTCGCTGCCCTTGATGACGAGCACCGGGATCTTCGGCTCGATCTGCTCGAGCGCGCCCTCGACGAGGCTGTCGGTGACGATCACCAGGTCGAGGTTCAAGCCACCCAACGAGTCCATGCTCGGCTCGCCCCGGGTGCCGATGTCCTTCACGGTGTCGTCGAGCGGGGCCGAGCTCACCCAGTTGTCGTACCCCTTGATGTCGGACACCCCGACCGGCATGACGCCGAGCGACACCAGGTGCTCGGCGCCGTTCCATTCCGTCGCCGCGACCCGCTTGGCCGGCGCGTCGAGCCTGACCTCCTTGCCTCGGGAGTCGGTGACGGTGACCGGGTCACCGGACGGCGCGTCGTTGGCGGCGGCCGGCTCCTCCGTGGTGCCGCAGCCGGCCGCGAACAGCGCGGCGGCCACGGACAGGCCGATGATCACACGGGTGGTACGCATCGCTCTCCTAGGTTTGGTCACGCTGTGGTCGCGCGGAGGCCGGCGTCGTTGTAGCGACCGACCGCGCGGGTGTGGAGGTGGCCGTCGATCGGGTCGGTGTCGACCTGGACGCGGATGCCGTACGCCCGCGTGAGGTTCGTCGGCGTCAGCACGTCTTCCGGCGCGCCGGTGGCGGTGATCCGGCCGTCCTCCAACAGGAGCAGCCGGTCGGCGATCGCGGCGGCCTGGTCGAGGTCGTGCAGGACGACGCCGACCCCGACGCCGTGCTCGTCGGCGAGGTCGCGGATCACGTCGAGGATCTCGACCTGGTAGCGCAGGTCGAGGAAGGTCGTCGGCTCGTCGAGCAACAGCAGCGCGGTGTCCTGCGCGAGGCAGCTGGCGAGCCAGACGCGTTGCGCCTGCCCGCCCGAGAGCGCCTGCACCGGACGGTCGGCGATCGGGGTGAGGCCGGTGAGCGCCATGGCACGTTCGATCGCGGCCGGGCCCTCGGGGTCGCGGCCGCCCCACCGGGAGCGGTGCGGGTGCCGGCCGAACTCGACCAGCTCTCGAACGCACAGCCCGCCGGGTGCGGTCCGCTGCTGGGACAGCATCGTGATCCGCTGGGCGAGGTCGCGGCCGGACAACGCGCGCAGGTCGGCGCCGTCCGCGAACGTCACCGCGCCGGCGACCGGCGGGTGCAGCCGGGCGAGTGCGCGCAGCAGCGTGGACTTCCCGCTGCCGTTGGGCCCGATCAGCGCCGTCACGGTGCCCGCGTCGAGCGAGATCGACGCGGCGTGCACGACGACGTCGCGTCCGTAGGCGACGTCGATCTCGGTGGCGGACACGCCGGTGGCGGCGGGCGGCGGGGTTGCTGGCACGACCCCACAGTAAAGACAGGCTTGCCTTACCTACAAGTCCGGGTGTGCGAGTCACCTCACGCGCCCGGTCGCTCACGCTAAGTGCGATGCCGTGGCGCTTGTAAGATCGAACGGCATGAGCTGCCGACTGACCGAACTGGTCCTCGACTGCATGGATCCGGTGGCGCTGTCCCGTTTCTGGTGTGAGGTGCTCGGCTACGTCGAGCTCAGCCGCGAAGAGCCGGAGGACGGCATCGAGATCGGCCCGGAGTCCGGTCGCGGCGGCGCCGCACCGACCATCGTGTTCAGCCGGGTCACCGCGTCCAAAAGGGACAAGCTGCGGCTGCACCTCGACGTGAACCCGGTGGACCGCGACCAGGACGCCGAGCTCGCGCGGCTGTTCGCGCTCGGTGCCCGGACCGCGGACGTCGGCCAGGACGGCACCGAGTCGTGGCACGTCCTGCAGGACCCCGAGGGCAACGAGTTCTGCCTGCTGCGCAGCCAGCTCCCGGAGCTGTAGAGCCCGTTAGCCGCGTTGCACGAACAAGCACATCCTGTGGTCGAAGAACGGGGTCACCTCGAGGGTGTCGGTCAGGGTGGCGACGTTCGACGTGGGGTCGGCCAGCGTGATGAAGTGGTACGTGCCCGCGGGCAGGCGCAGGCTCACCGCGGGACGGCCCGCCGTCGTCGGGCAGGTCTGTGACCCGTGACGGCTCATGCTCTCGAGGGGACCACGACGGCGCCGGGAGCGGTCCCGGGTCGGCCGGTTGTTGACATGAAACCCGGTTCCGGGAAGGGCGGGAACCGCGCGGCGTCGGCGGTGGTCCAACCCGGCATGTCCGCACGAACGGTCGCCGTGCTCGCGTTGGTGCTCCTGCTCGCCGGCTGCGCCACGCGGAGCCCCGGCGCGCCGGTGGCGGAGGACACCGTCGGCGTCGTCATGCCGGCCGACTTCGGCGGCACCGTCGACTACGGCAACGGCTCGCTCCCGCCGCCCCACCACTACGAGTGGCGGGTGACCATCGCCGAGACGACCGCCGAGGTCGAGTGGCGACCGGGCTACGACGAGGCCGAGCCGTGGCGCCAGACCGTCGACGTCACCGCGGCGCAGCGGGAACGCTGCTACGAGCTGCTCCGCGACGCCGGCGTGTTCGAGCTCGGCCCGGAGACCGACGAGGAGATGGTCGGCGGCCCGACCGGCTCGGTCGAGCTGGTCGCCGGCGGCCGGACCCACGACCCCGGCACGCTGGGCACCAGCCGCGCCGGTCAGGACGTGCTCGACGACGTCGTCGCCGCGATCGAGGAGCTGGTCCCGGCCGACGTGTGGAGCGGCTTTCGTGACCAGCAGGAGCAGTGGGCGGCAGAGCACCCCGGGTAGCGTTGCGGTGATCCGCAGCCGCTGAGACGAGGGAGCCCATGGCCCAGTTGAGCGCCGAAGAGACCGTCCAGGCCGCCGACCGCGTCATCCACGACGTCGGGACCGCCTGGATGATCCACGAGGACACCCGCGCGCGGGCCGTGGAGTACGGCTACGGCAAGCACCTGCCGTTCTACTTCGCCGGCCGGGGCGGGGTGCTCGGGAACGTGGACCCCGGCGTGGTCGTCGCGTCCTTCGGCTACTGGGAGCCGGGGCTCGTCCGGCTCATGTGGGGCCGGGGGCTCGCGGTCGCCAGCGCGCGGGAGGGCGCCCGCCGCTACGGGCAGGCGTGCGCGGCGTGGGCGAACGACCACCTCGCGGACTTCGCGCCGGCCGACCGGCTCGCCGAGCTGGCGGAACGCGTGGTCGCCGCCGCCGAGGAGGCGGGCCTGCCGCTGTTCGCCGGCTGGCGTGCCGAGCCGCGTGCCGAGTCCGGGCCGGCGCGGCTGCTGCAGCTCGTGCACGTCCTGCGGGAGTGGCGCGGCAACGTGCACGTCGTCGCGACGACCGCGGCCGGCCTCGGCCCGCTCGAGGCGATCCTCACCAACGAGGGCCCGGAGCAGGCGCACTTCTTCGGCTGGCGGGGCGACCTGCCCGACTGCGCGCACCTCAAGGACCGGCACGTCGTGGCGCAGGAGACCACCGACCGCCTGGTCGCGGACGTCTACGAGAAGGCGTTGACCCCCGAGGAACGCGCCGAGTTCGCCGAGCTGGTCGGCGCACTCGGCAGGGCCGTCCTGCGCTGAGCCGATTCCTTTCCCCCTCGACCCGGTGGCGATGGCGGGCCCGGACGTCGAGTGGCTGCAGCCGATCCCGGACGCGCTGGTCGCGTCGGACGACCCGGCCGCGGTCGCCGAGGCGCTGGACATGACCTTGAAGAGGAAGCCGAGCTTGAAGGTCCACTTGCGCATGCGGATCTTCCGCTTGCTGCCCGGCGCCAGGAACGGGCCGGCGCTGCCGCGTTTGGCGACCTTCGCGTAGCCGCGGAACCGGTCCTCGAGCCCGGTCGTGCCGCTACGTCACGTCGCGGCGGGTGCTCGTCACACCGGCGAGCACGGCCGCGACCGCCGCGTAGGCGAGGAACACCAGGCCACCGGCCCACATCGGCAGCAGGTCCCCGGCCACGGGCATCGCGTCGCGGGTCCAGCCCGACACCGCCTTCGCCGCGCCGGTCGGGGTCCAGCGCCCGACCGCCGGCACCATCATGACCAGGAACCACTCGGCGTAGAAGAACCACGCGAACGCCACCACGACCGCCGCGGTCTGGTTGCGCACCAACGCGCCGAGCGCGCCGCCGAACACCGTCCACAGCGCGGTGCTCGCGACCGACCCGAGCAGCGCGAGCGGCACGCCCGCCGTGAACACCGGATGCCCGCCGGCGGCCAGCAGGACGGCCGTGGTCGCCGCGGTCACGACCGCGGCGGCGAGTCCGACAATGAGACCGACGATGCCGCAGGTCGCCAGCTTCGCGACGACCACCCGCGACCGCCGGGGGCTGACCAGGAACGCCCACGTGATCGTCTGGTGCCGGTACTCGCCGGCCACCAGCAGCACGCCGATGATCATCACGAACAGGAAGCCCTGCTGGGCCATGCTGTACGCGCCCTCGATCGCGCGGTCGTCCGGCCGGTCGCCCAGCCACACCAGCACGTCGACGACCGCCCACGCCACACTCGACAGCACGCCGACCGCGCCGAGCCACCACACCGACCGCGTCGCGCGCGCCTTCACCAGCTCCGAGTGGATCATCGGGTCCCCCGCACCAGGTCGAGGTAGGTGTCCTCCAGGTCGCCGCCGCCCAGCTCGGCCACCGTGCCCTCCGCGACGAGCCGGCCGTGGTTGACGACCACCACCCGGTCCGCCGTCCTGGCCAGCTCCGCGAGCCCGTGGCTGGACACCAGCACGGTCCGGCCGTCGGTCGCGAACGCCCGCAGGAACCCGCGCAGCCAGTGCACGCCCTCCGGGTCGAGGCCGTTCGCCGGCTCGTCGAGCACCAGCGCCTCGGGGTCGCCGAGCAGCGCGGACGCGAGCGCGAGCCGCTGGCGCATGCCGAGGGAGAAGCCGCCGACCCGCCGGTCCGCGGCCGCCGTCAGGTCGACGGTGTCGAGCACCTCGTCGACGCGGGCGCCGGGCAGCCGGGCGGCGAGGCACAGCGCGCGCAGGTGCACGCGGGCCGTGCGGCCGGGGTGGAAGGCGGTCGCCTCGAGCACCGCGCCGACGAGCGACGCCGGCGCCGGCAGGTCGGCGTAGCGGCGGCCGTCGACCAGCGCCTCGCCCGCGTCCGGCCGCACCAGGCCGAGCAGCATCCGCAGCGTGGTGGTCTTGCCGGCGCCGTTCGGGCCGAGGAAGCCGGTGACCTGGCCCGGTGGCACGGTGAACGACAGGTCGTCGACGGCACGCACCCGTCCGAACGACTTGCCGAGATGGTTCAGGGAGATCGTGGTCATGCCGGGAACGGTGCGCCGCGCGCGGTCCGGTGGCATGGGCCCACGGGTTGGGGCCGCGCCGTGCCGCCCCGGGTGGAGCACGCGCCCACCCGTGGGTGGAGGCGCGGGGCCCGCCGGCGGGTGACAATGCGGACATGGGTCGGTGGCGGTACGTCGTTGGCGTCGTGTTCGGGGTGTACCTCGTGTGGGGTCTCGCCGCGAGCCTGTACGCGGCCGCGGGCCAGGACGGCTGGTTCGGCGTCGCCGGCACCACGGCCCTGTTCTGCCTCGCGCTCGGGTGCGCGTGGCTGGCGCTGCGCCGCGTCCACGGCGGGGTGCTGCTCGGCGTCGTCGTGGTGATCGGGCTGGCGGCGCACCTGTGGGTGCCCTACACCGGGCTGACCGCGTTGTTCGTCGCCATGTGGCTCGCGCCGTTCCGGATGCCGCTGTGGCGGGCCGTGACGCTCGCGGTCGTCACGACCGGCGGGTTCGTCGGCGTCTCGATGGCGACCGACGTGCCGGGCAGCGCGACCGGCGGCATCGCGGCCGGGCTCGGCTGGTCGGTGTTCTTCGCGGCGGTGGTGAACCAGCTCGCCGTCACGAAGCGCCAGTCGGCCGAGTTGGCGGCGGCGCGGGTGCTCGCGGAGCGGCAACGCATGGCGAGGGAGATCCACGACATCCTGGCGCACTCGCTGTCCGCGCAGGTCGTGCACCTCGAGGGGACGCGGATGCTGCTCGAGCGCGACGGCGACCGGGCGCAGGCGCTCGAGCGGGTGGCGCGGGCCGGCGCGATGGCGCGGGCCGGGCTGGAGGAGACCAAACGGGCGGTCGCCGCGCTGCGCGGCGAGTCGACGCCGCTTGCCGAGGAGCTGTCCCGCCTGGCCGGCGAGTTCCGCGACACCACCGGCAACCCGTGCGTCGTCGAGGTGCTCGGCGACCCGGACGGGCTGGCGGCGGAGGCGCGGCTCGCGGTCGTGCGCACCGCGCAGGAGGCGCTCACCAACGTCAACAAGCACGCGCCGCGCGCGTCGGTCACGGTGACGCTGCGCTGCACCGGGGAACGCTGTGAGCTGGACGTGCTGGACACCGGTGGCCGGCCGGGCACGCTGGCCGACGCCGGCAACGGCTACGGGTTGGTGGGCATGCGGGAACGCGCGGAGCTGATCGGCGGCGACCTGACCGCGGGCCCGTGCGAGAGCGGTTACCGGGTGCTGCTGCGGGTGCCGGCGTGAACGAGCTTGCGAGTGAGCCGATGTCTGAGCCAATGTCATCGAGTGCCCGTGTGGTGGTCGTCGACGACCAGACGGTGGTGCGCGAGGGACTCGTGCTGATCCTCGACATGCTGCCGGACGTCGAGGTCGTCGGGTCCGCTGTGGACGGTGAGCAGGCGCTGCGGGTGGTGGCGGCGCAGCGGCCGGACGTGGTGCTGATGGACCTGCGGATGCCGCGGCTGGACGGGGTCGCCGCGACGCGCCGCATCCGCGCCGACTTCCCGGACACGCAGGTGGTGGTCCTGTCGACGGACTCCGACGACGAGTCGGTGTTCGCGGCGCTGCGTGCCGGCGCGCGCGGCTACCTGACGAAGGACGCGCCGAGCGCGGAGCTGGCGGAGGCGATCGCGACCGTCCGGCGCGGCGACGCCCACTTCGATCCCGGCGTCCAACGCAGGCTGGTGGAGACCGTGCGCCCGCCGGCGCCCGCGACCGCACTCACCCCGAGGGAGTGCGACGTCCTGCGGCTGATCGCCGCCGGGCGGTCCAATGTGGAGATAGCCCAACGGCTCTACATCACGCCGGCGACCGTGAAGTCGCACATCGACAACCTGTTCGCGAAGACCGGGGTGCGCGACCGCGCGCAGGCGGTGACGTACGCCTTCCGCCACGACATCGTGTCCACACAGGACTGACGGGCACGCGGTTACCATCGGGGACATGGGGTTCTTGTCGGGGAGGTGCCCGGTCGACGAGCGGTAGCGGACGTGGACCGAGGAGTCGATGGCGTGGTTCCGCGCCGAGTTCGGCGACGAGTCGCTGCGCCGCCATAATCGCCCCAACCGCGAGTTCTTATCCCGGCCCGTTCACCAGCGACGAGGAGGTGGGGGCGACGTCGACCTCGTGTGTCCTACGCCGACGTCGAGCCCGGCCGCGTCACCGTCGGGTCTACAGCGACCACGGCGAACGCGAGCTGGCCGCCGCGACCGGCCTCACGTACCGCTCGGACTCGGCCGCCGGCCACTTCCGCCGCGAGAACGGCCGGGCGGTCATCGCCATCGACCGCACCCTCGGGGCCACCCCGGTCCGGCTGGTCGCGACGGTCGCGCACGAGCTCGGCCACGTCCGGCTCCTCGACGAGGAACGCGTGTCGCCGGACCGCCGCGACCACGAGCCGCTCACCGATCTGCTGACCGTCTACCTCGGGTTCGGCATCTTCACGGCCAACGCGGCGTTCGAGTACACCCAGACCCACGAGAGCCGTACCACCAACCGGCTCGGCTACCTGCCCGAGCCCATGTTCGGCT
>CAWIYK010000002.1:0-1498763 GCA_963840275.1 uncultured Actinomycetota bacterium
AGCCATTCCGCGTAACGGTCTGTGGCGGTGTGTGACTATGGCTGCGACGCGCCGAAGGTGTTGAGGTGCAAGCAAAACACGCAGAGCCCCGGTAAGAAAGTTGGTCCGACCAAAGATCAACTTCATAGGGGCTCTGCGCTTGATGAGTGTGACATACACGGCCACGCTGCCCGCACGCGAACGCACCGTGGTGGTGTCTGACCTGTCTGCTGGACGCTGAACGGGCACGACGTGGGACCCGTACGGGCCGACGGGCGTTGAGCACGCTTCGCGCAGGCGGTGCTGGTGCTGCGCTGGTTTCTCGACGGCACCCGGGTGGCGCAGTTGGCTGTCGATAACGGGATCAGCGGATCCACCGGATACTCCTACCTGCACGAGGGTATCGATGCGCTCGCCGCCGAGGCGCGCCGAACCTGGAATCGGCGCTGCTGGCGGCGAAGATGGCCGGGCACGAGCCATGTCAGCATCGACGGCACGCTGGTCGAGACCGACCGCTGCCGCACCCCAGGCCCCACCACGGGAGTGGACCTGTGGTGGTCGGGCAAGCACGCCAACCACGGCGGGAACATCCAGGTCATCACCGCTCCCGACGGCTGGCCGCTGTGGACCTCGCAGGTGCGGCCCGGCCGCGAGCACGACACCACCGCCCTGCGCGAACACCTGCGAGATCCTTCCCGCACTGGCCACCTGGATCGCCGAGAACCGGCCCGCGCTCGGCGACCTGGGCTACGAAGGCGAAGCCGGCACGATCACCGTGGCGTTCAAGAAACCCAAGGACGGTCAGCTCACCGACGAGCAGAAAGCTCACAACAAGGCCCACAACGGCAAACGCGCCATCGGCGAACGCGGAAACTCACTGCTCAAGATGACCTTCAAAGCACTGCGCAACATCAGCCTCTGCCCCTGGCGCATCGGCAAGATCGTCGCCGCTGCCCTCGTACTCCTCCACACCGACCACGACCGCACCACATGATCACAAGGAGCGACCAACGGTTACCCGGAATGGCTCAGTGGGCCACCTCTGCCGTGTGGGTGTATGCCGGATGGTTTTATTCGCGTTGGTGTAGCAGGTTGCGTTGCGGAACCCGATGAGGGTCGATCCCAATGCCACTTACTTAAGGCCGTTTGGCTGGTCGAGATGGTTTGAGCGGTAGCCGATGTCGAAGACGTAGTTCGATCGGACATCACTCCACCTGGGCGTTGGCGATCCATCTCGAGCCGGCGTCCTAAGTGGACGCCTTCTTGATCGGCGCAGCACTGCTCCGTACGGCATCTGACCAGGCCAAACGGCTTAAGTAAGTGGCATTGGGGTCGATCCACCGGGGCGGGATGAATTCCGGGAGCCCGATGGTGTTCATCCGGACTTCCCATTCCGAGTGGTGGATCCTTCGGTGATGCTGCCGGCACAGCAATACCAGATTATTGAGATCCGTCGGGCCACCATCCAACCAATGCTGGATATGGTGGGCATCCGACCACCGCGCCGGACGCCCACAGTTCGGGAACGCGCAACCCCGGTCTCGGGCGTTCAACGCGACCCGCTGCTTCGGAGTGACCAGGCGGCGGGTGCGACCGACATCCAACGGGACCGACGCACCGTTCATCACCACCGGCACGACACCACAGTCACACGCGATCCGCCGGGCCGCGGCCGCCGACAGGAGCGCGCCACCTTCCAACGTCGCGGTGCCGACTCCATCCAGCAGTTGGGTGTAGTCCATGGTGGCGTTGAGGTGTGGCTTCTCTCCACCTCGGGCGGGGAGATCTGGCGAGTCGATGGCGTGGTGGATCACGTCGCAGAACGCATCACCCAGCCGCTGGGTCGGGTGCCGGTCATCGGAGGGGCCGTCCGGCTTGGCGAGCGCGCCGAGCATCGCATCGAACTCTTCGGCGGCTTCGGGTTCGATCGTGCCGGTGAACTGCATCCAGCCGGCCTGGTCGCGCCGGTAGCGGAACGTGTTCCGAGGTTCCGCCAACGCTTCGTCCGTAGGCTGGTCGCCATCGGGATCGATCCGGGCGAGAAGAGTTTCACCGTGGGAGCGGACCACCGCCGGGTGCGCTACTCGGGCGGTCTCGACGAGGTGTTTCTCCACGATCTCCGGCGTGTCACCTGGCGCCCAGGCTGGGATCTTCTTCACCACATCAGCGATCGCATCGACATGGTCTGGATCCAGCACGCCGTCTCGTAGTGCGTCGCACACCACCGGCAACGGCGCTGGGGTGACGTGGCCGGTGGGTGTCAGCACCTCGGCGACCAGGCCAGCTTGGGCGATCAACCGGGAGGCCCGTCGGGGTGTGATCCGCACCAGATCCGAGACCAGTGCACTCAAACTCGAATACCCTGCCGCGCGAGCGACATCGGATTGTTCCAATTCGGCGATCACTGTCAATGCGGAACTGTGAAGTCTCCGCATCTGGGTCATGATCTCCACCAGATTCTGGGCAAGCTCCGGCAACCCAGGAGGGCTTTCCACGAAGCTCGACATACTTTGTATTCTACCCGCGAGCCCCGCTTATTTCGAACGCACGATCGAGGGACATTTTGGTGACTAACAGCAACGAATAACGCGTGTCGCGTGTGGCCTCCGGCCCCCGTTTTCCAGCCTACCGTCAACCCCCGACAATCCCGGACGCCGCAGCCACGGTTATCCACAACCCGGACACTTGTCCACAGGCGACACCCGCGGCGGCCGGACCTGTCGGGGGTAGCCGGTAGCGTGGTTCGAGGGGGCCAGCGGCCACGCCTCGGGGTCGACGAAGTCCGGGCCGGCAGCGTCTCCCCTCGCCGACGTCAGCAGCTCAGCGTCGCGCGGCCTCCGCGTCAACCCGCGGTGACCAGCTCTGCGTCTTCGGGCTGGGGCTTCGCGTCCTCGGCGGCTCGGCGTGCGGCGCTCCGTGCCACCAACAACGCAGGCAACAACACCAACAACGTAAGCGCCAACGGCAGCCAGAACGACGTCCCGAACGCGGTCTCCGTCGGCTGCGTGCGCAGCTGAGCGTCCAGCACCACCACGAACAGCGCCACCGCCCCCGACGCGCCGATCTCCTGAGCGATACTGAACGTGGCCGACGCGCGCGGGATCTCCGCCGGCGCGAGCGCCCGGTACGCGGTCGACATCGCGGGCATGATCGTGCAGCCGGCGCCCAGGCCGATCAGCCAGAGGGACAGCGCCAGCCTCATGAAGCTCGCGTCCGCGCCGGCCTGTGTGAACGAGAAGAACCCGATCACCAGCGCTGGCAACCCGCACAGGATCACCATTCCCGACTTGCCGCGGTCCACGAGCCGCCCGGCGATCGGCATGATCATCGCGACTCCGATGCCCTCCGGCACCAGCAGTAGCCCGGACGCCAGCGGTGACGTGTCCCGCACCAGTTGGAAGTACAGCGGGAACAGCATCATCGAGCCGCTCAGTGTCGCGTTCATCAGGAACTGCGTCGCGACGGTCGCGGAGAACGTCCGGTTGCGGAACAGCCGCAGGTCGAGCAGCGGCTTCTCGGTGCGCAGCGCGTGCCGCACGAACAGGACCAGCAGCACGGCACTCGCTAGCGTGGGCGCCAGGAACGCGGTGCGCGTCAGGCCGTCGACCGACGAGACGTTCGCCAGCCCGTACACGAGCAGCGTGATTCCCGGGCACAGCAGGACGAAGCCCAGCCGGTCGATCGGGTCCGGCTTCGTCGGCTGGTTGCGGTCGAAGAACGCCCAACCCAGCGCGAACGCGATCAGCCCGATCGGCAGGTTGAGGAAGAAGATCCACCGCCAGGAACCCGCATCGACGAGGATGCCGCCGACGACCGGGCCGATCACCGGGGCGAACACGATCGCGATGCCCATCAGGCCCATGGCCCGGCCCATCCGCGCCGGGCCGGCGGCCCGCGCGACCAGTGCGGTCCCGACCGGCGCCATCAGACCGGCGCCGAGGCCCTGCACGATCCGCAGGACGATCAGGCTGCCGGCCGACCACGCGAGTCCACATGCGACGGACGCGACGGTGAACAGGATCACCGCGGTCAGCCAGAGTCGCCTGCCGCCGAAGCGGTCCGTCGCCCAGCCGGTCAGCGGGACGACCATCGCCGTGCTCAGGATGTAGGCGGTCGTCACCCACTGCGTGGTGGACAGGCCGACACCGAAGTAGTCCGACACCGTGTGCAGCGCGACCCCGACGATCGTCATGTCGAGCACGACGGTGAACGACCCGAGGGCCACGGTCAACGCCACCGCGAGGAGTTTCCGGTCCATCGGCGGTGCGCCCGCCTTCCCGCCTGCCATGTGTCGCTCCTTGCCGGTTCGACCTGTTGGTCCGACCCGAACTCTCGCCCGCGCGCGTCCTCCGGTCGTGGGTCGGCAGTCCCCGCGCGCTAGGCAATCGACCCAGGCCACCTCGAACGTCGGTCGGGCCAGGACACGTTCCCCCCGCGCCGGTGATTGGAAGCCCACGACGGGGGGACCGGCACGACCGACTCTTGAGTTCGCCGCTAGCTCA
Organism: uncultured Actinomycetota bacterium; assembly: GCA_963840275.1. Taxonomy (GTDB): domain Bacteria; phylum Actinomycetota; class Actinomycetes; order Mycobacteriales; family Pseudonocardiaceae; genus Actinophytocola. Next base: position 4,482 of record CAWIYK010000002.1, read on the forward strand.
CGTCGAGCTGTGGTGCCCCATCGCCCTCCAACCGGGGGGTGACCTTGGAAATGAACCGGGAACCTCTGCTGAGCCGGCATTTCTGTAAGGAGCCCAACAATGCGATTTCTGTCCGGTCAACAAGACGTGAAGGTCGCTGTCATCGGACTCGGGTATGTCGGTTCGTGCGTGGCCGCAGCGCTGGCCGACCGCAACCTCGAGGTCATCGGCATCGACAACAACAGCCAGCTGATCGACGAGCTGAACAGTGGTTTCTGCAGGTTTCAGGAGCACGGGCTGCCCGAGCTGATCAGCAGCGGGACCGCGTCCGGGAAGCTGCGGGTCACCACGGACGCCTCGGCGATCCGCGAGGCCGACGTGGTGCTGGTCACCGTCGGCACGCCGGTGCGGGACGACGGTTCCCTCGCCGACGAGCAGCTGCAGGGCGCGTGCTTCGAGCTGTCCAAGCACATCCGGCGTGGCCAGCTCATCGTCATGAAGAGCACCGTCCCGCCGGGCACCACCCGCGGCATCGTGCTTCCGCTGCTGCAGCGCAGCGGCCTGGTGGGCGGCGAGGACTTCGGGCTCGCCTTCACCCCGGAGCGCCTCGCCGAGGGCACCGCACTCGCCGAGCTGCGCTCGTTCCCGATCGTCGCGGGCGGTCTCGACGACGACAGCGCGCAGGACGCCGCCGAGTTCTGGCGCAACGCGCTGGACGTCGAGGTCATCCCGCTGGACACGCTGGAGGCCGCGGAGATCGTCAAGCTGGCCGACAACTGGTGGATCGACGTGAACATCGCGCTCGGCAACGAGGTCGCGAAGTTCTCCGCCCTGTACGGGGTCGACGCGCTGGACGTCATCAAGGCGGCCAACTCGATCCCCAAGGGCAACGGGAACGTCAACATCCTGCTGCCCAGCGTCGGGGTCGGCGGGTCCTGCCTCACCAAGGACCCGTGGATGGTCTGGTACTCGGCCCGCGAGCGCGGGCTGGAGATCCTGACCGCGCCGGCCGCGCGCGAGGTGAACGCCGGCATGCCGGAGTACACCGCGCAGCTGGCGATCGACCACCTGACCAAGCAGGGCAAGGACCCGGCGGTCAGCAAGGTCGCGGTGCTCGGCCTCGCGTTCAAGAACAACACGGGCGACCTGCGGGCCACCCCGACGCTGGATGCCGTGGCGGCACTGGAGCGGGCGTGCGGCGAGGTGACGATCTACGACCCGCTCGTGGACGTCGACGAGGCCGCGACGCTGTTCGGCAAGGAGCAGGCCGGGAGCCTGGCCGAGGCCGTCGACGGCGCGGACTGCGTCGCGATCCTGGCCCTCCACCGGGAGTTCGCCGAGATCGACTTCGCCAGGCTGCCGGTCGCGGAGAACTGCCTGGTGCTGGACGGCCGGGCCTACTACTCCAGGGAGAAGATCGCCGAGCTGCGTTCGCTCGGCTACCAGTACCTGGGGGTCGGCCGGGGAGCCGAGCAGGTCACGCTCCCCGTCGTGATCGAGGAGGCGGCGTGAGCAAGGTCGTAGTGACCGGGGGCTGTGGGTTCATCGGCAGTCACCTGGTGGAAGAGCTGATCGCGCGCGGTGACGACGTCACCATCTTCGACGGCGCCCCGCCGCCGGAGTGGCAGACGACCGCCCGCGCGCGGGCGAAGTTCGTGCAGGGCGACATCCTCGACCGGCAGGGGCTGGCGACGGCCATCACCGACGACGTGGACCTCGTGTTCCACCTCGCCGCGGTGGTCGGTGTCGACCAGTACCTCTCCCGGCCGCTGGACGTCATCGACGTGAACTTCACCGGCACCCGCAACGTGCTGGAGGCCACGCAGGCCGCCGGCGCCAAGGTGGTCGTCGCCAGCACCAGCGAGGTGTTCGGCAAGAACCCGGCGGTGCCGTGGCGCGAGGACGACGACCGCGTGCTCGGCGCGACCGCGGCGGACCGCTGGACCTACTCGTCCAGCAAGGCGCTCACCGAGCACCTGACGTTCGCGTTCGTGCGGCAGCGCGGGCTGGCGGCCACGATCGTGCGCTACTTCAACGCGTACGGTCCTCGGCAGCGGCCCGGGTTCGTCGTGAGCCGCACGGTGCACCGCGCACTGAACGGCAAACCGCTGGTGGTCTACGACGACGGCAAGCAGACGCGGTGCTTCACGTTCATCGACGACGCCATCCGCGGCACGCTGCTCGCCGCGGACAGCGAGCTCGCCAACGGCGAGGCGTTCAACATCGGCAGCATGACCGAGACGACGATCGGCGAGGCCGTCGAGCTGATCGGCGAGCTGGTCGGCCCGGGCGCGGAGATCGTCAAGGTCGACACGACCGACAAGCTCGGCAAGTCCTATGAGGACCTGCTGCGGCGGGTTCCGGACAACGCCAAGGCGCGCAGGCTCCTCGGCTGGCAGCCGGTGACCCCGCTGCGCGACGGGTTGGCCGACACCATCAAGTGGGCGAGGGACAACGAGTGGTGGCTCGCGCTGCCCGACAGCGGCGCCTCGTAGCGACCGAGAACGGCGCCTCCCCGACCACCGCGGTCGGGGAGGCGCCGTTCTCGCTGTGGCTACAGGCCGAACGCGAGCAGTACGGTGCCCTTCTCGTTCGGGTAGAACGGGTAGTAGCCGGCCTGCACGTACAGCATGCCGTCCACGATCACCGCGCCACCGTTGCCGGAGATCCCGCTGCCTCGGCCGGGCAGCCCGTTGACGCCGGTGAAGTCGCGGATCGCGTCGAACTCCCACAGCAGAGCGCCGTTCGCCGAGGAGAAGACGCGGATCTTGCCGTCGGAGCTGCCCAGGTAGATCAGGCCGGGAGTGGCGCTGACCGCGGGCGTGAACGACAGCTCGCACATGTCGGCGTACGCCGCGGCGCCACCGGTCGTGCAGCCGTCGGCCGGGTGCTCGACCTGCCAGCGGACCTTTCCGGTGGCCGGGTCGACCGCGAACAGGCGGCCGGGACCGCTGTGCCAGGTCGCGGCGTAGATCCACTTGCCGTCGTACGCGGTGCCCCACTGGACGCCGACCGCGTCCGGGCTGGACGGCACCAGCGCGGTCTGCCAGGCGACCCGGCCGGTGCGCGCGTCGAACGCGTGCAGCCTGCCGTCCTTCTGCCCGACCACGACGATCGTGCGACCGTTCACGGTGATCAGGTTGGCGGCCGCGCCGATGTCCTTGTCCCGCGCGAAGGTGCCCTTGCCGGGGCACGTCTCGTCGGGCACCTCGGTCAGCTCGCACGCCGCCGTGTAGGTGTCCGGGAAGGTCACCTGCTGCTTCCACCGGAGCTTGCCGCTCCTGGCGTCGATGGCGACCATGGCGTCGGACATGTCGGTCTGGCCGGTGGCGTTGTTGCCGGTGCCGACGAAGACCGTGTTGGTGCGCGGGTCGATCACCGGGGTGGCCCACACGCTCGCCCCGGACGGGGTGAACTTCTTGGCGCCACTGGGCCAGGTGCCGTCCTCGACGGGCTTGGGCACGGTGTAGAAGCGCCAGTCCACCTTGCCGCTGTCGGCGTCGATCGCGACCACGGCGCCGCGGTGGGTGCAGCACGGGTAGCTCGGGTCGCGCGGCGCGCCGCCCTCGCTCGTGGACACTCCGATGTAGACCCGGCCGTTGTAGACGGTCGGGGAGCTGGTGAGGTTGGCCAGCGGGTGGTCGTCGACCTTGGCCACCCACGCGAGCTTGCCGGTGCGCTTGTGCAGCGCGAAGACGCGACCGGTGCTGTCGCCGAAGAAGACCTTGTCGCCGGCGACCGTCGCGCCGTCCCGGACGCCGTTGACCGCGAACTGCTCGCCGGGCCCGGTGACCGTGGTGAGGTCGAAGGTCCACCTGGTGGCGCCGGACTTCGCGTCGAGCGCGACGAACTTGGCGTCCGGCGCGCCGACGTAGAGCACCCCGTCGGCCACGGCCGGCTGGCTGCCGACGCGGGTGTAGGGAAGTTGAGCGAAGGTGTAGGCCCACTTGAGTTTCAGCTGGCTCGCGGTGCTGGGATTGATCTTCGACTCGGCCCCGTTGTAGCGGCTGCCGGCCCGGTCCTTCTGCCACGTGGTCCAGTCATCGCTGGGACGGGTCGCCGAGCTTGCCCCTGCTTGTGACACGTCCGCTGACGGGCTCACCCAGACGACCCCTAAGGAGGCCAACGTCAGTGCGGCCGCGCCGAGCACGAATGCCTTTGCGTTGCGACGCAATGTCCTTTCCTTTCGATTGGCCCGTAATACGACGAACAGCGCCTTCGCTCCGCTTGAGAAGCTGCGAGGGCGCTGTTCGTCGGGTTACCGGCGAGTGTGGAACGGTCAGATGGTGAGGGTCGCCGCGAGGTAGGCGCCGACCGCGAGGATGCCGAAGTAGGTCCGGACCAGGTGGGCGACGTGCCAGACGTGGCGCTTGCCCGACCACTGCTCGTCCTCGACCTCGTCGACCGACCACTTCTCGACCTGCCGCCAGATCGGCCGGTTGACGCCCTCGGAGGTGAGGCCGACGCCGAGCATGCCCGCCGAGCCCACCAGGAACAGCACGGTCGCCACGGTGGACGACGTGACGAACGCCGCCACCACGCCGAGACTGCCGGCGATGACACCCATCCACACCGCGATCGGGTGGAACACGTGCATCTTGATGCGCTGGCAGGTGTTGACGTAACGGCTGTACGGCAAGGAGTTGAGCAGCGGCAGGATCGAGAGCTTCATGATCCAGAGCGTGCCCAGCTGTATTCCGGACGCGGCGAGCACCGAGATGCCCAGAACTTTGAGGATGGTGTCCATTCCTGCTCCATAGGTCGGATTGTCGAGACAGGGAGAACGGTGCACAACCGTGCGCGGCGGGCTCTCGACTCGTTTACTAACGGCAGCCGGCTCAGCCGGCGAGCCGGCCCTCGTCCTTGCTGGTTTCCTTGCGGACGACGAACTTGATCGACTTGGCCTCGGTCATGCACGCCCGCATCGGTCCGGCGAGGTCGCGGTGCCCCGGGCTCTGCTCCCACGTGACGAAGTGGTCGAGTGACTCCCACTCGCTCGTGATCAGCCACTGCTCCGGGTCGGCCGGTGACTGGCAGACCTGGTCCAGGAGGTGGCCGGGCACGCCCTCGGCCACCTCGTAGCGGATTCTCTCGTAGGCGCGCAGGAACTCGTCGGTCCGTGCGGCGGGCACGCGGACCAGGAACACGATCCGCGCCCGGCCGCTCTCGTTCTGTGTCATGGTTCCTCAGTCCTCGTACCGGCCGACGACCAGCGACGTGTTGTAGCCGTCGTAGCCGCGGGCGTTGATCATCGCCACGTCCGTGCGGCGAGCGGTCGCCTCGCGGACGAAGTTCAGCTCGCAGCCCGACGCCGGGTCGGTCAGTCCGTGGGTGGCGGGCAGCATGTCGTAGCGCATCGCCTGCAACGCGGTGGACACGTCGACCGCCGCACCACCCTGGTACATCCGGCCGACCTGGGCCTTCTGCGTGGTGACGGCCGGCTCGCTGTCGCCGAACACGACCCGCATCGCGGCCGCCTCGACCCGGTCCGCCTCCAGCACGCCGACCGCGTCCGGGAACACGACGTCCACATCGGACGCCGTGCGGCCGGCACGCTGCAGCGCGAGCCGCATGGCCCGCGCGTACTGGTCGACCGAACCGCCGCTGCCCGGCCTGCTCGCCTTCCCGTCGTGCGTCGCGCCCCAACCGAGCACCTCGCCGTAGATGTCCGCGCCGCGCTCGCGCGCGTGGTCGAGGTCCTCGACCACGAGGACCGCGCCGCCCTCGGCGGGCACATAACCCCGGGCGCCGGCGTCGAACGGCGTGTACGCCGTCAACGGGTCGTCCGAGGTGGACAGGCGCTTCGTGGACAGCTGGCAGGCCAGCGCGTACGGCGAGAGCGGGCCCTCGGTGCCGCCGGCCAGCACCATCTTGGTGCCGCGCCGGATGGTCCTGGTGGCCTGCGCGAAGCTGTCCAGCCCGCCGGCCGCCTCGGCGACCAGCACGCTGCACTGGCCCTTCAGCTGGTGCAGGATGGAGATCTGCCCGACGCTCGCCGCGTAGAACCACGCGATCGACTGGTAGACGCTGACCTTGCCGTCCGGCTCGGACCACAGCGCCTGCAGCTCGCCCTGGCCGAACTCGTTGCCACCGGAGGAGGACGCGAGCGCCACCGCGGTGTCGTACGGGTCCATTGTGGACAGGTCGATGGTCGAGTCGCTCAGCGCTTCCTGCGTGGCCGCGAAACCGTGCCACGTCCACCGGTCGGTCGCGACCTTCAGCCGTGCCGTGATGTAGTCGTCCACGTCGAACTCCGGCACCTCGCCGGCGAGCGTGACCGGGTAGGACGACGGGTCGAACCGGGTGATCCGGCTCAGCCGCGTCGTACCGTCGAGCACGGTCTTCCAGTGCGCGTCGGCCCCGATGCCGGACGGCGCCACCACTCCGATGCCCGTGATGACCGCACGGGTCCCCGTCATGACGCCTCCTTCAAACGACTGAACACCATCGCCGACTGGAACCCGCCGAACCCGCTGCCCACCGACAGCGCCACGTCGACCTTGCGCTCGCGCGCGTTGACCGGCGTGTAGTCCAGGTCGCACTCCGGGTCGCGCTGCGACCAGTTGGCGGTCGGCGGCACGACGTTGTTGTCGATGGTCAGCGCGCACGCCGCCATCTCGATCGCGCCGATCGCGCCGAGCGAGTGCCCGATCATCGACTTGATCGAGCTGACCGACGCCTGGTACGCGTGGTCGCCGAGCGCCCGCTTGAACGCCGCCGTCTCGTGCCGGTCGTTCTGCTTGGTGCCGGAACCGTGCGCACAGATGTAGTCCACGTCGGCCGGGTTGGTGCGGCCCTGGTTCAGCGACACGGTGATCGCCTCGGACATCTCCAGCCCGTCCGGCCGCAGCCCGGTCATGTGGAAACCGTTGGAGCGACTGGCGTACCCGGTGACCTCGCAGTAGACCTTGGCCCCGCGCGCGAGCGCGTGGCCGAGCTCCTCGAGGATCAGCACCGCGCCGCCCTCGCCCATGACGAAGCCCTTGCGGGTCGCGTCGAACGGGCGGGATGCGTGCTCCGGGTCGTCGTTCTCCGGCGTGGTCGCCTTGATCGCGTCGAACGAGGACACGGTCACCGGCGAGATCGGGCTGTCCGACGCGCCGGCGATGATCACGTCCGCCTCGCCGTCCTGCACGAGCTGCCACGCGTAGCCGATGGCGTCGATGCCCGACGTGCAGCCGGTGGAGATCACCTGCGTCGGGCCGTGCGTGCCGTACCGGTGCGCGATGTCGGCCGCCAGCGACGACGGCACCAGCGCCTGGTAGAGGAACGGGCCGCCGTAGGTGTGGTCGACCAGCCATTCCTTGCCGGTGTTCGACACCGCCACGTACTCGTCCTCGAGCGCCATCGTCCCGCCGACCGCGGAACCCATGACCACGCCGGTGTTGTCCAGCGTCTCCTCGTCGAGCTCGAGCCCGGAGTCCGCGAGCGCCTCCGCGGCGCACGCGAGTCCGAACTGGACGTACCGGTCCGCGCGCCGGATCTCCTGTGCGGACAGTCCGGCCGCGATCGGGTCGAAGTCGGCCTCCGCCGCGACCCGCGACCGGAACTTGCTCGCGTCGAAGAAGGTGATCTTCCTGGTGGCGGTGCGGCCGGCGGTGAGCGTGTCCCAGAACTGGTTCCGGGTGACGCCACCGGGAGCGACAACGCCGACCCCGGTGACGACTACCCGCCTGTGTTGGCTCATGCGGCCTTCTTCTCCCGTTCCGCCAGGATCTTCGCGGCCACCGCGGCAGCCTCCTCGCGGGTCTCGGTGTCCACGTGGCCGAGCTCGGGGCGCGGCGCCAGCGGGCCGAGGTGGAAGACCGCGAACACCTCGCCGCCGCCCACGTTGCGCAGCCGGTGGCGGGTCTCCTTCGGCACGAGGATGGCCGTGCCGGCCGGCACCCGCACGATCTTGTCGTCGATGTCGGCCTCGAGCTCACCGCGGATGCAGAAGACGAACTCCTCGCTGTACGGGTGGTAGTGCTCGGCGATGGCCTCACCCGGCTGCAGTGTCGCGCCGCCCATGAAGCCCGACGTGCTGCCGACCGTGCGCGGGGACAGGAGCGTCTGGATGGTGCCGCCGCGCCGGTGGTCCTGCGGGCAGTCGTGAATGGACACCGTCTTGGACTCCGTGGCCCGCCTCGAGTGGTAGGCCTTCTCGATCTTGTCCTTGATGACCTGCATCTGGATCTTGGAGTTCTTGTTGATGTTGTTGGTCATCCACTCGTCGTCCACCGGAGCGGTGTCCTTCATGTGGAAGTCCTGCACCCAGCGCAGGACGACGCCGCCCTCCACCTCCTCGTAGTACCAGTCCAGGTTCATGTACTCGAACGGACCGGTCTCGATGCGGTGGGAGTGGGTGCGCTTCTCGTCGTAGTACCGCGTGCGCTCGCTGACCCAGCTCCACGTGACGCCGTTGGCGTCCGGGTACATGGTGAGCCGGAAGGTGATCGTGTCACCGTCCTCGCTCACCACCTCGGTGGCGGCGTACTCGGTGAACAGGTCCGGCCAGCTCGGGACGTCGTTGGTGATGTCCCAGACAAGTTGGAACGGCGCCTCGATGCGGATCTGGTTGTCGGTGTGCCCAGCCATGTCGACCTTCCCCTTACGCTGCCTGCTCGGCGGCATTGTTGATGAAGTCGACAATCTCGCCGACATTGAGCTCGCCCGACTCGTCGGGAATTTCCACGCCGTACTGCTTCGTGATCACGATCTGCAGCTCGAGGACCGCCAAGGAGTCGAGTCCGAGGTCCTCCAACGAGTTCTCCGGGTCGTTCGCCAGAGTCTGCGGGGCCAGCCCGACCTTCTTGACCAGGATCGACTCGATGTCGTCGAAGGTGACGTTCGCCATTGGGGGGCTCTCCCTATTTCTCGTAGGTGTAGAAGTTCGTTGCCTGGGCGTCCTTCGGCGAGCGCCAGGTCGACAGGTACGGGGAAATGAACTCGCTGAGCCGTTCGCTGATCCCGACGAACTCGGGGTGTCCCTTGATGCGTTCGATGGTTGCCTGGCCTGGCTCCGACGTGTCGAGCAGCTGGATGTAGACGTCACCGAGCGTCCACAGCGAACGGTGCTCGACGCCGGCGATTCGGGGGAGCTCCGTCGCGTCGGACTCGGCCCAGATGTCACGGACCTTGTCCTGGGAGCCGGGCATCATTCGGGCGACAATCAATGATCGGTGCACGCCATCACTCCAGCTTCGACAGCGCTCGTGGCGTTGTTCTCCGCACACTCGAGCGGCAGATTCGGATGTTTTTCCCACTAAGAATGCGTTCCCAGCCGTCCCACGGTCATGAGTCGGACGTCCCAGCCCCCTGGGCCAAGGACCCGGGCCCCAGCGCGCTTCGAGGGAGTCCCGAGGACCGGGGGGCGAAGACGACAAATGCCGGTCTGGCGGGCCCAGACCGGCATTTGCCTTCTCTCGCGGTTCTCGGTTACACGGCGGTGCAGTCGAGCACGATCTTGCCGGTCACGCCGCGCTCGATCTCCTCGAAGACCTGCTCGATGTCGCGCAGCGGCGCCTTGCGGACCGACCGCGGCGCGATCTTGTCCGCGGACAGCAGGTTGAGCACCTCGGCGAGGTCCTCCTGGTAGGCCTCGGGGTGGGACTTCTCCAGCGCCCACGCGTTGTAGAAGCCGGTCTTGCGGCCGTCCGGGCGCAGCTTCGGCAGCACGATTCCGCCGAGGAAGCCGATCGCCCCGATGAGCATGTTCGGCTTGCCGTCGCGCAGCGCGTCGTTCTGGCCGTAGGCGACCATCCGGCCGCCGTTGCGCAGCACGCTGTAGGAGCGCCAGAAGTGCGTGCCGCCGATGGGGTCGAACACCGCGTCGACGGTGCCGTCCTTGTCGTAGGCGGTCGCCGCGTTGGCCGTGCCGTCCTGGTTGACCGTACCGCGCACGACGTTGGCGAAGTCCTGGTTGCGGTAGTCGATGGCGACCGCGCCGTGCCGGCGCACCACGTCCAGGTTGGCCGCGGAGGCCGTGCCGAACACGGTCACGCCGCCGATGTGCTCGGCGAGCTGCAGGAACGCGAGGCCGACGCCGCCGGACGCGCCGTGCACGAGGATGCGCTGGCCGGACTGCACCTGCGCGACCCGGTGCAGCATCTGGTAGGCGATGAAGTAGTTCAGCGACACGGCGGCCGCGCTCACGGCGTCGACGCCCTCGGGCACCGGGACGACCCGGTCCGCCGGCAGGTTCACGGCCGTGCTGTAACCACCCTTGACGACAAGGGCGGCCACTCGCTGACCCGGTGCGAGACCGGTCACGCCGGCGCCGAGGGACTCGATGACACCGACGAGGTCACAGCCGGGCACGAACGGCGGCTTGGGGCCGCCGGGCACCACGCCGCGTTGGAAAAGCAGATCTCCATAGGAGACGCCGGCTGCCTCGACCTTGATCCGCACGTGCCCCGCGGGTGGTTCCGCGATCTCCTCGGTGCGAATTTGCAGGCAGTCGGCCGTGTCCCGGTTGACCGCGTAAACCTGGGTGGTCTGCATCTCGGCCTCCGTCAAAGACAATTTATGGCAGCCTGAAGCTAACACCGGACCGGCGGGGGGAACAATGAATCCGGGAACGGTTCCCAGGCGACTCGGGAACTGTTCACCCGAGGTCGGGACCGCGTCCAGAAGGCGTCGGGAAAAGCACCTGAAAAAGTGTGGTCGACTGGGTACATGGTAGCTCCGGCCGAATCTGGCAGACAATATCGCGGAGGTTTAGATGTCCGAAGAGAACATCGAACTGGTTCGGTTCGTGACCGAAGAAGGGTTGAACAAGGGGAACCTCGGCTTCATCGACGACGTCTTCTCCGCGGACTACGAGGTGCACACCGCGGGCCTCCCGCTGCCGAAGGGTCCGCAGGCGTTCCAGATGGCCGTCGAGTTCTGGAAGCGGCCGTTCCCCGACTTCACGTGTGGCATCCAGGACATGTTCGCGAGCGGTGAGCTGGTTGGGCTGCGGTTCCGCACCACCGGCACGCACACCGGCCCGCTGATGTGGATGCCGCCGACCGGCAAGACCTTCGTCGTCGAGGGCGTCGACCTGCACCGGGTGCGCGACGGCAAGGTCGTCGAGTCGTGGATCAGCGACGACTTCCCGCGGATCCTGTTCGAGCTCGGCATCGTCAAGGAGCCGGCCCCGCCCGCCGGCGAGGTCCCGCCCGCCGGTGTCGTCATCCCCGAAGCGAAGGCGAGCTGATGACGCACAAGATCGCCTTCATCGGGCTCGGCGCGATGGGCGGTGGCATGGCCTCCCGCCTGCTCGGCTCCGGCGCCTCGGTGACCGTGTACAACCGGACCCGGTCGCGCGGCGAGGCGCTCGAGGCGGAAGGCGCGGTGCTGGCGGACACGCCGGCCGCCGCGGCGCAGGGCGCGGACGTCGTGTTCCTCTCGCTCGCGACGAGCGAGGTCGTCGAGGCGCTGTTGTTCGGACCGGACGGCGCCGTGTCGGGCCTGCCGGAGGGCGCGGTCGTCGCCGACATGTCCACGGTGGCACCGGACTTCGCGGTCGCGCTGCAGGCGCGGCTCGCCGAGACCGGGCACCGCGGCCTCGACGCGTGTGTGCTCGGCAACGCCCAGCACGCCAAGGACGGCGAGCTGCGCTTCATGATCGGCGGTGCCGCCGACGACGTCGCCGCGATCGAGCCGGTGCTGGAGCCGATGTCCAAGGAGATCGTCCACCTGGGACCGGGCGGCAAGGGCGCGACCGCCAAGCTGGCGCTCAACCTGCTCATGGGTGTCCAGATGCAGGCGCTGGCCGAGGCGATCGTGTTCGGCGAGCGGGCCGGTCTCGACCGCGGCGTGCTGATCAAGCTGATCGCCGCCGGCGGGTACAGCTCGCCGATGATGAAGTTCAAGGCCGGGGTCATGGCCCGCAGGGCGTTCGAGAAGCCCGACTTCCGGCTGAAGCTGATGCGCAAGGACCTCGGCCTCGTGCTGGCCGAGACCCAGCGCCTCGGCGTGCCGATGCCCAGCACCGCGACCAGCTACGACTGGCTGACCGCGGCGGAGAACGCCGGCCTCGGCGACCACGACGTCGCCGCGCTGCTGGCCTTCATGGAGACCGTCTCCGGCCTGTCCGACTACCCCCGCCCGGGTGCGGCAGCGGCCTGAGAACGGTGAAAGGCGCGTTCGGGACGCACAGCGTCCCGAACGCGTCTTTTCCGCTGTCACTCGTAAGCGATGGCGGACAGGATGTTCACCTTCGCGGCGCGGCCCGACGGGGCGAGTGCCGCCACCAGGCCGGCCACCACGGCGAGGCCGAGGAACACGGCCAGCGACAGCCACGGCACGGTCACCTGACCGAGCTCGGCCACCGTCACCACCGCCGCGCCGGCGAACCCACCGAACAGCAGGCCGAGCAGGCCGCCGAACACGGCCATCACCAACGACTCGGCGACCACCATGTGCACCATGTGCGAGCGGCGCATGCCGATCGCGCGGAGCAGGCCGAGCTCACGCGTGCGCTCCAAGATGGACAGTGCCATGGTGTTGATGATGCCGAGCACGCCGATGATCACCGACAGTCCCAGTAGGACGTAGAGCATCAGCTCCGCGATGTCCACCTGGCTGGACGCCTCGGCCGCGGCCTGTGTCTGGTCCTGGACCGACACCTCCGGGTTGCCCGCGACCAGCTCCGTGACCGCCTTCTTCGTCTCCGCCACGTTCGCGCCGTCGGTCAGCTTCACGTACCCGATCGCGGGCAGCGCGGAGACGAACAGCTGCTGACCGTTCTCCGGCGACAACACCGGTCCCCGCAACAGGAAGTTCGTCGCGTAGCTGCCCACGATGGTGTAGTCGTGCCAGCCGCCGCGTTCGGTCGCCAGTCGCACCGGGTCGCCCACGCGCAGGCCGCGTTCCTTCAGCGTCTCGGTGTCCATGACGACCTCGTCGGCGCCCAGGTCGCGCAGCGAACCCGACACCTTCTCCAGGCCCAGCACCGTCGTCAGCTCTTCCAGCGAGCCCGCGTTGGCGGAGCTGGCGACCGGCTCCTTGCCGGCGGCGCCCGACACCTGCACCGTGTCGACGTACTGGGCCGTCGCCTCGTCGACGCCGTCCAGCTGCCTTGCCTTGTCCAGCACCGACTCCTCGAACGTCGGCATGATCCGGCCGTCCGCGTCGGTCGGCGGGCCGCCACCCGAACCGCCCGCGCGGCTGGTGACGCCGTCTCCCGAGATGATGAAGTCGGCCTTCAGGTCCGAGCCGAGCCGGCTGGTCACGTCCGTGCGCAGCGACTCCGCGACGACACCGACACCCCCGACCAGACCGAGCGTGACCACCATCGTCGCGACCGTGATGGCTGTGCGGCGGGGGTTCCGCGCCGCGTTGCGCCTGCCGAGCTTCGCCGGCATCGACCAGCCGAGCAGCCGCCCGACCGCCGGCAGCAGCGCCCGGCTCGCCACCGGCGTGAGCATGGCGAGCCCGAACAGCCCGAGCACGATGCCGCCACCCAGCGCCGCCCACTGGGCGTCGCCGAGGTCGGCGACCAGGCTGGCGACGACCGCGCCGACACCGAGCACCGCCGGCACCGCGCCGGCCACGGTGATCCAGGTCAGCGAGCGCTGCTCGGCCGCCGACGCGCGCATCGCGGCCACCGGCGGCACCCGCGAGGCACGCACGGCGGGCAGCAGCGCGGCGAGCACGGTGACGCCGATGCCCACCACGAACGCCAACACCATGCTGGCCGGCGGCACCGTCAGCGACACCGGCAGCTGGGCCCCGCTGTTGGCCTCCATGACGTTCTTCAACAGCAACGACACCAGCACACCGAGCCCGAGCCCGACCGCCGACGCCACCGTGCCGACGAGCACGGCCTCGACCAGCACCGAGCCGACGATCTGCCGGCGGCGCGCGCCGAGCGCGGACATCAGCGCCAGCTCACCGGTGCGCTGCGCGACCAGGATCGAGAACGTGTTGAGGATGAGGAAGATGCCGACCAGCAGCGACAGCCCGGAGAAGCCGAGCAGCACGATCTTGACGACGTCGAGGAACGCCATCGCGTCGCCGGCGGTCGCGTCGGCCAGCTCGTCGCCGGTGCGCACCACGTAGTCCGAGCCGAGCACCTCGGCGGCCTGGTCGCGCAGCTCCGCGGGGGACACACCGTCCGCCGCGGTCAGCGTGACCGAGCTGTACACGTCCGGCTTGCCGAGCATCAGCTGCTGGGCCACCGGCTCGGTGAACGCGACCTCCGTGCTCCCGCCGAGCGTGTCGAGCCCGTTGCTGTAGCCGTAGACGCCGACGATCGTGAAGCTCTGCCTCGGTTGCAGCGTCAGCACGTCGATGGTGCCGCCGACCTTGAACCCGCCGAGCGACGCGAGGCCGCCGTTGATCGCGACCTCGGTGTCGGCCTTCGGTCCCCGACCCTGCCGCAGCTGGATGTTGCCGGTCTCACCGTGCCAGGCGCGGCCGTTGCGCGGCGGGCCCTGGACGCTGATCGTCTTGCCGTCCGGCCCGATCGGCCGCGCGCCGTCGGCCGTGACCTCGCCGGACACCGACGCGGCCCCGGGCAGGTCCGCCAGCTCGGCCACCACGGACTTCGGCACCGGCGGGGTGAACGCCTTGCCCTGGAACTCGGAGTCGACGTTGGACCTGCCGGACACCGAGACGTCCACATTGGACGCGATGGTCTTGAAGACCGAGTCGAACCCGCTGCCGACCGTCGTGGTGGTGATCATCGCGGCCGACACCGACATCACGCCGAGCACCACCGCCAGTCCGGCCAGCGTCAACCGCAGCTTCCTGGCGAGCAGACCCTTGAGGGTTGCCTTGAGCATTACGTCCTCATCTCACACGCCGACCGAGTCGAGCGCCTTCATGGTGTCCAGCACCTCGTCGGCGGTCGGGTCGGTCAACTCGTCCACGAGGCGGCCGTCCAGCAGGAAGACCACTCTGTCGGCGTAGGCCGCGGCGTTCGGGTCGTGGGTGACCATCACGATGGTCTGCCCGAACTCGTCGACCGACCGGCGCAGGAAGCGCAGGATCTCGGTGCCGGAACGGGAGTCCAGGTTGCCGGTCGGCTCGTCGGCGAAGATCACGTCCGGCTTCGGCAGCAGCGCGCGGGCGGACGCGACACGCTGCTGCTGACCGCCGGAGAGCTCGCTCGGCCGGTGGGTGAGCCGGTCGCCGAGACCGAGCGCCTCCACCACCTTGTCGAACCACTCGGCGTTGGGCTTGCGCTTGGCGATCGCCAGCGGCAGCGTGATGTTCTCCTCCGCGGTCAGCGTCGGCAGCAGGTTGAACTGCTGGAAGATGAAGCCGATCCGGTTGCGCCGCAGGTCCGCGAGACCGCGGTCGCCGAGGTCGGCCAGCCGCGTCTCCCCGATCCAGACCTCGCCGGAGTCCACTGTGTCCAGTCCGGCCAGGCAGTGCATCAGCGTGGACTTGCCGGACCCGGACGGCCCCATGATCGCGGTGAACTGGCCGCGCCGGACGTCGACCGAGATGTCGTCGAGCGCGACGACCGAGGCGGCGCCGGTGCCGTAGGCCTTGGTGACGTCGACCGCGCGAGCGGCAAGTCCGGTGATCGTTTCGTTGGACAGGATGGTCATGCCGAGGGCTCCCGTACTTCCCGAGGTTCGGGCTTCGCGGTCGTGGTGGTGGTCGCCGAGCGGCGCCAGTTGATCCGGCCCCACGGCTTCAGCACCGACAGCAGCGCGGCGAAGATGCCCAACGCGGCCATCACGCCCAACATGCCGAACAGACTGACGTCCACACTGGACTCGAGCGGCTTGAGCTCAGCCGACTTCTCGGCGGCGTTGTACACGGCGAACCGCATGTTGAACGCACCCGCGGCGAACAGCACCACACCGATCACGAGCTTGACCGCGACCCACCACCACTTCAGCAGGCCCCACTTGGTGCCGAGGCCGAGCATGACGCCCGTGACGACGACCAGCAGGGTGCCGGGCAGGAAGAACGCGGTCGCCAGGACCTCCATGGCGACGTAGAGCGATTTCACCCGATCGAGGTCGTCGGTGTTCAACCCGGCGACGCTCAGGGCGATCGCGCCGACGATGACACCGAGCCAACCGACCGAGCTGATGATGTGCAGCACCATCCAGACCTGCCGAACTCTGCGCTCCATCGGCGGAAAGATGCTGCGAGTCCTGCGCTGTGCGGAGCTACTCATGCCCCTGCCCCTTCCCGCGGTCGTCCGGACCGGCCGGGTCGACGTACTGTTGCGTCCCCGATGGTCGCAGCTCCCACCGACGAAAACCGGGTGCTGCACCTCGGCTCGACCAGCTCACGACCCTGGCGTGCAGCACGAGAGAGCCGAACAGGAAGAACATCGGACCGGCCGGCCAGAAGAATGGCGCGTCGGACGCGATCCAGCGGGTGATGAGGAAGACCGACAGCACCACGGCGACCGCCGCGTGCACCCGCAGCCGGTGGGGCAGGCGGGCGAGCCGGCCGGTCGCCGGTCGCCGCTCGAGCCGCCGTTCGTCCTCCTGACCAGGCAGGTCGGCGACGAACGCGGCCAGCTCGTGCCGGTAGCGCGTCGCGTAGACGCGGTCCAGCCGCTCCTCGGCCTCGGCCAGTGTCAGCCTGCCTTCACCGGCAGCGTCGCTGACCAGCTTGGCGATCCGCTCCCGCTCGCTGTCCGAGGCGCGCACCGCCTTCGCGGGGGTCATGTCGTCCGGTTGCTCGTTCATGTCACTCATCGTGCCGGCGGCGGACCGGGATTACGTCGGGCGCCGGGGGGCACTTCGGGTACCCCACGAGACGCGCCCGGCACCCCCCGCCTGCACCCCGTGGAGTACTGGTCGAGCCATCGCTCGCCCGCTGCCCGCGCGAGCGGGCCTGATCTACTGTTCAAGTCATGGCAACAACGCCGATACCCCGTGGGCCGAGGCGTGGCACCCTGCCCGCCGTCGCGATCGTGGTGCCGACGTCGATCATCCAGGTCGCCTCGACCGTGCCCGCCGCGCAGTTCCAGGGCACGTCCGACCGGATCGGCCCGCTGACCGTCGTCCTGCTGCTGGCCGGGCCGGCCCTGCTGTTGCTGCGCCGCCGGTTCCCCGTGGCGACGTTCGTCTCCGTCGTCGCCGTCACCGTGCTGTACCTGGTGCTCGGCTTCCCGTACGGGCCGGTGTTCCTCAGCGTGGTCGTCGCGTTGTTCAACCTCGTGCTGCACGGGCCCCGGCTCGTCGCCTGGGTGACCGGGCCGGCCCTGGTGACCGCGCTGCTGGTCGTCATGGACCTCACGACGTCCAAGTACCAGCTCGGCCTCGCCGAGTTCTCCTTCGCCATCGCCTGGCTCACCCTGATCATGGTGGTCGCCGAGATCGTGAAGGCGCGCCGCGACCGCGCCGCCCAGGCCGAGGAGACCCGGGAGGAGCAGGCGAAACGGCGGGCCGGCGAGGAACGCCTGCGCATCGCCCGGGAGGTGCACGACGTGCTCGCGCACCACGTCTCCCTGATCAACGTCCAGTCCGGCGTGGCCCTGCACCTGATCGACGAGCAGCCCGAGCAGGTCCGCCAGGCGCTCACCGCGATCAAGCAGTCGAGCAAGGAGGTGCTCGTCGAGCTGCGCAACATCCTCGGCGTGCTCCGGGACGTGGACGGCGCCGTGGACGGCGCGCCCCGGCATCCGGTGGCGAGCCTCGACCAGCTCGACCCGCTGCTGGAACGGATGCGCGCGGCCGGCCTGCGGGTACAGCTGGACGTGACCGGGAAGCGGCGCGTGCCGAGCGGCGTGGACGCGGCGGCACTGCGGATCGTGCAGGAGTCGCTGACCAACACCTACCGCCACGCCGGTCCGACGGTGGCCAGGGTGCGGCTCGACTACGAGCCGAACGAGCTGCGCATCCAGGTGGACGACGACGGTCGCGGCGACGGCACGGCGGTCGGCAAGCTGGGCTCCGGCAGCGGCCTGACCGGCATGCGACAGCGTGCCGAGGCGCTCAACGGTACATTGGTCGCGGGCCCCCGGCCCGACGGCGGATTCCGCGTCACCGCGATCCTGCCGACCGGGCGTGCCGGCGACAACAACGATCCCGCCGATCCCGCCGAGCACACCGACAACGGCAGCACGAGGACCGAGAACGGGGCATCATGATCCGAGTTGTGCTGGCCGACGACCAGGCGTTGGTGCGCGCGGGTTTCCGCGCGCTGCTGAACGCGCAGGACGACATCGAGGTGGTCGGCGAGGCCTCCGACGGCGAGGAAGCCGTGGTCGCCGCCCGCGAACACCGTCCCGACGTGCTGCTCATGGACATCCGGATGCCCCAGCTCGACGGGCTGGAGGCCACCCGGCGCATCTCGTCGACGCCGGACCTGGCCGACGTGCACATCCTCATCCTGACCACGTTCGAGGAGGACGAGTACGTCTTCGAGGCGATCCGCGTCGGCGCGAGCGGGTTCCTGGTCAAGGACACCGAGCCGGTCGAGCTGATCCACGCGGTGCGGGTGGTGGCGGGCGGCGACGCGCTGCTGTCCCCCAGCGTGACGCGTCGGCTCATCGGCGAGTTCGCCACCAGGGCCAAGAAGGTCCGGCAGCCGACCACACTGGACGTGCTGACCGAGCGCGAGCGCGAGGTGGTCGCGCTGGTCGGCGAAGGCCTGACCAACGACGAGATCGCCGAGCGGCTCGTGGTGAGCCCGGCGACCGCGAAGACACACGTCAGCCGCGCGATGACCAAGCTCGCCACCCGCGACCGCGCGCAGCTCGTGGTGTTCGCCTACGAGACCGGACTGGTCCGTCCCGGCTGGGCCCATTAGCGAAAAGCCCTACTACACGGGACCCGCTCGGATACCACTCAAGGCGTACTCGTGAATACTCCGCCAGCTAGAGGCCTTTGTCAGTTCTAGCTGTCAGAGTGGGACCGAACACGGTCCGTACACGCGACCACCCGATAGACGGACGGCGGCATGCGCCGTCGACCTTCGGTCGTGGGAGGGTGTCCAGAAAGGGAGAAGTAATGACTTCCACGCAAGGTGCCCGCCGGGGAAACCTTGGCGTGCTATCCGGCGCACTTTTCGCAATTCTCTGGGTCGCCGGCGGCTTCGCGCAAGATTTCAAGGTAGCGGACACCAGCATTGACTACCCGAGGCCGACCGACGCCGCGTCGGCGGTGCAGAAGTGGTTCGACGCCAACGGTGCCGCCGCGGCGGCCAACTCGGCCGTGCAGATCGTGGCGGCCATCGCCCTGATCATCTTCGCCGGTTCGCTCGCCAGCCTCGTGCGCTCGGTGCGCGGCTCCGACGCCGCGGCCAGCGTCGCCGGCACGGCCGGCGCGGTCTCGGCCGCGATGCTCATGGTCGGCGCCGCGGCGCAGGCCGGACTCGGCACGGACGCCGCCTCCGACGAGGTGACCGCCCAGGCGCTCTACCAGGTCGCCTTCTGGGCCGGTGGCCCGCTGCACGTCGCCACGCTCGGCCTCACGGTCGTGGCCGGGGCCGTCGGTCTCGGCGTCGTGCTGCCCAAGTGGCTGAAGATCTCGGGCATCGTCGTCGGCTCGCTGGCGCTGCTCGCGGCGCTGTCCGGCGTCTCGCAGATCTTCGTCGCGTTCACGCTGTTCGGGCGCTACCTGAGCTTCGTGTGGCTGATCATCGTCGGGATCGCGGTGGCCCTCAAGCGCAAGCAGGCCGGGGCTCCCGCCGCGGCCGCGGACGCCAAGGTCTGAGCGACACCACGAGAACGAGGCCGGCCGTCGTCTCGACGGCCGGCCTCGCATCGCGACCGAACCGGACAATCTTCGCGCCGCGATGAGCCATTCCCCGCCGCGTGGAGACTCGTGCCCCACGACGTCGGGACCATCCGAACCGATTCTTGATCGCAGACTAGTTCCCTCCAGGCCGGGCGGCTCGTCTACTTCGACTTGCCAACGTCGGATCTTCCGTCCCTGCCGACGAAAGGTGCACTAAAGTGTCTGCGACAAAAACCACGAGTCCGAGTGGCTCGGGCCAGCCGGTGACATTACTCAAAGGATTGACCGGCTTCCGCTTCCCGATCGCCCTCGGTATCTTCCTCATCCACTCCACCCACCTCTACAATCCGGCGGACGGTTTCATGTCGCCGGTCTCGCCGTTCGCCGACCAGGGTTTCGCCACCTGGCTCTCGGAGTTCATGATTCCGATCGGGCTGCCGTTCCTGTCTCTGTTCTTCATGCTGAGCGGGTTCGTGCTGACGTGGTCGTCCAAGCCGGGTGAGCCCGCCCGCGCCTTCTGGCGCCGCCGGTTCTTCCGCGTGTTCCCCAACCACGTCGTCACGTTCGTGCTGGCGCTGATCCTCATCGCGGGCGCCACCACCAACTGGCTGCCCAACCTGCTGCTGGTGCACACCTGGAACCCGAACGAGCCGTCCGGCGGGGCCAACGTCATCGTCTGGTCGCTGTGCGCCGAGCTGCTGTTCTACTCGCTGTTCCCGTTCCTGGTCCGCCCGCTCCGGCGGATCGCGGACAACCGGCTGTGGTGGTGGGCCGGTGGCATGGTCGCCGGCATCGTGGCAGTTCCCGTCGCCGCGAAGCTGATCTTCCACGACGCGATCCTGCCCGGCATCCTGCCGATCTCCCCGCACCAGATGTGGTTCGCCTCGCTGTTCCCGCCGAGCCGCGTGTTCGAGTTCGTGCTCGGCATGCTGCTCGCGCTGATCGTGCGTCGCGGCCTGTTCCCGCGGATCCGCGTCTCCGTGCTGCTCGGCCTGTGGGCCGCGTCCTGGACCGTCGCGCAGTTCGTGACCGTGCCGTGGACCTACGCCGTGGTCGGGCTCGTGCCGAACGTCCTGACCCTCGGCGCGATCGCCACCGCGGACCTGCGCGGCGCGCAGAGCATCCTCACCAGCAAGTTCGCCGTGTGGGGCGGAAACATCTCCTACGCGTTCTTCATGGTGCAGATGGTCGTCCTCTACTGGGGACGGACACAGATCACCGGCACCTACGACTGGCTCCCCGCCATCGGGATCTGGTTCGGCTTCCTCGCCGTGACGCTGTTCGCGGGGTGGCTCCTGTTCAAGGGCGTCGAGGAGCCGATCATGAAGCACCTGTCCCGCCCGAAGCGCAAGACCCCGCAGGCGGCACCGGCACCGGTCCCCGTCGGGGTCGGCGCGGGAGAGCCCAGCTAGGACGGCACGCCCGCTCGCCGTTGGTGTCCCGTGGATCGATCCGATCCACGGGACACCGCGTTGCTCCCAACCGACCCCAACGTGACCACAAGGGTTAATTCCGGAGGCGGAACAGTGACCGACGAACCGAAGATGCTGGAGCTGCTGTTCGACCGCGACGAGTACCAACGACTGCGGGTCGAGCAGCCGGTCGCCAGGGTGCGCCACTTCAACGGCGCGGCGGTCTGGCTGGTGACCCGCTACGACGACATCAAGGCGGTGCTGAGCGACCCCCGGGTGAGCAACGACCCGAGGACACAGACCCGGGTGAACACCACCGCCGCGCCGGGGCTGCCGCAGGAGTACCTGCGCTACCTCGGCCGTTCGGTGTCGATGATGGACCCGCCGAACCACAACCGGGTGCGCCGCCTGGTGTCGAAGGTCTTCACCGCCCGCCGGGTGCAGCAGCTCCGGCCGAGGGTCCAGGAGATCACCGACCAGCTGCTCGACGGCCTCGCCGGCACGAGCGAGCTGGACCTGCTCGAGGACTTCGCCTACCCGCTGCCGTTCGCGGTGATCAGTGAGCTGCTCGGCGTCCCGGAGGAGTTCCGGGAACACTGGCGCGAGGCGCTCGAAGGCATGATGTGGGGCGCGTGGGAGCAGGTCGCGCCCGGCGCGCAGGCCATGGCCGACTACGCGGAGCGCGTGGTCCAGCTGCGCCGCGAGCAACCCGGCGACGACCTGATCTCGGCCCTGGTGCGCACCATGGACGACTCCGACAACGCTGATGGTGACCAGCTCGACGACGAGGAACTGGTCTCGCTGGTGATCACGATCCTCAACGCGGGTCACGAGACCAGCGCGCAGCTCATCGCCAACGGCACGTTCGCCCTGCTGTCCCATCCGGACCAGCTCGCGCGGCTGCGCGGCGACCTGTCGCTGCTCACGCCGGCGATCGAGGAGATGCTGCGGCTGTTCGGGCCCGCGGAGCTGGCCGGGCTGCGGTTCGCGAAGGAGGATCTCGAGGTCGGCGGGGTGACCGTGCCGGCAGGTGACGTCATCCAGATCCTCTGGGCCTCGGCCAACCGGGACGATGCCCAGTTCGCCGAGGCGGAGCGGTTCGACATCGCCCGCAAGAACAACGCGCACCTGGCGTTCGGGCACGGCATCCACTACTGTCTCGGCGCCGCGCTGGCCAGAGTGGAGGCCGAGGTCGCGTTCGGGACACTGCTGCGCCGGTTCCCACACCTGTCACTGGCCGTGCCCGCCGCCGACGTCGCGTGGAAGCGTGGCTTCCCACGCGGCATCAACCGGCTGGAACGGCTGCCGGTCGCCCTCGGTGACGAGGGTCAGCGGGACCGCGACGTCGCATAACACCACCGCACGCCACGATCCGACCACCGCCCACGCCCGGCCGGGATACCCCCGGCCGGGCGTTTCGCGTCGGCTGCCCATGTGCGATGCTGATTTCCCACTGACAGATGACTCAAGACTCACGGTCGCGGGTTGGTAAAGGATGACAATTGTTTCAGTCAAGCCTGACCCAATATTCGAATGAGGTGCCGTGCCGATGAACAAGCGTGCCGTCTTCGGCCTCTTCCTACCCCTGTATGGCAGTCAGTTTCTCGCGATCGGGTTCCTGTTCACGGCGCTGGCCGCCATCACCAGGGACCGGGGCGGTTCGCTCGAGGACATCGGGGTCATCTACGGAATAGGTTTCATCTGGGCGTTGAAGTTCCTGTGGGCGCCCCTGGTCGACCGCTACGGCTCCCGCAAGCGGGGGCACTACCGGTCCTGGCTGGTGGTCACCCAGCCCGCCGCGGCGCTGGGCATCGTCGCGCTCGCCCCGCTCGACGTCGGCGAGAACCTCGGGCTCATCGTCGCCCTGCTGTCCGTGGTCGCGGTGCTCTCGGCCACCCAGGACATCGCCACCGACGCGCTCGCCGTGCGGATGATGGACGGCCGCCAGCGCGGTGGCATCAACGGTCTGCAGATCGGCGCGAACTTCGTCGGTGACGTCGTCGGCGGCGGTTTCGTGCTGGTCATGTACGACTACTTCGGCTGGGTGCCGGCCATCCTGACGCTGGCCGTGGTGGTCTCCATCCCGATCTTCTTCATCAAGCGGTTCGTCGAGCCGGTCCCCGAGGCGCCCGCCGAGCCGGCCGTCGCCCCGCGCCGCCAGTCGATGTTCTCCGTGTTCCGCCAGCCCGGTGTGCGCAGGTGGGCGCTGGTGCTGACGCCGCTGCTGGCGATCGCGATGCCCGGCGCCTACGGGATGCTGGTGCCGATCCTGATCGACTCGGGCGTGTCCGTCGGCATGGTCGGCATGCTCACCAACGGGCTCGGCGGCGTCATCGGCATCGCCGCGGCGATCGGCGCCGGGCTGTGGGTGCACCGGCTGGGCCGCAGGCGGGCCCTCGTCTGGTACGCCGCCGGCCAGGTGGTCGCCATCGCCACGATGATCCCCGTGGCGGCCGGCGGCGGCATGGGATGGTCCCTGCTGGCCATCGTGATGGTCAACATCTTCAACTCCGCGGTCTTCGTGGTCATGTACACGATCAACATGGACCACAGCCGGCCGGCGACGGCGGGCTCGGACTTCACCGTGCAGACGAGCATCTCGCTCGGGCTGCGGTTCGGGGCCGCCGGCATGGTGATGGGGGTGGCCGGCTCGGCCGGTTACACCGTCGCGATGGTGGTCTGCGTCGCCGCCGCGGTGGTCGCCCTGATCGCGGTGCTGGCGCTGTACCGCGAGACCCCGCAGGAGGAGACGGCGGCGCCCGCGCCGCTCGTGCCGAGCAGCCTCGGACTGGCCGAGCAGCCCGCCTGAGCAGTATCCGCGAGACCTGCCCTGAAGGACCGAATGGTCCTTCAGGGCAGTGCTGCGACCCCGTCTGAGCCGAGTCTCGAGCGTCGCCGGGTAGAAAGAATGTCAGCGGAATTTACTGGTGAACCCCAATCGCCGACTGACATTCTAGGAGTTTCCAATGTCGGACACGAAGCCGTTCCTGTGCGGACCCCAGGAAGGCAAGGCACTCTGGCACTTCGGTTCGCTGGTCGTGTTCAAGGCGACCGGTGCGGACACGGACGGTCAGTACTGGCTCGCGGAGATGTCGTGCAACCGTGGCTACGGCTCGCCGGTGCACGTCCACAGCAAGGAAGACGAGCTGTTCCACATCATCGAGGGCGAGATGAGCATCGAGGTCGGCGGCCAGCTGCACCGCGCCACCGCCGGTTCGTCGGTCTTCCTGCCCCGCAACATCCCGCACTCGTACAAGGCCGAGTCCGACACCGTGAAGACCCTGGTGCTCGGCACGCCGGCCGGCTACGAGAACTGGTTCGTCGAGACGGGCACCCCGGCCGAGCGGCTGGAGATCCCGGAGTTCGACCCGTCGACCTTCCCGGACTTCGGCGCGGTCATGGCGTCCACGGCGAAGTACGGCGGCCAGGTCCTCGGCCCGCCGCGCGACTGAAATCTGCCTGCCACGTAAGGGATCGAGTCGCTCATGACCATCGACGTGCACGGGCATGTCACTCCGCCGGAGCTGTTGAAGCGCTTCCCCATGCCGCCGAGTCTCGGTGACATCGACGGCATGGTCGAGCGCAAGGCGGCGCTCGGGATCACCACCACCGTGGTGGGCAGTCCGGTCGGCGCCGGCACGATGCTGCCGATCCCGGGCATCGACAACTACGCGCAGCCGGCCGACTCGCTCGCCGGGTTCCACGACTGGGTCGCGGAGACGGTGCGGGAGAAGGCCGGCGCGCTGACCGGTTACGTCTACCTCAACCCGCACGAGGGCTCGGCCGCGGTCGCGCGTGCCGCCGCCCTGCTGGAGCGGGAGGAGTTCGTCGGGCTGATCGTGAACTCCAGTGTGCGTGGGGAGTTCCTGAACGACGAGCGCAGCGACGAGTTCTTCGCGATGGCGCAGGAGACCGGCGCGCCGGTGCTGCTGCACCCGCCGGCCGTGCCGGTGGCCGCGGACGCGATGAAGGCCGTCGGCGCCATCGAGCACGTCGTGCGCCCGTGTGACATCACGATGGGTGTGGCGGCGATCCTGCTCGCCGGGCGGCTGCAACGGTTCCCGGGTCTGAAGCTGATCGCGCCGAACGCGGGCGGCGCCTTGTCGCTGCTGCGCGAGAAGCTGGACATGGCTCAGCGCCGGGACAGTGGCGATGGACCTGTCGACGGCCCGCCGATCAGCGAGCAGCTGCGCCAGATCTATGTGGACACCGGCACGCCGTCGCTGCCGGCGCTGCGTGCCGCGGTCGAGGTGTTCGGGCCGGACCGGATGCTGTTCGGCACCGACTCGCCGCCGCTCGCCACCCCGCTGGACGCCGCGCTCGCGGCGATCGACCAGCTCGGGCTGTCCGAGGTGGAACGGGCGAAGGTGTTGGGCGGCAACGCGGTGGAGCTGTTCGGGCTGAGGTCCACTGAGCTGAGGAAGGCGTCATGACCGAACAGCAGCGGGTCCTGGTCGTCGGCGGGTACGGCGGGCTCGGCGCGGTGATCTGCCAGCAGTTCGCCGAGGCGGGCGCGGCGGTCGCGATCGCCGGCCGGTCGGCCGAGAAGGCGACCGAGCTGGCGGAGAAGCTGGCCGCGGACGGTGCCACGACGCTCGGTGTCGCCCTCGACGTGGTCGACCCGGCGTCCATCGACGCCGCCGTCGCGACGATCGTCGAGGCGTGGGGCGGGATCGACGTGCTGGTCAACTCGGCCAGCAAGCTGATCACCGTGCCGGCCGAGCAGTTCGACGCGACGCAGTGGGCCGACGTGGTCAACGCCAACCTGGTCGGCGCTTTCCTGCTGTCCCAGTCGGTCGGCCGGCACATGCTCGAGCGCGGCGAAGGCCGGATCATCCATCTGTCGTCGGTGCGCGGGGATGCCGGTGGCCGCATGGGTTTCTCGGCGTACGGCGCGAGCAAGGCGGGTGTGAACCTGCTGACGAAGCAGCTCGCGACGGAGTGGGGCGGGCGGGGCATCACCGTCAACGCGGTCGCCCCCGGCTTCATGCGGACCGACTTCGTCGAGGCGGCGCAACAGAACGCGCCGTTCGTCGCCCGGCTGCAGCAGCGGATCCCGATCGGCCGGTTCGCCGAGCCGGAGGAGGTCGCGAGCGCGGTGCTCTACCTCGCGACACCGCTCGCCCGGTTCGTCAACGGGCAGGTCATCTACGTCGACGGCGGCGTGACCGCCAGCCATTAGTTCCCTGTAACGGAGGTTGAGGATGTCCACCTGGCACGCGCTGCAGTACCCGATCAAGGCCGGCAGCGAGGAAGCGGTCAAGGAGCTGTTCCGCAACAGCGGCCGCCCCCAGTTCGAGATCACGAGCCCGGACGGCAAGGTCATCGGCAAGCTGCTGGCCACCATGGCGTTTGTCGGCAAGGAGCTCGCGATCCGCGTCATCCACGTCGATGGACCGCTGCCGCTGGTCGCCGCGCACATGAGCCGGCAGCCGGAGGTCAAGGAGTTCGAGAAGCAGCTCGAGGAGCACCTGACCGTGCCGCGCGACATGGTCACGCCGGACGGTGCGCGGGCGTTCTTCCAGGTCGCCGGCATGGAGAACGTGCTCGACCGGCGCGCGCCGGAAACGGAAGCCGCCTGACATGGACATCGGTGTCGGGCTGCCGCACGCGTTGCGCGGCGTGACGGGCGAGACGATCGTGGAGTGGGCGAAGGAGGCCGACGAGGCCGGCTTCTCCAGCCTCGCGACGCTCGACCGGTTGGTGTACGACAACTTCGAGAGCCTGACCACGCTGGCGGCCGCGGCGGCGGTGACGTCGCGGGCCAAGCTGGTCACGTCCATTCTCATCTCGCCGCTGCACGGGAACACCGCGTTGTTCGCGAAGCAGGCCGCCACCATCGACCGGCTGTCCAACGGCCGGCTGGTGTTGGGCATCGCGGCCGGCTCCCGCCCGGACGACTTCCGGGCCAGCAAGATCGAGATGGCCGGCCGGGGCAAGGGCATCGAGGCCCAGGTGGCCGAGGCACGGGCGATCTGGGCCGGCGAGCGGCGCGGTTTCGCCGGCGGCATCGGGCCCGCGCTGCCCGCGGCCCCGCCGATCCTCATGGGCGGCCACTCACCCGCGGCGATCAACCGCGCGTCGCGGCTGGCCGACGGCTGGATCTCCGGCGGCGGTGGCGTGGGGATGTTCAAGCAGGGCCTCGGCGCGTTCCGTGCCGCGTGGGCCGCTGCCGGCCGGGAGGCGCCGCCCCGCGTGGTGGCGCTGGTGTACTTCGCCCTGGGCCCCAACGGTCCCGAGCTGGCGGACCAGTACCTGTCGGACTACTACGGCTTCGCGCCGCCGTACGCACAGCTCGTGCTGCGCAACGCCGCCGTCGGCGAGGACAAGCTGCGCGACACGCTGGCGGAGCTCGAGGAGGCCGGCTGCGACGAGGTGCTGCTGGCCCCGTGTGGCTCCGAGCTGGCTCAGCTGAAGGAACTGCGCACGGTCGTCGGCAAGTAGGCAGCTGTTCGGCAGAAGGCCACCCTCCCGCGTGGAGGGTGGCCTTCTGGTATGTGCCGGTCGTGGTGGACTTCCCATACACTTCCGTCATGAACAAGGCCAGCGACGCCGCCATCCGGATCAGCGACGTCGAACGGGACGAGGCCGTCTCGACGCTCGGCGCGCACCTGTCCACCGGACGGCTGGAGCTGGACGAGTACGAGCAGCGCTGCGGAAAGGCCGTGGCCGCCCGAACCCGGGGTGACATCGAGGAGCTGTTCACCGATCTCCCCGCGCCCCATCCCGACCTGAGCTCGGCGACGCCGCCGGCTCAGCTGGTGCGGAAGGCGGGACAGCTCGTCCGCGACCCCAGGGGCGGGAAGCAGTTCGGCGTCGCCGCCGCGCTGACCTTCTTCGTCGGCGTCCCCTGGGCGATCGTCAACTTCCACGGCGGATGGTGGTTGTTCCTCCCACTCGGCATCGTGCTGATCGTGACCATCGCGTTGGCCAACGCGGCGAAGCGGCCGGTCATCGAGAAGCCGCGTGAGCGGCGACCGGACTAGGCGGCCTGCTCCGTCGAGCGGTTCTGGATCGAGGCGCGCAGTGCCTTCTTGTCCACCTTGCCCACCGGGGTGAGCGGGAAGTCCGCCACGATCTCCAGTCGCTCGGGGATCTTGAACTTCGCCACGCCGGTCGACACGAACAGGTCCCGTACCTGTGCCAGCGTCAGCGACTGTCCGTTGTGGAGCACCACGCAGACGCAGACCAGCTCGCCGTACTCCGGGTCCGGCAGCGGAATCGCCACCGCACGGCGGACGTGGGGCAGCGTGTCGACCACGGCCTCGACCTCCGGCGCGGAGATCTTCTCGCCGCCCCGGTTGATCAGGTCCTTGACCCGGTCCGCCACCACGAAGTTGCCGCTCTCGTCGCGGCGCACCAGGTCGCCGCTGCGGTACCAGCCGTCGGGCGAGAACGCCTTCGCGTTGTGTTCCGGCGCCTTGAAGTAGCCCCGCGGGGTGTATGGGCCCCTGGTGAGCAGTTCGCCCGTCCCGCCTTCCGGTACCGGCGAACCCTGTTCGTCGACGATCAGGATCTCGTCGGCGGCGCTGATCGGGCGGCCCTGCGTACGCACGATGACCTCGACCGGGTCGTCCGGCCTCGTGTAGTTCAGCAGGCCCTCCGCCATGCCGTAGACCTGCTGCAGTGTCGCGCCGAGTGCCGGGCCCACGCGGGCCGCGAACGCCGGGTCGAGCACCGAGCCGCCGACCTGCACGAGCCGCAGCGACGACAGGTCGTGGCCGCCGGCGAGCGCGGCCTCGACCCAGCGGTACGCGATCGCCGGCACCAGCGAGGTCACCGTCGCGCCCTCACGTTCGATCAGCGGGAACGCCTTCTCCGGCTTGGGCGAGCCCAGCATCACCACCCGGCCGCCGTGGATGAGCGTCGCGAGGATTCCCGGCGAGCCGAGCGGGAAGTTGTGTCCCATCGGCAAAGTCACCAGATAGACGGTGTCCGCGTCGAAACCGCACACCGCACCGCTCTGCCGCGCGTTGTACTCGTAGTCGTTGTGTGTCCTGGCGATGATCTTCGGTGTGCCGGTGGTGCCGCCCGACAGCAGGAACAACGCCACCTCACCGGGATCCGGCGCGACGGCGTCCAACCGGGTCCGCAGCGAACCAGAGTCCTCGGCCGAGGTCAGCAACGACCGAAGGTCCACAGTGGAGTCGGCGGTCCCGAGCACGATGACCGCGCACGGGTCGGCCAGCGAGTCGGCGAGGTCGACGGCCATCCGCTGGTGGTCGAACTTGTGCCACTGGTCCGGCACGACGATCGCCTTCACCTCGGCGAGCTCGGCGAGGTAGCGCAGCTCGTGCTCGCGGTGCGCGAGCAGAGCGAGCACCGGCGCGACGCCGATCCGCTGGCAGGCAAGGAAGAGCGCGAGGAACTCCCAGCTGTTCGGCAGCTGCACGAGGATGTTGTCCCCGTCGCGCAGGCCGAGGTCGAGCAGTCCGGCGGCCAGCGCGTCGGCGTGCTCGGCGAGCTGCCGGTAGCTGATCCGCACGTCGCCGTCGACGACCGCGATCCGGTCGCCGTCCCGATCGGCCCAGGTCCACATCCAGTGGCCGAGCGGCTGCCCGCGCCAGTAACCCTCGCGCACGTACCGCTCCGCAAGCTCCGCCGGCCAGGGCGTCACACCGTCGCGCATCATGTTCCCTCCACTCACGCCGCGACCGCCGGCGCTGGCGGCGTCTCCGGCTCGTTGTCCGGCGCCGCGGCGCCGCGGTCGGGGGTGAGCAACTCGGCGAGGAAGTCGCTGATGGCCTGCACGGTCGGCCGGTTCCACAGCAGGGTGGCCGGCAGGCTCACCCGGAACCGCCGTTCCAGCCGGGCACGGACGATCTGGGTCATCACCGAGTCGAGGCCCATCTCGATCAGCGGCCGGCGGATGTCCAGCTCCTCGACCGCCAGCTTCATCTCGCCGGCCACCTGCCCGGACACCTCGGTGAGCAGGTAGTCGCGCAGCTCGTCGCCGCGCATGGTGGCCCACGGCGCGGCCGCGTTGGGTTGCGCGGTCGCGACCGGCTCCTCCGCGGTCAGCTCCGCGAGCAGCGGCGGACGCCGCATGCCGGGCAGCAGCGGGATGGTCCGCAGCACCGCGACGTGCCCGACGTCGTGCCGCTCCGCGTACTCCCACGAGCGGAACGCCTCGGCCGCGGTGATGTCCGCGGTGCCCCGCGCCGACAGCTCGGCGTCGATGGCCTCCGAGGAGGTCGACATGCCGAGGCCGCGCCACGACGTCCAGCCGATGCTGAGCGTGTCCCGGTGCCCGCCGGCCCGCCGGTGGACGGCGAGCGCGTCGAGCACCGCGTTGCCCGCGGCGTAGCTGGTCTGACCCGGCAGCCCGAGCAGCAGGCCAGCCGAGGAGAACAGCACGAGGAAGTCCAGGCTGCCGGGCGGGAACAGCTCGTGCAGCACCTGCGCGCCGAGCACCTTCGGCCGCATGACCGTCGCGAGCGACGCCTCGTCGACGTCGGCGGCCATGCGGTTGTCCAGCACGCCGGCCGCGTGCACGATGCCGCGGATCGGCGGCAGGCCGAGGTCCCCGATCGACGCGAGCTTCGCCGCCTGCGCCCGGTCGCTGACGTCCAGCGCCACGGTCATCACCGTGACGCCCGCCGCCTCGAGCGCCCGGACCGACTCGATCCGCGCGGCGAGCACGGGGGCGGTCGCCGGGTCGACACCGTCCCAGGTGTCCCTCGGCGGCAGCGCGGTGCGTCCGGCCAGCACCAGCCTGCGGGCGCCCCGGCCGGCGAGCCAGGCCGCCACCTCGAGCCCGAGCACGCCGAGCCCGCCGGTGACGAGGTAGGTGCCGTTCGGCCGGCACACCACCGGCCGCCGGCTGGTCGAGTCGTCGAGGGTCGTGAGCCTGGCGACCTCCACAGTGGTCCCGCGCACCGCGAGCACGTCGTCGGTCGGGCGGGCGGTCAGCACCCGGCGCAGGGTGGCGACGCCGCCGAGCGGGTCGTCGGCGGACACGTCGACGATGCCGCCCCACAGGTCCGGGTACTCGCCGGACAGCACCCGGCCGAGCCCCCACAGCGCGGACTCGCCGACCGCGGTCAGGTCCTGCGCCTCGCGCACCCCCCTGGTCAGGCACCACAGCCTGGGCCTGCGCTCCGGCGGCAGCGCCGCCAGCGTCTGCGCGGTCCTGGTCACCAGCCACGTCGCGGCGAGCGAGCCGGACCAGGCGTCGTCGGCGGGCCGTGGCGCGACCAGCACCGCCGTGGCCGGCGTTAGCCGGTCCCGGAGGGCGGCCAGCTCGTCCGCGTCGGCCGCGGCAAGCCACGTGACGCCGGACTCGGCGAGCGAGGCGCCCAGCTCCTCGGCGAGCTCCCGGTTGCCGACGAACACCACGAGCGGCAGGCGGCCACGGGCCCGCTTGGGCAGCTCGAACGGACGCCACGCGACCTGGTGCACCAGCCGCCGCGGGCTGGCCGGGGCGCCGACGTCACCGTCCAGCACGCCGTAGCGCAGCCCGTCGAGACGAGCCACGACGGCGCCGTCGGGAGCCGCGATGACCACGTCGACGGTGTCGGTGGAGCCGGTCCGCAGCCGCACGCTGATCACCGCGTCGGCCGGCGGGCGGCCGCCGATGCTGACCTGGCGGATGTGTGCGGGCATGCGCAGGGTCGCCGGTCCGGGGAACACCACCGACGCGGCGGACAGCGCGGCGTCGAGGATCGACGCCCAGGTGTCCGGCAGGGTGCCGGCCGGGTCGGTGACCACCCGGACGAACAGCTCGTCCGTGCCGCGGCGGATCCGGTTGATCTGCCACGGGAAGCCCATGGCGGCCACACCGATCGACGCGAGCCGGTCGATCACGAACTCGGAGTCGAGCCGCTCCGCGCAGCGCCCGCGCAGCTTCTCGAGCGGGATGGTCTGCGCGCCGACGGTGTCGGCGACGGCGGGCACGGCCGCGGTGGTGTGGGTCAGCCAGTCGGCACCGCGCTCGTCGTCCTGGCCGTCGCCCGGCAGCCGCGAGCACAGCCGCAGCGTGCCGTCCATGGCGACGACCTGCAGCTCGCGCGGGGACGCGACGGAGACCGGCACGCGCAGCGAGACGTCGGTGAGCGCGTGACCCGCCGAGGCCGCGAAGAACGTGTTGAGCAGCACGGCCGCCGGGATGATCTCCGTGCCCTGCACCGGGTGGTCGCCGGGGTAGGGCCGGCTGGTGTGGTCGAGCCAGGTCTGCCAGACCCGGACGGTCGAGGTGCCGTTGACGGTCAGCGGCGAGCCGAGCAGCGTGTGGCTGTCCACGTCGTGCAGCCGCGACCGGCTCTCCGCGCGGCTCGGCCCGTCCAGCTTGTGCTCGCGGTGCTGCCACGCGATGACCGGCAGCGACACCAGCCGCCCGCCGGCGTTGCCGGCCGACCAGTCGACCGCCACCCCGTGGCAGTGCAGGTTGGCCAGGTTGTCCAGCAGCGTGGCCTGCTCGGGGCGGTTGCGGCGCAGCGTGTGCGCGACCACCGCGTCGTCGATGCGCTCCGCCGTGAGCACCTCGTTGATCGAGTACGACACCACCGGGTGCGGGGAGATCTCCACGAACGCCCGGTAGCCGTCGGCGAGCGCCGCGCTGACGGCGCTCGCGAACCGCACCGGGTTGCGCAGGTTGCTCGCCCAGTAGGCGCCGTCCCGCTCGACGTCGGACCTCGGGTCCTCCTGGGACGTCGAGTAGATCGGCAGCATCGGGGGGTTGGGCGGCAGGTCGGCCGCCGCGGCGGCGAGGTCGTCGACCAGCTGGTCCATGTGGTGGCTGTGGAACGCGACGTCGGAGTTGACGCGCTGGACGTTCAGGTTCGGGTCCGTGCTCCACTGCCGCACCACGGCGTCGACCGCGGTCACGTCGCCGGCGATCACCGTCGAGCCGGGGGCGGCGGCGATGGCCGCGGCCACGCCATCGTGCCCGGCCAGCCGGCGGTTCGCCTCGTCGAACGACAGGTTGACCATCGCCATGCCGCCGATGCCGGCCACCTTGCGCAGCAGCGTGGACCGGCGGCAGATCAGCCGGGCGCCGTCGACGACGCCGAGCACGCCGGCGACCACGGCGGCCGCGATCTCGCCGACCGAGTGCCCGATCACCGCCGCCGGGCGCAGACCGCGCTCGTACCAGACCTCCGCGAGTGCCACCTGCGTCGCGTAGATGAGCATCTGGATGCGGTCGGTGTCGCGCAGGTCGCCTTCCAGCAGCGCCTTGCGCGGCGAGACGTCCATCTCCTCGAGGCACACCGGTTCGAGCTCGTCGAGCACCCGGCCGAACGCGGGCTCGGTGGCGAGCAGCTCGCGGCCCATGCCGATCCACTGCGAGCCGTGTCCGGAGAACACCCACACCGCGCCCTTGGCCGCGCCCTTGAGCGCGCGGCCGGACGTCAGCCCGTCACCCGGCTCGTCCATGCCGACCTGACGCAGCCGGGCGATCAGCTCCTCCTGGCCCGCGGCGACGACGCCGGTGCGGTAGCCGAGGTGGGAACGCCGCTGGGTCAGCGTGTAGCCGATGTCGGCCAGCTCCGCGCCGGAGAACCGCAGCCCGTCGGCCGTCAGCCACTCGGCGAGCGACCCCGCGTAGGAGCGCACCGCCTCCGGCGAGGCGCCGGACAGGGGGTAGACCCGCAGCGCGGTGCCCCGGTCCAACGCCGGCCGTAACGTCTCCACCAGCGGCGCCTGCTCGAGCACGAGGTGGGCGATCGTGCCGCCGTAGCCGTACCCGGACACGCCGGCGCGGCGCGGGCCGCCCGTGCTCGGCCACGGGGTCAGCTCGGTGACCACGCGCAGACCCGCGTCGTCCCACGGGATGTCGGGGTTCGGGTCGTCGAAGTTGAGGCTCGGCGGGATGGCCGCGTGCTCGATCGCGAGCACGGCCTTGATGACGCCCGCGATGCCGGACGCGGCCTCGAGGTGCCCGATGTTGGTCTTGACCGAGCCGATCAGGCACGGCCGGTCGGCGGGGCGGCCGGTGCCGTAGACCGCGGCGAGGGCGCCCGCCTCGATGGGGTCGCCCGCCCTGGTGCCGGTGCCGTGCGCCTCGACGTAGTCCACCGACTCCGGGCCGACGCCGGCCTGCCAGCAGGCCTGGCGCAGCATGTACTCCTGCGCCTCGCGGCTGGGAGCCATGATCCCGTCGGTCTTGCCGTCCTGTGCGACCGAGCTGCCGCGGATCACCGCGAGGACCCGGTCGCCGTCGCGGCGGGCGTCGGACAGCCGCTTGAGCACGACCATCCCGCAGCCCTCGCCGCGCCCGTAGCCGTCGGCGGAGGCGTCGAACGACTTGGACCGGCCGTCGGGGGCGAGCGCGCCGGCCGAGTCCATGACCATGGTGAGCCCCGGCGCGATCATCAGCATGACGCCGCCGGCCACCGCGACCGGGACCTCGCCGGCACGCAGGGCCTGCGCGGCGAGGTGCACCGCCACCAGCGAGGCGGAGCACGCGGTGTCGACCACCATGCTGGGGCCGCGCAGGTCCAGCGCGTAGGACACCCGGTTGGCGACCGCGCACATCGACGACCCGATGCCGGTCCACGCCTCGATCCTCGGCAGGTCCTCGAGCAGCCTGCGGCCGTGGTCGTCGGTGTTCACGCCGATGTAGACACCGGTGTCGGTGCCGGCGAGCGCGGCCGGCACGATCCCCGCGTGCTCCAGCGCCTCCCAGCTGACCTCGAGCGCCATCCGCTGCTGCGGATCCATGAGCGCGGCCTCGCGCGGCGAGATGCCGAAGAACGAGGCGTCGAAACCGTCCACATCGGACACGAACCCGCCGAGCCGGGTGGTCCTGCGGACCGCGGCCGCGTTCTCGGCGCTGCCGGACTCGTAGTGGTTCCAGCGTTCGTCGGGCACCTCGTTGATCGCGTCGACACCGTCCACGAGGGACTGCCAGAACTCCGCTGGCGAGGTCACGTCGCCGGGAAACCGGCAGCCCATGCCCACGATCGCGATGGTGTCGTCGCCGTGCTGTTGCCGGCCTGCGCCGCTCGAGGTTGCCATGTCGAATCTGTCCTCCTGAAGGCATGTCACTGGCGTGACGAGCCACGGCTCAGGAGGAACTCTCGTTTATTCGCGTCCCAGCGGCATCGGCCTGCGATCCCGGCCGGGCCGGGATCGCGGCCCGCCTACCGCGCTGACGTCACGCTCGAGCGCGCCACGACCGGGAGCATGAACGCCACCGCGACCTGCCAGAGCAGCGCGGGAAACCGACCGAGCGGGATCAGCAGCGTGGTCGACTCGGTGACGAACGTCAGCGGCGACGCGAGCGCGAGGACCGCGACGACGAGGCTCGAGACGACCAGCCAGCCGGGCAGCAGCCGGGCCTTCAGCGCGATGACGCTCACCGCGCCGACCAGCACGCCGATCGAGGCGACGTGGGCGAAGCCGCCGAGGCCGAAGAACAGGTAGTGCAGCCCGCGCCGGACCGGGGCCAGCTCGATCACGCTCGGGTGCGACATCGACCACTGCACCACCGAGTTGAGCCCGAGGAACAGCGCGGCCATGACGCCGCCGGCCGCCGCGGTGTAGGTGAGCGCGGGGAACCCGGGCGCCACCTTGCGCAGCCGCGCGACCAGGCCCCCGGTGAACACGGCGAGCGCGATCGCGGAGCCGAACTGGAGGAACGCGACCCACTGCAGCAGCGTCGCGTGGTCGGTGTAGAACGCCTGCAGGTCGGCGTCGTCGCCGAAGGGCGAGGAGTACGGGCTGCCCGCGAAGATCACGCCGACGACCAGGCTGGCCGCGAACAGCACGGCCGAGACGAGGGCGGAGCCGGCGAGCGAGGAGCCGGTCTCCCGGTCGACGGACGGGCCGGCGTCGGAGGAGATCGTGGTGGTCATGGGCGCGGCCTTCCGCGGGAGACGGCGAAATTCAGGCAAGAATTGAGTTTAGGGCTGACTCCGCGTATTCACCCGTGTTCTCCCCGCGCTTCCAAGTATTCGTCGACGCGTCCTCGAGTTACCGCCGTAGTACGCTGGTTCAATGGGTAGAGTCGCCGGATTTCCTACCCCGAAACGGAGAATGCCACGGTGAGCGAGTATGCGAGCGAATCAATGAAACAGGGCGACCGCGAGCGGCTCCCCGGAGCCTGCGAGGGGGAGTCATGAGCGAAAACGATGTCCTCGATCTGGTCCAGCGCTGGGCGAAGGCGGAGCTGGCGGAGGACGCCGACGGCCTCGACGGTCTGCTCACCGCGGACTTCAACGGGATCGGCCCGCTCGGTTTCGTGCTGCCCAAGCAGGCGTGGACCGGCCGCTACCGCGGCGGCGGGCTGTCGAACAAGGCGTTCGAGGTGCTGGAGCCCTCGGTGCGCGTGTACGGCGACACGGCGGTCGTGGTCGGCGTGCAGAAGCAGGAGACCTCGTTCCAGGGCCACGACACCGGCGGCTCGTTCCGCCTGACGCTGATCGCCGTCAAGGGCGACGCCGGCTGGGCGATCGCCAACATCCAGCTGTCCGGCCCGCTCGGCCCGCCGCCGCAGATGCCGCCCAACTTCAAGAAGGACTGACCGACGGCTGACAGAAATGCCACCTTCGCTTTTCGAAGGTGGCATTTTCCGTCAGTAGGCGATCTCCACGGTCTGGCGGAACGTCGACGCGTCCGCGGCGTGGGTGAGGCAGTAGTGGGCGACGTCCGCGCGGGAGATCGACCAGCCGCCGCTCAGCTTCTCACCGACGGCCGTGCGGTACACGCCGGTCGTCGGGCCCTTGGTGAGCCGGGCGGCGCGGACCAGCGTCCAGTCCACGTCGCTGTCCCGGATCAGCTGCTCCATCGACGCCATGTCCGCGTACGGCTTGGCGAGGATCTTGTGCAGCACGAACTTCGAGAGCACCCACGCCCCGAACTGGCGCGGCGCGGGCAGTTCGAGCGACGCCGTCGACACGACCAGCAGCCGCCGCGAGCCCTCGGTGCGCATCGCGTCGACGATGTTCGCGGTGCCCTGCGAGTACACGGTGGTGGCGTGCCGGTGCATCCCGATGCCCAGCGCGGAGATCACCACCTCCGCGCCGGCCACGGCACGGCTCACGGCCGACGGGTCGAGCACGTCGCCCGCCACCACGTTGATCTTCTCGCCGAACTCGGCGAGGGCCTCCGGCCGGCGCGCGAGCGCCGTCACCTTGTCGCCGACACCGAGCGCCTGTTCGATGGCACTGCGGCCGGTGCCGCCGGTCGAGCCGAACACCGCTACCCGCACGGCCTTCTCCCCTCACCAGAGCGCCGGTGACGTCGCGGCACGAGCGACGTCACCGGCAGCATGGGTGTGTCAGGCGGCCTGCTCGGCAGCCGTCTCGCCGGAGGCCGCCGCGATGGCGGCGACCAGCTCCGCACGGCTCGCGCCGGGCAGCTGCGGCGGCGGACCGCCGGCGAGCGCCTTGCCGATCCGGCCGGCCATCTCCTCGTTCGCGTACAGCTCGGCGGGCGACACCAGTGACATCATCACCTGCGCGACCCGACGCCAGACCTCGGCGTCCTTTGTGGACGCCGCGACCGCGGCACCGAAGTGCACCACGCCCGGCGGCGGCATCTGCGGCCGCTGACCGGCCGCGACGGCCTCCCACAGCCCGGCACGGCCGCGGTCGTTGGCGATGGCCTCGTGCAGCCACGGCGCGAGCAGCCCCTTGGTGGCGCCGGCGAACTTGGCCGCCTGGCCGCGATCCACCGACGGGTGCGCCTCGAGCAGGTCGACCAGCTCGTACACGTGCGCGAGGGCAAGGGAGATGCCGCGCCCGTTGGCCGGGTTGGTCGTGCACACCGAGTCGCCGAGGGCGTAGAAGCCCTGCGTCAGCCGGTCCGCGCCGGGGTCGACGAAGCGCGAGCTGTTGTCCAGTCCGCCCATCGCGTACACCGGCGAGATCGGCTCGGAGTTGCCCGGCGCGACCCAGCCCGCGAGCATCGGGGTCGCGCGGATCGCGGCGGTGAACGCCGCCTCCTCACGCAGGTTCTTCATCGGCTTGTCGTCGGGCAGCACGCCGATCGACAGCGAGAACGTGTCGCCCTCGCCGAGGAACAGCACCGCCGTGTAGCTGTCCCACATGCCGCCGGCGCCGAACCCGCGGTTCAGCGGACCGGGCGGCTGCGGGGAAAGCCTGCGGTAGTACCGGGTGTAGTACGTGATCCGGCAGCTCTCGCTCTGCGCCTCGGGGACCGGCAGGCCGGCCTCCTCGAGCCACTTCGCCGACGACGTCTTGCGGCCGCTGGCATCCAGCACCAGGTCCCCGGTCACCTCGGTGCCGTCGCTCAGCCGCACGCCGGTGACGCGGTCGCCGTCGGTGACGAGACCGCGGACCGTGGCGCCCGTGCGCAGCGACACCCCGTCCCGCCCGAGTGCCTGGTCGCGCAGCACCCACTCGAACGTGGACCGGCGGACCGTCAGCATGTTCAGCAGGTCGTCGGAGGGCACCCGCTCGACCGGGCCGAGGGTCGGCGGCGTGAAGTTCGCCAGGTTGACCTCGCCGGCGCCGGCCTCGACCAGCGCCGCGTACACGTCGGGCAGCTTCTCGCGCAGGATGTTCGTGCCGCGCGAGCCGAAGGCGTGCGAGTGCGCCGCCTGCGGCACGGTCGGCCGCGCCCAGCCGTTCGCCGCCTCGTCCAGTGTGGACGGTGGCTCGGTCGCCTCGCGCTCCAGCAGCACCACCTCGTGGCCGCGGTCCGCGAGCGCCGCCGCGGCCGCGAGCCCGGTGACGCTCGCGCCAACTGCGATGATCCTCATACGGCTCACGCGTTCCAGAACTCGTCGACGGCGTACACGTCGTTCGGGTAGGTCCAGAACTCCTTGATCTTCCCGTCGACGATCCTGGCGACGTTGATGAACGGCATGTCGAGCGAGAGGCCCTTGCGCTCGTAGTGGGTCTCGAGGATGGCGAACGCGTGGTTGTCGCTGCCGCCGATCTCCTTGACCTCCATGCGCATGTTGCCGTTCGTCAGCTCCCACATCTTGTTCGCGAACGCCGTGGAGTCCTTGATGCCGACGTGCTCACCGGACAGCGGGTTGCGGCCGGGGTAGTGGTGCACCGAGTCCTCGTGCCAGTAGGTGGCGGCGGTCTCGACGTCGCCGGTGCCGAAGGACGCGTACACCTTTTCCATGAGCTGGACGTTGGGGTGGTCGGACATGGTCAACTCCTCAGGATGCCTTGCTGGTGACGGAACTCGGAAGGGTCGAACGAACGGCGTCGACGATCTTGCCGGCGTTGGGCGGGAACGCGTCCTCCAGCGCGGCCGAGAACGGCACCGGCGCGTGCGGGCCGGTGACCGTGCGGACCGCGGCGGACAGCGCGGAGAACCGGTTCTCCGCGACGTTGCCCGCGATGTCGGTCGCGATGCTGCAGCGTGGGTTGGACTCGTCCACCACGACCAGCCGCGAGGTCTTCTCCACGCTGGCGTACACGGCGTCGAAGTCGAACGGCGACAGCGTGCGCGGGTCGATGACCTCGGCCTGGATGCCTTCCGCGGCAAGCTGTTCCGCGGCGGCGACGGCCTCGTTCACCATCCGGCCGATCGCGACGATCGTGACGTCGTCGCCCTCGCGGACGGTCTTCGCGACGCCGAGCGGGATCGTGTAGCGCTCGGTCGGCACGACGCCGCGGCTGCCGAAGTACAGCAGCTTGTGCTCGAAGAAGATCACCGGGTCGTCGTCCTGGATGGCCGCGGCCAGCAGGCCCTTGGCGTCCACCGGGTTCGACGGCGCGACGACCTTCAGGCCGGGGATGTGGGTGAACAGCGAGTACAGCGCCTGCGAGTGCTGCGCGCCGCGCCGCATACCGGTGCCCCACATGGCCCGCAGCACCAGCGGCACCTTGGCCTTGCCGCCGACCATGTAGCGCAGTTTGGCCGCCTGGTTGAGGATCTGGTCGAAGCAGACGCCGGCGAAGTCGACGAACAGCAGGTCCGCGACCGGCCGGAGCCCGGTGGCGGCGGCGCCGACCGCGGCGCCGACGAAGGCCGCCTCGGTGATGGGCGCGTCGAACACCTTGTCCGGGAACTTCACGTGCAGACCCCGGGTGGGACCCCACGCGTGGCCGAGCGTGCCGTCGCAGCCCGTCCCGCCGATGTTGTCCTCACCGAACACGACCACGCTCGGGTCGTGCTCCATCTCCTGCGCGAGTGCCTCGTTCAGCGCCTCTAAGTACGACAGGACGCGTTGCGGCTCGGTCATTTCCGTCTCTCCTGGCGTCTCAGTAGGACACGTACACGTCGGTGAGCAACTCGGCCACGTCCGGCTCCGGGGCGGCCTTGGCGGTCGCGACGGCGACCTCGACGAGCGCGTCGACGGTCACGTCGACCTCCGCCCGCTCGGCCTCGGTGAGCCCGGACCTGGCGCTGAACAGCGCGATCGGGTCCTTCTCGGACCGCAGCGCCTCGACCTCGCCCTCGCCGCGGTAGCCCTGGCCGTCGAAACCCTCCATGTGGCCGAAGAACCGGCCGGCCTTGCACTCGATCAGTGACGGGCCGCCACCCGTGCGGGCCCGCTCGACCGCGGCGTCCGCGGCGGCGCGCACCGCGAAGTAGTCGGTGCCGTCCACGATCACGGCCGGCATCCCGAACGCCTCCGCGCGGCGGGCGACATCCAGACCCTGCAGGTGGTAGCGGGTGCCGGTGGCCTGGGCGTAGAAGTTGTCCTCGACGACGAACACGACGGGCAGCTGCCACACCATCGCGAGGTTCAGGCTTTCGGCGAACGAACCCTGGTTCGCCGCGCCGTCGCCGACGAACGCGACCGAGACCTGGTCGCGGTTCAGCACCTTCGCCGACAGCGCGGACCCGCACGCCAGCGGCGCGCCCCCGGCCGCCACGCCGTTGGCGCCGAGCATGCCCTTCTCGAAGTCGGCGATGTGCATCGAGCCGCCCTTGCCGTTGCACAGCCCGCCGACCTTGCCGTACAGCTCCAGCATCATCGCGGTGACGTCGCAGCCCTTCGCGATCGCGTGGCCGTGCCCGCGGTGCGTCGAGGCGATGTAGTCGTCGTCGGTCAGCGCGTCGCACACGCCGGCCGCGACGGCCTCCTGCCCCGCGTAGAGGTGCACGGCGCCCGGGATGTCTCCGTTGGGAATCTCGGTGTGCACCCGTTCCTCGAACGCGCGAATGGTCCGCATCACCCGGTACGCGTCGATGAGTTCCTCGCGGCCGAGGGATTCTGTCGCCATGGTGAGGATGTCCTTTCCGAGCGGAGCCTGCGGAGCGAGCATCGTTTACAGGGCCCCGATTTCTCTCGCTGCCACGGACGAGGCTAGGCCGAATTGGGCGGTTCCCCAGAAAGGTCGAGTGCGCCTCGACCGACCGTCTGCCCCGTCTGTCAGACGGTCGTCAGCGACCCGGAGGCCGCTCGAGTCTCGACGTAGGCTCGAGCGTGGCTGGGCGGCCAGCCGCTAGGAGGGAGACCCCACATGCGTTTCGACACTCTCGCGGTCCACGGTGGCGAGCGGGTGCCAGGGCCGGAGGGCTCGGTCGTGTTCCCGATCTTCCAGGGCACGGTCTTCACGGTCGAACCGGGCTCGGACTACCACGACATCAAGTACCACCGGCTGAACTCGACGCCGACGCAGACCTACCTGCACGACAAGCTCGCCGCCATCGAGGGCGCGGAGGCCGCCGTGGCGACGTCGTCCGGCATGGCCGCGGTCACCACGATCCTGCACACGCTGCTCGGCGTCGGCGACCACCTGCTGGTCGGCGACTGCCTGTACGGCGGCACGCACGACTTCCTGGCCAAGCACGCGGCGCGGCTCGGCTGGGAGTACACGGTGATCGACACGCAGGACCCGTCGTCGTGGCAGGTGCGCGAGAACACGAAGGTCGTGCTGGTCGAGACCATCACGAACCCGCTGATGCGGGTCGGCCGCCACCGCGAGATCGTGGCGTTCGCCAGGGCCAACGGGCTGACCAGCGTGGTCGACAACACGTTCGCGTCGCCGGTGAACTTCCGGCCGGTCGCCGCCGGCTTCGACCTGGTGTTCAACAGCGCGACGAAGTACCTGAACGGGCACTCCGACCTGGTCGCGGGCTCGGTGGCCGGTGCGGCCGGGCTCGTCGAGCGGGTCCGGCACACGCAGAACCTGTACGGCGGCAGCCTCGACCCGCACGCCGGGTACCTGCTGGCCAGGAGCCTGAAGACGCTCGGGGTGCGGGTCCGCCAGCAGAACGCGAACGCGCAGGCGGTGGCCGAGCTCCTGTCCGGCCACCCGAAGGTGGCGGCCGTGCACTACGCCGGGCTGCGCGACCACCCCGACCACGCGTACGCGGCCGAGCTGCTGAACGGCTTCGGCGGCATGGTGAGCTTCTCCATGGCGGGCGGCGTCGAGGCCGCCGAGGTGGTGCTGTCCGCGCTCACCCTGCCGGCGGTCGCCCCGAGCCTCGGCAGCGTGGAGACGTTGGTCACACGCCCGGCACTCACGTCGCACGCCGGGATGTCGCCGGAGGACCGCGCCACGGCCGGGATCACCGACGACCTGATCCGGCTGTCGGCGGGAATCGAGGACGAGGAAGACCTGGTCGAGGATTTCGCGCGGGCCCTCGACAAGGTCTGAGTCAGGGAATCAGGTCGACGGCGCGGAGCCACTCCAGCACCTCGTCCTCACCGGACACCACCGCGACCGCGCCCTCGTCGAGCGCGCGGTCGCGGAAGGCCGTGGACACCGACTCGTACTTGCTGAAGATCACGAACGGGATCTCGGAGTCGGCCCGCGCGAGCAGGCGCAGGCCCGCGTCGAGGACGGTGTTGTCGTCCTCGACGCGGCTCATGTCCGACAGGATGATCGCGTAGTTGCGTTCCTCGAGGCACGCCAACGCCTCGTCGGTGCCGCGGGCCATGTCGACCGGCACGCCGTCCCGTGCCAGCCGGCCGAGCAGCCGCGCGTTCTGCTCCGGCCGGTCGTCGACCCACAGCACGCCCGCGGCCGCCGGCGCGACGTCCGGCTCCGGGTCGGCGACCCCCTGCGCCCGCATGAACCACAGGACGACCGCGTGGAGTGCCCGCCCGACCGGCCGGTGGAACACCGCGACGACCACGACCGTCAGGACGATGCCGAACAGGATCATCGCGTTGACGACCGGATGCTCGTCGAAGTAGTCCGCGGCCAGCACGGCTCACCGCTCCCGGATCGCGGCCTCGACGGCACCCACCTTGTCGGCGAGCAGGCCGACCGCGCCGACCGCGCGGCTCATCGGGTCGTCCTCGGCGCCGCCCAACGCCTTCTCCCGCAGGAAGCCGGCCTTGACCTCGGCCCAGCGCGCCGCCTCCGCCGCCGACAGCGTGCCCCGCAGCTCACCGAGCTTCAGCAGGTTCGCCTCCGCACCGGAGGTCAGCGTCTGCGCCTCGCCGAGGTAGTGGTCGGAGATCACCGACTCCAGCTC
Source organism: uncultured Actinomycetota bacterium (assembly GCA_963840275.1). Taxonomy (GTDB): domain Bacteria; phylum Actinomycetota; class Actinomycetes; order Mycobacteriales; family Pseudonocardiaceae; genus Actinophytocola. The sequence goes on from CAWIYK010000002.1 coordinate 47,806, forward strand.
GGCGTCGTTCATCGCCGGGACGATCCGCTCGGCCAGCTTGTTCATGTTGCGGTAGGAACCCTGCAGCTGGAACGGCGGCTCGACCCGCGACGACTCCGCCTGCGCGGCGGAGGCGATGTAGGCCCGGTTGTTGGCGAGCACGACCTCCTGCACCCGCAACAGCTTGCGCAGCACCGAGGTGATCTGGTCCAGCTCGACGGCCGAGTACGGGTGCGACAGCTGGTCGGACCGCACCTCCTCGCCACGCGCGAGCCGCACCAGCAGCGTGATGTCCTCGCGGGACCGGGCCGACAGCGGCGCCAGCACCGGGTTCGACGTCAACGCGTTCTCGACGTAGCTCAGCGCGAACAGGTCCTCGCGGCCCGACAGCACGTCGCCGAGGTTCCACACGTCGGCACGGTTCGCCAGCATGTCCGGGATGCGGAACCGCTTGCCCTGCTCGGTGTAGGGGTTGCCGGCCATGCAGACCGCGAACCGCTTGCCGCGCAGGTCATACGTCCGCGTCCGGCCGTCCCACACGCCTTCCATCCGCCGCTGCGCGTCGCACAGCGAGATGAACTTCTGCAGCAGCTCCGGCGACGTGTGCTGGATGTCGTCCAGGTACAGCAACGCGTTGTTGCCCAGCTCCAGCGCGAAGGAGATCTTCTCGACCTCCTGGCGGGCGGTCGCGTTCGGCGCGTCGGCCGGGTCGAGCGACGTCACGTCGTGGCCCAGCGCCGGGCCGTTGACCTTGACGAACACCAGCCCGAGCCGGTTCGCCACGTACTCCATCAGCGTGGTCTTGCCGTAGCCGGGCGGGGAGATGAGCAGCAGCAGGCCCATCTGGTCGGTGCGTTTCGCGTCGCCGACCGCGCCGAGCTGCTTCGCGAGGTTGTCGCCGATCAGCGGCAGGTACACCTCGTCGAGCAGCCGGTTGCGGACGAACGCGCTCATCACCTTCGGCTTGAACTCGTCGAGCCGAAGGCGCGCGCGCTCACGCACCAGCAGCTCGTTGCGCTGCTTCTGGTACGCGCGGTACGCGGGCGCGCGTCTCCGTGCGGAAGCGGCGGGTCCTGGTCAGCAGCTCGTCGAGCCGCACGGTCATGGTGCGGTTCACGACCCTCGGGTGCGCGCCGAGCAGCCCCTCCACCGTTGCCGACACCGCGGCGGACGAGTCGACGCGCGGCAGGTCGCACAGCAGCAGCGCGACCGCCTCCGGCAGCTCGTCGCCGGCCAGGTCGTCCACAGAGGACAGGAAGGCGGTCAGCCACGCCTGTGCGAGCTGGTGGCGGGCCGCGAGGCCGGCACCACCGTCGCCGACGGCACGCAGGTCGTCGTCGAACTCCTTGCGGCCGCCCAAGGTCCGGCGGAACCGCTCGACGATGGTGCGGGCGCCGGCACTCGTCACGAACCCGAGCGGGGTGGCCGCCAGCTCCTCGAACAGGTACTCCGCGGCCAGCGTCGGGTCACCGGCGGCGAGCGGGAACTCGGCCATGGCGGCGGCCAGCTCCTCGCACAGCGTGGCGATCGCCGGCACCGCGCCGAACACCGACCGGGCCCGCGCGAGCGAGCCGGCGCGCGTGGTCCACTGCTCGCGGGCCGCGTCGTCGGTGCCGTGCGCCCAGAACAGCTGGGCGAAGGCCCGTTCGGCCGGCGGGTAGCGCAGCAGTCCGGCGCCGGCACGCAACCGCAACAGGACCGCGAGGATCGCCGCGGCGTCGCTGTCGTGCACGCCGCGTTCGTAGCCCTCGTCGTACCGGGCCTCCGCGGTCTGCCGCACGACCGTGAGCAGGTCCGCGTCGTCCGGCACACCGGCCTCGAGGACGGCCGCCGCGAGGTACTCGGCGCGGTACACCGCCGCCGACTCCGACACGAGCAGCTGGTCCCAGAACGGCTGTGTGGCCTCGAAAACCGGGTCGGTCACCGGGGTGCGGAAGTCGGTGCCGGTGACGGCGAGCGACATCCGGCCGTCCTTCGGCACCAGCGTCAGGTCGATGGCCTGCGTGTTCACCGCGAACCGGTGCTGGCCGAGGCGAACCGTCTCGCCGCCGTCGGAGAACAGGTCGGCCCGGTCGCGCAGCGAGCGGCCGGCCTCCTGCCGCGCTGCCTTGAGCCGGCCGGCCAGCTCCTCGGCCCGCACGGAGTCGTCGAGCGCACGCAGCTCGTCGGAGACGGACCGGACCTTCGCGACCATGGGGTCGGACGCGAAGTAGGTGTTGATCTCGTCCAAGGAGGACAGTGTGGCGACGCGACGGTTGATGCTGGCCAGGATCCGCTCCGCGGAGTCGACCAGCCGGTCCGCGCGCCGCGCCTGCTCGTCGACGAGCGCCTGCTTGCGGGACGAGAACGCCTCGTAGACGTCGGTGCGCTTGGCGGTCAGCTCGGCGAGGAAGTCGTCGAACTCGCTGAACCGGGACTCGAGGTTCTCCAGCTGCAGCAGCAGCCTGCCGAGCTGCTCGTCGCAGCGCTGCGGGGTGTCGGCGACCGCGAGCGCGCCGGTGATCGACTGCCCGAGCAGCGCGAACTCGGCCGCGAACGCGGCCCGTCCTTCGGTGGCGAGCAGTTCGCGCCGCCGGGCGTCCACAGTGGCCCGTGCGCGGTTGACGCCGCCGAGCACCTCGCCGATCCGTTCGAGGATCTGCGTGCGCACGGTCGCGTCGGCGATGTCGAGCGAGCCGACGACCTCGGTGACGATCTCCAGCCCGCCGGACTGCTCCACGAGCCGCTCGACGACCGGGGCCGCCTCGGCGACCGTCTTGATCGCCTCCGCGTCGGCGACCAGCGCGTCGACCTGCTCGTGGTAGCCGGTGAACGCGTCCGGCCCGCGCAGGAACTCCACGGCCCGCCGCGCGGCGGCGTCCAGTTCGGACTCGAGCGTGGCGGCCAGCTCGTCGATCCGCGCGGTGTCCACGTACCGCAGCTCGCGCAGGGTCACCAGCCGGCCCTGCGCGCGGCGCAGCTCGGCGAGCTGCGCGACCCACTGGTCGGCCGACTTCGGGGCCTCGCCACGGACCCGGCGCACGAGCGACGCGACCTGCTCGCCCGCCGTGCCGAGCTCCTTGGCCGCGGTCCCGGTGAGCGACTGGACGTTCTCGAACTCGCCGAGCACCTGCTCCGCGGTCGCCCGCACGTCGGCGACCGGCGTGCGCAGGTCGCCGAGCTCCTGCTCGCCGAGCCAGTGGTAGCTGTCGAACGTCCTGCCGCACGCGGCGATCAGGCCCTCGAACATGGCGGTCGACGGCGCCATCTCCTCGATCATCCTGGTGATCGAGAGACAGTCGGAGACGCCGCGGACCAGGTCCGCGTTGCCGATCCGCTCCAGCGGCCCGGTGCCGACCGGCTGCGCGGCGGCGAACGCGTCGGACAGGTACGGCGTCTGCCACACCTGCATCGGGTGCACCCGCGTCGGCTCTTCGGACTCCGCGCGGAACGCCACGAGCGTGCCGTCCTCGAACAGCGAGTACCCGTGGCAGGGCAGCGGGGTCGCGACCTCCTTGCGGATCACGTTGTACGGCAGCAGCAGGGTCCGGCCCTCGTGGCGGGCGTGGAACGCGTACAGCACGTCCTCGCCGTTGGTGGACCGGATGATCCGCTCGAACTCGAGGTCGGTCGTCTCGGTGTCGAACGTCTTGTTCACGCCGGTCGCGAGGTAGTAGCCGCCGGGGAAGATGATGCCCTGGTCCTCCGGCAGCCGCTGGCACGCCTGACCGATGCCGTCCAGCCGCACCACGGTCCTGGTGCGGGTGTTGAACACCAGGTACCGGTCGACCTTCTCCTTGTACGGCAGGATCTTCAGCAGGATCAGCGGTCCGACGCGCGCGTACCGGACGTCCGCGTCGGCGAGGCTCTGCAGCGGCTCGTCGACCGGCTCGCGGTAGATGCCCTCGCCGACCTCGGTGTTGTTCTCGATCTTGACGGTCAGGTCGCCGTTGACCGTCTCGATGAACACCTCGTCCTGGATCGAGATGTGCGGGTGCCGGCCGAGCACGTGGTTGTCGCGGGTCGTCTCGACCCACTCGAAGTCGTGCGGGGCCGGGAACACGTGGTCGCGCTCACCCGCGTTGTCCAGATAGGACAGTGAGCCGTCCGCACCGACCTGCCACCGCAGCACCTTGATGTCCTCGGTGCGCGGCCCGGTCTGGAAGATCGCGAGCAGCTTGCCGTCGACCGGTCGCAGCTGCAGCAGCCGGGTCTCCCGGTAGTACCGGTACAACTCGGTGAAGTCGCGGTTGAACCGCTCGTCCCGCAACAGCTCCGGCCGCTCGTCAGGCCCCGCACCCTCGAACCGGAACGCATCTCCCTCGCGGGTGAACCGGTGCAACGAGAACACGTCGTCGACCGTGGTCTCCGGTTTGAGGCCGATGAACACGTTGTAGCCGAACAACATCAGCCCGCTGGTGCCGGAACCGTCACCGTCCGGGATGGACACGACGTCGCGCGGCACGCAGTTGTTGACCGTGCGGATCCGTTCGGCGCCGACGAGCCGCAGCTCGGTGCTGCCGAACACCTCCAGCCGCCGCGTGTTCAGCGCCTCGGCCCGCCGGGTCAGCTCCTTCGACTGCTCGGCGAGCCGCTGCCGCAGCACCTCGTAGGTGCGCGCGTCCAGCCCGTCCTGGGCCGCGCCGGCCGGAGCCGGCGCGGACACGGTGGACGTCACGGCTTCCGCACGCCGACAGCCGGCACGTCGGGAACCCGCTCGACCGGCGCCGCCGACACGGCCGGCATGCCGCCGAGCAGCGCCTGGATCCGCGACGCGTTCGGGCCGCCGTCCTGCATCATCTTCATCAGCATCGCCGACATGGACAGGTTCTTGACGTCCTCACTGCCCAAAGAGGACAGGATGGCCTTGAGGTCGTCGGCGAAGTTCGCGTCGCCGTTGAGCCACGGGCCGACGAGCGCCTTGGTGACCTCGGAGTTGTCGACGAACCCGTCGACGCTCTTGCCGAGCGCGATCGAGCCCATGAGCTTGTCGAAGAACATCGAGTCGCCGCCGACGATGTCGATGTCGGCCTTCTCCAGCCCGGCCGACAGGACCTTCGCCTGGGCTTCCGCGACCTCGCGCTGTGCCTGGATGCCGGCGAGCCGCAGCTCCTTCTCCGACTCCAGCCGCAGCCGGAACTCCTCGTGCCCACGGGAGGCGTCGTCGAGCGCGGCCATGGCGGCGGCCTTCTCGGTGAGGCCCTCCGCCTCGCCCTTCAGCTTCTCGCGCAGCGCGTCCGCGCCGGCCAGTGCCTTCTCGCGCAGCGCGACGGCCTCGGCGCGGCCCTCCTTCTCGATGACCTCGGCGCCCCGCTCGCGCACCTGCACGTCGGCGAGGCCCTGCGCGGCCGCCTCGGCCTGGAGACCCTCGGCGAGCCGGATCTTCGCGCGGGCGTCGAGCTCGGCGGCCTGCTGGCGCGCCTCGGCGAGCACGATCCCCTCGCGCGCCTTGTGCTTCGATGCGACCTCCGCGGCCTCCGCGGCCTTGATGTCCTTGACCAGGTTCTCCTGGGCCTGCGCCTCCGCGTTGATCACGATCGCCTGGCGGGACCGCTCGGCCTCCTCGACCGCACGCAGCCGCTTGATCGTCTCCTCCTGCTCGGCCACGGTCTTGTCGACCGCGATCCGCTCCCGGACGACCTCGGCGACCGCGCGCTTCTCGACCTCGACCTCCTTGTCCTTGGAGGCGTTGGCGAGCGCGATCTCCCGATCGCGGGCGACGACCTCGAGCTGGCGGTCCTTCTCGATCCGCTCGGTCTCGATGGCGATGACCCGCTCGCGGTTCTTCTCGGCGACCGCGACCTCACGGGCCCGGTTCTGGTCCTGGATGCCGAGCTGCTCGTCGGTGCGGATGTTCGCGGCCTGGGACTTGAGGCGCTCCTCGGCCTGGACCTTCTGGGTCTCGGCCTCCTCGCGGGCCTTCATGGTCTCGACCTCGCGGCGCTGCCGGTTCTCCGCGTCGGCCTGGCGGCGCTCCAGCTCGAGGATCGCCTCGCGGGCGTCCACGTTCTGCTTGGTGATCTCCTTCTCCTCGGTGCGCTGGAACTCGTTGGTCCGCACGTGCTCGATCGCCGTCAGCTCGGTGATCTTGCGGATGCCCTGCGCGTCGAGGATGTTGTTCGAGTCCAACTGGGACATCGGGGTCTGCTCGAGGAAGTCGATGGCCGCGTCCTCGAGGCTGTAGCCGTTGAGGTCGGTGCCGATCACCGCGAGGATCCGGTCCCGGAACTCGTTGCGCTTGGTGTAGAGGTCCACGAAGTCGAGGTGCTTGCCGACGGTCTTGAGCGCCTCGGAGAACTTGGCGTTGAACAGCTCCTGCAGCGTCACCACGTCGGACGCCCGTGCGGTGCCGATGGCCTGCGCCACCTTGATGACGTCCTCGCTGGTCTTGTTGACCCGCACGAAGAACGTGATCCGGATGTCGGCGCGGATGTTGTCCTGGCAGATCAGCCCCTCCTGCCCGGTGCGCTCGATCTCGATCGTCTTCACCGAGATGTCCATCGTCTCGGCCTTGTGCAGCACCGGAAGCACGACGGCGCCGGTGAACGTGACATGCACGTTGCGCACCTTCGAGACGATCAGCGCCTTGCCCTGCTCCACCTTGTGGAACAGGCGGCTGATGGCGACCAGCAGAATGAGCAGCACGGCGAGCGCCACACCGCCCGCGATCAGGATGGGCTCCATTGTTTTCCTTTCAGGTGGGGCTGGCCCGACTCAGGTGGCTGGCGCGACCCAGAAGAACTCGCCGTCGATGTCGTATTCGAAGATCAGTGCGCGGCCGCCGCTGGTCAGCGCGTGCTCGCCGGTCTGGCGCACCTGGATGACGGCGGAGGAACCGTCCGCCGCGGTGACCTCGGCCTGACCGAAGTCACCGGAGACCCGGCCGGTCCGGATGACGCACTCGCGCCCGACGAAGTCGTTGCGGGAGGGCTCCGCGCCGTCGACGTAGAGCTTGCGCAGCGGCAGCGCGACGAGCCGGGCCGCGAACAACCCGGCGAGCACGGCGACGAACAGCACGCCGATGCCGAGCAGGACCCGGACGAACGTGCCGAGGTCGAGCGGCGCGGTCAGCACGCCGCCGGCGAGGCTGACGAACCAGGAGACGACGATCAGTACCGACAGCGTGACCGTGACCGGCACCCCGCCGAGGCCGACGCCGTCCATGAAGTCGGCGTCCCCGTCGCCGATCTCCAGGTCCATGGTGCCCAGCAGCACCAGCAACCAGTAAAGGACGACGACGGCGAGAAGAAAGGTGAACAGCACGGCCGGAAAAGACAGTGCGGCATCGATGAACTCGTCCATCCGCCGTGCCTCCCCGCCCCGTGCATCCCCCAGCCGGGCTGCCGCGAACGGACTATACCCAGGTGAGGTCGGTGCTCAGAGCTGAAACACGAAAAGTGCGCATGCAGTTGCGCATGCGCACTTTCCGGTGGCGCGGGAGGCGCCTACTGGTGCTGGTGCTGGCGGGCCCGCGCGCCGGTCAGCAGCGACACCGCGCCACCGGCGAAGACGATCTGCAGCGCCAGCTCGGTCCAGTCGATCCCGCTGGTGTCCGCGACGCCGATCAGCTCGGCGACCCCCGTGCCGGCGACCGCCGCGACGATGCCCACGAGAATGGTCACCAGCATCGAGAGCTGGTGCCGGCCCGGCGCGACGAGTCGCCCCAGCCCACCGATGACCGCACCGAACACGATCGCCGTAATGATTCCGGTGATCTCCACGACATGCCCCTCTTTCCGCCGAGTTCCGCTGTTTCCAGCATCGCTCGCGGCGGGCCCGCCCGGATCGGGCGTTTACCCTGAGCTGTCCCTGAACCGCGGCTCAGGGTCCGCCCGAGAGAGTGGCGGGACCAGCCGGCGTGTGTCACCGTCGAGGGCATGCTTGACCAATACGGGGTCGCGACCAGGCTGCCGGCACAGAACCTCGAGCGCGCGAAGGCGTTCTACGCGGACAAGCTGGGACTGCGGCCCGCGGAGGAACGGCCCGGCGGCGTGCTCTACCGCTGCGGCGGGTCGAGCTTCGCGTTGTTCGCCTCGGCGGGCCGGGCCTCCGGCGAGCACACCCAGATGGGCTGGACGGTCGACGACATCGAGGCGGTCGTCGACGAGCTGCGCCGCCGAGGCGTCGAGTTCGAGCACGTCGACGTCCCCGGCCTGCGCACGGTCGACGGGATCGCCGAGGTCGAGGGCAACTACCCGTCGGTCGGCGTCGGCGAGCGGGCCGCGTGGTTCCGCGACAGCGAGGGCAACCTGATCGGCATCGCCGAGCCGATCAGGGACTGACCGCGAGTCCCCGGTTCGGACACAGCGAGTCCCCCGTTCAAGCAGACCGAGTTGCCGTTTCGTGTCGGTACACGAAACGACAACTCACCATGTCTGAACGGGGGACTCGCTAGGTCTGAACGCGGGACTCGCGGGGTGACCTGCGAGTTCGGGTGGGCCTAGAACGAGTCGCGGTTGTAGGTGCCCAGCAGCTCGGCGAGCTTCTTGTCGTCGCGGTCCGCGGCCGGGACCAGCACCTCCGACACCACGTCGGTCAGCTCGGCGAGGCGCTGGTTGAGCAGGCGCGACTCCTGCACCTCACGCTCCAGCTCGGCGATGCGGTCGCGCATCGAGCGGATCTCCTCGTCGACGCCGGTGATGCGAGCCACTCGGCGGCCCTGACGAGCCACCACGCCACGCAGTCGCGACTTCAGCGTTTCCATGTTGCCACCAGCCTGCATACGTGCGGATCCTCATCCTTGTAGACCGCGAAGCCGTAACCCTCTTCGCGGTGTTCGATCTGGCCACCCCACGCCTCGATCTCCGCCGCGACCACGTCGCCGGGGAGGTACTTGCGGAAGTGCTCGCCGTAGACCTTCTCCGCCGTGGCGTTCTCGTCGGTGCGGAACTCCAGGTAGAACCGGCCGCCGCGGCGCAGGCACATGCTCGCGATGCGCCACAGCGCGTGCCGGCCGGCGTCCTCCAGCGCGTGGATCAGGAACCGCGCGTACAGCGTCGGCGGCACGTCGTGGTGCGCGAGCTCGCCGCCCATCCCGAGCACCTGGCGGACGTCGTACAGGTTGAGCGTCTTGAACCGCGCCGGGATGCCCTCCGCGGCCGCCGTCCTGCCGGCCCGGTCGGTCGCCGCGGGGATGTAGTCCATGCCGAGCACGTCGTGGCCCTGCCGCGCGAACCACAGCGAGTCGCGGCCGGTGCCGGAGCCGATGTCGACGATCGCGGCCTCGGCGGGCTCCCGCTCGTGCACCCACTCCGCGAACGGCGACGGCTGCTCGGACACGGTCGAGCCGGCCTTGCCGAAGTAGAACGGCCACCAGTGCCCACGGTTGGACGTGTTGCCACGCGTCCAGCCGTCGAGCCGGCGCCGGACCTGGTGCGGCGTCTCGAACTTGAACGACGGGTCCGGGATGCGCCAGTGCGGGCCGTAGGTGATCTCGAGCAGCGCCTCCGGCCTGGCGGGCCCGCGGATCTTGCGACCCTCCAGCTCGATCTCGCTGATCGGCAGGATCACGCCCGGATCGAAGTCCTTCGCGTGCACCTCGGGCATCAGGTAGAACGTGCCGTCGACGACGAAGCCGGCGAAGATGTCGATCGCGCGGCCGCCCTCGGGGTCCGGCACGATCACCTTGAAGTCGGCGGAGGAGAACCGCCAGGTCCAGTAGCCGGCGCGGATCATGATCCGCTCCAGGGCGAACGACTCGCGCGCCACGTCCACCGGGCTCTGGTGCCTGCTCAGGTAGGCGACGTCGGCGTCGGAGTCGTGCGGGATGAAGTGCCCGTCGCGGACCGCGCCGAGCAGCGCGCCGAACGCCAGGAACGCGTCGACACCGCCCTCGTCGCGCATCTTGTCGAGCACGTCCTCGATCGCGTCGAGCAGCGCCTCCCGCGTCGCCTCGCCGCGCTCGGAGAACCCGCACTGCATGTCGCCGCCCTTGTCGACGATCAGCGGCCGGCCCTGCCCGTCGACGATCTTGACGCGGTGGTCGCTGTCGTCGAACACGACGTCGCCGTCGAGCAGCACCTTCTCACCGAAGCGCTCGCGCACCGTGACGTGTCCGGTACCGCGCAGGAACGGTCTCAGGTTGACCGGCCAGCGCGCCAGGCGCCGCCCTTCTTCGAGCCGGGTGTCCCGCTCGGCGTTGAACGACCAGACCCACTGGTCGTCGAAGAGCACGTCCACGACCGACTCCTGGTCGGCCGCGATCCGCACACCATCCTGGTCGACCGCGGCGGCCCCCACCGACGCGTCCTGGCGACTGTCTGTTCCTGACATAATTCGCAGCACTCTAACAGCGCGTGAGACAAGGGACGGAACGAGCGGGATCAGGTCACCGAGCGTATTCGGTACACGAGGACCGACCCGGCCACGCCGACCAGCGCGGACAGTACGTACAGCACCGGGTAGCCGCCGAGGTGCGTGACTATGGGTGCCGCGACCACCGGTGCGAGCACCTGCGGCAGCGAGTTCGCGATGTTGATCACCCCGAGGTCCTTGCCCCGGTCGCCGGCCGCCGGCAGCACCTCGGTCATCAGCGCGAAGTCGACCGACAGGTACACGCCGAAGCCCAGCCCGAGCACCCCGGCGGCCAGCATCGAGCCCGGCCAGGTGGGCCAGAACGCGAGGATCAGCGCGGCCACCGCCATCACGACGCCGGCCCAGCAGACGAACACGCGGCGCCGGCCGGCCCGGTCCGACCAGATACCGCCGGCGACCACAGTGGACAGCAGCGTGACCGCGTAGATGGCGGTGAGCACGAAGACGCCGCTGTCCGGGTCGTCGTGGCCGACCTCGTCCTGCAGGAAGTACAGCAGGTAGACGATGGCGATCGAGTTGCCGAGGTTCAGCAGGAAGCGGGTGAGCCAGGCCCAGCCGAAGTCCGGGTAGCGGCGCGGGCTGATCCAGAAATTTCGGAGCGACAGCCGCGGCCGGTCGGCCGGGTCCAGCACGGTGTCCTTGCGCAGCAGCAGGTACGGCACGGTGGCGACGAGCAGGAACGCCGCGCACACGAGGTAGCCGGCGGCCAGGCCGCCGACCGCGGCCGCGAGCCCGGAGCCGACGACGATGCCGAGCGTCTGCCCGACGCCGAGCCAGCCGCCGACCATGCCGCGCTGGCCGTGCGGGACCTGGTCGGGCACCGCCGCGAACAGGGCGGCCTGCATGGCGTTGAGGGTGAGCTGCGCCGCGCACCACCCGATCGCCATCACGGCGACGGTGGGCGCGACCGCGAGTAGGCCGAGGGCGGCGGCGCCGCCGAGCGCGCCGATGGCCGTCCACGGCAGGCGGCGGCCGGCGCGCCAGGTCGTGCGGTCGGAGATCGCGCCGAACAGCGGGTTGGCGACCACGGAGAACGCGGCACCGAGCCCGACGACCACGCCGAGCGCCAGCTCCTTGTGTTCAGGGGCAAGGTCTTGTGCCTGCAGGCCGAGCAGAACCTGGATGGGGCCGTAGAAAGCGGTGAACAGTCCGAGGGAGGCGAGGGAGAGCAGCGCGGTCCAGCGAGCCGGGACCGGTGTCGTCGGCTCGATCACCGCTGGCCTCTGATGACGTCTCGATACCAGTAGTAGGAGTCCTTGGGGGTGCGGGCGAACGTGTCGTAGTCGACGTGCACGAGGCCGAACCGCTGCGAGTAGCCGACCGCCCACTCGAAGTTGTCCACAATGGACCACACGAAGTAGCCGCGGACGTCGATGCCGTCGGCGATCGCCTTGTTCACCGCGCGCAGGTGCCCGTCGAGGAAGTCGATGCGACGCTGGTCGTGCCGCTCGTCGTGGAACGCGCAGCCGCTCTCGGTGAGGTAGATGGGCGGCAGGTTGTCGCCGTAGCGGTCGGCCAGCATGGTGAGGGTCTCGTGCAGCCCGTTCGGCACCACGGGCCAGCCGAAGTCGGTCGTCGGGTAGCCGTCGATCACGGGGAAGTCGAACGGCAGGCCTTCCGGCATGGCGACGCCGTCGATGACCGTCGGCGCGTCGGACGCGCTCGGCGCGGCGACCTTGCTCGGCAGGTAGTAGTTGACGCCGTACCAGTCCAGCGGCGTGGCGATGATCTCCAGGTCCTCGGCGACCGGGCCCGGCATGGCGGCGGCGAGCTCGTCGGTCGGGTAGCGCCCGGTGAGGATGGGAGCGGCGAACATGTCGTTGACGAGGCCGTCGTAGAGGCTGGCGGCGCTGCGGTCGGCGGCGCTGTCGGACGCGGGCCACACCGGCACGTGGTGGTTGGCGATGCCGACGCTGGTGGCGCCCGCCGCACGCAGCGCCCGCGCGGCGAGCCCGTGGCCCAGGAGTTGGTGGTGGGCAACGGGAAGCGCGTCGAACATGAGGCTCTTGCCCGGCGCGTGCGCGCCGACCGCGTAGCCGAAGAGCGTGAGCACCATGGGTTCGTTGAGGGGCATCCACATGTGGACGCGGTCGGCCAGCCGGTCGGCCACCGTGGCCGCGTAGTCGGCGAAGCGGAAGGCGGTGTCGCGGTCGAGCCAGCCGCCCTCGTCCTCGATCCGCTGCGGGGTGTCCCAGTGGAACAGTGTCGCGGCGGGCGCGATCCCGTTGGCGCACAGCTCGTCGACGAGCCGGTCGTAGAAGTCGAGGCCCTTCTCGTTGACGGCGCCGTAGCCGTCGGGGAGGACGCGCGACCAGGAGATGGAGAAGCGGTAGGCGCCGACGCCGAGGTCCCGCATGAGGGCGACGTCCTCGCGGTACCGGTGGTAGTGGTCGGTCGCGGTCGCGCCCGTGTCCCCGTTGTGGACCGCCCCCGGTTTCGCCGTAAAGGTGTCCCATGTGGACGGACCACGGCCGTCCGTCGCGACGGCGCCCTCTATCTGATAGGCGGAACTGGAGACTCCCCACAGAAAACCGTCGGGGAAGGCTGGCAGGGTCATCGCGATCCTTCACGAGCGCAGGGAGCCGAGCGGCAGAAAGCTATGGCTCCGCGCCGTCCCGGTCAACCCCGGGAGCTCGTCCGCGGCGCGGCACACTCCCTCGGGACCTGACGCCGCACGGCGAGGACGGCCGTGACCAGCGCCGCCACCACGAGGCCGGCGCCCATCGCGAACGCGTGCTGGTAGGTGCCGGACACGGCGACCAGCAACGACAGTCCCAAAGCGCCGCCCACCTGCTGACTCGTGTTGAACAGGCCCGACATCAGGCCGGCGTCGGACGCCGTGGCGCGGGCCATGCCCAACGCCATCAGTGCCGGCATCGCCGCGCCGAAACCGACGCCCAGCAACAGCATCGCCGGCAGGATCTGCGGCACGAACGCGACCGGTCCGAACGCGAACGCGGTCAGTCCCAGCGCGATGAGTGCCAGTCCGGCCGACAACACCGTGCGCTCGCCGAAGCGTCCGTTGAGTCGCGCGGACAACAACAGCGACACGGCGCCGATCGACACCGCGACCGGGACCATCGCAAGGCCGGTCGCCAACGCGGTGTAGGCCAGCGACCGCAGGTACAGCACCGCGAAGAACAGGAACCCGAACATGGCCGCCACCAGCAACGCCAGCACGGCGTTCACCCCGGCGACCGAGCGAAAGGCCCGCAGCGGCAACAACGGCGTCGCGAACCGGGACTCGCGGAGTACGAACAACGCCAGCAGCACCACCGCGACGACGCCCGCGACGAGCACGCCGTTGACGATCGCGTACACGGCCAGCATGAGGCCGGCAGTCGCGAGCGCGCCGCCCAGCGCGTCCGTCGCGCCGCGCACGGCCCGGTCACCGTCGCTCAGCCGCAGCGCGAGGAACACCGTGAGCACACCGATCGGGACGTTGATGTAGAAGATCCACGACCACGACACCGACTGGGTGAGCACCCCGCCGAGCAGGGCACCCAACGAGCCACCGGCCGCCTGCACGAAGCTGAACACCCCGAGCGCGCGGGCCCGGTCCGCCGCGGCGGGGAAAAGCGGGACGACCATGCCCAGCGTCACGGCGGACGCCATCGCACCGCCGATCCCCTGCGCGAACCGCGCGGCGACGAGCGTCGCGGCGTTCGGGGCGAGGCCGCACAGCAGCGACGCGACCGTGAACACGACCATGCCCGCGACGAACATCCGCCTGCGCCCCAACAGGTCGCCCAGCCGGCCGGCGAGCAACAGCAGGCCGCCGAACGGGATCACGTACGCGTTGACCACCCATGCGAGGCCGGGCTCGGAGAACCCGAGGTCCGCCCGGATCGCCGGCAGCGCGACGCTGACGATGGTCTGGTCGATGATGATCATCAGCGTGCCGGAGCACAGCACCGCCAGCGCCTGCCAACGCGACATCCCACGCCTCCCAATAGTGCACCGTTTGTAACGGAGGCCATCATCTGTGACTATTGGGATGCGCGGAAGGAGGCACTTTCATGTCCCAGAGGAACATCGATGTACCGGCGCAGGTCATGGCGGAGGCGTGCCCGGTGCGCGAGGTGCTCGACCGCGTCGCGGGCAAGTGGAGCATCCTCATCGTGGTGACGGCCGCCCGCGGCCCGGTCCGGTTCACGGAGCTGGAACGTGCGATCGAGGGCATCAGCAGGCGGATGCTGACGCTGACCCTGCGCAACCTGGAGCGCGACGGGTTGCTCACCCGGACCGTGCACCCGACCGTGCCGCCGAAGGTGGAGTACGAGCTGACGCCCATCGCGAGGGAGCTGTACGAGTCGCTGCTGTCGCTGACGGACTGGGCGGAACGCCACCGCGCGACGATCACCGCCGCCCGTCAGGCCTACGACGCGCGCTGAGCCCACTCCGTCGCGAGGACGGCCCAGACCTCGACGTCGTGGCGGGTTCCGTTGTGCGCGAAGGCCTCGCGGAGCGTGCCCTCCTTCGTCATGCCGAGGCGACGCGCCACCGCGATGCTGCGCTCGTTGCCGGCCGCGCACCGCCACTCCGCGCGATGCATGCCCCGCGCGCGGAACGCCCAGTCGATCATCACGGTGGCCGCGCGGGTGACCAGCCCGCGGCCGACCGCGTCCGGCGCCAGCCACACGCCGACCTCGCACATGCCGCTCTTGTTGTCCCACACGCGGAACAGGACGCCGCCGGCGAGCTTGCCGTCGACCCAGATGCCGTGGATGCGGCCGTTGCCCTTGGCCTGCTCGTCGGCGTAGCGCTGCAGCATCGTGGCGGCGCCGGCCGGCTCGCTCACGGTGTCCACCCAGGGCAGCCAGTGCGCGAGGTGCTCCTTCGAGGCCGTCACGTGCTCGGCAAGCTCGGTCGCCTGCCACGGCTCGAGAGCACGCAGCTCGGCATCGTCGGTCAGTGACAGGGACAGCATGGGCGACCTCCGTACCAAACGTTTGTTATGTACTCTACCCACATGCCGGCACGGGGTGACCACGACGCGAGACGGGCCGACGTGGCCGAGGCGGTCTGGCGCGTGCTGGCGGCGCGCGGCTTCGGCGGGCTGACGCTGCGGGCCGTCGCGGCGTCGCTCGGGGCGTCGACGGGGTTGTTGACCCACTACTTCGCGAACAAGCGGGAGCTGGTGCGGTACGCGCACGAGGTGGCGGAGGAGCGGACGGAGAACCGCCCACGCCTGCGCGCGGAGGGCCCCGGGCTGGCCGCGCTGCGGGCGGCGCTGGTGGACGTGCTCCCGCTGACGCCCGACAGCGTCGCCATGAGCCGCGTGTGGGTGAGCTTCTGGGACGCGGCTCTGGACGATCCCGAGTTGACGTCGAGCCAGCGGACCAGGTACGTGCGGTGGCGCGAGCGACTGGAGACGAGCATCGAGGCGGCCCAGGAGCGTGGCGCGCTGCCGGCGTCCGCGTCCGCGTCGGACATGGCGGTCCGCGCGGCGGCCTTCGCACACGGGTTGGTGGTGCAGGCCTTGTTCGATCCGGACCGCCTGCCACCGCCCCGCCAGGTCCAGCTACTGGACGACTTCTTGACCGACCTCAGCCGATGACAGCTACCGGTCAGGTCCGCCCACGTCTCGTGTCGGAGCCGCTACATTCGGTCGCATGTGGGGCTCACGGCGGTTCGGCGGCGTCCTGCTGGTCGCGGGGTGGCCGGTCTGGGCGGCCGGCACGATCGGGGGCGGCACGATCGCCCACTTCGGTCAGGTGGCGCGCATGGCAGGCCGTCGGCGCCTCAGCAGGACGGCGTCGTTCCCGCAGCCGCACGAGCTGTACGTCCTCTATCTGCGGTCGTTCGACGACGACGCCGAGAGAGGCGATCTTGAACGGGAGTGGCTTCGCCCCGAGGCGCTGACGCCGGGTGCGTTCGTCGGTTCGCTGTTCCTGTCGGGCCGCAGTATCGAGGAGCACCTGATCGCCGCGGTACGCGACTACGGCCGCAGTGTCATCGCGGTGGGTAGGCCTGCCGAGGAGAGGCCACCGGTCGGGGCGCGGCGGCTGTACCTGCCGCCCGACGACTGGCACCAGCCGGTCCGGCGTCTGATGTCGCGGGCCAGGCTGGTGGTCATGGTGCTCGATCCGACGCCGGGAACGCTGTGGGAGTTCGTGGAAGCCACCCGCCTGGTGCGACCGGAACGGCTCCTACTCGTAGTCCCCGCGGACAGGCAACGGTACGACCGGTTTCGCGTCGAAGCCGCCGCGCTAATCCAACAAACGCGCCGCGCTGGTGCGAAGGCAGACCGGAAAGGTCTGGAAGCCGCCGACGTTGCCGGACTACCACCCGGCCCAGGAGCCCCTCATCGCGAACCAGAAGGTGATGATCAGCGGCCTGATCCACTTCTCGGCCGAGTGGACCCCCACGTTCGCGCCGCTGGTCGGGTTCCCGCTCTACAACGTCCTCACGGTCACGATCCACAACGCAGCACGCCCGGCGATGGCTCAACTGCTGGCGTACGAGGAGAAGCTGCCCGCCAGCGAGGCGGTCAGAGCGCAGCGGGGAAGAGCGCGCCTGCTGCGCGTGTTCGGACACCTGACCTGCTGGTGGGGTCTCGTGCAGGCTTTCGCATTCCTGCAGGCGAACGAGTGGAGCATCCACGGGGACTCGCACTGGTGGCTGGAGATGGCCAAGTTCGGCGGAATGTTCGTGGCGGGGCTGATCTTTCTGCGACTGGCGCGGAAGTTCCAAAGACGCGCCGCCCCGGTACCAAACCCACGACGAGCCGCTGACGTTCGGCCGCAAGGCAACTGTCGCAAGCAGCCGCCATAGGTCACACGTTTGAACGACGAGCAGCCTGCCGCTTGGGAGAACGGGACTGCTTGACTTCGACGCTAGCGGCCACTTTTGTGGCGTTCTCCGCCGCCTCCGTCTGCTTCTTTGTCCAAGTCGTCCCGCTGGGATCCGCTTTGTCCAGTTGCGAAATCCTGCCACGAGAGACACCGAGGATCGTAGCGGTGTCAGTCACCGAGAGACCGCTACGACGAAGCTTGCGAACCACAACCCGAGATTTCCGAGCGGCCTCTTTCTGCGCGGCTTCAGCATCTCTACTTCGCGCTTTGGCCTCCTTAATCTCGTCCGCCACCCCTTTGTCGAGTGCAACCGTGACCTTGATCGGGTCGGTAACCTCGTCCAGGTCATAAATTGTGGCAACGTAGTCGCGCACTGCTTGTTCAGCTGTCGGCAGCGTTCGAGACCGGGTGACTCCGACACCCTTGATGTGAAGTTCCCAGCCGCCCTTCCACGGCTTCGCCACTACGTCATAGCTCACTGCAACCACCCTTCCGGCAGGCACGACATCTATTTGATCGTGTCGGCCACGACACCCGGCGAGACCGTCCCTCCTGCCGTGACGACCGCCATATGCTCCCCACAAGGGCAGTACCACTTCTCGTGGTCACCCCTTGCCCGGCGCCCACTTGCAGCCTTGCGCAAGGAGTGCCGTCTTCACCTTGCGGTATCTCATCGACTTCGCCACCAGCGAAGTTTAGTACCCCTAGACAGTCAATATAAATGCCCCCTAGACAAGGGGGTGGCGCTCGTAGACCAAGCGTTGCTCTGCCCCAGCGAGGAGGGCTTCCAGCCATCCCGTCGACCTGGCGTAGTTCGATCCCGCCGGGTCAGGGGGCAGCATCCTCATGTCCGGTGCTTGGACTGGGTGTGCCCCCTTGACGCGGTGATAGCCCTCGTGGAGGTCGGCGGGATGGCAAGGGTCCCCGACGAACTGCGGTCCCGACCATCAGCCGAGCTCACCGCGCCAGATCGCCGACGGCTTCGCAGAGGGTATGAGGGACCCGACCGGACCACGCAGGTCGCGACCGACCGCACCGTGGGGTCTGCGGGGGTCGCCCCCGCAGAGTAATGACGACCGACCCGGCGAGGTTGCGGCGGCAACCGAGCAGGGTCGACCAGAGGTTTGTGGGCCGCCTGGGGCTCGAACCCAGAACCTACGGATTAAAAGTCCGCAGCTCTACCAATTGAGCTAACGGCCCGTGCGGTCATGCTACCGAGGGGGCACGGGCCGCTGAGACGGGATCAGCCGAAGATCCCCTGCCCCGGTGCGAGCACGTGTTTCGGGTCGTAGCGGCGCTTTGCCTCGGCGAACTCGCGGTAGCGGGGGCCGTAGTGGGCCTGCCAGTCGGCGGGGGTCAGGGGGATCGCGCCTACCGGATAGTGCGTGCCGCCGACCGCTCGGACCCTGTCGTACTGGGATCGGTTCGTCGCCAGGAGCCTTGGCACTTCCGGAGGGCTCACCACCCGCAGGAGCGCCAGCAGGAACACCACCGGGGTGTCCGGCAGCATCACGAAACGCTGGGTCATCAGCTCGCGCGGCACCGGGTACAGGAGCACCACGCCGCCCGCTTCCGCCGGCACTGTCTCCGCCAGCACGCCCGCGACGTACGCCTCCGTCGCGCCGTCGGGGATGAAGACGTTGATCCACGGACCGGGCAGGTCCAGCTGCTTCAGCTGCTCCACCAGCTCGTAGATCCGGTTGAGCCAGTCGAAGTACGGCAGGTCCGAGATCTCCGACCCGGCCGGGTTCAGGCCCGCCGTCAGCGCCGCGTCGTCGGGGGTGTTCGGCGGGCTGTGGTACGCGACGCCCTCGAGCTGGTAGCTCCAGCCCGACTCGGTCGGCGCGATCTGGCCCTCCAGGTAGCTGAAGCGGCGGTCGGCGAGCGCGGTGCGCTGGGCCGCGGTGAACGACGCCAGGTCCGGGTAGAACAGGTGGTACACGCGCGCCGTGGTCTCCGCCGGGACGAGGCGCACCGTCGCGCGGACGATCACCCCGAACTGCCCGAGGCCGCCGAGCACCGACCGGAACAGGTCGCGGTTCTCGCTCGGGGAGCAGCGGACCAGCTCACCGACGCCGGTGACGACCTCCAGCGCCAGCACGTTGTCCACCTGCATGCCGTGGTGCGAGGTCGCGCCGCCGATGCCGCCGACCGACAGGGTGCCGCCGACCGACAGGCCGAGGTAGTCCGTCGCGACGGGTGGGGTCGCGCCCTGCGCGATGGTGGCCTTGATCAGGTCCAGCCACTGCACGCCCGCGTCCACCACCGCGCGGTCCGCGGTGATCCGGTGGATGGTGGCCAGCGTGCGCGAGTCGATCACGACACCGCCTCTGACCTGCGCCTGCCCGTACGTCGAGTGGCCCTGGCCGCGCATGGCGACCTGCAGCCGATGCATGTTCGCGAACTTCACCATCCGCGCCACGTCCCGCACGGAACCCGGCCGCAGCACGGCGATCGGCCTGCGGTGGACGATGTTGCCGTAGTCGTCGGCGGCCTCGGTGCGGGACTCCTCGTCGAACACCAGCTCGCCGTCGAGGTCCGGGACGACGATGCCCGGGGTGGCGTCCGCCTCGGTCAGCCACCCGAGGCCGACCGGGTCGAACGCGACGACCGTGGCCGCGGCGGCGCCTGCGAGGAGGGTGCGGCGACTGATCTGCAACTTGCGCGGTTCCGTTGGCACGCGGCGCACAATAACTCAGGATTCACCCGCCGGGTTCACCCATTTGCCAGCAGGCACGTGTACGCAGAGTCACCCAATTGCGCGTGTGTGGGTTGGCACCGCTCGTGCGCGGCACCAACCCACACCCGTACCCCCAGATAGGTGACGTCTAGCGCGACGTCGCGTGCGTGTGGGTGGCTACCGCGACGTACCGCCAGTGTGGCAACGGATCAGCGCGGAGAACACGAAGAACGACACGCAGTTTCGGAACGATCAGCGCGAGCGGGGAGTGCGGCGGACCAGCAGCAGGGCGCTGCCCGTCAGGAGCAGGAGTACGGCCAGCGCGGACAGTTCGATGACGCTCGCGCCCGTGTCCGCCAGGTCCGCCGGGCGGACCGCCGCCTGCGGAGCCGGCGCGCCCGGGCTCGACGGCGCGGTGGCCGGTGGCGTCGTCCGGGTCCGGTTGGGTCGGACCCGCGACCAGGTACAGCTGCTCGGTCGTCCAGCCGTCCGCGAAGACCTGCAGGTGGTGCGCGATCCCCTGGGACGTCCGCCACGGGCCGACGACGCGTAGCTCGTAGCGGTCGGCAGGGGTGTCGGCGAAGTCGTACGCGCCGGTGGCGTCGGTGACGGCCCGTGCGGCGATCGCGCCGTCGTCGTCGACCAGATACAGCTTCAGGTTCGGGATCGGGCCGTCCTCGTGGCTCACGATCCCGGTCACGCGGCCGCGACCGCCGGGGACGGCGACCTTCGCGTACACACGCGCGCCGTTCTGGCCGTAGTCGTCGCCGCCGAAGACGCAGTCGACGATCATGTGGCCGAAGCGCCAGCCGCGTTCCGGCACCACCTCGGCGAAGTCGAACGTCCGCGTCTCGCCGGCGCGGATCGGCACGCCGTTGCCGAAGCCGGCCTTGAGCACGCCCCACGTCTCACCCGCGAAGCCGTTGCCCGTTCCGTCGCAGCGCGCGGCGACCCGCTCCAGGTCGGTCCCGCCGTGGTTGGTGAGCGTGACGTGCTGGTGCGCCGTGTCGCCGACCGCGTAGGTGTCCCGGTCGAACGTGACGGTCGCGGTCAGCCGCGCCGCCACCTGCCGCACGGCCCGCAGCACCACCTGGTTGTCGCCGGGCACGAGGTCGAACTCCGCGTTCTCCAGCTGCCACCCCGCCGGCAGGCTCGTCCTCGCGATGTACGGCCCCACCAGCAGGTTCGACACCGCGAACCGACCATCGCCGTCGGTGCGCGCGTACGCGTCGCCGCCCGGCGGGGCCGTGCGCGGGAACTCCATGCCGACGCCGGTCAGCGGCTCGCCGGGGTCGACGACGCGGTTGTCGTTCCGGTCGCCGTACACGACCCCGGACAGGTTGGCGGTCGTGAGGACCAGCGGCGCCTCGACCGTCGCGCGGTTGTCCGCCGGCACACGGTCCGGCTCGAGGAGGTTCAGCTCCGCCGTCACCGGCAGCATCAGGTCGGCGACGGCGATGTTGTTGGGCGCCGTGGCGAACTCCGTGAGCGTCGCCCGCGCACCGGGCTCGAGCCGGCCGACGTACCGTTCCGCGCGCCACGTCCACCCGACCGCCGGCACGTCCGACGCCACCGTCACGTACACCACCGTGGCCGGCGCGGCACCGTTGTTGACGACCGTGACCGTGGCGGTGATCTGGTCGAACGCCCGGTACTCCGCCTTGTCCAGCACGACCGTGACCGCGAGGTCGACGGCCGGCTCGTCGGCCGCCGCCGGCGCGGCGCACACGAACGTCAGCACCGCCGCGAGCACGACCGACACCGACCGGGTCACGAGACCTCCCGACGCCGGACGAACAGCAACGCCGTTCCGGTCAGCGTCAGCAACAGCCCCAACACCGACAGCTCCACCACGCTCACCCCGGTGTCCGCCAGGTTCGCCGGCCGCGGGCTCGCCTGCCGCGCGGGCGGCGCCGGCGGGTCCGGAATGGACGGTCGAACCGGCGGCGCGTCGAGGTCGGGCTGGAAGGGCCCGGGCACCACCCGCACCACCGCGCTGTCGACGACCTCGTCGGAGAACACGCCGAGCCGCTGCGACGCCGCGCTCTCCAGCCGCCACGGACCGGCGAGCCGCAGCTCGTAGCTGTTCGCCGGCACGTCGGTGAACAGGAAGTGTCCGTTCGCGCCGGTGACGGTGCGCGCGACGACCGCGCCGGCGTCGTCGACGAGGAACAGCTTCACGCCCGGCACCGCCTCGCCGGCGTCCACCTGCATGTCGTGGTCGCGGTCGACGAGGACGTCGCCGCCGCTCGAGCCCCGGCCGCCCGGCACGACCGCGCGCGCGGTCACCGACGGCCCGTCGTCGTACTTGAACGCCGTGCTGAACCAGCACGTGATCGTGATGAAGCCGTACAGGCGGCCGCCTTCCGGCACGGCGGCGGTGAAGTCGAACGTCCGTGTCGCGCCGGCCGGCACGGTCACGCCGGCGCCGAAGTAGTGGGTGAGGTCGCCCCACTCCAGCCCGCTCAGCGTGTTCGGCGCACCGCCCTCGACACAGCGGGCGGTCACGCCGGCGAGGTCGGTCTTGCCGTGGTTGGTGAGCGTGACCCGCTCGTGCACGGCGTCGCCGACCGCGTACTCGGTCCGGTCGAACGCGATCTTCCCCGACAGCGACGTCGCCGCCCGCACGACCCGCACGACGAAGTCGCCCGCGCCGGTCCGCACGTCGAGCGCCTGGCTCCCGTCGACCTGCCAGCCGGCCGGCAACCCGGGAGTCGCGGTGTAGAACCCCTCCGGCACGTGGGGGAAGGCGAACCGGCCCGTCGCGTCGGTCCGGCCGGTCACCACCAGGCTCGGCACGCCGCCGTCGAGCTCCACGCCGACCCCGCTCATCGGCTCGCCGGGGTCGATCTGCTTGTCGCCGTCGCGGTCGCCGTAGAGCACGCCGGTGACGTCGACGTAGCGCACGGACACCGGCGCCTCCGCGACGGCGCGGTTGTTCTCCGGGTCCAGATCCGGGTCCGGGCTCGTGGCCGTGACCGCGAGCGTCAGGACCGTCACCAGGTTGTTGATCCGCTGGACGGGTTCCAGCTGGACCCGCTCGCCCGGCGCGAGGTCCGCGCCGCCGCCGGACGGGTCGAGCTCGCCCCAGTTCTGCGCCAGGAACGGACTGTTGCCCTCGGCGGTGAGGGTCACGCCGCGCGCCGGGGCCGTGCCGGCGTTGGTCACCGTGACGGTCGCGCGGACCTCGTCGGCGGCGCCGTACTCGGGTTTGTCGAAGGCGACGGTCACCACGAGGTCGGCCTCGCCCTCCGCCGGTTGCGCGGCAGCGGGCGCGGCGGTGACGAGGATCAGGATCGCCGCGATGGCAACGGCAAGTCTGGTCAATGGCAGTCCAAATCCGAGGTGTGAGGTTCTGGCCGCTCGCGCGTCTTCCGGTATGAAAAGTGGTTTCGGGCGGCTCGATGGAGGGGCGCTATGGGCGGCAAGGGCGATGCGGTCGGCACGTGGGGTGTCGGCACGGCCGGGGCGACGTTCGCGGCCTTGGTCCAGCGGTGGCGGCACGCCGCCAACCTGACGCAGGAGGGGCTCGCGGAGCGGTCCGGGCTGAGCCCGCGCAGCATCCAGAACCTGGAGCGCGGCAGGGTGAGCCGCCCGCGCAGGGACTCGGTGCGGCTGCTCGCCGACGCGCTCGGACTGACCGGGCGGACGCGGCTGGAGTTCGAGCGGGCCGCGCGGCTCGGCACGCCGACCCCGATCACCGAGGCGGCCAGCCGCCGCGGGGTCAGCGACAGCGGCCACCTCACGATGGCCGACAACCTGCGGCAGCTCGTCGCGCAGGCCGGCAGCGACGGCTGGCAGCCGGTGGATCTCCGTGGTCTCACGCCGGCCGCCGACCCCGGCGCGGTGCTCGACCGGCTCTTCGTCGCGCTCGGCATCGGCCGCCCCGACGCGGCCGACCGCGCGGACGGTCCTGGCGAAGCCGCCGGGGTGTCGGTCGCCGTCTGAGCGGCGCTACGGGTTCGCTGGGGCACCACTGCTCGCGAAGGTGTTGCCGGACCAGCGGTAGTCCGGGGCGGAGGGGTCCCAGCCGGTGCTCGGCGCGCTGCCGAGGAACCTGTTGTTCAGCACGTGGATGCTCGCCGAGCCCGACCCGATCGGAGCGTCGACCTTCAGCAGCACCCCGTTCTCGATGGTCACGTTCGTGATCGCCCCGTCGAAGTCGTCCATCGTCACCTGGCCCGTCACGTTGTGGCGCAGCAGCACGCCGGCCGCGCCGGACTGGACCAGCACGTCCGCGGAGCTCAGGTAGTTGTCGAGGAGCTGGGCGTCGCCGACGAGGGTCACGCCGGACTCGAGCCTGCTCCGCCGCACGGACAGCCCGCCGGCGTGCTGCGCGACCGACGGCGCGCCGGACAGCTCGCTGTCCTCGACGGTCAGGTTGCCGGCGTTCTGGCTGAGCGCGGGCGACCCGAACGCGGCGACGACGATGACGCGGCGCAGCGTGACGTTCTGGGCGTCGACGATCACCGTGCCGGTCACCCTGAGGTCGCTGACCACCTGACCCGGCGTGGTGATCCGCAGGTCGCCGTGGTGGTCGGCGAGCACGGCGCCGACCGGGACGCCGGTGTTGGACGCGGACGGGTCACCGACCATCGGCGGCCAGGACACCTGGTTGCCGGGGCCGGGGCCCGCGTCCTCGCCGTCCTGCGGGCCGCCGCTGCCGGAGTCCTGCTCCTCGCCGGCCGGGTTCGCGTTGGTGCCGGTCCCCGGCACGTTCGGCGCGGTCTGGCTGCCGGTCGGCGGCTGCGTCGAGGACGTCGGCGGCTGCGAGCTGCGCGTCCGGTCCGGGCCGTCGATGATCATCGTGGGATCGGCTGGCGGGGCGTCGGACCACAGCTGGCCGGCGACCACCACGCCACCGAGCCCGACGACGACGGCCGCCGCGGCCGCGACGGCCACCGAGCGCCGCCGCCGGGTGGGGCGCAGCTCGCGGTCGGTGGGGAGGGTGCGGATCTTCGCGCCGTCGGTGTCGGCCTTGGCGTCCTCGCCCGGCTCGACGTGGATCTCCGTGCCGGGGCCGACCCTGATCTCGAGGCCCGGCGTCTCTTCGGCCTCTTCGTCGGTGAACGGGGTCGGGTCGGCGGAGGTCGCGTGCACGTCGGCGATGCGTTCGCGCCAGCGGTCCAGGCTCGGCGGCGGCTCGATCTCCGCGAACAGCGACCGCAGCTCGTTCTCGTCGACCGGCTCGCCCCGGGTGCGCCACGTCATCGCGACACCCCCATGTGCCGCTGCAGCCGCGCGAGCGCCCGCTTGCTCGCCATCGTCGCCGCGTGTTCCGAGATGCCGAGCACGGCCGCGACCTCGGCGTAGGGCAGACCGGCGGCGACGCGCAGACCGAGGACCGTGCGGTCCTTCTCCGACAGGTGCGCCATGGCGGCGAGCGCCTGTCGCACCTCGTCCCGCAACACGACCTCACCTTCCACGTCGGTCTTCTGGTCGACCTCCGACTCGTTCCCGAAGAACCGGGCCACCAGCGCCGACCGCCTCGTGTGCCGGCGCCGGTGGTCGATCACCGCGTTGCGTGCGATCCGCAGCAGCCACGCCAGCACCGCCCCCGGCTCCGGCTCGGCCGCCGCGTACGCGTGGAACGCGGCCGCGAACACGTCCGCGGCCAGGTCCTCCGCGTCGCCGCGGTTGTTCACCTGCGACAGGCAGTACCGGAACACCCGCGCGGCGTGGTCCCGGTAGACCTGCTCGAACGGCAGCACCACCGATTCGGCGCGCTCCACGTCAGGCTCCTGGGTGCGCTCCGAATCCGGTTCTGCCGTGTCATCTGGGAGAACGCGTGAGCTCACGAAATCTCACACCCCGATTTCGACGCCTGTGCGCGGCCCGTGCGCCGCCTGTGCGCGCGCCACCGTGCCCGGCCTGCCCATGGCAGGCGGCAGCACGGTGCGCGACACGAAGTCTCCCCAGGTCAGCTCCACCGCGGCGGCGCGGCTGGAGGTACAAGAAACTGGCGGAGGCTAGCAGTGCGCCGCCACGAAATCGAGGCTCAAACCGTTATGAAGGTCGGGGCCACCGAACGCGCTGTGCGCAGCCGGCGAGGCTTCGTCGTAAGGCGAATCCTTGGCGCGGATGTGCGCCGGGTGCCACGTTGGGCACATGACGACTTTCGATCCGCGTCTCTACGGGGCGCGCTGGGCGGACAACTACGACGAGTGGCATGCCGGGATGCTGGACGACCAGGCGGCGGTCGAGGCACTGGCGAAACTCGCCGACGGCGGGTCGGCGCTGGAGTTCGGGGTGGGCACCGGCCGGCTGGCGGTGCCGCTGGCCGAGCGGGGGCTGGACGTCGTCGGCGTGGACATCAGCCCGGACATGCTGGCCAAGCTGCGGAGGAAGTCGTCTGCCGTGACGGTCGTCGAGGGCAGCATGACGACGGTGCGCCTGTCGCGCGAGTTCGACCTGGTGTTCGTCGGGTTCAGCTCGATCTACGTGCTCGGCACCCAGCGGGAGCAGGTCGACCTGTTCCGCAACGCGGCCGCGCATCTGCGCTCCGGCGGCCGGTTCGCGCTGGAGACGTGGGTGCCCACCACGGCCACGAGCGACACCGGCCGCAGCCCGCTGACCGTGACGAAGATCGAACCGGACCGCGTGACCATGGTCGCGGCCGTCAACGACCCCGTGACGGCCCTCCACACCGGGATGTGGATGACGTTCGAACCGGACGGCGTCAAGTTCTACCCGCTCGACGGCCGGACCGTGACCCACCACGAGATGGACCTGATGGCGGAGCTGGCCGGACTGGAGCCGGAGTCCCGCTGGGCGGACTGGAAGGGCACCCCGTTCGGCAGGGACGCGAAGATGCACGTGTCGATCTACCGCAAGCCGTGAGACGGCCGTGGGCCCCGCGGCAGTGCCACGGGGCCCACGGAGTCTCCGGTTACGGCGCGACCGTGATGCGGTCCGCGGCCGGCGGTGCGATGTTCGGGTTCGCCGTCAGGTACTCGGTGAACGCGTCCAGGTCGACCGGGCCGCCCGCGATGTCCGTGCCGTTCACGAACTCGGCGAAGCCGTCCCCGCCCGCGGCGAGGAAGTTGTTCACCGAGACGCGGTAGGTGGCGGTGTCGGACACCGGCTCGCCGGCGACCGTGATGTTCGAGATCTTCGAGCCGACCGCCGCCGACTCCGACCACGTGTAGTGCAGCGTCGAGGAGATCTGCAGGATGCGCACCTGCACGGTCCCGTCCGGCTGCGGCTGCCACTGCTGCTCGAGCACGGTCTTGAGCTGCGCGCCGGTCAGCGTCATCGTCTGCATGATGTTGCTGAACGGCTGCACCGCGAACGCCTCGCCGTAGGTCACGACGCCGTCGCCCTCCCCGGCAGGCGAGCCGGCGAACGTGAGGTCGGTGCGGATGCCGCCCGGGTTGGTGACGGCGATCTGGGCGTTGTTGGCCGCGGTCGCGGCGAGCTGCGCGTCGGCGATCACGTCGCCCAGCGGCGACTCGCCGGAGGCCGGCGCGGCGCGCACGAGGTCGGCGGAGATCGTGCCGACCTTCTCGTTCGCGATCGGCGCGGCCTTCGTCTTGGCCTCGTCGACCAGTGCCTGCACCGTTGGGTCCGGCGTGACCGTGCGGGTGACGATCTCGTTGTGCGCCAACGTCTTGTCGCGCACCACGTCGCGGCTGCGCTTGTCGATCTTCAGGTCGACGACCGAGAGCAGCCGGCCGAACGACGCGCCCTGGATCAGCGTGCGGGGGTTGCCGGCCGGGTCGGAGACGGTGCAGTTGTACTGCTGGTGGCTGTGGCCGGTGAACACGACGTCGACCGAGGCGGACGCGGCCGTGGCGATCGCGGTCGCCGGGCCGGGCTTGGTCTTGCAGTCGTCGGGGCCGCCGCCCTCGGTGTTGTCGCCCTGGTGGACGAGCACGACCTGGGTCTTGATGCCGAGGCGGTCGAGCAGCTTGGAGGACCGGTTGATGGCCTCGACCTCGTCGCCGAACTCGAGGCCCTCGATCGCCTCCGGGGTGACCACCAGCGGCAGGTCCTTCAGCGTGACGCCGATGATGCCGATCGGCACGCCGCCGGAGACCTGGACGGTGAAGGGGAACGCGGCGGGCAGTCCGTTGTCGAAGTAGACGTTGCCGCCGAGGATCGGGAAGCGGGCGCCGGAGTAGCTGTCGCGGAACTGGCAGCCGTCGGTCGGGTGGCAGCCGCCGAACTGCATGCGGAGCAGCTCGCGGTAGCCCTCGTCGAGCTCGTGGTTGCCGATCGTGGAGGCCTTCACGCCGAGGCCGTTCAGGAGTTCCATGGTCGGCTCGTCGTGGAACAGCGCGGAGTCCAGCGGCGACGCGCCGACGTTGTCGCCGGCGGACAGGACCAGTGAGTTGGCGACCTCGCCGCGCAGCTGCTTGACGTGCGTGGCCAGGTAGGCGGCGCCACCGGCGTCGACGGTCGTGCCGTCGGGCAGCGTGACCCGGCCGGACGACCCGGCGGGTGGCTGCAGGTTGCCGTGGAAGTCGTTGAACGTGATGAGCCGAACGTCCGTGGTGGCGCTCGGCGCGGCGGCCAGTGCCTGCGCGCCGCCAGCGGCCACCAGCGCCGCGGCAGCGACCACGGTCGCCAGTTTCGTGAAAGCCCTCATGATCCTCCGTCCAGGCGTGTGCGGCAGGGAGTCTGCACGTCGGAGCCGATGTTTACCAGCCCCGAACGGCGCACGTTCTAACCTTGTCGGTGTGACCGCGATTGCAGAAGAGCCGCGTTGGCTGGACCAGGGCGAGATGCGGGCCTGGCGCGCGTATGTGATCGGCAGCGAATTGTTGCGGAAGCAACTCAACAGGGAGCTGCAGGACCGTCACGGACTGGCGCTGGCCGACTACGAGGTGTTGGTCCGACTGTCCGAAGGCGACGGTGGACGGATGCGGATGGCCCAGCTGGCCGGCGAGGTCGCGTCCTCCAAGAGCCGGCTGTCCCACCAGATCGGCCGCATGGAGACCGCGGGACTGGTCCAACGAGTCGAATGCGGCGACGACGCGCGCGGCGTCTTCGCGGAGATCACGGAAACCGGCCGCACCCGACTGCGAGAGACCGCGCCGACCCACGTGGCGGGGGTGCGTGCCCACCTGATCGACCTGCTGCCGGCCGGCGAGCAGGCGGCGTTGGCGGAGATCTTCGAGCGCGTCCTGTCCCACCTCGACCCGGAGGACGCGTGAGCTAGTCTTCTTGACCATGGAGGCGTGGCAGAGCGGCCGATTGCACCTGTCTTGAAAACAGGAGACCTTCACGGGTCCGGGGGTTCAAATCCCTCCGCCTCCGCTCTCTGACCAGGCAAATCAGTGTCTGACACGCAACGCGTGCGCCCGTCATGTTGTCTTGGGTCTCATTCGAGGTCTCATTTGCTCCCGCCAAACCCACTTGCGGGAAGGTCTCTGAGTCATCGAACTCACGTAGGCAAACGCCACCGGTCCTGAGGCAGGATCCTCCGGCTAGTTGTGTCGTCCTTCGCGAACCTCCAGAGCGATCTGCTCGGCCGCGCTCGACACGCTCACGGCCTGACCGGTAGTGACAGACCTGGTCGGTAGATTCACCGGGTGACTTCGCCTCTGATGACAGCGCGTGCGGCGTTGATGGATCGGCTTGTAGCTCGGGCTGGTGGTGTGCGTAGTGAGGCGACAATCCAGGCAGATGTCCGGAATCTGTTGCTCGATCCAGAGCTCGGGCTGGGTGAGGACGATCTCGATGTTCAGCTTGAGGTACAGGTCGGGGCTAGGCAACGGATCGATGTTGAGGTTGGCCGCACGGTCATTGAGGTTAAGCGTTCGTTGGCCAGCCCTGCTGTGGTCGCGGCGGCGACGACGCAGTTGGCGGGGTACGTGACGACGCGGACCGCGGAGATGAGGCAGCGCTATGTCGGGATCTTGACCGATGGGCGACTGTGGATCGCGTTTCACGAGGTCAACGGCGATCTGGTGGAGGCGACCCGGCATACCGCTGTTGCGGGTACGGGTGGTGCGAAGCCGCTGCTGCGGTGGCTTGAGGGCGTGTTGGCGACTAAGCGGGCGGTGCCGCCGACTCCACTGGAGATCGTAGATCGGTTGGGCGCGAACAGTTCTTCGCATGCGTTGGACCGGGCGACGTTGTCGGCGCTGTACGCCGATAGCCGGGAGTTGCCGACGGTCAAGCTCAAGCGCGATTTGTGGGCGGATCTGCTGCGCAGCGCGCTGGGCACGCAGTTCCCCGACACCGACGAGTTGTTCCTTGAGCACACACTGTTGGTGAACTCGGCGGAGATCATCGCGCACTTGGTGCTCGGGCTCAACGTCGAGCAGCTTTCGTCGGCGACGTTGTTGTCGGGGGATCAGTTCACGATCGCCGGGCTACATGGGGTGGTGGATCGGGACTTCTTCGACTGGGTGCTGGAGGTGCCCGGCGGAGACGGGTTCGTTACTGCGTTGGCTCGCAGGCTGGCCCGATTCGACTGGTCGCAGGTGGAGCATGATGTGCTCAAGGTGCTGTACGAGTCGGTGATTTCCACGGAGACCCGCAAGGCGTTGGGCGAGTACTACACCCCGGACTGGCTGGCCAACCGGATCGTGTCGGAGGTGGTCACCGACCCGCTCAACCAGCGGGTGCTTGACCCTAGTTGCGGTTCGGGGACGTTCGTGTTCTACGCGGTGAAGCGGTTCCTGGAAGCGGCCGACGATGCCGGGATGAGCTTGAAAGACGCAATGATGCTCGTGCCATCACGGGTCATGGGTATCGATTTGCACCCGGTAGCGGTCGCGCTGGCGCGGGTGACCTACCTGCTCGCGCTAGGGCGAGAGAGGCTCAACTCGCCGAATCGGGGCACCCTGTCGGTGCCGATCTATCTCGGTGACTCGCTCGGCTGGGACCAGCACCGAGATCTGTTCTCAGTGGACGATTTGGTGATACCGACGGAAGTCGGCGACCAGTTGTTCTCAACCGAGTTGCGGTTCGCTGATCGTCTTCTCGCCGACAGCTCAACATTTGATGCGCTGGTTGAGGCCCTGGTTTCCGAGGCTGGCCGAGCCGCGGGAAGGACCACCAGTAAGCTTTCGGACGGCACGATCCGGCGGTTGGCTATCTCCCAGCGAGACGTGCCCGCTTTAAACGCGAACTTCGTACGGCTCAAACAATTGCACGAGGCCGACCGCGATCATGTTTGGTCTTACTACATCCGTAACGTGTCGCGGCCGGCGTGGCTGGCGCGGGAAGAGAACCGGGTCGATGTTCTGGTCGGCAACCCGCCCTGGCTGTCCTATCGACACATGACAACCGCTATGCAGAAGCGCTTCAAGGAACTATGCCAAGAGCGTGGGTTCTGGCGCAACGAAGCCACCGCTACCCACCAAGACTTGGCTGGGGTGTTCGTCGCTCGCGCGGTCGAGCGCTATCTGAAAAAGGGAGGACGGTTGGCATTCGTCGTACCGAACCCTGTGATTGACCGCGACTACTGGTCTGGGTTCCGTACTGGCGACTTCCAGGGCGCCGCAGTCACGTTCACCACCAGTTGGGATCTGCGACGTATCCGGCCGCACCTGTTTCCGCGCGGGTCGGCGGTCATCTTCGGCACGAATTGTGCACAAGCCACGACCATGCCCCGCCTGGCGCTGGTGTGGGTCGGGCGAGCTCCGCACCGGCACGCCACCATCGACGCTGCCGATCATCTCCGACAAATATTGGCCGAATTGACCTTCGCGGGTGGCGAGGATGGTGACCGCTCCCCATACGCCACGAGATTCAGCCAGGGGGCCAACCTTGTGCCGAGGATGATGTTCCGAGTCGAGTCGGGGCCTGTTAGCGGGCTCGGGGTGCCATCAGGGCGGATAAACGTGCAGTCGAAACGCTCCGTGGGCGAGAAAGCTCCCTGGAAGCATTTGCCGAGCATGGCCGGCATGGTGGAAACCGAGTTCGTATGGCCCACCATTCTCGGCGAGCACGTTATTCCGTTCCGGGTGCTCACCCCGGATAAGTTCGTCATCCCGCTGACTCAACGCGGCGAGATTTTGGGCGGCGAAGATCCAGACATTGACAGGTATCCAGGTCTCGCGACGTGGGTTCGGACGGCAGAAACCTTGTGGAGCGAGCGCGGCGCCTCGAACCTGACGCTGACGGGCCAGATTGACCACATGAGCAAGCTCCGTCAGCAGGTGCCCGTTGCCCGGCTTCGCGTCGTCTATGCTGCCTCTGGAATGCATGTAGCCGCTGCTCTGGTCACTGACCCACGGGTGATCTTCGAGCACGCTGTCTACTGGGCCGCCGTGGCCAGTGAGTCCGAAGGTCACTACCTGGTCGGCATTCTCAACAGCCCGTCTCTCACCGAACTCGTGCGCCCACTCATGTCCTACGGCAAGGATGAACGGCACGTCGACAAGCACGTCTGGAAGCTGCCGATCCCCACCTACGATCCGAGTAACGAGGTCCACACCGAGATTTCCCAGTTGGCACGTCAACTCACTGCCGAGATCGCCGATCAGAACTTCCGCTCCGACTACTTCGTCACCATTCGTCGAGATATCCGCACTTTCCTTGCCGAATACCCACTCGGACGCCGCCTAGACGAATTGGTCGTTGAACTCCTCGACATCGACTCTTCGGCCACGGTGGCTCCTGTGGAAGCACCCGAGCTCGACTCGGTGTCGCTGATTCGCACGACCTCCGGCTCGCTTCCGCTGTCAAAGTACGACATCGA
This sequence comes from uncultured Actinomycetota bacterium, assembly GCA_963840275.1. Taxonomy (GTDB): domain Bacteria; phylum Actinomycetota; class Actinomycetes; order Mycobacteriales; family Pseudonocardiaceae; genus Actinophytocola. Next base: position 80,213 of record CAWIYK010000002.1, read on the forward strand.
GGTAGACGTCGACTGCGAATTTGACGAATCTCGCCGCGTCTACCTATGGGGGGCGCTGGTCACGGATGCTGCCAATCCCGACGGCATTTATCGTTCATTTGCGGACCCGTCTATTGGTGCCGACGAGCAAGAATCGGCGAAGAATTTTGAGACTTGGCTGACTGAAATCTTGGCTCACGCGAACAACACCCAACAAACTGTCCGCTGGTTCCACTATGGAGCCACCGAAACCCGTGAACTTCACCGAGTTCTCGGCGAGAGAGCTGAACCGCTTCTCGCTCACGCCACTGACCTGCTCACCGAGATCATCCGGCCACACTTCTACTCCCCAGCGGGGTACGGCCTCAAACCCCTTGCAACCTCGGCGGGCGCTACCTGGCGTACTCCCGGTACCACGGGCGCCGACACCTACGCTTGGATCGCGGCAACCCGTGCTGGCGACGGCGGCGCTTGGACGCGACTGCTCGAGTACAACGAGGACGACACCCGTGCCACATACCGGCTCCGGCGGTCTCTGACAGAGGATCATCATGATGCTGGGTCGTGAGATGTCGAGCACATGTAGGAGTCATTCGGTCTCTGCAATGTGGTGATGGTGGGACCAAACTCGACGACCTGAAGGATCATGTCAGTTTCCGGCATGGCCCAAAGCGGTTCCGCGACGAGCTATGGCTTGGATCAGTCGCTGTTGGTACCCCAAAGCAACATGTTGACTTGAGATGCGATGTTGGTCTGGATCGCGGCCGTCACGTGCGAGTACCGCTTGGCGACGTTTGAGCTCGACCACCCCATGATCTCCATGGCTGCTGGTAGCTGAACCCCGAGTAGCAGCAGGACCGTCGCGGCGGTGTGTCTGGCGTCATGCAGCCTCGAGTCTCGGACCTCTGCTTCGGCCAGGAGCGACTTCCACTCGTTGTGATCGGAGCGGGGATCGATTGGCTTCCCGTTGGCCTGAGTGAACATAAAATCGCTCTCATGCCACAGGTTGCCCCCTTTCACTCGTTCCGTGGCCTGTGCCTGCTCATGCTTCAACAGCAATGCGAACAGTTGGTCTGGCAGGCGGATGCCGCGTCGGCCTGCGCGAGACTTCACGTCCACGTCAATGACGCCGCCGATTCGCTGCGTGCAGTGCATGGCGTGCTTCGTGCAACCCAGAGGGCACGGTGGCGGGCAATGCTTTTGGTGTGTTTTACATGGCCGAGGGCACGCCTTCGTCTTGTGTCGTCCGGCCGCGCAGGCGACGGGGTCAGAGCAGCCGTGCCTGTAGGTGTGCCTCTGCCGCTGCTTACGGACCCGCAGAACCTTGGTTTTCTTGTTCAACCAACTCCAACGGAACCCGATAGTCTCGCCTTTCCGCGTTCCAATTGCCAGCGCGAGCACGAACCGCACTCCGTTTCGCCGCTTCAGCGCAGCGTTAAGGAGCGCTTGAATCTCCTCAATCTCGAATGGCTCCACTTCTTCTTCGTCGATTCTGGGAGCCTTTACGATCTCGAACGGGTTCTCCGTGATGACCTTGCGTTTCCTGGCCTCACGAAACGCGGCACGCACCGTGATGTGCACATGGTGGCGCGTGTACTGGCCGAGGCCGGCCTCGGCCAGTTGGGAGTAGACCTTCTCGAACCGCTCGGGCTCGTGCTGAATCTTCTCCATCTTGTGCGCGCCGATTCGCGGGATGAGGTGGTTGCGGATGTCGTTCTCGTACCCCTCGTACGTCTTGTACCGGATGTGCGGCCGAGCGACCTCTTCCAGCCAGTACGTCAGCCAGTCCGCGACCGTCTGCGACTTGCTGCGAGGAGCGCGAGTCGTGCCCTCCTTACGTTCGGTCTCCAACTCTTGGACAGCTTCGACAACGGCCTCGTACGCGCCATCACCCTTGCGCTTGACGTGGCGCCGGTCCGGCTCCCCGTTGTCCTTGACACCCATCGTCACGCGGCCGTGCCAGCATCCGTCCGACCCGAAGTAGATCGTGGAGCGACCGTTCGCGGCCCGCGTCGACTTCCTGCGTGCCATGTCAGTCCCCCTGCGGCTTGTTGGTGCTGGTGTCGCTGGTCAGCAACTGGGCGGCGTACGCGTGCACTTCGGCTGCCGGGACACGACGAAGACGGCCGATGAGTACGGAGCGCAACTCGCCGGACTTCACGAGGCTCCACGCGGTGGTCCGTCCGATGCGGAGACGCTTCGCTGCTTCCTCCACGGTCAACATGACGCTCTCGGCCGCCGACTCACGGGGTTCCGGGGCGCTGGTTGGTTCCTTCGACGCGAGCAGCTGAACCACCTGCGCGAGCAGCGCGGCGACATCAGGGTGTGCGGTGGTCATGCGTCTCCCTGGGTGTCGGTGACAGCGGTTGCGGACAGGTAGCGGTCCCACGCGTCGGACAGGCCGACCTGAGCTTTCTGGGACTTGGTCTGGTTGGTGGAGTAGGTGGCGTAGCCCTTCACGGTCGTGTCGGTGGTGTCCTTGAACGCGACCGGCGCGATCCCGTACCGCGCCAGCTCGGCCGCGAGCCGGCGGCCGTCGAGTTGTTTGCCTCGGCCGTCGAGGTCGCCCCACGGGGCGTCCTCCAGCTCGGTCAGGTCGGCGAGTAGTGCTCGGGTGGCCAGGCGGGTGGCGTGATGGCGGTCGTAGATGGTGCGAAGGTCGGCCAGCAGCCGGATGCCGTTGGTGACGGGCTGGCCGGACTTGAGCACGAAGTGCGCGCACGCCTGCCGCGCCCGTTCTGGCCACTCCCCGCCTGCCGCGTCCGCGATGGCCACCAGTGGTTCCCAGATCTCCGCCGAGCGGTCCACGACTCCCTCGGGCAGGGGTGGGATGGTGTCGGCCACCTGGTCGGCGACCGATGTCATCCAGGTTGCGAGTGCTTCGCGGATGGGACGGGCGTCGCGTTCGGCGGTGCGTTGCCGGAACTGCTCTACGGTCTGGTCCGAGCGGCGGCGTCGCATGTGGATCGTGACCGCGCGGGTGGTGATCGTCGCGGGCATGTTGCCGGCGATCCCGCCGAGCGCGACCGGCGCGAACACCGGGAACCGCTCGACCTTCATCGTCTTGGCGTCCCCGGCGCAGCGGGTGACCGTCGCGCCCTGCTTGTAGCCGGCGTTGAGCAGGCCGCGGAGGTCTTCGTTGCCTCCCTTGCTGTTGAACACCGCGTCGACCTCGTCGAACAGGATGGTGATGCGGCTGGCCGACACGAGCCGGAACAACGCGGCCGGCGTCGTCGAGATCGTGGACTCCGGCGCGTGCACCAACAGCGCCGCCACCTCGAGCACGCGTGTCTTGCCCGACCCCGGTTCGGCGGAGTCCAGGATCAGCCGCGGGGTGATGTAGAACCGGTCAGCCGCGTGAGTGTGGGCGAACCACAACGCGACAGTGGGTGCGCAGTGCTCGTTCGGGAACACCACGAACCGGTTCAGGAACGCGGTCACGTCGTCGAGCACGTCATGTCCGGCTCGCAGTTCGACCGGCACCGGCGCGAGCCAGGACAGCGGACGTTCCGGCACGCGTTCGGGCATCTCCTCGTCCGGTGCGCGCCCCTGGTCGACCGGCTGCCCGGCCGCCTGCGCGTCGCACCAGGCGGTGCCGCAGCTCTCTGAGCAGAAGTCCGCGGACGGCGCGGCCGGGCCGAGCTGCCGGCCGCATTTCCGGCACGACCGGTCGTCGACCGCGTTGTTGATCGCGGCGAGCGTGGCGTCGAGGTCGGTCATGCTGCCGCCTCTCGAGCGCTGCCGGAGTGTTCGCACGCGGCCCGGTAGCGGCTCCAGAGGTCGTCGACACGCGCCGTGTCGTCGGCAACCTCGAACACTGTGGTGGTCGCCCACTCCTCGTCCACGGCCTGCACCAGACGCAGCCCGTGTGCGCGGATAGCCCGTCGCCACGCGGCTTTCAGGACGACGGCCTTGAGCCACGTACCGCTTGCCGCAGGCGCTAGTGGCGCGTGGTGATAGGTGTCCGCGATCCACGAGCCGATGGTCTGGAGCCGGCGCGGGCCTCCGGTCCATGGCCGCGTGTCGGTTGTCTCCCACACGCCATCGAGCAAGGCGAGCGGGGCGGGTGCCCGGTCGGCGGCGACCAGCTCGATGGCGAGCTGGAGCACGTCGGCCGCGATCGGCTCGCCGAGGTCGGTTGCCTGCATCCCCGCGAGCAGTTGCCTTGCCGGGCTGGCGTCGAGCTGCATGACGCAGCCGAGGAACTGGCGTTCTGGGTCAATGACGACGGAAGTCATCGATCACCTTTCGAGCGAAGGAACAGGAGTCAGCGGCCCTGCGATCGGCGGATGGCACGGCGGGCACGAACCGCGGCGTTGTAGGCACGACGGCCGGCGCGGAGCGTGCGGCCGGTGCCGCCGCAGCGCCGGCAGAGCCGGATGGCCCGCAGGATCGATGACTGGAAATGCCCGACACCGCGACAGGAACGGCACGCCCGATACGGGTAGACGGCGCATGACCAGGTGTAACCGAGAGCGACAGCGATTAGTACGAGCAGGAGCAGGCCGGGGGTGTTCAACGGATGCCTCCGGGGCGGTTTCAGGGCGCGATCGGCCCACGCCTCTAGGTGCTAGGGCGCTGATCAGGGGTTGTTTGGTGGTCTAGGGAGGGCTCTAGGTCTAGAGGGAGCAGGCTCTAGACCTAGAGCCCAGCGGCGAGCTAGCCGCGACCTCGATCTCTGTCACGTTCCGTGAGAGCGGCGGCGATCCAGTCGCGTTTGATTCCCATGCGGTTGGCACCCTTGCCGGTGTCCGGGTCGGTGGCCCACACCTGCTTGGTCGAGACGCCGAACGGCTTGAGCGCGCCGGCCAGCTGGGTGGCCTTCGCCGCGCCGGTCGGCAGTTCGGCCCACGGGCCGTAGGTCGCCGGCCGCAGCTCGGCGAGTCGGTCCACGATGGACTCCGACCATGCCTTGTCCGCGCTGCCGATCGCGGTCAGCACATCGGCCAGCAACGTGCCGCTGTCGGTCGCGTCCTCGTCGGGCGTGAGGTCGAGCCCCGCTGCGTAGCCGGTCAGCCTGCCAGCTGCCACTCGTGTCGCACGGGCTCGTGCTGCGAGCTGCTCGGCATCCGGGCCGTTGATGTTGACGGTCAACGTGGTCCGCGGCTCGTCGCCCTCACCGAGCAGGATGCCGATCCCCTTGTCGCGGAAGGAGAACGTCGTCGCCTTGAAGCCGTTGCGGTGGGCAGAAGTGCCCAACACCATGTCGTTCGCCGGCTGGCCGGTGACCTTGAGGCAGAACCGCATGACGGCGTTGTCGCTGATCGCGGTCGGGATGCTCTTCGCGTCCGGGCGCTGCGTGGCCAGGATGATCACGATGCCCAGCGCCGGGCCACGCTTGACCAGGTCGGTGCAGATCTCCTCGATCTCCGCGCCGTACTCGGCGTGCTCGAACCACTTCTGGCACTCGTCGACACCGATCACGATCGGGTGCAGGCCCAGGGACTTCTTGCCGGCCAGCTCCGGCGTGACCTTGTTCTCCGGGCACAGGTCCCGCGGCAGCTCCCGGATCACCTTCGCGCGCCGCCGCAACTCGGCACTCAGCGCCCGCAGGTCCGCCAGGGCGTACGCGATGTCCTCCGGCTCGTCCCCCGCCCGGTAGCGGTGCGAGATCGGCGCCAGCGGCGACAGGTCACCGGTGCCCTTGAGGTCATAGGCGTGCAGCTCGGCGCGCGGGTCCATGCGCGGCGATCAGCAGCAGCTCCCGCAGCGTGAACGTCTTGCCCATGCGCGGAACCGCGCCGATGACCATCGAGACGAACATGAGCGTGATCTCGACCCACCGGCCGCGCTGGTCGGTGCCGAACGGCTGCGGCTTGAACAGGTCGACCGTGCCGCTCTTGCGCAGCGGCCACGCCGGCTGGCTTGGACTTGGACATGTCCTCGTCCCCGACCCACAGCACCAGCCGGCCCGGGTGCACCTCGGCGTTGCCCTCGGGCCACACACACCCCAACGGCCGGCCGAGCGCCGGAGGCGAGCTTGGCGCGGCGCTCGATGACCTCGGCGACCGTGACACCGCGGCGGTAGGTCGACATCCGCTCGCCAGCCCGGACCGTCCCGCTGAATCGGCGCAGTGAACCCGATCGCGTCCGGGTTCTTGGCGAGCGCCTGGTTGATGCCCGCGATGCCCAGCGACCGACAGCGCGTGCACGACGTTGTCACTGGTGAGCTTCTGCACCTTCGCCGCGATCACGGTACGCGATCCGATGACGGGATTGTCCTTTGTGGAGCCGAGCTTGCCGAGCAGACCGACGGCCAGCACACCGCACGCCCAGAGCACCCAGCCCGGCACCAGGTTCGGCAGGACCAGCACCAGGACCAGTCCGACGCTGGCGAGCAAGCCGAGCTGAAGCCAGCGCAGCACCACCCGCCGGTCGCGCTGCTGCGACAGCTTCAGGTACAGGTCGGCCTTGTCCGCGGTCGCCGTCTCGGCCCGCGCGGGTCGCCCCTCGGCATCGGTCACGTAGCGGCCGGTCGCTGCGAGCAGGAGCAGCAACCCGCGCGGGGAACGCACGGCGAGCCGCAGCGCGTACAGCGGCGACCGGGCCACGTGATAGCCGGCCTTGTGGCCGTAGTGCCTGCCCACCCAGGTCGCGGCCTGCTTGGCCTCGGCGAGAGAGCGGAGGTACGGCGGGACGATCGGCTGGCGGTCCTGTGCCCGCAGCCGGTCCAACCAGGTCGAGCCGTCGGTGGCGCGCGTGTCCACGGCCGGCGGGTGCTCCACCGACTCGTCGACCAACTCGGCGTCGACTACCTCGGGCGCGGAGGACTTCGCGGGACGGCCGCCGGTCGGGAAGGCGATCACGTTGCCGGGCTCGTCGCCGCGGAACTCATCGGTAGTGGTCATCGGGTTTGCACCTCCTGGTGACGGGCGGTGTGGAGCAGGTGAGCGAGTGCGGCGCCGCAACCGAGCACCACGACGGGCAGGCACGAGACGAGTGTCGGTGATCAGCCACGGCGCGCGTGTTACGCCGGCGGCGGTCATCAGGTGGTAGGCGACCTGGCCCGCCATACCGAGGCCCAGCGAGCTGAACGTGGACCACTTGGCGAACTCGCGTGCCCGGTCGGACACGGTCGAGTCCGAAAGCCACACCCGCATCGCGAACGCGGCGTAGGTCTCGACGCCGATCGGCAGCGTGATCGCCGAGTTGAGCGACAGGCCGTCCCAGATCCCCGGCAGGAGTTCGATCGGGCCGAACCCGGTCAGTCGGCCCAGGCCGACCCAGCCGCCCCAGATCGCGACGAATGCGGGCATAGCCAGCAGCAGAAGCGGCCATGACGGGACCGGGGCGGTACCCGAGTCCGTGACCGGCTGGTCCTGCGCTTCTGCGATCGGCGGGACCGTCTCGGAGTCCTGCGCGGGTTCCGGGACGGACCGCAGTGTCCGAACGGGCGCGCCCTCGGTCTCGTTCTTCAGTGCGGCCAGGATGGCGCGCGCCTTCGGCGCACCCACCCGGAACTCGGTCATGATCCGGTTCCGGGACGGGTCTGAACTCAGGTCCGCAGCCCATTCGCGAACGCGGGGCAGGAGCGCTTCCACCGAGGGCGGGTACGCGCTACCGGGGCTGTTGTGGGGCATGTTGAGCCCTACCATTGAGGTCTCCTGACTGGCTTGGTGATGGTTGGGAGAGCCCGGTCCGGCGGGTGGTTCTTGGCGGTTCCGGCCGCCGGGCCGGGGCGAACTCAAGCTGCCGCGCCGTTCACACGGTTCGGCTCGACCGAGTAGCCGCGGAGAGCGGCGTTGACGGTCTGGCGGCTGAGACGTCGGGTGTGCCGATTCGTCGCCACGCGATCCGAAACTGTGCGGGGCATGTCGGCCGTGAAGTACTCGGCGATCAACGCGTCGATGTCTGACTCGTGCAAGCCGTCCGGCGCGAAGGTGAGCGGCGGTAGGACGTCGTCCATGAGATTGGCTCCAAAGCTGTTCGTGGTCTCCCCGTTCGGGAGCGGCCGTTCCGACCGACGCCCAACGTAAGACGTGTCTATTAACTCTGTCAACAGACATGCTGGAACTGACTTAACTGAGTTGCTTCGCCTACTCTTGTTGCATGGCCTCTCTGGACCCGGACGACCCGCGCGCGCCGTACCTGCAAGTGGCCGGCGGCCTGCGCGCCGCCATCCGGTCGGGGGAGTACGGCCCTGGCGTGCAGCTGCCGACCTATCAGGAACTCGCCGAGACCTGGGGTGTCGCGATCAACACGGCCAAGTCCGCGGTGACGCTGTTGCGCGACAAGGGCCTGGTGGTCACTCAGCACGGCAAGGGGTCGTTCGTGCGGACCCAAGCGCCGGACGGTGAGGCGCCGGCCCGCGACGGTGGTGGAGACGAACGCGTCTGGCAGGCCCTCGCCGATCTCCGTCGCCGCGTCACCGAACTCGAACGGCGCCTGGAGTCCTAGCCCATCAGTGACCGGAAGAAGCTCACGAAGCCGTCGATCACGGCTCCGAAGCCACTGAAGAGCGTCTTCGCGAAGCCGGCCGCGTCGGTTGGGTGCTTCACCACGATTACCAAGATGGCCAATACGACCGCGACGCCAATTGTCTTGGCCATCATTCCGCCGCCGGTCTTCATTCCGGGAATTACGTTCCTGGCCATTGTTGCCCCTTTCGCCGTTGTTGCTCATGCATCAACTATGTGGCCTGAGGCGCAGGCTGAGAAGTGTCGCAATAGTCCCCAAACACTGAACTTGCGCTGAACCGACCGCACTGAACTTTCACCGAACTTCGGGCGTCTCGGCATGTCATCGCGGCTGTCCGCGTGTAAGGCTGACGGCATGCAGCTGAACGGTGTCCCCCCGACCATGGACCAGGTCAAGGCTCTGGCGTTGACCAACTACGGTCACTTCACGTCGATGCTGACGGAAGACGGCCGCGCACGTGGCCTGTCGCTCCACATGCAACGGCTGGCGCGGGACTGTCGGCTGCTCTTCGACGTCGACCTGGACACCGAGCAGGTGCGGCACTACATCCGCCAAGCGTTGGTTGACCAGGCGCCACGCACGGTCGCCCGGGTGACGGTCTACGACCCCACGCTGGAACTTGGCACGATCGGGGCGGACGCCACACCGCATGTCCTCGTGACGACGCGGCCGGCCGGTACGGGTGCGCCTGGCCCGCTGCGCCTACAAGCGTCCTCGTACCGGCGGGAGATGCCCGCGGTCAAGCACATCGGCCTGTTCGGTGCCCTTCGATGCAGGCGAACCGCACAACGCGAGGGTTTCGACGACGTCTTGTTCCTGAACCAGGACGGGACCATTTCCGAAATCGCGACGTCGAACATCGGGTTTGTCCGTGACGGAAACATCGTGTGGCCGCGTTCGGAATGGCTGACCGGCATCACCATGACTCTGCTGAACCAGGCGTTGGACGAGCCGATTCGCACTGAACCAGTCACCCTGACGGATCTCCCGACCGTGGAGTTTGTGTTCGCGACCAACGCGGCGACCGGCATCCGGCCAGTGGTCTCAGTGGATGACCAGTCGTGGTCCGTCGACCACCCGACGCTGGAGAAGCTGCGCGACCTGTACGCGGACATCCCCGCCGAGCAGCTCTAGCGAACCTTCCCCGCACCTTCCCCCAAGTTGCCCCATTGCGTGCGGTCGATCTTGATCGTTCCGCTATCGATGCTGGAGCTATGACCAGCGACTTCGCGCCGTGCCGCGATCGATCCGAGCCAGATTGCGTGACAGCGTTAGGCATGAACGCTCCGGAGTGGGGCGGTGGGGACGTGGCGCCGACGCACTTACTGAGTGCATGGGAGGCCGTCTACCGGGACTACGTGTCGGCGTCGGACCGGACGGACGGGAAGAACGTCCAAGACCGGCAGGTGCTGGCACAGCTTTCGGCGCGGGTCGCGGTGGCGTGGCGACGGTTGGCAGATGCCCCAGGGGTCGAGTGGTGGCTTGTGGCCGCGTTTTCCACGGCGGCCGAAGCGATGGAGCAGCAGGCGCGAGACTGGAGTGTTCGTGGTCGGAGGTCCCTGTGACTGAGGGGCTGATGTCTGGAGCGCGGGTGACAGGTCGCCACGGGATGACGCTCGTGCGGCTGCTGGACGGCGTGCTTCCGTCAGGGCGGCCGGCGCCCGCTGGCCACCCGTGCCGAAGCCATGGACGCCCGGTGCACATCGTGTCGGAAGAGTTTGTGGTGACGCCGGGCTCCGAGGGCGGACCAGGCGCGGTGGTCAGCACCGAACCGGTTATCGCGTGCTGCGGGCTGGTGTTCGAACCGGGCACGGTGGAGGCGGTCACATGGGGGACGGTGTGGCCACACGAGGTGTGCGTGCGCATGACAGGTCGTCCCCGGTCGTTCGTGTCTCGTGTGTACCGCGAAGCGCGAGACACGACGTTGCGTCTGAACGCGTCCGATGGGGACATGGACACCTCGATCGCATTGTTGGAAAAGGTGCTCGCGGCGCGCGGGCAGGACTGGACGCGGGACGACGAGGGCGACGTCTGGGCCTACGAGGCCAGTTTCAACGACGTGTTCCCTGGTGATCGTCTGTATCCGCGAGGTCGGGACATCGGGCTGGAACAGTTGACGGTGGAGATTCCTTATCCCGACGTGGTGCACATTCACGCGTGCGGCGTGCGGGACGGTTGTTCTCACCACCTGGCGCGCACGGAGACGTTCTCCCTCAACGACATGGAAGCCGTCGAGAAGCGCATATCTTCGCACGAGATCGCGGCGACATCGATCCCGTTGATGGAGCTGGCGTGGTGTCTGATCACCGGTAATTGCTCGGCGATCCCGGTGTGTGAAGCGGCCGATCCGGTTCTATGGCGAGACCTGATGGGAACGAGTAAGCGGTGCGTGCCATGACCGAGTTCGTGCCCGCGTCGAAGCAGGTCAAGATCGTCGGCGAGCTGGAAGCGGCCAGTCACGCTATCGCCGAGCACTCGCGACGGGTGTTGATGGGAGAGGCCGCCGATTGGGGCTTGGTAGCCGAGCAACTTGCCGCTGCGGCGCGCCTGTGCCGTGGCCAAGTCGTGGTCAAGCTGACCGACATCGGCGACTCCGGCGGCCGGTGAGGCTGTGGAGCTGAACACGCAGGAGGAGTTCGCGCGACTCCTAGGAGACGAGATTCGTCTGGCCCGTGAGACAAGAGGTTGGACCAGAGCAAACCTCGTCGCGCGACTCCCGTCAGGTATCGGCGACCGGACGCTGCTGAGCTACGAACACGGCATCAGGCATATGACCGTGGTGCGGTTGATCGAGATCTGCCGCGTCCTCGAAGTCCCTGCCTCGAGCATCCTGCACCGCGCCACGAAGAAAGCAGACGACCCACGGGGATACTCCTTCAAGGTCAACCTTCGGGAGATTCTCCGGGATCAGCAGACGGAGTTCGAGCAGCTTCGACGTTGGGCCGTGACGAGACTCAGGGAAACCTCCGACCCGAATCTCACGCTCTCCGCAGCGACCGTCCGCGAGATGTCCGCTGTTCTCGGTTTGGGGCACCGTCGACTGGCTGCGTACCTGGTCGCGTTCTCCAGCGGACCCACGCCTGATGGCGAATGAAGCAACGCCCAACCAGCGGTACAAGCAAGCCAACTGATGCGCAGGAGGAAGTACAACCGTGGTGCTGAACACCCAGGACAAGGAAACCGCCGAAGCCATCGCATGCGGAATCGGTGAGGAACTGCGGCACAGGCGGGACGCGGAAGGCGTGTCCCGAGCAAAGTTCGTGAAGCGGCTGCCCTCCGGCATCGGCGACCGGACGCTGCTGGCCTACGAACACGGCGTCCGGCAGCTCACCGTTGTCAGGTTGATCGAGCTGTCCGAGGGGCTCAAGGTGGGTGCCCCGATCGTCCTCGGTCAGGGACTACAGCGGGCGCAGGTGACGCTCCAGCACATTCCGCTGCGCGTCGACCTGTGCCAGCTCCTCAAAACCACCCACGCGAGGATTCGGCCCCTGCATCAGTGGGCGAAGAACAGGATGAACGACAGTGAGAACGGCGTCGTCGAGGTACTTCCGCCAGGCGTGCGGGAGCTGGCTGCGTCCCTAGGTTTCCCTCACCACGACATGGCCGGCCACCTGGCGAAGTTCATCCCAGTGAGCTGACGCGCCGCTCAACCGTCCAGCGTTTCGGCTGTCGCAACGCACCGAAACCCGGTGTCGTCATCGCACATGGATGCGGCGGCGTCGTTGAACGACGATGGTGTCGCCCGTAGGAATGGACTGGTCCAAGCGCCGCCCTTCAGTTCGTGCCGACCGGGCTTGGTTTCGCTGGAGCACCACTCCCAGACGTTTCCGCACATGTCGAACACACCGTATGGGCTGACTCCGCTCTGGTAGCAGTCCACGGCGGTCGTGCTGCCCACGCCGTTCTCGCGAACGTTGCACTTGGCCGGCGTGGTCTGGTCGCCCCACGGGTAGACGGTGCCCCTGGTGCCCCGTGCGGCCTTCTCCCACTGCTGACCAGTAGGCAGCGACTTCCCCGCCCACTCGGCATACGCGGCCGCGTCGTTCCAGGTCACGAAGACCACGGGATGGGTTCTGCGATCAGGTGCCGGCTGCCCATCCTCCCAGTCCTGCAGCGGCGTGTGACCGGTGGCCGCGACGAACCGCGCGTACTCGACGTTCGTGACGGGGTAGACGTCGATGTAGAAGGTCGGCAGCCAGATGGGCTCATTGCCTGGCCCCGACAGGAAAACGCTCCCGTCGACCTTCGCCATGGAGCGGCCGTCGACCGGATGGCGAACGTGGCTTTCCCCGATCGGCGCGGCGACGCCGCCATCCTCCTCGGGCACGAGCGAGTCGCCTGTGAGGAAGGAGAAGCGTGCCTGCGTGTCGGGATCGCAGCGCGACAGCGCGGTGTCGAGAGCCGCTTGGTTGACCGGCCGCGGACGGATGTTCTCCCGCCCCGCTTCCCACTTGGAGATCATTCGCTCACTGACACCAAGATGTGCCGCGAACTCCCGGATGCTCATCCGCTTGGCCTCGCGGAGTGCCCGAACCTCGATACCCGACCAGCGCTGAACCGTGGCCACGCTTCCCCCTGTCTGGCTCTCTCGCTTCCCCGATGTGAGCGCTACGATCGGCTGGTCACGAACGTGCCCTTGACCGGCACGGTGATCACGAGCCCGCGTTCCCGCAGCTCCTTCGTGGCCCGGCGGGCGGTGCCGAGACTGACGCCGTACTCGTCGGCCAGGTCCCGCTCCGCCGGAAGGCGGGTGTTGGGCGGAAGATCCCCGGCATCGATACGCGCCGCGACGTGGTCGGCCATGGCCACGTACAGGTAGTCCGGGCCGACCTTCGCTGGGTCGAAGTCAGGGATCTTGCTCACGATCGCACTGTATGTAGTCAGTGATATCTACAGAACGTAAGTACGCGTCCTAACGCTATGCAGCGCGTCATAGTGCGTCCTATGCTGACCTGCGTGAATGCAGAACCTGTGCCCTTGGCAACGGGCCAGTCGCTTGGCGCGGGTCAAGCAGAGACGGACGTGTCCCCGCCTCGACACAACAAGTTGCTGACCGCTGCTCGAGCGCGGATCGAGTCGCCGGGAACGCCCGGCCAGCCCATGACGCGCCAAGAGTTGGCGGAGGCCGTCAACGACCACGTGTTTCGCGCGACTGGCACGCCCGGGGCCGTCGACGCTCGACACGCCGGCCGCTGGGAGCGGGGTGCCACCAGGTGGCCCGCGGCGCGGTACCGCGCGGCCCTCCGCGCCGTGCTCAACGTGGCGACGGACGTCGAGCTGGGGTTCCGCAGGCCGTCGCGAGTTACCGTGGAGGACGTGGACCGCAAGACCTTCCTCAAGACGACGCTCGGGGTTGGCGCTGGGGCTTTGTTCGCGCCATCGGACGCCAATCTGACCGACATCCTGTCCGGCCCGACCGCGCACTACCGGCAGATGGAGTCGGCCGTCGCGTCCGACCGGTTGTCGCCGGCCGTAGACGCGCATCTGACCTTGACTGTCGGAATCGTGCGTGATCGCCTCCGCACCTCAAACGGCTTCCGGACGCTTTCCGAGATCGCCGGCCTGGCGGCCTGGCTGGCAGCGGACCGAGGCGACAACGCCACGGCGCGGCGCCGCTACGTCGAGGCGATCGGGTACGCCAAGCGTGCGCACCACCCACTGTTGGCCGCGTACATGACGGCCAGCCTTGGTCACTTCGCCGTGGAGACTGGCGACAGCAACCAGGGGCTGACGCTGCTCCAGCGCGCATCGCAACAGCTCGATGCCAGGGCACCGGATACCGCTCGTGCCTGGTTGGCGTCGCTGCTCGCGGTGGCATACGCCCACACAGGCGACCGGAAACAGGCCCTCGCCGAACTACGCCGAGCCGAGACACTGGCCGTCCGGAACGTCGGTGAGCCGCAGTGGCCGTGGGTGTTCGCGTTCTCGTCGGCCAAAGCTGCCCGGTACCGAGCGAGCGCACTCGGCCGGCTCGGCGACCTGCGCGCGGCGCGGACCGCTTACGCGGCCGCCGGCCCGGCGCTGACCTCCGCGAAGCCCCGTGCTCTCGCCCAGGTCGAGCACGCCATGGTCCTGGCCCGAACCGGAGACATCGCCAGCGGTTGCACATTGGCGACTGAGGCTCTCGCGGTCGGACGCACGTACGGGAGCGAACGGATCACCAGCCGAGTCCGTGAGTTCCGTTCAAGCATCGCCGTGCAAACCGCAGAAGCCAGACAACTGGACGAGGCACTAGCCACGCTCTACGAACGGGAAGAGGGATGACACGTCTTGCTGTAACCGGGCACCGTGGCCTCTCCGAGAAGACGACCGCGTTGGTCGACGCTGCTATCCGAAGTGAGATCGGCAAGCGTGCGGAGTACGGCAACCTGGTTGGTCTCAGCTGTATCGCTGACGGAGCAGATGCCCTCTTCGCCAGAGCCCTACTTGACCATGGCGGCATGCTTCACGTCGTCGTGCCTGCTCGCAAGTACCGCGACGGCCTACCGGCGGAGCATCACGCCACCTACGACGTGTTGATCGCGGAAGCCGCGGAGATCATCCGTCTTGACCACATCGAGTCGGACTCGGACGCACACATGGACGCCAGTCTGCGCATGCTCGCCGATGCGGACGAGTTGTTTGCCGTCTGGGACGGTCAGCCAGCACACGGTTACGGCGGAACAGCTGATGTGGTGGACGCGGCCAATGACCAGGGCGTACCGGTCACTGTTGTCTGGCCACAAGGCGCAACGCGAGACTGAGCGACGCCCTGAGTGGTCGGCAATGTCGGCAACGTCAGTAACCCGCCTGGTAGAGGGCATGTTGATCAGTAACGCCATCGGTACCGCGGTGGATTGATCGGTAACCGCGGATCTGGCCCCGGATACAGATGGCCGGGGATGGCGGTTACCGGTACGGTTATCGATCAAGATGTGTCGGATCTGCGTGGTTACCGCAGTTACCGACGTTACCCACCTTGGCGACTACATAACGAGAGCTCGCTATCGATTTAGTTGTCAGCTAGCCGTCGCTCCGCCCCAAAGCTAGATCCAGAGCTTCCTTAAAGCCCGGATGTACGCGGAAGCTATCTGCACTCGAGTCAAATCGCGTCCGCGGGTCACGATACCGCCATGCATACTCCGAACCTCCGCCCCGTCCACCGGTCTTTAGGTAGCCGACTACTGAAAATTCGAACAACGTTTCGAGTATCGCTAGGGGATTGGACCCAATTAGTTCACCGCGAACGTCACACTTATCTACGAACTGGTTGAACGTGAACTTCTCCGTTCCAACCGATTTGACTACTTCTAGGTAGTCTTTATATTGTGGCGCATGTTTCGCGATCTCGTCGTCAAGTTCGTTGAGAAGATAGTAGGAGTAGGCTTCGCGCGCCTCATGTACGGCACTATTTCCAAAGAAAAGTCCATCATCAGGACTGGACGCTTTGTATGCAGTCAGGACTTCATTGCAAAACTTGATCATATCTCGGGGACGAAGGAAGGTTCTGTCACAGATGTGCTTATACTTCGACTGTCGGCCTGGCATCTCCTTAAATTCGTCGAACACCTCGTCCCATGAGACGGGCGAACTTGAATCGGTGAGCGCTGCAGCAAACCGGCTTTCCATCAAATTCTTTAACGTCAGACCTTTTCCGGCCTCGTCCCAACGGACATGGGCAGAGAAGTTCTCGGTAATCTTATTTTTGTCTTCAAACTGAAGATCCTGGTAAATATCGTCGCGCAAGAATACGACTACGTTAAGACGTTTGTTGGCGGCCCGCGCCGCAACGACTGCATCGCGTGCGGCTAGGATTAAGCCGATCAATCGATCCGAGTACTCGGGATGAGTTTTCGTGAAACCAAGGTCCAACTGGTCGAAGCAGACGAAATAGTCGTGGCTCTCATTTAGCGCTGTAAGGACGTGCGTCTGAATCGCACGATTAACATCTTGAACGTGAACTGGAAGATCTCTTACTCTAAGACGCTCGCCCGAGACTTCTACAAATGGCAGTCGTAGTGCAGCCTTGAAGCGCAGTTCTTTGTCGGGGCTAAATAGTTGTCGAACATCTGGATCTCGTGTTCCGTATGAATCGACAACGAAATCTTCCAACGCACCCAGGGCCGTGGCAGCCTCGTCGGCCCACGGTTGACTCTGATCCTGATTAAGCAATATTTTTGATAGACTGAGCATAATCAGATACTTCCAGCTATGGATGTATCTGCGCTCCTCCGGTACGCCGTGTTGCGCTTGGAGGTCATGATGATGCCATGGGTAGTCATCGAACGAGTGCCCGTAAGTAAAGACGTCGTGCCGCTTCTCTGTTATTAGACGCTTATATATGGCGGTTTTCCCGGAACCCTTTCGACCTAGGATAAGAAAGGACTTTCGACTGCGGGCATCCTCATAAGCTGGGTGATCCTGGAAGCAGCCCTTTAGGAGATCGTCGGAGTCTGCGTCGATCGCTCCAAAGTTCTCGACCAGACGAAGTTTCGAAGCTAGTTCTTCCATCGATTTTGGTCCTCTCCGCCGCTCGTCAACGGCGGGAATGGTTCGCTCTCGGGGCTTGTGCGTCTATTCGACGCACTGTATGGATCCTCGTCCTCGCAACGAGGGTACCTGACTGCGGCAGACGCCCTGGGGACGCGCTTGCCTCATCACAAGGGTGTTGCGGAGTCCGCAGGACGAAGACGCGTGAGCGGCCGGCAACCGCAGGCGCGACGGGAATGACGGGGGTGGGTGGCTCGAGGTCCAAACAGATTCGGAATCTGTCGAGCTGGGGCCGCACGGTGCAACTGAGACGACACGAAGGGGTGTGCCCGTGTAGACACTGGGATAGCTCCGTACGTGCGCTCTCCTGCCACAGCCGGGCAGCATAGGGGTGGGACCGACACGCGTGATCGCTGAACCTACGGTTTCATGATCATGAACCGTCGTCACCAGGCCGTTGCCTGCCATCGTGCCGCACTACCTGCACTGGTTGCACCAGCGAACAGCTGTGATCGGATGTTGTGGCCCGTAAGTTACGGTCGTTTGCTGGAGTAGAACGGAGGAAATGATCTTGAGTGCTTCGGGACGGGCCAGACACCGCCTCTCTACGTGACGCGGGCGGCGTTCAACCCCTGACCACTGTGACACACCGTGACTGTCCCAGATTTGTCAGACCCAAGCGCTACGGTGAGGTGTGCCACCAGCGACCGATCGACCGATCCTCCACTTCACGGACGTCACGAACGTCCCGAAGATCATCACTGCTGGCGGCATCCACCCGGACAACGTGATGTCATCGAACTCCGAGACGTTCACGGAGTGTGCATCCACGGAGATCAAGGGTGCACGACGAACCAAACCAGTGCCGGTGAAGCCGCGTGAGTGCGTCGGCGACTACGTGCCGTTCTACTATGCTCCGCGGTCTCCCATGATGAGCGCGATCAGTCACGGTCGTGTTCCTGGCTACAGCAACTCGCGCCACCTGGTCTACCTGATCTCCTCGATCGCCAGAGTCGACGCTGCCGGACTTGCCTGGGTGTGCAGCGACGGGAACGCCCGAACCGGCATCACGCGTTTCTTCAACACATGGGAAGACCTTGAGGCCAAGACCGACTGGCCTCTCATGAAGGACCAATACTGGACAGATACCGCAGAAGACGGCGACCGCAGGCGGCGGCGCATGGCTGAGTTCTTAGTACACAAGTTCTTTCCATTACCGTTAATATCCGTAGTCGTTACACATAATCAACAGATACTTGATACCATTAGTGCGAAGTTGTCGACGGAGATTAAGACAGCCGTTAGGCCCGACTTCTACCTCTGAGAGGAGGCGACATGATCGAGGAAGCAAGCGGCAATCTGCTGGAATCAGACGTTGAAGCTCTCGTGAACACCGTGAACACCGTGGGCATAATGGGCAAAGGTATCGCGCTGCAGTTCAAACGCGCCTTCCCTCAGAATTTCAAGGAATACGAGAGTGCATGTAAGCGAAATGAGGTAGAACTCGGTCATATGTTCGTACATGCGACCGGAGCAATCGACAACCCAAAATACATCATCAACTTCCCAACTAAGAAGCATTGGAAATCACGCTCGAAGCTTGCTGATATCAAAACCGGCCTTGCCTCGCTTCGGGCCGCGATTGAAGAATACGGCATCCGATCCATCGCGGTGCCGCCCCTGGGTTGCGGGAACGGCGGACTCGACTGGGGTGACGTTTACCCAGTTATCCAAGAAAGTCTGGCGACCTAAAAGGTGTGAAAGTCCTGGTGTATCCGCCGGTTGGTGCCCCAGCGGCAACCAGCATGCCAGTTCGAACGAAGCGACCAAACATGACGCGGACTCGCGCCGCCCTTCTTCTGGCGTTCGAGCGATACATGCAGCAGAGTGTCGCGACCGGAGTCTCTGATACGGGCGAGATGTCAATCGTCGAGGCACAGAAGGCGGCTTACTTCCTACAGGTTGCCGGATGGCCAAGAAGCTCGAATTCGCACCTAGTCATTTCGGCCCGTACGCGCAAACGGTTGATGAGTTCATAAGCGATGTCGAAGCCACTCTACATACATGGAGACGGTGACGGAAGCCCGGAAGTAAAGCAACTCTCACGCTCGACGAAGATGCCATTGCGAGGCGCAAACGTACTCGATGACGATCAGGAATTGAAATTGGCGCTAGATCGACTCGCCAAATAGTCGACGGTTCTAGTTCCCCTACGGTGTCGAGCTACTAGCGATGTCCATTATGTCATTGAACATCAGGACGACTCGCCTAACGTGGACGAGGTTGCTCCGCAATTAAAGCGTGGTCGAAGAGAAAAGGACAGATTTTCAAGAAAGTAGAAGGCGGCTCTTGCATATGTGATTATTTGATAACTTTTAAAGCTGGTCGAGCTGCCGAACGTCTCTAACTCAAGAGCATCGGCTGAGTAAGATCATCGATAGAACAACAGACGTAGAGCTTCTTCGCCACTCCCTTCTACCTGGCGCAACCCGATCCAGCTGGGTCTAGGTGGCTCCTTTGTGCCGTCCGGCTGCGTCGGGTTCGATGCGCCTCATCGACGTGGTGCGCATCGCCCCGTGGGGAGGTCGCGGGGATCGGCAGGTCCCAACGACGAAACCGCGGCGTCACCGCGGTCGGGCATACTGGTAGACCTGCCTGTTCGGCGCCGAGGCCATCCTCCTCTGTTCGATGCGGGCCGAGTGCTGCATCTGGCCCACCTCGGCCGGACCGGCGCGCGCTGGAACCGACGCCAGCTGCACGCCCAGAGCGCAGTGTCGATCCCGGCATAGGCACAGCGGCCAGCGGGCCGCTCTCGGCGGCCCGCGTAACCAGTAGAGAAAGTCTGAGCACACCAGTCGAGCGAGCCGCTGTTTGTCGAGCCCAGGGGACGTTGCGCGCCCCGTACCGCCATGTCGGCGGTAGGCGCGCGATCAACCCGGCCGACTGTCGCGATCTAAGAGCCGCTCAGCCCCTGCTCTGTGCCAAATCGTGTCCAATTGGTCGCTGAGCACTAAAATGCCTGTCAGATGTGGCGCGCGGACTGCTGTAAATCGGCGCGCGAGGATCCTGCCGCCAGTGTCGGAAAGTCCCGGCACAGTCGCGCGGAAGTGACGGATGCGACTGGTCTCCGCGCCATGACCAACTATCGCCTAGAGTCGCAGTCTCATCCACACATGCTCGAGAGCGTTCGCCATGCGCGCTGAAGCACTCTGACCAGGGCGGATGTGCTTGTGTGAACAGTGTCGGACAGCGTTGCGTAGATCTTGAAACAGGAGTTCTTCACGGGACCGGGGGTTCAAATCCCTCCGCCTCCGCACAGCTGGCCAGGCAAAACGCCGGTGGGCCGACGGCCGTCGACTCCACCGATGTGCCGCAGTCTCATTTAGGCTCCAAACGCGCGATGCAAGGTCGTCCTGGATCGCGGCTGTCACGAGTGAGTGGCACTTGGCGACCTTGAGTCCCATCCCGAGGCGGACGTCGCCGAGACAGACGTCGCGACCTGTGTCGGTCCTGATCGCTTGATCGTGCGGCAATGTGTTAAAGGAAGCTATGTGTCCTGGATGTCCCAAATTTGGTAACGAAGGAACGTTGATGTCGTTTCCAGATCCCAGTTGGCCGACCGTCCCTTGATGATCAGCCGCTGCGTACCGTCAATCGGCATTGTTCCGTCTTGCTGTCTGTGGGACCCACTCTATTTCGACGTTCTCATGTAGAAGGTGACCGTTCGGTAGACGCCGACTCGTTGAGCAGGTCGGAGCCGTTCACCAGTCGTACACGTTGATCGACAGCTCGTTCCGAAGCTGCGCTTGTATGGTCGGCAGTTGGACCTGCTGCTGTTCAGCGCTCAAGCCTTGCAGTATCTGGTACTGCTTTTTCTCCGCCAGCATGGCAAGGCCGAGGGTCACCACCGAAGAGGCATGTACGTAACCGTGGAAGTCAGGTGGATCAGTAGCTCCTGAGGTCCTCGCTTTGCGCGGTTTCGCGGCGCTTGAAGTTGGCGGCGACGGCGACGCGGAGATTGGTTCGGTCCACGACGTTAGACGCGAACCGTACACTGCGCTGCCCACCTGTTGCTGACGTCCGATGGCAGTCGGATACGGCGGCGTTCACCGCGTCGGGAAGTTTCTCCGCCGCTATCTCGCCAGCCTTCAGGCCGAAACCCTGGCCCAGCCATGACGCGACCTGAGAGAAAACGGCCGGTCGAGGCGCGGCAGAACATGATGTCGCCGAAAACCACCAAGGCCGAGAAGACTCGCGCCTCCGGCGCCAGAACGGTCCGCCGTGGAATGGACATGTGGCCCTCCTTGGACTCCGCCGGTGCGGCGGCTTCGATAGCGAGTCGTCCACCTTTGGTCTCGCGTTGCAGACCTCCATTACGTCTGGTAGGGCAGGATCCCTGCGAGCCTGCGCCGATGCGCCAAACGGAGTACATGCAACCCATCGATCATTGGGTCAGAAGGATTACGGTGGAGTCGGTTTACCGCCGTTTGGCTGGTTTCCCAGCGCGCTGGCGTAGTCGCGCTCCGAACTGAACGGGAGGCACCGACGGTACACGGCTTGATCTACCCACCTCTTCACGGAAGACCTGCGAAGGAGGCACTGGCCGACACTGTGCCAACCTCACCGCCAGATCGCCGTCTCATTCAGGTCCCATAGCAACGCTGGGCGCCTGACGGCCCCGGGCGTGTACTGGACGAATGTCCAGACGGACCAGGAGATTGCTCGCATGAGCGGCAACAGGATCGGTCTGCTTGTGGCCGCTTGGGGCTCAGAGAAGCTCAAGGAACTCGGTAGTCGCAGGCGACCTTGACGGATGATCGAGCTGAGCGTGCCGCGCTTGACAGTGCGATGCAGCGGGATCACGGTGTGGTGCGGCGTCCGGGTGCCGGTAGATGGCATGGCTGCCCTTGGTGCGCACGTACTCGGCCCCGATGGATTCCAGGGCGCCCATGACCTTGCGAACGGGCAGGTCAGCGAGAGCAGGGCTCACGCTGCGCGGTGCACCTGGAACGATGTGACCAGCGGTGTGGCGGTCGGGTGCGGTTTCTGCCTCTTCGAGGTACAGCTCTACGGCCTCGGACAGGTTGGCTAGAGCCTCTGGATGGTATGTCCTTGGCTGGCCACGTCGACTTCGAGGCACTGGGCGACGGACCAGTCCTCTTCCTGGTGCACTGCTGCGGTGAACACCTGTGCCATAAAGCCAGGATACGGGGTTGACGCCGAAGGAACCCGGAGCGCCTGAAGAGCCGGGAACCAGTCGTGGGCTGCGGCGGAGCGGCTCGTGTCGGGCTCCGGACAACTACTGGTCGTGGTCATATGTCACCGGGAGTGTTGTGGCAGTCTCATTCTCAGTCTCATTCACCCATGTCCGGGAGTGTCGCCAGGCTCTGCGAGCGCGATGACCAGGGCAGACGTAGTGTGTGAACAGTGCCGGACGGTGTTGCGTGAACTTGAAAACAGGAGACCTTCGCGGGTCCGGGGGTCCAAATTCCTCCGCCTTCGCCATGACATCGATGTTCGAACCGTGGTCAGCACCGTCTGACCAGGGTTTTCGTGTTCCCGCCGTCCCGTCGCCACCAGGCCGGCGGATGGACGCGTCGGCGTCCGTCCGGCCGTCATGTCGTCCGGTGCGTCTGGGCGTCTCTGGGCGCGCCGTTCTGGCGAGGTACGGATACCTCCTCGCCGACTGTGCCGGTCAACAAGGCAGCAAACGGCTGGTTTAGATCGCCCTCCTGGACGCTGCCGTCCTCCGAGATGTAGAGCTCTGGAAGAACCCCTGGTTGAGCTGCCGGCGGATGGCTGGCGGAACCTGCTGGTAGGCCTCGGCGCAGTGCCCCGCGATGGTGAGCGGCCGCCGAGCTGGTTCTCCAGCTCCACCAGGCTGGCGCTGGACACGGCCATCTCCCGCTCTGCCGAGCCGACCTCCACCGTCAGCCGCTGCATCTCGGACTTGAGCATGTCCCTGGGGACGGCTCCTTCGTAGTGGGCGGCCAGCAGTTTCTGTCGTTGTTCGTTGGCCTGCTGGAGGCGGCGCCGGCTCCGGCCATGTCCGTCTCGGCCACGGCTTGAGCCGAGCGAATCGTCGCCGACGCTGCTTCGGATGTCCTCGATTTGTTCGGCCGGTTCTTCGAGGTGGCGGTAGAGGTGCTTCGACGCCGGCTTCGAACCGGCTGACGAGGACGGCCTTGCGGGTGCAGTTGTTGCGTTTGCGTGTCGCCCAACGAGACGAGTAGTCGTAGTAGATCCCTGTCTTTCCCCTGTTGCGTGAAGATGAGGCGCGAGCCGGGACGCCGGACCAGATGCTGCCTTGAGGTAGTGACTGTGGGTTGACTCCTTCTCGCCGCCGAAGTTGGGCTTCGAGGGTCTGCTGCACCAGCAGCCAGGTTTGGAGATCCACCAGCGGTGGATGCGTGCCTTCTAGTAAGCGCCTTGGAACGGCACGGTGCCGGTGTAGTAGGCGTTGGTAAGGATCTTGTACAGGCCGTTGATGCTGACCGGTTTGCCCGCGAAGTTGGTCAGTCCCTTGTCGATCAGCTCCAGCCGCAGCCGGGCGAGCGACCAGTTCCCGTGGCGTGATCCTCGAACGTCCACCGGATCGCGGGCTGCGTTCGGGGTCGACCTCGACCAGCGGATGTCTGCGACGCCTTCGAAGCGACGCTGTTGAGGTAGCCAATCGGCGCCGGTACGGCGTGCCAACCGCCTGGGCCTTCTTGGAGAGCCCCTTCATGACCTCGATGGCCAGGTTATCGGTGTACAACTGCGCGAGTCCGGCTTGGATGGTGTAGTTGAACTTGCCCTGTGGGGAGTCATCGATCAGGTCAACGACTGACAGCAGCCGGGCTCCGGCGGCGGTGATGGCGTCGTTGATCTTGTGGTCGTCGCGCGTGTTGCGTGCCAGACGGTCGATCTTGTGGACGATAACCCAGCCCACGCCGCGCTCGCGTAGCTCGCGGAGCATCCGTTGCAGCTGCGGCCGGTTGGCCGACTTCGCAGAGTGCCCGGCGTCGACGTATTCCTCGACGACCGCAAGGCCCAGCGCATCGGCCTTCCGATGGCAGGCGTCTCGCTGATACGGGATCGAGTAGCCCTCGGCCGTTCCGCCGACTCGGGCTTGTTCCTCGGTGCTGACGCGGAGGTAGATGACCGCGCGGTCTGACCGCTTGGCGCGGGTGTGGCTCTCCGTTGTCGCCGCAAGGGAGGCTCGGATGGCATCGGCCGTTGTCCCTTCGGCCGCTGCTGAACGGGCTGCCTGCTTGGTGCCGGCGTAGCGCGCAGTTCGCGCTTGTCGGTCGTGGCTGCTGAGCGGCGTCTCGCGGAAGTCTTCGTCGAGTCCTTGCTCTTCAGCGTCGTAGTTCGGTAGGTCGTTATTTTTCTTACTCATGCATCGCTCCTTTGATAAATTAGTTGTTCAATACGGCTCCTGTTCCCCAGTTACGGAGGCGGCTTGCCGGGAGCATCGCCGCCGTGGTCGCGCACGAAGCGCTCCACAGTTTCAACGCCCGTGATCGTGGCTATCCTGGCTCCACAGGCGTGGATCCGGTCTTCGATGGATTCCAGCTCCGTGAGGTCGCGGCTGAGCCGCGCGTAATCCCAGACGACTACGTAGCTCGTGTCGCGCAGCCGTTCCAAGTCGCTGAGCAGGCGACGGAGTTCCGTCTGCTGATCCAGCCGAGCCGGACACCGGACATCGACGTACTCACGAATAATTGCCAATCCCTGCCGAGCTGCGATGCGCCGGCAACCTCGTGCCCGTAGGTACACGCGTCTGAATCATCCTAAGCTCGTCAAGCTATCCACACCTCGACTTGAAGACGCTGCCAGTAGCGTGCCCGGCTACCATCAAAAGCTTCCTCGGATTGCCGCAGTCGAACTTCTCCTAAAATACGAGATCGAGCTTATGGCTGAGCCCTACAAAAGCTGGCTAATTATATCGTTTGGCTTGCGCGAAGACCTCAGTCACCTTACGGCCGATGCATTAAGGCAAAAAGCAGCCGACCTCGCTAATGCCACGGATCCGGAAAACGTCCAGCGCGGGTTGGCTGATCCCGAAGTATTTCGTCATAGCAAAGAACTCGAGGCACTCAGTGCGCTAGCCGATCAGATTGTGGCCGATTGTTTTGTGCCCTCTGGTGAAGAGCGGCCCGATGCCAATCAGGCATTACTGAC
Organism: uncultured Actinomycetota bacterium; assembly: GCA_963840275.1. GTDB lineage: Bacteria > Actinomycetota > Actinomycetes > Mycobacteriales > Pseudonocardiaceae > Actinophytocola. Next base: position 105,245 of record CAWIYK010000002.1, read on the forward strand.
CCAAGATGAACCACAACCGGCTGTAGACCATACTGCTGTGAGTGTCACTAGATCGCCGCCCGCGCCACCTCAAGCTACTCAGCAGCCCTCGCAACCTAAAGGTCGCGAATCGTTCGTAGAACGAACCGCGAACAGATTTTCCCTAGAGTTGCGTGCCCTGAAAAATCTGGTCATTCGCGTCGGCAAAAGCGTCGAGGAGGAATGGCGTACAGTCATCTGGTTGTTTGTTTTAGCCATCTCTGGCGTCATCCTTACCAGCATACCGAGAATTAAGACTCGATCGATACTGCCAGCGTGGCACGAACCGTTTCACACGCTTGGGGAAATAGTAGACAGTAATGCGTTCGTCTGGATCATCATTGCGATTCTCGTTTACCCTTCCTGTTCGTTCCTTTTTGGGTTGAAATATCGTGTGCATATTTGGATTAGCGCGGCCATGACTTGCGTTGTGTGTGCCGTTTTGGTGTCGATCCTCGTCGCGGATGCACAGGATACGGATAGCTACGAAGCAGCCATGGAAGAAGTTCACGCTGGCAGCTGAAGGATTCTTTGTCCTTTAATACAGACAGCGAATGCCCAAGCTTGCCAACCCTTCATGTGGCGCCTCCTCCAACGAAGCTGCCTAGCGCTAGCGGGGCCGTCGAGCGGCGTTTCCCCTATGGTCGCGCTGGATACGGGGGGCTTATTGTACGCACGGAGCTTGATCAACGCTTTTGCGAACAAAAGGATGGCGCATTAAAACTGCAAACACGCGAGTTCGATACAAGCGCCTTTCCAGGCAATGGAGGGCGCGACTCAGACAGGGCAATTTACGCACAAGTCTTTTCGCGACCTTTTATCGGTACTGCGTGGACTGACTGCGGCATAGCGGCAGTACCGCGACTTAATAGCGCGGTCTCGACGGTACCTAGTTTTGGGCTGGAGTTCGTGAATGATGAGGCAGGATCGGGCTACCGGCCGGTTGTCTCGCTGGCGAACGAAAAGGGCGAGGCCGTGGTCGAGAGAAGTCCGATCATTATCCCTTACAATGAAGACAGCGAGTTTGCCGATTCATCACGAGACGGCTGGTTAAAGATGGCTGTCCTACGTAAGGGGCGGCAATACACCTTCTTCGTCAACGACCGAGAGGTGTTGGTGTACAACTGGCCCGAAAGGTGGCCGCACGTACACCTGAGTATCCAGACGCACTTGCGCGACGGTCGCAAACCTTCGCAGGATCTACAGGATTTGCGAGGATGCCAGTTTGACGATTTTGATTACTGGACGCAGCCCGGACGGTGAAATCTGGGAGGAATGTCTGTGAAGGGCCTACAGCCGATCCAGCCCGTCGCGGATTTCTGTAAAGTTCGGGATCGCGCTGAACGAGCTGTCTGCCAGTAGGAGCACGCGGCTTGTGCTCACGACGCGGCAAACCAGCCGCGGTGTGCTCGTACACTGTCAGTTCAGCTCCAACCGCATGCCGTATCTCGTAACACGGCCAGTTGATACCGCAGCTCAAGCACAGCCCCGATCGTTCTCCGGGCCGGTGCTGATGCAGGGCGAGTACGAGCTGTTCGTATTGCCGGACAGGCAGCAGCACGTCACCCTCACGCCGCCGATGCTTGCCCATGCTCGTCTCGCTCATCACGCCTGTCGCCGTACCGCTCCGTCAATCGGGCGGCAGCTCGCGCCCGCCGCCGCTCCCCGAGCGCATCCGAGACCAGCCACCAAGCCGTCCAAAGTAAGAACGCCCAGAACGGTGACCCGGCCAGCAGGACTACCCATACTTTGTCCATGGCTCACTGCCGCCCCTCGCCGCTGTCGTCGACCAATTCGGCGTACGGAATGCCGTCCCCGTACTTGGCGAGTACTCGGCAGATGAGCTTGATCCGGCCCGGCCGCATCGGGTCGATACCGTTCACGGTGTTGCGCATGGTGCCCTCGGACAAGGTGTCTAGTCCGAGGGCGTTGCATTCCGCGGTGAGGCGCTGGACGGTCCAGTTGTGGTCTTCGAGCCAGGTGCGGATCAGTTCTCGTTTGATCTTGGGCATTGGTTCTCCAGCGGCGCTGAGCCCTCATGCTGTTTGCGTCGTTCAACTCGTGCCTGCACTGCGCCGGCCGCCTCCGCCAAGCGTGCTGCCAAAGTTCGCTCGTCTGCCGTGCTGAGCGGCTCGATCCGTCCGGCGTCCGCGTCAAGGAACTGCAGCACGTAGCGGCTGAGCATGGCGTTCACCGCACTCAGCTCGTGCATCAGCCGGCCGTCCTGGTGGGCGGCTTCGTCAGGCGGCGGGACGGCCTTCACGGCACCCACCGGCCAACTGGCACGCCATCCCGGCTGCTTGCGCCACGCGTACCGCCTCGGCACGGCAAGCGGGATGGCATCGTGAGTGGCACCTCCCCGGACAGGAAGAAGAGCTTCGCCCCGGTGAAGCGGATGGCCTGGGCGAGGAGCCCAGCCCCCGCCCGCTCGTTGGATAAGTGCGTGGGGCCAACGAGCACCACGCCGTAGCTGTCCGGCAGCATCAGGACGTCGAGCAACGCCGCGAAACCCAGCCGCTCCAGCTCTCCGGAATGCACTCCGATGTCGGTGAACACGGTGCTCAGGTGCCAGCCTTCGTCGCAGCACCAGCAGGTCAGGACGTCCTGGCAGGCCGCGACGAACGCTGGCCGCTTCACGTGGCTACGGATGTAGCCGTACATCACTGGCTTCTCGTCAGGCTCGGCTCGGAAGATCGGCGGGAACCGCAAGCTGTGTTCAAGCTGGCGGAGTTGAGCCAGTTCGTCGTCCCGGTTGATGGCCGACATGTCACATACCCGGTGCGGTCAGTATCGGCAGGTCAACCTTGGGGTCATCCGGCAGCGGCACGGCCAGCAGCTCGTTCGCCAGGAGCACGAAACGCTCCAGCGCCGGTCGCTCGAACAGCACGTTCACCCCGTCGTTGGGGTCGCCAAACATGACATGAATGTCCAGGTCACCGGTGAATTCGCCGCGCATGCGGCAGGAGTCCGGGATGTCGAGCCAGACGGACTTTTCCGGTGGGTCGGGGATCATGCCGAGCGCTCCGCGGCCTGGTCGCGTTCGGCGCGCTCTCGGGCGTCCCCCTCGGCTTCGTCCTGGTTGGCAGGAACCGCCATCTCGGTCAGGGCCTTGCCACCCAGCTCGACGAACTTCCGGAGCGCTGCAACATCGAAGAAGAACTCGAACGGCTGGGCTTTGCCGCTCACGGTGACGTAGACGCCATCGCTGCCGCTCAGGTTGTAGGTGATGTCGCACCCCTCATGGATGCCGACCCATGAGTTCACGACCAAGGTTCCGTACATGATGTGAGTTCAACTCTCTTTCTTCGTTGATGTGTTGTTCTGCTCGCCTGGTTCGAGCCGGATGTGATTCGGTCCGCCTCGTGAGCGCAACGCGACGCCTGCTTCAAGCAAGAGGGTTCGCACGGTGCCGAACGCCAGGCGCTGTTCGGCGGCAAGCTTGCGGATGGATGCGCCCGCTTCGTAGGCCGACTTGAGCTTGTTGGCGAGCCACGCCCGCGCCTCGTCGTCAGACAGCCGCTGGCGGGTGCGGATCATGCGGCGGCTACGAGCCGACTTTCGGCGGCCGGTCATGTGCCGTATCCCTGGCGAGTCATGGCGACGGCAGGGCCGGAACGCCGGTTCCTCCCCGGCCCTGCCGTGATCGTGGAGACGCAGGCAACGACGTACGGAGCGCTCCCGGGCAGGCCACGCGCCAGGCGGGTCTCAAGACACACGCCGTTGCCTGCAGGTACGCCCAGCCATCCGGGGCCAGGTCTATGGCTGGGCGAAGCCAACATAGGCGGTCCTTCCTCGGCGGGTATAGTCGCCGGTGTACTTATACGGATGATCGTACGTAAATTTCTACGTAGAACCATACACCAATCGGGTGATGGGTCTCTGCACGCGTCATGACGCAGTGCAGACTTGACGCCGCACGGCACGAATGACTGGCAATGAGGAGGCTTGGGCGCGTGGCAGATCGTGAAGACCCGTCCGCGGTTCGCTGGCTGGTCGGAGTGGAGCTGACCCGGTTCCGGGAGCGCAGCGGCCGGAAGATCGGCGAAGCCGCCAAGGCGATCAAGTGTTCGCCCGGCAAGATCGGCCACATGGAGAGCGGCCGTAACCAGCAACAACCCGGCGAGGTGCGCGACCTCCTCCGCTTCTACGGTGCCGACCAGGCCGACATCGACCGACTGTCATCGCTCGCCGGTAGCGCTGGCGAACAAACCTGGTGGGCCGCCTGGACTGACGTCGTGCCGGACTGGCTGCGGACCTTCGTCGGTCTGGAAGGCCTGGCCGCGCAGTCGTCGATCTACGCCCCGCTCGTCTTCCCGGCCCTGCTCCAGACTGAGGCCTACGCGTTGGGCGTCACCGCAGGGCAGATTCGTGTCAGTCCCGACCACAACGAGCGCACCGTCAGCCTGCGTATGGAACGGCAACGCCGCTTGTTCGTCGAAGACCAACCGCTCCGGCTGACCGTCATGCTCGAGGAGGTCGTGCTCGACCGCCCTATCGGCGGCAAGGACGTTATGCACAGCCAGCTCGAACACGTCCTGGGGCTCATGGAGCACGAGAACATTGAGGTCAGAGTGCTGCCAACGGCGATCGGCGCGCACGATGCGCTGGTTGGGCCGTTCACGGCGCTCGACTTCTCCAAGGCACAGAGCATCGCCTACGTCGAGCAGGTCAACGGCGCAATCTACGTCCAGGATCAAGATCAGGTGAACGGGTACACTCGCACTGTCAACCGGTTGCGCGACGTCGCGCTGTCGCCGGAGGAGAGCGCAGCGGTCATCCGCTCGCGCCTCACGACGTAGACCTGATCACGGAGGAAGCCATGCCCACCCCAGACCGCCATGACGGGTGGCGGAAGTCGTCCTATTCGGACACCGCCAACGGCTGCGTCGAACTCTTCCGCACCCTGGGCGCGGTGCGCGATTCCAAGAACCCGGACGGGCCACGCCTGATCGTCGATGCTCAGGGCCTCGTGAGCGGGATCAAGGCGGGGAGCTGGAGCTACCAGGGGTAGCCCGCGAGCAGCATGGGCTGGCCAACCGTTCTGGGCTGTTGATGTAAAGGAGGCCGGGCACGGTGGAACCGGCTTGGATCGCTGTGGGCATAGCCGGCATAGCGGCCGCCGCAGCCTGGTTCGCAGCGATTAACGGCGCGCGCACGTTGCGGCGTGCCCGACAAGACAGTCAGGCGAAGAGCCGCCCCATGGTGGCGGCCGAGTTGCGGATACCTCCCTACTCACGCGGTACTCAGTCGCTGGTGATCAAAGAACTTCGGCCCGACTGTCGCCAGAAACGTACGAGTGACCTTTGATCCAGAGATTCCAGACCCGGAACCTGCGAAGGCGAAAACGAGCGTTACGACCTTCTTGAAGCGTCGATATGCCAAGCCGATCCCTGTCCTGACGCCAGGAATGGAACTCGACAATCTTTACTATGTAGGCCGCCCTAGCGATGGCGTCACTTTTGAAAACACGGAGCCGACGCCTCCCCAAGTAACAGTCACCATTGCCTACGAGGCGCCAGACGGCAAAACCTACGAAGTGAACCGCCCCGGGTTCGGTAGAGACTCGTTACTGGGGTCAGGCGACCAGACTGGTCAGGTCGCCTAGCTCGTACAGGGTCTCGAACTCGGTCGGTGGCCGATAGCCACAGGCCTCATGAAGTCGTCGATCGTTGTACCATTCCACCCAGGCGGCGGTAGCTATTTCGACTTCGTTCTTATTATGCCACGGCCCTTGGGGTTTGATCAACTCTGTTTTGTAGAGACCGATGGTGGATTCCGCGAGGGCGTTGTCGTACGCGTCGCCGACGGTGCCGATCGACGCGTCGATACCCGCGTCGATAAGATGCCGGGTGAACCGGAAAGACGTATACTGACTCCCGGCGTCGGAATGATGAACCAGCTTCTCCTCGCCGCTCACTGGGCGATAGTCACGGTGCCGCAATCCCATGTCGATAGCGTCGAGCACCAGGTCCGTTTCCTTGGACGTACTCGCCCGCCAGCCCACGATCTTGCGGGAGAAGACATCGATGGCGAACGCGACGTAGACAGTGCCGGCCCAGGTCGCGACGTAGGTGAAGTCCGCTACCCACAACCGGTTCGGCGCACCCGCTGCGAACTGGCGTTTCACCAGGTCCGCGGCCCGAACGCCGTCCTTGTCCTGGATCGTGGTGCGCACTATCTTGCCGCGCACCGCGCCCGCCAGGCCGAGCTGGCGCATCAGCCGTGCGACCCGACTGCGCCCGACCTGGATGCCTTCTCGCCGCAGCTGACGCCAGATCTTCTTGGCGCCGTACACTCGGTAATTCTCGTCGTACACGCGTTGAATCTCTACCATGAGTTTCTCGTCTTCGATCTCGCGCCGCGATTTCGGGCGCGTGAGGGCGGCATAATAGGTGGACGGAGCGATCTTGATACCGAATTCGGTCAGCACGGTACAGATCGGCTCGACTCCGAACCGGTCCTTATGTTCCGTGATGAACGCTACGAGCGTGGCGGTCGAGGGTCGAGCTCCCTCGCGAAGAAAGCCGACGCAGCCTTCAAAATTTCGTTAGCCCGACGCAACTCAGCGACTTCCCGCCGCAGCCGCTTCAACTCGGCCGACTCCTCACTCGAGGTCCCCGCCCGCGCGCCGGCGTCGACCTCGGCCTGACGCACCCACTTGCGCAGCGTCTCGCCCGACACGCCCACCTTCGCCGCCACCGAGCAGATCGCCTCCCACTGCGACGCATACTGCTCTACCTGCTCAAACACCAACCCAACCGCACGCTCACGGAACTCACGTGAGTACCTCTTCCCGGCCATGATCCACATCCTCACTCAACGAGTGAGCCTCCATCAAACCTGGGGCGGTTCAAAGAGCCGTTTTTGCTGGACGTGAACTTGCTTCGTCAACGTACCTACGTCACTTCATCGACATCGCCCGAGAGTCAAGCCAAAGAAGCTCTCAAGACACTCAAGGCGATTCATCGTGCACTCGTCAAGCTCGGCGCTTCGAAGAATTCAGAGCCAGAACCGGGGTCTTTTGAAGCGCTGAGTGGTATGTTCAAAGATCCAGCGCAGAGAAGCGATAGGCCGAGCCCAGAGGCAAGATAATGGCTTGTAGCCGCCAACAGGTCGACCACGCTAAGTCCGGTTAACGTAAGCTGGCGGTCATGACGACTGATGAGTCTCCATGGCAGACAATGCCAGACAAGCCTCGCCTTGCTCTCGACGCCGCCCTAACAAACAACGTACCGGCACACGCCCTCGCCTTGTACGGTCGGTGGTGGCAATTCGAGACCTGGCTACGCTCCCTTGCGTACGTGGAGCTGCGCGCGAAGTACGGTATAAAGTGGGTTGAAAGATTAGATTCGGACAGTACGAAAAGACAGGCTAAAGACCAGCAGCGTCAGTATATGTCGTCGCCTGATTGGGAAGACCCGCTAGCATATCTGGATGCAAGCAAGCTGTTCGATGTTATCGAGGCTGACTGGGATCTATTCGAACCGAGTCTAATCGAACAGGACGCATGGAAAGGCCGCCGTGCCGAACTACTCAAGATTCGCCATCGCATCGGCCATATGCGTCGACCACATTCGGACGACCTCGGTCGGCTTGAACAGACCCTGCGCGACCTCGACAAAGGGGCACTGCGAGCTATCCTTGCCTATCAACACGAGTATGATCCGCGTGACTTGTGTAGCGAGGGTCACCCGGTCGTACGCTCCTGGGTTTACGGTGAGCATGAGACCGCCGAGCGTCTCATTGAGCACGCAGCAAACAACTACGACACAAGTTTTCGGATTAGCCTGGTTCGTCGACCATGGGTGAGCCCGCCTCCCGATGGCGACAAGCTGGAGGAAAACTCGGCGGGCTATCTTTGGTACGTGCGCTTCAATTTCAGAGATAGGTTCGTACAAGTTCCGCAACTGTGGCGGAGCAGATATCTCGATACTCTTACGCGAAAGCACCTTGTGCACGTATTGATTGCGAGTGTCTCACATGTCACAGTGACGTTCCCGATGGTCGATAGCGAATTTGTCGCTGACGCTATTGGGAACCTCTTCGATGCAGTATTACTTGAGACAACGCCGTACTATCCGGGAAACCTGGATGACTTCTACGACGACCCGTTGACCCGGCTTCCCGCCCTCGATCCTCGGGTACAGGTGAATACTCCATGGTCGATAGATCTTCCGGACGACCGGCCGATCACTATCTTCGCTGCGTAGTAATGTATGACAAGTACTCTAGCTACTGAATACGCCGAGGTTAATGAGCCGGTAGCCCATTGCCTCGGTACTCACATCGAACTCTTTGGCAAGCGACTGAGTGAGTGCGTCGCGTGTTGTAATACCAAACTCTTGTTCTCGATCCACGGCACGTTGAACGAGATGCGCTGGCATCAGCAGGGCGGCCGCAAAGGCATTCGCTTCGATCTCTTCGTGGTCCGTTGCCGCACTCGAAACCTGGTCTCGCTTATTGATGCGGATCGAATGATCGACGATTAGTGGCCTGCCCTCATGCAAGAACCAGTGGCCAAGCTCATGAGCGATGCTGAATCGCTGGCGCCGCCGCGATGTAAGACTGTTAATTCCTATAACTGTCGCCTGGGCGCTACGCATTAAGAAGGCCGATTCGCCGCCAGAAGCAGGCGATCTGACAACCTGAATACCTTGTTGCCATGCCATATCTTCGACGGGCATTGGCGGATCGGATACGCCATGCTGGGTAAGAAAGTCGCGCGCAGCAGCCTCGATGTCTCTGTTGCTGACCATCGGCGCTACTTCGACGCGGCACGGCGAAGCGCCGTGCTCACGAAGTCGGGCGTCGTGTCTGGTTGTCCGCGGAACTCAACCGGATCAAGCTCGTCGACAGGGCGCATTGCGGGCACCTGGGGCTCCCCAATCAGCTTCTGAGGGTTTATGCCCAACTCCTCGGCGATCTGGAAGACCCAGTGCAACATGACGCGTTGCCGACCGGCCTCGATGTTGGCGATCGACGACCGCGTGAGACCGATGCGTTTACCAAGATCAGTCTGGGTGATCTTGGCTTGGGTGCGCTCTGCCTTGATCCGATCGCCGATCGCCTCGTACAGCTCGTCGACTTGATCTTCGGACCACTGCATACACGCCTCCCTTCGCCGTATACCACATCTTGTCATGTTTTTCTAGCAAGCGCCAGATCCCACGCCATGTAGCGGCTAGGCAGGCACATCAGTTGCACTGCGGATGCGAACGGGTGTAGGTTATCGATCATCATACCGTCGGACGAAGGGTTTTTTAAAGTAATCACATCACTGCTCAAGGGAGCCGCTATGGCAAAGAACACTGGTCGAGGCTTCCGGCGCGGCGCTGTCCGTGGCCGAAGCCAGACTCGCAACCCGCTCACCCGCCGATGGACGAAGCGTGGCCCCGATGGCCAGTTCATGGACGGCAAGAGCAACAGGAAGCCCTTCAAGGGCGTAACCAAGGAGTAAGCGTGACCTTCAAGATCTACAAGTCCACCAACGGCCAGTACTACTTCACCATCACCGGTGGTAACAACGAGAAGATGGCGCACAGCGAGACCTACGTCTCGAAGTCGTCTGCCCAGCACACGATCAACGTGATCAAGGGCAACGCTGCCGGTGCTCAGGTCATCGACCTGAGCTGATCTGCTCGAACCGCACGAAGACCCCCGCCGTTGCAGCCGGCGGGGGTCTCGTGTTGAGAAGGTACAGCGGCAGGTCTCCCCTTGCTACCGCCACAAGTAGGACCTCAGAGCTCTTCCGGCTGGTCGTCGCGACAAGACGGCCAGCTGTCAGCCAAATTCAACAGACGCTGAACACGCGGGTCGGGTTTCGAAAGACCTCCCCGCAATTCCGCTCTCTGACCAGCCAGGCCCGTGAGGCGGACGGTAACTACTGACGTGGGGTCGACTTGTCCCATGCTTCGTTGAGCAGATGCTCGACCTTCGCCGCTAACTCCTGATCCGAGTGCAGTCGGAGCCGAGACACTGCCAGTTCGTAACAAGAATCGTCCGCACGCTCAGCTATGACCCAGACCACCACAACATTGCCGTCGGGTTCGACGCGATAGATGACACGAATCTCACGGTCCCCAACTACAAGCTTTCTGAACATCGTGAGGTTGCCAAGGGCGCGAGAACCCAAGGGTTCTCCACGTTTCTCTGGCTCGGTTTCCAGCTTCTTCAGCGCCTTCAGGACACGCTTTCGGTTGGAGCCGTCGAGATCGCGGAGGTCCTCCCGCGCATCTGACGTGAGCTGGACCGTGGCCACTGTTCGTTCACTCCTCGCCGTCGTCCAGGTCCACACCAAACTCAGCGGCGACCTCGTCCAAGCTGTAACGTTCGCCAGAGTCGGTGAGGGTTCGAGCCCAAGCGATGGCTACGAGCTTCATGTCTTCCTCCAGTGACTCCAGATACTGCAGTCTTTCCATGGTTTTGATATCCACGATCGCCGCAACTGGTTGGTTGTTACGAAAAACCACGAACTGACGGCCTTCGCTCGCTTGGTTCACAAGCTTGGAAAGTCCCTGCGTACTGGCTTCCGTGACGGAGATGACGTCGTTGGTGTCGATCCTCATAGTAGGGCTCCCGGGGAAGGTGGCGACGGACAACTCTACCCAGCACTCGAGGTGTAGTTCTAGGTTTGGTGGCATTCTGTAGGTGACTGTCGTCATGGAGCCATGACTCGTTCGCGCCTGGTCCTCACGTGTTGAATTCGTGCACTAGCTATCTACCAGCGAGAACTCGGAGGTTTCGACGTCCTCGACCTGTGCAGCGAGTGAACGATGGATCCCGTGGCCAGCCCTTGGCGGAGCCTGCCATCGCCTGCCTACCAGATCTCGACTCTTGTGATCCTGGATGATTCTAGTCTGAATCCTACCCAGGATAGTGTGTTTAGACAACCTCGGCCGCTGGAGGTGCGCCATGCCACGGCCCGAACGACGGGTAGTCCAGCCGAATGAGTCCGGCGGCTGGGATGTCGTCAAGCCCGGCGCACCGCGAGCGAGTGCTCATACCGGCGCGCAAGCCGCAGCGATCACCCGTGCGCAAGAGATCTTGGGAACACCGGCGGCGGGCGAGATGGTGTTGCCTGTCAGCTGACATGTGTGTCGAACGCGCTCCGCAGCAGCTCGATGCCGGCGCACCCGACCCGGCTCACTGAAGGCTTCGAGCGCACGTATCCGTGCTCACATGTTGATCAAGGACGCTGGGATTGGCTTGCACGCCTGAGGCATTGACGCTGCACGCACCCGTGCACGTTGGTCTGTGCCACGACGTCCACCGGTGGTGTGAACTCTTTCCCCGTGGGTCGCGAATAGCGGGTGACCCTGCTGCCAGCGGAAGAGGAGCTCATGCCCCCACCCGACGAGGACGATGCGGTGATCATCAGGCGGTCACTGCGGGAGCCGGAGCGGTTCGCGGCGATCTTTGATCGGCACGCCCCCCACATCATGCGTTACCTGGCCCACCGGTTGGGGCGGCAGGTGGCCGACGACCTGGTTGCGGAGACCTTCCTGGTCGCGTTCGGCGCCAGGAAGAAGTACGACCTCGACCGCACGGACGCTCGGCCATGGCTGTACGGCATCGCCACGAACTTGGTGCGGCGGCGGCAGCGGGAGGATGGGCGGGAGCACCGGTTGCGCGCCGCGATCGTGCCCGAGCCGGACACCGATGGGCACGCCGATCGGGTCGCCGAACAGGTGACCGCCGCGGCGATGAACCAGTTGCTCGGTGCGGCGCTCGCCGAACTGTCGACCGGCGACCGGGACGTCCTGCTCCTCGTCGCCTGGGAGGGCCTCACCTACGACGAGGTCGCGCAGGCTCTCGACATCCCCGTCGGCACCGTTCGCTCTCGTCTCAATCGCGCTCGCCGGCAGGTCCGCGCCGCGCTCACCGTGAAGGAGTCCGTCAGCCGTGGATGAGATGACCCTGCTCAGGAACGTGGTCGACCAGACCCCGCTGCCGACGACGACCGACCTCGCCCCGGCCCGGGAGCGCCTTGTTGCCGGCCTCACGACCGGGCAACCAAGGAAGAGGCTGATCACCGTCGTCGGGCTCGCCGCCGCCATCACGGGACTCGTCGCGTTCGGTGGTCTGGAGCCCTTCGGGGTCGCGCCGCCCGAGGCCGAGGCCGTGGCGTTCCTCCACCAGGCCGCCGACGCCGTCCGCGAACTCCCCGCCACCCCGCCGCGACCCGACCAGTTCGTCTACACCCGCAGCGAAACGACCGACGGCGCGCGCGAAGCCTGGCTCTCGGCCGACGGTGAGCACGACGGCATGATCCGGGCGGAGGGCGAGGACACCCCGTTGCCCGGCTGCGAGGACGGTCGCCAGCGGGTCGTGCGCGGCGACTACGACATGGGCACGACCGAGCCCTGCGACGTGCGGCCCGCCTACCGTCGCCTGCCGACCGATGCCGCCGGGATGCGTGCGTACCTGAATGGCCGGCCGAACGACGACTTCGACATCCTGCTCCACTTCGCGATCCAGGAGACCTACGTGGCGCCTCGGTCGATGGCCGCGTTGTTCGAGGTCATGGCCGACTACCCCGGTCTGGAGATCGTCGAGGACGCCACCGACGGCGCCGGACGGCACGGGGTCGGCCTCACCTGGGCGCAACCCGCCGACCAGGAAGAGGTGACCCTGGTCTTCGACCAGGAGACCCATGTCTTCCTCGGGACCGAGGACACGGCCATCTTCGCGCACGCGATCGTGGACGCGGTCGGGGAGAAGCCGTAGCGAGGCGATCTCTGCGGCACTCGCCGGACGGCCGCCGGTCGCGGGGTCACGCGGGCCGGCGGCCGTCCGGGTTGGTGCCATTCTTTTCGCGTGATCGAACTGCGTGTGGCGCACGCCTGGCCGGTGTGACCGCCTCACGCGAACGGCACCCGGGGGGTCGGCCAACGCTTCCGACGCAGCGCCGCCACGATGCCCCGCACATCCACGCGTCCCGCGAGATCTACCTGGCGGCCGGGGACTACGACTGGCGTTGTTACGCCGATCCGGGCGCCAACTACACGTACACGGACGGGCTCACGCGGATCTAGCCGACCGCGCCGACGTCGAACCGGCGGTCACGCGGTCCTGGGGGCGGCTCGCATGCCGACGTACGCGCAGTCGGTGCCGTCCGGCAGCTTGGTGAAGACCACCGGCATCCAGTCGTCGCCGAAGGACAGGCCCGCGCCCGACGCCGCGAAGACCGTCTCCGTCACCGGGACGAGGTCGACCTCCAGCGGCGGCGAGAAGTCCTTCATGCCGTCGACGAAGGTGTACACCAGCCGCCCGGCCGGTGAGACGGTGATCTCCACGCCCTCTCGGCGGTAGGTGCCCGCGAAGCGCGCGAGCGACACGGCGGGCGGCACCGCGGCCGGCTCGAACGGCGGCGGGAACTCGATGCCCGCGACCGACGGCAGCAGCTCGCCGAGCAGTGCCGCGTACAGCCGGCGCGCCGAGCCGCCATTGGTCAGCAGCACGACGATCACGCCGGACGACGGGACGACGCGCAGGTACGAGTACTGCCCGATCGACGCGCCGTCGTGGCCGTAGCCGGGGGTACCGGCCCAGTCGTACAGCGTCCAGCCGAGGCCCCAGCCATCGGCGCTGACCGTCCACTTGTCCGGGACGTCCACCTCCCGCTGCCGCATCGCCGCCGCGGTCCGCGGGGTCAGCAGGCCGCCTTCGAGGTGTGCCCTGGCCATGGCGAGGACGTCGCCGGCGGTGGCGAGGACCCGGCCGTACGGGCCGGCCGAGCGGGGCATCGCGTCCCACAGTGGGGCAGGTGACGTGCCGAAGTGGCTCATGGCCACCCGATGCCGCAGCGCCTCCTCCGGCAGCGTCATCGTGTGGGTCAGGCCGAGCGGGGTCACGAGAAGAGACCGCAGCGCCTCATCCCAGGTCAGGCCGGTCAGCACCTCGACGATCCGGCCCAGCACGTTGTAACCGCTGCTGCTGTACGACGTCGCCGCACCGGGCGGGCAGTCCTGACCCAGCGTCGCGCAGGCCTCGACGTAGCGGGCCACACAGTCGTCGCCCCGGCCGGTGTCCAGCGTCAGGTCACCGCTGAGCCCGCTCGTGTGACTCAGCAGCATCCGCGGCGTGATCGTGCGCGTCGCCACCGGGTCGGCCACCGCGAAGTCCGGCAGGACCGCCGTCACCGGGGCGTCCAGGTCCAACCTGCCGTCGTCGACCAACTTCATGATCAGCGTGGCCGTGTAGACCTTCGCGATCGAGCCGAGCTGGAACACCGAGTCGGTCGTCGCCTCGATGCCGGTGCCGGTGTGCAGGACACCGCTCGCCAGCTCCCGCACCTCGCCGTCGACCAGTACGGCCAGCGTCGCGCCGGGGACGTCGTGGGTGGCGCGCAGCTTGTCGAGCCGGGCCTGCCAGTGGTCGAGATCGAACATGTCAACTCTCCTCAGATAGAAACGGAAACGGAAACGGACGGCTTGCGAAGCACGGCGAACGCGAGTGCGGCGGCGAAGAGCACGCCGGCGGCGGCCACCGCGAAGCTCACGGACATCGCCGACGTGAACGACTCGCGGGCGGCCGTGGCCAGCCCGGCGTCGCGGGTCTGTGCGGCGACGGCCAGCGCGTCGCCGATCGAGTTGCCGGCCCGCAACGGCATCGAGCCGGTGAACACGCTCGACACGACGCTGCCCAGGATCGCGACGCCGAGCGCGGCGCCCGCCTGCTGGATCGTGTCGTTCAGCGCCGACCCGACGCCCGCCTGCTCCGGCGGCACCTCGCCCATCAGCGCCGCGATCGCGGCCGGCATCGCGAGGCCGCCACCGGCGCCGAGCACCAGCAGCGCGACGCAGAAGCCCGCGAGCCCGTCGTCGGGCGACACCCCGGCCAGCAGGGCGAAGCCGGCGGCCATGACCGCGAGGCCCGCGGTGACCATGGCGCGGTTGCCGACCTTCTTACCGAGCGTGGCGCCGAGTGTGTTGCACGCCAGCGACGCGACCGCCAGCGGGATGAACGCGAGACCGGCCTGCGTCGGCGAGTAGCCCAGCACGAACTGGAGGTACTGCGTCAGCACGAGCAGCAGGCCGCCGTTGCCGATCTGCACCAGCGTCAGCGAGAAGCTCGCGCCGCTGAAGTTGCGGCGGCGGAACAACGCGAGCGGCACCATCGGCGAGTCCGTGCGCCGCTCCCACGCCACGAACCCGACGAGCGACCCGACGGCCAGTACGAGCGAGCCAAGCGTCCTCGGGTGCCAGAGGCCGTCCTTCGGCAGCTCGATGATCGTCCACACCAGCGCGGTCATGCCGACCGACGACAGCACGGCGCCGAGCGGGTCGGGCCGCTGCCACGGCCCCTTCGACTCCGGCATGAGGACCACCGCGGCGACGATCGCGAGCATTGCGATCGGCACGTTGATCAGGAACACCGCGCCCCACCAGAACCACGCGATCAGCACGCCGCCGAGCACCGGGCCGCTGATCAGGCCGAGCATGGCCACCGAGCTCCACGCGGCCATCGCCTTGCGGCGTTCGGTGTCGTCGAAGACGGTGATGAGGATCGACAGCGTGCTCGGCATGATCAACGCGCCGCCGACGCCCATCACGACGCGTGCCGCGACCAGCTCGCCGGCACTGTCCGCGAACGTCGCCGCCAGCGAGGCCGCGCCGAACAGCGCGAGGCCGACGATCATCACCCGTCGCCTGCCGAACCGGTCGGACAGGCTGCCGGACGTCAGGAGCAGGCCGGCGAACACGAGGATGTAGGAGTCCAGGATCCACTGGATGTCCTGGGCGGTGGCGCCGAGCTCGTCGGCCATCGGCGGCACGGCCACCGTCAGCACCATGTTGTCGACCACCAGCACCAACGTGCTGAGACAGAGGACCACCAGGATCCACCACCGGCGCGGGTCACGCGTCTCCATCGGAAGCCTCCAGCTGCGTACAGTGTTCCGTCGTTGCGAACACTGTACGCAGAGCGGAACGGTGTACGCAAGTGCGGTACGGTGTGCTCATGTCCGAACAACCGGTTCCCTCGGTGTGGGCCCGCCCGCCCCGGCAGCGGGAGCAGCAGGCGCTGAGCCGGGACGAGATCGTGGCCAAGGCGCTCGTGCTGCTCGACGCGGACGGCATCGAGGCGCTGAGCATGCGCAAGCTCGGCACGAAGCTCGGCGCGGCCGCCACCTCGCTGTACCGGCACGTCGCCAACAAGGACGAGCTGCTCGAACTGGTCGTGGACGAGGTCTGGGGCGAGATCGACATACCCGCCGCCGACGGACCGGACGGCTGGCGGGCGGCCGCGGAACGCGGCGGGCACAGCGTCCGCGCGATGGTGCTGCGACACCCGTGGGTCGTGTCCGTGATCGGGCAGGCCGGACTCATCAGCCTCGGCCCGAACGTGCTCGAGTTGTCGGAGCGGCTGCTCACCGTGCTCGCGTCGGCCGGGTTCGACGTGGTCGAGGCCGACCGGGCGATGAACACGCTGCTGGCCTACGTCATCGGCATGGCGACGACCGAGGCCGCGTACCTGTCGATGCTCGCCCGCAGCGGCCGGGACGAGACGGAGCTGCTGACGAGCCTGCGGCCCACGACGGAACACGCGATGCGGGACCATCCCCGACTGCGCGAGGGCTACGCGGCGATGGCGGACCGCCACCCTCGGGACGTGCGCGAGGAGAACTTCGACTACGGCCTGCAGCGCGTGCTCGACGGGCTGGCGACCCGCCTCGGCTGACCGTGCGTGAGGATGGCCGCCCCCTCGCGATTCCTCCGCCCCGACAGGATGGACTGTCCCTTGAGGACCGACGAGTGTCCGTTCCGGACGGTGACGATCAACTTCACCAGTTCAGGGGCCTGTTGCGGCCTTGTGACCTTGGACACTCAGGTGCATGCTGGACCCACGGCCGGCCGATGGAGCGCCCGCCGGGAGAGGGCAGGTGGTGCCGTGGCAATGCAGGACAAGGACGTGGTGGGCCGCCTATCGCTGCGACCCCGCGACTGAGCCGACAACCTCGACCCAGCCGCGATTGCGGAGCAGTACCAGGGTTCGGGCGTTCGCGTGCGTACAACGCACCTCCCGACCGCCTCGACGATGTTGATCCCTTCGATCCGGGCGCCTCTCCAGAGACGCACAGAGGGGATCCACGCCAGTCTGGACAACGGCGACCACCGCGAAACTTCGACGCCCTGGGTGCGGCAGCCGGCACGGCGCCGCACCCAGGGGTTTATCCAGGTCAACAAAGACAGAGCCCGCGACCGGAGTTCCGGTCGCGGGCTCTGTCTGTCGAGAAACTAGATCAGGACGCCGTGGTGGTCGTCCGCGCCGGCGGCGGCCACCGAGGCCGCGGCGGCACGCCCGGCGGCGGCGCGGGTCTTCGCCCGTGCCGACCGCGGCGGAACGCCGTTGACGTCCTCGGTGCTGATCGCGTAGGACCCCAGCACGAACGCCACCGCGTCCGAGTTGCGGTTCAGCGCCACGCGGTCGACGTTGCCGAGGTTGTCGCACTTCTGGTGGTAGCACTTGTCGAAGGCCTGGCCCACGACGCCGCCCCACTTGTCGGCCTGCGCCTCGGTCTTGACGACCTCCGCGCCGGTGAACAGGCCACCGGCCGGGATGCCCTGCAGGATGAACTCGCCGTAGTCGGAGCGGCCGTCGAAGTCCCGGCCCTCCAGCGGCACGCCCGTGTACGAGAAGTAGTTCTCGAACGCGGCCTCGATCTGGCCGGAGCCGTACGGGCCGGGGCCCGCGCCGACACCGTCGGAGTCATCGCCGTCGAACGTGAAGTAGCCCGCGTTCGGCGAGCCGATCATGTCGAAGTTCAGGTACAGCGCGATGTTGAGCTGCTCCTCGAAGTCGAGGTTCTGCACGTAGTACTCGGAGCCGACGAGCCCGAGCTCCTCCGCGCTCCACCAACCGAACCGCACCGCGTTGTTGACCTTCGGCGACCCGCCGAGCTGCAGCGCGGTCTCCAGCAGCGCCGCGCTGCCGGTGCCGTTGTCGTTGATGCCGGGGCCCGCCGCGACGCTGTCGAGGTGCGCGCCGGCCATGACCACGTTGTTGTGGCGACCCGTCTGGGTCTCCGCGATCACGTTGTAGGACGTGCGGTCCTCCATGAGGCCCTGCAGGTCGACGGTGACCGCCGCGCCGTTCTGCGCCGCGAGCGCCTGGCCGTCGGCCTGCGTGATGCCACCGGCGGGGGCACTGCCGGGTACCGGGGCGCCGAGCGTGCCGTTCAACGTGCCGGGCACGTTGTTGTAGACGAGCACGGCGACCGCGCCGGCCTCTGCCGCGGCCATCGCCTTCTCACCGAACGTGCAGATACCGCGGCTGACCAGCGCGACCTTGCCCGCCGCGCCGGCATAGTCGGACGCCTCACAACCGGGGGTCGCGTCCGGTGGGACCACCGCGAGGGTGCTCGTCACGCCGCCGGCGGGGGTGGACTGGCTGTAGCTCAGGCGGATGACCGGCACGGTGACCCCGGCGACCGTGAGGCTCTGGCCCAGCGTCTGGTCGAAGACGAAGGGGAACTCCTGCCGCTCGACGATGTAGCCGGCGGCCTCGAGCTTGGTGGCGACGTACTCCGCGGAGGCCTCGTGCCCGGCCGTGCCCGCGGCGCGGTTGCCGCCGTTGCGGTCGGCGAGCCGCTGGAGTGCGATCAGGTGGCGGTTGGTGTTCGCCACGTCGACCTTCTTGACCAACTGGCGGGCCAGCGCCGGACCGTCGGGGATGTTCGGCACCGCGGCCGGCCCCGCCGACGCGGGGACGGCGGCGAGTCCGAGGCCGGTGGCGGCCGCGAGTATCGCGACCCCGGCTCGGAGTGTCGTCTTTGCGGACGGCATGTAGCTTTCCTCTCGTCACAGGCTCAGGTGCCGGCGCTTGATCGCCCCGAGCTCGACCGCCACGTCCGGCCAGCACACCCTTGTCGGAAGCGCGTCCCTGGTCAAGACCCGTACACGGACCGTTATTCGGCAACGTTTACCGTCTTGGCATGCACGCGATCACGATCAGCGAGCCGGGTGGACCAGAGGTCCTGACCTGGACCGAGCAGCCCGATCCGCGGCCGGGTCCCGGCGAGGTCGTGCTGGACGTCGCCGCCACCGCGGTGAACCGCGCGGACCTCCTGCAACGCAAGGGTCAGTACGCGCCGCCGCCCGGTGTGACCGACGTGCCGGGGCTGGAGTGCGCGGGCACGGTCGCGGCGCTCGGCGACGGTGTCGAGGGCCTCGCGGTCGGCGCCGAGGTGTGCGCGCTGCTCGCCGGCGGCGGCTACGCCCAGAAGGTCGTGGTGCCGGCCGGGCAGGTCATGCCGCTGCCGTCCACTGTGGACCTGACGACCGCCGGCGGGCTGCCGGAGGTCGCGGCCACGGTGTGGTCCAACGTCGTGATGGTCGCGGGCCTGTCGGCCGGCGACACGCTGCTCGTGCACGGCGGCGCCGGGGGTATCGGGACGCACGCGATCCAGGTCGCCAAGGCGCTCGGCGCGCGGGTCGCCGTGACCGCCGGTTCCGCCGCACGCCTGGAGCGGTGCGCGGAGCTGGGTGCGGACGTGCTGATCAACTACCGCGAGCAGGACTTCGTCGAGGAGGTCCGGTCGGCCACCGACGGGCACGGCGCGGACGTGGTGCTCGACAACATGGGCGCGAAGTACCTGCAGCGCAACGTGGACGTGCTCGCGCGGCTCGGGCGGCTGGTGGTCCTCGGCATGCAGGGCGGCGTCAAGGGCGAGGTCGACATCGCCACGCTGCTGGCGAAGAACGGCGTGGTCACCGCGACCTCCCTGCGGTACCGGCCGGTCGAGGAGAAGGCCGAGATCTGCGCGCAGGTCGCGACGCGGCTGTGGCCGCTCGTCGAGGCGGGCACGGTCCGGCCGATCACGCACGCGGTGCTGCCGATCGAACAGGCCGCCGACGCGCACCGCATGCTCGAGGCCGGCGACGTGTTCGGCAAGATCGTCCTGACGATGCCTAGCTGAGCGACGTCAGGGCGGCGACCGCCTCGACGAGGGCGTCGATCTCCGCCGAGGTCGTGTAGTGCGCGAGTCCGATGCGCACCGCGCCACCGACCTCCGCGACGCCCAGTGCCGCGAACACGCCGCTCGGCACGTCGTCGGCGAACGCGCAGATGCCGCGGTCGGCGAGGTGCACGATCGCGTTCGACGCCTTGATGTCGGTGACCGTGAACGCGAGCGCCGGGATGCGGCGCATGGCGTCGCCGATGACCGTGACGTGCAGCAGGCCGCGTAGCTCGGAGATCAGCTTGCCGAGCATGCCGGCCTGGTAGGACTTGGCCGAGCCGATCGACGTCTGGAGTCGCTCGCGGCGGGTGCCGGACGCGGCGTCGTCCAGGTTCGCGAGGTACTCGACGGACGCGACGAGCCCCGCGAGCAGCGGGTACGCGTGCTGGCCGAGCTCGAGCCGGCCCGGCCCGGTCTGGTTCGGGCCGAGCGAGCAGGCCGGCAGCCGGTCCAGCAGCGACGGGTCGGCGAACGCGAGCGCGCCGACGGTCGGCCCGCCCCACGCGGTGGCCGACACGGCGACCACGTCCGCGCCCAACGCCTTGATGTCCATCGGCACGAACGGCGCCGCGGAGGACGCGTCCACCACGACCAGCGCGCCGGACGCGTGCGCGAGCTCGGTGATCTTGGTGAGGTCGGGCCGGGTGCCGACGACGCCGGACGCGGCGGTCACCGCGACCACCTTCGTCCGGTGGGTGACGAGGCCCTCGTACTGCCAGGCGGGCAGCTCGCACGTCTCGATGTCGATCTCGGCCCAGCGGGTGGTGGCGCCCGCCCGCTGCGCGACCGTGAGCCACGGCGCGATGTTCTGCTGGTGGTCGAGGCGGGAGACGATCACCTCGTCGCCGATCACCCAGCCGGCGCCCATGGCCTCGGCGAGCCGCTGCAGGAGCACCGCGGGGTTCGGGCCGAGCACCACGCCGGCCGGGTCGCAGCCGACGAGGTCGGCGACCGAGCGCCGGGCGGCGTCGACGATGGCCCCGGCGCGCTGCGAGGCGGGGAAGACACCGCCGGGGGCGGAGACCGGTGCGCGCAGCGCGGTGGAGACGGCGGTGGCGACCTGCTCCGGCACCTGCATGCCGGCGGGGGCGTCGAGGTGAATCCAGCCATCACCCAACGCGGGAAACTGACCCCGAATCGCAGCGACGTCGAACGCCATGGCACCACACCGTACGGATGTCGTCACCCGGCGCTTCTCCGGGGCCCATCCCACGGGTGTCGCCGGCGCCGGAGGCGGCTACCCTCGGGCGGTGATGTCGACGCCGTCGATCTGGCCCGGGATGGAGCAGATGAACCCAGCAGGCGAGTCCGGAAACGGTGCGGAGCAGCCGCAGCAGGTCGTGGTGATGGGCCCGGACGGGTCCGCGCTCGGTGCCGCGTCCCTGGATGGCGCCGCGGGTGCGGAGGCGGTCGGCGACATGGTCGAGCAGCCCGCGAAGGTCATGCGCATCGGCACGATGATCAAGCAGCTGCTCGAGGAGGTCCGGGCGGCGCCGCTCGACGACGCCTCGCGCAACCGGCTGCGGGAGATCCACAAGCGGTCGATCGCCGAGCTGGAGGACGGCCTCGCGCCGGAGCTGCGGGACGAGCTGGAGCGGCTGTCGCTGCCGTTCACCGAGGAGAACACCCCGTCCGACGCCGAGCTGCGGATCGCGCAGGCGCAGTTGGTGGGGTGGCTCGAGGGCCTTTTTCACGGGATCCAGACCGCGCTGTTCGCCCAGCAGATGGCGGCGCGGGTGCAGCTGGAGCAGATGCGTCGAGGGTTGCCGCCCGGCACGGGTGAGGCGCAGGAGGGCCCGCACATCCGCGGCACCGGGCAGTACCTCTAGAGCAGGGCCAACGTGCCCTGCTCGAAGTCGAGCAGGTAGCGCTTGCGCGGCAGGCCGCCGCCGTAGCCGGTCAGGCTGCCGCCCGAGCCGACGACCCGGTGGCACGGCACGATGATGCTCACCGGGTTCTTGCCGTTCGCGAGGCCGACGGCCCGCGACGCGGTCGGCTGCCCGAGTCGCTGCGCCAGCTCGCCGTAGCTCACGGTCTCGCCGAACGGGATCTCGCGCAGCTCCGCCCACACGCGCTGCTGGAACGGCGTGCCGGCGAGCGCGATCGGCACGTCGAACTCGGTCAGCCCGCCGTCGAAGTACGCGGCAAGCTGCTCGACGGCCGCCTCGAAGCCGCGCGGGTCGGCCGCGCCGAACGTCTCCGGCGCGGGGCTGTGCCGGTGCTCGGCCATGTACAGCCCGCACAGCGTTCCGTCCGTCGCCACCAGTGTCAGGCGGCCGACCGGGCTGTCGGTCACGGTGTGTGTGCGCGTCATGAGACCCAGCCTGCCCCCTTTCGCGCCGCATGACTGGCCGGATTCGGACATCACCATATCCGCGTCCGAATCTGGCGAGACCCAGCCGGTCGCGGGCTGCTGGAGTACCGGTCATGACTTACTTCCGCGATCTTCACCGTGCCGGCGAACCACTCGTCCTCCCCAACGCGTGGGACCCCGCGAGCGCGTATGTGATCGAGCGTGCCGGTGCGCTCGCCGTCGCCACGACCAGCGCCGGGGTGGCGTGGAGCCTTGGTGTGTCGGACGGCGGAGCGCTCGATTCGGCGGCGGCCGTCGAGCACGTCGCGCGGATCGTCGAGGCGGTCGGGGTGCCGGTGACCGCCGACATCGAGAACGGCTACGGCGATGTCGCCGCGACGGCGCGCGGGATGGTCTCGGCGGGGGCCGTCGGCGTGAACCTCGAGGACGACGCACGGCGGCGCCCCGAACGGTTCGCGGCCGCGCGGGCGGTCGCCGACAGTGACGCGTTGTTCGTCAATGCGCGGATCGACACCTATCTCCTATCGATTGGCGACCCGGCGGCGCGGCTCGACGAGACCGTCGCGCGGGCGGCCGAGTACCTCGACGCGGGCGCCGACGGGATCTTCGTACCGGGCGTCGCCGACATTTCGGTCATCGCGGAGCTGGTCGAGCGGATCCCCGCGCCGCTGAACATCATGGTCGGGCCGGGTTCGCCGAGCATCGCCGAACTGGGGAAACTCGGGGTGCGGCGGGTCAGCGCGGGTGCCGGCCTCGCGCTCGCGGCGTACTCGGCCGCCGCGGCGGCGGCCGCCGAGATGCTCACGTTCGGCACCTACGACAAGACCGCGGCGGATCTGACACACGGTGACCTGGACGCCTATTTCGCTCACTGAGCGAAAGGTCGATCTAGAAACAGAAAAAACCGGTTGGTCGGTATTGACATACCGCCCGGTTGGTTTTTTAATTGTGATGCAGGACACGAGGTCAGGACGGGCGCCGGCCGAGGGCGGCGCACATTTCCGGTTGACCGCGAATGGCATTCCATGCGAATTCCACTGGCGGTCGTCCGCGCCGTGAAACGCTAGTCAGCGTCGGAGTTTCGCCTCCGGTGCGCCGATATAAATGGGGATCATCATGACAACCTCGATCACTAACCGGCCGGCGCCGGCGTGGCTCCGAGAACTCGCCCACGGACGCGCATCCTACGAAGAGTTACTTGGCTGGCCGGTATCCGTGCAGGTGGGCAACCGGGTGCTGATCGTCGCGATCGGCCAGACGGTGGACGCGGTGACGATGCCGGCCGGGCTCGGCGCCATGGTGCGCAGCGAACTGGGCATCGCGATGCTGAACGGTCCGGTGCTCGCCGATCCGGAGGGAAGGCGCTGGACCTTTCTCACTAAGCCGCTGCAGACACTGCGGCCGACGATCACCGCGGACCTCTCCCACGCGCACGTGGACTTCGCGCCGCACGGCAGTCACGTCGTCATCCCGACGGACCCGCACTGCTGTTCCGGTTCGCTGTGGCGCTGGATCGAGGAGCCCTCGCCCGCGCGGGCACTCCCGCCGGCGTACGCGGTCATCGGCGTGACGCGCCGCCTCACCGACCACAGCCACGACCTGGCCGCATAAGACCAGGTCAGCAGCACACCACGACGTATCAGGTGCCCGGCCCGACCGGCCGCCCACCTGCCCGCACGCGCCCGCGAACCACGATCTGGTCACCCCGCGCGCGATGCAGCCCCCACCCGATCCCGGGGGCGTCCCGCCTTGCCAGTCTACCGGGCATACCGACAGTCCTGGGGATGTCGATCTTGCCTGTGGACAACTCGGCGGGCTGTGGACAACCTGCTCAGGCGGGTTGAGCAGACGGGGTGGTGGCCGCCCGATCGGCGGCCACCACCCCGCTTCCCACGCCCGGCAATCAGGCCTTCGACATCTCCCAGGGGGCGCTCTGCCCCTTGTTCTCCTTGTGGCTCGAGTCCGAGATGTCGGTCGTCAGCTGCGGCCACTTCCCCTGCGGGAAGCCCTCGCTGTTGTTGACCCGCTGGTTGAGGTCCTTGATCGCCGGCAGCATCGAGTTCGCGACGAAGGCCTCGAGGACGGCCAGCGCGGCGGCGACGATGCCCCACACCTTCGCGGCCGATATCCCGGCGGCGGCGGCCGCGGGCGGGGCGCCGGCGACGGTGGCGGCAGCGGCGGTCTCACCGGTCAGCTCGATCACGAACGACACGACCGCCGCGACGATCGCGAGCCAGGCGACGCCGATGGCGATCGCCATCTTCGTCAGGACGTCGTCGACCTCGTCGCACGCGGACTTCACCGCGCCGAGCGCCTTCTGCTGCAGCGGCAGGATGTTCTTGTACGCGTCGGCCGCGCCACCCTTCCACTCGTCGTCGGTCTTGAGCGAGCCGATGTGGAAGACGTCCTGCCAGTTGCTCGCCTTCGCGCCGACCTGCTCGGTCCACGAGTTGCCGTGGCTCCACAGCGTCCACGGCACGCCCGGCTGCGTGATGATCTTGCCGATCTCGGTGAGAACCTTGCCGATGAAGTCGCCGACGGCGTCCAGCGCGGCCTTGATCTTGTCGAGGATGAACCCCGGCAGCCAGCCGAGCACCGAGTTGATCTTGTCGATGAGCTCCTGGAACTTCTTCGGGATCGCGTCGAGTGCTTCGCGCACGCGCCGGAGAACTTCCTCGAACTCTGCCTGACCCAAAATGTCACCCATGTGATCCCCTCACCAGACGTTGTTCATGCGGTGGACGCCGGCTTCTTCCTCGGCCTGGTAGGTCTGCGCGGACTTCAGCAGCCCGGCCGAGACCGCGGCGGTCATCGTCTCGCCCTCGCCGATCAGGCGAACCATCTTCGCCTGGAAGTCCTGGTAGAGCTGCGTGAGGCCGAGCTTGTCGGCGATGTAGGAGAAGTGCAGCGCCTCGAGGTCGAGGCCGTCGGCCGTCGACTTGGCGGCCGCGAGGTCGTCGGAGCAGCCCTGCCACTGCGTCGCGTCGTCCCGGAGCGCGGTCAGCGCCGCCTGGTACTGGTCGGGAGTTGGGGCCATCGGTGTTCCTCCTCGGGAGGTTCTGTGGATCGGGGGCTAACGGTCGAGACCGAAGAGCTTCGCGACGAACTCCTGCGGGTCCGCGGTCATGGCTTGCAGCTCGGCGACCGCGCTGTCGGAGCGGCGTGCCGGGGCCTCCTCGGCCGCCTTGCGGTAGGCGGCTTCGAACGCGCTGCGCAGCTCGCCGGCGACCTCGAGGTTGTTGGACGTGCCGACCCAGATGCTGTCCGTCTCGACCTGGACCTCGGCGACCGTCGTGCCGTCGAGTCCGACGACGACGTGGCCACCCTCGCTCTTGCCCTTGGTCAGCCGCTTGCGGACGGGCATGGCGTCGTCCTCGTCCTCGTCGTAGGCGTCACGGTCGCGGCGGCGCGGTGACTCCTCCGGCGGCGCGGTCTCCTGGCCGACGCGGTGCAGCAGGTAGAGCAGGTTGTCGATGGTCTGCGCGGACGGGTTGATCGTCACCGGCTCCGGCGCGGCGCGCGGCGGCACGGGCTCGGCGGTCTCGGCGGTCTCGTTCTCAGCGTCGGCCACCCGGTCCGCCCACGACGACACCCGCGCGGCGGTCGCCGCGTTGACCGCCGCGATGACGGCCGCGCCGAGCATGCGCGGGTCGATCGTCTTGTCCCACTCGCGGTCCAGGCGGAAGTCGGTGACCCGGCCGTTCGCGTCGACCTCGGCGTGGACCTTCTCGGTCTCGTCGTGGCCCTCGAACGTGCGTGCCTCGTCCGGTTCGACCGAGAACATCCTGGCGAACCGCGCCGCCTCACCGGCGAGCCGATGGATCTCCTCGAAACCCGCGGGTGTGGTCAAGGCACTACCTCCTGGTTGCTGTCGCCGCTACGACGAGGGCGGTGGGGTCACAGTTCCGGCGCGAAGACATTCTTCGCCGAAGCAAACCTGGCAGACTCCTGGCGGAACCGCAGTACCGCCCCGCGCATCTACTCCACGACGTTCCACCAAGACCAGCCCGGGGGAGACATGCCCGACATCGAGTACCGGTTCGGCACCGGCGAGAGCGACCCCAACGTCCACCACTCCGAGGCGAACGTCGACGTCGACGGCGACGGCGTGGCAGACGGGGTCGCGCTCGACTTCGACGGCGACGGTCGGGTCGACGACGTCATGTGGGACTCCGACGGCGACGGCGTCGCCGACACCGCGCTGCTGGACGAGAACGACGACGGCGTGGCGGAGGACGCGTACTCCGACCCCACCGGCATGGGCACGTGGAACGCCCACGGCCAGGGCGGCAACGCCCAGGGCACCACTCCGGAGCCGGAGCCCGCGCCGGAGCCCCAGCCGCACCCCGGCCCGAGCGACACCGACGACGCCCCGGACCCCGGCGACCCCGAGGACACCCCGGACGACACCGACCCGGAAGCGCCGGACGACAGCGCGGACACCGACGACACGGACGACACCGACAACGGCTATGAGCCGTACGGGGAGGACGAGGACTCAGGGGACTCCGAGGACTCCGGTGAAGAGGTGCCCGGCGAGCTGCCCGACTCGGGCGACGGCTCGGAGGAAGAGCCCACCGACGACACCGAGGACACGGACGGCACCGACGGACCCAACGTCGGCGCGGACTCCGGCGACGGCACCCCCGACTACGAGCCGCGCGGTGAAGAGGACGGCGACGACGCGACCGGCCTGTTCGACAGCCTCGAGGACGCCCCGGACACCGACTCGGTCAGCGAGTGGTACGACGACCTGATGACCTAGTCGACGCCGTTGGCGTCCCCGCTTCCGTTGCCACGGGCCCGCATCGGCAGCACGAACCACAGCATGGCGAACATGACGGCGACCACCACGGTGATCACCCATGCCACCACCGGTCCGGCCACGACCTTCACCAGCAGCAGCACGGTCGCGGTCATCGCGACGGCCAGGCACGCGAGGCCCGCGACGGTTGTCGTGTTCGCGACCCGCAGGATCACCGGGCGCTGGCCGCGGCGGAAGAGCATGCGGTGCCACGCGGCGGGAGCGGTGAGCAACGCGACGGCCGCGGTCGCGAACAGCACCGCGACCAGGTGCACGACCTGCTCGAACCCGGACGCCCGCGCGTAGTGCTCGGTGAACGCCACCGCGAGCAGGAACCCGAACAAGAACTGCACGCCGGCCTGTGCGACGCGCAGCTCCTGCAGCAGCTCGTTGACGTTGCGGGCTAATCGTTCGTCGCGCGACTCGGTGCTGTCGTCGTGCTCAACCGCGGTCATTGCGACGGATTACCTCACACGAGCCACCCCGAAACGCCGGGACGGGTCAGCGCAGGCGGTCGCCGGGAACGGGGTAGACGTAGTCCTTGCCCTCGGCGCTGACGTGCAGCACCAGCGGCCGGTCGGCGCCCTTGGGGCTGGTGACCGCGACGAACACGTACACGCCGGGGAACGGGTCGCCGATCGCGTTGATCGTGTGGTCGTTCGGGTCGTAGGACCTCGGGTGCCAGCCGAGCGGCAGGAGCGACGAGTACATCACGCTCTCGTAGCGGACGGTGCCCAGCGGGAAGCGTTCTGCTTTCCCCGCAAGGGTTTCCCGGGTCCGCATGGCGAGTGGACCGTCGATGGAGAACGCCATCACCGCGTAGCCGAACGACTCGTGCGTCGAGAACCGCAGCTCGACCGTCTCGAAGACGCCCCTGCGCTGCGCGGCCCGCCACACCGCGTGCGCCTTCTTCGCCTTGCCGCTGCGGAACATTCCCTTCATGACCGACGCGAACCCGGACGGGCTGTCGAGCTGTCCGGCGAGCGTGCGAGCGTCCATCGTTCCTCCTGAGCGCATGGGTGGTCGACCCCTGTTCGTCGCCGACGGGGTCTGGTTCGGTGCGAGGCGCTACGCGCCGGGGGCGCGCAGGCGGCCGACCGGCGGCGGGTCTGCCTCGATGAGGTGGTGCGCCGGCGCGGGGAGGTCGTACATCGCGTAGAGCCGCCGCCGCATCCGTTCGAGCGGGAAGCGGCCCTCGTACACGGTCGCCTTGAAGATCACGCCCTCCAGCACGCTGCGGAGCATGACCTCCTCCAGCGCCGGGTCCTCGGCGCCGCGCGCGGCGAACAGCGCCCGCAGCGAGTCCTCCATGGCGGTCAGCTGCTCGTCCTTCGCGGCCTCCACCTGCGCGAAGACCGGGCGGGTCGACGGGTGCGTCATCAGGCTGATCGCCATCCGCTGCACCGGCATGGCCTGGTCGACGGCGACCAGCGCGCCGTCGATGATCGCGGCGAGGCGCTCGTCCGGCGTGCCCGCGACGCCGATCAGCTGGGCGACGCCGTCGAGGTACCGGCCGAGCAGCTCGTGCGCGAGCTGGCGCTTGCCGGGGAAGTAGTAGGTGATCAGACCGCGGGAGACCTCGGCGCGCTCGGTGATCTCCGAGATGGTCGCGTTGTGGAAGCCCTTCTCCGCGAAGACCATCAGAGCCGCGGTGAGGATCTTCTCCCGCGACTGCTCCCTGAGCTGCTCGTTGGCCTCCGCCGATCGTGGCGACACGCGCTCTACCTCATCATTCGCGCGCCGACCCGCACAGAGCGCCCCCTTCCCACCTTCGACCGCCTCCTCGTGCCGGAGATTGACTGTACATACATCCAGTAGACCCGGGAAGGCTTCGATCGGGAAAGGTGAGTTACCTACGAGCGGGTGCCTACGCGCTGTCGGGGTCGAGCAGCCGCAGGTCCGGCGGGCGCAGCGTGGCGGTCTGCAGCAGCTCCTGGATCAGCTGGTGGTTGACCATGTTTCCGGCCGGGTCGCCCCAGTCCTCCAGGCGCAGACCCCCGACGTGGGGCGCGAGCCGCTCGCGGACCTTCAGCACGACGTTGGCGGCCTGCTTGTGCGTCCAGTCGGCGCGGCCGCCCGCGTTGTTCAGGTCGGCGGCGACCTGCTTCCACGACTGCGGCTGCGGGTGCGGCTCCTGGCGCAGGTACCGCCAGGCCAGCGCCGCCAGCACGAGCCGCTCCACGTCGTCGAGCGGCCAGGTCTCCGGCGCGGCCGTGCCGGTCGGGTCGGCCGACGCGGCGAGCAGGTCGGGCGCGGCGGCGCCGACCACGCGGATCTCCAGCAGGTGCTCGCGACGCTTGGACGTGCGGATGAACAGCGGGCTGTAGCCCTCGGCGAGCGGGATCTCGTTGCCGGACAACAGGAAGCGGGACTGCGGCAGCTGGATCGGCAGCTTGCCCTCGTTGCGCAGCCACCATTCGGTGCCCGAGCAGACGATGCGGCCCTGGAAGCGGCTCATCCTCGGGTCGTCCGGCCCGATGCACACGTGCACGTCCGGTTCCTTGCGGCCGAACAGCAACTCGAAGCGCTGCCGTGGCGGCGCGGCGAACCCGCCGCCGGCGGCGAGCACGAAGATGCTGCCCGGCGGAGCGGGCGGCGCTCCGCCGGCCAGGCCGCCGACCGACGGCGGCAGCGGCTTCGGCGGGAAGCCGAAGTCGAGCCCGGTCATCTGCCGTCCCCCTCGGCGGCGCTGTCGGCGGTGTCGTTGTCGTTGTCGGCGTCGTCGAGCAGCCGCAGGTCCGGCGGCACGAGCGTGGTCGACAGCAGCAGCTCGCGCAGGAGGTTGTCGTTGAGCTTGTTGCCGACCGGCTCGCCGACCTCCTCGCGGGTCAGGTTCGGCACGCCGGCCTTCGACAGCCGCGACCGCACGGCGAGCACCGTGTGCTCGACGCGGCGCGCGGTCCAGCCCGCGGCCGGCTGCAGCTCGGCCAGCTGGTCGGCGGCCTGCTGGCGGCCGAGCGGCTGCGGGTCGGCCTCGTGCAGCAGGTAGCGCTGACCGAGCACGATGAGGACCATCCGCTCGTCGGGCTGCAGGCGCCAGGTGCGCGGCGGCTCGGTGACGTCCCCCGGTCGCGGCGCGGGCCGCGACCCGTCGTCGCCGGCGACGTACAGCTCGAGCAGGTGCTCGCGGCCGCGCGTGCCGGGCACGAACAGCGGCGTGTAGCCGGCGGCCAGCGGCAGCGACTCCTCGTTGCTGAACAGCCACTGCGAGCCGGGCAGCCGGATCGGCAGGCGGCCGGTGTTGCTGACCCACCAGCGGCCGTCCTGGCAGGTCAGCAGGCCGTGCTGGCGGCTGACGCGGCGGTCGTCCTCGCCGATACAGACGTGCACCTCCGGCTTGTTGCGCCCGAACACGACCGTGCGGCCCTCTCTCGGGCCGACGGCGAACCCGCCGCCGATGGCGAGGGCGTAGATCGCGCCGGGCGCCGAGCGCGGCACCCCGAAGGCGAGGCTGTCGTGCTTGCTGGACAACGCCTGCCCGTCCACGAGCAGCGTGCTGCCGTCCATGCGTCCTCCCGGGGTTCCGCGTCGATCCCCAGTATGCGACCGGGGTCGGGGACCGGTCCCGGGTCAGCCGGCGGTCAGGTCGCGGGGTGTCATCTCGAAGGCCATCAAGGTGGCACCGATCGGTGTCGTGCCCGGGGTGCGTGGTGGCTCGGAGCGTTCGTGGAGCTCGTTCATCAGGTCGTGCAAACGTTTGCGGTACTCCAGCCACACCACCGGGGTGACCCACAGCTCGGCGTCGGTGACGACCGACTCCGAGTCCGGCGTCCGGACCGCGAGCCGCTGCCGCAGGTTGCCGATCAGTGCCTCGGTGAGCAGCGGCGACGCGTCCCGCCGGTCGGACAGCGGGCTGCCCTTCACCGTTCGGTAGAGGCGTTCGCGGCCGCCGCGCTTGGGACGCACCTCGGTCAGCTCGACGAGGCCCGCGCGGTCGAGGGTGCGGAGGTGCTGGCTGGCGAGGCCGTGGGCGATGCCCAGCTCGGCGGCCAGGGCCGCGGCGCTCAGCGGGCCGCTCCACATGAGCGACAGCATGCGCAGCCGGGTCGGGTGACCGAGGGCGCGCAGGACGGGATCCACATCGGACATCGCTCGAGTATCCCACTCCCTAGTGATTGCTAGGGTGTCGTATGGACTTCCGTCGGATGTGGTTGGCGGACGCGATCAACCAGCTCGGCACACGGATGACGTTCCTCGCCGCGCCCCTGCTCGCGGTGCTGTACCTGCACGCGTCGACGTTCGAGGTGGCGCTGGTGCGGACGTGCCAGACGCTCGGCGCGCTGTTGTTCGGGCTGGCGGCGGGCGCGTGGGTGGACCGGTGGCGGTGCCGGCCGGTGCTCATGACCACCGATCTCGGGCGGGCGGCGCTGATGGTGTCGGTGCCGGCGGCCGCGCTCTGCGGCGTGCTCGCGCTGTGGCAGCTGTACCTGGTGATGTTCCTGGTCGGCGTGCTGACGGTGTTCTTCGACGTCGCGCACCAGACGTACCTGCCACGCCTGCTCCCGCCCGAGGCGCTGGTCGGCGCGAACGCGAAGCTGGCGGCGAACCTGTCGGTCGCGGCGGTGGCGGGCACCAGTGCGGGCGGGTACCTGGTGCAGCTCCTGACGGCGCCGTTCGTGTTCGTCCTCGACGCGCTGTCCATGGTGTGGTCGGCGCTGTGGATCCGGTCGATCCGGCACCGCGAGCCGCCGGTGGCGCGTGCGCCGGACCGCCACCTCGGCCGCGAGATCGGCGAGGGTCTGCGGTTCGTGTACCGGCACCCGCTGCTGCGGCCGATCGCGCTGTCCACGGCGACCATCGTGCTCAGCCAGTCCGCCGCCCTGGCCGTCAGTGTCGTGTTCCTCGTGCGGGACGTCGGCCTTTCGGCGGGAATGATCGGCCTGCTCGGCACGATCGGGTTGGTCGGCGCGCTGCTGTCCTCGGCACTGGCGCTGCGGTTGACTGCGGCGTTGGGGCAGGCGCGCGCACTGGTGGTCGGCAGTCTGCTGCTGGGGCCGGCGTTCCTCGTGCAGGCGTTCACGACGCCGGGGTGGGGGCTGACGTGGTGGGTGGCCAGCGGGTTCGTGTCGAGCTTCTGCATCGTGTGGACCAACGTCGTGCAGTCCACGATCCGGCAGACCGTGTGCCCGGCGCACCTGATGGGCCGCGTCGGCGCGACGATGGACTTCATGACGTTTGGCGTGGTGCCGGTGGGCAGCATCCTGGGCGGCGCCCTCGCGGCGGCGACGGACACCCGGCTCACGTTGATCGTCTCCGGGGCGGTCGCGTGCCTGGCCGTGTTGTGGCTGATCGCCTCGCCACTGCGCTCGGCTCCTCGTTCGAGTGAACTATCCAGACCGGCTTTATATTGACCATCAAGCCCCCCTAGATTGCGCTCATGGTGTTCCAGCCCATAAACGGGCAGAGGTGGTCACAGCACTGATGTCCTACGGATGCAAGCCTCTCCGGAACACGGGCGGACACGAGGTGTTCGGATGCCCGTGCGCACAGCACAGGACCTCGGTCCCCAACCACCGGATGATTACCGCAGGAGTGGTACGCAGCATTGGCAAGCAGATGACATGCCTCCCCGAAGGGTGGTTGCAGTGAAGACCTATCCCGCGACCGCGCGTCGCGAGGGCAAATGGTGGGTCGTCGAGGTCGACGGCGTCGGAGCCACCCAGGGGCGGTCCACGGCCGAGGCCCAGCGGATGGCGGCGGATCTCGTAGCGATCATGGAGGACGTCCCGCTCGACGGCATCGACGTCGAGATCGAGTTCGAACTCCCCGGCGAACTGGGCGACGAGGTCAAGCGCGCCAAGCAGGAGACTCGCGCGGCCGAGCAGGCTCAACGCAGCGCGGCGGAGAAGATCCGGCGCGCGGTCACCCATATTCTCAGCAACGGGATGTCGAAGCAGGACGCCGCACGCATCCTGGGAGTGTCCCCGCAGCGGATCAGTCAGCTCGTGAAACCGCACTGACCTCAAGGAGTTGGCCGGCCGGGTGTGGTCCCAACGTGGCCGCACGCAGGCCGGTTAGCCTGGGGAGGTGGCTCCCGTAACCCCGTCGCTCAGGATTGGCCCGTACGTGGTCGACCCGCCGGTCGTGCTCGCCCCGATGGCGGGCATCACGAACGTGGCCTTCCGGCGGCTGTGCCGCGAGTACGGCGCCGGGCTGTACGTCTGCGAGATGATCACCGCTCGGGCGCTCACCATCCGGGACCCCAAGACCTGGCACATGATGACCTTCGACGAGAACGAGTCGCCGAGGTCGGTGCAGCTCTACGGCGTCGACCCGGCCACCATGCGCGAGGCCGTGAAGATCATCGTCGGTGAGGGGCTCGCGGACCACATCGACACGAACTGGGGTTGCCCGGTCATGAAGGTCACCCGCAAGGGTGGCGGGGCCGCGCTGCCGTACAAGCGCAAGCTGTTCGCGAACATCATCAGGGCGACCGTCGAGGCGGCCGGCGACCTGCCGGTGACCGCCAAGTTCCGCATCGGCATCGACGACCAGCACCACACGTACCTCGACGCGGGCCGGATCGCCGAGGCCGAGGGCGCCGTCGCGGTGGCGCTGCACGCGCGGACCGCCGCGCAGCGCTACTCGGGCCAGGCCGACTGGTCGCACGTCGCCCGTCTGAAAGAAGCCGTGACCACCATCCCGGTGCTGGGCAACGGCGACATCTTCACCTCCGCCGACGCGCTGGCCATGGTCGAGAAGACCGGCTGCGACGGCGTGGTCGTCGGCCGTGGCTGTCTCGGCAGGCCGTGGCTGTTCGGCGAGCTGCAGGCCGCGTTCGCCGGCCGCCCGGTGCCGGCCGGCCCCGACCTCGGCGAGGTCGCGAGGGTGCTCCGCCGCCACGCCGAGCTGCTCGTCGAACACGACGGCGCCGACAAGGGGATCCGCGACCTGCGCAAACACATGGCCTGGTACTTCATGGGCTTCCCCGTCGGCTCCGACCTGCGCCGCAAGTTCGCCACGGTGTCGACCCTGCCGGAGCTGGACGACCTCCTCGGCCAGCTCGACGCGGACGCCCCGTTCCCGCAGACCGGCGAAGGCCCCCGCGGCCGCCAGGGCTCGCCGGGCAAGGTGACCCTGCCGTACGGCTGGCTCGACGACCCCGACGACGCCACCGTGCCGGCCGGCGCCGACATGATGCACTCGGGCGGCTGACTACCCCCGCACGTCGAGGTAGGCGCAGCTGTTGGCCAGCAGCGGTCGCAGGTCCCCGAGCACGTCGTCCAGCAGGTCCTCGGCACTCGTCGGGTCACCGAGCCCCGCGCCCACCTTCGCCCGCACCTCGCACGCGTGCCACAGGCTCGGCGCCACCCCCGCCCACTGCCACAGCTCGTAGGCGCCCGAGTCGAGCATCGCGATCGGCGGCACGCCGGGCAGTCCGACCGCGTACGTGTCCGGGTACTCGGGCGAGTTCCCCAGACCGACGAGCAGCGGCTCCAACCGGTGCGCCCGCGCGAACGCGTGCTGCTCGGCGGACGCCACCCCCACCAGCGCGCCGATCGACATGAGTCGCTCGACCGACGCCCGCGCGCCGGCCAGCTCCGTGCGCTCGGCGAGCGCGAGCACGTCGGCCACCGTCCACGACCGGGACTCGGCGACGCCGTGCGCGAGGATCCACACGCCGAACTCGTCGGCCGTCATCGTCTGATGGGTCGACCCGAGTCGCACCAGGTGCAGCTCGTCCGGATGCCGCTCGCCGACGTAGTGGCCGATCGGGAAGACGTTCATCCCACGCCCTCGATCCGCACGTCGAAGCACGCCGCCCGCGCCGCGACCAGCTGCGGCAGCGACTCGAGCGCGCCGGTGAGCACGCGGTCCGGATCCGTCTGCGCCACATCGCTCACCCCGGCCCGCGCCGCCGCCCGCGCCGACTCGTGGCACGCCGTCCGCAGGTCCGGCGACAGATGCGCCCACTGCCACAGGTCGTACACCGCGCCGGTCATCATCACCATCGGCTGGTACAGCAGGCCGACGGCGAACAGCCACGGCTCCTCGACCGAGTTGCCGAGCCCGAGCGCGAGCGGGACCAGCCGGTGGGTCGACGCGAACTCGGCGGGCGGCGTCGTCCTCGCGAGCAGCCGCTTCGCCAGCAGCTCGGTCACGAGATCGCCGTGGGCGGACCGCAGCGACTCCTCGGTCGCCGGCGCCGCGGTGCCGTCGGTGCCGTCGGTGCCGTCGGTGCCGACGGTGCCGTGCGCCGCGGTCCAGACCTCGTACCGGGTGGCGTCCAGCTCGACGACCTCCGCGCCGACGCGCACCTGCTGACACTGCCCGCCGGCGCCGTCGTGGAAGGCGCCGAGGTCGTGCCCGACGGGAAACAGCTGAGTCACCGACACCTCCTCACGTCATCGTAGGTGGCGCTAGCGGCGGAGACGGCGCACCGGCGGCTGGTCGGCCGGGGCCGCCGAACCGTCCGACAGCTGCCACAGGTCCTCGTCGACGATGTCCAGCGTCGAGGGCACCTCCGACTCCGTGACCGGGATGGACACCGTGGGGTACGCGGGCGTGTACGTCGACTCCGACCGGCCGGCCAGCATGCTCGGCAGGCCGGGCGTGCTGTCGTCGCGCCGCTTGCCCTTCGTGGTCGGTCGTTTGGCCGCGCCGGAACCCGGCTGTCCCCCGCCCTCGCCGCCGCCCATGCCGGCGCCGTGCCCGCCCATGGGCGGCATCATCGGCGGCATGCCGCCGCCCGCCGAGCCGGCGGTCCCGCCGGCCGTGGACAGCGGCGGCAGACCGGGTGCGAGCCGTGCGGGCGCGAGGTTGTTCGGACCGGCGACCGGCGCGCCGGCAACCGGAACGCCCCGCGACGCGGTGCCGCCTCCGCCACCACCGCCACCGAAGCCGCCACCGCCGAAGCCGCCGCCGAGACCGCCGAAGCCCCCGATCGGCGGCATCGTCACCGACCCGGGACCGCCGCCGACCGGCGGGACGTTGAGCGGCGGCATGGTGGTCGGCGGCGGCAGTGTCGGCGGCACCGGGCTGCCGCTCAGCTCCGGCATGGTGGGCATCCCGGTCGGGGGCACCTCTTCCCCGCCCGGCTGCTCACCACCGGCCGCGCCACCACCAGGGGCCTGCTCGCCGCCGGCCTCCTGCTGCGCCTGGTCGCCGCCGGCAGGGCCGCCACCCGGCTGCTCCCCGGCCGGTCCACCACCGGGCGTGGCGCTCGGACCACCAGGGCTGCCGGTGGGGGCACCGCCGTTCAGGCCCCTCCACGGCACCTTCGCGTCGGCCTTCTCGACCGCGGCGCCGGCCGCCAGGTACAGGTCGCCGAGGTTGTTCATCCACGCCCCGGCCTCCTTGGCGTAGAACTGCTCGATCTGCTCCGGCGTGGTCGCCTTCACGGTGCCGACCGTGGGGTTCACCGCCTGCAGAATCACGAAGGGCGGGGCGACCGGGCCGGCGAGGCCCGCCATGGTGGACTCCTTCTGCAGTCGCCGCAGCTCCTTGATCGCCTGGTTCTTGAGGTCCCTGGCCTGCTGCACATGCTGAAACGTCGGCTGGATCTGGTCCGCGACCGCCTGGATGGCCGCGGGCGCGCCACTGCTGGTGATCGCGTCGTGCCATTTGACGAGCGTCTTGTGGCTTTCCCGCGAGCGGCTGACGAACGCGTCGCCGTCCGGCCCGCCGTACGCGGCCTCCGCCCGGTTCGTCGCGGCGGCGAAGTCGTTGGCCGTCACGCCGAGGTCCTTGCCGACGGTCTCCCACATGGCGGCCTTCGCGGCCAGCGTGCTCGCGTTGCAGTCGGCGGCGATCAGACCGAGCTGCTGGTCGACCGGCATCGTCGTGTACTCGGTGAGTGGCATGCGTGCTACCTCCCGGCCCGGTCGAAGCCGACGCCGTCGACCCGCAGCGCGTCCGGAACACTCGCCGGGCGCTCCCGGCCGTTCCCGACCTTGTTGAACTCGTCGACGTTGTACGCCTCGGTGCTCAGGTAGTCCTTGACGGTGTGGTGCGCCGTGTTCGTGTACGCCATGAGCCCGTCGTTGGCGCTCGTCGTGTACTTGTCGAGCGACTGGCTGGCCGCCGCGTCCTTCTTGCTGAAGTCCTGTCCCTCCAACATCTTGCTCTGGATGGCGGCCTTGGGGTTGTTGGTGTTGTTGAAGGTTGGCGCCTGGTAGCCGGCCATCTCGCCGGTCTGCATGAAGAGGTCGACCATCACGTTTCCTTTCAGCTGCCCGCGCGGGCTCGGTCGGCCGCGGTCGGCGGCTGCTCCGACCGCCAGAGGTCCTCGTCGATGAACTGCACCGTCGTCGGCGCGTCCGACGTCTCCGCCGGTCGCCGCCGCGTGACGAAGGCGTGCGGGTCGGCGACGGCGGCCTTCCCGGACAGCACAACGGGAAGACCCGGCGTCGGCGTGTCCTCGTCCTCGTCGGGCCGCCGGCTCGGCCGCCGGGCGAGGCCCGTGCCGATCCCGCCGGCACCGCCACCCACGCCCATCCCGAGGCCGGTCCCACCCATCATGGGCAGCATCGGCGGCACGCCGCCGGTGCCTCCTGCCGGCGCGGCGGGCGTGGCGAACAACGTCGGCGGCGTCGGGGCGGAGGCCGCCGGCACCGGGCCGGTCAGGGCGTTGACCGGCGCCGCGGCGACCGGGATGGCGACGGGACCGGTCCGGCCGAGACTGACCCCGGGCATCCGGACGCTCCCACCCGAACGCCCGCCGGCGCGACCGCCCGCGCCCATGAACGCCGGCGCGACCGGCATGCCGCCCGGGGCGCCCGTCGCGGGCAGGGTGACCGGCGGCGCGGGCGGGGCGACCGGACTCGGCGCGAGGCCGCCGCCACCGCTCAGCTCCGGCGTGGTCGAGTCCGATGTGGACTTCAGTTCGGAGTCCACAGCGGACTCCTGGGCCGAAGCGGCGCCGTCCGTGCCGGATCCGGCGGACGTCCCGGCCGAGCCGGGTGAGACCAGCTGACCGGTCGTGCTGAACGTCGCCGCATGGTTGCCGCCGGAGGAGATCGAACCGCTGACCCCTTCCCACGGAACGCCGCTGCCGGCCGTGGCGACCTTGTCGCCGGCCGTGGCGTACTGCTGGGCGAGCTGGTTCATCACGGTGCCGGACGCCTGCTGCAGCTGCCGCAGGATCTGCTGCACCATCGCGCCGATGAGCGGCAGTGAGGCGAGCGGCTTGAGCGCGTCGGCGAGCTCCTTGAACTTCGAGACCGTCCGGTGGGTCTGGGTGATCCCCTGCGACACCCCGGTCAGCTCGGCGCTCGGGTTGTTACTGGTGACGTTCTGGGCCCACGTGCTCAGCGTGCGCTGGCTCGCCGCCGAGGACTCGAGCCACTCCTCGCCGACCTCGTCCTGCCAGTCGGGAGCCAGGTTCTTGGTGGCCGTGTTGAAGTTGCTCTCCGCACTCGTGAGCTCGGCGCCGGCCTTGGTCCACATGACCGCCTTCTGGTTCAGCAGCTCGACATTCGGCAGTTCCGAGTCGATGTGCGCGAACTGCGTGTCGATGTCCATTCCGGTGTAGTCCACGAATCACGCCTCCGTTCCGTCGCCGACACGGTCGAACTGGGCGCCGTTGAAAATGTCGGTGCTGAAATACTCGCCACCGGTGCCGTGCACGGCGGCGCCGTACTTCCGCACGCCATTCTTTGCCTCGGTCAGGTACCGGACGAGGTTCTCCTCACCGGCCTGGTCCTGTGGCGTGAAGTTCGACGCGCCGGCCATCAGCCCCTGCGCCGGACCGGTCGCCCGCACCTGGTCGGGGCCCTCCGGACGGTAGGCCAGCATCGAGCTCGGCCGCCCGTGGATCGTCTCCGACATAGATCCCTCCTGATCGAGTCCGCAGCCCTCCTGTTGTGCCACAGTGCAACAGAGGCCGCGGGCGCTGTGGGTCCGACGACATCAACCGGCCACCGGTTCATTCGGTCGGCGGCACCCAGGCGAGCTGCACCATGCGCGGGTTGCCCCGGCGGAGGATCACCTTGGCGCGGCCGGGTGGCAGCGGCTCGGCCTTGTGCCCGCTCAGCAACGGCCCCTCGTCCTTGGTGCCGGACATCAACACGCCGATGGCGCCGACGTCCCGCATCCGGTTCACGAACGGCTCGAAAAGGCCGCGACCGGCGCCGCCGAAACGACGCGTGAGAACGACGTGCAAACCGATGTCGCGACCCTGCGGGAGATATCCCATCAATGGCGACATCGGATTCTCCGCCAAACTGACGACCAGGTCGTAGTCGTCCACCAGAACGAATATCTCCGGCCCGGTCCACCAGTTCCGGTTGCGCAGCTGTTCCGGTGTCACGTCCTTGCCGGGCAGGCGCTCCTTGATGGCCTCGGCGAGCGACTGCATGTACGCGCCGGTGGTCGACGTGTCGGTGCCGTAGCCGAGCAGGTACTCCTGCGGCACCTCGCCGAGCAGGGTCCTGCGGTGGTCGACCACGAAGATCCGCGCCTGGTCCGGTGTGTAGGTGTCGGTGATCCGCTTGGCCATGCCGCGCAGGAACGTGGTCTTGCCGCAGTCGATGTCGCCGACGAGCACCACGTGGGCGTCGGTGGCGAAGTCGAAGCGGACCGGCGCGAGGTCCTCCTCGGCGATGCCGACCGTGACGGCCGTCTTCTCCGGGTCGTCGCTGGGCAGCGCCAGGTAGGGCAGCCGGCCGGGCAGCATCCGCACCGGCGGCGCCGGCTCACCCGGCCAGGCCAGCCGGACCCGCTCGACCAGGTCGGCGACGCCGGCCGCGAGGTCGTCCGGGCTGTCGCGTCCGTCCAGCCGGGGCAGCGCGGTGAGGATCTGGTGCTTGGTGGGACCGAGGCCGCGGCCCGGCGTCGACTCCGGCACCCGCATCGCGCCGACCCGGTCGATCATCGTGTCGATCGGGTCGCCGAGCCGCAGCTCGATCTTGCCGCCGAACAGGTCCCGAACCTGCATCCGCAGGTCGAACGAGCGGGCGACGGTGCCGATCAGGTGCACGCCGTAGGCGAGGCCCCGC
The DNA here is from genome assembly GCA_963840275.1 of uncultured Actinomycetota bacterium. Lineage (GTDB taxonomy): Bacteria > Actinomycetota > Actinomycetes > Mycobacteriales > Pseudonocardiaceae > Actinophytocola. The sequence goes on from CAWIYK010000002.1 coordinate 145,279, forward strand.
GCGGCGATGCTCGCGATGATCTCTTCCTGGTCGTCGAAGTCCTTGCGCAGCGTCAACCAGCCGTCGACCACCAGGAAGACGTCGCCGTGCTGGTCGTCGACGGTGCCGTTGGCCCGCATCTCGCGGTAGGTGGGCATGCCGTCGATGCCCAGCTCGGCGAACCTGCGCTCCCGCTCGGCGAGGATCGTGGCCACCTCGGCGATGGTGCGCCGCACCGCGCCCACGTTCAGCCGGCCGGCGACCCCGCCGACGTGCGGGAGGTCCCGGATCGCGCCGAGCGACCCGCCCCCGAAGTCCAGGCAGTAGAACTGGACCTCCTTCGGGGTGTGGGTCAGCGCCATGCTGGCGATCAGCGCGCGCACGGCCGTGCTCTTGCCGGCCTGGGGGCCACCCATGATCACCGCGTGGCCGGCCGCCCCGCTGAGGTCGAGCACCAGCGGGTCGCGGCGCTGGTCCAGCGGCCGGTCCACGATGCCGAACACCGCGTTCAGCGTGCCGCTCATGCTGTCGTCCTTGGGCCGCAGCCCCCGCCGGGGGTCGACGACCAGCTCGCCGAACAGCTGGTCCATGGTCGGCGACGCGTCCAGCGGCGGCAGCCAGACCTGGTGGGCGGGCGACCCCCGCCCGGCGAACCGGTCGACCAGGATGTCCATGAGGCTCTCGCCGATCGCGTCGTCCTCGACCTCGTCGGGCGGCGTCTCCTCCGGCTCCTCCTGGACGTCGGGCGCCACGTAGGCGGTGGAGTACTCCTTCAGCCCGACCGGGTCCGGCCCGCCGGTCGCGACCTGCCCGGGCAGGTCGGCGCGGTGGACGCCGGACACGTACGCCGAGCGGAACCGCGCCATCGGCTCGTCGCCGTAGCGGAGGAAGCCGTGGCCGGGCGCCCTCGGCAGCGAGAACGCGTCCGAGACACCGAGGACCGTGCGGCTGTCCATGTCGGAGAACGTGCGCAGCCCGATCCGGTAGGACAGGTGGGCGTCCAGGCCGCGCAGGCGACCTTCCTCGAGGCGCTGCGAGGCCAGCAGCAGGTGCACGCCGAGCGAGCGGCCCACCCGGCCGATCTGCACGAAGATGTCGATGAAGTCGGGCCGGGCCGACAGCAGCTCGGAGAACTCGTCGCACACCACGAACAGCGTCGGCACCTCGACGAGCGGGGCGCCGGCGGCGCGCGCCTTCTCGTAGTCGCGCAGCGAGGAGAAGTTGCCGGCCGCCTTCAGCAGCTCCTGGCGGCGCAGCAGCTCACCGTTGATCGCGTCGGCCATGCGGTCGACCAACGGCAGCTCGTCGGCGAGGTTGGTGATCACCGCGCTGGTGTGCGGCAGCCGGTCCAGCCGGGCGAACGTGGCGCCGCCCTTGAAGTCGATCAGCGCGAAGTTCAGCGCGTTCGGCGGGTGGGTGACGGCGAGCGCCAGCACCAGGGTGCGCAGCAGCTCGCTCTTGCCGGAGCCGGTCGCGCCGATCAGCAGACCGTGCGGGCCCATCCCGTCCTGTGCGGACTCCTTGAGGTCCAGCTCGATCGGCGTGCCGTCCGGCCGGATGCCGAACCGGACCCGCAGCTTGTCCCGGTTGGGCCGGGGCACCCACGTGTCGGTCGGGTCGAACCCGTACGGGTCGCCGAGCTCCAGCAGCTCCTCGAGACCCAGCTCCGAGCTCAGCGGCTGCTCGCCCTTGGTGCCCTCGGTGAGCCGCAGCGGCGCGAGCTGGCGGGCCAGTGCCTCGGCGCTGGCGATCGGCAGCGCGTCGGCGCGGCCGAGGTTGATCTGACCGTCCACCGTGGTGCTGGTGAGCCCACCGTGCTCGGCGACCGAGAGCACCACCGCGTACCGGTCCGGCCCGCGCGGCGGCACGTAGGTCAGGTCGATCAGGGTGGCGCCCTCCACGCCGGCGCCGGTCGCCAGGTGGTCGGAGCCCGCGACCGAGCCGCCGTCGAGCACGACGACCAGGTGCGGTCCCGGCACCCGGGCGGCGCTGCCCTCCGGGTCGAACCGGGGCCGGTTGGCCAGCACGTCGTCGAGCATCGCCTCGAGGGTGCCGATGGTGGGGGCGACCAGCCGGAGCTGGCCGAGCGCGTCGGTCCGCTCCGGGTGCAGCGCGTGCGGCAGCCACTTGAGCCACTCCCAGTCGGCCCGTCGCTCGGGGCCGACGCACACGGCGATCCGCAGGTCGTCCGGCGAGTGGAGGGTGGCGAGCTGCGCGATCATGGCGCGCACCAGCGCGGCCGCCCGCTCGCCGCCGCGGATGTGGATGCGGCTGAACCCGTTGACTGCCATGGCGAGCGGCAGGTCCGGGATGGCCGAGTGGGTGGTGATGAACCGGCGCAGCGCGAGGGCGGAGAGCGGCTCGAGCTGTTCGAGCGGCTTGGTGTCCGGCGCGATCAGCGTGGTCGCCAGGCTCTGCCGGCCGAGCCCGATGCGGGTCACGCCGAAGTCCGTGTCGGTCCGGCGCCGCTCCCACAGCCGGTAGCTGCCGGCGACCGACCACAGCGTGTGCGGATCGGGGTGCAGGTACCAGAGCGCGGTGCGCTGGCGGCGGGCCGTGCGGCCGACCCGGACCCGGTGCTGCGCGAGCCCGCGCAGGTACAGCCGGCGCGCGGTGCCCATGTCGCGCTTGCTCGGCCCGCCGCCCTGCAGGAACGCGACGCCGACCATGGCGAGCATCGCGAGGCCGAACAGCCCGAAGGTGATGTAGCGGATGGTGCCGTAGGAGCTGCCCTGGCCGAAGCTGCCACTGAACAGCAGCACCATGGCGCCCATCATCAGGACCATCGGCAGCACCATCACGACCTGGGTCCACTGCCGTCCGCGCGGCGCCGGAATCTCCGGCGGCGCCTCCAACAACAGCTCGCCGGACGGCATCTCCGGGGATGACCGACGCAACGGTCGGCGTACCACCACGGTTCCCACGGCCGCGACCTCCTCTGTTCGACCAAGAGATCGTCAACGATGGCGGCCGTCGGTGCGCAGCGGTGGCAGGAAGGTGCCGCTGTGGCACCTGACCTGCCGAAAGATCTTAATGTCGGGACAGCCGCGTGAATTGCGGCGTATGCAGCAGCAGTAGTGCTGCTCACTATCTGTTGAAAGGAGCAGGCGAATGCCCGACCTCATTCACGGTGATCTCGCTGCCATGCAGGCAGCCGTGAGCCGCGGTACTGCGAATGCCGAGGCACAGAGCTCGAACTCGAAGGCCATTCTGGGCACCAACGAGGGAACCCAGGCCGGTTGGCACGGTGCGGCGTCGAGGGCGTTCGGCGACCGTTTCATGGAGACCGACGGCAAGATGAACGTCACCAACCACGACCAGCACCGCATCATGGACGCCCACACCCAGAGCGTGCAGAACTACCAGGCCGGGGAAATCGACAACGTCGGTTTGTTCAACGCGATCAACCCGTAGTCACAGGGAGGGAGACTCACCATGGACGACCTTATCTCAGCAAGGTACGGCGAACTGCTGAGCGGCGCCGACCGGTTGAACCAGAACACCGGACAGCTTTCCGACTCGTCGGACGAGCTTTTGAACGACAGCAGGGCGCTGACTTCCGACGCGTGGTGCGACGAGGTCGCCGACGCGGCGATGACGGACACCCAGTTCCACTACGGCCTGCGTCAGGAAGACATTCACCTGAACCAGCGGACCGTCGAAGCCATCAACAGCGGCACGATGAACTACAAGGACCTGCAGACGCGGTCCCGGCTCAACTACCTTCGCTGACCACGAAAATAGTGGCTTCAGGAACTCGTCGTTCTTGAAGCCACTATTTTTGTGCCCGATTCATCCGCGCGGCCGCTCGACGGCCGGTGGCGGGAACAGGAACATCTGGTCCGGCGGTTCCCCCCGACCGACGCCACTCGCGGCCACCGGTAGCGCCGCCGCCCGCCCGGCACGCCACCGGCGCCTGCTGCCACGCGGCAGGAACCACCCGAGCACCGCCGTGACGACTATGGCGAGCACCACGAGCCCGGTGCCGAGCTTCGCCCCGGCGCCCATCTCGTCGCGCCAGGCCGTCTCCCGCATGGCCGCGTGGTCCGGCGGCGGCGCGACCACGGCGGGCATCGCGCGCGGTCCGCTCGCGGCGAGATCCTCCGTCACGGCGCGGTACGGGTCGACCACCCCGGCCCCGTACTCGAAGCTGCCCCGCCCACCCGGCGCCGGGTCGGCGGTCGCGAGAATGCGCGCGGCCACCTCCGGCGCGGTCAGCTTCGGCCAGGCGGACCGGACCAACGCCGCGACCCCGGCGACGAACGGGGCGGCGAAGCTGGTGCCGGCCCAGTAGTCGTGCCCGCCGACCCTGGTGGCGGCGAGCACGTCCTCCCCGGGCGCGACGACGTCCACGTACGGGCCGGCCTGCGAGTCGTCCGCGCGCACCCCCTCGATGGTGATCGAGCCGACGCCGAGCACCCCGTCGTAGGAGGCGGGGAACGACGGCACCGGCCCGAGCCGGGCGCGGTTGCCGACCGCGGCCACCACGAGCACGTCCTTGGACTGCGCGTACGCGATGGCGCCACCGATCGCCGCGAAGTCTCCGTAGCCGGACAGCGACAGGTTGATCACCTTGGCGCCGTTGTCCACCGCGTAGCGGATGCCCTGCCCGACCACGTCCGGGTTGATGAGGGTCGTCGCACCCTCGTCGGACAGCTCCCGGTCGGTGATCCGCACCGGCAGGATGCGCGCGTCCGGCGCGACCCCGCGGAAGCCGACGCCGGCGGCGGGTGACGCGGCGATGATCGAGGCGACCGCGGTGCCGTGCGACACGCAGTCGAAGTTGCCCGGCAGCGTCCCGACGAGGTAGAAGTCCCTGCCGGGGAACACTTTCCCCTGCAGCTGCGGGTGGTCCGCGTCGACGCCGGAGTCCACCACGGCGACCGTGATGCCCGCACCGGTGCTGTGGGGCCAGGTGCGCGTCAGGTCGAGCAGCTGCTGCGCCCACGGTCGTTGGGCGACCACTTCGCGCGCGGGATCCGGGTTGCCGTGGCAGGCGCCCTCCGGTGGCGCGGCCGCGGCCTGGCCGGCCACGGTCAGCGGTGCGCACACCGCGGCCGCGACCACTGCGGTGGCGACAAGACGATTCATGATGTCGGATCATCCGGTCGTTCCCGGCGCGGTGACCGGCCCTGGCCGGAACCGGTCAGGCGTGTCCCGCCCGTCCACCGGCCGGGTCATTCTGACCGGCATGACGGACACATTGCCTGATCAGGTGCGCGGGAGCCTCGTCGAGTACGAGCGCATCGCCGAGCAGGTACGCGCCATGCGCGACGGCATCGAGGACATCCGCGCCACCACCCACTCCGACGACGGTCTGGTCACGGCCGTGGTCGGCGGGCGCGGCGAGCTGCTCGAGCTGGCGCTCGACTCCCGGGTCTTCCGGGAACAGGACGCCGCCGGGCTCGCCGAGACGATCCTCGCCGCGGTCCGCGAAGCCGCGGCGGAGGCCGAGCAGGAGGCGGTTCGGTTCGCCGAGCGGCTCGTCTCCCCTCGGCGGCGCGGCGCGGAGGTCGACCCGGTGTTCGATCCGGTGCTGCACCTGCTCGACAAGCGACAGTGAACGGGGAACGGCTGTGGCAGAAGGCATTGACCTCGACGGCGGCGGCGTCGACATGTTCCCGTCCGCCACGTCGGCGGCGATCGCCGCGCTCGGCGCGGCCGGCGCCGGGTTCCGCACCGAGTGGCTCGGCAAGCTCGGTGAGATCGCCGCACTCGACTCGCAGCTCGGCAAGGGACCGCTCGGCCGGCCGTTCGCGCGGCAGTACATCGACGCCGTGAAGCAGATCGTGGACGGGCTCGACGAGCTGGGTCGCCGCATCGAGACCCGGGTCCAGTTCGGCGACCGCTGCGTCAAGGACTACGTCGCCACCGACCAGGAAAACGCTCGCATCATGCGGACCTAGGCGGGTCGGCCATGGGAATGCCGGAGCCGCACGACCCGCACGGCTTCTGGGAGGAGGTCAAGAACCAGACCGTCGACCTGTGGCCGCCGGACGACGAGGCTCTCGTCTACCAGCTGGCCGACCGCTGGGTCGAGGCGGCCGCGATCGTCGACCGGGCCGCGATCGCGGTGACGACCGCGGCCAACCAGATTCCCGGCGCGTGGCCCGACGTCATCGGCGTGCAGTTCCTGCAGAGCACCGCGCCGCTCGCGGAGGACTACACGCAGATCGCCGGCCAGATGCGCGCGTTCGCGGAGGGGGTCCGCGCGTACGGGGACCAGATCGTCGAAGCGAAGATCAACATCTTGGTCGAGATCGTCGTCAACGCCGGGCTTTACTTTGCCCTGTCCTCCATCCCGGGCGGCGGGTTCCTCGCCAGCCGGCTGGCGAGTTGGGTGGCGGGCAAGCTGACCGCGATGATCACCGGGCTCGCCGCGCGGGCGATCACCGGCCTGACCCGCGTGGCCGTCGAGATCGGCAAGGAGATGATCGACGAGGGCTTCATCAACGCGGCCACGCAGGGCATCAGCATGCTGGCCGGCGCACGGAAGCACTTCGACGTCGGCCAGGTCGCCAAGAACATGCTGGTCGGCGGGGTCGGCGGGGGTCTCGGCCTTGGGCTCGGCGGGGCCGCGAAGGTGGTCGGCGCGGGGGCGAGGAAGGCGCACATCAACCTTCCGTCGATGCCGCACAACATGGCGACCAACGTCGTCACCGGCGGCGCGCGGAACGCCGTCACCTCGCCGAGCGCCGGCTACATCGTGGAGAACGCCGGCGACCTGGACAAGCTGACCGACCTGTCCGGCTACGGCGACGCGATCGCGAAGGGCGGCCTCAGCGCGGCGGTCATGGGCGCCGGCCGCACGATCGCCGTCGACGCGGCGATGGCCAACAACCAGGCGCGGTACGGGCTGCCGCCAGAACTCCTCGGCAACTCGACCGCTGGCGCGACTGGTGGTACGGACGGCGGAGGGCCTGGCGGGGGTGGAAACCCGACCCCGTCGGCACCGGGCGACACGGGTCTCGCCGGTGACGGTGCCCACCCGTCGGCCGGGGTTGAGCAGGGGGATGGCGGCGGCGTGACCAACGACGCGCCGCCTGCCGCGGAGTCGCAGGGCGGCGGCTCTCAGTCGCACGGTGGTTCAGAGTCGCAGGGTGGCTCGGATTCGCGCGGTGACTCGGATTCCGTTGTGGGCGACGACGGTTCGGGCAACGACAACTCCTCGGCCGCGCCGAACGGCGTCGACCAGGACGGTGTCGGTGTCGGTGTCGGTGTCGACCAGAACACCGGCAACGACAACGTCAGCAACAACAACAGCGGCGGTGGAACGAATTCCGCGACGCCGGTGCACACCCAGGCCCCTCCGGCGCAGGCAGCACCCCCCGCGCAATCCGCACCACCGGCACACTCCGCGCCCGCCGCACAGTCCACGCCACCGGCACAGTCCACGCCACCGGCACAGTCAGCACCGGCGGCGAACGGGCCGGCCAACGCGGCCCCCGGGCAGTCCAACTCGAGCGGGAGCAACCCGAACGCGGCCGGGCAACCGAGTCAGCCGGAGGCCGCACAGTCCAAACAGGACCGACCGGCGAAACCGCCGAACGCCGAGCACCACGTGGACGCGGCCGAGCAGTCCGGCCCGGTGGTGAGCACCCCGGCCGGCGCGGCGCTCGCCGGCCCCGCGGCCGCGGCGGCGCCCAACCCGGCCGAGCCCGACACCCCGAAGCACGACGGCAAGCCGCCCATGCGTACGCGGATCGACGGGCGGCCGACGGCGGCGGGCACCCCGCGGAAGCCGGTCCCACCATCACAACCGGACGACGGACCGATGAAGCCGTTGCGTCCGGAAGGCCACAGCCTGGGTGTCTACGACGAGTCGCGGTTGACCCGGGACGAGAACGGCCGCATCACGCACGTCGACAACGTTGCGGTGCAAGAGAAGCTGCGCGAGCTGGCCGAGGCGCGGGCGCGGCAGTACTGGAACGCGCGGCGCCTGAAGGACGGGATGCCGGAGACCGACGCGCCGGAGCTGTTCGGCGCGCAGCCTCACCAGCAGCCGGACCCGCCCGTCAGCCACAAGGTGAACCCCGACGGCACCCTCGTCGACCAGAACCGGACCGGCAACACCGTCGCGCTGGTCATCGACCCCGACACCGGCGAGGTGTTCGAGGCCACCAACGAGGAGAAGAACTCGGCACTCGCCGACGAGGAGATCCACCCGGAGCTAGCCCGACGCGGTGAGGAGCTGCGGCGGCCGAACGCGTACACCGGCAGCGACGGCACCCCGTTCAGCAGCGACCTCCCCGCTTTCGACGGCCTGTACCGGCACGCGGAGGTACGCGCGGCGAACGCGGCGCTGCACGCGAACCCGAACGCGCGGCTGGGCGACCTCATCGCCGACACCGTCTTCCTGCGCGGCGGTGGGACCAAGAAGGCCCCGTTCTGCGCCAACTGCGCCGGTCTGCTCCACGACGTCGCCAGCAACCACGGCAAGTTCGCCTACAACCACGAAACGGGCCACCCCGAGTACGAGAACGGCCACTTCCCGAACGACTACACCGTCGCCCAGCCAGGCGCCCCCACCGGCCCACAAGGCCCACGAACCGACCCAGACCCGAACCCCGGCCCGAACAACAACAACAACGGACCAGACAACGCAGGCCCGCCAGTCCACAACGGACCGAACAACAACGGCACGCCCGACAACCGCGTCCTAGACCACAACTCCACGTCCAACCACAACGGCTCGCCGACCCAGCAAGGCGACCAGTCCGCGCAGACGCCACCCACCTACGCCGTCAAGCCGGTGCCCCGTTCGAAGTTCCGTGCGGACCCACAAGCCGACCGCAACTGGTGGGTCGTCCTGGAGCAGGCTCGTGCGGCGATGTCGCGGATCGCGCGGGACGCGAACGTCAAGGCGGTCGTGCCGCTCGGGCTCGGGCGTTTCAAGGTGACCCGCGACGACCTCTCGGAGTTCGTCGTGAAGGTCGTCGCCGAGGAGACCAGCGACGGCAACCCCGCCGAGGTCATCCTCACCAGGCCCAACCAGGGCGTGATCCGCGTGTCGGTGCGTGCGAAGGCGGCCATCGTCGACCGGGCGATGGCGAGCGCCCTCGCCCAGCTCAGCGCGCGGCTCGCGGGCAACCAGGCCGTCGACGAGAACCTCACCGCCGACCGCCATCCCGGCGACCAGACCGAACTGTCCGCGCCGAGCGTCGGCCGGGAGGCAGAGCTGCGGAACCTGGCGCGGGACCGGGCGGCGACCGCAAGGCTCCGCCTCCTGCGCCGGGCCCGCCTGGCCGGCGAGTGGCGTGCGCTCGTCGAGCACCTCGGTGTGCACCCGGAGAACGACGGCGGCCCGCAGCGCCGCGCGGTCACCACGCCCGACATCGGGCACCTCCTCGACACCCACGACTCCCGACGGCCCAGCTGGGCACGAGAACCCACCGGCCTTCCGACCTGGAAGGCGTTCGTCCCCGTACTCGCCGCGAACCTGGTGCCGGGGCTCGGCGCGGCGACCGCGATCGCGAGCCTCTCGCTGGCGACCGGCAAGTCACCGGTCGTCGCCGCCGGGGTGGCGGCCGCGACCGTCGGCACCGCCGTGGCCGGGACGCTGATCCAGCGCTGGTACGGCCGACGTGAGAAGTCCCTTGTGGACACCGGGCACGGGTACGTCGCGAAGAAGCGGGCCCACGACGGCGCACGGCGGCGCAAGGCACTGCTCGACCCGCTGATCGCCCGCATGCGTGCCGTCGGCATCGACGTCTCCGAGGTGGGTCCGTCCGATCCGGACACGAGCGGCGCCGAACCCGCCAGGGTGCAGGGTTACTGGGCGCGGCTGGCGTTCCGCGGGCTGCCGGCCACGGTCGGCGCCATCGCGGCGACCCCGTTGCTGCTGCTCGGACTTCCGGTGCTCAACCTCGCCACCCACTGGGGTGTCGCCGGCTTCGCCGTCGCGTTCGGGCCCGCCGCGGAGCGCTTCCTCCGCAGCCGGACGATCCCCCGCGAATGGCACCTGTTCGACAACCTCGCCCGCGAGGTCGATCTGACGGCCGCCGAGTTCGACGAGCAGTTCGTCGCCAAGCTGCACGCGCTCATGGACCGGATCGACCGACTCGCCGGCACCGCCTCGCCCACCGTCGCCCCGCGGACGGACACGGTGACGGCGTCGGGCGTGGCGCAGGTCGGCGCTCCCCACTTCGGCGTCAACGCCGCGCCCAACCAGGCGGGCGACTTCGCCAGGGGCGCCACCGACGCGGCCGGCAAGGTGGGCGACGCAGTGCTGGACGCGCTGAACACCGGCGGCTTCCGCACGGCGGTCGGCACGCTGCTCACCGCGTTCCTCGACCGCAACTTCACGATGGCGGAGTACCACCAGATCGTCGCGCAGGTCGAGTTCGACTTCGGCAACAAGATGGCCGAGCAGGTGGCCCAGCAGGAGCGAACCCTGAACGCGCTCCTCGCCGAGGTGGACCGCGAGGTCTCGGCCGTGGAAGCCGCGTCGCACGCGCCGACGGTGCGCAACCCGGCCGAGCGGCCGACGGGTTACCAGGGCTGGCGGGCGTTCGGCAAGCTCAGCGTCCTGCAGGCGCTCGCCATGGAAGGCGTCATGGTGGCCGCCACGACGCTGTTCAACCAGGGCCTCGACCCGGTGATCGTCGTCGGCGCGGCGTCGTCCGGCGTGGTCGCCAGCTTCTACCTGAAGTACCTGTACCGGCGCTCCGAGCAGCACGCGGTGGACCGGCAGCTCGCCGCGGACCGCGACAGGGAACGAGTGGTGGAGGCCGCGGAGTCGACCGCGGTGCGGGACTTCATGCGGGAGCTGGTCGGCCGGGAGGTCGAGGCCGCCCGGCGGTTCCGGGACGAGGTGGGGATCGGACCGCAGGCGCCGACCCCGGCGCCGACCAGGCCGACCGGTCCCCCACCACCTCGACCACACCGATCCCGCGTTCCCCGACCACGTCGAGGCGCTGGCCGCGTACGAGCGGGAGAGGCTGTTCCGCGAGCCGAGACCGTGGTCGCTGCTCGGCTCACGGCTCGTCGCGCTCAGCCGGCTGGAGCGGCTCGCCGCGCGGGTGCGCCTGTTCACGCGACACGAGCTGGACACCGGCGACAGCCGCCCGCTGCGGCGCGCCAGGATCGACCTGTCGGCCGTCTGGGGCGCCTACCAACAGCTGCTGCGGGACGGCACGCCGATGCCGGCCGACCACGAGCTGTTCAGCATGGCGAAGCAGCAGGTGGCCGAGACCCTGCGCGCCTACCTGGACGAGAGCATGGCCTACCCCGGCGGTCGGGCGTTCTTCGCGGCCGGCGACCCGCTGCTGGACACCGCCCACCGCGTGCCGCCCGAGGACGGCAGCTACACGATCGACATGCACGGCAGTCCCGACGGCGTGCGCATCGGCGGCGACCAGCTCGGCGTCGAGCACCTGGCGGCGCTCATCGAGGGCGACCCGAACTGGCAGGGGCAGCCGATCCGGCTGATCGCCTGCCAGACCGGCGCGAACCCGGACGGCTTCGCCCAGCGCCTCGCCGACCGGCTCCAGGTCCCGGTCACCGCGCCGACCGAGTACGTGGGCGTCGCCGACGACGGCACGGTCTTCGTCACCTCCCGCGACGTCGACGCCAGCGGCATGCCCGCGCTCTCCCCGCCGACCGGTGAGCTGCGGACGTTCTCGCCGCGTACCAACAACTCCGCCCACACACCCGCCCAACTGGTCGAGTCTCCGGTCCACGTCGGCACGACCGACCTCGACCGGCACAACCCCGACGGCCTGCGCGGCGGCGAGCCGAGCCGGGCCGAAAAGGAGCTGGCGAACCGAAAGATCACCGACGCGTCGGCCCTCGGCGGCCAGGGGAACGTCAACGAGACGTACCTTGCCGAGCTGGACAACGCCGCCACCGGCGTGTTCAAACCCGTGGCCGGCGAGAACCACTCCGTCCGGAGCGACATCCCCGGCGACCTCGGCAGGCGGGAGGTCGCGGCGTCGCGCGTGGACGAGCTGTTCGGGTTCGGCCTGGTGCCGACGACCGCGATGAACGAGATCGAGTCCGACCTGGCCCAACGGCGACAGCTTCCGGCCGGCCCCGGCTCGCTGCAGCTGTTCGCGGAGAACTCGTCGCCGGGACTGGACTCCGACCAGTACCCGGTGCGCCAGCAGCAACAGATCGCCGTGCTCGACTACGTCATCGGCAACACCGACCGCCACGACGGCAACTACCTGACCGGGCCGAACGGCGAGCTGGTCGCCATCGACCACGGCTACTCGTTCCCGGTCGGCACCCAGGACCCGATCCGGTCCGACTTCATCCGGGACCACGTCAACCGACCGCTCGACCCGGCCGTGCTGGCCGCGGTGCGCGCGGTTGACGTCGGGCAGCTGCGCGCGATGCTGGTCGACAGCGGGCTGAGCACCCCCGCGGTGGAACTCGCCGCCGCCCGGCTCGAGGAGATCCAGCAGGACGGCATGATCACCGGTAGGGCGTGGCCCGGCCAGCTCGTCGACGTGGTCTGGCGCACGATCCGGAAGGGAGTACCCCGTGTCCGAGCAGACGCCAACGCGGGTCGCGCTCTACGCCAACAACACTGGCACGCCACGCTGCGTCGCCTTGTTCCACTGGTCGGAGGAGGACGGGGTGACACTCGAGACCTTCGACCCCGAGTGGTCCCGCCTGGCGACCCGCTACTTCGAGCGGGGGGTGGAGCTACCCCGGGAACGGCGGATGTCGCTCCCGGCCGAGGGCCCGGTCTTCATGCGGGCGCTCCTGCAACCGTTTCGGATGAGCTACTACACACTGCGGGACGAGAGCCCGACCAGCGAGTAGCTCCGCCGGTGGTGCGGCTGCTGCGGAAGCTGCTCGCCGAGAGCGTGGCCTACCCGGGCGGTCGGGCGTTCTTCGCGGCCGGCGACCCGCTGCTGGACACCGCCCACCGCGTGCCGCCGCAGGACGGCACCTACACCGTCGACATGCACGGCGGTCCGGACGGCGTGCGCGTCGGTCGGGACCAGCTGACCGCCGCGCACCTCGCCGCCCTCCTCATGGCCGACCCGAACTGGCACGGGCAGCCGATCCGGCTCCTCGCCTGCCGGACCGGCGCCGACCCCGACGGCTTCGCGCAACAACTCGCCGACCGGCTCCAGGTTCCGGTCACCGCGCCAACGGACTACGTCGGCGTCGCCGACGACGGCACCGTCTTCGTCACCTCCCGCGACGTCGACGCCAGTGGCATGCCGCCCATCTCGCCACCCACCGGAGAGCTGCGGACCTTCACCCCGCGGGCCGACGTACTCGGCACGCGGACCGAGGTCCTGCGGACCCCGGACGTCGTGGGCCCCTCCGACCTGGACCACCACAACCCCTGGGGACTGCGCGGCGGCGGACCGGCGCAGGGCCCGAACAGGCCGGGCCCCAAGGGTTTCTACTTCCCGGACGAGCCAGAGGTGACGCTCGGGGTACACGTCGACATCGGACCGGACGACCCGCTGCCGTGCGGCACCCCGATCCACGCCGGCGACGAGCGGCTGTGGCCCGACGAGTTGGCGAACCTCGTGGCCGACCGTCCGGAGTGGACCGGTGGGCCGATCCGACTGTCCGTCCGAAATGGACAATTGGACCCGGAGTTCGGCCAGCGGCTGGCAGTTCTGCTCGGCGTACCGGTGCTGCTGGCGCCGGAGGGGGTGGCCGACGGGTTCGCCGGCTGCTCGTCGGGCACGCTCGAGGTGTACAACGAACCGGCGCCGGCAACGCCGCCGGACGCCCGATGGCACGTGTTCGAGCCACGTAACGCGACCACGATGGAGGCACCGTGAGGATCGCCCGACTCTTCGACGCCCGGGACGCCGAGGGCGACTGGACGTTCGCGCCCGACCGTCCCCGCATCACCGATCCGGCCGAGCGCGCCAGGATCGTGGGTTTCCTGCGGTCCGGCACGATGATCGTGCGAATCTCGGGGCTCGACGTCGACCGGGTGGACCCGACGCGCGGCGACGCCGTGCCGCTGTCCACGATGACCGACGGAGAGTGGATCTGGGGCGACGGCCTGCGTTACTACGTCGAGACGCACGGGATCGCGCCGGAACCGGAGTTCGTCGCGCACATGGCCGCGTACGAGTTCACGGCAGTGCGGCCGGCGGAGTCGGCCCGGCGCGCGGCGCTCGAACAGCTGCGGGCCGGGCGCTGACTACGTGTTGGTGCAGGTGGCTCCCCGGAAGGCGACCGGCTTGCTTTCGTAGGTCCGCTCCCCGTCGGTGGCCTGCACGACGAAGCAGTACTTCTTGCCGGGCTTCACCTCGACGGTCATCGAGTGGTCGCGCTCGGCGAGCAACCACCGCCGCTGCTCACCCTCCCCGGCGACGACGACAGCGAAGTCGAGCTCGGCCGACGCCGTCCAGGTGAGCTCGACCTTGGTGGTGAGGTCGGTGGGCTGTTCCAGCTCGACCTTGACGTCCGGTGCCGCGGGCCCGGCGGCGGCCGGCACCCGGGGCGTGGTGGCGATCTCCTCGGGGTCGCTCCGCAGCAGCAGGAGCGGCACGAGGGCGGCCAGGGCGAGGAGGAGCGCGAGGCCGGCGAGCAGGTCGTACCGGATCAGGCGCTTCGGGGACTGCCCGGGAGGCGCCAGCGGCCCGGCAAGCACCTTGGCCTGCCCCAGCCGGTTGGCGTCGCCGAAGTCGCCGAACCCGTCGTCGTCGAAGTCGAGATTGGTCGGCCGCCGCTGGGCACTCGGCGCGATCGGGAGCCGCACGGTGGCCATGTCGGGCAAGGGGAAGACCTCGGTGGCGGGTGCCTCCTGAAGCACCCCGTCGGACGGAACGACTGGTGTCAACGGCGGCGCGAGCGGCAAGGGCGATTGAGCGATCGGGGTTTCCGTCGCTGTTGGTGCGACCGGGGTCGCAGCGGACGGCAAGTCACCGTGGCCTTCCGCCACCGGCCGCGGGCGAGCGACCGGCGCAATGCCTGCTCCCGCCACCGCCCGCGCCACCTGATCCTGCGCCACCGGCCCACCGGGCAGTTCCACCGAGGGCGGGACAGCTGCCGCCACTGGCGGCACGACCGACTGCGGCACCGACGACTGCACCGAAGGCCGAGCCGCGGGTGGCGGCACGGGGCCCGGCACCGCACCTCCCCCCGCCACCGACTGCGCAACCGACTGCGCACGGGCAGCAGGCGCCGGCAGCACCACCGGCTGATGCACCGGCGGTCGGGCATACGGCGAACGGTGGCCCGATGCGGGAGTCAAGGGGCGCGCGGCCGGGTGTGGGGCCGCGAAGTCGTCGAAGTCCAGGTCTTCTTCCGGGGTTGGCCGGATCTGCGGCTGGGGACGATGGACCGCCACCGGGGCCGGAGTGTCGAAGTCGTCCCAGTCTTCTCTCGGGGCGGCTTTCGGGGGGTTCGGCAGCATGCTCGTCAGCTGGTCCGCCACCTGCGCGGCGTCGGTGGGTCGGCGGTCCGGCGCGGTCGACAACAGCCTCGCGACCAAGGTGGCCAGTCCGACGGGCACGTCGGGGCGGTTGATGGCCGGGACCGGCTCGCCCAGGATTCTGAGTACTCGTTCGCCCGGCTGTTCGCCCAGTCTGCCGGGGTGGGGGGACCGGCCGGACAGCGCGAAGTGCAGCACGGCGCCGAGGCCGTACAGGTCCGTCGCCTCGTTCAGCGTGCCGGTGCGCAGCGTCTCCGGTGGCAGGTACTCGATCGCGTGCAGCGGGTCCCTCGTGAACGCCTGGCGCAGCGTGACACCGAAGTCCCCGATCGCCGGCTCGCTGTTGGCGCGGAACAACACGTTGTCGGGGGCCACGCCGCCGTGCACTACACCGGCGCCGTGCGCGGCCGTCAGCCCGACCGCCACCGCGCGACCGAGGATGATCACGTCGGCCGCGGCCAGCGGGCCCACTCGCTCGACGAGGCCGGCCAGCGACTGGGTGCACAACTCCATGCGCAACGCCGTCTCGCCGGACGCCAGCTCCTCGACGGCGTCGACCATCAGGATCGACGTGACTCGCCGGACAGTACCCAGCTTCGCCTGTTCCTTCGTGAACGCCGACATCGTGCGCTTGTCCAGGCGTTTCGGAAACACCTTCAGCGCAACGGGAACACCGTCGTGGTGTCCTGTGTAGACGGTCGCAACCGGTCCGTCGCCGACTCTCGTCAGGTCGGTGATCGCGGTGCTCATCGCCACCTCCCTGGCATGTCCGCTAGCTGCCGAGCCCGTTCCCCGGCGGTCGCTCTCAGGCAATGGTAGGTGGGCGCGCCGACTCCGGTGCGCCCGTCGGCAGGAAGCTGACGCCGGCGGAGGAACGGTCAGGAAGAGCGACATGAACACCACTGGCCTGGTCCGGGTGACCGTCGCGGCACCCGCCCGCAGGATCGACCTCGCGCTGCCGGAACGGGCGCCGCTCGCCGAGCTGCTGCCGGGACTCCTCGGCCACGCCGGCGAGGACCTCGCCGACACCGGCGCCGTGTCCGGCGGCTGGGTGCTGCGCCGCGCGGACGGCACGGTCCTCGAGCCCGCACGCACCCTCGCCGCGCAGCGCGTGCGCGACGGCGAGGTCCTGCACCTCACCCACGCCCACACCGACTGGCCCGAGCTGGAGTACGACGACCTCGTCGACGCCATCGCCACCGGCTCGGCACGCACCGGCACCGCCTGGGGGCCGCGCCACACGCGCGCCACCGGCCTCGGGCTCGGCGCGTTCGCCGTCGCGTTGTGCCTCGGCGCCGTGCTGCGGTCCGGGCCGGCGTGGTCGGGGCCGGCGTGGTGGTCGATCGGGGTCGCCTCGATACTGCTGACCGCCGCGTTGTTGCTGGCCAGGGCCGCCGGGGACACCGGAGCCGCCGCGGTTACGGCAGCCGTCGCGCTGCCGTTCGCGTTCGCGGGCGGCGGGCTCGTGTTCGCCGGCGGCCGCGACCTTTTCGACCTTGGCGCGGCGCAGCTGCTCGGCGCCAGCGCGGCACTGCTGCTGGCGGCGGTCGTCGGGCTGCTCGGCGTCGTCGACCGGGCCGCGGTGTTCGTCGGGGCCGCGACGGTCGGGGTCCTCGGGGTGGTCGGCGGCTGGCTCGCGACCCTCGACTCGCTGGAGGGCCACGAGGCCGCCGCGCTGATCGCCGGGCTCGGGCTCGCGTTCTCGCCGGTGCTCGCGCCGCTGTCGATCCGGCTGTCGCGGGTGCCGATGCCGGTGCTGCCCCGCGCCGCCGCCGACCTGCTCCGCGACGAGCCGCAGCCGCCGCGCGCCGCCGTGTACGCGGCGGTGCTGCGTGCCGACTCGCTGCTCACCGGCATGGTCGCCGGGCTGGCGGTGGTCGTGGTGCCCTGCCAGGTGCTGCTGATCACGAGCGGCAGCACCGCCGCGCTGATCCTCGTGATGCTGCTGACCGTCGGTTACCTGCTGCGGGCGCGGTTGTACCCGATCGTGCGACACCGGGCGCCGATGCTGACCGCCGGGCTCGCCGGGGCGGTGTGCCTCGTGCTCGGCCCGCTGATGTCCGACCGCGACGACCTGCTGTCGATGGCCGGGCCGGTCCTCCTGCTGGTCGGCGTGCTGGCCGCGCTGCTCGGCGTCGTGCACAGCACGCGGGACACGAGCCCGTACCTCGGTCGGTACGCGGAAATTCTGGAGGTGCTGGTGGTGCTGGCGATCGTGCCGGTGGCGTGCTCGGTGCTCGGGCTGTACGGCTACGTGCGCGGGCTGGGAGGCTGACATGGCGTCGAAACGCGACCAGCTCCACGCGTACCAGTTCCTTGTCCAGCGCGTGGTCTCCGCGCTCGTGACCAGGGAGACCGACCCGGAGCAGCCGTCGTTCCGCCGGCCGACCAACGCCGCGATCGGCGGCATCGCGATCGCCGTGATCGCGCTGGCCGGCGTCGGCGTGTTCGGGATGATCAAACCGGGTGGCAACAACGCTTGGCAGGACGGCAAGTCGGTCATCGTCGAGAAGGAGACCGGCACCCGGTACGTCTACCTCGACGAGCGGCTGCACCCGGTCGCGAACTACACGTCGGCGCTGCTCGCCATCGGCTCGCACGCGGCGACCACCAGCGTGTCGCGAGACTCGCTGGTCGGCGTGCCGCGCGGGCCGCGGCTCGGCATCCCCGACGCGCCGGACGCGTTGCCGGGACCGAACCGCCTGCTCGGCGCCGGATGGACGCTGTGCTCGCAGCCGACCGAGGACGTGACCGGCACGGTCGTGCCGACGTCCGTGCTCATGGTCGGCCAACCCGCTCACGGCGGCGTCACGCTGCGCGACCGCGCCATGCTCATCGACGTCCCCGAAACGGGTGAGCGCTATCTGGTGCAGCGCGGCTACCGGCACCTGATCGACAAGGCGTACCGGCCGGCCGTGGGGCTCGCGCTGCGGGCCACCCCGGCGGTCCGCGTGAGTCCGGCGGTCATGGAGGCGGTTCCGCTCGGGCGGCCGCTCGCGCCGATCGCCGTGTCGAAGGTGGGCACGCCGTCGACGGCGGTGGCCGCCCGGCCGGACATCCTGGCGGGGCAGCTGTTCGAGGTGTCGACCTCGCGCGGCGCGCAGCACTACCTCGCGCAGACCGACCGGCTGGTGCCGGTCACCGAGCTGCAGTTCGACATCCAGCTCGGCTACCAGGCGACGGCGGGCGCGTATCCCGGCGGCAAGCCGTCGGGGCTGTCGCTGAGCATGATCGACGCGAGTGGCGCGAACCAGTCGTCGGTCGCCGTGACGAAGCCGGGCGACCCGCCGACCGTCCGGCCGGACTTCGCCGAGGGCGACGACACCGCGACCGTGTGCCTCACGTTCGACCCCGGCGCGGCGGAACCGCGGGTGACACTGGAACCGGCGCTGCCGGCCGTCGACCCGTTGGCCGCCACGCCGCGCCGGACCTCCGGCGGCGCGCCGCTCGCCGACCGGGTCACCGTGCCGGCCGGCTGGGCCGCGGTGGTCGAGTCGGTGCCGAACATGGACGCGCCGGCCGGCATGGGCACGGTCATGGTGGTCACCGACCTGGGCGTCGCGTACCCGCTCGCCGAGCCGAGCGTGCTGGAGGTGTTGGGCTACAAGGGGGTCCGGCCGGTGCGGATGCCGGCCAGCCTCGTCGCCAGGATGCCCATGGGCAGCGGCCTGAGCCACGCCGCGGCGTTGCAACGCTGAGGACGCGGGGTGGGATCGCGAATCGCGGCCTCACCTCGGTCTCAGAGGCGCGCGGCAAGATCAAGCTTCGCCGATGCGGTCCGGCAGAGCGGGCCATCGGGAGCAGCGAGCGGCCGGGATCAAGGGCAGACCGTGCCGAACCCCCACCCGGCTCACGAGCCAGGTGACAACGCAGATCAGCGGCCTGACCAGCACATAAGCCCGGCCCCGCGCGCGATGCAGCCCCCACCCGATCCCGGGGGCGGCCCAATGCCCAGTCTACCGGCCACCCCCGACAGAACCAGCGATGTCGATCTTGCCTGTGGACAACCGACCCAGCTGTGGACAAACCCCGCAACCCAACGCCTCACGGGCGCGGTGGCAACAACGTTCGCACGTTCAGCGCCGCTCGCACTCGCGCCTGCCAAGGCCGCTTCGACAACCCCTCGCGCACCGACCGAACCGCCGACCACGCCTCGTCGGCAGTCGTCGGCGCCGGGCCTGTCGGGGACCACAACGCGACGTCGACCGTGCGGGCCAACGCGTGCAGGCCGGGGGTGACCGCCGGGTCCGCCGACACCGCGGCCAGGTCGCGGACGGTCATGCCCGCCGTGAACGGCACGCCGTGTGCGCGCAGCCGGTCCCGTGCCTCGGCCCATGCGCCGACCACCGCGCCCGCGCCGGGTCGCCGTCTGCGGCGCCACCCGCGCACCGCCCGCACGGCCGGCACCCCGACCAGCCACCCGACCACCAGCACGGCGACGGCAGCGAGCAGCGGCACGACCGGCACGGTGAAGCCGTCGCCCTCGCCCGCTGCGTTGTCGGCCGGGTCGTCCGGAGGCAGCTCGGGGTCCTTGACGTCGTCCGGCGGGGGTAGCTGCTCACGGGCCTGCTCGGTCACCTCGGCGAGACCCTTCGGCGCCGCGCCGGTGCCGCTCTCCTCGCCGGCCGGGTCCAGCGGCACCCAGCCGACGCCGTCGACCGCGACCTCCGGCCACGCGAGCACGTCACTGTTGTGCACGACCACGTCCCGGCCGGTCTCGGCGGGCGCCCGGTAGCCGACCGCGATCCGCGCCGGCAGCCCGATCATCCGCGCCAACACGACGTACGCGGCCGCGAACTGCTCGGTCGTGCCGCGTTCGGTCTCCAGCAGGAACCTCCGCAGCTGTGGCCAGCCGCTGCCGCTCGGCAGGTCGGTGTCGGTCGCCAGTTCGTAGTTGTCCCGCAGGAACCGCTCCAGCACCAGCGCGGTCTGGAACGCGGGCCGGTCGTCCCGCACGGCCTCGGTCGCCAGCTCGGCGATGCCCTCCGGCACGGCGCCGAGGTCGCCGAACCCCGTGCGCGCGTGCGGGTCGATCGCGGCGTCCCGCAGGTCGGCGACGGCCGGCGCGGGCTCCCACCAGCTCAGGTCGTACACCACCGGTCCGGTGCGGTCCCGCACGAACAGGGTGCCGGACGTCTCGTCGACCAGCGGCGTCAGACCGCCGACCGAAGCGGGCAGCGCCTGGCTCGGCAGCCACGGGCCGTCGGTGCCGGGGAAGCGAATGCGGGCGCTGTGCTCGTTCTTCTCGACGGACACCGACGGCCGCAGCTTCGCGCCGAGCCTGCGCGGCTGCACGCTGGGCGTCCAGCCGACACCGTTGAAGCGGTCGAGCACGACGAGCCGCCAGCGGTCCACCGGAGAATCCGTGGAGTAGGTGAAGACGGGCGTGTCCGGATCCTGCATCCGGTCGGTCACCTCGTCGAGCGGGCTCGCCACCCGCTCCGGCGGCAGCGGCGCGAACTGCTTGTCCCGCAACGAGTACGCGGGTCGGTCGACCGGGTCGACGGCGGTCGCCAGCAGCGTGCCGGCCACCCCGAGCACGAGCGTCGGCACGACGAGCACCAGCGCGACCACACTGCGCCGGCTGGTGCGGTCCGGCACGATCTCGCTGCCGTCGGACGCCGACGACAGCAGCACGGCGGCGAGCACCGCGAAGCAGAGCGCGGCGAGCACGGCCGCCGCCCCGGTCAGCGCCACGTACGCCTGGCTGATGCCGAGCACCGCGAGCCCCGGCAGCAGCGCGACCAGCGGCCGGCGCAGCCGGACCAGCAGCTCCGTGCCGAGCACGGCGGCGGCGAGCGCGGCGAGCGGGACGAACAGCAGCAGCTCCGGGTCGGGCCGGGCCGGCCAGGTGGACTGGAGCGTCAGCTGCCACGAGTCGGTCAGACCCGCGGCCAGCGCGCCGACGGTCTCGCCGGTCGGCAACCCGGCCATGGTGGTGCCGAACAGCAGCGCCTCCGTCAGCGCGAGCAGCCCGACGACCAGCATGAGCACCGCACGCCACGGCTCCAGCGCCGGCCAGCGCCGGCACGCCTCGACGACGCCGAACCCGGTCGCCACGACCAGCGCCAGCGGCAGGAGCAACGAGCCGAGACCGAACACGGGCGTGAACAGCAGCGCGGGCCCGGCAGCGGCCAGCAACACCGCCGAATGTTCAACTCGGGAGTTCTGAGTGTTGGACTCACGGGTGCTGGGTGTTGGACTCGCGGTCATTCGGTGGCCACCACGTTCCAGCGGCGGGTGCCGCCCTTCGCGTTCGGGGCTTTGATCACCCGGGCGCCCGGGACCCGGACCTCGGTGCCGGTGTTCGTGCCGCCGGCGAGTGTCAGCACCACTGTCGACGCGTAGTGCGGGCGCAGGGCCGCCACCGCGGCCAGATCCGGCTGGTGCGCGCTCGCCAGCACCACCACCAGTGAGCCGCCGCGGTCGGGGCCCCTCGTCAGCGCGGGCGGGACCAGGGGCCCGCCCGTCGCGGGCGTCAGCTCGCACAGCTCGTCGAGCAGGGGGCGCACCGCCTGCTGACCGCCCCGCATCGTCACGTCGAGGTCGCCGGTCGCGACGAGCCGACACCAGTACCCGGCCGCGGCCGCAGCGTGCGTCAGCGACGCCGTCAGGTCGATCGCCTCCTCCAGCACCGCCGCCGCCAGCAGGTCGGTGCGGGTGTCGAGCAGCGCGGTGAACCGGGGCTGGTTCGGGTCGACGTAGTCGCGGACCATGAGCCGGCCGGTGCGCGCGGTCGCCTTCCAGTGCAGGTGCCGCACCTCGTCGCCGATCACGTACTCCCGCACGTCGCGCAGGTCGAGCGAACCGTGCAGCGAGTCGTCGCTGGTGCGGCCCTCGTGGTGGTGACGGGGGTGGCCGGCGACCAGCGCACGCACCGGGTAGGTCTTCGGGTGCACCCACAGTGTCGTGGTGTCGCCGGTGGTCAGACGGCTGCGGCCGAGCCCGAGCGGGTCGACGCGCTCCAGCGTCAGCGGGCCGACCTGGAACCGGCCGCGTCGCGCCGTCGGCAGCTCGTAGTGGTAGACGGCGTCCGCGCCGGGCGCGAGCGGCCGCACGGCGACCGCGTGGAAACCGCCGTCGATCCGGTCGCCCGCGGTGAACCCGCCCTGGCGGCGGGTGCCCGCGTTGCGGACCCGCAGCCGAGCGAACGCCGGCCGGCCGCGCTGCACCCGGTCCGGGTAGATCTCCCTGGTCACGGTCACCCTCGGCCGTCGCGCGGTGAGCAGCAGCGCGGCCACCACGGCACCGAACGCGGCGCCGGCGAGTGCCCGCAGCAGCGGAAAGCCGACCCACTCGCCGAGCGCGTACACGGCGACCGCGGCCGCAAGGACCGCCCAGCCGCGGGGGGTGAGCCTGGGCACTAGGCCACCGTGCTGCTGACGGCGGGCGCGGGGATCGCGGCGAGCACCTCGTCGACGATGTCGCTCGTGCTCCGCTGGTTCAGTTCGGCCTCGGAGGTGAGGATCAGCCGATGCTCGAGCACGGGCTTCGCCACCTCCTTGATGTCGTCCGGGGTGACGTAGCCGCGGCCGTACGTCGCGGCGACCGCCTGCGCGGCACGCACCAGCGCGATGCTGCCGCGCGGGCTCGCGCCGTAGCGCAGCGCGACGTGCTCGCGGGTGGCGCCGGCCAGCCGGGCCGCGTACTCGCAGATCACCGGGTCGATGTGAGCCGACCGGACCGCGGCGACGGCACGCTGGAGCGTCGGGAGGTCGACGACCGGCGACAGCTCGTCCGGGCCGACGCCGGCACAGTCGCTCATGATCACCAGCACCTCGGACTCGAGGTTCGGGTAGCCCACCGACAGCCGCATCAGGAACCGGTCGAGCTGGGCCTCGGGCAGCCGGTAGGTGCCCTCCATCTCGATCGGGTTCTGGGTCGCGACCACCAGGAACGGGCGGGGCACCTCGTGCCGGACCGAGTCGACCGTGACCGTGCGCTCGGACATCACCTCGAGCAGCGCCGACTGTGTCTTCGGGGTGCCGCGGTTGATCTCGTCGGCCAGCACCACGTTCGCGAAGATGCCGCCCGGCCGGAACTCGAACTCCTCGACCCCCTGCCGGTACACCTGCACACCGGTGACGTCGCCGGGCAGCAGGTCGGGCGTGAACTGGATGCGGCTGTAGCGGCCGCCGATGCTGCGGGCGAGACACCGGGCCAGCGTCGTCTTGCCGAGACCGGGCACGTCCTCGATCAACAGGTGGCCCTCGGCGAGCAGGCCCGCGACGGCGAGCCGCACCAGCTGCGGCTTCCCCCGTATGACCCCCTGGACGTTGGCCGCGATCAGCTCGTAGACATGACCGGCGGTGGGTTGACTCACCCAACCTCCCATAAGACGTCGTTCGACCGGACCTGCTGGCCGTTGAAGTCGGCGTTCACGTGCACAGTCTCACCCGCGTCGTGGTACGCGAACTGGTCGGTGGTCGCGGAGCCGTTGCCGTCGGTCGTGACCGTGTAGCCCACGTTGCTGTACGTCGTGTCCGTCGAGTGCGGCTTCAGGAAGACGTCGGTGTTCGGCGGGAAGTTGGTCAGCACGACGTGCATCCACGCGCACGAGGGACTCGGTCCGCACCATTGGCTGGTGGACGGGCCACGGCTCAGGTCGACATCCGCGCCGCCGGCCGGTGGCTGGCCCGTGACGACCGTGGCCGCCAAGCCGGGCACCAGCCGCCCGTCCGGCGCGGTGGTGACCGGCGTGATCGTGATGGTGAGCTCCTGGTCCACCTGGATGTCGGTGTACACGATCGACTGGTCGGGGCTGGTCGACTGCCGAACGCCGACGATGTTCACCACGTAGTGCGCGAACGTGCCGGTGCCCATGTCCGCCGGCGCGTCCCAGCTCGCCGACACGGTGCTGTTGGCGGTGTCGTTGTCGGCGACGAGGTTGGTCGGCGTCCCGGCGGCCCGGAACGGCGCGGTCGGGATCACCGGGTTCGTCGACACGGACGGTCCCTGGCCGACACCGTTGACGGCCGTCACGGTGAACGCGTAGCTCGTGCCGTTGACCAGCCCGGGGATCGTGGCGATCCCGAGCGCCGGGCCGACGGTCGTCGAGCCGCCGACCCACGCCACCGTGTACCCGGTGATCGGGGAGCGGTTGTCCGGCGCGGGGCCCCACGTGACCGTCGCGGACGCGTCGCCCGCGGTCGCGGCGACCGCTGTCGGCGCGCCCGGCGGGGACGCGGGCACCTGCGGCGGATCCTGTTGCTGCACCGGCGGCTTCGGCTCCTGGACGGGCGGGCTCGGCGGGTCGCGCTCCTGGTCGGGCTGGACCGGTGGTTTCGGCGTGAGGTCCGGCTTCTTGCCGGGCGGCGGGTTGGTCGCGGGCGGCTCATCGGGATCCTGGCCGCCCTGCGGCTTCGCGTCCTCGTTCTTCTCGCCGCTGTCGCCGTTGGTCGGGACGTCGGTCATGCTGCCGTCCTCGTCGACGACCACCACATGCTTGCCCTCGGCGCCGTCGACGTAGATCCGGTCGTCCTCGCCACGGGTGATGCGCGGGTCACCCTCCTCGGCCGGCAGGGTCTTCTTCTCCTTCACCTTGCCGTCGCTGCCGTAGGTGGACAGCGTGTCGGTAGTGCGGTCGACCACCGCGACGACCGAGCCGGTCGACACCGGGCCGGCGAAGTCGCCGGCGCCGAGGTCCACGCGCACCGGCTTCGCCGGGTGACGGGAGCCGCCGACACCGCTGTCGACCAGATGCATGGTCTGGCCGTCGAGGATCGCGACCCGGCCGGCCACGTCGGTCGACGCGAGGCGCGCGTCGTCCGGGGCGTCGACGCCGAGCCCGCGACCCGTGCCGAGGCCGTCCTTCTCGATCGTGTGCAGGGTGTCGGCCGTGGTGTCGACGAAGACCACGCGGTCGTTCACCACGGACAGCGCGCCGGCGTGGCCCTTGGGCAGCAGCACCGGACACGACACGGTCTTCGCGCCCGCCGGCAGCTGGCACAGCAGGCCGGCGCTGGTGCGGGGCAGCCACACGGTGCCGTCGCGGGTCGCGACCGGATCGCCGACCGGGCCGCCGAGCGCCAGGACGACGGACGGGTCGCCGAGCCGCACGACCTGGCCGTCCTCGCGGTACACCAGGTACGGGCCGCCCGCGGTCTCCACGCCGACCGGCGGCTTCCGCGACGGCGGCGACGTGGACTCCGCCACCGCGAGACTCGACTTGCCGAACTCCGTGATCCGCGACTTGCCGACCACGTAACCGCTGGTGTCCCCCTGGAACACCTGGTCACCGGAGCCGCCGGGCACGTTGTCGCCGCGCGCGTCCACGTTGCCGGTCGAGCCGTCCACGTGGAACACCGACTGGAACGCGGCGTTGTAGACCCAGTGGCCCGGCAGCAGGAACTGCACCGCGGACACCGGGTTCGCGGCACCCGTCAACGCGGACACCACCCCGGCCACACAAGCCACCACCACCGCCACCACGGGCAGCCGCGCGCGCCAGCTAGCTGGCTTCGGAGTCATTCCCACACCGTAAAAGTAATCGGTTGCTCACGTCGAAGTACCCCCATGTCAGCAACCGGACAGTGATATTGGCTCGCTCCGCTCGCGTATTCGCGGCCTTGACCCGGCGTCTTCCCTCCCTGCGCTGCTCAGGCGACTCGCTCCGCTCGTGGCCTTCCGCTGCTCGCTCAGTCCAGACGCCGGCGGCCGCTCACTGCCACATTGGCTCGCTCCGCTCGCGCAATCACGGCCTGTACCCGACGTCTTCCCTCCTCCGTGCTCGGCGCTGACGCGCCTGCGCGCGAGCGTCACTCCAGACGCCGGCGGCCACTCACCCACGCCCTCACAGCCACATTGGCTCGCTTCGCTCGCGTAATCGCGGCCTGTACCCGACGTCTTCCCTCCTCCGTGCTCGGCGCTGACGCGCCTGCGCGCGAGCGTCACTCCAGACGCCGGCGGCCACTCACCCACGCCCTCACCCACGACACTGGCTCGCTCCGCTCGCGTAATCGCGGCCTGTACCCGGCGGCCGCTCACTCACGCCCTCACTCATGGGAGTACCGGTAGTGCCAGTTCGAAGATTGCGCCCGCGTCTTCCGCGTTGTAGACGCTCAGTGTGCCGCCGTGGGCGGTCGCTACCCAGCGCACGATCGACAGGCCCAGTCCCGACGAGCCGGTGCCCGTGCGGAACCGGTCGAACGCCTCCTCCGCGAAGTCGCCCGCGACGCCGGGGCCGTGGTCGGCGACCGTGACCCGGCCGCCCGCCACCGAGATGTGCACGACCGCCGGCTGGTTGGGCTGGCGGCCGTAGCGCATGGCGTTGTCCAGCAGGTTCCCGATCGCGCGCTGCAGCAGCGTCGAGTCGGCCAGCACCTTGCACGGGGCCGCCGTGAGGGTGACGTTCGCGCCGTCGGTCGGCGTCTCCTCGACCACGCCGGCCACCAGCTGGTCGAGCCACACCGGTTGCGCGGCAAGCCGTTCGACGCCGGCCGCGAGCCGGGCCCGTACCAGCAGGCCGTCGATGATGCTGCCCATCCTGGCCGCGAGCCGGACCGTGCGCGGCAACAGCTCGGCACGCTGCGTCGGGTTGCGCAGTGCGGTCTCGGCGAGGGCACGCAGCGCGGCCACCGGGGTGCGCAGATCGTGCGCGGTCTCGGCCAGCAGTACCTCCTGCTGCTCCAACGCGGCGACCGCGGGCCGGATCGCGCGGCCGGACAGCAGGTGTCCGGCGAGGCCGAGACTGCCGATGAGCACGGCGGCGCCGACCACGACCCACAGCACCAGCCGGTCGTGCTCGGCCAGCATCGGCTCCGCGTCGCCGACCGCCACCACCGCGCCGAGATACCCGGACGGGCCGCGGAACGGCTGCGCGTGCACCCACACCATCTGGTCGTCGAGGCTGCGCTTGTAGCCGTACAGCTCCCGGCCGACCCGGGCCGCCTCCTCGGCGAGCCCGCCGAGCACCGCCGGGTCCATCCGCACGCACCGGCGCTCGCTGAAGTGGCCGGTGAACTCGCCGGACCCGCCGGGGAGCACCGCGAACTGCGGGCACTGCTGGTTGATCTCGTCCCCACCGACGAGCGCGGTGACGATCGTGTCCGCGTCCTGGCCGACGAGCCGCGCGACGGTCGAGGTGACCCGGCTCAGCTCCAGGTCCATCTGTTTCTCGCCGCTCTCCTCGTCCGCCTGGATGACGAGCCACGCGAACACGATCAGGCCGACGGCGTTCATCGCCGTGAACATGACGGTGAGCACCCAGCGCAGGCGCCGCAGCCGGTCCGCGGACGATCGGTTCACGAGCTGTGACCGTAGGCCCCGAGCCGGTAGCCGCGCCCCCGGATCGCGTGGATCAGCTCCGGCTGACCGAGCTTGCGGCGCAGCCGCTTCACGACCACGTCGACCACGTTGGACATCGGGTCGGCCGACGCGTCCCAGCAGTGCTCGATGAGGTCGGTCCTGGAGACGACCTGGTCGGGGCGGATGGCGAGGTACTCGAGAAGCGCGAACTCCTTGTCCGACAACGTCAGCAGCACGCCGGCGCGGCGGACCGCGCGGCGCGCGCAGTCGATCTCCAGGTCGGCGTGCCGCAACACCGACGGCCGGCCGTCCGCGCGGCGGCACAGCGCGTGCACCCGCGCGGCCATCTCGGCCACCGAGAACGGCTTCACGAGGTAGTCGTCGCCGCCGGAGGCGAACCCGGCGACCCGGTCGGCCACCGTGTCGCGCGCGGTGAGGAACAGGACCGGCACGCTCCAGCCGTCCTGGCGGCGGCGGTGCACGTAGTCGATGGCGTCGCCGTCGGGGAGCATCCGGTCGAACACGACGCAGGCGAACCGGCCGTGGCGCAGGGCGGCGTCCGCGGTGGTGAGATCGGCCGCCGCGACGACCTCGACGCCGGTCGCGCCGAGCTCTGCGGACACGGCGATCCGCAGGTCCTCATCGTCCTCGACCACCATCACTCGCACCGAGCGCCCCATGTCATCGAAACCTAATGTGCCCTGCCCGATCGTGGTCCACGACGGCACCGTAACCGCCCGCAGGGCCCTCCGCGCCGACCTGGCCGGAACAGGACGCAGGAGTGCGACCCCGCGTGCGGGACCGGTCCCGGGCAGTCATTCATACCGTCTCGTGTCAGGAGGTGACCGGTGAACGCTCACGGTGGTAACCACGGCGCGGCAGCGGCGGCCGCACTCGCCGGCCAGAGAGCCGGCGCGCGGCCGGCGAGTGCTGCCGCGGCGGCGCACTCGGCCCATACCGCCGCGCCCCCGTTGCGGGTCGCGGCAACGGGTCGGGTGGCGGTGTCCACCGGGCAGCAGCTGCTACGCCCGACGCCGCAGCTGCTGCCCGACGCCGACCTGCGCACCCGCCCGCTGCTGGTCGCGCCGCCGGTGCGGCCGATGCGGCCCGCGCCGGTCATGCCGAGCGTCGTGCCGGCGAAGCGCACGTGGTCGCGGCCGGTCCGGGAGTACGTGGAGCGGCTCAACCCGCTGCAGGTGATCTGCTGGCAGGTCGCCGCGATCGGCGTGCTGCTGACCGTGCGCCAGCCGTGGCCGGTGCTGGTGGGCGCGTCGGTCGGCGCGGCCGCGCTCCTCGCGCTGACGACCGTGCGCGTCGGCGGCCGCTGGCTCTACGAGCTGGTCGCGCTCGCCGGCGGGTTCCTGTCCCGCACCCGCCGCCGCGACCTGCCGGACGGCGGCAGCCCCGCGGCCAAGACGCTGACGCTGCTGTCGATGCTCCTGCCGGGCGCCGGCATCCGGACGCTGGAGACGAGCCACGGGCCGGCCATGGCGATCAGCCACCAGGGCGGACTGACCGCGCAGCTCAAGCCCCGCGCGCTCACCCCGGAACTGCTGAGCACCCTGCCGATGCCCGCGGCGCTGCTGCCGACGGCCGACGGCCAGCACCACACGTTCGGCGTGCAGGAGGTCTTCCACATCGGGGTGCGGCCGGACAAGCCGCGCAGGCTGTGGGTCGCCGTGCACGCCGCCCGCATGGTCGACACCCCGGCCGACGACGAGCTGACGCTCGCGCTGCGCAACGCCATGCGCCGGGTGCGGGGGGCGCTCGGCCGCGCCGGCACGCCGGCCGAGCCACTCGCGGAGGAGCAGGCGCTCGCCGCACTCGCCGGCCTCGCCCACATCACCGGCGGCCGCAACGAGGTGCGCGAGGACTGGCGGTTCTGGCGCACCGGCTCGGTCAGCCAGGCCGCGTTCCGCCTCACCGGCTGGGACCGGCTCGCGGACACCCAGGCCCGCGGCCTGGTCAGCGTTCTGCTCGCCGGCATCCCCGGGGTCGCCGCGACGGTGGCGCTCTGGGCCCACGCCGAACGCGGCGGCCGCGACCCGCGCGCCGGCGCCACCCTCCGCCTCGCCGCGACGACAGAGGCCGCCATCGCGGCGGCCGCCGATGCCATGACCGACCGGCTCGCCCCCTCCGGGGTCCGCCTCGCTCGGCTCGACGGGACACACCTGTCCGGTGTGGCCGCCTCGCTTCCGATCGGAGTGTTCCTGCCATGACCGTTCTCGCTGAGAACCCGGTAACCGTGCTGCACCCGGCCACCAGGTCCGGCCACGCGGCCCGCTGCCCGTCGAGCGCCGGGGTCGAGGCGCTGCTCGCGTCCGCGCACCGGGAGGTGCTCGTGATGAGCACGCTGTCGGTCGCGGCCCGCGACCCGATCGGCGGCGTGCGGCGCATCGACCACGAGAACCTGCGCCGCGGCGTGCGCTACCGGGTGGTGGTGCCCGACACCGCGCGCACCGCGCCGGTGCTCGCCACCCGGCTCGGCGCCTTCGCGCTGGCCGGCGCGGACACCCGCACGGTGGCCGAGGTGCCGACCGACGCGCTGGTGATCGACGGCTCGGTCGTCGTGCTCCCGGTGGACCGGACCGCGGCCGGCCGCTCGCTCGGCACCGCCGTGTTCCGGCTGTCGAGCGTGGTCACCACGACGCTGGAGCTGTTCGAGCGGGTGTGGCTGTCCGCGGTGCCGATGAGCCCGTCGGACCTGCCGGACGCCGCGGAGCTCAACGCGCGGGAACGGGAGCTGTTGACTCTGCTTTCTTCGGGTAGCACCGACGAGTCCGCCGCCGCACGGCTCGGGGTGTCGGTGCGGACCGTGCGCCGCACGGTCGCCGACATCATGAACCGGCTCGGCGCGCGCAGCCGCTTCCAGGCCGGCGTCAAGGCGGCCGACCGAGGCTGGTTGATGGAGAGGGCCGGCTGATGACCCTCATGGCGACACGGACGCTCCTGGTCGCACCCGGCCGGCACGGCGCGTACGCGACGATCGGCGAGGCACTCGGCAACGCGCCGGACGGCGGTGTCGTCGCGATCGCGGCGGGCACCTACGCGGAGACGTTCGAGCTGGCGGACCGGCAGCTCACGCTGCGCGCCCACGAGGGCGGGGCGGTGGTGCTCGACGGCACGGGCGGGGACTGGCCGGTGCTCAAGGCGCGGGGCGGCTCGCTCACGCTGGTCGGCATCGAGCTGAAGGCCGGCGCGGGCGGCATCCAGGCCGACGACGTCGAGCTGACGGTCGAGCGGTGCACGCTGTCCGCGGAGGTCGGCCCCGCGATCGGTGTCCGAGGCTGCCGGCGGTTCGCGATCAGCCGGTGCACGGTCGACGGCGCGGAGCAGGGCATCGCCGTGGAGAGCTCCTCCGGCCGGATCGACGACACCACCGTCGCGAACGTGGCGGGTGACGGCATCGTGATCGGCCTCGGCGCCGACCCGGAGCTGCGCAACTGCGTGGTGTCCGACTGCGGGCAGCGCGGCGTGTACGTCTACCGGTACGCGCGGCCGCTCGTCGAGGCGTGCGAGGTGTCGCGGACCGCGCACGAGGGCATCGCGGTCGCACAGCAGAGCAGGCCGGAGCTGCGCCGCTGCCACGTGCACGACGTCGGCGGGGTCGGGATCTCCTTCGCGGCCGGCTGCGCGGGCGCCGTCGACGCGTGCCACGTGGACAACTCGGCCGCCCCCGGCATCCTCCTCGCCGAGGGCGCCACCCCGACCGTGGTCGAGCCGGCCAAGCGGGCCGCGCCGCACGGCGACAGCGGCCTCGACGACCTGCTGTCCGACCTCGACGGCATGGTCGGGCTGCCCGGCGTCAAGGCCGAGGTGCACGCGGTCGTCGACGAGATCCAGGTCAACGACTGGCGGCGCAAGGCGGGGCTGTCGGTCGGCACGGTCAGCCACCACCTGATCTTCGCCGGCGCGCCGGGCACCGGTAAGACGACCGTCGCGCGCACCTACGGCAAGCTGCTGAAGTCGCTCGGCGTGCTGTCCAAGGGACAGTTCCGGGAGGTGTCCCGGCGCGACCTCGTCGGGCAGTACATCGGACACACGGCCGAGAAGACGTCCGTGGTGTTCGAGGAGTCCCTCGGCGGCGTGCTGTTCATCGACGAGGCGTACACGCTGTCCCGGCAGGCGGGCTCCGGCGGCGACTTCGGCCAGGAGGCCATCGACACGCTGGTGAAGCTGATGGAGGACCACCGGGACGAGGTCGCGGTGATCGTCGCCGGCTACACCAAGGAGATGGCCGACTTCCTCGACGCCAACCCCGGTCTCGCGTCCCGGTTCTCGAAGACCATCGAGTTCGAGAACTACTCGGCGCCGGACCTGGTGGCGATCATCGACCGGATGGTCGGCGGTGGCGACTACCGCATCGACCCGGCCGCGGAGCCGCTCCTGCTGTCCTACTTCGACCGCATCTCCCAGGACCAGAACTTCGGCAACGCCCGCGACGCGCGGCGGCTGTTCGAGAGTGTGCGGAAGGTGCAGTCGCAGCGGCTGCGGCTGCTCGGCCGGATGCCGGACACGGCGGAGCTGCGGACGTTGAGCGCGGCGGATGTCGCGGCGGTCACGGCTGCGACGGGATAGCCCGGCCCACATGTCCGGCTACTGTCTGTTCCGTGCGGGTGCTGGTGGTCGAGGACGACGAGAACTTACGGATCGCGGTCACCGGGGCCCTTCGTGTCGCCGGGTTCGCCGTCGACGCCGTCGGCGACCTGCCCGCGGCCGACGAGGCGCTCGTCGTGAACTCCTACGACTGCGCGGTGTTCGACCGGATGCTCCCGTCCGGGGACTCCCTCGCCTACGTGCGGGCGCGGCGGCCGTCGGTGCCCGTGCTGTTCCTCACCGCGCGCGACGCGGTCGCCGACCGGATCGCGGGCCTCGCCCACGGCGACGACTACCTGGTGAAGCCGTTCGCCGTCGCGGAGCTCGAGGCGCGGGTGCGCAGCCTGTGCCGGCGGGTGTCGACCGGGCGGGCGCCGGTGCTGCGCTGCGGCGACCTCGAGGTGGACAGCGGCCGGCACGAGGTGCGCCGGGCCGGCGTCCTGCTGACGTTGACCACCAAGGAGTTCGCCGTGCTCGAGTACCTGGTCGCCAAGCAGGGCACGCCGGTGACCCGGACCGAGCTGATCGAGCAGTGCTGGGACCGGATGGCCGATCCGGTGTCCAACGTGCTCGACGTGTTGATCACACAGCTGCGGCGCAAGCTGCGGCAGCCGCCGATGATCCACACCGTGCGGGGCTACGGCTACCGCATCGAACCGGCGTGAGCGAGCTGACCGACGTCACACAGCGCGGGGCTAGCCTGGTGGCCACACGGACTGCGCGGGGGATGGACATGCGACGTGCTGTTGCCGCACTCGGACTCGCGGGCATGCTGCTCGCGGCGGGCTGCAGCTCGACCGTGCCGGGAAAACCCACGGCCGCGGCCTCGCCGGAACAGGACCGCGCGCTCGTCGAGGGCTACTTCGACGAGCTGAACGCCTCCGCCGCCGACGGCCCGGCCACGCAGCGGGACTTCCTGCGCCGCAGCCAGCACCCCGACTTCGCGAGCGACCTGTGCGACCTCGGCGACCTCACGCTGAACATCGACCCCGCCATGTCCACGCTGCGGGTCGACCCGGACTGGGTGCCGCCGGACGGCGAGAACTCGACACACCCGCGCGGGCTGGTCTACGTGCTCGGCGTGTCGGTCAGCATCCGGCAGGACGGCGCGTTGCTCGGCGAGCAGATCGGCTCGCAGCGCGTCGTCGTCCTCGACGAGAAGGCCTACGGCTTCGCGCCGTGCCCGACTGGTCGGTGACCCGGAGCCACCCGGCACGGCATCGGCCGGCCGCCGTCCAGCCATCGGTGCTGCCGTCGGTGCGCTGATCGGTGCGCTCCGCCAACCATTCGGAGGACCGGTCACCGGGTTGGAGCAGTCACAGCTACACCAGTAGGGGGAAATACGAACACGCTGCCCTCAACGTCTCAAGGCCGCCTTCGCGGTGGACGAAACAGTCGTAAGTAGGGAGGTGAAGCGCGATGGCCGTACTCGACCAGGGCGTCACCCAGAAGCAGCAGGGTGTCAGCCGCCAGCAGGGCTCGGACCAGCGGGACGCCGCGTGGCGAGACCGCAGGCTCACGGAGGCGACCGTCCCGATTCCACACCCTGCCCGGCGAGTCGGGACGAACGGCACGAACGGTGCGAACGGTGTCGAGGACCCCGCGAGCCTCGTCGAGCTGCACCAGTCCATCGCCTCCCTCCTGGCCTCCCGCGGCGAGTGGCGCCAGGCCTACGAGCACCTCCGGCACGCGCTCGAGCTCGCGACCGAGGAGAAGACGCAGCCCCCGCAGGTGCCCGAGCAGGTCCGCCAGGAGGTCGCGCGGCTGCGCAGGGAGCACGCGGAGGCCCGCGAGCAGAGCATCCGCGACGCGCTGACCGCGAGCTACAACCGGCGCTACCTCGACCAGCGGCTGCTGGAGGTCGTGGACCTCCAGGGCGGCGGCGACTTCGCCGTCGCGCTCGTCGACCTCGACTGGTTCAAGCGCGTCAACGACACCTTCGGCCACCAGGTCGGCGACCGCGTGCTGCAGCAGGTCGTCGAGCTGCTGCAGGTCGGGCTGCCCGAGGGCGCGTTCTGCGCCCGCTACGGCGGCGAGGAGTTCGTCCTGATCCTGCCCGGCCTCGAAGGAGCCGCCGCCTGGGCGGTCGCCGAGGCGGCGCGGGCCCGCGTCGAGCAGTACCCGTGGTCCACGATCGTGCGCGGGCTGCGCGTGACCGTCAGCATCGGCGTCGCGCACCAGGCCGCGACCAGCGGGACCGCCAACCCGGACCAGCAGCTGCGGCACGCGGACGGCCTGCTGTACACGGCCAAGCAGTCGGGCCGGAACAGTGTCGCCTACCGTGTCGGTGGCCAGGTTCGTCTGTCGGGGGCGGCTGGGCAACGGCGCCACCGTGGCTAGTTCCGGTCACGCTTGACTGCTACTGTGCGACGGTTCGATAACGTTTAGGTCAGGAACCTCACTAGCCCGATCGGGCTAGTGAGTGTCGACCAGATGCGCACTGCTAGTAAACAAATTCGGGTTGGCAGTCGTCACGGGTGCCATCCATACGTACTATCTGGCGCGGATGGACGCGGAGAGACACAGCAGATCGGCAACCGAGTTGCGATCTACAACGTCTTGATTAAGAAAGCGCCACGACATGTGTCGCCGCGCGAGCTGAGAGGAGACCGGGTGCCCGACGATGAACGCCTCGGCGGCACCCGCGATCCGCAGGAGCCCGGCAGACGGCATCGCCGCGCGGCGGAGGAGCCTCCCGAGCAACCCCGCCGCCGCAGACGCTCGATGGAGAACAGCGGCGGTCTGAGCGTCGCGGACCTCGTGCAACGGCACACCGGCTCCCGGGCGAACCTCACTCCCGTGGACCCGCAGCAGCCGCTGCACCAGAACTCGTTGATGAACGGCACGCAGCAGTCCGGGCGGCGCGCCCTCCCGGACCCGCCGCCTCGGCCCGCGGACGGCCAGCGCCCGCCGAGACCGGGCGAGCCGGCGGCGTGGCCCGGCAACCAGCCCCACCCCGGCGCCCCCCGCTTCCCGGCCGATCCAGCCGCCGCGCAGGGCCGCAACGGCCACAGCGCCGAGCCCCACGGTGAGCCCGCCCCCAGGCGCGGTGGCTCCCGCCGGGCTCCCGAGCCGCCGGCGGACCGCTACCCCGGCGAGGCCCCGTACCCGGGCGAGGGCGCCGACCCCCGCCGCGCGAACCGGTTCCCGGAGGACGGCCGCGGCATCGGCGCGGCGCTCGGCGGTCAGAACGAGCCCCCCGGCCGCCGCGTCGGCGAGACGTCCGCACACCACCCGTTCCCCAACGGCGCCCGCCACGGCGGCGCGCAGGAGGCGCCCGGCCGGAGTGCCGGCCCCCGCCCCGGCGAGGCCCCGACGCACCACGCCAACCCCGGCGCCCGGCGTCCCGATGAGGCGTCCGTGCAGCAGACGCCGCCGCGCCGCGTCGGCGAGAACTCGATCCACCAGGTGCCCCCGGAGGTCTACGCGGACCCCGGGCGCGGCCCCCAGGGCGAGGCGCCCCGACGCAACGGCGGCCGCCGCGTCGGCGAGGGCCCGCCCCCCGGCGTCGAGCAGCGCGCGCCCGGCGACGGCTCCGGCCCCCGGCGCACCCGCCGCCCCGCGGAGCCGGTCCCGACCACGGACGACGGCTGGGCGGTCACACCGCCGCCCGAGCTGAGCCCGCGCCCCACCCGGCGCGCCGGCGAGGGTTCCGCGCACCTGCCGGTGCCGGGCGAGCCGGGGCAGGCCTCCGGCCGCTACCCGGTCGACCCGCAGCGTCGCCAGGCCGGCCCGCCGACGCCCCCGCCCGCTAACCGGCCCGTCGCCGGTCCGCCGACGCCGCCCCCGCACAACCGGCCGGCTCCTGGCGAGCCCGGCCAGCGCTCCATGCCGGCCCGGCCGCTGCCCGGCCAGGGGGACCTGTCCGAGCCGCGGCTCACCCCGGCCGCGATCGACGCGCCGGACACCCCGCGCCGGACCACCGGCGTGCCGCCCGTGCCGCTGCCCCCGCCGCGCCGCGGCGACGACGACCCCATCGGCATGACCACCGAGATGGAGGCCATCGGCGAGGACGTCCAGAAGCGGCGCACCATCGACCACACGCTGGCCCGGTTCTCGGCGGTGCACGACGAGATCAAGGCCGAGGAGCGGGAGAAGAAGGCCAAGCGGCGCAAGCTGATGCCGTGGCAGGCCGACGACGACGAGATGTCGCACCTCGACGACCTCGAGGCGCAGCAGTCGATGGCGGTCCCGATCCCGGTCGTCGAGCCGGAGCCGGAGCCGATCGCGTACGCCGCGGAGGACGAGGAGCCGCCCGCCCCGTCGACCAGGCTGCAGGAGAAGAAGCTGCGCCGCCGGCACAAGGGCAAGCTCGCCGGCAAGGTGTTCGCCGCGACCGCCGCCATCCTGGTGTTCGTCGCGACCGCGACCGCGTGGGGCTTCAAGGCCTACATCGAGTCCAGCGCGCAGACCGTGGACGCGCTCGACCCCGACTCCAAGGCCATCCAGGACGCCGCCGCCCAGCGCGGTGACGAGAACTTCCTGCTCGTCGGCTCCGACACCCGCGCCGGCGCGGCCGCCGAGGACGGCGTCGGCGACGAGAGCGCGGTCGGCGGCGCCCGGTCCGACACCGTGATGATCGCGCACGTCCCGAAGAACCGGGAGCGCGTCGTGGTCGTCTCGTTTCCGCGCGACCTCGAGGTGACGCGGCCGGAGTGCCAGGGCTGGGACCCGAAGACCGGTGACTACACCAACGAGCAGCACCCCGCCGAGGAGCAGGTCAAGCTCAACACCGCCTACCAGATAGGCGGTCCGATGTGCGTGACCAAGATGGTGCAGGAGCTGTCCGGCCTCGCCGTGAACCACTTCGTCGGCATCGACTTCCACGGCTTCAAGGGCATGGTGGAGGCGGTGCAGGGCGTCGAGGTGTGCGTCGAGCGGCCGCTGAAGGACGAGGTGCTCGGCACGATCGTCCCGGAGGCCGGCAAGAACGTGCAGATCAGCGGCGACCAGGCGCTGAACTTCGTGCGCGCCCGGCACGTCCAGGGCGACCCGACCTCCGACTACGGCCGCATCATCCGCCAGCAGCGGTTCCTGTCCTCGTTGCTGCGCAAGGCGATGTCGTCCGAGGTGCTGCTCGATCCGGGCAAGCTGACCAACTTCGTCGACGCGTTCTCGAAGTCCACCTTCGGTGACAACATCGGCATCGAGCAGCTGTTCACCCTCGGCCAGTCGATGCAGGGCGTCGCGGCCGGCCGGGTCACGTTCGTCACCGTCCCGACCGTCGGCGAGGCCAACGACCGGGGCAACGAGGAGCTGCTGGTCGACGGCACGAACTCGCTGTTCCAGGCGATCCGCCAGGACAGCCCGCTGCCGGGCGAGGCACCCGCGAACACCCCGGCCGACCAGGCGAAGAACCAGCCGGGCCAGCAGGCGTCGGGCCTCAAGCAGGAGGCGGGCGCGCCGGTCGACCCGAAGACCATCAAGATCCAGGTGCTCAACGGCGGCAACGAGACCCCGGGCATCGCCCGCGACACGGCGGACAGCCTCGCGGAGTACGGCTTCCAGATCATGCGCGTGGACGCGTCGCCGGAGAACGTCGACAAGACGGCGGTCATCAAGTACTCGAAGGCCCGCGCGGCACAGGCGCAGACCCTGGCCGCGGCCGTCCCCGGCTCCCAACTCGTCGAGGACCCGTCGATGTCCGGCGCGATCATGCTGATCGTCGGACCCGGCTTCGACGGCGAGATCGTGTCGCCGGCCGGCGGTGGCGAGGCCCCGGTCGACCTGCCGGACAACCTGTCCACGGTCAACGCGGGCGACGTCTCCTGCGCG
Source organism: uncultured Actinomycetota bacterium (assembly GCA_963840275.1). Lineage (GTDB taxonomy): Bacteria > Actinomycetota > Actinomycetes > Mycobacteriales > Pseudonocardiaceae > Actinophytocola. The sequence continues at coordinate 183,239 of CAWIYK010000002.1, forward strand.
TAGCGCCATTTCGTGGTTTCGGGTTCACGTGGGGTTCATTCCGCGATGCGCCGGCGGTGCGCACGCGCCCGTAGGCTGTCGCCATGCGTGAGGCCTACCATGTCGAACTCGGTCAGCTGGCTGAAGAGCTGGCCAACATGTGCTCCATGTCCGCGACCGCGATGGAGCTCGCCACCCGGGCGCTGCTGGACACCGACCTCGGCCTGGCCGAACAGGTGATCGGCGACGACGCGAAGATCGACGACGCCCGGTCCGCCTGCGAGGAGCACGCCTACGCGCTGCTGGCGCTGCAAGCCCCGGTCGCGACCGACCTGCGGACCGTGCTCGCCGCCATCCACGCGGCGGAGAGCCTGGAGCGCATGGGCGACCTGGCACTGCACGTGGCCAAGGCCGCACGGCGCCGGCACCCCGCACCGGTCCTCCCACAACAGGTCCGCCCCGACTTCGAACGCATGGGCCGCGTGGCGGTGGAACTGGCGAGGGACGCCGAGCAGGTCATCCTCAACAAGAACATCGAGCAGGCCCGCTCACTGGAAGAGGCCGACGACGAGATGGACGACCTGCACCGCCGCCTCTTCACGGTGATCATGGACAAGGACTGGCCCCACGGCGTCGCGTCGGCCGTGGACGTCACCCTGCTTGGCCGCTTCTACGAACGCTTCGCCGACCACGCCGTCTCGGTAGCGAAGCGAGTCGTCTTCGTGGTAACCGGCCGCATGCCAGGCTACGAAACCGACGAGGACGTGTAGGCGGGGTACGGCGACCGGCGTATGGGGTTCGGCGGCGGCGGGCACGAAGGAGGGCAGGCGCCAGCCTGCCCGTAACGCCTGAACCAGGGCGGCGGAGGCTCGCGGGTCAAGAGTGGCGAAGCCACCAGCGACAGGCGAACATCAACGCCGAGGAGCAACAGCCTCGATCATCTCGCCCAAAGCATGCGTCAACCGAACACTGTCGGCCGGCGAGAAAGTACTGCGCACCTGCCCATCCTCACCAGGCGGCCGAGAAAGCGTCAGATACCGACCAGCATCCGTGTCGACCCACGTCAGCCCGCCGCCGTTCAGCTCGCGCCCCGACAACCAGTCGCGCCCGCTGACGGTGAAGAACCCCGTCCCGGTCCTCGGCCGGTTCAGGTAGCTGGCGGCCACCCGTAGCTGCTGGTCGGCGCCGTGCCGCCCGGGCTGCACGGTCCCGAAGGGATCGTCGTAGTCCACGTGGCGGGCGCCGGGCTGGGTGATGGTCACGGACTGCCCTGGTCCGGCCGCCAGCTTCGGCAGCAACCCCACCAACGTCACCGCCAGCGCGGTGGGCCGGATCAGCTCCAACCGCAGGCTCTGCCCCTCCAGCACGGCCAGCACCGCGGTCTCGCCACTGGTGGCCGCCCGCGCGTAGATCTGCCGGCTCTTCTCGACGGTCCCCATGACGGCGATCGCGATCACGTAGTCGGACAGCGCGCGCATCGCCTTCGTCAGCTCGGGGTCGAGGTCGCCCCGGCGGATCAGCCCACGCTTGTGCAGATCGACGAACACGGCACGCGCGATCCGCTGCCGGTCCCGCTCGTACTCACCGAAACTGGGGATGTCGAAGGGAAACTGCCGAACATTGACGTCGAGGGTCTGACCGAGCACGTCCGCGGCGGCGAGCGAGAGCGTGAACGACGCCATCACTCACCGATCACGGGCGGCGCGGTCATCTGGTCGGTGCCGAACACGGCGTCCGGGTCGCCCTCGACGAGGAACGACGGCCGCTTGTGCTCGCCGTCCTCCTCGTCGTCGGCTCGGTTGCCACCCATCGGCATCATGCCGGCGCCGCCGCGACCACCCGCGCCGCCGCGGCCGACCGCGCCGCCCTCGGCCGCGAACGCGCCGCCGGGACCCATCCCGCCGGCTCCCAGACCGCCGCGACCGAGACCGCCCTGGCCGCCACCGCCGCTGCCACCCGGCCCACCGCCGAACCCGCCGCCACCGGGCCCGCCACCGCCCGGCCCGAAGCCGCGCCCGCCACCGAACCCGCTGCCACGGCCACGCTCGAAGTCACCGCCGCCGCCGGGCCCGCCGGGCCCGCCGATCGGCATGGGCCCGCCGGGAAAGCCGGGGCCGCCGGGGTTGCCGGGATTCGGTCCGGGCTGGTTGCCGCCACCGGACCCGGGCGGCGGGAAGCCGCCGGGGAACTGGCCGCCGGGCAGGTCGCCGCTGGGCGTGGTGCCGCTGCCGGGACCACCCGGCAGGTTGCCGCCAGGCCCGTTCGGCCCGGTCGGGCCGTTGGGTCCACTTCGGGCCGTTGGGTCCATTCGGGCCGTTGGGTCCATTCGGGCCGTTGGGTCCATTGGGCCCGTTCGGCCCGTTGGGACCGTCGGTGCCGCCGGGCGGGACCGTCGGAACGCCCACCTGCCCGAAGTTGTCCGAAGAGGACTGCTGGCTGGACGTGCTGGAGGTGGAGCTGGTCGACTCGTACGGGTCGATGGTCTTCGACGGGATCTCCACCCGCTTCGCCGTCACCTCGATCGAGCTGCTGTTCATCGCGGGCGGCGGCCCGAACGCGGGCATCGTGCTCGCGCCGGACAGGCTGGCGTCGTACACGCCGACCACCTGCGCGGCCTTCTGGTGCGCCTCCTGTTTGGCGTTGTACTGCGCCATGTAGTCGTTGTACTTCGTGACCAGCTCGAACGGGTTGCTCGTCGTCTGCAGGTCCCGGTTGGCGGCGGCGACGTCGAAGTCGACCGGCGGCGGCATGGCCCGCTTGGCCTCGGCGAGCGCGGAGGCCTGCAGGTTGGTCTGGGTGCCGGCGAGCTGCGCGCTCTGGCCGGCGTCGCCGACCCAGTTGCCGACCGACGCCATGAACCCGCGCGCGGCGTCACCCGCGGAGCCCTGCCAGTCCGACTGGCTGTTGTTGATCGCGTCGGCCACACCGGACTGGAAGCGGGTCATCGCGTTGCCCGCGGAGATCCACATGTCGCCGGTCTCGCCGACCGCGTCCGGGTCCACGCCCTCGGTGACCATCTGCTCGAGCTGCGGGTGCGGGTTGCTCAGGTAGTTCGAGCACATCATCATCGGACCCTGCCGGGTCGCGACGCCGCTCGCCAGCTCGGCGGCCTGCGCGTTCATGTCCTGGTTGTAGGTGTCGTTGACGCGGCTGCCGTGGTTGAAGAAGTCGATCATCCGGTCGACCCAGCCGCCCTGCTCGACCTCGGCGTCGACCTGGTTCTCCGCGCTCTGCTCGGTCTCCGCGCCGGTGTCGGCCGTGGTGCCGCGGTCGAAGTAGGTGGAGCTGGTCGGGTCCCTGGTCGGGTCGTACGCCGGGCTGTCCGGGTCGTAGTGCTCACTGTTCGGGTCGGAGACCGACGTCGTCGAGTTCGGGTTGCGGAAAGTCGATGACATGGCGGTTCCTCAGGGCAGTTCGGGTTCGACGGCGGGCGCCAGCTGCGCCACGAGCTGGCAGGCCTGTTGGGCATCGCCGCCGACCGCCGTGCTGTCCACACGGGACGACGGGCCGACGCCGAGACTGACGGCGCAGCTGCCGGTCGGCCCGACGAACGACGTCGCGTCGTGCGTGCCGATCTTGGGCAGCTGCTGGACGTTCGTGCCGACGATGTCCGCGAGCCCCTGGGCCTCGAAGATCTCGACGGACACCGTGAAGCTCTCCTCGAGGGTCGCGCCGTCGCGCCGCCAGCGGCACACCCGCGCCGCGCCGACCTTCTTCTCCTCGCCGCCGGTGAGCTGGAGCGCCTGCTGCGTGGCGGCGGGGACGAGCGCGCACGGGTCGACGTCCGCGAGCCCGTCACCGGACGGCTCGCCCGACTCGCTCGACGGTGGCGACTCGCTGGTCTCGTCCGTCGTGGTCGTCGTGGTCGTCGTGGTCTCGTCCGCCGGCGCGGCGGAGCCGGGGGTCTTCTCGGCGCAGCCGGCCGCGGACAGGACTGTGACCACGGTGAGCGCGGCGAGTACCAGCGGGAGTCTCAACGGTGGCCCTTCAGACGGCACGGTAGTTCTGCGCGTTGCCCTGGTCGATGTCGCGGTAGTTCTTCATCGCGCCGATGACGCCCTTCTCGGCGTCGGCGAGCGAGGTGCGGAACTCGCGCAGCATCGTCAGGAAGCCCTCCTGATCGGTGGCGACGTTCTGCACGTACGGCTTCATCGTGGCGGCGCCGTTGCTGGTGCCGAGCGCCGGCTGCTGGGCGAGCGTGCCGAGGTCGGCGAGGTTCTCGTCGACCCACTTGGCCATCTCGCGGATGGCGGTCAGCAACGCCTTGCCGCCGGTCTCGTTGACGGCGAAGGAGCCGTCGTTCGCGGCCTTCAGCAAGCCCTTCATCATCGGCATGGCACCGCCACCACCTGCGTCAAGCATGAGTTCGCCCCTACCTCGCAGCCAAGCCCACGACTCGCACGCTATCGCGCGCGGGACCACATTCTGACGCATGTCACGCGAACAGGGTTCCCTTTGGTAAAGGCTACTGAGCGTCCAGTTCGGCGATCAGCTTCTTGGTCGCCACCGCGCGGTAGCTCTCCTCGACCCACTCCTCGAGCAGGTCGCGGGGCGGCGCGTGCTGACCCTTGGCCGGGACGCTGATCCAGCCGTGTCTGCCGAGGCCGTAGCCCGCCGGCTCGGCACCGGGGATCGCACGGGCGGCCTCGGCCGAGAACGGCAGCTTGACCGTCAGTGAGTCGGGGCCGTAGAAGACGAAGATCTTCTTGCCCACCTTGGTGACCGGGTCGCCCTCCCACGGCTCGTCCTCCCACGAGCCGGGGAAGGTGAGCGCGTGGCGGCGGAGTGCGTCCATCTCGGAGAGTCTGCCAGGCCGACCGGCACAGGCTCAGCCGAAACGGCCGGGGCTGTAGTCCCGCGAGTCGCACACTCGGAACCGGTGAGTTGACCTTTCGCGTCTATCGACGATAGAGGCGAATGTGCGACTCACCCGTCCCGAAAGTGCGACTCGCGGCGCGACGGCGTCGGGCAGGCTCAGCCGAAACGGCCGGAGATGTAGTCCTCCGTGGCCTTCTGGGTGGGGTTGGAGAAGATCTTCTCCGTCGCGTCCATCTCGATGAGCTTGCCCGGCTGGCCGACGCCGGCGAGGTTGAAGAAGGCGGTCTGGTCGCTCACCCGCGCGGCCTGCTGCATGTTGTGGGTGACGATGACGATCGTGTAGTCCTGCTTCAGCTGGCCGATCAGGTCCTCGATCGCGAGGGTGGAGATCGGGTCCAGCGCGGAGCACGGCTCGTCCATCAGCAGCACGTCCGGCCGGACGGCGATGGCCCGCGCGATGCACAGCCGCTGCTGCTGCCCGCCGGACAGCGACGACCCCGGCTTGTCGAGCCGGTCCTTGACCTCGTTCCACAGGTTCGCCCCGCGCAGCGACGACTCGACGACCTCGTCCGCCTGCGCCTTGGACATCCGCTTGTTGTTCAGCTTCATGCCGGCGATCACGTTGGCGTGGATGGACATGGTGGGGAACGGGTTCGGCCGCTGGAACACCATGCCGATCTGCCGGCGCACCCGCACCGGGTCGACGTCGCGGCCGTACAGGTCCTCGCCGTCCATCGCGATCTTGCCCTCGATGCGGGCGCCGGGGATCACCTCGTGCATCCGGTTCAACGACCGGATGACGGTCGACTTGCCGCAGCCGGACGGGCCGATGAACGCGGTCACCGCGCGCGGCTCGACCGCCATGGACACGCCCTCGACCGCGAGGAAGTCGCTGTAGTAGATGTTGAGGTCGGAGATGTCCAGTCGCTTAGCCATGAGCTTCCTTGTCAGTTAGCGGCGGCCGGTCCTTGGCGCGAAGAACCGCGAGATCAGCCGGGCGACCAGGTTCAGCAGCATGACGATGATGATCAACGTCAGCGCCGCGGCCCACGCCCGGTCGTAGTTGATCGTGGTGATGCCGTTGGGCGCGAGTCCCTGGCTGTACTGGCGGAACACGTACACCGGCAACGTCATCATGCGACCGTCGAACAGGTCGAAGTTCGCCGAGTTCGCGAAGCCCGCGGTGATCAGCAGCGGCGCCGTCTCGCCGATGACGCGGGCGATGGCGAGCGTGACACCGGTGACGAGGCCGGCCACCGCGGTGCGCAGCACCACCTTCACGATGGTCAGCCACTTCGGCACGCCGAGCGCGTACGCGGCCTCGCGCAGCTCGTTCGGCACCAGCTTGAGCATCTCCTCCGACGCCCGCACCACCACCGGGATCATCAGCACCGCGAGCGCGACCGAGCCGGCCGCGCCCATCCGCACCCCGGGCCCGAAGATCAGCGCGAACAGGGCGTACGCGAACAGGCCGGCGACGATCGACGGGATGCCGGTCATGACGTCCACGAAGAACGTGATCAGCTTGCCCAGCCGCGACGGCCCGTACTCCACGAGGTACACGGCGGTCAGCACCCCGATCGGCACCGAGATGACCGTGGCGAACGCGGTGATCTCCAGCGTACCGACGATCGCGTGGTACGCGCCGCCGGCGTCCATGCCGCCGAACACGCCACGCATCGTGTAGGTCAGGAAGTACAGGTCGAACCGCGCGACGCCGGCGGCGCTCACCGTCCACAGCAGACTGATCAGCGGGATCAGCGCCAGGGCGAACGCGCAGTACATGAGCGTCGTGGCGAACCGGTCCCGCGCGGCCCGGCCGCCCTCGACGATCCGCGCCGTCACGAGCAGCACGAGCGCGAACAGGACGGTGCCGAGCACCACGGCGAGCGGGACGGCGAACGAGCCGAGCGCGGCGAGCAGGCCGGACATGGCGGCGACCGACGCGGCCCACAGCACGATGGGCGTGTACCTGGGCAGCTTGCCCGAGGTCAGGCTCACCCGCGCGAGCGTGGGCGGCGGCGGGGTCTGGACGGACGTCATCAGTTCGCCCCCGAGAACTCTGCCCGGCGGCTCACGATCCACCGCGCGAACATGTTGACAAGGAGGGTGATCACGAACAGCACCAGGCCGGTGAAGATCAGCACGTTCACGCCGAGCCCGGAGGCCTCCGGGAACTTGAGCGCGATGTTCGCCGCGATGTTCTGCTGCTGTCCCGCCTGGAGCACGTGGATCGAGTACATGAACAGGCCGGGCGAGAGCACCATGGCGACGGCCATCGTCTCGCCGAGCGCGCGGCCGAGGCCGAGCATGGTGGCGGAGATGATGCCGGAGCGCGCGAACGGCAGCACCGCCATGCGGATCAGCTCCCAGCGGGTCGCGCCGAGCGCGAGTGCCGCCTCCTCGTGCAGTGTCGGCGTCTGCAGGAAGATCTCCCGGGAGACCGCGGTGATGATCGGCAGGATCATGACCGCCAGCACGATGCCGGCGGTGAAGATCGTGCGGGCCGGCGACGCGGCCGGGCCGGCGAAGAGCGGGATCCAGCCGAAGTAGGTGCTCATCCACTCGGTGAACGGGAAGAGCCTCGGCATCAGCCAGAGCGCCCCCCACAGGCCGTAGACGACGCTGGGGATCGCGGCGAGCAGGTCGATGACGTAGCCCAGCGCGGACGCGACGCGCCGCGGCGCGTAGTGCGAGACGAACAACGCGACCCCGATGGCGATGGGGGTCGCGATGACCAGCGCGATGAGCGCGGCGAGCACCGTGCCGAACACCAGCGGGCCGACGTAGCCGAGCAGCGAGTGGCCGTCGAGGATGTGGACGGCGTCGGCGAGCTCCGCGCTCGGGGTCGAGATGGCCGGCCAGCCCTGCACCAGCAGGAACACGGCGACCGCGGTGAGCACCGCGAGGATGAGGACGCCGGCGTACTTCGCGCTCGCGGAGAAGATGCGGTCGCCGGGACGCTGGGGTGGATGCTGTCGCTCCGGCTGCCGCGTCGACTTCGGTTCGTCCGTTGTGGTCACTTGCGGTCTCCGTGGACGGGGTGGGACGGGACCTGGATCGGTGGGCGGCCGCGGGGTTCGCGACCGCCCACCGGACTCAGCTGAGCTGTTGTCTCGGCGTGGCGCCAGGCTAGGCGATCGACTCGACCGAGGCGTCGACGTCGGTGCGCAGCGCGTCGGAGATCGGCGCGGAGCCGGCCTCCTTCGCGGCGACGCTCTGGCCGTCCGCGCTGGCCAGGTACGTCAGGTACGCCTTGACGAGCTTGCCCTGCTCGGCGTCGCCGTACTTGGAGCACGCGATGATGTAGGAGACCAGCACCAGCGGGTAGGCGCCGTCGGTGGTGGTGTCGCGCTTCAGGTCGATGGCGATGTCGTGCTCGGGCACGCCCTCGGTCCTCGGCGACTCCTCGACGACCTTCGCCGCGCCCTCGGCGGTCGGCGCGACGAACTTCTCGCCGACCTTGATCTTGGCGACGCCGAGGCTGCCGGCCTGGCTGTGGTCGGCGTAGGCGATGGTGCCCTCGCCGCCCTGGACGGCCTGCACGACGCCGGACGTGCCCTGGGCGGACTGGCCGCCCTGCAGCGGCCAGTCACCGCTGGCCTCGTGCGGCCAGTCGGCGGCCGCCGTCTTGGCGAGGTAGTCGGTGAAGTTCTTCGTGGTGCCCGACTCGTCGGAGCGGTTGACCGGCGTGATGGCGAGGTCGGGCAGCGTCGCGTTCGGGTTGTCCGCCGCGATCGCCGCGTCGTTCCACTTGGTGATCTTGCGGTCGAAGATCTTCGCGACCGTGGCCGGAGCGAGGTTCAGGTCCTTGACGTCCTTGAGGTTGAACACGACCGCGATGGGGCTGATGTACAGCGGCAGGTCGTAGGCCTCGCCACCGTCGCAGCGCTCCTTGGCCTTGGTGCGCTCCTCGTCGGTCAGCGCGGAGTCCGAGCCGGCGAAGGCGACCCCGCCCTCGAGGAACGCGGTGCGCCCGCCGCCCGACCCGACCGGGTCGTAGGACAGGTCGACCTCCGGGTTCGCCGCCATGAACTTGGCGGCCCATGCGTTCTGCGCGGACTCCTGTGACGTCGCGCCGGAGCCGGCGAGGGTGCCGGCCAGGTCGCTCGTGGCACCGGCGTCGCCGTTCCCGGTGTCGGCCGCCGGGTCGTTCCCACATGCTGTCAGCGCCAGGGCGCCGGCAGTGACGATGGCCGCGATACGGCCGTAGCGGATGCGCTTCACTGGATCCTCTCGGGGCAACTCGATATCACTCAACCTGGTCGCACGGCGCGGTTCTCGCGGGTGCAGCGCGGACGCTAGGGAGCGGGAATGGACAGACCCGGGTGTTCAGATGAACGCCAGGTGAACAACACCGGATTGTGACTTTTGTTGCTTCCAGTAACGGTCACGTGCCCCGAGCCGCGTAACTACCGCTGGTAGGCGGCATTGGTGTGCGCGAGAGTGAAACCCAATCGGGTGTACACGGCGACAGCCGGTGAGTTGTCGGATTCGACATACAGAATTATGTCGCGCACGCCGCGTTTACGCAGGTGACGCAGACCGGCCAGCGTCAGCGCCTTGCCGAGGCCGCCGCCCTGCGCGTCCGGGTCGACGCCGACGACGTAGACCTCGCCGGTGCCGTCGGCGTGCACCTTGGTCCAGTGGAAGCCGACGACCCGCTCGTCCTGCACGGCGAGGAAGAACCCGCTCGCGTCGAACCACGACTCCCGCTCGGCGGCCTCGACGTCGGCGACCGTGAGCATGCCCTGCTCGGGGTGCCAGTCGAACGCGCGCTTGTTGACCTCGACCATGGCCTGCTCGTCCCGGCCGGGCACGAACGCGCGGACCCCGACGCCGTCGCGCCAGGTCGGCTCAGGCACCTCGACCTCCGGGCCGAGGTGCATCTGGAACAGCTCGCGGACGCGGGTCAGGCCGCGGTGCTCGGCGATCCGCGCCGCGCCGGGGTGGTCGCGGTGGGACCACAGCCGCAGCGGCCGGTCGGTGCCGGCCAGCACGGCGTCGACCATGGCCGCGCCGTGGCCGGCGCGCCGGTGGGCGGGGTGCACGATCAGCTCGACGATCTGGTTGCCGAACGCGTCGCCCTTCTGGTCGACGTGCGCGTACCCGACGAGGGTGTCGCCGTCGCGCGCGAGCAGGTGCCGGCCGTCGCGGAACTCCCGGGGCAAGGGCCCGTCGTCGTCGATCTCGGGGGTGCCGTCGGCGTCCCGGGCGGCGCGCAGCAGTGCGGGAACCGCGTCGTCGGCCGTTTCCTGCCAGATCAGGTCCACGTCGTCGACCGTACCGGGAGCCGGCACCCCGCGAACGGCCTAGCGGCGCGCGTCGGCCCTCTCGGCGGCGGTCCTTGCCTCGTCGGCGGCCAGCCGTGCCTTCGGGGGCTGCACGAACTTGTAGCCGACGTTGCGCACGGTGCCGATCATCTGCTCGTGCTCGGTGCCGAGCTTCGCGCGCAGGCGCCGGACGTGCACGTCGACCGTGCGGGTGCCGCCGAAGAAGTCGTAGCCCCAGACCTCCTGCAGCAGCTGGGCGCGGGTGAAGACCCGGCCGGCGTGTTGCGCGAGGTACTTGAGGAGCTCGAACTCCTTGTACGTGAGGTCCAGCGGCCGGCCACGCAGCCGGGCCGTGTACGTCGCCTCGTCGATGACCAGCTCGCCGAGCCGCAGCGCGCCGTCGGCGCCGGGGGCGCCCGCGGGGCCGCGGGTGGTCAGCAGCCGCAGCCGGGCGTCGACCTCGGCCGGGCCGGCGGTCGGCAGCAGGATGTCGTCCACGCGCCACTCGGAGTTGACGGCGACCAGACCGCCCTCGTTGACGATGGCCATGACAGGCGCGCTGTCGCCGCCACTGGTGAGCAGGCGGCACAGGCTCTTGGCGGCCGCGAGGTCCGAACGCGCGTCGACGAGGACGACGTCCCGCGAGCCCGCCTCCAGCAGGGCGGTGACCTCGGGCGCCTGGGTACGCACGTGGTGGGGCAACAGCATCAGCGACGGCACAACCGAGCCCGGCGTTGGGTCCGCGGTAAGCAGCAGCAGGTCGAGGCTCATGACAGCCCGCCTCTCTGGGTACGCTCCGTGGGCTTTCCGGGGAGAATAACCGGCGTGGCGATGAAATGTCCTGGTCGTGACATACGTGTCACACGTCTGCACGAACGTGCGAGCGACGGTGTGCGGCTCACGGGACCGCTGTGGCGTGGCGGATCGCCCCCACCCCGCTGTCGCTTGTGCGGGGGACCGAGGATCATTGGCTGCCGGTGGACCACGCACCGGCTCGACATCCACACACGGGAGTTGCTGGCGGTATGACGACGATGACCGAGACCTCGTCCCGGCCCGCGCCTCGCAAACGCCGCAAGACGGTCCGCAGGCTCGTCATCACCCTGGTCGTGCTGCTCGGCCTCCTGGTGGTCGCCGACTTCGGCGCCGCGGCGATCTTCGAGTACCAGGTGTCCAAGCGGGCTCGGGAGCAGTTCAAGCTGGCCGACGACCCGGCCGTGAAGGTCGGCGGCTTCTCCTTCCTCGCGCAGGCGTTCTCCGGCGAGTACGGCCACGTGACGATCGACGCGAAGGGCGTGCCCGTCGAGGACACCCTGCGTGACCTCGAGGTCCACATCGAGCTGCGGGACGTGCAGGCGCCGCTCGGCGAGCTGGTCGGCGGCTCGCTGAAGGAGGTCAAGGTCCGCGAGGTCGAGGGCCAGGTCAAGGTCAAGGCGTCGGACGTGAACCGCGCGGTGACCGAGAACGAGAACCCGGTGATCTCGTCGATCACGAACCTCACGATCGAGCCGGTCAGCGAGCAGGACGTGGCGACCGACCCGGACGACCGCACCGACGCCGAGCAGGAGGCCGCCGACAAGGCCGCCGAGGCGGAGATCGAGGACACCACCGCGGGCGCCCAGATCTGCGCGACCGCGGACCTCGCGAGCGAGGAGACCGAGTTCTGCGCGTACGGCATCATCTCGCTGGTCGACGCGAAGATGACCTTCACGCCGGGCCGCCTCGAGCTGCGCAACTCGGTGCTCGGCAGCGGCAAGCTGCCGCCCATGCTGGACGCCGAGGTCAAGAAGCAGCTGACGTTCACGCTCGACCCCGGTGAGCTGCCCTTCACCGTCACGCCGACGGCCGTCCTGGTCGAGTCGGGCGTACTGTCGGTCAAGGGGACCGCGAGCGACGTGGTGCTCGGCGGGAGCTGACGATCTCGGGAGAGTCGGGGCATGACCGGTGCGTTGGTGCTGCTCGGCACGCTTGCGCTCGCTGCCGTGATCGGCTTCGCGCTCCGCGCCCGCAACGGCAGGATGCGCACCGTGCAGACCGCCGACCTCCCGGCCGACGTGCGCTCGGTGCTCGACCCCGACGCGTCGGTCACGCTGGTCCAGCTGTCGACCACGTTCTGCGCGCCGTGCCGGCAGGCCCGCGCGCTCCTCGCCGACCTCGCCGCCCGCACCGACGGGCTGCACCACGCCGAGCTGGACCTCACCGAGCGGCCGGACCTGGCCCGCGAGCTGTCCGTGCTGCGCACCCCAACCACCCTGGCGATCGGCCGCTCCGGCACGGAGATCCTCCGGGTCGGCGGGGTGCCGAAGCGGGCCGAACTGCTCGACGCGCTGCGCTCCCACCTGGCCTGACGCCGTCGTCCCATCAGGTGGACATCCCTCCCAACCCCAGGGAGTCGGCGGTACTGTCCAAGACGTGTACACCTTGCTGACCAGGCGACGCGCGGTCGATTACTGCCGCGTCGACTCGAGCCTGTGTCTGGCAGCTGACTGACCGGGCGGACCCCCATCTCTTTCGGCCTCCGCCCGCGCTGGTTCCCCAGCCGTGCAGTCAGGAGGTCGTCATGTCCGCCGGTCCTTCCCAGGTCGATCCCCGAGGTCCCCGCTTCGCCGCGTGGGTGACCACGGTCGTGCTCGCGGTGGTGCTGGTCACCGGCTGGTGGCCGCTGCTCGCCGCGCAGGCCGTGGTGTTCGCGGTCGGCGCGTTCGCCGGGTTCGGCGTCGCGCCGTACTCGATCCTGTTCCGCGCGCTCGTCGCGCCGCGGCTGAAGCGCTCCGGCGAGCGCGAGGACACCGCGCCGCTGCGTTTCGCCCAGGGCGTCGGATTCGGGTTCGCGGCCGTCGGCACGCTCGGTTACGCGACCGGCCTCACCACGCTCGGCATCGTGGCGACCGCGTTCGCGCTGGCCGCCGCGTTCCTCAACGCCGCGTTCGCGTTCTGCCTGGGCTGCGAGACCTATCTGCTCATCCGCCGATTCACCCCAACGAAGGAGAGAGCGCTCCAATGAGCCGCGAAGATGTGCTGGTCACGGCCGAATGGGCCGAAGAGAACCTCGGCACCGCCGGGGTCGTGTTCGTCGAGGTCGACGAGGACACGTCCGCGTACGACGGCGGCCACATCCCCGGCGCGGTGCGGATCGACTGGAAGACCGAGCTGCAGGACCCGGTGCGGCGTGACTTCGTGGACCGCGCCGGCTTCGAGAAGCTGTTGTCCGCCAAGGGCATCAGTAACTCGGACCAGGTGGTTCTCTACGGCGGCAACAACAACTGGTTCGCCGCGTACGCGTACTGGTACTTCAAGCTCTACGGCCACGACGCGGTCCAGCTGCTCGACGGCGGGCGCAAGAAGTGGGAGCTCGACGGCCGCGAGCTGTCCAAGGACCCGGTGACCCGCGACGAGACCAGCTACACCGCCAAGGACCAGGACAAGGCGATCCGCGCGTTCCGCGACGAGGTCGTCGAGGCCATCGACACCAAGAACCTGGTCGACGTGCGGTCCCCGGACGAGTTCTCCGGCAAGCTGCTCGCGCCCGCCCACCTCCCGCAGGAGCAGGCGCAGCGCGGCGGCCACATCCCCTCGGCGCTCAACGTGCCGTGGAGCAAGGCGGCCAACGAGGACGGCACGTTCAAGTCCTCCGACGAGCTGCGTGAGCTGTACAAGGAGGCGGGCCTCGACGAGGACAAGTCGACCATCGCCTACTGCCGCATCGGCGAGCGTTCGTCGCACACCTGGTTCGCGCTGCACGAGCTGCTCGACTACTCGGACGTGAAGAACTACGACGGCTCCTGGACCGAGTACGGCTCGCTCGTCGGCGTGCCCGTCGAGATCGGCCCCGGCGCACACTGACTTCCCTGGAGGAGAACAAGATGAGCAACGACGGTTGCGCCGCGCCGGAACAGACCGCAGAGCTGCCGGCCGGTGTCGATCTCGCGAAGGAGATCGTGCTGGGCGGCAAGGTGACCTCCGACGGCGCGCCCGTCGGCGGCGCGTACGTGCGGCTGCTCGACGCGAGCGGTGAGTTCACGGCGGAGGTCGTGTCCTCGCAGGACGGTGACTTCCGGTTCTTCGCCGCGCCCGGCCGGTGGACGGTGCGGGCGCTGCACCGCGCCGGCAACGGCGAGACCAAGGTGACCGCGGACGGGCCGGGACTGCACCCGGTCGCGGTGTCGGTCGGTTAGCGGCCTCATCCCCAACGCGGGGCGGCCTTCACTCGGCCGCCCCGCGTTGCCATATCCTCTCCGGGTGGAACTGTTCGTCACCCTGCTGTTGGTCACCGCCGCGCTCGCCGGCACCGCGTTGCTCGGGCGGGTCGCCGTCCGGATGGCGGGGCGGCGCTGATGACGACACCTCCCCCGGAGCCCGGCAGCGGCGACGCGGCCGTCCGCGCGGCAGCCGAACGCGCGAACGCGACCCGCGAACGCAACCTCCCGCAGTGGCCCGACCTGCCGATCCCCAACGACACGGCCAACCTCCGCGACGGCGCCAACCTCAACGACGCGTGTCTCTCGCTGTTGCCGCTCATCGGGGTCTGGCGCGGCGAGGGCGAGGTCGTCTACCCGACCATCGAGCCGCAGCACTTCGGCCAGCAGGTGGTCTTCGCGCACGACGGCAGGCCGTTCGTGTACTACGAGTCGCGCGCGTGGCTGCTCGACGCCGACGGCAAGGTGATCCGCCCGGCCGCACGTGAGGTCGGCTGGTGGCGCCCGAGGCCCGACGACACGATCGAGGTCCTGCTGGCCCAGGCGACCGGCATCATCGAGATCTTCTACGGCGAGCCCCGCACCCAGACCTCGTGGGAGCTGGCCACCGACGTGACCATGCGGACGCAGTCGGCCAAGGAGGTCAACGGCGCGAAGCGCCTGTACGGCCTGGTGAACAACGGCGACCTCGCCTACGTGGAGGAACGCGCGATGGTGGGGCAGCCGCTGCAGCCCCACACCTCGGCGTACCTGCGCCGCGTGGCGGGCTGAGCGCTCACCCCGCCCGCCACAGCGCCGCCGCGTTCGGCGGCTCCCACCCGGGTTGGGCGGTGTGGCCCTGCAGGCAGGTGTAGGCCCGGCCGCCGTAGGTGACCCGCGCGCCCGCCGCGTACGCGGTGCCGGCCGCCCACGTGCCCTCGCCCGGCCCGGGGCCCGGGTTGCCCGCCACGTCGAGCACGAAGTCGAACGCCGCCTCCCGGCCGCCGGGCACGTCGTGCACGGACATCAGCAGGCGCGGATCGAACAGCGGGTCGGTCTCGTTGCGTGGCTCGCCGGGGAAGTACAGCTGGGTGGTGAGCACGGGCCGGCCGGGCGCCTGGGCCTTGACGTGGATGTGGCGGGTGCGGCCCGGGTAGAGGCCGGGCACGATCGTGGTCAGCGTGAACCGGCCGGCCACGTCGGTGAACTGGTGGCCGCGGAACCGGTAGGTGGTGTTGTCGTACGCACCGCCGTTGTCCGCCTGCCAGAAGTCCATCAGCACGTCGGCGAGCGGCTGGCAGGACAGCCCGAAGACGTACCCGGACACGGTGAGCCGGACGCCGGGCGCCCCGGCCGGCACGATGTTGGTGCGCAGCGGCGAGTTCGGCTTGAAGTACGGGCCTTCCATCTGCGGCGGCGTCGGGTCGTCGCCGTCGTCGCACGCGGGCGTCAGCTCGACGGTCGCGCCCGCCGGCGTGCCGCGGACCAGCGCCGGTGCGGCGACCAGCGCGACGGGCACGGCCGCGAGCGCGGCACGCAGGACGGTCTTGCGGCTGACGAGCCGGGCCGGCTCATCTCCGGTCTCACTGTGGTGATCCATGTCTGCTCCTCGTGGGGGCGTCGGGACTCACCTCCGAACCTAGGAAGCCGGTGGGCGGCCGGCGATGGACTCGGCCCGCCGGTCGTGGTGTTCTCCCACGGTGTCGCGCCGGAAGCCGCCGGGACTGACGCCGGTCTCCCGTCGGAAGAACCGGCAGAAGTAGGCGGGGTCGGCGAACCCGACCCGGGCCGCGACCTGCCGCACGGTCAGGTCGGTGCCGGCGAGCAGCCGCTTCGCCTCGCGCACCCGGGCCTCGCGGACCAGCGCGGAGGCGGGGCGGCCGACGGCGGCCTTGACGGCCTCGGTGAGGTAGCCGGGTGTCACGCCGATCCGGTCCGCGTACGCGCGCACCGACCACAGGCCGTTCGGCCGGGCGGTCAGCCGCCGGAACTCGTCGGCGACCATCCCCGCGCGTGCCGGTGGCGCGGCGACCGTGGTCCGCGCCAACCGGGCCGCACGCACGACCAGGACGTGCAGCAGGGACCGCAGGACCGACCCCGCGCCGTCGGCGCCGGTCCGGTACTCGTCGCACAGCTCGGAGATCAGCGCGGCGGTGCTGGTGTGCGCGGGCTCGTCGAGGGCAAGCGGGGGCCGTTCGCTGAGGCCCCGCAGCAGGTCCCGGTCGACGGGGTGGTCGAGCAGGAAGTCGTCGGTGAACAGGACGACGTGTCCGGTCAGGCCGCGGACGCCGTCCCAGTGGTGCACCTGGCCCGGGGCGATCACGCACAGGTGCGGCGGGCGGAGCTCGGCACGCACCTGGTCGACGACGTGCGTGCCGGCGCCGCCGGTGACGTGGACGATCTCGTGGAACGTGTGCCGGTGCGGGAACGCGGCGCGCGAGAGCGGGCCGATGGTGTCGAACGTGCCGACGGCGAAGGGCAGCGTGCTCGGCGCCGGCACCTCGAGGCGGTGCATCGGCAGCTCACCGGGACGGGTCGGACAGGGCGTGCCGGGCGGGACCGTCGTGCCGCGCATGTCCGCGTCCTCCCGCCCGTGGGACCTGAGGTCCAGACCAATCGCTTCCACGATGGCACGAGTGGGCCGGCCACGGAACCCTCCGTGGCCGCGCGACGACGGTCAGGCGTACTCGGACTCGTACAGGCCGATCAGTTCCTTGAGCAGCACCGCGCTGTCCGGCAGCGCCGCGCCGTCGAGCGTGTGCACCCTGGTGATCTTGCGGACGCTGGACGCCATGAACAGGCCGTCGGCGTCCCGCACGTCGGCGAGCGTCAGCGGCTCCACCTTCGTCACCCAGCCGGCGCGCTCCGCCGCGCGGAACAGCGCGCCCTGGGTGGTGCCGCGGAGGATGCCGCTGGAGGGCGGGGTCGTGCGCAGCGTGCCGGCGGACGCGACGACGACCGAGGCCGTCGGGCCCTCCAGCACCGAGCCGTCGGCCGCCATGAAGATCACCTCGGCCGCGCCGACCGACTCCGCGTGCCGGAGCGCGGCCATGTTCACCGCGTAGGACAGCGACTTCGCGCCGAGCAGCAGCCACGGCGCCCGCGCCACGATCTCCGGGTCGTAGCCGCGGTCCAGCGTCACGGCGGCGACGCCGGACTCCCTTGCGGTCAGCACCTTCTGCGCGATCGGCATGCCGAGGGCGAACCCGGTCGGCGAGCCGTCGCCGAACTCCGGGCCCCGCGTGTAGACCAGCTTGAGCGCCATCTCCTCGCCGCCGGTCCAGTTGGCGAGCACGAGTGCGACGCACCGCTCCCACGCCGCGCGGTCGGGCGCCGGCAGCCCCAGCATCGCGGCCGAGCGGGCCAGCCGGTCGAGGTGCGGGCCGAGCTCACGCGGCTTCCCGTCCACCACCAGCACGGTCTCGAACACGCCGTCACCGCGCATGAGCCCGAGGTCGTCGACCCGGATCAGCGGCGCGTCGGCGTCGGCCAGGGTCCCGTCGAGCATCGCAAGCACCCGCATACCCGGCAGCCTACGCGGGCCTAACATTCACGGTGTGGAGACCAACATCCAGGAAGAACGCGCGCAGCTGAGGAGCACGCTGCACCGACGCGGCATGCGGATGACCCCACAGCGTCAGCTCGTGCTCGACGCGCTGCTCGACCTCGAGCACGCCACGCCGGAACAGGTCTGCCAGCACGTCCAGCGCAGCACGCCGACGGTCAACATCACCACCGTGTACCGCACGCTCGAGCTGCTGGAGGACCTCGGCATCGTGCGCCACACCCACCTCGGGCACGGCGCGCCGAGCTACTCGGTCCACGAGCACCAGCACGTCCACCTCGTCTGCCACCGCTGCGACACCGTCATCGAGGCGCCCTGCGAGGTCATGGCCGACCTGCGCGGAACACTGCGTGCCCGCTACGGGTTCGCACTGGATGCCAGCCATCTCGCGCTGTCCGGCCTGTGCCGGACGTGCACGGTCCAGGAGAGCCAGTGACGAACTCCCCGATCCTCGACATCCCGGGCGCGATCGGCCCGCCGGACGGCTCACCGGACGCCGGCGTGCCGTGGCACTACGGCGACCCGTACGCCGAGCAGCGTGCGGCGGCCCGCAAGGTCGCCGTGGTCGACCGGTCGCACCGGGAGCTGATCGCGGTCACCGGCCCGGAGCGCCTTTCGTGGCTGCACCTCGTCATCTCCCAGCACATGACCGACCTGCCGGACGGCGCCGCCACCGAGGCGCTGGTCCTCGACAGCCAGGGCCGCGTCGACGCGCACATGGACGTCGCCTACATAGACGAGACGGTCTGGCTCGACACCGAGCCCGGCGCACACGCGACCGGTGTGCGCGGCGGGACGCAGACGCTGCTCGAGTACCTGGAGTCGATGGTCTTCTGGTCGAAGGTCGAGCCGCGGGACGCGACCGCGGAGCGGGCCGTCCTCACACTGCTGGGCCCCGACACCGACGCGCTCCTCGAAGGGCTCGGCCTGCCCGTGCCCGGCCCGCACCAGGCGGTCGGCGGCGAGGTCGGCGAGGTTCTCGTCCGCCGCGGCACGCTGGGCGTGGACCTGTTCGTGCCGCGCGAGGCGCTGGCCGACTGGTGGGGCCGGCTGACCGGGGCGGGCGCGCGGCCGATGGGCAGCTGGGGCCACGAGGCGTTCCGGGTCGAGGCCGCGCGGGCCCGGCTCGGCGTCGACACCGACGACCGCACGATCCCGCACGAGGTCGGCTGGGTGCACGTCGCCGCGCACGTCGCGAAGGGGTGCTACCGCGGTCAGGAGACCGTGTCGAAGGTGCACAACGTCGGCCGGCCGCCGAGGCGGATGCTGCTCCTGCACCTGGACGGCTCGCCGGAGGTGCTGCCGGAGACCGGCGACCCGGTTCGACTCGGGGAGCGCACGGTCGGTCGGGTCGGGTCGGTCGTCCGCCACCACGAGCTGGGCACGATCGCGTTGGCGCTGGTCAAGTACTCGGTGCCGCTGGACGCCGAGCTGCACGCCGGCCAGGACGACCGCGTGGTGCAGGCCGCGATCGACCCGGACGCGGTGCCGGAGGCGACCCCTGGACTCGGTCGCGAGGCCGCCAAGAGGCTCCGCGGCTGAGGACGCTTACGATCGGCGCATGGCCCAAGGCACGCTGATCACGGTCGCACCCACCGGCGCTGAGCACGCGAAGGCGGACGTGCCCAACCTGCCCGTCACGCTCGAGGAACTGGTCCACACCGCCAAGGACTGCGAGCGGGTCGGCGCGGCGATGATCCACGTCCACATCCGGGGCGCCGACGCGAAGCCGACGCTGGACCTGCAGCGGCTGAAGGACACGGTCGCGGCGCTGCGCGCGGAGACGTCGCTGGTCGTGCAGCTGTCCACCGGCGGCGCGGTGACCGACCCGGAGGAGGACCGCCTCCGCGTCCTCGACGCCATGCCGGACTCGGCGAGCTGCACGATGGGCACCGTCAACTTCGGCGACGACGTGTTCATGAACCGCTGGGAGTTCGTGGTCGAGCTGCACAAGCGGATGCGCGACCGCGGCATCGTGCCGGAGTACGAGATCTTCGACATCGGCCAGCTCGCGAGCCTGCGCAGGCTGCTCGACGAGCACGGGCTGCCGGCCGGCGGGCACGTGCACGTCGACCTGGTCATGGGCGTGCCGGGCGGGATGCCCGGCGACGTGTCGACCCTGGTGGCGGCCCTGCCGCTGATCCCGCCGGGCGCCACGTTCTCGGCCACGGGGATCGGCAGGACGTCGTTGTCCGTGATGCTGGCGGCGCTGTCCGCCGGCGGACACCTGCGGGTGGGCATGGAGGACACCGTCTCCTACGCCAGAGGCGAACGCGTGAAGGACAACGCACAGCTGGTGGCACGTGCCGCCGGCCTGGCCAAGATCGCCCAGCGGCCCCCGCTGCCGGTCGCCGAGGTACGCGACCTGCTCGGGGTTGCGCAAAGCAACTGACTCGGGCTCGCTCGCCAGGGTTGGCGGCAAGGGGGCCCGTACCGGAGGATAGGCCCGTGATCGAAGTCCGTCCTGGTGGACGCAGGCGTATCGACCGTGTGCTCGCGCCGGACTACGTGCAGCACCTCGACCAGCTCGACCTGGCCGAGGTACGCGGCCGTCGGGACGACGCCGCCCAGGAGGAGACCGATCTGTCGTACCTGCGCAGGCTCCTGCACGGGCGGATCGACATCGTGCGGGCCGAGCAGAAGCGCAGGGTGGAGGGCGGTTCCAGCTCGGTCGTGGAGCGGCTGGCGGAGATCCTCTCGGACAACGTCGTCGGCCCGACCCCCTCGGGCGCCGGCCGCCACCAGCCGCTGGAGCCCTCCCGCGCGGAGGCCCACCGGCGGCACGTGGAGGCGCTCGTCTCCGACGCCGACCTGACCGATGTGGGATCGTTGCCGGACGAACGACTCGACCTCGCGCTGCGCACGTACGTGGCCGAGGAGGAGTCGGTGTCCAAGCGCCGCCGCGAGGTCCAGCGGGTGGTCGACCTGCTCAACGACGAGATCGGCGGCCGCTACCGGGCAGGCAGCGCCTCCGTCGACAAGCTGCTGGCCGCCGAACGCGGCGAACCCAACGACCAGGAGCGCTGACCCGGACTCCCCGCTAGTTGAAGCGTTCGCGCACTGCCAGGTCGCCCCAGAAGTCCCGCAGCTTCTCGAAACGGGCGGCGATCTCCTCGACGTCCTCGCGTTCCAGCGCGTCCACGATCGCGTTCACGTCCGCCGCCGACGAGTCGGCCTCCAGCTCCGCGTCCTCCAGCAGCTGCACCAGCCCGCCGTAGTCCAGCTCCACCGCCGACTCCGGGTGGAAGTGCTCCAGCCACCGCCCGGTGTCCTCGAGGACCTTGGTCGGACCCTGGTCGCCCATCGCCTGCGAGGCCAGCCCGTGCGCCTTGGTCACCCGCGCCCGCGCGTCGCCCATCGCGACCCGCCAGCACGCCTGCCGCCGCGGGTCCTCCCTGGTGGCGAGTACCAGGTGCCGGGTGGCCGGGTCGACCATGGTGAACCACGGCAGCGGCACCGTCCACGTGGTCGAGACGATGTGGACCGCCCCGCCGGGCAGTTCGGACAGGACCGACGCGGCCTTCTCCCGCACGGCGTCCACCGTGGCGTCCAGCGCGACGGTCCGCAGCGCGGGGTGCGCGGTGGAGAGGAACCCGACGAGCGCGGCGGCCGACCGGGCCCGCACGTCCAGCGGGCACACCAGAGGTCCGTCGCCCACCGCGCCGGACACCTCGGCCGGGTCGAGCACGAGGACGTCGCGCAGCGCGCGGGGCGACGGGTCGCCGTTCGCGAGCTCGCCGGGGAGCATCGTGGGCGGCGTCGACAGTTGTGATCTGAGCCACATGTCCCGCTCGCGCTCACCGACCGTCGAGTGGTCCAGCTGGCCGGTCTCCAGCGCTTCCCTGAGCCGATCTGCGACGTTCTCGTCGAACGCGGACAACGGTTCGTACACCCTGAGGTAGGCGACGAACGGTCGAGGCACGTGCGCATGGTTTCACGGTTCGTCCGACAGCGATCAGTCGGCATCGAACCGCCGTGCCCCTTCGCACTAAACCCTGTCGGCACGGTACGGTAGTTGGCAGGAACCAGTGTCGAGATCAGCGGGGCCGCCGTTTCCCCCGGCCGCCCCGCAACTGTGCGAGGGGGTCGAGCCATGGGGCGCGGCCGGGCGAAGGCTAAGCAGACGAAGGTAGCCCGAGAGCTCAAATACAGCACTCGTGATACGGACTTCGATGCGCTGCAGCGCGAGCTTTCTGGGGGCAAGTCCTCAGAAGACGGCAACGGCGACGAGGCCTTCGACGACGAGTACGAGGACGACTACCGTCGTTGACGCTACGGCTCAGGGGCGGGTGAGGTAGCGGATCTGGCCGTTCTTGGCCTTGTCCGACGCGGCGCGTGCTTCGGCGATCTCGGCGTTCGTCGAGACCTCCGGCACGCCCACCTCCCACCAGGCACCGGCGTCCGTCCAGGACGACGGATGGGTGCGGATCACCACGACCGCGGGTCGGCCTTCGCGCGCGTGCGTACGGGCCTGCGCGTAGGCGGCTCGCAGTCCGGCCTGGTCGTCGACCGCGAGCACGGCACAGCCGAGCGCCGCGGCGTGCGACGCGAAGTCCACCCTCGGCGGCTCGTCGAGCGGTGAGCGGCAGTCGGCGTACATGTTGTTGAACGCGGCGCCGCCGTTGCCGCGCTGCAGGCGGTCGATCACCGCGTAGCCGTCGTTGTCGCACACCACGGCCACGAACCCGTGCCCGGCGAACGCGGCGGAGTACAGCTCCGAGTTGAGCATCAGGTACGAGCCGTCGCCGAGCAGCGTGGTGACCACGCCATCGTGGCGCGCCAGCGCGGCGCCCCACGCGCCGGCCAGCTCGTAGCCCATGCACGAGAACCCGTACTCGACGTCCATGCCCGGCCCGCCCGCGCCGGCCCGCCAGCCGCCGATCAGCTCGCCGGGCATGCCGCCGGACGCCGTCATCACGTAGTCGCCCGGCTCGGCCGCGTCGTTGACCACCCCGACGACCTGCGCGTACGTCGGCAGCCCGGCGGCCGGTGCCCGCAACCCGTCGATGTAGGCGTCCCAACGGGCCCGTTCCGCCGCCGCCCTCGCGGTCCAGCCGGAGTGCGTACGCCACGGGTCCAGCAGTCCGGCCAGCTCGCCGAGCGCCTCGTCGGCGTCCGCGACCAGCGCCACCGCGCCGTGCTTCACCGCGTCGAACCGCGCGGTGTTGATCGACACGAGCCGCACGTCCGGCGCGAACACCGACCAGGACGCGGTCGTGAAGTCCTGCAGCCGGGTGCCGACCGCCAGCACCAGGTCGGCCTCCGCGGCGAGCGTGTTGGCCGACGCGGAGCCGGTGATGCCGAGCGGACCGGCGTGCAGCGGATGGTCGTGCGGCACGAGCGTGCGGCCCGCGGTCGTCTCGGCGACCGGCACGCCGTGGCGTTCGGCCAGCTCCAGAGCGCGGTGCACGGCGCCGGAGTACCGCACGCCGCCGCCGAGCACGATCAGCGGGCGGCGGCTGGACCGGATCACGTCGGCCGCGTGGGTGAGCGCGTGCCGGTCCGGCCGCGGCCGGACCGGGCGGTGGACCACCGGCTCGAACAGCGCCGCCGGGAAGTCGAACGCCTCGGCCTGCACGTCCTGGGGCAGCGCGAGCGTCACCGGGCCGCAGTCGGCCGGGTCGGTCAGCACCCGCGCGACCTGCGGCAGCGCGCCCAGCAGCTGCTCGGGCCGGACGATCCGGTCGAAGTAGCGGCTGACCGCGCGGAACGCGTCGTTGACGGTCGCCGTGCCGTCGCCGAAGTGCTCGACCTGCTGCAGCACCGGGTCCGGCGCGCGGTTGACGAACGTGTCGCCGGGCAGGAGCAGCAGCGGCAGCCGGTTCGCGTGCGCCACCCCGGCCGCCGTCACCATGTTCAGCGCGCCCGGCCCGATCGACGACGTCGCGACGCCGACCTGCCGCCGGTGCGTCGCCTTGGCGTAACCGACCGCCGCGAGCGCCATGCCCTGCTCGTTGTGGCCGCGCCAGACCGGCAGCGCGGCCGCGTGCTCGGCCAGGGCGGTGCCGAGGCCGAGCACGTTGCCGTGCCCGAAGATCGCGAACACGCCGGGGAACAGCGGCGCCTCGCTGCCGTCCATCAGCACGGTCCGCTGCGCGACGAGCCACCGGACCAGCGCCTGAGCGGTTGTCAGCCTCACGGCGCGCTCTCCACCTCCCGCAGCTCGTGCGCCAGCGCCTCGAGCTCGGCGCCGCCGGCCATCTGCCTGGTCAGCTCGTCGAGCGTGATCTCCGACTTCTCGTAGCTGCCGAGGCTGGCGCCGCGCTTGAGGATCAGGAACCGGCTGCCGACCGGGTACGCGTGATGCGGGTTGTGCGTGATCAGCACGACGCCCAGCCCGCGGTCCCGTGCCTGCGCCACGTACCGCAGGACCACCCCGGACTGCTTCACGCCGAGTGCGGCGGTCGGCTCGTCCAGGATCAGCACCTTCGCGCCGAAGTGGATGGCACGCGCGATCGCGACGCACTGCCGCTCACCGCCGGACAGCGTGCCGACCGGCTGCTCGACGTCACGAAGGTCGATGCCGAGGTCGGCCAGCGCGGTCCGCGCGATCTCCTTGCCCCGCTTGCGGTCCAGCCGCTGGAGCGGCCCGACGCCGACCGTCGGCTCCGACCCGAGGAAGAAGTTGCGCCACACGCTCATCAGCGGCACGACCGCGAGGTCCTGGTAGACGGTCGCGATGCCGGCGTCGAGCGCCTCGCGCGGCGAGGCGAACCGCACCTCGCCGCCGTTGACCACGAACCGGCCGCTGTCGTGCTGGTGCACCCCGGCGAGGATCTTGATGAGCGTGGACTTGCCGGCGCCGTTGTCGCCGAGCACGCACGTCACCTCGCCCGCGTTGACCACGGTCGACACGTCGCGCAGCGCGAGCACGCTGCCGTAGCTCTTGCCGATGCCGTCTACCTCGATGAGACCGCTCATGACCGCTCCTCGCAGGCTCCGAGCGGCCGCTCGCGGTCGCCCTGTGTTTGACGATTCGCTCCGCAAGCTCCGCTCATCGCCGTACCCTCTCCGCTCGTCGCCGGAAGGTGTTGTTCACGAGCACCGCGCCGAGCAGCATGATGCCGAGGAAGAGCATGAACCAGTCGGTGTCCCAGTTGGCGAACACGATGCCCTGCCGTGCCATGCCGAAGATCAGCGCGCCGATCGCGGCGCCGATGGCCGAGCCGAACCCGCCGGTCAGCAGGCAGCCGCCGATCACCGCCGCGATGATGTACTGGAACTCCAGGCCGATGCCCTCGTTGGCCTGCGCGGTGGTGTACCGCAGGATGTTGATCGACCCGACCAGCCACGCGGCCGCCGCGGTCGTCATGAACAGCAGGATCTTCGTGCGGGCCACCGGCACGCCGACCGCCCGCGCGCTCGGCGCGGAGCCGCCGACCGCGAAGATCCAGTTGCCGAACTTGGTGCGCACCAACAGGTACGCGGCCAGCGCGGCGAACCCGACCCACCAGAGGATCGAGATCCGGAACGACGTGTCGCCGATGTCGAACGTGGACGCGAAGACGAACCCGGTCGACTCGTAGCCGTCCGCGCGCCGCATGCCGGAGACCTGCACCGAGTCGGTGACCAGACGCGTCACGCCGAGGTTCAGCCCCTGCAGCGCCAGGAACGTGCCGAGCGTGACGATGAAGCTCGGCAGCCCGGTGCGGACCACGAGCCAGCCGTTGAGCGCGCCGACGCCGAGCGCGAAGACCAGCGACAGCAGCAGCGCGAACCAGACGTTCAGCCCGACCTGCGTCGCGAAGATCGCCGTGACCAGCGCGGTCGACGCGGTCATGACACCGGCCGACAGGTCGAACTCGCCGCCGATCATGAGCATCGCGACCGCGACGGCCATGATGCCGAGCGTCGCGGAGTCGTCCAGCCAGGTGGCGACGCCGCCCATGGTGAGGAACTTGTCGGTGACGATCGAGAAGAACAGGAACACCACGAGCGCGCCGATCAGCGCGCCGATCTCGGGTCGCACCACGAGCCTGGTGGCCAGGTGGTTCTGGGCGACGCGTTCGTCCACTGGTTTGTCCACTGTGGTCATCGGGTCACCTGGTCCCTCGGTCGGTGTACGTGGCGACCTGGTCCGCGTTGGACTTGTCGACGAACCCGGGGCCGGTGAACACCGGCTCCCCGCCGCCGAGGGTGTTGCCGTTCTCCCGGTACAGCTTCAGCATCACGATCGGCAGGTAGCCCTGCTGGTACTGCTGCTGGTCGACGGCGAACAGGATCTTGCCGTCCTGGATGGACTTCACGACGTCGCTGTTCAGGTCGAACGTGGCGACCTCCGCGGCCGAGCCCGCGCTCGCGGCCGCCGCCACCGCGCGGTCCGCGACCTGCGAGCTGAGCGTCAGCACGCCGTCGATGTCGGCGCCGGTCTGCAGCGCGCCCCGGATGCGGGCCTCGATGTCGGTCGGGTTGTTGATGTCGACCTGCAGGTTCTCCACAGCCCCGCCGAAGCCCTCCCGCGCGCCGTCGCAGCGGTCGTTCAGCCCGGAGTTGCCGGCCTCGTGGATGACGCACAGGATCTTCTTCTTGCCGGCGGACTTGAGCCGCTCGCCGGCGGCCCTGCCCGCGACCGCCTCGTCCTGCCCGACATGGGTGATCGCGCCGAACTCGGTGCTGCGGTCGCCGCCGGAGTTGACGGTGATCACCGGGATGCCCGCCCGGACCGCCGCCTCGATCGACGACCGCAGCGCGTCCGGGTTGGCCATCGACACGACGATGCCGGTCTTTCCTTGCGCCACCGCGTTGTCGATGAGCTTGGACTGCGCGCCGGGGTCGCCGTCGGCGAGGTACGCCACGTCGACGCCGAGGTCGCGGCCGGCGTCCTCCGCGCCGTTCTGCACCACGCTCCAGAACGCGTCGCCCTCGCTGCCATGGGTGATGACGGCGAAGTCCAGCTCCGCGGTCGAGTCGACGTCTTTCTGTTGAGCGCCCGGTTCCGGGCCGGTGTCGGCTGACGGGCCCGTGCACGCGGCGAGCAGCATGGCGGCCGAGGCCACCAACAAAGCTCGTCGTGGCCGGGTGGAGGGGGTGGACATCGTTGTCTCGTCTCCTGTCTACGGCCTGAGTTTCGCCAGGTGTTCGAGGCTCTGCCGGACGTGCCGGCCGGGGATCTTAGCGGCTTCGCCGTCGGTGTCTGTGTCGTCCTCGGGGAGCGCGGTGTCCTGCTCGAGGACGTACCAGCCGTCGTAGTCGTTGTCTCCCAACAGGGTCAGCAGCGTGGCGAGGTCGACGTCGCCGGCGCCGAGCGGCACGTAGATGCCGTCGGCGACGGCCTGCGTGTAGGTGCGCCGGCCCTCGCGAACCTGGTCGGCCAGATCCTCGCGGACGTCCTTGAGGTGCACGTGGCCGACCCGGCTCGGGTGCCGGCGGACCAGGTCGACGGGGTCCGTGCCGCCGATCAGCAGGTGCCCGGTGTCCACGCACAGCGCGAGCTCCGAGTCGTGCACGAACCGCTCGACCTCGGCGCGGGTCTCCACGTGCGTGCCGACGTGCGGGTGCAGCACCGTCCGCAGCCCGGTGGCGGCGGCCCGCTCCGCGATCAGCGCGGCGGTGCCGACGAGGGTCGCCCATTCCTTGTCGGACAGGGCGGGCCGCTCGTCGTAGCCGTCGAGCCCGGTGGCGGCGGCCAGCACGAGCACCTCGCCGCCGGCCTGCGCGATGAGCTTCGCGACCGCGTCCGACTCGTCCACCGTGGACTCCTGACGGGCCGGGTCGTGCAGCACGGTGGCGAAGAACCCGCCCACCAGGCCGAGGCCGTGCTCCTCCAGCAGCGCGGCCAGGTCCTTCGCACAGGTCGGCAGGTAACCGGGCGGCCCGAGCTCGGTCGCGGCGATGCCGAGCGCGGCCATCTCCCCGAGCACGGTCTCCGGCGGCAGCACCCGCCCCCAACCGGGCACTTCGCAGACCCCCCAGGAGATCGGCGCGGCGGCAATCCTCACGGTGCACTCCACTCGGTGGTCCGTACCGGCGCGCCGGTGCGGCGGGACTGTTCGCATGCCTCGGCGAGACGGAGGCTGACCAGGCTGTCACGGGCCGGCGACGGGTTGTCCGACCAGCCGGCGAGCACGTCGGTGAAGACCTGCATCTCGTTGCGGTAGGCGTGCCGGAACCGTTCCGGGAAGCCGGGATAGGCGTCCGGGCCCGCGGTCGGCCCGTCCGGCGTCAGCGAGTTGAGCGGGGTGCGCACGTCCAGCCCGACGACCACCGAGTCGCGCGCCCCGAGCACCTCGATGCGGTGGTCGTAGCCGAGCGGGTCGTGCCGGCCGGCGGACAGCACGGCGTGCGCGCCGCCCGCGAACCGCAGCAGCACCACGGCGTTGTCGACGTCGTCGGCCGCCGCGAACGCCTCGTCGACGAGCACCGAGCCGGACGCGTACACCTCGACCACCGGTTCGTCGACGAGCCACGGCACCGCGTCCAGGTCGTGGATCAACAGGTCGCGGAAGATGCCGCCGGAGGTCGGCAGGTAGGCGAAGTCGGGCGGGTCGGCGTCGAACCCCGTCGCGCGCACGTGGTAGATCGCGCCGAGCTCACCGGCCACGACACGACGCCGCAGCTCCACCACGGCCGGGTCGAACCGCCGCTGGAAGCCGACGAGCACCGGCACCCCGCTCGCCTCGATCTCGTCGACCAGCAGCGACATGGCGGCCAGATCCGCGGCGATCGGCTTCTCGCACAGCACCGGGGTGCCGGCGCCGATGCACCGCCGGACCATCGCGGGGTGTGTGTCGGTCGGCGTGGCGACGAGCACGCCGTCGCTCTGGGCCAGCAGCTCCTCGAGATCGTGGACCGCGCGGGTCTTCTGCTCGGTGGCCGCCAGCTCCGCCCGGCCGGGCACGGGATCGAACAGGAGCACCTCGTCGACCTGCACCAGCGACGCGAGGTTCGCCGCGTGCATGGTCCCGATCCGACCCACCCCGGCGACGCCGATACGCATGCCGCTCCTTGCGTTAGAGCGCTCCAAGTCGCTTATCCTGTAATGGTCGTCACATCATGTCAAGGGAGGTACCGGTTGGCCCGCCCCACGATGGAGGACGTAGCGGCGCGGGCCGGGGTGTCGCGGGCGCTGGTGTCGCTGGTGATGCGCGACTCGCCGAAGGTCAGCGCGACCCGCCGCGCCGCCGTGCTCGAGGCGGCGGCCGAGCTGGGCTACTCGCCGCACGCGATGGCCCGGTCGCTGGCGTCGCGGACGTCGCACGTGCTCGGGGTGATGGTGTCCGACCTGCACAACCCGTTCTGGGCGGAGGTGGTCGACGGCCTCGACGCGTACGCCCGCGCGGCCGGCTTCGAGCTGGTGATCAACACCGGTGGCCGCAGCCCCGCCCGCGAAAGACAGGCGCTGGCCGGCCTGCTGTCGTTCCGTCCGGCCGGGATCGCGCTGCTCGGCCCGGTCGTCCCGGCCGCCGCGATCGAGTCGGCGGCGCGGGACACCCCGGTCGTGCTGGTGTCCCGATCCTCCCGACTGTCCACCGTGGACACCGTCAACGACGACGGCAAGACGGGCGCCGCGCTGGCCGTGGACCACCTGGTGTCGTTGGGACACAAGGACATCGTCCACATCGACGGCGGCGGCGGCTCGCAGGCCGCGCCCCGCCGCACCGGCTACCGGCTCGCGATGGCGCGGCACGGCCTCAACCCGCGCGTGGTGCGCGGCGAGTACACCGAAGCCGGCGGCGCGGCCGCGGTCCGTTCGATGACGAGCCCGTTCACGGCGGTCCTGGCGGCCAACGACCTGAACGCGGTGGGCGTCCTGTCCGCGCTGTCGGCCGCCGGCCTGCGAGTCCCGACGGACGTGTCGGTGGTCGGGTACGACAACACGTGGCTGGCGGCGCTGCGCCACATCTCCCTGACCACGATCGACCAGCCGCGCACGGAGATGGGCCGCCTGGCGGCGGAGGCGTTGGCACAGCGGGTACGCGACGAACGCACCGAACCCGCACACCACCACGTGCACCCCAGCCTGGTGATCCGGGAGACGACCGCGCCGCCGCGCTGACGTGGCAGACTCCGGTGTGTCCACTTGGCTGCTCGGCGACCGGGAGATCAACCGCGTGGGGTTCGGGGCCATGCGGCTGCCACAGGTCGGCACCGCGTTCGACCCCGGCGCCCTGCCTCGGGACCGGGACACGGCGATCGCCGTGTTGCGGCGGGCTCTCGAGCTGGGGGTCAACCACCTCGACACGGCCGTGTTCTACTTCTCCGCCACCCGCTCGGCCAACGAGCTCGTCAACCGGGCGTTGGCGCCCTACCCCGACGACCTCGTGATCGTCACGAAGGTCGGGCCCCGGCGCGCCGCGGACGGGTCGTGGCTGGACCCGGCGACGCCGGAGCAGCTGCGTGGGCAGGTCGAGGAGAACCTGCGCCAGCTCGGGCTCGACCACCTCGACGTCGTCAACTTCCGCAACACCGGGTTCGACTCGGTCGCCGAGCACTTCGGGGCGCTCGCCGACCTGCGGGACGCCGGGTTGGTCCGCAACCTCGGGCTCTCCGCGGTCAACGCGACGCAGGTGGCCGAGGCGCGGGCCATCGCGCCCGTGGTGTGCGTGCAGAACTCCTTCGGGCTCGGGTACCGGCGCCAGCAGGACGAGCTGATCCGCGCCTGCGCCGAACAGGACATCGCGTTCGTGCCGTTCTTCTCCCTCGCCGGCGCCAACCGGGAGAGCGGGGCGGACGCCGTCGAGCACGACGAGGTCCGCGCGATCGCCGACGCCCACGACGCGACGCCGACACAGGTACGCCTGGCCTGGACCCTGAGCCGCGGGCCCAACGTGCTCGTCATCCCCGGCACCGGCAGCCCGCGCCACCTCGCCGAGAACGTCGCGGCCGGCGCGCTGACCCTCGATGCGGACGAGCTCGCCCGCCTCGAGAAGGTCCACGCGTCAGCCGGCTGAGACGGCCGCCGCCACCACGTTCGCCATGCCGATCATGCCCGTCAGGTTCGGGTGCAGCGGGGCCGCGACGTTCGCCGGGATGAACGGCTCGGTCCACCGGACGGTCGGCGACTTGCACACGTCCTTGCCGATGCCGGGCGTGCGAATGTCCACATAGGTCGCGCCGCCCGCGGCCGACGCGTCGGCGAGCACCTGGTTCAGCTGGTCGATCTTCGCCTGGATGTAGTTCGCGTCGCGCGGCCAGACCTGCACCTTCGGGTAGCAGCCGTTCTGCGGCAGGTAGGTCGTGTAGCCCACCACGTACACCGCCGCGGCCGGCGCCCGCTGGTGGATCGCCGCCAGCACCGCGTCCACCTTGGGCCGCACGCCGGCCACCCGGTCGCCGTACACGTCACCCCCGCCCGCGGTGTACTCGTCGTAGCAGGACGAGCCGCTCAGCCACTCCGGCCACAGGTTCAGGCACGACTCCGCGAGCCCGACGAGCCCGGCGTCGTTGCCGCCGATCTGGAGCGTAACCAGCGTGGTGTCCGCGGTGAGGGCGTCCAGCTGCGGCGGCGCCGTGCCCAGGTCGGTCTCCTGCGGCGCGAACATGTCGTTCGTGTCGGCGCCGGAGCAGGTCACGTCGGTGATGGGCACGCCGAGCTGCGCGGCGGCCAGCTTCGGATAGTTGGACAGCGACCGGAAACAGCCGAGCATGCTCGGGTCCGGCAACGGGATCAGCGGGCCCGACGCGGCGGAGTCACCCAGCGCCACGTACCGCGGCGCCGCGGCCGACGCGACGCCCGGCACCATCAGGGCCAGCAGGACAGGAAGCACAACCAGAACCAACCGGCGCATCGTCATCGACCTCCGGGCAGGGAACCGGACGTGAATCAGTGTCAAGTTCCCTGCCCGGGATGTCCATCACCCAACCGGCTGGCGCGACCGCACCATCCGGCGCAGAAGCGGCCACAGCAGGATCGCCAGCACCACGACGTACACCGTCACCGAGAACGTCGTGTTCACCAGCCCGGACAGCGACCCGTCGCTGATCTGCAGCGCCCGGCGCATCTGCTGTTCGGCCGCGGGACCGAGGATCACGCCGATGATCGCCGGCAGGATCGGCAGCCCGTACCTGCGCATGGCGAACCCGAGCACGCCGATCACGAACAACACGATCAGGTCCACGACCTGCCCGCTGACGGCGTACGCGCCGACCGACGCGAAGAACAGGATCCCCGCGTACAGGTACGGCCGCGGGATCTTCAGCAGCTTCGCCCACACCGGCGCCAGCGGCAGGTTCAGCACCAGCAGCAGCACGGTCCCGACGAACAGGCTCGCGATGAGCCCCCACACCAGCGCCGACTCCCGCTCGAACAGCAGCGGCCCCGGCTGGATGCCGTACTGCTGGAAGGCCGCCAGCATCACCGCGGCGGTCGCCGTGGTCGGCAGGCCGAGCGTCAGCATCGTCACGAGCGTGCCCGACGCGGACGCCGACGCCGTCGACTCCGGACCGGCCACGCCCTCGATGGCGCCGGAGCCGAACTCGTCGCGGTGCTTGGACAGCCGCTTCTCCGTGACGTAGGACAGGAACGTCGGGATCTCCGCGCCACCGGCGGGAATCGCGCCGAACGGGAAGCCGATGAGCGGCCCGCGCAGCCACGGCTTCCACGTCCGCTTCAGGTCCTCGCGGCCCAACCACGGCCGGCCGACGGGGATCGGGCCTTCCTGCGAGTGCCGCAGCCGCGACGCGATCCACAGCGACTCGCCGACCGCGAACAGCCCGACGGCCACGATCACCACGTCGATGCCGTCGGCCAGCTCCAGCGAACCGAACGTCAGCCGGGACTGACCGGTCATCTCGTCCAGCCCGACCAGGCCGATGGTGAGACCGATCAGCAGCGACGCGAACCCGCGCACCCGCGACTTGCCGAGCACGGACGTCACCGCGATGAACGCCAGCATCATGATCGCGAAGTAGTCCGGCGCGCCGATGTCCACGGCGAGCGACGCGACGAGCGGCGCCAGCAGCACCAGGCCGATGGTCCCGATCATGGCGCCGACGAAGTGCCCCATGGCCGCCGCGGCGAGCGCCTGTGAGCCGCGGCCGCGTTTCGCCATCTGGTTGCCCTCGATGGCGGTCACCACCGAGCTGCTCTCGCCCGGGGTGTTCAGCAGGATCGACGTGGTCGAGCCGCCGAACATGCCGCCGTAGTAGATGCCGGCGAACATGATGAACGCGGCGGTCGGGTCGAGGCCGTACGTCACCGGCAGCAGCAGCGCGACCGCCATCGCCGGGCCGATGCCGGGCAGGACGCCGATGAACGTGCCGAGCAGCACGCCGACCGCCGCCAGCAACAGGTTCGTCGGGGTCAGCGCGGTGCCGAACCCGTCGATGAGAAGACCGAAGGTGTCCACGTCAGAACACCTCCATCAGCGGTCCGCCGGGCAGCGGCACCCCGAGCAGGTTGTTGAACAGGACGAACGTGAGGATCGACATGGCCGCCGCGATCAGCGGGTCCCGCACGAAGTTCCGTGACCCCAACGCGTATGCCGCGCCCCAGAACAGGATCGCGCCGGAGATCGGGAAGCCGACGACGCCGATCAGCGCCGCGTTCGCGAGGAAGGCCGCCGACAGCAGCAACACCGTGCGCCAGTCCGACGGCGCGGTCAGGTCGACATCCTCGCCGCCCTCCGCCTCGCCGCGCCCGCCGCGCAGGACGTCCCGCGCGAGCAGCGCCGCGATCACCAGCAGCAGCACCCCGACGACGATCGGCACGGCCTTGGGGCCCACCGGGCCGCGTTGCGCGAAGTCCGTGGGGATCCGGACCGCGTCCACCAACACCAGCACCCCGAGCGCCGCGAGCAGCACGCAGATGCCCAGCTCGGAGCGGTCCTTCCAGGTGACCTTCTTCGGCTCGTCCACCGCGGCGGTCATGGCAGCCCCAACTCCGACAGCACCGACGCCACCCGGTCGTTCTCGTCGGCGAGGAACTCGCCGTACTCCTTGCCGGGCAGGAACGCCGGCGTCCATCCGTTGCGCTCCAACGTTTCCTTCCACTCCTTTGTGGACTGCAGCTCGGTGAACAGGTTCACGAGCCGGTCCTGGTCGTTCTGGCTGATGCCCGGCGGCGCGACGATCCCGCGCCAGTTCGTGAACTCGACGTCCGCGCCGGACTCCCGCAGCGTCGGCGCGTCGACACCCTCGATCCGCTCGGCGCTCGTCACCGCGAGGACCCGCAGGTCACCGGACTCGATCTGGTCGCGGTACTCGCCGATCCCGGACACGCCGAACGCGATCTTGCCGCCGAGCACCGACGCCAGCAGCTCGCCGCCGCCGTCGTAGGACACGTAGTTCACCGTGCTTCGGCGCGAGCCCGATGGCCTTGGCGAACAGCATCGGCGCCAGGTGGTCCGGGCCGCCGGGCGAGGAACCGCCGCCGACCGTCACGTTGCCGGGGTCGTTCTTCCACGCGTCGATCAGCTGGTCGATGTCGCGGTAGGGCGAGTCCTTCGCCACCACCACGATGTCCGGCTCCTCGAGGAGCTTCGCGATCGGCGTGGTGTCCTGAAGGGACGACGGCGAGTGGTTCGTGTGGACACTGCCGACCACGCCGAGGCCCATCGACATGACCAGCTTGTCGTTGCCGGCCTCGTTGACCAGCCGGCCGAGGCCGACCGTGCCGCCCGCGCCGGGGAGGTTGAACACCTCGACGTTGCGGGTGAGCTCGGAGTCCTCCATGGCCTTGGCGGCCTGCCGCGCGGTGATGTCGTAGCCGCCGCCCGGGGTGTTGGGCACCAGCACCCGCAGGCCGCGGACCTGGGCGCCGGTGTCGTCGTCGGAGCCGACGCTGACCAGTGGGCGGGATCAGCAGCACGGCGGCCAACGCGCCGATCGCGGCGATCCAGGGTTTCGCACGCATCTCGAGTCTCCCTGCGGCTCTGCCGAGACCCGACCCAGCGAGAGCTGTCTTGGTTGAGCCGCGTTCGTAGTGTCACTGCCCGGTCGGTGTTGGTTGGTAATGGTGCCGGCGCGTTACCGTCTTGTCGTCTTAGTCGCACAGCGGTCGTTGTGGTCGTTGTGTTCACGGGAGGCGCGTTGGCTGATCGCGGTCCACTGTCCCGGCAGCTGCTCGGGTGGCAGCTGCTGATCGTCGTCGCGCTGCTCGCGGCCGTGACGGTGTTCTCCGCGATCCAGGCCCGCGAGAGCTTCCGCGACATCGAGGGGCGGCGCGTGCAGTCGGTGGCGGAGGACGTCGCCGCGACGATGTCCGTGCGCACCGCGCTCGCCGACCCCCTTCGGTACCACCTGCTGCCGTCGTTCGCGACCAGCGCGCGGAACCTGTCCGGCGCGAGCTACGTGATCATCACCGACGCGGACCTGACGGGTGCTCACGTCGCAGAACCCGGACGAGGTCGACACGACGCTGCCGATCGGCGACTCGATGATCCGCGACGGCCGCTCGTGGGTGGGCGACGTCGGCGACTCCCTGGTGGCGCACGTCCCGGTGATCGGCGACGACGGGACGGTCGTCGGCGTCGTCGCCGCCGGGGTCGCGACGCCGACGTTCCTCGAGGGCATCGTGAACTCGCCCGGCGAGGCGCTGTTCATCCTCGGCATCGCCACGGTGATCGGCGTGGTCGGCTCGCTCCTGCTCGCCGGCCGGGTGAAGCGGCAGACGTTCGGGCTGGAGCCGAGGGAGATCGCCGGGCTGGTCGAGCACCGCGAGGCGATGCTGCACGGCATCCGGGAAGGGGTGGTCGGCCTGGACCCGGCGGGGCGGATCACGCTGCTCAACGACCAGGCGCGGCGGCTGCTGTCCCTCGACGACGACGTGGTCGGCACGTCGGTTCGCGAGCTGGACCTCAACGACCGGCTCGTGGACGTGCTGACCGGGCGGGCCGGCGACGCGGCCGACCAGATCGTGCTGCGCCGCGGCCGGGTGCTGATCATGAACCGGATGCCGATCTCCCTGCGCGACGCCCCGGTCGGGTCGGTGGTGACGTTGCGGGACCGGACGGAGATCGTGACGCTGCAACAGGAACTGGACATCAACCGCAGCACCACCGACACGTTGCGCGCGCAGGCACACGAGTTCTCCAACCGCCTGCACACCATCGCCGGGCTGATCGAGCTCGGTGAGTACGCGGAGGTCCAGCGGTACGTCGACCGGGTCAGCCGGACCCGCGAGGAGTGGCACGCCGACGTCAGCGAGCGGATCGGCGACTCGGCGGTGGCGGCGCTGCTGATCGCGAAGGCGAGTGTGGCGGCCGAGCGCAACGTCGGTCTGCGGCTGACGTCGTCGAGCCGGCTCGGCGAGGTCGACGAGTCGCTGTCGGCCGACCTCGTCACGGTGCTCGGCAACCTGGTCGACAACGCGATCGACGCGCTGCCGGCGACGGGCTGGATCGAGGTGGACCTCACGCACGACGACGACGAGATCCTCGTGGTGGTGACGGACTCCGGGCCGGGCGTCGCGCCGGACATCGCGGAGGAGGTGTTCCGGCACGGCTTCACGACGAAGGCGGCCGAGCAGGGCGGGCAGCGTGGGCTCGGGCTCGCGCTGACCAGACAGACGTGCCTGCGGCGCCACGGCTCGGTCGAGGTGCGCGGCGCCGTGTTCACCGCGCGGCTCGGGGTGCGCGCGTGATCCGGGTGCTGGTCGTGGACGACGATTTCATGGTCGCGAAGGTCCACTCGGGATACGTCACGAAGACCCCGGGTTTCGAGGTCGTGGGCGTGGCGCACACCGGCGCGGACGCGTTGCGGGCGGTGGCACACCTGCGCCCGGACCTGGTGCTGCTGGACATCTATCTCCCCGACCGGGACGGCGTCTCAGTGTTGCGAGAACTGCGCACCTCCGCCAGCGCTGAGACGGATGTCATCGTGATCAGCGCGGCGACCGACGTGGAAACGGTGCGTGCGGCCATGCGGGGCGGCGTGTTGCACTATCTGATCAAACCGTTCTCGTATGCCGCGCTGTACGACCAGCTGAAACATTTCGCGGCCCTGCAACAGAAGCTCAGCACGCTGTCGGAGGCCGGACAGTCCGATGTGGACCAGGTGTTCGGCGCGCGGCCGGGTGGGTCGACCACGATGCCCAAGGGTCTCAGCGGTGAAACGGCGTCTCTTGTCGAGCGAGCACTGAAATCGGCGGCGGCGGACGTGTCGGCGGCCGAGTGCGCGGCGCGCACCGACATCTCGCGGGTCAGTGCGCGCCGCTACCTCGAACACTTCGTGTCGACCGGCCAGGCCGACGTCCGGTTGCGCTACGGCACCGGCCGGCCGGAACGCCGGTACTACTGGGTTTCCTAGCAGTTGCTCGGCGCGGTCCGGCCCCGGAGCCGGTCGTGCACGTACGCCAGCGCGCCGGGCACGCCGGTGCCGGCGGTGGTGATGTGCTCGCCGATGATCTTGACGTACTGGACCCTCGCGCCCATCCCGCAGTACGTCTGGACCAACGTGTCGACCGGTGGCGTGATCGCCAGCTCGTCGTGCGTGCCCTGGTAGACGTAGGTCGGCGCGTCCGGAAGTCGTTGTCCCA
This sequence comes from uncultured Actinomycetota bacterium, assembly GCA_963840275.1. Taxonomy (GTDB): domain Bacteria; phylum Actinomycetota; class Actinomycetes; order Mycobacteriales; family Pseudonocardiaceae; genus Actinophytocola. The sequence continues at coordinate 220,463 of CAWIYK010000002.1, forward strand.
TGGTGTTCTCCGCGATGACGGCCCGGACCGACGGCACGTCGAGCAGCTCCGGCACGGTCACGTAGTCACTCATGTGCTGGAGCGCGAACGACAGCGTGAACTCGCCGATGCACTGTCCGCCAAGGGTTTCGAACGCCGCGCGGCCCCGGTCGTTGAGCAGCGACTCGATGTCGATCTCGGGGTACGCGCGGGAGAGTCCCACGGTGGCGCCGAAGTACACACCGGACAGCGGCCCGCCGTCGATCGCGCGGGCGATGGCCTCGATGTCCGCCGGCACGCCACCCGCCGCGACCCCGACGAGGTTCAGCTCCGGCGCGTAGTCGGCCGCCAGCTCGTTGGCCCACTGCGACGCGAGCGCGCCGCCGGAGTAGCCCCACAGTGCGGTCGGCGTGGCGGCGCCGTTCAGCCCGGCGGGCGCGAACCGTTGCGCGGCACGGACTCCGTCGAGCACGCCGTGCCCGGAGTTGATGCCGGCGGTCCACTGGTAGCGCGGCCCCTCGTAGTCCGCGCTGACCACCGTGTACCCGGCGAGCAGCAGCGGCACCATGGCCGCTTCCTCGTAGAACGGCGGGTGGATGCCGGTGGCGAACGCGTAGGACGGGGCGCAGTCGGCGTCGAGGCCGTCGTACGCGGTCTGGTAGGAGACGAGCTTGCGCTGCGCGGTCGGCGGCTGGAGCAGCGGCTGGATGATCGTCGCGATGTTCGCGGCCTTCGCGCCCTTGGTGTCCGTGGACAGATACTTGACCTGCCACGCCCGGACCGGGAGGGGAACCGCGAGCGCGCGGATGGTGGTGGGGCGGGAGTCGAGCACCGTGCCCGGCGCGACGTCCGGCATCGGGTTCGGCTGCGCGTAGAACGGGTCGTCGTCGGGATGTTGCGGCCAGGCCCCCACCGCGTCGGGAGCCGCGGTCGCCGGGGTGGCGAGCCCGGCGGTGGCGAGCAGCGCGACCAGCAGGGCGGTCGCCACACGTCGTCGAGCGGCCAATGCGTCCTCCAGGTAGGTCCGGGTCAACTCGAACCTCGCAAGTAAAGACGAGTCGATGCCCGTGACCACGGAAAATCACTCGATCGAGCGAATGCGACGGGGTCAGTCGTCCTGGCCGGGCCTGCGGTGCTGCTTCGTTCTGCTGCGGCGTTTCTTGTCGGCCAGCCGGCGTTCCTTCGCGCCCCGGCTCGGCTTGGTCGGGCGGCGTTTCGGCGGGGGCGGCTCCGCGGCCGCACGCAACACGGCCGCCAGCCGTTCGCGGGCCGCCGCCCGGTTCGCCAGCTGGGCGCGGTGCTCACTCGCGGCGATGGTCAGCACGCCGTCGACGAGGCGGCCGCCGAGGCGTTCGAGCAGCCGGGTGCGCAGCCACTCCGGCACCGAGGGCGACTCGGCGACGTCCCACGACAGCTCCACCCGGCTGTCGGTGGTGTTGACGCCCTGCCCACCGGGACCCGACGACCGCGAGAAGCGCTCACGCAGCTCGCCGGCCGGCAGCACCAGCTGCCGGTTCACCGTCAGGTCGCCGGAGACGTCCACGTCAGTAACGCAGGTCGGGCAGCTGGATGATCTGCAGGAGCTGCTTGTCTTCGAGCACCGGGTACGTGGCCGACGGTGGCCGTCCCGACAACTGGTCCCGCGTGGAGTGGTTCGACGAGGTCACGACGATCTTCGTGCCCTGGTCGACCGCCGCGACGACGTTCCGCTTCTCGCCGTCGGCGCCACGCGTCGTGCCCACCACCACGTCCATGCCGTCCATGAACTGGATCCTGCAGGTCTTGATCGGGAACGGGGGGTTCTCGCAGGACAGGGTCTCCCCGGGTGCCGCCGCCGCGATCGTGACGGACAGCCCGCCCTCGTGGCCGTCGACGACGAGGTCCGCGCCGTACTGGTACGTGCCGGCCTCGACCAGGAACGCCGGTTCCACCGCGCCGGACAGGGCGATCGTCTTGCCGTACGGGAACGCCTTGGCGAGGTGCTCCGCCAGCCGGACGGACAGCTTCTCCGCCTTCCCCGGCTTCGGCGGCGTCGGCGACTCGGAGTAGGGCGGATCGAGCTCGGTGATCGTGGTCACCGGCACGCCGGAGGACGGCTCGTCCCCGGTGCTGCTCGCGGCGGGCGGCATGCGCTCCGGGGTGTCACCGCTGTCGCCGACCATGCCGGTCAGCGTCGCGGCGCCGACCACGACGGCCACCACCGCGGCGACCGCGCCGCCGGCCTCGAACGCACGGCGCCGGCGCAAACGCTTGCGACCGGCACGGAACACCTCGTCGCGGTCGAGCCGCAACGGCGGTTCCTGCCCACCGAGCGCACGGCCGAGCAGGTCCTTGATCTCGGAGTCCTCGGTCACGGCTCACCCACCCCCGCCGTGTCGCCGGAGCCGGACACCGTCAGCAGCCTGCGCAACGCCGCCAACCCCTTCGCGGCCTGGCTCTTGATGGTGCCCTCGCTCTTGCCGAGTGCCTGCGCGGTCTCGGTCACCGACAGGTCCTCCCAGTACCGGAGCACGACGACCGCGCGTTGCCCGGCGGGCAGCTGGGCGAGCGCACGGCGCACGTCGACCGCGTCCTCGACGCCGACCGGCGGCGTGGCCCCCGTCTCCGGCAGGTCCTCGACGACCGACTCGCGGCGCCGGTAGGCACGTCTGGACTCGTCGATCGCGGCCCGCACCATGATCTTGCGGGAGTAGGCGTCCACGCTGCCGTCGCGGCGGATCCGCGGCCACGCGACGTAGATCTTCGTCAGAGTGGTCTGCACGAGATCCTCCGCCCGATGCCAGTCACCCCCACACAACAGGTAGGCGGTTCGCCGCATGACGACGGCTCGGCTGTCGAGGAACTCCCCGAACTCAGCGTCGCGGTCTGCCACGAACCTGCGTTCCCTTCGGTCCTCCGGTGATACGGCACAGCGCCGCGCCCGGTTGTCCAGTGCGCGACCACACTAGAACCGAGGGTGGTTGCCGACCAGTTCCGCGCGCGCGCCGTGGTGGTCGTCGCCGGTCGGGTTGACCTCGCCGAGCACCCAGGCCGGCACGTGCCGCGCGGTGAGCACGGCGAGCGCGCGGTCCGCGTCCTCCGGGGCCACCACGGCCACCATGCCGACGCCCATGTTGAACGTCTTCTCCATCTCGACGCGCTCGACCCGGCCGCGCTGCGCGATCAGCGAGAACACGGGCGCGGGCGTCCAGGTGCCCCGGTCGAGGACGGCGTGCAGGCCGGGCGGGATCACCCTGGCCACGTTGGCCGCCATGCCGCCGCCGGTGATGTGCGCGAACGTGCGCACCTCGGCCTCCGCGGCCGCCGCGAGGCAGTCCTTCGCGTAGATGCGGGTCGGTTCGAGCAGCTCCTCGCCGAGGGTGCGGCCGAACTCCTCGACCTGGCCCTCGAGGGGCATCCGGCCGATGTCCAGGAGGACGTGCCTGGCGAGGGAGTACCCGTTGGAGTGCAGGCCGGACGACGCCATGCCGATGAGCACGTCGCCGGGCCGGACCCGCTCCGGGCCGAGCACCTGGTCGGCCTCGACGACGCCGACGCCGGTGGCGGACAGGTCGTAGGTGTCGTCGGCCATCAGGCCGGGGTGCTCGGCGGTCTCGCCGCCGAGCAGCGCGCAGCCGGCCAGCACGCAGCCCTCGGAGATGCCCTTGACCAGCGCGGCGATCCGCTCCGGGACGACCGTGCCGACCGCGATGTAGTCCTGCAGGAACAGGGGTTCCGCGCCGCACACCACGAGGTCGTCGACGACCATGGCGACCAGGTCGATGCCGACGGTGTCGTGCACGTCGAGGGCCTGGGCGACCGCGATCTTGGTGCCGACGCCGTCCGTCGAGGACGCGAGCACCGGCTCCTTCCAGCGGTCGAGCCGGAGCTTGAACAGCCCGGCGAACCCGCCGATGCCGCCGAGGACCTCCGGCCGTGTCGCCTTGTCCGCGAACGGCTTGAGCCGCTCGACCGCCTCCTCGCCTGCCGCGATGTTGACGCCGGCCGCGGCGTAGGTGGCGCGCGGGGAGTCCGGGTTGGCACTCTGGCGCTTCGCCACCGAGTCCTCAATGTCGCTGTCGGTCATGGCTCCGGGGTGGGGTCAGGGGCGCTGGAGTGCGTCCGAGGCACCGTACCCGGCCGGCACGACAGGGGCGGCGGAGCCCGCGACCCCGCGCTCGATGCCCTCGAGAAGATGCTTGCCGATCTGCGTCTCCTCGGGGAGCGGGATCGGGTAGTCGCCGTCGAAACACGCCGTGCACAGCCGGGTGCGGGGCTGCTCGCTGGCCGCGATGAGCCCGTCGAGGGAGACGTAGCCGAGCGAGTCCGCGCCGATGGAGCGGCGGATCCCGTCGAGGTCCAGGCCGTTCGCGACCAGCTCGGCCCGGGAGGCGAAGTCGATGCCGTAGAAGCACGGCCAGCGCACCGGCGGCGACGCGATCCGCACGTGCACCTCCAGCGCGCCCGCCTCCCGCAGCATCCGCACGAGCGCGCGCTGGGTGTTGCCGCGCACGATCGAGTCGTCGACCACGACGAGCCGCTTGCCGCGGATCACGTCCTTGAGCGGGTTGAGCTTCAGCCGGATGCCCAGCTGGCGGATGGTCTGCGACGGCTGGATGAACGTGCGGCCGACGTAGGCGTTCTTGACCAGGCCGGACCCGTAGGAGATGCCGGAGCCCTGCGCGTAGCCGATGGCCGCCGGCGTGCCGGACTCCGGCACCGGGATGACCAGGTCGGCCTCGGCGGGCGCCTCGTGCGCGAGCCTGCGGCCGATGTCGACGCGGGTGGCGTGCACCGAGCGGCCGGCGATCGTGGTGTCCGGGCGGGCGAGGTAGACGTACTCGAAGACGCAGCCCTTGGGCTCCGGGTTCGCGAACCGGGACGAGCGCAGGCCGTGCTCGTCGATGGCCAGCAGCTCGCCGGGCTCGACCTCGCGCACGAACGACGCGCCGACGATGTCGAGCGCCGCGGTCTCGGACGCGACGACCCAGCCGCGCTCGAGCCGGCCGAGCACGAGCGGGCGGACGCCGTGCGGGTCGCGGGCCGCGTACAGCGTCGACTCGTCCGCGAAGACAAGGCAGAACGCGCCACGCACGTCCGGCAGCAGGTTCAGCGCCGCCTGCTCGATGCCGATGTCGGCCGCGGTGGCGGCGAGCAGGCCGGACAGCAGGTCGGAGTCGGTGGTGGCGCCGCTGGACTTGGCGCCGCTCATGGCGATGCCCAGGTCGCGGGCGCGTTTGAGCAGCTCCGCGGTGTTCACCAGGTTGCCGTTGTGGCCGAGGGACAGACCACTGCCGGTGGCGGTGGTCCGGAACGTCGGCTGCGCGTTCTCCCACGTGGTCGACCCGGTGGTGGAGTAGCGGCAGTGGCCGACGGCGATGTGGCCCTGCAGCGAGACCAGCACCTGCTCGTCGAACACCTGGCTGACCAGGCCGAGATCCTTGAAGACCACGATCTTCTCGCCGTCGGACACCGAGATGCCGGCGGCTTCCTGCCCACGGTGTTGCAGCGCGTAGAGCCCGAAGTAGGTGAGCTTGGCGACCTCCTCGCCGTTGGCCCACACCCCGAAGACACCGCACTCTTCGCGGGGCTCGGATTCCGGTTGGTTGGACTGGTCATGAACTGACTGGTCGGTGACCACCGAGAGCACTCCCTGCGGACGGCATCGGATACGCCAAGTGTAGGTCGTTCGGAGCAAGGAGCCCGCATCGTGGGGACGTGGCGATCAGCTCATTCTCAACGCGCGGAGCACGACCTGGTCACCCGTTCCGGTGAGCTGCATCCGGCTCCGTAGCTGGTAGAGGACGTTCGCGGTCCGGTTGGCCAGCTGCGCGTCCGCCCGCTCGTTCTTCGCCGCGAGCCGTACCTCGGGCACCTCCCCCCGGGCGAGCCGCACGTGCCAGGACTGCGGGCCGTCCGTACAGCGGACCACGGCCGTGCCGACCACCGTCGGCGGCGAGTCCGCGCGCACGCGGGCGGCGAGCAGCGTGGCCAGCAGCTCGTCGATGGCGTCGGCGGCCTGCTCGCGGTCGGTCGGGGTGAGCGTGCGGAGCGCGGCCTGTGCGTCCCAGCGGCGCAGGTTCAGCTCGTGGGCGACGCGCCGGTGCCACACCCAAGCGAGGTCGGGCGCGGCCGGCGAGAACGTCCACACGGGCCGGTTGCCGGACGTGCCGGCGAGGACCTCGGCGGCGGCAGCGAGCTGTTCGTCGAGGTAGGCGAGCAGGTCGACGCCGACCGGCGTGGGGGCCGGGCGCAGCTCGACGACGCTCGCGCTCGTCAGGTAGCGGGTGACCGTCTGCAGGAACCGTCCGACGTGGACGGTCAGCTCCGCGAAGGTCCAGCCGGGGCAGGACGGCACGTCGGCGGTCGGGTCCGCCGACCCGACGGCGGCGCGGAACAGGGCGGACTGCCGGGTGAACACGTCGGTCCACCGTGCCGCGGTCCACACGTGGCCGCTCCTTCCCGTACGCGAACAGTGCTCGCGAAGAAACACTAGGCGACCGGGATCGCCGGTACGGTTCGGTTCACCGATCCGGTACGGACCCGGGAGTGTGCTGTGGCCGACGGTTACGAGGTCGATCCCGACGCGCTGCGCGGCGCGTCCGGTAGATGCTACGAGAGCTCCGACGCGGTCGGTGACGCGGCGGCACTGCTGTCGGTCGCGCAGCTGGTGCCGGCGGCGCTCGGCGAGGTGGCGGCGGCCGACGAGCTGGCCGCGGCGTTCGCCGGGTTCGTCGGCGCGCACGGCGACGACCTGCGGCACGGCTCGGTGTGGGTCGACGACGCGGCCGACGGTCTGGTCGGGAACGCGGACACGTACGCGCGCCGCGAGGACGACAACACGGCGGCTCTGACCGGGCCCGCGGCAGCTCTGTCGGGACCGGCCTCGTGACCGACCCGGAGGCGCTGTACGCACGGCTGGCGAGCGGGGACGTCGGCCGGATCATGGCGGTGGTCGAGCCGATCACCGCGGCCCGCGCGGCGCTGGAGCGGTCCGGCGCGGCGATGTCGTCCGGCGCGACGGCAGCGGCCGACGGCTGGACGGGCGAGGCGGCCGACGAGTTCGCGGCCAGGGCCACGCTGACCGGCACGGCGACCACCGCGGCCGCGGCCCGGCTGACCGACGCGGCGGCCGTGGTGGAGGCGACGGCCGCGGCGTACCGGACCATGCGCGGTGGTGCCGACCAGGCCATTCGTGCGTGGCGGGCCCGGCCGGTCGACGCGCCGTCGGACGCACTGGCCGCCCGGGTCACCGAGGCGTTGACGATGTTGCGGGACTCCTACGAGGGGACGCTGCGGGCGTACGCGGGGGCGTTGTCCGAGCTCGAGCCGGCGTTCGCGTCGGTGGCGGCCGCGGCGCCGTCGTGGCAGGCGACCGCGCCGGTGGCCGGGCTGACCGTGCCAGCGCCCGGCACGGACCCGAAGGCGGTCGCCGCGTGGTGGGCCGGCCTGTCCGAGACCGAGCGCGACCAGTTGTTGGCAACGCGGTTCGACGCGCTCGGCCGGTTGCGCGGGCTGCCGGCGCCGGTGCTGAACGACGCGAACCTGCGGCGGATCGAGGTGGACCAGACGCGGTACGCGGCGGCGTCGGCGGACGTGTCCGCGCAGGTCGCGACGCGGGCCGCCGCGCTGGGCCTCGACCAGACGGACGAGGGCGCGCTGCGGAACGACCCGGCGCTCGCCGGGCTGCTGGACCAGCGGCAGGACGCGGACCGGCGGCGGGACAACGCGGCGGACGCGGCGGCGCGGGTGGCCGAGGCGGACGAGCTGGCCGGCGAGATTCCCGACGAGACGTACGTGCTGTCCTACGACGTGGACGGCCCCGGTGGGCGGGACGGCGCGCTGGCGATCGCGTACGGCAACCCGGACACCGCCGCGCAGGTGGCGGTCGTGGTGCCCGGCACCGCGACGACGCTGTCGAACATGTTCCCGAACGGGGACGCCGCGGAGCTGCGCGTGCAGATGGACGAGGTGGCGACGGGGAACTCGACGATCGCGTGGCTCGGGTACGACGCGCCGTCGTGGGACCTGAGCGTGGCGTCGGAGGAGAACGCCGTCGAGGGTGGCGCGCTGCTGGTGTCCGATGTGGACGGTTACCGGGCGGCGGCCGACGGACCCCAGCACATCACCGTGCTCGGCCACAGCTACGGCAGCGCGACGGTCGGCCACGCGGCCATGTCCGGCCTCGCCGCGGACGACGTCGCGTTCCTCGGCTCACCGGGTGTCGGGGCGTCCAATGTGGACCAGCTGTCGCCCGGCGCCGGGCACGTGTGGGCCGGTGCCGCCGAGCACGACCCGATCGTGCAGGTGACCAGCGGCGACTGGTTCACCGCCGACGGCTCGTCGACGGGCCCGTACGACGACTCCTTCGGCGCCAACCAGTTCGGCGTCCAGGACGACACCGATCTACGCGGTTCGCACGGCGTGTACTACAACGAGGGCTCGGAGTCGCTGCGCAACCTGGCAAACATCGCGACGGGCCACTACGACGCGGTGACCTCGCCGGACTGGGTGGACAGCCCGCTGCCGCCGGAGCTGCCGGGCTCGGACCTGCCGGTGGTGGGCCCGGTCATCGACGGAATCGGCAACCTGGGCAAGGAAGCCGTCGATGTCGTGTCCGATGTGGGCGCCGGCCTGTGGGACGCGGGAACCGAGGCGGTACACGGCAACTGGGACGAGGCGTGGACCGAACTGACCGACACCGGCCGCGAACTGCTCAACGACACGGGCGACGTGATCATCGGCGGCCTCGGCGATGTCGCGGAGGGTGGCCGAGACCTCGTCGAAGCGGGCCGATCCGCATACGACAACACAATAGGCCGCCTGTTCTGACCACCCGCGACACTCGCGGGTCCGCAAGCTGATCAGACGCGGAGCAGCGGCAGCAGCGCCGAGAGATCAGCGCGGTTGCCGGACGCGGCGATGCGCCCGGCGGCCATCGCGGCCGTCCATTCGAGAGCGCCCGTCGCCAACTCCAGCCACGTGCGCGGGTCCATCTCGATGACGTTGGGCGGGGTGCCTCTGGTGTGGCGAGGGCCCTCGATGCACTGCACCGCCGCGAACGGCGGCACGCGCACCTCGACGCTGCGGCCGGGGGCGTCCTGCGCGAGCGTGCGCAGACTCAGCCGCACGGCCGAAGCCAGCGCGGGGCGGGGTGGCGGCACGTCCGGCCACGGCATGACGGCGGCCACCGCCGCGCGCATCTCGCCAGGGTCGACCGTCGGCACGCTCAGCCCTCCACCTCGGCGGTGATCTCGTCCAGCAGCTCGGTCACGTGGTGCGTCAGCTTCCGCAGGTCCGCCGGGGAGATCGTCGTCCACAGCGTCCCGTCGTCGGCCGGTTTGCGGATCTGCACGTAGCGGCCGTCCTCCGTGTCGAAGAACGACACCACGCGCTCGGCTCTCCTTCTTCTGCCGAGCTTGTCGCGGGCCGCGGCGCCCAGGTTGCCCATGTTCGCGACGTCCTTGATCATCTCCGCGAGGGCGGTCGCGTCGTCGGCGCGCAGGCCCTTCGCGAGCAGCGCGGCGCCGAACGCCTCGCGGTTGGCGCCCGCCTCGCGCGCGGCCTCCTCGAAGTCCGCCGTCCGCAACGTCACCGACTGGCCCGGCCCGGCGGCCGCGCTCGGCAGCACCGCGAGCGCCGCCGTCGGCAGCCCGGTGGCCGACGCGCGGCGCAGCGTCACGGTCTCGCCGCTCAGCTCCACGACCGCCGCGTCGTCCTCGACCGAGGCCGCCAGCGCCCGCACGTTCCGCCCGACGAACGCGCGCACGTCGACCTCGCGGGCCGGCTTCGCGAGCACGCCGAGCAGTTGCTGGATGTCCTCGTCGACGTCGACCGGCCGCCCGAGCCCGCGTGCCTCGAGGTCCGCCCACGCCCTCGCCTCCAGCTGGGCGCGCTCCTCGAACGTCTTCCCCGGCGACGGCACCTTCACCACCAGCGGCACGCTGCCGAGCCGCAGGTGCTCCCACAGCACGTCGAACTCGAGCGCGGACAGCGTGATCGGTTCGGTCTCCCGGTCGCCGATCGAGAAAGTGCTGGTCACAGTAAAACCTTACCCAGAGCCGGGCGGGGCGGGGAGCCGCTGAACGCGACTCCCCGCCCCGACGGAACGTGTGTTGCCCTACTCGCCGATCACGGTCGGCGCGACCCTGCGGTCGTCGCCGAACACGTCGTCGGCCTCCAGGAGGTAGTCCGGCGCGAAGTGCTCGTCGTCGTCCTCACCTTCGCCTCGGCGGCCACCGGCACCCATCGGGCCGTTGACACCGCCGCCACGACCGCCCGCGGCACCGGCGGCGCCCGGCGCGTTGCGCACCACGCCGCCCTCACCGGGCAGTCCGGCGAGCCCGCCACGGCCGAGCTGCGACGGCGCGCGTTCGCCGTCGATCCCGCCCGCGAGGCCGCCGGCGCCACCCGGCATACCGCCGCCGGGACCGCCGGGGAAGCCGGGGCGCACGGGCGGCAGTGCCCGACGCGCGATGTCCTGTGCGTTCTGGCCGCCGCCACCACCGAACGGGTCGCCGCCGCCACCACCGACGATCGGGTACGGGCCGGGCAGGTGACCGGGACCGGGCAACGGGCCGGGGCCGGGGCCGGTCGGCGGCGGGGTCATCGTGGGCGGCAGGCCACCGCTACCGCCGGGGCCCACCGGCGGGACGAACACGTCCTGCGGGGTCGTCGTCGTTGGCGGGACAGTCGGAACGCTGCCGGTACCGCCGCCGTTGCCGGTCGACGGCACCTGGGTGCCGCCGCCGCTCGTGTCGCCGGTGCCCACCGTGACCGTCTGGACCTGGTTGGTCGTCGGGACCTGGTGGTTCGAGCCGTTGGTCGTGGTGCCGCCGTTGTTCCCGCCGACGTTGCGGGTCTGCGGGTTGCCGAGCAGCACGGCCGTCGCGTTGCCGCCCTGCGGCGGCGGCGTCGAGACGACCACGTCGGGCGGCGCGACGAACGTGCCGAGCGTGTCCCGGTTCCAGGTGCTGCTCGACTCGTAGGTCTGCATCGTCTCGACGGCGCGCTGCTCGGCCTCGCTCTTCGCGGCCTCCTGCGCCTCGTGGTCGGCGGCCTGCGCGGCCACGTCCAACGCGGGGCCCGAGTTGCCGGTCAGCGCCGCGGCGCCCGCGGTCACCACGTCCCATGTGGACGGCGCCTGCGTGGTCACCTCCACGGGATCCGGCATCCGCGCACGCGCGTCGGAGATGTAGTCGGCCTGGTTCTCCGACGAGATCCGCATGACGCCGGACCCGGTCTCGGCGTCGCCGGCCCACTCGGCGAGCGGGGTGAGGCCGGTCTTCGCGCTCTCCGCGGCCGCACCCTCCCAGCTCGCGCCGAGGGTGTTCAGCTTGGTGTTGAGGTCCTGGTCGACCTGTGCGAGTTCCTCTTCGAGGTTCTTCCAGTACACGGTCTGCGGCTCGGAGGCCGACGCGCCAGGTCCGGTGGTGATCATCTTGTGCAGTTCTGGGTGCTCGTAGCCCCGCCAGCGGTAACCCATGGTGGATCCTTAAGTGAGTCAGGCCTGGTCGTACTTGCCCCAGCGCTCCGTGTTGGTGCCCTCGGTGGCGAGATACTGGTCGTGGGCGGACTGCAGCGAGTCGATCGCGCCCTTCAGCTGCTTCTGGTAGCCGGTGAGGCAGGTGATCGCGGAGTCCGCGCCGCCGGCGTTGCTCCGCTCGGCGAACTGCACCTGGGTCTCGTTGCTGACCGGGTCGTTGGCCCATTCTCTGATGGGCAGGCTGCTGAGCTCGCGGACCTTCTGCGACACGCGGTCGTACGCGTCGGTGAACGCCTTCAGTGCCTCCGGAATCGCGGAGGGCTCGATGTGCAGGCGCTGGGTCCCGGTGAACGTCGGGCCCGTCGGAGCGCTGCTACCACCGCCACCATCTGCCAGATACACGACTCGTCTCCCTCAGTCTGTGCAATTGCGACGACTGTAGCTCTGATGCATGACGCCGTGGAGTGGTTCCCACAAGCAACTGATCACAACCACGAACTTTTCACGAGATCGCTACCTGGCCGGTCGACACACGCTCGGGTGAGCCCGCGATCAGGCCCCGAGCTGCGCCAACGCGGCCGCCGCGATCTCGGGGACGGCCGCGCAGAGCTGCTCCTGCGGGGTCACCGGCGGGGTGTCGGCCTGGGTCATGCCGTAGTTGATGAACAACATCTGTCCGTCGTTGACGTCCAGTGCGCCGAAGCAGCTGGCGGGGTCGGGCAGCGTCAGCACGTACAGCGGGTAGCCGGCCGCCTGTGTTTCCGTGATCTCCGCGTTGGCGCCGTCGAGGTACTCGGTGGTGCCCTGGTCGCGGACCGCGACGAGGATGAGGCCGCGGTTCTGGGGGAGGCTGTTGACGTAGCAGTCCTGCGAGCCGGGGAAGACCGTCGACTCACCGCCGATCGGGTTGCCGTCCGGGGCGAAGTCGGCGAACGTGATCGCGCCGATCAGCTGGCAGACGTCCACGGCGGTCATGTCGATGGGCTTGGGCCGCGTGCTGCTGGGCTTGCTCGTGGTGGTCGTGTCCGCGCCGGTGGTCGTCGTCTCTGCGCCGGTGGTCGCCTTTTCGCCGGCTACTGGTGTGCCCGGCTCGGGGCTCGAACAGCCGGCGACCAGGAGTGCCGCCAGGACCGGTGCCGCCACCCGAAAGCTCCGCATGCGACGCAACGTACCGAAACCCGACCTACGATGAGCCAATGCCGGATGCCGAGCAGGTGACGCCGCCCGAGATCACGCCGGAGATGCGGGCCAGCGCCATGGCCAACCCGAACACGTGGCTCTACGTCATCGACCCGGCGTTCGACGCCGACGCGGACATCCCGCCGTGGGGCGTCGTCGGGGCGTACCCCGTCAACGCGGCGGGGCAGATCGACATGACCTTCCGGCGCAACACCGAGTACCGCCCGTCGCCCACGGCGCTGCGCATGCCCGAGCCGGCCAGCGACCTCGAACAGCTGCTGCAGCTGATCAAGGCCGGGCACCGCGACCAGGCAGAGCTGCCGGCGGCCGTGCTGCGCGCGAAGCTGCTCCTGTACGCGACGTCGCAGGAGGACCGTGCGGTGACCGCGTTCCCCGCGCGCCAGGGGACGGTGATGGTGCCGGTCTGTACCTCGGTCGCGTACGTGCCGCAGGCGTGGCCGGGGTGGCGTGAGGTCAGCGGGCGCGAGCTGGCACCGCTGCTGTACGGGCATCCGCTGGTGATCAACCCCGCCGGGCCGATCTCGGCCATGATCCCCGCGAAGCATCTGACGAGCCTCTGAGCTGCGGCGTTTGGCCCGCCACCCTCACGGCAGCCAGCGGTCCACTTCCTCCGGCGGCCCGGGCTTGGCGTACAGCCAGCCCTGCGCGGAGTCGCATCCGATGTGGCGCAACAGGTCCGCCTGCTCACCGGTCTCGACGCCCTCCGCGACCACGTCCAGTTTCAGCGTGTGCGCGAGCGTCACGAGCGCGGTCACGATCTGGGCGTCGACCGAGTCCGGTTCGCCGGCTCGCAGGCCCTCGACGAACGAGCCGGCGATCTTCAGCGCGTGCACCGGCAGGTGGCGCAGGTAGGACAGGTTCGAGTAGCCGGTGCCGAAGTCGTCGATGGCGATGCGCACACCGAGGTCGACCAGCTTGCGCAGCGCGGACAACGGTTCGCCCGTGGTGCCCATGATCGCGCTCTCCGTGAGCTCCAGCTGAAGACTGGTCGGCGGGATGCCCACGTCCGCGATGATCGCCGACACGTCCTCGACCAGTCCCGGCTCGGCTACCTGGCGTGCGGCCAGGTTGACGCTCACGACCGGGTCGGCGCCCGCGGCACGCCACCGCATCGTCTGTCGGCACGCGGTCTCCAGCACCCACTTCCCGAGCGGCACGATCAGCCCGGTCTCCTCGGCCAGCCCGATGAACCGGTCCGGCCCGAGCCGCCCGAACTCCGGGTGCGCCCACCGCACGAGCGCCTCGACGCCGAGGAGCGTGCCGTCGACCAGCGACACGATCGGCTGGTACTCGACGTAGAACTCCTCGCGCTCCAGCGCCGTCGGCATCGCCGCGGACAGCGTGATCCGCGCGATCTCGCGGGCGTTGCGCTCCGGGTCGTAGATCGCCCAGCGGTTCTTGCCGTCGACCTTCGCCCAGTGCAGGGTCACGTCGACGTCGCGCATGGTCTCGGCTGGCGAGGCGTCGAACACGGACCGCTCGACGATCCCGATGCTGGCCGACACGGCGAGCCGGTGGCCGCCGATGTGCACGGGCGTCGCGATGCCGGTCAGGATCTGCTCGGCCAGGTCGACGAGGTCGTCGAGGCCGCTCGTGTGCTCGACGAGCACCACGAACTCGTCGCCGCCCATCCGCGCCACCAGCCGGCCGGGCGCGGACACCAGCCGGTCGAGCCGTTCGCCGATCTCCACGAGCAGCTGGTCGCCGACGACGTGCCCGAGCGTGTCGTTGATCGCCTTGAAGCCGTCCAGGTCGAGGTAGCAGAGGCCGACGCGCTCGCCCCGCGACCCGCCGAACGCCGCCTGCAGCCGCTCGGTGAACAGCGCCCGGTTGCCGAGCCCGGTCAGCGGGTCGTGGTTGGCCTGGTGGCGCAGCTGCTCGGACAGCACGTGCCGCTCGGTGTTGTCCTCGACCATGCCGACGAGGTACTGCGGCGCGCCGCTGTCGTCCCGCACGAGCGAGACGGTCACGTTGGTCCACAGTGGCGAGCCGTCGCGCCTGCGGAAGCGCCGCTCGATCCGGTAGTGGTCCCGCTGTCCGGTGACCATCTCGTTGAAGTACCTGCGCAGCTCCGGCGGATCGTCGGGGTGCATGAAGTCGACGAGGTTGAGCGCGTGCAGCTGCTCCGGCCGGTAGTCGAGCATGGCCGCCATCGCGCCGTTGACCTCGAGCAGCCGGCCCTGGGTGTCGGTGATGCCGATGCCGATGGCGGCGTCGGTGAACATCGCGCGGAACCTGGCCTCGCTCGTGCGGCGGGCGCTCTCGGCGTTGTCCCTGGCATCGAGCGCGGAACGGCGCAGTGTCTCCTGCTCGCGGAAGATCCACGACTGGGCGGCACGCACGAACCCGGTGGTGACCGCGGCGAGGATCTTCGGCACCCGGGCCGGGTCCTTCGCGGGGCCGAGCCGGGAGCCGATCAGCTCGACGGTGCCGGCGAGTGCCTCCGCGGCGACGAACCGCATCTCGACGAGCTCGGCGCCGACCCGCTCGACGGCGACCGGCACGAACGGCTCCGCGTGCAGCGCGGCCGTGAGCACGTCGACCAGCTCACCGACCTTGGCGTGCAGCGCGCCGCGGTCGGTCGCCACGTAGCCGGTTGCCGCGAGCACATCGGCCCACGCGGCTACGAACGCGCCGCGACTCGAGCCTGTCGGGCCTGCCACCGTCACACCTTCCGGCATAGTTCGCTGGGCCACCCCGCCTGCGTGGCACGGGCCAGGATACGGCCGGCCGCATCCCCCGTCCATGGCCGTGCGCATCCGTTCGCACTGGTCACGACCACCGCGTGACCGTCAGCGGAGTCAGCCGGTGACGATCTTCATCGCTCCCGACCAGATGAAACGTTACCGAACTTGCCGTTGATAATTCACCGAATAACGTGACAAACAGGTACTGGGCGACCACAATCTGTATCTTGGCAGCTCCAGCCCGGGAGCTGCCATCCGCGAGGGCGATTCGGAAAGGGCTTCCCATGAACAGTATGTGGCGTGGGAGACGACGGGGCTTGCTGAGCGCCGCCGTTGCGTTGACCACGACTCTGTTAGTCGCGGGACTCTCCAGTCCCGCGATGGCTGGCCAGGACGCCACCCCTGCAGGCGACCAGGCAGCGATCCAGGAAATGATCAAGACCCAGGACCACCCGATGGGTTCGCAGATCCGACTGCACGAAGGCGTCGCCCAGATGCCGCGCAGCGTGAACCCCGCCGACCACGGCGTGCTGGCCTCGGTGGCCGGCATCGACGTGAGTGGTCACCAGGGCAACGTGGACTGGCCGGCACAGTGGAACGCCGGCAAGCGGTTCGTCTGGGTCAAGGCGACCGAAGGCACCGGCTACATCAACCCGTACTTCAACCAGCAGTACGGCGGGTCCTACAACCAGGGCTTCATCCGCGGCGCGTACCACTTCGCCCTGCCGGACCGGTCCTCCGGCGCCGCACAGGCGAACTACTTCAGCTCCCACGGCGGCGGCTGGTCCGGCGACGGCAAGACGCTCCCCGGCGCGCTGGACATGGAGTACAACCCGTACGGCGCGACCTGCTACGGGCTGTCCAAGGCCTCGATGACCACCTGGATCCGCGACTTCAGCAACACCTACAAGGCGCGGTGGAACAAGTACCCGGCGATCTACACCTCCACCAGCTGGTGGAACCAGTGCGTCGGGTCGAGCTTCGGGTCCACCAACCCGTTGTGGGTGGCCAGGTACGCGTCCGCCCCCGGGACGCTGCCGATCGGCTGGGGTGTCTACACGGTGTGGCAGTACAGCTCGACGCCCATCGACCAGAACAGCTTCAACGGCGCCTATGACCGGCTGGTCGTCTTCGCGACCAACCACGACTGACGCTATCGGTTCCTCCCGAAGGGGGCCTTCGCCGACCACCGGCGCGAAGGCCCCCTTCGGGCATTTAAGCTCCGCGTGAGCAACGCGTGAGTTAGAGGGAACGAAGGCCCCCGTGACCACGTCGGAACCTGGCAGGACAGTCATCGGGGAGGAAACGCAATGACTTACCCACCGCAGGGGCCGTACGGCCAGCAGCCTGACCCGTACGGTCAGCAGCAGCCCGATCAGTACGGTCAGTACGGCGGCGGCTACCAGCAACAACCGACCGGTCAGTACGGTGCGTACGACCCGAACGCCCAGTACGGCGGGGCCGGGTATCCGCAGTACGGCGGCTTCGGGGGGCCACCGCCGCCGCAGAAGAGCAAGGGCCCGGTCATCGCCGTCGTGGCGATCGTCGTGATCCTGCTCGCCGGTCTGGGCATCACCGGCTTCGTCGCACCGGGCTTCTTCCTGTCCGACGACAAGACCGACACCGCGGGCGGCGGCGGTGGGGGCGGCGGCGGTGGCGGCGAGAAGGACCCCGGCCCCGACGACTTCATCGACAAGCTCGTCGCGGCTGCCGACGACAAGGACAAGAGCGCGCTCAAGGACCTGACCTGCTCGGACAAGTCCAGCTCCGTCGACGGCGCCATCGACGCCATCGACGAGATCACCGGGGCCGAGCTGAAGGACACCAAGGAGGAGTCGGACGACGAGGTCACGGTGGTCATGACGATCACCTACGACGGCGAGTCCGACGAGTACGCGGCCACCGTCGTCAAGGACGGCAAGGACTGGTGCTGGCAGGACTTCGCCAAGGGCAGCAGCCCGACCAGCGGCGCCGACCACCCGACCGCGACGGCGGAGGAGCCGGAGGTCTCGGATCCGGACACCTCGAGCGATGCCCCCGGCCCCGGCGGTGGCGGCGACTCCGACGGCGAGGAGTTCGTGCAGTCCTTCCTGGACAAACTGAACGCCGGTGACGGCGCGGGCGCCGTGAGCCTGCTGTGCAAGGACAGCACGAGCCAGGCGGACGTCACCGAGGCCGCCGGCAAGAGCCCGAGCCTGGAGATGGACCCGGCAGGCACGACCGCCGACTCCTCCTACGTCGGCGCGGACCTCAAGGGCACGCTCAGCGGGGCCGACGCGTCGGGCCGCACGAGCGCGTTCCTCGAGGACGAGGGCTGGTGCATCTACACGTTCTACGCTTTCTGATCGCACCCTCGACGTTACCGCCGGCGGACGCCACATGACCAGTGCAGTCTTGATCGCGCTCGGTCTCGTCGCGTTCGCCGGCGGCATCGTCGTCTTCGCGGTGCGCCAGTCGCTGCGGCTGGTGGCCACTGTGTTGTTGGCGTTCGGCGCGCTCGCTGCGGTGAGCGGTTGGCTGCTGCCGGTCGCCACCCGGGCCGACGCGCTGAAGACGGGCGGTCTCGCGGCCGGGTCGGTCGTCGCGCTGTACGCATTGTGGCTCAACGACCGTCGGCGACGCGTCGACGAGGAGCGCCAGACCCTCGAGCGCGAGCGGCAGGCGCTGGACGGCGCGCGGGCCGAGCACGACCGGGAACGGGCCGCGGACGAGCGGTTCCTGAAGTCGGTGGAGCTGCTCGGCCACGACGCCGACCAGGTGCGGGTGGGGGCGCTGCACGCGCTGGCCGGGCTGGCGCGCAGCAGGCCGTCGTACACGCAGGACGTGCTCGACGTCATCTGCTCGTACCTGCGACGCCCGTTCGATCATCCCGAGTACGCCGAGGCCCGCGGCGACGGTGCCGAGCTCGCCGACGACCGTGCCACCGCCGACCGGTGGCGTCAGGTTCGCCTGACCGCGCAACGGTTGGTGGCCGATCTGCTGCCGGTGGTCGGCACGCCGGACGCGCCCGCGTACAACCTGGACCTGACGGGTGCCGCGCTCGAGTACTGCGACCTGTCGTTCCGGGTGATCGGCACGCTCCGCGCCCGCGCGCTGCGGCTGTACCAGACGAACGGGTTCCACCACTGCGAGATCCGCGGCTCGGCGTGGTTCACCGACAGTGAGAGCTGGGGCCGCTTCTTCGTCCACCACGTGGAGTTCCAGCAGCGGTCGTGGTTCAGCAAGTTCACCGCGCACTCCATTGTGGACTTCAACCACTCGGTCTTCCACGGGGACAGCAAGTTCGCGGGCGGCACGTACCACGGCCCGACGAGCTTCGAGGACGCGACGTTCGACCACAACGTGGACTTCTCGAACACGACCTTCCACGACACCCTCGACCTACGCGTCGCCGGCGACGCACTGACCGGCCGCACACACGCCATGCGAGTGTCGCTACGCCACGAGAACCATTTGCCGTCGGGCTGGGTAGTGGACACGTCAACCGGCGAGATGGGCTTGATCCGCGCGTAACTGCCTAGTGGCGACGCAACGCCTTGATCAGCCGCAGCAGCCGCTCACTCGGTTCTTCTCGTCGGGCTGAACACCACGGCCCACGCGAGCGCCACGACGGCCAGCAACAGCAGCACGCTGAGCAGTGCGGCGGCAGCGGGACCGAGCAGGATCACGCTTGCCCCACCGAGTCCGCTGAGCCCGGCGGCGAGCGCGAGCCGGAAACGTAGTTGGATCCTCGGCTTCTCCTTCTTCTGCATGTCGCACCCCTAGCGTGCAGGACGACAGCCGATTTCCCGGCGACGGCCACGCGGATTTGCACGTGTCCACCTCTAACGGTCCTTGGTGCCGCCGAGGAATTCCAGGAGAGAACGCCCCAGCGCGTGCTCATCCGGTCACCATGCGGCACATGGACTTGCTCGCCGCATGGTGGTAGACCAGTGAGCGGATGGTGAGTGGATAGTGAGAATGACGTGACTCCCCGGCCGGAGGGCAAACCCTCGTCGCGAGAGGCGGGTTTGCGATGGCTCGCCGCCGGTGGTCCGGACCGTATTGAGACCACGTTGCAGCACGCGCTCCAGGATCTCCACCGACCGGCCACCACGAAGAAATCCGCCGCTCTGCGCGCACTCGTCGAAGGACTGCCGTCGTCGATGCCGCCCGGAACGCGAACGGACCAGCGCGCCGCGGCACTGTGGCGACTGATTCGGGGCGAGCTCGACCTGATCGAACTGCCCGACGAACGCTTGGCGCTGAAAGCCGCGCTGCACCTGGATCCCACGAACCGGGAGCCGTCCATCGACAGGCGGCTCGCGTTCGCCCGCGATCGCGGGGACTTCGGCGTGCAGCGTTCCGGCAAACACCACGGCTACGACGCGCTGCGCCGGTGGTGGGGCGACGGCGTTCGTCGACTCGGCGAGAAGGTGCACGAGCGCCTGGACTATCTCCACAATCATCCGGCCGACTGGCGTGAATACTTCACCGACGTCGCGCAGCCGAGGTTTCGGCAGCCATCCCGAGGGGCCCAGCCGGTCTTCGCCGAGTTGTTCGTGACAACCGTGTTCATGAAGGGTCGGTTCGTCCAACGCCGGATCACCGAACGCCTCATCACCGCCCGCGAAGACGGCGTCGAGTTCTACACAGCCCGCGCTCTCCCGGAGGGCTTCGACGCCACGACAGCTGTGCCTGTTCGCGCAATTTGGGGCTGCCGTGCGGAGCGCGTAGCATCCGCACCCGGCGAGCCGATCCTCACCCGGTTGTGGTTTCCGGCGCTTCGGCGGGGGGACCGGCACTATTTTTCGTCAGAGGCGATGGCAGGGAACGCTGTCAACACAGCGCGACGTGCAATCAATGTCGAGATAGATCATCACGGCATTGCTCCTGGCCAACGCCTGCATGGCGTTATGCCGGTCAGAGGTTTGACCATCCGAATCAGGTTTGACGAGGAGGATCTGCCGGAGAGTTGTTGGTGGTACGCGGATGTCACCGAGCGGGAGCGCTACGAGCGACCCGGGGCCGGCGACGACCGGTGGTTGTCCATGACGTCTCGCGGCTTCGCCGAACACACCTTCACCGAACCGTGTCAGCCCCTTGCGCACTACGGCGTGGCAATCGGATGGTCGAGCCAATGAATGTTCCAATTCACACGATTTTCGATTCCCACGAAAGGAGCCTCTCCATGTCGGGTGGCAGCGACAGCGGCAACTGATCGCAAGCTGGCAAGACTTCGCAACAGGCCGCGCCACCCCGTGGGACACGGACGCGTGGCCTTTTGCATGCCCGAACCGGCTTGATCTTGACAGGGTGTTACGCGTGTGGGTGACTGTGCGATCACTCGGTCGAGGGAGTGCAGCGTTTGCGGGAGGCCGGCCATGCGTGGTGGTGCGTTAGCGGGTGGTGTGGTGCTTCTTGCGCTGATCAGCGGCTGTGAGCCAACCGACGGGTCCACCTACGTGCCCGGTTCCTACAGCGTGCGAGAGTCCGGCGTCAGCCTGCGCGGCGGGGGCACCGCGTGCAATGACACGCCGGGCACCGGGAACTGTCCGGACGTCCTCGACGGGCTCGATCCCGGCAACAAGCTGTACCCGCTGTGCCAGAGCAAGGGCCAGCTCGTCGGGCAGAACACCTGGTGGGTGTACGTCGACGCCCCGGGCGGGAACCGTGGTTGGGTGGCCAGCTGGTACCTGACCTGCCCCACCAACATCCTGCCCGAGATCGACGTCTGCACCGCCGACCGGTTCGACTGAGGCGAGACGAGCCCCTAGCCGAACAGCGCCGGCAGCGTCCCCTCCCACGCCTCGCTCAGCTCGGCCAGCGCCAGCTCCCCGACACCCTCGATGCGCAGCGCCGACGTGTCCGCCACCGCGCCCAACCGCTGCCACGGCAGGCCTTCCGCGTCGCAGCGGGCGGTGAAGGTCGCCGGGTCCGCGACCGACACCAGCACTCGGCCGGACGACTCGCTGAACAACGCGACGAACGGGTCTCCGGTCAGCTCGACGTCGCAGCCGGTGGCGGACTGCAGCGTCGCCTCCACCAGCGTCTGCGCGAGGCCGCCGTCGGACAGGTCGTGTGCCGCCGAGACGCCGCCGGCGCGGAGCACCGAGCCGATCACGCGTTCGCGGTCCAGGTCCACCATCGGGGGTCGCCCACCCAGGTGGCCGTGCACGACGTGTGCCCACTCGGAACCCGCCAGCTCGTCGCGGGTCTCGCCGAGCAGGATCAGCGCGTCGCCGGGGGCGCCGAGGCCCGTGGGGATCCGGTCGGCGACATCGGAGATCACGCCGAGCACGCCGACGACCGGCGTCGGCAGGATCGCCGTCGTGCCGGTCTGGTTGTAGAAGCTCACGTTGCCGCCGGTCACCGGGATGCCGAGCGTCGCGCAGCCGTCCGCGAGACCGCGCACGGCCTGCTGGAACTGCCACATCACACCCGGGTCCTCCGGCGAACCGAAGTTGAGGCAGTTCGTCACGGCGATCGGCGTCGCACCCGACACGGCCACGTTCCGGTACGCCTCCGCGAGCGCGAGCTGCGCACCGGCGTACGGGTCGAGGCGCGTGAAGCGGCCGTTGCAGTCGCACGACATCGCCACGCCGCGGCCGGTCGCCTCGTCGATGCGGATCATGCCCGCGTCCGACGGCTGCGCCAGCACGGTGCCGCCACGGACGTAGCGGTCGTACTGCTCGGTCACCCACCGCTTGGACGCCAGGTTCGGCGACGCCGCCATGCGCAGGATCTCCGCGCGCAGCTCGTCGCCGGCGGCCGGGCGGGCCAGCGTCGACGGGTCGGCGGCGATCAGCGCGTCCTGGTCCGCGGGCCGCGCGATCGGGCGCTCGTACACCGGGCCCTCGTGCGCGACGGTGCGCGGCGGCACGTCCACCACGGTCTCGCCGTGCCACGTGATCACCAGGCGATCACCTTCGGTGACCTCGCCGATCTCCGTCGCGATGACGTCCCACTTCGCGCACACTCGCATGAAGGCGTCCACATCGGACGGTCGGACGACCGCGCACATGCGTTCCTGCGACTCCGACGACAGAATCTCCGCCGGCGTCATTCCCGTGGCACGCAACGGAACCTGGTCCAGCTCGACGTGCATGCCGCCGTCGCCGGCGGACGCCAGCTCCGATGTCGCGCACGACAGTCCGGCGCCGCCGAGGTCCTGGATGCCGACGACCAGCCCCGCGCCGAACAGCTCGAGGCAGCACTCGATCAGCACCTTCTCGGTGAACGGATCGCCGACCTGCACGCTCGGCAGCTTCTTGCGCCCACCGCCGCCCTCGTCGCCGGCGAACGTGTCCGACGCCAGCACCGAGACGCCACCGATACCGTCGAGGCCCGTGCGCGCGCCGAACAGGATCACCTTGTTGCCGGTGCCGGACGCGTGCGCCAGGTGCAGGTCCTCGACCCGCATCGCACCCACGCACAGCGCGTTGACCAGCGGGTTTCCCTGGTACGACGGGTCGAAGACGACCTCGCCGCCGATGTTGGGCAGCCCGAGGCAGTTGCCGTAGCCGCCGACGCCCGCGACCACGCCGGGCAGCACCCGCCGCGTGTCGGGGTGGTCCGGGGCGCCGAAGCGCAGCGGGTCCATCACCGCCAGCGGCCGGGCGCCCATCGCGAGGATGTCGCGCACGATGCCGCCGACACCGGTCGCCGCGCCCTGGTAGGGCTCCACATAGGACGGATGGTTGTGCGACTCGACCTTGAACGTCACCGCCCAGCCGTCGCCGATGTCGACGACCCCCGCGTTCTCGCCGATGCCCGCGAGCATCGACGCGCGCATCTCGTCGGTCGTGGTCTGCCCGAAGTAGCTCAGGTGCACCTTCGACGACTTGTAGGAGCAGTGCTCGCTCCACATCACCGAGTACATGGCCAGCTCGGCGTCCGTCGGCCGGCGGCCGAGGATCTCGCGGATCCGCGTGTACTCGTCGTCCTTCAGACCCAGCTCGCGGTAGGGCTGCGGGGCGTCCGGGGTGGCCGCCGCGTGCGCCACCGAGTCGACGTGCACGGTCGCGGTCACGTGAGCACCTTCCCCAACACCGAGGTGAACATTGCGAGCCCGTCGATGCCCGGCCCGGTCAGCGGGTCGATCGCGTGCTCGGGGTGCGGCATCAGGCCGACGATCCGGCCGTCGGCGGAGGAGATGCCGGCGATGGCGCCGAGCGAGCCGTTCGGGTTGCCGTCCACGTAACGGAAGACCACCCGGCCCTCGCCCTCCAGCTCGTCCACTGTGGACGGTGCGGCGGCGAACCGGCCGTCCATGTTCTTGACCGGGATGACGATCTCCGCGCCGTCGGCGTAGTCGCCGGTCCACGCGGTCGACGTCCGCTCGACGCGCAGCTTCTGGTCGCGACACACGAAGTGCAGGCCCGCGTTGCGCACCAGCGCGCCGGGCAGCAGCCCGGCCTCGCACAGGATCTGGAAACCGTTGCAGATCCCCAGGACCGGCAGGCCCGCGCGGGCGGCGGTGACGACCTCGCCCATGGCCGGGGCGAACCGGGCGATCGCGCCGGCCCGCAGGTAGTCGCCGTAGGAGAACCCGCCGGGCACGACCACCGCGTCCACCCCGCGCAGGTCGGCGTCGCCGTGCCACAGCGCGACCGGCTCGGCGCCCGCGTAGCGCACGGCGCGCGCCGCGTCGGTGTCGTCGAGCGTGCCGGGAAAGGTGATGACCCCGATACGACTCACGAGATCCTCCGGACCACGAACTCCTCGATCACCGGGTTCGACAGGAAGCCGATCGCGATCTTGGCGAGCGTCTCGTCGTCGACGGAGTCGTCGACCTCCAGCTCGAAGTGCTTGCCCTGGCGGACCTCGGAGATTCCGGAGAACCCCAGCCGGGGAAGAGCGTTGGCCACGGCCTGACCCTGGGGGTCGAGGATCTCGGGCTTGGGCATGACATCGACGACGACTCGGGCCACGTCAGGTTGCTCCTGGGTCGAGTATCAGTACCGCCGCAGATTACCTGAGCTGGGGATTCACTCTGTCGAGACGCCCTGGCTGCGAGGTCCGCACAGTCCACGAGGCGAGGAGCCGCAACGCCTCCTCGTCCGGGCCACCCGGCTGCGCGACCTGGCACACGAGTGACACGTCCGGGGCATCCGGCAGCCGGAAAGCCTCGTACAGCAAGGTGAACTCGCCCACGATCGGGTGGCGGTAGCGGTGCCCACCGCGGGTCTTCATCCGCACCCGGTGGCTCGCCCACAGCCGCACGAAGTCGGGGCTGCGCATGGTCAGCTCGCCGACCAACGTGGCGAGCCTCTCATCGTCGGGGGTGCTGCTCGTCTCCATCCGCAGCTGCGCGACGAGGTCGCGCGCCTTGGCCTCCCAGTCGACGAACCGGGACGCCACCTCCTCGTTCGTGAACACCAGCCACGGCAGGTTGCGGCGCTCCGGCGGCAGCGTGCCGAAGTCGATCATCAGCGCGGCGGCCAGGTCGTTCCAGGCGAGGATGTCGCCGTAGCGGCTGTAGAGCGCGGCCGGGACCTGCGCGGCGTCGAGCAGCGCACGCAGCGCCGGCCGGACCGCGTCCGGCGCCTCCGGCTCGCGGGCACGCCGCGGGCGGGCGAGGTTGTGCAGGTAGCGGCGCTCTGTCGGGTCGAGCGCGAGCGCGGTGGCGACGGCGTCGACGACGCCCTCCGACGGGTTGCGCGGGCGGCCCTGCCCGAGGCGACGTAGTAGTCGACGCTCAGCGCGGCGGCCTGCGCCAGTTCCTCGCGCAGCAGCCCCGGCACGCGGCGCCGGCCGCCGACCGGGGTGAGCCCCAGGTCCTCCGGCTGGCGGCGCGCACGCCGCGACCGCAAGAACTCACCCAGCTCCGACCTGCGATCCATGCGTCCGAGTATCCACGGGCGACGCGCGCCGAGCCTGGGTCTGTCAGACCCAGGGTTGAGCAGACGCTGGCTGCCCGCCCGCCCCAGCGACAGCATCGGTGGCGTCCGTCAGAGAAAGGGGAGACCGATGCGTTCGCTACTCATCACCGCCGCGCTGGTGGCCGGGCTGGTCGGCGCGGCCGCGCCAGCCACGGCCACCGGGCGCGGTCTGCCGCCGGTGCTGTCACCGGCCGCGGAGAACCAGTTCCCGGAAGGCGTGGCATGGGATCCGACACGGCAGGCGCTGCTGGTCGGGTCGCTCACCCAACCCGCGCTGATCACGGCGGTCGGCCGGCACGGTGTGTCCAGGACCGTGGTGTCCGACCCGGAGCTGCCGGGTTACGTCGGCCTCAAGGTGGACGCGCGCAGGCACCGGATCGTCGCCGCGATCGGCAGCCCGTTCGCGTCCGGCCCGAGCTTCCTCGCCGTGTACGACCTGAGAACCGGCGCGCGTGCGCAGTTGGTCGACCTGTCCGGCGAAGGGCACGCGGTCAACGACGTCGCGCTCGACCCGGCCGGCAACGCGTACGTGACCGACACCGGTGCCGGCGCCGTCTACAAGGTGGACCTCGCCGGGCAGGTGACGACGCTGGTCAGCGACCCGAGACTGCTGCCGTCGCCCGGTGCCAACGGGATCGTCTGGCACCCGGGCGGCTACCTCGTGGTGTGCAACTACACGACGGGAAAGCTCTATCGCCTGTCCGGGGGACGCCTGACCGAGTTGCGGATGGCGCGGCCACTGGTCGGCGCGGACGGCATGGTGCTGCGGCGCAACGGCACGCTGGTGGTGGTCACCAACAGGCTCAGCGAACTGCCGGGCTCGGTGGTCGCCGTGCACGAGCTGGCACTGGTCGGACACTCCGCGGTGCGGCTGCGGACGACACCGTGGCCGGACGCGGCGCCGACGACCGCCGCGGAGACGCCGTACGGGGTCTACGTGGTGGACGGCCACCTCGACGCGTTCATCGCGGGCGGCACCGCGGCCGACTTCGTTCTCCGTCGGCTGTAAGACGTTCGCCCAGCGCGAGAACGGTGGCGGCGCACCCTGGCACGGGGACAGTGTGTGCGGCATGAGGATTCTGGTGCTGGGTGGAACGATCTTCGTCGGGTACGCGGTGGCGGCCGAGGCGCTGCGGCGGGGGCACGACGTGGTGTGTGCGGCGCGGGGCGAGTCCGGGGCGGTGCCCGACGGCGCGACCCTGGTGAAGGTCGACCGGGACGCCGAGGACGGCCTCGCGCCGCTCGCCGGTGAGCGCTTCGACGCCGTGGTGGACGTGTCCCCGCTGTCCTACCCGTGGGTGACCCGCGCGCTGGACGCGTTCGGGGCGAGCGCCGGGCACTGGACGTTCGTGTCGACGATCAACGTGTACGCCGACAACGCGACGCCGGGCCAGACGCCGGCGACCGGGCCGCTGGTCCCGGCGCTCGAGCAGCATTCGGACCGCGACGCGATGATGCTCGCCGGCGAGGACGGGGTGCTGTTGTACGGCGGCATCAAGGTGGCGAGCGAGAACGCCGTGCGCGCCACGATGGGTGACCGCGCGTTCGTCGTCCGGCCCGGGCTGGTCACCGGTTCGTGGGACCGCAGCGACCGTTTCGGTTACTGGCCGGGGCGGTTCGCGCGGGGCGGGCGGGTGCTGGTGCCGGACGTGCCGGACCAGCCGATCCAGATCATCGACGTGAAGGACATGGCGCACTGGATCGTGGACGCCGGCGAGGAGGGGTTCGCCGGCGTCTACGACGGTGTCGGCCCGCACCAGTCGCTGGAGTCGATGCTGGCGGAGATCGCGGCGGCGGTCGGGTTCGACGGTGAGCTGGTGAAGGCGTCGCCGGCGCAGCTGACCGAGGCGAAGGTTCAGCCGTGGGGCGGCCCGCGGTCGCTGCCGCTCTGGCTGCCGCCGGAGTACGACGGCATGAAGTCGCACGACGCGACGCCGTCGATCGAGGCCGGCATGCCGGTCCGCCCGCTGGCCGACGCGGTCGCCGACGCGCTGGTGCGGGAACGTGAGCTGGGGCTGGACCGCGAACGCAAGGCCGGGCTGTCCCTCGACGAGGAGAAGGAGATCCTCGCCAAGCTGTAGCGACCGTGGCAGTCTCCTGAGGGTTGACCCCCTCGAGGAGGCACCGATGACGGAGACCTTCGACTACATCGTGATCGGCGCCGGGAGCGCGGGCTGTGTGCTCGCGAACCGGCTGACCGAGGACCCGGCGACGCGGGTGCTGCTTCTCGAGGCGGGCGGCGAGGACGACGCCGACGAGGTGCGCATCCCGGCCGCGTTCTCGTCGCTGTTCAAGACGCGGTACGACTGGAACTACGAGACCGTCGAGCAGAAGCACCTCGGCGGGCGGCCGACGTACTGGCCGCGCGCGAAGATGCTCGGCGGCTGCTCGTCGATGAACGCGATGATCTACATCCGCGGCAACCGGGCGGACTACGACGGCTGGGCCGAGGGCGGCGCGACCGGCTGGGGCTACGACGACGTGCTGCCGTACTTCGTGAAGGCGGAGCGCAACTCGAGGTTGTCGGGTCCGCTGCACGGCACCGACGGCCCGCTGCACGTCGAGGACCGCAGGTACACGCACGAGCTGTCCCTGGCGTGGGTCGACGCCGCGGTGGCGTGGGGCATGAAGCCGACCGACGACTTCAACGGCGCGGTCCAGGAGGGCGCCGGGCACTACCAGGTGACCTGCCACAACGGAAAGCGCTGGTCGACGGCGGACGCGTACCTGCGGCCCGCGCTGAAGCGGTCGAACCTGACGGTGCGCACGCATGCGCTGGTGGGGCGGATCGTGTTCGAGGGCACGCGTGCCGTCGGGGTGTCGTACTCCCGCCACGGCGAGGAGACGCTCGTCAGGGCCAGCTCGGAGATCATCCTGTCCGGTGGCGCCGTGAACTCGCCGCAGCTGCTGATGCTGTCGGGCGTCGGCCCGTCGGAACACCTGCGCGACCTGGACATCAAGGTCGTCGCGCACCTGCCCGGCGTGGGCGAGAACCTGCACGACCACCCGGCGACGGCGATCCTGTGGCGTACCAAGGGCACGACGGACCTGGTGGAGCTGGCCACGCCGGCGCGACTACTGCGCTGGCAGCTGACCGGCCGCGGCCCGTTCGCGTCGAACATCGCCGAGACGGGCGCGTTCTTCCACACGCGCGACGGCCTGCCCGCGCCGGACATGCAGTTGCTCGTGGCGCCGACCCTGTTCTACGACAACGGTCTGCACGACCCGAGCGGCACGGGCTTCACGGCGGGCGTGACGCTCGTCGACGTCGCCTCGCGCGGACGGCTGCGGCTGCGCTCGGCGGACCCGAGGTGGCGCCCCCTGATCGACCCGGCGTACTACGCGGACCCGATCGACATGGACGCCATGCTGTCGGCGCTGCGCACCGTGATCGAGATCGGTTCCGTGGCGCCGCTGGCCAAGTACCTGGACGGGCCGTTCAAGCCGAGCAGGCTCGACCTGACGGACGACGAGCTGACCGATCACGTTCGCGAGATGACCCAGACGCTCTACCACCCGGTCGGCACCTGCGCGATGGGCACGGGGGAACAGACGGTGGTGGACCCGGAGTTGCGCGTGCATGGAATCGAGGGATTGCGGGTAGTGGACGCATCGGTGATGCCCGTGGTCCCCCGAGGCAACACCAACGCACCGACGATCATGGTCGCGGAGAAGGCGGCAGACCTCATCCGCGGATGAGTCGCGAGTTGGAACGAGTGTTCGATTCATCCCCAGGTTTGTCCACACCTGTGGATAACTCCGGTTGCTGATGCCGTGAAGGGGTCCTTCACAGCATCGCCGGTCGGTCGGCCGACCGGGCATTCGGGGTTCGGCGGCGGCGGGCACCACGGAGGGCAGGCGCCAGCCTGCCCGTAGCGCCTGAACCAGGGCGGCGGAGGCTCGCGGGTCAAGAGTGGCGAAGCCATCGGCGAAGCCGACGCCGAAGGCGCTCTTGACGCGCGAGGGGCCGCCCGTAAAATCCGCCACCGCCGAACCCACCAATGAGTCGCAGAACCCACCAACGACAAAAGACGAACCCAGCCCCGCGCGCGATGCAGCCCCCACCCGATCCCGGGGGCGGCCCAGTGCCCAGTCTACCGGCCACCACCGACAGAACAGGCGATGTCGATCTTGCCTGTGGACAACTCCGCGGGTTGTGGACAGCCTCGGTCAGCGACGCTTGCCGTGCAGCAGCGTGATCAGCTTCGCGACCTGCGCGTCGGTCTTGGCGGTGCGGGTGAAGGTGGTCAGCAGGAGCGGCGCGCGGAACCGCTGCCGGGCGATGGCCTTGGCGCGGGCGAACTCCTTGAGGCCCTCCTGGCCGTGGATCCGCCCGAAGCCGGACTCGCCGATGCCGCCGAACGGCAGCGAGGGGATCCCGGCGAAGCTGATCACCGAGTTCACCGCGGTCATCCCCGACCGCAACCGCGCCGCCAGCTCCATCCCGCGCCGCCGGGAGAACACGGTCGACGCGAGGGCGTACTTCGAGTCGTTGGCCTTGGCGATCGCCTCGTCCATGTCCGACACCTTCGCGATCGTCAGCGTCGGGCCGAACGTCTCCTCGCGCACGGCCTCGGAGTCCTCCGGCACGTCGACCAGCACGGTCGGCTGCACGAACCGGTCGCCGACCGCGTCCGACCCGCCGACCAGCGCCCGGCCGCCACGGGAGAGCGCGTCCGCGATGTGCCGCTGGATGATCTTCAGCTGCCCCGGCATGGTGATCGGGCCGATCTGGGCCTCCGGGTCGGCGCCGGCGCGGACCGTCTTCGCCACGTCGACGACCTTCGACACGAACGAGTCGTACACCTTCTCGTGCACGTACACCCGCTCGACGCCGACGCAGGTCTGGCCGGCGTTCGACATGCCGCCCCACACCGCGGCGTCGGCCGCCGCGTCGAGGTCGGCGTCCTCGTCGACCAGCAGCGCGTCCTTGCCGCCGGCCTCGATCAGCACCGGTGTCAGCGTCTCCGCGCACGCGGCCATGATCTTCTTGCCGGTGCCGGGCGAGCCGGTGAACGCCAGCTTGTCGACGCCGGCGCGGCACAGCGCCGCGCCCGTCTCGCCGAAGCCCGTGATCAGCTGGAACACCGGGTGCTCCGGCACGGCGTCCGCGAAGGTGTCGACGAGCCACTTGCCGACGCCGGGCGTGTACTCGCTCGGCTTGAACACGACGGCGTTGCCGGCGGCGAGCGCGTAGGCGATCGAGCCCATCGGCGTGAACACCGGGTAGTTCCACGGGCCGATCACGCCGACCACGCCGAGCGGCTGGAACTCGACCGACGCGGCCTGGTTCGCCATCAGCAGTCCGGCCGGCCGGCGCTTGCGGCCGAGCACCTTGGGCGCGTGCTTCGCGGCCCACGCGGTGTGGTCGATCGCGAGGACGATCTCCAGCATCGCGTCGGCGTGCGGCTTACCGGTCTCGGCGTGCACGACCTCGGCGAGCTGCGCGGCGCGGCGGGTGATCACGCCCTTCCAGCGCTGCAGACGTTCCGCGCGCCCGGAGAACCCGAGGTCGCGCCACCATTGCGCCGCCGTCCTGGCACGCGCCACGGCAGCCGCGATGTCGTCGGCGGTGTGCACCGGGTGGGTGGCGACCACCTCGTCGGTAGCGGGGTTCAGCGAGTCGAAGGTGTCCTGCTTCGCTTGGACGGCGGTCATGACTGGCCTCCCTGTGGCTTCAGCCGTTCACGCTACCCGCCGGTAGCGCCCGTCGCGACGGCCAGTTCGCGACACCCGCGATAGCCTGGTGACGTGCAGATTGTTCACTTTGGACATTCGTGTGTACTGCTGGACACCGGCTCCGCCCGACTGCTGTTCGACCCGGGCGCCTTCTCGAGCGGCTTCGAAGAGGTCCGCGACCTGGACGCGATCCTGATAACACACCAGCACTTCGACCACCTGGACGGCGAACGTCTCCCGGCGCTCGTCGCCGCCAACCCCACGGCGGCGCTGGTCGTGGACGAGGACACCGTCGCGGAGACCACCAAGCTCGGGCTCACCGCCGAACAGGTGAACCCCGGCGACCAGCTCACCTTCGCCGGCGCGACGGTCACCGCGGTCGGCGGCCGCCACGCGACGATCCACCCCGACTTCGCCATGCCGACCAACGCGGGCTACGTCGTCGACGACGGCGCGTTCTACCACCCCGGCGACGCGCTTTTCGTGCCAGAGCAGGACATCGACGTGCTCGGACTGCCCATGGGCGCACCGTGGCTGAAGACCGGCGAAGTGATCGACTTCCTGCGCGCGGTCCACCCGCGGCGGGCCGTCCCGATCCACGAGGCACTGCTCACCGAGACCGGCATGCAGGTCACGCAGAACTGGGTGACTCGGATGGCGCCGGACAGTGAGCTGCAGACGCTGCCCCGCGGCAAACCGACCGACGTGTGACTCAGGCGGCTTGACCTGGGCGGGCGCAGATAGGTGGTCGGCGTCGCATCGTGGTGCACGCTGCGTCGACCGCGTCCGGCAGTGCCAGCCAGGTCGGTCGTGTCGCCTCGGGCCGTCCCGATCCATGAGGCACTGCAGACCGGCATTCAGATCGCCCGGAACTGGGTCGCCCGGATGGGGCCGGAAGCACGCTGCCCGCGGTGAGTCGACTGACGTGTGACTCAGGCTGCCTGAGCTGGGCGGGTTCGCAGCAGCGCCGGGTAGGTGATCGGCGTTGCGTTGTGGTGTAGCGCGATGTCGACCGCGTCCAGTAGAGCCTGACGCGGGCCCGAGCGGGCCAGGTCGGTCGTGTCCGCGGCCAGGCGGATCATGCCGCCTCGCCGCGCTGTCCGGGCGGTGCCCATGACCAGGGCGAAACACCACCACGGTTCGGTGCGTTCGCCGAAGCCGAAGCCCTGCACGCGGCCCCGGTGCACGGCCTCCGTGCGTAGGTCGCGGATGCCCAGCAGGTCGGCGCACATGGCGAAACCCTTGTGGCGCAAGGCAAGCAGTGTCCCCGGGGACGCCACCCACCGCGGCGGCACGAACGCTTCCGTCGTCAGGTTCAGGCGTTCCATCGTGGTTGCCGCCGCAGCTAGGCGCAGCTTGGCCTCGTGCGCCGGCAGCGAGGCGAACTCGGCCCTGCGGCGGGTCGTTCTCGCGGTGTAGTCGTAGCCGTGTTGGAGCAGCGCGTTCCCCGCGGCTTGTTGCTCGCGGACCCACTTCAGCACCACGTTCGGCTGGTCGGCCCCGGCGACGCGGGGTGCGAACAGCATCGACAGCGGCACGCCGCGAGACGCCAGCTCCGCGCTCAGGTCGGCACTGCGGTCCAGGGTCCATGCGTTGATCCCGGACAGCGACACCATCAGTTGAGCGGTCACGCCTCCATGACGCCACGGCCGGATGACACCGACCTGACACCTGGATGACGTGTCGCGGAATAGCCGGGTGGTTTTGCGTACCGGTCGGTGCACGGAAAGTGAGCGCCCCCGCGAACGTAGGGTTTGGAGATGAGCTACGACTGGATCTCGTTCACGACCGACTACGGGCTCGATGACGGGTTCGTCGGGGTCTGCGAAGGAGTCGTCGCGCGTATCTCCCCTGCGACGCGGATCGTCCACATCAGCCACACCGTGCCTCAGCGGGACGTGCGGCGCGGCGCGGCCATCCTTGCCCAAGCCGTGCCCTACCTGCCTCCTTCCGTGCATTTCGGCGTCGTCGACCCCGGCGTGGGGACCGACCGCAGAGGGATCGTGATCGTGGCCGCGGGCGGCCTGCTCGTCGGGCCGGACAACGGGTTGCTCGTGGCCGCGGCCGAGCTCCTTGGCGGGGTGCGAGCCGCCTACGAGCTGATCGAGCCCGCCTACCAGCTCTCCACCGTGTCCGCGACGTTCCACGGGCGGGACGTGTTCGCGCCGGCCGCCGCGCACCTCGCCGCCGGGGTCGCGCCGGAGAACTTCGGGCCCGGTGTCGACCCCGCCACGCTCGTGCGGCTGCCGGAGCCGGAGACGTCCGTGGAGCCGGGGAAGATCACCACCGAGATTCGCTACATCGACGCCTTCGGCAACATCCAGCTCGCCGCGACCGGCGCCGACCTCGACGCCAGCGGCGCCGTCCCCGGCACGCCCGCGCACGCCAACCTCAACGGCCGGTCGGTGAAGGCCACCGTCGGCCGCACCTTCGGCGACGCGATCCTCGACGGGCTGATCGTGTACGTCGACTCGGGTGGGCGCGTCGCGTTGGCCGTCAACGGCGGTTCGGCCGCCGGCGACTTCGGCGGCACCATCGGCGACCAGGTGCTGCTGCTGTTCGCGCGCTGACCGGGGTGGTCAGTGCACCACCACCTCGTCGCCCACCGCCAGCTCGCCCGGGGCCAGCACCGCCGCCTTGATGCCGAAGCTCACGCCGCCCTCCGGCTCGCGGCGGTAGTCGGCCAGCGTGCGTAACGGCTCCGGGCCGGACCGCATGCCCGTGGGCTGGTCGACCATCGTCACCTGGCAGCGGACGTCCGGCTTGACCCAGCGCAGCCGCGTGCCGCCGATGGAGAACTCCCGCACGTCGTCCTCGGCGTAGGGGGTGTCCCACCCGCCGACGACGATGTTCGGCCGGAACCGCGCCATCGGCACGGGTTCGGCGCCCTTCTCGAGGATGCGGGCGTTGAGGTCGTCCAGCGACGACCTCGAGGTGAGGTGCAGCGGCGTGGAGTCGGTGAACGTGATGGCGCCGTGCCAGTCGTCGACCGCGCGTTCGTGGTCGGGCGGCACCCGCACGAGCCGCACCGGCTCGCCGATCAGGTCGCTGGCCCACTCGGCGACGTCGTCGCCCTGGTCGACGCCCTCGCCCGTCCAGATGCCGTGCACGCTGACCGTTAATCGCGGGCCGTCGAGGCGCACGTCGAGCGCCAGGTCGGAGACCGAGGGCCCGGACAGCGCCAGCTTGCCGCCGTCAGAGGCCAGCTCGGGGCGGACCACCGCCAGCCGCGGCGTGCTGCGCTGGCTGCGGAAGGTCCCGTCGGCCGCGCGGACGAACATGAACGTGCGGTCGTGCACCACGCCCGTCGTCAGGACCCGCGCACGCGTGAGCGGCGTGCCGGCACAGCCCTTGACCGGGTAGAGCATCAACTCCGAAACGGTTGCCACTCTGGCAGGGTATCCGGGGGCACCGACAGAGACGCGGGGGTTTCCCGCACAGTTGGGGTGCGGTTGCCCGCAGTAGTTCCGGCGGTCAGAGGATCGCCCCTGGCACGTACGCCGCCGCGTCGCCGAACCGGGCCACCACGTCCGACACCCGCTTGACCACCGCCGCCACCTGCGCGCCCGCGACCCCCGTGAACGGCAGCCGGTCCGCGAGCAGGGCGTCCAACCCGGCCCGGTCCAGCGGGATCCGCGCGTCCGCGGCGAGCCGGTCGAGCAGGTCGTTGCGCTCGACCCCCTGCTCACGCATGGCCAGCGCCACCGCGACCGCGTGCTCCTTGATCGCCTCGTGCGCGGTCTCCCGGCCGACGCCGGCCCGCACGGACGCCATCAGGACCTTGGTCGTCGCGAGGAACGGCAGGTAGCGGTCCAGCTCACGACCGATCACGGCCGGGTACGCGCCGAACGAGTCGAGCACGGTCAGGAACGTCTCGATCAGGCCGTCCAGCGCGAAGAACGCGTCCGGCAGCGCGACCCGGCGCACCACCGAGCACGACACGTCGCCCTCGTTCCACTGGTCGCCGGCCAGCTCGCCCACCATCGACGCGTAGCCGCGGAGAATCACCGCGAACCCGTTGACCCGTTCACTCGATCGGGTGTTCATCTTGTGCGGCATGGCCGAGGAGCCGACCTGTCCCGGCCGGAAGCCCTCCGTCGCGAGCTCGTGGCCGACCATCAGCCGGATCGTCTTCGCGAGGCTCGACGGCGCGGCCGCCACCTGCACCAGCGCGGACACCACGTCGTAGTCGAGCGAGCGCGGGTAGACCTGCCCGACGCTGTCGAACACGCGCGAGAAGCCGAGGTGGCCGGCGATGTTCCGCTGCAGCGTGTCCAGCTTCGACTGGTCGCCGCCGAGCAGGTCGAGCATGTCCTGCGCGGTGCCGACCGGCCCCTGGACGCCACGCAGCGGGTACCGCTCGACCAGCTCGTCGAGCCGTTCGAACGCGACCAGCAGCTCGTCGGCGGCCGACGCGAACCGCTTGCCGAGCGTCGTCGCCTGCGCGGCCACGTTGTGCGAACGGCCGGCCATGACCAGCTCGCTGTGCTCGGTCGCGAGCGTGGCCAGCCTGGCGAGCACCGCGACCGTGCGCTCGCGGAGGTGCTCCAGCGACCGGCGGATCTGCAGCTGCTCGACGTTCTCCGTGAGGTCGCGGGACGTCATGCCCTTGTGCACGTGCTCGTGCCCGGCGAGCGCGTTGTACTCCTCGATGCGGGCCTTGACGTCGTGCAGCGTGACCCGCTCGCGAGCCGCGATCGACTCGAGGTCGACGTTCTCGATCACCCGTTCGTAGTCGTCGACCACGCCGTCCGGGACACCGATCCCGAGGTCGGCCTGTGCGCGCAGCACGGCGAGCCACAGCCTGCGCTCCAGGACGACCTTGTGCTCGGGGGACCACAGCGTGGCCAGCTCGACAGAGGCGTAGCGACCGGCGAGAACGTTGGGGATGCGCGGCTTGGACGTCACGTTTTCCCAGCCTAACGGGATCCCCCGCCGGCCCTCCTACAGGGCGAAAGCCGGGTCGGTGGCCAGCCCCTCGAGCTGGTCGAGGTGACCGGGATGGTCGGGGTGTCGACCGACGGCGGCTCGGTGATCGCGCCCGGCGCGTACACGGCGACCACCAGCGAGTAGCGGCGCCACGGTCTGCGCTTCTCGTCCAGCCAGGTGCGGAGCAGGACCGTGCGGGCTGTAGTTGACGAGGCTCTCGTCGCGCTGCACAGAAACGCCGACCGGCGCATCGACGCGGCATGTTCGATGGCGAATCGGCGGAAGCTCTCCTCGTCGGCCTGTCGCAGGTGGCCCCCTTCCGCCAGTTACTCACGCCGTGGGGACCGGGGAGGTTGCACGCTAGGGCGTCAACGCGTCCCGCAGCATCCGGCGGGCCACGGCCCGCGGGTCCGGGTCGATCTCGATGAGCGCGTTCACGACCGCGCCGTCGACCAGCGCGATCAGCTGTTCGAGGCGGCGTTCGTCGACGTCGGTGCCCGAGCGGGCGAAGATCTGCTGGAGGAGGCCGCGCAGCTCGGCGCCCAGCGTGCCCATCAGGGGCCGCAGGTAGGGGCGGCGGAAGGTCGCCACCAGGCGTTCGTAGCGCAGCAGCACCAGCTCGGCGTCGCGGTCGCTCGCCGAGGGGCCGAGGAGCTGGTCCAGCACGAGCTCGATGACCGACTCGACGCCACGCGGCTCGGTCGGCAGCTCCGCGAGCAGGGCCTGGCCGCGCACCAGCTCGGTGCGCCCGTGGTGGGCGACCGCGGCGACGACCAGGTCGTCGAGCGAGTCGAAGTAGTAGGTCGTCGACGCGAGCGGGAGGCCGGCGCGGTCGGCCACCGCGCGGTGCCGCAGCGCCTCGAAGCCACCCTCGACCAGCAACGCCGCCGCGGCCTCGACCAGCGCCTGGCGACGTCGCTCACCCTTGGGAGTGCTGGCGGCCGTCATCGTCGGTCGATCGTACGGGCGGTCAGTGACTCGTCCCCGCCAGGTTCAACCCGATCACCCCGGACACGATCAGGGTCAGCGAGACGATCTTGAGGACCGAGACGCCGTCACCGAGCCAGATCATGCCGACGATCGCCGTGAGCGCCGCGCCGACGCCGGTCCACGCCGCGTAGGCCGGGCCGGCCGGAAGCTGTTTCATGGCCCACGCGAGCCCTCCCAGGCTGATCGCGGCGGACAAGGCGAACACGATCGTCGGGATCACCTTGCTGAAGCCGTCGGACAGCTTGAGCGAGATCGCCCAGCCCGCCTCGAAGACCCCGGAGATCAGCAGCACCACCCACGCCATGAGACCCACCCCTGTTCTGGTACATGCGTACAACTCTTGCTGTACCGGAACACGGGTGGGTCAGTAGAGCTTCCCGAGGTCGGTGGCCGCCCGCTGGATCTCGTCGGCGTACGGGGCGGGCTCGCCGGTGCTGTACGGCTCGCTGACCACGATCACCGTCCGCCCGGTGCTGGTCGGCGCCCGCGCCTCGATGGAACCGGACCGAAGCGACCACGTGGGCAGCGTCACACCTGGTTCGGCCCGCATGATGGTGATCCGGCCGTCCGGCACGTCGTAGCGAGCGCCCGCGACATCGACCGGGCAGTTCAGCGAGACCGGCAGCGCGTCGTCCACCTTGAGATTGGCGGCGGCCGGGAGCTCGCCCGCGAGGGCAGCAGCGAGCTCCCGGTCCGCCTGTTCGCACCCACTAGGAGTGCTGGCGGGCCCCGCAGGCCCGCCGTCCTCAGCCGAAGAGCCCCCCTGCTTGGGCGTCTCCGGTGAGGAGTCTCGTTCGCCACGCTCTGTCGTTGCCGTGGCTCCGTAGTCCTCGTCAGGTAACTCGTATGGAGCAGCATTTCCGTTACTGGAAGACGAGCCACTTCCCGCAACCGCTGTTTCCGTGTCCGAGGTCGACCCTGTCCACAATGCCACGCTCAGCGCCGCCGCGCCCGCCAACAGAGCCACACCAAAGGCGGAACCTGCCAGTACCCCGTTCCGGTGGCGGACGCGCTGACGTGCCGACTCCGCGGTCACGTCGCCCTGGTCGAACGTGGGCGGCGGCGCGTCCGCGACCGCGTCTTTCAGCAGCTCAGCCAGCCTGCGCTCGTCCATTCACACCACCTCCTCGTTCGTCACTCCAGCCGTCACTCCACCGGTCACGATGCCGACCTGAGGTCGTCCAGCGTGTCCCCGAGCGCCTCCCGCAGCGCGGTCAGCCCTCGGGCGGTCTGACTCTTCACGGTCCCCTGAGAGCACTTGAGCGTCTCGGCGGTCGCCGCGACGTCCAGTCCCTCGAGGAACCTCAGGACGAGCACCGCCCGCTGTCTCGGCGGCACCGCCCGCAGTCCTTCGAGCAGTGCCGACCTCGTGGCCACCGAGTCGCCGATCTCGCCGTCCGAGTTCGGTGTCTCCGGCAGCTCGTCGACGAACCGCTCACGCCGCCACGGGCGTCGCGACTCGTCGATCACCGCGCGCACCAGCGTCCTGCGTACGTAGGCGTCCAGGGCCCCGCGGTCCCGGATCTTGCGCCATCGCCGGTGCAGCGCGACGAACGCGGTCTGCGCGAAGTCATCCGCGCGGTGCCAGTCGCCGCACAGCAGGTACGCGGATCGCCGCACGGCATCTCGCCGCGCCGCGAAGTACTCCGCGAAGTCCTGCTCGTCGCGCTGATCCACGCGAACTCTCTCCGCTCGTCGTCTGCGTACAAGGGACGTAATCTGTGGCGCCCACGGTTGCACGGACAGGTCTCGTGACTTTTACGCCACCCCGGTAGACGTTCGGGACACCACTGGGATGCTCTCACGGCCATGTGGTGTGATCAGATCGTGACCAATACCCGGGACATCGACCTTCGTTCGGACGCCGTCACCCAACCGGACGAGCAAATGCGGCTCGCCATGTCGAACGCCGAGGTCGGCGACGACGTGCTCGACCGGGACCCCACCATGCGCAAGCTGGAGGAACGGGCGGCCGACCTGCTCGGCGTCGAGGACACCATCTGGGTGCCGAGCGCGACGATGGGCAACCTGATCGCGCTGACCACCCACCTGCGTCCTGGCGACCGCTTCCTCGCGCCACGCGGCGCGCACGTGCTCGACGACGAGCTCGGGGCGCCCGCCTGGCTGTGCGGCGGCATGCCGGAGGCGGTCGACTGGGGCGCGTGGCCGGGCCGGATGCCCGTGGAGGCGGTGCGGTCGGCGACCCCCAACGGCCCCTACCACCTGCTGCGCACGACGCTGT
Source organism: uncultured Actinomycetota bacterium (assembly GCA_963840275.1). Taxonomy (GTDB): domain Bacteria; phylum Actinomycetota; class Actinomycetes; order Mycobacteriales; family Pseudonocardiaceae; genus Actinophytocola. Next base: position 259,496 of record CAWIYK010000002.1, read on the forward strand.
TGTGTCTGGAGAACACCCACAACGCGGCGGGCGGCACGGTCACCCAGCCGGACGAGCACGCGAAACTGGTCTCCGCCGCGCGGGACGTCGGGTTGCGGGTGCACCTGGACGGGGCCCGGCTGTGGCACGCGTCGGTGGCGCTGTCGGTGCCGCCGGCCGCGCTGACGGTCGGCGTGGACACCGTGCAGGTGTGCCTGAGCAAGGGGCTCGGGGCGCCGGTCGGCGGCCTGGTCGGCGGCTCGAGGTCGTTCGTCGAGGAGGCGCGGCGGATCAGGAAGATGCTGGGCGGCGCGGTGCGTCAGGGCGGTGTGCTCGCCGCGGCCGGGTTGATCGGTCTGGACCGGATCTCGACACTGGCGGAGGACCACGCGAACGCCACGCGCCTCGCCGCCGGCCTCGCCGAGCTCGGGTGGGAGGTCGACGAGCCGGAGACGAACATCGTGCTGGCGTCGATGCCCGACGTCGGCGCGACGCTGACCGCGTTACGCCGCGTCGGGGTGCTCGCCGTGCCGATGGCCGGGCGCCTGCGGTTCATCCCGCACCGCGACGTGAGCGCGGCCGACATCACCGAGGTGCTCGACCGCGTCGCGACGCTGCACGCCGACTAACGGATCTGCTTGCGGTTGCTGCCGCCCTTGATGGCGGCGTAGCCGATCGCGCCGACGGTGACCACCGCGGCCGCGACGAGCAGGAAGCCGAGCACCTTGAACACGAAGCCGAGCACCGCGAATGCGACCCAGATGACGATGATCGCGCCGATGATCTTCAGCAGCATTGTCAGTTCCTCCCCGGATACCGATCTCACCGGCTGAACGAGTGGCGCTCATCGGCGGTTCCCTCAGTCAACCACGGCGAATCCCCAGGAACATCGGGGAAAACCACGGGTTTCGGACTCAGGGTGCGAGCCAGTTGCCGAGCCGGTCGACGCCGGTGTCGACGTCGGCCGGCGGGCCGGCGAAGGAGAACCGGACGAACCGGTGCCCGGCGTCGGGGTCGAAGTCGATGCCCGGCACGATCGCGAGGCCCGTCTCGGCGAGCAGGCGCTGGCAGAACGCCATGGTGTCGCCGGTCAGGTGGGCGACGTCGGCGTAGGCGTAGAAGGCGCCGTCCACGGGCGCGATGCGGTCGATGCCCATGCCTCGCAGCCCGGCGACGAGGCGGTCGCGGTTGTCGCGGTAGCTGGCGACGTGGACGTCGAGCTCGTCGTACTGGAAGGCCGCCGTCGCCGCGTGCTGGGACAGCGCCGGCGGGCAGATGGTGAAGTTGCCGGTCAGGCAGTCGACCGCGCGCTGCAGCCGGGAGGGGACCAGGAGCCAGCCGAGGCGCCAGCCGGTCATCGCGAAGTACTTGGAGAACGAGTTGACCACGATCGCCTCCCGGGAGAACTGCCACGCGCTCGCCGGTGCGTCCGCCCCGTACGCGATGCCGTGGTAGATCTCGTCGCTGACCAGCTGGACGCCGCGCTCGGCACACCAGCCGGCGATCGCCGCGAGTTCACCGGCCGGCAGGACGGTGCCGGTGGGGTTGGCCGGTGACGCGACGATGAGCCCGTCGAGCGGGCCGGCGTCCTCGAGCATGGCGACGGTGGGCTGGAACCGGGTGTCCGCGCCGCAGGGCAGCTCGACGACCTCGCAGCCGAGCGCGCTGAGGATGTTGCGGTAGGCGGGGTAGCCGGGTCGGGCGAGCGCGACCCGGTCGCCGACGTCGAACGCGGCGAGGAAGGCGAGCAGGAAGCCGCCGGACGACCCGGTGGTGGCGACGACGTCCCGCGCGTCGACGTCCAGGGCGTACCGGTGGCCGTAGTGCCCGGCGATCGCCTCCCGCAGCTCGGGGATGCCGAGCTGCTCGGTGTAGCCGAGCGGGCCGTTGAGGGCCTCGGCCGCCTTGTCGAGAACGGCGCGTGGTGCCGCGGCCGACGGTTGCCCGGCGGCCAGCGACACCACGTCCCCCTGTGCGCGCTGCCGCGCGTTGGCGGCGGACAGCACGTCCATCACGTGAAACGGCGGCACGTTCGCGCGGGCGGCGACAGTCAGCAGGCGGTGGGACATACCCGCAAGACTGCCGCCCGCCACCGCGCTCGATCAACCGAGTACGGCCACCAGCTCCCGTTCCTCGGCCTCCCGCGGCTGCCGCAGCACGGTCACGGCGAGCACGACCGCGACGGTGACCAGTCCGGCCGCGACCCCGAACGCGAGCCGGTAGCCGCTGGTCATCGCCTCGACGGCCACCGCGCCGTCGGCGACTAGCCCGTTCGTGTGCGACGTTGCCAGGGTGGCAAGAACCGCGAGTCCGAGCGCGCCGCCGACCTGCTGTGTGGTGTTGACCAGGCCGGACGCGACACCGGAGTCGTCGGCGGTGGCGTCGGACATGGCGAGCGTCATCATCGCGGGGAACGCCAGCCCGGCGCCGACGCCCATGAGGACGGTCGAGGGGAAGAAGTCGACGAGGTAGTTCGCGTCGACCGGCGCTCGGGTGAGGAGCATCAGCCCCACCGCGATGAGCGCCAGGGCCCCGATCAGCACGGGCCGCTCCCCGAAGCGGGTGTTGATCCGGGCCGACGCCCCGAGTGACAGCGCGCCGATGCCGACGCCGACGGGCAGGAACCCGAGCCCGATCTGCAGCGGGTCGTAGCCGAGGACCCGCTCGAGGTAGAGGGCGCCGAGGAAGAACATCCCGAACATGCCGGCGATCATGAGCACCTGGATGACGTTGGCGCCCGCGACGTTGCGGGAGGCCAGGATGCGCAGCGGGAGCAGCGGGTTGGCGGCCGTGCGCTGGCGGACGAAGAAGCCGGCCAGCAGGACCACGGCGACGGCGCCGACAAGCAGTGTGCGCGCGGAGCCCCAGCCGTGGTCGGCGGCCTTGACGATCGTGTAGACGCCGAGCATGAGGCCGGTGGTCACGAGGAGCGCCCCGAGCACGTCGGCGCCCTCCCGGATGCCGATGCCCTGCTCACCGGGCACGCTCCGCACGGCGAGCGCGAACGCGACGAGCCCGATGGGCACGTTCACGAAGAAGATCCAGTGCCAGCTGATCACCTCGGTGAGCACGCCGCCCGCGAGCAGCCCGAGCGACCCGCCGGCCGCGGCGACGAAGCCGAAGACGCCGATGGCCCGCGCCTGTTCCCCCTTCTCGGGGAACATCGTGACGATCATCCCGAGAATGACGGCGGCGGCCATCGCCCCGCCGATCCCCTGGACGAACCGAGCCGCGATGAGCAGCTCCTGGCTGGTTGCCAGGCCGCAGAACAACGAGGCGACCGTGAAGACCGAGATGCCGGCGAGGAACATCCGCTTGCGCCCGACGAGGTCGCCGGCCCGCCCCGCGAGGAGCAGGAGACCCCCGAAGGGGATGAGATAGGCGTTGATCACCCAGGCCAGTCCGGACTGGGAGAAGTCGAGGTCAGCCTGAATGGCCGGCAGCGCGACGTTCACGATGGTGCCGTCGAGAATGATCATCAGCATCCCCGCGCAGAGCACGACGAGCGCGAACCACCGCGAGTCGTGTCGCTGACCAACGATCTGGGACATGGTTCCTCCTGAGTCATACGTACAGGAGGAACCGTAACAGATAGTCTGCAAGTAGACGATCTGCTGTTGGATTAGCTACATGGAGATCAGTCTGTGGAATGCGGGCAGCGGGTGAACGACGAATGGGATGGCAGATGAGCCGAGGAGAGACCGCCTCGCGTGCGATGCAGCCCCCACCCGATCCCGGGGGCGGCCCAGTGCCCAGTTTACCGGCGCCTACCGACAGTCCAGGGGATGTGGATCTTGCCTGTGGACAACTGGCAGGGTTGTGGACAGAGGTTCGTCACGTGCGGCGACGTGGGGCTCGGCGGCAGGCGACCGGCGTCGAGAGTCGGTCGTCGACGAGGCGGGTCAGGCCGTCCACGAACCCCGAGCGCTCGTTCTCCGGCAGTGCGCCGAGGACGTCGCGGTACACGCCGGCGACCACTTTTCGGGCGCGGGAATGCACCTCGCGCCCGCGGTCGGTCACCACGATGATCCGGGCCCGGCGGTCCGTGCTCGACGTCTGCCGCTCCACCATGCCGGCCGCTTCCAGCTCGTCGATGGTCACGACCATCGTCGTCTTGTCGAGCTGACACACGTCGGCGAGCTGGATCTGCGTCCGGTCGCCGGGCAGCGCGGACGTCAGCACGCAGTTCCCCCTCGGGGTGATGCCCAACCCGGCCAGGGCGGCGGTCAGCTCCGTCGACAGCACGTGGCTGGCATGCGCGAGCAAGAACGCAAGGTCCGGCGTCGTTGACGTGGTCATACCCCCAGGTTACGCCGATAGATCCGCTAGCAGATAATCCGGCGGCCGACGAATCAGTACCCTACGTAGCCCCCGCCGCCGGCGGTCGCCTTGATGCCCGGCACGTTCGACAGCGACCCGTACCGCGAGATCGCGTAGTTGACGCCGGCGCAGATGTTGTCCACCGGGTTCCAGATGTCGTTGTGGCCGGCGAGCTTGTAGGAGTTGAACGTCGGGTCGATGCACTGCATCAGCCCCTTCGACGGGGTGCCCTTCGCCGCGTTCGAGTCCCAGTTGTTGATCGCCTGCGGGTTGCCGCCCGACTCGTGCTGGATGATCTGCCAGATCCGCTGCGCGTCGGCCTCGCTGACGTTGATGCCGTTCTGCTTGAGGATCTCGATCGCCTGCTTGATCCACTCCTGCACGTTGCCGGGCGGCGGGCCACCGGCCGGCGGGCCGCCGCTCGAGCCGAGGCCGCCGCCTCCACCACCACCACCGCCCCCGCCGCCCCCGGAGTCGCTGCCACCGGAGCCGGTGCCGGTGCTCGACGAGGTGTTGCTCGAGGGCTGGTCGGCGCCGGCCGGCGTGGTCTCCGGCGGCGGCGTCTCGATCCACTCGATCCGCTGCCCCGGCTGCGGGGTGAACGGCTGGGTGTTCGGCTGCGCCAGCGCGGAGAACGTGCTGGCCGGCGTCTTGCTGGCCTTGATCGTGGCGAGCGAGGCGCTCAGCGTCGCCTCGGTGCCCTCGAGGTGCGTGTTGATGTCACCGGCGACCTCGGAGCAGAGGGTGCGGGTCATCGAGTTGAACTCCGCCAGCGTGGCGTGCTGGTGCTCGGTGGCCCAGTTCGTGATCTCGGTCAGCGCCTGGTCGCAGCGCGTCGAGATGTAGGACTTGGCGCCGGTGATCGCGGTGGCGACGTTGGTCAGCGCGGTGGCGGCGTCGGTCATGGCCGTGCCGACGTCGGTGCCCGCCTTCTTGAACTTGCCCATGTAGGCGACGAACTGGTCGGCGGAGCCGCCCTCCCACGCCTCGTCGAGCGTGGTGACGCCGCCGGCGACCTCGCCGCTGTAGGTCGACACGTTCTTCGCCGCGTTGGTCAGGCGCGTCGCGGCCGCGGTGATCGTCTCGCTGTCCGCGTTCTTGACCTTCGCGGCGGCGGTGGCGACGACCTCGCCGCCCTCGTAGCCGGCCAGGGTGTCCGCCGAAGTCACCGTCTCGTCCCCCTTACTCAGACCTGTACGTACCGTGGTCCGCCGTAGGTCTCCCTGCCGGCGTCCTCGTTGTCCTGGATGCTCGTGACGACCGCGTCGAGCGCGGCGGCCACCCCGTCGAGGCGGCTCTCCGCGGCGTCGAGCTCGTCGTGCATGAGGTCGTTGAGCCCGTCGACCGCGCTGGACAGGCCCGCGGAGCTGGGCAGCGCGCCGTACGCGGTCGAGACCGAACACACCTCCGGGAACTTGTCGGAGACCTCGCCGAACTTCGGCTTGTAGTCGAGCGCCTTCTGCATGCAGCCGTTGATGGCGTCGATGTTGTACTTGGCCATGACCACCCCTTCGCGCACCACGTCAGACGGCCGTCGCCGCGCCGTGGTTCCCTCACTCTAAGCCGATCAGACCTCGGCAAGCAGCTCGTCGACACAGGTCGCGATGCGCCGGTTGTCGGCCGGTGTGACGGTGCTCCACATGCGGCCGTCGAAGTTCGGTTTGGCCAGGTAGACGTACCTGCCGCGCTCGGTGTCGTGGAACGCGACGACCCGGTCCGCGCGGCGCATCCGCTGGTCGCGCTGCATGCGCGAGGCGCAGAACTGGCCACGCACGGTCATGCCGGCGACCATGTCGGCCATCGCCTTGGCGTCCGACCCGGGGACGCCGCCGCGCACCAGTGCGGCGATCAGCTCGCGCCGGTCCCCCCTGGCCGCCGCGTCGGCCGCCGTGAGCACGTCGGTCGGCATGCTGACCGACTGGCCGGGTCCGGCCGCCACGTCCCCCGCGACGGAGACCGCGGCGTCGGCGAGGGCGGTCTCGCGGGCGGGGATGAGCCACACCTCGGGCCCGTCGACGGCGGCGAGCAGGGCGGAGCTGCCGGCGACGACCGCGAGCGAGGAGATGCGGTGGTCGGTCCACACCCAGGTGTCGATGCTGACCTGCGGGTGGGCGAGCAGGTTCAGCCGGTCGGCGAGCTCTGGCGTCGCGCGGTCGCGGTCGACGAGACCGCGCTGCTCGAGGTCGCTCATGGCCCGCGCGACCAGCTGTCGTCGTTCGGTGTGGGTGCGACCGGGGCTCGGGACGGTCAGCGCCTCGTGCTTCGGCGGGAGTTTCTCGTGCTCCCAGAGGACGTCGAACTCGAGCTTGGAGAGGACGACGGTGCCGCTAACGGGCATCGTCGTCGTCGCCGATGGACTCGGGCGCGACAACCCGATCGTCGTCGAAGACGTCCGAGGACTCGACGCCGTAGCGGCGCACGTGCTCCTGGTCGTCCTCGCCCTCCGCGTTGCGCCCGCCGCCCGCGGCGGCCGGCTGCATGATCGAACCGGCCGGACGGCCGCTGCGCGCGCCGAACCGCTCGGCGTTGCGTGCGGCGCGGGACTCCTCCTCCGGAGCCGCGCCGATAGGCACGCCACCCTTGACCGGAGCCTTCGCGCCACCGCCGCCCGAGCCGCCGGCGCGGGCGAGCCGCTCGCGTTCGGCGCCGGCGCCCGCACCGGTCGCGCCGCCGGCGCCCATCATCGTCGCGGCGTCGGCCATCAGCAGGGGGTTCACGGCGCGAAGCGCGGGCGAGAGCGGGCCGCCGGGTCCGGTGGGAGACGGACCGCCGGGCAGCGGGCCACCACCGGTGAGCGGCGGGTTGCCGGTGATCGGCGGGGTGCCGCCGGTGGTCGGCCCGGGCGGGAGACCGCCGCCGGTGCTGCTGCCGGGCCCGAGTCCGGACGGGCCGCCGGTGGGGTTGTACCCACCGGTCGGGCTGGAGGCGTTGACGGCGGAGATGTTGGTGGAGGTGTCGACGGGCTGCGCGACGAGGTTCATACCCGGCGGCACGGGCAGCGCCTGGGAACGCCCGAGGGCGTCGGAGCTGTTGTTCTGGTAGCCGGTCATGGAGTCGACGGCCGCGTCCCGGGCGGCGTTGGTGGCCTTGACGTCTTTGGCGTGGTCGGTCGTGTGCCCGAGGAAGCCGGCGAACTGGTCCAAGCCGGTCTCTTCAGTCGGGCCGCGAAGGGTTCCGGAGTCAGGTGCGCCGTTCTTGGTGGTCGAGAAGGCCGCGCCCTGGTAGTCGACGCCCCGCGCCGAGTCCGTCACCGGCTCCTGGGCCTGGTCGGCGTAGATCGCCGCGCCTTCCGTCGCCGAGGTGCCGCCGTCCGCCGCCTCGCCCTGCCAGGAGACGCCGATCTCCTTGAGCTGATCGCGGAGCGTCTTGTCGGTCGCCGCCAAGCCCCTCGGCGAGTGACATCAACGAGGACACCGCATCGTTCAGGGTTCCTGGGCCCAGGCCGTTCCGAAGCCCGTCGACCTGCTCGGCGAGCGCGCTGTTGTCGTACCCGACGAAACGCAGGTCGCTCAGTCCGTAGTCCGCGGCCATAACTGATTCCTTACTTCAGAGTCTGCAGTGTCTGCAGCGCCATCTCGGCGGCTTGCTCGCTTGCCTGACAGATCTGTTCCTGTGTGAACTCACCGCTGATCGGCGCCATCTCGACATGGAGATGTTGGTCCTTGGCGACCCCTACCGCCACGGCGCAGTCGGAGTCCTCGACACCCTTGGTGTGGAACTCGGCCGCGGGATAGCCGGCGATCGAGATCAGTTCGGCGTCGGCATTGCGGCGCTCGCTGAGCCAGAAGCTGACGTCGACATTGGTGACCGCGACGACGTTGTAAGTGACGAACGGCTCCGCCCCGTCAGCGTCGAGCGTGCATTCCTTCATGTCCTTGTAGATTTCGGTCTCACCGGCGCCGGCACTGACGCCGACGACCTTCAGCTGGGCGCGCTGAGCGTCGGTGAACAGCGTGCACGGGTCCACGCCATCCAGGGACAGGTCTCGTGGCGGAGGCGGTATGTCCACAGAGGAAGGGCTCCGGACGGTTCGCTGCTCGTGGTGGACTCGGGAGTGGGGCCGGGCGTAGCACTGCCGGCCTCGCTGGTGGTGCAACCCGCGACCACCCCCAGCACGAGCAGGGCAACCGTCGGGCAGAACGGTGGCCGACCTACTCACCCTTCGTCCTGAACGCGCGTATCGATCTCTTCCTCGGTGTACCCGTAGGACTTGGCCGTGTCGCCCAACTGGACAGCCAGCTTCCGCAGCCCGGCGATGTACTCCTTGACCCGGTTCTTGTACGAGTCGTCGTTGCCGACCAGCAGGTCGTTCCAGGCCAGCGACATGCGAGTGCTGACATCGTCGTCGCCGGGCGGATCGATGCGCAGTGCCACGCGCTGCTGTCGAGCCACAGATCCTGCAGTGCGTCCGCCTGGGAGTCGATGATGCGACCCGCGGCGAGGACGTTGTCCCTGTTCACCGTGAAGGTGCCGGACGAGATGCCTCTCGTCGCGTTCTCCACCTGTTTGAAGGCGTCGGTGATGCCACGGCCTATATCGCCAGCGAGATACATCCCCGTTGCTCCCCACTGATCGTGACGATCCGGTCCCGTTCCGCAGGCTACCAATGCCACGGTAAGACCCACCTGAACTTTGACGAAGAACTAGCCGGCCCGGTTCCACTGATCGGCTGAACCGGTTACCGAGCGCCGCGGGTCGCTCGCAGGGCGATGTCGGTGCGGTGGTGGGAGCCGGCGAGGTGGACCTCCGCGACCTTGGCGTACGCGTCCTCGCGGGCGATGGCCAGCGTGTCGCCCGTGCCGACGACCGAGAGGACTCGGCCGCCCGCCGAGACGATGGCTCCGTCGTCGCGGCGGCGGGTTCCCGCGTGGAGCACGCCGTGGCCCTCGGCGCCGGTGATGACGTCGCCGGACCGCACCCGGCCCGGGTAGCCCTCCGCGGCGATGACGACCGTGACCGCCGCGCCGTCGTGCCACTCGAGCGGGGGCTGGGCGGCCAGGTTGCCCGTCGCGACCGAGTTGAGCAGGCCGGCGAGCGGGGTGCGGAGCAGGGCGAGCACGACCTGGGTCTCCGGGTCGCCGAAGCGGCAGTTGAACTCGATCACCTGTGGGCCGGCGCCGGTGAGCGCGAGGCCGGCGTACAGGAGGCCGGAGAAGGCGGCGCCGCGCGCGGCGAGCTCCTCGACCACGGGCTGGATGATCTTCGCGACGACGTCGTCGACGAGGTTGGCCGGGGCCCACGGCAGCGGGGCGTACGCACCCATGCCGCCGGTGTTGGGGCCCGCGTCGTCGTCGCCGACGCGTTTGAAGTCCTGCGCCGGCAGGAGCGGGACCACTGTGGTGCCGTCGACCAGGCAGAACAGCGACGCCTCCGGGCCGTCCAGGAACGACTCGAGCAGGACCGGGTGACCGCCGTCGAGCAGGGTCATGGCGTGGGTGCGGGCCGCGGCGAGGTCGCTGGTGACCGCGACACCCTTGCCGGCGGCGAGGCCGTCGTCCTTGACCACCCAGGTCGGGCCGAAGCGGCCGAGCGCCGCGTCGAGCTTCGCCGGGTTGTCGACGATCTCGCTGTGCGCGGTCGGCACGCCCGCCGCGGCCATGACGTCCTTCGCGAACGCCTTGGATCCCTCGATGCGGGCCGCGGTGGCGGACGGGCCGAAGCACGCGAGGCCCGCGGCGCGCACCGCGTCGGCGACGCCCGCGACGAGCGGCACCTCCGGGCCGATCACCACGAGGTCCGCGCGCCACTCCCGGGCGAGGCCGACGACGGAGGCGGGATCGGCGGCATCGACGCCGTAGGACTCGGCGACGGCCGCGGTGCCCGCGTTGCCGGGGGCACACCCCAACGCCGTCACCGCGGGGTCGTGGGAGAGGGCGAGCACGAGGGCGTGCTCGCGCGCACCGGACCCGATCACCAGGACACGCACGAGGAAAGAGCGTAGATGCCCGGTTCGGCCGAGGTGCCGCCAGGGCCACGACGTGCTGAAAGCGACGATTCAGCCGTGCCCGGCGAGCCGAATCACGCACCCGCCGCCAGCACCCATCGCGGCCACCCCGCACGGCCTCGCGCGCGATGCAGCCCCCACCCTGTCCCGGGGGCGGCCCAGTGCCCAGTCTACCGGCGCCTACCGACAGTCCGGGGGATGTGGATCTTGCCTGTGGATAACTCAGCCGGCGTTTAGTGCCTGTGCGGCGCCCGGATGGAGTTTCACCGGGTCGGTCTCCTTTGCCTTTTCGCGGTCCAGTGTGCTTGCCGCCTTGTGCACCTTCACCAGGTCGTCCTTCTTGTCGAAGATCAGCTTGGTGATCGCGCACGCGTTGCCCGCCGGGAAGTCCGTGTTCACCAGCAGGAGGTTCGGCACGACGATGGTCGGCACGTCCTCGGGCAGGTTGTAGGTGTCCGCCGGCAGGCTGCCCTTCTCGTACACCGGGTTGATCTTCTTCAGGTCGTCCAGCAGGTCGGAGATGTCGATGAACTTCACGTCGTCGCCGAGGGAGGTGAACAGGTCGGTCAGCTCGGGCGTCGGCAAGCCGCCGGACCAGAAGAGGCCGTCGATCTGACCCGACTTCATCTGGTCGACCGTCGGGCGCAGCGCCAGGCGCTGGGCGGAGATGTCCGACTCGACGCCAGCAGCCTTCAGCAGGCGGTTCGCGATCACCTCGGTGCCCGACTTCGGGGAGCCCGTCGAGATGCTCTTGCCCTTCATGTCGGCCACGCTGTCGATGCCGCTGTCCGCGCGCACGACCACCTGCGTGTAGTTCGAGTAGATCCGCGCGAGCGCGGCGACGTCCTGCGGCTTGCCCTCGAAGCTTTCCTTGCCGTTGACGGCGTCGGCCGCCGAGTCGGCCAGCGCGAACGCCACGTCGTAGTCGCCCGCGACCAGCTGCTGGATGTTCTGCACCGACGCGCCGGTCTCCGCGGCGGACGCCTTGAGCGGGGTGTTGTTGCTGATCAGCTGCGCCAGACCACCACCGAGCGTGTAGTACACCCCGCCGGTGTTGCCGGTCGCGATGGTGATCCGGCCGTCCGCGGCCTCGCACGCCACCTTCTCGCCCTCGGTCGGCTGGTCGGCGGTGTCGTTCGTCTGCTTGCCACCGCAGCCGGCCGCGACCATGCCGACGGCCAGCGCGACGGACGCGATCCGAAGGGCTCGCATCATTGGGCTCCTTGTTCTCTCGGTGATCGGCGGCCGACGAGATGCACGACGATCGCTACCACAACGAAACCGACGCCGATCGCGATCGACAGCGGTTGCAGGTACAGCAACAACAACGCGGCGGGCACGCACAGCGCCCGCTCCGGCCATTTCGCCGGCCCGAACAGCCAGCCGCCGGTGACCACCGCCAGCGCCGCGACCCCGAGCGCGGACACCGCGAACACCCACAGCACGGTGCCGGCGCCCTGCTGGAGCAACAGCGCGGATCCGTTGTCCGTCAACACGAACGCGATCGGCACGAGGAACGCCGGCAGCGTGTACTTCCACGTCTGCCACATCGTCTTCATCACCGAGCCGCCGGTGATCGCGGCCGCCGCGACCGACGCCAGCGCGGTCGGCGGCGTCACCTCGGACAGCACGGCGTAGTAGAAGATGAACATCGCGACCTCGGCCCGTTCGACGCCGAGGTCCAACAGTGCCGGGCCGAGCACGACCCACGAGATGATGAACGACGCGGTCACCGGCACCGCGAGACCGAGCACGCTCACCGCGACCGCCGCGAACACAACGGTCAGCATCAGGATCACCGTCGGGTCGGACGCGAGCGCGCGGGCCAGCTCCACCAGCGCCGCCGCCAGCTCCTGGCCGAGCCCGGTCTTGGTGATGGTCGACGTGATCACGCCGGCCGCCGCGCACACCGCGATCACCGGCAGCGCGCCGCGGATGCCCTCGGCGAGCGAGTCGGCGATCGCCCGCAGCCAGATCGGGAACGAGCCACCGGTCACCAGCTGTGAGATCAGCGCGAACAGCGCGGCGACGCCCGTCGCGTACACGACCGCGGTGAACGGTGGGATGTCCAACGCCAGGAACACCACGATGATCGCCAGCGACGCGAAGTGGTAGCCGCCCTGCAGCAACAGTTTTCCGACGGCCGGGGTCTCGATGTCCACCGGCTTCGCGCCGAACCGGCGCGCGTCGGCCTCCACGGCGAACACGATGCCGAGGTAGTACAGCAGCGTCGGCACGATCGCCCACAGCAGCACGGTCAGGTACGAGGTCTCCAGGTACTCGGCGATGATGAACGCCGCCGCGCCCAGCGTCGGCGGCGACAGGATCGCGCCGATGCCCGACGCGGCAAGGAGTCCACCCGCGTTCTCGCGCGGATAGCCGGCCCTGCGCAGCACCGGCCACGTGATCGCGCCGAGGCTGACGGTGGTGGCGGTGCCGGAGCCGGACACCGTGCCGAGCAGGAAGCCGGACAGCGCGGCCGTGCGCCCCGGCGCGGTGCGGGACTTGCGGAACGCCGCGAAGCTCAGGTCCACGAAGAACTTGCCCGCGCCGGAGGACGACAGCACCGCGCCGTAGATCGTGAACAGCACGATGTACGTCGCGGCCACGTCGAGCGGGATGCCGTAGAACCCGCTCTGGTCGTTGTAGAGCGCGTTGACGATCTGGCTGAAGTCCACGCCGGCGTGCGCGATGTCCCAGCCCTGCGGGAGGAACCCGCCGTAGTACGAGTACGCGAGGAACACCAGGCACACCAGGGGAAGCACGAGCCCGGTGGTGCGCCGCGCCGCCTCGAGGATCAGCACCAGCAGCAGCGCGCCGGCGATGATGTCCACTGTGGACAGGATGCCCTGACGGTTCAGGAACGCGTCGTAGCCGCCGCCGGCATCGCCGATCGCGAGCGGGATCACCGGGTACAGGCCGACCACGAGCGCGATCGCGGCGAACGCCCAGTCGAGCGGGCCGGGGTTGTCGGGATCCTTGGCGCCGCCGACCATCCGGTAGCAGAGGAAGACCAGCGGCAGCGTGACGCCGAGGAAGATCACCAGGTAGTACTGGTTGCCCTTGGCGAAGGGCAGGAAGACCTGCTTGAGCACGAGCAGCGCGACGGCGATGGCGACCGCCCACACGAACCACTCCCACCGGCCGGACAGGCGGCGGGCGGGGCGCTCCTCGTCGTGCTCGCCGACGGTGTCGGACAGGTCTGGTCGCTCGGACGCCGCGATCCGCACCGGCTCGTCCGACTCGGCCTTGTCCTCCGTAGACCTGGTCACCACCGGCAACCTACCGGTGACCGGTGTCACGCAGAAGCGATCACGGGCGTTATCGCATCGTGACCTTCGGGACCGTTGGAGTTTCCTCAGGTCGGCAACGATCTGCAAGCCAGCCGAGGCGAGGAGGAACCCGTGAGTTCGAAGAAGTTACTGCGCTTGGCCGTCACCGCGGCGGCCGCGCTCACCCTGGTCGGCGCGGCGCCCGCGACGGCCGACCGCACGCCGGTCACCACGACCACCACCGCCCGCGGCGGCGGTGACGACTTCACGATCGTCGGCCACCGGGGCGCGTCCGGCTACCGCCCGGAGCACACCCTCGCCTCCTACGAGTTAGCGGCGCGGATGGGCGCCGACTACGTCGAGCCGGACCTCGTGACCACGAAGGACGGTGTGCTCGTCGCCCGGCACGAGCCGGAGATCAGCGGCACCACCGACGTCGCGGACCACCCGGAGTTCGCGGGCCGCAAGACCACGAAGTCGCTCGACGGGGCGGCGACCACCGGCTGGTTCACGGAGGACTTCACGCTCACCGAGCTGAAGACGCTGCGCGCCAAGGAGCGCATCCCGGCGATCCGCCAGCACAACACGATCTACGACGGCCGGTACGAGGTGCCGACGTTCCAGGAGGTCATCGACCTCGTGCAGCGGCTGTCGCGGGAGCTGCGCCGGGACATCGGGATCTACCCGGAGACCAAGCACCCCACGTTCTTCCGCAAGCAGGGCCTCGCGCTGGAGCCGAAGGTCGTCGACGCGCTCAACCGCAACGGGCTGAACCGGCCCGGCGCGAAGGTGTTCGTGCAGTCGTTCGAGGTCACGAACCTGATCGAGCTGCACCGCAAGCTGCGGGTGCCGCTGGTGCAGCTGACCTCGGCGAGCGGCGCGCCGTTCGACTTCGTCGACTCCGGCGACCCGAGGACCTACGCGGACATCGTGTCGCCGGCCGGGCTGCGCGACGTCGCGAAGTACGCGAAGGGCCTCGGCCCGGACAAGAACCAGGTCATCCCGCGGGACTCGGCGGGCTTCCTGCTGGCGCCGACCACGCTGGTGCGGGACGCGCACCGGGCCCGGCTCGTCGTGCACCCGTACACGTTCCGCGCGGAGAACACGTTCCTGCCGGCCGACTTCCGCTCCTCGGCGATCCCGGCCGAGTACGGCGACCTGTTCGCGGAGATCGCCGCGTTCCGGGCGGCGGGCGTGGACGGCCTGTTCACCGACAACACGGACATCGCGGTGGCCCAGGAGCAGCTGGCGCCGCACCGGTAGACGCCGTGAAAGGCGCGTTCGGGACGTCCCGAACGCGCCTTTCAGGGCAGGTCAGCCCGTCATCGAGTGGCGGACGATCGTCTGGTCGCGGCCCGGGCCCACCCCGATGGCCGAGAAGCGGGCCAGCGACAGCTCCTCCAGCCGCTCGACGTACGCGCGGGCGTTCGCCGGCAGCTCGTCGAACGTGCGGCACTTGGAGATGTCCTCCCACCAGCCGGGCATCTCCTCGTACACCGGCACGGCGTGGTGCACGTCGGTCTGCGTCATCGGCATCTCCGACACCGTCACGCCGTTCACCTTGTACGCCACGCAGATCGGCACGGTGTCCAAACCGGACAGCACGTCCAGCTTGGTCAGGAAGTAGTCGGTGATGCCGTTGACGCGGGCCGCGTACCGCGCGATCACCGCGTCGAACCAGCCGGTGCGCCGGGAGCGACCGGTGGTCACCCCGAACTCGCCGCCGGTCTTGCGCAGCCGCTCGCCCATGTCGTCGTGCAGCTCGGTCGGGAACGGACCGGAGCCGACCCGGGTGGTGTACGCCTTCAGGATCCCGATCACCGTGGTGATCCGGGTGGGGCCGATGCCGGAGCCGGCCGACGCGCCGCCCGCGGTCGGGTTCGACGACGTGACGAACGGGTACGTGCCGTGGTCGACGTCGAGCAGCGTGCCCTGCGACCCTTCGAGCAGCACCGTCTCGCCGCGCTCGAGCGCCTGGTTCAGCAGCAGCCGCGTGTCCGCGATGCGGTGCGCGAACTTCTCCGCGCTCTCCAGCACGGTGTCGACCACCTGCTCGGGGTCGAGACCCTTGCGGTTGTAGACCTTCACGAGGATCTGGTTCTTCACGTCGAGGGAGGCCTCGACCTTCTGGCGCAGGATCTTCTCGTCGAGCAGGTCCTGCACGCGGACGCCGACGCGCGACACCTTGTCCTGGTAGGCGGGCCCGATGCCGCGGCCGGTGGTGCCGATCTTCGCCTTGCCGAGGTAGCGCTCGGTGACCTTGTCGATGGCCACGTGGTACGGCATGATCAAGTGCGCGTCGGAGGAGATCAGCAGGCGGGACGTGTCCACGTCGCGCTCCTCGAGACCCGCGAGCTCGGTGAGCAGCACGCCGGGGTCGACGACGACGCCGTTGCCGATCACGTTCGTCACGCCGGGCGTGAGGATGCCCGACGGGATGAGGTGCAGTGCGAAGTCCTGCCCGTCCGGCAGCACCACGGTGTGGCCGGCGTTGTTGCCGCCCTGGTACCGCACCACCCACTGGACACGCTCGCCGAGCAGGTCGGTCGCCTTGCCCTTACCTTCGTCACCCCACTGGGCGCCGATGAGCACGATGGCCGGCATGTGAAACTCCCCGATGTTCAACGAGATACGAGTGGGCGCATTTCGGATGGGCGAAATGCCGGTGATTGAGCGTAGACCAGGAGGCGCCGGGTGGGTGCGTTGATACTGGGTTGTGGGAGCGCCGTCGCCAGCGGTGACTGGCGAAAACTGGCCGCCAGCACGGCATCGGAACCCCACGAGATCCCCGCCACACCCAGCAGGAACGACGTCGATCCGCTGCTCGAGGCGGACGGGGTCGAGCGGCTCGTCGTGCACGGCACCGACGCCGACCTGGCCGCGGTCGTCCTCCGGCTGATGCGGATCGAACGGGTGACCGAGCTCCCGGTCGGCTACGTGCCGGTCGACCGCAGGCAGTCGGCGGTCGCCCGGTTGTGGGGTCTGCCGACCCGGACCGTCGACACCGCGCTCACCGGGAGTGTCCGTCCGTTCCCGCTCGTCCGCGACGACGCCGGCGGTGTGCTGGTCGGGCTCGGCGTGCTGCCGGCCGTGCGCGGGACCGTCTACTGCGACGACACCGTCGCGCTGCGTGGCGCGGCCGACCGGATCGAGGTCGTGCCGCACGCGGACTTCGGCGTCGAGGTGACCGTGGTGCGGCGCGGGCTGCTGCGGTCCCGCACCGCCACCTTCACCGGGCGCGCGGTGCAGTTCGGCGTCGACGCGACCGTCCCGGTGCGCGACGGCGTCGACCACCCGAGGGCCATGACCCGCTGGACCTGGTACCGGCACACCGAGGACCTGCGCGCGATCCGCTGAGCAGCCGTGTGCTTCGGCGAACCTGTGGTGCGACTGCAAAGTACTTCCGGCTGGGATTCCGGTGTCGGTCCTCCCGATGAGACGATCCGGACTCGCGGTCGCTCTGCGGCGTTGGTCGGTCCGGTGCAACCGCGTACGGCTACCGGGTGGATCCGGCGCCGGCCATCCGGCCGCGCCGCCCGGGGTAGCCGGTGAACGTGCGGCGGCGGAACCGCGAGGGGGTTCCGCCGCCGCCTCTTGCTGTTCGGTAACGCTTTGCCGTTGAGCCACTTCGATGCGCGACAGTCAGTGCATGACCCCTGCATTCCGTTCTCTGCTAACGACATTGGCACTACTGCTCGCGTTAGCCGTTGCGCTGCCCGGCACGGCGAGCGCCACGCCGCCCAACATCCCGAGCGAGGCCACGGCCCGCTCCGAGCTGGCCGCGTTGCGCGTCGCGACCGACGGCTCGAGCTCCGGGTACTCACGGGACAAGTTTCCGCACTGGAACACGGTTTCCGGCGCATGCAACACCCGTGAGACGGTGCTGAAGCGCGACGGCACCGGCGTCGTGACCGACTCGTCGTGCGCCGCGACGTCGGGCAGCTGGTACAGCCCGTACGACGGCGCGACGTGGCACGCGGCGTCCGATGTGGACATCGACCACGTCATCCCGCTGTCCAACGCGTGGAAGACCGGCGCCTCGAGCTGGACGACCACCCGACGCACGCAGTTCGCCAACGACCTGACCAACCCGCAGTTGATCGCCGTGACGGACAACGTGAACCAGTCGAAGGGCGACCAGTCGCCGGCCACGTGGAAGCCGTCGCGCACCGCGTACTGGTGCACCTACGCGAAGATGTGGGTCCACGTGAAGTACCGGTACACGCTGACCGTCAACTCCGCGGAGAAGTCCGCGCTCACCACGATGTTGGGTTACTGCTGAGCCACCGCCACGCGAACGCCCCGGGAACGTTCCCGGGGCGTTCGCCCGTTCGGCCGCGGCCGATGGTCTGCAATCCGCCTCTGACCATTGCTCGGTGATCAGGCGTGTCGCACAGTCAACTCACCGTGACCACTAGACATCGGAGGCGGCCTTGTTCACCAAGTCGGGGAAAGTGCGGGTATTCGGCGCATCGTTACTGATCGCCGCCGGGGCCGTCGTCGGTCTCGGGGGCGGGACCGCCAACGCGGTCCCACCGGGGATTCCGAGCGCGGCGACGGCGGCCAGCGAGCTCGCCGGGCTGACCGTCGCGCCGGACGGCTCCATGGACGGTTACGACCGGGACAAGTTCCCGCACTGGCACACCGTCGAGGGAAACTGCGACACCCGGGAGACGGTGCTGAAGCGCGACGGCGAGGGCGTCGAGGTCGGCACGGA
This sequence comes from uncultured Actinomycetota bacterium, assembly GCA_963840275.1. Lineage (GTDB taxonomy): Bacteria > Actinomycetota > Actinomycetes > Mycobacteriales > Pseudonocardiaceae > Actinophytocola. The sequence goes on from CAWIYK010000002.1 coordinate 277,728, forward strand.
CTGCACCGCGACGTCGGGCAGCTGGTACAGCCCGTACGACGGCGAGACGTGGACCGCGACGGGTGACGTCGACATCGACCACATGGTCCCGCTGGCGGCCGCGTGGCGTTCCGGCGCCGCGTCGTGGACCACGGCCCAGCGCGAGGCGTTCGCCAACGACCTCGACTCGCCGCAGCTGTGGGCGGTGACGGACAACGTGAACCAGTCGAAGGGCGACCAGACCCCCGACACGTGGAAGCCGCCGCTCCAGTCGCACTGGTGTGAGTACTCGCGGGCGTTCATCCACGTGAAGTACCTCTACGACCTGACGGTCAACTCCGCCGAGCAGGGCGCGTTGTCCGACATGCTGGGGACGTGCTGATCTCACCGTTGGTGGCAGGCCAGGGCGGCGTCATGACCGAGGAGGTCGGCGTCGTCACCGGCGATCTCGAACTGCGAACCGTGTTGAGCGCCGACGGCGTGGTGACCGCGAAGGTCCGCTACGCCGGGGCGAACGAGTGGTACCGGGTGCGCGGTGGCATGTGCAGGATCGCGGACGAACGCGATCACGCCGCCGTGCACTCGATACTGGTCGGCGTGCTGAACCGGCCGAGCGGCTGAGAAGAAGCGCGAAAACGAGCGATGCCGCCCCCGACGACGTGTCGAGGGCGGCATCGGCTGTCGAAACGGTTACGCCAGGCCCAGCTGGGCGGGCGCCGACGGGTCGGAGTCGGCCACGAACTTGCTGCAGCGCTCGTACTCCTCGGTCTCCCCGATCGCCTTGGCCGCACGGGCCAACGCCGCAAGGGCGCGGAGGAACCCGCGGTTCGGTCGGTGCGACCACGGCACCGGGCCGTGGCCCTTCCACCCGGCACGCCGCAGCTGGTCCAGCCCGCGGTGGTACCCGGTGCGGGCGTAGGCGTAGGCGGCGACGGGCTTGTTCTCGGTCAGCGCCAGCTCCGCCAGCGCCGCCCAACCCTCACTGAAGTCCGGCCACTCGGTGACGACCTTCGTCGGGTCCGTGCCGGCCTCGAGCGCGGCCTGGGGCGAAGGACGGTCCGGCAGGTGTGTCGCCGGCGGACCGCCGAAGAGGTTCTCCTGAAGTGTCATGTCAGCCGGCCAGCATCCGGCCGGCGGACTTCAGCTGCTCGCACGCCTGCGTGATCCGGGCGGCCATGCCCTGCTCCGCCGCCTTGAGGTACGACCGGGGGTCGTAGACCTTCTTGTTGCCGACCTCGCCGTCGACCTTCAGCACGCCGTCGTAGTTGGCGAACATGTGGGCGGCGACGGGACGGGTGAAGGCGTACTGCGTGTCCGTGTCGATGTTCATCTTCACGACGCCGTAGGACAGGGCCTCGTGGATCTCCTCCAGCAGCGAGCCGGAGCCACCGTGGAACACCAGCTCGAACGGCTTCGCGCCGGCCTCGAGCCCCAGGTGGGACGTCGCGACCTCCTGGCCGCGCTTGAGCACGTCCGGCTTGAGCTTCACGTTGCCCGGCTTGTAGACGCCGTGCACGTTGCCGAAGGTGGCCGCGAGCAGGTAGCGGCCGCGCTCACCGGAGCCGAGCGCCTCCACGGTCTTGATGAAGTCGCCCTCAGCCGTGTACAGCTTCTCGTTGATCTCGTGGGCGACGCCGTCCTCCTCGCCGCCGACGACACCGATCTCGACCTCGAGGATGATCCGCGCCTTGGCTGCGGCGTCCAGAAGCTCGGACGCGATGACCAGGTTCTCGTCGAGGTCGATCGCCGAGCCGTCCCACATGTGGGACTGGAACAGCGGGTTCCTGCCGGCGGCGACGCGTTCCTGGGAGATCGCGATGAGCGGCCGCACGAACCCGTCGAGCTTGTCCTTCGGGCAGTGGTCGGTGTGCAGCGCGACGTTGACCGGGTACTTCTCGGCCACCACGTGCGCGAACTCGGCCAGCGCGACCGAGCCGGTGACCATGTCCTTGACCTTGGTGCCGGAGGCGAACTCGGACCCGCCGGTCGAGACCTGGATGATGCCGTCGCTCTCGGCCTCCGCGAAGCCCCGGAGGGCGGCGTTGAGCGTCTCGGATGAGGTCACGTTGATGGCCGGGAATGCGAACTCGTTCGCCTTGGCCCGGTCCAGCATCTCGGCGTAGACCTCGGGTGTGGCGATGGGCATCGGTACGTCCTCCTCGTGGCTGGACAGGGCCGTCGGCCAGATCCTACGAGCAAGGACTCGCAGCGCGACCGGAGGATGACCGATTCAGAAGTCAGACGCGGCACTCGCCGCGGCGGCGCTGGCGGGCCTGACCCGAGCCGCAACCCACAGGCGGTCGGTCTCCCGCGGAGAACCAGCCGCCGTCAGACCAGTGCGGGCGTCAGTGTGCGCAGCACGGACAGCTTGTCGTCGCCGAGGACCTGCAACGCGACCTGGTCCGCGCCCGCGTCCAGGTGCTCGTGCACCCGCGTGCGGATCGCGTCCTCGTCGCCCCACGCGACCAGGCCGTCGACGAGGCGGTCGCTGCCGCCGTCCGCGAGGTCGTCCTCCGTGTAGCCGAGGCGCAGCCAGTTGTTCGTGTAGTTGGACAGCGCCAGGTACATCGCGAGCTTGTCGCGTGCGATCGTGCGCGCCCGTGCCGGGTCGGTCTCGAGGACGACCTTCTGCTCCGGCACCAACAGCTTGCCGGCGCCGAGGATCTCCCTGGCCCGCTCGGTGTGCGCCGGCGTCGTCAGGTACGGGTGCGCGCCCGCCGTGCGGTCCCTCGCCAACTGCAGCACCTTCGGGCCGAGCGCGGCCAGCATCCGGTTCTCGACCGGGACACCACCGGCGTCGAGGCCGTCGAGGTAGCTCACGAGCTTGTCGTACGGCTTCTCGTACCGGTCGCCGATGATCGCGCGGTGGCCGGCGCCGATGCCGAGCATCAACCGGCCGGGGTGCTGCGCGACGACCCGGTGGAAGCTCTCGGCCGTGACCGCGGGCGCCGCCTCCCAGACGTTCACGATGCCGGTCGCGACGGTGAGCGTGGTCGACGCGGCCAGGAGCTCCTCCGTCGACCGCAGGTCGCCGTTCGGCGAGCCGCCCAGCCACAGCGTCGAGATCCCCAGCTCCTCGAGCGCGGCCAGCGTCGCCGGCTCCCCGAGTCGGTTCCAGCCGAACGAGGTCTCCCAGAAGCCCAGCCTGCCGATGCCCACGATGCCTCCCGATTGTCTTCGATAGTCGTCGAAGACAACGACGGGTCGCGTCGGGTTAATTCCGGACCGTGGCCGTGAACGCCTCCGTCCGCGCCTGACCGTCCCACCCACCGGCGGGGGCCGGCAACCCGAACAGCTCCGCGACGGTCGGCGCGACGTCCACCGTACGGGCCGGCGCGGAGGACACCTGTCCGCGCCGCACCATCGGATGGCCGCCCGAGATGACCAGCGGGATCGGCTCGGTCGCCGGGTGCCCGTGGTTGCCGGGGATCGGGTTGGAGATCACGTTCGGGTCGGAGAACCGCCAGCCGGCCTTGCAGAACACGACCAGGTCGCCGGCCTCCGGTCCCATCCGCAGCGACGCCGGGTCGTGCACCGACAGCACGCCGGGCGCCGTGGCCGCGAGCTGACGCATCCGGTCGACCCCGGCGGGCCGCCCCGCCGCGGGGCCGGTCCAGTACAACAGGTCCGCGCCGCCGTTCTGGGCGATCGCGACCTGGCCGGCGAGCAGCGGGTCGTCGTCGAGCCGCTCGGTCAGGCTGATCACCGACAGCGGCAGCGACCAGTCCATGGAGTGGTCGGACAGCACGATGACGACCGAGCTGTCCCACCGGCCGGTCCGCTGCAGGTGACCGACGAACCTCGCGAGCTGCGCGTTGGTGTCGATCAGCGCCAGCGTGCGCAGGAGCCGGAGCGAGCCGCCGGTGAGGTCGGCGTGCCCGAACCGGTCCACGTCGCCGAGGTTGGCGAACACGAGCGCCGGGTCGTGGTCGTCGATGGTGCGGACCAGTGCGTCCATGGTGAACACGTCCGGCGCGTGATTCGTGATCGGCAGCATCGGCGCCGGCGTCCAGCGATGGCTGGCGCGCTCGCCGAACACCCCGAACAGGTAGTCCTTCGACAGCACGCTGGCGGTCGCGAGGCCAAGCTCGGCCGGCAGCCGCTCCAGCAGCGTGGACGTCTTCAGGTCGGTCGGCAGGCCGAGGTCGCGGACCGCTCCGAGCGCCGGGTCCCACACGGCGTTCGCCGGCACGCCGGACCGGTCCGGGTAGACGCCGGTCATCATCGCGACGTGGTTCGGGATGGTCTCGGCCACCGAGATCGACCGGGCGGCGGCGAACGACGTGCCCTGCGCGGCGAGCGAGCGCAGCGTCGGCAGGTACGCGCCGGCCGCCTCGTCCGGCCGGCAGCCGTCCACCACGAGCACGTACACGCGCAGGTCGGTCGCGGCCTTCGCGGTGGCGGCCGCGGCGAACGCGGTCAGTGCCGCCGCGCCCGCCGCGCCGCCGAGCAGGGTCCGCCTACTGATCGCGGTCGACATCAGGCGGTCGTGACGGGGGTGCCGACGGACTGGACCTTCTGCGTGCCGGCGCGGGTGCGGAACGAGCGGGCCCAGCTCAGCGCGCTCGCCGGGTCGGCCTTGTTCGCGAGGTAGTACCAGTCCATCTGGGTGCCGGCCGGCGTCACCTCGAGCACGGACGCGCCGTGCGAGTCCAGCTCGCAGTACTTGATGTGCCGGTTCAGCGTCCGGATCGCCGCCTCCAGGACGAGCGAGGTGGTCCTCGGCGGCGTCCCGAGGATCTCGTCGAAGTTGTCCGAGGTGACCGACGTGCACACGAACTCCGTCGCCACCGACGGCGACAGCGGGTACAGGCCGGCGTTGCGCGGCACGTCGTTCGCCCACGACGAGTGGATGTCGCCGGTGAGGAACACCGTGTCCCGCACACCGTTGTCGGCCAGTGTGTCGAGCAGCCTGCGCCGGTCGACCGCGTAGCCGTCCCACTGGTCGGGGTTGATCGAGATGCCCTCCGAGGGCAGCCCGAGCATCTCCGCGAGCGCCGCGAGCTGGTCGGCCGGCAGCGGCGGGACCTGCAGCGGCGCGATCATCACCGAGTTGCCGACGAGCTTCCACTGCGCGGTGCTGTTGAGGAGACCGTCCTGCAGCCAGGCCATCTGCTCGGCGCCCGTCAGTGTGCGGTTCGGGTCGTCCGTGTCGCCGTCGCCGATGCCGACCTGCTGGGAGCGGTAGCTGCGCAGGTCCAGCATGGACAGTTCCGCGAGCAGCCCGAACCGCAGCCGCCGGTAGATCTTGTCGGCCTCGTTGCGGACCGGCATCCACTCGAAGTACGCCTGGTGCGCGGCGGCCTTGCGGGCCGCGTAGTCGCCCTCGGTGTCGGGCTGGTGGTTCTCCGCGCCGCCGGACCACGCGTCGTTGGCGACCTCGTGGTCGTCCCAGGTCGCGATGATCGGGACGGTCGCGTGCAGGCGCCGCAGGTGCTCGTCGGTCTTGTACTGCGCGTGCCGCTGCCGGTAGTCGGCGAGCGTGAGGATCTCGTGCGCGGGCTCGTGTGGGCGCACGCCACCGCCGCCGCCCTCGTAGATGTAGTCGCCGAGGTGCAGCACGGCGTCCAGGTCGGTGCGCTCGGCGAGGTAGCGGTACGCGGCGAAGTGGCCCTGCGGCAGGTTCGAGCACGACACCACGCCGAAGCGCAGCCGCGCGACGGCGGCGGCCGCGGCGGGCGCCGTGCGGGTGACGCCGACGTTCGAGACCGCGGCGTCGAGACGGAAGCGGTAGTAGTACGTGGTCGCCGGCGACAGCCCGGTCGCGTCGACCTTGACCGTGTGGTCGCTGCCGGGGCCGGCGCTGGCGGTGCCGGACCCGACGATCGCGGCGAACGCGGGGTCGGTGGCGATCTCCCAGGCCACGGCCACGGTCGGGCCCTGCCCGGAGCCGGGCGTCGAGTCCGGCGTCGGGGTGACGCGGGTCCACAGCAGGACCGCGTCCGGCAGCGGGTCGCCGGACGCGACGCCGTGCGCGAACACGGGTTCCGCCGCGCTCGCCATGGCGACGCCGGCGGTCGCGACCGCCCCGCCGACCACCACCCCGACGGTGGCCGCTCCGGATGCCCGCAATACCGACCGACGGTCGTAAACCTGTTCCATGGCTTCGATCCTGGCGCAGCGCGGGGGTGTGACATACAGCCGTTCCGCGTAAACATTCCGTGCACAGTTGCCATTTACCCGGAGTAGGTTACTCGTGGTAAGTTCGAGTCGATGACTCGACGAGGAGGCGTGACCATGGGTGTGTTCGACCTGCTCAGCGGCGGCCGGAGCGTGCGCGGGAAAGTTGTCGTGATCACCGGCGCGGCCCGCGGGATCGGTGCCGGCGTCGCGCGGGACCTGTCCGCGAAGGGCGCGAGGCTGGCGCTCGTCGGGCTCGAGGCGGACGAGCTGAAGCAGGTCGCCGCCGACTGCGGCCCGGACGCCGGCTGGTGGGAGGCCGACGTCACCAGCTGGGCCGACCTGGAGCGCGCGACCGCCGCGATCGTCGAGCGGTACGGCCGGATCGACGTCGTCCTGGCCAACGCCGGCATCGCGGCGACGGGATTCACCCGGTCGATCGACCCGGCCGCGTTCGAGCGCGTGATCGACGTCGACCTGCTCGGCGTGTGGCGGACCGTGCGGGTGACGCTGCCGCACCTGATCGAGTCCAAGGGCTACGCGCTGCTGGTGTCCTCGCTCGCCGCGATCGTGCACATCCCCGGCAACGCGGCGTACTCCGCGGCGAAGGCCGGCGTCGAGGCGTTCGCGAACTCGCTGCGCGCCGAGGTGCGGCACCTCGGCGTGGACGTCGGTGTCGTGCACCCGACGTGGATCGCCACGGACATGGTCAACACCGCCGACGAGCACCCGGTGTTCGGCAGGCTGCGGACCGCGGCCGGCGGGCTGGCCAGTAAGACCTACCCGCTGTCGGTGGCCATCGACCTCATCGGCGCCGGCATCGCCAGGCGCGCGCGGGTCGTGCACGTGCCGGGTTGGGTCGGCGCGCTGAAGCTGGTCCGCGCGCTGGTGCCCCGGGTGGTCGAGCTGTACGCGCGGAAGATGATGCCGGCCGCGGACCAGGCCGCCATCGAGGACGTCGAGCGGCGCGGCGCGGCGGAGTCGAGCCTGGTGGGGCCGGGCGCGAGAGCTGCGGCCCGGCGATCCGGTGCGCTATAACTCGTCCATGTCGCGACGAGGCCAGATCACGATGACCCCCGAGGAGATCACGGCGTTCCTCGCGGAAGGCAAGGTCGCGAACATCGCGACCATGGGGCCCAACGGACGGCCGCACCTGGTGTCGCTCTGGTACGTCCCGCGCGGCGACGTGCTGGAGACGTGGACCTACGCCAAGTCGCAGAAGGCGGCCAACCTGCGCCGCCTGCCGCAGGCGACCGTCCTCGTCGAGGAGGGCGACTCCTACGAGAAGCTGCGCGGCGTCTCCATGGAGTGCGACATCGAGCTGGTCGAGGACACCGAGAAGATCACCAGGATCGGCGCGGACCTGATGCGCCGGTACAGCTCGAGCCCGGAGATCGCCACGTCGGCGAGCCAGTTCGTGCGCCTGCAGGCCCCGAAGCGGGTCGGGCTGGTGTGCCGGCCGACGAAGATCGTCAGCTGGGACCACTCAAAGCTCGGCGGCACCTACTGAGCCCATGACCAGCTTCCACTCGTGGACGGTGCGCGCGGCGGCCACGCCGTCGAGCGTGTACGGGTCCTCGGCGAGCAGCTGGTCCAGCTCGGCGCGGTCGGCCGCCCGGTAGATCGCGAAGCCGGCGGAGTCGTCGGTCCACGGGCCCGCGGCGGCCACCCTCCCGTCTGCCACCAACGCCTGCAGGTACTCGCGGTGTCTCGGTCTGCTCGCCGCCAGCGCGTCGACGTCGTGGGTGTAGGTGGTCTCAACGGCGAACCAGGCCATCGGGCGCTCTCCCTCAGTTCGGTGGATCATGTCGAACGGTACCCAGTGGTGACGCTGTCGGCCGCTGGCGCAGACCGGTACGGTTCCTTTGTGACAGGGGACATCAGCGCGGAACGCAGTGTGGAGCGCACGCTCGGGCACCTGCGCGCGATCGACACCGGCAGCTTCCCGGTCCCGCAGGCGCAGCAGGCGCCGCTCACCCTGGAAGACCTCTACCGAACCCACCGGATGCGGCTCGTCCGGCTCGCGTTGCTGCTGGTCGACGAGCCGGCGACCGCGGAGGACGTCGTGCAGGAGGCGTTCACCGGGCTGCACCGCAACTGGGGCAACCTGCGCGACGCGGCCGCCGCCGTCGGGTATCTGCGCACCGCGGTCGTCAACGGCTCGCGCAGCGTGCTGCGCAGGCGCAAGACCGCCCGCGAGTACACGCCGCCGCACCAGGTCAACGCCCGGTCGGCGGAGAGCCTCGCGATGCTGACGGCCGAGCACCAGTCCGTGGTGCGCGCTCTTTCCCAGCTGCCGCCGCGCCAGCGCGAGGTGTTGGTGCTGCGGTACTACGGCGACCTCACGGAGGCGGAGATCGCCGACGCCGCCGGGATCTCGAAGGGCACGGTGAAGTCGACGGCCAGCCGGGCCCTCGACGCACTCCAGAAGATCATGCGCACGCCGAACTGACGTTCCACACCCGTGCACTCACGCCCTGTCACGGCGTCGATCCGTTAGGCAATAACTCAACCCCATTGATACATTGTGAATATCCCCCATGCTGTTTCGAAGGGCTATGGTATAGACCAATAGTGTCTGCGTTCGAGGGGTGCGGCATGGCAGTGCAGCTCATCACCGGGGGTCGGGTGGCGACGCCGGACGGCGTGCTGGACCGGGGCTGGGTGCTCGTCGAGGACGGCCGGATCGGCGCGCTCGGTGCCGGCGAGCCGCCGGCACGGCCCGACGCCCAGGTCACGGACGCGTCCGGCCGCTGGGTGATCCCCGGTTTCGTCGACATCCACTGCCACGGCGGTGGGGGCGCGGCGTTCCCGAGCGCGGACCCCGAGCAGGTGCGCAGGGTGGTCGACGCCCACCTGTCGCACGGCACCACCACGATGCTCGCGAGCCTGGTGACCCGCCCGGTGCCCGAGCTGGTCGAGCAGGTCGCGGCGCTGTCCGAGCTCGTCACCGACGGGCTGGTCGCCGGCATCCATCTGGAGGGCCCGTTCCTGTCGGCGGCCCGGTGCGGCGCGCACGACCCGGCGATCCTGCGGCCGCCCGATCCCGTGTCGGTGGACGCGCTGCTGTCGGCCGGCCGCGGCACGATCCGCATGGTGACCGTCGCGCCGGAGCTGGAGGGCGCGGTGCCGGCGGTGAAGCGGCTGGTGGACGCCGGCGTGCTGGCGGCCATCGGACACACCGACGCGCTCGCCGAGGACGTCGTCCCGGCGGTGGACGCGGGCGCGACCGTGGCGACGCACCTGTTCAACGGCATGCGGCCGCTGCACCACCGCGAGCCGGGCCCGATCGGCGTGCTGCTCGACGACGAGCGGGTGACGGTCGAACTGATCTGCGACCTCGTGCACCTGCACCCGACGGTCGTCCGGCTGGCCGCCCGCCACGCCGGCGCGGGGCGGACCGTGCTCATCACGGACGCCATCGCGGCCGCGGGCGCCGGCGACGGCGTGTACGACATCGGCGGCCTCGAGGTCGACGTGACCGACGGCGTGCCGACACTCGCCGACGGCGGTTCGCTGGCGGGCAGCACGCTGACCATGGACGTCGCGTTCCGCAACCTGGTCCGCAGCTGCGGGCTCGGCGTGCTCGACGCGGTGTCCGCCGCGTGCACCCGCCCGGCCGAGCTGCTCGGCCTCGCCGACGTGACCGGCCGGCTGGTGAGCGGGTTCGCCGCGGACCTCGTGCTGCTGGACGACGCGTTGGCACCAGCGGCGGTCATGCGCCGCGGCGAGTGGGTAACGTCCACCGCGTGACCGACGAGGACCCGGAACGGCTGCTGGCGGAGGCGCTGCGCGCGCAGGCGGCGCGCACTCCCGTGCCGCCCGCGCAGGAGGACACGTCGGCGATGTCCGGCTTCGGGCTCCTGTCCGGCAGCGACATGCGCATGCCGCTGGCGCCCGTCGACGACCCGACGATGCGCACGGCGGAGGCGACGGCCCGCCTCCCGGTCGAGCGTCAGGTGCCGGCGGCGCTCATCCTGCTGTTGGCGCTGCTCCTGGGCCTGGCGGCCGGCGCCGTCGTGGGGCTGCTGACCCTCCTGTAGGCCTCGCGTACCTTTTATGGCGTGACGATTGCCGCCGCCACCGTGAGCACCATGTCCATCCTGCCGTCGTGGCTGGACCCGGAGACGATCCTGCGCGGGATGGGCGGGTGGGCGCTCGCCGTGCTGTGCTTGATCATCTTCGCGGAGTGCGGGCTGCTGGTCGGCTTCTTCCTCCCGGGTGACTCGCTCCTGTTCGTGGCGGGCCTGTTCGTCGCGACCGGCGCCATCGCGACGCCGCTGTGGCTCGTGTGCGTGCTCGTGACGGCGTGCGCGTTCGTCGGGAACGTGTGCGGCTACTGGATCGGCGCGAAGGCCGGGCCCGCGTTGTTCAGCAAGCCGAACTCGAAGCTGTTCAAGCAGGAGTACGTCGACAAGACGCACGGCTTCTTCGAGAAGTACGGCGCCAGGGCCATCGTCATGGCCCGCTTCGTGCCGATCGTGCGCACGTTCATCACCGCCATGGCCGGCGTCGGGCGGATGGACCCGAAGAAGTACTTCACCTACTCCGCGATCGGCGGCGTCGCGTGGGCCACCGGCGTCACGCTCCTCGGCTACTTCCTCGGCGAGATTCCGTTCGTGGAGAAGAACATCGAGGGCATGCTCGTGCTGATCGTGTTGCTCTCGATCGTCCCGATCATCATCGAGGTCGTCAAAGCCAGGCGCGAGAAGAAGAACGTGGCCCAGGTAGCGGCCGACGACGCGACCGAGATCATCGACCGCATCTGAGCGGGCTCTCGCCGACCGCACTGGTCAACCAACGACCGGCGCCTGCCCGGCGCGCAAACTGCGACCGACGGAGAAGACGAACCCCGAAGCCCGCGGCGGCCGGTGCAACCACGCCCGCAGAAGCGCAAACCCAAACCGCACAAGGCAAATCCACAGCCCTCGCGCGCGATGCAGCCCCCACCCGATCCCGGGGGCGGCCCAGTGCCCAGTCTACCGGCCACCCCCGACAGAACCGGGGATGTGGATCTTGCCTGTGGACAACTCCAGCGGTTGTGGACAGGTCTACGGCATCGAGAACATCGACCCCGGGTTGAAGACGTTTCCCGGGTCCAGGGCCGCTTTGATCGCGCGGTGCGTGCGCATGGCGACCGGCCCGACCTCGCGCTCCAGCCATTCCCGCTTGATCTTGCCGATGCCGTGCTCGCCGGTCACCGTGCCGCCGAGCGCGAGGCCCGCCGCGAGGATGTCGTTGAACGCCGTGTTGGCGCGCTCGAACTCGTCCGCCGACGAGGGGTCGTACACGATCGTCGGGTGCATGTTGCCGTCGCCGGCGTGCCCGACGACCGCGACCCGCAGGTTCACCTCGGCGCTGATCCGCTCGCACGCGGCGATCAACTCCGCGATCCGCGTCCTCGGCACGCACACGTCGTCGGTCATCCATGCGCCGTAGACCTCGAGCGCGGTCAGCACCGCCCGCCGCGCGGTCAACAACATCGACCCCTCGGCCGGGTCGAACGTCGAGTGCACCAGGTCCGCGCCGACATCCGTGCAGACCTGCTCGATCGCCAGCAGCTCCCGCCGCGCCGCCTCGCCGCCGGAGTCCGACTGGCACAGCAACAGCGCCGCACAGCCGGCGCCCGCGCCCAGCTCCGTCTTCAGATGCGCCTCGACCGCGGCGATCGACGTCGCGTCCATGATCTCCATGAGCGACGGCACGATGCCCTCGCGCACGATCCGGCTGACCGCCTCGCCCGCGGCGGCGACCGACGAGAACGCGGCGACCATCGTGCCCGGCGCCTGTGGCAGCGGACGCAGCGCGAGCGTCGCCTGGGTGATCACGCCGAGCGTGCCCTCGCTGCCGATGAACAGCTTCGTCAGGTCGTAGCCGGCGACACCCTTGACGGTACGGCGGCCGGTGCGCAGCAGCTCGCCGTCGGCGAGCACCACCTCCAGCCCGAGCACCGAGTCGGTGGTGACGCCGTACTTGACGCAGCACAGTCCGCCCGCGTTGGTCGAGAGGTTGCCGCCGATCGTGCACCAGTCGTAGCTGGAGGGGTCCGGCGGATAGAAGAGGCCGTGCTTCTCGACCGCGCCGCGCAGGTCCAGGTTGACCACGCCGGGCTGCACGACCGCGAGCCGGTTGTCCGGTTCGATCTCGACGATCTCGTTCATCCGGGTGGTGACCAGCACGACGCAGCCGTCGATGGCGTTCGCGGCGCCGGAGAGCCCGCTGCCCGCGCCGCGCGGCACGATCGCGGTGGCGGCCGCGGCGCACGCCTTGACGACCTCCTGCACCTGCCCGGTGTCGGCCGGCAGGACCACGGCCAGCGGCGATCCGTCCGGAGCGAGCGGCATCATGTCGCGACGGTAACTGTCCGTGACGTCCGGGTCGACGAGCACCGCGCTCTCGCCCACTGCCGCACGGAGGTTGGCCAGGAGAGCTTCGTTGGTACTCACGAATCCACCGTAACCGGGTCTTTGAGTGGAATTCGAGACCTTCGACTCACACTCGAAGCTGAACTGAGATCAATGTGTGCGACTTTCGCAGGGTCGGTTCAGTCCGTCGATGATTTACAGTCGTTGTTGATACGTCAATGAAGACGGCTCGAGTGGAAGGCGGTGTGCGATGGCGCAGCCGGACGTCAGCCGCCCCGCGGTACCCACGAGCCCGAGCGTGCAGAGCCGAGCGCTCGCACAGCTGCTCATGAGCGGCCTTCGACCACTCGGCGACCGGATGCGCATCACGACGTGGCCGCAGCTGCGCGTGGTCCGCGAGGTGTTCGACACCGTCGGGCTGACCCCGCTGCCCCGCGGCACCCGCGTCGAGGCCGTCTCCGACGGCGACATCCGCGGCCTGTGGATCACCGGCCGCGGCGCCGACCCGAACGCCGGCGCGCTGCTGTACCTGCACGGCGGCGGCTTCGTCTTCGGCTCGCGACGCACGCACCGCCACCTGGTCGCGGCGCTGTCGGCGGCCAGCGGACGGCCCGCGCTGCTGCTGGACTACCGGCGCGCGCCGGAGCACCCGTTCCCGGCCGCGGCGGACGACGCGCTGGCCGGGTACCAGTGGCTGATGACGCAGGGTTACGCGCCGGAGGAGATCACCGTCCTCGGCGACTCCGCCGGCGGTCACCTGACGGCCGGGCTGCTGGCGGACGTGTCCCGACGCCGGCTGCCGATGCCGGGCTCCGCGGTGATGTTCTCCCCGTTCCTCGACCTCGCGGGCGGCGAGCTGACCGACCGCGACGCGGCGCGCCGGGACCCGTTCGTGCCGCCGCAGCGTGCGAAGGAGTGCGGGCTGTCCTACGCCGGGTCGTACGCGCTGACGCACCGCAGGCTGAACGTCCTGCGCGCCGACAAGCGTCGGTGGCCGCCGGTGTTGATCCAGGTCGGCGACACCGAATGCCTGCTCGGCGACTCGGAACGGATGACGGAGAGCATCCGCGCGGTCGGCGGCCGGTGCGAGCTGCAGGTGTGGCCGGGGCAGGTGCACGTGTTCCCGGCGTTCTACCCGCTGATCCCGGAGGGCCGGGCCGCGATCCGGTACGTGGGCGCGTTCGTGCGGTCGGCGGTGGCCGCCGAGCCCGCGCCACTGGCGGCGGTCCCGGCGACGGCGTGACCTGCACGCGCGCGCGAACGTCCCATTCGCTCGCACAAGTTATCCACAGGCGCCCCTGACCAGCGATTTCACCCCAAATCACCGGTAGACTGGACTTGGGGCCGCCCCCCGGAGAGGGTGGGGGCTGACCCGGAGAGTGAGGTCGGCGCGGGTGTTCGCGCGGGTCGACGGAGAGTTGACGCGGCGGTGGAGATCGGGCGAATTCGGGCCCGTTCCCGGAACGCCGCCGAACGGGGGCACGTACGCTACCGGTCGTGAGTGTTGTGGCTGAGACGAGCGTGCTGGCTACCGGCGTGCTCGAGTCCGCCGGGCCCGTCATGGTGTGGGTCATCGTGCTCGGGTTCGTGTTCACCGAGTGCGCTTTCATCGTGGGGCTGTTCCTGCCGGGCGACTCGCTGCTGTTCGCCGCCGGGGTGGTCCTCGCCCAGCACGACGACGCGTGGCACGCGTGGGGCCTGTCCATCGCCGCGATGGTCACCGCCGTGGTCGGCAACCTGGTCGGGTACTACATCGGGCACAAGACCGGGCACGCGATCGTCACGCGTCGTGGCGGGCGGGTGCTCAACCACGACAACCTCGCCAGAGCACGGGACTTCCTCGACCGCCGCGGGTTCTGGGCCATCGTCCTGGCCCGCTGGATCCCGTGGATCCGCACGTTCGCCCCGCTGATCGCCGGCGCCGCCAAGATGGACCGCAAGAAGTTCCTGCTCGCGACGACCATCGGCGGGCTGGCCTGGGTGCCGACGCTCGTGCTCGTCGGCTACTACGGCGCCGGCCTGATCAACGACATCCCCTGGATCAAGGCCGTCGCGCTCTGGGGCAGCATCGCGTTCTTCATCGCCGGCACCGCCTACGGCATCGTCCGCTACCGCCAGGAGATGCACCGGCCGCCGGTGGAAGCCACCGTCGGCGCCGCCGCGAACGAATAAAAGCCCCCTAGGATCTTTGCGCGAAGGGCTGCGCCTGACCAGCAGGTACCTCAGAGGAACGTGACGGCACTCAGCCACATCCACCTCGGTATCCGCGCCGGCGCCGGGACGCAACCGACACATGAAATCCCGGGGAGGCGGACCAGCCCTAGTCTTCTCGCGCCCAGAGCACCAGTTGGATGCCGTCCGGGTCGCGCATCGAGATGACCTCCGTGCCGGGGGCCGTGTGCTCCTCGGTGATGGGCGAGAACGTGACGCCGTGCTCGGTGAGCCGGTCGGTCCACTCCCGCAGGCAGAGCCGGTTCGGCACCGAGAACGTCAGGTGGTCCAGCCCCGGACGGCGCTCGTCGAACAGGGAGCGGTCCGCGTCGGGATGCTGCACCAGCGTGAGCGTGATCCCGAAGCCCGGGCCACGTAAGAACGCCTTCCGTCGGCCGGAGTCACCGTCGTCCCGGCCGATCGTGTCGAACCCCAGCACCCGCTCGTACCACGGGACGCTGCGGTCCACATCGGTGACTGTGAGGGCGACGTGGTGAACACCGGTCAGCGTGGGCATCAGATTCCTTCCCGGCCCAGACGGAGGCGAGCCGACTCAGCCATAGTGCCCCAGCCCACCGACAAATCCCCGGCCGTTACTGGATCTTTTGCAGGTCGAGACCCCTTCAGTGCCCCCCGCTGATCGGCAGTATGGCGCCGGTCACGAACGACGCGGCCGGGGAGAGCAGCCACGCGACGCCCTCCGCGATCTCCTCTGGTTCGCCGGGTCGCCGCATGGGGATCAGCGGCGCGCGCTCCGCCGGCCGGTCCGGCATGCCCGCGGCCGCGTGCAGGCCCGTGTTCACCAGCCCCGGCGCGATCGCGTTGACCCGGACGCCCTCCGCGCCGACCTCCAGCGCGAGTCCGTGTGTCAGCGAGTCGACCGCCGCCTTGCTCGCCGCGTAGTGCACCCACTCGCCCGGCGAGCCGCGGCCGGCCGCGGTCGACGAGATGTTCACGATCGCGCCGCCGGGACCGCCGTAGCGGGTCGACAGCCGGCGCACCGCCTCGCGGTTGCACAGGAACACCCCCAGCACGTTCACGTCGAGCACCCGGCGCACCACTTCGGCGCTCTGCTCGTCCAGTCGCCCCGGGGTGTTACCCGTGATGCCGGCGTTGCACACCACTCCCGCGAGTGGGCCCCGCGCGGCGGCCGCGTCGAACAGGCGCCGCACGTCGTCCTCGTCGGCCACGTCGCCGGGCATCGCCAGCGCCGTCCCGCCGGCGGCCTCGATGTCGGCGACCACCGCGCGGGCCGCGTCGTGGTCGGCGGCGTAGTTGACCACCACCTGGTAGCCGTCCGCCGCGACCCGCCGCGCCACCGCCGCCCCGATACCTCGACCACCACCGGTCACGATCATCACGCGCACGGCGTGAACCTATCCGGTGGAGCGCTCCAACAGCGCCGCGGCTTCCAGCACCATCCACCCGGACAGCTGCACCGACAGGTCCCGCTCGACCCGCCGGTGGCCCGCCGACCTCGGCACCTGCGCCGGCTGCGCCCACTCCGGCCCGAACAGCGGTCCGGACGGCGCGACCGCCCGGTTGCGCCACGCGGCCGCCGCCGACCTCATCACCAGGTCGGCGGCCGTCGTGCCGGCCGACGAGCCGAGCGCGGGGAGCCGCAGCGCCGCCTGCGCCAGGTAGCGGGCGAGGATGCCGGCGAACAGTCCGCCGTCGCCGCCGCCCCGGCCACGCAGAACGCCGTCGTCGTTGAGGTGCGCGGACACCGCGTTGATCGTCCGCTCGGCCCGCCCGACCCACACGCCGGACGTGTCGCCGTCGGCCAGCTCGAGGCACGCGCCGACGTACACGCCCTGGCAGTAGGTGTAGATGACCTTGACGATGTCCTTGACCGACCCGTCCGGCTCGACGTGGACGCCGTCCCACAGCAGGCCGGTGCCCGGGTCGACGAGCAGCTGCGACATCCACTCGGTCATCGAGCGGGCCCGCTGCCGGTCCGCGCGCTCGCCGCCGGACTCCGCCCACCGCGCGAACAGGATCGCGGCCGGGCCGTTGGCCGGCACGTTCTTGAAGTTGTCGCGCCGCCGCCACCAGATCCCGCCGCCCGCGTGGTCGGTCCAGCCGGCCCGCAGCAGGGCGGCGATCCCGGTCATCGGCTGCGTGACCGGCACGTCCTCGCAGTCGTGCGCACGCATCAGCGCGAGCCCGAGCCACGCGATGTCGTCGTAGTAGTCGTTGGTCCAGGAGCCGAAGTTGCGCAGGTGCACGCCGCGGACCAGGCGGGCGATGGTGCTCGCGCGGCCCGGGTGCGGGTGGCGGTCCTGCGCGTCGACGAGGCAGTCCAGCAGGTGCGCCTGCCACCAGTAGTTCCAGTGCCCGTGCAGGCGGTTGCCGATCGTCTGCGGCCAGGCGGCGACGCCGAGCCGGGTGCCGGGCAAACCCCAGACGCGGCGCAGGTGGCGCGCCAGCACGGCGCGTTCCGCGACCGCGGCCCGGGCGCCCCACAGGGTCGGCGAGCTCTCCTCGGAGCCCTCCGCGATTCCGACCCGTTGCGTCACCTCTACATCGTGCGTTCTGAATCGGTTCCGATGTGTCCGCCGGAAGAGTGATGTCGTGGTCCTGTGTCACAGTGAGGCCATGACCACGGTGCCGCTGACGTGTCCGTTGTGCGAGGCGACCTGCGGGCTGGAGGTCACGCTCGACGGCGAGAAGGTCACCGGGGTGCGTGGCGACGCGGCCGACGTCTTCTCCCACGGCTTCATCTGCCCCAAGGGCGCGTCGCTCGGCGCGCTGCACCACGACCGGGACCGGCTGCGCGGGCCGCTGCTGCGTCGCGACGGCGAGCTGGTCGAGGTGAGCTGGGACGAGGCGTTCGCGGAGATCGACCGCCGCCTGCCGCCGCTGATCGCGGAGCACGGGCGGGAGGCGGTCGCGGTGTACGCCGGCAACCCGTCGGTGCACAACACGTCGACCTCCCTGTACGGGCCGGCGTTCTACAAGGCGCTCAACACCAAGAACTTCTACACGGCCGGCACGGTCGACCAGGTGCCGAAGCACTTCTCGTCCGGGCACATGTTCGGCCACCCGCTGACGATCCCGGTGCCGGACCTGGACCGGGTCGGACACCTGCTGATGCTCGGCGCGAACCCGCTGGTGTCCAACGGCAGCCTGATGACCGCGCCGGACGTGCGCGGCCGGCTCAAGGCGCTGCGCGAGCGCGGCGGCAAGCTGGTGGTGGTCGACCCGAAGCGGTCCCGGACCGCCGAGCTGGCCGACGAGCACCACGCGATCCGCCCCGGCACCGACGCGCTGCTCCTGTTCGCGCTGGTCAACGTGCTCTTCGCGGAGTCCCGCGTGGCGATCGGCGACCTGCCGGTCAACGGGGTCGACGAGGTGCGGGCGCTGGCGGAGCCGTTCACGCCGGAGGCCGTCGCCGGCGCGACCGGGCTGGCCGCGCACGACATCCGGCGCATGGCCCGCGAGCTGGCGGCCGCGGAGCGCGCCGCCGTGTACGGCCGGATCGGCACCACCACCCAGGAGTTCGGGACGCTCGCGAGCTGGCTGATCGACGTGCTCAACGTGCTGACCGGCAACCTCGACCGGCCGGGCGGCGCGATGTTCCCGCTCGCCGCGGCGGGTCAGCCGAACTCGCGGCCGAGCAAGCGGCGCGGGTTCCGGACCGGCCGGTGGCACAGCCGGGTGCGGAACCTGCCGGAGGTGATCGGCGAGTTGCCGGTCGCGACGCTCGCCGACGAGATCCTCACGCCGGGAGAGGGACAGGTGCGCGCGCTGATCACGGTGTGCGGCAACCCGTGCCTGTCCGCGCCGAACTCCGGCCGGCTCGAGGAAGCGTTGCCACAGCTGGACTTCATGGTGTCGCTCGACGTGTACCTGAACGAGACGAGCCGGCACGCGGACGTGATCCTGCCCGGCCCGACGCCGCTCGAGCGGCCGCACTACGACCTCGCGCTGTACCAGCTCGCGGTGCGCAACGTGGCGAACTGGACGCCGGCCGCGCTGCCGACCGACGTGCCGCAGGAGTGGCAGACCCTGTTGCGCCTCACCGGAATCGTGATGGGCATGGGCCCGTCTGCGGACCTCGCGGCGCTCGACGAGCTCGTCGCGGGCGAGCTGGCGCGCAAGTCCGGTGTGCCCGTCGGCGACCGCACCGGCCCGGAGCGGCTGCTCGACATCATGCTGCGCAGCGGGCCGTACGACCTGACGCTCGCGGACCTCGAAGCCGCGCCGCACGGCGTCGACCTCGGCCCGCTGCGACCGCGGCTGCCGGACATTCTGGGCACTCCGTCCGGCCGGATCGAGCTGACCCCGCAGGAGATCACGGTCGACGTGCCGCGCCTGGTGGCCGCGCTGGACCGCCCGGAGCCGGGGCTCGTGCTCATCGGCCGGCGGCAGCTCAGCTCGAACAACTCGTGGATGCACAACCTGGAACCGTTGGTGCGCGGGCAGAACAGGTGCACCGCGCAGCTGCACCCGACCGACGCGGCACGCCTCGGCCTCATCGACGGCGGCATCGCCGTGGTGCGGTCGCGGGCCGGCAAGATCGAGGTGCCGGTGGAGGTCACGGACGCCATCCGGCCCGGCGTGGTGAGCATCCCGCACGGCTGGGGCCACGACGTGGACGGCACTCGCGCGGACGTGGCGCGCGCCCACGCGGGCGTCAACTCGAACCTGCTGGCGGACGACCAGCTGCTGGACGCGCTGTCCGGCACCGCGGCACTGAACGGCATCCCCGTGGAGATCGAGCCGGTCGGCTGACTACCAGGCGTTGTCGAGGTTCGCGTGTTCG
This sequence comes from uncultured Actinomycetota bacterium, assembly GCA_963840275.1. Taxonomy (GTDB): domain Bacteria; phylum Actinomycetota; class Actinomycetes; order Mycobacteriales; family Pseudonocardiaceae; genus Actinophytocola. Next base: position 297,171 of record CAWIYK010000002.1, read on the forward strand.
CGGATCCACGCGTGCATCACGATGCCGGCGGCGACGCCCGCGTTGATCGAGCGCGTCGAGCCGAACTGGGCGATCGACACCACCTGGGTCGCCTGCTTGCGGGCGTCGTCGGTGAGGCCGGGGCCTTCCTGTCCGAAGAGGAGCACGCAGCGGCGCGGTAGTGCGGCGGTCTCCAGCGGGACCGCGCCGGGGGTGTTGTCCACGGCGACGACCGCCAGGTCCGACGACAGCGCGTAGTCCAGCAGCGCGGCCATGTCCGGGTGGTGGCGGACGTGCTGGTACCGGTCGGTGACCATGGCGCCCCTGCGGTTCCAGCGCCGCCTGCCGACGATGTGGACGGCGGCGGCCGCGAAGGCGTTCGCCGTCCGCACGACCGTGCCGATGTTGTGGTCGTGCTGGAAGTTCTCGATCGCCACGTGGAAGCCGTGGCGGCGGGTGTCCAGGTCGGCGACGACGGCGTCGCGGCGCCAGTAGCGGTACGCGTCCACCACGTTGCGGCGGTCGCCGTCCGCGAGCAGCGTCGGGTCGTAGCGTTCGTCGGTCGGCCACTCGCCCGGCCAGGGACCGACGCCGACGGGTTCGCCGAACTCCCACTCGGTGGGCCCGCCCGTCAGTTGATCGTCGTCAGCTGGGTCCGACGCCAACGCTGCCACACCCCCACGTACGACACGACCAGCGCCACCACCGCGACCACGGCGACCACCGGCAGGAGCGACCTCGGGATGAGGTGGTCGTAGATGTAGTACTCGTTGAAGCCGCCCGGCAGCGGTTCGAGGCCCTGCATGCCGCGGAACCAGTCCTCCAGCGCCGTCAGCGGGCACGCGATCGGCAACGTGTTGATCGCGACGCCCCACAGCGCGAAGAACACGTGCACGAAGATGCCCTTCGGCCAGCGCCACGCCAGGAACCCGCCGGCACCGATGTAGAGCAGCGCCGCGAAGTGCAGCACCACCGTCACATCGGCGAGGAACCCGGCCATGCCGTCACGCTACCGAAAGTCGGCCCCGCGACGGCTGACTCGGGGCGACTCACAACCCCAGGTCGGACAGGTCGAGCAGGTAGCGGTAGGGCAGGCCACGGGCCTCGATGGCCTCGCGGGCGCCGGTGTCGCGGTCGACGACCGTGGCGACGCCGACCACGTTCGCGCCCGCCTCGGTGAGCGCGTCGACGGCGGTGAGCACGCTGCCGCCCGTGGTGGAGGTGTCCTCGACGGCGAGCACCGGCTGCCCGGCGACCTCGATGCCCTCGATCCGGCGCTGCATGCCGTGCGCCTTGGCCTCCTTGCGCACGACGAACACGTCGAGCACCTCGCCGGCCGCGGCCGCCGCGTGCATCATCGCGCCGGCCACCGGGTCCGCGCCGAGCGTGAGCCCGCCGGCGGCCACGTAGTCCCAGTCGGCGGTGAGCTGGCGGAGTAACCGGCCGATCAGCGGCGCTGCCGCGTGATGGAGGGTCGCCCTGCGGAGGTCGACGTAGTAGTCGGCCTCCTTGCCGGACGAGAGCGTCACCCGGCCGTGCACCACGGCCAGCTCGGTCACCAAGCGGGCGAGCTCGCCCTTCGCTGTCACGTCAACCGTTCGCACGGGTCCAGACTGTCTCACGGACCACCGACAAACAGGCGGCGGCGCGCCAGAAGTCACACCCGGCTCAGCCGAACCCGCGTTCGTCCTGCTTGAGGGCGGTGTCCACGGTCAGCGCCGACCCGACGACCAGGCTCGCGAGCGGGTCCGGCAGCGGCCGATGGACCTGCACGACGTAGTTGTCGGCCGTGGTGAACATCGTCTTCGCGAAGCCCTCCCACGTCTTCGTGATCCGGGCGATCTCCGCGCCGGTGTGGTCGAGGACCGCGAAGTTCCACGCGCGCCAGTTCTCGGCCTGGATCCCGCCGATCTGCTGGTTGTTGACCATGAACGAGAAGCGGATCTTGCCGAACACGTTGTCCTGCACGATCTGCCCGACCTCCGACCCGTCCGGCCGAGCCACGATGATGCGGGACTTGAGCACCTTCGCGGGGCGGGTCAGCATCAGCACCGGCTGGTGGTTGGCGTCGCGCACCTCCAGTCGGTGGGTGAGGAACTGGTCGTAGCTGGTGAAGAACCGGACGGCCTTCTTGAACGCGTTCTGCCCGATCTGCGCGACCGACCCGATCTGCCGCCCGTGCTGGTCGAAGACCGCGTACTCGTTGGCCATCTCGATCAGCTTGACCTTCTGGTTCACGACGAGCACCGGTTCCGTGAACAAGGTGCCGCCGCCCTGCCCCATCTGGCCGACCCCCGCGGCACGCGTCTGCTCGCGGACCTTGTCGGGGTCCGGGCCTCTGCCGACCTGGAGCTCCCAGGCGCTGGCGTCACTGCGCGGTGGCTGTTGTTGCTGCTGCTGCGTGTGCGGGGTCCACTGGTTGCCGTCCCACCAGCGGAGCACGGTGGAGCCGGGTTGCTCCGGGTACCAGCCGGGTTGCTGCGTCATGCGGGCAGCTTCGCACCCGGAGCTGCGGGTCGCAGCCGTTGTCCGAATACTCCGGTCTGGGGTTCGCTCGTGTCGTATCCTCGACTACTGAGTGCGATCAAGTTGTGACCTGGGGGCTTGATGAGTGGGGAACTGCATCACGGCGCAGGCGCCAGAAGCCTGCGCGACGTCGCCAACAGCGGGACGGCGGAGGGCGGTGGTTTCGCATTCGACGAGGCCACCTTGCGCACGTTGGTGACGAGCTGGCTCGAACTCGCCGACAGCTACCAGAGATCGACAGACAACGCGGAGAACATGGTTCGCATCGATGGCCCTGGCTCGGACTACGCGAGCTGGTCACAAGCCGAAGCAGCGAACGCCTCGGGCCGATCGTATGCGACATACCTCCAGCACAGTCGCGACTACTGCCTCGAACAAGCCCAACAGTTCCAGAACGCATTGGACGACTACCTCGGTGTCGAACACACCAACGTCACCGAGATCAACAAGACAGGTTCAGATGGACCACAGGCTGGGGTCTGACGTGCGTGCTCACCTGTCGATGCTTCTGCTCGGACTGTTCAGCATGGCTGTGATAGCTGGTTGCAACTCGACCAGTCCGGGCCACGCGACAGCTATGAGCACCTCGGACACGACAACCAACTCCGAAGAGTCACCTTCCTCGGAGCCAGGCTCGGATGAGCTACCGACCGACGGCGCGCCCAAAGTCGACAACCCGATCGACACCGGCCGCTTCCAAGAGAATCCCTGCCTGTCGCTTACTTCAGAACAGTCACAAGAACTCAACCTCGGCACTGCGGGACGCCCCATCGAAGCCCCCTTGGGCAACGCCTGCGAGTGGCGCAACGATGACACCCGGGGTCACGCCCAGGTTCGGTTCCTGGACAAAGATCCGCGTGGACTGAGTCCTGAGTATCAGGCGCAGAAGGACGACAAGTGGGCTTACTTCATCGAGTTGTCACCCATCGAGGGGCATCCGGCGATAGCTCGCGGACTCACCGACGATCGAGAGAACGGCGGCTGCGGCGTGGTGGTCGGCGCGAGCGACCAGGTCGCGTTCGAACTGTCCCTTCAGCTGTCGCAGGAGAACGTCGGGGAGAAGGACCCCTGCGAGGTGTCCGCCGAGGTCGCCGGCATGGCTGTGCAGACTATGAAGCAGGGCTGATCAGGTTCGGTCGCGGCCGCCGGCGGCTTTGGTTTCGAAGCGGCGCAGTAGCGCGCGCGGGAGAAGCCGGGGCACGGCGAGCAACGCCTTGTACGGCAGGCCCGGCACGGAACGAGGCCGGCCGCGGCGGAGGTCGCGGAGGCAGTCGGCGACCACACGGTCGGCGTCGAGCCATAGGGCGTCGGGCAGGGAGGTCATGTCGTCGCCGGCTCTGGCGTGGAACTCGGTCTTCGTGAAGCCGGGACACAGCGCCATGATCCGCACGCCGGTACCGGCGAGGCTCGCGGCCATGCCCTCGGAGAAGGTGGTCACCCACGCCTTCGTCGCCGCGTAGGTGGCGCCCGTGGCGGGGAAGAAGCCGGCGACGCTCGACACGTTGATCACCGAGCCGCTGCCGCGCGCGATCATGCCGGGCAGCACGGCACGCGTCAGCCGCATGACGCTGACGACGTTGACGTCCAGCTGCGACTGCAGGTAGTCCATGTCCGTCTCGCTGAACTTGCCCCGCGTGCCGAAGCCGGCGTTGTTGACCAGGATGTCTATCGGCTGGTCGGTGTCGGCGAGCCGCTCCTCGACGCGCTTGCGGGCGCGGGCGGTGGACAGGTCGGCGGTCATCGGCGTGACCGTCACGCCGTGGCGGTCCGACAGCTCCGCCGCGACCTCCTTGAGGCGATCCCTGGTGCGGGCCACGATCACCAGGTCGAACCCCTCCGCGGCGAGCTTCCTGGCGAAGGCGGCACCAATTCCGGCTGTCGCCCCGGTGACGAGCGCTGTTGGCATGCGCCCACGTTAGTGCGTCGGCGCGGCCTCAGTCTCGCCGCTCGCCATGTCGGCCCGTCGGGTGCTCGTGCTCGCCGACCGGATCGACCTCGGCGTCGAACGGGTCGATGACGTCCGCGATCTCGCCGATGCCCCGCAGCAGACGCTCCAGGCGCGCCGGGCTGGCGTGCGGCGCGGCGCCGGCCAGCACCCAACCCGCCTCGATCCACGTGACCGCGATGTCCGCGCCGATCTCCTCGGTCGCGTCCACGAGGTCGGGCGTGATCAGGCCGCGGGCTGCGGTGATGTCGGAGACGAACGCGTACCGCTGGCCGACCGGGCCGAGCAGCTCGGGCATGGTGTCGCGCTGGAACGGCGCCGACGGCAGCCACAGCTCGACCACCGCGGGGTGCACCCGGCGGCACTGGACAGCCGCGATCACCGACGTCACCCGCCCGTTCGACTCCAGGTCGAACACGTACACCTTGCGCCGGCCGTCCGCGGTGAACGTCGAGCCCGCGACCACGTCCTTGGCGATGCCGCCGCCGTGGAACGCGATCGCGCCGCCCTCCCACTGCGTCGGCAACAGGTGGTCGGTGTCGGCGAACTGCCAGCCGCGCAGCGCCGCCCAGCGTCGCCGTTCCCGGTTACGCGAGGTCAGGCGGGCGCGGTCGCGTAGCAGCAGCGCGGCGCCGGCCAGCCCGGCGACCACCGCCACGACGAACCAGACCCATGCCGGTATGCCCACTCGGCAAAGAGTAGTGGTCCGCGCGCGCCAGCCAAGATCACAGGGCCGCGCGTCGCCCGGCTGCTCCGCTACGAGGTCCGTTGGGAACTCTCCGTGGCTGAAATGGACCCGATCGGGAACTCACAGCGCTCGGCCGACGATCAGTGCCGAGTTGTCGTCCGAGATGTCCACCCGGACGGTGTCGCCGTCGCGGATCTCGCCGGCCAGGAGGCCCTTCGCCAGCTGGTCGCCGATCGCCGAGGCGACCAGGCGGCGCAGCGGGCGGGCACCGTAGACCGGGTCGAAGCCGTTCAGCGCCAGCCAGTCGCGGGCCGACGCGGTCACGTCGAGCGTGAGGCGGCGTGCGGCGAGACGCTTGCCGAGCGCGGTCACCTGAATGTCCACAATGGACGTCAGCTCCTCGGTGGCCAGCGAGTGGAACACCACGATGTCGTCGAGCCGGTTCAGGAACTCCGGCTTGAAGTGCCGCTGCACCACCGCGAGCACGGCGTCCTTGCGCTCCCGCTCGTTCAGGTTCGCGTCCGCGATCGCCTGCGAGCCCAGGTTCGACGTCAGCACGAGGATCGTGTTGCGGAAGTCGACCGTGCGCCCCTGACCGTCGGTCAGCCGACCGTCGTCGAGGACCTGCAGCAGCACGTCGAACACGTCCGGGTGCGCCTTCTCGACCTCGTCGAGCAGCACCACGCTGTACGGGCGCCGCCGCACGGACTCGGTGAGCTGGCCGCCCTGGTCGTAGCCGACGTAGCCGGGCGGGGCGCCGACCAGCCGCGCGACGGAGTGCTTCTCCGAGTACTCCGACATGTCGATCCGGATCATCGCCCGCTCGTCGTCGAACAGGAACTCGGCCAGCGCCTTCGCCAGCTCGGTCTTGCCGACACCGGTCGGCCCGAGGAACAGGAACGAGCCCGTCGGCCGGTCCGGGTCCGCGACGCCGGCCCGCGCCCGGCGCACCGCGTCGGACACCGCACGCACCGCCTCCGCCTGGCCGACCACGCGCCTGGCGATGGCCTCCTCCATGCGCAGCAGCTTCGCCGTCTCACCCTCGAGCAGCCGGCCCGCCGGGATGCCGGTCCACGCCGACACCACGTCCGCGACGTCGTCCGGGCCGACCTCCTCCTTCAGCATGACCTGCTCGTTCGGCAGCAGCTCCGCGGAACGGGAGGCCACCTCGAGGTCCTTCTCCAGCGCCGGGATCCGGCCGTAGCGCAGCTCGGCGGCCCGCCCGAGGTCACCGTCGCGCTCGGCCCGCTCCGACTCGCCGCGCAACTGCTCCAGCTGCTCCTTCAGCTCCCGGACCTTCTCGATCGAGCCCTTCTCGTTCTGCCAGCGGGCGGTCAGCGCGGTCAGCGCCTCCCGCTTCTCGGCCAGCTCCGCGCGCAGGGCGGCGAGCCGCTCCTTCGACGCTAGGTCGTCCTCCTTGGCCAGCGCCATCTCCTCGATCTCGAGGCGCCGCACGGCCCGCTCGACCTCGTCGATCTCGACGGGCCGGGAGTCGATCTCCATGCGCAACCGGGACGCGGCCTCGTCGACGAGGTCGATGGCCTTGTCCGGGAGGAAGCGCGCGGTGATGTACCGGTCGGACAGGGTCGCGGCGGCGACCAGCGCGGTGTCGGTGATCCGCACACCGTGGTGCACCTCGTAGCGCTCCTTGAGGCCGCGCAGGATGCCGACCGTGTCCTCCACCGACGGCTCGCCGACCAGCACCTGCTGGAAGCGCCGCTCCAGTGCGGCGTCCTTCTCGATGTGCTGGCGGTACTCGTCGAGCGTGGTGGCGCCGACCATCCGCAGCTCACCGCGGGCGAGCATCGGCTTGATCATGTTGCCGGCGTCCATGGCGCCCTCGCCGGTCGCGCCGGCGCCGACGATCGTGTGCAGCTCGTCGATGAAGGTGATGACCTGGCCGGCCGAGTCGGTGATCTCCTTGAGCACGGCCTTCAGCCGCTCCTCGAACTCACCCCGGAACTTCGCGCCGGCGACCATCGCGCCGAGGTCGAGGCCGACGACCCGCTTGCCACGCAGCGACTCCGGCACGTCGCCCGCGACGATCCGCTGGGCGAGGCCCTCCACGATCGCGGTCTTGCCGACGCCCGGCTCGCCGATCAGCACCGGGTTGTTCTTGGTCCGCCGCGACAGCACCTGCACGACCCTGCGGATCTCCGCGTCCCGGCCGATGACCGGGTCCAGCTCGCCCTTGCGGGCCCGCTCGGTGAGGTCGAGGCCGTACTTCTCCAGCGCCTTGTAGGTGCCCTCCGGGTCCGGGCTCGTGACCCGCGCGGAGCCGCGCACCTTCGCGAACGCGTCGCGCAGCGCCTCCGGCGTCGCGCCGTGCCGGTTGAGCAGGGTCGCCACCGCGCCGCCCTGGGCGGCGAGGCCGACCAGCAGGTGCTCGGTGGAGACGAACTCGTCGCCCATCTCGGTCGCGAGCTTCTGCGCGTGGGTGACCGAGCGCAGCGCCTCGGTGTCCAGCTGCGGGGCGGACACGGTCGAGCCGATCGCCGACGGCAGCGAGTTGGCCAGCTGGTCGAGCTCCTTGCGCACCTGGTTGGGATCCGCGCCCACCGCCGACAGCAGCGGCGCGGTCAGCCCGTCGCCCTGCGCGAGCAGCGCACCGAGCAGGTGCGCCGGCTTCACGTCCGGGTTGCCGGCCACCGTGGCGGCCTGTGCCGCGGCCGAGATCGCCTGCTGGGTCTTCGTCGTCGGGTTGAAAGCGTCCATTCTGTCCCCTCACCTGCACCGCAAGTCCTACTCACCATGCTTAACGTCACCAAAGTTGAGTCAGTTCCGCTCAACTCCGAGAATTCGCAAGGTCACGATGGTTGCGACTGCCTCACCCACATGTACCAATAGCGTTGTCCACAGCAGGTGTCCAGTTGTCCACAATCCCCAGGTGTCTATCCACAGGGCCTTGTGCAACATGCATTCTGGGCGCCAGGTCGAGGGAAGCGGGCGTGGCCCGACACCGCCAGCCGGGTGAAAGCAGGGGGAAACACGGGCGGAAGGGCCGGAGATCTCAGCGCAGGCCGGCGGCCTGCGTGGCCTGCCCCGCGCGGACGCCGAAGTAGTCGCCGCCCTTGCGCCGCACGTCGTCGGTGCCCCAGTCCCGCTCGCGCGAGACGGGCTGCATCCGAGGGATGTGCTTGCGGCAGTGCAGGTAAGCCTCCTCCACGTGCACGACCACCCAACGCTCGGGAGTGCGGCCGCGCTCGACGGCGGTGGGGAGGTCGGGGCGTTCGAGCCGGAGGTCGGCGTCCTCGACGATGCGCGCCCTGCCGTTGACGTGCAGCCCGATCAGGTCCCGCACGAAGTCGATCATCAGAAGCGCGACGTGCGGGTTCTCGCTGATGTTGCCGAGGCTCGCGAGCACGCCGTTGCCCCGGTACTCCGGGTAGGCGATCCGCCCGTCGTCGAGCACGTGCAGGAACCCGGGCGGTCCGGCGCGAAAGCTCGAGTCGCACTCGCCGCCGGCGTCGGCCGTGCCGACGAATGCCATCTCCATGCGGCCGACGAACTCGACCATCTCCGCGTTGAGGCGGTCGAGGACCTGGTCGCGGTAGAAGCGCTGGGCGCGGTCCTCGGTGCCGTAGGCGCTCTGCAGGAGGTGCTCGCCCGCGCACCCGGAGAGCCCGGCGGACGGCACGACCGGCGCCATGACCTGCGTGGCTACGCCGATCGGGTGAAGCTGCACGGTCGGCGGGTCGACCTGCGGTGGCGGTGCCACCGGGGTCGGGGCAGGCGGGGGCGCGACAGTCGAATCCGCGATTTCGAGGTCCAGCAGAGCTGGATCGGCGACGCCGGTGGGCGTCACCTGATCGGAATGCACGGCGGACACGTTTTCATAACGGCCGCGCGAAAGCGAACCCGCCCCCGGCATGTCGCCCGAACGTCCGAACGCGACAACTCTGAGTAGTGGCGGCTCACACGAAAGTGTCAGTGGGGCGGACAACGGGGGAGAATCCGTCTAGGGTCCTGATGTCGGGGACGGACGGCGACCAAGGCAACGCGGCGTCGAGCCCCGGACGCCGAGAGGGTGGACTGTGTCCCGACCATGACAGCCAACGCCGTTATGAGCCCCATACCGAACCAGGGTCGCCCCGGGCCCGGCGAAGGCCCGGTCGCGACCATGGTGCGTTTGGTGCGCGACAGTTTCGCGGTCGTCGAACCCCAGTCGGACAAGGTCGCCGCGTTCTTCTACGCCACGCTGTTCGCGATCGCGCCGACGGCCAGGGAGATGTTCCCGGTCAACATGCAGGTGCAGCGGTCCCGCCTGCTGCGTGCGCTGGTACACGTCGTGCAGATGGTCGACCGGCCAGACGACCTGCTGCCGTTCCTGCGCCAGCTCGGCCGCGACCACCGCAAGTTCGGCGTCGTCGCGAGTCACTACGAGGCGGTCGGCATGGCGCTGCTCGCCGCCGTGAAGCAGTACGCGAAGGACGCGTGGACCGACGAGGTCGAGCGCGCGTGGGCCGAGGCGTACACGATCATGGCGCGCGCGATGCTGGACGCCGCCAGCAGCGACGAGGGCCCCGCGTGGTGGAACGGCACCGTCGTCGAACGGCGCCGGATCGCCAAGGACCTCGCGATCGTGCGGGTGCAGCCCGACCACCTGGTGCCCTACGAGCCGGGGCAGTACCTGAGCATCGAGGTGCCGCAGCGGCCCAGGATGTGGCGGTACTTCACGCCCGCGACCGCGCCGCGCGACGACGGCCTGCTGGAGTTCCACATCCGCGGTGTCGAGTCCGGCTGGGTGTCCAGGGCCATCGTCACGCACGGCGAGTTGGGCGACGTCTGGCGGATCGGCCCGGCGATGGGCCGGCTGCGCATCGAACGCGACACCGGCCGCGACGTGCTGATGGTCGCCGGCGGCACCGGCGTCGCGCCGATGCGGGCGATGATCGACCACCTCGCGCAGTGGGGCGAGAACCCGCGCGTGCAGCTGTTCTTCGGCGGCCGCGTGCGGGCGGACCTCTACGACCTGGAGAACCTGCTGGCGCTCGCCGCGAGCAACCCGTGGCTGAAGATCGTGCCGGTGCTGGAGACCGAGTCGAAGATGGCGACGGTCGAGCGGGGCACGCTCGCCGACGTCGTGACGCGGTACGGGGACTGGGCCGACCACGACGTGCTGGTGTCCGGGTCACCCGGGATGGTGCGTTCCACGGTCTCGCGGATGCTCGTCGCCGGCACCGCGCTGGACCGGATCACGTACGACCCGTTCACCGTGGACTGACTGTGAGGGTGGTCAGGCCGGCCCGGTAATGGTGGGCTGTCGGCACCCGCGGGCCTCCGGCCTTGCTTGTCCCGCTTACTTCCTGCGCGGCTTCCACACGACCAGCGCGGTCTGGCGGGTGACCGGCACCAGCTCGTTGCGGTACGAGCGGTGGATCGCCGCCGCGGCCTGTTCCGCCGCCGCGTGCACCGAGGCCAGCTCCTGCGTCAGCTCGGCGAGGCGGGTGCGCAGCGCGTCGACCTCGTGCTCGAGCTCGATGATGCGCTTGATGCCGGCCAGGTTGACGCCCTGCTCCTGTGACAGCCGCTGGACCTCGCGCAGCAGCGCGATGTCCCGCATCGAGTACCTGCGGCCGCCACCCGACGTGCGACCCGGCGAGACCAGGCCCATCCGGTCGTAGCCGCGCAGGGTCTGGGCGTGCAGACCGGACAGCTCCGCGGCCACCGAGATCACGAAGACCGGGGTGTCCTCGTCCGCCCCGGGCGGAAACGGAATCCCGCTCACGACTCCCCCTCGCAGGCTCCGGGAAGCCGCTCGCGGTCACCCTGTGACACTGACTCGCTCGCAAGCTCGCTCATGTCTGGCTCCGCTTCTCCAGCATGGCCGTCAGGTCGGGCCGGGGGTCGTGCTCCGCCGTGGCCGCCTGGTACTCCTCGAGCGCCGCCTTCGCCTTGTCGTCCATGTTCGACGGGACGTGCACCTGCAGTGTCACCAGCAGGTCACCAGCCTGCCCGTCGCGTCTGACGATGCCCTTGCCGCGCACTCGCAGGACCCGCCCGCTCGCGGTGCCCGGCGGCACGCGCAGCGACACCCGACCCTCCAGCGTCGGCACGTCCAGTGTCGTGCCGAGCGCAAGCTCGGTGAAGGTCACCGGGACCTTCAGCGTCAGGTCGTTGCCCGTCCGTCCGAACACCGGGTGCGCGGTGACGTGCACGCGTACGTACAGGTCACCGGCGTGGGCGCCGCCCGCGCCCGGCTCGCCCTGTTCGGCGAGCCGGATCCGCTGGTCGTCGTTGACACCGGGCGGGATGCGCACGGTCAGCGTCCTGGTCTTGGTGCTCGCGCCGTCGCCGCCGCACTCCGAACACGGGTCGTCGACGATGCGGCCGGTACCCCGGCAGTCGCGACACGGCTCGCTGAACGCGAACGCGCCCTGCGAGCGGCTCACCAGACCGACGCCGCCACACGTGGCACACGTGTGGGGCGTGGTGCCCGGCTTGGCGCCGGAGCCGTGGCACGTGCCGCACGTCGAGGGACTCGACAGGCGCAGTGGCACCGTCGCGCCCTTCACCGCCTCGACGAAGTCGATGCGCACCTCGGTCTCCACGTCGGCGCCCCGGCGCGACCGGGCCGCCGAGCTCGTGGCGCCGCCCCGGCGGCCGAACAGGTTGCCGAGCAGGTCGCTGATGCCGCCGCTGCCGGCGGCGCCCGCCCCGGCCTGCTGACCGGAGAAGATGTCGCCGAAGTCGAACGTCGACCCGCTGCCGCCGCCGGTGCCGAAGCCACCGCCGAACCCGCCGGGACGGAACCCGCCGGATCCGAAGAGCCGGCGGGCCTCGTCGTACTGCTTGCGCTTCTCCGCGTCGCCGAGCACCCCGTACGCCTCGGACACGGCCTTGAACCTGGCCTCGGCCTGGGCGTTGCCCGGGTTGGCGTCCGGGTGCAGCTCACGAGCCAGCTTCCGGTACGCCTTCTTGATCTCAATGTCCGTCGTGTCGGACGAGACGCCCAACTCGCGGTAGAAGTCCTTGTCGATCCAGTCCCTCGCACTCACCGGACGTCCCCTCCCTCCTGGGTCAGATCTGCCCGTTCGCCTTGTCGTTCGGGTCGAACCAGTCGCTGGCGGCGGCGTTCTCCTCCGCGGTCGCCGGCTGTTCCTCCAGCACCGGGGCCACGAGCGGCGGCGCCTGCGGCGCCGGGTCGTGGTCGGTGACCGCGACCAGCGCGGCCCGCACGATGAGGTCCCCGAAGCGGTACCCGCGGCGCAGCACCGCGGTGACCGTCGGGCCGGCGACGTCGGGCGACGTGTCGTGCTGGACGGCCTCGTGCACCGAGGGGTCGAACTCCTCGCCCTCGTGCCCGAAAGCCGCCAGCCCGGAGCGCTCCAACGTGGCGGCGAGCTTGTCGGCCACCGCCTTGAACGCGCCGTTCAGGTCGCCGTGCTGCTGTGCCCGGTCGATGTCGTCGAGCACGGACAGCAGCTCGCGGGCCACCGACGCCTTCGCGGTGTTGACCACGACCTCGCGGTCGCGGTCGATCCGCTTGCGGTAGTTGGCGTACTCGGCCTGCAATCGCTGCAGGTCCGCGGTCCGCTCGTCGAGCTGTGCCTTCAGCTCGGCCTCCTGGCTCGGCGTCGGGTCGACCCCGATCGGGTCGACCGGCTCCGGCGGCACGGCCGACTCCGGGTCCGGGCCCGCCCCCTCGTCGGGGGCGGGCGGCCGGACCTGACCGGTCTGCGGATCGATCCGCCGGCGGTCGCGCACCACTACTCGTGGCTCCTCTCCGGAGTTCTGGTCGGGCTCTCGCGAAGTCACTTCTTGCCGTCCTCGTCGACGATCTCCGCGTCCACGACGTCGTCGGCAGCCGCCTCCGGCCCGGCCTGCTCACCACCGGTGGCGCCGCCGCCCGCGCCGGCACCCGCGTCCTGGGTCGCCCCGGTCTGCGCGTACATCGCCGAACCCATGGCCTGGGACTCGGTCGCGAGCTTCTCCATCGCGGCCTTGATGACCGCGGTGTCGGTGCCCTGGAGCGACTCCTGCGCCTCCTTGACCGCGAGGTTGACCTTGTCCTTGACCTCGGCCGGGATCTTCTCGTCGTTGTCCTTGACGAACTTCTCCGTCTGGTAGACGAGCGTCTCGGCCTGGTTGCGGACCTCGGCCTCCTCGCGGCGCTTCTTGTCCTCCTCCGCGTGGGCCTCGGCGTCCTTGACCATGCGGTCGATGTCGTCCTTCGGCAGCGCGGAGCCGCCGGTGATCGTCATCGACTGCTCCTTGCCCGTGCCGAGGTCCTTCGCGTTGACGTGCACGATGCCGTTCGCGTCGATGTCGAAGGTGACCTCGATCTGCGGGACGCCCCGGGGTGCCGGCGGGATGCCGGTGAGGTCGAAGGTGCCCAGCTTCTTGTTGTGCACCGCGATCTCGCGCTCACCCTGGAAGACCTGGATGCCGACCGTGGTCTGGCCGTCGTCCGCCGTGGAGAAGATCTCCGAGCGCTTGGTCGGGATGGTCGTGTTCCGCTCGATGAGCTTGGTGAACACGCCACCCTTGGTCTCGATGCCCAGCGACAGCGGGGTGACGTCCAGCAGCAGCACGTCCTTGACGTCGCCGCGCAGCACGCCGGCCTGCAGGGTCGCGCCGATCGCGACGACCTCGTCCGGGTTCACGCCCTTGTTGGGCTCCTGGCCGCCGGTCAGCTCCTTGACCAGGTCGGACACCGCGGGCATGCGGGTCGAGCCGCCGACGAGCACCACGTGGTCGATGTCGGCCACCTTGACGCCGGCGTCCTTGATCACGTTGTTGAACGGCGCCCGGGCGCGGTCCAGCAGGTCGCTGGTGATCCGCTGGAACTCCGCACGGGACAGCGTCTCGTCGAGGAACATCGGGTTCTTCTCGGAGTCGACCGTGATGTAGGGCAGGTTGATGTTGGCGCTGTTCGAGCTGGACAGCTCGATCTTCGCCTTCTCCGCGGCCTCGCGGATGCGCTGCAGCGCCATCTTGTCCTTGTTCAGGTCGATGCCCGCGGACTGCTTGAACTTGTCCACCAGCCAGTCGACGATCCGCTGGTCCCAGTCGTCGCCACCGAGGTGGTTGTCACCGGAGGTCGCGCGGACCTCGACGACACCCTCACCGATCTCCAGCAGCGACACGTCGAACGTGCCACCGCCGAGGTCGAAGACGAGGATGGTCTGCTCCTTGTCGCCCTTGTCCAGGCCGTAGGCCAGCGCCGCCGCGGTCGGCTCGTTCACGATCCGCAGCACGTTCAGGCCGGCGACCTGCCCGGCCTCCTTGGTGGCCTGCCGCTGGGCGTCCTCGAAGTAGGCGGGCACCGTGATCACCGCGTCGGTGATCGGCTCGCCGAGGTAGGCCTCCGCGTCCCGCTTCAGCTTCATCAGGACCCGCGCGCTGATCTCCTGCGCGCTGTAGGACTTGCCGTCGACCTCGGTGGACCAGTCCGTCCCCATGTGCCGCTTGACCGACCGGACCGTGCGGTCCACGTTGGTCACGGCCTGGTTCTTCGCCGGCTGCCCCGTGAGCACCTCGCCGTTCTTGGCGAAGGCGACGATGGACGGGGTCGTCCGCGAACCCTCGGAGTTGGCGATCACCGTCGGCTCACCGCCCTCGAGGACAGCGACGACGGAGTTGGTCGTCCCCAGGTCGATACCGACCGCTCGCGCCATTGGTTTTCCTCCTGCTGTGTTCTTTCCTGTGTGGGTTGAGTGTCTCCCGCTCAAGTTTGCCGTCGAGGCGGATCGCCCGTCAAACCAGACTTGAGTCCCTGCCGCTCAACCTTCCTGAAACCCCCAACGAGCGGACCCCGCGCTGTGTTCCCTACACCTGCGACACGGTGATGTCGCCGCTGTCGGCCCGCAGGTCCAGCTTGTGTCCGGCCGAGTCGTCGCCGCTCAGCTGGTTGTCGATCCGGCCGCTGTCGGAGCTGGCGTCGACCCGGTAGTCCGCACTCGGGACGGACACCTCGATGTCGCCGCTCTCGGTGCTCGCCGACACGTCCTGCGCGGCGGACAGCCCGACCTTCACGTCGCCGGACTCGGCGCCCGCCACGACCGTGCCGCCGATGCCGGAGAGGTCGACGGAGCCGGACTGGGCGGTGGCGTTGACCTTGCCGGTCACGTCCCGGACGGTGATGTCGCCCGACTCGGCCTGGACGTTCGCGCTCGCCACCCCCGCGAGCTCGACGCTACCCGAGTCGACGTGCCCGTTGACCTTAGTGCCGGCCGGCACCACGACGTCGTAGCTGACCCAGCAGTTGTGGGTCGAGCACTCCTCGAGGATCAGCGTGTCGCCGTCGACGCGGTGGGTCCGTCCCGGCTTGTCCGTCTCGTACTTCATCTCGCGGTGCACCGAGGTGGTGTCGCCGACGCGGATCTTCACGTCACCGGAGTCGTTGCTGAACCGGACCTCGGTGATCGTCTGGCTGAGCGTCTCGTCGTCGCTGAACCTGGTGCCGCCGGGGCCCTCCCACCCGCAAGCCGTCAACAGCAGCCCACCGGACACGACCGCGAGCCCTGCCACCACGTGCCTGATCCCCATTGCGCTTCCTCCACTCAGGTTCCCTGCGTTGGGACGAAGTTATGCCGCCAGACCAGGGACGACATCGGGGAGGCCCCCGAGTCGACCCTGGTGCTGGCCGCAGACGGGGTCTCATTTACCGGGAAAGCGCTCCCACTATGCAGGAGCCGGGAGTTAACGTGCTGGTATGCGACGCTGGTTCATCCTCGCCGCCGGGCTGACCGCGCAGGCCACCACGTCGAGCTTCCTGTACGGGCTGCCGTTCCTCATTCCGGCGCTGCAGACCGACCACGGGCTGTCGCTCACCTCGGCCGGCGTGCTGATCGCCGCGCCGCTGCTCGGGCTGCTGCTCGCGCTGATCGGGTGGGGCGCGGCGGCCGACCGGTTCGGCGAGCGCGTCGTGATGGGCCTCGGCCTTCTGCTGACCGGCGTGTTCCTGCTGGCGAGCCTCGCGCTGCCCGGGTTCGTGCTGTTCGGCGCCGGGCTGTTCGTGGCGGGCGCCTGCTCGGCGTCGGTCAACGCGGCGAGCGGGCGGGTCGTACTCGGGTGGTTCAGCGCGCGCGAACGCGGTCTGGCCATGGGCATCCGGCAGACCGCGCAGCCCGTCGGCGTCGGCATCGCGGCGGCCACCCTGCCGCCCATCGCGCAACGGTGGGGGTTCGAGGCGGCCGTGGCGCTGCCCGCGGTGCTCTGTCTCGTCGCTGCCGCGCTCGTGTGGCTCGTGGTGGTCGACCCGCCGCGCCGGGCGGCCACCGCCGCCGAGTCGTCGTCGCCGTACAGCGGACCGCGCATGGCGACGCTCGTCCGGCTGCACCTCGCCAGCTCGATGCTCGTGGTCCCACAGTTCGTCTCGGCGGCGTTCGCGGTCACGTTCCTGGTGTCCGCGCGCGGCTGGAGTCCCGTCGCGGCGGGCCAGCTCGTCGCGGTGGTGCAGGTCGTCGGCGCGGCGGGCCGGATCCTCGCCGGCGTGTGGTCCGACCGGGCCGGCAGCCGGATGGGCCCGATGCGGATCATCGCGGTGCTCGCCGCGCTCACCATCCTGCTGTGGGCCCTCGGCGATGTCCTCGACTCGTGGCTCGCCGTCGCCGCCCTGGTCGCCGCCCTGATCGTGTCCGTCACCGACAACGGCCTCGGCTTCACCGCCACCGCCGAGCTCGCCGGGCCGTTCTGGGCCGGCCGCGCGCTCGGCGTGCAGAACACCGCGCAGAACGTCGCCGCCATGGCGGTCGCGCCGCTGTTCGGCGCGCTCATCACGGGGTTCGGCTACCCGATCGCGTTGGGCGTCGCCGCGGTGTTCCCGGCGGTCGGGGCCGTGCTGACCCCGGTCGCGGGCGAGTCAGCGGCGCGTGTCGACACGGTGGAAGTTGAGGTACGCCCGTGACGGCGTCGGCCCCCGCTGTCCCTGGTAGCGGGACCCGGCCTTGGACGAGCCGTACGGGTACTCGGCCGCGCTGGAGAGGCGGAACAAGCACAGCTGACCGATCTTCATGCCCGGCCACAAGGTGATCGGCAGGTTGGCCACGTTCGACAGCTCGAGCGTGATGTGCCCCTCGAACCCCGGGTCGATGAACCCGGCCGTCGAGTGCGTCAACAGACCGAGCCGCCCCAACGACGACTTGCCCTCCAGCCGCCCGGCCAGGTCGTCGGGCAGGTTGACGGCCTCGAACGTCGACCCCAGCACGAACTCGCCGGGATGCAGCACGAAGGGCGCTTCGTCCGGCGTCTCGACCATGGTCGTCAGGTCGTCCTGCTGCTGGCGAGGATCGATGTGCGTGTACCTGGTGTTGTTGAAGACGCGGAAGAACCGATCCAGCCGGATGTCGATACTCGACGGCTGGATCATGACCTCATCGAAGGGATCCAACCCAAGACGGCCGGACTCGAGCTCCTTGCGCAGATCCCCATCGCTCAACAACACCCGCTCACCCTAGCGGCGGAGGCAGTTGTGTAGGCTCAGCACCACTCTGCGGATGTAGTTCAATGGTAGAACATCAGCTTCCCAAGCTGAATACGCGGGTTCGATTCCCGTCATCCGCTCCAACCAGGAAGCCCCAGGTCACAGCCTGTCTACTGTGGTCCTGGGGTTCTGTGCCTCATCGGCTCTCGCCGCGCTTCTACTCCGTTCGGTGGGCGACCTACCGAGTGACCACCCTGTCCGTCGGGCGCTCGGTTTTGCTTGCATGTAAGGCGAACTGGGGAGGACTGTCTTGGGATCAGTGCGTGCTGGTGGGTTTCGGGCGCTCGGGGTCGACTCCGCCTACTCCGCGTTTCCCAGCGTCTGCCGCTTCGCCGGCGGTGCGCTGCGGGTCGTCTGGCGACAGGGCAGCGACCACGCCCCGGCCCGCGACGGGGTGATCCGCACCTCGACCTCCGCCGACAACGGACGTACCTGGACGGCCGCCACGACCGCGGTCAGCGACGCGCCCGGCGTCGACCTTCGGGACCCCTGCGTCGCGACCGCGGGCGGCACCACCTGGCTCACCTACTTCAAGGGCACCGCCGCCAACGCCGCCGCCGGCTGCTTCCTCCGGATCTCCGCCGACGACGGCGTCACCTGGGGCGCCGAGATCCGCGTCGACCCCAACCAGTCCTACGCCGCCATCAGCGCGCCCGTCGTCCAGGTCGGCGCCAACCTCCTCACCGCCTACTACGGCAAGGACCCCGGCCACACCCGCGACTCCTGCTGGCTCGCCACCTCTACCGACAACGGCGCCACCTGGACCCGCCAACTCGTCGCCGACGGACCCGCCGCCGGTCGCGACTACCAGGAACCCTGGCTCGTCACCCGCGGCACGAACGTCTGGATGTTCCACCGCTACGGCACCGCCAGCGCCATCGGTCTCTGCGTCTCTGCCGACAGCGGCGCGACCTGGTCCGCGCCGACCCAGCTGTTCGACGACACCACCGGACGCCCCTCCGCCGTGTGGCTCGCCTCCAACACCATGGCCCTCGTCGCCCGCCGGCTCTCCGACAAGCAGGCCGTCATCCGCGCACGCACCGGCGGCGCCGCCCAGACCGCCTGGCTGCCCGCCCGGCCCACGATGGTCCAACCCGCCTCCGGGCCCATCGGCATGACCTACGCCCACCCGCTGGAGATCCCGGGCGGCGTCATCTGTCCACTCGGCATCGAGAGCAGCGCCACCGTCTCCCGCATCCACATCGGATGGCTGTCCGAGGAAGCCGGCATCTCCCCACTCGGCGACCTCATCCCCGACGACCCGACCGCCGTCGCCCAGGACGCCGACCGGCTGCTGTTCGCGGAAGGGTTCTCCCAGCCCAACGGCGCTCCACGCGCGCCGTGGGTCGTCGGCGGCGGCGGTCTCCAGGTCGTCAACGGGTACGCGGTGTCGACCGCCGCCGACAACGTGCCCGACCTCGGCTGGCTCGACCTCGCCACCGCCGACGTCGACCTCGAGGGCGACTTCTGGTGGACCGTCCAGTCCGGGTACGGGCTCATCGCCCGCGTGGTCAGCGCCAACACCTACCTGCTGCTCACGCCGGAGACCCTTGGCGCGAACCTCCGCCTGTACAAGATCGTGTCCGGGGCCGCGACACAGCTCGCGGCGACCGCGGCGACCGTGCACGCATCCGCGTGGGCGCGCCTGCGGATGGTGTTGCGCGCCAACCGGATCCAGTGCTTCCTCGACGGACAGGCGCTACTGCGCCACGACCTGTCCGCCGGCGACGCCGCCACGTTCGCGAATCAGCCCCGGCACGGCTTCAAGCTCAACGCGCAGACCGGCGGCGTGCACCGCTGCCGGCGGTTCGTGGCACGCGGCTAGGACTGCTCCAGCTCCATGCGCTCCCGCATCGCCGGCAGCCCGTACACCCGGACGGTCGTCAGCACCTCACGCGCCAGCTGCTGGAAAGGGCGCCCCACCTCGAGCTCCCACCACAGGTCGCCGATCGGGAACCCGCCGACCTCGACGACCGAGCCGATCGGCGCCTGCCAGCCCATCCACTGCGCCTTGGTCGCCTCGCTCGCCGGGTAGTACGGCCGCACCCGCAGCTGTTCGGCCCACTCGTCGCGGGACATGACGCCGATGTGCAGCGTGAACCGGACCGCCCGCGCGGTGAACGACCTGGACTGCTCGACCGCGATCTCACCCCAGTGCTGAGGGCCCTCGATCCGGAAGCGCCGGCCGACCCCGAAGAACCCGAGCGCGCGTAAGCCAGGGGCCAGGTTCGTGTCGACCATGAACCTGAACCAGTCTTGGGCGTTGCGCTCGATGTCGGATTCCACAGTGCCACTAACAGTAGCGCCGTGGTGCCTCCCAGTCCTATGTGTTCGCTAACGCACGCGATAGGTCACAACAATTTCGCGGAGCGCGTCACGCGGCCCGGTTGAGGTCGTCCCTGTCCCGGAGAAGTGCCAGTTCAGGAGGACCGGGATGCCACCCAACACGAACCAGCAGCCGACTCGGTCGGTCAACGCGACGGGCGCCGTCGGCGTCGCTCTCATCGACAGCACCCCGCTCGTGCGGGAGGGGCTGTCGGCGTTGGTCCACCGGACGCCGGGGCTGCGGTGGGTCGGCGCCGCCGAGAACGCCTCCGTCGGCGTGCGGTTATGCGAGCGCCTCAGACCGGACGTAGTGCTGGTCGACTCGGCGCTCGACCCGCGCGGACAGCTCGGCCAGCTGCTGGGCGGCGTGCCGGAGCTCGCCGTGCTCCTCATGATCGACGACGCGCAGCGCACCACCCAGTACATCGCGAGCGCGTTCACCAACGGCGTGCGCGGGGTCGTCCTCCGCTCGGTGCAGCCGCCGCAGCTCGTGAAGGCGATCCAGTCGGCGCACGCCGACGGCCGCTACCTCGACACCGCGCTCGCGTCCACCCTCGCCGCGCCGGTCGCCCGTCCCCGCCAGCCGAACGGCGTTCGCCAGCCGCTGTCCCAGCGCGAGCACCAGGTGCTCCAGCTGATCGCCGACGGCCTCGAGAACCAGGCCATCGCGAACGTCCTCTTCGTCTCCGTCGAGACCGTGCGGACCCACGTGAAGAGCATCCTGCGCAAGCTGTCGTCGCGCGACCGCACCCACGCGGTCGCCGTCGCGTTCCGGTCGGGGGTCCTGAACATCGAGGAGACGCTGCCACCATCGCGGATCGGCGGGTCCGACGGCGCGTGACTCGCCACACACGCACGCCTCCTACCAGCGACGACGCACCTTCTTGAGTTCGCTTCCAGCGCTTTCCTTGCCGGCCGCTACCCGCAAGTAATATCCTGATGTTACCGATGAGTAGGGATTTTCGCGGGTAGGCGGAGAGCTAGGGAGCCACAAGATGGGCCACTACCAGAGCAACGTCCGAGACCTCGAGTTCAACCTCTTCGAGGTGTTCAAGATCCAGGACCGGCTCGGTAAGGGCGTGCTGGCGGAGTCCGACGAGGAGACCGCACGCGGCGTGCTCGCCGAGCTGAACAAGCTGGCGACCGGACCGCTCGCCGAGTCGTTCGTCGAGGCGGACCGCAACCCGCCGGTCTACGACCCCAAGACGTTCTCCGCCACCCTGCCGGCCTCGTTCAAGAAGGCCTACCAGCAGATGTGGGACGGTGAGTGGTGGCGCCTCGGTCTCGCCAACGAGCTCGGCGGTCTCGGTCTCCCGCCGACCGTCCAGTGGGCCGCGGCCGAGCTGATGCTCGGCGCCAACCCCCCGCTGTTCATGTACATGTCCGGCCCGAACATGGCGCAGGTCCTCTACCGCAACGGCACCGAGGAGCAGCAGCGCTGGGGCGAGCTCATGATCGAGCGCAACTGGGGCGCGACGATGGTGCTGACCGAGCCGGACGCCGGCTCCGACGTCGGCGCCGGGCGGACCAAGGCGGTCAGGCAGGAGGACGGCTCCTGGCACATCGACGGCGTGAAGCGGTTCATCACGTCCGGCGAGCACGACCTGACCGAGAACATCGTGCACCTGGTGCTGGCGCGGCCGGAGGGCGGCGGCCCGGGCACCAAGGGCCTCTCGATGTTCGTGGTGCCGAAGTTCCTGTTCGACGGGCAGACCGGTGAGCTCGGCGAGCGCAACGGCGCCTACGTCACGAACATCGAGCACAAGATGGGCATCAAGGCGTCCACCACGTGCGAGCTGTCGCTCGGCCAGCACGACAAGCCCGCCAAGGGCTGGCTCGTCGGCGAGGTGCACAACGGCATCGCGCAGATGTTCCAGGTCATCGAGTACGCGCGGATGATGGTCGGCACCAAGGCCATCGCGACGCTGTCCACCGGTTACCTGAACGCGCTGAGCTACGCCAAGGAGCGCGTGCAGGGCGCCGACCTCACGCAGATGCTCGACAAGACCGCCCCGCGCGTGACGATCACCGCGCACCCGGACGTGCGCCGCAGCCTGATGCTGCAGAAGGCGTACGCCGAGGGGTTGCGCGCGGTGTACCTGTACACGGCGACGTTCCAGGACCAGGCGTGGACCGGCGAGGGCGACGAGACGACGCTCGATTTGGCTGCCCGGGTCAACGACCTGCTGCTGCCGATCGTCAAGGGCGTCGGGTCCGAGCGGGCGTACGAGCAGCTGGCGCAGTCGCTCCAGACCCTCGGCGGCTCCGGGTTCCTGCAGGACTACCCGATCGAGCAGTACATCCGCGACTCGAAGATCGACTCGCTGTACGAGGGCACGACCGCCATCCAGTCGCTGGACTTCTTCTTCCGCAAGATCGTGCGGGACAAGGGCACGGCGCTGACGCACGTGGCCGGCGAGATCACGGCGTTCATCGAGGCGGAGAGCGGCAACGGCCGGCTCAAGGAGTCCCGTCTGCAGCTCAAGCAGGCGCTCGAGGACGTCCAGGGCATGCTCGGCTCGCTCATCGGGTTCCTGACGAACTCGCAGAACGAGCCGGACAGCGTCTACAAGGTCGGACAGCACAGCGTGCGGCTGCTGATGGCCGTCGGTGACCTGCTGATCGGCTGGCTGCTGCAGCGCCAGGCGGAGATCGCCATCGCGCGCCTCGACGAGGGCGTGTCCGCGAAGGACAAGGCGTTCTACGAGGGCAAGATCGCGGTCGCGGCGTTCTTCGCGAAGAACGTGCTGCCCGAGCTGTCCGCGGGCCGCAAGATCGTCGAGGCGGCCGACAACACGCTGATGGAGCTGGACGAAGCCGCGTTCTGAGTTTCTTTCCGCTGAGCCCCCGGTCGCCTGACCGGGGGCTCAGTGCGTTCGGCAGCGGTGCCGCCGCACGCGTGGTGACATTCCGATTACGTCCGAGGTGTGAGCGGTCACGATCGGTGGTACTGCTTGGCGGTCACACCGTTTGGCTGAGGAGCAGCTATGTGGTCAATCAGCGCAATCATCGGCCTACTCATCGCCGGAATCATTCTCGGCATACTCGGACGGATGCTCGCCCCTGGTGACCAGAACATCCCGTTCTGGCTGACCATCCTCGCCGGCATCGTCGGCGCGCTCATCGGCAACATGGTCGCAGGATGGACAGGCGTCGCGGAAACCGACGGCTTCGACTGGTGGCGGCACATCTTCCAGGTCATCGCAGCGGTGATCGCGGTGGTCCTGGCGGCGTCGCTGTACCCGAAGGCCCGAACGCACGCCTAGTTTCTCGAAGAACCAGAAGAACCAGCCGCCGGGTTGGGACGGCCGCCCCCGTCCGAACCCGGCGGCGCCATGTGTCCACGATCGGGTTGTGACGGCCGATATTGTCACCCGTCGCGGCCGCATTCTGCGTAAGCACTGATGACCTGCTGAAACCGCGCCGCATCTGATGCCGTGGCGCCCTCGAGTCGAGATCACGCCACGATTTTGACCGGCGCCGAGTTGGGTCCACCCTGACGGCGATGCAAGCCTTGCTCGGCTACACCCAACGCGTCAGCCTGCTCGGCATCCTGAACGGCCGATCCCGCATCGGCGGCCGAGGGCTCCAGACAGATTCTGATCTAACCCGTGGATCAACCAACTAGTAGAGCGTCGTGGCTAATAGTTGATCATGGTGTGATTGGATCTTCGCCGTGTACAAGTCGGGTTTGCCGTTGGTGGCGCTGAGCGCTGATGATCGTGAGTGGTTGACCAGGGTCGTGCGGACCGGGGCTCATCCAGCGCAGGAGGTCCGCCGGGCGCGGATCCTGCTGGAGCTCGATGAGAACCACGGTCGGCCCGCGCCGCGGCGAGAGATCGGGCAGCGGGCCGGTGTCAGTGGTCAGACGATCCTGAATGTCGTGAAGGCCTACGCCGAGTGTGAGGGTGATGTCGGGGCGGTGATCAGGCGTAAGGAGCGCCTGACACCGCCGGTCGAGCCGAAGGTCACCGGCGAGGTCGAGGCCAGGTTGATCGCGCTGGCGTGCCAGACACCGCCAGAGGGGTATTCCCGCTGGTCGCTGCGGTTGCTGGAGAAGCACGTCGCTCTCACTCAGGACATCCCTGATCTGGATCACTCGACGATCGGGAAGGTCTTAAAAAAACGGCGCTTCGTCCTCATCTGAAGAAATGCTGGACTATCCCACCGAAAGCCAATGGCGAGTTCGTGGCCAGGATGGAAGACGTCCTTGCCGTCTACGCCCGCGACCATGACCCCGAGGTTCCGGTGGTCTGCATGGACGAGAAGCCCTATCAATTGCTCGACCACGTCCGCGACCCGGAGCCGGCCACCCCGGGCCAGGACCTCAAAGAGGACTCCGAATATGTGCGGCACGGAACCTGCTCGATCTTCGTCTGGGTTGAGCCCCTGGCGGGGCGACGGCGCGTGATCGCCCGGTCCCAGAGGACCCGCGTCGACTGGGCCCACGAGATCGACAAGCTCCTGACCTGTGACTATTCCCAGGCGGAGAAGGTCGTCCTGGTCATGGACAACCTCAATACCCATTCGATCGGATCGCTGTATGAGGCCTTCGAACCGGCCAAGGCCCACGCCCTGGCCCAGCGACTGGAGATCCACTACACCCCCAAACACGGATCCTGGCTCAATGTCGCCGAGATCGAACTCTCCGCCCTGACTCGCCAATGCCTCGACCGCCGCATCAGTGACCTGGACGCCCTCAACACCGAACTCGCCGCCTGGCAGGACGCCACCAACACCGACCAACGTCAGGTCAACTGGCACTTCACCACCAGCGACGCCCGAACCAAACTCCGCCACCTATACCCACAGCTTTAGCGGCGACGCTCTACTAGCCCGGCGGCGGGACCGCGCACACGATCTTGGGCTGCGGGTTGTAGCGAACCGAACGAGTGTTCCGGCTGACCTCACGCCCGGTACCCACCTCGCGGATGATCCGAGTGTCGGACGTGGTGAATCCCGGGGCGCCGTTGCTCGCGTGGCAGTTCTCGGCGGGGCCTGCCTTCTCCTGCGGCTCGGTCGGGTTGGAGCGGCCGCCGG
Organism: uncultured Actinomycetota bacterium; assembly: GCA_963840275.1. Classification (GTDB taxonomy): domain Bacteria; phylum Actinomycetota; class Actinomycetes; order Mycobacteriales; family Pseudonocardiaceae; genus Actinophytocola. Next base: position 322,101 of record CAWIYK010000002.1, read on the forward strand.
TCACCGATTCGACCTCGTACTTCTTCGTGCCCCACAGCTTCACGGTGATCGAGGACGACGTCCAGATCGTCTGGATGGCCACCCCGGTCTCCGCCTCGTTCGTGAACTTCAGGTCGATGACGCTGCTGCCGTCGTGGTTCTGGAAGACGGTCGCCTCGCGGGCCGCCGGGTAGCGGCTGATGTAGTAGCTGTGCTCCTTGTGCCCGGCGTCCTTCATCGCGGCGAAGTACGCCGCGTTGTACAGCGTCGTGGCGAACTGGGAGATGCCACCGCCCACCTCGCGGGCCGGGGCGCCGTCCTTGATCGCACCGGCCTCGACGTACCCCTGTGCCTTGGTGCGCGGGCCGGTGTGCCCGTTGAGGCTGAACGTCTCGCCCGGCGCCACGATCGCACCGTTGACCTCGCCGGCCACCGTGCGGATGTTCACGCCGGAGTCGGCGGCGAAGCCCTTGGTGGTGAACTCGCCGATGACCTCCTTGATGCCGAGCTTGTTCGCGGCGTCGGTGGTCACCTTCGCGGGCTTCGGCGCGTACTCCGCCGTGATCTCCCGACCGTCGGTCTTCTTCAGGAGGTCCATCAGCGGCGTCAGGCTCTTGCCCCAGTCGACGCCCTTGCCGTCGACCGACGGCTCGACCGTCGGCGCGCCGGAGCTGAACACGATCTGCGCGTCCTTGCCCTCGATCTCGGTGGACGCCAGCTGCGGCTGGAGCGCCGCGACGAGTTTGTTCTGGTCGACCGTGACGCTCAGCCCGCCCTTGTCGGCCGGCTGGAAGATCAGCGAGCTCGCGATGATCTCCGGTGTGAGCGTGGCGTCCTTGCCCTCGCCGTGGATGACGACCGGGCCCGCCACCGCGGGCTTCGCCAGCTCGTCGACGGCCTTCCGCACGCCCGCCGCGGTGGTCTTCACCTTGGCGATCTCCACCGGCAGCGTGACCGTCCGGCCGGTGGCCCAGTTGTCGACCAGGGCCTTGCCGGCGCCGGCCGCGTCGAGCTTCTGACCGGGCTTCGGGTCGACCGCGATCGGGGTGAGGCCCTCGAACTTGATGCCACCCTCCGCGGGGGCGCGGTCGATCTTCGGGCGCAGTGCCTCGACGGCCGCCCTCAGCTTGGCGTCGTCGGTGTCGCTCGCGATGCCGACCTCGCGGGAGCTGAACAGCGAGGTCACACGGGTGATCGGGTTGAGCGGCTGCTCGCCGGCCTGGTCGAGCGTCGTCCGCCAGTCGATCGCCAGGCCGGACTTGTCCGCGTCGATGGTGGCGTCGACGTCGCCGCCGCGCAGCTTGACGGGCTCGGTCAGCCGGGGCTCGATCTCGCCGCGCAGGATCCGCTCCGCGTCGGCATGCGACTCGCCACCGACATCGACGCCGGCGATCGTGACGCCGCGCGGCACCTCACCGTTGCTGAGCAGGAGGTCGACGCCGTAGAGCACGACCAGGGCGCCGAACACCGCGGCGGCGATGAAGCCGGCCTTGCGAAGCCGCTTGCTCTTGTTGCCGGGCTCCTCGTCGGCTGGCGCGGACTCGGCCTGGAGCTTGACGGTCGGCTCGTCGCCAGGGGTGCGCACGATCGGGGTGAGCACGTCCGTCTGTTCGGCGTGCGACTCCGGCCACTGGTACTCCACGACTTGCCTTTCCTAGAGGTACAAACCCGTGCCGTGCTCGATCCGCTCGCTGGCGATGGCGTGCAGGTCGCGCTCGCGAATCACCAGGTAGGTCTGCCCCTGGACCTCGACCTCGAACTGGTCGTCGGGGTTGAACAGCACGCGGTCGGCCACTTTGACGTTGCGTACGTTCGTGCCGACCCCGAGCACGTCTCCCCAGGCCAGCCGTCGTGCCATCTGCGCGGTGGCCGGGATGACGATGCCGCCCGTGCTGCGCCGTTCCCCTTCCTCGGGAGTGAGCTGCACGAGCACCCTGTCGTGCAGCATCTGAATCTCGAGTTTGAGTTCTGGCACCGAGGAATGGTAACTGCCGACCCTCGGCTAACCGCGTGCCGCCTCCGCCGCGGACTTGAGCTGTCGCAGAGTGCGCTCCATGTTGCGCTGGTTGTGTTCCGCGCGGTCGCCGATGCCGGTGATGAGGATGGTCAACGGCCGGAACCAGGACGGCCTCCGGTCCCACGTGTGCTCCGCGACCCGGCACCCGGCGTCGGTCGGTTCGATGTCGTACTGCCAGCGGGCGACCGGGATGCCGGCGACCGAGGAGACCTCGAACGCGAACCGCCTGCCCGGCTCGGCGTCGGTCACCTTCGCGGTGGTCGTCCAGCGGCGCCACGACCGTTTGTTGCGCCCGCGGAAGCGGGCGCCGACGGTGGGCTCCCGCGCACCGCCGAGCCAGCTCCCGCGCTCGAACTCCTCGGCGACGCTCGACATCCCGGGCAGGTCGCTGACCAGCGCGTACACCGCTTCCGGCGACGCGTTGACCTCGGTGTGCGCGGATGCGCTCGGCTTGCTCATCGATCCTCCCGGTCGGTCGGCGACGACGGTGCGTCGCTGTCTGCGGCAAGTATTGAACGGCCGCGGGGTGGGTCGCCATGGCGAGCCCGAGCGAATGGTCCATTCGCTCGGGCTCGTCGGCGGTGGGTTGTCAAGGTCGCCGCCGGGAGCGCCGACGAACCAGCCATGACCGAACTCAGCCCCGGCCGCGAGCTAGGTGGACGACCTCCGCAGCATGCGTGTGACACCGGCAGCCACCGTCGTCGCCAGGATCCAGCCGGCGGCCACCAGACCCGCCGAGATCCACTGCGAGGCACCCGCGAAGTGCCAGCGGTTCTTGTGGCCGAAGTCGACGATCGGCACCAGGTGGTCGATCGTGTAGAGCAGCGGGTTCCACACGAGGTGGTCGTCCGCGTTGGCCTCCACCGGGTTCGGCTGCATCATGAACCACACGGTGCCGCCGACCAGCAGCGCGAGGAGCCACAGCAGCGCGCGCATCGGGCGGTAGCCGTAGCCGACCATCCACCGCTGCAGCCAGCTCCACAGCAGCACCGGCGGGCCGAGGAACCGGTAGCCGTCGGCGAGTGCCGCGTAGCGCCAGCGCTGCTTCTCGATCAGCACCGTCGACGCGTGCTCCTCGTTCCCGCTCGCCCGCAGCATCGACGAGAACTGGTCGTACGGGCCGGGCCGGTAGATGTCGCCCATCGCGTTGCGCAACAACCGAAGGCGGAGCCTGATCTGGGCGTCGTCGTCCAGCTCGATGGGGTCGGCCAGTGCGTCGTAGCGGAAGTCGTCGAGCTCGATGTGGCCGGTGGCGTCCCAGAACTTCTCGTTGTCGGCGAGCGAGGCGCACCTCGCGTGTCGCAGGTTCACCTTGCCCCGGGGCGCGGAGGCCACCTCGACACGCAGCTCCTGGGTGATCAGCCCGAACGCGTTGATCGCCGTCTCGTTGAGCCGGGCGCCGAGCTCGGCGCCCTGGAAGTTGGTCTGCCGGCCGATCTCCGCCCGCCTGATCCGGATCTCGCCGTGCGCGGAGAACGGCTTGGCGTCCCCCTTGGCGCACACCAGGTCCCGGCCGATCTGCGTGACCCGCAGGTCCACCGACGGCTTCAGCGACTGGTCCCGTCGGTACCGGCCGGGGTCGATGATGCGGCTGGCGCGCAGGTCCAGGTTCGCGCCGATGTTGGCCTCCGGCAACAGGATCGAGCCGAACACCAGGACACCGCGGGCGTCCAGGTTGCCGCCCGTGGTGAACCGCCTGCCCTCCACCACGTCACCGCCGCGGTTGGACAGCACGGACCCGTCCAGCACCACGCTGCCGCGCGCGTTCACGTCCACCATGCGCATCTGCCCGGCGATCCGCGCGTCGCGGGCGTCGATGCTGCCGCCGATCTCGGTGCCGTCGAGGTGCAGCGCCCGGTAGCGGTAGGGGCCGGGCACGTCCTTGCCGGTGCGCTCCTCGAACGGCTCGCGGCCGTCGGACATGTCGACGGTCGTGCCGGAGAGCCGCAGCGAACCGCCGATGCGCGCGTTGACTATCCGGAGCGTGCCGGTGCTCTCGAGGCGCTCGTCGAGGTTGACGTTCCCGGAGACCTGCATGCGGTCGGCGATCAGCGTCGCCCTCGGGTCGAAGAAGCGCTGGGTGCGGCCGTCGTAGTAGTCCTCGGCGGCCGGGGTCAGCAGGGCGCCGCGCAGCGAGAAGTCGCTCTCGATGCGGGCGCTGGGCAGGAACAGCCTGCCGATGGACTGGAAGCGGCGTTTGCTGGTGGAGACGCACTGCAGGTTGCCGCCGACGTGCAGACCGTTCCCGTCCAGCGCGTAACCGTCCGGGCTGTCCAGCAGCGCGCCGGCCAGGTTGATGTTGCCGCCCGTGCGCAGGCCGGGGATCCGGACCTGTCCGTGCACCTCGAGGTTCGCGGCGAGCAGCGCACCCGAGAGCTGCAGCCGGTCGGCATGCAGGGCGTAGCCGCCGACGTTGTCCAGGCGCGCGCCGGTCAGCTCGAGCGAGCCGCTGATCTCGCCGTCGGTGAGGTCGACCCGGCCCTGCACTCGGGTGCCGCCGATGAACCGGACGTCGTTGTCGCTGTAGAGGTTCTTGCCCTCGAGCCCTGGCAGCCAGCACTCGGAGAACTCGCAGCCGGCGAGCTTGGTCTGCCGCAGGTCCGGTGGCTGTTCGAACCGGCAGCGGACGAACTCCAGCAGGTGCGGGAACTCCACGGCACGCAGGTCCAGCACGCCGACGATGTACTTGTCGGCGAACCGCTTCACCGGCATGGTGGTGGCCCGCCGCCGGGCCCAGCCCGCGGCGCCCGGCTCGAACGTGAAGATCTCCCGCACGATCTCGTCGGCGCGGACCTTGGCCCACGTGGGCGGCTGCGGGTCGAACGGGTCGAGCCGTCGCCCGTTCGTCTGCACATCGTCAGTCATCGGCACCCCCGGACCCGACACGAGCGGGGCCCGACCATCAGACGCCCGGACCTTGCGGACGGTTCCCGCCCGATCGCAAGGTGTGAACCTAAACTTGCACGGACTGCCCGGGAGGGGTCTCGCTCAGTTCGCGTCCGGGTTCACCGGGTTGAGCACGCGCGAGAGGAAGGTCTTGGTGCGCTCCTCCTGCGGGTCGCCGATCACCTGGGCGGCCGGTCCCTGCTCGACGATGTAGCCGCCGTCCATGAACAGCACCTTGTCCGCGACCTCACGGGCGAACTGCATCTCGTGGGTGACCACCAGCATGGTCATGCCTTCGTCGGCCAGTTTCCGCATCACGCCGAGCACGTCGCCGACCAGCTCCGGGTCCAGCGCCGAGGTCGGCTCGTCGAAGAGCATCACGTCCGGGTCCATCGACAGCGCGCGGGCGATGGCCACACGCTGCTGCTGTCCGCCGGAGAGCTGGTTGGGCAGCGAGTTCTCGCGGCCGGCGAGACCGACACGCTCGAGGTTGGCGAGCGCCTTCTCCTCGGCCTCGGCCTGGCCGCGCTTGAGCACCTTGCGCTGCGCGACGGTCAGGTTGTTCAGCACGTTGAGGTGCGCGAACAGGTTGAACGACTGGAAGACCATGCCGATCTTGGCGCGGGCCGCGTCGATGTCGACGTCGGGGTCGGTCAGCTCGACGCCGTTCACGACCACCGTGCCGCCGTTGGGCTCCTCGAGGAGGTTCACGCACCGCAGCAGCGTGGACTTGCCGGACCCGGACGGCCCGATGACGCACACCACCTCGCCGCGGGTGACGCGCAGGTCGATCTCGCGCAGCACCTCCAGGTCGCCGAACGCCTTGCTGAGTCCGGTGACGTCGACGACGACGTCGCCGTCGGTCGGCTCGGTCATGACGACACCCCCAGTCCGGTCGACTCCGGTGTGCTGATCTTCTTACCTCCGGTCCGCCGCTCCAGGTACCGGGACAGGTACGAGAGCGGGATGGTGATGATCAGATAGCAGACGCCGGCGACCAGCACCGGGGTGAGGCTGCGCGACTCGTTCAGCGCCACGCGGCCGAACTGGGTCAGCTCGTACTCGGTGACCGACGCGCCGAGGAACAGCGCCAGCGAGGAGTCCTTGGTGAGCAGGATCAGCTCGTTGGTCAGGGGCGGCAGGATGATCTTGAACGCCTGCGGGATGACGATGGTGACCATGGTCCGGCCCGGCGACATGCCGAGCGAGCGGGCCGCCTCGACCTGGCCGCGCGGCACCGCCTGGATGCCGGCGCGCAGCGTCTCGGCCATGTAGGCGGAGGCGACGATGCCGAGCGCGATCATCAGCGCGACGTACTTGTCGAGGAACGTGCCGAAGGCCAGCGGCACGCCGGTGCCGACGGCCAGGATGACCAGCAGGGCGGGCAGGCCACGGAAGAACTCGATGTAGAGGCCGGAGATCCAGCGGTAGACCCGCACGGTCGACAGCCGCATCAGCGCCAGCACGAGCGCGATCGCCAACCCGAACCCGAACCCGAGGGCGGTGTAGATGACCGTGTTGAACAGCCCGACCGTGATCACCTCGGGGAACATCCCCTTGGCGACCTCGAGGTCGAAGAAGGTGCTGCGGATCTTGCCCCAGTTGGCGGTGAACGCCACCACCAGGATGACGGCTACGAGAATTCCGTACTGCACCAAACGGACGACTTTCGCCCGCTTGCGTTTCGACATGGCCATCGGACACTCCTCGAGAACGGGTCGGCACGAACGAAGGGGCCCGCGCCAGACAGCGCGAGCCCCTGTCGACCAGCTAGCTGGTAGCGGGCTTGGTGCCGAACCACTTCTCGTAGATCTTGTCGTACTCACCGCTCGACTTGGCGTCCGCCAGCACCTTGTTCACGACGTCCATCAGGGCGGTGTTGCCCTTGCGGATGCCCATGCCGTACTGCTCGCCGGTGTCGAACTCCTTGACGACCTCGAAGTCGGTCTTCTCCTTGACCCAGTCGTAGAGCACGCCGTTGTCGTTGATGGCGGCGTCGACCTGACCGCTCTCCACCGCCGTCAGCATGAGGCCGAGGTCCTCGAAGTTGATGATCTCGGCGCCCTTCGCGTTCTCCTGGGCGTAGTCGTAGCCGGTGGTCGAGTTCTGGACACCCAACTTCTTGCCGCTGAGGCCGGTGATGTCCTTGATGCCCGACCCCTTCTTGACGACCAGGGCCTGGGTGGCGTCGAAGTACGGGTCGGAGAAGTCGATGTTCTTCTTGCGGTCGGCGGTGATCGTCATGCCGGCCGAGGAGATGTCGCACTTGCCCGAGTTGAAGTCGGCGCCGGACTGGATGCCGTCGAACGGTGTGTCGACGACCTCCTGCTTGACCTTCAGCTCCTTGGCGACGAGGTCGATCAGGTCGATGTCGAAACCGATGACCTTGCCGTCCTCCTCGTACTCGAACGGCTTGTAGGGCAGGCCCGTGCAGTTGGTCAGCTGGCCGTCGTTGACGAGCTCCGGACCCCCGCCACTGCCGGACGAGCTGTCGTCACCGCAGCCGGCGAGCACCAGTGCCAGCGCGGGCAGTACCGCAAATACCTTCAGCGTGGGTCGACGCTTCACGGTGTAACTCCTCGTCACTCAGGTCAAGTCGAGTGAAGGCATACTGCCATTAGGCGCCAGAGGGGCCCACCACCGATGGTGATTGTTGCGTGCTCTTAACCGATCTTCATCCGGTTGCGCTCCCCGGCCAGCCGGTCAGAAGCACTGCCACCAGGGCGGTCCACCCGGTCTGGTGTGTCGCGCCGAGCCCCTCGCCGGTGTCGCCGTCGAAGTACTCGTTGAACGTGACGTGCTCCGACCACAGCGGAGAGTCACCGGCCTCGATGCGTTTGCCGTCGGCGGGGCGTCGGCCGTCCGGACCGGGCAGGAACAGCGCGCCGAGCCGGCGGGCCAGCTCGGCGGCCGCGGCGCCGAGCGGCACGACCGATCCGGACCCGGTCGGCAGCTCGACCGCGAACCCGCCCCGGTGGAACGCGTCGATCGTGTGCAGCGCCTCGACCAGCAGCGCGTTCGTCGGGAACCACACCGGACCGCGCCAGTTGGAGTTGCCGCCGAACATCGGGGTGTGTGACTCGCCGGGCTCGTAGCGGATCCAGTGCTGCTGACCGGCGACGTCCACGACCAGCCCGTCCCGGTGCGCGGCGGACAGCGACCGGATCCCGTGCGGCGAGAGGAACTCCGCCTCGTCGAGCATCCTGGCCAGCACGCGGCGCACCTTCGCCTCGTCGAGCAGGGACAGCAGGGCGCTGCGGTCCTCGCGGTTGCCGCCGCCGCGCCAGTGGATGAACTGCCCGAACTCCGGCTGGTGGTGCAGCAGATAGTTCAGCCGCGCCGCGAAGTGCGGCAGCTCGGCGAACACCCACGGCTCCAGCTCGGCCGTCGCGAGCAGCGGGATGAGCCCCACCATCGACCGGACCCGCACCGGCGCGGCCTCGACCGACCCGTCGCCGTGCGTGCGGGACACGAGGTCGTAGCAGAAGCCGTCCTGCTCGTCCCAGATCCCGCGCGCCGCCGACCCGAACCGCGCCGAAACCTGGGCGATCGCGAGGAAGTGCTCGACGAACTTGGTCGCGACGTCCTCGTAGGCCTCGTCGTGGCGGGCGAGCTCGAGCGCCATCCGCATGAGGTGCAGCGCGTAGGTGGCCATCCACGAGGTGGCGTCGGACTGTTCGAAACGCCAGCCCTCCGGCAGCCCTTCCGACCGGTTGACCGGGCCGATGTTGTCCATGCCGAGGAAGCCGCCCTCGAACAGGTAGTTGCCCTCGGGGTCCTTGCGGTTGACCCACCAGGAGAAGTTGAGCAGCAGCTTGTGGAACACCCGCGCGAGGAACACGCGGTCGCCGGTCCCGGTGCGGGCCCGCTCGGTGCGGTAGACCTGCAGCGCCGCCCACGCGTGCACCGGCGGGTTGACGTCGCCGAACTCCCATTCGTACGCCGGGAGCTGGCCGTCCGGGTGCATCATCCACTCGCGGCACATGAGCAGCAGCTGGTCCTTGGCGAACGCGGGGTCGACCATCGCGAACGGGATCATGTGGAACGCGAGGTCCCACGCCGCGAACCAGGGGTACTCCCACTCGTCCGGCATGGAGAGCACGTCGGCGACGTCGAGGTGGCGCCAGTGCGCGTTGCGGGCGCCCGGCCTGGCACGTTCCGGCGGCGACGGTGGATTCGCCGGGTCGCCCTCGAGCCAGTGCCGCAGGCGGAAGCGGTAGACCTGCTTGGTCCAGAGCAGCCCGGCCAGCGCCTTGCGGACCACGGCGCGCTCGGCCTCGTCGTGGTCCCCGATGACGGAGTCGTAGAACTCGTCGGCCTCGCGGCGGCGCTGGTCCATGGTGTCGCGGAACGTCCGGCCGAACGCGCGCCCGTGCCCGTTGCCGGCGATCAGCCGCAGCTGCACGGTCACCGACTCCCCGGGCGCGACCTGGTCGAAGTGGTACCAGGCGGCGGCCTTCGTGCCGGGCTGCGACGCGGTGCCCGGCTCGACGACCTGGCAGGTGTCGGTCATCCCGCGCACGACGTGGTCGTCGATACCGGCCTTCGTGTAGCGGCTCGGGTTGCGACCGCGGCCAAACAGGCCGATCTCGTCGGTCTCGTTGTCGGTGACGAGCATCGTCGGGTTGCCGCTGGCCTGCAGCGTGTACCGCCCGATGAGCGAGTGCTCGGCGAAGACGCGCGTCCACCCGCCCGCCGTCGACGCGATCAGCGCGGGCCGACGCGCGTCCCGGCCCCACGACCAGGTGTTGCGGAACCACAGCTGGGGCAGCAGATCGAGCGGCTTGGGGTCGGGCCCGTGGTTGGTCGCGGTGATCTCGACGCAGATGTCGTCGGGCGCGGCCTTGGCGTAGGTGACCTGGATGTCGAAGAAACGGTTGCCGGCAAGGACGCCGGTGTCGGCGAGCTCCGGCTCGCGCTCGTCGCGGCCGTTCTGTTTCGCGAGGTCGCGGAGCTGTTGGTAGGGGAAGGCGGCCTGGGGGTAGCGGTAGAGCATCCGCATCCAGGAGTGGGTGGGGGTGCCGTCGAGGACCCACCAGTGCTCCTTGACGTCCTCGCCGTGGTTGCCCTCGCCGTTGGTGAGTCCGAAGTACCGCTCCTTGAGGATGTCGTCGGCCCCGTTCCACATGGCGACGCCGAAGTTGAGGAAGCCATGCCGATCGCAGATGCCGGCAATACCGTCTTCACCCCATCGATACGCCCGTGACCGAGCGTGTTCAAAAGTGAAGTAACTCCAGGCGTCGCCGTTGGGCGAATAGTCCTCCCGGACCGTCCCCCATTGCCGAGCGGCGAGATAGGGACCCCAGAAGCGCCACGGCGAGGTCATGGCTTCCGACTCGGCCAGTCTGTCGTACTCGGAGGGGTGGTCGTCGGCCATGTCGTCAATGATGCCCGGTTGCCGGAAGGCACTACCTCGAGTTCCGCTATGTCGTATCCTCGACTACCGAGCGCAGCCGCCGCGTGACTGGCGGATGGGGGAGGTCAAGGGGATGGGCGGACAGCTACACCGCGACGAGAACATGTACCGGAAGCTGGACCACGTCGCGAACAGCAGCGGCGGCGGTGAGGGAGGCTTCGCCTTCGACGAGGCGACCATGCGGTCGATCGTCACCAGCTGGCTCGACCTGGCCGTCAGCTACCGCTCGTCGATAAAGACGGCCAGAGATATGGGCAACGTCTACGGGCCCGGGCTTGATCTGGCCAGCGAGAGCCAGGCCATGGCCGCATCGAAGTCGGCTGCTTCCTACATCTCGTATCTGACGCACAACCACGACTACTGCATGGACCAGGCCCAGCTGTTTCAGAACGCGTTGGACGACTACCTCGGCGTCGAGCACACGAACCTCACCGAGATCAACAAGACCGGCTCCGAACAGCCCCGGGCAGGGATCTGACGTGCGTATCCGAACGTCGAAGGTTCTGGTCGGCTTGATCGGTCTTGCCATGCTCGGCGGCTGCACCAGCACAAGTGAGGGCACCCCCCGTCCCGAACCCGGGTCGACCGGTTCAGAACCCTCGACCTCCTCGAACGATGACGTTCCGAGCGACGACGAACTCCCGACCGACGGCGCCCCCGATGTTCCCGAGCCACTCGACGTCTCCCGGTTCATAGAAGATCCATGTCAGGCACTCACCGCCGCACAAGCCCAAGAGCTAAACGTGCCGCGAGACAGGTGAACCGCTCAGAGGGCCGCTGGGCAACATATGTCGAATGGGCCAACAAGGAAACACGTGGCTCGACCGACCTCAGGATGCATGACAAGTACCCACGCGGACTCAGCGCGACATACAAGGCCGACAAGGACGGGAAAGTGGGCCTTCTTCGAGCCACTGTCGCCAATAGAGGGTTTTCCTGCGGTCGCCTACGACATCGCGGACATGCGAGACAGCGGAGCTTGCGCCGTCGCCATTGGCGCGTCGAACGAGATATCCTTTGACGTTGACGTGCAGTTGTCTCTGGAGAACGTGGACGCAAAAGATCCATGTGAGACGGCGGCCATGATCGCAGGAATGATGCTGCAGACCATGCGGGGGGATGGATGACCATGGCTGCCACCGACATCAGGATGCACGACAAGAACCCACGCGGACTCAGCGTGACCTATGCGGCTGACAAGCAGGGGAAGTGGGCTTACTTCGAGCCACTGTTCCCAATAGAAGGCCTTTCCGCGGACAACGTTGGCGCAAAGGATCCTTGCGACACTGCGGCCACGGTCGCGGGAATGATGTTGCAGACCATGAAGGGGGAGAGATGACTGTGTTTGGGGGGAACTTCTTCCTTACACCGCAGGCTATCTATGAGCAGATCACCGGTGGGCCCGGCTCTGACTCGCTGAACTTCGCTCAGGACGCCACTCGGACGGAGGGCGGTCAAGAGTCCTATCGTGCGCGCCAGATTCTGGAACTGTCCAACAAGATCCAGGATGGCTGGCAGGGGTCGGCCGGCACCGGTGCCTACGGGGCAGCGGCGCCGCTGGCCGAGGCCGCTCTCCGCGGCTCCGTGCAACTGAGGCGCTCGCAGGATCTGCTGAGCCGCCAGAGCGAGTCTTTTCACGACGCGGCCAACAGTGTGCGGCCGGTCCCGCCAAAGCCGCCGGACAATCCGCTCGACGACATGATTCCGTTCGAGACGGACTATGACCGCGAGGTCAAGGCCTACCAGTCTGACGCCCATCACAACATGGCCGTCTACCACGGGTACGACAACGCCAGTCAGTACAACGAAACCAACATGCCGCAGGACTACACCGTGACCAACCGGTCCAGCGGCCCGGTTTCCGTGAAGCCGCCCGCGGACACCTTCGAGGTCGACGAGTCCGGGCCGGACTCCGGCGGCTACCCGCGCAGTGGCGGCTATCCCGGCGGCGGTGGTCCCGGGAGCAGCGGCTATCCGGGCGAGGGCGGTTATCCCGGTAGTGGCGGGTATCCCGGCGGGGGCACCGCGCCTTCCGGCGTTTCTCCTGTCGGGCCGTTGCCCGGGGGGCAGCAGACCACTCCCAACGACTATCGGCCACCCACTTCCTACCCGCCCAACTACAACTCGCCCACTGGACAGCCCTCGCCGGTCTCGGGACCGGGCGGCGGGTTCGTCGGGGGCGGCGGACCCGGCGGGTACTCGGGTGGCGGTGCCGGCGGCGGAGGCGGCGGGTTCGGCGGACGCGGCGGCGGAGCAGGCGGTGGAGGTGCAGGCGGCGGCGGTGCTGCCGGTGGACCTGGCGCTCGCGGGTACGGACCCGGGCCTGGTCCGGGCGTCGCAGCCGGTGCCCTCGCGGCAGAAGAAGCCGCCGCCCGGCGCGCCGCGCAGGCCGCCGGTGGTGGGCGGCCCGGCGCCGGACCCATGGGTGGCGCGCCGATGGGTGGCGGCCGCGGCAAGGAGGACGACGACACCGAGCACGACCGGAAGTACCTCATCGAGGCCGACGCGGAGGACACCTTCGGCAGTGACGTCCTCACCGCCCCACAGGTCATCGGCGACGACGAGTATGAGGACTGATGCGGGCAGGGCGTGCGGTTGAGCTCAACGTCTTTCCCCTGCTCAGCCTGATCCAGAAAGAGAACCTCGGCGAGCCGCACGCCATCTTCGCGGGCGGCGAACGCTACGTCTCCCATCGGTTCGCCGACGAGGCGGAGCGCGTGCTCCGGCAGGACCTCGCCGACTCCGGGCTCGGGGAGCCCGGTGACTACCGGGCGTTTCTCGACTCGCTCGCCGTCGTTCAGCGGGCCAACATCGAGTACTACGGCTGGGTCACCACCACCGACGAGTCCTACGCCGTGCTCGCCGCCATCTCCGGGCGGCTCGCCGTCACCGTCGTTCGGGCCGGGGAGCGGGTGCTCTTCGAGCATGCCGACCCCGAACGGCTGCTCGACGGGCTCGTCTACCGGCTGCCGGCGGCCATGCCCGGGCGTGGGGACCCCATCTCCGTCAGTGCCACCGACTTCAGCACTCCGCGCGGTCGCACCGAGGGCAGTGTGATGCGGCGGTCCGTCGCCACTCGGCCCGAAGGGGCTCGGCGGCTCGACGCCCTCCTCAAGGCGCCTCGGCTCGCCATCGCCAAGCTCTACGCCGCCAAGCGGGACGCCGCCGGCGCCCGGCACCGGTCGCCGCAGTGGGTCACCGTGCTCGACACCGCGGACGGGGGCCGGTGGCTCATGCACGTCACCCAGTCCCGCGGTGAGCGGTGGATCAACGCGGCTCCCGGTACGCCGCAGGCCATCGCCGGCAAGTTGATCGACCTGGCCGCCACCGCACGGTGATCGACACGGACCGGTTTCTCGGCTGCGTCCTCGCCGGGGCCGTGGGGGACGCGCTCGGGGCGCCCGTCGAGTTCTACACGATCGAGACGATTCGGCGGACGTTCGGCCCGAGTGGCACCACCGGTTACGCCGAGGAGTACGGCGGCCGCGGCACCATCACCGACGACACCCAGATGACCCTGTTCACGCTCGAAGGGCTGATTCGCGGGCACCGCGGTGAGCACGCCGACCTCTTCGGACCCCTGCAGCACGCCTACCAGCGGTGGTTCTTCACCCAGGGGTTGGCCGACAGCTGGGCGGACGCGGGCGGGGTGTTCGCGACCAAGCCCGAACCGGACGGGTGGCTGGTCACCGAGCGCGGGCTGTTCAGCCCCCGGTCACCCGGCAAGACGGTGATCGCCGCGTTGCGGTCCTTCGCGAAGGGCGGCGCGCGGGGGTCGTTCGCCAACCGGCTCAACAAGTCGAAGGGCTGCGGGGCCGTCATGCGGGCCGCGCCGTTCGCGTTGCTCGGCGAGGACGGGTTCGCCTTCGCGGCCGGCGCCGGGCTGCTCACGCACGGCGACCCGAGCGGCTACCTGTCCGCCGGCGCACTCGCACACCTGATCCACCTGCTGCTGCAGGGCGCCGACCTGCGGGAGGCGGTGGCGGCCACGCGCGCCAAGCTGCTCGACTGGGACGGCCACGAGGAACAGGTCGCCGCGCTGGACGACGCCGTCGAGCTGGCCGGGCACCGGCCGACGCCGGAAGAGATCGAGGCGACGCTCGGCGGTGGGTGGCGCGGCGAGCAGGCGCTGGCGATCGCCGTGTGCGTCGCCCTGGTCGCCGAGGACATGCGGGACGGGCTGCTGCTCGCCGTCAACCACTCCGGCGACAGCGACTCGACCGGCGCGATCTGCGGCAACATCCTCGGCGCGATCCACGGCACCGCCGCGATCCCGGCCGAGTGGCTCGCCGAGCTGGAGCTGCGGGACGTCATCGAACGGGTGGCCGGGGACGCGATCGCCGAGTTCGGCGAGGCGCCCCCGGACTGGGGAGTCCGCTACCCGGCCTGGTGACCGGCCGTGGCCTCCGGCCCCCGGATTCGACGCTACTGCAGGCCACCGACAGTTCTGGCGGCTCGAGGCCGGTTGTCCACAGGCCGGCGTCAGCCCGCCTGCTTCGACGCGTGTGCGTTCAGCAGCAGTGCCACCGCTTCCGTGACGCGCTTCGCGTGGCCGACGTGCAGCCACTCGTCCGGGACGTGGGCGTTGCTGTCCATCGCGAGGGCGCCCGTCACCACGAACTGCGACGACGGGTACGCCTCGGCGAGCATGGCCATGAACGGGATCGAGCCGCCCAACCTCGTGGTCAGCCACGGGTTTCCGTCGAACACCGACGAGCTCACCGAGTCCAGCGCGGTCTGCAGCCACGGCGCGAGCACCGGCGCGTTCCAACCGGGGCCGGTCTCCGAGCGGGACAGCGTCACGTGCGCGCCATAGGGGACATCCGTTGTCAGGACGCGTTGCACGGCCTCGAGCGCGGTCTGCGGGTCGGCCGACGGGGGCAGGCGGAAGCTCAGCGTGAGGGTCGTCGACGGGCGCAGCACGTTGCCCGCCTCCTCCGGCAGCGGCAGACCGGCGCCGCCGATGATCGACAGCGTCGGGCGCCACGAGTTGTTCATCAGCAGCTCGAAGTCGTCGTCCGACATCGGCGACATCCCGGACAGCAGCGGGAAGGCCGACTTGGCCGCGCCGGGCGCGAGGTCGGCCATCGCCTTCATCTCGGCCACCCGGTCGGCCGGGGTCTCGCCGTGCAGCTCCGGCAGGAGGATCTCGCCGGTGGCCGAGTCCTCGATGCGGTCGAGCAGCTGGCGCATGATCCGGAACGAGCTCGGCACCACACCGCTCGCCGTGCCGGAGTGCTGCCCCGACTCCAGGACCCGCACGGTCACGGTCGTCGACACCAGCCCGCGCAGGGACGTGGTCAGCCACAGCCGCTCGTAGTCCTGACCGCCCGAGTCGAGGCACACGACCAGCGACACGTCGCCGAGCCGGTCGGAGTACTCCGCCAGGTACGCCGGCAGGTCGGGGCTGCCCGACTCCTCACCGGTCTCCAGCAGCACGACGCACCGCGCGTGCCGGCCGCCGCCGGCCCGCACCGCCTCGATCGCCGCCGTCGCCGCGTAGCCCGAGTAGCCGTCGTCGGCCGAACCGCGCCCGTACAGGCGTTCGCCGCGCAGGACCGGCGTCCACGGGCCGAGGCCCTCGCCCCAGCCGCCGACCGGCGGCTGCTTGTCCAGGTGGCCGTACAGCAGCACGGTGCCGCCGTCCGCCGGCATGCCGTCGGACGCGGGGACGTCCATGAGCAGCACCGGTGTCCGCCCGGGCAGCCGCAGGATCTCGACCGTCGCGCCGGGGAGGTCGCGGGCCTCGAGCCAGCCTCGGACGTGCTCGGCCGCCGCGTCGAGGTGGCCGGAGGCCGCCCAGTCCTCGTCGAACACGATCGAGACGGCGGGGATCTTCACCAGGTCGGACAGGCTCGGCAGGATCTCCGCGTCCCATGTCCGACCGACCGTTGTGCGTAGCTGTGCGTTGTCCACCCCGGCGATACTGCCATCTACCAGGCGTCCCGCAGCACCGACCGCTCGACGTCGACCGGCGGCGGCTCCTCCTCGGGAGGCTTCGGCGGTGCGACGGCCTCGGCGATGATCTCGTCCGCCGCGCGAACCGCGGCGTGCAACGCGTCCTCCGCCGCCCGGACGCTCGCGTCCCGCCACCCCGTCATCCAGGCAGCGTAGTTCGGCTCGGGCGGTTGTCGAGCGCGCCCGACTAACATTGCCGTGACGCAGATCACTCGGTCGGTCCCGGGTGTGCGCCGCGGCGCCGGAAGACACCCTCCGCGACGACGGGAGCCACCCGCACGCCGGCCGCGGGACGCCCGCTCTGAGCTGCCGTGTTCACTGCTCGCCAGGAGGTGGTCACGCTTCACCCGAATGCCTCGCGCTGACGCCCTAATGTCGGTTGTCCTACAGTTTCCGCAGCTCAGCGCATCACGGACAGACAGAAGCCGACGTTCGGACCTCACCGGATCGAGCTAACGCATGCCAGGATGGACCCCGAAACCGTCAGCGTCAGCGGCGGCTCGAACCACCCCCTACCCGGGCTGGTGACCGCCGGTGACGCGGCCGCGCGCGGACGCCACAAGCGAACGCCCGGCGTCGACAACATAGGAGAACGCATGCCGTCCCCAGAACAGTGGACGCACCCGGAACCCGGGGTCGGACCGGCCGCCACCGCGGCCAAACCGACCGCAGAGCAGGTGATCGCCGGATTGCGCGCAACAAGCGAGGGTGGCCCGGAGCTCGTGCAGCTCCTCACGCCGGAAGGCGAGCGGGTACCCAACCCGGAATGGGATCCCTACGTAGCCGACGTCACCGCCGAGGACCTGCGCAACCTGTACCGCGACATGGTCCTCACCCGGCGGATCGACCGTGAGGCCAACGCGCTGCAGCGTCAGGGCCAGCTCGGCATCTGGGTGCCGCTGCTCGGGCAGGAGGCCGCGCAGATCGGCTCCGGCCGCGCAATGCGGGCCAACGACATGGCCTTCCCCAGCTACCGCGAGCACGGCGTCGCGTGGTGCCGAGGCGTGCACCCGACCGAGCTGCTCGGCATCTTCCGCGGCACCGACCACGGCTCGTGGGACTCGCAGGAGAAGCGGTTCCACCCGTACACGATCGTCATCGGCAACCAGGTGCTCAACGCCGCCGGTTACGCCATGGGCCAGCGCTTCGAGGGCAAGGTCGGCGACGACGACGGCGAGGCCACGATCTGCTACTTCGGCGACGGCGCCACCTCGCAGGGCGACGTGCACGAGGGCTTCGTGTGGGCGTCGGTCTACGACGCGCCGCTCGTGTTCTTCTGCCAGAACAACCAGTGGGCGATCTCCGAGCCGACCGAACGCCAGTCCCGGCTGCCGCTCTACCAGCGCGCCCGCGGCTACGGCTTCCCCGGCATCCGCGTCGACGGCAACGACGTCCTCGCGACGCTCGCGGTGTCCCGCTGGGCACTCGACGAGTGCCGCCACGGCAACGGCCCGGTCCTGATCGAGGCGTTCACCTACCGGATGGACGCACACACCACGACCGACGACCCCACGCGCTACCGCCTCTCCGACGAGCTCGAGGCGTGGAAGCTGAAGGACCCGATCGAGCGGGTCCGGGTCAACCTGGTCCGGCACGAGCACGCCGACCACGACTACTTCGACTCGGTGCAGGCCGACTCCGACCAGCTCGCCGCCGAGCTGCGCGAGTTCTGTGTCAACATGCCCGATCCGCCGAAGGACCGGATGTTCACCAAGATCTACGCGGACGGCAGCGCCACGCTGGACGCCCAGCGGGACAGCTACCTCGACTACGCCGCCGGATTCGCAGGAGGTGAGCACTGATGGCGACCCCCGTCATGAACGCGGCCACCAGCGAGAAGAAGGCCAACACGCAGACCGTCACGCTCGGCAAGAGTCTCAACATGGGCCTGCGCGCGGCGATGGAGGCCGACCCGAAGGTCATCGTCATGGGCGAGGACGTCGGCAAGCTCGGCGGCGTCTTCCGCATCACCGACGGACTGCAGAAGGACTTCGGCGAGCAGCGCGTGCTCGACACCCCGCTCGCGGAGTCAGGCATCATCGGCACCGCGGTCGGGCTCGCGATCCGCGGCTTCCGGCCGGTCTGTGAGATCCAGTTCGACGGGTTCATCTTCCCCGCGTTCGACCAGATCGTGTCGCAGGTCGCGAAGCTGCACTACCGCACGCAGGGCCGGGTCCGCCTGCCCATCGTGATCCGGGTGCCGTTCGGCGGCGGGATCGGCGCGGTCGAGCACCACTCGGAGTCGCCGGAGTCGTACTTCGCGCACACCGCCGGCCTCAAGGTCGTCGCCTGCTCGAACCCGGTCGACGCCTACTGGATGATCCAGCAGGCCATCCGGTGCGACGACCCGGTGCTGTTCTTCGAGCCGAAGCGGCGCTACTACGAGAAGGCCGACCTGGACTTCGACGCGGAGCCGGAGCCGCTGTTCACCTCCCGGGTGCTGCGCCGCGGCACGGCCGCGACGCTCGTGACGTACGGGCCGATGGTCAAGACCTGCCTCGAGTCGGCGGCCGCGGCCGCCGAGGAGGGCAAGGAGCTCGAGGTCATCGACCTGCGCACGCTCTCGCCCATGGACCTCACGCCGGTGTTCGAGTCGGTGCGCCGCACCGGGCACCTCGTGGTCGTCAGCGAGGCGCCGTCCGAGGCGTCGCTGACGTCCGAGGTCGCCGCGCGCGTGCAGGAGGAGTGCTTCTACTCGTTGGAGGCGCCCGTCCTGCGGGTCACGGGCTTCGACACGCCCTACCCGCCGTCGAAGCTCGAGGAGGACTTCCTCCCCGACCTCGACCGGGTCCTGGACGCCGTCGACCGCTCGCTGGGGTGGTGAGGAATGCCTGACTTCAAGGTCTTCCCTCTGCCCGACACCGCGGAGGGCCTGGTCGACGCCGAGATCCTGACCTGGCACATCAAGCCGGGTGACGAGGTCACGGTCAACCAGATCATCGTCGAGATCGAGACGGCCAAGGCCGCGGTCGAGCTGCCGTGCCCGTGGGCCGGCGTCGTGACCGAGCTGCACGCCCAGACCGGCCAGACGGTCAACGTCGGCGAGCCGATCGTCACGATCGACGTCGACCCGGGTGGTGCGGCCGCGCCGGCCGCCGCGCCCGCGCCCGCCGCGGAGAGCAATGGCCAGGCCATGCTCGTCGGCTACGGCCCGAAGACGGCGACCACCAAGCGCAGGCCGCGAAAGGGCGCGGCGGCGCCGGTCGCCGCCGCCGCGGCCCGGCCCGCGGTCGTCGAGCCAGTGGTCGAGCCGAAGCCGGTCGCGCCGGAGCCGGTCGCCGTGCCGGACTCGCCGGCCGCGCTGCTCGAGCCGGGTGGACTCGTGCCGCTCGCGAAGCCGCCGGTGCGCAAGCTCGCCAAGGACCTCGGCGTCGACCTGCGGTCGCTCGCCGGGACCGGGGTGATCACCCGCGAGGACGTGCGGCGTGCGGCCGAGGCGCCGGCGGACGTGTCACCACCTGCCGTGGTGGGCGGTGGCGAGCGTCGGGTGCCGGTCAAGGGCGTCCGCAAGATGACCGCGCAGGCCATGGTCGACAGCGCGTTCACGGCGCCGCACGTCACGGAGTTCCTGACCGTCGACGTCACGCCGATGATGGAGCTGCGGGCCCGGCTGAAGACGCATCCCGCGTTCCGGGACGTCAAGATCACGCCGCTGACCTTCGCCGCGAAGGCCGTGTGTCTCGCCGCGAAGCGGACCCCGGACGTCAACGCGGTCTGGGCCGGCGAGGAGATCGTGTACAAGGACTACGTGCACCTCGGGATCGCGGCGGCCACGCCGCGCGGCCTGATCGTGCCGAAGGTCCGCAACGCCGAGTCGCTGTCCCTGCACGACCTCGCGGTCGCGCTGGAGCAGCTGACGCTGACCGCGCGGGACGGCAAGACGACGCCGGCCGACATGGTCAACGGCACGTTCACGATCACCAACGTCGGCGTCTTCGGCGTCGACACCGGCACCCCGATCATCAACCCGGGCGAGTCCGCGATCCTGGCGCTCGGCGCGATCAAGGACATGCCGTGGGTGGTCGACGGTGAGATCAAGGTCCGCAAGGTGTGCCAGCTGTCGCTGAGCTTCGACCACCGGGTCGTCGACGGGCAGCAGGGCTCGCAGTTCCTCGCGGACGTCGGCGCGATCATGTCCGACCCCGCGATGGCGATCACGTTCTGACGAGTTCCTCCGCCTCTTCTGGGTCGTCGTCGGGCCAGTACTCCGGCTCGGCGTCGACCCAGATGAGGCGGGCGTCCATGCCGACGTTCAGCAGTTCGAGCAGGTCGGCCGCGGTGCGGAAGCGGCCGGTGACACGGATCGCCGGCAGGTAGGCGAACACGTGGTCCGGCATCGCCAGACCCCAGCCGAGCACAGCGGCGTTCGAGCCGTCTGGTTCTATGACCAAAACAGCGAAACGGGCGCACGGATAGTGGCTCGCCCACTCAGTGAAAACGGCAACGCAATCGTCGGCTGTCATACCGATTATGCTCACAGAGCCGGCATTTGTTTCAGAGCCTGAAACAATCACTCATTCGTGTAATTCCGGCCGTGGCGTTCCACTGATCTGATTGCCGCATGGCCGACAAACACAGTCCCTCAAAGATGCGAGCCCTCGCCACCGCGCTGCGTGACCTGCGTAAACGCGCAGGCATGACCACCCGCGAGGCCGCTGAGCGAATAAGCATCTCGCCGGCGAGCCTGAACCGGTCTGAGCACGGCACCCGGATGCCCAGCATCGAGGAGGTGTCCGCGCTACTGATCGTCTACAGCGCGACCCCGGTCGAACGCGAGAAGATCCTCAACCTGGTACGGGCCGCGAACCCGGCGGGCTGGTGGGAAACCGGCGGCAGTGCGCTACCGAAGCAACTGCCCACGCTGATCACCTTCGAGTCGCAGGCCGACCACATCGTCCACTACCAACCGCTGGTCGTGCCCGGCTTGTTGCAGACCCACGGCTATATGCGCGCGCTGATGGAAAGCAGCAACGTTGCACCTGACGACGTCGAGGGGCGAGTCGCGGCTCGCGCCGGCCGCCAGACCGTGCTGACCCGCAAGGACGCACCCAGCTACCTGGCGATCATCGATGAGGCGGCGTTGCGCCGTGTGTTCGGCGGCCGCGCCGCGATGGCGGACCAGATCAGCCACATCCTCAAGGTCGGCGAGCGACCCAACGTCACTGTGCGGGTGATCCCGTTCAGTCGCGGCGGCTACCCGATCTACGCCCCGTACGTGTTGATGCGGTTCAACGGAGCCCGGGACATCGTCTACCTGGAACACAAGCAGGTCGCCGGGTTTCTGGACGAACCAGACGACACCGCTCCGTTTCAGCCACTCACAGATACGCTCAACGCGGTGGCGCTTGATGCCGCCGCCACCTTTGAGTTTCTGTCTCAGTTGACGTTCGACTATGCAAGGAAGTGAAACAGGCCCATGGAGTGGCGGAAGTCCAGTTTCAGCTCAGATGGTGAGGCATGTGTGGAGATCGCCTACTCCGCCGAACCCGTGATCGGTATCCGCGATTCCAAGAACCCTGCCGGTGATCAGCTCTCAGTCCCCGTCATCGCGTTACAGCGACTGACCGCCGCGGTCAGTGGTTGAGCGCTGTTTCAGCCATGGTCATGGCGCCGCCTGCTACTCCGGCGGCGAGATCGATCGACGCCGCAGTGACGCCGTAGGTGAGGCCTACGCCGTCGTCCGTGGGGAGTTCCGCGTTGGCCGCGGGGGTCAGTGCCAGCAGCGCGGCGGCGGACAGGCCGGTCAGAGCGGCGAGACGACGAAGCATGTGATCCTCCACAGTGGACTGGTTACGCGACCATAGCCTTGCGGGGGCTCGAGAACCGGCTTCGTCCCTCTATCGGGTGGGCTTCGGCAGGTCGAAGTAGTTGATCAGGCCGGCCGCGAACGCGATGTCGCCCTTGACCTTCACCCTGCCGCGGACGAACAGCATCGCCACGTTGACGCTGCCGGTCACCGCGCGGAGGAAGTCGGTGGGACCGAGGGTGAGCGTCACGCGGGGGTCGGCCGTCGGGTCCTGACCGGACTCGCAGGTGCCACCGTCGATGACCGTCTCGAAGCGGTCGTACCCGTCGGGACCCGCGCCGCCCGTGAACCGCCAGTGCACCACCGCGCGCAGGGTCGCCGCCTTCACCGGGTCGAGGTGCTCGCTCATCCTGCGGAAGATCTCGCCGAACACGACTCCGCGCAGGTGCGCGTGCGACATCAGGTGGTCGAGCTGCGTGGTCGACGCCCTGGAGACGAACCAGACGAACGTGTCGGTCCGCATGGCGGCGAGCTCGATGCCGGTGCCGACCCGGCCGAGCATGTCGAGCAGGTCGATGAGCTGCACGAACTGCTTCTCGTCCAGCCGCACCGGGTCCACTGCGCGCGCGAACGCGTCGATGTCGACCGTGCTCTCGACCACCGGACCGCTCAGGGCCGCCGCCTCCCGCTTCCGACCGAATCGCATGGGCCAGCTTGTCAAGCGCGCGGCATCTCGAACAGACCCATGAGGCCCGCGGCGAACGCGAGGTCGCCACGCACCTTGAGCCGGCCGGTCATGAACAGCACCGGCGCCGACGCGTTGCCGGTGATCAGGCGCAGGAACTCGTAGGGGTGCGTGGTGATCGTGACGCGGGCCTGGTCGGTCCGATCGGTGGTGGTGCGGCACGTGCCGTCGGCGATGACCGTCTCGAAGCGGTCGTAACCATCGACGCCGGCGCCGTCGGTGAACCGCCAGTGGATCACCGCGTGGACGTCCGCCGCCCGCTCGGTCCGCAGGTGCTCCTGCATGCGGCCGAAGATCTCGGTCAGGATCTTCGCGCGCGGCACGTCGTCGGCCAGGACCGCCCGGACCTGCTTCTCCGGCGTCTCGGCAACGAGCCTGGCAAACGTTTGCGCGTCAACCCCGCCGAAGTCGGGATCGGTCATCGTCCGGACACCTCCGTACCTACTCGCGGGTAACGCTACGTTCGACTAGGTACTCTGGCAAGGATTTGATCGAGATGCCGGGAGGATCGGTGACCGTGGAAGAGCGGCGGCGTGTCAAGCGACTGCCGCGAGAGGTTCGCGAGCGGCAGATCCTCGACGCCGCGGTCCGGGTGTTCTCCGAGCGTGGCTACCACAACGCGTCGATGGACGAGATCTCCGAGGTGGCCGGCGTCTCCAAACCGATGATCTACGCCTACCTCGGTTCGAAGGAGGACCTGTTCGCCGCGTGCATCCACCGCGAGGCGGCGCGGCTGCTGGAGGCCGTCACGCTGGGCGTGCAGGCCGAGCAGCCGCCGGACATGCAGCTGTGGCACGGACTCGGCGCGTTCTTCCAGTTCGTCGGCGACCACCGCGAGAGCTGGCGGGTGCTGCACCGGCAGGCGATCTCGCAGGGCGGCCCGTTCAGCGAGGAGTTACTCGCGATGCGCAGCCGCGCGATCAGCCTCGTCGACACGCTGCTGGTCCGCGTCGCGACGAAGAAGGGCCTGGAGGAACACGCGACGGAGGCGCTGGCCGCCGCGCTGGTCGGCGCGGCCGAGTCGCTGGCCGACTGGTGGCTCGACAACCCAGAGGTGCCGAGCAAGGCCGTGGCGTCGCGGCTGATGAACCTGGTGTGGATGGGCTTCGGCGACCTGGTCGAGGGCAACACCTGGCACCCGCGCGACTGACCCGCTCAGGCGGTGATCGTGCCGGTCAGGTGCGGTTTGCCGTTGCGGGCGCCGAACAGCTCGAACTGCCAGCCGTCGCCTTTCTCGTGCGCGACGAAGCCCACCTTGGCGGGCAGCAGGACCGGCAGCTTGAACGCCACGTCGACCGTGTAGGCCGCCGGCAGCCGGCCCTCGAACGCGGCGAGGCAACGGGCCTTCGTCCACATGCCGTGGGCGATCGCGCGCGGGAAGCCGAACATCTTCGCCGTCAGCTTGTACAGGTGGATCGGGTTGCGGTCGCCGGAGACGTCGCCGTAGCGGCGGCCGATGTCGCCCGGGACCGACCACAGCGCGGTGGGTTCGGGCGGTGCCGACCGCTCAGTCTTCTCGGATTTCTCTTGCGCGCCACCGCCGCGGCGCAGGTACGTGCTCACGTCGGACCACACGACCTCGCCGTCGACCAGGGCCTCGCCGACCATGTCGAACTGGCGGCCGCGCGGGTGGTCGCGCAGGTTCGCCACGTGCACGCGCAGGTCGAGCTT
Organism: uncultured Actinomycetota bacterium; assembly: GCA_963840275.1. Lineage (GTDB taxonomy): Bacteria > Actinomycetota > Actinomycetes > Mycobacteriales > Pseudonocardiaceae > Actinophytocola. The sequence goes on from CAWIYK010000002.1 coordinate 346,519, forward strand.
GTCGCCGAGGCGCAGCGGGCGGGTCTGGGTGATCCGGTTCGCGACGTGGACCGAACCGGCGAGCGGGAACGGGAAGTCGCCGTCGGACATCAGCTTGATCTGCAGCGGATAGGTGAGCAGGTGCGGGTAGGTGGCCGGCAGCTCGTCGGTCAGCCGGAACTCGCAGACCCGGTTGTAGGCGGCGAGTCGCGCGGCGTCGGCCTGGACGCCGGCCAGCGTGTACACCGTGTCGGGCAGTTCGCCGCCCTTGCGCCGGAACCCGGTGAGCACGGCCTTCGGGTACAGCACCGCGAGGCTCGGCGCCGAGTGCAGCTCGGTCGTGGCCATGTCACGCCCCCAGCAGGCTCTGGCCGCACACGCGCACGACGTTGCCGTTGACCGCGGCCGACGCGGGGTTCGCGAACCAGGCGATGGTCTCCGCGACGTCGACCGGCAGGCCGCCCTGCGACAGGCTGCTCATCCGTCGGCCGGCCTCCCGGATGAACAGCGGCACGGCCGCGGTCATCTTCGTCTCGATGAAGCCCGGCGCGACCGCGTTGATCGTCGCGCCGCGTTCCGCGAGGACCGGCGCGTAGGCGTCGACCATGCCGATCACGCCCGCCTTGCTGGTCGCGTAGTTGGTCTGGCCGACGTTGCCGGCGATGCCCGCGATCGACGAGACACCGACGATCCGGCCGTTCGGCCGCAGCAGGTCGGCCTCCAGCAGCGCGTCGTTGATCGCGAGCTGGCTCGACAGGTTGACCGCGAGCACCGCGTCCCAGGCGCCGTCCTTCATGTTCGCGAGCTTCTTGTCGCGGGTGATGCCGGCGTTGTGGACCACGACGTCGACGCCGTCATGGCGTTCGCGCAGGTAGTCGACGAGCTGCGCGGGCGCGGTCGGCGCGGTGATGTCGAGCTGCAGCGCGGCGCCCTTGATCGCGTTGGCGACGTCGGACAGCTCGGCGCCCTGTGCGGGGATGTCGAGTGCGACGACGTGCGCGCCGTCGCGGGCCAGCACCTCGGCGATCGACGCGCCGATGCCGCGGGAGGCGCCCGTGACCAGGGCGACCCTGCCGGCGAGCGGGCGGTCCCAGTCGTCCGGGACGGTGACCTCGCCGCCGTGTGTGCCGACCCGGATGACCTGCGCGTCGACGAACGCGGACCTGGCCGACAGCAGGAACCGCAGCGTGGACTCGGCGGCGGCCTCGTGACCGGGCTCGACGTAGACGAGCTGGACGGTGGCGCCCCTGGTCAGCTCCTTGCCGACCGACCGGGTGAAGCCCTCGAGCGCGCGCTGCGCGATGGCGGCGCGGCCGCTGCCCCGGGGCGGGGTGCCGAGAACGATCACCCGGCCGCACGTGTTGACGGTGCGGATGACCGGGTGGAAGAAGTCGTACACCGCACGCAGGCGCGCCGGGTCGTCGATGTCGGTGGCGTCGAAGATCAGCGCACCGGGCCGTTCGCCCTCGGCGACTTCGAGGTCCTTCACCACGGACTGCACGGTGTCGACCATGCGGCCACCCCCGCCGACCAGCGCGGGGCCGTCGAGCGCGGGTTGGCCGGGCCGGTACCGGCGCAGCGGTGTCGGGTTGGGCAGACCCAGCCGGCGGACGATCTGCCGGCCGACGCCGGACCGGGCAAACTGCTGGTAGCGGTCGGTCATGATGCTCCGCTTCTGAATTGTTCGGGGCCTCACTCGACGACAAGCCTACTCGCGAGTAGGTTAGGATCGCCAGCCGGGATTGAAGTCCAGCGTGGGGATGTGATCGAGACATGGCTCGCAAGGTGGCGATCGTCGGGGGCAACCGGATCCCGTTCGCGCGGTCGAACGGCCGGTACGCCACGGCGTCGAACCAGGACATGTTCACCGCGGCGCTCGACGGGCTGGTCAGCCGGTTCGGGCTGCAGGACGAGCGGCTCGGCGAGGTGGCCGCGGGCGCGGTCCTCAAGCACAGCAGGGACTTCAACCTGGCGCGGGAGAGCGTGCTCGGCTCGCGGCTGTCGGCGGAGACGCCGGCCTACGACGTGCAGCAGGCGTGCGGCACCGGCCTGCAGGCCGTGCTCCAGGTGGCGAACAAGATCGCGCTGGGACAGATCGCGTCCGGCGTGGCCGGCGGCGTCGACACGACCAGCGACGCGCCGCTCGGCGTGAACGAGGATCTGCGGCAGATCTTCCTCGAGCTGAACCGCGCCAAGTCGGTCGGCGCGCGGTTGAAGGCGCTGGCGAAGATCCGGCCGACGCAGATCGTGCCGGACATCCCGCGCAACGCCGAGCCGCGCACGGGGCTGTCGATGGGTGAGCACGCCGCGCTCACGGCGAAGGAGTGGGGCGTCAGCCGGGAGGCGCAGGACGAGCTGGCCGCCGCGTCACACCAGAAGCTGGCCGCGGCCTACGAGCGCGGGTTCTTCGGCGACCTGCTGACCCCGTACCTCGGCCTGACCCGCGACGCGAACCTGCGGGCCGACTCGTCGGCGGACAAGCTCGCGAAGCTGAAGCCGGTGTTCGGCGGCGCGGAGGGCACGATGACCGCGGGCAACTCGACGCCGCTGACCGACGGCGCGTCGACCGTGCTGCTGGCGTCGGAGGAGTGGGCGGCGCAGCGCAGCCTGCCGGTGCTGGCGTACCTGACGCACTCGGAGACCGCGGCCGTCGACTACGTCCACGGGCGCGAGGGACTGCTGATGGCGCCGGCGTACGCGGTGCCGAGGATGCTCGCGCGGGCCGGGATGTCGTTGCAGGACTTCGACTTCTACGAGATCCACGAGGCGTTCGCCTCGCAGGTGCTCGCGACGCTCGCGGCGTGGGAGTCGATCGACTTCGCGAAGTCGCGGCTGGGCCTGGACGAGCCGCTCGGCGCGATCGACCGGTCCCGCCTCAACGTCAACGGCTCGTCGCTGGCGGCGGGACACCCGTTCGCCGCGACCGGTGGCCGGATCGTGGCCACCCTGGCCAAACTGCTGCACGAGAAGGGATCCGGTCGCGGCCTGATCTCGATCTGTGCGGCAGGTGGCCAGGGTGTCACGGCGATCCTGGAAGCCGCCTAGGCAGGAACCTGTGCGTTGCTCCAGCCGAGGTAGTTGACGAAGTAGTTCTTGTTGCCGCCGTGGCCGATCGCGCCGCCGACGCTGGAGGAGTAGAAGCCGCCGTTGCCGTCCGAGATCCCCACGTGCCCGAACTGGCTGGTGTTCCAGTACACGAAAGCGCCGCGGGGCGCGTTCCAGTCACCGGGGTGGGCCTTGCCGGCGTTCTTGGCACCCTGCCAGTGCGCGATGGCCGAGGCCCAGACACCGGTGGTGCCGTAGGCGTTCTCGACGGCCTTCTCGCAGAGGCCTTCCCAGCCGGAGTTGCCGGCGTGGTTCTGCATCCACTGGATGGCGCCGTTGATGGTGCCATCACCCGCGCCGGCGGGCGTGATGTCCTCGATCGCGGTCGGTGTAACCGCGGGCACCGCCGCCGCCGTGGTGGCGAACGAGACGCCGGCCAGGGCAAACGCGCTGGCCACGATCGCGATCGAGCGGGCTAATCTGCTCAGACTATTTTTCACAAGGTCTCCCCGACGAGACAAATTTTCCAACTGACGGGGAGTGACGTTACCGGTCGCACACACTCGATGCCAGACCGTGAACGTTCCCGTTGTTGCCGTAAGCGACGACACGCCGGTAGCGGTATCTGGCGCAATATCGGACTCTCGCTAGATACGTCGATACTGTTCAATCGTGGATCCGGTGCGCAATCCCTTCGCCCCGGGCGCCGGACAGCGCCCTCCCGAGTTGGCCGGCCGGGAGAAGGAGGTCGCCGCCTTCGACGTGGTGCTCGAACGCGTCGCGCGCGGGCGGCCGGAGCGCAGTCTGGTGCTGACCGGGCTGCGTGGCGTCGGCAAGACCGTGCTGCTGGGTGAGCTGCGGTCGATGGCCGTTCGCCGGGGGTGGGGTGCCGGCAAGATCGAGGCGCGACCGGACGCCGGACTGCGGCGGCCGCTGTCCGCAGCGCTGCACCGAGCCGTGCGGGACCTGGCCGTGCGACACCGCGCGCCGGACCGTGTCGAGCAGGTGCTCGGGGTGCTGAAGGCGTTCGCGCTGCGGGCCAGCCCCAGCGACTCCAAGCTGCGCGACCGCTGGCAGCCGGGCATCGACGTGCCGCCGACGCAGGGCCGCGCCGACTCCGGCGACATCGAGATCGACCTGGTCGAGCTGTTCACCGACGTCGCCGAGCTGGCGCAGGACGTCGGCACCGGCGTGGCGCTGCTGATCGACGAGATGCAGGACGTCATGGCCGACGACATCTCCGCGCTGTGCGCCGCGTGCCACGAGCTGTCGCAGTCCGGCGCGCCGTTCGTCGTGGTCGGGGCGGGTCTGCCGCATCTGCCGGCGGTGCTGTCGGCGAGCAAGTCGTACTCCGAGCGGCTTTTCCGCTACGTCCGCATCGACCGGCTGGACCGGGCGGACGCGGACCAGGCGGTGGTCGCGCCGGTGTCGCGCGAGGACGCCAACATCACCGACGAGGCGCTCGACGCGCTGTTCGACGCGGCCGGCGGGTACCCGTACTTCATCCAGGCGTACGGCAAGGCGGCGTGGGACGCGGCGCCGAGCGACCCGATCACCGCGGAGGACGTCGGCGTCGCGGCCCCGGAGGCGGAGGCCGAGCTGGCGGTCGGGTTCTTCGGCTCCCGCTACGAGCGGGCGACCCCGGCCGAGCGCGAGTACCTGCGGGCCATGGCCGAGCTGACGAAGGGCAAGACCGACGAGGGCGCGGCCACGTCGGACATCGCGAGCCATCTCGGCCGCAAGCCGTCGTCCCTGTCGCCGGCGCGGGACAGCCTCATCAAGAAGGGGCTGATCTACTCCGCCGAACGTGGGCGGATCGCGTTCACGGTGCCGCACTTCGGTCGGTACCTGCTGAACATGGACGACTAGCACCCCTCTGCCGCTTTCTCTCACTGTCTAGCGATCTTGCTAGACAGTCTGATATGCCTGCATCGACCTCCGGGGCGCCATCCGGCCACGTCCGGTCTACTCACGAGATGTCCGATGATTCACCGGCATGTGTCCCGGTTCACCGAATAAACGGGTGCATCCTCGTGTTGTAAGAGGCATAATGGTCAGTGGCTGGAGAACCAGCCGAAGGTCTTTGAAGGAGTGCGAAACCCCATGAACATCGCCGCCAAGCTCCGCGCCCGCCGCGTCGAGTCCCGTAACCGCCGGGCGGTGAACCACGCCATCTCGACCGCCGCCACCCCCGCGATGCGCGACGAGATCCTGATCATGGCGCAGCGTCAGGCCACCACGATCCGCTGACGACGAACTTTTTTCGACACCGTGTAACACCCGTGGGCCTCCCCACGATGTTCCGGTTGACCCCGCAGTGCTGGCGGACCCCCGACCTGGCAGCACTGCGGGGTTTCCATATGGGTGCTCGGCGCTCTCGCGCCTTCGCCCCTACCCCTTCGTCATTATTTTGGGGGGCCGAGCCCCCCATGCCCCCCACGCTGCGATGGTGCTTCGTTCTTAGCGGGTTTGCTTTGCTCGCTTCGCTCGCTCGCTGGGTTGCCGATCTCCTTCGAGGTCGGTTTTTTGCTTTGTGCTGCCGCTGGTTTGGGGGGCGGCATGGTCTTGGGCCCTCGCCGCTTCTGGCGGCGGGGTACCGCACTTCGCGGCGTGGCTACCAGCACAGCAACACTTGACGGCCCTACGCCACGCGTCCTGCAGCGGCTCAGAAATCTGTGAGAGAACAGGTGACTGATCGGCGGGGTGTGCGGCACTCGCTGGGCCGATGTTGGCGTCGGCCCGCTCTGACTCACCGCCGTCGGCTGACACCACCCGCGCGACGGTCACCCCGGCTCAACCTCGCCGGTTCCGCCTCCGGTCACACCGCCATCGCCACAGCCCCACGCCGCATGTCCCGCGACGCGCGGCGGTCCCAGCAAGCGATGCGATCCTCGCGTGCGCGATGCAGCCCCCACCCTGTCCCGGGGGCGGCCCAGTGCCCAGTCTACCGGCGCCTACCGACAGAACCGGGGGTGTTGATCTTGCCTGTGGATAACTTGCGGGTGGGGGGTGTGGGGCACGTTTTCGTTGCCGGTGACGGGGTGCTCGTCGTGGGTGGTCGGGGTTCTGGCTTGGGCGGACAAGTTCGTCACCCTGGGTTGTGTCATCTTGATCTAGGCAGCACAGTGCCTGGCATGGGTGTTGTCTCCGTAGATGTGACCGAGTTGTTCGTCGGGACCGTCGACCGGCCGCTTCAGGTTGTTCGGGTCTCCTTCTCCGCGGCCGGCGCGACGCGCGTTCATGTTGAGGGGCAAGGGGTTGCCACCCCGACCCCGGTCGACGTCGTCGCCGAGGGCCAGCTCTCCGTCGAGGTGGGGGTCGACACCCTCGGCGCCGCGGTCGGTACGAGACTTCCTGCCAGGGCGGTCGTCGCGGGCGGCGACCGGACCGAGATCGACTTCGAGCTCACCGTCGCCGAGCCCGGCTGGACCATGCACCTGGTCTCCCACTTCCACTACGACCCCGTCTGGTGGAACACCCAGGCCGCCTACACCGTCACCTGGGACGAGCTGGACTTTCCCGGCTCCCACCGGGGCGCCCGGCAGCTCGCCGGCTTCGATCTCGTGCGGGCGCACCTCGACCTCGCCATCGCCGAGCCCGAGTACAAGTTCGTGCTCGCCGAGGTGGACTACCTCAAGCCCTACTGGGACACCTACCCCGGCGACCGGGAAGTCCTCCGCCGCCTCATGGCCGAAGGGCGCGTCGAGGTCATGGGCGGCGCGTACAACGAGCCGAACACGAACCTGACCGACCCCGAGACCACCGTGCGGAACTTCGTGCACGGCATGGGGTTCCAGCGCGACGTCTTCGGCGCCACCCCCGAGACCGCGTGGCAGCTCGACGCGTTCGGGCACGACCCCGCCTTCCCCGGCTTCGCGGCCGACGCCGGGCTGACCTCCAGCTCCTGGGCCCGCGGTCCCTTCCACCAGTGGGGCCCCATGGAGCAGACCGCCGTCGGCAAGGGCGACCCCACTCGCATGCAGTTCCCCAGCGAGTTCGAATGGATCTCGCCGTCGGGGCGCGGGCTGCTCACCGCCTATATGACCGACCACTACGGCTCCGGCTGGGGCATGGACTCCGCGCCCACCCTCGACGCCGCGGGCGAAGCCGCCTACCAGGTCTTCCTCGGCCTGAAGCAGGTCACCACCGCCAAGCACGTCCTGCTCCCGGTCGGCGGTGACTACACCCCGCCCAACAAGTGGGTCACCGCCCTGCACCGCGACTGGGCCGAGCGCTACGTCTGGCCCCGGTTCGTCTGCTCGCTGCCGCGCGACTTCTTCGCCGCCGTGCGCGCCGAGCTCGCCGCGCGTGGGGAGGAGCCGACCCCGCAGACCCGGGACATGAACCCGATCTACACCGGCAAGGACGTCTCCTACATCGACACCAAACAGGCACAGCGCGCCGCCGAGACCGCGGTACTGGAGGCCGAGGCGTTCGCCGCCTTCGCCGGGGTGCTCGCCGGCGCCGACTACCCGGACGCGGCGCTCGCCAAGGCCTGGGTTCAGCTCGCCTACGGCGCGCACCACGACGCCATCACCGGCTCCGAGTCCGACCAGGTCTACCTCGACCTCATCACCTCGTGGCGCGACGCGCACGACCTCGCCGTCGGCGTGCGGGACCGGTCGCTGACCGTCCTGTCCGGGCTCGTCGAACTGCCGGCGGGCGAGGGCACGCCGGTCGTCGTGTGGAACTCGCTCAACCACCCGAGGACCGACACCGTCACCGTGAAACTGGCCGAACCGCTGGCCGGGGTGGTCGTCACCGACGACACCGGCGCCGAGCTGCCGGCCCTCGTCGACCACGGCGGCTGCACGGTCACGTTCCTCGCCGCCGGCGTGCCGCCGTTGGGGTGGCAGGTGTTCCGGCTCCGTCCAGCCGAGCGGGCGCAGGGCTGGACCGCCGCCGACGGGGTCACCGCGGCCAGCGACCGGTACCGCGTGGTCGTCGATCCCGGGCGGGGCGGCGGCGTGCGGAGTCTCGTCGAGATCGACGGTGGGCGGGAGCTGATCACCGGCGGTGTCGGCAACGAGCTCGCCGTCTACGAGGAGTACCACGACCATCCGACGTTCGGCGAAGGGCCGTGGCACCTGCTGCCCAAGGGACCGGTGACCACCTCGGCCACCACCGCCGCGACGGTCCGGGTCGAGCGGAGCCCGGTCGGCGAGCGGGTCATCGTCGCCGGCCAGGTCGGCACCGTGCGGTACACGCAGACGATCACGTTGTGGCACGGCGTCGACCGGGTCGAGTGCGTGACGACCGTCGACGAGTTCACCGGCTCCGACCAGCTCCTCCGCGTGCGGTGGCCCTGCGCGGTGCCCGGCGCGCTGCCGGTCAGCGAGGTGGGCAACGCCGTCGTGGGCCGCGGGTTCGGGCTCATCGACGTCGACTCCGCGCAGCACCCGTGGACGCTCGACAACCCGGCGCACACCTGGTTCGGGCTCTCCGCCGCCGCCTCACTGAAGCTCGCGGACGGCGTGCTGCGGCCGATCGGCGTCGCCGAGATCATCGTGCCGACCGAAGCCGAGGCGGCGCCGCTCGCCCGCGAGCTGGCCGTCGCCCTCGCGCGGTCCGGCGTCACCTCGACGGTCAGCTCCGCGGCCGGCGCCCGGTACGGCGACCTCGGCGTCGACTCCAACCTGCCCGACGTGCGGATCACGCTCGGCGGCCCGGACGTCAACTCGTTCACCGCCGAGGTGCTCGAGCGGTCCGGGACCAGCACCGACACCCGCGGCGTCTTCTGGGTCGCCCCGGACAAGCCGCTCTCCGAGGTGTGGCAGCCCAGCGCCGACCTGCGGGACGCCCGCGCGCTCGGTGTGCTGGTCGTGTCCGCGTCGGCCAGCGAGCTGCCCACGCTCATCCAGTCGCTGGTGCAGGATCTCGCCGACCACGTCATCGACGTCGGGATCGGGTCGCCGGGACAGGACGGGTACGCCGAGCGCACGGTCGCGCTGCTCAACAGGGGACTGCCCGGGTTCGCCGTCGACTCGGCCGGCACGCTGCACGCGTCGCTGCTGCGGTCCTGCACCGGATGGCCGTCCGGCGTGTGGATCGACCCGCCGCGCCGCACGGTGCCGGACGGGTCGAACTTCCAGCTGCAGCACTGGACCCACGAGTTCCAGTACGCGATCGCCGCTGGCGACGGGGACTGGCGGGTCGCCGGGATCGCCGAGACCAGCGCGGAGTTCAGCCGTCCGCTGCACGCGGTGGTCACCGAGGACGGTGGCACGCGGGGCATTCCGGCTCGCGGCTCGCTGTTGCGGGCCGAGCCGGCCGACCGGGTGCGGCTCGGCGCGGTCAAGGCTGCCGGCAACCCGTTGACCCGAGGCTCCGCCGGTGCGCCCGACCCGCGCGACAGTCTCGCCGTGCGGCTCGTCGCGCACGCCGGGGTGCCGGTCGCCGCGACGCTGTCGTCCGACGTGGCACGCCTTGCCGACCTTACGTCGGCGAACCTGTTGGAGGAGCCCGGTTCCGCGCTGACCGGCGCGATCGAGGTCGGCGGCTGCGACGCCGTCACCGTGCTGGCGAGGCCGGAACCGGGCTGGACCACCGAGGACGGTGGCGAGCTGGGGCCGGAAGCCGAGCCGGCGCAACCGTTGTACGCCAAGTACTGGCTGCACAACCGGGGGCCGGCGCCCCTCGGCGGGCTGCCACTGGCGGTGCACGTCGATCCGACCGTCGCCGACGTCGAGCCGGGCCGACCCACTCGGCTGCGGGTGTCGGTCGCGTCCGACTGCACCGACGCGGACCTGCACGGCTTCGTCCGTCTCGGGCTGCCGGACGGCTGGCACGCCGAACCTGCGGAGCTGCCGTTCGGGCTCCCCGCCGGCGGGCACCTGACCGGCGAGCTGACCGTGACCGCGCCACGCGGCGCGGAGCCGGGCCGGTATCCGGTTCGGGTGCGCGTCGAGCCGGCCGGCGACGCGCTGCCGGCGAGCTGGCGGCAGTTGGTCGAGGACGTCGCGGTGCTGACCGTGGGATCGACCATCGAGCAGTCCAACCTCATCCGGCTGTCGGCCGACCCGGAGCCGATTCGGTTGGCACGCGGGGAACGCGGCCGGCTGACGGTGCGGGTGGCGTCGGGCGCGAGCGCGCCGGTCGCGCTCGAGGCGGCGCTGGTCAGCCCGTGGGGCACGTGGGAGTTCGCCGGGCCGAGGGCGGTGGGCGCCGAGCTGCCCGCGAACGGCGAGGTGGAGCTGGCGTTCGAGGTGACGGTGCCGCCGTGGGCCGCGCCGGGCAGCTGGTGGGCGCTGGTGCGGGTGGCCGGCGCTGGGCGGTTGCTGTACTCGCCTGCCGTGCCGCTGGAGGTCGTGCCGTGACGGCGGTGGCGTGGGTCGCCGGCGCCGCCGTCGATGTGTCCACTGTGGACGAGCGGGAGACCGGGCTGCGGGCCGGGCCGGCGCGGACGACACTGCCGCGCGAGCACACGAGCGACGGACGGCAGCTGCGGCGGTGGCTCGTGCAGGTGCTCGTCGCCGAGGAGCTGGTGGCCGCGGAGGCCGCGGCGCGGGGGCTCACGGCGGCCGACGCGCCCGCGCTCGTCGACCTCGCGCCGGACCGGGCCGCGCTGCTCGGGCTCGGCAGTGTCGCCGCGGACGTGCTGACGCGGCTTCCCCTGGCGCGCAAGGTGTTCGTCGCGGTGACGGCAGACGTCACGGTGTCCGAGGCGGCCATCGGACAGTTCCACGACGCCAACCCGGAACGGTTCCGCGTCCCGGAGCAGCGGGTCGTGCGACACGTGCTCGACGGCGACCCACGCGACCGTCCACAGCGGACACTGCGGCGCGGGGAACTGACCGGACCGGTCGAGGACGCGGTGTTCGCCGCCGCCGAGGGCACGGTGGTCGGCCCGGTCACCGACCCGCTCGGCACGCACACGGTGCTCGTCGAGGAGGTCCGGCCGGCCCGCGTGCGCGCGTTGGCCGAGGCACGCGCCGAGATCGTCGAGCACCTGCTCGCCGGCGCGCGGCGGCGGGCGTTCACCGCGTGGCTCGACCGGCACACAGCCGAGCACGTCCGGCTCGCGCCCGGGTTCGAGCACCCCGGCGACCCCGGTCAGCCCGACAACACCCACCGACACTGATGAACACGGTGCTGGCGCTGGACATCGGCGGCACGAAGATCGCCGGCGGGCTGGTCGACGAGTCCGGCACGCTGCTGCGGCACGCGACCCGGCCGACCCCCGCCGAGACGCCGTTCGACGCGGTCGCGGCCGTGGTCGACGAGCTGGCGATCGGCACGGTGGCGGCCGTCGGGATCGCCTGCGCGGGCCCGGTCGACGCGGTCGCGGGGACCGTGGCGCCGATCAACATCACGGCCTGGCAGAACTTTCCGCTGTGCGAGCGGGTTCGGGAACTGGCCGGCGCGCCGGTCGCGCTCGCCGGCGACGGGCTGTGCATGGCGCTCGGCGAGCACTGGCTCGGCGCCGGGCAGGGCAGCGACGCGATGCTCGGGATGGTCGTGTCCACCGGGGTCGGCGGCGGGTTGGTGCAGGGCGGCCGGCCGTTCGGCGGTCGCAGCGGCAACGCGGGACACGTCGGGCACGTGGTGGCCGAGCCGAACGGCGGCGACCCGTGCACCTGTGGCGGCCGCGGGTGTGTGGAGACCGTGGCCAGCGGGCCTAGCCTGGTGCGCTGGGCGCGGGCCCGCGGGTGGACCGGCGCGGACGCGGGTGCGCTCGCGGCGTCGGCGCTGACCGGGGACCAGGTCGCGGCGGCGGCGTACTGGCGCGGCGGTCGGGCGGTGGGACTCGCGGTGGTCGCGACCGCTGCCGTGTGCGACCTCGACCTCGCGGTGATCGGCGGCGGTGTCGCGCAGGCCGGCGACCTGCTGTTCACCCCGGTGCGGCAGACGCTCGCGGAGCACGCGCGGCTGTCGTACCTGCGGGACCTGCGGGTGGAGCCCGCGAAGCTCGGCACCTCGGCAGGTCTGTACGGCGCGGCCGCGTTGGCATATTCTTTGACTTAGTCAACGAATTGTTTCACGGGAAACGAGGGTGCTCATGCCCACGACGGTCTCCGCCGACCGCATCGCCGCAGTGAGAGCGTTCAACAGGAGTTACACGAAGTTCCTCGGCGCGCTGGACGAGCACCTGCTGAAGTCGCCGTACTCCTTGACTGAAGCAAGAGTTTTGTTCGAACTGGGCCAGCGGGACGAGACCGAGGTGGCGGTCCTGCGCCGCGCGACCGGCCTGGACGCCGGCTACCTGAGCCGGCTGCTCGCCCGGTTCGAGGAGAGCGGCCTCGTGCGGCGCGACCGGTCGGGCTCGGACGCGCGGCGTCAGGTGATCCGGCTGACCACCAAGGGTCAGGACGCGTTCCGGGTCCTCGACACCAGGTCGGTCGGGCAGATCCGCGCGCTGCTCGCCGACCTGTCGACCGCCGAGCAGGATCGGCTGATCGAGGCCATGGACATGATCCGCAACCGGATCGAGCGGCCGACCGACCGGCCGCCGGTGACGCTGCGGCATCCCGAGCCGGGCGACTTCGGGTGGGTGATCGAACGCAACGGCGCGCTGTACGCGCGCGAACACGGGTGGGACTCCTCGTACGAGGCGCTCGTCGCGCAGATCGTGGCCGACTACCTGGGCAAACACGACCCGGACCGGGAGACCGCGTGGATCGCGGAGCTGGACGGCGAACGGGTCGGCGCGGTCTTCTGCGTGCGCAAGGACGACACGACCGCGAAGCTGCGGCTGCTGCACGTCGAGCCGAGCGCACGGGGCGCCGGCGTCGGGACGGTGCTGGTCGACGAGTGCGTGCGGTTCGCGCGGGCCGCCGGCTACCGGACGATGGAGCTGTGGACGGTGTCGCTCCTCGCGCCGGCGCGGCGGATCTACCAGCGGGCCGGGTTCGAGCTGGTCGACGAGGACACCGCGCGGCGGTTCGGGCACGAGCTGAGCGGGCAGACCTGGCGACTGGCGCTTCACCCCCGCGGCAGGCGGCCCATCAGGTAGAACTCGTCGTTCGGGCGGAGCGCGGTGAGGTGCGCGATCCGGTTGGAGAGCGCGAAGAGCGCGGTGACGGCGCCGACGTCCCAGATCTCGTCGTCGGTGAGGCCGGCGTCGCGGGCGTCGTCGAGGTCGGTCTCGCCGAACGTGGCCGGCTCCACCGCGAGCGCCAGCGCGAGGTCGACGATCGCGCGCTCCCGTTCGGTGAGCTCGACGGTCCACGGGTTGGTGGCGACGCGGTCGGCGATGCGCGGGTCCTTGGCGCGGATGCGCAGGATCGCGCCGTGGGCGACGACGCAGTAGGTGCAGCTGTTGGCGCCGGACGTGGCGACGACGACCAGCTCGCGCTCGGCCTTGCTGAGTCCGTCGGCGCGTTCCATCACGGCGTCGTGGTAGTCGAGGAACGCGCGCAGCTCGGCCGGGCGGTGCCCGAGCGCGCGGAACACGTTCGGCACGAAACCCGACCGCTCGGCGACGGCGGCGACGCGTTCGCGCAGGTCAGGAGGAAGGTCGTCGAGCTCGGCGACGGGGAACCTGCTCACAGTCTCGGCCACGATCTCACCGTACTTGTCGATTCCGGGTTGGGCCGCGCATCTACGGGGTGTTGGCTGAAGCGAAGGAGGACACGATGGCTGGATATGTCGGATTCTTGCGGGGCACCGAGGACGCGCAGACGGACCTGAGCCCCGCCGAGGCGCAGCGGACGCTGGAGCGGTACATCGACTGGAGCGCCCAGCTGGCCGAGGCGGGCAACCCGGTGGGTGGCGGCGGGCTGTCGCGGCGCGGGCGGGTGGTGCGCGGCGGCCTCGACGTGACGGACGGGCCTTTCGTGGAGGGGACCGAGATCCTCGGCGGGTTCATCACCATCGAGGCGACGGACCTCGACGAGGCCGAGAAGATCTTCTCGAGTCATCCGCACCTGGACTTCGGGTCCATCGAGGTGCGGAAGATCGGGGAACAGGGGTGCGAGCCCTGATGGTCGCGGGTGGCGGGGGCCGGCCTCCGGCCCCCGGTTCCACGTTACCGGTGGGCACCGACAGCAACGGGGAGTCGGCTGGGCGGGGTGTGGACAACTCGGAAGCCGGTGCGCGGTCTTGGCCTCCGGCCCCCGAAGCCACGCTACCGACCGACACCGACAGTGCCGAGGCGTCGGCGGGACGGGGTGTGGACAACCCGGATGCGGGTGGGCGGGGTTGGCCTTCGGCCCCCGAAACCACGCTACCGGCGGACACCGACAGGGAAGGCGCTGCCGCGGGGTCGGGTGTGGACAACTCAGGCCGCGTCGTCGAGCAGCTTTTTCGGCATAGTGCCGGGCGGATCACCGCCACGCTGGTTCGGGTGTTGGGGCCCGCTCATCTCGATCTCGCCGAGGAGGCTGTCCAGGAGGCGATGGTCCGCGCGCTCCAGCGGTGGCCCTTCGCGGGCGTGCCGGACAACCCGAGCGGGTGGCTCTTCACCGTCGCCAGGAACCACGTCCTCGGGTCGGTCCGGCACGGCGCGGTCGTTCGGGCCGCGCTGCCGTTGCTCGCCACACCCGAGGTCGTCGACGACGAGCCGCGCGAGGACGACGAGCTCGCGCTGATGTTCCTCTGCTGCCACCCCGAGCTGCCGCAGGTCTCGCAGGTTGTCCTGACCCTGCGGACCGTCGGTGGGCTCGGGGTCAACGAGATCGCCGCCGCCTTGCTCACCCAGCCGGCGACCGTGGCTCAGCGGTTGGTCCGGGCCAAGCGGTGGCTGCGCACGGAGGCCGCCCGGGTCAGCGGGGTGCCGGCGACCGACGCCATCGAGTCCCGGTTGGACTCCCTGCTTTCCGTGCTCTACCTGCTTTTCAACGCCGGGTACGACGCCGTCGAGGGTGACGACGTCGTCCGCGGCGAGCTGTGTGCGGAGGCCATCCGGCTGTGTCGGCTGTTGTGTGCCGACCCGCGCACCGACCAGCCTCGGGTGCGGGCGCTGCTGGCGCTCATGTTGTTGCACGGCAGTCGGTTGGCGGCCCGCACGGACGCGGCCGGCGACCTGTTGCTGCTCGCCGAACAGGACCGGGCGCGGTGGGACCAGGGGATGATCGCCGAGGGCGTCCGGGTGTTCGGCAGCGCGTGTGTCGGTCCCACCAGGTCCGCGTTCCACATCGAGGCGGCCATCGCGCTGTGCCATATCGGGGTGGGGACCGACTGGAACCGCATCGTCGGGCTCTACGACGAGCTGCTCGCCGTCAAGCCCTCTCCGGTCGCCGCGCTCAACCGGGCCGTCGCCGCCGCCATGGCCGGGAGTCTCGACCCCGCCGAGCTGACCCGGCTGCGCGACGAGCCCGCTCTTCGCGACTACCACCTGCTGCCCGCGGCGCTCGGTGGGCTCTGGCTGCGGGCGGGCGAACCGGACACGGCCGCCGGGTACTTCCGCGAGGCCCTCACCAAGCGGTGCTCCGCGCCGGCGCGGCGGTTCCTCCAGCGACAGCTCGAACGGTGTCGTTAGCCCGTTCGGGGGCTGGTGGGCGACCGGACGTCAACCGGTCCGCTGTGGACAACTTGGTGACACCTGGCTGACCATCGGGTGTCGTACGGATCTCCGGAGCACTGACCAAGGGCTCGAGGACGGCGGCATCTCCACATGCTGTGCACAGGTTTGTCCACAGGCTGTGGACAGAGCGAAAGGGGGACCACCCGACCGGGTGGTCCCCCTTTCGCGAACGAATGTCAGGCCAGGCGCGTCTTCAGCGCGTCCAGCTCGGCACGCAGCAGCGTCGGGAGCTTCTCGCCGATCTTGTCGAACCACTCCTCGATCAGCGGGATCTCCTCGCGCCACTCCTTGGCGTCGAACTTCAGCGACGCCTCGATCGCCTCGTGCGACGCGTCGAGGCCGGACAGGTCGAGGTCGTCCGCCGTCGGCACGTAACCGATCGGGGTCTCGACCGCCGCCGCCGTGCCCTCGAGGCGCTCGATCGCCCACTTCAGGACCCGGCTGTTCTCACCGAAGCCCGGCCACAGGAACTTCTTGTTCTCGTCCCGGCGGAACCAGTTCACGTAGAAGATCTTCGGCAGCTTGTCGGCGTCGGCGCGCTTGCCGGTGTCGATCCAGTGCTGGAAGTAGTCACCGGCGTGGTAGCCGATGAACGGCAGCATCGCCATCGGGTCGCGGCGGACGACGCCGACCTTGCCCTTGGCCGCGGCCGTCGTCTCCGAGGACAGCGTGGCGCCCATGAAGGTGCCGTGCTGCCAGTCGCGCGACTCGGTGACCAGCGGAATGGTGTCCGCGCGGCGGCCGCCGAAGAAGATCGCCGAGATCGGCACGCCCTTCGGGTCGTCCCACTCCGGCGCGAGGATCGGGCACTGCGACATCGGCGTGCAGTACCGCGAGTTCGGGTGCGACGACGGCTCGTCGGAGCTCGGCGTCCAGTCCGCCTTCTTCCACGACGTGAGGTGCGCGGGCGGCTCGCCCATGCCCTCCCACCAGATGTCGCCGTCGTCGGTCAGCGCCACGTTGGTGAAGATGCTGTTGCCCTTGGCGATGGTGCGCATCGCGTTCGGGTTGGTGTGCCAGTCGGTGCCGGGCGCGACGCCGAAGAAGCCCGCCTCCGGGTTCACCGCGTACAGCCGGCCGTCGTCACCGAAGCGCATCCAGGCGATGTCGTCGCCGAGCGTCTCGACGCGCCAGCCCGGGATGGTCGGCTCGAGCATCGCGAGGTTCGTCTTGCCGCAGGCGCTCGGGAAGGCCGCCGCGATGTAGTAGACCTTGTTCTCCGGGGAGACCAGCTTGAGGATCAGCATGTGCTCGGCTAGCCAGCCCTCGTCGCGGCCCTTCACCGAGGCGATCCGCAGCGAGTAGCACTTCTTGCCGAGCAGGGCGTTGCCGCCGTAGCCGGAGCCGTAGCTCCAGATCTCCCGCGTCTCCGGGAACTGGGAGATGTACTTCTCCTCGTTGCACGGCCACGGCACGTCGTCCTGACCGTCCTCCAGCGGCGCGCCGACCGAGTGCAGCGCCGGGACGAAGTCGCGCTCGTTGCCGTCGGCGTCGGTGAACTGCTCGAGCGCCCTCGTGCCCATCCGGGTCATGATCCGCATCGAGACCACGACGTAGGGGGAGTCGGTCAGCTGCAGGCCGAGCATCGGCTGCTCGGCGGTCAGCGGACCCATGCAGAACGGGATCACGTACATGGTGCGGCCGCGCATCGAGCCCCGGTAGAGCTCGGTCATCCGCGCCTTCATCTCGGCCGGCGCCATCCAGTTGTTGGTGGGGCCGGCGTCGTCCGGGTCCACGGAACAGATGAAGGTGCGCTGCTCGACACGGGCGACGTCGTCGGGGTCGGAGGCGGCCCAGAACGAGTTCGGCTTCTTCTTCAACCGCGTGAAGGTGCCGGCCTCGACGAGCTGGTCGGTCAGCCGCGTCCACTCCTCTTCAGAGCCGTCGACCCAGACGACCTCGTCCGGCGTGGTGAGCTCAGCCACCTCCCGGACCCAGGAAAGAAGCCGTCGGTGCGTCGTCGGCGCGTTGTCCACACCTGGGATTGCCACTGCCGTCATGTCGCTTCGTCTCCTGACTGAACGCCGAATGACTCAGGACGCCGCTGTCCGTTGTCGGGACTTCGGCGTCCTGGGTTAACGGCGAAGCACCCGTCCGGTGCACGGACGGGACCTCGCTAGGGGATGTAGTGAGGTTAACCGGGTTGCCGGCAGGCAAACGAGGTCTGACGTGTCAGCTCACTCACAAGACCGATTCGGGTATCGATTCAGAACCCAGATGTACGAGTGGTCTACCACACAAAAACCGATCCCGGCAGGCAGACGCCCACCGGGATCGGTCGCAACTCAGGTTTTGTGACGCAGTGGTTCAGGTCACCGCTCGGCCCATGCGGCGTCCGAGGTCGCCGACGCGGACGAGGAGGAGTCGTCCGGCGTGTACTCGCCGGAGGAGTCGATGTGGCCCTCCTCGGTGGTGGTCCACTCGTCGTCACCGGTGTGCTCGGCGACCGTGACGTCACCGTCGGACTCGATGATGACGGCCTGGTCGGCCTCGCCGTCGCCATCGGTGTCGGTGAAGGCGTAGGTCGTGCCGTCGGCGTCGGTGACCACGGCGGTGTCGTTCGTGCCGTCACCGTCGGTGTCGTACGTGGCCGGACCCGCGTCCACGTCCTCACCCGGCAGGTCGACGTTGATGCTCTCGCCACCGCTCGAGTCCGTGTCGGAGGTGTCGTCGGACGTGTCCGCCGCGTCGGTGCTGTCGGTGCCGGACCCCTCGGCTTCGTCGGCACCGTCACCGGTCGGCGTCGGGAGCGACTCCACGTCCTCCGCCGTCCACTCGCCGGTCGACTCGTCGTACTCGGCGCCGGCGACGACCTCGCCGTTCTCGTCGTACTCGACCGCGACGTCGGCCGTGCCGTCACCGTCGGTGTCCGCGAACGCGAGGTAACCGTCCTCGGTCTCGACGACTGCGGTGTCGTTGCGGCCGTCACCGTCCATGTCGTAGTTCTCTTCGGCGGAGTACTCCTCGCCGTCGATCTCCACGGTCAACTCGTCCTGACCACCGGTGTCCGTGTCGGTCGTGTCGGTGTCGGTCGAGGTGTCGTCGTCCACGTACACGGTCGTGCCCCCTTACTCAGTCCCTCACGGGATCTATCAAGCTCATGTTTTGTGTTGCGGCATGTATGACTGACAGTAGGCCCGGTCGGTTCCCTCAACAATCCGAGGACGGATCAGGCCCGGTCCCGCACCGACCGGATGCTGGCGAGCAGCTTCTCGGCCCGTTCCCGACCGGCTGTGACCTCGGTCAGACGCTTGTTCACCGCGTTCAGCCGCTTGGTGCGCTCCGCGGTGTCCAGACGCAGTGCCTTGTCTACCTCACGAAGCTCTTCTTCGATACCCGCGATTCTCCTGCCGAGCGCCTCGTCGAGCGACAGCGCCAGCTGGGACTCGGCCTCGATGAGCTGCTCGGCCACCAACTGATCCACAGTGGACCGCGCGTCCGCGATCGACTCGGTGAGCCACTGCTTCATGTGCTGCTTGTCCGCGGTGTGCTTGCGGGTCTTCGCGAGCCACCACCCGGCGCCGAGCCCGACGATGATCGTCGGCACCAACAGGATCGGCGCCGCGACCGCGCCGGCCAGCGGCAGCAGCGCCATCTTGCCCGCGCTGAACCCGCCGGTGACGCCCATGAACACCAGCAGCTTGTCCTCGGCGGTCGGCGGCCGCTTGTCCGCGGGGCGGATCACGATCGGCGAACCGCCGGCCCGCGCGAACTGCGCGCGGATCACGTCGAGCTCGTCGGGTTGGAACAGCTCGCCGAGGACGGTCTCCGTGACCTGGTTCAGCCGCATGGAGACGGTCATGCTGAGCCGGCCGGACACCATCTGCAGCGCGGCGTCGACCTGGGGCGGCAGCTCGCGCAGCTTGTCCCGGTCTGCGGCGTCGATGGCCTGGCGGAACCACGACTGCACGTCGCGCATCTGCCTGGCGACCTCGTGGTTGTTCTCCACCCTGGTGCGCTGGATCTCGCCGCGCATCCGGACCTGCCAGCCCTTGGTGGACGACCGCCGGTCCGCGGTCAGCTCCTCCTTGCGGGCCCGCAGCGTCTCGGCCTCCTCCTCGCCGGTCGACAGCGCGCGGCGCTCGGACTCGAGCTTCACGTTCAGCTCGGCGAGCGCGGTGGACAGCGCGCGCATGGTGTTGGCCTCGCCGAGCATCGCCGACCGGCCGGCCAGCAGCCCGGACAGCGCGGCCCGCAGCTCCTCGACGCCGGACCGCTCGCGCAGCATCGCGGCGGCCTCCGGGTTGGGCGCCTTGCCGGCCATCTCGTACATCCGCGCGGAGACCGGGTGGAACTTGGCGCCGGCGAACCGGGGCGCGTACTCGGCGAGCAGCGCCTGGTCCTCCTCGAGCACCTGCCGCCAGCCGCGGTACTGGTCCACTTTGGACAACGCGAACACGATCGTCTCGACGCGTTCGCCGACGGACGCGAGGAAGTTCAGCTCGCCGATGGTGAACGGCGCGGACGCGTCGACGACGAACAGCAGCGCGGTGGCGGACGCGGCGGCCTCGCCGGCCAGCTCGCCGTGCACCGAGTCGAGCCCGCCGACCCCCGGCGTGTCCACGATGGTCAGCTTCTCGAGGAACTCGACCGGGCCGTCGACCTCGACGTAGCGCGGCGGCAGCTCGCCGATCGGCAGCTCGTGCGACGCGGACACCCAGTTGATCAGCTCGGCGATGTTCACCGGGACCGGCGCGAGCTGGCCGGGGTAGCAGGCCCGGGCCTCCCACTCCTGCGCGTGCCCGAACACGAGGTAGGTCGCGGTGGCCACGTCGGCGTCCACCGGCGAGAGGCCCGGCGTGCCGAGCACGGCGTTGACGAGCGAGCTCTTGCCGCGGTTGGTCTCGCCGACGACCACGGCGGACGGCTTGCCCTTGCGCTTGGCGCGGATCTCCTCGACCCAGCGGGCGGAGTCCGGGTTGATGTCCTTGAGCAGCGTGAGCAGCTTCTCCCGCGTCGCCGCGACCTGCTTGGGCAGCGACATCGGCTGTGCGGGAGCCGTCATGTTGCCCCTTTGCTGTAGACGGTGA
Organism: uncultured Actinomycetota bacterium; assembly: GCA_963840275.1. Classification (GTDB taxonomy): domain Bacteria; phylum Actinomycetota; class Actinomycetes; order Mycobacteriales; family Pseudonocardiaceae; genus Actinophytocola. Next base: position 367,036 of record CAWIYK010000002.1, read on the forward strand.
CGATCGGTGCGCGGAGCACCTCGCCCCGGTCGCTGAAGCCGACCACCTCGGTCTCGGCGACCACGCCGTCGAGCGTCTCGTCCGCGGTCGCGACCGTGCCGCCCGCCTCGTGGTAGGTCGGGTCGAAACGTACGCCGTCCGGCCGGATCGCGTCCACGCCGACGCCGGCGAGCCCCTCTTCGAGACGTTCCACCACACCCGCGCTGCGGGCTCGGTCCAGTGCGTAGAGACACAGCTGCACCAACGACTTGCGCTCGGCGAGCGCCTGGTCGAGCGCGACCGCCCCCGCGCTCTGCGGCACGTCCCGCTGCGGCTCGAAGTCGCCGCCGGTGACCAGCCCGTCCGCCGCGATGCCGGCCTGCGGGCCGACCTGCTGCTGCTCGGCGGCCCGGACCGCGTCGGCGATCACGTGCGCCTTCACCTCGATCGTGGACTCCGCGGGGTCGACGTCGGCCAGCTCGGTCAGCTCGTCTCCCTCGCCGGCCTCCTTGTCGCGGCGCTGCTTGAACCACGAAGCCATTACGACATCACCGCCTCTCCTCAGCCCGCCTGCTCGCGGAGCTGTTGCCAGATCAGGAAATACGCGCGGTGCACGACGTGCGCGACGCGGCTCTGCGCGGGCGTGGCGCCGAACGACGCGAACGACCGCCACCACCCGGCCCGCTCGAGAGCGTAGGCGGACAGCTCCTTGTGCGGTCGGCCCTTCATGCCGAGCTGCTCGCCGATGTCGGCGCTGCTGCCGACCCGGAGCACCTCCTCGGCGAGGTCCTCCGGCATGGCCACCGCGCCGGACGTGACGAGCGTGAGCGCCTCGAGCAGCCGCAGCTGGTGGGCCTCCGGCTTGGCGAGCAGCACCTCGATCGCGTCGTGGACCCGTTGGCGCTCACCGGGATCGCCGGACGCGTGGGCGAGCGCGGTGACCGAGGCGAGCGCGGCGGCCGCCTTGATGCCGTCGGCCCGCGCGCGGAACACCGCGTCGAGCCGGCCGCGGACGCCGGCGAGCCCGGAGGCGTTCAGCAGGGTGCGGCGCAGCGCGCCCGCGGTGAGCTCCGGGTCGGCGCGCAACGCGTCGACCGCGCGGCGGATGCCGTACAGGTCGAGCGTCTCGAGCAGCCTGGTCCTGATGCCAATGGCCACCTCGCACTCCCAGGTGACGAAGATGTCCGCGGACATCAGCATCGTCTCCCAGGTGCCGTCGTCCAGTTTGGACAGTGCGCGCAGCGCGTCCGCGTCGGCGGAGGTGAAGCCGCCGGACTCGGCGGACTCTGCGAGCAGGCCGATCACCGGGATGACGTCGGCGACGCGCGGCTTGAGCGTGGCGGCCTGCTTCTCGGCGAGGAGGCTCGCGGCCTTCCACACGTCGCCGTCGGAGCCGGTGACCGACTCCGGCGCGATCGTGTCGGCCTTGTTCAGCACGGCGATCGCGTTGACCGGGCCCGCCTCGCGGCTCGCGGTGGCCGCCGTGAACGCGGCGAGCGCCTGCTGGTCGTCGGCGCGGACCCCCTGCGTGACGACGTAGAGGACGGCCTCCGCGCCGGCGACGGCGTTGCGGGAGGTGTCGTCGAGCTCGTCGTCGCCCTCCTCCTCGCCGGGCTTCTCGCCACCGTCGTCGGGCTTGCGGTGCTTCGCGGCGCCGAGGAGCTGCTCGGTGCGCTTGACCGACGCGGCGTCGAGCGAGCCGAGGCCGGGCGTGTCGATGACCGTGAGGTCGCGCAGCACGGCGTTGGTCAGGTACGCCTCGAGGTGGGAGACCTTGTCGAAGTCGACGTCGAGGTCGTTGGGGATCATGCCGCCGACGTCGAAGGGCAGCACCTGCTTGCGGCCGTCGAGGAACACGACCTCGACGCGGTCGACCGTGCCGTACTGGAACCGGGTGACCAGACGCGTGCACTCACCGACGTCCGTCGGCGCGACCCGACGCCCGATCAACGCGTTGACCAGCGTCGACTTGCCGGACTTGATGCGACCGGCGACCGCGACCTGCAGTGGGGCGGACAGCCTGCGCAGCACCTCGCGGAACCCGGCGGCCGTCCGCGCGGACACCTGCGGCTGCAACCGCGTGCACAGGTTGGCCACCGCGGCGGACAACGGACCGGCCAGATGCTGCTGCTCGGTGGCCGTCGTCATGTCACCCCCTCGAACTACCTGCCTCGTGCCTCAATGATCGTGCCATGTCGGCCCGCCACTCGGGGGCCGGTCCGGTCGATCGGGCCAGGCCGCGGTCACCGCGACCACCGCCGCGTCCCGGTCGGCGCCCAGCTCCGCCGCGCGGGCGACGTACTCGGCGGCGGCCGCCGCGAGCGGGTCGCCGGGCGGCGGGGCCACGGCGGGCACCGAGGCCACGACCGTGCCCCGGCGCCGAGCGGTGTGCAGTACGCCGTCGGCCTCCAGGTCCCGGTAGACGCGGGCGACCGTGCCGGCGGCCAGCCCGAGGTCGCCGGCTAGCTGGCGGATGGCGGGCAGCTGGGCGCCGACCGGCAGCGCGCCGGTGCGGACGAGGTGCAGGAGCTGGTCGCGCACCTGCCGCCACGGCGCCACCCCGCTGTCCGGGTCGACGACGATGCGGGGCGCGGTCACCGGGTGGGTGTCGACCGGGTCGCGGCGAGTGCGCGGCGGCTCGGGTTCGCGAGCCAGATCCAGCACCCGACCGCGGTGAGCTGCGCGATCGGACCGGCGATCTGCAGGACGTTCACCAGGTCGTCGGTCAGCCAGCTCGGCGGGGGCGGACCGGGGTCGGGGAAATGGATCACGACGGCGCTCCGGTAGTACAGCTCCTGCGCCGCGGTGAGCAGCGCGGCACCGAGCCAGCCGAACCCGATGCCGACCGCCACCCGCGCGGTCCTGGTGCGCAGCGCCGCGTCGACCGCCTCGTCGGCGACCGCGGGACGGCGTACGGCCAACCACACGAGCAGGCCGACCACGGCGAGGCACACGATGACGTTGCCGAGCGGCGCCCACCCGGACGCGCCGGCTGCGAACGCGAGCACCGAGCAGCCGACGGACAGCACCACGAGCAACGCCACCACGATGATCGCCCAGCGCGGCACGAGGTCCCGCCAGCTGCGCCGGTCCAGCGACGCGACCCGGAGCCCGCTGACCGGCCGCAGCGTCGCGACCAGCTCGGCGACGAGCATCGCGAGCAACAACGGCACGACGATCCCGAACCCGGGGAGGGCGGCGTCGTCCCGCCAGATCAGCCCGGCGAGCGCGGGCACGGTCAGGAACAGCACGACATAGAGGACCCGGCGCTGCTTGAGATAGCGGACGGCGACGCCGACCTGGTCCTCGCCCGGCGCCGGCACGCCCCACGTCTGCAGGAGCCTGCGGCCGCTGCGCCGGGTCGGCCACAGCACGACGAGGAACACGACGGCCGTGAGGACGGCCGGCACCAGGGTGTTCTGAAGCCACAGCGACACTTTGTATCACCCCTTTGATACAAAGTTAGCGTGTCCGTCAACCGCCGGGCGTAGTCACGATCAGCCTGCGGCGTGACGCCGGTTCGGCACTCCGGTGCTTACGCTTCGTACTGTGCGGCGGTTCAGCCTGTGGATGAAAGCGCACCCCATGGTCGGGGACACGCTGCTGGCTGCCCTCATCGCGTCGTTCGACGTGCTGATCTTCCTGGCCAGGGCGATCGAGCCGAACAACGACCGACCGGAACCCTGGTACGTCACGCTGCCGGTGCTGGCCGTCGTGGTGACGCCGATCGTGTTCCGCCGCAAGTACCCGATCACCGCCGCGTACGTCACGCTCGGCGCCGGCATCGTGCACTCGGTGCTGGAGCTCGGCCTGGCCAGCGTCTTCACCGCGTGCGTCGCGCTGTACACGCTCGTCGCGTACGTCGGGCGTCGGCCGGCGGTCCTGTACCTCGCGGTGAACGAGGTCGTCTCGCTCGTGCAGACGCCGTGGCAGTTCCCCCAGGAGTGGGTCACGAACCTGATCGTGGTGAACCTGGCGATCGCGTTCTCCTGGGCGCTCGGCGAGTACGTCGGCGCGCGGCGGGCCTACCACACCGAGCTCGAACAACGGCTCGCGCTGCTCGAGACCGAACGCGACCAGCAGGCAAGGATCGCGGTCGCGGAGGAACGCGCCAGGATCGCCCGCGAACTGCACGACGTCGTCGCGCACGCGGTGAGCGTGATGGTCGTGCAGGCCGACGGCGCCGCGTACGCCGTGCACAGCCAGCCCGACCTCGCGGAACGCGCGGTCAAGACGATCTCCAGCACCGGCCGCGAGGCGCTGACCGAGCTGCGCAGGCTGCTCGGCGTGCTGCGCAGCGAGGACGCGACCGGCGAGCGCACCCCGCAGCCCGGCACGCAGTCGCTGTCCGAACTCGCGGGTCGGGTGCGGTCGGTCGGGCTGCCGGTGCAGCTCGACATCGTCGGCAACGTCGACGACCTGCCGACGGGCGTCGGCCTCGGGATCTACCGGATCGTGCAGGAGGCGCTGACGAACTCGCTCAAGCACGCCGGCCCCGGCACGTCGGCGACCGTGCGGGTGGAGCGGGTCGGCGACCGCGTCGACCTGTCCATCGTGGACAACGGCCGGCGCACGACGAGAACGCTCGTCGGGGTGTCCGGCGGCAACGGGTTGATCGGCATGCGGGAGCGGGCGCTGGTGTTCGGCGGCACGCTCGACGCGGGGCCGCGGCCCGGCGGCGGCTGGCAGGTCCGCGCGAGCCTGCCGTTCGGGAACGGGTGAGGGGCAACTAGCTTGAGCTACGTGATCAGGGTGGTGCTCGTCGACGACCAGGAGCTCATGCGGGTGGGCTTTCGCATGGTGCTCGGCGCGCAGGAGGACATGGAGATCGTCGGCGAGGCCGGCAACGGGCAGGAGGCGGTCGACCTCGCCGAGTCCCTCCGCCCGGACGTGGTGCTGATGGACGTCCGCATGCCGGTGCTCGACGGGGTCGAGGCGACCAAGCTGATCACCGAGCGGGGCCTCGCGAAGGTGCTCGTGATGACGACGTTCGACCTCGACGAGTACGCGTTGTCCGCGCTGCGCAACGGTGCCAGCGGGTTCCTGCTCAAGGACACCCCGTCGGTGCAGCTGGTGTCGGCGCTGCGGTCGGTGGCGAGCGGGGACGCGGTGGTCTCGCCGAGCGTCACCCGGCGCCTGCTCGACCGCTTCCTCGGCTCGGCGGGCGGTGAGCTGCGCGACGCGGCGATGCTCGAGGTGCTGACCGACCGCGAGCGCGAGGTGCTGCTGCTGATGGCGCAGGGCCTGTCGAACACGGAGATCGCCCGCAAGCTGTTCCTGTCCGAGGCGACCGTGAAGACCCATGTCGGGCGGGTGCTGTCCAAGCTGGATCTGCGCGACCGGGTGCAGGCGGTCGTACTCGCGTACGAGACGGGCCTGGTTCGGCCAGGCGAGGTCTGAGCCGCCTGGTTCAGGGGAGTTGCGGGCCATCCCCTACCTGAGAGTGACGAGGAATCAGGGTTTCCTCAGGGTGGTTACGGATCCCACCACCCTTTTGGCTGATGGACGCTACTCCCAGAAGCTGACCCGAACTGGGGACCACAGGTGGACGTGCGAGAACTCGCTGTACCGCCACTATTCGTGCCAGGGGAAAACGACAATCAGGGAGAGACCATGATTGAGGCAGTCGGCCTCACCAAGCGCTACGGGCGGACGGTGGCCGTCGACGACCTGTCGTTCACCGTGCAGTCCGGGCGGGTCACCGGATTCCTCGGGCCGAACGGCGCCGGGAAGTCCACCACGATGCGCATGATCCTGGGGTTGGACGCGCCGACCGCCGGCCGGGTCAGCATCGACGGCAAGCGCTACCGGGAACTGCACAACCCGCTGCGCATGGTCGGCGCGCTGCTGGACGCGAAGTGGGTGCACCCCAACCGCTCGGCCCGCGCCCACCTGCGCTGGCTCGCGAAGTCCAACAAGCTCTCGCCCAAGCGCGTCGACGAGGTGCTCGACCTCGTCGGCCTCGCCGACGTGGCGAACCGCCGCGCCGGCGGGTTCTCGCTCGGCATGTCCCAGCGGCTCGGCATCGCGGCCGCGCTGCTCGGCGACCCGCAGGTGCTGCTGTTCGACGAGCCGGTCAACGGCCTCGACCCGGAGGGCATCCTCTGGATCCGCCGGTTCATGCACCGCCTCGCCGACGAGGGCCGGACCGTGTTCGTGTCCAGCCACCTGCTCTCGGAGATGGCGCTCACCGCGCAGGACCTCATCGTCATCGGTCGCGGCAAGCTGATCTCGCAGTGCAGCACCGAGGAGTTCGTCGCACAGGCGACCGAGAACACCGTGGTCGTGCGCAGCCCGCAGCTCGCGGTGCTCCGCTCCGCGCTCGGCCAGCTCGGCGCGACCGTCCGGGACGAGGGCGAGAGCCTCGTCGTCTCCGGGATGGAGATCGCCGACATCGGCGAGCTCGCCGCCGCGAAGGGTGCCGTGCTGCACGAGCTGAGCCCGCAGCGCGGCTCGCTCGAGGAGGCCTTCCTCCAGCTCACCGGCGAATCCGTCGAGTACCACGCGGCCGCCGACAACGCCGAGGGCCAAGTCCCCGTGCCGCCCGCAGACCTCATGCCAGCTGGGAAGTGAACCGATGACTCTGCTCGCAGTCGAACGCATCAAGCTCTTCACCACACGGTCCCCGCTGTGGTGCACCATCGCCGCCCTGTTCGTCACCGTCGGCTTCGCCGCGCTGATCGCCGGGGTCGACACCGAGAACCTGCCGGACATCGGGTCCACCCAGTTCGGCTACAGCTTCGGGCTCGTCGTGGTCATGGTGATGGCCACGCTGGCCGTCACCACCGAGTACCGCTTCGGCACGATCCGCGCGACCTTCCAGGCGATCCCGAACCGGACCGCCGCGCTGCTCGCGAAGACGACCGTCGTCGCGCTGTTCGCCGGCCTCATCGGTCTCGCCGCGTCGTTCGCGTCGGTCGGCATCGCGAAGCTGATCCGGCCGAGCGCCGACCTCGCCGTCAACACCGCGTTCGAGTGGCGTGCGGTGGCCGGCGTCGGTCTGGTGTACGCCGCCGCCGCGATCATGGCGGTGTCGGTCGGCACGCTCGTCCGGCACTCCGCCGGCGCGGTGTCGCTGATCCTCGTGTGGTCGCAGCTGGTCGAGAGCCTGATCACGCTGATCCCGAAGGTGGGCCACAACATCCAGCAGTGGATGCCGTTCTACGTGGCCAACAAGTTCCTGACCGGCGACCCGGACCCGTCGAACCGGCCCATCGGCGCCGGCCCGCCGGTCTCCGACGCGGTGCTGACCCCGTGGGCCTCTGCCGCCTACTTCGTCGGGGTCGCGCTGGTGCTGCTGGTGATCGCCACGGTCGCCGCCAACAAGCGGGACGCGTAACCGGAGGCCGCGCCCGGGGACGCCGGCCGCCGTCTGGGGAGGCGGCGCCGGCTCGGCGCGGAGGGGACGGTTACGAGTCACGGGGGAGGAGCCCGGGTCACCTTCGGGGGGTGGCTCGGGCTCCTATTTTTTGTGCCCAAAGACGCCATTCGGGTGACATTCGCCCACGAAGATCGCAAAGCGGTAACAGGCATAACTACCCCGCCGATGTGCCATACAGGGCGGGGCCTGGTGTTCTACACCACACGGCGCGGTAAAGACCACGTTAAGTCGCTGTGACCCCTCCCACAGCTAGCGGACAGGCCGCCTTTACTGGGGTCAGATCGAGGTAGGCGGTCCCGACCCGCCCCCAACTCCATACCCGGGGGCGCCTTGGAGGTGGACTTGTGACGGTGGTTGACACCGGCCCGATTACTGATGCCGTTACCGCGGCTGAGGAGCAAAGGCGCTCGTCGAACCCACCGTCCGCGGCGGAAGCCCTGACCGTCGAGCCCCTGATCGGGCTCGAGTGGTCGCAGGCCATCGAACAGTGGGGCGCCGAGAACGCCACCACGCCGGCGGAGACGAGACGCTCCTGGCTGCACCGCGCGCCGGAGCAGCAGGTGCTCGCCCTCTACCGCGCCATCCAGGCGGCCGACCCGGACGCGCCGGCGCCGTGGTGGCTGCGCGCGCTCGCGGCCGGCGACCTCGAGACCAGGCTCGAGGGCTACACCGTCGAGGACCGGGTCGCGAAGCTGCTGTCCGCGCGGTCGGGCTGGGTGTACGTGCCGTGGTCGGCCGACGGCGAGTCCGGCTTCTGGGAGTACGTGCCCTCCGAGCGCAAGCTGACCGAGCCGGGCGTGCCGACCACCCTCATGCTCACCGACCGGCACGGCGGCTGGATCGACGTGATCCGCGTGCACGCCGGCGACTCCCCGGCCCCCGTCGCGGTGGCCGGTCTCGCGGACCTCCGGGCCAACCTCGCACGGGTGGAGTCGCTGGCCCCCTAGGCTCTGCGTTCGTGGCAGCAGAGGTCAACCGGCGCACCGTCGTCAGTTTCGTCAACCGCGGCGGTCGGATGACCGTCGGCCAGACGCGTGCGTGGGAACGGCTGTGGCCGACGCTCGGCCGCGACATCGCCGGGCTTGCGCCCGGCCCGCTGGACCTCGACGCCTGGTTCGGCCGGTCCGCGCCCGCGCTGCTGGAGATCGGGCCGGGCATGGGTGAGACCACCGCGCTGCTCGCCGAGGCGGCACCGGAGCTCAACTACGTCGCCGTCGACGTCTACCAGCCGGGCCTCGCGCAGCTCATGATGCGTGCCGAGGCGGCCGGGCTGTCGAACCTGCGGCTGCTGCGCGGCGACGCGGTCGTGCTGCTCGAGGAGCACCTGCCGCCGGAGTCGCTGTCCGCGGTGCGGATCTTCTACCCGGACCCGTGGCCGAAGAAGAAGCACCACAAGCGCAGGCTGGTGCAGCCGGACCTCGTGGCGATGGTCGCGTCCCGGCTGGTCCCCGGCGGCACGCTGCACCTCGCGACCGACTGGGAGCACTACGCGGAGCACATGCTGGCGGTCTGCACCGGGGAGCCGCTGCTGCGGAACCAGCACGCGGACGCGCCGGGCGGCTGGGCGCCGCGGCCGCCGTGGCGGCCGCTGACGAAGTTCGAGAGCCGCGCCGAGGAGGTCGGTCGCGTCAGTCATGACCTGATGTTCGTGCGTCGCTGACCGATCGTGGGGCAACGCGGTATCTACCGGACCAGGTCCGGGGCGAAATGCCCGGTTTGCGCCCAACCGTCGGTAGCTCTCGACCAGGCCATGCCACACGTCCAGGTAATACAGGACGGCACCACCGGGGCCGATACCCACTGATGTGACCGCACTGCGCGACGAGGCCATCCCGTTCACCTCGCTGCCCACGCGACCCCACCTGCGCAAGCAGTCGATCTACGGCGAGGCGGAGGAGTTCGTCCGCGCGTTCCACCGCGCCCGCCCCAAGGCCGGGCAGGTGGAGGCGCGGCTGGCGAAGGTGCGCGAGGAGATCATGGCGACCGGCACCTACCGTCACAAGCCCGCCGAGCTGGCCTACGGGGCTCGGCTCGCGCTGCGGGACAGCGGCTGGTGCCCGGCGAACGTGCCGTGGCGCGGCCTGCTGGTGCGGGACCTGCGGCAGGTCCGGGACAGCACCGAGGTCGCCGCGCAGTGCGTGCAGCACCTGCGGATGTCGACGAACGACGGCCACGTGCGGCCGATGGTCAGCGTGTTCGCGCCGGACACGCCGTGGCGGCCGGGGCCGCGGATCCGCAACGACCAGCTGGTCCGGTACGCCGGGTACTCCGAGCCGGGCCGGGTGCTCGGCGACCGGCGGTACGTCGACTTCACCACCGCCGTGTGCCGCCTCGGCTGGCGGCCGCCCACCGGGCGGACGGCGTTCGACAAGCTGCCGCTCGTGGTCCAGACCCCGCACGAGGGCGTGGCCGTGTTCCCGCTGCCGCGCGACGTCGTGCGCGAGGTGCCGCTCGAGCACCCGGAGCTGCCGTGGTTCGTGACGCTGGGCCTGCGGTGGCACGCGGTGCCGGTGATCAGCAACCGCAAGCTGACGTTCGGCGGCATCACCTACCCGGCGGCGCCGTACAACGGCGTGTACATCTGTCAGGCGATCGGCGAGGACGTGTTCGCCGACGACGCCGCGTACGGCCTCGCGAGGATGATCGCCGACCGGCTCGGTCTCGACACCGCCTCGGAGCGCACGCTGTGGCGCGACCGTGCGGTCGTCGAGCTGAACCGGGCCGTGTTGCACTCGTTCGACGCGGCCGGCGTGACGATCAAGCACGCGGTCGACGGCTTCCTGCCCGCGACGGGCGGCGGCCCCCGGCCGGCGTTCACCACCTGGGACGACGCGCCGCTCTGAGCCTTTGGCAGGATCTCGGCATGCGTTCCCCGGTTCGGCTGCGTGCCCCGATCGTCCTGCCGTGCGACCCGGCGTGCAGCGTGCTGCGCGACGCCGTGGTGGACGTCGACGCCGACGGGCGGCTCGGTCATGTCGGCCCGGCCGCGACCGCGCCGGTCACCGACGCGCCGGTCCGAACGCTGCCCGGCATCCTGCTGCCCGGCATGGTCAACATGCACGCGCACAGCCCGATGACCGTGCTGCGCGGGATGGGCGGCGACCTGCCGCTGATGCGGTGGCTGCGGGAGGTCATCTGGCCGGCGGAGGCGCTGCTGACGCCGTCGGACATCGAGGCCGGCATGCTGCTCGGCTCGGTGGAGATGCTGCGGAACGGGATCACGACCAGCGTCGAGCAGTACTTCCAGCCCGATCATGTGGTGCGTGCCGTGCTGGCGACCGGCGGGCGGCTGGTCCTCGGGCCGGCGATCGTCGACACCGCGGGTTGGAGCTGGCGCGCGCAGCTGGACGAGGTGAGCGCCCGCATCGACGTCGACGGGCTGCGGCCGCACGAGCGGATCGAGATCGGCTACGGTCCGCACTCGGCGTACACGCTGTCGCCGGACGCGCTGACCGCGGTGGCCGAGGCGGCCCGGTCCCGCGACGCGTTGCTGCTGATCCACGTTGCGGAGTCGCCGACCGAGGACGTGGTGCAGCGCGAGCGGCACGGGTCGGTGCCGCGGCTGCTGGCGTCGCTCGGGTTGTTGGATGGGCGGGTGCTGGCCGCGCACTCGGTGCATCTGTCCGATGAGGACATTCAGATCTTCGCGGCGCACGGGGTCGCGGTCGCGCACTGCCCCGGCTCGAACGCGAAGCTGGCGTCCGGGATCGCGCGGGTGCCGGCGCTGCGCGCGGCCGGCGTGCGGATGGGGCTGGGCACCGACGGCCCGGCGAGCAACGACGACCTGGACCTGTGGGAGGAGATGCGGCTGACCGCACTGTTGGCCCGACTGTCCACTATGGACTCGGCGACACTGGTGGCGGCGGACGTGCTGCTGCTGGCCACCCGCGGCGGCGCGGCCGCGCTGGGCCGCGACGACATCGGCGCGCTGGAGACGGGACGTTGGGCGGACGTCGTGCACGTCGACGTGGACGACGAGGCGTTCACGGCGGGCCTGTCCGTGCCGGACGAGCACCTGCTGGCGAACCTCGTGTGGGCGGCCGGCGCCCGCAACGTGCGCGACGTGTGGGTGGGCGGCGAGCAGGTGATAGCCGACCGCGAGCCGACGAAGGTGGACCGGACCAAGGTGCAGGCCGAAGCCGGCGCGGTGACCACCCGGCTACGTGCGTAACGCGACGTCCGATGCCCGCCAGCGTGCGCGCGGCCCCGCGGCGAGACTGGGTCGCATGATCTTGGACGGCTTGACCGTGCTCAAAGGGATGTACGCGGCGGAAGGCGAGTACCTCGCCGCGGGAGGCGGCAGTTTCGACGTGCTGGCGCCGTTCTTCCACCCGGATGTGGTGCTGCACCAGGCGGAAGGCCTGCCGTACGGCGGAACGTGGCAGGGGCATGACGGCATCGCGCGCTTCTTCGTCGCCATGAGCGAGACCTGGTCGCGGTTCGACATCGGCGAGCAGGACTTCGTCGTCGAGGGAGACACGGTGGTCGTGTACACGCAGGTCCACGCCACGGCACGGGCGACTGGGCGGGAGCTGAGGTTCCCGATACTGCAGCGCATCACCGTGCGGGAGGGGCGGATCAGCGAGGTACGGCCGTTCTACTGGGACACCGCGGCGGTGGCGGCAGCCTGCTCGTCGTGACTCGTCGTGACTCGTCGTGACTCGGCTGGCCGCTGGCCCCCTCGAACCACGCTACCGGCTGACCCCGACAGAAACGGCCGCCGCGAAGGCAACTGTGGACAACTGGTGGCCCTGTGGACAACCCGTCTCTCGCCTTGCGGTTCTGTCGGTGCTCGGTCGTAGGCTGGTGATCGGGGGCCGGCGGCCGCCCCGGGCTCAACCGGCCGGCTGACGGATCACGATCTCGTGCACGTGCGCGTCTCGCGGAGTGTCGATCGCCGCTCGGACCACCCTCGCCACCGACGACGGCGCCATGTACTTCTCCGGCGTGAAGTCGCCGCCTTCGAACTCTCGGACGCCGCGTTGCATGTCGGTTGCCGTGCGGCCCGGGTGTACCGACGTGACGCGCAAACCGTTCGGCTCCTCCTCCGCGCGCAGGACGTCGGAGTAGGCGCGCAGCGCGAACTTGCTCGCCGCGTAGGCGCCCCACCTCGGGTTGGCCTTCAGGCCGGAGCCGGAGTTGATCAGCACCACGTGGCCGGCTGCCGCGCGAAGCGCGGGCAGCAGGAGGCGGGTCAGCTCCGCGACGGCAACCACGTTGAGCTCGTAGGACTCCCGCCAGTCCGCCGCCGTCAGGTCACCGAGGGGGCCGAGCCGGGAGACGCCTGCCGAGTGCACCAGCACGTCCAACCGGTGCACACCCGAGGTCGCGGCCGCCAGCGCGTCCGCGTCGGTCAGCTCGACCGGCCACGGTCGTGCGTTCGGCAGCGACTCGGCCACGTCCTTCAGCAACTCGACATCCCGACCGCCGAGGAGCAGGTCGTGGGTGTCGCCGAGGGCGGTGGCGATCGCGGCGCCGATGCCGCGGGACGCGCCGGTGATCAGTGCTAGCGGTCGGTCCGTCATGGGCCAACCCTACGAACACCGGCGCGTCCCTCGCTCAGCGACGCTTCTTGTACACCGCCACCACGGATGCCCTCGCCTGCGACGCGCCGCCGTCCGGCCAGTGCGACACCGGCGCGTCCGCGCTGGCACCGTCCACCTCACCCGGGTGCTGCACCGACACCAGCACGAACTCGTCCGTCACGATCGGGCCGCACGTCTCGGCGCCGGCCGGGATCGTCAGGAACTGCTTCACGTGACCGCGCTCGCGGCCCTCGACCGGCACCGCGAACAACCCGTCGTTCATGTTGAACCCGTTGCCGTCGGTCGAGATCCACAGGTTTCCCCGACTGTCGAACGCGAGGTTGTCCGGACACGAGATGGGGCTGACCTGCGTCTTGTCGTAGCCGCCGAAGTACGTGTCGTCCGCTGCCGGGTCGCCGCAGACCAGGAACAACTGCCAGGCGAACGTCGTCGCGGTGTTGTCGCCCCGGTGCTCCTCCAGCTCGAGCACGTGCCCGTGCTTGTTGGCCACCCTCGGGTTGATCTCCGTCGCGCCTTCCTTGCCCGGCGCGCCGCGGTCGGTGTTGTTGGTGAGCGCGGCGTACATCCGCCCGGACTTCAGGCTCGGCTCGACATCCTCCGGCCGGTCCATCTTCGTCGCGCCCGCCACGTCCGCGGCGAACCTGGTGAAGACGTACACCTCCTCGGCCGTGAAGCCCGGCACGAACGACCGGTCGTTGTGCGCCAGCGGAAGCCACTCGCCGCTGCCGTCGAACTCGCCGTCGCTCGGCAGCCTGCCGGAGCCGTCGATCTCCGACGCCGGGCTGTCGCCGGTGAACTTCGCGACGTACAGCGTGCCCGAGTCGAGCAGCTTCTTGTTGTGGTCCCTGGCGTACTTGCCGTCGCCCTTCTTCATCTTGCCGTCGGACACGAACTTGTACAGGTACTCGAACCGCTCGTCGTCGCCCATGTACGCCGTGACCCGGCCGTCGCGGTTGACGATGACGTTCGCGCCCTCGTGCTTGATCCGGCCCATCGCGGTGTGCTTCACCGGGTTCTCGTCCGGCGAGAGCGGGTCGATCTCCACGATCCACCCGAACCGGTTGGCCTCGTTGGGTTCCTGCGCGAGGTCGAACCGCTTGTCGTACCGCTCCCACTTGCGGTCGGACGCGGTCTCGTTGTAGCTGTACCTGGCGAGTCGCTCCCTGGCCACCGGGTCGGTGACCGCGTCGGCGTTCGCGAAGTACTGGTTGACGTTCTCCTCGCCGGACAGGATCGTCCCCCACGGCGTGACCCCGCCGGAGCAGTTGTTCATCGTGCCGAGCACGGTCCGGCCCGTCGGGTCGACGGACGTCTTCAGGAAGTCGGACCCGGCCGCGGGTCCCTGCACGGTGAACGGCGTGTTCAGCGTGATCCGCCGGTTGTAGTGCCGGTCCAGCTTCACCTCGAGCCTGCCGTCCCGGTTGCGCTCGACCAGCACGATCGACTGGCCGTGCGCGGCCCACCCGATCTCGACCTGCTCCCGCGTCGGGTTGTCGATGTCCCAGCCGTAGAACATGAAGGGCTCGTTGGTGTACTCGTGGTTCGACACCATCAGCCACTTGTCCCGGCAGCCCGGGACCGGGACGAGCCCGCAGTAGTCGTTGTTGAAGCCGAACTGCGTGGCCTGCGCGGCGGCCGTCTGGTTGTCGAAGTCCCACTCGGGCGCGTCCGGCATGACCGGGTCGCCCCAGCGGATGAGCACCTCCTGCTCGTACCCGTGCGGCACGACGACCGCGTCGAGCGTGTTCGGCGCGACCGGCTCGAAGTCGAGACCGGTGCCGCCGTGCTCGTGCCCGGTCGGTGTCGCGGCCACGGCGCTGCCGGCGCCGATGGTGGCGGCCGCGGTGCCGGCGACCGCGAGCACGGCGCCGGCCTTGAGCACGCTGCGGCGGTCGACGATCTCGCGGACGACGTCGCCGAAGTACTGGTTGTCCGAGGTGTTCGGCGCCTCGTGCGAGCACGCGTTTCCGCAGCGGAACTGGCAGGTGACCGCGGCACGCCCGAATGTACGACCGGTGAACAACGGCAGCAGTCTGGCTTTATCAACGGGGAACATCGGCCGAACGTAGGGTCGCCGCAGGACCGGGGCAAGAGAAGGCGAGCCACACCCGACGCACGACTGCGGCCCGCCTCGAGTGGTCGCTTAGCGACGCCTCTTCCACACCGCGACCACCGACGGTCGAGGCTGGCTCGTGCCGCCGTCGGGCCAGTGCGACAACGGGTTGTCCGCGCTCGCGCCCGTCCAGCTCACCCGGGTGCTGAACCGACACCAGGACGAAGTCGTCGGTCACGACCGGACCGCACGTCTCCGCCCCGTCCGGCACCGTCAGGAACTGCTTGACGTGCCCGCGCTCGCGGCCCTCGACCGGCACCGCGAACAGGCCGTCGTTGTGGCTCAGCGCGTTGCCGTCCGTGGAGATCCACAGGTTGCCGCGACTGTCGAACGCGACGTTGTCCGGGCACGAGATGGGGCTGACCTGCGACTTGTCGTAGCCCGCGAAGTACGTGTCCGGCGCGGCCGGGTCGCCGCAGAGCAGCAGGAGCTTCCAGGAGAACCTCGTGCCCGTGTGGTCCTTGCGCGACTCCTCGAGCTCCAGCACGTGCCCGTGCTTGTTGCCCGGCCGCGGGTTGATCTCCGTCGGGCCTTCCCTGCCCGGCTTGCCGCGGTCGGTGTTGTTCGTGAGCGCGGCGTAGATGCGACCCGAGCGCGGGCTCGGCTCGACGTCCTCGGGGCGGTCCATCTTCGTCGGGCCGACCACGTCCGCGGCGAGCCGGGTGAAGACGTAGACCTCCTCGGCGGTGAAGCCGGGGACGAACGACTTGTCGTTGTGCGCCAGCGGGATCCACTCGCCGACGCCGTCGAACTCGCCGTCGGACGGGACCGCGCCGGAGCCGTCGATCTCACCGGCGGGGCTGTCGCCGGTAAGCCTCGCGACGTACAGCGTGCCCGAGTCGAGCAGCTTCTTGTTGTGGTCGCGGGCATGGCGGCTACCGCCCGGCTTGTACCTGCCGTCGGTGACGAACTTGTACAGGTAGTCGAACCGCTCGTCGTCGCCCATGTACGCGACCACGTGGCCGTCGCGGGCGACGACGACGTTCGCGCCCTCGTGCTTGAACCGGCCGAGCGCGGTGTGCTTCACCGGCGTCGAGGACGGGTCCAGCGGGTCGATCTCGACGACCCAGCCGAACCGGTTGGCCTCGTTGGGTTCCCGCGCGAGGTCGAACCGCTTGTCGAACCGCTCCCACTTGCGCAGCGACGCGCCGCCGGTGACGCCGTACCGCGTGTTGCGTGCCTTCGCGACCGGGTCGGCGACCGAGTCGGCGTTCGCGAGGTACTGGTTGAAGTTCTCCTCGCCGGACAGGATCGTGCCCCACGGCGTGACGCCGCCGGAGCAGTTGTTCAGCGTGCCGAGCACGGTCCGGCCGGTCGGGTCGGCCGACGTCCTCAGGTACTTCGAACCGGCGGCCGGGCCCCGCACCGTGAAGGGCGTGGTCAGCGTGATCCGGCGGTTGTAGTGCCGGTCCAACTTGACCTCGAGGCCGCCGCGCCGGGCCTCCTCGACCGCCACGACCGACAGCCCGTGCGCGGCCCACGCGATCTCCGCCTGCTCGCGGGTCGGGTTGGCCTCGTCGTAGCCGTGGAACATGGCCGACTCGGTCGTGTACTCGTGGTTCGACACCATCAGCCACCGGTCCCGGTGGCCCGGAATCGGCACCAGGCCGCAGAAGTCGTTGTTGAAGCCGAACTGCTCGGCCTGCGCGGCCGCGGTCTGGTTCGCGAAGTCGAAGCGGGGCGCGCTCGGCACCACGGGGTCGCCCCAGCGGATGACGACGCCCTGCTCGTAGCCGGGCGGGGCGACGATGGCGTCGAGGTCGTTGGGGGCGACCGGCTGGAAGTCGAGGCCGGTGTTGCCGTGGCCGGACGGCGTCGCGACGGCACTGCCGACCCCGACCGTCGCCGCACCCGCGCCGGCGACCGCGATCACGGCGCCGGCCTTGAGGACCCGCCTGCGGCTGACGACGTCGGCGACGACGTCGGCGAAGTACTGGTTGTCCGAGGTGTTCGGCGCCTCGTGCGCGCAGGCGTTGCCGCAGCGGTACCGGCAGGTGATCGAGGATCGCCCGCCCTTGGGGTTGGTGGTGGTGAACAACGGGAGGAGCCGGGGTTGGTCGGCTGGGGACACGCTTGGCCTCCACTGTCAGGTCCGGGGAACGGGCTGACGGTAGGAGGCCAAGACCAGCGGCACGCGTGGAGCAGATGAAGGCGAGATGAACAGACGCCCCATCCGCCCAGGTCACACCGAGTGTGATCAGGTGATCGCGGACTCCACCACGTTGCCCTGCGCGTCGAGGGCGTCGTAGCCGAAGCCCTGGGTCGAGCCGCCGAAGTCGGCGAGGTAGTAGTTCGCGGCCGCGTTGCCGGCGATCGTGCGGACGTCGACCGGCGTGCCGTCGCCCGCGCGCACCACCAGTTCGGTGATGGTCGGCGCGGTCACGAACAGCATCAGGTGCGGCAGTGGTCCACCTTCCAGCTGACCGTCGCCGAGCACCGGCCGGGACTGCACGTGTCCGGGCCCCTCCGGCACCGGCGCCCACGACGGCACCGTCTCGCACGTCGGCATCAGCGGCTCCGCGCCAGGGGGGAAGGTCCTGGCGACGCACCACCGGGTGTCGCTCGGGAGCGTGAACACGGCCGTCCGGTCCACGCCGTCCTCGGTGAACGAGCCCAGCTCGATGCCCATCTTCGGGTCCTGCGGCGCCTCCGAGGGCGGGGTCGTCGTCGCGACGTGTGGCGCGGTCGCGGCCGGCTGGTCCTCCCCGCCGCGGTTCAGCGCCACCGGCAGGGCGACGCCCGCGATCACCACGGCGGCGGCCGCGACGACCAGCGCGGGCCGGCGGCGACGACCGGCGCGGCGGCGCGCGAGCCTGCGTTCGAGGTCGGCGCGGGGGTGCGCGCTGGCGGGCACGGTGTCGGCCAGTTCGTGCAGTGAGTCCCTGACGCGGTCCTCGAATGCCCTCATCGGTCGTCCTCCCCGGCCAGCGCCTTGCGCAGCGCGGCCATGGCGTGGCTGGTGGTTGCCTTCACGGTGCCGACCGCGATGTCGAGGGTCTCGGCGATCGACTGCTGGTCGAGGTCGAGCCAGTAGCGGAGCACGACCACCTGGCGCTGCCGCCGGGTCAGCGTCGCCAGCGCGTCCCGCACCGCGCGGTTGGCCAGCGCCACCGTCTCGGCGGACGCGGTGTCCCGGTCGGGCTCGCGGGGCTGGCGGCGCACCACCCGCAGATGTCGCAGCCGCGATCTGGAGAGGTTGACGACCGTCCTGCGCAGGTAGGGCAGCGCCTTGTCCGCGCTCTCGAGGCGCGCCCAGCGGTCGTGCAGGCGGACGAACGCCTCCTGCGCGATGTTCTCCGGGTCGTCCGCGCCGAGCAGGAACGCGAGCCGCTTCATGGGCTCGAAGCAGTCGTCGAACAACGCGTCGAACCCCGCACGGTCGGTGCGGGGTTCTGACGAGTGGTCGGTTGCCGTGTTCACGCCCCTTTGACGCCTGCCACGGCTCCCGGGTTTAGAAGCCGATCGCGTCCTTGATCAGGACCACGGTCGCACGGTCCGCCAGGAACTCGCGCTCCATGATCAGTGTCTTCCCGATGAACGACTCGACGCCCCGCTGGCGCCAGCGCTCGTGCTCCTTCGGGAGGCTGTAGGTGCGGACGCGGCGCAGCGCGGTGTCGAGGTCCGGGACGACCTTCTGCCCGCCGACGACCCAGATCACCGTCTCGGCGCCGGCCGCGTACGCGCCGAGCTGGCTGCCGCTGCCGGAGGCCGCGACGAGGACGCCGTCCTCGGTGACCGCGTGCACGCTGCCGACGATGACGTCCGGGGTGGCGCCCATGGTGATCTGCCGACGCATGTCCGTGGGGTCGACGTCGGCGAGCTGCGCGCGGAGCGAGACGAACTCCTCGCCGTCGTCGATGTCGGCCAGGAGGCCGGAGTGGCGCAGCGTCTCGCTGCTGGCGGTGAAGATCGCCTTGTCGCGGGGCAGCAGGTCGCGGACGAGCGCTCGGGCGTCGGCGACGGTGTCGACGACGTGCGCGTCGTAGTTGCGCTCGCGGAGCCCCTTGGCCGTCCTGCTCAGCGCCTCGTCGTCGGCCGGCCTTGCGAACGTCTCGTCGACCGGCAGAGCCTCGATGGTCATGACAGGTCCCCTCGTCGATGGTGGTTCCGTTTGGTAACTGACCCCATCATGAGGAACTATGGACACTGTCGAAAGACGGCACCTTTTCGTGCCTCGGTGACCTGGAGGTAACCGTGCAGCTACCGAACGCGCCCACCGACCGACTGTGTCACACGCGACAGATCCTGGACCGCGTCGGCGACAAGTGGTCGATCTCGGTGATTCACGCACTCGGCGAGGACACCAGGCGGTTCACCGAGCTTCGTCGCGCGATCGACGGCATCAGCCAGCGCATGCTGACCGCGACCCTGCGCACCCTGGAGCGCGACGGGCTCGTCGAGCGGACCGTGTACCCGGTCGTGCCGCCCCGGGTCGACTACCGGCTCACCCCGCTCGGCCGGACGCTGTCCAACACGGTCTGCGCGCTGATGGGCTGGGCCATGCAGCACGCGGACGACATCGACGAAGCCCGCGCCGCCTACGACGGCCGGTCCGAGCACGCCCCGGAGGCCGCCGCGAGCAACGCGGGCTGACGCCGTACTGCTGCCGAACTACTGCCGGGCTACCGGTCCAGCTCGCCCGCGATGAACTTCTCCACCGCGTCGTAGGCCTCCGAGTCGGAGTACTGCTCCGGCGGCGACTTCATGAAGTACGACGACGCGGACAGGATCGGCCCACCGATGCCGCGGTCCAGCGCGATCTTCGCGGCACGCACCGCGTCGATGATCACGCCGGCGGAGTTGGGCGAGTCCCACACCTCGAGCTTGTACTCCAGGCTCAGCGGCACGTCGCCGAACGCCTTGCCCTCCAGGCGGACGTAGGCCCACTTGCGGTCGTCGAGCCACGGCACGTGGTCCGACGGTCCGATGTGGACGTCGGCCTTCGCCATCTCGTGCGGGATCTGCGAGGTGACCGACTGGGTCTTGGAGATCTTCTTCGACTGGAGCCGCTTGCGCTCCAACATGTTCATGAAGTCCATGTTGCCGCCGAAGTTGAGCTGGTAGGTGCGCAGCAGCTCCACCCCGCGGTCCTCGAACAGCTTCGCGAGCACGCGGTGCGTGATCGTCGCGCCGACCTGCGACTTGATGTCGTCGCCCACGATCGGGACGCCGGCCTCGGTGAACTTGGCCGCCCACTCCGGGTCGGACGCGATGAACACCGGCAGCGCGTTGACGAACGCCACCCCGGCGTCGATCGCGGCCTGCGCGTAGAAGCGGTCCGCCTCCTCCGAGCCGACCGGCAGGTAGGACACCAGCACGTCGGTCTCGGACTCGCGCAGCGCGGCGACGATGTCGACCGGCTCCTCGTCCGACTCGGTGATGATGTCGCGGTAGAACTCGCCGAGCCCGTCGAACGTGTGCCCGCGCTGCACGGTCACGCCGAGCGGCGGCACGTCGGCGATCTTGATCGTGTTGTTCTCGCTGGCGACGATCGCCTCGGACAGGTCGCGGCCGACCTTCTTGGCATCCACGTCGAACGCGGCGACGAACTCGACGTCCCGCACGTGGTAGTCGCCGAACTGGACGTGCATCAGGCCGGGGACGCGGGTGCCGGGATCGGCGTCGCGGTAGTAGTGCACGCCCTGCACCAACGACGCCGCGCAGTTGCCGACGCCGACGATGGCCACCCGGACACTGCGGCGCTGTTCGCCCATGCCGGTTCTCCTTCTCCCTGAGTGTCCGCGGCAGCTCGTGTGCCGCGGGCTGTGTCGAAGTCGCAGATCCGCACTGACCTGCCGGCGTCAGTCGACGCCTTCCTGCCGTTCCTTCTGCTCTCGCTGTTCGGTCGCGATCAGCTCGTTGAGCCAGCGAACCTCCCGCTCGCTGTGCTCGAGACCGAGCCGGTGCAGCTCGCGGGTGTAGCGGTCGATCTGCTCACCCGCCCGCGCCACGGAGGAGCGCAGGCCCTCCCGGCGTTCCTCGACGCGCCTGCGGCGGCCCTCGAGGATGCGCATCCTGACCTCGGCCGGCGTGCGGGAGAAGAACGCCATGTGCACGCCGAAGCCCTCGTCGTCGTAGGCCTGCGGCCCGACGTCGGCGAGCATCTCGGCGAACCGCTCCTTGCCCTCGGCGGTCAGCTTGTAGACCCGCTTGGCCCGCTTGCCCCATGAGCGGGCGGTCCGGTCGTCGACGACCTCCTTCTCGGTGTCCTCGACGATCAGCCCGGCCTTCAGCAGCCTGCGCAGCGTCGGGTACAGCGACCCGTAGGAGAACGCCCGCAGCGTGCCGAGCATGTCGAACAACCGTTTGCGCAGCTCGTAGCCGTGCATCGGGGCCTCGTGCAGCAGCCCGAGGAGGGCGAACTCAAGCATCGGCCCACCCCTTCTCGCTTTCGCTGACCTACTCGGCCACTATATCGCGCCGATACATCAGAGCGGTCCAGGAAAAGTGACGTGGTGTCGATCACGCCGCCGGCCTCGACCTCGGATGGCACCTCGGGTCGACGATCACATGCAGGTCACGGCCGTTGACAACGGTGACCACATCACTTCTTCAACGCAGAGTGGCGACTCGCCCGCGCGCCGTATGCCAAACGCTGGATGGACGTGATAACGGTGCCGCGTAGGCTGTCCTCCGTGCGTACACAGCGGCAGGTGGTCGACTACGCGTTGCAGCGCAAGGCGCTGCTCGCGGAGGTTTACGCTGGCCGCGTCGGCACCATGGAGGTGTGCGACGCGAACCCGTACCTGCTGCGCGCCGCCAAGTTCCATGGCGCGCCGAGTGACGTGACCTGCCCCGTCTGCCGGAAAGAACCGCTGACGAGGGTGTCCTGGGTCTACGGTGACGAGCTCAAGCACGCGTCGGGCTCGGCGCGGGCGCCCGACGAGCTCGCCCGCATGGCGACGCTCTTCGAGGAGTTCACCGTCTACGTGGTCGAGGTTTGCCGCACCTGTGGATGGAACCACCTGGTGCAGTCATACGTCCTGGGGACGAGTGGACTCGACACCCGAAAGCCACGGAGGAGGACAGCGGCGGAGTGAGATCGATGCTGACGCATGCTCTGCTGCCGACGACCGCCACACGGCGCGCACGGTCGTGGCGCCGCTCTGGGAGGCCAGTTAAGTGAACGACCATCGCAACCACCGGCGTCACTCCAGTGAGCCGGCATGGCCGACTGGTGACGACTCGGACCCTCGCGCGTCCGCGAAACGGGAGCAGGCCGAGGAGCGCACCGGCTTCTGGAGCCCCCTGTGGGAGGACGACGACGAGCCGTCGGGCCGCGCCAGTGGACGCAACCGCCACTCGAACGGCCACGCCGCCGGGCCTTCCACCGGTCATTCGAACGGGAACGGCCACCGCTGGCCGGACGCCGAGCCGCCGGCGGCCGGCGGCGCGCACCGCCACGAGCCGCCCGCACCGCGCCCGGCGCCCCGCTCCGCCGCCCCCGTGTGGCCGGGCCAGGAGGCGCCGCAGAGCCCGCCGCGCCCGGTCGGCCCGCGCCCCGGTGGTCCGCAGACCGGCCCCAGCGGCTTCCCCGGCCCGGCCGGCACCCGGCCCCCGTCGGACCAGACGACCCGCGTGGTCCGCCCGCGCCCCGGTGGCCCCTCGCGTCCCGGCGGCAACGCGGACGACCCGACCGAGCTGCTGCCGTCCGTTCGCGGCGGCGCCGGCGGCACCGGCCCGGAGCCGCAGCTGCTCACGCACCGCGAACCGGACTACGACGAGGACCGCAACGACGACCCGGACCTCGACGACGACTACTACGACGAGGACGAGGACGGTCCCCTCAGCGAGGCGGACCGCAAGAAGCGCCGCAAGAGGATCTGGAAGCGCGTGCGGCGCGCGGGGTACGTGCTGACCGCGCTGATGATCATCGGGCCGATGGTGGCCTTCTTCGTCGCCTACCAGCTGGTCGAGGTGCCCTCGCCGCAGGCGGTCGCCGCGAAGCAGGGCCAGGTCGTCTCGCTGCAGTACAGCACCGGCGCCCCGCTGTCGAAGGTCGTGCCGCCCGGCGGCAACCGCACGATGGTCACCTACGAGGAGATCCCGAAGACGGTGCTGCACGCGGTGTACGCCGCGGAGGACGCCGAGTTCGAGACCAACCCCGGCTTCGACATCACCGGCGTGCTGTGGGCCGGCTGGAACCAGGTCAGCGGCGGCGGCGGCGGCGGTTCGACGATCACCCAGCAGTACATCAAGAAGGCCACCGGCAACGAGGAGAAGAGCCTCACCCGCAAGGGCCTCGAGATCGTCAAGGCCTACAAGATGAACAACACGTACGACAAAGAAGACATCATCACGGCCTACCTGAACACGATCTACTTCGGCCGCAGCGCGTACGGCATCGCGGCCGCGTCCCAGGCGTACTTCGGCAGGACGCTCCCTGAGCTGTCCCCGTCCGAGGCGGCGCTGCTCGCCGGCATGATCCAGCTCCCGGGTCGCGACAAGGACATGCCGTACATGAAGCAGCGCTGGAACTTCGTGATGGACCAGATGGTCGACAAGAACTGGCTGCCGGCCGCGGACCGCAAGGCCGCCCAGTTCCCGACGCTCATCGACATCAGCCAGGCCCGCCCCCAGGCCATCGAGGGCCCGGGCGCGCACATCCAGAACGCCGTGTTCGAGGAGCTGGAGCGCGAGGCCGGCATCACCATCGAGAAGGCTCAGCAGCTGGGTCTGACCATCAAGACCACGATCGACCCGTGGGCCCAGCAGCACGCACTGGACGCCGTGAGCAGCGTGATGGAGGGCGAACCGACGAACCTGTTCCCCGCCATGGCCGCCGTCGACCCGAAGACCGGCGCGATCCTCGCCTACTACGGCGGTTCGAACGGCAACGGCCTCGACTGGGCCGAGCAGCGGCAGGAGCCGGGCTCGTCGTTCAAGCCGTTCGACCTGGTCGCACTGCTGAGGCAGGGCAAGGGGCTGGGCGAGATCTACGACGGCACGTCCGGCCGCACGTTCGACGGTCGCAAGGTCCGCAACTCCGGTGGCGCGTCCTGCGGCAAGGAGTGCACGGTCGCCGAGGCGATGAAGAAGTCGATCAACACCGTCTTCTACGACATGGCGCTGAACACGGTCACCACGCAGAAGGTCGCCGACGCCGCGCGCGACGCCGGTGTCATGGCGCCGCTCGAGGGCGAGAACGGCGGCGCGCCGGACGCGAACATCTCCATCGGCGGTGGCAAGACGCTGGTGTCGACGCTCGACATGGCCTCCGCGTACGCCACGTTCGCGGCGAACGGCATGTACCGCAAGCCGCACCTGGTCTCCCAGGTCACCTACTCGAACGGCGGTGGCATCTTCTGGGAGCCGGACGCCTCGGTCACCACCGGCAAGCAGGTGTTGGACCCGAGCAACGCGGACAACAACAAGAAGATCGCCCGCAACGTCACCGAGTCGCTCAAGCCGGTCATCGACTACTCGAAGCTGGAGTGCAAGAAGCACGAGTGCGCCGGCAAGACGGGCACGCACCAGCTCGGTGCCACCGAGGACAACGCGAAGGCGTGGATGGTGGGGTACACCCCGCAGATCTCGGCCGCGGTGTCGATGGCCGCCCAGGACGAGCAGGGCAACCAGGTGCCGCTCAAGAACGCCAAGGGCGACATCATCTACGGCTCTGGGCTGCCGGGGAAGATCTGGCAGGAGTTCATGAACAGATACCTCGAGGACAAACCGAAGGAGTCCTTCGGCAAGTACGAGCCGATCGGCAAGGAAGCGCCGAAGAAGACGTCGCAGTCGAACCGGCCGTCGAACTCCCAGTCCCAGACCCAGACGCAGACCCAGACTCAGCCGACCGAGACGACGGACCCGAGCGAGACGACGGATCCGTCCGATCCCGAGGACCCGTCCGACCCCGAGGACCCGCCGATCCCGACGATCGGCATCGGCAGACCACCGGGCGACAACTGACCCCGACTAGGGCCCCGCGCCAACCCGGCGCGGGGCCCTAGTCGTTCGGACGATCATGGCGGCCCCGTAGCATCGCGCGCGTGCCAGGCGACACCGATCCCGACGAGGCCCCCGACTCGGCCGGCGGGCGCGTCGCCGAGGTGAGCGACACCGCGACGCTCGGCCGGGAGGACCGCGTCGTGCCGACCTGGACCGAACCGCTCGCACGCGCGGGAAGCGCGCCGATCGGCGGCCCGCTGGGAGTGCACGCGGCGATCGGCCGGCACTGGTTCTGGACGCCGCTACGGGTGGCGCTGCTCATCGCCGTCATCGGGCTGACCATCGGGTGGTTCGGCAAGGCGGCGTGCGTCCAGCAGCACTACAACGAGGACTCCAAGCAGCTCGAGCTGGACTGGCGGTCGAACCGCCCGTTCACCGCCATGTGCTACTCGGACATCATCCCGCTGTACTCCGCGGAGCAGCTCGACAAGGGCGGCTTCCCGTACAAGACGAGCTGGTTCGACGACGAGGGCAAGGCGACGCAGCACCAGCGCTGGATGGAGTACCCGGTACTGACCGGCCTGTTCCAGTGGGTGAACGCGAAGCTCACCGAGGGCTGGCTGAAGGTCGCCGACGCCGGCTGGCTGCCCACCGGGCTCGCCGTCACCGTGTTCTTCGACATCTCGGCCTTCTGGCTGGCGCTCGCGTGGCTGGTGACGATCTGGGCGGTGACCAGATCCGCGCGCCGACGCCCGTGGGACGCGGCGCTGATCGCGGCGTCGCCGCTGGTCCTCGTGCACGCGTTCACGAACTTCGACACCCTCGCGACCGCCTGTGCGGCGACCGCGCTGCTGGCGTGGGCGAGGAAGAAACCGGTGCTCGCCGGTGTGCTCCTCGGCATCGGCGGCGCGGCGAAGCTGTATCCGCTGTTCCTGCTGGGGGCCCTGCTGGTGCTGTGCCTGCGGGCGGGGCGGATGCGCGCGTGGTGGCTGACCGCCGGTGCCGCGCTGGCCGCGTGGGGGGCGGTGAACCTGCCGATCGCGCTCCTGTATCCACGAGGGTGGTGGGAGTTCTTCCACCGCAACAGCCTGCGCGGCGCCGACCCGGACTCGCTGTACAACGTGGTCAACCAGTTCACGGGCTGGTCGGGCTTCGACGGGCAGCTGGGTTTCAACGAGGTGCCGGTGTGGCTGAACGCGGTCAGCGCGGCGCTCTTCCTCGCGTGCTGCGCCGGGATCACGTTCATCGCGCTGCACGCTCCGGTTCGCCCGCGCGTGGCGCAGCTGGGTTTCCTGGTGGTGGCCGCGTTCCTGGTGACGAACAAGGTGTGGAGCCCGCAGTACTCGCTGTGGCTCGTGCCGCTGGCGATCCTGGCGCTGCCACGGTGGCGGCTGCTGCTGGGCTGGATGACGCTCGACGCGCTCGTGTGGGCCCCGAGGATGATGTTCTACCTCGGCGACGACAAGAAGGGCCTGCCCATCGACTGGTTCCTGTCGTTCGTCGTGCTGCGCGACCTTGCGGTGGTGGGGCTGTGCGCGGTGATCGTCTACGAGATCTACCGGCCCACCAGGGATCTCATCCGCATGGGCGGCGAGGACGATCCGGTCGGCGGTGTGCTTGGCGGTGCTCCGGACGTGTTCGTGCTGCGTGGCAGGAAGAAGAAGGAACTGGCTTCCGTGGGTGCGGCTGCCGAGGAGTCCTGACCTCGGGCTTTGGCCTCCGGCCCCCGGTTTCCACGCTACCGGCCACCACCGACAAGTCCGGCCGCGCCGACGGTGGCCCTGTGGACAACCGCCTGGCAGCGTCTGCCGGATCAGCCCAGCGGATCGGTGACCTTGCGGCTAGCGGCGGCCCGACAATCAGTGCCCTGTGGACAACCGCCCTTCGGGCAGCCAGAACTGTCGGTGCCAGCGGGTAGCGTGGAAACCGGGGCCGGAGGCCAAGGTCGGCGGGATCCATCCGTTCAACGACGCCGGACGCCGCGAACACGGCACGCCGACGCGGTCGCGGCGCGCGTACACCGAGCAGCACCTGTGGCAACCGCTCGACGCGCCCGGACTGTCGGTGGGTGCCGGAGCGTGGAAACCGGCAGGCACCGGTGTCAGCGGCTGACCAACGACCTAGCGACTCACTGCCGGCCCGAAGCATTCGAGACGTTCACCAGCGGCTCGTCCGCCGCGAAGGTCTCCTTCGCGGTCAGGAACGCGCAGAACAACCCGATCAGCAGCGCGGCCCGGCCCCACACGCCGACCATCACCGCCTGTGCGGACAGGCCGTCGAAGATGCCGCCGTGTTTGCCGTAGAAGATCTCGTAGTACCAGCGGAAGATGCCGATCCCCATCGCCAGGTCGGCCGCGAAGTACGCCACGATCCAGCCCCAGCGGATCTTCAGCAGCACGAACATCGGGATCAGCCACAGCGTGTACTGCGGCGAGTGGACCTTGTGCAGCAACAGGAACCCGCACAGCATGGCCGCCGACACCGGCAGCCACGGGAACGTGCCCTCCTTGAGGTACCGCGCCCAACCGAACCCGCACGCCACCACGAACGACAGCAGCATGAGCATCGGCGACAGCACGCCGATCAGCTCCTGCGTCGGCACGTTGTCCGAGTCGGAGTACGGACGCAGTCCCCAGAACCAGATCGAGTTCGTGGTGATGTCGGCCTTGCGCAACAACTGGAACGTGAACGACGCACGCCAGCCCTCGAAGCCGGCCACCGCGAACGGGATGTTCACCAGCACCGCGGCGCCCAGCGCCGCGCCGGCGATCCGGAGCGCGCCCCGCCAGTCCGGGCCCTTCCGGTCGCCGTACTCCTTGCCGCCCTGCCCGCCCGTCAGCACGTAGAGCATGAGTGGCAGCACGAAGATCGCCGGGTACACCTTGAACGCGAACCCGAGACCGAGCAGCACGGCGGCGACCGTGGCCCGACTGATCAGCGGTCGGTCCCGCCCGCGTCTGCCCCACCCTCGGTGCACGACGTAGAACGCCGCGACGGCACACAGCACCACCGGCAGTTCCCAGTTGTGGAACGCGTACAGCACGAGCGGCGGCCCGATCGCCCACAGCAGCGCGCGCCACCCCCCCATCCGCCCCAGCAGCCACGCCGTGGCCAGCCCGAACGGCGCGAGCAGCAGCGCCGAGAAGAGCAGGAAGTCCGCGTCGGTGTGCGCGAAGATCGCCGACGCCCAGATCACCACGCCGGTCAACACGGGGTACTCGACGACACCGCCGGACGGGTTGCCCTCCGGCGTCAGCTTGCCGTTGACGTACGGGAACACGTGCCGGTCGATGTCCCGGCCGATCCACAGCGTCTGGATGTCGGAGTAGCAGAAGTCCTGGTAGCGCCGCTTGTCGAAGTCCGGCTGGCTGCGGCCCCACTGGTCGAAGCGCGGGCCCGTGCAGCGGTCCTTGTTGATGAACCCGAGCACCAGGGTGATCCCACACAACACGGTCAGCGCGACGAGCGCGAGCGAGCCGAGCCGTCCCGCGACGCCGACACCCGGCCGACCGGTCCGCTCGCCGTCCGCCGGCGCGCCCACCTCGTCGGGCACTGGGCCGTCCGCCTCTCCTGACCTCGACTGTGACTCTGGCGCCGCCGCACCGGCCGGCACGATACTCACCGGCCGGTTGCCGCACGCAGGAACGCGATGTCCTCGGCCTGCCCGTCCGCCGGTGTCTCCACCACGATGGGCGCGCCGGCCTCCCTGGCCACCGCCGCGAGTTCCTCCGCCTCGATCATGCCAGTCGCGATGTTGGCGTGTCGGTCCCGCGACGACGCGAACTCGTCGCGCGAGCTGTTCAGGTGCACGAGGTCGATGCGGCCGGTGATGGCCTTGACCCGCTCGACGATGCCGACCAGGTCCTCGCCGGCGGCGAACGCGTGGCAGGTGTCGAGGCAGAAGCCGGCGCCGAACTCGCCTACCTCGTCCCACAGCCGCGCCAGCATGTCGAACCGGCGGGCCATGGCGTTGTCACCGCCCGCGGTGTTCTCGATGAGCACGGGCAGCGGGAAGCCGCCCGCCTCCGCCTGCCGCTCGAAGAACTTGCGCCAGTTCGCCAGCCCGGCGGCCGGGTCCTCGCCCTGCGTCACGTGCCCGCCGTGCACGATCAGGCCCTTCGCGCCGGTCTTGGCCGCCGAGTCGGCGTACTGGGCGACCGTCTTGCGGGACGGGATCCGGATGCGGTTGTTCGTCGAGGCGATGTTCACCGGGTAGGGCGAGTGCACGAACACGTCGATGCCGGCCTCGCGCAGCGCGTCGGCCTGCGGGTGCGGCGGCTGCGCCTTCCAGCTCTGCGGGTCGCCGAGGAAGAACTGCACGACCTCCGCGTTCCGCTCCAGTGCGGCGCCGAGGGGGTCGTCGCTCTTGATGTGGGCGCCGATGCTCATGGCCAGCGAGCGTAGTCGGCCGGCCCGACACAAAGGGGAGGTGTCCCGGCCTACCCCACCCGCGCGGGCGCGTAGGCCGGATGGCGCAACGGCATCGGCCAGGTCACGAACTCGCCTGGTCACCGTCACCAACCCGGGTTACCGTCGTTCTACCTGATAGGTGTTACCGGCGATCACCACACCGGGGAGGACAGCGATGCGGCGGCGAGTGCGGAGTATCTCGGCTGCGGTCGCGCTCGTCCTCGGTGCCTGCACCGCGAGTCTCCTCGCCGGCGGCGGCACCGCGAACGCGGCCGAACCCATCGTCATCGGCGACTGCTCGACGTCCGTCCAGGGCACCCCCGGCCAGCCCGTCTCGCTCGCGCCGGCCGCCGTGCTCGGCGTGGTGACCGACGCGGTGCGTGCCGTGCCGCTCGCCGGTCCGCCGCTCGCCGGCGCCGCCAACCGGGCGTTCGCCGCGCTGCCGCCCATCCCGATCGGCGCGCTGCCCAACGGCACCGGCTACATCTCCGGCGGCACGATCGCCACCGCCGTGGTCGCCCAGGTCAGGAAGATCCCCCTGCTCGGGCCGGTGCTCGGCGCGGTCGTGTCGACCGTGCAGTCCACGCTGACCCAGATCTGCGGTGTGACGGTGACCGGCGCGAACGCGGTCGCCGCACCGGTCCAGGACGGCGCCGCGGCCGTCGCGGACGCCTCCGAGTCGGCCGTCGGTGGCCTCGTTCCGGGCGGCTCCGGCACGCCGGGCGGCGGCGGTCCCGGCGGCCCGAACACCGGCAACCCGCAGCAGCCGCCGGGCACCGGCGGCGGCGCCGGCATGCCGGCGCCCAACCAGCCGGTCGGCAACGGGCTGCCCGGCCTCGGGCTCTACCCGTCCGACCTCTGGTACTTCGGCCGCTCGCCGATGGCCGACTACAGCTCCATCCCGTTCGCAAGGGCCGGCCTGTTCTCGCCCTCGCCCGGCGTCCGCTACGGCGGCGGGGTGCCCGGCTACACGCCGGAGTTCGGCATCCTCGGCGCCGACCAACCGCTCGACGACGGCGTCTCGGTCGCCGGCCGCGCGGAGGCGCTCGACCCGCCCGCCGACCAGCGCATCGAGTTCCCGGTGCTGCTCGCGGTGCTGATGCTGTCCTGCGTGACCGCCACGCTGGTCCGCACCTGGGTGCTGCGCAACACCCCGCAGCCTGCCCTGTAGCCTGTCTCTCGCAAGACCCCTCCTGCCACGGAGAGTCCGTGGCCGCAGAGTCCACAGGAGGTGAGTGGTCTTCATGCGTCATTACGAGGTAATGGTCATCCTCGATCCCACACTCGACGAGCGCACCGTTCAGCCCTCGCTCGACACGTTCCTCAACGTCATCCGCACTTCTGGCGGCAACGTGGAGAAGGTCGACGTCTGGGGCAAGCGCCGCCTCTCGTTCGAGATCAACAAGCACACCGAGGGCATCTACGCGGTGCTCGACGTGAACGCCGACCCGGACGCGGTCAAGGAGCTCGACCGCCAGCTGGGCCTGCAGGAGTCGGTGCTGCGGACTAAGGTCCTGCGGCGCGACCCCGCGGGGGCCTGAGATACCGGGAGGTACGACATGGCCGGCGACACAGTCATCACCGTAATCGGCAACCTGACCGCCGACCCGGAGCTGCGATTCACGCAGTCCGGTGCCGCGGTGGCCAACTTCACGGTGGCTTCCACGCCACGCACCCTCGACCGCGCGAGCGGCGAGTGGAAGGACGGGGAAGCCCTCTTCCTGCGGTGCAACATCTGGCGGCAGGCCGCGGAGAACGTGGCGGAGTCGCTCACCCGCGGCGCCCGCGTGATCGTCAGCGGTCGGCTCAAGCAGCGGTCCTTCGAGACCCGCGAGGGTGAGAAGCGCACCGTCGTCGAGCTCGAGGTCGACGAGATCGGCCCGTCGCTGCGGTACGCGACCGCGAAGGTGAACAAGGTTGCCCGAGGCAGTGGAGGCGGCGGCGGTTTCGGCGGCGGCGGTGGCGGCGGGTCCGCACCGGCCGACGACCCGTGGGGCTCCGCTCCGCCCGCTGGCGCGCCCAGCGGCGGCGGCGGGTTCAGCGACGAACCGCCCTTCTAAGCCACCCTGCTTGGATTGACACAGTGGGATCGAGACAGACTCAGGAGTAACACCGTGGCAAAGCCACCCATTCGCAAGCCCAAGAAGAAGGTTTGCGTGTTCTGCAAGGCCGAGAAGAAGGCCAAGTCCAAGTCGGACCTGCAGGACATCGACTACAAGGACACCACGCTGCTGCGGAAGTACATCTCCGACCGCGGCAAGATCCGTGCCCGCCGGGTCACCGGCAACTGCAGCCAGCACCAGCGCGACGTCGCCATTGCGGTGAAGAACGCTCGGGAGATGGCGCTGCTGCCCTACACCTCGACCGCGCGCTGATCCAGGAGTCCAGATGAAACTCATCCTCACGGCCGACGTGGCCGGCCTCGGTGGGCCGGGCGACATCGTCGAGGTCAAGGACGGTTACGGGCGCAACTACCTGCTCCCGCGGCGGCTGGCGATCCTCGCCTCCAAGGGCGCCGAGAAGCAGGTGCAGACCATCCGGCGCGCGCAGACCGCGCGGGCGATCCGGGGTCTGGACCACGCGCAGGAGATCAAGGCCGCGCTCGAGAAGATCGACCCGGTGCCGATGAAGGCCAAGGCCGCCAGCGGCTCCGGCAAGCTGTTCGGCTCGGTCACCTCGGCCGACGTCGTGTCGGCCGTCAAGGCCGCCGGCGGGCCGGCGCTCGACAAGCGGGTCATCTCGCTGCCGGGTCACATCAAGACCGTCGGCAAGCACCCGATCAGCGCTCGGTTGCACCCGGACGTCACCGTCGCGTTCAAGCTCGAGGTCACGGCCGGCTGACGGTCACGACCAGCATCGACGGAGAGTAACCACATTCGCGTCAGCCCCGTGTCGGGTTCACCAACTCGACCGGGGCTGACGGGTGTCCTGTCAAGTTGTCCACATGTGGGTTACCCCTCCGGGCGGCCCGTTCGACGACACGCCGACGGCGCGATTCCACCCGACACGCCGGTCGCCAAACGGTTAGTTTTTCCACAACCTGTACACAGCCCCTGAACTGGGGTTTCTTTGGCAACCCGGCAGGCTGTCCCCAGGTTGTCCACAGGTGGGGAACCTGCCTGTGACTCGTTGCCCGCACGCATCCACATGCTGTCCACAGGCGGTGTTTGCGCGGCTTGATCGGCACCTCTACGGTCCCGCATGACCGCTCGCTCTGCGTACGCGGATTCCGGTGCCTTGCCGTTGTCGCCGCGGATGCTTACAGTTAATGTTCGAACATGTGTTCGATGGACCAGGAGGCATCTCGGTGGCTCTGACCGATGACCGGACGTCCGCGGCGGGTCCCGCGGAGAACGGCAACGGTTTCGACCGGCAGCCGCCGCAGGATCTCACCGCCGAGCAGAGCGTGCTCGGCGGCATGATGCTGTCCAAGGACGCGATCGCCGACGTGGTCGAGGTACTGCGTCCCAACGACTTCTACCGTCCCGCGCACCAGCTGGTGTACGACTGCGTGCTCGACCTGTACAGCCGGGGCGAGCCGGCGGACGCGGTCACCGTGGCCGCCGAGCTGGAGCGCAGGGGCGAGATCCGCCGCGTCGGCGGCGCCGCCATACCTGCACACGCTGATCGCGACCGTGCCCACCGCCGCGAACGCCAGCTACTACGCGGAGATCGTCGCGGAGAAGGCGACGCTGCGCAGGCTCGTCGAGGCCGGCACCCGGATCGTGCAGCTCGGCTACGCGGGCGCGGAGGGCGCCGACATCAACGAGATCGTCGACCGCGCGCAGTCGTCGATCTACGAGGTCACCGAGCGCAGGATGAGCGAGGACTACGTCGCGCTCGAGGAGCTCCTGCAGCCGACCATGGACGAGATCGACGCCATCGCCTCCCGCGGCGGCTCTTCTCTCGGCGTGCCAACGGGTTTCGAGGATCTCGACGCGGTCACCAACGGCCTGCACCCCGGCCAGATGATCATCGTGGCGGCGCGGCCCGGTATCGGTAAGTCGACGCTCGGGCTCGACTTCATGCGGTCCTGCTCGGTGAAGCACGGCATGACCAGCGTCATCTTCTCGCTGGAGATGAGCCGTACCGAGATCGTCATGCGCATGTTGTCCGCCGAGTCCAAGATCCGGCTCGCGGACATGCGTGGTGGCCGCATGTCCGACGACGACTGGACCCGCCTCGCGCGGCGGATGAGCGAGGTCAGCGAGGCGCCGATGTTCGTGGACGACTCGCCGAACATGACGATGATGGAGATCCGCGCGAAGGCCCGGCGGCTCCGGCAGCGGCACGACCTGCGGCTCATCGTGGTCGACTACATGCAGCTGATGACGTCCGGCAAGCGGGTCGAGTCGCGGCAGCAGGAGGTATCGGAGTTCTCCCGGCAGCTCAAGCTGCTCGCCAAGGAGCTCGAGGTGCCGGTGATCGCGATCAGCCAGCTGAACCGTGGGCCGGAGCAACGCACCGACAAGCGCCCGATGCTGTCCGACCTGCGTGAGTCCGGTTCGCTGGAGCAGGACGCCGACATGGTCATCCTGATCCACCGCCCGGACGCCTTCGAACGCGACGACCCCCGGGCCGGCGAGGCGGACCTGATCCTCGGCAAGCACCGAGCCGGCCCGACCGCCACCGTGACCGTCGCGCACCAGCTGCACTACAGCCGCTTCACCGACCTGGCCCAGGGCTGACCACGTCGCATACCGTGTCGGCATGGCCGAACGGCGTGCTGCGCGCTCCTCGCTCGGGCGCGTGCACGCCTATCTCGGGCGGTGCAGTGCCGCCGAGGCCGTCGTCAACCGGGAGCGGTTCGGTGGGGTGACCCTCCAGGGCCTGCACGGGTTGAAGGTCGCGTCCGCGC
Source organism: uncultured Actinomycetota bacterium (assembly GCA_963840275.1). Classification (GTDB taxonomy): domain Bacteria; phylum Actinomycetota; class Actinomycetes; order Mycobacteriales; family Pseudonocardiaceae; genus Actinophytocola. The sequence continues at coordinate 401,214 of CAWIYK010000002.1, forward strand.
TGGCCAGAGCCGGGGAGCTGCACGGCATCGACATCGATCCGGCCGCCTACCTGGCGCGGGGGACGCCCAAGGCGCCCGTCGTCGAGGGGCAGCTCGGGTTCGACCTGGACCTCCCGGTCTTCGACTGGGTCGAGGCACAGGCCGAGCTGGGGCTGCGGGTGGTGCGCACGCCGGGGCCCCGGCTGCGGGTCGGGCAGCTCGACGAGCTGAAGGCCGAGCTGCACCGCGACTACCGGGTCGACGTCTCCGTGACGTTGGTGCTCGACGGTGGCTGGCTCGGGTCCAAGCACAGCGGCGTCCTCGCCGAGCAGCTGCGTGCCGCCGACCGGAACGTGTCGCTGGTGCTCGGGGCGCCGTTCGATCCGCTCGACTCGTCCTACAAGGTGCAGGGTCTGCGGCGGCTGCTGCGGTGGAGCACGCGGACCGGGCGCAAGCTCGAGCTGCTGCGCACCGGGCCGATCGGGATTCCCGCCGTCGCGGCGGGGGCGAAGGTCGCCGCCATCGGGTTGTCCTCCTCCACCCGGCATCTGGGTGGGCCGGTGGCTCGGCGGGCCGACGGGGTCAAGCCCAAGCGCAGCCCGCAGGTGTTCGTGCCGAAGCTGCTGCACTGGCAGCGCGGGATGGATCTGCGGGGGGCCGAGGTCACCCACTGCGAGTGCCCCGCGTGCGACCGGGCCGGCGCCGGCTTGTCGCGGTTCGACCTCGCCTTCGACTCCAGTGTGCCGGCCGGGGTGCGGGCCGCCGCGCAGGAGCACGACTCGTACGCGCTCGCCGAGGTCGTGCGGTCCGTCGCCGGGGCGGCGGATCCCAAGGAGGAGCTGGCGCGGCTGCGGCAGGACGCCAGGGAGCTGGCCGAGGAGGTCTCGCTGCCGGTGCCGGCGTGGCTCGGCAAGTGGGACTAGGGGTCGGCCCGAACTGGGAACAGGATCACCGGTACGGGTGGTGGCCGGGTCCTTGAACTGTCCATGGTGGACACGGGAGAGTGCACGCACGTTCGTCGTGAGGTGCGGGGGCACATGGGGATCCGAGGAAGTCAGTGAGCACGGCGCATCTGGTGGCGCCGCTGCTGAACGGCCGGTTCGAGGACGTGGCCGGCGAGCTCGGGGTCGGCGTGCTGCTGTGCGACGGCCACGGCGGGTGCCGCACGGTCACCGCGCACGCGGCCGATCTGTTGGGACTGACCGAAGACGACCTCGCGAGCGGGAACTGGCGGCTCACGGACGACCGGGGCGCCCCGCTGCCGACACTCGCAGAGCTGGTCGGTCAGGTGTTGCGGGCCGACACCGCGACGACGACCGCGGTCGTGGTGAACGAACACCGGCGGCTGTGGCTCGAGCTGTACCCGGTGGTGCTGCGCGGCGTCCGGCTCGCGGTCGCCGTGGTGCGGCCGGTGCACACGGATGCCTTGCGGGACAAGGGACTCCTCGACCCGGTTACCGGACTGCCGAACCGGGTGCTGCTGTTCGACCGGCTGGACCAGGCGCTGCGGCGCGCGCGGGCGCGGGGCACGCGGGTGACGCTGGTGCTCGCCGACGTGCGTGGGCTGCGGGAGCTGGCGCCGGAGCTGGGTGACCGGGTGCTCCGCGAGACGGGGGACCGGCTCACCGGCGGGCTCGGCATCGACCACACCGTGGCCCGGCACGGCGGCGGCACGTTCGCCGTGGTCGTCGACCATCCGCACGGGCCGGGCACGCCGGTCGCCGAGCGGGTCGCGGAGCTGGCGCCGTACCCGGTGCGGATCGGCTGGGTGACGAGCGACGGCGCGGACACCGTGCACGACCTGGTCCGCCGCGCGGAGGCGGAACTGCGCTAGGGACAGGAGAAGGGCCCGGGAGCGAGTCGCTCCCGGGCCCTTCTCGGCTACCCGATCAGGCGATCGGGTGGGTGGTGAAGAGGTTCGCCAGCGCGGCACGCGTGGCGTCGAGCGACGAGTCGCCCATCACCGGCGCCTGGACACCGGACAGGCCCGGGTTCGAGACCGGCAGCGTGTTCAGCGAAGGCGCCTGCACGACCGGCACCGCGTTGACGTCACCGGCGCCCGGCAGCGCCGGGACGACCGGGATCACCGAGGTGATGTCGGTCAGGTCACCCGCGGCCGGGATCACCGGGATGATCGCCGTAGTGCTGGTCAGGTCGTCCGTGGCCGGGATCACCGGGAGGACCGCGGTGGTGTCGGTCAGGTCGTCCGTGGCCGGCACGGCCGGGATGACCGCCGTGGTGTCGGTCAGGTCGCCGAAGACCGGCAGCAACTCGGGCAGCTCGACCGGAACGGCAGGAACGTCCTGCCGACCGCCGACACCCGAGACCGGCAGGCTCGACACCGGCAGCTGCGAGACCGGCAGGCCGCCGGTCACGCCACCGAGCATGTCGCCACCCAGCAGACCACCGCCCAGCAGGCCACCCAGGAGGTCGCCGCCGAGCACGTCGCCGCCGACCGGAAGGGCCGGAACGTCCTCCCGACCGCTGACACCGGACACCGGCAGCTCCGAGACCGGCAGCTGCGAAACCGGCAGGCCACCGGTCACGCCACCGAGCATGTCGCCACCCAGCAGACCACCGAACAGGTGACCGCCCAGCAGGTCGCCGCCGAGCACGTCGCCACCGACCGGAAGCGCCGGAACATCCTGGCGACCGCCGACACCGGACACCGGCAGCTGCGAAACGGGCAGGCCGCCGGTCACGCCACCGAGCATGTCGCCACCCAGCAGACCACCGAACAGGTGACCGCCCAGCAGGTCGCCGCCGAGGAGGCCGCCACCCAGCAGGTCGCCGCCGACCGGAGCCGCGGCGCGGCCCATCGGGTACGGCGCGGGGAGGATGTGGTTGTCGACCGGCGCGTCGACGGTGAGGTGCGAAGGCACCGTGTCACCGAGGTCGACGACCTGCCCGTGCGTGAGCGCGGCCATGCTGTCGTTGACGCCGGTCAGCACACCGGAGAACGCACCGGCGAACGGGTCGGCCGGCATGGACCGGCCCCGCGACGGCAGGGCCGACGGCAGCAGCGACGGCAGTTCGGTCGCCTCGAGGCCACCGTGCACCGGCAGGTTGATCTGCGACTCGTTCTCGCCGACCTCGAGCTCGCTCGCGTGGAACGACTCGGTGAACGCCCGCGCGAGCACCTCGACCGGCACGTCGTACACCGGGACGTTGGCACCGACCGGCAACGTGCCGTCGATGCCGGACAGCGAACCGTGGTCGCCGCTGGTGGTGGACGTGCCACCGACCTCGCCCTCGGTGTTGCTCAGGCCGGACGCGTACGAGTCGCCCGCCAGCGCGGCCACCGCGTCGCCGAACGGCTGCACGACCGCCGCCGCCGGGACGTCGACCAGGTTGCCCGAGATGAAGCCCTCGTCGCCCGCGGTGTCGATGTCGCCGCCGGACTCGGCCTCGGTCTTGTTCGTCGCGACCGCGGAGTTGACTCCGCCGACCGCCGAGGCGACCGCCGCGAAGCTCTGCGCGAGCGGCAGTGCCTGCGGGCTCGCCACGTTGCCGGCGACCAGGCCGGACGTGCCGTCGGTCTCGGTGTCGCCACCGGCCTCGGTCTCGGTGACCGACCCGGCGAGCGAGTCGTTCAGGCCGAGGGCCGCGGCGGACTCGCCGTAGACCTGGCCCGCGCCCGCGACCGGGGCGTTGACCACGTTGCCGGTGCCGGCGCCGTCGACGCCGTCGCTGGTCGCGTCGCCGCCCGAGGTCATCTCGGTGTTGTTGACGGCGGCCTGCGTGCCCTTGGCCAGGGCGCTCGCGCCGGAGCCGAACACCTGCGCGGGCACCGAGACGGGTGCCTGGCCGATGTTGCCGGACAGGAAGCCGGCGGTGCCGGTCGCCTTGCTCGGGCCACCGGCCGCGAGCTCGTTGTCCGTCGTGGCCTTGGCGTCGGTGAAGGCCACCGCGCCGGCGCCGTTGCCGAACACCTGTCCCGCCGTCGCGACCGGGGCGGTCACGAGGTTGGACGCGACGACACCGTCGTCGTCGTCGGTGTTGTTGCCGCCACCGGACGTCGACTTCTTGGTCTCCGAGCCGGTCGCGTCGGCGCCACCGGCGCCGGCCGCGGCGTTGCCGAAGCCCTCGACGGGCAGGGTCAACGGAATGGTGCCCATGTTGCCGCCGCCGAGCGATTCGTCACCGGTGGTGCCGGTGTTGCCGCCCGACGAGGTGGTGGCGTCGTTGGTGGCCGTGGCCGACGTGCCGCCGACGCCGGCGACCGAGTTCGCGAACACGTCGACCGGACCGGCCAACGGGGTGTTGGCGGCGGTGCCGGACAGCACGCTTTCGTGGCCACGGGTGTAGGAGGACCCACCCGCGGTCGAGTCGACCGTGTTGTCGGCCTCGGCACTCGCCTTGCCGACCGCGGCCGCCGCGTTGCCGAAGCCCTCGACGGGCAGTGCGACCGGAGTCGCCGCGATGGCGCCGGAGAGGACGGAGCCCTCGCCGGTGGTGCGGCTGGTGCCGCCCGCGGTGGTCTCGCTCGCGGTGTCGCACTCGGCGGCGGCCGTGCCGACCGCGCCACCCGCGTTGCCGCAGAGCAGGGCCGGGCCGCTCACCGCGGGCTGCGCGATGTTGCCGGCCAGCAGTGCCGGGTCGCCGTTGGTCTCGACGTAGGTCGGGACCCCGTACATGCCCTGGCGGGTGTCGCCCGCCGCGGCGTCCGCGACGGAGTCGGCCCAGGCGTTCGCCTTGCCGAGCCCCATGATCGCGTTGCCGTTCGCCTTGAGCGGCACCGCCACGGGCGCCGCGCCGACGTTGCCGCCGCCCGCGCTGTCCTCGCCGGAGGTGAGCACGGTGCCGCCGGAGGTCGCCGAGGTCTCGGCCTCGGACGCGGCGGTGGCCCTGCCGGCGCCGGCGATCGCGTTGCCGTTCGCCTGCAGCGGCGTGGCGAACTGACCCACGAGCGCGTTGCCGGACAGGAAGCCGTGGCTCCCGTCGGTCTCGACGTCGCCGCCCGCGGTCGCGTCCTGCGTGGCGGAGCTCAGCGCGATAGCCTTGCCGCCCGCCGCGACGGCGTTGCCGGTCACCTGGACGGGCAGTGCCCAGTCGAGGTCCACGGCGTTGCCGGACAGGAAGCCGTGGCTGCCGTCGGTCTCGACGTCGCGCCACGCCTCGGCGCTCTGCTCGGAGTCGTTGGCCACCTCGGCCTTGCCGACGATCGCGACCGCGTTGCCGGAGACGTCGACCGGCACGACGAGGTCGCCGTTGACGCGGTTGCCGGCGGCGGGGCTGCCGCCGATGGCGTCGACGCCGGGCGTGTTGACCGCGTCCAGCGAGGGCACGGTCGGGATCTTGTCGCCCATCGGCAACGTGGCGAGCTTGTCCGTCACCGGCTCGGCGGTGGCGACGAGCGGCGCGGCCTGGTCACGAGCCTTGCCCGTGAGCGGGTCGACCGAGCCCTTGACCTTGGTGGCCACCGGAGCGGCGGTCCCCTGAACCTTGCCGGTGAACGGCGCGGCCACCGAGGTCGCCGTGGTGGCCTGGTCGGCCATCGGCACGGAACGCGTCAGGTCAGCGACGCTGACCCTGATCTCGTTGTCGACCCCGGGCAGATTCTTCTGCCCGAGCGGGGTGCCGAACGCGTTGTTGTCGATTTTGACGGGGACTGTCACAGACCCGTCAAGCGGCGAGGCCGGCTTGTCCGGGTTGACATCCTCGTCGGCAGAAGCGATGCCGGTACCCAGCATCAGCAAACCACCGGTGACTAGCGCGGTCTGAAAACCACGCTTCGCCCAGGTTTGCATCGTCAGATGCTCCTTTCGTTTTCCCTTGGGGGGTAGGACGGGTGGCCGGGACGCGAACTGGGGGCAAGACGCGTCGAGGCAATCGGCCACCCGAGTCGGGTGGCGGGGGAGGCCCGCCGGCGAAAGGCGCGCGGCACCGCGAGGAAGGACACGGTGCATGGCCGCTCAGCACTCGGGGCTGAGGGCGGCGCGCCGGTGGAGGATCAGTCAGGTGCGACGCCGGGCTGGGCGCCCGGGCGGTCGAACGTGCTCACCTCGGTCGCGGGCGAGACGCCGCCGGCGACGAGGTCGAAAGTGCTGTCCTGCCACGGAAGCGTGGCGAACGGGTGCGAGTCCAGCGAGTTGCCGGCGTGGCCGTGCCCACCGGTCGCCGGGGCGATCGGGAGCGTGGGCGGGGTCGGCCAGGTCGGCAGGCCGGGCAGCGCCGGTGCGGTGGGCTCCGGGGAGCCGCGCCGGCTCATGCCGTCCGCGGCCGCGCGGTCCTTCGCGGTGCGGTGCGCGATGGCGTCGAGGTCGACGCCGGGCAGGGCACCGACCGCGACGGCGGTCACGGGGGTCGGGGCGGTCGGGAGGTCGGCACGGCCGTAGCCGTCGGCCGGGTACTGGTGCGTCGGGTCGTCGACGAGACCGAGGTCGCAGCCCGCGACGTCCGTCGCGCAGCCGGGCAGTTCCTGGATCCCGTTCTCCGCGCGGTCGCGGAACTGGTCCGCCGCGTCCTTCATCGTGTCGCCGAGGTCCTTGAGCGGGTCCTGCGGCGGGGGCGGCGGGTCCTGGAGGTAGTCGGCGACGGTCGTCAGCGCGGTCTCGACCGGGCCGGTCACGGGTGCCGCGAACTCGGTGACCGCGGCGGCGGGGCCCGCCTCCGGTGCGGTCGCGGCCTCGACGGACGCGGACGCGGCGGAGGAGGAGAGCCACCAGGCGAGCGCGGTGCCGGCGGCGACGCCGCCCACCACCGTCAACGTGCGGCAGACCATGCGCCGCGCGAACGCGGTGGTCTCCCGGACGTCGTTGCTCGCCTGATCCACTGACAGAACCTCGCTGTGTCGGAGAAACGGAGCCGGCGGGTGATCGAGAGGCGATCGGAGAGCGATCGCGTGATCACGTTGAGTCCCGGCGGGCCGTGCAGACGGACACTTTCATCGATCACCCCCGGATCGCACGCCAGAAGCGGGCACACCCCCCGATCGTGTGACGAACACAAAGTGTGTCCACACGTCACGATCGGTAGTCATCGGAGGCTGGGCGGGTACTGGGCGAAACTTGTCCACAGCGACGATTTGTGGGCGACGCGGGGCTTTACGACTCCCGAATGTCGGACTCGCTCGATACCGTCAACGGGTGACACGTAACCGCGACGACCAGCAGTCCGCGCCGCAGAAGAAGAGACGGCGGCCGAACCCGCCGCGCGACGTGACCGAGCTGGTGCCCACCGGCCTCCGGGTGAGCGGCGCGCTGGCGTGGCGGTTCATCATGGTGATCGCCGCGCTGTACGTGATCGTGTGGCTGGCCGGCTACTTCTCCCAGCTGATGGTGCCGATCGCCATCGCGTTGCTGCTGGCCGCGCTGATGGCCCCCGGGGTCGAGCGGCTGACGGAGTGGGGCGTGCCGCGCGGCCTGTCCGCCGCGATCGTGATGGTGGCCGGCATCGCGGTGCTCGGCGGCCTGCTGACGTTCGTGATCATCCAGTTCACACAGGGTCTTCCCGAGCTGCAGGACCGGGTGGCGGCGAGCCTCAACCAGATCCAGGACTGGCTCAACAACGGCCCGCTGCACCTGCGCGACGAGCAGATCCAGACCTTCATCAACAACATCATCGAGTCGGTCCGGGACAACCAGGCGGCGATCACCGAGGGCGCGCTCACCACGGCCGCGACCATCGGCGAGATCCTGACCGGCTTCGTGCTGACCGTGTTCGTGCTGATCTTCTTCCTGTACGACGGCCCCGGCATCTGGACGTTCGTGACGCGCGGCGTGCCCGCGCGGGTGCGCGACCGGGTGGACGTGGCCGGTCGCCGCGGCTTCGGCGCGCTGGTGAGCTACGTGCGGGCGACCGCGGCGGTGGCGCTGGTCGACGCGGTCGGCATCGGCATCGGCATCGCGATCGTCGGGGTGCCGCTGGTGATCCCGCTGTCCGCGCTCGTGTTCCTCTCCGCGTTCGTGCCGATCATCGGTGCGGTCGTGGCCGGCACGGTCGCGGTCCTGATCGCGCTGGTGGCCAACGGGATCATCGCGGCGCTGGTGGTGCTGGCGATCGTGATCGGCGTGATGCAGCTGGAGAGCCACGTGCTGCAGCCGTGGCTGCTCGGCCGCGCGGTGCGGCTGCACCCGCTGGCCGTGGTGCTGGCGATCGCGGCGGGGTTGATCGCGGCGGGGATCGCGGGCGCGCTGCTCGCCGTGCCGCTGCTCGCCGTGCTGAACGCGGGCGTCAAGTCGTTGCTGCACGAGGACGACGACGTCGAGCCCGCGGAGGTCGACGTCCTGCACCAGGAGGACGACGACGTCCCGGACAGCGGGCGCGACGACACCAAGGCGGACTGGGAACGGTGAGCGAAGCGAACCACCAGACACGGCCATGACCGCCGTCCCGGCGCGGGATCCGACGCTGCCGCTGTGGCGCGCCGCGGTCGTGCTGCGGGTGCTGACCCTGTTCTTCGCGGTCGGCGTGATCCTCTACCACCGGACGGCGTACGCGCGGCCGTGGCTCGCGTTCGCGATGGCGGGCGTGATGGTGGGGTGGACCGGCGTGGTCGCGTGGCGGTACCTGCGCCCGGGCGAGCGGATGCTCGCGTTCACGGTGCTCGACCTCGTGGTGTGCTGCGCGGTGATGGCCAGCTCGCGGCTCGTCCTCACCCCGCTGCAGCTCGAGGGCGCGCCGGTGCCGCTGGTCCCGACCGTGTGGGTCACGGGCGTGGTGGCGGCCGGCGCGGTGTGCACGGGCGCGTTCGGCGGCGCGATCTTCGGCGCGGTGGTGGCGGCGTTCAACTTCGGCGTGCGCGGATACGTCGACACCGACCTGACCAGGGACCTGATGCTGCTGGTGGGGGTCGGGTTCGTGCTGGGTCTCGCGGCGGCGTCGTCGCGGCGGTCGGCGGAGCGGCTGGCCATCGCGTTGCGGGCGGAGGCGGCGACCGCGGAACGGGAGCGGCTCGCGCGGTCGATCCACGACAGCGTGCTGCAGGTGCTCGCCCGCGTACGGCGGCGCGGCGCCGAGCTGGGCGGGGAGGCGGCCGAGCTGGCGAAGCTGGCCGGCGCGCAGGAGATCGCGTTGCGGGCGCTGGTGTCGAGCGCGCCCGTGTCGACGGAGGACGGGTCCGCCGACCTCGGCTCCCGGCTGAAGCTGCTGGAGACCGAGCGGGTCGCGGTGTCCGTGCCGGCGACCCCGGTGCCGCTGCCGGCGGTGCGGGCCACCGAGTTGACCGCCGCGGTGCGCGAGGCGCTCACCAACGTGGAGAAGCACGCCGGCGACGAGGCCAGGGCTTGGGTGTTGCTCGAGGACCTCGGTTCCGAGATCGTGGTCAGCGTCCGGGACGACGGGGTGGGTTTCGCGCCGGCCCGGGTCGCCGAGGCGGAGCGGGAGGGCCGGATGGGCATCGCGAAGTCGCTGCGCGGTCGGGTCGCGTCGCTCGGCGGCACCGTCAGCCTGGAGTCCGCGCCCGGTGCGGGTGTCGAGTGGGAGCTGCGGGTGACCAGGTGATCTCCGTGATGGTCGTGGACGATCATCCGATGTGGCGCGACGGTGTCGCGCGGGACCTCGCCGAGCGCGGGTTCGAGGTGCTGGCCACGGCCGGCGACGCGGCGGCCGCCGTGCGGATCGCGCGGACCGTCCGGCCGAACGTGGTGCTGATGGACCTCAACCTCGGCGCGGAGTCCGGGGTGGCGGCGACCGGCCAGATCACCGGCGAGCTGGCCGACACCCGGGTGCTCGTGCTGTCCGCGTCCGGCGAGCACGCGGACGTGCTGGAGGCGGTGAAGGCCGGCGCGTCCGGCTACCTGCTGAAGTCGGCGTCCGCGACGGAGCTGGTCGAGGCGGTCAAGCGGACCGCGGCCGGCGACGCGGTGTTCACGCCGGGGCTCGCGGGCCTGGTGCTCGGCGAGTACCGGCGGATGGCCGCCGACCCGGGCGACACCCTTGACCGGCCGAGGCTCACCGAGCGGGAGACCGACGTGCTGCGGCTGGTCGCCAAGGGGCTGACCGCGCGGCAGATCGCGACGCGGCTGGTGTTGTCGCACCGGACGGTGGAGAACCACGTGCAGTCCACGCTGCGCAAGCTCCAGCTGCACAACCGCGTCGAGCTGGCCAGGTATGCCATCGAGCACGGCCTGGACGCCGAACCCGATGGCTCCTCCCGATAGCAACGATCGCTCCGCAAGCTCCGCCGACAGCAACGATCGCTCCGCAAGCTCCGCCGACAGCAACGATCGCTCCGCAAGCTCCGCCGATAGCAACGATCGCTCCGCAAGCTCCGCTCAGTAACCTGATCCTCATGCATGACCCCCGCCTCCTGCTCGACCCCACCACGGACGCCGTGCGCAAGCTCGCCCGCCGTGGCTTCACGCTCGACCTGCCCGCGCTGGAGAAGCTGTTCTCCCAGCGCACGGCGGTGATCGGCACCGCGGACGAGGCGCGGGCGGAGTCCAACCGGGTCGCGAAGGAGATCGGCGCGGCGGCCAAGCGCGGCGAGGACGTGACCGCGCTGCGCGAGCACGCCCGCGAGGCGAAGGCCCGGATCCAGGCTCTCGAGGAGCAGCAGCGGCAGCTGGCCGCGGACCTGGACGAGTTCCTGCTCGGCATCCCGAACCTGCCGGCCGACGAGCTGCCGGACGGCAACTCCGACGAAGACGCCGAGCTGGTCAGCACCTGGGGCACGCCGCCGGAGTTCGACTTCGAGCCGCTCGACCACGTGACCATCGGCGAGAAGCTGGGCATCTTCGACTTCGCGCGGGCCACGAAGCTCGCCGGCCCCCGGTTCAGCGTCGTGCGCGGCGCGGGCGCCCGGCTGGAGCGCGCGATCGCCGCGTTCCTGTTGGAGCTGCACACCGACCGGCACGGGTACACGGAGTTCTCGGTGCCGGCGATCGTGAACCGGCCGACCATGACCGGCACGGGCCAGCTGCCGAAGTTCGAGGCGGACCTGTTCGCCACGGGCGTCGCCGACCGCGAGCTGTTCCTCATCCCGACGGCCGAGGTGCCGCTGACGAACCTGCACGCCGGCGAGACCCTCGCGGCCGAGGACCTGCCGCTGGCGTACACGGCGGACACCATGTGCTTCCGGTCCGAGGCCGGCTCGTACGGCAAGGACACCCGCGGCCTGATCCGGCTCCACCAGTTCCAGAAGGTCGAGCTGGTGCGCTTCTGCGAGCCGGCACGCGCGGACGCCGAGCTGGCGATGCTGCTGTCGCACGCGGAGACCTGCCTGCGGGAGCTGGGCCTCGCCTACCGGGTGGTGCGGCTCGCCGCGGGCGACATCGGCTTCTCCGCGGAGCGCACCTACGACCTCGAGGTGTGGCTGCCGGGTCAGCAGCGCTACCGCGAGGTGTCGAGCGTGTCCGACTTCGGCACGTTCCAGGCCCGCAGAGCCGGCATCCGCACGAAGGCGAAGGACGGCACCCGCGGGTTCGCCAACACGCTCAACGGCTCCGGCCTGCCGATCGGCAGGACAATGGTGGCGATCCTCGAGCAGAACCAGCAGGCCGACGGCTCGGTCGTGATCCCGCCGGCGCTGGTCTCGTTCACCCGCTTCGAACGCATCAACCCGGACGGCACCACCGCCTGAGCCGGTTCCGCGACAGGGCATACCGTGGGGAGCGTGAGCAACATGGTCGAGCAGGAGCTGGGACCGGTCGACCCGAGAGAGCTGCGGGTGTCGGACGCGGAGCGCTCGCACGTCGTGCAGATCCTGCAGAAGGCCATCGGCCACGGGATGCTCTCGCTCGACGAGTTCACCACGAGGACCGACACCGCGCTCGCGGCGCGGACGCGGGCCGAGCTGAACGCCGTGGTGGTCGACCTCGCCGGCGTCACGCACACCGACGTCGAGTCGCCGCTGCGGACGCCGCCGGTCGAGCTGCGGGCCAATATGTCGACGCTCAAGCGGACCGGTCAGTGGGTCGTGCCGAGGGAGATGGTCGTGCGCAACCGGCTCGGCTCCACCGAGCTGGACTTCACCGAAGCGCGGATCGAGCACCAGGAGGTGCGGATCCAGCTGGACGTCAGCGGCGGCAGCGTGAAGCTGCTGCTGCCCGAGCACGCGGTGGTCGACACGAACGGCGTCCAGGTGGTGGCCGGCAGCGTGAAGGACCGGGTGGGCGCCGGGCGGGCCGCCGGACGGCCCCGGTTCGTCGTGGCGGGCCGGATCACCGCCGGGTCGTTGAAGATCCGTCGAGCGAGCTACGTCAGGATCGGCAGTCTCGTCATCCGCTCGCCGTGGAAGATGAGCTGGGCATCCGACTGATCGGGAGGAACACGTGAAGGCTCTGGTCAAGGTGGCCCAGGGTCCCGGGCTGGAGCTGACCGACGTGCCGGACCCGTCGCCGGGACCGGGCGACGTGCTGCTGCGGGTCCTGCGGACCGGCATCTGCGGCACCGACCTCCACATCGACTCCTGGGACGAGTGGGCGGCGAGCACGATCGAGCCGCCGCTGGTGGTCGGGCACGAGTTCGTCGGCGAGGTCGTCGAGATCGGCGCCGCGGTCACCAAGGTCAAGGTCGGCGACCTGGTCAGCGGCGAGGGACATCTGATCTGCGGCACCTGCCGCAACTGCAAGGCGGGCCGGCGGCACCTGTGCAAGAACACGGTGGGCCTCGGCGTGCACACGGCCGGGGCGTTCGCCGAGCTACGCGGTGCTGCCGGAGCAGAACGCGTGGGTGCACAACCACCAGGTCGACCTGGACGTGGCGGCCATCTTCGACCCGTTCGGCAACGCCGTGCACACCGCGCTGTCGTTCCCCGTGCTCGGCGAGGACGTGCTGATCACCGGCGCCGGCCCGATCGGGCTGATGGCGGCCGCGGTCGCGAAGCACGCGGGCGCCCGGCACGTGGCGATCACCGACGTGAGCGAGCCGAGGCTGGACCTGGCCCGCAAGATCGGCGTCGACCTCGCGCTGAACGTCGCCACCACGCGGATCGCGGACGTGTACGACGAGCTGCGGATGACCGAGGGCTTCGACATCGGCATGGAGATGTCCGGGCAGCCCGCCGCGCTGCGGGACATGATCGCGAACATGACGCACGGCGGCCGGATCGCGATGCTGGGCCTGCCGGCCACGGAGATCCCGATCAACTGGTCGCACGTGGTGCTCAAGATGCTGACGATCAAGGGCATCTACGGACGCGAGATGTTCGAGACCTGGTACGCGATGTCGGTCCTGCTACAGGCGGGGCTGGACATCTCACCGGTGATCACCCACCGGTTCCCCTACACGGAGCACGAGGCCGCGTTCGCCACCGCGCGCGACGGCCGCTGCGGCAAGGTCATCATGGATTGGCGGAGGCCTGATGTTCGGCGCGATGCGGGAGAACCTGCGCACGGAGCTGGACGAGATCCGCTCCGCCGGCCTGTACAAGGCGGAACGGGTGATCTCGACCCCGCAGAACGCGTCGGTCCGGGTCGGCTCAGACGACGCGGTGCTGAACTTCTGCGCCAACAACTACCTCGGGCTCGCCGACCACCCGGTGCTGGTCGACGGCGGCGAAGGAGGCGCTGGACCGCTGGGGTTTCGGGATGGCGTCGGTGCGGTTCATCTGCGGGACGCAGGAGCCGCACAAGGAGCTCGAGGCCAAGCTGTCGGAGTTCCTCGTCGACCGAGGACACGATCCTGTACAGCTCGTGCTTCGACGCGAACGCGGGGCTGTTCGAGACGCTGCTGGGCAAGGACGACGCGGTGATCTCCGACGAGCTCAACCACGCGTCGGTGATCGACGGCGTCCGGCTGTGCAAGGCGCAGCGGCTGCGCTACAAGAACCGCGACATGGCCGACCTGGAGCGACAGCTGAAGGAGGCGGCCGGCGCCCGCTACCGGCTGATCGCCACCGACGGCGTGTTCTCCATGGACGGCTACCTGGCGCCGCTCGACGAGATCTGCGCGCTGGCCGACCGCTACGACGCGCTGGTGATGGTGGACGACTCGCACGCGGTCGGGTTCACCGGCCCGACCGGCCGGGGCACCCCGGAGCTGTTCGGCGTCGCCGACCGGGTGGACGTCGTGACGGGCACGCTCGGCAAGGCGCTGGGCGGGGCCAGCGGCGGCTACACGTCCGGGCGGGCGGAGATCGTCGAGATGCTGCGGCAGCGGTCGCGGCCGTACCTGTTCTCGAACTCCCTCGCCCCGTCGATCACGGCGACCGCGCTGGCGGCGCTGACGCTGCTGGAGTCGTCGAGCGAGCTGCTGACCCGGCTGCAGGGAGAACACGGCGCTGTTCCGGTCCCGCATGACCGAGGCCGGGTTCGACCTGCTGCCCGGCGAGCACCCGATCATCCCGGTGATGATCGGCGACGCGGCGCTCGCGGGCCGGATGGCCGACCTGCTCCTCGCCGAGGGCATCTACGTGATCGGGTTCTCCTACCCGGTGGTGCCGCACGGCAAGGCACGGATCCGGACCCAGATGTCGGCCGCGCACTCGACCGACGACGTCAACCGCGCGGTCGACGCATTTGTCGCTGCTAGAGCCGCTATGTGAACACTCTTCGCAACCAGTCGAATACGACAATCGGTGATTCGTGCGCAACTGCTAACGATTAGTTAGTGCTGAGCCGGCGGAGTGCCACAATGTTCGCGTCTCTGACACGTCAGAGCCCCAGCGCCGGCGGAACCTAGCCGAGCGTCGGGGCCCGGCCTCGGCCGGGCTTCGCGCCGCTGGCATCGGTCGCGTAGCCCCCCGAGCGATCGATGCCAGTGGCGCGGTCTCGTCCGCCCCTAGTCCGCCTCCCCGGAATTTCAAGTGTTGGTCACGTTCCGGCGCAGGTTCGGCTGACCAGGTGGTTTGTGGCTGGGTGGCGTCACGTTCCCCTGGGGTAGCTGTTCGTCTGTGCGGACTTTCGCCCACAGATCCACAAGCCGGGTTCCAGCTCCCAGCCCGCTGCTCGGGGGTTACAGGACCACGTTGACCAGGCGGCCCGGTACCACGATCACCTTGCGCGGCTCACCGCCGTTGATCAGTGCCGCCACCTTCTCCTCGGCCAGTGCGGCGGCCTTCACCTCGTCCTGGCCGGCGGACGCCGGGACCGTCACGCGGCCGCGGACCTTGCCGTTGACCTGGATCGGGTACTCGATCGTGTCCTCGACCAGGTACTTCTCGTCCGCGGTGGGGAACGGGCCGTGGGCCAGTGACTCCTCGTGGCCCAGGACCCGCCACATCTCCTCGGCGACGTGCGGGCACAGCGGCGCCAGCATCAGCACCATGGGCTCCACGACGGACCGCGGCGCCGGCTTCGTGCCGTACACCTTCGTCACGTGGTTGTTCAGCTCGATCAGCTTCGCGCCCGCCGTGTTGAAGCGCATGTTCGCGTAGTCCGTGTGCACGCCGTCGACGGCCTTGTGCAGCGCGCGCAGCGTCGCCTCGTCCGGGGACTCGTCGCTCACGTGGACCTCGCCCGTGGTCTCGTCGACCACGTTGCGCCACATGCGCTGCAGGAACCGCTGCGCGCCGACGACATCCTTGGTGGCCCACGGGCGGGAGACGTCCATCGGACCCATGGCCATCTCGTAGAACCGGAAGGTGTCGGCGCCGTACCGCTCGCACATCTCGTCCGGCGTGACGATGTTCTTCAGGCTCTTGCCCATCTTCCCGTACTCCTGCTTGACCTCCTGGCCACCCCAGAAGAACTTGCCGCCCTCCTCGGTGACCTCCTCGGCCGGCACGTAGACACCGCGGGAGTCGGTGTACGCGTACGCCTGGATGTAGCCCTGGTTGAACAGCCGGCGGTAGGGCTCCGGCGCGGACACGTGCCCCAGGTCGAACAGCACCTTCTGCCAGAAACGCGAGTACAGCAGGTGCAGCACGCCGTGCTCGATGCCGCCGATGTACAGGTCGACGCCGCCCGGGTCGTTCGGGCCGTGGATCTCCGGCCGCGCGCCCAGCCAGTACTTCTCGTTCTCCGGCGCGCAGATCTGCTCGGTGTTCGTCGGGTCCACGTAGCGCAGCTGGTACCAGGACGAGCCGGCCCACTGCGGCATCACGTTGACGTCGCGGCGGTAGGACTTCCTGCCGTCACCCAGGTCCAGCTCGACCTCGATCCAGTCGCCGGCGCGGGACAGCGGCGGCGACGGCACCGAGTCGGCGTCCTCCGGGTCGAACGTCCTCGGCGAGTAGTCGTCGACGTCGGGCAGCTCGACCGGCAGCATGCTCTCCGGCAGCGCGCGCGGCAGGCCGTCCTCGTCGAACACGATCGGGAACGGCTCACCCCAGTAGCGCTGCCGCGCGAACAGCCAGTCCCGCAGCTTGTACTGCAGCTTGCCCTCGCCATGGCCGTTCGCCTCCAGCCAGGAGATGATCGTCTTCTTGGCCTCGTCGACGTCCATGCCGTCCAGGAAGCCCGAGTTGACCGCGGGCCCGTCGCCGGTGAACGCCTCGCCGTCGAAGCCTTCTGTCGGTTGGACGGTGCGCACGATCGGCAGGCCGAACACGGTCGCGAAGTCCCAGTCACGCTGGTCCTGGCCCGGCACCGCCATGATCGCGCCGGTGCCGTAGCCCATCAGCACGTAGTCGGCGATGAACACCGGGATCTGTGCGCCGTTGGCCGGGTTCGTGGCGAAGACGCCGACGAACACCCCGGTCTTCTCCTTGTTCTCCTGCCGGTCCAGCTCGGACTTCTGCGACGCGGCGCGCCGGTAGTCGGCGATCGCCTCCGCCGGCGTGGCGTGCCCACCGGTCCAGCGCTCGTCGACGTCCGCGGGCCACTCGGCCGGCACGATCCGGTCGACCAGGTGGTGCTCTGGCGCCAGAACCATGTAGGTCGCGCCGAACACGGTGTCCGGCCGGGTGGTGAAGACCTCGATGTGGTCGCTGGAGACCGGGAACCGGATGTGCGCGCCCTTCGAGCGGCCGATCCAGTTGCGCTGCATGGTCTTGACCTTCTCGGGCCACTCCAGCAGGTCCAGGTCGTCGATCAGACGGTCGGAGTACGCGGTGATCCGCATCATCCACTGGCGCAGGTTCTTGCGGAACACGGGGAAGTTGCCGCGCTCGCTGCGACCGTCGGCGGTGACCTCCTCGTTCGCCACGACGGTGCCCAGCCCGGGACACCAGTTGACGGGCGCGTCGGACAGGTACACCAGCCGGTGCGAGTCGATGATCCTGCGCTGCTCGACGCCGGTCAGCTCACACCAGCCGCGGCCGTCCGGCGTGCGGTGCTTGTCCTGCGCGTACTCGGCCGCCAGCTCCGCGATCGGCCGGGCCCGGTCCTGCTTCTCGTCGTACCAGGAGTTGAAGATCTGCAGGAAGATCCACTGGGTCCACTTGTAGTAGCCCAGGTCGGTCGTGTTGATGCGGCGCCGCTCGTCGTGACCCAGCCCCAGCCTGCGGATCTGGTGCAGGTAGCGCTCGACGTTCTCCTCGGTGGTCTTGCGCGGGTGCTGCCCGGTCTGCACGGCGTACTGCTCGGCGGGCAGGCCGAACGCGTCGAACCCCATGGTGTGCAGCACGTTGCGGCCGGTCATCCGGTGGTAGCGGGCGAACACGTCGGTGCCGATGAACCCCAGCGGGTGGCCGACGTGCAGCCCGGCGCCCGACGGGTACGGGAACATGTCCTGCACGAACAGCTTGTCCTCGGGCACCGGACCGGCCAGTGGCCCGACCGGGTTCGGCGCGTGGAACGTGCCGCGCTCCTCCCAGTACTGCTGCCACCGCGCCTCGATGGAGTTGGCCAGCGCGGCCGTGTACCGGCTTGTGGGTACTGCCTCGGCTGCGTCACTCATCGTGGGGTCCTCCCGTGGTTGCTTGCTCCGAACACAAAAAACCCCTCTGCCGCAGGGCATGAGGGGTTCGCCGCACTGACCTGAAGGGTCAGCGCGGCGGACTAAGGAGCAGGCGTCCGGCGCTCATACTCGTAGTCTATCGCGGCGGCCAAGACCGTATTCGTGGTGTCCGACGGCACCGCATACCATCCAACCGTGCTTCTGTTCGCGCTCCTGCCGCTGGTCGTCGGTCTGCTCGTCGCCGTGGTCGGCGTGCTCGGGTTCCTCGAGCGGCTGCCCCGCAACCGGTTCGGCGGCGTCCGCACCCCGGCCACCCTGCGTGACGACGAGACGTTCCGGGTCGGCAACAAGGTCGCCGGCCTGCCGATCGCGGTCGCCGGGCTCGTGGGGATCGTCGGCGGGGCCGTGGCGTTGGCGGTCGACGGCGCGGGCGGCGTTCGTCGTCACGAGCCTCGTCGGGCTCGTCGGCATGGTCGCGATCGCGGCCGGCGGCGGCGTGCTGGGGCACCGGGCCGCGGAGGCGGTGCCGGAGCCGGCCCCCGAGCTGCCGGAAGGCTGCAAGGGCTGTGCCTGCGGCGGCTGCGAGCTCAGCAAGTCAGTTGGTGCGAACGTCTCCGGGGTGCGTGGCGAGTAACGCCAGCGGCATGCCCTGCCGGCGCAGCACCCGGCCCCACAGGTCCTGGTCGGTCGGCGCGAGCACGTCGCTCGGCAGCGCGGGCACCACGATCCAGTCGCCACGCTCGATCTCACCGGCGACCTGGCCGACGTCCCAGCCCGCGTAGCCGGCGAACACCCGCAGGCCCCGGAACTTCGGCACCAGCACCTCGGGGTCGGCGTCCAGGTCGACGAGCGCGACGGGGCCACGCACCCCGATCAGGCCTTTCACCCCGGTCGACTCCTCGCCCGTGCGCATCGCGGCGAGGCAGAGCGCGGTCTTCTGCTCGACGGGGCCGCCAACGAAGACCGACCCCGGGTTCGTCACGTGCGGACCCCAGTTGGGCAGGACGTCGTCGACCGGCACCTCGCTCGGCCGGTTGAGCACGACACCGAGCGTGCCCTCCCCGCGGTGGTCGATGACGAACACGACCGTGCGGCGAAAGTTCGAGTCGGTCAGGCTGGGCGCCGCCACGAGCAGCGTGCCCGGCTCGACTGCCGCATCGGGAGCGTCGGATCGCACCCGCACATGATCCCATCCGTTCATAGGGAATCCAGCGGGCCCACGAGATTTCGGGAACAATGGACCGGGCCGGCTCGTTGAAGCTGGTGGCTGGACACCGCAGTGTCCCCCGGGCTCAACCAAGAACAGCCTTCGTGGAATACCGTTCGGCAGGAGCCACGTTGCGCCATCCGCCGTGAGGCGACCGGGTGCCCAGTCGACCGATCGGCGGGTGTGCCGCATTACGCGGCCCACCCGCCGTTCGGGTTCTCCCATAGGCTCTTCAGCCGTGAACACCTCGGCCGACGTGCACTCCGACCACCACCACAGCAGGATCGGGGCGCGCCGGCTGCTGGCCATGGCCGGGTTCCGCCGCCTGCTGTTCAGCCGGTTCTCCTCGCAGTGGGGCGACGGCCTGTTCCAGACCGGGCTCGCCGGGGCCGTCGTGTTCAACCCGGAACGCGCGGTGTCGCCCGCCGAGATCGCCGCCGGGTTCGTGGTGCTGCTGCTGCCGTACTCCGTGGTCGGCCCGTTCGCCGGCGCGCTGCTGGACCGCTGGGACCGCCGGCGCGTGCTGGTCGCCGCGAACCTGCTGCGCGGTTCGCTGATCGTGGTGTCCGCCGTGTGCGTGGCCACGGGTGTCGCCGGGTTCCCGCTGCTGCTGCTCGCGCTCGTGGTGATCGGCATCAGCCGGTTCGTCGGCGCCGGGCTGTCCGCGTCGCTGCCGCACGTGGTGCCGGTGCCCAACCTGGTCGAGGCCAACGCGCTGTCGGTGACGCTCGGCGCGGTCGTGTCGGTCGTCGGGGCCGGCTGCGCGGTCGGCCTGCGTGCCGTGTTCGGCGAGGGCGACGTGGGGTCCGGGCTGACCGCGGCCGTCGCGGTCGTCGGGTCCGTGCTGGCCGCCTGGCTCGCCAGCCGGTTCACCCGGGGCGCGCTGGGGCCGGACCGGGTGGTCGAGCCGGCCACCGCGCTCGCGGCCGTGGCCAACGGGTTGTTCGACGGCGGCCGGGTGGCGTTGCGCACGCCGACCGTGGCCGCCGGGTTCTGCGCGCTGCTGGCGCACCGGGCGGCGTTCGGCGTCTCGCTGCTGCTGACCGTCACGCTGATGCGCTACAGCTTCGAGAGCTGGGGACCCATCGAGGCCGGGCTGCCCGGGCTCGGCGTGGTCCTCGGCGCCGGCGGGCTCGGCATCTTCCTCGCCGGCCTCACCACCGCACGCCTGGTCACCGGGCTCGGCCGCAAGCGGACCATGTTCATCGCGCTCGGCATCGGGGCGGTCACCCAGCTCGGGCTGGGGCTGCCGATGGTGCTGCCGACCACGCTGGTCGCCGCGTTCCTCATCGCCTACACCGGCCAGGTCGTGAAGCTCTGCGTGGACGCGGCCGTGCAGCGCGACATCGGCGACGAGACCCGCGGCCGGGTGTTCGCGCTCTACGACATGCTGTTCAACATCACGCAGGCGCTCGCGGTCGCGGTCGCCGCGTCGGTGATCCCCGCGAACGGCGAGTCGGTGGTGCTGATCGTGGCCGCGACCGTCGCCTACCTGGTCGGCATGGCCGGTTTCGAGCTGGTCAGCCGGCGGAGTCAGCCGGTCCGGCCGGCGGCGTGACGCCTTCGGACTCCGCCCACTTCCGCAGCTCGGCGATCGCCTCGTCGTGGTCGAGGGGGCCGCGGTCCAGCCGCAGCTCCTTGAGGTGCCGCCACGCCCTGCCGACCAGCGGGCCCGGCGGCAGGCCGAGCAGCCGCATGATCTCGTTGCCGTCCAGGTCGGGCCGCACCCGCGCGAGGTCCTCCTCCTCGGCGATCCGCGCGATCCGCTCCTCGAGGCCGTCGTAGGTGCGCTGCAGCGCGGACGCCTTGCGGCGGTTGCGCGTGGTGCAGTCGGCGCGGACGAGCTTGTGCAGCCGGGACAGCAGCGGGCCGGCGTCCGTGACGTACCTGCGCACGGCCGAGTCGGTCCACTCGCCCGGCCGTAGCCGTGGAAGCGCAGGTGGAGGTACACGAGCTGGGCGACCTCCTCGATGACCTCCTTCGAGTACCGCAGCGCGCGCAAACGCTTGCGGGTCATCTTCGCGCCGACCACCTCGTGGTGGTGGAAGCTCACGCCGCCGCCCTCGACGAACCGGCGGGTGGCCGGCTTGCCGATGTCGTGGAGCAGCGCCGCGAGCCGCAGCACGAGGTCCGGCTCCGTGCCCGGCTCCTCGAGGTCGATCGCCTGGTCGAGCACGACGAGGGAGTGCTGGTAGACGTCCTTGTGCTGGTGGTGCTCGTCGATCTCCAGCCGCATGGCCGGCACCTCCGGCAGCACGTGGTCGGCGAGGCCGGTGTCGACCATCAGCTCGAGCCCCCGGCGCGGGTGCACGCCGCACAGCAGCTTGGACAGCTCGACCTGGATCCGCTCCGCGGTGATCCGGTCGATCTCGCCGTTCATGTCGTGGATCGCGGCGAGCACGCGGGGCGCCGGGGTGAAGCCGAGCTGGCTCACGAACCGGACCGCGCGCATCATCCGCAGCGGGTCGTCGGCGAACGACTCCTGCGGGGTCGCCGGCGTGTCGAGCACCTTGCGACGCAGCGCGTCCCGGCCGTCGTGCGGGTCGACGAACTGCTTCGTCGACAAGTCGATGGCCATCGCGTTGACCGTGAAGTCGCGCCTGACCAGGTCTTCTTCGATCGAGCTGCCGAAGCGGACCTCGGGGTTGCGGCTCTGCCGGTCGTAGGAGTCGGACCGGAAGGTGGTGATCTCCACGGTCGCGCCGCGCTTGGTCGCGCCCATCGTGCCGAACGCGATCCCGGTGTCCCAGATCGCGTCGGCCCAGCCGGTCAGCAGCTCGCGCACGCGTTCGGGCCGTGCGTCGGTCGCGAAGTCGAAGTCGTTGCCGAGGCGGTCGAGCAACGCGTCCCGCACGGTCCCGCCGACGAGATAGAGCTGGTGCCCGGCCTCGGTGAACCGGGCGGCGAGCTCGTCGGCCACCGGGAAACGCACCGATTCCTCCTCAGCGGCGGGGGCGACATCGAGGGTGTGGCGATTGGACACGAGAAGCGAGCGTAACTGGCTCTTCCGGCGCGGCGGGCCGCCGCCCGGCCCCTCCCCGCCGCGCCCGTGCCGCCGAGTTGAAGCTGATCGCGCAACCCGAGCGCGGTCTCCGCATTACGATCGCGGACATGCCCACGTCGTCCGGCAAGTCGCGCGGCGCCCGGTCCGGGCGTCGCGGCAGGCGGCGCGGCCGCCGGATGACCGCCGTCGACGAGACGTCGGCGGGTGGCGTGGTCATCAACTTCGCCCGCGACAAGGTGGTTCTGATCGGCCGGCTGGACCGGCGCGGCCGGCTGCTGTGGTCGCTGCCGAAGGGCCACATCGAGGAGGGCGAGACCCCGGAGCAGACCGCGGTTCGGGAGGTCGGGGAAGAGACCGGCATCCTTGGCGAGATAATTCGACCGCTCGGCACCATCGACTACTGGTTCGTCGCCGAACGCCGCAGGATCCACAAGACCGTGCACCACTACCTCATGGAGGAGCGCGGCGGCGAGCTTTGCGACGAGGACGTCGAGGTGACCGAGGTCGACTGGGTCGCCCTGGACGAGCTGGAGGAGAGGCTTGCCTACGCCGATGAGCGCCGCCTCGTCCGGAAGGCGCTCGACCTGTTGGCGGTACGAGCCGTGCCGGCCGACCAGCCGGCCGACCAGGCGGACCTGCCTGTCGAGGCGGACGGGGGCTGACCAGCCATGCTGAGGTGGCGGACCGGCGCGGCGCTGCTCGCGGCCGCGCTGCTGACCCTCGCGGCGCCGCTCGCGGCGGCGCAGCCGGTCGGGCAGCCGGTGCCGCCGGTGGCCGGGGCTTCGTCGTTCATGGAGCTGCGGGTCGACCAGCTCGCGCCCCGGCTCGTCACGTCGGCGACGCAGCAGGTCACGATCAAGGGCAAGATCACGAACACCGGCGACCGCCGGCTGGACGACCTGCGGGTCCGGCTGCAGCGCGGTGCGGCGATCGAGTCCGAGCGGGCGCTGCGCGACGTGCAGAACCAGGCGACGGACTCGGCCAGCTCCGCGTTCCAGGACGTCGGCAAGGCGCTGGACCCGGGCGACAGCGCGGACGTGTCGATCACCATCCCGGTCCGTGGCGGCGACGGGACGCTGGGGATCGACCAGCCGGGCGTCTACCCGCTCCTGGTGAACGTGAACGGCAAGCCGGACTTCAGCGACCAGGCCCGGCTCGCCGCGGTGTCGGTCCCGCTGCCGGTCATGTCGGTGCCGGACGGCCCGAAGGCCACGCCGAAGGCGGCCCCGCCGGGCGTCACGATCCTGTGGCCGCTGCTGGACGAGCGGCCGCGCAGGCTGCCGACCACCAACGGCAAGCCGCTGCTCGCCGACGACGAGCTCGCCGAGTCCCTCGCCGTGGGCGGCCGGCTGTTCGACCTGGCCAACGCCGTGCGGACGGCGACAGCCACGAACACCACGCTGATGCGCTCACTGTGCTTCGCGGTCGACCCGGACCTGCTGGAGACCGTCACGCAGATGACCGAGGGCTACCAGGTGCGGACCTCCGGCGGCCAGATCGTCGCGGGGAAGGGCACGGAGGCCGCCAACGGCTGGCTCGCCACGGTGCGGGACCTGACCAAGGGCCACTGCGTGCTCGCCGTGCCGTACGCGGACGCCGACCTGGTCGCGCTGTCCCGAGCCGGCGCCGTCGACCTCACACAGCTCGCGCTGTCCGGCTCGGCGATCGTGACGAACGTGCTCGGGGTGCAGCCCGCGAAGAGCCTCTACTGGCCGGCCGGCGGCGCGTTCGACCAGCGCACGCTGATCGACCTGGCGACCGGCAACCCGCCGACCGTGCTCGCCGACGGCGGGCACCTGCAGAACATCGACGGCCAGTCGCCGTACACGATCACCGGCACCCAGACCGCGAACCCGGTCCGCGCGCTGCCGGTCGACTCGCTGCTCGCCGACGCGCTCGCGACCCAGCCGGCCCGCTCCACGCGGCCCGGTGGCCCCCAGGACCAGACGGCGAGCGGAGCGGTCTCGGTGCAGAACGGGCTCGCCGCGCTGACCTACCGCGCCGCGTTCGACCAGCGCGGCGGCGGCCAGGTGATCGTCGCGCCGCCGAGGCGCTGGACCGCGAGCGGCAGCGAGCTGAACCAGTTCCTCACCCTGACCCGCCAGCTGTTCGACGAGGGGTTCGCCACCGCGCGCCCGCTCGGCGAGGCGGTCGCCGAGCCGGACCGCGGCACCGCGAGCGGGCTCGCGTACACCGGGGAGGACACCTCGGCGGAGGTGCCGACGTCGGTCACCGCCGAGGTGATGCGGATCAACGCCACCAAGCGCGACATGCTCGACGCGATGGCCGACGACAACACGACCGACGTCGACCCGAACGAGCTGCTCTCACCCATGCAGTACGGCCTGCTGCGCGGCATGTCGACCGCGTGGCGCGGCCGCCCGGAGTCCGCCGCGTCGACCGTGGAGTACGTGGACAGCGTGCTGAGCGGGCTGCGCGAGCAGGTCGCGGTGAAGGACCCCGGCCGGCCGCTGTCGCTCGCGTCCGGCGACAGCCCGATCCCGGTGACCGTCTCCAACGGCCTCCCGGTCGCGGTCGTGGTCCGGATCAACCTGAGCTCGACCCCGGGCCTGCGCCCCAACGCCTACCAGGACGTCCGGATCCCGCCGCTCGCGTCCGCGAGCAGCCTCATCCCGGTCGAGGTCAGCCGGTCCGGCCGGTTCACGGTCGACGTGCGCCTGTCCACCCCGGGCGGCACGCCGCTGGGTCAGACGGTCCGGCTGGAACTGAACTCGACGTCCTACGGCATCATCAGCGTGGCCGTGACCAGCACCGCGGGCGTCGTCCTGGTGCTGCTGGTCGGGGTACGGATCTTCCGGAGGGTCAGGACGGCACGCGCCGGCGGGCCGAAGACGGGTGAGGAAGTCGTTGACGCGTAGCGGCGGTAGCGAAGCGACCCATTCAAAACAACGCGAGTCGGGTCCACAATCACGTTCCGTGGACAGGCGACCGCAGGGCGACCCCAAGCCCCCGACCCCAGCGCAGCCCTCGCTCGCGAGGGCGAGCGGCTCGATGGCGATCGCCACGCTGGTCAGCCGCATCACCGGGTTCGCGTGGAAGGTCCAGCTCGCGTGGGTCGCCGGCCTCACGGTCGTCAACGACTCGTTCACCGTGGCCAACACGCTGCCGAACATCGTCTTCGAGCTGCTGCTCGGCGGGGTGCTCGCGAGCGTCGTGGTGCCGCTGCTGGTCCGCGCGCAGGACGACCCGGACGGCGGGCAGGCGTACACGAGCAGGCTGCTGACCGTCGGCATGACCATGCTCGTGGCCGGCACGGTGGTCGCGGTCGCGCTGGCTCCGGTGTTCACCCGCCTGTACATGGACGACTCGACCGGCCACGCCAACGCCGAGCTCGCCACCGCGTTCGCCTACCTGCTGCTGCCGGAGATCGTGTTCTACGGCCTGTTCGCGCTGCTGTCCGCGATCCTGCAGGCCAAGCACGTGTTCGGGCCGACCGCGTGGGCGCCGGTGATCAACAACCTGATCATCATGGCGACCATCGGCGCCTACGCGGTCGTGCCGGGCGAGATCTCGCTCGACCCGGTCCGCATGGGCGACGCGAAGCTCCTGGTGCTCGGCGTCGGCGTGACCGCCGGCATCGCCGTGCAGGCGCTCGTGCTGGTGCCCGCGCTGCGGCGGATCGGGTTCCGGTTCCGCTGGAACTGGGGCATCGACGCGCGGCTGAAGGAGTTCGGCGGGCTCGCGCTGTGGATCCTCGGCTATGTCGCCATCAGCCAGATCGGCATGGTCATCACGACCAGGGTGCTGACGGCGGCGGCCGCGGGCGGCGCGGCGATCTACTCGAACGCGTGGCTGCTGTTCCAGCTGCCGTACGGGGTCATCGGCGTCTCGCTGCTGACCGCGATCATGCCGAGGCTGTCGCGGGCGGCGGCCGACGGCGACACCAGGAAGCTGATCGGGGACCTGTCGCTGGGCAGCAGGCTGTCCACGGTGATGCTGGTGCCGATCAGCGCGGTGCTCACGATCGCCGGCTCCTCGATCGGTGTCGCGCTGTTCAGCTACGGCAACGCCGGGGTGGCCAACGCGGAGCGCCTCGGCACCGCGCTCGCGTTCTCCGCGTTCGGGATCCTGCCGTTCGCGCTCGTGATGCTCCAGCTGCGGGTGTTCTACGCGATGAAGGACGCGCGGACGCCCACCCTGATCATGATCGTGATGATCGTGGTGAAGATCCCGCTGCTCTACATGTGCGCGGACCGGCTGCGACCCGACGACGTGGTGATCGGTGTGATGCTGGTCAACGCGCTCACCTACGTGGTCGGCGCGGTGCTCGGCCAGATGTGGCTGTGGGTGCGCCTCGGCAGGCTGCAGAGCATGCGGGTGGTCCGGGTGATCGTGCAGTCGATCGTCGCGGGGGCCGCCGGCATCCTGGTCGCGGTCGGGCTCGGCCTGCTCGTCGACCTGGTCCTGCCGGACAGCGTCGGGCCGACGCCGACCGCGTGGCTCAAGCTCGTCGTGCAGGGTCTGGTGACGACCGTGGTCGCGTTCGGGCTGCTCGCCGCGTTCAAGGTGCCCGAGCTGAACCCGGCAGTGCAGCGAATCACCCGACTGGTGCGTCGGCGCTGACCACCAACGGCGCGAATTACCCGGGCGTGTCACGTAGGCTCAATCCGATGCGCTGAACACGGAGTGTCCGTCGCGCGATCTTGCCTGCGGGCTGGGGCGCTGGGCGGGGAGAGAGCAGTGGACACCAGGCGAACCGAGTCAGTGACCGGCGAGTTGTCCCCCGGGGGAGATCCCGCGGGGGAGGGTTTCCTGCTGCCCGGAGCCGTCATCGGCGACGGGCGCTACCGGCTGCTCGCCCAGTTCGGCGTCGACATGCGGGCCGACGCGCATCTGTGGCGCGCCCGCGACGGACAGCTGCGGCGCGACGTCGCGCTGACCGTGCTGCTCGGCGACGCGGGTGACGGGCCACGGGCCCAGGCCGCCCGCCGGACGCTCGAGCGCGCCGCCCACGCCGCCCGGTTCACCCATCCCGGCATGGCCCGCGTGCTCGACGTGCTCACCCTCGGCAACGGCGTCTCGCCCGGCGAGGGCCTGCTCGGCATCGTGGTCGCGGACTGGTCGGCCGGCACCGACCTCGTCGACCTGATCTCCGAGCACCCGCTGCCGGCCGCCAACGCGGCCCGGCTGATGGAGCCGCTCGCCGCCGCGGTCGAGCGGGCCCACCACGCCGGACTCGTGCTCGGCGTCGACCACCCGCAGCGGATCCGGGTCACCCCGGACGGCGCGCTGCGGCTCGCGTTCCCCGGCCCGCTGCCGGAGGCGGTGCCCCGCGACGACGTCAAGGGCCTCGGCGCGATCCTCTACCTGCTGCTCACCGGCCGCTGGCCGCTGCCGGGCGGCCCCGAGGCGATCCCGACGGCGCCGGTCGCCCCGGACGGCTCGATCGTGCCGCCGAACGTGCTGGCCGGGTACATCCCGCTGGACCTGTCCACGGTGGCCATCCGCAGCCTGGAGGACACCGCGATCGGCGGCATCCACACCAGCGCCACGCTGCTCAGCGTGCTCGACCAGGCCGCGGAGTCGGCGGAGGAGACCGAGTTCCTCGGCCCGGTGCCGGTCTCGTCCGAGCAGGACGACGACGGCCCGGTGTGGACCACGCGGCCGCCCGTGCGGGACAAGACCCGCAGGCGCAAGCTCGCGATCGGCGTCACCGCGCTCGCGATCGCCACGGTCGGCGTGCTGGCCTGGGTCGGCACGCTGCTGATCGACTTCTTCGGCGAGGACACCGGCTCGACCGGCACCACGGTCGTGGTCAGCCAGCCGCCCGCGGAGAACGGCGAGACCCAGCAGGAGACGCCGGTGCCGGCCGACCCGATCCAGCCGGCCGCGGTCGAGGTGTTCAACGTCGGCGGCACGCCGGACAACCCGCGGCGGGTGGGCAACGCCACCGACGGCGATCCGGGCACCGAGTGGAAGACCGACACCTACAAGCAGCAGTTCCCCACCCTCAAGCCCGGCGTCGGCATCATGGCGTCGTTCGCGGAGTCGGTGCGGTTCGCCACGGTCGCGGTCGAGTCGCCGAGCCCGAACACGGTGGTCGAGATCCGCACGTCGCCCTCGGCGAACCCCACGCTGGAGGAGACCAAGGTGATCGGCACGGCCACGTTGCAGGGCGGCCGCACCGAGATCCAGCTGGCGAACGCGGAGCCCACCCAGTACCTGCTCGTCTGGATCACCACCCTCGGCGACGGGAACCGTACGGCCATCTCAGAGGTCCAGTTCGTCCAGGCGAAGTGACCGGCGGGCCGCCGAACACAGTCCCGCGAATGGTTTACGGACCGACCGATATCCTCATCGCGTGACCACCGCTGCCAGCTCGGACGCCGACCTCATCGCGGCGCATGCCGCGGGGGATCCGCGTGCTTTCGGTGAGTTGGTCCGCCGGCACCGTGATCGGATGTGGGCGGTCGCCCTACGCACTCTGCGCGACCCGGAGGAGGCCTCCGACGCGTTGCAGGAGGCGTTCATCTCCGCGTTCCGCGCCGCCGCCTCGTTCCGGGCGGAGTCGCAGGTGACGACCTGGCTGCACCGGATCGTGGTGAACGCATGCCTCGACCGCGTGCGCCGCCGGCAGGCCCGGCCCACGGTCCCGCTGCCAGAGGCCGGACCTGGCGAGCCGGTCGCCCCACGGGACTCGATGTCCGAGCGGGAGACCAAGCTCGTCGTGCAGAACGCCCTGTCCCACCTCTCCGAGGACCAGCGGGTGCCGATCGTGCTCGTCGACGTCGAGGGCTACTCGGTCGCGGAGACCGCCAAGATGCTCGGCATCGCGGAGGGCACGGTGAAGAGCCGGTGTGCGCGGGGTCGCGCCAAGCTGGCCAAAGTTCTCGGTCATCTGCGGAACCCCGATGCAGATGCGAACGTCCCAGATGGCGCAGTTGAAGGGCGAGACGTGCCGGCACGGCGCCGCTGGGAGGGACGATGACAGACAGCACGAGGGGAACGGGGGCCGCACATGGGCCGCCGTGGTCTGTCGACGTGCTCGCCGACCTGCATGCCGGGGCGCTGGACGCGAAGCAGTCCGCCGCGCTGTGGCAGCAGGTCAACCGCGACCCGGAGGCACAGGCCGTCCTCGCCGCGCTGGACAGCGTGCGGCGGGACCTCGGCGGCATCGCCGACGCGCCGGTGGAGCCGATGCCGGTGCGGTACGCCGCCCGTCTCGACGCCGCGCTGGCGACAGAGGCCGCACGGTCCGGACCGGCCCAGCCAGGGGTGGCGCCGGTCATGGACCTCGCGGCGGCACGCCGCAAGCGCAACCGCCGGATGGGGTGGGCCGCCGGGGTGTTGACGGCGGCCGCGGCCGCCGTCGCGGTGACGTTCGTGGCGCTGCCAGGGGGGCAGGAGACCGGCGGCTCGCCGGTGGCCGGCGACAACACGAACGACACCAACGGCGACACGTCGCAGGAGGCGCCGGGGGACGCGCCGCCGCTCGCGCTGTCCGGCAACGACCTCGGCGCCGCGATCGGCGGACTCACGGGCCAGGAGGACTTCGGCCCGATGGAGGACGAGCAGGGGCTGAAGGACTGTCTGGCCGCGCACGACATCGACGACCCGCAGGTCATCGGCGCCCGTGAGGTGACGCTGGACGGCACGGAGGGGGTCGCCGCGCTGCTCGCGGGCGGTGAGGACACCCACCGGTTCCGGCTGGTGATCGTCGAGCCGACCTGTACGGCGGACGATCCCGGCACGATGATCACCGACACGTCACTCGGCTGATCGACGACGTTCTTATCGCCGCGTGCGGACCTCCGGGTCCGCACGCGGCTCTTTGTCGTGGTCACACCGGCGTGCGGCCCGTCACGTCGAACGCGTGGAACAACGGGCACCTACGATCGTGTTACACGAGTGCGCATTCATCGGCGCGCCCCGCTCCGGAGGTCTGATGTCCGTAACCGACAACACCGCGCAGGTCCACGACGTGATCGTCGTCGGATCAGGCCCGGCCGGCTACACGGCGGCCGTGTACGCGGCCCGTGCCCAGCTCGAGCCGCTGGTCTTCGAGGGAACCCAGTTCGGTGGCGCCCTGATGACCACGACCGAGGTGGAGAACTACCCGGGCTTCCGCGACGGGATCATGGGCCCGGACCTGATGGAGCAGATGCGGACCCAGGCCGAGCGGTTCGGCGCCGACCTGCGTGCCGAGGACGTCGAGGAGCTCGACCTCGCCGGCCCGGTCAAGTACGTCACGGCCAACGGCGTCCGGTACGCCGCGAAGGCCGTCGTCCTCGCCATGGGCGCCGCCGCGCGCTACCTGCACGTGCCCGGCGAGCAGGAGCTGCTCGGGCACGGCGTGTCCGCGTGCGCGACCTGTGACGGGTTCTTCTTCCGCGACCAGGACATCGCCGTGGTCGGCGGTGGCGACTCCGCGATGGAGGAGGCCACCTTCCTGACGAAGTTCGCCCGCTCGGTCACGATCATCCACCGCCGCCAGGAGTTCCGCGCGTCGCGGATCATGCTGGAGCGCGCGCGGGCCAACGAGAAGATCCGCTGGCAGCTCGACTCCGAGCTGCTCGAGGTACTCGGCGAGGGCAAGGTCAGCGGCGTGCGGCTGCGGAACACGGTGAGCGGCGAGGAGTCCACCCTCGACGTGACCGGCGTGTTCATGGCGATCGGGCACGACCCGAGGAGCGCCCTGGTCGCCGACCAGATCGAGACGGACGAGGACGGCTACGTCCAGGTCCGCCCGCAGACCACCTACACCAACGTCGACGGCGTGTTCGCGGCCGGCGACCTGGTGGACCGCACCTATCGTCAGGCGATCACCGCGGCCGGCTCCGGCTGCGCGGCCGCCATCGACGCGGAGCGGTGGCTCGCGGAACACGCGGAGTCGTCAGAAGCCCGGGTGGCCCCCGAACTCGTCGGCGGCGGCTACGCCCCGACGCAGAACTGAAGGAGAGAAGATGGCCGGAAACACCGTCGTTGTGACCGACAGCTCGTTCAAGGACGACGTCCTGGGGAGTGACAAGCCGGTGCTCGTCGACTTCTGGGCGGCGTGGTGCGGGCCGTGCCGGATGGTCGCGCCGGTGCTCGAGGAGATCGCCGACGAGCACAAGGACAAGATCACCGTCGCGAAACTGGACGTCGACGCCAACCCCGAGGTCGCCCGCGACTACGAGATCCTCTCGATCCCGACGCTGCTGGTCTTCAAGGGCGGCGAGCCGGTGGCGAAGATCGTCGGCGCGAAGCCGAAGGCCGCACTGCTCTCCGACCTGTCGGACTACCTGGCCTGATCGGCAACCGGAACACGGCGCACACCGTCTATGAGGTGTGCGCCGTGTGTCATATCGGAGTCACTGAGTAGACGCACCATGTGACCCTCCGCGCCGGAGTGAGGGCGGCAGGGCACAATAGTGGACTAGCAGCCTTGCTGCGACAGGAATGGCAGTTTTGCGCCGACACGATCGGTGCCCGACTCGAGCGAGGGGTGCATGCGGGTACTCCGCCGCGGTGAAGCAGGACCGGCAGTTGCCGAGGTCCGTGCGACCCTCGCAGGGCTTGGTCTCCTGCCCGCCGACCCAGCGGCGCCCGTCGCCGCCGAGGCCGTCTACGACGCGGTCGTCGAGCACGCCGTCAGCACCTTCCAGCAGCAGCGTGGCCTGATCACCGACGGCATCGTCGGCCCGGCCACCTACCGGGCGCTGCGCGACGCCACCTACCAGCTGGGCGCCCGCCCGCTGGCCTACCTCGTGTCCTCCCCGGTCAGCGGGGACGACGTCATGATGCTGCAGGAACGGCTGCTGGAGCTCGGCTACGACGCCGGCCGCGCCAACGGGGTGTTCGCCGCCCAGACCGAGGCGGCGCTGCGGAACTTCCAGCGGGACTACGGGCTGACCGTGGACGGCATCTGCGGCGCGGAGACGGTGCGGGCGCTGCGTCAGCTCTCCCCGCGCGCCAAGGGCGGTTCCCCGGTGTTCCTGCGCGAGCAGGAGCGGGTCCGCAAGGCCGGGCCCCGCCTGCGTGGCAAGCGGATCGTCATCGACCCCGGCCACGGCGGGACGGACTCCGGCGTGTCGGTGGCCGGGGTGCGCGAGGCCGACCTGGTGTGGGACCTGGCGCGCCGGCTCGAGGGCCGGATGGCCGCGACCGGCATGCAGGCGCTCCTGTCCCGCGGCAAGGACCAGTGCCCGACCGAGGCCGAGCGGGCGCACTTCGCCAACGACGTCGGCGGCGACCTGTTCCTGTCCCTGCACTCGGACGCCAACCGCTCGCCGCTGGCCCAGGGCGTGGCGACCTTCCACTTCGGCACGGTCACCGGCAACACGTCGACCATCGGCGAGACGCTGGCCGGCTTCATCCAGCGTGAGCTGGTCGTGCGCACCGGGATGCGGGACTGCCGGGCGCACCGCAAGACGTGGGACACGCTGCGACTGACCCGCAGCCCGGCGGTCCGGATCGAGATCGGCTACCTGACCAACCACGACGACCGCCGCCGCCTCGCCGACCCGGCGTTCCGGGACGTGGTGGCCGAGGGCATCGTCGTCGCGGTCAAGCGGCTGTACCTGCTCGGCGAGAACGACCAGCCGACCGGCACGTTCACGTTCGCGGACGTGCTGCGCAACGAGATGGCGAAGGCCGAGTAGCCCAAGATCGATGTTTCACATGAAACAGCCCCCGACGATCATGTCGGGGGCTGTTTCATGATCCGAACCGTCAGCGCTGCAGGACCGGGGTCGTCGTGGTGACCGAAACGGTGCCCAGGAGCTGCGCCAGGGCCGCTTCGACGTCTTCCTTCCAGGACAGTGCCGAGCGCAGTTCCAGGCGCAGACGGGGCCAGCGAGGGTGCTGTCTGACGGTCTTGAAACCGACACTCAGGAGGAAGTCGGACGGCACGACGCAGGAGGCCTCCTCGTCGGGCTTCGCGTCGCCGAACGCCTCGATGGCCTTCACGCCGCGGCGGGTCAGGTCCTTGGCCACGGCCTGGACGAGCATCCGGCCGAGCCCGCCCCTGCGGAACTCGGGGAGCACGTAGAAGCCGGTGAGCACGACCGCGTCCGGGCTGGGCGGTGACGTGGGGAAGGCATCCGACCTGGGCACCGCCATCGGCGGCGCGTACAGCACGAACCCGACCGGGAGCTTGTCGCTGTAGGCGAGCCGGCCGCAGGAGCCCCACTCCAGCAGCACGCTGGAGACCCAGGCTTCCTTCTCCAGCTCCGAGGTGCCGAACTCCTCCGCCTGCTCCTTGAGGTGCGGCGCGAGCTCCCAGTACACACACGACCGGCTGTGCTTGGGGAGATCCTCGAGGTTGTCCAGCGTGACGCCAACGACGCGTCGCGACACATGACCTCCCACCCTGGCCCATCGCGGGCCGACCTACGCGTGCCGCACGCCAGGATAAGCCCGGTGGTGCCCCGGTCGAAACCAGGAAGGGCCGAATATCGGTCCAGTTACACTCGACCGAGCGGAGTTCGCGGCGGAGCGAGCGTTCGTTGTCGACCAATCCATCCGGCGCTGGAGTTCGTATGACCCTGGCCAGCCAGCCGCCCGACTCGCCTGGCGGTCGCAGCCTCGACCCGCATCTGAGTCGCTACGCGGCCCGGGCCGCCGGCATGACGGCCTCCGAGGTGCGTGCGCTCTTCGCCGTGGCCAGCCGGCCCGAGGTGGTCTCCCTCGCCGGTGGGATGCCCAACCTGACCGCGCTGCCGCTCGACTCGCTTTCGACCGAGGTCGCGAGCCTGATCAGCGAGGACGGCCTGGTCGCGCTGCAGTACGGCTCGGCGCACGGGCTGCCGAAGCTGCGGGACCAGATCTGCGAGGTGATGGCCCTCGAGGGCGTCTCCGGACACGCGGACGACGTGGTGGTGACCGTCGGCTCGCAGATGGGGCTCGACATGGTGACCAGGATCTTCTGTGATCCCGGTGACGTGGTCATCGCCGAGGGGCCGTCCTACGTCGGCGCGCTCGGCACGTTCGCCGCCTACCAGGCCGACGTGGTGCACGTGGCCATGGACGCCGACGGCCTGGTGCCCGACGCGCTGCGGGAGGCGCTGGCCGCGGCCGAGTCGGCCGGGCGCCGGGTCAAGTTCCTGTACACGATCCCGAACTTCCACAACCCCGCCGGCGTGACGCTCGCCGTCGACCGCCGCGCCGAGATCATCGAGATCTGCGCCGCGCACCGCGTGCTGGTGGTCGAGGACAACCCGTACGGGCTGCTCGGGTTCGACGGGCAGACGTACCCGGCGCTGCGGTCGATGGACCCGGACAACGTGGTGTACCTCGGCTCGTTCTCCAAGACGTTCGCCGCCGGGCTGCGGGTCGGCTGGGTGCTGGCGCCGCACGCCGTGCGCGAGAAGCTCATGCTCGCCGCCGAGTCGGCCACCCTGTGCCCCCCGACGCTCAACCAGATGATCGTGTCCCGCTACCTCGCGACGCACGACTGGAAGGGGCAGATCAAGTCCTTCCAGTCGGCGTACCGCGAGAGACGCGACGCGATGATCTCCGCGCTCGAGCAGCACCTGCCCGCCGGCTGCTCGTGGACGGTGCCGGCCGGCGGCTTCTTCGTGTGGATGACCGTGCCGGAGGGCGTGGACACCAAGGCCATGCTGCCGAGGGCGGTCACCGCCCGGGTCGCGTACGTCTCCGGCACCGGCTTCTACGCCGACGGGTTCGGCAGCCGGCAGCTGCGGTTGTCGTTCTGCTACCCGACGCCCGAGCGCATCCAGGAGGGTGTGCGCAGGCTCGCGGCCGTGCTCGCCGACGAGCTCGAGCTGTCGAGGACGTTCGGGCCGATCAACCAGCGCGCGGCTGGCACCGGCCCGCAGGTGCCGGGTCCGGACATCGCATAACGCCTGTCCGGCAAGGAAGTTCTCACCTGTTCACTGTGTACGGTCACAGTGGACAGTCGGATCTGTTGAGGAGCGTCAGGTGTCCGATCTCGGGGTAGCGGTCCTCTCGGGTGGTCTCTCGCACGAGCGGGAGGTGTCGCTGCGCTCCGGTCGGCGGCTGTCGGCCGCGCTGCGTACGGCGGGTGTCTCGGTCGACGAGTGGGACGCGGACGCCACGCTGTTCGACCGGCTGAGCGAGCACCGGCCGGACGCGGTGGTCGTCGCGCTGCACGGCGTCGAGGGCGAGGGCGGCGCGATCCAGACCGTGCTCGAGATGCTGGGCGTGCCCTACGTCGGGTCCGACTCGCACGCGTGCCGCCGGGCGTGGGACAAGCCGACCGCCAAGACCGAGCTGGCACACGCGGGCATCGCGACGCCGGACTGGGTGGTGCTGCCGCACAGCACGTTCCGCGAGCTGGGTGCGCGGCCGGTGCTCGACGCGATGGTCGACCGGCTCGGGCTCCCGATGATGTTGAAGCCGGAGCAGGGTGGCTCGGCGCTCGGCGCTCAGGTGGTGCGGGACGCGGCCGACCTGCCGGCGGCGATGGTCGGGTGCCTCGCGTACGGCGAGACCGTGCTGGCCGAGCAGTACGTCGACGGCGTCGAGGTCGCGGTGGCTGTGGTCGACGGCCCGAGTGGTCCGGAGGCGCTGCCGGCGGTCGAGATCGACCCGGCGTCCGGCGTGTACGACTACACCGCCCGGTATACCGCGGGCCTGACGAACTTCCACACGCCCGCCCGGCTCGACTCGACGACCGCGGCGGCGGTGGCCGACCTCGCGGTGGCGGCGCACCGGCTGCTCGGGTTGCGGGACGTGTCGCGGACCGACGCGATCATCGCGAGCGACGGGACCGTGTACTTCCTCGAGGTGAACTCGTCGCCCGGACTGACCGAGACCTCGCTCCTGCCGATGGCGGCGGAGGTCGCCGGGCGCTCCCTCGGTGACATTTATGCCGGGCTGATCGAGCGCGCGGTTGCCCGCGCGGCCGCTCACCTCAGGTAGTCGAACATCTACAGAAAGCCATCGTCACCGTGACGTAAGTGCCTGGGGTGATCCCTAAGCCTCTTCACGAGTCTGATTTGTCCCATTTTTCGCCATCAGCGAGACGATTCGTTCAAGATCGTCCACCGAGCCGAACTCGACGGTGATCTTGCCCTTGCGGCGGCCCAGCTCGACCTTCACGCGAGTGTCGAACGTGTTGGAGAGTCGGTCGGCGACGTCCTGGAGACCGGGCGCCTGCATCGGCTTGCGGGGCGCCGCTTTCGGCTTGGCCGGCGCGGCGCCCTTGAGGAGGATGACCGCCTCCTCGGTGGCGCGCACCGACAGTCCTTCGGCGACGATGCGGGCGGCGAGCTCTTCCTGGGCGCCGGCGTCCTCGAGTCCGAGCAGCGCACGGGCGTGCCCGGACGACAGCACACCGGCCGCGACCCGCCGCTGCACCGCGAGGGGGAGCCTGAGCAGCCGGATGGTGTTGGTGATGACCGGCCGGCTGCGGCCGATACGGGAGGCGAGCTCCTCGTGGGTGACCGCGAACTCGTCGAGCAGCTGCTGGTAGGCGGCCGCCTCCTCGAGCGGGTTGAGCTGGACGCGGTGGATGTTCTCCAGCAGCGCGTCCCGGAGCATCGCGTCGTCGGCGGTCTGGCGGACGATGGCCGGAATGTTGGCCATCTCCGCACGCTGGGCGGCACGCAGCCGGCGCTCGCCCATGACCAGCTCGTACGAGTCGCCGTCCAGCTCGCGGACGACGATGGGCTGCATGAGCCCGAACTCGCGGATGGAGTGTTCCAGCTCGTTGAGCGCGTCCTCGTCGAAGACCTGACGGGGCTGTTTCGGGTTGGCCTTGACCGAGTCGGTCGGGATCTCGCGGTACACCGCGCCCGCCACCGAGCCACTCGGCGCGGCCGGCACCTCGGCCGGCGCCGGGGCGCCCGGCCTCGGCCGGGTCGGCGTGGGCAGCTTCACCGCGCTACCGGAACCGTCCGCCGGGCCCTGCGGAATCAGTGCGGCGAGACCCCTGCCGAGGCCGCCCTTGCGCTCAGTCATGCGTTGCTACTCCCCACTGAAACCACGTTCAGCCATCTCCCGCGCGGCGTCCAGGTAGCTCATCGCACCCCGGGACCCCGGGTCGTACGCGAGCACCGTCTGTCCGAAACCGGGCGCCTCGGACACCTTCACGCTCCTGGGGATGACTGTACGCAAGACGGTGTCGCCGAAGTGCTTGCGCACCTCCGCTGTCACCTGATCGGCGAGCTTCGTGCGGCCGTCGTACATGGTCAGCAGGATCGTGGAGACCGTGAGGTTCGGGTTCAGGTGGTTCTGCACCAGCTCGATGTTGCGGAGCAGCTGGCTGAGTCCCTCCAGCGCGTAGTACTCGCACTGGATCGGGATCAGCACCTCCTCGGCGGCGACCATCGCGTTGACGGTCAGCAGGCCGAGCGACGGCGGGCAGTCGATCAACACGTAGTCCGGGTTCAGCTCGTCCAGCGCGCCGCTCGGCAGTGCCTCCTTGAGCCGCCCCTCCCGGTTCTCCATGGAGACCAGCTCGATCTCGGCGCCGGCCAGGTCGATGGTCGCCGGCACGCAGTACAGGTTGTCCGACTGGTCGCTGACCGCAGCGGCGTCGGTGAGCGACACCTCGCCGATCAGCACCTCGTAGATGGACGGCACGCCGGACCGGTGGTCGACGCCGAGCGCGGTACTGGCATTGCCCTGCGGGTCCAGGTCGATGACCAGCACCTTGAGACCGTGCATGGCGAGCGCGGCCGCGAGGTTCACCGCGCTGGTGGTCTTCCCGACGCCACCCTTCTGGTTCGCCACGGTCATGACGCGGCGGCGGTCGGGCCGGGGCAACATGTCCTTGGGGTGCAGCATTCGGGTGGCACGGGCGGCCTCATCAGCGATCGGCGTCCACCCGGACACCGCGGTCGCTGCCTCGACGTTCTCATGCATTGCGTCGGTCGAGCCCTGAACATGGCGTCCAGTCATCGGTGGCTGCACCTCGCCTCGGTCGGCACGGAATCGTGCTGTTTCACGTGAAACATCCTTCGCTCCATCGTCGGTGCGCAAGACTCACGGTCGCTGCGCTTGATCCTTCCTGGTGTGTCGCGAACGACCACCGCGGACCCCCTCGCGCTTCTTCTGCTCGACGCGTTCCACCACGATGATGGTCGTCGGCACGTCCAACACGTCGACGCCACACCGCTCGACCACTGGCTGCGAGCCGCCCGCGCGCGTCACGGCGGCACCGTCCCGTACGACCTCTTCGTCAGCACTTTCGCCCTTGAGCGCGACGAGCCGTCCGCCATGGCGAAGCAGGGGAGCGCTCCACGCCCACAGTCGAGCAAGCGGAGCGACCGCTCGCGCTATGACTACATCGGCACCCGCAAGCTGCTGCTTGATGGCCGGCTCTTCCGCGCGGCCCCTCAACACAGTTGCGGACAGCGCAAGAGTATCGAGGACTTCGGTCAACCACGCCACCCGACGAGCCATTGGCTCCAGAAGGGTGAGATCCAGGTCCGTTCGGAGGATCCTGAGCGGGATTCCGGGCAGTCCGGCGCCCGAGCCGAGGTCGACCACGCGGGCGTCGCGCGGGAGTGACTCGGACACCACGGCCGAGTTCAGCAGGTGTCGGTCCCAGAGGCGATCGACCTCACGGGGTCCGATCAAGCCTCGTTCTACGCCAACGGCGGCGAGCAGTTCAGCGAACCGCATCGCCGCCGGCAGGGCGTCACCAAAGATTGCTGCAGCGGTCTCCGGGGGCGGAGACGCGGACGGCGTCTCAGCCAACCCGGAGGCCCCTCTGCTAGTAGCGCTGTTTCACGTGAAACAACGGGACGGTCAGGACTGGCGGAACACCACGACGCGACGCCGTGGGTCCTCACCCTCGCTCTCGGAGTGCACGCCGTCGAACGTCGCGACCGCGTCGTGGACGACCTTGCGCTCGAACGGCGTCATCGGCTGGAGCCGGATCTTCTCCCCATCGGCGAGCACCCGCTCGGCGGTCGCCCGCCCGAGGTCCTTCAGCTCCTGGCGACGGTCCGCCCGCCAGCCGGCGATGTCCAGCATGAGCCGGCTACGCGTGCCGGTCTCCTGCTGCACCGCGAGGCGGGTCAGCTCCTGCAGCGACTCGAGCACGTTGCCGCGCGGGCCGACGAGCTTCTCGAGATCGTCACCGCCGTCGATGCTCACCACCGCACGGCCGGCCTCGACGTCCAGGTCGATGTCGCCGTCGTAGTCGACGAGGTCCAGCAGCCGCTCCAGGTAGTCCCCGGCGATGTCACCCTCGCGAACCAGAAGCTCCTCGCCCGACCCGCGCTCGGTGCCTTCCTCGGCACCGTCCTCAGTATCGTCCGCGCCATCGGCGTCATCGGCGTCATCGGCACTGTCGGCACTCTCGGCGTCGGCATCGGCGCCATCGGCTTCCGCGTCA
Organism: uncultured Actinomycetota bacterium; assembly: GCA_963840275.1. GTDB lineage: Bacteria > Actinomycetota > Actinomycetes > Mycobacteriales > Pseudonocardiaceae > Actinophytocola. Next base: position 440,343 of record CAWIYK010000002.1, read on the forward strand.
GTGGGCTGATCCTCGGCGTCGGTGACGACCTCCTCCTGGTCGACCCCAGACTCCTGCACCGTCTCCGGCACGACTTCTCCTCTCCAGGCCCGGGAAGCCGCGTCAGCGGTTCTTCCGACCCGTGTTCTTCTTGCGGGAACGGTCTGCGCTCAGACCGGAAACAGTGGAGCCGTCCGTGTTCGTGGCGCTGCCGTTGCCGGTGGCCGCCGAGTCGGTTCGGTCGGTCGGATCGGTCGGCTGGGTCGCGTCGGGCTTGGTGGTGCCGGGCTTGGTGTTCTTGGGCCGGGCGGTGCCGGCGGCCTTGGCGTTCGGTGCCGGCTTCACGCCCGGGGCGGGCTTGGCGCCGGGCGCGGGCTTGGCACCCGGGGCCGGCGTGGTCCGCTTCTTCGCCTGCTGCGGCTTGGCACCCGGCTTCGGCGCGAGCGTGCTGCGCTTCTCGACGACCGCGGCCTTCTTCTCCTCTTCCTCGCGGTCGATCTTGCGGTACACGAGGCGCTGCTGCATCAGGGTCCAGCTGTTGTTGGCGAGCCAGTAGAGCAGCAGGCCGATCGGGAAGAAGAAGCCGAACAGCAGCACACCCAGCGGGAAGATGTACATGGTCAGCTTGTTCATGATCGCGGTCTGCGCGGTGGCCGACTCGGGGTTCTGCCGCTCCACCGAGTGGCGAGCGGTCAGGTGGGTCAGGATGCTGGCCAGGATCATCAGCGGGATCGACACGATGATGACCGCGGTGCGGTCCGCGCCGAGCGCGGTGAGCGCGTCCTCCGGCTGCGTGATGAAGTTCGACAGCCGGGCGCCGAAGAGGTTGGCGTCGATGTAGGACTGCACGCCGTGCGCGTCGAAGAAGTAGTTCTCGGTGTGGCCGGGCTGGAACGAACGCAGCACGTGGAACAGACCGATGAACACCGGCACCTGCAGCAGCATCGGCAGGCAGCCGCCGAGCGGGCTGAACCCGTGCTCGCGCTGCAGCTTCTGCATCTCCTGCGCCTGGCGCTGCCGGTCGTTCGCGTACTTCTTCTGCAGCTTCTTGATCTCAGGCGCGAACTGCTGCATCTGCCGCATCGAGCGGACCTGCTTCACGAAGGGCTTGAACATGATCGCCCGGAGCGTGAAGACCAGGAACATGATGCCGAGCACCCAGGAGATGCCGCTGCTCTCGCCGAACACGTGCCCGAACACCCAATGCCAGCACCAGAGGATGAAGGACACCGGGTAGTAGATGAAGTCGAGCACGGGAGTTACTCCTTGACGGATGTGTGATGAGCCGAGCCGGCCCCGGCCGGCTCGGTGACGTTCTTGTCGCGACGGGGCGGCACCGGGTCGTAACCACCGGGATGCCACGGACCGCAGCGCAGCAACCTGCGCACGGTGAGCCAGAAGCCGACGAGCGCGCCGCGCGTCGTCAGTGCCTCGACGGCGTACGCGCTACAGCTCGGCTCGAACCGGCAGCTGGGGGGAAGCACCGGCGAGATCCACCGCCGGTAGAAGTTGACGGGCGCCAGGAGCACCCGAGCGACCGGCCCGGCCTTGGGCGCGGGCGCCGGCACGGCGGTGTCTTTCTCAGTGCCTTCTTCGCAGTCGTGCGTGAGGGTCACTTGGCACCGCCAGCGTCAGTAGCTCCACCGGTCTCGCGGTCGGAGCGGTCGAGCCGCAGCCGCCGGAGGGCGGAGTCGATGTCACTCCCGAGCTCGGCGCTCGCCGCCTTCGCGGCGGGCGGCAGCGCACGAACGACCAACGTGCAGCCCGGCCGAACGGTTCCCAGGCGGTCGCGGAACAGGTGGCGCAGCCGCCGGCTCACCCGGTGGCGGACCACCGAGTTGCCGACCGCCTTGCTGACCACGAACCCGATCCGCGGCACCCGGTCGACGTCAACCAGTTCCGCGAGGCCGGTCGGGTCGACCGTGCCCACGCCGAACCCAGCGACCTCCTCGGCGGTGATGGCATGCACGACGAGCCGGGGGCGCCCAGCGCGGCGTCCCCTCCTGGTCACGAGCCGAAAGTTGTCGCTACCGGTCAGTCGACTGGGTGCGGGGAGCAAGCTCAGGCAGAGAGCTCTTTGCGACCCTTGCGACGACGAGCCGCGAGGATCGCCCGGCCGGCACGGGTGCGCATGCGCAGACGGAACCCGTGGGTCCGCGCCCGGCGGCGGTTGTTGGGCTGGAAAGTACGCTTGCTCACGGCTGGATCTCCCGATACTGGCTCGCCAAGTACGTATGTCCCCGACCGATGGCCGTGCGGTCCCGGCCTGACGGCGCGCAGAACTCACCCACACCTAGCGGGAGACCTTATGAGACTACGCACCCCGGATCCGGGAGTCGAACCCGGGTGCCCCTAGTCAACCGTTGGAGACCACTCGGCGACACGCCGCGCACGCTCGATGCTTGCCTCCGACCACGTCTTGTGGCATGGCCCGGCGCTTGTTAGCGTGCGTGCTCTCGGTTGGCCAGAGGGAGTGGGAGCCCGCTGCGCCGGGAAGTTACGGCAGGGCCTTCGGTGGGTTCCGCTGCGGTCCGCCGTACCTTCGTGCACAGTTGTGGACAACCCTGTGGATGCCGCTCATGATCGAGTCGTCGTTCACCGCGCCCGCCACCGGCGGTCCGCGTCAGGGTGCCACGGAATGCTGTTCGTGACAGCGAGGGGGCGCATTGACCGTGCAAGGCCAACGAGGGGAGGGGAGCTCGTAGGTGTCCGAACAGCAGATGAACCTTAGTGTGGTCTGGGAGCAGGTCGTGCGGGAGTTGTCCGCCGGAACACTGTCTCCCCAACAGCGGGCGTGGATGCGGGTGACCCGACCCATCGGGTTGCTGGACGGGACCGCACTGCTCGCCGCCCCGAGCGACTTTGCCAAGGACGCGATCGAGCGCGCGCTCCGCGAGCCGATCACCGACGCGCTCTCCCGCAGGCTCGGCCGCGTGGTCTCGCTCGCGGTCAAGGTCGACCCGGTCGGCGCGCCGGAGGCCATCCCGTCCAAGCCGGTCGTCGTGCAGCAGGCCCCGAACCGACCGTCGCACGGGGACAACGCTCCCCGTCCGGGCCAACCGCGCCCGGGGACCCCGAGGCCGGGTGTCGGCTCGCTCGTCGAGCAGACGCTGGTGATGGCGCCGATCAGGGCAGCGGACACTAATAACACTGTCAAGCCGTCCGGCGGCGCCGACAACGGCGGGCAGGACAACGACAACGACGAGGTGGACGAGGAAGGCGACGCGCTCGCCGCGGTCCACGAGATCTGGCCGACCTACACCGGTCAGCCCGCGAGCGGACAGCCGTTCACCGCGCCCGCGCAGCCGCAGACGTCGAAGACGCGTCTCAACGAGAAGTACACGTTCGACACGTTCGTCATCGGCGCGTCCAACCGCTTCGCGCACGCGGCCGCGGTCGCGGTCGCCGAGGCGCCGGCCCGCGCGTACAACCCGTTGTTCATCTGGGGCGAGTCCGGGCTCGGCAAGACACACCTGCTGCACGCGGTCGGCCACTACGCCCAGCGCCTGTTCCCCGGCATGCGCGTGCGGTACGTGTCGACCGAGGAGTTCACGAACGACTTCATCAACTCGCTGCGCGACGACCGGAAGGTGGCGTTCCAGCGCCGCTACCGCGACATCGACATCCTGTTGGTGGACGACATCCAGTTCCTGGAAGGGAAGGAAGGAACTCAGGAGGAGTTCTTCCACACCTTCAACACGCTCCACAACGCGAACAAGCAGATCGTGGTCAGCTCCGACCGGCCGCCCAAGCGCCTCGAGACGCTGGAGGACCGGCTGCGCACGCGGTTCGAGTGGGGTCTCATCACCGACATCCAGCCGCCGGAGCTCGAGACCCGCATCGCCATCCTGCGCAAGAAGGCCGCGCAGGACCGCCTCGCCGCGCCGGCCGAGGTGCTGGAGTTCATCGCCGCGCGCATCGAGCACAACATCCGCGAGCTCGAGGGCGCGCTGATCCGGGTGACCGCGTTCGCCTCGCTGAACCAGCAACCGGTCGACGTCGGGCTCGCCGAGATCGTGCTGCGGGACCTGATCCCCGACTCGCAGGTGCCGGAGATCAGCGCGTCGACGATCATGGCCGTCACGGCCGAGTTCTTCAGTGTGTCGCTCGACGACCTCTGCGGGCCCGGCAAGACCAAGGCGCTCGCGCAGGCCCGCCAGATCTCCATGTATCTGTGCCGGGAGCTGACCGACCTGTCACTGCCCAAGATCGGGCAGACCTTCGGCGGCCGCGACCACACCACCGTCATGCACGCGGAGAAGAAGATCCGCAAGGAGATGGCGGAGCGGCGGCGGATCTACGACCAGGTCCAGGAACTCACCTCGCGCATCAAGCAACGCGCACGCGGCTGAGACCGAATCTCCTTGTGGGGGCACGGCGAAGACGTGTCCCTCGTCGCAGTCACGCCCGCCCGTCACCCGGAAAGGGGATTCATGAGCATCCCCAGCCCTGTGCATCACCTGGGTACGAACCGGGTCTCTTCTGGGGAGCGGGCTGTGGACAACTGGGGGCTGTCTGTGGACGAACCAAGCATCCACAGGAGTTGTCCACCGGTGGCCGAAGCTGTCCACCGGTTGACCACCTGGTCCACCCACAGCCAGCCACACCGTACGACGTGCGCGGATGAGGTCTATCCACACAATCCACAGGACCTATTACTACTGCTGTTTTTATCTCTCTTAGTTATCAACAAAGAAAAAACAGGGGCCGCGAGCTGGCGCGTGGACGGCGCCTCGGGGAGGCACGAGAAGGGCGGGGCCCGGGTGGAGCGGCTGGTTCGCACGCTCTACGGTGACGAGCAACGTCTTGTGCGTATCCGAGGCGGCGACCGCGTCTGCGCGGCCCCTCGTGTCTGGAAAGGACTCTCATGAAGATCCGCGTCGAGCGCGACGGTCTCGCCGACGCCGTCGCCTGGGTCGCGCGCAGCCTGCCGTCCCGGCCGCCGGTTCCCGTTCTCGGCGGGATCCTTCTGGACGCGGGTTCGTCGTCCGACGGACTGACGATCTCCGGGTTCGACTACGAGGTCTCCGCGACCGTCGGTGTCGCGGCGACGATCGCGGACGGCGGCCGCACGCTCGTGTCCGGCCGGCTCCTCGCCGACATCACCCGATCCCTTCCCGCGCAACCGGTCGAGATCATGGTCGACGGCTCCCGCGTCTCGATCGCCTGTGGCAGCGCGAAGTTCAGCCTGCCGACCATGCCGGTCGAGGACTACCCGCAACTCCCGGCGATGCCGCCGCACGCCGGCGAGCTCGCCGGCGAGGTGTTCGGGCTCGCGGTCAGCCAGGTCGCGGTCGCGGCCGGCAAGGACGACACGCTCCCGATGCTGACCGGCGTCCGCGTGGAGATCAACGGCGACAAGCTCACCCTCGTGGCGACCGACCGGTTCCGACTCGCGATGCGCGAGTTCAACTGGAAGGCCGACGAGCACATGTCGAGCGCCGGCGAGATGGCCGTGCTCGTCCCGGCCCGCACGCTCGCCGAGGCGGCCAAGGCGCTCGGCACCTCCGGCACCACGGTCGAGATCGCGCTCGCGCCCGGCGACGGACTCATCGGTCTCTCCGGTTCCGGGCGGCGCACGACGAGCCGGCTGCTCGACACCGAGTTCCCGCGCTACCGCCAGCTGCTGCCGTCCGAGCAGACCGCCGCCGCGATCATCGACGTGCCACCGCTCGTCGAGGCGATCAAGCGCGTGTCGCTGGTCGCCGAGCGCGGCACCCAGGTGCGGCTCGAGTTCGATGACGGGGGTCTGCGCCTGTCCGCCGGCGGCGACGACGAGGGCAGCGCCGAGGAGGAGCTGTCGGTCGAGTACACGGGCGAGCCGGTGACGATCGCGTTCAACCCGGGCTTCCTCCAGGAGGGGCTCGGCGCGCTGCACTCCGACCGGGCCGAGCTGTCGTTCACGACGCCGAGCCGGCCCGCGCTGATCAAGCCGGTCGGCGACGACGGCAACGTGGTGCCCGGCTACCTGCACCTGCTGATGCCGGTGCGGCTGCCCGGCTGACCGGTCTCACTCTCGGGAGGACAAGTCAATGCAGCTCGGTCTCGTCGGTCTCGGCAAGATGGGCTTCAACATGCGCGAGCGGTTGCGCGCGGCCGGCCACGACGTGGTCGGCTACGACCGCAACCCGGACGTGAGCGACGCCGACTCGCTGGCCGACCTGGTCGAGAGGCTCAGCGCGCCCCGGGCGGTGTGGATCATGGTCCCGGCCGGTGAGCCGACCCGGCAGACGGTCGCCGAGCTCGGCGATCTCCTGTCGTCGGGCGACCTGGTGGTCGACGGCGGCAACTCGCGGTTCTCCGACGACAAGCTGAACGCGGAGTCCTTGTCCGCCAAGGAGATCGGCTACCTCGACTGCGGGGTGTCCGGCGGCGTGTGGGGCAAGGACAACGGGTACGGCCTGATGGTCGGCGGCGCGGCGGAGGATGTCGAGCGGGTGATGCCGATCTTCGACGCGCTGCGCCCGGAGGGGCCGCGCGAGGAGGGTTTCGCGCATGCGGGCCCGGTCGGCGCGGGCCACTACGCGAAGATGATTCACAACGGCATCGAGTACGGGTTGATGCAGGCCTACGCCGAGGGCTTCGAACTGCTCGAGGCGGCGAAGGTCATCGAGGACGTCCCGTCGGTGATCAAGGCGTGGCAGCGCGGCACGGTCGTCCGGTCCTGGCTGCTCGACCTCCTGGTCCGCGCGCTCGACTCCGACCCGGAGCTCGACGACCTGCGTGGGTACGTCGAGGACTCCGGCGAGGGCCGGTGGACCGTCGAGGAGGCGATCAACCTCGCCGTGCCGGCGCCGGTGATCTCGGCCGCGCTGTTCTCGAGGTTCCGGTCCCGGCAGGAGGACTCGCCGGCGATGCGGGCGGTCGCGTCCCTGCGCAACCAGTTCGGCGGGCACGCCGTGCAGCAGGCCGGACCGACCTCCGGTTCGGGCAGCACCCAGGGTTGAGGTGTGTACGTCCGGCACTTGCAGGTCAACGACTTCCGCTCGTGGGAGCACGCCGACCTGGAACTGGAAGTGGGGCCGGCGGTGCTGGTCGGATCGAACGGGCAGGGCAAGACCAACCTCGTCGAGGCGCTCGGGTACGCGGCGACGCTCGGCTCGCACCGGGTGGCCACCGACGCGCCGCTGATCCGGCACGGCTGCACCCGCGCGATCGTGCGCACCGCGGTCGTCAACGAGGGCCGCGAGCTGACCGTCGAGCTGGAGATCACTGCCGGAAAAGCCAACCGTGCCAGGGTGAACCGCGCACCCGTGCCGAAAACCCGGGACGTGTTGGGGATCCTGCGCACGGTGCTGTTCGCGCCGGAGGATCTTGCCCTGGTGCGTGGGGATCCGAGCGAGCGGCGGCGGTTCCTCGACGACCTGCTGGTTTTGCGCACCCCGAGGTACGCGGGTGTGCGCGCGGACTACGACCGGGTGCTGCGGCAGCGCAACGCGTTGCTGAAGTCGTCCGGGCACGCGCGGCGCGCCGGCGCGAAAGGTGACACCAACGCGCTCGGCACCCTCGACGTGTGGGACGGGCACCTCGCCCGGCACGGCGCCGAGCTGCTCGCGGCCCGGCTCGACCTGGTCGCCGATCTCGCCGACCACGTCACCGCCGCGTACGCCGGGGTGGCGCCGGAGTCGCGACCGGCGTTGATCCGGTACCGGTCCGGGATCGCCGACTCGTTCCCCGCCGAGTACGGCACCCCCGCCGGCCGCGCCGATGTCGAGGTGTTGGTCGACGCGTTGCTCGCGGCGATGATCACCAACCGGGACCACGAGCTCGACCGCGGGGTGAGTCTCGTCGGCCCGCACCGCGACGAGCTCGAGCTGATCCTCGACGACCACCCCGCGAAGGGGTACGCGAGCCACGGCGAGTCGTGGTCGTTCGCGCTCGCGCTGCGGCTCGGGTCCTACGAGCTGTTGCGTGCCGACGGTACCGAGCCGGTGCTCGTGCTCGACGACGTGTTCGCCGAGCTCGACCGGCGCCGCCGCGAGCGACTCGCCGAAGTGGCGGTCGGGGCCGAACAAGTCCTCGTGACGGCCGCGGTGGCGGAGGATGTGCCCGACGAGCTCATGGGCGTTCGTTTCGTGGTGTCAGACGGGGAGGTCCGCCGTGGTTGACCGAAGGCCGGGTGATCGCCGGCGCGTCACGAACAGTGATGTGATTGGTCCCACATCTGGGGACAAACCTGTGGATAGTGTGGATAACGCTGGCACCCAGCGTCGACCTGGACGTCCGAACCAGGGTGATTCAGGCACTCTGAACACCCAAAAGGGTGTTGAGGGCGATCGGCCCAGTGGATCTACCACACAGAGTGACTATCCACAGCTGCGGGGGTCCGATCTGGCGCGTGCCGCGCTCCAGGCGGCCCGGGAGGCCTCCGGCGGACCGGAAGCGAAAAAGAAGAAGCAGGTCAAACGTGGTTTCGGGCCTGGCTCACGGCGCCGGCGGCGCTGGTCGGGCGCGGGTGCCGACGAACGCGACCCGCAGCCGCTCGGCCGGCTCGCCGGCCGCATCGCGCTCGACCGGGGATGGACGCCCCAGCTCACCACCGGACACCTGTTCGCGAGGTGGAGCGCGATCGTCGGCGAGGACGTCGCGGAGCACGCCCAGCCCGTCGAGCTCAAGGACGGCGAGCTGACCGTCCAGGCCGACTCGACCGCGTGGGCCACCCAGCTGCGCCTCCTGCAGAAGCAGCTGCTCGTCAAGATCGCGGCCGGCGTCGGAAAAGACGTGGTCAAACGGCTGAAGGTGCTCGGTCCGTCGGCCCCGAGCTGGCGTTATGGCCCACGCCATGTGCGCGGCAGGGGCCCCCGCGACACCTATGGGTGACTCGGATGGCGGTACGGGGGCGCACGGTGTGAAATCCGCGAAGCAGGGTCGGCGCGCGCATCCCGGGTCGGCGGGGATCCCCCGAGCGGGTCTGTGACAGAGCTAGGGGTGTGTTCGTGCCGTTCTGCGAGCGCGCACCAGTAGTATTGAGACAGGCGATTGGCTATGCCCTTTCTGGACAGGAGACACCCCGCTCGTGGCGACTGAGAACCATGAATACAACGCGTCCTCCATCACCGTCCTCGAAGGCCTCGAAGCCGTTCGCAAGCGGCCCGGCATGTACATCGGGTCCACCGGCGAGCGCGGTCTCCACCACCTGATCCAGGAGGTCGTGGACAACTCGGTCGACGAGGCGATGGCCGGGTACGCCACGAAGATCGAGGTCACGCTGCTGGCGGACGGCGGGGTCCGCGTCGTGGACGACGGCCGCGGCATCCCGGTCGAGATGCACCCCGTGCACAACAAGCCGACGCTCGAGATCGTCATGACCCAGCTGCACGCGGGCGGCAAGTTCGACAGCGACAGCTACGCGGTGTCCGGCGGCCTGCACGGCGTGGGCATCTCGGTGGTCAACGCGCTGTCCACCAAGGTCGACGTGGAGGTGCACCTCCACGGCAAGATCTGGCGGCAGCAGTACCTGAACTCCGTGCCCGGCCCGCTCCTCGATGACGGCGAGACCGAGGGCACCGGCACCACGGTCACGTTCTGGGCCGACGGCGAGATCTTCGAGACCACGACGTACAACGCCGAGACCATCGCGCGCCGGCTCCAGGAGATGGCGTTCCTCAACAAGGGCCTCTCCATCACGCTGCGGGACGAGCGCGTGACCGAGGAGGAGACCCACGAGGACGCCGACGGCCAGGCCGCGCGCGTCAAGGAGCGCACCTACCACTACCCCGGCGGGCTCGAGGACTTCGTCAAGCACATCAACCACACGCGCGAGGCGATCCACAGCAGTGTGATCGGCTTCGAGGCGAAGGGCGAGGGCCTCGAGGTCGAGGTCGCCATGCAGTGGAACACCGGCTACAGCGAGTCGGTCTACACGTTCGCCAACACGATCAACACCGCCGAGGGCGGCACCCACGAGGAGGGCTTCCGCGCCGCGCTGACCCGGGTGGTCAACGTGTACGCGCGCGACAAGAAGCTGCTCAAGGAGAAGGACGCCAACCTCACCGGCGACGACATCCGCGAGGGCCTCGCCGCGATCATCTCCATCAAGCTGGCAGAGCCGCAGTTCGAGGGCCAGACCAAGCAGAAGCTCGGCAACACCGAGGCGAAGACGTTCGTGCAGACGACCTGCAACGAGCTGCTCGCCGACTGGTTCGAGCGCAACCCGGCCGACGCGCGGACCATCGTCACGAAGTCGGTGTCCTCGGCGCAGGCCCGGATGGCGGCCCGCAAGGCGAGGGAGCTCGTCCGCCGCAAGGGCGCGCTCGACATCGGCGGCCTGCCGGGCAAGCTGAAGGACTGCCGCTCCACCAACCCGGAGGAGTGCGAGCTCTACATCGTGGAGGGTGACTCCGCGGGCGGCTCGGCCAAGGAAGGTCGCGAGTCCCGGTTCCAGGCGATCCTCCCGATCCGTGGCAAGATCATCAACGTGGAGAAGGCACGCATCGACCGCGTGCTCAAGAACACCGAGGTGCAGAGCCTGATCACCGCGCTCGGCACCGGCATCCACGAGGACTTCGACGCGTCGAAGCTGCGGTACCACAAGATCGTGCTGATGGCGGACGCCGACGTGGACGGCCAGCACATCCGGACCCTGTTGCTGACGCTGCTCTTCCGCTTCATGCGACCACTGGTCGAGCTCGGCTACGTGTACCTCGCGCAGCCGCCGCTGTACAAGATCAAGTGGCAGCGCGCGGAGCCGGAGTTCGCCTACACCGACCGCGAGCGCGAGGGTCTGATGAAGGCCGGCCTCGAGGCGGGCAAGCGCATCAACAAGGACGACGGCATCCAGCGGTACAAGGGTCTCGGCGAGATGAACGCCGACGAGCTGTGGGAGACCACCATGGACCCGGCGCACCGGCTGCTGCTGCAGGTGACCCTCGACGACGCGGCCACCGCGGACGAGCTCTTCAGCGTGCTGATGGGCGAGGACGTCGAGGCCCGCCGCTCGTTCATCACCCGCAACGCGAAGGACGTCCGCTTCCTGGACGTCTGAGCCATGGCTACGGAAATCGACGACCGGAACGAGCAATGCTTGGTCTGCAACGGAACCGGCAAGGTTCGAGGGACCACACACCCGCGCTGCGGGGGTTCGGGGACGCGCCCCGTAGGCGCATGAAAGGAAACCATTCGTCGTGACTGAGACCTTGCCGCCCGGGCCGCCGCCCAGCGACCGCGTCGAGCCGGTGGACATCCAGCAGGAGATGCAGCGCTCCTACATCGACTACGCGATGAGCGTGATCGTCAGTCGAGCGCTCCCGGATGTCCGCGACGGCCTCAAGCCGGTGCACCGACGCGTCCTGTACTCCATGTACGACACCGGTCTGCGACCGGACAGAAGCCACGTCAAGTGCTCGCGCATCGTCGGCGACGTCATGGGTAACTACCACCCGCACGGCGACTCGGCGATCTACGACGCGCTCGTCCGCCTCGCGCAGCCGTGGTCCATGCGGTACCCGCTGATCGACGGCCAGGGCAACTTCGGCTCGCCGGGCAACGACCCGCAGGCCGCCATGCGGTACACCGAAGCACGCATGACGCCGCTCGCCATGGCGATGCTGCAGGACATCACCGAGGAGACCGTCGACTTCTCGGACAACTACGACGGCAAGACCCAGGAACCCGACGTCCTCCCGGCGCGCATCCCGAACCTGCTTGTCAACGGCAGCAACGGCATCGCGGTCGGCATGGCGACCAACATCCCGCCGCACAACCTGCGCGAGGTCGCGGCCGGCGTCGTGTGGGCGCTGGAGAACTGGGACGCCTCCGACGACGAGACCCTCGCCGCGATGATGATGCGGATCAAGGGCCCGGACTTCCCGACCCACGGTCTGATCCTCGGCACCCAGGGCATCGAGGACGCCTACCGCACCGGCCGCGGCTCGGTCCGGATGCGTTCGGTCGTGGAGGTCGACGAGGACAACAAGGGCCGCACGATCCTGATCGTCACCGAGCTGCCCTACCAGGTGAACCCGGACAACCTGATCGAGAACATCGCCTCGCTCGTCCGGGACGGCAAGATCGGCGGCATCGCCAACGTCGACGACGAGACCAGCAACCGCGCCGGCATGCGTATCGTGATCACGCTCAAGCGGGACGCGGTCGCCAAGGTCGTGCTGAACAACCTGTACAAGCACACCCAGCTGCAGCACAACTTCGGCGTCAACATGCTGTCGCTGGTCGACGGCGTGCCCCGCACGCTGCGGCTCGACCAGATGATCCGGCACTACGTCCGCCACCAGGTCGAGGTCATCGTCCGGCGCACCCGCTACCGGCTGCGCAAGGCCGAGGAACGGGCCCACATCCTGCGCGGCTACGTCAAGGCGCTGGACGCGCTAGACGAGGTCATCGCGCTGATCCGCCGCTCGCCGACCGTCGACGAGGCGCGCACCGGTCTGATCACGCTGCTCAGCGTCGACGAGATCCAGGCCAACGCGATCCTCGAGATGCAGCTGCGCAGGCTCGCCGCCCTGGAACGTCAGAAGATCATCGACGAGCTGGCCGAGATCGAACGGATCATCGCCGACCTCGAGGACATCCTGGCCAACCCGGCGCGCCAGCGGCTGATCGTCCGCGACGAGCTGATGGAGATCGTCGACAAGCACGGCGACGAGCGGCGGACCCAGATCATCCCGTTCGACGGCGACGTGTCGGTCGAGGACCTCATCGCCGTCGAGGACGTGGTCGTCACGATCACCCGCACCGGCTACGCCAAGCGCACGAAGACCGACCTGTACCGCGCGCAGAAGCGCGGCGGCAAGGGCGTGCGCGGCGCCGGGCTCAAACAGGACGACATCGTCGCCCACTTCTTCGTGTGCTCGACCCACGACTGGATCCTGTTCTTCACGAACAAGGGCCGGGTCTACCGGGCGAAGGCGTACGAGCTGCCGGAGGCCAACCGCGACGCACGAGGACAGCACGTCGCGAACCTGCTCGCGTTCCAGCCGGACGAGCAGATCGCACAGATCATCGAGATCAAGGACTACCAGGTCGCGCCGTACCTGGTGCTCGCGACCAAGGCCGGTCTCGTCAAGAAGAGCAGGCTGTCCGACTTCGACAGCAACCGCGCGGGCGGTCTCATCGGCATCAACCTCCGCGAGGACGACGAGCTGGTCGGCGCCGTGCTGTGCGCCGCGGAGGACGACCTGCTGCTCGTTTCCGCGCTCGGCCAGTCCATCCGCTTCCACGCGACCGACGACGCGATGCGTCCGATGGGTCGCGCCACGTCCGGTGTGCTGGGCATGCGGTTCAACGACGGCGACGAGCTGCTGACCCTCGGCGTGGTCCGTCAGGACACCTTTGTGCTGGTGGCGACCACCGGCGGCTACGCGAAGCGCACGCCGATCGAGGACTACTCGGTGCAGGGCCGCGGTGGCAAGGGCGTGCTCACCGTTCAGTACGACAGCAAGCGTGGCAGGCTGGTGGGTGCACTCATCGTCGACGTCGACGACGAGCTGTTCGCGATCACCTCCGCGGGCGGGGTCATCAGGACCTCGGCCAGGGAGGTCCGCAAGGCCGGCCGGCAGACGAAGGGGGTGCGGTTGATGAACCTCGGCGAAGGCACCACCCTGGTCGCGATCGCACGCAGCGCGGAGGACGTCGCGAACGAGAACGGCGAACTGCCCGCACCGGAGAGCACCGAGAACGGTGAGGTTGCACTCGAAAGTGCCGCCGAGAGCAACGTCGAGGGTGACGCAGGCGTCAACATCGACGACGGCTCGGAAACCGACGACAGCCAGCCGACCGAGCCACCACAGTAAGCCGCGAGAAGACGTAGGGGACCGCTCGTGACACCACCCGACAAGCCCGGACGCACCGGCGACGGAACGGAGCGCACGGAGCGCGAGGCGGACCGAACGTCTGTCATCGCCTCCGGCGGCCAGGCCCAGCAGGTCGACCAGTCCGGTGGGACGCACGAGTCGAACGGTCAGCAGCCCGCGCCGGCCACCACACACGTGGCCGGCGCGGACGACCTCGAGCTCAGCCACGGCACCCCGCCGCCATGGCAGCGGGTGAGTACCGACACCCCGGCGCCGCCCAACGCCACCGCCGCGGTGACATCGCACCAACCGTCGCACCAACCGTCACACCAGCCGCCGCGCCCACCCCAGCCGCCGACCGGCGGCCCGGGGGAGACCACGGTCTCCGTCGAGCGGCCGGTCGTCACCGGCTCGGCGGCGAGCCGCCTCTTCGGCGGCGGCGGGACCAGCCTCGACGCGCCGACCGTCAACGTGCCGACCGCGCCGACACACGGCCCCGGCACCCCGCCCGGCGGCGTGCCGTCCGCACGCACCACCGTGCACCTGGACGGCTCCAACCCGTCGACGGGCCCGCTCCGCGCGGTCGGCACCAGCGCCGCCGCGCCGAGCGCACTCCGCAGGCCGGGCCGAGGGCCGCGTCGCGCGAACCTGCAGATCAAGCGCTTCGACCCGTGGTCGGTGCTGAAGCTGTCCCTCGTACTCGGGGTCGCACTGTTCTTCGTGTGGCTCGTCGCCGTAGGGATCCTCTACGCGGTGCTCGACGGCATGGGCGTGTGGGACAAGCTGAACGGCATCTCCAGCGAGATCCTGCAGTCGTCCGACGACGGCGGCGGTGAGCCGCTCATCAGCGCGGGCCGCGTCTTCGGCGTCGCGGCCATCATCGGTGCCGTCAACATCGTGCTGTTCAGCGCGCTGTCCACGGTCGGTGCCTTCATCTACAACGTGTCCGCCGACCTCGCCGGCGGCCTCGAAGTAACCCTCGCCGAACGCGAGTGATCGACCCGGATACCGGTTTGGGACGCACCGAACCCGTGCGGTAATGTTCGTCGCGCACCAGGGGCCTATAGCTCAGGCGGTTAGAGCACTTCGCTGATAACGAAGGGGTCGGAGGTTCAAGTCCTCCTAGGCCCACGGACGGACTCGGGACGACTCTGCTCGGTGGCTTTGCCACCTCGCCGGGTCGTCCGTTGTTATGTCGGGGGCCGAGCCCCCCAAGCCCCCCACGGTGCGGTTGGTTGCCGACCCAGCGTGGTTGGGGTGGTTGGCGAGGTTGTCCGTGGCCCCTCTGTGCCCCCGTGTTCGGGTGTTGCTCCGCGGCTTGGCTCTCTTTCCTCGGTTGTGGGCTCCCGTCTTGGGTCGGGGTGGCTGTGGCAGACTTGGGTTGCCGCCGCGGGGATTGCAGGGGCCGCGGTTGGGGATTGGTCTTGTGGTTTGCCGAAGGAGGCAATGGACGTGAAGAAGCTTCTCGCACTGGCAGCTGTGGCTGGTGGCGTTCTCTTTGTGGTGCGCCGCAACAAGTCGGCCAAGGCGCAGGACGACCTGTGGCGCGAGGCTACCGCTCCTGCGGGCACCAACAACGCCAAGAAGGCCTGAGCTCACTTGGCCTGAGGCGCCGCACAGTCGCCTCCAGCACCGCGCGGGCCACCGCGCCCGCCGCGGTTCGGTGTGGGTTCAAGCCCGCGCCGGCTCGGGGACGTAGCTCAATTGGCAGAGCACTGCCTTTGCAAGGCAGGGGTTAGGGGTTCGATTCCCCTCGTCTCCACGAAGACCGGTTCTCAGAGTGGCGGGCACTGCGCCTGCGTCGTCTCGACGTAGGGGGTTGTCTGGCCCCACTGGTCAACCGTGCCGTCGCAGAACTTGGTCATGCCGCCCACCGGGACCTCGTGCGACTGATCCGTGTAGTACGTCCGCGTGCACTGGTAGCCCGCCTTGCACACCGGGATCGACTGGGCCGGCACCGCCGCCAGCAGCGGGACGACGGCCAGCGCGGACGTGAGCACTGCGGCACTGAACATTCGACGAATCACGGCGCCTCCTCGTTAACGTGACTTCCTCTCACATTAACGAGGAGGACACGCTCCGCAATCAGCCGTTCGGGGACAGTGACAACACCGCGTCCTCGACGCGTGCGCGGTAGGTCGCCACCGCGGGCAGTGACTCGAAGCCGACCAGCACCGTGCCCACCGGCATGTCAACCGCGGCCATGACCGCGGCTGCGGGGATCGGACCCATGCCGCCGCACAGCTCGACCCGGTTCGCGGCCGCGTCCCCGAGCCGCAGACCGGGCTGCGGCCGCCGAGCTGCTCCGCCGGCTGCTCCACCCGCACGAGCATCCATGACCCCGTGTGGTTGACTCAGCGCCCTATGAAACGCGTCCTCCTGCTTGGTCCCCTGCTGCTGGTCGCACTCGGCGCGTGCTCAGCCGAGCCCGACGACCCGACAGTGGTGACGACCGACACGCCGCAGTCCACCACCAGCCAGGCGCAGGCCGGCGCCCCGCCCGCGCCGCAGCCGACCGTCGACGGTCCCTGCCCCTACCTCGAAGAGAGCTACGTCGAGGAGACCAACGGGCAGCGGGTGTCGAAGGTGCAGACCTCCGCCGACCAGCCGCCGACCTGCTTCTTCTACCGGCCGGACGGCAGCGTGCAGCTGACCGTCCGCATCTACACCGGCGACGCGGCCGTGGCCAAGGCGCTCGTCGACGAGTCGGCGCCCGTCGCGTCCTCGAACCCGGCCGAGCTGACCGGCGGGTGGAAGGGCGGCGCCCAGTCCACCTCCGACGGCGCGGTCTACGCGGTCGCCAAGGAGCAGTCCGCCCTGGTAGTCACCACCAACCAGGAGCAGACGATCAAGGCCAAGCAGATCGCACAGGAGTCGATCTCCGCGCTCGGCCTCTGAGCGGTCTCTGAGCAGCGACACAACAGCCCGCCAAGGCCTCGGCCTTGGCGGGCTGACGTGTGGCCGAACTAGTTCTGCTTGGTCGACGTCGACTTCTGAGTCGGCTGGCCGTTGCGCTGCACGTTCGCGGCCGTGTCCTCCGGCTTCTTCGCCTCGGGCTTGACCGGCTCGTCGCGCCGGGGCTCCGGCACGGCCTGCTGCCGCTCCGCCGCCTTGCTGCGCGCCACGTAGGCGACGCCGCCGGCGACGATCGCGAGCAGGAGGACCTTCGGCCAGCGCCGCTTGCGCTTGGGCTCCTGCGCGAGCTTCATCGCGATGGCTTCCTCGCGCGCCCGGTCCTTCAGCTTGGCCGCCTCGGCCTTGAAGGACGCCTTCAGCGCCTTGGCGTCCTGCTTCATCTGCTTCGCCGACTTCTTCGCCCGCTTGGCCGGCTTGCTCTTCTTGGCGTCCTTGCGGGCCTGCTTGGCCGCCTTCGCCAGGTCCTTGCGGGTGTGCTTGGCCGTCTTGGCCAACTTGCGTCGAGCACGACGGGTGGTCTTCACGACCTCCTGGCGCGCGATCTCGGCGCCCTCGACCAGCGCTTCCGTCAGCTGCCGGGGCGCGACACCGCGCTCCGTGAGCTTCCGGTCGGCGGCCTGTGCGGCCCGCATCGTGGCGTCCGCGCCGGCTTGACCAGCACGTTTCGCACCACGCTGCGCCGAGAGCCAGCCGGAGCCGACGGCCTTGCCGACCGTCTCTCCGGCCCGGGTCATGGCCTTAACATCGTCCATAGTGTGCTCCAGGGTGGCTTTATCTGACAGTTACCATCCTGCCCCTTCCCGACCGATCCTGCTGTAGATGGCACGATGGCCGGGTGGCAGACAGCAATGAGTCCCTCGTTGGAGTGAAGGTATCGGCAACTCTGCATACCACGCAGGGAGACATCCGAATCACTCTTTTCCCTGATCATGCTCCGAAGACCGTCGCGAACTTCGTCGGGCTCGCGGAGGGCACCAAGGACTACAGCCCTCGCAACGCCAAGGGCGAGACGTCCGGTCCCTACTACGACGGCATGATCGTCCACCGCGTCATCGACGGCTTCATGATCCAGACCGGCGACCCGACCGGCACCGGCCGCGGTGGCCCCGGCTACGAGTTCAAGGACGAGTTCCACCCTGAGCTCCAGTTCAACAAGCCCTACCTGCTCGGCATGGCCAACCCAGGCAAGAAGGACGCGAACGGCTCGCAGTTCTTCATCACCGTGGCTCCGACGACGTGGCTGAACTTCAAGCACACGATCTTCGGCGAGGTGGCGGACCAGGAGTCGCGCAACGTGGTGGACACCATCGCGACCGTGGCGACGGCCCCGCCGCACGACAAACCACTCGAGGACGTCGTCGTGGAGCGGGTCAGCGTCGAACGCGAGGGCTGAGTGTCCGTCAACAGGCAGCAGGACCTGCCCGCCTGCGTGAGACATCCCGACCGGCCGACCGGTCTGCGCTGCGTGCGCTGCGACCGGCCGGCCTGTCCGGACTGCCTGCGCGAGGCGTCCGTCGGCTACCAGTGCGTCGACTGCGTCAACGAGGGTCAGCGCACGGTCCGGCCGGCACGCACGGTCGGCGGCGCCCGGAGTGACTCCCGGGGCCGCCAGCTGATCGTCGTGCCGGCGCTCATCGGCATCAACGTGCTGGTGTTCGTCATCACCGCGATCCAGGCGTCGAGCATCGTCGAGAACCAGCGGTCCTCGGTCTTCATGGAGGGCACGCTGGTGCCCGCCTTCGTCTCCGGCGGCGAGTTCTGGCGGCTGCTGACGTCCGGCTTCCTCCACTACGGCAACTACGGCGGCTACGGACCGGTCCACCTGGTCTTCAACATGTTCGCGCTGTGGGTGATCGGTCGGGACCTCGAGGTCGCGCTCGGCCGGGTCCGGTTCCTGGTCGTGTACCTGCTCGCGCTGTACGGCGGGTCGACCGCCGTGCTGCTGTTCGGCGACGCCGGCACGCCGGTGGCCGGCGCGTCCGGCGCGATCTACGGCCTGTTCGGCGGGATCGCGGTCGTCGTGTTCCGTGCGAAGCTGAACCCCGCGCCGGTGCTGACGCTGCTGGGGATCAACATCTTCCTGAGCGTCGCGCTGCCCGGCATCTCGCTGCTCGGGCACCTCGGCGGACTGGTCGTGGGCGCCCTGGCCACTGCGGTCATGGTGTACGCGCCGCGCGAGAGGCTGGTGCAGACGCAGGTCGGCGCCAGCGTGGCGATCGGCGTCGTGCTGATCGCGATCATCGCGTTCCGGGCGGTCAGCATGGACTGCGAGGTGCTCTCCACCGTCCAGTACATCTGCGCCGCGTCCTAGGTTCGCAGCTCCAGGAGCGCGTCGACGACGTCCTCCGGATCGGCGCCGAGGTCGAGCCTGCCCAGGATCACCAGGGCAGGCGCCTCGGCGTTGTCCGCGTCCACCTCGACGGCCGACGTGTCCCGTCCGAGCCTGCGGGTCCGGACCAGCCGCACGTTCACCTCGGCCCACGTCCACCGCCGGCGGCCGGTCAGGGTCCGGACGGTCACGCCGTGCTGGTCGGCCGCCAGCCGCGGCCGGGCGACCGACAGGAACAACGCGACGACCGCCAACACCACGGCGCCCGTGCCGAGCAACACCCGACCGGGTGGGTCATCGGTGAACGCGGCCCAGCCGGCCGCCAGAACGGCCAGAACCCAGGCCAGGACGGCCAAACCGGCCTTCGGGGCCCATGTTCTGGCTGCTGGCAGGGACACGGTCGAAGTCACGCTCCGAATCCAGGGTGCGTTCAACGCGAGTTATCCACAGCAGTTGTCCACACTGGGGATGACTTACACCCGTGTGGTTCAATCACGCTCCGCTGAACGGGTGTATCCCGACAAACTGTCGGTAGAGCGTCAGCGCCACCGCATCGTCATCAGGAGGCCGCCGATCATCAGGGCGAACCCGATCGCGAAGTTCCAGTTGCCGAGGTCCCGCATGAACGGGATGCTTTCGCCCGCGATGTAGTTGACGACCAGCCATGCCAGGCCGAGCACCATGACACCGAGCATCACCCCGACATAGATCGGGTGGGACGGACCGGCCGACTTCACCTTCACCGGGGTGCGGCGGTCGGTCGGCGGCGTGTAGACCGCCTTCTTGCGGACCTTGGACTTTGGCATGGGAGTCCTCACTGGCGTGTAGCTTGGGCGCAACAGGGTTGTGTCGGTCACCAGCGCGCGCCTCGAGTGCTGGGAACCGGCACTAACACCACTCAGCAACACGTTAACGTAGCCGAGCGCGTCGGCGAACCAATAGGTGGTCGGGACCCCGAGAGGAGCGCGCGTGGGCACAGTCGAGCACATGGGCCGCGGCGCCGGTCGCATCTCCGGCGATCTCGGCGATCTGCTCCCGTCGCCGCGCCCCCGGGTCCGCGCGCCGGCCCCGCCGCGCCCCGACCCGGTCCGCACGGCCGTGCGGACGTTCGGCGAGGTTCTCATCACGCTGGGCATCGTGGTGCTCCTGTTCGTCGTCTACGAGGTGTACTGGACCGACCTGGTCTCGGCCGGCAAGCAGCGGGACGCCACCGCGTCGCTGGACGACAACTGGAAGGCCAAGGAGGACCCGCAGCGCCAGGACCACTTCACCGGCCTCGGCGAGGGCGACGGCTTCGCCAAGATGTACATCCCGGCGTTCGGCGCCGACTACCACTTCACGATCGTCGAGGGCACCACGGCGGCCAGCCTCGAGGTCGGGCCGGGGCACTACACACACACGGCCTACCCGGGTGAGCCGGGCAACTTCTCGGTCGCCGGGCACCGGGTCGGCAAGGGCGCGCCGTTCAACGACATCAACCTGATCAACTCGTGCGACGCCATCGTCGTGGAGACCCAGAACAACTGGTTCGTCTACCGCGCGCTGCCCAAGGAGGAGGAGAAGGCCGGCTGGGCGGAGAACCAGGGCACGGAGGCGCGCTGCAAGGGCGTCTCGGTCCTCGGCGGCGCGTACTCCGACGTGATCGGACAGCAGATCGTGCGGCCGACGAACGGCACGGTCGTCGCGCCGGTGCCCGGTTCGGACCTGGTGCCCAGCGCCGGCGAGCAGGCCGCGCTGATGACGCTGACCACGTGTCACCCGCGCTTCTCCGACCGCGAGCGGCTGATCGTGCACGCGGTGTTGGTCAAACAGTGGGCGAAGGATCCGGCCAAGCCGAACTGGACGCCGGAAGAGCTCAAGGAGACGGTCTAGATGTACGGGTGGATCTGGCGCAACCTGCCGGGCCCGATGGCCGTCCGGGTCGGTCTCGCCCTCGCGCTCGTCGCCGGCGTGGTCGCACTGCTGATGTTCGTGGTGTTCCCGTGGGCGGAGCCGTTGCTGCCGTTCAACAACGTGACCACCACGCAGTAGCGGCAGTATCGTTTCAGTCATGCGCGTGCTGGTGGTCGACAACTACGACAGCTTCGTCTACAACCTGGTCCAGTACCTGGCCCAGCTGGGGACGGAATGCGTCGTCCTGCGGAACGACGACCCGGCGCTCTCCGGGCCCGCCGCGCTGGACGGTTTCGACGCCGTGCTGCTGAGCCCCGGGCCGAGTACCCCCGAGCGGGCCGGCGTGAGCATCGACGTCGTGCGCTGGTGCGCCGACCGGCGGCTCCCGCTCCTCGGCGTCTGCCTCGGTCACCAGGCGATCGGCGTCGCGTGGGGCGCCACCGTCGATCAGGCGCCCGAGCTGCTGCACGGCAAGACCAGCCAGGTGCACCACAAGGGCGTCGGCGTCCTCGCCGGCCAGCACGACCCGTTCACCGCGACCCGCTACCACTCGCTGACCGTCCTGCCCGACACGATCCCGGACGTCTTCGAGGTCACCGGCCAGACCGACACCGGCATCGTGATGGCCATGCGGCACCGCGAGCTCCCGATCGAGGGCGTCCAGTTCCACCCCGAGTCGGTGCTCACCGAGGGCGGGCACCGGATGCTGGCGAACTGGCTCGTGGCCGCCGGTCACGCGGTGCCGGAGGCACGCGTCGCCGAGCTCGAAGCGGCGATGCGGACCCTGGCCGACGCCGCGGCCCGGCCCTAGCGCGGCACTTGCGGCGACGTGCCGTTCACGGCCGCGTTCGCCAGTGTCTGGCCGATCGCCGGCGCGTGCTTGAACAGGTTCGCGCCCCAGACGACCGTCACCGCGCCCATGGTCGCGACGTGCACGCCGTCGCCGAGGTGGGCCGGCGAGTCGCAGTAGACCTCGTCGACGATCTCGTCGTCGACGCCGACCAGGACCTCGCGGACGTACGACCTGACCAGCTCGCGGGACTCGTCGACGACCTCGTCGCGGCCGCGTTCCCACGCCGACTCCGCCGGACCGAGGTTCAGGCCGATCGACCACAGGCCGGGGCCGGACTGCTGCTGGTAGCTCGTCACCCCGGCACGCCACGACTCCGTGCTGTCCATCCAGCACGGCGGCTGCAGCTCCGGGTCCTTCAGCCGGAACGTGAACCGCGCGTGGTGGGACAGCTCGGTCGGCAGGTACAGGTCGACCTGCGTGGCGAGCTCGAACGAACCCCGCCCCGCGGCGACCACCACCCGGTCCACCTCGTGCACGCCGTGGGACCCGTGCACCTCGACCCAGCCGTCGTGCGGCTCGATGCGGTGGATGTGCTCGTGGCGCACCCGGTTGCCGATCGCGGCACGCAGGAACCGGCCGGTCGCCTCCGCGTCGATGACCCCGCCCGCCGGGTCGACCAGCGCCGGCCCGGGCAGCGCCTCGATCGGCAGCCCGAGCCGCTCGGTGTCCAGGTCGTCGTCCTCGACGAGCTCGTGGTCCGCGCCGGCCTCCGCCATCGCCGCGGCCCAGTCGCGGGCCACCGGTCCGGTGAGCACCGCGCCCTGCTGGCCGACGAGGCGGTTGCCGGCCCGGTGTGCCCAGTCCGACCACAGCCCGCTGGCCGCCGCGGCGTACGCGACGAGCCCCGGGTCGCCGTGCGCGAGCCGGAAGATCCGGCCCTGGCCGGTGGACCGCGCCGCCATCGGCGCGCCCGTCTCGAAGACGACCGCATCCGACCCGTGCCGCAGGAGCGCGTACGCGGTCGACAGGCCGACCACACCGGCCCCGACGACCGCGGTACGCATCTGCATCATTCGACTCGCGTCAGCCTCCGACGCCGAGCTGCGTCGCGATGGTGATGCCGATGTCCTGGTCCTTGTTGATCTTCGTGTTAGGCGCCACGTTCTGCTCGATGATCTTGTTGAGCTCGTTCGGGTCGTCGGTCGTGCCCTCGACCTCGTTGAAGTCGCCCGTCCAGCCGAGTCCGCGCAGTGTCTGCTCGGCCTCACCCCGGCGCATGCCGTTGAGGTCGGGGACGGTGATCTGGTCGTTCTGCTGGTCGCCCTTCGAGACGACCAGCGTGATCTCGGTCCCCGGCGGGTGCTCGCCCGATTTCGGGTTCTGGTCGATCACCTGGTTGGCCGGCTTGTCCGAGGACTGGTCCTCGCGCTTCACCGTGAAACCGAGGCCCTCGAGGTTCGCCTTGGCCGTGTCGAAGTCCTGACCGACCAGGTTCGGGACCGAGGTGTCCTCCTTGGCCTTGCCGATCGTCAGCTTGATGGCGGTGTTCGGAGCGGCCTTGGTGCCGGCCTGCGGATCCTGCGCGACGATCTTGCCGACCTGCGCCTCGTCGTCGACCTCCTGCTCGGTGGTCGTGGGGTCGACCGTGAGGCCGAGCGGTTGCAGCTGCGCCTTCGCCTCGTCGACCGTCTTGCCGGACAGGTCCGGCACGTCCACGTTGTCCGGCTGCTTGCCGACCGTGAGCGTCAGCGTGTCCGACGGGTTCATCTCGGTGTCCCCGCGCGGGGTCTGGCTGAGCACCCGCCCGTAGTCGTCCGGGCCGCAACCGGGCTCGCCCGTCGGGGTCGGGCCACAGACCTGGTACTTGACCTGGGGCTTGAAGCCCTTCTGGATCAGCTCGGTACGCGCGTCCTCGAGCAGCTTGCCGGTCACGTCCGGCACCGCGACCTTGCCCGATCCCGGCTCGTCGTCGAACACGCTGCTCATCAGCCACACGATGACGGCGAGCAACGCCGCGGCGAGCACCGAGACGAGCGCGATGAGCCAGCCCTTGCGGCGCCGGCGCCTGCGCTCCTCCTCCTCGTCCTCGTACGGGTCGTAGTCGTCGTAGTCGTCGGCCATCGCCGACGGGCGGTGCCGGCCGCGCTGCTGCGGCTCGGAGTTGCGGCCCGCCGCGAGGATCGTCGTGCGGTCCTCGTCGGTCATCACCATCGGCGCTAGCGGCCGCTGGCCGGACAGCACGCGGACCAGGTCGGTGCGCATCTCGGCGGCCGACTGGTAGCGGTTCGGCGCGCCCTTGGACATCGCCTTGAGCACGATCGCGTCCAGCGCCGGATTGACCCTGGGGTTCAGCGCCGACGGCGGCTTCGGGTCCTCCCGGACGTGCTGGTAGGCGACCGCGACGGGGGAGTCGCCCGTGAACGGCGGCTCGCCGGTGAGCAGCTCGAACAGCACACAGCCGGCGGCGTAGACGTCGCTGCGCGCGTCGACGGCCTCGCCGCGGGCCTGCTCGGGGGACAGGTACTGCGCGGTCCCTATCACGGCGGCGGTCTGCGTGACCGCGGCCTGCCCGTCGTGCACGGCGCGGGCGATGCCGAAGTCCATCACCTTGACCGCGCCGGTCTTGGTGATCATCACGTTGGCCGGCTTGACGTCCCGGTGGACGATGCCGTGCCGGTGGGAGAAGTCCAGTGCCGCCGAGACGTCGGCCATGATCTCCATCGCGCGCTGACCGGGCAGTGGGCCCTCGGTCTTCACGATGTCGCGCAGCGTCCGCCCGTCCACGTACTCCATGACGATGTAGGGCAGCGGGCCGTGCTCGGTCCTGGTCTCGCCGGTGTCGTACACGGCGACGATGGCCGGGTGGTTCAGCGCGGCCGCGTTCTGGGCCTCGCGGCGGAACCGTTCCTGGAACTGCGGGTCCCGCGCGAGGTCGGCGCGCAGCACCTTCACCGCGACGTCCCGGCCGAGGCGGACGTCGCGACCCTTGTGCACCTCGGACATGCCGCCGTAGCCGAGCGTGTCGCCCAGCTCATAGCGGTTGGAGAGCAGTCTCGGTGTGGTCATCGGTCTTTCGTCTCGATCCTCGTCGGGTGTGCGCCGCTCGCGCCCATAATGCCTGTCGGGTGTCCCTGGTGGCGGTGAATCACCTCGGGTGTTCCCCTTCTTCCTCGCAGACCACGCCCACGTCGGCGCCGGCGGGCAGTCGCCCGGTCGGCCGCACGTCGGTGACGACGCACTTGTCCAGGTCCACGGGATCCGCGCCGCTCTGGTTCATCACCGTCGGCCGGAGCCCGGCCTTGTCGAGCGTGTCGACCGCGAAGCTCGCGGAACGGCCGATGAAGTCCGACTCGTCCACCTGCACGTACTTCGTCTGGCCCTTCGTGGGGATGTTCGTCATCGGCGGGTTGCCTGGCTGGTTCGTACTGCCGGAGTCGTCGTCGACGTCCGAGGGCGCCGAGGTGCTCTGCGGCGTCGACTCGCCGTCCTCACCGCGGTCCGCGTTCAGAAGCGACGCGACCCCGAGGACGGCGAGCACCAGAAGTACCACACCGAGAACGATCAACAGCGCCCAGAGCCCCGCGCGGCCGCGTCTCGGCGGCTGCGGGTGCGGGCCGAGCGGGAACGAGCCGGTGCCCGGCGTCGAGTGCGCCGAGTGCGTTTGATGCGGCGCGCTCGGCGGGCCGACCGGCAGCATCCCCGGGCTGCTCGCGCCCGGCGCGCCGGCGTGGTGGTTCGCGGCGACCCGGCCCGACGGCGCCGGCAGCGGGTGGCCGGCACGCACGGCGGCCACCGCGGCCGCGAACTCGCCGCCGTTGCTGTACCGGTGCGCGGGGTCCTTGACCAGCGTCGCCTCGACGACCGCGCGCGCGTAGGGCGGCACGTCCGGCGGCAGCGGCGGCGGGGCGTCCCGGATGTGCATCATCGCGACGGTCACGGCGTTCTCGGAAAGGAACGGCCGGTGCCCGGAGAGACATTCGTAGCCGACCACCGCGAGCGAGTACACGTCGCTGGCCGGCTCGGCCTCGTGCCCGAGCGCCTGTTCCGGCGCGATGTAGTGCGCGGTGCCCATGACCATGCCGGACCGGGTCACCGGCGCGGCGTCCGCGGCCTTGGCGATCCCGAAGTCGGTGAGCTTGACCACCGCGCGGCCGTCCGGCAGCGGGGTCACCATGATGTTGCCCGGCTTGACGTCCCGGTGCACGTAGCCGCGTTCGTGCGCGGCCTGCAGCGCGACGCCGGCCTGCTCGAGGATGTCGAGCGTGCGCTCGGCGCTGATCCGCCGCTCCTTGGCGAGGATCGCCGCGAGCGGATCGCCCTCGACGAGCTCCATCACCAGGTACGCGGTGTCCTTCGGCCCGTCGACGATCGAGGCGGTCTCGCCGTAGTCGTGCACGGCGGCGATGCCGGGGTGGTTCAGCGACGCGGTCGTGCGGGCCTCGGTGCGAAAGCGGTGCAGGAACTCGGCGTCGCCGCACAGCTCCGGCTTGAGCACCTTGATGGCGACCCGCCGGTCCAGCCGGGTGTCCGCGGCCTCCCACACCTCGCCCATGCCGCCGACGGCGATCCTGCGGGCCAGGCGGTAGCGGTCGGCGAGGAGCTGTCCTGACGTCAGCATCCTCAACTCCCCCTGAGCGCGGCGTCGATCGTCGCCCGGCCCACGGCAGCCGACAGCTTGCCGCCGGTCGCGGCCACGTCCTTGCTTTCGACCACGACGGCAACGGCGATCTGGGGGTCTTCGGCGGGCGCGAACGCCACGTACCAGGCGAACGGCGGGGCGTTCTTCGGGTCGACGCCGGTCTCGGCGGTGCCGGTCTTCGACGCGATGGTCAGGTCGTCGCGCTTGCCGCCGCCACCGGTGTGCTCCTCCGACTTGACCATCATCTCCCGCAACGCGTCCGCGTTGGCCGGCGACATGGCGTCGTCGAGCTCGTCCGGGTCGTAGCCGGAGATCTCGTCGAGGTCGGGGGCGAGCACCTTCTGCACCAGCTGCGGGCGCATCCGGACGCCGCTGTTGGCGACCGTCGCGGCGATCACCGCGTTCTCCAGCGCGGTCAGCCGCACGTCCTTCTGGCCGATGCCGCTCTGGAACAGCGCCGGCCGGTTCGCGATCGTCATGCACTGGTCGTCCGCGCGCGGCCCGATGCACGACGCCACGACGGACATCGGGATCGTCAGGTCGGTCTGGCCGATGCCGAACTTGCCCGCCTGGTCCCGCAGCTTGTCCGCGCCGACCTGGTCGGCGAGCTGGGCGAACGCCGTGTTGCACGAGTTCTGCAGCGCGGACTCCATGGTGCCGGTGCCGCACGAGCCCCTGCTGTAGTTCGCGAGGCAGGTCGAGTCGTCGGTGTTGCAGTTCGTGTCGCCGTTGATCACATTGATGCCGGGCGCCGTGGTGACCTGGCTGTTCTTGTCCCTGCCGTCCGCGAGCGCGGCCGCGGCGGTCACCAGCTTGAACGTCGAGCCGGGCGAGTAGTTCTCCGAGATCGCCCGGTTGAGCATCGGCTTCGCCGGGTTGTTCTCGTCCCGGTACTGGTCGTAGGCCTTCTCCTGGTCGTCGCCGTTCGTGGCGGCGAGCCCGTTCGGGTCGAACGAGGGGGTCGAGACCATCGCGAGGATCTGGCCGTCGTCCGGCTTGATGGCGACGACCGCGCCGGTGAAGTTGTTGCTGCTCATCGCCTCGTAGGCGGCCGCCTGCACCTTCGAGTTGATGGTCGTGACGATGGTGCCGCCGCGCGGGTCCCGGCCGGTGATCAGGTCGGACAGCCTGCGCACGAACAGCCGGTCGTCGGAGCCGTTGAGGATCTCGTCCTCGGCCCGCTCCAGCCCGGTCGAGCCGTAGCGGACCGAGTAGAAGCCGGTGACCGGCGCGTACAGCGGGCCGTTCGCGTACACCCGCTGGTAGCGCAGCCGGCCGTTCGTCGCCTTGACGTTCGCGATCGGCTGGTCGTCGGAGGTGAAGATGCTGCCGCGCTGCCGCGAGTACTCCTCGAGCAGCACCCGCCGGTTGCGCGGGTCGGCGCGGTAGTCGTCCGCCTTCACGATCTGGATGTAGGTGGCGTTCGCCAGGAGCAGCACGATCATCGCGAGCATGGCGAGGCCGACCCTGCGGAGCGGTGTGTTCATGTCGGACGCTCCACCATCACCGTGTGGGCCTCCGCGATCGGCGCCTGCTGCACCGGCTTCGGCTTCTGACCGGTCTGCGGCCGGCGGGCCGCGTCCGAGATCCGCAGCAGCAGCGCCACCAGGATGTAGTTGGCGAGCAGCGACGAGCCGCCCGCGGAGAGGAACGGCGCGGTGATGCCGGTCATCGGGATAAGCTTGGTGACCCCGCCGACCACCACGAACACCTGCATGATCAGCGCGAACGAGAGGCCGCCGCCGAGCAGCTTGCCGAACGTGTCCCGCACGGCGACCGCGCTGCGCATGCCGCGCATCGCCAGCATCATGTACACCAGCAGCAGCGCGGCGAGCCCGATGAAGCCGAGCTCCTCGCCGATCGCCGCCGTGATGAAGTCCGAGTTCGCGAGTGGCACCATGTCCGGCCGGCCGGCGCCGAGCCCCGTGCCGCCGACACCGCCGGTGCCGAGGCCGAACAGCGCCTGCGCGATCTGGTAGCCACCGTCGTCGTAGTCGGCGAACGGGTCCAGCCAGTTCGCGACACGCACCTGCACGTGGCCGAACAGCTGGTAGGCGAGCAGGCAGCCGCCGACGAACAGCGCGAGGCCGACGCCGACCCAGATGGCCCGCTCGGTCGCGACGTAGAGCATCACCAGCACGGTTCCGAAGAACAGCAGCGACGTGCCGAGGTCCTTCTCGGCGACCAGGACCACCACCGAGACGGCCCAGCAGAACAGGATCGGCCCGAGGTCGCGGGCGCGCGGCAGGTCGATGCCCATCACGCGGCGGCCGGCGGCCATGAACAGGTCGCGCTTGGACACCAGGAACGCCGCGAAGAAGATCAGCAGCAGGATCTTGGCGAACTCACCGGGCTGGATCGAGATCGGACCGACCCGCAGCCAGATCTTCGCGCCGTTGAGCGTCGGCGCGATGAAGCCGGGCAGCACCGCGGGCAGCGCCAGCAGGAACAGCCCGACAAGACCGAACGTGTAGCCGTAGCGGGTCAGCGTGCGGTGGTCCTTGATCACGTAGAGGACCGCGAGGAACAGGACCAGCGCGATCGTGGTCCACAGGATCTGCTTGGGGACCGCGTTCTCGAACTCGGTGTTCGTCTGCAGCGCCTTCTCGGCGCCGGCCAGGTCGATCCGGTAGATCATCACCAGACCGATGCCGTTCAGCAGCGCGACACACGGCAGGATCAGCGGGTCCGCGTACGGCGCCCACCTGCGGACCGCCACGTGCGCGATGGCGAAGAGCGCCAGGTAGGCGAGGCCGTACCAGACGATCCGGATCGACAGGGTCTCGTTCTGGTTGGCCTCGACCAACATCAGCGCCGCGGTCACCAGGCCCGCCGCGAACGCCAACATCGACAGTTCGGTGCCGCGCCGGGTCGGAGCGGTCTTGCCTTGCGCGTCGCCGGACTGTCCCGCCAGCAACCCCGCCGAGCCCGGCTGTGCCATCAGCCGCCGCCCACGCGAGACTGCCGGCAGTTCTCACCCGGCTTCGGCTGCGCCGGCTGCTGGGGCGTCGACGTCCCGTTGGGCGCCGGCTGGGACGCCGACGTCGAGCCGGGTGGTGCCGTCGTCGTGGTGGTCACCGGTGGTGTCGTACCGGTCGGCTGCCCCGTCTGCCGCTCGAGGTCCTTGCGCAGGTCCTCGCAGTTCGGCAGCGGGTACTTGGTGCGCAGGTCGCGGACGAACTGCCGGGCCTCCGGGATGCTGTCGAAGCTCTCGGAACCCTCCCGGACCGTCTCCCGGCCGAGCTGCTTGAGGTCGTCGACGTAGAACTTGCCGCAGTTCGGCACGTTCGGGTCGCACGAGCCCTGCACCTGCGTGTTCAGCGAGATGCCGAACACGCTGCCGCGCACCCCCTGGAAGATCGCGATCTCGCCGTCCTCCGCCTCACCGACGAAGTACTGCTTGTTCACGACTATCCATGTGGCCACCGCGCCACCCGCCATCAGCAGGAGCACGACGAACACGATCGCGAAGACGCGGAAACGCTTGCGCCGCTTCGCTTTCGGGTCCGGCGGCGGCTCGACCGGCGCCACCTGCTTCGGGATCTCCCGAGGCCCGGTGATCGCTCCGGCCCGCGACGCCGGCGAGTCCGGCGGCGGGCTCTGGTCCTGGCCGTTGCCGGCGGCGCCGCCCACGATCGGGGCGTCGTCGCCGAAGTCGATGTCGACCACGTCCGCCACGATGACCGTGACGTTGTCCGGGCCGCCGCCCTTGAGCGCCAGCTCGATCATGCGGTCCGCGCACGCCTGCGCGTCCGGGATCTTGATCGTCTCGGCGAGGGTCTCGTGTGTCACCACACCCGACAGGCCGTCCGAGCAGAGCAGGTACCGGTCGCCGGCACGCGCCTCCCGGATCGTCAGGTTCGGCTCCACCTCGTGACCGGTCAACGCCTTCAGCAGCAGCGAACGCTGCGGATGGGTCGCGGCCTCGTCCTCGGTGATCCGGCCCTCGTCGATCAAGGACTGGACGAACGTGTCGTCGTGGGTGATCTGGGCGAACTGCCCGTTGCGCTGGAGATAGGCCCGCGAGTCCCCGATGTGGACGAGCCCGATGCGGCTGCCCGCGAACAGGATGGCGGTGAGCGTCGTGCCCATGCCGTCCAGCTCGGGGTCGCCGGCGACCAGTTCGGCGATCGCGCCGTTGCCGGCGTTGGTCGCCTCTCTGAGCTGTGCGAGGAGATCCTCGCCGGGTTCGTCGTCGTCGAGGGGTGCGAGGGCGGCGATGACGACTTTGCTGGCCACCTCGCCTGCAGCGTGGCCACCCATCCCATCAGCGAGGGAGAGCAGGCGAGGGCCGGCGTAGACGGAGTCCTGGTTGGTGGAGCGAACCAGGCCCCGGTCACTGCGGGCCGCGTAGCGAAGGACGAGGGTCATGACCGTAGCTCGATCACCGTCTTGCCGATTCGGATCGGGACGCCGAGAGGCACCCGGAGGGGTGCCGTGACCTTAGCCCGGTCAAGGTACGTCCCATTAGTCGAGCCCAGATCTTCCACGTACCAGTCGGTTCCGCGCAACGAGATCCGCGCGTGCCGGGTCGACGCGTAGTCGTCGTCCAGCACCAACGTCGAGTCGTCCGCGCGGCCGATCATGATCGGCCGGCCGTCCAGCGAGATGCGCGTGCCGGCCAGCGCCCCGTGGGTCACCACCATCTGCCGAGGCGCCTTCCCCCTGGTCTTCTTCGCCGCGGAACGACGGAAGCCGGGCATCGCCACCCGAATGCCGGCCGCCGCGTACAGGTCGGAACGAACCACCCGTAATGCGGCCAGCACGAACAACCAGAGCAGGGCGAGAAACCCTGCTCTGGTCAGCTGCACAACCAGCTCTGGCACCTGTTGCGAACGCTCCCGCCTTGAGGGAAATAGGTGAGACCGCCCGGTGTCGGACCGGCAGGCCGAACCGTCAGCCTTGCGTACGGAACACCAACGACGAGTGGCCGATACGGATCACGTCTCCGTCAGCCAGCTGCCAGGTCTGCACCGGGGTGCCGTTCACCGTAGTGCCATTGGTCGAACCGAGATCCGCCAGCGTGGCCGACTGGCCGTCCCAGGTGATTTCCAGGTGCCGCCGGGAGACCCCGGTGTCCGGCAGCCGGAAGTCCGCGTCCTGGCCGCGGCCGACGACGTTGCCGCCCTGCTTCAGCGAGTAGGTGCGGTTCGAGCCGTCGTCGAGCTGCAGGCTCGCGTTCAGCGTGCGGGGGCCCGTCTGCACGGCCGGCGGGGCATAGCCCTGCTGCGCGTACGGGTCGGCGCCACCCTGCTGGTAGCCGCCACCCTGCTGGTAGCCCTGCTGCTGGCCGTAGCCCTGGTCGTAGCCCTGCTGGCCGTAACCCTGGTCATAGCCCTGCTGCTGGCCGTAGCCCTGCTGCTGCTGGCCGTAGCCCTGGTCGTAGCCCTGCTGGCCGTAACCCTGGTCGTACCCTTGCTGGCCGTAACCCTGCTGGCCCTGCTGCTGGCCGCCGTAGCCCTGGTCGTAGCCCTGCTGGCCGTAACCCTGCTCGTAGCCCTGCTGCTGCTGGCCGTAGCCCTGGTCGTAGCCCTGCTGCTGGCCATAGCCCTGCTGGCCCTGCTGGCCTTGCTGGCCATAGCCGTACTGCTGTCCGTAAGGATCGCCCTCGGGCGGTTGGCCGTAGCCGGGAGGCTGGCTCATGGATCGGTCTCCTGCGTTGCGGGGTTGTGCCGACCGTGCTTCACCCGGTGACCTGGCTGGAGCCTTGACGTCCGGGTCGACGGTCGAGCGTATTCGGAACTGTCCGGTGTGCAGCGCGTCGGAGCGCTCCAGGGAGACTACGACGTCACCGTAGGTGTCCCACTGGTGCTCGGCGAGATACTCCGCCACGCAGTCCGCCAGCAGCGCGGTGGTGCGGTCTTCCTCGCCAGCGAAGTTGCCGTGGTCGGTCTCGCCCAACAACACTATGTAGTGGTTGGGCGCCAGCAACCGGCCGCCGGCCAGCTCGCGAACGTTGACCTCACCTTCACGCAGCAGCGCCTGCGCCAGCTCCTGAGGCACGACACTGCCACCGAACACACGCGCGAAGGTGTTCCCCACGGCGTTCTCCAACTTGCGGTTAAGCCGCTGTCCGATGCCCATGGTTCCCTCCTTCCTCGTGTGCTCCTCGGTCGATCGTATCCGGGTCCGGCCCCGAGGACAGTGCGATGTGCAAACCTGATTCGCCACCGTGTAGGCTTCGCGGCGTTCCACTCGGGCGAGTGGCGGAATGGCAGACGCGCACGGTTCAGGTCCGTGTGTCCGAAAGGACGTGGGGGTTCAACTCCCCCCTCGCCCACCGACCGACGACCGATCTGTGTTCGCGGAGAGCGCGAACCTGGTCGGTCGTTTCATTGTATTGGGGGGCCGAGCCCCCACGCCCCCCACGTTGCGATGGTGGCTTTTCGATATCCCGTGCCGCCGTGCTCGGCTCGTCTGGTCTGCGTGGTTTGCGTAGCTTGCTTCGTGTGCTTTCTGGCATGGCTTTGGGTAGACGTGCTCGGGGGCTGGGGGTTGCCTCCTTCGGTGACTTGGATTTTTCTCACATTTTGGTGTGGGGCTGCTCTTGCCTTGTTTGTGAGTGGGGGTTGGCCTGTTGCTGTCTCTTGGCTAGAGTTGATCATCGCCGCAGGCTGGTGCCTGTTTGTGCAACTTGCCGCGTGCAACTTTAGGTGTTGCCCTCCGTTCAACCGGTCGGCTTAGGACTCACCCAGACGGCGGCACTGCCGGGCAGAAGTCCCAATGCCGGTCGTCGACCGGTCACCGACCGCTCAGCGCCGTCGGTCGCAGGAAGCCGGTTTCCGTCTCCGATAGGTACCCCGCCTCCTGGTAGGCCAGTCATGTAACCAAAAACGCCGCGCTTGGCAGGGGATGGCAACGCCGATCGGCGCAGCGGCAGCGGAGAGGGCGAGTTCGTGACGGGCATACCAGGACGCACGGCGGTTTCGGACAATTTGACGGCGGTGCCGTCTCCACTTGTCCCACCCGTCGAACTGCCGGCGAAAGTCGACGAGCTGGCCGCATCGGCAGCGCGAGACCTCGGCTGGCAGGGGATCGTGCTCCCCGAGATGAAGCTGCTCGGCCGCCGGATCTGCCTGGTCGCCCAGCTGATGCCGGACTCGCACGCCGAGCGCATCTGCCTCGGCCAGGCCCCCGAGGTCGACCGCGCCACGGTCGCCACCTGGGTGTGGCCCGAGTTCTCCGGCCGCGTTCCCGCGCCGGCCGTCCGCATCGTCGGCGCGCTCGCCGTCGCCCGGCACTGGCGGACCGGCCTCATCAACGCCGTGCCGTTCCTCCGCTACTGCGACGCCGCGATGGTGCTCCCGATGTCGGTCGTGATCACCAACGACTACCTCGTGAACTGCCTGCCGAGGGCTCGCGCCTACGGCGTCGGCATCGCGTCGGCCGCGCCCGGCCCCGAGGTCCAGCTCGACCTCCCCGGCCGCTGCGACCGCGCGCCGGCGGGCGTCGACGGCACCCACCGGTGGATCAACGAGCTCGCCTACGAGCAGATCCTCGCGACCGCCGCGTGAGCCGATGCGCGTAGTGATCGCCGGGGGGCACGGCAACATCGCGTTGCGGCTGACCAGGATCCTCGCGGACCGCGAGGACACGGTCGTCGGCATCGTGCGCAACCCCGACCACGTCGCGGACGTGCGTGCCGCCGGCGGCGACGCCGTGGTGGTCGACCTCGAGCAGGTCACCGTCGAGGAGCTGGCCGCGGTGCTGGCCGGGGCCGATGCCGTCGTGTTCGCGGCCGGCGCCGGGCCGGGCAGCGGCACCGCACGCAAGGACACCGTCGACCGGGCCGCCTCGGTGCTGCTCGCCGACGCGGCAGAGGCCGCCGAGGTGCGGCGGTACCTGCAGATCAGCGCCATGGGGCTGGACCGCGCCGACGACCCGTCGATGGGCGAGGTGTTCGCCGCCTACCTGCGCGCGAAGGACGCCGCCGACCGCGACGTCATGGCCCGCGCCGGCCTCGACTGGACGATCTTGCGGCCGGGCGGGCTCACCGACGACCCCGGCACCGGCCTTGTCGCGCTCGCCGAGCACGTCGAACGCGGCTCGATCTCCCGGGACGACGTCGCCGCGGTTCTGCGCGGGCTGCTCGACCGGCCGGCGACCGCTGGGCGCGTCTACGAGCTCGTCGGCGGCGACACACCGATCGAGGAAGCGCTAGGAACCGTTGCCTAGCACCCTTTCCAGGTAGGGGTTCGCGAACCGGCGCTCCGGGTCGACCTTCGCGCGCAGTGCCGTGAAGTCGTCGAACCTGGGGTACCGCTCCCGCAGCACGGCCGCGTCGAGCGTGTGCATCTTTCCCCAGTGCGGTCGCCCGCCGACCGCGCCGGCGATCGACTCGAACAGGTCGAAGTACTCGCGGTAGGGCATGCCGACGAACTGGTGGATCGCGACGTACGCCGAATCCCGTTGGTACGCGGTCGAAAGCCAGATGTCGTCGGCCGCCGCCACCCGGATCTCCACCGGGAACATCACCGGGTGCGTCAGCCGGGGCACCCGCGCCCGCAGCTCGCCGAGCACCTGGCCGAGCGCCTCGCGCGGCACCGCGTACTCCGACTCGACGAACCGCACGTTCCGGTTGGTGACGAACACCTTGTGCGAGACGTCCCGGTAGGACCGGGGCGACAGCACCGCGGACGACAGCCGGTTGAGCGGTTGGACGAGCCGAGGCACCGCCCGCCCCACCCGGCACACCGCGCCGAACACCGTGTTCTCCATCAGCTGGTACTCGACGAACTGGCGCGCCCTCGACAGCGGCGCCGGCGCCGTGCCGGCCGGCACACGGTTGTTGCGCTTCGTCAAAGCGTTGCGGCCGTAGGGAAACCAGTAGAACTCGAAGTGGTCGTTGGCCGCGCAGTTGGCGTCGAGACCGGCGAGCACCTCGTCGAGCGGCTCCGGCCGTTCCTCCGCGGCGAGCACGAAGGAAGGCTCGGTCCGCAGCGTCACCGTGCTGATCACGCCGAGCGCGCCGAGCCCGACGCGGCCGGCGGCGAACAGGTCCGGCCGCTCGTCGGCGGAACAGCTGACCACCGAACCGTCCGCCAGCACCAGTTCCAGCCCGGCGACCTGTGTGGAGATCCCACCGAACCGGGCGCCGGTGCCGTGCGTGCCGGTCGAGATGGCGCCGGCGATCGTCTGCGCGTCGATGTCACCGAGGTTCGTCATCGCGAGCCCGAGCCGGTCCAGTTCCGCGTTGAGCGCGCGCAGTGTGGTGCCCGCGCGCACGGTCACCAGCCCGGTGTCCACGTCCGCCGAGACGACGCCGGTCCACGCGCTCAGGTCCAGCGCGCGGTCGTGCGCGGCGCCGACCGCGGTGAACGAATGGCCGCTGCCCCGCGCCCGCACGGTCCCGCCGGGACGTGACACCGCGGCCGCCAGCTCATCGAGGTCCCTCGGCCGCACGACCTCGGTGGCGACGGCCGCCTCGGTGCCGGCCCAGTTGCGCCACGAAGTCGTCGGCGGCGTCGATGGGGTGGACTCCGGTGCCACGAGACCTCCAGGTTGCCGTTCTGGACGTACGGTTGGCTGGTGCCCGAGGAAACGCAGCGCGCCCGCCTGGACGCCGCCACCAAGCAGCTCGAAGCCCCGCTCGCCGTAGTCGACCTGGACGCATTCGACCACAACGCGGACGACCTGGTGCGGCGCGCCGCCGGCCGGCCGATCCGGGTCGCGAGCAAGTCGGTCCGCTGCCGGTTCCTGCTGGAGCGCGTGCTGCGCCGGGACGGCTTCGCCGGTGTCATGGGCTACTCGCTGCCGGAGGCGCTGTGGCTGGCCGAAGAGTGGGCCGGCACCGACCTCGCGGACGTCGACATCCTGGTGGCGTACCCGACCGTCGACCACACGGCGCTGCGACGGCTGGCCGCCGACGAGCACGCCAGGGGCCTGGTCACGATCATGGTCGACTCGGTCTCCCATTTGGACCTGGTCGACGCCGCGCTCGGCGCCGGGCATCCGGAGATCCGGGTGTGCCTTGAGCTGGACGTGTCGTGGCGCCCGATCCTCGGACGTGATCTGGCACACGTCGGCACCCGACGCTCACCGGTGTTCACGCCGGCGCAGGCGGTGGCGATGGCCCGCGTGGTGCGCGACCGACCGGGGTTCCGGCTCGTCGGGCTGATGGGCTACGAGGGGCAGATCGCGGGTCTCGGCGACTCACCGGCCGGCAAACCGGTGCTCGGGGCGCTGTTGCGGTGGATGCAGAACCGTTCGGCGCGTGAGCTGGCCGCTCGACGGACGTCGGCCGTGCGGGAGATCAGCGCGGTGACCGACCTCGAGTTCGTGAACGGCGGCGGGACGGGCAGCATCGAGTCGACGGGCCTCGACGCGTCGGTCACGGAGGTCGCGGCGGGATCGGGCCTGATCGGGCCGACGCTGTTCGACAACTATCGCCGGTTCGCGCCGGCGCCGGCCGTGGTGTTCGCGCTGCCGGTGGTCCGCAAGCCGCGCCGCAGGACGGCCACGCTGTTCTCCGGGGGCTACATCGCGTCCGGGCCGGCGGGCCGGGACCGCTCGCCGAGCCCGTACCTGCCGGCGGGCCTGTCGCTGATCGGCACCGAGGGCGCCGGCGAGGTGCAGACCCCGGTGACCGGCCGGGCGGCGCGGGACCTGCGGGTCGGCGACCGGGTGTGGCTGCGGCACACGAAGGCGGGCGAGCTGGCCGAGCGGTTCACCGAGTACCACGTGCTCGAGGGCGACCGTCTCGTCGAGACGGTGCCGACTTACCGCGGCGAGGGCCGCTGTTTCGGTTAGCTGGTCCGCCTCCCCACGTTTCTGAGTGTGGGTCGCGTTCCGGCGAAGGTGCGGCTGTCCAGGCGGGCCCGCAACATCTAGTCCTGGCGCATCTGGCCGGCGAGGTAGGCGCGCACGACCTGCTTGGCCTCGTCGATCATCTCCTGCTCGCCGAACAGCTTGCGTCGGAACGCGAGCGCGAGGATCGCGTCGCCGATGTCGCTGGCCACGGTGATCTGCTTGAACAGGGACTCGACCGGCAGGTTGTGCTTGGCGGCCACCACGTGCGAGATCTGCTCGGCGATGACCGTGTTGTTGTCCCGCTCGTCGTCGATGAACCGCAGGTCGATGACGTCACCGAAGCGCACTCGGCTGAACCCGGGGATGGTGCGGTACATCTCGACGTAGATGTCGATGATCGTGTCGACGCCGTGCCACCAGTGTTCGAGGTGCGCCCAGTCCAGCCGCTGCTCGATCTGGGCGGTGAAGTGGTCGAGGTGGCGCTTGGTGAGCGCTTGGACGACCGCCCGCTTGTCGGGGAAGAACTGGTACAGCGACCCGACGGCGACCCCGGCCCGTTCGGCGATCAGCGTGGTGGTGACGCCGTCGTAGCCGAGCTCGTCGATGAGCGCGGCACACGCCTCGAGCATCTGCTCGACACGCTTGGCGCTGCGCTGCTGTACGGGTTGCTTTCGCAACGGAACCTGGGTTGCCACATGTTCTCCTAGCGCGGGGGCAATACCACCATCCTGCCCGCAGTGGACCAGACCTTCCACAAGATTCTGTATACGAAATGCCCAAAAGGGCAGACAAGAAACCGGACAAGTCGCAGGTGACAGCGCTTACAGAGGTGTCGGGCGGGGTCTCTCGGTCGTACGTGCGCTGGTGCGGGTTTGGGGGTGGCGCCGCCCTGGTTCAGGCGATCACGGGCAGGCTGACGCCTGCCCTCCGCGTTGCCCGCCGCCACCCCCGAACCCGCCGCTCCCAACGGTTCACGCATGGGCATGGGTGAGCGAGCAAGGCGCAGCCAGCCAAAGTAGGAAGGCGGCCCCCGTCGCCCGAGGCCTGCAAGCGAGCGCAGCGAGCAAAGCACCACCGCACCGTGGGGGTTTGGGGGGCTCGGCCCCCCAGAATTACGCGGAACGACCCCCGTCTGCGCTTTCCGCAGACAGGGGTCGCCGGTCGTGGAGCCGCGGACCGATGCTGGTCGGGGGAGGGGGATACAACAGCACCGGTCCGCGGAGTCTTTGGTTGTGACCTGTTCGGCCGGCGGTTCTCGTTCGTTGCGCTCGGGGGTGCGGGCGAACTGAGAACCGCCGGCCCAGGCGGCGACCTGCCTGGCCAGACACTCCGCGCGGGGTCGCGGGGGGCCGGGGTCGCCTTTTGTTACCTAGCGCCTGTGGCCAGTCGGGTGCCGGCGGCCGCTGTCGCCTTGGGGCGGGCGGCGTGCCGGGCCGGTTGCGGGGTGGGCGCCAGCCCACCGGCCACGAGGTGCTCGTAGGCGGCCTGCCACACAGAGCAGGGCGCCTTCTGCTGCCGCCACCGCGACGAGCAGGCACGGCAGTTGCCCTTCTCGTCCGGCTCGTGGGCCGCGAGCATCGCTCGCCAGCCCTCGGTCAGCCTCGGAAGTTCGGAACGTGCCACGGACAACAGGGACGGGGCGTCCGCGCGGTTCGCGAGCTCGGAGAGCATGTCGAGCCGCTCCCAGACCGCGTTGCGCAGTACCTGTCCGAGGATCTCGTCCATCGAAACGTCACCGCTACCTTTCCGCCTGTTCGGCGGCCTCGCGAAGCGCGATGCGCAGCTGACCGAGCTGGCCAGATGTCAACACCGCTGTTTCGCCTGGTGGCCCGACGAGGACCACCCGGTTACGTTCTACGAGCACGGTGAGGCAGCGCTCCCGGTTGACGACGTCACCGCAGTTGATCCGCCAGACCTGGCGGCCAAGGGCCGAGCCGTGCAGCTCGCCCCGATGGTCGTCGTCCTGGGCGTCAAGTCTGGGTGGCGCCGTGCTGACCAGTTCCACAGTCTCGGCTTCCCTCCGTGCTCGTACGCTTACAACCAACTACATTGGTGCTTTGGAACACAGATTGGTGCGTCATAGCGCCGATCGGCGTCCGTTTCACGGTGAGCGGTAGCAAGACTTCGGTCGGACCGATCAGGTTCGCCGATCCGGACTTCTCGTGGCTTGTGAAGTGCGCTTACTCTGCGCCTGACGCCCAGCGGACTGTGAGGGGGCGGAATGAACTCCATCGGGTCTCAGAGCTCTTCCATCGCGCCAGAGGCGTGGGAGGACCAGGAGATGCGGAACGCGCTCGCCGCGCGGGAGGTCAGCTCGATCTACAAACAGCTGCGACGCCGCGGCGTGTCCCAACGCCAGATCGCGGCGATGACCGGTCAGTCACAGTCCGAGGTGTCGGAGATTCTCAAGGGTCGTCAGGTCATGGCCTACGACGTCCTGGTGCGGATCGCCGACGGCCTGGGTGTCCCCAGGGGATACATGGGCCTCGCGTACGACGAAGTCACGGCACAGAAGATCGCCGAGACGCGCGAGACCCCGGAGGCTGAGGAGCCGGAGAACGTGAAGCGTCGCAAGTTCCTTGCGCACGCCGCCGCTGTTGCGGTCGGTGCGCATGTGCTCGGCGCCGACTCGGGGTCGTGGGTGTCCAACCCGGTGTTGACGCCGGCGCCCGGCCGGATCGGGATGACCGATGTCCGCCAGGTCGAGGCCGCCACCAGGGCACTTCGCTCGCTGGACTACCAGTACGGGGGCGGTTTCTGTCGGGACGCCGTGGTTGCGCAGCTGTCGTGGGGGCAGCAGATGCTCAACTCGTCCGGCACCGAGGTCGTCCGGCAGCGCTTGCACGTCGCGCTCGCCGACCTGCACAACCTGGCCGGCTGGACCTCGTTCGACGTGGGCCTCATCGACTCCGCCCGCAACCACTTCGGGCGTGCGCTCGAGCTCGCCAAGGCCGGGGACAGCGATGAGCTGGTGGCCAACATCCTGTACCGGATGGGCCGCGTCTACCTGCACAAAGAGGCCCCGGACGACGCGCTCAAGATGTTCCAGCTCGGGCAGATCGCCGCGCAGCAGTCCGGTTCGGAGCTCGCCGTCGCCGTCATCTGCGCCAACCAGGCGTGGGCCTACGCGATGATGGGTCACGAGGACCAGACGATGAAGCTCATCGGCAGGACCCGTGACGAGTTCACGCGCGCGGACCACGGCGAGGCGGCCGACTGGGTCAAGTTCTTCAACGAGGAAGACGTCTACGCGATGATCGGCACCGTGCACACGGTGCTCGCACAGCAGGTCGACGCCCGGCACACGAAGTACGCGATTCCCGCTCTGACCAGGGCGATCGACTCCTACGACGACGGCATGGCGCGCAACAAGGCGTTCAACCTGAGCTCGCTCGCGACGAACCACCTGCTCGACGGCGACATCGACCACGGCACCCGGATGGGCGTCCAGGCGGTCGACCTGGCGCAGCATCTGAAGTCCAAGCGGGTCCGGGACCGCCTCGAGCCGCTGCGGATCGAGGCGGACAAGCGCCGCAACTACGCGGACGCACGCGATTTGTCCGAGCTCATCAGCAGGTTCTACGACGCGAACGCCTCCTGACGAGGCCGCCGTGACCGTGGTGCCCACCCCGGAGTCCATGTCGGACATGACCGGGGACCGTGGCGGGGCGTTCTCCAGGGACCGCCTGTCGGAGATCCTCGCCGGCGTGTGTGCCACCGCCGGCCTGGACCCGACCGGCGCCACGCTCATCAAGTGCACGGCCAACGCGGTGTTCCGGCTGGCCAGCGCGCCCGTGGTCGTCCGTATCGGTGCCTCGACGGCGTTACGCCACCGGGTCGAGAAGGTCGTCCACGTGGCCACCTGGCTGGCCGAGCACGACGTCCCCGCGGTCCGTCTCCTGCCAGGCGTCGACCAGCCGGTGCAGTACGACGGGTACGTGGCCACGCTGTGGGAGGCGGTGCCGGCCGACGGCCGCCGGCCCCGAGGTCGTGACCTGGGCAAACTGCTCCGCCGCATCCACGACCTGCCGCAGCCGGCGTCCTGGCTGCCGGCGTGGCGACCGCTCGCCGATGTCCAGGCCCGGATCGGCGAGGCCGCCGGCCTCGACCCCGCTGACCTTGCGTTCCTCCAGGACCGGTGTGACGACGTGGCCGACCGGCTGTCCCGGCTGGAGTTCCCGTCCGCGCCGGCGCTGGTGCACGGCGACGCCCATCTCGGCAACCTCATCGCCGGCCCGGCCGGCCCGGTGGTGTGCGACTTCGACTCCAGCAGCCTCGGCCCGCCGGAGTGGGACCTGACGCCGTTGGCCGTCGGCGTGGTTCGGTTCGGCGAGCCCGCCGGCCGGTACCGCGAGCTGGTCCGGACCTACGGCGTCGACGTGACCCGCTGGTCCGGTTTCGCGGTGCTGCGCGCGGTCCGCGAGCTGAAGCTCATCACCAGCGTGCTGCCGATCATCGCGAGCCGGCCGGAGGTGCGGGCCGAGCTGTTCCGGCGGATGGCGGATGTCCGTCGGGGTAACACTTCGGCCCGCTGGGCCCGCTACACCTAACTCTTTCGGCCGAATGACCGTAACGCTGCGTGCCCGGCGAACGAAACACCAAATGTGCTTCGCAGGACGTCTTCGCACGTCCGCGCCGGTTTCCCGAAGTTTCACCCGTTCGGTTGACAGGTGCGGGGTGCTCCAGACGAGAATCACGCTACGCTGAGTGGAACTAGCCTCTCTCCGCTCCCCGAACGAGGTGTCAACCCGGTGGCTAGGGTGATCAGGCAGACCCGCAGCGCGCGGCGCGCGCTGGATTCGGCCCGGGTTCTCGACCAGGTGGTCGAGAACCAGCTCCCGCTCGTCTCCCGTCTTCCCGAGGGTGGCAGCCGGGTCCGTGCCGCGGACTTCCTCGCCGAGCTGGTGCTCCTGTCGCAGGCGTACCGGCATCACGCAGCGGGGTGGATCACTCGCCGAGAGCTCGAGCAAAGAGGCCTCAGCACCATGCGCCGGCTGTCCGTCATCCGCAGGCGGTCGCCGCTCACCTACACGCAGTTCACCGAGCGGGACTGACCACTCGCCGTTGGCCCGAAAATCTCGGCCGGCCGTGCGCTGTGGCGCGGCACACGCTCGCGGTCACACGACGAACGGTCGGTTTTCGGCCGCTCGGCGTACACCCGGGCCGAATTTCTCAAGCGGGGCAACCAAAGTCAGCCAACCGGCGTGCGCGTGAGGACGACCGCGAACCCGAAGGCCAGTCCCATGACCGCCAGCTCGAGTGTCGCCCAGCCGACGAGCGCGGTCCGCTGGTGTCGCAGGATGCCCGGCAGCAGCCGCCACCGGATGTTGCCGCCCAGCGCGGCGAGCAGCCCGACACACGCGAGCTTCAGGATCACGAGCGTGCCGTAGCCCGTGCCGAAGAGGTTGCCGAACAGGTCGCGGCCGGGCACCGAGCCCAGCTCGACCGCGGCGTTGAACAGTCCGGACACCGCCACCCCGACCAGGCAGACGGTCGCGAGCTTGGAGAACCTCGGCAGCGTGGTGGCCAGCAGGGTGCGGTCGGCGGCCACCACCACGACGACCGCGCCGAGCCCGCCGGTCCACACGGCCGCGCCGAGGACGTGCAGCTCCATCGAGATCATCGCGTAGTCCTGCCACCGCCAGTTGGTGGCGTGCCCGGTGACCGGCAGCGGCAGCAGCGCGAACAGCGCGACCGCGGCCCGCAGCTCCGGCGGCACCGCCTCCCCGGCCCGCACCGCCCAGATCGACAGGGCGCACGACACCAGCGCGACCGCCGCGACGAACAGCAGCGCCTTGCCCGCGCTGACCGCGAGCACGTAGTCGACCACCGCGGCCGGTGAGATCCCGCCGGTGTCGGTGCCCGGGTGCACCTCCGCGGTCTGCAGTACGAGCGCGACCAGCGCGCACACCGCGAGCGCCAGCGCGCTGAACGCGGCCGCCCGCCGGGCGCCGACGAGCACCCGCTCCGCGGCCTTCGGCCGGTTCAGACCGATCAGGATCGGCAGCAGGTTGAGCCCGACGGTCACCACGGCCGCCATGTCGAACAGCACCCGGACCACCGGCAACCCGTACCGGACCACCGCGTCCGGCTCGACCAGACCCGGAATCGGGGCCACCGGCGTGAGCACGAGGCCGATCAGCACGCCGATCAGCGCCGCGGTCACCGTGGTCCCGACCAGGTGCAGCCGGGCGGTCGCGGTGGTCCGGGGTTGGGTCATTCGGACTGCTTGCCGCCGATGTTCAGTGCG
Organism: uncultured Actinomycetota bacterium; assembly: GCA_963840275.1. Taxonomy (GTDB): domain Bacteria; phylum Actinomycetota; class Actinomycetes; order Mycobacteriales; family Pseudonocardiaceae; genus Actinophytocola. Next base: position 483,639 of record CAWIYK010000002.1, read on the forward strand.
AAGACGAGCCCCACGCCGAGGAGGACGGCCGCGCCGACCAGCCAGACCCAGATGGGGATCCCGCCGTCGTCGGACTCGCCGGCCGCGTCGGACGTGTCGGTCCGGGTGCCGCTCGGATCGTCCTTAGCCGGCGTGCCGTTGCCCGCCGTCGTGAGGGTGAACGTCAGCTCGCCGGACACCGGGTGGCCGTCGGCGGACACGATCCGGTAGCCGATCGTGTACGTGCCCTTCGGCCCGAGCTCACGCACGGGCGCGGAGACCACGTTGCTGTCGACCTTCGCCGGCCCGCCCTCCCAGTGGGAGCCGTCCGGTCCGGTGACCGCGACCGAGTTGAGCCCGTCGCCCTCCTGGACCGGCTGGTCGAACGTCAGCTCGACCGTCTGCGGCCCCACGTCCAGCGACGCCTCGTTGACCGGGTTGCTGCCGGTCAGCGAGTTGTGCGCGAACGCGGGCGTGGCCAGGCCGAGCAGCCCGACCCCGGCCAGCGCCAGCACCGCGACGCCTCGTGCGAACCGCCTCATGACTGGCCGCCGCGGTTGGCGGCCACCGCCCGCCGCGCACGCAGGGTGGCGCCGACGCCGAACCCGAGGCCGAGAGCGCCGACCACGAGGCCGGCACCGCCGAGCCACCGTGCGGTGTCGTCGGTGGAGGACGCGGCCGCTTCGGTGTCGTCGGAGTCGTCGTGACCGTCCTCGGACTCGGCCGAGGCGTTCTCCGGCGCGGCCGAGCCGCCGTGGTGGTCCTCGCCGGCCGGCTCGAGCTCGATCACCGGCGCCGGGTGCTCCGGCTCCTCGGCGCCTTCCTCGACCGGCGGCGCGTCCCAGGCCACGACGGAGCCGTTGTCGTAGGTCTGGATCGCGGGGATGACGAGCTGCTCGGTCTCCGGCAGCGGGCCGGCCGACAGCTCGAACTCCTGGAACTCGCCGGGGTTGATGCGGGTGCCGGCGCTCGCCGTCCAGGTGACCGTGCTGACGGCCTCCTTGATCTCGGTGTCATGCACCTTGATCGGCTTGTCGAGCGTCACCTTGGTGATCTGCGCGGTCCAGCCGGGCATCGGCTTCGTGCGGGCCGACGTCAGTGGGGCGTCGGCGGGCAGCTTGAGCTCGACCTTCACCGTGCCGGCGGCGTCCTCCTCGTTCGGCACCCGGAAGGTGATCTTGGTGTAGCCGCCCTGCTGGGCCGCCTCGCCGAGGACCTTGGCGGTGACGTGCGCGGACGCGAGGCCGCCGCCGAGCATGGTGGCGACGCCGGCCGCGACCGCGACCACGCCGGCACGCGCGACGTGCCGCTTCAACTTGCTGGTGGACATGTTCGTAGTACTCCTGAGATAGGGGTGTGCCGGCGCGCGAGCGCCGGTGGGGGTGGGGGGACTCTCAGGAGCAGACGGGTGGCCCGCGCCGGGCGCAGACCTGGCGGAACAGCACCTCGAGCAGCTGTCCCGGTCGGGCCGGGAGCGGGCACGCGCCGGCCGGCGCGGCCTGCCGGATCGGCCCGGCGCCGAGCGCGTGGAGCCGGCCGACCAGCCACGCGAACGCGGTGGCGATCGTGCCGAGCGCGGTGCCGGCCGACGTGAGCAGGCCGGCGGTGACCAGGGTGGCGACGGCGTGCGTCGCGAACATCGGCCAGCCGCCGAGCATCGCCGGTGTGTGGCCGTGGCCGCCGGCGATGTCGCTGAGCAGCACGTGCTGGCTCGCCTGTGTCGCCGCGAGCACGCCGATCAGCGTCAGCGGCCCGCCGCGGCGCGCGAGGGACGTGCCGCCCCACGCGAGCAGCGCGGCGAGCAGGACCGTGAAACCGGAGTCGGACAGCGTGCCGCCGCCGAGCCCGTGCGCGGCGATGGCGAGTGCCGCCGACGACGACGCGAGCAGGACGCCGTGTGCGTCCGCTGCCTGTCCGCGCCTCCTGGTCACGTCTGGAGAGCCTATGCGGATTCGATGGAGTTGTGGTTGCCCGCGTCGGTGAGCGGTCCCCGACTGTCGGTTACCGAATTGTTAGATCTTGAAAAGTCCTTTGCCGGCCCAAGTTTTTGATGTTGTTGAGTTGCGCTCCGCGCACCGGGGGTGCGCGGTCCTTGCCTGTCAACGTGGTCTCGGCCACGGTGTTCGAGGTGAGTCTCTGGGAGTTCATCGGAGACCGCTGGTCACGACTGGCGGTCGAGGCGTACCAACACGCCAGTGTGGTGATCCAGTGCACGCTCGTCGCCGCGCTCATCGGGGTGCTGGTCGGCATCGCGGTCTATCGCAGCCCGGTCGGGTCGACGATCGCCACGGCGCTCGCCAGCACGGTCCTGACCATCCCGTCGTTCGCGCTGCTCGGCCTGCTGATCCCGATCGTCGGCCTCGGCGTCGCGCCGACGGTCACCGCGCTCGTGCTGTACGCGCTGCTGCCGATCGTGCGCAACACGATCGTCGGGCTCGGCGGCGTGGACGCGGCGGTCACCGACGCCGCCCGCGGCATCGGGATGAACCGGCTGCGGGTGCTGACGCTGGTGGAGCTGCGGCTGGCGTGGCCGGCGATCCTCGCGGGGATGCGGGTCAGCACGCAGATGCTGATGGGCATCGCCGCGATCGCCGCGTACGCGAAGGGTCCAGGTCTCGGCACCGAGATCTTCTCCGGCCTGAACCGCGCTGGCAGTGCCAACGCGACCAACCAGGCGCTGGCCGGCACGATCGGCATCGTGCTGCTGGCCCTGATCATCGACGGGATCTACCTCGTCATCGTTCGTCTCACGACCTCGAGGGGGATCCGTGCCTGAACAGACCAGTGGGGTCGAGATCCAGCTGGACGGCGTCACCAAGCGGTACCCGGGCCAGCGGGACCCGGCGGTCGACGAGTTCACCATGACGATCAACCCCGGTGAGACGACGATCTTCGTCGGGCCGTCCGGCTGCGGCAAGACGACCACCATGCGGATGATCAACCGGCTGATAGAGCCGACCGCGGGCCGCATCACCATCGGCGGCGACGACGCGCTGTCGCTCAACGCGGACACGCTGCGCCGCCGGGTCGGGTACGCGATCCAGCAGGCCGGCCTGTTCCCGCACCTGACGGTCGCGCAGAACGTCGGCGTGGTGCCGGGCCTGCTCAAGTGGGACAAGCAGAAGATCAAGGACCGCGTCGAGGAGATGCTGACGCTCGTCGGCATGGACCCCGGGCAGTTCCTCGACCGCTACCCGCGCCAGCTCTCCGGCGGCCAGCAGCAGCGGGTCGGGGTGGCGCGGGCGCTCGCCGCGGACCCGCCGGTGCTGCTGATGGACGAGCCGTTCGGCGCGGTCGACCCGATCACGCGCGGCAACCTGCAGGACGAGCTGATGCGGCTGCAGTCCGAGCTGCGCAAGACGATCGTGTTCGTGACGCACGACTTCGCGGAGGCCGTGAAGCTGGGCGATCGCATCGCGGTGCTCGGCGACCAGTCGCGGATCCTGCAGTACGACACCCCCGAGGCGATCCTCGCGAACCCGGCGGACGACACGGTCGCCGGCTTCGTCGGCGCCGGCGCCTCGCTCAAACAGCTGACGCTGCAACGGGTTCGCGACGTCGAGATGAGCACCGACGCGGTGACCGCGACCGAGGACGAGTCGCCCGCGGAGGTCCGCAAGCGGCTGGCCGGGAGCAGCCGGCAGTTCGCGCTCGTCCTTGACGCGCAGCGCCGGCCGCTGCGGTGGGTGCACGTCCGCCAGCTCGGCGGCGACTCGCTCGTCGGGGTCGGCAGTCCGGTCGGCGACCTGGTGACCGTGCAGTCCACGCTGCAGGACGCGCTCGAGGCGATCCTGCAGGAGGGCGGCGACGCGGTCGTCACCGGTTCGCGCGGCGAGTACGTGGGCACCGTCCAGCTCGACGCGGTCGTCGGACGTATTCGGGACCTCCGCGAGGAGCACGCATGAGCGAGCTTGCGAGCGAGTCGATGTCACAGGGTGACCGCGAGCGGCTCGACCGAGCCTGCGAGGGGGAGTCGTGAGTGCCACGGATGCGGTCCTCACGGTCAGCTCCGGCTCGCGGCGAGCTGAGCTGCTGCGGCTGTTCCTGCAGCCGATCGCGGCGGTGGTGCTCGTCGCGGCGGTGCTGATCTGGGCGTTCAGCCAGGATCTCGACGCGATCGAGGTGGTGAGCCTCAACTCGGAGACACTGCTCGACGCGACGTGGGAGCACCTGCTGATCACGCTCGCGGTGACGGTGCTCGTCGTGGTGGTGGCGATCCCGCTCGGCGTCGTCCTCACGCGCCGGTGGGCGCGGCGGATCGCGCCGATCTTCGTGGGCATCGCGACCATCGGGCAGGCGGCGCCCGCGATCGGTGTGGTGGTCCTGTACTTCCTGTGGACTGAGCAGGAAGGGCTGTGGGCGGCGGCGATCCCGCTGGCGTTCGTGTCGCTGCTTCCCGTGCTGCGCAACACGATGGTCGGCATTCAGCAGATCGACCCGGCGCTCGTGGACGCCGGCCGCGGCATCGGCATGTCGGCGGTCACCGTGCTGCGCAGGGTGGAGCTGCCACTCGCGGTGCCGCTGATCCTCGCCGGCCTGCGGACGTCGCTGGTGCTGGCGGTCGGCACGGCCACCCTGGCGTTGTTCGTCAACGGCGGCGGCCTCGGCTTCGTGATCGACTCGGGTTACAAGGTGGCGCGGACGACCGTGCTGCTGACCGGCGCGACGCTGGCCGTGGGGCTGGCGCTGCTGGTCGACTGGCTCGGCGCGCTTGCCGAGCGCTACCTCGGACCGAAGGGGCTGCGATGAGGCGGCGGCGGATGGCCGCGCTGGCGGCGACGGTGGGAGTCCTGGCCTCCGGTTGTGGGCTGGACGCCGGCTACGACCTGCCGTTCGACGTGGGCGCCGGTTCGATCAAGCCGGTGCCGGAGCTCGAAGGCGTGTCGATCCGGGTGGGGTCGAAGAACTTCACCGAGCAGATCCTGCTCGGCTACATCGCGGAGGTCGCGCTGGCGGCGGCCGGCGCGGACATCGAGGATCTGACGAACGTGCAGGGTTCGCCGGCCGTGCGGCAGGCGCTCGAGGTCGGCGACATCGATCTCTACTGGGAGTACACGGGTACGAGCTGGATCAACTTCCAGCAGGAGACCGAGCCCATCCCGGACGAGCAGGCGCAGTACGACGCCGTGAAGAAGGCGGACCTGGAGCGCTTCGGCATCGCGTGGCTGGACTACTCGCCGGTGAACGACAAGTACGCGCTGGCGACCACGCGTGAGTTCGCCGACGAGCACGGGCTCAAGAACATGACCGATATGTTCGCGCTGCTGAAGCAGGACCCGTCGCTGGGCACGTTCTGCATGGAGTCGGAGTTCATCAGCCGCCAGGACGGGTTGCTGGGCGCGGAGAAGACGTACGGCTTCGACGTGCCGACGGGCAACATCAAGACGTTCGGTGTCGGCACCATCTACGCGACGCTGGCCGGCGGCAACACCTGTAACTTCGGCGAGGTCTTCACGACGGACGGTCGCGTGCTGACCCTGGACCTCGCGGTGCTGGACGACGACAAGAAGACGTTCCCGCAGTACAACGCCGCGGTGACCATGCGCAAGGAGTTCCTGGACCAGTACCCGCAGATCGCGGACGTGCTGGAGCCGGTCTCGGCGAAGCTCACCAACGAGGTGATCCTGGAGCTGTCGGTAAGGATCGACGGCGACGGCGACGACCCCGCGGTGGTGGCACGAGACTGGCTGGTGCAGGAAGGCTTCGTCACGAACCCGGCCGCGTAACGCGCGCCTCGCCCGGCTTGGCCTCCGGCCCCCGGGTTCGACGCTACGGCACGCCACCGACAGCGACGGCGTGCTGAGCAGTCGCATGTGGACAACCGCACGCTCTGTGGACAACCCGCACCGCGGCGCCCGAATCTGTCGGTACCCACCGGAAGAATGGAATCCGGGGGCCGGAGGCCAAGCCGCGCGCTGACGGCCGTCCGATTCTCGTGATCGAAGGCGCTGCGCGACAGGCGCACGTCAACCCGCTGTGATGACCGCCAACATCCGCCCTTCCAGCAGTTCGATCAACCCGAAAAGCTGACCAGCCACCACCACGCCGCTTCGCGCCACGATCGAGGCGGTCCTCGAATCCTGACGGGGTACGGTGCCGCCCATGCGGGTGGCGCTGGCGCAGACGGACTGCGTGCTGGGTGACTTCGAGACGAACCTCGAGACCGCGCGGGCGACGATCAAACAGGCGGCGGCGCAGGACGCGGACCTGGTCGTGTTCCCCGAGCTGAGCCTGCACGGCTACGCGCTCGGGGCACTCGACGGGGACGTCTCGGTCTCGGCGACCGACCCGCGCGTGCTCGGGCTGTCCGAGTTCGGCCCCGACGTGCTCGTCGGCCTCTACGAGGACGGCGAGCTGCGTCGGTACAACTCGGCGGTCTACCTGGCCCGCGGACAGGTCGTCCACGTGCACCGCAAGCTCTTCCTGCCCACCTACCTCGCGTGGGAGGAGCGCAAGCACTTCACGCCCGGCCAGACGATGCGCGCGTTCGGCACCCGGCACGGGCGGATGGCATCGTTGGTGTGCAACGACTTCTGGCAGCCGGTGCTGCCGTGGCTCGCCGTGCAGGACGGCGCCTCGGGCCTGCTCGCGCCGACCAACAGCGTCACCACGAGCGACGGCGGCACCGCGCTCGACAACGTCGACTACTGGCAGGACCTCGTGCGGCACGTGGCCCGCATGCAGCAGACCTGGGTGATCTTCGTGAACCGCGTCGGCGAGGAGAACGGCGCCACGTTCTGGGGCGGTTCGCGGATCATCGACCCCGTCGGCTCGGTGGTCGCGCAGGCGCCGATGGGTGAGCCCGCGCTGGTGCTGAGCGACATCGACCTGTCCGTCGCCCGGTGGGTCCGCCGCGCGCTGCCACTGGTGTCCGAGGCCCGGCTGGGCCTGTTCCTCCGCGAGGTCAAGCGCCTCGCCGACGAGGGCGGCGACTACTGACCGCCTTCTTCGACCTCCACGTGCACGCGGCGCCGGACGTCACGGCACGCCGTGCCGACGACACGGACACCGCGCTCGCCTACGCCGCAGCGGGGTACGCGGGCTTCGTGCTCAAGGCGCACTACGAGTCCACGGTCGGCCGTGCGCACGCCGCCGCACGCGCGAGTGGCATCGCGGTCCACGGCGGAGTCGCGCTCAACCAACACGTCGGCGGCGTGAACCCGGCCGCGGTCGCCGCGGCGCTCGGCGCGGGTGGCCGGATCGTCTGGCTGCCGACCGCGGACGCACACACCCAGCAGGCCGCCGGCCTGCCGAGGCTGTGCCACGACCAGCCGAGAATCGGCACGCAAACGTTTGCCATCCCGCCCGTCGACCCCACGGCCGAACCCGCGCTGCGGACGATCCTCGCGCTGGTCGCCGAGGCGGACGCGGTCCTCGCGACCGGGCACGTGAGCACGGCGGAGGCCGCGTGGGTGGTCGACGCCGCACGTGCCGCCGGCGTGCGCCGGCTGCTCCTGACCCACCCGAGCTACACGGTCCCGGCCATGTCCGGCGCCGAGGCGCGGGCACTCGACGCGCACGTCGAGGTCACGGCGTACCAGCTGCTGCACCAGCCCGGTTGCGACGCGGCACGGCTCGCGGCGTTCGTCCGCGAGGTCGGCTACGAGCGGCTCGTCCTGTCCTCCGACGCCGGCCAGCCCGACTCGCCGTCGCCGCCGGAAGCCCTCGCGCTGCTGGTCGACGCGCTGGCCGCAACCGGGCTTGATCGCGGCGCACTGATGGCGGCAGCATCGGACACCCCGGCCCGACTCGTCACCTAGGAGGCGTCCACTGTGGACTACGAGCGGGACCTTGAGCGCCGGCTGACCGAGACCGTCTCCGGCCGCGTGAGTTTCGACGCCGGCACGAGAGCGCTCTTCACGATGGACGCCTCGAACTACCGCCAGGTCCCGATCGCCGTGGTGACCCCGGAGTCCGTCGACGACGTGGTCGCGGCGGTCGCCGCCGCCCGCGAGTTCGACGTCCCCGTGGTGCCGCGCGGCGGCGGCACCAGCCTCGCCGGCAACTCCTGCGGCGGCGGCCTGGTGCTCGACCTGACCCGGCTGGACCGGATCGTCTCGATCGACCCGGTGGCCCGCACGGCCCGCGTCGAGCCGGGCGTGGTGCTCGACGACCTGCGTGCGGCGGCCGCCGAGCACGGCCTGACGTTCGGCCCCGACCCGTCGACACACAGCCGCTGCACGCTCGGCGGCATGATCGGCAACAACTCGTGCGGCGCGCACTCGGTCGCCTGGGGCACCACGCTCGAGAACGTCGAGGAGCTCGACGTCCTGCTCTACGACGGCACCCGGCTGACCGTCGGCGCGCACACCGACGCCGGCGAGCTCGGCGCGGCGCTGCGGCGCCTCGCCGACGACAACCTCGCGCTGCTGCGCACCGAGTTCGGCAGGCTCGGCCGGCAGGTGTCCGGCTACCCGCTGCACCAGCTGCTGCCCGAGCACGGCCGCGACCTCGCGAAGGCGTTGGTCGGCACCGAGGGCACCTGCGTCACGGTGCTCGGCGCGACCGTCGGCCTGGTCGAGGTGCCGAAGGCCAGGGCGTTGCTGGTGCTCGGTTTCCCGGACGACGTGGCCGCGGCGGACGCGGTGCCGGCGATCCTGCCGCACCGGCCGCTCACCGTGGAGAGCATGGACGAGCGGATCATCGCGCTGCGCGCGTCCCGCAACCCGGAGCCGCCGCCGAAGTTGCCCGATGGCGGCGCGTGGCTGTTCGTCGAGGTGGGTGGCGCCGACGAGGCGACCGCGACCGAGGCGGCGGCGGCGATCGCCGCCGCGGTCGGCGCGCCGCACCAGGTACGCACCGACCAGGCTGGGCAGCGGGCGCTGTGGCGGTTGCGCGAGGAGGGCTCCGGCATCTCGACCCGGATGGCCGACGGCTCCGAGGCGTGGCCGGGATGGGAGGACACGGCCGTCCCGCCGCAGGCGCTCGGCGCGTACCTGCGGGACCTGCGCGCGCTGCTCGACGGGCACGGCCTGCGCGGACTGACCTACGGCCACTTCGGCGAGGGCTGCATCCACATCCGCATCGACTTCGACCTCGGGTCCGCCGACGGCGTGGCCGCGTTCCGCCGGTTCCTCGAGGAGGGCGCGGATCTGGTGGCGCGGCACGGCGGCTCGCTGTCCGGGGAGCACGGCGACGGGCAGGTGCGTGCCGAGCTGCTGCCGCGCATGTACTCGCCGGCGGCGATCGAGCTGTTCGCCCGGTTCAAGGCCGTCTGGGACCCGCGCGACCGCATGAACCCCGGCATGGTCGTGCGGCCGTACCGGGTCGACGAGAACCTGCGGTTCGTGCCGCTGCTCGCGACGAACACGGCGTTCACCTACCCGCACGACAAGGGCGACTTCGCGCGGGCCGCGCGCCGGTGCGTCGGGGTGGCGAAGTGCCGCGACCACTCCGGTTCGGTGATGTGCCCGAGCTTCCAGGTGACCGGCGAGGAGCGGCACTCGACGCGGGGCCGCGCGCGGCTGCTGTACGAGATGCTCGCCGGCGAGGTGATCACCGACGGCTGGCGCTCCGCGGAGGTGCGGGACGCGCTGGACCTCTGCCTGTCGTGCAAGGGCTGCGCGAGCGACTGCCCGGTGAACGTGGACATGGCCACCTACAAGGCGGAGTTCCTGCACCAGCACTACCGGGGGCGCGTGCGGCCGGCGTCGCACTACTCGATGGGGTGGCTGCCGCTGTGGCTGCGACTGGCGTCGCGGCTGCCGAGGCTCGCGAACGCGGCCATGCGGTCGCCGCGGCTGTCGGCGGCGCTGAAGCGGGTCGGGGGCATCGCGCCGGAACGGTCGCTGCCGGCGGTGGCGCGCGAGCCGTTCACCCGGTGGCTGAGCCGAACCGGCGGGTCCGGCGGACGGCCGGTGGTGCTGTGGCCGGACACGTTCACCAACTTCTTCAGCCCGTCGGTCGGCGTCGCGGCGGTGCGGGTGCTGCGCGCGGCCGGCTTCGACCCGGTGCTGCCCAAGGGATCCGTGTGCTGCGGGCTGACGTGGGTGTCGACCGGTCAGCTGTCGGTGGCGCGCAGGGTGATGCGAAGGAGCCTGCGGGTGCTGGCGCCGCACCTGGCGGCGGGCACCCCCGTCGTAGGCCTGGAGCCGAGCTGCCTCTCCGCGCTGCGCGGCGACGTTCCCGACCTGACCGGCGACCCGCTCGCCAATGTGCTGTCGGAGAACTCGTTCACACTGGCCGGTTTCCTGGCCGCACATGCTCCACAGTGGACTCCGCCCGCGGTGTCGAGGACGGCGATCGCGCAGGTCCACTGTCACCAGCACGCGACGCTGGGCTTCGACGCGGACACGGCGCTGCTGGCGAAGGCGGGCGTGGACACCACCCGCCTCGCGGCGGGATGTTGTGGTCTGGCGGGCAACTTCGGCTTCGAACGCGAGCACTACGCCGTGTCGCAGGCGCTGGGTGAGCAGACCCTGTTGCCCGCGGTGCGGGCGGCGGCGCCGGACACGCTGGTGATCGCCGACGGCTTCAGCTGCCGCACGCAGGTGGCACAGGGCAGCGACCGCCAAGCGGTACACCTGGCAGAAGTACTGGCCGCCGACCTGTAGCCCCGCGCGCCACCGGTGGCCCCCCAGGTGTCACCGGTGACGCTCGGTGAGCCTGTCACCCTCGACTTGCATACCGCTTTCTTTCGCCCCGAGTTGCTCCATCGGCAACCCCCGTTGTCGACGAGGGTCGGAGCCGACCACCATGGCTGGCATGCCAGACGAAGGCGCGAGCAGCGTCCAGCGCGTGATCGCCATCCTGACCGCGCTCGGCGAGCACGACCGGGGAAGCGTCGGCGTCGTCGAGGTCGCCCGGCTCGTCGGGCGGGAGAAGAGTCAGATCTCCCGCACGCTGCGCACCCTCGCCGAGTCCGGGCTCGTCGACCGCGACCCGGACACGCTGGGCTACCGGCTCGGCTGGCGGTTCTTCGCCCTCGCCGCGCGGGCCGGTGAGCAGCAGCTCCTCCTGTGCGCGCCCGAGATCATGCGCGGGCTCGTCCACACGGTCGGCGAACGCGTCCACCTCACCGTCCTCGACGGCACCGACGCCCGCACGCTCCTGTCCGAGAACCCGCCGCGCTCGGTGCAGACCGCGAACCTCGTCGGCCGCGCTACCTCGTTGCACTCGACCTCGTGCGGGCAGGCGCTCCTGTTCGACACGTCGGAACGCGACATCCGCGTGTTGCTCGACGGGGCGTCGTTCGTCGCCAACGGCCCGAAGGCGCCGAAGGACGTCGACGAGTTCATCGCGCGGGTCCGGCGCGCCGCCGGCAAGGGGTTCGCCACCTGCGTCGACGAGTTCGACGCCGACCTCGCCGCCGCGGCGGCGCCGGTGCGGGACCATCGCGGCCGGATCGTCGCCGCCATCAACATCTCCGGGCCGAAGTTCCGCATCGGCCGCAACCTCGCCGCCGCCGGCCGCCACGTGCGGTCCGCCGCCGGCTACCTGTCCGAGAACCTCGGGTGGAGGAGAACCTCGTGACCAAGCTGCCCTACTTCAGCGACGGCCACCGCATCGACGCCGACCTGCACCTGCCCCCGACGACATCGACTCCCGGGCCGCATCCGGTGGTCGTCGCGGCGTCCGGGTTCCAGGGGCTCAAGGTGATCCACCCGCAGCGGTTCGCCCGCGCGCTCACCCCGCTCGGGTATGCCGTCCTCGCGTTCGACTACCGCGGCTTCGGCCACAGCGAGGGGGAGCGCGGCCGGCTCGCGCCGCAGGACTGGGTGCAGGACGTGCGCTCCGCCGTCGACCGGTTGTCCACTGTGGACAGCGTGGACCAGGACCGGATCTTCCTGCTCGGCTGGGGACTCGGTGGCGGCGTGGTCGTCGACGCGGCCGCGGACGACGAGCGGGTCCGCGCGGTGGCGGCGGTCAACGCGATCGGCGACGGCGCGCGTTCCACCCGCGCCATGCACGACGACGAGTCCTGGCGCCGCCTGCTGGCCAGGGTGGCCGCCGACCGCGGTCGCCGCGCCGCCACCAGCCGATCCGAGCTCACGTCGCCGTGGGACATCGTCCGGCTGGACCTGGACGCCGACACCGACTCCTACGTCGGCAGCGAGCTGTACCGGGCGCCCGGCTTCGGCCACGAGGTGAGCCTCGAGTCGGCGGACCGGCTGCTGCGGTTCCGGCCCGAGCTGGTCGCGCACCGCATCGCGCCCCGGCCGCTGCTCGTGGTGCACGGCGCGGAGAACCGTCTGCACCTCCCGCTCGAGGCGCACTCCCTGTACGAGCACGCGCAGGAGCCGAAACAGTTGGTGCTGCTGGAGAACGCGGGCCACACCGAGTGGATGTTCGACGAGCACCCGACCTTCCAGCACCTGGTGCGGACGCTCGACACGTTCTTCACGGCCGCGGACCGGGCCGCCGTAGCGTCACACTGAACCGCGCGCCGCCCTCCGGCGCCGGACCCGCGTCGATCCCGCCGCCGAGGCGCGTCACCAGACCGTGCACCAGCGCGAGCCCGATGCCGGTGCCGACCGGCCGCACCCCCTGGTACCGCGAGTGCAGCACGCCGCGCTGGAACGCCAGCCGGTAGTCCTCTTCGGACAGTCCGGGGCCGCCGTCGCGCACCTCCAGCACGGCCAGGTCCGGTGTCGTCCGCAGCGCCAGCACCATCGGCGCGCCGGCCGGGGTGGCCCGCAACGCGTTCTCCGCCAACCCGTCCACGACCTGCCGCAGCCGGCGCGGATCGGTGTGGGCGACGACCGGACTCGGCACCGTGTCGAGCCGGAACACGACACCGGCAGCCGCGCACCGGCTGTGCCACACCCGCGCGGACTCGGTGACCAGCACGGTCAGGTCGACCTCGGTGACGTCGAGACGGAAGTCGTCGGCGCCGAGCCGGGCCAGGTCGAGGAGGTCGGACACCAGCCGGTCCAGCCGGCCCGCCTCCTGCTCGATCGTCTGGCCGACGGCCGGCACCTCGTCGCCGGTCACCACCCCGTCGGCGAGCGACTCGGCGAACCCGCGCACGGCGGTCAGCGGCGTCCGCAGCTCGTGCGACACCGACAGCAGGAACTCCCGCTGTCGGGACTCGCTGTGCCGCAAGGCGTCCGCGAGGGCGTTGAGCGACTGGCCGACCTCGACCAGCTCGCGCGGGCCCTCGGGCGGCACCCGCAGGTCCCGGCGCCCGTGGCTCATGGACACCGCCACGTCCGCGGTCCGCCGCAGCGGGCGGGCCAGCAGCCGTGCGAGCAACACCCCGGCGACCGCGGCGACGAACATCCCGGCGCCGAGTGCGAGGAGCACGTTCGCGATGAGCCTGCGCCCGGTGCCCTTCGCGGTCTCGGCCTCCCGCACGAGCGCCACCGCGGCCGTGCCGTCCACCATCCGGCCCTCGACCAGCAGCGTGGCGCCGCCGATGACGGCGCTGCCGTGCAGGGGACGGTCCTCGGTGACGTCGGCGAGCCCGGCCCGCCGCGCGGCCCGGACCGCCCGCTGGTCCGTGCCGATCAGCCCGTCGTTCGGACCGGTCCGCACGACCGCGACGCCCTGGCCCGCGAGGATCCGCGTGACCCGCCGGCCGGCGATCGCCGTGTCGCCGAGCTGCGCGGCCATCACGTCCGCCTGGTCGGACAGGGACTCCTGGATGACGTCGCGGGCCGCGGTCGCCACCAGCCGCACCGAAACGAGCCCCGCGACGACCGCCATCACGCCGGCCACCGCGAGCCCGAGCGCCGTGGTGCGGACCGCCAGCGAAACCGGCCGCCTCACGCGGGATCCGCCGCGTAGCCGACGCCGCGGACCGTCCGGATCGGACTGGCCGCGCCGAGCTTCGCGCGCAGCTGCGCCACGTGCACGTCGACCGTCCGCGTGCCGGCCGCCGCGGCGTAACCCCACACCGCGCTCAGCAGCTGGGCCCGCTCGAACACCTGCCTGGGCCGCCGCATCAGCTGGGCGAGCAGGTCGAACTCGGTGGACGTCAGCGCGACCTCGACCCCGTCCGTCCACACCCGACGCTGGCCGACGTCCATCCTGGTCCGGCCGACCTCGAGCACCTCGCCCGCGGGCGCCCCGCCGACCCGCCGCAGCACCGTGCGCACCCGCGCGACCAGCTCGCGCGGGCTGAACGGCTTGGTGACGTAGTCGTCCGCGCCGAGCTCCAGCCCGAGCACCCGGTCCACCTCGTCGTCGCGGGCGGTCACGAACAGCACCGGCGTCCAGTCGTCGGCGGCCCGCAACGCCCGACACACCTCGATGCCGTCCATCGACGGCAGCCCGACGTCGAGCACCACGGCGACCGGTCGCAGCCGCCGCACGGCCGCGAGCGCGGCGGCGCCGTCGGTCTCCACGTGCACCCCGAACCCGTCGCGGCGCAGGTACCGGTCGACGAGGTCGGCGATCGCCCGATCGTCCTCGGCGACCAGCACCAGCCCGCGGCCGTCATCAGGCATGGCCCTGTATAGCACCCGGTCAGTCGCCGGCCAGCTCGGATTCGATGTCGTTCAGCGTCGACTCGACGTCACTGACCTGCTGGTCCACCGGCGGCCCCTGCTCGGCGGGCGCGTCGTCGCCGCGGCACCCGGCGCCGAGCAGGAGGACGGGCAGCACCAGCAGGGCCGCGAGCCGCCTCACTTCGCCCCGCAGTGCTCGGTCTGGAAGTCGGTCGCCCACTGCTTGATCTTGTTGAGCTTGTCGACGTGTCCGGCGCGGCGCTCGGCCCGCTCCTCCAGGGTCTGAGCGGTGGTCTCCCGGCCGGCTTCGCGCTCCTTGGCGGCCCGCGCCCGCAGCCACTCGGCGGACCCGCGCACACTGGCGTCGCCGTTGATCTTCTCGACGAGTCGCGTGGTCCGTTTCTCGATCTTCGGCAGCCGCTTCTCGCACAGGTTCGCGACCTGCTCCGGACTGAGCGTGATCGTCACCGATCCCGGCTCGGACGGGGGCTCCGTCGTCTCCTGCGCGCTCGCCGTGGCGGCGCCACCCAACATCAGACCAACGGAAACCACGCTGCCGAGCACCAGCCTGTTCATGGCTCTCCCTTCCCGGACCGGCCTCGTACCGGCCACGGGAGCGACTCTGTCGCGCGGAGGTGAGCGCTCGACCCGAGGAGTGTTCGGGTTGTGTAAGGAGCAGGTCCGTGGATCTTTTACACCCGGGGAGGCGGACTGGGCTAGATGCCGAGGCGCTGTAGCAGCCGGCCCTCGAGCTGGTCCAGCTCGGTGGCGGCGGCCCGGTGCGCGGCCTTGCGGCGGGCGGTCGGCATCCGCTCGGCGGCCCGGACCGCGGCGGCGAGCTGACGCAGCGTGGTCTCGCCGCGGTCGGCGAACGCGCGGTCGTCCTGGGTGGCGTCGGCGCGGTCCCGCAGCTCGATGATCGCCTCAGCGGCCCCCGAGATCCTGGCGTGCAGCGAGCCGCCCCGGCCGGAGAACCTGGCCAGCTCCTCGACCGGCACGCCGAGCCTGCGGGCGCGCCCCCGGTCGTACCGGTCGCGTGCCTCGCCGAGGGCGCGAAGCACGTACGGCGCGACCACCGGGATCACCGCCGGCGCGACGATCTTGGCCACCGCGAGCGCGTTCTTGGCCTTCTTCGGGGTGAACCGGGCCTCGATCGCCGTGGCAGCGTCACCGGCGGCCGGCTTGCGCTTCCTGAGTGCCATGGCATGAACCTATCTGTGCGGACCCGGCCGGGCACGTGCTACCTGCCGAGTCCTGTCGGTGGTCACGCCTAAACTGCGAACTGTGACGACTTCGGTGCTACTTGACTCAGGCGTGGTGAACCGCTGCCGGCGTCGGGTGCACCTCGAGCACGACCCGGCGATGCAGGACGTGGTCAAGGCGCCGCCCGACCCCACCGGCGAGCAGCGCAAGGCCGACGCGACCGCCCACCGCCGCTCGATCGCCGACGAGATCGCGGGCCTCGTCGGTCCGGGTTGGACGGAGATCCCGCGCGGGCCCGAGGTGCGCACGGCCGACCGCGAGCAGCTCACGCTGGACGCGATGGCGGCGGGCGCGCGGTTCATCTGGGCCGCGCAGCTGCCCCGCGACCCGGCCGGCGGCCGGCGCGGCAACATCGACCTGCTGGTCGCGACCGACACGGGTTACGTGCCGGTGCTCGTGGTGCGGCACAAGGTGAGCGACCCGGGCTCCGGCGCGCAGACCTCGCCGCTGGCGTCGCCGTGGCCGGACACGCGCACGACCGACCGGCGGCGCCGCGTCCGGCCGCAGCCGCGGGACGTGTTGCGGCTCGCGCACACCTACCGGCTGCTGCAGGCGTGTGGGCGCGCCGCCACCGGCACGGCGGTCGCCGGCGTGGTCGGGCTCGACGGCGACGTCGTCGTGTGGCACGACCTGGAGGCGCCGACCTGGCCGGGCGGCCGCGACGCGCTCGGGGAGTACGACTCGCGGTTCGCCGACCGGCTCGCGGTGGCGGCCGCGGCGGCCGAGGGCGGCGAGCCGCTCGCGCAGCCGTCCAGGATCGTCGAGTGCCGCACGTGCCCGTGGTGGCCGGTGTGCCAGGTCGAGCTGCAGGACAGTCGTGACGTGAGCCTGGTGGTGCGTGGCGAGGAGGCCGCCAGCCTGCGTGCGGCCGGTGTGCTGACGGTCGACGACCTGGCGGTGGTCGACCCGGAGGACGAGGCGCTGCCGCCGACCGGCATGCCGATGGCCGACGCGGTCGGCCTCGCGAAGGCGTGGCTCGCCGACCTGACGGTGGTCCGCAGGGTGCCCGAGATCGGCGTGCCGCGCGCGGACGTCGAGCTGGACGTCGACATGGAGAGCTTCGGCGACTCCGGCGCGTACCTGTGGGGCGCGTGGCTGTCCGGCGCCGACATCGGCGAGCGGCCGGGCTACCGCGGGTTCGTCACGTGGGAGCCGCTGCCGACCGACGACGAGGCGCGGTCGTTCGCGTCGTTCTGGGAGTGGCTGACGGTGGTGCGGCTGCGGGCCCGCGCGCGCGGGCTGAGCTTCCGGGCGTACTGCTACAACGAGCTGGCCGAGAACCGCTTCCTGCTGTCGTCGGCCAAGCGGTTCGCCGGCAAGCCGGGCATTCCGACTACCGAGCAGGTGCAGGCGTTCATCACCTCGGACGCGTGGTTCGACCTGTTCGGCAGCGTGCGCGACCACTTCCTGTGCTCGCGCGGCAAGGGGCTGAAGACGATCGCGCCGGCGGCCGGCTTCACGTGGCGCGACCCGGAGGCCAGCGGCGAGAACTCGATGCGCTGGTACCGGGACGCGGTCGGCATGGACGGCGCCCCACCCGACGAGGGACAACGCGTTCGCCTACTGGAGTACAACGAGGACGACGTGCGGGCCACCCACGCGCTGCGCCATTGGATGTCGTCACCGGAGGTGTACGACGTTCCGTACGTCGGGGACCTGTAGTCGTAGCTGAGGGTGATGGCGCCTCATCCCCCGGTCGGACCCGAGAACACCCCCGATGGCCGACGCGCGCCCGACAGCCACGCCACCAGGGTGGATGACATGGAACTCCTCGTCGCCGCCGGTCTGTTCGTCGGACTCGCCCTGCTCGCGGCCATCCCCCTGGTGATCCTGCTGAACCTCGGACAACACCACCCGGACGGCCCCAGCTGAGACCGACCAAGGAGTCGTTCGCGAGCACCCGCGAGTCCACCTTTCAGACACAGTGAGTCGACGTCAGGTGGTTGCGCCGGGACGGCCGCCGCGGCGGCCTTCGAGAGCCACGCCCGGCGGGCGGCATCAGAAATCCCGTTCTCGTCTCTCGAACGCGGCGGCTAGCGTTGCCGAGGTGCTCGATGGCGACGTGGTTCAGCTGGTGCCCGTGACCCCACAACATGTCCCCGAGCTGCTCAAAATCCTGCGCACCCCAGAGGTGCGCGCCCGATGGGGTGACCCGAACGACGGCTGGCCGCTAGACGACCCCGACGTCACCTGCTTCGCGATCCTCCTCGACGGCCGGGTCCGGGGGATGATCCAGTACGGCGAGGAGTCCGACCCCGACTACCGGCACGCGTCGATCGACATCTTCGTCGATCCCGAGGTCCACGGGCGCGGCGTCGGCCGGGACTCGGTTCGCACGCTCGCCCGGCATCTCGTCGCCGACCGCGGCCATCACCGGCTCGTGATCGATCCCGCGGCCGACAACACCGCCGCGATCCGCTGCTACACCTCGGTCGGGTTCCGGCCGGTCGGCGTGCTGCGCCGGTACGAGCGCGACGCCGACGGCACCGGCTGGCACGACGGCCTCCTCATGGACCTGCTGGCCGGCGAGCTCAGCTGACGAGAACGCCCGTTAACCTCTCGTGCGGAACCGAGACAGGGAGACGAGCGATGCAGATCAGTGAGACCGCGGCCATCGTGACCGGCGGTGCGTCCGGGTTGGGCGGCGCGACCGCGCGGGCCCTCGCCGCAGGCGGGGCCGAGGTCTTCGCCCTCGACCTGCCGGCCGCGGTCGACGCGGCGGAGAAGGTCGACGGGATCACCTACGTCGCCGCCGACGTCACCGAGCCCGAGCAGGTGCAGGTCGCCGTCGACACCGCCGTGGCCAGCGGGAAGCCGCTCCGCACGGTCGTCAACTGCGCCGGCATCGGCCCGTCCGCGCGGATCCTGTCCAAGAAGGGCCCGCACGACCTCGGCCTGTTCCGCAAGGTCATCGAGATCAACCTGATCGGCACCTTCAACGTGCTCACCCTCGCCGCGGCCGCCGTCGCGAAGACCGACGCGGACGAGCACGGCCAGCGCGGTGTCGTGATCAACACGGCGTCGATCGCGGCGTTCGACGGGCAGATCGGGCAGGTCGCCTACGCCGCGTCCAAGGGCGGCGTCGTCGGGCTGAGCCTGCCGGCCGCCCGCGACCTCGCGTCCTCCGGCATCCGGGTGGTCACCATCGCCCCCGGCATCATGGACACCCCGATGCTCGCCACCATCAGTGACGAGATCCGCCAGGCCCTCGCCGACGGCATCCCGTTCCCGAAGCGCCTCGCCCGCCCGGACGAGTTCGCCGGCCTCGCACTGTCGATCATCGAGCAGGACTACCTGAACGGCGAGGTCATCCGCCTCGACGGCGCACTGCGCATGGCCCCGCGCTAGCGGCGGCCGGGCGGGCAGATCTCGTCCAGCACCTGCAGGTCGTCGGCGCTGGGGTGCCACTGCGGAGCGGCGGCGTTGGCCAGCGCCTGGTCCGGGGTGGTGGCCCCGGCGATCACCGAGCCGACGGTCTTCTGCGCGAGCAGCCACCCGATCGCGACCGTCGCCATCGGGATGCCGCGTTCCTCCGCGAAGGCACGCAGCTTCTCGATGCGGTCCCACGGCGCGTCGGCGAGCAGCCGGGTCCGACCGGCGAGCCGGGCGTTCGACGGCGGGTCGGTGTCGCGGTGGTACTTGCCGGTCAGCAGGCCGTTGGCCAGCGGGAAGTACGGCAGGAGCCCGAGCCCGAAGCGCTGGCAGGCGGGGATGATGTCCCGCTCCGCCTCCCGCTCGAGCAGCGAGTAGTGGTTCTCGGCGGCGACCAGGCCGGTCTGGTGGTTGGTCCGCGCCAGCCAGACGGCGTCCGCGACCTGCCAGCCCGCCAGGTTGCACACGCCCGCGTACCGGATCAGACCCTCGCGCACGAGGTCGTCCAGCGCGCTCAGCGTCTCCTCGATCGGGGTCGTCGGGTCGGCGCGATGCAGCTGGTACAGGTCGATCCAGTCGGTGCCGAGCCTGCGCAGCGACGCCTCGACCGCGCGTTTCACGTACCGGCGCGAGCCGCGGGCGCCGAAGTCCGGGCCGTTCATGCCCTGCATGTCGACGCCGAACTTGGTGGCGATGACCGCGTTGTCGCGCCGGCCGGACAGCGCCTGACCGAGCAGTTCCTCGCTGCGACCGCGGGGCGCGCCGTACACGTCGGCCACGTCGAACAGGTTGATCCCGGCGTCGACGGCGGCCGCGATGAGCGCGCGTGAGCCGGCCAGCGACTCCGCCGCGGTCCCCGGACGGCCCAGGTTGTTGCAGCCGAGCCCGACGGCACTGACAACGAGGCCCGATTCTCCCAGGTGACGGAGTTCCACGGCGACAATCTACTGAGGGTCAACCCTCGTATCTAGCTGCCAATCGGTTGGTGTTGACATTCGACACATCCCGCGTTTAGCGGGCCGACGGTGAAACCGGGCCCTCGTGAGGCACGCTATGCACCATGAGCAAGGCATCTGAGGTGGAGAAGCCGTCGGCGGCGGACTGGCTCGCCGACCACATCTCGAGCCAGGTCGGGCGCACCTTCATCGTGACCGGGGCGAACAGCGGCCTCGGCCTGGAGACCGCGCGGGCCCTCGGCGCGCTGGGCGCCACCGTGGTCATGACCGCGCGTGACATGCAGAAGGGCGAGGAGGCGGTCGAGGCACTGCTGACCGAGCAGCCGAAGGCACGCTTCGAGCTGCGCGAGCTGGACCTCGCCGACCTGGACTCGGTGCGCGAGTTCGCCGCCGGGATCGATCAGGTCGACGTGCTGATCAACAACGCCGGCGTGATGATGCCGCCGCACGGCAAGACGGTCCAGGGCTACGAGCAGCAGTTCGGGGTCAACCACCTCGCACACTTCGCGTTGACGATCCTGCTGTTCAACACGCTCATGCGGGGCGACGACCCGAGGGTGGTCACGGTCAGCTCCGGCCTCCACAAGCGTGGCCGCATCCACTTCGAGGACCTGCACGGCGAGCAGAACTACTCGCGTACCGGGTACTACGCCCAGTCCAAGCTCGCGAACGTGGTGTTCGCGCTCGAGCTGCACCGGCGGCTGCGCTCGAACGGCATCGGCATCGCGAGCGTCCTCGCGCACCCCGGCTACGCGGCGACGAACCTCCAGTCCACCGGCCCGCGTGGCGTCGGCAAGCTCGTCATGAAGGTCACCAACCGGCTCATGGCGCAGGATGCCGCGATGGGCGCGCTGCCCCAGATCTACGCGGCGACCGGCGCGGACGTCGAGAGCGGTCAGTTCTACGGGCCGGACGGGCGTGGCGAGAGCAAGGGCTTCCCGACCGTGGTCGAGCCGCTCGACGAGGCCAGGGACCGCGAGCTGGCCAAACGCCTGTGGGACATCTCCGAGGAGATGACCGGCGTGCACATCGACCTGGCGCCGTAGGGCTCACGGCCAGCCGGCGCCCGGCACGTCGACCTCGACGGCGTACACCCGACCGGAGCCGGGCGTCACCAGCTCGGCCTCGGTCATGCCCCGCCACTCGGCCGCGACGACGAACAGTGTCGTGCCGCCCAGCACGCACGCGAAGCCACCCCGGTCCAGCTCGACGACCTGCCGCACGGCGCCGCCCGCCGCGACCCGCACGCAGCGCCGGTTGGGCACGTCCGCGTACCAGACCGCCCCTTCGGCGTCGACGCAGATGCCGTCCGGGGTGCCGTCGCCGAGGTCGGCCCACACCCGCCGGCCGGACAGGTCGCCGTCGGCGCCGATGTCGAACGCCACCAGCGCGTGCCGGTACGAGTCGGCGACGATCAGCGTGGCGTTGTCGGGGGTCACGGTCATCCCGTTGGGGAACGCGATGTCGTCGGCCACCTGCCGCACCCCGCCGTCCGGCGTGACGAGGTGGACGAAGCCGGGCCGGACCTCCTCGCCCGCCATCGGGTCGAAGCCGCCGCGGTTGACGTACGCGTTGCCCCTGCCGTCGACCACGATGTCGTTCCAGCTCGCCTTGCCCAGCTCCGCGTAGGTGGCCAGCGACCCGTCGGCGGCCCGGCACAGCAGCCGTCCCTCCGCGGCCGAGACGATCAGCAGCCGGCCGTCCGGAAGCCAGTCGGTGCACAGCGGCAGCGACGCCACCCGCGCGACCACCTCGCTCCGACCGGCCAGATCGACCGCGACGACCTCGCCAGCGGACCAGTCGGAGAAGTACAACCGGTCGCCGTGCCAGCGGGGTGACTCGACCAGGCCGCGCCCGGTCAGCAGTGTCCGTACCTCGTTCATCGCCACGTCCCTTCTCGACACCGCCCACACGATCGGCGTCCGCCCGGATCGACAGGTCTCACTCCTGAGTACGACACGGTTCCGGCTCGTCGTCGGCTGGGCCGCGATCCTCGGCACGCTGCCGTACCTGGCGCTCAAGTTCGCCTGGCTGTCCGGCAGCAGGGTCGGCGTCGTCGCGACGGACCTGTTCGACGACCTCAGCATGACCGTCCTCAACGCCGTCACCGCCGGCATGGACCTCGTGGCGGTCGTCGTCGCGCTCGCCTTCACCTACCGCTGGGGGCAGCGGGTGCCGGCCTTCCTGGTGCTGGCGCCGATCTGGGTCGGCACCGGGCTGCTCGCCCCGACCGTCCTGCTCATGCCGATGACCGTGGCCGACGTCGGCCGGCGCCGGCGGAACCGATGTTGGAGGCGTGGGTGCAGCCCATGGTCTACCTCGGGTTCGCCTGGCAGGGCATCACGCTGGCGACCGCGTTCGCGCTGTACGCGCGGACCAGGTGGGTCGCGGTGCTCACCGCGAAGGACGTGCGCTGGGGCAGGTTCCCGCTGGCCGTGAGCTACGCGGGCGCGGCGGTGGCGCTGGGGGTCGTGGTGACGCACGGCCTCCGTGGCACGGTGGCGGACCTCGTCCGGGGTGTGCTCGCGCTGGCCGCCGCGGTCGCCCCGGCCCTGCGCCGCGCGTCGTTCTGGGTGCCGCTGTCGCTCACCTGGGTGGGCGCCGGCTCGATGTTCGCCTGGGGGCTGTGGGGCCTGGTGAACTCGGTCGGCGGCACCGTGCTCGCCACCGCGGTCGACCCACTCGACTACGTGCGCGCTGCGGCCGGCCTGGTGTTGGTCGGCGCTACCTGGTGCGCTGTCCGACCACTGTGTACAGCAGCGTCCGCCGGCCACCCGCGTACGCGTGGTGATAGGTGATCTCGGTCTTCTCGAAGCCGAGCACGCCGACGTACCGGCGGACCGCCTCGGGGGACATGTGCCACCAGGTGTCGGCGTACAGCTGGTCCCAGTGCTGCGGGAGGAACGTGGCCTTCGGCTGGCCGTGCGCCTCGGCCGGCAGCGGGGTCGTCACGTCGCCGTCGGGGTCCGGTGCGTCGACGAGGTCGGCGACCAGGTGGTACTCGGACGCCGGGTAGACGTCGGTGACGATCACCGTGTCCTTCACCAGCCGCAGCGAGGTCTGCAGCGCGAGGAACGGGTCGCGCAGGTGCAGGAGGATGCTCGCGAACGTGGCGACGTCCACCTCGCCGATCTCGGCCGGGACCGTGTAGACGGTGCCGTGCACCAGCTTCGCGGAAAGGCCGTGCGCCGCGTGGTTGAGCCAGAAGCCGTTGTTGAGCTTGCGGAGATGGTCGCGGCGGACCTGGTCGAACTCGGCGAGGTCGGCGTCCGCGAACGGGACCACGTCCCAGGAGTGTTCCTCGGACAGGTCGTACGCGACGACGTCCGCGCCCTGCTTCTCCATGTGGGTGGTCAGGAAACCGCTCGCCGCGCCCAGTTCGAGGACTCGCTTGCCGGCGAGGTCGACGCCGCCGAGGTAGCGGTACTCGTCACCGCGCAGGTCCCACTCGCCCTTGACCGCACCGTGTCCGGGGATGTCCATCGAGTGGTAGAAGTAGCAGTCGGCGAGGCTGTCGACGGCGCGCGGCCGCGCCGCGATCGCCGACACATCTGTTGCCGTACCAGTCATTCCCGCCCCGATCCTCGTTTGGACCGGGACAATCTAGCCGAGCTTCAGCGGTCGGAGCCGCCCGACCTCGACGGCCGGTCGTACAGCGCGAACGCCAGTCGCACCAGGAACACGACGGCGACGATGCCGACGATCACGATCTGCATCACCATGGTCTGCCGCCTCCCTGACTGCCGGAACGTGAGTGCGACGCGTTCGATGGTCGACCCGTTCCCGCCGCGGGTGTGGCAGGTGGCCCGGGACACGCCGAAAGTTCTCACTCTTTCGAGCTAACGCCGGCGGGTAGCGGCCCAGGTGCGCACGCTGAGTACAGTCGCGCCCGTGCCAGCACCAAGCACTCCGGCCGGCGTCGGCGCGGTCGCCATCTGGACCACCGCCGACCGGCCCGGCCTCGGGGACCAGCTGCTCGGTCGAGTGATCGAGCAGGAGCTGCTCGCGCGGCTGCCCGGCTGGCGGATGAGCCTGTACGCGCCGCTCGGCTGGCAACGGCCGAACGTCACCGACGGCGGCCTCGTCGCCGAGCCGCTCGGCGCGCGTTCGCCGTCCCGGCTCGCCGCCGCCGCGACGCTCACCGTGTCCTGCCCGAGCATCCCGTTCGGCGGACCGGCGATCGACGACGAACACGACGACTACGCCACCGACCGCTTCGCACTCGGGCTCGGCGCCGGCCTGGAGACCGTGCATCCCGTGCTGCCGTTCGCGTTCCGGGTCGCGGAGCGGGTGCCGGCCGAGCTGGTCGAGCTGGCCTCCCGCGCGCCGCTCGTCGCCGTGCGGGACACCGAGTCCCGCGACCGGCTGCGTGCCGCGGGCGTCGAACGGGACATCGCGGTCGTGCCGCACCCGGCGCTGCTGCTGGACCGGATCGTCGACCGCGACTCCCTTCCGGTGCGGGTGGCGCAGCTGCGGCAGCTCGGCCTGCTGCCCGACGGCGACTACGACGTGCCGCTCGATCACGACCTGCCGTCGGACCTCGTGTTCGAGGACCGGCTCGCGGTGCTGTCCGGCGCCCGTTCTGTGGTCGCGGCGGACGAGCACGAGGCCGCAGCGTGTGTCGCCCTCGGGGTGCCGTGCACGTATGCGGACGGCACGACCCCCGAGCTCGGTCCGGTGGCCGCACTCAGCATGCAGCTCGACCGCGTCGCCGAGCTGGCCGAACGGACGCTCGTCGAGCGCGGCGGCGATCTCGACCGCCGGATCGCCGACCTCGCAGAGGAGAACCTGGCGCTGCGGCAGGCGCACTGGCAGCAGCGCCAGCGGATGCTGGTGGAGCGCCAGCGGCTGGTCGAACCGCTGGCGCGGGCGTGGCAGGAGCGGGACGCGGCGGTCGAGGAGGCCGCGGCGCTGCGGGAGCGCAACGTCGACCTCGCGCGCCGCAACGAGGAGCTGGCCGCGCGCCTCGCGCACGTCGAGCGGGAGCTGTCCGCCTGGCAGAACACGAAGCTGGTGCGGTGGACGCGGCCGCTGCGCGACGCGTACGGAAAGGCCAGGGGATGACCCCGCGGCTCACCTTCGTGCTCGTGTCCTACGGCGGGCGCGACCTGGTGGTGCGCTGCCTCGAGCTGCTCGCCGAGCACACGACCGTGCCGTACCGGGTGATCGTCGCCGACAGCGCGTCGCCCGACGGCACCGGTGAGTGGCTCGAGGAGAACCTGACCGGCGCGACCGTCCTGCGGATGCCGGAGAACCTGGGCTTCGGCGCGGGCGGCAACCTCGCGGTGCGGCACGCGGACACCGAGCTGCTTTGCTTCCTCAACGCGGACATCGAGGTGACGGCCGGCTGGCTCGAGCCGCTGCTGTCCTTTCTGGACAGCCGGCCCGAGGTGGGCGCGGTGTCACCGGTGCTGCTCAACCCGGACGGCAGCGTGCAGGAGGCGGGCAGCGTCATCGGCGGCGACGGCTGGTGCCGCGCGGTCGACGACGCGCTGTTCACCCGCGAGGTCGACTACGCGTCCGCCGCCTGCCTCGTGGTCCGGCGCGCCGCGTTCCTCGAGGCGGGCGGGTTCTCGCCGGACTACGAGATCGCGTACTTCGAGGACGTCGACCTGATGCTGTCGCTGCGCGCGCGTGGCTGGCAGACCTGGGTGGAGCCGGCGTCGCGGGTGGTGCACGAGCGGCACGGCAGCAGCTCGTCCGCGCGGGCCACCGAGCTGATGCGGCTCAACCACGCCACGTTCCAGCGCCGCTGGCCCGACGAGCTGGCCCGCCGCGCGCCGGTGGTCGGCCTCGACGAGCACCCGTACCGGAAGTTCTGGCTCCGCGACCAGCTCGCGCCCTACCGGGTGCTGCTGATCGACGACCGGGTGCCGCAGCCGGACCGCGGCCGGGGCGACGGCCGCACGATGGCCGTGGTGAACGCGTGGCGCGCGGCCGACCCGAGGGCCCGCGTGACGTTCTTCGCCGTGTCGCCGGACCGGGCCGAGCAGCACGCCCCCGCGTTGGAGGCCCGCGGCATCGAGGTCGTGTGGGGCGTCGCGGACGCGGCGCGCTGGTCGGTCGAGCGGGCCGGGCTGTACGACGTCGTCGTGGTGTTCCGGCCGCACAACTTCGTCGGCTACGGCGAGCCGATCGCGCGGGCGCAGCCGCAGGCGGTGCGTGTGTACGACGCGGAGGCGTTGTTCCACCGCCGCGCCGAGCAGCAGTTCGGCACCGCGACGGAGGTCCAGGAGCGGCGGGCGTTCGCCGTGCAGGCCGACGTGTTGCGCCAGCAGGAGGTCGAGGCCTTCACGTGGGCCGACGTCGCGGTGTGCGTGTCCGAGGAGGAGGCGCACTGGGCGCGGCGGATCGCGCCGGCCGCGCAGGTGCGGGTGGCGTGCTACCCGGCGACCGTGCCGAGGTCGGTGCCGGGCCGCGAAGGGCGCCACGGGATCGTGTTCTTCGGCGGCTTCGACTCGACCCCCAGGACCCCCAACGAGTTCGCGGTGCTGGAGCTGGCCGACGAGGTGCTGCCGCCACTGCGGGAACGCCACCCCGACCTGGGGCTGCGGGTGGTCGGCGCCGACCCGTCGCCCGCGGTGCTCGACCTGGACGGCCGGGACGGGATCACCGTGGTCGGCAAGGTGGCCGACCCCCAGCCGGTGCTGGAGTCGGCGCTGCTGCATGTGGTCCCGATGCGCTACGGCGCCGGCGTGAAGATCAAGTTCGTGGACTCGATGGCGGCCGGGCTGCCGTTCGTGACGACCCCGGTCGGCGGCGAGGGCCTGCACCTCGGCTGGACCGCGCGCCACCTGGTCGGCGGCTCACCCGCGGAGCTGGTCGAGCTGTGCCACCGTCTGCTGACCGACGAGCCGCTGTGGACCGACGTCCAGGCGGCGCTGCTGGACATCTGCCGCACCGAGTTCTCGCCGGCCGCGTTCGGCGCGGCCATGCGGGACGTGTTGACCGCGTGCGCGGTCCCGCCTGCCGTGCCCGTGTAGCCGGTACCATCGGGGCATGGTCCCGAAGGGCGGTGTCTGGCGGCTCAAGCTCGTGCTTGCGCTGTTCCTGCCCGCGCTCTTCGTCCTCGTCCCGGCCGTCGCCGGCGCCAGCCCACTCGGGCTCGCGACCGCGTTGACCGCCGGTCTGGCCGTCGCCCTCGTCGTCGGCGCGGTCATCGTCCACATCGAGCCGACCACCGCGGCCATGCGGGTCCGCACGCTCAGCCTCCGTGAACGGGCGCAGCTCTTCACCAGGCTCAGCGATCCCGACGCCCCCGGCCGGCCCCGGCCTCGAGCTCCGTCGACGGGCAGCGCGGCTGCCTGAGTCACTTCTCGTGCACGGCAGTCGCTTCCGCCTGTCCTGACCACGACTTTCGACGGAGTGACTCATGTTCGACATCTTCCTTTGGCCTGTCTCGGCCATCCTCTGGTTCTGGCACACGACCTTCGGCGCGGTACTCGGCGCCGACAGCGGTGTCGCCTGGGTGCTGGCGATCCTGTTTCTCGTCTTCACGCTGCGCACGCTTCTGCTCAAACCCGCGCTGAGCCAGCTGCGGGCCGGGCGCCGCACGCAGAAGCTGGCGCCGCAGATGAAGAAGATCCGCGAGAAGTACAAGAACGACAAGCAGCGCCTGGCGAAGGAGATCCAGAAGCTGCACGCCGACAGCGGGACCAGCCCGCTCGGCGGCTGTCTGCCCGCGCTGCTGCAGATTCCCGTGTTCCTGAGCCTGTTCTGGGTGCTGCGGGACTTCACGCCGACCGCGCGGTCCAACCAGGTGTTCGACCGCGCGGGCGTCGAGTCGTTCCTGAACGCGGACCTGTTCGGCGCCAAGCTCGGCAACTGGCTGAGCCAGCCCACGGCGGCCCTGCTGGAGTTCGGCACCGACCGACCGCACATGATCGCCGTCGGAGTGCCGTTGATGATCATCGCGGGCATCGCGACGTTCTTGTCCGCTCGTGCGAGCCTGCGGCGTCAGGTCGACCCGAACCCGCAGTTCGCGACCGTCAGCAAGGCGATGATGTACCTCGCGCCGGTGGGGATGCTGGTGTCCGGGTCGTTCTTCCCGATGCCGATCGGGGTGCTGCTGTACTTCCTCGGCAACAACCTGTGGACGTTCGGGCAGCAGCACTTCCTGACGGGTGTGGTCGACCGCGAGGAGGAACGGGAGCAGGCGAGGAAGCCGACCGTCGTCGCGCCGCGGCCAGGTCAGAAACCTCGCCGCCGCTAGTTGACAGGCAAGTGGCGACTTGCCTAACGTTCCGCGATATGGATATGGTCTTCAAGGCATTGGCCGATCCCACACGCCGCACGATTCTCGACGAGCTGACCGACCGGAACGGGCAGACACTGTTCGAGATCTGCGCACGTCTAGTGACCAAGCACGGCCTCAGCTCGTCGCGACAGGCGATCTCGCAGCACCTCGACGTGCTCGAGGCCGCCGGTCTGGTCGAGACCAGCCGTGAGGGCCGGTACAAGTTCCACCACATCAACACCACGCCGCTCGAACCGATCGTCGAGCGGTGGCTCAGCAAAAGCCGGGAGGGATCACCATGAGAATCAACCTGACCAGCGTGCTCGTTGACGACCAGGAGAAGGCGCTGCGGTTCTACACCGAGGTGCTCGGTTTCAAGCAGAAGAACGACGTCCCGGTGGGCGAACATCGATGGATCACCGTGGTGTCCCCGGAGCATCCGGACGGCACCGAGCTGCTCCTGGAACCCGACGAGCACCCGGCCGCCAAGCCCTTCAAGGAGGCACTGGTCACCGACGGCATCCCGTACACCGCCTTCGCCGTCGACGACGTGCAAGCGGAGTTCGAACGGCTGCGCGCGCTGGGGGTGCGCTTCACCCAGGAGCCCACGGAGATGGGCCCGGTGACCACGGCCGTACTCGACGACACCTGCGGCAACCTGATCCAGATCGCCCAGCAGACGGGTTAGAGCGACGCCCGCTTGCCTCGCAACGCTTTCCAGCGCACCGCCGCTGCCAGCAGGCGACGCGGGCTCGGGCCGCCGGTCCGCCAGGCCGGGCCGGGCGGGGTGGACGGCGTGGTGGACGCGGCGGTGCTCGGCGTGCGCTCACTGGACGCGGTTCGTGGCGTAACCAGCGGGCATTGGTCGATTGGGTGCGGTGGCCGGGGCGGGATATGCAATCGCTTGCCTCACAACGCTTTCCCAGCGAACCGCCGCCAGAGGGCGGCGCGGGCCCGGTTCGCCAGGCCGTCCCGGCGGGGTGGACAGCGTGGTGGCGGCGGTGCTCGGTGTGCGCGCACTAGACACGCCGCATCTGCTTGGCCCGCAACGCCTTCGCCCACTGCGACCCGCCGGCGTACCCCAGTAGGCGTTAGTCGATCGGGTGCGGTGGCCGCGGTGGGATACGCAATCGCTTGTTGCGCAACGCTTTCCAGCGCACCGCCGCCGCGAGCAGACGACGTTCCGCGCCGGCCGTCTCCTCGCGGCCGGTGCGGGCCCGGGCGACGAGCGGCCGCACGTCACGCTCCACTCTGGTCAGCTCCGCGAGCCGGTCGCGTTCCGCGCCGAGCCGGTGCCAGGTGCGGATCAGCAGCACGGTCGCGAACTGGGCGACCCTGCGCAGCTCGTACTCCGCGACCGCCTCCAGCTCCGGATCCTCGCGGCGCGCGCCCAGCGCCAGCGCGAGCCAGCCGACGCCGGTCGGCAGGCCGGCGTCGAGGCGTTCGTCGCGGTGGCCGGTCACCGCTTTGTCGTGCTGGCGGTAGGAGTGCAGCGGCCGGTCGACGTACTCGACGCGGCCGGCCGCGAGCGCCGCCGACGCGATCCACTGGTCGTGGAACGCCGACGGGGTGCCCGGCGGGAACGGCAGCACCACGTCCCGCAGCACGTCCGCGCGCACCAGGCTCGCCGCGCCGGTCACGGTGTTCAGCAGCAGCAACGAGTCCAGGTCCTGCCACTGGTTGCGCCTGCGCCGCCAGAACGACGGCGCGACCACCTCGTCGTTCCGGTCGATGAGCCGCATGTCCGCGTACGCGAGCGTCACCGCCGGATCGTCGAACCGCGTCAGCAGTGTGTCCAGCTTGTCGGCGTCCCACACGTCGTCCTGGTCGGACAGTGCCACGAAGTCCGCGTCGGCCGGTGCGAGGGACAGTGCGCGTTCGAAGTTGCGGTAGAAGCCCACGTTCGCCTCGTTGGCGACCACCACGAACCGGTCGTCGCCTTCGGTCAGCGTTCGGATCGCGGCCACGTGGTCGTCGCCGGACGCGTCGTCGCAGATCACGCACACCCAGTTGGTGTGCTTCTGCGCGCGCAGCGAGTCCAGCTGCCTGGCGAGGAAGTCCGGGTCCGGGCGATAACTGGCGAGGCAGATCGCGACCTTCGGGCCGTCGGTCGGCCAGCGCACGTCCAGCGCCGCCCCGGCCGCGGCGACGAGCCGGACGGTCCGCAGCGGACGCTCCAATGTCGTGCCGTCGTCCAGCGCCACGACGAGCGTCAGCGGCAGCTCACCCGGCGCGTCGGCGGCCGCGACCGGGATGCGCGCGAAGATCCCGCTGCCCTCCGGCGCACGCACGCCACCGGCCCGCAACTGCGCGGCGACCCCGGGCTGGTGGTGTCCACGGCTGGCCGGCACCAGCTTGACCCCGGCCCGCACGGCCACCGACCGCACCCCGACCGCGGCGTGGGTGACCCACCCGCTCAGCTCCACGACCTGACCAGCGCCGACCGCGACCGGCTCGTCCGACTGCGGCACGTCGTACAGCAGCCCGGCCTCGCGGGCGTCCGCGGCCGCACGTCGGTACCGGCCCGCCAGCCGGCTGGTCAGTCCCGGCGCCCGCTGGCCCAGCCTGCGCAGCAGCCCGTCCGGCTCGTCGCCCGGCCGGCCGAGCGCGAAGTCCCGGACACCACGCACGAGCCGGCCCGCCGGCCACAGCGACCGGTGCGCGGTCCGCACCAGCCGCGAGCCCTCGAGCGCGTCCAGCCGAGCCCTGGTCCTCTCGAGCCGCGACCGCAACCCGGACAGCTCCGCCTCCGCCGCGGCCCGCGCGGTCTCGCTCTGCTCGTTCGACTGCCACGCCAGCTGCGCCTCGCCGACCACGGCGGCAAGCTCGTTGAGCGCCCGGCCCATGCGGTCGTCCTTGATGTCCAGCTCGGCACGCGCCATCGACGCCTCGTGCTCGGCCGTCTCCACCCGCGCGGTCAGGTTCGCGATGTGCTCGCGGTGGCGGGCCAGTTCTGCGGCCAGGTCCTGCTCGCGCTCGACCGCGGCCAGGTGTTCGCCCTCGGCGCGGAGCCGTCCTTCGTGCGCGGCCCGCAGCGCGCCGAGGCCGCCTTCGAGGTCCCACAGCGGCGCCTCGCGCTCGGCGAGCGCGTCGTTGCCGATCTCGGTGCGGAGCCGGTCCGCGTCCCGGCCGGTGACCAGCTCCTGGAGTGCGGCCTCCGCGTCGATCAGCTCCGGCCAGCGTGCCTCCAGCGCGGCAGAGAGCCCGACGAGCGCGCACAGCTCGGCCACGAGTTCCCGCACGGTCCTGGCGTCCGGCCACGGGTGCGGCGCGTGGTCGTGCGCCACGTCGCGGGCGAACTCCTGCAGCGCGCGCAGCATCACCAGCTCGGCGTCGACGCCCGCGCCGGCGAGCCACTCCAGGTCGACCCTGGTGACCGCGCCGTCCGCGCCGATGATCAGGTTGCCGGGATGCATGTCGAGGTGGTCGGCCGGCAGCACGTCGACGCCGGGCCGGTGCGGCAGGTACGGGTGCGTCGGCAGGTCCTCCGCCAGCGGCTTGGCGTGCTCGGTGCAGGTGCGCCGCCACAGGTCGAGCAGGCGGGTCAGCTCGTCGAGGTCGCCGGTGCGCA
Organism: uncultured Actinomycetota bacterium; assembly: GCA_963840275.1. Classification (GTDB taxonomy): domain Bacteria; phylum Actinomycetota; class Actinomycetes; order Mycobacteriales; family Pseudonocardiaceae; genus Actinophytocola. Next base: position 515,406 of record CAWIYK010000002.1, read on the forward strand.
TGGCGTCGAGCAGGTGCGCGTCCATCGCGCGGCCGGGGCGCAGCGCCTCCCGGTCGAGGTGCTGCTGGCGCAGCCAGGTCCCCGCCACGCCCGGTCCGCTGTGGACGGTGTGCAGCGTGAGCGTCGGCGTCCAGTCTGCGGACCCGGCGGAACTCGCGTTTGCGGCCGCCGCTGACCAGCCACGCCAGCCCCGGTTCGACGGCCTGTTCGAGCGCGTCGTCGGTCCGCGCGGCGACGATCAGGAACGACGGCGCCACTAGCGCGCCGATGCCCTCGTCCATCGCCAGCCGGTGGGTGATCCGCCCGGACACGGCCGCGTCGTTGCCGCCGAACGTGCCGGACAGCGGGTCGCGGACGAGCTTCTCGACCAGGTCCTGGCCGCGGTCGAACGCCGACTCGTCGAGGACCAGCCTCGGCATCTTGTAGTCCGGGTACGGCAGCAGCCACCGCTGCGCGGTCAGGCCTGCGCCGGCGAACAGGTCGGCGAGCGTCCGCCGTGTCCACGTGCGGGGCACCGGGGTCGCGCCCGGGTAGTCGGCGAGGCCGACCCACGCCTTGCCGTGGTGGTCCTCCGCGCCGCCGAGCAGGTACTTCAGTCCGAGCTGGTTCTCGATGGCCACGACGACCACACCGCGGTCGGACAGCGTCCCGGCGACCGTGCGCAGCAGGTCCGCCGGGCCGGCGCCGAACTGCTCGCTGTACTCCAGCACCCCGCACATCAGCGCGAGGTCCCACGGCCCGGTGCCGGCGACGCCCTCGGCGATCGGACCGGTCGTGATCCGCACGTCGGGAAGGTCGCGGCAGCGTTCCGTCGCGGCGGCGGCCCGGTCCGGCGCGCCCTCGATGCCCAGCACCGACGCGCCGGACTCGCCGAGCGCCCTGGTCAGCACGCCGGAGCCGCAACCGAGGTCCACGACACGCAGGCCGGGGGACAGGCGCAGCGGCGCGAGCAGCCCGAGCCGTGCCGGCGAGAAGTGGTACGCGGTCTCCCACGTGTCGACCAGGCCGGCCAGCTCGGTCGAGCCGGCGCCGACGTCCTCGGCGGCACGCAGGGCCGCCAGCACCGCCGACTCCGCCCCGTCGGCGTAGTTGATCGTCATGGTCCGACGGTCACGAGAGCGGTGGGAACTCGTCGGTCTCTTCCTCGATCAGCTCGTTGAAGGTCGACTCCACGTTGGCCGAGTCGACGCCGTACACCTCGACCCGGACCAGGTAGCCGTCGTCGGTGACGTAGTGCGCGCGGAAGACCGTCGGCTTGTCCGGGGTGGCGGCCGCGAGCTTGCGGACCAGCACCCCGTTCTCCTCGCCGACCAGCTCGTACTGCGCCTGCTGGTAGAGCTGGTCCATCGCCGTCAGCACGGCGTTCGGGTCGCCGCCGTCGCCGATCTTGAACGCCCAGATGCCCCTGCGCAGGTCGTCCTCGTCGGTCACGAGCCCGCCGACCTCGGAGATGCCGACGGACTGGAGCAGCTGCGCCTCCATCTCGGTCGGCAGCTTCTCCGCGACCGCCTGCTGCATCGGCACGGTGCGGTTGAGCACCTTGTCGCCGGGCAGGTCGAGGAACGGGCCCTCGGGGATGTCCGGGGGCGGTGGCTTGGGCGAGGTGGACTTCTCCGTCGTCTGCTGCGCGGTGCCGCCGCCACCGCCGCCACCGTTGTCCTTGAGCGCGAAGAACCAGATGGCCGCGCCGGCGCCACCGAGCACGAGCACCGCCGCGACGATGATCGCGACGACCTTGCCGGCGCCCCCGCTCGGACTTCTCGTCGAAGACCTCGGGGCCCTGCCGGGGCCAGCTCTGCTGCCCGAACTCCGGCGGCAGGTCCTCGTTCGCCCACGGCGGCGGGGACATGTTCGGCTGCTGGGGGTGCGCGGTCTCCCACGGCGGCGGGGGCTGCGGCGGCGGGAAGTGCGGGTGCGCGGCCTGCGCGCCCGGCACGATCTGGGTGCTGTCCGCGTCGTTGCGACCGGACACCACCTGCGTGCGGTCGCCGCCCACGATCTGCGTCTGTTCCGGCGCCTCCGGCCCCGGCGGTTGCACCGGACGGAACACGTGCGTCGGCTCCGCGGTCTGCTGGGGCTGCGACTGTTCGGGCGCCTGCTGGCCGGAGGCCTGCGCGATCACCCGGTCGCGGCGCGTGCGGTACTCGTCAGCAGAGATCTGGCCGGACGCCAACGCGCTGTCGAGCTGAGCCAGCTCGTCTTGCCAGGACATTTTCCTGCCCTCCAACCAGATCGTGAACCCGCGCCCTGCCCCGCCCCGCGGCCTGGCAAAGACTATTGGTAGCGGGGCGGGGGCGCTGTGCCGGGTGTGCCCGGTTACCGCGTGGGCGGCGCGGCGTCCGTGACGGCCGTCAACGCGGTCTGGAACTGCACCCGAGCTTCGTCCTCGCTGCCCTTCGGCACCTGCAGGACGCAGAGCTGGATCGTGGTGTCGCCGTAGGTGTACACCGCGCGGACCGCGGTGGCGGCGCTGTTGCTGACCGAGGACACCGCGACCTCGTCGGGCACCTCGTCGACCTTGGTGTCCTGGAAGCCGATCTGCGACTGGACGTCCGCGATCTTGCCGGTCAGCTCCTCGGCGGCCGCCGCGTCCTCGCTCTTGTACGAGTACAGGAGGTACCGGTAGTCGCCCTCCGCGGAGCCGGAGTACACCACCGGCCCGACGCCGGCGTCCGCGAGCAGCGCGGCCTCCGCCGGGGCGATGACCTTCAGCTCGCCGGCCTTCGCGATGTCCATCTCGCCGCCGTTGGCCGCGGCCTCGCCGGGCAGCTCGATCTTGGAGATGTCCACGTCCGGCGGCGGCGCCGGCTCGTTCTGCTCGGTCTGCTTGTTCGCGGTGTCCGGCGGGCTGTCCTCGCGAAGGGCGAAGAACCACACGGCCCCGCCGGCCAGCGCCAGCACGACGACGATGACGAGCGCGATCAGCCACGGCTTCTTGCCGCCGCCGCGCGGGGGCTTGTTGCTGGTGAACAGGTCCTGGGCGTCCATGGGCGTGACCGTCGGCCCGGGCATCATCGGCTGCTGGCGCGGGAACACGCCGGTCTGGGCGTTCGGGTCCGGCAGCTGGGTCGCCCACACGGGCGGCTGCGGGGCCATCATCTGGGTGCGCTCGGAGGAGCCGTTGGGGCTGCTGACCACCTGCGTGCGCTCGGTCTCGTCGGCGGCGGCGGCCGCGGCGGCCCCGGTCGGGTCGCTGATGATCTGCGTCTGGTCCGCGGCCGAGGAGTGCTCGGTCCCGTGTGACTCGTCAACGCTCACCACCTGCGTGACCTCCGCCGGGTCGCCCTCACCCCCCGGTGGGGTCTCGGCCGGCGGGCCGATGACCGGCGACGGCGGTTGCGCGGACGACGCCGCCGCGAGGATCTCGTCTCGGCGCTTGCGGTACTCGTTGGCCGAGAGCTCCCCGCCGGCAAGCGCGCTATCGAGTTGCCTCAACTCTTCCTGCCAGGTCATCCGGCGCCCTTTCTGCGGTGTTCTGTCCGCGATTTTCCCACGTGCGCCACCAGCGGACCGCAGGCATCTCCACGAAGCGGTACAGCAGGTCGGCGGCGACCGCTGTACCCACCATCGCGACGAAGAAGGCCAGTGTCGTGCCCGCGGTTGTCGAGAGTAGGTGAGGTGTCAGGTACAGCACTGGCACATGCACCAGAAAGACGGCATAAGTTCGGTTCGCCGCGGCTCTCAGCCAACCAGCGGCCACCAACCTTCCGCTCATCCGGCAGCACACGATCGTTAGCAGCGCAATGCTTACCACCATCTGGGGGTATCCCGGAACCGCCGGAGTGAAATCGCTGGTGAGGTCACCTCGCACGAGCAGCAGCCAGTGCGCGACTCCGTAGGCGGCGCCGGCCAGCGGGTGCAGCCTGCCGAGACGCACGAGCGCGATCAGCTGCCCGATGAACAGGATCGGCAGCAGGGTCACGGTCACCCGCAGGGTGTGCATGGCCACCGGGTTCTCCGTGCGCACCACCGAGAGCAACGCGGACACGAGCGCGACGGCGACGGCCTGCGGCAGCCAAGGCCACCTGCGCAGCAGCGGGAGCGTCGCCGCGACGTACAGGTAGAAGCACACCTGCACGACGAGCGTCCAGGTGACCAGGTCGAGGCCGGGGTTGCCGGAGAAGAGGAAGTTCGTGAGCGTCAGGTTCGTGAGCAGCGTGCGGCCGTCGACCGGCCCGGTCAGGCCGATCGGCGTTCCGGTACGCGCGACGACCCACACGATCAGCAGCACCACCCACATCGCGGGCACGATCCGGGTGAACCTGCGCGCGAGAAACCGGCCGGGGCTCTCCCGCTGCGCCGCGAACGTCACGACCAGGCCGCTGATCAGGAAGAACGTGGTGATCGCGACCGGCACCAGGTAGGCGTCGAGCCGGAACGGGACGAGGACCGTCGAGGTCAGCACGTGGTCGAGTCCCCACGTCTGCCCGCCGGTGGCGAACCAGTCGCGGGTGTGGGTGTAGACCACCGCGATCGACGCCGTGATCCGCAGGACGTCGAGCCCGTGCAGGTACCTCACGCGCGCCGCCGCGGGTTCGCGAGCCGGTGGCACGCGTCGGCGGCGAGCCCGACCGCCACCAGCCCGACGACCACGCCGACCGGCACCGGGATCTCCTGCCGCAGCGCGTTGAGCACCGCGAACCCGACGACCCCGCCGAGCACCAGCAGCCACTCGACGCGATCGGCCAGCCAGCGGGTGACGGTCAGCCCGGCGACCGAGGCGGCCGTCCGGCCCGACACCAGCAGCGCGACGAGGAACACCAGCACCGCGTAGGTCGCGGCCACCGGGTACCACCACTTCTGCAGGTCGGGGAAGGTCCGGTCGACGCCGGCCACCGCGGCGGCGCACCCGGCGCCGAGCGCCACCCCGGCCCACCACGGCAGCGCCCGCTCGTGCACCCGCCGGACCACGCACCCGAACAGCACCAGCGGCAGGAACAGCAGCGGCCGGCCGAGGTGGTCCAGCGCCACCCCGTTCGCGGCCATGACGCACAGCTCCGCGATCGCGACCAGCGCCGCGGTCTGCGCGAACCAGCCGCGCCGGTCGAGCGCGACGAGACACGCGACCAGCTGCAGCCCGACGACCCACGCGAGCGGCACGAGCAGGGTCTTGTCGGCGACCAGGTGGCTCGCGAACGTCAGGTTCCCGAAGAAGTTCGCCGCGGTCACCGACTTCTCCGGCGGGACGGTCCAGCTGTCCAGCCCGACGAGGACCGCACCGGCCGCCAGCACGGTCGCCACGACGACGGGCAGGTAGGTGCGGACGAACCCGGTCGCGCCCGCGGTGTACCCGGCGCACAGCAGGAGCAGCATCACGGCGAGCGGCCCGAAGTCCTCGCCGAGCCCGAGCGGGCGGTTGACCCACTCGCGGACGCCGGCGATCGGCTGCGGGTTCGACCCGTGCGAGGCGAGCCAGAGCGTGACGACGAACCCGTACCCCACGAGCAGCGCCGCGGCGGCCCGCAGCAGCGTCACCGGCACGCCGCGGGTCATCCGGGTGGCCGCTCGGCCAGCTGGCGCCCGGCGAGCTCGGCGAACTCGCGGTCCACGACGGCCGGGTCCGGCCCGTACGCCTCGACCCGGATGAGGTACCTGCCGAGCACGTAGTGCGCGCGGTAGGCGGCGAGCGGTCGCCCGGGACCCAGCTCCTGCTCGCGGACCAGCAGCCCGCGGTACGGACTCGGCGCCCGCCGCCAGCCGCCCGCCCCGTACAGGTCGTCGGCGGCCCGCAGCGCCTCGCGCGGGTCCACGCCGTCCCGGACGGCGAACTGCCACACCCCTCTGCTGACGTCGCCGTCCCGTGCGACGAGCGCTTTCGCGTCGACCACGCCGGCCGCGCCGAGGGTGGCGGCCTCCTTGTCCGGCAGGACGGCGGAGAGCCAGGCGCCGCGCTTCTCCTTGGTGGTGTCGAGCACGAGGGTGCCGGGCGGCCGCACGATGGCCACCTCGTCGGCGTTGACCGGCAGCCGGGGGTCGGGATCGGGGAGCGTGACGCGGAGTCCGACGCGGGCGGGGTCGGCGCCGGCGCCCCAGACGGCGACCGCGCCGAACGCGAGCGCGGCCAGCAGCACGTGCACCAGCCCGACGGCGAGACCGCCGCGTCGAACCCCCCTCATGTGCCTCCCCTAGATGCCCTCACCACGTCTGATGACGTAGGTGAAGCTCTCCCACTCCGAGCCCGCGACGCTGTCCGGCACGATGTTGACGATCTCCGAGCCGCAGTGCGTGAACAGCAGCCGCACCAGGTTCACGTCCATGCCGAACATCTCCATGCCGCCGTCGTCGCGCCCCCGCGCGGCCGGTTGCGGGTTGATCTCGATCTCCTTCGGCGCGGCGGGCACCGGGATGTCGGCCACCGCGTCGCGGCGGACGGTGACCCGCGTGCGGACCGGCTCGCTGCCGACCTCGGCCCACCAGGTGACCGCCTCCTGCACCACGTCCAGCTCGAGCTCGTACTCGCCGGGCTCGTCCGGCGCGACGACCGGCAGCTCCAGCTCGACGGACGCGCCGGGCGCGAGGTCGTGCGTCAGGTCGGTGCGGCCGTCGTTCCACCGGGCCGGCATGCCGTCGGCGTACCAGTGGTTGCCGAGCCGGATCAGCCGGCCCGCGGGCCAGACGTGGTCGCTGACGTTGGTGACCAGGGCCCGCACCGGCGCGGGCTGCCCGACACCGACCGGGTTCGGCACGGTGACCAGCTCGATCCGCGCACGCATGGCCTCGGTGGGCAGCTCGGGCGGTTTGCCGGGCCGGGTCGGGATCTGGAAGACCAGCACCCCGCCGGGCCGGACCACCCGCTGCAGCTCGACCAGGCAGGCGAGCTGTACGACGGGCGGCGAGTGCTGGATGGAGATCAGGCTGACCACGCCGTCGAACGACTCGTCGTCGAACGGCATCCGGTGCCCGTCGTAGGCGACGAACGAGACCCGGTCCGGGTGCTGGTTGATCGCGTTCGCCTTGTCGATCATCGACTGGGCGATGTCGATGCCGACGACGTCCTTGGCGTGCGCGGCGAGCGCGTTGCTCAGCCGGCCCGCGCCGCACCCGAAGTCGAGCACCCGCTCGCCGAGGGACAGCCCCTCCTCGTCGAGCAGCCGCAGCACCTCGTCGACGGGCTCGGCGCCGGTGGCGAGGAACTCGTCGACCGCCCAGCCGCCGTGCCGGCGGTCCGGGTCGGTGAGGACGGCCCACAGCGGGTCGACCCGACCGAGGTCCTCCCACGTCGACTTCAGCCGATCCAAAGCCATGTCAGCCACTCCAGGTCTCGGGCGCGTGAACTGCCGCAAGACTAAGACGCCACCACGACAGCCAGACCCTAAGGTCGCCGACCGGCCGGTGGCAGGCACGACCAGCCAGGACAACCGGATCGAGTGAATCCGTCGAACCCGGCGACGGGGCCGCCGAGTCCCGCTACCGTTTCTGGTGTGACACCGGGGGGAGTGGCGCCATGACCGGTTTCAGCGTTGACCCGGCGACGGTGCGCGGACTGGCCGCGCTGGTCGACCGGGCGAGCACCGACGTCGAGGACGCGAAGTCGTACCTGAAGAAGATCGAGAACATCGACGGCGACGGCGGCGAGGGCCTGCTCAACGTGTGCGTCGACAGCCACCGCATGGCCTATCAGGCGCTGTCGGACTGGCTCGGCACGCTGTCCGGCACGACGCTGGCCGACACGGCGGCCGCCGTGACCGCGTCGGCGGACTACTACGAGAAGACCGACGCGGCGGCCGCGGCGCAGCTCGACGCGACGTACCCGCCCGCGGACGTCGACAAGGCCCGCGCGCAGACCGACATCCCGGTGCGTGGCGAAGGACGTGGCCCGTTCACCGGCGACACCCGGCCGACACTGGACGAACCGCACGACTACCACGAGCTGATGTACGGCGGCCTGCCGAAGTGGTGGGACGTGATGAGCCCGATGGTGTGGGCCGGCACGCTGATCGAGGGCGTCACGCACGTCGCGGTGTGGCTCGGGATCATGCCCGAGGTGTTCAACCCGCAGCAGCAGATCGCGAAGAACTTCATCGGCGACTGGCCCGCGGTGCGTGCGGCCGCGGACGTGCTGCGCGGTGTCAGCAAGGCGGCCGACGCGGTGGCGAACAACCTGCGGATCGGCGGGCTGGACACCGACCGCGAGTGGGAGGGCAACGCGGGCGACAGTGCCACGGTGTACCTGCTGACCCTCGCCAAGACGGTCGACAGCGCCTGCCCGCCGATCGACAAGCTGGCAAACGCGTACGAACAGGCCGCGACGGAGATGCAGACCCTGCGCGACGCCGTCGTCGGCGTCGTGGAGTTCATGGGCGACTCCGCGTTGATGGCCACAGTGGGCATCTACGTCGCGCAGAACCTGTACGCCACCGGCGTCGGCGGGCCGCTCGCGGCGCTGATCACCGCGTACGCCGGCTTCTACCTCGCCGACGTCGCCAAGGGCGCCGTGTCCGCGATCGACATCGTGAGCAAGCTGGCGCTGGCGACGAACCTGCTGAAGGCCGAGCACGAGGACTTCGCCGGCGTCGGCACGGCGTCCCTGCCCAAGCTCCCGGCCAGCCCCTTCGCCGTCCCCGGTAGGTGAACCGCATGTCTGAGCTCGATGACCTCGTCGAACTGGCGCAGCGCACGAAGTACGCGGACCTGGTCAAGGACCGCCGGCAGCTGGAGTCGCTGCTGCTGACGCAGATGAAGGGCAGCCAGGACCCGATGACACGGGAGATCGGCAACGGCATCGCGGGCGGCACGATGAGCTGGCGCACGCTGGCCACCAACTCGGCCTACAGCGAGTTCCTGACCCGCGCGCAGGAGTCGATGGCCACGTTCAGCCTCGAACCGGCATTGGCGACGCTGACCGCGGAGGCCGAGGCCGAAGCGGCGGCCGCCGAACAGGAGCGCGCGAGCCGCCCCGAGCCCCGCGACAAGAAGGTCGAGGACAGGGCGGCGGACGAGCCCCTGTTCGACGGCGGCCTGATGAAGAAGCGCAAGCCGAGGTAGGGCTGATGGCGGACGAGATTATTGGCGAGGTGCGGGCCGCGTTTCGCGTGCTGCCACCGGTGGACGGCCCGGAGTGGCTGACCGACGCGCGCGGCGCCGACGAGGTGTTCGGCACCGACGACCCGCTGGTCGATCCGTGGGAGCCGCGGAGCGGGTGAGTCGCCCGGAGCCGCGCGACAACACGGCTGCACCACCGATTGCCGAGGTGTCGAGCAGCAGGACAACATCGGCCACACCGCATGGATCTACAGATCGCCGCTACCGCGGTCGTACGCTCAGTTCCCCTGCTCACCAGGAACGGGAACGACTTCGTCGGAGTCGGCCGGCTTCTCGACCGGCTTCTCGACCGGCTTCTCGACGTGGTGCGCGTCTGACGAGCGGTTCGCGCGGGCGCGCGCCAGGCCGTACCGCAGCGCGAGCAGCAGGTCCGCGAGCGTGTGACCGACCCGCAGCATGAGGCTCACGGTCGTCGCGGCCGGGACACCGAGCAGCGGGGTCAGCGCCAGGATCAGCACCGCCTCGCGGGCGCCGACGCCGGCCGGCGCGAGGAACACCAGCAGGCCGACCAGCCAGCCCAGCGCGAACGCGCCCGCGCACACCACGGCCAGCTGCAGCACGGAGTCCGTGAACGGATCGGCGAGCACGTACCCGGCCACGCCGTAGCCGACCCACGCCGGCAGCATCCACAGCACCGGCCGCACCAGGCCCGACCACCGCAGCAGGGGCGGGGTCGTGCCGGAGCGCTTCGCCAGCTTGCGCGCCAGCAGGTTGATCACGCGCGGGTGCAGCAGCACGAGCGCCAGCGGGATGCACACACCGGCCCACCCGAAGCGGCTGACCAGGTCCGGCTGGCTCACCAGCAGCAGCGCCCCCACGATGACCGAGGTCACCGTGTGCACGACCAGGAACACCGAACCCGCGAGCAGCGCCATGCCGCCGGGCACGCCCCGCTCCCGCGCGAACTTCATCTGCGCGAGGAACGGCCACACCGACCCGGGCAGGTACTTGCCGACCTGCGCGGGGAAGAAGATCTCCCTGGCCGCCGCCGACGACACCGGGGAGCCGAGCGCGCCGAGGCAGTGCTTCCACACCTCGGCGGTGGCCAGCAGCCCGAGCACGATGCCGGCGAACGCCACCAGCGGCCGCCACCACGCGATCCGGCCGAGCGCGTCGAGCATCGACGGGAAGTCGTCGCGCAGCGCCCACACGGCGATCCCGACGGCGACCACCACGAACACGATCGCCAGCAGGTCCGCCCGCCGGCTCGGTTTCGGGGCCTCGATCGCCGCCGGTTCGTCAGTCATGATGCTCGCTCCGCAAGCTCCGCTCAGTCATGATGCTCGCTCCGCAAGCTCCGCTCAGTCATGATGCTCGCTCCGCAAGCTCCGCTCAGTCACGCCAGATCAGTCCAGTGGTCGTCGGGTACGGCAGCGCGGGCGTCGCGCCCTTGAGCAGCTCGATCCGCAGTCCGGGCAGCTTCGACACGACGTCCCAGTACCGCTTGCGGCGGATGTTGTCGAACACGACGACACCGTCGTCCTTGAGGTGGTCCAGCGCGCGGCGGAACGCGTCCACCCGCGCGCGGCCGTCCACCACGACCAGGTCGAACGGGCCGCCGACCTGGTCGATCGTGCTGACGTAGTCGCCGAAGTCGAGGTCCGCGTGGCCGTGCCGCTGCGACCGGATGGTCGTCGCGGCGGTCGCGGGCGTCGGCGGCACCGCGTGCAGCTGCACCCCCGGGGTGTCCGCGAGCAGCTCCCGCACGTACGCCACGAACTCGGCGTCGTGCTCGACGCTGTCGACCTTGCCGGCGCGGCGGGCGAGCCACGCGGTGCTCGCGCCCGCGCCGTACTCGAACACCCGCGCCTCCGGCCGGGCCGAGAGGAACTCGTCGACCCGGCGCATGGCCGGGTAGCTCCACCAGGCCACGTCCAGCTGTGCGAGGTCCGCGACGTCGTGGATCGAGAACAGCGTCCGCAGGTGCCGCAGCCGCGCCGACTCACTGCTCGCGAGCTTGTTCAGCAGACCGGACTTGTCGGCCGCCTTCTTGACGGTCTTGACCCCGGCCACATAGGCCCCGCGAAGACCACTCATGACAGCCCCTCGCAGGCTCCGGGCTGCCGCTCGCGGCCGCCCTGTGTCATTGACTCGCTCGCAAGCTCGCTCATTTACGCCTGCACCTTCGACTTGGCGGGAGCCACCACGTCACCTGCGGTCGGCTCGTTCGGGGTTCGTTCGGAGATCAGGTCCGTCGCCTCGCGCCGGTTGGCGGTGCGGTGCAGCACGATCTCCGCGATCAACCCGATGGAGATCATCTGCACGCCGAGGATGACCAGCAGGATGCCGAGCATCAGCAGCGGCCGGTCGCCGATCGCCGACCCGAAGAAGATCTTCACGACGGTCAGGTAGACCAGCACGAGGAAGCCGAGCAGCCCGGACGCGAGGCCGAGCCCGCCGAACAGGTGCGCCGGCCGGCGGCCGTACTTGGTGATCGTCATGACGGTCAGCAGGTCGATGGCGCCGCGGACGTACCGCTCGAGGCCGTACTTCGACTTGCCGTGCTCGCGGGCGCGGTGGTTGACCGCCAGCTCGGCGACCTTGTAGCCGGACTGGTGCGCGAGCGCCGGGATGTAGCGGTGCAGCTCGCCGTACAGCGGCACCCGCCGGTACACCTCGGTCTTCGCGGCCTTGAGCCCACAGTTGTGGTCGTTGAGCTTCAACCCGGTGATGACACCGGTCATCTTGTTGAAGAACTTCGACGGGATCCGCTTGCCGAGCGGGTCCTTGCGGTCCGCCTTGTGCCCGGACACCAGGTCGGCGCCGGCGTCCAGCTCGGCGAGCAGGCGCGGCACCTCCGCCGGGTCGTCCTGCAGGTCGGCGTCCATCGTGACGACCCGCTCGCCGCGCGCCTCGTCGACGGCCGCGGCCAGCGCCGCCGCCTTGCCGAAGTTGCGGCGCAGCTTGATCGCGCGCACCCGCGTCGAGCCGGCGGCGAGGTCCTGCATGACCTGCCAGCTCGAGTCGGTGCTGCCGTCGTCGACGAAGATGACCTCGTACTCGGTCTCCGGCATCGTCGCGAACGCCTCGGCGATCTCGCCGACCAGCGTGGCCAGCGTCGCCTCCTCGTCCTTGACCGGAATCAGAACGCTGACCTGCACCTCTGGCACTGCCTCAATACTCACTTCTGGTCCTCGTTGTCGACCGTCGCCGGCATCCAGCGCTTCGCGCCGCTCTCCAGAATCACCACGACACGAAGGTCGGGGTCGTCCGGGCCGACCAGGCCGAACCCGGTGTCCGCGTTGGTTCCCAGGTACTGCTGGGCGATGTCGGAACGCACGCGGTCGCTCACGCCGCCACCCACGACCTTGCCGGCCGAGTCGACGAGAACGGTACAGCGCACGGGGTCCTTGACGCCGGTCGCCCATCCCCACACGAGCTGTGCGCCCGGCTTCTCCTCCACCTTGTCGACCGTGCCGGCCGGCGACGCGGGGGTCCGGCCGCCCGCCGGCGGGACGATCCGCTTCACCCCGCCGAGGTCGATCGTGTCACCCAGTTCGGGGCCGCCGCACCCGAGCGTGAAGTCGTCGTTGAACGGGTAGTGACCGAGCGCCTCGAGCCTCGGCACCAGCTGGTGCCCGGCCGGGGGCAGCGCCCACCCGAACGCGTTGAGATAGCCGGCACGCAGCGCCACCGACTTGATCTCGTGGTCGGCGTCCTCGGCACGCACGGACTCCGCGGTCGGCACCCCCAGCGCGAAACCGGTGATGCCGGCGACCGCGAACGCGACCGCGAGCCTGCGCCAGTGCCGCGCCGCGAACGTGTGCGCCACGGTGCCGACGAGCACCAGCAGCGGCAGCGAGACCAGCACGGACACCGACGTGTACCTGCTGTGCTGGCTGTAGTCGAGGCCGAAGTCGATGCGGGAGACCGCGATCATCGCGGAGCCGAAGAACCCGTGGCAGCCCAGCGCCCACCAGAACCGCAGCTCCGGCTCGCGAGCCGCCTTGACGGTCGCCATCGCCGCGTAGCCGCCGAGGATCACCGCGCCGGCGAGCACCGCGAAACCGGTGTTGTTGGCCGCCCAGATGTGGCCGATGACCGCGAGCAGCCCGTAGATGGCGGTGCCGATGTCGCTCTCGGTGCCCGAGCCGGCCGCGTTGTGGTTGACCGACATCCAGCCGACCACGATCACCGCGCCGAGTGCCAGCGGCAGGATCCGCCGCCACATCGGCTCCTTGCGCATGATCGCGACCAGCGCGAGCGACGGCCACAGGGCGAACGCGGTGCCGTAGGTGATGCTGCCGAGCAGCGCCATGGCCCACGCCGGCCACCACTTGCCCTTGACCGCGAACAGCAGCGCGCCGACCGAGACCAGGTTGGCGGTCAGCCAGGCGGCGCCGCTCATCGCGTGGGTGAAGTTGTGCAGGCCGTGCAGGCTGAAGATCAGCGCGGAGGACATCAGCACGATCGACGCGCGCACCACGGGCGGCAGCGTCTTCGGGATCGCGAACCGGATCAGCACCACGGTCGCGATCGCGATGAGGACGTCGACGTAGCCGAGGATCCGCTGGTTGCCGCCGAAGATCGTGGCGTCGCCGTAGTACAGCAGCGACGGGATCGCGATCAGGTGCTCGTTCGACGCCTTGAACAGGCCGCCGAGGTTCAGGCCGCCGTCCAGGCTCACGAACCGGACCAGCGCGTACCAGTAGTCGACGAAGTGCAGCTCCGGCGCCTTGGACACCTCGATGGTCATCGCGGCGGCCGGCACGAGCGCGAGGAACTCGAGCAGCCTGGCCAGCCAGCGGGTCGTGCCGTAGCGCTCGAGCAGCGCCCGCCAGCGCGGTTCGCCGCCCTCCGGTGGGACCTCGGACGATCCGTCGGGCTCGTGCCCCACGGGCTCCGAGTCCTTCGTCACCGTGCTCGTCACGTCACATTCCTCCGCGCCAGTGCCACCCGAATACCATGTCAAAGCCCGGCACCCGGCCGACGCGCGGCCCGACCGGCCTCCTACTCGGGTGCTTCCCCGGCGGCCGCCTCGCTCGGCAGCCAGAGCATCCCGCCGTCGTCCAGGACGACGACGATCCGACCGGCCGGATCGGTCGGCGCGATCACCGCGAACCCCATGTCCGACGGCGCCCAGCTGAGCGAGCGCGCCACGTCCGGCCTGGGCAGATGGTACTGGCCGCCGCCGGTCACCTCGCCCGTGGCGTCGGTGACGAGCACGCACCGGATGTCGTCGCGACCCGCCGTGACCCACCCACGCAGCAGTGACGTCTCGGCGTGCCGCTCCTCGGTGTCGACGGCGCCGGCGGGCCCCGGCTCGTCCGGGTCGGGCACCGCGACGGACGCCATCTCGTCGACGTCGAGCCGGTCGCCGAGCTCCGGTCCGCCGCACCCGATGGTGAAGTCGTCGGTGAACGGGTAGTGGTCCAGCGCCTCGAGCCGCGGCTTCAGCGCCTCCGTCGAGGTGATCCCGGTCCAGAACCGGCTGTCGAGCTGCTCGCGGATGGCGATGGCCCGCAGCGGGGCGTCCGCGATCGCGTCGCGGACCTCCCGCACGGTCGGGGCGCCGAGCACGTACCCGAGCAGTCCGACCCCGACCGCGACGACCGCGAACCGCGCCGCGGTCCGCCGTGCCCTCGCGTACGCGAGGGTCGCCAGGATCACCAGCAGCGGCACCGAGGCGAGCACCGACAGCGACGTGTACCGGCTGGCCAGGCCGATGTCGGCGCCGAACTTGACCCGCGCGGTCGCGATCATGCCGGCGGCCAGCACCGCGTACAGGCCGAGCGCCCACCAGAACCACAGCTGCCGCGCCCGTGCCGCGGGGATGGTCAGCAGCGCGAGGAGACCGAAGAGCACCGCGGCACCGGCGATCGCCGCGAGGTCCACGGTCGTGCCCGTCCACAGGTGCCCGACGACCGTGAGGAACGTGTACAGCACGCTCGCGATGTCCTGGCCGCCGTCCTGACTGGCCACGGACGGCCGCAGCCGCAGCCAGGCGACGAGCACCCCGGCGAGCAGCACGAGCGGCACGAGCCGCCGCCACCAGCGCTCGCCCCGCATCGTGGCCAGCAGGAACAGCGCCGGCCACACGGCGAACGCGGTGCCGTAGCTCAGGCACGCGAGCAGCCCGACGAGCCATGCGGCGAGCCACCGGCCGCGCCGCGCGAGCAGCAGCGAGACGACGACGAGCAGGTTCGCGGTCAGCCACGCGGAGCCGCTCATGCCGAGCGCGAAGTTGTGGATCCCGTGCAGGCTGAACACGAGCGCGGCCGTCGCGACCACCAGACCGGCGCGCAGCACCACGGGCACCCGCCTCGGCAGCGCGGTCCGCAGCAGCAGCACGGTCACGGCGGCGATCGCGACGGTCAGGTAGCCGAGCGCCCGGTTGTCGCCGCCGAACAGCGACGCGTCGAGCCAGTAGAACAGGGACGGCAGCATCACCGGGTGCTCGTTCTGCAGGACCCAGATCCCGGCGAAGTCGAACGAGCCGTCCTCGTTCGTGATCCGCAGCAGCACGTCCCAGTAGTCGAGCAGCTGCAGCCGGGGCGACGCGGCGACCTCGAAGATCATCGCGACCACGGGCAGCAGGGCGAACAGCTCGACGACGACGGCCAGTCTTCGGTCCGCGACCCAGTGCCGCACCGGCGCGGCGCGCACGGTGGGGTGTTGTCCCGTCCAGGTCTGTTGGGTGCCGGCCCCGCCCATCACACGCGGGACTCTAGTCGTCGGCCGTCAGCCGACCGGGCGTTTCGCCAGCTCAGGGCCGAGCTTGTCGATGAAGCCCTGCGACAGGATCTCGGGCACGCCGGCCGCGATGTTCCGCTCGACCATCTCGACCACGACGATCTCCGAGTCGGCGATCGTGTCGATCACCTCGTCCGGCCGGTTGCCGGCGGCCTGGTAGTACTGGATGGTCACGTCGGAGAACGCGGCCGGCAGGTAACCGGACGCGGCGACGAGGAACGAGTCGCCGAGCACCGCGGTCGGCGCGTAGACCATCCCGTCCAGCCGCTTGGACTCGAAGTGGCGGGGCGCGAGGAGGTCCGGGGTGCTCTTGCGGGCGCGGTCGTAGCGGCCGTCCGGGCGCAGCCGGTAGTTCGTGGTCTTGTTCTCGCCCTTGCGGCCGATCAGCTTCGGCAGGTCGGCCGCGGACTTCGTCTCGTCCTTGCGCTGGAGCCGCCAGTCGTCGGTGACCCCGGGTTTGACGTCGTCGGCGACGGCTTCGATCATCTCGATCGCGCCCTCGTGGGTCCAGTGCGTGTCCTGCGGGTAGTAGATGGGCCGGTCGAGGCGGGCGGACTCGGCGGCGAGCCGCGGCCGCATGTCCATGGCCCCGGCGACGCGGATCGACTTCTGCCACAGGTCGGGCGTGACCGGCGCGGCGCAGTCCTTGCCGGGGTAGGTGCTCGGCAGGTGTTCGGGCACCATCGTGGTCTTGTCCGGCACGGCGACGAGCACCATCGTGCGGCCGGACGACTCGATCGCGATCCGCAGCTTGGCGAGCTGGGCGATCGTCTCGTCGAGGGGCTTGAGCGGCGTGCACTTGGACAGGGCGTCGGAGCCGTAGTAGAGCCACCCGTCGGTGCCCTCCACGACCTGGCGGAAGCCGGCCTGTTCGGAGTTCTCCGGCTGGTCCTGGGACGGGTCGGTCGGCCCTTCGTCGTCCGACTCGGGCGGCGAGCCGGGCAGGGGCCCGGCCGGCGAGCCGCCACCACCCTGGTCGAAGGGCGCGGACTCGCCGAAGAAGGTGCGGCTGACCCAGTCGGTCGCCGAGATGGCCTCCTCGCGGAACACGAGGTTGTCGGTGGCCCAGTCGTCCATGCCGGTGAACAGCCCCCAGCCCTCCCCGAACCCGGGCAGGCTCGCGAGCTGGTGGTTCTCGATCTCGCTCGGCCGCATGCCCACGACCCACATGAGGGTCGGCGTCGCGAAGAAGATGAGTGCGCTGACCAGGGCGGTGAGCTGGCGGCGTGCCGTGGCGGGGGCGGTGGAGCGAGTGCTCCTTCGGCAGCCACGCCTCGTGCACCGGAGGTAGCTCGTTGGTCGGGCCGGCGGTCACGACAGCACGGTATCCCGTCCGGTCACGCGGGGCCGCCGGCTTCGTCGAGCTTGTCCGCGATAGAGGTGTTGACCACAGTCGTCCGGTCGTCGGTGCCGACGATCTGGGTCATCTCGCCCGAGGGTGCCTCCCATGCCGCGGAGGTGGGAATAGGGACCTTGGGCGCGTCCGTTGCTTCTGACGGTGTCGGTTGCGTCTTGGCGGCCGCCTCCCGGTCCGCGTCGGCGAGGATGTCCTCGCTCTGCGCGCGGTACTGGGCGGTGGTGATCTCGCCGGCCGTCAGCCGGTCACCGAGAAGCCGCAGCCGGTCCTGCCAACTCATGTCTAGTTGGTACCACGCGGCGCTACGTAGAGTGGAGGCATGGTGTTGTTCGGACGCGACAAGGCCCAACCGGTGGACGCCGCCAACGCGCTCCCCGGCCGTGCGACGGAGATGCCGCTGCCGTCGGCACACGCGGTCCACACCGACCGCCCGATCGCCCCGCCGTTCCCCGACGGCATGGCGACCGCGGTGTTCGGCATGGGCTGCTTCTGGGGTGCCGAGCGCCTGTTCTGGCAGACCGAGGGCGTATGGACGACGGCCGTCGGGTACGCGGGCGGGCAGACGAGGAACCCGACGTACGAAGAGGTGTGCAGCGGCCTCACCGGCCACGCCGAGGTGGTCCTCGTGGTCTTCGACCCCGCGGTGATCTCCTACGAAGGGGTGCTGAAGGTCTTCTGGGAGGGCCACGACCCGACGCAGGGCAACCGGCAGGGCAACGACGTCGGCACCCAGTACCGCTCGTCGGTCTACTACACCGACGACGCGCAGAAGAAGGCCGTCGAGGAGACCCGCGCGGCGTACGAGGCCGCCCTGCGACGGGACGGCCACGGCCAGATCACCACGGAGGTGGCACGCCTCGGCGAGTTCTACTACGCGGAGGACTACCACCAGCAGTACCTGTCGGACGCCAAGAACCCGAACGGCTACTGCGGCCTCGGCGGCACCGGCGTGAGCTGCCCGATCGGCCTGGGCCAGCAGAGCTGAACAGCCGGGTGCCGCCAACCGCATGACGGCATTAGGAAGCCCCAGGCGCATGCAACAGAGGCGACACTGGGGCGTTCATCACCAACGAGAGCATTCCCGCGTGCCGTCCGCCGAGGTCGATGTGTCCGTGGTGTGGAGCATGCTTTCCGCGCCTCGGATGGCGCCCTACCTCGAGGGCGCTGCTGGTGACAAGAGCATGGCGCTCGCCTTGTACGAGTGGAGTGCCCGAACGTCATCTACGGCTTTCGAGGTTGTCGGACACCTTGAGGTACTGCTCCGCAACGCTCTCGATCGTTGTCTGGGCGCACTTCGATGAGGATCAGTGCGGAATCCGATGGTTCCTGCTGCCGACCCCCGGTGGAGAGCATGTCGCGGACGCGGTGGCCGCCGTTCGCGAGCGCCTTCGACCGCAGCGGAAGGAGTCTCGTCACCAGATCGTCGCGGGGTTGAGCTTCGGGTTCTGGTCGGGGCTGCTCGGCCCGAAGTACGAGGAACTCTGGCGCGACTGCCTCCACCGAGCTTTTCCGAATTCATCGGGAAAGCGTAAGCAGGTCGCTGTCGCGGTCGAGCGGGTCCGAAAGTTCAGGAACCGTCTTGCGCACCACGATTCAACGATCAATGTCGACATCCCCTTCGAGATCCGACAGATCTTCGAGCTTGCTTCCTACATCGACGCGGATGCAGCGAAGTGGTTGGAGCGATGCAGCAACGTGATGGACGTGTACGCGCAGCGTCCCGTCACGGTCGCCGACACCGTTGTCGTGCCGGGGAAGCAAGCTTGGCCGCTCTACGAGAGTTGCCATGCCTACGTGTGTCAAACCGGACGCGCCTTCCGGCCGATCGAGCGCATGGCTTTCTACGTCGCCCGAGAGGTCAAGCTGGAAATTCCAGCGGTGCTGCACCGTCGTGACAACGTCGAATGGACTTCTGAGGAGGCCAGTCGTCTGCGTGCTTCGGAAGACCGGTTCGATCGAAAGATAGCCGCCGCCGTCGATGCATCAAGATCCACATTGGCGGACGGGCGGTATCAGGTCTTCTTGCTGACCCGCCCAGGGCATCCTCATCACCGTCAACTGAGCGCTGATCTGCCGCACAGCGGGACTGGTCGCGGCTCAGCGTTCGTGCAGAGACAGCGCTACGTGTCACTCCACTCCCTCGAGACCGCCGCGACTACGGCGGATCTCTGAGGGCCACGCGCAGGCAGGCGCGTAGACGTCCGGCTACTCTTCCGGCGAGGTTCTGCTGTACGTCACGGTGCCGAGCTGATCGACCGCGTCAGGAGTCGAGCCCTCCGACCCCTGGCGCGCGCACCCGGTCCGGTGGTGGGATGTCCCGATCTCACGATCGGCGAAGGGAAACCGGCATGACGTGGTTCCGGGCGGTGGACGTGACCGAGGCCGAGCGTGCGCGATGGGACGCGGAGGAACTTGGCCGGCTCGTGCGGACCATGCGTGAGGATCGAGACTGGAGCAGGACCCGGCTGGCGGCGCTCGCCGGCACCTCGCACGCCGAGCTGGCTCGCTTCGAGATGGGCCGGACGGTGCCCGCCCAGCCGATGTTGGTGCGGTACCTCGAGGCCATGGGGTACCAGGGCTAGAAGAGAGCGGACGACGAGATTCGAACTCGCGACCCTCACCTTGGCAAGGTGATGCGCTACCAGCTGCGCCACGTCCGCATTCGCTCGTCGGAAGTCTAGCCGATCCGTCATGCCGCCCGCGCGCGACCGTCCCCCCGATGGTGACTAGGGGTGAGAACGGAGCGTGTATGGGCCTGAACAGCGGTAACAACAGGGCTGAACGGTCTAATACCTTCGTCGGTATCGCCTTAACGTTCTTAACGTTTGCCGTCCACACGAAACTGTCGTGTGGCATGTTGAGCCAGAATCCCGTGGCGGTCGGGAGGAGGTGTCGGGCTCGATGACCAGCGAAGCTCTACAAGCAGCTGATGAGGGCGCGGCAGAGGATCGGGCATTGCTCGAGCGGTTGCGCGCCGGTGAGGACGCGGCCTTCGGTGAGCTGTTCTCCCGGCACTCTGCTGCGGTGTTCCGGCTCGCACTCGGTCTCGTCAATGACCGGTCCGAGGCGGACGACCTCACGGCGGAGGCGTTCTTCCGGGTGTTGCAGGCGATCCGCCGCGGCTCCGGTCCGGTCGACAACGTGCGCGGCTACCTGCTGATCGTCGCGCGGCGCGTGGCGTGGGAGTGGAGCCTGCGCCGCAAGGACGTGCCGGTCTCCGACGAGGAGCTGACCCATCGCACCCCGTCCAACCCGGACACCTCCGGCCAGTTCACCGAGCGCAACCTCATCCGCCGCGCGTTCACGAGCCTTCCGGAACGCTGGCGTCGAGTCCTGTGGAAGATGGAGGTCGAGGGCGAGCGACCGGCCGCCGTGGCCACGAACTTCGGGCTGAGCCCCAACGCCACGGCCGCGCTCGCCCGCCGCGCGAGACAAGGACTGCGCGCGGCCTACCTGCAGGCCCACCTCGCCTCCGAACGCAGCGCCACCGGCTGCCGGTCGGTGCTGGAGAAGCTCGGCGCGTACACCGCGGGCACCACCTCCGGCATCGAGCGCCGCCGGATCCGCGCGCACCTAGGCACCTGCGCGTCCTGCACGGCGATGTACGCCGAGCTGCGGGACGTCTGCTCCGGGCTGCGTGCGCACGCCGGGCTCATGGCCGCGCCGGTCGTCGCGGCCGCCGGCTGGCAGCTCGGCGCCGTCATCAAGGGCCTGTTCGCGAGCACGAAGATCCAGGCCGCGCTCGCGGCGACGTCCGCGGCCGCCGTCGGCGTCCTCGGGTTCGTCGTCGCGCCGTGGAGCGGTGGCGGCGACGGCGCCGCGTTGCCGCTCGACCTGGCCGGCAAGCGCGCGGTCGAGATGAACGTCGCGCCCCGGCCGGTCCAGCAGCAGACGGTGATCGAGGTGCCGCGCGGCTCGCTGGACTCGTCGATCACGTCGCCGAAGTACACGGCGAACGACCGCGAGTTCTCCGACGGCGCCGAGGGCTCCGGCTCGACGTCGGAGGTCCCGACCGGCACGCCCGCGGGGGGCAGCGGGGGAACCACGGCGGACGACGGCCGCGACGACGCGCCGATGTCGACCGACGCCGCGACCTTCGACGAGTCCGCGCCGATCGTGTACCGCGAGACGACCGTCGAGCGCCGCACGACCGAGTACGAGACATACACGCTGGTGGACGAGACGACCACGGTCACAGAGGTCAACTCGCTGAACCAGACCAGGACGACCACCCAGACGTCCAGCTACACAGAGCCACACCCGCCCGAGGGCTCCGAACCGACGGTCGCGACAGAAACCGCACCAACCACCTGACCGGGCCCTGACAGCGACCCCCGGCGTAGGCCATCATTGAAGTTGATGTTGTCGGCCCGCCGGGAGGCGATCGAATGACGCGCGTTGTGCGCGGCGCGGATGGGCGCATGTGGACCCTGCGCGGACAGATGGAGTGGCGCACGCCCGCCACCTCCGATGACTTCGAGCACGACGTGAGCGTGGGAAACACGGCGGCGTTCGTGCTCCTCGCCCTGGTCATCGTGCTGAGCGTGGTGCTCGTGGTGTCGATCCCGGAGGACGTGGTCGCGCCGTGGAGCAGCAAGATGCTGTGGCTCGGACTGCTGATCGTCCTCGCGATCCTGTTCTTCCCGGCCCGCTGGGCGCTGCGCAGGCCGTGGACGGTCGTGGCGGAGACGGGCGACAACGGCGACGGCGAGCAGGTCGAGAAGTGGGTCGGCACCGTGCGGGGCGTGTTCACTGTGCGTCAGCAGGTGGCCCGGGTGGCGAAGAACATCGCCACCGATTCGCAGCCCGGACTGGAGGGACCGCTACAACCCGTGGCGTAACCGCCGAATTCGGGCAAGACTGGTCGCGTGCCAGAACTACCCGAGGTGGAGGCGCTCGCCCAGCACATCCGCGAGCACGGTGTCGGTCGCACCGTGGCGCGGGTGGACGTCGCCTCGCTGTCCGTGCTGAAGACCGTGCGCCCGCCGTGGACCGAGCTGCACGGCAAAGAGGTGACCGCCGCCGGCCGGCACGGCAAGTTCCTCGACATCGACGTCGACGGCCTGCACCTGGTGATCCACCTGGCCCGCGCCGGCTGGCTGCGCTGGGCGGACACGCTGTCCGTGGCGCCGCCCAAGCCGGGCCGCGGGCCGCTCGCGCTGCGCGTGCATCTCGGGCCGCCGGGGCAGGGGCCCGGGTTCGACCTGACGGAGGCGGGCACGAAGAAGGGGCTCGCCGCGTGGATCGTGGCCGACCCGCGGGAGGTGCCCGGCATCGCCGCGCTCGGCCCGGACGCGCTCGCGGTCACCCGCGACGAGTTCGCCGAGGTCCTCGCCGGCCGGACCGAGCGGCTGAAGAACGCGCTGACCACCCAGCGGATCCTCGCCGGCGTCGGCAACGCGTACTCCGACGAGATCCTGCACATGGCGAAGCTGTCGCCGTTCGCGACCGCCGGCAAGCTCCCCGACGACCAGCTCGACCGGCTCTACGAGTCGATGCGCGCGATCCTGACCAGCGCCGTCGAGCGTTCCGTCGGCCAGCACGCGGCCCGGCTCAAGGGCGAGAAGCGGTCCGGTCTCCGGGTGCATGCCAGGACCGGTATGCCGTGTCCGGTGTGTGGCGATACGGTGCGTGAGGTGTCGTTCGCGGACAAGGCTTTCCAGTACTGCGCGACCTGCCAGACCGGCGGGAAGCCACTTGCCGACCGGAGGTTGTCGAGGCTGCTGAAGTGACCCCTCCCTTGCCACCGGGCGCTGCAGAGTCGAGCATTGACGGGTGACCGACCTGTTGAACGAGAATGTCGTGGTCGGTCTGCTCGGCGCGCTCGTCGTCGCGTGCCTGCTCGTCATCTGGATCCGGTCGCGCAAGACCGACAACTCAGTTGACGACGCGGTGTTGGACGCGGTGCAGCGGCTGTCGAAGGCCGCGCCGGCGATGCGCAGCGGACTGACCGAGGAGGCGGCGGACCAGGCGACGAAACACCTGGTCGAGATGCTGAAGTGCGTGGCGATCGGCATCACCGACGCGTCCGGCCACCTGCTGTCGTGGGACGGGGGCGCCAACGAGCACTACGCGGACCTGACCGGCGCCATCGACCTCGCGGTCCGCAACGGCCAGCGCGCGCACATCCACCACACGAACCTCAGCTGCGACCACCGCGGCAGATGCCCCATGCGCACGGCCGTGATCGTCCCGCTCATCCCGGACGGCCAGGTCGAGGGCACGCTGATCGTGGTCGGCGGCGTCAACTCCAAGCGGCTGATCCGGGCCGCCGACGAGGTCGCGAAGTTCGTCGGCATCCAGCTCGAGCTCGCGAAGCTCGACGAGTCGAAGCAGCAGCTGGCGAAGGCCGAGGTGCGGATGCTGCGCGCCCAGATCTCGCCGCACTTCCTGTACAACGCGCTGAACTCGATCAGCTCGCTGATCCGCACCGACCCGGAGCGGGCGCGGGACCTGCTGCAGGAGTTCGCCGACTTCACCAGGTACTCGTTCCGCACGTCCGGCCAGTTCACGACGCTGGCCGAGGAGCTGCGCAACATCGACCGGTACCTGACGATCCAGAGCCAGCGCTACGCCGACCGGCTCAACGTGCGCATCAAGATCGCGCCGGAGGTGCTGTCGGTCGTGGTCCCGTTCCTGGTGCTGCAGCCGCTGGTGGAGAACGCGGTGCAGCACGGCCTCGCGTCCAAGCCCGGCGGCGGCACGGTCACGGTCGTCGCGCAGGACAACGGCAACGAGGCCCTGATCAGCGTCGAGGACGACGGCGTCGGCATGGACGCGGACCGCCTGTTCGCCGACCTGCGCGACGCGCACAAGTCCGGCTCACACGTCGGCATCGGCAACATCAACCAGCGGATGCGCTCGGTGTTCGGCGACGAGTACGCGCTGATGGCCGAGACCGCCCCCGGCGCGGGCATGAAGGTGATCCTCCGGGTGCCGAAGTTCTTCCCCGGCGTCCGCCCGGACCTCCCGAAGTTCGGCCCCCAGTCGGAGGAGTCGCCAGACCCCAACACCCCGACGACCCAGCCGGCCACCTGACCCGGCCCCGCGAGTCCAACACTCACGACCACCGAGTCCAACACTCACGACCACCGAGTCCGACGTTCAGGACCTCACATCACGCCCGGCCGGCGCCAGCTGACCCGCCCGTCCTCGAGATGGGCGTCCATCGCCTCCGGGGAGTGCAGGAGCTGCCACCTCGGCGGCGCCCCCGGCCCGCCGGGCCGGTACACCCCCTGGTCGACGGACCCGAACACCGCGAGGCCCGGCCGGGTCCACACCACCCGCAGCCGCCGCTCCACCCATGCCCGGGCCGCGTTGGCGGAGGAGAACTCCGCCACGTCGATCTGCGACAGTCGGTCCCCGTCGCCCATGCCCAGCCACGCACGCCATCGAAACTCTTCCCCCATACCAAACATGAGCGCGTCCACCCTGACGGGATACTCGAACTAGGGTTGAAGCATGAGTGTCACCGAGAAGTTGACCGCCCGTCTGCCCAAGCTGGGCGACCGGGGCTCAACGAAACCCGTCGTCGCGGTCGTCAAGCTGCACGGCGTGATCACCCCGACGCCGTCCCCGCTCTCGCGCGGCACGATCAACATCAACACCGTGGAGTCACGCCCTGACCAGGGCTTTCGACCACGACAAGCTCGCCGCGGTCGCGCTGGCGATCAACTCGCCCGGTGGCGCGCCCACCCAGTCGGCGCTGGTCAGCGAGCGGATCCGGGAGCTGGCCGACCGCAAGAAGGTCCCGGTCATCGCGTTCTGCGAGGACGTCGCGGCCTCGGGCGGGTACTGGCTCGCCTGCGCGGCCGACGAGATCTACGCCCACTCGTCGTCGCTGGTCGGCTCGATCGGCGTGGTCACCGCCGGCTTCGGGCTCAACGGGCTGCTCGAGCGCGTCGGCGTCGAGCGGCGGGTCTACACGGCGGGCGCGAACAAGGTCCGCCTCGACCCGTTCCGCCCGGAGAAGGACGAGGACGTCGAGTGGCTGAAGAGCCTCCAGACGCAGCTGCACGACCAGTTCGTCGGCTGGGTCAAGGAGCGCAGGGGCGACCGGATCGCCGCCGACGACGACCTGTTCTCCGGGGAGGTCTGGACCGGCGTGAAGGCCAAGGAGCTCGGCCTGGTCGACGGCGTCGGCAACCTCCGCACGGTGGTCTCGGAGCGCTTCCCGGACGCGGAGATCAGCGTCGCGGAGCCGAAGCGGGCGCTGCTGGCCCGGCTGGGCCTCGGTGGCGCCGCCGCGAGCGGCCCGGAGCGGCTGCTCGCCGCGGTGGAAGCCATCGAGATTCGCACGACCTGGTCCCGGTTCGGGCTATGACCACCCGGAAGTGGACCATCTGGTCAACTGTGAGTCGGTCCGCACCCACAAGATGATCAAGATGGTCACCCTCAGGGGGTAACGGCATGGACAGACGGTTGTTCCTATCGGCAAGATGCATTTCACCGTGAGTACTCCAACAAGCACCCCTGGTCTCGTCGTTCTCGCCGTGGACGACGAGAAGGACGGCATGGACCTCCTGCTCGAGCGGCTCGACGCCAACCGCTACGTGCGCCGCGTCATCCCCGCCTTCGACGCCACCGAGGCCCTCCGCCAGCTCGGCGGCGACGACCCCGAGCTCAACGCGCGCCGCAACTCCGGCCGTCCGATCGTCGACGCCGTGTTCTCCGACCTCAAGATGCCCGGCCTGACCGGCATGGAGATGGCCAAGGTCCTCGCCGGCTTCAAGCCGTCGCCGGTCCTGGTCTTCATCACCGGCCACGGCGAGGGCAACGACGCGGTCGAGGCGTTCGAGCTCGGCGCGGTCGACTTCATCCCGAAGCCCTGCGACCAGGGCCGCATGGACCGCGCGGTCCAGCGCGTGATCTCCAAGCTGCGGGGCGACGGCCTAGCCGCCGAGGCCGCGCAGACCGGGCCGGAGCCCAGCGACGACGAGGTCATCCCCGTCGAGCTGGCCGGCAACACGAAGCTCATCCCGCGCTCGTCGGTCCGGTGGGTCGAGGCGCAGGGCGACTACGCCCGCCTGTTCACCACCGAGGGCTCCCACCTGGTGCGGATCCCGCTCGCGCAGCTCGAGGAGCGGTGGGAGAAGGCGGGCTTCGTCCGCATCCACCGCTCCTACCTGGTGCCGATCAACCTGATCACCGAGCTGCAGCTCGGCGGCAACGGTTACCACGTCGTCATCGGCGAGGACGAGCGCAAGCTGCCGGTCAGCCGCCGGCACACGCGTGAGCTGAAGGACCGGATAGTGCGGCGCGGCGGGATATGAGCGAGCTTGCGAGCGAATCATGACGCAGGGTGCCCGTGAGTAGGCACTCGGCCGGGCCTGGGCGGGAGGAGCGCGGCGCGCGCCGTCCGCCCTACGAGGACCCGCCGACCAAGCCGCGCCGCAAACGCGTGGTCCTCGCCGACTCCCGCGCACCGGTCACGATGCTGCGCACGGTCGTCGAGCTGGAGGAGCAGACCAGCTACGGCGAGGAGCTGGTCCGCCAGTTCATCCGCATCCAGCTGCGCACGGCGGTCATCCTGTGGAGCGTCGCGGCGGTGGCGCTGATCGCCCTGCCGGCGCTGTTCTTCTTCATCCCGCAGCTGTCCGAGGTGACCGTCGCGGGGGTCCGGCTGCCGTGGCTGGTCCTCGGGGTCGCACCCTTCCCGTTGTTGTTCGGCGTCGGGTACTGGTACAACCTGGTGGCCGAGCGTCAGGAACAGGCGTTCGTCGCGATGGTCGAGAAGTAGGCGCAACCGAAGTAGGACCGTGGACGCAAAGATATGGGCCCTCGCGGGGGTCCTCGTCGTCACCGTCGCGACCTTCTACATCGGCTGGCGTTCGTCGCGGATGGCCAGCACCACCCAGGACTTCCTCGTCGCGCGGCGCACCGTGCGGTCCCGCCGCAACGCCGCCGCGGTGTCCGGCGAGTACCTGTCCGCCGCGTCGTTCCTCGGTGTCGCGGGCCTCGTGCTCAAGGACGGCGCCGACGCGCTCTGGTACCCGATCGGGTTCACCGCCGGCTATCTCGCGCTGATGCTGTTCGTCGCCGCGCCGCTGCGCCGCTCCGGCGCCTACACGCTGCCGGACTTCTGCGAGGCACGCCTCGGCTCCCGCGCGCTGCGTGGTCTCGCCGCGGTGTTCGTGGTGACCATCGGGATCCTGTACGTGGTCCCGCAGCTGCAGGCCGCCGGCCTCTCGGTGTCGAACATCCTGCCGGTGCCGACGTGGGTCGGCGCGACGCTCGTGACGGTCGTGGTGATCGTCAACGTGTTCGGCGGCGGCATGCGCGCGATCACCGTGGTCCAGGCGTTCCAGTACTGGCTGAAGCTGTTCGCCATCGCCGCGCCCACGTTCGTCATGTGCGTGCTGTTCATCGGCGACGGCGGCCCGCGCGGCAGCGAGACCACCGGACTGACCGAACCGCTGCCGCCGACGTTCGCGCGCGCCACCGACGTCACCATCGAGACCCCGGTGCTGCTGCAGGTCACCGAGCCGGTGTGGCTCGCGGCCCGCGGCGAGATCGACGGCGACCCGGCCATGGGCTCGGTGTACTGGAGCCCCGGCACCTACGAGGTCGGCGCGGACACGACGCTGCACTTCTCGCAGGGCTCCTCGGTGCCGGTGGTGGCCGGCGCGCCGGTCGACAACGCGAGCTGGCTCGCGCCCGCCGAGGGCGGCGGCGACCTGTTCACCACGTACTCGCTGATCCTGGCGCTGTTCCTCGGCACCATGGGGCTGCCGCACGTCCTCGTCCGCTTCTACACGAACCCGGACGGGAAGGCGGCGCGCCGCACGACCCTGCACGTGCTGCTGCTGCTGTCGCTGTTCTACCTGTTCCCGATCATGATCGGCGCGCTGTCGCGGCTGTACGTGCCGGAGCTGCTGGTGACCGGCCGGACCGACGCCGCGGTGCTCGCGCTGCCGAGCAAGATCGCGCCGGGGGTGCTCGGCCAGGTCCTCGGCGCGGTCACCACCGCCGGCGCGTTCGCCGCGTTCCTCTCGACGTCGTCCGGCCTGGTCGTGAGCGTGTCCGGGGTGCTGTCGACCGACGTGCTGCGCGGCCGGGTGCGCGACTTCCGGTTCGCCACGGCGATCGCGGGCGGGGCGCCGCTGGCGCTCGCGATCGCGATCCGGCAGTCGGACATCTCGCTGTCGGTCGGCATGTCGTTCGCGCTGGCCGCGTCCACGTTCTGCCCGGTCCTGCTGCTCGGCGTGTGGTGGCGGAAGCTGACGTGGGTCGGCGCGGCCGCCGGCATGGTCGTCGGCGGCGGGCTGGTGATCGCGGCGCTGGTCGTGAACACGATCAGCGGGCTGACCGGCAACTGGGCGTGGAGCGTGTTCGGCCAACCCGCGCTGATCACGGTGCCGATCGCGTTCCTCACGGTGATCGTCGTGAGCAAGGCGACGCAGGCGAAGCTGCCCGGCGACGTCGCGCAGATCCGGCTGCGCATGCACGCGCCGGACGGGCTCGGGTTCATCCGCGACCGGGCGGTGGCGAGCTTCGGCACGGCGGAGGAACGAGCGCGGCTGGCGGACGGCCGTCATCGCAAGTAGCGAGGTCGGGCCACCTGCCCATTAACATCTAGGCGAGCTCGATCGCGGATGATGGGAGCCCTTGATGCCGGTGTCGGTGCTGAGCATGGCACGGCACATCGCCGAGGAGCTGAAGGACGGCCTGTCGGGCGCGGGCGTGCGGTCGGCGGCTCGCGGGGTTCGCCGAATTCTGAACGTCGACTACGTGGGCCTGGCCGATCTGTCCGGCCGCCCGGTGTGGGCCCCGGCCGCGCCGTCCTTCTCCGACGACGCGGACGCGTTGGTGGAGCAGGTGCTGCACAGCGAGAGCCGCGAGGGCCGGTCGCCGCTGGTCGCGGTGCCGCTGCACGTGCACCACGAGCTGGCCGGCGTGCTGGTGGTGGCCGGCGCGACGCACCGCGCTGCGGTGCGTGAGGCGTCGGCGTGGATCGTGGCGGCGCTCGAACGCGGGCGTCTGGAGGCGTCGGCGGAGCAGGCCGCGCAGGCGGAACTGCGGGCGCTGCGCGCGGAGATCTCGCCGCACTTCGTGTACAACGCGCTGACGGTCATCGCCGCGCTGGTCAGCTCGGAGCCGGACCGCTCGCGGGAGCTGATGCTCGACTTCGCCGACTACATCCGCTACAGCCTGGCGCGACACGGCGAGTACACCACCGTGGCCGACGAGTTCCACGCGATCGAGACGTACCTGGCGCTGCAGCGTGCGGTGCTGGGGGAGCGGCTGCAGGTGCAGGTGCGGGTGGCGCCGGAGGTGCTCGCGGTGGCGCTGCCGTACCTGGTGCTGCAACCTCTCGTGGAGAACGCGGTCCGCCACGGGATCGAACCGCGGACGGGTACCGGCCACGTGCTGGTGCGCGGCGAGGCGGAGGGCAACGACTGCGTGATCAGCGTCGAGGACGACGGGCTCGGCATGGATCCCGCGCTGGCGGAGGACATCCTCGCCGGCCGGGGTGGCACGGACAGTGTCGGACTGGCCAATGTGGACAGACGACTGCGGAACGTCTACGGCCCCTGGTACGGCCTGGTCGTGGAGACCGCCGCCGGCGAGGGCACGCGCGTGGTCGTCCGGATCCCACGGTTCCAACCGGGAGTGATGCCGGGATGACAGGCTTGTCGGTGTTGGCCGTCGACGACGTGCCGCCCGCGTTGGCGGATCTGTGCCGGCTGCTGGAGGCGTCGCCGGAGATAGCGGAGGTCGCCGGGGCGGGCGACCCGCTCGCGGCGCTGCGCATGATCCAGAGCGGCCGCTACGACGCGGTGTTCCTGGACATCTCCATGCCGGGGCTCGACGGCCTGGAGCTGGCTTCGTTGTTGGCCCGGCTCAACGAGCCGCCCGTGATCGTGTTCGTGACGGCGTACGAACAGCACGCGGTGGCGGCGTTCGGCATCGGCGCGGTGGACTATTTGTTGAAACCGGTGCGGGCCGAACGCCTGGCCGACGCGCTCGCGCGGGTCAACCGGATGATCCCGACCGCGCGCCCGACGCCGGAGTCACCCGCGCTGCCGGACGCGATGGCGGCGCTGCCGGTGGAGTCCGCGGGGCGGACCCGCTACATCCGCCGCAACGAGGTGCACTTCGTCGAGGCGCACGGGGACTACGTGCGGCTGCACGCGGTGTCGGGCGTGCACGTGGTGCGGATGCCGATCTCGCGGCTGGACGAGTACTGGGGGCCGGCGGGTTTCGTGCGGGTGCACCGGGGGTTCCTGGTCGCGCTGGACGCGGTCCGCGAGCTACGCAGCGACTCGGTCGGCGGCTTACTGGCCCACACCGACCTCGGCGACGTCCCGGTGAGCCGCCGCCACGCGCGGGAGCTGCGGGAACGCCTCCTGTCGGCGGCGAAGACCGGCGAGCTGGACCGCCGCTGATGCCGGGCCACAAGCGCGTGGCGGTGATGAGTCCCCAGACCCGGCTGGCCCACTCACGCCGGCGACTGCACGGCCGCTGGCGAGTCCCGAAGCTGGACGCGGCGGGCGAAGAGCGGGGGGAGGCGCTGTACCGCAGACAGCGCCGGCTCGCGGTGGCGCCGCTCGCGGTGCTGTTCGCGGGGATTCTGGGGCTGCCTCTGGTGTTCGCGGTGTTCCCGTGGCTGGACACGGTGCGGCTGCTGGGGATTCCCGTGTCTTGGTTGGCGTTGGCCGTGCTGCCGTATCCGGCGCTGACGCTGCTCGCCGGCTGGCAGTTGCGGCGCGCGGAAAAGGCGGAGGACGTGCGGTGATCGCGTTCGCTGGTGATGCTGGTTTTGCTGGTGTGTTTGGGGGTGGCGGTGGTGGGTTTGGTGGGGGCGGCGAATTTTACGGGCGGCCCCTCACGCGTCAAGGGCGCCTGCGGCGTCCGGCTTCGCCGGATGGCTTCGCCACCCTTGACCCGCGAGCCTCCGTCGCCCTGGTTCAGGCGATCACGGGCAGGCTGGCGCCTGCCCTCTCCGTGCCCGCCGCCCCCGCCAAGCCCGCGAACGCGTGTCGCACTCCCCACCGACCCCGAACGCCGGGTGCCGATGCTGTGAAGGACCCCTTCACAACGTTGAACGCTGTGAAGGACCCCTTCACAGCACGGCCGGCGAGCGAGCCCGCGAACGCACCCCGCCGACCCCCACTCCAAAGTTATCCACAGGCAAGATCCACATCGCCCATTTCGTCATACCCGGCCGGTAGACTGGCAAGGCGGGACGCCCCCGGGACAGGGTGGGGGCTGCATCGCGCGCGGGGACCGCGTTCGGCGCGGGGGGAAGTCGCGTGATTCTTGCCTTCGCTGTCGCGCCCGTCGTGCTCATCACCTTGCTCATCGGGCTTCGCGGCGTCGCGGCCATGCGCACGACCTCCGACTTCCTCGTCGCCTCGCGGCGGGTCAGTCCGCTGCTCAACTCGGCCGCCGTCTCCGGGGAGTACCTCTCCGCCGCGTCGTTCCTCGGGGTCGCGGGGCTCGTCGTCAAGGACGGCATCGGGTCGCTCTGGTATCCGGTCGGGTTCACCGCCGGCTACATCGCGATGCTGGTCCTCGTCGCGGCGCCCATGCGGCGGTCCGGCGCGCTCACGGTGCCCGACTTCGCCGAGGCGCGCCTCGCGTCGCCGGCCCTGCGGCGCGTCACCGCGGTCGTCATCCTCGTCATCGGCGGGCTCTACCTCGTGCCGCAGTTCCGCACCGCGGGCCTCGTGCTCAGCGCCGTGTCGAACACGCCCTACTGGGTCGGCGTCGTCGTCGCCGGCTCCGGTGTCGCCATCACCCTCGCGCTCGGCGGCATGCGCGCCGCGACCTACGTGCAGGCGTTCCAGTTCGTGCTCAAGCTGTTCCTCTTCATCGTCCCGGCAATCTGGTTGCTGATCCAGGTCACGCCGCAGGTCCGCCACGACGCGATGCACCCCGTCGAGTTCACGCACTTCGAGCGCGACACCCCCGTGCGGTTCCGGGTCGGCACCACGCTCGACCTCGCGGCGACGACCACCGTCCGTATCGGCGACACCGAACGGGTCGTCGCGCCAGGTCGGTGGGACGTGCCGCAGGCGAGCACCGTCACCTTCCCCAAGGGCGCCGCCGTGCCGACCGTCGAGGGCGAGGCCCGCCCCGGCGGCGACGACTGGCAGCGCCCCCTCCTCGACCTCAACAACGCCGGCCACCCGCTGCTCGGGACGTGGGCGCTCGTGGTCGCGCTGGCGCTGGGCACCATGGGGCTGCCGCACGTGATCATGCGTTTCCACACCAGCCCCGACGGCCGCGCCGCACGCCGCACCGCCGCGTTCACCGTCGGACTCCTCAGCATCTTCTACCTGTTCCCCGGCATCTACGGCGTGCTCGGCCGCGTCCTCGTCCCGCAGCTCTACCTATCCGGCGCCACCGACACGGCCGTCGTCGCGCTGCCCGCGCAGGTCGACGCCGGCTGGCCGGGCAGCGTGTTCACCGCCCTGCTCACCGGCGGCGCCTTCGCCGCGTTCCTCGCCACCTCGCTCGGGCTGCTGCTCGTCGTCTCCGGCGCCATCTCCTACGATCTGCTGCCCGGCGGACTCCGCCGCCTCCGGTTCACCGTGGTCGCGGCCGCCGCGGTGGTCGTTCTCCTTGCCCTGCAAGCGATCCGCATCGACGCGGGGGTGTTGGTCACGTGGGGCTTCACCGTCGCGGCCTCCACGTTCTGCCCGCTGCTCGTGCTCGGCATCTGGTGGTCGCGGCTGACGGTCGCCGGCGCCATGAGCGGTGTCGTGGTCGGACTCTTCGCGTCGTCAGGTGCCATCGCGGGGACGCTGCTCGGGCTGCCGGTGTCCGGGGCCGTCGCCATCCTCGTCGCGCAGCCGGCGCCCTGGTCGGTACCACTCGCGTTCGCCACCATGGTGCTCGTGTCGCTGCGCGGCCGACCGCCGTCGTGGGCGCGGACGGCCATGCTGCGGCTCCACCTCGATGAGGATCGCGACCAGACGCTCCGCGCCCTCCGCGAACGCGCTCAGTCCGCTTCGTCGTAGCGGTTCTCCCAGAGCAGCCGCAGCTGACGACGCTTTCCGTACCGCCGCAGGGCGGACTCGGCGGTGGCGTGCACCCCGAAGAACGTCTGGTTCGTCGCCGGGTTGCGGCGATAGACGATCGCTTCCCGATCCTGTGTCGTGCTGATCTCCATGCCCCATGCGAACACCTGCGCCTCGTTCTCGGCGTTCACCAGCGTGAACAGTCTTCCTTCCATGGCAACCAGTGTCCGAACGGGCGACTCAGCACTGGGTTTCCCAATATCGGGCGAACCAAGTGCGATCATGTGCGCACTGTCAGTCACGGGGGAGTCGGTCGTGAGCACGAAGAAGGCACCGTTCCTGCGCCGCCGCCTCGGCCGAAGGCTGCGCGAGATCAGGGAGAAGGCCGGTCTCAACCTGGAGGTCGCCGCCGCCCGCCTCGACAAGACCCGCAGCGCGTTGCAACGCATTGAAACAGGTTTCACCAAGGCGGACGTCCACTTCGTCCGCTCAGCCATGGACCTCTACGACACCTACGATGAAACACTTCTCAGCCAGGCGCGCGAAGCGTCAAAGCCGCAATGGTTTCGCGCCTACGGAGTGGAAGACCTGGGCTATGTGGACGTGGAGACGCACGCCGCGTCGGTGCAGGAGTTCCCCGGTCTGAACCTGCCGGGCCTCCTCCAGACGGAGGCCTACATCCGCGCCATGCTGGAACGCGGTCGGCGGCGGCGGACCGCCGCCCAGATGCGAAACGACATCGAGGTTCGGCTGATCCGGCAAGCTCGCCTCGCCGATGATCAGAACCCGCTCGAACTCACCGCGATCATCGACGAGTCCGCGCTGCTGCGCGATGTCGGTGGCCCGGAGGTCATGCGCGAACAGCGCCGGAAGCTCACCGAGATGGCCGACCTCCCCACGGTCACATTGCAGGTTCTGCCCCTGCGCGCCCATGGCGCCATGGACGGCGGCTTCATCCTCTTGTCGTTCCCCGACCCGACGACACGGATCTGCTCTACGTCGAGTACGCCACCGGCGCACTCCATATCGAGGATGAGATCGAGTTGCGGGCGGCTAGACTGACTTTCGAACAGCTCCGCACCGAGGCTCTGAGCCCAGCTGATTCGGTTGCGCTGATCGAGCAAATCAGCCAATGACGATAGAGGCGATCACAGTGTCCACAGTGGATCTTTCTCGGCTCGCCTGGCGCAAAAGCAGCCGCAGCGGCCAGAACGGTAGCAACGGCAGCTGCGTCGAGGTGGCGTTCGGTGAGGCCACGTGGCGGAAGAGCACCCGCAGCGGCCAGGACGGCAGCAACGGCAACTGCGTCGAGGTCGCTTTCTCCGGACCCGCTGTAGTCGTCCGGGACTCCAAGTCACCCGATCGAGGGACCCTCGCCTTCCCGATCACTGACTGGTCAGGTTTTCTTCGCGTTTCCAAAATGTGACCTGCGCCACTCGTCGGCCGATCAGCACCGTTCGTCGACCGTTCGTCGTGCGACGAAGCGGTTGATCCACGAACGATTCCTGCCTCCGGTACCACCTTCCTAGGGTCGTAGCACGAATTTCACTTCCCTGGAGGCACCGTGAGCACCACCGACCAGGGCCCGCCCGACCCGGGCCCCGATTGGGAGACCATCCAGCAGAGTGCCGAGTTCACCCAGCTGCGTCGGCGGCTCCGCAACTTCGTGTTCCCCATGACCGTGGCGTTCCTCGCCTGGTACCTGCTGTACGTGCTGCTGTCCGACTACGCCCACGACTTCATGGGCACC
This sequence comes from uncultured Actinomycetota bacterium, assembly GCA_963840275.1. Lineage (GTDB taxonomy): Bacteria > Actinomycetota > Actinomycetes > Mycobacteriales > Pseudonocardiaceae > Actinophytocola. The sequence continues at coordinate 550,216 of CAWIYK010000002.1, forward strand.
AAGGTCGTCGGCAACATCAACATCGGGCTGCTCTTCGGCCTGCTGCAGTTCGTCTCGACGTTCGTGATCACGAGCCTGTACGTCCGGCACGCCAACCGGCACCTCGACCCGGTCGCCGAGAAGATCCGCGAGGACATCGAGGGAGGCGCCAAATGAGCCCCATCGCAGCCGGCGTCGAAGGCAGCAACATCGCACTGAACATCGGCATCTTCGGCGCTGTTCGTGGTCATCACGCTGGTGATCGTGTTCCGCGCGAGCCGTTCGTCCAAGACGGCGGTCGACTACTACGCGGCCGGGCACTCGTTCACCGGCGCGCAGAACGGCGTCGCCATCTCGGGTGACTACCTGTCGGCGGCGTCGTTCCTCGGCATCGCGGGCGCGATCGCCGTGAACGGCTACGACGGGTTCCTGTACTCGATCGGCTTCCTCGTCGCGTGGCTGATCGCGTTGCTGCTGGTCGCGGAGCTGCTCCGGAACACCGGCAAGTACACGATGGGTGACGTCCTGAGCGTTCCGGATGCGGCAGCGCCCGGTCCGCGCGGCGGCCGCCACGTCGACGCTGGTCGTGTCGTTCTTCTACCTGCTGGCACAGATGGCCGGCGCGGGCGGACTGGTCGCGCTGCTGCTCGACATCGAGAACAAGGCCGGCCAGGCACTGGTGATCGCGGTCGTCGGCATCGTGATGATCCTGTACGTGATCATCGGCGGCATGCGCGGCACCACCTGGGTGCAGATCATCAAGGCGACGCTGCTGATCGCGGGCGCGTTCGTGATGACCGTGTGGGTGCTCGGCAAGTACGGCTTCAACCTGTCGAGCCTGCTCGGCGCGGCGGTCGACGAAGGTCGGCGAGGGCGGCGAGGCGCTGCTCGACCCGGGCGAGCAGTACGGCACTGACCGGCGTGTCGCGGCTCGACTTCGTGTCGCTGGCGCTCGCGCTGGTGCTCGGCACCGCGGGTCTGCCGCACATCCTGATGCGCTTCTACACCGTGCCCACGGCGAAGGAAGCGCGGAAGTCGGTCGTCTGGGCGATCTGGCTGATCGGCATCTTCTACCTGTTCACCCTGGTGCTCGGCTACGGCGCGGGCGCGCTGGTGGGCGCCGACACGATCACGTGCGGCACCCGGCGGTGTGAACTCGGCGGCGCCGCTGCTCGCGTACGCACTGGGCGGCACGGTCCTGCTCGGCATCATCGCCGCGGTCGCCTTCGCGACGATCCTCGCGGTGGTCGCCGGCCTGACGATCACGGCGTCGGCGTCGTTCGCGCACGACATCTACGCGAACGTGATCAAGAAGGGCGCGGCGGACGACAAGGCCGCGGAGGTCCGCGTCGCCCGCATCACCGCACTGGTGATCGGCGCGGTCGCGATCGCGGGCGGCATCGTGGCGAACGGCCAGAACATCGCGTTCCTGGTGGCACTGGCGTTCGCGGTGGCGGCGTCGGCGAACCTGCCGACCATCCTGTACTCGCTGTTCTGGAAGGGCTTCAACACCCGGGGCGCGCTGTGGAGCATCTACGGCGGCCTGATCGTGTGCGTCGGCCTGATCATGTTCTCGCCCGGCCGTGTCGGGCGGTGAGAACGTCGATGTTCCCGAGCGTCGACTTCCACTGGTTCCCGCTGGCCAACCCGGGCATGGTCTCGATCCCGGTCGCCTTCCTGCTCGGCTACATCGGCTCGAAGACGTCCAAGGAGTCCGACGAGGCGAAGTACGCCGAGATGGAGGTCCGCTCTCTGACGGGCGCGGGCTCCGAGAAGGCGGTAGCGCACTAACCGCGAAAGGCGCGTTCAGGGCGGCGGCCGCCCTGAACGCGCCCTTCGCCGTATTACCGGGGGACCAGCGTGTTCTGGCGGGCCGCGATCTGCCAGCGGCCGTTCTCCTTGACCAGCACGTAGAGCGCGTTCATCGCGTGGTCGAGGTCGATCGGGGTGCCGTCCGCCTCGGTCGCGTACGCCTCCTTGTAGGCGAGGGCCACGTCCGGCCGCAGGAACGTCACGTCCCGCACGTCGTACCGCGCGTACTGGTCGCGCAGCCCGCCGGCCAGCCCGGCCCGGCTCGCCGCCAGCAACGCCTCTCGCCCGACGACCCGTACCCCCATCGCGTTCACGACGCTCGCGTCCGGCAGGAAATGGGCGCTCATCAGCTCGGGATCGTTGGTGTTGAACGCCGTCTGGATGTCCGCGACGATCTGTTTGATCTCATCGATATCGGTCACGGGTCCAGCGTGAAACCTCGACAAATGTCGAGGTCAAGAGGTCTACAGCGTGAGCATGGCCGCGGCGACCTCGTCGGCGGCCGCGTCGGGGATCGCGGTGGCGGCCTGTTCGAGCACGAGCAGCCGCGCGCCGGGGATCTCGCGCGCGAGCGCCTCGCCGTTGCCGACCGGGAAGAACGGGTCGCGACGACCGTGCACCACGAGCGTCGGTATCGCGAGCTCGGGCAGGCGCTCGCGCCAGCGGGGTGTGCAGTCGAGCTTGGCGAACACCATGCCCAGCTGGTTGGCCATCCCGACCGCGGGGTCGGTGCTCGGCGCGCGGTCGAAGACGCGCTCGGCGATCGCACGTGCCGCGGCGGGGTCGTTGCCGAGGATCTCCGCGCCGGCGGCGGCGAACTCCGCCACGGCGGCGCGGTCGGACCAGTCGGGCATCGGGAGTGCGAACCGCCGGCCCATCGTGGCCGCGTCGTGGTCGGGCAGGTCGTCGTCGACCGGGCCGGGCGCGACGGCCCGCGTCCCGACGAGAGTGAGCGCCGAGAACGCGTCGGGGTGGTCGAGCGCGGCGACCTGGGCGACCATCCCACCGACGCCGATGCCGGCCAGGTGCGCCGGCCGGTCGTCGAGTCCGCGGGCGAGCGCGGCGGCGTCGGCGGCGAGGTCGCGCAGCGTGTACGCCGGCGCGTCGGGGCCGACGGTCGTCGAGGCACCGGAGTCGCGCAGGTCGTAGCGCACGACGTGCCGCCCGCCGCGAGCGAGCGACTCGCAGAGCGCGTCGGGCCAGGAAAGCATGGTCACCCCACCCACGAGCAGTACGAGAGGCGCGGCCGCGTCACCGAAGTGCTCAACCCCGAGCACGACATCGTCGGACGTGCGGAACGTGTGCATCGCCAACCTCCAGGACAGCTACGTGACCGCGCCACACGCTACGCGCGAACCGTCGCCAGCCGCCTCGCCGCCAGGACCGACTCGGGGGTTCCGGCCAGAGCGCGACTCCGCTGGCGCACACTCGCCGCACCGTCCTAGATGGACTCCACACCAACCACAACCGACATCGCCGAAGCCCAAACCACCTGCCCTGCGACAGGCAGCGACCCGGCGACCGAATGCAATCCCCCCGCGCGCGATGCAGCCCCCACCCTGTCCCGGGGGCGGCCCAGTGCCCAGTCTACCGGCGCCCCCCGACAGAGCCGGAGATGTCGATCTTGCCTGTGGATAACTCCCGGGAGGACACATGCAACCCTCCACCGCACATCCGCGTAGAAGGGGAGACGGACAGGCACGGGGAGGTCGCGGGGTGCGAGGGCGGGACCAGGAGTTCGCCGAGTTCTTCTCGGCGCGCTTCGACGGCGCTCGGCGGATCGCGTTCGCCATGTGCGGCTCGTGGCCGGACGCGGAGGAGATCGCACAGACAGCGTTCGTGAAGATGTACGCGCGCTGGGCGAAGGTGCGCATCGAGACCGTCGACGCGTACCTTCGCACGGTTCTGACCAGGGTCTTCCTGGACACGAAGCGGCGCGGCCGGGCCCGTGAGCAGGTCGTCGCCGAGCTGCCGGACACCGTCGCGCACGCCGACGCCGGGTCCGACGAACGCATGGCGCTGCGGTCCGCGCTGTTGGCGGTGCCGCCGGGGCAGCGGGCGGTGCTGGTGCTGCGGTTCGTCGCGGACCTGTCGGTCGAGCAGGTCGCCGACACGCTCGGGTGCTCCACCGGCACCGTCAAGAGCCAGACCGCGCGCGGCCTCGCCGCTCTGCGCACCGCCTACCACCAGGACGACGTCAACCTAGGAGCGTGAGATGTTCGACGACGACAGCGCGGCGCGGCGCGCCCTCGGGACGCTCGACGACGAGCCGGCGCCGCCCGTCTCGACCAGCCTCGACGACGTGCTCCGCAGGGGTCGCCGCCGGGTGTTCGTCCAGCGTGCGGTCTCCGTGGCCGGTGTGGTGGCGGTCGTGGCCGCGATCGGCGCGGGCGCGGTGCTGCTGCGCCCCGGCGACCAGCCGGACGGCGTCCGTGTCGCCGAGTCGACGACCGAGACGACCGCCACGGCCAACCCGCCCGAGACGTCGCCCGACACGCCCACCTCAACGTCCGCGCCGGCCGGCCCGGCGCACGTGCTGCCCGGCTGGCAGCAGACCACGATGCCGCCGGATGTCGTCGAGTCCGGTGGGTACTGCCAGCTGCGCGACACCGCGGAGCCGCCCAACCCGAACAGCGTGTTCCTGGCTGAGGGCCGGGTGAAGCCGGCGTTCGTCGACGCGGTCGGCGAGACCCTTGGCGCCGTGCCGACGGTGGCGATGTCCGACTGGCAGGTGAACTCGGGCAAGACCGGCGCCCCGCGCGGCTACGTCGCGGTCGAGGTGCCGATGGCCGGCGGGAACGGCCAGCTGCAGCTCGAGGTGGACCCGTACCTCGGCACTCCGATCGAGATGGCCGACCTGGCCCTCGCCGTGTATGGCAACTGCGAGCCCCCGGCCCGGCGCGTGCTCGACGACGGCACGGTGCTCCAGCTGTACGCGGCGGACTGGTTCAACCCCGAGCAGCCACACCAGGCGCTGCAGATCTACCAGCCGGAGGGCGTCCAGCTCGTCGTCACCTCGGCCGGCTGGAGCGAGGCGGACATGGTCCCCATCGGCGGCGGCGGCAGCACCATCGAAGGTGGCCGCGGCGCACTGCCGACGACCGACGCCGAACTGGCGGAGATCGCGCGGGCCCTGGTGCAGAACATGGGGTGAGCAGGGCTCACGTGCGCGCTACGGGTAGGCGTGGCAGCATCGTCGTGTGATGCCACAGCAGGTGCCCACCGTGACCGTGCCGGACCTCCCGGCTGAGCTGCCCGACGGCGTGACGTTGCTCGACGTGCGCGAACCGGACGAGTGGGCGGCGGGCCACGCGCCGCAGGCAGTGCACATTCCCATGGGTGAGCTCGCCGGCCGGCTCGAGGACCTGCCCGCCGACGACGAGGTGTACGTGGTCTGCCGCAGCGGCGGTCGCTCCGCACGCGTGACGGCGTTCCTCAACGCCAACGGCTGGGACGCGAAGAACGTCGACGGCGGCATGCAGTCCTGGCACGCCGCCGGCCGCGCGATGACGGCCGACAGCGGCAACCCAGAGGTCATCTGACCATGCAGCAGCCTCGCCAGCGCTGGGTCGCGTCGGTGCCGCACGGCGCCCCGCGCCGACCCCGCGCGCGGCGGCGGCTGCCCTACCTCGGGCCGCCCGCCTACGGCCGGCCACCCCGGTGGGGCTTCCCGGCGCTGGCGTGGCGCTGGCCGACCACGGTCCCCGGGACCGTCGCCGACGAGCCGGTGACCGTCGACCGCGTGCGGTCCGTCGGCGGCCACGCGGCCGCGATGCTGTGGGCGCTCGGCGCGCTCGCGGTGCTCGCCGCCGGCGGCGAGGTGTGGCGGTACGTGCTGCTGGTCCGCAGCCGCACCGGCGCGCTGTCCGACCGGCTGGTCGCCACCTCGGACGCGGTCGTGACGATCGCGGCGGTCCTGGCGCTGGCGTTCGCCGTGCTGGGCGGGGTCGTGACGCTGTGGTGGCTGCACCTGGCCCGACACGCGGCCGCGGACGTCGCCGAGCAGCGTCCCGGTCGCCCCGACTGGCAGGTGCTCGTGTACCTGCTGGTCCCCGGCGTGAACCTGGCGATGGCCGGTGTCGTGCTCGCCGAGCTGGAGCACCAGGTGCTGCGCCGCTCGGAGGACGAGCGGCCGAACCCGACCCGCGCCGTGCGCGTGTGGTGGGCGGCGTGGGTGCTCGCCGGGCTGCTGTTCGCGGTGACCGTGGTGTGGCGGTTCCGGACCAGCGTGCAGGCGCACGCCGACGGCGTGCTCCTGAGCGCGGCGACCGACCTCGCGGCGGCCGCGGTCGCGGTGCTCACGGCGCTGATGGTGCGCCGCCTGTCCACGCTGCTGGCCCCGATCAACCCGAGCAGCGTCCGCTACCTGCGGGTCCTCCGCGTCGAGGGCGCTCCGGAGCCCGCGCTGCGCGAGGTGCGCGCCACCCCGTCCCGGCGCTGAGAAAACTTCGCCGGGCGACGTCGAGGCCCGCCCGCCGGCTCCGTCCTCTGCTGTAGAGCGACACACGGAGAGGACGGAAACATGGCACAGCAGGTGGTGCACTTCGAGATCATCGGCAGCGACCCGACGACGCTCCGCGGCTACTACGCGGACCTGTTCGACTGGGCGTACACGGTCGGCGACCCGACCACCGACAAGGTCTCCGCGATGGGCGGCTACGGGTCGGTCGCCGGCGCCGGGCTCAACGGCGGCGTCGGGGGCGGCCCCGGGTTCGGACCGCGCGTGCTGTTCTACGTCGGCGTGCCGGACGTCGAGGCCGCGCTCGCGAGGGCGGAGCGGCTCGGCGGCAAACGCCTGCTGGGCCCGGAGCCGGCCGGCGCGGAGTTCGTGGTCGGGCACTTCGCCGACCCGGAGGGCAACATCATCGGCGTGGCGGGTGGCCCGGCGCGAGAGGAAACACGATGAAGTACCTGATCATGATCTACAGCAACCCGGAGACGTGGGAGCACCCGATGTTCCTCCACCACCCGGACGTCCTCGCGCTGCCGGAGTCCGAGCGCGCGGAGCTGGTCAGGCAGGGCGAGGTGCTGTTGGCGGAGATCAGCGAGTCCGGCGAGCTGGTCGACGGCGTCGCGCTCGCCGACCCGGCGACGGCCAGGACCGCACGGCCGCGCGACGGCGTCCCGGCCGTCACCGACGGCCCGTACCTGGAGGCGAAGGAGCAGCTCGCGGGGTACTTCGTCGTCGACTGCGAGACGCGGGAACGGGCGGCCGAGATCGCGCTCCGGTTCCCCGACGCGCGACTGGGCGCCGTCGAGGTCCGGCCGATCATGGACATGTCCGGCCAGGAGATGTGACCACCCGCGACGTCGAGGACGTGCTGCGCCGGCTGGCGCCGCGGGTCCTCGCCGCGCTCATGCGCCGTTCCGGCGACTTCGAGGCCGCGGAGGACGCGGTACAGGAGGCGCTGCTCGCGGCCGCCACCCACTGGCCGGCGGACGGCCTGCCCGACCGGCCGGAAGGCTGGCTGGTCACGGTCGCGTCCCGCAAGCTGACCGACCAGTTCCGCAGTGAGCGGGCCAGCCGGCAGCGCGCGGAGCGGATCGCGGCCAGGACCCCGACCGACGAGCTGGTGGCGCCGCCCGCCGACGTCGCGGAGCCGGGCGCCGACGACACCCTCACGCTGCTGCTGCTCTGCTGCCATCCGAGCCTCACCCCGCCGTCGCAGATCGCGTTGACACTGCGTGCCGTCGGCGGCCTGACGACCGCGGAGATCGCGAAGGCGTTCCTGGTGCCGGAGTCGACGATGGCGCAACGCATCAGCCGCGCGAAGCAGCGCATCAAGGCCTCCGGCGCCGAGTTCCACCCGCCCCCGGCCGCCGAGCGCGCCGAGCGGATGCGTGCCGTCCTGCACGTGCTGTACCTGATCTTCAACGAGGGCTACACGGCCTCGTCGGGCCCGGACCTGCAGCGCGCGGAGCTGACCGGCGAGGCGATCCGTCTGGCCAGGACCGTCCGGGCGCTGCTGCCCGACGACGGCGAGGTCGCCGGGTTGTTGGCGCTGATGCTGCTGATCGAGGCACGCAGGACGGCTCGCACCCGGGCCGACGGCAGCCTCGTCCCGCTGGCCGAGCAGGACCACACCCGGTGGCGTCGCGAGTCGATCGCCGAGGGCATCGCGTTGATCAGCGAGATGCTGCCGCGCGCCCGGCTCGGCCCGTACCAGCTGCAGGCGGCCATCGCCGCCGTCCACGCGGAGGCCGCCCGCGCCGAGGACACCGACTGGCCGCAGATCCTCGGCCTGTACCGCCTGCTGGCGAACTTCGACCCGAACCCGATCGTGACGCTCAACGAGGCGGTCGCGGCGGCGATGGTCCACGGCCCGGAGGCGGGCCTCGCGCTGCTCGCGCCCCTGGACGACCAGCTGTCGGGTCATCACCGCCTGCACGCGGTGCGCGCGCACCTGCACGAGATGGCCGGCGACCGCGACGCCGCCGTAGCGGGCTACCGGAAGGCCGCCACGTTGACGACGAGCATCCCGGAGCAGCAGTACCTGCACGCGTGCGCCGCGCGCCTCACGGGCTGAGGGCGCCTCCGGCCGAGCCCAGGTCAGCCGACCGCGTCGCCAGCGCTCCTCACTCGGTGAAGGTCACCGGCAGCGTGCGTAGGCCTCGGATCACGAACTCGTCCCTGCGTGCCGGCTCCTCGGCCAACCGCAGCCCCGGCAGCCGCGCCGCCAGCGCCTCGAGCGCCGCCGCGATCTCCACCCGTGCCAGCGGCGCGCCGACGCAGTAGTGGATGCCCGCGCCGAAGCCGAGGTGCGCGTTCGGCGTGCGCCCGATGTCCAGGCGGTCCGGCGACTCGAACACCAGCGGGTCGCGCGCCGCCGCGCCGAGCAGCGCCGCGATCCGGTCGCCCGGCGCCAGCTCGTACCCGGCCACCGTCGTCGCCGAGACCGCGGTCCGCTCGAACAGCTGCAGCGGCGAGTCGAACCGGATCAGCTCCTCGACCGCCGTCGGCAGCAGCTCGGGCGACGCCACCAGCCGCGACCACTCCGACCGGTGCGTCAGCAGCGCGAACATCCCGTTGCCGATCACGTTCACGGTCGCCTCGTGGCCGGCCATCAGCAGCAGCACGGCGGTCCCGACCAACTCGTCGTCGGTCAGCCGGTCACCACCGTCGCGCACCGAGACCAGGTCGCTGATCAGGTCGTCGCCCGGCGCGGTGGCCCGGTCGGCGGCGAGCGCGCGCAGGTACGACACGAACTCGGCGGACGCGGCCTCGGCGGCCGCCGCCTGGTCGGCCGGCAACCCGTACTCGTACATCTTCACGATCGCGTTCGACCACGGCTGCAGCCGGGACCGGTCCGCCGCCGGCACCCCGAGCAGCTCGGCGATGACCTCGACGGGCAGCGGCGCGGCGAGGTGCGTCAGCAGGTCGGCGGACCCGTCGGCCCGGACGGCGGCCGCGAGCGAGTCGACCATCCGCCCCGCGAGGTCGCGCACCCACGGCCGCAGCCGCTCGGTGTGCCCGCGCCCGAACGCGGCCGCGATCAGCCGCCGCAGCCGCGTGTGCCGGGGCGGCTCGTTCTCCAGCAACGAGTTCCGGTGCAGCAGGTTGAACGCGGCGAACGCCTCGACCGGCTCCTTGTCCGTCCACAGCCGGCCGGCGGACCGGTCGCGCAGCACCTCGGAGCACGCCGCGTGCGACACCGCCACCGCGAGCCCCATGCCGTCGTGGAAGTGCACGGCGCCGCGTTCCCGCAGCGCCGCGAACGCCGGGTACGGATCGGCCAGAAACGCCGGGTCACGAGGGTCGAAGACCATGTGGTGACGGTATCCGTTCTATGCGATGATCCCCGCCGTGCAGCCCGCTGTCGTCGCGCACCGGGGAGCTTCCGCGCACCGCGCGGAGCACACCGTGGCCGCTTACGCACTTGCGATCGAACAGGGCGCGGACGGGCTCGAGTGCGACGTCCGCCTCACCCGCGACGGTCACCTGGTGTGTGTTCACGACCGCCGCGTCGACCGCACGTCGAGCGGCCGCGGCGTCGTGTCCACCCTCACCCTCGACCGACTGTCCCAACTGGACTACGGCAGCTGGAACGCGGCGATGCCGGAACACGCGGACGATCTGGTCCGGCAGCCGTCGTGGACGCCCGACCCGGACGAGCGCGGTGTGCTCACCCTCGAGTCCCTGCTGGACCTCGTCGCGGACTCGCCGAGCACCACCCTGTTCGTCGAGACCAAGCACCCGGTCCGCTACGGCGGCCTCGTCGAGGCGAAGCTCGTCGCGCTGCTGCGCCGTTACGGCATGGCCCGCCCGAAGTCCAAAGAGGACTCTCAGGTCGTGGTGATGTCGTTCTCCTCGCGGGCGGTGCGCCGGGTGCGTGAGCACTCCGAGTCGCTGCCGACCGTGCTCCTGCTGGAGAACCTGTCGGTGGCCCGCTGGGACGGCGCGCTCCCGCCCTACGCCGACTACACCGGCCCCGGCGTGCGCCTGCTGCGCAGCGACCCGGACTACGTCGCGCGCGCGGCGTCGTTCGGGCACGACACGTACACCTGGACGGTCGACGACCCGGCCGACGTGGAGCTGTGCCGGCGCCTCGGCGTCCGCTACCTCGCGACGAACTCCCCGGTCACCACCCGCACACTGCTCAACCGGTAGCGTCTTGCGCCATGGCCAAGCGTTCCGCGGTGAAAAGCGCGAAGAAGACCACGACCGACGGCATCAACCCGCGGCAGGCCTGCCCGTGTGGTTCCGGCAAGCGGTACAAGGCGTGCCACGGCTTGTCCGGCGGTCCCGTCGAGGTGCCCGTCGCCCGCCCGTTCGACGGCCTCGCCGGTGAGTGCGAGCTGATCGCGCTGCGCGAGTTCGTGCCGTCGGCGACCGCCGCGCTGGCCCTGTCGGTCAAGACCGAGCGCACGGTCACCCTCGCGACGGTGCTGCCCATGGCCGCCGCCGGCCTGGTCCGCGCGGACGGCTCGGCGTTTCTCGGCCTGCAGGTGCAGACCCGCTCGAGCGACGTCAGCCGCGACCTGGCCCGCGCGCTGCGCTGGACCCTCGACGCGGAGCCGGGCGAGGTGCTGCCGGTGGTCGGCCCGGAGACCGAGGAAGGCGACCGCGAGCGACTGCAGGACATGCTCGACCCCAAGGCGACCATCGAGCCGACGCTGCACGAGGACTTCGGGTGGTGGCTCCCGGAAGGTGAGGAGCCGACCGGCGAGGTCGCGCTGTCCCTGGAGCGCGCGAACACCGCGATCATGCCGACCGAGCGCATCGGCCCGGCCGCGTACTGGGTCGACGCGGGCGACCGCGCGCACCTGCGCTGGGTGCGGCCCGAATCGGAGGAGCAGCTGCTGTTCGCGCTGGCCCGACTGTCGGCCCGCGGCGAGCTGGGCCTCGGCGAGGGCTCGCGCTACGCGGGCTCGTTCCGTGCGCACGGCCTGCTGGTGCCGGTGTGGGACCTCGACCGCGAGCAGCACGCCCGCGAGTGGACCAAGCCGGCGGAGACCCTCGGCGAACGCCTCGACGCGGCACTGGCCTCCCTCGAGAAGGAGCCGCTGACCAGCGACGAGCGCCGCGCCCGCGACGGCCTGATCGGCCGCCAGGTGACGATCCGCTAGACCCGGGTCGCCTCCGGCCCCCGGAATCCAGCCTACGGCCGAGGATCGACGGAAACCCCTCGCCGAAGCCGACCCTGTGGACAACCGGGCCGGCTGTGGACAACTCCGCCTCCCAGCCCCTCAGTCACCGGAACCTGTCGGCCCCCGCTGGCAGACTTGACTCCGGGGGCCGGAGGCCAGCCGGGGTGCCGGCACCACACACCAGCGGCTCGCCGAATGTGCACGCCGCGTGCTCGCATATGCGCAGGTAGCGCCCGCGGCCCGATAGTCTGCGGTGCTCGTCGCGGGATCTCAGGCAACGCCGAGGCAACCTGTGGCGTCTCGGGAGCGTGCTTCACACGTCGGCGGTCTTTCCCAGCCGCCCGCGGAGGGAGGCATGTCGTGTCCACGCTGGGGCCGGTCGTCACCGTGCACCGGCGTTCGGACCTTGGGGGAAGAGGGGCCACGGCGGTGGAGGATTTCGCTGAGTTCGTTCGGCAGGCACTGCCGGGCCTGCTCCGGTACGGCCACATGCTCACCGGCAACCCGCACGACGCGGCGGATCTCGTGCAGACCGTCCTCGAGAAGCTCGGCGCGCGCTGGTCGTCCATCGTGCGCAACACCGGCGACCCGGTCGCCTACGCCAAGAAGGCCATGGCGAACAGCCACATCAGCCGTTGGCGGCGCACGCGGCGGGAAAGCCTGATCGCCGACCTCCCCGACGTCACGGCCGTGACCGACGTCGACCGGTTCGACAACGAGCCGCTGTGGGACGCGCTGCGGGGACTGCCGCCGAGACAACGCGCGGTCATGGTCATGCGGTACTACGAGGAGATGTCGGAGGCGGAGATCGCGGATGTCCTGGGGGTCAGCCGCGGCACCGTCAAGAGCCAGGCGAGCAAGGCGATGGCGACCTTGCGGACAAGACTCGGCACGTCGGTGGGAGGGTCGTGACCCATGCTTCCCACCGATGACCACCGGGACAGGACGCGCGAGGAGGTGAGTCGTGGAGCTCGATGACGAGCTGCGGCGGATGTTCGCCGAGGCCGGCGATCGGTTGGACGTACCCGTCCGGCCGGAAACCGAACAGCTGATCGTGGCGGGCGCGCGCCGAGTGCGGCGGCGTCGGATCGCGACCGCCGCCGCCGGTGGCGCCGCCGCGGTCGTGGCGGTCGTCCTCGGCGGCATCGCGCTGGCCGGGGGCACCCCGGACGCCATGCCACCGGCCACGAAAGAGCTGTCGCCGAGCAGCCAGACGTCGACGGTGGCGAGCAGCACGACGTCGTCGGTGCCGTCGACGACGACACAGCAGCCGCAGAACAACAGCACGCAGACGAACGAGCAGCCGAAGGGCGAGACCACACAGCCCCAGCTGAGCGATCGGGTCGACCCGCCGCCGGTACTCGGCTTCGAGGTGCTCGGCCCGACCGGCATCCGCTCGCTGCAACTCGACCAGTCACTGGACTCGGCGGATCTGACCGGGATGCTCGGCGCCACGAACGACACCGACAACGGCTACGGCTGTCTCCAGCATTCGCTGCTGCTCGACGGCAGTCCTGCCGGGTTCGTCTACGTCTCCTCCGCTGCGGGTGGCAGCAAGGTGGAGGCGATCGCCTCCGACATCGTGGAGACCCCGGAGGGGGTCGGCGCGGGGTGGACGCTCAAGCAGGTCATGGCGGTCTACCCGGACGTCGACGAGGAGTTCGCCGCGAACAACGGCCGAGGGCTCGCGGCCGTGCCGGGCAACTCGGACGCGCGCTACCGTCTCGCCTTCAACCCGGCCGGTGTGGTCACCGGTGTCACCCTGCAGAACTCGACGCAGCCCTGCTACGAGTAGCGGGACTGCGTCGTACGTCGTCCTACAGCTTGCCGCCGGCCGTGCGCGGGGCGAGCGGGTCGTCGCCCACTTCGCCGACCGACTCGCGGGCGAGGTAGTTCTCCACGTCGAACAGGTTGCCGTTGGCCCGGCGCACCACGTTCAGCAGCGTGGTCATCTGGGCCACCTCCTCGACCTGCTCCTTGAGGAACCACTGCATGAACTGCTCGCCCTTGTAGTCGTCCTCGTCGCGGGCGATCTTGGCGAGGTTGATGATCTCGTCGGTGACGTCCTTCTCCTGCTTCAAGGCGAGCGCGATCAGGTCGGAGGGCTCGGCGAAATCGTTGCGCACCTCGTCCACGCCGGGAATTGCGGCCGGGAGGTCGTTGTCGAGCAGGTACTGCACGATCATCATCGCGTGGTTTCGCTCTTCCAGCGACTGGCGGTAGAAGTGCTTCGCGAGCTGCGGCAGGTCCTGGCCGTCGAACCAGACCGCCACGGCGACGTACTGCTGCGACGCGGTGAACTCGTGCCGCACCTGCTCCTGGAGCATCGAGTGGAACTTTGAGAGGGTGCTCGTCTTCGCCATGAATTAGATAATACGCAGGAATCGCATTCCGTGCAATTTAACGCGCATTTAGGCAAGCCTATCTAAATGCAATTCAGGTAAGGCATTCCTAACGGTGCGGGCGGGTGCCGTGGGGCCCGCCCGCACCGGCTCGCGGTAAACCGCGTTGCAGAAGGGATGCCGGCCGTCGAACATGGTGCGATGGCCGGCACCTTCACCTTTCCCCACGACGTCCCGACGATCTCCGACGGCGAGGTCACCCTCCGTGCGCACGCGCTGTCCGATGTGGACGAGATGGTGGTCCAATGCACGGACCCCGAGTCCATCCGGTGGACGACCGTGCCCGTGCCGTTCGAGCGCGCCAACGCGGTCTCGTACGTCGCCGAGGCCGTGCCGGGCGGCTGGTACGCCCGCAAGGATCTCGGGTTCGCGATCGAGGCGCCGCACGCCGACGGGGTGCGCAGGTTCTCCGGGTCCATCTCGTTGCGGCCGATGGAGGAGGGCATCGCGGAGCTCGCGTTCGGGCTGCACCCGGGCGCGCGGGGTCGGGGCGTGTGCAACCGGGCCGTGAAGCTGTTGCTGGACTGGGGTTTCCGGCAGCCGGACATCGAGGTGGTGGTCTGGTACGCGCACGTCGGGAACTGGGCGTCGTGGCGGGTGGCGTGGGCCAACGGCTTCAGCTTCGACGGCACGGTCAAGAAGTTGCTGCCCCAGCGCGGCAAACGCCTCGACTCGTGGTGCGGCTCGCTGCGCGCCGACGACACCCGCGAGCCCAAGCACAAGTGGAACGTCCCGCCGGTGCTGGAGTCCGCCCGGCTGCGGCTACGCCCGGACCGCGACACCGACGCCGACCGCATGGGCGAGATGCTCAACGACGAGCGCACCAGGAACTTCGTCGGCCGCACGCTGGCGGCACGGCAGTCCGACGGCGCGGACGCCATCCTGAGGGCGCGGGAGGGCGACGCCAGGGGCGACCGGTTCAACTGGTGCATCGCCGACGTGGACAGCGACAAGATGATCGGCCACATACAGCTGTTCAACCTCGAGGGCCTGGACGACACGTCGGCGGAGATCGGCTACATGGTGCACGCCGACTCCCGCGGCCAGGGCGTGCTGACGGAGGCGCTGACGATGATGGTCGAGTGGGCCTTCCGCCCGGTCGCCGAGGGCGGCCTCGGCAAACGCCGCCTGAGCCTCGGCACGGCGTCGGACAACAAGGCGTCCCGCCACGCGGCGGAGAAGGCGGGCTTCACCCACGTCGCGACGGAACCTGAGGCCTTCCCGAGGTTCGACACCGGTTTCACCGACGAGGTGATCTACGCCCAGCTGAACCCCCTCTGGACCGAGTAGGCGCCACCTGTCCACAACCGCCCGAGTTGTCCACAGGCAAGATCCACATCCCCTTGCCTGTCGGTAGGCGCCGGTAGACTGGGCACTGGGCCGCCCCCGGGATCGGGTGGGGGATGCATCGCGAGCGGTGTGTTCACGGGCGCGGGCGGTGGCTGGTCAAGCGCGGCCAGGCCATGCTCACGAGGGTCGGGCACCTCCGCCAGGTGATGACGCAGATCGGCCAACAGATCCGGACCGCTTCCGGATCCACGACTTGCCAGAACCCAGCCGGGAACGGATGGGATGGGGCGCCGCGCGCGAGCGGCTACAGCTGAGCCCGAGTGATCGGGCACGACATGCATCGCGGTCCGCCGCGGCCGCTGCCCAGCTCCGAGCCGCGGATCCGCAGCACCTCGATCCCCGCGTCCTCCAGCCGCTCGTTCGTCTCGACGTTCCTTTCGTACGCGACCACGACACCCGGCCCGACCGCGAGCGTGTTGTTGCCGTCGTCCCACTGCTCGCGTTCCGCGGTCACCGGGTCCAGCCCCGTGTCGATCACCCGCAGCCGGTCGATGCCCATGGCCGTCGCGGCGGCCTCCAGGAACGGGACCGGGCCCGACACGCGCACGCCCTTGCCGTCGTCGGGTTGCAGCGGGTACGCGACCAGCGTGTCCCGCACCGCCGGGTACATCACCACCGCGTCGCGGTCGACCATCGTGCAGACCGTGTCCAGGTGCATCGTCGCCCGGTCCTGCGCGATCGGCACCGCGAGCACGGTGTGCGCGAGACCATCCGCGAACGCCGACCGCGCCAGCGACTCCGCGCCGGCCGGGGACGTCCGCTCGCCGACCCCGATCGCCAGCACGCCGGGCGCCAGCAGCAGCACGTCGCCGCCCTCGACGGGCGCCGAGTGCGCGCCGTACGCGCGCCCGGCCGACCGGAACCGCGGGTGGTACGCGTAGATCAGGTCGAGCAGCGCCGTCTCCCGGTTCCGCGCCGGCAGCGCGAGCGACGCGATCGCGACCCGGTTCCCGATCCACACCGACGAGTCCCTGGTGAACAGCAGGTTCGGCAGCGGGTCGACGACGAAGTCGTGCGGGTGGTGCATCTTGCGCACCAGCGACGCGCCCTCCGCGGCGGGCAGCTCCTCGAAGTTCATGCCGGCCATCAACACGTCGGCGAGCCCGGCGGCGGACATCGACGACAGGTGCGACCCGAGCGCGTCGGCCAGCTCGTGCCCGACCCGCCTGCGGTCGACGGCCGTGTCGGCGGCCGCCGCGTGCGCGCGCTCGTCGTGCAGCGCGGTGACCAGGGCGTCGGCGAGCAGCAACACCTCGACGCCGCGACCGACGAGGGTCTCGGCGAACGCGTCGTGCTCCTCCTGCGCCCGGTCGACCCACGGGATGCTGTCGAACAGGAGCTGGTCGTTGTTGCGTGGCGTCAGGCGCTTGAGCTCCGCGCCGGGGCGGTGCAGCAACACCGCGCGCAACGGCCCGACCTCGCTCTCGACGCGGGGCTGCTCGTGAACTTCGAGATCAGGTGCGGTCACGACGGCGAGCGTAATAACTCGGTAAGTAGGTTGTCGCGGTTACCTCCGCCACGATTGGTCCATGCGACGACTGCTGACGAAGCCGGTGACGTGGGTTGGCCTTGCCGTGGTGCTGGCCGCACTGATCGTGGGACTCGCGTTGTTCGAGCCGTGGCGGGCGTTCACGAGCAGCCAGCTGGACGAGCCGGTCCCGGTCGCGGTGTCCGAGTCCGCCGCCCCCACGACAGCGCCGCCGAGCACACCGCCGGCGCCCGTCGTCCTCGCCGAGGGCGCGTTCGTCAGCCAGGAGCACGACACGGCCGGCACCGCGCGGGTCCTGGAGCTGGCCGACGGCTCGCGCGTGCTGCGCCTCGAGGGGTTCTCCACGTCGGACGGCCCGGACGTCCACGTCTGGCTGTCCGACGCGACCGCGGGCGGTGACTGGCACTCCTACGACGACGGCCGGTACGTGCCGCTCGGCGAGATCAAGGCGACCGACGGCAACCACAACTACGTCATCCCCGCCGACGCCGACCTCGCCGGGCTGCGCAGCGCCGTCATCTGGTGCGACCGGTTCAACGTGGCGTTCGGCTCGGCCGCGCTCGCCCTCTAGCCGCGCTCGGGCGGGAAGCCGCCGGTGGCGACCGGGCCCCAGCGCTCGATCGTCACGCGAATCAGGCACTTGCCCTGCGTGCGCATGGCCTCGCGGTACTCGTCCCAGTCCGGGTGCTCGCCGGAGATCACCCGGAAGTACTCG
Source organism: uncultured Actinomycetota bacterium (assembly GCA_963840275.1). Classification (GTDB taxonomy): domain Bacteria; phylum Actinomycetota; class Actinomycetes; order Mycobacteriales; family Pseudonocardiaceae; genus Actinophytocola. Next base: position 567,551 of record CAWIYK010000002.1, read on the forward strand.
ACGAGCGGCTCGACCGCGTCCGGCAGCTCGATCACCTCGGCGGTGCCGTCGACCTGGACGTACGGGTCGTTGAACTCGTCGGACAGGACGAGCACCGAGACCCTCGGGTCGCGCTTGGCGTTGCGGGCCTTGGCGCGCTGCGGGTAGGTCGAGATGACGATCCGGTCGGCGGTGTCCAGGCCGCACGTCACGGGCGACATCTGTGGGCTGCCGTCGGCGCGCGTCGTCACCAGGACGGCGTGGTGGCGGGGCCGGACGAAGTCGGCGAGGGCGGCGCGGTCGACCTGGTCGGCCGTTGCGATCTTTGGCACGCGTCCACCCTACGGCGGCAGGTAGCGTTCGGCCGTGTCCTCGATCCGAGCCTGGCTGAACCCGGCCCGACCGGCCGTCCCGGAGCCCCTCACCGACGCGCGCGAGCGCCGCATGGTGATCGTCGAGCTGGTGATCGTCTTCGCCGTCACGCTGGGCATGGCCGGGCTCCGCAGCCTGCTCTCGCTGATCGACTCGCTGCTCCAGACCGCGGCGCTCGCCGACCAGAAGGTCGCGATCAACGTCTCGCAGGCGGACACCCAGTGGATCGACGTGCTGCGGCAGCTGCTCAGCGCCGCGCAGCTGATCGCGTGGGGCGCGCTCGGCGTGTACCTGTTGTGGCGCGCGGGGGTGGCGCCGCGCGCGGTCGGGCTGGACGGCCGGCGCTTCGGGCGGGACCTCGGCGGCGGCGTCGGTCTCGCCGCGCTGATCGGGATTCCCGGCCTCGGCCTGTACTTCATCGCGCGCGCGGTCGGCGCGTCCCTCACGGTCGTGCCGACGACGCTGGACCACTGGTGGCAGTACCTCACGCTGCCGATCGCCGCGTTCGGCAACGCGTGGGCCGAGGAGGTGCTGGTCGTCGGTTACGTCATCACGCGGCTGCGGCAGCTCGGCCTGCGGGACAACTCGTCGCTGCTGATCGCGGCGGTGCTGCGCGGTTCCTACCACCTCTACCAGGGCTTCGGCGGGTTCGTCGGCAACCTCGTCATGGGGCTGGTGTTCGGCCGGGTGTGGCAGCGGACGAACCGGCTGTGGCCGCTGATCCTGGCGCACACGCTGATCGACGTGGTCGCGTTCGTCGGGTACGCGGTGCTGCGCGGAGTCGTGTCCTGGCTGCCGTGACGTATTCCGGGTACCAATAGGTCATGGCCGGTCTCGACGAGTACCGCAGGAAACGGGATCCCGGGCGGACCCCGGAGCCGGTGCCGGCCGACGAGCCGCTGCCCACCGGCGACAACGACACGTTCGTCATCCAGGAGCACCACGCCTCCCGGCTGCACTGGGACGTGCGGCTGGAGCGCGACGGCGTGCTCGTGTCGTGGGCCGTGCCGAAGGGGTTGCCGGACGTGCCCGGTGACATTCGGTTGGCCGTGCACACCGAAGACCACCCGATGGAGTATGCGACCTTCTCCGGCGAGATTCCGAAGGGTGAGTACGGCGGCGGGCGGATGTTCATCTGGGACCGCGGCCGCTACGAGACGCTGAAGTGGTCCGACCGCGAGGTCGCGGTGGTGTTCGCCGGCGAGCGCGCGAAGGGCCGGTACACGTTCTTCCGCAGCGGCAGGGACTCGAAGGACTGGATGGTCCGCAGGTCGGAACCGCCGCAGGAGCCCGGTTTCACACGGCTGCCGGAGCTGGTCGAGCCGATGCTGGCGTCGCCGGGCACGCTGCCGCCCGACGACGAGGACTGGTCGTACGAGTTCAAGTGGGACGGAGTCCGTGCGCTCGCCCGTGTAGAGGGCGGCCGGCTGCAGCTGCATTCCCGCAAGGGCCATGACATCACGGTGACCTACCCGGAGCTGCGGCCACTCGGGGAGGAGCTCGGGTCGACGCAGGTGTGGCTGGACGGGGAGATCGTCGCCATGCAGGACGGGCGGCCGAGCTTCTCCGCGCTGAAGCAGCGAATGCACGTCCAGAACGACCGGCAGGCCCGCAGCCTCGTGAGCTCGGTGCCGGTGACCTACCTGGTGTTCGACGTGCTGTACCTGGATGGACGGTCCTGTGTGGACCTTCCGTACGAGGAACGCCGTGCCCTGCTGGCGGGTCTGGAGCTGCGCGGCCCCAACTGGAACATGTCGCCGAGCTTCGACGGCGAGGGCGCCGCGGTGGTCGAGACGGCGCGCGAGCAGGAGTTGGAGGGGGTGATCGCGAAGCGGCGGTCGTCGCGGTACTTCCCCGGCCGGCGTACCGCCGACTGGGTGAAGATCACCGAGGTTCTGACGATCGAGGTGCTGATCGGCGGCTGGCGCCCGGGGGAGGGCCGCAGGACCGGCGAGATCGGCTCGCTGATGCTGGGCGTGCCGACCGACGCGGGTCTGCGGTATGTCGGACAGGTCGGCACCGGCTTCACGGACGAGGCCCTGGGGGCTTTGCACAAGCAGTTGGAACCGTTGGTGCGAAAGGATTCGCCGTTCGCGAACGAGGTGCCGAGGGACCGGGCGAAGGGTGCGACGTGGTTGTCGCCGGAGGTCGTCGGCGAGGTCGAGTTCCGCAGTTGGACGCCGGACGGCAGGCTGCGTGCGCCGTCGTGGCGGGGGGTGCGGTCGGACAAGGACGCGGCGGACCTGGAGCCGGAGGCCGTGGAGATTTCGGAGGATGTCGTGCCGGAGGCCGTCGAGGACGAGGAGCCACAGCCGCAGAACGTGCTGGTGGAAGTGGATGGTCGCAGGTTGCGACTGTCTAATTTGGACAAGGTGCTGTACCCGGACGCGCAGTTCAGCAAGGCGCAGGTGATCGATTACTACAGTCGGATAGCGCCGGTGCTGCTGCCGCATCTGAAGGACCGTCCGGTGACGCTGCGCCGCTGGCCGGACGGTGTCATGGGGCAGCCGTTCTACGAGAAGAACGCGTCGCGCCACGCGCCGGAGTGGATGCGCAAGGTCCGGGTGGAGACCCCGGGCAGTACACGAGGGTACGAAACGCTGGACTTCGTGGTGCTGAACGACCTGCCGAGTCTGGTGTGGGCCGCCAACATGGCGGCGCTGGAACTGCATATTCCACAATGGACAGTCGACAAGACGGACGAACGCGAAACCCCGGACCTGCTGGTGTTCGACCTGGACCCAGGCCCCCCGGCGACGATCGTCGAATGCTGCGAGGTGGCGCTGCTGCTGAGGGACCTCCTGGCCGACCACGGCCTGAAGGCGTCCGCGAAAACCAGTGGCAACAAGGGAATGCAGCTGTACGCCCCGATAACCGCGACGGCGGTGGAAAGAACCTCGGAGTACGCGAGGGCGGTGGCGGAACATTTGGCGTCGGAGCACCCGAAACTGGTGGTCGCACGCATGGCGAAGGATCTGCGGCCGCGCAAGGTGTTCATCGACTGGAGCCAGAACAACCAGTACAAGACCACGATCGCGCCGTACTCGTTGCGCGGCCGTCCGTCCCCAACGGTCTCAACCCCACTGACCTGGGACGAGGTATCCCGCTGCCGCCACCCGAACGACTTGGTCTTCACGGCCCCGGAAGTACTGGAAAGAGTAGAAGAACACGGCGACTTGCTTAAGCCGTTGCTGAAGAAGAAACGCCCACCGCTACCGGAACTCTAACCCCGCCCGGGGTTGCCGGTGCTTGCCCATAATCTGGTGGAGATCATGACCCAGATGCGGAGCTCCACAGTTCCGCATTGGCAGTGATCGCCGAATTGGAACAATCCGATGTGGCTCGTGCGACGGGGGTATTCAAGCCTGAGTGCGCTGGTCTCGACTCCGGCGCCGTTGCTGTTGGTGCGGGACGCACTGGGCGATGGCGTACTGGATCCCGATCATGTGGATGCGATCGCGGATGTGGTGAAGAAGATCCCAGCGTGGACACCGGGTAACACTGCGGAGATCGTAGAGAAGCATCTGGTCGAGACAGCGGGAGCGGCGCACCCGCCAGTGGTGCGCTCACATGGTGAGGCGTTGCTGGCGCGGATCGACCCGGACTTTGACGGAACCCAGCCCGGAGAGGGTGGGGGCTGACGTTCATCAGAGGGCCGTCAGTACCAGTGGGCCTTCCGGCGTCACGGCCACCGTGTGTTCGATGTGTGCCGCGCGGCTGCCGTCACACGTTCGCAGCGCCCAGCCGTCGTCGTCGGTGGTGAACGGGTCGATGCCGCCCGCCAGGAACATCGGCTCGATTGCCAGCACCAGGCCGGCGCGTAGGGGGAGGCCGCGGCCGGGGCGGCCTTCGTTCGGCACCGATGGGTCCTCGTGCATCTTCCTGCCGACGCCGTGGCCGCCGAAGCCTTCCGGGATGCCGTAGCCGGCGGCGCGGCCGATGCGGCCAACCGCGTGGGAGATGTCGCCGAGGTGACCACCGACGACCGCCGCCGCGATGCCCGCGTCCAGTGCCGACCGGGTGGTGGCGATCAAGGCCGCGTCTGCGGGAGCGGCGTTGCCCACGATGAAACTGATCGCCGCGTCGCCGTGGAAGCCGTCCACACAGGCGCCGAAGTCGATGCTCACCAGGTCACCGTCGCGCAGTCGGTACGCCGACGGGATGCCGTGCACGATCACGTCGTTCACCGACGCGCAGATGACCGCGGGAAAGGGCGTCGGCGCGAAGTGGGGGTGGTAGTGCTGGAACGAGGACGTCGCGTCGGCCGCCACCAGTACGTCCGCGGCGATTCCGTCCAGCTCGTTCAGCGAGACACCGACCTCGGCCTTCGACCGCACGGCCGCCAGCGCGGTCGCCACCACGCGGCCCGCCTCGCGCATGACGGCCAGTTCGGACTCGGTCTTGAGCTCAACCACACCGAACTCCTTCCAATAACTATCCCGGTATTCATATCATGGGATTACTATTGCGGTCATGGTGCGACCCCCGTTGAGTCAGCAGGACCGCGAACGTGGCGCGCGCCTCGGCGAACTGCTGCGCGCGGCACGCGGCGACCGCACGTCGGTCGAGGTCGCCGCCGACGCCGGGATCTCCGTGGAGACCCTGCGCAAGATCGAGCACGGGCGCGTGCCGACCCCGGCGTTCTTCACGGTGGTGGCGATCGCACGCGCGGTCGGCCTGCCGATCGACGCGCTGTGCCTCGAACACGCGGCGACGGACGAACCGCTCTCCGCCTAGGCGCCCTGCTGCAGCGCCAGGAACGGACACCCGACCATCCGCCGCAGCTCCTCCGACAGCTCGTCGAGCGTCGCGATCGGGCGGGAGAACGCCAGGCGGATGTCGTGATCGCCCTCGATGCTCTCCACGCGCAGCCGCAGGCCGTACCGGTCGAGCCCGAGCGGCCGCAGGTGCCCGCCGCTCAGGTGGGCCGGCAGGTGCCGGCGCAGCGTGTGCACGACCTCCGTGTGCGACACCTCCAGGTGCCGCAGCCAGCCGGCCTCCTGATGACAGAACGGGTCCGGCGCGCACGCCGCGAACGTCGCCGGCGTCACCGGATGCGTGCCGTCGGCGTCGGCGATCACCATCGACACCGGCGTCAGGCGCAGCATCGTCGCGCCGTGCCCGAGGTCCAGCAGGCGCGGGTCGGGACGGACCGTCGCGATCTCGAGCGCCACCTCGCGGGCGGCGGGCAGCGGCAGCGAGCTGAGCCGACCGGTGATCCACAGCAGCCCGCGCACGGACTCCCGCAGCGGCACCGGCGCGACGTCGACCACCTCGACCATCGACGTCAGCTCGCCGTCCAGCGCGTCGATCGACGCCGGCAGCTCGTGGTCGTCCGGCAGCAGCACGGACACCGCGCCGTCGTCGTGGACGTGGTGCAGCAGCGGCGCCACCCGGTCCGGCTGCACCGCACCCGCGGGAGGCAGCGTCGGCAGCGGGGGCAGCAGTGTCGCCGGGCCACGCGCGGCGATGGTCCTGGCGCGTTCGCCGGGACTCGGGGTCGGCGGTCGATCGGTCAAGGAGCACCTCCGTCGAGTTAGGGTAACCTAACCGGCCGGTAAGCAACAGCCCGGCCGTGTCACCCGAACGACGTAGCCCGATCGAGTGTGCGCAGGCCCGGGACATGGACCGGCCCCGGCAGGGCGTCGCCGCCCTGCCGGGGCCTGCTCACGAACGAAAGTGTTCAGCAGCCCAGCAGGCAGATCTGGAAGTTCGCCCGGTAGGTCGCCGCCGCGCCGGGGGCCACGATGTTGTGGCTCTGCGCGCCGCCGTCCGACCAGCTCGTGTACCGGAACCGCAGGCCGAGCGTGAGGTTCTGCGGGCTCGGCGCGGACACCGAGTTGTTCGAACCCACGATGACCGTCCTGGTGAACGGCGTGACCTGCTGGGACCCGCCGACCACCAGCCGCGCGCCGCTCGGGTTCGACGTGAACGTCAGCACCACGGTCTTGGGGTTGAGCCGCACGGTCGTGGACTTGGCGTGGCCGTCCGAGTCGGTCGCGGTCAGCGTCAGGTCCAGGAACGACGGGTACTCGTGGTCCGGCGCGATGAAGCTGCCCGACGCGACCCCGTTGAACGTCTGCAGGTTGTGCGCGTGGCAGCTCGTCGGCGTCGTGCAGTGCTGGAGCGTCAGCTGCCAGCTCAGCGCGGACGCCGGCAGCTGTCCGTCCTGGGTGTCCGCGGCGCGGCCGGCGAACGGGATCGTCTGACCGACGCTCCACTGGGTCGCGGCGGTCGGGTTGTCGATCGTCACCACCGGCTCGTCGCTCGGTGGGTTGCCGACCGTCACGTCCACGGTGGCCGTGTCGGACAGCCCGCCGGGGTCGGTCACCCGCAGCCCGACGTGCACGAGCTGCTGCTGCAGGTAGGTCCAACTCGGCGCGGCGGCCGTCGAGTCGTCGTACGCGCCGTCGCCGTCGAGGTCCCACGCGTAGGTGAGCGGCGTGCCGTCCGGGTCGGTCGAGCCGGCCCCGTTGAACTGCACGGTCAGCGGCGCGTTGCCCGAGGTCGGGGTCGCCGTGGCGACCGCGTCCGGCGGCCGGTTCGTCGCGGTCGGGTAGCTCACCCGACGCAGCTGGCCGGCGCCGAGCGCGACGTAGAACAGGTCGCCGCCGGGACCGGTGAGCACCTGCACCGGCACGTTCACGCCGGTCACGAACGGCACGATGGTCGCGGGGTTCGGCAGGCCGTTCGACCCGCGCCGCATCGCCCAGATGCAGCCGCGCGAGCTGTCGGCGAAGAACATGGCGCCGTCGTAGGTCGCCGGGTAGTTGCTGGTCTCCTCGAACGCGATGCCGCTGATCGACGAGCCGCCGGTCGGGCAGCCGTCGCCGGCCACGACCGAGGCACTGTGGTTGTACGCGTGGTACGGCGCGGTCTGGCCCATCGGGTACAGCGTCTCGCACACGTTCAGGTTCGCGCCGTCGTAGCCGGACTGGGCCGCGTTGCCCTCGTAGCAGGGCCAGCCGAAGTTCTCCGCGACGTTGTCGGTCGCGTTGGGGATCCGGTTGATCTCCTCCCACGTGTTCCAGCCGACGTCACCGGCCCACAGCTCGTTGGTGCCGGGCCGGAACGCGAAGCGGAACTCGTTGCGCAGGCCGTAGGCGACGATCCGCTGGGCGTTGACGTTCGGGTTGCTCGCGAACGGGTTGCCGGCCATCGGGGCGCCGGTGTCCGGGTTGATCCGCACGATCGAACCGTCCAGCGACACCGGCTCGCCGGCCGCCCGCCGGACCGACTGGGCGCGCAGCGCGCCGCCCTTCGCGGTCGGCGGGGCCAGGTTCACCCCGGCCGGGCTCGGCGGGTCGGCACACGGGTTGCCGCGCTGGCCCCAGTCGGCGAAGTTGAAGCTCGCGCCGTCCCCGCCGCCGACGTACAGCGCGCCGTCCGGGCCGAACGCCACGGTGCCGACGGAGTGGCTCGGGTACTGCTGGCACCAGTCGGTGAGCAGCGGCAGCTCGGTGGTCGCGACGCCGCTCGCGTCGAGCGTCAGCCGGGACAGCCGCCCGGTGATCAGGCAGCCCTGCTCGGTCGCGCCGGGCGGGGTCGGGCACTGGTCGCCCCAGCGCGGGGCGGTGCCGCCGGGCACCGCGTCGTAGCTGTACAGCACGTAAAGGTAGGGCCGGGTGGGGTACTGCGGGTCGAGCGCGAGGCCGAGCAGGCCGCGGTCCCAGAAGTCCTGCACCTGCGTGCGCAGGTCGGCGGTGATCGTCGCGGTGGTGTCGGTGAGCGAGTCGAACGTCTTGACCAGCCCGCTCTTCTCGCTGACGAACACCCGCCCGTTCGCCGCGAACACGGCGTTGGTCGGCGAGGAGAGCCCGCTGATCACCGCCGTGTCGGTGAAGCCGGTCGGCACCGCGGCCGCCGCCTCGGTCGGCACGGTCAGCTCGACGAGGCCGCTCGCGACCACCCCGGCGGCGACGGCGACAGCGATTGCGACCGTTCTCGGACGCACGAAACCACGGCGAATGCCCACGGGACCCCAATTCTGACGTTCATGAACACCCTGTGGTGGGCCCCCGCCCACGCTAGGTGACTCGCCAGGTGTGTCGGTCCCGACCGACGTCCTGTTTCACCCGAATTCTTCTCACTTATCGGGGCCGCGCCCCGACCAGCTCCAAGCGTAGCCGGGATCTTCGCAGGTCGCGGCCGCCGCGCCCAACTCTAGCGGTCGGAAAGTGTCGACCATGACGGCGGTTTCGTCGAAGTAGTCCACTCCGATGGACGCCTCCGCCGCGCCCGGCTGGGGGCCGTGGGTGAACCCGGACGGGTGCAGCGACAGCGAGCCGAGCCCGATGCCGGAGCCCTTGCGTGCCTCGTAGTTGCCGCCGACGTAGAACATCAGCTCGTCGGAGTCCACGTTCGCGTGGTTGTAGGGCACCGGGACCGAGTCCGGGTGGTAGTCGACCTTGCGCGGGCAGAACGAGCAGACCACGAAGTTCGGTCCCTCGAACGTCTGGTGCACCGGCGGCGGCTGGTGCACGCGCCCGGTGATCGGCTCGAAGTCGCGGATGTTGAACACCCACGGGTACAGGCAGCCGTCCCAGCCGACGACATCGAACGGGTGGTTGGCGTAGGTGAACCGGGTGAGCCCGGCGCGGTGCCGCACGAGCACCGGCACGTCCTCGCCGTCCCGCTGGAAGGGCTCGGCCGGCCCGCGCTGGTCGCGCTCGCAGTACGGCGCGTGCTCGAGGAACTGGCCCTTGGTCGACAGGTACCGCTTCGGCGGGCCGATGTGCCCGGTCGCCTCGATGACGTAGAACCGGGTCTCGCCGTGGGGCAGCACCCGGTAGGTGGTGGAGGTCGGCAGCACCAGGTAGTCGCCGTCGGCGACCTCGAGCGTGCCGTAGATCGTCTCCACGGTCGCGGACCCGGCCTGCACGTAGATCAGCTCGTCGCCGGCCGCGTTGCGGTAGAGCGGGCTCGGCGCGGTGGCGACGGCGAACGCGATCGTCAGGTCGTTGTTGCCGAACAGTGTGCGCCGGCCGGTGACCGCGTCGACCTCGTGGCGCTCCTCGGACTTGAGATCCTGCGTGCGGAAGTGCCTCGGCAGCAGCGGGTGGTTCGGCGTGAGCGTGCCCCGGAAGTCGTCGACGACCTCGGCGTTCACGATCGCGGTCGGCAGGAACCGGTGGTAGAGCAGGGCGGAGTCGGAGGAGAAACCCTCGACGCCCATGAGCTCTTCGGCGTAGAGCCCACCCTCCGGTGAGCGGAACTGTGTGTGCCGCTTTCGGGGGATCTCCCCGACGCTGCGGTAGTAAGGCATGGCCACCCCTGGAGTGTCCGCATGTCGGACATCTTTGTTCAGTTGCCGATACGCTACTAGCGTGTCAGCCGTGTCAAGCGCCGCACCCCAGCCCGCGTCGGATCAGCGGGACGTGCCCTCCCTGCTCGCTCGCCTCATCGACGACGCCGCCCTGTTCCCTCCAGGCAACGCGACCGTGCCGGACGCGGTCCGGTTGCATCTGGCGGGCAGATCGAGCGATCACGCCGATGTAGTGGGCCTTTTCCTGTGTCCAGCCTCCCGCCTGCCTGAGCTGATCACGGAGTTGATCAAGGTCAAGCCGGCCAAGCCGGTCGAGCTGTCGCTCGTGATCGACACCGGTCTCGGCGGCGTGCCGAAGGCCCTGTCGATCGTCGAGTCACGCGCCGAGCTCCTCGCACTGCGCATGGTCGAGATGCCCGCACCCGCCGACGTCGACGAGGTGTGGCTCGAGCGTGTCTCCGAGTTCGTGCCGGAGGACGTGATCCGCGTCGTCGAGCCGAGGCGCGGCGGCGCCGAGTGGCTCCAGGGCATCCAGCGCGTGATCGAGCACGGCAGCTGGCCCAAGCTCCGCTGCGGTGGCGTCTCCGAGCAGAACTTCCCGAGCATCGACGAGGTGTCGGAGTTCCTCGCGGTGATCAACGCGGGCGGCGCGTCGTTCAAGGCCACCGCCGGCCTGCACAACGCGGTCCGGCACACCGCGGAGGACACCGGGTTCACCCACCACGGGTTCCTCAACCTGCTGATGGCCACCGCGCGCCTGCTCGCCGGCGCCGACGCCGCCGACGTGCACGACGCGCTCGCCTCGACCGACGGCAAGGCGCTCGCGCAGGAGGCGCAGAACCTCACCGAGCACGAGGCGCTGTCGGTACGCGGGGTGTTCGCGTCCTACGGCTCCTGCTCGCTGACCGACCCGGTCGCCGACCTCGAGGAACTGGGGCTGCTGTGACCTGGGTCCACGATCCGGAGTTCGCGCGCGACAAGCCGTTCGGGCCGCAGACGCTGCCCTACGGGGTCATCGCCGCCGCCGGGGACGGGCCGCAGGTCGCGGTCCGTCTCGGCGACCACGCGCTGCCGCTGCGCTCGATCGCGAACGAGCTGGGGTCGTTCGCCGATCTGGTGTCCGGCACGTCGCTGGACCCGCTGCTCGCGGCGACCAGGGTCGAGTGGAGCGGGCTGCGCGCGCGGCTCGTCGAACTGGTGTCGGGGCCGGCGGCGCCGCCCGGCGCGACGCTGGTGCCGCTCGCGGACGTGACCATGTCGCTGCCGTTCACGGTCGGCGACTACGTGGACTTCTACTGCTCGCGGTACCACGCGGAGAACGTCGGCCGGATCATGCGGCCGGACTCCGAGCCGCTGCTGCCGAACTGGACGCACCTGCCCGTCGGCTACCACGGCCGGTCGGGCACGGTCGTCGTGTCCGGCACCGACGTCGAGCGGCCGCACGGGCAGCGCAAGGGCTCGCCCATCCCGCAGTTCGGCCCGTCCGGCCGGCTGGACGTGGAGGCGGAGGTCGGGTTCGTGTGCGGCGGTCCGGTGTCGCGTCGCGTGCCGACGTCGTCGGCCGCGGACCACATCTTCGGCGTGGTGCTGGTGAACGACTGGTCGGCGCGGGACATCCAGGGCTGGGAGTACCAGCCGCTCGGCCCGTTCCTCGGCAAGTCGTTCGCGACGTCGATCTCGGCGTGGGTGACCCCGCTCGAGGCGCTCTCGATGGCGCGGGTGGCGCTGCCCGACCCGGGCCATCCTCGGGTGTCGTACCTGATCGAGGACTCGCCGTGGGGCCTCGACCTGCGGCTGGCGGTCGAGTGGAACGGCACGGTCGTGTCCCGGCCGCGGTTCTCCGACATGGCGTACTCGTGCGCGCAGCAGCTCGCGCACATGACGGTGAACGGCGCGACCGTGCGGCCGGGCGACCTGTTCGCGTCCGGCACGGTGTCGGGTCCGGAGAAGACGCAGCGCGGCTGTTTCCTCGAGCTGTCGTGGGGCGGCCGCGAGAAGATCGCGCTGTCCGACGGCGAGACGAGGACGTTCCTCGAGGACGGCGACCGGGTGGTGATCACCGCGACCGCGCCCGGCGAGGACGGGTCGGTCGTCGGCATCGCCGAGGTGGCCGGTTCGGTGTTGCCTGCCGTGGCTCTCTGAGATGGCCGCCCGGCCGATCCGCCCGATCCAGCCGGCCGCCCGGCCGGCGTCCCCGGGCGCCGGCCGGGAGAGCTCGCTGACGCTGGAGCGCGGGTTGGCGCTGCTGCAGGCGGTCGCCGACTCGGAGTCGGAGGCGCCGACGATCAGCGATCTGGCCACGGCGATCGGCGCGTCGAGGGCCGCGATCTACCGGCTGCTGGTGCCGTTGCAGGAGCGCGGCCTGGTCCGCCGGGACGGCTCGAAGGTGCGCCTCGGCCTCGGCCTCCTGCGCCTGGCGGCCAGGGTGACCCCGCAGCTGCGGCTCGCGGCGCTGCCGGCGCTGCGCGAGCTGGCCGAGGCCGTCGGCGCGACGGCCCACCTGACGGTCGCCGACGGCGACGAGGCACAGGCGATCGCGGTGATCGAGCCGTCGTGGACGACCTACCACGTCGCGTACCGCGTGGGGACCCGTCATCCGCAGTCCCGAGGCGCGGCCGGCAAGGCGATCGGCCTGCGGTCGGACGACCCCGGGTGGCTGGCGACGACGGGGGAGCTGCAGTCCGGCGCCTCCGGGATCGCGTCGCCGGTGCGCGGCGTGCCGGGGCTGCGGGCGAGCGTCGGCGTGATCAGCTTCCAGGCCCTCGACGGCGAGGTCGTCGGCCCGCAGGTCCTGGCCGCCGCGGCGGCGGTGGCGACCGCGCTGCGTTAGTTCCGCCGCTAGAGCAGCAGGCGCGACGGACCGAGCCGGACCGTTCCGGCGACCGCGTCGGCCCTTGTCTCGTCGACGGCGCTGCCGCCCGCCTGGAAGTTGGTCTGGTACCCGCGATGCGGCGCTCGAAGCCGCAACCCGATGCGGTCGCCCGGCGCGGTCGCCCGCGACACGAACGGGAACGTCAGCTCGACCGGGTCTTCTCGGTACCTGGCACGGAACACGGCCTCGCCGAGCAGCGTCGCCGGCTCGCCGGCACGCAGCAGGTAGAGACCGGCGAGCAGGTCGTAGTCCGGCAGGTCCGAGGACAGGGAGAGGACCGCGCGCGGCCGTCCGCACAACTCGACCCCGGGTCCGATGTGGACGAACTCGGTGTCCGCCAGTCGCTCCCGGAACTCGACCGGCGCGTCGCCGACCTCGGCTGGATCCATGACCAGCTCGGCCGGCTCGATGCGCCGCTCGGTCTCCCCGCCGCGGGGAAGGTCGGGCACCGACCGCCACTCGTCGGCGCCGACGTGGAAGTAGACGACCCGGTCGGCGAGGAAGTCCGGTCGGCCGGTGCGGCCGAGCACCCAGTCGTACCAGTCGGCGTGCAGCGCGCGGAGGTCGACGACGCTGGACTCGGCGAAGGTGAGCCCGCCGAACTCACGCGCCCCGGTCCGGGTGCCGCCGTGGTCCCACGGCCCGATCACGAGGTGGTGGGCGGCCTTGGGGTGTTCCTCGAAGTGCCGCAGCGCGCCGAGCTGGTCGTCGTCGTACTGGCCGGTGATCGTCAGCGCGGGCAGGGTGACGGGTCGCTCCGGCGCGGGGCCGGCCCAGTCGTCCGGGCCCGGCCGGTCCAGCCAGTCCTGGAACACGGGCAGCCGCCGCCCCACACTGGCGAGGTCGAGGTCCCGGTAGGGCCGGTCGCCCAGCTCCCGGCGCGCGGCGCGCCAGAACTCGTCGTCGGCCCACGGCCCGGTGTTCATCCGCCGCCCGTGGACGAAGGCGAGCCACTGCACGGCGTAGGTGGTGGGCACGTTGCCGACCATGGGAAAGTCGAGACCCGGGTAGACGGCGGCAACCGGCGCGAGCGCCTTCAACGCGGACGGGTGCGTGGCGGCGACCGTCCACTGGACGAACCCGCTGTAGGACCCGCCGTAGAGAACGACGTCGCCGTCGCTCCACGACTGCGCGGCCAGCCACTCGACGGCGTCGTGCCCATCCGCGCCGTCGGTCTCGAAGGGCACGAAGTCGCCGTCGGAGTCGCCCCGGCCGCGGACGTCCAGGCTGACGAAGTGAAACCCGCGCGCGGCGAAGAACAGCCCGTCGGGGTGGTAGCGATCGGCGCCGTAGGGAGTGAGCACGAGGATCGTGGGGGCGGGTTCGTCGCCGGGCTCGTAGTGCAGCCCCCGGAGCACTGCCCGATCCCGCGTCGGCACCTCGAGGCCCAGGTTGAGCTGTGTTCGTACCATTGGCGCACCTCCGGAGAGATCCAACCGCATCGGGCGCCGCGATCTTCCGCGCACGGTCTGTCCACAACCGACTCAGTTGTCCACAGGCAAGATCCACATCCCCGGTTCTGTCGGTGGTGGCCGGTAGACTGGGCACTGGGCCGCCCCCGGGATCGGGTGGGGGCTGCATCGCGCGCGGGGCCTGCATCGCGGGCGCGGGCCGGTGAGGTTGCGCGGGGTGGTCGTGGTCAGGCGGTGCGCGCCGGCAGCGCCTGTGCAGCGAGGGCCGGAACCGTGCCGGGCTGGGCACGTTTGGTGCGCGCGGCGGCTTACGTCGGACGGTGGGCCAGCACGCGCCGCAACGCTTGACGCGCTCGTTCCACCTTCCGTGCCTCGTACGCGATGGGGAAGTAGCGCAGTCGTTCCGGCAGCAGCGGCACCACCCGGCCGACGAGCTGACCCAGCAGGCGCAAACTCCGTTCGTCGCGGTCGGTCCAGCGCAGGCCCAGCTTCGCGCGCGCCTGCGGGGGCAGCGTGCCGACCGTGACGAAGTGTTGCAGCCGGCCCGGCACGTCCATCGCCAGTCGCCACAGTGGGCGGAGCGCGGCCGGCAGGGTGGGCGGGGGCGGCACCCGCCGCGTCGCCTCAAGGAACTCGTACGCCGTCGGGTGCGCCACCAGCGTGTGCTCCAGGACGTCGTCGAAGTGCTTCAGGTACGCGTCGTAGGTCGGCGGGATCTCCTTCTCCGCCACGTGCAGGTTGCGGGCCACCTGCGTGATCTCCGCGTAGAACGACTCCTCCTCCGCCCGCGACAGCGGCCGCCGCGAGAAGTACCGCGCGCCGACGCCGTACGCGTACGGCGCGGTCAGGATGATCCACGCCCACGGCCCGGACGACAGCGCCTTGTGTGTCACCCCCTCGGCGTCGGTGGTGCGCAGCGGGGCGTGCATCGCGCGGAGCCGGTCGCCTTCCGCCAACGCCTCCTCGCCGCCGTAGACCCACGTCATCACCGACGCGATGCTGCGTTGCGCCCGCCCGATCGCGTCGGTCCGGAACACCGAGTGCTCGCCGACCACCGCCCCCACCGTCGGATGCATGACCTGCAGCGCGAACGCCGCGCCCGTGGTCAGGGAAAACGTGATGAGCCCGGTGTCGTCCCACAACCGGGTGTCCGGCTCGATCGCCTGCCGCATGTCGCGCTCCCTTCTGGTGAAGGGTGTCACCAGATATAGGATAGGGTCTCATGCGGACCTACGGCGGCGCCACCCCCGAGGAGCGGCAGGCCAAGCGGCGCGCCGCGTTGTTCGAGGCCGCCCTCGACCTGCTCGCCGACGGCGGTTGGGAGCGCGTCACCGTG
Source organism: uncultured Actinomycetota bacterium (assembly GCA_963840275.1). GTDB lineage: Bacteria > Actinomycetota > Actinomycetes > Mycobacteriales > Pseudonocardiaceae > Actinophytocola. The sequence goes on from CAWIYK010000002.1 coordinate 582,787, forward strand.
CGTGGCGTCTGCGCCGCCGCCCGCCTCAACGACCGCTACTTCTACGAGAGCTTCCGCGACCCCGAGGCGCTGCTGCTCGCGGTCCGCGAGGAGGTCACGGCCCAGGCGTTCGCGGCCATCGCGACGGCCATCGCGGACACCACGCCCGACCCGGACGTCCGGATCCGCGCGATCGTCGTCGCCGTGATCGACTTCTTCACCGACGATTCCCGGCGCGGCACCCTGCTGGTCCAGTCGCAGGCCACCGACGCGCTGCGTCGCGCGCGGCACCAGACGATCCGCGTGATGGCCGCGATCGTCGCCGAGCAGGGCGTCGTGATGCTGGGCGACGAGGCGCCGCCGGAGCCCGACCGCGAGCTGGCCGCGCTCACCCTCGTGCACGGCACCCTGGAGCTGTTCGCCAGCTGGCTGCGCGGCGAGCTGGACGTCAGCCGCGCGCACCTGACCGACTTCCTCGTCGCCATGGTCCGCACCACCGGCGATCTCAACAAACGTCTCTAGAAGATCGCCTGCCACCCCGCGATGAGCGCGAACACGATGAACACGGCCGCGGCACCGCGCTGGATGAAGTGCGCCGGCACCCGCGCGCGCAGCTTGCGGCCGACCAGCAGCGCGAGCACCGTGACGCTCATCAGCGCGAGGAACGTGCCGATGCCGACCGCGACCGGGTTGGCGTAGCGCGCGGCGACCCCGATGGCCGTCACCTGCGAGGCGTCGCCCCATTCGGTGAGGAACAGCGTGCCGAACGAGACCATCGCGGCACGCACGAACGGCACCGCGTCCCGCTTCGCGGTCGTGGCGCCGTCGGCCTCGTCGGTGTCCGTCTCGAGGCTCTCGCGGATGAGCAGCACCGCGCCGAGCCCGAACAGCACGGCGATCGCACCCGCGACGAGCCGCTCCGGCAGCAGCGTGATCGCGCTGCCGAGCGCCACCGCGATGACCGCCTGCAACGCGAACGCGAGCCCGGCACCGAGCAATACCGGTCTGCTGCGAAACCGACTGGAGAGCACAAGGGTCAGCGCGGTCGTCTTGTCCGGCAGCTCAAGCAGGAAGACGGCGCCGTACGCCGAGACGAAAGCGAGCAGCCAGTGGCCCATGTGGACAGAAGTCCCTCCGCGTCGGGCCCGGAAGGAGGCAGCAAGACTCCGACCGGGCATGGTTTAACCCGGCCGGAGGTCTCGTTCGCCCGCTCGCGCGGGTGAGGCACCGGACTCGCGAGCGAGTCAGTATGTCGATGTCCTCGCCGAGGCGGCCGAAGCCGCCGCGGGAACTACTCCCCTCTGGCGCGGCCAGCTTACTCCTGAGCGCTGACGTTCCGTTATGGCGGCGGTCACGGGACCTTGGTCCCGAACGCACGGGACCGGAGGACCTGCCGGGCGCCGGGCGCGCGGAGCAGCCTGGTTGACGTGGACGTTCTGGACCTCGCGCGCTGGCAGTTCGGCATCACCACCGTCTACCACTTCCTGATGGTGCCGCTGACGATCGGACTGTCGTTGCTGGTCGCGGGCATGCAGACGGCGTGGGTGCGCACCGGCAACCCGCGCCACCTCGCGATGACGAAGTTCTGGGGCAAGCTCCTGATGATCAACTTCGCCATGGGGGTGGTGACGGGGATCGTCCAGGAGTTCCAGTTCGGCATGGCGTGGAGCGAGTACTCACGCTTCGTCGGCGACGTGTTCGGCGCGCCGCTCGCCATGGAGGGGCTGGTCGCGTTCTTCGTCGAGTCCACGTTCCTCGGGCTGTGGATGTTCGGCTGGGACCGGCTGCCGAAGCGCGTGCACCTGGCGTGCGTGTGGGCGTTCTCGCTGGCGACCGTGGCGTCGGCGTACTTCATCCTGTCGGCCAACTCGTGGATGCAGCACCCGGTCGGCGTCGAGCTGGTCGACGGGCGGCCGCGGCTGACGTCGATCTGGGCGGTGCTCGGGAACTCGACCGTGCTGGCCGCGTTCCCGCACGCGGTCTTCGGCGCCTTCGCCGTCGCGGCAACGTTTCTGGTGGGGATCGGCGCGTGGCGGCTGTGCCGGGCCCGCGCCGACGAGAGCGTGTGGCGGGCGTCGGTGCGGCTGGGCGCGTGGGTCGGCGTCGTCGCGTTCGCCGGGCTCGCGATCAGCGGCGACCTCCAGTCGAAGCTGATGTTCGAACAGCAGCCGATGAAGATGGCGGCCGCGGAGGCGTTGTGCCACACCGAACAGCCGGCCGGCTTCTCGGTGTTCGCGATCGGCGACGTGTCGAGCCCGGACTGCGAGAACGTCAAGTCGGTCACCGTCCCCGCCCTGCTTTCCTTTCTGGCCAACGGAGACCTCGACTCGGAGGTGCGCGGGCTCGACGACCTCGTCGGGCAGTACCAGGAGCGGTACGGCTCGCACTACCCGGTCGACCCTCGGCTCGGCGAGCTGTCCGGGCAGCCGATCGACTACGTGCCGAACCTGCCGGTGACGTACTGGAGCTTCCGGCTGATGATCGGCCTCGGCGCGCTCGGCGCGTTCGCTGGGGTGGCCGTGCTGTGGCTGACGCGTCGCGGGCGGGTGCCGAGGTCCCGGTGGTTCCCCCGGCTCGCGCTGGCGAGCATCGCGACTCCCTTCGTCGCCAACAGCTTCGGCTGGATCTTCACGGAGATGGGCCGGCAGCCGTTCGTCGTCGCGCCCAACCCGTCCGGTGTGGACGGTGTGTGGATGTTCACCGCGCGGGCCGTGTCCGGTCTGACGGTCGGCGAGGTGCTGACGTCACTGATCGCGCTGACGCTGACCTACGGCGCGCTCGCGTGCGTCGAGGTCGTGCTGATGCGGCGGTACGTGCGGGCCGGCCTCGACGAGCCGGCGGAGGAGAAGCCGGACGACACCCTGTCGTTCGCCTACTGAGGAAAGGGTCATGGAGACCTTCTGGTTCGTCGCGATCGCCGTGCTGTGGCTCGGTTACCTGTTCCTGGAGGGGTTCGACTTCGGCGTCGGCATGCTGTTGCGGATCCTCGGCCGCACCGAGGGCGACCGGCGGGCGCTGATGACCACGATCGGGCCGGTGTGGGACGGCAACGAGGTGTGGCTGATCGTCGCGGCCGGCGCCACGTTCGCCGCGTTCCCCGGCTGGTACGCGGGTCTGTTCAGCGCCGGCTACCTGCCGCTTCTGTTGGTGCTGCTGGCGTTGATCGGCCGCGGCGTGGCGATCGAGTACCGCGGCAAGATCGACACGGACCGCTGGCGGGCGGTCTGGGACGGGGTGATCGCGGGCGGCTCGCTGGTCGCGACGCTCGGCGTCGGGTTGCTGCTGTCGTGGAACGTGCTCGGTCTGCCGCTCGACGTGAACGGCAACCGCGTCGGCTCGCCGTTCGCCGCGCTGCGGTGGGACACCGCGCTCGGCGCGCTCGCGATCACCGGGTTCGCGCTGGTGCACGGCGCGGCGTTCGTGGCGCTCAAGACCGACGGCCTGCTCCGGCACCGCGCCCGACGACTCGCGTTGTCGCTGCTGCCGGTCGGGTTGGCGCCGCTGCTGATGCTGGCGCTCGTGGTGCAGCTGCGGTCGGACTCGGAGTGGACCTGGCTGGCGCTGTTCGCCGTGCTCGTGGCCGCCGTCGGGGCGTGGCTGCGGTTGGCGGACGGGCGCGAGGGGCAGGCGTTCGCGTTGCTCGGCGTGGTGATCGGCGCGAGCGTGCTCGCGTTGTTCGGGTCGCTGTACCCGAACGTGCTGCCGTCCACGGTGGACCCCGCGTATTCACTGTCCATAGCGGACACGGCGTCGAGCCCGTACACGCTCACGGTGATGACGTGGGTGGCGGCGTTCGGCGCGCCCGCGGTGCTCGTCTACCAGGGCTGGACGTACTGGGTATTCCGCAAGCGGGTGCTGTCGTGAGCCTCGGCGCGTTGCCGCGGCTGTCGGGCGCGGCGCGGCGGGCGCTGGTCGGGTGCGGGGTGCTGGCGGCGTTGGGCGGGGTCGCGCTGGTGGCGCAGGCGTGGGCGCTGGCCACGGTGGTGGCGAAGGTGATGGCGGGGGCGCCCATCGGCGGGCCACTGGGGGTGCTCGCCGGTGCGGTGCTCGCGCGCGCGATGTTGGGCTGGGCGACGCAGGTGGTCGCGGCCCGGGCCGCGGCAGGGGTGAAGGAGGAGCTGCGGGCCCGGCTGCTCGATCACGCGCTGGCGTTGGGTCCGGAGTGGACGGTGCCGCGTGGCGCCGCGCTGACGGTGCTCGCGACGCGGGGCCTCGACGCGCTGGACGCGTACTTCACGGTGTACCTGCCGGCGCTGGTGAACGCGGCGGTGCTGCCGCTCGGGATCGGCGCCGTGCTGTTCGTTGCGGACTGGCCGTCGGCGGTGGTCGTCGCGGTGACGTTGCCGCTGGTGCCGTTGTTCGCGGTGCTGGTGGGTCTGCGGACCCGCGACCGGGTGCGGGAGGCGGCGGCGTCGGAACAGCGCGCGGCGGCGCACCTGCGTGAGTTGGTGCGGGCGTTGCCGGTGCTGAGGGCGTTCCGCCGCGCGGACGCACAGGCGGAGACGATCCGCCGAATCTCGGACGCACACCGACGATCCACGATGGCGACGCTGCGGGTGGCTTTCGCGTCGGCACTGGTACTGGAACTGGTCGCGACGCTGTCGGTCGCGCTGGTGGCGGTGCTGGTGGGCGTGCGGCTGATCGGCGGCGACCTGTCGCTGACGGTGGGCCTGTTCGTGCTGGTCCTGGCCCCGGAGTGCTACCTGCCGCTACGCGCGGCAGGCGCGGCGCACCACGCGAGCGAAGCAGGCGTGGCGGCGGTCGACGAGGTGGCAACACTGACCCAGTCACCAACGCCCCGCGCGCGATGCAGCCCCCACCCTGTCCCGGGGGCGTCCCGCCTTGCCAGTCTACCGGCCGGGTATGACGGAATGGGCGATGTGGATCTTGCCTGTGGACAACTTGGGGTGATGGGCGAGCTGCGGGTTGCTGACCTGAGAGTGGCGCGTGGCACCGGGTTTGCCCCCGATGGTGTGTCGTTCACAGCTCGACCGGGTGAGACCGTCCACCTCGACTCACCTAGCGGTAGTGGTAAGTCGACCACTTTCGCGGCGTTGCTGGGTTTCGTGGCGCCCACCGCGGGCAGCATTCGGATCGACGGCACCGAGCTGTCCGAAGTGGACATCGAGGCCTGGCGTGCGCGGGTGGCGTGGGTGCCGCAGAACCCCAGGTTCACCGGCGGCACGGTGGCGGCTGAGCTGGGCGGCGACCATCGAGAGCTAGCCGAGCGGCTCAACCTGACCCACCTCCTCGACCGGCCCGTCGACCAGCTCTCCACCGGCGAGCGCCAGCGCGTCGCCGTGGCACGCGCGCTCCTGCGGGACGCGGACTTCCTCCTGCTCGACGAACCCACCGCCCACCAGGACCCCGCCAACGCCGCCCTGGTGCACGCCGCGATCGGACACACCGGCGCCGCGGTCGTCCTCGCCAGCCACCGCGACCCCGAGCCCGCCGCCGAACCGGTCGCCCCGCGCCGTGCCACCACCAGCGACCTCGAGGCACCCCGCCGACTGCCGTTGCGCACCCTGCTCACCCCCCGGCTCCTCGCCGGTGCGGCACTCGGCGCCGCCGCGCTCGTCGCCGGGATCGCGCTCACCGCCACCTCCGCGTGGCTCATCGCGAAGGCCGCCACCCAGCCGCCGATCCTCACGCTCTCCGTCGTCGTGGTGGGGGTCCGCGCGTTCGGGCTGGCGCGCGCCGGGCTGCGGTACGCCGAGCGGCTCGTCACCCACGACGCCGCCTTCCGCGCCGCCGCCGACCAGCGCGTCCGCGCCTGGGGCACGGCCGACGTGCAGCGGCTCACCACCGACATCGACACCGTGCGCGACCTCACCCCGCGCGTACTCCTGCCGCCCATGGTGGCGGCGCTCGTGTGCGTGGCGGCCGTGACCGTGCAGCTGGCGATCCTGCCGGCCGCGGGGCTCACGCTCGTCATCGCGGTCGCGGCGGCCGGCCTGGGTGCACCGGCCGTCGCGCTCGCGCTCGACCGGCGGGCCACCCGCGCACTCGCCGCGGGCCGTCGCCGGGTCGCGGCGGAGGTGCACATCCTCCTCGACGCCGCAGCGGACCTCATCGCGTTCGGCGCCCACCACGCCCGCCGCGCGGCCCTCGCCGCGATGGATGCCGACCTCGCCGCCAAGGCCCGCCGCCAGGCGTGGAGCGCCGGCGCGGCGTCGGCGGTGACCACCCTCGCCATGGGCGCGGCCACGGTCGCCGGCGTCTGGCTCGCGGCCGGTGCCGTGGACCCGCTGCTGGTGCCGGTACTGGCGCTGGTTCCCTTGGCACTGACGGAAACCCTCGCGACACTGCCTACGGCGACCCAACACCTGGCCCCACTCCGCGCGGCCCATACCGCCTTTCCCGAACGACGCGACGTTCCCGACGGCGCCTTTCACGGCACCACCCGCCTCCGCGGGGTCGACGTCCGCTGGCCGGGGGCGGCCGCGCCGACTCTGCGTGACGTCAGCCTCGAGGTGCCCAGCGGCACGCACCTCGCGGTCACCGGCCCTTCCGGCGCCGGCAAGTCCACGCTGCTCGCGCTGCTGCGGGGCGAACTGCCCGCCGAGGGCGGCACCGCCACCCTGCCGGCCCGCGTCGCCTGGTGTCCCCAGGAACCGAGCCTCGCGGCGACCTCGCTGCGCGAGAACCTCCGCGTCGCCGACCCGGCCGCCACCGACGACCAGCTCCGCGAAGCGTTGCGGCAGGCCGAGATCGGCGACTGGGCCGACCGGCTCGACGCCGACCCGACGACCGCGTCCGGCGGCGAGGCCCAGCGGCTCGCGCTGGCGCGTGCGCTCCTCGCCGACGCCGACCTCCTCCTGCTCGACGAGCCGACCGCGCACCTCGACCCGCCCACCGCGCGCAAGGTTCTCGCCAACCTCAGCGGCCGCACGGTCGTGCACGTCACCCACCGCGCGGAGGAGGCGGCCGCCGCGGACGTCGTCCTCGAACTAGCCTGAACAGCGTCATGGAACCCGCTCTTGCCGCGCAGGCGCTCGGCGCCTCGACCGAGATCGCGACGGCGGCGCTGTCCGGGGAGGACCCGGAGGCGGTGCTGCGGCTCGTCGTGCGCCACGCCGCCGAGCTCGCCGGCGCCGACCTCGGCCTCGTCATGGCCCGCGCGGAGGACGGTTCCCTGACCGTCGAGGCCGCGCACGGGGCGCCGAGCGTGCCGACGATCGTCGACCCGGTCGGGCTGGTGCTGTCGAACCGGTCGTCGGCCGCGCGGGTGGCGCGCAGCGGCGTCGCGATCGTCGTCGACGACGTGTGCACCGACCCGCGCACGGCTCCGTTCGTGCCGCGTGAGCTGCGGACCTACGGACCGTTCGCGGCCGCGCCGTTCGGCACCACCCAGCGTCGGCTCGGCGCGCTGACCGTGTACCGGAAGCGCGGCGCGAAGCCGTTCGCCGAGACCGCGGTCGAGGTGCTGACCGCGTTCGCCGCGCAGGCCGGGCTGGTGCTCGTGCTCGCGGAGGGCGCCACCGCCCGCGCCCGGCTCACGCTCTACCAGGAGCGCGAACGCATCGCCCGCGACCTGCACGACGTCCTCGTCCAACGGCTCTACGCCGCCGGCATGCAGCTCGACCTGCTCGCGCGCCGGCCCGTCGCGCAAGCTCGCCCGCAAGGACGCCACCCGGCTGTCCGACGCGATCGACCAGCTCGACGCGTCGATCGCGGACGTCCGCGCGGTGGTCCGCGCCCTGCGCAACCCGGACCCGGTCGACACCTCCACCGACCTCGCCGAGTCGGCGGCCGTCGAGGTCGCGATCGCCGGCGAGCTGCTCGGGTTCCCGCCGGAACTGACCATCGACGGCGACCTCGCCGACATTCCCGCCGACCTCGCAGACCATGCACGGGCAGCGCTGCGGGAGACACTGTCCAATGTGGTCAGACACTCCGGCGCGACGCACGTGACCGTCCACATCGGACGCACGGACGCGCTCCGGCTGACCGTCGCGGACGACGGCTGCGGCATCCCGGAGGGCGTGAGCCACCGCGGCCTCAAACACCTCGAGGAACGCGCCGAGCAGGCGGGCGGCCGCTGCGTCGTGCGGTCCTCGCCGAAGGGCACGACGGTCACCTGGACCGTCCCCTTACGGGGGTAGGGCTAGCCCCACCCCTGTTCTCCCTGCCTGCACCAGTGTCGATCTCGATCGAACCCGCAAGGCTTCTCCTGTGCGACAGGCAAAGGAGAACATCATGAGCGAGCTTGCGAGCGAATCAATGTTGCAGGGCGACCGCGAGCGGCCGTACCGAGCCTGCGAGGGACGGTCATGACCCCTGATCTGGTGGTGCGACTGACCGATGTCCGGAAGACCTACGGCGGCAAGCGCAACAGCGTCACCGCCCTCGACGGCGTCACCATCGGTTTCCCGAGGGCCAGCTTCACCGCCGTCATGGGCCCGTCCGGTTCCGGCAAGAGCACGTTCCTGCACTGCGCGGCCGGCCTCGACCGGCCGACCAGCGGCTCGGTGCTGATCGAGGACGACGAGCTGAGCACGCTGTCCGAGACGGACCTGACGAGGCTGCGTCGCGACCGGGTCGGCTTCGTCTTCCAGGCGTTCAACCTGTTGCCCGCGTTCAGCGTGCAGGACAACGTGACGCTGCCGCTGCGGCTCGCCGGTCGCCGCGTCAAGTCCGACGCCGTCCAGCGGGTGCTCGAGCAGGTCGGTCTCGCCGACCGCCGCAAGCACCTGCCCGGCGAGCTGTCCGGCGGCCAGCAGCAGCGCGTGGCGATCGCCCGCGCGCTGATCACCCGCCCGGCCGTGATGTTCGCCGACGAGCCGACCGGCGCGCTCGACACCCGCACCGCCCGCGACGTGCTGAACCTGCTGCGGGCCTCGGTGACCTCCGCCGGTCAGACCGTCGTGATGGTGACCCACGACCCCGTCGCCGCGTCCTACGCCGACCGGGTCGTGTTCCTCGCCGACGGCCGCCTGGTCGGCGAGCTGCGCAACCCGACCGCCGAGGCGGTCGCCGAGCGCATGACGCACCTCGGCGCGTGGGCCGACGAGCCCGCAGCGGCGGCCGTGCCATCCCTGGGAGCGCACTGATGTTGCGGATCGCGTTGCGGACCATGCGGTTCCGCAAGGGCGCGTTCGTCGCGACGTTCCTGTCGATGACGTTCGGCGCCGTGCTGGTGCTCACCTGCGGCGGGCTCATGGAGACCGGGATCCGTGGCGACGTGCCGGCGCAGCGACTGGCCGCCACGCAGTTCGTCGTCACCGGCGACCAGTCGTGGGAGCTGCCGAAGGAGGACCCGGCCGACCCGGAGGAGGACACCGACACCGCGGAGCTGGGTGAGCGGGTCCGGCTGCCGGCGGACCTGGTCGCGGACCTCGAGCGGGTGCCGGGCGTGTCCTCGGTGGTCGGCGACGTGTCGGTGCCGGCGAGCCTGGTGGGCGACGACGGGCTGACGGCCATGAGCGGCCACGGCTGGGCCTCGGCCGAGCTGACGCCGTACAAGCTCACCAAGGGCTCGGAACCGTCGGCGGGCGACGTCGTGCTGGACGAGACGTCGGGCCTCGCCGTCGGGGACCGCGTCCGGTTCGCAGTCCGCGACACCACCGAGACGTTCACCGTGTCCGGGCTCGCCGAGGGCCACTCGCGGGAGTCGGCCGTCTTCTTCTCCGCGGGCGACATCGACCGGCTCGCCGGTCACCCCGGCCTCGTCGACCTGATCGGCGTGCGGGCCGACGGCGACCTCGCGGCCGTGCAGGAGCGGCTCGGCCGGGTGCTCGACGGCCGGCACGCCACCCTGCTGAGCGGCGCGGAGCGGGGCAGCGCCGAGTTCCCGGACGCCGGCGAGTCCGGCGAGGGCCTGGTCGTGCTGGCCGCCGTGTTCGGCGGGCTCGCGACGATGGTCGCGCTGTTCGTGGTGTCCACGACGCTGGGCCTGTCGATCCAGCAGCGCGGTCGTGAGCTGGCGCTGCTGCGGGCCGTCGGCACCACCCCCGGGCAGCTGCGCCGGATGGTGATCGGCGAGGCGATGTTCATGTCGGTCTTCGCGACCGGGCTCGGCTGCCTGCTCGGTGGGTTCATCGGCGAGTGGCTGTTCGACCAGCTCGCGGAGAACGGTGTCGTGCCGATCGCGATGGTCCACCACTCCGGCCGGCTGCCGATGACCGTCGCCGTGGGCGTCGGGCTGGTCAGCTCGTTCGTGGCGGCGCTCGTCGCCGGCCGGCGCGCGGCCCGCACCCGGCCGACCGAGGCGCTGGCCGACGCCGCCATCCAGCGGCAGTGGCTGAGCTGGTTCCGCGTGGTGCTCGCGGTGACGGCGTTCGCCGGCGGGATCGCGTTGTTCATCGTGACGATCGCGGTGATGACCGGACCGGTCGCGGCGAGCACGGCTGGTCCGTCGGTGATGCTGTGGGCGGTCGCCCTCGCGCTGGTCGCGCCGGGCGTGACGAAGGTGCTGCTCGCGGTGCTGCGGGCGCCGGTCCGGGCGTTCACCGGTACCGCCGGCTACCTGGCGACGCTGTCGACGAAGACCCGCGCGGTGCGGATGGCCGCGGTGGTCACGCCGATCATGCTGGCGACCGGCATGGCGACGGCGAACATCTACCTGCAGACCACGTCGGTGGCGGTGGCGAACGAGGCGTTCGTGGAGAACCTGCGTGCCGACCTGGTGCTGTCGTCCGCGACCGGCGGGCTCGCACCCGAGCTGGTCGACGAGGTGCGGCGGGTGCCGGGCGTCGAGGCGGCGTCGGAGTTCGCGACGAGCGAGGTGTATGTGGCGGCGCCGTTCGACAAGTCGCTGTCCGAGGACGGCAGGCCGGTGCAGGGCGTGAGCGCCGAGGGCGTCGCCGCGACCACCGCGATCCGGCCGAGCGCGGGGTCGCTGTCCGAGCTGACGGGGAACACGGTCGTGTTGCCGGCGGACCAGGCGACCGGCATCGACCGGGGCGTCGGCGACACGATCACCATGCGCATGGGTGACGGCGCGGACGTGGACGTGCGGATCGTCGCGCTGTACCCGGCGCGGGAGGGCTTCGAGACGCTGCTGATGCCGGCCGAGCTGGTGGCGGCGCACACGACGGCCGGGCTGCCGGCGCAGATCATGGTCCGCACGAGCGGCGACGTGGCGTCGGTGTCCGAGGCGCTGAGCTCGCTCGTCGCCGACCGGCCGGGGGTCGTCGTCGCCGACCGGGACGCACTGGTCGCGAGCAACGCGGAGGACCAGGAGGTCGGGGCGTGGATCAACTACCTGATGGCCGGGATGATCATCGCCTACACCGCGATCTCCGTGGTGAACAGCCTCGTCCTGTCGACGACCGCGCGGCGTAGGGAGTTCGGGCTGCAGCGGCTCACCGGCTCCACGCGGGGTCAGGTGCTGCGGATGATGACCGTCGAGTCCGGGCTCGCGACGGTGATCGGGGTGTTCCTCGGGACGCTCGTCGCGGCCACGACCTTGGTGCCGTTCACGCTGGTCACGGACGGTTCTCTCGTGCCGACCGGCCCGATCTCGGTGTACCTCGGCGTGGTCGGCGCGGTCGCGGTGCTCACCTTCGGCTCGGCCCTCGGCTCGACGTGGGTCGGCCTGAGAACGCGACCGGTGGAGGCGGCTGTCGCACCCGCCTGACATCCGGTCGGCACTCACGGGCGGTCCTTCACGGGCCGCCCGTGAGTGCGTTTGGATTCCCGTACAACCTCACGCGGGGGACCCCGTGTGACTACTCCGTCAAGGGCGCCGCACGGGGAGATTCGATGGATGATCACGAGCAGCAGGAGTTCACCGCCTACTTCGCGAGCAAGGCGGGCGCCATGCGCGGTACCGCCTACCTGCTGTGCGGCGACTGGCATCGGGCCGAGGACCTCGTTCAGACCACCTTCGTGAAGCTGTACCGCGCCTGGCACCGGGTCGCCGCGCGCGAGGTGCTCGACGCCTACACGCGCCAGATTCTCGTGCGCACGTTCCTGAACGAGAACCGCCGCGGGTTCTTCTTCCGCGAGACGCCGACGGCCGACAACGCCGATCGCGCCGATCGCGCCGCGCCCACCGGCGGCAGCGCCGAGGACCGGCTGGTGCTGCTCCGGGCGCTGACGAAGGTGCCGCCCCGGCAACGCGCGGCGCTGGTCATGCGCTTCTGGGAGGACCTGTCCGTCGACGAGACGGCCAAGGCCATGGGCTGCACCGCGGGAACCGTGAAGAGCCAGACGTCCCACGGCCTCGAGAACCTGCGGGACCTCGTCCCCACCGCGAACTTCGTCGACTAGGAGAGCCATGAACGAGCAGGAGTTTCGACACGCCCTCCACGACACCATGACGGCGGCCGCCGCGCCGCCGCCCATGAGCGAGACGCCGGTGCTGGAGGCGGCCCGGCGGGCACAGCGGCGCCGGAAGGCCAGGTGGGCCGGCGCGGGCAGCGCCGCCGCCGTGGCGGTCGTCGCGCTCGTCGCGATCGTCGTCGGGGGCGGCTCCGGCAACGACGTGCCCGGCGTGCCGGTCGGCGGTTCCGGCACACCGACCGCGAGCGCGGGTGGCGAGACCAACGGCGGTTCTGCCGTCCCGACCGCGAGCGCGGGGGGCGGGACCAAGGACACCGAGCCGTCGTGGCCGAACGGTCAGACCGACCGCACGGCGCGCTCCGGCCCCCGGTTCGACCAGGGGGAGGCGCTGCTCGGCGAGGTGACCGCGGTGGTGCCGGCCGGGTTCGGCGCCCCGGACGACCTCGACTACGCGGAACCGGGCTACTCGGGCCCGCTGCGGTTCAGCCAGTCGCAGTACGTCGACACGGTCGACGGGGTCGAGGTCTGGGAGTACCAGGGCGTTCAGCCGGTCACCAAGGACGGCGGCGTCGGTGAGCTGTTCGTCCAGGTGACGAGCCCGGGCAACCTGATGACGGGGGACGGGTGCGACCTCCGGCCCACGCTGTGGGGGCTCGAGGGCGACTGTCACGAGAAGGTCGTGGACGGCAAGCGCGTCGGGGTGTTCGACGCGAAGGACGACAGCGGGAACTTCGACACGTGGGCCGGGTACCGCTACGCGGACGGGACCGTGGTGTTCATCGCCCAGTCGCTCGACTATCCGGGCTCGGCGAAGCCGGCCATCTCGTCGCCGCCGCTGTCGCCCGACCGGCTTGCCGAGCTGGCCGTGGACGCGAGGTTCCCACCCGAATAGCTCGCCTCCCCGGATCGGTCAGGCGCAGACCTGCGCACAAAGATCCGCAGGCCGCCCTGACCCGTGGGTGGCCGACGGTGTCGCGTCGTCGGCCGCTCACCGGTTCGGGCGGCGGGCTATCCACGCCACCGCCTGGGTACGGCGTTCCATGCCCAGCTTCGCGAGCACCGACGTCACGTAGTTCTTCACGGTCTTCTCCGCCAGGAACAGCCGTTCCGCGATCTGGCGGTTCGTGAGGCCCTCGCCCATCAGTTCCAGCACGTGCCGCTCCCGTTCGGTGAGCGCGTCCAGCTCGTCGGTCTCCGCGGAGCGGCGCATCCGCTCCAGCACGCGGGCCGTGGTCACCGGGTCGAGCAGCGACCGGCCGGCCGCGACCTCCCGCACGGCGTCGACCAGGTCCTGCCCGCGGACCTGTTTCAGCAGGTAGCCCGACGCCCCGGCCATGATCGCCTCGACGAGCGCGCGTTCGTCGTCGAACGCGGTCAGCACCAGGCACCGCGGCGGGTCGTCCAACGCCCGCAGGGCACGGCACAGCGACACCCCGTCGCCGTCGGGCAGCCGGACGTCGACCACCACCACGTCCGGGGTGGTCGCGGCGACTCGGACGAGCGCCTCCGCGACGCCGCCCGCCTCGGCGACCACCTCGATGCCGGGCTCGCCGTCGAGCAGGTCCCGCAGCCCGCGACGCACCACCTCGTGGTCGTCGACGAGCGCCACCCTCACGGCCATGCCGCAAGACTATTGCGTCGCGATCCCCAGCATCGTGCGCAGCTTGCCGATCACCCAGCGGTTGCCGTCGAGCTGGACCACGTCGTCGCCCGCGCGCCGCCACACCCACCGCAGCACCGCGTCGGGGGCACCGAACACGCCGGCCTCCGGATCGGACTGCCCGCGCTCGACGGTGATCTCGGTCGGCCCGAGCTGCACCTGCCAGCCCGCGCCGCCGGTGTCGATCTGCACGGTGCGGCCGTCGCACTCCGGGAGGTGCTCGCCGAGCTCCTCCGGGTACTCGACCGAGCCGTAGACGAGGAAGCGCACCAACAGCTCGTCGATCCCGTCCTCAGCGAGGTCGGTGGGGATCGGCGCGTGCGCGACACCCGCCGCCAGCTCCGCGTCGAGGCGGTGGATCACGGTCTCCTGCGCCATCCGCCGGAACCAGAAGCCGACGGTCTGGTCCGGCTCGTACCAGGTGAGCGCATGGTCGGTGGGCTTGCGGGCGGTGAGCTCGCCGACCAGCTGCCGGTAGGCGTCGTCGAGCGCGCCGAGCACGTCGGTGCCGAGGTCGGGCGGCCACGGCGCCGGCCACCTGCCGTTGCGCATCGTCTCGGTCTTGTGCAGGTACACGTGGGCCACGTGCCGGACGAGGTCGACACCCGTCCAATCGGGGCAGCTGGGCACCCGCTCGTCCAACGCCGTCTCGGCGACCTCACGCAGCCGCACGTAGTCGGCCTCGAGGCACTCCAGGTATCGCTGCTCGTGCACCCGAACACCCAACCACGGAGCACCGACAATTGCCGCTGATTACAGCTTGCGCAGGCGGACGCGGCTGATCCGGTGGTCGGCGTCCTTGCGGAGCACCAGCGACGCGCGCGGCCGGGTCGGCAGGATGTTCCGCACCAGGTTCGGCTCGTTGATCTTCTGCCAGAGCTTGGTCGCCTCGGCGGCCGCGGCGTCGTCGGACAGCGACGCGTAGTGGTGGAAGTGCGAGTCCGGGTCGGCGAACGCCGTGTCGCGCAGGGTCCGGAACCGCTCTACGTACCAGCGGGCGATGTCCTCGGTGTGCGCGTCGACGTAGATCGAGAAGTCGAACAGGTCGGCGACCGTCAGCCCCTGGCCGGGGAGCAGCACGTTCAGCCCCTCGACGATGAGGATGTCCGGCTTGCGCACGACCTGCGACTCGCCGGGCACGATGTCGTAGGCGAGGTGCGAGTAGACGGGCGCCTGCACCTCGGGCACCCCGGACTTCACGTCGGTGATGAACCGCAGCAGGCCGCGGCGGTCGTAGCTCTCCGGGAAGCCCTTGCGGCTCATCATGCCGCGCCGGATCAGGTCCGCCTTCGGCCACAGGAACCCGTCGGTCGTCACCAGGTCGACGTGCGGGTGGTCGGGCCAGCGGGCCAGCAGCGTCTGCAGCAGCCGCGCGGTGGTCGACTTGCCGACCGCGACGCTCCCGGCGATCCCGATGACGAACGGCACCTGCTTGGCCGCCGCCGGGTCGTCGCCGAGGAACGCGGTCGTCGCCGCGTACAGCCGCTGCGCGGCCGCCACCCGCAGGCTGATCAGGCGCGACAGCGGCAGGTAGACGTCGACGACCTCCTCGAGGTCGACCGGGTCGCCGAGCCCGCGCAGCCGCACCAGCTCCTCGAGCGACAGCGTCAGCGGCGTGGCGCGGCGCAGCTCCCGCCACTGCTCGCGACGCAGCTCCACGTAAGGGCTGAGGTCGCGGCTGGTCTTCACCGGCACGTCAACAGACGTTAGGCCGTCGTGGCATTTTGAGCACTGTGACCCATTACACGCTCCGGCGCCTGGCGCCGGCGGACAAGCCCGTCGTCACCCCGCTGCTCGTGCGCGAGTGGGGCGCGGTCGAGGTGGTGGCGCTGTCGATCGGCGGGATGGTCGACGCCTCCGCGCTGCCCGGGTGGCTCGCGGAGTCCGACGGCGAGGTGGTGGGGCTGCTCACCTACCTCGTCGCGGGGGACACCGTCGAGCTGGTGACGATCAACGCGTTCGCCGGCGGCGGGATCGGCGCCGCACTGCTCGGCGCGCTCGTCGACGAGTGCCGTGGCACCGGCGTGCGCCGGATCCGGCTCACCACGACCAACGACAACACTCGCGCGCTGCGGTTCTACCAGCGGGCCGGCTTCCGGCTGAGCGCGCTGCGCGTCGACGCCGTGACCGAGTCGAGAAGGCTCAAGCCGCAAATTCCGGTCGTGGGGCTGGACGGCATTCCGATTCGCGACGAGCTGGAACTGACGATGGAACTGACGGTGAAATTGCAATAAATGCATATGTCGGCGGTGGAAAAGGGAGCCGCGAGGGCTCCCCTTTCTCAGCAGTTCACTAATTCGGGGTTCTGGTTGAGCAGCTGGGCACGGGGGCTGATGAACTCGGCGTAGGCCTTGTGGGCCGCCGGGTCGAACAGGGCGAGGCGGTGGCAGTTCTGGAACGCGAGGCGGACGTTGAAGTGCCGCTCGACCGCCGCGCGCATCGCATCGCTGCCGACCAGGCGCAGCAGCTGCCCGCGAGCTGCCTCGTCCGGCGGCTCCTTCCGGTTGTCGGCGAAGGGCCCGCCGCCGGTGGAGAGCTGCTCGGCGACATCGGTGACCACGGACCACGCATAGGGCAGCGAGTCACGGATGCAGGCGATGAAATCGTCGTCGGACACCGGACCCTGCTGGGCTTTCTCCAGCAGGTCCGCGGGTACCGTTAACGACATTCGACCTCCTTGCTCGGGGAATTCGGTCGTCACTCACTTAACCCGGCGGATCGAATTTTGGCGACCACCCAACGTGTGAACTTGGGGAGCGGATTCGGTCACCGTCCGACGCGAGAGTTCGAATATTCGATATCTCCGGGAACGCCCGCCCGAGTCAGGCCGGTCGGGAAGGGCGGAAGACCTCGTCCCACGCGGCCATCACCTGCCGGGCGCACACCGCGGGCGACACGCCGCCGACCCCGGTGCCCAGCCCGGGCAGCGCCATGGTCCGCACGACCGTGCGCACCGGCCGGTCGTCCTCGAGCCGGCCGTCGTGCCACAGGCGGAACACCGCGCGTGCCGCGAGGTAGGGGTGCACGGTGTCCGGCGGCAGCACCTCGCCCGGTTCCCGCATGGTCGGCGCGCTGATCAGCCACGCGGGCTCGGCGACGTCGGTCGGCACGATCACCGCCTGACCGACCGGTAACTCTCCGCCGTGATAGGCGAGAACGGCACTCCGGACGTGTTGTTCGATCGAGGGAAACTCGCGGGCGTAGACGGCGTCGATCCCGCCGCGCATCCAGCCGTAGGAGTTCGCGGGGCTGACCACCGCCTGCGCCGGCACATCCAGGGTCGAGCCCCGGTGCACCGCCACGTCCGGACGCCCGTCGACGGCGGCTTCCCAAGCGTGGGCCAGCGGTTCCTCCACAGCGCACAGCACCAACCGAAGCGGTGCCGGCGCGTCTGTCTCGCCGGTCGTGGTACCCGCGGTCTCAGCCTCCTCAGCGGCGGTCACGGTTTCCAGCATGGCACCTCGAGGGCACCGCGCGTAACCGTCAACTGGTAACTGGTAGCCCCGTCAGGTTAAGCCTCGGTGCCCGTCCGAGTGGATCACCGTCGTCGGCGTGTCGTCCCGTTGGCGTGGCGCGCAACGGATCCCGGCTAGGGTGGCCCGGTGCCGAGCATCGCCTACTTCGGACCGCAGGGAACCTTCTCCGAGCAGGCGGCCCGCGTTGCCGCCCGCCCCGGCCACACGCTGGTGCCCGTGGCCACGGTCCCGGAGGCGCTCGCCGCGGTCCGGCAGGGCACCTCGGACCTCGCGTGCGTGCCCGTGGAGAACTCCGTCGAGGGCGCGGTCTCGGCCACCATGGACGCGCTCGCGGTCGACGAGCCGCTGGTCGCCATCGCCGAGGTGGTCCTGCCGGTCAAGTTCTCGCTGCTGGCCCGCTCCGGCCTCGGGCTCGCCGACATCACCTCGGTCGCGAGCCACCCGCACGCGCTCGCCCAGGTCCAGGGCTGGCTCCGCGCGAACCTCGCACACGCGACCCAGCTCGCCGCCACCTCGACGGCGGCCGCCGCGGTCGGCGTGCTCGGCGGCGAGTACGACGCGGCGATCACCGCGCCCGTCGCCGCCTTCCACTACGAGCTGAACGTGCTGGGCACCGGGCTCGCCGACGTCGACGACGCGGTCACCCGCTTCCTCGTGCTGCAGCGCCCCGGCACGCTGCCCGCGCCGACCGGCTCGGACCGCACGTCGGTCGCCGCCATCGCCGCCTACCAGCGCACCGGCGTGCTCGCCGAGATGCTCACCGAGCTGGCGCTGCGCGGCATCAACCTGAGCCGCATCGAGTCCCGCCCGCTCAAGGGCCGGCTCGGCGAGTACCGCTTCTACCTCGACTTCGACGGCCACGTCGCCGAGCAGCGGGTCCGCGACGCGCTCGCCGCGCTGCACCGCCGCTGCACCGACGTCCGCTTCCTCGGCTCGTACCCGAAGGCCGACGGCACCCCGACCCCCGGCCTGACGAACAACACCGACGCCGACTACGCGGCGGCCACGGAGTGGGTCGACGGCGTGCTCGGCGGCCGAACCGGCTAGGCGTCGGCGCACAGCTCCTTCGCCCGGTCGACGGCGCTGCGCAGCTCGTCCTTGTCGAACGTCTGCATGGCGCGCAACGCCTTCTCCAGCGCCTCGGCCAGCGGCCGGTACTGCGGGTCCGCCTTCGCGACCGACGGCATCACGTCGGCGACCGCCCACCGGCGCAGGTCCTCGGTCGAGGTGTTCTCGTCCGGCAGCGGGGTCCGCTCGACGACACCGCAGACGGCCGCGACGTCGTCGTTGCCGCTCGCGCTGCCGGTGATCGCCCAGACCACGCTGGCGATGGCGGCGCCGAACACCAGGCCGATGACGAGTCCGACCAGGATCGCGCGTGCGCTCATCGGTTCCTCCTTCGGAGTAATTCGGACGGGATTGTCGGGGTCCGGGTTTACAGTGCCCCACGCGTCACCGACAACACCGGACTACCCGGGGGGTTCCAACTCATGGCCGCGTCAGACGTCGCGGTGCGCACCGAGGCGCTCGTGAAGACCTTCGGGTCCACTCGCGCGCTCGACGGCATCGACCTGGAGATACCGACCGGCACCGTGCTGGGGCTGCTCGGCCCGAACGGGGCCGGCAAGACGACCGCGGTGCGCATCCTGACCACGTTGCTGCGTCCGGACTCCGGGCGCGCGTGGGTCGCCGGGCACGACGTGCTCGCCGAGCCGGACAAGGTCCGCAAGTCGATCGGGCTGTCCGGCCAGTACGCGGCCGTCGACGAGAACCTGACCGGCTTCGAGAACCTGTACATGGTCGGCCGGTTGTACGGCATGAACAAGACCGACGCCAGGGCGCGCGCCACCGAGCTGATCGACCGCTTCCGGCTCACCGCCGCGGCGACCCGCCCGGCCAAGACGTACTCCGGCGGCATGCGCAGGCGGCTCGACCTGGCGGGCGCGCTGGTCGCGGAGCCCGCGGTGGTGCTGCTCGACGAGCCGACCACCGGTCTCGACCCGCGGGGGCGGCTCGAGACGTGGGAGGTCATCGGCGAGCTGGTGGCCGACGGCGCCACGGTGCTGCTGACCACGCAGTACCTGGAGGAGGCAGACCAGCTGGCCGACACGATCCTCGTCATCGACCACGGCAGGGTGATCGCCAGCGGCACCGCGGACAACCTGAAGGCCGAGGTCGGCGGCGAACGCCTGCAGATCGTGGTCGCGGACGCGGCGGAGCTCGCCGTGGCGAGCCGCGTGCTGACCGACGTCGGCTCGGGCGAGCCGACGGTCGACCAGCACAGCAGGCGCGTGACGGTGCTGGTGGACGCCGGTCCGAAGTCGCTGATCGAGGCGTTGCGCAGGCTCGACGCGGAGGGCGTCGTGGTGCTCGACGTCGGTCTGCACCGGCCGACGCTCGACGACGTGTTCCTGTCGCTCACCGGCCACGCCGCGGAAGAGGAGCCGACGAAGAAGGGGGAGCCGGCATGACCGTGCTGACGCAGGGGTTGCGCGACGGCGGGATCGTCGCCTGGCGCAACCTGCTCAACGTGCGGCGCAACGTCGACTGGCTGTTCGCCGCGGTCATCCAGCCGATCATGTTCGTGCTGCTGTTCGCGTACGTCTTCGGCGGCGCGCTCGGCGGCGGCGCCTACCGCGAGTTCCTGATCGCGGGCATCTTCGTCCAGACCATCTCGTTCAACTCGGCGTTCACGGTGATCGGGCTGTGCAACGACCTGCAGAAGGGCATCATCGACCGGTTCCGGTCGTTACCCATGTCCCGCCTGGCGGTCCTGCTGGGCCGGACGACGTCCGACCTGGTCGTGTCGTCGATGGCGCTGCTGATCATGTCGCTGTGCGGGCTGCTGGTGGGGTGGCGGATCCGGGGGAGCTTCCTCGACGCGGTGCTCGCGTACCTGTTGCTGTTGCTGTTCGGCTTCGCGATGTCGTGGATCGGCGCGCTGATCGGACTGTCGGCGCCGAGCGTGGAGGTCGCGCAGAGCGCCGGCCTGATGTGGCTGTTCCCGCTGTCGTTCATCTCGTCGGCGTTCGTTGGCGCGGGCACGATGCCGGGCCCGCTGCGGGCCGTGGCCCAGTGGAACCCGTTCACGGCGGTGATCCAGTCGGTGCGCGACCTGTTCGGGAACGAGGCCCCGCCGGGGATGGCACCCCCTCCCGGCTGGCCGACCGACAACGCGGTGCTGTACGCGCTGCTGTCCTCGGTGCTGATCCTGGCGGTCTTCGTACCGCTGTCGGTAGCCAAGTACCGCCGAGTCGCCTCCCGGTAGCTCGGGGAGCGGCATCGCCGATCTCGAGCAAGATCGGGTGCCGTCCTGACCGGATGTCGGTAATCAGGCCGCGGATCCGTTTGAACAGAGGGGTTTCACCGACCAGGTCGACGTTGGCGACGTCGACCTGGTCCGGTATGCGGCTAAGTCTTCTTTACGCCGTGCGTTCGTCGCGGGTGCTCGGAGCCCGAGCATCGGCGGTCGGCGCTCCAGCCCCGAGCGCCGTCAGGTCGGCGGCGTCGGCACCTTCGCCAGGCGGAAGCCGAGGTGCTTCTCGTACGTCGAGAGGACCTCGTCGGCCGCGTCGCCGCGCGGTACCGCGGCACACCCGTCCCCACCACCACGAACTCGCCGGCCGGCACTCCTGCCCGGCCGTCAGGCCGGTGGCGTCGGCACCTTCGCGAGACGAAGGCCGAAGTGCTTCTCGTACGCGGACAACACTTCCTCGTCCGTCGTGAGCATGGTCTCCGTGCGGTGGTCGCCCACGGTCTCCAGTAGGCGGTCGCCCACCACGGTGACGCGGCCATCCTCGGTGTTCCGGGAACACCGAGGGGTGTCCCGGAAGTGCGAGTCCGGCGCGTGCTGTTGCCACCAGCAAGGCCGTTCGAAGTCCGACAGCGTCCTCGGCCGCATCTCCACGCGGTACTGCGGCACCCCGTCCATGAGCACGTCCATGTCCCCGCCAGGAGCGTCCACCACCAGGAACTCGCCCGCCGGATCCTCCTGCGCCTCCGGCCAGTCCAGACGCAGCGGGTACGTCGCATGGGCGCCGAAACCCACGTCCACCAGGTACCGCTCCTCCAGCCGCACCAGCACGGCGAGGTGGTCGAAGATCGGGGTGACGACCCGCCCACCGTCGACCAGCACGCTGGCCGCCAGCAGCTCGACCTCGAACCCCAGCGCGCGCAGCAGCTCGGCGAACAAGCCGTTCAGCTCGTAACAGAAACCGCCCCGGCCACGTCCCACGATCTTGTCGACGAGGGCGTCGGTCGTCAGCACGATCGGCTCGTCGAGATGGATGGACAGGTTCTCGAACGGCACCGTCTCCAGATGCCGGCGGTGCAGGTCCCTGAGCACCTCGACGGTCGGCTCGGCGGGGGTCGGAGCGCCGATTCGCGACAGGTAGCTCCGCACGGTGTCCATCTCCATGACGACAGCCTGACTGCTCGACCTAGGTTCAGGTCAAGACCCCGTTCGACAGGAATCCTTCTTCCCAAGTACCAGTTTCGCCGCAAGTCTTGACGAATCGTTGGCGTTCAGCGCTAATAGTATTTCCGCAAGAGAATCAATGACAACGGTTTTGTAACGACCAGGGAAATGGCAAGAGGTGCTCGGATGACCTGATGACCCGTCGGCGCTGCCGGGTCGGCCTGCCGCCGCACCGTGCTGCCCCTGTTCGTGGCAGACGGCAAACGCTGGCAGGAGGTGCGGGCATCATGGGCACGTTTCTCATCGTGTTGGGCAGTGTCATCGCTCTGGTTTTCGTCACAAAGTTCTTCGTCGGAAAGAATCGGACCCGTGAGCTCGACCGGGACTTCTCCCTCGAGCTTTCCTGCGGCCGGGCCCGCGCGCTGGTCGCCGCCGCCACCGCCGCGCGCGGCGTCCTCTGGCAGGTCGAGTTCACCGACAACGGGTTGCTGACGCGGCACATCCGCGCCCGCAACGTCATCCACGTCGCCATCTCCGACTCGGGCCGCCCCGGCCGCAGCTGCGCGAAGGTCTGGACCCGCTACCGGTGGGCCGACACCGCGATCATCCTGCGGCCCCGATCGTTCCTGGACACGCGCCGCAAGCGGGACAAGATCATCCGCACGTTGTCGACGTACGCGGTCCCCTCGGGCCGCGACGCCACCATCGGGTGAGGCACGCAGCGTGGTCGCCGCGCAACCGTTTGTTGTTGCCCGATCGGGGGTAGATCCCGTGGGAAGCAACCCTGGGTGGGGGTCATACGTCCATTCAGTAGAAGTCAGAAGTGCGTCCAGTGGTGTCGGGGCCAGGTGGAGGCGATGACCATGCTGCGAACCAGTGTCAGGACCGGTGTACTCATCAGCGGTGGTGCGGCGATCGTGCTGTTGCTCGCGGGGTGCAACGAGGGAGGCTCGGCGGGCTCGGCGAGTCCCGAGGTGCCGACCATCCCGGGCGGGTCCTCGGAGACGGTGCCACCGTCCGAGACGGTCCCGCCGACCAGTACCACCCCGCCGGCCACGTCGGCGCCGGGGACCGCGCAGGCCCAGCAGCCGGCACCCAAGCCGGCCGCCGGCAGCTCGACCGAGTGCAAGGTCGCGGACCTGTCGCTGAGCCTCGGCGGCGGTGACTCCGCGACCGGCACGACGTACCGGGCGCTGGTGTTCACCAACAAGGGCGCCCGTACGTGCACCATCCAGGGCTTCCCCGGGGTGTCCTACGTCGCGGGCGACGACGGCCACCAGGTGGGGCCGGCCGCGTTCCGCGTCGGCGCCAAGGGCCCGGTGATCACCCTCAAGCCGGGCGGCACCGCGTCCGCCGACATCGGGTTCGTCCAGGTGCGTAACTACGAGGCGGGCGACTGCAAGCCGACCGAGGTGCGTGGCCTGCGGATCTACCCGCCGCACGAGTACGACTCGATGTTCGTCGCGGCGCCGGGCACCGGGTGCGCCGCCACCCCGCCGGGCAACCAGCTCACCGTCGCGACGGTGAAGTAGCGCTCAGGCGTCGGCGGCCATCAGTCCGGTACGCCACGCCCACGCGGCGACCTCGACGCGGTTGCGGGCCCCGATCTTGGCCTGCACCGCGGCGAGGTGCGTCTTGACCGTGGACAGCGACAGGTAGAGCTCGGTGCCGATCTCGGTGTTCGTCAGCCCTTTGGCGGCGGCCCGGACGACGTCCAGCTCCCGCTCTGTCAGCGGCTCGGCCGGCGAGTCCTTCGGCGCGGTCGCGTTCGACGTCGCGAAGTGGCGGAGCAGCCGAACGGTGATCTGCGGCGACACCAGCGCGTCCCCGCGGTGGGCCGCGCGGACCGCCTCGAGCAGCAGCGCCGGGCCGGCGTCCTTCAGCAGGAAACCGTTGGCGCCGTTGGACAACGCGGCGTGCACGTACTCGTCGAGGTCGAACGTGGTGACCACGACGACCTTCAGCGGGTCGGTCACGCCGGGGCCGGCGAGCGTCTTCGTGACCTCGAGGCCGTCCATGCCCGGCATGCGGATGTCCAGCAGGCACACGTCGGGCCGCAGCTCGCGCGCGATCCGCACCGCGGACACCCCGTCCGGGACGTCGGCCACCACCTCGATGTCGTCCTGCGTCTCCAGGATCATCCGGAAACCGGCGCGCACCATCTCCTGATCGTCCGCGATCAGTAACCGGATCACTGCTCCTCCTCGCAGGCTCCGAGGAGCCGCGGTAGCCGATGATTCGCTCCGCAAGCTCCGCTCATGACCCCTCTTTCCGCAACGGCAGCCACGCCTCCACGCTCCAGCCGACGTAGCCGCTCGGCCCGGCCTCGAAGCGGCCGCGGAGCAGCTCCACCCGCTCACGCATGCCGACCAGACCGTAACCGCCGGAGCCGCCAGCAGGGCTCACCGGTCGCTTCGCGCCGTCGTCGGTGACCCGAACGTGCAGGCCCTCGCCGTTGTACGCCACCCGGACCCGGACGGTGGTGGCGTCCGGCGCGTGCTTGCCGACGTTCGTCAGCGACTCCTGGACCAGCCGCAGCACCGAACGGCCGACCTCGTGCGGGAGCTGCTCCGGCAGGTCCAGCTCCAGCTCGACCGGCGGGCCGGTGAAGTTCTCGACCAGGCTGTGGATGTCCGCGGACAGGTCCGTGGTGGCCTGGTCGGCGACCTCGGAGTTGCCGGCGGTCCATGCCGCCGTGCCGTCCCGCAGGCTGCCGACCAGCGTGCGCATCGCGTTCAACGCCTCGGTGCCGCTGTGCTCGATCCGCGCCAGCGCGGGCAGCGCCACCCCCGGGTTCTTGTCCGCGACCATCAGCGCGGCCTGCGCCTGGACGACGATGCCGGTCACGTGGTGCGCGACGACGTCGTGCAGTTCGCGGGCCAGTGCCATCCGCTCGCCCTGCTGCGCGGAGGTCACCGCCGCGCGCACGGTCTGGTTGCGCTCCCGGTCCCGTGCCCGGAAGTACCAGCCTGCGACGACCGCCACGAGGAGCAGGAAGAGCAGCAGCAGCGAGAAGCTGGGGTCGTCGAGGACGCTCGGCGACCGCAGCCGCATCGACAGGATGGTCGCGACGACCAGCGCGGCCGTGGCGAGCGCCGCCTGCCGGACCGGTGTGTCGCGCACCACGTAGGCGACGAGCGCCATGCTCGCGGCGATGCCGGTGAGCGAGACGGGCCAACCGTTGTCGGCGCCGAAGACCGCGCTGACCAACGTCATCATCGTGATCGACCCGGCCGCCAGGTACGTGGCGCGCAGCGGGTACCTCGTGCCGAAGAACGCGCAGACGGCCGCGCCGGCGGAGCCGAGGAGGCTGACCACGTTCTCGCCACCGGCCTGGGCCAGCTCGACCAGCGCGAGCACCGCCAGCGCGGCGCCGAGCGGCCACTGGGTGCGGACCAGCGCCCCCATCTCCGTCTCGACCGGCTGCTTCGCCGACCGGCGCAGGTAGCGGCCGGCGGCGATCGCGGCGGTCAACAGGATCAGACCGAACAGCCCGGTCTGTGCGATGTTCGCCGGCTCGATCGAGTAGTACCCGCCGTAGCCGGCGGAGTCGCAGTAGGAGTAGTCGCAGATCGTCTCTCGGATGAACACCGACGCGAGGCACGACACGACCAGTGCCGTCGTGCAGGCGCTGGCGATCATCGGCGTGCAGTGCCAGACCACCAGGACGACGAGCACCGTGCCGGAGATCGTCTCCGTGAGCAGGATGTGTTCGAGGCCGATCGACGACGTCTCGATCTCGGCGGCCCGCAGCAGCACCGAGGACACCGTGAGCACGCCGGCGCCCACGATCGCGCTGACCGCGGGCCGGTTGACGCCGAGGAAGGCGCAGATGGCGAACACCGCGGCGCCGCACAGCGCCAGCATGGTGCTCGTCCTCGGTGCGCCGGGTCCTTCGATGAGCAGCAGCAGATCGAGCAGCAGCGCGAGACCGAGCAACGCGGCCAGCCAGCGATGCGGCACCGAGATCGGTGTCATGTCGAAGAACGTATTGGACTCCGCGGCGGCTCGCCTCGGTCAACCGGCGGGAGCGGGTCGGCCGATCGGCCAGTCGGCCGGTTCCGTGCGGTGACCGGTCGGCCGGTCGGTGCCGACTGTTCGACCGATCCGGCGGACCCACTCAAGCGCGAAGCTATGACCAGCAAGTTCACTGGAGGAGGAAGAAATGCTGCAGGCGATTCTGGTGTGGACCGGGGCAGTGCTGGCGATCGGGCTGCTCCTGCTGATGGCGATCGGCCCGGTCATCGTCGAGGTCGACTCGTGGTGGTACGAGCGCAAGCACAACCGGCGGGCGGCGAAGGCGGCGCGCGCGGCGTCCGCGACAGCGGCACCGGCGCGGCGGGTGCCGCACCCGGTCGCGTGATCAGGCGGCCGCGAGGACGGTGCGGACGAGCCCGGGGAAGCGCTCGTCCAGCTCGTCGAGGCGCAGGGTGTTCATGCGCTGCCGGCCGTTGTCGTACTGACGCAGGATGCCGGCCTCGCGCAGGGTCCGGAAGTGGTGGCTGAGCGTCGAGGCGGCCACCGGAAGACCGAAGGTGCCGCAGGCCCGGTCGCCCTCGGCGAGCAGTAGCCGGACGATCTGGCGGCGAGTGGGGTCGGCCAGCGCGCGCAGCACGTCGTCCACCTCGACGGCGGCCACGTCCGGGTGGGACAGCGGCGCCCAGCGGCCCAACGCCATCGGCGGACAGCCCTTCCAGCTCTGTTCGACAACTGGCGAAGACTCTAGCGGTGGTGCACCGACGGGTTGTTGCCCCAATGGTCACGGAGGAAGGCGGCCAGCGTGGCGTCGTCGACCGCGTACGCCAGCTTCATCTCGCAGCGCGAGGTCACCGCGACGTGGCGGGCTCGCTGGGCCTCCAGCTTGTAGAGAAACTCCTTGTGGATGAGCGGGGAGAACACCGAACCACCGGCGAGCCCGGCCTCGGTGGCCCACTCGTGACGAGTCTTGACCTCCCACACCAGCTTCGGGTCGCTCGCGTCGAGCCCGTCCGTGGTCGTCTCCAGGCCCTCCGGGGTGCTCAGGTAGTAGTCGGTCATGGAGCCGGTGACGTGGTCGGCGAAGGCGTTGTGGACCGCGTTGTTTCCCTGGCGGGGCACCGGCCGCTGCAGGCAGGGACCTGCCTTGCGCTCACCGGGGTCGGCCACGGCCTCGAGGTTCATGCCCGCGATCGCCTTCATCATCGCCCAACCCGACATGCCCTTCAGCGTCGCGGCGCGTTTCCGCAGCGCGGCGGCGAGCACGTAGAACCGCGCGCCCGCGCCCGGGTCGATGGTGCGCGGGGAGTAGATGATGGAGATGTCGTCGAGAGCGGTTCGCATCGACGGGCCGGCCAGACCCGCGGGCGGCGCGGTAACCGTGGAGTCCGGGAAGTACATCGCGTACACGGTGTCGAGGTCTGCCTCGCCGTTCACCCGGGACACGTCGTGCGCCAGCGCGCCGAGCACGTCGAAGAACCGCTCGCGGTGGTGGACGACGACGGTGCCGGCAGTGCCGTCGAAGGCGATCGCCTTCTTCACCATGCCGCGTGTGACCACGAAGTTCGGTGCCGACCCGCCGCCCGCGAGCGTCGCATTCGGGCGTTCGCCCTCCCACACGGCACCCTCGACGTTGCCCGCGTCTCTCAACCTCTTGTCGAGATCATCGATGGAGAACTCCGACGGCGGGGCATACCGGGGCGCTCCGTTGGGAGTGGACACGACGCCGCTGCCCGCTCTTGGCTGAACCATGGGGGGCCGAGCCACGGCGGGCGGGGGTGGGGTGATCCGGCGGCTCACCGTGAGCATGCCCGACACCGCTGTGTTTCCGGCGGTGCGTTGCAGGTCCACCAGGGTGTGTGGGCTCTCCGCACGGGTGCCGGCCGGGAGGGCGCGCACCGGCTCGGGCTGGCGAAGTTCGTGCTCGGTGCCCATGGCCCGATGCTAACCAGGGACCGAGATCCGGACGTGCACAGTTTCTCACCCGTACGGCCGTCCTCCTGACGTCACCGGTCGTGGGGGTGGTTCGGCGGCGCGGGCAGCCCCCTGCGGCTGCCCGCGCCGCCAGCTCAGCGGGCGAGTGTTCGCCGCAGGCGGTTGAGGGCTCGGTGCTGCGCCACGCGGACCGCGTCCGGTGTGGTGCCCACCGCCTCGGCCGTCTCCTGTGCGGACATGCCCAGCACGACCCGCATGATCAGGATGTCCCGCTGCCGGGGCAGCAGCGTGCGCAGCAGGTCGCCGGTCTGCTCGACCAGCTCGCGGCGCAGCGCGATCTGCTCAGGGTTCTCCTCGACGGTCAGCGTGTCGGGGGTCTCCGCGGTCGGCAGCGAGCGGTCGCGTGCGGCGGCCCGGTGCACGTCGGCGACCTTGTGCGCCGCCACCCCGAACACGAACGACAGGAACGGCCGGCCGAGGTGCCGATAGGTGGGCAGCGCGCGGTACACCGCGAGGCACACCTCCTGCGCCACGTCGTCGGCCGAGCTGATCGGACGGACCCGCCCCAGCTTGGACCGGCAGTACCGCACCATGATCGGGCGCAGGAAACCGAGCAGCTCGTCGGTCGCGGCGGCGTCGCCGGCCGACGCGGCGGCGGCGACCGCGTCCAGGTTCACTCTGGTGACCGGCCGCGCCCACTCGGTCGCGGTCACTCTTGCCAGCTCGGCCTCGAGCTGGGACAGATCGACGTCTGGCTCGACAGTGCACAACATCGCGCGCCTCCTGGTGCCCCCCGGCTGTTGTGTTCACTCAAGAGAGCACGCATGGGCGGTCCAAATACGTCAACGGCGAAACTCGGACCCCGAGGAACCAAACCGTTGCCCCATCGGGCAGATAACACAGCGGGACGTAGGTGCGTGATCACCGACAGGAGTCGGCCGGGCGTTGCGGTGGCTCACCCGAATCTCGTCATCGTCACGAAAGTCGTTACGGTCCGGCACGCTGGGGATACGGTGAACGGGTGGTGGACTCTCCCGGTGCCGTGATCAGGACACCCAAGAGCG
Source organism: uncultured Actinomycetota bacterium (assembly GCA_963840275.1). Classification (GTDB taxonomy): domain Bacteria; phylum Actinomycetota; class Actinomycetes; order Mycobacteriales; family Pseudonocardiaceae; genus Actinophytocola. The sequence goes on from CAWIYK010000002.1 coordinate 611,521, forward strand.
AGGCGACTCGGACGCTGATCGTGGAGACCGCGCTGCGCCTGTTCCAGGAGCACGGGTACGACAAGACGACCATGCGGGCCATCGCCAAGGAGGCCGGCGTCTCGGTCGGCAACGCGTACTACTACTTCAGCTCCAAGGACCAGCTCGTCCAGGGCTTCTACGACCGGATCGCCGAGCTGCACGAGCAGCGGGTCGAGGCGGCGCTGGCCACCGAGCAGGACTTCGCCAAACGTTTGCGCGCGGTGATGCACGGCTGGCTCGACGTTGCCGCGCCCTACCACGCGTTCGGCAGACAGTTCTTCGTCAACGCGGCCGACCCGGACAGCCCGCTGAGCCCGTTCTCGAACGAGTCGAGCCCGGCGCGGGACGCGCAGATCGCGCTGCACCGGCGGGTGCTCGAGGGGTCGACGGCGAAGGTCGACCCCGACCTGCGGCCGGAGTTGCCCGAGCTGCTGTGGCTCTACGAGATGGGTGTCGTGCTGTTCTGGGTGCACGACCGGTCGGCGGAGTGCCGGCGGACGCGGATGCTGATCGACCGCACGGTGCCGCTGCTAGACCGGGTGATCGGACTGTCCCGCTTGCGGCTCCTGCGTCCGGTCACGCGCGAGATCGTCCAGCTCATCGGCGACCTGACGCGACCGGATACGTGACAGCGCTTGACAGCGCAAGCGGCGAGGTAGAACCTAGGTAACTGTTACGTCTAGTAACAGATACTTCGCCGGGAGGTTCGCCATGGCGCGCGTGCTGCGACCCAAGGACCGCGACGTCACCGCGGAACGGCTGCTCGAGTCCTCGATGCGAAACTCCTACGACCCGGACGTCGACATCGACTGGGACGCGCCGCTCGTCGAGGGCAAGGGGTTCCTGCCGGAGGAGCGGGTGTCGCTCTACGGCACGACGCTGTGGGACGGGCTGACGCCCGAGCAGCGGACCGAGCTGGCCAAGCACGAGATCGGCAGCATCACCAGCGTCGGGCTGTGGACCGAGATCGTGCTGATGCAGCTGCTCGCGCGGTACGCGGCGGACCTCGATCCGCGAAGCCCGCACATGCACTACGCGCTGACGGAGATCGGCGACGAGACGCGGCACGCGATCATGTTCGGCAAGGGCATCGCGCGGCTCGGGCTGCCGGCGTACGGGCCGCCGCGCGTGGTCCGGGCGCCGGCGAAACTGTTCGGCGCGTTGATCGGCGGGCCGGCGATGTTCGCCTCGGTACTCGTCGTCGAGGAGACCACCGACCGGCTGCAGCGGTCCATGCTGGACGACGAGAGCATCCAGCCGATGATCCGGATGATCAACAAGATCCATGTGGTCGAGGAGGCCAGGCACGTGCGCTACGCGCGTGAGGAGCTGGTCCGCGGCATGGCCGGGCTCAGCCGTGCGCAGCTGGAGCTGCACCGGCTCGTGACCGCCGTCGTGGCCTACTCGGTGATCAACATCCTGGTGCATCCCGGCGCGTACGCGGCGGTCGGCCTCGACCCGAAGGAGGCGCGGGCGGTGGCGCTCGCGAACCCGCACCACCACGCGTCCCGGAAGTGGATGGCCGAGAAGATCGTGGACTTCCTGACCGAGGTCGGCATGATCGGGGGGCCGTCGAAGAGGATCTGGCGGCGCGCGCACCTGCTGTAAATCCCTCGTGCCACCGATTTTCGGGGCTCTAGCCTGGACACATGGCAGCAACGACGATTCGAGGCAGGCACGTCGACATTCGTATGTGGACGCGACCGGAGACGGTCGAGCCGCAGGCGATGGCGCAGCTGCAGAACATCGCCGCGCTGCCGTGGACGTTCAAGCACGTCGCCGTGATGCCGGACGTGCACTACGGAAAGGGCGCCACGGTCGGCTCGGTGATCGCGATGCGTGACGCGGTGTCCCCGGCGGCGGTCGGCGTGGACATCGGCTGTGGCATGACCGCGGTGCGCACGTCGCTGACGGCGACCGACCTGCCCGACGACCTCGGCCGGCTGCGGTCGAACCTCGAGCGCGCCGTGCCGGTCGGCTTCGGCCAGCACCGGTCGACGGCGTTCACCGACCGGGACGCCGGTGACTGGGACCGCTTCTGGCGCGGGTTCGACGACCTGACGCCGGTGGTGAAGGCGAACTCGGGCAAGGCGCTGCACCAGATGGGCACGCTCGGTGGCGGCAACCACTTCATCGAGATCTGCCTGGACACGACCAAGCAGGTGTGGGTGATGCTGCACTCCGGGTCCCGCGGGATCGGGAACCTCCTTGCGCAGCACCACATCGCGGTGGCGCGCGGGCTCGCGCACAACCAGTCGCTGCCGGACCCGGACCTGGCGGTGTTCCTCGCGCACACCCCGCAGATGAAGGCGTACCGCCACGACCTGTTCTGGGCGCAGGACTACGCGCGCCGCAACCGGGCGGTCATGCTGCGTCTCGTCGGCGACGTGCTGCGCAAGCAGTTCCCACAGGTGAGGTTCGAGGAGCCCATTTCCGCGCACCACAACTACGTCGCCGAAGAGACCCATTTCGGCGAGGACGTGTTGGTGACCCGCAAGGGCGCCATCCGCGCGGGCCGCGGCGACCTGGGCATCATCCCGGGCTCGATGGGTACCGGCTCGTACATCGTGCGGGGCCTGGGAAATCCGGACTCCTTCGAGTCGGCGTCCCACGGCGCCGGCCGCCGCATGTCCCGCAACAAGGCGCGCAAGCAGTTCACGGAAGAGGACCTGGCGGCCCAGACCGCGGGCGTCGAGTGCCGAAAGGACTCCGGCGTCGTCGACGAGATCCCCGCGGCGTACAAGGACATCGACGAGGTGATCCGCAACCAGGACGACCTGGTCGAGGTGGTCGCGAAGCTCAAGCAGGTCGTCTGCGTGAAGGGCTGAGCCCGGATCCGGCCGAGAACGACAGGTGGACGGTTCGACGCGACCGCATTCCTGCGGTCGCGTCGAACCGTTGGCCTGCGGTGGCTGCACCAGTGGGTCGCCGGTCGAGAAGGCGGGCGACGGCGCCGACCGCCGGGGGAGCGCTGACCGCGTAGATGTCCTGCCCGGACACTCGCGCGGCGGCGCTCCCCTCGGCGGGTGACCACCCACGTCGAAGTGGTAGGTCTGCGCGGAGCGGCCGAGGCCGTCGGCCGGCACCGGCGGCGGGGAGGCCGGGTCGCCGCAGCACGGTGGGTGTCCCGCCCCGTCGTGCCGGACCGCTTTGGGTCCGTCGGTCCGTGTGTGAAGGGGAGGTCGAAACTCCTTGAGACGACCGATGCCAGCATCGACGCGGTCGCGGCCCGCACCGGTATGGGAACGGCTGCCACCTTGCGCAGACACGTCAACCGAGCGGTCGGCATCGCACCGGATACCCACCGGCGACGATCCAAGGCCGCCGTGACGAACCCCGCGCCACGATGCATTGCGCCAAGACGCACTGCCGTGACCGCACCCGGACCGATGGGTCCACGGCCTTGAAGTACCCGATGTGACCGTGCGGCAGGCGTCCCACCCCGTCGTGCCGGCCTGTGGGTCGGCGGCCCGTGGGTCCAGCGGTCCAGGTGTGAAGGGAGGCCGAAGTCAACTGCCGTGCCAACCCGCCTCCATCCACAACCCGACCGATTCCGCCTACCCAGCACCCATGCCAGTCCAATTCGCCCCGGCCCTCCGGCCCTCCGGCCCTCCGGCCCCCGCGGACACGGGGGCCGGGGTCGAACTCATCGTTTCCAGAAGGCTCGGCGGGGTTGTGCTGACTTGGTCGACACGGAGGTCAGTGTCTCCAGGGCGCGTTGCCAGCGGCGGTCCACTTCGGCGGGGTCCGCCGTGGGTAGGGACAGTTCCGTGGACAGTGCGCCCATGGCTGAGCGAGCGGACTTGGCCTCGCCGGCTTCCTGCCACTTCGTCAGCAGCACTCGGATGCGTTCCGCCAGTGCGGTCAGCAGGCCGGAGCGCAGCCACACGTCCTGGCCGTCGTTCTGCTGTAGGCGGGTCAGCTCTGTCGCGGCGAACGTCGACAGCGGTTCCGTCGGCGTTGGGACCGGGCGGGAGCGCTTCTTCGGTGGCGGGACCACCGGAGGCATGAACTGACCTGGCCCCTGACCGGGGGAGCCGCCGGTCAAACTGTCGGGCATGCCTTGCACGCTGAAGCCATCTCCGAAACTCGTGTCGTAGCTGGGAGCGCTTCGGGACACCGCGGCCCCGCCGAACTGTGCGCCGGCGGCGAACGTCGGCATGCTCGCCGGCGCCGCCATGCCGTAAGCCGCGGGCGCGGGGGCCGGGGTCGGCACCTCCCAGCCGCTCGGGAGGTCCACCGGTTGGGTCACGCGCTTCGTCTTGCCGCCCTCGTTCACCACGCGCTGGTCCACCGCCACGAAGGCCGTGAAGCGGCACAGCACACCGAACTTCAGCGACGTCTCGACGATCTGGTGTTCGAGCGCGGACTGGTTCACGCCGATGACGTACCGGTCCTCCAGGTCCCGGATGTTCGCCCTCGCCCACAGCGCGCCCAGCGCCGGGTTGTCGCTGCGGCTCGCGGTCGGGGCGGTGCGCCAGTCGGGCAGACCGCTCACCACCACCCCGCCGTCCGCGGCACCGGTGAAGCGGCCGAGCACCACCACGGGCGCGCCCGGGTACAGGTCCGGGGTCGGCGCGGGGGCCATGGACGCCAGGTCCACGGCGAGGCCGTCCTGCGTCACCGCCAGTTCCGTCACCAGCGGGTTGCCGATCCTGCGGTGAACGTGGTGCATGGCCTCGTCGAGCCGGTCCTCCGACTCGACCAGCTCGCACCGGCCGTTCGAACCCGCCAGCCTGCGCAGGAACCCCTCGTTCACCGCCCGGTCGATGCCCACGGTGCTCACCCGCACGCCGGCGAGCCTCGGAGCCAGTTCGTGCAGGAGCTGGTCCTCGTTGCCGACCTGGCCGTCCGTCACCAGCACCAGGACCCGCTCGCGGACCGTCTCCCCGCTCAGCAGGTTGGCGGCCTGGCGCAGCGGGGACAACATCTCGGTGCCGCCCCGCGCGTCGATCCCGGCGAGGAACTCCACCGCCCGGAAACGGTTGCGGTCGGTCGCCTCGGCGAGGGTCTCCGGCAGCCCGGCGGGGGTCTTGATCTGGTCGTCGAACGCCAGCACGGCGAACCGGTCGTCGCCGCCGAGGGTGTCCACGATCCGCGCCGCCGCACGGCGGGCCGCCACCATCTTCCAACCGCCCATCGAGCCGGAGCGGTCGAGCACCAGCACGACGTCGCGGCCGCGGCGGGGCGCCTCGGCCACGGGCGGCAGCACGGTCAGCGCGAACGTGCCGCCCTGCTCGTCCTCGTCCGGCAGCACCGCCAGTGACGTGCTCACCGCGTCGTCGTCGCCGACCTTCAGCCGCAGCACGAAGTCGCGGTCCGCGCGTTCGCCAGTGTTCAGGCGGATCCGCAGCCCGCTCGCCGTGTCGTCGGTGGCGGTCGCGTGCAGGCTCGAGCGCACCCCGGTCAGCGGCAGGCCCGCCGGGTCGACGTCGACCTCGAGGGACAGCCGTACCGGGTTCGGGAAGCCGGGGAGCAGCACCGGAGGGGAGATCCGCGACGCGTCCGGCACGGCGTCGGTGTCCGCCGCGGTGCCGTCGCCGACCTGCTCGTCCGCGAACGCCGCGCCCGGGATGTACCTCGGCGCGACGACCAGCGGGAAGCGGAACGTGGCCTCGCCGTCCTCGTAGGGCAGCGCGCCGGCCAGCGTCAGGTGCACCGTCACCCGCTCGCCCGGCATGACGTTGCCGACCCGCATGGTGAACACGCCCGACCGCTCCTCCTCGGCGATCGACGCGCGCTTGCCCTGCTCGATGGCCTGGTCGTAGTCGGCCCTGGCCGCGCCGCGTTCCTTGAGCACGCCCTCGACCACCCGGCCGTCCGCCTCCATGCGCATCGCCGTGACCGCGGCACGTGGCGGCAGCGGGAAGATGTACGTGGCCTCGAGCGGTTCGGTGTGGGTGTTGCGGAAGCCCTGCGTGACCTCGGTGTGCGAGGCGAGGCCGGTGATGCTCGTGCGGACGTCGAGCGACTCGAGCGGCAGGTTGCCACGCGCGGTGCTCAGGCAGCCCAGCCCGTCGTCGTCGGTCGGCCGGGCGTCGACCTCGGCTGGGTCGATCAGGTCGATGTCGGTGCTCATCGGCGTTCCTTTCGTGTGGACAGGCCGAGCCGGTCGATCGCTGCGAGCAGCGGCGCGGCCGCCGCCGTCAGTTCCGCCAGCTCGGCCTCGTCCGGGGCTCTGGTGGCACCGTTCAGCGTGACGGTGACACTGTCACCGACGCGGAAGCCGTGCACCGGCCTGATGACAGTGTCAGATTCGGGTGGTGGCGACCTGTGCCAGAACGGCGCGACCTTGATCCCGTCCGCCGGCGGTGGGTAGATCTCCATGTCCTGCAGGTGGCGCACGGTCTCGGCGACCCCGGCGAGCTCCTCGTCGGTAGCGCCGAGCAGGCGCTCCTGGATGTCGGCCAGCGACAGGCCCTTTGCCTGCAGACGCTTGACCGCGGCCAGCTGCAACGCGTGCCGAACGCCGTAGAGCGCGACGCGGCCCCGGGTGGCGAGCGGACGGTCGACGAGCCCGATGGTCGTGTACCACCGGATGGTGCGTCCGTTCGGCAGCTCTCGGACCCTGCCGTTCTGCTGGCCGTTGTAGTCGTCGGCCAAGAGTGCGGCTACCTGGTCCGAGAGCTGTTCGAGAGTCCACAGCTCGTCGGTCATGCTGCAATATTGACAGTGTCAGATGACAGTGTCAATATGTTCTCAGAAACTAACGATCAGCCCCAGCCCAGCTCGTGCAGGCGGGCGTCGTCGACTCCGAAGTGGTGAGCGATCTCGTGAACGACAGTGATGGCGACCTCCTCCACGACGTCGTCCTCGTCGCGGCAGATGTCGAGGATGGCTTCCCGGTAGATGGTGATCCGGTCCGGCAGCACGCCGCCGTAGTGCGACGTGCGCTCGGTCAGCGCGACGCCGTGGTAGAGCCCGAGCAGCGTGGGGTTCTCGCGGTCGCGGTCCTCGACCAGGACGACGACGTTGTCCATCGCCGCGGCGAACTCCTTCGGGATGAGGTCGAGCGCGTCGCCGACCAGCTCCTCGAACCGGTCGCGCGTCATCGCGAACGCCACGTCAGCCGCCGGACTTCGGCGCGGCGGACGTGTTCGCGGGCTGGGCCCGGACACTGCCGGTCACCGGCCGCAGCGAGCCGTCCTGCTCGAGCGCTCCCACCTTGCAGTTCACCTTGTGCGAGCCGGCCGCCCAGCTCTCGGCCTTCAGCGTGTCCGAGTAGAGCGACAGCGTCAGCGCGGCGAGGTCCTTGCCGCCCGTGTACTTCGCCGCCACCGGCGGGCAGAGGTCCACGGTCTTCTCCCGCTGCTGCTCTTCCGTGGGATAGCCGGCCGGGAAGGCGGCGAGGAGGTCGACGTTGCCGACCACCTCGTACGAGTGCTGCGTGCCGCAGTCGACCGGGTCGCCGACGTCCTTCTCGTTCACCAGGCCGAAGCACGTCCCCGGGTCGTGCACGTTGGACTGGTCCTGCTTGGCCGCGGTGCCGGTCGTCGACAGCAGCCGCTTGCCGGACGGGGTCACCCGCTGCACGCCGCAGCGCAGCTTGCGGTCGCCGTCGCGCCACTGGTCGGCGGTGGGCTTCAGCGCGCCCACCGTGTACTTGCCGAACGGGTCGAGCGTGCCGCCGAGGTAGGTCTTGCCGACCTCCGTGCACTTCTCGGTCACGATCTGCTGCCAGCCCTGCTCGTCCGGCGTCGGCGCGTTCGCCCCGTAGTCGCCGCCGATCTCGACGTTGCTCGTCACCTCGAAGGTGTGCGGCTTGTCGCACGGCACGCGGCGCATGTTCTGCGGCGCGTCGTTCGGCCAGTCGAGGCAGGTGCCGCTGGGCGAGTCGAACGCGGCGGCCGCCTCCTCGGCGGCGGTGTCCGCCGCCCCCTTCACCGACACCGGCCAGGAGAAAAGCATGCTCATGCTGAGCACAGCGAGAGCGCCGATGAAGGCTCCAGCCATCACCAGCCGTGTTCTGAGCGTGCTCCCACGGGAGCCCGACGATCCGACGCGTCCAGACATCGGGTCCATGATGCCAGCGTTACGCACGGTGGTAGTGCCCGAATCACGTTGTGGCCGGATTCGGTCTTCCGGATACGCTCCGAGCCGTGATCGACCTGAGGACACTGCGTGAGAATCCCGAGGCCGTGCGGGCCTCCCAGCGGGCCCGTGGCGAGGACACGGCTGTGGTCGACGCGCTGTTGTCCGCCGACGAGCGGCGCCGGTCCGCGGTCGCCGCCGCCGACACGTTGCGCGCCGAGCAGAAGCAGCTCGGCAAGCAGGTCGGGCGGGCCCGCGGGGACGAGCGGGACGCGTTGCTGGCCAGGGGCAAGGAGCTGGCCGCCGACGTGCGGGCCGCGGAGGCCGCGCAGGCCACGGCCGAGTCCGAGCTCGCCGAGCTGCACGCGGTCGTGCCCAACGTCGTCCATCCGCAGGCGCCCGCCGGCGGCGAGGACGACTACGTGGTGCTCAAGGAGGTCGGCACGCCACCGGCGTTCGACTTCGAGCCGCTCGACCACCTCGACCTCGGCGTCCGGCTCGGCGCGTTGGACATGGAACGCGGCGCGAAGGTGTCCGGCTCGCGGTTCTACTTCCTCACCGGTGTCGGGGCACAGCTGCAGCTCGCGCTGCTGAACCTCGCCGCCGCGCAGGCGACGGCGAACGGCTTCACGCTGATGATCCCGCCGGTGCTGGTCCGGCCGGAGATCATGGCCGGCACGGGTTTCCTCGGCGCGCACGCGAGCGAGGTGTACCGCCTCGCCGACGACGACCTGTACCTGGTCGGCACGTCCGAGGTGCCGCTCGCCGGCTACCACGCCGACGAGATCCTCGACCTGTCCGCGGGGCCGCGCCGGTACGCCGGCTGGTCGTCGTGCTTCCGCCGCGAGGCCGGCTCCTACGGCAAGGACACCAGGGGCGTCATCCGCGTGCACCAGTTCGACAAGGTCGAGATGTTCGTCTACTGCCGGCCGCAGGACGCCGAGGCGGAGCACGCCAGGCTGCTGGCATGGGAGGAGGAGATGCTCGCCAAGATCGAGGTGCCGTACCGGGTCGTCGACGTGGCCGGCGGCGACCTCGGCACGAGCGCGGCGCGCAAGTTCGACTGCGAGGCGTGGGTGCCGACGCAGGGCCGGTACCGCGAGCTGACGTCGACGTCGAACTGCACGACGTTCCAGGCGCGACGCCTCTCGGTGCGCTACCGCGACGAGAACAACCGCCCGCAGGCGGCGGCCACGCTGAACGGCACGCTCGCGACGACCCGCTGGCTGGTCGCGATCCTGGAGAACCACCAGCAGGCCGACGGTTCGGTGCGCGTGCCGGCGGCGCTGCGGCCGTTCGTCGGCAGGGACGTGCTGACGCCGGTCGGCTAATCGCGTTGCCGGTGCGCGCTGACCTGGTCGACGTGCATCGAAGGTGTCCCGTCACCCCGCCGCCCCGCGGCTGAGCGGGGTGACGGGTGTGCCGATGGCCGCGCCCTGCTCGATGCCGCTGGTGAACGCCCCGCAGACGAAGACCGCACGTCTCGTCGAATGCCCGGTGGCGTCGCCGGTGCGGCACTGGCGATCGGATCTTTGTGCGACTGTCCGCGCCTGACCAACAGTTACCTCAGGGGAACGTGACGGCACCCAGCCACCATCCACCTAGGCAGCCGAACCTTCGCCGGGACGCGACCCACACATGAAAATCCGGGGAGGCGGGCCGGCTAGCTCTTCACCTGGTCGGCGACGTGCTTGGCGATCTCCAGTGCGCACGTGGCGCCTGGCGAGGGCGCGTTCAGCACGTGCACCTGGTTCGGCGCCGACTCGATGATGAAGTCCTGCACCAGCGTCCCGTCGCGCAGGAGGGCCTGGGCCCGTACGCCGGCACCGGCGCGGACCAGGTCCTCCTTGCCGACGGCCGGCACCAGCCTGGCCAGGCTGCGTGCGAACCGGCGCTTCGACAGTGACCTGGTCACCTCGTCGACCGCCGTGCGCGGGTACTTGCGCGCCAGCTTCCAGATGCCGGGGAACCGGGCCACCTCGGCAAGGTCGGCGAACGACACGTCACGCCAGCGGTAGCCCTCGCGACGCAGCGCGAGCACCGCGTTCGGGCCGGCGTGTACGGAGCCGTCGAGCATGCGGGTCAGGTGCACGCCGAGGAACGGCAGCGTCGCGTCCGGAACCGGGTACACCAGGCCGCGGACGAGGTGCGCGGACTCCGGGCGGAGCGTGAAGTACTCGCCGCGGAACGGGACGATCGTCGCTTTCGGGGTCAGACCGGCCAGCCGGGCGACGCGATCGGAGTGAAGTCCGGCACAGTTCACGAGCGCGTCGGCGCGGAGGACCTCCTTGCCGGTCGCGATCTCCACGCCGCCGTTGCGGCCGGGCCGGATCGCGAGCGCGGGAGTGGAAAGTCGCAGGTCAGCGCCTGCTTCGGTGAGCAGCCGGGCCAGCGCGACACAGACCGCGTCGAAGTCGATGATGCCGGTGGTCTCGACGCGCAGCGCCCCGACGCACGCCACCTCCGGCTCGTAGTCGTGGGCCTCCGCCGGCTCGATCAGCTTGGCCGGCACGCCGTTCGCCTCGGCCCGCTCCGCCAGCGCGTGCAGACCGGGCAGCTCGTCCTCGCCGGTGGCCACGACGAGCTTGCCGCACACGTCGACCGGCACGCCGTTGTCACGGGCGAACTCGACGATGGACCTGTTGCCCGCCACCGACATCCGCGCCTTGAACGACCCCGGCGCGTAGTACAGCCCGGCGTGCACGACGTTCGAGTTGTGCCCCGTCTGGTGCCCGGCCCAGTGGTCCTCCTTCTCGAGGAGGGTCACCCGGTCCCCGCGCGCGGTCAGCTCCCGCGCGGTCGCCAGTCCGAGGATGCCGCCACCGATCACCACAACATGTCGCACGATGCAAGAGGGTACGGCCCGTCCGAAACGCACTCGTAACGACAGCTAGACTCGGCGCGCCAAATCCTGGGAGAGGTATGTCCGAGAGTATTGCCCTGGGCCAGCCCACCGTCGGCGACGAGGAGCTCGCCGCGGTCGCGGAGGTCTTCCGATCCGGCTGGCTCTCCGGGGCCGGTCCCACCTGCAAGAAGTTCGAGGAGCGCTTCGCCGAGGTCGCCGGCGTCGAGCACGTCCTCGCCACCAACAACTGCGGCGCGGCGCTGCACCTGGCCCTCACCGTCCTCGGTGTCGGGCCCGGCGACGAGGTCATCGTCGGGGACTACACGTTCCCCGCCACCGGCCACTCCGTGCTGTGGACCGGCGCCAAGCCCGTCTTCGCCGACATCCGACCCGACATCTGGAGCGTCGACCCGGCCGCCGTCGAGGCCGCGATCACGCCGAAGACCGTCGGCATCCTCGCCGTCGACGTGTTCGGCCAGCCGGCCGACTACGACGAGCTTCGTGCGATCGCCGACAAGCACGGCCTGTTCCTCGTCGAGGACGGCGCCTGCTCGGCCGGTGCGAGCTACCGCGGTAGGCCCGCCGGCGGTCTCGCCGACCTCGCGACGTTCAGCTTCCACGGCCGCAAGGGCATCACCGCGGGCGAGGGTGGCGCGCTGACCACCAACAACGCCGAGTACGCGGCGACCGCGCGCAAGCTGCACACCTACGGCATCGAGCCCGCGCTCAACCGCGAGAGCTCGACCGACCTGCCGATCCCGTCGTTCGACGTGGCCGGCTACAACTACCGGATGTCGGACGTCATGGCCGGCATCATGCTCGCGCAGCTGGACCGGCTGCCGCATCTGGTCGCCGCCCGCGCGCGGGTCGCCAAGTCCTACGAGTCGCTGCTCGGTGACCTCGACGGCGTCACGTTGCCGGTCGCGCTGGACGACCGCGTCCACCCGTGGCAGTCCTATGTGGTCACGCTCGACGCCGGCATCGACCGGGGCGCGGTCGCGAACGGCCTGCGCGCACAGGGCGTGCAGTGCAACTTCGGCACCTACGCCTCGCACGTGCAGCCCGTGTACGCGAGCGCGTCGTCCTGCCCGGTGTCCGCGGACCTGTTCACGCGGCACCTTGCCATCCCGATGCACGCCAACCTGACCGACGCACAGGTGGAGCGGGTCGCCGACACGCTCCGTGCCGTCCTCACCGAAGTTCGCTGAAACCTTTAGGGAGCAAGCAAGACATGTCCGCATCGCGCACTGTTCTGGTCACCGGCGGCGCCGGCTTCATCGGCATGCACGTGGTGCCCATGCTGCTCGAGCAGGGCTACCGGGTCCGCATCCTCGACAACATGTTCCGCGGCGACCGTGACGAGGTCAACAAGCTGGTGGCCGGCGGCAACGTCGAGCTGATCGACCAGGACGTCCGCTACGGCGGCTCGGTCCACGCGGCCATGAAGGGCTGCGAGAGCGTCATCCACCTCGCCGCCGTGTCCATCAACAAGAGCGTCGCGGACCCGCACGAGTCGGTCGACATCAACATGGTCGGCAACCACAACGTGTTCAACGCGGCCGCCGAGCACGGCGTGCGCCGGCTCGTGTTCGCGTCCTCGGCGTCGGTGTACGGCGACCCGAAGAAGCTGCCGATGCACGAGGACGACCAGCTCGACCCGCTGACCCCGTACTGCATCAGCAAGCGGACCGGCGAGGACCTGCTCGGCTTCTACCAGCGCACCAAGGGTCTCTCGTGGATCGCGCTGCGCTTCTTCAACGTGTACGGCCCCGGCCAGAAGACCACCGCGTACTACACGTCGGTGATCAACCACTTCGTGAACCGGCTGCGCAACGGCCAGGCGCCGGTGATCGACGGCAAGGGCGAGCAGTCGATGGACTTCATCCACGTCGTCGACATCGCCCGCAGCGTGGTCGCCGCGCTCGGCGCGGAGAAGGACAACGTGCCGGTCAACATCGGCACCGGCATCGACACCTCGATCGCGACGCTGGCGAAGATCCTCATCGACGCGGTCGGCGCGAACGTCGAGCCGCAGTTCAACCCGCGTGACGTCATGGTGTCGCGCCGGGCCGCGGACATCAGCCGTGCCAAGGAGGTTCTCGGCTGGGAGCCGACGATCCCCGTGGAGCAGGGCATGGCCGAGCTGGTGCGCGACTCGCAGTGAGCGAGCTTGCGAGCGAACCCATGTCACAGGGCGACCGCGTGAGTGGTCTTCCCGACAATCCCTACAACCCGAACGCCTGGATCATCGGCGAGCCGGAGATCGGCGAGGGCACCTGGATCGGTGCCTTCGCGGTGATCGACGGGTCCGGCGGGCTGCGCATCGGCAAGGGCGTCGACATCAGCTGCGGTGTGCAGATCTACACGCACAACACGACGCGGCGGTGTGTGTCCGGGCGCAGCTTCCCGGACGTCGAACGCGCGCCGGTCACCATCGGCGACCGGGTGTTCCTCGGCGGCAACGCGGTGGTGCTGATGGGTGTCACGATCGGCGACGAGGCGGTGATCGGCGCCGGCGCGGTCGTCACCAAGGACGTGCCGGCGCGCACGATCGTCGCCGGCGTGCCGGCCCGCCCCACCGGCACGGTCGAGATCAGCGCCGACGGCTCGAAGGTGGAGCTGGCGTACTCGAAACACTGACCACAGAACGCGACAAGGCCCGGACGCACCACGCGTCCGGGCCTTGCGCTATTCGGCGCAACTTCGAAACTCGCTGGCAACCGCCGGGGGGTGCCGTCGGTCTCTAGTGCGTTGGATCCCACCGAAGCGGATCCAGTGGCAACTGGGGAGAAAGTCCATGCGTAACAAGGGAAAGCTCGTGCTCGCGACCATGGTCGCCGCGGGTGCGTTGGCGGGTCTCAGCTCGACGGCGGCCGCCGCGGCGCCGGCGGAGCGGACGGCGGGGGACGCCGTGAAGCCGGTCGTGCACGTGGCGCCGACGGCGCCGAACACGCGTGCCGCGGGCAGTGGCGGAGTCGGCGGTGACTTCACCGGCGACGGCAGACCGGACGTACTAGCGCGGGACGCGTACTACGGCTCGTTGCACGTGTACCAGCACAGTGGCAACTACGCCGGCACCGCGACGTACTCGACGGTCCATCTCGTCGACACCGGCTGGTCGTACATGAAGTGGATCGGCGCGGCGGACATGGACGGCGACGACCTCGCCGACGTGGTGTCCGTCGACAGCTACGGCGACATGCGGATCGCCGTGAACGACGCGTCGAGGGCGCCCGCGCTCAACTCGAACGTGTACGTCAACAGCGGCTGGGGCATCAACGACCTGGTGACCGTCGTCGACTACAACGGCGACGGCTACGACGACCTGCTCGCGCGCCGCGCCGGCACCACGAGCTTCTACGTCTACTACAACAACGGTGGCGTCAACGGCACGGCGACGTTCGCCGCGCCGCAGCTGGCGCTGTCGGGTCTGTTCGTCGACAGCATCTCCGTCGCCGACCTCACGTTGGACGGCGTGCCGGACCTGATCTTCGTCCGGCAGGGCAAGCTGTACCTGTACGAGTTCGGCGGCGACGTCTTCCTGCTCGGCACCGGCTGGGACACCGTCGACCAGATCTCGCTCACCGAGGTGAACGGTGACGGTCGCCCGGACGTGCTGGCGAGGAAGCTGTCGAACGGCGCGCTGCAGACCTACACGCACACCGGCCACTGGAACCCCAGTGGCACCAACGAGTCGTACGTGCTGAACCCGCCGGTCGTCCTCGGCACCAACTGGTTCATCCACAACCTCATCACCTGATCGACCGAACGAACGGCCCGGACGCGCTCGCCGCGTCCGGGCCGTTCTTTTCGGTCTTGTCCTTTTTGGAGGCGGAGGCAACCTCGGCGTGCCGGTGCGCGTGTACTGCGCACTGGACCACGCAGAGTGGTCCCGGCTCTGGGGAGAACCCATGCGTATCAAGACAACGCTGCTGGCGGCGGTCGTCGCCGCCGGTGTGGTCGCCGGACTCGGCCCGGTGACCGCCACCGCCGAGGCGGGCACGCCGGTCGTTCACGTCGCCCCGACCGCACAGAAGACGCGTGCCGCGGGCGGCGGTGGCGCGGGTCGTGACTTCACCGGCGACGGCAGACCGGACGTCATCGCCAGGTCCGCCACCAGCGGTGGGCTCTACCTGTACCCGCACAGTGGCAGTTTCAACGGCACGAGGACGTACTCGGCGGCTCGCCTGCTCGACTCGGGTTGGGGGTCGATGAGGTGGATCGGTGCGGCGGACCTGTCGGGGGACGGGCTTGCCGACGTGGTGTCCATCGACAGCGCGGGTGTCATGCGGGTGGCGGTGAACCTCGGTGGGCGGCTGGCGGCCAACCGGGTCATCAACCACGGCTGGGACATCAACGACCTGGTGATCGTCACCGACTACAACGGCGACGGCTACGACGACCTGATGGGCCGCCCTGGCCTGCACCGGGAGTTCAACATCTACTACAACAACGGTGGCGTCACTCCCACGACGACGTTCGCCCCGCCGCAGGTCGCGATCTCTGGCGTCTCGCCGGTCATCGCGATGTTCGCCGACTTCACCAGGGACGGGGTGCCCGACATGCTCTACACGGTCCAGTCGGGGAACATGTATGTCTACGATCTGGCCGGCAACCGGATCGTCCTGGCCAACCGGGGTTGGTACACCATGGACCAGCTCTCCGCGACCGACGTGAACGGCGACGGGGCGCCCGACCTGCTGTCGCGGGACGTCTACACCGGAGAGCTCTACGCCTCGCCGCACTCCGGTTCGTTCTATCTGGACTCGAACGGATGGGCCATGAGCATGTTGCGTGACAAGGTGCTCGTCGGCACCGGTTGGAACATGCACGACCTCATCACCTGAGTACCGCCTGTGCCCCATCTGTGCACTGTCTGGCCAGCACACGCAACGTTATGACGCTCGCGGGCGTCTATACATACAGTGTCATTCGACGGCTGGGGAGACAGGTCATGTCGTTCAAGAAGGTCGCGCTCGCCGCGTGCGTGGTGGTCGGGTTCGTAGTCGCGTTGGGGACCAAGGGCACCTCCACGTCCACCCGCACAGCCCGGCCGGCCGCGCCGAGACGCCGGCCCTGAGCCCATCGCCAGGAGCACGGCCCGGGTGCCTCGCACCCGGGCCGTGCGTCCGTTCGGGCTCCGGATCGACCGCATTCGGCGTAACTTCGCGAAACGATGAAACCCTCGGTGTGGCGACACAGAAAGGTAGGACACAGGGGCGAACGATCGTGTCCACGATTGGGGATATCCCTGCGGTTCGCCGCACCTGGACTGCCGACGGCACGTGCTGTCGCCACCCTGCCACTCTCATGAGGAGAACAATTTCATGCAGCTCAGAGGGGAACGTGCGGGACGCGTTCGCAGCGTTCTGCGCGCTCTGCTGGTCACCGGCACCAGCGCGGCAGCCGCGGTCACCGCGGTCGCTCTCGCCCCGGCGGCGGCGACCGCTGCACCGGCGCACGCGGCACCGGCGCACGCGGCACGGGCCGCGGCGGTCGCCGACCGTGCCGGCCACCTGACGCCGGCCGCCAGGGTGAGCACCAGGTCGAGCAGCGGCGGGGCCCGCTCCGGCGACTTCACCGGGGACGGCGTCAGCGACATCCTCGCCCGCGACGCGCGCAACGGTCAGCTCAAGGTCTACCCGCACGGCGGCTCCTACAGCGGCACGGCGACCTTCCGGCCCGCCGTGACCGTCAACTTCGGCTGGGGCGGCATCCGCTGGATCGGCCAGGGCGACATCAACGGTGACCACTTCGCCGACGTGGTCTACGTCGACGCCGGCGGCAACATGCGCGTCGCCGCGCACAGTGGCGCGTTCTCCGGCACGGGCACGCTGCGGGCCGGGGTGTTCATCGGCTCCGGGTGGACGATCAACGACCTGATCTTCACGTACGACTTCGACGGCGACGGCCTCGACGACGTCCTCGCGCGCCGCGCCGGCACCGGCGACACGTACGTCTACTTCAACAACGGCGGCCTCAACGGCACCGCGACGCTCCAGGGTCCGCAGCTGCTGCTGTCCGGTCCCGCGGGTCTCGACGTCGACCAGTCCATGGGCGACTTCACCAACGACGGCTCGCCCGACCTGCTGTTCGTGCAGAACGACGGCGTCATGGGGATCTTCGACTTCATGGCCAACAGCGAGGCCGGCGAGACCTACGCGCTCGGCTACGGCTGGCAGACGATCAACGCGATCACGCTGTCCGACGTGAACCTCGACGGCCGGCCCGACGTGCTCGGCCGCCGGGCGAGCGACTCGGCGCTGATGTCGTACACGCACTCCGGCACCTGGGCGCCGGCGGCCGACCGCACCGCGTTCTCCACGCTGCGCGCGCCGATCCTTCTCGGCACCGGCTGGAACATCAACAACGTCATCGCCTGATCACAGCACGTGAGTGGGGCTGGACCGAACGGTCCAGCCCCACTGCTGTGTTCGGCCGAATTTCGGTGCATCGTGAAACTCTCCGTGGTCGTGAACGGACGAGAGGGACACAGGACGCACTTCTCGTATCGGTGACTGGGGACAGCACTTCCTCGTGGAGTACATCGCCACCGGCGCGCGTCGAGTCCTGCGCACGTTCCCCCACTCCCAACGCATCGAGGAGAACCGTCCATGGAGCACAGAGGAACCCGCCTGCGCCGTGTGGTGCTGGCCGCCACCACCGCCGTCGCCGCGGCCGCGCTGGCGGTCACGGTCGCCCCCGCGGCGACCGCCGCGCCGGTCACGACCAAAGCCCCCACGGCCAAGCTCGCCGACCGCACCGGGCACCTCACGCCGACCGCCGAGAGCGGCGTCGGCACGCGGACCGCGGGCAGCGGGTCCCGGTCCGGGGACTTCACCACGGACCTCACCCACGACATCCTTGCCAGGAATGCCGGCAACGGTCAGCTCAAGGTGTACCCGCACAGCGGCGCCTACTCCGGCACCTCGACGTTCCAGGCCGGCGTCACGATCAACTACGGCTGGGGCGCCATGCGCTGGATCGGCCAGGGCGACCTGACCGGTGACGGCCGCAACGACGTCGTGTACATCGACGCGGGCGGCGTGCTGCGGCTCGCCAGGCACAGCGGCGTCTGGGACGGCACGAACACGCTGCTGGGCGGCGAGGTGATCGGCACCGGCTGGAACATCAACGACATGGTGTTCACCGACGACTGGGACGCCGACGGCTTCGACGACATCCTCGCGCGCCGCGCGGGCACCGGCGTCGTCTACATGTACCGCAACTCCGGGCTCGGTGGGCTGTCCTCGTTCCAGGCCGCGCAGGCCGTCATGTCCGGCCCGACCGACGACGTCACGCTGACCATGGGCGACTTCACCAACGACGCCACCAGCGACATGTTGTTCGTGCAGAGCAACGGAATCATGGGCGTGTACAACTTCGTCACCGCCGAGACGTGGCAGATCGGCTACGGCTGGGGAATCATCAACGCGGTCACGATCGCCGACGTCAACCTCGACGGCGTGATCGACGTCCTCGCCCGCCGGGCGTCGGACAACGCGCTGCTGGCCTACACCCACACCGGCACGTGGGCCCCGAACGCGACCAACCACACCGCCTACACGACGCTCAACGCGCCGGTGGTGATCGGCTACAACTGGCACATCAACAACGTCATCAGCTGACCATCGTGCGTGCGTGAAACCTGTGGGGCCGGGCCGAAAGGTCCGGCCCCACACGCAACTAGGACGCAACTCCGGCGGATCGTGTAACTCCCCGAGCCCTGGAACGGAAAAGAGAAACACAGGGACGAACAGTTCGTAGCCACGACTGGGGAGAGACTTTCATGGAGCACAGACGAGACCGCCTTCGCCGCACGGTGCTGGCGGCCACGGCGGCGGTGGCGGCCGCCGCCGTGGCATTGGCACTCGCCCCGGCGGCGAGCGCGGCGCCCGCCGCCGCGCCGGCCGGCACGGTCGCCGACCGCGAGGGCCACCTCGTGCCGGCGTCCGGCGGGGTCGGCACGAAGTCGGCCAGCGGGTCGCGGTCCGGGGACTTCACCACCGACTTCGTGCACGACATCCTTGCCAGGGACGCTGGCAACGGCCAGCTCAAGGTGTACCCGCACAGCGGCACGTACGCCGGCACCTCGACGTTCCAGCCGGGCGTCACGATCAACTACGGCTGGGGCGGCATGCGCTGGATCGGCCAGGGCGACCTGACCGCGGACGGGTTCAGCGACGTCGTCTACATCGACGCGGGCGGTGTCATGCGGGTCGCGCCCCACAGCGGGACCTGGCACGGCACGGCCACATTGTTGTCCGGTCAGGTGATCGGTTCCGGCTGGCACATCAACAACATGGTGTTCACCGACGACTGGGACCTCGACGGGTACGACGACATCCTCGCGCGCCGCGCCGGCACCGGTGACGTCTACCTGTACCGCAACTCGGGGCTGGGCGGCCTTTCCACGTTCGAGGCGCCGCTGCTCGCGATCAGCGGCCCGACCGACGACGTCACGCTGACCATGGGCGACTTCACCCAGGACGGCACGACCGACCTGCTGTTCGTGCAGAGCAACGGCGTCATGGGCGTGTACAACTTCCTCACCGGCGAGAACTGGGCGATCGGCTACGGCTGGGAGACGATCAACGCGATCACGCTCGCGGACGTCAACGTCGACGGTGTGATCGACGTCCTCGGCCGGCGCCGGTTCGACAACACGCTGATGGCCTACACCAACGCCGGGTGGGCACCGGACCCCGGCACCGGCACCGCGTTCGGCACGCTCAACGGCCCCGTGGTGATCGGCTACAACTGGCACATCAACAACGTCATCACCTGACGACGGACGAGAAGCGCCGCCACCCGAACCTCTGGGTGGCGGCGCTTTCGTGTGTTTTACGTGTCTACGTCACGCGGTGGTGGCGGCCAGCTCCCGCTGGGCGAGCACCTTCGCGACGACCCGGTGCGACGGCAGCACCGACTGCCGCTCCTCCGCGAGATCCACCTTGCCGTCCAGCAGGTCGGCGAACCGGTCCAGCTGGGTCGCGAGCGGCTCGCGCACCGAGACCAGCTCCGGGATCTCGATGACCGACTGCTGCCGGTAGCCGCGGCCGTCCGGCGTCGCCGCCTCGGCGGACACGTGCCGGTAGATCGTCACGTCGCGCCGCAGCAGGTCGATCTCGATGGACCGGTCGATCTCCGTGACGGTGAGGGAGCGGACCTTGCGCTGCCCGACGCGGCTAGCCGACACACTGGCAAGGCCGCCTTCCGGGAAGGCGAGGACGGTCTCCGCGATGTCCTCCGCGCCCGCGATCGACGACGGGTGGAACAGGCCGGTGCTGGCGGACACCTTCGTCGGCTCGACCCCGCCGAAGCAGCGGATCGCCAGGTCCACGTCGTGCACCAGCAGGTCCCAGCCGACACCGGTCTTGATCCGCGGCGCGTACGGCGAGTGCCGGACCGCCGCGACGTGCAGCGGGTTGTCCAGCACCGCCAGCGCGGTCATCACGGCCGGGTTGTAGCGCTCCAGCAGACCGCACATGAACGGCAGGCTCCTGGTGGCGGCCGTCGCGACGACCTCCTCGGTGGCCGCGAGGTCGTCGCACACCGGCTTCTCGACCAGCAGCGCGACGTCCTGGGAGAGCACGTCCATGGCGATGCGGTGGTGCGTGGGGGTCGCGGCGGCGAGCACCACGGCGTCCACGCCCGACAGCGACTCGAGCTCCGGCGTCCAGGTCGTGTCGAACCGCTCGGCGACGGCCTTCGCGTTCTCGCTCGGGTCGACGATGCGGACCAGCTCGACGCGGTCGGACTGGGACAGCACGCGGGCGTGCAGCGTCCCCATCGAGCCGGCGCCGACGAGCACGATCCTGTGCTTGGGTTGGCTGCTCATGCGCCCAGCACCTCCCGCACGGTCGTCACGATGGTGGCCACGTCGGCCTCGGTCAGCTTCGGGTGCACCGGCAGCGACAGCGCCTGGGCGGCGACCCTGGTGGCCACCGGCACGTCGGACGCGATCACGCCGGGGTTGTCCCGGTAGCAGTCGTAGTCGAAGACGACCTTCGGGTAGTAGATCCCGTTGCCGATGCCCCGCTCGGTGAGCGCGGCGGCCAGCTCGTCGCGGGTCAGCGCGGCGTCCTCGCCGACGAGCACCGTGTACTGGTGCCAGACGTGCGTGCGGCCCGGCAGCACCGACGGCAGCCGCAGGCCCGGGAGGTCGGCGAGCCCCTGCGACAGCGCGGCCGCGTTGGCGCGGCGGCGGGCCGTGAGCGCCTCGAGCTTGTCCAGCTGCGGGATGCCGACCGCGGCGTGCAGGTCGGTCATCCGGTAGTTGTGGCCGGCCACCTCGTACTGGTAGCGCGCCCGCATGCCCTGGTTGCGCAGCACCCGCAGCCGGTCCGCCAGCGTGGCGTCCGACGTGGTGATCACGCCGCCCTCCGCGGTGGTGACGTTCTTCGTCGCGTAGAGCGAGAAGCAGCCCAGGCCGTAGCTGCCGGCCGCGCGGTCGTCGTGCCGCGCGCCGATCGACTGCGCCGCGTCCTCGACCATGGCGAGGCCGTACTCGTCGGCCAGCGGCGCCAGCTTGTTCATGTCGGCCATCTGCCCGTAGAGGTGCACCGGCATGAGGACCTTGGTGCGGGGGCCGACTGCGGCGGCGACCGCGTCGGGGTCGACGCAGAAGTCGTCCTCGCGGATGTCGGCGAACCGGGCCGTCGCGCCGGCCTCCAGGATCGCGTTGAGGGTGGCCACGAACGTGAACGGGGACGTGACGACCTCGTCGCCCGGCTGGAGGTCGAGCACCTGCAGTGAGGCGACCAGTGCGGTCGTGCCGCTGTTCACGGCGACCGCGTGCTCGACGCCGGCGATCTCGGCGAAAGTGTTCTCGAAGCGCTTGACCATCGGGCCCTGTGCGATGACGCCGGACTCGAGCACCTCGGTGACGAGGGGCAGCGCGTCGCGCACGTCAACGACGGAGATGGGGATCATTGAGTAGTTTCTTTCGTTGTCCGGTTTCGGCAAGATCGCCTGGCGCATAGCTGGTAGCCGGCACCGGCGCAAGCGCACACGATACCGGTCCGTGATCCCGGTATTTCGCGCTGGTAACGTGCGGCCTCGTTGTGACGAAGACGCCGGGCGGAGAGCCGATGACAGTCGAGACCGAGGTGCCGTCCGATTCCCCGGTGGCGCCGGGGAAGAAGCGCGCCGGCTGGAAGTCGCAGGTCATCGCGTGGGCCAGGCGATTGTTGCTGCTGGCGGTGCTCGTCGGCGCCGGCTACTACCTCGTCACCCGTTGGGACGAGGTCTGGCGGACGCTGTCCTCGGTGCCCTGGTACTCGGCGGTGCTGAGCATGGTCGCCGTTGTGCTCGGAATCATGTCGAGCACCGCGGCGTGGCAGAACATCGTCGACGACCTCGGCAAGCCGATCGGCCGGGTGCGCGCGTCGCAGATCTTCCTGGTCAGCCAGCTCGGCAAGTACGTGCCCGGCGCGGTCTGGGCGTACGTGCTGCAGATGGAGCTCGGCAAGAAGGCGGGCCTCGCCCGCGCCAGGATGTTCGTCAGCTCACTCGTCCAGGTCGGGGTCGCCGTGGTGGCCTCGCTGGTGGTCGGCCTGCTCGCGCTGCCGGAGCTGCTCGACGAGTCGCCCGGCGCGGTGTGGCTCTACGCCATCCTCCCGTTCGGGCTGATCTCCCTGCACCCGCGGGTGATGACGTGGGGCGTGAACCTGGTCCTCAAGACGCTGCGCAAGGCGCCGCTGGACCACCGCCTGCACTGGTCGACGATCATCAAGACGTTCGCGTTCACCATCGCCGGCTACACGTTGTTCGGCACGCACCTGTGGCTGCTGGCCACCGCTGACGGCACCCCGCAGCTGGATGTGCTGCTGCTGTGCGTCGGCGCGATCGCCATCGGGCTGACCGCCGGACTGTTCTTCTTCATCCTCCCGTCGGGCGCCGGGGTGCGCGACGTGCTGGTCGCGGTGGCGCTCGCGCCCGCGGTCGGCCCGGTCGCCGGCGCGGCCTTCGCGGTCGCTTCCCGGGCGATGTTCACGGTCGCCGATGTCGGTACTGCCGGAGTGGCGGCGTTGATCGCTAAGATCCGTCCGCCGGAAGAGATCCGGCCCACCAACACCGTTGAGAGCACTGACAAGGCCGAGTAGTCACGCGGCCCTGGGGAGAGGCCGCATGCGCGCGTCAGGTTTATGTCGGGGTCTGTTGACATTCACGGTGGCGGCGGTCGCCGCCGCCCTGCTCACGGTCCCGGCGACCGCGGCGCCACCCCCGACCCCGACGCCTCCAACGCCCGCGCAGAAGCCGGTGCGGGCGAAGACGACCGTCACCCCGCTCGCCACGGCCGCCCGTTCCGGTGACGCGAGCACCGTCCGTCCGGCGGCCAGGTTCTCGATGGTCGGCGTGCGCTGGACCGGCGTCGCGCCGGACCGCGTCGAGGTGCGCAACCGCGCGGTCGACGGCACGTGGTCCGGCTGGACCGTGCTCGACCCGACCGACGCGCAGCCGGAGATCGGCGCGGCGAGCACCACCACCGAGCCGATGTGGACCGGACCGTCGACCGACGTCCAGGTGAAGGCCGAGCGGGCCGGTACGCCGGTGCGCAGCGGGCTCGAGGTCGTCACCATCGACCCGGGCGCGTCGGCCGCCGACGCGCGGCTGTCGGTGCAGGCGGTGCCGGGGCGGCCGAACGTGGTCACGCGGGCCGGCTGGGGCGCGGACGAGAACATCATGACGTGGGCGCCGGAGTACGCGTGGACGACCAAGGCGGTCACCATCCACCACACCGACGGCACCAACGACTACACGTGCGCGCAGTCGGCGTCGATCGTGCGCGGCATCTACCAGTACCACGCGATCACGAACGGCTGGGGCGACATCGGCTACAACGTGCTCGTCGACAAGTGCGGCACCATCTTCGAGGGCCGCAAGGGCGGGCTCGACGTGCCGGTCATCGCGGCGCACGCGGGCGGGTTCAACACCTACACGTTCGGCATCTCGATGATGGGTGACTTCACCAGCGTCGGCCCGCCCGCGCCGATGCTCGAGGCGGTGTCGGCGATGGCCGGGTGGAAACTGGGCACGTCCTATCGCGACCCGCGCGGGTCGACCGTGCTGGTCTCCACCGGCTCCGGGACGTCGAAGTACCCGGCCGGCACGGCCGTGACGCTGCCGACGATCTTCGCCCACCGCGACGTCGGCAACACCGCGTGCCCCGGCGACGCGGGCTACGGGCAGCTGGAGAACATCCGCGCGCGGGTGGTCGCGATCGCCGGCGACTGGCGTTCGTCGCCGATCTATGTGAAGTGGCAGTCGCTCGGCGGCGAGGCGGGCTGGCCGCTCGGCGTGTACCAGCAGGAGCAGCCGCTGCCCGGCGGCGGTTCCGGCGCCGCGTTCATGGGTGGTGGGGGCACGACGATCACGAGCCACCCGACGGCCGGCACGCACTATGTGCGCGGCGCGGTGCGCGCGAAGTGGCTCGCGCTGGGCGGTGTCGGCTACGGCTACCCGACGAGCGACGAGACCGCCGTGACGGGCGGCGTGACGCACACGTTCGGCGCCGGCAAGACGATCTGGTCCTCCGCGGTCGGCGGCGCGCACACCGTCACCGGCCCGATCCTGACGCGCTGGGAGCAGAGCGGCGGCGCGACCGGCGTCTACGGCTTCCCGTCCTCGGACGAGTACGCCTACGACGGCGGCACCCGCCGACAGGACTTCTACCGCGTCACGATCATCTACGCCCCGACGACCGGGAAGTTCACGATCGTCCCGAGGCGCACGCCCGTCGGCTGACGGGCTTTCACGGCATTCGGCGCAACCCGGCGGCGGGCCGCACGTCCTCTGTGGTGTGCGGCCGCCGATCGGGGGGCGGCCGAGCAATCGTGCCGGTGAGGCGGGAAATCCCTTCAGGGGTTTCCCGCCTTTCTGGTTCCGCGCGCCGGTCCTGCCTTCACCCGCGCCCCCAAGCCTGACGATTCACGCTGCTGCACGGCAACGCCGTTGACCGAGGCTGTCCACAACCCGCGGAGTTGTCCACAGGCAAGATCGACATCGCCTGTTCTGTCGGGGGTGGCCGGTAGACTGGGCACTGGGCCGCCCCCGGGATCGGGTGGGGGCTGCATCGCGCGCGGGGCTTGTTGGCGCGGGCCGGATTTCTGGTTCCGGACGGGACCGTACGCCTCGTCGCACAAAGAACCGGCCCGCACAGAGACTGTGCGGGCCGGCGTAGTCGAGGGGTCAGTTGGCGGACGGGGCCGCGGCGCGGGTGGTCGTCGCTGCGGTGGTCGTGCCGACGTCCTGTACGCCTTGCAGGATGTAGACCGGGCGGCGGCGGGCGTCGTCGCCGGCGCGCCACAGGTACTCGCCGAAGCCGCCCAGTGCGGACAGGTTCAGGCCGCCGAGCAGGAACACCGACGACAGCACCACGAGCCACCCAACGGGCGCGCTGAGCGTCACCAGCGCCACGATCAGCGTCGCGAGCAGGCCGGCCACGCCGAGGCCGATGATCGTCAGCCCGAGCAGGAACGCGATGAGGAACGGCGCCGCCGAGAACTCCACGAAGGAGTCCACGACGAGCCGGATCTTCTTCTTGTTCGTCCACTTGCTCTTGCCGGCCGGCCGGGGCAGCTGCTCGAACCGGATGGTCGTCTGCGTGAAGCCGACCCACGCGAAGATGCCGAACACGTTCCGGTTCGCCTCTGGCATCTGGTTCACCTGGTCGATCACCCGCCGCGAGACCAGGATCTGCGACGGCCCCTCCTTGGGGTAGTTCGGGATCGACGACATCCGCTGGAACACGCTGGAGAACCAGCGCGACATGGCGTTGCCGAGACCCTTGGGCACGGCCCTGGTCTCCCGCACGCCCCACACGATGTCGTTGCCGGCCCGCCACTCCGCGAGGAACCGGCCGATCGCCTCGAGCGGCTCCTGCAGGTCGGTGCTCAGCGTCAGCGCGCAGTCGCCACGGCTGAGCGCCAGCCCCGCGGTGATCGCCGCGTGCGAGCCGAAGTTGCGCGACAGGCTCGCCACCCGCGCGACGTCACCCTCGCCGAGCGCGCCGAGCACCACCTGGGTGGTGCCGTCGGAGGAACCGTCGTCGACGACGACCAGCTCGAAGTCCAGGTCGGGGTGCGCGGCCCGGATCTCCCGGAAGAAGCCGACCAGGCCGGCCGCGTTCTCCGCCTCGTTGAACGCCGGCGCGATGAGGGTGACCAGCTTGCGGTGGCCGGTGCCGTTGGTGGACGGGCTCATCGGTGAAACCCTCCTTCGATGGAGCCGCCGGAGCCGACCGGCGCCGGGGTGGTGTCCTCAGTCTCGTTCGAGTACCGGTCGTCGTCGGCCGGGGGCGTGGTCGACCCCTTCGACCGGTCGCGCCGGCGCAGGTACCAGGGCACCACGCCGAGCCCGATGGTCAGCAGGACGCCGGCCCCGTACGCGCCGATCGACGTGGTCATGCCCGGCGGCGTGAACGTCAGCTCGATCTCGCCCTCGGTCGTGCCGCGTGGCAGGTCCACCACGAGCAGCCCGGCCGGGCCGGTGCGGATCGGCAGCGCCTCCCCGTCCAGCGTGGCCGTGTAGCCGGGCCACGCCAGCCGCGCGAACGTCAGCCGTGCCGGCTCGTCCGCGTCGGTGCGGCTGAACGCGATCCGCTCGTCGGTCGAGGTGGTCATCTCGTCGGCGCGGACGTCGGTGCCGACGCTCGCGTCGGACACCCGCCCGTCCGCGTTGGGCAGCGGGTCGACCCGCTCCCACACGGTCACGAGCCCGCTGTCCTCGTCCTCGGTGGCGCGCCGCCAGCCGGCCGGCGGCTCCTCGCCGCGCAGGTCGAGCAGCTTGTTCTGCACCACGACCGTGCTCGCCCGCATGAGGTCGGCGAGCGGGGCGGAGTAGCCCTTCGGCGCCGCCCACAGCCGGTCCCACGCCTCCGGGCACGCGATCGAGCCCTGGTAGCGGGCGCACATGAGCGAGTCGAACTTGGTGAAGCCGATGCCGCTGTACGCGGTGGTGCTCTCCACGCCCGCGGTCGCGTACATGTTGCCGAACAGCATGTCCTTGTACGCCCGGTCCGGGACCTGGTCCCGCGCGCCGACGAGCCCGAGGTCGGCGATCTGGACGACCATGCCCTCGTACTTGTCGAACCGCTCGTGCAGCTCGGCCCTGCTGTTCGGGAACTGGTAGTTGATGACGTTGTTGAACCCGGGGAACCAGTACACCTGGGCGCCGAAGACGAGCAGCGTGCCGAGCGCCATCACCGCGTAGCCGGCCTTGCTGACCACGTTGAACCGGATGATCAGCCCGACGAGCACCGCGACCACCAGGCCCGCGATGACGTGCCGGCGGATGTTCTGCGGAAGGTCGGCCCACGCGAGGTACACGCCGAGCGCGATGATCACGGCGGACCCGATCGACCGCTGTTTGAACCGGTCCCGGTGCAGGCCCGCGCTCGCCGCGATGACGAACAGCAGCGCGACCGCGATCCACACGAAGTCGATGAGCCGCAGCGGCCACCGGAACATCCACACCTGCGACGGCCCGAGCGTCAGCAGCAGGTACGCGCCGCCGAAGACCAGGATCGACGTCATCGACCGCCAGCGCTCCGCGAAGACCCGCCAGCGCAGCCACGGCAGCAGCGGCAGCACGAAGAACGCCAGGTACATGCCGGGCACGGTCATGAACGGCAGCCCGAACGTCCTGACGAACGGCTGTGCGCTCGGTGTGCTCGCCAGCAGCAGGTCGGAAAGGCCCGGCGACAGGAACTCGTCGTTGTACGTGGTGCTGTTGGCGCGGTAGCCGACCGACGAGGTGGACAGCAGCGGCAGGTAGATCAGCACGTTCAGCAGCAGGATCGCGACGCCCGACAGCGTGAGGCCGGCCAGCTTGTTCTTCTTGCCGGTCACCCACGCCTCGACCAGCACACCCAGCATCACGAACGCCGTGGACAGCAGGCCGTACGGGTTGCCGAGCGAGCAGGCGAGGTAGCCGGCGACCACGATCCAGATGTAGGAGCCGTACTGGCGCTTCGCCACCGAGGTATTGGTGTCACCGTGCAACGCGCGGCGGGCCGCCCACCACAGCCACGGCGTGAACGCGGTCAGGATCAGCGCGTTCAGCCAGGTCGAGGTGTCGACGAAGAAGGAGTAGCCGGACAGCGGCACCATCGTGCCGAGTGTCGCGGCGAGTGTCGGGCGCACCTTGTAGTTGCGTGCGAGCAGGTACAGACCACCGGCCATGATCAGCATGAAGCCGGTCTTGGCGAGCGCGATGGCGATCGCCATGTTGTCGATCGAGTACGTGAACAGCGCCGCGGCCAGGACCACCGGGTTCCACACGCCGCCGACGCCCTCGCCGGCGAAGTTGCCGCCGCGCCACATGTCGATCTGCAGCAGCGGCACCCTGCCGTCGGAGACCGCCTGGGCCATCTGCAGCCAGTTGGGCAGTCCGGCGCCCGCGGTGTCGTCCCACAGATAGAAGATGTGGTTACGGAACAGCGGCAGCGCCGCCGCGATCGACACGACCGCGAGCATCAGCAGCGGGGGAAGAAAGCGTGCCGCGCCCCGTGGCGGCGGCTCGCTGTCCTCGGGAGCCGCGACGGGGCTGGTCTGACCCAAACGCATTGCAACCCATTCCCTGTGACAGGTGTGTGTAAGAAGTGCGGGCGGGGTGCTCCGACGCACGTGTGCCGCGTCCCCAGCTCCAGCCGGACACGGTACAGACCTGGGCACGTAGACTCTCCGCCCGGTCGTTTCTGAGAAGTTGTGAAGGCGAGGCGGACACGTGACCGAGGTGCACCCGACCGCGGTGGTCGGCGACGGCGTTGAGCTCGGTGAGCGGGTGACCGTCGGGCCACACGCGGTGGTCATGGGCCCGGCCACCGTCGGCGACGACTGCTGGATCGGTCCCGGCTGCGTGATCGGCACGCCGCCGGAGATCACGAGCATCGAGCACAACCGGGAGTGGAAGAGCCCGCTGCCGCTGCACGGCGTGGAGATCGGCGCCGGCACGGTCGTGCGCGAGCTGACCACGATCCACCAGGGCAGCTACCGGCCGACCAGGATCGGCCGCAACTGCTGGCTGCTCAACCGCGTGTACGTCGCGCACGACTGCCAGGTCGGCGACGGTGTGACGCTGTCGTCCGGCGCAACGCTCGGTGGGCACATCCTCATCGGCGACGCCGTCAACCTCGGCATGAACGCCGTGGTGCACCAGCGGCGCGTGGTCGGTCCCGGCGCGATGGTCGGCATGGGCGCCGCGGTGACGAGGGACGTGCCGCCCTACGCGCTGGCCTACGGCAACCCGGTCCGGCTGAACGGCGTCAACAAGGTGGGCATGAGCCGCGCCGGCATCCCGGACGAGCACATCGCGCTGTTGGTGGAGAGCTACGGCGCGGGCCGGCTGCCGGCCGAGCGGCCGGACAAGATCGCCGACGCGTTCGCGTGGTGGACCGCCGCCGAGCCCGCTCGACCGCTGGTCAGCCCGTCGCCGTGACCTGATAGTGATACTTGCGACCAGCGCAGGTACTCTCGTTTTCCAACCCTCGCCCGTCCAGTGGCACCAGTTGGAGGACTGAACTCGCATGCCCGGTAGCACCCCGACCACCAGCGAAACGGCGCCCGCCGTCCAGCAGCCGGCAGCCGAGGGGGAGCCACTGCTCGTGGCGCACGCGCCGAGCGGGCGGCTCGTCGCACAGCGCGGTCTGTTCCGCGGCCCGGACCCGGTGTGCCCGGACGACCTGTACGCCCAGGTCGTCTTCGGCAACGCGGTCCGGGAGCGGCAGCGTCTCGTCGTGCACCCCGGCTCCGAGGTCAGCACGGACACCTACTTCGGCAGGTTCCCCGCGAGCTACTGGCAGCGCTGGACCGTGGTGGACGAGGTCGACGTCGAGGTGACCGCCACCGGCTCCGGCCGGCTGTCGCTGGTCGCGTCGGACGCAGAGGGCGACACCAGGGTCGTCGCGGCCAAGGAGCTCGCCGACCTCGACGGCGAGACGGTGACGCTGACGACCCAGCTCGACAAGTTCGTCGACGGCGGCTTCCTGTGGGTCGAGTTCACCACCGGCGACGAGGACCTGGTGGTGGACCGGCTGCGTTGGACCGTGACCCCGCCGGA
Organism: uncultured Actinomycetota bacterium; assembly: GCA_963840275.1. Lineage (GTDB taxonomy): Bacteria > Actinomycetota > Actinomycetes > Mycobacteriales > Pseudonocardiaceae > Actinophytocola. Next base: position 641,480 of record CAWIYK010000002.1, read on the forward strand.
GCGCCTGCGCCCGACGGCCGTCGTCATCTGCACGTTCAACCGCGCGGACGACTGCACCAAGACACTCCAGTCCCTCGGCGGCGACCAGGAGACGCTGGACCTGCTCGACGCGATCTACGTCGTCGACCAGGGCACCGACACCGTGTCCTCGCGCCCCGCGTTCCCCGAGATCGAGGCGACTCTCGCGGGCCGGCTGCGGTACCTGCGCCAGCCCAACCTCGGCGGCGCCGGCGGCTTCGGCCGCGGCATGTACGAGGTCACCGAGCAGGGCGCCGAGCACGCGAACCTGCTGTTCATGGACGACGACGTGCTGTGCGAGCCGGAGATCGCGGTCCGGCTGACCGCGTTCGCGAACCGCACGCCCGAGCCGACCATCGTGGGCGGCCAGATGCTGCGGCTGCTGCACCCGACCATGCTGCTGGCCGGCGCCGAGTACGCCGACTTCGCGCAGCTCGTGCCGGGCAAGGTCGTGAAGGGCGCCCTCGACGACGTCGACCTGCTCGCCGAGGCCGTGGACGAGGACGGCCTGCCGACCGGCAAGCCCAACCGCGGCGACCGGCGCGTCGACGCCGACTACAACGCATGGTGGTCGTGCCTGATCCCGGCCGAGGTGGTCTCGAAGATCGGGCTGCCGCTGCCGCTGTTCTTCCAGTGGGACGACGTCGAGTACGGCTACCGCGCCCGCGCCAACGGGTTCGCCACGGTCACGCTGCCCGGCGCCGGCCTGTGGCACGCGGACTTCGACTGGAAAGACCTCGACAAGTGGAACGAGTACTTCGCGGTGCGCAACGCGATGATCGTGTCCACGCTGCACGCCGACATCGACCCGAAGCAGACCGCGCGTGTCATCGTGTCGCGGGTGTCCCGGTACCTGCTGTCGATGCAGTACGGCCTCGCCGCGACGATCCTCAAGGCGGTCGAGGACTTCCTCGAGGGCCCGGAGTTCCTGCACGACGGCGGCGCGGCGGCGGCCAAGGCCGTGCACGCGCTGCGCGCCGAGTACCCGGACACGGTCATGCACCCCGCGTCGGACGTGCCCGGCCTGAAGAGCGGCACCGTGCCGATGGTCCAGGCCGGCCCGACGCCGAGCAGCAGCAGGCTCGTGCTGCTGAAGCGCCTGATGTACCTGGCGCTCGGTCGCACCGCGCACCAGATCGGCGCCGTGACGAAGAAGGACGCCCTCTGGTGGCACGTGTCCCAGTTCGACACGGTCGTCGTCACCGACGGTTCGCAGAGCGGGGTGCGGGTACGCCGCCGCGACCGCGAGGTGACCGTCAGGCTGGCCAAGCAGACCGGGCGCGCCGTCAAGCGGCTGCTGTCCGACCTGCCCCGCCTCCGCGAGGAGTACCGGGCCGCCGCGCCGAAGCTGACCAGCCGCGAGAACTGGCGCCGTCTGTACAAGATGTGAGATTGCCCCACCCCGCCCGAACAACTACCTCCATGGCTACCGCCGGTGAGGTAACGACATGGACACGGGTAGCCTAGGTGCCCGATCCCACAGAACATGGATGTTCCGGATGTGTCCGGGCCAGGAGGAGCGGACGTGGCCGATCAGGCGACGATTGACAGACCAGACGCCGACCGCGTGTTGCAGCGAGTGATCCTGCCGAGGGACCGGGACCCGCTCGACGTTCGGCCGCTGTACCTCGACGAGCCGGAGAACGTGAACAGCCACGTCACGTCTCGCAGCGAGGTGGTGGTGCCGACGTCCGCCAGGGTGTCGTTCGCCTCCTACTTCAACGCCTTCCCGGCGAGCTACTGGAAGCGCTGGACCGTCATCGAGGACGTCACGCTCCGGATCAACGTCCGGGGCAGCGGGCGGATCGAGGTGTACCGCAGCAAGTCCAACGGCGACATCGTCCACCTCAAGGGCGAGCCGGTGCACGCGGAGGACGGCTGGGAGACCCTCGAGTTCCGCCTCACGCTCGCGCCGTTCGAGGACGGCGGCTGGCTGTGGTTCGACGTGTTCACCGAGAACACCGAGCTGACGGTGGCCGACGCGGTGTGGCTGTCCGACGAGCCGGTGCCGATGAAGAAGCTCGCGGTCGGCACCACCACGTTCAACCGGTTGGACGACTGCGTCACCTCGCTGCTGGCGCTCGCCGAGGACCCGGCGGTGCTCGCCGTGATCAGCAAGGTCTACGTCGCCGACCAGGGGCCGAAGAAGGTCCGCGAGCACGCCAAGTACGGCGAGGTGCGTGCCGCGCTCGGCGACCGGCTCGAGGTCATCGAGCAGGGCAACCTCGGCGGCTCCGGCGGTTTCACCCGCGCGCTGTACGAGTCGATCGAGCACACGAAGCCGGGCACGGTCGACCAGGTCCTGCTGATGGACGACGACATCGCGCTGGAGCCGGACTCGATCCTGCGCTCCAACATGTTCGCGCGTGCCGCCGCCAAGCCGATCATCGTCGGCAGCCAGATGCTGAACCTGTTCGCCCGCTCCCGCCTGCACACCATGGGCGAGATCGTCGACCTGGCCACCTGCGTGTGGCGCCGGGCGCCGGGCGCGGTCGTCGACCACGACTTCGGTGCCGAGTCGCTGCGGGAGACCCCGCAGCTGCACCGGCGCATCGACTCCACCTACAACGGCTGGTGGATGTGCCTGTTCCCGCGTGAGGTGATCGACAAGACCGGTCTGCCGCTGCCGCTGTTCATCAAGTGCGACGACGCCGAGTACTCGCTGCGCGCGCTGGCGCACGACATCCCGACGGTGACCCTGCCGGGTTCCGCGGTGTGGCACGAGCCGTGGACCGACAAGAACGACTCGAAGGACTGGACGGTCTACTTCCACCTGCGCAACCGGCTGATCATGGCCGCGCTGCACAGCCCGTACGACCTGCGCAAGACGCTCCTGCTCCAGGGCGCGCGGGTGGCCGTGCGGCGGCTGCTGTCGATGGAGTACTCGACCGCGGCGCTGGAGATGAAGGCCCTCGAGGACTTCATGGCCGGCCCCGAACGGCTGTTCGAGCAGCTGTCGACCGGGCTGCCCGAGGTGCAGCGGGTGCGCAAGCAGTACACCGACGCGCAGTTCCTGCCCTCGGCGCGGGAGTTCCCGCCGCCGTCGTTCGACATGGTCAAGGCCGAGTCGATGCTGCGGCCGCCGGTCCACCCGGCGAAGATCGCGATGCGGGCGGGCAAGGCGCTGGTGCACAACCTGCGCGCGCCGGAGCCGACCGCGGGCGACCGACCGCAGGTCAACATCGCGGCGAACAGCGCGCTGTGGTTCCTGCTCGGCAACCTGGACAGCGCGACCGTGTCCAACGCCGACGGCAGCGGGGTGGCGTTCCGCCGCCGCGACCCGAAGGTCTTCCGCGAGCTGGGCCGCCGGGCCGTGCACAACTACCGGCAGCTCATCGCCGACTGGCCCAAGCTCGTCGAGCAGTACCGGGCCGCGCTGCCCGAGCTGACCTCGGTCGAGTCGTGGCGCAAGGTCTTCGAGAGCTGACCTGCCGCGAACAGAGCAAGGGCCCCACCAGGTTGCGCCTGGTGGGGCCCTCGGTCTGTGCGTCTCAGACGAGATCAGACGGCGCGCACGCCGGTGGCCTGCGGGCCCTTCTGGCCCTGGCCGATCTCGAACTCCACGCGCTGGTTCTCGTCCAGGCTGCGGAAGCCATTGCCCTGAATCTCCGAGTAGTGGACGAAGACGTCAGCGCTGCCGTCGTCCGGGGCAATGAAACCAAAGCCCTTCTCGGAGTTGAACCACTTCACAGTTCCCTGTGCCACTACGTTCTCCTGATACTGCTAAACACAAGCCGCCGCGGTTGCGACAACCCTGGCCGGTATTCAGACGGCGACTCAACCTGGAGCTAACCCGCGCGCCCGCAATAGTTCGCGAGCGTGATCGAACACGAACTCAATTACGACCGTGCACAGTCAACCACACAGAGGCGACACATCGCACTAGAAGGGTTGCGGCTGATCACGTGCTGGGAGACGCTCATGTAGTGAGCGAGCTCGCTAGTGAACAGCCCCCATCCATCTCACTCGACCTCGACGAGGCAGGAGTGTCCGTAGACCTTCCCCGGCCGTCTCACCAGGAGGATCAGGTCTACGGAGTGCCCTACCGACCGGTCGAGTTCCGCGACGACGACCTTCCGACCGCCCTCGAGCGGTGCGCGACCTGGCTGAAGCGGACGCAGGAATGGCTCGGTGAACCAGTCGACGTACTGGCCATCCACCTGGACTACGACGACAGCGGCGACTCCCCGTACTACGACGTGAAGCTGCTCTGCAACGAGGAGGACCTGGCCGGCGCCCCGATCGCGATGCGCGCCGCCAAGCACTCCTAGGTTCCGTGTTTCCCCTGGTCAGCCGCGCGGAGTGGCGTGGCTGACCAGGCTCGCGCGGCGGGCCCACACGTCCGGCCACCCGCCCTGCCAGGTCAGGACCGCCACCGAGGACGTCTTCAGCTCCAGCGGCTCCCCGGTCAGCATCCCGACCAGGTCCGAAAGGCCCGGATTGTGCCCGACGAGTACCGCCGTGCCCACGTCCGGCGGCAGCTCGTCCAGCACCGACATCAGGTCCTGGTAGCTGGCGGCGTAGACCCGCTCGTCGTGCCGTACTTCGGTCGCCGAGACCGCGGCCAGCCCGAACGTCTCCCTGGCCCGCACCGCCGTCGAGCAGACGACCAGGTCGAGCGCACCGACGTTCGCCTCGAGCCACCGCCCGACCGCGGGCGCGTCCCGCCGGCCCCGCGGCGCGAGCGGCCGCTGATCGTCGGGCAGATCATGGTTCCAGTCCGACTTCGCGTGCCGCACCACGACCAGTGTCCGCTCCGAACCCATGCCGGCCAGCATCGCACGTAGTGATAAGTCGCCATGCCGTGAAGGACCCCTTCACTGCGGTCACCGGCCGTCACCGGCCGTCACCGCCGTCGCCGCGCCGACCCCCTAGAACCAGCGTTCCAACACCTGCGCGACCCCGTCCTCCGAGTTCGGCGCGGTCACCTCGTCGGCAATAGCGAGCAGGTCGGCGTGCGCGTTGGCCATGGCGACGCCGTGGCCTACCCAACGCAGCATGGGCTCGTCGTTGGGCATGTCGCCGAAGGCGACCACGTCGTCGGACGACAGGTCCAGCAGGTCGCACACCTCCGCGAGCCCGGACGCCTTGGTCACGCCGGCCGCCGAGATCTCGATCAGCCCGCTGTTGGACGAGTAGGTGACCTCCAGCTCCAACCCGGCGAGCACGGTGGTGACGGCCTCCGCCATCTGCTGGCTGGTCATGCCGTGGTGCCGAACCAGCAGCTTGGTCGCCGGGTGGCCGAGCACCTCCGCCCGCGACGCGACGTCCGGCTCGCCGCTCTCGCCGTTGGGGTTGCCCCACGGGTTGCGGAAGCCCTCCTCGATGGAGAACGGCGAATCGGTGTCGCGCCCGAGCGACGTCCGCTCCGACGCGATCTTGACGTCCGGCAGCACCGCCTCGACCGCGTGCACCACGTCCTGCAGCCGCACGGCGGCGATCTCGTGCACGGACAGCACCTCGTCGGCGCCGATGTCGTAGACCGCCGCGCCGTTCGCGCACACCGCGTACCCGGTCAGCCCGGCGTCCCGCGCCACGCGCGGAATCCAGCGCGGCGGACGGCCGCTGACCAGCACGAACGGGGTGTCGGCCGCCAGTACGCGGGCGATCACCTTCGCGGTGCGGTCGGTGACCCGCTCCATCGGGTCGAGGAGGGTGCCGTCTACATCGGAAGCTACGAGCTTTGGTCGGTCCACGACTCCCATCTTCCCTGGGCCGGATGGGCTACGGTGCCGATCGTGAGCTACCCACCACAGGGTTACCCGCCCGGCGGGTACCAGCCCTACGGGCCGCCGCCACCCGGTTACGGCCAGTACCCCCGGCCGCCGAGCAACGCGCTGGCCTACGTGGCGGCGCTGGCGTTCGTGCTGTGTGGCGGCCTCGCGCTCCTGATCGCGATCATCGGCTGGAACGGCACCTCGGACAACCCGGACATGATCGCCGCGCTGATCGGCCTCGCGTTCAGCGACGACCTGACCGGCAACGCCGACTTCGCGATCTCGGCGACCATGTCGGTCGCGTGCACCGCACTGACGTTCGGTCTGGTGCTGCTCTCCCGACTGGACTTCGTCCGCTGGATCCTCGGCTTCGTCGGCGCCGTGGTCACCGTCTACTACCTCTACGCGATCATCTGGCTGCTCGCGAACGAAGCCGCCGAGGTCATCGCCATGCCGCTGGTGTCGTGGGTGCTGTGGCTCGCGGCGACGGTGCTCGTGGTGCTGCCCCACACCGGCCGGGCGATGCGCGGCTACCAGCGCAAGCTGGCCGGCTACCAGGGATACCCGCGGTACTGAGCGCGCTCGGATACGGTGGGGTCCGTGCGAGTTGGCATCGTGATCCTCCCGGAGTACCGCTGGTTGCTGGCCGAGCAGAAGTGGCGGGCGGCCGAGTCCTACGGCTTCGACCACGCGTGGACCTACGACCACATCGGCTGGCGTTCGCTGGTCGACGGCCCGTGGTTCGACGCCGTGCCGACCCTGACGGCGGCCGCCATGGTCACCCGTCGGATCCGGCTCGGCACGATGGTCGCCTCGCCGAACTTCCGGCATCCGGTGCCGTTCGCGCGGAGCCTGCTCGCCATCGACGACATCTCCAGCGGCCGCCTGATCCTCGGCGTCGGCGCCGGCACCCCGGCGGGTTACGACACCGAGGTGCTCGGCCAGGAGCCGCTGTCGCCCCGCGAGCGGGTCGACCGGCTCGGCGAGTTCGTCGAGCAGCTCGACTCGCTGCTGACCAACAAGCGCACCACCATCCGGGGCGAGCACTACTCCTCGGTCGACGCCCGGTCCGCACCCGGCTGCGCCCAGCACCCCCGCGCGCCGTTCGTGGTCGCCGCGAACGGGCCCCGCGCCATGCGGGTCGCGAAGCGCTTCGGCCAGGGCTGGGTTACCACCGGCAAGGGTGGGGACACCGTCGACGAGTGGTGGGCCGGCGTCGCCGACCTGGCGAAGAGGTTCGACGACGTCCCGGGCGCCGACGGCCTCGACCGCTACCTGAACCTGGACTCCGCGCCGGTGCTGTCGCTGTCGAGCGTGGAGTACTTCCGCGACGCCGTCGGCCGCGCGGCCGACCTCGGTTTCACCGACGTGCTCACGCACTGGCCCCGCGAGGACGGCGTCTACGCGGCACGCCTGAGCACACTGGAGCGCGTCGCGAGCACCGTGCTGCCGAAGCTGAGGAAGAAGTGACCCAGGACACGGAACGCCGCCGGGTCCGGCGGCGTCTCTATCTGTGAGGCACATGGCTGGAGGGCCAGGGAATCGCCAGGGGAGAGGACCCTCGTACCTAGTCGGTACGGGGGTCTTCGGCGTTTCAGAGCCCGATCGGGTGGGGTAACCGTCCGCATGGATACCGTGCGCGCCCTACTCACCAAGGCCGGCCGGACCTACGCGGACGAGGCCGGCATCCCACTCGCCGACAAACCCGCGCCGCTGTACCGCCTGCTCGTGCTCAGCACCCTGCTGTCCACCCGCATCAGCGCGGACATCGCCGTCGCCGCGGCCAAGGAGCTGAAGCGCTTCGGCACGCCGCGCAAGATGGTCGACGCCACCTGGCAGCAGCGGGTCGACGCCCTCGGCCGCGCCCACTACGTCCGCTACGACGAGTCCACCGCGACCGCGCTCGGCGACGGCGCCCAGCTGCTGCTCGACGAGTACGGCGGTGACCTGCGGAAGCTCCGTGGCGACGACCTGCGGACCAAGCTCAGGAAGTTCCCCCGTCTCGGCCCGGTCGGCGTGGACATCTTCTGCCGCGAGGCCCAGGACGTGTGGCCCGAGCTGCGGCCGTACCTGGACCGCAAGGCCCTCGACGGCGCGAAGAAGGTCGGGCTGCCGACCGACCCGGCCGAGCTGGCGAAGCGGACGACGCCGGCGAACCTGCCGCGCCTGGCCGCCGCCCTGATCCGGGTGAGCCTTGACAAGAAGCTCGCGGCGGCCGTGCGCGCAGCGTGACCAGACGGGACCGGAGCCTGAGCGCGTGAACCGCGCAGGTAACCTCAAGGCCCGTGAGCGTGCCTGCAAACCAATCTGAGAACTATTCCGGCTACGACCTCGTCATCGTTGGCGCGGGCTTCTTCGGCCTGACCATCGCCGAGCGGGTCGCGACCCAGCTGAACAAGCGGGTCCTGGTGCTGGACCGCCGGTCGCACATCGGCGGCAACGCCTACTCCGAGCCGGAGCCCGAGACGGGTATCGAGGTGCACAAGTACGGCGCGCACCTCTTCCACACCTCGAACAAGCGCGTGTGGGACTACGTGAACCAGTTCACCGAGTTCACGAACTACCAGCACCGCGTGTTCGCCAGGGTCAAGGACCAGGTCTACTCGTTCCCGATGAACCTGGGTCTCATCAACCAGTTCTTCGGCAAGTCCCACACCCCGGACGAGGCGCGCGAGCTCATCGCGAAGCAGGCCGCCGAGTACAAGACCGAGGACGCGCAGAACCTCGAGGAGAAGGCCATCTCGCTGGTCGGCCGCCCCCTCTACGAGGCGTTCATCAAGGGGTACACGGCAAAGCAGTGGGAGAACGACCCCAAGGAGCTGGGCGCCAACATCATCACGCGCCTGCCGGTCCGCTACACGTTCGACAACCGGTACTTCAACGACACCTACGAGGGCCTGCCCCGGGGCGGGTACACCGCGTGGCTCGAGAAGATGGCCGAGCACGAGAACATCGAGGTCCGGGTCGACGTCGACTACTTCGACGTGCGCGACCAGATCCCGGCCGGCACGCCGACCGTGTACACCGGTCCGCTCGACCGCTACTTCGACTACTCGGCGGGCCGGTTCACCTGGCGCACCGTCGACTTCGAGTCCGAGGTCGTGCCGACCGGTGACTTCCAGGGCACCTCCGTCGTCAACTACAACGACGAAGAGGTCCCCTACACGCGGATCATCGAGTTCCGGCACTTCCACCCGGAGCGCAAGCACTACCCGACCGACAAGACGGTGGTGTTCCGCGAGTTCTCCCGCTTCGCCAAGGACGACGACGAGCCGTACTACCCGATCAACACCCCGGAGAACCGCGAGAAGCTCGAGCACTACCGCGAGCTGGCCAACAACGAGGCCAAGGAGCGGAACGTGATCTTCGGCGGCCGGCTCGGCACCTACAAGTACCTCGACATGCACATGGCGATCGGGTCGGCCCTGTCGGTGTTCGACAACAAGGTCGCGCCGCACCTCACCGACGGCGCGCCGCTCGACGGGTCCCTGGAAGCCTGATGACCGCGACCGCTCCCGCTCGGCTGCGGCTTGTTGAAGACGGCACCCCGCCCCCCGAGCCGGAGCGCTCGATCGAGGTCAACGCGCTCGCGGCGGTGCAGCGCACGATCGGCCGGCCGCCGGTCGTGCGCGCCGCGCGCGGTCTTTCGCTGTTCGGCGAGCACGCCGCCGGCTGGTTCGCACTCGGGCTCCTCGGCGCGGTCGTGGACCGCGGGCGGCGCCGCGACTGGCTGACCGCGGCCACCGGCGTGGTCGCCGCGCACGCCGCGTCCATCGCGGTGAAGCGGGTGGTGCGCCGCCAGCGGCCGATCGACGAGTCGATCGAGGTGCTGGTCAAGACCCCCAGCTCGCTGTCGTTCCCTTCGTCGCACGCCACGTCGACGACCGCGGCCGCGGTGGTCTACTCCGGACTGACCGGTCGTAACCTGGTACCGGTGCTGGTGCCGCCGATGCTCGTGTCGCGGCTGGTACTCGGCGTGCACTACCCGACCGACGTGCTCGCCGGCTCCGCGCTCGGCGCGGTCGTCGGCGGGCTGGTGCGACGGGCCATCGGCAGGAGACGGGCGAAATGAGCAACACGGCGGAGAGCGACGCCCCGGGAGACACCTCGGCGCGCTCCGCCGACGAGGGCAGGCAGCGCTCGACGGGTGTCCTGCGCGGCCTGGTCCGGACCGCGCGGCCCCGGCAGTGGGTGAAGAACGTCCTGGTGCTGGCGGCGCCGTTCGCGGCGTACGCGGCGCACCCGGTGTTCGACATGGCCGTGGTGATCGACGCCGGCATCGCGTTCGTCGCGTTCTGCCTGGTCGCCTCGGCCGTGTACCTGATCAACGACGCCATCGACGTCGAGGCCGACCGGGCCCACCCGACCAAGCGCAACCGGCCGATCGCGGCGGGCGTCGTGCCGGTCCGGCTGGCCTACGCGCTGTCGATCGCGTTGTTCCTCGCGTCGTTCGCGGTGTCGCTGCTGTCGAGCTGGCGGCTGCTCATCGTGATCGGCGTCTACGCGGCCGTGCAGATCGGCTACTGCCTGGGGCTCAAGCACCAGCCGGTGATCGACCTGTGCATCGTCGCGTCCGGTTTCCTGCTGCGCGCGATCGCGGGCGGCGCGGCCGCCGGGCTGCCGCTGTCGCAGTGGTTCCTGCTGGTCACGGCGTTCGGCTCGCTGTTCATGGTCGCGGGCAAGCGGTACGCGGAGATCGTGCTGTTCGAGCGGACGGGCGCGAAGATCCGCGCGTCGCTGTCGAAGTACTCGGCGAGCTACCTGCGGTTCGTGTGGGCCACGTCCGCCGCCGTCATGATCATGACGTACGCGTTGTGGGCGTTCGAGATCCGGCAGCGCACGGGCACCAACTCGGTGTTGGTGGTCATCTCGATCGTCCCGTTCGTGGTGGCCGTGCTGCGCTACGCGGTGGACGTCGACGGCGGCAACGCCGGCGAGCCGGAGGACATCGCCTTCCGCGACCGGGTGCTGCAGGTACTCGGCGTCTCGTGGGTCGCGTGCGTGGCGCTGTCCGCGTTCCTCTAGCCCGTTCGCTCTGCGTGTCTTGCGGCCCCAGGACGCCGCCGGTGTCTACGCCTTCCCCCGACCGGAGTTCGCGCGACTGGCCATAGTCGGCGTGCTGCGCCGGTTGGCCAACGGCTACTACGCGGTGGTCCCCGACGATCAGATCGACCGTGCCTGGCGTCCGGAGTTGGAAGAGGCCGCGCTGGGCATCGCCGTGGCCGACCAGGGGAGTGGACGCGGTGGCGTTGATGGGCCTCTCGGCCGCTCGCGTGCACGGCGCGATCCCGCGCGCCCTTGGTGTCGCCGTGGTCGCCGCGACCGGACATCGGAACACCCTGCGGCTCGCCGACCGCGACGCGACTGTCGTGTTCGTGCGCCGCGACGTGCGCAGGCTCGAATGCCTGCGGCACACCACCGAGCTGGGTCAGGGTTGGGTCACCACCGTCGAACAGACTCTGCTGGATCTCGCCGCGCGTCCCGAGCTGGGCGGTCTCGCCGACGAGGCCGAGACGGCCATCCACGCGCTGACTCCCCGGGCGGATCAGGACATCCTGCGTGAGCTGGCCACCGCGCAGCGCCGCCGCGCGACCCTCGACCGGCTCCTGGCCCGCACCTGACGATGCTCGATCCCGACGAAGAGACCGCCATCGCCGAACAGTTCGGCGTCGCCGGCGCCCAGGTTCGCCGCGACCATCTGATCTCGCACCTGCTCGCGGCACTCAGCGCCCACGCGGCCGATCAGGTTGTGTTCTTCGGCGGAACCGCCCTGTCCCGGACTTTCGCTCCGGCCGGGCGTCCTTTCCGAGGACATCGACCTGGTCGCCGTCCATGGGCGTCGAACGGTAGCGGAACACGTGGCGGACTGCCTGGTGCGTGGTACCCGGCGCGAGTACCCCGGCCTGCGGTGGGAGCCGCTGCTGACCGCTGTCCGTGACACCGAGCCGGCGGTCCTGATCTCGCCGGACGGACTCGTCGTCCGGGTCCAGCTGCTCAGCGCGACCGGATACCCGCCATGGCCAACCGCGACCAGGGCGCTCGTCCAGCGCTACTCCGACGCGCCACCCGCCACGCTCACCGTGCAGACGCAGGAATCCTTCGTCGCCTCCAAGATCATGGCGTGGGTCGACCGAGCTTCTTCGCGTGACCTGTTCGACCTCTGGCTACTCGCCCGGGCCGACGCGATCGACAGGTCCGCCGCCCAACTCTTCGCCCGGTACGGCCAGACTGGAAAGCCGCCCACGGCTGACCTGTTCGCCAGCGCACCTGAGGAAACCCGGTGGAGGCAAGAACTTTCCGGGCAGACCCGTCTCGACATCACGGCGGCTGAAGCGCTCGAGGTCGTTCGTAGTGCCTTCAGCGGAGGAAGGACGTCCAGTTCTCGGCGGGGAACGTGAGGGTGGGGCCGGTGGTGTTCTTGGAGTCGCGGACAGCCACTGCCGGTCGGGCGAACGCCACCTCAACACAGTTGGCGTCGGTGCCACTGTGGCTGCTCTTCCGCCACTCGCCCGCCAGGTGCGCGACCTCGACGCAGTTGGCCTGTGCGGTGCTGCGGCTGCTCTTGCGCCACCGTGCGTCGTGCAGGTCATGCGTGTACATGCTGCCGCCTCCAGTCGGGATCAGTCAGTCGCGGAGGAAGGTGGCCCAGCTGTCCGCAGGGAACGCGAGGGTCGACCCCTCGGTGTTCTTCGAGTCGCGGACGGCCACGGCCGGTCCGGCGAACGCCACCTCGACGCAGTTGGCCTGATCGCTGCTGCGGCTGCTCTTGCGCCACTCGGCGAGATGCGCGACCTCGACGCAGTTGGCCTGTCGTGCTGCGGCTGCTCTTGCGCCACCGTGCGTCGTGCAGGTCCAGCGCGTACATGCCGCCTCCAGTTACTTGTGCTCGTCGGCCAGGTTCGTGATCAGTTCCACGGACTCGGCCGCCTCCAGTGCCTCGTTCAGGATATTGCCGAGGGCGACACGGTAGGCCGCGATGTCCTCCTTCTCGTCCAGGAACATGCTCGTCACCTGGTTCTCGGTGTAGACGAGGCTCGGCTCGTCTTCGAATTCCAGGATCGCGAACGGGCCGCGCAGCCCGGCGTATGGCCCCACCCGCAAGGGCACCACACGGACCGTGATGTTCGGGCGGTCCGCGGTGTCAACCAGATGGCGCAACTGCCGCCGCATCACGCCACTCTCCGCGATCGGCCGCCGCAGCGCGCTTTCGTCGATGAGTGCAAGAAACTGAAGTTCGCGTCTACCAAGCACTGCCTGCCGCGCGCGCCGGGAAGCGACCAGGTTGGTCAGCTCAACGGTGCTCAGCGTCTTGTTGATGCTGGCGATGATCGCCCCGGCGTACTCGTCCGTCTGCAGCAGACCCGGCACGACGAGCGCCTCGAAGTTCTGGATTCGCGTGGCCCGGGACTCGAAGTTGATCAGTGCCTGCCACAGTTCCGGCAGCCCGAGTCCCTGGCTCTCCCACCAGCCGCGCTCCTCGGACTTCCTTACCTGGTCCAGAATCTGGGCCCGTTTCTGCTCCGGCACCTTGTAGTGCCCGAGCAGCGCGGCGACGTCGTCGACCCGTAGCCCGCGGCTGCCGGTCTCGATCCGGCTGATCTTGCTCGGCGACATGCCGAGCGCCTTCGCGACCTCGGCGCCGGACAGTCCGAGGTCCTCGCGTAGCGTGCGGAGGAGCAGCGAAACCTGGCGGGAACGGACGCTGGGGTTGGGGTTGTCGGTCATGAGGCAATCCTTCGCGGCCCGGCTGATCAGGCGCAATCACACGATCGGTCGGATTGCTGGCCACCTTGTCATCGTGCCAGCGTCTACAGCCATGACCTCACTCGACGAGACCGGCACCGAGTACCGTCTCGCCCTCCTCGCCGCGCAGGCCCGGCTGGCCAGACCCCGCCTGTTCGCGCTGTACGGCCTGCGCCACGACCCCGACGGCCCGCCGATCCTCGGCTGGGGCATGGAGTTCGAGGCCCGCGCGGAGGCGGTGCTCTACCTGCCGGACGGCCCGGCCACCCACCACACCGTCTCGGCCGACCGTGCCATGGCGCGCTACTCGTGCTTCGGCGACATGCACGTGACGTGGTTCGATGCCGTCGAGCCGGACGAGCAATGACCTCCGATGGCCGGCGATCCCGTGTGGCTGCCCGGTTTCTTCACCGCACGGCGGCACGCCGTGACCGACCCGACCGACCGCATGGTCTTCCACGACGTCGCACTGACCTGGTCGGTCTGCGGCCGGGCCACCGTGCTCGACCCGACCGTCGCGCACGACGGTCCGCTGTGCGGTCGGTGCGTGTATCTGGCCGGCCCCAACGGTTTCCGGTAAACGGCGAAGCGGGATGCGGACCCCCAGGACCGCACCCCGCCCCAACCGACCGTCACCGGACCCGCTTCTGCCAGCGGTTCTCCCAGCGACGGCGGGACTCCGTGTCACCGCCGATGTCCCCGTGCGGGAACGCGACGGCGCACAATGACGAGGCCGCGGCCGGCCGCATCATCACGGCTCTGTCGAGGAAGCGGAACTCCTTGGCAAGCTTCATGTCTGGCTCCTTCAGGCGAGGTTGTCGTAGCGGCGCGGCCGGTACGGGCCGGTGTCGTCGTCGTGCGGGTAGGCGATGACGCGGTGCGTCGTGCCGGTGCGGCCGGCCTGCTCGAACCCCCAGTAGGCGGCGCGCGAACCGTCGACCCACGCCGTGAAGATCGCGACGTGCCGCGTCAGGTTGGTGCCGTCGGTGCGAAGCAGGACGTCGCCGGCGGCCAGGTCGTGTTTGTCGATCTCCTGGCTCACCTCGGCCAGTCCGGGAGTGTCCAGCCCGCCGTGGCGGCTCGGCGGCCAGCCGGGCAGGGCCCACGCCATCGAGACGTAGCCGGAGCAGTCGGTGCGGTAGCAGCCGTGTTCGTTGGCGAGGAACGCGACCTGGCTGTACGGGACCGGCGGGCGCAGCCAGCTCCTGGCCCGGTCCAGGACCTGGCTCCTGGTGACCAGGGGGCCGAGCCGCACCTGCGTTCGTGGCATGGGAAGAGCTTGTGCGACGCGCCTGCAAGGCACCTATAGGTCGGCTATGGACACCCGCTCGAGCCAGTCCTTCTGCGTGAGCCCGGCCAGCTCGCCGGTCTCCCGGCCGCCGGTCTCGGCGAACAACGCGATGGCGCGTTGCCACAGCTCTTCCGAGTCGTCGGCGGCGGCGAGGTCGCGCAGAGTCCTTGCCTGCCACAGCGGCAGCCCGAGATCGGTCCACCTGGCGAGCGCGTCGGCGAGGTGCGTGTTGGCGGCTTCGAGGTCGCCGGTGGCGAGCGCGTGCTCGCCGATGGTCCTGGTCACGAGCGCGATGCCGAACCGGTCCTGGTGCTTGACGCACACCCGCAGGCACTCCGCCAGCGTCGCCGGGACGCCGGCGTGCCGACCGGCCCGCAGGTCGGCCTTGGCGAGCGCCTGCAGCGCGTAGGTCGCGCCGAGCGTGTCGCCGGCGTCGCTGAGGATGCGGTGGGCCTCGCGGCTGGACTCGGCGGCCGCGTCGAACTCGCCCGCCGCGCGCTGGCACAGGCTCAGCCCGCGCAGCGCGAGCGCCTCGCCCCTGGCGTCGCCGATCGCGCGGTACAGCTCGACGCACGTCGTGAGGTAGCGGGTGGCGGTGTCCAGGTCGCCGTGGTCGCGCCGGATCGCGCCGAGCCCGTAGTTCGCGGCGGCCTGCACCCCGCGGTCGCCGGCCCGTTCACCCAGCTCGGCCGCGGTCGTCAGGTTGGCGGCGGCCTGCTCGAACTCGGCGAGGTCGCGCTGGACGGTGCCGACGCCGACGAGCGCGATCGCCTGCACGGCCTCGTCGCCGATCGCGCGCGCCTGGTCGAGCGCCTCCTGGAAGTGGTCGAACGCGGCCGCGAAGTCGTCCTTCTCGTAGTGCAGCTGCCCGAGACCGGCGAGCAGCGTCGCCTCGGCACGCCGGTTGCCGGCCCCGCGTGCGGCGGCGAGGGCGACCTCGTGGGTGCGCTGCCAGCCGTCGAACTCGTTGCGCACGGCGAACGGGGACGACAGCAGCGACGTGATCAGCGTGGTGGACAGCTCGTCGATGCCCAGCTCGTGGGCGCGTTCGATGATCCGGACCAGCGCGGCGGTCTCGGCCGTGAGCCACTCGGTCGGCGCGTCCGCGGCCTCGGCGGCGAGCCGGGGATCGATGTCGACCGTCGGGCCGGGCGAGGGCCGGAGCCCGAGCGTGACCCTGGGCAGCCGGGCCGCGCCGGTCTCGACGAGCGCGGTCCAGATGGCGAGCGTGCGGGCGATCGCGGCGGACACCGCCTCGGGGGGCTCGTGCCGGCCGGCCTGCTCGGCGCCGAAGAGGCGGACGAGGTCGTGGCAGCGGTAGCGGACCCGGCCGAGGGTGTCGATGCCGGCGACCTCGACGAGCCGCAGCTCGACGAGCTGCTCGACCACGTCCTCCGCGTCGTCGACGGACACGTCGAGCAGGGGCGCCGCGAGCCACGAGCCGAAGTCGGGCAGGCCGAGCAGCGCGAGCAGGTGGAACGCGCGGCGCGGCAGGTCGGTCAGCTCGAGGTAGTTCAGTTCGAGGCTGGACCGGATCGCCAGGTCGCCGACCACCAGCTCGTCGAGCCTGCGCCGCTCGTCGGACAGGCGGTTGGCGAGCGTCCGCAGCGGCCAGTGCGTCCTGGCCAGGAGCTTCGCGCCGGCGACCCGCACGGCGAGCGGCACCCCGCCGCACAGCTCGGCGATCCGCGCGGCGGCCGCCGGGTCGCTCGCGGCGCGGCCGGCCCCGATGATCCGCCCGAGCATCTCGACGGACTGGGTGGGGGACAGGTAGTCCAGCTCGAGCGGCTCCGCCCCGGCGAGCCCGGTGAGCCGCGACCGGCTGGTGATGATCACGATGCAGGCGCCGGAGCCGGGCAGCAACCTGCGCACCTGGCGCTCACTACGCGCGTTGTCGAGCACGATGACCATCCGCCGGTCGGCGACGGCCATCCGGAACAGTTCGGCGCGCTCGTCCGGCCCGTCGGGCAGGTCGACGCCCGCGACGCCCAGCGCGCGGAGGAAGCGGCCGAGCACGTCGGTTTCGTTGGCGGCGGCCTGCAGGTCGGCGAACAGCTGGCCGTCGGGGTAGTCGGCGGCCAGCAGGTGCGCGCAGCGGGTCGCCAGCGTCGACTTGCCGGCGCCGCCGGCCCCGGACACCACGACCGTGGGCGTGGCCCGCCCGGACCGAGCCAGCGCGACGACGAGGTCGACCTGCTCGGCGCGGCCCGTGAAGTCGGGCAGGTCGGGCGGCAGCTGGTTGGGCACCGGCTGCGCTCGCTCGGCGACCTGCACGGGCTTGGTCTGGGTTTCGGTCAGGGTGCCGTCGAGGATCTGGGAATAGAGCGCCTGCAACGCGGCGCTCGGCTCCACGCCGAGCTCGTCGACGAGGTGCTCACGGCCCTCGCGGTAGGCGGTCATCGCGTCGGCGGGCCGGCCGCCGAGGTAGAGGGCACGCATCAGGAGGCCGCGACTCTCCTCGCGCAGGGGGTGCGCGGTGGTGAGCGCGGTCAGGCGGGTGGTGGCCTCGGTGACCATGCCGAGGCCGAGCAGGCAGCGGGCCAGGCCTTCTTCGGCGGTGAGCCGCTCGGCCTCGAGCCCGGCGGCGTGGTTGCGGGCGAAGCGGGCGTCGACCCCGCCGAACGCGGGCCCGCGCCAGAGGTCCAACGCCTGGCGGTAGGCCTCGGCGGCGGGGGCGGGCGCACCGGACTGCTCGGCGTCGTTCGCGGTGCGCAGGAGCTGCGCGAAGACCTCGATGTCGACCTGGGTGGGGTCGAGTCGCAGCAGGTAGCCGGGTGCCCGGGTGGCGAGCACGTCCCGCGCGTCGGCGGCGGCGAAACTGCGCCGAACCTGCGAGACGTACTGATGCACGAGCGCGGAAGCCGACGACGGCGGATGCTCGTCCCAGATGAGGTCGACCAGCCGGTCGATGGACACGACCTGCCGAACATGAACGGTGAGCGCGGCGAGAAGCGCCTTCGGCTTGGGACCGCCCGGGATGATCGTCTGCCCGGCGGCACGCAGCTCGATGGGACCCAACGCACGCACGAGCAATGGCTCACCCCTTGTCCGTGACCATTATTGCGGGTCGCGCATGCTTTGTTACAGGGTTTGTTGATCTGGCTCGTAGAGGGGCCGCGGTGGTGGTGGCGTGGCCGCTGGCCCCCTCGAACCACGCTACCGGCGACCCCCGACAATTCCCGGCCCATCAACCCGAAGCTGTGGACAACCGCCGCGCTGTGGACAACCGCTCCCGCGCCGCCCGTTGTTGTCGGTGGTGGCCGGTAGCGTGGATCTCGGGGGGCCGGAGGCCAAGCCCGCTGAGCGTCTGTCACTGGGGGTGCCGGCCAGCCCTGTGGACAACCAGCCTCGCGTCGACCGCTGCTGTCGGTGTCGCCGGGTAGCGTTGATTCCGGGGGGCCGGAGGCCAAGCCTGGCTCGCGCCAACGCCGTATGCTGGTGCGTCGCCCACGCGCGTGCGCTCGGGACGCCGGTCCGGGGCGCGCCGCCCGCTCACGCGCGTTAAGCGATGCAGTGAAGGACCCCTTCAGCACGTTCAACGCAGTGATGGACCCCTTCACGGCGTCGCCACCGGGCCACCCGCCCGCCACTCGCAAGACCCCCGTTGGCCTCCGGCCCCCGGAATCCACACTACCGCCGGCCACCGACACTTTCCGTTGCGCCGCAAGGAGTTGTCCACAACGCGCGAGTTGTCCACAGGAGACACTCAACGCGGTCCGCGCTGTCGGTGTCGTCCGGTAGCGCGGTTCGAGGGGGCCAGCGGCCAGCGCCACCGCGTTCAGCGCAACCGATCGGCCGCCTCCGACAGGTACTCCAACGCCGCCAACAGCCGCCCCCGCCGCAGCCGAGACCCCAGCGACATCGACAACCCCGACCCGTCCGAGCGAAACCCGCGAAACCGCAGTCGCCGCGCCCGGACCAGCTCGGCCACCGCGGGCGGCGCAGCCGGACACCCGCCCGAACCACCCGACCCGCGCCTCGAACACCGGAAACGCGCCGGCCACCTGCAAAGTAGCCCGCCGCCGGACCTTGCGTCGCGTGCCCTCCGACGACGATGTCAGCTCATACCGCCGCGCCTGCGACGCCACGAACGACCGCCCGCGCCACGGGCCGGTGACCGTCAGCTCCACGTGCCACGACCCAGACGGCGACCGCCCGAACACCCCGCTGCGGTACCCATCGCGGATGCGCCCCTGCCGCAGCAGCACCCACGCCTGCTGCCGACGCCGCCGCTCCTGCGCCGCGAACGCCGCCCGGCCGCCGTCGCCGCCGGGCAGGTCCGCGTGCCAGCCGTACCGGCGCAGCACGCCGCCGAGCAGCAGATGCCGGAACGCGAGCCCGGCGACCCACCGCCACAGCAGCCAGCCGACGACGCCGGCAAGCAGGATCGCGACGGTCCACGCGCGCCAGTCCCAGGTGTCCATCTAGAGATCGAGCGCCTCCTCGGTCTCCTCCTGCGACTGGCCGTCGCCGGTGGCGCCGTACTCGCCGGCCTTGTACCCGTTGTTGGCGTTGCGCGCGATCTTGCCGCGGTCGGTGTACTGGCTCTTGAGACTGTCGAGCCCCTTCTCGCCGAGCCGCTGCGGGAACGTCTTCACCGCGTCGAGGTCGTCGAGCAGGTTGCCGCCGCGCTCGCGGGCGCCGAGCCTGCTCTGCATCCGCGCGGTCTGCCCGAACGTCTTGCCCGCGGTGCCGGCCTGCTTGAAGAAGTCCTTCGTCTTGGCCATCAACGTCTTCAGCTTGTCGAGCAGCTGCTTGAGCATGTTGAGGACCTTCTGCAGCTTGCCGACCTGCTTGGTCCCCTTCGCGGTGGTCGTCGCGCCCTTGGCGAACGTGCCGGTCCACGCGGTCGCGATCGAGCCGCCGAACGTCGGCGCGGCCGCGGCGAGCGCGGGGATCCAGATGAGGATCAGCCACTCGACGAACTCGGTCAGCAGCGCCTTGATGAACTCCTCGATGACCGTCATGACCATGCTGGAGATCTGCAGCAGCTGCGCGATGTCGCCGGCCTGGCCCGCGGTGCCACCGATGCCGGTGGCGAACTTCTCGAGCTGCGCATGCGCCGCGTTCTTCGCCTCGCCCGCCCACGTCTTGAGCGACTCCTTGGCGGTCTCGAGGAACTTCGTCGCGTACTGCTCGAGGCCCTGGCCGATCTTGTTGAAGTTCGACGCCGCGTTCAGCAGCGCGGGGCCGTCGCCGCTGACGAAGTGGATGAGGTCCTGCAGCGGCTGCACCACGGTGATCAGGAAGTTCAGGCCCTGCCCGATGAGCCAGCCGAGCGGGTCGGTCGCGATGCCGGTGACCGCGTCCTGGCAGGACTGGATGAACGTGGTCGCGCCGACGGTCGTGCCGCGCCAGTCACCGGCGCTGAACGACAGTCCGGCGCGTGACGAGCGCCGCCGGCGACGGGGAGGCCGCGCGCGACCTTCTCGCCGTAGCCCATCTCCTCGCTGATGGTGATGTCGCTGAGCTGGCCGGTGTGCGTCTCCGCCATGTCAGTTGCCTCCCAGCTCGTCGCGTCCGTCGTTGAAGATCTTCGCGATCGCGTCCTCGACGTCCTGGTACTCCTGCGCGCACTCACTCATCTTGTCCGCGCCGGACTGCAGGCCGTCCTGCATGTCGCCGAGGAGATCCTTGAGGTCGCCGAGCATGTCCGTGTACGTGGACTTCACGAAGAGGCCGACGATGCCCCACGACTCGTTGCCGACATCGGACTGGTCGACCAGTCCGATGACCTCCGCGGCGAGGGCCTTGTCGCCGGCCAGAGTGCCGGAGTAGTCCCGAATGCCGGCCGGACTGGCCTCGAAACCGTCGCCTGCCGGCATGTCAGTCCTCCTCGTCGTCGGAAAGGTTGCGCAGGAACGAGTCCGCGGCTGTGTCCGGCGCCGGGTCGACGGGCGGCGGCGCCGTCTCGCGGAACACCGTCGGCTCCTCCTCGACCGGCCGCGGCACCTTCTCGCGCAGCTCTTCCACGGGGACGCCGGTGACCTCGGACTGCGTCTCGAGCACCTGGTCCAGCACCGGCGCGTCATCGCCGACGTACTCCTGCACGATGCCGGCCTGCTGCCGCGCGGCGTCCGCGATCGCTTCCCGCAGTGTGGACATGAGCGTGCTGGAGAGCCGCTGGGCGCCGAGCTGGCAGGCCTCCTCGGTGACTCTGATGTCCCGGACCGAGCCGCCGGGGCCGGCGACCACGGTCACCGAACGGTCCGGTGAGTGGGCCACCACCTCGAGCGCGGCCAGGTCGTCCTGCATCCCCGCGAGGTGCGCGAACCGGTCGTCCACGTTGTGGATACTGGACTGGAACTTCTCGAACTCGGCCACCAGCTGGTCGAACTCAGCGGTCATCACACGCCTCCCGACTGTCGTGTGCCCCACATGATGGACCATTTGGGACAGTGCGGCAGCGAGTTGGTCGGATTGCTGTTATGGCAACTTTGTTTGCCACCGGGGCCGGGCCCGCCGGATGGTGGAGACATGTACGACGAAGAGTTCTGGGACGACCGGTACCGATCACACACCGCGGTCTGGAGTGGCAACCCGAACCCGCAGCTCGTGGCCGAGGTCGCGGACCTGCCGCCGGGCACGGCGTTGGACGTCGGCTGCGGCGAGGGCGCCGACACGCTGTGGCTCGCGTCGCGCGGCTGGCAGGTCACGGGCGTCGACTTCGCGCCGACCGCGCTCGCTCGCGCCGCGGCGCAGGCGGAGAAGCTGGGCGTCGCCGTGCGTCTGGTGCACGCCGACCTGGTGACGTGGGTGCCCGACCGGGCGTATGACCTGGTGTCAGCGCACTTCATGCACCTGCCGACCGAGGACCGGGTGCCGCTGTTCGCGCGGCTCGCGGCCGCCGTCGCGCCGGGCGGCACACTGCTGCTGGTCGGCCACGACAAGAGCGACCTCGAGACGACGGCCGGCCGGCCCGACCTGCCGGACTGGTTCTTCACGGCGGCGGAGGCAGCGGCGGCGCTGGACGAGAGCTGGACCGTCGAGGTCGCCGACCGACGGCCCCGCGAAGCACTCGACCCGGACGGCCGAACGATCACCATCCACGACGCGATAATGCGGGCCACGCGGGTGCGGTGAGTGGCCGCGTTGGCCGCCGGCCCCCGATCACCATGCTACCGCCTGGCACCGACACTTTCGGTTGTGCCGCAAGGAGTTGTCCACAGGTGGATCGGTTGTCCACAGGAGACACTCGCGTCGGCCGTTGTTGTCGGTGGTCGCGGGTAGCCTGGATCTCGGGGGCCGGAGGCCAAGTCCGCTGAGCCGTCTGTCCCCGGGAGTGCCGGCCGGTCCTGTGGACAACCAGCCTTGAGTCGGCCGTCGCTGTCGGTGCTGCCGGGTAGCGTGGATTCCGGGGGGCCGGAGGCCAAGCCTGGCCGGCTCGCCGACTGCCGCGCACGCTGGTGCGTCGCACACCGCGCGTGCGTTTCGGGGACGCAGGTCCGGTGCGTCGCCTCACCGCGGACGCTCGACGCCGGGCCGGTGCGCCGCCCGCCACGCGCGTTCGGCTATGCAGTGAAGGACCCCTCCACAGCGCTCAACGCAGTGAAGGACCCCTTCACAGCATCGCCGCCCGGGCCACCCGCTCGCCACAACCGAACCCCGTCGGCCTCCGGCCCCCGGAATCCACACTACCGCCAGACACCGACACTTTCGCTTGCGCCGCAAGGAGTTGTCCACGGCGCACGAGTTGTCCACAGGAGACACTCGATCGGGCCGGGGCTGTCGGTGCCACCGGGTAGCGTGGATTCCGGGGGCCGGAGGCCACACTGCCTCGCGTCCCGCAACGAGCACCAGCGCGCATGCCCTCGCATATCGGCCGACAAAACACACAGTTGTCCAAGCGTAGTCACCCGAGTACGCTGCGTTTATTGCGATCTGCAAATTGCATACTTGCCCGCCGGCCCCGGCGGCAGGTGTCGGCGCACCACGTTGCGCCGGCAAAGCGGGTCGTCCATCGGAGCGCGGCGACTTCCGGTGGACGACCCGCGACCCTAGATCGGCAGCTTGCGGAAGATCACCCTCGGCACGTGGCGCAGGACCGACATCACCAGACGCCACTGCGCCGGCGCCCACACGAGCTCCTTGCGCTTGTGCACGGCGTTGACGACGACCTCCGCCACCTGGTCCGCGGTCGCGGCCATCGGCGCGGGCTTCATGCCCTCGGTCATCTTCGTGTGCACGAAACCCGGCCGCACCACGGTGACCGCGATGCCGTCGCCCCGCAGCGCCTCGCCGAGGCCGAGGTAGAAGCCGTCCATGCCGGCCTTCGTCGAGCCGTACACGAAGTTCGAGCGGCGCACCCGCTCCCCGGCGACCGACGACAGCGCGACCACGCGCCCGTGCCCCTGTCGCCGCAGGTGGGCGGCCAGCACGACCCCGACCGACACCGTCGCCGTGTAGTTGACCTGCGCCAGCTCGACCGCCTTGGCGTGGTCCTGCCACACCTCCTCCGCGTCGCCGAGCAGCCCGAACGCCACGACCGTCACGTCGATGTCGCCGTCGCCGAAGGCCTTGTCCAGCACCGCGGGGTGCGACGCCGTGTCCAGCGCGTCGAACTCCACCGTGGACACCGTGGCGCCCGCGTCCCGCAGCTGGGCCGCGGCCTTGTCGAGGCGCTCCGAGGTGCGGGCGGCGAGGACGACCCGCAGCGGGCGGCGCTTCGCGTACCGCATGGCCACCGCGAGGCCGATCTCCGACGTGCCGCCGAGCAGCAGCAGCGACTGGGGATTTCCGACCGCGTCAATCATAGGAACAACCTTCTCGACATGTCTGAGGCGAAAACGCCTTGGGGGTCAACGGAGTCGCGCACCTTGCGCCACTCGTCGAGCCGCGGGTAGCCGCGCGCGATCACGTCCGGCGTCGCCCGCGACTCCTTGGCGAGGTAGTGCCGGCCGCCGGCCGCGAGGACCAGCTCGTCCAGCTCCTCGCACAGCTCGTGCACGCCGGCGCGGACCGGCAGGTCGACGCACAGCGTCCAGCCCGGCATGGGGAACGACAGCGGCGCGCGGTTCCCGTCCCCGAAACGCTTCAGCACGTTCAGCGCGGACACCTGCCCGGTCTCGGTCATCCGCGTGACCGTCCGCCGGATCACGTCCTCCGCGCCGAAGGGCACCACGAACTGGTACTGCAGGAACCCGTGCGGGCCGTAGCCGCGGTTCCACTCGCCGACGATGTCCAGCGGGTGCAGGAACTGCGTGATGTTCTGGACGGCGTTCTTCCTGGTGGGCGACTTGCGGTACCAGACCTCGCTGAACATGCGACCGGTCAGCTTGTTGAGCAGCCCCGGCGGGAACACGTTCGGCACGGTCAGCAGTTGGGGGGCGTCGAACCGCAGCGGCGCGCGGCGCAGCTTCTTCGGCAGGTCGGCGACGGTCGCGTGGTTGGCACGCGTGAGCAGGCCGCGGCCGAGGTGCGGGCCGGTCGTCACCGCGTCGAACCACGACACCGACTCGACGTACAGCTCGTCGTCGACGCTCTGCCGCGCCATGAGCTCGTCGAGGCTGCCGACCTGTTCGGTGTCGACGAGGAAGTACGCGGTCTCGACGTGGTTGAGGTGCAGCGTCGCGCGCAGCACGATGCCGGTCAGGCCCATGCCGCCGACGGTCGCCCAGAACAGGTCGTCCGCCGGCGTCAGCGTGTGCACCGTGCCGTCCGCCGTCAGGAGGTCCATGGCGAGGACGTGGTCGCCGAAGCTGCCCTCGACGTGGTGGGCCTTGCCGTGGATGTCGCTGCCGATCGCGCCGCCGACCGTGACCTGGCGGGTGCCCGGCAGCACCGGCAGCCACAGACCGAACGGCAGCAGCGTGCGCATCAGGGTGTCCAACGAGACCCCGGCGTCGACCTCGACCGTGCCGGCCTCGGCGTCCACCCGGCGGATCCGGTCCAGCGCGGTCATGTCGATGACCACACCGCCCGCGTTCTGCGCCGGGTCGCCGTAGCTGCGGCCGAGCCCGCGTGCGATCACCCCGCGGGGGCCCGCCTCCCGCACTACCTCGGCGATGACGTCGACATCCGGCGTGCGCACCACGTGTGCCGCGGTCGGCGCGGTGCGGCCCCAGCCGGTGAGCCGTTCCTGTGCTGGCTTCACCGCACCGAGGGTAACCATGCCGACCGGCGCTTCTACACTGGGCGCGCTCCGGCGAGTGAGAGGTCTTGTGGTGACAGCGGTGGACGCCCAGCCGCGGAAGATCGGGTTGCTGACCCAGATCGGCCGCTTCGTGCTGATCGGTGGCTTCTGTGCGCTCGTGGACTTCAGCGTCTACCAGGGGTTGCTGCACCTGGGCCTGTGGGTGCACGCCGCGAAGGCCGTCAGCTTCATCGCCGGCACGACCACCGCGTTCTTCCTGAACCGCCGCTTCACGTTCGCGGCCGGCAACACCGGCGGCGCCGCGCAGCTCGGCGGTTTCGTGCTGCTCTACGGCGTGACGTTCTTCGTCAACGTGGGCACGAACGCGTTGGTGCTGCACCTGATCCAGGACCTGTCGTGGCGCATCACGATCGCGTGGGTCATCGCACAGGGCACCGCGACGGTCATCAACTTCGTGATGCTGCGCACGGTCGTCTTCCGGGAGCGCACTCACTCGGTCGAGTGACATCGGCCCTACCGGTAGACCCCCGACGCCGCCATTTGCTGTTCTGATCAGACGAACAGCTGGGACAGATCGCGGCGCACGGCGCGGACTGCCAGCTCCTGGTGGCGGTGATCTGCGCGAACCAGGCGTGGGCGTACGGCTGCCTCGGCGACGAGGCCGGCATGCGGAAGCTCCTCGGCCGCACCCGCGACGAGTTGGAGCGGGTGCCCGCCGGCGCGCTGGCCCGGTACGGCCTGGCCGGCGACTGGTCCCCGGCGACGCTGTCCGCGCTGGCCAACGCGGTCGACACAGTGGTCGCGACGCGAGGGAGGTTGCGGTTGGTCGGTTAGATGCGATGCCCAGGGACGTTCCTTGGTCGCCGAGCAGGACCGGACGTACTCGACGACGGCGAACTGGTGTCACCGCGAACGGTTCGGAAATGGGCTGACCGCTACCGCAGGCGTCGCCGGGATCGCGACCGCGGCTCCCGACCACACCACAGCCCCACAAGGCCGGGAGCAGGTTGGTGCGATGCCGGATCGACCGACCTGTCTGAACCTCAGAGGCGCTTCTCGAACCAGTGGTGGGCGTAGAACTCGTCGTTGAACGGGGCCACCTCGGCGTAGCCCGCCGCGCGGTACATGCCGACGGCCTCGGTGAGGGCCTTGTTGGTCTCCAGCCGCGCGGTGGTGGCGCCATGGGCGCTCGCCTGGTCCTCCAGCTCGGCGAGCAGCCTGCGGCCGATGCCGAGCCCGCGGACCGAGTCGTCGACCCACATCCGCTTGATCTGGGCCACGTCGCCGTCCAGCTTCAGCGCGCCGCAGCCGACCGGCTCGTCGTGCAGGGTGGCGACGAGCAGCAGGCCGGCCGGTTCGCGTAGCTCGTCGCCGTCCGCGGAGATGCCTTTCGCGACGTCGAAGCCGCCGTCGAACCGGCGGTCCAGCTCGGTGAAGTAGGCCGTCAGGCAGTGCCGGGCGTGCGGGTGGTCCGGGTCGATCGGCGCCACCGCGACCAGCCCGGCCGTCAGCAGCCGGTCGACCTCCGCCATCGCCTCCACCAGGCGGGTGCGCTGGCCGGCGTTCAGCGGGGCCAGCAGCGACGCCGCCAGGTCGTCGGCCCGCTGGTCGAGCACCGCCCGTTCAGCCCGTCCCGCGTCGGTGAGCCTGGCGACCCGCACGCGCCGGTCCCGGCCGCTGGCCGCGACCGTGACCAGCCCGGCCGACTCCAGCGACCGCAGGAGCCTGCTCACGTACCCGGAGTCGAGGTCGAGCCGCGCACGCAGCTCCCGCACGTCGGCGCCCGTGCCGATCTCCCACAGCAGCCGCGCCTCGCCGAGGGGCCGATCCCTGGACAGGTAGTGGTCGTCCAGCACGCCCACCCGCTGGGTGACCAGCCGAGTGAAGTGTCGAACACGCGCGATATCAGACATTCCCTGACTTTAGTCAGAGAATACGTGGGGACTAGTTCGCGAAGCCGTGCTTCTTCGGTTGGCCGCTGCCGTACACGCGCGCCAGCGGCGGCAGCTCGTCGAGGTGGGCGGTGACCACGTGTCCGAAGTTCACCGCGACCGTGGAGCCGTCGGACAGGCTCGGGGCGTCTACCTTGCCCTCGGCCATCAGCTGGGACAGGCGCGACTCCAGGTCGCGGGCACCCTCGTCGGACAGGGCGAACACCAGCGGCTCGCCGCCGCCGGCCAGGTGGAGCACGAGTGCGCGTTTGGGATCAGCCATGCCCCAACATCAGCACCGCCGCGGCATGACGGCAACACCGGTTCACCGGTAGCTGATCCGCTAGAAGCGGAAGAAGCGCTCCTTGCGGCCCTGACGCACCAGCTTGAGCCACTGCATGAACGCCTTCGGGTCGCGCTTCGTGCCGAGGAAGTACAGGCCGAAGCGGATCAGCTCCAGCATGCCGATCTTGCGCAGCCCCGGCTGCGACAGCAGGTACCCGCGGTTGCGATAGGTGTAGTACCGCTTGACCTCGCTCGACGGGTCCTGCGCGTGCAGCCGCCCACCCAGCATCGGCTTGAACTCGTCCGAGCCGTCCGGGTGCAGGTACGCCACCCGCAGGCAGGTGCCGAACGGGAGCCCGGACCGGACGAGCCTGCGGTGGATCTCCACCTCGTCGCCGCGGAAGAACAGGCGGTAGTCGGGCACACCGACGACGTCCAGGGTGGACGCGCGGAACAGCGCGCCGTTGAACAGGGACGCGATGCCCGGCAGGAAGTCGGCACCGAGCTCGTCGGCGCTGCGCTTCCACGTGAGCCCCCGCCGGAGCGGGAACGCCAGCTTGGCCGGCTTCTCGATGTTGGTCACCACCGGCGAGATCTGCGCCAGGTTCCGCGACTCCGCCTCCGCCAGCAGCACCTCGAGGACGTTCTCGTCCGCGGGTCGGCCGTCGTCGTCGGCGCACCACACCCACTCGGCGCCGAGCGCGAGTGCCTGGAGCATGCCGAGCGCGAACCCGCCGGCACCGCCGAGGTTGCGTCGCGACGACAGGTACGTCGAGGGCACCGGGCAGCTCTCGACGATGTCGCGCACCGGCTCGTCCGGGCCGTTGTCCACCACGATGAGGTGGTCCGGCGGCCGGGTCTGCGCGCCGATCATCTTCAGTGAGTCGGCGAGCTGCTCCCGACGGTGCCGGGTGACCACCACGGCCACCACCGCGTTCGCCGGCAACTGCTCATCGAGACTCATCAGACCTCGCCGCTCTTGGTGATCAGCACGGGCTCCTCGCCGAGGCGCTCCAGCGTTTCCTTGTCCAGATGGGCGAAGGGGTCCCGACCCTTGTACTCGGTGAGTACCGAGCGCAGTGAGCCGTGGCTCTTCATCTGTCCCTCGTCCATCCAGATCGCCGTGTCACACAGCTCGAACAATAGGTCGTCCTGGTGCGAGGCGAACACCAACATGCCGGAGCGGTTCACCAGATCCACCAACCGGGCCCGCGCCTTGGTGAGGAACGCCGCGTCGACCGCGCCGATGCCCTCGTCCAGCAGCAGGATCTCCGGGTCGATGGACGTCACCACACCGAGCGCGAGCCGCACCCGCATGCCGGTGGAGTACGTGCGCAGCGGCATCTGCAGGTAGTCGCCGAGCTCGGTGAACTCCGCGATGTCGTCGACCCGCTTCTCCATCTGCTTGCGGGTCATGCCGAGGAACAGCCCGCGGATCATGATGTTCTCGAGGCCGGAGATCTCCGGGTCCATGCCGACGCCGAGGTCGAACACCGGCGCGACCTTGCCGACGATCCGCGACGACCCCCTCGTCGGCTCGTAGATCCCGGCGAGCAGCCGCAGCAGTGTCGACTTGCCGGCGCCGTTGTGGCCGACCAGGCCGACCCGGTCGCCCTCCTTGAGCGCCAGCGTGATGTCGTGCAGCGCCTCGATGATCGGCACCTTCTGCTCGGTGCCGATCTTGCCGCCGACCTTGCCGAGTACGGCCTTCTTCAGGGAGCGCGTCTTCGCGTCGAAGATCGGGAAGTCGACGGAGGCGTTCCACACGTTGATGCTGACCATGTCGTTAAATCGCCTCACTCAGACCCAGTAGGAAATCCGCGCACGGTAGTTGCGCATGGCGAGGAACGCCAGGCCCCACCCGATTACGGTAAACCCGGCAGCCACCACCCAGTGGTGCCAACTCTGTGTGTTGCCGATCAGCGGCGCCCGCAGCAGCTGGATGAAGTGGTACAGCGGGTTCAGCTCGGCGATCAGCGTGCGCCACTCGCCGCCGCCGCCGTCGGGCAGCCGCTGGGTCAGGATGTCGGTGGTCCACACGATCGGCGTCATGAAGAACAGCAGCTGCACCAGGCTCGTGATGACCGGCGGGATGTCCCGGTAGCGCGTGGAGATGATGCCGAACAGGATCGCGACCCAGCCGCCGTTGATGGCGAGCAGGACGAACGCGGGGATCGCGAAGAGGATGCCCCAGCCGATGCCCGGCTGCGGGTCGCCGCCCTCGGTGATCGTGTAACCCGGGGCGGTCAGGTCGTTCCAGTAGACGATCACGACAACCACGTACACCAGCAGGTTGTGCGCGAACATCAGCGTGAGCCGCCACACCGTGCGCAGCGCGTACACGGTCAGCGGCGCGGGGAGGTGCTTGATGAGCCCCTCGTTGCGGATGAACGTGTCGGTGCCCTCGGTCAGACAGCCGAGGATGAAGTTCCAGACGATGAACCCCACCGTGATGTACGGGAGGAAGGTCGGGATCTTGGCACCGAACAGCTGCGAGTAGAGCAGACCGAGGCCGATCGCGGTGATGGCCATCGACAACGTGATCCACAGCGGGCCGATGACCGACCTGCGGTAGCGCTGTTTGATGTCCTGCCAACCGAGGTGTCCCCACAGCTCACGCTGCTTGATGCCCTCGACGATGTCCTCCATGGCACGCGCCCAGCTGCGGCTGGACGGTGGTGGAGGTGCCTGCTCCTGCTCGGCAGCGCTGATTACTGACACGGCTGTCGAGCGTACCGGCGGCCACGTTCCATCCCGCAGGGGCCAGAGGTCACACCATGAGCCCGTGCGCGAGTTCTCGACATGTGGCACTGGTAACTTCTGCCCTTATGGTCGACGTCGCCCCTGCGCCGAGCGTGATGCGCTCGCTACTTGACGTCTATGCCGAGCACCCCGAACCGAGAACCGTCGCCGTGGTCGGCAACATGCCGCTGCAGCCGGACGCGGAGCGGGCCAAGGCCATCGACGCCGCGGATCTGGTCTTCCGGGTCAACGGTTTCGTCGTCGATGAGCCGGGCGCCGCCCCAACGGTGGGCACCCGGTGTCACGTCGTGGTCTTCAACCGCGCGCTACGCGCCACCAGATGGGTCTTCGAGAACTACCGCCAGCGGCTGTACCTGATGGTCGAGCCGGGCCGGCTGCACTGGGAGCCGGACATGCTCCCCGGCTGGTGGCCCGAGGATCTCGGGCTGGTGCCGGTGAACAACGCCGAGGTGACGCTGCCGCTGTCGGACGCGCTCGGGCTGCCGACGCGCCAGGAGGGCACGTGGGCGACCACCGGGACGATGGCCGCGTGGATCGCGCGGACCTGCTACCCGGAGGCCGAGCTGCTGCTCACCGGGTACTCGTTCATCGACGACCCGAACCAGACGTCGTGGCTGCACGCCGCCGGTGACTCGTGCATCGTCGGGCCGGAGCACCAGATCGCCGCCGAGGGGCGCCTGCTCGACTCGTGGACCAAGACCGGCCGGACCAGGCTGCTTCGCTGAAACAGGAAAGTTGACATGCCGAACAATCGCGTTCAGGGACTCCGCAACCTGTTCGGGGCACGCCAGCTCGTGTCCGACCGCATCAAGCGTCTGATCGACTTCCGCATCGAGGAGAAGGTCCCGAACGAGCGGCTCGAGCACTACTACCGCACGATCGACCAGCTCGGACACGACCACGCGCGGTTCGTCGACGAGCAGCGCGAGCGGTTCGCCGACCTCGAGCGGCGCTTCGCCGAGATCGAGAACCTGCAGCGGTGGTCGGCCAACGAGCTGGAGCGGATCATCCCGCAGGTCGCCGGGCAGGAGTCGCAGCTCGAGTCGCTGCGCCAGAAGATCAGCACGGTGCCGGCCGCAGACCAGCCGCAGATCGACCAGGCCCGCACGCTGATCGACGAGATCCAGCGCGAGCACAGCCAGATCCGGGTGCGGCTCACGGCGGTCGCGCAGTACGAGGACCGGCTCCGCAAGCTCGAAGATCGCACCCAGTAGCCGTTAGGGCCTCCGGATCACTGCCTGTTGCCAATATTCACAGTTTAACGTTCAAGTGTGAATTGTTGACTCCAGGAGTACACGAGTCAACTCTGTTGCCCGCTACTCCATTCGTGGACCCTGATCCTTGTATACAGGCGCGGAGGTCGGGGTCACATGGTTGACGTCCAGTGGTGGTTATCGGGCTACGACAATCGGGTGCACGCGTTTGGCAGCGAGGAAGCCGGCCGCGACTTCGGTGAGGCGCTCTGCGAGCACAGCGTCCCGAACACCAAGATCACGTGCACCGACGAGGGCGAGCGCTGCATCGCGTGCCTGCTGATCTTCGGTGACATCCTCGCGGACACCTACGGAGAGGCCGCCTGGCGCGCGTCCTGACCGGTTCTTCCGGACGGGTACGTTGGCGGCCATGCGTGAAGTCCGTATCGGTAAACACATGGTCGGGCCCGGGCACCGGCCGTTCGTCATCGCCGAGATGTCCGGCAACCACAACGGTTCGCTGGACCGTGCGCTCGCGATCGTCGACGCGGTGGCGTCCTCCGGCGCGCAGGCGCTGAAGCTGCAGACCTACCGCGCGGACACGATCACCATCGACGTCGACACCCCCGCGTTCCGCATCTCCGACGACCACTCCCTGTGGGGCGGCGAGAACCTCTACTCCCTGTATGAGAAGGCCCACACGCCGTGGGAGTGGCACGCGCCCATCTTCGAGCGGGCCGCCGCGCAGGGCCTCACGGTGTTCTCCAGCCCGTTCGACCCGACCGCCATCGAGCTGCTGGAGTCCCTCGACGCCCCGGCGTACAAGATCGCGTCGGCCGAGATCGTGGACCTGCCGCTGATCGACCTCTGCGCGCGGACCGGCAAGCCGCTGGTGATCTCCACGGGCATGGCGAACGTGGCCGAGATCCACGCGGCCGTCGAGACCGCCCGCGCCGCCGGCAACGACCAGCTGATCGTGCTGGGCTGCACCGCGTCCTACCCGGCCGCGCCGTCGGACAGCAACCTGCGCGGCATCCCGCTCATCGGCGACACGTTCGACGTGGTCCCCGGACTGTCCGATCACACGATGGGTATCGGCGTACCGGTGGCGTCGGTCGCTCTGGGTGCCTGCGTGATCGAGAAGCACGTGACGCTGGCCCGCGCCGACGGTGGCGTGGACAGCGATTTCTCACTCGAGCCCGCGGAGCTGACCGCGCTGGTCACCGAGACCGAACGCGCGTGGCAGGCGCTCGGCGCGCCACGCATCGGTCCGCGCGAGAGCGAGCGCGAGGTGCTGCGGCTGCGGCGTTCGCTGTACGTGGTCGCGGACGTCGCCGAGGGCGACGAGGTCACGGCAGAGAACGTGCGCTCGATCCGTCCGTCCGGCGGCCTGGCGCCCGTCGAGATCGCGACGGTGCTCGGCCGCCGGTTCCGCGCGGACGCGTCCAAAGGCACCCCGCTGACGTGGGATCTGCTCTGAGTTATCCACAGGTGCACCGTCCGCAAGCGCTTGGCTGCACACACGTTGTCCACAGTCGGGTGAGTTGTCCACAAAGTTATCCACAGGGTTAACCCAGGAGGGCGGCGAGCCTGTCGCGTGCGTAGTCGGGCTCCGTGCGCCACGCGTTCGCGGCCTCCCACGCGTCGACGGCCGCCTTCGCCGTCGGGGGCAGCGTCGAGGTCGGCAGGTCGCCAAGATCGAGCCACGGGTGGTCCACGCGGGCCTCGTCCCAGTCGAGGAAACCCACCCGACCGGCCTCGATCCGCAGGTTCGCCGCGCACGGGTCGCCGTGGACGACCGTCTCCGGACCGGTCAGCGCCGACCAGGCCGCGCGGCACGCGGTGACGGCCGCCTCGGGCATCGCGGTCAGGTCCACGTCGCCGCCGCGGTCGGCGGTCAGCAGGTCTCGGGTCGAGCGGAAGCCCGGACGCTGCGGCCAGCCGGCGAGGAGGGTGTGCAACCTGTGCAGTTCGCCCGCGACCAGCGGCCAGTCGTCGGGTGCCGGCGCGTGGCCGGGGAGCCAGCGCTGGACCACCACACCGTCGACGTGACGGCGGCCGTCGTGCGCCGGCACCACCTCGGCGACCGCGAAACCGTGGCCGGCGACGTGCGCCAGCAGGTCCAGCTCCCAGTCGAGGGCCGCGACCGAACGCCGGGAGCGCCGGGCCACCAGGTCGCCGGCCACGCGGAACACCTCGTTGCGGTGGCCGCCGCCGAGCCGCGCCAGGACCCGGGGCGAACCCCAGGCGGACAGCTCCACCGCTAGAAGAACTTGTGGATCAGCTCGATCACGCGGTCCACGTCGTCGTCGGTGAGGTCCGGGAACAGCGGCAGCGACAGCTGCTGCCGGTAGAACTCCTCCGCGTTCGGGCACAGCCCGCGCTGGTAGCCGAGGTCCGCGAACACCGGGTGCCAGTGCACCGGGATGTAGTTGACCTGCACGCCGATCCCGTTGGCGCGCAAGTGTTCGTACAGCGCGCGCCGCCTGCCGTCCAGCACCCGCAACGCGTACAGGTGCCACATGGGTCCGCGCCGGGCAGGGTCACCGGCGTCCGCACACCGTCCACATCGGACAGTGCGGCGGTGTAGCGGGCGTGGATCTCGGCCCGTCGCGACTTGAACCACGCGAGCCGGCGCAGCTGGCTGGAACCCAAGGCGCACAACACATCCGGCAGCCGATAGTTCAGGCCGAACTCGTGCACCTCCTGGTGCCAGGCGCCTTCGTCGGCGATCCGCTGCCGCGCGGGGTCCCGCACCAGCCCGTGGTTGCGGAACTCGGCGGCCCGCCGCGCCACGTCCGGGTTGAGCGACGGACACCGCGCCGCCCTCCGCGGTCGTCAGGTTCTTGGTGGGGAAGAAGGAGAACGTCGTGAGGTCGGCGACCGAGCCGACCGGCCGGCCCTGCCACGTGCCGCCGATCGAGTGCGCCGCGTCCTCGAGCAGCAGCGCGCCGGCGTCGTGCGCGACGTTGACCAGCTCGTCGAGCGGGGCCGGGTGGCCCGCGTAGTCGACCGCCGACACCACCCGGGTGCGCGGGGTCAGCGCGGCGGCGGCCGCCTCCGGCAGCAGGTTCCCGGTCTCCGGCGACACGTCCGCGAACACCACGGAAGCGCCGCGCAGCACCGCGGTGGCCGCCGTCGCGACGAACGTCATCGGGGCGCACACGACCTCGTCGCCCGGCCCGATGCCCGCCGCCGCGTACGCCACGTGCAGCGCCGCGGTCCCGGATGTCACCGCGACCGTCGGCACCCCGCCGGCCAGCGTCGACAGGTCCTCCTCGAACTGCCGCACGGACGGCCCGGTCGTGAGCCAGTCACCACGCAACACCTCGGCGACGGCCTCGACGTCCTCCTCGACGATCGACTGCCGGCCGTAGGGAAGAAGGTCACCTGTGTTCAACTTCGTTCGCTCCGCTCACCCATACTGTGCGACCAAGGTGCGCAGGTCGTCGTCGGACAGCCACAGGTCGTTGGTGTCCGAGCGGTACGCGAAGCCCTCCGCCACCGGCTTGCCGTCCGCGGGCGGCTCGTAGCCCCAGCCCGCGATGTGCGGCATCACGACGTACCGGTCGTCGAGCAGCAGGGTCCTGCGCGAGTCGTCCGGGGCGATCATCTCCTCGTGGAGCTTCTCGCCCGGCCGGATGCCGACCTCCTTGATCTGGCTGGACGGCCCGATCACCCGCGCCAGGTCCACCAGCCGCATGCTGGGGATCCTCGGCACGTACAGCTCGCCGCCGTGCATCCGGTCGAACGAGTCGACGACGAACTCGACCGCCTGCTGGCAGCGTGATCCAGAACCGCGTCATCCGCAGGTCGGTGATCGGCAGCGCCTCGCCGCGCTCGGCGAGTGACTTGAAGAACGGGATGACCGACCCGCGCGAGCCCATCACGTTGCCGTAGCGGACCACCGCGAACCGGGTCGGGTGCCCGGCCGCGTAGTGGTTGCCGGAGATGAAAAGCCGGTCCGCGCACAGCTTCGTCGCGCCGTACAGGTTGATCGGGCTGGACGCCTTGTCCGTGGACAGCGCGACGACCTTCTGGATGCCGCAGTCGATGGCCGCCTCGATCACGTTCTGCGAACCCGTGATGTTCGTCTGCACGAACTCGAACGGGTTGTACTCGGCCGTGTCGACCTGCTTGAGCGCCGCGGCGTGCACCACGTAGTCCACGTCGTGCATGGCGCGCTCGAGCCTGCGCCGGTCGCGCACGTCGCCGATGAACCAGCGCAGCCTGGGGTCGTCGCCGAACAGCTGACGTGCCTCGTACTGCTTCAGCTCGTCGCGGGAGAGGATCACCAGCCGCCGCGGGTTCAGGTGCTTCAGCGCGTAGTCGATGAACGCCTTTCCGAAGGACCCCGTCCCGCCCGTCAGCAGGATGCCGGCCCCTTCGAGCAGCGCCATGGTGTTACCTCCGCGAGTCTGGTGCCGTACCAGTGCGCCATCATGGCACCCGTGCGAGTCAACGCGGTCATCCAGGCACGGTTGTCCTCCACCCGGCTGCCCGGCAAGGTGCTGCGGCCGCTGGGCGGCAGAAGTGTGCTGAGCTGGGCGATCAGAGCCGCCGCGCACACCCCCGGCCTCGACACGGTCATCGTCGCGACGTCCGACTCCTCGGACGACGACGCGGTCGCCGAGGAGGCCGCCCGCTGCGGCGCGGCCGTGGTCCGCGGTCCGCTCGACGACGTCCTCGCCCGCTACGAGCTGGCCGCGCGCCAACACCCGTGCGACGCGCTCGTGCGGCTCACCGCGGACTGCCCGCTGCACGACCCCGCCGTGATCGGCCAGGTCGTCGGGCTGTGGACGGCCGACCCGGACCTGCACTACGCGAGCAACATCGTGGTCCGGCGCTACCCGCGCGGCCTCGACGCCGAGCTGGTCCGCCGGGACGTGCTCGCCGAGCAGCACATCAAGGCCACCGGCGGCCACCGCGAGCACGTCACGTCGAACATCTACACACAGCCGGACGTGTACCGCTGCGCCGGCGCCGTGCCCGGCGTGGACAACTCCGACCTGCGCGTCACGCTCGACACCGAACAGGACGCCGCGTTGCTCGACGGGGTCGTCGCCGTGCTCGGCGACGCCGTGCCGCACTGGTACGACGTGGTGGCGCTGCTGCGGTCGCGCCCGGACCTGGTCGCGCTGGTCGCCGAGGTCGAGCAGAACCCCATGCCACGCGCATGACGACGCTGGTCGTGCGCGCCGACGCCTCGCCGGCGATCGGCGTCGGTCACCTGTCACGCTGTGTCGCCCTGGCCGAGGCGGCCCGGGCACGGGACTGGGACGTCGCGCTGTGCGGTTCGGTCACCGCGGGGGAGTGGCTCCTCGGCGACCTGCCGCTGGTGCCCGACCTGAGCACCGCGGACGTGGTGGTCGTCGACCACTACGAGCTCGGCGCGCTGTCGCTGGACGTGCCGGTGGTGTCCATCGAGGACGGCCCGTTCGGCCGCCGCCGCGCCGACGTCGTGGTGGACTCGAACCTGGCGTCGCCGGACCGGCCGGCCGACGGGTCGCCGCTGGTCCTGCGCGGGCCCGGGTACGCGCCGCTGCGGACCGAGGTCCGGGTCGCACGGGCAAGCCGGCGCGCGGGCGGCACGCCGCCGAACGTGGTGGTCGTCATGGGTGGCGGCGCTGTCGGCGATCCGGTGTCCGCCGCGCTGACGGCACTCCGGGACACCGGCGCGCCGATGTCCGTCCGTGCCATCACCTCGGCGGACGTCACGACGCCGGCGCCCGGGGACGGGCAGCGGTTCGCCGTCACCGGGCCGACCACCGGGCTGCCCGCGTTGTTCGCCGACGCCGACCTGGTGGTGAGCGCGGCAGGCGTGACCCTGCTGGAGCTGTGCTGCGTCGGGGTGCCGACCGCGCTCGTGCGGGTGGCGGACAACCAGGCCGCCGGGTACCGCGCCGCTGTGGACCGCGGCCTGGTCGCGGGGCTCGGCGCCGATCCGGCGGCACACGTGGACGTGCTGCGTGACCTGCTGCTCGATCCGGCGCGGCGGGACGCGCTCGCCGCCGTCGCGCGGGCCGCGGTGGACGGCAGGGGCGCCGACCGGATCCTCGACGCGCTGGGACGCGACCCGACCGTCCGGCCCGCGACCGACGCCGACTCGGAGCTGCTGCTGGCCTGGCGCAACGACCCGCGGACCCGCGCGTGGTCGCGCACCACCGACGTCGTGGCGGCGGCCGACCACCGCGACTGGCTGGCGCGGGTCCTGGTCGACCCCGACCGGCGGCTGTTCGTCGCCGAGTACGGGGGCCGGCCGGTGGGCACCGTGCGGTTCGACCGCGAGTCCGGTCGCACCTGGGAGGTCAGCATCACGGTCGCGCCGGAGGCCCGCGGCCGCGGCCTCGCGGTGCCGGTCCTGCTCGCGGCGGAGCGCGCCGCCGACGCCGACGCCGTGGCCACGATCCGCGCCAACGTCCATCGCGACAACGCCGCCTCCCGGGCGCTGTTCCGGCGCGCCGGCTACCGCCCGGACGGGCCCGACTGGTTCACGAAGCCGGCATTGCCATGAAGGATCCCTCTCGGGAGTGAGCAAGATACGTAATCCGTCGGATTCGGTGCGGTCCCGACTAAGGCAGGCTCAACCGTATGGGGACCACCACGATCGTCGACCTCGACGAAGACCTGCGGCACCAGCTGTCCCGTGTGGAGGAACGACTCCGCGCGGTGCTCGACGAGCCGGTCGCGGCCCAGGCCACACACCTGATCGACGCGGGCGGCAAGCGGGTCCGGCCGCTGCTCGCGCTGCTCGGCGCGCAGTTCGGCGAGCCGGACTCGCCGCGGGTCGTGGACGCGGCCGTGATCACCGAGCTGGTGCACGTCGGCACGCTGCACCACGACGACGTGATGGACGAGGCCGTGGTCCGGCACGGTGTCGCGACCGCGAACGCCTTGTGGGGCAACAACCTCGCGGTACTCATCGGCGACCTGATGCTCGCCCGCGCCGCCGAGCTGGGCGCCGGCCTCGGGCTGGCCTCCCTGCGACTGCAGGCGACCACCCTCGCCCGGCTGGTCCGCGGACAGCTGCTCGAGGCCGTGCGCGTGCCGAGGGAGGCTGACACAGCCGACGCGATGGCCCACTGCATCGAGGTGATGGCGGACAAGTCCGCGTCGCTCTTCTCGATGGCCGTCCAGCTCGGCGCGCAGGTCGCCGGTGCGGACGACGAGACGTGCGCGGCGCTCGCCCGCTACGGCGAGTACCTCGGCATCGCGTTCCAGATCGCCGACGACGTGCTCGACATCTGCGCGCCGAGCACCGACTCCGGCAAGACGCCGGGCACCGACCTCCGTGCGGGGGTGGTGACCGTGCCCGTGCTGCACGCGCTCGCCGGGGACGGCCCGACGGCCGACCGGCTGCGCGTGATCCTGGTTACGGGCGCGGTCACCGACTCGGAGCTGCACGCCGAGGCGCTCGACCTCCTGCGTCGGTCGTCCGGCCCGGCGCGCGCCCGCGCGGATGCCCGCTGTTATGCGGAAAAAGCCCGCGCGGAGCTTTCCGCGCTGCCGCCGTTGCGGGCCCGCGCGGTCCTCGAAGGACTGTGTGACGTCGTGCGCGACCGCTCGGTCTGACTTTCTCACACCCTCGGCTGTCGTGCCCACGTGCGACGATGCCGACATGCCGGCACGGTTCAAGGATCTGGTGATCGACGCGGGGGACCAGCACGCGCTCGCGGACTGGTGGTGCACCGCCATGGGTTACGTGCGCCGCGACGAGCTGGAGCCCCCGGAGGACGGCTGGGTGCGCCCGCACGACTGGCCGGTGCCGATCGCCGACCCGGACGGTGTTGGCCCGCTGATCTGGGTGGTCCCGGTGCCGGAGAAGAAGACGGTCAAGAACCGCATGCACCTCGACGTGTTCGGCGACCCCGAGGAGCTGGTCGCGCTCGGCGCCACGGTCGTGCGTCGCCGCGACGACGAGATCGAGTGGGACCTGCTCGCCGACCCGGAGGGCAACGAGTTCTGCGTGTTCGCGCCCCGGTGACACCGCTCGAGTGCGGCATCGTGGCCGCCGTCGGGCTCGTCGCCGGCGGCATGAACACGGTCGTCGGCTCCGGGACGCTCGTGAGCTTTCCCGTGTTGCTGGCCCTGGGTTATCCGCCCGTGGTGGCCAACGTCTCCAACGGGCTCGGGCTGGTGCCCGGCTCGGTCGGCGGCGCGATCGGCTACCGGCGTGAGCTGAAGGGACAGGGCCGGCGGCTGGCGCGGTTCGCGGTCGTGACGGCGATCGGCGCGGTGGTCGGCGCGCTGCTGTTGCTCGTGCTGTCCCCTGCGGCGTTCGAGACGGTCGTCCCGGCCCTCATCCTGCTCGCGCTCGTGCTGGTGCTCCTGCAGCCGTGGATCGCGCGGAAACTGGCCGCCCGCAACCCAGAGCGGCACCCGCACGGCGGCATCCCGCTGTTGGTCGGGATCTTCTGCACGGCCGTGTACGGCGGCTACTTCGGCGCCTCGCAGGGCGTGATCCTGTTGGCGCTCATGGGCATCTTCATGGAGGAGGAACTGCAACGGCTCAACGGCATCAAGAATGTCTTCACCGCGCTCGCGAACCTGGTGTCCGGCTTGGTGTTCGTGTTCGTCGCGGACGTCGACTGGGCGGTCGTCGGCCTGCTCGCGGCCGGTTCGATCATCGGTGGGCTGTTCGGGGCACGACTCGGCCGAAGGCTGCGACCAGCATGGTTACGCGGAGCAATCGTCGTTGTCGGATTTGTCGCAATCGTGCAGTTGGTTACCCGATGACTACTCCATTCGCATGGTTTCGTTGACCTATGTTCACCTCGACGTGATTGGGTATCGGAATGTCTGCTGCCACCTGCACCGAACCCGTTCAGTTGACTGACGGCCGTGCGCTGCGCATGACCTTCGCGGAGCCTCAGGGGGTCATCAGAGGTGGAGTGGTCGTCCTGCACGAGGAACGCGGGATCACCGAGACCATGCGTGCCCTGGTCAGCGGGCTCGCGGCGGAGGGCTGGCTGACGGTCGCGCCGCACATCTACCACGGCGACTCGTCCGAGGTGGACGACGAGTCCGCGCGGGACCGGATCAGCGCGCTGTCCGGCGACTCCGTGCTCGCCGACACCGACATCGCGTTCGGCTGGCTCGCGCAGCACGGCATCGACGCGGACCGCATCGGTGTCGTCGGCTTCGAGCTCGGCGGCGCGGTGTCACTGGTCGTGGCCGCCAG
This sequence comes from uncultured Actinomycetota bacterium, assembly GCA_963840275.1. GTDB lineage: Bacteria > Actinomycetota > Actinomycetes > Mycobacteriales > Pseudonocardiaceae > Actinophytocola. The sequence goes on from CAWIYK010000002.1 coordinate 681,695, forward strand.
CCGCGACATCGGCGCCGCGGTCTCGGTCGCCGGCGGCGGCATCCTGCAGCCGGAGTCGCCGGGACTGCCCGCGCTCGTGGACGTGGCCTCCGAGCTGCGCTGTCCGTGGCTCGGCCTGTTCGGCGACAAGGTCGCAGACGAGGTCGCGCTGCTGCGCGAGGCGGCACGGCGCTCGGAGACGGCGAACGACGTCGTGCTCTACCCGGCCGCCGACCACCGGTTCGACATCTACCCTGACTCGGCCATGGAGGCATGGCAACGGGTCCTCAACTGGTTCGACGCGCACCTGCGCTAAATGAGCGGAGCTTGCGGAGCGAATCATCGAGCCACAGTATGGTTCGGTGCCAGCCAACAGCCTGTCCCACATGGAGTTCGACTTCCTCTGGGAGCACCTCGGGTTCACCGAACGCCCGTACCCGCTCGACGTGCGTTCCTTCGGTTTCACCATGGACGAGCGCGCCGAACTGCGGGGGCAGGTGCGGACCTCGTTGCGGGACAAGGGACTGCACGACGGCCACGAGGTCGACCCGCGTCTCGAGGAGCAGCTGACACTGCTCGGCCGGCACACGGTCAGCGTCGACGGGCAGCTGTCGGTCGGCGAGCACCTCAAGATCCTCGCCGCCGGCCAGGGCCGTTTCGGTGTGCTGGCCGCGCAGACCGACGACGAGGTCCGCGTCGCGCAGGTCCGCGACGCGCGGCTCGTGCCGGCGGTGTGCGCGTTGCTGCCCGACGAGAAGCCCGGCCCCGGCGGCGCCGCGCGACTGCCGAAGCCGGTGTTCGACGAGGCGGTCGACGAGTTCGGGCGCGGCGGGTACGTCGGCATGGAGCGCGCGCTGACCTCCGGCGGCGTCACCGGCCGCGACCTGCGCACGGTGATCACGCTCGTCGAGTCCGGCCGCCACGGCGGCGGCCAGCTCGGCGCGAACAAGGTCGACCAGGTCGGCCGCCGCACGCGCACGTCGGTGCTGAACTGGTTCGACACCGAGGCCGGGCGCTACGTCGTGCTGAGCGAGGTCACCAGGGACCGGGTCGAGTGGCTGACCATCACGCCGGGAGACTCGTCCCGCATCGAGCAGTCGCTGACGGACCTGCTGAACCGCCTGTGAGCGGGCGGACCGGTCGGTACTGTGACACTCGGTTCCGACTCGTCAGATGGGGGTGTGCCTGATGACCGCTCCGAGACCGCAGGAGTTCCCGGAGGACGCCGCGGGCGCGCTGGCGCCGGTCGCCGGCAAGGTCGACGAGGCGAAGCAGCAGGCCCTCGCCGGCACGCTGCGCATCGACGTCGAGGTGGCCAAGGTGCTGCTCGGCCAGCTCGCCGAGCTGCGGCTGCGTGCCGCCGACCTGGTGCGCGACTGCACCGACCTGGACCGGCCACTGCACTTCGGCGACAACTGGGTCGGCCAGATCATGGCGCGACGCCTGCGCACGGTCGCGGTGGACCGGGACAGCGGGGTCACGCCCGTGCTCGCGACGTTCCACCAGGTGCTCGAGGACCTGGAGGCGACCGTCCGGTTCGCCGCGGGCCTGTACGAGACCACCGACATCCTGGCGGCAGAGAACCTGCGGCGCGCGCTCGGCACGTTCGGCGTGCAGACCGGGGAGGCGTTGTGAAACAAGAAGACGTCCAGTTCATCGGCTGTGTCCCGCCGACGTGGCCGCGCCCGCCCCGCCATCCGGTGCCCGAGTGGGAGCCGGACACGCTCGACGCGGACGTCGACTGGCTGACCTACTCGCACCCGGACCTGTACGCGATGGTCCACAGTGGAATCGACCTGACCGGCGCGATGGCCGTGTCCGCGAAGTGGGCCCGGCTCGGCGAGGAGCTCGGCGAGATCGGCGACGAGCTGGTGAAGCTGCTCGCGGCGACCACCGAGGCGTGGCAGGGCGACGCGGCGGAGCTCGCGCGGGGCAGCGTCGCCGCGCTCGCCGACTGGTCCAGCACGACGGGTTCCGGCGCCACCGAGGTGTCCGGCTGCATCACCATCCAGGTCGACAACGCGGCCAACGCACGCAACAGCATGCCGAAGCCGCCGTACCCGGTATTCGAGACACCAGAGCCGGTGCCGTCCCAGGCGACGGCGTTCACCAGCGGCGACTTCGCGACCGCGACCCCGCTCGTCGCCGACCCGATCGTCTACTCGGACCGGGAGCGGGCGCTGCACCAGCAGGCCGCGCGCACGATGGAGCGGTTCCAGGCCAACTCCCGCGACGTGTACGAGACCGTGCCGCAGTTCGCGCCGCCGAACCTGTCGAAGATGCCGCGCTCGCTGCCGGAGCCACCGCCGACCCCGCCGCCGACACCACCGCCGCCCCCCACACCGCAGCCGCCGCTCCCGCCGGTCCCGCCCGTTCCGTCCGGCGGGCACGTCGGTGGCGGCACCCCCGCGCCGGCCGGTCCCGGTCCTGGTGGCCGAGTCACCTCGGCGCCCGGTCCGCTCGGTCCCGGCGGCGGGGTGAGCGGGACCCCTGGTGAGCCGGCGGCACGGCCGGCGGCGGCCGCCGCGTCCACACCGGGCCGGCCCGGCTCGCCGGGCGGCATGGGCGGGATGCCCATGGGCGGCGCCGGTGGCGCGCGCGGCGGCGAGGACGTCGAGCGCACGAGCAAGTACACCAAGGAGGACGAGGACGTCTGGGGCGTCCGCGACCAGCGCGTGATGCCACAGGTGATCGGGGAGGTCAACCGCCGTGCGTGACCCCGGCTCCGGCTGGATCCAGCTGAGCGCCGTGGAGTTCTACCTGCTCTGGACGTCCCTCGGACTCGGGGAGACGCCCGCGGTGCTGGACCTGCTGCACGTCGGCCGCACCCCGGCCCGGCGCGCGGAGCTCGTCGACGAGGCGTCCGACTCGCTCGCCGCCCGCCAGCTCGGGACGGTGCCGGCGCCGGCACGCGACCTCGCGGCCATGCTGCGTTCCCTGGGACGTGCCGAGGTGTCGCTCGACCTACGGGTCCACGGCTCCGGCGCGCCGCTGTTCGCGTACGCGGGCGCCGGCCGCGACGGCGCGGCGATCGCCGCCCGCGTCGACGACGAGGTGCGTCTCGGCGCGGTCCGGGCGAGCGCGCTCGCCGCGTCGCTGCTCGGCTCGCTCACCCCGGTGCCGGCGGCGACCGCGCGGCCGGCGAACGTCAGCGTCGTCGACTACGCGGCGGCGTGCGCGGCCGGCGCCACCGACGGGATCTCCGGGTTCGTGCGGGTGCTGCGCGACGCCGGTGTCCGCGCGCAGGACGCCGGCACGCTCGCGCAGGCACTCGTCAGCCGGTCCGGCGGCGGGCAGCTCGGCGCGACCGGCCGGGTTCGCACGCACTCCGCCGTCAACTGGCTGGACACCCCCGACGGCCGATATGCCTTGCGGCGCAACGGCGAATGGATCACCATCACCTCCGCCGACATCCCGCGTCTCATGTCCATGGCCGAGGAGATGCTGGCCGACGTTCGGTAAACGGGGAGGAATTCGGCATGGTGGTGGGATCGATCATCGCGTTGGTCTTCGGCACGGTGTTCGTCGAGGTCAACAGCGGTGGACTGCCCGGGAGCTGGCCGCTGGTCGTGCGGGTCGCGGGCGCCGTGGTGGCGGTCGGACTGCTGATCGCGGTGCTGCGCGCCGCCCGAGGCGGCGCGGACCGCAACGTGCCAGGCGCCGGTTTCGCCGACCGTCGGTACTGGAACATCGTCGGTGTCGAGGGTCTCGCGCTGTTCGGCGGGCTGGCTGTGATCAACGCCGTACTGGGCCGGCCGGAGTTCGCGGTGCCGTGGATCGCGCTGGTCGTCGGCGTGCATTTCGTCGTGCTGGGGCAAGTGTGGCGCCTCGAGCTGTTCAAGTGGCTCGGCGTGGTGCAGACCGTGCTGGGTGTCGCCGGTTTCGTGCTGGCCGCCATGGGTGCGTCGAGGACCACGGTCGAGGTGGTGGCCGGCGTGCTCTCCGGTGTGGCCCTGTTCGCGACGGTCGCGGCCGCGGTGTTCCTCGTGCGTCCGGCGGCTACCGTCCGAAGCTGAGCACCTTCGCCACGAACTGCTCCGGGTCCTCGTTGATCGCCAGGTGCGCCTGACCGTCCAGCGGCACGATCTCCGCGTCGGCCAGCTCCTTGGCGATCGCCTCCGCGGCCGGCCGGAAGTAGGCGGGACTCTCGGCGCCGAGCAGCAGCCGCACCGGCACGGTGATCGCGGACAGGCGCGCGGAGATGTCGAACACCTCGACGTTCTCGATCTCGCGCACGATCGTCGGCGCCGCGGCGAGGCGGGCCTGCCAGATCGCGGTGCCGCGCATGGCCTCGATCTGCTCGTCGGTCAGGTGCAGCGCGCCGCGGAAGAACGTGGTCAGGATCCGTTCCGGCTCGCGGCTGGCGGCCGCGTCGCGGAGGGCCTCGAGCAGGTCGGGCCCGGCGACCGCGTGGCCGGGGGTCGAGGCGGGCGGCTCGTACAGCACGGCGCGGCCGATGGCGTCGGTGACCAGCGCGGCCTCCAACGTGCACAGCGAACCGTAGGAGTGTCCGACGACGAACACGTCCCGCCCGGCGCCCTCGACCACCGCCGCGACGTCCTCACCCTCGAGCCGGATGTCGTACTCGGTGCCGGCCGGGGCGTCGCCGCTGAGCCCCCGACCGCGACGGTCCATCACGTGGACCGTGTACCGCTCCGCGAGCATGGGCACCACCGGCGTCCAACGGGTGCGGTCGGCGGTGCCACCGTGCACCAGCACCATCGGCGGACCGTCCCCGAAGGTGTCGAACCCGATGACCGTGCCGTCCCGCGAGGTGACTGTGCCCATGCGCCGGATGCTAGTGATGACATGGAGCTGTTGCTGCCCGTCAAGGGTTCGAACCTCGGTCTCCGGAGTCAGAGTCCGGCGTCCATGCCAGCTGGACCAACGGGCAGTGCGGTTCAGTAGCGCGTACGGGGATCGAACCCGTGTCTCCGGCGTGAGAAGCCGGTGTCCATGCCGCTGGACCAACGCGCCGTCGGGTGCCCGCGAGTCGAACGCGGTGTTTCCTGATCCCAAATCAGGTGGGTTGCCGTCTCCCTCGCACCCGGTCGTCCGTACCCCCAGCCGGAGTCGAACCGGCGACCCGCGGCGTCGGAGGCCGCTGCTCTGTCCACTGAGCTACAGGGGTGTGAAACGGTGAATTGTCAAAATGCACCGGCGGGAGGAGTCGAACCCCCGGGCCGCGGGTTTGGAATCCGCGCCGCTTCCGAAGCTCGCCGACAAAGAATCGCACGCGAAATAGCAGAAGCCGCCCGGTCCGGTGATTCCGGTGGGCGGCTCCCGTCGTGACGGCCAGCTATGTCACGGTGGGGAGCCGGTCCTGCTCCGCGGCCATTCGCGCAGCTCAAGGAGCTGCGACGGGCGCACGCGGCCGAGTTGGCCTCGCGGCTCCCGCTGCTCGAGGCGCGTCATGGCTGCTCCTTGAATCGTTGTGTCAACTATCGTGACGTATTGCCGCGGGCGACGTCAAATACTATTTCCCGAATACGCGTCACCCCTGTTTCACCCAGGAGTTGACACTCGATATACGCTATGTCACTGAGCGCTGTCGACGACTGAGGATGCTGATCATGCCGCGGCTAGCTTTCGAGGAGCCGAAGGGCGGCCCGGACAAGAAGCCGCCGACCAAGCACCGGCGGGAGGAACAGCGCGACGGCGTGGTGGTCGCGCTGAAGGCCGCCACGATCGCGGTCATCGTCGCAATCGTCGGCGCCATCGTCTTCCTCGCGACCGCGGGTGGTGCGGCGGAGCCGGACGCGAAGTCGCCGGCCGTCCCCGAGATCGAGACGAGTCACCTGCCCTCCGGCGGGCCGACCACGTCCACGACACCACCCGCCGCGATCGTCGCGCCCGAGGTCCGCTCCGGGACCACCCAACTGGTGCCGACGGTGACCCAGCCGCCCTCCTCGCCGACCGTCGTCCCCACGGAGAAACCGCCGGGGCCGGGCACCCGGTTCGCGGTCATCGGTCAGCCGTGCGAGACCCGTGGCGAGTACTCGTTCACAGCCCGTTACGAACCGGTGGTGTGCGGCGGACAAAAGCCGGACAAGCCGCTCGTCTGGACACCCCTCTTCTGAGAGGTCCAGACCAATCCGCTAGGTAACCGACCGGGTACTCAAAGCCATAAACTAATGGCTTGAGGCTCCATTCGGCCGAATAATTCTGACCGGATCCGGACATCCTGGTTACCGATTTACTTGGTGCCCGTTCATCGGTGGAAAAGTCACCAAAACTGTTATTTGACTCGCCGGTCCGCGATGTTTACCGTTCGCGACGGGTCCGAGGGTGACCTCAAGCGGTACCCATGTGCGGTGGGAACCCTGGACGCCGGAAGGAAAGCGGACCGCGGTGAAAGTGACCTCCATCCGGCGACGCCGGGCCCTGTCCATTCGAACCCGGGTGCTGACGCTCGCACTCGTTCCGTGCATCGTATTCCTGCTCGCCGGCGTGGCCGGGGCCGGCTATTTGATCTACGACGCCGCGCAGACCAGGAATTACTTCTCGCTCGCGAGCGAGGCGCAGCGTTCTTCGCTGCCGTTGATCGTCTCACTCCAGGAAGAGCGCCGGCTCACGCTGCGTCGCCTCGCCAGCTTTGGCACGTTCCAATCCGACTTGATCAAACAACGCGCCAAGACCGACGCGCTCGCCGGCCGCGCCACCGAGAGCCTCGCGAACCTGTCCGGGAGCGCCCCGGAAGCCGTCACGCGTGCCGTCCGCAACTTCACGAAGCTGATGGGCGACCTGCCGGCCATGCGGGCCCGCGTCGACGGCGGCCAGGTCTCGATCTCCGAGTCGTTCGCCCTCTACAACGACATCATCGACCAGTTCATCGACGGCACGAAGGGGCTCGCGCAGTTCGCGCCGGACGCCGAGATCGCGTACCTGCAGCTGGTCGTCGCGCCGCTGCTCACCGGCGCCGACCTCATGCAGCGGTCGGACGCGCTCGCCGCCGCGAACCTGGTCGGCGGCGGCCTCACCGACGCCGACTTCAGCGTCTACCAGGGCCAGGTCGGCTCCTACCACCTGCAGCTCGACTCGACGATCCCGCTCGCGGAGCCGGACGTGCAGGCGCAGTACCGCAAGCTCACCGAGTCGCCGCCGTGGCTGCGGCTGATCTCCGTGGAGAACGTGCTGCTGCGCGGCGACACGAACCTCCCGATCAGCGAGGACCTGTGGCGCGCCGCGGCCGGTGACGTGTCCGACCAGCTCATGGCCATGCTGACCGCGCAGAGCCGGCACACGAACGACCTCGCGCTGTCGAAGGTGGACGGCACGCTGATCCGGTCGATCATCGCGGGCGTGCTGGTGCTCGCACTCGCGGTCGGCGTGTTCCTCTTCGCCCTGCGGCTGTCCCGCCGCCTCATCGAGCGCCTCATCCGCCTCCGCACCGAGACTCTCGAGCTGGCCGAGAAGCGGCTGCCCGCGCTGGTCGAGAAGGTCCGGACCGGCGCGGACGTCAACCTCGACGACGAGGCGCGGCTGCGCGACTACGGCGCGGACGAGATCGGCGAGGTCGCCGACGCGTTCAACAAGGCGCAGCAGACCGCGCTCGCCGCTGCCGTGCAGGAGGCGAAGACCCGCGAGGGCACCAACAAGGTCTTCCTCAACATCGCCCACCGCGCGCAGGTGATCGTGCACCGCCAGCTCAAGACGCTGGACGAGGCCGAGCGCCGGCAGGAGGACCCGGAGCAGCTGGAGATGCTGTTCCAGCTCGACCACCTGACCACCCGCCAGCGCCGCAACGCGGAGAACCTGATCATCCTCGGCGGCGGCCAGCCGGGACGCCGCTGGCGCAATCCGGTCAGCATCGCCGAGATCGTGCGTGGCGCGTCCGCGGAGACCGAGGACTTCGCGCGGGTCAAGATGGCCAAGCTGCCGGCCCTGACGGTGATCGGCCCGGTCGTCGGCGACCTCGTCCACCTGCTCGCCGAGCTGATCGACAACGCCACGACGTTCTCGCCGCCCGCCGCGCGGGTCGACGTGCGCGGCAACGTCGTCGGCCGGGGTGTGGTCCTCGAGATCGAAGATCAGGGACTCGGTATCGAAACGGCCCGCGCGGACGAATTGAATGACATGCTCCGCAACCCGCCGGACTTCGGCATCATGGCGCTGTCGAGCGAGCCGCGGCTGGGACTGTTCGTGGTCGCCCGCCTCGCCGCGCGGCACGGCATCTCGGTGACCCTGCGCGAGTCGGCGTACGGCGGCACCAGGGCGATCGTGCTGGTCAAGGCCGAGCTGCTCGGTCCGGCGCCGGACACGGAGCCCGCCGGCACGCCGGAGGAGACGCCGGAGACGCCGGAGGCGCAGGAGCTGCCCAGGCGCCTCGCCGAGCCGAGGACCGAGGTCACCCTGCGGCCGGTGGACCTGCCGGCCGCGTCGGCGCCGCCGGGTGCGACCGTGCGGCTCACGATCCCCGGCGCCGTCAACCTGCCCGACCTGCCGCCGCTGCCGATGGTGGAACCACGCCCCGGCGAGGACCTGTTCCGCCCGCAGCGCCCGGTCGGCGAGGAGCACGAGCCGAGCCAGCCACCGCGCCGTGAGGCCCGCCACGCCGAGCCGCGCAACGGCGAGACACGCAATGGCGAGGCACGCAACGGCGAGCCGAGGCACGCCGGCCCGCCGCCGGAGCCACGGCCCACCGACCAGCGACCACAGCCGCCGCAGCAGGCGGCACAGGGCCCGCCGAGCAGGCCGCCGCTGCCGCAGCGTCGCCGCCAGCAGAACCTGGTGCCGCAGCTGCGCGACGAGTCACCGGTCGCGTGGCCGGAGGACAGTCGGAACGACAACCCGGACCAGGCACGCAGCCGTATCGCCGCGTTCCAGGCCGGGACCAGGCGGGGCCGGGAGGAGCCGGCGCCCGGCGAGCAGTCGAACGATGACGACAGTTTGGGGAGCACGCGCAATGGCCAACACCGCAGTGAATGAGCTCGACTGGTTGCTCGACGAGCTGGTCAAGCGCGTTGCCGGCGTGGACCGCGCCGTCGTGCTCTCCGCCGACGGGCTGCTCATCGGCCGTTCCAGCAACCTGTCCACCGGCGACGCGGAGCACCTCTCCGCGGTGGCGTCGGCGTTCCAGAGCCTCGCGCGGGGCACCGGCCGCCACTTCGGCGGCGGCCAGGTGCGGCAGACGCTCGTCGAGATGGACCACGCGTTCCTGTTCGTGACCGCGGCCGGCCACGGCGCCTGCCTCGCGCTGCTCGCCGACGAGTCCGCCGACGTGGGCATGGTCGCGTACGAGATGAACATGATGGTCAAGCGGGTCGGGGCGGTGCTGACCGCCAAGCCCCGAGACGTCATGGAACGCCAAGTGCCATGACGGTCACCGACGAGGAGTGGTTCGACGAGGCCGCCGGGCCCCTGGTCCGGCCGTACGCGATGACCGGTGGCCGTACGCGGTCGACCACCCTCGGGCTGGACCTGATCACGCTCGTCGTCGCGATGCACACGGTGTCCGAGGTCGACCTCGACCAGGAGTACGCGCGGATCCTGCAGGCCTGCCAGCAGCCGATCTCCGTCGTCGAGGTCGCCGCGCAGGTCGACCTGCCGCTGCAGGTGGTGAAGGTCCTGCTCAGTGACCTGATCATCCAGCGGCACATCATCTTCCGCTCGGCCGAGGCGCAGACGTCCGAGTCACCAAGCCAACACGTACTCCAGGCGGTCCTCGATGGCATACGGAAACTCTGACCAGCAGCGCGTCCAGCCCACGAGAGCGACGAAGCTCGTCATCGCGGGCGGCTTCGGCGTCGGCAAGACGACCATGGTCGGCTCGGTCAGCGAGATACCGCCGCTGCGCACCGAGGAGCTGATCACCGAGGCGTCCGAGGGCGTCGACGACCTCGCGGGCGTCGAGCAGAAGACCACCACCACGGTGGCGCTGGACTTCGGTCGCATCACCATCAACGAGGACCTGATCCTGTACCTGTTCGGCACGCCGGGGCAGGACCGGTTCTGGTTCATGTGGGACGAGCTGGCTCGCGGCGCGATCGGCGCGGTCGTCCTCGCCGACACGCGCCGCCTGGACAGCTGCTTCGGCGCCGTCGACTTCTTCGAGCGCCGCGGCCTGCCGTTCGTGGTCGGCGTGAACTGCTTCGACAACGCCTACCGCTACGGCACCGAGGAGGTCCGGGCCGCGCTCGACATCGACGACCACATCCCGGTCCTGCTGTGCGACGCGCGGGAGCGCGAGTCGACCAAGCAGGTGCTGGTGACGCTGTTGCAGCACGCGATGGCCGAGGCGCGGCTGGCCGGCACGGTCAGCTGACACCCGCCGCTCGTCCGCTCACTGCTGCTCACTGCTGCTCACAGTGGTGATCGTCGGAGTTCGCGGAGCCGATACCCTGTTGCCCAGTCTCGGTGAATCGGGTCCAGCAGCGTGGCACGTCTTCGCCTTCTAGTGCGATGAAGGGCGTGCTCATGACGTCACGTGTGTCTCCGCTGCGAGTGCTGTCGGTGGTGAGACCCGACGGCCATCCCATGACCGTGCGCGTCGAGGGCGTGGTCGACGCCGAGTCCAGCGTGTTCCTGCGTACGCGGCTCGGCGAGCTGGTCCAGCCCGCCGAGGGAGACGTGCTCGTCGACCTGCACGGGGTGCTCGAGCTGTCCACCCCCGGCGTCGAGGTGCTGATCGACCTCGCGGAACGCCTCGCCGGCACCGGGCGAAGACTGCGGCTCGCGCCGGGGGTCGGTGGCACGGTGTCGATGGGCCCGGTCCACGACGAGCTGCGCAGGCTGCGCAAGGAGGTCCGCGACCTGCGGGGTCAGCTGCGGACCCGGCCGCTGGTGGCGCGGGCGCTGGGGATTCTCCAGGCGCGGTACGGGCTGGCCGACGAGACCGCGGCGCACGAGCTGCTGCGCGACGCCTCGCAGCGGCACAACCTGAAGATGCGTTCGCTCGGGAGTGCCGTGCTGGCCGCGCCGCCGCCCGACCCGGCGACCGGCGGGGTGTGGTTCCCCGGCCGGGTACGCAGACCGGCGCCCGAGGTAGGTTTCCTCGCCCCCACCGAGCAGGGGCTCTCGGCGTTCCTCAACGCGCTGCTCGACACCGCGCTGACCTGCATGGTCACGCCGATGGGCTGTGTGCAACTCGTCGACCAGGACCACGGCGACCTGCGCCTCGAACGGATCCGCGGCCTGTCGGCGGAGTTCGTGGACTACTTCTCGGTCGTCGACAGCGACGACACGACGTGCGGACTCGCCCTCCGCGTCGGCAGCAGGGTGATCGTCGCCGACATCGCCACCGACCCGATCTACGTCGGCCGCCAGTCGGGGGACGCGCTGCTCGCCATGGGGGTGCGGGCCGCGCAGAGCACGCCGCTCGTCGCTCCGGACGGTCGGGTGGTCGGCATGGTGTCGACGCATCACGCCGAGGTCGGTCGGGTGCCTTCTCCTGCGGAGGCCGCTGAGCTTGATCGGGTCAGCGCTGAGGCTGGTGCTTGGCTTTACTGGCACCAGCGCACGATTGTGCTGGATGCGTTGGAGTATCTGCATCGGCAGGCTCGCTGAGTGGTTGCGGGTTTCATTTGTGGGTCGGCGGTCTCATGGATGGGTTCGGCGGCGGCGGGCACGAACCCCGAATGCCCGTCGGCGCGTCGCCTCGACGCGAACCGGCGGGACCCGGACTCCGGATCCCGCCGGCAAAGGACTCGGCGTCAGTTGTTGCCGAACTTGTCCTTGGCGTCCTGCATGGCTCCTGTGGCCTTGTCGCGCAGGTCGTGGCCCCGCTCCTTGGCGTCGCCGCTCATCTGGTCGCGCTTGCCGGCGTTCTCCGTGTCCTGGTCATCGGTCTGCTGGCCGAACTTCTCCTTGGCGTCGCCCGCGAACTGCTCCGCCTTGTCCTTGGCCTTGTCGAACACACCCATGTCGAACTCCTTCCCTGCTGGAACCACTCCGCGCAGGGGCTGCCCGGTCCACACCTGGGGAAACGCAGCGAAGATCCCTGTCACCGAATCGGGTGGCGGGATTGCGGCTGGTCAACGCGTTGCGTCACCACATGGCAGGCGCCGTACCCGTCCGCGCGTGCCACGATCCGGCCACCCGAGACACGCACCGCAACCTCCGTCGCGTCGCTCACCGCCGGCACCCCGGCGGCCGCCGCGAGCGCGCCGGTCGCGTCGCACACGATCCGCAGTCGTGGCCACGCCGACACGGGGAACGCCTGACGCAGGCACCCGCTCAGCTCGGCGATCGCGAGCCGCGCGAGTGGGATCAGCTCGGTGGGTGCGCCGGCGACCAGCACGGCGGTCACGGTCGCGCCGGGCGCCGCGCGGACCGCGTGCTCGATCGCCGACGCCCGGTTCAGCCCGAGCACCGCGACCACGCCCGCCTCGTCGAGCGGGATGGTCCGGCCGACGACCGAGTCCCATCCGGCCGGCGGCGCCCACGGCTCGTCGACCGCGCGCACCGGCGTCGTGAACGGCAGCTCCGGCCAGCCGTCGTCGAGGTCGAGGTACGCCAGCTGCTCACACGCGCTCACCACGTTGAACGGCTCGACGAACCCGGGCGCGGCCGCGGCGAGCTGGCTCGCGCCGTGCAGTGTCGTCAGCACGGTCTCGGCCACCCGGACGAGCCGGCCGCCGGGCCGCAGCCGCTCCAGCGCGAGCCCGAGCAGGACCGCGTTCACCATCATCAGCTGCGCGTACGGCTCGCGCGTGCGTTCGTCGGCCAGCACCTCGGGCATCAGGTCGACGCCGAGCCGCGCTGTCGCCGTCCTGCTCTCCGAGAGCGGCAGGCGCGCCAGCCACGCGCGGGCCAGCGCGCCGAGCGCGTCGCCGGTCGTGCGGCCGGGGCCGGGGTGCGGCGGTTCCGGCGCGTGCTCCGCGAGGTCGGCGAGGACCGCGAAGTACAGCGCGCGCTTGCCGGGGAAGTTCGAGTAGACCGCGCCGCGGGTCAGCTCGGCGCGCTCCGCGATCACGTCGATCTTGGCGTCCCGGAAGCCGCGTTCTGCGAACTCGTCCCGCGCCGCGGCCAGCACGCGAGTCCGGTTGCGCTCCTGCAGCTCCGCTCTCGTGAGCCGGCTCATGGTTGACAAGATAACCCCACCATCCAGATGATGAGATCATATGATCTGAACATATGGAGGCGTCATGTTGGAGCTGGACCTGACCGACCCCGAGTTGCTGCGGGACCCGTTCGCCGGCTACGGCCGCGCCCGCGAGAAGGGGCCGGTGGTCCGGCTGGCGATCCCCGGCATGCCGATGTGGGCGCTGACCAGGCACGACGATGCCCGCGCGTTCCTCGCCGACCCGCGCTTCGCGATCACGTCGGGCAGCTTCGTCGGCATCCCCGGGGTGCCGGAGGAGTACCAGCCGTACCTGCGGACGATGTCCGAGATGGACGGGCCGGACCACCTCCGGCTGCGGCGCCTCGCCGCGCCCGCGTTCACCGCCCGGCGCGCGCAGGAGTTCCGGCCGAGCGCGGAGGCGGTCGTCGAGAAGCTCGTGCCGACCGGTTCGGTCGACCTGCTGCGGGACTTCGCGAAGCCGCTGCCCATGTCGGTGATCTGCGAGCTGGTCGGCATCCCGGAGGCGGACCGCGACGACTGGATCGAGTGGGGCGCGATCCTCGTGTCCGGCGATGCCCGGCGCTTCGGCGAGGCGGTGCCGGGGATCATCGAGGGCGCGAGGGCCGCGGTCGCGCGCCGCCCGGACGCCGGCCTGCTCGGCGACCTCGTCCGCGCCGAGGACCGGCTCACCGACACCGAGCTGGTGACGCTCGTCTGGCACGTGGTGCTCGCCGGCCAGACCCCGGCCAACCTCATCGCGAACGCGGTGGCCGCGCTGTGGTCGGACCCGGAGCAGCTCGCGCTGGTGCGCGCGGACCCGGCGCTGCTGCCCGGCGCGGTCGACGAGCTGATGCGGTGGTGCGGTCCGCAGTTACTGACCGTCCCGCGCTACGCCACCGAGGACGTCGACCTGCACGGCACGGTCGTGTCGGCCGGCGAACCGGTGACGGTCGCGATCGCCGCGGCCAACCGCGACCCCCGCGTGTACACCGACCCCGACCGGTTCGACGTCACCCGCGCACCGGCCACCCAGCTCGGCTTCGGTCACGGCCCGCACTTCTGCCTCGGGGCGGCCCACGCGCGCGTACAGATGGAAGTCGCCATTGCGGCGCTGCTCCGCAGGGACCTCACCCTCGACGTCCACCCGGCCGACGTCCGCGTCCCCGACCCGGGCACCTGGCGACTCAGCGCACTCCCGGTCCACCTCGGCCCATGACCTGTTGGTCCGGCCCGCACCGGGGGTCTGCCGACGCCCAGCGCTCCGCGTGAGCCGTCGGGTGTGAGCCGGCGGCCACCGGGTACTTCGACCTTCTACGAACCTGGAGGTCGATAGCCATGATCCTGCGTCGGGTAGCCCGCCCGTTGCTGGCGGCCATCTTCGTGTCCGGTGGCATCGAGATGCTGCGCAACCCCAAGCCCCACATCCAGGCGGCCGAGCCGCTGCTCGACAAGACGGCCGGCCAGGTGCGGGACAAGCTGCCGGAGCAGGTCCCCACCGACGCCGAGACGCTGGTCAAGCTGGACGCGGCCGTCAAGATCGGCGCCGGGGTCGCGCTCGGTCTCGGCAGGTTCCCCCGGCTGTCCGCGTTCCTGCTCGCCGGGAGCCTGGTCCCCACGACCGCGGCGACCCACCGCTACTGGGAGTACGAGGACCCGCAGGAGCGCGCTGCCCAGCAGATCCACTTCCTGAAGAACCTCGGCCTGCTCGGCGGTCTGATGCTCGCCGCGGCCGACACCCATGGCAAGCCGTCGCTGAGCTGGCGTGCCAAGCGAGCCGCGAGGACCGCGAGCAACAAGGTCGGCGCCAAGGTCGGCGACGCGACGGACTCGGTCCGCTCGATCCTTCCCAACTGACCCAACTGAAACGGAGTTCGATGTCCACCGACGCCATCGTCCTGCTGAAGCAGGACCACAAGGAGATCCGCAAGCTGTTCCGCGAGTTCGAGCAGGCCGGCGAGAACGCGACGAAGACCAAGGGGAAGCTCGTCGAGCGCATCCTCGAGGCGCTCACCGTGCACACCTACCTCGAGAACGAGTGCATGTACCCCGAGGTCCGCAAGCTGTTGCCGGACCTGGAGGACGACGTGCTCGAGTCGTACGAGGAGCACCACGTCGCGGACGTCCTGTGCGTGGAGCTGGCCGCCATGGACCCGGACGACGAACGCTTCGACGCCAAGACGACCGTGCTCATCGAGAACGTGTCGCACCACATCGAGGAAGAGGAAGAGGACTGGTTCCCGAAGGTGCGGGCCGGGCTCGGCCGCAAGCAGCTTCAGGACATCGGCGCCAGGATGATCGAGCTGCGCGCGAAGGCGCCACGCAAGCCGAGCCAGCCCAGTGCGCTGAAGAAGACGGTGGACGCGGTCCTGGCCTGAAGCCGGTCACGTCCGCGGCGGCGCGGGCAGCTGCCAGCGAAACGTGATGGCGAGGACCCGCAACACGGTGCCGGCCGCGGCCGCCACGATCGCGGCCGGCACCGCGGGCACACCGAGCCACACACCGACGACGAACGCCCCGGCGGAGAGCAGCGCGGCGGTGACGTAGATGTCCTTGCGCACCAACACCGCCCGCTCGCCGGCCAACACGTCCCGCAGGATGCCGCCGCAGGTGGCGGTCAGAATCCCCATCACGACGGCGACGGGCGCGGACACGCCGGCCTCCCCGGCGATCAGCGCCCCGACGACCGCGAAGGCGCTGACCCCGAGCGCGTCGAGGAACAGGAGCAGCTGCCGCCGCCGGGGCCCGGCCCCGAGAAACCACACGAGGGTCACGGCCCCGACACACACGAACAGGTAGCTGGGCGTCCGCACCCAGAACACCGGCCGGTCGATCAGCAGGTCCCGCAGGGTCCCGCCGCCGATCCCGGCCACCGTCCCGAGCAGCGCGGCGGACACGAGATCCAGCCGCCGGTCCCGCGCCCCGACCGTGCTGACCATGGCAAACGTGGCAACCCCGACGTAGTCGAGCACAGCGGGCAGCGTCACGTCGGGGAGTGTAGGACCATGAGCGCGTCACGACTTGGGGGTCGCGGATGACGGACAAGGCACGGACCGACGTGCTCGCGGGGCTGGTCTCCGAGGAGGCCGCCGAGGCGTACGAGTCACTGCACGCGGCGGGCCACTTGCCGGTCGGCGCGGGGGACGGGCGCTTCGACGTCGACGGGCCCGTCGGCAAGGAGCTTCTCGATGCCGGGGTCCTGTCCTTCGCCGGCACCGCCGACGACCGGTTCGTCCGTGCCGTGCACCCGTCGATCGCACTGCGCAGGTTGCTCGACCGGCAGCACCGGCACCTGTCCGCGCTGCAGTCCGACCTCGCCGGGACGTGGGAGCGGTTCGCGGCGATCGTGTCGCCGACCAGCGGCCTCGCCGACGGCGACCTTGAGAGCGACGACGTCCGCGCCGTGCGGGACCGCGCCGAGATGTCCAGGCTGGCCGCGGGGCTGTACCGGTCGCCGCGCCGCCTGCTGCGCGCCACGTTCAACAGCCGGTCCGGGGACAGCCCGACCACCGAGGGCCTGCTGCTCCCGCCCGCGGACGCGATCGCGGCCGGCGTCGAGTTCCGCATGCTGTACGACGCCGAGCACGCGTCCGACCGCTGGGGCTCCCACAGCATCCAGCAGTCCGTGCTGGCCGGTGAGCAGGCGCGGGTACGCAAGACCGTCCCGGTGAAGATGATGCACGTCGACGACACCGTCGCACTGGTCACCATCGACCGCACCGGCGTGAAGGGCGCGCTGCACGTCCAGTCGCCCGCGTTGCTCGCCCTGCTGGCCGAGTGGTTCGACACCCTGTGGCAGGCGCCGGACACGACGGCCATCGGCGGCCGCATCCCGGACGAGCTCACCCCCGCCCGGCACAAGGTGTTGCTGCTGCTGGCATCCGGCCTCACCGACGAGGCCATCGCGCACCACACCGGCTCCGCCGTGCGCACGGTCCGAAGACACGTCAGCGCGATCCTCGAGTCACTGCAGGTGGAGAGCCGGTTCGCGGCCGGCGTGGCGGCGACCAAGCGCGGCTGGCTCTGACGGTTGGCCGATAGGGGACATTGACCGCAAGAGCACTCGTGGCGCACCGGTCCCGTCTGGCAGCTTCCGGTACGTCCACCGGAGGTGAGTCAGTGAAGCTGAGCCGGCGCAGCATCGAGAACCTCGAACGCTGGCGGGCGTCCCGCCAGCGGCGCGACGCACTCCGACGCTCGGGCCTGGTTCGCATCGCCGTGCCGATCCCGATCACGCGGGCCACCGGCAGGCGCGGCGTCACCGACTCCGGTCACGCGCACGCCAGCTGATCAGAACGTCTTCCCCGGCGGCGGCACCGAGTCCCTGGCCAGTACGAGCTGGTCGTAGGCCGCGACGAGCGCCAACGCCCGCTTCGGGTGCGGGTGCCGCGACCGGCTCGCGCCCCGCAGCAACTGCTCGGCGAGCGCGACGTGCCATTCCCACCGATGCGTCTGGTGCTCGATCAGCGGCATCAGCTCCTCCCGGTGCTCCGCCAGCCAGCTGAAGGCGGCGGCCGCGGCGGGGTTGGTCTCGTCGGACGACGGCGTCAGCTGTCCGACGCTCCTCGCCAGCGCGCGCCACTCGGCGAACCGTTGCCACAGCGTCGATCCGACCCCGCGGTCGACACACTCCAACAGGATGTCCGCGGTCAGCCTGGCGAGGTCCGCCGCCCAGTGGTGCCGGCCGAAGTCGGCCAGGTCGATCACCGCCGGCCTGCCGCCCCCTCGGCCGGTGGCGGTGACGAGGATGTTCTTGCCGTGCAGGTCGCCGTGTGCCTCCACGAGCCGCAGGTCGCCCGGCGTCTCGTCGCGCGAGAGGCCGCCGAAGGACCCGGTCCGCGAGAACCGCTCCAGCACGTCGAGGGCCGCGTCCGCGTCGGCGAGTGCCGCGGCCATCGGGTGCGCCAGCATCGGGGTGAGGTCCTTGACGGCCGTGCGCAAACGGTTGCGGCGAAACGGCGGCAGCCGGAGCATGTCGACGGGTTTGCGGCCCGCCTCCGACTCGTACCGCTGCTGGTAGCCGGCGGCGAGTCCGCCGTGGAAGAACAGCTGGTCCATGAACGCCTCGACCGCCTCCGGGGTCGTGTCCGGGCTGGACAGCCACTCCCGCAACGTGACCGCCGCGTCCGCGAACGCGTAGACGACGGCCGACCAGCTGTTCCTCGGACCGACCGGCATGCGGCTGTTCCAGATGGGCGGCACGACCAGGTCCGGCCGGTACAGACCGGACACCAGCTCCACGTTGTGGTGCTCGCGCTTGAGCGCCTCCCGGTCCTTGGACAGCTTCATCAGGTAGGACCTGCGCGGCCCGCCGGAGAACAGCACCTTGGCGGAGACGACGTGCGCCCCGGTGTTCCCCGGCGTGACGTAGGTCAGGTCGGCGCGCACCGGCTTGCTGTCGTGTCCGCTCAGCAGGTCGGACAGCAGCAGGCGCAGCGTCGCCCTTCCGGTGTCGGTGTCGACGGTCTGGATGCCCGGCTCGTCGTCGATGACGACCTCCGGCCCCGCCTCGACGAGCTCTCGTTCGCACAGCACGTCGTAGATCTCGTCGACGAGGCCCTTCGGGCCGCCGTGGCTGTTGTGCAGGCTCGGGCGCAACCGGACGATGTCCGCGCCGGCGTCGGCCGCCTGGTTCTGGAGCCGCGGTTGTTTCAGCAGCCCCAACGTGATCGCGACGATCACGGTCCGGTCGGAGGCGCGGCGCGCGTCCTTGATCACGTCCAGACCGCGGGAGTCCAGCTCGTCGTCGGACCGGTGCACCGCGCCGCCGGGCGCGAAGAGCAGGTCGGCGACGACC
The DNA here is from genome assembly GCA_963840275.1 of uncultured Actinomycetota bacterium. Taxonomy (GTDB): domain Bacteria; phylum Actinomycetota; class Actinomycetes; order Mycobacteriales; family Pseudonocardiaceae; genus Actinophytocola. The sequence goes on from CAWIYK010000002.1 coordinate 700,471, forward strand.
ACCTGGTACGGCGTGGTCCGCTCCGAGATCAGGCGGCACGCTTCGTCCGGCTCGGCCCGGAAGGTCAGTCGTACCGGGCAGCCGAGGTCCTCGAAGCACTGGATGAGGCGCTGCCTCAGTGCGGTGAAGTTGTCCTCCTCGTCATCGACGAACAACAGGTCGATCTGTTGGCCGCCCGGCGATCCACTCACGCGTCACTCCTTCCACGGCTCCACCGCCCACACGGGCAGGCCGAGCTCGATCTCGTAGGTCCACCGGCCGGTCGGCGCGGCCGGCACCAGGTACCCGTCGAAGTCGAGGAGCTTCTGCTGGATCGAGGCGATCCCGTGGCCGGTCGGGTTGGTCCGGACCGTGCCCTCGTTGCGGACGACCACCCGCGCGGTGCCGTCCAGGACGGTGACCGTGATCTCGACATCGACCACGGTCTCCGCGCCGCCGGGCGGGCGGTGCTTCGCGCTGCCCGCGTTCTCGAGCAGGTGGGTGAGCGCGTTGCTCAGCAGCTCGTCCGGGCAGAAGACCGCGACGTCCGGCCCGTCGGCGACGACCCGGACCCGCAGCGGCAGCCGCGCGGTCGCCGGGTCGTTGACGCAGGCCCGCAGCGTCTGGTGCAGAAACGTCGGGCAGCGACCGAGGAAGACCGCGAGGCTCTCCTCCTCACGCCCGGTCGGTCCCGGCCCCGCGGTGAGCACGGTTCGGTACAGGACCCGCACCTTCTCCACGAGCTCGGCTCTCGCGAGCTCGGTGCCGTGGGTGCGGAACTCGCGGAGCTCGAGCAGCTCGTTGTCGAGCTGCGTCAGGTACCGCACGGAACCGTGGGACGACAGGCTTTCCAGACAGCGCCGCTTGTCCGTGTCGAAGTGCTCCTCGGCGAAGGGGCCGGACAGCACGCTCGACAGCGGTGTCAGGAACGGCAGGAGATAGGTGTAGAGGAACGACTCGACCGTGTTCCAGCTCCGCTGGACGACGGCCCAGAAGTCGTCGTCCATGTGGTCGAGATCTTCCAGCAGCAACAGAAGCCGGGTCATCGCCGACTCGGCGTCGCTGTGCCGCCGGAGTCGGTCGAGGTAGTGCTCGCGCAGCGTCCGCCACGCCTGCCGGGGCCCGATCCCGTTGTCCAGCTCGCCCTGCGCCACCTGGAACGTCATCCTGGCGAGCTGCCAGTGCAGTTCACCGCGCAGGGCCGACCCGCCGGCGTCGTGGTGGTCGAGCAGGGCGCGGCAGGCCACGAGTTGGCTGCGGAGCTCTCCCGGCGGCACGGGTGCGTCGCCCCGGCGGCGGCGCACGATCCTGGTCAGCTGGTACAGCAGGTGCTTGACCAGCGTCGGTCGGTCCAGGCTCGACTCCCACAGATCGGTCAGCCTGCGGACGAAGATGTCCGGCGCCGCGGTGACGAGCACGATCATCGCCTGCACGCGCAGGCGTTCGTCGGCGTCGGGGTCGGTGGCGACCTCGAGACCCATACGTGCCAACGCTTCCCGGCAGTCCGCGAAGCGAAGTGGCGAGAGCTTCAGCCAGGGCCGCTCCGCGGCGAGCAACCGGATCGCGGCCCCACGCGCGACCCGTTCCCGGCCCGCGGCGAGCGCGGCGATCTCGTCGGCGACCCGCTGGCGTTCGGCGGTGAACCGCATCGCGGACAGCAGACTGATCCGCAGCCGGACGTAGGCCACCACGTGCTCGCGGTCGATGGCCGCGCCGAAGGCGTCGAGCGGTTCGCCGACCACCTCCTCCCTGTTGCGCACGCGAAGGGTCTCGATCAGCCCCTCGACGTGGTCGTGGACGAGACGCGGCAGGTCGCCGTCCTCGAGGTCGCGCTGGAGCTGCTCGCGCAGGTTGCACAGCGAGCACCGGCCCACCGGGGTGGCCGAGTTGCCGAGCGCGGTGAGGAACCGGATCCGGAGCGGCACGTCGACCGAGGTGCGCCGGCCGTCGGGGTCGTGGCGTGTCCCCTCGACCGACCGCAGGATCGTCAACGCGCGTTCGTCGTGCACCTGCAGTTGGCTCACCAACACCAGGGCCAGGATCCGGCCGGCGCCGCCCTCGGCGACCAGCCGGACCATCTGGACGATCGTCGTGGCGTCGATGGAGCCCCAGTCCACGAGCAGGACATCGGCGTTCTGGGGCAGGGTCTCGAGGGACTCCGGAAAGGCCCAGCGGGAGCCGAGCACGGCGCGCGCGACGGGCCGGGTGGTGACGGCCACGTCGCCCGGCAGCCGTTCTCGCAGCGCCTGGCAGACGAACAGCGCCAGCACCCCGGCGTTCTCGTCGGGGCGATCCGGGTGACAGACGACGATCTGCCGGTCGGGCGGGGCGCCACCCGACTCCGTCCGCCAGGCCACCACGACATCGACCATCTTGTCGATCAACTGCTGCTGCACGCCGTCCTCGTCCGCGAGGAGCGGCCCGACGTCGAAGCACACGGTGAAATGCCGGTGTGCCGGCCGGCCGACGTGGCCGAGGCTCATCGCGCGCGGCAGCAGCGTGGCGGCGTCGAGGAACTCGTCCGGGTCCCAGCCGTAGTAGCGGTCGACCGGGTGCTGGGTCGACCCGATCGACCGGAGCACGGGATCGATGTCGACCGGCGGCCGGTCGGAGTTGGTCGGCGTGGCCACGGCGATCCTCGCCAGGCTCCACACCGGCAGTCGGATGTTCAGGATCTCCATGCTGTCGAGCGGACCTGCGTTCTCCCGCGCGTCCAGCGGCACGACGACGGCGACGGGGGTCGCACCCCAGTTGAGGCTCTCCGCGAGCGCGCGGCGGACGCTGTTCTCGGTGAGCATCAGGTCCGCGCACAGGACGACGTTCTTGCCCATCCTGAGGTGGTGGAGCTGTTCCGCGCTGCTGTCGAACTCGTCGATGATCAGTTCCACGTTGGCGGTGATGCCGGCGCTTCTGGCGATGGCCTGTGTGAGCTCGGCCGACGCGGTGGCCACGCGCAGGATCTGGGTGCCCGCCGCCATCGGACCGTCGTTGCGCACCATCTGGTGTGCCAGCAGAAAGCCGGCGGTGGCCATGCCGACGACGTCGCGGAGCACCGTGTCCACCTCGACCCACCGGTCGGTGACCTGCAGCGTCGGGGTGCGGAAGCGGCCGAGGTCGACGCCGGGCCCCGCCCGTTCGACGTGGGCCCGCAGCCGTTCCGCGACAAGAGCTCGAAGGACGTCCAGCGCCTCCGTCGCGGTGATGGCCAACTGAAGGTCGGCGCCCTGGCGGAGAAGGAGTTGTGAGTCGGCGCCCAACACACCGCCCGTCACGGGGAGCGAGCCGGCGGGATCGTCGGCGACGCGGTCCAGCAGCTCGCGCGCCGCGTCCGTGCCGCCGCACCACGCGCTGCGCCCGTTCAGGTCGATGAGCAGGAACGGCGCGCCCGTGTAGGGATGCCGGTGGAAGAGGTCCACCGCGCTTCGCAGGTCGTCGGGATGCACGCCGGCGCCGAGCACGGCCACGACCGACCGGGTGGCGATGCGCGCCGCGTCGGTGAGCACCGCCGCCAGCCGACTGCCCGACATCGGCTGTGCGGAACCACTCTCGAGGGTGAGGATCAGCCCGGGTGGGTCGGCGTCGTCGGGCGTGCGGCACGCCGTGGCGTGGAGGCGGGCCAACGACGCGTCGTCCGCGGTGACACGCGACCACTCGAACCCGAGCCGCCCCGGCCCGCCGTTGGCGCCGGCCGGGTGGACGTGCCGGCTTCCCCTCGGCAGGACCGAGATGTCCACGAGCGTGCCGACCGTGTGGGCCCGGTGGGGCAGTCGCAGCAGGTCCGCGGCCCGTTCGCTGAGCTCGAGGCCCGCGAACGCGTCGGCGCTGCGCACCAGCAGTCCGCCGCCGCACTGGCGGACCGCCTGCCGCACCTGCCACAGGCCGGTGCCGTCGCGCCGGGAGGCGCCCCTGGTGGGGTCACTCGTCGACCAGCGGGTCAGTGACCAGATGGTCGCCGACTCGGTGTTGGTGAGCCAGGTGTCCTGGCCGGCCGGGATCTCGCTCCACTCGGTCTGGGGCAGGTGCGGTTCGAGCCGGTTGGCCAACCCGGCGCCGGAGTCGCCGACGATGAGCCGCAACACGGGTGAGCAGGTCGCCGCCGCGGACCGCACCAGCTCCGGGAAGAGCTTGTCGAGCATCTGCCAGCCGGACGTGCCGGGGTCCAGCGAGATGCCGCCGACGAGTGCGTGCGGCGCCGGCTGCGTGTCGTCCGCCGCGGCGTGCTGGGCGATGTTCTCCATGAGCTCGTGGAGGAACACGCGTCCCGCGTGCAGGGGACACCCCAGGTCGTGGAGTCGCCGCACGGTGTCCGCGACCAGCTGGGACCGGTGCAGCGTCTGGTGGTCCGCCGTGGCGAGCCAGTGGAACGGCAGCACGTTGCCCCGGTGGGTCTCGTTGCCGTGGTCGCCGTTGATCCGGGTCCGCGCGGCCGGCAGGTGCGGCATGTGGATCGCCGAGATGAACCCGATGGTCCTGAGAAAGGTGAGTACGCCGCGCCGGCGCTGGCCCGCGTTCGTGACCGCGCGCGACGTCTTCGGTCGTTCGAGGTCACCCGCGAGTGGGTCGGGCAGGTCGACACGAACGGGGACGCCCGCCCGGCACGCCGCCTCCGCGAGCAGCAGGATCTGGGCGGCCGCTGAATATTCGACGACACATACCCGCGACAGGTCGAAGAACAACTCCGTGCAGTGGCTGAAGAACGGCGGGGGTTTGCGGCCCTTCGGCAACGCCGCCCGCAGGATGGCGTCCAATGTTCCCGACGTCAGAATCGGGCCGGCGGAAAGCCGCATGGCCCTGGCGACGGTCCGTGGGTGGGCGACCATCCTCACAGCATCGCCGACGGTTTTGGATTTGCCAACCTTGGCTGGTTATTCCAACCGGCCGGGCCGGTTGCCGACGGGATTATGGACAGATGATGGACAAATCAGCTGGTCGCGGCACTTTGTCGCGCGGTACGCCGTTCGGCCGTGCGTTCGAACTGCTCGCGCGTGAGCTCGGTCAGTCGCTTTCGGACGTATTCCACGGGCACCTCGCTGAACTGGAGGTTCACCGAGAAATTGAATTCGTCGCGGGCGCGCATGAATTCGTGGCAGCCGTCGGCGGAGAGATCGACCGCCGTGTAGGCGAGTAGCTGCTCCCGACGGTACCGGCCCGTCGCCATCAGGCGGTTCCAGTCAGCCGTACCCGGGTAGGGGCGGAACTCGAACACGGACGAACGGAAGCTGCCACCGGCGGTGTCGGCCGCGTCCCACAGCCGCCGGACCAGGGCGACCGTCTCGTCCAGCTCCTCGGCGGTCTCGGTCGGCATGCCGAGGATGAAGTACCCCTTGACGGCGATGCCCCGCTCGGTGAGCCGACGCACGGTCCTGATCGTCATCTCCGGACTTATCCGTTTGTCGATTCGGCCGAGCATACGTTCGCTGCCCGACTCGATACCGAGCGCGACTTCTCGCAGACCGCACTTCACCAGTGAGTCGAGGGCGTCGTCGGGCACCCGGTCCAGCACGTTGATGCGTCCGGTCGCGTCCCAGACCGCCCACTCGCCGACGTTTTCCGCGAGGAACGCCTCCCGCATGGTTTTGATGACCCGGTTGGCGCCGAGGAACAGGTCGTCGACGAAACGGAAAGCTTTCACGCCGTCGCCGCGGAGCTCGTACATCTCTTTCATGATGTTCTCCGCGGTACGCACCCGGATGGTGATATCCGGGTTCGCGCTCACCGCGGCGCCGCAGAACGAGCAGTCGTAAGGACAACCCCTGGCGCCGACCATTGCCGCCTCGAGCGGTTCGCCGGGGACGCGGTACGGATCCTGCGCCAGGAACTCGCGGTCGACGAACGGAAGGGCATTGATGTCCGGTGCCAGGTGATGTGCCGCGTTGGTGCCGACACCGCTGACCACGGCGCCCGCGGGGTCGACCCACATCACCCCTGGCAGTCTCGACCGGTTGCGGAAGTCGTCGAGCAGTTCGAAGACCCTGGTCTCGCCTTCACCGATGACCAGCGCCTCGCAGCGGGCCATACGCGAGTCTTCGAGGATCTCCGTCGGCATGGCCTTGGCCTGGTGACCGCCGAGCATCAATGAGATGTCCTGGTCCAAACCGGACGCGATGCGGGCGCTCAGCTCGTAGGTCGGTGCGAGCAGGTTGAGACCGACCCAGCGCGGCCGTGCCGCGTTGATCGTCCGCACGGTGTCCGCGATGCTCAGACCGTGTGCCTCGGCGTCGAGCACACCGACGTTCAGGCCGCGTGTCGACGCGTACGTCGCGATGTAGCCGAGACCGAGGACTGGCAGCGTGAAATCGTTGACACGAGGGCGTTCCGTGTAGTCGCGCAGCGGGGCGTTCACGAAGATCGCATCCACCGATCGGCACAGGTCGGCGCCCGCGATGAGCTGCTCCATCAGGCGTGCGCCCCTTGCGCGAGAGTGAGCGCGGTGAGCGTGGCGAGCTGATCTCGTCCCAACTTTCGCCACCTCTTCGCGAAGAGAGCTTCTTCCGAGGGCCACTCCGTCGCAGGCGCGAGTTTGCCGGCCCAGGTGCGAACGGCCAGATCCGCGTACGGATAGAGCTTGAAATCGTTCGTCAGGTCGGCGACCACGGCTCCAGCCGTCCACGGCCCGATCCGCTCGATCTTCTGTAGCTCGATCAGCAGGTCCATTGGTGTCAAACGAAGCCATTTCTCGCCATGTGTGCTGACGGCCGTTGCCGCCGCGCGGAGCGGCGCCCGTTTGAACGACAGTCCGAGCGCGGCGAACTCCGCGTCGGACAAACCGAGCACGGTGTCCGGCGACGGGAACAGGCGCACCGGTCCGTCCGCCGTCCGCACCTGTTCGCCGTGGGTGTCACGCAGTCTCAGGTAGAGCAGGCGCGCCTGGCCCGCTCTGATGACCTGCCGGATGACACCCGTTGCGAGGCTGTCCCAGATGTCCCCGTTACGCACTCGAACGACCGGTCCCATTGCCGCGAGTCCGCGCGTCAGTTCCGCGTCGTTCGGAAGTGTCGGAGGCGTGAACACGTCGAATGTCGGCGCGGGTCCAACCCCTGCCAACTTCTGAATATTCACGATGTTGGTCGGATCGGGATAGGTCAGCAGCCAGACCGCGCCGTTGGCCCGTACCGCACGCCGAGTTCGGCCGGCACCATCGTCTGTCCAACCGGGATGATCGGTCATCAAGCGCGTCGTAGTAGGGCTTTCACGGCTTATCGTTCTGGACAACCCGGGTCCCTCGAAGTCGGTCCGAACGAGCATGGTGGCGGCAAACTATCAGTAAGGTCGCACGACAATGCGGTAGGCCGGGCCGCGTCACTCGGAATTACTGACCATTACTCTTCGGAGTGACGCCGAAGTCGAGCATGCCCTGCCGCACCCAACCGTTCGTAGACTAATGCGGCCTCCTTGCGCGCTTCTCGCGCGCTGGTCAAGTCCCCAAGGTGGCTGGCTATCCGCCCAAGCTCCTCGAAGGCCTCAGCTTCTCCGAAGATTCCGCCGAGTCGGCGCATGCTCGACATGCTCAAGTGGACGTATGTCGCGGCGAGGTCTGGTCGGTGCCGCATGCGATGAGCTTGGCCGAGGATGAGGCCCAGGCGCGCGGCATTGTAGGAATCGTCGTCCGACGCCTCCGCGAACCAGTGCCGTGCCTGGTCGAGGCGGGTGGTCGCGCCATCGATGTCGCCGCCGGCGAGCAAGGCCCGGCCGAGGTTGAGCAGCACGCGGGCGATTCTTCGTGGATCGCCGCCCGCGTGGTTCTCCCGCAGCACGGCGTTCAACATCTCGACCGCCTCTGCCGGTCGGCCGGCTTCCAGAGCGAGCAGTCCCAGACCTTCCCGGACGCTCCCGGCGCCGCGGGTGTCGTCGAGAGCCTCGCGCATCGCCAGCGCGGCCCGCATGTGCTCCCGTGCCTTGGTGTGATCGCCGGCATCCATGTAAAGCAAACCGAGGCGGAACGTCATGCGTGCGATGCCGAACTCGTTGCCACCGCTGGTCGCCGCCTCGACGCCGAGCTCACACAGTCGCACCATGTTGACGTGGTGGGTGCGGTAGCGCAGCGGCCATGCCGCGTCGCACACGTGCCATGCGAGGTCGAAACTCTCGTCGGCCGATGCCCGCCGGACGACCGCGACGAGGTTGCTCTGTTCTGTTTCCAGCCAGGCCAGACCCGCCCGCTGGTCGGCGAACACCGACGCCTCCGTGTGGCTGTCCAGGAACGGATAGTGCGGCCTCCTGCGCCCGGGTCTGAGCATGCGATCCGCCGCGACGGCCGATCGCAGGAACCACTCGAGCATGCGAGTACCGGCGGCGCGCCGGTCCGCGTCGGTCTCCTCGCGTTCGGCCAGTCCGCGCGCGTGCAGCTGGACCAGGCCGTGGAACCGGAACCGGTCCTGACTGATCTCGTCGACGAGTGAGGCGTCCACGAGCTCCTCGACCAGGTCGTTGGCCGAGTCGACCGAGGTGTCGACGGCGGCGGCCGCGACTCCGAGCGGGAAGTCGTCACCGGGATGCAGCCCGAGGCGCCGGTAGAGGCGGGCGGCGTCGGTCGACAGCGCTTGGTAGGACATGTTGAGCACCACCTGTACTGAGCGGTCGTCGCGCACCGAAAGGCGATCCAGCCTGGTGCGGATGTCGGTGAGCCTCGAGGTGAGATGTTCGAGCGGCCAGTGCGGTCGCAGTGCGAGCTGCGCGGCGCCGATGCAGATCGCGAGTGGCAGGCCGGCGCAGAGGTCGGCCAGCTCGTCCGCGCGTTCGCGTTCCGCCTGAATCCGTTCCGTGCTGACCAGCGCGGCGAGGAGCCGCAGCGCGACCGCGTGGTCGAGCGTCGCGAGGGGCACGAACGCGGCGCCTTCCGTGACCAGCCCCGTCAGCCGGCGCCGCGACGTGACGACGACGAGGCTGTGGCCCGCGCCCGGCAGCAGCGGTCGCACCTGCTCTGCCGCCGCCGCGTCGTCCAGGAGCACGGCGAGGGACCGGTCGGCGGTCGTCGACCGGAACAGGGCGGCCATCTCGCTCAGCTTCGCGGGGATCCGGTCGGGTTCGACGCCGAGGCTGCGGAGCAGGTGGTCCAACGCCTCCTCCGACGACCGGGGACCACCCGGCGCGAACGCCTGCAGATCGAGGTGGAACGTGCCGTCGGGGAACCGATGGCGGTGCTCGTTCAGCCAGTGCAGCGCCAGCGCGGTCTTGCCCACCCCGCCGACTCCGGTGATCACCCGAAGGAGTGGCCCGTCCTCCTGGTTCGCCACCGCGGCGGACAGCTCGGCCAGCTCGGCGGTGCGACCGGTGAAGTGCGCCGGTCCCGCCGGCAGCTGGTGGGGCGGGTCGGCGGGCCGCGTGGCGGACGCGACCTCCCGCGGGTACGGGGCGTCCGGGAGGTGGATCCAACCGATGGCCGTCGTCTCCTTCACGGTGACCTGCACCGGTCGGTAGGACGCGGCGTCGGTGGCGCTGTGGCGCACGACCTCGTCGAAGAACCACGACGACACCATGACCGCGAGCGAGCCGGGCGACGTGGCCAGCGAGGTCCTGAGCTCCCGCGCCTCGATGAGGCGGAAGGCGACGTTGACCGACGTCGCGACGATGCCGTGTTCGTCGTGGCTGACCTCGCCGGCGTGGAGGACCATCCGCAGCCGGATTCGTTGTGGCTCAGGATGTTCCGCGTTGTGCTCACGCAGGGCGTCGGCGAGCTCGATGAGCAGCGGCCCGGCGAAGATGCTCTTGGGCACGTCCGGCGGGACCAGGACGAGCACGCCGTCGCCGCAGTCGTCGTGGTAGCAGCTCGACCACTGCGCGCCGGCTCGCTGGAAGGCCCGGGTCAGCGTCGCGTAGAGGCCGGTTCGCACCGCGAGCCGATCCCGGTCGGTCCGGCCGGGATCGCCGTACTTCTCGACATCGACGACCACCACGGTCCGGTGGACCGCGAGCCGCGAGTGTCCGTCCGCCATACCGCCCCAGGACAACTAGTCGCGTCCTCGAGCATTCCCCGACCCCGGTGTTTTGACAAGAGACCGGCCGGGCACGAGCGGTCCGCGTCGGTAGGCTCCCCGCATGGCAGACCGGCACCTGATCGACGTCCACCTGCTCCTGGTGCGGGACGGTCACGTGCTGCTCACCAGGCGTCGCGACACCAACCCCGCCTTCGATGGGTTGTGGCACCTCCCGTCCGGGAAGCTCGACGCGGGGGAGTCGCTGCCGGACGCCGCGGTCCGCGAGGCCCACGAGGAGGTCGGGGTCGTCGTCCGGGCCACCGACCTGCGCCACGTGCACACACTGCACGTCAACGGCAGCGGTCCGGAGCCTCGCCTCGGCGTCTTCTTCGAGACGCGCCGTTGGGACGGCGAACCCGTCAACCGCGAGCCGGACAAATGCTCCGGCATCGGCTGGTTCGACCTGGCCGCGCTCCCGGACCTGATCGACTATCCCGGCGCCGGGATACACGCATATCGGGACGGGCAGCAGTTCGGTATTCGCGGCTGGGGCTCCGCGCTGGTCCGCTGAGGCAACTTGCACAAACGGAACCCGGGTCATACTGCGAACGGAGTAACGGGTTCAGGGTACAAAGTCCCTAATTCGATCGATGTCGGCCGACCGGTCTGCCATCGCTTGACATGGCACGGTGCTTCATATTCGCTGCCCTTCTGGCGGTCCGACCGGGGAAAAACGCAGCCCGCGTCGGTGTTCGGCGAACTCATTTTTTGTGCGCGGCGCGGTTCGAGTTAGGCGGAAGTTCTGATGGGAAGTGCGGCGCCCGAGACAGGCAAGCAGATTCCCACCAAATGGCGGATCGACAACTGGAATCTGCGCACGAAGGTCGCGGCGGTGTTGGCCCTGCCGGCCGTCATCGCGCTCGTGCTCGGTGGTGCGCGGGTGCAGTCCCGACTCGACGACGCCAACCGGCTGAGCACGGTGCGGGACCAGATGGTCGTGCTCGGCGAGTCGGTCACCCTCGCTGACCTGGTGGTCGACGAGATGGTCGTCGCGGTCACGAACGACCGGGACAAACGGCCGGAGCTCGCCGCGCGGCGGGGCGCGGTCGACGACCAGGTGGTGAAGGTGCGCGGCGCCGTGGACTTCGCGCAGCTGCCCGCCGAGGTCGACCGCACCCTGAACAACTCGCTCGGGCGGCTGAGCGCCGTCCGCGTACAGACCAGCAACGACGTCGGCGACCCGGTGACCGACCTCGCCGCCTACCAGGAGGTCGTCAACGGCCTCACCGAGCTGGTGCCCGGCGTCGTCGAGGTTGCCCAGAGCGGCGACCTCGACGCGATGTCCGCCTCCGTGCGTTCCTTGCTGCTGCTGCGCTCCGCGCTCGCCGCCGAGACCGCGTTGATCCAGTCCGCGAAGGGGCCGGGGGACACGACGATCGCGACCGCCGCCCAGCAGCACGCGGCGGAGGAGGCGGTGCGTGGTGCGCAGCTCGGGCTCGACCTGCCGTCCGCGTCCGCCGAAGCGTTCGCCGACGCGACCGAGTCGGCGGCGCCCCGCCGCGCCACGCTGCAGGTCGCCCAGCTCGGCACGCAGCCCGTCGACCTGCGCTCCCTCCTGCCCGACCTGCGGGACGAGTCGACGCGCATGCGTCAGCTGTCCGCCGGTCTCGTCGCCTCGCTCGGCGACATCGTCTCCGCGCGTACGAACGACGCACGTTCCGACGCGCTGCGCGACTCGGCGATCGTGCTCGCCTCCCTCCTGATCGCGCTCGCGGTGGCACTGCTGGTCGGGCGCTCGCTGGTGACGCCGGTGCGCCGGCTGCGGTCCGCCGCGCTCGACGCCGCGCACAACCAGCTGCCGACGACCGTCGAGCGGGTGCGTGCCGGCGAGCCGGTCGACTGGACGTCGGTCCAGCCGGTGCCGGTACACAGCACCGAGGAGATCGGCCAGCTGGCGCGCGCGTTCGACGACATGCACGTCCAGGCGGTGCGCCTCGCCGGTGAGCAGGCCGAGCTGCGCCGCCAGGTCAGCGAGATGTTCATGACGCTGTCGCGACGCAGCCAGACACTGGTCGAGTCGCAGCTCGAGGTCATCGAGAGCCTGGAGGCCGACGAGCAGGAGCCGCGGCGCCTCGCGGGCCTGTTCCGGCTGGACCACCTCGCGACCCGGTTGCGGCGCAACGGGGAGAACCTCCAGGTCCTCGCGGGCGGCTCGCCGGCGCGGCGGGACCGCGCGCCGGTCACGGTCGTCCAGCTGCTGCGGGCCGCGACGTCCGAGGTCGACGACTACCGGCGGATCTCCCTCGGGCACGCCCCGAACGCGTCGGTCCGCCCCGCCGCGGCCGCCGACGTGGTCCACATCCTGTCCGAGCTGCTGGAGAACGCGACCCGCTACTCGCCGCCGGACCGCAAGGTGGTGCTGTCCGCGGACCGCGGCAGCGACGGCGGGCTGCTGTTCGAGGTCGTCGACGCCGGGCTCGGCATGGCCCCGGACGACATGGCCGCGGCGAACGAGCGGCTGGCGGCGACCGATGCCGTCGGTCCGGAGACCACCCGCCGCATGGGCCTTTTCGTGATCAGCCGGCTCGCGGCGCGGCACGGTGTGACGGTCCGGCTGCGGCCGACGTTCGACACCCCGTCGCAGGCGGGCATCACCGCGAGCATCCACCTGCCCGGCGCCCTGGTGGTCGCCGGCACCGCGGCCGAGACCATGGCCGTGGTCTCGGCACCCGTGACGAGGCAGGCGATCGCGGCGCCACCGCCGTCGGCGCCGCCCGTGCCGTCGGCGGTGGTGGCTCCCGGCACGTCGAGCTGGTTCACCGAGGTGGACGAGCCCGTGAAGAACGGAAACGGGTCGGGCAACTGGCTGACGCCGGCCGTGTCGGTGCCGAAAGCCGCGGAGCCCGTCGCACCTGTCGTCGTGTCGCAGCCCGCCGGGACGACCGCGGCCGGACTGCCGGTCCGCACGCCGGCCTCCCGAGCTGTCCCCGCCGAGCGCGCGCCGGAGAAGTCCAGCGCCTTCCGGGATCCCGAGTCGATCAGGTCGAACCTGTCCCGGCACTACGACGGTGTGCGTGCCGCCAGACGTGCCAGAGACGAGTCGGGGTCATCAGACGGCGGTGCGACATGAGGGAGGGCTCGATGATGACAGAGGGCACGACGGCGACGGAGCCGTCACTCGGCTGGCTGGTTTCCGCGTTCACCAAAGAGGTTCCGGGGGTGGCGCACGCGGTGCTCGTGTCCGCGGACGGCCTGCTGGTCGCCGCGAGCGACGCGATGCCACGGGATCGCGCCGACCAGATGTCCGCGTTGACCGCCGGTCTCACCAGTCTCACGGTCGGTGCGGCCCAGCTGTTCACGGCGGGCCGCGTCGTCCAGTCGGTGATCGAGATGGAACACGGGTTCCTGCTGCTGATGAGCGTCGGCGACGGCTCGCACCTTGCCGTCATCGCCGCGGCGGGATGTGACATCGGCCTGGTCGGCTACGAGATGACGCTGCTCGTCGACCGGGTCGGTCGCATGGTCGACACGCCGGTTCGCGGGGACACCGAGCGACGTTGATGGACGATGACGCTGCCGACGCCGCCGACGCTGCCGGGCCGCCACCGGCGCTGGCCCGCCCGTACTCGTGGACCGACGGCCGCACGGAACCGAGCGTCGAGCTGGCGGTCGAGGCCAGGGTCGTGACCACGGCGGAGGGACGCGACCTGCCGCCGCGGCTGACCAGTGCCATGTGGACGGTGACCCAGCTGTGCCTGCAGCCGAGGTCGGTGGCCGAGCTGGCGGCGCATCTCACGGTGCCGCTCGGTGTCGCGCGGGTGCTCGTCGCGGACCTGCTCGCGGAGGGGTTGGTCAGCGTGCAGGCGACGCTCGCCCACGACGCCGGCGACGCGGAACGGCGCGACCTGATCGAGAGGGTCCTCAGTGGACTACGGGCGAAGTAGTGCCGCGCACCGGCGGATCACGTCGGCGAAGATCGTGGTGGCGGGCGGGTTCGGCGTCGGGAAGACGACGTTCGTCGGTGCCATGTCCGAGATTCCGCCGCTGCGCACCGAAGCGCTGATGACCACCGCGGGCGTCGGTGTCGACAAGCTGTCGGTGTCGACACCGGGCAAGCTGTCCACGACGGTGGCGATGGACTTCGGCCGCATCACGCTCGCGGAAGACCTTGTCCTCTACGTGTTCGGCACGCCGGGCCAGCACCGCTTCTGGTTCATGTGGGACGACATCGTCCAGGGCGCCATCGCCGCGATCGTGCTGGTCGACACGCAGCGCCTCGCCGACGGCTTCTCCTCGGTCGACTACTTCGAGTCGCGCGGCATGCCCTTCCTGGTGGCGGTCAACGAGTTCGACGGCGCGCGCCGGCACACGCAGGACGAGGTGCGCGAGGCGCTGGTACTGAACGACAACGTGGAGATCGTCATGTGCGACGCGCGTTCCCGCGAGTCGACGAAGCGGGTGCTGATCGCGGCCAGCGAGCACTCACTGTCCACTTTGGTGTGACCCGGGAGGCGGGCCGGCCAGATACACGCACCGGTCGCACGGCACCGCCCATCCGGGATCGGGGTCGTAGTCGATCAAGGTGGCTCGGCCGCACCTCGACCAGGCGATCGGCACTCCGCGGAAGACCATCCGGTCGGCATCGCGGGAGACCGCGTGCAGACGGCCGGTGAAGTAGCCGCGCAGCCATGTCTGCTCGTTCACGTCGAGTGCTCACCCAGCCGCTACCTCGGGGTGGGTGGTGTGACCCAGACCAGCCGTGCGGTGATGTCCGGGCCTCGGCCGAGCAGCCAGCGGGCGCGGTCCGGCGAGCTGACGCTCAGCCACGAACGGCCGCCGCAGCGCAGCACGTCGGTGCGGTCCGCGAACGCCATGCCCCACGCGGCGATCCGGCCGTCCTCCCGCTCGCCCAGCTCCTGGACCACGGCGAACAGCCGCGGCGCCTCGTCGGAGACCATCTCGGCGACGAGTTCGGTGAACTCGACCTCGTTCTCACCTGTGCTCATCGCGGACTCCCCGTGCTCGGTTGCTCACCTGTCGTGAGGTACAGTGGCTCATCAGCACATAGGATGAAAAGCGGGAATCCCGTTTTCCACTCGAACGGGGGTATCGATGTCTGAGGAGAACGAGTGGGTGGTCACGGCGACCGTGCGGCGCTGGCAGCTCACCGAGACCTTGCGTCAGCTCCGTGAACAGCACGGCTGGTCGATGGACGACGTGGTCAAACGGTTGGAGAAGATCGGCGGCAAATGGTCGACGTCGAAGATCAGCCGGATCGAGAACCGGCAGCAGGGTGTCAAGTCTTTCGACGTGGAGCGCCTGCTCGACGCCTACGAGGTGACCGACGCGAACACTCGCGAGTGGATCATGGGCCTGTCCGCGCGGGCGGGCGAGCGCGGCTACTGGCTGGCGATCCGCAAGGACCTCCCGGAGGACTTCCAACAGCTGCTGCACGTAGAGGCCACGCTGCTCGCGGTGCGCCAACTGGAGACGCTTGTGGTGCCCGGCCTGCTTCAGACGCCGGACTACACCCGAGCGCTGGTGAACGGCGTCAACCCAGGCCTGGACTTCGAGGTGGCCGAGCGTCGGGTGCTCGCTCGGATGGCCCGTCAGCGGGTGCTGAACCGGCCAAAACCGTTGCGCTATCACGTGATTCTCGACGAGTCGATCCTGACCAGGCCGGTCGGCACGCCGTCGGTGTTGCGCGGCCAACTCGCCAAGTTGGTGGACGCCGCCGAGGCGGAGCACATCACCGTGCAGGTGCTGCCCCGGTCGATCGGCGTGACTCCGGCGGTACAGGGTGCGTTCTCGATCCTTACATTGCCTGAGCCGATTCCGGACTTCGGCTACGCGGAAAGCCCTGGTGGCTCTATGTACATCGAGGACCGCGCGCATGTGCGGGAGCTGATGGAGATGTGGGGCATCCTCACCGATCGGGCGCTGTCGCCGGCCAAGTCGCTGGACGCGATCAAAGCGGCCGGGGAGACTGTTGGGTAGGTCCCCAACCGGAAGGAACGCCCATGGCTCCCAAGTGCGCTCTTGCCTGGCGCAAGAGCAGCTTCTCCGGCGGCGGCGGCACGGGCGGCGGCAACTGTGTGGAGGCCGCGTTGCTGTCCGCCGAGCGGTTTGCCTTGCGTGACAGCAAGAATCCGGACACCGCCACGCTGGAACTGCCACGAACCGGCCTGACCGCGCTGCTGCACCACGTCACGGGCTAGCACAAGCTCACTCGGGCGGACCGGCGGGAAGGAATTTCCATGACGAGCGCGCACGGCCTGATGTGGCGCAGGAGCAGCTTCTCCGGTGACGGCGGCACGGGCGGCGGCAACTGTGTGGAGGCCGCGTTGCTGTCCGCCGAGCGGTTTGCCTTGCGTGACAGCAAGAACCCGGACACCGCCACGCTGGAACTGCCACGAACCGGCCTGACCGCGCTGCTGCACCACGTCACGGGCTAGCACAAGCTCACGTCAGGCATCGCATGCCGTCGCTCGCGGGTGTCAGCGTGCGGGCGCGACCGACTCGATGTTGGCGATGGTGAACTCGCGGTCCGCGCCGCGCAGGTAGCAGTGCGACTCCAGCCATCGGCCGTAGATCCGGTTGGGGCGGATCTCGCGGATGGAGTGGCTGCCGTTCTTGTCGTAGTAGGAGATCAGCACGTCGTCCCGGTTGTCCACCGCGTGGCTCAGCAGCTCGAGCTCGGCGTCGTCGAGCCGCGGGTTGAGCTGTGCGAGCAGGTCGACGGTGGCACCGGCCGGCGCGTCCTGGTCGCCGTCCGGGTCGGCCGCGAGCCGCTCGGCCAGCTCGGCCGCGGCGAGCCGTGTCCTCGGCCGCACGTCGGCGACCGCGTCGATCTCGGCCCGGTGGTCCTGGCGGTGCTCGACGACGATGGCCCCGGACGAGTCCTCGGCCACCGGTGACATGCCGGCCGCGCGCAGCAGTTCGAGCACCCGCCCCGGCTCGGCCGGGCTCGACAGGACCGTGGGCGCGAGGCGCGCAAGCTTGAGCTTGGCCAGCGACCGGGTGTTGACGAGCTCGGTGACCAGCGCCTCGTCGGCGACGACACACGACCGGGTCGGCCGCACCCGCACGTGGCCGTGCCGGCGGGCGGCGTCGTTGATCAGGTACTCGAGAGGCTGTGGCAGGGCCCGGTCGGCGATCGCGGCCAGTTCGGCCAGCAGCTCCGGTCCGGTCCAGCCGGCGTCGAGTGCGGCGCGGATGCTGGCCGGGGTGAACCGCCACACCGCGGCGTTGCCCCGAGCCTCGTTGACGGCCGTTGCCGTGAGCAGCCTCGACACGGCGGCGCCCGGCTGCCCCGAGACCACCGCGGTGAGATCGGACTGCAGGATGACCCCGCACTCGGCCTCGGGCAGCAGCGAGGCGCAGCGCCGTGCGGCCTCGGCCACGGCGTCGGTGTCCGAGTCGATCGCCGCCAACAACTGTTCGCCGAGCTCGGACACCCGGTCGCCGGCGACCACCCCCAGCAGCTCGGCCTCCTGGATCGTGGCGGCGATCTTCTCGTCACGGGCCCGTCGCTCGTAGCCGTGCAGCGGGAAGAACCAGTCGATCTCCGCGCCGACAGCACGCACCGACAGCCCGTCGCGGGCCGCTCGCAGCATCGCACGCCGCATCGCCCCCGCCGCCGACATCAGCGGCACGGGCGGCGGCACCTCCTTGTCGCCGTCGATCTCCCGCATCAACGGGGCATGTTCGAGCGCGTGCCACGCGGTGGCCGTGACCGCCCACTGACGGCTGGGCTGGGCAGCACGCCACGCGGGGTAGGCGTCGGTGGGCGCGTAGCCGTTGTCCGTCGCACCCAGCAGACCGGCCGCGTAGGCGAGGTCGATCGACAACGTCAGCACGTCGTCGGCGATCGCGAGTCGTTTACCCAGCTTGCCGCGTTCCCGAGCGCCGACCCCACCCTTCTTCAAGGCGGCGATGGGGGTTCGGCCGGCCTCGTCGAGAAGCGCGGACAGCGCACGCACCGCCTCCCGCGCGGCGGCCTGTGTGGTCGGTCGCACGTCTTCCGAGGCCACCGTCGCCGCGGCGAGCGCCGGCCGTCCGGTCAGGCCCATCGTGTTCTCGGCCAGCCAAGCCGCGACCGCCACCTCACGCGGCACCTCCGGCTGCCGGTTGGGCCGCAGCACCAGTCCCGCCCGCGCCAGCACCTCGGTCGGGTCGGCGTGCCGGCGCGGATCCACGAAGCCGAACATGATCCCGAACCCGCCGACGCGCAGCTCCTCCAGCCGCACGCGTGCCGGTGCCGGCAGCTCGGCGATCATCTTGACCAACCGCCGCGGGTCGGCCATCGCGTCGGCCAGTCGCGCGATCAGTTCGGGCTTGCGCAACCCGTCCACCGCGACCCCGAACGCCGACACCGCGGCGCGAAGCTCGTCGGCCAGCACCGTCGCGGCCATCTTCGCCACCGGCCGGCCGCCGCCGATCTCCGCGGTCCAGTGGTCCACCAGCCGTTCGGGCAGGTGCAGCGCCTTCGACTCGGTCCACGCCAGCCCGACGTCGCGCAAGCCGGCCACCTCGTCACGCACCGCCTGCGTGGGGGCATCGAGCAACCGCGCCACGGCGGGGACGGTCGCCGACTCGCCGAGTACCGCGATCGCCTGCCCGACGGTCAGCGCGTCCCGGTTCAGGGCCCGCATCGCGGCGGCGATCGAGTCCGGTCCGCACAGCCGCTGCGCCAGCCGCGTGAAGCCGCGCGGCACGGGTTCGACCCGCACGTCGGGACGCGCGTCGAGCAGCCGGGTCAGCGCTGCCTTGTCCACATTGGACAGATAGGTGGCGAACGACATGTGTTGTCCTCGGTTCAGCGCGTGGCCGCAGCGACGCGCACACGAAGGTGTTCGGGCAGGCCGGATCGCTCGCCCAACCACGTCACCCAGTCGGACAGCAACGACCTCGCGGCGAGGGTGATCGGGTCCGGTGTCCAGTCGCTCATCAACTCGCGGTGGTACCTGACTCGCTCCGGCGAGACCGAGTACCAGGTCTCCGGCAGGCTACCTTCCATCCATTGCGTGGCGAGCTCCGCCGATGCCTCGGCGTCGGGCGCGGTGCCGTGTTTGCCGGTGTACCACGAGGTGAACGCGTCGGTCATCGGAGCGATGTCGACGTCGTCGAACAGCGACGCGACGGCGGGCAGCGGCATGCCGCGCCGGCGCAGCGCCTCGGCGAGGTCACGGCGCCGACGTTCGGCACGGAACCAGTTGTCCATCACGACCCGGGACTCATCGCCGATGATCATCTCGTCGCCGAGTTCACAGTGCGTGAGGCACAGCAGTTCGTGCGGGTGCGCGACCGGTTGAGGCGCGGTCTCGCCCGCGGCGTCACCGAGTTCGGCCAGCCATGCGGTGACCGCCTTGTCCACATTTTCGAAGACCCCCGCGCCGACCAGCTTCGGGAGCTCGGACGCGTCGATGTCGAACAGGAACACCGACGGCTCGCGCCCCTTCCCGTACGAGAAGGGGGCGAGCACGGCGAAGCGGGTCCCGCAGGCGTCGCGCAGCCGGAACACCTCGCCGGTCGCCACCACCGAGGAAAGATCGTCCAGCCAGTCCGGCAGGTCGCGGGCGTTCTTCTGCAGCTTTCGCAGTCGCCGGCAGGCCGCCGACGCCGTCGAGGCGAGCTCGGGAGTGCCGATCGCCGTCAGTCCGTGCAGCAGCCGGATCGCCGAAGGCCCCAGCTGGGCGACCGCGTCGGCGACGAGGTCCTCGAACCACCACGAGAACCAGAGTCCCTCGCGCTGTTCGTGGAGGACCCGATGCATCTCGGCGCCCAGCAGTTCGGCGGTCCGCTGTTCGAGGTCCCGAGGACCGACCGCCGCTTCGAGCGAACCGACACCGTCGAGCACGGTCTCGATCGCCGCGTCGAACCAGTCCATCCGCATCTCTTGCGTCGTAGACGGGGGCACGGCCGGCCCGCGTCCCACCTTGACGGGGGTTCGGCCACGCTTCTTGGACTTCTTGGGCTTACGACCACGGGATACCGGCGACACCCGCCCGATCGTAGTGACCCGCTCCGGCACCGATCGTGGCTGGTCACCGTGTGTCGATGACAACGTGAACACCCGATCAGCGGTGTTGCGGCGGCCGCGGCCGAGTCCATTCTCGATCCTTGACGAGATGATGAACATGAACCGACACTGCTCGTGAGGTGATGGCATGGCTCGTTGGCTGGATTTCTCCGGGAGTCCACCCGGAGCCGCGACGATCAGAGCCAACGGTTACGTCGGCGTGTTGCGCTACATCGGACTCGGCGGGGCGTGGAAGCACATCAGCGGCGCGGAGTATCAGGACTATGTGGCGCACGGGCTCAAGGTGATGTTGGTGGCGCAGTCGGGCACCGACGACGCGTGGGGCTCGCCGGACGACCACGCGGCCGGCCGCGCGGCGGCGATCGCCGGGGTCAACCACGCACGGCGGATAGGGATTCCGGACTCGGTGGGGATCGCCTGCGCCGCGGACGCGCATGCCGGTTCGGCGCAACAGATTCAGGACTCCGTGCGGTACGCCACCGGGTTCGCGTCGGTGCTCGGCCGCACCCGGTCCGGCTTCTACGGGTTCTCGGAGACGTCGCAGGCGGTGCACGCCGCGGGGGCCGTCGGTTGGCATTGGCGCTGCGGCTCGCAACCGTCCGCGGCGGATGCGCAGTGGGTCAACTTCTGGCAGCGCAACCGCGCCCCAACGACTGTCGTACTCAACGGGACTACCTGCGACATCAACGAGGAGTACGCACCTCTGGAGGAGATCTTGGACGCCCAGGAGCGCAACGCGTTGTTCAGCATCTACAACGCGTTGTTCAAGAACAACGAGGGACAGATCGAACACCCGACCCAGGGCGATCAGTCGATCATCACGCGCCTCGTCGAGCTGCAGAAGAACGTCCGCACCATCGTCGACCCGGCGAGCACCGAAACACTGTCGGACCTCACGCAACTGTCGGACGACGAGCTGAACAGGATGGCCGCCGCGATCGCCGAGGAACAGACCCGCCGTTCGTCAGGCTAGGACCGAGCCGGCAATTCGTGTGGGAAAGTGTGGGGCCGATCTTGAACGGTCGGCCCCATGCTGTTTCTAAAAGACGAGATGGCGTGCCCGGACGATTTGAATCTGCAAACTTCTGATCCGTAATTCGCAAGTGATCATGCTTCGCAATCACTGCTGTCTTCAGCGCCGAACTATCACAACCCCTTCCATCTCATCCGGGCGCACCTTCGTCGTGTCGATGGGACGCGAAGAGCGACCTCCGACACACTGTCGGTCATGACTGATCTCGCCTCCCGCAACCATCGCTGCCGACCCGGCTACGAGTTCCGTGACGCGATCGACCTCCCCGGCTGGGACGAGCAGAGCGTGTGGGGCTACGACGAGGGCTGCGGCTCGTTCTTCGCGCAGCTCTGGGCCAATGGCAGTTCGTCGGACGCCCCGGAAATCTGGCTGTCCGCCGTGACCGTGATCTACCCATGGCCGGGCTCCATCGCGCTGGAGATCGCCGAACGCACCCGCGCCGACCAGTTCGAGATCATCCGCGCGCTCGGTCTTGCCGACCCGCAGCCGAAGACGCGATCGACCGACGAGATCAGGCGCAAGGCGGTCAGCATCGCCATGGCGGCCGACCGAGCACCCAACCCCAACGTCCTCGGGCAGCAATTAGCGCTGAACTGGGTCGCCGGCTTGGGCTCCACCTGCCCGGGCTCGCTGCGAACGTGGCCAGCGGAACAAGCACCAACGCCAGCCCAAATCGACGCTGAGCACCACTACGTCACTGGGCGGGTCTATCGCGGCCAGGATCGCGCGGTCTACTCCGGCGCGGACGAGGCGCTTTGGTGGACGTTGGGCCACTGAGTTGTCAGCGTCCGGTCCGGTTAGCGCTGACGCGCTCGACACGGCGGCCAGGATCGCGAACGGACAATTGGCAATTGCTTGGCAACTCCGCCGCAAAAAGAAGGACCCCAGGCGGTTGACCTGGGGTTTCTGCGCGCCCGGCAGGATTCGAACCTGCAACCTTCTGATCCGTAGGACTTCGGTGCCGTGTTCCAGGCCGTCCGTCACAGTCATTTTCCCAGGTCAGGCGCACGTCTGCGCAGCCTGCGGCAGGCTGAACGATACAGAACTGAGACGGCAAACGAGACGGTGACGGCTAGCCTTTGACGGATCACCACATCCTCGCGAACCACCACATCCGCAGTGGATCACGCATCCGCCACGCCCTTGATCATGACACGCCGACTGGAATCACACACTGCGGCTGTCGACCCAACTTCCGCGCCGGGCAGAAACAGGGGCTCGTAATCACCAAACAAGCCACGGCGGAGATGCGACCGGTATGATCAGTGCGCGTGGTCAATCTTTCGACACAGGAGGACGCAGTGGGCCTTGAAGAAGACGCTGCACAGCAAATGGAGAAGTTCGAACAGCAAAAACGAGATCAGGAATTTCGCAAAACCGAAGAATGGCGAAAGGTTCAGCCTGAACTGCATACATTACTGGCAGAATTTGCCGCATCCCTCCGTAGTCGCGGCATCCACCCCATACCTATCCATGAAATCAAGCGGATCGGTTCAAACTCTATGTTCTACGGTGACACACTATATGCAACTCGCACCATCAAGGGTTGGGGGTGGGAGTTTGACGCCATCGAAATGCAAGACGACGGCTGCTCGCGCACATCCCTTGTGCTCATGGAAGATGGATGCACGCTGATTGACCCGTACACCCCTAGGATTATTACTCGGCGAAGATATCCGTTGAGAATCCGAGGGTTTCGACCCCGCGGTCGCTTCGTCGGATACGGTCGAACCTTGACACATATTGATAGACAATTTCTGGAACGTATTCGAGCCGGAATGGTCGAATATCTCTCAACGCTCAATCAACATTGACTTCACGAAGTCTCTGGGTGCGGTGCTGCGGAGGTCTCCGCGACCTGGCTCACCCAGTCCGCTTGCCGAACGAGATAGCCCCTCGCACCTCTGTCGGTCGGCCGGGTACTGAGACGACAGGAGGGTGTCCGTACGGGACACCCCTCCTGAGCTGCGCGCCCGGCAGGATTCGAACCTGCAACCTTCTGATCCGTAGTCAGATGCTCTATCCGTTGAGCTACGGGCGCATGTTCAGTTGTGTTGCGGAGGCTCCGGGATTTGAACCCGGGAGGGGTTGCCCCCAACCGCATTAGCAGTGCGGCGCCATAGACCAGACTAGGCGAAGCCTCCCGGGGCCCCAGGCCGCTCGGGCAAGAGCCTACACAGCCCCCCGCCGCCTCAGCAAAGCGCCCCCGGCAGGAACGCCTTCAGCGAATCCGGGTTCGCCAGCGCGTCTCGGCTCACGGCCTTCTCCGGGGCCACACCCGCAAGGATCTTCTTCACCGGGACCTCGCACTTCTTGCCGTTCAGCGTCCTCGGGACCTCGGTGACCACGATGAAGTGGTCCGGCACGTGCCTCGGGGACAGTGCGGACCGCAGCGTCTTCCGCAACCGCGGCTCGACCGTGTCGAGGGACACATCGGGCGCCAGCACCAGGAAGCACAGCAGCTCACCCTCGGTGTCCGCCGACGTGTCGATCACCAGCGAGTCGGTGACCTCGTCGAACGACTCGACGACCCGGTAGAACTCGCTCGTGCCCATCCGGACGCCGCCTCGGTTGAGGGTCGAGTCGGAGCGGCCGTAGATCACGGCCGAGCCGCGTGGGGTGATCTTGATCCAGTCGCCGTGGCGCCAGATGCCCGGGTACGGCTCGAAGTACGCCTCGTGCATGCGGGACCCGTCTGCGTCGCGCCACAGGTAGATCGGCATGGACGGCATCGGCTTGGTGATCACCAGCTCGCCGACCTCCCCGACCAGCGGTTCGCCCGTCGGCGAGTACGACTCGACGGCCGCGCCGAGCGTCCGGCAGGACAGCTCGCCGAGCCAGACCGGCACGTCGGGGGCGGCGCCGACGAACGCCGTGCACAGGTCGGTGCCGCCGGAGACCGAGCAGATCTGCACGGTCGACCCCACCTCGTCGGCTATCCAGCGGAAGCCCTCGGGGCTCAGCGGCGCGCCGGTCGAGCCGAGCGAGCGGAGCGCGGACAGGTCGTGGTCGCGGGCCGGGCTCAGGTGCTGCTTCAGGCACGACTGGATGTAGGGCGCCGACGTGCCGAAGTACGTCACCCGGTGCTTGGCCGCGAGCCGCCACAGCGCGCCGAGGTCCGGGTGCGCCGGGCTGCCGTCGAACAGCACGATCGTCGAGCCGACCAGCAGGCCCGAGACCAGGTAGTTCCACATCATCCAGCCGGTCGTGGTGAACCAGAAGAACCGGTCGCCGCGGCCGAAGTCCGCGTGCAGCGCCAGCATCTTCAGGTGCTCGACGACGATCCCGCCGTGGCCCTGGACGATGCCCTTCGGCAGGCCGGTGGTGCCCGACGAGTACAGCACCCACAGCGGATGGTCGAACGGGACCGCGTCGAACGCGAGCGGCGCGCTCGGCGAACCTCGTGAGCAGCGACGACCAGGGGACGGTGTCCGGCGCGGTCGGCGTCCGAGAGGTAGTCGATCAGCACGGTCGCGCGCAGGCTCGGGATCTCCTGCTGCAGCTGGGCGATCGTCGGGCGGACGTCGAAGGACCGGCCGTTGTAGACATATCCGTCCACGGCGAACAGCACGACCGGCTCGATCTGGGTGAACCGGTCGGCGATCGCGCGGGCGCCGAAGTCCGGCGAGCACGACGACCACGTCGCGCCGAGGCTCGCGGCCGCGAGGAACGCCACGAGCGTGCTCGGCGCGTTCGGCGCCAGCGCCACCACCCGGTCGCCCCGCTGGACGCCGAGGTCGACGAGCGCGGCCCGGACCGCGGCGACCTCCCGGCGCAGCGCACCGTAGGTGTGCGTGGTGGACAGCCCGTCCTCGCGTTCGAAGATCACCGCCAGGTCGTCGTCGGCGCCGGAGGACAGCGCGTGCTCCGCGTAGTTGAGCGTCGCGCCGGGGAACCACGACGCGCCCGGCATCTCGGCCGAGCCGAGGACGCGCTCGTACGGTTCGTGGAACCGCACCTCGAGGAACTCGGCGAGCGCGCCCCAGAACCCCTCGAGGTCGGTGGTCGACCACTCCCACAGCGCCTGGTAGTCGGCCACCTCGACGCCGCGCGCCGACGCCAGCCACCCGCGGAACTCCGCCATCCGGCTCGCCTCGACCCGATCGGGGTCCGGGCTCCACAACAGCGCGGCCTCGTCGCCGCCGGCACTCTGGGTCATGGCCCGTTCATATCCCATATCTCGGGCCTCGGCCATGGTGGCGACCCACACATCCCCGCCGGCCCCCGATTTCCAGCCTACGGGTCGGGGGTGACAGTTCTTGGGCGCGCGGAAGCGGTTGTCCACAGGTTGGGGGAGTTGTCCACAGGCTGTGGACACACGCGGTTCCGCGGACCGGGCATAGGTTCGGCGTCATGGAGACGAGTCAGGTGGGTATGCGTCCGTTGCCGCTGTACTACCCGTACATCTTCGTTCGTCACTCTGACTGGCTGCGGGCCTGCGCCCTCTATTGGCCGAGACTGGCTGTGCTTCGCCCTGAGGGATTCCACCCTGGGGACCCCCGAGAAGGAGATGTCGGGCGTGCGCTGCGGGCGGAGTTGGGATTCTTTCTGGACATCGATCCCGCGCCTTATGTGTCGAACGCGTCCGGAGAACTCTTGGCTCTGGTCCATCGACACGAAGGAGAACTTCGGACTCGATACGGCGATCAGGAGTTCGACGGGAACGGTTTCGTCATGGACTCTCAAATGTCGGACGATCTGCGGTCATCGCTGGTGGCGGCGGGTTTGGCGCGTGCACCTGAGGACGTGGCCGGACCTTCCTGGCTGGACATGCATCCACGACTTGCCACGGCCTACACGAACCTCCTCATGACCAGAGTCGCGGACGCCAACGAACTGGCTCTCGTCACGGACCAGGCGGAGAGTCACATGGCACCGCCAGCGCCGATCGACATCGCCGAATCCCTGCTGGCGGATGTCGACCTTCGGTCGAATCGGAGTCCCGAAGACGTGGCGTCCGTGTACTCCGTCGCGGCCATCCGGACCGTAGTTCCCGCCGAACTCGAGCGTGTTCCGGTGCAGAAGATCATTACCGCTCGACGTGAGCTTGCCGAACAGTTCGACGCGTTCCGCGCACATCTTGACGAGCTATCTCGGCACTTCACGGAGCTGGCGGCTGTTGCCGACCCTGCCGTTCTGCACGCCCGCGTGGAGATGCTGGTTCACGATCAACTCAGTAGGCCGGTCAAGGACCTACGCCGCGAACTGCGGTCGCTGGGCCTGCAACCCGCTCAAGCGATCCTCAGTCTCAAGACGCTGACACCGCCGACCGTCGTCGCGGCTCTCGGCGGAATCGCGGGCGTACCCTCGGCTGTCACGGCCGCCGGCTCGGCCGCCGCATGCGTCATCGGCGTCGCGCACGCTGCGCGTAGAGATGCCAAGGTCAAGAAGCGTAGCCCGGCCGGCTACCTCCTCGGGCTGGATCGAACGCTGACGCCCAGAACGTTGACCGAGCGAGCTCGAGCAACGTTCTCGCACAGGGATCAAACCTGATCTTCACCCCAGTGGCGCGGTGCTGTCCCGCACGATGAGGTCCGTCGCCAGCTCGACGCGCGGGCTTTCCGTGTCCTCGCCACGCGACAGTCGCAAAATCGTGCGCGCGGCCAGCGTGCCCATCTCCGCCAGCGGTTGGCGCACGGTGGTCAGCGGCGGGGACGACCAGCGTGCCTCCGGAAGGTCGTCGAAGCCGACCACACTGACGTCGTCCGGTACGCGCAGACCCTTCTGCCGCAGCCCTTCGTACACGCCGAGTGCCATCTGGTCGCTGGACGCGAAGATCGCCGTGGGCGGCTCGGCCAGTGCCATCAGCGCGCCGGCGCCCCGGAAGCCGGACTCGTGGTAGAAGTCGCCCGGTTGGATCAGGTCGTCGGTGACCGGGAGGCCGGCCGCGTCCATCGCCGCGCGGTAGCCGTCGAGACGCGCCCGGCTGCACAGGAGGGTCGGCGGCCCGGCGATGAAGCCGATTCGCTTGTGGCCCGACGACGTCAGGTGCTCGGTGGCCGCTCGGCCGCCGGCCCAGTTCGTGGCGCCGATGGTCGGGACCTCGAGCGCCGGGCCGCCCGCCGGGTCGATCACCACGGTGGGCACGTTCAGCCGCCTCAGCTCCGCCTGATGTGCCGGCTGGAGCGTCGACGTCACCAGGATCACGCCGTCGGACCGCCGGGTGCGCAGGTTGTCCAGCCACTGCCGCGTCGACGCGGAGTGGCGGTGGATGGCGCTCACGACCGTGCCGACCGCCGCCGCGTGCGCGACGTCCTCGACGCCGCGGATGATCTCCACCGCCCACGGGCTGTCCAGGTCGTTGAAGACCAGGTCGATCAGACCGGCGCGTTCGCTGCGGCGGGAGCCGCGACGCTGGTAGCCGTGCTCCGCGAGCAGCGCCTCGATCTTCGCGCGGGTGGTCGGGGACACGTCGGACCGGCCGTTCAGCACGCGGGACACGGTCGGCACCGACACGCCTGCCTCCGCCGCGATGACGTTGATCGTCACCTTGCGTTCTCTGGTCAACGCGGGCACCCCCTGAGCCACCGAAACTTTCGGAAATACTACTTGCTACCCATCCCGGCGAGGCCCGCGATCAGCCAGCGGCGCGCCACCAGGTACAGGACGAACACGGGCAGCGCGGTCAGCAGCACCGCCATCATCATCCCCGGCAGGTTGACCTGGAACTCGTTCTTGTAGCTCCACAGGCTCAGCGTCAACACCCGCTGCTGGCGGGTCCTGCGTCAGAATCAGCGGGAACAGGAACTGGTTCCACGCACCGAGCGCGGTGTAGGTGCAGACCGCGGCGATGCTGCCCTTCGACAGCGGGATGACCAGCTGCCACAGAATCCGGAACGGACCGGCGCCGTCCACGGTCATCGCGTCGTACAGCTCGGATCGACACGTCCCGCAGCGAGCCGGCCAGCACCAGGATCACCAGCGGCAGCCCGAACGCGACGGTCGGCAGGATGATCGCGGTCAGCGAGTCGTACAGCTGCATCCGGTTGATGATCAGGAACAGCGGGATGATCGTCGCCTGCGCCGGGATCGCCAGGCCGAGCAGGAAGATCCGGAACGCCGTGCCGGCGAGCCTGCTGGTCGACCGGACGATCGCGTACGCGGCGGGGACCGCCACGAGCAGCGTCAGCCCGACACACGCGACCGTCACGACCAGGGTGTTGACCAGGTACCGGCCGAACCCGCTGTTCAGCACCTCGAACAGGTTCTCCAGCGTCAGCGACGCGGGCAGCGCGATCGGGCCGCGGTCGAGGAAGTCCTCCCGGGTCTGCAGACTCCACGAGATCATCGTGTAGATCGGCACCCCGACGATCACCAGCCAGACCGCGGCCAGCGCCCCGGCGGCCCAGTTCGGCCTGCTCCTCACAGCCCCTCCATGGTCGACCGCATCTTCGCGAAGCCGGAGAACTTCACGATGACCAGCGAGATCCCGGTCGCGACGATCACCAGCACGGACGCGATCGCCGACGCGTAGCCGAACTCGAACGACCGGAAGCCCTGGATGTACATCTCGAACGGCAGCGTGTACGTCGCGGTGCCGGGGCCGCCGTTGGTCAGCAGCAGCACCGTCTCGAAGTAGGTCAGCGAGCCGACGATCATGATGGTCGACGACGTGATCATCGTGTTCTTCAGCTGTGGCAAAGTGATGTGCCAGAACGTGTCCCACCGGCCGGCACCGTCCACGGTGGCCGCGTCGTACAGCACCTTCGGGATGTTCCGCGCCGCCGCCTGGTACAGCAGCGTGTGGAACGGGATGAACTGCCAGCCGACCACGATGACGATCGCGCTGAGCGCGCCGGAGCTGGTGCCGAGGATGTTCTTGAACGGCCCGAACTCCGCCGCGAGCCCGAAGTAGGGGTCGAACAACCGGTTCCACATCAGCGCGATCGCGGCGCTGGACAACAGCAGCGGCAGGAAGAAGATCGACGACAGCACCGCCCTGTTGCGCTGCGGGCCCGCGGCCCACACCCCCAACAGGAGCGACAACGGCGTCTGCGTGACCCAGCCGAGGAACGTCAGGATCAGCGTCGTCTTCGTGACGTCGAGGACCCGTTCGTCACCGAACAGCCGGACCCAGTTGTCGAGCCCGACGAGCGACGGCGTGCCGATGCCGGCCCAGTCGGTGAACGACAGGTACACCACCAGCACGAGCGGGAACGCGGCGAAGAGGCCGAAGAACAGCGCCGCCGGCAGTAGATACCAGGCACTGGGCCGGTTTCCGCGCCGCCGGGGTGGCCGCGTCGCCCTCGGCGCGGCCACCGCGACGGGCGTCTCCGTCGCGACCGCCATCTACGCCGCGTCCTCGTTCGCCTTGACGAACCCGGCCGCGTCCAGCTCGCCGAGGAAGACCTTCGCCAGCGCGTCGAGCATCGGCTGCGCGAGGTTGCGCTCGATGGCCTGGTCCCAGGACAGCTGGAAGCTGGGCGCGTCGTTGACCATGTCGTAGACGACCTTCGCGAACTTCGGGTCGGTCGCCTTGTTCATCTGCGCCTCGAGGTCGGTCACCGCGGGCACGTCGCCGGCCTTGAGCCAGTCGTCGATGTACTGGCGCGACGCCATCTCCGTCTTCAGGAACTCGATCGACGCGTCGACCTGCTTGGAGGACTTGGTGACGGAGAAGTAGTTCGTCGGGTTGCCGACGATCGCCTTCGGGTCGCCGACACCGCCGTCGACGGTCGGGAAGTCGACGAAGCCGAGGTCGTTCTTCGCGTACTCCGGCTGGTCCTGCACCTGGTTGGTGTACTCCCACGAGCCCATCAGGTGCATGGCGGCCTTGCCCTGCGCGATCAGCGTCGACGCGCCGGCGCCGTCCCAGCGGACTGACGCGAAGCTGTCGCCGAAGCCGCCGCGGTCCACCAGGTCGCGGATCAGGTCGATGGACCGGGTGATCGCGGGATCGCGCCAGGCCCCCTGCGCGCCCGACGCGACCCGCTCGAACACCTGGCTGCCGCCGATGCGGTCGACCAGGTACTCGGGCCACACGAGCTCGGTCCACGAGTCGCCGCCGGCCAGGGCGAACGGGATGATGCCGGCGGCCTTCACCCGGTCCACGACGGTCAGCAGCTCCTGCCACGTCCTCGGCGGCTCAACGCCGACGTCGCGGAACACCTTCTTGTTGTAGAACAGGATGATCGGCTGCATGCCGCGTGCCGGGATGCCGTAGAACCTGCCGTCGATGGTGCCCGCCTCGAGCACGGTCGGCAGGAACTTGTCCTTCCACGACGGGTCCTTGTCCAGGTAGGGCGTGAGGTCGACGAGCAGGCCGTCGCGGGCGTAGGTGCGGATGCTGCCGCCGCCCCAGTTGTAGAAGACGTCCGGCGCGTCCGAGGTGCCCATCGACACGTGCAGCTTGTCGCGGTAGCCGTCGTTGCCGGTGGAGACGAGCTTCGCCTTCACGTCCGACGCCTTGTTGAACCGGTCGAGCGCGCCGCGGTGCGCGACGTTCTGGCTCTCCTCCTGGATGACCCACACCTGGATGGTGCCGCCGGAGCTGCCTGCGGTGGAGTCGGTGCCGCAGCCGATCAGCCCGGCGCCGACACCCGCGCCGACGAGGCCGAGGAAAGATCTTCTGGGAAGCCGCTGGGGGACCATGTTCGCGCCTTTCACAGGGGTGGCCCGGCGCGGAGGCGTGGACTGCAACCGCCCCAGCGCGATCAACATGCCGTAAGTTTCGGACAATATCCGGTAGTTGAGGGGAGATTACGACGGAGTGTTGGCGAGGTCAATCCCTTGATACCGATAGATTGCGGCGTTAACTTGAGGAACGGCCCGGTCTAGTTGATCGAAACTTTCGGAATTGGGGGTGCGGCATGCGCGACGAGCCGTGGCGGAATCCGGCGCGCTCTGTCGCCGAGCGGGTCACCGATCTGGTCGGCAGGATGACACTGCGCGAGAAGATCGCACAGCTGTACGGCGTGTGGCTCGGACAGTCCACTTCGGACGACGAGGTGGCGCCGTTCCAGCACGACCTGGTGGCACAGGACCTCGACTGGCCGGAGCTGATCAAGAACGGGCTGGGGCAGCTGACCCGGCCGTTCGGCACCACGGCGGTCGAGGCGGCGGAGGGCGTCGCGCGGCTCGCGCGGCTGCAGTCGGAGATCGTGGCGGCCGGCCGGTTCGGGATTCCCGCGATGGCGCACGAGGAATGCCTGAGCGGGTTCATGGCCCACGGCGCGACGATCTACCCGACCCCGCTCGCGTGGGGCGCGGCGTGGCATCCCGAGCTGGTGGCGGAGATGGCGGCCGCGGTCGGCGCGTCGCTGCGGGAAGTCGGGGTGCACCAGGGCCTCGCGCCCGTGCTGGACGTGACGAGGGACGTGCGCTGGGGCCGTACCGAGGAGACGATCGGCGAGGACCCGCACCTCGTCTCGACCATCGCCACCGCCTACGTCGACGGCCTCCAGTCGACCGGGGTCCTGGCCACCCTCAAGCACTTCGTCGGCTACTCGGCGTCCAGGGGCGCCCGCAACTTCGGGCCGGTCGCGATCGGGCCGCGCGAGGTCGCCGACGTCCTGCTGCCGCCGTTCCTCGCGGCCGTGCGGGCCGGCGCCCGGTCGGTGATGCACTCCTACGCGGAGATCGACGGCGTGCCGCCGGCCGCCGACCGCGCGCTGCTCACCGGGCTGCTGCGGGAGACCTGGGGTTTCGACGGGACGGTCGTGGCCGACTACTTCGGGGTCACGTTCGTCGAGACGCTGCACCGGATCGCGGCCGACGCGGGTCAGGCGGCGGCGCTGACCCTCGCGGCCGGCGTGGACGTCGAGCTGCCCGACGTGCGGTGCTACGGCACCCCGCTGCTGGACGCGGTGCTCGCCGGCGACGTGTCCGAGTCCACTGTGGACATCGCGGTGACGAGGGTGCTGCGGCAGAAGTGCGAGCTGGGTCTGCTGGACCCGGGCTGGACGTCGCCGCAGCCGTCCACAGTGGACCTCGACCCGCCGGCGTCGCGAGCGCTGGCCCGCCGCCTCGCGGAGGAGTCGGTGGTGCTGCTCGCCAACGACGGTGCCCTGCCGTTACGCCGTGGCACGAAGATCGCGCTGGTCGGCGCGCAGGCGGACACCACGGCCGCGATGCTCGGCTGCTACACGTTCCCCCGGCACGTGCCGAGCCCGCTGCCCGGCGTGCCGATTCCCACCCTGCGCGACGCGCTCGCCGGCGACATCCCGTTGGAGTACGCGGAGGACGGCCCGGCCGCGGTGGCCGCCGCCGCGACGGCGGACGTGTGCGTGGTGGCGGTCGGCGACCAGTCCGGGCTGTTCGGACGCGGCACGTCCGGCGAGGGCTGCGACGCCACCGACCTGCGGCTGCCCGACCGCGAGCTGCTCGAGGCGGTGCTCGCGACCGGCACGCCGGTGGTGCTCGTGCTGCTGACCGGCCGCCCGTACGCGCTGGGCCCGTACGTGGACCGGTGTGCCGCGATCGTCCAGGCGTTCTTCCCCGGCGAGGAGGGCGGACCCGCGGTCGCGGGGGTGCTGACCGGGCGGGTGTGTCCGTCCGGCCGGCTGCCGGTGAGCGTGCCGGCGGACCCGTACGCGACCCCGCCGACCTACCTCGCGCCGCCGCTCGGGCACCGGTCCGACGTCAGCTCGGTCGACCCGACGCCGGTGTTCCCGTTCGGCCACGGGCTTTCCTACACGACCTTCGAGTGGGCCGACGCGACCGTCGACGGGATGACCGTCGCCGTGACGGTCGCCAACACGGGAGAGCGCGCCGGCGCCGACGTCGTGCAGCTGTACCTGCACGACCCGGTCGCGCAGGTCACCCGCCCGGTCCAGCGGCTGGTCGGGTACGCGAAGGTGGCGCTGGCGCCGGGGGAGCGCGCGGCGGGTCGAGTTCGCCGTACCGCCGGAGGCGGCCGCGTTCACCGGGCGGTCCGGGCACCGCATCGTCGAGCCGGGCGAGCTGGAGCTGCGGCTCGCGGCGTCGAGCGCGGACGTCCGGTTCGTGTTCGCCGCGCGGATCGACGGTCCGGAACGTGAGATCGGGCCGAGCGAGGAACGGGACACCCGCGTTACGGTGCACTGATGATCGACGTCGCGATCGTGGGCACCGGTGTGATCGCCGGGTTCCACGCGAAGGCACTGGCCGAGCAGGACGGACGGGCCAGGATCGTGGCCGCGACGGACATCGAGGCCGCCGCGCTCGCGGCGTACGCGGCGCAGTGGTCGGTGCCGACCGTGCACCCGAGCCTCGCCGAGCTGCTGACGCACGAGACGCCGGACCTCGCGACGCTGTGCACGCCGCCGGGTCTGCACCGCGAGCAGGCCGTCGCCTGTCTGTCGCGGGGTGTCTCGGTGCTGTGCGAGAAGCCGCCGGTGCTCGGGCTCGCCGAGCTCGACGAGATCGAGGTGGCGGCCGCGTCGACCGGGGCGTTCTTCGCGACCGTGTTCCAGCACCGGTTCGGCAGCGGCGCCGCGAACCTGCGCGGCCTGGTCGGCGACCCCCGGCTCGGCAGGCCGACCTCGGCCGTGTGCCACACGCTGTGGTTCCGGCCGGACGAGTACTTCGCGGTGCCGTGGCGCGGGAAGTGGGACGTCGAGGGCGGCGGACCCACCATGGGGCACGGCATCCACCAGTTCGACCTGCTGCTGTCGATCATGGGGGAGTGGCGGGAGGTGGTGGCGGTCGCGGCGCGGCAGGCGAAGCCGACGGAGACCGAGGACCTGTCGAGCGCGATCGTGACGTTCGCGAACGGCGCGGTCGCGACCGTGGTCAACAGTGTGGTGTCGCCGAGGGAGCAGAGCTACCTGCGGTTCGACTTCGAGCACGCGACCGTCGAGCTGGACCACGTCTACGGCTACTCCGACGAGGACTGGCGGGTCACGGCCGCGCCGGGGCACGAGGAGTCGGTCGCCGGCGCGTGGGCGGCCGGGCCGGTCGGCACCCCCAGCGGGCACGCCGCGCAGTTCGCCGAGGTGTTGACCGCGCTCGAGTCGGGCACGCCGCCGCCGGTGTCCCTTGTGGACACCCGGATGACGGTCGAGCTGATCGCGGCGATCTACTGCTCGGCGTTCACCGGCGACGCGGGTCCGTCGCGGCGACATCGGGCCGGACTCGCCGTTCTACCACCGGATGGACGGGACGGGCGCGCCGTGGAGCTGACGGAGGACGCCACCTCGCTCGCGGTGCGCCACGGCGACGTCGAGCTGTTCCGTTACGTGTTCGCGCCGCCGGAGTCGCAGGTGGAGTCGCCACGGCCGTACCTGCACCCGGTGCGGACCCTCGCCGGGGACGTGGTGTCGATCTACCGGCCGCACGACCACGTGTGGCACAAGGGGATCGCGTGGTCGCTGCCGAACGTGGGGCCGGAGAACTTCTGGGGTGGCCCGACCTTCGTGCGGGACAAGGGTTACCAGCAGCTGCCGAACAACGGTGCGATGCGGCACCGGGAGTTCGTGGACCGCGCTTCCGGCTCGTTCGGCGCGCGGTTCACGCACACCCTGGACTGGGTCACCGAGCGGGGCGAGCTGTGGTTCGCCGAGGAACGGTCGATCCGGGTGTCGCTCGTGGACGGTGGGTGGCTGCTGGACTTCGCGACGGACCTGCGCAACGTTCGTGGCGCGCCGATCCGCATCGGCAGCCCCACGACCGAGGGCCGGCCGAACGCGGGCTACGGCGGCCTGATGTGGCGCGGTCCCCGCTCGTTCGCGGGTGGCCGGGTCGTGCTGCCGACGACGTCGGGCGGCGACGACCTGATGGGCGAGCGCGCGCCGTGGCTCGCGTTCCACGGCCGCCACGACGGCCACGCGAGGACGTCGACGCTGGTGTTCGTCGACGCGCCGACGAACCCGGGGCACCCGACGAGATGGTTCGTCCGGTCGGAGCCGTTCGCGTGCGTGTGCCCCGCGCCGTTCTTCGCGGCGGAGGTGCCGGTGGCGCCGGAGGAGACGCTGTCGCTGCGCTACGGCGTGGTCGTCGCGGACGGCGAGCCGGACCCGGCCGCGCTGGCGGCGCGGGTCGACCTCGAGTAGCTAGTAGAGCGTCGCCGCTAAAGCTGTGGGTATAGGTGGCGGAGTTTGGTTCGGGCGTCGCTGGTGGTGAAGTGCCAGTTGACCTGACGTTGGTCGGTGTTGGTGGCGTCCTGCCAGGCGGCGAGTTCGGTGTTGAGGGCGTCCAGGTCACTGATGCGGCGGTCGAGGCATTGGCGAGTCAGGGCGGAGAGTTCGATCTCGGCGACATTGAGCCAGGATCCGTGTTTGGGGGTGTAGTGGATCTCCAGTCGCTGGGCCAGGGCGTGGGCCTTGGCCGGTTCGAAGGCCTCATACAGCGATCCGATCGAATGGGTATTGAGGTTGTCCATGACCAGGACGACCTTCTCCGCCTGGGAATAGTCACAGGTCAGGAGCTTGTCGATCTCGTGGGCCCAGTCGACGCGGGTCCTCTGGGACCGGGCGATCACGCGCCGTCGCCCCGCCAGGGGCTCAACCCAGACGAAGATCGAGCAGGTTCCGTGCCGCACATATTCGGAGTCCTCTTTGAGGTCCTGGCCCGGGGTGGCCGGCTCCGGGTCGCGGACGTGGTCGAGCAATTGATAGGGCTTCTCGTCCATGCAGACCACCGGAACCTCGGGGTCATGGTCGCGGGCGTAGACGGCAAGGACGTCTTCCATCCTGGCCACGAACTCGCCATTGGCTTTCGGTGGGATAGTCCAGCATTTCTTCAGATGAGGACGAAGCGCCGTTTTTTTAAGACCTTCCCGATCGTCGAGTGATCCAGATCAGGGATGTCCTGAGTGAGAGCGACGTGCTTCTCCAGCAACCGCAGCGACCAGCGGGAATACCCCTCTGGCGGTGTCTGGCACGCCAGCGCGATCAACCTGGCCTCGACCTCGCCGGTGACCTTCGGCTCGACCGGCGGTGTCAGGCGCTCCTTACGCCTGATCACCGCCCCGACATCACCCTCACACTCGGCGTAGGCCTTCACGACATTCAGGATCGTCTGACCACTGACACCGGCCCGCTGCCCGATCTCTCGCCGCGGCGCGGGCCGACCGTGGTTCTCATCGAGCTCCAGCAGGATCCGCGCCCGGCGGACCTCCTGCGCTGGATGAGCCCCGGTCCGCACGACCCTGGTCAACCACTCACGATCATCAGCGCTCAGCGCCACCAACGGCAAACCCGACTTGTACACGGCGAAGATCCAATCACACCATGATCAACTATTAGCCACGACGCTCTACTAGGACTCCTCGAGCGTGCGTTTGGCGATGGCGAACGCGGCGTTGCCGGCCGGCGCGCCCGCGTACACGGTGGTGTGCAGCAGGATCTCGGCGATCTCGGCCTCGGTGAGGCCGTTGCGGCGGGCCGCCCGGACGTGCATGGGCAGCTCGTCGTGCGCGCGCAACGCGGTCAGCGCCGCCAGCGTCACGGCACTGCGGGTGCGACGGTCCAGCCCCGGCCGCGACCACACCGTGCCCCACGCGCCCTCGGTGACGTACTCCTGGAACGGCCGCGTGAACTCGGTGGTCGCCGCGACCGCGCGGTCCACGTGCTCGTCACCCAGCACCGCGCGCCGCGTGGCCATCCCGGCGGCCCGCCGGTCCGGCCGCAGGTGGTCGATGATCAGCCCGGTGAACTCGGTCGGCCGCTCCACGTTGCCGAGGTGCGCGGCGCCGGGCACGACCGCGAGCCGGGCGCCGGGCACGGCCGCCGCGATGCGTTCGCCGTGCGCGGGCGGGGTCGCGGGGTCCTCGGCGCCCACGATCACCAGCGTCGGCGTGGCGATCGACGGCAGGGCGTCCTCGATCGACATGGTCTCGATGGCCGTGCAGCAGGACGCGTACCCCTCGCCGGAGTGGCCCGCCACCATGTCCCGCAACCAGTCCCGGTCGGGGTAGGCGGGCGTCACCCACCGGTCCACGGCCGCGTCGGCGAGGCCGGCCATGCCCGACTCGCGGGCGGCGCGGGCCCGCTCCTGCCACATCTCGGCCGGGCCGAGCGACGCCGACGTGCAGCACAGCACCAGCCGTTCCAGCCGGTCCGGCGCGTGCTCGGCCAGCCACATGCCGACCATGCCGCCCAGCGACAGCCCGACGAGCGACACCCGTCGCAGCGCCAGCCGGTCCAGCAGCGCGAGCAGGTCCTCGGCCAGCTCCGCGAGCGTGTACGGGCCGGTCGGCGCCGGCGACCTGCCGTGCCCGCGGTGGTCGTAGCGCACCACCCGGAACCCGGCCGCGACCAGCGCCGGCACCTGCGGGTCCCACATCCGCAGGTCGCTGCCGAGCGAACCGGCGAGCACGACCACCTGGCCGTCGGGGCCGTCGGGGCCGTCGTCCGGCCCGCTCACCTCGTGGTGCAACTCGACCGCCATCACCGCTCCTTCCGGTACGCCGCCAGCGCCCGGTCGACGAACTCGCCGGCACTGCCCAGGTAGCCCGTCGGGTCGAGCAGTTCGGCCGTCCGGGCCCGCGTCAGGTGCTGGCGCAGGGTCGGGTGCGCGGCCAGCCGCTCCGCCAGGTCGCCGCCCGCCCGCACGCACTCGGTCACCGCGTCGTGTGCGGCGAGCCTGCCGACCGACGACGCCAGCGCGGTCGTCACGCGTTCGGCCAGCAGCGCGCCACCCAGCAGGTCCACATTGGACCGCATGCGGTCCCGGTCGACCCGCAGCCTGCCCACGCTCGTGCGCAGCCAGTGCGCGGCGGAACCCGTGTCGCGCAACAACTCCGTCAGTGGCCGCCATTCCGCGTGCCACGGTCCGGCGCCGCGCTGCAGCTCCGGCGTGCCGGACAGCAGCGTCGCCACGAGACCGGGGGCCTGCGCGGCGGCCGCGCGGGCGAGCACCGCGGCGATCGGGTTCTGCTTGTGCGGCATGGTCGACGAGCCGCCCGCGCCGTCGGCCTGCTCGGTCACCTCGCCGAGCTCCGTCTGTGCCAACAGGACGACGTCGCCCGCGATCTTGCCGACCGAGCCGCACACCCGGCCGAGCGCGCCGGCCACGGCGGCGGTCCGGCCGCGGTCGGTGTGCCACGGCAGCGTCGGCTCGGCGAGGTCCAGGCGCCGCGCCATCGCCGTGAGCACCGCGGGCCCGTCCGCGCCGAGCGACGCGAGCGTGCCGACCGCGCCGCCGAGCTGCACGCTGAACCGCAGGTCGGCCACCACGGCCGCGGACTCCGCGAGCCCGGTCAACCAGCCGGCCGCCACCAGCCCGAACGTCGTCGGCAGCGCCTGCTGCGACAGGGTCCGCCCGACCTGCACGGTGTCCCGGTGCTCCTCGGCCAGCGCGGCGAGCAGCTCGCAGGTGCCGGCCAGGTCGGCGAGCACGGCGGTGACGGCCCGCCGCGTGACGAGCATCGCGGCCGTGTCCACGATGTCCTGGCTGGTCGCGCCGAGGTGCACGGACCGGGCCGCCGTCTCCGGCAGCAGCTCGGTGATCGCCCGCACCAGCGGCGCGGCCGGGTTGCCGACCGACGTGGCCGCCGCGCCGAGCGCGTCGATGTCGTAGCGGTCCGGCTCGCAAACGGCGGCGATCGCGTCGGCCGCCGAGCGGTCGACGAGCCCCACGTCGGCCTGCGCGCCCGCGAGCGCCGCCTCCGCGTCGAGCAGCGCCTTCAGCCACGCGACGTCCGAGACGCACTCGGCCGCCTCGCCGGCCGCGAGGACCCCGTCGAACAGGCCCACGCGCTCAGTCCAGGCCGGCGAGCAGGTCCGTCTCGGTGATGCCCGGCCCGGCGCCGGCGCGGATGAACCACTCGGTGCCGAACGCGAAACGGAACGCCTCGTCCGGCATGGCCAGGAAGAACGACTGCTCGCTGATCTGGCTGGCGTGCGCGCGCATCGCCTTGCGCTTGTGCTCGGTCCACGCGGTCACGTCGACGGCCGCGGTGATCTCCGACTCCGGCGTGCCGAAGCTCTCGTCGAACTCCGGCAGCTCGACGCCGGTCTGCTCGGCGCTCTGCCGCCGCCCGGCCATCGCCCGGTCCCGGTTCATGGTCGCCTGGTAGACGCGGGGCGTGCCGGCCAGCTCGGCCGCGCGCATGCCGACCCGGTGGACCTGGATGTGGTCGGGGTGGCCGTAGCCGCCGTGGTCGTCGTACACGGTGAGGGCGTCGGCGTTCTCCTCGCGCAGGATCGCCGCGAGCTTCTCGGCGGCCTCCTCGACCGACGCGGTCCAGAACGTGCCCGGCGTGTCGTTGGTCGGCTCGCCCATCATCCCGGAGTCGGTGTAGCCGAGGAACTCCACGCGTTCCGCGCCGAGGATGCCGGCCGCCGCCTCGGTCTCCGCGACCCGCCGCTGCCACAGCTCCTCGCCGTCCTCGAGGAACCCGTCGGTCACCTCGCCCAGCTCACCGCGGGTGGCCACGACGAGCACGACCCGGTGGCCCGCCTCGTATGCCTTGCGCATCACGCCGCCGCACGTGATGCACTCGTCGTCCGGATGGGCATGGAAGGACACCAGCGTCGCCATGGTTCGAACCTACGCGAGACGGGTGCCGCACCGCTCTTCGCGGGGTGCTGTCAGGATCCTCCGGTGACAAACCAAACCATCGCCGCCGAGGTCGTCTACTGCGAGGGCTGGGACCCGGAGTCCCGCTCGGTCGTCGCTCCGCTGCCCGAGGCCGTCGCGCGGGAGCGGGACGCTGCTGGTGAGCAGTACGCGGTCGTCCTCCTCGTCGACGAGCGGCCGCTCGCGCTCATCGAGGTCTGCTGGTCCGCCCACCACGCCGGCGCCTGGCTGTTCGACGAGCACGGCAGGCGCGACCGGATGATCGAGCTCCGCCGGATCCCCACCGCGGACGGCACGGGCATGCTGATGCTGCGGCTCATGGAGCAGTGGACCTACGACGCGCCGGACCGGCTGGAGTTCGACGCCGGGGTGCCCATGCGTGCCAGCGAGTACGGCCTGGACGGCGACCGGCACGACTGGGGCCGCAACTGGGCGGACATGCCGGACGAGTCCGCGCTGGAGATCGCGAAGACGTCCCGGCCGATGGTCGCGTTCGGCGACTGGGCCACGCTCGCGTACCTCGACGAGCTGCTCGGCTCGCCGGTCCGGCTGCACGTCCGGGACGTGGCGGAGGCGGGTCCCGCGCCCGAGGAGCTGCCGTGGCGGCCGCCGCGGCCGATGCAGCCGGTCGGCCTGGACGAGATCTTCGTCGACGGCACCCGGTTCCGGCTCGACGACGACGGCCGCGACGTGACCGTCGAGGTGGTCGACGGCTGGCGGCTGTGGCTGCCGAGCGGACGCCTGATCGCGGCCGACCCGGACCCGTGGATGCACGAGCTGGAGCCGTTCGTCGACGCGGTCGAGCCGGGCGAGTACCCGCTGTCGGTGTCGGTGATCCGGTTCGCGGAGGACGCGGCGCACACGCGGGTCGCGGCCGGGAAGCTCGTCGTGTCCGACGCGCCGACCGTGCGCTGGGAGCCGGCGCTGCGCACCGGCGAGGACGTCCGGATGCTCGGCGACGACAGCTTCTACTCGGTCGGCGTGGACGCCGGCCGGCTCGCGATCGTCGACGCGGAGGTCGCGGAGTCCTACGAGGACACCATCGAGGACTTCTACGACGACATGTCCGGGCACGTCGCGGACCTGCCGGAGCCGGAGTCGGGCGCGAACCTGCTGGCCATCGAGAGCGGCTGGGGCGACGGCGGCTACCCGGTGTGGGTCGGCCGCGCGGCCGACGGGTCGGTCACCTGCTTCGTGTTCGACTTCATGGTGCTCAGGTACGCGACCGCTCTGAGCTGACGTCCTCGCAGCCGGGCAGCTCGGTCGCCACGGCCTCGCCCGGCGTCGGATGCTGCCGCGTCTCGGTCTCGGCCGAGCGCGGCAGCGTCTCCGGCGCCGTCAGCCAGAACACCGCCGCGAGCACGCACAGCGAGCCGGTCACCGCGAACGCCGTGCTGAAGGACATGTAGTCGGCGAGCAGCCCGGCCGAGATCGGGCCGACGACCGCGCCGATGTCGGCGGCCATCTGGAACGCGGCGAGCACCGGCCCGCCCCGGCTCCTCGAGCCGATCACGTCCGCGACCGTCGCCTGCTGCGGCGGCGCGAGCAGTCCGGCGCCGAGGCCGGCGACGACCGTGGCCGTGAGGAACAGCGGCACGGTGTCGGTGAAGCCGACCCAGATCGTGCCGCCGCCGGACACCAGCAGCCCGATCAGGACCATCGGCTTGCGGCCCCACGAGTCGGTGAGCTTGCCGGACAACGTCAGCATCGCCACGTTGCCGGCCGCGAACACGGCGAGCGCCGTGCCCGCGAACGCGCCGTCGCGCCGCAGGACCTCCTCGACGAACAGCGGCACCAGCGACACCCGCACCCCGAACACGGCCCAGCCGTTGGCGAACGACGAGCCGAGCGCGGCGACGTAGGCGCGGTGCGCGAACGCCGCACGCAGCGTGAACGGGGCCGAGTTGTCCTCGACGCGGGCCGCGAGCGTCGAGTTCCGCAGGAACCACCACACGATGAAGACCGCGACGAACAGCAGGGCCGCGTACACCAGGAACGGCGCGCGGATGGAGATGATCAGCAGGCCGCCGCCGAGCAGCGGACCGGTCACGCTGCCCATCAGGAACCCGGTGCCCCACAGGCCGGACGCGCGGCCACGCAGCGGTGCCGGCGTGAGCCGGATCAGCAGCGCGATGGCGGAGACCGTGAACATGGTCGAGCCGAAGCCGCCGACCGACCGGAACAGCACGAGCTGCCAGTAGGAGTTGGCGAACGCGCAGGCCCCGGTGCTGACCGCGACGATCGAGATGCCCGTCAGGTAGACCTTCTGCTCACCGAGCGCGGTGACCAGCTTGCCGCTCGCCGGCGCGAACACCAGGCGCGCCACGGCGAACGCGCTGACCACCACCGATGCGGCGGTCATGCTGACGTTGAAGCTGCGTGCGAAGGTCGGCAGCGCGGGCGCGACGAGCCCGAAGCCGACGGCGATCACGAAGTTGGCCGCGACGAGCACCCAGACCTCGCTGGGCAGCCGGGCCGCCGGCGCCGTTGCCTCTGATAACTCCGGCGCCCCACGCAACCTCGATCACCTGCCCACTTCGTCGTCGTGCCCTGTCAGCACAACCTCCTCGACCGGAGATCCATTCCAGCGACCGGCTGGTATACAGACTCGCATGTCGTGGTCGCGGGTCGGTCGGGCTGTGTTGACGCTCGCACTGCTGGTGGGGGTCGGTGCGAGCGCGAGTGCACAGGAGGACGACCTCGGCACGAAGAACCGGGCGATGATCGACATCGGGGCGACCGACGAGGTGGCGACGCGTGCCAGGACGGTGAGCGAGGAGCTGTTCACGTTCACCTACACCGACCTCGAGGCGCACAAGTCCACGTTCGCCGAGCTGACCACCGGGGCGTTCAGCCGCAAGTACGCGGAGCTTTTCGAGACGATCGTGTCGCAGGCGACGAGCCAGCGGCTCACGCTGGAGAGCACGGTCGCCGATCTCGCGGTGCGTCAGCTCGACGACGAGAGCGCCGAGGTCCTGGTGTTCCTCGACCAGACCAGCACGCGGGCCGACACCGGCGCGGAGACCCAGGCCAAGTCGTCGTTCCTCGCGTCGCTCCAGCGCGTGGACGGGACGTGGAAGTTCTCCCACCTCACCATTCTCGAGGACGTATGACCGGGCAGCCCCCTGTGCGGAACCGGACCAACCTGTTCGCGACCCTCGGCCTCGTCGCG
Source organism: uncultured Actinomycetota bacterium (assembly GCA_963840275.1). Taxonomy (GTDB): domain Bacteria; phylum Actinomycetota; class Actinomycetes; order Mycobacteriales; family Pseudonocardiaceae; genus Actinophytocola. Next base: position 743,052 of record CAWIYK010000002.1, read on the forward strand.
ATCCTCGTTGTCGCCGGAGTGATCGCGATCGTCGTGCGTTCGGGCGGCGACACCCCGCCCGCGCCCACCGACCGGTCCCCGACCGCGGAAGAGCGGATCGCGACCGAGCGCGACGACGCGATCCACGCCGGCTGGGAAGCGGCCGAGATCCTGAGCTCCCTCGACTCCGCCACCGTCGAGGCCGACCTCGACCGCTGGGAGTCGGTGGCCACCGGCCGCCTGTTGGACCAGATCAGGTCGGCCAGGGCCGCTGCCGTACAGAAGGCGCAGGAGACACCGACGAAGGCCGTCGGCACGGTGCTGGCCGCGGCCGCGGCGGAGTTCGACGCGAAGGCGGGTACGGCACGCCTGCTCGTCGTGACCTCCGTCGAGGTCAGCGCACAGAGCGGCGAGCCGACGAAGAAACAGCTCCGCCTGTCGATGACGTTGACGAAGACGGCCGACGGCTGGAAAGCCGACTGGATGACCCAGCCATAAGACCTGCCGGGCCGGGCGCTGGTGTCTCAGCCGCAGTAGCGCCGCCGGAATCCCGCCAACCCGATCGCGACCAGCGTCGTGGCGTCGAGATGACTCCCGCGTGTGAGCTGCCCGGGACACCCCTCGTCGCCCCGGGCAGCTTCGGCTCAGCCGATGTCGCGGCGCCGGAATCCCGCCAACCCGACCGCGACCAACGCCGCGGCGACCAAGGTCAGCGCGACCAGCGGCGTAGCGGCCAGCTCACCACCGGGCAGCCTCGGCGAGTGCGTGAACGGCGACAGGTCCATCAGCCACTGCGGCAGCTCGAAGATCGGCCCGAGCTGGCCGAGCAGCAGGAACACCACAAGCGCGCCCCAGCCCGCCATCGCGAGCCCGGGCGCGAGCCCGAACACGGCGACCGTGACGCCGGTCAGCACCCACACCGCGGGCAGCTGCACCACCGCGGCCACCAGCACACGACCCATCTCACCCATGTCACCGCTCGCGGCGCCGTGCGCGAACCCGCCGAACAGGCCGACCGCGGCCATCAGCAGCGTCGACCCCGCCAGCGCCACGACGATGTGGCTCGACGCCCAGCTCAGCCTGCTGATCCGGGTCGCGAGGATCGGCTCGGCGCGCAGCGCGGTCTCCTCCGACCGCAGCCGCATGACCGCGGAGATCCCGTACGCGGACACGATCACGGCGAGGATGCCCATCTCCGCCGACAGGAACGCGTCGATCAGCCCTCGCTCGCCGCCCAGCTTCATGACCATCGCGCGGGCCTGCGGCGTGTCGACGAACTCGCCGACCTGCGAGGCGATGCTGCCCAGCACCAACCCGCCGAGCGCCATGCCGACCAGCCAGCCGACGACGCCACCGCGCTGCAGCCGCACGGCCAGCGCGAGCGGGCTCGACAGCGACCGGCTCGCGTTCGCCCTGCCGGGCTTCTGCGCGAGCAGCCCCGCGCCGTGGTCGCGCCGCGCGACCAGCACGTACGCGGCCGCGGACACCAGCGCGGCGAACACGACGAGGTACCCGAGCACCCACCACCGGTCGCCGGCGAACGGCCGGACCTGCTGTGCCCAGCCGATCGGCGACAGCCACGACAGCCAGTTCGACGTGTCGGCGCCGGACGCGTCGCCCGCCGCCCGCAGCAGGTAGGCCCCGGCGAGCACCGCCGCCGCGAGGCTCCGCGCGGTCCGCGCACCCTCCGTGACCTGCGCGGCCAGCGCACCGACCGCGGCGAACGCGATCCCGGCGCCGGCCCACGACAGACCGAACGCGAGCGCGCCCGACGCGGGCAGGCCGGTGCCGATGAGGCTCAGCCCGGTCAGCAGCGCCAGCACGAGTGACGTGCCGACCGCCATCAGCAGCGCGGCGGTCAGCGCCGCGTACCGGCCGACCACCGTCGCGCCGAGCAGCTCCAGCCGGCCGGCCTCCTCCTCGGCGCGGGTGTGCCGCACCACCGTGAAGATCGCCACCAGCGCCACGAGCGCGGCGCCCATCGCGCCGAGCTTGATCAGCGAGACCGCGCCGAGCGAGGTCGGGTCGAACACCCGGCCGTACAACGCGACCATCGCGGGGGTGTCGTTGACCGCGTTCGCGGCCCGCACCCGGGACTCGAGCGTCGTGTACAGGTCCTGCGCCGCCGACGACGAGCTGGCCGCCATCACGACGAACAGCACGATCCAGACGCTGGCGACGACCCGGTCCAGCCGCAGCGCGAGCCGCAACAGCGTGCCCGTGCCGGCGAACCCGTCCCGCTGCCCGGCCGCGGCGGCCGTCGCGGGTCGCTGCGCGGCAACGGTCGCGGTCATTTCGTCACCGTCGCGTGCTTGCCGTTCTCGACGGCCATGTCCGCCTCGTAGTGACGCAGGAACAGCTCCTCGAGCGTCGGCGGCTGGCTGGTCAGGCTGCGCACGCCGACCTGCGTGAGCTGGCGCAGCACGCTGTCCAGCTCCTTGGTGTCCACGTCGAACTTGACCTGGGCGCCGTCGACCTTGAGGTCGTGCACGCCGGGGTGGTTCGTCAGACCGTTCGGTGCGGCCGCCAGCTCCGCGGAGATCGACGTGCGGGTCAGGTGGCGCAGCTCGGACAGCGTGCCGGTCTCGACCGTGCGCCCGAGGCGGATGATGCTCACCCGCTCACACAGGGTCTCGACCTCGGCGAGGATGTGGCTCGACAGCAGCACCGTGCGGCCGCGGCCGCGCTCCTCGGTGATGCAGTCCTGGAAGACGGCCTCCATCAGCGGGTCGAGGCCGGAGGTCGGCTCGTCGAGGATCAACAGCTCGACGTTCGACGCGAGCGCCGCGACCAGGGCGACCTTCTGCCGGTTCCCCTTGGAGTACGTCCGGGCCTTCTTCGTGGGGTCGAGGTCGAAACGCTCCAGCAGGTCGGCGCGGCGCTGCTTGTCCAGCCCGCCACGCAGGCGGCCGAGCAGGTCGATCACCTCGCCGCCGGACAGGGTCGGCCACAGCGACACGTCGCCGGGCACGTAGGCCAGTCTGCGGTGCAGGGACGTCGCGTCGGCCCAGGGGTCGCCGCCGAGCAGGCGGGTCTCGCCGGCATCGGCACGCAGCAGCCCGAGCAGCACCCGGATGGTGGTCGACTTGCCGGAGCCGTTGGGGCCCAGGAAGCCGTGTACTTCCCCCGTACGCACCGTCAGGTCCAACCCGTCGAGTGCACGTGTCTGCCCGAACGTCTTGACCAGGCCGGACACGGAAATTGCGGTAGTCATGGTTTGGACCGTACTGTGGTTTCACAAAGTTGTGAAGTTAAGAAAACGTATAAACCTGATGGTGACCACACGGCCGGAGGAGAAGATGCAGAACGTGACGAACGCTCCAGAAGGCCAGCCACGTGACGTCGACCGGTTCATCGAGCGGTTCGCCATGTTCCTGGCCGACGCCGGGCTGGCTCGCATGCCGGCGCGGGTGTTCGGCGCGCTGCTTGTAACCGACGACGGCAAGCTGACCGCGGGCGAACTGGCCGACCGGCTCCAGGTGAGCCCGGCCGCGATCTCCGGGGCGGTCCGCTACCTGGTGCAGGTGGGCCTGATCGTGCGGCGGCGGGACCCCGGCGAGCGACGAGACCACTACGAGGTGACCGACGACCTCTGGTACGAGGTGTACGCCAACCGGGACGACCAGTTCAAGCAGTGGTCGGAGCTCATGGAGGAGGGTGTCGCCGCGGTCGGTTCGGACACGAAGGCGGGCTGGCGACTGGACAAGAGCCGCCAGTTCTTCGACTTCCTGCGCGAGGAGATACCCGAGCTGCTGAACAAATGGCGTGCGTACGAGAAGTCCCACGGTGGGTAACGTGACGGCGTGACCGACGAGAACCCCGTGCTCCAGCTCGCCGACGAGCTGCTCCAGCTGTCCTTCCGCGCCGACCCGCTGTACGCGACGATCATCGGCGTGCCCGGCTACGGCGGCGATCTGTCCGACCGCTCCGAGGCCGCCGAGCAGGATCTGCGCGCGCGGGTGTGCGCCGTGGCCGACCGGCTGACCGCGGTCGAACCGGACGGCCGCGCCGCGGACGACGTGGTCACCAGGGCCATGGCCATCCACCACGCCAACCAGATGGTCGACGAGCTGGACACACGCCAGGTCGAGTTCACGATCAGCGACCTGTTCGTCGCCCCGGCCGCCGAGCTGATCATGACCATGCCGATGATCCCGATCTCGAACGACGAGCAGGCGCGGGACTACCTCGCCCGGCTGCGTGCCGTGCCCGCCTCCCTGAGCGCCGTCGCCCAGCGGCACCGCGACGGCGTCGCCGCGGGCCGGGTGCCGGTCGAGCGCCTCGTCGGCAACGCGATCGCGCACCTGGACCGCTACCTCGCCGACCCCGACGGCGACCCGCTCGCCCGCCAGGAGTTCACGCCGGAGTTCGCGGCCGAGCGCGCGCAGGTGCTCGCCGAGGTCGTGCGGCCCGCGTTCGCCGAGTACCGGCGGGTGCTCGCCGACGAGATCCGCCAGCACGGCCGGCCGGAGGACAAGGTCGGCGTGTGCTGGCTGCCCGACGGCGTGGAGATCTACCGCAAGCTCGCGAAGGCGCACACCACGACCGACCGCGGCCCCGACGACCTGCACCAGACCGGCCTCGACGTCATCGCGCGGCTGACCGAGGAGTACGCGGAGATCGGCTCGCGGGTGTTCGGCACCACCGACCGCGCGGAGATCTTCGAGCGGATGACCACCGACCCGGCCATGCGCTGGCGCGACGGGGACGAGCTGCTCGACTCCGCGCGCGACGCCGTCGCCCGCGCGGAGGCGGCGGTGCCGGCGTGGTTCGGCAGGCTCGCGTCGTCGCAGTGCAAGATCGAGCCGGTGCCCCCGGCCGACGCGCCGGGCGCGCCCGCCGCGTTCTACCTGTGGCCGTCGATGGACGGGCAGCGGCCGGGCATCTACTTCGCGAACACCGACCGCGCCGAGGAGCGCGACAAGTTCGTGTCCGAGGTGATGGCGTTCCACGAGGCCGTGCCGGGCCACCACTTCCAGATCGCCATCGCGCAGGAGCTGACCCACCTGCCGATGTTCCGCCGCGTGACCAACCCGAACGCGTACGCGGAGGGCTGGGGCCTCTACACCGAGCGGCTGGCCGAGGAGATGGGCCTGTACTCGAGCGACGTCTACCGCCTCGGCATGCTCGCCATGGACTCGATGCGCGCCGGCCGGCTCGTCGTCGACACCGGCATGCACGCCAAGGGCTGGAGCCGCCAGCAGGCCGTCGACTACCTGCGCGAGAACACGCCGATGTCCGACCTGGAGATCGGCAACGAGATCGACCGGTACATCGCGTACCCGGGCCAGGCCCTGTCCTACATGGTCGGCAGGCTGGAGATCCAGCGGATCCGTCGGGCCGCGGAGGAGGCGCTCGGCACGCGCTTCGACATCCGCGAGTTCCACGACGTGGTGCTGGGCAACGGCTCGCTGCCGCTGCGGGTGCTGGACGAGGTCGTGTCCGGCTGGGTGCGGTCGGTCTAACCGGCCTTCACGGTCGCCAGGACGTCCTGCGACACCGAGGCCGCGACCGGCTCCGGTGTCGCGGGACCGCCCGCGAGGTCGTTGACCACCACGAGCATGGCGACGCCGGTCGGCTCGCCCTCCGTCTCGAGCAGGACGCCGACGATCGCGACCTCGCCCTCGGTGGCCTGGCAGGCCGGCTTCGTCACGACCGGCTTCACGTTGGCGGTCAGCGTCATGGCGGTCCTGCCGTCGACCTCGGTCTCGGTCGGCGTCGGCACGTCGACCGCGGCGTCCGGGCCGTAGTAGGTGGCGGCGAACGACTTCGCGAAGTCCTCGACCGTCGACGTCAGGTCGAGGTCGGTGCCGCCCTTGCCCTGCACGTCACCGCTCGCGGCGAACGTGCGGACGTAGGTGGAGCCCTCGCAGTCGTACGAGCCGTAGTTGGCGACGCCGGTGAAGTCGACCTCCAGGCCGCTGGTGCGCGCGTCCGTCGACGGCTCCCACTCCGGGGGCACCTGGTAGCTCAGGCCCGCGTCGGCGGCGTTGTCGATGCTGACCCAGCCGTCGCGGTCGCCCGATTCCGTCGACGGGGTCCGCTCGGACGGCTCGCGCTCCGACGGCGACGTCCGCACCGTCGACTCGCTCGTGGTCTTGTCCTGCTGGTCGTCCGCGGCCGGCTGTGAGCCGTTGCGGTTGACCAGCACGATCGCCACGACCGCGCCAAGGATGATCACGATCGCCACGAGGCTCAGGATCATCGGCGTCTTGGAGCGCTTCGGCGGCGGTGGTGGCGGACCGTAGCCCTGCGCGGGGAACCCGCCGGTCTGGTAGCCGTACTGCTGGTACGGGTCGGCCTGCGCGTACGGGTCCGGCTGGCCGTAGCCGGTGGGACCGTACGGGTCGGCGCCCGGGTCGGCGCCTGGGTTGACGCCGTAGGGATTCGCGTTCGGGTCGTTCCCGTAGGGATCAGGGCCGTAGGGCTGGTTCCATCCGCCCTGTCCACCGTCGTTGCCCTGCCATCCGGTCACACGCAGGACGATATCCCGAACCAGTTGCGGCAGGGCAACTTTCCCCGATAACGGTGCGCTATAGGTGATCGCGATCGAGTGACCGTGGCCGGAAAATGCCACCCCCCGTAGTGGATGTGTTACTGCTCTGAGTAAAGTGCGCTCGCCTGATCGACTTCCCTGTCACCCGGATAGGCGAGGCAGGGGCGGAACTCGTTCGGACAGACCTAGGAGAGACATGGCTAGTCGGTTGAAGCTCGCCCGTTCGGGGGCCGCGGTCGCGGCAGCCTCGGTGGCACTGATGACGGCGGCGGCGATTCCCGCCGGTGCGGACCCGGCCACCGGCACGGTGGACGAGAACGGGTACACGAACGGCTTCCACGTCAACGTCGGTCCGGACCACGAGGACATGAGCGCGAGCCTGATCGGCTTCACGCTCGCCGACGGCACCAAGCTTCAGATGTACTGCGTCGAGATCAACACGAGCATCGACAAGAAGCACGCCATGGTCGAGAAGCCGTGGGACCAGTACCCGAACGCGGAGTCGCCGTTCCACGAGAACCGCGACAAGATCAACTGGGTGCTGCACAAGGGTTTCCCGGTGGTCAGCGCGGAGGCGCTCACCACGCTGCTCACCGAGCAGGGCGTCGCGCTGAAGGACGGCATCGACAAGAAGGAAGCCATCTCGGCGACCCAGGCGGCCGTGTGGCACTTCAGCGACGGCACGAACCTGAACAAGGAAAACCCGCTGCCGAGCGGCCCGGAGAGCGCCAAGGCCGACGTCGTCGCGCTGTACGACTACCTGACCGGCGCGGCCAACACCGGCATCGGTGACCAGCCGACCCCGGCGCTCGAGGTGTCCCCGGCCGAGCAGGCCGGCGAGGCCGGCAAGCGGATCGGCCCGTTCACCGTCAACACCACCGGTGACGTCGAGAAGCTGACCACCAAGCTGCCCGAGGGCGTCAAGGTCACCGACGTCGACGGCGTCGAGTTCACCGCCGACAAGATCAAGAACGGCGCGCAGCTGTATCTGGACGTGCCCGCGGGCGCGGCGGAGGGCAACGGCACCTTCGAGCTGACGGCGACCGCCAACGTCGACACCGGCCGGCTCTTCGTCGGTGAGAACTACGGCAAGAAGAAGAAGACCCAGTCGCTGATCGTGGCGACGGCCGAGACGAGCGAGATCGTCGCGTCGGCCGGTGGCAAGTGGACCGTGTCCACCACGCCGACGACGGAGACCACGCCGCCGACCGAGACCACGGAGACCACCACCACGCCGCCGACCACCTCGTCGGCCGCACCGGTGGCGCAGCCGAAGAACACCGGCGGTCTCGCCGAGACCGGTGCGTCGATCTTCACGCCGATCCTGATCGGTGTCGTGCTCGTGGGCGCCGGCATCGGCGCGCTGTTCTTCCAGCGTCACCGCAGGCGCGTCTGACACGCTCGACGTAAGGTCCACTGATGGTGGTCTCCGCCAGGAATTCGCCTGGGGGAGACCACCATTGGTCGTAGTAGGTTGACTATGGCCACCGTTGACCGAGTGCGTGGAAGGAGCCTTCGTCATGGGCATCGACTTCGATGGCCTGAAGAACAAGGCACAGGACCTCGTCGAGAAGCACGGTGACAAGATCGAGGGCGGGGTCGAGAAGGCCGGCGACTTCGCGAAGAAGAAGTTCGGCCACGACGAGCAGGTGGACAAGGTCGTCGACAAGATCCAGGACACGATCCCGGACCGGCCCGCAACAGGGGAGTCCCGCGACAAGTGACCACCACGCCGCCCGGTACCCGAAAGCCGATCGTCGTCACATGGCAGGGGACGAACAGAACGAGCCTGGAGTCGGTTCGCCTGTTCGTGTCAGATGGTCGGTTGCGCGCGTCCGGGCGGCTGGTCGTCGCGGCGGAGACGGCGTTCAGCGCGTCGTTCGAGTTCACGGCGTCCCGTGCCGGTGACGTCGGCCGGGGCCTGCTGCGCACCACCGCCTCGGACTCCGAACGCCAGATCTCCGTCGGACGCACGGAGGACGGCATCTGGCTCGTCGACCACGGCAAGGGCGCGACGGAACGCAACGAGTTCGACGGCGCCGCCGACGTCGACGTCGCCGGCTCGGTGACCTTCACCGCGTTACCCATCCGCCGGCTGGGCCTGCACCGCGAGAAGGCCACCGCGGAGCTGCCGGTGCTGTACATCTCCATGCCGGACCTCACCGTGACGCTCGTCCGCCAGACCTACCGCACGGTGTCGATCACCGAGAACGGCGCGGTAGTCAACTACTCGGACGAGAACCGCAGCGCGGACATAACCGTGGACCGAGACGGTCTACCGCTGGAGTACCCAGGCGTGGCAACCCGCCTCTGAGTCAGTTGTCCACAACCCTGCCAGTTATCCACAGGAAAGATCCACATCCCCCAGGCTGTCGGTAGGCGCCGGTAGACTGGGCACTGGGCCGCCCCCGGGATCGGGTGGGGGCTGCATCGCGTGGGGCTGCATCGCGCGCGGGGCCTTCGATGATGGTGCGTTTGATGCCATGCGCAGCCCGGGACCGAAATCTCTCGGGATCGGCGACTCGTCCGAGAAACGCCCGGCCCGACAGCCTCGGCCGCCGACGTTGGCTCGGCGACGTCAGCCGGCAGTCTCGGTCCGGCGGCAGCAGCGCAGCGATTATGGCTCGGGAACCCCAGCCCGACAGCCATGCCGGCACCGGAGACCTCAGCCCGGCAACGCGCCGATAGCCAAGTCACCCTCCAGCCGCAGCACCCGACCACCAGCAGTCCCCAGCTCCCGCAGCGTCTCGAATGCCTCCGGGTCCATCAAATCGATCGGGACCTCCTCGAACGCGGCCGCGCGCAGGTCCTCCAGCGCGAGCCGGCCCTCGTGCCCCGCCCGGACGGTGGCCGCCAGCCCACCCGTCGACGCCAGCGCCCCGCGCGCCGCGCCGAGCCGGCCGAGCGCCTCGTCGACCGCGGCCAGCAGCGGCCCCCGGTTGCCCTCGCACATCGCGAGCACCAGCTCGGGCCGCGTGCCCATCACGCGCGTCCCGTCGGCGAACGACCCCGCCGCCAGCGACAGCGCGAGCGAGCCGCCGTCGGCGCCGGTCGATGCCAGCACCGCGGCCATCAGGTGCGACAGGTGCGAGATCCGCGCGACCGCCGCGTCGTGCTCGCTCGCGGTCGTCGGGACGACGTGGGCGCCACAGTCCAGCGCCAGCTCCGCCGCGGCCCGCCACGCCGCCGGGTCGGTGTCCTCCTCGGTCGCGACCACCCACGCGGCACCGTCGAACAGTGTCTCCGCGCCCGCCGCCCACCCCGACTGCGACTTGCCGGCCATCGGGTGCCCGCCGGCGTAACGCGCGGCCGGCACCCGCGCGGCGACCGCCGCGGCGACCGGCTCCTTCACGCTGACGACGTCGGTCAGCAGGCAGTCCGGCGCGTGCTCGGCGACCAGCCGCAGCACCTCGTCGATCGACGGGAGCGGGACGGCCAGCACGACCAGGGCGTCCTCGGCGGCGGCTCGCGTCAGCGCGGCCGTCACCGTCGGCTCGACCCTGGTGTCGTCGACAGGGGCGTCGGCCGCGCCGAAGACCTTCCTGCCCGCGCGCCCCGCGGCCCGCAGCACCGACCCGCCGATGAGTCCCAACCCGATCACGCACACTGGTCGCACGGATTCATCCTTCACCGGAGCGCGTCCAACGCGAAAGCCGCGTAGAGGGCGACGCCGTGCGCGAACGCCGACTCGTCGAAGTGCACGCGGTTCGAGTGGTTCGGCGGCGCCTCGTCCGGCGAGACCCCCGGCGGGCACGCGCCGAGGAACGCGAGCGCGCCGGGCACCTGCTGCAGCACGTACGAGAAGTCCTCCGACGCCATCAGCGGCTCCGGCATCAGCGCGCTGTTCTTCGGGCTCAGCACCGCGCCGGCCAGCTCGAGCACCCGCGACGCGACGGTGCCGTCGTTGTTCGTCGGCGGGTAGCCGGTGTTGATCGTGAAGCTGATCGTGCAGCCGTGCGCCGCCGCGATGTGCTCGCACACCTTGGGAATCTCGGTCTGGACGAGCTTGCGGGTCGCGTCGGACAGCGTCCGCACGGTGCCCTCGAGCTGGGCGGTCTCCGGGATGATGTTGGACGTGGTGCCCGCGGTGATCCGCCCGACGGTCAGCACCGCCGGGTCGAACACGCTGAACCGCCGCGTCACCATGGTCTGCAGCGCGCCGACCATCGCCGCGGCCGCCGGAACGGGGTCGATCGCCCGGTCGGGCATGGCGCCGTGGCCGCCCTTGCCGGTGACGGTCACGGTGAACGCGTCGGCGCTCGCCATCATCGGCCCGGGCCGGCACATGACGACGCCGGAGGGCGCGGTCGACGTGATGTGCAGGGCGAACGCCTGCTCGACCGGCCGCCCGCCCGCTTCGAGCACGCCTTCCTCGAGCATGTGGCGGGCGCCGTGCTGGCCCTCCTCGCCGGGTTGGAACATGAAGACGACCTTGCCGACCAATGCGTCCTTGCGGGTCTGCAGCAGCCGGGCGGCGGAGACGAGCATCGCGGTGTGCGTGTCGTGGCCGCAGGCGTGCATCGACCCGTCGACCTGCGAGGCGAACGCGAGCCCGCTCTCCTCCTGCAGCGGGAGCGCGTCCATGTCGCCGCGCAGCAGGACGGTCGGGCCGGACTTGTCGCCGTTCAGCACCGCGGTCACCGAACTGCACGACTTGCCGGTGCTGACGTGCAGGCCGAGCCCCTCCAGCGCGTGCAGCACCGACGCCTGCGACTTCGGCAGGTCGAGGCCCTGTTCCGGGTGCTTGTGCAGCGCCCGGCGCAGCGCCACCGTCCTCGGTTGCAGCGCGCGGGCGGCCTCGAACAGCCCGGTGAACCTCGGATCGGCGGTGAGCTGGGTGGTATCGGCGGGTGTCATCTCTCGATGATCGCACCCGTGGACCCTCCGTGAAGATTTCTCACCGCGAGTAGCACCGGTACGCAACACTCCGCACCTGCTTCTTCCTGCGGGGGACCAGGAGGAATACCGTGTCCCCCATGTCCGAGCAGGACCCGGTAACGGGCTTCGCGATCGCCGTCGTTCGCGAGGACGGCAAGTGGCGGTGTACCGCGATGGAGGGCTCGGCGTTGACCGGGCTCGACGACGCGATCACCGAGCTGCGCAAGATCCGCTCCACCGGGGCGGTGTTCGGGCTGCTGGACGTCGACGACCAGTTCTTCCTGGTGCTGCGCCCCGGCCCGCGCGGCGTGCAGCTGCTGCTGTCCGACGCGGCGGCCGCCCTCGACTACGACGTCGCGGCCGATGCCCTGGACCTCCTGCGGGTGGACCCCCCGTCCGACGATGACGACGAGGTCTGGCCGGAAGGCGCACTCGACATCCTCGCCGACATCGGCCTGCCGGCCGCCGAGCTGCAGGTCATTGTCGGCGAGGTGGACCTGTACCCGGACGAGCAGCTGCAGATGATCGCCCAACGCTGCGGCTTCGCGGACGAGTTCGCGGGCCTCCTCGACACGATGGACAGCATCGCCCAGTGACGGACGAGGACCTCGTCAGGGCCGCCCTGTCGGCCGCGCGGCGGGCGACCGCCACCGAGGACGTGCCGATCGGGGCGGTGGTGTTCGCCCCGGACGGCACAGAGCTGGCGGCGGCCTGCAACGCCCGGGAGCGGTTGGGTGACCCCACAGCCCACGCGGAGATCCTGGCGCTGAGAGAAGCAGCCAAGCACCACGGCGACGGCTGGCGCCTGAGCGGCTGCACGCTGGCCGTGACCGTCGAGCCGTGCACGATGTGCGCGGGCGCGCTGGTGCTCGCCCGGGTCGCACGCGTGGTCTTCGGCGCGTGGGAACCAAAGACAGGCGCGGCGGGCTCCCTGTGGGACGTCGTCCGAGACCGCCGACTCACCCACCGCCCAGAAGTAGTGGGCGGCGTACTGGCAGACGAGTGTGCAGCACTGATGGACGACTTCTTCGCGAGACACCGCTGAACGCTGCGCCGCGATCCTCGAGCCGACAGGTTTCGCGACGAAATCGCGAAATTCGTTCACGGGCAGGTCCGTTGGCGCGGGAGCGAACGCGACGATGAGTCTTCGGGTGGCGTAGTTCGGTGTCGCGTGAACGCATCGACATGACTATCTTGCTGTCGGTGGTTGCGGTGAAACCGACTGGCTCATAGCGATTGGCGTTGAGGCCATTCGGGGGTTCCGTGATACTCCGATCGTTCGCATCGAACCTGCGGCAGATCCGGCTATTCAATGGTCCTGCGAAAGCTGGGGTGCGAATGTGAGTCACGCTGCGCCCTCCCTCATGAGAGGAAGACATTTCGCTGGCCAGATCCGGATCATTTCGAGGCAGATTTGCTCCCCGTGTGCTAATGGAGCGTGAAGATGGACGATGGACCTCAGCTTGCTTTCGGATATCCATGAACCGGTCACATGCAAATGCGGGCCGAGGGTCCCGTCAATCCTGATGCTGCGGGCGTGAACCTCTACCTTGCGCCGATACCGTTCTGGTTGATTCCATTCGCTTCCCATGTGAAACCGTATGAAAATGCACCTCATCGCGAAGGGCAACGGCCTTGATGTTCAAGACCTCGCGGACGTCACCGTTGGGGCGGACGTAGACATGCTGAGACCAGTCTTCGACGGAGATCAGTGGTTCTGGACTGCTCTCCAGGACCAAGTCGTCGTAGCGTGCCAACTAAATCCCGATGTGTGTCGCACTCTTGTCGCAGTCGTCGACGGTCGGCAAGTAGGAGCAGTATCACGGCCACGGCGAAGACAATCACGACGACAAAGGCGCCGACCCGGATCGCCTGGTTGCCGAATATCGTCCCTAGTAGTCCGGCGAAGGCCATCAAACCGACGAGGGACTTCAAGATGGTGGCCGGTTCTTCCTGAGAGATGTGGGAGTCGAGCCATGCGATGAAGCTCTTGAACATGGGGTCGCCCCCTCCGAAAATGCGGCGCGAGCAACACCCGTGTACACCGCAGCGCAGACGGCCGGTGGGTCAACTGTAAGTCCGGGTCGGAGCGCTGGCCAGCACGTCCGGATACTCGTGAACGAGAGGTGCGTATTTGTGACTTGATCTCGGGCGCCCATGGCAGGTTTACGAGCTCCAGTCCACGGGCGTGGTTGTGCCGGCGTCCCAGTCCCGGCGGAGGATCGCGTAGCCGATCGAGTCGACGGGGCCATCCGCGGAAGGCCAGGCCTCCCGGTAGTGGGCTTCCTTCACGTACCCGGCCTTGACGAAGGTCCGCCGCATGGCGACGTTGTCCTGGCGGGTGGTCCCCTCGATCCGGTTGGTCGCGTAGTGGGTGAAGACGTACCGCGTGAGCCACTCGACGGCGGCGGTCCCGACCCCGCGTCCCCGATGCGCGGTAGACACCCGGAGGTCGAACAGTGGCGTTCCGTCATCAAGATCCATCAGCCGCGCCAAGCCCACCCGAGCACCCCCGTCGAGCACCCAGAAGGCGTCGGAGTAGTCCCCAGCATCGACCCGCCGCCGCGCCTGCGCCTCATCGAGGACGACGCGGACATGAAAAGGCCACGCCTCGCCGACGAGGAACCCGACGAGCAAGTCGACCTCATCAGCACGAACCCGCAAGAACTCCACGCGAAGAACCTAGCCGTCGCAAGGAGAAGCCCCCACCGAGTTTCCAGGCGAACAGCGCCCGACAACACATCGCGCCACGGGCCGCCGTCACCATGCCGCCGCTGGACAACGACGCTGCCCGTATGGGCACAGTCGATTGCCCACGCTGGACAACTTCCAATGAACAGGTGGAATGGGGCGTAGTTTGATGCGATGAGGACGGCCGCGACCGATGCCAAGCAGGCTGAGTACCGCAGGCGAGACCCGGCTCGCCCCGCCGTGACCGCACCCCATTCATTGCACGTTCTTCAACGGCTTGCGGGAAATGCGGCCGTCTCGCATTTGCTCGCGCTTCAGCGCGAAGTGGTGCCGGAGGGTGCGCCCGGCCAGCGGGAGAACATGGACAAGGGCGACAGCGGGCCGGGGGTGCGGCGGCTCCAGTGGACGTTGGGCGCGACCGAGACCGGGGTCTTCGATCAACAGACGCGCAAGGCCGTCGACAGATTCCAGCGGCAGCAGGGATGGGATCCCAGCGGTGTCGGGCAGGGCACGTGGGAGCGCATTGATAACCACGAGGGTTCGCCCGGGCATCGCCCCAACCTCGTCACGTACGACCGCGGGCCCGGAGTGCGGCTGCTCCAGCGGAACCTGGGTTCCAGCGAATCGGGTTATTTCGGGGCAGGGACCCGACAAGTAGTGGACGCTTTTCAGAAAGCCCAGGGATGGAATCCCTCCGGTGTCGGACCGGCTACCTGGAAGGCCCTCGACAACAGCACCGGCAACCAGACCGGCCCGGCCAGCACCCAAGAGGACGATCCATCGGGACTGACAGGCGCGCTTCTCGTCGGCGGGAAATTCATCGGCGACGTGAGCAAATTCGAAAAGGGCGGCAGAGTAGCGCTTCGCGGAGCGGACCTCGTGGCCAAAGGCGTGCGGGCGACGATCGGCGCCACGGAGATCGCAAAGGACGCGGCGGTCGCCGTCGAAGTCACCGGCGCGGCGGGAGCGGGGGTTGGTCTTGCCACGGTGATCGGAGTCGCCGCACTCGGTACAGCCATCGGGGTGGGAATCGGGTTGACCCCGATCGCGATCGCGCACGCGCAGGACGTCGCGGATCAACTCGGCGAGTTGGGCGGTGCGTCCCTTCCCGGCGGCAAGGATTCGGACAGCGGTCCCTGCCCGCGATGCAAGAACGTCCACCGCGGCACCACCCCGAACTACGGAGCGATGGACGACTTTCGCCGGCCACGAGGCATCTCGGCGCTCCTGAAGGGCAGGCCTGACACCGGGACCGTGGCGAACCCAGCGATCGAGCCTCCCGGCTGGACGGGTGGCGGTGTCCACCTCGCCGACCAGGCGCGAGCCCACCTGCTCGGCCGGGAGCTCGGCGGGTCGGGAGACGAGCGCAGGAACCTCGTGACGATGGACGCGGGCGCCAATCGCCGGATGTACGCCGAGTTCGAGAAGGAGACGCACGATATCTCGAGCACGAGCGATCCGGATACGTGTTTCGAATACACCGTGATCCCTGAGTACCTCGGACTCCCCAAGTCGCCGACCGACCGGGCCGCCCTGATGCCGCACCGGGTAAGGGCGACACTCGTCGATCTCTGCACAGACGCGGTGTTGATCAACGGGCGATTCGTGGACAACCTCCTGCCACACTGAGTTTCCGTCACGCTCCTGCCGTGGACTGGTTCGCCAGGCGAATCAGGTCCTGCGGAAGGAAGTTCGGCGGGCACTGCCGGACCGCACGCCGCTGCGACGGGAACGCCTGCGCCGGCGGCTCGTTTCGTTGACCGGGATACGTCACCGGCGCGCAGCGGTGTTGATCAGGGGTCGATGTATGCCCGTCACCGAGGATCGATGCCGCGCCACCCGACGCGCGCTCGAGCCACACCCTCAGTTGTTCCGATCTCCACAAGGCCGCGCGCCTACTCGTACAGCGACTGCCGGCGGCGGCGGGGTCTCTGCACCTGCTCACAAGGTGCGTAGACCGCTCAGCACCCGTGCCATGAGGTCCGCGGACGGGACACCGGCGGTTTCCTCGTCCGAACAGCGGACCAGCAGACCGATGTCGAGCATGTCCGCGATGATGACGCGGGCGCCGCCGATCGGTAGCCGGGCCTGCGCCGCCACCTCGGCCACCGACCGGGCGTCCCCGCAGATGGTGCGGAGGAGCCGGTGTTCCGCGGCCATCCGTCCCGGCGGCAGGTCGCTGGGAGCGGCGACGAGCAGGGCCTCGATGGCCAGGTAGGTACCGGTCTTCGTTCGGCCGCCGGTCCGGGCGTACGGACGGACGAAGGCTCGGTCGTCGGCGACGGTGCCGAACTCGGCGAGGTAGGCCGCGATCTCCTGAGCGGTCGCCGACAGCGGCTTGGCCTCATCCGCGCTGCTCGGGGTCCGCTCGGCTGGTTCCGCGTCCCGATCCACGGGCAGCGGTTCGGTTGTGGCGTCAAGCTCGGATGAGGTCTCTTGGGGATCGCTGCGTTCCTCCTGGCGTTCGTCCGACGCGGAGCCGTTCATTCCGAAGAGACCCACGACGTTTCCCATCCGTTCGCGGCGGTCCGATCCGGGCGCTGCATGATGCCGATGCTTTGCACCTCACAGTTTCTTGGCGTACGAACCGCCGTTCGTGTCACGCCGCCCGAGACGCGGCATCCTCGTCACACGCCGTGCGTGAGCTTGCGAATCGCGGCGACGACGTTGTTCGACACGGCTGCGGAGACGCTCGAATACGGACACATCCGGCGCCGACCCGCAGGCCGGCGGGGCCCAGCTACACGTGACGGCTGTATGTCGACGTGGCGTCTGGTGCGATTGCTGCCCACCCGCCGAGAACTGGGGACAGATCTCGTATCGAGGGCTGTTTGGCGTTGCGCCGACACCATGCCTGACCACACGGTGATGGTCTGCACGCTGGTGGGCGGTTGTCCACCGTTCCGTGTTTGATCGGGCGAGATGTGACAGGAATGGCGGTTCGTACGCCAAGACTGATGGGGTGGGGTCCATCGACACCGAGGTACGAGGTCCTTCGTGACAGTTGGTCAGGCGGCGGCTGATCTGTCGGCCGCGGTGCGTGCTGCCCGAGGTGGGAGCCAGGAGGCGTTCCGGGTGCTGTACCGGGAGGTGCAGCCCGGTCTGCTGCGTTACCTGCGCGGGATGGTCGGCGCGGACGCCGAGGACCTCGCGTCGGAGACGTGGTTGCAGATCGCCAGGGACATCCGTTCGTTCCGGGACGAGGGTGCGGGGTTCCGCGGCTGGGCGGTCACCATCGCGCGCCACCGGGCGCTCGACTATCTGCGTCACGTTCAGCGGCGCCCAGCCACCGGCCTGTCCGTGGACGTGCTGGTCGACCTGCCGGACGGGCTCGACACGGCCGAGCAGGTCGTCCAGTTCGTGTCGACCAACGCGACCATCGCGCTCATTGCCACGCTGCCGAGGGACCAGGCCGAGGCGGTGCTGCTCCGGGTGGTGGTCGGGCTCGACGCGCAGGCCGCCGCGCGGGTGGTGGGCAAGCGCCCCGGTGCGGTGCGGACTGCGGCGTGGCGGGGGTTGCGCACCCTCGCCACGCGGCTCGAGCACGCCGGTTCGAGGCACGCCGCCGAGCCGGGTGTGACGAACGCGGGCCACTCGACGCCAGGGAAGGCGAGATGAGTAGGTACCGATCACGTGGTGTCGACCGACACGCCGCCGAGCAGTTGCTGGCTGGCGGGCCGGCCGCCATCGACGCGGCGGGCCAGCTCGCCGGGGTCCTCCGTGCGGCGGCCGCGTCCGCGCACCCAGGAGAACTTGCCGGGGAGCAGGCGGCGCTGGCCGCGTTCCGGGACGCTGCTGTGCTCGACCCCGTACCAGCGCCGCCGAGACCGTCCATGCTCAAGAGCGCACTGGCGAAACTTCTCACTGTCAAGGCGCTGATCATCGTGGCGGCTGCCGGGTCGACCGGCATCGTGCTCGCCGCCACCGACGGCGCACTGCCCGGTCCCTGGTCCGGCACGCCCGCCGGCCCGCCATCGGTCCAGCGCTCGACGTCGACCCCGACCCTGACGTCGGTGCCGGTGCCGGTGCCGGTGCCGGTGCCGGTGCCGGTGTCGGCGTCGGCGTCGACGTCGACGTCGACGTCGGTCATCCCGACCGGGCAGCCCTCGGACGCCGGTCGGTCGGCCGACGCGGGGAGTGCCCCGGCGCCGTCGATGACCGGGCTGTGCCGGGCCTACACCGCCCAGGTGGACAAGAGTCCGGGTAAGGCCCTGGACAACCCCGCGTTCGGCGCGCTGGTCACCGCGGCCGGCGGCGCGACGAACGTCCCGGCGTACTGCGCCGACGTGGTGGCCGACAAGCCGCATGGCAAACCGAGCGATCTTCCGACAACCAGCCCCGGCAACACCGGCGACCCGCCGGGCTCCGGCCCGGCGACGCCGCCGGGCCGGCCACAGGCTCCGGTCAGCCCCGCCCTTGGCGCCGTACCTGCCGTGCCCCCCAGCGGTGCCAGAACGCCGTCTCCTGGCGGCTGACCGGACGGAGTGGGTTCGGGCGTACGCGACCCCCGACACCGCCCGAACCCACTCCAACCAACCCCCTCGCAAATATGTGACCGAATTGTTTCGATGGGCGCCAGTTGGGTTTCCGGGCCCGTCGGGATGATGTCGACCGCACGGCGTGTTTATCAATCGCAGGTCAGCGTCACGGTACGTCGAAACTATGACGCGGGTTCGGCTATTCGTTGTTCCCGCTGGTGAACCTGGTTCTGGGAATGTCACGGTATCGCGAAGAATCTTCTTCATGAGCTTTCGTATGTAAGACTCCATGCCGGTCAACTGATTCGCATCATCCGAAGGGCAAATCCTGTGACGACGTTCGCGTCCTCGTGCTCGCGAGTTCGGCAGTCGCTGTCGAGGCTGCGGAGGTACCGCGGTCCTCTGTGGACGCCAGCCTCATTGACGAGTCCGCGCCCGCGACACACCCGCGCGGACGACCTGACCGCGCAGCGCACCGAATTGCGCGAGCAGCGTGCCGGGTTCCTGCTGAGCAGTTACCGGCGTGCGGAGTTCGTGACGTTAGTGGGGGAAGGGATGGAGTGCCGACCTTGACGGGTTGCTCGATGGTAACGGTGGTGGTTGTGGAGAACCTCAGGCTGGTGCGCGAGAGCGTGGTTCACGCCCTGTCCGCCGTCGGCGGCATGATCGTGGTCGGTCATTGCGCGGACGGCGACGCGGCCGTCGAGATCGTGCTGTGGGAACGACCGGACGTCGTGGTGGTCGGCCAGGGGCTGGCGGGAATGGACGGTGCCGAGACGGCACGGCTCATCATCGAGGCGTGGCCTCGGGCACGGATCTTGTTGCACACCGCAGACGCCGCCGAGCGGGCAGTGGCAGCGACCATCAACGGCGTCGTTGCCGTGGCCCTCGACAACATGAGCATAGAGACTCTCATCCAGACGATTCGTGTCGTCGCCGATCACTAGTCATTTCTCCGAGAGGGTGGGACGAGCAATGTCCCCAGTTCGAGGAACAAGCAACTGCGGATGTTCAGTGGCCGGTATCGGATCGCGAACAAACGCATGGCCAGCGTCGAGGCACCGTGGGCCGCTCAGCGGGCATCCGCCAAAGCTTCGGCAGCAGGATCACGCCCGAGAAGGCGATGAACGGCGGCGGGACCGCGAGCAGGAGAAGTTGTCCCACATCCATACTCTCGCCGTCCTCAGACCTACCTACCGCCGCTCACATCAAGGACAGTAGGAACAGCGTGTCGGTGACCCCCATCAAATGTGCACAGCGCGGCGCCGATCGCGGCGACGACCGACAGCTCGAACGTCTCGGCCTTCCGCGGTCGCTCGTCTCGTCGACGCGGCGCCGGCAGTCCCGCGACCCGCCGCCATTCAACCGGGCAGTTCACCAGCCGGCGGGCCAGCAGAACACGCGCCGCCCACCTAGCTTCGACCGCCGTACACAGTGGACCCCCATGTACCGACCATCGCTCAACCGTGCGACAGACAACGGGTCGGCATCGACCATCACCATCTCGGAGACGAATATGTACCGGCTTGTTAGCTCCACCAAGGTCTTTCTCGTGGCGGCAGTCGCCGGCACCGCATTGTTGGGCGCGGTCGCCGCCGCCGCGGCGGCCCCACCGGCGGCCCCCATCTCGGGTGACGACCGCGCGACCGTCCACCCGGGGAACACGGTGGCGGCGGACTGCGCGGAGCTGTTCGCCGGCAGCACGTCCGTCGACCTCGCCAACCTCACGTTCTCGATCGATCCGACCAACACCTACATCGACGTCACCGCCCTCCAGGACGGCGTCGAAGTAGCAGGTGTCATCGTGAAGGGCGGCCCGGCATACAACGTGTATGACGTCAAGGTCCTCGGCGACCTCGCCTGGCTCGACCTGCACTCGCCGCTGGTGCCGAGCGGCAAGCCGGCGCAGATCAGCCACTGGTTCGTGTGCGGCGTCACGACGACGGTCACCACCACCACCGCCCCCACGACCACCACCACGGCCAACACGACGAGCACCGGCACCACGACGAGCACGAGCACGACGGACATCACCACTACCGGCGGCGAGCAGTCGACTTCCGTCAGCACACCGGTCACGACGACCACCGCCGCGGCAGACGTGGCGCCTGTGGCCTCGGACGAGGACCTGGCCTCGACAGGCTTCGACGGCGGCTGGCTGATCGCGCTCGCCGCGACGCTGCTGCTCGGCGGCGGCGCGCTGCTGATCGTCGTGCGGATGCGCGGCGCCAAGCACTGAGCCGCCCGATCTGACCATCCACGAGGGACGCCTCCCACTGGAGGCGTCCCTCGTCGGGTCTATCGAACGACACCGGCTCGAACCCGGTACATACGGGCCGGTTGCGGTGCGTCCCCGTCGACATGCTTGTGGAGAACTTCCGATCCGTGAAGCCGACGACCGGGAGGCCGCGCTGAAGGTCTGCGGCGTAGGCGCGGCGAGGCCGCTGGGCAGAGTCGGACTCCTCCTCGATCAAGCGAACCGCAGTGAACACGGGAACACTTCGGTCTCGCCCATCCTCACAAGTCCATTGTGGATGGCTGGGCTGGGTTCATCGTCGACCGATCGGTCCGGCGTGGGGCGGAGCCGCCGTAGTACTCCGAGCGGGGAAAGCCCGGTGAATGGGGAGGGCAACAGCCGTACATGGCGGACGGGTTGACTTCCTATGATTCCGCATCCAGTGGAAACGTAAAGCGAGGCACAAACCAGTGTACGTCTACACTTTCATCGCTGACCGTCCTTTTCGGTCAGTGCAGGCGAAGATCCGTGCCCTGACGCGTCGTGTCAGTCAGGCCGACGTGCGCGCAGTGATCGGCAGGATCAACCAGATCATGCGCGGCTGGAGCAACTACTTCCGGTATGCCGTCTGCAAGCACACCCTCAGCAACCTCCAGCAGGGTCTGCCCAGAGTTGGTTGACATCTCATCTGTGAGGCTTCGGCCTCGCTTGAGAGGATGTCATCGTGCCCAAGCCCTACCCCGTGAGTTCCGTGACGACGTGGTCGCCGTGGCCCGTCGCGGCGAGACCTCGTTAAGCAGGCCGAGGCCGATTTCGGGATCTCCGAGTCCTGTCTGGCCAACTGGCTGCGTGCCGCCGACGTCGAGGGCATCGAACGAACGACGGCAGGGGAGCTGTGGCGAAAGACCGGCTATGTCTTCACGACGCCGACCGGGGAGCCGCTCAACCCCCGGACCGACTACACCGAGTGGAAGCGGTTGCTGGTTCGGGCAGGGGTTCCTGAGCGTCGGTTGCACCCGCCACACCGCGGCGACCGTCCTGCTCCTGTTGCAGATCCCGGATCGCACCGTGATGGGCTGGTCCTACACGGCAATGGCTGCCAGGTATCAGCACATCATCGCCGCCATCCGACGAGACGTCGCGACCAGCGTTGCGGACTACTTTGGCAGCTCCCAGAGCAGAGTCAGCAGCGGTCGAACGACGATGGCGAGGCTGGAACACCCGCGCCATCGGCCTAACCGGAGCGATGAGACTAGAACTGAGACTGGACGCCGAATGCCCGGGTGCGTCGGAGTCGACGCACCCGGGCATCCTGGCTGTTCAGAGCGGTAGCGGTGGGATTTGAACCCACGGACGGGGTGAACCGTCACGCGCTTTCGAGGCGCGCTCCTTCGGCCGCTCGGACACGCTACCGCCGGGAACGATACCGGACGGCTCTGACGGCTCGTTCGGGAGGCAAGCGTGTGCGTCTGCGCAGAGTGTGGGGCCTTGGTCTTCTCTCGTTCATCCGTTCGGGGCACTATGCGGTGTCCCGAACTCGGGGGTTCAGGAACGGAAGGTAGGCCAGCAGGTGAGGAAAGCAGGCTTAGTGCTGCTCGGTGTAGCGACACTGTCACTGGGTGTCGCGACACCGGTCGCTCATGCCGTCGATGACGTGCGGATTCATGACATCCAGGGCTCGACGAGACTGTCGCCGCTGGACGGGCAGCAGGTGTCCGGGGTACCGGGCGTGGTTACCGGCGTCCGGGCGTTCGGGTCGGCGAAGGGGTTCTGGGTCCAGGATCCGACCCCGGACGGTGAGGTGGCCACCAGCGAGGGCCTCCTCGTGTTCACCGGATCGGTTACGCCGACGGTTGCTGTCGGTGACGCTGTCACCCTCGACGGCACCGTGGACGAGTTCTATCCGGACGGCCCGGCCGAGACCGCGGTGCATCAGTCGACCACCGAGCTGGTGCGGGCGACCTGGACGGTCGTCTCGAGTGGCAACCCGTTGCCGGCGGCGGAGCAGATCGACGTGCCGGGCCGGATGGCGCCGGCCGCGGGCGGCGGCAACATCGAGGCGCTTCCGTTGCGGCCCAAGCGTTACGCCGTCGACTACTACGAGTCCCGCGAGGGCATGCGGATGCGGGTGGACGACGCGCGCGTCGTGGGCCCCTCGACCACCTTCAACGAGCTGTGGCTCACCACCAGGCCGCGCGAGAACCCGTCGGCGCACGGCGGCACCCTCTACTCGAGCTACCGCGACGACAACACCGGCCGGCTGAAGATCGAGTCGCTCATCCCGTTCGCGGAGCGGCCGTTCCCGCAGGCCAACGTCGGGGACTCGCTCACCGGCGAGACCTCCGGGCCCCTCGACTACGACGAGTTCGGCGGCTACATGCTGCAGGCGACGACACTGGGCGCGCTGGCGCCGGGCGGCCTCCAGCCGGAGGTCACGCGGCCACAGCGCACCGGCGAACTCGCGGTGGCGACCTACAACGTCGAGAACCTGTCGCCGAAGGACGCGCCCGCGAAGTTCCAGCGCCTCGCGCACGGCGTGGTCGAGAGCCTGGCGAGCCCGGACATCCTGTCGCTCGAGGAGATCCAGGACAACAACGGCACGACGAACGACACGGTGGTCGCCGCGGACGAGACGTTGCAGCGGTTCACCGACGCGGTGGTCGCGGCCGGCGGGCCCCACTACGAGTGGCGGCAGATCGACCCGGTCGACGACGCGGACGGTGGCGCGCCCGGCGGCAACATCCGCGTCGCGTTCCTGTTCAACCCGGCGCGGGTGTCGTTCGTGGACCGGCCCGGCGGAGACGCGACGACGCCCGTCGCGGTGAGTGGTCGGCACCTGTCGGTGTCGCCGGGGCGGATCGACCCGGGCAGCGACGCGTGGACCGACAGCCGCAAGCCGCTGGCCGGCGAGTTCACCTTCCGCGGGCGGACGGTGTTCGTCGTGGCGAACCACTTCAACTCCAAGGGCGGCGACCAGCCGATGTACGGCCGGTTCCAGCCGCCGGCGCGCGGCAGCGAGGTGCAGCGGCTCATGCAGGCGACCGAGGTGCACAACTTCGTCGCGGAGCTGCAGCACGCGGATCGGCTCGCGAACATCGTGGTCCTCGGCGACCTGAACGACTTTCAGTTCGCGCCCGCGCTGCGGAAGCTGACCGAGCGGCACTCGCTGATCGATCTGATCAACGTGCTGCCGAAGGACGAGCGGTACAGCTACGTCTACGAGGGCAACTCGCAGACGCTCGACCACGTGCTGGTGTCGGGCAAGATCGTGGGCCTCGACTACGACGTGGTGCACATCAACGCCGAGTTCGCGAACCAGGCGAGCGACCACGACCCGCAGGTGGTGCGGCTGACCCTGCTCGGATGAGGAATACTGCCTGGCTGACGTGGGAGACACGAGGAGGACGTCATGCAGCCTGAGCAGCAGGAACAGGAGCCGAAGGCGGGTCGGCACGCGGCCCCGGACGGCGCGGAGACCCACCCGCTGATCGACCTGGACCGGGATCCGACCCCCGGCCGCGCGGACCACGCCGCGGACGGGGAGGAGTAAGCGCGACGAGCGCCGGCCACCGAGGGGCCGGCGCTCGTCGCGTTCTTGGGTCGTCACCACGCTCCAGGAGGCCGCGCAGCGTCGTTCTGATGAACCCGGCGCAGTGCTACGGAAGCAGCTCGAAGGTGCTTGTCGTCGAACTTGCTTATCTCCTGGGCAACGGGGGGTTCCGATGCTTCCGAGTATGTCCGCTGAAATAGAAGATGCCAGTACAGCGGCCGACTAGTTTGCACACAAAGAGCATCAGGTCACTTTATGTGCATCCAAGGGTGGGCTTGCCCATAAAGGCGTGGCGCTTAATTGTCTTCGTCGGCGTGAATGTCCAACAGTCCTTTCAATAGAGTGTCGAGTGACCTCGGGTCATTCGGCCCAGCTGTGAGCAGGGCAAGCACAGCGGTCACCGC
The DNA here is from genome assembly GCA_963840275.1 of uncultured Actinomycetota bacterium. GTDB lineage: Bacteria > Actinomycetota > Actinomycetes > Mycobacteriales > Pseudonocardiaceae > Actinophytocola. The sequence continues at coordinate 767,764 of CAWIYK010000002.1, forward strand.
GGTGGCGTAGACGCCGTACTTGGCACCGGGAGCAACGGGCTCGACAAAGCAGCCTTGGTCGAAAATCTGACGTATCCCGGCGCCTTCCGTGAGGGCCTGCACGACCTTGCCTATGGAAGCCGCGGTGAACGGTGATCGGGGAGTGCGACCGTGTCGCTCGAGGACGATCTGGTACAGGCCGTAGGTTTCTCATTCACCGCGTCGTATCCCTCGCAAGCCACGCTGTGCAGCTCCGGCCGGAATGGCATGTAGCCAACGGCCAGCACCTCCATCGCGCGCCAGACGTCGTTGCCCTTGAGGAGTCGCGACTTCCGTGTTCGCTACCGCGCAAAGGGCGTCGAGGGCAGACATGCCAGCCGACTTCCGGGCCACGTCTTGTATCATTTCGAAGTCTTTTTCGAAGATCGCCGGATCGCCCAGCAGGTACCGCGTCAGATCTGCGAGGTATGCATCTTTGTCCTGCCAGTGCAGGTAAACAGTGTTGCGAGACTTTCCGGCAAGACGGGCGATCCGGTCCAGCGTGAGACCTCGGAAAGGGTTTGCGGCGGACGGATGGTTGAAGAACTCCCGCGCTCCAACGGCTAAGAGCTCGTGCTTCGTCTGCTGCGACAGCTCGCGGTTAGAGCGTCCCGTCCGCTTGCCCTTCTGAGTAGCCACGAGATCAAGCGTGCCATAGCAGTCAACCCGTGGTCAGACGATGCTGACCACGGGTTCGGCCGCCGCATGACAGAACAGCGCGGTGGAGTTGTCAACAATGTGAGGAGGCGTATCCCACGTAGACCTGGGTGAACCCGGGGGCTATCGGGCGGTCGCCACCTGCCGGAGTGCAGGTCGGCTCCTGGGCACCCCTTTTCGTCCACACGGCTCGGTCCGTGAACCGGTTCTTCACCGAGTTGAAGATGACACCCTCCTCCACGACGACGAATACCCAGGTGCCCTCGCTGGAGTTTCCGCCGACTTTCTTCAGCCCCTCGAAGTTCTGCTGCAGCCAGAAGCAGGACGTGTACGCGGCGCAGGAGGAGTCAGTGGCACCCGCCGGGGTGGCTCCGACGAGCGTGCCAAGCGCAAGCGCGGCCGCCATGAAGGCTGACCGCCACACGATTGTACGTTTCGACTTCATAGTCTCTCCCTGTTGTTGGTCGGACAGCCAGGAATGCTAACGAATCCGGCCAGCGGGTAGGAAAGTCGTACCGATGTGTGCACAACATTGCTAACGACATGCTCGACAGATCAAGAAGATCGAGGCCGCCGGCCGGACGCACAGCTGATGTACTGGTCCCCCGAAGGAGGTTCAGACCCTATGACAGGACCGGAGCACTACCAACAGGCTGAACGTTGCTTGAGCGAGGCCGACGCGACGCCTGACGCTGACCGCGCGCGCGAACTCCGAGAACTGGCACTCGTCCATGCTCAACTCGCGACCGCCGCAGCGATCGCAATGACAGGCGGGTCGATGGAGGGCGGCAAGATGAAGTCGGCTGACAACAAGGCCTGGCGCGCAGTGGTGAGTGCGGGAGACGCAGATGGATGACCCCACCGACTCGGCAACTGAGACCCTCGGTACTCCGAGACGGCGAACGCCGGGCACCCATGATCAGGATGCCCGGCGTTTACGCTGTTCAGAGCGCGGAGGATGCGGGATTTGAACCCGCGAGGGTTTTAACACCCAACACGATTTCCAATCGTGCGCACTAGGCCACTATGCGAATCCTCCGCCGGGGAGGATACCGGAGGCGTGGGTGGTCGCCCAACGCGGCCACAGCGCCGCCGGCCAGGGGAGGAGGTGCGCCGTGCACGAGGAGCTGATCAGGGCGCGACGTGGCGAGGTGCGGTCGCTGATCGACTCGCTGAGTCGGCGGCACGCGGACTTCGTCGAGGCCTCGGCCTGGACGACCAACGACGACGAGCACGACCCGGAGGGTGCGACGATCGCGTTCGAGCGCGCCCAGGTCGCCGGCCTGTTGCGCCAGGCGCGGGACGAGCTCGAACAGCTCGATCTCGCCGAGCAGCGGCTTCGCGACGGCACCTACGGGCGGTGCGTGAAGTGCGGCCAACCGATCGGCGACGGTCGGCTGGAGGCACTGCCGGCCACGACGACCTGCATCCGTTGCGCGTGACGCGGGTCACATCGAAGTAACCTTCGGCGGACCCGGGCGTGTACCGGGCATGAGTCGAACGCGAGGGCCGGCATGGCCGCTCCGGTGAACCTTCGGCCGGCGGAGCCATCGCTCGTCACGCTGCTGGAAGAGCAGTGGATGCCGCTCGTGCGGCTGGCGACCCTGCTGGTCGACGACGCCGACGCGGCCAGGGACGTCGTCCAGGACTGTCTCGAGGCGGTGCTTCGGCTGCGCCCCGACCTCGACGACCGCGCCCACATGGTCGCCTACCTGCGCAGGGCGGTCATCAACCGTTCGCGGTCGCGGCTGCGGCGCCAGCGGACGGCGACCCGGTACCTCGCATCGCTGACGCGTCCCCGGGACGCGCCGTCCGCCGAGCGGGAGCTCCTCGCCGCCGAGCGGCACCGGGAGGTCCTCCGCAACGTCGGCCACCTGCCGACGCGGCAGCGCGAGGTGATCGTCCTCCGCTACTACTGCGAGCTCTCCGAGGCCGAGACCGCCACCACCCTCGGCGTCGCCACCGGCACCGTCAAGGCCGCCGCCCACCGAGCCCTCAACACCCTGCGCCGCAAGATGAAGGACACGACCGATGAGCACTGAACTCGAGAAGGACGTCACCGAGGCGCTGCGGTTCCGCGCCGACGAGGTTCCCGAGACGCCCTGCCCGCCGCTCGGTTTCGCGACCCGGTCCCGCCGCGGCTGGCTGGTGCCCGTCGCCGCCGCGGCGGCCGTCGTCGGGCTCGCCGCCGCGGTCGCCTTCCTGCCTGGCGACGCGGGCTCGGCCGACGGACCGGGGATCACGGCCGTCGCGCCCGACCGGCCCGCGGCCGGCGAGGTCTACTACTCCCACACGAAGTCGCGGGTGGGAAGCGGCATCGTCGGCGAGCGGGAGCTGTGGCAGGGCCCGGGCCGCGCCGACGCCTGGCGGGAGAAGGTGGTCGGCATGGTGCGTCTCCCCGCCGGGCGGCCGAGCGGCGACAACGGTTCGCCCGACGGGACGACCGACGGCGAGTGCTGGCCGGCGCCGTCGACGACCGACGCGGCGTGCACCGCGCCCGGCTCCTGGTTCAGCCCGAACATCGAATTCCTCGCGAGCGTCCCCCGCGACCCGGTGGTGATCAAGCGGCAGCTGCGCCAGGATGCCACCGCGGAGGAGGCGCGGCGCACCGCCACCGGTGGCGACTTCACCGCGACGCCGGACACGTTCAGCGACGAGAACCTCGACTACCTCGCGTTCAACTACCTGCGTTCGGTGCTGTCCGCCAACGGCCTGCCGGCCGACCTCGAGCAGGCGCTCGAGCAGGTCATCGCCACGATGCCGGGCATCCAGACCGCCAGGGACATGGCCAACCTGGGCGGTGAGCGCGGCATCGGCTACAGCCTTCCGGACCACCGGGGCGCGCTGCTGACCGTCATCTTCGACAACGACCACCACTACATCGGTTCGCCGGAGGAGTCGTTCGAGCGTGGCTTCGCGCCCGGGATCGGCCAGCCCCCGTCACGCATGATCGGCTGAGCTCGCGGCCTGAGCGGCGCGGATCGTCAGGTAGTGCTGTTCGGGCAGGCTCGTCGTGCGGCCCGCCGCGGCGCGGTACTCCTCGGCGGCCGCGGCGTGCTCGCCGGCCATCTCGAGCAGGTGCGCACGGACCGCGTGCAGCCGGTGGTGGCCGGCGATGCGGCGGTCCCCGGCGAGCGTGGTGAGCAGGTCCAACGCGGCCGCCGGACCGTGCACCATGGCGAACGCGACGGCGTGGTTGAGCGCCACCATCGGGTTGTCGGACATGCCGCGCAGCACGCCGTACAGCGCGAGGAGCTGCGGCCAGTCGGTGTCGTCGGCCGTCTTCGCCTCGTCGTGGACGGCGTTGATCGCGGCCTGCACCTGGTACGGACCCAGCGGGCCGCGGGGCAGCGTCGCGGTGATCAGGGCGACGCCCTCGTCGATCGCCGCGTGGTCCCAGCGGTCGCGGTCCTGCTCGGGGAGCGGGATCAGCTCGCCGTTCGGGCCGGTGCGCGCCGGGCGGCGGGCGTCGGTCAGGAGCATCAGCGCGAGCAGGCCGGCGACCTCGCCGTCGTCGGGCAGGAGCGCGTGGACGGCGCGGGCCAGCCGGATGGCCTCGGCCGCGAGGTCGCCGCGTTGCAGGTCGGGGCCGGTGCTGCTGGCGTAGCCCTCGTTGAAGATGAGGTAGAGGACGTGCAGCACGGCGGCGAGCCGGTCGGCCCGCTCGTCGGCCGTCGGCATGCCGAACGGGATGCCGGAGTCCTTGATCTTCAGCTTGGCGCGGCTGATCCGCTGGGCCATGGTGGCCTCGGGGATGAGGAACGCGTTGGCGATCTCGGTGGTGGTGAGGCCGCCGACCGCGCGGAGCGTGAGCGCGATCGCCGCGGCGGGCTTGAGCGCCGGGTGGCAGCACATGAACAGCAGGACGAGCGTGTCGTCCCGGTCGGGCACCTCGGGCGGCGGCTCCTGGTTCGCGACCGCGTCCTCACGCCGGCGGCGCGCCTGCTCGCTGCGCAGGTGGTCGAGCATCCGGCGCGACGCGACCTGGATGAGCCAGCCGCGCGGGTAGTCCGGCAGCCCGTCGGCCGGCCACTGCTCGGCCGCCACGACGAGCGCCTCCTGGACGGCGTCCTCCGCGGCGGCGAAGTCGTCGTAGCGGCGCAGGAGCGCGCCGAGGACCTGCGGCGCGAGGTCGCGCAGCAGGTCCTCGACCGTCGTCATGCGTCGGTGCTCGGCGCGGCCATGATCTGTCGCACCTCGATCGGCAGGTTCAACTGCACGCCGTTCGGCCCCGGCGCGGCGGACGCGGCCGCGGCGACCTCGATGGCGCGGTCGAGGCTGTCGACGTCGATGACCCAGAAACCGGCGAGGAACTCCTTGGACTCGGGAAACGGCCCGTCGGTCACCGCGGGCGCGCCGGCCGCCGTCGACCGGACGACCTTGGCCTCCTCCGGCCCGGCCAGCCCCTGCGCGTCGACGAACTCCCCGTCGGCGACGAGCTTGTCGCTGAAGGTCCGCATGAACTCGAGGTGGACCTTGACGTCGGCCGGGTCCCAGGTGTGGATGGGCGGGTGCTCGATCCGCTCGCTGGCCTGCATGAGCAGCATGTACTTCACGGTGTTCTCCTCAGTTCGGGCTGCGTTCGCGGGTACGTCGGAGCGGTGACGACGTTCTCTACGGGTTTCGCGCGCCGGTTTCCGAGAAGTTTGCCTCCGGCCCCCTCGAACCACGCTACCGGCGGGCACCGACAGCGGCGGGCGGTCGAGGGTGTGCTTGTGGACAACTTCGCTGTTGTGGACAGTTCGCGTGTGATGGATCTTCGTCGGCCGTGGCTGTCGGTGCCCGCCGGTAAGTTGGACACCGGGGGCCGGAGGCCAACGTCCGCGGTCGCGCCAGCCGGGGTCGGAGGCCCAACACCGGCGGGTCCGCCAGTCGGGGCCGGAAGCCAGCCCCGCCGCTTCAGGAAACCAGTCGGCCGATCCGCGCAGCAGACGTCCCAAGCCCGGTAAGCGCACCAACGCGCGCGGGCGCGTCGGCGACCACTCGACGCAGGTCCGCCTCGGTATAGCGACGACACCCGACGTGCCAGGACAGGATCCCGGCCAACCAGTCCTTCAGCTCCTGCGCGTACCCGAGCAGCGCGTCGCGCCCAGCGGCATCCAGAGCGAAGTCGTCGAACAGGGCGGGCAGCTCCAGGTTCACGATGTGCTCGAACTGCTCGATCCGCGCGGTCATGAGCCCGTTGACGACCTCGAACGCGCGTTCCTGCGAACAGTCGAGGAACGTCCGCACCACCAGCACCCCGTTGTGGATCTCGCCCTCGAACTCGATCTCCTTCTGGTACGAGAAACAGTCGTTCATCAGGCAGGCGTAGTCCATGGCCGCGTTCTCCAGCGACCGGACCGGCCGCGTGCGGTAGATCTCCTTCGGCAGCGAGCCGCCGTGTCCGATCCGCGACAGGCTCATGGTCAGCTCCGACCCGAACGTGCGGCGCCGCATCTCCATGTAGTCGACCGGGTCGGGGATCCGGTTCGCGTGCTGGTTGTCCAGCTCCCACAGCCAGCTGTCGAGCATCCGCTCGACAGCCCCCCGGAACTGACGCCTGGCGTCCTCCGACATCGGCCCCGCGGTCCGCGTCCACAGGTCCGCGATGCCGCGTTCCATGCCGGACGCCGGCACGAGCGTGTGCGCGTTGTCGATCGGCATCAGTTCCTTCAGCCGGTCGTTGCTGAGTTTCGCGGCGGCGAGGTCGGGCGAGCGCCCCCACAACCTCGGGTAGGCGTCGTCGGCGTAGGTGCCCCACGCGAGCCAGGCCGACGTGAGGTCCAGCCCGTCGGCGGTCGCGTCCGGGTGGATGCCGGCGCCGCACAGCGGCAGGTCGTTGTCGCGCAGGGCCTCCTCGTCCCAGATGCCCTCCTCGAGGATGCCGACCGAGTGTGACCACGCGACGACGTTCTCCCGCGCGGCGTCCAGGTGCGGCGACAGTCGCACCTCGTACGGCATGACGAACTCCGGCAGCGTGATCGGCCCGACCTGCTGGAACGGCACGTGCCCGAAGCTGCGCAGCCGCTGCGGCGCCGACGTGAGGAGCGAGCCGGCGATCCGCGCCGCCGACGTGCCCAGCCCGAGCGGGCCGTCCAACGGGCTGGTCCGCGCGTTCTTGTTCATGTACCGGCTCGACCGCAGGTGCCACTCGTGCCCGCCGGACTGCCAGTCCTGCAGCCCCTTGACGTACGCGCCGACGCCGAACCGCGCGGCCGGGTCGATGCCGTGCTCCTCGAACAGGCGCGGCACCTCGGTGAGCGCGGTGTGCTCGAACTGGTGCAGCCGTGACGTGAGCAGGTCGTTGACCGAGTCGGCGGCCTCCTGCGTGGTGATGCCGAGGAACCGCTCGAACACCAGCACGCCGTTGGACAGCTCACCCTCGTCGAGCACCTCGCGCTCGTAGGAGAACAGGTCGTTGCGCAGGTGCACGCCGTCGGCGAAGGTGTCGCGCAGGACCTCCATCGGCCTGGTCGCGGCGATCGCGGCCGGCACCTCCGCGCCGACCGCGTGCTCGATGAGGTTCGCCGACCACGGCGCGCCACCGACCTTGCGGCGCATCTCGATGTACTCGATCGGGTTCGCGACGCGGCCCTCGTTGATGTTGGCGAGCTCCCACAGCGACTCGTCGAGGAGGTTCTTCGTACTTTCCACGAACCGTTCGCGCCAGTCCTGCGAGTGGGCCGGGACGGTCCTGGTCCACAGGTCGGTGAGGCCGCGCTCGACGGGGTTCTCCGGCACCTCCGTGATCTCGCCGCCGACCGGCATGAACGCGGCGAGCCGGTCGAGGTACTCGCGCGCGGCCGGCAGGTCGCGGGTGCGCTTGAACAGCTCGAGGAAGTGGTCGTCGAAGTAGAAGACCCAGACGTACCAGTCGGTGACGAGGTCCAGCTCGGGGCCCGGCGCGTCCGGGTGGGTGTAGGAGCACAGGAGCGCGTAGTCGTGCGAGTCGAAGTCGTGCTCGTCCCAGATCTTCGTGCCCTCCTGCGGCACGTCGATCATGTCCATCTCGTAGGCCCACGCCTTGCTGTGCGTGCGGGCCCGCTCGAGGTTGGGGTTCAACCGTGCCGGGTAGGGCATGTAGAACTCGGGCAGTTCGAACGGCTGCATCGTGCACCCTTCCACCGGTAGGGACCCCCTAGCAGGCAACCAGTGCGGCGGTGGCCGGCCAAGCCCCGGCCGCCGGTTGCACTCGAACGAGCCAGTCGGTTCGCTCGGACGGCCCAACCGCCGGTCGCCGGGAACCCTGTCCGTGTGGCGGTCGTTGCCCGGTTGACCCCCGGGGAGGCGTCGATGCGGGACGACCGGCCGATGGCCGACGCGCCGTGGCACGAGATCCGGCGGCATCTCTGGATGGGCGGCCACCAGTGGCTCGACCCGGCCGGCGAGCTGCGCGACGCGGTCGTCGGCGGCGAGTTCGACCTGGTGGTGACGCTCATCGACCAGGCGGGGCACGGCCCACCGCCCGGGGTGGAGCACCACGTGCTCGCGATCCCCGACGGGCCGCTCACCGACGCGCAGCTCGTCGCGGTCGGCGAGGCCGCGGCCCGCGTGGCGGAAGGCGTGTCGGCCGGACGGGCGACGCTGGTCCGCTGCCGGGTCGGGTTCAACCGGTCGGGGCTCGTCGTCGCGATGGCACTCGTCGCGCTCGGGCTCGACACCGCGGCGGCCATCGAGCTGGTCCGGCGGAGACGGTCCGCGCGGGCACTGAACAACGAACTGTTCGTGCAATACCTGCACACCCCGTTGGGCTCATCGGGTTGATCCGCTGGACCGTTGGTCCCGCGATGGGTTCACTTGGAGCGTGGACGGCTTTGTCGGGCGGGAAGCCGAGCTGGCACGGCTCGCCGAGCTCGGCGACAAGGTGCGTGCCGGGGACCCTCAGGTGGTGTCGGTGCGCGGCCCGGCCGGCATCGGCAAGACGTCCGTGGTGCGCCGGTTCGCCAACGGGCTGCACGACTTCACGGTCCTCGTGGCGAGCGCGGACGCCGGCGAGACCGGCCTCGACCACGGCGTCGTCGGGCAGCTCGTGCGCCGGGTGCCGACCGAGCTGCGGACCCCGCTGCTGACCGACCCGGTGCCGGCCGACGCGAGCCCGCTCGCGGTCGGCGCGCAGCTCCTCGACCTGCTCGGCCGCCTCCAGGCGGCGAGTTCGGCGGCCAGCTCCGTCGCGATCGTCGTGGACGACGCGCAGTGGGCCGACGCGCCTTCCGTGCAGGCGCTGGGTTTCGTGCTCCGCCGCATCTGGGCCGACCAGGTGCTCGTGGTCGTCGTGGCCCGCGAGGACGACCCCCGCCTCGACCGGCTCGCCCGCAGCGGCCCGACGAGCACCACGATCGAGCTGTCCGGTCTGCGCACGCAGGAGGTCGCGCGGCTGTCACTGGTCGTCGCCGGCCGCGAGCTGCCCGCCCCCGCCGCGGAACGGCTGCGGTCCTACACCGGCGGCCACCCGCTGCACCTGCGCACGCTGCTCGCCGAGGTGCCGTCCGACCAGCTGTCCGGCGAGCACCGCATCGCCGTGCCGCGCTCGCTGGTGACCGCCGTCCGCGCGACGACAGAACGGCTGCCGGTGCCGACCCGCGACCTGCTCGACGGCCTCGCCGTGCTCGGCACCCGAGGCCCGCTCGCCCGCCTCGCGCACGTCGCGGGCGTGCCCCGCCCGAGCGAGGCCCTGCAGCCCGCGCTCGACGCCGGGCTCGCGCAGTGGTGGCCGAACGAGCCGTCCAGCCCGGTCGGCATCGTGCACGAGCTGCAGCGCGAGGCGATCTACTCCGCGCTGTCGCCGGCCCGCAGGAGCCTGTTGCACGCCCGCGCGGCCGAGGTCGTCGACCGGTCGACCGCGTGGGCGCACCGGGTCGCGGCGGCCACCAGCGCCGACGCCGACCTCGCGGCCGACCTGGAGGCGGCGGCCACCGAGCAGTCCGAGCTCGGGCAGCACGGCGTCGCCGCCGAGTACCTGCTGTGGGCGGCCGACCTCTCGCCGACCCGCGCCGACCAGGAGCGCAGGCTGCTGACGTCGGGTGTGCAGGTGCTGTTCAGCCGGGACCGGACGCGGGCGTTCGAGCTGCTGCCGAGGTTCGAGCGGTGCGCGCCGTCGCCCCTGCGCTCGCTGTGCCTCGGGTTCGTCGCGCTGTTCGCGTCCGGCGAGTGGGCGGCCGCGCAGCGCTGGTTCACCGAGTCCCGCGCCGACGCGGGACCGGACGTGCCCAACTGGGTCCGCAGCACGGCGGCGGCCGGGCTCGCCGGCGCCTACACCTGGAGCGGTCGCGACCGCGAGGCCGTGGCCGCGGTCCGGGAGGCGCTCGCGGCCGGCGACCTTCCTGCGGTGCTGCGGGACTACACCGAGCTGCTCGCCGCGACCGCGCGCTGCCGCGTCGACGGGATGGCCGCCGGGCTCGAGGAGCTCGACCACCTGCCCCGCAACCCGAGTGCCGTGCCGGCCGAGCAGCTCGACACCCTCGCCTGCCGCGGCGCGATCCGCACCATGCTCGGCCGCTTCGCCGACGCCCGCCGCGACCTGACCAACGTGGTGCTCCGCACGCGCCGGGGCGTCTTCCTGATCGGCGGCGCCGTGCCGCACTGCTACCTCGCCGCCGGCCACTACCAGCTCGGCGACTGGGACGAGGCGGCCGCCGTGATGCGGCACGCCGCCGCGGTCGACGAGCACGACGAGCAGCCGCAGAACCTGGTGCTGCGGCGGATGGCCGCGACGTTCGTGCCCGCCGGCCGGGGCGACTGGCCGGCCGCCGGCGAGCACGTGCTGGCCGCGAACCGGCTCGCGCAGCAGCTCGGCGGCCCGCAGGACCTGCGGTACGCGGCACTCGCCGAGGCCACCCTCGAGCACGCGCGCGGCGACCACGCGCGGGTGCTCGCCGTGCTGTCCCGGCTGCCCGGGGCCGACCCGCGGGACGACGACGGCGTGCACCGGTGGTGGGACCTGTGGTGGCGGCCGCTGCTGGTGGAGGCACTGCTCGCGCTCAGCCGCACCGACGCGGCCGCGACGCAGCTCGACCGGCTCCGGGTGCGGGCCGACGGTGTCGCCTACCTCGACAGCACGGTCGCGCGGCTGACCGCGTGGCACCGGTCCACGACCGGCGACGGCGACGCCGCGCTCGCCGACACCGCCGCGTTCCTGCGCAGGCCGCGGCCGGTCGCGATCCCGCTCGCCGACAGCCTCCTCGAGCACGACCACGCCCGCCGCCTGCTCACCGAGGGCCGGGTCGAGGAGGCGACCACGCTGCTGCGGTCGGCGAAGACGCGCCTGCACCTGCTCGGCGCGACCCCGTTCGAACGCCGCGTCGACGAGGACCTCGACCGCTGCGGCGTGCCGGACCGCACCCGTGACGTGCTCGCCGGCCTGACCGACCGGGAGTGGGAGGTGGCGCGGCTCGTCGGGCGCAACCTCACCAACCGCGAGATCGGCGCGCGGCTCTACGTCACCACGAAGACCGTCGAGTACCACCTCGGCAACGTGTACGCGAAGCTCGGCATCGCCTCCCGCCGCGAGCTGCGGACCCGGCTGGAGTCGCGGAAAACCTAGAGGTGCCCCTAGGGCCCGACCCCAGGGCGCCCGGCCCGGCCGCGACGGACGCTTGAGCGGCAGTCCCCACTAGCCGGCCCCGGAGCTCCCATGACGCTGGCACGCATCGCAGCCCACCCCCACTTCGACACGGCGACCGAGTACCTGGACCTGACCGCGACCCTGCTGCGTTCCTGCCGGACCTTCTTCCTCGACAGCGCCGTGACCATGGACCTGGCGACCGCGGCGGTCGCCGAGCTGGAGGCGCGGGCCGCGCGGCCAGGCCATCCCGCGGCCGGCCTCGCGCGGCGGTGGCGGACCGGCACCCTGTTCGCACTGGCCAGGGAGCTGCGCGACGGGCTGGCGGGGGTCCGGCTGATGGTCGAGAGCGCCGCGGTCGCGACGGGCAACGCGGCCGGCGCGCTCGGCTGCTGCGAGACGGCGCCGGAGGAGGTGGCAGTGCACGACAGCGCCCGCGACCTGGCCAGACGGTCGGTGCGCGCCCACTACGGGTTCGTGGCGCTGACCGGGCGGCTGACCGAGCTCGACACGATCTTCAAGGGCCTGCGGGCCGAGCCGTGGTCGGTGCCGGACCGGCGGATCGTCGAGATGTTGCGGCGCAAGGTGGCCAGCGGCGACCTTGCGCGGGCGCGGCGGGAGCTGGTGACCGGCGAGAGCCTGCTGCTGGAGGTCCTGGTCGAGGTCACCAGGACATAAAAAGGGGACCCCACGCACCCGTCAGAGCCCGCTTATCCTTGCTGCCTTCCGGCCCTGGGGAGGTTCACGAGATGAACGCCGCATGGGGTCCATGGTCATTGTAGCCACCCCGGCCGGGAGCGGCCCGTGGGTGCCGGGGCTGTCGGTGGCGGCGGGTATGGTCCTGGCGTGGCGCTCGCCCTTTACCGCAAGTACCGTCCGGCAACCTTCGCCGAGGTCGTCGGGCAGGAACACGTCACCGAACCGCTTCGCACGGCGCTCGCCGCGAAGCGCGTCAACCACGCCTACCTGTTCTCGGGTCCGCGCGGCTGCGGCAAGACGTCCAGCGCGCGCATCCTGGCCCGCTCGCTCAACTGCGAGCAGGGCCCGACGCCCGACCCGTGCGGCGAGTGCGACTCGTGCATCTCGCTCGCGCCGGAGGGCCCGGGCAACGTGGACGTGGTCGAGCTGGACGCGGCGAGCCACGGTGGCGTCGACGACGCCCGCGAGCTGCGCGACCGGGCGTTCTACGCGCCCGCGTCGTCGCGCTACCGGGTGTTCATCATCGACGAGGCGCACATGGTCACCACGCAGGGCTTCAACGCCCTGCTGAAGATCGTGGAGGAGCCGCCGGAGCACCTGGTCTTCATCTTCGCGACCACCGAGCCGGACAAGGTGCTGCCGACCATCCGGTCGCGCACCCACCACTACCCGTTCCGGCTGATCCCGCCCGGCGCGATGCGCGAGCTGTTGGAGCGCAACGTCGCCGACGAGGGCGCGACTGTGGCGCCGCCGGTGTTCCCGCTGGTCATCCGCGCCGGCGGGGGTTCCGCGCGGGACACCCAGTCGGTGCTCGACCAGCTGCTCGCCGGCGCGGGGCCGGAGGGTGTGACCTACGAACGGGCGGTCGCGCTGCTCGGCGTCACCGACGTCGCGCTGATCGACGACATGGTCGACGGGCTGGCCGCCAACGACGCGACGGCCGTCTACGGCACGGTCGACCGGCTCGTCGAGGCCGGCCACGACCCGCGCCGGTTCGCCTCCGACCTGCTGGACCGCCTGCGGGACCTGGTGCTGCTGCGTGCCGTGCCGGACGCGGGCGCTCGCGGCCTCGTCGCCGCGCCGGGTGACGAGCTGGACCGGATGGTCGCGCAGGCCGAGCGCCTCGGGCCGGGCACGTTGACCAGGTTCGCCGAGATCGTCCACACCGGACTGGTCGACATGCGTGGCGCCACCGCGCCGCGGCTGCTGCTCGAGCTGTTGTGCGCGCGGATGTTGCTGCCCGGCGCGGTGCCCACCGACATGGCCGCGGACTCCGCGGTGCTGCAGCGGCTGGAGCGCATCGAGCGCCGGGTGACGGCGTCGGGCCAGTCGGCTCCCGCTGCTCCCGCCGCTCCCGCCGCCGCTCCGTCGGCCGCCGCACCGCAGCCCGTTGCCCCGCCCGCTGTGTCGCCGCCGCCCGCCGCGCCCGCCGCGCCGCCGGCCGAGCGTGCGGTGGTGGCCTCGCCGCCACCCGCGACCCAGGAGCCCGCCGCTCCGGAGCCCACGCCCACGCCCGCCGCCCCGACGGCCGGCGGTTCGATCGACGCGGCCGCCGTGCGCAGGCTGTGGTCGGAGCTGCTCACGGTGGTGCGCAAGAACAGCCGCAGCACCGAGGCGATGCTCACGAACGCGACCGTGCAGTCCGTCGAGGGCGACACGGTCGTGATCGCGCACACCGCCGCGCCGCTGGCCAGGCGCCTCGGCGAGCCGCGCAACGTGGACGCGGTGGCGCAGGCACTCGGCGAGGTGCTCGGCGGTCGGTGGGTCGTGAAGTGCGTGCACGCGGAACAGAGCACGGGCGGCCCGGCGGTGGCGCAGAAGCCGCGTACGGAGCCGCCGACCTACACGCGCCCGACACAGCCCGCGGCCGCAGCACCCGCGCAGGAGCCGGCGAAGGCACCCGCGCCCCTGCCGCCCCCGGACGAGCCGCTTCCCCCGGAACCCCCGGCGGACGAGGACTACTTCGAACCGGACAACGGCGCCCCGCCCCCGCCCCCGGCGGAGCCCAACCCGGAGGCGGACATGGTCAAGCTGCTGACCGACAAGCTCGGCGCCCGCCCCATCGACCGCTGACACGCGGGCGTCAGCCGAGGTAGGCGAGGATGCCTGCCGCGATCGCGGCCGCATAACCCTGCCGACCGTCCGGGCTGGCGAAAGCCGCGGCCTCCGTCGCGTTGCGCATGTTGCCGCACTCGACCAACACCGCGGGGCGCTCCGACAGGTTGAGCCCGCCGAGGTCGTCGCGCGGGGACAGGCCCGCCGAGCCGATGTAGGTCGACGTCGCGAAGCCGTTCGACGCGAGCGTGTCCCGCATGGTCGACGCCAGCCGCAGTGACGGCTCGCCCTGCGCCTCGTTGAGCGGCGGCGCCGAGTAGGCGACGTGGAAGCCGTGCGCCGACGGGTTGGTCGAGCCGTCCGCGTGGATCGACACCACGGCGTTCGCCCCGGACTGGTTGCCGACGGCCGCGCGCTGGTCGACGCACGGGCCGACGCCGTTGTCGTCCGGCCTGGTCAGCACGACCCGAACCCCTTTCGCCGCAAGGAGATCGCGCACCCGCACGGCCACGTCCCACGTGAACGCGTGCTCGGGGAAGCCGGCGTTGGTCGCGGTGCCGGTGGTGTTGCACGGCTTCGTCCGTCCGCGCCCGGCCGGCACCAGCTTGTTGATCGCCCCGGGGTTCGCCGCGTTCGCGCCGTTGTGGCCCGGGTCGAGCACCACCACCGGCTGCGGCTTCGCGTCCGGCGGGGTCGAGTTGGCGGGCGGCGGCGTCGGCGGCGCCACGTCGGTGGTGGTGGTCGGCGCGACGGTCGTGGGCGTGGTCGTCGTCGTGGTCGGGGCCGGCCGCGCGGTTCCGGCCGCCGGGCCGCCGCAGCCGGCGAGCACGAGCAGACAGGTCACCGCGAGCACAGGTCTCCGCACGGCGCTCACCCTGCCACACCAGCACGCGGCTACGCTGGAAGCGAGTACTTGGCCGACGAGAGGAGCCGCGGTGCAACCCGGTGGCGTGCCCGACATGCAGCAGATCTTGCAGCAGGCGCAGAAGATGCAGGAACAGCTGATGTCCGCGCAGGAGGAGCTGGCCAACGCCGAGGCGACCGGCTCGGCGGGTGGCGGCCTGGTGACCGCGACCGTGTCGGGCGCCGGTGAGCTGAAGTCGCTCGCCATCGACCCGAAGGTCGTCGACCCGGAGGACACGGAGACGCTGGCCGACCTGATCGTCGCCGCGGTGCGGGACGCCAGCGCCAACGCGCAGCAGCTCGCCGCGGACGCGATGGGCCCGCTCGCCGGCGGCATGGGCGGGCTCGGCCTGCCCGGCATGTAGCGACCGGGAATGTACGAGGGACCGGTACAGGACCTGATCGACGAGCTGGGCCGGCTGCCCGGCGTCGGTCCGAAGAGCGCGCAGCGCATCGCGTTCCACCTGCTCGGCGCCGACCCGGCCGACGTGACCCGGCTGCAGCAGGCGCTGCAGAAGGTCAAGGAGGGCGTGGTCTTCTGCGACATCTGCGGCAACGTCTCCGAGCAGCCCACCTGCCGGATCTGCCGCGACGCGCGCCGCGACCCGAGCGCGGTGTGTGTCGTCGAGGAGCCGAAGGATGTCCTCGCGATCGAGCGGACCCGGGAGTTCAAGGGCCGCTACCACGTGCTCGGCGGCGCGCTCGACCCGTTGTCCGGCATCGGTCCCGACCAGCTGCGGGTGCGGGAGCTGCTGCAGCGCATCTCCGCGCAGGAGGTGACGGAGGTCATCCTCGCCATGGATCCGAACACCGAGGGTGAGGCGACGGCGACCTACCTGGTGCGGATGCTGCGTGACTTCCCCGGCCTCACGGTCACCCGGCTCGCGTCCGGGCTGCCGATGGGCGGCGACCTCGAGTTCGCGGACGAGCTCACGCTCGGCCGCGCGCTGACCGGCCGCCGCTCGGTGTGAGTCGGCGACCGAGTGTGGCAAGCGCCATTCTGGCCGCGCCGCCTCGGCTCGGGCGTACCCGGCTGGTCGCGATCGACGGGCCGTCCGGCTCCGGCAAGTCGGTGTTCGCGGCGACGCTGCGCGACGAGCTGGGCGCGACGCTGGTCAGCACCGACGACTTCGCCACCTGGGACGACCCGGTCTCCTGGTGGCCGAGGCTGGTCGACGGCGTGCTCGCCCCGATCGCGGCGGGCCGCCCCGGCCGCTACCGGAAGACGGAGTGGACCGACGGCCGCCCGCATCCCGGCGCGCACGTCGACGTCGACGTGCCGGACGTCCTTCTGGTGGAAGGTGTGTCCTCCGGTCGCCACTCGGTGCGCACCCACCTGTCGTACCTGATCTGGTGTGAGTACCCCGATCCGGTGGCACGGCTGGCGCGGGCGGTCGCGCGGGACGGCGCGGCGAGCAGGGCGCCGCTGCTGAACTGGCAGGCGTTCGAGTCCGGTTGGTTCGCCGTGGACGCCACGAAAGAAGCCGCTGATCACAGTCGGTGACGACGCGGCCGGGATGCGTGGCCGGAATGCGTCCGTGTTCTCGGATCGTAACCTCACCCGGTTAATACCGGGGGAACGTAAGGGTTAGTGTCTCCGACCGAATGGTGAGACGCCGAGCTAACCCGGAGGATGCGGAGATGCCGTTCCCGCGGTCCGCGCGAGCCTGTGACCTGGCCACCACCCGGCGGGTCACGGGATGAGTGCACCGCTCGACGCCCCTAGCGGCGCGGCGGCCAGCCCGGAGGCTGTGCTCGCGGGGCAGACCGGCAAGGCGATCCAGGGACGCTCACTCGGCCAGATCGCATGGCTGCGCCTGAAACGCGACAAGGTCGCGATGGCGGGCGGCGTCATCATCGTGCTGTTGGTGGTCATCGCCATCGTCGCGGTGCTGATGGACCGGGTGTTCGGCGTGATCAACCCGGACCAGTTCAACGAGGACCTCGTCGACGGCTCGACCATGAAGCCCACCGGCGTCTTCGGCGGCATGAGCTGGGACCACCTGCTCGGCGTCGAACCCAAGAACGGCCGCGACATCCTCACCCGGATCTTCGCCGGCTCCTGGATCTCCCTGCTGATCGCGGTCTGCGCCACCATGCTCTCGGTCGCGATCGGCACGGTCATGGGCATCATCGCCGGCTTCTTCGGCGGCTGGGTCGACGCCGTGATCAGCCGCCTGATGGACATCTTCCTGGCGTTCCCGCTGCTCGTGTTCGCGATCGCGCTGGCCGGCGTCGTGCCGGACACGGCGTTCGGGCTGGACGGCGAGCAGCTGCGGATCGTCATGCTGATCTTCATCATCGGCTTCTTCAACTGGCCCTACATCGGCCGGATCGTGCGTGGGCAGACACTGTCGCTGCGCGAACGGGAGTTCGTGGACGCGGCCCGCAGCCTCGGCGCGCGCGGCGGTTACATCCTGTTCCGCGAGCTGCTGCCGAACCTGCTCGCACCGATCCTCGTCTACTCGACGCTGCTGATCCCCACGAACATCTTGTTCGAGGCCGCACTGTCGTTCCTCGGCGTCGGCATCCGCCCGCCGACCCCCACCTGGGGCGGCATGCTCTCCGAGGCGGTCGACTACTACACCATGCCGCACTTCATGCTGTGGCCCGGCTTGGCGATCTTCATAACCGTGTTGGCCTTCAACCTCTTCGGCGACGGCCTTCGCGACGCACTCGACCCGCGGTCCCGATGACAACAGCTCAGGTCCCAGAGATGACCGGCTCCCGACAAGATAGGGGTGCAACAGCACGATGAAACATAAGCGCCTGATACCAGCGATCGCCGCAGGCGCGGCGTTCGTCATGGTTCTCTCCGCGTGTGGCGGGAGCGACGACGGCAACGGCGACGGGAACGGTGGCGACAACACCACCCCCGCCTTCAACGCGGGTCTCGGGAAGGTGTTCAACCCCTCCGACGCCAAGGGCGGCATCATCAAGATGGCCGACAACGGCGAGCCGGACTCGTTGGACCCGGCCGACACCTACTACGGCTACATGTGGGACTTCGCCCGCCTCTACGGCCGTTCGCTGGTGATGTTCAAGCCGGCGCCGGGCAAGGCGTCCGAGGAGCTCGTCCCGGACCTCGCCGAGGACCTCGGTGAGCCGAGCGACGAGGGCAAGACCTGGACGTACAAGATCCGCAAGGGCATCAAGTACGAGGACGGCACCGAGGTCAAGGCCGCGGACGTCAAGTACGGCGTGCTGCGGACCCTGGACCGGGAGGCGTTCCCGAACGGCCCCGAGTACTTCAAGCAGTTCCTGGCGCTGCCCGAGGGCTACGCGGGCCCGTACAAGTCCAAGGGCGTCGACACCAGCTCGGCGATCGAGACCCCGGACGACTACACGGTGGTCTTCCACCTGAAGACGCCGTTCGCCGGGTTCGACTACCTCGCGATGCTGCCGCAGACGTTCCCGGTCCCCGAGGCCAAGGACACCGGCGTCAACTACCGCGACCACGTGATCTCCACCGGCCCGTACAAGTTCGACAAGGTCGAGCAGGGCAAGCAGTTCACCCTGGTCCGCAACGACCAGTGGGACGCGAAGACCGACGAGAACCGCCCCGCGCTGCCGGACGGCTACGAGGTCACGCTGAACCTGGCGCAGAGCGAGATCGACAACCAGCTCATGTCCGGTGACCTGCACGTGCACGTCACCGGCACGGGCATCGGCTCGGCCGCGCAGTCGCAGGTCCTCGCCGACGAGACGTCCAAGGAGAGCGCGGACAACCCGACGATCGCGCGGCTCTGGTACACGTCGATCAACTCGAACGTGGCGCCCTTCGACAACAAGGACTGCCGCATCGCGATCGAGTACGCGACCGACCGCACGAGCTACCAGCGCGCGATGGGTGGCGCGCTCGCCGGTGGCGACATCGCGACCAACCTCCTCCCGCCGGCCATTCCGGGCTACAAGAAGTTCGACCTGTACCCGGCCGGCCCGGACAACAAGGGTGACGTCGACAAGGCCAAGGATCACCTGAAGAAGTGCGGCAAGCCGGACGGCTTCGACATGAACATCGCCTACCGCAACGAGCGGGACGCGGAGAAGGCCGTCGCGGAGTCGCTGCAGCAGTCCCTCAAGCGGGTCGGCATCAACCTGACCCTCAAGGGCTACGCGCAGGGTGACTACTTCTCGCAGTTCGTCGGCCTGCCCTCGTTCGCGAAGAGCAACGGCCTCGGCCTGGTCGTCAACGGCTGGGGCGCGGACTGGAACGACGGCTTCGGCTTCCTGTCGCAGATCGTGGACAGCCGCGTGATCCGGGAGACCGGTGGCTCGTCCAACGTCTCCGTGCGGGACCCGAAGGTCGACCAGATGCTCGACGAGGCGATCGCCGAGCTCGACGACGGCAAGCGCGAGAAGCTGTGGAGCGACATCGACCGCCAGGTCATGGACGACGCGTTCATCCTGCCGGGTGTCGTCGCGAAGTCGCTGCTCTACCGCGGTGAGGGCCTGACCAACGTGTACGTCAACGAGCAGTTCGGCTACTACGACTACACAGCGCTTGGTCTCGAGCAGTAGTCCGCCGAACAGGTATCAGCGAGGCACGTTAGGCAGGTGAAGGCAGCAGGTGTCCGGCCCGGGACCAGTTTCCGGGCCGGACACCGGTGCCACCCATAGTGATCACTTACATCGTCCGGCGGTTGTTCGCGGCCGTGGTGCTGATGTTCATCGTCAGTGCCATCACCTTCTCGATCTTCTTCCTGGTGCCCAAGATCGCCGGTGGCTCGCCGGAGTCGATGGCTTCGCGCTACGCGGGCCGCGCGGCCACCGAGGAGACGGTCAAGCTGGTCGCCGACCGGCTCGGCTTCTACGACCCGGTGGTCGTCCAGTACGGCAACTGGGTCAAGGGCGTCTTCGTCGGCACCCAGTACGACCTCGGGTCGACGGTGGCCGACTGTCCGGCGCCCTGCCTCGGCTACTCGTTCATCACCAGACAGCCGGTGTGGGACGACCTGCTCGACCGCGCCCCGGTGACCATGTCGTTGGCCGTCGGCGCGGCGACCCTCTGGCTGATCTCCGGTGTCTCCATCGGCGTGCTGTCCGCGTTGAAACGCGGCACCGTGTTCGACCGCGCGACCATGGGGGTCGCGCTGGCCGGCGTCTCGCTGCCGATCTTCTTCACCGGTCTGATCTCGCTCACCTTCTTCACCTACACCCTGGGATGGACCGCGCGCGGCGGGCAGTTCACGCCGTTCAGCGAGAGTCCTGGGGAGTGGGCGTATGACCTGATACTTCCGTGGATCACGCTCGCGTTCCTGTTCTCCGCCCAGTACGCCCGCCTCACCAGAGCCGGCATGCTGGAGACGATGAACGAGGACTACATCCGCACGGCGAGAGCGAAGGGTCTGCGCGAACACCGGGTCGTGATCAAACACGGTCTGCGTGGCGCGCTGACGCCGATCCTCACGATCTTCGGTCTCGACGTCGGTCTGCTGCTCGGCGGCGCGATCCTGACCGAGACCGCGTTCTCCCTCAAGGGGCTCGGTGACTACGCCGTGCGCGCGATCACCGGGAACGACCTGCCGAAGGTGATGGGCGTGGTGCTGTTCGCCGCGTTCTTCGTCGTGATCGCGAACCTTGTGGTGGACCTCTTGTACGCCGTCGTCGACCCGAGGGTGCGGAAGTCATGACCGAGTCCACCGCGCAGCACTTCCTCGAGGTCCGCGACCTCCACGTGCACTTCCCGACCGACGACGGCGTGGTCAAGTCCGTCGACGGGCTGTCCTTCGCGCTGGAGAAGGGCAAGACGCTCGGCATCGTCGGCGAGTCGGGGTCCGGCAAGAGCGTCACCAGCCTGTCGATCATGGGCCTGCACAAGGAGGGCACGGCCCGGATCGACGGCGAGATCCTGCTGGACGGGGACAACCTGGTCGGCGCCAGCCACGAGCACGTGCGTCAGCTGCGCGGCAAGAACATGGCGATGATCTTCCAGGACCCGTTGTCGGCCATGCACCCGTACTACTCGATCGGCAACCAGATCGTCGAGGCGTACCGGATCCACCACAACGTCTCGAAGGCCGTGGCGCGCAAGCACGCCATCGACATGCTCGACCGCGTCGGCATCCCCAACCCGGCCCGCCGCGTCGACGACTACCCGCACCAGTTCTCCGGCGGCATGCGGCAGCGCGCGATGATCGCGATGGCGCTGTCGTGCGACCCGGAGCTGCTCATCGCGGACGAGCCGACCACCGCGCTCGACGTGACCGTGCAGGCGCAGATCCTGGACCTGATCCGGGACCTGCAGGGGGAGTTCAACTCCGCGGTCATCATCATCACGCACGACCTCGGCGTGGTGGCCGAGCTCGCCGACGACATCCTGGTCATGTACGCGGGCCGCTGCATCGAGTACGGCACGGCGGACGACATCTTCCGCGAGCCGCAGCACCCCTACACCTGGGGGCTGCTGGGGTCGATGCCGCGCCTGGACCGGGAGCGCTCCGAGCGGCTGCTGCCGATCAAGGGCACGCCGCCGAGCCTCATCAACGTGCCGCCGGGCTGCCCGTTCCACCCGAGGTGCTCCTACGGGCACCTCAACGGGGGCGCGAGCGAGACCGAGAGGCCGGCGCTGCGCGATGTCGGCAACGGGCACCAGATCGCGTGTCACCTGTCCGCGGCGGACCGCCTGCGGCTGTGGGACACCGAGATCAAGCCGAAGCTGTAAGAGGGGAACGACGTTGACTGCGGACGCGACCGAGGCGGCCGGGACCGGGCAGGGCACCAGGACGGAGCTGCTGACCGTCACCGGGCTGCAGAAGCACTTCCCCATCCGGAAGGGTTTGCTGCAGCGCAAGGTCGGCGCCGTCCAGGCGGTGGACGGGCTGGACTTCACCGTCCTCAAGGGCGAGACACTGTCGCTGGTTGGCGAGTCCGGCTGCGGCAAGACGACCACCGGCCGCCTGCTCACCCGCCTGCTGGAGCCCACCGACGGGAAGATCGTCTTCGACGGCCGGGACATCACGCACATCTCGAACTCCGCGATGCGCCCCCTGCGCCGCGACGTGCAGATGATCTTCCAGGACCCGTACTCGTCGCTGAACCCCCGGCACACGGTCGGCACCATCGTCGGCGCGCCGTTCAAGCTGCAGAAGGTCGAGACCGAGCACGGCACGAAGAAGGCCGTGCAGGAGCTGTTGGAGCTCGTCGGCCTGTCGCCGGAGCACTACAACCGTTATCCGCACGAGTTCTCCGGCGGTCAGCGGCAACGCATCGGCATCGCACGGACACTCGCGCTGCGTCCGAAGCTCATCGTCGCGGACGAGCCGGTGTCCGCCCTGGACGTGTCGATCCAGGCGCAGGTCGTGAACCTGCTGGAGGATCTGCAGAACGAGCTCGACCTGACGTATGTGATGATCGCGCACGACCTGTCCGTCGTCCGGCACGTCTCGGACCGCGTCGCGGTGATGTACCTGGGCAAGATCGTCGAGATCGCCGACCGCACGTCGCTCTACGAGCAGCCGATGCACCCGTACACGGTGGCGCTGCTCTCGGCCGTGCCCATTCCCGACACCGCGCGCCGCCGCAAGCGCGAACGGATCCGCCTCACCGGCGACGTGCCGAGCCCGATCAACCCGCCGCCCGCGTGCCGCTTCCACACCCGCTGCTGGAAGGCGCAGGAGATCTGCTCCACGCAGGAGCCGCCGCTGGTGGATCTCGCGCCCGGGCATCAGGTCGCGTGCCACTTCCCGGAGAACACCCCCGCCATCACGACCCCGCCCGCCGACTGACGTTCACGTCGCTTCCTGTTCCCATCGACCCGACGACACCGTCGCCCACCTGGGGCGACCCAGTCCGGAAGTTATCCACAGGCAAGATCCACATCGCCGTTTCTGTCGGGGGTGGCCGGTAGACTGGGCACTGGGCCGCCCCCGGGATCGGGTGGGGGCTGCATCGCGCGCGGGGCCTTTGCCAACGCGCAGCGTTTTGAGCAGTGAGCATTCGCCAACGAGCTTCATCGATAGCGAGCTGCATCGACTGTGCGGTCTTCCAGGCAAGAACGGGTCGTGCGACCGTCTGTGTTCACCAAGGACAGCAGGTCACCAAACACGAGTTCGTGGGCGGCTTGATCTTCTCCCGTGTCACGGCACGATGGCCCTATGGTGATCACCGTTGTCGGAGCGTCCGGGCGCACCGGTCGGCACATCGTCCGGCTGCTCGTCCGGCACGGGCACACGGTTCGCGCCGGTGTGCGCAACGGGCGGCGCAAGGACGCCGTCTCCGGGCTCGACGCGACGCCCGTCGTCACCGATCTCTGTGTGAATCCGGACGAGTTGGTCGACGTCTTCGTCGGGTCGGACGTGGTGGTCAACGCGGCCGGCGCCGCCGATCCGGATCCGGCTGCTGTCAACCTCGTCGACCGCGACGGCGCCATCGCCGCGATCCGTGCCGCCGAGCGGGCCGCGGTCCGGCGGTTCGTCCAGCTGTCCGCCCAGTTCGCCGACGCGCCCGACCAGGGCGACCGGCTGGTGCGCTCGATCCTCTACGCCAAGCAGGTTTCCGACAACGTCCTGCGGCGCTCGAGTCTGGTGTGGACAGTGGTGCGGGCCGCCACGCTCACCGACGAGCCCGCCACCGGGCGGGTCGCCGCCGCCAGTCACCTCGACGCGGGCCGCATCTCGCGGGCGGACGTCGCCTCGGTCGTGGTCGGGTGTCTCGCCGAGCCGCGCACCGACAACCGGGGCTTCGACGTCCGGTCCGGCACGTTGCCGGTGAGTGCCGCCTTGGCCGCGCTCGACTGAGATTCGAGCGAGCCTCGAGGTGGACATCAGAACATGATCGAGACGCCGAGCACGAAAGGGGGTCGTTCGAAAATCGATGGATGCCAAGTGCTGGGGCAGGTCTCGCAAGGGGTTGCCGCGATCTGCCCCAGCACCGACATCGACTACCGGTTCGCGCGGTTCACCGCCGACACCACGGCACGCAGCGACGCCGTGACGATCGAGCTGTGCACGCCGACCCCCCACAGCGTCCGGTCACCGATGGAGCACTCCACATAAGCCGCTGCGCGGGCGTCGTCGCCCGCGGTCAGCGCGTGTTCGGTGTAGTCGAGGACGCGGACGTCGTACCCGACCGACGCCAGCGCGTCGACGAACGCCGCGATCGGACCGTTGCCGGCCCCGCTGATCTCGTGCCGGTCACCCTCGACCTCGACCGCCGCCTGGATCTCGTCGTGGCCGCGGCCGTCGTCGGAGATGCGGTGCTCGCGCAGCACCAGCGGCGCGGACAGCGACAGGTACTCGGTGGAGAACGTGTCCCACATCAGCGTCGGGCTGACCTCGCCACCCTCGTTGTCCGTGTACCGCTGCACGGCCTGCGAGAACTCGATCTGCAGGCGTCGCGGCAGGTCGAGCTGGTGCTCGGTCTTCATCACGTACGCCACGCCGCCCTTGCCGGACTGCGAGTTCACGCGGATGACGGCCTCGTAGGTGCGGCCGACGTCCTTCGGGTCGATCGGCAGGTACGGGACCTCCCACGGGTGGTCCGCCACCGGGTGCCCGGCGCGGTCCGCGGCGTCGCGCAGCGCGTCGAAGCCCTTGTTGATCGCGTCCTGGTGCGAACCGGAGAACGCCGTGAACACCAGGTCGCCGCCCCACGGGTGCCGCTCGCCGACCGGCAGCTGGTTGCAGTACTCGACGGTCCTGCGGATCTCGTCGATGTCCGAGAAGTCGATCTGCGGGTCGATGCCCTGGCTGAACAGGTTCATGCCGAGCGTCACCAGGCACACGTTGCCGGTCCGCTCGCCGTTGCCGAACAGACAGCCCTCGATGCGGTCCGCGCCGGCCTGGTAACCCAGCTCGGCAGCGGCGACGCCGGTGCCGCGGTCGTTGTGCGGGTGCAGCGACAGCACGACCGAGTCGCGGCGCTCCAGGTTGCGGTTCATCCACTCGATCGAGTCGGCGTAGACGTTGGGGGTGGCCATCTCCACGGTCGCCGGCAGGTTGATGATCACCGGCTTCTCCGCCGTCGGCCGCCAGATCTCGGTGACCGCGTTGCACACCTCGGCCGCGTAGGACAGCTCGGTGCCCGTGTAGGACTCGGGGGAGTACTCGAACCGGAAGTCGGTGTCGCTGTACTTGCCCGCCAGCTCGACGACCATCTCCGCCGCCGACGTCGCGATCTTCTTGATGCCCTCGCGCTCCTCGCGGAACACCACGCGCCGCTGCAGGATCGACGTCGAGTTGTAGATGTGGACGATCGCCTTGTGCGCGCCCTGCAGCGCCTCGAAAGTCCGCTCGATCAGCTCGGGCCGGCACTGGGACAGCACCTGGATCGACACGTCGTCCGGCACCGCGCCGTCGGCGATGATCTCGCGGACGAAGTCGAAGTCGGTCTGCGACGCGGCCGGGAAACCGACCTCGATCTCCTTGTAGCCCATGCGAACCAGCAGTTCGAACATGCGTCGCTTGCGGGCGGGGGACATCGGGTCGATCAGCGCCTGGTTACCGTCGCGCAGGTCGACCGCGCACCACTGCGGCGCGGTGGTGATGACCTTGTCCGGCCACGTCCGGTCCGGCACGGTGATGGGCTCGATCAGCTCGGCGAACGGCTTGTACCGGTGCACCGGCATCGACGAGCCGCGCTGGGTGTTCCACGCGGGCTGGTCGGCGGGCGCCGGCCGGGACGGCATGCGGACGTTGCTGGTGGCGGCGCGTTGTACGTCGGGGATGCTCATGATTGGGGAAGCTCTCCATGCTGGTCATCGAAGAAACGACCGGCACGCTTCGCCCCGCGGCGGGGAGCCGGTCTGGTCAGGCCCCGTCGCGGCAACGAAGAAGAAGAGCACGCGCCACGGCCGACAGCCTAGTCACACGAGCGAGCCAACCAGAACCCCGCCGTCCACATCGTGGGCCGAACGGCGTACCGGGATTGCTCCCTGCGCGCAGTTTCGTCACACGGAACTTGGGCATCCAGTTCTCATGACTACTCGTAGATGGGGTTATAGCCACAGTGGCACGGCCGGTCGCGTCGTTACGCTCATCGGAGCGGTCTTCGCGCTGATCGAGGTCGTCTACATCCTCCTGAACCTGTTCGGCGCGAACTCGACCAACGCCTTCTTCCGCTTCATGCAGTCGATCGCAGAGCCGCTCGCCCTGTTCTTCCCCGGGCTTTTCACCTTTGCCAACAAGAGCCTCGAGACAATCGTGAACTACGGTCTCGCGGCGGTGTTCTGGCTGGTCGTGGCAGGTCTGCTCGCCCGACTCGTTTCTCGCTGACGAACGTGTCAGACTCCCACCATGTCCACCGTGACGCGGGCGAACGTGGTGGGAGTCCTGGCCGGCGTGGTGCGCTGGGTCGGACTGGTGTTCGCGTTGGTCCTCGTGGTGCACGTCCTGCTGACGGTCGGTAGCGCCAACCCGGACAACGGCATCACGCAGTTTTTCGACTCGGTCGCGGACCCGCTCGCGCTGGCTTTCCGGAACCTGTTCACGCCCGAGAACGCGAGCTGCGGGTGCTCGTCAACTACGGACTGGCCGCGCTGTTCTGGATGATCGTCTCCGGCGTGCTGGCCCGCCTGATCCGCCGCCTGGGGTGAGCCCGCCGCCCAGTTATCCACAACCCGCGGACTTATCCACAGGCAAGATCCACATCCCCTGGACTGTCGGTAGGCGCCGGTAGACTGGGCATTGGGCCGCCCCCGGGATCGGGTGGGGGCTGCATCGCGCGCGCGAGGGCTGCGACCTGGCTCTTGCTGGAGCGGGATTCGAACTCAGTACGCACGTGCCGCGGCGATGGTTGCCCCTGCGAATCAGAGACCTGACCAGCGCATCGGTCTGTGTCTGAACCCTGCCGGATCGGGTGGGGCCGCATCGCGTGCGGAGCACCGCCGACATCGTGGCGAGGCGACCGCC
This sequence comes from uncultured Actinomycetota bacterium, assembly GCA_963840275.1. Classification (GTDB taxonomy): domain Bacteria; phylum Actinomycetota; class Actinomycetes; order Mycobacteriales; family Pseudonocardiaceae; genus Actinophytocola. The sequence continues at coordinate 794,485 of CAWIYK010000002.1, forward strand.
CGTCGCCGGACGTTTCGTCACGGTGGGCCGCGCGGCCGCGTGACCTGCGACAAGTCGCAAACCTATGGCTCAAGTTAGAACCTGTTCTAGTATGGCCGGGTGGACACCATTCCGGCCGCCGTCGCGAGTGCCGCCACTCGGTTCGGTGACGCCGAGGCTCTGGTCGACGGCCCGGTGCGGATGAGCTGGCGGCAGCTGCACGACCAGGTGCGCGCCGTCGCGGGGCTGTTCGCCGGCGCGGGGGTGCGGCCCGGCGACCGCGTCGCCGTCTGCGCGCCCAACACCCACCACTGGGTGCTCACCGCCCTCGGCGCCTCCTACGCCGGCGCGACGCTCGTGCCCGTCAACACCCGGTTCACCGCCGCCGAGACCGCGGACCTCCTCGACCGCACAGGCGCCGCCGCGCTGGTGGTGGCCGACGAGTTCCTCGGCCGCGACCGGCTCGCCGAGCTGCGTGCCGGCGGCCACCGCGTGCCGGACTTCGTGCTGCCCGTGTCGCCGGGGAAGCCGTGGCGGCCACTGGACTCCCCACCGTCCGATGTGGACACCCGGGCCGCCGACGTCGGTCCGGACGACGTCAGCGACGTGCTCTTCACCTCCGGCACGACCGGTCGCAGCAAGGGTGCCATGAGCGCGCACCGGCAGGCGCTCGACGTGGCGCGCGCGTGGGCGTCGCTCGGCGAGGTCACCGAGGTCGACCGGTACCTCGTGATCAACCCGTTCTTCCACAGTTTCGGTTACAAGGCCGGCATTCTGGTGTGCCTGCTGACCGGCGCGACGATCGTGCCGCAGGCGACGTTCGACGTGCCGGCGGCGGCGAACCTGGTGCGTGCCGAGCGGATCACCGTGCTCCCCGGCCCGCCGACGATCTACCAGACCATGCTCGACCTGCTCGACGCCGACCTGTCGAGCCTGCGCCTCGCGGTCACCGGCGCCGCGACCGTGCCGGTGCCGCTGGTCGAACGGATGCAGCACGAGTTCGGCACCGTCCTGACCGCGTACGGCCTGACCGAAGCCGTGGTCGCGACCATGTGCACGCCGGCCGACGACGCCACGACCGTGGCCACCACGTGCGGTCGCCCCACCGCCGGCTTCGAGCTCCGCATCGGCGACCAGGGCGAGATCCTGTTGCGTGGCCCCAATGTCATGCTCGGCTACCTCGACGACCCCGCCGCCACGTCGGCCGCGATCGACGCGGACGGCTGGCTGCACACCGGCGACGTCGGCCGGGTCGACGAGCACGGCTACCTCACGATCACCGACCGCCTCAAGGACATGTACATCAGCGGCGGCTTCAACGTCTACCCGGCGGAGGTGGAGCAGGCGCTCGCGCGGCTGCCCGGCGTCGCCGAGTCGGCCGTGGTCGGGGTGCCGGACCAGCGCCTCGGCGAGGTCGGCAAGGCCTACGTCATCCGCCGCGACCCCGCACTGTCCACATCGGACGTCCTGACGCACTGCAAGCGCGAGCTGGCGAACTACAAGGTCCCGCGTGCGGTCGAGTTCCGCGACGAGCTGCCGCGCAACCCGTCCGGCAAGGTGCTCAAACGCCTGCTCCGGCAGTGAAGTTACGCGGAGATGCCGTCGAAGATCATCTTCAGATAGTGGTCCGCGAGCTGTTCCGGGGTCAGCGGGCCGTCCTGGCGGAACCACCGCACCGCGACCCACACCGAGTCGCGCAGGAACCGGTAGGTGACCGCCGGGTCGAGGTCGGCGCGGAACCGACCGGCGGCGATGCCGTCGCGCAGCACGGTGATCCAGATCCGGCGGACCTCCGCCTCGGCCTTCGTCAGGTACTCGAAACGGGGCAGGTTACGCAGGTAGTTGCGCTCGTTCTGCAGCACGGTGATCGCCGCGCGGTGCTCGCCGAGCGACCGGAACGCCTCGGTGACCAGCCCGCGCAGCGCGGTCTCCGGTTCGGCGCCCGCGATGCGCCGGTACGTCTCGAGCAGCGTGTCCAGATAGCTCGACAGCAGCTCGTCGAGGATCGTCTCCTTGGAGTCGAAGTGGTGGTACAGGCTGCCCGACAGCACCCCGGCGGCGTCGCCGATGTGCCGGACCGTCGTGGCCCGGTAACCACGCTCCGCGAACAGCTCCGCCGCGATCCGCACCAGGTCGGCGCGCCGCTCCGACGTCCTGCCGCTCGAACCAGCCATGTTCTCCACTCCCACACCCAAGCGCTAGCTTGGTAGCCTAGCACCGTGCCAGAAGCCTTCATCGTCGACGCGGTTCGCACGCCGGTAGGCCGGCGCGGCGGCGGACTGTCCGCGGACCACCCCGCCGACCTGGGCGCGCACGTCCTGCGCGCGTTGTTCGACCGGGTCGACATCGATCCGGCCGCGGTCGCCGACGTGATCTTCGGCTGCGTCGACACGATCGGCCCGCAGGCCGGTGACGTGGCACGGACCTGTTGGCTCGCGGCCGGCCTTCCCGAGGAGGTGCCGGGTGTCACCGTCGACCGGCAGTGCGGCTCGTCCCAGCAGGCGGTCCACTTCGCCGCGCAGGCGGTGCTGTCGGGCACCGCCGACGTCGTGGTCGCCGGCGGTGTGCAGAACATGAGCGCGATCCCGATTTCCGCGGCGATGCTCGCCGGCCGTGAACACGGCTTCCCGGACCCGTTCTCGACGTCCAAGGGCTGGCTCGCGCGCTACGGCGATCAGGAAGTTTCACAGTTTCACGGTGCTGAGCTGATCGCCGAGAAGTGGGACATATCTCGGGCGGAGATGGAGGAGTTCGCGCTACGCAGCCATCAGCGAGCTGTTTCAGCGATCGACAACGGCTGGTTCGCGGGTGAGATCGTGCCGGTCGGCTCAGTGAGTGCGGACGAGTGTCCGCGCCGAAACACCACTCTCGAGAAGATGGCGGGGCTGGCGCCGCTGCGGCCGAGCGGGCGACTCACCGCCGCGCTGGCGAGTCAGATCTCAGACGGCGCGGCGGCGTTGCTGGTTGTTTCAGAACGTGCGGTGGCTGAGCACGGTCTCACCCCGCGCGCCCGCGTGCACCATGTTTCTGCTCGTGGTGGCGATCCCGTGGTGATGTTGGACGCGCCGATCGCCGCAACCAGCCATGCGTTGTCTCGCGCCGGAATGTCGATCGACGACATCGAGCTGGTGGAGATCAACGAGGCGTTCGCGAGCGTGGTGCTGGCGTGGCAGCGGGCGACCGGCGCCGATCCGGAGCGCGTGAACGTGACCGGCGGGGCGATCGCGCTCGGGCACCCGCTCGGCGCCACCGGCGCGCGGCTGATGACCACGTTGCTGCACAACCTGGAGCGCATCGGCGGACGGTACGGCCTGCTGACCATGTGCGAGGGCGGCGGACAGGCGAACGTGACGATCCTGGAGCGGCTATGACCACGGTGTTGGTGACGGGCGGCGCGCGGGGTGTCGGACTCGGGATCGTGCAAGGGTTTCTGGCCGCTGGTGCGATCGTCGTCACGTGTGGCCGACACGACCCGCCCGAAGACCTCGGTGGTGCGCGGTTCATCCGGACCGACGTGCGTGACGTGTCGCAAGTGGACGAACTGGTGTCCACAGTGGTCGATGAGTACGGCAGCCTCGACGTGGTGGTCAACAACGCGGGCGGCGCACCGCCGGTCGAGGCCGCGACCGCGTCGCCCCGGCTCCACGCGAAGATCATCGAGCTGAACCTGGTCGCACCGCTGCACGTGTCGCAGCGAGCCAATGTCGTGATGCAACAACAGGATTCGGGCGGAGTGATCGTGATGATCGGCAGCGTGAGCGGCACGCGACCGTCGCCGGGCACGGCCGCGTACGGCGCCGCGAAGGCGGGTCTCGCGAACCTCGCGGCGTCGCTGGCCGTCGAGTGGGCACCGAAGGTGCGGGTCAACACGGTGGTGGTCGGGCCGGTCGACACCGAGCTGTCGCACCTGCACTACGGCGACGAGGACGGGGTCGCGGCCGTCGGCGCGACGATTCCGTTGGGGCGTATGGCGTTGCCGGCCGATGTCGCGTCGGCGTGCCTGTGGTTGGCCTCACCGGCGGCGGACTATGTCAGCGGCAGCACGCTCACCCTGCACGGCGGGGGAGAGCGGCCGGCGTTCCTGGCGGCGTCGAACGCGGGGCCGTCATGATCTGTGCGGGCCGGGTCGTGGCGATCACGGGCGCCGCGCGGGGCATCGGGCGCGCGCACGCGGAGGAGTTCCTGCGGCAGGGCGCGCACGTGGTCGTGAACGACCTCGACGCGGTCGACCTGCCCGGCGCGGTGGCACACACCGGCGACGTGTCCACCTGGGACGGCGCGAAGTCGTTGGTGGACAAGGCCGTCGCGGAGTTCGGCCGCCTCGACGTGCTGGTGAACAATGCCGGCTTCGTGCGGGACCGGATGCTGGTGTCGACCAGCGAGCAGGAGTGGCACGACGTGGTGCGCGTCCACCTCGGCGGGCATTTCCTGACCATGCGGCACGCGGCGGAGTACTGGCGCACGCAGTCGAAGGCGGGCACGCCGGTGGCCGCGCGCGTGATCAACACCAGCTCGGGCGCCGGGCTGTTCGGCAGTGTCGGCCAGGCGAACTACTCGGCGGCGAAGGCGGGGATCGTCGGGTTGACGCTGGTCGCGGCCGCGGAGCTGGCCAGATACGGGGTCACGGTGAACGCGATCGCCCCGTCCGCGCGGACCAGGATGACCGAGGAGCTGTTCCCCGACCTGCCTGGCCCGGAGGACGTCGCACCGCTCGTGGTCTGGTTGGGCAGCACGGAGTCCGCCGGCGTGACCGGCCGGATCTTCGAGGTCGAGGCGGGTCGGATCGGGGTGGTGACCGGGCACCAGCGCGGGCCGTCGGTCGACCGCGGCGGTCGCTGGCCGGTCGACGAGGTCGGCGCGGCGGTGGCGGAGCTGATCTCGAAGGCGCCGCCGGAGGTGCCGGTCTACGGTGCGTGAGTGCTGAGTCCGCCCCATGACCTGCCGATTCGTGTGTTGGTCGAGGCGCTGGCCTCGGGTTGGCGCCTGCCGGCGGCGTCGGTCACGTACCGGCCGGCGGGGTTCGGCAGCCACAGCTGGGAGATCGTCGACACGTCGGGCGTCCGCTGGTTCGGGTCGGTCGACGAACCGACCGACCAGCTGGTGGCGTCGCTGCGATCGGCGCTGGACGTCCCGGTGGCGGTGGCACCGGTGCTCACGGGGGCGGGCGAGCCGCTGACGAGGGCCGGCCGGTACGCGGTGGCGCTGTACCCGTTCGTCGACGGGGAGTCGTTCCACTTCGGCGACTTCCCGACGTCCGAGCATCGGCGCGCCGCCCTCGACCTGGTGATCGAGGTGCACGGCACGCCGCCACGCCACGCGTTGGTGGACGACCTGGCCGTCGAGGAGCTGCCCGACCTCGGCGACGCCGGACCGTACTCCCGCCCGGCCGCCCGACTGCTGGCCGACCACGCGCCGGCCGTCGAACGCCTGCGTGCCCGCTGCCGCGCGCTGGCCGCGACGGTCGACCGCACCCGCGACGTCCTCACCCACGGCGAACCCCATCCGGGCAACACCATGCGCGGGCCCGACGGCTGGCGCCTGATCGACTGGGACACGGCGCTGGTCGCGCCGCCGGAACGCGACCTGTGGCACCTCGCGACGGACGACATCCTCGCGGCGTACGAGTCGGCGACCGGTGTGCGGCCGCTGCCGGAGGTGCTGGAGCTGTACCGCCTCCGCTGGGACTGGACCGACCTGGTCGAGGAGGCGCGGTGCTTCGCGGGCGAACACACGGGCACCCCGAACGACGACATGGCCTGGCGGATACTGCGGCAGGTGGTCACGAACCTGTAGCCCGTGTCGACCGCCGGCCCGGCTAGAAGACCGGGTTGCCCCACTCGCCCGTGAAGGCGATCTCGCTCAGTGCCAGCCGCCGCCGCGGTGCTGTCTCCTTCGCGCGCCGGTCCTCGTCGAGCAGTTCCGGCGAACCCAGCGTGCCCAGCGCGATCACCGCCTGCGGCAGCACGTCCGGCGGCAGCGAGAACACCAGCGTGGCGCCCTCCTTGTTGAACCCGCCGATCTGGTGCGCGACCAGCCCCTCCGCCACCGCCTGGAGCACCAGGTTCTGCGCCGCGAGGCCGACGCCGTACTCCGGCATCGGGAGGGTGCCCTTCTCGTTCGTGGTGACGGCGCACGTCAGCAGCAGCACGGCCGCCGCGTGGGCCCAGCCCTGGTTGCGTTTCGACAGCAGCGCGAAGATCCGCTCGTACGTCTCGTCGCCGCGGCGGCCGACCAGGAAGCGGGCCGGCTGGGTGTTGCCGTTGGACGGGGCCCAGCGCGCGGCCTCCAGCATCGCGCGCAGGGCCGCGTCGGTGACCTCGCCCGCCGGGTCCAGCGCGCGCGGGCTCCACCGCGCGGCGATCAGCGGGTGGACGGGCACACTCGTCTGCGCATCTCGGGACGTCATCAGATCGCGTAACCCCACGCGGTCAGCGCGTAGGCCCCGAACCACGAACTCGCCACGGCGAGCGCGCTCAGCGTCAGCACGATCGTCGCCGGCCGCCGTTTCGCCAGGGCCAGCGCCACCGGGATGAGCAGGGTGAACGCCGGCACCATCAGCCTCGCCTTCGAGTTCATCAGTCCGTTCGACGCCAGGTCCATCGCCAGCACGCCCGCCGAGTACACGAGCAGCGGCCACTCGACCTTCCGCACGATCCCGATCACCAGCAGCACCACGGCGACGACGATCAACGCCACCGTCACGACCTCGAGCACCGACCTGCCGTCGGCCAGCGCGTCGAGGCTGAACCGCACGGTCGCGGCGCCGCCGTCGAAGCCCGTGCCCCAGCCGCGCTGCTGCAGCGCGAACCAGCCGTCCCACTCACCGGTCCGCGTGCCGACCCACACGAGGTAGCCGAGCAGCCCGAGCGGCGCGATCATCCCGCCGAGCCACGGCCACAGCCCGTCCCGCCGCTTCGAGATCGCCACGATCACCGCGAGGCCGAGCGCCAGCACGAGCGCCGCGCCGGTCGACCGGACCAGCCCGGCCGCCGTGCAGCACACCCCGGCGAGCACCCAGCGCTTCTCGAGCACCCCGACCAGCGTCCACGCGGCCAGCGCGCAGAACATCGCCTCCGAGTACGCCATCGACAGGACGATCGACATCGGCGACGCCGCGAACAGCGCCACCAGGATCAGCCCGGTGCGCGGCGAGCCGCCTCGGATGTGCCGGCCGATCCGCGCCAGCGCGTACGCGCACACCACGCCGGACACGATCGTGACCGTGAACGCCGACGTGACCAGCCCGATCCCGCCGCCGCCGTCGATCGACGCGAACCAGCGCACGACCGTCGGGTAGCCGGGGAAGAACGCGAGCGGCGTCTCGGCGCTGCGCCGCCCGAACGCGTCGACGAGGCCGGCGGGCACGCCCGCGTACCCGCCGTCGGCGATCGCGAGGAACCACTGGCCGTCCCAGGACCGCAGCGCCTCGGACACCGAGTTCGAGTTCCGCGCGGCCATCCAGGTCAGCACGAGCAGGCCCAGCTCGCGGATGCCGAGGAAGATCAGCGCGGGCGCGAGGATCGTCCCGACCCTGCGCACGGTCCACTCCGGCTCGTCGGAGGAGGGCAGCGCAGGCTCGTCCGGCTCGGGCCGCTCACCCGACTCGGACTCCGCACGCGTCACGTCCGTCGCAGACACCCCGATCCTTCCCATACACATATCTGCTGGCCGTCGCATAACAGACTAGGGCGAGCGTTGTCGCACGTGGCGGGCGCCACACGGACGACCGAAACGATTCGCCCACTCCGTTAGGCTCGGCCGGGGACGCTTGGAGGAGGTTGCAGCCAGTGGCGCTCGTGGTCCAGAAGTACGGCGGCTCATCGCTGGAGAACGCGGACCGGATCAAGCGGGTGGCCGAGCGGATCGTGGCGACCCGCAAGGCCGGCAATGACGTCGTGGTCGTGTGCTCAGCGATGGGCGACACCACCGACGAGCTGCTCGACCTCGCTCAGCGGGTCAACCCGGTACCCCCGGAACGCGAGATGGACATGCTGCTCACCGCCGGTGAGCGCATCTCCAACTCACTCGTCGCGATGGCCATCAGCGCGCTCGGCGCTGAGGCGCTGTCGTTCACCGGCTCGCAGGCCGGTGTGATCACCGACTCCACCCACGGCAAGGCGCGGATCATCGACGTCACGCCCAGCCGGGTGCAGCAGGCGCTGGACGAGGGCTACATCTGCCTGGTCGCGGGCTTCCAGGGCGTGAGCCAGGACACCAAGGACATCACCACGCTCGGCCGGGGCGGCTCGGACACCACCGCCGTCGCACTGGCCGCCGCGCTGAACGCGGACGTGTGCGAGATCTACACGGACGTGGACGGCGTCTTCACCGCGGACCCGAGGATCGTGACCGACGCGCGGCGTCTCGACCGGGTGCCCTACGAGGAGATGCTGGAGATGGCGGCCTCGGGGGCCAAGGTCCTGATGCTGCGCTGCGTGGAGTACGCCCGCCGCTACGGCGTCACGATCCACGTCCGCTCGTCGTACACCAACAAGCCGGGGACCATCGTGACCGGCTCAGTGGAGGACATTCCCGTGGAACAGGCGATGATCACCGGCGTCGCGCACGACCGCTCCGAGGCCAAGGTCACCGTGACCGGCGTGCCGGACCAGGCCGGTGTCGCGGCCCGGATCTTCCGGGTGGTCGCGGACGCCGAGATCGACATCGACATGGTGCTGCAGAACGTGTCCAGCACGGTGTCCGGCCGGACCGACATCACGTTCACCCTGTCGAAGGACAACGGCCCGACCGCCGTCGGCGCGCTCGAGAAGATCAAGGACGAGCTGGGCTTCAAGGCGGTGCTCTACGACGACCACGTCGGCAAGGTGTCGCTCGTCGGCGCCGGCATGCGGTCGCACCCCGGGGTCACGGCCACGTTCTGCGAGGCGCTCGCGAAGGCCGGCGTGAACATCGAGATCATCAACACCTCGGAGATCCGCATCTCGGTGCTCATCCGCGACACCGAGCTGGACGAGGCCGTGCGCGCGATCCACGGCGCGTTCGAGCTCGGCGGCGACGAGGTGGCCAGGGTGTACGCGGGGAGTGGTCGCTGATGGCGCCCACGCTCGCGCTCGTCGGCGCCACCGGCGCCGTCGGCACCGTGATGATCGACATCTTCGGCGACCGGGCGGACTGGCCGTGGGGCGAGGTGCGCCTGATCGCGTCCGCGCGCTCGGCGGGCCGCCGGCTGACCGTCCGCGGCGAGGAGCTGACCGTCGTCGAGCTGTCGCCGGAGGCGTTCGACGGCGTCGACGTCGCGATGTTCGACGTGCCGGACGAGATCTCCGCACAGTGGGCGCCCGTCGCGGCGGCCCGCGGCGCGGTGGTCGTCGACAACTCCGGTGCGTTCCGCATGGACGACGACGTGCCGCTGGTGGTGCCGGAGTGCAACGTCGACAAGATCGCCGACCGGCCGCGCGGGATCATCGCCAACCCGAACTGCACGACGCTGTCGATGATGGCCGCGCTCGGCGCGCTGCACCGTTCGTTCGGGCTGAGCGAGCTGGTCGTGGCGTCCTACCAGGCGGTCTCCGGTGCGGGCGTCGCCGGCGTCGAGCGGCTGTACGCGGAGATCGCCGCGGTCGCCGGCAAGGGCGTCGGCGTGCGCGCCGGTGACGTGCGCGAGGCGCTCGAGGCCGCCGGTCTCCCGCTGTCCGACTCGCCGTTCCCGGCCCCGCTCGCGATGAACGTCGTGCCGTCGGCCGGCTCCTACAAGGGGGACGGCTGGTTCTCCGAGGAGCTGAAGGTCCGCAACGAGTCCCGCAAGATCCTGGGCATCCCGACGCTGAAGGTGTCGGCGACCTGCGTGCGCGTGCCCGGTGGTGACGACCCACTCGCTGGCGGTCCACGCGGTGTTCGACTCGCCGGTGACGGTCGCGCAGGCCCGTGAGGTCTTCGCGGCCCAACCGTCGATCGTGCTCGTGGACGACGCGGAGAACGGCGTCTTCCCGACGCCAGCGGACGTCGTCGGCGGCGACCCGACGTACGTCGGCCGGATCCGGCAGGCGCTGGACTTCCCGAACGCGCTGGACTTCTTCGTGTGCGGCGACAACCTGCGCAAGGGCGCGGCGCTGAACACGTACGAGATCGCCGCGGCGCTCGCTCAGTCCCTCTGAGCCAGCCACCCCCGCGACTGCCGCGCCCGAGCCTGGTGATCTTCACGGGTGCCCGCTCGGGCCGGTCCATCCAGGACAGGTTGAGACAGCTGTGCAGCGCCCGTTCGACGCTGGTTCGGGCCGCCGACGCCGAGGTGTTGTTCCGGGTACCTTCAGCACCTTCCGGTCGGGGATGACACCGTGGAGCGAGCATGACCGCAGCTCAGCCGCGGGCCCTCCGGCCGGCGCGATGGGCGCTGTCCAACGCCCCCGCGCGGGGTGCTTCCCTTCTACCTCGCGACCGAGGCGGTCGTGCTCGCGCTCGTCGTCCTGTGCCCCGGCCCGATGCCGACGGCCGGTGACTGGACCCGGCTCGGCGCGCTGTTCGTGGTGTCGACCCTGCAGACCCAGCTGTCGCTCGGCACCGAGAAGGCCCGCCGGTACCTGGCGGACGGCCCGCACATCAGCCCGCCCAACCTCCGGCTGCGCCCACCGTCCTGACCGCCCGCGTGTCCAACGCTCAAGCCCCGCGTGTCCGACGCTCAGGCACGGTGAGTTCGACACTCGCGGGCAGCGCCCACGTCACGAATGTTCAACTCACCGGTCGCGAGTGTTGGACACGGGTGTGCTGGGTGTTGGACACGCGGGGGTCCCGGCTTCAGACAGTGGCGAGCACGCGTTGTCGAGCGGCGAGCAGCGCCGCCACCCCAGCCACGGCCATCCCGCCGACCCCGGCCAGCGCGAACCCCCACCCCGCCGACGAATGGTCCACCACGAACCCCACCAGCGGCGCGCCGGCCGCGGCGCCAAGGGTGAACGCCGAGGACTGCAACCCCGTCGCCTCCCCGCGTGCGGCCGCCGGCGCGAGTCGGGCCACCTCCTCGCCGGTGGCGGCCACCGTCGGCGCGCACAGGAACGCCGCCGGCACCAGCACGATCATCAACGCCCACCACGCGCCGCCGGCCAGGCCGATCGGAATGGTCAGCGCGCCGAGCCACGCCATCAGCGTCACCTGCCGGAACGAGCGCCGCACCGCCCCGTACACGAACCCGCCGATCGCGGAGCCCGCCGCCCACACCGCCACCACCAACGCGGTCCACCCCAGCTCGCCGGACGCGCGCAGCTGCGCCACGATCGCCACCTCGGTGCCCGCCAGGATGAACACCGCACCCGCGCCGACGATCAGCACGCCGACCAGTCGCGGCGTCAGCCAGGTGCGCCGCGGCACGCGCTCACCGGTGTCGGCCGCCTTCTCCGACTCGCTGCGCACGGCCGGGTTCACCGCGAACAGGGCACCACCGACCAGCACGATCCCGCACGCCAGCGCCAGCATCGCCGTCTCCGTCGTGAACTGCGTGCTCACGAACACCGCGGCCGCCGGACCGACCATGAACGACAGCTCCGTCGACACCGAGTCGGTCGAGTACGCGGTCCTGCGCAGCTCCTCCGGCACCAGCGCGACGATGGCCTGGCGCCCGATCGACATGGCGGGCAGCACGAGCATGCCGCCGACGAACCCGCACACCAGCAGCGCCGTGTACGACAGGTGCGGGGCGACGACCCAGAACGCGGCCTCGCCGAACGTCGTCACCGCGAGCATCGGCCGCAGGCCGAACCGGTCGACGACCCGGCCCATCACCGGCGCGCCCACCGCGATCCCGATGGTGCACACCGCGCCGACCGTGCCCGCCGCCCCGTAGCCGCGCCCCATCTCGACGGCGATGTGCAGCGTGAGGACCATCCCGGCGGCGGTGCCCGGGATACGGGCGAAGAACGTGAGCACCATCAGGGTTCGCACCCCGGGCAGTGCCAACACGCGGCGGTAGAGCTGCATGGATGGATGTGACCTCTCGTGGGTGGCCGGCGGCAACCAATTTACGTCGGGCCACCGACAGGTTCGGTCTTTTCTGGACTCGTTCCAGAGAAGGTCGCCAAGCAGCACACGGCGGGACCTGCGTAAATCCACCACAAGGGTCGTTCGGCGACTCGATCGTGTCACTGGCGTCGCGTCGTTTGCGCTGGTCAACGAGAGGGCGGTAACCGGTCGTGGCTCTCGTCACCCGTACGGGACGGCGGCCGCCGCCTGCTTGGCCGCATTTATTCACGCATTGCTAATACCTTATCGAATCCGACCGATTTCTGTATGGCGCGACCGGCCCGGTACGGAGACCATGCTTTCCGGAGGGAGTTTTCAACACCCTAAGGAGAAGTTCGAGAATGAACATCAGACTAATTCGTATTGTCGTGGCGGTGGTTTCCACCGCCGTGGTGTCCGTGCTCGGCGCCGGTCTCGCGAACGCGGCCGCGGCGGATCGGTTGGCATCGGAAATCGCGCAGGCGAGCGGTCAGCAGACCACGCACACCGCGGCCGAGTACCTCGAGCAGCTGCACGACTACGTCCAGGCGGCGGTCGACGCGGACGACGTCGACGCGGTGGAGGCGGCGGTCAAGCACCTGCGTCCGGTGCTCGGCGTGGTGGCCAAGGCCCCGGTGGAGCGGGTCGCGGCGGCACTGAACGACCGGGCCGACGTCCAGGCGGCCCAGGTCGAGCGGGACCTGCCGGGTCTGACCCTGTTGGCGCCGGTCACCGGCCTGCTGACGTCGTTGCTGGTGACGCTGCTGGACCTGGTGACGAGCCTGCTGGGCGGCCTGCCGCTGCCCCTGCCGCTACCGCTGCCGGAGCTGCCCGAACTGCCGCTGCCCGAGGTGCCCGGCGCGACCCTGCCCGTGGTGCCGGCGGTACCCGTGGTGCCGGCAGCGCCCGACGTGCCGGCCCCGGACGTCCCGCTGCCCTGACCGAGTCCGCACGAAGAACCGGACCGCGGTAATCCATTCGAGGGGTGTGGATTACCGCGGTCCGGCGCGTCCGAAAACAGTTACGCGGTCGGTCGGAAAATGTCCACGACATTCGCGCGTGACCGCAACGCGAGGCCCGTGCGCAGCGCACCGGCGGCTTCCGACACGGCTTCCCGAAATCGCGTGCCGAGGTTGATGAAACTGACGAAACCGTGAATAAGGTCGTCGTGCTGGCGTTTCACCACGGGCACGCCGGCCTCCCGCAGCCGGTCGGCGAACGCGTTGCCCTCGTCACGCAGCGGGTCGAACCCCGCGGTCGCCACGTAGGCGGGCGGCAGTCCACGCAGGTCGTCGGCGAGCAGCACGGACACCCGCGGGTCGGACCTCGTGTCGACGTCCGGCACGTAGTGGTCGAGGAACCAGGTCATGTCGTCGTCGGTGAGGAAGAACCCGTCGGCGAACACGTCCCGCGAGCGCCGCCGCGTCGTCATGTCGGTCGCCGGGTAGAACAGCAGCTGGAACACCGGCCGCGGCCCGCTGGCCCGCACGGTGTCGAGACAGACGGTGGCGGCCAGGTTGGCGCCCGCGCTGTCCCCGCCGACCGCGATCGCGGACGGGTCCGCGCCGAGCGTCTCCGCGTTGGCGGCCGCGAACCGGAACGCCGTGTACGCGTCGTCCGCGGCGGCGGGGAAGTGGTGTTCCGGGGCCAGCCGGTAGCCGACCGACAGCACCCGCACCTGCGCGTTGCGGGCGAGGTACCGGCAGGTCAGGTCGTGGGTGTCGAGACTGCCGATGACCCAGCCGCCGCCGTGGAAGTACACCAGCAGCGGGGAGCCGGCGGGGAGGTTCACGGGCTCGTAGAGGCGGGCGGGCACGGGGTCGCCGTCGGACGGGATCGGCAGCTCCCTGCTGCGCACCCCGGTCACCGCGGGGCTCGCGACGAGGACGCGGCGCAGGTCGAGCTGGGCGCGCGCCTCGGCGGCCGTGCCACGGGAGAGGTTGTTGTCGGTCAGCGCCAGCATGCGCAGCAGCAGCTGCGCGTCCAGCGCCAGCTCGAGCCCGTCCCGCCGGATCGGCGTGCCGGCGATGAGCCTGCGCACCGGCTGGGGGAGCGCGAACACGGCGTGCAGCGCGGCACCCTGGATCGGCAGCGGAACCCTGTCCATCAGCGTCGACATGAGCGCCTCCCAGGCGGTTACGAGAGGGAGGCTACCCAGTGGTGCCGGAATCGCCGGCATTCGACGCGGTGGGCCGTGTCGAATCGGGCGCGCATCTCACCACAGCGGCCGGTTCTTGGCCAGACCGCCGATGGTCCGGTCCCACCGCGGTCCCATCGGCGGTGGACTATCCGCCGATACGGTCGAGAATGGAGGATGATCGAGGTGGCTGGAAGGGAGTGCCGTGACGGTCAACGTGGTGGGCATCGGCGGGTCGCTGCGCACCGACTCGCAGTCCGAGCGCGCGCTGCGCATCGCGCTCGAGGGGGCTGAGCGGGCCGGCGCCAAGACGACCGTCATCTCCGGCGCCGACCTCGTGCTGCCGTTCTACGACCCTGCCGAGCCGGACCGCTCGCCGGCCGCGTACCGGCTGGTCGAGGAGCTCCGCAACGCCGACGGCGTGGTGCTGGTCTCGCCCGGCTACCACGGCACGATCTCCGGCCTGGTCAAGAACGCCCTGGACTACGTGGAGGACCTCCGCGACGACAGTCGCCCCTACCTCGACGGCCGCGCGGTCGGCTGCGTCGCCGCGGCGCGGGGCTGGCAGGCGTCGGTGACCACGCTGACCTCGCTGCGCTCGATCGTCCACGCGTTACGCGGCTGGCCGACCCCGCTCGGCGCCGCCGTCAACTCGGCGCAGGTCATGTTCGGGCCGGACGGCGCCTGCTCGGACGAGCAGGTCACCACCACCCTTCGCACGATCGGGCTACAGGTCGTGGAGTTCGCCACAGCGCGCGTGTGAGCGGAATTGGGCGCGGGTACACCGGGTTCTTCCTGGTGTACGAAAGGAGCGTCACATGGCCAAGTCTCCCATCACCAGCCCCCTCGGCGACGCCGAGCGCGAGGCGACCGGAGCCGTTCTGCAGGCGACCCTGGTGGACCTCGTCGACCTGTCCCTGATCGCCAAGCAGGCCCACTGGAACGTCGTCGGCTCGAACTTCCGCAGCGCCCACCTCCAGCTCGACGAGCTGGTCGACGCCGCACGTCAGTACGTCGACGACGTCGCGGAGCGCGCGAACGCCATCGGCATCTCGCCGAACGGCAAGGCCAAGACCGTCGTCGAGAGCTCCGGCATCCCGGCGTACCCCGACAACTGGCAGACCGTCGAGTCGACGGTCGCCGCGATCGTCGCCATCCTCGGCGAGGTCATCAAGCGGCTGCGCAAGCGCATCGACGAGACCGACAAGACGGACCTGGTCACACAGGACCTGCTGATCGAGATCGCCGCCGAGCTCGAGAAGCAGCACTGGATGTGGCAGGCGCAGACGGCCTAGCGGCCCAGCGCCCGCCGCGTGAAGTCCACCTCGATCGCGGTCTGCTTGACCGTCTCGGCCACGACGAGCGAGCCGTGGCCCGCGTCGTACCGGTACACCTCGTACGGGCTGTCCCGTTCCGCCAGCTTGTCCAGGTAGTTGTCGATCTGGCGGATCGGACAGCGCGGGTCGTTCTCGCCCGCCACCACGAGCACCGGCACCCGCACCTGGTCGACGTAGGTGATCGGCGAGCACTCGACGTAGCGGTCGGGCACCTCGGCCGGTGAGCCACCGAACAGCGCCCGGTCGAACGCCCGCAGCGGCTCCATCTCGTCCTCGTACGCGGCGAGGTAGTCGGCGACCGGCACGCCCGCGATGCCCGCGGCCCACAGCGTCGGCTGCGTGCCGAGCGCGAGCAGGCTGAGGTACCCGCCCCACGAGGCGCCGTTGACCACGCACTTCGCGGGGTCGGACAGGCCCTTCTCCACCGCCCACGCGTGCACCGCGGCCACGTCGGCCAGCTCGGTCAGGCCGGGCCGCCCCTCGATGGCATCGCGCCACTGCGAGCCGTAGCCGGACGAGCCGCGGTAGTTGACGTGCACCACGGCGAAGCCGGCGTCCAGCCACACCGCGCGGTAGGCGGAGAACCGGTCCTCGTCGTGCGAGTGCGGGCCGCCGTGCAGCGTGAACACGGTCGGCAGCGGGCCGTCGGGGGCGTCCGCGGGCCGCGCGTAGAGGGCGTGCACGTGCCCGCTCTCGCCCGGCACGAACACGTCGCTCAGCTCGACCGACGCCGGCGCCTTGTGGCCCGGCGGCTCGAGCAGCACCCGTTCGGTGCCGTCGGTGAACAGCGCGCGCACCACGCCGGGCCGGGCCGCGTTGGACCACGAGTACTCGACCGTGTGGTCGGGCCGCACGTCCGCCGACCCGACGGTGCCCGGCGGGGTGTTGAGGCGGGTCAGCGTGCCGGAGCGCAGGTCGTAGCGGTGCAGGGTGTTGCGGGCCTCGTGCGTGTGCACGACGATCAGCGCCCGGCCGTCCGGGTACCAGTCGGCGGCGAGCTCACCGGGCAGGTCGATGGTCAGCTCGGTCTCGGTGTCCCGCGCGACGTCCCAGACCAGGAGCTCCTCGCGGCCGCGCCGCTCGTGCCGGACCAGCAGCCGCTGGTCGCCGGCGACCGGGCTGAAGCCGACCGCGTCGAGGCCTTTGCCCTTGCCGTCCCACTTCTCGGCGACCGTCGAGCCGTCGGCCACGGCGAGTACCCGCAGCGCCGGGTGCCGGTTGTCGCCGTGCTCGGAGTGCTCGATGGCGAGCAGCGTCTCGTCGCGGGACAGCGCGGCGACGCCGCCGTCGTGCTCGTCGCGGTAGACCACCTCGGCCGGCGCGCCGGCCCGCGCGACGAAGATCGTGGTGCCGTCGTCGTTCGAGACACCGACGGCGACGACGTCGCGGCCGACGCCGAGGCCGGCGGGGTAGCCCGCCACGGTGCCCGGCACCGCGGTCGCCGGCTCCTCGTCGGACGGCCGCCCGGCGAACGGCTCGGAGACCCAGCTGCCGAACTCGTCGCCGTCGGAGTCGGCGAACCACCAGACGTGCTGGCCGTCCGGGGTGATGGTGCCGCTGTGGGTGCCGTTGGGCCGGTCGGTGACCTGCCGGTGCGTGTTGGTCGCCCGGTCCCAGGCGTAGACCTCGAACACGCCACCGGCGTTGGAGATGTAGATGTTGCGGTCCGGCGCGTCCCGCGCCCAGTTCGGCAGGGACACCCGTGCCGCGGTGAACCGAGCCCGCCAGCGGGCCTCGGCGTCGTCGTCGGCGAACAGGGTGTCGGGTACCGCGGCGGGCGGGTGGTTGCGCACCCCACGATCCTGCCTCATCGCCACCGGGTCGCGCAGCCGCCAACCGCCTGTACCGCGCACACCGTCGGAAATTCCTGGTACTGATATCCCCGATACGTCGAAAATCCTTGCTATATAAGCAATGGCGGTATCCATCCGGTGCTGGCGGGACTCTAATGGGGTGTCCATCACGCAACTCCCGAACGGGAGGACAGATGAGTTCAGACAGACCCCACACCGCTGAGATCGCGAGCGTCCGCGAGACGCTCGCCGAGTTGGGCAACCCGTGGCAGGCCGCGGAGACGCGGATGAGCAGGCTGCCGGACGACTGGCGGGCCGCCCGCCTCGGCGTGCCGGCCCCGACCGACGAGGAGATCGCCGAGCGCGCCGGCCAGCCGAGTGCCATGGCCGCTGCCGCGCGGGCCGCCGTCGGCCAGTCGGTGTCCGCGATGAACGCACCCGGCGTGTCCCTGCCCGCCGCGTTCGACCTGCGCAACGTCGGTGGCCGGAGCTTCGTCACCGGCATCCGGGATCAGGGCGGCTGTGGTTCGTGTGTCGCGTTCGGCACCCTCGCCTCGATCGAGAGCACCGCCGCGTACACCCGCGGCGCCCCTGGCCTCGCGCTCGACCTGTCCGAGGCGCACCTCTACCACGTGCACGCGAAGGCCCGCGGCTACACGTGCGCGTCCGGCTCGTGGCCCGACGACCTGTACTCGGACTGCGTGACGAAGGGCGTCACGTTCGAGGACTACTTCCCCTACAGCGACGCCGGCTCCGGCACGCTGAACGCGGACTGGCCGAACCGGCTCGCGAAGACGGCCGGCCTGACGAACCTGACCGGCAACCCGGCCGCGATCAAGCAGCACATCTACAGCTACGGCGGCGTGGTCTCCTGCTTCGTCGTCTACAACGACTTCTTCCACTACAAGACCGGCGTGTACAAGCACACGACCGAGACGGTCGCCGGCGGCCACTGTGTCGCGCTGATCGGCTGGGACGACGCGGCCGGCTGCTGGATCGGCAAGAACTCGTGGGGCACCGGCTGGGGCGACGGCGGGTTCTTCCGCATCGCGTACGGCGACTCGTTCATCGAGGACTACCCGGGTGCGCGGCCGACGGTGTTCGGCTGCACGTCGGTGAGCCTGCGGGCGTGGCTGCCCGCGCAGCGCACGCTGCGGCTGTTCGCCACCGCCAACGACGCCAACGGCTGGGCCTACCTGGAGAACTACGGGTGGGCGCACCTCGCGGGCGGCTCGCACACGACGACCAACAAGCTGGCCGAGCTGACCCACGCACGGGCCAGCGGGCACGCGGTCAGCCCGTTCATCAACGGCGCCGAGCTGAGCTCGGTGCTCGTCGCAGACTGAGAGGACCTCGTCATGGCAACTCCTGTTGCCCGCAAGACCCGTAAACCGGTCCGCGGCGGGGCCGAGACCGCGCAGGCCACCCAGGCGCCGCCGGAGCCGACGGCCCCGGCCGGGCCGGAGACCCCGCCACCGATGCCGTCCTCGATGATCGGGACCGCCGCGGTGATGATGGGGCCGGACGCGAACGCCCCGATGCCGCCCGCGCTCGACGAGGCGGGCCTGACGGCGATCACCGTCGGCTGGGTCTACAACCGCGCGATCACGCACCTGTGGTCCTACGACGCGTCGACGGGCGTGTGGGTGTGGGTCGACGGGATCGGCTGGAAGCGGCTGTCGCCGGTCTCGGAGTTCGGCCACTCGCACATGACGGTGCTGGCGACCGTCGCGACGGACCGGAACCTGGCGGTCGACTACCACGAGGACGCCGCCGGCCAGATCGACCAGCTCCTCGTGTGAGCGCGACGATCGACGCGCGGGTCGGTGAGACGGTGTCTCTGGCGTTGCCGGAGACACCGGGCACCGGCTACCGCTGGCGGCTGACGTCGCCGTTGGCGGTCGTCTCGGACTCCTTCGTCGCGGGCTCGGCGCCCGGGGCGGGCGGGGAGCGGGTGTTCGAGGTGGCCGTCGACGCGCCGGGCCGGCACGAGGTGTTGGCCGAGCTGGCGCGGCCGTGGGAGTCGGCGGTGCGGGACGTGCGGACGTTCGTGGTCGCCGCGCGGTTGTAGTCGCGTCATTCGGGGTATCTGTCGGCATGGGCTATGTCGTGGATCTGCACCGGCCGGTGTCCGGCGATGTCATCGACCTGATCCTGGCGGATCACCGTTTGTTCGAGGAGCTGCTGCGGGCGCTGCGCGACTCCTCGGCCGACCGCGAGTCGGTGCGCGCCGCGCTGGCCATGGTGCTGGTGGCGCATGCGGAGGCCGAGGAGAAGTTCGTGTACCCGAAGCTCCGCAAGCGCAACGCGGTCGGCGCCGAGGAGGCGGAGCACGGCGAGGAGGAGCACGCCGAGGGCCACGAGGCGCTGCTGAAGGTGCTGGAGCTGAAGGGCACCGACACGGACGCGTTCGCGGACGCCGTCGAGGAGCTGTCGGGCGCGATCAACCACCACCTGGCGGAGGAGGAGCTGACGATCCTCAACCCGGCCCGCGACGAGGTGGGCCCGAGGGTGCGTGCGGACCTCGGCGAGGAGTTCCTGAAGGAGCGCAACCGCCAGATCGACGCGGGCTGCGGTTCGGTGGAGAACGTGCGGCGCCTGGTGGCGAAGGCCCGCCGCGAAGGCCAGCTCGACGACTAGAGCACACAGAACTCGTTGCCTTCCGGGTCGGCCATGAACACGTGGTCGGGCCGGCCGGCCAAGTCGTACTCGGCTACGACGGTGGCCCCGGCGGCGGTCAGCTTCTCGACGGTGGCGGTCACCCGGGGCCACCGTTCCTCCCACGGGGTCTGGCGCCCGCCGCCGGCCTGCACGTCGAGGTGCACCCGGTTCTTGGCGACCTTGGGCTCCGGCACCTTCAGGAACGAGAGCCGTGGTCCGACGCCGTCCGGGTCGTGGAGGTAGGCGCCGTCCTCCCATTCCTCCTCGGGCACGTCGTGGTGGCGGAACCAGTCCTCCCAGGTGTCGAACCCGGCGGGCGGCGGCGGTTCGACGTAGCCGAGCGCGAGCGCCCAGAAGGCGGCGATCCGCCGGGGCGAGTCGCAGTCGAAGGTGACGGTCCACGGAGTAGCCATGGCCGGGAGGCTACCCGGCACCACCGACAGTTTCTGGTTCGAGAACGACCAGGCCCCGACCGCCCAACGGCGGCCGGGGCCTGGTCCGGGTTCGATCCGTCAGCACCGCACGAGCAGGCCGGTAAGTGCCGTGCAGGACCGGCGGGCGCTGTCGTTACCACTATTCGGATCGGAAGGGCTGGAAGACGTACGGGCGACCGAGGTGGAGAAGGACCCCAGCGCGAGCAGCCCGGCGTTCACCGAGAAGGAGGCGGAAGCGGAACCGCCGACCGAAAGGGAGGAGAACGAACAAACGACGTTGCGAGTGCTCCCCACCCGAGAACACCCGGACCCACCGGAATAGGAGAACCCGGCGGGATAGGTGCCGGAGACGACGACCCCGGTGGCGACGGCCGGCCCGTTGTTGGCGACCGAAACCGTGTAGGTGACCCGCGACGTCAGGATTCCGCGGGGCGAGGCGTCGAGCGCGACGGCGACGTCAGCGGTCTGCGGATCCCCGGTGACGGTGATGGTGGGTCCGACCCCCGCGGCGAAAGCGAAGTTGCCCCCGACGAACTGGTGCTCGAACGTGTAGACCCCGGGCGCGGCATTGGCCTTGGTCTGAAGAGTGAAGACGACCGTGCGTTCCCCGTCAGCCTCGAGATCGCCGACCGGCCCGCGGTAGCTGGAGAGGAAGGGCGAACAGACAGCGCTGCTGCCGGTGCAGGAAACAAGATCGAAGACGTCGACAATGGAAGCCTCGAGCGTCCGCAAAGACGCGTTGGCGGAAGTGACGGCGAAGTCCTCGGGGTTGAAAAGGTCGAACGAGACGGTGAACGCCTCCCCCTGAGCGACGCTGGCCGAGCTGACCGCGATGGCGGAAGGATCGGGCGGTGCGGCAACAGCCGCCGCAGGAAGGGAAACCACGGCAGCGGCCACCGCCGTGCACACCCCGAGAACTCGTCGCAAACCCATAACTTCCACCTGTTCCGCCGAAGGGACACCGTGGATCAACTCGCAGAAGCGAGCACCCTCGTTACAGAAAAACGTGAAGTCCGCCCGAAGGGTGGAAGCGCGACGAGCCGTCTGAAGGCCGGGAAACCGGAGGTATTTCGTGGTCCTCGGCGGCCTCTTGTCTGGTGGAGGCACTGATGACCGTCTTCATCAGCTACGCGCGAGCGAACCAGGCAGTCGCCGAGCAGTTGCGTGGTGATGTGGAGCGTTGCCACCGCGAGGTCTGGGTCGATCGGGAGTTGACGGGCGGCCAGTCGTGGTGGCGCACCATCCTGCACCATATTCGGAACTGTGACGTCTTCGTCGTGGCACTCTCGCCGGAATGGGTCCAGTCGAGGGCCTGCGATCTCGAGCTGCGCTACGCCCTCGCGCTCCGGCGACCGGTGCTGCCGGTCATGGTGGCGAAGATAGATCCGCGGCTGGCGCCGCCGGCGGTCGCCGACGCGCAGATCCTCGACTACCTGCAACGCAGCCCGGAGACGACGTTCGCGCTGCGGGACGCGCTGGACACGCTGCCCAGCGCGCCGCCGCTCCCGTCGGTGCCGCCGCCGGAACCGCAGGCGCCGATCAGCTATCTCCACAACATCATCACCGCGCTCAACGCGCCCACGCTGGACTCGGGCAACCAGTACTGGCTGTGGGAGCAACTACAGGCGGCGCTGGGCGAAGCCGATGACGACGAACGCGCCGGACTGCTCACACTCGTCCGCCGGCTACGGAAACGTCGGGACCTGCTGCCGCAGCTGCGTTCCGGCATCGACGCGGTCCTCGGCACGGAGGCGCCTCCCGGTGAGCGGACCGTGCCGCGGGCCCACCCCGTGGTCTGGCCGGCACCAACTCCGAGAGACGTCCCCGCAGTGTCCCGCCGACGACGCACCTGGGTCGGGGCCGCCGCGGTGTTCGTCGCGGTCGTCGCGTGCCTCGCGGTCATCGGCGACAAGGGCGGCGAATGGAAACAACACGCTCACGCGATGACGACCGCCCCGCCGACGACCGCCCCGACGGTGCCCGATACGGGAAGGCCCGATCCGGCCGATCCGCAGACCCCGGGTTCTACTCCACCGGAACCGACCTGCACGATGCCAGACTTGACGGGTTTCTTCCCGGACGAAGCGGAAGGCGCACTGAGGAACGGAGCGCCCTGGCGCGGCCAGTTCGATGATTCACAGACCGCTTTCGTCTCCGACCAGGAAATGGAAGGCAAAATTCTGGATCAGAATCCCCCGCCGAATACCAACATGAAATGTGATGACCCGGTAGCGGTGATCCTCGGAGTGCTCGAAGACATCCCGTCGCCGACAGAGCTCAATTAGCTGACGGACAGTGACCGCCAGTTTACGACGAACCCGGACATCAGACGCACAGCTTCGTCAAGTACTGACTCCAAGCCGCCGCGATGGCTACGGCTGGATCCCCAGCGACACGCCAACCTGACAGGCCCTTGCTGAGAGACTCTGTCCGTGGCGCGCCTGGTTAGGCGTGTGAGCGTTGGTGCGGTGGAATGGGGTGGTGACCGTTTCTGGGGAGTCGGGGCCGCGAGCGCGGCGGGTGTTTCTGTCGCACACCTCGGAGCTGCGGAAGTTCCCGGTCGCTCGGTCGTTTGTCGCTGCGGCGGAGTCGGCGGTGAAGCGGGCGGGTGATGTCGTGGTCGACATGGCCTACTTCGCCGCTGATCCTCGGCCGCCGGCGGTGGTGACTCGCGAGATCGTGCAGGGTTCGGATGTGTATGTGCTGATCGCCGGGTTCCGGTACGGGTCGCCGGTGCGGGATCAGCCGGAGGTGTCTTATACGGAGTTGGAGTTCGACGCGGCGAGTGAGACGGGGTTGCCGCGGTTGGTGTTCCTGCTCGGCGAGGATGTCGAGGGCCCCGCAGGACTCTTCCTTGACCCACAGCACGGGCCGCGGCAGCTGGCGTTCCGGAAGCGGGTGCAGGATTCGGGTATCACCGCGCCTGCGGTGCGGTCACCGGATGAGTTGGAGACTGCGCTGTTGCACGCGCTCGTGGCGTTGCCGCGGGCACAGACCAGCGATGTGCCGGTGGGGCGGGTGTGGAACATCCCGGCTCGGTCGGTGGAGTTCACCGGTCGGGAGGAGTTGTTGTCGGGGTTGCGGGCGGCGTTGGAGTCGGGTGGCCCGGCGGTGGTGCAGGCGGTGCACGGCATGGGTGGTGTCGGGAAGACGACCACGGCCAAGGAGTACGCCCACCGCTACGGCAATGAGTACGACGTGGCGTGGTGGGTGCCGGCCGAGGACCCGACGTTGGTCGCGGACGGGCTCGCTGAGTTGGCGCGGGCGTTGCGGCTGGCCGGTCCGGCGGATCCGACTGGTCCGGCGGTGGGTCGGTTGTTGGGTGCGTTGCGGGAGCGGGATCGGTGGTTGATCGTGTTCGACAACGCCGAGCAGCCGGCGGCGCTGCTCCCGTTTCTGCCCGGCGGGTCGGGGCATGTGGTGATCACGTCGCGGAACCCGGACTGGCGCGGCACGGCCACGGCGTTGCCGGTGGCGACGTTCACGCGGTCCGAGTCGGTCGCGTTGCTGCAAGGTCGCTTGCCTGGTCTGCCGGAGGCCATGGCGGATCGGCTCGCGGAGGCGTTGGGTGATCTGCCGCTGGCGGTGGACCAGGCAGCGAACCTACTGGCCGACACCGACATCGCGCCGCAGGCTTATCTGGAGGATCTGACCGCACGCACTGCCGCCCTCCTTAATCACGGCGTCGATGATCCGGACCGGTCGGTGACCGCGTCGTGGTCGGTGTCGTTCGACCGTCTCGCCCAGGACAATCCGGCCGCGTTGGCGCTGTTGACGCTGGTGGCGTGGTTGGCCCCGGAACCGGTGCCGCTCACCCTGTTCACCGAACACCCCGACCTGCTGCCCCCGCCACTCGCTGAGACAGCGGCGGACCCGTTGGCTGTCGCGGCGGTCACGGCGACGCTCCGGCGCCGCGGGCTGGCTCAACTCTCGCCCACCGCTATCACCCTGCACCGTGTTCCGGCCGCGCTGCTCCGCGATCGCGCCACCGAGCCGGAGAAGGCGCAGTGGGCCGCCACCGTGGTCCGGGTATTGCGCGCGAGCATGCCCGAGCGCGCGTGGAGAAAGCCGTCGGTGTGGCCGCAGTGGCGGCCCCTGCTGCCCCACATCCTGGAAGTTGTCGAGTCGACACGGCCACTGGACAACGTGGTCGACGAGGTCACCGAGCTCCTGCGGGAAACGGGCATCTATCTGCAGGATCGCGGCGAGCCTCGGGCGGCCCTCCCCCTCTTCGAACGGGCGTATCACCTCAATCGCGAGCGCCTCGATCCCGACGACCCCACCCTGCTCAACGCCGCTACCGTCCTCGCGCTCGACCTGCGGGAGGCAGGTGAGGTTGAGCGGGCGCGTGCGCTGAATGAAGACACGCTGGCCCGCTGCCGCCGGGGATTGGGGAAGGATCACCCCCACACCCTCGGTGCCGCGAACAACCTCGCGCTCGACCTACATGCGTTGGGTGAGGTTGAGGGAGCGCGTGCGCTGGATGAGGACACGCTGGCCCGCTGTCGCCGGGTGTTGGGTGAGGATCACCCCGACACTCTGACGTCCGCGAACAACCTCGCGGCCGACCTGCATGCGTTGGGTAAGGCTGAGCGGGCGCGTGCGCTGAACGGGGACACGTTGGCTCGTCGGCGGCGGGTGTTGGGTGAGGACCACCCCCACACTCTGACCTCCGCGAGCAACCTCGCGATCGCCCTGCAGGATGCGGGTGAGGTTGAGCGGGCGCGTGCGCTGAACGAGGACACGCTGGCCCGCTTTCGGCGGGTGCTTGGTGAGGATCACCCCCACACCCTCACCTCCGCGCACAACCTCGCGGCCGACCTGCGGGATACGGGTGAGGTTGAGCGGGCGCGTGCGTTGGATGAGGACACGTTGGCTCGTCGTCGCCGGGTGTTGGGTGCGGATCACCCCGACACCCTCAACTCCGCGGCCAACCTCGCGGCCGACCTGCAGGCGTTGGGCGAATGACGCTTCGCGGCCACAGACGTGCCGCAACCGTGCACGACATTGCGATGGAGTCTGGTCAGGTCTGTGCCAGTTCGCCATGATCGTCAGAGGGTGGGTCGGGCAGCGTGCGGTCTCGAACCCTCAGTCGAGACAGAACTCGTTGCCCTCGATGTCCTGCATCACGATGCAGGACTCGTTGTCGTCATCGGCAGGCAGTAGTCGCACGCGTACCGCGCCGAGCGCGACCAGCCGTGCGCACTCGGCCTCGAGCGTGGTGAGGCGCTCGTCACCCACGAGCCCGGTGCCGGCCCGCACGTCAAGGTGCACCCGGTTCTTGACGACCTTGCCCTCGGGAACGCGCTGGAAGAACAGTCGCGGGCCAACCCCCGAGGGATCGACGCAGGCGAACGCTGAACCCTGCCGCTCAGGCGGCAGCGAGCGATTGAAGTCGTCCCAGGTGGCGAACCCCTCCGGTGTCGGCGGTACGACGTACCCCAACACCTCGCACCAGAACCGAGCGACGCGCTCAGGCTCTGCACAGTCGAAGGTGACTTGGACCTGCTTGACCGACGCCATCGGCCCACCATAGTGGCCGATCCTCGGCAACGTTCGTTCATCCCCGACCGGTGCGTCGGCGGGCGCCATGGACCGGATCGCAGAAGAAATCAGGCCTGCCCATTCCACAATGGACAGGGCCCTGATCTGGTCGGGGTTTACCGGATTCGAACCCGCGACTTCTTCGTTCCGTTTGTCGGCACGCTAGTTCGCACTTCGCTGCCGCAGCCGTTCACGTATCAGGAGCCGCCGGGAAGAGTGTCCTTTCCCGGCCTTTGATCCATCTGCATGTTGCGCCGCAGTTCCGCAGCCCCGTAAGTGTTGGGGTTGCTCTCCTTCCAACGCAGCTGGCGCAGCTCTCGCCGCGCAGCCCGGTCCTCCTTCCCTCTCAATGCTGCCCGCAGCGCAGCGGCAACAACCAAAACGCCCACAACTACAGCTATGACCACCCAGGCATTCATGCGTTCAGTATGCGCCCCGCCTACGTGCGCTGTGGCGAAGATTCGCTATCCAGCGGACACGCACTTCATTTTCGAAATGATCCGAGTCTTCGAAATCGCTCACACGGCGCGACCGCCATGGACCGCATCCTGCCCACCACAGCGGCATAGTCACTCAGTTGGTCAGGCAGACACAAATCAGGGCCCGTCCATGCTGATGTGGACAGGCCCTGAGCTGGTCGGGGTGACAGGATTTGAACCTGCGACTTCTTCGTCCCGAACGAAGCGCGCTACCAAGCTGCGCCACACCCCGGTGGTACGGGAAGAAGTCTAGCTGACGTCCGCGCCGGCTCCGAAGCGGGCACTCGTGGTAGCCGTGTCGTGGCCGGAGCCGCTGGTGGGGCGGGGGATGAGGGTGAGGAGGCTGGCTTCAGGGGGGCACGCGAACCGGACGGGTGCGTAGGGCGACGTGCCGAGTCCGGCGGAGACGTGGAGCCACGTGTGCGCGCCCCAGCGGGAGGCGCCTCGTGCTCGGGTCCGGTCCAGTTGGCAGTTCGTGACGATCGCGCCGTAGCCGGGGACGCGGAGCTGGCCGCCGTGGGTGTGACCTGCCATGACGAGGTCGTAGCCATCTTCGGCGAAGGCGTCCAGTACGCGGGGCTCCGGGGAGTGGGTGAGGCCCAGCCGGAGGCCGGCGGTGCGGTCGGGACGCCCCGCGATGTCGGAGTAGCGGTCGCGGCGGAGGTGCGGATCGTCGACGCCCGCGACGGCGATCGTCTGGTTGTCGATGGTGATCAGGCGCCGGACGTGGGTCAGGTCGTGCCAGCCGCGTTCGACCAGGGCGGCCCGCAGATCCCGCCAGGGCAGCGGGATGCCGTGGACGCGCTTCTTGCTGCCCTTGATGAGGTAGCGGGCCGGGTTCTTCGGCTTCGGCGCGTAGTAGTCGTTGCTGCCGAACACGAACACCCCGGGCACGTCGAGCAGGGGACCGAGTGCGCGCAGTACAGCTGGCACCGCACCGCGGTGTGCGAGGTTGTCGCCGGTGTTGACGACCAGGTCCGGCTGGAGGTCGGCGAGCGCGGCGACCCACCGCTGCTTCGACGCCTGCCCGGGCATCATGTGCAGGTCGGAGATGTGCAGGACCTTCAGCGGCCGGGCCTTCTCGGCGAGGACCGGCAGGGTGGCCTGCCGCAGCGTCCAGTGTCTGCGCTCGATGCCGGCGGCGTAGCCGAGGGTGGCTGTGCCGAGTGCCGTCGCGCCAAGCGCTATTCGTCCGATGTTTCGCACCACGTTGCCCACGCCCTCAACACTAGATGCGTCGACCGGGTGATCGGTAACCGCCGTGAGTGGGACGGCGTCTCCCAGTAGTCTTCGGCCCATGGCTGACCTCAAGGCACGGCTGCAGGCTGACCTGGCCTCGGCGATCAAGAGCCGCGCGACGACCCGCATGGCGGCCCTGCGCATGGCGCTGGCCGCGGTGACCACGGAAGAGGTCGCGGGCGACGCGGCGCGCGAGCTCTCGGACGCCGAGGTGGAGCGGGTGCTGACGCGCGAGGTGAAGAAGCGCCGGGAGGCGGCCGAGGCGTTCGCGAACGCCGGCCGCACCGAGTCCGCGCAGGCCGAGCGCGACGAGTCCGCGGTCCTGTCGGAGTACCTGCCGAAGCAGCTGGGCGACGACGAGCTGGCCACGCTGGTGGCGGAGGCGGTCGCGGAGGTCACCGAGCAGCTCGGGGCGCCGCCGGCGCAGCGTCAGATGGGCCAGGTCATGAAGGCGGCGAACGCGAAGGTCGCGGGCCGCGCGGAGGGTGGCCGGGTGGCCGCCGCGGTGAAGTCGCTGCTGCAGGCCTGACGACACGAAAATGCCCGGGCTCAGAGTGTGAGCCCGGGCATTTCGCTGTCTAGCCGCCGCCTCTGCCGCCACCGTTGCCGGGGCCGCCGCCCCCGCCACCACCGCCGCCGGGACCACCGCCGCCGCCGGGACCGCCGCCACCGCTCGGCGGCGGTGTGCTGGGCGACGGTGGCGCCTCGGTCTGTGCGGGCGGCACGTACCCGGTGCTCACGTAGATGGTGATGGTCTCGCCGGGCAGCGCCGCGCCGCGCGGTGTCTGGTTGACGACCTGACCCTTGGGGTCGGCGCGGTTGGACGTCTTGACCGCCACCTTGTAGCCGGCGTTCTGCAGCGTGGCCGTCGCGTCGGCCTGGCTGTGTCCGACCACGTCGGGCACCTTGCTCTCCGGCCCGCCGTCGACATAGCGCGGGTCGGGCGGCGGCAGCGGCGCCACCGGCACCGGACCGAGGATCGGCCCCATCGCCTCGAACCACGTCCGCGCGGGTGTTCGCCCGCCGAAGATCGACCCGCCGGTGCCGCACAGCCGGGGCGGCACACCGGACGACGTGGTGTCGCAGATGCCCTCCGGTTTCGGCCCGTCGTTGAACGTCTGCACGGCGGCCGCGAGCTGCGGGGTGGCGCCGACGAAGCTCGCCGACTTGAAGTCCTGCGTGGTGCCCGTCTTACCCATCATCGGGCGGGTCCAGTTGAACGTCCGGGCGGCGGTGGCCGACGTGCCGCTGCCGGTGTCGTCCTTGCTCATGCCCTGCACGAGGGTGTTCGCGAGCGGCTCCGCGACGGCCTGCTCGCACGGCTGCTCGTACTTGCCGAGGTCGAGCTTCTTGCCGTCGCGGTCGAGGACCTCCACGAGCGGCGTCGGCGGGCACCACATGCCGCCGCTCATCAGCGTCGCGGACACGTTCGCCAGCTCCAGCGTGCTCACCGGCGACGGGCCGAGCGTGAACGCGGCGCGGCCGGCGTACCCGGGCCTGCTGCGGAAGAACTGCGTCTGCGGCTGGTTGGTGTTCGTGTCGTCCGACGTCGGGTCCGGCTTCTGGCCGTGCATGTTCGAGGCCATCGTCTCGCGCAGGCCGAGCCGGCTCGCCATGTCGATGATCGGGTCCATGCCGACCCGCTCCTCGAGGATCACGAACCCGGTGTTCGGGGACGTGGCCAACGCCGTCTGCAGCGTCATCTGCCCCGGATAGTTGGTGCTCGCGTTGCTCAGGCAGTACTTCCGGTTGTCGCCGTCGTTCGGCTCCGGGGTGCGCGGGCACTTCTTCGCGGAACCACCGGTGAACACCTCCGACGTGTGGGAGCTCGGCGTCTGGATCACGTTGTTGATGCCGCCGCCCTTCTCCAGGTACGCGGCGGAGGTGTAGATCTTGAACGTCGAGCCGGCGCCGAACTTGTTCATCACGCCGTACGGGTAGCTGATGGTCGTCTGCCCCGCGGCGCCGTCGAGGCCGTAGTCGCGGTTCGCGACCAGCGCGACCACCTCGTGCCGTTCCTTGCCGGGCCGCACGATCGCCATGGTGTTGGCGATGCCGTTGATGGACTTGGGCACCTGGTGCTCGACGGCCGCCTTCGCCTTCTGCGTCGCGCCCGCGTCGAACGTGGTCTTGATCGTGTAGCCGCCGGAGTAGAGCTGGTCCTCGGAGAACATCCCGATCTTCATCAGGTAGTCCTCGACGTACTGGCAGAAGAAGCCGTACTCGGGACCGGCGCCGACGCAGTTCGCGGCCGGCCGGTCCACCTCGGGCAGCACGCCGAGCGGCTCCTTCTTGGCCTTCTCGCCGGCGGTCCTGGGCAGGCTCTTGGTCTCGACCATCGTGTCGATCACCCGGTTGCGCCGCTTGAGCGTCTCCTCCGGGCGCTTCCACGGGTTGTACAGGACCGGGTTGTTGACCATGCCGGCGAGCAGCGCGGACTGGGTGACGGTCAGCTTGTCCGGCGTGGTGCCGAAGTACGCGTGCGCCGCCGCGCCGACGCCGAACACGCGGTCGGTGAACTCGACGACGTTGAGGTACCCGGCGAGGATGTCCTCCTTGGACATCTTCTGCTCGAGCTGGATGGCCAGGCGCGCCTCGCGCAGCTTGCGGGTGACGGTCTGCTCCTGCGCCCGCTCCCGGCCGATCGCGTTCTCCGGGTCCTGCTCGGCGCCCTCCTGGTCCCGGTAGACCACGTTGATCAGGTAGTTCTTCACGTACTGCTGCGTGAGCGTCGAGGCGCCCTGGGTGTCCCCGGAGGACGAGTTGCTGATGAGGGCACGCATGGTGCCCTTCCAGTCGACGCCGTGGTGCTCGTAGAACCGGCGGTCCTCGATCGAGATCAGCGCCGCCTTCATGGTCGGCGAGATCTGGTCGGCCGTGACCGGCAGCCGGTACTGGTTGTAGAGGTAGGCGATCGGCGTGCCCGCCGAGTCCGTGATCGTCGTGATCAGCGGCGGGTCGGTGGCCACCAGGTCCGCGGAGACACTGTCGATGGTGTCGCTCGCGCGGTTGGACGCCACTCCCAGGGCGCCGACGATCGGGAACAGCATCCCGGCCATCAGAACACCGGCCAGTAGGCAAAGACCGAACATCTTCAGCAGACTGTCTCCGACTCGCACGCGGACCAGCGTACGCGGGGTCGGATCAAGCCCTCGTTACCCGAGAGAGTTATTGACATTCTGTAACGGCTGTGCACCCGGACGTTCTCGTTGGAACCGGGGGGCCCTAGAGTC
Organism: uncultured Actinomycetota bacterium; assembly: GCA_963840275.1. GTDB lineage: Bacteria > Actinomycetota > Actinomycetes > Mycobacteriales > Pseudonocardiaceae > Actinophytocola. The sequence goes on from CAWIYK010000002.1 coordinate 825,270, forward strand.
CGTCAACGTCTCAACGACAGCAGCCGACCCGGTGGGCCGCACAAGCGGTCGGCCGACGGCGCCCCGGGACGATGGGGGACCGGGGTCGAGGGTCGCGACGACGGTAGGGGCGGGGGTTATGGATATTGAGCAGGCGGACTGGCGAGTGAACGCGTCGTGCCGCGAACAGGATCCCGACGGGCTGTTCGTCCGCGGGAAGGAACAGCGCAAGGCCAAGATGGTGTGCGTCGCGTGTCCGGTGCGCACCGAGTGCCTCGCGGAGGCGCTGGACGGGCGCATCGAGTTCGGTGTCTGGGGCGGCATGACCGAGCGCGAGCGGCGGGCTCTGCTGCGTCGCCGGCCGGACGTGCAGTCCTGGCTCGAGCTGCTGGAGGCGGCCAAACGCCAACACATCGACGTGGACGAGGACGTCCGCGTCGGTTAGGGCTGGTCCCGTGATCTTTGTGCGCGGTCCGCGGTGACGAACAGTTACCTCAGGGGAACGGGAGCCGGCCGCCATCCACCTGGGTGGCCGAACGTTCGCCGAAACGCGACCCACACCTGGAAACGCGGGGAGGCGGGTCAAGTGCCGGCCAGCTGCTCGCCGATCGTGCGCAGCCCGGTGAGGTCGTGCACGTCCGACGGCATGGCCGGCACGCTGACCGTGGACACCGACGGGTGTGCCTTGGTGAACCTGGCTAGCAGCCTGCGTTCGCGTTCGTGCACGGCCACCCGGTCGGCGTGCAGGCGGAGCACGGCGGCGGCCAGCGGCGAGCTGCCCGCCTTGTCGAGGCCGTCGGCCGCCGCGGTCGCCCGCGCGGCCGGCAGGTCGGCCAGCACCGGGTGGGTCCGGTTGATCACCAGCCCGGACAGTGGCATCGACTCGGACGCGAGCCGCTCGACGAAGTAGCTCGCTTCGCGGAGCGCGTCCGGCTCCGGCGACGCGATCACGATGAACGACGTGCCGCCGGAGCGGAGCAGCTCGTAGGTCTTGCGCGCCCGCTTCTGGAAGCCGCCGAACATGCTGTCGAACGCCTGCACGAACGCGGACGCGTCGGCGAGCAGCTGGCCGCCGACGATCGTCGAGACGGCCTTCGCGAACAGCATGATCCCGGCGCCGACGACCTTGCGGACACCCCAGCCGCCGCCGCGCGCCGGCCCGGACAGCAGCCGGATCATCCGCCCGTCGAGCGCGGAGGACATGCGTTGCGGCGCGTCGAGGAAGTCGAGCGCCGAGCGGCTCGGCGGGGTGTCGACGACGATCAGGTCCCAGCGGCCCTCGCTGGCGAGCTGGCCCAGCTTCTCCATGGCCATGTACTCCTGCGTGCCGGAGAACGAGCTGGAGATCGTCTTGTAGAAGGGGTTCGCGAGCACCTCCTGCGCCCGCTTCTCGCCGGCGTGGGCGAGCACCATGTCGTCGAACGTGCGACGCATGTCGAGCATCATCGCCGAGAGCTGGCCGTCCGGCTCGAACCCGTCGACCTCGACGTCCTTCGGGGTGTTGCCCAGCTCGCGCAGCCCGAGCGCCTGCGCGAGGCGCCGCGCGGGGTCGATGGTGAGCACCACGGTCTTGCGGCCGCGCTCCGCGGCCCGCACGGCGATCGCCGCGGCGGTCGTGGTCTTGCCGACGCCGCCGGAGCCGCAGCACACGATGACGTGCAGCTCCGGGTTGTCGATCAGCGCGTCGACGTCGAGGTCGGTGCTCACCGGACCCCCTGCTCGACCATGGCCTCGGCCAGCTCGTACAGCGCGGTCGTGTCGATGCCGAGGTTGACGTCGGGCAGCTCCACCGCCGGCAGGTCCACGTCGGCGAGCTGCTCGCGCGCCCGCTGCTCGGCGAGCACCCGGATGGCGTGCTCGACGGTCTCCTCGACCAGGCCCTCGATGTCCTCCTCGGACAGGTCCAGCCCGGCGGACACGAGACCGTTGCGCACCCGGGAGGCGTCCACGCGGCCACCCGCGGCCGGGGTCACCGACCGGGCCGGCAGCCGTGGCGGGCGGACCCGGTTGAGGATCACCGCGCCGGGGCGCAGGTCGGCGCCGTCCAGCTCGGCGACCGCCTCGATGGTCTCGCGGACCGGCATCTCCTCGAGCAGCGTCACCAGGTGCACGGCCGTGTCGCCGGAGTGCAGCAGCCGGACCACGCCGTCGCTCTGGCCCTTGATCGGACCGACCTTCGCCAGCTCGGCCATGGCCTTGGTGACGTCGAGGAACTTCACGATCCGGCCGGTCGGCGGCGCGTCGAGCACGACCGCGTCGTAGGTGTGCCGGCCGTTCTCGTCGGTGCGGCCGACCGTCTCCTTGACCTTGCCGGTGAGCAGCACGTCGCGCAGGCCGGGCGCGAGCGTGGTCGCGAACTCGATGGCGCCCATGCGGCGCAGCGTCCGGCCGGCGAAGCCGAGGTTGTAGAACATCGCGAAGTACTCGAGCAGCGCCGCCTCGGCGTCGACGTGCAGCGCGCGGACCTCGCCGCCGCCGGGCGCGGACGCGATGCGCTTCTCCTCGTAGGGCAGCGGATGGGTGTCGAAGAGCTGGGCGACGCCCTGGCGGCCCTCGACCTCGACGAGCAGCACCCGGCGGCCGCCGGTGGCCAGCGCGAGTGCCAGCGCGGCGGCGACGGTGGTCTTGCCGGTGCCGCCCTTGCCGGTGACCACGTGCAGGCGCGCACGGGCGACCTGCTCGGTCCAGCCGACGACGGGAGTGCTCACCGTTTCAGGGTAAGTGGCCGGAACGGGCGGGCGCTCGTGGATGGGGTCAACTAGCGAGCATCATCACGGTCACCGTGCCGGCGACCAGGACCACGATGAACCACACCACGCTGCCCGGCAGCACGGTCAGGACGAGCACGCACAGGATCGCGAGGATGACGAGCGTGATCGCCCCGGCGACCGCGACGTCGCCCCCGGTCGAACCCTTGCGTTCACGCACCTTGGCCATCGTGAGCAGTCCGAGCACGATCCCGCTCACCGCGACCAGCGCGGCCGCGAGCAGTCGCCAACCCTCCACGCGCCACACGCTACCGCCCGCCGCGAGTCCCCCGTTGGGACACAGTGAGTCGCCGGTTCGTGCGGGGTGCGCGGCCCGGCCCACCCTTCGCGACCGGGGTCGAGCCCATTACAGTCGCGGACCATGACGAAGTGGGAGTACGCCACCGTGCCGCTGCTGATCCACGCGACCAAGCAGATCCTCGACCAGTGGGGCGAGGACGGCTGGGAGCTGGTGACGGTGCTGCCAGGGCCGACCGGTGAGCAGATGGTGGCCTACCTGAAGCGGCCCAAGCCGTGAGCTGGAGCGAGAAGCTCGCCGAGCTGGGCATCGAGCTGCCGGCCGTGCCGGCGCCCGCCGGGGCCTACGTCCCCGCGGTCCGGTCCGGTTCGCTGGTCTTCACCGCTGGCCAGGTCCCGTTCGTGGACGGCGTGATCGCCGCGTCCGGCAAGGTCGGCCGCGAGATCAGCCCGGAGGAGGCCAAGGGCCACGCCCGCACCTGCGCGCTGAACGCGCTGGCCGCGGTGCACGCCCTCGCCGGCATCGACTCGGTGGTCCGGGTCGTCAAGGTCGTCGGCTTCGTCGCGTCCGCGGAGGGCTTCACCGGCCAGCCCGCGGTCGTCAACGGCGCGTCCGAGCTCCTCGGCGAGGTCTTCGGGGACGCCGGCACGCACGCGAGGTCCGCCGTCGGCGTCGCCGAGCTGCCGCTCGGAGTGCCGGTCGAGGTTGAGCTCGTCGTCGAGGTGGCATAACCAGGGGGTGCGCATGACCGACATCGATGATCACAGCGACTCGTGCCACGAGCTGCTGCTGCGGCTCGCCGGCCGGCTGCCCGACCGGCAGCTGTGGCGACTGCGCGACTGGCTCGCCGGCGGCGCGCTCGACGCGCTCGCCCGCGCGCTGCCGCTGACGTTGCTCAGAGAGCGGGTGGCGATCACAGCGCGTGAGTCCATGCTGCTCAACGCCGCATTGTTGGACGCCGGCGCCGACGCCGGCCGCCTCCACGCGGTCCCCTGGGTGGACCAAATCGACGAAGTCGACTACACATTCACTTCGGAGTCGCCCGAACGGGTGAACACGGGTGACTCTGAAGCAGTAGTGCTCGGTGCGGTCCTCCATGGCCGAACCGAGTTGGTCGACGTGCGTGGGAGTTGGCGACGACACCGATCCGGGGCGGGACCGGCCACCCGGGTCGTGCTCGTCACGGCCTCGGCCGGCTGCGCTCGATTGACCGGGGAGCTGCAGCGCGTGCTGCGTGCTCTTGGGACGCACGAGCCCGGTGTCGAGGTGATGCCGGAGGGCATCGAGCTGCCGCCCTATCACCGGGCGGCGCTGGCGGCTTCCGAGCCGCTGTTGCCCGGCGTGATCGTGCACCAGGGGTAGTAGCTCCCCAGCAGACGCCGTCGACGGCCGACGAGAAGCTGGGAAGGGAGCCGACCGTGACACAGGTCGCGCGGGGGGTAGGACCGGGTGGCGGCAGTCGGCCGGGGGTCGCGTTGCCGATCCGGATCCATGATCTGCTGCTGGCGTTGGCCGGCCGGGTCGACGACGACGCGCTCGGCGACGTGCGCCAGATGCTCGCGTCCGCCGAGCTGGACCGTTCGCTGGAGTTTCTCGCCGGCTGCATCGCGGCCGGCCGCATCGTGCTCACCCAGGAGCAGCACCGCGAGCTGGCGGCGCTGTTCTCGGACACCTACCTCGACCAGTCGGTGATCGACCGGATCCTGGTGGCCGACCGCGACACCGCGGGCCGGCACCGGTTCGCCATCGGCTCGGTCGACGGGCGGGACCCGGACCGGGGCGTCGCCGAGGCGGTGCGGCCGGTGCTGGACGTGCTGCCGGACGTGCGGTCGATGTGGTGCGTGTGGCGGCTGACGCCGGCCGGGCCGGCCTCCGGGCCGGTGCCGCACCTGCTCGTGCTGGTGGGCATCGGGCCGGGTGGGTTCCCGCCGGCCACGGCCTACCGGGTGGAGCACGCGCTGCGCCGCGCCGGGATCCGCGCGTCGGTCGAGGTCCTCATGGACGGTGTCGAGCCGGGTGACTACCACCGGGAGGCGATGCGCAGCGCGCGGCAGGTCCCTTTTGAGGGGCACGGCTCCAACCACCCGCGGTTGGAGCCGGCGGACCGGCCGTCGGCGTTCGAGGCGCCGCGGCAGGAGCCCGTCCGCATCGCGCCCGCTCGGGTGGCGGCAGCCGTGCCGCCGCCGGAGCCGCCCCGCGTGTCCGTCGCGCCGCCGCCCGAGCCGCCCCGCATGGAGCCGCCGCCGAGGGTGGAGGCGCCCAGGATCGACTCGGAGCTGCCGGTCCGCAAGGATCCGCCGTTCGGTGTCGAGCCGCCGCAGTCGTTCACCATGGACCCGCCGCAGGCCGAGCCCGCGCGGCCGGAACCGCAGCAGTACGTGGAGCCGCCGCGCGTCGAGCCGCCTCGGGCGGAGCCGCCGCCCAGGGTCGACCCGCCGCGGGTGGATCCGCCGACGATGATGACCCCGGCCGCCGGTGGGCTGATCGGCACGGGCGGCATTGTCGGTGGCGACCAGGAGCAGGAGCGGCCGTCGCGGATCGAGGCCGTGCGCTCGGACCCGTTCACGCCGGTCGAACCGCCCGCGCCCCAGTTCGAGCAGGAGCGGCTACCGGCCGAGCCGCCCGCCGAGCAGCCGGCGTCCGCGCTGCGTGACGAGACGCGCACCGACTCGGCGCCGCCGCCGCGCCGGTCCCGGCTGGACCGGACCGCCGACCAGCAGCGGGACGAGCCGCCGCAGGAGCAGCCGTCGCGGCCGAGGCTCGCGCCGGCCGGCAACGGGCCCGACGGGGTCGACAAGCACTCCGCGGCGTTCGTCGACGACATCCTGAACACCCAGGAGCGCAACCTGCTGCGTGAGCTGCAGGACGAGCTGGCGCGTCGGGAGCAGCAGGAGTCGCAGCCGAGCGGCAACTCCGGTTCGTGGCGGATCGACCGGTCCGGGCGGCACGGCAAGCCCGCCGCCGCGGGTCAGTTCGACCACCCGAACCAGACGACCGGCCCGATGATCATCAACGGGGTGCCGCCACACACCGAGAACCGGGGCTACCCGCCGGCCAACTGATCGGTGACACCTTCGAGCAGCCGTTGGATGTGCAGCCCGCGCCGCACGTCCAGCGGGTGCTCGGACCGGTCGTTCCTGATCAGCTCGACGAAGTCGTCGAGTAGGCCGGCGTAGCGGTCCTGCGCCTCGCCGGCCGCGTCGAACGCGAGGTAGCCGTGCTCGCCGTGCACCGCGAAGTCGGTGATCGGCGGCGTGATCGGCGTGTGCATGGACAGCGTCGAGGTGGAGACGCGGCCGTTCTCGTGGCCGAGGGTGACGTGCCACAGGTCGGTGCCGGTGAGTCGCGCGTGGAGTATCTCGGTGACCCGCCCGAGCGCCGCGTCCAGCAGGTCGAACACATGTGGGCCGATGTCGGCGAGCGCGCCGCCGTCGTGCCGCCACTGGGAGCGCTCGTACTTGGCGTCGAGCAGCGTCCTGGAGAACCAGCGGGCGGCGCCGCCCTCCCACCCGCCGAGGCGGTGGACCTCGTCGAGCCACGCCCGGGTCTCGGCGCCGTAGCGGAAGGTCAGCACCATCAGCGAGGCGACGCCGGCCCGCGTCACGGCGTCGACCAGTTCCTCGGCCTCGGCCACACTCGCCGCGACGGGCTTCTCCAGGATGAGGTGCTTCCCGGCTCGCGCCGCCCGCGCCGCCATCGGCGCCTGCACACTCGGCGGCACGGCGAACGCCACCGCGTCTACCTTGGTGAGGAACTCGTCGAAGTCGGCGTACGGCGTCGCGCCGCCGAGCTTCGCCACGTCGGCCGCGGCCTCGGGCCGCCGCGCCCAGGTGGCGACCAGCTCGGTCCCGGGATGCGCCGCGATCCCGGGCCCGTGCACCTTGTGCGCCCACGGCCCGGCGCCGACGAGCCCCATCCGCAGCGTGTCATCAGTCATGGGGCCATCCTGCCGTTTCGCCGCGGGGCGGGTGCGGCCGCCGGCCCCCGGTGTCAACGCTAGCCGCGAGGACCGACAACCCGAGCCGATCAAGATCGCTGACGTCCGAGTTGTCCACAACCGTCCCGCCCATCCACAGGCTCGCCTCGGCGTGACCGTTCCTGTCGGTGTCTGCCGGTAGCGTGGAATCCGGGGGCCGGAGGCCACGGGGCATCGTTTCGCGCAGCTCTTCCCGGCCGGCGGTACTTGGCTCGTGCCTGTGTGGATTCAGGTCAACGGAATGTCCGTCCGGTATGGACGTGCCGCAGGCCAGAGGGCTGATCGTCAGCCACGGCGGCAGCCGCATCGACCGGGCGGCGTCACCGCGCACGACGCACGGCCGGTATCCGATCTAAACCGGATCACCTGCCCCGTGTGGGCACACGGTGTTCCGCGGCCAGCCGGAGTCGGCCTACCGCGCCATCTGTGAGTTCCTTGCCGCGCTGCCGGCTCAGTAGTCTCTGCGGTGTGCGTGAGCTGCCGAAGGAGTTGACCCTGCCGTCGGGGTTCGTGCCGCCCGAGCCGCCGGACCCGCCCGTGACGCCGAAGGACGCGGCGACCGTGATGCTCGTCCGCGACACGGACGTCGGTATCGAGGTGTTCCTGCAGCGCCGCGTGATGGGCATGGCGTTCGCGGGTGGCATGACCGTCTTCCCCGGCGGTGGCGTGGACCGCCGCGACGCCGACACCTCCCTCGCCTGGCACGGCCCGCCGCCGGCGTGGTGGGCGAGCCGCTTCGCGTGTGACGTCGGCATGGCGCGCGCACTGGTGTGCGCGGCCGTGCGCGAGACGTTCGAGGAGTCCGGGGTCCTGCTGGCCGGACCGGACGACACGAGCGTGGTGGCCGACGTCCGGCCGTTCGGCGAGGCGCGGGCGCGGCTTGTGAACCGGGACCTGTCCATGGCCGGCTTCCTCGCCGAGGCCGGGCTCGTGCTGCGCGCGGACCTGCTGCGTCCGTGGTCGGACTGGGTGACCCCGATCGAGGAGACCCGCCGGTTCGACGCCCGCTTCTTCCTGGCCGCGTTGCCGGAGGGGCAACGCGCGGACGGCGACACGTCCGAGGCGCAGGACACCCGCTGGCAACGCCCCGGCGACGCGCTCGACGACTGGAAGGCCGGCCGCAGCGGACTGCTCCCGCCGACGTGGACCACGCTCGCCGAGCTGGAGGAGTGCGCTTCGGTGGCCGACGCGATGTCCCGCGAGCGTGTCATCGAGAAGCTGATGCCGAGGGTCGCCCGCGACGGCGACATCCTCCGGATCGTCCTGCCGGGTGACCCGCTGTACGACGACGCCGCGGCGCACCTCGACGCCCGCCCGAACGACCGGCTCGGCCGGTGACCGGGCACCCCGCGTACGGCGAGCTGCGCGCGGTCACCGACGTCGCGGCCGTCGTGCTGGAGGAGAACCCCAGCGCCCTGACACTCGAAGGCACCAACACCTGGCTGCTACGCGCGCCCGGCGCGACCGAGTGCGTGATCGTCGATCCCGGCTACGAGGACGAGCCGCACCTGTCCCGCGTGGCGGCCGCCGCCGGGGCGGTGGCGCTGATCCTCGTCACGCACCAGCACGAGGACCACATGCAGGGCGCGCCGTGGCTCGCGAACCGCGTGCAGGCGCCGATCCGCGCGTTCGACCCGTCCTGGTGCGCAGGCGCGCCCGCACTCGCCGACGACGAGGTGATCACGGTCGCCGGGCTGGACATCCGGGTGCTGCACACCCCTGGCCACACCGAGGACTCCGTGTGCTTCGGCATCGACGGGGCCGTGCTCACCGGCGACTCCGTGCTGGGTCGTGGCACCACGATCATCTCGGACCTCGGCGCGTACCTGACCACCCTGCGCCGGCTGGCCGAGGTGCCGCCGGGCACCGTGACGCTGCCGGGCCACGGCCCGGAGCTGCCGGACGTGGCCGCGACGGCCCGCGAGTACCTCGCCCACCGCGAGGCCCGCCTCGACCAGGTACGCGCGGCACTGCGCGAACTGGGCGACGACGCCACCGCACGCCAGGTGGTGGAACTCGTGTACCGCGACGTGGACGAGTCGCTGTGGGGCCCGGCCGAGTGGTCGGTGCAGGCACAGCTGGCGTACCTGCGCACCATGGACTCGTGACCAGATACTCAGGTCGATCGCCAAGCAGCGATCGACCTGAGGGCAGGCACCCGCCTGTCTCCGCCGGCCCGCGGTCAGTTCTTCGGCGGCAGCATGGGCATCACCACGTAGCGGATCGACGGTTCGGTTGGTTCGACGGCTGAGAAGACCGTCGCTCGCATGCCGGGCTGTATCTCCATTCGGACCTGCTGCCCAGCGAAGCAGCGCAGCGCGTCGGTGAGGAACCTGGCCTGGTAGGCCTGCCCGGTGCGGCCGCCGTCGACGGTCGCCTTCACCGACTCCTCCGCCTCGCCGGTGCCCTGGTCCGCACCGCGCAGACGTAGCTCGCCGTCGCCGATCTCGGCCAGCAGCACGCCGCGCGGGTCGGTGTACAGGCCGACCCGGCGTACGGCACCGGCCAGCGCGTCGGCGTCCACCGACACCACGGTGTCCACTGTGGACATATGAATCTTCGACTCGTGCAGGAACGACCCGTCCAGCACCGCGGTCGTCGCCACCGAGCCACCCCACGCCAGCCCGAACCGGTCGTGGTCGGCGCACAGTTCGACCTGGCCCGACGGCAGCTGGCGGGCCAGCTCGCTCAGCAGGCTTGCCGGCACCAGCGCGTCCACCGACCGGCCGCCCGGCGACCACGGCAGCGACGCGAGCGCCATCTGGTAGCGGTCGGTGGCCAGCATGATAAGCCGGTCGTTCTCGGACCGGACCCGGACGCCGGTGAACATCGGCAGCGCGTCATCCCGGGACGCGGCCATCACGACCGTGGCCAGCGCGGACGAGAACTGCCCACCGTCCACCGACCCGGCGACCGGCGGCGCGACCCCCACCCCCGGATGGACGTCCGCGTCGAGCAGCGGCAGCGCGAACCGCGCGCCGGGTGCGCGGATGGCCAGCTTGGCACCCTCCACGACCAGCCGCACCTGCTCCTGGTCGAGCGCCCGTAACGTGTCGGCCAGCGGCTTGGCCGGCACGAGCACGCGGCCCTCGGTGTGTACGACCGCGTTCCGCTCGATGCGCGCCGCTCGCTCCCGGTCGTTCGCCGCGAGCGAGACCCCGGAGGCGGACGCGGTGAGCAGCAACCCGGACAGCACGGGGTCGATCAGCTTGCCGGGCACCAGCTTGACCAGCGCCGATGCGGCGCTGGCCAGCTCGGAGGTGGTGACGGTGAGGTCCATGGAGAAGAAGGTAGCGCCGACCCCCGACAATCGCGCGTGGTCAGCGGCGCCGGGGGACGAAGATGTCGAACTGCCAGCCGAGGCCGAGCATCCCCTGGAACCCGGCCGACCAGACACGCTCGTCGGTGCGCCTGCCGAGGAAGCCGCCCTGCAGGTACAGGTAGACACCGGCCCGGTTCGGCTGTGTCTGCAGCTGCCCCTGCAGCAGGTTCGCGACCCACATGGTCTCCGCGGCCGACGGCCCGAACTGCCGCGCGACCGACTGCTGCAGGCTGAAGTCGAGCCGCTCGCCGAGCACCGACCACTGCCGCTTGATCAGCGTCCACCCGATCTGCGCCTGCCAGGTCTGGTCGGTGGCGAAGCCGAACTGCAGCGTCGGGTTGAGCACGCTCATCGCGCCGAACAGCGGCTGCGGCAGCTGGTGGATCTCCGGGAAGCTGTAGGTGAGCGAGAAGGTGCCGGTGATCGTCTCGCCGGGCGGGAACACCTGCACGTCGACGTTGCCGAGGTCGGTCACGGGCCCGGTGGTCACAGGGTCGGTCATGTCAGCTCACCACCACACTGTCGGGTAGGGGATCGACGTCGGTGAGGTCGACCTGCTCCTCCGGCGCCTCGACCTGGTCCTCGGCCGAGAACGCGATCGTGAGGTCGCCGTCCGACCCGTCCGACCCGTCCGTCCCGCTCGCCGGCTCGCCGGTGAGCAGCTCCCAGGTCGTGGCGTCGCACTGACCGGTCTCCGGCAGTGAGTACTGGCGCTGCAGCTCGCGCACCCCGGCCTCGGTCGCCGCGCAGTAGGTCGCCGGCTCGAAGGCGCCGCCCACCTGGTGGTACTCGAGCAGCTGCTGGAGATAGGTGACCCACTCGCCGGTGTGACCCGGCACGAGGTTCGGCTGTTCGGCCATGGGTCCGTTATGACGGACTCGTCGGGCGGCCGGCAACCGGTCGGGACGTTGTCTGCCCGACCGGCTGCCTCGTGCCGCCCCTTCGGGCGGAGGTCAGTGTGCGACCGCCAGCGCGGGCGTGGCCGTCTCGGCCGGCTGGTCGGCGATCGTGCCGCGGCGCAGCCACACCAGGAACGCGATCACCAGGCCGCAGGCGCTGGCCGCCAGGAACGACGACCACACGCCGACGTGCTCCACCAGGTACCCGCTGACCGACTGCCCGGCCGCGAGTCCGAGCGTGACCGACGTGACGACCCAGCCGAACGCCTCCGTCGCGGTGCCCGGCGGCGCGACCGAGTCGATCGCCGTCGAGTGGGTCGTCGACTGCGGCGTGATCCAGATGCCCGCCACCAGCAACAGAAGTGACAGCCCGAGCAGGCTCGACGGGATCGCGAGCGGCGCGACCAGCAGTGCGAACAGGCCGAGCAGGACCGGCAGTCGCAGGCGCATCCGCCGCGGCCACGGGTGGACCGCGTAGAAGACGCCGAACGCCACGGACGTCAGCGACCACAGCGCGAGCATCAGGCCGCCGACCGGCGCGTGCCCGGCCTTGGTGGCCGCGGCGGGAACCGCGACCTCGACGAACCCGACGGTGACGCCGAAGCCGAGCGCCGCCAGCCCCACCGTGCGCATGCCGGGGCTCGCGAGGGCGCCGAGGAGCTTGCGGACCTCGTCGGACTTCGCCGGCCGGACGTCGCGCACCACTGTCGTCAGGGCGAACCCGATGCCGCCGATGACCATGCAGGCCGCGCCGAACACCAGGCCGGTGCCTGCCCACGGGGCCGCGACCAGGACGCCGGCCAGGGCCGGGCCGAGGATGAAGAACACCTCGAGGCTGATCGCCTCGTACGCGAACGCCGCGTTCCGGATGGGGCCCGCCGGCACGAGGTGGGTCCACAGCGCGCGGGACGCGGAGCCGACCATCGGCTCGGTGAAGCCGATCAGCGAACCGAGCGCGACGAGCGCCGCCGTCGGCTGCCGGGTCTCCACGGCGATGATCACGGTCGTCGTGGCCAGCACGAACAGCCCCACGGTGCTCAGCAGCGGACGGGTCGGGCCCAGCCGGTCCATGATCCGGCCCTGCACGACGGAACCGACGGCGACACCGACCAGCGCGCCCGCCGACACGAGCCCGGCGATCGCGAACGAGCCGGTCTCACGCTGGACGTAAAGAAGGAGGGACAGCCCCACCATCGCGATCGGCATGCGGGCCAGGAGCGACATGAGTACCGGCGTGCGCGCGCCGGGGGTGGTCAGGGCGGCGCGGTAGTCGGCGAGACGAGCGGAGTGGGACACGAGCGCGAGTATCGCAGACTTTGGTACGTGCGTACCAGTAATTATGCCGGAGGTCTCATTTCGGTAACGAGAGGCAGAAAGTTGGCGAAGTCGCACAACGGATGGGTACTCGAGTGAGTCCTCCCATTAACAGCTAGTTCGCTCCGCTGATCGTGGAATCGATCGGCGCGGGCGGGCGTTGCCACAACTGAAGACTCCCTCCGGCAGACATGGGTCGGGGCCTAATGGTTCGGAGGGCGGGGAGCGTGGGCCGTCGGGGGATGGTTCACGCGAGCAAGGAGCCGGTGCGCCGCGTCGGGGGCGGCGCCCGGCTCCTTCGCTGTCTTGAAGATCTCGTGCGCCGGCAGGTTGGCGACTTGGCCGCTGGCCCCCTCGAACCACGCTACCCGCGACCACCGACAGGATCGGCGGGTGCGCGGGCCGCCTGTGGACAACTCATGCGTTGTGGATAACCGCTGGTCAGGCCGGCCGGATTGTCGGTGGGAGCCGGTAGCGTGGAATCCGGGGGCCGGAGGCCGGACAGCAAACAGGGCCCGCGATCACTCGCGGGCCCTGTGGCAAAGAACTACCTCGCGCGTCGAGCCAGGCGCTCCGGGTCGAGGATCAGCACGCTCTTGCCCTCGAGCCGCAGCCAGCCGCGGTGTGCGAAGTCGGCGAGTGCCTTGTTGACCGTCTCGCGGGAGGCGCCGACGTACTGCGCGATCTCCTCCTGCGTGAGGTCGTGCATGACGCGCAGCAGACCGGCCTCCTGACTGCCGAAACGCTGCGCGAACTGCAGCAGCGCCTTGGCGACGCGGCCGGGCACGTCGGTGAAGATGAGGTCCGCCAGCATGCCGTTGGTGCGCCGCAGCCGGCGGGCGATCACGCGCAGCAGCTGCTCCGCGATCTCGGGCCGGGTGGCGATCCACTGACGCAGCGCCGGTCGGTCCATCGTCCGCGCGACCACCTCGGTGACCGTGGTGGCGGTCGACGTGCGGGGGCCCGGGTCGAAGATCGACAGCTCCCCGAACATGTCCGCCGGCCCCATGATGCCCAGCAGGTTCTCCCGGCCGTCCGGTGACTTGCGGCCGAGCTTCACCTTGCCCGACTGGATGATGTACAGGCGATCGCCCGGCTCACCCTCTGCGAAGATCACGTGCCCGCGCGGAAACTCGACGGTCTCCAGCGTCTGAGCGAGCGCTTCAGCGGCAGCCGGTTCGACGCCCTGGAAGATGCCGGCCCTGGCAAGGGTCTCGTCCACCTTCGTCCCTCCCAATCAGACTCGAGCCGCGACCAGCGGCAACGGCGCCCTGATCACTGCTGGGAAGTGTAGGGCGTGTGCCCCCGATCACCTCGCAGGGCTACGCCTCGGAGCTGTCCGGAATCGGACATTCCGCAGGCCAGTGACCAGATCAGACGCGGACTCGCCCGCGGCGCGCCTTGGACCGGCCCTTCCTGCGGAGCCGGAACAGCTCCAGCGCGCGACCGATCCCGTGGCCGTAGAGCGCGCGCACCTCGTCCGGGCGGGCGTTCTCGAGCAGCTCCTCGACCTCGTCCTCCTGGACGGCGCCGGGCCGCAGCCGGGACTCCACCCGCTCCATGAACAGGGCGAAGAACATCACCACGATGGGCACGGCGAACACGAACCAGACAGCCATAGTGTCGTCGATCCTCGCTCAGGTCGGGTCGGTCAGCGCGGACGGTGGCTCCGTCCGGCGTGTCCGCGCGGGGTCTACTCCAAGAGACGTCAAGGGCACCGATGAGGTTGTGTTGCGGCCCGTAGGCTAGCGGGGTGCCGCCTGCCACCCGACAACTACCCCGCGGTGAAGTCGCCAAAACGCCGCCGCCCACCGCACTGGTCCGCCGCGCACGCAGGATGACCCGCGTGCTCGCGGAAGCCTTTCCGGACGCCCACTGCGAGCTCGACTTCACCAACCCGCTCGAGCTGACGGTCGCCACGATCCTGTCCGCGCAGAGCACCGACGTGCGGGTCAACCTGACCACGCCGGCACTGTTCAAGCGGTACACCACGGCCGCCGACTACGCGGGCGCCGACCGGCTCGAGCTGGAGGAGCTGATCCGGCCGACCGGCTTCTACCGGAACAAGACGACGTCGCTGATCGGTCTCGGCACCGCGCTCGTCGAGCGGTTCGACGGCGAGGTGCCGAACACGCTCGAGGACCTCGTCACGCTCCCGGGCATCGGCCGCAAGACCGCGAACGTCGTCCTCGGCAACGCGTTCGGCATCCCCGGCATCACCGTCGACACGCACTTCGGCCGGCTGGTCCGGCGCTGGGAGTGGACGGCCGAGGAGGACCCGGTCAAGGTCGAGCACGCGGTCGGCGCGCTGGTCCCGCGCAAGGACTGGACGATGCTGTCCCACTGGGTGATCTTCCACGGCCGGCGCGTGTGCCACGCCCGCAAACCGGCCTGCGGCGCCTGCGTGCTCGCCAAGGACTGCCCGTCGTTCGGCGCCGGGCCGACCGAGCCGGAGCTCGCCGCCAAGCTCGTCAAGGGCGAGGAGGCCCCGCACCTCGTCGATCTGGCCGAGCGCGTCCGCAACGGCTACAAGGCGGGCCATACCGCATGAGCCGGCGCGAAACAGGTGTTACCGCGTGAGGCATGGCGTGCGCTGGTCGATCGCCGCGGTGATCCTCATGGTTGCCGCGGTGGTCGCGATCTGGCCGCGCTCCGACCCGCCCGACCCGCCGCGGGAGCCCACCCAGGCCACCCCGGACCTGACGGCGGCCCGCGCCGAGGCCGGGCTGCCGGCGTGCGCCTCCGGTGATCAGGGCCCCGTCGACCTGCGGGGCATCGCGGCCGAGTGTCTCGCCGACGGCCGGTCCGTCGACGTCGCGACGGTCCTCGCCGGCCGGCCTGTGCTGTTCAACATGTGGGCCACCTGGTGCGAACCGTGCAAGACCGAGCTGCCGGTGCTCGCCGCCTACGCGGAGGAGCCGGACGCGATCGACGTCGTCGGCCTCGCGGTCGAGTCGCGGCCGGCCGACGCGCTGGAGCTGCTCACCGCGCTGAAGGTGCGGCTGCCCAACCTGCTCGACGAGGACGGCGCGGCCAAGCGGAAGCTGCGGCCCGTCGGGCTGCCGGCGTCCTACCTGGTCGGCGCGGACGGGTCGGTCCGGCTGGTCGAGAACCCCCGGGTGTTCCGGTCGGTCGACGAGGTCAGGCAGGCCGTCGCGCATGGCTGACCACGGACCGCTGATCGACCCGGCGGGGGTGCCCGAGTGGCTGCGGCAGGTCGTCGAGGCGACCCGTGACCTGGACCCGGAGCTGTTCCGCAGCATGTCCCCGCCCACCGAGGACGCTCGCGACGCCGCGGTGCTGATCCTGTTGGGCGAGCACGAGACCAGAGGCCCCGACGTGCTGCTGCAGCTGCGGGCCGACCGCGGTGGCGCGCACTCCGGCCAGGTCGCGTTCCCCGGCGGCTCCAGCGAACCGGACGACGACGGCCCGGTCGCCACCGCGCTGCGCGAGGCCGTCGAGGAGACCGGACTGGACCCGGCCGGCGTGCGGCCGCTCGCGCTGCTGCCCCAACTGCACATCCCGGTGTCCGGCTTCCACGTCACGCCCGTGCTTGCGCACTGGGAGAAGCCGAGCCGCGTGTGGGCCGTCGACCCGGCGGAGAGCGCGGCCGTCGCCCGCGCGCCGCTGTCGGACCTGGCAGATCCGGCCAACCGGTTCACGCTGCGGCACCCGTCGGGGTTCGTGAGTCCCGCGTTCGCCTTGCCAGGCATGCTCGTGTGGGGCTTTACTGCCGCACTGCTGACCCTGCTGCTCGAGATCGGCGGTTGGGCCCGGCCGTGGGACGGTTCGGACATACGCGACCTTGACGCCGCATGGCGTTCAGTTGGCTCAGTTGTCGGGGAGGTTTGACGGGTGAACTGGGTCGACCTGTTGGTCATCGCGCTCGCGGTGCTGGCCGCGGTGTCCGGGGCGCGGCAGGGGGTGATCACCGCACTGCCGGCGTTCATCGGCGTCCTGCTCGGCGCCGTCGCGGGCATCAAGATCGCGCCGCTCGTGGTGCAGTACATCGAGTCGACGCCGACCAGGGTCGCGTTCGCGGTGGCGATCTTCGTGCTGCTGGTGGCGCTCGGCGAGACGCTGGGCGTGTGGCTCGGGCGCAGCCTGCGCCAGAAGATCAAGTCGCCGAAGATCGCGGGCGTCGACAACGCGCTCGGCGCGATCGTCCAGGGCGCCGTGGTGTTCGTCGTCGCGTGGCTGATCGCGTTGCCGCTGGTCACCGTCGGCGGCCTGCCGGGGCTCGCGTCGGCCATCCGCAACTCGACGGTCCTCGGCGGCGTCGACGACGTCATGCCGCAGGCCGCACAGGACCTGCCCGAGGAGCTGCGCAGACTCCTTGACGTGTCGGGCTTTCCGGCTGTCGTCGACCCGTTCGACCACACGCCGAACCGCGAGGTCGCGCCGCCCGACCCGGCACTCCAGAACAGCGCCGTCGTGCAGAACGTGCGGCCCAGCGTGCTGAAGATCCACGCGCGGGCGCCGTCCTGCTCACGTGCGCTCGAGGGCAGCGGGTTCGTGATCGCGCAGGAGCGGGTGATGACCAACGCCCACGTGGTCGCCGGCACGTCCGAGGTGAGCGTCGAGACCGACGACGGCGCGCTGGACGCGCGGGTCGTGCTGTACGACCCGGAGACCGACGTCGCCGTGCTGTCCGTGCCGGGGCTGACCGCGCCCGCGTTGCCGTTCGCCGGTCAGCCAGCGACGTCCGGCCAGGACGGGATCGTGCTCGGCTACCCGCTCGACGGTCCGTACCGGGCCGCACCGGCGCGGGTGCGGGACCAGATCAACCTGTCCGGCCCGGACATCTACGACGCCAAGCAGGTGCAGCGCGAGGTGTTCACGCTGCGGGCGCTGGTGCAGAGCGGCAACTCGGGTGGCCCGCTGGTCGACACCGAGGGTCGCGTCATCGGCGTGATCTTCGGCGCCGCCACGGACCAGTCCGAGACCGGCTTCGCCCTCACCGCCGCCGAGGTGGCGGAGGAGGTCGAGGCGGCCCCGGACCTGTCGCGTGCCGTCGCCACCGGCAACTGCGCGGCCTAGCGGTCAACTGCTGCGAAAGGCGCGCAGGGGGCACCCAACGCCCCGAACGCGCCTTTCACGGCATCAACTGGCCTGCGCCGCGGCGCAGTGGGTGCCCGGTCGCGGGGTCCTGCCGTTGAGGACGTACTCGGTGAACACGGCCTCGGTGCAGTCGGTGCGGTCCACGACGCCGTGGCCCCAACCGTCGTAGGTCAGCAGGACGCTGTTGTCGATCTGCCGGTGCACGCTGGTCGCCCATTCGTACCCGGTGGCCGGGTCGTGCAGTGCGTTCATGATCAGCACGGGCGGCACGTCGTCGTCGATGTCGGTGCGGTGTTGCGGGTTCGGGGTCTTGAGCCCGAGGCTCGCGCACATCGAGACCGGCGTCCACGCGAAGTGCGCCCGCAGTGTCGGCGCCGCCTGCTTCTGCTTGCGCCACATGGCTTCCCACTGCCGCTGCGACGAGATCTCCACCCGGTGATCCGTGCAGTAGGCGACCAGCGGGAACGGCACCGCCTCCTCGGCGGACAGCGCCGCGGTCGTCGGCTGCTGGTCGGCGAGCGCCGCCAGCCGGTCGGCGAGCGCGGCCCAGTCCGGGCCGTACAGCGGGCTGATCGCGAAGTTGACGAGGTCCATCGGTCCGATCACCCGTCCCGACGACGGATCGGTCAGCTCACCGCGCGACGCCTGCTCGTACAGCTCCGAGTAGACCTGCTCCACATCGCGGCCGTGCAGCGCGCAGTCCGCCGTCGCCGCGCACCACTTCGCGAACTCGGCGAACGAGTCCTCGCCGGTCCGCGCCTCGCTGACCAGGAACCGGGTCGGCGACAGGCTGTGGTCGAACACGCTGTCCAACACCAGACCCCGCACCCGGTGCGGGAAGTTCTCCGCGTACATCTGCCCGGCGAGCGTGCCGTACGACCGCCCGTACAGCGTGACCTTCCGTTCGCCGAGCGCGGCCCGGAACGCGTCGATGTCCTTGGCGACACTCACGTTGTCGACGTGGTCGACGAGCGGACCGGAGGCCGCGCGGCAGCTGTCGCCGAGCTTCTTGCTGTACGCCTTGACGTCCGCGAGCTTCGCGCCCGTGTCCGGGACGACGTTCGGCATGTTCGACACCAGCTCGGCGTCGCACAGCACCGGGTTGCTGCGGTTGGTGCCGCGCGGGTCGAAGCTGACCAGGTCGTACTGCGCGGCCACGCTCGCCGGCACCCCCGTGCCACCGAGTATCGCGTCCACCCCGGAGCCCCCCGGCCCGCCGGGCATGAACACGAGCGTTCCCTTGCGGGCAGCCGGATCGGCCGCCTGTCGCCGCGCGACCGCGACCTCGATCGTGCCCTTCGCCGGCCTCGCCCAGTCGATCGGCACCGTGATCGTCCCGCACTCGACCTCGGCGTCCTCCGGACATGGTTGCCACGCAAGGTGTTGCGCCGGCTCGGCGGCCGCCGTGCCGACCAACCCCGCCCCGCCCACCAACAGCGCGGCGAGCAGTGTGAGTCCCCGTTTCATACAAGATCCTCCCCGGTCTCCTGTGTCGATCCGGGGACGAGTATGTCGGCGCGCAACCTGCTGGCGTCTCAGGGAAACCCCTGAGATGACCCCGGACTATCCGGCGAGGAACTCGGCGAGCACGCGGTTGGTCGCGGCCGGTGCTTCCTGGTGCGGGAAGTGGCCGACGTCGGGGAGCGTGCGGGTGAGCACCCGCCGGGTGGTCCACGCGTCGGACGCGTCGAGGGTGCGCGGCAGGACGCACGGGTCGACCGCGCCGGCGAGCTGCAGCACCGGCACCGTGATCTTGCGCTGCATGGCCTCGCGGTAGCGGCGGCCCTCGCCGCGCAGCTGCGCGCGCACGGCCCAGCGGTAGTACTCGAGCGAACTGTGCGCCGCGCCGCGGACCATCATCGCCGACCGGTGTCGCGCGGCGGCGTCCGCGAAGTCCGGCTCTTTCGTCCACTTCGGACCGGACCAGTCGCGCATCAGCGTCTCGACCGTGGCGGCGCCGTCGTTCGTGAGCCAGCGCTCCGGCGCGAGCGGCACCTGCGCGCGGAACACGTGCCCGAGCGCGCGAGCCTGGTTGTTGGGCTTGCGACGCAGCGCCGTGCGGCGGATCTCGCGGCGCAGCGCCATCGGGTGTGCCGCCGCGATCGCGCTGACCGAGCGGACCAGCCGGGGGTGCATCGCGGCGACGGTCCACGCCAGCATGCCGCCCCACGCGTGCCCGACGAGGTGCGCGTCGCGTTCGCCGAGGGCCTTGATCAGCCCGCCGACGTCGCCGGCGAGCGTCCACGCGTCGTAGCCGCGGGGTGGTTTGTCCGAGTCGCCGTAGCCACGGAGGTCGACGGCGACGACGCGGTAGCCGGCGTCGCCGAGCGCGCCGAGCTGGTGGCGCCAGCTCCACCAGAACTCGGCGAAGCCGTGCAGCAGCAGCACGAGCGGGCCCTCACCCGTCTCGGCCACGTGCATGCGGATGCCGTTGGCGTGGACGTCGCGGTGGATCCAGGGCCCGTCGAGACGCACGGTCGACGGGTCGGGTCGCACGACGGTGGCGGTGCTCAGCGGGGTGCCGTTCAGCCGCGGTGCGGTTCGAGCTCTGAGTGCCCGTTCTCACCGCGGTTGCGCAACGCGGCGACCGTGTCCTTGGCCGAGTCGATCGTCCGCTGCGGCGCGTGGATCCGCTTGAACTTCTTGATGCCGCGCCACACCAGGATGCCGGCGGCCGCGCCCATGAGGAGCACGATGATCAGGAAGCCGCCCCACGGGTCGGCCCACGACCACAGGCCCTTGTTGATGCCCAGCGCGATCGCGGTGAGCAGGAACGGGAGCAGGAGCAGCCCGAGCACGCCCGCGGTGATGAAGTAGACGCTGCCGGTCAGGCCCTTCTTGACCTCGCCGACGATCTCCGACCGAGCGAGCTCCACCTCTGCTCTGACCAGCGTCGACAGATGTGTGGTGGCGTCCTTGACCAGGCCGCCGATCGACTGGTCTCCCGCCGCGGTCGCGTCGTCCGAGAGCGGGATCGACGGGACCCGCGGGAGTCCCGCCCCGTTTCCGTTGCTGTTCTCGCGCGCACTGGTCACCGCGTCATCGTGCCATGTGCGACTCAAAGAAGCTGGCCGGGCGGGTTCAACCCGCCGAGCGGGCTTTGCTCCTGCGCAACAGCAGCACCGCGGCGAGCAGTGCGGCAACGATCGACGCGACGAGCACGGCGCCCTTCGCGAGCTCCGCGTCCGTCCCGTCCAGCGACAGGTCGGCGATCAGGAGGCTGACCGTGAACCCGACCCCACCGAGCATCGCGACCGCCACCAGGTCCCGTTTGCCGAGGTCGCCGGGCAGTCGCGCCACGCCGAGCCGGACCGCGAGCAGCGCCGACCCGACGATGCCGACGAGCTTGCCGAACACCAGCCCGATCATGATCGCGAGCGCGAACCGGTCGGTGAACAGCTTGCCGAGGACGTCCCCGCTGATCGGGATGCCCGCCGCGAAGACCGCGAAGACCGGCACCGCGAAGCCCGCCGACCACGGCTGCAGCCGGTGCTCGAGCCGCAGGCACGGCGACTCCTCCTCGCCGGGGTCGGTCCGCACCCGCGTCAGCAGGGCGAGCGCGACGCCGGCGATCGTGGCGTGCACCCCGCACGCGTGCACCGCGACCCAGGTGGCGACCGCGAGCGGCACGTACAGCCACGGCGTGCGGACCCGTCTGCGCTGCAGCAGCCAGTAGACCGCGAGGAGGACGACCGCGGCGGCGCCGGCGAGCAGGTCGAACGAGCCGGTGAACAGGATCGCGATCAGCAGGATCGCGCCGAGGTCGTCGACGACGGCGACGCTCAGCAGGAACACCCGCGCGCTCGAGGGCAGCCCGGACGCGGTGAGCGCCAGCACCCCGAGCGCGAACGCGATGTCGGTCGCGACCGGCACCGCCCACGCCTGTGCGATGCGCGGGTCGCCCCACCCGACGCCGATCGCGAACAGGGCGGGCACCACCATGCCGCCGACCGCGGCGATCACCGGCAGCAGCGCGTTCTTGATCCTCGACAGCTCGCCGACCACCAGCTCGCGCTTGAGCTCCAGCCCCGCGACGAAGAAGAACAGCGCGAGCAGACCGTCCTTGGCCCAGTCGGCGACCGTCAGGTCGAGGTGCAGCGCGGCGGGCCCGAGCTCGGCGTCGCGCACCGACCGGTACGTCTCCGACCACGGCCCGTTGGCCAGGAGCAGCGCGAGCGCGGTGGCCCCGAGCAGGATCGAGCCGCCGACGGTCTCGATGCGCAGAAACCTGGCGAACTCGCTGACGGCCGCTGCCGGGCGTCGACTCACGACTCAACTCCTCCGGTCGGCGACACAGCTCATCGTGCTGCCGACCAGACTTCCCGGCTCACCGTCGTCGAGCCTAACCGACGGTGACGCCGAAAAGGACACCCACGAGATAGGTCACAACCATGGTCAGCGCGCCGACCCCCACGTTGCGCGCCACCGCCCGGCCGACCCGCGCGTTGCCCAGCCGCGCGCTGACCACGCCGGTCACCACCAACCCGACGACCACCGCGGCCGCGCAGGCCCACACCCGCAGCGTGACCGAAGGGACCGAGATCGCCACCAGCGGCAGCAGCCCGCCGACGGTGAACGCGAGGAGCGACGCCCACGCCGCCTGCCACGGGCTGGTCAGCTCGTCCGGGTCGATGCCCAGCTCGGCCTCCGCGTGCGCCTCGAGCGGGTCGTTCGCGGTCAGCTCGCGGGCGACCTCGACGGCCAGCTCGGGGGACAGGCCCTTCTCCTCGTAGATCTCCGCCAACTCCCGCTCTTCCTCCTCCGGCATCGTCTCGAGCTCGTAGCGCTCGAGGCGGAGCGCGGCCTGCTCGGTGTCGCGCTGGGTGGAGACGGAGACGTACTCGCCGCCGGCCATCGACAGCGCGCCGGCGACCAGGCTCGCGATGCCCGCGACCAGGATCGCCGTCCGGTCCGCGGTGGCGCCGGCGACGCCGACCGACACGCCCGCGACCGAGACGATGCCGTCGTTGGCGCCGAGGACACCGGCACGCAGCCAGTTGAGCCGCTCGCCGAGACTCGCGTGGTGCGGCTCGCCGGGATGCGTCACCGACTCGGGAGCGTTCACCAGCTCATTCAACCGCCCCCGGCAAGGTGTGGCACTATGGCGCCGCTTGTCACTTCGACTGGGGGTCGGACATGAAGAAGTGGGTAGTCGCGCTGGTCATCGGGGTCGCGCTGTTGTTGCTCAGCACCGGTGCCAACGTCAACGACAGCACCATCACGTGTGGCAGCGAGATCATGGGTCCCGGCGACACGTGCGAGGAGACCCGGGGCGGCACCACGGTCGACACGAAGACCTACGCCGAGATGAAGGCCGACGACGAGGCCGCGAAGCGGACGTTCGAGTCGTGGGGCCGGTGGGCCCTGCTCGGTGGCGGCGCCGTCCTGACGGTGCTGGGCATCTGGGGCATCGTCGTGACGCGCCGCAAGCGCGCGGCGGCGGGTCCGCCGCAGGCTGGCATGCAGCCAGGGATGCCGCCCGGCGGTCACCCGCAGGTTCCGAATGGTGGACTGAACCAATATGCGCCGCAGGGGCCGGCGGTGACCGGTCCGCCGCAGCCCGGGTACGCCCCGCACGGGCCCGTTCAGCAGCAGCCCGGCCGCGCGCCGCAGGGGCCTTCCGGCCCGCCTCCTGGCGGTTTCCCGCAGGGACCTCCCGGGCCGCCGTCCGGTGGGTTCCCGCGGCAGGGACCCCCGTCCGGGCCTCACGGGTATCCGCGGCAGCAGCCGCCGGCGGGGTATCCGCCGCAGGCGCCGGCACCGCGGCCGCAGTCCTACCCGCACGACTTCGGGCCGGGTTCCGGTAATCCCGAGTAACCCGTTCGGGCACGGATAATCGGGCCCGGCATGATCATTTCGGAATTCCGTCACCCGTGCGGCCCAATGTGGCCCCGATACCCCACCCATGAATACCCATACCTTCGCCCGAACGGCTGACGTCCGCCGGCATTTGGTGTGAGCCCAGTAAATTACTACTTCAGGTAGTCGTATCTTCACCAGAATGGTGAAGGGGGAGCTGCCTTGGGGTGGAGATGAATGGGAGACATCGGCGGATCAGCCAACCGTGAGTGGTCCGAGTCCACTCTGCTGGGTGGGCTCGGAGCTGGGGACCGATCCGCTTTGCTGGCACTGGGAACCGTGGTCGAGTGGGCCAACGGGAAGCGGATCATCGTCCAGAGCGAGACGAATAACCAGGCATATCTGCTGCTCTCCGGAATAGTCAAGGTCTCCGTGCGTGACGACAACGGACAATCCGCGCTGCTCGGAATCCGCGTCGCCGGCGACATGGTCGGCGAGATGGCCGCCCTCGACGGCACCCCGCGTTCCGCCGACGTCACGACCAGCGGCGATGTCGAAGCACGCGTGATCGGCGCCGCCGACCTCCGCGCCGCCGCGCGGCGGCAGCCGGAAATAACCATCGGAATTGCCCAGATGATCAGCAGGCGGCTGCGGTGGGCGAACCGGCGCAGGCTGGATTTCGCGGCACGGGACCCCGGCGTGCGGATCGCCCGCGTCCTCTACGAGGTGGTGCGCGGCTACGGTGCGCGCAAGCCGACCCACTGGTCCCTCGGCGTCGCGCTGACGCAGGCCGAGATCGCGTCGCTCGCCGGGGTGAAGCTGCGCACCGCCGAGAAGGAGCTCCAGGCCCTCGAACGCGACGGCGTGCTGATCCGGCGCTACCGCGAGATACACGTCGGTGAGCTGGACGCACTCCGCGTCAAAGCAAACGGGTAGACCAATTCCGCGCCGAGGCGGTTTCTCGTTACGCAACGTGCTCGATCATAGCTTCACTGTCAGCACGAAGCACTCGGAAGGCCTATCGTGGCATCAAATGGACTAGCGCGGCGGCAGCTCTGTGTAGCCGTTGACGCCAGTGGGTACAGCGCGCTCAGCGACGTTGACCAGCGGGAGGCGCAACGCGGCATCGTCGAGGTGTCAGATGCTGCCGCACGCGCCGCGGGCCTGCGCAGAGACACCTGGGTTCGGCAGGGCGCGGGTGACGGCGAGTCCGCGGTGCTCCCGGTCGACGAGCCGGAGGACGTGGTCGTCGACCGGTACGTCCGGGAGCTCGACGCCGAGCTGACCAGGTACAACGGCCGGCTGCGCACCGAGCTGCGCCTGCGACTGCGGGTCGCCGTCTACTTCGGTCGGCTGTCCCCGGCCGCCAACGGGCACGCCGGCCCGGCGCCGGTCGCGGTCGCGCGCCTGCTCGACTCCGCCGTGCTGCGCGCGGCCCTCGCCGAGGCAGACCGCGCGAACCTGGCGCTGCTCGTGTCCGAGCAGGTGTACGCGGACACCGTCGCGAGCCTCGCGACCACCCTGCGGCCCGGCGACTTCCGCCGCGTCCGCGTCGAGGTGAAAGGGTTCGCCGAGAACGCGTGGCTGTGGGTACCGGACCACGACGTGCACGCCATGCGCCTGCCAGAGCCGGATTCGCCGCGGCAGAACCCACCACGCGACACCGACGGCACCACCACGGTCACCAGCCACTTCCACAAGCGGGTCGACGCGCCGGGCGCGGTCTTCGGCGTCCAGTTCGATACGGGCCGGTGACCGTGTCGGAGGTCGAGGAGTCGGGGACGGCCGGCCCGGAGAAGCCGGAGAACGCCGAGAAACCCGAGAAACCAGAGGAGCCCGCCGCGCCGCGGCCGCCGGAGCCCGACCCGTGGGACGGTGCCGCGGAGCTGCGGGACATCCGCAAGGTCTACGTACAGAACAACTTCCACGGCGGAGTGCACGCGGAGCACGGAGTCTTCGGCGCCGGCGGCGGCGAGCCCATGTCGGCCACCGCCACCGGCCCGATCCCACCGGAGCGCGTCGCCGAGAGCCTGCGCGGCTTCGTGCCGCCCGCCGCGCTCGACGCCGCGCGGACGGTGTTGCGGCGACACCGGTTCGTGGTGCTCGTCGGGCCGGACGGCGTCGGCAAGCGGGCGCTCGGACTGCACCTGCTGCGGCTCGTGTGCGGGCCGTCGGCCCCGCTGGTCGCCGCGTCCCCGGCCAAGAGCTTCGGACAGCTCGCCGCCATGGAGCTGGTGGCCGGCACGGGTTACCTCGTCGCCGACCACCTCGGCGCCGGCGAGGAACCCGCGGTGCGCACGTACGAGGCGGACCGGCTCGCGAGCCTGTGCGTGAACCGGGACACGCACATCGTGCTCACGACCACGTCGAAACGGCTCGGCGAGCGGTTCCTCGCGCCGTACGCGGTCGCGGTCGGCCCACCGGACCCGGTCGACACCCTGCACAGCCACCTCGGCGACGCCGAGATCGAGCCGGACGTGCTCGCGACGGCGGCCGAGCACGTCGGCGGCAGCCGGCAGCCACGCGAGGTCGCGTTGCTGGCCAAGCGCATGATCGCGGACCCGGCGCGAGCGGTGCAGGCCATGCGGGACGTGCCGGGCGAGCACGTCGCCGAGTGGTTCGACAAGCAGGTGACCATGCGGGAGCTGCTGTCGGTCACGGCGCTCGCGCTCGGCGGCAGCCAGCCGGAGCCGACCCACGACCTGCTGCTCGACACGCTGCGCGCGCACGCGGAGGCCGTGCGGGAGGACCGCGAGGCCGCCCCGCACGTCCCGTGGCACGAGGAGGTGCCGAGGCAGCGCGACCGCGACCACCCGCTGGTCACGGTCGCGACCGGCGACGAGCTCGACGACGAGGACGGCTGGCTGTCCGGCCGCCGGGTGCGCTTCCGCCACGAGGCCTACCGCGAGCGCGTGCTGTTCGAGCTGCACGAGCGGTACGGCAACGAGCTGTGGGCGCCGGTACGCAACTGGCTGAACGACCTGTGCCGCACCGACCTCGGCATCGAGCTGCAGAGCGAGCTGGCGCGCGCCCTCGCGGTGCTGGCGCGGCTGAACTTCGTGGAGATCCGGGAGCAGTACCTGTCGTCATGGGCGGCCGGGGACGCGCGGGAACGCGTGACCGCCGCGGGCGTGCTGTGGTTCATGTGCCACGACGACCGCCTGGCGCCGGTCGCGTTGCGGACCGCGCTCGAGTGGGGACAGGACATGGGCCTGCGTCGCGCGGTGACGTCCGCGCTCGCGCTCGGCGGTCCGCTCGGCATCCGGTTTCCCGACGAGGCGATGCAGCGGCTGTGCTTCCTCTCCTTGCGTGCCAAGCGGATCGGCGTCGTGGCGCGGGAGGCCATGGGCGCGCTGTTCGCGGTCGCCGCGGCCGACGGCGGAGAGGCGACCGGCCGGGTGCTCGCGACCGTGCGGGCGGAGCTGGCCCGTGCGACGGGCAGACGTGGCGGCGACCCGACGGCCGACTCCTACGTCACCGCGCAGCTCGACACGGGCACGGACGCCGACGACCCGGACCGCGAGCAGTACGAGCGCGGCTGGACCGGACGCGTCGCCACGGCGGCGCGGTCGATGGTCCTCGCGCTGCTGTGCGCCGACGACGGTGGCCGCCCGGTCGCCGCGAAGATCCTGCGGACGCAGCCGGAACACGTCGGCCGGCTCGGGGAGCTGTGGGCCGAGGTGCTGTGCAGCGCCCCGCACCGCCGCGCCGCCATCGACGCGTTGCGCGACACCCTGCGCTCGCTGGAGAACGAGAAGCAGCCGGCGATCGCGGCGGTCGGCAGGCTCGGCGCGGCCATCCACGCCGCGATGCCGGCGCCGCACCGGCCGCTGCGCACGACCGAGCTGGTCCGCGCGATGACCGGCGACCGCGACGACCCGCCGTCGGAGCTTCTCGTCTCCACCCTGCTGACCGCCTTCACCACCGACCGACCCGCACGGAGCTGACTCATGGCAACCACATCCGCCCCCTACCCCGTCGTCGACGAGCGGCCGCTCGACCCGGCGACCCGCGGCTGGCTCGGCCGCAGCCGCGCACTGCACGACCTGCCGCGCCACCAGCCCGGCACGATCCCCGTCTTCGAGGTCGACACCGGCTACGTCGCGTTCCACGAGCGGCGCCACCTCGGGCGGCGCGAGGACATCGTGGTGAACGCGATCTCCGTGTCCACTGTGGACATGCGGCCGAGGACGGTCACCGTCCAGGTGCCGGTGCCCTCGCGCAGCGCGGCCGACGAGTTCGTGCTGCTCGTGGACTTCCGCTGTCAGGTCCGCGACGCCGAGGTGGTCGCGGCCGCCGGCACCAGGGACATGGTCGAGCCGCTGCGGCAGTACCTGCGCCGCGACGTCACCCTCACGCAGCTCGGCGTCCGGTACACGATCGAGGACATCAACGTCGTGCGCGACGAGCTCGCCAGCCGGGTCGACGCGTACACCCGGCTGCGGGCGCCGCACGTGGACGGCATGGCGATCGCGCTCGGCGGCGTCCGCGTCGCGACGCCGAAGGACCTCGCCACGCACGAGCGCACCCTGCGCGACGAGCGGTGGCGGCAGAGCAAGGCCGGCCTCGAGAGCTCGTGGGAGGACCACACCGCCCAGCGGCTGCGCGAGTACGTCGACGGCGGGCCGGACTCGTTGTCCGCGCTCGCGGCCGCACGCGGCGAGCTGGACCTCAACGCCGCGGTCGAGCGTGGCTACCGCACGGCGGAGGAGAAGCGACACCAGCTGATCGAGATCCTCAAGTCCATGCCGGCCGAGGAGTGGCACACCATCGCCGTGGACAGCCAGCGCATCGTCGGCTCGCTGGTCGACGAGCTGACCGGCACCCGGGCCGACCGCCCGGAGCTCGCGAACGGCGGTGAGCGTGGCCAGCTCGACTCCTGACGAGTCCGACGACGTGCTCGAGCAGCCGGGCCTCGGCCTGCTGCCGAGCGACCGCCCGGTGAACGAGGAGGATCGGGGGCACCGGGCGGGACGGGCGCTGCGGTGGCTGGCCGGTGTCAACGAGGAGCTGCTCGCGTGGGTGCCGGGGGAGCGGCCGAAGTACACCGCGCTCGGCGGTGTCGTCCTCGGCACGGCCACCATCGCGGCGTTCTCCATGGCGATGGCGCTGACCGAGGTGCTCGGCGGGTTCCACGTGCTGAGCCTGCTGCCCGTGTTGATCTGGGGTGTGTTCATCGCGAACCTCGACCGCTGGCTGGTGTCCAGCTCCAACGGCGGCCGCTGGGGCCGACGCGCCGGGCTGTTGCTGCCGCGGCTCGCGCTGGCCTTCGCGTTCGGGGTGGTGATCGCGGAACCGTTGGTGCTGCGGGTGTTCGAGACGGCCGTCGAGGAGCACGTCAACAAGGAGCGGGCGGCGGAGGTGACGGCGGTGGAGAGCGCGTTCACCCGCTGCAACCCGGCGCCGACCGCCGACGAGGAGACGGTCGCGGCGGCACGCGGGCCCGCCTGCGACGGGTACCGCCTCGGCCTGCGGTCGGAGTTCGCGGCGGTCCAGGAGGACCTGACGGCCAAGCGGGCGACCGAACAGTCGCTGCTTCAGACCATCCAGACCGAGAGCGTCGAGCAGGCGCGGCGGGACACCCTCGCCAGCAACGAGTGCTCCGGCACCCCGGGCCCCGGCACCACCGGCCAGCGCGGTCGCGGCGCGGAGTGCGAGACGCGAGAGGCGGAGGCCGCCGCCTACCGGGAGTCGCACCCGGTCGCCGAGCACGAGCGGCAGCTCCGCGAGCTACGGGCCGACATCGGCGAGCTGGAGGGTCGGCTCAGCTCGACGCAGCAGGACTCCGGGAAGGTCCGCGCGGACGCCATCGCGGCGAAGGTGGGGGAGGTGCGGGCGAGCCACGGCTCGATCGGCCTGCTGGAACGGTTCGCCGCGCTGGACGAGCTGACCGCCGACAACGCGTTCCTCACGGCGGCCACGTGGTTCATCCGGCTGTTCTTCATCGCCATCGACTGCCTGCCGGTGCTGGTGAAGTTCATCAGCGGCACCAGCCGCTACGACGAGCTCGTCGAGCTGCACTCGCACACCGCGCGGAAGGTGTACGGGCAGAGCATCCGCACGATGGAGGGCGCGCTGGTCGCGGACCTGCGCGGTCGCCAGCACCAGACGGACAACGAGGCCGACATGGTCCGCTCCCGCACCGACCACGACCGCCGCGTGCAAGAGGCGCAGCTCGACGTCGACCTGGACCAACAGATCGGCGTGCTGGCACAACAGCTGCGCAGCAGGCAGGGGAGCTACCCGTAGACGACGACGGGCCGCGGTCATCGCCGCGGCCCGTCGCCGGTCTCACTCGGCTGTCACTCGTCTGAGCCCTTGCCCTGCAGGCCGGAGGAGATCAGGTCCATCACCGACGAGTCGGCCAGCGTGGTCACGTCGCCGATCTCGCGGTTCTCCGCCACGTCGCGCAGCAGGCGGCGCATGATCTTGCCCGAGCGCGTCTTCGGCAGCTCCGGCACGACCATGATCTGCCTCGGCTTCGCGA
Organism: uncultured Actinomycetota bacterium; assembly: GCA_963840275.1. Classification (GTDB taxonomy): domain Bacteria; phylum Actinomycetota; class Actinomycetes; order Mycobacteriales; family Pseudonocardiaceae; genus Actinophytocola. The sequence continues at coordinate 855,113 of CAWIYK010000002.1, forward strand.
TCGGGCCGATCTCCTTCGCCACGTGGTCGCGCAGCGCCTTGATCGCCTGCTCGCCCTTCGCCTCGTCCTGGGCGACGTTGCCGCGCAGGATCACGAACGCGACGATGCCCTGCCCGGTCGTCGGGTCGGTCGCGCCGACCACCGCGGCCTCGGCGACCGTCGGGTGCGACACCAGCGCCGACTCGACCTCGGTCGTGGAGATCCGGTGCCCGGACACGTTCATCACGTCGTCGACGCGGCCGAGCAGCCAGATGTCGCCGTCCGCGTCGTACTTCGCGCCGTCGCCGGCGAAGTAGAAGCCCTGGTCGGCGAAGCGCGACCAGTACGTCTCGCGGTAGCGCTCCTCGTCGCCCCAGATGCCGCGCAGCATCCCCGGCCACGGCTTGTCGAGCACCAGGTACCCGCCGCCGCCCGCGCCGACCTCGGTGCCCTTGTCGTCCACGACCTTCGCCGAGATGCCCGGCAGCGACCGCTGCGCGGAGCCTGGCTTCGCGGGCGTCACGCCGGGCAGCGGCGAGATCATGATCGCGCCGGTCTCGGTCTGCCACCACGTGTCGACGACCGGGGTGCGGTTCGAGCCGATGTTCTCCCGGTACCAGATCCACGCCTCGGGGTTGATCGGCTCGCCGACCGACCCGAGCACGCGCAGCGAGGACAGGTCGAACTTCTCCGGGATCTCCTTGCCCCACTTCATGAACGTGCGGATGAGCGTGGGGGCCGTGTAGTAGATGGAGACGCCGTACTTCTGCACGATCTCCCAGTGCCGGCCCTCGTGCGGGGTGTTCGGGGTGCCCTCGTAGACCACTTCGGTCACGCCGTTCGCGAGCGGTCCGTACACGATGTAGCTGTGCCCGGTCACCCAGCCGATGTCGGCGGTGCACCAGTACACGTCACTGTCCGCTTTCACGTCGAAGACGTTCTTGTGCGTGTACGCGACCTGCGTCAGGAAGCCGCCGGAGGTGTGCAGGATGCCCTTGGGCTTACCCGTGGTGCCCGAGGTGTACAGGATGAACAGCGGGTGCTCGGAGTCGAAGGCCTCCGGCGTGTGCTGGTCGGACTGGTCGTCGACGACCTCGTGCCACCACAGGTCGCGGCCCTCGGTCCACTCGACGTCGGTCTCGGTGCGCCTGACCACCAGGACGTGCTCGATGCTCGGCGTCTTCGCGACCGCCTCGTCGACCGCGGCCTTCAGCGGCGCCGGGTTGCCGCGCCGGTACTGGCCGTCCGCGGTGATCACGAGCTTGGCCTGCGCGTCGTCGATGCGGGAGCGCAGCGCCTCCGCGGAGAAGCCGCCGAACACGACGCTGTGCGTGAGGCCCAGCCGTGCGCACGCGAGCATCGAGAAGATCGCCTCCGGCAGCATCGGCATGTAGATCGCGACCCGGTCGCCGGCCTCGAGACCCAGTGACAGCAGGGCGTTCGCGGTCTTGGAGACCTCACGCTGCAGCTCGGCGTAGGTGATCGTGCGGCCGTCGCCCGGCTCGCCCTCCCAGTGGATGGCGACGCGGTCGCCGTTGCCGGCCTCGACGTGGCGGTCGACACAGTTGTACGCGACGTTGAGCTTGCCGCCGACGAACCACTTGGCGAACGGCGGGTTCGTCCAGTCGAGCACCTGGTCCCATCGGGTTTCCCAGCTCAGCTGTCCTGCCTGCTCGGCCCAGAACGCCTCACGGTCGGCGTCGGCCGACTCGTACAGCTCGGCCTTGGCGTTGGCCTGCCGCGCGAACTCCTCGCTCGGCGGGAACGTCCTGCTCTCCGTCAGCAGGTTGTCCAGCGTCTGGCCCTGGCCGGACTGCTCGGTCATGATGCGGATCCTCCTCGACCCAGGGGGTGTATGCCATGACGGTAGTGCTCTATCACGCCTGGCGACAGGACGTACAGAGGTCTGGACCACTGAACTGGGCCGCCACGTACGGTTGTCACCCGGTAGGGTCCGGCCCGTGACTGACCCCCTGGCGCCGCTGCTCGGACTGCCCGGAGTCGAGGACGCGGTGGCCGCCGCGCGCGAGGCGGTGGACGCGGTGCACGGCCACCCGGCGAACCGGCGGGGCTGGCCGGCGACCGCGGCCGAGGCGTCCGTGCGTGCCGCCCGCGCCTCGGCGGCCCTGGACGGGGGCGACGCGGAGATCCCGGCGGCCGGCGAGGTCGACGAGCCGCACCTGGCCGGCGCGCTACGCATCGCCGAGTCGATCGGCCCGCTCCTGCCGACGTGGCAGCGTGCGCCGCTGCAGGCGCTCGCCCGTCTCCACGTGCTGGCCGCGACCGACCTCGTCGAGGACGACCTCCTCGGCCGGCCGAGGGAGGCACGCGCGGTGTCGCGGCGCCTCGACATCCTGGCGGAGCTGGTCGCCGGCGGCACGTCGGTGCCGGGTCCGGTGCTGACCGCGATCGTGCACGGCGAGCTGCTCGCACTGCGGCCCTTCAGTGCCGCCAACGGCGTGGTCGCCAGGGCCGCGGCCCGGCTGTCGATGATCGCCACCGGCCTCGACCCGAAGGGCCTGATCGTGCCGGAGGTCTTCTGCCTGCGCCGCTCGGACCGCTACGCGGCGGCCGCCGCGGCGTTCGCGCAAGGCGGCGACGGCCTGACCGAGTGGCTCCTGTTCTCCTGCGAGGCCATCGAAGCGGGCGCCCGCGAGGCGACGAGCATCGCGGAGTCTGCGCTCACCGGCTGACCTGCGCGTTCAGGAGAAGTCGAGCGATACTCGGGTGGGCACGAGCACCCTCGGAGAGGCGAGTACCCCTTCCTCGCCGTAGTGGGATCCCGGTGGGCCGAGAACCTAGCGCTCGGCCCACCATCCCCCTCAGTTTTCTGGCCGCGCTCACACGGCAGCGGCGCCCAGTGTGTTCAGTGCCTTCCGGACGTGGCCGTCGCTGGCCGTGAGGACCGCGGCGGCGCGCTCGGCGTCCACGCCGGACAGCAGGTGCACGAGCGCCACCTTGAGGTCGCCGTGTGCCTCGTCCAGCGCCACCGAGCACTCCTGCATGTCGAGCCCGGTCGCCTCGCGCAGGATGCGCAGCGTCCGCCCCCGCAACTTCGCGTTCGTGGCACGCATGCTCACCATGAGGTTCGAGTACGTGCGCCCCAGCTTCACCATGACGGCCGTGGAGAACGCGGTCAGCACCAGCTTCTGCGCGGTGCCGGCCTTCATGCGCGTGGACCCGGCGACCACCTCGGGGCCGGTGTCGACCTCGATGAGCACGTCGATGTCCATCAGTCGGGTCGCGTGCGGGTTCGAGAACACGAGACCGGTCCGCGCCCCCCGCTCGCGGGCCGCCCGCAGCGCGCCGAGCACGTACGGCGTGCGGCCGGACGCCGTCAACCCGAGCACGAAGTCGCCGGCCTCCGCCGACGACGCCAACTCGGCCGCCCCCGCGTCCTCGTCGTCCTCCGCGTCCTCGACGGCACTCCGCAGCGCCGTGTTGCCGCCGGCGTGGTGCACGACGAACCACTCCGGCGGCGCGTTGTACGTCGGCGCGAGCTCGGCGGCGTCCAGGGTCGCCATGCGGCCCGACGTGCCGGCGCCGACGTAGTGCACCCGGCGCCCGGTGCGCAGGGCCTCGGCCGCCAGGTCGACGGCCGTGGACAACGCCGGCAGTGCGGCCGCCACCGCGTCCGGCACGAGGCGGTCCTCGGCGTTGATTGACCTCAGGAGGTCGAGCGTGGACAGGCGGTCCAGGTCCGTGGTCCGTGGATTGCGTCGCTCTGTCGGCGAGTCGACGTGTACGGCCTGGCGCGGCACAGTCATGTTGCGGCCTCCCCCAAGGATCATTTACCGGTCTCCCGCGCCTTGCGGCGACCGTCGTGGCGGGTCTCCAGTCGATGCGAGCCCACCGCGTCCCGGGTGTCGTCCAACGCCTTCATCGAGTCGGCCAGATGGCGCTGGGCGACCCCGATGAACAGGCAGTCGATCACCGTTAGCTGAGCGATCCGGCTCGCCATCGCGCCGGACCGGAAGGTGGTCTCCCGCGCCGCCGTGGTCAGCACGAGGTCGGAGACCTCGCTGATCGGCGCCGTCGGGAAGTTGGTCAGTGCGACCGTGGTCGCGCCGGCCGCCCTGGCGACGCGCAGCGCCTCGACGGTGTCGGCGGTCGCGCCGGTGTGCGAGATGCCGACGGCGACGTCGCCGCGACCGAGCACGGCCGCGGAGGTGAGCATGATGTGGGTGTCGCTCCACGCGAAGCAGATCCGGCCGATCCGGTGCAGCTTCTGCTGGAGGTCGGCGGCGACGAAGGCACTGGCGCCCACGCCGTAGACGTCGACGCGGGCGGCACCGGCCACCGCCGCGACGACCTTCTCGAGCTCCTCGGCGTCGAGCTGCGCGGCCGTGTCCTCGACGGCACGCGCGTCGGCGAAGGTGACCTTGCCGACGACGGTGGCGATGTCGTCGTCGGGACCGATCTCACCGCCGAGGTCGCGTTCGGCGTGTACCTCCGATCGGGCGGTGTCCGCGGCCAGGGCGATGCGCAGCTCGGGGTAACCCCCGACGCCGATGGCCTTGCAGAACCGGGTGACGGTGGTCTCGCTGGTCCCAGCGGCTTCGGCGACCTCGGTGATGCTGCGACGCGCCACGGTCGACGGGCTGTCCAGAACCACCTTCGCGACGCGTTGCTCCGCGCGGGCCAGACCGGGCAGCAGTGACCGGATACGAACCAGGGGACTTGACTCAGTGTGTTGTGTCGTCATGGCACTCGCGCTCACGTGGGAAACTTACTAACAGGCAGATGGATCGACAAGACGGCAGCTGTCATCTGTGGACAACGCTACCCAAACAAGGCTGAAACTTCAGGTCCAGTTGTGCTGGTGCAACATCGGAATCGATGTTTGACCCCAACTCGTTAGCGTTTCAACCAGTTTTCAACCTCATCGTGATCTGAGCTGCCAGCCTTCTGGCTGTAACTTGTGGGGTTCTTTCTCACCGTTGAGCAGCGTCCGGCCACGTTCTGTGACGGTGAGCCCGTCGAGGTGAACGCCTCGGCCGGTGTACCGAGCGTCAGTAGTCAACCGCCACCTCAGCGTAATATCCGCTGCGTACGGTAGCTGTGCGTGGACTCGCCACCACGCTCGATGCCCGTTCCCGGACAGGAAATCGACGGTTTCGTCCGGCGCGCCACGCCCGCGGGCGGACAGCGGAACGGCCGTCCAGGTCGTCCCGTCGGTGGTCGACTCGAGGACGAGTTGATCGGAGTCCTCGGAGTCCACAAAGGCGTCGAAATTCACTCGAACGGGGCCCCTCGGATGGAGGGCGACGGTCGTGAGGGTGGCCGTCGACGCGTCTCCGATGCCGCTGAACCACGAGTCGCGACCGTGTTGCGGCCGGACCGCGAGCGCCTTGGCGAGCCCGCTGGACAGCGTCTCGCGGGCGATGTTGATCGAGCCCCAGCTCCGGCTCGGGTGCACGCGGTTGGTGAGCAGGATCGCGAACGACCGCGACGCGGGGTCGATCACGACGTCGGTGCCCGTGTAGCCGGTGTGGCCGGCCGTGCGCGGACCGGACAAACCGCCCATGTACCACATCTGGTTCAGCTCGAACCCGAACCCGTGGTCGTTGCCGGGGAACGCCTCGTTGTGGTTCGAGAGCATCGCCGTGACGGACCGCTCCCGCAGGATCCGGTGGCCGCCGTACGTGCCGCCGTTGAGGATCGTCTGCGCGAGCACCGCCATGTCGTTCGCCGTGGAGAACACGCCCGCGTGCCCGGCGACGCCACCGAGCGACCAGGCGTTCTCGTCGTGCACCGAGCCACGCACCATGCCGCGCGGCGGCGCCGTCTGGAACTCGGTCGCCGCGATCCGGTCGAGCTTCTCGGCGGGCGGGTTGTAGCCGGTGTCGACCATGCCGAGCGGTGCGGTGATCCGCTCCCGCACGACCGTGTCGAGCTTCTCGCCGGTCATCCGCTCGACCAGCACGCCGAGCGTGATCAGGTTCAGGTCCGAGTACTCGTACTTCGTGCCCGGCGGGTTGTGCGGCGCGACGTCCATCACGGCCTTGATGCGCGAGGGGATGTCCGGGTGGGCCGACCACAGCGGCAGCCACGACACCAGGCCGGACGTGTGCGTCAGCAGCTGCCCGACGGTGATCGACTCCTTGCCGTTCACCCCGAACTCCGGCAGGTAGGTGGCGGCCGGCTCGTCCGGGTCCACCTGGCCGGACTCGACGAGCTGCATCACGGCGATCGACGTGAACAGCTTGGACACCGACGCCATGTCGAAGATCGTGTCCGGCGCCATCGGCACCTGCTGGTCGGGCGGCAGCTCGGTACCGGCGCCGTCGGCGTAGCGGACCGCGTACCCGGCGGTCTGGCGGCTGACCACGACGCCGTCGTGCGCGAGCAGGCTCACGGCGCCCGAGTACAGCGGCACCCGCAGCGTCGGGTCGTAGTTCGTCCTGGTCCACTCGTCGAGCTTGTCGAGCGCGGTGGCGATCGGCGCCGGGTCGAGGCCGACGTCGGCCGGCGCTCCGTCTCGCAGGACCGTCCTGGCCGGCGCGTAGCCGTCCTTGGGCTGGTCGAAGCGACCGGCGGCCGCCCCGTGCGGCTCTGCGACGCTCACGGCCGCACTGGCGGTCACGACGACCGCCAGCGCGGCGAGCACGGTGACGCGAAGGAATCTGGACATGGCCACCTCTGGTGTCTCGTCACCGGTAGATCAGGTACTTCTCCCGCAGCCTCGCGAACGCGGCCAGCTCCTGGCGCCACGCACCGGTCACCTCGTCGACGGTCGCGCCCGCGTCGATCATCGTGCGCAGTCGGGCCGAGCCGGAGAGCTTGTCGATGAAGTTGTCCGGTCGCCAGCCGAAGACGTCCGGGTGGACCTGCTTGGCCGTGACCAGCATCGTGACCGCGGTCCGGATGGGCTCGAACCGGTGCTCGTCGGTGATGTGCAGCTGGACGCCGCCGCACGTCTGGTTCAGCCACTTGGAGAAGGTCGGCACGAAGTAGTGCTCGCGGAACCGGACACCCGGCAGCCGCGCCTGGTTGAGCGCCTCGGCCCAGCGCCAGTCGATGCCGGGGGCGCCGATGATCTCGAACGGCCGCGTCGTGCCCCGGCCCTCGGAGAACACCGTGCCCTCGAACAGGCAGGTGCCGGGGTAGGCGTACGCGGTGTTCGCCGTCGGCACGTTCGGACTGGGCACCACCCACTCCAGGCCGGTGTCGGAGAACAGGTCGTCCCGGCGCCAGCCTCGGAGCTTGACCACCTCGAGGCTCTTCACCCGGCCGCCCGCCTCGGCCGGCAGGAACTCGGCGTCGAAGAACCTGGCCAGCTCGCCGGCGGTCATGCCGTGCTGCTGGACGATCGGCTTGCGGCCGACCCCGGAGGAGAACGCCGGGTCGAGCATCGGGCCGTACGGCGTGCCGCCGACCGGGTTCGGCCGGTCGAGCACCACGACGTCGATGCCGGTCAGCACGGCCGCGTGCATGGCGTTGTAGAGCGACCAGATGTAGGTGTAGAAGCGCGCGCCGATGTCCGCGATGTCGAACACGATCAGGTCGATGCCCGCCTTGCGGAACTGGTCGGCGATCCGCGCCGCGGTGAGGGTGTACGTGTCGTACACCGGCACCTGGGTGCGTGGGTCGAGGTAGTCGCCCTCCGAGCCGCCCGCCTGCGCGGTGCCGCGGAAGCCGTGCTCCGGCCCGAACACCGCGGTCGGCGCCACACCGGCGGCCACCATCGAGTCGACGATGTGCGTGAGGTCGCGCAGGACGCCGGTCGGGTTGGTGAGGATGCCGGCCTTGCGGCCCTTGAACTTGCGCCAGCCGTCGGCGGCGAGCGCCTCGGCGCCGGTGGTGACGCCACCGCCGTGTCGGCCCGCGCTCTGCGGTTCGGCCGCCGCCACGGCCGCCGCGCCGGATGTCACCAGTGGCGCGGCCAGTGCGGAGGCCATCAGGAAGTTGCGTCGGTCCATGCCGCGTCGGTCCTTACCCATGCCGGTCACCAGGTCAGTCCGTGGTCGAAGGGGTACCGGATCTCGGTGCCGCCGCCGACCGGGACGTCGACAGGCAGCTTGCCGGCGGGGGAGAGCTCGCCGAACAGGACCTTGGCGAGCGACTCCATCGACATCGACCGCCAGCTGTAGGTGGCGAGCCAGGTCGGCGCGTCGACGTAACCCGCGTCGTAGGGGATCTGCGAGGCGACCGCGACCACCGGTTTGCCGGTCGCGAGCAGCGCGCTCACCAGGCTCCGCTGGGCCGTGCGGTCCTTGAGGTTGTTGGTCAGCACGACCACGAGGTCGGACGTGTTGGCCGCCGCGACCGCGCTCGCGATGGTCGTCGCGGTCGGGTTCGCCCCGGTCGGCAACGCGGTCGCGGTCGCGCCCCTGCGGTTCATGCTGTCGGCGAGCCACTGCGGACTGCGGGCCGTGAGCACCGTGTCGCCGATGCCGGTGACTAGCACCTTGCCCGGGTTGGCGGTCAGCGGCAGCAGGTCCGCGTCGTTGCGCAGGACGGTCGTGGTGCGGTCGCTGAGCTTCTGGACCTGCGCCGCGTGCTCCGGCGTGCCGACGAGCTGGGAGACCTTGTTCTCGTCGACGAACGGCGAGGTCAGGATGCCGCGCTTGAGCTTGAGCAACAGGATCCGCAGGACGCTCTGGTCGATGCGCCGCTCGGTGAGCCGGCCGCTGTCCACGGCCGCCTTGATCGAGTCGAGCGCGAGCTGCAGGTTCGGCGGCATCAGGAGCTGGTCGACGCCCGCCTCGAGCGCCATGACCGGCACCTCCTCCGGCGGGTAGGTCTGCGAGCCGCCCATGCCGAGGGAGTCGGTGACGATCACGCCGCGGAACTTGAGCTCGTCGCGCAGCAGACCGGTCATGATCGGCTCGGACAGGGTGGCCGGCACGCCGGACGGGTCGAGGCTCGGCACCTGGATGTGCGCGGTCATGATCGAGTCGATGCCGGCCTTGATCGCGGCGCGGAACGGCGGCATGTCGGTGGCCCGCCACTCGGCCTCGGTGCGGTCGATGTTCGGCAGGCCGGTGTGGCTGTCGGTCGACGCGTCGCCGTGGCCGGGGAAGTGCTTGGCGGAGGAGGACACGGTCCGGCTCGGCCGGCCGCCCTCCTGGTAGCCCTCGATCTCGGCGGTGACGAGCTTGCCGGCGAGGTCGGGATGGGAGGAGAACGAACGGGCGCCGATGACCGGGTTGTCCGGGTTGGAGTTGACGTCGGCGACCGGCGCGAAGTTCTGGTTGATGCCCATCGCGCGCAGCTCGCCGCCGCTGATAGTGGCGAGCGTCTTGGCATCCTTCGCGCTGCGCCCGGCGCCGATGGCCATGCTCGCGGGGTACTCGGTGGCCGGCGACTCGAGCCGGGTGACGTTGCCGCCCTCCTGGTCGATGGCGACGATCAGCGGGATCCGGGTGTTCGCCCTGGTCGCGGCTCGCTGCAGGCCGTTGGAGAACGCCGCCATCTGGGCCGGGTCCTCCACGTTGTCGGTGCCGCTGTTGTTGAAGTAGATGACACCGCCGACGCCGTACTTCTCGACCACCTGTGCCGGAGTGTCGACGCCGTAGTGCGTCTGGTTGGTGGGGTGCACCTCGTCGGCGCTCTTGCCCCAGACCGAGACGACGAACAGCTGGGCGATCTTCTGCTCCAGCGACATACCGCGCATCTGGTTTCGGGCCTGCGCCTCGGCGGCGGCCGCCGGGCTCGCCTTCGCGGTGGCGGCACCGGCCACCGCGGCAGGGGGGTGCACGCCGCTAACCATGGCTGTGCTGGCGATCGCGGCCACCGCGACCGACAGGCAGCGACGAGCGGACTGTCGAGTTATGGGCACAGCGGCCTCCCTGGCCGGCCAGGCGGATCAACCTTGTAACCTCTTAACCGAGAGCTTGCAGCACCGGTAAGTTACCCACGGGACGAACCCGTGGGCAAGCAGGTGTTCGGCCTAACCTAGCCGCCCGCACCGACAAGCGCGGGGCTGTGACTTCCCCAGAAATGGAAACTGGGCGATCCCTGTCCGCTTGTCACGGCGGACCGGGATCGCCCAATTGCCCAGCACGAGCTACTCGGGTTACCAAGCGTGCAACAGTGTCGTACCTACCTGGCCTCGGCGTCCGGCGTCCCGGTACGCAGTCCCTAGACGACATGCCTCCCGCGGCTCGCTGCGCGTGGGTGCCCGGTGCTCGTGCACGGAGTCCCTTCGGGGTGAACCAGGCTTCTCTTCCGCCTGATCCCTGGCCGACTGGAAGTCCGCACTACCTTTGTACCCAGTGGCGAAGGTCACTTCAAGACCACAGTCGGGTGCACCGTTACAGACTCCGTAAGTGGTCGACGGACACGGATCGTGAGCGTATTCTGCGGGCTCTTCCCCCGGGCGAATAACCGATTGCCCAACCGGCTCGGTACCGCCGGTCGGGTGTCGTTTCTTCGATGTGTGTCAACGTTTTCTGCGACGGTGGAGGCCGTACCACGTCGCGCCGGCCGTGGCGATCGCGCCGAGGCTGATCGCCGTGACCGCGACCGCCGTGCCGGACGGCGCGTGGAACCGGGACCGCAGCGACACCGGCTTGGTGAACTCGAGCACCGGCCAGCCGCGCTCCAGCGCCAGCGCGCGCAGTCCCCGGTCCGGGTTGACCACGGTCGGGTGACCCACCGCCTCGAGCATCGGCAGGTCGGTGATGGAGTCGGAGTAGGCGTGGCTCGCCTCGAGGTCGTAGCCCTGCGCCGCGGCGAGCTCCTTCATGGCGGTCGCCTTGTTCACGCCGTAGCAGTAGAACGCGATCTCGCCGGTGTACTTGCCCTTCGCCTCGACCATCCGGGTGCCGATGCTGTGGGTCGCGCCGATCATGTCCGAGATGGGCTTGACGATCTCGGCGCCCGACGCGGAGACCACGACGACGTCGCGGCCTTCCGCCGCGTGCTCGGTGACCAGCTCGGCGGCCTCCGCGTAGACGAGCGGGTCGACGATGTCGTGCAGCGTCTCGTCGACGATCGCGCGGACCTGCTGGACGTCCCAGCCGGTGCACAGCGCGGTGAGGTGGGCGCGGATCCGGTCGACCTGGTCGGCGTCGGCGCCGGAGGCCGCGAACACGAACTGGGCGTACGCGCCCTTGAGGACCGCCCGCCGGTTGATCAGACCGTTGCGGAAGAAAGGCCTGCTGAAGGCCAGTGTGCTGGACTTCGCGATGACCGTCTTGTCGAGGTCGAAGAACGCTGCGGCACGCGGTTGCCCACTGTCCGGGTCGCGCGGCGGCGCGTGGCGGTCGGTCACTCCGCCCAGCATAGGAGGGACACGTCACGTGGCCGGATCGCTGCTGGTGGCGCGGGTCGGAACCGACTCGTTGCGGCTCTTCGAGCAAGTTGCAACCAAGAGGTGGACGTAACGGGATACAGTGGAGACATCCGGCGTTATGCCGGACTGGTTCAGTCCGACCCCCCGGGACTGAACCTCTGACGACCCCCGTCCCTCCCCCCTGGCGGGGGTCGTCCCTCATCCGCAGCATTTCTCGCGCGGATCGCCGCTGTCCCGAACAGCCGAGCGTACCTCTCCCCACCGACAGAACCCGCTCCTCCGCGGCCCCCGGACCCGAGTTGTCCACAGCAACTCAGGTTGTCCACATGTTGATCTTCGCGCATTGTCCGCACCCCGCCGACCGCCGATCGTGAGATCAAGCCCGGGCACCCCGCCCGGCTGATCGGATCGAGGGGGCACGCGGTGAACGCGAACCGGCCGATGGCCTTCGTGGCGGACCAGACACTGCTCGACGACCTGCTGAAGCTGGCCGCCGCGGCGGGCTGCGACCTGGAACGGGTCCCGGACGCGGCGGCCGCGCGGCTGCGCTGGTCGACCGCGCCGCTGGTGCTGCTGGACGAGGCCGGCGCGAAACAGTGCGCGGCCGCGGCCCTGCCCCGGCGCGGGTCGGTGGTCGTGGTGGCCGCCGACCCGGAGCCGCCCGAGCTGTGGCAGCGGGCCATGCGGGTGGGCGCGGAACGTCTGGTCACGCTGCCCGGCGCGGAGCCGTGGCTGGTGAGCGCACTGGCCGACGCGGTGGAGGGCCCGGCCAAGACCGGCAAGGTCCTCGCGGTGCTCGGCGGCCGGGGTGGTGCCGGCGCGTCGGTCTTCGCGGTGGCCGTCGGCCTGACCGCGCTGCACGCGGGCCACAACACGTTGCTGATCGACTGCGACCCACGCGGCGGCGGTCTGGACCTGGTGCTGGGCGCGGAGACGGAGGACGGCCTGCGCTGGCCGGACATGCAGCTGAGCGCGGGTCGGGTGGCGGCGTCGTCGCTGCACATGGCGCTGCCGACGAGAAGAAGAGGCAACGCCCGGATGACCATGCTCTCCGGAGCACGCAAGGGAGAGGGGCCCGCTCCGGACGCGGTGGCGGCGGTCGTGGAGGCGGGCCGCAGGGCGGGCGAGGTCGTGATCTGCGACGTTCCGAGACAGCTGGGCCAGGCGGAGTGCGCGGCCCTGGACCGAGCCGATCTGACGGTGATAGTCATCCAGGGCGAGCTCCGGGCGACGGTGATGGCCAAGCAGCTGGCAGAGGAGCTGGCAGCCAAGGGCGTGCCCGCGCAGCTGATAGTGCGCGGCCCGAGCCCGGGCGGCCTGAGAGCCGACGAGGTAGCGGCGGCCGTGGGAATCCCCCTACTGGCCACCATGCGTCCAGAACCACAACTGGCCCAGTCCCTGGAACGCGGCGACTTCCATCCAAGGCCCAAGGGGCCCCTGTCCCGAGCAGCACGCACAACACTGACCGAACTGGCCGCACAACCACCCCGAACCACCCCAGGCCGAGGCGACCTGAGGGCAGTCTCATGACGCAACGCCTCACTGAACGTCCCTTGCCGACCGAGCCCCCGTATACGCACCCGAGCCAACTTCCCCATTCCCTTGGGCGGTGGAACCGTCGGCCGGCCCAAACCTCTGCGCAAGCCAACCCCGGCCCGGCGCCCCTCGACCAACCACGACGAATCACCCCCCAAGACGTCCCTTTCGGCGTGACTGCCCCGATTCAGGCCCGTCGGTGGGGACGGCCGGCGCCGGACCGAGCTTCCCGTGCAACATCTCCTCGGTCCGGCGCCCGGTCACCAATCACTCACACAAGACGTCCCCGCCTGCATCCCACGGCGCGGCGGGGCCGGCCGACACCGGATCGAGCCGTCCATTGCACTCCGACTCGATCCGGTGCCTGGCCTCCTCAACGACCCACAGCGCGAGTACCGGACCAACGCTCTGCGCCCCGCCCGAGATGTCCCAGCCCACAACCCAGCCCGTCGCGGGGTCCGGTTCTCGGCAACCAAGTCACGACCAGCCCTTCCAAGGCGCCCCGCCACGGCCTTGCCCCCTCTCTGTTGGGGACGGCGATGCCGGACCGAGCTTCCGTGCAGCCCTCGGTCCGGCGCCCGAGTCACCGACCAACCCACACAAGACGTCCCCGCGCGCATCCCACGCCGCGCCGGGGCCGGCCGACGCCGGATCGAGCCATCCGTCGCACTCCAACGCTCGATCCGGCGCCAGGCCACCCGATCGACACCCAGCACCACACGTCCCCGCACCACAGCGGGGCCGGCCGGCGCCGGACCGGACACCTCAACCCCCGCGGGGTCCCGGTCCGGCGCAGGGCCACCGCACACCACCACCGTGACGACCAGGAGCACCTCATGACCGCCAACGATCTGGTCGAGCGCGTCCGCGGCCGCCTGGCCACCACCGGCTCGACCATCACCCCCGCCGAGGTCGCGCAGGCCGTCCGCGAGGAGGCCGGCGGCGTGGTCGGCCACAACGACCTCCTCGTCGCCATGGAGCACATGAACCGGGAGTTCGTCGGCGCCGGCCCGCTCGAACCGCTCCTCCGCACGCCCGGCACCACCGACGTCCTCGTCACCGGCCCGGCGCACGTCTGGCGCGACGGCGAGGGCGGCCTGCGCCGGACCGACGTCTCCTTCCCCGACGAGGCATCGGTCCGGCGCCTGGCCCAACGACTGGCGCTCGCCTGCGGGCGCCGGCTCGACGACGCTCAACCGTTCGTCGACGCGTGGCTGCCGGGCCGGGTCCGGCTGCACGCCGTCCTCCCGCCCATCGCGGCGGACGGCACCTGTATCTCACTGCGGGTGCTCCGCCCGGCCGGCCACGACCTCGACTCGCTGGCGGCGCTCGGCACGTTCGACGCACACACCCACCGCGTCCTGCAGGCCATCGTCGCCGCGCGGCTCGCGTTCGTGATCACCGGCGGCACCGGCGCCGGCAAGACGTCGCTGCTCAACGCGTTGCTCGGCGAGGTCCCGACGCACGAACGCATCGTCAGCGTCGAGGACGCCGGCGAGCTGGACCCCGCCCACCCGCAGTTCGTCCGTCTCATCGCGCGACCGGCCAACGTCGAGGGCGCCGGCGAGGTCACGCTCGCCGACCTCGTCCGCCAGGGCCTGCGCATGCGTCCCGACCGACTGGTCGTCGGCGAGGTCCGTGGCGCCGAGGTCTGCGACCTCCTCACCGCGCTGAACACCGGCCACGACGGCGGCGCCGGCACGGTCCACGCCAACTCGCCGGCCGAGGTGCCCGCACGCATGGAGGCCCTCGCCGCGTTGGGCGGGCTCTCGCGGGCCGCGCTCCACAGCCAGCTGTCCGCCGCGTTCCACGTCGTACTGCACCTGCGCCGCGCACCCGACGGCTCCCGCCGCCTCACCGACATCGGCGTGTTCGACCGGATCGGCGACACGGTGCGCGTCGTCAGCGACCGGGCCCTGCTCGACGAACTGCTCGCCGAGCGGGGTGTGACGTGCTGAGCCTCCTCCTGACCGGCCTCGCGCTGCTGTGCTGGCCAGACACCCGCGCCGTGACCCGTCTGCGGACGATGGCTGGTCGGAAGCCTCGCAAACGCTTGCGCGCGCCGCGTCCGAGCGCCGTCACGCTGACGGCCGCCGCCGCGGCAGGGGGCTGGCTCGTCGCCGGAGCGGGTGGTGCGTTCGCCACCGCTCTGTTGGCGACCACCGTCGGGCAGCGCCTGCGCGACCGCACGCGGAGCCGCCAGTCGCTGGCCGCGGTCGACGGTCTCGCCGAAGCGTTGCGCTCGCTCGTCTCCGGGCTGCGGGCCGGCGCGCACCCGGCCGCCGCTGCCGAGTCCGCGGCCGCCGACGCCCAACCGGACGCCGCCGCCACCATGCGGGCGATAGCCGCGGCGGCGCGGCTCGACGGCGACGTCGCCCGCACGATCGGCACGGCCGGGCCACCGGCGCTGGCCGCCGCGCTGGCGCGGGTGTCCAAGGCGTGGCACCTCGCGCAACGCCACGGCCTGCCGCTCGCCGACGTCCTCGACGCGGTCCGCCGCGACCTCGAGCAACGCGCCCGGTTCGCCAGACAGGTCCTGGCGCGGATGGCCGGCCCGAAGTCGAGCGCGACCGTGCTGTCGCTGCTGCCGGTGTTGGGCATCGTCCTCGGCGAGGGCATCGGCGCACGACCGCTACACCTCCTCGCCAGCACGGACGTCGGCCAGCTGTTGCTCCTCGTCGGCGTGACCCTGCTGTGCACGGGAGTCCTCTGGAGCGGCCGCATCACGGACCGCGCGGTGCTCCGATGAACGGCGACAGCGTGGCGCTCGTGCTCCTGGCCGCGGCGGTGCCGCTGTGGTCCCGCGCGCGAGTGGCACGCATGCGGCTGGCCGAGGTGAGCGACCTGTCGCAACCCGGCGCGCGACTCCTGGCCCGTTTCGACGGCGTGCCAGCACCCCGGCTGCTGTTAGCCGGCTCGGCCGGCGTGCTGACGGCCGTGGGTGTCGGTTGGCCGTACGGTCCGCCGTTCGGTGTGACCGTCGGCGCCGCCGCGTGGTGGCTTGCCGGACGGGCCCGGCGCACGGCCGACGACGCCGACCCGTTCGGGGTCGCGGCGGCGTGGGACCTGCTCGCCGCGTGTCTGCGAGCCGGTCTGCCGGTGCCGACGGCCGTCACCGCGGTGGCCGGTGACCTGCCGGCCGACGCGGCGCGCGCCCTGCGCGCCGCGGCCGACCTGCTCGCGCTCGGTGCGGACCCGCTCGTCGCGTGGGAGCCGGCGATGGCGTGCGCGCACACCGCGGCCCTCGCACGCGGCGCTCGGCGCACCGCCCGGTCCGGCACTGCGCTGGCCGACCTCGTCACCGAGCTCGCGGCGGGGGTACGGGCAAGCGCCGCCGACGCCGCGGAGGCCACGGCCCAGCGCGCCGGCGTGCTGATCACCGCGCCGCTCGGGCTGTGCTTCCTGCCCGCGTTCGTCTGTCTGGGCGTCGTGCCGGTGGTCGCCGGCCTCGCCGGGCAGCTGTCGATCTGAACACCAACACAGAAATGAGGAGAAACGATGTTCCTTCAGCCGAGGCGGCTCTTCGCCGACGACACCGGCATGGCGACCGTCGAGTACTCGGTCGCCCTGATCGCGGCGGCCGCGTTCGCCGCGGCGCTGTACACGGTCGTCAGCGGCGAGTCCGTGCTGGACGGCCTGACGACGCTCGTCCAGAACGCGCTCTCCACGAAGTACTGATGTGCGCGACCAGGCGGGACCGCCGAAAACCCGACGACCGCGGCATGGTCACGGTCGAGGCCGCGATCGCGATGGCCTCGTTTCTCCTCGTGCTCGGGTTGGCGCTGTGCGGTCTCGCGGCCGCCGCCGACCAGGTCCGATGTGTCGACGCGGCCAGGGAGGCGGCCCGCCTGGTCGCGCGTGGCGAGCCGGACCAGGCACGCGTCGCCGCCGAGCGGATCGCGCCGGCCGGCGCGGACGTCTCGATCGGTGTCGACGGCGAGCACATCCGGGTGGAGGTCCGAGCGTCGCCGGTCGGCGGGCTTCTGCCGGGCCTGCGGCTGCACGGGGAGGCGTTCGCGATCCGGGAGCCGGGCGGATGAGCGGGCCCACCGACCGCGGCTCGGCGACGGTGTGGACGGTGGGCGGCATCGCGGCGGTGCTCACCGTCATGACGGTGATGCTGTGGTTCTGCGCCGCCGTCGCCACTCGGCACCGGGCGGCGAGCGCGGCGGACCTCGCCGCGCTCGCGGCCGCCGGGGCGGCCGCCGCCGGTGAGCGGCAGGCCTGTGAACAGGCGCGATGGGTGACCGACCAGATGGTCGTCGAGCTGCGTTCCTGCCGCCTGGTGGGCTGGGATGCGCTGGTGGAGGTCGCGGCGGTGCCGCCCGGCGTGCTGAGCGACTTCGGCTCCGCGGAGGCCCGAGCACGGGCTGGACCGGTCGATGAGGGGTCGCCGCAAGCTCAGCGGTCGTCCACGCACGGTAAGCGGCATTACCGACCCGCTGCGAGTGGTCTGGACCGCCGATAACCGGAGGACCGGAGTTCAGTCGCTCGTCGACAACTGTTCGTTTCACCGTGCCGCATCGACCAGTTGTCGACAGCACGTGTCCTTCGAGGCCCGGTGTGCCGTTAAGTGAGATGTAGGGCACCTCGCGGAACTGCGGGAGCCCGAGTACAAGGAGGCAAGAGCTCGTCATGTTGGAAATGGATTCGTCGGATAGCTGGCGCAGGGCCTTCCGCGTCGAACTCCGGGCGCAGGCCATCGGCCTCGCGTGGCGCGGTTGGCCGGTGCTGCCAGGCACCTATCCGGCGGGCGCGCAGTGGGCGGGCCGCGAGGGACTCGACGACGCCGGCCCGACGCCGGTGCACAAGGACTGGCAGGAGCGCATCGGCACCAAGCCGGAGCAGGTCGCCACGTGGTGGACCGGCCGGCCGTACAGCGTGCTGCTGGCGACGGGGGTGACGCTGGACGCGATCGAGGTGCCCGGTCACCTCGGACGTGGTGCCGCCCGAGTGCTCCGCGCGGTCGGTCTGCCCGTGCCGATCATCGCGACGCCGGACGACCGGTGGACGTTCCTCGTCCGCGCGGGTCAGGCGCTTGCCCGGCCGCTCGCCGAGCAGGGCGACGTGGTGCTGCACCAGGCCGGTAGCTGGGTTCCGCTGCCGCCGACGCCCGTGCAGCACGGTGTCGTGCACTGGCGGGTCCGGCCGGAGGTGTGCGGCTGGCAGATGCCGGAGCCGAGCCTCGTGCAGGAGGCCCTGCTCGACGCGCTCACCGATGAGACGTCCCACGTGCGTGCGGGTCGGCTCGTCGTCGCGGACTGATCCGTCCGCACCCTCGGGGTCCGAACCCCCGAAAGCTTTGCCGGCAGCACCCAGCCGGCAAACCCGCGGTGGGCAACTGCGCAGTCGCGTGGCTCCACCGCACAACCCGTCCCACTGTCCGGCGCTGCTCCCGCACTTCAGCGGCCGGACCGGGACGGGCAGCATGCCGGACGCTCGCAGGAGGAGCAAGGTTCTCCCGCGTCGCGACCGAAAGGGACGAGGCGGCCCAGCCGCCATCGGCGACCTGGCCCGAAGGGTGACCACCACCCGCGGAGGCATCTGCCTCCCTAGTGCCCCCGCGGCGGTGGTGGAATCCCCAGCCGATGTCCCAATAGGTCGGGCGACGACCCGAGCGGTAGAGACCGCTCCTCGCGCGTCTGGCTAACTCAGAGCGCCGGGGCAGGCGAAAGCCGCCCCGGCGCTCTGTCTTTCCCCGGGGTCTTCGTGGCCCGGACCCGAAGCTGGGTCAGGGAATGGGTGCCGGCCGAGGCCGGAAAGGGTTGGCAGACGACGGTTTGCCGGCAAGCGGTGTCCGCAGGCGGGGTCGGATCATGCGACTGGCCTCGCTGCTCAACCTGCGCTGTCGCCTCAAGGGTGGCTGTGCCAATGAACCCTGCTGTGCTGCCGCCATGCCGGCTTGCCGTGACAGCCTGCTCCGCTTGTCCAAGGTGGACTTGCGGTGATCTCCAGCGCTGCCACCGCATAGCCGGGTTGCTTCCCCGGCCCCAGCCCCGGCCGGATCCACAGACCAGACTGGACTCACGAAGCTCGAGACCCGCGCTCAGCGACAGAAACCGCCACAGCGTCGAGCACCGCGTTCAAGACGCGAACAGCCCCACCCTTGTCCAGCGGCTCGTTCCCGTTGCCGCACTTCGGAGACTGCACACACGACGGACAGCCGGCAGGACATTCGCACGCAGCGATCGCATCACGGGTCGCGGTCAGCCACGGGAGGAGCGCCGCGTGGCCTCGGTCTGCGAAGCCGGCTCCGCCGGGGTGACCGTCGTGGACGAAGACCGTCGCTTCGCCTGTGTCCGTGTGCATCGCGGTGGAGACGCCACCGATGTCCCAGCGGTCGCAGGTCGCGAACAGGGGGAGCAGGCCGATGGCGGCGTGTTCGGCGGCATGCAGCGAGCCCGGAACCTCCGGCCTCGACAGGTCGGCCGTTTCCAGGAGGTCTTCGGACAGGGTGTACCAGACCGCCCGGGTGTGGAGTGTCTGCTCCGGCAGGTCCAGCGGGATCTGGTCCAGCACCTGACCCGACGGGAGCTTCCGCAGGTAACCCACCACGTGCGACGTCACCGCCACCTCGCCGAGGCACACCGTGACACCGGCCGGGAAACGCTCCTCGGACAACACCGACAGCACCGAGATGTCCACCTGCTCCCGAGGCGAGGTCGACCACTCCGGGTCCTCGCGGTGGACCATCGCCAGGCCGGACTCCAGGTCCAGGTCGTCGACCACATAGGACGTGCCCTGGTGCAGGTACACCGCACCGGGATGGACCGTCGTGCACGCCGCGCCGGGGTCGACCGTGCCGAGCATCCGCCCGGAGTCCGCCTCGACGACCGCGATCTGGTCGCCGCCGGAACCGCGGATGTCGACGGAGTGGTGCGGCCGTTCGCGGGACGTCCAGAACCAACCGGTCGGTCGCTTGCGGAGCATGCCGTCCGCCACCAGGTCGTCCACCACCCGGCGGGCGGCGGCGCCGCCGAACACCGGCAGGCACGCCGACGTGAGCGGCAGCTCCATCGCCGCGCACGCCAGCTGCGGCGCGAGCACGTACGGGTTCGTCGGGTCGATCACCGTCGCCTCGACCGGCTTGTCCAGCACCGCCGACGGGTTGTGCACGAGGTACGTGTCCAGCGGGTCGTCGCGCGCCACGAACACCACCAGCGCGCTGTCGCCGGCCCGCCCCGCCCGCCCGGCCTGCTGCCAGAACGACGCCAACGTCCCCGGATAACCGGCCACGACGACGGCGTCCAGCCCCGCGATGTCGACGCCGAGCTCCAACGCGTTCGTGCTCGCGACCCCCAGCAGCCGACCGCTGGCCAGCGCCTTCTCCAACTCGCGCCGCTCCTCCGGCAGGAACCCCGCCCGGTAGGCGGCCACCCGCGACGGCAGCGACTCGTCCACCTCGGCCAACGCCCGCCGCGCCGACAACGCGGTCAGCTCCGCGCCCCGCCGCGACCGGACGAACGCCAGCGTGCGGGCGCCCTCGACCACGAGGTCGGTGAGGATCCGCGACGTCTCCGCACCGGCGGACCGCCGCACCGGCGCACCGTTCTCCCCAGCTAGCTCCTCGAGCAGCGGCGGCTCCCACAACGCGACCGTCCGCGCGCCCTGCGGCGACCCGTCCGCCGTCACCGCCACACAGTCGACTCCGGACAGCAGCGACGCGGACGCCGCCGGGTCGGACACGGTGGCCGACGCCAGCACGAAGACCGGGTCGGCGCCGTACTTCCGCGCGACCCGCCGCAGCCTGCGCAGCAGCAGCGCGACGTGCGAACCGAACACGCCCCGGTAGCCATGGCACTCGTCGACGACGACGTAGGCGAGTCTCCTGAAGAAGTGCGCCCACCGCGCGTGCGACGGCAGGATCCCGCGGTGCAGCATGTCCGGGTTCGTGAACACCCACCGCGAGTGCGCCCGCACCCAGTCGCGCTCCGGCATCGGGGTGTCCCCGTCGAACGACGCCGGCCGCAACTCCTCCGCCGCGAGCGCCAGCACCGACCGCAGCTGGTCGGCCCCGAGCGCCTTCGTCGGGGACAGGTACAGCGCGGTCGCGCGCCGGTCGGCGTCGAGCGCGGTCAGCACCGGCAGCTGGTAGGCGAGCGACTTCCCGGACGCCGTGCCGGTCGCGACGACCACGTGCCGGCCGGCCCGCGCGTGCTCGGCCGCCTCGACCTGGTGCGCCCACGGCCGGTCGACCCCGCAGTCGGCGAACGCGGTCCGCAGCGGCGCCGCGACCCAGTCCGGCCAGTCGACCGAGGAGGCCTGCCGCTCGGGCAGCTCACGCACGTGGCGCAACGGGTTCTCGCCGCGGGGCACCCCCGCCAACACCCGGTCGAGCAGCCGACGGCCTCGTGCTGCGGTACTCATCCCGTGAGGGTTGCACACGGCACCGACAAGGAATCGGCGACATATTCGGCCGAATTCTTGATCGATATTCTGTATCGATCAGGTAGAGCGGCCTCGGAAGGACCGAAAACCCAGTTGGCGGGACGCCTCGCGAACCCCGTGAGTCCAACCAATAGACTCCGCCGACGTCCCATCAATACCTGGTGGCGCACCCCGTCCCACCGGGGACGATGCCGCGGCCCGAGCAACGGGCCCCTCGGCTGCGCCCACATCAGGCAGAACCAGGAGGACCGATGTCCTGGCAGTACCTAGCAGCGGAAGGCGGCACGCCGCTGACCGGCGGTGATCGCGGCGTGGTTGTCGTGGTTGCCGTGATCGCTCTCGCTGCCCTCGCCGTTGGTTACGTGCTGCTCAAAGAGGTGTTGGCCGCAGGCCAGGGCACCTCGAAGATGCAGGACATCGCCAAGGCGGTGCAGGAAGGCGCCGGCGCGTACCTGAAGCGGCAGCGGAACACGCTGCTGATCTTCGGTGTGATCGTGTTCGCGTTGCTCTTCTTCCTACCCGCCGACGGTTGGGGGGAGCGAATCGGCCGCTCGCTGTTCTTCGTGATCGGCGCGGTGTTCTCGTTCTCCATCGGCTACCTCGGCATGTGGCTCGCCACGCAGGCGAACCTGCGCGTCGCGGCCGCGGCCCGTGAGCAGGGCGGTCGCGAGACCGCCATGCGCGTGGCGTTCCGCACCGGTGGTGTGGTCGGCATGTCCACGGTCGGCCTCGGCCTCTTCGGCGCGGCGGTCGTCGTGCTGGTCTACGCGGGCGACGCGCCCAAGGTGCTCGAGGGCTTCGGCTTCGGCGCCGCGCTGATCGCCATGTTCATGCGTGTCGGCGGCGGCATCTTCACCAAGGCCGCCGACGTCGGCGCGGACCTGGTCGGCAAGGTCGAGCAGGGCATTCCCGAGGACGACCCACGCAACGCCGCCACCATCGCCGACAACGTCGGCGACAACGTCGGCGACTGCGCCGGCATGGCCGCGGACCTGTTCGAGTCCTACGCCGTGACCCTGGTCGCCGCGCTGATCCTCGGCTCGACCGCGTTCGGCTCGCAGGGCCTGCTGTTCCCGCTGATCGTGCCGGCACTCGGCGTGATCACCGCGGTGATCGGCGTCTACATCACCCGCGCCAAGGCCGGCGAGAGCGGCCTGACCGCGATCAACCGCTCGTTCTACATCTCCGCGCTGATCTCCGCGGTGCTGTGCACGATCGCGGCGTTCGTCTTCCTGCCCGGCTCGTTCTCCGAGCTGAACAGCGCGGCCGACCCGAACCAGAGCGGCAGCCCGGCGATGATCGCGGCCGTCGCGGTGATCATCGGCATCGTGCTCGCCGGCGTCATCCTCTGGCTGACCGGCTACTTCACCGGCACCGACTACAAGCCGGTCAAGGACGTCGGCAAGTCGTCGCTGACCGGCGCCGCCACGGTGATCCTGTCCGGCATCTCGGTCGGCTTCGAGTCGGCCGTCTACACGGCGGTCGTCATCGGCGCCTCCGTGTACGGCGCGTTCCTGCTGTCCGGCTCGCTGTTCGTGTCGCTGTTCGCGGTGGCACTGGCCGGTTGCGGTCTGCTCACCACCGTCGGCGTCATCGTCGCGATGGACACGTTCGGCCCGGTCTCCGACAACGCGCAGGGCATCGCCGAGATGTCCGGTGACGTCGACGCCGACGGCGCGGCGATCCTGACCGAGCTCGACGCGGTCGGCAACACCACCAAGGCCATCACCAAGGGCATCGCGATCGCGACGGCGGTGCTCGCGGCGACGGCGCTGTTCGGCTCGTACCTGACGGCGATCACCGAGAAGGTCGACGAGATCGGCGAGAACGTGGCCGATCTCTCCGCGTTCAGCCTGATGGTCGTCAGCCCGAACGTCCTGATCGGCATCGTGCTCGGCGCCGCGGTCGTGTTCATGTTCTCCGGTCTCGCGGTCAACGCGGTGTCCCGCGCGGCGGGCGCGGTGGTGTACGAGGTGCGCCGCCAGTTCCACGCGAACCCGGGCATCATGGACGGCACGGTTCGTCCGGAGTACGGCCGCGTGGTGGACATCTGCACCCGCGACTCGCTGCGTGAGCTGGCCACCCCCGGCCTGCTCGCGGTCCTCGCGCCGATCGCGGTCGGCTTCGGTCTCGGCACCGGCCCGCTGGCCGGTTACCTGGCCGGCGCCATCGCCACCGGCACGCTCATGGCGGTGTTCCTCGCGAACTCCGGTGGGGCGTGGGACAACGCGAAGAAGCTGGTCGAGGACGGCAACCACGGCGGCAAGGGGTCCGTGGCGCACGAGGCCACCATCATCGGTGACACCGTCGGTGACCCGTTCAAGGACACCGCCGGCCCGGCGATCAACCCGCTGATCAAGGTGATGAACCTGGTCTCGCTGCTGATCGCCCCGGCGATCGTGACCTTCTCGGTCGGCGCGGACGCCAACACCGGTCTGCGCGTCTCCATCGCGATCGTCGCGTTCCTGCTGATCGTGGCGGCCGTCGTGGTCTCCAAGCGGCGCGGCACCGCGATCGCGGAGAACCCGGCGGAGGCAGTCACCAACGGCGCTGCCTGAGCCACGCGTGACAGCGGCCCGCCTCCGGATCACCCGGGGGCGGGCCGTTCTCGTGGCCGCCCGGTCACGAAACGAGTGGATCACCCTTCCCGAGATCGAACGGGTGTTCTATCCTTGGCCGGGTGGCGCAGCTGTCGTTCTACTCCGCAGAGGCGAACCGGCCGTGTGCCGGCGATCTCGCAGGTCTGCTGTGCTGCCAGGGCCAGCTGACCGAGTTCGCCAGGACCGCGGCGCGGCTGACGCTGCGCGTCGACGAGGTGTGGCGGGCCAAGGCGCTCGTGCGTGCGCTGGCCGTATGCGGCATCGACGCGACCCGCACGGTCACCGAGGACGGCGTCCAGGGGCTGCGCACCGCGTTCCGCGCGGACCTCATCGCGCTGGCCGACGACTGGACCAAGGAGGGCGAGAAGTTCGCCCCCTCGGATCTGACGCTCGGTGGCGGCGCGTTGCGACTCTGGGTGCTCGCGGCGGGCGTCTGGATGGGCAGCGGGTACCTGCTCGGCCTCGATCCGGCCGCGCCGGACACGTACGACACGGTTCGCGGTGCGCTGGGGAGCGCCGGGTTGCCGGCTACGCTGCTTCTCGACCGGGACGAGGGCCCGGGCCTGCGGATATCCGGTCGGCGACGGCTCGGGCGGCTCGTCGAACTGGTCGGCGAACCGCCACTGGCGGCGGCCGAAACGCACTGGCCGGCGGTATCCGGCGTGCGCCGGAGCGCCTAGGCGTGCTACCCAGGTAACAGTTCATACCTCGCCGGCGAAAGTGTGCTGCGAGGCACCTGGGGGTAGGTATCACCGTGTGCAACGTGCACACTAGCGAGCTGAGAACAAGCTCGGACAAGAGAGCGGGACGGCGTGGCGGGATCTAACGGGACGAAGAAGAGCGGGTCGGCGGGCGCCGAGCCGCGACGGCTGGTGATCGTCGAGTCGCCTGCGAAGGCGCGGAAGATCGCCTCATACCTCGGCCGGAACTTTGTCGTGGAGTCCTCGCGCGGCCACATCCGGGACCTGCCCCGCAAGGCGGCGGAGGTGCCGGCCAAGTACAAGGGCGAGTCCTGGTCCAACCTCGGCGTCAACGTGGACAACGGGTTCGAGCCCATCTACATCGTCACGCCGGACAAGAAGTCGACGGTCACGGAGCTGAAGGAAGCGCTGAAGACCGTCGACGAGCTCTACCTCGCGACAGACGGCGACCGCGAGGGCGAGGCCATCGCGTGGCACCTGCTGGAGGCGCTCAAGCCCAAGGTGCCGGTGAGCCGGATGGTCTTCCACGAGATCACCGAGTCCGCGATCATCGCCGCCGCGCAGAACACCCGCCCGCTCGACCAGGACCTGGTCGACGCCCAGGAGACCCGGCGCATCCTCGACCGCCTCTACGGCTACGAGGTCAGCCCGGTCCTGTGGAAGAAGATCACCCGCGGCCTGTCCGCCGGGCGCGTGCAGTCCGTCGCCACCCGCATCGTGGTGGACCGCGAGCGGGAGCGGATGAAGTTCGTCTCCGCCTCGTACTGGGACATCTCCGCGAAGCTCAGCGTCGAGGGCACCGCCGACGACGAGGCGGAGCCCCGCAACTTCGGCGCGCGCCTCCTCTCGGTGGACGGCAACAAGCTCGCCACCGGCCGCGACTTCGGCCCGGACGGCCAGCTGAAGAACCAGGTGCTGCGCCTGGCCGAGGCCGACGCCCGCCGGCTCGCCGACGCGCTGACCGGTTCGGCCATGACCGTCTCCTCCGTCGAGGAGAAGCCGTACACCCGCAAGCCGTACCCGCCGTTCATGACCTCCACGCTTCAGCAGGAGGCCGGCCGCAAGCTCCGGTTCGGCTCGGACCGCACGATGCGGATCGCGCAGCGGCTGTACGAGAACGGCTACATCACCTACATGCGTACCGACTCCACGACGCTGTCGGAGACGGCGATCGCGGCGGCCCGTGCGCAGGCCCGTGAGCTCTACGGCGACCCGTACGTGTCGCCGCAGCCGCGCCAGTACACCCGCAAGGTGAAGAACGCCCAGGAGGCGCACGAGGCGATCCGTCCGGCCGGTGAGGTGTTCCGCACCCCCGGCCAGGTCGCCGGCGAGCTGGAGACCGACGAGTTCCGCCTCTACGAGCTGATCTGGCAGCGCACGGTCGCCTCCCAGATGGCCGACGCGCGCGGCACCACGATGAGCGTGCGCATCACCGGCACGGCCGACAGCGGCGAGGAGTGCACGTTCGCGGCGTCCGGCCGCACGATCACCTTCCCCGGCTTCCTGCGTGCCTACGTGGAGACCGTGGACACCGAGGCGGGCGGCGAGGCAGACGACGCAGAGCGCAGGCTCCCGCGCCTCACCAAGGGCCAGGACGTCACCGCGACCGAGCTGACCCCGGACGGCCACACCACCAGCCCGCCGCCGCGCTACACCGAGCCGAGCCTGGTCAAGGCGCTCGAGGACCTTGGCATCGGCCGCCCGTCGACGTACGCGTCGATCATCAACACCATCCAGGACCGCGGCTACGTGTGGAAGAAGGGTTCCGCGCTCGTCCCGTCCTGGATCGCGTTCTCCGTCGTCGGGCTGCTGGAGCGGCACTTCGGCCGGCTGGTGGACTACGACTTCACCGCCGCCATGGAGGACGAGCTGGACCGCATCGCCTCCGGCGAGCAGCAGCGCACCCAGTGGCTGACCGGGTTCTACTTCGGTGGCGACGTCGGCGCGGAGGGCTCGGTCGGACGCACCGGCGGCCTGAAGAAGCTGGTCGGCTCCGGAGTGGACACGATCGACGCCCGCGAGATCAACTCGATCCCGCTGTTCAACGACGACACCGGCCGCCCGGTCGTGGTCCGGGTCGGCCGCTACGGCCCGTACCTGGAGCGCGACGGCGAGGGCCCGGACGGCGCGGAGAACCCCCAGCGGGCGAACCTGCCGGAGGATCTGCCGCCGGACGAGCTGACCCTCGAGATCGCCGAGAAGTTGTTCTCCACGCCCGTCGAGGGCCGCACCCTCGGCACGGACCCGGTGACCGGCCACGAGATCGTCGCCAAGGAGGGCCGCTTCGGCCCGTACGTGACCGAGGTGCTGCCCGAGCCGGGGGAAGCCACGTCGGCCAAGGCCAAGAAGGCCGCGAAGCCGCGCACCGGCTCGCTGTTCAAGTCGATGTCGATCGAGTCGATCACGCTCGAGGACGCGCTGCGGCTGCTGTCGCTGCCGAGGGTGGTCGGCAACGACCCGGCCAGCGGCGAGGAGATCACCGCGCAGAACGGCCGCTACGGCCCGTACCTGAAGAAGGGCACCGACTCGCGCTCGCTCGGCAACGAGGAGGAGCTCTTCACGGTCACGCTCGAGGACGCGCTCAAGCTCTACGCGGAGCCGAAGCGCCGTGGCCGCCAGGCCGCCGCGTCCGCGCCGCCGCTCAAGGAGATGGGCAACGACCCGGTGTCGGGCAAGCCGATGGTCGTCAAGGACGGCCGCTTCGGCCCTTACGTCACCGACGGCGAGTACAACGCGTCGCTGCGCAAGTCGGACAGCGTCGACACGCTGACCGACGAGCGGGCCGCCGAGCTGCTCGCCGAGAAGCGTGCGAAGGGCCCCGCGCCCAAGAAGCCGGCCCGGCGGGCACCCGCGAAGGCGGGCGCGAAGAAGGCGCCGGCCAAGCGGTCGACGGCGAAGTCCAAGTCCTGACCGGATAACGTTCCCGATCACCGAACGGGTGATGGGGGACGGGCATGGCGGACGGGGAGCCGGCCGGAGCGACCGACGTGCCGGAGTTCGACCGGCGCGCGGTGGAGACGTGGTTCCGCCGCCGTGGGCTGCCTCTGGTGGTGCGCAGCGAGAAGCGCGCCACGCGGCTGCTGCAGCGGGCCGTGCCGACGCTGGTGTTCCTGCTGACCGTCGACCCGCTGCTGTCGTTGCTCGCGGTGCTCCTCGACGTGTCGGACCGGGAGTTCGAGCAGCGGGTGAACAACCCGGCGTACGTGTTCGGCCTGCTCGCGGTGGTGGTCGCGGCGCTCGTGGTGCCGGTGGCGCTCGGGTTCCTCGCGTCGAAGGCGATGCCGAGGATCGGCACCCGTGCCCGGTGGGCCGTCGCGGTTACCGTGCTCGTGCTCAACGTGGTGGTGCTGCCGCTCATCGACTGGCGCACCGGCCTGCGCGCGTACCTCTGGGTCAGTCTCACGATCAACGTCGTCGCCACGCTGCTCGTGCTGTTCGCCGTCTACGTCGGTGCCGGGTCGATCCTGAGCTGGGGGCTGCGCAAGGCGCTGAGTGAGCTCGGCGCGGTCGGCAAGATGGCCACGAAGGCGGTGCCGCTGCTGATCCTCGTGGTGGTGTTCGCGTTCTTCTCCACGGAGATGTGGCAGATCGCCGACGCGTTGCAGCGCTGGCGGCTGTGGCTCGTGGTCCTGCTCTTCGCGGTGCTCGCGGTGCTGTTCATCGCCGCGCGGCTGGACGAGGAGCTGCGCAAGATGATCGACAAGGTGTCCACGGACCGGATCGACGACCTGGCCGGGGTGCTGCGCGACACCCCGCTCGCCGGGTTCACCACGGACCTGCCGATCGAGGCGCGGAAGCTGTCGCGGGGCGAGCGGGCGAACATCTCGCTGGTGCTGTTCCTCGCGCAGGTACTGCAGATCGCGGTGCTCACGGTGCTGGTGTTCTGCGTGCTCATCGTGTTGGGCGCGCTCGCCATCGACTGGACGGTCATCGACGCCTGGCTCGGACCGGGCAAGTCGAAGGTGCCGGGGTCGCTGTTCGGCGTCGAGCTGCCGCTGCCCCGCGCGCTCGTGCAGGTCTCACTTTTTCTCTCGGTGTTCTCCGGGCTGTACTTCACCGCGTCCGCGGGCACTGACCAGCACTATCGCGAGGCGTTCTTCGATCCGCTGCTCGACGACGTTCGAGTCAGCCTCGCGGCCCGGCAGGTATATCTCGCCCGACGCGACGATGCCTCCTAGTCTGGTAGTGAACGCGGAACGCCACCGAGAGGTAGCACAGGGAGTCGACATGGCGAGCTGGACGCACGACGGTACGCAGGACCCCGGTCCGCCGCCGTTGCTGAACGACCCGCTCTCCGGGCTGGTGACCGGCCGCCACTACGACGCGGAGTCGGTCCGGGTCCGGGTGGTGGAGCCCTCGATGCCGGACATCACGGCCGTCCGCGAGGCGATGGCCTCGGTGCTCGACGAGGACTCGGAGCTGATGTTCGGCGACCGGGCGTTCGCGGAGCCGACCCCGCCACCCGCCGCACCGGCGGCAGCGGCGGCGGCGCCACCGGCAGCCGCGCCACCCGCGGCAGCGGCCGCCGTGCCCGCCGCACCGGTCGCGGACCCGAAGACGAGCGAACTGCCGGTGCAGGTGCAGGCCCCGCCGGCGCCGCCCGTCGCGTTGCCCCCGGTCGTGGAGTCCGGCCCGAGGTCACGTGTCCCGGCGCGGTTCGACGCCGGCCGGCCCGGCATGCTGCCCGGCCGCATCCCGATGCAGCGCTCCAACCGGCCGCCGCGCCCGGCGCGCGCTCGTCGCCGCGGCTGGTCACCCGGCATGGCCGCGATCGGACTGTTACTCCTGGTGATGGCAGTGCTCGCGATCGTGATGCTCGCGAACCTGATCGACATGATCGCGTCACTCTTCAGCTGATTCTGGCGGCACTCTCAGCTTGACCGCGTTACGTTACGCGCGCACGCCCGGGACCCGGTCGTGCGCGTGTCGCGGTTACCCTGGGACGCGGGCAGTGTGGAGATGGGGTGGCGGGAATCATCGGGGGCGCGAGCGAAGAGCCGAACGCGGGCGTCAGGGCGCCCGCCGAGTCCAACGCGTCGATCACACACCGTGCGCGGGCCGTGCTCGCGATCCGGGGGTTCCGCAGACTCTGGGGCGTCACCTACCTGTGCAGCATCGGTGACTGGCTCTCCCTGCTCGCGCTGACCGGTCTCGTCACGAAACTGACCGCGGGCTACCAGGCGCAGAGCTTCGCGTTCGCCGGCGTCGTGCTGACCCAGCTCCTGCCCGGCCTGTTGTTCGCGCCGCTCGGCGGCCTGCTCGCGGACCGCTTCGACCGCCGCAAGGTCATGGTCATCTGCGACGTCCTGCGCTGCGGGCTGTTCGTCTCGATCGCGGTCGTCGGCTCCACGGTGTGGCTGTTCGTCGGCAACTTCCTCATCGGCTGCTGCGCGATGATGTGGATCCCGTCGAAGGACGCGGCGGTGCCGAACCTGCTGCGCAGGCCGGACCAGGTGGAGACCGCGAGCCAGCTCGGCCTCGTGATGACCTACGGCCTCGCGGTCATCACCGGCGCGGGCCTGTACGCGGCGATCACCGGCATCACCACGAACCTGAACATCCAGCCCGACCCGGACGGCCTAGGCATCGCCAAGATCATCCTGGTCATCAACGGCCTGCTATACCTGACGAGCGCGATCCTGGTCGCGACCAGAATCCCCGAGCTGTCCCGCAGAGACACGTCGCTGGCCGAGTCGCAGCGTGCCGACAAGAAGGCCGCCGAGGACGCCGGCGAGAAGCCCGGGCTGCTGGCGATGGCCCGAGACGCGGGCCGGTTCGTGCGCAGCACCCCGCTGGTGCGCGGGCTGCTGATCGGCATGATCGGCGCGTTCGCCGCGGCCGGGGCCCTGATCGGGACCGCGAACCTGTACGCGGACAGCCTCCGCGGCGGCGAGTCCACGTTCGGTCTGCTGTTCGTCGCGATGTTCATCGGGCTCGCCGCCGGCATGGCCGGCGCGCCCAAGCTCGCGCGTCGGCTGCCGCACAACCGGCTGTTCGGCATCGCCATCGTGCTCGCCGGGCTGGCGCTGACCCTGGTCGCGCTGTCCCCGCACCTGGTCGTGTCGCTGCTGACCGTCATGGTGGTCGGCGCGTGCGCCGGCGCCGCGTTCCTCACCGGTGTGACGATCATCGGCACCCAGGTCGAGGACGCCATCCGTGGCCGGATCAACGCGATCTACCAGGCGCTGATGAAGGTCATCCTGGCCGGCTCGATGGCGGTGACGCCGGTGCTGGTCGCGCTGGTCCAGCCGCACGACATCATCGTGTGGGGCCGGTCGATGCGGATCGACGGCACCCGGCCGGTGCTGCTGGCCGCCGGGCTCATCGCCGCGCTGGTCGGAGTCATCGCGTACCGGCAGATGGACGACCGGCGCAGCGAGCCGATCCTGTCCGACCTGCTCAACGCCATC
The DNA here is from genome assembly GCA_963840275.1 of uncultured Actinomycetota bacterium. GTDB lineage: Bacteria > Actinomycetota > Actinomycetes > Mycobacteriales > Pseudonocardiaceae > Actinophytocola. Next base: position 885,969 of record CAWIYK010000002.1, read on the forward strand.
CGGCGCAAGCCTCGCCGGTCCACGGGGCTGCTGATCGCCGTCGAGGGCGACATCGCCTCGGACACGTCGATGCACGCCCAACTGCTCGCCGACTGGCTCCGCAGGCCCGCCGCCAAGGAGGTCGTGCTCGCCACCGACCCCGGGCTCGACGACCAGCGGCTGCAGTCGGTGCTGTCCGGCGCCCAGCTGACGGGCGCGCGGGCGCACGCACTGGTGGCGGCCGCGGTGCGCGCCGACATCGTGGAACGCAGCATCCGCCCCGCGCTGGACCGCGGCGCGCTGGTGGTGATGGAGCGGTTCGTGGACAGCCCGCTCGCGCACCTGTCGGCGGCCGCCGGGCTGGACCCGGCCGAGCTGGAGGGCCTCGCCGACTGGGCGACCGCGCGACTGCGCCCGGACGTGACCATCCTGCTGGACCGCGACCCGAGCACCATGGACTCCGAGCAGGTGCGGGCCAGGAAGACCGAGCACCACTGGCACGTGCAGAAGCTGCTGACCGAGATGGCGGCCGCGGACCCGGACCGGTACGTGGTCGTGGACGCCGACGGCAGCCCGGAGCAGGTCGCCGTGCGGGTGCGGATCGCGGTGCAGACCGCGCTGGCCGGGCGGCGCCTGACCAGCCTCGTGCCGAGCGATAGCCTGGCGCCGGTCGAGGTTCGGGCCACGTAGTCGGAGGCGCCGTGAGCACCGTTTGGTCCCAGGTGGTCGGTCAGCCCGACGCTGTCGAAGTGTTGACGAAGTCGGCGGCCGTCGCGGCGTCGATGGTGGACGGCACGTTCAGCGGGTCCGCGTCCGCGGTGCCGCACGCGTGGCTGTTCACCGGCCCGCCCGGCTCCGGCCGGTCCGTCGCGGCCCGCGCCTTCGCCGCCGCGTTGCAATGTGAGACCGGCGTCGGCTGCGGCGCCTGCCCCGGCTGCCGCACGGCGATGGCCGGCACCCACGCGGACGTGCACGTGGTCGTCCCGGAGGGCCTGTCGATCTCGGTCGCCGAGATGCGTGCGCTCGTACAGATCTCCGCACGCAGGCCGACCGGCGCCCGCTGGCAGGTAGTGATCATCACCGACGCCGACCGCCTGACCGAGGGCGCCGCGAACGCGCTGCTCAAGGCCGTCGAGGAGCCGCCGGACCGGACGGTGTTCCTGCTGGCCGCGCCGTCGGACCACCCGGAGGACGTCCCGGTGACGATCCGCTCCCGGTGCCGCCACCTCGCGCTGCGCACCCCGACGGCCCCGGCGATCGCGGACGTCCTGCGCGAACGCGACGGCATCGAGTCGTCGATGGCGACGTGGGCGGCGTCCGTGTGCGGTGGCCACGTCGGCAGGGCCCGCCGCCTGGCGACGGACGCGGCGGCCAGGGAGCGGCGGGAGTCGGTGCTCCGCATCCCGCTGAGCCTGCGCAGGCTCTCGGACGTCTTCGACTGCGCGGACGACCTGGTGAAGGCGGCGGAGGCGGACGCGAGCCAGGTGAGCGGCACCCGCGACGAGGCGGAGAAGGACGCGCTGAAGACCGCCATGGGCCACGGCGGCACCGGCAAGGGCACCGCGAGCGCCACCCGAGGCAGCGCCGCGGCGATCAAGGAGCTGGAACGCCGCCAGAAGTCGAGGGCGACGAGGACCCAGCGCGACGCGATCGACCTCGCGCTGGTGGACCTGGCCGCCTTCTACCGGGACGTGCTGGTGATCGCCTCCGGCGCCAGGGCGACCCTGAACCACCCGGACCGCGAAGGCGACGCACGCCAGGCGGCCGGCGTGTGGACCCCGGACTCGACGCTGCGCAGGCTGGAAGCCGTGCTGTCGTGTCGGGAGGCGATGGAGCTGAACGTGAAGCCGAGGATCGCCATCGAAGCGATGCTGACGGCACTGCACCACGGCTGACACACCCCTGTGGACAACTACCGCGGAGCCGCCGAAACTGTCGGTCCCCACGGGTAGCGTGGTTCGAGGGGGCCAGCGGCCAAGCCGGGCACCGGCTAGGCCGCCACACCGTCACTTCGTGTCGTCATCCTTTGCTTGGCCCGCAACAGCTTCGCCCTCAACGTCGGTCGCCTCGTCCCCGGCCACCGCGTCGTCCTCAGCCGACTCGGCGGCGTCGTCCTCGGCTGCCGTGTCGTCCTCGGTCGCCGGGTCGTCCGTCGACTCGACCGCGTCGGTCACGTCGTTCTCGGCTGCCGCGTCGTCCGTCGGCTCGGCCGCGTCGTCCTCGGCCGCGTCCTCCGCATCGACGTCCGCGCCATTCTCAGCGTCAGGCTCATCATCGGCACCACCCGCCGCCGGACCGGTCAGCTGCGGACCGCCCGCGACCGCGCCACGCGGCGTGCGCAGCGTCGGCAGCGCCGCCACCAGCACCACCCCGATCAGCAGCATCGCCGTCCCGGTCCAGAACATCGGCACCGCGTGGTAGGCCATCGTCGTGTAGGCGAGCGGGCCCGGCACCTTGCCCTGCGGCCGAGGCGTCGGCGGCGGCGCGGGCTGGTCGGACCCCCGGCACACCACGCCGCCGACCGGCGCGTACGCCCGCGCGATCTGCTCCCCGAGCGACACCTGCGCGAGCGCCGTCGGCAGGTTCGGCAGCCCGAGCGCCTGCGTCGGCAGCACCTGCAGGTCGAGCATCCGCGCGGTCGCGCCGACCTGGTACCCGGCGAACGGCGTCGTCATCGCCATCCCGCGCTGGTCGAGCTGCGCGACGCCGAGCCGGATGACGCCGAGGTCCAGCTTCTGCAGGCCCTTGCTGACGGCGTCGGCGACCTTCTGCCCGTTCGCCAGCACGTCACCGATGATCGGCAGCTTCTCCGCGCCCGCGGCGCCCGGCAGCGGGATCCCGACGGGGATGTCGAGCTTCGGGTGCGCGGCGTCCAGCACGCCGAGGCTCTTGCCGCCCTGCACCACCTCGAACACCGGCGCGGTGTAGCGCACGGTCGACGTCTTCTCGTCGCCGGTGGACGTGACCTGCAGCGTCGGCTGGCTGACCACCTTGATCTGGATCTCGAACGGGGTACCCGCGAGCAGCTTCAACGCGGCGACCTGCATGGTCGATGTCGACTGCACGGCCTTGTTCGGCGAACCGGGGATGTCGACGAGCCGCACGACCGAGCGTGCGGACAGCGTGTTCGGCAGGCTGAGCAGCGACCCGGTGCCGTCCGCCTTGGGCGCCGAGCCGCCGGACAGCACGCCGCCGAGGGTGCTCAGCGGCCCGGTCAGCTGCTTGAGCCCGTCGACGACCGCCTTGTCGGCGTTGGCGTCGAGCTTCGGCGCGTCGAACACACCGGTCAGGTCCGGCGTCGAGGGCAGCGTGGGGATCGCGTTGAGCAGCGAGAGGCTCGCGACCTCGGTGGAGGCGTCGGAGATCGTGCCGACGCACGGGCCGAGGTCGTCGCTCCAGCGTGCGTGCACCTGGCCCTGAAGGCCGCGGACGGTGATGAGCGCGTCGAGCGGGGACGACGGCAGCTGCAACCCGCTGTGCACCGGCCGCGGGTTGTCGGGGGAGGCGGTCTGCGAGATCGCGCCGGGCGCCTGCGGACTCGAGCCCGCGAGGGAGAGCCCGCCGGGCGCGGCCTGGGCGATGGAGTGCTCGAACCCGAGGTACGCCTCGGAGTTGACCTGCGCCGACGCGAGCCCGAACCCGAGCTCGGCAGCCGCCTGCTTGGGCAGCTTGTCCTCCAGCCCCGGCACGATCGCCTTCGTGGGCGTCGAGTTGGGCAGGATGCGCACGATCCCCAGCCCGGTGCCGGCGTCCCCGATCGCGTGCCCGGGCGGGATGGGCCCGATGGGCGCCGACATGGGCGGCGAGTTCGGGTCCGTCGGCGTCGGCACCGGCGTGGTCGGCGGCTGGGCGAGCGCGGGAGCGGCGGACAACGCCAGCACAAGAGCGGCGAGCGGCATAGCCGTCGCGACAAGTGAGCGTCCGCGCATCGGCAGATCCTCCTCGGCAGTACCGGTCCCCGACCAGCGTTCTCTATAACGACACCGGTGGGCTGCAGGTGACGCTCGGGCGCCAGCTACACTATGACCGCCTCGCCGCCTTAGCTCAGTCGGCCAGAGCGGCTCACTCGTAATGAGCAGGTCAAGGGTTCGATTCCCTTAGGCGGCTCCAGGTGAAGCGCAGGTCAGGCCCCGTTCCACGATGAGTCGGAGCGGGGCCTGACCTGCGTCTGGGTGACTAAGTGAGTGACTAGGCCGTGTCGGTGCGGAAGATGCGGTCCATGGCTACCGCCCCGTCCTCGACCACCGGGCGGATCTGCTTCCGGTAGACCGGCTCGGTTACTGACGTGCCGCTGTGACCGACGAGGCGCGAGATCTGCTCAATGCGGCATCCCGTCGTCAGACAGCAGCGAGACGAAGCTGTGCCGCAGCTCGCGCGGCGTCCACTCCTTGGCGGCCAGCCCTGCACGCTCCAACGACCCTGCGGAAGTCGCGCCGGACGTTGGCGTCGTCCTGCTGGGTGCCCAGACGGGTGGGGAACACGAGGTCGTGGTTCTGCCAGCCCGATCCTGCCGCTTCACGAAGCGCGGTTACAGCGTCTCGTTGGACTCGCAGTGCGGCCACGGCCCGCTGTGGCAGCGCGAGAGAGCGACGAGACTTCCGCGTCTTGGTTTCGCCACCTGCCCGCACTGAGCGCCAGACCCGGACGTTTGGCGGCAGCGGAGGAGTGGCCTTCTCGGTTGCCCACTAGGTCAACGTGCGACCAGGTGAGCGGACGGAGTTCCTCTGTCCGTGCACCAGTGAGCAACGCTGTGACGATGTAGCCGCACATGGGCGAGTCTTCTGCGGCTTGCAGAACCGCCTCGGCCTGTGCGAGCGTGAGCGCCTTGGACGGTCGTCCGGTGCCGTGGCCAACGGGGCACTCGCAGAGCGACTACGTTGCGCTTGACCTTGTCCCGTGTCTGAGCCCGATTGATCGCACGGCGAAGAATCGAGTGCAGAAGTCGCAACGTGGTGGTGACCATAGATCCCGCCTTTTCGGCCAGCCATTCATCTACATCGTCGGCCGACAGGTCCTGGAGTGGTCGTGCGCCGAGCGCGGGAATGAAATGGTTTTCGACCAGACCGCGCACCGTGCGCACAGTGTTCGGATCACGTCCAATCCGCTCGTAATTCGCAAGCCAGTCCGTCACTGCCTGCGCAACGGTGTAGCCAGTCTGAGTGGTCGTCACACCGTCTTCGTAGTCGCGTAGGATCTCTTTCAACTTCTCCTTTGCGCCAGTCTTTGTTTTGTGGCTCGCCTTCTTGACGATGCGCTTACCGTTCGGGCGGTAGCCAACGGTCGCCTCAAACGAGGAAGCATTCTTCGGTTTCTGTCCGGTACTGGAACATAATGTCAGAATAGGAGGAGAGTCTCTCGCCATTTTCGATCCCATGGGCAAGGATGCGACGCTCTTTCACCACTCTATTCACGATGACGATGACACTTCGACGGGGCCAAAGTACGTCGAGCAGGCTCGCACATGGTTCGATTCCATGTGGCGAACGATCACGCGCGAGTACGCCGAATGAGAGCGTGGGCGTCGACGCTTGGCGACGGAGGTGCTGTCCTTCTCGACTTTGACGGGCCAGTGTGCAGTGTATTTGCAGGCTATCCGGCATCACGTGTGGCAGAGAACCTTCGGGTGGCCCTAACGACTCGCGGCATCGACGTTACCGACGGTCTCGCTGCCATCTCCGACCACTCGCGGTTCTCCGTTGGACATCCGATAACCATCCTGAGTGGACCGAGGAAATCGACGCTGTTCTTAACGAACACGAAAAACAAGCTGTTCTCAGCGCAGGTCCCACGCCACACGCGCGTCAAGCCATAGCTGCCGCTCAACACCTCGGATTCCCCGTGGCTATTGTGAGCAACAATTCACTGCCGGCTATCACTGATTATCTGACACTGCACGACATGTCTAAAAACGTCGCGCTGTCGCGGCGCGCCCTTTCGGGAAGCCAGCCGAAATGAAGCCTAATCCAGTGCTGGTGCGCCAGGCAGTTCAGCGGCTGGGAGTAACGCCTGAACGGTGCGTGTTCGTAGGCGACACGGTGACCGATATCGAGGCTGGACGAGCGGCCGGGGTGTGCGCATCGGTTACGCCAAGATGGCGCACCAAGGCTCGACTCTGGCCGCGGCGGCCAGATGGGCTGATCGACAGCATGGGCGAGCTGGTGGACGCTCTTGCCGAAAGCGCGAGGCGCGACGAGTGACGAGCGCGCTGGTCAGACAGCAGGGCCGTCTGACCGCAGTGTGCATGGACGAGGCGCGCCTACGTGCGCACTCCGCATCTCCACCCTCGACCCCCCCAGAAGCTCGGTTACTGCGGTTACATCGGTAACTCTGCAGTTCAGGCGCTGTGCATGACGGTGACTGGCCCGGTTACTGCGGTTACACCCACCTGTTCCAGCCTCTTGTGAGGCAGAGCGGCTGTAACCGGGTGGTGTACCGCAGTAACTCTCGGGGTAACGGCTCTGCACCCTGCCTGACCAGCCACGTTACCGATGTAACCGCAGTAACCGACTTCTGGGGAGACAGGAGCCAGGGATTGACCTGTCCCGAATCCGTCCTGAAACAGGGCTCCCAAGCGGCAAGAGCATCGCGTTTGTACAGGTCAGAGCTGCTCACAACGGAGCAGGGGAAGACCTCTCCTAAGCGGGTGTCGTATGTTCGAATCCTACCGGGGGCACCATCTCTGACCAGCGCAAAGAAGGCCCCTTGTTTCAGCTGTTGCCAAGGTCCGTAGTCACTGAGCCATTCCGCGTAATGTCTGGTGACTGTGTGTGATCAAGTTCTGTTGGGTCATGTGGTGCGGCGGTGTTCGTGGTGGAGCAGGGCCAGAGCGGCGGCGACGATGCCGCCGAGGCGCCAGGGACAGCCGCGGTAGCGGCGGAGGGCCTTGTAGGTGGTCTTGAGTAGCGAGTTGGCGCGTTCGCCGAGGCAGCGCAGAGCGCCGTGGATGGCGTTGTAGGCCTGCTCGTCGACGGTCAGCTGACCGTCTTTTGGCTTCTTGAACGGAATCGTGAAGGTCTCTGGCTCGCCTTCGTAGCCCAGATCGGCCAGCGCGAGGGCGCCGTCGCTGATCCAGTCGGTGATCCGGGCCAGTAGGTCGGGGTCGGCGCGGGCGGCACTGGTGTCGTGCTCCGGCCAGGACGGACACCGGAGGTCCACAGTGGCCACCCATCCGGAGCGGAGACGACCTGGATGTTGCCGCCGTGATGGTGGTGCTTGCCGCTCCACCACAAGTCCACCCCGCGAGTGGGGCCAGGGGTGGAGATCCGGTCGGTGTGGATCAGTGTGCCGTCCACGATCACATGCGAGTGGCCAGCCGCTTTCGCCGCCAGCAGCGCCCCGTGCAACGACGGCTGACGCGCGGCGAGCACCGCGATGCCCTCGTCCCGATACTCATACGCCGTGGACACCGCGATGTCGTTGTCCCTGGCCAAAGCCGACACCCGGGTGTCGTCCAGGAACCAGCGCAGCACCAGCACCGCCTGCTTGTAGGTCCCCAACGCGCGGGTGCCCTTGCGGGTACCCCGCCGGCCACGCTCGGCATACAGCAAACCGGACAGGAACAGAACGCTGTCCTCGGATACCTCCAGGACAGCGGTGTATGCGACACTCATCAGGCGCAGAACCTCTATGAAGTTGATCTTGGAAGGACCACCTTCATACCGGGGTTCTGCGCTCTTTTGTTGTATGTCAACAGGATCGGCGTGCCGCTACCGCCGCCACAGACCCTCGCTACCCACAGTCACCAACGGTTACCCGGAATGGCTCACTGGGCTGGCAGAGCAACCTGAGCGCACTCCTTAAGGGCCAGGTGGGGCCTGGTGCGCACTCTCGTCAAATTCTTCGACTCGGTAGCCTTTTTCTGCCATGATCGCGTTGATTTCGTCCATCTGACGCCGTAATTCAATCTTCTCTTCCTCTCGCTGGGCTTCTGTTTTCCAGTGCACATCTAGAGGACCGTGTAGTGATTCTAGAACACTTAGTTGCACCCGACGGGATATTGCAAAGTCCACCAGAATGCTATGACTTTCACGGCTTTTCCGAAGGCCGAGGATGAACAGCACAACCGAAGAAGTCAGTCCGAAAAGCCACCAAGAGGAGACGTGTAAGGCTACAACGACATATAGGGCTGCCAAGGCCAGGGCAACTGTAACCCGGAACTCCGCTTCAGAGCGCTTTCTATCCCATGAGTTCCAGACTTCTTGGTCTTTCCCTAGGAGATAAACCGGGAGCCGCAGCAAGTCATTCGCAACTTCAATCATATGATCGTCGACATTGATGAGAGTTTCAATATCGCGGAAGCTCGGTATTTTACCCAATTCTGGAGAAAACTCGTACTTTATGGCTCTCCGGTCAAACTCTTCTCGAAAGCTATCGGAGCTCCGGTAAATCTCAATGAAACGATCGACAGCTAAGTCGCGTAAAAATGGATCTTGACGTTGTCTCTTTCGGTCGCCGCGCTTGCGCAACCTTTTTATCAACTGATAAGCCTTGTTTGTGTACCAGATTCGCAACTGGTGCCGGATTTTGTGCACGAATCTGTAACTCGGATGGCGGTAGCGCGATAAGCGAGTGGCAAGCTGCGACTCCATGCGCGGCGGCGCGTCGATGAAGGCCCAGATGGCCAACTCGCTCCAGACGCTACCGATGAGGAATGCGACAAATGTGACTGCTGCGGCGACGCCAACCGTCCCAAAGTAAAATGTGATCCTCGATAGGCTAATCGCGAGCGAGCTACGTGATATGTCGTCAATCTCTTCATGCAGGGCAATGTAAAGAACCAAAAATAATATATACCCTGCCGCCAAGGGAGTGCGGAGTTCACGCAGTCCAGGTAGCAGACTGATCAACATCTATGCACCTCTCCTTGTCGCGCCATGTACCTACTAGTCGAGACACGAGTCCGAACTGTTTCATCCGCCGCTGTGAGGCGCATACGTGCTTCAGGGCTGAAACAGAGGGTGTGACCGCAGTAACCGCAGTGACTTCGGATGTACCCGCTCCGCAAGCCTGACCTGCGCTGTTACTGATGTACCTGATGCAAAGGGGAGCCCAGGGCAGGTGGTGGCCTTCGACGGGTCGGGTCACCAACTGAGCGGCAACTAGCCTGTATGGCGGCGGGACTCGTCGGGGACGCGCATGGACACCAAACTCTGACCAGCACCAGCACCTGTCACAGCGCTTTGCTCCCGACGCGCGCGACAGACGTAACCGCAGTAACCGAGCCGGTAACCGCTCGCCACCTGCTCTGACCAGGCATGTAACCGACGTTACCGCTGTAACCGACATCGATGGGGAGAGGTCGACGGTAACCCTCGGCGACCTGACGTGTGCCAGCACGGTAGGAATGGCGAGCGTAGCGAGCACCGGTGAATGCCAGACACACTCTGATGCCGAACGTCGATACAGTCGGCGTGAGACCAACACCGGTAGGCACGCGGAATGGCTCCGTGGCGGAGACAGCACTGAAACCTGGCTCTCCGACGCGGCCGGCTGATGAGCCGCGACTGCGGACGTGGCAGCGGTGGAGTGACTGGCCGCTGACCGCGCTCGCTGTACTTTTTCTTGTGCTGTACACGGTGCAGGTGCTCTACGTAAGCGCGCCAGAAGAAACTCAGACACGGATCGAGATCGCGGTCTGGGTGATCTGGGCGTTGTTCGCCACGGACTACCTGGTCCGTTTCTCACTGGCCCGGGCGAAGCTCCGCTTCGTCCGACGCAACCCGTTTGACCTGCTCATGGTGGCACTACCGATACTGCGGCCGTTGCGTGTTCTCATGGTCATCACGCTGCTCAACCGTCGCCTAAGCCACTCGCTGGAGCAGCGGGTCGCACTGTATGCGTGCGGGGCAACCACGCTGGTCGGCATGAGCGCGGCACTCGCCGTGCTGGACGCGGAGCGGGACGCACCAAACGCGACAATCGCGACCTTCCAAGATGCCGCATGGTGGGCGCTGACCACGATCACCACCGTTGGCTACGGTGACCGCTACCCCGTCACGCCCGAGGGCAGGCTAGTCGCCGCCGCGCTCATGGTGGGTGGGATCGCGCTGCTTGGCGTGGTCACAGGGCTCGTAGCGTCCTGGTTCGTACGGGTACTCAGAGGCACCGAGCGAACCGAGGACACCCTGCGGCAGGAGTTCGCGGAGCTGCGCCAGGAGATCCAAGCGCTGGCCGAGCAGCAACGCGCCGACGGGAGATGAGGTGGGGGTAACCGCAGGAACCTTTGTGGTAGCGGCACTACACCCCCTTACTCAGCGGCGTGAGGGCATGGGTGACTAACTGAGTGACAACCGATCTGTATCGCGCTGCACCCGTCAGGACGCCTGTGGACAGCGCGCCGCCTCTGAGCTGCGCGTTTGCTGTGGCTTGGACCCTGACAGTTTTCGCTCGTAATGAGCAGGTCAAGGGTTCGATTCCCTTAGGCGGCTCCAGGTGAAGCGCAGGTCAGGCCCCGTCCAATGCATGTCGGACGGGGCCTGACCTGTGTACGGGTGACAACCGGAGTGACTCCACCGCGTCGGTTCGCCAATGGCCAGGAATGCCGTGGCCTCCCCGCAGTTGTTCGACGTACGGTTCCCCGACCGGCAGCACGCCGATCGTCGTCAGGAGAGCAGCCCATGACTGGGGAACAGGACATCCGCCGCACGCTCGCGTCGCACTCGCCGCTGCGCCGCAACCCGCACCGGATGTTGCGCAGGATGCTCGACTGGCTCCCGCCCGACACCCCGCTCTGGGGCCAGGACGCGCCGATCGCCCAGCTCGAGGAGCGCCTGGCCGGCCTCCTCGGCAAACCGCGCGCCCTGTTCTTCCCCACCGGCACCATGGCCCAGCAGGTCGCGCTGCGCATTCACGCCGAACGCACCGGCCGGCACGCCTTCGCCGCGCACCCCCTGAACCACCTCGTCCAGTGGGAGCAGCACGGCTACTCGGTCGTCCACGGTCTGCGTTTCCAGTCCGCCGGCGACGCCAACTCGCTCCTCACGCTCGAGGACCTCGACGACGTCAAGGAACCCGTCGCCGCGTTGCTCATCGAGCTGCCGCAGCGGGAGATCGGGGGTGTGCTCCCCGCCTGGGACGACCTGGTCGCGCAGGTCGAATGGGCGCGGGCCAAGGGCGCGGCCGCGCACCTCGACGGCGCCCGCCTCTGGGAGTCCCAGCCGTTCTACGACCGCCCGCACGCCGAGATCGCCGGGCTGTTCGACACCGTCTACGTGTCCCTCTACAAAGGACTCGAGGGTGTGCGTGGCGCTGTGCTCGCCGGCGACGAGGACACCATCGAGCACGCCGGCGTCTGGCGGCAACGACTCGGCGGCGCGATCCCGGACGCGTGGCCGCTCGCCGTCGCCGCCCTGCTCGGACTCGACGAGGTGTTGCCGAGGATGGGCGCGTTCCGCGACCACGCCGTCGCGCTCGCCGCGGCGATCACCGAGGGCGGCGTCGCGACGGTGCTGCCGAACCCGCCCCAGACGTCGATGTTCCACGTGCTGCTGCCCGTCGGTCCCAAGGTCGCCACGCAGGCGAGCGACCAACTGACCGCGGCGGAGGGCATTCGCCTGTTCAGCCACGCGGGCAGCGACCTGCGCCCGGACCGGTGCCGCTTCGAGTTGAGCGTCAGCGAGAACGCCATGGAGTTCACGCCGGCCGAGGTCGCCGAGCTGATCGCCGACGTCGTGGCACGAGCGCGGCGGCTCGCGGCCGACTAATCTCGCGGCGTGACGGATACAGCATCGGTGCCCATGGAGGGTGCGGTCGCGCCCGGGTTCGAGCGGGTGCGGGACACGTTCCTGGCGAACTTCGCCGAGCACGGCGATGTCGGCGCCGCCTGCTGCGTGTACGTCGACGGCGAGCTGGTCGTCGACCTCGCGGGCGGGGCGGTCGCGCCGGGCGGGGCGCCGTACACCCGCTCGACGCTGCAGATGGTCGCGTCGGCCACCAAGGGCGCGCTCGCGATCTGCGCGCTGCGCCTGACCGAACGCGGCGAGCTCGACCTGGACGCCCCGGTCGCGAGCTACTGGCCGGAGTTCGCGGCGGCGGGCAAGTCGGAGATCCCGGTTCGCTGGCTGCTGACGCACCGGGCCGGTCTGCCCTATGTGGACACCGTGCTGCCGATGTCGCAGGTGTACGGCTGGCAGCCGATGGTCGAGCTGCTCGCCGCGCAACGTCCGATCTGGACGCCCGGCACCGCGCACGGCTACCACGCGCTGACCTACGGATGGCTGCTCGGCGAGGTGCTCGCGCGCATCACCGGTCTGACGCCCGGCGAGTTGATCCGCCGCGAGGTCGCGGATCCGCTCGGCGTCGACTTCTGGGTCGGTCTGCCCGCGAGCGAGGCCAGCCGCGTCGCGCCGCTGATCGTCGCGTCCGCCGCGCCGGAGACGCGGCCGGACCCGTTCACCTTGATGCTGTTCGATCCGGAGTCGGTGGCGCACAAGGCTTTCTTCGTGGCCAACGGCCTGCTCGGCTCGATGAACGACCCCGATGCGTGGGCGGCGCAGCTCCCCGCCGCGAACGGCATGGCGACCGCGCGCTCCCTCGCCCGCATGTACGCCGCCTGCCTTAGCGAGATCGACGGAGTCCGTTTGCTGGCACCGGAAACGCTGCGCGAGGCGAGCGCTGAGCAGTCCGGCGGCCGCGACGCCGTGCTGCAGATCGAGAGCCGGTTCGGCCTCGGTTTCCAGCTGTCGTACCCGTTGCGCCCGTTCGCCGGCGACGGCTCGTTCGGCCATTACGGCCTCGGCGGGTCGGTGGGATTCGGGCACGCGGAGAAGGGCGTGGCGTTCGGGTATGTGGTGAACCAGATGCTGCCCGGTGGCGTCGTCGACCCGCGGTCGGCGGCGCTGATCGAGGCGGTGTTCGCGGCGGCGTGAGCGAACGTTTACCGTAGCCGGGTGCCGCAGTATTCGTTCGAAGGCAAGAAGCCGACCGTCCACCCCGACGCGTGGATCGCCCCGACCGCGACGCTGATCGGCGACGTGACGGTCGAGGCGAACGCGTCGATCTGGTACGGCGCGGTGATCCGCGCCGACTTCGGCACCATCGTCATCCGCGAGGGCGCCAACGTGCAGGACAACTCGGTGATCCATGTCGGGCTCGGCGTGTGCGAGGTTGGTCCTGGCGCGACCATCGGGCACCTGTGCGTCGTGCACGACTGCACCATCGGCGCGGAGGCGCTGGTCGGCAACGGCGCCATCGTGCTCGACGGCGCGGTGGTCGGCCCGCGCGCGATGGTGGCCGCGGGCTCGACGGTGACGCCGGAGACGGAGGTCCCGGGGGAGACGGTCGCGCTCGGCTCGCCCGCCAAGAAGTTCGTGCCGCTGAGCGGCGCGGCGCGGGCGTGGGTCGACGGCAACCCGTCGATCTACCAGGACCTCGCACGCCGCCATCGCGACACGGTGGAAGAGGTCTGACGTGGTGGGGCGGCCGCCGGCCCCCGGTATCAAGTCTACGGCGGAGCACCGACAGTTCGGCCGCCTCGAACGGCAGTTGTCCACAGCCTCACGCGGTGTCCGAACGGGCTCGTTCCCTCGGCTTGTTGTGCACTCAAGTGAATTCGCGCCCGACGGTCGTCGTGCGCTGAACGGGTTCGTGCCCACAGTCGTCCGTGCGCCGTGCCCTCGACAGCCGCTCACCGCCCCGCGCCCCATCCCGCCGCGTGCAAATCAGTCGACGGCCGCTGAGCCCACGTTCGACTAACGCCGCGACCCCACGCAACACTCCAAAGTTGTCCACAGGCCACCGCGACGGGACCCGCTTCTGTCGGGGGTAGCCGGTAGCGTGGTTCGAGGGGGCCAGCGGCCAGCCCGCTACTCCGGCAGCGTGTACGGCACCGTCGTGGTGAGCCGCACGAAGCCCAGCTTCTCCAGGATCGGCCGACTAGTCGGCAGCGCGTCCGTCCGCAGGTACCGGTACCCGCGTGCCACCGCCAACCGTGCCCGATAACTCACCATTGCCCGGTAGATCCCGCGGCCGCGCCACTCCGGCAGCGTGCCGCCGCCCCACAGGCTCGTGAAGTCCGTGCCGACGTGAAAGTCCACCCGCGAAGCACACACCGCCACGTCGCCGGCCAGCGCCAGCACCGGCGCCAGCGCCTCCGGGTTGGTGCGCAGCCGCTCGCGCATACCCTCGATCATCGGGCTGTGGTCGCCGCCGAACACGCGGTCGTGCACCGAACCGACCTGCCGCAGACCGTCCTCATCGGACACCGTGAGCAACCGAATGCCTTCTGGCGGCTCGATTTCCATGGGCACGTCGGCCACGTCGGCCACCATCAGAGCCTCTTCCTCGCCCGCCTCGAGGCCCGCCGCGCGCAGCCGCGCCGGCAGGTCGGCCGGGCGGTCGTACGCGTAGTACTTCCACTCGACCTGCCGCCCCTGCTCGCGGAAGAAACGCAGCTGCTCGGCGATCACCTGGTCGGCGGTCGTCTCGTCGAGGTCGGACCACTCGACGCCGGACCAGCCGTCCGGGTTCGGGCTGAGACAGCGGATCACCGGCCCCACCCGCTCGAACCGGCCGCCGTCCAGCGTCGGCCGGACCACGTTGCGGAGCTCCTTGTCGAACGCCGCGAGCGCGGCCGCCTGATCCATCCCGGTAGTGGACCACCGGCGGCCCGACCCCGGCAATCCGGTTTACCCTGCGCGTCGGGCGACCGCCAGCAGATGCGCCGTCGCCCCGATGATCGCGGGTTCGCGTTCGGTGTTCTCGAGCAGCTCGAGCACCACCGCCCGCTTGACCGGGTCGGCCAGGCGGTCCCGCAGATCGGGGATCCAGTGCGCCATGCCCTCGATCGGTAGGAGATCGACGAACTCGAGCCCGGCGTCGGTGAACTCGCCGGCGACCTCGTCGGGGCGGTGGAAGTAGCTGGTCGTGAAGCCGTACGGCACGTGCTGCGTGCCGCGGCGGGTGCCGCTTGCCAGGTCCTCGCGCAACATGTCGGCGAAGCCGGGCGCGTCGACGATGCCGCGCAGCATCCCCTCGAACATCGACGACCAGCGGCTGATCACGGCGCCAGCACGAGACCGCCCGGCCGGACGACCCGGAGTGCCTCCGCGAGCGCGTGCACCCGGTCGGCGCGGTCGATGAGGTGGTGGAGCGGGCCGAGCATCAGCACGACGTCGCGGCTGGCGTCGGGCTCGGGCAGCTCGCGCGCGTCGCCGAGTGCGGCGTCGATGCCGAGTGCCTGGGCGGAGTCGACGTGGCGCGGCACCAGAACGATCAGCCGCACGCGGTGTCCGTTGTCCGCGAGCCAGGTCGGGTACACCCCGGACGCGCCGCCGACGTCGAGCACCTCGGCGGCGGGCGGCAGGTAGCGTTCGAGCAATACCTTGGTGCGCAACAGTTCCAACGACCCGTCGAGGCGTTCGTCCTCGCCGCCGCGGTCGTAGTACTCGAGGATGTCGGCGTCCATGACGCGACGGTAGCCAGCGCGGTTGTGGCGCGCGACTCGTTTATCCGGCTTGAGTTTGACGTTACGTCAATTCCTAGCGTGGCCCCCATGGCACCGAAGAAGAAGCAGACGTTCCAGATCACGCTGGAGATGCCGGCCGGCGACGCGCCGATGGTCGACCTCGGCAAGATGCTGGGGCAGACCGGCGTGAACCTGATGGAGGTCAAGCGTTCCTACGACGCGAGCACGTCCGGCCAGCGCGGCGACGTGGTGCCCGCGGTGGTCACCGTGTTCGAGGACCGGACGTTCGAGCTGCGCCTGAAGACCCCGCCGACGGCGTTCCTCATCAAGAAGGCGTTGGGCGGCAAGGGATCCGCGCGGCCGGGTCATGACAACGCCGGCTCGCTGACGAAGGAGCAGCTGCGGTCGATCGCGGAACGCAAGCTGCCGGACCTGAACACGACGGACCTCGACGCGGCGATGCGGATCATCGCGGGCACCGCCCGTTCCATGGGAGTGTCCATAGTGGAATGAGAGACCGACCGGCGGCGCTGCCGCCATTTCGCACGCTCGACCCGGCGCTGGCCACCGCGGAACGCCTACTGTCCAACGGCGACCGTCGTCTGTCCACAGTGGTCTTCGTGCTGCCGGACGAGACCGCGGCGGCTGAGCTGTTGAACGAGGTGCTCGCGGGCTGCGGCGCGAGCCCCCGTCTCCGCGCGACGGGAACGTCGTGGCGGGTGGTGCACGTGGCGGCAGCCGGCCGCGACACCGAACTGGTCGTCGCGGCCGGCGGCCTGGCCGCGCTGGTGGCGGTGGCGGGGTGGGGGCGCCTGAAGAACTGCGACACGTGCGGCGCGCCGTTCGTCGACCGCACGAACGGTTGCACCCGCCGCTGGTGCACCCCACACCGCCCGAGAAGGTGAAGCGCCCGTACCACGACCGACCGACAGTCAAGGTGTCACAGCCGCCCCGCAAACCCACTTGTCCACACCCGACCCGGTTGTCCACAGTCAAGATCGACACCCCGCCCCGCGCCCGCCGCGCCGGTAAACTGGACCCGGGGCCGCCCCCCGGAGCGGGTGGGGGCTGACCAGCGAGTGGGGGACGTGTGGGACAAGGTTCCCCTAAAGTGGTGGCTGTGGCTTGTTTCGTGTGTGAGAAGCATCGGGGCGGGATGCCCGGCGGGGCCGTCGGAGGGGACGAACTCGTTGTCGTCTCTCATGTTTCGCCGGACGCGCCTGGGCAGGACGGGGCTCCGGTCTATCTCGGGCATCTCGTCGTCGAGCCGCGTCGGCACGCGCCCGGGCTCGCGGATCTCACCGACGCCGAGGCCGCCTCGATCGGGCTGTGGGCCGGGCGGGGGAGCCGGGCTCTGCGGGAGCTCGGCGCCGAGCACGTCTACTCCGCGGTGATCGGGCACGCCGTCGACCACCTGCACCTTCACCTGTGGCCGCGTCACCCCGGCACGCCGCGCGAGTTCTGGTGGCAGCGGGTCGACGAGTGGCCGGCGGCCCGCCGCGGCGGGGAACCCGAGATCGTCCGGGTCGTGGCAGAGCTGCGGGCGCGACTCGAGGATGCGAGTACCGGCAGATAGTGTGTTCGACGGCACCAAACGTCCTGATGGAGGCACCCATGCACCAGCCGGCGATCCCGCATCTTGCCGCCGCCGATCCCGAGCTCGCCCAGCTCGTCGAGAGCGAGGCGCAGCGCCAGTTCGAGAAGGTGCGGCTGATCGCGTCGGAGAACTACGTCTCCACGGCCGTGCTCGAGGCCACCGGCACCGTGCTGACCAACAAGTACTCCGAGGGTTACGCCGGCAAGCGCTACTACGAGGGCCAGCAGTTCATCGACCAGATCGAGCTGCTCGCGGTCGAGCGGGCGAAGGCCGTGTTCGGCGTCGACCACGCGAACGTGCAGACCTACTCCGGGTCGCCGGCGAACCTCGCGGTCTACCTGGCGCTCGCCGCGCCCGGCGACACGGTCATGGGCATGGCGCTGCCCGCCGGCGGCCACCTCACGCACGGCTGGAGCGTGTCCGCGACCGGCAAGTGGTTCCGCGCGGTGCAGTACGGCGTGCGCAAGGACACCGGTCGCGTCGACCTCGACGAGGTGCGTGACCTCGCCATCGCGGAGCGGCCGAAGCTGATCTTCTGCGGCGGCACGGCCATCCCGCGCACGATCGACTTCGCGGCGTTCGCGGAGATCGCCAACGAGGTCGGCGCCGTGCTGGTCGCCGACATCGCCCACATCGCCGGCCTGGTCGCGGGCGGCGCGCACCCGTCGCCGGTCGGGCACGCGCAGATCATCTCGACGACGACGCACAAGACGCTGCGCGGCCCGCGCGGCGCGATGCTGATGTCCGACGGCGAGCACGCGAAGGCGTTGGACAAGGCGGTCTTCCCCGGTCTGCAGGGTGGCCCGCACAACCACACGACCGCCGGCATCGCGGTCGCGCTCGCGGAGGCGGCGCAGCCGACGTTCCGCGAGTACGCGGCCAACATCGTCGCGAACTCGAAGGCGCTGGCCGAGGCGCTGATGGCGCGTGGGTTCGACCTGGTGTCGGGTGGGACGGACAACCACCTGATCCTGATCGACCTGACGAGCAAGGGCATCGCGGGCAAGCCGGCCGCGAAGGCGCTCGACCGGGCCGGCGTGGAGCTGAACTACAACACGGTGCCGTTCGACCCGCGCAAGCCGTTCGACCCGTCCGGGGTGCGGCTCGGCACCGCGGCGATCACGACGCGTGGGCTGGGTGTCGAGGAGATGCCGCAGATCGCGGAGTGGATCGACCGCACGGTGACGGCCGCGAACGACGCGGACGAGACGGCCGTCGCGGCGATCGCCGCCGAGGTGCGGGAACTACTGGCCGGCTATCCGATGCCGGGGTGGGCATAACCAGTTATCCACAACCTGCGGAGTTGTCCACAGGCAAGATCCACATCCCCTGGACTGTCGGTAGGCGCCGGTAGACTGGGCACTGGGCCGCCCCCGGGATCGGGTGGGGGCTGCATCGCGCGCGAGGCGTTGCTGCGCGGGCGCGGGTCGGTGGCTTTTCAGCTCGCCGTGGGGTTCGCGTGGTGGTCACGCAGTGTGCGCCGACGACGCGGCAGTGCGCGTGGGCGGCGGCTGCGAGGGCCGACCTCCTCACGAGATGATGCAGATCGGCCAACCGGGTCCGGCCGGGACGAGGCTGTGGGTTTGCCTTGTGTGGCGGCGGATGACCAGCCGCCGCCACACAAAGGCCGCTACCGCACGAAGGAAGGCGGGCTCGGTCGGCTCTCGTTGTTGGAGCGGTCCAGTGCGGTCACCACGTAGGTGTACCGCGTCCCGGGCACCGCGCTCGCGTCCGTGAACTTCTGCAGCGGACCACGGCCGGCGCGGAGCGTCGCGACCATGTGTCGCGCGTCGGCCAGGTCGCAGCGGTCCACCAGGCGGTTGCCGTCCACTCGGTACACCGCGTACGACGTCGCGTGGCCGGACACCCACCGCAGCCGCACGCCGGACGACGTGCCGTCCGCGCCGAGGATCACCGGGAGGCCGGGCCCGCGGCCGGCGAGGCGGCCGGCGGTCGGCGGGAGCGCCGGCTGCTGGTAGTGGTCGTCGTGGACGATTGTCATGTGGGACAGGCGGTTCGCGCGTACCTGGGCCGCCGAGAAGAAGATGTCGCCGCGCACCTGCGGGTAGTCACGGTTGAACGTCAGCTGTCGGCTCATCTCGTTCGGGTCCTGCCACGGCGGGCCCTGGGCCGGGGCGGCGACCTTGTGGTTCGCGTGGCCGATGTAGAGGTTCACATCCGTGCCGGCCACGATGTCCGACCACCACGGCACGAGCTTCGCGTAGTCCGCGACCTCGAAGCCGATGTTCCAGTACACCTGCGGCACGATGTAGTCGATCCACTCCTCGCGCACCCACTTCACGGTGTCCGCGTACAGGTCGTCGTACGTCTGCACGCCCCCCTGCGTCGGGGAGCCCGCCGGGTCGGTCGACGAGTTGCGCCAGATCGCGAACGGGCTGATGCCGAACTGCACGGCCGGCTTCACCGAGCGGATCGACGACGACAGCTCGGAGATCAACAAGTCGACATTCTTGCGCCGCCAGTCCGCGAGCGACAGACCGCCGCCGTACTCGGCGTACGTCGCCGCGTCGTCGAAGACCTGGCCGGCCACCGGGTACGGGTAGAAGTAGTCGTCGAAGTGGACGGCGTCGATGTCGTAGCGCCGCACCGCGTCCATGATCGCGTCGATCGTGAACTCGCGGACCTCGGGAATCCCCGGGTTGTAGTACAGCTTCCCGCCGTAGGGCAGCACCCAGTCCGGGTGCACGCGCGCCGGATGCGTCGGCACCAGCGCGTTGACGTCCGTCCCCATCGACACCCGGTACGGGTTGAACCAGGCGTGGAACTCCAGGTTGCGCTTGTGCGCCTCGGACACCGCGAACCCCAGCGGGTCGTAACCGGGGTCCTGCCCCTGCGCGCCGGTCAGCCAGTGCGACCACGGCTCGAACGGCGACGGCCAGAACGCGTCCGCGGTGGGCCGGACCTGCACGACCACCGTGTTCAGTCCCAGCGCGGCCGCCTCGTCGTACCAGCCGACCAGCTCGGCCTTCTGCGCGTCCGCGGAAAGTCCCTGCTTGGACGGCCAGTCGATGTTCGCGACGCTGGCGATCCACTCGGCGCGCAGCTGCTGCTTCGGGGTGGCGGGATCGGGCGCGCACTGGGCCGGCGCGGGGGCGGCCACGGCCGGGGCGACCGGGGTGAGCGCGAGGGCGGCGGAGGCCGCCACCAGAGCGATGCCGAGGAGTCGACGCATTCGAGCAGTCTGTCTCCTGCGCCACACCCGTGCCAACCGTGAGAAGGTAACGAGTCGTACTCAATGCCCGCCGGTTGTTCACCGTCGCTTACGTCCGGCATGTCCGGTTGACGACGTTTGCGCACGTCAGCGGCGTACCGTGGGATCGGCATCACAAAGTAATTCGCTTGCCGAACGACCTGGAATGGGTGCATGCTTGTATCGACCAACTAATTGGATGATGCAAGCAACAGGGGAGAGCCGTCGTGGCCGCACCGGGGACCGACGTGCAGGCAGCAGCCGAACTGACCCAGTCGGAGATAGCCGCGGGTCGACGGCTCGCCGGCGCGATCTTCGGGCTCAGCAAGCAGCAGGCCACGCTCGGCCACCGGATGAGCAAGGCCGGTGTCGACCGCTCGACGATCATGCTGCTCAAGACCCTGTTGTTGCTGGGGCCGAGCAGGTCGAGCGCGTTGGCGGCGGCCGTGCACTCCGATCCGTCGACGGTCAGCAGGCAGATCGCCGCGCTCGTGCGCGACGGTCTGGTCGAGCGGAGGGCCGACCCCGAGGACGGCAGGGCCAGCGTGCTGGTGCCCACCGAAGCCGGGATCGAGGTCCTCGAGGAGCAGCGCAGGCGGCTAGGCCTTGCGCTCGCCCGAGTAGTGCAGCAGTGGGCTCCGGAGGACGTGGACAAGTTCCTCGAACTGCTGGATCGGTTCGTCGCCGACCACGAGCGCCACCTGCCAACGATGATCAACGAATGCGCGATCGCCGCGCGTTCCGAAGGGGAGAACTGATGTCCGAGTCAACCTCGCGCACTGAGCCCGAGGTGAAGCCACCGTCTTCGGGGGGACGGGGCGCACTCTCGCACCGCGAGATCATGACGGTGCTCGCCGGGCTCATGCTCGGCATGCTGTTGTCGGCGCTCGACATGACGATCATGGCGTCGGCGACCAAGACCATCGCCGATCAGCTGCACGGCCAGACCATCCAGGCCTGGGTGACCACCGCGTACCTGATCACCGCGACCATCTCGACACCGCTCTACGGCAAGCTGTCCGACATCTTCGGGCGCAAGCCGATGTACCTGACGGCGATCACGCTGTTCCTCACGGGCTCCGTGCTCTCCGGCGTCGCCAACTCGATGTACGAGCTCGCCGCGTTCCGCGCGGTGCAGGGGCTCGGCGCCGGCGGCCTGATGTCGCTCGCGCTCGCGATCATCGCCGACATCGTGTCGCCGCGGGAACGCAGCCGCTACCAGGGTTACTTCATGGCCATCTGGGGCGTGTCGAGCGTGGCCGGTCCGGTCGTCGGCGGGTTCTTCGCCGGTGCGGGCACCTTCGCCGGCATCGACGGATGGCGCTGGGTGTTCCTGGTGAACGTGCCGATCGGCATCGTCGCGCTGATCGTGGTCGCCAAGTTCCTGAACGTCCCGCACACCAGGGTCGACCACCGCATCGACTACTGGGGTGCCGCGGCGCTCACCACCGCGCTGGTGCCGTTGCTGATCGTGGCCGAGCAGGGTCGCGAGTGGGGCTGGGGCTCGACCGCGGCGCTGTCGATGTACGCGATCGGCGTGCTGGGGTTCGCCGCGTTCCTGTTCGCCGAGCGGCGGATGGGCGACGAGGCGCTGCTGCCGCTGCGGCTGTTCCGCAGGCCGGTGTTCTCGCTGTCGAACGTCATCAACTTCGTGATGGGTATCGGCATGTTCGGCATGATGATGTCGCTGCCGCTCTACCTGCAGATCGTGAAGGGCGCGACGCCGACCGAGTCCGGTCTGCTGACCCTGCCGATGACCGCGGGCATCCTCGTGGCGTCGATGGGCAGCGGCATCATCATCTCGAAGACCGGCCGCTACAAGCGGTTCCCGGTCGTCGGCCTCGCGGTCGTGTCGATCTCGATGTTCCTGTTCGCGCAGATCGGCGTCGACACCCCGATGTACCAGACGATGCTGATCATGGCGCTCGCCGGCCTCGGGCTGGGGCTGTGCATGCAGACCCTGATCCTGGCCATCCAGAACGACGTGCCCGCCAAGGACATGGGCGTGGCGACCTCGTCGGCGACCTTCTTCCGGTCGATCGGCGGCACGGTCGGCACCGCGGTGTTCCTGTCGATCCTGTTCAGCGTGACGCTGAGCAACCTGCCGATCTTCCCAGGTGGGGGCGGCGGGGCCATCGACCTGAACGACACGTCGTTCCTCGCGACGCTGAGCCCCGAGCAGGCTCGGCCGATCCTGGAGGCCTTCTCGACCGGCATCGACACGGTGTTCATGGTCGGCGGCATCGTGGTCGCGGTGGCGTTCCTGCTGATCTGGTTCCTCAAGGAGGTGCCGCTGTCCGACAAGTCGGGCATCCAGCGCGCCGCCGACGACAAGGACGCAGAGGCAGCGGCGACACCGGTGATCGCGCACTGATCCCGGGGAGGTGAGGGCCCCGCACGCCACGGGCGTGCGGGGCCCGCCCCGTTTCAGTGCCTTGTCAGTGCAGTTCGAGCCCGGACTCCTTGAGCCGCGCGTAGGAACGCACGATCTCCTTCTCCGCCTCGTCGCGGCCGACCCAGGTCGCGCCCTCGACGCTCTTGCCGGGCTCCAGGTCCTTGTAGACCTCGAAGAAGTGCTGGATCTCCAGGCGGTGGTACTCGGCGAGGTGGTGGATGTCGCGCAGGTGCTCGGTGCGCGGATCCTCCGCCGGCACGCACAGCACCTTGTCGTCGCCGCCCTTCTCGTCGGTCATGCGGAACATGCCGATGGCGCGCGACTTGATCAGGCAGCCGGGGAACGTCGGCTCCTGGACCAGCACCAACGCGTCCAGCGGGTCGCCGTCCTCGCCGAGGGTGTTCTCGACGTAGCCGTAGTCCGCCGGGTACTGGGTGGCCGTGAACAACGTGCGGTCCAGGCGAATGCGACCACTGGTGTGGTCCATCTCGTACTTGTTGCGCACACCCTTGGGGATTTCGATCGTGACGTCGAACTCCACGGTTTTCCTCGCTCGGATCGGCTCGTGTCTTGGTGCCATCTAGTGTGGACCACTGCTGGTTACCTATTGGGGAGGGCACGTGCCGCAGTCCGGGGATGGCGACCTCTGGCCGACCGACGACGACGACACGTCATCGAAGTCCGCCGAGGGTGACGCGACCCATCAGCTGCCGGTGCCACCGCAGCGCCCTGACCAGCAGGAACAGCGCCGCCCGAGCGGGCCTGCCGCCGGCGGCTGGTTCGACCAGCCGGGCTCGTCGGCCGCGGCGGCCGACAAGCCAGCCGCGTCGCCGCGGGGTGACGAACCGCACGCCGAGCCGGCGGGTTCCGAGCCGCTCCGGTTCACCGAGCCCAAGCCGCCTTGGCCCGGGCAGTCCGACGCGCAGGTCGGCCTGAGGTTCGAGCAGCCGGTCGAACAGCAGCGACAGGCCGAGGCCGCGGCCGACCGGAAGAAGGCGGACGAGTCGTCGGGCGACCAGCAGCCCGCGGACCAGGCGCAGGCGGAACAGCCGTCGGTCGAGCCGCGTGGGGACGAGCCGCGCTGGAGTGAGCCGAAGGCGGACGAGCCGCCGCGGGACGAGCCCGTCGAGGCCGAGCCGCGGGGCGCGGATCAGTCGCGCACGGAGCAGCCGGAGTCGAACCTGCCCGACCTGCGACAGGCGGAGCAACAGACCGAGCTGCCGCGCCGCCGCGTGCGCAAGCCGCCGGATCGGCGGCCGCTGGCGGGCTCCGACGAGTCGACGGCTTCCGAGCAGCCGTTCGACGTCTGGCAGGCGGCTGAGCAGCGCTCCGAGCAGGAGAAGCCGGCCGAAGCGCAGCGTCCGCGTGCCGATCAGGAGGCGTCCGACCAGGAGCGCCCCGCCGACCAACGGCAGGAGCCCGACCAGGAGCGGCCGGCGGCTCAACGACCGCGGTCGAGCCAGTGGCCGTCCGACCTACGTCAGCCCGAGCAGCAGCGGCAGCGCCCCGGTCAGCCGCCGGCCGAGCCGCGCCGACGGCCCGAGCAGCAGCGCACGCAGCCCGTGAGCTGGCCCGTCGCCGACCTGGAAAGACAGGCGCACAACCAGGAGACGACCCGCAACCTCCAGATCCCGCAGCCAAAAGAAGACGAGCCGACGAGCTTCTTCTCCCGGCCGCTGCCGGCCGAACAGCGTCCCCCGCGCCGGGCCGACGCCGAGGCGACCTCCTACCTCGCCGTGCCACTCCGGCACCAGAGTCCGCCGCGCGAGGACCCGCCGCAGCTGTTCTCCGGTCAGCCCCGCCAGGAGTGGCCGCCGCCGGAGCCGCCGCGTGCCGCGCCGGTCCGGGTCGGGCCGCCGAGGGACGAGCCAGAGGCAGAGCCGGAACCGGAGCCACGTAAGCGCAACCGCAAGCCGTTGCTGATCGCGGCCGTCGCGATCGTCGCGGTCGTCGGGATCGCCGCCGGAGTGGTCTTCGGCGTCCCCGGTCTCGCCGCCAAACTGGGGCTGAGCAGCGACGACCCGGGCGTGGCCATCGAGCCGCCCGCGCCGCCGATCAACTTCGAGCCGGGGCTGCGCGGCCCGGACGGCGCCGCGCCGACCCCGACCGCGGCGGGTGTCGAGGCCGCGCTCGCCGGTCCGGCCGCCGACTCCGCGCTCGGCAACCTGACCGGCATCGTCATCGACCCCGCCACCGGCCAGGCCCTGTGGCAGAAGGACGGCGAGACGGCGATCGTCCCGGCGTCCACCGGCAAGATCCTCACCGCGGCCGCGGCGCTGCTGAGCCTCGACCACACGACACAGCTGGTCACGAAGGTCGTCGAGGGCGAAGAGCCCGGTTCGGTGGTGATCGTCGGCGGCGGCGACTCGACGCTGTCGTCGCTGAAGCCGGGCCTCGAGTCCGTCTACCCGGGCGCCGCGCACCTCACCGACCTGGTCGACCAGGTCAAGGCGAGTGGCGCGCAGGTGCAGACGGTGTACGTCGACCTCGACCGCTACACCGGGCCGAAACTGGCGCCCAGCTGGGAGCCCGCCGACGTCGGCCTCGGGTACATCACGCCGATCGTGCCCGCCATGCTCGACGGCGGCCGCGCGGACGCGACCGAGGACTACTCGACCCGCACCGACAACCCGGCCGGCGGTCTCGTCGACGAGTTCGCCTCCCGCATCGGCGCCACCGCGCCGGAGTCGGCGGAGGCGAAGGCGCCCGCGAACGCGAAGGTGCTCGGCGAGGTGCGGTCCGCGCCGATGGCGCAGCTGGTCGACAACCTGCTGAACCACTCCGACAACGTGCTCGCCGAGTCCGTCGCCCGCGAGGTGGCGATCAAGGCCGGTGAGCCGCCGTCGTTCGACGGCGCCAGCAAGGCGACACTGGATGTGTTGCGGCAGAACGACTTCAACGTCGACGGAGTGTCCTGGGTGGACGCCAGCGGACTGTCCGCGGAGGACAAGGTGCCCGCGAAGCTGCTCGGCGAGATCCTCGCGGTCGCGGCCGGTCCGGACGGCAAGGACCCGCGTACGGCCAAGCTCCGGCCGCTGCTCGGCGGCCTGCCCGTCGCCGGCGGCAGCGGCACGCTCGGCGACCGCTACGGCGAGGCGGGCGCCACCGACGGCAAGGGTTGGGTGCGGGCCAAGACCGGTTCGCTGACCGGGGTCAACTCGCTCGCCGGCATCGTCCTCGACAAGGACAACCGGCCGCTGGTGTTCGCGTTCCTCACGAGCGGCACGACGGCGACCACCGCCCGCCCCGCGCTGGACCGGGTGTCCGCCGCGCTGCGCGGCTGTGGCTGCCAGTAGTCACGACCGCACTCACGACGATCCGACGTTCCTACCGCCCGACGTCGGGTAGCGTCGTTGGTATGGGCGCGGCGGTCAGTGACCAGCAGACGGGCAATCGGACACCCGTGGACTGGGGTGTCGCTGTCGCCACGGCGCAGCGGTTGATCAAACCCGGTCCCGTGGTGCCGATGGAGGAGGCCGAGCGCGCGGTCGAGCAGCTGCGCGCGGCCACCGGCGTCGCCGAGACACACGTGCGTGAGCTGACCGGCCTCGGCATCGACCTCCCGCTGCACCCCGGCGACGTCGTGGACCGCCGGCGCTGGGTCGAGGCGGCGGCGGAAGGGCTCGCCGCGCTGACCGACGGCGCGCTGCCGGCCGGCTCGAACCGTGCGATGGGCGGTGTCCTCGCGGGCAGTGCGGGCGTCCAGGCCGGCATGGTGCTCGCCTACCTCGGCGGTCGCGTGCTCGGCCAGTACGACCCGTTCGGTGGCGACGGACGACAGCGGTCGGCTGCTGCTGGTCGTGCCGAACATCATGGCCGCGCAGCGGGCGCTCGACGTGCCGGCGGAAGACTTCCAGATGTGGGTGTGCCTGCACGAGTGCACGCACCGGCTGCAGTTCACGGCCGTGCCGTGGCTGCGCGACTACTTCGCGGGCGAGGTCGCGAGCTTCCTGTCCGGCCTCGACGAGACGGCCACCGGCGCGTTCACGCAAGCTGCCGGAGGTGGTCAAGTCCATGCGGCGGCGCACCGACGACAACGACCCGGGCAGCTCCGGCCCGATCGGGCTCGTGGAGATGCTGCAGTCACCGCAGCAGCGTGCGGTGTTCGACCGGCTGATCGCGTTGTCCACGCTCCTCGAGGGGCACGCGGACCACGTGATGGACGCGGTCGGGCCGACCGTGGTGCCGACGGTGGCGACGATCCGCGCGCGGTTCACCGCCCGGCGGCGCGGCGGCGGCATGCTCGACCGGATCCTGCGGACGCTGCTCGGCGTCGACGCGAAGGTCAAGCAGTACGCGGCCGGCGCCGCGTTCACCAGGTACGTCGTCGACGAGGTCGGCATGACCGGCTTCAACCGGGTGTGGGAGTCGGCGGAGACCGTGCCGCTGCGTGCCGAGATCGGCGACCCGGCGGCCTGGGTGCGGCGCGTCCACGGCCGGTGACGGACTTCCAGCCGGTGGCGCGGGTGCGCCAGGCGGTGCGGGTTCTGCTCGACTCGGCTTCGGTCTCCGAACGGCTCGGCGTCGCGGTGTCCGGCGGCGCCGACTCACTCGCGCTGGCGGCCGCGGCCGCCCATGTCGCCGGCCGCAAGGGGCTGGCGGTGCACGGGTTGGTCGTCGACCACCAGCTACAGCCATCTTCCGCGGCGGTCGCCGAGGACGCCGCCAAGCAGCTCGACGGACTCGGGTTCGACGAGGTCCGGGTGCTGACCGTGTCGGTCGGCGGGCGCGGCGGCCCGGAGGCGGCCGCGCGTGCCGCGCGCTACGAGGCGTTGCGCACCGCGCTGCCCGACACGCTGATCCTGTTGGGGCACACCCGCGACGACCAGGCGGAGACCGTGCTGCTCGGATTGGGCCGCGGCTCCGGACCCCGGTCGATCGCGGGCATGCGGCCGCTGGATCCGCCCTGGGGACGCCCGTTCCTGTCGGTACCCCGTGCTACGACTGTCGCGGCGTGTGCGGTGCTGGGACTGACCCCGTGGGAGGACCCGCACAACGCCGATCCGGCGTACACGAGGGTGCGACTGCGGAAGGAGGTGTTGCCGCTGCTGGAGGACGTGCTGCGGGGTGGGGTGGCGCCCGCGCTCGCACGGACGGCGGCACAGCTCCGCGACGACGCCGAGGCGTTGGACACATTGGCTTCTCGGCTGCTCGGGGTCGCGCTCGTCGAGGGCTGCCTCGACGTGTCCGCACTGGTCTCCGAACCACCCGCGCTGCGCCGCAGGGTGCTGCGCCGGTGGCTCCTCGGGGCCGGCGTGACCGAATTGACCGATGCGCATCTGCGGGCCGCGGACGCGCTGATCGGTGAGTGGCGTGGACAGGGCGGTGTGTGGCTGCCTGGCGGCTTGGTGGTGGGCCGGGCCCATGGCAGGCTGCGGGTGACCGCGTGGGAGCCAGGAGAGGGGACCGGGTGTACGGCGACGACATCGCCTCCGTGCTGATCAGTGAGCAGCAGATTCACGAGAAGATCAAAGAGCTCGCGAAGCAGGTGTCCGACGACTATCCGGAGCGCGGCGACCGCGCGGACCTGGTGCTCGTCGGCGTGCTGAAGGGCGCGGTCATGTTCATGACCGACCTGGCGCGGGCGCTGTCGGTGCCGGTGCAGATGGAGTTCATGGCGGTCAGCTCCTACGGGTCGGCCACGTCGTCGTCCGGCGTGGTGCGGATCCTCAAGGACCTCGACCGCGACATCGCCGGCCGGCACGTGCTGATCGTCGAGGACATCATCGACTCGGGCCTCACGTTGTCGTGGCTGCTGAAGAACCTGGCGTCGCGCAGTCCCGCGTCGCTCGAGGTGTGCACGCTGCTGCGCAAGCCGGACGCCGTGAAGGTCGAGGTGCCCGTGCGGTACGTCGGCTTCGAGATCCCGAACGAGTTCGTCGTCGGGTACGGGCTGGACTACGCGGAGCGCTACCGCGACCTGCCGCACATCGGGACGCTCGACCCCAAGGTCTACTCGTCGTGACGGAGTTCCTCTCGCCGGCGGCGCTGGACTTCCTGTGGGAGTCCCTCGACGCCGGTGAGCTGCCGTACCCGCTCGAGGTGCCGTCGCACGGCCTGACCGTCGACGAGCGCAGCGTGTTGCGGCAGCAGGTGTTCGGCGAGCTGCGGGCGCAGGAGCTGCTCGACGGCAGTGGCCGGATGTCGCCGCGGCTGGAGGACCTGCTGACGCTGCTGGCGCGGGGCACCCACAGCATCGACGCGGTGTCGTCGGACACGACGGCGCTCGCGGTCGGCGACGGCTCGTCCGGTCTGCTGGCCACGCAGGAGCCGTCGGGCGTGCGACTGCGGTCGATCGATCCGGGCTCGCTGGCGTCGTCGGTCGTGGCGCTGCTGCCGCCCTGCCCACGGGGCACCGAACAGTCGATCACGATCCCGGTGTCGGAGCTGACGGCCCTGTCCGAGGGCCGGAGCGCCGGTCGCTCGGTCGCCGACCGCCAGGTGCTGGCGCGGCTGTCCGAACAACCGAAGCTGCGCGCCGGTCAGCTGGCGGTGAACGCCCGCAAGCCGATGGGCGGCCGTCTGCGCTCGCCGGTGCTGTCGTGGTTCGACACGGAGTCCGGCCGGTACCTGACGTACGCCAAGCAGGACTGGATCACGATCGCGCCCGCTGACGCCCCCACCCTCCGACACCGCCTGGGGGAACTGCTCGTCACCGTGAGTGCCCAACGCGCTGGTTAGGTGGCCCGTTGTGTTGATAACCTCCCCGGCGGTCACTGACGTGCGTTAATCTCAACCACGGTCACGCACGCGGGCCCTGTCCGCGCGCGTCGGGGTTTGAGGGATACCGGGGAGCACAGGGTGTACGAGGCAATAGGCGGGGCGGTCAACGCCTTCAGCAACGCAGCGATGAGCGGCCAGGTCTCCATCGAGGCCGACGCCGCGGCAGACGCGCTAGCGAAGATCGGCAAGGTCAAGGACGAGCTGCTGCAGTTGAGCCAGTCGGGCGGTGGTGGTGGCTCTGACGTGCAGCTGGGTGCCAACCCGGTCGGTCAGGCCATGGCACTCAAGTCGATGGGTCGCTACGACGGCGACGATTCCTTCATGACCGCACTCGGCCTGCTTCTCGAGCAGACCGACAAGGCAGAGACCGCTCTCAAGCAGTGCATCGACAACTATGTCCACACAGACACCGGCGAAGCGATCAAATACGGGAGTGCATGAGGGTGATTCGCCCCCGCGCGGCCATTCTGGCGCTGACGGCGACGACGCTCCTCGCCGTGCTTGTCGGTTGTGGCGCCGCCACGTCAGGCACGCCGACCTCTGCGGACGACCCGACCTCGACTTCTGAGTCGTCGGACACTACCGAGCACGACATCCTCGGCGGCGCCGACAGGGACACCGGACTTCTCCAACACGGCTCTCTGCAAGCTGCTGACGCCTGAGGAGGCCGCAGATCTCGGAGCCGCGGCGGAAGGTGAGCCCGAGCGCAGCATCAAGGACGGCCACCCGCAGTGTCAGTGGGCCAAGGACACCTCGATCCTGATCGGGTACCAGAAGGGCATCCAGTCGTCGGGCGCTCCTGCTGGACCCGAGGTCACGAACACGCCGACGACCGTGCAGGGACTGACGGCTGTGCAGTCGTTGACGACCAAGCCAGCCGACGTGTGCCAGATTCTCGTGGACGTCTCATCGGACGCGGTCATCTATGGCAGCGCTGCTTTCCAGTCCAGCGGCGAAGGCAAGTACGACCTCTGTGAGGTCGCGAACGAACTCGTCAACATCGTCATTCCCAAGGTGACGCAGAGGTAGGGGGAGAAGCCATGGCACCGAACAACGACGACCACCACTACGACACCCATCAGTACGCGGGTGACCAGGCGACGAACACCCGCCGCGTGATGAACCACATGCCGGACGAGGACCGGTCCACCCGCGAGGAGATCCAGCAGCACATCAACTCGAGCCAGGCGGCCGAGTTGGCGCCCGCGGTGCGGATGGGCGACGACCGCGTCATCGGGGACACCCCGAACTGGGACGGGTTCGACAGCCAGGATCTGTACGACTTCGCCACGGTGAACAACAGTCCGACGACGGCCGACGACCTCGGGCGCGCCTTCAACGACGGTGGCAACAGCCTCGCCGAGGCCGCGAACGGGCTGTTCGACGCCGTGTCCCGACTGGACGGCGCCTGGAGCGGGGTCGCGGCCGACTCGGCGAAGAGCGCGCTCGCGCCGCTGGCCTCCGCCGCGGGGCTGGCCGGCCAGACGGCACAGATGATGGGTGTCCAGATGTCGGCGCAGTCGGTGGCGGCCACCGAGGTGCGCAAGCTGCCGCCGCCGGAGAAGTTCGACAAGCAGCAGTCCCTGCAGGCCATGGCGACCGGCGGTCCGCTGGCCATGCAGCAGGACCTCAAGGCCCAGAAGGACGCCGCCGACGCGGTGAAGCGCGAGCAGATCACCTACCTCAACGCGTACACGCAGTCGATGAGCTCGGTCGACGCCCAGACGCCCAGCTTCGTGCCGCCCAAGGAGACCATCGGCGGCGGCGGGGGCGGCCAGACGCCGATCACCGGCGGAAACGTCTCCGTGCCGACGCCCAACATGCCCTACCCGGGCGGCACCAGCACCGGCGCGCCGTCCGGCGGGCACACGGGCATCGCATACCCCGGCGGGGAAGGCCTGGCGGGCGGCGGTTACGACGGCGCCGACGACGACATCACCGCGCTGCCCGGCGTTGGCTCGGGCACCGGCGCGGCCGGCTACAACCCCGGCGGCACGCCGCCAACGACCGCGCCGACGACCTCCGGGCTCGGCACGGCCGGCCCGGGCGGCGTGCACGCGGGCGGTCCCGGCGCGGGCGCCGGTGGCTTCGGTGGCGGGTTCGGCAGCTTCGGCGGCGGTGGCGCCGGTGGTGCCGGTGGCGCGGCCGGCGGTCCCGGCGCCGGCGCGAACGGCCCGGCGGTCCCGAAGGGCGGCATGATGCCCGCCGGTGGCGCGGGCGGCCGCGGCGGCGCGGGCGGCATGGGCGCCCCGCGCGGCAAGGGCAAGGGCGAGGAGGACGACGAGCACGAGCGGCCGTCCTACCTGGTCGAGGGCGACCCGGAGAGCACGTTCGGCAACGACCAGCTGACCGCGCCGTCGGTCATCGGCGGGGACGACGACTGACGTGCCCCAGGAACGGCTGCTGAGCCCGATCGCACTGGACTTCCTCTGGGAGGCGCTCGACGCGGGCGAGCCGCCGTACCCGATCGAGGTCCACTCGCACGGCGCGACGATGGACAGTCGCGCCAGGATGCGCAACCAGGTGCGCGAGCAGCTGGTCGCCGACCAGCTGCTCGACCACGCCGGCCGGTTCGAGCCGCAGCTCGAGCAGTGGCTGCTCGCGCTGTCGAACTCCGACCTGAGCATCGACTCGGTGTTCCTGCCGGAGATGGACGCCGAGCCGGTGGTGGCGCTCGCCGCCGCCGGCCGCGGGTCCGCGGTGCTGGCCGTCCAGCGGTCGGACGGCCTTCGGCTGCGCCAGATCCCGCGCGACGGCCTCGTCTCCGCGATCGTCGGCATGCTGCCGCCCGCCCGCCGCGGCACCGAGCCCTCGATCTCGATGCCCGCGGCCGAGCTGGCGACGGTCGGTGGCCGTGGCGCGGGCGGCGGGCGGGCCAGCGACGCGGACACCCGCAAGGCGCTCGCCAAGCTGACCGCGCTGCCGAACCAGCGCGGCGGCCAGATCGCCGTCAACAGCCGCACCGACATGCGCGGGCGGCGGCGCTCCCCGGTCCTGTCCTGGTTCGACAACGAGACGGGCCGCTACCTGACCCAGTCGAGGAACGACTGGGTCACCATCGCGCCCGCCGACGCCGCCGCGCTGCGGCACCGCATCGGCGAGATGGTCACCTCGGTCACTTCGGAGGGCCGCTGACCTGCGCCGGAACCGAGTCGCGCGCCAGGGGAACCGATTCACCCCGCGCACCGTTGAGCCCTTGTGAGCACCCCTCGTGCACTTCGCGCGGTGGCAGCTCCTCCGCGGGCGGTACGCTGGGTGGACCGGAGTGCCTTGTCCGGCCAGGTAACACATGCAGTCAGGGAGGGTCGGGCCGCGCCGCGGCCGTAAGTTGATGGACCGCAAGCGCCTGCTTCGCAACCCGCTGGTGTGGATTCTGGTGGTGTTGCTGCTCTACTTCTTGATCAGCATGTTGTTCGACGACACCCGCGGCTACACCGAGGTATCCACCTCGAAAGCCGTGAGTCAGGTGACGGGCGGCAACGTCGAGAAGGCTGAGCTCGAGGACAAGGAACAACGGCTCAAGCTGACCCTGCGCGATCCCGTGGAGCAGGACGGGCAGAAGGTCACCCAGATCATCACGCAGTTCCCCGCTGCGGCGACCGGCGACATCTACCGTCAGCTCGAGGACCAGGTCGACAACAAGACCGAGTTCAACACGACGGTCACGCAGGAGTCCTTCCTCACCCAGATCCTGATCTTCCTGATCCCGTTGGGCCTGCTCCTCATCCTGCTGATGTGGATGATGAACAACGTCCAGGGCGGCGGGAACCGGGTGATGAACTTCGGCAAGTCGCGCGCCAAGCAGCTGCCGAAGGACATGCCGAAGACGACGTTCTCGGACGTCGCCGGCGTGGACGAGGCCGTGGAAGAGCTGTACGAGATCAAGGACTTCCTGCAGAGCCCGGCCCGCTACCAGGCGCTCGGCGCGAAGATCCCCAAGGGCGTGCTGCTGTACGGCCCGCCGGGCACCGGCAAGACGCTGCTGGCCCGCGCGGTCGCCGGCGAGGCCGGCGTGCCGTTCTACTCGATCTCCGGCTCGGACTTCGTCGAGATGTTCGTCGGTGTGGGTGCCTCGCGTGTCCGCGACCTGTTCGAGCAGGCCAAGCAGAACGCGCCGTGCATCATCTTCGTCGACGAGATCGACGCGGTCGGCCGCCAGCGCGGCGCCGGCCTCGGTGGCGGACACGACGAGCGCGAGCAGACGCTGAACCAGCTGCTCGTCGAGATGGACGGCTTCGACGCGCGTGGCGGGATCATCCTGATCGCGGCCACCAACCGGCCCGACATCCTCGACCCCGCGCTGCTGCGGCCCGGCCGCTTCGACCGCCAGATCCCGGTGTCCGCACCGGACCTGACCGGCCGCAAGAAGATCCTGCAGGTCCACTCCAAGGGCAAGCCGTTCGACCCGGAGGCCGACCTCGACGGGCTCGCGAAGCGGACCGTCGGCATGTCCGGCGCCGACCTCGCGAACGTGATCAACGAGGCCGCGCTGCTCACCGCGCGCACCAACGGCACGATGATCACCAGTGCCGCGCTCGAGGAGTCGGTGGACCGCGTGATCGGCGGTCCGGCCCGCAAGAGCCGGATCATCTCCGAGAAGGAGAAGAAGATCACGGCCTACCACGAGGGCGGGCACGCGCTCGCCGCGTGGGCGATGCCGGACCTCGAGCCGGTGTACAAGCTGACGATCCTGCCGCGCGGTCGCACGGGCGGGCACGCGCTGGTCGTCCCCGAGGACGACAAGCAGATCATGACCCGCTCGGAGATGATCGCTCGCCTGGTGTTCGCGCTGGGCGGCCGTTCGGCCGAGGAGCTGGTCTTCCACGAGCCCACCACGGGCGCGTCGTCGGACATCGAGCAGGCGACCAAGATCGCGAAGGCGATGGTCACCGAGTACGGCATGTCCGCCCGGCTCGGCGCGGTCAAGTACGGCAAGGACGAGGGCGACCCGTTCCTCGGCCGGTCGATGGGCCACGCGCCGGACTACTCGCTCGAGGTCGCGCACGAGATCGACGAGGAGGTGCGCAAGCTCATCGAGGCCGCGCACACCGAGGCGTGGGACGTGCTCAACACCTACCGCGACATCCTCGACGTCCTCGTGATCGAGCTGCTGGAGAAGGAGACGCTCCAGCGCAAGGACCTGGCACGGATCTTCGCCAACGTCGAGAAGCGGCCGCGGATCACCGCGTTCAACGAGTTCGGCGGGCGCACCCCGTCGGACAAGCCGCCGATCAAGACGCCGGGCGAGCTGGCGAAGGAGCGCGGCGAGCCGTGGCCGCCCGCTCAGCAGGAGCCGGAGCCGACGCCGGTGCGCACCGCGCCGGGCGGCGGCGAGATCCCGGGCGGTCCGCCGCGGCCGAACCCCGAGCTGCCCGGTGGCAACGGGGCGGGCCCGAACGGGCTGCCGCAGCCGGGGCCGCGACCCCAGCCGGGTCCGTACGGCCAGCCGTACCCGAACCAGCCCTACCCGAACAACGGTCCGCGCCAGGGTGGCTCGGCCGGCCCGCCGAACTACGGCGCGCCGCCGGGATGGACGCCGGCGACCACGCCGTCCGGGCACCCGAACAACCAACCGAACAGTCAGCCGTGGCGTCCGTCGTGGGACCAGCCCGAGCAGGGCGGCAACGACCGGTCCGGACCGTCCGATCGGGACAGACCGGACGATCGGGACCGGCGTGACGGTCCCGAATGGGATAGTGGTCGCTGAGGGCCTTACCAGGCCCGAGAGGCGACCGGAGGCGCAGTTGACTGGTGACAGCGTCGGCAACGGGTCCCGTCCGGGCCCGTTGCGCACCGGCGGCTCGATGTTCGACAAGGAACGGGCCGAGAACGCGGTCCGGGAGCTGTTGCTCGCCTGCGGCGAGGACCCGGACCGCGAGGGCCTCCAGGACACACCGGCGCGCGTGGCCAGGGCGTACCTCGAGATGTTCGCGGGCCTCTACACCGACCCGGACGAGGTGCTGGCGAAGACGTTCGACGAGTGTCACGACGAGC
This sequence comes from uncultured Actinomycetota bacterium, assembly GCA_963840275.1. Taxonomy (GTDB): domain Bacteria; phylum Actinomycetota; class Actinomycetes; order Mycobacteriales; family Pseudonocardiaceae; genus Actinophytocola. The sequence goes on from CAWIYK010000002.1 coordinate 921,271, forward strand.
TCGTGCTGGTCACCGACATCCCCATGTACTCGACGTGCGAGCACCATTTGGTGCCGTTCCACGGCGAGGCGCACGTCGGCTACATCCCGAACGCGCAGGGGAAAGTGACTGGCCTGTCCAAGCTCGCGCGCCTCGTCGACCTGTACGCGAAGCGGCCGCAGGTGCAGGAGCGCCTCACCTCGCAGATCGCCGACGCGCTGGTGCGCAGGCTCGATCCGCGCGGCGTGATCGTCGTCGTCGAGGCGGAGCACCTGTGCATGGCCATGCGGGGCATCCGCAAGCCGGGCGCGCGCACCACCACGTCGGCAGTGCGCGGCATGCTGCGCACCTCGGCGTCCTCCCGGTCCGAGGCGCTCAGCCTGATCAACGGACGGCGCAGGTGATTCGGGCGCTCCCGCAGCCCGGGCGGTGCGCGGTAATGGGTGTGCTCAACGTCACACCCGACTCGTTCTCCGACGGCGGCCGCTACCTGCACCTGGACGATGCGCTCGCGCACGGCGTCGAGATGTGGTCCGACGGCGCCGACCTGGTCGACGTCGGCGGCGAGTCCACCCGCCCCGGCGCGGGCCGGGTCGACGCGGAGACCGAGATCGCGCGGATCCTGCCGGTGGTCCGTGGACTGTCGGCCGCGGGCGTCGTGGTCAGTGTGGACACCACCCGCGCGCGGGTGGCCGAGGCGGCGCTGTCCGAGGGCGCGGTAGTGGTCAACGACGTGTCCGGCGGCCTCGCCGACCCCGACATGGCGCGCGTGGTCGCCGCGGCCGGCGTCCCGTGGATCCTCATGCACTGGCGCGGTTACTCGAAGGACATGGACTCGCTGGCGACGTACGACGACGTGGTCGCCGACGTCCGGACCGAGCTGTCGCAGCGGGTGGACGCGGCCCTTGCGGCAGGGGTGTCCTCGGACGCGCTGGTGCTCGACCCCGGCCTCGGGTTCGCGAAGCGCGCCGAGCACAACTGGACGTTGCTGCGACACCTGGACGCGTTGCGGGACTTGGGTTTCCCGGTGCTCGTCGGCGCGTCCCGCAAACGTTTCCTCGGCACGCTGCTCGCCGACAAGGACGGTGTCCCGCGCTCGCCGGACGGCCGCGAGGACGCGACCGCGGCGTTGTCCGCGTTGGTCGCGTCGGCCGGGGTGTGGGGCGTGCGGGTGCATGACGTGCGGCGGTCGCTGGACGCGGTGCGGGTGGCGTTCGAGGTGGCCGGTGACTGACCGGATCACGTTGACCGGGCTGCGGGTGCGCGGCCACCACGGGGTGTTCCCCGAGGAGAAACGCGACGGTCAGGACTTTCTCGTCGACGTGACCGTGTGGCTGGACCTGGCGCGTGCCGCGGAGACGGACGACCTAGCCGAGACGCTCCACTACGGCGAGCTGGCCGAACGCGTCGCCAAGATCGTCGGTGGCCCGCCGAAGGACCTGATCGAGACGGTGGCGGTGGCGGTCGTCGAGGACGTCCTCCGGTGGGACGACCGCCTACACGCGGTCGAGGCGACGATCCACAAGCCGGACGCGCCGATCCCCCTGACGTTCGCGGACGTGGCGGTGACCGTCCGGCGGTCCCGATGACGCGGGCCGTCCTGTCGATCGGCTCGAACTTGGGCGACCGGCTGGGGTATCTGCGACTGGCCGTGGCCGGTTTCGCGGACGTCCTGGAGGCGGTGTCGCCGGTGTACGAGACGGCACCGTGGGGCGTCGAGGACCAGCCCGACTTTCTCAACGCGGTGCTGGTGGTGTCGTCGCCGACCGTCGACGCGTGGGGTTGGTTGCGGCGGGGGCAGGAGTTGGAGGCGCGGGCCGGGCGGGTGCGCGAGCAGCGGTGGGGACCGCGCACGCTGGACGTCGACGTGGTGACGGTGGACGGCGTGACGAGCGACGATCCCGTGTTGCTACTGCCGCATCCGGGGACCGCGTCGCGCGCCACGGTGCTGATTCCCTGGCTCGCGGTCGATCCGGACGCGGAGGTGGCGGGGGTCGGTGCGGTCGCGGAGCTGTTGGCCGCGCTGCCGGCTGCCGACCGGGAAGAAGTGCGGGAACGAACGGACCTGACGCTCGGCCCGTGACGTGGTGACTGGCGACGGCGCTGCGGCATCGGTGCGGTGGCGGCTTGGCCTCCGGCCCAACAGACATCAGCCAGCCGCTCGCAAAGCCGCCGTCAGCCACTCCGCTCGAGGCACCTGAGTCGGATACTGCGGCCACCCGTTGATCACGGCCATCAACTGCCAGTACCGCTCCGCGTCGACATCAGTGCCGGCCGCGATCCGATCCGCGGCCTCCGCCGGGGTCGTCAGCATGGCCGTCGCGATCTCGGTGGCCAGTGCCTGGCCGGCCGGCGACGACGGCGAAAGCCCGGCGTCCATCGCCTCGCCGGCCGCGTTCGACCACCGGTACCACTGCTCCTTGACGCCTTCCTCTGGCTCGGCCATCGGCTCGCCGCGGTCGCGGGCCGCCGCGTGGCCCTCGCCCATCGCGCGGATCCGGCGCCGGAAGTCCTTGTCCTGCACCAGTTCGGCCAGGTCCAACCATGCCTGCAGCTGTTCGGCCGTCGGGTCGTCGGGCAGCACGGGCTTCGCGGAGCGCATGCCGGTCTCGAAGTCCGGGTTCATGTCGAGGCCGGCGGTCACCTCGTCCCAGAAGTCGTCGATGAGCTTCGCGCGTTCCTCGTCGGTCATCGTCGCCAGGTTCTTCATCAGCTTCACCTCATCCAGTTCGGAGTCGTTCCTGGCGATCGCGCTCAGCACGGCCCGCCGCAGCCGCAGGACCCGGATCTGCTCGTCCAGCAACGCGACGTGCTGTCGGGCCAGGTCCGCGACCGACGAGCGGCCGGCCAGTGCGGCCGACGCGTCCGGCAGGCCGAGGCCCAGCTCACGCAGGGTGCGCAGCAGCTCGAGCCGTGCCAGCGACTCGGCGTCGTACAGCCGGTAGCCGGCGTGCGTACGCTCGGCCGGCGGCAGCAGACCCTCGTCCGAGTAGAACCGGATCGTCCTGGTCGTCAGGCCGGTTCTGCGGGCGAGCTCGCCGATCGTCAGGAACCCCATGGGCGTCATGCTCAACCTTCCAGTAACTGGAGAGTCAAGTGTCGCCGGTACCGTGGCGGTATGCATTTCACCCGGGCCCGGGATCTGGTCACCGCCGGGCTCGTCACGGCCGTGCTGGTCTACCTGCTGGTGCGCGTCCTCTACGGACAGCTGCCCTCGCTGCCGACCTTCGCCGGCGTGACGTTGCTCGTCCTCGCCATCGTCGAAGGCGCGCTCGGCACGTCGCTGCGCTCCCGCATCCGCAACCCCGGCCAGGGGCGACCGCTGCAACCACTGACGGCCGCGCGGTCCGTCGCGCTCGCGAAGGCCTCGTCGGTGCTCGGTGCGATCATGCTCGGCGCGTGGCTCGGGATGCTCGCCTACGTGCTGCCGCGGCGGGTGGAGATCGAGGCCGCGGCCGACGACCTGCCGAGCACGGTCGTCGGCGTTATCTGCTCCGCGATCCTGATCGCGGCCGCACTGTGGCTCGAGTGGTGCTGCCGCACACCGCGTGACCAGGACAATCAGCCTCCCGAGCACCGTTCCGGCGCGGCTGGCTGAACCCCGTGGTGAATCGTATTGGTCTCGTCCTTATAACGGACCGGTACGGTGTGAGCCATGAGCGCCCGCCGAGACTCCGCCGACGAGCCTGAGGCCGGCTCGTCCGGTGGGCGGGCGCTACTGGTCGGCGCGGTCGTCTTCGCGGCCGCCGCGACCGGTCTGCTGGTGCTGAGCGACCAGGAGAAGTGGCTGCGGCTCGGCATCGTCGCCGCCCTGTGGGCGGCGCTCGTCGGCGCGTTCCTCGCCGCGAAGTACCGCCGCCAGCTGGCCGACCAGCGCGACGCGGCCGCCGACCGCCAGCAGATCTACGAGCTCGAGCTGGAGCGGGAGGTCGCCGCGCGCCGCGAGTACGAGCTGGAGGTCGCCGCCGAGGCCAAACGGCAGGCCGAGGAGGAGTCCCGCGACGACATCGCGGCGCTGCGCGGTGAGCTGCAGACGCTGCGGCAGACCCTGGAGAGCCTGCTCGGCGGCGAGTTCCTCGTCGAGCGCTACGCGTTGCGCGCCGAGTCGACCAGGATGCGGTCGCTGCCGGAAGACCGGTCGCTGGTCCGCAACGACCTCAAGCGCCTGCCGCCCGCGCAGCGGCCGGAGGACGCGATCCCGTCGATCGTGCGCGAGGCGGAGACCGACCTGATCGAGCGGATCCGCGAGGTGCACCACAAGCCCGCCCGCGAACCCGCGCGCGAGCCGCAGCAGCGCCGGCCGGAACCCCGCGTCGAGCGGTCGGACGTCCGGCCACCGGCACTGCCGCGGCGCGCCGAGCGGCCGTCGCGCACCGAATGGCCGACCCCCGAACCGGTGAAGCCCTTCGCGCGGGCCGAGCCGGTCCAGCCGGTTCAGCCGGTCCAACCGATACAGCCTGCGCGGATGGTGGAGCACCCCGCCGAGATGTCCGACCGGTGGTTCATGCCGGAGGGCCTCGGCGACGAGCCGCTGCCGTCCCGCCGGCCGGCGCCCCAGACCGTCGAACCGGACTGGCAGCACGCGCGGGCCGCGCACGACGACGGCCGCCGCTCCCGGCACGTCGAACCGCTCGAGCCTCCCGAGCCGCCGTCCCGCCCGCGCGACCAGTCGATGTCGATGCCGTTCGGCACCACGGCCGAGCAGACGAGCTGGCTCGCGCAGTACAACAAGCCGCACGCCGAGGAGCCGACGTACACGAGCCGCGCCTACGTGCCGCCGGTGCGGGTCGACCCGCCTGCCGAACCTGCCGGACCCGGCGCTGACCGACCGGCCGAGCAGGCGGAGCGCCGAGTACACCGGGCACCACGCGCCGGTCCCCGACCTGCCGACCGGCCGCCGGCACCGCGCCGAGCCGGAGGACGCACCCGCCGAGAGCGGCGGGCGCAGGCGGCGGGCGGAAGGGCAGCCGTCGTGGCAGGAGACCGTCGGCCGCAACGGCCACGCGCAGCCGGACGCGCCGACCGGGTCGCACGCGGCGGGTCGTTCGGTGAGCGAGCTGCTCGCCAACCACGGCGTCGACACGAGCCCCCGCCGCCGCAGGCGCCGCGAGGAATGACCGCCGTTTCCACGCGCTGACGTGAAGGGGCGTGGCAACGAAGGAGTCACATCGTAGGGTTGCTTCCCGTGAACTCCAGTCGGCCGCCGGTACGGCACACCCCGCGCCGTCGCACGGTGCTGCTGCCGGTGGCCGGACTGATGGTGCTCGCCGCCAGCGGGCTCGCGTTGCTGGCGCTGTCGACCGCGCGGGTCGGGCTGGTCGCCGAGCTCGTCGGGATCGTGGCCGCGCTCGTGCCGGTCGGGTCGATCGTCGCGGCCCTGCTGTGGATCGACCGGTGGGAGCCGGAGCCGGCGCGGATGCTGTGGCTCGCCTTCGGGTGGGGCGCCAGCGTCGCCGCGATCACCGCCCTCATGATCAACAATACGGCGGCGGCCGTCGGGGACGCGCTGCTGGGGCACGGGCACGGCGACACGATCTCCGTGATCGTCTCCGCGCCGCTGTTCGAGGAGGCGGTCAAGGGCGCGTTCGTACTCGGGATCATGCTCTTCCTGCGCAACGAGTTCGACGGCGTGATCGACGGCGTCGTGTACGCGGGGTTCGTCGCCGCCGGGTTCGCCTTCACCGAGAACATCTACTACTTCGGCAGGGCGTTCGCGGAGCACGGGTTCGGCAGCACCAGCACGTCCGGCGTGATCACCGCGTTCATCCTCCGCGGCGTGCTCGCGCCGTTCACGCACCCGCTCTTCACGGCCATGATCGGGATCGGCATCGGGGTCGCCGCGCGCACGTCCAGCCGGTCGATCCGGATCCTCGCGCCGCTCGGCGGGTACGTCGTCGCCGTGCTGCTGCACGCGATGTGGAACGCCGCAGCCACGCTCGGCACCCCGCAGACCTTCCTCAACGTCTACTTCCTCGTCATGGTGCCGATCTTCATCGCGGGCGTGCTGCTCGTCAGCTGGCACCGCAGACGCGAGCAGCGGATCGTCGCCAGCGCGCTGCCCGAGATGGTCGACCGCGGCTGGGTCGACCCCGCGAACGTGCGCAGGCTCGTCAGCCTCACCGCCCGCCGGCACTGGCGGGTCCGCGCCGGCCGCAAGCAGGGCCGCGCCGCCGCGCGGACCGTCGGCGCCTACCAGGCCGCCGTCACCGAGCTCGCGTTCCTCTGGCACGCGGGCCGCCTCGGGCTGGCCGGCGCCGACGCGCCGGACCGCGAGGCCCGGCTCATCGCCGTCCTGCACGCCACCAAGGCGCGGCTGCCCGCGCGCGCCCCGGCGCACCAGCAGCAGTCGCGGTGAAGTTACCCTCGTGAGGCGAAACAGGGAGGCGTAATGAACCGGCCAGCGCGCCTTGCCGTCGGGGTGGTCTCCACCGGACGAGTCGGCGCGGTCCTCGGCGCCGCCCTCGCGCGTGCCGGCCACTCGGTCGTCGCCGCGTCCGGGGTGTCCCGCGAGTCCGTCCAGCGGGCCGAGACGCTCCTGCCCGGCGTCGAGCTGCTGCCGCCGGACGAGGTGGTCCGCCGCGCCGATCTCGTGCTGCTCGCGCTGCCGGACGACGCGCTCGCCGGCATGGTCCGCGGGCTCGCGGCCGCCGACGCGCTGCGGCCCGGCCAGATCGTCGTACACACCTGCGGCGCGCACGGCGTCGACGTGCTCGGCCCCGCCGTCGAACACGGCGCGCTGCCGCTCGCGCTGCACCCGGTGATGACGTTCACCGGCCGCGCCGAGGACCTCGAACGCGTCGCCACCTGCTGCTTCGGCATCACCGCGGCGGACGGCGACGAGGCGGCGTGGAGTGTCGGCGAGGCGCTGGTCGTCGAGATGGGCGCGGAGCCCGTCCGGGTGTCCGACGCGGCCCGCCCGCTCTACCACACGGCCCTCGCTCACGGCGCGAACCACCTGGTCACGCTGGTCGCCGAGGCCGCGGACCTGTTGCGCGGCGCCGGGGTCGGCGACCCGGAGCGGATGCTCGGCCCGCTGCTGTCCGCCGCGCTGGACAACGCGCTGCGCCACGGCGACCGCGCGCTCACCGGCCCGGTCGCGCGCGGTGACGCCGGCACCGTGCTCGCCCACCTGCGGGTGCTCGGCGAACACGCCCCCGACATGCTGCCCACCTACCGCGCGCTCGCGGCGCGCACCGCGGAACGCGCCGAGGAGAGCGGGCTGCTGCGCGCCGACCTCGCGCCCGACGTCTTCGCCGCCATCCGGAACGGCACGGATCGCGGCACCGGAGAGGAACACCGATGACGCCGAGGTTCACCCCCGGCCAGCTGCATGTCCACAGTGGACTCGAAGACATGGTGGCGACCACGCGGGCGCTGCGCGGGGTCGGCAGGAAGATCGCGCTGGTGCCGACCATGGGCGCACTGCACGACGGCCACCGCAGGCTGCTGCGCACCGCGCGCCGGCTGCCGGGCACCGTGCTGGCCGCGTCGATCTTCGTCAACCCGCTGCAGTTCGGGCCCGGCGAGGACTTCGACCGCTACCCGCGCCCGCTCGAGCAGGACCTCGAGATGTTCGGCGCGGAGCGCGTCGAGCTGGCGTTCACGCCGTCGCTGGCCGCCATGTACCCGGACGGTGCCGAGGTCACCGTGCACCCCGGCCCGCTCGGCGACCAGCTGGAGGGCGCGGCCCGCCCCGGCCACTTCGCCGGCGTCCTGACCGTGGTCGCGAAGCTGTTCAACATCGTGCGGCCGGACTACGCGGTGTTCGGCGAGAAGGACTACCAGCAGCTCACGCTGGTCAGGAAGCTCGTGCGCGACCTGAACCTCGAGGTGAAGATCGTCGGCGTGCCGGTGGTGCGCGACGAGGACGGGCTCGCGCGGTCCTCGCGCAACGCCTACCTCGACGACGACCAGCGGCGTGCCGCGGTCACGCTGTCCGCCGCGCTCGCCGCGGGCGCGCGGGTCAGCGCGGGCGGCGCCGGCGATGGTGCTGGACTCGGCGCGTGCCGTGCTCGACAAGGAGCCGCTCGTCGACGTCGACTATCTGGAGCTGCGCGGGAACGATCTCGGTCCGACGCCGTCTCAGGGGGAGGCGCGGCTGCTGGTGGCCGCGCGCGTCGGCTCGACGCGCCTGCTCGACAACGTGCAGGTGCTCCTTGGCCAGGGGGAAGACTGACATGTTCCGCACGATGCTCAAGTCCAAGATCCACCGCGCGACCGTCACGCAGGCCGACCTGCACTACGTCGGCTCGGTGACGCTCGACCCGGTGCTGATGGACGCGGCCGACCTGCTCGACGGCGAGCAGGTCGCGATCGTCGACGTCACCAACGGCGCCCGGCTGGAGACCTACGTCATCACCGGAGAGCGCGGCAGTGGCGTGGTCGGCATCAACGGCGCCGCGGCGCACCTCGTGCGGCCCGGCGACACCGTCATCCTGATCTCCTACGGCCTGATGGACGCGGCGGAGGCCGCCGCGTACCGGCCGAAGGTCGTGTTCGTCGACGACGCCAACACGATCGTCGAGCGCGGCACCGCCGTCGCGCATGCCCCGGTCGACTCCGGCCTGGTCAGCGGGGCGGAGACGGTGGACGCCGCGATGCTCGACGCGCTGCTCGCCGCGGAGAGCTGAGCGCGGTGCTGCTCGCGATCGACGTCGGCAACACCAACATCGCGCTCGGTCTGTACGAGGGCGCCGAGCTGGTGCACGACTGGCGGATGCGCACCGACGCGCGGATGACCGCCGACGAGCTGGCGCTGACCATGCGCGGGCTGCTCGGCGAGCACGCCGACCGGATCACCGGGGTGTCCGCGCTGTCGACCGTGCCGGCCGTGCTGCGTGAGCTGCGGGCCATGCTCGGGCGCTACTACCGCGACGTGCCGAGGGTGATCGTCGAACCGGGCGTGCGCACCGGCGTGCCGCTGCTGGTGGACAACCCGAAGGAGGTCGGCGCCGACCGCGTGATCAACACGCTCGCGGCGCACCACCTGCACGAGACGGCCTGCGTGGTCGTCGACTTCGGCACGTCCACGAACATCGACGTGATCTCCGCGAAGGGCGAGTTCCTCGGCGGGGTCTTCGCGCCGGGCATCGAGATCTCGGTGGACGCGCTGGCCGCGCGTGCCGCGGCGCTGCGGAAGGTGGAGCTGGTCCGGCCGAAGTCGGTGATCGGCAAGAACACGGTCGAGTGCCTGCAGTCCGGGATCATGTACGGCTTCACCGCCCAGGTCGACGGACTGGTCCGGCGGATCATCGACGAGCTGGAGCGGACCACCCATCCCGGCGAGGTGACGGTGATCGCCACCGGCGGCCTCGCGCCGCTCGTGGTCGACGAGTCGGAGATGATCGTCGACCACCGGCCGGACCTGACGCTGCTCGGGCTGCGCCTCGTGTTCGCCCGCAACACCTAAACCGCCTCCCCGGATTTCAAGTATGGGTTGCGTCCCGGCGCCGCCGCGGGTACCGAGGTGGATGGTGGCTGGGTACCGTCACGTTCCCCTGAGGTGACTGTTGGTCGGGCGCGGGCCTCGCACAAAGATCTAGGTCTTGGCCGCTCGGACGACCTTGGTCACCAGCGGTACGTCGAACTCGCCGCCCGCCGTCTCCGGCCGGCTCGCCAGGTACGCGCGGATGCGGTTCAGCACGATCTCCCGTTCGACCTCGTCGATCACCAGCATCCGGGAGTGCGTGCCGAACGTCTCCGCGAGCGAGTCGACGGTGCGCCGGTGCCGGTGCGGGAACACCGACTCCTCGAACGTCTCGAACAGCGGGTGCGGCGGCAGGCGGAAGCGTTCCGGCCGGTTGTCGGTCACGCTCGTGCCGGCCACCGCCAGCAGCCCGGCCACCCACTCGACGTTCTTGTGCTCCGCGTTCCACAGCGCGCCGACCGCGCCGCCCGGTCGCAGGACCCGGCCGATCTCGGTCAGCGCCGCGACGTGGTCGAACCAGTGGAACGCCTGACCGACGAGCACGGCGTCGACCGACGCGTCCGGCAGCGGGATCCGCTCAGCCGTGCCCGTCGTCGCGTGGATCTGTGGGAACCGCCGGGACAGCTCGGCGCGCATGCCGTCGTCCGGCTCGACCGCGGTGACCGTGAGGCCGAGCGGCAGCAGCCCCTCGGTGAGCTTGCCGGTGCCGGCGGCGAGGTCGAGCACGTCGTGAACCGGCCGACCGGCTGCGCCGAGGGCCCACCGGATCCCGTCGGCCGGATAGTTCGGCCGGTGCGCCGCGTAGTCGGTCGCGTGCGCTCCGAAAGAACGTGCGCGGACCTGGTGGAGCGCATCGGTCTGGTCAGCCATGCGACCAAAGTAGCTCGATACCGGTTAGCTGCGCGGCAGCCGTTCTCCGTACCCTGTTCTACCGTGACCGACGAATCGCAGGAGCCGCAGACCGACGACCTTCCCGAGCAGCTTCGGGTGCGCCGGGAGAAGCGGGCGCGGCTGCTTGCCGACGGCGTCGATCCCTATCCGGTCGAACTGCCGAGGACGCACTCGCTCGCACAGATTCGCGAGGCGTATTCGGATTTGGCGCCGGACACGGCCACCGGCGATGTGGTGGGCGTCACTGGTCGGGTCATCTTTCTACGCAATACCGGCAAGCTCTGTTTCGCCACGCTCCTCGCGGGAGACGGCACCGAACTGCAGGCGATGCTGAGCCTGAACAAGGTCGGCGAGGACGCGCTTTCCGGCTGGAAGGCGACCGCCGACATCGGTGATCACGTATTCGTGCGTGGCGAGGTAATCACGTCGCGTCGCGGTGAGCTCTCCGTTCTGGCCGACGAGTGGCGAATGGCCGCCAAGTCACTACGCCCGTTGCCGGTAGCGCACAAGGAGCTGAGCGAGGAAACCCGGATTCGGCAGCGCTATGTCGATCTGATCGTGCGCCCGCAGGCCCGGGAAACGGTGCGGACCCGCGCCGGCGTGGTCCGCTCATTGCGCGACAGTTTCCACCGCCGCGGTTTCACCGAGGTGGAGACGCCGATGCTCCAAACGATGCATGGTGGTGCCACCGCGCGACCATTTGTCACACACTCGAACGCGATGGGCATGGACCTGTTCCTGCGGATCGCGCCGGAGCTGTTCCTCAAGCGGTGTGTGGTCGGCGGTATCGACAAGGTCTTCGAGATCAATCGCAACTTCCGCAACGAGGGCAGCGACTCGTCGCATTCGCCGGAGTTCGCGATGCTCGAGTACTACGCGGCCTATGAGACCTACGACACGGTCGCCGTGCTGACCCGCGAGCTCGTCCAGGAGGCCGCGGACGCCGTCTTCGGCACGCAGGTCGTCACACTCGCCGACGGTTCGACGTACGACCTCTCCGGCGAATGGACCACCCTGTCGATGTACCCGTCGCTGTCGGCGGCGCTGGGCGAGGAGGTCACCCCGCAGACCCCGGCCGAGCTGCTGCACAAGCACGCGGCCGGCCATGGACTCGAGGTCGACCCGAAGCTCACTCACGGCAAGCTCGTGGAGGAACTGTGGGAGCACCTGGTCGGCGACCACCTCCACGCGCCGACCTTCGTGCGTGATTTCCCGGTCGAGACTTCGCCGCTCACCCGTCAGCACCGGACCATCCCCGGGATCGCCGAGAAATGGGATCTGTATGTCCGGGGATTCGAGCTGGCCACCGGATACTCCGAACTCGTCGACCCCGTGGTGGAACGGCAGCGGCTCACCGAGCAGGCCGGTCTTCGCGACACCGGCGACGACGAGGCGATGCGCCTCGACGAGGACTTTTTGCGTGCGCTCGAGTACGGAATGCCACCGAGCGGCGGTGTCGGAATGGGCGTGGACCGCCTGCTCATGGCACTCACCGGTCTCGGCATACGGGAGACGATCCTGTTTCCGCTGGTGCGCCCAGAATGAGGTAGTTGGCGCACGGGAACCGCCAACCTAAACACACGATTTGCGTTAACCTCCTTAGTGGGAGTATTTATATCGTGTGCTGGTGCATGTTTGCTCGGTCCCCGTGTTTCACACCTGAGGAGGGCGCAGATGGCGCAGAAGGTCACGGTTAGCCTGGTCGACGACCTCGATGGTTCAACGGCAGGGGAGACCGTCGAGTTCGGATTGGACGGCGCGTTCTACGAGATCGACCTCTCGGAGGACAATGCGGAGCGGTTGCGAGACGCGCTCGCCGAATACGTGGAGCACGCGCGCCGGTCCGGTGGCCGTAAGCGGGCGGGTGGCCGGGTCGCTGTGGCCGGCAGAGCCCCGCGCACTGCTTCCGCCGACCGCGAACAGAACCAGGCAATTCGCGAGTGGGCCCGCAAGCAGGGCATGAACGTGTCGGATCGCGGTCGAATCCCGAAGGAAGTTTCCGAGGCCTACAACGAGCAGGCCTAACACTTCGCATAGATTCTCGCACGGCCAAAGCGCCGGTTCCCGGTTACCGGAGTCAGCTCCGGTAACCGGCAACCGGCGTTTTCGCTTCGCTCGGCCGGAGGGCGACGGCGATCCATCCGGCGATGACCAGCGTCGCGACTCCGGCAACCGCCATCGCCACCCCGACCGGGACGAACTCGGTCAGTCCGCCGAGCACCACGGGCCCGACGCCCTGCAACGTCATCAGGCCGGTCGACAGCAGGCCGAAACCCTGGCCGCTCGAGTCGTTCGGCAGCGCGTCCCGGAACCGGCCCTGCAACCCGATGCCGTAGGTGAACCCGACGCCGACCACCGCCAGCAGCGCGCCGGCGGCCACGGCGGAGATGTCGAACGGGAACGCGAGGAGCGGCAGGGCCAGCACGACGACCAGCAGCGGGACCGCCCGTTCCCTGGTGCGTGGCGCGAGTGCCCTGGTGACCACCAGGTTGCCGACGAACATGCCGACCGTGATGCACGCGAGGATCAGGCCGGCGGCGCCGTCGGGGAAGTGCCGCAGCGTGGCGTAGGGGATCAGCAGGCTCTCCGCGCCGACCACGAACGCGGGCGGCAGCCAGTTGGCGAGCAGCAGGCGGCGGACCACGCGGTCGGCCATGAGCACGCGGGTGCCGTGCCAGCTCTGCCGGACCAGTGAGCGCTCGCCCTGGCGGCCCGGCGCGGGCAGGTCGGGCAGCGCCGCCCGCGCCCAGACCGCGGACACGGCGTGGCAGCCCGCGGTGACCAGCAGCGTGGCGTGCGGGCCGATGGTGGCGATCGCGATCCCGCCGCCGGCGAGCCCGAGCAGCTGCGCGCCGGAGGAGGCGAGCTGGAACAGGCTCCTGCCGACGACGAACGCGTCGCCGTGCAGTACTTCCGCGGTGAGCCGGCCGGACGTGCCGTTGAACACCGGCGCGAGACAGCCGATGCCGGCGACCATCAGCAGGCTCGCCCAGACCGGCAGCCCGCCGACCGCGAGCACCAGCGCGCCGGCCGCCTCGAGTGAGTAGCCGGTGACGATCAGCAGGCGCGGCCGGATCAGGTCGGGCAGCGCGCCGATCACCAGCCCGCCGAACACCTGCGGCAGGAACGAGATGCCGAAGGTCATGGCGCCGAGCAGGGCCGACCCGGTCGCGGCGAACACCAGGACCGAGAGGGCCACCGTGCGCAACGTGTCCGCGCCGATCGCGAGCGCGCGGGTCAGGAACACGACACGGTAGACCGGCACGGCGAGCACCTGCCGGAACGTGGCTCTGTCTTCGGTCATGGCGCCAGCGTCGGCCGTGCCGTCGCACGCCACCACAGTTTCGCCGGACGGCGTAAGGTCGCGGTCGTGCTGAGGTTCGTGGTCGGCCGGGACGACCTGCTGAACAGCCGGTTCGCGTTGTCGCCGATCGTCGAGCTGGAGAACCTGGTCCGCAAGCTGGCCGGGCGGAACAACCCGAGCCTGCCGCCGGAGTGGGCGGCGCGGGTGCGGCCGAAGTACCGGCAGCTGTGCCGGGAGACGGCGCTGTCCGCGGTCACCGCGCTGCAGTCGGCCAGGTACGGGCCCGCGTTCATCGCGCAGCCGCCGGCCAGCATGGCGCAGACCATCGAGGACGACCTGGCCGCGATCCGCGCGACGCCCCTGCGGCAGGCCCGGTTCGAGATCAAGGAGTGCCTGGCGCGCCAGGAGGTCGTCGACGAGCGGGTGCTCGCCGTACTGCGGGACCGCTCGGTGGCGAACCTGCTCGCCGACGCCATGGAGACCGCGTGGCACGAGCTGGTCGCCCCGGACTGGCCGGCGCTGCGCGCGGTGTGCGAACGCGACGTCGTGCACCGCGCCGACCTGCTGAGCCGCGGCGGCTGGGGTGCCGCGTTCGCGAACCTCCACAAACGCCTGAGCTGGCGCGACGGCGTCGTCGTGCTGCGGAACTCGGCCACGTCGCAGACGGTCGAGCTGGGTGGCGCCGGGTTGCTGTTGGTGCCGTCGGTGTTCGTGTGGCCGCACATCGGCGCCTACACCGAACCGCCGTGGCCGAAGGCGCTGCTGTATCCGGCGCGCGGCGTCGGCGCGCTGTGGGAACCGGGCGCCGCCGCACCGGAGGGCGCGCTGGCCGACCTGCTCGGCCGCTCCCGAGCGCGACTGCTCACCGCACTCGCGGAACCGGCGAGCACCACCCAACTGGCGAAGAGCCTCGGTCTCGCCCCGGGCGCCGTCGGCGATCATCTCGCGGTGTTGCGCAACGCGGGTCTCGTCAGTCGTGCTCGGTCCGGCCGCTCGGTTCTCTATCGTCGGACCCCGCTCGGCGACGCGGTCACCGGCGGCGCGGGCGAGTAGTCGAGCCATGTTCCCGGGCTCAGCTCGGGCCTCCGGCCCCCGTTTTCCAGCGTAGCCAGCGTCACCGACAGGGAAGCGGCACGTGGGCGGGGTTGTCCACAGGCGCAGCTTCGGCGGCCAGCCGCTCTGCCGTATTGCCGCAGGGCCGCGCCTCCGGCCCCCGGTTACCAGCCTAGCCAGCACCACCGACAGCAACGCGACCCGTGATCCGAGTTGTCCACAGGGCTCGGCCCTCACGGACCAACCGCCGACGACCGCCCCAGGCACAGAGCGAGCACTGTGGACAACTCGGCCGGAGCGCCCGGTTGTTGTCGGTGCTCGTGGCTAGGCTGGAAATCGGGGGCCGGAGGCCAATCCCGCCAACGACAGCCTCAGCCCGGCGGCGCCGGCCAGCGCAGTCGAGACAGCACCGACTCCGCGGGAATCGGCGGCATCACCGCGAACTCCACCGCCGCGGTCGGGGTTCGCAGCGTGGTGACCTGGCAGTCCGGGTCCAGCCACAGCAGGGCGCGCCCGCGGATCCGCTGCGGCGGCCCGTCGATCCCCACGATCTGCATCGGCGGCGCCGGCCGTTGGTAGAACGACATGCCGGCGACGTACCGGGTGAAGTCGACCCGGCCCGGGGTCACCACCGCGGCCCCGCGGCGCCAGCTGGTCGTCAGCCCGTCCTGCCGGCCGGCGAGCACCCGCATGGCCACGACGGCGCTGCCGCCGGCCCACACCTTCCGCGCCGCGCCGTACATCATCCGGTGCCGCAGCCGCTGTCCCGGCCCCGGCGTGTACAGCACGAGCAACAGCACCGCGGCGATGGCGGGTCCGAGCCAGATCGGGGTCATACCAGGATCCTGCTCGTCCGGCGGGCCGGCCGCTAACCTTTCGGGCACACCCGGGGACAGGTCTCGCACACGCCCTGGCCCGCGGCCATCAGGTAGTGGAAGCAGCAGCTCTCGCGGCGCCGCGTCCAGCGGGTCCTGCCCTGCTCGTCGGCGACCGGGTGCAGCGTCGACGCCGAGGTCAGCGGCTCGATCCGCTCGGGGAGCAGCAGCCCGGCGTCCAGCACCCCGGCCGCCTCGTCGCCGCCGTAGCGGCCCGCTAGCCACATCGCGTTGTCGAGCGCGTCGGTGGCCGCGGCCCACAGCGTGTGCCGGCCGAACCGGACCGTCTCGCCGAAGGTGGCGACGAACCGGGTCGCGTGTGCGGTGAAGCGGCCGCGGAGCACGGCCGCCAGCACTCGCTCGTCTGGCACGACGGTCGCGTCCGGGGTGCCCGCGGCGGGATCGTCCGGGAGGCAGAAAAAGCCCGGATCCAGTACCGCGATCGAGTCCGGGTGGGGCCTCGGTCGAGCCGTGCGGAACGCGAGATGGTCCGGCCGTAGAGAAGGCACGCGTCGTTCATGATGGAAGAGCAGTGCGGCGAGGTACGCGGGCACCGACAGGTACCACGACATGACGTAGCCGGCGGTGGTCCGTTCGGGTGCCTCGCCGTACCGGTCGTGCAACCAGCCGGCCAGCTCGAGCCGCCAGCGGTCGAAGCCGGCGGGTGCGGAGAGTAACGCCGCGCAGTTCACCCAACCGGAGGAATCTTCCGGCAGGCCGACCCGGATCTCCGCCCTGACCTGGCGTGATCCGGCGCGTTCGACGGAGTCGGCGAGACCGTCCAGGCGCACGCCGGTCACGAGCCGTAGGCTCGGACTGGTCCGCATGGGCGTCTCCCTGGGCCAAAAGTAGGTGAGGCTGGCCTAAGGTTAACCCATCGCGATGATCATCGCGAGCTGGAGGAACGACCTGTTCGCGCTTAGCGGACAGCCCCTTGCGGCGGAATCCATGCTGGTTCTCGCACGTTGTTCCCCATGAAGCTCACGGATAGCCGCAAGTGGTACTGAGAGCAACAGACTGGACGACTACAGTGGTCTTCACGGTGCTGAACCACCGCACGGGTACAGCGGTGGAATAGGGCCGCCGGCGCAGCAGTCAGGAGTGCAGATGTTTGAGAGGTTCACCGACCGCGCGAGGCGGGTGGTTGTGCTGGCCCAAGAAGAGGCCAGGATGCTCAACCACAACTACATCGGCACCGAGCACATCCTCCTGGGCTTGATCCACGAGGGTGAGGGTGTCGCCGCCAAGGCGTTGGAGTCTTTGGGTATTGCCCTCGAAGGCGTGCGGCAGCAGGTCGAGGAGATCATCGGCCAGGGCCAGCACGCGCCGAGCGGGCACATCCCCTTCACCCCACGGGCCAAGAAGGTCCTCGAGCTGTCGCTTCGCGAGGCGCTTCAGCTCGGCCACAACTACATCGGCACCGAGCACATCCTTCTCGGCCTGATCCGGGAGGGCGAGGGCGTCGCCGCACAGGTGCTCGTCAAGCTCGGCGCCGACCTCAACCGCGTGCGCCAGCAGGTGTTGCAGCTGCTGTCCGGTTACCAGGGCAAGGAGCCCGCGGAGACCGGCGGCCGCGGCGAGGGCACGCCATCGTCCTCGCTGGTGCTCGACCAGTTCGGTCGCAACCTGACCGCGTCCGCGCGGGAGGGCAAGCTCGACCCGGTTATCGGGCGGGCCAAGGAGATCGAGCGGGTCATGCAGGTGCTGTCCCGCCGCACCAAGAACAACCCGGTGCTCATCGGCGAGCCCGGCGTCGGCAAGACGGCCGTCGTCGAGGGTCTCGCGCAGATGGTCGTCAAGGGCGAGGTGCCGGAGACGCTGAAGGACAAGCAGCTCTACACGCTCGACCTCGGCTCCCTGGTCGCCGGCTCGCGCTACCGCGGTGACTTCGAGGAGCGCCTCAAGAAGGTGCTCAAGGAGATCCGCACGCGCGGCGACATCATCCTGTTCATCGACGAGATCCACACGCTCGTCGGTGCGGGCGCCGCCGAGGGCGCGATCGACGCCGCGTCGATCCTCAAGCCGATGCTGGCTCGTGGCGAGCTGCAGACGATCGGTGCCACCACGCTCGACGAGTACCGCAAGTACGTCGAGAAGGACCCGGCGCTGGAGCGCCGTTTCCAGCCGATCCAGGTCGGCGAGCCGACGCTCGAGCACACGATCGAGATCCTCAAGGGCCTGCGGGATCGCTACGAGGCGCACCACCGGGTGACGATCACCGACCCGGCGCTGGTTGCCGCGGCCACGCTGGCCGACCGGTACATCAACGACCGGTTCCTGCCGGACAAGGCGATCGACCTGATCGACGAGGCCGGCGCCCGGATGCGCATCCGTCGCATGACCGCGCCGCCGGACCTGCGCGAGTTCGACGAGAAGATCGCCGACGTGCGGCGTGAGAAGGAGAGCGCCATAGACGCTCAGGACTTCGAGCGTGCCGCGAAGCTGCGTGACTCCGAGAAGACGCTGCTCGGGCAGAAGGCCGAGCGGGAGAAGCAGTGGAAGGACGGGGACCTGGACGTCGTCGCGGAGGTCGACGACGAGCAGATCGCCGAGGTCCTGGCCAACTGGACCGGTATCCCCGTGTTCAAGCTCACCGAGGAGGAGACCACGCGTCTGCTCCGCATGGAGGACGAGCTGCACAAGCGGATCATCGGCCAGGAGGACGCGGTCAAGGCCGTGTCGCAGGCCATCCGCCGTACCCGCGCCGGTCTGAAGGACCCGCGCCGGCCGTCCGGCTCGTTCATCTTCGCGGGCCCGTCCGGTGTCGGTAAGACCGAGCTGTCCAAGGCGCTGGCGAACTTCCTGTTCGGCGAGGACGACGCGCTCATCCAGATCGACATGGGTGAGTTCCACGACCGGTACACCGCCTCGCGGCTCTTCGGTGCCCCTCCGGGGTACGTGGGCTACGAGGAGGGCGGCCAGCTGACGGAGAAGGTCCGCCGCAAGCCGTTCTCGGTGGTCCTGTTCGACGAGATCGAGAAGGCGCACCAGGAGATCTACAACACCCTCCTGCAGGTGCTGGAGGACGGTCGACTGACCGACGGCCAGGGCCGCACGGTCGACTTCAAGAACACCGTCATCATCTTCACGTCGAACCTGGGCACGCAGGACATCTCGAAGGCCGTCAACCTCGGCTTCTCGAGCGGTGGCGAGGGCCAGACCTACGACCGGATGAAGCAGCGCGTCGACGACGAGCTGAAGAAGCACTTCCGGCCGGAGTTCCTCAACCGTATCGACGACATCATCGTGTTCCACCAGCTCACCGAAGAGCAGATCGTCAAGATGGTGGACCTGATGATCACCCGCGTCGAGACGCAGCTGAAGAACAAGGACATGGCCATCGAGCTGACCCCGGCGGCGAAGAAGCTGCTGGCCACGCGCGGGTTCGACAAGGTGCTGGGTGCTCGCCCGCTGCGCCGCACGATCCAGCGCGAGATCGAGGACCAGCTGTCGGAGAAGATCCTGTTCGGCGAGATCCAGCCGGGCCAGATCATCATCTGCGACGTCGACGGCTGGGACGGCGAGGAGGACACGTCGACCGACAAGGCGACGTTCACCTTCCGCGGCGAGCCCAAGCCGGGCAACGTCCCGGACGCCCCGCCGGTGGACATGGCAGCCTCCAGCGGCGGCGACGCCGAGGGCACTGCCGAGGCGGAGTAACCACGTAGACCGCGAAGGCCGCATCTCCCCGTTCGGGGAGGTGCGGCCTTTGTCGTTGGCGGGGTTGGCCTCCGGCCCAACCCCGCACCGAGCGGAGCGGTTGACAACTCGGAAGCAGGGACTCGCCGGGTAAAGGGTGCGACGCCGCGCCTTCGGTTCAGGCAAGCTGGTGGGTATGGGGCTCGAGGACGATCCGTTCGACTGGCGGGTCACGAAGGACGGGCAGTTGCTCGTCTCGCGTGGCAACCGTGTGGTCACGACCGTCCGCGGGTCGGCGGCGGCCAAGCTCCTCGGCAAGCTGGAAAGCGTCGGTGGCGACGAGGCCCAACAGCTCCTCGCGCGCGCCACCGGCAACTACAAACGCGGCAACGAGCGCCGTGGTTAGGTGGGCCGAGGCGACCGGCGAGCTGGCACCGCCCGTCATCGACATCGACGACCCGCCGCGCCGCCGGCGTGGCGGGCGCAAGCTCGGCTTCCTGCTCTGGGTGCTCGCGCTGGTGTTCGTGGCCTACGCCGTCGTGCGGGTGCTCAGTCTCGAGACCACCGCGTTCCTCGTCGGCGCGATGGCGGTCACGCCCTACGTCGCCGCGGCCGGGCTGCTGATCACCCTCATCACCTTCGGCGTCGGGCGCCGACTGCTGGCCGTCGTCCTGCTCGTGGTGACGCTTTCGCTCGGCGCGCTGATGACTCCGCGCATCCTGTCCGAGGAGCAGCCGCAGGCCGAGGGCGACCACGTGCGGATCATGACTGCCAACCTGCGCCTCGGGCACGGCGACGCCAGGACGATCGTCGACCTCGTGCGCGCCCAACAGGTCGACGTGCTCGCCTTGCCGGAGCTGACGCCGGACGCGGTGTCCGCATTGGACCGTGCCGGGCTCGCGGATGCCTTGCCCTACCGCGTTTTCGACGCGCGGCCCGGCGGCGACGGCTCCGGCATCGCGGCGAAGGTCCCTTTGCGACAGATCATTCTCATCGAGTCGAGCATCCTGTCGCAGCCGAGCGTCGTCGTCGACCGGCCGGGCAACGACGACTTCGAGGTGACCGCGGTGCACATCCAGCCGCCGCTGGAGGCCGAGGACGTCAACACGTGGCGGCGCGAGCTTGCGCAGCTGCCGCAGGCGACCCCGCGCGAACGGGTACGCGTCCTCGCCGGCGACTTCAACGCGTCACTCGACCACGCCGCGTTCCGCGCCATCGTGGACCGCGGGTACTCCGACGCGGGCGAGGAGACCGGCGAAGGCATGACCCCCACCTGGGCCGACTGGCCGCTGGGCCCACCGCTGACGATCGACCACATCCTCGCCGACGTCCGCTGCGCGATCAGCAGCTACGCGGTGTTCGACCTGCCGGGCAGCGACCACAACGCGATCATGGCCGAGATCGTCCTGCCGTAGCCGTAGCTCACTTCCGCAGCGGGCCCGGGTACAGGTACTCGTCGGCGGGCTGGGCGTCGCCGCGGAACCACGCCTCGAAGAACGCGTCGAGATCCTGTCCCGCGATGTCCGCCACGAACTTCTCGAACTCAGGCCAGGACGCGTTGCCGTCCTTGTGCTTCGCCGGCCATTCCTTCAGCACCCGGTTGAACTTGTCGTCGCCGATCTGGCGGCGCAGCGCGTGCAGCGCGAGCGGGCCCTTGTCGTACACGGACGTGAACTCGTTGCCGGCGCCCATGTCGTACAGCTTCCCGGACCAGAACCGGTCCGTGCCGCGCGCGACCTCCGTGCGGTACTGGTCGTCGAGGTTCGCGCCCTCCTTGGCCTCGTCCCACAGCCACTGCGCGTAGCTCGCGAAGCACTCGTTCAGGCAGATATCGCGCCATTCGTTGACCGACACCGAGTTCCCGTACCACTGGTGCGCGTTCTCGTGCACCACAACGGGAAGCTCCGCCCAGTCGGCGTAGATCGGCCGGCCCTGGGTCTCCAGCGAGAAGCCGATGCTCTCGTTGATGTAGATGCCACCCGCGGCGCTCTGCGGGTACGGACCGAACTTCTCGCTCAGGAACGCGAGGATCTCCGGCAGCCGCGACTCGACGTCCTTCTTGTCCTCCGCGCCCGGCGCGTACGCGCTCACGATCGGCGTGCCGTCCGCCATGGTCGACCGCTCGTACGTCCACTTGTCGATGCCGACGGTCGTCAGGTACGTGGTGATCCGGTTCGGCTCGGTCCAGTGGTAGGTGGTCCAGCCGTCTGCGCCCGCGGTCGGCGCCTCCTCGCGGCCGTTGGAGATCACGCTCCACCCGGTCGGCACCCGCGCGTCCAGCTTGAACGTCGCCTTGTCCTTCGGGGTGTCGTTCGCCGGGTACCAGTTCGTCGCCGAGTGCGGCTCGCCGGCCGCGAACGCGCCGCCGGACGTGGCGATCTGCCAGCCGTTCTCGCCGAGCGTGCCCTCCTCGGCCATCTCGGGCGTGCCCGAGTACTTCACGCGGGTCTCGAACGTCGCGCCGTCGGCGACCGGCTCCGCCGGGGTGATCACCAGCTCGTGGTCGCCCTCGCGGGTGTACTCGGCCTTGCCGCCGTCCACCTCGACCGAGCCGACCTCGAGCCCGTTGAGGTCGAGGTTGAAGTCCTCGAGCCGGTCGCCGGCCTTCGCGGTGACCAGCGTGTCGCCGGTCAGCTGCTTCGTCGCCGGGTCGTAGCTGATCGACACGTGGTAGGCGGTCACGTCGTAGCCGCCGTTGCCGTCCTTCGGGTAGTACGGGTCACCCGCGCCGTCGGCGCCCGCCGGGGTCTCCGCGGCCGGCGCGTCGGCGGTGTCGCCGCTGTCCCCGCTGTCGCTCGACCCCGTGTCGCCGGAGCGCGAGACCGAACAGGCCGCGAGGCTCACCGCGGCGATGGCGAGGCAGACGGTGCGCACGGCCGTGCGGTGGTGCATGGTGAACAGCTCCCGTGGATCGGCGACCCGGACATCATGGCCGACCAGGTGTGATGCGCGAGTGGGATCTGTGTATTACTTGCCGGGTGGCGACGCGAACGGGTGTGGTCGAGTTCGGTGGACAGGGCCCCGGCATCCTGCTGCTGCACGGGCTGATGGGGCGGGCCCGCACGTGGTGGCCGGTGGCGCGCTGGCTGACCGGCTACGGCCGGGTGGTCGGACTGGACGCGCGGGGGCACGGGCGTAGCCCGCACCGGGGCGGCGGCTGGCGCACGGAGGACTTCGTCGCGGACGCGGCCGAGGTGCTCGCCGACCTGGGGCCGTCGGTGGTCATCGGGCACTCGATGGGCGGGCTGCACGCCTGGTGCCTCGCCGCGACCCATCCCGCGCTCGTGCGGGCGGTCGTCGTCGAGGACATCGCGCCCGACCAGCGGGGCAAGACGGTCGACCCGTGGCGGCCCTACTTCGAGTCGTGGCCGGTGCCGTTCGCCTCGCTCGCCCACGTCCGGGAGTTCTTCGACCCGCTCGGCGACTACTTCGTCGAGTGCGTGACCGAACGCGACGACGGCTACCACCTGATCTCGGACCTGGCGGAGCTGTACGAGATCGCGGACGAGTGGGGCCGGCGCGACTACTGGCCGTTCGTCGAGCGGGTGGCGTGCCCGATGCTGGCGATCGAGGCCGAGCACAGCGCGATGCCGCCGGGGCAGATGGCCGACCTGCCGAAACGGGCGCGGGGCCAGGTGCGGCACCTCGTCGTGGCGGGCGCGGGGCACGTCGTGCACCACGATGCCCCGGCGGTCTACCGGGGCGCGGTGGAGGCGTTCCTGTCGTCGGTGCTGGGGCGTTAGCTCCTGCGGTCGCGGACCGAGCGGGGCGCGACCGCGGGCGGTGCCTGCGGACCGGTCGTGCTCGCCCGCTGCGCCCGCACCATGATCGACCCGGTCTCCTCGGCCGGCCTCGGCCGCCTCCTCCGCCGCGAGCTGGGTCGAGCGCGGCCCGCCCCTGCTCGGCGAGCGCGGGCTGCTTCGTGTTACACCCCCTCGTACGGCTTCGGCATCGAGAGGTTGGCCAGCCAGTACACCGGCCCGGACATCTCGGTCTCCAGACCGGTGAAGGTGTCCAGCACGATGTCGATCTCCCCGAGCAGCCCCGCGTACTCGAGGACCTTCCCGGAGATCTGCCAGATGCACAGGCCGGTGAACGCGCCGCCCAGCACCGCGCCGACGCCCGTCCACGAGGTCACGCCGCCGGTGGCCGCACTGATGGCCGCCCAGAAAACGTCGCGTCGAGGATCTGCCAGAACGTCGCGGAGTACCGCACCCTCGCCAACTTCTGGGCCGGAGCCACCGGGTCTGGTCCGACTCGTAGGTGTAGTCGAACTCTTCCGCCGTCGCTTGGTCGGTGTCCTCGTAGTAGGCGGCGGTGTCCTTCAGCGCGTCGGCGGAGTCGGCGAGGAACGTCTTCGCCTCCGTCATCGCGTCCCGAACGATGCCGAGGATCGTCGGGTTGTACGCCTCCGCCTTGAGGATCAGCCCGGCGTCGGACTCCGACACCACAGCGTGTTTCTCCAAGTAGGAGATGGCGTCGTCGGCATAGTCCGCCTGCCGCCCGACCACCCCGCCAGCCGCCGACGGCACCGGGTTTGACGTTGAATCCCATGGTCGGGGACGGTAGGCGCGACCGCTCTGAAGCCCCTTACATCAGGTCAGCGGCGGCGGTCCCGGATCGAGCGGGGCAGCTCGCTCGGGGTCTCGCGGTAGCCGGGGATGTTCGGCTGCGCGTTGGACCGGACCATGAACGAGCCGCTGAACTCCTCGTCCTCCTCGACGGGGACCCGCTGTGCACGGGCGGGCGCGGGCGGCGGTGGGGCCGGCGCGTCCGGCACCGGCTCCTCCGGCGGCGCGTCGGGCTGGCCGCCCTCGCACATCGCCGCGTACCTGGCGTAGAGCGCGCGGCCGGCGACGGTCAGCGTCTCCGTCTTGCGCAGCTCCTCGATCAGGGTGTCCCGCACCCTGCGCCGCTCTTCACTCATCGCCGTCCTCCAGATCGCGCAGGACGTCTGTCTCGCCCGTGTGGGTGTCGACGACCGCGATCCCAGTGATCCGTGCCTTGATCGACCCTACCGGGTACAGCGCGGCGAAGCCCGCGATGACCTGCGCGGGCTCGAGGCCCTGCGCGAGCGTGCAGTGCGGCACCCACGACCCGGGCAGGTAGTACGCGGAGGGCGCCTTGACGCGCTTGGCAAGCACGTCGTGGACCGTGGAGTGCACGGCGAGCAGCTCGTTGTCCACGACCGCGCTCAGCACCAGCACGTTGTCGCTGGCCGAGAACGCGGCCAGCGCGGACAGCCACAGTGTCGGGATCGACAGCAGCCGCAGGTCCTCCCGCAGCGCGTCGCGGGTCTTCTGCGGGATCGCGCCCGCCACCGCGAACGTGACGTGCGGCCGGTGCCGGCCGTGCGTGCGCGTCGCGAGGCTGGGGACGCCGACGTCCTCCAGCCCACGCCACAACCCACGCACGGCGGCATCCGCGTCGCCGTCGAAGAACAGCTCCAACGCCTGCGCCATGAGGGCAGGGTGCCAGGCCTCAGGCGAGGAGCCGCTGCCAGGTGGCGGTGTCGATCACGCCGCCGGCGTTGCGGCCGGACAGCAGTGCCCGCGCGGCGAGCGCGGCCTCACCGGTGTCACCCGGCCGCACGGTGCGGACCAGCAGCGGCCACGTGGTGACGCCGACGAACCCGCTCTCGTCGGCCGTGCGGCTCGCGTAGCACGGCTCGTAGGCGACCCCGTTGTCCTCGGCCAGCGCGCGGACCGCGGCGAACGTCGAAGCGCCGAACTCGCCGTCGGCCTTGATGTCCACTCCGCGGGCCCGCAGAAGATGTTGCGCGGCAAGGACTTTCGACCCGGTGGCGCCCGGCTTCAGCAGCGGCCACGTCCGCGGGGCCGCGGTCGGCGCGACGCCGAGCGCGGCGCCGACGGCGTCCTTGAGCTCCGGCAACCGTCCATAGAGGACCTCGCCGGGGCACTCGGTCGCGTTGAAGTCGCGGTGGCCGCGGATCATGTCCGGCGAGATGCCGTAGGACTGCGCGATGTACGCGACCAGCTGCACCAGCGAGTCCCACAGCGCCTGCGTGACGTCGACGGTCGAGTACAGGCCCTCGTTCTCGATGCCGATGACCTCGCTGTTGTGGTCGCCCACGTTCGCGCCCTGCACGTGCCGGGTGCCGCCGTCGAGGATCTCGACACTGCGGTGCCGGCCCTCGGTGACGTGCCCGCCACGGCTGTTGGTGAGCTGCTGGCCGGTGTCGATCCAGCCGCGGCCGTCCATGTGGAAGTTCTGGATGCTGCGCGAGATCGCGAACGCGTGGTCCAGCGAGTAGTCGGTGGAGTTACCGCCGGCCGTGTGGTGCACGACGATGTAGGTGGGCTTGTGGTTCTCGATGGTGATGGTGCCGTTGGCGGGGCGGGCGCCCCATTCGGAACAGGTGTACATCCGTGGCCGGGCGACTGCGACCTCGCCTACCGCTATCGGAGCGGTGGCGGCGCCGAGCGCGCCCATAGCCGTGACGGTGAAGCCGCCCCGTAACAGGGCACGGCGGGATACGGCCATCTCGATCTCCCTCGACTTGGGGCCGGGTGGCCCAGATCGGTGACTGGCATTTCCGAACGTAGTGCGGCGGTTACCTGATGACAAGAGTTCCCCAATTGCCAAAGGATTGTGTTGCCGAGTTTCAGTGGTCGCCGGGTAACGCGAACATCCCGTCGGCGGTCTGCTCGACGAGGCCGTCCACCAGCAGCGAGTCGAGACATCGGTCCCGCTGGCCGGCGTCGGACCACACGACGTCGAGCCTGGTCTTCGCGACCGGCGTCGACGTGTCCCGCAGGACGTCGAGCAGCAGTCCGCGCACCTGCCGGTCCGTGCCGGCGAACCTCTGCACCGGCTTGGCGGGGCCCGCGTAGACGGGCCGACCGTTGTGCTGCCACGCGCACGCGTCGAACACCGGGCAGTCCGCGCAGCGCGGGTTCCGTGCCGTGCACACGGTCGCGCCGAGCTCCATCAGCGCGGCCGACATCCGCGCGGCCAGCTCGTCGTCGGCCGGCAGCAGCGCGTCCGCGTCGGCGAGGTCCCGGGTGGTCGACGCGGGGCCGGCGTCGCCGGCGCCGTGCACCGCCCTGGCGATCACGCGCCGCACGTTGGTGTCCACGACCGGACACCGCTTGCGGTAGGCGAACGCGGCGACCGCGCGCGCGGTGTACGCGCCGATGCCCGGCAGCGCGAGCAGGGTGTCCACATCGGACGGCACGACGTCGCCGTGCTCGGCGGCGATCACCGTCGCCGCGTCCCGCAGGCGCAGCGCGCGGCGCGGGTAGCCGAGCTTGCCCCACGCCCGGAGCACGTCGGCCGGGGTCGCGGCGGCCAGCGCGGCCGGGGTCGGCCAGCGCGCCATCCAGTCGTGCCACGACGGCTCGACGCGAGCGACCGGGGTCTGCTGCAGCATGATCTCGCTGACCAGCACACCCCACGCCGAACAGTCCGGAGCCCGCCATGGCAGGTCGCGGGCCTTCTCGGCGAACCAGTCGGTCAGTACATGCGGGTCGAGGCTCATCGCCGACCGATGCTAGTTCGTGTCCTGGATCTCCGCGCGAGGTCCGTGCTGAGGCGGGTCAGAACACCTCGGTCAGCTCGGCGGTTCGCACGTCGTAGACGAACCCGCGCACCAGGTCGCGGTGCGGCACGAACGGGCTGCGCCGCACGCGTTCGACCGACTGGCGCACGCTGTCCTTGACCTCGCGGAACGCCTCGATCGCCCACGGCGGGCGCAGTTTCGTGTCCTGCTCGACCTCGTCCTTGAACTCGTCCTCGGTGATCATCGACAGGCCGCACGAGGTGTGCTGCATGACGATGACCTCACGCGTCTCGAGCTTGCGCTGGCTGATCGCGAGCGAGCGGATGATGTCGTCGGTCACCACCCCGCCCGCGTTGCGCAGGATGTGGGCCTCGCCGTGGCGCAGACCGAACACGTCGAACACCTTGATGCGAGCGTCCATGCAGGTCACCACGGTCAGGTGCAGCGAGGGCACCGGTGTCGGCACCTCGGGCGCGCCGTGGTCGACACCGATGACGTGGCGGTGCAGCAGCTCGTCGATAGCGCTCATGGTCAGCTCCCGGCCCCGCGGGCGTGTTTGTCTCAGCATGCCGCGACACTGCGGTCGAACACTGGATTTCTGCTCGATCACCCATTGGACAAGGTTCCCGCCCCATGGGCAACGTGGCGCCGGCAACAACTCTGAGTGCCCGCGACCTGCGTGAATAACCCCCGATCGAGGGACTGGAAGGTCCAAGCGAACAGGGTAGCGCGGAGCTACGGTCGAGCCATGATCGAACCGAACGGCCCGCTGCCCCAGTCGGTGTACTGGCGTCGCCGCGCCTTCGCGGCCGGCGTCTCGGTGCTCGCGGTGGTGCTGCTGGCCTGGATCATCGGCGGCCTCGTCGAGGCCGACGACCAGCATCCGGTGCAGGGCACGGCCGGCTCGAGCAACCTGTCCGCGGTCGGGTCGTCGGTCAAGGCCTCCGCCGGGGCGTCCGGTCGCGCGTCCGCGCCGCCGTCGAGCCCGGGCCCGAACGACCCGCGCGGCTCGGTGTCGGCGAGCCCGCGCACGTCCGAGGCGGCCAAGCCGGCGGCGAAACCGGGTCAGCCCGCCGCGACCCCGCCGGTCACGACCACGACCGCCGCCCCGCCGCCCGGCCCGCCGAAGGCGTGCCCCGACGCGGTCATGAAGGTCACGGCGAAGCCGGACCAGCCGTCCTACCCGGTCGGCGCGAAGCCGTTGCTGCGGCTGGAGATCACGAACGTCGGACCGGTGTCGTGCACCCGCGACGTCAGCCGCAGGCTGCGCGAGATCCTGGTCCTCGCCGCGGACGGCGCCCGGCTGTGGTCGAGCAACGACTGCTACGGCCCGCCCGAGCAGGACGTTCGGGTCCTCGCGCCGAACCAGCCACTGGCGTTCTCACTGAACTGGGCCGGTCGGACCTCCGCCCCCGGCTGCCCCGTCGACCGCGATGCCGTGCCGGCCGGCACGTACCAGGTGGTCGGCAAACTGGGTGGGCTCATCGGTGCCCCGACGCCGATCAGCCTCGCCTGATGCGTCGCGGGACGCCGCTCGCCATTGCCGGCGCGGCGTCCCGCGACGCACTACGGACCGAACCAGCGTTCCTCTGTGGTCCTCGGCGGCGCGGACGTCGTCCCGACCACCAGCTCCGTGTCCAGCGTGATGTGCCGCGGGCGGCTGTGCTCCGCGGCTCCGAGCAGCAGCTTCCCGGCCGCCCGCCCCTTTTCCAATACTGGCTGCCGGATCGTCGTGAGGCCGACCCGCTCCGCCTCCGCGATCCCGTCGAAGCCGGTCACCGTCAGGTCCTGCGGCACCCGCAGCCCACGGCGCTTCGCCTCGTTCAGCGCGCCGAGCGCGAGGATGTCCGATGTGCAGATGAGGGCCGTGACCTCGGGGTTCGCGTCCAGCAGCTGTGCCGCGGCCGACTCGCCGTTCGCGATCGAGTGGTCGAACCGCTCCACCACCGGCACGTTCGCCCAGTCGACGCCGGCCGTCCCGAACGAGTCCGCGAGCGCGGCGAGCCGGGCCCGCTGCACGTGGAAGTGCGCGGTCCGTTGCCGCGCGATCGACGCGAACCCGTCACTGCGGTCGCGGGCGAGCCGCATGCACAGCACGCCGATGTTGCGGTGTCCGATGCTGATGAGCCGGCCCGCGAGCTGCGCGATCGCCGCGTGGTCGTCGATGCCGACCAGGTCGACGCCCTCGACGCGCGGCTGGTCGCACACCACGGTCGGCACCGGGCGGGACAGCACGGCCGCGAGGTGCGGGTCGTCGTCGGGCACCGAGTAGACGACGAAGCCGTCGACGCCCGCGCTGTGCACGGCGGTGACGTCGTCGCGCTCGGGGTTCACCGGCACGAGGTGCAGGCCCTGGCCCGCGCCCTCGCACGCCAGCGCCAGCCCCTCGAGGAAGCCGAGCGCGGCGGGGTCGCGGAACGCGTAGGACAGGTTCTCGGTGAGCAGCAGCCCGACCGCGCCCGCCTTCCTGGTGCGCAGCGACCGGGCGACCGGGTCCGGGCCGGGATAGCCCAACCGGCGCGCGGTCTCCAGCACCCGCCTGCGCAGCTCTGGGGAGAGCTGGTCAGGCCGGTTGTAGGCGTTGGACACCGTGGTCCGAGAAACGCCGAGCTCCGCGGCCAGCGACGCCAGTGTCGCCGGCCGACGAACGTGCATAGGCCGCGCCATGTGCTGACCGTAACGGTTCAGAAGCACAATCAGAAGTCTGGCGGCGCACGTCAGCTTCACCACATTCGGTGGGACGTCTCACCCGGTCCGGTGACAAACCCAGGTTGATGAGTCGTATAGTCGACAACGAGTAGTCGAAAATGGTTTCCATTACCTATAGTGCGACACGCATATGTTGTTCGGAGGATCGCCATGCGCCCGTCCAGACTTGTTCCGCTCGTCGTCACCACGGCCGCGTTCGCACTCGTCGCGGCCGGTTGCGCCGGCGGTGAGGACGCCGCGGCGGACGGCAGGCTCGCCGTCGTCACCGCCACGAACGTGTGGGGGAGTGTCGTCACGGCGGTCGGTGGCGCGGAGGTCAGCGTCAAGGCGCTGATCGACGACCCGTCCGCGGACCCGCACTCCTACGCCGACAAGCCGGAGGACGCGACGCTGATGACCGACGCGGACCTCGTCGTCTACAACGGCGGCGGCTACGACGACTTCTTCGCCAAGCTCGTCGACGCGGCGGGCGCGGACGCGAAGCGGATCGTGGCGTTCGACCTGTCCGGTCACCCGGAAGGCGAGAACGAGCACGTCTGGTACGACCTGCCGACCGTGCGGAAGGTGGCCGACGAGGTCGCCGAGCAGCTCGGCGCGGTGGCGCCGGACAAGAAGACGACGTTCGCCGACAACGCGAAGTCGTTCGGCGACAAGCTGGCGGCGCTGACCACCAAGGCCGAGTCGATCGGCGCCGCGAGCCCGGGCGGCAAGGTCGTCGCGACCGAGCCGGTCGCCAAGTACCTGCTCGACGCCGCCGGCCTCACCGACGTGACCCCGCCCGCGTTCTCCGAGGCGGTCGAGGAGGAGACCGACCCGCCGGTCGTCGCGGTCGCCGACACCACCGATCTCATCACCGGCAGGCAGGTGGTCGCGCTGGTCAACAACGACCAGACCGAGACGGCCGTGACCGCTCAGCTCAAGGACGCGGCGGCCGCCGCCGGCGTGCCGGTCGTGGACGTGAGCGAGACGCTGCCGCAGGGCGTGACCGACTACGTTGAGTGGATCACCACGGAATTGGACGCGCTGTCGGTAGCGTTGTCAGGCGCATGAGTACGGATCTCACGCCGGCGGTGTCGCTGCGGGACGCGACACTCGGCTACGGCGACCGGATCCTGTGGTCCGGACTGAACCTCGACATCGAGCGGGGCGAGTTCGTCGCGGTGCTCGGCCCCAACGGCTCCGGCAAGACGAGCCTGCTGCGGGTGCTGCTCGGCCTGCGCGCCCTGACCTCCGGCACCGCGCGGATCGTCGACGAGCCACCCGGTCGGGGCAACCGACGGATCGGCTACATCCCGCAGCAGCGCGCGATCGACGCGCCGCTGCGCGGGCGCGACCTCGTCGGTCTCGGGCTGGACGGGCACCGCTGGGGCACCGGGGCCACCCGCGTGCGCCAGCGGCGGGAGCGCGTGAACCAGGCGCTGGCCGAGGTGGGCGCGACCGGGTTCGCGAAGGCGCCGGTCTCGCAGCTCTCCGGCGGGGAGCAGCAGCGGCTGCGGGTGGCGCAGGCCCTGGTCAGCGACCCCGAGGTGCTGCTGTGCGACGAGCCGCTGCTGTCGCTCGACCTCGCGAACCAGCGGGTGGTCAGCTCGCTGATCGACCGGCGGCGGCGGGCCGCGAACACCGCCGTGCTGTTCGTGACGCACGAGATCAACCCGGTGCTGCCGCTGGTCGACCGCGTGCTGTACCTCGTGGACGGCCGGTTCCGGATCGGGCGGCCGGACGAGGTGATGAACTCGGAGACACTGTCCGAGCTGTACCGCGCGAAGATCGACGTGGTGCGGGTGCAGGGACAGATCCACGTGGTCGGCGCGCAGAGCGGCCTGTGCGAGGACACGTCGCACCACCTGCACGAGGAAGAGCCGGCCTGACATGGACAAGCTCTTCGACTTCGAGCTGATCGGCCGGCTGCTGGCATTGCCGTACGTGCAGGCGGCGCTGGTCGCGGCCGCCATCCTCGGGGTGCTCGCCGGCGTGCTCGGGCCGTTGATCGTGAGCAGGAACATGGCGTTCGCGGTGCACGGCACCAGCGAGCTGTCGTTCACCGGTGGCGCCGCGGCGCTGCTGCTCGGCGTGAACATCGGGCACGGCGCGCTCGCCGGCGCGGTCGTGGCGGCGCTCGTGCTGGGGCTGCTGTCGCGGCGCAGCTCCGACCACGACTCGGTGATCGGCGCGGTGCTGTCGTTCGGGCTCGGCGTCGGCGTGCTGCTGCTGTGGTTCTACCCGGGACGAGCGTCGAACAAGTTCGGCCTGCTCGTCGGGCAGATCGTGGGGGTGAACTTCGCGTCGATCGCGTTGCTGTCGATCTGCGGGATCGCCGTGTTGGCCGTGCTCCTGGTGATCTACCGGCCACTGCTGTTCGCGTCGGTCGACCCGGACGTGGCGCGGGCGCGCGGCGTGCCGGTCGGGGGACTGTCCATTGTGTTCGCGGTGCTCGTCGGCGTCGCGACCGCGCTGGGCGTGCAGACCGTCGGCGCGCTGCTCGTGCTGGCGCTGATGATCACCCCGGCGGCCGCGGCGGCGCGGGTGACCGCGAGCCCGCTGCGTGCGACGGTGTTGGCGGTGGTGTTCGCGGAGACGGCCGCGCTCGGCGGGTTCGTGCTGTCGCTGGCGCCGGGCGCGCCGGTGAGCGCGTTCGTCACCGCGATCTCGTTCGTCATCTACCTGGTGTGCTGGACGATCGGCATGCTGCGTGGCCGCTCGCCCCGCGGCATCCAGGTCACCGAGCCGATCGGGGTCGTCCGCTGACGGTTCAATGCAGGAACAGCAGGACCTGAAGCTCCCCGATGACGGCGCCGATGACGGCGCCGACGGCGATGAGCTTCCACTCGTCCTGCCGGAACGCGGGCCGCAGCAGGGCCTCGTACTCGACGCGCGTGAGCCGGCGCATCTTCGTGGCGATGGTGTCGCGGATGTCGAGTGCCTCGGTGGCGTACCGCTCGGCGGTCAGGATCGTGGCCGGCAGGTAGCGGACGGCCCGGTCGGCGGCGGCCTTGCGCAGGTCGGCGAAGCGGCTGGCGCCGACGAGGGGGCGCGCGAGCCCGGCCTGCTCGTCGATCGCCTGCTCGACGGTCTGGTGGACGAGCTCCAGCAGCCGGTCGGAACGCGGCCCGCGCAGCACGCCGTCGACGAGGTTGGGCACGGTCATGACCTCACGGGCGACCAGCGCGCCGTACTGTTTCGCCACCTCGTCGCGGCGGCGCTGGAAGACGCCCTGGAACGTGAAGACGCCGAACTTCCTGCGCTCACGGGGAAAGAAGACGAGCTTGATGGCGAGCCAGTCGGTGAACCAGCCGATGGCCGCGCCGAACAGCGGCAGCACGAGCGGTGCTTTTGTCAGCGCCCACACCACGGTCTGCACCAGCCCGAGCACGAGTCCGAAGTAGACGCCGCACCGGGCGATGAAGGCCATCTCCGGCCGCGAGATGTCGCGGATGAGCTTGACCAGGAGCCGTTTGTCCCGGTGCATCGCGGAGATCGCGACCTGCTTGATGTCGAGGACGTCGTCGATGTTTTCCCGCAGCTCCGCCATGATCCGACGCACGAGCTCCGGGATGCCGGCCTGGACCTGCTTGATCAGCAGCTCCTGCCCGAGTGGCGGCAACGCCTGCCACAGGCCCTGGCGCGCCATGACCTCCCGGGTGATCTCGTCGGCGGCGAGCAGCAGCGGGAGCTCGAGCTCCTTGGCGAGCCGGTCGGGGTCGAGCCGCTGGAAGATCTCCTTGGGATCGACGAGCTTGGCGGTGAGCAGCTCGGCCGCGACGGCGATCATCCGCTCGGAGTTCCTCGGCACCACCCCCTGCCATCCGAGCAGCGGCGGCACCCCGACGAAGTCGACGGGCCGGAACATCATCTCGATGGCGGCGCGCTTGGTGAGGTATCCGATGACGGCCGCGATCACCGGCATGGACAGGTAGACCTGCCAGTGCGCGATGAAGTCGTCGAGGATGGCCATAGACCCGCCAGTATCGCCCCTGGTGGGGGGCGCCGGCTCAGTGGACGACGTCGTAGACCAGCTTCTGGATGCCGTTGGGGTAGGACTCGCTCTCGACGACCTTGAGCATGGTCTTGTCGACGTCGGCGTCGCTGAACAGGCGTTTGCCAGCGCCGAGCAGGACCGGGAACACCAGCAGGTGGTAGCGGTCGATCAGGCCGGCGTCGGACAGGTTGCGGTTGAGGTTGGCACTGCCGTGGACGATGATCGGGCCGCCGTCGGTGGCCTTCAGGGCGGCCACGTCGTCGAGCGAGCGCAGGATGGTCGTCTCGCCCCAGTTGTCCACGAGGTCGCCGTCGCTCAGCGTGGTGGACACGACGTACTTCGGCATGGCGTTGTACCCGGGAAAGTCGTCGGTCAGCGTCGGCCACACCGGACTGAACGCCTCGTAGCTGAGGCGGCCCATCATCATCGCGGCGGCCTCGTTCTGCTCGCGACCCTTGAGCTCGTAGGCCGCGGGCACGAACTCGATGTCCTTGAAGGTCCACCCGGTGCTCCGGTAGCCCTCTTCCCCGCCGGGCGCCTCGATGACGCCGTCCAGAGAGACGAAGGCGGTGGTGATCAGGGTGCGCATGGCTTCTCCTTGTGGTCGGCGTCGATCGCCATCTTCACGTGTACGTCGAAGACCGGCACCCCAGTTCGACACGGCCGACGGAGATCTTTCTGTCCGATTAGCCCTGTGCCGATCAGTCGCTGGTACCAGCGGTGAGCTGCTCGATCACCTGTGCACGACGATCTAGGTGTCGCGGGTGGAGGGGAGCCTCGTCAGGTGCGGGTCTACCTTGCAACCGTAGGAATCGCGCGAGGCGGTTGTAGTTGCCGGGACTGTAGTCCGCCGACCGTGGGTTGGCATTGAAGACAGTTCGAAATCCTGGCTTTTCACCGCGCTCGTCGGTAAGGCGTGAATCGTTACAAGTGAGGTGGATGGATTGGGTGCCCTCGTCGTACCAGACGTGTACCGGATTCCTGTCGTCGCCCAATTGCGTGTAATTTCCGTCGCTCACCTTTGACCCGCCTCTCGCCTTGGCATCCACCTACGACGGTCGGTGACGGACGGCATCGCGTTACGTTCGGTACTCCCTGATGCTTGACGAGATCGACGCGGTCAGCGGCATGATCGTGCTCCGACACAGCGTCAACGACAAGGAGAAGCGATGCGCAACGAGGCCATGGAGCGGTTGGACGTACTGGTTGGATCGTGGCGGACGACGTTGCGGAACGCGTGGTTCCTGGAGCCTGCCGACCAGGAGGTGCCAGGCTCGGCGACGGTCGAGTGGCTCGGCGACGCGTTCGTGGTCGTCCGCTGGACGATGGCGGGCGACGTCGGAGAGGCCACGAGTGAGATGGTCCTGGTGCTCGGCCGCAGCGACGCGAACGACGCCTACACAGCCCTCTACCACGACGAACGAGGTGTCTGCCGGGTCTTCGCCATGACCTTCGACGGCTCGCACTGGAACCTGAGTCGCGAGGACCCCGACATGTTCCAGCGGTTCATCGCCGACGTCGGGCCGGACCGGATCGCGGGCCGCTGGGAGGCGTCCGAGGATCGCGGCTCAACCTGGCGCAAGGACTTCGACCTCGACTTCGATCGGGCGTAGCAGCGGGTCGGGCGTCAGAACTGGTAGTACAGGAACGGGCTGAAGGTGCCTGTTGCCACCAGAATCGCCGCGTACAGGAGTCCCACCGTCATCACAGTCACGCGGATCGCTGTCGCGGGGCGAGTGCGCGACGACTCCAGCATCGGCCCCGTTACCGGGTGTGCGGGCATGAAGATGATGGCCAACGCGCACAGCAGGATGAGGAATCGCTGGTTGGTGAACGCGTCGCCGACGACGTCGGTGAGGCCGCTGAAGTCCGGCAGCAGCATGTTGCCGATCATGGTCAGCGCCTGCGCCATGTCGGTGGAGCGGAAGAACACCCAGCCGACGACCACGAGCCCGAGGGTGAGCGCCCGGCGCCCGATCATGTGGCCGGTGGTGGCCGGCGTGCGGTCCAGGTGGAAGCCGCGCTCGATGATCAGCAGTGCGCCGTGGTACAGGCCCCACACCAGGTACGTCCAGTTCGCGCCGTGCCAGAAGCCGGTCAGCACGAAGACGATGAACAGGTTCCGGTGGGTGCGCGCCGGGCCATGGCGGTTGCCGCCCAGTGGGATGTACACGTAGTCGCGGAACCACCTCGACAGCGACATGTGCCAGCGCCGCCAGAACTCCGTCACCGTGACCGACGAGTACGGGCGCGCGAAGTTCTCCGGCAGCCGGAACCCCAGCATGCGGCCGAGGCCGATCGCCATGTCCGAGTAGCCCGAGAAGTCGAAGTACAGCTGCAGCGTGTACGTGATGGCACCGAGCCACGCGATCGCGAACGTCATCTTGTCGCCGGGCGTGGAGAAGCACGCCTCGACCAGCGGGCTGAGCGAGTCGGCGACGATGACCTTCTTGCACAGCCCCAGCGCGAACCTCGGGAAGCCCGCCGCGATGTCGTCGAGGCGGTGGGTACGTTCCTGCGGCAGCTGGTCGGCGATCTCCCGATAGCGGACGATCGGGCCGGCGACCAGCTGCGGGAACATCGAGATGTACGTCACGAACGACACCGGCTCCCGCAGGGCGGGCCGCTCGCCTCGGTAGATGTCCACGACGTAGGAGATGTTGTGGAACGTGTAGAACGAGATGCCGATCGGTAGCACCAGGTGCGTCACCGGGAAGTCGCCGCCGAGCAGCTGCGCGAAGCCGTTGAGCTGCATGGTCAGGAAGCCGGCGTACTTCCACACCACGAGCGACGCCACGTTGAAGCAGATGACCGAGATGAGCACGACCCGCTTGCGCCGGTCCGCGAGCGCCCACTCGTCGGGCTCCAGCGACCGGCCCGCGATGAAGTTGACGGCCATCGTGAGCAGCAGCAACAGGGTCGTCGGGCCGGCGCCGACCGCGTAGAACACCAGTGAGGCGACCGCGATGATCCCGTTGCGCCAGCTGCGTGGTGCCGCCAACACGATGGTGAGCACCAGTGGCAGAAAGATCCACAGGAACAACGGGCTGGCGAACGACATCCTCTGACCTCAGACTCCCCGACCAGGACGCCTGACCCTATCCGAGCGACGCCGACCTACCAGCCCGAACCGCTCAGATGCGGCCTGCGACACGTCGTCGGCGGGACACCTCCGCCAGCACGACCCCCGCCGCGACCGACGCGTTCAGCGACTCCACCCCGGCCGACATGGGAATCGACACCGTCTCGTCGCAGACCTCGCGCACCAGCCGGGACAGGCCGCGGCCCTCCGACCCCACCACGACGACCAGGGGAGACGTGGCGAGCGACAGCTCGTCGATGTCGACCGAGCCGTCCGCGTCGAGGCCGACGATCATCATGCCCTCCGCCGCGTACTGCCGCAGCGTCCTCGTCAGGTTCGTCGCCACCGCGACCGGGAGCTTCGCCGCCGTGCCCGCCGACGTGCGCCACGCCACCGCCGTGATGCCGGCACTGCGCCGCTGCGGCAGCAGCACGCCGTTCGCGCCGAACGCGGCCGCCGAGCGGATCACCGCGCCGAGGTTGCGCGGGTCGGTGACCCCGTCCAGCGCCACCAGCAGCGCCGGCTCCTCCGACTCCTTCGCGAGCGTCAGCAGCTCGTCCGGGTGCGCGTACTCGAACGGCGGCATCTGCAGGGAGAGCCCCTGGTGCAGCGCACCGTTGGTGAGCCGGTCCAGCTCCGGCTTGCTGACCTCCAGCACCGAGACGCCGCGGTCGGCCGCCAGCCGCACGGCCTCGGTGACGCGCTCGTCGGCGTCGACGCCGATCTGCACGTACAGCGCGGTCGTCGGCACGTTCGCGCGCAGACACTCGACCACCGGGTTGCGACCGGCGACCAGCTCGGCCTGCGGCTTGTCCTTCGACGACCGGCGCTGCTGCTGCTTCTTCGCGACCAGTGCGGCCTTCCGCTGTTGCGGATGCCCCGGCCGGATCTTCGCGCGCGGCGTCGGACCCTTGCCCTCGAGGCCCTTCGACTTCTGGCCGCCGGAGCCGACGACGGCACCCTTCTTCGTCCCCGTCTTGCGCATCGCGCCCTTGCGCTTGGAGTTGCCCGCCACCGGTTCAGCCGTCCTTCAAAGTCCATTGTGGACCGTCGGGGGTGTCCTCGACGGTGATTCCCGCGGCCAGCAAGCGATCCCGCACCTGGTCCGCGGTCGCGAAGTCCCGCGTCGCGCGTGCCTGCTGCCGCGTCTCGAGCAGCTCGGCCACCAGTGTGTCCAGCGCGCCGAGCGCGGCGGAGTCCACTGTGGACGACGAACCCCACGCCAGCGGGTCGAGGCCGAGCACACCCATCTGGGCCCGCACGGCGCCCGCCGCGTCCCGCGCGCCGGCCTCGTCGCCGGCATCGAGCGCGGTGAAGCCGGCTCGCACGGTGTTGTGCACCACGGCCAGCGCCGACGGCGTGCCGAGGTCGTCGGACATCGCCGCGGCGAACTCCGCGCCCGGCGCGCCGACCGCGACGGCGCCGGTGCGCGCGGCGACCCGCTGCACGAACGACTCGATGCGCGCGTAGGCACGCACCGACTCCTCCAGCGCGGCCTCGGAGAACTCGATCGTCGACCGGTAGTGCGGCGCCACCAGGTAGTAGCGCAGCTCCTGCGGCCGATACCGCGCCACCAGCGCCGGGATCGACACGACGTTGCCGAGCGACTTCGACATCTTCTCGCCGGCCATCCCGACGATCCCGTTGTGCATCCAGAACCTGGTGAACGGGTCGCCGGCCGCCCTCGACTGCGCCAGCTCGTTCTCGTGGTGCGGGAACACCAGGTCCAGGCCGCCGCCGTGCACGTCGAACTCCGCGCCGAGGTAGCTCAGCGCCATGGCGGAGCACTCCAGGTGCCAGCCCGGCCGCCCCGGCCCCCACGGCGTCGGCCACGCCGGCTCGCCCGGCCGTGCGCCCTTCCACAGCGTGAAGTCGCGCGCGTCGCGCTTGCCCTCCGCCGCGGACTCGCCCTGCTGCATCTCGTCGAGCTTCTGCCCGGACAGCACGCCGTAGTCCGGCCACGAGCCGACGGCGAAGTACACGTCGCCGGCCGCCGCGTACGCGTGCCCGCCGTCGATGAGGCGTCGCATCATGTCGACCATCTGCGTCACGTGTCCGGTCGCGCGGGGCGCGATCGAGGCGGGCAGGCAGCCGAGCGTCTCGTACGCGGCCTCGAACGCGCGCTCGTGCGTCGCCGACCACTCCCACCACGGGCGGCCGTGCTCGCCGGCCTTGCGGAGGATCTTGTCGTCGATGTCGGTGACGTTGCGCACGAGCGTGACGTCGAGACCGTCATTGGCGAGCCAGCGGCGCAACACGTCGTAGTTCAGCGCGCCACGCATGTGCCCGATGTGCGGCGGTCCCTGGGGCGTCGGCCCACACACGTAGATCGACGCCGTTCCGCTGCGCACAGGATGAAACTCCCGCACGCTCCGGCTCGCGCTGTCGAACAGGTGGAGGCTCACGACGCCTACTTTCGTGGAGAGGTCCCGACCAGAGCTACAGGTTAGTCGCGGGCCACGAGACACGCGGTGGCCACTGCCGCCACGCCCTCGCCGCGGCCGGTCAGACCGAGTCCGTCGGTGGTCGTGCCGGACACCGCGACCTCGCCGCCGGCCGCCGCGGACAGCACCCGCTGCGCCTCCGAGCGGCGCTTGCTGATCTTGGGTGCGTTGCCGATGACCTGGACGACCGCGTTGCCCAGCCGGTAGCCGGCCGCCTCGACGCGCACCCGGACCTCGGCGAGCAGCTCGACGCCGTGCGCGCCCGACCAGCGCGGGTCGCCGGTGCCGAACACTTCGCCGAGGTCGCCGAGTCCGGCGGCGGACAGCAGCGCGTCGCACAGAGCGTGCGCGGCGACGTCGCCGTCGGAGTGCCCCGCGCAGCCGTCGACGCCGTCCCAGCGCAGGCCCGCGATCCAGCACTCGCGGCCGGCCTCGACCGGGTGCACGTCGGTGCCGATGCCCACCCTCACCATGCCGTCCTCACTGTGCGAACACCGCCTCCGCCACCGCGAGGTCGAACGCCGTGGTGATCTTCATGGCGGCGACGTCGCCGGGCACGGTGTGGACCGGCACGCCGATCCGCTCGACCAGTCCGGCGTCGTCGGTGACCGCGGTGCCACCTGCCGCCGCCTCGTGGGCGCGGCGCAGCACGTCGACGGCGAAGCCCTGCGGGGTCTGCACCGCGCGCAGGTCGACCCGGCTCGGTGTCTCCACGACGACGCCGGCGGCGTCGACCCGCTTGACGGTGTCCGTGACAGGCAACACAGGGACGACCGCGGGCGCGCCGGCGGCGACCGCGGCTGTGACGGATCGCACGAGTGCCGGCGGGGTGAACGCGCGGGCGGCGTCGTGCACGAGCACGATCTCGGTGTCGGGGACCACGGCGAGTGCCGAGTCCAACGCGAGCCGTACCGACTCGGTGCGGTCGGCGCCGCCGGGCACGACGGTCACCCGGTCGCCGAACTCGGCGAGCGCGGCGGCCATCTCGTCCACATCGGAGTGTGGGGCCGCGACGACAACATGCCGCACGCAACCTGCGCTGAGCAGGCCGCGTACGGCATGTGTGACCAAAGGCAGGCCATGGACCGGAACCAAGGCCTTGGGTCGTGCGGCGCCCAAGCGCTCACCACGCCCCGCAGCGGGGACGAGCGCGACGGTCACCGAAGCTGACCCGTTATCTCGTTGGATGCTGCTCAGTGCGGGCTAGACCGACGCCGTTGCGAGGACTTCGTCGAGGATGACCTCGGCCTTGCCCTCGTCGGTGCCTTCGGCCAGTGCCAGCTCACTGACCAGAATCTGCCTTGCCTTGGCGAGCATGCGCTTCTCACCGGCGGACAACCCGCGATCCTTCTCGCGCCGCCAGAGGTCGCGCACCACTTCGGCCACCTTGTTCACGTCGCCGGAGGCGAGCTTCTCGAGGTTGGCCTTGTACCGCCGGGACCAGTTGGTCGGCTCCTCTGTGTGAGGAGCACGCAGGACATCGAAGACGCGGTTGAGGCCCTCTTGGCCGACCACGTCCCGCACGCCGACGATCTCGGCGTTGTCTGCGGGAACGCGTACGGTGAGGTCACCCTGCGCGACTTTCAGGACGAGGTACTTCTTCTCCTCGCCCTTGATCACGCGGGTCTCAATTGCTTCGATGAGTGCGGCACCGTGGTGCGGGTAGACGACGGTCTCTCCGACCTTGAAAACCATGTGTCCTCTGCCCCTTTCGCTGGTTCCATCTTAACACGAGCCACGGTGGGGCCGTAACGGACCCACAATCGGTAACCGCAGGTCAGCGGGCACGCACGGGCTGGGCCGGGGGTTGACAAATCGTCACGGACCGTGCTCGCGACAAGGAGTCGAATAACGATCATCAGCAATTCGAGCCGGTCCGAATTGGACGGATGGCGGACGGATGGCCGGCGGGCGGCCGACCCGGGGCCGACTGTCTGGACGACCACTCGATCGCGCTGTACTCCCGCCCCGCTACCCTTCCGCGTGAACAGGCATGCCCGAGGAAGGACCGCGATGGTGAGCCGTGAGACGACCCGACCGCTGCGCAGGATGCTGCCCGCGGTGGCCCTTGGCTTTGCCGCGGCGATCGGGATTGTCGGCTGCAGCGCCGGTCAGGTCACCCAGACCTCCTCGATGGAGCCCGCCGTGAACGGCAACTCCGCGCAGCTGGGCAACATCGCGCTGCGCGACGTGATGGTCGCCTTCCCGGAGGACGGCAGCGCCTACGAGCCGGGCGACGACGCGCCCCTGCTGCTCGGGATCGTCAACTCGGGCGGCACCGACGACGAGCTCGTCGCCGTGTCCAGCCCGGCCGGCGAGGTCGAGCTGATCGGCAACCCGAGCCTGCCCGGCCGCACCGCGCTGCAGGTCGTCCTGCCCGCCGACAACCCGGCCGCCTCCTCGGTGGCGCCGACCTCGTCGGAGACCTCCGAGACCTCGGAGACTTCCGGCGCTTCTGAGACATCTGAGACGTCCGGGACCTCGGAGACGTCGGGCGCGTCCGAGACGTCCGGCGCCGAGGAGCCCAGCACCGGCGAGGGCGCGCCGCAGGAGAACGAGTCGGCGGAGCCGACGTCCAACACCGTGTCCGTCCCGGAGAACAACCCGCCGGCCGTCGTGGGCACCATCAGCATCGTCATCAAGGACCTGACCGCGGCGCTGCCGTTCGGCAAGACCGTCCCGGTGACGTTCGAGTTCGCGAAGGGCGGCAAGGTCACCGTGCAGCTGCCGGTCGCCGCGCCGTCCACCCCGCGGCCCGAGGCCACCGAGGCCGAGGGCGAGCACTGAGTCGCTTCCCGTTTCTGTCGGGGGTGCCCCGTAGGTTGACCGCGTGGCGAAGAATGTGCGACCGAAGTCCGGGTACCGCTGCGCGGAGTGCGGCAACGAGTCGGCCAAGTGGTACGGCCGCTGCCCGGAATGCCAGGCCTGGGGCACGTTAGAGGAGATCGGCGCGCCGAAGGCCGGTCTGGCGAAGCTCACGGCCGGGGTGCCCAGCTCGCCGGCGCGTCCGATCGGCGAGGTGGACGTCGAGGCCGTGCGGGCGCGGCAGACCGGCGTGTCGGAGCTGGATCGTGTGCTCGGCGGCGGCCTGGTGCCCGGCGCGGTGGTGCTGCTGGCCGGTGAGCCCGGCGTCGGCAAGTCCACGCTGCTGCTGGAGGTCGCGTTCCGCTGGGCCGCGCGGGACGGGGCCGGGAGCCCGTCGCTGTACGTCACGGGGGAGGAGTCGGCGGGGCAGGTGCGGTTACGCGCCGAGCGCACCGGCAACGTGCACGACGCCATGTACCTGGCGGCCGAGAGCGACGTCGCCACGATCCTCGGCCACGTCGACGCGGTGCGGCCGGGTCTGCTGGTGGTCGACTCGGTGCAGACGATGGCCTCGCCGGCAGTCGAGGGTTCCGCGGGCGGTGTCACCCAGGTCCGGGCGGTCACGGCGGCGCTCGTCACGCTGGCCAAGGAGCGGGACCTGCCGGTGGTGCTGGTCGGGCACGTCACCAAGGACGGGTCGATCGCCGGGCCGCGCGTGCTCGAGCACCTCGTCGACGTGGTGCTCCACTTCGAGGGCGACCGGCACTCGACGCTGCGGCTCGTGCGCGGGGTCAAGAACCGCTTCGGCCCGGCCGACGAGGTCGGCTGCTTCGAGCTGGTCGACGACGGCATCCGCGGGGTGGCCGACCCGTCCGGGCTGTTCCTCAACCGGCGGGACACCGGGGTGGCGGGCACGGCGGTAACCGTTGCGGTGGAAGGAAAACGGCCGCTGCTCGGCGAGGTTCAGGCGCTGGTGTCGAGGTCCCCGCTCGGCACGCCCCGGCGCGCGGTGTCCGGGCTGGACTCCGCGCGGGTGGCCATGGTGCTGGCCGTGCTGGAGCGTCGGGGCGGCATCCGGTTGTCCGACCAGGACGTCTTCGCGGCGACCGTCGGCGGCATGCGGATCGTCGAGCCGGCGGCGGATCTGGCGCTGTCGCTGGCCGTCGCCTCCGCCGCGCGGGGGCGTGCGTTACCGCCGGACCTGGTGGTGCTCGGCGAGGTCGGGTTGGCCGGCGAGGTTCGGCGGGTCACCGGGGTGCGCAACCGCCTCGCCGAGGCCGTGCGGCTGGGCTTCACGAAGGCTTTGATCCCGCCGGACTGTGGTGAGGTGCCGGACGGGATTCGGGTCCGGGTGTGTCCGGACCTCGGGGTCGCTTTGGACGTGCTGGCGGAGGTCGGGGTCGAAGCCGCCGGTTGAGGGCTGCGCGGTTGGCCCGGCCGGGGCCGGGGGAAGAGGTATGGGGGAGGGTCGGCAGGCGGGGCCGTGTTGGCCGACCCGGTCAACCCCGCGTGTCCAACGCTCAGGTCCCGCGTGTCCAACGCCCACGACGGGTGAGTTCAACACCGGCGACCGCGAGTTCCGCCGGCGACCCGCCGCGGGCTGTGCCGTCAGCCGGTTGGCTTCGAACCCATGCCGGGCACCACCGCGGTGGCCACCGACGTGTACTGGGTGATCGTGCCGGCCGGGATGCCGTCGACGGCCTCCTCGGAGAGC
Source organism: uncultured Actinomycetota bacterium (assembly GCA_963840275.1). Classification (GTDB taxonomy): domain Bacteria; phylum Actinomycetota; class Actinomycetes; order Mycobacteriales; family Pseudonocardiaceae; genus Actinophytocola. The sequence continues at coordinate 964,691 of CAWIYK010000002.1, forward strand.
TTCCGTTCACCGATGAACTGGCCGGTCTCCGGGTCGACGATCACGTCGTGGCGCTCGCCCTTCGCGCTGATGCCGTACGCGGTGCCCTTGCGGCCGTCGAGGTTCGCGACCTGTTCGGTGATCTCCAGGCCGTCGACCTTCGCGAGCGTCCGGTACAGCGCCGCGCGCAGATCGGGCGGCACCAGGCCGGTTCGCAGCACGTCCGCGACGTACACGAGCATCTCCAGGTCCGCGTCGCTACCGCGGTCCCTCGTCTCCCGCCGCAGCCGGTCGTACAGCTTGTCGGCGTCCCGTGGCAGCGACGCGAGGAACTTCTCGGTCGGCACCTGCCAGCTGCCCTTCTGCTGACACGGTTCGTCGCCCGCCTCGGCCGCGAAGAAGTCGCCGCACGGGGCCTGCCACTCACCTTCCGGCCAGCCCGCCTCATCAATCGGGAAGCCCTCGGCCCGCGCCTGCTCCTCGGAGCCGGCCACCCACTTCCGGTTGCCGGTCACGTCGCGGCGCAACAACCAGTCCTCGCTCTGGTCGGCCGGCACCCATGTCTCGAGCAGGTTCTCCGCGAGGTAGGAGTTCTGGTTCATGGTCGCCATCCACCACGCGTGCGTCGCGATGTAGCGGTACTGGCCGGGCTGGAGCGGCTCCTCGAAACCGTCCACCGCGTCGACCCGGTCCGCCGCCAGGTTCAGCTGGTCGGCCGCCGCGTCGGGAATGGTGTCGCTGAACTGCACGGTCTGCACGACCAGCACGCTGACCACGGCCGCGGCGACGATCCCGACCGACGCCGCCCACCACGCCCAGCGGCGCGACGGCCTGGGTGCCGGCTCGGGTTGCGGTGCCGGCAGCGGCTCGGTGGCGCCCGCCGCCAACAGCAGCTCGGACTTGGCGCGGTGGAAGACGCGGTCGTCGCACTCGGCCGCGGGTCCGAGCGCGGCGAGCGCGCGGTCCAGCTCGTCCTCCGACCACATGGCCCTGACGTTGTCGTGCTCCTGCTCAGGCATGGCCGCCCTCCTCCCGGTACTCGGTGTTGACCTTCGGCGCGTTGGCCCGCAGCCACTTGCGCACCCGGTGCAGCCGCGACCGCACGGTCCCGACCGGGATGTCCAGCGCGTCCGCGACCTCGGTGGAGTCCAGGCCGGCCCACGACGTCAGCAACAGCACGTCCCGGTCGCCGTCGGACAGCTCCGCGAGCGCGGCGGCGAGCCGGCCGGCCATCGCCGCCGCGTCGAGCCGGTCGGCGACCCGCGTCTCGTGGCTCGCCTCCTGGCCCGGCGCGTGCCCGGCCGACCGCGCGGTCGCCTGCAGCGCCCGGACCTCCTGGCGGACCTGGCGGCGCAGCAGGTTGGTGGCGATGCCGTACAGCCACGACCGCACGGCGCCACGCCGAGGGTCGTAGGCGTGACGCTGGTTCAGCGCGACCAGAAAAGTCTCGCTGACCAGGTCGTGCGCGGTCTCGGCCCCGACCCGGCGCGCGAGGTAGCGGTGCAGCGGGCGGGCGTAGGCGTCGAACAGCCGGCCGAACTCCACCGCGGGCTCCGGCCCGCCCAGGTACGGGCGGTCCTTGTCGGCCGGCAGCGGCTCGTCGGCCGGCTGCTCACGTCGGGTCATCATCCGCACATCAGGTGTTGCCCGATGACCCGACGGACGTTCATCCACTCAGGAGCTGCGCGCACCTGATCAGTCCGAGATGCGAGTACGCCTGCGGGTGGTTGCCCAGCGAGCGCTCCGCGATCGGGTCGTACTCCTCCGGCAGCAGCCCGGTCGGGCCCGCGGCGTCGACGATCTGCGCGAACAGGTCCTCCGCCTCGGTGCGCCGGCCGGTCAGCAGGTACGCCTCGATCATCCACGCGGCGCACAGGTGGAAGCCGCCCTCGTCGCCGGGCAGGCCGTCGTCGCGGTGGTAGCGGTACACGGTCGAGCCGCTGCGCAGCTCCGCCTCGGTCGCCGTCACCGTCGCGTGGAACCGCGGGTCGCTCGGGTCGAGCAGCCCGACCATGCCGACCAGCAGCGTCGCCGCGTCCAGGTCGGTGCCGTCGTAGGCCGTGGTGAACGAGCGGACCTCGTCGTTCCAGCCGTTGGTCAGCACGTCCTCGGCGATCCGGTCGCGCAGGCCGGGCCATTCCGCCTCGACGTCGCGGCCGTACGTCTCGGCCAACCGCACCGCGCGGTCGATCGTGAGCCAGCACATGACCTTCGAGTACACGTGGTGGCGCGGCCGGTGCCGCTCCTCCCAGATGCCGTGGTCGGGCTCGTGCCAGCGGCGCGACACCGCCTCGGCCATCGCGCACACCATGCGCCAGTCGTCGTCGGTGAGCTTGCCGCGGGCCTCGGACAGGGCCGCGACGAGATCCACGACCGGGCCGAACACGTCCAGCTGGACCTGCTGGTTCGCGAGGTTGCCGACGCGCACCGGCCGCGAGCCCGCGTACCCGGGCAGCGTGTCGATCACTGCCTCGGCGGGCAGCGTGGTGCCGGCGATCGTGTACAGCGGGTGCAGCAGCTCGGGGCCGGGCAGCGTCGCGAGGACGTTGTGCAGCCAGCCGAGGAACTTCTCCGCCTCGCCGGTCGAGCCGACCGACACCAGCGCCTTGGCGGTCATCGCGCCGTCGCGCAGCCAGCAGTAGCGGTAGTCCCAGTTGCGGATGCCGCCGAGCTCCTCCGGCAGCGACGTGGTGGCGGCGGCCATGATCGCGCCGGTCTCGTTGTGGCACAGGCCGCGCAGCGTGAGCGCGGACCGGGCCACCAGGTCCTTCTCGACCGGGGGCAGCGTCAGACCGTCGAGCCACTCGGTCCAGTACGCCGCCGCGCGCCCGGCGCGTTCCCGCTCGGGGACCTGGTGCGGGTCGAGGTCGTTGGTGCCGCAGCGCAGCTCGAGCACCACCGGCAGCTCGGCGGTCGGCGTGACCACCGCGCGGGCCGTGTCGTGCATGCCGTCGGAGGTGATCTCCCAGCTGACGCCAGGGGCGCGCAGCGCGACCGGGTCGGACGTGCCGAGCACCCGCAGGCCGTCCTCCGACGGGATCAGCCGCACCTGGACCTGCGCGAACTCCGGCCGCGGCGCGAACTCCACGGCCGCGGGCGTGGTGCCGGAGATGACCCGGACCAGGTCGGTGCGGTGGCCGAAGGTGTAGTGGTCGAGGTAGTCGGTGACCAGCAGGCCCGACCAGCGGGTCTCGACGGTCATCGTGCCCGGCAGGTAGCGCTGGCCGAGCGGCAGCCCGCCCCGCTCGGGGCTGATCGAGAAGTTGCCGGCCGACGGCCCGCCGAGCAGGTCGGCGAACACCGCCGCCGAGTCCGGCTCCGGGTGGCACAGCCAGGTGAGCTTCGCGTCCGGCGTGAGCAGCGCGACGGACCGCTCGCTCGCGAGCATCGTGAGCCGCTCGATCGGCGGCGCCTGGTCGCCGTAGAGCCAGGCGCGGCGCTCCTCCAGCAGGAACGCGAGCACCATGCCGACCTGCATGGTGTCGGCGATCCGGAAGCCGGCGAGAGTCTGGCCGTCGCCGACCTTCACGCCGAGGTCCGGGCCGGACAGGCGCGCGAACGCCTTCTCGTCGGTGACGTCGTCGCCGACGAACACCGCCGCGGTCGCGCCGACCTGGTGGCGCAGCACGTCGAGCGCGCGGCCCTTGTCGGTCTGGACGACGGCCAGCTCGATGACCGCCTTGCCCTCGGTGACCTGCACCCCGTCCCACGTGCACGGACCCTCGCGGACCGCCTGGTTGACGCGCTCGGCGACGTCGGCCTCGGCCCGGCGGGTGTGCACGGCGATGCTCGCCGGCTTGGACTCCAGCTGCACGCCGTCGGCGTCGGCGGTGATCTGCTCCAGCTCGACCTCGATCCGCCGGTGCAGGGCCTTGGCGTGCTCGTCGAGCGCGTGCACGAAGCCGATGTCGAACTCGGAGCCGTGGCTGCCGACCAGGTGCACCTCGGCGGGCAGCCGGGACAGCGTCGCGAGGTCGCGCAGGGCGCGCCCGGAGATCACCGCGGTCGTCGTCTCGTGCAGCCCGGCGAGCGAGCGCAGCGCCCCGACCGACTCGTTCATCGGCCGGGCCTGTTCCGGGTTCTCCACGATCGGCGCGAGCGTGCCGTCGTAGTCGCAGGCGACCAGCAGCCGCGGCGTGCGGGCGACCTGGACGATCGCTCTACGGAGCTCCGCGGCGAGGGCCTCGGCGGTCATGGCGCGACTCCATGCTTGTGCGCAGGGGGTGTAGCAATCACGTCGTGTTCGACTCTCTGGCGAAGGGTCGTGTGCGTCTCCGCGTCAAAGCTGGCACACGGCGGCAGAGCCGAACTGTATCGCCCGTCCAAGAGGTCGATACGCCGTGGCCGGAGGTGGCCGCTCCGACTACGTGAGCTGCTCCTGATGTGGCTGCAGCGCGTCGAGGAACGACCTGGCCCAGCGGTCGACGTCGTGCGTCAGCACCTGGCGGCGCAGGGCCCGCATCCGCCGCCGACCCTCGGCCGGGTCGACCTGGAGCGCGGCGTGCATGGCGTTCTTCACGCCGTCCAGGTCGTGCGGGTTGACCAGGAACGCGCTGGTCAGCTCGGCGGCCGCGCCGGCGAACTCGGACAGCACCAGCGCGCCGCCGAGGTCGTGGCGGCACGCGACGTACTCCTTGCAGACGAGGTTCATGCCGTCGCGGACCGGTGTGACGAGCATGACGTCGGCCGCGGAGAAGAACGCCGACAGCTCCTTGCGGTCGATCGACTGGTGCAGGTAGTGCACGACCGGCCGGCCGACGCGGGCGAACTCGCCGTTGATGCGGCTGACGACCTGCTCGATCTCGCCGCGCATGCGCTGGTAGTGCTCGACCCGCTCCCGACTGGGGGTCGCGAGCTGCACCATCGCGACCTCGGACGGGTCGACACGGCCCTCCGTCAGCAGCTCCTGCAGCGCGTAGAGCCGCAGGTCGATGCCCTTGGTGTAGTCGAGCCGGTCCACCCCGAGGATGATCTTGCGAGGGTTGCCGAGGTCCGCGCGGATCTGTCTCGCGCGCTGGATGACCTCACGGCTGCGGGCCATGGTGTCCAGGCCGCTGGCGTCGATGGAGATGGGGAACGCGCCGACCCGCACCGACCGGTCGCCCACCTGGACGACACCCGGTCTCGTCCGGACCCCGACCGCGCCGCGACTCGGCTCGAGGCCGATCAGCCGCCGCGCGAGCCACAGATAGTTCTGTGCGCCGCCGGGCCGGTGGAAGCCGACGAGGTCGGCGCCGAGCAGCCCCCGGATGATCTCCGCGCGCCACGGCAGCTGCATGAACAGCTCCGTCGGCGGGAACGGGATGTGGAGGAAGAAGCCGATCCGCAGGTCGGGCCGCTGTTCGCGGAGCATCGCCGGCACCAGCTGCAACTGGTAGTCCTGCACCCACACGATCGCGCCGTCCGCGGCGATCTGGGCGCACGCGTCGGCGAACCTCTTGTTGACCTTGACGTAGCTGTCCCACCAGCCGCGGTCGAACACCGGCGTCGCGACCACGTCGTGGTAGAGCGGCCACAGCGTCGCGTTCGAGAAGCCCTCGTAGTAGTCGCGCACCTCTTCGGACGTCAGTGTGACCGGGTGCAGCCAGATGCCGTCGTCGGCGAACTTGTCGACCTCGACGTCCGGCACGCCCGGCCAGCCGACCCACGCGCCGCTGTGGCTGCGCAGGAACGGCGCGAGCGCGCTGACCAGTCCGCCGGGACTGTGCTTCCAGCGCTCTGTGCCGTCGGGCAGCTTCTCGAGGTCCACCGGGAGCCGGTTCGCCACCACGATGAAATCGGCGCCGCCACTGTTGTCGACTTCCGTGCTCACGCCGAGCGTGCCTCCCTCGAAACCCGTCGGCCTTCGAGATTAGTCATCAATGTGCGTGCGTGGGTGATGGAAACGGGCGGGGTCACACAAGGTTCACTCGAGACGACGCCGGGTAGGGCGCAGCGGGCCGGACAGCCGGGGCCCGGAGAGGCGGCGTTCGAGGCGGCCGAGGCCGTAGCGGACCGGCTGCGCGAGGTACTCGCCGAGCACCACGCCCGCGGCCAGCGCCAGCGCCACCGTCGTCGCGACCATGAGGGTGGACAGGCCGGTGTAGCTGCGCTCGACGGCCAGCTCGAACAGCGCCCGGTACGTGGTCAGGCCGGGCAGGAGCGGCACGATCCCCGACACGGCGATGACCAGCGGCGGGATGCGCAGCCGCCGGGAGAGCAGGCCGCCGGCGAAGCCGATGACGGTGGCGGCGACCGCGGACGCGGCGATCGGGCCCGCGCCGGCCAGCAGCAGCGCGCTGAAGCCGACCGCGCCCGCGCCGCCCGCGACGCCGGCGACCAGCACCGCGCGCGGGGTGGCGTAGCTCGCGGCGGCGAAGCAGGCGGCGGCGGCCGCGCCGGCGACGGTCTGCAGCGGCAGCCGCAGTACCGACGGCGTGAGTGGGTCGGCCAGCGGGATCGAGGGCAGCCCGAGCGCGACCGCGACGTTCAACGCGAGCACGACGCCGGCGATCAGGCCGACCGTCATCAGCGACACCTCGACCGTGCGGCCGGCGGCGGTGACGTTGTAGCCGGTGATCGCGTCCTGCACGGTCGACACGACCGACAGCCCCGACAGGAGCACGGTGATCGCGGCGGCGACCATCACCGTCGGCGTCACCGAGTCCGGCAGCACGTGCGACGCGACGATCGCGACGGCGCAGCCGGTGGCGAGCGCGCCGCCGACGAGCTGCTGGAAGAAGAACGGCAGGGCCCGCCGGTTGAGCAGCCGCCCGACCCGGTCGATGAGCGCGGTGATGCCGGCCGCGAACACCGCGACCAGCGCGTCGCCGCCGATGAGGATGCTGATCGCGGCGGCCATGGCGGCGTAGGCGGCGGTGGCGACCCAGCGCGGGTACGGGTGCGGCGCGTTCGTGATCCGGCTGAGCTCGGAGTGCGCGTCCCGCGCGGTGATCCGGCCGCGGGCGATGTCCCGGATGAGGTGCTCGACCAGCGCGAGCCGTGTGTAGTCGAGGCTGCGGGACCGCACCACGCGCAGGGACGTGATCGGCGGCAGGTCGACGCCGCGGTGGCACGCCACGGTGATGGAGGTGAAGATCACGTCCACCTCGCAGTGCGGCAGGCCGTAGGAGTTGGTGACGGCGAGGATCGTGGCGGTGGCGTCGGACGCGCCGGCGCCCGACGACATCTGCACCTCGCCGATCCGCAGCGCCAGGTCGAGTACGAAGTGGACGGTGGACTCGGAGGGCAGCGCGGGGCCCTGCAGCACTTCTTGCGACCGCGGTTCGCCGTCGAGGCGCTCCCACTGGTCGAGACTGTGTGCCCGCGCGGACCTGTTCCGCTGGGCGAACCACACGGCCGACTCACCTCCATCAGGTTGCGTTCCGCCTCGTCACCGAAGCTATCCCAGGGCGTATCGGACCGCTCGGGGTCGCTGTTGCCGATCACGACGGTGGCGTCGGCCACTACGTTGGCCGACATGGGAGACGACACCTTCAGGTCGGTGCGGATCGAGCGCGTCGCGGCCGAGCGGTACGTGGTGCACAACACGCGCGGCGGCACGCTGCCCGTCGGCGGCGACGACTTCACCCCGGTGGAGCTGCTGCTCGCGGCGATCGGCAGCTGCACGGCCGTCGACACCGACGCCGCGACGAGCAGGCGGGCCGAGCCGACCGGCTTCACGGTGACCGTCAGTGGCGACAAGGTGTCCGACCGGGAGACCGGCAACCGGATGACGAACCTGTCGGTCACCTTCGACGTGACGTTCCCGGAAGGCCCCGCCGGCGACGAGGCACGCACGATCCTGCCCCGCACGGTCCGGTTGTCCCACGACCGGCTGTGCACGGTCAGCCGCACGGTCGAGCTGGGCACCGAGGTCCACACGTCGATCAAGGACTGAAACCGCGACACGAGCCGCGCGCCCGTGGCTTAGGATTGGCCCTGGCCGCCGCGCGGTCATGCCGGTGTAGCTCAATTGGCAGAGCACTCGCCTTGTAAGCGAAAGGTTCCGGGTTCGAGTCCCGCCACCGGCTCCACTCGCCACCGGTCGCGGGTTTCGTTATCGGCCCGTGACCAACCTCCCCATCGCGTGCCCGTCTCTTCTTGCAAAGGGCCCGATCGGGCTATGGAATTTCTGGGGAGAAATCAAATCATGAAGAAGTATGTGGTTCGTGCTGCCATTTTGGCGATCTTCACCGCGGGCATGACGGCGTCCGTCGGCATTGTCACGACGAGCACCGCGGCGGCCTGCGCGGCCGAGAGCACGCGGTCCGACCAGCTCGCGTCGAGCCTGCCCCAGGTGAGCTACGGGAACCGAGGGCGGCACGTGCTCGCACTGCAGCTGGCGTTGCGCGCGCAGGGCTACGACCTGCAGGGCACCGGGAACTACCTGACCGCCACCCGTGCCGCGGTCAAGGACTTCCAGCGTGGGCACGGCATCAAGGCCAGCGGCATCGTCGGGTCGAAGACCTGGCACGCACTGGTCGGGCCGCTGTCGCCCGGCGTGACGGGCAACGGCGGGATCGCGCCGCCGACGTTCGGAATCAAACCCGGCGAACGCGCCGAAGAGAAGATGAACGATTTGTGGAACACGCTCTCGCGAATTCATCCGTACGCGGAGAAAATGGTCGACGAGGACGGCTACGGGCCGAAGACACAGAAACTCGTCAAGGATTTCCAGCGGCGCGCCGGCATCAAGGCTAGCGGCATCGTCGGCCCGAAGACGTGGGCCGCCATGTACGAGGTCGTCGCCGTCACCGGGCGGTGGGGATGCTGACCGGGCCCGTGTGGCGACTGTGCGCGGGCTGGGCGCGGCGCGCCGTCCGACGTGCCAGCATGTGCGCCATGACCGAGCCCGACACCACCCACCACGACCTCCTGCTCGCCCGAGTGCTGGTCGTGGTGGCGACCGTCGCGGTGTTTCTCGTCCTGTCGATGTCGTGGTACGTCCAGGTCGACTCCGGCGACGGGCAGTTCAGCGGTTGGGACGTGCTCGGCCAGCTCACCGGCGACAAGAAGGGCGGCTACGTCTTCGCCGGGTGGTTCGGTCTCGTGGTCGCGATCGGCGCCCTGCTCGCCGGCGCCGGCGTGGTCCAGCTCCGGCAGCGGTGGGTCTGCGTGCTGCTGTCGGTCCTGTTGCCGCTGCTCGCGGTCGGCATGGCGCTCGTGCATCTGCGGTACGACGACGACCTGCGCGGCGAGCAGCTCGCCGCCGCGTGGGCCGGGGTCGTCGTACTGCTCTTCGCCGCGGTCGCGTGGGGGAACCTCGCGGGGCCGTTGCGACAACTGTCCTACGAGAAGGCATAGATTTCTCGCGGGGGCATGTCGAGAACCCGCACGGCGGCTCCGACTCCCTGTCGAACCGCGCCCGGGCGGGCGCCGACACGAAGGAGCGAACACCGTGAAGTACCTCCTGATCATGCAGGTCAACCCCACTGTCCTCGACGCGCTCACCGAGGAGGAGCGCAACGAGGTGGGGGAAGGGCACGGCGCGTTCATGAAGGCCATCCAGGAGTCCGGCGAGTTCATCCTCACCCAGGCGCTCGCCGACCCGTCCAACTCCACGGTGATCTCCGGGACCGGCGGTGTCCCGGCCGTCACCGACGGCCCGTACCTGGAGGCCAAGGAGTTCATGGGCGGCTTCTACCTGATCGACTGCGAGAGCAAGGAACGCGCGATCGAGATCGCGAAGCTCATCCCGGACACGAAGGTCAAGGGGCTGGCCATCGAGATCCGGCCGGTGATGTTCTCCGCGGGCGCGGACCTCTGAGCGGAGCCGGCGGAGCGAACGTGAACACGGGAGCCGATGTCGGGGACCTGCTGCGCCGCCTGGCGCCGCAGGTCCTCGGCACGCTCGTCCGCCGGCACGGCCAGTTCGACGCCTGCGAGGACGCCGTGCAGGAGGCGCTGCTCGCCGCGTCGGTCCAGTGGCCGGAGCAGGGCATGCCGACCGAGCCGGTCGGCTGGCTGGTCACCGTCGCCGGCCGGCGGCTCACCGACCAGTGGCGCAGCGACCACGCACGTCGCCAGCGCGAGCTGGCCTCGGTGGGCCAGGACACCGAGGACGTCGACCTGACCAGGCACGTCGACGACACGCTGCGGCTGCTGTTCCTGTGCTGCCACCCGAAGCTGTCGGCGCCCTCGCAGGTCGCGCTGACGCTGCGTGCGGTCGGCGGGCTCACGACCGCGCAGATCGCGCACGCGTTCCTGGTGCCGGAGGCCACGATGGCCCAGCGCATCAGCCGCGCGAAGCAGACCATCAAGGGCGCCGGCTTCCCGGACGGCGAGGAACGGCTGCCGGTCGTCCTGCACGTGCTGTACCTGATCTTCAACGAGGGCTACACCGCCACGTCGGGCCCGGACCTGCAGCGGGTCGAGCTGACCGCCGAGGCGATCCGGCTGACCCGTGAGGTGCACCGGCTCCTGCCCGACGAGGGCGAGGTCGCCGGTCTGCTCGCGTTGATGCTGCTCACCGACGCCCGCCGCGCCACCCGCAACACGGCCGACGGCGCGCTCGTGCCGCTCGCCGACCAGGACCGGACCCGCTGGGACCGCACGGCCATCGAGGAGGGCGTCGCGCTGGTCACCCGCACGCTCGCGGCCGCGCCGCTCGGGCCCTACCAGGTGCAGGCCGCGATCGCGGCGGTCCACAGCGAGGCCGCGAGCACGGCCGACACCGACTGGCCGCAGGTGCTGATCCTGTACAAGATCCTCGACCGGCTCGCGCCGAACCCGATGGTGACGCTCAACCGCGCGATCGCGACCGCCATGGTGCACGGCCCGCAGGCCGGTCTCGACCTGATCGCCGAGCTGGACGCCGACAAGCGCGTCGCCGGCCACTACCGGCTCGACGCGGTCCGCGCGCACCTGCTCGACCTGGCCGGCAGGCACGAGGAGGCCCGCGAGCACTACCGCCGCGCCGCGCGCCGCACGGTCAGCCTGCCGGAGCGCGAGTACTTGTTGCGGAAAACCTCAGGGTGATCTGGGGGTCTTCCCCGTGGTCGCGTCGCCGGCCCGGCCCTAACGTCAGGTTCGTCGAACTCGTCGAGTCCTGAAGGTGTGCCGGTGGCGTCAGAAGCGGTAGTGCAGCAGCTTGCCCAGCTTGCGGATCGGCGGAACCAGCAGGACCAGCCACACCAGCAGCCGGGTGGCCAGCGGCAGCCGGGCCATGTCCGTGTCCACGATGAAGTGCTCCGCGGTCCTCCCGGACACGAGCGTGAGACCGAGCTCCTCCAGCTCGCGCGGATCGTCGATGCCCCAGCGCAGCGTGGCCTTCGCGCGGCGCACCACGGCGTTCGTCTTCTGGGTTCGGATGCCGAGCTTGCTGTACGCGTCGAAGAACAGCTCGCCGGACGGGAAGTGCGCCGCGAGCGCGCGGAACAGCGCCTTCCCGGCGGCCGGCTCGAGGTACATGGTCAGCCCCTCCGCGACGACCAGCGTCGGCCGGTCGGCCGGCACCTCGGCGAGCCAGTCGTCGTCGGTGACCGAGGCGCCGAGCATGGTCGTGTTCGGCCGCTCCGGGTAGACCTGGCGGCGCAGGGCGACGACGTCGGGGAAGTCCACGTCGAACCAGCGCACGGTCGGCGGCGGGTCGATGCGGAACACGCGGCTGTCCATGCCGGCGCCGAGGTGTACGACGGTGCACTCGTCGTGCGCGGCGAGGAAGTCGCGAACCATGTTGTCGAACACCTTGCCCCGCGAGGCGATCGAGAACGCCTCCGTCTTGCTGATCTTGAACTTGCCGAAGTCGTAGTCGATGCGGCGCACCGCGTCCTCGGCCGTCGGGTCGCCGAGCACCGGCTCCTCGGCTCTGGCGTCGAGCGCCCGGCCGTAGAGCGTGGCGAGGTTCGTGGACTGGTCCTCCGTGAAGTGCACCTGACCCCCGGACATCAACTTCTCCATTCGTCAGAAGTTTTACAACTTCGTGAAAAGCGTACTCCGGGTGGCCGTTCGTTTACCAGTTGGGACGTGCCGTCGGGGCACCGTGCCGGACGACTAATCTCGAGGTCGTAGTAGATAGGGGGTTGAGGACATGGGGATCCTTCGTTCGAGGTTCATGGCCTGGGCGACGCGGTGGTACCTGGCCCGCGTCTCCCGCAAGGGCTTCGACCTTTCGAAGATGGCGTTACTGCCGGACGCGGCGCTGATGCCGCTCAAGCGCGACGGGCTCGACCCGATCCCGGAGCTGGGGCTGGTACGGGAGCGGGAGCCGGTCAGCAAGCTGGACATCCCGTTCGGCGTGAACGTCTGGCTGGTCAGCGGCTACGAGGAAGCCAAGGTCGTACTGGCGAACACCAAGAGCTACAGCAACGACTTCGCGAACCTGGTCGGCGAGCACGGCGCGTCCGCGAGCCACAGCCCCGGCGGCCTCGGCTTCGCGGACCCGCCGGAGCACACCCGGCTGCGCAAGCTGCTGACGCCCGAGTTCACGATGCGCAGGCTCTCGCGCCTCACACCCGGCATCAAGGCGATCATCGACCAGCGCCTCGACGCGATGGCCGAGATCGCGGCGAGCGGCGGCACCGTCGACATGGTCGAGGAGTTCGCGATCCCGATCCCGTCGCTGGTGATCTGCGAGCTGCTCGGCGTGCCCTACGAGGACCGCGTCGACTTCCAGCGCCTGTCGATGGCCCGGTTCGACCTGTTCGGCGGGGCGACAGCCTCGCTCGGCGCGATCTCCGAGTCGCTCGCGTATCTGACCGACGTGGTGAAGAAGCAGCGCGAGGAGCCCGGCGACGGTCTCCTCGGGATGATCATCAAGGAGCACGGTGACCAGGTCGGCGACCAGGAGCTGGCCGGCCTCGCGGACGGCGTGCTGACCGGCGGGTTCGAGACCACGGCCAGCATGCTCGCGCTCGGCGCGCTGGTGCTGCTGCAGGACGAGGACGCGTTCCGGCTGGTGCAGGACGACGACGCGGCGGTGCACGGGTTCGTCGAGGAGCTGCTGCGCTACCTCACGGTCGTGCAGGTGGCGTTCCCCCGGTTCGCACGCGCGGACGTCGAGGTCGGCGGGGCCCAGATCACCAAGGGCGACGTGGTGATCGTGTCCCTGTCCAGCGGCGACCGCGACCCGGTGCTCGGCCCGGACCTGAACCGCGTCGACCCCCGCCGCGCGCCGACGTCGCACCTCGCGTTCGGGCACGGCGTGCACCGCTGCATCGGCGCCGAGCTGGCCCGGATGGAGCTGCGGGCCGCCTACCCGGCACTGGTGCGCCGCTTCCCGAAGATGCGCCTCGCGACACCGCCGGAGGAGCTGAGCTACCGCAAGGTGTCGATCGTCTACGGCGTGGAAACGCTCCCGGTGCTGTTGGACTGAGCACGCTGCGAGCGGAAGGAGCTGGCCCGCTGGTACTCGCGTGAGTGAGGGCTTGTGTGAGCGGCCGCCGGCGTCTGGACTGAGTGAGCAGCGGAGGGCCACGAGCAGAGCGAGCCAGTGTCACCGTTCGCGTTTGCCCCGCGCCAGCTCGGTGGCCAGGGCGTCGAGGTGTGGGGTCCAGAAGCGGCGGAAGTTCGACAGCCACTGGTCGGCCTCGCGAAGCGGCTCGGGGGCCACCGCGTACAGGCGGCGCGTGCCCTGTGCGCGGACGTGTGCGAAGCCGTTGTCTCGCAGCACCTTCAGGTGTTGGGACACCGCGGGCTGGGTAATGCCGAACTCGGACTGGACGACGGCGGACACGTCGCCGGCCGCTCGCTCGCCGTCGGCGAGCAGCTCCAGGATCCGGCGCCGGACCGGGTCGCCGAGTACGTCGAAGGCGTGCATCGCTCCTACGATACGGTCCGGTCTTATATAAGGCAAAGCTGAAATTGAAGGGTGGACGCATGAGGGTGGTTGTCCTCTCGGACACACACGCGCCGCGGCACTGGAAGACGTGCCCGCCCCGGGTCGCCGAGCACCTGCGTGACGCGGACGTCATCCTGCACGCCGGCGACGTCTGCGTGCCGAGCGTGCTCGACGAGCTGGCCGAGTTCGCGCCGGTGCACGTCGTCGCCGGCAACAACGACGGCCCGGACGTGGTCGCGTGGGGCGCGCCGGAGACCCTCGAGGTGGACCTCGACGGGCTGCGGGTCGCGATGATCCACGACAGCGGCCTGGCCGACGGCCGCCCGGCCCGCATGCGCCGCCGCTTCCCGGACGCCGACCTGGTCGTGTACGGCCACTCGCACATCCCCATGGACATCACCGGCGCGGGCCTGCGGATCTTCAACCCCGGCTCGCCGACCGACCGCCGCCGCCAGCCGCACGGCACCCTCGGTGAGCTGGACATTCGCGACGGCCGCCTCGTCGAGGCGCGCATCATCCCCGTGACCTGACGCACACCCAAGCAGGTCCGAGCCACCCTTGAGCACGGTTCGAGTCGAGCGCGATGACATGGTCGAGCGAAACTTGAGCAAGGAGAGAGGTGTGGCATGGCGGTGACCTCCGCGGCCTCCGTGGCCTCCGCGGCTCCCATGGCCCTGACGTTCGTCGACGTGCTCGGCGGGCGCGCCGGCCGGTCGGCGGGTCTCGCCGTCGAGGTCGTCGACCCCGACGGCGCCGTGCGTGCCGCCATCGGCTACCCGGAGCTGGACGAGCGGGCGCGCGGCATCGGTGCCGGCCTGGCCGCCCGCGGGCTGACCGGCCGGCGGGTGCTGGTGGCGCTGCCGGTGGGCGTGGAGTACGTGGCCGCGCTGCTCGGCTGCCTCTACGCGGGCGCCGTCGCCATCCCGCTGCCACCGGGGCCCTCCGCGCGGCGCGTCGAGGTGCTCGACGACGCGGAGCCCTCGGCCGCGATCGTCGCACCGGGGACCGACATCAGCCGCCTCGCCGAGCACGGCGTCGACGTGCTGTCCACAATGGACCTGATCGGCGGGGAACCGTGGCACCGGCCGGAGATCGGCCCGGACACGTTGGCGCTGCTGCAGTACGCGCCGGGCGGGGTCGCGCACGGAGTGATGGTGTCGCACGCGAACCTGGTCGCCGGCGCGACCCAGCTCGCCCGGCACGTCGGCATGCGCGAGGACACGGGCGTGGTCAGCTTTCTGCCGCCCTACCACGACCTCGGGCTGGTCGGCGGCCTGCTCGCGCCGATCCTGGCCGGCGCGCGGACGACGCTGCTGCCTCCCGACGCGTCGCCGGAGCTGTGGCTGCGCACGATCTCGTCGCGGCGTGCGCGGATCAGCTTCGCGCCGGAGCTCGCCTACGCGTGGCAGGTCGACCGGGAGTTCGGCACGCTGGCACTGTCCACCTGGGACGTCGCGGTGACCGCGGCCGGGTCCGCGACGCTGGACCGGTTCGCGGAACGGTTGGCACCACACGGGTTCCGACGCGAGGCGTTCTTCCCAGGGTACTGGTCGTCGGAGGCGACGGCGTTGGTCGCCGGCCGCCGCGGCGCCGCGGTGACCGGGTTCGCCGCCGACTCGCTCGAACCGGGCCGGCTCACGAAACCCGGTGGCCTACCGCTGATCGACCGAGGGCGCGCGGTCGCGGGCCTCGACATCGCCATCGTCGACCCGCTCACCGCGACCCGCTGCGCCGACGGCACGGCGGGCGAGGTGTGGGTGTCCGGCCCGAACGTGGCCGTCGGCTACCTCGGCCGCCCGGACGAGAGCGAGCGCACGTTCTGCGCACGGCTGCGCGGGTCGACCGAGAACTACCTGCGCACCGGCGAGCTGGGCTTCGTCCACAACGGCGGCCTGCACCTGGCGGAACGACAGGACGTGCTGCTCGCGTTCTGACGCGGTCGGGTCAGAACCGGAAGATCGTGCCGGTGGCGCTCGTCATCGTGCAGTCGTTGGAGAAGCGCGCCTCCCAGTAGACGGGACGGCCGTGCCACGTGCCGTCCGCGTTCGCGACGACCGGTCGGTACTCCATGGTGCACGCGGTGGTCGGGTCGCCGGACAGCTCGTCGAAATCTCCTGCCACGGCAAGGAGTTCTGCGCACGCCGCCTTCGGGTCCGGGTGTGAGCCGCCGGACGGGTCGCACGTCAGCTCGACCGTGGTGGCCGGTCCTTCCGGCGCCGCGATCGTCAGCGTGAGGGAAGAGGTATCGGTGCTCGCGCTCGCGAAGCCGGTTGCCACGAGGGACAGCGCGACGGCCACCAGCACGCCACCGAGGCGAGTGAGAGTCATGTCCTCCACAGTGGACCTCGCTACGCGCGCGCGGGAAGCCAACTCATCGGTAACACCCGATCGTGTCAGGCACGACTACGGAGGGAAACCAGTTGCCCGGGCCGCCTAGCCTGGAGGCCATGCGGATCAGAGAGGCCACCGACGGCGACTGGGCACAGATCTGGCCCTTCCTGCGGGACATCGTCGCGGCGGGGGAGACGTTCACGTGGCCGAGGGACGTCTCGGAGGAGCGGGCGCGGGACATGTGGATGGCCACGCCGCCGGCGCGGACGGTCGTCGCGGTCGACGGGGACACCGTGCTCGGCACCGCGAAGATGGGCGCCAACCACATGGGCCCGGCCGCGCACATCGCGAGCGCCAGCTTCATGGTCCACCCGGACCACGGCGGCCGAGGGGTCGGCAGGGCGCTCGGCACGCACGTGCTCGAGCAGGCCCGCGCCGACGGGTTCCGCTCGATGCAGTTCAACGCCGTGGTGTCGACCAACACGCGCGCGGTGGGGCTGTGGCGCTCGCTCGGGTTCGACGTCATCGCGACGCTGCCGGAGGGCTTCCGGCATCCGACCGAGGGGTACGTGGGGCTGCACATCATGTTCCAGCGGCTCTAGCCTTGCCGGTATGAGAATCGCTGTCGCCGCGGACGAGCTGGTCGGGGTCGCCGAGGCCGTCGTCGAGGAGCTGCGCCACCGCGGCCACGAACCGGTGCCGCACGGCGCGCTCGCCCCGGGCGAGCGCGCCGACTGGGCGTGGGCGAGCGAGTCGGCGGCCCGCGCCGTCGCCGACGGCACCGCTGACCAGGCCGTCGTCTGCTGCTGGACCGGCACCGGCGCGTCGATCGCGGCGAACAAGGTGCCGGGCGTGCGCGCCGCACTCTGCGGCGACGCGGAGACCGCCCGCGGCGCCCGCCGCTGGAACGACGCGAACGTGCTGGCCCTGTCGCTGCGGCTCACCAGCGCGCCCCTGCTGACCGAGATCCTGGACGGCTGGTTCGCCGGCGAGCCGAGCGACGACCCCGCCGACGGGGCGAACATCGCCCACGTCGACGAGATCCAGCCGGCCTAGCGCTTCGGCAGCACCTCGTGCGGTACGTACGGCACGTCCAGCCGTGCGAGCTCCTCGGCCGTCAGCGTCACCTCGGTCGCCGCGATCGCGTCCTCGATGTGCGGGAGCTTCGTGGCGCCCACGATCGGCGCGGTCACCTCGGGTTTGTTCAGCAGCCACGCCAGCGACACCTGCGCGGGCGGCAGCTCGCGCTCGGCCGCGATCTCGCGCACCACGTCGACCACGTCGAAGTCCTGGTCGGTGTACAGCTCCGCGGTGAAGATGTCGCTGTCGGCCCTGGTCGTGGCCGGAGCGCCGCCCCTGGTCCGGCTGCCGGACAGCAGTCCGCGCGCCAGCGGGCTCCACGGGATGATGCCCATGCCCTGGTCGACGCACAGCGGGATCATCTCCCGCTCCTCCTCGCGGTAGAGCAGGTTGTAGTAGTTCTGCATGGAGACGAACTTCGTGTACCCGCACAGCTGCGCCGTGTACTGCACCTTCGACAGCTTCCACGCCGGCATGGTCGACACCCCGAGGTAGCGCACCTTGCCGGCCCGCACGAGGTCGTCCAGCGCGGCGAGGGTCTCCTCGATCGGCGTGTCGTCGTCCCAGCGGTGTGTCTGGTACAGGTCGACGAAGTCGGTGCCGAGCCGCCGCAGCGAGCCCTCAACCGCGGCCATGACGTGCTTGCGGGACAGGCCGCCGTCGTTGGGGCCGGGACCGGTCGGGAAGTACACCTTCGTGGCGAGGACGTAGTCGTCCCGGCTGCCGAACAGCCGCGACAGCAGCCGGCCGGTGATCTCCTCCGACACGCCCTGCGAGTACATGTCGGACGTGTCGAAGAAGTTCACGCCCAGCTCGACCGCGCGCCGCACGATCGGCTCGGCCTCGTCCTCGGACAGGAACCACGCCCGCTGACTCTTGTCGCCGTAGCTCATCATGCCGAGGCAGATCGGCGACACCTTCAACCCCGATGAACCCAACCTGGTGTATTCCACCTGTCGGTTATACCGGGGGCTCGGGGTCGTACTGGATGCCGCGACGCACCTGCCGGGCCCGCTCGGCGCCCGCGAACCGGGCCACCAGGTGGAGCGCCATGTCGATGCCGGCGGAGATCCCGGCCGACGTGACGACGTCGCCGTCGTCGACGAAACGATCGTCCGCACGCACCTCGATGGAACCGTCCAGCTCGGACAACCGTTGCAGTGACGCCCAATGCGTGGTCGCCGGCCGTCCGGCGAGCAGTCCGGCCGCCGCGTACACGAGCGAGCCCGTGCAGACGCTTGTCATAACCGGCACAGCCGCGCGCCGCTCGCGGACCCACGCCAGCTGGGCCTCGTCGGTCAGGTGTGGCCTCGTTCCGCGGCCACCCGGATAGAGCAGAACGTCGAGCGCAGGCACATTCGCGTACGAGTGTTCCGCGAGAACGCGAAGACCTTTCGCGCATTCGACGACCCCGCCGTCGCGGGAGAACGTGGTGACCGCCCAGCCGTCGTCGGGGAAGCCGCGGCACCAGTAGGAGAGCACCTCCCACGGGCCGATCGCGTCGAGTTCCTCCACGTGCTCGAACAGCAGGATGCCGATGGTCTTCACCGGGTCATCCTGCCGCGGCGAGCAGGTCGCGCGCCGCTTCTTTCGCGTCGGCCACGGCGTCCGGCCGGCTGCCCGCGGTCATGGTCACCATCGCGCCCTCGTGCAGCAGGTGCAGCCGCGCGCCGAGCCGTTCCGGCAGTCCCGCCTCGCGCACGAGCCGCTCGTAGCACTCCCGCATCCACTGCTTCTCCGCGCGGATCACCGCGACGCCGGGGTGGCCGGACCGGCCGATCTCGGCGTTGGCGTTGACGAACGCGCACCCGCACGTGTTGTCCGCCATCCACTCGGCGAGCAGGTCGTACACCGCGAGCACGCGGTCGATCCCCGGTGGGTGCCCGGCCAGCCGCTCCTCGACGTACGCGCGCCACCGCTCGAACCGGCGCTGCAGGTACAGCGCGACCAAGTTGTCCTTGGAGCCGAACCGGTCGTACAGCGTCTTCTTCGTGGTGCCGGCGATCTCGGCGATCAGGTCGACGCCGACCGCGTGGATGCCGCGGTTGTAGAACAGGTCGCTCGCGGCCACCAGCAGGCGCTCGCCGGCGGGGGTCATCGGCTTGACGATCATGTCCGTCTCCTTCGCGTCCACTGACAGTATACCGACCTGTATGTTTACCTGGCGGCATGAAGCAGACCGCCGCCGGCGCCGCCGGCCTCGTCGTGATGTGGAGCTCCGGTTTCGTCGGTGCCCGGCTCGGTACTGCCCACGCGGCCGCCGACACCCTGCTGGCCTGGCGTTATCTCGTGGTGGTGGTGCTGATCGGAGCCGTGCTGGCGGTGCGGCGGCCGCGGCTGTCGCGGTTCGAGGTGTCGCGGCAGGCGGTGCTGGGACTGCTGTGCCAGTGCTTGTACCTCACGGGTGTGGTGGCCGGGGTCGGCGTGGGCGTGCCGGCGGGTGTCGCGGCGCTGATCGCGGTGCTGCAGCCGCTGGTCGTCGGCGCGTTGTCCGGGCCGGTGCTCGGCCAGACGGTGTCGGTGCGACAGTGGCTCGGGCTCGGCGTCGGACTCGCCGCGGTGGCCGTCGTGGTGGCGGGCGACCTTGGCGGCGGCGGGCACGTGGTCGGGTACCTGCTGGTCGTCGGCGGCATGCTCGCGCTGTCGGTCGGCACGCTGCTGGAGCGGCGGTGGGGGCTCGCGACGCCGTTCGTGGACGTGATGACGATCCACGGCGTGGTGTCGTGCGTGGCGTTCGTGACGGCGGCCGCGGTGGCCGGGCGGCTGGCTCCGCCGATGACGCCCGGCTTCTGGTGGGCGGTCGTGTGGGTGGTCGTGCTGTCGACCTTCGGCGGCTACGGTTGCTACCTGCTCACGCTGCGCGCGCTCGGGGCGACCGGGGTCAGCACGTTGCTGTTCCTGACGCCGCCCACCACGATGTTGTGGGCGCTGCTGATGTTCGGCGAGCCGGTCGGCTGGCCGACGCTGGTCGGGTTGGCGGGCTGCGCGGTGGCGGTGTGGCTGGTGCTCGCGCGACCGGGGAAGGTGACATGGATCCGACAAGTCTCGCGAGGGCGCTCTACGACGCGCGGCGCAGCAGAGTCCCGATCCCGCCGTTCGGAGCGGGTCTCGGCGCCGACGAGGGTTACCTGATCCAGCAGGAGCTGGTGCGGCTGCTGCTGGCCGACGGCGACGCGATCGTCGGGCACAAGGTCGGGTTGACGTCCAAGCCGATGCAGCGGCTGATCGGGATGGACTCGCCGGACTACGGGCCGGTGCTGGCTTCCACGGTCTACCCGTCGGGCGCCGAGGTGTCGCTCGGGCGGTTCATCCAGCCGAAGATCGAGGCGGAGCTGGGGTTCGTGCTGGGTGCGCCGCTGCGTGGGCCCGGGGTGAGCGTGCTCGACGCCGCGCGCGCGGTGACGGGGGTCGTGGCGGCAGTGGAGATCGTCGACTCCCGCATCGAGGACTGGCGCATCGCGCTCGCCGACACCATCGCGGACCTGGCGTCGAACGGCGCGGTCGCGACGTCCGGGCACCTGGTGCCACTGTCCGAAGTGGACCCGAGACTTGTTGGAATGGTGTTGACCCGAAACGGTTCCGTCGTCGACACCGGCGCCGGCGCGGCCGCGCTGGGCGATCCGCTGCGGGTGGTGTCGTGGCTGGCGAACACCCTCGGCGCGCTCGGCGTCGAGTTGGCGCCGGGACACCTGATCATGACCGGCGCGCTGCACGCCGCGGTGCCGATGACCGTGGGGGACGTGTTCCGCGCGTCGTTCGACGTGCTCGGGTCGGTCACCGTGCGGGTGGTCGCATGAGCGCCGCGCGGGTGACACACGGCAAGGCGGCCGCCGGCCCGGCGGCCGCGACGATCGCGTTCGTACTGGGGTCCGATGTGGACAGTCCGGAGGCGACGGTGTGGGACGTGCTGTCGGCGACCGCGGCCGTCTGCCCGGCGCTGGTCGCGGGGGATCGGCACGTGGTCGGCAACCCGACGCCGCTGGGCGGCATCGACCTCCGCCTGGTCGGGATCGTGTTGGAACACAACGGAGAAGTGGTCGCGACCGCCGCGGGCGCCGGCAACCAGGGCCACCCGGCAGCGGCGGTCGCCGAACTGGCCCGCCACCTGGCGACGACCGGCGACCCGCTGCGCGCGGGAGAGATCGTGATAACCGCCCCACTCGCGACGGTGGCCGAGACACACACGGGAGACGTACTGGTGGCAAGCGTAGGCCGACTGGGCAGCGTAGAGGCACCGGTGGAGTAACGGCCGTGGCCTCCGGCCCCCGATTTCCAGCCTACCCGCAAGGACCGACACTCCCAGCCGCCAAACACCCCACCTGTGGACAACCCCGCGAGTCCAACGTTCACGACCCGCGAGTCCGACGTTCAGGACCGGCGAGTTGGACGTTCGAGGCGGCTGAGTTGAACGTTCGCGTGCGAACCGGCTGTGCCGCGCGGACCTGTGGACAACTGGCTGCGCGATTCGCGGAACTGCCGGTGTGGCGCGGTAGCGTGGATTCGGGGGCCGGAGGCCAAGTCGGCGAGGCGCACCGGCGGTCAGCCGCAGATGTTGGCCGCGCCTGTGGACAACCGGCTGCACGGTTGGCGGAACTGTCGGTGTGGCGCGGTAGCGTGGATTCCGGGGGGCCGGAGGCCAGGCAGACCAAGCAGACCAGGCGTGTCGGCGGTCAGCCGCAGGTGCTGGCCGTGCCCTGTGGACAACCCGCCACGTGATCTGCGGAACTGTCGGTGTTTGGCGGTAGCGTGGAATCCGGGGGCCGGAGGCCAAGCCGCGCCATACACACCTCAGTCCGCGACCAACGCGGCCCGCGACCAGGACGGATCGCGGCCAAGCAGAGCCACCAGTCGCGCAGTCGCGTCCGCATCGTCGGAAACCCACACCGGCTGAGCGAAGGCGCCGCCCGGCCCGCGAAGCACCGGAGTGTCCGGGTACGTCGACGCGATCGCGAACGCGGCCGCCGCCAGTTCTTCGTCGAAGGTCACCGTGCGGCCGACCGCTCTGCCGATGTCCCAGCCGTGGACCAGCACGTCGACGAAGCGGACGCCGATCACCGTGCGCCCTTCGTAGGAACCCTTGCCGGCCGGGAACTCGATCACCTTGCGCTGCATGGCTTCCGTCGCGAACGCGGTGGTGAACGCGGCGCCGGTCTCGTGCAGCGTGGTGCCCGCGGCCGGGTCGGACAGGTAGAAGCGGTCGTTGTCGAGCATGTGCGACACCACCTGCCGGACCGTCCACTGTGTACACGGCGTCGGCGCGTCGAGCAGCTCTCGCGGTACCTCGTCGATGATCGCGGCGGTTGCCGCGCTCGCCTTGCTGTCCAGTTCGAGCAGGTTCATGCGCACTCCTTTGTGAACGATCGTGCTAAAAGTCTAGGAGTTGTCCACCGGAGTTGTCCACAGGTTGTGGAGGAAGCAAGCACGGACGTCTATATTGCTGGGATGACAGACGGCCGGGTGCTCCGCGGCGAGCAGACGCGTGCCGCGGTGCTGGCGCACGCGATGGCGATCGCCTCCGTCGAGGGGCTCGACGCGCTCTCGATCGGACGGCTGGCGAGCGAGCTGCCGGTCAGCAAGAGCGGCGTGTTCGCCCGTTTCGGCTCCAAGGAGGAACTGCAGCTCGCCACCATCGACGCCGCCGCCGAAGTCTTCGTCGACCGGGTGGTCCGGCCCGCCCTCGCCACCCCGCCGGGCGTGGCCCGCCTGTGGCGGCTGTGCGACGGCTGGCTGACCTACTCCCGCGACCGGATCTTCCCCGGCGGCTGCTTCTTCTACTCGGTCGCCGCGGAGTACGACGCGCGGCCGGGCCGCCTCCGCGACGCGATCGCCGGCCAGCAGGCCAAATGGACCGGCCTGCTCGCCCGCGCCGCGGAGGACGCCCGCCAGCTCGGCGAGCTGACCCCCGACTGCGACACCGACCTACTGGCCTTCGAACTGGACGCGTTCGGCGCCACCGCCAACGGTCGCGCCGTGCTGCGCGACGACCTCCGCGTGTACGACCGGGCGCGGGCGGCGACCCGCGCCCGGCTGCGGGCCGTGGCGACCGTCCCCTACGAGTAGTTCGCCGTCAGCGTCGGCAGCTGCCCGAGCGCGCCGGCCATCGCGAGCACGTTCTGGTACTCCCGCCACAGCACGATCCGCCCGTCCCGCACCACCATGACCGCGATGAACGCCGCGCTGGCCCGCTTGCCGGTGGTCGTCACGACACCGCTGAGCTCGTACTCGACGACGATCTTGTTCGGGTCGGTCGTGTCGTGGACGACCACGTTGCGCACCTCCTCGAACCGCACCGGGAGCGACTCGCGGCTCGCCCTCGTCAGCTCGCGGAACCGCTCCGCGCCCTCGACGCGGGTCGGCCCGCCGACCGCGAACGGCGACTCGATGACGACGTCCGGCGCCCACTGGTCGTCGCCCTGTCCGAGCACGTAGTCCTCGAACCGCGCCAACACCTCACGTGCACTGCTCACGACCAACCTCCTAAGATGAGTGCCGACTCCGTTTACAGCATCATGAGTGGAGACTCATCTTGTCAAGTAAGCCGCTGCGCGCCGACGCGCGCCGTAACCGTGCCCGGATCCTCGCGGCGGCGGAACAGGTCTTCGCCGAGCGTGGCGCCGCCGCCTCGACCGAGGAGGTGGCCACGGCGGCGGGCGTCGCGATCGGCACGGTGTTCCGGCACTTCCCGACCAAGCAGGACCTGCTCGGCGCAATCCTCAAGGACCTGCTCGCGGACCTCACGCTGGCGGCGGCCGGCGGCGACCTCTTCGACTTCTTCACCCGTGTCGTCACGGCGTCGGCGGAGAAGAAGTTCGTCGTGGAGCTGTTGGCGGGCCACGGAGTCGAGGTCGGCGTCGCGGAGCCCATCCGGTCGCTGTCCCACGCGGTCGCCGACCTGCTCGCGAAAGCCAAGCAGGACAACGCGGTTCGGGCCGACGTGCGGCTCGACGAGGTGCTGGCCCTGCTGACCGCCGCAAGTCAGGGCGCGCTGCACGGCGGCTGGTCCGCCGACCTGCGCACCCGCACCCTCGACGTGCTCTTCGCCGGCCTACGCGCCGGTGTGTAGTGCCAGCATCGAGTTCGCGCCGATCGTCGCCGTGACCCGGCCGTCCGCGCCGACCTGATAGGTCGGGCACGTGCCGCCGGGGTCGCCGTGCGCGACGTCGCAGTACGTGCCGGCGGGCAGACTCGTCTGGAACGTCTGGGAAAGCTCGCCGCCGGACCGGTTGAACACCACGAAACCCTTGCTGCCACGGCCGAAGGCCAACTGCGTCGAGCCGTTCGTCCACCAGTTGGTCACGTCCGTGCCCCACACCTCGTTGTGGAACCCGACGAGGTTCGCCGTGGTGCGCAGCCGATGCTCGCACTCCCACCCGTTGCCGCACGACACGGGCGACGTGGCCCCGGACGCCGACGCGGGCGGCCCCTGGTCCGCCGACGAGAACGAGAAGCTCGACATCACCTGAGCATGCCCGTACGGCCACGCGAGCATGAACGCCTCGGCGAGCGCGTAGGTCGAACCGTCCTCGTAGGACAGCACCGGGCGCCCGTTCCGTTGCGTGTCATGGTTGTCCACGAACACCACGGCCTGGTCGGACGGCACCAGCATCTGGTCGGCCACCGCACCGGCCGCCGGCAGGTTGCCGTCGCGGAACGCCGCGCTCACCGCGTCGCCGTACCGGAACTCGGTCACCTGCCCGATCCCGGTGTACTCGAGCGGACTGACCTCACCCGGCCCGCCCTCGATGACCTCCTGGTACACGTACGGGTCGCCGGACACCCCGTCGAACAACGCCGCCATGTCCCCGGCCGGCACGTGTTTCGCCGCGTCCACCCGGAACCCGTCCACGCCGAGGGAGACCAGGTCGTTCAGGTACGCGGTCACCTTGCCCCGCACGTACGGCGACTCGGTCGCGAGGTCGGACAGGTCGACCAGCTCGCAGTTCTGCACCTCCCACCGGTCGCCCCAGTTCGCGATGTCGTCGTTGCCGTTGCGCCCGCAGTGGTGGAAGTCCCCGCCGCCGTAGGGCACGGCCGGGTAGGCGTAGTGCGTGAACCCGGACCCGCCGCTGCCCGGCCCGCCGGACGCGCCGCCGGCCATGTGGTTCACCACGGCGTCGACGTAGATCTCCACGCCCGCCGAGTGACACGTCGACACCATCGACGCGAACGCCGCCCGGTCGCCGCGCCGCGTGGTCAGCTGGTAGCTCACCGGCTGGTAGTCCTGCCACCACGGATGCCCGTCGACCACGACGTGCTCCTGCGGCGGCGACACCTGCACGCCGCGAAACCCCTTGGGCCCGAGCACCTGCGTGCACTCGTCCGCCACCGAGGCCCACGGCCACTGGAACAGGTGCACGATAACGTCGGTCGGTGCGGCGGCGACGGCTGGTTCGGCGGCCGCGGAGGGCGCCGGCACGAGCAGCAGCAGGGTGAGAGCCGCGAGAAAACGCATTCCCCGACCGTAGGGCGGACCGCGCGCCGCCCGGTAGGTTCAGTAGTCGGTGCTGTTCACCAGTTGGTGGCCGGTGACGATCTCCGGGTAGATCCGGATCACGACGACGCCCGGCGCGTTCACCAGGGGCGTCAACCGTTCCTCGTACAGCGCGATCTCGTCGACGTCCAGGATCCGCCGCGCCACCCCGGTCACCGTGACGGTCCAGCCGTACCGCTCGACCGGGTCGATGGCGTCCGCCTGGTACGCCACGACCGATCCGGCGCACTCGCCCCCGATGTGCGTCCGCACGACCACCATGCCGTTCTCGACCAGGTGGCACGCCGGCACGATCGCCGGCAGCGCACGGACTGTGTAGACGATCCGGCCGACCGGTGTGGCGCCGAGCAGACGCAGCGACTCCGCCCTCGTCAGCTCGCTCAAGTGACGCGGCATGCCGCTCACTCGGACACCTCCCATAGCGACCCTCCCGGGGCGAGAGCCTGCGTGAGCGAGGCCGGTTGCGCAAGAGCACAAAACCAGGAGAGGTAAGGACTTTCGGCCCTGTTGCCGAGGGTCGGCGCGGGCTCGGGTCGCCGCGTAGCGTGCCACGTCCGAGTGGTCGCCCGCTGCGGCGATCACGGTGAGTATCGGCCCGGCCGTCTCGTCGAACGTCGCCGAGGCCGCCCACGGCGTCCCTGAGCCGCCCGCCCGGGGCACGGCATGGGCGCGTAGACAGCCGGGTCGCGTACCTGAAAGCGGGCACTCTCGTTGAACCCGAAGACGGTCCACCGACACGCGGCGGCGACGCCGTACCCCTCGCCGTGAGGGTCAGCGAGCCGGCTGTCACGCCGGCACCGACGCCGGGCCGCACGAGCGTCGCGACCGCCACCGTCGCGAGCCGCTGCGCCGCGTCCAGGTCAGGGTCGCGCGGTGCCGCCCGCTGTGCGCTCCGCAACCTCGTCACCTCGGTAAACACTGAATAATCACCGGTGAACGCGAGTGTTGACGCCTGGCGTCAGGGTCCTCCGCCGGACTGTCACCGCCTGGCTTCGGCTGCCGTGGCGACCGACCACGGCAGGGGCTCCTCGGCCGCTCTGAGGGCCCGTACGCGAGCGGCAGGCGCGGGCGCGAGCAAGGTCACCAGGACGGGCGCCGCGGCCGCCCCAGCCGCCGCTGTGGGCCGTCCTGACATCCTTTACTTTCTGTGTTCATGACCGCCACCCCGATGGCCGCTACAGCCAGCGGGAACAAGATCGGATGTGGTGCGTATCACCCGAGCGGGGGACATGAAAACACAGTGAGTAACGCACGGTCGTATCCGACCGATAGCCCGAATGCCTAATCCAGCAGACCGCCTGGGGGTCGCCATGCCAGCAGAGCAGGCGCGCTCATTTGCACGTGAGCGCTCATCCGACCACGTGCACGCGCCCGTTCGCCCGGCGACGACCACTGAACTGCCCCTCAAGGGCCTGCTCGACCTGCAGGTTCGACTCACCGAGACCGCCAAGACCCGCGATCGGCTGCGGAGCCTGCTCGACGCGGTCGTGGCGGTCGGCGCCGGACTCGAGCTGGAGGGCACCCTCAACCGGATCGTCCGCACTGCGGTCGAGCTGGTCGACGCCAAGTACGGCGCGCTCGGCGTGGTCGGGCCGGACGGCAAGGAGCTGCTGTCCGAGTTCGTCTACGTCGGCATCGACGACACCCACGGCCGGTCGGTGAACCGCGGCCTGCTCGGCGTGCTCATCGAGAACCCGCACCCGACCCGCGACAGCAGCGAGAACACCGGCGGGTTCCGCAGGGTTCTCAACGCGCCCATCCGGGTCCGCGGCGGGGTGTTCGGCAACCTGTACCTGACCGAGAAGCGCGGCACCGGGGAGGCGGCCGAGTTCACCGAGGACGACGAGGTCGTGCTCACCGGGCTCGCCGCGGCCGCCGGGGTCGCCGTGGAGAACGCGCGGCTGTTCGAGGAGTCCCGCCTGCGCGAGCGCTTCATGGAGGCGTCCCGCGAGGTCAACACGCACCTGCTCGGCGGCGGGTCCAGCGAGGACGCCCTCACGCTGATCGCGAAGCGGGCCCGTGAGCTGTCCAAGGCCGACGTCGCGCTGATCCTGCTCGCCGACGGGGTGCCGCCGTCGCAGGTGGTCATCCGGGCCGCGGCGGGTGAGGGCGGCGCCGCGATGGTCGGCGTGAGCGTGTCCGCGCTCGAGCCGCTCGCCGCGAGCATGTTCGACATGCGGGCCGCCGAGCTGGTCCCCGACCTGGCCGCGATCGTGCCGGACACCTGGCCGGGACCGGCCGCGAAGTTCGGGCCCGCCGTCGCCGTGCCGCTGCGGGCCGGCAACATGGTCAGCGGCGTGCTGATGGCCATGCGGTTCAGCGGCGGGCCGCGGTTCGAGCGCGAGCAGGTGCCGCTGCTGGCGTCGTTCGCCGACCAGGCCGCGTTCGCGCTGGAGCTGGCCGAGAAGCACCGCGCGCAGCGGCAGCTGGACGTGCTCGCCGACCGCGACCGGATCGCCGGCGACCTGCACGACCACGTCATCCAGCGCCTGTTCGCGACCGGCATGAGCCTGCAGGGCATGGTCCGCCGGATCGGCGACCCGGCCGTGCGCAGGCGGGTCAGCCGCGCGGTCGAGCAGCTGGACGAGACCGTCCGCGAGATCCGGACCTCGATCTTCGACCTGCACACCACGGGAACCGACGGTGCGATGAGCCTGCGAAGACGGATGCTGGACGCGGTCGACGAGCTGTCCGCCGACGCCGAGGTGTCGCCGTCGGTGCGGATCTCGGGCGCCGTGGACACGCTGGTGCCTGAGGCACTGGCCACACACGCGACCGCCGTGCTGCGCGAGGCGGTCAGCAACGCGATCCGGCACTCGCACGCCGGTTCGATCGTCGTGACCGTCGAGGCGGGCGCGGACCTGATCATCGACGTCGTGGACGACGGTGTCGGCATGCCGCCGGGGGTCGCGCGGAGCGGCCTGCTCGGCGTAGAGCGCCGCGCCGGCAAGTGCGGCGGCGTCGCGGTGGTAGTGCCGGGCCCGGAGGGCGGCACCCGCCTCACCTGGCGAGCCCCCCTGACCGAAGAACCAGGCCACTAGAGCACCAGGGCCTGCCTGACCCCCGGATCTTTGTGCGAAGTCCAAGCCTGATCAACAGGTGCCTCAGGGGAACGTGACGGCATCCAGCCACAAGCCACCTCGGGAGCCGCGCCAGCGCCGGGACGCAACCAACACATAAAATCCCGGGGAGGCGGACTGGGCGGACTGCTAGTCGGGTTTGCGGGACTTCAGCTCGGCGGCCAGCACCGCGGCCTGCGTGCGGCGCTGCATGCCGAGCTTCGCCAGCAGGTGTGAGACGTAGTTCTTCACGGTCTTCTCCGCGAGGAAGAGCCGTTCGGCGATCTGGCGGTTGGTCATACCCTCGCCGACCAGGTCGAACACCGCCCGCTCCTGGTCGGTCAGCTCCGCGAGCGGGCCGCCGTCGCCCTTGCCCTGGTGCCGGATCCGCTTCATCAGCGCGGCCGTCGTCCTGCTGTCCAGCAGCGACTCGCCGGCGCCGACCTTGCGCACCGCGGTGATCAGGTCGTTGCCGAGCACCTGCTTGAGCACGAAGCCGGACGCGCCGGCCATGATCGCGTTCAGCAGCGCCTCGTCGTCGGAGTAGGACGTCAGGATCAGGCAGCGCAGGTCGGGCAGCTGCGAGCGCAGGTCCCGGCACAGCTCGACGCCGTTGCCGTCGGGCATGCGGACGTCGAGTACGGCGACGTCGACCTCACGGTGGGGGATGCGGGTGAGCGCCTCCGCGACGGTGGCGGCCTCCCCGACGATCTCGAGGTCGGGCTCGTCCTCGAACAGGTCGGCGACACCGCGCCGGACGATCTCGTGGTCGTCGACCAAGAAGATCCGAATGTGCACGCCGCTATATATCAGATTCGCACCAGTGATCGCAATGTTCGTGTCGAGCTGGTCACAGTGAATATCTCGATTCCGCAGGTGACACGCAGGCTCCGGAATGGACGGCCGGAGGTCGCGAAAAGATTCTGTTACGTTCTTTGAGTATGTCGGAACGAGTGATCGATCGACCGTCTAAAAAGGACGGAGCCGCTATCTGGAGAATCGCGCGCGATTCCGGAAAGCTCGATCTGAACTCATCCTACGCATATCTGTTGTGGTGTCACGACTTCGCGGACACCTCGGCCGTCGCGAGGGTGGCGGGTGAGGTGGTCGGGTTCGTCATCGGGTATCGACGTCCCAGCCGCACCGGACACGGTGGTGGTGTGGCAGATCGCGGTCGACGCGTCGCAGCGTGGCCGTGGCACGGCGGGTGCGCTCCTCGATGCCCTGGTGGGGGACCTCGTGGACGACCGCGACGACGACGGGGTCCGTTACGTAGAGACCACGATCACGCCGGACAACGACGCGTCCAACGCGCTGTTCGGCTCACTCGCGAGCCGGTGGGGCGTCGAGATGAACGTGGCCGGCGAGTTCGATGCGGGGGAGTTCCCGGACGAGCACGACTCAGAGGTGCTGTACCGGATCGGGCCGTTCGCGCGGGCGCGCAGGGGCGCTGCATAACACCGCACAGTTACGGCTTTTCCCTGTGCGAGGCAAGTCACAGTATTAGTGGGTCTCGCCAGGTTTGAGACGACAAGGAGTGTCGTGAACATTTTCGAGACCGTTGAATCCGAGGTGCGTAGCTACTGCCGGAGCTGGCCGGTGGTGTTCGACCGCGCCACCGGCTCGTGGCTGTACGACGAGGACGGCAAGCCGTACCTCGATTTCTTCGCCGGAGCCGGCGCGCTGAACTACGGGCACAACAACCCGGTGCTCAAGGCGGCGCTCATCGACTACCTCCAGCGGGACGGGGTGACCCACGCGCTGGACATGCAGACCGTGGCCAAGCGGGACTTCCTCGAGACGTTCACCGGCATGGTCACGAAGCCGCGCGAGCTGGACTACAAGATCATGTTCCCTGGTCCGGCCGGTGCGAACGCGGTCGAGGCCGCGCTGAAGCTCGCACGCAAGGTCACCGGTCGCGAGTCGATCGTCAACTTCACCAACGCCTTCCACGGCATGACGCTCGGTGCGCTGTCGGTCACCGGTAACTCCATGAAGCGCGGCGGCGCCGGCATCCCGCTGGTGCACGCCACCCCCATGCCGTACGACAACTACCTCGACGGCCGTGTCGAGGACTTCCTGTGGTTCGAGCGGCTGCTCGACGACAGCGGCTCCGGGCTGAACGAGCCGGCCGCGGTGATCGTCGAGACCGTGCAGGGCGAGGGCGGCATCAACGTCGCCCGCGACGAGTGGCTGCGTGGCCTCGCCGACCTGTGCAAACGCCACGACATGCTGCTCATCGTCGACGACGTGCAGATGGGCTGCGGCCGCACCGGCCCGTTCTTCAGCTTCGAGTCGGCCGGCATCACCCCGGACATCGTGTGCCTGTCCAAGTCGATCGGCGGCTACGGCCTGCCGCTCGCGATGACACTGCTCAAGCCGGAGCTCGACATCTGGGAGCCGGGCGAGCACAACGGCACGTTCCGCGGCATCAACCCGGCGTTCGTCGCGTCCACCGAGGCGCTGCGCACGTACTGGGCCGACGACAAGCTCGAGAAGAGCACGCTCGCGAAGGGCGAGCAGGTCGGCCGCGTGATGACCGGGCTGGCCGAGGAGCTGCCGGGCACGCCGATGCTCGCCAAGGGCCGGGGACTCGCCCGCGGTTTGTCGTTCGAGTCGGGCGAGGTCGCCGGCAACGTCTGCCGCGCCGCGTTCGAGCGCGGCCTGCTGATGGAGACGTCGGGCCCGGAGGGCGAGGTCGCGAAGGTCATGCCGGCGCTCACGATCACCGACGACGAGCTGGCCAAGGGCCTCGACCTGCTGTCCGACGCGGTTCGCGCGGTGTGCGCGTAGGGGGGAGACAACACGATGATCGTCAGCAACGTCGGGGACCTGGACGACACCGATCGCGACATCAAGACGCCGAACTGGAGAAGCAAACGCGTCGTGCTCGCGAAGGAGGGCGTCGGCTTCTCGGTGCACGAGACCACGCTCTACGCGGGCACGGTCAACGACTTCTGGTACGCCAACCACATCGAGGCGGTGTTCGTCGTCGAGGGCGAGGGCGAGCTGCTGGACAAGGGCACCGGTGCGACCCACCAGCTCCGACCCGGCAGCCTCTACCTGCTCAACGACCACGACCACCACCAGCTGCGGCCGAGGACCGAGATGCGCACGGTCTGCGTGTTCAATCCGCCCGTGACCGGCCGCGAGGTGCACGACGAGGACGGCGTGTACCCGCTCATCGTGGAGCCAGAACTGGAGGAGGAGAAGAGCGCATGACGCTCACCGCAGTATCGCCCCGCACCGCCGACCCGTATCCCACAAGGATCTCCGGCGACCCCGAGCTGATCGACCGCACCGACCCCAGCGTGTGGAGCTTCGACGCCCCCGGCCCGATCGACCAGGCGACGTTGGCCTCCCACCACGCCAAGGGCTTCTCGGTTCACCACGACCTGCTCGGCCAGGCCGAGGTGGACGCGTGCCGCGACGAGCTGGCGCGCCTCGCCGCCGACCCGGCGCGCACGTCCGACGAGCGGACCGTGCTGTCCGGGTCCGACGAGGTCCTGGCCATCTACGAGGTGCACGAGTCCAGCGAGCTGCTCGCCGAGCTGGTGCGCGACCCGCGGATCCTCGACCGGGCCCGCCAGCTCCTCGACTCGGACGTCTACGTGCACCAGTCCCGCGTCGACTACCTGCCCGCCTTCCACGGCAAGGGCGCCTACTGGCACTCCGACTTCGAGATCTGGCACGCCGAGGACGGCATGCCGGCGCCGCGTGCGGTCAGCATGGCCATCCCGCTGACCGGGGAGCAGGAGATGACCGGCGAGCTGATGGCCATGCCGGGCTCACATCGCACGTTCGTGCCCGCGCCCCGCGGCGCGAACGGCGTGCCGAGCCAGGATCACCTCACCGCGCTGGGCGCCGCGTACGGCATCGACCGGTTCACCGACGCGGAGGGCTCGCTGCTGATGCTGGACGCGAACCTCATGCAGGGCTCCGCGGACAACATCACCCCGTTCTCCCGCACGAACATCTTCGTGGTGTTCTCGTCGGTCGCGAACCCCCTCGGCGCGCCGTTCGCCGGTGGGCCGCCACGGCCGACGTTCGTGGCGAACAGGGACGCGACGCCGCTGCGCCGATAGGTCACTCGGGTAGTCAAAGGTTGGACACCCGCTAGGCCATCCGGATGACGAGCGCCCCGAGGTGATCGCGTTCATCCCGGGTTAACCCGTACCTTGTGCAAGGTGCCGGACCCGGCGTGACACGTCCGGGGGTAACTGGGGGGTGGTCACCCGTGGCCGACAGGGACGCGCCACGTACCGCCGACGGACGACCGCGCTTCTGTCTGCTCGGCCCGGTCCAGGTGTACGTGCGTGCCGGCGCCACCGAACGTGCCATGCCGCTCGGTGGCGCGGGCATGCGCGGTGTGCTCGCGATGCTGCTGCTGGAGCCGAACCAGGTCGTGCCGCTGGACCGGATCGTCGACGTGCTGTGGTCGCACGAGCCGCCGGCCAGTGCCCGGACCATGGTGCAGGGCTACGTGTCGCGGCTGCGTCAGCGGCTCGCCGAGGTCGACCCGACCGGAAGCGCGCGGATCGTCACGACGCCGCCGGGCTACCGGCTGCTGATCGACGACAAGCTGATCGACGTCACGGTCGCGCGGGCGCTGCTCGCCGAGGCACGCGGGCTGCCGGCCGAGCGGCGGGCCGAGCTGCTGCAGGACGCGAACGCGCTGTGGCGTGGGCCGGCACTCGCCGACCTCGCCGGCCGGGTGTCCGCGCCGGAGCTGACCGAGCTGCGCCTCGCGATCCTGGAGGCGCGGTTCGACGCGAAGCTGGAGCTGGGCCGCCACCACGAGATCATCGGCGAGCTGACCCAGCTGATCGACGCGCAGCCCTTCCGCGAGCGGCTGGTCGCGCAGCTGATGCTCGCCCTGTACCGGTCGGGCCGGCGGGCCACCGCGCTCGAGGCGTACCAGACCTTCGCGCACCGGGCCGCGAACGAGCTCGGCATGGACCCGGGACCGCAGCTGCGCTCGCTGCACGCGCGGGTGCTGCGCGACGACAACGCCCTGCTCGAACCGACGCCGGACCCGGTGGTCGCGCCGAGGGTCGGCGTGCTCGTGCCCGCCCAGCTGCCGAGGGCGCCGTCCGGCTTCGCCGGGCGCGAGGACGAGCTGGAGTGGCTCTCGACGCTGCTGCCGCCGGGGGAGACCGCCGCCGTCGGCGTGCTCGCCGGGCCGGCCGGGGTCGGCAAGACCGCGCTGGCCGTGCTGTGGGCGCACCGGGTCTCCGCCGCGTTCCCGGACGGTCAGCTGTACGCGAGCCTGCGCGGGTTCGACCCGCAGCACGCGCCGATGGACGCGGCCGACGTGCTCACCCAGTTCCTGCTCGCGCTCGGGGTCGGGGTGGACGACGTGCCGTTCGAGCTGGCCGACCGTGCCACGCTGTTCCGGTCGATCCTCGCGGACCGGCGGGTGCTCGTCGTGCTCGACGACGCCCGCGACTCCGACCAGATCCACCCACTGCTGCCGGCCGGCTCCTCGTCGTTCGTGCTGGTGACCACCCGGGTCCGGCTCGACGGGTTGGTCGCGCGGACCGGCGCGCGGCTGCTGTCGCTCGGCACGCTCGCCGCGGACGCGGCGGAGCGGCTGATCGAGCACATGGCCGGCACGTCGGCGCACGCGCGGGAACGGGAGCTGCGCAAGCGTCTCGCCCGGCTGTGCGGACACCTGCCGCTCGCGCTGCGCATCGCGGCCGCCCGGCTCGTGGGGAATCCACAGTGGACGGTCGGCGACCTGGTGGCCGAGCTGGCCGACGAACGGTCCCGGCTCGGCGCGCTCGACCTCGAGGAGGCGGACACGAGCGTGCGCGCCGCGCTGGACGTGACCTACCGCAGCCTGCGGCCGGAGCTCGCGGAGATCGTGCGGTACCTGGGCATCTTCCCCGGCACCCGGATCGGCCCGCGCCCGGTGGCCGCGCTGGCGGGCATCGACGTCGGTGCCGCGCGCAGGCGGCTGCGCTCGCTCGCCACCTCGTTCGTGGTCACCGAGACCAGCAAGGACGTGTTCCTCATGCACGACCTCGTGCGCCTGCACGCACACGAGCTCGCGGAGACCGAACTGTCCGAAGTGGACAGAGCGGCGGCGGCGCGCAGACTTCTTCACTACTACCTGGTAGGCGCCGACCGGGCACGCGGGCTGCTGCGCACGGTCGACGAGGAACCGTTGCTGGCAGACAAGTTTCCCGGCACTCCGCAGGTGCCCATGGCGTCGGTGCAGCAGGCGGCGGAGTGGATCGACCAGGAGTGGGTCAACCTGCTCGCGGTGGTCGAGACCGGCCTCGAGGACGCCAGGGACGAGGAGGTCGTGCTGCTCGCGCGGCTGGCCAGCGAGTTCTCGGAAGGCACCCGCGCACTCGGACCGGCGGCGCTGAGCCGTGCCGTGCGGCTGGTCGTCTAGCGGCGTTTAGCGAACAGTTAGTCGTTTCGGGTGATCGACTGGCAGGCTACGCGCCGCGAGTGCTCGACGTCTCGGAGCCTGACGAGAGCACTCCCAGGCGGCACTGCCAACGTGGGGGTGTGCTGCCAAGCGATCCGGCCGGCACTGTTTGGGGGAACCGTGCCGGCCGGTCTCGTTTCACACGTGCGCCGCGCGGCCGTTTCCGTTGGTGGACGCGGGAATCGGCAGCGGCGCGGGCAACGGCTGCAGCTCTGGGCGCTTCGGCGCGAGGCCGTCGCCCGTCGACTGGCCGCGCAGCTGCCGGCGTACCCACGGCAGCAGGTGCGTGCGGGTCCACGCGAGGTCGGCCTGCCGGGACTGCAGCCACGGCGTCGGCGACTCCGGCGGCCACGGCTCCCGCCAGTCCTCCGCGACGGGCAGTCCGAGCACCTCGGCGGCCCGCAACGCGATCCGCTGGTGGCCCTCCGGGGAGAAGTGCAGGCGGTCGTCGCCCCACGACCGCGGGTCGACCAGCACGGGCATGGCCCACAGGTCGACGAGACGCGCCCCGTGCCGGTCGGCGATCGCACGCAGGTGGGCGTTGTAGATCGCGACCTTGCCCCGCACCCGGCGTACGACCGGCTGCTTGCGCGGGTCCGGCCCGGTGAACACGACGACCTCGCACCCGGCCGCACGCAGGTCGACGACGGCCTGTTCGAACTCCTCCGCGATCCGGTCGACGTCGCTACCCGGGATGATCAGGTCGTTACCGCCGGCGCACAGGGTCACCAGCTGAGGCTTGATCTGCTGCACGACGGGCACCTGCTCGTCGATGACCTCGCGCAGCAGCTTGCCGCGCAGAGCCAGGTTGGCGTACCGGAACGCGGGGTTGCGCGCCGCGAGTGTCCCGGCGAGACGGTCTGCCCACCCGACGTAGCTGCCGTCCGGCGCCGCGTCGCTCAACCCTTCGGTAAAGCTGTCCCCAATGGCTACCCAACTGGTCCAGTCCCGCACGGCGACCACCCCTCCCCTAGTGCGCGCCCCTGTTATATCTCCTAATCCGCCAGGATGCCGACTAATTCCCGACCTACGCCACCGAAGGTTCGCAGTGAGCATTTTCGGATGCGCAGCGTGACCGGCCGTGTCGGTCTTCCGCCGTAACGCGAGTGCGGCTCGAGTGGCCGCGCCGTGCCCAGCCTCTGTTGCGCGGAAAGGAATCGACCGTCCTCGGTCGACAGTCCTATTAGGATCGAATGGGCTATTGGCCGGCTGTCCGGTAGGTTAGGGCTACCTAACCGGAAGTCGATGAGGCAGGCTTGCACTGTGACCGACCAGTCGACCGAGCCACGTCAGCTGCCGCTCCGGGAGCTGCTCGGCGGCCGGCGCGGGGCGCTCGACGCCAGCGTCCCGCCGGCCGTGTTCGTGGTGGCCTGGCTGGTCAGCGACCGGTCGATCGGCTGGGCGGCGGCGGCCGCGATCGCCGCGGGCGTGGTGGTCGGCGGCTGGCGGCTCGCACGGGGCCGCCGGGTGACGGCGTCGGTGGCGAGCGTCGCGGGCGTTTCGCTTGCCGCGTACATCGCGCTGCAGACCGGCCGCGCGGAGGACTTCTTCCTGATCCAGCTGCTGTCCAACGTGGCGAGCGCGTTGGCGTGGGCGCTGAGCATCCTCATCCGGTGGCCGCTGCTCGGGGTCGTGGTCGGGCTCGTGCTCGGGCAGAAGACACGGTGGCGGCGCGACCCCGACCTGCGGCGCGCGTACGGGATGGCGAGCTGGGTGTGGGTGCTCGGCCAGTACACGGTGCGGGTCGTCGTGTTCGGTCTGATGTGGTGGTCCGGGTGGGTGGTCGCACTCGGGGTCGCGCGCGTGGTGCTGAGCTGGCCCTTGGTGGCGGCGACGGTGGCGCTTAGCGCGGTCGTGCTTCGCAAGGCGCTGCCTGCGGATCACCCCGGTCTGCGGCATCCGAGGACCGAACCCCAGGGCTGACGTCGTGGCCGGCGTGGCCTCCGGCCCCCCGATATCCAGCCTACCGGCGACCCCCGACAGAACCCGCCGCGCCGACGACGTCCTGTGGACAACTGCCGTGCCCGCGGATCCGGCTGCTGGGCCTGCACATCCGGCCACTGCGCCCGCGGTTCCGGCGTCCGCGGATCTGGGCCGCGTCCTGTGGACAACCGCCTTCAGGCGATCAGAAACTGTCGGTGTCCACGGGTAGCGTGGATTCCGGGGGCCGGAGGCCACACCGAGACGGTGAAGCCGCGAGCAGTCGAACCCGAACCGGATCCCTCAAGCCGGCCGTGGCGCGTTGGCGCCGAACGCGTCCAGCGCCGCGAGCCACGCCGCGCCGACGGCGCAGTCCGGGGCGAACAGCACCTCGCCCTCGTCGGCGAGCACCTTCCGCACCGCGAGCCCCACCGGCGAAGCCGGCCCGAGCACACTGCCCGCCAGCACGATCGGCGTCAGCTCGCCCGGGGTGCGGGTCGCGACCGCGTGTGCGGCGAGCAGTTCCGCCGCCCGCTCCACGATCGACACCGCCATCGGGTCGGTCGCCGAGTGGTCGCTCACCATCGACGCGTAGCGCGCCAGCCGGATCGGTGCCTCCGCGTTCGCCGCCGTGATCAGCCGGTTCACCGCGCGGCGACGCCACGTCAGCTCGTCGAGCGTGATCTCGTCCGAGCCGAACGCCTCGGTGAGCACCGCGATCGCCAGCGGGCCCGCGTCGCCCGTGCCCTGCAGCAGCCGCAGTGTCGACCGGACCGCCTCGCGGCCGATCCAGTACGCCGAACCCTCGTCGCCGAGCAGCCAGCCCCAGCCGCCGACCCACGTCGTCTTGCGGCGGTTCGCGATCCGCGCCGCGACGGAACCGGTCCCGCCGACGACCACCGTCCCGTCCGGCTCCGCGGTGGCCGACGCGTACGCCACCTCGGCGTCGCTCACGACGTTGATCGGGCACTCCAACCCGACCTGCCGCAGCGCCGACTCGAAGGTCGCCACGATCGCCGGGTCGGTGAACTTGCTCTCACCTGCCACGCCGAGCATGCAGCCGCGGACGTCGGCGCCGGACTCGGTCCCGAGCGCCGTGCCGATCGCCTCCGCGACCCGCTTGGCCGCGAGGTCGGGCGGGTGCGAGTTCGGGTTGCCACCGCCGGACTCGCCGCGGCCGACCCGCGTGCCGTCGGCCGCCGCGACGAGCGCCCTGGTCGACGTGCCACCCACGTCCACCCCGACCACCAGCTCCGTCACGGCCGCACCTCCAAGCCAGGTCCCGGTTCCATGGCGACACGGTCGGCGGACAGCGTCCCGCCGCAGTGCGCGCAGCCGACCGTGGCGTGTGTCGCCTGTTCGCAGTCGAGGTGGCGCAGCAGGGTCGGCGGACCGGCACCGTCGCCGAGCCAGGTGTCGCCCCAGCGGATGATGGCCGCGAGCACCGGGAAGAAGTCGCGGCCCATCTCGGTCAGCGGGTACTCGTAGCGCGCGGGCCGGTCCTGGTAGCGGACGCGGTCCAGCAGCCCGGCGCCCGTGAGCCGGTCGAGCCGCTCGGTCAGCGTGTTCCGCGCGATGCCCAGCTCCGCCTGGAACCGGTCGAACCTACGCACGCCGTTGAACGCCTCACGCAGCACGAGCAGCGTCCACTGGTCGCCCAGCAGGTCCATGGTTCTCGCGATGGAACACGGCCAGCGGGCGAACGACGTTCTTCGCACCGGGGAAGTCTAGGGGCCGGCGGGTGAATGTCACAGAGTGCGAGTGACCTTGCTCAACCCGCGGGGCTGGTCGGGGTCGCCGCCACGCGCGAGCGACAGCGCGAGCGCGAGCCGCTGCAGGGGCAGCACCTCGAGGATCGGGGCGACCTCCTCGGCTGTCTCCGGCACGTCGATCCGCAGCTCGGCGGGCATGTCGCCGCGACGAGGACCCGACCGCGAGCACGTCGGCGCCGCGTTTGCGCACGGCCGCCACGACGTCCCGCATGGCCGCGCCGCCGTGGCCCCGGCTCGTCACCGCGACCACGCCCGTGTCGGAGTCGATCGCCGCGACCGGGCCGTGCAGCAGGTCCGCGCCGCTGTACGCGCGGGCCGCGAGGTAGCTGGTCTCGGCCAGTTTCAGCGCCGCCTCGGCCGCGGTCGCCGACGAGTAGCCGCGGCCGGTCGTCACCATCCGCTCGATGTCGCGGTACCGCTCGACCGCGTCCTCGATGGGCGCGTCGAGTGCGCGCGCGGCCAGCTCCCCGATGCCCGCGACCGCCTCGCCCGTGCCGCCGCGCACCGCGTCGACCAGCAGGTACAGCGACAGCAGCGTCGCCGAGTACGTCTTGGTGGCCGCGACCGCCAGCTCCTCGCCCGCCTTGATGTCGACCGACAGCTCGGCCGCGTCGCTGAGCGGCGAGGCGGGCGTGTTGGTCACCGCGACGGTGAGCGCGCCCTGCGCCCGCGCCGCCTCGGTCGCGGCCACGAGGTCGGGCGAGCCGCCGCTCTGGCTGACGGACAGGTACAGCACGTCCGTGAGGTCCGGGCCGCGCGCCGTACAGCGAGGTCGTCGACGGCGAGACCAGGCCGGCGGGCAGCTCCAGCAGCACCTCGATCAGGTACTTCGCGTACAGAGCGGCGTGGTCGCTCGACCCGCGCGCGGCCAACAGTGCGAACCTGGGCCTGCGCGCCGCGACCAGCTCCGCGACCCCGGCCAGGTCGCCGCGGCTGGCGACGATCGAGTCGAACATCGCCGGCTGCTCGGCGACCTCCGCGGCCATCCGGGCCCCTGCTGTCGACATGTCGCCTCCTAGCACGTTTGCTCAGGACATTAGGTCTAGACCAATGATGGTATCGCTGTAGGGTGTGCTCTCGCCACGGGTGTCACGGTATTCCCAAATCCGGTGCGGCGTGATCGCGTCGCGGCCCGGGGGAAGGCATGCTGTAGCAGGGAAGAAGTTTGAGGAGGAACCATGCTCGAAACGTCGGCCGCGCAGGAGCCCGACGCCGGTACTCGCGCCATGCGCGAACCCAAGTACTGGGGCCTCAAACGGCATCTGCTCGAGCTGCTGAGCTCCATGCCACCGGGGTCGCCGATCCCGACCGAACGCTCGCTCGCCGCGGAGTTCGACGTCTCCCGCACGACCGTCCGCCAGGCGCTGGCGGACCTGACGGTGGAAGGCCGGCTGCTCCGTGTGCAGGGCAAGGGCACGTTCGCCGCGGAACCCAAGGTGGCGCAGCGGTTACAGCTGTCGTCGTACACAGAGGACATGCGGGCCCAGGGTCGGGAGCCGTCGTCGAAGCTGCTCGACATCGCCGAGATCCCGGCGGAGAGACGAGCTGACCACGCTGCTCGGCGTCCGGTCCGGCGCGAAGGTCCTGCGCATGCAGCGGCTGCGGCTCGCCGACGGCGAGCCGATGGCCATCGAGACCACGCACCTGCCGCTCGGCCGTTTTCGTGGGCTGCGCAAGTACCTGACCCCCGGCGGGTCGCTCTACCAGGTGCTGCGTGACCGTTTCGACGTCGAGATGGGCCACGCGGAGGAGACCATCGAGACCGCGCTCGCCGGCCCGCACGAGGCGGAGCTGCTCGGCGCGGACGTCGGCATGCCGATGCTGCTGCTGTCCCGGCACTCGTTCGACACGTCCGAGCGGCCGGTGGAGTGGGTGCGCTCGGTGTACCGCGGCGACCGGTACAAGTTCGTCGCGGAGCTGAACCGGCCCTCATGACGAGCGCCGGGAGCCCCGCTGGGCTCGGAGAGGTCCGCTGGGGCAGCCCCACCGCCCGCGGCGTGCTCGCGGCGACCATCCTCGGCTCCGGCATGGCGTTCCTCGACGGCACGGTGGTCAACATCGCGCTGCCGAGGATCGGCGAGGAGTTCGACGCGTCGGTGTCGGGCCTGCAGTGGATCCTCGACGGCTACCTGCTGTCGCTGGCCGCGCTGATCCTGGTCGCCGGCTCGCTCGGCGACCGCTACGGCCGGCGGCGGGTCTTCCTGCTCGGCGTCGTGTGGTTCGGCGCGTCCTCGATGCTGTGCGGCGTCGCGCTGAACACCGAGATGCTGGTCGCCGCCCGCGTGCTGCAGGGCGTCGGCGGCGCGCTGCTCACCCCGGGCGCGCTCGCGATCATCCAGTCGTCGTTCGTCCGGGAGGACCGGCCGAGGGCGATCGGCGCGTGGTCGGGCCTCGGCGGGATCGCCGGCGCGATCGGCCCGCTGATCGGCGGACTGCTCGTGCAGGCGTGGTCGTGGCGGCTCGCGTTCCTGATCAACGTGCCGCTCGGGCTGGCCGTGATCTGGCTGACCAGGAAGTACGTGCCCGAGTCGTGCGACAACACCATGGGCGGCCGCCCGGACGTCTGGGGGTCGGTGCTCGGCGCGCTCGGCCTCGCCGGCGTCACGGCCGCGCTGGTCGAGGCGCCCGGCCGGGGGGTGCTGGACCCGCTGGTGGTCGGTGGCGCGGTGGTCGGGGTGGTCGCGCTCGCGTCGTTCGTGGTGCTGCAGCGGCGCCAGCACGACCCGCTGGTGCCGCCGGACATCTTCGCGAACCGGACGTTCGTGGTCGCCAACCTGCTGACGTTCGTGGTGTACGCGGCGCTGTCCGGCGTGATGATGCTGTTCGTCATCCAGCTGCAGGTCTCGCTGGGCTACTCGCCGACCGCGGCCGGGCTCGCCGGGCCTGCCCATCTCGATACTCATGCTCCTGCTGTCCGCGCGGGCCGGGAAGGCGGCGCAGCGGATCGGGCCGAGACCGTTCCTCGTGGCCGGGCCGCTCGTGATCGCGTTCAGCATGGTGCTGTTGACGATGGTGACGCCGGGCGCGTCGTACCTGTTCGTGGTGCTGCCCGCGGTGGTCGTGTTCGGGCTGGGGCTGTCGGCCGTGGTCGCGCCGGTGACCGCGACCGTGCTGGCCGCCGCCGAGGACCGGCACGCGGGTGTCGCGTCCGGGGTGAACAACGCCGTCGCGCGCACCGCCGGCCTGCTCGCGGTGGCCGTGCTGCCCGCCGCGGCCGGCCTGTCGGGCGCGGCGTACTCCGACCCGACCGCGATGACCGACGGCTGGCAGGTCGCCATGTGGCTGTGCGCGGGCCTGGCCGTCCTCGGCGGCGCGTTGGCGCTGTGGGTACGCAACGACGTGCTCTCGCCCCCGGTCGCACCGCCGCTGCCGCCGGCCCCGGCTCCGGTGCCCGCCCGCTCGGCCATCGCGGACCTGCCGGAGCAGGGCGACTGCATGACGTGCGGCTTGCTGAGTCCGCCGACTTACGTGCGGCCTACGCGGTCCTCTGCTGAGCGTTGAGTACGTCCTGCAGTAGGGCGGGGTCGACGTTGCCGCCGGAGACGACCGCGACCGTGCGGCCCGCGGGCACGTCCGCGTGCAGGTAGGCCGCGACCGTTACCGCGCCGCTCGGCTCCGCCACCAGGTGTGACCTGGTCGCGAGCACGGCCATC
Organism: uncultured Actinomycetota bacterium; assembly: GCA_963840275.1. Classification (GTDB taxonomy): domain Bacteria; phylum Actinomycetota; class Actinomycetes; order Mycobacteriales; family Pseudonocardiaceae; genus Actinophytocola. Next base: position 1,007,177 of record CAWIYK010000002.1, read on the forward strand.
GCGTCGCGGATCTCGGTCCTCGGACACCGTGACGACGTCGTCGACGAACTTCTGGATGTGGGCGAACGTCAGCTCCGACGGCGTGGACCGCAGGCCGTCGGCGATGGTCCGCGCTCGGTCGTCGGTGGACCAGTCGACCAGGCGGCCGGCGCGGAAGCTCTCCGCGGTGTCGCCGGCGAGCTCCGGCTCGACGCCGACGACCTGCGCCCTCGGCGCCCGCGCCTTGATCGCCGTGGCCACCCCGGAGATCAGCCCGCCGCCGCTGACCGGGACGAGCACCAGCTCCACGTCGGGCAGATCTTCCGCGATCTCGTAGCCGAGTGTGCCCTGACCTGCGATGACGTCGGGATGGTCGAACGGCGGCACCAGCGTGCCGCCACGTTCGGCGACCACCTGCGCCGCGGCGGTCTCCCGGTCGGCGGGCGGCACGATGAGGACCTCGGCGCCGTGCGCGCGGGTCGCGTCGATCTTCACCTGCGGCGTGTTGGTGGTCACGACGATCGTCGCCGGCACGCCGAACAGCTTCGCGACGTAGGCCACCGCCTGCGCGTGGTTGCCGCTCGAGTACGCGACCACACCACGTGCGCGGACGTCCTCGGGGATCAGGGCGATGGCGTTGGCCGCGCCACGAATCTTGAACGCGCCGATCGGTTGCAGCAGCTCCGGCTTCAGCCACAGTGGACGTGCCGCCGGCGCCCAAAGGCTTGGCAGCAAAGGAGTCCGCACCACGGAGTCACGCACGCGCGCGGCGGCGGCCTCGATGTCCTCGATCGTCGTCAGCTTCACATCGACATTATGCACTGTCCACAAAGGACTGTGTTGGTGCTCACGATTGGCCAACCCGGGGAGTGTGTAACCCGTCTGAGACGTTGGAACCCTAAGAACCGCAACAGAAAAGGATCATGAGCAACAAGGACACCGAAGGCATCCGGATCAGTCAGGTACTGGCGGGTGCGCTCGCGGCGGTGACCGCGGCGTTGCTCGGCTCGACCATGGGGGTGGCCGGAACCGTCGTGGGGGCGGGCCTGGCAAGCGTCGTCAGCACCGTGGGCGGCGCCCTCTACCTGCGGTCCATCCAACGCACCAAGCAGAGCGTGCAGACCGTCCGCGCCAAGGTCGTCGGCCGCTCCGGCGGCGCGACCGTCCTGGTCACCAACGAGGACACCGAGGACACCGGCGAGACACCCGAGGTCGAGCCGACCCCCGAGACCGCCGGCGACCGCCCGGAGCCGCAGCGGCGCCGCCTCAGGTGGCCGGCGCTGGTCGCGGGCAGCGTGCTCGCGTTCGCGCTGGGCATGCTGGCGATCACCGGCGTCGAATGGATGCGGGGCGAACCGCTGTCCGGCGGCACGGGCACCACGTTCGGCAGCATCGTCGAGCCGCACCGCGCCAGCGGGTCGAACGAGGACAACGCCCCGGCGGGCGACCCGTCGACACCACCGTCGTCGACCACCACGACCACGGACGACGCACCGGAGTCGACCACCAGCGGGCCGCCGACGACCTCGACCGCACCGACCACCGGATCCTCCACCACCTCAACGACCACGCCGCCGACGACCACCACGACGACGGACCAGACCCCGCCGGGCGGCACCATCCCGCCGTCGGGTTAACACTTCGTAGTCAATCGAACGCGCACTATGGCAACTGTTGTCCCCAAACGGCCGCTGTCCGGACGCTGCGTAAGCAAATAGTTTCAGGCATGTCATCCCTTCGGGGATGGCGCATCCCTTCTGTTCGCCCGGGAGCCATCAACCCCTGCAGGCTCCCGGGTCCCTGCAGACCCCCGAGGGAGAAAACCTGATGAAGCGCACAACCATTGTGCGGATGAGTGGCGCCGCGCTGCTCGCCGCCGGTGTGGCGTTGACGCTTGCCGCACCAGCGACGGGCGCGCCGATGGTGACTGCCGACAGATCGTCGGACAGCACCTCGCTGCACGAAGCGCTACAGCGTGACCTCGGCCTGTCCCCGCAACAGGCCGAGGTCCGTTTCCAGCAAGAGAAGTCGGCATGGTCGACGGAGAAGACGCTGCGCACCGCGCTGGGCAGCGACTTCGCCGCGAGCCGGTTCGACGCGCGGTCCGGCAAGCTGGTGGTCGACGTCGTCGACGCGAGTCGCGTCGCGGACGTCCGTGCCGCCGGTGCGGAGGCCAGGGTCGTCGAGCACAGCGCCGCTGAGCTCGACGCCGTGAAGACCAAGCTGGACCAGGGCGGCGCCAGCGTGCCGAAGTCGGTCGCCGGCTGGTACGTCGACGACGCCACCAACTCGGTGGTCGTCTCTGTGCACGGCAGTGACGCCGCCGCCACCCAGTGGGCATCGGGCCTCGGCGCCGACGTCCGCGTCCAGCATGTGGCCGCGCAGCCGCAGACGTTCTGGAACCTGATCGGTGGCCAGGCCATCACCACCACCAGCGGCTCCCGCTGCTCGCTGGGCTTCAACGCACGGTCCGGCAGCACTCGCTACGTCATCACCGCGGGCCACTGCGGCAACCTCGGTGGCACGTGGTCCGGCGTCGGCGGGACCATCGGTCCGGTCGCGAGCTCGTCGTTCCCGACGAACGACTACGCCCGCATCCGCGTCTCGTCCTCGTCGGCGGTGTCGACCGCGCTGGTCGACCGGTACAGCTCCGGCAGTGACGTGACCGTCGCCGGCTCGACCCCGGCCGGCAACGGCGCGGCCGTGTGCCGCTCCGGCTCCACCACCGGTTGGCACTGCGGCAGCATCACCGGTCTGAACCAGACCGTGTGCTACTCGCAGGGCTGCGTCTACCAGACGATTCGCACCAACGTGTGTGCGGAGCCGGGCGACTCCGGTGGCTCGCTGGTCACCAACCCGGGTTCGGGCACCCGCGTCCAGGCGCAGGGCTTGACCTCCGGTGGGTCGGGCAACTGCCGCACGGGCGGCACGACGTACTACCAACCGATCAACGAGGCAATCAGCGGCCTCACGCTGTACACCGGCTGATTCACCACTGAGGGTTTGTGCGGAACCCTCAGCCAGCGGACGGGCCGACCCCTGCCGGCCCGTCCGCTGGTCTATTCGGCCACCACGTGGTCGATGAACCCGTAGGCCTTGGCCTCCTCGGCCGTGAACCACCGGTCCCGATCGGCGTCCTCGGTGACGGCCTCGACGCTGCGGCCCGTCTGGCGTGCCGTGATCTCCGCCAGCCGCCGCTTCATCCGCTTGTAGGCCTCGGCCCGGATCCGGACGTCGGACTCCGAGCCCGCCACCCCCGCGGACGGCTGGTGCATGAGGATCTGCGCGTTCGGCAGCGCGTAACGCTTCCCCGGCGTGCCCGACGTCAGCAGGAACTGGCCCATCGAGGCGACGAACCCCATCGCCCAGGTCGAGACGTCCGGCTCGATCAGCTGCATGGTGTCGTAGATCGCCATGCCCGCGGTGACACTGCCCCCGGGCGAGTTGATGTAGAAGGTGATGTCGGCGTCCCGGTCCTCCGCCGCGAGTAGCAGCAGCTGCGCGGTGATGCGGTTGGCCACCTCGTCGGTGACCTCGGTCCCGAGAAAGACGATGCGGTCGCGAAGGAGCCGCTCGTAGATGGTGTCGTCCAGGCTGGCAACAGTCATGGCCCCGACGCTAGGCGGCGTGCGGCGCCTCGAAGGGCGTCGTTCACCGAGAGCCGACCCCGTTCGCGAACGGCGGACAGTGCTGGCCTCCGGCCCCCCCGGTTTCCACGCCACGGCAGACCGCCGACGGCCTTGCCCCGCTCAGCCCGGCCCTGTGGACAACTCGCGCGCCTGTGGACAACTGCCGCTCTGCCGGCCCTCTGCTGCCCGAACTCGTCGGCGTCAGCTGGGAGGATGGATACCGGGGGCCGGAGGCCAATTGAGGTGGCCGGGTTGTTGGTGTGGTCGGGGGAAGGGCTCTGGGGCTGGAGTCATCGAGGCCGGTGTGCGGTCCGCGGGACTTGTGGTCCAGCTGGGGAAGGGTCAACGGGGCCGGAGGCCAGGGCACCGAGGACCGGAGGCCAACCATTGCCCGCGTGCGGTTCGCCGGATCCCTCGGCGCTAGCTGGGAGAACGGGCACCGGAGGCGAGCGAGACCGGAACCTGCAGAACCGCCTCAACCCCGCAGCGCCGCCGACAGTCGTGCGGCGGCCGCGCGCGGATCAGCGGCCTCGGTGATCGCGCGTACGACCACCACCCGCTCACCACCGGCGGCCAACACCTCCGGCAGCCGCTCCTCGTCGATCCCGCCGATCGCGAACCACGGCCGCGACGGTCGTGCCTTCGCCGTCGCGCGGACGAGGTCCAGTCCCGGCGCCGGCCGGCCCGGTTTGGTGGGTGTCGGCCAGCACGGGCCGGTGCAGAAGTAGTCCACGCCCGGCTCGATCGCCGCCGCGCCCGCCTGTGCGAGATCGTGCGTCGACCGGCCGATCACCACGTCGTCGCCGAGGAGCTTGCGTGCCCACGGCACCGGCAGGTCGTCCTGTCCGAGGTGGAGGATGTCCGCGCCGGCCGCGAGCGCGACGTCGGCACGGTCGTTCACCGACAGCAGCGCCCCGTGCCGCGCGCACGCCTCCGCGAGGATCTCCAGCGCGGCCAGCTCCGCCGCCGCCTCGACACCCTTGTCCCGCAGCTGCACGACGTCCACGCCACCGGCCAGCGCCGCCTCCGCGAACTCCGCCAGATCCGGCCGGTCACCGGTGCACAGGTACAGCCGCGCGTCGGCCAGCCGACGCCGAATCCCGTCTCCGTCTAGTCCAGGCACCCGTTCACGCTATACGGTGGAGGTGGTCCGCACGGGAGCCCAGAGGACCGGGCTGAGAGGGGATCTGCCGATCCCGACCGTGGAACCTGATCCGGATCATGCCGGCGCAGGGAGCGTGATGTGCCTTGAGTCACAACATAAACGTCGTTGGCGGCGGTGTCATCGGCCTGTCCGTCGCGTGGCGGCTGGCCGCGGCCGGCCACCGGCGTGACGCTCGTCGACCCGACTCCGGCGCGCGGTGCGTCCTGGGTCGCGGGCGGCATGCTCGCACCGGTCACCGAGGCGTGGCCCGGTGAGGAGGAGCTGCTCGACCTCGGCGGCGCGTCGCTGGCCGCGTGGCCCGATTTCGCCGCCGACCTCGGTGTCGACCTGCACACCGAGGGCACGATCGTCGCCGCCGTGGACGCCGCCGACGCCGCCCAGCTCGACACCGTCGCCGAGCATCTCGCGTCGCACGGCCGCGCGGTGGACCGGCTCTCCGGCCGCGAGCTGCGCCGCGTCGAACCGGCACTCGGCCCGAGTGTCCGAAGTGGACTCGTGGTGCCCGGCGACCTTGCGGTGGACAACCGGGAGCTGTTGCGCCGCTTGACCTCCGCCGCCCAGGAAGCGGGCGTCGACGTTCGTCGCGCGAGTCGGCCCGCGCGGTACGGGCGGGCGCGGTGGAGCTGGCCGAGACGACGCTGCGCTGCGACACGGCGGTCATCGCCGCCGGCGCGTGGAGCGGCGGGCTGCACCCGGCGCTCGCGGCGTGCCGTGCGGCCGGTGAAGGGGGAGATCCTGCGGCTGCGCGCCCGCGCGGGCGCGGTGCCGCCGCCGCGGCACACGGTGCGCGCGCTGGTGGAGTCCCGCCCCGTGTACCTGGTGCCGAGGGCGGGCGACGAGCTGGTGCTCGGCGCGACGCAGTACGAGGCCGGCTTCGACGACGAGGTGACCGCCGGTGGCGTGCGGGACCTGCTCGGCTACGCCGAGCGGGTGATGCCGGGCATCGCCGAGTACGGCCTGACGGAGTGCGCGGCGGGGCTGCGGGCCGGCAGCCGGGACAACCTCCCGCTGATCGGCCTGCTGGAGCCGGGAGTGCTGGTCGCGGCGGGACATCACCGCAACGGCCTGCTGCTCGCCCCGATCACCGCGGACGCGGTGCGCGCCATGGTGGACGGCACCGAGGTGCCGGCGGTGGTGGCGGTCGCCGACCCGAGCCGCCTGCGACAGACGACGAGGTGACGTGATGTGGATCCAGGTCAACGGCACGGAACGCGAGGTGCCGGACAACGCGACGGTGGCGCAGATGCTCGCCGCGCTGGCGGTGCCGTGCCGCGGTGTCGCGGTGGCGGTCGACGGCACGGTGGTGGCGCGGACCGACCACGAACGCACGGTCGTGCCGGACGGCGCCGAGGTCGAGGTGCTCACCGCGGTGCAGGGAGGCTGACATGGACGACCCACTGTTCATCGGCGACCGCCAGTACGCGTCGCGGCTGATCATGGGCACCGGCGGCGCCGCGAACCTGGCGGTGCTGGAACGCGCGCTGCGTGCGTCGGGCACCGAGCTGACCACGGTGTCGATCCGCCGGGTCGACACCACCGGCGGCACCGGCGTGCTGGAGGTCCTCGAGCGGCTGGGCATCGACCCGCTGCCGAACACCGCGGGCTGCCGAACGGCGGCCGAGGCGGTGCTGACGGCGCGGCTCGCCCGCGAGGCGCTCGGCACGAACTGGGTGAAACTGGAGGTCATCGCCGACGACCGGACGCTCCTGCCGGACCCGGTCGAGCTGCTGGAGGCGGCGGAGACGCTGGTGGCCGACGGTTTCACGGTGCTGCCGTACACGAACGACGACCCGGTGCTCGCGCTGCGCCTGGAGGAGCTCGGTTGTGCGGCGGTGATGCCGCTCGGCTCGCCGATCGGCACCGGCCTCGGGATCCGCAACCCGCACAACATCGAGCTGATCGTGGCGCGGGCCGGGGTGCCGGTGGTCCTCGACGCCGGCATCGGCACCGCGTCGGACGCGGCGCTGGCGATGGAGCTCGGCTGCGCGGCCGTCATGCTGGCGACGGCCGTCACCCGCGCGACCGACCCGGAGGCGATGGCGGCGGCGATGCGGCACGGCGTCGCCGCGGGACGGCTCGCGCGCGGCGCGGGCCGGGTGCCGCAACGCTTCTGGGCGCAGGCGTCGAGCCCACCGCGCTGAGCGCTACCTGTACGCCGAGGACGCCGGCGTGATCGCCACCAAGTGGAAGGGCACCGACTGCCTCGGCCAGCCGTTGGAGCTCAAGCAACTGTCCGACGACATCGTGGTGCTGTCCTCGCAGGGCGGCGCCTACCAGCCCGCGACGAGTGGGTCCTCGGCCAGAACGCCGTCCGGCCGGTGAGCGGCTAGGTCCGCTCCCGCGCCGTGCGCAGTGTCGACAGTTCCGTCTCCATCGAGTCGAGCTGTGCGCGCATCGCCGCCAGCTCCGCCATCAGCTGCGCGTGGTGGCTCAGCTCCACGCGCTGCTCTTTCTCCGCGGCGGCGTCGATCACCTGGCGTTCCATCGCGTTGACGATCACCGCGATCAGCAGGTTCAGCACGATGAACCCCGTCACCACGATGTAGCCGACGAAGAACACCCATCCCAGCGGCCGCACCGCGACGATCTCGTCCGCGACCTCCGGCCAGCCCTGCGTCATCACCTTGAACATGGTCAGCAGCGCCGACCCCAGGTGTCCGAAGTGCTCTGGCGCGACCGCGCCGAACATCTGCACCGCCGCGATCGACGCCGTGTACAGGACCAGCATCAGCAGCAGGAGAATCGAGACGAGGCCGGGCACGGCGGTGAACAACGCGTTCACGACCCGCCGCATCGACGGGATGACCGAGATGAGCCGGAAGGTCCGGAGGATGCGGATGGTCCGGAGCATCAACAGGGTCCCGGACGCCGGCACGGCCGACACGGCGATCACGATCAGGTCGAACCAGTTCCACGCCGACGAGAAGAACGACCGCCCGAACGCCGTGATCTTGATGATCATCTCGACGACGAAGATCGCCACCGCGGTGACCTCGATGCCGATGAGCAGCGGGTCCAGCGACCGGCTGACACTCTCCGCGGTGCGGCACCCGAGCGCGACCGCGTTCACCACCAGCACCCCGACGATCGCCCGGTTGAACACGGGCGACGACGCGATGGACCTGGCCACGGCACGCACGGTGGCGTTCCTAGCAGACGCGGGCGGGGCCGTGGCGCCGATCGGGACTATTCGTGCTCGGGAAGTGGCCGGGGCCCACGCGGGTTTGCGAGCAGTGCGCGGCGTGGCCGCCGGCCCCCGGTACTCATTCTGCCAGCCACCCCCGACAGACAGCGGCCTCCGAAGCGCGGTTGTCCACAGCCGAGAAGTTGTCCCCAGCGTGCCGTCGACGGCCGCGGTTCTGTCGGTGCCCGCCGGTAGGCTGGAAAACGGGGGCCGGAGGCCAAACCCCTACTCCGGCTTGCCTTCCGCGCGCAGTTCCGCCACCTCCGCGCGCAGCGCGCGGACCTCCTCGAGGATGAGCGCGTCCGACGCCGCCTGTGCCTCGGCGTTGCGTTCCTCCGCCTCGGCGAGGTCCGAGGTGACCTGGTCCTCCATGCCGCTCACCACGACCGCGATGAACAGGTTCAGCACGGCGAAGCTGGAGACCAGGATGTAGATCACGAAGAAGATCCACGCGAGCGGCGCCTGCGCCATCACCTCGCGGGCGATGTCGGGCCACGCCTCGCCGGTCATGATCTGGAACAGCGTGAACAGCGTCGTGCCGAGGTCGTCGAAGTACGCGGGTGCGATGGTGCCGAACAGCTTCGTCGCCATCACGCCGGCCACGAAGATCACCAGCGCGAGCAGCGACGCCACCGACGCCATTCCCGGCACCGCCGCGAGCAGCCCCGACACCACCCGCCGCATCGACGGCACCGCCGACACCAGCCGCAGTACCCGCAGCACCCGCAACGTCCGCAGCACCGACAGCGGCCCGGCCGCCGGCACCAGCGCGACCCCGACCACCAGCAGGTCGAACACGCTCCACGAGTCGGTGAAGAACCGCCATCCGTTGCCGTACATGCGCAGCAGCAGCTCGGCGACGAACACGGCCAGCGTGACCCGGTCGATGACGTGCAGCACGCCGCCGAACTCGGCGACCATCCACTGTGACGTCTCCAGCCCGAGCGTCACCGCGTTGAACACGATCAGCACGATCACGAACCGCTGGAAGTCCCTGCGCTCGACCAGCGCCCGCGCCCTGGCCCTCACGCCCGCTCCCGCGACCGCAGCTCCGCCACCTCGTGCCGCAACGCCCGCAGCTCGGCCAGGATCAGCTGGTCCGACGCCGCCTGGTCGGCCGCGTGCTGTTCCTCCGCCTCCACGAGGTCGTTCGTCACCGTCTTCTCCATCCCGCTCACGATGACGGCGATGAACAGGTTCAGCACGGCGAAGCTCGAGATGAGGATGTAGATCACGAAGAAGATCCACGCGAGCGGCGCCTGCGCCATCACCTCGCGCGCGATGTCCGGCCATGCCTCGCCGGTCATCGTCTGGAACAGCGTGAACAGCGTGGTGTCGAGGGCGCCGAAGTACTCCGGCGAGATGTGCCCGAACAGCTTGGTCGCCATCACCGCGGCCACGTAGATGATCAGTCCGAGCAGCGCGCCGATCGACGCCATCCCGGGCACCGCGTTCAACAGCCCGGACACGACGCGGCGCATCGCCGGCACCGCGGAGATCAGTCGCAGCACGCGGAGCACCCGCAACGCCCGCAGCACCGAGAACGGCCCGGTCGCCGGCAGCAGCGAGATCCCGACGATGATGAAGTCGAAGACGTTCCACGAGTCGCGTGAAGAACCGCCAGCCGTGCGCGTACAGCCGCATGGCCAGCTCGACCACGAAGATCCCGAGCATGACGTGGTCGGCGACGTGCAGCAGGTCGCCGAAGTTCCGCGTCACCGTGGTGGACGTCTCGAGGCCCAGCGTGACCGCGTTCACGACGATCACCCAGATGATGAACTTCTGGAAGCGCGTGTGCTCGACCAGAGCGCGCGCACGGTCTCGCGTCCTCACGTCAAGAGAGCGTAAACGTCGGCCCGCCACGACTTCACGCTTTTCGCCGAAGGTGGGCTATCTCTCGTCCGACAACCGCCAGAACGCCGACACCGGGCCGACGCCGCTGCCCAGCGGGATACGAGTGCCGGACGGCGTTGGTGACGAACTCCTTCCCGAAACGCACCGCGGACACCAGGTCGAGCCCCTTGGCGAGCGCCGACGTGATGGCCGACGCCATGGTGTCGCCGCCGCCGTGGGTGTGGATCGTGTCGATCCGCGCGGCCGGCAGCTCGAGGAACGTCTCGCCGTCGTAGAGGATGTCGACGCACTCCGGGTCGTCGTGCAGATGCCCGCCCTTGACGAGTGCCCACTGTGGACCGAGTGCGTGCAGCGCGACCGCCGCCTCGCGCGCGTCCGCGTGGTCGCGCACGGTGATCCCGGTGAGCAGCCGCACCTCGTCGAGGTTCGGGGTGACCAGGGTGGCGCGGGGGAACAGCTCCGTGCGCAACGCGGCCAGCGCGTCGTCGCGCAGCAGCGGGTCGCCGTGCATCGACGCGGCCACCGGGTCGACCACGAACGGGATGGTCCCGTCGCGTCCGATGTGGACCCGGTCGCACGCCTTGGCGATCGCGTCGATGATCTCCGCGGTGGCCAGCATGCCGGTTTTCGCCGCCAGCACACCGATGTCGTCGGCGACCGTCTCGATCTGCGCGGCGACGACCTCGGGCGGGATCACCGAGACGCCGGTGACCCCGAGCGAGTTCTGCACGGTGACCGCGGTGATCGCGGTCATGCCGTGCACCCCGCACGCGAAGAAGGTGCGGAGGTCGGCCTGCAGGCCCGCACCACCGCCGGAGTCGGAACCGGCGATGGTGAGGACCCGTGGTGGTGTCTGGTTCATGTCTCCACTACCGGTAGGTACACCTGTTGCCCGCTCTCGTGGAAGCGGTCGGACATCTCCTCCATGCCGGCGTCGATAGCGGCCACAGTGGACAGTCCGTGCTCCTCGGCGTACTTGCGGACGTCCTGCGTGATCCGCATGGAGCAGAACTTCGGCCCGCACATCGAGCAGAAGTGCGCGGTCTTCGCGGGTTCGGCCGGCAGGGTCTCGTCGTGGAACGATCGTGCCGTGTCCGGGTCGAGCGACAGGTTGAACTGGTCGGTCCACCGGAACTCGAAGCGGGCCTTGGAAAGCGCGTCGTCCCACTCCTGTGCGCCGGGGTGTCCCTTGGCGAGGTCGGCGGAGTGCGCGGCGATCTTGTAGGTGATCACGCCGGTCTTCACGTCGTCCCGGTCGGGCAGCCCGAGGTGCTCCTTCGGCGTGACGTAGCAGAGCATCGCCGTGCCGAGCCAGCCGATCTGCGCGGCGCCGATCGCGGACGTGATGTGGTCGTACGCCGGCGCGATGTCCGTCGCGAGTGGACCGAGCGTGTAGAACGGCGCCTCGCCACAGAGTTCCTCCTCCAGGCGGACGTTCTCGGCGATCTTGTGCATCGGCACGTGGCCGGGGCCCTCGATCATCACCTGCACGTCGTGCTCGCGCGCGATGTGCGTCAGCTCGCCCAACGTGCGCAGCTCCGCGAACTGCGCCTCGTCGTTGGCGTCGGCGATACTCCCGGGCCGCAGCCCGTCGCCGAGCGAGAACGTCACGTCGTAGGCGCGCAGGATCTCGCACAGCTCGACGAAGTTGGTGTAGAGGAAGGACTCCCGGTGGTGCGCGAGACACCAGGCCGCCATGATCGACCCGCCGCGCGACACGATCCCGGTGACCCGCCTGGCGGTCAGCGGCACGTACCGCAGCAGCACGCCGGCGTGGACGGTCATGTAGTCCACGCCTTGCTCGCACTGCTCGATCACGGTGTCGCGGTAGATCTCCCAGTTCAGTTCGGTCGGGTCGCCGTTGACCTTCTCGAGCGCCTGGTAGATCGGCACGGTCCCGATCGGCACCGGGGAGTTGCGAATGATCCACTCGCGGGTCTCGTGGATCCTTTTGCCCGTCGAGAGATCCATGACCGTGTCGGCGCCCCAACGGGTGGCCCACACGAGCTTGTCGACCTCGTCCTCGATGGACGACGAGACAGCCGAGTTGCCGATGTTGGCGTTGATCTTGACGAGGAACTTCTTGCCGATGATCGCCGGTTCGACCTCGGGATGGTTGCGGTTGACCGGAATCACCGCGCGTCCGATGGCGATCTCGTTGCGCACGAACTCGGGGTCCATGCCCTCGCGCGCGGCGACGAACCGCATCTCCTTGGTGACGACCCCAGCCTTGGCGTAGGCCAGCTGGCTCACCGCGCCACCGACCGGCTCCCGCTCGGCGACCCAGCTCGCCCGGATCGGTTCCAGTCCACTGTGGACATCGATGGTCACGCTGGAGTCGGTGTACGGCCCAGAGGTGTCGTAGAGCTCGACGTGTTCCCCGTTGGTCAGGTCGACACGGCGAAAGGGGACCTTCAGACCGTCGACCTCGCGGTATGCCTTTGAGGATCCGGTGATCGGCCCGGTGGTCACGGTGGGGCGGACCGAGCGGTCGTCCAAACTGGCGCTGCGCCACCGAGTCGTAGATGTGTCAGTCACGAATTGCTCCCTACGCTGGCATTACCCAGTCAGGTTCAGGCGGTCGGCAGAACCGGGTCCGAACGGACTCCATCTGCCCTCTCAGCCCGCCACAGCGCGAGCTCCCGCGTTGATTCAGTTGTTCCGCTCCCGACCATAGCCAGCCGTTCGGGGCACTGCCAAGGGCGAGATGCGGGCGGCACCAGTAACGTGCACCCGTGGACGCTCGGCTGCCGTACCCGGCGGGGGCCAGACTGGTCGAGAGGCCAGCGGTGGCAAAACCCTGCGCGACCTGCGGCGAGCTACTCGGCCGCGGCTACCCGGACTGTGCCGCCTGCGTCACGTCTCTTGATCGTTTCTGGGCGGCGGACTGGGCCGCGCTCCCGAACCCCGACGCGGAACGGATCGTCGACGCCGAGGTGGGGGAGTACGCCTGGACGTGCGTCGACTGGGCCCTGCGACAGCTGCGGTGCGCGGGCTGCCGGGGTGAGCTGGCCGCGGGCGCGCCGGACTGCGTCGGCTGCGCGGCGGCGGACTCGGCGCGGTGGGAGTGGCCGCGGGAGTCGCTCACATCGAACGAGCACACACTGCGCGCCGCGGTCGTGGCGCTCCGGGCGCCGCACCGACTGCGCGCGTCGGTCGTGTCGACCTGGCGGCTGGTGGTCCCGTTCGTGGTCACCGGCGCCGACGTGGCGCCGACGGTGTTGCGGCAGGTCAGAACCCACGTGCTGGGTGGCAGATACGAGGAGCTGGCGGCCGCGGAGAGCCTCGTGGAACTGGCGGCCCTGCCGCTGCTCCCGTGGCGCCGCCCCCTATCTGCCTAGGGCGGATTGACCGTCACCTTCAAGCCGCCCTCGTCGCCGATGCTCGCGGTCACCGTGCCGCCGTGGGCGGTCACGATCGAGCGGACGATGAACAGTCCGAGACCGGCGCCGTCGCGTTGGTGGGTGCGTCACGTTCCCCTGAGGTAACTGTTGGTCAGGCGCGCGGACCTTCGCACAAAGATCCAAAGGACAGGTTCTAACCGACAGTAAGCTCCGTCGGCCGGGCGTAGACGTCGACCATCGCGCCGTTGCGTAGCACGGTGATCGCCAGGTTCGTGCCGATGACCTCCGCGAACAGTCGCCGCTGGATGCCCTGCGCGTCGTGGATCCGCTCGCGGCCGACGGTCAGCACCAGGTCGCCCTTGCGCAGTCCCGCCTCGTGCGCCGGACCGCCGTCGACGACCTCGATCACCCGCAGGCCCGCGCGCTGACCCGTGCGCTCCGCCACGTCGTCGGGCAGGGGCGCCGGCACGCCGACCACCCCGAGGTACGCCCTGCGCACGCGGCCCTCGACCATCAGCGTGTCGATGATCCGCCTCGTCGTGACGTTGATCGGGACGGCGAGGCCGAGACCGAAGCCCGCCACGGCGGTGTTGATGCCCACCACCCGCGCCGACGAGTCCGCCAGCGCGCCGCCCGAGTTCCCCGGGTTCAGCGCCGCGTCGGTCTGGATCACGTCCTCGATCACGCGTGCGGCCTGGCCCTGGCGGACCGGCAGCGAACGGCCGAGCGCACTCACGACGCCCGCGGTGACCGAGCCCGCCAGGCCGAGCGGCGACCCGACCGCGACCACCAGCTGACCGACGACCAGCGCGTCCGCGTCGCCGAGCGTCGCGGGCTCCGGCGCGGACGTGGCCCGCAGCACCGCGAGGTCCGACAGCGGGTCGGCGCCGACCACCTCGAACGACGCCTCCTCGCCGTCGGAGTACGTCGCCGTGCCACGTTTGCTCGTGCCCACCACGTGGGCGTTCGTCAGCAGATGCCCCTCCTCCGTGAACACCACGGCCGAGCCGCCACCCCGCCGCATCACCACGCTCGCCACGTGCGGCGTCAGCGACGCGGCGACCGCGCTCACCGTCCGGGAGTAGGCGTCCATCTCCTCCGACATCCGCGCTCACCGCCAATTACACCGTTACACCCACTACAAGTGTGCGCCGGCAGACGTCTGTTCCGCGTTCGCCGTCAGCGGAAGTCCGTACAGGGCCAGGTCGGCGTTCGCTCCGGTGAGCACGGTGGCGACCAACTCGCCCTCGACCTGCTCCAGCGCCGCGAGCCCGGCCGCGCCAGCCGGCTCGAGCAGGACACCGAGCGTCTCGGCGGCCAGGTGCATGGCCGCGACCAGCGCCGCGTCCGACACCAGCACCATGTCGTCCACGAGCGCGCGGGTGCGTTCGACGGCCTCCGGCACCGGACGGACGATCGAGATCCCCGCCGCGAACGCGTTCTCCCGCTCGACGGCCACCACCTCGCCGACGCGCCAGCTGCGCACCAACGCGGGCGCGGCCTGCGCGCCGACCCCGATGATCCGGACCGAGGGGCGGTGCTCCTTCAGCCACCGCGCCACCCCGGTGACCAGCGCGCCGTCCCCGACCGGCAGGACCACCGCGTCGAACGGCTCCGGCGACGACAGCAGCTCGACGCCGATCGTGCCCGCGCCCTCGGCGATCGCGGCGTCCCGGCCGTCGCACACGAACACCCGGTCCGGTGCGGCGGCGGCGTACTCCTCAGCGGCGCCGCGGACGTCCCCGTCCACCGCGTGCACGTGTGCGCCCGTCGCGGTCGACCGCGCCAGCTTCACCGGCGACGTGTCGGTCGGCACGAACACGTCCGCGCGCAACCCGTGCCGGCGCGCCGCGTAGCCGATGGCCTGCCCGAAGTTGCCGCCCGTCGACGCGCACACCACGGTGGTGCCGGCGGGCAGGCCGCCGACGAGGAAGTCCGCGCCGCGGCCCTTGAAGCTGCGCAACGGGTTCAGCGTCTCGACCTTCGTCAGCACCCGGCGCCGCAGCCGTGCGCACAGCTGCTCGTCGACGTACTGCGGGGTGTGCAGGAAGGTCGGGTCGATCTCGGTCGCCGCGCGGGCGATGCGGTCGAGAGCCAGGTCCATGGACAGACGTTAGACCTCCGGCTCGTCCTCCGAGGCCGGATCCCACGACAGGCCGGGCCGGCCCCAGTCGTTGCGCCTGAGCATCCGCTTCGACTCCCTGGCGTACCGGCCCACCAGGCGGTTCAGGTACAGCAGCCCGTCGAGGTGGTCGGTCTCGTGCTGCAGGCAGCGCGCGAAGTAGCCGGTGCCCTCGACCTCGATCGGCTCGCCGTCCAGGTCCTGCCCGGTGACCTTCGCCCACGCCGCGCGCCCGGTGGGGAACGACTCGCCGGGCACCGAGAGGCAGCCCTCGAGGTCGTCGTCCGGGTCGGGCATCGTCTCGGGACGCTCCGAGGTCTCCAGCGCCGGGTTGACGACCACGCCGCGGTGGCGCTTGCCCTCGTCGTCGGGGCAGTCGTAGACGAACACGCGCAGATCGACGCCGACCTGGTTGGCCGCGAGGCCGACGCCACGCGCGGCCGCCATGGTCTCGAACATGTCCTCGACGAGCGTGCGAAGGCCCTCGTCGAAGTCCTCGACCTTGCGGACCGGGTTGTGCAGCACGGGATCGCCGGCGATCCGGATCGGGTGAACGGCCATGCGCCTGACCTTAACCAACCGTGTTCCGGGTACATGTCCAGGCGGGGGCGGCGGTAGCGTGATGTAATGGCACCCGGAAATCACAGGCATGTGATTCCGGTCAGGACAGACCTCGTGTCGAGGAGCCAGATGGACGCCGCAGAGTTGCCGGCAGAGCCGCAGCGACCGCTGCCGCCGGCCGGTGACCTCACCCAGCGCGAACGCGAGATCCTCGCCTTCGAGCGCCAGTGGTGGAAGTACGCGGGCGCCAAGGAGCAGGCGATCCGCGAGCTGTTCGAGCTGTCGCCGACGCGGTACTACCAGCTGGTCAACCGGTTGATCGACAAGAGCGAGGCGCTCGAGATCGACCCGATGCTGGTCAAACGGTTGCGCCGCCTGAGGTCCGGCCGGCAGCGGGCCCGTTCCGCGCCGCGGCTGGGTGCCGAGCGGCGATGACCGCGCCGGAGTCCGGTTCCACGCGCCCCGGCCGGGTCGCCGGCGTCGCGCTGCTCGGTCTCGCCGCGGTCGCACTGGTGATCGGGTTGATCACGGTGTTCGGCGGCAACGGCGACGGGCGCGCGGACGGCAACGACAAGGAGCAGCCGCCTCGGCCGCCGGTCTCCACGACCGCCTCTCCCACGTCGTCCACATCGCCGCGCCCGCCGAGCACGACGTCGTCGCGGCCGCCCACCTCGTCCTCCACCTCGCCGACACCGACGGCGTCCACGCCGCGGCCGACCGGTGGCGGGGACGGCAACGGCGAGTCGACCAAGACGACTCCCGTGCGGGTGTACAACAACAGCACGATCAAGGGGCTTGCCGCCCGTGCCGCCGCCGACCTGAAGGCCGACGGCTGGCAGGTCTCGGAGGTCGGCAACTACTCGGCCGGCACGATCCCCACCACGACCGTCTACTACCGACCCGGCACCGACGAGGAGGCGGCCGCGCGTGTCATCGCGGTCGACTTCGAGATGCGGGTCGAGGAACGGTTCGCCGGCATACAGGACGCGGAGGCCGGCGTGATCGTGATAGTCACCAACGACTACCAGGTCTCGGACGGCAAGAACGAGAAGTAGGTCAGCGTCGCTTCGCGTACGCCTCGAGCGAGGCCAGCTGTGCCGGGTCGAGGCTCGCCCGCACGGTCTCCCGCGCCTTGGCCACGTGGGTGCCGGTGACCTCGGTGGCGTCGAGCGACTCGCGCATCGCGGTCAGTGCCGCTTCCCGTACCAGCGCGGCACAGTCCGCCGCCGAGTAGCCGTCGAGGTCGGCCGCCAGTGCCGGCAGGTCCACATCGGACGCCAGCGGCGTGTTCTTCGACGCCGCCTTTAGGACCTCGGTGCGGGCGTCCGCGTCCGGCGGCGGCACGTACACGAGCCGTTCGAGGCGGCCGGGACGCAGCAGCGCCGGGTCGATCAGCTCCGGGCGGTTCGTGGCGCCGAGCACGATCACGTCGCGCATCGGCTCCACACCGTCCAGTTCGGTCAGCAGCGCCGCCACCACTCGGTCGGCGACGCCGGAGTCCGAGGACTGGCCGCGCCTCGGCGCCAGCGCGTCGACCTCGTCGAGGAACACCATGGCCGGCGCGGCCTCCGCGGCCCTGCGGAACAGTTCGCGCACGGCGCGTTCCGACTCGCCGACCCACTTGTCCATCAGCTCGGCGCCCTTGACCGCGATCACGTTCAGCTTCCCGGTGCCGGCCAGCGCCCTGACCAGGAACGTCTTGCCGCAGCCTGGTGGGCCGAACAGGAGCATCCCGCGCGGCGGGTCGACGCCGAGGCGCGCGAAGGAGTCCGGGTAGCGCAGCGGCCACAGGACCGCCTCGGTGAGCGACTGCTTGACCTCGACCATGTCGCCGACGTCGTCGAGGGTCAGGCCGCCCGTCTGCAGGTTGTCCGATGTGGACATCGAGGTCGGGCGGATCGTGGTGAGCGCCGCCATCAGGTCCGCCGAGGTGATGGTCGGCTCCTGCGCGTCCTTGTCGCGCAGCGCCGCGCGCACGGCCGCCTCCCGGCGCAGCGCCACCAGGTCCGCGGCCACGAAACCGGGGGCGCGCTCGGCGAGCGCGCCGAAGTCCACATCGGACTCCAGTGGCACGTCGCGCAGCAGCACCCGCAGCAGCTCGGTGCGGGACTTGGCGTCGGGCAGCGGCACGGACACCGTGCGGTCGAACAGGTCGACGCCGCGGACGCGGGCGTCGACCGCCTCCGGATGGGCGGTCGTCGCGACGATCGCGAACGCCGGGGCGCGCACGGCCGCCCGCAGCGTGTCGATCACCACGGTCGCGACCGGCGGCGGACTGGTCGCCGGCAGGAGCGTGTCGAGGTCGGTGATCAGCAGGACCGCGGGGCTGTGTGCCTGGGCGGCCGCGACCGCCTCGGACAGCTTGCGGGCCGCGGCGTTCGGCTCCATGGCGGCCAGGGTGGGGGCCGCCAGCTCGACCACCTCGGCGTCGAGGTCACGGGCGACCGAGCGCACGACGGTCGCCTTGCCGACGCCTTCCGGGCCGGTCAGCAGGGCCGCGAGCTGCGCGTTGGCGCCGAGCCGCGCCAACAGCTCCGGCCGCCGGAACGCGAGGTCGAACCACTCCGCGAGCCGGTCGGCCGCCTCGCGGGCGCCGATCAGGTCGGTCACCGGCGGCGGGGGTTCCTTCTGCGCCACAACGGGATCGACGTCCAGCTGGGTCGGGGGCGGGGCCGTGTCGACCGAGGTGCCGGCGGGCCCGGCGAGTGCGGCGACCGCCTCGCCGGTGCGCGCGCCGTCCCGCCAACCGACCACAGTGGACGGATGCACGGCGACCGGACCGGACGGCTCGGACGCGGTGACGGTCAGCAACTCGTTGGTCCACGTCATGCCGATCGCGCGGGACAGCTTGCCGCGCACCGCGCCCAGGTCCGACCCGGGCGCCGGCGCGAGATCCTGCGGCAGCAGCGACACCGAGTCGCCGACCGTGAGGATCTTGCCGATCAACGCGAGCCGCACGGTCTCCGGCGGCAGCGACACCGCCGCGAGGCGCGACCCGGCGACCGTCACCGTGCGGGCGGGGGCGACGGTGGCCGGCGCCACCACGATCTCGGCGCCCTCGGTGACGCCGACGTTGGTCAACGTCACGTCGTCCAGCAGCACCACGCCCGGCGCGCTGTCGTGGTCGGCCGCGGCGGCCAGTGCGGCACTGACCCGCGCGCCGGTCAGCTGCACGCCGTCCCACGGCGACAGCCCGAGCGCGTCGAGCACCTCCGGGTGCAGCCGCACCACGCCGCGCCGTGTGTCGAGAGCCGACGGAGTCAGCCGGGCCGTGAGCGTGATCTGTGGCATGGGAGCGACCCTACTGAGCGGAGCTTGCGGAGCGAACATCGCTACTGGTCGTCGCCCCTCCGGACCGGCTGTCCGGACTGGTTGCGGCGGAGGCCGATGCGCCGCCAGTTGCGGCCACGCACCACCGAGCGGCGCATGCGTGGCGCGTCGGTCGGCAGCAGTATCTTCCGCATCCCGTTCTCACCGGTGCGGCGCGGCCACACCGCGCGCGCGGCACCCGCGACCCGCCGCATCGGCGGCCGCAGCCCGAGGCGCCGGCCCACGCCGTGCGCACGGCGGATGGCGCGGCGCTCCTTGGGCGGCACGTCCCACACCTCGGGGTGGCTCGCGAGCCAGTAGCTGCGGCGCACCGCGTACGGCACGTGCAGCAGGTAGATCACCAGCGCGCACGCCAGCGCCAGCATCGGGTAGGTGATGGCGGCGGCGGCGAGCAGCCCGACCAGCACCAGGAGCGGCGCGACGGCCTTCGCCGGCACCCGGATCGTCTTCAGCGACAGCGTGGGGATCCGGCTGATCAGCAGGGCGGCGATCGCGACCGTCCAGATCATCACCACGATGTCGGACGCCCACCAGCCCTCGTGGCCGATCTGGATGGTGAGGATCAGCGGCAGGAGCGCGGCGAGCCCGCCGGCCGGTGCCGGCACGCCGACGAAGAACTCCTTGGCGTACGGGGGTTGTTCGGTGTCGTCGAGCAGCGTGTTGAACCGGGCGAGCCGCAGGATGATGCAGACCGCGAACACCAGCGCGATCACCCAGCCGAGCCGGTTGCCCTCGAACTTCCAGATGTAGAGCACCAGCGCGGGCGCGACGCCGAACGAGATCGCGTCGGCGAGCGAGTCCAGCTCGGCGCCCATCTTGCTGGTGGCGTCGAGCAGGCGCGCGATCCGGCCGTCGAGGCTGTCGAGCAGGGCGGCGACGGCGATGGCCGCGATCGCGGCCGGGAGGTTCTTGGCGAGCGTGAACTGCACCGCGGACAGGCCGGCACACATCGCCAGCACCGTGATCGCGTTGGGCAGCAGGCGAACGCCCGCGGACGATCGGCCGGGCACTAGCGCCCCCCGCCGGGAGTGCGTTGCGCGAATCGGCGGGCCGGCGAGTTGTGTGATGAACTTCCGGCGGGGGGCACTCAGCCCTCCGTCCGGTCGGGCAGCTCCGCGAGCACGGTCTCGCCGCCGATCGTGCGCTGTCCTGGCTCGACCAGGACCCGCGAGTCGGTCGGCACGTAGATGTCGACGCGCGACCCGAACCGGATGAGGCCGTACGTGTCGCCGATCCGCACCTTGTCGCCCTCGGCGACCTGGCACACGATCCGGCGCGCGATCAGCCCGGCGATCTGGACGACCACCACCTCGTGGCCTTCCGGCGTGGTCAGCAGGAGCGAGTTGCGCTCGTTGTCCTCGCTGGCCTTGTCCAGGTCGGCGGAGAGGAACTTGCCGGGCCGGTACTCGGCGCGGGTCACCGCCCCGGCCACCGGCGCGCGCTGGACGTGCACGTCGAACACGGAGAGGAACACGCTGACGCGCAGCCGCTCCCCGGCGGGCAGCCCCAGCTCGGCGGGCGGCTCGGCGAGCACGACGTGGGAGACGGCGCCGTCGGCGGCGGCCACCACGAGACCAGCACGGGTGGGCGCGACGCGCTTCGGCTCGCGGAAGAACCACGTGACGAGGCCGGCCAGCACGAAGCCGACCACCCCGAGGCGGCGGGACAGCCGGCGCAGCACCAGGGCGACCCCGGCGGCGCCGAGCGCGAACGGGCGTCCCGCCGGATGGATCGGCGGCACGACACTCCTGGTCAGCGCGATGATGTGGGCAAGCCGGCCCGAGTCAACCGGCTCATGCGGATCGGTCATCAACCGGACATTCCTCGCAACGTGGTGCGGTTTCAAAGTACGCACCACGCTACGCCCGTGGCGGAGCGTGACGTGCTGGGGAGGCCGGGAGCCGAGCGCCCCGATGTCACATACAGGCCGGCCGGCCGTGCACCCCCCGACGACGTGCACGTGCCGGCCGGTAGTCCAACTGGAGCGCACCGGCAGTGTACGTCTGCGCACATGCGGTGAGCAATGGCCAGAAGTAGGGACGCGGTTACGGACGGTCGCGAGGTGGACGGGTCGCGACACCCTGGACGAGACGCAGAATCACCAGCAGCACGACGGCCCCGAGCGCGGCGACGCCCAGGCTCGGGAAGTCGAAGTCCCAGGTCTTCTCGTGCCCGGTGAAGGCCCGGTAGACCAGTCCGCCGAGCGCGGCGCCGACCACGCCGACGACGATGCTGACCAGGCAACCCTGCGGCCGACGGTTGCGTCCGCCGACCACGATGTTGGCCACCCAGCCCGCGATGGCCCCGAACACGATCCAAGCTGTGTTCAACAAGAGCCTCGATGGCGGAGCGCCGGTATCCCACGCGGCGAGCCTACGGCGCGCGCCCCGTCAGCAGCACGTCGACGAGCTCACCCTCCGCGACCGCCGTGGCATCCGCGGGCACCTCGATGAGGCAGTTCGACGCGGCGAACGACGCGAGCAGGTGAGAACCGGGTCCGCCGACCGGAGCAACGGTGTCCCCCTCCAGGCGGCCACGCCGGTACTGGGCCTTCCCGGCCGGGGAGCGCAGCTCCTCCGCCGCGCGCGCCCTGACCCTCGCCCGGTCGACCGTCCGGTGGCCCATCGCGCGCAGCAGCGCCGGGCGCAGGAACAGCTCGAACGACAGCGCCGCGCTCACCGGGTTGCCCGGCAGCGTGACCACCGGCAGCTCGCCGAACCGCCCACTGCCCTGCGGTCCGCCGGGCTGCACGGCGACCCGCACGAACTCGACACCCTGGCCGGTCAGCGCGTCCTTGACCACCTCGTACGCGCCCGCGCTCACGCCACCGGACGTGACTAGCAGGTCGACCTTCCCGATGTGCTCGGCGATCGCCGCGTGGAACGCCGCCACGTCGTCGGGCACGAACCGCAGCACGGTCGCCACCGCGCCGGTCTCCCGGACGGCGGCGGCCAGCAGCACGCTGTTCGACTCGTAGATCTGGCCGTGCAGCAGCGCCTGGCCCGGCGCGACCAGCTCGGAGCCGGTCGACAGGATCAGCACCCGGACCGCCCGGTGCACACCCAGCTCGGCCAGCCCGACCGCGGCGGCGAGCCCGAGCTGGGGCGAGCCGAGCACGGTGCCGGCGCGCAGCACGGTCGCGCCCTCGCGCACGTCCTCGCCGGTCCGCCGGATGTGGGTGCCCGGCGCGGCGGGCGCCCGCACGGACACCTGGTGCTCACCGCCGTCGGTGTCCTCGACCTTCACGATCGCGTCCGCGCCGGGCGGCACCGGCGCGCCGGTCATGATCCGGTGCGCGGTCCCCGGCCGCAGGGGCACGACGTCGGTCCGCCCGGCCGGGATGTCGAGCGGGACCGGCAGCTCGACCGCGCCGTCCCGCGTCGCCTCGACGACGTCGACCGAGCGGACCGCGTAGCCGTCCATGGCCGAGTTGTCGAACGGTGGCAGCGACACGGCCGCGACCAGGTCCTCGGCGAGCACGAGCCCGACGCAGTCGAGCACCGGCAGCGACACGACCGGCGTGGTCGGCAGCAGCGCGGCGACCCGGTCCCGGTAGTCGGCGACCGGCATCGGCGGGGCGGCTTCGGTGTCTACGGGGGACGGCACGCCTCGCATCCTGCCTCCTCGCCGAGGGTGCGTGCCACACTGCACCTCGACCGGTTCACGATCACGGAGGGCACGGTGCAGGTCCGTACTCGGCACACCCCGGCCTTCGGCGTCGCCCGGCTGCTGTTGGCCCCCGGCGAGGCGGTCCAGGCCGACTACGCCTCGATGATCGCGACGAGCTACGGGGTCATCGTGGACGCGAGACCGAGGACGGGCTCCCGAGGCAGGTCGGTGCGCGCCGTGTTCACCGCGCCGGTGGAGGGCGGCTGGGTGGACGTCGCGCCGACGCTGCCCGGCGACGTGTACACCCTGGAGCTGGACGGCATGTCCGGCTGGTGTGTGAGCCGGGGCTGCTGGCTCGCCGCGCCCGCGACCGTCCGCACCGACCCGCAGTGGCCCGGGTTCCGCAACATGTTCGGCGCAGAGCAGGGGTTCGTCGAGCACGTGTCGGGCGTCGGCGCGCTGGTGCTCGCCGCGTGCGGGTCGCTGGACGTGGTGACCCTCGAACAGGGCGAGCTGATCACCGTCGAGCCCGGCTACCTGCTCGCCTACAGCGAGCTCACCCAGTCCCGGCTGCGTGCGGTGAGCCAGTCGATGCCACAGTCGGTCCGCAGTGGCGAGGGACTCCTGCTCGACTTCGCCGGTCCAGGTCAGTTGCTCATCCAGACCCGCACGGCCCGCGCCATGGCCACCGCGCTGGCCGCCTCCGGCAACGGTCGGCCGTGACCGAGCCGTCCGTGGCCGGGGCCCGCACATCTCGATCAAACACCGGATCATCTTGAACCCTGCGCGGGCGGCGCGCGTCGAACGTTAGGCTTTGTGCGGCGAGGGCCGCTAGCCCGCGATTTCGAGCTGCGGGGTGCTCGACCATGGCAGCGGCCCGGACGAATGAATGGATGCGTAGTGGCGGAGGACCTCACCGGGCGTCGCCTGGGGCACTACCGGATCGACGGTGTGCTCGGCAAGGGCGGCATGAGCGTGATGTACAAGGCCACCGACATCCGCCTGGGCCGCAAGGTCGCGCTGAAGGTCATCGCCGAGCACCTCACCGAGGACCCCGAGTTCCGCGAGCGGTTCGTCGACGAGGCACGCAACACCTCCGCCATCGACCACGCGAACGTCGTGCCGCTGTACGACTTCGGCGAGGTCGACGGCCTCCTCTACATCGCGATGCGGCTGGTCGACGGTTCCGACCTCGCGTCGCTGATCAAGGACGGCCCGCTCAAGCCGGAACGCGCGGTCGCGCTGCTCAACCAGGTCGCCGAGGCGCTGGACAACCTGCACGAGCGCGGTCTCGTACACCTGGACGTCAAGCCGGCGAACGTGCTGGTGACCAGCCGCGAGTCCACGGCCGAGCACATCTACGTCGCCGACTTCGGCCTGACGCGGCGTGGCGCCACCGGCCACCGCACCCGCGGCGGCGACTTCCTCGGCTCCCCGACCTACGCCGCGCCGGAGCACCTGCGCGGCGAGCCGGTCGACGGACGCACCGACGCCTACTCGCTCGCGTGCGTCCTGTTCGCGTGCCTGTCCGGGCGGCCGCCGTTCCAGGGCGCGGTGCCCGAGGTCATCCAGGGCCACCTCAACCGGGACGCGCCCGCGCTGACCGACTACGCGCAGAACCTGCCGCCCGCCATCGACGAGGTGATCCGGCGGGGCATGGCGAAGAGCCCGGCCAACCGGTACGCCTCGTGCCGCGAGCTGATCGCCGCCGCCCGCCAGGCGCTGACCCAGCCCGTGCGGCGGCCGCCCGCGGTGCCCGTCGGGCCGCGTCCGATGGGCCCCGGCTACCCGCAGCGGCCGCCGGCCACCCCGCCCGGCGGCTACCAGCGTCAGCCGGCCGGCGTGCACTCCTCCAGCGCCGACCCGGTGCGGCTGCGCCCGCCGGTGCCCGCCGGCGCGACCGCGTTCACGTCGTCGGACAGCTCCAGCGGCACCCGCTGGATCGCGCCGGTGCTCGTCGGACTGGTCGCGATCGGACTGATCGTGGCCGCGATCTTCTTCTTCTCCTCGCCCTCGGACGAGGAGCCCGGCCAGAACCCCGGCGGCACCGAGCAGACCACCACGACCACCACGCGCAAGTCGGTGCCGTCGATCAAGGTGGGCGACGGCGACTCGGACACGTCGGAGACGTCCAGTCGCTGACCTGCTCTTCTTGCACTCTCGTGGGCAGAGTGCTAAACACGGTGCTGGCAGTCGGTACCACCGAGTGCCAACCCAAGAGGTCGGGACGGTGAGGCCGGTTTCCTCCGGTCGTCCGTCGCGGGCACCGAGCCTGGCCGAGCTACGTGAACGTCCACGACCACGGGTGCACCCGTGGTCACATACGGAGGACTTACACCGCAATGGCCAAGTTGATCGCGTTCGACGAGGACGCGCGCCGCGGTCTCGAGCGAGGGCTTAACATCCTCGCCGATGCCGTCAAGGTGACGCTCGGCCCTCGTGGCCGCAACGTCGTGCTCGAGAAGAAGTGGGGCGCGCCCACCATCACCAACGATGGTGTCTCCATCGCCAAGGAGATCGAGCTCGAGGACCCGTGGGAGAAGATCGGGGCCGAGCTCGTCAAGGAAGTTGCCAAGAAGACCGACGACGTCGCTGGCGACGGCACCACCACCGCGACCGTGCTCGCACAGGCGCTCGTCCGTGAGGGCCTGCGCAACGTGGCGGCCGGCGCGGACCCGCTGTCGCTGAAGCGCGGCATCGAGCAGGCGGTCGAGGCTGTCATCGAGCAGCTGCACAAGATGTCGCGCGAGGTCGAGACCAAGGAGCAGATCGCCGCGACGGCGTCCATCTCCGCCGCTGACACCACGATCGGCGAGCTCATCGCCGAGGCGCTGGACAAGGTCGGCAAGGAAGGTGTCGTCACCGTCGAGGAGAGCAACGCGCTCGGCATGGAGCTGGAGCTCACCGAGGGCATGCGCTTCGACAAGGGCTACCTGGCCGGTTACTTCGTGACCGACCCGGAGCGCCAGGAGGCGGTCCTCGAGGACCCGTACATCCTTCTGTACGGCTCGAAGATCTCCGCGGTCAAGGACCTGCTGCCCGTGCTCGAGAAGGTCATGCAGGCCTCCAAGCCGCTGCTGATCATCGCCGAGGACGTCGAGGGCGAGGCCCTGGCGACCCTGGTGGTCAACAAGATCCGTGGCACCTTCAAGTCAGTCGCCGTCAAGGCGCCTGGCTTCGGTGACCGCCGCAAGGCGATCCTGCAGGACATCGCCACCCTCACCGGTGGCCAGGTCATCAGCGAGGACGTCGGCCTCAAGCTGGACAACGCCGACATCTCGCTGCTCGGCCGCGCCCGCAAGGTCGTCGTGACCAAGGACGAGACCACGATCGTCGAGGGTGCGGGTGACGCCGAGCAGATCCAGGGCCGCGTCAACCAGATCCGCAACGACATCGCGAACTCCGACTCGGACTACGACCGCGAGAAGCTGCAGGAGCGTCTGGCCAAGCTGGCCGGCGGTGTTGCGGTCATCAAGGCCGGTGCCGCGACCGAGGTCGAGCTCAAGGAGCGCAAGCACCGCATCGAGGACGCGGTGCGCAACGCCAAGGCCGCTGTCGAGGAGGGCATCGTCGCCGGTGGTGGCGTCGCGCTGCTCCAGGCTGCCGAGCAGGCCTTCGCGGGTCTGCGGCTCGAGGGCGACGAGGCCACTGGTGCCAACATCGTCAAGGTGGCTGTCGAGGCTCCGCTGAAGCAGATCGCCGTCAACGCCGGCCACGAGGGTGGCGTTGTGGTGGAGAAGGTCAAGGGCCTGCCGCAGGGCCACGGCCTGAACGCCGCCACCGGGGTCTACGAGGACCTGCTCGCCGCCGGCGTGCCGGACCCGACCAAGGTGACGCGTTCCGCGCTGCAGAACGCCGCGTCCATCGCCGCGCTGTTCCTGACGACCGAAGCGGTCGTCGCGGACAAGCCGGAGAAGGCCGCCGCACCTGCCGGCGGTGGCGACCCGACCGCCGGGATGGACTTCTGATCCCGCGGTAACTTTCTACCGAACGGCCCGGACGCTTTCGTCCGGGCCGTTCGGCTTTCGTTGCACGGCATCGGTCGCCTACGTGGTGCGGCACAACAGGTTTCGCCGCGATGGCCGGCCGCGAGCCGGGCCCGCCCCGAGCCGCGCAACTCCTCAACCAGCCTCAACCCCAACCTCCGAATCCCGGCCCGGCACCTCACCACATCCGGCGGGATCGGCGGCCGCCAACACATCCAAAGCAACCCCAAGATCCGGACACGCCAGCACCCCGGGGAGGGTTGGCATGCGGGGGCCGCGTTGGTTTGCCCGGTTGGTGTGGGGTTGGCGTGCGGGGCCGCGCTGGTCTGCCTGATTGGTAGGCGGGCTGGCTGTGGGGGTTGGTTTGGCCTGGTTCTACGGGTTCTGGCCTTGGCGGGTCGGCATGCGTGATGCCGCGCCTTTGCCTCCGGCCCCCCGAATCCACGCTACCCCGGGGCACCGACATGGATGGCCGGCCGCGAGCCGTCCTGTGGACAACTCTGTCGACTGTGGACAACTGCCTGAGGAGAACGTGCGTCCCGCGTGCCGACCGCATCACCGGGCGAAGACGGTGGGTGGGTGGCGGGTGGAGAAGTCCCCGAACGGTCGCGGGTTGACCTGGGTGACCCGACACGGGTTCCGCATCACCCACGAGCCCGAGCCGATCGCCGATCCGGAGCCCGCGCCGTTCTGACCGCCGGGATGGTGGGTGGTTACACGGTCAGACGATCAGCGCAGTGCAACCACGAACAAGCGCTTGCCGCACAAGCCGACGCAACGGCACCGAAAGATCGGGAGCTGAGAGGCACGGGGGTGAGTTGGATGGTTGGCTCGGCTGCCCGGGGTTTCGGCTAATCCTGTCTGCTTCAAGGCGTTACGGGCCGTCCAGGGGTAGGCAGGTTCTGCAGAAGTCTTCGCCGAAGGGGGTTAGGTGGACGCTTCTCCGTATGGTCTTCGGGGCGCGGCCGGCGCGGGCCATGGCTTCCTGGACCTCCGGCTGCACCTCAACCACCTGGTAGCGCTCGGGTTCCACCTCCTCGCGGGAGAACCACACCAGCCCCAACCGGAACAGGTTGTTCAGGTAGGCGTTGGTGCGGTTCAGGTTCCGCACCCCGGACTGCCGCCCGATCATCGACAGCCCCGCCTCGATCAGCTCCGAACCGATGCCGAGCGGGCGGTTCGTGCGCACGTCCACGGTCGGCTGCGGGCCCTCCTTGAACAGGAACCGCACGATCCTCGCCTCGTCCGGGGTCAGCTCGCCCAGAATCCGTTCGTACGCCGGATGTGTGTCCTCCACGAAGTGCACGTCCGACGACCTGCGCAGCAGCTCCGCGCCTCGCGCGCGCAGTTCCTCCATGGACGCGTTGTGCTCCACCGGGCCGGCGGGCGGGGGCGGCGGTGCGCCGAGTACCGACTGGGCCGCCGACCGCAGTTCGGCGCCCAGGTCGGTGACGATCTTCACCGGTGTCTCGCCCGCCGCGATGCCCCGGACGACCCTGCTGCCCGTCTGCACCGTCGTGTTGACCATCCACTGCACGGTCGACAGCCCTGTGTTCGCCGCGATCCGCAGCAGTCCCAAGGCTTCTGACGAGCCAGAACCAGCCATCTCAAACTCCGAAAATCGCTAGGTGGACCAACCCGGCCCCGATGCCGAGCACCCCGCCGTGCACGAACAGCAACCACTCGTCCTGCTTGATGGCCGACCGCAGCAGCTCGTTGAACTCGTCGGACCGCAGCTGGCGCATCTGTCGCGCCACGAAGACCCTGATCTTCCCCGACTGCTGCTTGCCGAACTCGGTGTCGCCGAAGGCGGACGCGAACTCGACCGCCTCGCTGGCCACGGCATCGCGGATGCGGTCGTAGCGCTTGGTCCCGATGCCCACCCGGATGGCGGACCTCGCGAAACCGACGGCATCGTCGACCGCCGGCCGCAGCGACGTCTCCAGCATCTGGCGGGTGCGGTCGGAGCGCGGGCCGAACAGCAGCTCGTCGCCGATGTTCTTCATGTTGATGATGTCGTCGGCGATGATCTTGGCCATCACGTCGCTCACCTCGGGCTGCCTGCGCAGGAACAGCCCGTGGAACGTGAACGGCCCGACCCGGCGCGGGAACACCGGCTCGAAGATCAGCTTGATGCCGATCCAGTTGACGACCCAGCCGATCACGGCCCCGCCGAGCGGCAGCACCCACCACTGCGGGACCGCCTGCAGGATGAACACCAGCCCGATGCCCATCGGGAACCCGAAGTAGAAGCCGAAGTTCTGCATGAACCGCAGCTCCTTGCGGCCGACCTCGCGGAGCATGTCGTTCATCAGCTCCGGGTGCTCCTCGAAGTGCCGGATCACCAGCAGCTTCGCGTCGATGAGCTGGTCGATGTACTCGCCGAGCTGTTCGGTCAGCCCCCGCACGATGACCGGCAGCCGCTGCTGGATCCTGGCGTGCACCGCCGACTTGACCACCGGCGGCAGGTCGTGCCACAGCTGCGGGTGCTCGCGCTCCATGATCCGTTCGACGACGCCGCGGATCTCGGTCCGCGCCGTGGCCGCGATGTGGTCAGCGATCTTGTCCGGTTCGAACTCGCGGTAGAAGTCGCCGATGCTGCCGACCTTGAGCAGCGCCTTGTCGACCGAGATGCTCGCCATCTTCGACACCCGCGACGGGATGATGCCCTGCCACCCGAACCGGCCGTCGCGCGTGATGGCCGGGATGACCTGCACGCGGCGCGGCAGGTAGGAGTACAGGAACCGGAGTCCGGGCAGGCGCACCCCGTGGAAGCGCATCGGCTGGAACAGCATGATCACGCCGGTCCAGTTGGTGATGTAGCCGATCACGCCGGTGAACAGCGGCACGGAGATCAGGTGCGTGACGAGGTGCGGGTCGGACCAGTCCATCCGCGCCCCCTTCGCCACAGTCCCGCCACAGGCCAGCCGCCGCCCCATGGTCAACTGTCGGCGATCCTAACCCGCGCCTAGCAGGATGAACGGGCGTCGGAGGGGATCGGCGGCGGTCGCCTGTGCCAGCGCGCGGGCCGGGCTCACGCCGGAGGCGACCTTGCGGTGGTAGTCGGTCATCGTCTCGGCGAGGTCGACGGCGAGGTCGGCGACCCGCTGGTTCGTGAGCCTGCGGTGGTAGTCGGTCATGGTCAGCGCGGCGGAGCGGTGCCCGACCCGGTTCACGGCGGCGACGACCGTGCGCGAACCGCTCGCGAGCATCGCGCCGGCGAACCCGAGCGGCTCGTCGCCGGGCCGGATGTGCGACAGCGCCAGCTCGCACGCGGCGAGCACGATGTGCGCGGGCGGCCGGTGCAGCCGCGCGACCTCGTGCGCGAGCAACCCGCCGTCGAACAGCTCGAGTCGCGAGAACAACGCGTTCGCCGGCTCGTGGGTGCCGTGCGCGGCGATGTGCACGAGCTTCGCACCGTCCATGGCGGACAGCACCGCCTCGGTCGTCGCGTGCTCGCCGTCCAGCACGATCGCGTCCGGGTACACCTCGCGCAGCTGGTCCAGCTCGGTCGCCGCCGTCGGCAGGTCCGGCCCGCGGACGAGCACCACCTTGCCGTCGTCGGCCGGCCCGACCTCGGCCGCGCTCACCCATGCGGTCGCCGACGGCGCCACCGACACCGCGCGGCCGCGCAGCGACGGCAGCGACTCCCACGGCACCGAGTACAGGCCGCCGAAGGGCACCACCACCAGCTCGCGGTCGCCGAGCAGCTCGGCCGGGATGCCGTCCGGACCGAACAGCATCGCGTCGAGCGCCTCGATCCGCCGCAGCGCCGACTGCGACACGGCCGCCGCGAGCGGCGCGATCAGCTCGTCGGGCGCGAGCGCGTCCAGGTCGGCGTGGAGCTGCCGCGCGGTCTCGAGCACGGCCTCCTTGGTGCCGAGGCGCACGAGCTTCGTCCGCCCGCCCGCCACGATCACCGCGGCCAGGTCGCGGTCCGGACCCGCGAAGCTGATCAGCGCACGGTCGCCGAGGCGCTCGACGACCTCCTCCGGCGACGACACCGGCCGCGGCCGGCCCCAGTGGCTGGTGTGCCACCCGAGGCGGCTGACCTCCCGCTGCAGCTCGGTCGACCGGCGCTCCAGCTGCGCGACCGGCCGCCGCTCCAGCCGCGCCTGCTGCACGGTCCGCAGCACGGTGCGCAGCTCGGCGACCCGGCTCGCGAGCTCCGGGTCGTCGATCGCCGGCATCGGCTCGTAGCGGTACACCTGCGCACGGGTGCGTTCCAGCCAGGCGAGCAGCCGCCGCGCGTCGGACTCGGTCCGCGCGCCGTCGAGCACCAGCGTGACCGCCATCCGGCCCAGCTCGAGGCCGTGCACGGCGGTGCCGCACACGAGGTCGAGGCCACCCATCCGGTCCCGGGCCGTGCCGAGCTCGGTCAGCCCGGCCCGCGCCTGCGCGAGCGCGCGGCGGCTCTGCCCCCTGGCGAGCGCGACCTCGGCACGGCACAGCCGCAGCAGCATCTTGTGGTCGATCGGGGCGATGTTGCGCAGCGGCGGCACCTGCTCGAGCAGCGCCTCCGCCGTGTCGATCGCGTCGCGCCGCAGCGCGAGCCGGACGGCGAGCATGGTCGCCATCGCCGCCTCGTCGGTGAGCCCGATCGCCAGCAGGCGCCTCGCGAGCTTCGCCGGCTTGGTCGGCGACAGGCCGTCGGCGGGGTTCGCGAGCGCGTGGGACGCCTCGGCCCGCAGCTTGGTGAGCGCGGCGACCTCGGCCCACGGCTGGCTGCCACGCTTGACGAACCGCCGGTGGGCCGACCCGGCGAGCTGCTTGGCCAGCATCAGGTCGCCCTCCAACAGGGCGGCCGCCGCACGCGCGACCTCCGCCTCCGCGAGATCCTGGCCGACCCGCTGCGCGCGCAGGACGGGCAACGCCTCGTCGAGGTGGCGGGCCGCCTCCTCGGCGAGCCCGGCCTCGAGCAGCACCCGCGCCTGGTCGATCTGGGTACGCGGCACCAGCCCGGGGGCGATCTCCCGGAACGCCTGCTCGGCGCCCTCGAAGTACCGCAGCGCACCGGGCACGTCGCCGGTCAGCTGCGCGATCTCGCCGAGGTTGCCCTGCGCCTTCGCGCGCAGCCGGGGCACCGGGTAGGCCGTGGCGAGCTCGGTGCAGCGGTGCATGTCCCGCGCGGCTGGCTCCGGTTTCCCCAGCTCGATGTAGGCGAGACCGCGGTTCAGGAAGGACTTGGTGAGCAGCTCGGAGTCCCCGTCCGGGTGGTCGAGTACCTGCTCGAGCAGCGGGATCGCCTGGTCGTAGGCCTCGACGGCCTCCTGGGCGTGGCCGATGCGCAGCAGCATCAGACCCTTTTGGTGATAGATGCGGCCCCGCAGTGTCAGCCGTCGCGGGCCCTCCGGCAACGCGCCGAGCAGATCGCTCGCCGTGCCGAGGTGGATCAGGCCGTCGGCGACGGTGTCGGTCTCCGCGACCGTGTAGGACAGGGCCGAGAGGATCCCGATCCGGATGGCGACGGCCTCCGGGTTGCTCGAGCCGACCGGGAGCGCCCGCAGCCCCTGCTGGAGGAGCTTGGTCGCGTCCGCCGTTCGACCGACGTTGCTGGCGCCGACCCCCTTGCGGAGTAAGTCCTCCGCCGCGGCGATGTCCCGCTCGTCACCACTCACCGCGATGTCGGGGTCGGCTTGGCCGGTCACCGGTGAGGTGGAATGAGAGCGGGGCACACTCTAATGGCAGCACATCCGCCGATCAGAAGTGAGCCCCGGTCCCAATTAATATCGTCAGGCACCGTTCGTGCCGGTCGGCACGCTGTTGTCGTGGTAGCCCGTGGTCTCCGAGTTGTCGTGGTACCCGGTGGTGTGGTCCAGCGAACCGCACTCCGCACAGGCCGGCCGCGGATCGACCGGCGGCTTGGTGGTGGTGGGCTCGGTCATGAGCTTGCTCCCCTCAGCAGGTTCTCTCGGTGCTCACCATGACAAGAGGTAAGCCACCACTGTGAGATACAGAGAATATCTGCCAAATGGGGGGACTGGGGGCTATTCGGGTTACAAATCGACCGTGGGAGTCACCACGGTGCGTGATTTCTCCGCGTTCATTCGGACCAGCAGCTGCGTCGTGCCCCTCGGTACCTCGGTCAACACGAAGCGCCCACCCTCGTCGGCGGTGGTGACGGCGGAGCCGTGCTCGGCGACGCGGACCTCGACGCCGTGCGCGCCCGCCGGCACGAGCCAGCCGTCGATGCGCTGCCGTTCCCCCGTACGTGTGACGTTGACCATGACGGTCAGGTCGCCGACGAAGAACGTGATCGTGCCGGGCAGCCCGCCACGCACGCCGGCGAGCGTGCGGGTGTCCGCCCACTGCGCCACCTCGAGCTCGACGTGGCGGTCGAGGTCGTCGAGCGCCACGGCGAACTGCGCGCGTGCCACCAGTCCTGGCGGCGGCGGGTCGAGCTCGTTCACGAGCCGTGCCACCTCGGCCATCAGCGCGTCGTCAGCCTGGTTGGTTCTCATGATCCACTGTCCCCGTCGTACAGCGAGCGCAGGTTGTTCAGGCAGCGCCCTCGTGTTGGTCCGATACTTCCGTGCGGCATGTGCAGGGCCTCGGCGACCGCGCGGTACTCCGCGCGCCCGGCGAGCACGGTCAGCCGCAGCAACTCCTGGCAGCGCTGCGAAAGACGGTGGAAGGCGGACCACAGCTGGTGGTCCCGCTCGTGGCGCAGGACCTCGTGTTCCGGTGACGGTTCGGTGGTCGGTGTCTGCTCCGCGACCTCCGGGGACAGCTCCACCTGTCCGGAGGCGCGGTGCTGTACGCGGTTGGCTTCGCGGCGGGTGGTGGTGATGAGCCACCCGGCGAGCGCGCGGGGCTCGGTCAGCCGGTCGAGGTGGCGCAGCAGCGCCAGCCACACCGTCTGTACGACGTCCTCCGCGCTGGTCCGGTCGAGCCCGCTGCCACGGGCCACGTGCCAGACGAGTGGTGTCAGGTCGGCGACGAGCACGTCGAACGCCTCGCGGTCACCGTCCCGCGCCGCGATCATGCACGCCGCGTTCCGGTCTCGCCCCTCGAGTTCGTCCCAGGGTTTGACCATGCTTGCGGTCTGCAGTTCGGTCACCGCTTCCCACCCCGCTCCGAGGGTCGTTCTCCAGCTGGCACCTGACTATCGTGCCTGCCGGCCGTGTCCACGTCACCTCTGCGTCCCTCTCACCCGAACGGGTGAATGGGGGAGCTGAGGTCCTTCTGACAGAAAAGAGCGCTGGTTCAGGGCATAGATACCGACCATTCGGGTGCTTTACTGCGTCTTTCCTGGGCATTCACGCTGAGCCGGAGATCAGCAGCAGCATCAGGGCGAGGCCGAGGAGCACTCCGCCGAGCAGGACCGCGCACCCGAGGCCGGCGACGCGCCCGAGCGTGCGTCCCCTGGCGGCGAGGACGTTGGCGAGCACCACGCTGAACAGCACGAACACGCCGAAGACGATCGCACCGAGGCCGACCGGGCCGGCCAGCCCGTTCCGTTCGAGGAGCGGGCCGCCGAAGAGGAGCACCCCGAGGCCGACCACGAGGGAGCCGGCGACCGCGAAACCGGAGGCGAGGAGCACCAGCACGCGTGCGGTGGCCACCTGGGAGACCACGCGCCGCTCTCGATCACCAGCCACGGCCGCAGCCTATGCGGCTGTTGGGTTGGAGGTGATAGCCGCGGCCGTGCTCCTGTCTCAGTCCTCGGGGACGATCAGCCACGCGGCCACGTACAGGACCGCGCCGGCGCCGAAGCCGAGCAGGGTCGCCACCACCAGGATGATCCGCACCAGTGCCGCGTCCATCCCGAACATCTTCGCGATACCGCCGCAGACACCGGCGACCATGCGGTCGTCCCGGCTGCGGCGCAGTTTCCTCGCGGGGGCCTCTGTGCCGTACATGTTTTCGCTCATGACTCCAGAATCGCTGGTCACGGGCCTCCCGACATCGGGGACGAACCCTGGTCGAACCCCGAACCGCGTCCCTTACCTCTACTCTCGGAAACGTGGTGACGATGTCGTGGGCGCCGGTCGAGTCGCCCGGTTCGCTGGCCGGGTCGCTCGAGGACGTCGGCTACCTCGCCGACGAGGGGGTCGCCACGGCGGCGTTCCTCGCCATGCGGTTGGGCCGCCCGCTGTTCTGCGAGGGTGAGCCGGGCACCGGCAAGACGTCCCTCGCGGTGGCGCTCGCCAAGGCGCTCGGGGTGGGGCTGATCAAGCTGCAGTGCCACGAGGGCATCGACTTCACGCAGGCGCTCTACGACTGGGACTTCCCCCGCCAGCTGCTGCACCTGCGTGCGCTGGAGGCCGCGTCCGGCGGGCAGCTGGACTCCGACGCCGCCGAGAAGTCGCTCTACAGCAGACGCTTCCTGCTGGCGCGACCGCTGCTGCGGGCGCTGGAGGAGTCGCCGTGCGTCCTGCTGATCGACGAGGTCGACCGCGCCGACGACGAGTTCGAGGCGTTCCTCCTCGAGGTGCTGGGGGAGAACGCGGTGACCGTGCCGGAGCTCGGCGAGGTGCGCGCCGAGGTGCCGCCGCTGGTCGTGCTCACGTCCAACCGGACCCGCGAGGTCCACGACGCGCTGAAGCGGCGCTGCCTCTACCACTGGCTGGAGCACCCGGCGCTGGCCCGCGAGGTCGCGATCCTGCGGATGCGGCTGCCCGAGCTGCCGGAGCGGCTGGCCGCGCAGGTGGCCGAGGCCGTCCGACGACTGCGCGAGCTCGACCTGCTCAAGCCGCCCGGCGTCGCGGAGTCGATCGACTGGGCGCAGGCGCTGACCGCGCTCGGCAGGACCGAGCTCGACGCCGCGGCCGCGGCCGTGACGCTCGGCGCCGTGCTGAAGTACCGCGAGGACGCGCAGCGCGTAGTGACCGCGGGGCTGGACGCGATCCTCGCCGGGTGACCGACACCGGAATATTCGGTCGCTTTTGGTGTTCTCCTGACGGATAGTTGTTGCGGCGCGCCACACCGGAGGAGGACGACATGAGTACCGAGCGCAGGGGGAGCGAGCGGTAGTCGCGTCGTCGTCCCACCAGGTAGCCGTCCGCGCGGCGCGAGCCGGTCGCGGTGCACGCGTCCAGCGCGACGGCTACGCCCGGGGACCGTCCTGCCGTCTTTCGAATCCGAAATGGACGGTCCCCGGGTCTGCCAAAGACCACTCACCGGTTCCCCGCGCCCGGCCCGCTACCTGGCCATGGTCGCCTGCGGGGACCAACGCCCGGCGCCGGCCGTGACCCGACCGGCGCCGGGCGCGCGCTGTGGCGACCGCGATCGCCGTGCCGCCCGCCGTGCACTACGCCAGCACCGCGCCCGCCACGACATCGCGGTCGCCTCAGCATCCCAAGCCACCCAGTGCCAGTGCGAGTCGCGGGTTCCAGCAGGTCGTCGAGCAGTCGTCTGCCGAATGCGCGACCCGTGTCGCCGCGTGCCAGGTACACCATGGTCTCGACCGTGCGGTACGCCGGTTTCGGCCGCCACGGCGCCGCCAGTGCGAACCCAGCACGTTCGAACCCGGCGTGAGCACCACGAACGGCGGCCAGCCCATGATTCGGCAGCTCCCGCCGACGCGGTCCACACGTACGCGAACCGCGCCGGCGTCGAGTGAGTGCTACGTCGCGCTGATCATGCGGCCTCGGGCTGTCAGCACCAGCCGTTGACCGGGTTGCCGGTGCCGGTCCAGGTGAAGGCGTCGCTGATCCATGAGCCGTCGGACAGTCGGTTCCACATGGCGGTCGTGTAGTTGAACCGGCCCGTGTGCGAGGTTCCGTTGGCGGAGCAGGAGATCGCGACGGTGTCGCCGTCCGGCACGGTGCCGACCACGCCGTAGTTCGTGCCCGGTCCGGACCGCTTGTTCAGCACGCCGCCGCCGTTGGTGTCGACGACACCCTGGGTGAGGCCGAGCGCGCCGTAGTTGTACAGCGAGCCGCCGATGTTCGCCCGCGCGGAGCCGTGCAGCGCGTACCCCTCGTACTCCGCCGCGCCGGCGTACACCTGCCACTTGCCGACGCCGTGCCCCGAGATGCCGACGTAGACCGCGTTCTGCCGCAGGGAGAAGTGGTTGTGCGGCCCGGTCGCGGAACCGCCGCAGGACACGTCGACGCCGATGTTGCCGAGGAACGCGCCGTCGGCGACGGTCACGCCGTTGTCCGTGCGGTTGCCCTGCAGGTGGTAGTAGTCGGTGGAGTAGCCGCGGTCGTGCGCGACCCGCACCCAGCCGCGCTGGCTCGAGCACATCACGTAGAACGTGCCGCCCCGCGCCGCGAGCACGCGGCCGTCGCCGCCCGCCACGTCGATCGACTGGCGGGACGCGCCGTGCGGCCCGCCGGTGAGCCGCCACGTCTGCCCGGTCGCCCACGGCAGCCGCAGGCCGGTGCGGAAGTCGCCGCCCGCGAGGGGTTTCGCGTCACGGGACGTCGATTTGTCCACTGTGGACGGACCGTGGGACGCGAAGATCTTCTTCTCCGGTGCGGAAACCACGGCCGCGGGCGCGGCCGAGGTCAGCGTGGGGAACGTCGACTCGCCCTCGAACGCCACCTGCCACGCGCCGTCCTTCCGGTTCGCGACGAACAGCCAGCCCTCCGGGTAGGCGCCCTCGACGTGCGGCGCCTTCGCGATCGCCGAGCCGAAGACCCACGTGCCGCCCTCGCGCATCACGTTGACCTCGGTGTCTGACGTGGTGACGCGGGCGCCCGCGCGGGGCGCCGCCTTCTCGACGATCTTCGCCCGGACGGTGGTCGTGAGGTCGGTGGTCGCGAGGTCGCTGACCGCCGGCTCGGCCCCTGCGGGGACGGCCGAGACGAACGGCAGGAGCAGCGCGGACAGGGCGACAGTCAATCGTGCAGGTCTCATGAGAACTCCCAGCGGTTGGGGAATATCCGACAATAGTGACACCGATGTGACCTGACCCACAGGCGCCAGACGGGGTACACAATGGATGTATGGACCCGACGCCGGGGTTGGTGGGCTTCGCGGCCGCTCTGCGTGTCGCGGGCCTGCCGTGCGACGCGCTGCGGGTCCAGGCCTACCTGAGCGCGGTCGGCGAGATCGACATCGCCGACCCCGGCCAGCTGTACTGGGCCGGCCGGCTGACGCTGTGCGCCGAGCCGGACGACCTGCCGCGCTACGACGACGCGTTCTTCGCCTGGTTCACGGCGGCCGAACGCAAGGACCGGCGGTCGCGGGTGCGGCGGCCCCGGGAGACCACGATGGCCGCGCTCACCGACGTCGAGGGCGGCGACGGCAACGGTCGGCGGCGGACCGACGACCTGAAGGTCGCCGCGAGCGAGACCGAGATCCTGCGCCACCGCGACATCTCGCAGCTGACCGCCGCGGAGCGTGAGCACCTGCGCGAGCTGATGGCGACCCTGCACCTGACGCCGCCGCTGCGCCGGTCCATGCGCCTGCGCCCGCAGCGCCGCGGCCGGCTCGACCCGCCGCGCGTGCTGCGCGCGATGCTCGCCGCGGGTGGTGAGCCGGTCCGCCTGGCCTACCGGGACCGGACGCGCCGACCACGTCGTGTCGTGCTGCTGCTGGACATCTCCGGATCGATGACCCCGTACGCCGACGCGCTGCTGCGGTTCGCGCACGCGGTCGTCCGCGCCGCGCCGACGAGCACCGAGGTGTTCACGGTCGGCACGCGGCTGACCCGGCTGTCCCGCCAGCTCCGCAAGCGCGACCCGCAAGAGGCGCTGTCCGCGGCGTCCCGCGCGGTGCCGGACTTCGCCGGCGGCACCCGTCTGGGTGAGACCATTCGGGTGTTTCTGGACCGCTGGGGCCAGCGGGGGCTCGCGCGCCGGGCGGTCGTGGTGCTGTTCTCCGACGGTTGGGAACGCGGTGACGCGACGCTGCTCGGCGAGCAGCTGGCGCGCCTGCGGCGGCTGGCGCACAAGGTGCTGTGGGTGAACCCGCACGCCGGCCGCGACGGGTACGTGCCGGTGCAGTCCGGCATCGCGGCCGCGTTGCCCCACCTTGACCGGCTCATGGCCGGACATAGTCTTGCCACGCTCGAGGAGCTACTCACGGAGGTGCGCCGTGCGTGATGTGTTGGACGAGCTGATGCGCCGCTACTCGGCGGGGGAGAAGGTCGCGCTCGGCACGGTGGTCGCGACGTTCTCGTCGGCGCCGCGCGCGCCGGGCGCCGCGATGCTGGTCGCCGAGGACGGGACCGTGTCGGGCAGCGTGTCCGGCGGCTGCGTCGAGGGCGCGGTGTACGAGCTCGGGCAGCAGGTGCTCGATGACGGTCAGAGCGTGCTGCAGCGGTACGGCGTCAGCGACGACGACGCGTTCGCGGTGGGCCTGACCTGCGGCGGGATCATCGACGTGTACGTCGAGGCGATCTCGATGGCGGACTTCCCCGAGTTCGCGGAGATGGCGAAGTCCATCCAGACCGAGGAGCCGGTCGCGCTCGCGACGGTCGTGGCGCACCCCGACCCGTCCCGGCTCGGCAAGCACCTGGTGGTGTGGCCCGACCGGACCGCTGGCGACCTCGGGTCGGCCCGCGCGGAGGCCGCGCTGGCCGACGACGCGCGGGGCATGCTCGCGACCGGCCGGACCGGCACGCTGCACTACGGCACGGAGGGCCAGCGGCGCGGCGAGGGCATGTCGGTGTTCGTCAGTTCGTTCGAGCCGCCGCCGCGGCTGCTGGTGTTCGGCGCGATCGACTTCGCGACGGCCATGGCCAGGCTCGGCTCGTTCCTCGGCTACCGCGTCACCGTGTGCGACGCCCGGCCCATCTTCGCCACGAAGAGCCGGTTCCCGGACGCCGACGAGGTGGTCGTGAACTGGCCGCACCGCTACCTCGCCGCCGAGGTGGCGGCCGGCCGCGTCGACCGCCGCACGGTCATCGCCGTGCTCACGCACGACCCGAAGTTCGACGTGCCGGTGCTGGAGGTGGCGCTGCGCTGCGACGCCGGCTACATCGGCGCCATGGGCTCGCGCCGCACCCACGACGACCGCATGGCACGACTGCGCGAGGCCGGCCTGACGGCGGCGGAGCTGTCACGGCTGGCCTCGCCCATCGGCCTGGACCTCGGCGCCCGCACCCCGGAGGAGACCGCGGTGTCGATCGCGGCGGAGATCATCTCGCTGCGGTGGGGCGGCGAGGGCAGCCGGTTGACCGAGGCGAGCGGCCGCATCCACCGCGAGCCATGACGATGCGCATCATATTGTGATGCGCATCGTGGTGATAGCAGCTGATGCATGAGCAAGCGCACCACTGTGACCCTGACGGATCGGGACGAAGAGACGGTTCGTCAGCTCGGGGATCCGGACCGTCCTGAGGGGGCGGCGCTGATCGAGGCGGCGCGGGCGTTAGGCATCTCGATCGGTCCCGATGCTTCGGAAGCGACAGTGATCAGGGCGCTGATCGCGGCCGGTGCCGAGGCCATGCGCGAGCAGGCGCTCGAACGCGGCTACCAGCAGGTGGCGGAGATGTACGCCGAGATCCACGACGCGGAGGAGAAGGCTGCCCGTCGCCGTCGCTACGCGGAGCGGGTTGATCGAGTGATGCCGGGATGACTGCTCCCGTTCGTGGCCAGGTTTACCGGGTCGACCTCGGGTTCGGTGCAAAACCGTGGCTGATCGTTTCGAACGACCGTCGTAACCGAGTCCTGTCCGATGTGTTGGCGGTCCGAATCACGACCACACAGAAGCACGCGAACCTGCCTACCTGGGTGCCAATCTCTCCGGCCGACCAGCCGCTCGTCGGTCACATCAACGTGGACGACGTCCAGCAGTTCGAGCGCGCCGAGCTCGGGATACTGCTCGGTGCACTGGCCCCCGGCACGCTCATGCGGGTCAACGAGGCACTGCGGATCGTGTTCGCGCTGCCGTGAGAGGCCGGCTCCGGTTCGGGATCTCGGGTGCCGCGAGCCGTAGCGGTTCTCACGCCGCCGGGACGTCCTCGAGGCGGTAGTACACCGGCAGCCCGCGGTCCTTCGCGATGGCCACGTCCTGGTCGGCGCCCTTCGAGTCGCCCGGCAGGCGCAGCACGGCGTCGCAGTGGCGGAGCAGGCGCTCGGCCGTCGGGTACATGACCTCCCGCGCGACGGGGTCCGCGACGCTCGTGCCGCCCGCGCCGCGCAGCACCGGCAGCGCGACCCACTCGCCGATCATCGGGACGTGGCCGGCTTGGAAGAGCGGCCACGCGGCCTTCTCCAGGCGGGCGAGGTTCTGTGCGAGCAGCGCGGGGTCGTCACCCGTGCCGGAGCGATACGGGCCTGCGATGAGAACGAGCATGCCGGCGACCGTATCGTGCAACACTGTGCAGAAACAAGGAGAAACGTGCATGCTTGCCGCTGAGAGGCGTGACCTGCTGCTGA
Source organism: uncultured Actinomycetota bacterium (assembly GCA_963840275.1). GTDB lineage: Bacteria > Actinomycetota > Actinomycetes > Mycobacteriales > Pseudonocardiaceae > Actinophytocola. Next base: position 1,048,219 of record CAWIYK010000002.1, read on the forward strand.
CCCGGCTGCGTACGGACGGCAAGGTCGTCGCCAAGGATCTGGCCGCTGAGCTGGGGCTTTCCGAGGACAGCGTGCGCAGGGACCTGCGCGAGCTGGCCGCCGCGGGGCTGTGCCAGCGGGTCTACGGCGGCGCGCTGCCGGTGTCGCCCGCGGTGGCCGACTACGCCACCCGCACGGCGGTCAGCCCGGAGAGCAAGGCCCGCGTCGCGGCGCGGGCGGTGGCGTTGGTCCGTCCCGGCTCGACGGTGATCATCGACGGCGGCACGACCGCGCTCGCGGTCGCGCAGGCGCTGCCGCCCGACCTCGCGGCGACGGTCGTCACCCACAGCCCGACGGTCGCCGCGGCGCTCGTGACCCACCCGACGGTCGAGGTGTTCCTCATCGGCGGCCGGCTGTTCAAGCACTCCGCCGTGACCTCGGGCGCGGCGGCCGCGGAGGCGGCCGAGCGGGTGCGGGCGGACGTGTTCCTGCTGGGCGTCACGGGTGTGCACCCCGAGGCGGGCCTGACGACGGCCGACGCCGACGAGGCCGCCATGAAGCGGCTGCTCGCGAGACGCGCCGCCGACACGTACGTCCTCGCGAGCGTGGAGAAGATCGGCGCCGCGTCGCCGTTCGAGGTGCTGCCGCTGTCCGCGGTGGCCGGCGTGATCACCGACGCCCCGACCGACCACCCGACGCTGCGGGCACTGACCGTCCCGATCTTGCGGGCGCCCTAGGGAATCGGCGCTGGTTCGAGGGGGCGGGGGGTGCGCCTGCGGGTGCCGTCGACGGTGAGGATCACCAGCGCGGCCCACACGAAGCCGAAGCCGAGCCAGCGCTCCGGCGGCATCTGCTCGTGGAACACGAGCACGCCGAACGCGAACTGCAGCACCGGCGCCAGGTACTGCAGCATCCCGACCATCGACAGGGGAATCCGCGTGGCCGCGCCGCCGAAGGCCAGCAGCGGCAGCATCGTCACGAAGCCGCCGCCGATGAGCAGCAGTGCGTGGCCGACGCCGTGCGACGCGAACGTGCCGGCACCCGTGGCCTGGAGGAACACGACGTACGCCAGCGCCGGCACCAGCGTCACGCTCGTCTCGACGGCCATCGACTCGACCGCGCCGACGCCCGCCAGCTTCTTCACCAGCCCGTACGTCGAGAAGCTGAACGCCAGCACCAGCGCGACCCACGGCACCTCGCCGTACCCGACGGCGAGCACCACGACCGCGACCACGCCGAGCCCGACCGCGACCCACTGCGCGCGCCGCAGCCGCTCACCCAGCAGCAGCACGCCGATGAGGACGGACACGATCGGCCCGGTGAAGTACCCGAGCGCCGTCTCGACGACCCGCCCGTTGTTGACGCCCCAGATGTAGGCGCCCCAGTTCGCGGAGATCAACACGGCCGCGCACGCCAGCAGCCGCAGCTGTCGCCGGTCGCGCAGCACGGCGACGAACGACCGGATCCGCCGCGTCCACAGGAGCACGATCCCGACCGCGGCGAGCGACCAGATCATCCGGTGCGCGAGCGTCTCCAGCGCGCCGGCGGCCGACAGCAGCGTCCAGTACAGCGGGAACAGTCCCCACAGGCCGTACGCGGTCGCGCCGAGCACCACCCCGCGACGGTACTCGGGATAGGGATCTACCCGCTGACCTGCGACGGAGGGGTTTGCCACACCCCGATACTAAGCCTTGCGAACGATCTCACCCACCGCATTTGCCGAGGATCACAACCGGCCGCGCCGGGGCTTTTCGCGCACAGATCCACTTTCCGGCGCCAGGACTTGTCCCATCGCCGACACGGGGGCAGTCTCAAGGGTTGTGAGCCCGCTCACGTTGTTCCCGACCGACCAAGTCAAGAAGGCCGCCTTGGAGGCCACATGCGCATCACCGTGACCGTTGACGGAACGAAGTTCACCGACGATGTCGAACCACGCCAGCTGCTGGTGCACTACCTCCGAGAGCGGCTCGGGAAGGTCGGCACGGTGGTCGGCTGCGACACCAGCAACTGTGGTGCGTGCACCGTCCATCTCGACGGGCACAGCGTGAAGTCCTGCTCGGTGCTCGCGGTACAGGCCGACGGCAGCGAGGTCACCACGATCGAGGGACTCGCGCGGGACGGCCGGCTGCACCCGGTGCAGAAGGCCTTCAACGACAACCACGCGCTCCAGTGCGGGTTCTGCACGCCCGGCATGATCATGCAGTCGATCGACCTGCTCGCCGACAACCCCGACCCCGACGAGAAGGCGGTGCGGGAGGGCCTCGAGGGCAACCTGTGCCGCTGCACCGGCTACCAGAACATCGTCCGCGCGGTGCGCGACGCCGCGGCGCACATGAGCGGCGGCGCCGGCCCCGAGGCCGAGCAGGTCGCGGACCAGCAGGTCAAGGCGGGAGGCTCCCAGTGACCGCGACGATCGAGCCGGAGGTGGGCAAGGCCCGCCTCCGCAAGGAAGACGCCCGGCTCGTCGCCGGCAACACCCGCTGGACCGACAACATCGTGCTGCCCGGCATGCTGCACCTCGCCATGCTGCGCAGTCCCATGGCACACGCGAAGATCACCAAGATCGACACGTCCGCCGCCAAGGACCTGCCCGGCGTGCTCGCCGTCTACACCGGCGCGGACTTCGCCGACGAGCAGGGCAGCCTGCCGTGCGCGTGGCCGATCACCGAGGACCAGAAGGCGCCGGACGCGCCGTCGATCGCGGTGGACACGGTCAACTTCGCCGGCGAGGTCGTCGCCGTCGTCGTCGCCCGCTCGGCCTACGAGGCGCACGACGCGCTCGAGGCCATCGACATCGACTACGACGAGCTGCCCGTGGTGCTCGACATGGCCGCTGCGGTCGAGGACGGCGCCGACCTCGTCCACCCGGACCTCGAGACCAACAAGAGTGCGACGTGGGTCTTCGACTCGGGGGAGGCGGGCTCGGGCGGCGACGTCGAGCAGGCCATCGCCGACGCCGAGGTCGTCATCGAGCGCACCTACCGCCAGCAGCGGCTGATCCCCGCGTTCATGGAGCCCCGCTCGGTGGTCGTCGACCCGACCAGCGCGCAGTTCACCATGTGGTCGGCCACCCAGATCCCGCACATCCTGCGCGTCATGCTGTCCATGTCGCTCGGCGTTCCCGAGCACAAGGTCCGCGTGATCGCGCCGGACGTCGGCGGCGGGTTCGGCGGCAAGCTGCAGGTCTGCCCGGAGGAGTTCATCGCGTTCCTCGTGGCGCGGCGCATGGGCAAGCCGGTCAAGTACACCGAGTCGCGCAGCGAGAGCCTCCAGTCCGCACACCACGGCCGCGACCAGATCCAGAAGCTCACCCTGGCCGCCACCAAGGACGGCACGGTGACCGGCCTCAAGGTCGAGCTGCTCGCCGACATGGGCGCGTACCTGCGCCTGGTCTCGCCGGGCGTGCCGATCCTGGGCGCGTTCATGTACAACTCGATCTACAAGTTCGGCGCCTACCGGTTCGTGTGCACCAACGTGTTCACGAACAAGACGCCGACCGACGCCTACCGCGGTGCCGGCCGGCCCGAGGCCACGTTCGCGATCGAGCGGCTCATGGACGAGCTGGCCGTCGAGGTCGGCATGGACCCCCTCGCGATCCGGGAGAAGAACTGGATCAAGCACGAGGAGTTCCCGTACGACACGGTCGCGGGCCTCACCTACGACACGGGCAACTACGAGGCCGCCACCGCCAGGGCCAAGGAGCTGTTCGGGTACGACGCACTGCGCACCGAGCAGAAGGAGCGCCGCGACCGCAACGACACCGTGCAGCTCGGCATCGGCATCTCGACGTTCACCGAGATGTGCGGCCTCGCGCCCTCGCGGGTGCTCGGCGCGCTGTCCTACGGCGCCGGCGGCTGGGAGCACGCGGCGATCCGCATGCTGCCGACCGGCAAGGTCGAGGTCGTCACCGGCTCGTCGCCGCACGGCCAGGGACACGAGACGGCGTGGAGCCAGATCGTGGCCGACCAGCTCGGCGTGCCGTTCGAGGACGTCGAGGTGCTGCACGGCGACACCCAGTCCTCGCACAAGGGCATGGACACCTACGGGTCGCGGTCGCTGACCGTCGGCGCGATGGCCGTGGTCAAGGCCGCGGACAAGGTGAAGGCCAAGGCCGCCAAGGTGGCCGCGCACATGCTCGAGGCGAGCGAGGACGACGTCGAGTTCACGGCGGGCTCGTTCCAGGTGCGCGGTGCCGGCGCGGACGCGAAGGGCGTGTCGATCCAGGACGTCGCGCTCGCCGTGTTCGCGGCGCACGACCTGCCGGACGGCGTCGAGCCGAACCTCGACTCGGAGGCCACGTTCGACCCGGAGAACTTCTCCTTCCCGCACGGCACGCACCTGTGCGCGACCGAGGTGGACACGGAGACCGGCCGGGTCAGCATCCGCTCGTACGTGTGCGTCGACGACATCGGCAACGTGGTCAACCCGATGATCGTCGAGGGACAGGTGCACGGCGGGCTCGCGCAGGGCATCGCGCAGGCGCTGTTCGAGGAGGCCGTGCACGACGAGTCCGGCACGCTCACCACCGGCACGCTGGCCGACTACCTGGTGCCCTCGGCGGCGGACCTGCCGAACTTCACCACCGACCGCACCGAGACCCCGTCGACGTCGAACGTGTTGGGCGTCAAGGGAGTCGGCGAGGCGGGCACGATCGCGTCCACCCCGGCCGTGGTCAACGCGGTCGTCGACGCGGTGCGTCACTTCGGGGTGTCCGACATCCAGATGCCGTGCACGCCGATGCGGGTGTGGCAGGCGATCCGCACCGGGCAGTCCGACGCGGGCGGCCTCGGCAGTGAGGCCGGCGGCGGCCTCGGCTCCATACAGACGAACGGGGAAGCGCAGTGATTCCAGCGGCATTCGACTACGTCGCGCCGACCACGGTGGACGACGCGGTGCGGGCACTCGCGGAGGCGGGCGAGGACGCCAAGGTGATCGCGGGCGGGCAGAGCCTGCTCCCGGTGCTGCGGATGCGTCTCGCCGCGCCGTCGAAGCTGATCGACCTCGGCAAGGTCGCCGAGCTGCGTGGCATCCGCGAGGACGGCGACGCGCTCGTGATCGGCGCCATGACAACGCACTACGACGTGCAGCGCGACCCGCTGGTCCGCGAGCACGCCGCACTGCTGGCGCTGGCGACCGACACCGTGGCCGACCCGCAGGTGCGGCACCGGGGCACGTTCGGCGGCTCGATCGCGCACGCCGACCCGGCCGGCGACCTGCTCGCGCCGGCGCTCGCGCTGGACGCCGAGATGGTGTTGTCCGGAATGGACGGTCGAAGGACCGTGCCGGCGGCCGAGTTCTTCACCGACTTCTTCACGACGGCGCTGCGGCCCGGCGAGATCCTCGTCGAGGTGCGGGTGCCGAAGACGACTGGATGGAGCGCGCACTACGAGAAGTTCAACCGCGTCGCGCAGGCGTGGTCGATGGTGGCGGTCGCGGTGGCCGTGCGCGTCGACGGCGACTCGATCGTCGAGGCACGGGTCGGGCTGACCAACATGGCGGCCGTGCCGTTGCGGGCGAGCGCGGTCGAGTCGGCGCTGGTCGGCCAGCCGGCGACCACCGAGGTGATCATGGCGGCGGCGTCGCACGCGGCGGAGGGCACGAGTCCCGCCACCGACGGCAACGCCGATACCGAGTTCCGCCAGCACCTGGCCAAGGTGCTGACTGGTCGCGCTGTGGCGGCGGCCGTCGGCGCATAGTCTGGTGAGTGCCCTGATAAGGCGCGTTCGGGACAGCGAGTGTCCCGAACGCGCCTTTCACAGCGTTCCGTTTTGAGGAGGAACCGTGAAGCTCGAGCACTCGTTCACCGTGCCGGCCGACCTGGACACCGTGTGGCAGGCGGTGCTCGACCCGGAGCGGGTGGCGCCGTGCATGCCCGGCGCGACGCTCGCCGAGGTGGACGGGGACTCCTTCAAGGGCCAGGTGAAGGTCAAGCTCGGCCCGATCTCCTTGCTGTACAAGGGTTCTGGGGAGTTCCTGGAGAAGGACGAGGACACCCGCAAGGTCGTGATCAAGGCAGCGGGCAAGGACGCGCGCGGCAACGGCACCGCCTCTGCCACCGTCACTCTCACGCTGCGCGCCGAGGGCGCCGCCACCGCGGGGTCCGTCGACACAGACCTGTCCATCACCGGCAAGCCGGCCCAGTTCGGGCGCGGCCTGATCTCCGAGGTGGGGGGCAAGATCCTCGACACGTTCGCGACGTGCCTCGCGTCGAAGCTGGCGCCGGAGACGGAACCGCCCCCCGCGTCGCCGCAGCTGTCGGTGGTGTCGGAGGAACAACGCTCGGAAGCGGCCGCGACCGGCAAGGCGGCCGGCAAGGCGGCGGCGAAGGCCGCCGCGGCGACGAAGGTCTCCGACGACAAGCCGAGGCTGGCGGCCGCTCCGGAGCCGGAGTCGGAGCCCATCGACCTGCTGGCCTTCGCCGGACCTTCGGTACTGAAGCGTGCGGCGCCGCTGCTCGCGGTGGTGGCGGCGGTACTGGCGTTCGTCACACTGCGCCGGCGCCGCCGCTAGGGCACTTCGGGGGGTTGAGCCCCGGGTCGTGGCGGTGCAGGATGGCCCGGGTGCGTCGGGTGGCGAGTCTGTGCGGAACGGCTCTGCTGCTGGTGGGCTGCGCCGGGTCCGGGTCGACCGGCGCGGGGGAGCCCGTCGCGCCGTTCCACCCCGCCACCGTGTCCGACGCGCCTGCCAAGCCAGCCAACACGTTCACCGTCGTCGCGACCGGGGACGTGCTCGTCCACCCCGCGCTCACCGAGCAGGCGGAGGAGGACGGCAGCAACGGCAAACGGAACTTCGCGCCGCTGTTCGCCGGCGTCAAACCGGTCGTCGAGGCGGCCGACCTCGCGATCTGCCACCTCGAGGTGCCACTCGCCGGTCCGGACGGCCCGTTCGAGGGCTACCCGCTGTTCTCCGCGCCGCCCGAGGTCGCGGACGCGCTCGCGGCCACCGGCTACGACACCTGCTCGACCGCCTCGAACCACACGTTCGACCAGGGCGCCGACGGCGTGCGGACCACCCTCGACACGCTCGACGCAGTCAAGCTCGGCCACACCGGGTCCGCGCGCACCGAGACGGAGTCGCAGACGCCGCTCGTGCGGGAGGTCAACGGGGTCAGGGTGGGCCAGGTGTCGTTCACGTTCGACTTCAACCAGGGCACCGAGGAGCCGTCGGACATGCCGTGGATGGCGAACGAGCTGTCGGTCGACGCCGTGCTCGAGGCGGGTCGCGCGGCGCGGGCGGCCGGTGCCGAGGTCGTCATCGCGAGCCTGCACTGGGGCATCGAGGACAAGCACGACGCGACCGCCGACCAGCGGTCCATGGCCGAGCAGATCCTGGCCGACCCGGCCGTGGACCTGATCATTGGCCATCACGCGCACGTGGTCCAGCCGTTCGAGAAGTTCGGGGACAAGTGGGTGGCCTACGGCTTGGGCAACTCGGTGGCCAAGCACGAAGAGCCGCGCGGCACCACCGAGGAGGGTCTGATCGGGCGCTTCCGGTTCGCGAAGAGCGATGTCGGCTGGCGGGTCGACAAAGCGGAGTACGTCCCGACGCTCGTCGACCTCGGCCCGCCGATCCGGTTGAAGGACCTGTCGACGGACACCGGCGTCGACGCCGGCCGCAAGCAGGAGGCGCTCGAACGGACCGACGGCGTGGTCCTGTCCCTTGATCCGCCCGGGCTCACTCGGCCGTGAGTGCATTCAGTAACGTCCGTCGCATGGAGAGTGTGCGGGCGGTAGCCGAGTGGCCGGTGGACAACGCGGCGGTTGCGGTGGTGGCTGCCTCCGGATCAGTGCTCGGCGCTGAGGGCGCGCAGTCGCGGGAGTTCAAGCTCGCGTCGGTGACGAAGCTGCTCACGGCGTACGCGACGCTGGTCGCCGTCGAGGAGGGCGCCGTCGAGTGGGACCAGCCGGCGGGCCCCGAGGGTGCCACGGTGCGGCACCTGGTCGCCCACGCGTCCGGCCTCGCGTTCGACGAGCACAAGGTCCAGGCCCCGCCCGGCACCCGGCGGATCTACTCGAACACCGGGTTCGAGGTGCTGGCGGACACCATCCACGAGGCCTCCGGGATTCCCTTCGCCGAGTACCTGACCGAGGCGGTGCTGGCGCCGCTGGGCATGGAGTCGTCGCGCCTGGCCGGCACCGCGGGTGCCGGCGCGGTGTCCACCTGTGCGGATCTGGTGCTGTTCGCCGCGGAGCTGCAGGCGCCCACGCTGGTCTCCCCGTCCACCGTGAGCGAGGCGACGACGGTGGCGTTCCCCGAGCTGTCCGGGGTGCTGCCCGGCTACGGCTTCCAGAAGACCAACGACTGGGGCCTCGGCTTCGAGCTCCGCGACCACAAGAGTCCACATTGGACCGGCGCGAACAGCTCGCCGAGGACGTTCGGCCACTTCGGACAGTCGGGCACGTTCCTGTGGGTGGACCCGGACGCCGGCGTGGCGTGCGTCGCGTTGGCCGATCGCGCCTTCGGTCAGTGGGCCATCGACACGTGGCCGGGCTTCACGGACGCGGTGCTCGCCGAGCGGTGAGCGCCCGCCCGCGCGACAGGGACCGCGCGGCAGGGCACGATGTCAGGCATGTATCACATGGAGCGGGACGAGTGGCTGGCCTTCGTCTTGCGGGGCACCCGGACCGGCAAGCTCGCGACGGTGCGCAAGGACGGGTCGCCGCACGTGGCGCCGGTCTGGTTCCTCGTGGACAGCGTCGACGGGACCGACCACCTCGTGTTCACCACCGGCGCGGACACCGTCAAGGGCAAGTCGCTCGTGCGCGACCCGCGCCTCTCGATGTGCGTCGACGTCGAGGAGCCGCCCTTCTCGTTCGTCCAGTTCCAGGCCGAGGCGACGATCTCCGAGGACCTCGACGAGCTGCTCGACTGGGCCACCCGCCTCGGCGCGCGCTACATGGGCGCGGCGGCCGCCGAACCGTTCGGCAAGCGCAACGCCGTCCCTGGTGAGCTGCTGGTCCGCGCGCGCATCACCAAGGTCGTCGCACTCGCGGAGATCGCCGACTAGCATGACCAGGATCAACGCCCCTCGTCGTCTATGACGCCGGGGCGCTGCTGGCTGCCGAACGCGGTGACGACCGGGTCCGTTCGTTCCATCGACGGTGTCTGTTGCACGGCAGCTCACCATGCGTGCCCGCGCCCGTGCTCACACAGAACCTCTGCAAGCTCGGCGACGCCATGTCGGTGACTCTCAAGCTGATCGTTCTCTGAACGGCCGGCGTCAGCTCACCGACGGCAGCTGCGGGCCGAGGAAGTCGTCCGCGTCGCGGATCGTGTACGCGTAGCCCTGTTCCGCGAGGAAGCGCTGCCGGTGTGCGGCGTAGTCGGTGTCCAGTGTGTCCCGGGAGACGACCGAGTAGAAGTGCGCCTGCCGGCCGTCCTCCTTGGGGCGCAACAACCTGCCGAGCCGCTGCGCCTCCTCCTGCCGCGACCCGAACGTGCCCGACACCTGCACGGCGACGGTCGCCTCCGGCAGGTCGATCGAGAAGTTCGCCACCTTGGACACCACGAGCACGCGGAGCTCCCCGCGCCGGAACATGTCGAACAGCCGCTCCCGCTCCGCGTTGCGGGTGGAGCCCTGGATGATCGGGACGTCCAGGTCCGCGCCGAGCATCTCGAGCTGGTCGAGGTACGCGCCGATCACCAGCGTCGGCTCGTCCGGGTGCTTCTCCAGGATCTTGCGCACCACCGGCATCTTCGTGTCCACAGTGGAGCAGAGCTTGTACCGCTCCTCGGGCTCCGCGGTGGCGTAGGACAGCCGCTCGGCGTCCGTCATGGTCACGCGGACCTCGATGCACTCGGCCGGCGCGATCCAGCCCTGCGCCTCGATGTCCCGCCACGGCACGTCGTACCGCTTGGGACCGATGAGCGAGAACACGTCGCCCTCGCGACCGTCCTCCCGCACCAGCGTCGCCGTCAGGCCGAGGCGGCGGCGGGACTGCAGGTCGGCGGTCATGCGGAAGACCGGCGCCGGCAACAGGTGCACCTCGTCGTACACCACGAGGCCCCAGTCGCGGGAGTCGAACAGGTCGAGGTGGCGGTACTCGCCCTTGGACTTGCGCGTCATCACCTGGTACGTCGCGATGGTGACCGGGCGGATCTCCTTGCGCTCGCCCGAGTACTCGCCGATCTCCTCCTCGGTGAGCGACGTCCGCGCGATCAGCTCACGCTTCCACTGCCGGCCGGCGACCGTGTTCGTCACGAGGATCAGCGTGGTGGCCTTGGCATACGCCATCGCGGCCGCGCCGACGAGCGTCTTGCCGGCGCCACAGGGGAGCACGACCACACCGGACCCGCCGGCCCAGAACGTCTCGGCGGCCTGCCGCTGGTACTCGCGCAGCTCCCAGCCGTTCTCCTCCAGCTCGATCGGGTGCGCCTCGCCGTCGACGTACCCCGCGAAGTCCTCCGCGGGCCAGCCGACCTTCAGCAGCACCTGCTTGAGGCGGCCGCGCTCACTCGGGTGCACGATGACCGTGTCGTCGTCGAGGCGGTCGCCGAGCATCGGCGCGATCTTCTTGTGCCGCAGCACTTCCTCGAGCACGGCGCGGTCGATGGTCTGCATCACGAGACCGTGCGCCGGGTGGTTCGTCAGCTGCAGCCGCCCGAAGCGGCCCATCGTGTCGACGATGTCGATCAGCAGCGGCTGCGGCACCGGGTAGCGCGAGTACACGGTGAGCGCGTCTACCACCTGCTCGGCGTCGTGGCCCGCGGCTCTCGCGTTCCAGAGCGCGAGCGGTGTCACACGGTAGGTGTGCACGTGTTCCGGCGCGCGCTCCAACTCGGCGAAGGGCGCGATCGCCATCCGCGCGTCGTTGGCGCTCGGGTGGTCGACCTCGAGCAGCAGTGTCTTGTCGGACTGGACGATCAGCGGGCCGTCGGTCACTTCTCGCGGTACTCCCTCGGCTTTGACATTCGCAAATGTCACAACAACCGGCGCTGCGTATTCAATCCCGCGAACGCTAGATTGCGGTCATGACGACGCCCCCCTACCAGCCGGGACCGTACGGACCCAACCAGGATCCTTACGGCCAGCGGCAGCCGGGCGGCTACGGCCAGTATGGCCAACCCCACCAGCCCGGGCAGTACGGCCAGGGTCCTGGGCAGGGACAGTACGGGCCGGGGCAGTACGGGGGCCAGCAGTACGACCCGAACTCCTTCACCAGCGGCGCGACCCAGCAGTGGCCCGGCGCCGGTGGCGGGTTCGAACCGCCGCCGCCCACGAAGCAGGGCCCGGTCGTCGCGATCGTGCTGATCGCGGTGCTGGTGCTCGCGGGCGCCGGGACCGCCGTCTACTTCCTGAACAAGAACAAGGGCGGCGAGAACACGGCCGCGAACGAGACAAGTAACACGACGACGGACAAAACCGGCGAGTCGACTTCTGAGGAGGAGATGACCACCGCCACGGAGGAGACGGCCGAGTCCGGCGACGCGATCGACGCACAGCCCGGCGACTGCATCAAGGTCAACTCCGCCAGTACGACCGACGCGGACGTGGAGACCGTCGACTGCTCGACGGAGGAGGCGATCTACCGGGTCGCCACGCGCGAGGAGATCGACACGGAGACCTGCCCGAGCGACGCGTACGTGACCTACACCGAGGAGGGCCGGCTCCTGCTGTGCCTCCAGCTGAACACGCGCGACGGCGACTGCCTCCAGGTGACCGACACCGACGACAAGCGCGTGGACTGCACGTCGCCGGACGTGACCTACCAGGTGGTCGAGGTGCTCGACGGCGTCGACGACGAGACGCGGTGCGGCGAGGACACCACCGACGTCATCACGTATCCGCAGCCGCCGCTCACGATCTGCCTCGGCGCGCCGACCGGTTAGTGGGCCCTGCGCGACCGGTCGATGACGGTTCGTGTTTTCCGAACAGGGCTTTGCCAGGGGCACACATGGCGGTCGGCGTGGTGCCGTACATTGCTGCTCTCCGAACAAGGTTCGATGTCTCTGGCTCGGACGACCAGACTTTCGCGCGAGGGGTGCACATGAACTCTCCCAACTACCCGCCCCCGGGTGGCCAGCAGGGCCCGTACGGGCAGCCGCCGCAGGGGCAGCAGCCCCCGTACGGTCAGCGCCCGCCGCAGACCCCGCCCGGCGGCCAGCCCTACGGCGGCCCCGGTGGCCCTGGCGGCCCCGGCCCCGGTGGTCCTGGTGGTCCCGGCCCGGCCGGCCCCCCGCAGGGGCAGCCCTACGGCGGTCCGCCCCCGCAGGGACAGCCCTACGGTGGCCAGCCGGGTGGCCAGCCGCCGGGCGGCCAGCCCCCGCAGGCCTACCCGTCGGCGCCCGCGCCGGACCCGGCCGCGAAGCCGAGCGGCAAGGGCAAGGTCATCAAGATCGTCGGTGGCATCGTGCTCGTCGCGATCATCGTGGTCGCGGTGATCTACTTCCAGGGCAAGTCGGCTTCCAGCGCCGCGGTCGGCGACTGCATCAAGGTCAACAACGCGAGCGCCACCAACGCCGACGTCGAGAAGATCGACTGCACCACGCCAGAGGCGGTGTACAAGGTCGCCGTCACCAAGGACGACAGCGGGGCCGAGTGCCCCGGCGGCGCCGAGAGCAACTACGTGTCCTACACCGAGGAGGGCAGCCTGCTGCTCTGCCTCACGCTCAACGCCAAGAACGGCGAGTGCTTCGAGTCCACGACCACGGACGACAAGCGCGTCGACTGCGCCTCGGCCAGCGCGTCGTTCAAGGTGGCCAAGGTCATCGAGGGCAACGACGACCCGGCCGCCTGCGGTGAGGGCAAGGACGACGCCATCACCTACCCGGAGCCCAAGCTGACCCTGTGCCTCGCGGCGCCGGACGCGGCCTGACACGCTCCACCGAACAACGGAACGGGGCCCCTGGAATCGTCCAGGGGCCCCGTTCCGCGTCTACATGATGCCGGCGTTCGCACCCTTGTGCTGGGCGGACTTCGCCGGTGCCCGGTCGGCGCGCTCGGCCGCGGCCCACTTGTCGACCACGGACGGCGCAGTCGGCTCCGGCACCTCGATGTCGAGGCCGTCGATCGAGAACTCCTTGAGCCGCACCCGCTCGTAGTTGGGGGTCTTCGGGAACGGGTGCGTGGCGTTGAAGCCGACCTTCGTGCCGAAGTAGTCCGGGAAGCTCGGGTTCAGCCCGTGCCCGAACACGGCCGGGATCGTGATCACGCCGGTCGACGCGTCCAGCCGCGTGGTCATCGCCCACTCGACGTCCTGGCTGTCGCGGATGTCGACGTCCTCGTCGACGACCGTGACCATCTTCAGCGGCGGGAACGCCGCGAACGCCGACAGCACCGCGAGCTGCGCGAACCCGGCCCGCCGCTGCTCGATCTGCACGACCGCGTGGTAGAAGCCGCAGCCGCCGTGGGGGAAGTACACGTCCTTGATGCCCGGCACCTGCTTGCTGACCGAGCCGAGCACGCTGGCCTCGCCGAGCACCCCGGCCGAGTTCCAGACCTCCTTGCCGCACAGGATCGTCTGGAACACCGGGTTGGCCCGGTGGTGGACGGCACGCACGTGCACGACCGGCCGGGGCGCGACCTTCGCGTAGTAGCCGGTGACCTCGGCGAACGGGCCCTCGTCGGCCACCTCGCCCGGGACGATCTCGCACTCCAGCGCGTACATCGCGTGCGCGACCATCTCGACCTCCGGCAGGTCGCCGCGCACCAGCTCGACCGGGTCGCCGTGGAACACCGAGGCGATGCCCAGCTCGTCGGTGTCCGGTGGCGCGGCCTCGGCCGGCGTCACGGCCGCGAAGTGCAGGCCGGGGCCGACGCCGATGTTCAGGGAGAACTTCAGCGTCTCGCCGCGCTTCCGCGCGTGGTCGAGAGCCATCTGCAGGTGGCGGCCCGCGTCGATGTTGATGTGCAGCGTCTCCTTGTCGACCAGCATGAACCGCTGGATCGACGCGTTGCGCACCCCGGTCTCCGGGTCCCGCACGACCACGACACCGGCGTCGATGTACGGGCCGCCGTCCTTCTCCGCGTGGGTCGGGATCGGCAGCCGCGTGAGGTCGACCGGCGACTGGGTGAACTGGCGCACCGGCCCGCCCTCGACGACCAGCGGCTCGACCGCCTTGTCGAACGGGTCGGCCTGCCACTGCGCGACCTTGCCCGAGATGTGCGACGGCAGCTTCTTCTCGGTGGTGCCGATCAGCTCGCTGAGCAGCTCGCGGGACCAGTACAGGCCGGTGAACACCGGGTGGTCGTGCCCACGCACGTTCTCGAACAGCACCGCCTGCGCGCGCCCCTCGAAGTGCGACGCGACGCTGGCCAGCTGGTGCACCGGGTCGACCTCGGAACGCACCCGGATCAGCTGTCCGGCCTTGTCCAAGGTCTCGATGATCACCCCGAGGTCATGGAGCGGGCTCTGCGGCATGTTCAGTCCTCTCCCCACCGACGGACCATGTCCGTCTCGATGTCGAAGTAGTCGAGCACCCGTCCCACGGAGTGGTCGATGATGTCGTCGAGCGTTTCCGGCCGGGTGTAGAACGCCGGCATGGGCGGCATGATCAGCGCGCCGTCCTCGGTCGCGAGCTGCATGGCCTTGAGGTGCGTGAGCCGCAGCGGCGTCTCGCGGACCATCAGCACCACCTTGCGGCGCTCCTTGAGCGCCACGTCGACGGCCCGCGTGAGCAGGCTCGTCGTGTTGCCGTACGCGATCTCCGCGAGCGAGCGGATCGAGCACGGCGCGACGACCATCCCCATGGTCCGGAAGGAGCCGGAGGAGATGGCGGCGCCGATGTCGTCGCTCGGGTAGAACTTGTCCGCGAGCGCGCGGACGTCGTCCAGCTTGAGGTTCGTCTCCTCCGCGATCGTCCGCTTGCCGCTGCGGGAGATCACCAGGTGGGTCTCGATGTCGACCTTGCGGAGCGCCTCGAGCAGGCGAATGCCGTAGACCGCCCCCGACGCCCCGCTGATACCGACGACCATGCGCCGCGACGACAGGGACATGGCCTACTCCACCGCCGCTTCGACCGGAACGGGTTGTCGCTCGGCCGGGACCTCGGCCGTGCCGTAACGCAGCAGCCGGGCGACCTCGCCACGCAGGTGGACGAACTCGTCGGTCTCCTTGGTGGTAATTTGGTCACGCTCCGTGGGCAGTGTCACCGGCAGCGTCGACACGATCGTGCTCGGCGCCTTGGAGAGCACCAGCACCCGGTCGGCCAGGTACACGCTCTCGTCGATGTCGTGGGTGACCAGCAGGACCGTGGTGTTGTACTCGCGCCGGACCCGCAGCAGCAGGTCCTCGAGCTCGGCGCGGGTCTGCGCGTCGACCGACGCGAACGGCTCGTCCATCAGCAGCAGCGCCGGCTGGCTCACGAGCGCCCTGGCGATCGCGACGCGCTGCTGCATGCCGCCGGAGAGCTGCCACGGGTACTTCTCGACCGCGTCGCCGAGGCCGACCCAGCCGAGCGCCTCCGCGACGACCTCGTGCCGCTCCCTGCGGGACATGCCCCGCGCCTTGAGCGGGAACGCCACGTTGCCGCGCACGGTGAGCCACGGGAACAGTGACTTGCTGTACTCCTGGAAGACGAACGCCAGGTCGGTGGGCACGTCGACGATGGGCGCACCCATGAACCGGGCCTCGCCGCCGGTCGGCGGGAGCAGCCCGGACACGGCCCGGAGCAGCGTCGACTTGCCGCAGCCGGACGGGCCCACGATGCAGACGATCTCACCCTTCTCCACGGAGAAGGTGATGCTGCCGAGCGCGACGTGGGCCTTCGCGCCGGTGCCGTACGTGTGGCTGATATCGGTCACGTCCAACATGGGACGGCCTACCTCCCGGTGAGACTCTTCGACCTGACGTGCCAGCCGATCACCCGGTTCTGCACGGCGAGCAGCAGTACATTCAGGACATACCCGAGTATGCCAAGCAGTACGATCCCGGCCCACATCTCCACGAGCACGAAGTTGCGCTGAGCCAAGATCATTTGGAAGCCGATGCCGTTGGTCGAGCCCACCAGCTCCGAGATGACCATCAGGATCAGCGCGAGAGACAGGCTCACGCGCAGACCCGCGAAGATCTTCGGCAGCGCTGCCGGGAACACCACGGTCGCGAGGAACCTCGTCCTCGACAGCCGCATGCTCCGCGTGGTCTCCACAACCGTCTCATCCAGCGTATGCGCGCCGTCAATGGTGTTGAGCAGCACCGGCCAGACCACGCCGAAGATGATCGTGGCCAGCTGCATCGGGGTGCCGATGGGGAAGAGCACGAGGAACACCGGCAGCAGCGCGGGCGGCGGGATGGACCGCAGGAAGGAGATGGTGGGGGAGAAGTAGTCGTACGCCTTGCCGGACCGGCCCAGGATCAGGCCGAACACGATGCCGACCACCCCGGCCCCCGCCCAGCCGCCGAGCAGCCGCAGCAGGCTCGGCACGACCTGCGTCGCGACGTTCTCGGTGAGGAACAGGTGCGACGCAGGCCCGGACAGCCACAGGTCGACCATGGCCGACCCGATGGACACCGGGGTGGGGAAGTACGGCGCCTGCGCCAGCTCGGTGACGATCTGCCACACCGCGACGAACGTGGCGAACACCACCCACTTGCCGGTGATCTCCACCACCCGGCGCCGTCTGCTCACGAGCATCGTCATCGCACCCGGTCTCCGTCCGACCAGTTGACCCAGCGCCGCTGGATGGCCACGAAGACAAGGTTGATCGCGAAGCCGACGACGCCGGCGACCACGGTGCCCGCGATCGCCAGGTCCATCCGCGCGCCGCCGGTGCCGACGTCGGTGATGAAGGCGCCGAGGCCGCCGCGTTCCAGGACCGAGTCCTCCGGGTTGCTGCTGCCGCCGGCGAGGACCTCGGTGCTGACCACCAGGATCAGCGCGATGCTGGCCGAGATCCGGACGCCGGTCAGTACGAACGGCGCGATGCTCGGCAGCTTCACCGACATCAGCATCTGCCGGCGCGTCAGGTTGAACGCCTTCGCGGTGTTGATCTGCACGGGGTCGATGTCGCCGACCGCGTGCACGGTGTTGAAGAGGATCGGCCACACCGCGCCGAACACGGCGAGCCAGACCTTCGTCTCCGACGGCCCGCCGAGCGCCACCAGTGCGAGCGGGATCATCGCGACCGACGGGATCGGCCGCAGGAACTCGACGATCGCGCTCGCCGCGGAGTTCACCAGCGGCACGCTGCCGAACAGGATGCCGAGCGGCACGGCGATGGCCACCGCGATGCCGAGCGCGAGGGCCCAGCTGACCACGGTGGCCACGACGTCGAGCGAGAATTCGTAGTCGTTGAGCAGCTCGACCAGCCGCGCGCCGATGACCGACGGTGGCGGGAGCTGATCCGGGTTCACCAAACCGGAACGGCCGACGAGCTCGCAGACCGCGAGCACGCCGACCGTCCCGATGATGTTGCGGAGGATTCGGGACATCCCGGTGTCTTGAGTCCTCAGCCTTCCGATGAAGGTGTCGGGATGACCAGTGGCTCGATGTTTACTTCCTTCGGGATCATCTTGTACGACAGCAGCAGGTCGGCGACCCGCTGAAGGCGCTTCGAGTCGATCGTCGTCGGGAACTGGCCGATCCGGACGACCGCCGCGGTGTCGGCGTCCATCTTCGCGAACTTCGGCAGCGCCTTCTCGATGTTGCTGCGGTCCGCCGCCGCCTGCTGGCCCTTGAGCAGGGCCCGCTGGAACGCCGCGATGGTGTTCGGGTTCTTCTCGGCGAAGTCCTTCATCGCCGCGAAGCCGGACAGCGGGAAGTTCTCCGTCGGGCCGGAGCCGGTCAGGTCGAACGCGATGTGCGCGCCCATGGTGCGCTGCGCGTTCGTCACGAACGGGTCGATCGTCACTGCGGCGTCGACCTGGCCGTTCTGCATCGCCGGTGCCATGTTCTGGAACGGCATCTCGACCAGGGTGACCGTGTCGAACGCGACGTCGTTGGCCTCGAGCACCGCGCGGAGCACCAGCTCGTTGATGTTGCCGAGTGCGTTGACGGCGACCTTCTTGCCGACCAGGTCCTTCGGTCCGTTGATCCCGCTGTTCGCGCCCGCGATGGCGGCGAAGTTGCTGTTCGGGCTGGAGAGGTAGGACTCACTGATGAAGCGCAGCTCGCCGACCTTGCCGTGGGCCTTGATGAAGGAGACCCAGTTGCCGAAGGTGATGTCGAGCTCGCCACCGGCCAGTGCGGGAATCGCGAGAGCGCCACTCTGCACGGTCTCCGGCTCGATGGTGAGCCCTTCCTCCTTGAACGCGTTGTTCAGGAGTGCGAGCTGAGCACCCGCGCAGTCGATGCCGATCATGACGCCGACCTTGAGCGTGGTCTTCTCGAGCGGACCCTTGGCTGCCGCGTCCTTGTTGCCCTCGTCGCTCTCCGAAGAGCCGCCGAAGAGGCCGCAGCCCGCTGTGAGAAGGACGACGAGGAACGTCGCCAACAGTCCGACCGCACGGACGGACCCGCGCCTGGCCCGACCGACTCTGCCTGGACGATTCATTGTCTTGCCGTCTCCTGCCTATGTATGCGGCGATAGAGCGTTGGGAAAATGTGTCTCAGACACGGGCTGCCCCTACACCGTGTGAAAGACGACCAGTTGTATACCCGCCAGGAGGTATAGCCACCCGATCGGGTACTGTCAACAACTTGCAATCACAGTACGTGACTGCTCGGTCGCGGACCAGGTCCACGGGCCGGTAGTCTAGGAGTACGGGCAAGCATCCGATACTAGTGTGTCGTCCGTCACTTTCCACTCGTCAAGATGATCCAGTGGTCCAGTCCACCGGGGCGATCGGCGGGATCGGCGGCGTGACGGCCGCTCGTAGCCTTCTCGAGCTGTTCACCTGCGAGTTCTCAGAAACCTCAGGTCATGAGGTATGACGGGAGTCGGGCAACGGCCATCGCACGCGAAGTAACAGGTATTCGTGGCCTGTTACGTCAGGTTGTGGTGGTGCTTGTCCCCTTGACCGTGGGTGTGTATACGGGAAAGCTGTGCGCCGCAGTGTCAGCCACACGGGTGAGATTGCTACGTAAGTGTGCGATTGACTGACGGCGTCTTGGGAGTGTGTCCGGAGTGGCCAGGGACAGTGCGTTGGACGGTGACAGCGCGACCGACAGCGCCGTGCGGCGTTCCAACGCGGCTATTCGCGCCGAACAGGCGTCGGGTCGGTCGGGCAAACGCAGGCGGTTCCGCCTCAGCGAATGGCGCCTGCCGACCAAGTTGATGGTCGTGCTGCTGGTGCCGACGCTCGCCGCGTTGGCGTTCGCGGGTCTGCGTGTGTACACGCAGATCAAGCAGGCGAACGACCTCGACTACCTGCTCCAGCAGATCGACCTGCACTCCAAGGTCTACGAGGCCGCGGACCAGGTCGAGAAGGAGAACCAGATCGTCGCGCGGTACGCCGCGGGCGGTCGCACCGGTGACCGGGCCGCGGTCGACACGCAGCAGCAGGCCACCGACACGGCCATCGACGAGCTGCGCACTTCGGCGGAGGCGTTCTACGGCGAGTCCGGCGCCTCGGTCCGCACCGACTACGAGCGGCTGCTCTTCCGTCTCGACAGCCTCCCCGCGATCCGCGAGATCGCGACCGGCAACGGGTCGCAGTACGACCCGTTCTCCGTCGCCACCATCTACTCCGACATCACCGCGAGCATCCTGCAGGTCGGGCAGCTCGCGCGGACCGACGTCGGTGGCGGGCAGCTGACCCCGCGCCTCAACGCGCTCAACGCGGTCGCCACAGCCAAGGCGCAGATCGCGCAGCAGGTCGCGTTCATCGCGGTCGCCGCGACCGGCGGCACGATCCGTGGCTCCGAGCTCAACGAGCTCCGCGCCGCCGTCGCCCGGCACGACTCCGCGCTCGTGACCTTCACGAACGCCGCGACGTTCGATGAGCAGCAGCGCTTCAACGACACCCTGGTCGGCCCCGCGCTCGACCAGCTCAAGGTGAACCGCCAGCTGCTGCTCGTGCGCGGCGAGACCGACCAGAACCTCGGCGTGAACCCCGAGAGCGTGGTCCAGGCCGGCACGACGACGCTCGGCCTCTACCGCACGATCGAGCAGGGCGAGCTCTCCGACCTGCGCGACGCGGTCACCGGCCTGCGCAACGACCAGCAGGAAGCGACCCTGCGCGACGCGGCCATCGTGCTCGCCGTGCTGCTGCTCGCCGTCCTCCTGGCGCTCCTGGTCGCGCGGTCGCTGCTCAAGCCGCTGCGTGTCCTGCGGTCCAACGCGCTGGACGTCGCCTACTCGCGGCTGCCGCAGACCGTGCGCCGCATCCTCGCCGACCCGGACCCGGTGGCGGCGTCGAAGAACGCGGTCGAGCCGGTGCCGGTGTTCACCCGTGAGGAGACCGGACAGCTCGCCCGCTCGTTCGACGCGGTGCAGGAGCAGGCGGTCCTGATGGCGACCGAGCAGGCCCTCCTGCGCGACAACATCAACTCGATCTTCGTCAACCTGTCCCGCCGGTCGCAGGCGCTGGTCGAACGCCAGCTGTCGCTGATCGACCGGCTGGAGCAGGACGAGCAGGACCCCGACCAGCTCGCCTCGCTGTTCGAGCTGGACCACCTCGCCACCCGCATGCGCCGCAACTCGGAAAGCCTCCTGGTGCTCTCCGGCACCGGCCTCTCGCGGCAGCTGTCCCGTCCGGTCCCCGCGTCCGACGTCGTCGGCGCCGCGGTGTCCGAGGTCGAGCACTACGCCCGCATCGAGGTGGCCTCCGCGCCGGACGTCGCCGTGCAGGGCCGCGCGGTCTCCGACCTCGTGCACGTCATCGCAGAGCTCCTGGACAACGCCACCTTCTTCTCGCCGACAGAGAAGAAGGTCATCGTCCGGATGGCGATGACGCGCAAGAAGGAGCTCGCCATCCAGATCACCGACCAGGGCGTCGGCATGTCGGAGGACGAGATCGGGGCCACCAACGCCCGGCTCGCCGACCCGCCGGACCTCGACGTCGCGGTCACGAGGCGGATGGGTCTGTACGTGGTCGCGCGCCTGGCCAAGCGGCACAACATCGCCGTGCGCCTGCGCGACAACGAGGACATCGAGGGCGGCCTGATCGCCCGCATCAACGTGCCGGCCGAGCTGGTCCAGCCGATCGGCGCCGCACCGAGGTCGATGTCGTCGCCGAACACCACCGGCTCGCTCGCGGTGACCGAGACCACCAGCACCGAGGCGCAGCTCAACCCGCCGACCAACGCGCCGAGCCGCAACAGCGGCATCGCCGGCGCGTTCACCGGCGGCATGCCGCGACTGCGCGAGAACGGTCCGGCCGCCGCCGGCGCGGACACCTCGCAGGACCGCACGGCCGCCGAGGTGGCGAGCTACCCGCCGTTCAGCGTCGGGTACGACAACCCGGCGGACACCACGGCGAACGGCACGCTCGGTGGCAGCCCCACGACCGCGGAGCAGCTCGCCGTCGACCAGAACGGCGGCCACGACTCGTCCGACCACACCGCGACGCTGTTCGGCAGCCCGCTGCCCGACGTGCCGCCGGCGGACTTCGGCTCCGACACCGGCTACCAGCCTTACGGCTCACCGAGTGCCGGCCACGCAGCGCCCGAGGAGGTAGACCACAACGTGGATGCGCCGACGGAGCGGCTGCCCATCTACGAGGCCGTGCTGTCGCAGTGGTTCGAGTCGACCGACACCGGGTCCGCGCCGTCGGCGCGGGGCGCCGCGGAGGCGCCCGCCGAGGCCGCTGCCAACGGGTCGAACGGGACCAACGGCTCGAACGGCGCGCACGCGCCGGTCGGTGAGCCGGAGCCGGCTCCCGAGCCGACCCCGTGGACGTCGCCCGGCGACGACGGCTGGCTGCTCGCGCAGCAGCTGCTGGAGGACGACACTCCGGACACCACGACCACCGCGGGCCTGCCCAAGCGGGTGCCCAAGGCCCATCTGGTCCCCGGCTCGGCCGCGCCGCGGCACGAGGCGAAGGACGGGGAAGGGGACGCGCAGGCCGGTCCGCCGCTGCCGCCACGGTCGGCGGACGCGGTGCGGGGCCGCATGTCAAGCTTCCAACAGGGCGTGAGGCGGGGCCGTCACGCGCTCATCGACGCCTACGCTGGTGACCAATCCGGTTCGGAGCAGAGCCGTCAAGACGAGGAGCAGGAGTGACGACCGCGTCCGCACATCAGCCCGGCAGCTTCGGGTGGCTTATCACTGATTTCGTCCGCCAGGTACCTGGCGTGGCGCACGCCGTCGTCGTGTCGGCAGACGGCCTGTTGCTGGCCGGCTCCCAGGGTCTTCCCCGGGACCGGGCGGAGCAGCTGTCGGCGGTCTCGTCCGGGCTGGTGAGCCTCACCCAGGGCGCCGCCCGGTGCTTCGAGGCCGGCGGCGTCAACCAGACCGTGGTCGAGATGGACCGGGGGTACCTCTTCCTCATGTCGATCTCGGACGGCTCGTGTCTCGCCGTGCTCGCGGCGCCGAACTGCGACATCGGTCTTGTCGCCTACGAGATGACGTTGTTGGTCGAGCGCGTCGGCCAGCAGATGACTCCGGAGCTGCGAGCTCAGCTTCAGGGCGCGCAGCGCAGGTAAGCAGAGAATGCTCACTGCGCAGAGCGGAGGTCGGACCTTATGCGTCCTTCTCGGGCACACCTGCAACAACGACTTCCGCGCGCCGTCGAGTCAGATCGGAGGCGAGTAGAAGAGATGCCGGAGAAAGGCTGGGAGGACCTCCCCGAGCATGACGTCGGCGAAGCACCGAACCGGTTCGACGTCGACGGTTTCCGGGCCAGGCTGTTCGGCGGGCCCGGGGCGACCCTGTACGGGGACTCCGGGATTCCGGCGCAGTCGGCGTGGGACAGCAAGGAGATCCCCACGGTCGGCCGGGACGGGCTCTCGGACAGTGGTGTCAGGCACAGTGGTGTGCACAGTGGTGTGCACCAGAGCGGGGCGTGGGGTGCCGAGGAGTTCCTCGGCGGCAGCGACCGCGGCGGTGACCCGGCGCCACACGAGACCGGCTCGCTGGTTCGGCCGTACACCAGGACAGGTGGCCGAACCCGGTCCGATTATGATCTTGCTATCGAGGCGCTGGTGTCCACCAGCGATCGGGGGAAGGCCCCGGACGCCGCTGTGCTCCCAGAGCACCGGTCGATCTGTGGTCTGTGCATGGACACCAGGTCCGTCGCGGAGGTAGCCGCCCACTTGCGGTTGCCGCTCGGCGTGGCCAGGGTGCTGATCGGAGACATGGCCGGTATGGGACTGGTCCTGATCCATCAGAGCGGCATGGTCGTCGGCGATCGGCCGTCGATCGAATTCATGGAAAGGGTGCTCAGTGGTCTCCGCAGGCTCTAGTCCCCTCGGCCCGCGCGGCGCGTCCTCACCTCAGCCGACGACCTCGGCGAAGATCGTGGTCGCCGGCGGTTTCGGGGTTGGCAAGACGACTCTGGTCGGCTCGGTGTCGGAGATCGTTCCGCTCACCACTGAGGCCGTCATGACCGAGGCCAGCGTGGACGTGGACGACCTCTCGAACACCCCGAACAAGGTCACCACCACGGTCGCCATGGACTTCGGTCGTGTTTCGCTGGACAGCGACCTGATCCTGTACCTGTTCGGTACACCGGGTCAGCACCGCTTCTGGTTCATGTGGGACGACCTCGTGCGGGGCGCCATCGGCGCCGTCGTGCTGGTCGACACCCGCCGGCTGGCCGACGCGTTCGCCTCGATCGACTTCTTCGAGGATCGGGGGCTCCCGTACATCGTGGCCCTCAACTGCTTCGACCGGGTGCTACACCACCGTGTCGACGACGTCCGCGACGCGCTCACCATCGAGCAGTCGGTGCCGATCGTCACCTGTGACGCCCGCGACCGCGAGTCCACGAAGGAAACGTTGATCACGCTGGTCGAACACGCGATGCACCAGCGGATGTCCGCCAGAGCAGGCTGACCCGCAAGCTGTCGAACCTCGGGCAAACCCCGAGGTCCGACAACACCCCCCAACCCGCCCAACCGCGAGTCGGGGCGACACCCCGCGTGTCCAACGCTCAGAACCCGCGAGTTCCCCGTTCAGACACAGCGAGTCCCGCGTTCGGACCTACTGAGTTCCCCGGTTGGGGTCGCGGTAGTGCTGGTTCGGGATTGGTGAGTCGCACGTTCAGGACCGCGTGTCGAACGTTGAGGACCCGCGTGTCCAACGTTCAGGACCTGCGTGTCGAACGTTGGTGGCTCGCGAGTTCCCCGTTCGGACCTACTGAGTTTCCTGGTTGGGGTCGCGCGAGTCGCTGCTTTCGGGGTAGGCGAGTCGCAGTTCGGGCTGGCGAGGCGCAGCCTCGGGAGCCGCGAGTGGCAGCGGTGGGACGAACGGATCGCAGCTTCGGGACGGGTGAGTCGCAGCTTCAGGACCCGAGTTGCAGTCTCGGGACCCGCGAATCGCAACTTCGGGACCCCGCGAGTCGCAGGTTCAGGACTCGTGAGTCCCAGCTTCGGGACCCGCGAGTCGGAGGCCCGGGTCGGCTACTCCGACGTGTCGAGTGCGCGTTTCGCGTAGTACGCCATCGACCTGGTCGCCTCGTCAGCCGTCTCCAGGTCGTTGCGGGCGAGGGCGCGCAGTGCGTCCGCGGCACGGCTCACGCCCATCAACGCGTCCAGCATCCGCTCGTGTTCCTCGTCGTCGCGGGCGAGGTCCAGCTGGGCCAGCAGGGCCCGGACGCCGCCGTCGATGACGTCCGCCCGTTCCAGGAAGTCCTCGCGCAGCACGCGGGTCCGTTGCTCTGGAGTCTGCCCGTCCGTAGCCATGGCCACACGGTGCGCCAGCCGCCTCGAGAATCGCTACAACCCGGTTCGAGCCCGACTCAGGTTTCGACCAGCGACGCTGACGTGATGCGGTGCAGGGGGTATTGGCGGACGGCGCCATGAGAGACATCACGCCCCTCCAACACGCCGCCGCCGACGCGGAACGGATCGACGACGCGCTGGCTCGCCACCCCACGCGAGTCGACGAAGCCGATCCACACCTGACTCTGCCGCTCGATGGCCTCCCGCAGCAGCGCCAGCGTCGCCGACGTGTCCGCCGCGCCGGTGCCGGCGGTGAGCGACACGGTCCGGCCGCGCCGGGTGCCGGCCGCCGTGTCACCGGCCCGCAGCTGCTCCACCATCGCCTGCAGACGCTCCGGGCTCGGCGGACCACCGGGCCCCGACCGCCGGGTACGCGCCGGCGCGGGCAGTCGCAGCCCGGCCGGCCGCAGGTCCACCACCTGACCGGCCGCGTCCTCGGCCGCCGGCGCGAAGCCGGCCGACCGCAGCTCCTCGAGCACGTCCGCCAGCGCGACCGGACTCACCAGCACGGTCGGGGCGATCCGGCGCAGCTCGAGCCGCGCCGCCGCCGGGTGCGCGACGACCTCGGCGAGCAGCACCGGGTCGTCGCAGCGCAGGAACGCCGCCGCGACACCGCCGCGCAGCCTGCCGTGCCGGCGGGCCACGTCGTCGATCATGTACGTCAGCGACTGCGGCACCGGCGTGCGCGACCGGGTGCGGAACAGCTCGTGCAGCTCCTCCGCGGTCCGCCCGATGTCCAGCGCCCTGCGCACCGACGGCTCGGTGACCCGGTAGACGGTCGCGCTGCCGGCCGACTCGACGTCGGCGACCTGCCCGATGTCGACCGCGAGCGACGGCTCGAGCGGGCCGGGCGCGACGACCGTCAGGTCCGCCTGCACGAGGAAGTGGTCGAGCGGGTCCGGCATCGAGTCGGCCATCCGCTTCGCGGCCGGCGCCGGGCCGTCGTCCAGCAGCGCGCGGCCGGCGCCGGTCAGCGCGCCGAGCGCGACCAGGCCCAGGGTGGTGGCCTCGGCCAGCGTCCAGCGGACGATCTCGTCCCGCAGCCGGCCGCCACGCCGCGGCGCGCGCCACGCCAGCACCGCCGCCAGGTCGTCCGGCGCCGACACCCCGGCGCCCCCGCGCAGCTCGGCGAGCGTCGACAGGATCCGGCGGCGCTCGGCGGGCGCCGGCGGGCGGCGCAGGTCGTCGGACAGCGGCGCGAGCACCTTGTCCTTGGCGTCCCGCATACCGGCGAGTCCCGGCAGCCTCGGCATGTCCAGCCAGGCGGCGGCGAGCGTGGCCCACTGCTGGGGCGGGGTCGCCGCGAGCCACGGGTCGACGAGCGTGGTCGGCAGCCACTCCGGGTTGGTGGCCGACGAGCTGTCGCCCACCATGCCGGCGGCGAACGCCAGCTCCACGATCAGGCCGGCGCCGCGCTCGTCGGTGTCCAGCTCGCGGGCGAGCTTGCGCAGGTCGCGCACACCGAGGCCGCCCGACTTGAGCACGGCCCCCGGGTCGGCCGACCACAGCGTGACGAGCTGCTCGACGCGGCGCACCAGCTCCAACGCCTCGCCCGCGCCGGTGGCGTCGACGGTCGCCACCTTGTGCTGTTTGGTCTCCAGCACGGGCTCGTCGAGCTTCACGGCGCCGAGCGGGTTGTCGCCGCGGATGGCGAGGCCGACCTGGCGCGGCAGCTCCACGGTCTCCGCGTCGCGGCGCAGCAGCAAACCCATGGCGAGCAGCCGCTGCACGGGCGTCCTCGCCTCGTCGAGCGGCACGGACGTGCCGGCGTCCTTAGTACGGCCGAGCGGGGAGCCGTGCGCGAGCGTGGTCAGCAGCCTGCGCTCGGCGTCGGGCAGGTCGGCGAGCAGCGCGGACACGTCGGCGTCGTCGAGCACGGGTGACGGGCGGCCGAGCCCGGCCGGGAACAGCCCGCCCGCCTCACGCGCGGCGGGCGCCACCGACAGCTCGTCGGTGCCCCACGCCAGCGCGAGCCGCACGAGCAGGTCGAGGGCCTCGCGGACTCGGGTCCGGCTCGCGTCCGGCCCGACGATCTCGGCGATCGTGTCCTCGGTGACCGGCGCCCGGTCGGCGTCCGCCACGATCAGCGCGTCGAGCACCGCGAGCGTGAACGTGTCGAGTCCCTCGGCGGCCCTGGTGACCGATGCCCTGGTCGCCGCGCGGGCGGCGAGGACGGCGGTGTCCGGCGGCGGGGGCGTCGCGAGATCGGGACGCGCCACGAGCAGGGCGGCCAGCGTGTGGTCGTCCTGGCCACGCAGCCAGTCGATGAGGGTTGGACCGGGCACCCGACCACGGTATACGCGCGGCCACCCGCGCCGCGCCTCCGGTAATCTCTCCACACCCGAGCTGAAGGAGGCCCCGTGGCCAAGAAGGGTGCCAACACCGGTCGCATCGACCCGAACTGGCCGGCCGACGACGACAACGGCCAGCACCCGGTCAGCGAGCTCGCGGCGGACCGGCAGGGCGCGCTGTCCCCGTACGGCGACCTCGTCTTCCCGCTCGAGGACGCCGGGTACACACACCCGGTGACCGAGATCAACAAGTAGCTTTCCGACGAGTACTAGGCTCTCGGCGTCGGAACTCCACAGCCGTACTACTGGAGCACTGCAATGCCGGTTCCTGGTCCTGGTTACTCCATCACCGTCCGCGTCGAGGCGCCGCCGTCGGCGAGCGCGGCAGGGGATCTGACCGGCGCCGCCGGCCGGGCCGGCGCGGTCATCACGGCGTTCGACGTCGTCGAGTCGCACGGTGACCGGATCGTCGTCGACATCACCGCCAACACCTATTCGGCGGACCACGCGCGGGACATCACCGAGGCGCTCGAGCAGCTGCCCGGCGTGCGCGTGCGCAAGGTGTCGGACCGGACGTTCCTCATCCACCTCGGCGGCAAGATCGAGATCAGCGCCAAGGTCCAGCTGAAGAACCGCGACGACCTCTCCCGCGCGTACACGCCGGGTGTCGCCAGGATCTGCCAGGCCATCGCCGAGAACCCGGCCGACGCGCGGCGCCTCACGATCAAGCGCAACACGGTCGCCGTGGTCACCGACGGCTCCGCGGTGCTCGGCCTCGGCAACATCGGCCCGGCCGCCGCGCTGCCGGTGATGGAGGGCAAGGCGGCGCTGTTCAAGAAGTTCGCCGGCGTCGACGCGTGGCCGGTCTGCCTGGACACGCAGGACACCGAGGAGATCATCCGCACGGTGCAGCTGATCGCGCCCGTGTACGGCGGCATCAACCTGGAGGACATCGCCGCGCCGCGCTGCTTCGAGATCGAGGCGCGGCTGCGGGACATGCTGGACATCCCGGTGTTCCACGACGACCAGCACGGCACCGCGATCGTGGTGGTCGGTGCTCTGCGCAACGCGCTGCGGGTCGTCGGCAAGCCGCTGGACCAGTGCAAGATCGTGGTGTGCGGGGCAGGCGCGGCCGGGTCGGCGATCATCCGGCTGCTGCTGCAGAAGGGCCCGCGCGACATCCTCGCGGTCGACGTGAACGGCATCGTCCACCCCGACCGCGACGACCTGGACGCGAACCTGACGTGGCTCGCCCAGAACACCAACCGCGACATGGTCAAGGGCCGGGTCACCGACGCGCTGGTGGAGGCGGACGTGTTCATCGGGGTGTCGGCGCCCAACCTGTTCGGCGCGGACGCCGTCGCCACCATGGCCAAGGACGCGATCGTGTTCGCGCTGGCCAACCCGGACCCGGAGATCGACCCGCTCGAGGCGCAGAAGCACGCGGCGGTCGTCGCCACCGGGCGCAGCGACTACCCGAACCAGATCAACAACGTGCTGGCGTTCCCGGGTGTGTTCCGCGGCCTGCTCGACGCGCATGCGCGCGGCATCACGGACACCATGCTGCTGGCCGCGGCGGACGCGATCGCCGACGTCGTGGACGGCGACCGGCTGAACGCGTCGTTCATCGTGCCGAGCGTGTTCGACCCGACGGTGGCGCCCGCCGTCGCCGAGGCAGTGGCGAAGGCCGCGGGCGGGCACTAGCCAGTCCGCCACCAGTCCGCCTCGGATTTCCATGTGGGGTCGCGTCCCGGCGCGGGCGCGGATGCCGAGGTGCCTGGACGCGGCACTAGCATCGGGCGTGTGAGTGACCTGACCCACGTGGACCAGGCCGGGGCCGCCCGGATGGTTGACGTGACCGGCAAGGACGTCACCGCGCGGGTCGCGGTGGCGACCGGTGTCGTGCGGACCACGGCCGAGGTCGTGGCGCTGCTGACGTCGAACGGCCTGAAGAAGGGCGACGCGCTGGCGACCGCGCGGATCGCCGGCATCATGGGCGCCAAGCGCACGCCGGACCTGGTGCCGCTGTGCCACCCGATCCCGATCTCGGGCGTGACCGTGGACTTCGCGCTGGGCGCGGACTCGGTGGCGATCACCGCGACCGTGCGCACCAGCGGCCAGACGGGTGTGGAGATGGAGGCGTTGACCGCTGTGTCGGTCGCCGGCCTCACCGTGCACGACATGATCAAGGCCGTGGACCCCGCGGCCACGCTGACCGACGTGCGGCTCGACCGCAAGGAGGGCGGCAAGACCGGGGTCTGGACGCGACCGAAGGGCAGATGAGCGCAGTGCCGGAGCGGAGCGACGGAGCGCGCGCCGTCTGGACTGACGCTCGCGCGCAGGCGCGTCAGCGCCGAGCACGGAGGAGGGAAGACGGCGTGGTAGCGGAGGAGCGCAGCGGCCAATCCAAGACCGCACGGGTGATTGCCGCGTCGAACCGGGCGGCTGCTGGGGTTTACGAGGACACGACGGGGCCGGTGATCGTGTCGTGGTTGCGGGCCCGTGGCTTCGAGGTGCCGGACCCGGTGGTGGTGCCCGACGGCGAGCCGGTGCTGGCCGCGCTGCGGGAAGCCGTCGGGGTGGACGTCGTGATCACGACCGGCGGCACCGGCATCAACCCGACCGACCGCACGCCTGAGATGACCGGCCGGCTGCTGGACTACGAGATCCCCGGCCTCGCCGACGCGATCCGCGGCGCCGGCTTGCCGGCGGTGCCGACGGCCGTGCTGTCCCGAGGGCTGGCGGGCGTCGCGGGCCGGACGCTGATCGTGAACCTGCCGGGCTCCTCCGGCGGCGTCAAGGACGGCCTCGGCGTGCTGGACGGCGTGCTGACCCACGCGGTGGACCAGCTGCGCGGCGGCGACCACGTGGTCGCCCCGGTGGTCCCGGCGCG
This sequence comes from uncultured Actinomycetota bacterium, assembly GCA_963840275.1. Taxonomy (GTDB): domain Bacteria; phylum Actinomycetota; class Actinomycetes; order Mycobacteriales; family Pseudonocardiaceae; genus Actinophytocola. Next base: position 1,078,084 of record CAWIYK010000002.1, read on the forward strand.
GGTGCTGTGCGCGGAGATCAGCGAGTCCCCGATCACCGTCGAGGAACACGCGGCGCTGGTCGCCGACGACGCGGCGGGCGCCGTGGTCACGTTCGCCGGGGTGGTCCGCGACCACGACGGCGGCAAGGGCGTGACCGACCTGGACTACGAGGGCCACCCCAGCGCGAAGTCGGTGATCGAGGAGGTCGCCGCCGACGTCGCCGGCCGCCACCGCGGGGTCCGCGCCGTGGCCGTCAGCCACCGCATCGGGGCTCTCGCGATCGGCGACGTCGCGCTGGCGTGCGCCGTGGCGGCCGAGCACCGCGCGGAGGCGTTCGCGGCCTGCGCCGATCTGGTCGACGACGTGAAGGCCCGCCTGCCGATCTGGAAGCACCAGAACTTCACCGACGGCACCGACGAGTGGGTCAACTGCCCGTAGGACCGAGAAAGGGGCTCCACCGCCGGGGGATTGCGGTGGAGCCCCGTTTTCTCGCGCGAACTAGCTAGTTCACTGGGTGGCGAGCTTCTGACCCGGAACGATCAGGTTGGGGTCGCCGATGAACTGCTTGTTCTTCTCGAACAGCGCCTGCCAGCCGCCGACGACCTTCTGGTCCGTCGCGATCTTCGACAGGGAGTCGCCCGCGACAACGGTGTAGTTGCCGGCCGGGTTGGAGGCCACGAGGGCCGGGGCGACCGGAGCGGTGCGCTTCGGCGCCTTGTTGGTCTTCGGGGCCGCGGGGGCGCTCTGACCGCCGCCACCACCGCCACCGCCGGACGCGCCGGCGCGCTTGCCGCACACGGGCCACGCGCCCATGCCCTGGGACTGCTTCACGTTCTCCGCGACCCGGATCTGCTCCTCCTTGGAAGCGTTGGCCGGGTTGCCGGAGCCGCCGTTGGCCTCCCACGTGCTCTGCTTGAACTGAAGGCCACCGCTGTAACCGTTGCCGGTGTCGATGCCCCAGTTGCCGCCGCTCTCACAAGCGGCGACCGCGTCCCAGTTGGTCGGGTCCGCCGACGCCGTGGACGTGGCCATGGCCACCGGCGCACCAACCGCGACGCCCGCTATGACGACGCGAGCAATGGTGCGGCGAACGGCGGTGGACGGCTTACGGTGAATGCCTCGATACGCCATTTCAGTCTCAGCCTCAACGCCTGCTAATGCCCCCGCGAGATGACTCGCGGCAACACCGCCCCAATCCGGAGGGTTTCTTTCAGTCGGGGGATAACTCCCGGGATGCCCGCCGGACTGGGTTTGGCGCTTCGGGCACTCGGGTCCTGCTGGTTGGTCGGGGCCAACCGGAAGCGACGGTACGTGCCGAAATGCGCTACAGGAAATTCGAACCGCTGTGACCGTCGTCACAGTAACACTATTCGGGGACCTGCGATCACACCTGTAATCGCAGGTCAACGGGAAGTTGATCGCCGTTATAGTGCCGTGATTGACCTGCCCATATTCACTCTTGCTGAGGGTTGGGTCACGTTCAGCGACCGCATTGCGCGGTCAGTTGGTAGCTGGTTTGACCAGTTGTCCGGCTGCACGCTGAAATCGGTCGGCTACCTGCTGCAAAGCCCGAGCCAATTCGACGGACGACTCCACGACGAAATCGATCTCCAGTACCGACAGCAGGAACGCCAGCGAATGGGGTGTGTCGGCACCCATCGTCAGCCGGCAACTGTCGTTGTCGATCTCCTCGATCGTGCCGTATGTCGCAAGATCGCGCACCTTGTCCGAGTCGGCGGGCACCGGGAGCCGGACCGCCGCCTGGAACGGCCACATCCTGGCGATCTTGGCCGACACGAACGCCGCGGGGTCGCCGCCGGGGATCTCGCGGGGCGTGAACCGCGGCCCGACCGGCACCCTCGGCCGCATCCGGTCCACCCGGAACGTCCGCCAGTCGTCCCGCTCGAGGTCCCACGCCACCACGTACCAGCGCCTTCCCCACGAGACGAGCCGGTGCGGCTCGGCCTCCCGGACCTGCTCGGCGGCCCCGTACGCGGCCGCGTAGTCGAACCGCAGCCGGTGCTGGTCGCGACACGCCGACGCCACCGAGGTCAGCACCTCGAGCGGCACGTCCGGGACGTGCCCCTGCGTGTCGATGGTCGCCACCTGCATGGCGTTCACCCGATGGCGGAGTCTCGAAGGGAGTACCTGTTCCAACTTGACGAGCGCGCGCAGTGATGTCTCACCGATGCCGGCCACCCCGCCCCGCGCGGCCGTCCGCAGGCCGAGCGCCACGGCGACGGCCTCGTCGTCGTCGAGCAGGAGTGGCGGCAGCTCCGCGCCGGGCCCCAGCCGGTAGCCACCGGCGGTGCCGGGGGCCGCGTGCACCGGATAGTCCAGGTCACGCAGCTTGTCGACGTCCCGGCGGATGGTTCGCGTGCTCACCCGCAGCCGGTCGGCCAGGTCCGCGCCGGACCACTCGCGCCGGGTCTGCAGGAGCGTGAGCAGCTTGAGCAGTCGCGCCGAGGTCTCCTTCATGACCTGGATTCTGCCCCCGGTCGAGGACGGAACCTGTCCGCAAGGCTCGACGGACTCGCCGCGGTCAGCCGCCGGCGAAGGGCGGCAGCACGTCGACGCCGGCGCCGTCGGGCAGCGGGATCGACTGGTCGCGGACGGCGACCCCGTCGAGCAGGAAGCTGCACGCGGTGAGCACGCGGGAGAGCTTCTCGCCGTGCTTGCCGCGCAGCTGTTCGACCAGGTCGCCGACGGTCGCCTCGGCCCGCAGGGACACGGTCTCCTCGGAGAGGCCGACCGCGCCGCGGGCGCCGGCGAAGTAGCGGACCCGGACCGTGGTGGGGGCGGTGGTCACGTGTCACAGGTTAGTCGCGTCGGCCACCCGAACGCGTTCGGTCCGCACTTGCGGCTATATCCTCCCGTTCATGCCGCAGTTCCGGTTGTCCGAAGCCGCTCGACTCCTCGGGGTCAGCGACGACACGGTCCGCAGGTGGGTCGACGGCGGGCAGCTGAGCGCCGAGGCCGACAGTGCCGGCCGCAAGGTCGTCGACGGCGCCGCCCTCGCGGCGTTCGCCAGCGAGAACGCCGCGGACGTCCACGACCCGACGCGGGTCGGCCGCTCCGCGCGCAACCGGTTCGTCGGGCTGGTCACCAAGGTCGTCGCCGACACGGTGATGGCCCAGGTCGAGATCCAGTGCGGCCCGTACCGCGTGGTGTCGCTGATGAGCGCGGAGGCGGTCCGTGAGCTGGGGCTCGAGCCCGGCTCGCTCGCCGTCGCCGTGGTGAAGGCGACCTCGGTCGCCGTCGAGATCCCCTGAACGGAGAGGTGCCATGCGAAAGCTGGGTGCGGCGCTGGCCGCCGCTGGACTGCTGCTCGCCGGCTGCGGGTCGGCCGACCCCGGGGCGTCCGACCAGGCCGGGACCGGTGCGCCGCCAGAGGCGCGGACGCTGACCGTGCTCGCCGCGGCGTCGCTGACCGACGCGTTCACGGCGCTGGAGAAGAAGTTCGAGGCCGACCACCCCGGTGTCGACGTCAAGCTCAGCTTCGACGGCTCGTCCGCGCTCGTCCAGCAGATCACCAACGGGGCGCCCGCCGACGTGTTCGCCTCCGCGGATGAGAAGAACATGAAGAAGGTCACCGACGCCGGCCTCGCCGCCGGCACGCCGGCGGTCTTCGCGACCAACCAGCTGATGATCGCGGTGCCGCCGGACAACCCGGCGAAGATCGCGTCGTTCGCGGACCTCGCGAAGGACGGCGTGGTCGTCGTGGTGTGCGCGCCCCAGGTGCCCTGCGGCGCGGCGACGGAGAAGGTCGAGCAGGCGAGCGGTGTCACGCTGAAGCCGGTCAGCGAGGAGCAGAACGTCAAGTCGGTGCTGACGAAGGTGGCGTCGGGCGACGCCGACGCGGGCGTCGTGTACGTGACCGACGTCAACTCGGCCGGCGACAAGGTGAAGGGGATCGAGTTCCCGGAGTCGGCGAAGGCCATCAACTCCTACCCGATCGCCGCGCTGGCGGACGCGCCGCAGCCCGACCTGGCGAGGGAGTTCGTCGAGCTGGTGCGCGGGGCGGCGGGGGAGGCGGAGCTGACGAGGGTCGGCTTCGTGGTGCCGTGACGGGGGTGCGGGCGTGGCCGCCGGCCCCCTCGAACCACGCTACCGGCGACCCCCGACACGATTCCGCTCGCAAGATCGACTCGGGCGGAGTTGTCCACAGCGGCCGAGTCGTGCACAGGCAAGATCCAGATCGACCGAGACCGTCGGCGCTCGCCCATAGGCTGGAATACGGGGGCCGGAGGCCAGGGGGCCACCGCCGATGAACCGTCGGGCGCGCCGGGAGTCCGTTGACCGGGGGCGGACGAGCACCGCGGTGCCGGTGCTCCTGTGGCTCCCGGCGTGCCTGGCGCTCGCGCTGGTCGTCCTGCCGATCGTCGGGCTCGTCACCCGCACCGACCTGCGGCGGTTCCCCGAGTTGGTGACCTCGCCGTCGGCACTCGCCGCGCTCGAGCTGTCGCTGCGGACGGCTGCCGCGTCGACCCTGTTGTGCCTCCTGCTCGGCGGGCCGCTCGCGGTGGTGCTCGCCCGCGCGCACGTGCCGGGCATCCGCGTGCTGCGCGCGATCGTGCTCCTGCCTTTGGTGCTGCCGCCCGTGGTCGGTGGACTCGCGCTGCTGTACCTCTTGGGCCGCAACGGTTTCGCGGGCCAGTTCGTCGACTTGCTGTTCGGGGTGCGGGTTCCGTTCACGACCGTGGCCGTGGTGATCGCCCAGACGTTCGTCGCCATGCCGTTCCTCGTGGTGGCGCTCGAAGGCGCGCTGCGGACCGCGGGGGAGCGGTACGAGACGGTCGCCTCGACGCTCGGGGCGCGGCCGTGGACGGTCTTCCGGCGCGTGACCGTCCCACTGATGCTGCCGGCGCTCGGCTCCGGGCTGGTGCTGTCCTTCGCGCGGGCGCTCGGCGAGTTCGGTGCCACCATCACGTTCGCCGGCAGCCTCGAAGGCGTGACACGCACGCTGCCGCTCGAGGTGTACACCCGCAACGAGACCGATGTGGACGGTGCGGTGGCACTGTCGCTGCTGCTGGTGGTCGTCGCGATCGTGGTGATCGCCGTGGCCCGGCCGCGCGCGGTGGAGGGACGGCTGTGATCGAGGTCGAGGTGTCGGTGTCGCGCGGGGACTTCCGCCTCGACGTCGAGTTCGCCGCGGAGCCCGGCGAGGTGCTGGCCGTGCTCGGCCCGAACGGCGCCGGCAAGTCGACGCTGCTCGACGTCCTCGCCGGACTGCTCCGCCCGGACACCGGCCGCCTCGCGATCGCCGGCCGCACCCTGTCCGACCGGGGCGTGCATGTGCCGCCGCACCGCCGCGGCGTCGGCCTGCTGTCACAGGACCCCCTGCTGTTCCCCCACCTGACGGCACTCGGAAACGTCGCCTTCGGACCGCGAGCGCTCGGGGTCGGGCGGCGGGCGGCCGAGGAGCGGGCCCGCGCGTGGCTGTCCGAAGTGGACGCCGCGGAGCTGGCCGACCGCAGGCCGCGCGCGCTGTCCGGCGGGCAGCAGCAGCGGGTGGCGCTGGCCAGGGCACTCGCGACCGACCCGGCGCTCCTGCTGCTCGACGAGCCGTTCGCGGCACTCGACGTCTACGCCGCGCCCGCGCTGCGCGGGCTGGTGCGCCGGGTGTTGCGCGCGAGCACGGACACGCAGGTGGTCCTGGTGACGCACGACCCGCTCGACGCGCTGGTGCTCGCCGACCGTGTGCTGGTGCTGGATCGCGGCCGGATCGTCGAGCAGGGACCGACGAAGACCGTGCTGTCCGCGCCGCGCACCCCGTTCACCGCCCGGATCGCCGGGCTCGACCTGATCGCCGGGGTCGCGTGCCCGGCCGGCGTGCGGGTGGCGGACGGCACGGTCGTGGCCGGCGTGGGCGGCGCGGATGTCGCCGAGGGCGAGCCCGCGGTCGCGGTCTTCCGGCCCGCCGCGGTCGCCATCCACCTCGAACGGCCGCGGGGCAGCCCCCGCAACGTCTTCCCCGCGACGGTGTCTGCCCTCGAGCCGCACGGCGATGTCGTCCGGGTGCGGACCGCCGGTCCGGAGTGGATGACCGGCATCACGGCCGACCTGACCGCGGCGGCCGTCGCCGACCTCGGACTCACCCCCGGCGACGAGGTGTACCTCGCGGTCAAGGCGGCCGAAGTGGATGTTCACGGCGTCGCTGGGACCATGTAGTCATGGCCGAACCGCGCAAGTGGACCTACTTGATGGACATGGACGGGGTGCTGGTGCACGAGGAGCACCTCGTCCCCGGGGCGGACAAGCTGATCGAGGAGCTGCGCGCCAAGGACATCCGGTTCCTGGTGCTGACCAACAACTCCATCTACACGCCGCGCGACCTGCGGGCGCGGCTGCGTCGCACCGGGCTGGACGTGCCGGAGGCGTCGATCTGGACCTCCGCGCTGGCGACCGCCAAGTTCCTCGACTCGCAGCGGCCGGAGGGCTCCGCGTTCGTCATCGGCGAGGCCGGCCTGACCACGGCGCTGCACGAGATCGGGTACGTGCTGACCGACCGCGACCCCGACTACGTGGTGCTCGGCGAGACCCGCACGTACAGCTTCACGTCGATCACCACGGCGATCCGCCTCATCGAGCAGGGCGCGCGGTTCATCGCGACGAACCCGGACGCGACCGGCCCGTCCCGCGAGGGCTCGCTGCCGGCGACCGGTTCGGTGGCGGCGCTGATCGAGCGGGCCACCGGGCACGCGCCGTACTTCGTCGGCAAGCCCAACCCGCTGATGATGCGCTCCGCCCTGCGCGCGCTGGGCGCGCACTCCGAGTCGACCCTGATGATCGGCGACCGGATGGACACCGACGTGCGGTCGGGGCTCGAGGCCGGCCTGGAGACGATCCTCGTGCTGACCGGCATCTCGACCCCCGAGACGGCGGAGCGCTTCCCGTACCGGCCGAGCCGCGTGATCGACTCGGTCGCCGACCTGGTCGGGTCCGCGGAAGACCCGTTCCCTGGAAGCTAGGGGTCGTCCCATGGATCTCTGTGCGGAAGTCTGCGCCTGACCAACGGTTACCTCTGGGGAACGTGACGGCACCCAGCCACCATCCACCTCAATAGCCGCGCCTGCGCCGGGACGCAACCCACACATAAAATCCGGGGAGGCGGACTAGTTGCCGATCGCGGGGGCGGGCGTGTTCGACCTGGCCTATTGTCGCGGTGTGCAGGAAGACGGACCGTCGACGTTCGTGGTCGGCGACGTGCACGGGCATCTCGACGAACTGCTCGCCGCGCTCGCTGACGCAGGGCTGGTCGACGACGAGGCCAACTGGTCCGGTGGCGACGGCCACCTGTGGTTCCTGGGCGACTTCGTGGACCGCGGCCCGGACGGCATCGGCGTGATCGACCTGGTCATGCGGCTCGCCGACGAGGCCGACGAGGCCGGCGGCCAGGTGCAGGCCCTGCTCGGCAACCACGAGATCCTCCTGCTGGGCATGCACCGCTTCGGCGACACCGAGGTCCCGTCGGACTTCGGGCCGCGCAGCTTCGCCCGCAGCTGGGAGATGAACGGCGGCCAGCTCACCGACCAGGAGGCGGTCACCGACGAGCACATCGAGTGGCTCACCACCCGCCCCGCCGTCGAGCTGGTCGGCCGGCACCTGCTGATGCACTCCGACACCATCGAGTACCTGGTGTGGGGCGGCGACATCGACGAGATCAACGAGAACATCCAGGACGTCCTCGACTCCGACGACATCGTCGAGTGGTGGGAGGTCTGGCGCCGGCTCACCACCCGGCACGCGTTCCGCGGCCCCAACGGCGTCGACGTGGCGAACCAGCTGCTGACCGTGCTCGGCGGCGAGCAGGTGGTGCACGGGCACAGCGTCATCGCCGACCAGCTGGGCATCGCCCCCGGCATGGTCGACAGCCCGTACGAGTACGCGGGCGGCAAGGCACTCGGCGTGGACGGCGGCGTCTTCGTCGGCGGACCCTGCCTCGTCGTCGAGCTGCCGTGGCCGGCCCTGGCCTGGTAGACCGCCGGGTCAGCCGGCGTCGGGCGCGATCTCCAGGACCTCGCTGAGTCCCGTCACGCCGAGCGTCCGTTCCATGTGCTGGGGCAGCGCCGCCAGCAGCAGCCGGGCCCCGCCGGCCACCGCGAGCTTGTGCGCGGCGACCAGCACGCTCAGCCCGCTGGAGTCGACGAGCGTCACCCCGCCGAGGTCGACCCGCACCTCGTCACCCGCGTTCGCCGCGCCGATCAGGTCGGTCAGCTCGGCGAGCAGCGACGGCGCGGTCTGCATGTCGAGGTCGCCGCTGAGCAGGACGGCAGAGCCGTTCGTGGTGATCGTCAGCGTCATGGCACACGACTCGGCTGCTCGGCGGTCACCATGTCAGCTCCGCCCAGACGTACTTGCCGGGCCGGTCCCGGTGCGGCGCGCAGCCCCATGCCGAGGCGAGCGTCTCGACGAGCAGCAGGCCGCGGCCGCCCTCGTCGTCCGGCCCGGCCGGACGTGGCGCCGGGCTGGTCGCGGCGGTGTCGTAGACGCGCAGCAGCACGCGGCCGGGCGTGGTCGTGACCTCGAGCCGGACCGGCGCGCCGCCGTGCCGCACGGCGTTGGTGACCAGCTCGGACGTGACGAGCATGGCGTCGTGGAGGCGGTCGGACGGCATCCCGCTGCCGGCGAGCACCTGCGCGACCGCGGCGCGGGCGGCCTCGGCCGCCGCGTCGTCGCTGCGCAGGTCCAGTCCCAGCATGTCCCCATCCTGACCGATGGCGACGCCCCCGTGTTGACGAACGTTGAACGTGACCGGAGGCACAGGTAGACATACGGTGAGTTCGCTCGCTGTCCCTGGAGGTCGCCATGACCACGCCCGCGGTGCCAAGCTACGTGTCCGGCACGTCGGAGAAGCCGCTGCTCGGAGACACGATCGGCGACAACCTCGACCGCACGGTGGCCGCGTTCGGCGACCGGGACGCGCTGGTCGAGCGGGCGTCCGGGCGGCGGTGGACCTACCGGGAGCTGGCCGACGAGGTCAACGCGGTGGCGCTCGGGCTGGTCGATCTGGGGGTGTCGAAGGGCGACCGCGTCGGCATCTGGGCGCCGAACTGTGCGGAGTGGACGTTCACCCAGTACGCGACCGCCAAGATCGGCGCGATCCTCGTGAACATCAACCCGGCCTACCGCGTGCACGAGCTGAAGTACGTGCTGAACCAGGCGGGCATCCGCACGCTCGTGGCGGCGCCGAGCTTCAGGACGTCGGACTACGCGGCGATGATCGAGGAGGTGCGCGGGGACTGTCCCGACCTCCAGGACGTGCTGCTCATCGGGCGCGAGGAGTGGACGTCGCTGCAGTCGGTCGGACGCGGCGGCTCGGCGGCGCACCTCGCGGAGCTGCAGGCGGAGCTGTCGGCCGACGACCCCATCAACATCCAGTACACCTCCGGGACCACGGGGTTCCCGAAGGGCGCGACGCTGTCGCACCACAACATCCTCAACAACGGCTTCTTCGTCGGGGAGCTGTGCAACTACACCGAAGCCGACCGGGTCTGCATTCCCGTGCCCTTCTATCACTGCTTCGGGATGGTGATGGGCAACCTGGCCGTGACCTCACATGGTTGCTGCATGGTGATTCCCGCGCCGGCGTTCGATCCGGCGCTCACGCTCGCGGCGGTGGCGGAGGAGCGGTGCACGTCGCTGTACGGCGTGCCGACGATGTTCATCGCCGAGCTGGCCGACGCCGACTTCGACTCGTACGACCTGTCCACGCTGCGCACCGGGATCATGGCCGGCTCGCCGTGTCCGGTCGAGGTGATGAAGCAGGTCATCGAGCGCATGGGCATGGCGGAGGTGACGATCTGCTACGGCATGACGGAGACGTCGCCGGTGTCGACACAGACCCGCGCGGACGACTCCGTCGACCGGCGAGTGTCCACAGTGGGCAGAGTGCACCCGCACCTCGAGGTCAAGGTCGTCGATCCGGAGACGGGCGCCACCGTGCCGCGCGGCACGCCCGGCGAGTTCTGCACCCGCGGCTACTCGGTGATGCTCGGCTACTGGGCGCAGGACGACAAAACCGCTGAGGCCATTGACAAAGCGCGCTGGATGCACACCGGCGACCTTGCCGTCATGGACGAAGAGGGCTACCTCAACATCACCGGTCGCATCAAGGACATGGTCATCCGTGGCGGCGAGAACGTGTACCCGAGGGAGATCGAGGAGTTCCTGTACACGCACCCGGATGTGTTGGACGCACAGGTGATCGGCGTGCCGGACGAGCGGTACGGCGAGGAACTGATGGTGTGGGTCCGCATGCGCGAGGGCGCCGAGCCGCTGACCGACGAGTCCCTCCGCGAGTTCTGCAAGGGAAAGCTGGCGCGCTACAAGATCCCCCGGTACGTCCACATCGTCGACGAGTTCCCGATGACGGTCACGGGCAAGATCCGCAAGGTGGAGATGCGCGAGGTGTCGGTGAAACTCCTCGGCCTGGAAGGCGCGGCGTCGGCCCGGCACGCGTAGCAAGTCGTTCTCGGGTTTGTTCGATCGCGCTGACCACGGTCGATCTCGAGAAGGACGAGCGGGTTGCCAAGCACCGCGTTCTCCTGCGGCCGCAACGGAGTGGAAGGCCGCCATCACCGCGGCGACGACGCGTGGAACATCGCCGCGTTTGCGCTGCACCTCCACGCGGAGGAACCCGCTGGCCCGCCGCGCAACGCGGTGACCTGCGGTGACCGTGTGGTCCGGGACCGTGCCGAGGCTGGTCGCGCGGCTCGCGCGGGCGCAGCATGGGGCCGGAAGGAGAACACCATGCTCACCAAGTCTCCGATCACGACCATGCTCCCCGTCACCGACATGGACCGCGCCGCGCGCTTCTACGGCGAGACCCTCGGCCTGCACGAGAAGGCCGCCAACCCCGACGGCTCACGCGTCTTCGAGGCCGGCGCCGTCGGGGCCATCGGGCTGCTGCCGTCCGAGCAGGGCGCGCAGAGCACGCGAACCATGCTCAGCTTCGAGGTCACCGACATCGGCGCGGAGATCCGCGACCTCGAGAGCCGGGGCGTGACGTTCGCCGACTACGACCTGCCCGACCTGAGGACCGTCGACCACGTCGCGGAGATGGGCGGCGAGAAGGCGGCCTGGTTCGCCGACAGCGAAGGCAACGTTCTCTGCATCCATCAGCCGGCGTAACCGGCTACCCCCTTGGCCACCACGTGGCCTAGGCTGGTGTGACGCGTCCTGGGTACGCCCTGGGGCGCGTTCATTTGTGTGTGGAGGTGACCGTTGTGCCGACCGGAAAGGTCAAGTGGTACGACTCGGAGAAGGGCTTCGGGTTCGTCACACAGGACGGGGGCGAAGACGTCTACGTCCGTTCTTCCGCCCTGCCGGCCGGGGTTCCCGGCCTGAAAGCCGGTCAACGCATCGAGTTCGGTGTCGCCGACGGTCGTCGGGGGCCGCAGGCGCTGTCCGTGCGGCTGCTCGACCCGCCGCCGTCGGTCGCCGAGGCGCGGCGTCGCCCCGCCGAGGAGCTGCACGGCCTGATCGAGGACATGATCAAGCTCCTCGAGGCGAAGGTCCAGCCGGACCTGCGCCGCGGCCGCTACCCGGAACGCAAGCAGACCAAGGTGGTCGCCGACGTGGTCCGCGCCGTCGCGCGCGAGCTCGACCCGTAGCCAGTCCGCCTCCCCGGATTTTGATGTGTGGGTTGCGTCCCGGCGCCGGCGCGGCTACCGAGGTGGATGGTGGCTGGGTGCCGTCACGTTCCCCTGAGGTGACTGTTGGTCAGGCGCAGACCTTCGCACAAAGATCCACAGAGCAGGCCCTACATCTTCACCTGCAGTGACCACGCCGCGCGGGTCACGGGCTCCGGGCCGGCGTCGCCCTGTATCAGGATGCCGCCGGCCTGCTTGACCTCGAGGGTCTGCAGCTGCGCGCCCGGCTCCGGGGGGATCGCCTCGAAGGTGGTCTCCTTGCCGGGCGCGAAGGTGGCGACCGTCTCCGGCTGCTTCTGCTCGCCGGCCGCCGTCCGATACTGGATGACGACCGACCACGGGGTGTCGGCGACCTCCTTCGGCACGGTCACGCGCACGGACGTCCCCGGTGGCACGGCCGCCTCCAGCATGGCGGAGTTGTCGCGGCGGCAGTCCTCGACCTTGACGTTGCAGTAGAGGAACGGCTTCACTGCCACCTTGCCGCTCGACCCGACCGTGAAGTCGACGCGCGGCGGCGGCGGTGCCGGTTCCGGGTCGGACGAACACCCGGCGAGCACCAGTACCCCCACCAGGGCGGCCACGACACGCTGCACGGCCACGAGACTACGTGCGGTCCTGCGGCGGGCCCGCCGGCCCCTCCTGGAACACGGCCTTGCTCGGTCCGGTCGCGGTCCGCCACGGCCGCACCGGCCGGTCGCCGCCGAAGCCCGGCAGCAACGACTGGCCCTTCCTGGTCAGGATGGTCTGCACGAGACCGAACGCGAGCAGGACCGAGATCACCAGGAAGCCGACCCAGAACGTCGGGGGCAGCAGCACACCGAGCGCGCCACCGAAGACCCATGCCAGCTGCAGCACGGTCTCCGACCGTCCGAACGCGGACGCGCGCGACTCCTCCGGCAGGTCGTCCTGGATGACCGCGTCGAGGCTGTTCTTCGCGAGCGCGCTCGCGATCGCGCCGACCAGACCGACGATCGCGGCCGTCGCGATGCCCTCCATGAGCGTCGCCATGATCGTCGCCGCGAGACAGCCGCTGATGCAGCCGATCATCACCTGTTCCGGATGGCCGACGTGCATCCGCGCGCCGATCCCGTTGCCGATGAAGCTGCCCGCGCCGGCCGCGCCGGCGATCACGCCGAGCAGCAGCAGCTGCTTGAACGCGTGGTCCTCGGTCTGCGCGCGCACCGCGAACGCGGCGAACATCATCAGGAAGCCGGTCAGCACCCGGACGGTCGCGTTGCCGGACAACGCGACCACCACATGTCGGCCCATCGGCTGGCGTTTGGGTTTCTCCGGGTTGGCCGACAGCGACGCGGGCACCTCGCCCTCGGTCACCTCGACCCACGCCGGGATCCGCATGCCCTGCACGGCGCCGGCCACGCAGATGATCGCGGTGAACCACAGCGCGCCCGGCGAGTCGAACAGCTGCAGGAACACCACGGCGACCGCGCCGAACGCCGCGCCGGCCGCGAGCCCGAACACCGTGAGCCGCGCGTTCGTCTTGGCCAGCGTGATGTCCGGCGGCACGACTCTCGGCGTGACCGCGGCCTTCAGCACCGTGAACGACTTGGACAGCACCATCTTCGCGAGCGCGGCCGGGTAGAGCAGCCAGCCGTCGAAGTTCGTGGCCATCACGAGGCACGCCAGCGCCTGCCCGACCGACGTCGCGCACATCGCGAGCCGCCTGCCGCGCTGGATCCGGTCGAGCATCGGCCCGATCACCGGCGCGAGCAGCGCGAACGGCGCCACCGTGATCAGCAGGTAGAGCGCGACCTTGCCCTTGGACGAGTCGGCGCTCGCGGCGGAGAAGAACAGCGTGTTCGCGAGCGCGACGGCCATGGCCGCGTCGCTCGCGTAGTTGAGCATCGTCGCGTACGTCAGAGCGGTCAGGCCGGACTTGTCGGCGCCGTCGGCGTTCGCGGCGCGGCGGAACGCGGCGACGGCGTTGCTGGTCAGCTGCCTGCCGCGGATCGCGGCGACGCGGGTGACCGTCAGCTTCTTGGGGAACCCGGGCGCGGCGGCGGTCGGCGCGGCGGTCGTCGGCTGCGGGCCTGCGGGCGGTGGCGGGCCGGCGGGTGGCGGCGCGGGTGCCTGCTGCTGCTGTTCGCGCGGGCCCTCGTAGTCGGGCGCGTAGCCGTCGGGGCCGTAGGTCTCCGGCGGGCCGCCGTCGTAGGCGTAGTCCATCGGCCGCGTGTTCGGCACGGGCGGCAGCTGCCGGCGCGGCGGCGGCACGTCGCGCCAGTTGCGGGCCTGTGGGGTCTGCGGAGGCGGCGGGGTCTGCTGCGGTGGCTGACGGCGGACCGGCCGTGTCTTGCGCAGGTCCTCCGCCGGGTAGTGGTTGGCCGCCGGGATGGCGTTGGTCAGCGGCTCCACGCGGGGGCCGGCGGCGGGGACCGCGTTGGTGGGCGGCTCCTCGCGCGGGCCGGCCGGCGGCTGCTGGGCGAACTGCGTCGGCGCGGGCGGCGGCGGGGGCCGCCAGCTCGGCTGCGGGGCCTGCCTGGTCCAGCTACGGCGACGCTTCTTGCCGGAGCCACCGCGGCCACGCCGGCCGTCGGGCTCCTGCTCACCGGAACCGGAACGAATCACGTCATCCATCCTGCCGTAAGTAGCGACCTGTTAAAGCCAAGACGGGCCCACCCGGTCAGGGGATCCTTCTCCAGGCTACGGACTTGAGGTGACGAACCTCACCCGGAACATCGTCGGCCAGAGCTTCCCGGTAACAAGGAACTCATCGGTGCCCGGTACGGCGGCGATTCCGTTCAGCACGTCGGCTCCCGCGCGGTCGTCCTCCGGTAGCAGCCCGGCCAGGTCGACGGTGGCGGTGACGCGGCCGGAGGCGGGGTCGATGCGCACGATCTCGTCGGTCTGCCAGACGTTGGCGTAGACGAGGACGCGGCCGTCCTGGTCGGGCACGCACTCCAGCTCGTTGAGGCGGGCGACCGGCTCGCCTGCGGTGTCCTTGACGCGCACGTCGCCCTCGACGTCGAAGGTCGTCGCGTCGCGATAGGTCAGCTTGTCGGTGCCGTCGCTCATGATCAGCCGGTCGGCGGCCGGGTCGTGGCACAGCCCCCAGCCCTCGCCCTCGTAGGGGACCCGGCCGCGCTCGGCGAACGTGGCGCGGTCGCGGCGGATCGCGACGCCGTCCTGCCAGGTGATCTGCCAGACGGTGTCGCCGGCGACCGTGATGCCCTCGCCGAACATGTCGGCCGGCAGCTCCGCCGTGCGCTGGACCACGCCGGTGTCGGGGTCGACCGCGCGCAGCGTCGACCTCCCCTCGAGGCCGGTGCCTTCGTACAGGACGCCGTCGACCAGCTCGAGGCCCTGGGTGAAGGCGTCGGGGTCGTGCGGGATCGCCTCGATGACGTCCGCGCGCAGTGCGGTGGACGGTCGGATGGTGGGTGCGGTGCCGGCGGGTGCGGCCGAGCAGCTGGTGACCAGAAGAACGCCTGCGACAGCGAGAAGAGCCCTCACGGGACCAGCCTTGCACGACCGCCGTCCGGGCCCGCGCGCCGGTGGGGCACAATCGTGGGCGATGAGCGTGCCGCAGTCTGACCTGAACGACCCCGCCTTGGCGACGGAGGTCGACCTTGCGCGTGCCGCCGCGCAGGAGGAGGCCGGCGACGAGCAGGTAGGGGCCTACGTCGAGTTCCACGTCGAGGACGACACCGCGGTGACCCACCTGTTCGAGGCGGACAAGGCCGGTTACGGCGGTTGGCGCTGGGCCGTCACTGTCACTTCCGGCGGCCCCGACACCGATGTCACCGTCAGCGAGGTGGTCCTCCTACCGGGGCCGACGGCGCTGGTCGCGCCGGAGTGGGTGCCGTGGCAGGACCGCGTGCAGGCCGGTGACCTGGGTGTCGGTGACCTGCTGCCCACCTCGCCGGACGACCCGAGGCTGGTGCCCGCGTACCTGGAGTCCGACGACCCGGCTGTCGAGGACGTCGCGATGGAGGCGGGGCTCGGTCGCGTGCGCGTCATGGCCCGCCCGGCGCGTCTCGACGCGGCCAGCAGGTGGCAGGACAGTGAGTTCGGGCCGCGGTCGGACATGGCGCGCAGCGCGCCCGGCCACTGCGGCACCTGTGGCTTCTACCTGCCGCTCGCCGGGTCGCTCAGCGCGTCCTTCGGCACGTGCGGCAACGAGATCTCCCCGGCCGACGGACACGTCGTCCACACCGAGTACGGCTGCGGCGCCCACTCCGAAGCCGAAGTCGAACAGATCTCCCCAGTCCTAGTAGCAGACCTAATCTACGACGACGCCCTGTTGGACGTGGAACCTCTCGCCGTAGTGGACGAGGTCCCGCTGGCTTCACCCGAGCCGTCTCCTGCCGAGCCTGCTGCTGCTGAGCCAGTTGCTGCAGAGTCGGTCGCTGCTGACTCGGTCTCCACGCGCCCCGGTGCCGACTCACCTACTTCCGAGCCGGCTGCCACTGACACGGCTTCGGCTGAGTCAGCGCCTGCGGAAGCGCCGAGTGCGGAGCCGGCTGCCGATGAGCCGGTCGCTACGGACTCGGTCACCACCGAGCCCGCCGCAGCTGCGACCACCGACTCGGCCTCGACTGCTTCCGACCCGGCGACAACGGCCGCAGTCGAGTCGCCGACCGAGCCGACCTCTGTCGAGTCCACAGACGCGGCGAGTGCGGAGCCAGCCATCTCGGAGCCGACTCCCACGGACTCGATCTCCACCGAGTCCAGCGCATCCGATTCGGCTGCCAGTGACTCGGCAGCGGGCGAGCCGCCGGCTGAGTTCGCCGCCTCCGAACCGGCTGCCACACACTCCATGCCCACCGATGACTCGCCTGCTGAGCCAGCCTCCGCCGAGTCCGAGTCCGAGTCCGAGTCCGCGGACGCGACGAGCGCAGAACCCGCCACCTCCGAGCCGGCTGTCACTGACTCGGCCTCCACCGAGCCCAGTGCCGACGTGCCTGCTTCCGACCCGTCGTCGACGGACTCGGCCACGGTCGACGAGCCGGCCCTCGCCGAGTCCGCGACAGCGGACGCGCCAAGCGCGGAGCCCGCCACCTCTGAGTCGGCCGCCACGGACTCCATCTCCACCGAGCCCGCCGCCACCGAACCGACCGCTGCCGAGCCGGTCGTCGATGACTCGGCTTCCATCGAGTCCAGCGCCGATGCGGCCACCGACTCGCGATCCAGTGATCTGGGTTCGGGCGAGCCGCCGGGCGACGCGGCTCCCGCCGAGTCCGCACCCACGGACACGACGAGTGCGGAGCCCACCGCCTCTGAGCCGGCTGCCACGGACTCCCTCACTACCGAGTCCAGTGCCGATGCGGCCACCGACTCGCGATCCGGTGTTTCGGGTGAGCGGCCGGCCGACGCGGCTCCCGCCGAGTCCGCGACCACGGACGCGACGAGTGCGGAGCCCACCGCCACCGATCCGGCCGCCCCCGAGCCGGCTGCCACTGAGTCAGCGACCACCGAGTCGCCGGCTGAAGCGGCTTCCCCGGCCGAGTCCGCGACCCCGGCAGCCGAAAAGCCGCCCACCGGCGCGGAGCCCAACACCGACACCTCCGCGACCAGCACCGAGCAGGCCCCCGACGCGCCCGGTAAACCCTTGGGAGCCATCGGTTCCGGTTGGGTCACCGCGGCGGCGCCGACCGCCGGCGCCACCACGGCCGGGTCCGAGACCGCCGCGCCCGACACCACTGTCGAGTCGACCACCGCGCGTCCGGCGACCACCGGGCCGGCCACTCCGTGGACGCCGAGTGTCGGCACCCCCGACGCCGAGGTGGCGCCCGCCGCCGAGCCGCCGGCCGCGATCGAGCCCGTCGTCACCGCCGAGACCCAACCCTCGGACGACGACGACGCGCCCTCCGGCGGGTGACCGATCCCTTCGGCACCGCCACGCTTCGGGAGTCGGTGCTCGCTTCCTGGCGGTCCTCGCCGACGCGGTTTCGTGAGGACGCCAACTCCGAGGAGGACCTCTTCCTCGGCGGCTACCGGGACCGCCTGTTCATCGAGCTCGCACAGAACGCGGCCGACGCCGCCGGGCGGGACGGCACGCTCCGTGTGTCCATTGTGGACAACGAGCTGCGGGTCGCCAACACCGGGGAGCCGCTGACCACCGACGGCGTCACGGCGCTCGCTTCCCTTCGCGCATCGGCAAAACAGCAAGGGGTCGGGCGCTTCGGGGTCGGCTTCGCCGCCGTGCTGACCGTGTCCGACGCGCCGCGAATCCTCTCCACCACCGGCGGCGTCGAGTTCAGCGCCGAGCGCACCCGCGCGGAGCTCGGCCCCGAGCCCGCCGGCCGCGTGCCCGTCCTTCGGCTCGCGTGGCCCACTGAAGACCAACCGCCGCAAGGGTTTGCCACCGAGGTCCGGCTGCCGCTGAGCGCCGACATCGACGCCGCCGCCCTGCTCGGGGAGTTCGCCGACCAGGCGGTAGACGTCCTGCTCTCCCTCGACGGGCTCACTCGCATCGAGATCGGCGCCGACGTCTGGCGGCGCGAGACCGCCAACGGCTGGACCGACGCCTGGCAGGACATCCACGGCCCCAACGGAACCAGTCACTGGGTCATCGTCCGCGACCACGGCGAGCTGCCGGCGGACATCATCCTCGGCGCGGAAGCGCGTCCACAGTGGACGGTCTGCTGGGCGCTGCGGGTCGACGACGGCCGCCGCCCGGCGCCGCTCCAGGAAGACGTCCTCCACGCGCCGACCCCCACCGACGAGCGGCTTTCGCTGCCCGCCCGGCTCATCGCCACGCTGCCTATCGAGCCGTCGCGGCGCCGGGTCCGGCCCGGTCGGGCGACCGACCACGTGCTCGAGGCGGCCGCCCGAACCTACGCCGATCTGGTCGGGTACTTCGGCGACCAGCAACGTCCGGCAATCGTTCCTCCGCCCCGATTCCCACTGTCCGAAGTGGACGAGAAGCTCCGCGCGCTGGTCCTCGAACAGTTGCGCGTCACCCGATGGCTGCGCCCGGCGTTCGACCACAAGACCCGCATGCTGGCGCCGTCCGAGGCGCGACTGCTCCCGGTGCCCAGCTTCGAGCTGGCCGACTCGGTCGCCGCGGCCATCCCCGGTCTGGTCGTCGCCGAGCTGGCGGCGCCGGAGTATGCGCCGGCGCTCGCCGCGCTCGACACTGTCCGACTGCGACTGTCCGATGTGGTCGATGCGATCACCGGGATCGACCGCACGCCAGCACAATGGCGGACGCTCTACGAGGCGCTCGCGAAGATCGTCGACAACGACCCCTCCGCGCGCGAGGAGCTTGGCGCGCTGCCGGTGCCGCTGGCCGACGGCCGCACGATCCCCGGGCCGCGCGGCACGCTCGTGGCCGACCGCCGAACTGTCCAATTTGGACGGTGTGAACGCCGTCCATCCCGACGCCGTGCACCCGCTCCTCGAACGACTCGGCGCCCGGCGCGGCGGACCCGACGAGTTGCTGGAGTCGATGGCAGCGCGGGTGGCGCACAGCCTCGACGACGCGGAGTCCGGTTTGGACGTCGAGCCGCTCGTGAACACCGTGCTGCGCCTGGTGAACGACGCCGGTGTGCGGTCGGGGGAGCATTCGTGGCTCGGCGCGCTCGCCCTCCGCGACACCGATGGCGAGTGGCGGCGCGCCGACGAGTTGGCGCTGCCCGGCTCGCGTTTCCTTGCGCTCCTCGACGACGACTGCCCGCTCGGCGTGCTCGCGACCGACACCGCCGAGCGGTGGCCGGCGCACGTGCTGGCCGCGGTCGGCGTGATCGACTCGTTCGGGCTCGTGGTCGACGAGTCGCCGACCGGGCCCGATCACGACCTCGCCGACGAGGCCGACTGGTGGGACGAGCAGCACGAGCCGCCGGCCAGAATGGTGGCGGTCCGTGACCTCGACCTAGTCGCCGACGACGCCTGGCCGGCCGCGATCCGTTTGCTGGCAAGCGAACCTGACACCTGGCGGGCGTTGCAAGATGGCTACACCGCGTGGTGGATCGGCAACCACGCAGTCCTGGCAGGCGCCGCGCCGCGCGACTGGCGGCTGCCCGACGCGCACGATCTCGAAGGCCTGTACGACCCGATCCCGGAACTGGAACTCGACCGGACGATCCTCGCCGCGATCGGCGTCCGCGGCACGTTGACCGTCGAGACCACGGCAGACGCCGAAGAACTCCTCGCGCGGCTGGGCGACCCCGACCGCACGATCGCCCCCGGCGTCGCGCAACGGGCACACGCTGCTCTGGCCGACGCTGTCCACAATGGACACGTCGATCCGGCTGAACTGGACCCGCCGGCAAGCGTTCGCACGGCGTCCGGAGACGTCACCGACAACGGCGTCGTCCTCGACGCACCGTGGCTCGCGCCGCTGACCGACGAGTACGCGACCGCGGGCCCGGACTTCGCGCTGGCGGAGCCGCTCGCTGAGCTGCTCGACATCCCACTGGCCACCGAGGACGGTCAGAGCGCGGTCGAGAGCGCGGGGGAGTTCGTGCGGTGGGCCGACCTCGGGGCCGTGGTCGACGCGTGCGACCTGATCGGCGTCCCGGTGCCGGATGGCGGCCCGATCGTCCACGAGCAACTGATCGTCGGCGGGCGCGCGGCGCCGTGGTGGGTGGCGGAGGGGATCATCCACAGCGAGGACTCGACGGCCGGCCTGGCGCGCGCGCTCGCGTGGGCGACCGACCGCTGGGCCGACCGCCACATGCTCGCCGCACTACTGGACGACCCTGAGAACCACCTGGCGTGAAGCCCCCCGGGCGGCCTCCGGCCCCCGGTATCCACGCTACCGGTCAGGTACGACAGAAAACGGCCGCCGAAGGCCGATTCGCCTGAGTTGTCCACAGCCGCACCAGTTGTCCACAGGACCGCCGAAACGGCGCAGGTGCTGTCGGTCCACGCCGGTAAGCTGGCAACCGGGGGCCGGAGGCCAACCCTCGGCAGTCACGGCCTGCCCACGCTGGCGATCGTGGGCTGCCAACACTGACAGTCCGCGCCGGCTAACGCTGACAGTCGGGGCCGCCACGCCGACAGTCGGGGGGCCAGCCGCCACCGACAATCCGGGGCCGGCCGACGCAGACAGTCGGGCTGCCAACCACGGCAGTTGAGGTCCAGCTGCCCGACAATCCCAGACAGCCGAAGATCGGCAACACCGACAATCCCGGGGCCTAGCTAACCCAGACAGTCAAGGGCCGGCAACCCCAGCAGTCGCCCCGAACCCCAGCACGCGGCCCCACAACTCACAGGTTCCGCTGCGCCCCGCGAGTACCCCGACGCGAAGCGCGGCGCTGCCAGATCATGACCGGTATCCCGATGAAGCCGAGCAGGGTCCCCGCCAACGCGGTCCACAGCCAGATCGGCGGCAGCACGTCGAACACGTACCGCGCGATCAACAGCGCGCAGGTCAGGACCCCCCAGGCCGCGGTGCCGACATAGACGAGCGGCCCCAGCGCCAGCAGCCGGGGCGGCAGTGGCGGCGGCGCGACAGATGACTTCTCTGTCTCGATTCGCGCGTCGGGTTTCCTTGGGTCGGACACATGCGCGAGGCTACCTCCCCATGGCAACCAGGACAGCCGCACTCGACCGCTTCTTCAAGATCTCGGAGCGCGAGTCCACCGTGGGTCGCGAGGTCCGTGGCGGGCTCGTCACCTTCGTGACCATGGCCTACATCGTCGTGCTCAACCCGTTGATCATCGGGAGCTTCGCGGACGACCCGGCCCACACCGACAAGTTCGGCGACTTCCTGCCGACCAACCAGGTCGCGGCCGTCACCGCGCTGGTCGCCGGTGTCATGACCATCCTCTTCGGACTGGTTGCCAACTACCCGTTCGCGATGGCGACCGGCCTCGGGATCAACGCGTTCGTCGCCGTGACCATCGTGCCGCAGATGTCCTGGCCGGCCGCCATGGGACTGGTGCTGGTCAACGGCGTCATCGTGCTGATCCTGGTGGTCACCGGGGTGCGGACGATGGTCTTCAACGCCGTGCCGCCCTCGCTCAAGGCCGCCATCGCCGTCGGGATCGGGCTCTTCATCACCCTCATCGGGCTCGTCGACGCCGGGTTCGTCCGGCGGCTGCCCGACGCGGCCGAGACAACGGTCCCGGTCGGGCTCGGCATCAACGGCTCGATCGCGTCCTGGCCGACGCTGGTGTTCGTCGTCGGGCTGATCGGCACCGGCATCCTCGTCGCCAAGCGGGTCAAGGGCGCGATCCTCATCGGCGTGATCGGCACCACGATCTTCGCGATCGTTCTCGAGGCCATTGTGGACGCCGGCCCGTCGATGGGCACCAACCCCAAGGGCTGGAACCTCGGCTATCCCGGCGTGCCGGACGAGGTCGTCGACACGCCGAACCTGAGCCTGCTCGGCAACGTCAACCTCGACGCCTGGGTGCAGGTGCCGATCATCACGGCCGTGCTGCTCGTCTTCACCCTCGTGCTCACCGACTTCTTCGACACCATCGGCACCATGACCGGCCTCGGCAAGGAGGCGGGTCTCGTCGACGAGGAGGGCAAGCTGCCCAACACCGGCAAGGCGCTGTTCGTCGACGGCGTCGGCGCGGTCGCGGGCGGCGCGGCGTCGTCCAGCTCGAACACCGTCTACATCGAGTCGGCGGCCGGCATCGCGGAAGGCGCGCGGACCGGGCTCGCCAACGTGGTCACCGGCCTGCTGTTCATCGCGGCGATGTTCTTCACGCCGCTGTACAACTCGGTGCCGGTCGAGGCCGCCGCGCCCGCGCTGGTGATCGTCGGCGTGCTGATGATGGCGCAGATCAGGGAGATCGACTTCGCCGACTTCACGGTCGCGCTGCCGGCGTTCCTGACGATCGTGGTGATGCCGTTCACGTACTCGATCGCCAACGGCATCGGCGTCGGGTTCATCAGCTACGTGCTGCTGCGCGCGGCCACCGGCAAGGTCCGCGGCATCCACCCGCTCATGTGGATCGTGGCCGCCGCGTTCGTCGTGTACTTCGCGATCGGGCCCATCCAGGCGGCGTTCTCCTGAGTTGAGTGACGCCAGTCAACTCGTAAGGTATGCTAACTACTGTGTCGAACAAGGAGCATGACGTAGCCGACAGCTCCCTGACCAGCCGGTTGCGGCTGGCCACAGTGCGGCTCAACCGCAGGCTTCGCGCCCAGCGGACCAGCTCCTCGGTCACGCTCACCCAGCTTTCCGCACTGTTCTGCCTGTACAAGTGTGGCCCGCTCACCCCAGGGGAGCTCGCGGCCAAGGAGGTTGTCCAACCCCCGTCGATGACCAGGGTGATCGCTGCTCTCGAGGAACTCGGTTACGTCAGCCGGCGACCGCATCCCAGCGACGGCCGACAGGCCATCGTCGAGATCACCGAGGAGGGGAGCGCGCACATCCTGGCCGACATCTCCGCACGCGAGGCATGGCTCGACAAGCGGCTCGCGGAGCTGAGTGACACCGACCGGGAGCTGCTCTCCCGCGCGGCGGAGATCATCGACCGGATGGCGAGCCAACAGGATTAGTGGCGAGATCATCGAAGAAAGCACTGATAACAGACTCGACAACCTCTCGAGCCGGGCTCGCTGAGGGCTCGAAGCCCGGACGAGAGCATCGGGGCATGTTCGGGGCCCTGCGTGTACGCAACTACCGGCTCTTCGCGACCGGGCAGGCCGTCTCGAACGTCGGCACCTGGATGCAGCGCATCGCGCAGGACTGGCTCGTGCTCGAACTGTCCGGCTACGACCCGGTGGCGCTCGGCATCGCCGCTTCGCTGCAGTTCCTGCCGACACTGATGTTCACGCTGTGGGCCGGCGTGCTCGCCGACCGCGTGGACAAGCGCAAGCTGCTGATGCTCGTGCAGACCGGCATGGCGCTGTGCGCGGTCGTGCTCGGCGTGCTGGACGTCACCGGACTGGTCGCGCTGTGGCAGGTGTACCTGCTGTGCTTCGTGTTCGGCCTGTTCACGGCCGTCGACCCGCCCGTGCGGCAGAGCTTCGTCGGCGAGATGGTCGGCAAGGAGCACCTGGCCAACGCGGTCGCCCTGAACTCGTCGACCTTCAACCTCGCGCGGATCGTCGGTCCCGCGGTCGCCGGCGTGATGATCGTGTGGACCGGCACCGGCTGGGTGTTCCTGGTCAACGCGCTCACCACGGTCGCCGTGATCACCGGGCTGTCCCGGATGAACCCGGCCGAGCTGCACCGCACGGCCGCCCCGGCGAACCGGCGCGGGCAGCTGATGGCCGGCCTGCGCTACGTGCGGTCGCGGCCGGACATCATGACCGTGCTGGTGCTGGTGTTCTTCATCAGCACGTTCGCGTTCACGTTCTTCACCACGCTGGCCATCGCGGCGGCCAACGTCTTCCACCGCCAGGCCGACGGCTACGGGCTGCTGTCCACGCTGCTCGCGGTCGGGTCGTTCTCCGGCGCGATGCTCGCCGTGCGGCGCAGCACCCGGCGCCGGCCCGGGCTGTCGCTGCTGATCGGCGCCGGGTTCGCGTTCGGGGTGCTGGAGCTGGTCGCCGGGCTGATGCCGAGCTACCTGACCTTCGGGCTCGCGCTGATCCCGGTCGGCGTCGCGATGATGACGTTCATGAACACGGCGAACAGCACGATCCAGCTGTCGACCGCGCCGGAGATGCGTGGCCGCGTGATGGCGCTGTACATGCTCGTGTTCATCGGCGGCAACCCGGTCGGCGCGCCGATGACCGGCTGGATGGCCGCCGAGTTCGGCGGGCGGTCGCCGTTCGTCATCGGCGGGGCGATCGCCGCGCTGTCCGCGCTCGTGTGTGGGGTGGTGCTGGCGCGCCGCGGCGGCGTCCAGGTCCGGCCCGGGCTGCGGTGGATCCGGCGTGCTCCGGTCGCCGCGCCGCCGGAGCTGGAGCGGGTGGACGCCGCCTGAGCGTCACACGGCCTGTAAGACCAGAACCATGCTCGCGTTTTGTTCGACCTGCCACTCGATCGCCGCGATGACGTAGCGACCGCCGAAGTGGACGGTCTGTCCGACCTCGGGTACGCCGGGAAAGGCGGTCGCGCCAAGGGTGTGGCCGTCTGCGGTGAGGAGGACGGTGGGGATCATGTGAGGCCTCTCGGTGCCGCCCGGTCGCGGCCGTGCTCGGTGGTGGCCGCGGGCCCCGGTCGGCCGCCGCCCCCCGGCGGAACTCTAGTCCGGTCCGGCTTGCGCGCAGCACTAAAGTTAGGCTAACCTTAGCTCGTCGCTTCGTGGTGGGAGCGGCAGTCAGTTCGGGAACAGCGAGACCCCCGCTCCATACGGCAGACGGCACTGCCGGAGCGGGGGTCTCGTCTCGTACCGGCCCGCGAGTCCAACGCCCAAGCCCCGCGTGTCCAACACTCGGGCACGGTGAGTTCGACACTCGCGAACAGCGCCTACGCCACGAATGTTCAACTCACCGGTCGCGAGTGTTGGACACGGGTGTGCTGAGCGTTGGACACGCGGTTACAGGACCGCCCACGTGTGTACCGGCTGGTTGGTCTCGGACAGTTCGGTGTACCTGCGCAGCATGCCGACCAGCGCGGCGTCGCGGTCGAGGCCGCGGTCCTCCAGCCGCGCGACCGTCGCGCGCTGCCACGTCGAGCCCGTCCGCTGCGCGAGACACCGCTGCTCGATCACCCCGAGGTAGCGCTCCCGCGCCTCGTCGGCGACGCCGCACTCCCGCAGGCCCTCATGGGCCATCGGCAGCAGCATGCGCAGCACCAACTCGTCCGGCGGTACCCAGCCGACGCCCGGCCAGTACAGCTGCGCGTCGAACGCGTGCCGGGCGCCGGCGTACAGGTTCTCCTCCGCCGCCTGGAACGACATCTGCGTCCACACCGGACGTTCCGCCATCGCGAGCGCCCGCTGCGCGCCGTAGAAGAACGCCGCGTTCGCGATCAGGTCGACCACCGTCGGACCCGCCGGCAGCACCCGGTTCTCGACCCGCAGGTGCGGCACGCCGGCGACCACGTCGTACACCGGCCGGTTCCAGCGCCAGATGGTGCCGTTGTGCAGCCGCAGCTCGGACAGCCGAGGCGCCCGACCCTCGTCGAGCGCCGCGATCGGGTCCTCGTCGTCGAACTCCGGCAGCAGACCGGGGAAGTAGCGCACGTTCTCCTCGAACAGGTCGAAGATCGACGTGATCCACCGCTCGCCGAACCACACCCTCGGCCGGACGCCCTGGTTCTTCAGCTCCTCCGGACGCGTGTCGGTCGCCTGCAGGAACAGCGGGATCCGCGTCTCGTGCCAGAGTGCCTTGCGCAGCAAGAAAGGCGAGTTCGCGGCGATCGCGACCTGAACGCCGGCAAGGCACTGCGCCGCGTTCCAGTGCGTCGCGAACTCCTCCGGCGGCACCTGGAGGTGCAGCTGCGCCGACGTGCACGCGGCCTCCGGCAGGATCGAGTCCGCCGACTCGCGCAGCCGTTCGCTGCGCTGGCCGGGGATCGCCGGGCCTTCCATGGACAGCACCATGTCCTCGCCGCGTGCGGCGAAGATCTGGTCGTTGAGCCGGGAGTACCGCGCGTTGCTCGACAGCCACCGCGCCTTGAAGTGCTCCTCGCGTAACGTCGGCAGCATGCCGATCATGACGAGCGCGGCGCCGGCGTCCTGCGCCTTGAGGTTGGCGTCGGCGAGCGCGTCGATCAGCTCGTGCTCCAGCTCGGTCGACTGGGCGCCGGCGAGCGGCCGCGGCCGCACGTTCAGCTCCAGGTTGTGCTGACCGAGCTCGGTCGTGAACGACGGGTTGTCGAGCTTCTCCAGGACCACCGTGTTCGCCATCGCGGGTTGTAACCCGTCGTCGACGAGGTTCAGCTCGACCTCGAGGCCGATCTGCGGTGGTGAGGTGGAGAACCCGCCTTCGTTGAGCATCCTGGCGAGTGCGTCCAGACAACGCTGGACCTTTGCGCGATAACGCTGGCGATCCAAGCGTTGCGGTGGCTCGGTCGCTACTTCGTGTCCCATTACGCCCCTCCCGAGCCGGACAGGGTCGGGGTCCGGCGTGTGCGCGGGAAGTACAACCGTTACACACGGCTCAAGGCGTTGCTAGGGGCCAAAAAGGTGCATCGTCCTACGTCCGTTGTTACGCAGAGCTAAACAAGTGCGCGGCTCACGTAACATCGCCGATCATGCTTCCACGGTGTGGAACCATGCAGAGGTGATCGAGGTAGCCGACCCGAACGACCCGCGACTGGACGACTTCCGCGCGCTGACGACCGCCGACCGCAGGCCGGACCGGCCCGGCGGCAGAGGCCTGGTGATCGCCGAGGGCGCCATCGCCGTCGGCCGGATGCTGGGCTCGCGGTACCCGCTGCGGTCGCTGTTCGGAGTGCGCAGGAAGCTCGACGCCCTGGACCTGTCCGGCGTGGCCGCGCCGGTGTACGTGGCGTCTGCCGAGGTCATGGCCGAGGCGATCGGGTTCCACCTCAACCGTGGCGTGCTCGCGGTCGCGGACCGCCCGGCGCCGCCCGATCCCGCCGACATCGTGCGCGACTCGCGCAGGCTCGCCGTGCTCGAGGGCGTCGGCGATCACGAGAACCTCGGCGCGCTGTTCCGCAACGCCGCCGCGCTCGGTGTGGACGGGGTGCTGCTCGGCACGGGCTGCAGCGACCCGCTGTACCGGCGGAGCGTTCGGGTCTCGATGGGACACGTGCTCGCGGTGCCGTTCGCGCCGCTCACGCCATGGCCGGAAGGGTTGAAGCTGTTGCGGGACAACGGGTTCCAGGTGCTCGCGATGACGCCGTCCGACTCGTCCGTGCCGGTGTCCGAGGTGGACTTCGGCGAGCGGGTCGCGATTCTGCTCGGTTCGGAGGGTCCCGGACTGAGTCCGGAGGCGGTCGCGGCGGCCGACGCGGCGGTGCGGATTCCCATGTCGGGAGGCGTCGACTCACTCAACGTCGCCACGGCCGGTGCGGTCGCCTTCTACGCGCTCGGCGCGAGTCGGTAGTTTCTGGAGCCGTGTCGATGTCGGGGTCGGTCGGAGTAGGACTGCGCACCAGCGGTGAACGCGCGGTGCTGGTCGAGCACGACGGTGTCGCGGAGACGGATCCAGCGCGGCTGCCGCTGGGAGTCGAGCTGACCGACGCGCTGCACGAGTGGGCCAAGGTGGCCAGCGCCGTGGCCCGCGCGGAGCCCGGCGCGGCGGCCGGCGCGGTGGTGTCCCGGCGCGGGCTGCAGCTCGCGGGCCGGGTCGCGGCGTCGCTCGGCGTGCCGGTCCACTACCTCGACCCGCTCACCGGCGAGGAGGTGCTCGTCGAGCCCGCGCCTGCGCCGCCACCACCGCCCCGCCCGACCCGGCCGCCGGAGCCGGCGCCCTGGCTGACCGGGCTGACCGTGTCGGCGGCGAGCCTCGCACTGGTCGTTGTGACGGTCGTCACATTGGCCGTGACCCTCGCGGAGACGTACTCGCTGCTCGCGCTCGCGTCGAACATCGTGGTGACCGCCGGGCTGCTGCCGTCGCTGTGGCTGATCCACCGCCAGCCGATCTGGCGCTGGGTGGCCTACGGCGTGGCGGTGGGCATCGGCATCGCCTGGCTGGCGCTGCCGTTCATCCTGTTCTGACGCCGTTCCGACGGCTCAGGCGAGCGACTCCAGCCACGTGCGGTGCAGTGCCGCGAACCGGCCGCCGCGGCCCTCGATCAGCGCGTCCGGCGAGCCGTCCTCCACGATGCGCCCGCCCTCGACGACCAGCACGCGGTCGGCGATCAGCACCGTGGACAGGCGGTGCGCGATGATCAGCGCGGTCCGGTCGGCCAGCACCGACTCCAGCGCCCGCTGCACGGCACGCTCGGTCGGCACGTCGAGGCTCGACGTGGCCTCGTCGAGCACAAGCACCGCCGGATCCGCGAGGAACGCCCGCGCGAACGCCACCATCTGCCGCTGGCCCGCCGAGAGCCGGCCGCCGCGTTTGCGGACGTCCGTGTCGTAGCCCTCCGGCAGCGCGGTGATGAACTCGTGCGCGCCGACGGCGTTCGCCGCGGCCTCGATCTCCGCACGCGTGGCCGTCGGCCGGCCGAGCCCGATGTTGTCCGCGACCGAGCCGGCGAACAGGAAGTTCTCCTGTGTCACCGTCACGACCTCGCGGCGCAGCGCCTCGTCGGCCACCGCTCGCAGCTCGACGCCGTCCAGGTGCACGGCGCCCGCCGTCGGGTCGTAGAACCGGCCGACCAGCTTCGCGAGCGTCGACTTGCCGGCGCCGGTGGCCCCGACGAGCGCGACCGTCTGGCCGGCGGGGATCGCGAGGTCGAACGTCGGGAGCACCACCGGGGTGGTTGGCGCGTAACGGAACTCGACGGCCGAGAAGTCGATCGAGCGGCCGATCCCGGCGGTCCGCGCCGGCAGCGCGACCGGCGTCACCGGCTCCACCACCGTCGGCTCCTCCTCGAGCACGCCGGAGATCTTCTCCAGCGCCGCGATCGCCGACGTGTACGAGTTCGCGAACATCGCGAGGTCGTCGAGCGGGTCGTAGAACCGGCGCAGGTACAGCGTGAACGCCGTGAGCACGCCCAGCTCCAGCCCGCCGCCGACCACCCGGACGGCGCCGATCGCGAGCACCAGCGCGAGCGAGAGGTTGCCGACGAGCCGCACGGTCATCGTGAACCGCGCGACCACGATCAACGCGTCCTTGTTGGCGGCGCGGAAGCGGTCGTTCAGCTCCGCCATGATCGACTCGTTGCGCTCCTCGCGGCGGAACGCCTGCACCGCGCGCATGCCGTTCATGGTCTCCACGAACTGCACGATGATCTTCGCGATCGCGCCCCTGGTGCCGCGGTAGGAATGCCGCGACCGGATGTAGAACCAGCGCGTCACCCACAGCAGCGGCACCAGGCCGGCGAGCACGATCAACGCCAGCGGCACGTCGAGCACCAGCAGCATCACCGCGATGCCGACGACCGACAGGACCGCCGTCAGCAGCCCGTCGAGGCCGTCCTCCAGCAGGTCGTGCAGCGAGTCGACGTCGCTGGTCATCCGGGAGATGACCTTGCCGGACGTGTACTTCTCGTGGAACGAGAGCGACAGCCGCTGCGCGTGGGAGAAGATCCGCTGCCGCAGGTCGAGCAGCACGTCCTGCCCGAAGCGGCCGGAGACCTTGAGGAACGCGAACCGCGCGCCGGCCGCGCCGAGCCCGGACACCAGGTATCCGCCGACACACCACGCGAGCACGCCGGTGTCGCCGTCGAGCGCGTTCGGGATGCCGGTGTCGATGGCGACCGCGATCACCAGCGGGCCGGCGAGCGTCAGCACGTTCTCCAGCACCACGAGCGCGAACGCGAACAACCCGACGCCGAGGCGCGGCCGCACGAGCGACACGAGCAGCTTGCGGGACCTGGCCTGCAGGCGGCTGCCGACCAACGCGTCCAGGTCGTCGTTCTCCTCGGCGGCTACCCCCCGCCACTCCTCTTCGTCCGTCGGGGTACTCATGCCGTGACACCTGCCTCGCTCCGCTCCGCGTGCGGCGCATTCGCACGAAGCAAGGTGGTCACGTCGGTCTGTCGGCTCATGCGACCACCTCCCTCCGGTCCTCGGTGTCCAATGTGGACAGCAGTGCGCGGTACTCGGCGTTGCTGGCGAGCAGTTCCGAGTGCCGGCCCACCGCGGCGATCCGGCCGTCGGCGAGCATCGCGACCCGGTCGGCGAGCTGCACGGTGCTCGGCCGGTGCGCGACCACGAGCGCGGTCACGTCGGTGAGGACGTTGCGCAGCGCGTGCTCCACCTCCGCCTCGGTGTGCACGTCCAATGCGGACAGTGGGTCGTCCAGCACCAGCACCGACGGGCGGCCGACGACCGCGCGGGCCAGCGCGAGCCGCTGCCGCTGCCCGCCGGACAGCGACAGTCCCTGCTCGCCGATCCGCGTGTCCAGGCCCCACGGCAGGTCGTCGACGAAGTCCGCCGACGCGACCTGAAGTGCTTGCCGCACATCGGCTTCCGTCGCGTCGACGGCGCCGAGCGCGATGTTCTCCCGCACGCTCGCGGAGAACAGCACCGGCTCCTCGAAGGCCGTCGCCACGACGGTCCGCAGGTCCGCGAGGTCGAGGTCGCGCACGTCGACGCCGTCGATCGTGACCTTGCCGCCGGTGACGTCGGCCAGCCGGGCGACCAGCCCGGTCAGCGTGGTCTTGCCGGTGCCGGTCGCGCCGACCAGCGCGATCGTCTCACCGGGGCGCAGGTCGAGCGTGACCCCGCGCAGGATCTCCTCGTCGCTGCCCGGGTAGGCGAAGCGGACGTTCTCGAAGCGGACGTGCCCGCGCGAGTGCTCCGGCAGTGTCCTCGGGCGCGCCGGGCCGGCGATCGTCACCTCGGCGTCGCGCACCTCCCAGTAGCGGGTGGCGGCCGTCGCGGCCTGGTTGGTCTCGGCGAGCAGCCAGCCGATCGAGTCGGTCGGCCACCGCAGGTACGTCGCCACCGCGACGCCCGCGACCAGCGTGCCGACGGTCATGGTGCCGTCGACGATCGCGAACGTGCCGAACAGCAGCTGCCCGCCGATCGAGATCTCCGGCAGCACGATGATCGCCGCCCAGAGCAGCCCGACGACGTGCACCTTGCGCAGCTCGGTCTTGCGCAGTTCCCTTGCCTGCTCGGCGAACATGCTCGCGAGGTGGCGGCCGCGGCCGAACGCCTTCAGCACGCGGATGCCCAGCACCGACTCCTCGACCGTGGTGGCGAGGTCGCCGTTCTGGTCCTGGGAGCGGCGGGAGAGGACCGCGTACTTCGACTCGTACAGCGTCGAGATCAGGATCAGCGGCGCCGCGCAGCACAGGGAGATGAGCCCGAGCGTCGGCGAGAGGACGAACAGCACGACCAGTCCCATGACCAGCGTCAGGCTGTTGACCACCAGGAAGATCAGCGCGAACGCGATGAAGCGGCGCAGCGTCGACATGTCCGAGACGGCGCGGGACAGCAGCTGTCCGGACTGCCAGCGGTCGTGGAACGCGATCGGCAGTCGCTGCAGGTGCTGGTACAGGTCGGCGCGCAGCTGCGCCTCGACGCTCGTGCTCGGCCCGGCGATCAGCCTGCGGCGGAGGTAGAACAGGATCGCCTCGGCGGCGC
Organism: uncultured Actinomycetota bacterium; assembly: GCA_963840275.1. Lineage (GTDB taxonomy): Bacteria > Actinomycetota > Actinomycetes > Mycobacteriales > Pseudonocardiaceae > Actinophytocola. The sequence continues at coordinate 1,109,649 of CAWIYK010000002.1, forward strand.
CGAGGACGGCGATGCCGGCGATCAGCCAGACGAGGCCGCCGGTGTCGCCGGTGGCGACCGGGCCGTCGAGGATTCGTTGGATGACCAGCGGGATGGCGAGCCCGCAGAGCATCGAGCCGAACACGGCCGTGCCGGACCCGATCATGCGGCCACGGACCGGTTTCAGGTAGGCGCCGAGGCGCCGCAGAGCCGTGATGTTGGTGCTGCGGGCAGGTTGATTTTCAGGCTTGTCGCTCATGATCTCCCCACGCGGTGCCTGTCGACGGTATGCGACCCGGGCCGTCGTCGGCATCTGGTTTTCTCCGCCCAGCCTCCGACCTCCAGTGCGGTGGAGGTCAAGGTTGCGGGATCATTCGGGCATGACTCGACCGGAACCGGTGCGGTTTCTCCGCACCGAGGCGACGATGGCGTTTCCCGAGGGGCGGCTGCTCGCACTGCGCGACGGGCAGCTGAACGTGCTCGCGCCGGACGGCTGGACGCGGCTGCGTGCCACCCGTCCGCCGGGCACGGGGTGGCTGAGTCGCGAGGAGGCGGAGGACTGGTGTGAGCGGGAGGGTTGGCCGCTGCAGCTACTCGACGAGGTACCCACCGCAGGCCGCGTCTGACACAGCAACCCCGCGAGTCCAACACTCAGGCCCCGCGAGTCCAACATCCAGCACCCGCGAGTTGCCCTTTCGGAACGAGCGAGTCGCCGTTTCGGGACTACTGAGTCGGCGGTTCGGGCGCACTCGTTGGCGCTGAACCGGCAACTCAGTGGGTCTGAACGGGGGACTCGCTAGGTCTGAACGGGGAACTCGCGGGTCGTGAGTGTGCAACTCGCGGTCGTGGGTGTTGGACTCGCGGGGGTTAGCGGTTTGAGCGGGTGCCCAGTAGTACGTCTTCCCAGGAGGGGACGCTCGGGCGGGCCTTGCGGCCCTTGCCCTTGCGGGCCGGGGCCGCGGGCGGGGCGGGCTCGGTCTTCGCCGCCGGTGCCGGGGTTTCCTCGGGCTCCGGGGCCGGGGGTGGCGTGGCGGCGGCTGGGGCTTCTTCGATCGTGGGCATCGGCGGGCGGGCGGCCGGGCGGGCCGCCTGTGACTCCTCTTCAATCGCGGGCATGGTCGGGCGCGCTGCTGCTGGCGAGGCGGTGCGCGTCGGCGGGGCGGGCGTGGTCGGGCGCGGTGGCGCGGGCGCCACCGGGGTCGCGGTCGCCGCGGCGGCGGGGCTGGCCGGGCGGACGTGTTCCGGAGTGGTCTGCTCGCGTGCGGGCTCGGCCGGCCGGCGGTACTCGGGCTCGGCGGGGCGGCGGTACTCGGGTGCGGGCTCCGCCGGGCGGCGGTACTCCTGCGCCGGGGGCTGCTCGGCGGGTGCCTGCGGGCGGTGGTCAGTCGTGGTGGCCGCGGGCCGGTACTCCGGCTCGTCGACCGGCGGTTCCGGCTGCCCGGCGCCCGGTGCGGGCTCGTCGGTCAGCTCGAAGTCCTGCACGAAGTCCTGCTCCTCGACCCGGCGGTCGTCGACCCGGCGAGGGGGCTCACCACCGTTGACGGCCTGCCGCCGCGCGACGGGCTCCGCGACGGCGAGCGCCTGCGCGGCCAGTTCGGTGACCGGCCGCACGGTGCGGAGCTGGCGGTTCGGGTTCGGGTCGAGCAGGTCGAGGGCGTGGTCGTCGAGCGGCGTGACCGTGCCGCCGTGGGCACCGGGGTGAAACGACCAGTGGGCGTGGTTGTTGGAACGACCGGCGGTCCAGGTCAGCTGGACGACCCACTTGCCGTCCTCGCCCTTCCACGAGTCCCAGACCGCGGCGGAGTAGTCCTGGCCGCGCGCGCTGAACGCCTGCCCGACGACCTCACCCAGCTCCTGAACGTCCGGACCGTCCTCGCGTACCGGGTGCGCCTTCTGCGCGAGCTCGGCCGTGCGGGAGCGTTCGAGCAGCACGGGGTACGCGAACCGCTCGACCCGCTCCGGGGGTACGCCTGCCGCGGCTGCGACCTGCTCTACTGACTCACCCGCACGAATGCGGGTCTGGATCTCACGAGGACGCATCTGGCTCTCCAGCTCGATGGCGATCTGGCCGAGTCGGGTGATGTCTCCTCGTGCCGCTGCCCGCAAGCGCTCGTCCGCGGGAATCTGGAAACGCTCGCCGCGGTCGGTCTCGCAGATGACGATCTTGCCGTCCTCTCCGAGTCCCACGACCCGCAGCGCACGCATCGCGGCCTCCTCGAGCGACAGAACAGACTTCACCTCGCCAGCTGCCCACGGTAGATCGGCGGGTCGCCTTGACGTGCGAGGCGCGCCGAGTACCGTGCCTCTGATCCAGAGTGATCTTGCCCGCTCGCGGTCAGGCGCGCCAGCCCATGCCGGTGATCTTTTCGTAGGCGTCCACGTACCGAGCGTGAGTGGCGGCCACGATGTCGTCGGGGATCTCCGGTGCCGGCGGGTTCTTGTCCCATCCGGTGCCCGCCGCCCAGTCACGCACGAACTGCTTGTCGTACGCGTGCTGCGGGCGGCCCGGCTCCCACGACGACGCCGGCCAGAACCGGGACGAGTCGGGCGTGAGCACCTCGTCGGCGAGGGTCGGCGCGCCGTCCTGGTCGAGGCCGAACTCCAGCTTCGTGTCCGCGACGATGATCCCGTTCTCGCCCGCCCGCGCGGCGCCGCGCCGGTAGACCTCCAGCGTCAGGTCGCGCAGCCGCGTCGCGACCGACAGCCCGACGGCCGCGGCGACGTCGTCGAACGTCGCGGGCGCGTCGTGGCCGCCGTCGGACACCTTGGTCGTCGGCGTGAAGATCGGTTCGGGCAGGCGGGAGCCCTCGACCAGCCCGCGCGGCAGCGGCACCCCGGAGATGGCGCCCGTGGCCTGGTACTCCTTGAGCCCGGACCCGGCGAGGTAGCCGCGCGCGATGCACTCGAACGGCACCATCTCCAGGCGCCGGCAGCGGATCGCGCGCCGCTCGAACTCGGCGGGCACGTCGGTCGCCGACACCAGGTGGTTGGGCACGATGTCGGACAGTTGGCCGAACCACCAGACCGACAGCTGCGTGAGCAGCGCGCCCTTGTCGGGGATCGGGGTCGGCAGCACGATGTCGTACACCGACACCCGATCCGACGCCACCAGCAGCAGGTCGTCGCCGTCCGTGTAGATCTCGCGGACCTTGCCGCTGTAGACGTGTTGGATTGGTCGCTCGGCCTGCACTAGATCCGCTCCACCAGCCAGTCGACGCACCGGGTGAGCGCCGTGACGTCCTCAGGGTCGATCGCCGGGTACATGGCCACCCGCAGCTGGTTGCGGCCCAGCTTGCGGTACGGCTCGACGTCGACGATCCCGTTGGCGCGCAACACCTTCGCGATCGTGGCGGCGTCCGTGCCCTCGGCGAAGTCGATCGTGCCGACCACATTGGACCGGGCCGCGGGGTCGGCGACGAACGGCGACGCGAACTCGGCGGCCTCCGCCCACCGGTACAGGCGCGCGGCCGAGTCGGCGCAGCGGCCGGTGGTCCACTCGAGACCGCCGTTGCCGAGCATCCAGTCGAGCTGCTCGGCAAGCAGGAACAGCGTGGCGATGGCCGGCGTGTTGTACGTCTGGTCCTTGAGCGAGTTCTCCAGCGCGGTCGGCAGCGACAGGAACTCCGGCACCCAGCGGCCGCTCGCGCCGATCTCGGCGACCCGCTCCAGCGCGACCGGGCTCATCAGCGCGAGCCACAGCCCGCCGTCCGAGGCGAACGACTTCTGCGGCGCGAAGTAGTAGACGTCGAAGTCCTCCGCCTTGACCGGCAGCCCCGCGGCGCCGGAGGTGGCGTCGACGGCGACCAGCGCGGAGTCCGAGCCGTCGGGCCGCAGCACCGGCGCCGACACCCCGGTCGACGTCTCGTTCTGCGCCCAGCCGACCAGGTCGACGCCCTCGACGCAGGACAGCTCCGGCGCGGTGCCGGGCTCGGCCTTCACGACCACCGGGTCCGACAGGTACGGCGTGGTGACGGCCTTGGCGAACTTGGCGGAGAACTCGCCGAACGTGAACGCCTGCGCCCGCTCGCGGACCAGCCCGAACGCGATCGCGTCCCACAGCGCCGTCGTGCCGCCGTTGCCGAGCACGACCTCGTAGCCCTCGGGCAGCGCGAACAGGTCCCGCAGGCCGGCGCGCACGCGGCCGACCAGGGACTTAACCGGCTTCTGGCGGTGGGAGGTACCCATCACCGCCGCGCCGTCGGCGGCGAGCCGGGCGAGCTGTTCGGGCCGCACCTTGGACGGGCCGGAGCCGAACCGGCCGTCGGAGGGTTTCAGGTCGGCGGGGAGGACGAGTTCGGTCGAGGTCTGCGTCACGGCTTCTCTCCACGATGAGGGGGGTTGTCACAGGCGCCGTTGCCGCCCTCAGTCTCCTCCATGGGCCGTGACCGACACCCGCGGGCTGCCCGTGTCGGCAGTCACGCACGGTGCCCAAACCGGCAGTTTCCCCACCGACCCGCAGGCCGCCGCCGAGATTCGGCAACACAGCCACGGCACCGTGCCGCGCGTGGCCCGTACGCAGTAAAGCCGCGAGTCCGACGTTCGCGCATGGTGAGTTGAACATTGGCGGCGGCCGGGGGAGTGGTCGCCGGGCCGTCAGCCGCGGTCGACCCGGGTGTCCGGCGCGCCGCGTACCCACCAACGCCGCGAGTCCAACGCTCGCGCACGGTGAGTTGAACGGTCGCGGTCAGTCGCCCGGGTGCCAGCCGCGTTCGTCGAGGCCGCCGGGGATCGGGGCCTTCGGGTCGTACGGAGTCCGGGTGAAGATGAACGTCGCCAGGTCGAGGTGGCTCGCCGACCCGTCCGCGTGCCGGTGCAGCCGCAGGGTCTCGCCCGCGTAGTACCCGTCGAGGCCGATCCACGTCTCCGGGGCACCCGACGGACGGAAGCGCGACCCCCGGCCGGACCCGGACGCCGGGCGCACGTCCACCCACCCGTCCGGCAGCAGCCGCAGCACGAACGCCATCGGGCCCCAGAACCACTGGCCGGTCAGCGCGAGCAGATCCGCGTCGACATTGGTGAGCGGACCCCACTCGCCCGGCAGCGCCGGCTCGTAGTCGTCCAGCAGCTTGATCATGTCGAACGACAGCGCCGAGACGCCGACCCCGGCGGTGCTGTTCGCCATCGCCACCGCCCCCGTGGTCGTCGCGGGGTCCACCACCACACTCGCCAGGAACCCGGGCATCGAACCCCCGTGGCCCGCGAACCGCCGGCCGTTGTCGCGCCACGTCTGGAAACCGAGGCCGTACCCGGACGTCCACGCCGGCCCGTCCTCGACGACCTGCGGGGTACGCATCTCCTCGACCGTGTCCGGGTGCAGCACGGTCCCCGAGTCACCCGCGGCGAACCGGATCCACCTCGCGAGGTCGGTCACCGTCGACCACAGCTGCCCGGCCGGCGCCATCGCGCCGGCGTCCGGCGTCGGCTCCGGCAGCAGCACGTCCGCGTACGGGTGCACGGCCCAGCCAAGCGCGTGCGGCGCCCGCGGCATCGGCGTCGTGCGGCTCATCTCCAGCGGCGCGAGCACCTCGGTCGCCAACGCGTCCAGCCAGCTCATGCCGCGCAGCTCGGCCACCAGCTGCCCCAGCACGCCGTAGCCGACGTTCGAGTAGTGGAACCGCTCACCGGCGCGGTGCTTCAGCACGTCCTCGTCGAGGTGGTCGAGCAGCGCGGGCCAGTCGCCGCCGACGCTGCGCTCCCACCACGACCCCGGCGACTCCGACGTCAGCCCTCCGGTGTGCGACAGCAGCTGCGCGATGGTCAGATGACCGAACGACGTGCCGGCGAGGTGCTTGTCGAGCGAGTCGTTGAGGTCAAGCATGCCCTCGTCGCGGAGCCGGAGCACCAGCACGGCGACGAACGACTTCGTGATCGACCCGATGCGGTACTGCGTGTCCACGGTCGGCGCCGCGCCGTCGACCTGCCCCCTCGCACCGGTCCACAACACCTTGTCGCCACGCACCACGGCGGCGGCGAGCGACGGTGCGCGATTCTCCGCCTGCTCGGTGGCGACTCGGCGGAGCAGGGCGAACTCGGTGGTTTGCAGCATGGCCGCATTCTTACCAATTGTCCTCGCTGATCGCTGCCACCCATGAGTGTTACCAATTGCCGCTGCTAACGAAGTGTCGCACTCGCCACACCCCCAGGGTGGCGAGAGCGCAGGTCAGGGCAGTGCGCCGAGTGCCATCGCGGTGGTCACGGCGGCCGTCCGGTCGGACACCCCGAGCTTGCCGAAGGTGCGCAACAGGTGCGTTTTCACGGTCGCCTCGGAGATGTGCAGTGCCCTGCCGATGTCGGCATTGGTCAGACCTTTGGCGACAAGAGCGAGGACCTCGACCTCGCGCGCGGACAGGGCCTGCGCCGCCGGCCTGCGCACCCGGTTGACGAGCCGCCCGGCCACCGACGGCGCCAGCACGGTCTCGCCGCGGGCCGCCGCCCGGATCGCGCCGGCGAGCTCCGCCCGCGACGCGTCCTTCAGCAGGTAGCCGGACGCACCCGCCTCGACCGCACGCAGGATGTCCGCGTCCGTCTCGTACGTGGTCAGCACGACCACCCGCGCCCGCGACGACTCGGCCAGGATCCGTTCCGTCGCGCCGACCCCGTCGAGATCGCGCATCCGCAGGTCCATCAGGATCACGTCGGCCTCGACGACCCGCGCCTGCGCGACCGCCTCCTCGCCCGACCCCGCCTCCCCGACGACGGTCAGGTCCGGCTCGGCCTCGAGCATGCCCCGCAGTCCCTCCCGGACCACGGGATGATCGTCGACCAGCATGACCCTGATCACTGTGTGAATCCCCCGTTCGGACCTCCGGCCCGCCCTCGATCATCGGAAGCCCTCAACGCGGCACCTCCAATTCCACGGTCGTGCCGTCCGATCCACTGTGGACAGTCAACTTGCCGCCGATCTGCGCGGCTCTGCTTTTCATGCTGCGCAAGCCGAAACCGTCCGCCGCGACCGTCGGGTCGAACCCGGCGCCGTTGTCGGTCACCCGCAGCGTGGCGCAGGTCTCGTTGACGTGCAAGGAGATCGCCACCTCGGTAGCGCCGGAGTGCTTGCGTACGTTGGTGAGCGACTCCTGCACCGCGCGCAGCAGCACCACCTCGACCACCGTCGGCAGCTCGACGCTGTCGCCGTCTGCCGTGTAGGTCACCTTGGCCGGGTTCTCCTCGGCGAACCGCTCGAGCTGGCGCCGGATCGCCTGGTCGAGCGACCCGGTGCCCAGCGCGGAGGGCATCAGGCCGGCGACGAGCGCCCGCGCCTCGGTCAGGTTCTCCCGCGCCGTGCGCGCCGCGAGCGTCAGGTGCCGGCGCGCCTTGTCGGTGTCCCGGTCCAGCTCCGACTCCGCGGCCTGCACGAGCGTCACCAGACTCGTGAAGCCCTGCGCGAGCGTGTCGTGGATCTCCGCCGCGAGCCGGGACCGCTCGGCGGCGATCCCGGTCTCCCGCGACAGCCTGCTGACCTCCTCGCGGCTGGCCTCCAGCTCCTGGATCAGCACGGCCCGCTCCTCGCTCTGCTCCACGATCCGGTGGATCCAGGTGCCGAGCAGCACGGCGAACGTCAGCGTCAGCAGCGAGCCGGGGAGGAACTGGCCGAGCATCGCGCCCGGCCCGTCCTCGAGCATCGCGGCCAGCACCGGCGTCAGGTTCGCCGGGACGACCACGAAGACCGCCTCGCGGAGGTCCAGCGACATGAACGCCCACGGGCACACGGCGAACAGCGCGAACGACGCGGAGGACTCGAACACCACGCCGGCCACGAGCAGCGCCACGACGCCGAGCATGAAGATCCGGCCCCGCCACACGGAGTGCCGTTCGGTGACGATGGCGGCCCTGCCGTAGGCGACGTACCAGACGCCCATCAGCGTGAGCGTGGCGATCGCGCCTACGTGGTCGGTCGGCGCCGCGTCGTCCTCGTTGAGCATCAGCGCGACGATCGTGACGTACCCGACCGCGAAGTAGACCTCCCAGAGCCAGAACCAGCGCCGCCAGGCGTCGGTCCCTAGCCCTCGCGTCGGTTGGTCCACCGGAACGTCAGCAGGCACAGCACCACTCCGATCACGCACCACGCGCCCAGTACCAGCGCCGTCGTCCCGTGCTCCCACGATCCTGCCGCCTCCTGAACCATCATGCCGTCCGGCAGGAACACCGAACGGAACCCCTGCGCGACCCACTTGATCGGGAAGAACGAGCCCACGTCGATCATCCAGTCCGGCAGGCTGCCGATCGGGATGTACACGCCGGACAGGAACTGCAGCGCCACGTAGGGCAGGTTCGTGATCGCCGACGCGCTCTGCGCGTTCTTGGCCAGCGAGCTGATCGTGATGCCCACCAGCGAGCACGAGATCGTGCCGAGCGCGAACACCCACGCGAACGTCAGCCAGCGGCCCGGGTCGGTCGGCAGCTCGACGTCGAAGAGCACCATGCCGACCGCGACGAGCAGGATCACCTCGGCGAGGCTCGCGACCGCGACCAGGATGATCTTGCCGATGAAGTACGCGGTCGCCGGGATCGGCGCGCCGCGCAAACGTTTGAGCGTGCCGTTCTCCCGGTCGTCCGCGACGCCGATGCCCAGGTTGAGGAACGACGTCGCGATGATCCCGGAGCCCGCCATGCTCGCCGCGAACACCTGGCCCGCGCTGACGCCGGTGCCCTCGTAGTCGTCGGTGAAGATCGAGCCGAGCAGGATCAGGATCAGCGCGGGAAAGGTGAAGGTGAAGATCACCTGTTCCTTGTTGCGGAAGAACTGCTTGAGCTCGACGCCGCCCCTGGCGAGGCCGACGGTCAACAGGCTCGGCAGGGCCGCGGTCCGGTCCAGCACGGTCGTCATCGGGTGCCTCCGATCAGCTGCAGGTAGGTGTCCTCGAGGCTCGGCCGGGTGATGGTCAGCTCGGTGAGCTCGCGGCCGCCCGCGGACAGCTCGTTGACCAGCGCGGTCGGCGTGTCGGTCACCATCGAACGCGGGCCGTCGTCGGCGATCCAGCTCACCGTGGCCTTGGCGGTGGACCGGCCGCCGAGCGTGGCCGGCGTGCCCTCGGCGACGATCTTGCCGCCGGCGATCACCGCCACCCGGTCGGCCAGCTCCTCGGCCTCGTCGAGGTAGTGGGTGGTCAGCAGGATCGTCGTGCCGTCGGCCGCGAGGCCGCGGATGAGCTCCCAGAACTGCCGGCGCGCCTCGGGGTCGAACCCGGTGGTCGGCTCGTCGAGGAACACCAGCTCCGGCCGCCCGATGACGCCGAGCGCCACGTCGAGGCGGCGGCGCTGGCCGCCGGAGAGCTGCTTGACCCGCGCGCCGGCCTTCTCCGTCAGCCCGACCTGCTCGATCACGGCGTCCGGGTCGGCGGGGCTCGGGTAGTAGCCGGCGTAGTGCCGCACGATCTCGGCGACGGTCAGCTCGGCGGCGTCGTTGGCGGACTGCAGCACGATCCCGATGCGGGCGCGCCACGCGCGGCCCGCGGTGGCCGGGTCGGTGCCGAGTACGGACACCTCGCCGGCGGTGCGGGTGCGGTGGCCCTCGAGAATCTCGACGGTGGTGGTCTTGCCGGCCCCGTTCGGACCGAGCAGCGCGAAGACCTGGCCGGGCGGGATGTCCAGGTCGATCCCGTCCACCGCGAGGAAGTTGCCGTAGGACTTCCGAAGTCCTCGAACCTGTATGGCGGTCATGGGGAGAATACTGTCGGGACCAGCGGTTCCCCGGGACGTCCGCGCGACTGAATCCCGCTGTCAGCCGTTCGGTGGACACCCCGACCCGCGAGTCCACCGTTCAGGCCTGGTGAGTTCCCCGTTCAGACATGCCGAGTCGCCGTTTCAAGCAGCTCGACACCAGGGCTCACGGTCACGAACGGTCGACTCACCAGTCCCCAACGGGGGACTCGCGGAGTCAGTACTGGTTGACGGTGTCCCAGCCCTCGACGTCCTCCGGGCCGCGCGGCGCGGGTCCGACGTACTTGGCCGACGGCCGCACGAGCCGCCCGGTGCGCTTCTGCTCCATGATGTGCGCGCACCAGCCCGCGGTCCGCGCGCACGTGAACATCGACGGCATCATGTGCGGCGGGACCTTCGCGAAGTCCAGGATGACGGCGGCCCAGAACTCGACGTTCGTCTCGATCGCGCGGTCCGGGCGGCGCTCGCGCAGCTCGGCGAGCGCGGCCTGCTCCAGCTCGGCGGCGACCTCGTAGCGCTCGGCGCCCAGCTCCTGGCAGGTCCGCCGGAGCACGCGGGCGCGCGGGTCCTCCGCGCGGTACACGCGGTGCCCGAAGCCCATCAGCCGGTCGCCGCGGTCGAGGATGTTCGACACCACCTTGCGTGCGTCGCCGACGTTCTCGACCTCCTCGATCATCGGGAGGACGCGGGCCGGCGCGCCGCCGTGCAGCGGGCCGGACATGGCGCCGATCGCGCCGGACATGGCGGCCGCGACGTCCGCGCCGGTGGACGCGATCACCCGTGCGGTGAACGTGGAGGCGTTGAGCCCGTGCTCCGCGGCCGACACCCAGTACGCGTCGACGGCCCGCACGTGCGCCGGGTCCGGCTCGCCGCGCCAGCGCGTCATGAACCGCTCGGTGATCGTCGAGCACTCGTCGATCCGTGCCTGCGACACCGCGGGCCTGCCGATGCCGCGCGCCGACTGGGCGACATAGGACAGTGCCATGACCGAGCCGCGGGCCAGCTGCTCGCGGGCCTCCGCGTCGGTGATGTCCAGCAGCGGCTGGTAGTCCCAGATGGGCGCGAGCATCGCGAGTGCCGCCTGCACGTCGACCCGGACGTCGCCGGTGTGCACGGGGATGGGGAACGGTTCCGCGGGCGGGAGACCCTTGCCGAAGCGGCCGTCGACGAGCAGCGCCCACACGTCACCGAAGGTCACCTTGCCCGCGAGGTCCTCAATGTTCACCCCGCGGTAGCGCAGCGCGCCACCGTCCCGGTCGGGCTCGGCGATTTCGGTGCGGAAGGCGACGACGCCCTCCAGCCCAGGCCGGAAGCCGTCGTCCGGCTCTACCGCCACCGGCTTCCCGTCGATCTGCCGCACCGCGCTGTGCATCGTTTTTCCAGCCTCTCCGCCAGTCCCCGACCATCTCGCGCGGTGTTTCGGCATGGCGCACTGCTCCCCTGCACCGCGCGGTCCCAGCAACCTTCCTCCTATTTCCACCTCTGTGGCAATTGCCGGGACCGGTGGTTTCGGTCACGATTAAGGAGATCGATTCAGTCGAACCGCCATCGAACACGTGGTCGATGGCGCGCGCGACGGGCGGTCGGTGTCCGAGCCGACGGCCACCGGCCGCGGGGTGCGCACGCGCGCGGTACGTGACGTCCGGCGTGCCGGAGATGATCGACTCCGGGCAGGGCGGAACCCTCCGCCGGCCGGGCTCGTGGAGTCCACAGTGGACGCCACTGTCGGCAGGTCGATCAACGCCTGCCGCGCGCCCGGCGTCGGCGGCGGCCGCGCGCCCGACGCCCCGCGTGGCCCTGTCCGACACCCGTCGAGTGACTCCGTCCTACTGAGAGTCACCGTCGACTCGGACAGCTTCGCGGCGCGTGGCCGGCGAACCGATCGAGCCGACACGGAAGTGCTGAGGGCAAACGAGTTCTGGTCGCCGTATTGTCCACAGAGGACATTAGAGTGCCCGCGGGCGGCATCCTCGCCACCCTCTCGCCGTCGACACGGTCGCCGCCCAGCCTCTTTTCCGGGTCGGCGATGTGACAGTTTCACGCACGATGTGCCGGCCAGTCGTATCGGTGCAGGTGGAACTGGTTCTAGTGTGCCGCGGACCGAAATTTTCGGTCCGCGGCAGGCACCCGTGGCTGCGTCGGAACCCGTTGGGGTGTAAAACGGAACGTCCGATGAGTCGGTTCGACGACCGTCTTCTCGATACCATCGGACTGGTAATTGAAATTTCCGTCGTTTGCACCCGTTTGGCACAGGGTCGAGGAGATGTTCGATGGCGCAGGGCGCAGGCGCGCACAGCCGGATGTACCGCGGAGTGGACACCGAGCAGCGTCGTGCGGAGCGGCGGGAACGGCTCCTCGAAGCCGCGCTTGACGAGTTCACCACCCGCGGTTATCACAAGACCAAGATCGCCGATCTCTGTGCGAGAGCCGGCGTTTCCACCCGAAATTTCTACGAGAAGTTCGCGAGCAAGGAAGCGCTGCTGCTGGAACTGCACGCGCACATCAACACCGTCGCGATGAAGCGCATGCTTCCGGTGCTCGACTCCCTCGCCGACGCGGACGCGCTCACCAGAATCACGACATTGGTCGACGCCTTCGTCGCGGCCGTCACCTCCGACCCGCGCTACCCGCGGCTGAACTACGTCGAGGCGCCCGGCATCAGCCAGGCGATGGAGCGCCAGCACCAGGAGTGGTTCAAGCGCTACGTCGACTTCATCACCGCCGAATGCCGCCGCGTCGCGGCGGCCGGGCTGGCCCCGGAGCGTGACTACTACCTGACGGCCATCGCGCTCGTCGGCGCCGTGACCGGCCTCGTGCGGGAGTGGCAGGCGCACGAACCGCCGCTGCCGGCCGACGACGTCGCGCGCGAGATCCGAGAAATCTTCATCGCGGCGATCACCCGTCCGGTCTAGCCTGCCGCGACGCTGTGACGACAGCGAGTTTCGAGATCGATTCAAGTGTGCGTCATCACCCGGGACGCGGTTTCCGTGGCCGGCGTTTACCCGTACCTTCGGAACGTGAGGTGACCCCTACGCGTCGAGGAGTTCAAGGATGGCGGACGCCGAGATTGCCACGCCCAGCATCGCTGTCGCGCTACCGACGATGCGGGTGTCCTACGAAGAGGGCACGCTGAGTGAGGCGGAGCTCGCCGGGACCTGGCACGAGCAGTTGCAGTCCTGGCTGGACGAGGCCATCCGGGGTGCGCTGCCGGAGCCCAACGCGATGGTCCTGGCCACCGCGAACGCCGACGGCATGCCGACCTCGCGCACCGTGCTCATGAAGGGCCTCGACGAGCGCGGGATCGTGTTCTTCACCAACTACACGTCCGCCAAGAGCCACGACCTGATGGCGACGCGGTTCGCCTCCGCGACCTTCCCCTGGTACATGCTGCACCGCCAGGCCACCGTGCGCGGCACCGTCGAGAAGGTCAGCCACGCGGAGACCAAGACGTACTGGGACAGCCGACCGCGCGGCTCGCAGCTCGGCGCGTGGGCGTCGCCGCAGTCGATCGTCGTCAGCGGTCGGCCGGCGCTGGAGTCGGCGCTCGCGAACGTGCAACGACGTTTCGCGGACTCCGAAGAGGTGCCCGTGCCGCCGCACTGGGGTGGCTGGCGGATCCGGCCGGACGTCGTCGAGTTCTGGCAGGGCCGGCGCGACCGCATGCACGACCGCCTCCAGTTCAAGCTCGGCCGCGACGGCTGGAAGACCGAGCGTCTCGGGCCGTAGGGGGAGTTGCCGCGCCGGCAACGTCTGGCCCGATGGGGTGGCGTTGCGCGGCGGGCGTCGAGTTCCCGCGGGCACGCGCTCGACTGCTCCCATGAGTGATCGGGAGAGCACGGTGCGTGCCCGCGAGCTTGGCGCCGAGCTGCGAAAACTACGCGAGAGCACGGGGTTGTCGGGGGTCGACTTCGCGAAGGTCGTCGGCTGGTCCAACAGCAAGGTGTCCCGCATCGAGTTCGGCCTACGCGGCATCACGGAGACGTTGATCTTTCACGAGAACACGGCGACGTCCTCGCTCAGCTACGACCCGCTGGTGGTTCCTGGGCTGCTCCAGACCGAGCGCTACGTCAGGGCACTGATCGGCCGCGAGGGCTTGCAGCCGAAGGATGCGAAGCACCGGATCGATGCCCGCATGGATCGCCAGGAGGTCCTGCGGCGCCGCCAGTTCGCGATGCCCGCGATCACGTGGCGAAAAGCAGCTTTGGCAGCGAGCCGGACGGTAACTGCGTCGAGGTCGCTCCCCCCGACCGCGTGGCGGACGTTCACACGGATGGTTGAATGCCCTGAAGGGCCCCTTTGGGGCGTTCAACGCCCCAAAGGGGCCCTTCAGGGCATGGCCACCTCGGGGCGAGGGCCTCGGGCGGCTGCGGCGTGGGCCGCCTTCAGTTCGGCCGCCACCTTCTCTGGTTCGGTGCGTAGGCGGCTCGGGAGGGTTTGCAGGACTGTCACGCCGTGGGTCGCGTACCTGGCGTTCCGGTTGACGGTTCTGGCGTAGTCCGCGCGCTGGTAGTGGAACTCGTAGGAGTCGATCTCCCAGGCCAACCCGACCTCGAACCACGCGTCCGGCACGGCGATGTGCTCACCTGCCGCGGTTCGCAGCGGCACGTTCCACACCGGTCGCGGCAGGTTCGTGCGCTCCCACACGCGCATCGCGTCGATCTCCGCCACCGACCGGGCGCCACCCAGCACGTCCTTCAACACCTCCCGGGGCACGGCGGTACCGCGGTTGCTGCCAGCCTCGAGTTCACGCACCAACCAGTGCGGTGCCAGTCGCTTGCGTTGCGCCGCCTCGGCGATCAGTGCCCTGACCGGCTCGTGCGTCCGCAGTCGGCGGCAGGCGTCGAGAACGGATCTGGCCAGCGGTGCCAGCGGCACGCCATCGACGGTGACCGGCGCGGGCATGCGGGTGGTGCGTTCCACGATCACGTACTCACTGCACTTGGCCCGGTGACGGTGTGGCACCAGCATGTGTATCCGCGGGTCAGGTGGTGTGTTCTGGAGGCCGTGCCGTCGGCACGACTCCAACCCCGTGATGACTGCCTCAGGTCCGACGTAGAGCAGCGCCGCCTCCACCAGTTGCCTTCTCGTCGGAGGTGAGTTGCCGAGTAGCACCACGCCGGGCAGTGGGCGTTGCCATGGGCCGCCTGGCACACACCTTCGATAGGCGGTTCGTGGGTTCACGCCCAGTTCCGTGAGGGTGGCCACCCTGATCGCCCCGTGCCTGCTCGCCTTGATCAATGTCTTGGGGTCACACGCCCAGTCGTTGCGTCTCATACCGGGTCCATCGGCCGCGGACGGAGGGTCCCGAACGGTCGTCTTCCGGCCTGTGGACAACTCGGGCGTTCCAGGTCACAGGGCCGAGGGGTCGTTAGCGCGCCTAAGCTGTTTTCAATGGGGGGCGTAGTGACCAAGAAGCGGTCCCGGGTGGCCATCGACACCCGACCATTGCGCATACCCACCTACCGGCGCCTGTGGACGTCCACGGCGATCACCGCCGTCGGGTCTCAGCTGACGACGGTGGCGGTGCCGAAGCAGATCTTCGACCTGACCGGGTCGTCCGGGTTCGTCGGGCTGGCTGGCGCGTTCGGGCTGGTGCCGCTGCTGATCTTCGGGCTGTGGGGCGGCGCGATCGCCGACGCGTTCGATCGGCGGACCGTGATCCTCGTCAGCAACGCCGGGGTCGCCCTCACCTCGATCGCGTTCTGGGTGCAGGCCGTGGTCGGCACCAACGTCTGGCTCATCCTGAGCATGCTCGCCGTGCAACAAGCGTTCGTCGCCGTCAACATGCCGACTCGGACGGCCGCGGTGGCGCGACTGGTGCCGATCGAGCTGCTGGCGTCGGCTACGGCACTCTCGTCGACCGTCGGGTCGTTCGGGATGGTGTTCGGGCCGTTGCTCGCCGGCGCGCTCATGCCGATCGCGGGCCTGCCCGTCCTGTACCTGATCGACGCGATCGTGCTGTGCGGCGCGTTCCTCCTGGTGTGGGGCCTGCCGAAGCTGCCGCCGCTCGACGGAATCCGCCGGCGCGCCGGCCTCAAGGACATCGTCGACGGCTTCCGCTATCTGGCCGCGAAGAACATTCTGCTGGCGTCGTTCCTGCTGGACATCATCGCGATGGTCGCCGGCATGCCCCGCGCGCTGTTCCCCGAGATGGCCGAGCGCACCTTCCACAACCCTGAGCTCGCGCTCGGCTGGCTGTTCGCCGCCATCCCGATCGGCGCGGTGCTGTTCGGCCTGATGTCCGGGTGGCTGTCCCGGGTCAGCCGGCACGGCGTCGGCGTGACGGTCGCCATCTGCGCGTGGGGCGCGGCGATCATCGGGTTCGGGCTCGCCGGTCAGCTGTGGCTCGCGGTCGTCTTCCTGGTCGTCGCCGGCGCGGCCGACATGATCAGCGCGGTCTTCCGCAGCGCGATCCTGCAGACCGCCGCGACCGACGAGATGCGCGGCCGCATGCAGGGCGTGTTCATCGTGGTCGTCGCGGGTGGACCGAGGATCGCGGACGTCGTGCACGGGTCGACGGCGGCCGGGGTCGGCACGTCGGCGGCCGTGACCGGCGGCGGCGTGCTGGTGATCGTGTTGACCGTCGTCGCGGTGGTGTGCCTGCCCGCGATCTGGCGTTACCGGGCCACAACCGGATAGTTAGTGAACTAGCAACCTGGACACCTGGTCATCAAGAGGATGATCGGGCATGCTCCACGCATGGTGACCGAGAACACAGCGCCCACCGCGGCCGGCGAGCAGTCGTCGCTCAAGCGCGTCATGGGCTCGAAACTGCTGTACTTCTTCGTGATCGGCGACATCCTGGGCACCGGGATCTACGCGCTGACCGGAGCTGTGGCCGGCCAGGTCGGTGGCGCGCTGTGGCTGCCGTTCCTGGTCGCGTTCGCGGTGGCGTTCCTGACCGCGTTCGCCTACCTGGAACTGGTGGGCAAGTACCCACAGGCCGCCGGCGCCGCGTTGTACACGAACCGGGCGTTCAAGAAACCGTTCGTGACCTTCCTCGTGGCCTTCACGGTGATGTGCTCCGGGATCACGTCGGCGGCGGCCGCCGCCCGCGCGTTCGCGGACACCTACCTGCCGGCGGCCTTCGACATCACGCTGTCCAGCCGGAACATCGCGGTCGTGGCAGTGGCGTTCATCGTGATGCTGGCCGCCGTCAACTTCATCGGCGTGTCCCAGTCGGTGAAGGCGAACGTGTTGCTGACCTGCATCGAGCTGTCCGGCCTGGCGATCATCGTCGTCGTCGGCATCTTCGCGGTCGCGGGCGGCGAAGGTGAGCCGGGACGGCTCATCGAGATCAACACCGCGGACACCAACTGGGTGCTGGCGATCACGGCGGCAAGCTCGCTCGCGTTCTTCGCCATGGTCGGGTTCGAGGACTCGGTGAACATGGCCGAGGAGTGCAAGGAGCCGGCGCGGATCTTCCCGAGGGCGCTGCTCGGCGGCCTGGCCACGGCGGCCCTGATCTACGTGCTGGTCGCGATCACGTCCTCGCTGCTCATCTCCGCGAGCGACCTCAAGGCCGCCGAGTCCGGCGCCCTGCTCAAGGTGATCGACGTCGGCGCGCCCGGCTTCCCGCGATGGGTCTTCGAGTGGATCGGCGTGTTCGCGGTCATCAACTCGGCCCTGATCAACATGCTGATGGCCAGCCGCCTGCTCTACGGCATGGCCAACGAGCGGATCCTGCCGAGGATCTTCGGCACCGTGCACCCGTTCCGCCGCACGCCGTGGGTGTCCATTCTCGTCACCAGCCTCATCGCCGCCGTGCTGGTCGTCGTCGCCGGCAAGGGCGGCGTGAAGGCGCTCGGCGGCACCACCGCGCTACTGCTGCTGTGCGTGTTCACCGTGGTCAACGTCGCGGTGTTGGTGCTGCGCAAGGAAAAAGCCGGACACGAGCACTTCAGGGCGCCGACGTGGGCGCCGATCGTGGGTGCCGTGCTGTGCGCCTACCTCGCGATCCCGGGGCTGTCCGGCCGGCCCGGCAGCGACTACTACATCGCACTCGGGCTGCTCGGGCTCGGCGTCGTGCTGTGGTTCGTCAACTGGCTGTACCTGCACAGGAGCGGCGAGGCGCACGTCGTCAAGGAGTTCGATCCGCAGAAGCTCAAGGACTGACCGTAGGCTCTCCCCTCATGACTGGAGAGCAGGTGGAGATCACGCGCGGCGACGCGCGGGCGGTCGTCAACACCGTCGGCGCGTCGCTTCGTGCGTTCGAGGTGGCCGGCGTGCCGTTTGTGGAGACCTACGCCGACGAGCCGCCGATGGGCGCCGGCGCGGTGCTCGTGCCGTGGCCCAACCGGGTGGCCGGCGCGACCTGGACCCGCGACGGCGGGACGCACCGGCTCGAGGCGACGGAGGCGGCGCGAGGCAACGCGATCCACGGCCTGGTGCGCCGCGCCGAGTGGACGGTCGCGTCGCGTACGACCGAGTCGGTCACGCTGCTCGTCGAGGTGTCCGGCGCGCAGGGGTGGCCGTTTCCCTTTCGCACCACCATCTCCTACACGCTCGGCGACGACGGCCTCACCATCGCCCACGGCGTGCACAACCGCGGCGAGCTGGACATGCCGTTCGGCGTCGGCACGCACCCCTACCCCCGGCCCGGCAACACCGACGTCGACGAGTGCGTGCTGACGCTCGCCGCGCGCACGGTCCTGCCGGTCGACCTCGAGACGATGATCCCCAACGGCGAGCCCATCGACGTCGCCGGCACGGACTACGACTTCAGCGCGGGCCGCCCGCTGCGCGACGTCGAGCTCGACACCGCGTTCGGCGGCTGCCGGCCGGGCACCGACGGGCTGGTCCGCCACTCGGTGAGCCACGGCGACAGCGGCGTCGCGGTGTGGGCCGAGCCGAGCTTCGGCTGGGTGCAGGTCTTCACGCCCGGCGAGTTCCCCGGCAAGGGTGCCCGCGCGGTGGCGATCGAGCCGATGACGTGCCCGCCGAACGCGCTGAACACCGGCGTGGACCTGCTGTGGCTGTCGTCTGACGAATCGTGGACGGGGCGGTGGGGAATCACCCCGCTGGGCTAGGTTGGTCGGCGTGAGCATCGCGGTCATTGGTGGCTATGTCGTTCCCGTCGACGGGGAGCCCATCGACGGTGGGACCGTCCTGATCGAACGCGGCCTGATCGTCGCGGTCGGCACGGAGGCCGACGTCGACATCCCGGACGACGCGGAGATCGTCGACGCCTCCGGCACGTGGGTGCTGCCCGGGTTCATCGAGGCGCACGGCCACATCGGCGTCTTCGAGGAGGGCGAGGGCTGGGCCGGGATCGACGTCAACGAGATGACCGACCCGAACGGCGCCCGGCTGCGTGCGCTCGACGGCATCAACCCGAACGACGAGGGGTTCCGCGACGCGCTCGCCGGCGGTGTCACCACGGTGGTCGTCAAGCCCGGTTCGGGTAACCCGATCGGGGGACAGACGGTCGCGGTGAAGTCGTGGGGCCGCACCGCCGACGACATGCTCGTGCGCCAGCCGGTGAGCGTGAAGAGCGCGCTCGGCGAGAACCCGAAGCGGGTGTACGGCGACCAGAAGAAGCTGCCGTCGACGCGGCTCGGCGTGGCCGCCGTCATCCGCGACGCGTTCACGAAGGCGCAGGACTACCGCGCCGCCCGTGAGCACGCGGTCCGGGAGAACGAGCCGTTCGAGCGGGACACCACGTCGGAGATCCTGGTGCGGGTGCTCGACGGCGAGGTGCCGTGGTGTCAGCACAGCCACCGCGCCGACGACATCGCCACGGCCATCCGGCTGTCCGAGGAGTTCGGGTACCGGCTGATCGTCAACCACGGCACCGAGGGTCACCTGATCGCGGACCTGTTGGCGGAGAAGGACATCCCGGTGATCATCGGGCCGTTGATCGTGGGCCGGTCCAAGGTCGAGGTGCGCGAGCGCTCGCTGCGCAACCCGGGCATCCTGGCGCGGGCCGGCGTGCTGATCGCGCTGACCACCGACCACCCGGTCGTGCCGATCGACTTCCTGGTGCACCAGGCCACGTTCGCGGTCAAGGAAGGCCTGGACACCGACACCGCGCTCCGGTCGATCACCGTCAACCCGGCCGCGATCATGGGGCTGTCCGACCGGGTCGGCGCGTTGAAGCCGGGCCTGGACGCCGACCTCGTGATCTGGTCCGGCGACCCGCTGGACGTGATGAGCCGCGCGGTGCGCGTGTTCGTCAACGGCCGCTCGGTGTACCACTTCGACGAGGCGAAGAACCGGGGCGTGACGGCGAACCCGTACTACGTCGAGCACTGACCCGCGTGTCCAACACTGACGACCCGCGTGTCCAACGCTCGCGACCGGTGAGTTCGACATTCGCGACCACCGGTGCCGGTCGCGAATGTCGAACTCGGGGTGCGTGAGCGTTCGACACGCGGGGTGTGAGCGTTGGACTCGCGGTCACATCTTGCGTAGTTCGCGGGCGATCACCATCCGCTGGATCTGGTTCGTGCCCTCGAAGATCTGCGGCACCTTGGCCTCGCGCATGTACCGCTCCACCGGGAAGTCCCGCGTGTACCCGGCCCCGCCGAGCACCTGGACGGCGTCGGTGGTGACCTTCATCGCGGCGTCCGTCGCGATCAGCTTCGCGATCGACGCCTGCCGCGTGAACGGCAGCCCGCGGTCCCGCCGCCGGGCCGCCTCCAGGTACGTCGCACGCGCCGACTCGACGGCCGCCGCCATGTCCGCGAGCAGGAACTCCATGCCCTGGAACTCGATGATCGGCCGGCCGAACTGCGACCGCTCCCGCGCGTACGCGACCGCCTCGTCCAGCGCCGCCTGCGCGAGGCCGACCGAGCACGCCGCGATGCCGAGCCGGCCCGAGTTCAGCGCGGACAGCGCGATCCGCAGGCCCGCGCCCTCCGGACCGACCAGCCGGTCCGCCGGCACCACCGCGTCCTCGAAGATCATCTGCGTGGTGGTCGAGCCGGTCAGGCCCATCTTGCGTTCCGGCGTCGCCGCCGACAGGCCGGGGGTCGCCGCGTCGACGACGAGGCACGAGATGCCCCTGCCGCCGTCGGGCGACGTGCGGACCATCGTCGTGTAGAAGTCGGCCTCGCCGCCGTGGGTGATCCACGCCTTCACGCCGTTGACGACGTACCCGGAAGGCCCCCGCACCGCCTTGCACGTCAGCGCCGCCGCGTCCGAGCCGGCCTGCGGCTCCGACAGCGCGTACGCCCCGAGCAGCTCACCTTCGAGGAACGCCGGCAACAGGGTGGTGCGCTGCTCCTCCGTGCCGTACTCGGCCAGCGCGAAACACGACATGACGTGCACGGACAGCCCGACGCCCATGGACATCCACGCCGTCGCGATCTCCTCGAGCACCTGCAGGTAGACCTCGTAGGACAGGCCGCCGCCGCCCCACTGCTCCGGGTACGGCAGACCCAGCAGTCCGCTGCGGCCGAGCAGCCGGAACTGCTCGCGCGGGAACCGGCACTCCTCCTCGTACCGCGAGGCGACCGGGGCCAGCGCGTCCCGCGCTATTTCCCTGGTCAGCTTGATGAGATCCTCTGCTTCCGTGGTGGGTAGCAGTCGCTCGGCGGGCATGCCGTCTCCTCCGCAGGTCAATGCGTGGTCTCAGGTGTTCCAAATAGTATGACCTCCTACTGTCGGGTAGCCGACGAGATTGGGGAGCGATGATCCTGGTCGGCGGCGAGGCTCTCGTCGATCTCGTGCCAGCGGCGAGCACCCGGCCCGGCGAGCTGGGGCCGCTCCTCCCGCTCCCCGGCGGCGGGCCGTACAACGTGGCGATCACGCTCGGCCGGCTCGGCGCCCCGGTGCGGTTCCTGTCCCGGCTGTCGACCGACGGGTTCGGTGACGCGCTGAAACTCCGGCTCGAGGTGTCCGGTGTGGACACCTCGATGGTCCAGCGCGGGCCGGAGCCGACCACCCTGGCGGTCGCCGGGATCGGGCCGGACGGGTCCGCGCGCTACTCGTTCCACGTCGAGGGCACGGCCGACCGTGCGGTCGAACACCCCGGCCGGCTGCCGGCCGAAATCACCACTGTGTCTCTCGGCACACTCTCGCTGTTGCTGGAGCCGGGGGCGAGCCGGTACGAGCGGCTGCTGCGCGACCACGCGGCCGGCGGCGGGCTGACGGTGCTCGACCCCAACATCCGCCCGGCGATGGTGACCGACCCGGCGGCCCACCGCGCCCGGTTCGCGTCGTGGCTCCCCGACATCGGGCTGCTGAAACTGTCCGTAGAGGACGCGGCCTGGCTCGCCGACGACGGCGACCCAGACGAGGCGGTGCGCGACTGGCTCGGCCAGGGCCCTAGCGTGGTGGTCATGACGAAGGGCGCCGACGGGTTGGTCGCGCGCACCAGGGACGGCGCCGAGGTCGAGGTGCCCACCGTCCCCGCCGAGGTGGTCGACACCATCGGGGCGGGTGACACCGTGCACGGAGCGTTGCTCTTCTGGTTGCACCGAGCCGGCATAACCACACCGGACGGGCTGAGATCGGTGCCTGGAGAAGGCTGGCGGGACGCGCTCGCATTCGCGGCGCGAGCGGCGTCGATCACGGTTTCCCGCGCCGGCGCCGAGCCACCTTACGCTGCTGAACTGGGTGTTCAGTCGTAAAGTGCGGTGTCCCACACCGTTCGGCCTTACCCACCGGCGCTGGGCGCACTAGCGTTAAGAGCACAAGACGAAATTGTTGAGAGGGAACGCATGCCTGACGGGCAGAACGACAATGGTGCGGCGCGATCCGTCGCATTGCGCTATCCAGGTGGCGAGTACGAGATGTCCGTCGCGCGCGCCGCAGAGGGTTCCGACGGGATCAATGTCAGCAAGCTGCTGTCGACCACCGGGCTCGTGACGCTCGACCCGGGGTTCGTCAACACCGCCGCGTGCTCGTCGGAGATCTGCTACATCGACGGTGACGCCGGCATCCTGCGCTACCGCGGGTACCCGATCGAGCAGCTGGCCGAGAAGTCGACCTTCATCGAGGTCAGCTACCTGCTGGTGTACGGCGAGCTGCCGACCAGGGAGCAGCTGGACGACTTCACCTCGAAGATCAACCGGCACACGCTGCTGCACGAGGACCTGAAGCGCTTCTTCGACGGCTTCCCGCGCGACGCGCACCCGATGCCCGTGCTGTCCTCGGCCGTGTCGGCGCTGTCCACCTTCTACCAGGACAGTCTGTGGCCGTTCAACGAGGAGCAGGTGGAGATCTCCACCGTGCGCCTCCTGGCGAAGCTGCCGACGATCGCCGCGTACGCGTACAAGAAGTCCGTGGGTCAGCCGTTCCTGTACCCGGACAACTCGCTCGGGCTCGTCGAGAACTTCCTGCGCATGACGTTCGGCTTCCCCGCCGAGCCCTACGAGGTCGACCCCGACCTCGCCCGCGCGCTCGACCTGCTGTTCATCCTGCACGCCGACCACGAGCAGAACTGCTCGACGTCGACGGTGCGGCTGGTCGGCTCCTCCGAGGCCAACCTGTTCGCCAGCATTTCGGCTGGTATCAACGCTTTGTTCGGCCCGCTGCACGGCGGCGCGAACAGCGCGGTGCTCGAGATGCTGGAGGGCATCCGTGACAGCGGCGGCGATGTCGACAACTTCGTCAAGCGGGTGAAGAACAAGGAGCAGGGCGTCAAGCTGATGGGCTTCGGCCACCGGGTCTACAAGAACTACGACCCGCGCGCCGCGATCATCAAGAAGACCGCGGACGACATCCTGAACCGCCTCGGCGGCGACGACAGCCTGCTCGACCTCGCGAAGCAGCTCGAGGAGCACGCGCTCGCCGACGAGTACTTCGTGGAGCGCAAGCTCTACCCGAACGTCGACTTCTACACCGGACTCATCTACCGCGCGATGGGCTTCCCGACGAAGTTCTTCACGGTGCTCTTCGCGCTAGGCCGCCTCCCGGGCTGGATCGCCCACTGGCGCGAGATGATGAACGACCCGGCGACGAAGATCGGCCGCCCCCGGCAGGTCTACATCGGACAGACGGAGCGCGACTACGTGCCGGTGTCCGGCCGCTGAACCGTACTTCTACTGGAAGGCGCGTTGGGGACGTTCACCGTCCCGAACGCGCCTTTCAGGTCTTTCGGCGTAGGCGTAGTGCGTCGCGTAGGGGGACGCGGGTTCCCATGTGCAGTACGGAGTTCTGGTAGATCACGCCGCCGAGCCTGGCCAGTGCGGCGATCGTGGCGATGGTCAGCACCGCCGCGATGGCCACCTGCCAGAACGGCGCCGCGGCCAGCGCGATGCGGCCCGGCATGAGGATCGGCGACAGCGGCGGCACCAGCGACAGCACGGTCGCGGTCGCGCCGGACGGGTCGCGGGCCAGCACGGCGAAGCCGAGCACGAACGCCGCCACCAGCACGACGGTGACCGGCATCATCGCCGACTGCACGTCCTCCTGACGCGACACCAGCGCGCCGATCGCGGCGAACACCGTGGCGTACAACAGATAGCCGAGTAGGTACCACACGAGTGCCCACGCCAGCGCGCCGAACGCCGCGCCGGAGAACGTCAACACGTTGGCCGCCAACGCGAGCACGAGTCCGGCGCCGCCGACGACGGCCAGCTGCACGAGACCGACCAGCCCGAGGCCGAGCACCTTGCCGCTCAGCAGCTGCCACGGCCGGACCGTCGACAGCAGCATCTCCACGACCCGGCTGGACTTCTCCTCGACCACGCCCTGCGCGACCATCGACCCGTACAGCAGCAGCGAGAGGTACAGCAGCGCCACCACGATCAGCGCGATCGCGAGCCGCTGGTCGTGCTCCGGGTCGCCGCCCCCGTCGAGCGAGCGGACCTCGACGTGCGCGGCGGCCACCGTGCGCAGCACGTCGTCCACGTCGAGGGCCTCCGGGTCGAGGTCCTCGATCGCGGCGAGCTGGCCGCGCAGCACCTGCTGGCGCACCAGTCCATCGAGGACTCCGAGCAGCTCGGTGTCCAGCTCGCGGTTCACCAGCACGATGAGCTGCGCCGGCGCGCCGCTCACGAGCGCGTCCAGCTCGCCGGACGCCACGCGCTCGCGGCCACCGGCGAGGTCGGTGACCTCGGTGGTCCGCACGTCCAGGCCCATCTGCCGCGCCGCGTCGGAGAGCTGCCCGGCCACCGAGATGGCCTGACCGTTGAGCCCGACGGTGTCGCGGTGGTCGTCGTCGAACAGCGTGCTCTGCATGAGCACGAAACCAGCCAGCGCGACCAGCGCGGCGACCGTACTGACCACAAAGGACCTGGTGCGCAGCTTGGCGTTCAGCTCGCGGCGCGCGATCAGGTAGACGGTCCGGCGGGGTGTCATCCGGCGCCCACCGCGTCGCGGTACACGTCCGCGAGACTCGGCCGGATCCTGGTGAACTCCCGCACCGGGCCGGTCGCCAGCGCGGCGGCGAGCACGACCTGGTCGTCGACGCCGTCCGCGAGCACCAGCCTCGTCAGTCCGTTGTGGACCTCGACCACCTCGACGCCGGCCAGCCCGTCCGCCCAACCCGCCGGCGCTCCCGGCGCGTCGACCAGCAGCTCGAACCGGCCACCGGCCCGCAGGTCCGCCACCGAACCGACCGCGATCATGCGTCCATTCTGGATGATGCCGACGCGATCGCACAGTCGTTCGACCAGGTCCAGCTGGTGGCTGGAGAACAGCACCGGCGCACCGGCGCGGGCCCGCTCGCGCAGCACCTCGCCGAGCGTCTCGACGGCCACCGGGTCGAGCCCGGAGAACGGCTCGTCGAGCACCAGCACGTCCGGGTCGTGCACGAGCGCGGCGGCGAGCTGCACCCGCTGCTGGTTGCCGAGGCTGAGCTGCTGGACGCGGTCGGTGCGCCGGTCCCGCAGCCCGAGCCGGGCCAGCCAGATCTCGGCCGCCCGGTGCGCCTCGTTGGTCGACCGCCCGTGCAGCTCGGCGAAGTACACGAGCTGGTCGAGCACCCGCATCCGCGGGTACAGGCCGCGCTCCTCGGGCAGGTAGCCGATCCGCCGCCGGGTCTCGAGGGTGACCGGTTCGCCGCCGATCCGGATCGTTCCGGAGTCGGGGGCGAGCACGCCGAGCACGACACGCATGGTCGTGGTCTTGCCCGCGCCGTTGGCCCCGACGAAGCCGAACAGCTCGCCGGCGCGGACCTCGAAGGAGACGTCCTGGCAGGCCACCACATCGCCGTACCGCTTGGAGATCCCCTCGACCTCCAGTACCGCTGGCAGCACGCCGCGCCCTCCCTAAGGTCCCGTCCCACCACAGTATCCAGGGCCCCCCACCACGGATGATTACCGGCCGTCCACGGCGGATTACCTTTTGAAAATTCTTCGCCGGACTACGACCTTCGGCGGAGTTGTCTGGCGTAGGTTCTGGCCAGGATGAGTGATGATCCACGAAGGACCATTGGAGTGGCGAGCGGCATGGACCCGGAGAAGTGGTTCGCGCAGTACGACGAGAAGTTGAAGGCGGCGGCGGCCAGTGCGGAGAAGGCTGACAAGGCACTTCGCACTGTCGGCGGGTCCGCCACCTCGCAGGACGGCGAGGTGACGGTCCGGGTTGGCGCGAACGGAGCCCTGGCCGACCTGGTGCTCCGACCAGGTGCGCGGGACTTCGAGCCCGAGCACCTCGCACGGGTGATTCTCGAGACGAGCCGGCAGGCACAGCGGGACGCGGGGCAGCAGGTCGTCGACGTGATGACGAAGTTCGTCGGCGAAGGGGCCGCCCTCGATGCGGTGAAGGAGTACCTGCCGGAGGGGTATTCCGGTGACGGCAAGGACCAGCCGATGGACCTCGTCGCACACCGGGACACCAGGGCGGACGACGACTATTTCGAGAACCCACCAGAAGTCGTGAAGTGAACTGAAAACGCCCCGGAGGGGCACAAACCACAGAGTGGCGGATCCCATGGGTGAAGGTTTCAACGTCAACATCGGTGAGGTGCGAACACACGCGCAAACCGTCGGCTCCATCGCCGACCAGGTGCGCTCCACCGGGAGCGGCGCGCAGGACTCGGTGTCGGGCGGTGCGTTCGGTCAGATCGCGGAGTTCTTCGCGTCGGCCATCACGGGGGCGGCGAGCGAGATTCGCGAGGGCATCAACCACGCGGGCGGCACCGTCAACCAGGTGCAGGACGGGTTGAGCCAGGCGGCGGACGGCTACCAGTCGACCGAGGACGGGCACGTCCGGGCGTTCATGCTCAAGGATTCGGGGGCGAAGACCAATGGCTGAGACGCTTGTCGCGCCGAGCGGCACCGGCACCACCCAGAACTCGGGACAGAACCTGTTGTCCCACATCAAGAGCACGGCCGACGCCATGGAGAAGGGCGACGTCCTGGGCTCCGCCATGGGCGTCACGAACGTCGCGATGGACGTCATCGGCATGGCCGGCGACCCGTTGGGCGCGATCAGCTCCGCCGGGGTCGGCTGGGTGCTCGGCGCGGTGTCGTTCCTCAAGGAGCCGTTCGAGGTGCTGAAGGGCAACCCGGGCGCGATCACCGGGTCCGCGCAGTCGTGGGGCACGGCCGCGTCCGGCCTGTCGTCCACCGCGCAGGAGTACCGCTCGGCGGCCACCACGCAGACGCGCAGCTGGCTGGGCGCCGCGAGCGACGGCTACCGCGCGGCCAGCACCAACCAGGCCGACGGGCTCGACGCGCTCTCCCAGGCCAGCCGCGGGGTCTCGACCGCCATCACGAACGCCGGTCAGGCGGTGGCGTCCGCGCGCAAGACCGTGATGGACCTGATCAGCGAGGCCGTCCAGAAGATCATCCAGATCTGCATCGAGGCGCTGTCGAAGTCGTGGCTGTCGTTCGGCGCCAGCATCGCGCAGGGCATCGCGCAGTCGGTGCAGAAGGCCGTGCAGACCGGTCAGAAGCTCGTCTCGGAGATCCAGAAGGTCATCCAGACCCTGCAGAAGATCATGCAGGTCGTCCAGCAGATCACGCAGATCGCGCAGCAGGTCAAGCAGCTGCTCGACACGATCGGCGGCAGGGCGACCGGGCAGACGCAGTCGCAGGCGACCGTGCAGCCGGTGAACTACGATCCGAGCGCGCTGCGCACCTTCCAGCCGAACGACGTCGGCACCCGTACGCAGTCCGCGCTGACGCCGCCGGAGACGCCGCAGGCGCCCCCGCAGCTCGTCGCGCAGGCCGACACGCAGCAGCCGCAGGGGCCGGTCTCGCAGAACGGCTGGCCGGTGAACCCGCCGAGGAGCACCAGGACCATCCCGGGCACCAACGTGCGGGTCAACGTGGCGGACGGCGACGCCGGTGACGTGCTCATGCACGTGCTCGGCCAGGTCAGCTCCCGCGTCGAGGACATCTCGCTGGACTCCGAGGCCGGCGAGCGCGACGACTGGGGCTACGCGGAGCGCAACGTCCGCGGCAGCGGGGACATCTCCAACCACGCCAGTGCGACCGCGGTGGACATGAACGCCACCCGGCACGTGCTCGGCGCGCAGGGCACGTTCACCCCGCAGCAGACCACCGAGATCCGCACGATCCTCGGCGAGGTCGACAACGTGGTCCGCTGGGGCGGCGACTACACCGGCCGCCGCGACGAGATGCACTTCGAGATCGTCGGCACGCAGGAGGAGGTCCGCGCGGTCGCGGAGCGCCTCCGCGCGGCACAGCAGCCCGCGCAGTAACACCCAGCACGTGGAGCCGGTCCCGAGCCACCCGCTCGGGACCGGCTCACTGCTATCCGCGAGTCCCCCGTTCAGGACCAGTGAGTTGCCGTTTCATGCTGGTCCGGTAGTCCCGAACCGCCAACTCGGTGTGCCTGAACCGGGGACTCGGTGTGTTTGAACGGGGGACTCGCGGGTTTAGTGGGTCGGGGACGTGCGGGCCTTCTCGACCAGGGCGCGGACCGGTTCGCGGGCCAGTTCGAGGTTCGCCGGGACCAGACCGATCCTCGTGCGGCGGTGCAGCACGTCGTCCGCGTCCAGCGCGCCTTCCTGTCGCACCGCCCATGTCACCTCGCCCGCGGTGATCTCCATGCCCGGCGCAACCGGGGTGGGGTCCAGCGCCGCCACGTCGACGGCCTCGGTGCCGTACTTGGCCACCAACCGCGCCGGTGCGTCCACAGTGGACAGCACGAGCCGGGAAGCCGCGCCCACCAACGGAAGGCGGCGCGTCAGCGAAGGCCCGGCGGTGAGTCCGCCCGACGCCACCGCGACGTCCACCGCGTCCTGCGCCATCCTGCGGTAAGTGGTCAGTTTCCCGCCCACCACCGTGATCACGCCCTCCGGCGACCGCAGCACCGCGTGCTTGCGGGACAGGTCCGCACTCTTGCCCGGCGCGTCCAGCAACGGCCGCAGCCCCGCGTAGCTGCCGAGCACGTCGGCCGGCGTGAGCCGGCGCGCCAGCACCGACGACGCCACCTCCATCAGGAAGTCCACATCGGACTGTGGCGCCAGCGGCTCGTCCGGGATGTCGCCGTCGTACGGTTCGTCCGTCAACCCCAGGTACACCAGCCCGTCGCGCTGGGGGAGCAGCAGCACGAACCGGGACCGGGAACCCGGCACCGGCACGGTCAACGCCGTGTTGCCGACGCCGAGATCGTGGCCGGACACCACCAGGTGCGACCCGAGCGACGGCCGCAGCCGCACCGACGGCACCAGCTGCCCGGCCCACACGCCGGCCGCGTTGACCACCGTGCGTGCCCTGATCTCGACCAGCCGGCCGGTGCACTCGTCGCGCACCTCGGCCGCGGAACCGGTCAGCGCGACCGCGGGCGCGCGCGTCAGGATCTTCGCGCCGAGGCCCGCCGCGGTCCGCGCGAGCGCCACGACCAACCGCGCGTCGTCGACGAGCTGCCCGTCGAACGACAGCAGCCCGCCACGCAGGCCCGCCACCCGCAGTCCGGGAGCCAGCGCCAGCGCCTCCGGGCCCGACACCCGCCGAGGCCGCGGCAGCAGCGCGGACGGCGTCCGGGCGGCCCGGCGCAGCGTGTCCCCGGCGCGCAGCCCCGCCAGCATGACGTTCGCGCCGCCGCGGGAGACCTCGGCGTGCAGCGGGATCAGCTGCGGCAGCGCGCGCGACAGGTGCGGTGCCGTCGACGTCATCAGGATCCCGCGCTCGACGGCGCTCTCGTGCGCCAGCCGCACGTCGCCCTTCGCGAGGTAGCGCAAGCCGCCGTGCACCAGCTTGCTCGACCACCGCGACGTGCCGAACGCGAGGTCGCGTGCCTCCACGAGCGCCACCGAAAGACCGCGCGACACGGCGTCGAGCGCGATGCCGGTCCCGGTGACGCCGCCGCCGACCACCAGCACGTCGACGACCTCGCCGTCCGCCAGCGCGGTCAGCTCCGCCGCGCGGCGGGCCGCGTGCAACGACGACGTCATGCCGGCCGCAGCGCGACGTCCAGCAGGCGGCCCAACTCGGTCAGCAGATCCTCGAGCTCGAGGTCGGAGGTGGACGGCCGGATCGAGAACGCGTACGGCTGCAGCAGCAGGAAGATCGTCCGTGCCTGGACCGCGGGGTCGGCGACGCGGATCGAGCCGTCGGCCTGCCCGGTGGCGAGCTGCGCGCGCAGGTAGTCCTCGGTCATCCGCTGGCTCGTGCCGACGCGCTCCATGATGTAGGGCAGCAGCAGCTCGGCGTCCCGCTCGATCACCGCGTGCATCAACGGGTTCGCGGCCAGCGCGCGGATCGTGTGCACGGAGGCGACCACGAGCTGGCCGCGTACGGACGACTCGTGGCGCGCGGCGTCGTTGGCGGCCGCGAGGATCTTGCCGAACTCACGGGTGATGAGCGCGGACAGCATGCCGCGCACGTCCGGAAACCGGCGGTACAGCGTCATTCTGCTCACGCCGGCGGTCCTGGCGACGTCGCTCAGCGTGGTTCGGCGCACGCCGACCGCGAGCACGCACTCCATGGCCGCGTCGAGCAGGAGGTCATCCGCGACGCGGTTGGGTGACGGTGTGTGACGGATCGACGCCATGTGTCACACTATACCTGTGACCCAGAACAGTGACCACCTCGACCACCTGGTTCGTCGCAGCTGGACGCCGGCCGGCGGGCAGGACGCCATCCTTCCCCCTCATGCCACCCGTTGGCTAGCCTCGCGCACCGGGCTGACCGCGCGCAGCACGCCGGCAGCGCCGGACTCCGCGCTGACCGTCGGCGAGTCCGCGCTGCCGGAACGAGCCGCGAAGGCGCTCGCCTCGGTCGTCGGCGACGCGGCCGTGCTGACCGACCGCGACGCCCGGCTCGGCCGCACCGGCGGACTGTCCTATGTGGACCTGTTGCGGCACAGGGGAACCGGCGAGCTGACGGTGCCGGACGCGGTCGTCGTGCCGGCCGACCCGGCCGAGGTGCAACGGGTCGTCGAGGTGTGCGCGGAGCACGACGTCGGGCTGGTGCCCTTCGGCGGCGGCACTTCCGTGGTCGGCGGCGTGCAGGCGTTGCGCGGCGACAAGGACGCGGTGGTGGTGCTCGACCTGGTGCGGCTGGACAAGCTCGTCTCCGTCGACCCGGTCTCGCGGCTCGCGGTGTTCCAGGCCGGCGTGGTCGCGCCGGACGCCGAGCGGCTGCTCGCCGCGCACGGCATGACCCTCGGTCATGTGCCGCAGTCGTTCGAGCGCGCCACGATCGGCGGGTTCGCCGCGACACGCAGCTCCGGCCAGGCCTCGGCGGGCTACGGACGGTTCGAGGACATGGTCGAGGGCGTGCGGATGGCCACCCCGCGCGGCGAGTGGCGGCTCGGTGCCGCGCCCGCGTCCGCCGCCGGGCCCGACCTGCGGCAGCTGGTCGTCGGCAGCGAGGGCGCGTTCGGCGTGATCACCGAGGTGACCGTGCGGGTGCGGGAGCTGCCGACCGTGCGCCGCTACGAGGGTTTCGTGCTCGACGGCTGGGAGGCCGGCGCCGCGGCGGTGCGCGAGCTGGCGCAGCAGCGGGTGCTCGCGGACGTCACGCGGCTGTCCGACCCGCAGGAGACCGAGGTCGCGTTCACCATGTCGGGCGGCTGGAAGACCGCGCTGGTGCGGAAGTACCTGCGGCTGCGTGGGATTCTCGAGCCCTGCCTGCTGATCGTCGGCTGGGAGGCCACCTCGACGGCGGAGCTGGCGCACCGCAGGCGCGCCACGCTGCGTGCGCTGCGCCGGTCGAAGCCGGTGTCGCTCGGCACGGCGGCGGGGGAGTCGTGGCGGCACGGCCGGTTCTCCGGCCCCCGGCAGCGGGACGCGTTGATGGACAAGGGAGTCTGCGTCGAGACGCTCGAGACCGCCACCTACTGGGCCACGTTGGGCAAGCTGCGCACGGCGGTCCGGGTGGCGCTGATCGAGTCGCTGTCTGGCGAGGGCCGCGACCCGATCGTCGCCTGCCACATCTCCCACGCCTACGAGACCGGCGCGTCGCTGTACTTCACGACGATCGTGCCCCGCGTCGACGACGACCCGGAAGCCCAGTGGCAGCAAGCGAAAGCGGCCGCCTGCAAGGCGATCAACGGCGACGACGACGGTCCACTCGGGACGATCTCGCACCACCACGCGGTCGGCGTCGACCACGCGCCCTACCTCGACAAGGAGATCGGCACGCTCGGCGTCGAGGTGCTCGCGACCGTCAAGCGCACGCTCGACCCGGACGGCGTGCTGAACCCGGGAAAGCTGGTGCGCTAGAGCGGCTTGCGCACCACGCCGCCCCAGACGATCGCCAGCGCGCCGGCGAAGAAGAGCGGCCACGAGTACGCGAGGCGCGTGGCGACCGCGCTCTCGCACGTGTTCACGTACGTCGCGAGGACCTCGCGGCTCGGCCGGCCCAACTCGGTGCCGAGCGGGCCGGTCTCCACGCCGCCGATGGTGTTCCCGCACGACACGTAGCCGGGTCGGGCGGGGTCGGCGTTCGCGACCGTCACCGGCAGGAGCGCGAGGAGCAGGCCGAGCAGCAGCGCCACGACCGCGAGCACCGAGGCGAACATCCGCGGCGTCATCATGATCTTGGCGAGCGGGTCGACGGGTTCCGGCTCCGGCACGGCCGTGGTGACAGAGGGCACCGGTTGCCGCACCGTCTGCTGCGTAGCCAGCTCGGACTCGGTGTTCATGGCGCAAGCCTGCCTCGTCGGCCCGCGCCTGAACAGGGAAACCGGCGAAAAAATCTAGTTCGGGAAGTACGCGCTGGTCTCGATCCGGCCCTCGCCGCACACCGAACCGAACTCGAACGCCACCTCGAACGGCGTCGTCTCGTCCGGCGGCAGCACCCGGATCCCGGTCGACGCCGGCTGGCACGGCCCCTCGGTCGGCTCGTCGCCGGTCGCCACCACACCCCAGTGCAGGTTCTTCGCCGCGGTGAAGCCGGGTGCCAGCGTCACCAGCACGGGCTTGGGATCGAGGTTGCGCTCCGCGACGGTCGGGATCGGGCTCTTGGCCGCGTCGAAGAGCTCCACACCGCCGAAGCCCCAGAGCGTGCACGTCGTCTGGCTCTTGTTGGTGACCACGAGGAGGGCGAACCGGTTGCCGGCGCCCGAGTCCCGCGGCTGGATCGTGCCGCTCAGCTCGTCGGACGTGCAGCGGTTGTCCTGGTTGGGCGGTGACGTCTCGCCACCGGTCGACGGCGACGGCGGTGGCGCCGAGGACGTCGAGGTCGCTGTGGTCGCTGTGGTCGTGGCGATCTGTGGCGATGTCGACGACGGCTGATCACCGGCGTTGTCCCGTTTGGTGCCGCACGCGCCGAGCGCCACCCCCAGTGCCGACACCATTGCCACGACCGCGCAGAGTCTGCTATGCCGGGCCAAGGCCCTCACCTCCGAGACGCATCCGCGCTCCCCCATGGGCCGGTTAGCATACGCAATCCCTCGACCGGGTCGGTCCACACATACGTCCAGCACGTCAGTCCACCGGGGAGCGACACCCGGACCCGGCGGTACTCGGCGCCTTCGTATTCGTCCATTGTGGACAGTGCGGCCGCGGGTTCCGCGAGGTCGACGACCCAACCGGACACCCCCGGCCCGGTGCCGAGCCGCAGCGCCGGGTAGCCGAGACCGGTGTCGAACAGGGCGCCGGGCAGTGCCGCGGCACGGGGTTCGCCGATGGCGTGCGGTTCGAGCCGCCACCAGTCCGACGCGTGCGGCTGGAGCGTGCCGTAGACGAACAACCGCCCGGGGAACTCGGCCGGGTCCGGTGCGCCGATCAGCTCGCGGACCGCGAGACCGTCGGTGTCGGCCGGTTCGCCGACGAGCGCCGCCGCGCCCGACTGCGGCACGTCCGCGCACCGCACCGGCGTGCCGTCGACCAGCAGCGGCAGCCGCCGGGGCGCCGCGGCCGTGTACGCGAGGGGCCCCTCGACGACCGTGCCGTCGGCGAGCCGCACCTCGCCGGTGTCCACCCGCACCAGCCGGTAGCGCTCGCCACGGCCCTCGCAGCGGTCCAGCACGGCCACCTGTTCCGGCGTCGCCAGCCACACCGCGTGGTCCTCGGTGTTGCCGGGCAGCGCCGTGAGCGTCGCCGGCCGCTGGTCGTCCACCACGCGCAGCCCGCTGGCCCAGACGGCGGCGAGGCCGGTGCAGCGGGCGTGCAGCAGCACGGCGGCCCCCGGCAGGCCCAGCGTGTCCCGCAGCCAGGTCAGCTTGGACGGACACACGTTCGAGCCGTAGCAGAGCACCGGCACGCGCCCGGCGAGCGGCGCCGCGTCCCGCCCGGCGAGCCAGTCGTCCAGGTCGGTGCCGTCCAGGTGCCAGCCCGACGACACCGCCGGGTCGGGCGCGACCGCCCACCCGGTGGCGTCGTCGTGCACGAACGAGCCCGCGGGCCGGCGCCCCGGGTAGGGCACCGACGGGTAGTCCTCGTCGGCGAAAGACACGCCTCGACTGTGTCAGAGTTTCGGCAGGTGCTTCCACGGCGGCGCGATGATGTACGCCACGCCGCCGGGGCCGCCGGAGATGCCGCCGGAGGCGTTGACGCGCTTGGTGCGCAGCCAGATGTCGGCGAACTGGTCGCGCTTGTACACGTTGCGCACCGCGTCGTTGCTGCTCGACGCCGGGTCGTTGGCGATGACGTCGCCGTTCTCGGTGAACCCGACGACGACCATGATGTGGCCCGCCGTGCCGTAGCCCGCGCCGTCCAGCTCGCTGGCCAGGAACGACTGCGAGGTGATCACCGGGATGCCGGCCTTGACGAACTTCTCGATGTCGGTCAGCGAGGACAGGCGCGTGATGTGCCCGTTGAGGCCGAAGGACGCCGCGTAGGCGGTGTTGAACGGCCAGTTGCCGGTGCCGTCGTAGTCGTGGTCGTAGGTGAAGCGCGCGGCGTGGTCGACGGTCGGGTCGGCGATGGCCGGGTCGACCCAGCTCAGGTCGTGCTTGCTCGGCTTGCGGCCCCAGTACTCGACGACCATCTCGGTCGAGGTCGGGCTGCACCAGGCCTCACCGCCGCCGCCGTACTGCGGGTACTCGCCGGCGTGGACGTTCTGCGAGTAGCGCGGCACGGGCAGCTCGATGCCCCACGCGCCCGCGGTCGGGCCGGCGGGGACGGTGAAGCGGTCGGGGATGGCGGAGGTCATCGCGCCGACCATGGCGAGCTTCGGGGTGCGGTGCGTGCCCTTCTCGCGGTACAGCGTCACGCGGAGCTGGTAGCTCGAGATGGCCTGCTCGGCGACGAACGTGTCGACGTCGACGTAGCCGACCGCGTCCTGCTGGTCGGGCACCGTCGTGCGGACGATGTCGGTGTCGCCGAGTGCCCAGCGGCCCATCGTGTACCAGGTCGACTTGGCGCCGGCGCCGGTCGTGCCCTGCATCTCGACGGCGAGCCAGGTGTCGTCCGGCGTGCTGGCGTTCCAGGACGCGACGAGCTGGGTGGCGTCGAAGCCCTGGCGGTAGGCCGGGGAGGTCCAGCGGCCGTACTCGTAGGTCCGCGTGGTGCCGAGGTCCGGTTCGGTGTGCTCGACGGTGCCGACCGGCCGGGAGATGACGAGCCCGCCGCCGGGTGCGGGGCGCAGGCCCTCCGCGTGGCCCTTGACGAAGTCACGGGTGGAACGCCACTGGTGGAAGTTGACCGGCGCGTCGTCCGGCGCCGACTGCTCTGCCGGCGCCGGCACTGCGGTCAGCGTCATGACGAGTGCGGCGCCGAGGCTGGCGGTGATCGCCCTGGTGAGGCGTAACGGGTGTGCGCGCATGGGGAAGATTTTCGCCCTTGAGCCACGGTCTGTAAACCGTTCGCATACCCCGGATGTGCGCCAGGCGGCTCGCGTGTCCGACGCTCACGCCCGGTGAGTTGGACATTCGCGAGCACCTGGCGCGGTCGCGAACGTCGAACTCACGTGTCACGAGCGTTGGACACGCGGGGTCTGGGCGTCGGACACGCGGGTTACGTGAGGTCTTCTTCTTCCAGTTCCTTGATGAAGTCGGCCCAGAACTCCTCTACGCAGCGTTCGTAGCGGATGCCCAGCTCGATCGTCTTGACCTGCCAGCGGTCGGCGTAGTCGACGATCTCCGCGCGTTGCTCCTCGTACGAGTTCGCCCGCGCGCGGTGCGACTCGTGGCGGTCGCGGGCGAGCTGCATCATGTCCTTGCGGGTGCCGAAGTTCAGGAAGAACAGCTTCAGCAACCCGAGGTCGCGCACCTCGGTCTGTTCGTCGGTCGACGAGGAGAGCCACTCGCGGAGGGCCTCGCGGCCCGGGGGCAGGATCGAGTACGTCCTGCGCCGCCGGCCGCCCTCCTCCACCGACTCGGTGACGTACCCGTCCGCCACGAGGCGCGCGGGCTCGTCGTAGAGCTGGGAGTGCGCGAACGCCCAGAAGTTCCCGATCGTGTTCGCGACCCACTGTTTCAGGTCGTAGCTCGTCGCCGGCGAGTAGCTCAGCATGCCGAGCACTACATAGGACGTCGCGGTCAGCTTCCGCGGCCTGGGATCCGGCACGCGGCAGACGATACCGACCTCCGACAGTCGATGCCGACCATTTGGGCTACCCCTTGCGGGTCATCACAGCACCGCCTGGCTCTGTGTAACCCTCGCGACCAGGCGTTTCTCGTCATCCACAACGTCGGATTCGACTACGATGATCCGACGTCCGACATGCAGCGGACGGGCTACCGCGGTGGCGTGCCCGCTCTTCACGGCTCGCAGGAAGTTCGTCTTCGACTCGATCGTCGTCGTGCCGGCGGCCCCCTCCGGGAGGTTCAGGAACGCGCACCAGGCACCGACGTTGTCCGCCAGCGCCATGATCGTCCCGCCGTTCAGCGCGCCACCGACCGTGCACAGCGACTCCGACCAGGCGATCCGTCCGCGCACCTCCTCCGGTGTCGCGGACAGCGTCTCGATGCCGAGCGTGGCCGCGAACGGCACGAACTGGTGAATCTCCGCCGTCACGACAGGTGGCTGATGTCGAGTGACCCGTCGGCCACCGCCGCGCGCAGCCGCTTCTTGTCGAACTTGCCGACGCTCGTCTTCGGCACCTCGTCGATGAACGTCCAGTTCTCCGGCAGCTGCCACTTCGCGACCTTCTCCGCGAGGTAGGACCGCAGCTCGGTCGGCGTCGCGGACTGGCCCTCCCGCAGCACCACCGCCACCAGCGGCCGCTCCGACCACTTCTCGTCCGGCACGCCGATCACCGCGGCCTCCGCGACCGCCGGGTGCGCCATCACGGCGTTCTCCAGGTCAACCGACGAGATCCACTCGCCGCCGGACTTGATGATGTCCTTGGACCGGTCGGTGAGCCGCAGGAACCCGTCCGGCGTGATGGCGCCGACGTCACCGGTGCGCAGCCAGCCGTCGTGGAACTTCTCCGAGCCCTCCTCGCCGGACCCGATCCGGTAGTAGGCGGCCGCGACCCACGGCCCGGCCACCTCCAGCTCGCCGACCGCCTCGTTGTCCCAAGGCAGCTCGTTGCCGTCGTCGTCGATGAGCCGGGCCCGCACCGAGGCCGGGAAGCGGCCCTGCAGGATCCGGTAGTCCCACTCGTCCTTCGCCGACAGCCCGGCGGGCGGGCGCGACACGCTGCCGAGCGGCGAGGTCTCCGTCATGCCCCACGCGTGGATGATCGTGACGCCGAGCTCGTCGAACGCGGACATCAGCGCGGGCGGGCAGGCCGACCCGCCGACCACGGCCCGGCCGAGCGGCGCGAGGTCCTGCGGCTTCTGCTCCAGCAGCGCGAGCAGGCCCTGCCAGATCGTGGGCACCGCGCCCGCCATCGTCGGGCGCTCCGCCGCGATCATCGCGGCGAGCGGCTCCGGCTGCAGGAACCGGTCCGGCATGATCAGCGACGCGCCCACCATCAGAGCCGCGTACGGCAGGCCCCACGACATGGCGTGGAACTGCGGCACGATCACCAGCGCGCGGTCGGACTGCGCGAGCGCCATCGAGTCGGTCATGCACACCTGCATCGAGTGCAGCCAGATCGAGCGGTGCGTGTAGACGACGCCCTTGGGGTCGCCGGTGGTGCCGGACGTGTAGCACATGGCGGCCGCGGAGTTCTCGTCGACGGCCGGCCACTCGAACTCGTCGGGCTGCTCGGCCAGCAGGTCGGCGTAGGAGTGCACGGTCACCCCGTCGGGCGCCTGGAGCGCGCTCGCGTCCCCGTTGACCACCACCACGTGCCGGACCGTCTCGAATGTCGGCAGGACCTTCGCGAGCAGCGACACCAGCGTGCCGTCCACCAGCACCACGTGGTCCTCCGCGTGGTTCGCGACGAACGTCAGCTGCTCGGGGAACAGCCGGATGTTGAGCGTGTGCAGCACCGCGCCCATCGCGGGCACCGCGAGGTAGGCCACCAGGTGCTCGGTGTTGTTCCACATGAACGTGCCGACGCGCTGGTCGGACGTGACACCGAGGCCGCGCAGGGCACCCGCGAGCCGCGCCGCCTCCTTCGCTACCTCGGCATACGTGCTCCGGCGGGACTCGGTGCCGGTCCAGGTGACGACCTCGGCCGTGGCGTGGACCCGGCTGCCGTGCCGGAGCAGGTTGGCGATGGACAGTTGACCGTCCTGCATGGTGCCCAACATCGCTGTTCAAGCTCCCTGTGGCTGGTGGTGTGACTGGTGGTTCGGTTGGTGCGAAGACTAATGCGGTCGAGCCGGGCGTGAACATGGGTAACGCTCCGTATGGGAGACGTAGCGAAGGAGCGGGCGTATTGGCGACCGAGCGGAGTGACCAATTCGACACAGACACCCAATAGGTGTGTTACCTGCGGTTTCGGCGCGAAGTCTTCGCGTGTCGCGCGTATGTTCACGGACGTTGATGTGTTTACTGGCAGCGGCGCCGCGGGGGAGACGTCCAGGTAGACCCGGGACCACCGACCCGCCGCGGACCAGCCAGAAGTCGAGCAAGGAAGGAACACCACGGTGGCTCTGCCCACGTTGACTCCAGAGCAGCGCGCTGACGCGCTGGCCAAGGCGGCGGAGGCGCGCAAGGCGCGCTCCGAGCTGTTGGCGTCGATCAAGTCCGGTGAGCGGACCATCGCGTCGGTGCTCGGGAAGGCGAAGGAAGACAAGACCATCGGCAAGACCAAGGTCGCCGCGCTGCTCAAGGCAGTGCCGGGCCTCGGCGCCGTGAAGGTCGCAGCGCTGCTCGAGCAGACCGGCATCGACCCGGACCGGCGCGCCGCCGGTCTCGGCGACCGCCAGCGCTCCGCGCTCATCGACGCGCTGAACTAAACAGAATCCCGTAGACAGGGCCCGCGAGCACGCGCTCGCGGGCCCTGAACGTGTTCAAAATCCTACCCGCGAGGGAGTTTGTCGGCCTGGTTGATGGGCATGATGAAGGGGTGACGAACGCCCCCGGCCTCATCGCGGACTACCGGCCCGGCTCCTTCCTGCTCACCTCGCCGAGCCGCGCGCTGCTCGCGACCGGCGAGCGCCACGTGGTCACCGAACGGGACCCGGACGAGCTCGCGGCCAGGGTGACCAAGCTCCTGGTCGACTCCGACGTCCCGGTCGCGGTCGGCGCCCTGCCCTTCGACGACGCGGTCGCGCCGCACCTCGTGGTGCCGGAACGCGTCCGGTGGTCCGCCCCGGTCGCGCCCGGCGAGCGTCGCGCCGGGATCGGCTCGGTCGTGTCCGTCGAGCCGTTTCCCTCCCGCGCGGAGTACGCGGACGGCGTGGCCGTCGCCGTCACCCGCCTCAAGGCCGGGGAGCTGCGCAAGGTCGTGCTCGCGCGGTCGCTGCGGCTGACCATGGCCGAGCCGGTCGCCCTCGGCGCGCTGCTCGCGAACCTCGCCGCCGACAACGCGACCGGCTTCACCTACGCGGTGGACCTGCCGGCGGCGACCGGCCGGCGCACGCTCGTCGGCGCCACCCCCGAGATGCTCCTGTCCCGCACCGGCCGGACGGTCGTGGCGAACCCGCTCGCCGGCTCGATCCCGCGCGACCCCGACCCGGTCGCCGACCGGGCCGCGGGCGCCGCGCTGCTCACGTCGGCCAAGGACCGCGAGGAGCACCGGGTGGTCGTCGAGGCGGTCGCCGAGGCGCTGCGGCCGTTCTGCGGCACCCTCGACGTGCCGGCCGAGCCGTCGCTCATCCGCACGACCGCCGTGTGGCACCTGTCCACCCGGATCACCGGCGACCTGCTCGACCAGGACATCTCCTCGCTGCGGCTCGCGTCCGCGCTGCACCCGACGCCCGCCGTGTGCGGCACCCCGGTCGACCGGGCCCGCGCCACGATCGCCGAGCTGGAGCCGTTCGACCGCGGCTTCTACGCCGGCGCGATCGGGTGGTGCGACGCCGAGGGCGACGGCGAGTGGGTCGTCG
Source organism: uncultured Actinomycetota bacterium (assembly GCA_963840275.1). Classification (GTDB taxonomy): domain Bacteria; phylum Actinomycetota; class Actinomycetes; order Mycobacteriales; family Pseudonocardiaceae; genus Actinophytocola. The sequence continues at coordinate 1,149,873 of CAWIYK010000002.1, forward strand.
GCATCCGGTGCGCGGAGCTGTCCGACGCACCCGGCCGGCCGCCGACCATGACCCTGTACTCGGGCGCCGGGATCATGCCGGCGTCGCAGCCGAACCTCGAGGTCACGGAGACGTCCGCGAAGTTCCAGACGCTGCTGCGCGGGATGGGCCTGCACCTCGACCTGACGTGAATTCCGCGGTCCTTCCATCATTTGGCGGTATCCACGCCTCGCGAGTCCGCCATCACATAAGGTAGTTGGCTAGTCGACTAGCTGGGGCGGTTGCGTCGAGTGGTTCAGAGGCGAACGTTGCTGCGTGGGGCTGCTCTCATGCCGCTCGCCGGCCTCGCGGCCGGTTGTGGGGGCCTCGCGCGGACCGCCGGCCTCGGCGACTACGTGCGGGTGGCCGTCAGCTGGAGCGCGGCGGAGCTGGCCGCGTTCAGCCGCGTGCTCGACCAGCGTGGCGTGCGCGACTACGAGCTGATCCCGCTCGGCGACGACATCGGCGCCGCGCTCGGCGCCCGCACCTCCGGCCGGCCGGACGTGATCGCGCTGCCGCAGCCGGGTCAGCTGTCCGGCGCCATCGGCAACCTCGCCGCGCTGCCCGAGGGCGTGTGGCAGTCCGCCTACGACGAGATCTGGTCACCCGCGACGTCCGACGGCGTGCACTACGCGCTGCCGTTCAAGCTCGCCAACGCCTCGGTCGTCTGGTACCGCAAGGGCTTCTTCGCCGAGCACGGCCTCACGCCACCGGAGACCTGGGACGAGTGGCTCGCGCTGAACGAGGAGATCGTGGACATCGGCGGGCCGGCGCCGCTCGCGCTCGGCGGCGCCGACGGATGGTTCCTCGCCCAGTTCTTCGAGAACGTCCTGCTGCGGTCGTTCACCGAAACGTTCCGGGAGCTGACCCGCCCGCACGACGCGCGGCTGTGGGACAGCTCGCCGGTGCGGTCGGCGTTCGAGATGGTCGCGGACATGTGGGGGCGGACGCGGGCGCTGTCCGGCGGCCCCGACCGGGCGCTCGTGCAGCAGTTCCCGGACGCGGTGCTGGAGGTCTTCCGGTACGGGCGGGCCGCGATGGTCCCCGCGCCGGACTTCGCGGAGTCGGTGATCCGCCGGTTCGCCGGCCTGGACGACGTCGAGACGTTCACCTTCCCCACCCGCGACGCCGACGCCGACGTGCCGCTCGCGATCTCGGCGGACCTGCTGGTGCTCAACCGCGACGCGCCCCCGGCGGCGTACGACCTGATCCGCTACCTCGCGACGCCGGACGCGCCGCTCCCGTGGATCCGGGACACCGGCGGCTTCATCGCGGCCAACCCGCGCACCGACCCGAAGTACTACAGCCCGACGCTGCAAGGGCTCGCGGAACAGCTGCGGGGCGCGACGACCGAGTTCGGGCTGGCCGACCGGCTCGGTCGGCTCGGCGGCAGCGAGGGGCTCCAGCGGGTGCTGCAGGACCTGCTGCGCGGTGTCGCTGCGGGGACGAGTCCGGCGGTGGCCGCGCGTGCCGCGAGCGAGTCGATGGTCGACGCGGAACATCGGACCGGGTGAGCATGGAGATCGAGAGCGGGCCGGGACTGCGGCTCGAGGTCGCGGGCCGGGAGCTGACCGGCCGGCTGCGGGCCGCGCCGCAACGCCGGTACTGGGGCCACTACCTGCTCGGGCTGCCGGCGGGGGTGCTGCTCGCGCTGCTCGTCGTGCCGATGGGATGGACGGTCTACTGGGCGTTCCGCGCGGACCTCGCGGACCTGTTCACCGATCCCGGCGCGCTGCGGTCCGCGTGGCACAGCGTGCTGTGGGTGGGCATCGCGCTCGTGCTGATCGTCGTCGGGTACGTCATCGCCGTGCTGAGCCGGCAGGTCGGGCGGCTGTGGCGGGTGCTGCTGTACATGCTGATCCTGCCGTTCGGCGTGTCCGCGGTGGTGTCCGGCGCGGTGTTCCGGCTGATCTTCGACCCGAACCCGGAGCGCGGCATGGCGAGCGCGCTGCTCGGCGGCGGCACGACCTGGCTGGGGCCGGACCTGATCTGGTGGGTGCTCGCGTCCGCGTTCGCGTGGTCCTGGCTGGGTTTCGTGGTCGTGCTGTTCCGTGCCGGCCTCGACACGACCGGCGGGCCGGGGCTGCGCGTCGGCCGGCTCACGCTGCCCCGGCCGGGACCCGTCACCTCGATCGTCGTGCTGACCGTGCTGGTCGCCGCGATCCGGGTGTTCGACCTGGTGCTGATCGCGACGCCGGGGTCCATCCAGGACGACGTGGACGTGGTCGGTCTGCACTGGTGGCGGATGACCTCGCGGGACGGCGACCCCGGCGGGCCGGCGCTGCTCGCGGTGCTGCTGTTCCTGGTGGTCGCGCTGGTCGGCACGGCCGGCATGCGGACCATGCGCAGGCCGGAGCAGACCGAGTTCCTGCCGCCGCCGGAGGCGACGATCGACCGGGCGCCACGCTGGTGGGGCTGGCCGCTGGTCGCGCTCGTCGGTCTCATGTGGATCCTGCCGGTCGTGGTGCTGGTCGCCACGGCGTTCCACGACCCGGAGGCGGCCGGCGCGCTCGGCTGGTGGCGGTTCACGGGGATCGGGCTCGGCTCGTTCGCCGAGGCGGGCGCGGTGTGGCTGTGGCCGGCGGTCGCCGGCAGCCTGCTGATCGCCGGGCTCGCGACCGCGCTGGTGCTCGCCGCGGCCGTGCCGGCCGCGTACCTGCTGACGTGGGTGGTGCCGCGCCGGGTGTCCCGCGTGCTCACTCCCGTGTTCGCGATCCTCGCGGTCGCGCCGGTGCAGATGTACGCGGGGCCGCTCGGTGACCTGTTCGCCGCGCTGGGCCTGGTCGGCTCGCGAGCGCCGCTCGCGCTCGTGCACGCCGCGGCCGGGCTGCCGTTCGCGACGCTCGTGCTGCGCAGCGCCTTCCGCGCGGCGCCGCGGCGGGCCGAGGACGACGGCCGTCCCGCGCTCGACGAGATGTGGCGGCGCGGGCCGTACCGGACCACGCTCATCGCGGTCGTGGTGCTCGAGTTCGTGTTGGTGTGGAACGACTTCATCGTCGGGTTCCTGGTCAGCGGGCCGGGCACCAGTCCGCTGACGCTGCTGCTGTGGGGCGAGGCCCGCCAGTTCGGCACGTCGGCCGGCACGGTCGCGGCGAGTGCCGTGGTGTCCGCGCTGATCCCGGTCGTGCTGCTGCTCGCGACGTGGCGCAAGGTCGTCGTGGGGCTCACCGGGGGGATCGCACGGTGAACCGGGGCTCGGACCGCGACTGGTTCAAACAGCTGCGACTGCTGTTGTTCGCGGTCGTGTCGTGGTTCGCGCTGAGCGTCGTCGGCGAGCTGATCGGCAACCAGGCCAACGAGACCGCCGCCGGCCAGACGGTCGGCCACTACGTGCTGCTGGTCGCGATCGTCGTGGTGCCGGCGTTCCTGATCGGGTGGGCGGTGCTGGCCATCCGGGAGCGGCGGCGCGCACGGAGCCCGCTCGCCTCGGACGAGCGGCCGCAGCCGCCGGTGCTGCTCGAGCCGCCGACGTGGTACCAGCGGCAACCGTTGGTGGACCGCGAGGCCGAGGTGCGGGCGGCGGTGCGGGCGGTGCGGGCCACCGGGGTGGTGGCCGTGGTCGGCCCGCGCGACATCGGCACCTCCGCCGTCGGGCAGGCGGTGGCGCAGCGGCTCATCGACACGCACGTCGGCGATACCCGCACCACCAACAGGTTCGACCTGCGCAGCCGTTCGACGAGCGCGCCCGACGACGCGACCGCGACCGCGGGGCGGGTGGTGTTGGTGTACGGCATCGACGAGCCGGCCGACGACACCGACGAGGTGCTGGCCAAGGTCGCCCGCGAGCTCGTCGCCGTGTTCCGCCAGACCGGCGGCACGCTGCTGCTCGACAACGTCACCACGCCGGAGCAGGTCGAATGGCTGGTCCGGGAGTGGCCGGCCGACGGGCCGCGGCTGGTGATCGTCGGCGAGACCGCGATCGGCGACGTCGTCGAGGAGGACAGCCGGGTCGAGGTCGGGCCGCTCGAGCTGGAGCACCTGCGCGAGATCTGGAACGCGGACCTGAACACGCCGGGCCCGAAGCGGCGACTGCGCGACTTCCTGCCGTGGCCGCGCCCGAACGAGCACGACGACGACCTCGACGAGCTGATGCGTGCCTGCGTCGGGCGGCCGCGCGCGGTGAAGGCGTTCGCGCAGGAGGTCCGCAGGCCGGGCAGCAGCGTGACGCTGGAGGGGCTGCTCGCCGAGCTGCACAAGGACGGGCCGGTCGAGGGCCCGCTCGAGCGGGTGTGGCTCGCCATCCTCGCGAACCTGCGTGAGGGCCTGACCGAGGAGGCCGCCTGGCTGCTGTCCGCGCTGGCCGAGCTGCCGGTGACCGGGCTGATCAAGGGCGCGGTCACCGCGATGCTCGGGGTCACCGACGACCCGGTCGCGTTGGAGGAGCTGCGGATCCGCAACCTCGTCGAGGAGGTCGACGGCCGGTACCGGTTGCCGCAGGAGATCCGGCGCGCGATCGAGGGCACCACCAAGGAGGAGGACCGGCGTGCGGTCGCGGCACGTGCGGTGCCGGCGCTGCTGGCGTTCTACGCGCGTTACGCCACCAGCTGGGGCGCCCGCCTGGACATCCATCCGCGCGCGGCCGCCGACTGGTTCCGGGTGTCCGAGCCGTCGTTCCGGCCGCTGTACGCCAACACCTACCTCGACGACGAGCTGCTCGCGTTGGTCCTGGACGACCTGTGCACTATCGCCGACGCACTGGACCGCTGGTACGTGCGGGAGCGGCAGTCGAGCGGGCTGCTCGCGGTCAACTCCGGGCTGTACGGGCTGGTCGAGCGCGCCGGCCGGCACGACCTCGCCGCGCTGAGCGCGATCCGGATGGCCACCGCGCACCGGATCGCCCGCCGGTTCGGCGAGGCCGCCGCGCACCTCGACCTGGCCGGCAAGCACGCCGACCAGCTGCGCGACGTGCGGGTGCGTGCCGAGCTGAGCACCAGGGAGCACGCGGAACGCGCGTTGCTCGTGCTCGCCGGCACCGGCGAGATGGACGTGCCGCTCGACTCGCTGGCCGGCCCCGCGTCCCGCTCGCCGGCCGTGCTGATCAACATCGGCGCGCTGTGCCTGTCGCTCGGGCGGCTGGACGAGGCGCTCACCCACCTGGAGCGGGCCGAGGAGCTGGCGCGGGACCTCGACGACCTCGGCAGCGAGGCGCACAGCATCGAGCTGCGGGGTGTCGTGCTGTCGAAGGCGGACCTGATCAAGGCGGTTCGCGCGTGGCAGCTCGCGCGGGCGACGTTCGCCCGCATCGGCGAGGACCAGGGCGTGGCGCGCTGCCTGCAGCACCTCGGTTCGGCGGCGGTCGTCGACCCGTGCGCGGCCGGCCAGCTGCTGCGCGGCAGCCCGGAGCCGCTCGACCGGCGGGAGGCGGCCGAGGTGGCGCTCACCCACCTGGAGCGCGCGAAGGCGTTGCGCGCGGGTCAACCGGACACCGAGCTGCTCGACCACTACCTGGCAAAAGCCCGCCGCCTGCTGAACCCCTAACCCGCGAGTTGCCCGTTCAGACCTAGTGAGTCGACGTTTCGTGACTACCGCCGATAGACACGAACCGCCAACTCAGTGTGTCTGAACGTGGAACTCACTGTGTCTGAACGGTGGACTCGCGGGTTCTGGGGGTTGGACACGCGGGTGGGCCGTCAACCCAGGGCTTTCAGTACCGGGGTCGCGTCTTGTTCCGTTACTTCTGGGGGTTGTGGCGCGAACACCGCCACGCACGCGCGGTACTCCGGGCCCAGGTCGAGGTCGGTCATGTGCACGTTCGGGATGTCCACCTCCGCGGCCTCGGTGGCGACCACCCTCGGCGGCTCGTCGTGGGCGGTCAGCGTCAGCTTGCTCATCCCGAGCGACATGCCCTTGCCGGTCGCCTTGAGCACCGCCTCCTTGCGCGCCCAGTACGTGAAGAACGCGCCGCGCCGCTCGGCCTCCGGCACCGCGCGGAACACCGCGCGCTCATCGGGCGAGAACGCGATCCCGGCCAGGTCGTCGACCTCCGCCGCACGCACCTCCTCCACGTCGACGCCGACCGGGGCGCCCGTGGTGACGGCCAGTCCCACCCGGTCGCCGGAGTGTGAGATCGACACCTCGAGATCGGACCCGACCACCGTCGGCTTGCCGTGCGGCTTGCCGCAGTCGAAACACGAACTGTCCAGCGCGACCGCCTCCGGCTCGACGCCGAGCCACATGCCGGCCACCGTGCGGATCAGCGCCCGCCCGGTCAGGAACCGGAGCTTGTCGACCTCACGGCGGTAGTTCGCGTAGCGCTCGCGTTCGATGTCGTCGAGCATTCCGAGCAGGCGCGGCGTTTCCGCCGTCGGCCGCGCCCACCACACGTCGCATCGCATGGCCCGATCATGCCGCCTGACCCGCACACTTGGCTGGTGAACCCGTCGAGTTGTGCGCGCGGACTGCTCCAGATGGGCCTTGCGCCCTGGTTACCGTCGGGTAATTTAGCCGCATCTCGTTGTGCCTCGAGGAGGAGGACCGTTGCGCCGCATCGTCAGCTTCGTGCTGCTCGGCCTGGGAGTGTTCGCGGTGGCGCTCGGGCTGCTGCTGCGCTTCTACGCCTACCCCCAGTTGGCGAAGGTGCCGCTGGACAACGAGTCCACCTCGGTGGCGGAGGGTGACGGAATCACCGCGCTGGTGATCGAGAGTGTCGACGGCGCGCCGTCGCCCGAGGTGCGCAGCAACCTGAGCCTGACCTCGACCACGTACGTCACCGGCGACCTGACCGCGCCGGAGGTCGTCGAGGACGGCGACGTCGCGGTGTACGTCGAGGCGATCAAGACCGTGGACGACACGAGCGGCATCACGATCACCGCCTCCGTGCGCTCGCTGTGCATCGACCGGCACACCAGCGAGGCCGTCGCGCCCTGCGAGAACCAGTACATCGAGCAGGAGGCGGGCAAGCGGCAGACGGTCGATCGCGGCGACGTCCAGCAGCCGGGCCTGTCGTTCAAGTTCCCGTTCGACACCGAACAGCGCGACTACGACTACTACGACCTCTCGGTGCACAAGTCCGTCAACGCCCGGTACGACGGCGAGGAGACCATCCAGGGTCTCGAGACGTACCGGTTCGTCATGGACGTCCCGGCGACCAAGATCGCGGACCGCGAGGTGCCCGGCGCGCTCGTCGGGCAGCCGGACGAGGCGAGCGTCGAGGCCGAGATGTACTACCAGGTCAAGCGGACCGTGTGGGTGGAGCCGGTGACGGGCATCATCATCCTCGGCCAGCAGGAGGGCAAGCAGGAGCTGGTCGCGCCGGGCGAGGAGCCCGGCGAGGGCACGACCGTCTTCGACGGCACGCTGAAGTTCAACGACAAGACGCTCAACGACAACGTCAACAAGGCCGAGGACAACAAGTCCAAGCTGAGCCTGCTGACGACGTGGCCGATCGTCATGTGGATCGTCGGCGGCGTGTTGATCATCGTGGCCGTGGTGCTGCTGATGGCCGGTCGCGGCCGGCACGGCGGCAGCAGCGCGGGCGGCCCGCGACCGAGACGACGCCAGACCGCGGGCGCGACGCGTTAGCGCTTGCGCAACACGAGCACCAGGTTCCACGAGGCCAGTTCCCGCAGAATGGGAACTCGCACAATCCACAGGGCCCACCACGGGTGATATCGCGGGAGGGCCCGGACAAGAGTCGCGGTGGCGGCCCGGTCGGTGTGCCGGGCCCACCGGAGTGCTTTTCCGATGGTGAGCGCGAACAGGCTCTCGCCGAACTTGTTCTTGGGTTCCCGGCCATTTCGCCGGACATATCGGCGTCGGGCGTAATAACCGCCGAAGAAATGCCATGGCGCCGTTTCGTGGCCGCCCCACGGCGAGAACCACGGGGTGAACGAGACGAATACGGTGCCGCCCGGCTTGGTCACCCGGACCATCTCGTCGAGCATGGCGACCGGATCGGCGACGTGCTCGAGCACGTTCGACGAGTAGCAGACGTCGACAGACCCCGTCTGAACAGGCAGTTCGGTGCCGCTGGCACGCACCATGCCGTCGGCGGGGGCGCCCCGCGCGGACAGTTCGCCCACGTCCGGGTCGACGCCGAGATACCGGGCGCCGGCGGCCCGGAACGCGTCCGCGAAATAGCCGGGACCACCGCCGACATCGAGTACGACTCGGCCATTCAGCGGAGTGTATTCCGATATCTGGCGGACCGAGTCGGCGGCCAGGATCTGATAGAAGTGGTCGGGATCGGACTGTTCCGAGAGAAATGCGCGGAACAGTCGTACCGATCTGCCCAGCGTGGCGTCCCGCTTAGGCCGGATACCGATTTCTGAATCGGTCTTACCTACCATTGGGGGTATCGCTTTCGTCGGTTGTTTGATCCACTGTACCGGCCGGTAACCTATCATCGCCGAGCTGGAGTATTCATGAGTCGCCCCACGGTACTGCTCGTGAACTGGCGCGACACCCGGCATCCGGAGGGTGGCGGTTCGGAGCGCTACGTCGAGCGCATGGCGCACGGCCTCGCCGGCCGCGGCTACGACGTGACGATCCAGTGCGCGGCGCACGCGAACGCGCCGGCCGACGAGGTGGTCGACGGCGTGCGCTTCCGCCGCCGCGGCGGCCGTCTCTCGGTCTACCTGCGCGCGTTGTTCGCCGTCGCGACCGCGAAGGCCGACGTCGTCGTCGACGTGCAGAACGGCATGCCGTTCTTCTCCCGCCTGGTCGCCAGATGCCCGGTGCTGGTGCTCGTGCACCACGTGCACCGCGAGCAGTGGCGCCCGGTCGTCGGTCCGGTGCTCGGCCGGATCGGCTGGTGGATCGAGTCCCGGCTCGCGCCGCGGCTGTACCGCGGGTGCCGCTACCTCACGGTGTCGGAGGTGACCCGCGGCGAGCTGGCGCGCCTCGGCGTCGCGGCGGAGCGGACCACGGTGGTGCGCAACGGGATGGACGCGCCACCGCGCACGAGGGCCGACCGGGACCCGGATCCCACGATCGTGCTGGTCGGGCGGCTCGTGCCGCACAAGCAGGTCGAGCACGCGATCGACGCGGTCGCGCGGCTGGCCGAGCGCTGGCCGAAGCTGCGGCTCGAGGTCGTCGGAAGCGGTTGGTGGCTCGACAACCTGCGGGAACACGCGGCGTTGCGGGACGTGCGCGACCGCGTCACGCTGCACGGCTGGGTCGAGGAGCAGGACAAACACGAGATCATCGCGCGGTCGTGGCTGCACGTGTGCCCCTCGGTCAAGGAGGGCTGGGGCATCGCGATCATGGAGGCCGCCGCGCACGGCGTGCCGTCGATCGCCTACCGGGACGCCGGCGGGGTCGCCGAGTCCATTGTGGATGGTGAGACCGGCGTGCTGGCGACCGACTTCGACGACTTCGTCCGCAAGGTCGACCGGCTGCTGCGGGCGGGCCGGGTGCGGGCCGAGATGGGCGCCGCGGGCCGCGAGTGGGCCGCGTCGTTCGGGTGGGAGCGCAGCGTGGACGCGTTCGAGGACCTGGTCCGCGAGACGGCGATGTCGCGGGAACGTGCCGGGCGGGTTTAATGCGTCCTTGTGAGCGAGCTTGCGAGCGAACCAATGTCACAGGGCGATTGCAAGCGGCGGCACCGAGCCTGCGAGGGGGCGTCGTGAGCTTTGACGAGGTGCGCCGGGACTGGACCGAGCTCGGCGAGCGGGATCCACTGTGGGCGGTGTACGTCGCGGCCGACAAGCGTGGCGGCCGTTGGGATCCCGAGCAGTTCCTGGCCACCGGCCGCGAGGACGTGGCGGCGGCCGTCGAGTGGCTGTCCGAGCTGGACGTCGGCCCGCGCTGGCCGAAGGTGCTCGACTTCGGTTGCGGCGCCGGCAGGTTGTCCCAGGCGCTCGCCGAGCACGCGGACGAGGTGGTCGGCGTGGACGTGTCGCCGCCGATGCTCGACGTGGCACGCAAGCTGGACCGCAGCGACGGCCGGTGCCGGTTCGTGCTGAACGAGACGTCCGACCTCGCGCAGTTCGCGGCGGACAGCTTCGACCTCGTGTACTCCGAGCTGGTGCTGCAACACCTGCCGGCGCCGGTGATCGACGGCTACCTCGCGGAGTTCGTGCGCGTGCTGCGGCCGGGCGGTGTCGCGCTGCTGCAGTGCACCACACGTCCACTGTGGACATTCAAGGGCACGGTGTGGCGGCTGGCGCCGGGCTGGCTGGTTCGCTTGGGGCAGCGCAAACTGCTGGGTTACCCCGCGCCGATGCGGATGACCCCGTACGCGCCCGCGCGGCTGCGTTCGGTGGTGGCGGCACATGGTGGTGCCGTGCTGGCGACGCGCACGGTCGACGACCCCGCGACGCACTGGCGGTCGACGAGGTACGTGGTTACGGCGTCGAGCCGTAGTTGACGGAGTCGCTGCCGGACCCGCCGGAGCGGACGCCGTTGTTGTTCGGGGCCGCGGGCTCGTCGAGGTTGACGCCCTTGTCGGGCGCGGATGCCGAGGAGACCGCGAAGGTCACTCCGGTGGCGAGCGCGAGCCCGACCAGTACGGACGCGACCACGCCGATCAGTTTCCCCACGGCTCACTCCCGATGCCGACGATTCAGGGTTGTCAGGCTACCGGCCGGTAATGCCAGCCACAACAGGCTGAACAGGATCATTGCTAGTGCGACCAGATCGGCGACGACGACCGGTGTTCGCGGTGGGCCATCCGGCCCAGCGGCGATTGCACCCGGCACCCGGTAGAGGGTGAGCCACTCGCCGTCGTAGACCCGCGTGAGGCCGCCGGTGTCGGTCCGGCCGGGCGTGCCGTGCTCGACGAGCACCCATCCGATGCCGAGTTCACCCAGGTCGGCGCCGTCGCGGATGGCGAGCGCGCGGGGGTCCTCGCCGGCGACCGGCGCGCCGTTGACGTAGAGGGTGTCGTCGATGACCGTCGGCCGCGGCAGGAAGCGCGGCGCCGGGTCGAGCTGGGTGCGGTCGCCGTTCCACGCGAACCGGCGGAACGCGGAGAACGGCTGGGTGACGACGTCGCCGGGGCGGGGGTCGTCGGCGAGGAGGTCGCTGACGCGCTGCCAGTCCGCGGGGTAGGCGACCGGGTGCAGCTGCCCCCAGGCGGCGCCCGCGAAGTCGGGCATGGTGGCGATCGGCAGCACGATCGCGACGGCGACCAGGGCCTTGCGCCCGATTCTCTCGACGGCCAGCGCGACCCCGATCGCGAGGGGGAGTGCCCACCACGCGACCCATTTCTGGGAGTCGCGGAGCAGCCCGCCGCCGGGGACGTGCTGCACGGTCCAGCCGAGGATGGCCGCGCCGCCGGGCAGGGTCGGCAACGCGGCGACCAGCACGCCGGCCGCGCCGAGGACGACGAGCCCGCGCCACCGCCTGGCCTGCGTCAGCCCGAAGAGCGCGACCGCGACGGTGACCAGGATCAGCACCGGGACCAGGGGGTTCGCGCGGCTGCCCGGCGTGACCTCGGCGTTCCAGATCCCGCCGAGGCCGAGCAGGCTGACGACGGGCCCACCCCAACTCTCGGCGCGGGCGGCGAACGCGGTGACCCCGTCGGAGGTGGACAGTCCGCCGCCGGGGTGCAGCACGGCGGGCACCCACCACGGCGCGTTGAGGATCGCGGCGATCGGGACGGTGTACTTCAGTCGCCGCGGGCCGCCGGCCACCATCGCGGTCACCGAGGCGAGGATCCCGCCGGAGGGGGTGAGCACGGCCGGCGCGCAGGCGAGGACCAGCTTCGCGACTGTTTTGGTCTCGCTGCGCGCGGCGAGCACGATCCACGGCAGACACGCGTAGGCGACGAGGTAGGGCCAGTGCCCGATGAGCAGCCGCTCGGCGAGGTAGGCGGTCCAGCCGTACCCGACGGCCGCGACGAGTCGTACCCCCACCGACTCGGTGGGCACCACCTTCGCGGCCCCGAGCGGCCCGAGCACGAGCGCGGCGAGCAGGATCGCCTGCTGGACGAGGTCGCCGGGCACGAGCGCGGTGGCGAACCCGATCACCGCGTCGGCCGGGACGGACCGGGGCAGCGCGGACCCCAGGCCGAACGAGTCGGGCAGAAGGTACTGGCGGGGCGCGAAAACCATGTCGTAGGTGAGGACGAACCCGCGCCCGAGGAGCGGCGCGAGAACGGCGAGGGCCATCGCCACGCAGGTGCCCGGCACCGCGAGCCGCCGCACCGAGAGCTCCACGCGAAGATCTCACCACACGAGAACACCCGCGTGTCCAACGCTCGTGACACGTGAGTCCAACACTCACGTTCGGCCCGAATGTTGAACTCACCCGGCGCGAGTGTTGGACACGCGGATCCTGTGGACAACCGGCCGTGACGCCGCCGGTCTTGTCGGTGGTCGCCGGTACGGTGGTGATCGGGGGCCGGCGGCCAAACCCTTCTCTCGCGGGGTGTGTCCCGCGCGGCGCCTCGGCTACAGTCGCGGCCGTGACCGGTGCCGTCTCGGAGATTCGGCAGGCCAAGGTGTCCGCGCTCCTGGTCTCCGGCGCGGTGGCCGGCAACCAGGCCGCCGCCTACCTCCTCAACGTCCTCGCCGCGCGGCTGCTCGTGCCCGCCGCGTTCGGGGAGCTGGGTTCGCTGCTCGCGGTGCTGGTGGTCGGCGCGGTGCCGGCCATGGGCATGCAGACGGTGTCCGCGCTGCGGGTGGCCCGCACGAAGGGTGAGCACGGCGAGCTGCTCGCGCTCGGGCTGACGACCTCCGCCGTGATCACCGGGGCCGCGTTGCTCGCGGTGCCGCTCCTGGTGGTGCTGCTGCATCTCGACAGCGCGTGGCCCGCGATCTTCCTCGCGCTGGCGCTCACGAGCATCACCCTCACGGGCCTGTTCTACGGCATTCTTCAAGGTCAGGGCCGCTTCGCCACCATGGCGGGGCTGCTGGTGGTGGACGCGTTCGGCCGGATCGGCGGCACACTCACCGGGCTGCTGATCGCCAGGGACGCCACCGGCGCGCTCGCCGGCGCGGCCATCGGCGCGGCGGCGGTCGCGATGGCCGGGTGGCTCGTGACCGGACGGACGCGGCCGCGCAAGCACCACGTCGGCCACGTGAAGGACGTCCTCCACGCGGTCAGCGCCATGCTCGCGCTCGTCCTGCTGGTCAACCTCGACCTGGTCCTCGCGCGGCACTACCTGCCCGCCCACGACGCCGGCGAGTACGCGGTCGGCGCGATCGTCGCGAAGATCGCCTACTGGCTCCCGCAGGCCGTCGCGATCCTGGTGCTGCCGCGCCTCGCGAGCGCCGAGGGTCGCCGCCGCATGGTGCCCATCGCACTCGCGTTGTGCGCCGCGCTGGACGCCGTCGTCATCGCCGGCACCGCGCTGCTCGGCCCGACCGTCGTGGCCGTCATCGGCGGCGCCGACTACGTCGACAGCGGCATCCCCGTCTGGCCGTTCGCACTGGTCGGGTCGATGCTGTCGCTCGTCCAGATCCTGCTGTACTCCCGGATCGCCAGCAACGACCGCAAGTCGACGCTGCTCATCTGGCTCGCGGTGGCCGTCGAGATCGTGCTGGTCACGTCGTGGCTCAACGGCGCGCTGACCCAGGTGGTCACCGCTGCCGTGATCGCCACCGGCCTGCTCGTCTGTGCCGGCGCGGTGGTGGAACTTCGTTCCCGGCGCGAACCGGTCGCCGCGTCCGGTGAGGACGGCGGCGGCGAGTAGCGGCAGTGCTTGTCAACGCTGCTCATCCGGCGCGCGGTCGCTGTCATCGGCTGGGTCTTGTGTGCCGGTGCGGTGGTCGTGCTCCGTCCCTGGCGCGAACCAGTCGACGCAGCCCGTGACGACAGCGGCCGCGGCGAGTAGCAGCAGCCCCTGCGACACGGACCCGTACGCCCACTCCTGCCCGTTCCCCAGTACGCGGCCGCTCACGGCCACCAGACACGCCAGCGTCGCACCACCGACGGCGAGCCACTTCGGCGCCGGCGGCCACAGTGTCCGCACCAGCAGACACGCGATCAGCAGCACCACCGGCAGCATCCCGCCGAGCACCGCGAGCAGCACCACCAGCGCGATCGGCACCCATCGCCGACCGCCGCCGCGCACGTCGATCGGGCGGCGGCGGATCGGTACGAACAGCGAGCCGGCCAGCGCCAACGCCGTGAGACCGCCGATCAGCAGCCCCGTTCGGTACTGGCCGTCCGGCGCGAAGTCCAGCTCCACCGTGCCACCGCGGCCGGAGGGCACGAGCCACGCCTGCTGCCAGCCGTCCACGCGCACCCGCTCGAGCGTCCGCCCGTCCATGGTCGCCACCCAGCCGTCGTTCGCGTTCTCCGGCACCGACAGCACCGCCTCGCCGCCACCGCCGACGCGCACCGACCGGTGCGTGGTGTCCCAGCCGGTCACCGAGAACTCCCGCCCGGCCGCCCTGCGCGGCGCGTCGCCCGACGGCAGCATCCGCAGGTCCTGCACCACGAACGACGCGGAGCGGTCGGTGCGCACCTCGTGCTCGCCCGCCGGCAGGTCGACGCCGCCGACCAGGTCCGCGCACGTGCTGAACTTCATGGGCCGGTGCGCGACGAAGTCCGCGAGCGTGCCGGTCACCGACGTCTCGTACGCGAACCCGTCCAGCGTCACGACCGGGCCCTGTCCACACGGGACGGTGAACTCGCGGTCCGGCCTCGGCATGTCCACACCGGACAGTCGCAGCTCGCCGATCCCCGTGGACCCGCCGATCAGACGGACCTCGATCGAGTTTGTCGTCAGGTCGAACCGCGCCACGCCGTTGCGCACCGGCACGGTCTGGCTGCCCTGCGGCACCGTGACCTCGACATCGGTCGGCGGCCGCTCCCCGGACAACCGCAGCCCGGTCACCTTCTTCGGCGTCTCCCACGCCAGTTTCAGCGTCGGCCGCAGGTCCCGCACGTCCGGGCGCCACGCGGTCGCCGGCGAACCGTCCACAGCGGACAGTGGGCCGGCCGCCGGGTCGCCGGCGAGCTGGGTCGTGCTGGTCACCTCGAAACCGGGCAGTGCCACCGGGTTGACGCCGCCGAGCGCCGGCAGGACCGTGCCCTCCAGCCGATAGTTCGTCGCCGCCGTGGTGCCGAACAGCCGGTGCACGCCGTCCGGCTCCTCGCCGGCCCGTGTCAGGCCGGCGTCGCACGTGCGTCCGACGCACGCGTACCTCGGCTGCGAGCCGCGCGAGAACACGAAGCTGGTCCGCTGACCGACCGACGGCGTCGCGTCGGCCGGCGCCTGCAGCGCGCGGTGCGGGGTGACGCCTGGGATCGACAGCTCGGCGATGCCGACGTTGCCGGTCTGCCGGTTCGCCGCGACCCCGAGTGCGGTCACGCGGACCTTGCTGGTCAGCCCCGGCGCGACCCGGAACCGTTGCGGCTGCTCGCCGCGGGCGACATCGTGCTCGGTGGACCCGGCGTCGGTGGTCAGCCGGACCCTGGTGACCGGCCAGCCGACCCGCAGGTCGTCCACAATGGACAGATCGACCGACGACACCTCGCGCGGCGTGTCCAGCTCCACCTCGAGCCACTGGCCGTCCGGCCCGACGAAGCTCGACGAACGCCACGCGGTCAGCGGGTCGCCGTCGACCGCCGCGAACGGCAGCCCGGACGGGTCGGACCCGCCCGCCGCGTCCGCGAAGCTGATCGACGTCGACGCGTCGACGCCGCGGATGCCGCGGTAGGCGGCCGTGGTCAGATGGTCGCGGCCGCGGAAGGGCAGCACGTCGGTCGACGGGCGACCCTGCCGGGGCCGCTCGCTCGCGGTCAGCGTCTGGCTCAGGTTGTCCCGCACCCGGCCGACGTTGCGCTCCCGGTGCCGCAGCCCGTCGGTCACGAGCCACTCCCGTGCGCCGGGCAGCCCGCCGTCGCCGGCCAGGACGGTCGGGGTGTCCGCGTCGAGCGTGCCCGACTCCAGCAGGGGGAGCAGCGACTCCGGCCCGCCGCTCACGGTCGGCAGGTCCTCGGTGGACGTCACGGCGACGCGCGGTACCTCGGGCGCCACCTGGTAGATCTCCAGCGGCCCGAACGACCTGACCCGCTCGACCCCGGCGGAACGCGCCAGCCCGGCGCGGATCACGTCCATCGGCGGTGCGTTGCCGGTCTGCTGGTCGATGTCGCCGCGCAGCATCAGGAAGCGGTAGCCCGCGCGGGTGAGGAAGTCGGCGAGCGCGGGGGAGCCGCGGCCGTCGCCGAGCGCGTCCTCGACGGCGTCCATGAGCCGCGTGTTGCCCTCCGACCCGAGCGGGATCTGGCTGCGCACCGCCCACGGCGAGCTGGCCAGCGCCTGCGCGGGCTCGTCGATGGTGCGGCCCCAGGTGTAGTCGCCGAAGCCGGTCGCGGGCAGCAGCAGCGTGCGGGCGTCGGGATCCTCGTCGCCGAGCCAGTCCATCGCGGCCCGCCAGTGCTGCGGCACGTCGTCCCAGCCAGGCCCGGGCCGCAGCGTGAACAGCCACGCGGGCGCCGCCATGATCGCCACGAGCAGCACGCCGACCGCGAGCCGCGCCCTGGTCGCGGCCACCGGCGTGGTCGCCCGCGTGAGGCCGGGCAGCCGGCCGGACACCGCGTGGACGAACGCCAGCATCAGCGGCAGCCGCAGCACCGGCTCGAACTTGTGCACGTTGCGCAGCGGCGCGAGCGGCCCGTCGAGCAGGGCCCGGACGCTCTCCGCGAACGGGCTGTCGAGCGAGCCGACGTAGCCGACGGTCAGCAGCGCGAGGCCGGTCAGCACGCCGAGCACGAGGAACCGCCGCTCCGGCAGCCGGGCGCGGACCAGCCCGAACAGCCCGACGGCCGCGACCAGGCCGGTGACCAGCATCAACATCGGGTTGTCGATCAACATGAAGCCCGACGGCCACCACGGCGTGCCCTCGACGACGTACGCGACCCACTGGTTCGTGCCGCGCAGCACCTCGAACAGCGACATCGGCGCGGTCGTGTTGGTCGCCGACTCGATGTAGTCCAGGAACGGCAGGCTGTACTCGCCGAGCAGCAGCAGCGGCAGGATCCACCACAGGCACACGGCCAGCACGGACCCGCACCACCACGCGACCAGCTTGACGTGCTCGGCGGTCCACCGGCGGGTCAGCAGCCACAGGCCGGGCAGCACGAGCGACATGATCACCATGGCGCCGTTGACCCCGCCCATGCCGAGCACCGCGAGCGCCGACAACCCGGCCGCGCGGCGCGGCGAACCGACCCGCCCGGCCCGGACCAGCGGCAACATCACCCACGGCAACATCGCGGCCGGCAGCATCTCGGCCGACAGCGGGCCGATCTCGGTGAGCATGCGCGGCGCGAGCGCGTAGCCGAGCGCGCCGGCGAAGCGGGCCGGCTCCGACCCGATCCGCAGCGCGCGGGCCAGCGCCAGCATGCCGCCGAACGCGAGGCACAGCAGCGCCGCGCACCAGATCCGCTGCACCACCCACGGCGAGAGCCCCAGTACCTGGCCGACGGCGAAGAACGGGCCCATCGGGAACAGGTAGCCGTACGCCTGGTTCTGCAGCTCGCCGCCGGTCGCCTCGGGATTCCACAGGTGCAGCGCGCGACCGAGGAACGCGAGCGGGTCGACAGCGAGGTCGAGCTTGGTGTCGAACGTGGTCCGGCCGGGCCGCTGCAGGAACGACACCACCGTCAGGACGGCCATGACCCACACCGCGGGGTTGCGCGGCCAGGTCCGAACGGTGGTTAACATCCGTTGGATAGTAGAGCTAGGGTGACCCGACTGTTGACGGCTTCTACCAGGCAGGTGCGACGTGACGCAGGCGCCCACCGGGTTCGACTCCGCATGGGCGTCGGTGTCGGACATTCCCGGCTGGCTCACCGAGGGTCAGGCCCGCATGCTCTGGGATGCCGTGTGCCGCCTGGACAAGGGCGACACGGTCGTCGAGATCGGCAGTCACCAGGGCCGGTCGACGATCGTGCTCGGCCACGCCGCCCGCACGGTCGGCGCGCGGGTGATCGCCGTGGACGCCTTTGTGGACGGCCGGCTGTTCGGCGGCGCGTCGACCCGCGACCGGTTCGAGTCGCACATCGCGGCGGCCGGACTGTCCGACGTGGTCGAGCTGGTCGTCGGCTACAGCACGAAGCTGCGGCCGGCGTGGACGCGTCCGTTCGAGCTGCTCTACGTCGACGGCAAACACGACTACTGGACCTACGTCGACGACCTGCGCTGGTCGGCACACCAGCCCGAGGGCGGCGAGATCCTGGTGCACGACTGCTTCTCGTCGATCGGCGTCACCGCCGGCACGCTGGTGAAGGTCATGTTCGGCTCGCGGTACACCTACGTGGACCGAAGCCGTTCGCTGGCACGCTTCACCGTGCGGCGCCCGTCGGTGGGCGATCGTCTTCGGATTTTGGCGCAGCTGCCGTGGTTCTTCGGCAACGTGTTCATGAAGGTGTTGCTGCGCCTACGGTTGCGCGCGGTGGCCCGCCTCTTCGGCCACAACGGTCCCTACGATCCGTTCTGACCTTTCTCGATGGGGATCGCGAGATCCTTGACGGACATCGCGGGTCCCGGCAGTCCGTCGACGGCGAGGAAGTGCAGGAAGCCGTTCAGCAGCAGCTCGAGGTGCCGGTGGCTCAGCCCGCGGTTCTCCTCGGGGGACACACCGGGCACCGGCATCGACATCCGGATGATCAGCATGGCGATGTCGCCGGTGGACACGTCCGACCGCAGCGAACCCTCGCGGTGGGCGCGGCTGACCAGCGCGTCGATGGCGTCGCGGCCCCGCTGCCGCGCGACGCGCAGCTCGTCGCCCATCGGCACGCGGCCGGCGAGCAGCGGCATGACGGCACTGGCGCGCAGGTCGATCGCGTTGTGCATGTAGCGGCTGAGCGCCGCGAACGCGTCGCGTTCCTCGTGCAGCGCGACCTCGGCCTCGTCGGCGGACCGGCTCAGCACGTCGAGCTGGACGTGCCGCAGCAACGACGACCGGTCGGGAAAGTGCCGGTACAGCGTGGCGATGCCGACGCCGGCACGTTTCGCGATGACCTCCAACGCCACGTTCGACCCCTGCTCGATGATGAGGTCGATGGTGGCGCGCAGGATCTGGTCGCGGTTGCGCAGCGCGTCCGCGCGGGTGCGGCGCCGTGTGCCGTGCTCGTTGGCCGGGGCATCCATGGCCACTCCCATCTCGGTGAGCCCGTGGTGGACGCGTCCACGGAGTCTATGCGCGCCGGGATGCCGTGAAGGGCGCGTTCGGGCCAATCAAACGTCGCCAACGGACGTTTCGCGGCGTTCAGCCAGGTAGACCGATCTCCAGGTCGGTCACGCACAGGGGCGCCAGGTTCAGGTTCCGTGACACCTCGACGTGCGTGTATGTGCCGTTGACGACCACGTGCAACACGTGCAGCCCCTCGGAGAAGCGGACCGGGACCCGGGTGTCGCCCACGGTGACCACGCCGTCACCCGTGTCGGCCGTGAAGTAGCCGAGCTTCAGCACGCGCCGCCCGAACGACGCGCTGGTCAGCGGAATCGACACCGGCTCCTCGTCCACCAGGTGTCCGCAGTCCGGCGCCGGACCACGCTCACTGTGCACGGAGTCCGCCAGCTCGATGATCGGCTGCGGGCGGCCCGACCCGTCGAGCTGGTAGAGCGTCTCCGTCGGCCGGTCGAACCGCGGCGCCTCCGGCGCGAGCCCCACGACCCGCGACGTGAACGCGTCGGCGATGAACCAGTCCAGCATGATCGGCCGCGGTACGCCGGTGTCGTACAGCACGATCCCCGGCTGCTCGGCGAACGCGGCGCGCGCGGTGGCCACGTAGTCGCGTGCCTCGCGGAACTGCAGTGCGGGCGCCAGCCGCAGGAAGCTCGCGCCGCCGCCGACCACGACCAGCAGCGTCACCGCGACCACGGGCCAGCGCGGCGGGCGGCTCTCCGCGCGCCCGCCGAGCACCGCGAACGACGCGCACAGCACGGCCACCGGCACCGCGTCGGCGAGGTAGCGGGGATCGGCGCCGATGATCGGGCCGACCAGCGCGAGCCGGGTCACCGCGACCAGCGCGAGGTCGACCGCGAGGTAGCCGGCGAGCAGCGTCCACGCGACGGTCGCGCGGCGCCGGGCCCGCCGCAGCGTCACCACGAGCAGTGCCACGGTGATGGCGACGGCAGCGACCCGCACCGCGAGCGGTGGTGTCGCCCAGGTCGCGCCGCCGCCGGGCGCGGCGAGCGGCCCACCGAGCAGGCCCGGCAGGAACGTGTCGACCACGCTTCGGTAGGCGAACTCGGCGACCTCACCGGCCGGCACCGGGTCGCCGTCGCTCCGGCTCGCGGTCAGTCCGAAGTAGAGCGTCGCGTAACCGGTCAGCAGCACCAGATGCGCGACCCAGACCCGCCAGTGGCGGACCAGTACCTCACCGACCGTGCCGCCGCGCAGGACCGTGACGCCGAACAGCAGACCGGCGACCAGCGCGGCCTTCTCGTAGAACAGCATGCCGCCGACCGTCCACAGTGCGGCGTGGACGGCGTAGCGGGTCTCGCCGGTGTCGAGGTGGCGCAGGTGCGCGAGCAGGGCGGCCGCCATCGCCACGAGCACGGGGAGCAACTGCATGCCGTACGCCCACCAGAGGGTGGGGAAGAGGATCAGCGGCGAGGACGCCAACACGGCGAACGGCGCCACGATCGCCCAGCGCGCGCCGAAGCAGGCGGCGAGGACCCGCCAGAACAACCACAGCGCGACGCCGTGCATCACGAGGAGCGGCACGACCGCGACGGTGTAGTTCAGTGGTGCCACGGCGGTCGTGAGCCAGGCGAGCAGGAACGTCCCCGGCGCGACGTGGCCGCTGTAGTCCTGGAAGAGGTAGGAGAAGTCCAGCGGGTCGGCGTGCGCGGCGCGGTAGGTGATGACGAAGTCGTCCTGGCCGAAGTAGCCGTGCAACGCCACCCAGGCGTGCACGAGGAACGGCACGGCGGCGACGAACAGCGCGACGAGCGGCAGCCGCGCGGGGAGGCTGCGTGCGTGCCGCCGAAGTCGCGTCGGAGCGGTGGCTACGGACAACGGGCGCACCTCGGCGTTTCTCGAGTCCCCCGACCTTGCCTCCTTATCGTCGCAACGGAGCGACCGTTACGCGACCGGGGCAACCGGCGGCGCCCTTCCGGCGTGTACGTCGCATGGGACTTCGTTCTACATGGGGGTGCTCGTCATGAGAAGACTGACGACGGCGGCTGTGGTGACCGCGCTGGCCGCCACGCTGGTCATCGCCGGACCGCCGGCGGTGGCGGCACCGGCGGCCACCGCGGCCGGCGGTGGTCACGGTGTCGACTTCACCGGGGACGGTCTGCCCGACGTACTCGCGCGGGAGCGTGGCACCGGGAAGCTCAAGGTGTACCCGCATTCCGGCACGTTCGGCGGGACCGGGACCTATCCGGCGGCGGTGACCATCAACCTGGGATGGCAGTCCATGCGGTGGATCGGCGCCGCGGACGTCACCGGGGACGGTCTGGCCGACGTGGTGGCGATCGACTCGTCGTGGCGCATGGTGGTGGCCAGGCACAGCGGGGTCTTCAACGGCACGAGCACGCTGGCGCCGGGGCTGGTCGTGGTCGGCTACAACTGGCACGTCAACGATCTCGTGTCGGTGATCGACCACGGCGACTACGACGCGATCCTCGCCCGCCGCGCATCGGACGGAAAGCTGTTCAGGTACGGGAACTCCGGCGGGCTCAGGGGCACCGCGACGTTCGACGCCCCGGTCCTCTTCGAGCCGGGTGGGCTCGACGCGCCGGCCCGGCCGGACGACGTGTTCATCGGGATGGCGTCGGTCACGAGGTTCGACGGGCCCGACGACTTCGTGTACATCACCGCGAACGGCCAGCTGTGGACGCAGGATCCGTACTTCCACTGGACGTACCTGCTCGGCGCCGGGTGGTCGGGGGTCGACTCGGTGGTGCTGACCAATCTCAACGGCGACTCGTGGCCCGACATCATCGCGCGGGAGAAGAGCACCGGAAACCTGCTCGCGTACCTGAACGAGAGCGGCGGACCCGCGGGGCGGACCTATGTCGGCCCGAGCGTCATCGGCTACGGCTGGCAGACCAACGACGTCATCGCCTGAGCCGCGTTCCACTGGTCGCCGCCGCGACGACGCTCACCGCCACCCGGGTGTACGTCGGCACGGTCAGGGCGGCCCGGTCACGAACTACCTGTGGCGACTGGAGAACGGGTCGGTCCGCGAGGTGCGCCAGTACACCGGCACCGCGACTCCGGTCCCCGGCACCGGACCGGCACCGACGATGTGGCGGGACGGCGAAACCGTGGTGCTGCCCGGTATCCCGGGCGGGCGGTCGTGGCAGCTGAGCACGGAGATCACGGGCAACAGCGTCCGCGACACCGGCGGCACGGTGGCCACCGTGTGGCACTGCTCCCCGTAGTCGGCGTTCGAGCGGACGTCAGCCGGTCGGTGGTTTGCACTGCGGTGGCTGGCAGAGGAGCTTCGACAGCGCCGCGTAGAAGATGTCCCCGATCTTCGTCGGGTCCGGGGTGGTGAAGGCTTGGCCGCCGGTGGCGCCGGCGATGGCCTGCAGCTCACCGACGTCGATGTCCGGGCCGATGCCGATGCCGATGATGCGCACCGGGCGCCGCGGGTCCTGCAGCTTCGCGAGCTGGGCGAGCAACTCGTCGCGGCTGATGCTGTTGTCGTCGTCGTTTCGGCCGTCGGTCATGACGATCACCGTGTTGATGCGGCCGGGCTCGAAGTTCTGCCGCGCCGACTGGTAGGCGGCCAGCGTGCTGTCGTACAGGCCGGTCGAACCGTTGGGCAGCGCCTGCACGCCGCGCAGCTTCTCCATCGCGCCCGACTGGATCTGCTCGCTGATCGGCAGCACGGGCAGCAGTTCCTTGTAGTCCTTGCCCTGCCCGTCGAGGTTCGTGGAGAACAGCCACACGCCGATCTTCGTGGTCTGCTTCATCAACCCGATGCCCAGCTCGGCGGCCTGCAGCGTCACCGCCATGCGGTTCTTGCCGGTGCCTGGCACCGGCTCGTTCATCGACCCGGACACGTCCAGCAGGACCTGCACGCGGCCGCTGAGGTTGACGCCGGCCCACTCGTTCAGCAGCTGGTCCACCTCGGTGGACTCCGGCAGCCGCGCGGGCGTCATCTTCGCCGACGACGTGCGGTCCTCGGTTACCCGCTTGCGCAGCATCTCGCCGTCGGGCGTGCGGAAACCCGCGTCCGCCAACGCATCGGCCGTCTTCTGGTTCAGCAGCGTGTTCAGGAACCGTTCCGCCGCATCGCGTTGCGGGGTCGGCGTCTCCGGCAGCACGACGTACGGGTAGTCGAGCCCGGGCACCGGCGGCTCCGCGTACGCGGCGACGAGCTGGGTGCCGGTCTGCTTCGCGTTGTGCCGCAACACCGACGTCTCCGACGCGGGGAACCCGTCGAGCGGCTCCTGCGGCGTCGCGGCGCCGGGCAGGCGCGCGAACAGGTCCGCGATCTCCGGCACGGTGTTCGGCGACAGCGTGCGCAGCTCGGTGGTGATCGCCGTGCCGGGGTCGGGCGCCGACTTCAGCAGGCTCTGCACCCCGAACAGCAACGACACCCCGACCGGCTCGCGGCTGGGGTCGGGCACCCCGATGGTCAGCCCGGACGCGGTGAGGATCTGTTGCCACGTCGGCTGCTTGCCCGGCCAGCCGAGCTGCGTGGCGACGTCCTCTGTCAATGCCAGCACCACCGGCGAGCTCGCGATCGACGTGCCGGCGACGGGCACGTCCCACGCCCCGCGGGCCTGCGCGCGCTGCAGCCACACCGTCGACTCGGGGATCCACACGTCCGGCCGCTCGGTGCCGTCGGACACGACGAGCGACTCCGCGGTCGCGGCCGACTCCCGGTTCGACACCCGGACGTCGTAGCAGCCCTCAGCGTCCTCTTTGGACACATCGCGGGCGGTCCGCGCGATCACCGGTGCGACGTCGGGCGCCGCGGTCACGTTCAGGACGGTCGTGGTGTCACAACTGGACGTTCGCAGCCGGTCGGAGAGGAAGTCGTAGGTGAACCACCCGATCAGCGCCAGCACGAGCAGCACGCTCAGCACGATCACCGGGGACTTGGCCTGCCAGACGCGCGGCTTCGCAGAGGAGTGTCGCCCCATTGTCGTCGACCTCCCAAATGGCGCGCAGGTGTGCCAGGTGGGGAAACTCTACCCGGTTAGGCAACGTGTTCGTTTGATCACAAAACGTCATGAATAGAGGGAGTCGACCTCTTTCGCGAAGTCCTTCATGATGACATTCCGCTTGAGCTTCAACGACGGCGTGAGATAGCCGTTCTCCGGGTTGAAGTCGGTGTCCAGAATCCGGAACTTTCGGACCGACTCGGCCGTGGAGACCGCGAGGTTGCCGTCGTCGACCGCCTTCTGGATCTCCGCCTTGAGGTCGTCGTCGTCCACGAGGTCGCCGACCGTGGCCGAGTCGTCCTTGCCGGCGGTCGACTTCCAGTAGCCGAAGTAGTCCGTGTCGATCGTGACCAGCGCGGCGACGTACTTCTGCCCATCGCCGACCACGAGGGCCTGACCGACCAGCGGGTGCGCGCTGATCCGGTCCTCGATCACCGACGGCGCGACGTTCTTGCCGCCGCTGGTGACGAGGATTTCCTTCTTCCGGCCGGTGATCTTGAGAAAGCCGTCGTCGTCGAGCTCGCCGAGGTCGCCGGTGGTGAACCAGCCATCGCCGTCAATGGCCTCGCCGGTCGCGGCGTCGTTCTTCCAGTAACCGGCGAACACGCCGCCACCCCGCAGCTGGATCTCGCCGTCCTCCGCGATGCGGACCGCGGTGCCGGGCAGCGGTTTGCCGACCGTGCCGGGCTTCGCGGCGATCGGCGAGTTCACCACGGACGCCGCGGTCGACTCGGTGAGCCCGTAGCCCTCGTACACGGTGATGCCGACGCCGCGGAAGAAGTGCGTGAGGCGCAGCCCGAGCGCGGCGCCGCCGGAGATCGCGTACTTGACCTGCCCGCCGAGCGCGGCACGCAGCTTCGAGTACACGAGCCGGTCGAACACCGCGTGCTTGAGCTTCAGCCCGAGCCCGGCCTTGCCGTCGGCCTCGCTGTAGGCGATCGCGGTGGCCGCGGCCGCGTCGAAGATCTTGCCCTTGCCGCCCGCGTGCGCCTTCTGCCGCGCGCCGTTGTAGACCTTCTCCAGCACGTAGGGCACGGACAGGATGAACGTCGGCTTGAACGCGGCCAGGTTGTCGGTCAGCGTCTTCACGTCGGCCCAGTGCCCGAGCGTCGCGCGCGCCATCACCGCGCCGAGCTCCACCATCCGACCGAACACGTGCGCGAGCGGCAGGAACAGCAGCGTGGACGCGTTCTCCATGGCCGACTCGCCCTTGAAGAGCACGGCGAGGTACTCGACCGCGTTGCCGACCGCCGCGTACAGGTTGCGGTGGGTCAGCACGACGCCCTTGGGCCGGCCGGTGGTGCCGGAGGTGTAGATGAGCGTGGCGAGGTCGTCCGGCCCGACGGCCGCCCGCCGCTCCTTGACCGCCTCGTCCGACGTGTCCGCGCCGGCCTCGACGAGCTTGGCTACCGCCTTGTCGTCGATCCGCCACACGTGCTTGAGGCCGTCGAGCTTGCCCCGGACCGTCTCGACCCGGTCCGCGAGCGCCGCGTTCTCCACGACGACCGCGGTCGCGCCGGAGTCCGACATGATCCACTCGATCTGCTCGGCCGACGAGGTGACGTAGATCGGCACCGACGCGCCGCCCGCCGCCCAGATCGCGAAGTCGAACAGCGTCCACTCGTAGCAGTTGGCCGCCAGGATGGCCACCCGGTCGCCCTGCTCCACACCGGACGCGATCAGGCCCTTCGCGACCTCGACGACCTCGGCGAGGAACTGCGCGGCCGTGACATCGCGCCACGCGCCGCCGACCTTGCGCCGGAAGGCGACATCGTTGGGCGCCGCGTCCGCGTTGGTGTACACGACCTCGGCGAGGCCGCCGCTGTCCGGCACGCTGGCGAGCGGTGGGACGGCGAGTTCTCGCATGTTCTGCTCCTCAAAGCACTGGCGTCGCGACGGTCCCGGCCCCGTCCTCGGCGACGCTACCTCACGGTAACTTCGAGTATCTTGCCTGTGAACGCGGCCGAGGGCCACCCCCGGCGGATCTCCGGCGATGGCCCTCGGCAAATCGGGTCAACCAGTCAGATCGGTCAGACCGACAACTTCCAGTTCTCCAGCGTGCCGACATCCGAGCGGAAGACGTCCTGCACCCGCAGCTGCCAGGTGCCGTTCGCCGCCTCGCTCGAGGCGTTGACCGTGTACGCGGTGTTGATGTTGTCCGCGGAGTCGCCGCCACTGGAGTTCTTCAGGCGGTAGGCCGTGCCGTCCGGCGCGACCAGGTCGATCACCACGTCACCGCGGTACGGGTGGGTGATGCTGACCTCCACCCGCGTGCTGGCCGACGCCGCGCCGGTGCACTCCGCGATCGCCACCGAGCTGGTCACCGCCGGGCCCGCGTCCGGAATGGCCAACCGGGTCGTGTTGGCCTGCGACGCGCACGTCGGCCCGGTGCCGCCACCGAGCGTCGCGGCGGCCGCCGCGATCGCCGCCGCGAAGTAGCTGGTCTGCGAGTACACGCCCGGGTTCTCCGGACGGGCACAGCCGTAGCCCCAGCTCACGATGCCGACCTGCGTCCATGCGCCGGCGTCGTCGCGCCGGAACATCGGACCGCCGGAGTCACCCTGGCAGGTGTCCACGCCGCCGTCGTCCCAGTTGCCGGCACAGATCTCCTCCGGCGGCACCAGTTCGCTGTACGCCGACCCGCACTGCGTGTCGTCGATGAACGGCACCTCGGCCTTCAGCAGGTAGCGCTGCTGGCCGCCGCCCTCGGTCGCGGCGCCCCAGCCGGCGACGGTGAACATGCCACTGTCGTAGGCGGTGGTGTTCGCGACCGACAGCGTCGGGATGCCGGTGACCGGCGAGGCCAGCCGGACCAGCGCCCAGTCGTCGCCCGACGGGTTGTTGTAGCCCGGCGCGCGGTAGACGTAGTTCGACTGGCGGGTGATCCGGCCCGGGTCCTGCAGGTCGACGGCACCGAGCGTGGCGGTGATGCCGGTGTTGTTGCCGGTCGCGCCGACGCAGTGCGCCGCCGTCAGCACCAGCGACGGCGTGTACAGCGCGCCGCCGCAGCCCATCGACAGCCGCACCATCCAGGGGAACTCGCCCTGCGCGGCGCGGACGCCGCCGACGACCTGGGGCTGCACGTCGTCGGCCGGCGCCGGTGGCGCCGCCAGCGCCTGCCCCGCGGCCGTGCCGAGCACCGCGGCGGCGCTGACCGCGACCAGTGCGGTCCGGCCGGTGAGACGTTTGAGACGGGACTTCCAGGAGACCTGCGTCATGCGTCGGGTCCTTTCCTTTTCATTGGCTGCGGGAATCAGAAGGCGAGTCGCCACGAGTCGATGTAGCCGGTGTCGACGCGGTAGAGGTCGCGCGCCTGCAGACGCCAGGTGCCGTTCGCGACCTCGCTGGACGCGTTCACCGTGTAGGTGGCGATCACGTTGTCCGCGGAGTCGTTGGACGACGTGCTCTTGAGCCGGTAGGCGGTGCCGTCCGGGGCGATCAGGTCGACCTGCAGGTCGCCGCGGTAGGTGTGCTTGATGTCGACCGAGACCGCGAGGTCCGACGGCGCGTTGCCGGTCACGCCGGTCACGGCGATCGGGCTGGACACCGCGGCGCCCGCGTCCGGGATGGTCACGTTGTCGGTGTTCTCGAACGTCGGGCCGACCGGTGGCGTCGTGCCGTCACACGTGGCGCCGATGACCCGGGCCGGGCAGTCGGAGTAGTCGAGCAACAGCAGGACCGCGGCCCGGTTGCGGGACGTCTCCCGGCCGATCACCTCGTCGGGCGGGTAGAAGCCGTTGAGGCCGCCGGAGGACGGGTACATCTCGAACGTGTAGGCGTAGATCTTCTGGTTGCCCCACAGCCAGTCGTCGATCGAGCCGTCGGTGATGTAGAGGTCCGAGGCCTGTTCGGGCGTGTAGTTGTTGGTGGCGGCCATCTGCCGGCCCAGCGTGGAGAAGACCTGCTGGTCCTGCTGGGTCAGCCCCGGCGCGGTGTTCGCGGTGGTGTAGCCGTAGGGCCAGAGCACCAGCTCGCTGAACGTGTGGAAGTCGATGTTCGTCTTGATCTGCTGCACGCCGCCGACCACGCGGCCGCGCACGAAGTTCATGACGTTCTGGACCTCGGGCGCCGAACCGGCGGACGCGCCGCGGTAGGTCTCGCTCGAGGTGCTGCCGGACGAGCCGCCGCAGCAGCCCCACTGGTAGGGCCAGTTGCGGTTCAGGTCGGTGCCGACGTAGCTGCTGCCGGAGTTCGGCTGCCGGTTCTTGCGCCAGCCCGCGTACGAGCCGGAGCGGATGTCGAACTCGCCGCCGTCGGGGTTGAGGTCCGGGATGATCCAGATCTCGCGGCTGTTGACGAGGTTCGTGACGTGGGTGTCGGTGCCGTACTTGTCGGTGAACTCGTTGAGGATGTAGAGCGCCATCTCGATGGTCAGGTGCTCACGAGCGTGCTGGTGGTGCGTGAACAGGACCTCCGGCTCGGCCTCGTCGGTGCCGACGTTGTCGGAGATCTTGAGCGCCACCATCTGCCGGCCCTCGTAGGAGTTGCCGATGGCGGTCTTGCTGAGGATGTTCGGGTGGTCGGCGACGGCCTGGTTGATGACGGCCGTCATCTCGGCGTAGTTGTGGTAGTTCGAGTCGGCCGACGGGAAGTCCCGCGTCTGCTTGTCGTCGCCCGGTGGCGGCGCTTCCTGCAGCTGGGTCTCGAGGCCAAGAGCCTTGATCTTGCGGATCTCCTCCGGCGTCGCCGTGATGTTCAGCGCACCGTGCTCGAAGGAGTTGATCGCGGCGCCGGTGGCGGCGACCGCGTTGCGGATCTCGGTGGAGTCGACGCCGGCCACGTAGTACTCGGCGGAAGCCCGTGGCGCTGGCGCCTCCGGATCCGATGCCGCGTTGCCGTTCATGGACAGGACAAGGGTCAGGGCGGCTAGCGCCCCGACCACAATGGACGGGCGTGTGTGTCTCACGCGGTTCCTCCCGCAGGGGACGCCGATCGAGTCGGCGCTGGAGGTTGTCTTCAGTTGTGCGGGCGAGGCCGTCCGAACCCGCGTTCGCGGGGCCCTCACGGACGGCATTCACCCGATAGCTGATCGTT
Source organism: uncultured Actinomycetota bacterium (assembly GCA_963840275.1). GTDB lineage: Bacteria > Actinomycetota > Actinomycetes > Mycobacteriales > Pseudonocardiaceae > Actinophytocola. The sequence continues at coordinate 1,178,902 of CAWIYK010000002.1, forward strand.
CACCGCGGGTGGCGTGCTTCACAAGAGGGTGGGCCGGTGTTACTTCTTCCCAGTTCACAGACAGGACGCGACTGGTGGGGGCGGCCTCCGGCCCCCGGAGTCGACGTTACGGGCGACCCCCGACAGTCCGCCGCCGCGACGGCCGAGTTGTCCACAGCCTTCGGGGTTGTCCACAGGCGGGCTCGCGAGCCCGGTTTCTGTCGGTGTCGTGCCGTAGCGTGGTTCGAGGGGGCCAGCGGCCAGGCCTGGCCCGGCTCTCGCCGACTGCCGCGGTGCGCTCGCCACGCGGGGCCGCGACGCGTCGCCGCTCGCCCGCGTTCACCGATGCAGTGAAGGACCCCTTCACGGCATCGCCACCGGGCCCTCGCCCGCCACAACGGCGGCCCGTCGGCCTCCGGCCCCCGGAATCCACACTACCGTCGGGCACCGACACTTTCGGTTGCGTCGCAAGGAGTTGTCCACAACGCGCGAGTTGTCCACAGGAGACACTCCACGCGGCCGGCACTGTCGGAGTCTTCCGGTAGCGTGGTTCGAGGGGGCCAGCGGCCAGGAACGCCGCGGAGCCGCGGCGTCCGCCGTGAGGGGAGGCGTTGGCCTCCGACCCCCGATTTCCAGCCTACGGCAGAGGTCCGACAGTTCCGCGGCGAACGAACGCCGAGCAGCCGACCTGTCCACAGCGCGCGAGTTGTCCACAGCTGCGCGGCCACACACGCCGGAGTGTCGGTGCTGTGCCGTAGCGTGGTTCGAGGGGGCCGGCGGCCAGCCAGCCAGTCGGCTAGCGCAGTCGGAGTTTCTTCATCAGCCGCAGCGATGCCGCCAGCATTCGGGAGTGCACGCCGTACGGCACCCAGCCCGGCGGGTCCAGCAGTTTCATCCGCTGCGCGGCGACCGTCTGCACCTCCGTGTAGCGGAGCAGCCCCTCCGCGCCGTGGCGGCGGCCGAGGCCCGACGCGCCCATGCCGCCCATCGGCGCGTCGGTGCTGCCGAACGCCGACGCGTAGCCGTCGTTGATGTTCACCGTGCCCGTGCGCAGTCGTGCGGCGACCCGCTGGGTGCGCGTGGCGTCGCGGCCGAAGACGCTGGCGTTCAGGCCGTACGCCGTGTCGTTGGCCAGCTCCACCGCCTCGTCCTCGGTGGTGAACGGGTACAGCGTCACCACCGGGCCGAACGTCTCCGTCTTGTGGCACAACATGTCCGGGGTGACGTCCGTCAGGATGGTCGGCTCGTAGAAGTACGGGCCGAGGTCCGGGCGCGCCCGCCCGCCGGCGAGCACCGTCGCGCCCTTCGCCCGCGCGTCGTCGACGTGCTCCGACACGGTCTTCAGCGCGCGTTGCGACGTCAGGGAGCCGAGGTCGGCCGCGTAGTCGTAGCCCGGTGCCTGGCGGAGCTTGCCGGTCTCCGCGACGAACGCCTCCGCGAAGCTGTCGAAGATCGAGTCGTGCACGTAGACGCGTTCCAGCGACAGGCACAGCTGGCCGGCGTTGGCGAAACACCCGCGCACCGCGGTCTTCGCGGTCGCCGCGACGTTCGCGTCGTCGAGAATCACCATCGGGTTCTTGCCGCCCAGCTCCAGCGAGCAGCCGATGAGTCGCCTGCCGGCCTGTTCCGCGATCAGCCGGCCGGTGCGGGACGAACCCGTGAAACCGATGTAGTCGCAGGTGTCGACGACCGCGCCGCCGATCGTCGGGCCGTCGCCGAGCACCACCTGGAGCAGGTCGGCCGGCAAACCGGCGCGGTACAACAGGTCTACGCCGTACACCGGGCTCAACGGGGTCTGGCTGTCCGGTTTGAGCACGACCGCGTTGCCGGCGATGAGCGCTGGGATCAGGTCACCGAGCGCCAGCGCGAACGGGTAGTTCCACGGCGAGATGATGCCGACGACACCCTTCGGCTGCCGCAGCTCGCCCACCCGGATGGCCCTCGGTAGCAGACCGGCCCTTTTCTTGGGGCGTAACAGCTTCGCGGCCTTGCGCAGGTAGTAGCTGGTCACCAGCGCCGGTTCGCTGAGCTCCTCGAACGCGTCGCGGCGGGCCTTGCCCGTCTCGGCCTGCAGCAGGTCCGCGAGGGTCTCGCGCTCACGCAGCAGCATGGTGTGGAAGCGGTTGAACACCTCGAGCCGCGCGCGGACGTCGAGCGCCGCCCACGCCTGCTGTGCCCTGGCGGCGCGCTCGTAGGCGGTCTGCACGTCGGCGACCGTGGACTCCGGCATGGTCGCAAGGTCGCCGCCGGTGAACACCGCCGTCGTCGTGTACGTCTGGCCGGTGGCCGCCTGGACCCTGGCGCGCAGCTCGTCCAGGAGCGCGTCGGTGAGGGTGTTCGGGCGGCTCATCCCTCGGTCTCCCGGTCGGTCGCCGGCGCGCTGGCCGCCGCGCGGGCCTCGTACTCCGCGCGTGCCTCCCGCGACGCGCCGAGCAGGATCTGGTCGCCCTTGAGGGTGCGGGAGATCCACTCGGCGGCGGCGCGGGGGAGCATGCGCGTGAAGCGGAAGGTGGCGTCGAGCGAACGCGGCACCCACACGTCGAACCTGGGGCGCTGCAACGTCTTCACGATCGCGTCGGCGACGTCGGACGCGTCGATCGACTTGATGAACCTGGCGTCGGTCAGTCCGCTCGCCAGCTCCGTGCGCACGATCGCCGGCATGACGACCGACACCTCGATGCCGGAGCCGCGCAGCTCCATGCGCACCGCCTCGGACAGACCGACGACGCCGTGCTTGGTGGCGCAGTAGGTTGCGCCGCCCGGGAAACCGGCCTTGCCGGCGGCGGACGCGATGTTGACGATGTGGCCCTCGCCGCGCGGCCGCATCCGGTTGACGGCCTCGCGGGTGCCGTGGATGACCGCGTGCAGGTTGATCGCGAGCTGGTGCGCGGTGGTCCGGTCGTCCTCGTCCTCGAAGCGGCCGAGCGGCATGATGCCGGCGTTGTTGATCAGCACGTCGATGGGTCCGAGCTGCTTCTCGACCTCATCGAGAAACCGCGAGAACCCGATTCTGTCGGTAACGTCGAGCGGCAGCGCGACGGCGTCCCCGCCGATCTCGTCCGCGGTGCCCTTGGCGACGTCGAGGTCGAGATCGCCGATGGCGACCGACGCGCCGAGCTTGACCAGGGCGCTCGCGGTGGCGGCCCCGATGCCTCGCCCGCCCCCGGTGATGACAACGACCTTGCCGGTCAACGTCCGCGCCCGACGGCTCATCAAAACTCCTGTACATACAATCCAGCAGGAATGTTTCCCCGCGAGCATCCCAGCCCCCCACCCCCAACGCAAGACCACCGCGAGTCCCCGGTTCAAACACAGCGAGTCCCCGTTTCGGACCTACCGAGTTGCCGGTTCGTGTCACGCGGGCCGGTCCGTGACCGGAGCAGCTTATCCACAACCGTTCCAGTTGTCCACAGATGGCGATCGGACTCGTCGTGCGGCCGACCTGGCGGTGCATGGTCGTGGGTATGACAGAACTGCCAGAAGGCCTGCACGGTGCTCATCGGCGTGGCCGACCTGCGGCGGGCGCTCGGCAGGTACCCGCTGACGGCGCTACTCAGCGAAGGACGGCTGACTCGGTTCTCGCGGCGGGTCGCGGTCGATCGGGAACGTCAGCCTCAAGCTGCACACCCGCGCTGCCGCGGCGTTGTTGGTCGGCCGGCCCACGCGCGGTGCTGACGAGTCACACCGCCGCAGCGACTGTTCGGGTGCACCGCGGCCGACGACAGTCGGATCCATGTGCTCGTCGACTACCACCGAAAGGTGCCGTCCGTCCCCGGTGTGGAGGTTCACCAGGGACTCTTCGACGAACAGGACGTCGTGACGGTCGATGGACTACGCACCCACGCGCTCGAGTGCGCGCTCACCGAACTGCTGTGCCGGGAGTCGCGACGTGTCGCGTTGGCCTGTACCGACCAGGCGCTCGCCTTCACGCCCGCCGGGCAACATGGCGAGCTCCGCGCCGAGCTGCTGCACCGGATCGGCACCCGTCGGGATCCAGCGGGGGCGGCGGCGTTCACAGATTCTGCTCAACCTCGCCACCGGCCTCGCCGAGTCGCCGGCGGAGAGCTGGTTGTTGCTCGGATTTGTTCGACGCGCAACTTCTCGGTCCCGGCGCAGCAGGTGCCGATTCTGGACATCAACGGCCGTGAGCGCTGGCGGCTGGACTTCGCGTGGGAGGAGCCGCGGGTGGCGGTCGAGTACGACGGCTACGCGGCCCACGAGGACCGGATGGTCCGTGACGCGGCGCGCGACGAGGACCTCCGGCGTCGCGGATGGGTCGTCATCCACGCAGATGCGGACGACCTGCGCGATCCGACCCGGCTGCACGCCGAGATCCGGCAAGCCTTCTGGCGGCGGCGGTTCGCGGCGTAGCAGCCGGGTCTGCACGAAACGGCAACTCAGTAGGTCCGAAACGGGGACTCACTGTGTTTGAACGGGGGACTCGCGGGGTTAGCGGGACAGGAGTTCGCATGCGATGCGTTCCGTGTCGCGGTCCTGGACGTCGGTGCTGCCGGCCAGGTGGGGGTGCAGCTGGGACTGGCGGACGCGGTTGCGCTCCAGGCCGTAGAGGACGAGGGCGATGATGACTGCGGTGACCAGGAGTTCCATGGCACTAAGTTTGCGCTCGACGCAATGCTGCCAACAGTGGCAGGACGGACCTTGTGCGACAAAATCCTGCCACGTACGCTGAGTGCATGCTCAAGACCGTCGCCGCGATCGTGATCGACAAGGCCGCCCCCTTCGAGTTCGGCGTGCTCTGCGAGGTCTTCGGGATCGACCGGACCGAAGAAGGCGTGCCGCCCATCGAGTTCCGCGTCTGCGGCGAACGCCCCGGCGAGCCGCTGGCGATGAGCGTCGGCGCGCAGCTCATCCCCGAGCACGGCCTCGACGCGGCTTTGGACGCCGACCTGGTCGCCGTGCCGGCGGCCACGCTGCGTGACGACTACCCGCCCGCCGTGCTCGACGCGCTCCGCACGGCCCACGAACGCGGCGCCACGCTGCTCTCGGTCTGCAGCGGCGCCTTCATCCTCGGCTCCGCCGGCCTCCTCGACGGCCGCAACTGCACCACCCACTGGCGCTACGGCCAGCAGCTCCTCGACCGCTTCCCGACGATCCTGCTCGACCCGGACGTCCTGTTCGTCGACGACGGCGACATCATCACGAGCGCCGGCACGGCCGCCGGCATCGACGCGTGCCTGCACCTCGTCCGCCGCGAGCTCGGCAGCGGCCCGGCCAACGCGATCGCCCGCCGCATGGTCGTCCCGCCCCAGCGCGACGGCGGCCAGCGCCAGTACGTCGAGCTGCCGATCCCCGAGTGCACCGCCGACAGCCTCTCGCCGATCCTCACCTGGCTCCTCGACAACCTCAGGACCGAGCACACGGTCGCCGACCTGGCCCGCCGCGCGCAGATGTCCGAGCGCACCTTCGCGCGTCGCTTCGTCGCCGAGACCGGCACCACGCCGAACAAGTGGCTCACGATGCAGCGGGTGCTGCACGCGCGCCAACTGCTCGAGGACACCAGGATGAGCGTCGAGGAGGTCGCGGAGCAGTGTGGGTTCGGCTCCGCGGCGCTCCTGCGCCACCACTTCAACAAGGTCGTCGGCGTGGCGCCGAACGACTACCGGCGCACGTTCGGCGGTGCCGAGAAGGTCCACATCGGACAGTGACTCGAGGCAAACTCGAGGCGTGGTGGGAAAACCTGGCGAACGACTGCCCCGGCGGGTACACCTATAGCGTGCACTGTGCCACGAGGTGCCCAGAGAGGCCGGAGCGGTGAACGACCGTCAGCAGCAGATCGACGCGTATGTCGCGACGTGGAACGAGTCCAACGTCGACCAGCGACACGCCATGATCGAGTCTGTCTGGACGCGGGACGGCCGCTACCTCGCCCCCGCTGTCGAGGCCAAGGGCCACAACGCGATCAGCGACAACATCGTGCGCATCCAGGAGAAGTACCCGAACCGGGTGTTCTGCCGGACGAGCGACATCTTCGTGCACAAGGACCGCGCCCGGTTCACCTGGGCGATGCTCGACCCCGCCGGCTCCGCCACGATCGCGGGCGTCGACTACGCGCTGTTCGGCGGCGACGGCAGGCTGCGGCGCATCACCTGCGTCTACGACCGCAAGCCGCGCGCCGGCGAACTGGGCTAGGCGGCCAGGCTCATCGCGGCGCTGTCGAGCATCGGCACGGCCGCCGGCATCACGTCGATGGTGTAGCCCGACGGGCCGAGCGGCAGCACCTCGCCGTCGTGCTCGAACCACAGCGGCTGCCCGTCGGTCCGCTCGATCCGCACCTGCCTGCCTCGCTCGTACACCACGCCGGGCGACGACACGTGCGCGCCCGTGCGGGTCAGCTCCATCATCTCCGCGGCCGGGTGCTCGCCGCCGAGCACGCAGACGTCCAGCAGCCCGTCGTCGGGCTGGGAGTGCGGCAGCAGCTCGAAGTAGCCGCCGCGGTAACGGCTGCCGCCGACGTTCGCGAGGAGCGTCGGTCCACTGTGGACCACGCGGCCGTCGACCAGCACCCGCCCGGGGTAGGGCCGGTAGCGCGGGACGAGGTTCACGAGCGCCGCGTGGTAGCGGCTCGGCCCGACGTGGGACGTGAGCGACCGTGCCTCGTGGATGGCCCTCGGCGAGAAGCCGGAGCTGGCGCCGGAGAACACGAGCCGGCCGGCGACCCGTGCGAGGTCGAGCCTGCGCACGGCCGGCCGTGCGAGACAGGAGTCCACAGTGGACTGCCAGGGCGCGGTGCCCCACAGCGTGTGGTAGCAGGAGTTCGCCGTGCCGGCCGGCACGATCAACATCGGCGTCGTCGCGCCGCCCTGCCACGCGGACGCGAGCCCGGCCGCGACCTCGCGGACCGTGCCGTCCCCGCCGACCGCGACGACGACCGGAGAGTCCATATTGGACTCCGCGGCGGTGGTCGCGATCCGGATCGCGTGACCGGGCGCCTCCGTCCAGCGCACCGACACCCGTGCGGCGCGCCGCCGGCACAGCCGGACCAGCTCCCACACGAGCGCGGGCGTCACCGAACCGGCCGCCGGGTTCGCGATTATCAGGACGCGAGTGGCGGAACCCATTCGCGTGCCACCTCCTCCTGGTACAGCAGCCGCACGTCCGCGGTGCACGCCGCCCAGTCCTGTCCTTCGACCTCGATGGCGGTCGCCACCACGGCCTCGGTGTAGCCACGCACCCGCGCCACGGCCGACCGCAGGTCCGCGACCAGCCGGACCCGCGCACCGGCCGGCACCGGCGCGGCGAACCGCACCCGGTCGAAACCCTTGTTCAGCACCAGTGCGGCGCCGTCGACCGTGAACACCTCGGTGAGCAGCGGGACCACCAGCGACAGCGTGTACATGCCGTGCGCGATCGGCCCGCCGAACGGCCCGGACCGCGCCCGGACCGGGTCTATGTGAATCCACTGCCGGTCCCCGGTGAGCGCGGCGAACACGTCGATGTCGTGCTGCAACACCGTCTGGTAGCGCGACGCGCCGAGCCGCGAACCGGCGGCCGCGACCAGCTCGCCGGGCGTGGAGAACGTCCTCATGACCGTGCCGCCTCACTCACCTCGCCGAGATACCGGGCCACCTCGCGGTAGGAGGCCATCGCCGAGACCTCGCGGTACGGGATCGCGTGCGTCGCGCAGTACTCCAGCACGATAGGCCGCGCATGCCGCAGGTTCGCTCGAGCCATGCTAGGGAACAGGTGGTGCTCGATCTGATAGTTCAGTCCACCGAACACGAAGTCGGTGACCCGGCCGGGCCGGATGTTGCGCGCCGTCAGCACCTGCCGGTGCAGCCAGTCCAGCTCGACCGACGAGCGGTGCACCGGCATCCCCTTGTGGTTGGGGGCGAACACCGCGCCGAGGTAGAACCCGAACACCGTCTGGCCGACCAGCACGAACACGACCGCGAGCACGGGCGACAGCACGGTGAACGCCGCGGTCAGCACCAGTGCCCCGTGCAGGACGAGGAGGGACAGCTCGAGCCGCGCGTTGCGCAGCGCGCCGGCGCGGGCGGTCTGGAAGCCCGCCGCGTGCACGCGCCACGCCTCCTGCGCGAGCAGCACGAAGAACAGCACCGACTGGAACCGGATGACCAGCCTGCGGAACGCGGTGCGCCCCTTGGCCGGCAGCTCGTCGACGTCGAAGATCACCTGACGGCGCAACGTGTCCGGGTCGCGGTCGAGGTTGTTGGGGTCGCTGTGGTGTGCGTTGTGGTGCCGGACCCACCAGCCGTACGCGGCGCCGATCAGCAGGTTCATGTGCACGAGCCCGAGCACGTACCTGGTCCGGCGCGCCCTGGTCACCTGCTGGTGCCCGACGTCGTGGCCGAGGAAACCCGACTGCACGAACGAAAGACCGAGCGCGACGGCGACCGCCAGCTGCCACCACGAGTCGCCGACGAGGAAGAACGCGACCCAGCACCCGGCGGCCAGCGCCAGGTTCGCCGCGATCTTGACGACGTAGTAGTCGGCCCTCGGCGCCATCAGACCGGCGGCGTGGACCTGCTCGGACAGCTCCCGGTAGCTGCCGGTCGGCGAGAGCGCCAGCTCCTCGGTATCAGTGATCATCCTGGGGTCCCACTAGTTCGCGGTCAACACGAGCACCGCGTTCTGCCCACCGAAGCCGAACGAGTTGCTCAACGCCGCGGACACCTTCATCGTCCTCGGCTTCTCCCGCACCACGTCGATGTCGATGGCCGGGTCCTGACTGTCCAGGTTGGCGGTCGGCGGCACCACACCCTGTTCGATGGACAGCACGGCGCACGCGGCCTCGATCGCGCCGGCCGCGCCGAGCGAGTGCCCCGTGACGCCCTTGACCGACGTGACCGCCGGCTTGTGACCGAACATCCTGCGCAGCACCTTCGCCTCGACGGCGTCGTTGAGCGGCGTCGACGTGCCGTGGGCGTTGACGTGGTCGACGTCGCGCGGCGCGAGCCCGGCGTCGGCGAGCGCCGACCCGATCGCGGTCGCCACCCCGGCACCGGACGGGTCCGGCGCCGTGGCGTGGTGCGCGTCGGCGGACGCGCCGTACCCGCTGACCCGCGCGCGGATCCGGGCGCCCCGGGCCTCCGCGTGCGCCATCCGTTCCAGCACCAGGATGCCGGCGCCCTCCGCGGCGACGAACCCGTCCCGGTCCTTCTCGAACGGACGGGACGCCGCGCGCGGCTCGTCGGCCCGGCCGGACAGCGCGCCCATCCTGGTGAACCCGGCGAGGATCGGCTTGGTGAGCCCGGCCTCCGCGCCGCCGGCCAGCACGATGTCGCACCGCCCGGACCGCAGCAGGTCGCGTGCGGTGCCGATCGCGGTGGTGGCCGACGCGCACGCCGTCGTGGTGACCAGGTTCGGACCCTGTGCGCCACAGTCGATCGCGAGGTACCCGGCCACCATGTTCACCCCCATCATGGGAATGAGCATCGACGACATCTTGCCGGCGCCCTCGGTCAGCATGGTGTTGTGCTGCCGCTCGAACGTGGCGATGCCGCCGAGCGCGTTGCCCATCACCACACCGACCCTGGTGCCGTCCCACGTCTTGGGGTCGAGGCCGGCGTCGGCGATCGCCTCGCGGGCGGCCACCAGCGCGAGGTGGACGTACCGGTCGAGCCGCCACGCGGTGCGGCGGCCGAGCAGCTTGTCCGCGTCGAACCCCGGCACCCGGCACGTGAAGTCGACCGGCATGCCCTCCAGCTCCTCGTCGAAGGCCGCCGCGGACTCCCCGGCACAGATCCCGCGCCAGCTCTCGCCGACGCCGATCCCGGCCGGGGTCACCATGCCGAGGCCAGTCACCGCGGCGTGGTAACCGTCCGCAGTGGACTCAGGCATCGGCAGGTACACCCTTCGCACCGAGTAGCGCCAGCGCGTCGGTCACGGTCGCCTGCGGGGACACCTCGTCCTCGCCGATCGACACGCCGAACTCCTTCTCGGCGACCAGCGCGAACTCCACGATGGCGAGCGAGTCGAGGTCGAGCTCGGCGAACGTGACGTCGGGCCGGACCTCGCTCTCCTCGACGCCGAAGTAGGACGTGAGGATCTCGGACAGTCTGTTCATGGTGGACATGACGGACTCCTTTCCTTACATGGCCTCGATGTCTGGCCACCGCAGCACGGTGGAGCCCCAGGTGAGCCCGCCGCCGAACGCGCCTAGCAGCACGCGCTGCCCGACCCGCAGCTCGCCGCTCTCCGCGGCGGAGGCCATCGCGAGCGGGACCGACGCGGCCGCGGTGTTGCCGACCTGGTCGATGTTGCGGACGAACTTCGCGATCGGCTGGCCGAGCATGTCGGCGACCCCGTTGATGATCCGCACGTTCGCCTGGTGGATCACGAACTTGTCGATGTCCCGCAGCCGCAGCCCGGACTTGCGCAGCACGGTCTGGGCCGAGCCGGCCATCTGGAAGATCGCCTTGCGGAACACCGCCTTGCCGGCCATCGTGAAGTACTCCGCGCCCGGCTCGGCCGGCTCGCCCGTCGACCGCTGCCGCGAACCGCCGGCCGGCACCATGATCAGGTCGGCGTCCTGCCCGTCGCTGCCGAGGTCGAACGCCCCGAGCGCGCCGAGCTCGTGCGGCGCGCCGGCCCGCAGCACCACCGCACCGGCGCCGTCGCCGAAGATCGCCCCGGTGGTCCGGCTCTCCGGGTCGATGATCGTGGAGAAGGTGTCCGCGCCGATCACCAGCACGCGTTCGGCCACCCCGGACGCGATCAGGCCGGAGCCGGACGCGAGCCCGTACAGGAACCCGGTGCACACCGCGTTGACGTCGAACGCCGCGGCCCGCTCCAGCCCGATCCGGTGCGCCACATCGGGTGCGGTGGCCGGGCACGGCCGGTCCGGCGTGGTGGTCGCGAGCACGACCGCGTCGACCTGTTCCATGTTGGCCGACTTGAGCGCGCGCTGACCCGCCTCCACCGCGAGGTCCGAAGTGGACGTACCGGGCTCGACGACGCGCCGCTCGCGGATCCCGGTGCGGCCGCGGATCCACTCCTCGGACGTCTCGAGCCGCGACGCGATGTCGGCGTTGGTCACCACCTTCGGCGGCAGCCACGTGCCGAGCCCGCAGAGCACGGCGGACACGCCCTGCTCGGGCACCCGGGAGTTGGGGAAGGGCAACACCTTGGCAGGCTCGTTCATGAGAGCGCCTCCTCGAGCCCGATGTAGGTCAGCCGGGTCTCCTTCATCTCCTGCGACCACTGGTCCGCCATCGCCGCACGCTCGTCCGGCGTGGTGTCGACGAGCCGCCGACCCGGCCAGATCTCGTAGTCGCCGACGACGTCCGCGTGCTGCTCGAGCCCCTCCTGGAACAGCAGCTCGCGGCGGTGGACCATCTCGTGCACGGGCAGGACCGTCCACATGCGCATGCCGCGCGAGATCATGTCGAGGACCCGGTCCATGTTCTCCGGGTGCTCGGCCAGGTACTCCTTCGCGATGGCCGCGCCGACCGTGAGGTGCCGGATCTCGTCGATGCCGGCGCCCCTGTCGATCTCCGCGGCCGCCGGGTCGAGCGGGCGCCACTTGCGCTCGGACAGCTCGGCGGCCGGTGCGAGCGCGCCCTCCAGGATGACCGTCATCATCACGACGCCGCCGACGAAGTCCGCGTGGTCGCGCATGACCTCGAGCCCGAACTCCTCGAGCGGGTCGAGGATCGCGCGGATGTCGGCGCCGGCCAGCTCCTCGATCGTCCGCTGCAGTCCCTCGCGCGGGAAGCCGAGCGGGACCAGGTGGTTGCGGAACACCATCGCGTGCCGGGCCTCGTCGATGACCTGCGTCGCGTAGAACTCCATGGTGGGCACCGAAGGCGCGACCGCGACCAGATAGGACAGCGCGCGGGTCGCCTTCTCCTCCGCGACCGAGCGGAACGCGTACTCCTGAGACAGCGCCGCGCGCAGCGGCCCCGGCTCGCGCATGTGGTCGGGGACGACGAGCGCCGGGTCGTGGCCGTCCGGCCGGCCGCGCAGCGTGCCCTGCGGCACCGCCTGCAGCCAGTACCGCAGGTCGCACTCGTCCGCGGTCATCTCCAGGTTCATGGCGCCGTCGAGCAGACCGGGCGCGGTGTCCCACTCGGTGAGTCCGGAGTGGACGGTCATGACGGCACCGTCTCGGAGACCAGCCGCGGCGCGCCGGTCCTGGCGGGACGCGCCGGCTCGACCTCGGCCGCCAGCCGCACGTACGCGGGATGGGGCTGCGGCTCGAACCGGATGGCGAACGGCTTCAGCGTGTTGCCGAACAGCGCGCGGTCGCCGAGCAGGTGGATCGGGATGACGAGCAGCGCCCACTCCCAGCCGAACGCCAGCACCCACAGGCCCACGACGACGAACTGCGTCGAGAAGCTGTGCATCGTGTTGTACAGCACGTAGTAGACCTTGGAGATGTCCTTGGACTCGCTGCGGTGGAAGGCGATCGCGCCGGGGATGTACCCGATCAGGTCGATGTAGACGAACAACGCCACCGCCGGCAGCCACCGGACCTCGCCGAGGTGCACCACGAACAGCACGGTGCACACGCCGAGCGCGATGAGATACTCCAACCGCATCAACAGATGCGTCGCTCGGGTGTCGAATCGGTTGACCGCGTCCATGTCAGGCCGCCCTCCCAGGGTTCAGGTCGGCGAGCGCCTCGCCGCCCTCCGTTACCGTGACGTCGCCGAACAGGGCGGACAGGACCGAGCACACGACGCGCTTGATCACGCGTTCGGCGATCGGGTCCATCAGTCCGGCCATGCTCTCGATGCCGAAGTCGTAGGTGATGTCGAACATGACCTGCGCGCCGCCGAGCACCGGCGTGAGCTGCCACGAACCGTGGAACTCCGCGAAGTCGCCGTCGGTCTGGTCGAACTCGATGCGCAGTGCGTCGGCGTCGACGGTGTCCTCCTCGTGCCACCGCATCAGCCCACGCCGGAAGTTGACCACCCAGTCACTGCCCGACTCGCCGACCGTCACCTCCCGGACGTCGTCGGCGAGCGCGGGGAACCGGCCGAAGTCGGCGATCTCGGCGAACGCGGCCGGCACGTCGCCGGTCCGGATCCGCACCCCGATTCGGGTCGAGCGCATGGTTCCTCCCCCTCTAGACCAGCACCGCGCGGGCGGCACGTTCGAACGCGTCGAGCAGGAACGCCACCTCGCGGTCGTCGAGAACGGCCGGCGGGGTCAGGCGCAGCACCCGGTCGGAGTTCAGCGAGTGGTTCGCGATGACCCCGGCCGACATCAGCTCCAGCAACAGCTCGCCGGCGAGACCGTCGACGGAAAGCTCGATGCCGATCAGCAGTCCGACGCCGCGCAGGGTCGCCACGCGGTCGCCGAACAGCTCGTGCAGCAGGTGGCCGAGCTCGTCGTGGAGCAGCCGCCCGATCTGGTCCGCGCGCGCCACCAGGTCGTTGTCGCGGATCGCCGCGATCGCACCCTGGACGGCCGCCATGCCGAGGGGCGCGCCGGAGAACGTGGACGTGTGGATGAACGGGTCGCGGTCGAACGGCGCGAACGCCGCGTCCGTCGCGACCAGCGCCGACACCGGCATCACGCCGCCGCCGAGCGCCTTGCCGGCGAGCAGCATGTCCGGCGTGACGCCCTCGCGGTCCGCGCCCCACCAGTGCCCGAGCCTGCCGAGCCCGGTCTGGATCTCGTCGAGGATCAGCAGCGCGTCGTGCTGGCGGCACAGCGCGGACACCGCCGGCAGGTAGCCGGCCGGCGGCACGATCACGCCCGCCTCGCCCTGCACCGGCTCGACGATCACGCACGCGTCGCCGTCGTGGCGGGCCAGCTCGGCCTCGAGTGCCGCCGCGTCGCCGAACGGCACGTGCGTCACGTCGGGTAGCAGTGGCCGGAACGGGTTCTGGAACAACGGCTTCCCGGTCACCGACAGCGCGCCGAGCGTCTTGCCGTGGTACCCGTCGACCATCGAGATCACGTGCCGCTTGCCGTTGGCCCGCGCCAGTTTCAGCGCCGCCTCGACGGCTTCCGTGCCGCTGCAGGCGAAGTGCACGCGGTCCAGTCCGGCCGGCGTCACCGACGCGAGTGCCTCCGCCGCGAGCGCCGCCTGCGGCTCCAGCAACAGCCTGGTGGCCACCGGGTTGCGGTCCAGCTGGTCGCGGACCGCCTTGAGCACCGTCGGATGCCGGGCGCCGGTGATGAAAACCCCGTAGCCGCCGCAGTTCAGCAGCTCCCGGCCGGAGCTGGTCCGCACCCACGGACCGGCCGAGTGCACCTCGACGTCACCGCCGAACATCTCGCCCAGCGACGCGCGGCCGCTGGACAGATGCCGGCGGTACCGCGCAAGCGTGGGATCGGTGACGGACCGGGTCATCAGGACACGACGATCGGGTAGCCGTTGTAGTAGTCCAGCAGTCCACCGGACACGCTCGACCGCGACGGCGGGTGGAAGGCGATCGCGTGCGACGCCGCGGCGAGGTAGGCGACGTCGCTGGAGCCGACGTACGCCATCCCGCCGAGCATCTCGACCGCCTGGCTCACGGTCGCGGAGATCGCGTCCTGCACGGCGAAACGGGTCACGAGCGCGGCGGCGAGCGTGTCGTTGTCGGTCTCGCCGTCGGCGATCCGCCTGGCCAGCCCCTCGGTGAGCGCGGCGGCCGTCTCGATCCGCACAGCCAGCGCGGCTCGGTCGGAGACACTGCCGCGCGGCGCGTACAGCACCTTCTCCACCAGCGCGCTCGCGATCCCGGTGTAGGCGGCACACACGTTCATCTGGAACCAGATCAGCCCGACCGTCGTCAGCTGGTTCATCGCCTCGGCGAGCTCGGGGTCCGGCGCGATGATCTGCTCCGGCGTGACGAGCACGTCGGTGAGCCGGACCTCGTTGCTCTCCGCGCCGGCGAGCGCGAACGTCGACCAGAACCGGTGCACCGAGATGCCCGGGGTGTCCGCCGGCAGCATCAGCAGGCCCATGGCGGTCGAGCCGTCCGGCTGCGCGATGCCGACGCTCGCGGTCAGCAGGTCCATCGAGCGCGAGAGGCTGCACGGCTTCTTCGACCCGTTGATCAGGTACCCGCCCGGCACCTCCTCGGCCATCATGGTCGGCGTCAGGATGCCCTGGGAGGTACGGCCTTCCGCGAACCCGGACGCGACGAGCAGGCGCTCGTCGACGACCCGCTTGAGCAGCAGGTCCTCCAGGTCCGAGTCGCCACCGACCAGCTCCGCGACGGCGAACAGCGTGCCGAGCGAGAAGTGGTGCATCATCGTGGCGACCGTCATCGACGGCGCCTGCGCGGCCAGCGCGCGGATCACCCGCGCGGCCTCCAGCGGCGACGCGTCGAGGCCGTCGTACGCCTTGGGCACCAACAGGTTCGTGCCGGCGTGCGCACGGAAGATCTCGATGGCCGGGCTGTCCTCGGACTCCAGCTCGGCGAGCGGGATCTCCGCGAGCTGCTGCCGCAGACCGGGCAGCAGCTTGTCGCAGATGTTGCGGTCCGCCTCCATGAACTGCATGTCACACTCCCTGGTCTTCGGTCAGCTGTCGGTACGCGTCGAGCACGGCGTCCCTCGGTCGCACCCCGGTCGCCCGGGACACGCCCTGCAGGTGCGAGCTGCGCAGCATGGGGTAGTTGGCCTCGCCGAACGCGCCGCCGGTGCGGCCGGTGCCGCCGTGCGTCGGCAGGTACGGCAGGAAGCCGATGTGCGAGTCGTTGATCTTCAGCACGCCGCCGTTGCCGATCCGCGCGACGAACTGGTCCAGCAGCGCGTCGTCGGTGGCCCACACCGAGTTGCGCAGCCCGTAGGGGTTGCTGTTGACGTACTCCAGCGTGCGGTCGAACAGGTCCGGGCCGTCCTCCGGCACGATCACCGGCAGCAGCGGGAAGAACGTCTCCGACCGCACCGCGTCGACGTCGCGGCAGCGCTCGAACCCGTTGACCCGCAACACGGTCGGCTCGAGGAACGGGCCGGTGTCGCACACCGTGCCGTCGACCTCCAGGCGCCGCGCACCGTGCACGAGCTCGGCCCCCTTGTCCAGCGCGTCCTGCACGTAGGCGAAGAACCGCTCGCTGCGCAGCACCGGCGACAGCAGCACGTCCGGGTCCTCCGGGTAGCCCGGCCGGATGCGGGCCGCGGCCGCGGCGAGCTTGTCGCACAACGCGTCCGCGATCGCCGGGTGCGCGACCACCTGGTTGGGGACCATGCAGATCTGGCCGGAGCCGTAGAAGCACTCGGTGAGCGCCTCCACCGCGCGGTCGAGGTCGGCGTCGGCCCACACGACCACGCAGTCGTTGCCGGCCAACTCCAGGATCGGCTTCTTGCCGCGCGCGACGCACTCGCGTTCCAGCTCGAGCCCGCGCTCCACGCCGCCGGTGTAGAAGATGTCGTCGACGTCCGGGCTGTCGAGCCACGCCCGCAGCACCGGACCGGGCCGCGCGCAGAAGAAGTTCAGCACGCCGGCCGGCGCCCCGACCTCTGCCAGCGCCGGCACCACCAGCTCGCGCAGCGCGTACATGACACCGAGCGGCGCGCTGCGCGGCGCGCGCACGATGACCGCGTTGCCGGCGAGCAGCGGGGTGATGCCGAACAGCGCGGACGCGGCCGGCGCGTTCTGCGGCGGGTTCACGGCGACCACGCCGTCCGCGACCCTGCGGACGGTCAGTGTGCGCGGGCCGACCGTGCGCTCCTGGTGGAGCTGCGCCGCGCAGTACTCCAGTGTCTCCTCGCTGAACAGCTCCATCAGTCCGGCGACCTGCCAGCGGGCCAGCGCGAGCGGGCTGCCCTCCGCGACGAGCACGTCGACGAGCTCGGCGTGCCGGTCCCGCACCCGGTCGCGGATGAGCCGGCCGAGCCGCATGCGCGTGGCGAGCGGCGTCGCCGCCCAGACGGGTGCGGCCGCGGCGGCGGCTCGCGTTGCCGCGTCGACGGTCTCGGCGTCCGCGGCGGACACCCGGCCGACGACGTCGGCGGTGGTCGCGTCCTCGAGTCCCTGCTCGAGCCTGCGCTTGAGCGTGAGGCTCGCGAAGACGTCGGTCAGGATCGCCTGAGTGGTGACCGTGTATAGGTACTTGCCGGAGTCCACGTCGACACCGCCGACGTACGAGCGATACGTCGGAAGTGTGCGGCCGTCGAGGGCAGCGCCGTTCGCCAGGGTCAACGTCACGAATTCGAGTCTGACAACCAACCCTGATGCGGTGCTGACGAGCGACTAAAGGGAATTCGCCACGCTGACACGAAACTGACCGACGCCTCGTGAGCGGATTGTCGTTGCCTCGCGGTGTGCTCATACTTGAGCCGTCGCCGAGGTCGTGACCTGCGGGTGACGCGAAGGTACCAGCCGAGAACAGGTGGTGGATCAAGGATGGGCACAGCGGCGCTGGAAACTCAGCCGGTCGATTCCGTGCGCGCCATTGTCGAATCGCACGCCGACAATCCGAGCGCATTTCTCGCACTCAACAGCGGAAATCTGCATTTCACCTGTCCCGATCTCGACGGGGTGGTCGTCTACCGCGAGTCGGGTCGGCGGCTCGTCCAGTTCGGCGGCCCGTTCGCCGCCACCGGCGACGCGCGCCCGCTGCTGGACCGCTTCGGCGAGTTCGCCCGCGAGCGGCGCAGGCGCGTGGTCGCGATCCAGGTGCAGTCCCGCGACACCGCGCTGTACGAGGCGGCCGGCTACACGGTGAACCAGATCGGCGGCTCCTACGCCGTCGACCTGTCCCGGTTCACCCTGCGCGGCTCGAAGTTCGTGCGGCTGCGCAACAAGATCTCGCGCGCCACCCGCAGCGGGCTGGTCGTGCGGGAGGTGACGCTGCCGGAGTGGGAGCCCGCGATGCGCGCGCTCGACGCGCGGTGGCTCGGCGGGAAGGGCAAGCACGCCAAGGAACTGGAGTTCCTGGTGGGGGAGTACGGCGGTGCCGTGCAGCCGGCGCGAAGGCTGTTCATCGGCACGATCGACGGCACGCTCGCCGGGTACGTCTCGTACTCCCCGGCGCTGGGCGCGCGGCCCGGCTGGCTCTACGACCTGTCGCGCCGGCTCCCCGACGGCCCGCCCGGGATCATGGAGGCGATCAACAGCCACGCCATCGAGACGTTCACCGCGGAGGGCGCGGCCTGGCTGCACTTCGGCTTCACCCCGTTCACCGGGCTGTCGCCGGACTTCGCGACCGCCTCCGAGAGCGGCTGGTTCGCGTGGGTGGTAAAGCAGCTGAGCGAGCGCGGCGCGTCGATCTACCCGGCGGCGACACAGCTGGCGTACAAGATGAAATGGGCTCCCCACGAGGTGATACCGGAGTACATCGCCTTCCAGGGCAGCGCCAGCCTGTACGGCTTCCTGCAGGTCTTCAAGGCCTCCAACGCGCTCTAGTCGCTCGAGGGTGGCTACCGCGCCTGGTCGCGGCTCGCTCGCGGGGTCAGGGTCCTGTCACGGTCGTGTCAGCACCGTGTCTGAGCATCGGGGGCCGCGACTGCATAAGGAGGCGGGGGCCGATGGTGGAGACAGCGGGGGCTTCGACGGTCATCTTCAAACTGTTCGGTTCGGTGGGGGTCGTCAAGGACGGCCGGTTGCTCGCGATACAGGGCGGCCGGCAGCGGACGCTGCTCGCGACACTGCTGATCAACTCGGGGAAGGTGGTCACGAAGGAGCAGTTCTTCGAGGAGCTGTGGGAGGGCCGGCCGATGGCCAAGGCCAACAACGCCTTGCAGGCCTTGATCACCCGGTTGCGAAAGTTGCTCAAGTCCACGTTCGGCGAGGAGTTCGCGCGCGAGCGGCTGGTGACGCTGCCGACCGGTTACGTGCTGCACGCCGACACCGCCGAGATCGACGCCAAGCTGTTCGAGCAGCTGATCGGACTGGCGCACAACACGATCGCCACCGACCCGGTCCGCGCGCGGGACCTGCTGCACGAGGCGCTGGACCTGTGGGACGGCCCGGTGCTCGAGGGCGTGTCCGGGGGACCGCTGTGCCACAGCTCGGTGCTGCACTACGAGGAGAGCAGGCTCGCGGCCATCGAGGACAAGTTCCACGCCTGCATCGTGGCCGGCATCCAGGGCGGTGTGATCAGCGAGCTGAAGAAGATGGCGATGCTCTACCCGTGGCGGGAACGCCTCGCGGAGATGCTGATGATCGCTCTGTACCGATCCGGAAGGCAGGCGGACGCCCTGCGGGAGTACAACGTGGTGCGCCGGCGCCTGGTCGACGAGCTCGGCATGGAGCCGTCGACGATGCTCCAGGATCGGATGCAGGCGATACTGAACCACGATCCGTCGTTGGACCTCGTGCCGGAGGTCGGTCGGCCGAGGGCCGCGGCAAGCTAATAGTTGCGGGGAAAAGTAGGACCACAGAGGGTCACTGTGTTCTCGGATATCCGGGTTGGCGACCGCAGAGGGTGACTTGCTACTGATGAGTCACTGACACCTTCGAAGAAAAAAGACCAACCGGTCGGGTTTCTCTTGACAAACCGGGCGGTCGGTTTTGTAGGCTTGAGGAGCAGACGAGCCGATGTCGATCACCCGGTCGGCACACCGTCACAGTCGCCACAGGAGACCACCGTGGACATCGACGTATTAGGGCCCTTAGTAGCCCGCCAAAGTGGGGCCTCGGTGGTCCCGACCGCCGCGAAGCCCCGCAAGGTCCTGGCGATGCTCACCGTGCACGCGGATCAGGTCGTGCCGATGGCCTCGCTGTTCGAGGAGCTGTGGGGCGAGGACATCCCGCGCAGTGCGAACACGACCGTGCAGACCTACGTCCTGCACCTGCGCAACCTGATCGGGGCGGCGCTGGAGCAGTCCACCGACGACGGGCCGACGGACGCCAAGCGGGTGCTCGTCACCTACCCGGGCGGCTACCTGCTCGACACCATGGGCGGCCGGGTCGACGTCCGGGAGTTCGACCGCCTCGCGGCACAGGGGCACCGGGCACGGGAGATCGGCGACTACGAGGGCGCTTCCCGTCTGTTCTGCGAGGCGCTCGCCATCTGGCGGGGTCGCGCGCTCGTCGACGTCCAGACCGGTTCGCTGCTGGAGGTCGAGTCACACCGTCTCGAGGAGGCCCGGCTCAACGTGCTGGACCGCCGCATCGACGCGGACCTGCGACTGGGGCGACACCACGAACTTCTCGGCGAACTGGCCGGCCTGGTCGGCCGCTACCGCACGCACGAGGGCCTGCACGCACATCTCATGCTGGCGCTGTACCGGTCCGGCCGGCGCGGCGAGGCGATCGACGTCTACCGCCGGATGCGCACCGGCCTGGTCAACGAGCTCGGCCTCGAGCCGTCGCCCAGCCTGCGTAGGTTGCAGCACGCGATCCTCATGTCGGACCGGCGCCTCGCCGAGGTCGGCAACGAGGCCGCGCTCGAGCGGGCGGGATGACTCTTGTTGCCACCAGTCAAGCAACCGGGGTAGGGCGGACACGCGCCCTGCTCCGGTTTTCGTTTTGGGCCG
The DNA here is from genome assembly GCA_963840275.1 of uncultured Actinomycetota bacterium. GTDB lineage: Bacteria > Actinomycetota > Actinomycetes > Mycobacteriales > Pseudonocardiaceae > Actinophytocola. Next base: position 1,199,233 of record CAWIYK010000002.1, read on the forward strand.
CGATCCTTGGGTTGGCCGGTCCGTACGGCCCGGGGACGAGTTGTGACGAAGCAGACGAGGTCGGAGAACACGCGGCTGCACTTGGTGCGGTCCGCGGCTGAGTTGTTTGATCAGAATGGGTTTTCTGGTGCGACGTTGGAGGATGTGTCGCGGTCTGCTGGGGTGACGAAGGGGGCGTTCTACTTTCATTTCTCGTCGAAGGACGAGTTGGGTGGGGCGATTCAGGCTGAGGCGTGTGCGTTGTTGCGTTCGGCGGTGTATCGGACGGTGGGGGCGGGGTTGCCGGCGTTGCAGTCGGTGGTGGATTTGACGCATGAGTTGGCGTGGTGGTTGGAGCATGAGCCGTTGGTTCGTGCTTCGTTTCGGACGGCTCGGGAGTGTGGGCATCGGGGGAAGCCGTTTTTGGATTTTTATGTGGACTGGTTGTCTGCGGTGGAGACGTTGTTGTTGGGGGCGGAGCAGTCGGGTGAGTTGGCTGCTGGGGTGGATGTGGAGCAGGCGGCGACGTTGGTGTTGACGGTGTCGGCTGGCATCGAGATGTTGTGGTGGACCGGTATCCGCGGCGGCAGCATCGGCGAGAACGTGACGGGCATGTGGCGGTTGGTCCTGCCCGGCCTCGCCGCTCCCGACCTGGTGCGCGCCGTGCGGCCGGACGGCGCGCCGAAGGCGGCCGGGTAGCCGGCGACCCGTCGAGGCCGGCAAGTATGTTCGTACCACGGCTGGGGTGCTGGACCTCACAGGTGTGGCTTGCCTTGCGCTGGGTAGCCTGGTGGTGACCAAGTGCGAGTACGCCGCGACCGGCCCGCGTGGTCATGGGCGGATCATTGACTGTGCGGGTCCGGTTGTACATCCGGTGGGACCCGGTCGTGGCACTGCCCCCGGATCCGTCCCCCAGGACAAACTTGTGACGAAGCAGACGAGGTCGGAGAACACGCGGCTGCACTTGGTGCGGTCCGCGGCTGAGTTGTTTGATCAGAATGGGTTTTCTGGTGCGACGTTGGAGGATGTGTCGCGGTCTGCTGGGGTGACGAAGGGGGCGTTCTACTTTCATTTCTCGTCGAAGGACGAGTTGGGTGGGGCGATTCAGGCTGAGGCGTGTGCGTTGTTGCGTTCGGCGGTGTATCGGACGGTGGGGGCGGGGTTGCCGGCGTTGCAGTCGGTGGTGGATTTGACGCATGAGTTGGCGTGGTGGTTGGAGCATGAGCCGTTGGTTCGTGCTTCGTTTCGGACGGCTCGGGAGTGTGGGCATCGGGGGAAGCCGTTTTTGGATTTTTATGTGGACTGGTTGTCTGCGGTGGAGACGTTGTTGTTGGGGGCGGAGCAGTCGGGTGAGTTGGCTGCTGGGGTGGATGTGGAGCAGGCGGCGACGTTGGTGTTGACGGTGTCGGCTGGCATCGAGATGTTGTGGTGGAGCGGCATCCGCACCGGCAGCATCGGCGACAACCTCACCGGCTCGTGGCGGCTCGTCCTGCCCGGGCTCGCCGCGCCGAAGCTGCTGAGCGGACTCCAGCCGGCCGGCAGCGTGCGCGACGACGAAGGCTGAGTCGCTCAGCGGTACAGGCGGGCCTGCAACCGCATCGCCAGCCCCGCCGGCAGGTGCCGCAGGGCGAACCCGAGCGCGGTCCACGGCCACGCCGGCACGAACGCCTCCGCCGGTTCGCGTTCGATGGCCCGCACCAGCAGCCGGCAGCCCCGGTCGTTGTCGACGATGAACGGCGCGTCCCCGCGATGGGCGTTCATCTCCGAGCGGATGTAGCCGGGGAAGATCGTGGTGACCTCGATCGGCTGCCGGGCCGTCTCGAACCGCACCCCTTCAGCCAGCAGCGCCACGGCCGACTTGCTGGCGGAGTAGGACGCGAGCCCGGACGGGAAGCCGCGGACCGCCGCGAACGAGGACATCACCACCAGGTGCCCGCGCCGCTGTGCGCGGAAGATCTCCATGGCCGCCTCGACCTGCGCCAACGCGGCCACGAAGTTGGTGGCCACGAGGTCCTTGTTGTTCTCGAACGCGCCGGTGCCGAGCGGGTTCCCCTTGCTGCGCCCCGCGTTGACGACGACCCGGTCGAGCGACCCGAGCTCCGCGCGCGCGTCCCGGAAGACCTGGAACACGGCGTCGTGGTCGGTGACGTCCAGCGAGTAGGTGGCAACCCGGATGCCCGGGTGGGCGTAGTTCAGCTCGGCGGTCAGGTCGGCCAGCCGGTCGGTGCGCCGCGCGCAGAGTGCGAGGTTGCGGCCCAGCGCGGCGAAGTGCCGTGCCATCCCCATGCCGAGGCCGGCGCTCGCGCCGGTGATCAGGATGTTCTCGCGAATCGCGCCGCGGCGGCCCTTGGTCACTTCCAGACGGTCCCGGCCGCGGCTTCCTCGTCCAGCTGGTCCAGCAGCGGGTCGGTGATCTCGTCGAGGCCGCTCACGATGTGTCGAACACCGGTCAACCGCATGTGTTCGCGCTGGAAGCTGTGCTCGAAGGAGCTCGGCATGCCGACGAACCCGACGCCGTAGTGCTTCGCGAACTCGGCGAAGCGGTTGACGTCGTCCACGAACAGTGCTTCGTCGTAGCGATAGTCGAAGTGCCGCGTCAGGATCTCTTCGATACCAGGGCGCACGTCGTTCGTCGAGACGTAGCCCGGGCCGGCGAAGAAATTCGCATACGCACCAAGGTGTTCGTCGAAGTGCGCGCGGTCCAGCCCGCCGTAGCAGACGAGGGTGGCGCCCTTGTCCCGCAACAGTTCCAGGAGGTCGCCGATACCCGTGGACAGGGTGATGGGGTGCTGTTCGAGGTAGGCCGTCCGCTCGACGAAGTACGCGGCGACGGCCTCCTGCCACGACCAGGGCTGGCTGGTGGCCGACGCCAGGATCGAGCCGGCGACCTGCCTCGGCTGCGAGAGGATGAGCCGCTCCAGTTCGGACGTGTACGCGACGCCGTGCTTGGCGAGGAAGCGGTGGATGACCGGGGTGAACGAGTCGGGCAGCAGTACGCCGTCGATGTTCAGGCACACCACCCGAAGGTGTGCGAAGGGCGTCGGCGCCATCAGGCCGAAGCTGGTTCGGCCACGTAGTCCGAGCTGCCCGTCGGTCTGAACCGGGACACGCGGCGCGGCGGTACGAGGCCGGGCAGCGCGATCCGCCACATCTCCGTAACTCGGTCGTGGATGTCCGAGCGCGCGGTGAGCACCTGGGACTGGATCTGGATGCCGAGGAACGCGCCGACCACCCAGTGGGCGACCCGGTCCGGGTTGAGCTCCGTCCGCAGGTCCCCGCGTTCCTTCGCGGCCGTCAGGTACTGCCGGACGACGGCGATCCAGCGGGTGTAGGCCTCGGGGGTCGGGTTCGAGAAGCTGCCCGTCTCGACGACCAGTCGGACACTCGCCCGGACACGCACGCTCGTCAGCAGACCGTGGGCCATCTCGTGACACAGGTCGATCGCGGTCTGGAGCCCGACCTTGGTCGAGTCGATGTGCTGTTCGACGGTGAACTGCTCGCCGACGAGGGCCTGCGCCAGCTCCTCCTTCGAGGAGAAGTGGAAGTACAGCGCGCCCTTGGTGACACCGGCTTTGGCCAGGATGTCGGAGAGGCTCGCGCCTGCGAAGCCGCGCTCCTCGATCACCTCTGCGGCGGCGTCGAGGATCGTGGTGCGTGTGCGCTCCGCTCTTTCCTGCCGTGTCACGCGACGATCCTCCTCAGAGGAGTTGGAAGGGCCTGGCATCCCGAGGCTCGCATGCCAGCGCGATCACGTCACCGAGGCACGTCCCATCGTCGAGCAACGGTCGACCGCGGCTTCAGGATAACTCAAGCTTCACCAAGTTACCCCTCGAAAAAAAACCGGGTGGTAGGTATTCTTTACCGTGGCACACATCACGTGACCCACAGCCACGGACGACCACCTGGGCGGAGGTTCGCCATGACTACCATGATCAACCCGAACCGACGGGCGTTATTCGACGACCTTGCCGATCTCGACACCAGCGTTCTGTTCCAGCAGACCTTGCCGCGTCACCTAGTGCACCGCGCCGCGGTGTCGGAGGTCTTCCTCACCAGTCTCTTCATCACCGGGGACGGCACCTTCCGGGTCGGGGCCCAATGGCCGCGCTCCCACCACTTCTTCGGCCCGAAGTCGGGACTGCACGACCCCATGTTGCTGACCGAGACCATCCGGCAGGCGACGCTCGCGGTCGCACACCAGTTCTACCAGGTCCCGCAGGGCTCGCACTTCGTCATGAACGAGATCTCCTACGAGATCAACGAGGAGGGCCTGCGGCTGGGCTGCCAGCCCGCTGACCTCGTGCTCACCGCCGTGGCGCGCGACGTGCGCAGGCGCGGCAAGGGCATCGCCGGCATGACGCTCGAGTTCGGTTGCTTCCGCAACAACCGTCGCGTCGGCTCCGGCAGTGTCACGTGGCGCTGCATCACGTCGGCCACCTACGCGCGCGTGCGCGGGGACCACATCGACGCGACGCCGATGCCGGAGAAGCAGCCCGCGCCGGTCGCGCCCCAGCTGGTCGGGCGCTACCAGGAGTGTGACGTGGTGCTCGCGCCGTCGGCCATGGACAACCTGTGGCTGGTTCGCGTGGACACCGATCACCCGGTGATGTTCGACCACCCGGTCGACCACGTGCCGGGGATGATGGCGATCGAGGCGGCGCGCCAGGCGGCGCTGCTGGTGATGGGCAGCCCCAAGGGCGTGCCGCTCAAGGGGAGGTTCTCGTTCGCGCACTATGTCGAATTGGACGAGCCGTGTGTGATCGCCGCGTCCGCGACGCCGGTCGCCGCGAGCAGCGGCTCGAGCGACGTTCGAGTGAAGTTCGAACAGAGCGGGCAGACCGTGATCGTGGGGGATCTCGAAATGCTGGCGTGCCCCTGAAACCGGGAACATCGCACGAAGAGCGGCGGCAGTTTGTGAAAGTGGCACGTCATTGGGGACGTGCCACTACAACCCCTGATTTCCCGCATTCGAGAATAGCGTGCGATGTTCTTTATGTAAAATTGACCGACCGGGTGATTGGCCGGCGGTCCGCTCGAACCGGTCTGGTTCTCCCGGCGGAGTGCGAGCGCGCGACTCCCTCCGCGGACCGATTGTCCCGCGCGGGCGGGGAACGGACAATTGGGAGGTCGCGTTGTCTTCGAGGCCGGGAGAACCAGACATGGGTGTGCACGACGAGGACCTGGGCTTTCCGGGTAACCGCGAGCTCGTGGAACGCCAGCTCGCCAAGGCCACGACGCAGGTGATGTTCCTTGCGTCGGACGGGCCCGCCCGCGCGCGGACGCTGGCCGAGCGCGGCGCCGAGGCGGTGCGCGGCGTCGAGCTGATGCCGGCCGCGGAGCGTTTCTACACGCCGGAGCCGACGCCCGCGATGAGCGCCGCGTCGAAGGACGGAATTCCCTCGGACATCGCGGAGGCGTACATGCGCGCGAAGACCGAGGTGAAGGCGATTCTGGAGGAAGCTTTCCCGACGTGACCGGGTGGGGCGGCGGCCGCCGGCCCCGGTTTCCATGCTATCCGCCGGCACCGACAGTCTCGGCCTGATTCGATCTTGCCTGTGGACAATCGCGGGAATACCTCGCCGGCGTGTGCGATAAGCCTGCCGGTTTCATGGCGTGCTTTGCCTCCGGCCCCCGTTTTCCAGCCTACGGCAATGGGGTGACAGGTTCGGGTGGCTGTGGGTGCGCCTGTGGACAACTCGGATAACTGTCCACAGGGTGCCGTCGGCGCGCCGGAAGTGTCGGTGTCCGGCGGTACTCTGGCGCACGGGGGCCGAAGGCCAAGCCCGCTCAGCTCGTGAGCTTGCGTGCCAGCTCTTCCTGCCGGTTGGCCAGGACCTCGATCCGCTGCTGCAGCTCGGCGAGTTCGCGACTCAGCTCCTGGGTCTCCGAAGACACCGACGACACCGACGACGACACCGACGACGACACCGATCGCGGCGCCTCCAGCTCCACGACCCCGTTCGACCGGATCGTCCGCTCCCGCGCACGCAGCGTCGGCCCGGGCTCGACGCCCAGCTCGGTGATCAACCGGCGCCGGGCCCGCTCGTACACGCCGAGCGCGTCGGACTGCCGGTCGCTGCGGCACAGCGCCACCATCAGCTGGTCGTAGAACCGCTCCCGCAGCGGGTGCGCGGCCGTCGACTCCTCCAGCTCGCCGATCACCTCGGTGTGCCGACCGACCCGCAGGCTCGCGTCGTACAACGTCTCCAGCGCGGTCAGCCTGCTCTCGTCCAGCACCACGGCCTCCGCCGCGCAGATGTCGCCGATGACGCAACCGTCCAGCGCCGGACCGCGCCACAGCGCGAGCGCCGCACGCAGCAGCGGGATCGCCGCGGCCGGCGCGACCGACCGCGCGGCCGCGACCTTCGTCGCGAACTCCGCCGCGTCGGTCTCGCCGGGCAGGAGGGTCAGGCAGTACCCGGGCGGCCGCGTCACGATCCGGTCCGGCTCGCCGCACGCCGCCTCGATCGCCTTGCGCAGCCTGCCGACGTGGGCCTGCAGCGCGTTCGTCGCGTTCACCGGCGGGTTGCCGCCCCACAGCTCCTCGATGAGCCGGTCCATCGACAGCGTGCGACCGGCACACACGACCAGCGCCGCGAGCAGCGCCCGCCGTTTCTGGCCGCTGACGAAGATCCGGACTCCGTCGACGTCCTGGATCTCCAGCGGCCCGAGGATCTGTAGCTGCATGGTGGTCAGCGACGCCCGTCCCGGGCGAGGCCCGCCTCGAACGCGTAGATCACCGCGTGGATCCGGTTGCGCAGCCCCAGCTTGCTCAGCAGGTTCTGCATGTGCGACTTCACCGTGTGCTCGGACAGCGTCAGGTCCGTGGCGATCTCCGCGTTCGACATCCCCTTCGCGACCAGCGTCAGCACGTCGCACTCGCGGTCGGACAACCCGTCGCGCTGCGCGGTCTCCCGGCCACCCGCCGCGATCGGCACGACCTGCCCCAACTCGTCCGCGCGGCTCAGCGCGAACCCGGCGGCCGCGATCCGCACGGCCGCGACGACCTCCTCCGGCGTCGCCCACGTCGGCAGCGCGCCGCACACGCAGCCGTCGACGTCCGGGCACGGCTCGCCGTCGCGCACCCCGATGCTCAGCACCCGGATCACCCGACCGGCCCGCTTGACCGCGTTCAGGATCGGCGTCGCGTCCTGCGCGCCCAGCCCGTGCAGCAGCAGGACGTCCGGGTGCCGCGACGCGAGCGTCGCGAACACGCCAGGCCCTGGCCGGTGCTCGCCGACCACGACCATCCCCGGCTCGCCGTCCAACGCGGCGAGCACCCCGCGCCGCGCCAGCACGTCGTCACCGACGACCTGCACCCGGATGCCGACCAGCTCGTCCTCGTCCGCGAGGCGCGCGCCGAGCAGCGCGTGGCGGCCGAGCGGGAACTCGTACCCGTCCACCCAGTCGTCCTGCCGGGGAAGGACGCGCACCGCGTGCCCGGAGACGGCGCGCAGTGTTGGCGGGTCGGCGCGGTTCTGCCATGTCGCTTCGGTCCACTGGTCCATCGGTCTCGCCTCGCCCCTGCTCATAGCGGTTCGCCGCACACACGTGTGCGGCGATATCCACGCTAAGCGCACCTTGCCCGCGAACGTTCTTTCGTTGAGTCGTCTTCTACTCGCGGGAGACGCGCGATCGAGAGGAAAACAAGGCCTTCACCAGAGGTTTTAGGGTCTCACTCGATGACGAGAGCGAGCGCGAAACCGTCGTATCCCTTGCACCCCACGGTTTGCACCATCGTGGCGGAGACCCTCGGCTCGTTCGCGAGCAACTCGCCCAGCTCACGGGTGCCGACGACCGACGGATCGGTGCTGTCGGCGTCGGTGACCTTGCCGTCGCGGACCACGTTGTCGATGACGATCAACGAGCCGGGGTGGGAGTGGGCGAGCGCCCACGTGAAGTAGTGGGGGTTGTTGTCCTTGTCCGCGTCGATGAAGAACATGTCGAACGGGCCGTCGCCCTCGAGCGAGGGCAGCGTGTCGAGTGCGTTGCCGACCAGTACCTCGACCTTGCCGGCGAGCCCGGCGGCGGCGACGTTCGCGGTCGCGACCTCGGCGTGGTGCGGGTCGGCCTCGATCGTGACGAGGCGGCCGCCCGCGGGCAGTGCCCGCCCGAGCCAGATCGTGCTGTACCCGGCGAGCGTGCCGATCTCGAGGATCCGGCGCGCACCGGTCATCCGCGCGAACAGGTTGAGCATCTTGCCCTGGTTGGGGGCCACGGCGATCCGTGGCAGCCCGGCGGCGTCGCTCGCCGCGAGCGCGTCGTCCAGCGCCTTGTCGGGGCCGACGACCAGATCGGCGATGTACATGTCGACGTCGTCCCACAGCTGTTGCGTCATGTGGTCATTATTGGCGGTTCAGCCGCTGTTCGAACCGCCCGAGCGTCGCATCGAAACGTGTGCCACGGCCCGTGTTCGGCCGGCCACGGAGGGCTGCTGGCATCTGCCCTCCGTGTGCCGGTCCTTGGTGGTCAGCTCTTGGGTGTGAGTACGAAGACCGGGATCTCGCGGTCCGTCTTCTTCTGGTAGTCGGCGTAGTCGGGGAACGCCTTGACCGCGACATCCCACCACTTCGCCTTCTCGTCGCCGGTGACCTCGCGGGCGACCATGTCCTGCTTCTTCTGGCCGTCCTGCAGCTCGACCTCGGGATGGGCGACCACGTTGTGGTACCAGACCGGGTGCTTGGGCGCGCCACCGAGCGACGCCACCACCGCGTACTCGCCCTCGTGCTCCACGCGCATCAACGGGGTCTTGCGGATCTTCCCGGACTTGGCGCCGAGCGTGGTCAGCACGATCACGGGCAGGCCACGCATCGTGGTGCCGCTGGTGCCACCGGAGCTCTCGTACTCTTCGACCTGCTTGCGAGCCCAGTCGGACGGGCTCGGCTCGTACTCACCTTGCAATGGCATACCGCCAGTGAACACGAACCCGAGCCCGCCCGCAGGACTCACCTGATCCGGTCGCGCACCCACTGACCGGCCGGCTTCAACCGGCTGGTGCCGGTGAACGGACCGTTCGGGCAGGTGCCCTCGGTGAACACGGCGCCGGAACGGAAGTCGTCCGAGAAGTTCCAGTTCGTCCAGCTGATTCCCTTGGCCGCGGCGAGGTCGAGGTACCGCTGCGCCATCGCGAAGTCGTTCGGACCGTCGCCGGTGTACTCCTGCGTGCCGAACTCCGTGATGAACATGGGGATCCGGTCCGCGGCCCTGGACAACGCGTCGAGGTACTCGTCACCGTGCGACGCGGCGTAGAAGTGGAACGTGTACATGATGTTCGACGCGTTCACCGGGTTGTCGACGACCTCGGACTCGTCCGCGCCGTCGGACACGCCGAGCGACGACCACGCGCGGGTGCCGACCAGGATCGGCGTCTCCGGGTCGACCTGGCGGATGACGGGGATCAGCTCCTCCGCGTAGCTCTTGATCCGCGACCACGATACCTCGCTCGGCTCGTTCGCGATCTCGTAGAGCAGGTTGGTCTTGTCGTTGTGCCGCCGCGCGATCTCGGTGAAGAACGTCTTGGCGCGCTCCAGGTTGTAGTACGGGTCGCCGGGATCGAGCATGTGCCAGTCGACGACCGCGTACATGCCGCGTGCGCTCACCTGGTCGATGATCGAGCTGACCAGGTCGGTGAAGCCCTCCGGATCCGTCTCGTAGCCGTCCTCCTGGACGTACATCGAGATCCGGACGACGTCCGCGCCCCAGTCACCGGCCAGCGCGTCGAGCGAGCCGCCGTTCACGCACTGCTGGTACCACTGCAGCCCGTGCGTGCTCATGCCGCGCAGCTGCACGGCCTGCCGCTGGTCGTTGCACAGCTTGACGCCGCACACCCTGAGCTGTCCGTTGGCCTGCGCCGGGGTGACCGCGGGCGCCGGCGCAGGCGCTGCGGGCGCCGTGCCGGTCGGGACCACGAAGGACAGCGCCGACAGTGCCAACACAGGGATGAGCAATGCGGACAGTTTTCGTCGAAACACGGTGATCTCCTCTGATAGCAGGGTCAAGGACTCGACCATGTGCGAAGCAGTCCTTCCGCGCCCGGCGTCGCGCCGAGTGCGTCCAGACCCAACAGCGCCGCACCGACCACGGGTGGGTCGGTGGCGACCGTGCACGTCGCGAGTGGCGCCACCTCGGCCACCCGCTCGTGAACAACCTTGTGCAGCAACGGGTCCCGGCCGCGCAGCACGCCGCCGCCGAGGACCACCACGGCGGGGACGGCCACGAGGTCGAGGCGGCGCAGCGCCGCGGTCGCGAGCAGCGCGATCTCCTCGCCCTGCCGCACCACCACCGAACGTGCCACCGCGTCGCCGTCGGCCGCCACCCGGAACAACACCGGGGTCAGCTCGCCGAGCCGCGTGGCGATGTCCTCGTCGACGTGCGCCAGCGCGGCGACCTCCGCCGCGGAACCCAGCCCGAAATGCGTGGCGACCGCCCGCGTGAGCGCGGTCGCCGGGCCGCGGCCGTCCTCCGCGCGCGACGCGTGCCACAGCGCGATCGGGCCCAGCTCGTCGCCGCCGCCCCAGTCGCCGGTGATCGTGCCGAGGGACGGGAACCGGACCGTGCGGCCGTCCGCGGCGCGGCCGACACAGTTGATGCCGGAGCCGCACACCACCGCGACCGCGTCGCCGGCATCGGTGCCGGCCCGCAGCAGGGCGAGCGTGTCGTTGTCCACAATGGACTTGTCGGCCCAGCCCGCAGCGGTCACCGTGTCGGCGAGCATGGTCAGCTCGTTCGGCAGGTCCGCGCCGGCGAGGTACACGGCGGCGAGCGCGATCCGGTCGGTGTCCAGGAGACCCGCGCGGTCGCGGGCCACCCCGACCAGCCTGGTGAGTCGGCGCATCGCCACGTCGACGCCGCCGACCGTCTGGTGGTTGGTCCCCGGCCCCCGCGCGTAGCCGAGCACCGCACCGGTGTCGTCGCACACCAGCACCTCGGTCTTGGAACCGCCGCCGTCGACAGCGAGCAGAAGACTCATGACTCCCCCTCGCAGGCTCCGGGGAGCCGCTCGCGGTCGCCCTGTGTCTGATGGTTCGCTCCGCAAGCTCCGCTCACAAGGCCCACGCGAGAAACTCGGAGTTGGCCGCCAGCAACCGGTCGGTGAGCTGCCGCGCCCGGTCCACCTGGCCCACGAGGGGATGCGCGAGCAGGGCGTGGAACACCCGGTCGGCGCCACCGCGTAGCGCGGCGTCGACGGCCAGCTCCTCGTAGCCGGACACGTGCGACACGAGCCCCGCGAGGTCGGCCGCGAGCGGCGCGGTCGGCAGCGGGGTGGCCCCGGCGGCGTCGACCCGGCACGACACCTCGACGACCGCGTCGGCCGGCAGGTTCGGCAGTGTGCCGTCGTTGCGGACGTTCACCGCGTGCGTGCCGGGTGTGCCGTGCAGCGACGCCAGCAGCCCGAGTGCCGCCTCCGAGTAGAACGCGCCACCACGCTGGGAAAGTAGCTCCGGCTTCGTGTCGAGCGTCGGATCGCGGTACATGGCGAGCAGTTCGCGTTCGATCTCCGCCACTCGCGTACCCCGCGCCGGCGCCGCCCGCTGCTCGGCCACCACCTCGTCGTGGCAGTAGAAGTACCGCAGGTAGTACGACGGCAGCGTGCCGGTGAGCAGCAACAGTTCGCCGGGCAGCCCGAGCGGCTCGCCGAGGAAGTCGCCGTGCTTGGCGAGCAGCTCCGGCAACCGGTCCACACCGTCCACGGTGGCCGCGCGCACCCACGTCAGGTGGTTGAGCCCGACGTGGTCGAGCGTCACGTCGTCCGGTGCCGTGTCGAGCAGCTTCGCCAGCGCCCGCTGGACTCCGATCGCGACGTTGCACAGCCCGACCGCGCGGTGTCCGTCGTCGAGCAGCGCCCTGGTGACGATGCCGACCGGGTTGGTGAAGGCCACGATCCACGCGTCCGGCCGGGCGCGTTCCCGTGCGCGGCGGGCGATGTCGAGCACCACCGGGACCGTGCGCAGCGCCTTCGCGAGCCCGCCGGCGCCGGTGGTCTCCTGCCCGACGCAACCGCACTCCAGTGGGAACGTCTCGTCGCTGATCCGCGTCCGCTGCCCGCCGACCCGCAGCTGGATCAGCACCACGTCGGCGTCGGTGAGGCCCGCGTCCAGGTCGTCGGTCCACGCCAGCTCGCCGGGATGGCCGTACCGCGCGAAGATCCGCCGCCCGAACCCGCCGATGATCCCCAACCGCTCGGCGGCCGGGTCGATGAGCACCACCTCGTCCACTGTGGACATTCGCGCGAACCCGTCGAGCAACTCCGGTGTATAGGTCGACCCCCCACCGACAACGGCGACCCTCATCCTGTCTCCTCTGCTCGCTGGTGAGTCGGCCTGAACGCGGCGTCTTCCCTCCTGCGCCGCTCGGCGCTGTTCGTCAGTCCAGACGCCGCCGGCCCACTCACCCCTTGACCCCCGTCAACGTGACTCCCTGGACAAAAGCCTTCTGCGCGAAGAAGAACACGACGATCACCGGCAGCATCACGATCAGCGTCGCGGCCATCACGAGGTTCCACTCCACGTGGTGCAGGTGCTTGAACTGCGACAACGCGATCGACAGCGTCCAGTTCGACTGCTCCTCGCTCGTGTACAGCAGCGGCCCGTAGTAGTCGTTCCACGCGTAGAAGAACTGGAAGATCGCGGTCGCCGCGATGCCCGGCCGCGCCATCGGCACGACCACCCGCAGCAGCACCTGCCACTCCGAGCAGCCGTCGATGCGGGCCGCGTCCAGCACGGTGTCCGGAATCGTCATCAGGAACTGCCGCAACAGGAAGATGCTGAACGCGTCGCCGACGAGCATCGGCAGGATCAGCGGCCACAGCGTGCCGGTCAGGCCCGCGTTCGACCACATCAGGTACAGCGGCACGGTGACCACCTGCGGCGGCAGCATCATCATGCAGATGATCACGATGAACGTCGCCGTGCTGCCGCGCCAGCGCAGCTTCGCGAGCGCGTACGCCGCCGGAACACTGGACAGCAGCATGAAACCGGTGGCCAGCAACGCGTAGGTGGTCGTGTTGACCAGGTAGTCGAGCATCGGCAGCTTCGTGAAGATGTCCACGAAGTTCTCCGGATGCCACGTGCTCGGCCACAGGTTCGACGTCAGCGCCTGGTCGCTCGTCATGAACGACATCAGCACCACGAACACGAACGGCGCCACGAAGATGATGCCGGCCGCGATCGCGAGACTGTCGCGCGCCACCACCACCAGCCAGCGCTCCCGCAGCATCGTGCCGCGCGGCCGGGGTTTCGCGGTCGAGATCGTCACGCTCATCGAGCTTCTCCCGTGAACGTGCGGAACCGCCGCAGCAGCACCAGTGTCACCGCGAACGCGACCACGAACAGCACCACGGCCAACGCGTTCGCGTAACCCATGTCGTAGTAGCGGAACCCGGACACGTACAGGTGCAGCGGATAGGTCAGCGTCGACTGCTCCGGGTACCCGAACGTCGACGACACCCCGCCGCCGGTGGTGGCCGTGCCACTCGCGACACTCGCCGCGACCGCGGCCTGCGTGAAGTACTGCAGTGTCTGGATGACCCCGGTGACCCCGGCGAACAGCAGCACCGGCGACAGCGCCGGCAGCGTGACGTGCCGGAACCGCTGCCAGCCGTTCGCGCCGTCCAGCGCCGCCGCCTCGTACAACGGCTTCGGCACGTCGAGCAGCGCCGCGAGGAAGATCACCATGAGGTCGCCGACCGCCCACGTGCCGAGCAGCACGAGCGAGGGCTTGGCCCAGTCCGGCGAGTCGAACCACAGTGGACCGTCGATGCCGAGCAGGCCCAGGAACCCGTTCACCGGCCCGGTCGCCGGGTTGAACAGGAACACGAACGCGATCGTCGCGGCCACCGGTGGCGCGAGCGCCGGCAGATAGAAGACCGTGCGGAAGAGCCCGCCGCCGCGCTTGAGCGACACCAGCAGCATCGACGTGAACAGGGCCGCCAGCATCCGCGCCGGCACCAGGATCACGACGAACCACAGCGTGTTCCGCGCCGCCTGCCACGCCAGCGGGTCGTGCGCGAACAGGTACACGTAGTTGCGGAACCCCACCCACCGCGGCGTGGTCAGCAGGTCGAACTTGGTGAAGGAGAAGTAGATCGCGGCGAGCAGCGGGTAGACGAAGAAGACCGCGATGCCGACCAGCGCCGGGGCCATGAAGCTCAGTACCGTCAGCCGGTGCCGCCACCGCCGTGGCGCCCGGCGCCGCGCGGGACGCCGGGACTCCACAGTGGACTCGGGTGCGGACAGGACGGACGTCACGTCAGCGCCCGAGGTCCAGTGCCTGGTCGATGCGCTTGTCGAGGTCCGCGAGGCCGCCGGGCAGGTCGGACGTGGTGCCGGACAGGTAGCCGTCGACGAACTCCTGCGCCATCTCCACGTACTTCGGCCCGGACGCGTTCGGCGGCGTGGTCGAGGTGTCGGGGTTGGCGAAGATGTCCAGGAACGTCTGGAACTGCTCGTCCGCCTCCAGGTCGGCCGAGGCGAGCGCGTCCTTCGTGGTCGGCACGTTCTTGATCGAGTTCGCGAGGCCGACGACCGAGTCGGTCTCGGTGGTGAGGTGGCGGACCAGCGCCCACGCGGCCTCCGGGTTCTTCGAGTTCGCGGAGATGCCGGCGATGTTGCCGGTGACGAATCCGGCGCCGTAGCGGTCGGCCTGGTCGTCGGCCACCGGCAGGGGAGCGGTGCCGAAGTCGAGGTCCGGCGCCTGGTCGTGCAGGAACGCCACGCGGTACTCGCCGTCGATCGCCATCGCCAGCTTGCCCTGGTGGAACGCGTTGTCGGCACTCCACTCGTCACCGAGCCCCGCGGTGAACCTCTGCAGGTTGTCGTAGCCGTACCAGTCGACGAGATCCTTGTGCCACTTGAGCATCGCGGCCCAGTTCGGGTCCGTGCCGATGGCCGACCTCTCGTCGTCGGTGAGCCACCGCGCGTTCCACGCCGGCGCCGTGTGCTGCGGGGTGTGCTCGTAGAAGTTCAGCAGGGGCAGGAAACCCGCGACCTCGATGGTGCCGTCCGGCGCTCGCTTGGTGAGCTTCTTCGCCATGTCGGCCAGCTCGGTCATGGTCTTCGGCGGCGCGGTGTAGCCGGCCTGCGCGAGCAGGGTCTTGTTGAAGTACATGCCGTACACGTCCGCGAGGAACGGCATGGCGCAGCGCTTGCCCTGGTAGCTCGTGTACGAGCGGACCGTCTCCGGGAACTGCTCCAGGTCGACCTCGTCGCGCTCCAGATAGGGTGTCAGGTCGCGCCACGCGTTGCTGGAGCAGAACTTGCCGACGATGTCGGTCGAGTAGGACAGCCCGACGTCCGGGCCCTTGCCGGACGAGATCGCCTGCAGCATCTTGGCGTCGTCCTGGCCGGCGGTGACCTTGACGTCGATGTCCGGGTGTGCGTCCTCGAACTTCGCGATCGCCGCGTCGATGCCCTTGGCCTCGCGGTCGGTGAAGAAGTGCCAGAACTCGATGCTGCCCTTGGCCTCCTGGCCGGCCGGCGCGACGTCCTGGTTGGCGTTGGTGCCGGGGGTGCAGGCCGCGAGCAGCAACGCGGCTGCGGCGATCAGGAGCGGACGGCGGGACATGGGGCCTCCTAGCGGCGGTCGAGCAGCGCGGTGCGGACCGCGTCGAGGGTGGTGTCGAGAGCGCCGAGCAGGACGGCGTCCTCGGTGAGTCCGGTGGCGGCGACCTCGGTGTCCAGCACGGACAGGTCTCGCAGGGCCGCGCCGACCGCGTCCGCGAGCGGCGCGCCGCCGGCCTGGCCGACCTCGCCGGCGAGGACGACGAGCGCGGGGTCGAGCACGGCGACGACGGCGGCGAGGCCGACGGCGATACGGACGGCGAGCGGGTGGTGGAGCCGCTGGTTGGTCGCGGCGTCCGCGGCCAGCGCGGCGTCGATCCCGTGCTCTCGCGCCAGCTCGCGGATCGCCGGACCGCCGACCAGATCCTGGAAGTCGTGCATCCCGTCGCGTTTCGGCAGGCCGACGGGCATGTAGCCGATCTCGCCGGCACCCCCGCGTGCCCCGCGCAGGATCCGACCGCCCAGGTCGATGCCGAGACCGAGGCCCTCCTCGCCGAGCCACAGCAGGGCGAAGCTGTCCGCGTCCTTCGCGATGCCGCGCGACCGTTCGGCCGCGGCGGCGAGGTTGACGTCGTTGTCGACGCTCACCTCGGTCGCGAGCGCCGCGCGGATGTCGTCGATGAGCCCTGGCCGCGACCAGCCGGGCACGTCGACGTAGCGGATGGTGCCGTCGTGGTGCGCGCCGGGGACGCCGAGCTGCACATGGTCGACACGCGCGATTCCGGCCTTGCGGCAGGCCTTGCGCACGGCGTCGGCGACGGAACGGACCGGGTCGCCGGCGACCTTCGTCGTGACCCTGGCACGCACCTCGCCGGTGAGGTCGCAGACCGCCGTGACCAGGCTGGCGTCCTGCTCCCGCAACGACACCGCGGCGGCGTGGGCGGCGTCCGGGTTGACGTCGTAGATGTCGGCGTTGGGGCCCGGCCCGCCGCTGGTGCGCCCGACCACGCGCGCGAGGCCGGCGTCCTGCAGCCTGCGCATCACGTCGGACGTGGTGGGTTTGGCGAGCCCGGTCAGCTCGCGCAGGTCGCCGCGGGTGAGCGGACCCCGGTCGAGCAGGAGGCGCAGCGCCGCGGACTCGTTGATCTCGCGGAGCAGACGGGAGGAACCGGCCTGTTGGGTCAACGTCCCTCACAATGGTTAGGCAATCTGTCTAACTATTGCGAGGGACGTTAGGGCCAGACGACGGTGTGCGTCAAGACACGGTCAGTTCGCGCCGGCGGCGAGGTCCTCGATCGGGGAGTTCCTGCGCGGGCCCGCCAAGGTGTCCAGGTTGCCGATCCGGCGCTGGCCGCCGGACATGCGAAAGGCGTTCATCCGGTCCCCCCGGAGGACGAACGCCCTTCACCTGGACGTGCTACCGCCAATCGTTGGGGCGGCTCGTCTTTCGCCAGTCGTTGGGGCGGCTGGTGGTGTTGTTCCTTGCGGACATGACATCTCCTCGGGAAGTGAGGTGGCCGCCCAGGTCACCCTTTTGGAGTCAGGACACTGGGTGGCCGAGCCGTTACAGTGGGGGACCTCCGTTGAAGGGACACGGTGGTGCACGGCGTGGATCATCCCGACCCCGTGCGGGGGTGGAAGCGGCTCTCACCACGCCGTTGGCTCTTATGGTCCTTGTCGAGGCCGGTACAGGTATACATCCTCTTGGTGGAACTCGGCGCTCTGGTGGCGGTGGTCGGCACGATTTCCCTCATCCCGGTGACTTCCCGTGACTGGCTATGGTTCGGCCTCCTCGCGCTCGCCGCGATCGTGCACCTGGAGGCGTCGCGCGGGCTGGAACGCGTCCGCGAGGTGACCGCGGAGGGCTCACCGCACACGCACCTGCAGAGCGTGTGGTTCTTCGCGGCGCTGCTGTTGCTGCCGCCGCCGTTGGTCGCTGGCATCGTAGTGGTCAGCTACCTGCACTCGTGGCTGAGGGTGTACCAGCGACGTGCGCTCGTGCACCGCAAGGCTTTCTCGGCGGGGACCGTGCTGATCGCGCTCGCGGGCGCGTACGTCGTGCTGGCCGCGATCTACCCCGGGCACACCGAGCCGTTCGCGATGACGGTCAGCGGGCCCGTCGGGCTCGTCGCCGTGGTGGCCGCCGGGTTCATCTACTGGCTCGTGAACTTCGCGCTCGTGGTCGGCGTCATCCTGCTCACCAATCCCGACCGGTCCGGCCGACAGGCGCTCGGGCGGGCGAGCGACCAGCTGATGATCGCGGGCGCCATCGGGCTCGGCACCGGGCTGGCCGTCGTGATGACGTCCCAGCCGTGGTGGGTGCCGCTGCTGATCGTCACGGTGTTGGCACTGCACACCGGACTGCTGCTGCCGCAGTTCCGCGACGCCAGTCGTACCGACGCCAAGACCGGCCTGTTCGAGCCGACGTTCTGGGCGGAGCTGACGTCCGACGAGCTCGACCGGGCGCGGCGGCTGAACGGCACGCTCGGCGTGCTGCTGCTCGACCTCGACCACTTCAAGCGGGTCAACGACGGCTACGGCCACCTCGCCGGCGACGCCGTCCTGCGTGCCGTCGCCGACGCGATCAAGCACGCCGTGCGCGGCCACGACATGGTCGGCCGCTACGGCGGCGAGGAGTTCGCCGTCGTGCTGCCCGGTCTCGGTGGCGACGACGTCACCATCGCCGCGGAACGGATCCGCGCCGCGGTCGCCGCGCTGGCGGTCGCCGTGCAGGACCTCGACGGCGACGAGCGGGTGATCAGTGGGCTGACCGCGTCGGTCGGCGCGGCCACCTACCCGGACCACGGCGCGGACCGGACCACGCTGTTGCTGGCGGCGGACGCCGCGCTCTACGACGCGAAGGCGTCCGGCCGCGACCGCACCCGCGTCGCGGGCGCGACCCGGCAGGTGCCGCCCGCCCGCCAACCCGACGAGTGGCGGAACCTCCCGGCCCCGCGCGCGCCGCACGCGCTAGGTGCTCGCCGAGACCACTCGGATGATGTCGCGTAGCCAGCGCTGGGCCGGGTCGTCGTCGAGTCGTGGGTGCCACGTCATCAGGTAGGGCATCGTCGCGATCTCCGGTGGGGCGGCGACGATCCGCAGCTCCGGGTCGGCGAGCGACGTGAGCATGCGGGACGGAAGCGTTGCCACCAGCGGGGTTCCCGGCACCGCGAGCGCCGCGGCCGAGTGGTAGGGGACCGCGAGCGCGGTCGTGCGGCGGCGGCCGAGCTCGGTCAGCCGTCTGTCCACAGCGGACTGCTCACCCTGCAGCACGTCCACGACCACGTGCGCCGCGTCGAGGAACTCGGTCAGCGTCAGCGCCGACCGCGTCGCCAGTGGGTGCGCCGCCGACAGCAGGCACACGAACCGCTCCTCGTACAGCAGCTCGCTGCGCAGCCCCGGCGGCGCCGGCACGCCGGCGAAAGCCAGGTCCACCAACCCGTGTGACACGTCGGAGAAGACGCCGTCGTGCCACGTGCCGAAGTTCAGCGAGGTGCCGGGCGCCTCGGCGAACAGCCGGCGGAACATGCCCGGCCCGAGCACCGACGTCGTGTAGTCGGTGCCCGCCAACCGAAAGCTGTCGGTCGCGGTCGCCGGGTCGAACCGCTCCGCGCCGAACAGCAGCTCCAGCCGGGGCAGGATGCCGGCCAGCTCCCGCTGGATCCGCTCCGCCCTCGGGGTGAGCTGGTAGCCGTCCCGCGTGCGCACCAGCAGCTCGTCACCGAGGGTGTTGCGCAGCCGGTTGAGCGCACGGCTGGTCGCCGGCTGGGACAGGCCGATCCGGTCGGCCGCCCTCGACACGTGCCGCTCCTCGAGCAGCACCGCGAGGGCGACCAACAGGTTCAGGTCGACACGCTGGAGCTGGGTGGTCCGCACGACCGGCACGATCTCACGCCACCGGGTGCAGCAGGTCCGCCAGCCCGACCCGGCGCAGGAACTCGGCCCGCACCCGGTCCGCCACCGCGTCGACGACCGACGCGCCGTCCTCCGACGGGTCGACGTGCACGCGGAAGGGCCGCTCGCCCTTGCGGGTGGCGACGACCCGCACGATCGCGGCGGCCACCTCGCCGACGTCCGCGGTCGGCGGATCCAGCTCGGCGAGGGACGCGCCGACCTGGTCCATCAGTCCCGGGTACCGCTCGTCGTACGCGGCCGCCACCGCGGTGTCCGCCGGGGTGCCGCTGTGCGCGAAGTGGTTGATGCCACGGGTGAACGCGCCCGGCACGATGATCGACGTCTCGATGCCGAACCGGACCAGCTCCAGCGCGTAGCTCGCCGCGAGCGCGTCCATCCCGGCCTTCGCCGCGAAGTACGGCGCGAGGTAGGGCGGCGTGCCGCCCCGCGTGCTGGAGCTGCCGACCCACACGACGAGCCCGTCGCCCCGGGCCCGCATGTGCGGCAGCGCCGCCCGGTTGAGCCGCTGCGCGCCGAGCACGTTCACGTCGTAGAGCGCCGCGAGCTGCTCCGGCGTGAACGCCTCCGCCGGCCCCGTCGCCAGGTGGCCGGCGTTGTGCACCAGCACGTCCACAGTGGACTGTCCGGAAAGGACGGTCGCGACCGCCGCCCGCACCGACGCGTCGTCGGTGACGTCCAGGTCGACCGGACGCACGCCGGCGACCGCCGTCGGCGCCGGCCGGTTCGCCAGGTCGCGGTAGCCCGCGTACACGGTGTGTCCCGCCTCGGCGAGCGCTCGCGCGGTCAGTGCGCCGAACCCGCTGGACGCGCCGCTGATCAGCACGGTGGCCATCACGCGATACCGCCGTTCGCGTACACGACCTGGCCGTTGACCCACCGGCCCGGCCCGGCGAGGAACGCGACGACCTCCGCGATGTCCTCCGGCTGCCCGAGCCGCTCGAGCGGCGCCGCCGCGGCGAGCCGGTCGACGACCTCCTTCGGCTTGCCGTCGAGGAACAACGCGGTCGCAGTCGGGCCGGGCGCCACGGCGTTCACCGTGATGTCCCTGCCACGCAGCTCCCGCGCGAGGATCAGCGTCATCGCGTCGACCGCGCCCTTGCTCGCCGCGTACGCGGTGTAGCCCGGCTGCTGCAGCCTCGTCACCGAGCTGGAGAAGTTGATGATCGCGCCGCCGGCCCGCAGTCGCCGCGCCGCCTGCTGCGCCACGACGAACGTGCCGAGGATGTTGGTGCGGTACATGCGGTCCATCTCGTCGAGCGACATGTCGACAAGGGGCGTCGGGTCGTTCATCACGCCCGCCGCGTGCACCACCACGTCGACCCCGCCGAACTCCTGCTCGGCGCGGTCGAACAGCGCCGCCACCGCGGCCTCGTCCGCCACGTCCGCCTTGACCGCGATGGCGTTGTCCACCGACGCGGCCGCCTCCTCGGCGTCCGCCGTCCGTCCCGCGTAGGCGACGACGACCGCGAAGCCGTCGCGCGCCAGCCGGGAAACCGTCTGCCTGCCGATGCCGCGCGACCCGCCGGTCACGATGGCCACTCGTTGCGTCTCGTTCATGGCTCCAATGTGCGCGCCGAACGACTATGTGTCCAATGCAACTTAAAGATGGTGACTATGCGCGAGACGCATCGAGAGTGAGCTCCCGGCCACCGGCGACCCGCCAGGTCCAGCTCACCGCCAGCACCGCGAGCACGCCGAGCGCCCCGGCGATGGCGACGACCTGGTGCGGCGCCGCGAACTCCCCGGCGAGCCCGGCGAGCATCACGCCGAGCCCCTGAGCCACTCGCAGCGCGGTGACCGCGAGCCCGAACGCCTGCCCGCGTCGCTCGTCCGGCACCGCGAGCACGAACGACGTCGACGCGATCACGTGGTACGCGCTGCCCGCCCCCGATGCCACGAACAGCGCGACGACCACGACCAGGTGTGGGTCGACGAAGCACACGATCAGCGGCACGCACGCGCAGAGCGCGAGCGGCGACAGCAGGCGCAGCCGTGCCGGCAGCGGCAGCCGCGCGACGATCAGCATGCCGGCCGCGGCGCCGACGGCGTAGGCGGCGAACATGAACCCGACCGTCACCGCGCCGCCGCCGAGCGCCGTCGCGTACGGCACCGCCAGCGCCTCGCCGACGATGTAGAACCCGGAGACGCACGCGAACAGGACGAGCGCCCGCAGCCGCAGGTCGGTCCACACGAGCCCGGCTCCGGACGTCAGGTCCGACCACCACGACCGTGCCGCGACCGGGCCGTCGCCGACCGGCACCGGCCGTGCCCGCACCCGCGACCACACGAGCAGCGCCGACAGCAAGAACGTGCCGGCGTCGGCGAGCAGCACGTTGCCGGTGCCGATCCCGGCGACCAGCGCGCCGCCGCCGGCGAACCCGACCACGTTGGCCACCTGCATGACCGTCTGCATCGCGGCCTGCCCGGCCGGGTACGCGTCGTCGCCGAGCACCGCGGGCAACAGCGCGCCGCGGGCGGCGCTCGCCGGCGCGCCGATCAGCTGCACCGCGACCAGCAGCACGCACACCAGCCACAGCGGCAGGAGCGGGATCGCCATCAGCGCGACGAGCACGGCACGCGCGAGGTCCGCACTCGCCATCAGGCCCCGGCGCGGATGCCGGTCGGCGAGCCCGGACAGCAGTGGGCCGCCGACGAGGTCGGGCAGGAACGTGAGCCCGTAGGTCAGCGCGGTCCACGCCGGTGAGTTGGTGCGGTCGAACACCAGCACCGACAACGCGACGCGCGCGAACTGGTCCCCGATGACCGAGACGGACTGCGCCGCGAACAGCGCGCGGAACTCGGAGTTGCGGAAAAGGACGCGATAACTGATAGGCCGGTCGGTGGCCACTAGCCCTCCCAGCACGCCGGTGCTACTCACCGCCATCGGTCCGCAACACACCGTACCTCGGAGAGGTCGGCGCTGGACAGCTTCGCGTAACAGGGGTGAGAGCTTCGTTACGTGAGAGCATGGAGGGTATGCGGTACCTGTTGCTCATCGGCGGCGAGGACGACGGCTCCTCCGACGTGACGTCGAAGGACGTGTGCAGCGCGGCCGACGCGATGGCGTGGGCGGAGGAGATGACACGCCGCCGGGTGCTGCTCAGCGGCGAGGTTTTGCGCCCGCCGAGCGACGCGACGACCGTGCGGGTGCGCGACGGCGAGGTGCTCCTCGCGGACGGGCCGTTCGCCGAGACCAAGGAGCAGATGGGCGGGTTCAACGTGATCGAGTGCGCGAACCTGGACGAGGCGCTCGAGATCGCCGCCTCGCACCCCGTGGCGCGGCACGGCATGGTCGAGGTGCGGCCGATCTGGGAGTGACAGAGGTGTCGAAGGCGGTCGCGGCCGCCTTCCGGGACGAGTGGGGCCAGGTCGTCGCGACGCTGATCGGCGTGACGGGGGACTGGGACCTCGCGGAGGAGTGCGCACAGGACGCGTTCGCCACGGCCATGGACCGCTGGGCGCGCGACGGCGTGCCGCGCAGGCCGGGCGCCTGGCTGACCACGACCGCACGCAACCGCGCGCTGGACCGGCTGCGGCGCGACGCCGTCGGCGCGGCGAAGCTGCGTGAGCTGGCGGCCATGGCCGTCGGACCCGAGCCGCCGGAGGAGATCCAGGACGACCGGCTCCGGCTGATCTTCACCTGCTGCCACCCCGCGCTCGCGTTCGAGGCGCGGGTCGCGCTGACGCTGCGCACGCTCGCCGGGCTGACCACCGCGGAGATCGCGCGGGCGTTCGTCGTGCCGGAGGCGACGATGGCGCAGCGGCTCGTGCGGGCCAAGCGCAAGATCCGCAACGCCGGCATCCCGTACCGGGTGCCGCCGACGGAACTGTTGCCGGAGCGGGTGAACGCCATCCTCGGCGTGCTGTACCTGTTGTTCAACGAGGGTTACGCGGCGAGCGAGGGCACGAACCTGGTGCGGCAGAACCTGAGCGCGGAGGCGATCCGGCTCGCGCGGGCGCTCGTCTCGCTGCTGCCCGGCGAGCCGGAGGCCGAGGGACTGCTGGCGTTGATGCTGCTGCACGACGCGCGGCGCCCGTCGCGGGTCTCGCCGTCCGGCTCGCTCGTGACGCTGGAGGAGCAGGACCGCTCGCTGTGGTCCGCGTCGGGGATCGACGACGGGCTGTCGCTGCTGGAGACGGCTTTGCGGCGCGGGGTGCCAGGGCCCTACCAGGTGCAGGCGGCCGTCGCGGCGTGTCACGCGTCGGCGCCGACGGCGGCGGAGACCGACTGGACGCAGATCGCCGCGCTGTACGGCGAGCTGAGCAAGTTCGTGCCGTCGCCGGTGGTCGCGCTGAACCGGGCGGTCGCGGTGGCGATGGCCGACGGGCCGGCCGCCGGACTCGCGATCGTGGACGGCCTGGCGGCGTCGGGGGAGCTGGCCGGTTACCACCTCCTGCCGGCCACGAGGGCCGACCTGCTGCGGCGGCTGTCCCGGCACGCGGAGGCGGCCGAGGCGTACCGGGAGGCGATCGGGCTGGCCACGTCCGAGCCGGAGAAGCGGTATCTCAGCGGTCGGTTGGCCGAGGTCTCGTCGGGTCGGTGAGCCGCCGATCCTGAAAACTTCCGCCGGGGTGTCGATCCGGGGCGGGCCCGTTCGTCGGTGGGCCGAGACGGATCGAAGGAGGAGATCGTGGACCTGGAACTCTTGCCGAAGGCGTACGAGGCGACGGCGGCCGTGCTGGCGGCCGTGCCGGACTCGGCGTGGGAGGCGCAGAGCCCGTGCGAGGAGTGGACCGTGCGCGAGGTGGCGGACCACCTGACGGGCGTGATGCACGTGTTCGCCGCGGCGATCGACGGCGGTCCGGAGACGGGTGGGCCGTACGCGGACGCCGCGGAGCGTTGCCTCGCCGCGTTCCGCCGGCCGGGCGCGTTGGTGGCCGAGCACCCGTTCCCGTTCGGCCCGACGCCGGGCGAGGTGATCGCGGCGATCAGCATGTCGGAGTCGCTGGTGCACGGGTGGGACGTCGCGCGGGGCGCCGGGGTGCCCTACTCGCCGGCGCCGGAGGTGGTGGCCGCCGTGCTCGCCATGTCGGAGAAACCGACCACGGAGGGGATGTTCGCGCCGCCGGTGCCGGTGCCGGCCGACGCCGCGCCGCTGACCGCGGTGCTCGCCCGACTGGGGCGGGTCGCGTGATCGCGTCGTCGACCTTCGGGTCCCCCTCGGCTCCCGCGGTGCTCCTGATCGGCGGCTCGGGCGCGTCGATGGACTGGTGGACACCGGAGTTCTGTGAGCGGCTCGCCGCCGGTGGCCGGTTCGTCATCCGGTACGACCACCGGGACACGGGCGAGTCGCCGAGCTACCCGCCCGGCTCGCCCGGCTACACGGGTGCGGACCTGGTGGCCGACGCGGTGTCGGTGCTCGACGCGCTCGACGTGCCGGCGGCGCACGTGGTGGGGCTGTCGATGGGTGGTGGGATCGCGCAGCAGCTGGTGTTGGACCATCCGGCGCGGGTGCTGTCGCTGGCGCTGCTGTCGACGTCGGGCGGGGCGGGCGATCCGGACCTGCCCGGAATGTCGCCGGAGGTCGGGTCGGCGTTCGAGTCGCTCGCCGAGCCGGACTGGGCCGACGACGCGGCCGTGGTCGAGTACCTGGTGGAGAGCCAGCGCCTCATGTCGGCGGAACCGTACGACGACGAGGAGATCCGCGCGATCGCCCGCGTCGCGGTCGCCCGGACGAAGAACAACCGGTCGAGCCAGACGAACCACTACGCGGCGGAGGGCACCGGCCCGTGGCGGTCCCGACTCGCGGAGATCACCGTGCCGACGGTCGTCCTCCACGGCGACTCGGACCCGCTGTTCCCACTCCCGCACGGGGAGGCACTGGCCCGGGAGATCCCCAACGCCCGACTGGTGGTCCTCCCGAACACCGGCCACGAGTTCCCAAGCCGCAACTGGCCACAAGTACTCGCCGAACTCCAGTAACCCAACGCGCGAGTTCCCCTTTCGGACCGGGTGAGTTGCCGTTTCGGGCTATTGAGTTGTCGGTTCGGGTGCCGGGGGGTGGTCGTGAACCGCCAACTCGGTGGGTCTGAACGGGGGACTCGCTGTGTCTGAACGGGGGACTCGCGGGTTCTGCCGCAATCGCGCGAGTTGCCCTTTCGGACCGGGTGAGTTGCCGTTTCGTGGCTATTGAGTTGTGGGTTCGGGTGCCGGGGGGTGGTCGTGAACCGCCAACTCAGTGGTCCCGAACGGTGGACTCGCTGTGTCTGAACGGGGAACTCGCGGGTGTCTGAGCGTTGAACTCGCGGGTGCTGAGTGTTGGACTCGCGGGGTTGGGGTTATTTGCGGGCCGTTAGGAAGCGGGTTCTGGCTTCTGTCAGGTCCACTATGGGTAGTGGGTAGCCTCTGCGGTCCCTGGCGGGTAGGTGCCACGGTTGGTGGATCACCGGGGCGTCCAAGTTGGACAGTTCCGGGACGTAGCGGCGGACGTAGTCGCCCGCCGCGTCGAAGCGTTCCGCCTGCCGCAGCGGGTTGAGCACCCGGTTCGGGCGGGTGTCGGTGCCGGTGCCGGCAACCCATTGCCAGTTCAGGCAGTTGTTCGCGATGTCGCCGTCCAGCAGGTTCGCGAAGAAGTGCGCCGCGCCGGCACGCCAGTCCAGGTACAGCGTCTTCGTCAGGAACGAGCCGGTGATCAGCCGCGCGCGGTTGTGCATCCAGCCCTCCGCAAGGAGCTGGCGCATGCCGGCGTCGACGATCGGGATGCCGGTCTGGCCGGCCCGCCACGCGTCGAGCGCCTCCTCGTCGTCGAGCCAGCGGTCGCCCCGCGAGCGGTAGTCCCGCCACGCCGACGCCGGCCGCGCGGCCAACACCTGGTGATGGAAGTCGCGCCACGCGAGCTGCCGGACGAACGCCTCGGACGACTTACCCCCGCGCCGCGCCAACTCCAGCGCCGACACACAACCGAGGTGCAGGTACGGCGACAGCCGGGACGTCCCGTCCGCGGCCAACGCGTCGTGCTGCTCCTCGTAGGACGACGCCGACGACCGCAGCCACGTGTCCGCGCGCTCGCGGGCCGCCGTCTCGCCGCCGGGAAAACCGTTGCCCCGCGCGGAAAGCACGGCGCCGGCCCGGATCCGGGGGAGCGTGAGACGGGTCGGGGTGGGCACCTGCCGGCGCCACGCGAGGTCCGCCCACCTGCGGTGGTACGCGCCGAACACCGCGAAGTGGTCCTTGCCGGACGGCACCACCGCGCCGGGCGGGACGACCGTGTGGACGTCGTCGTGGCGGCGCAGCTCGCACGGCAGCGCCGACCGCAGCGCCGACTCCCGCGCCTGCGCGAACGACGACACGTCACCGGCGATGTGCACCCGCGACGCGGACACCTCCGCCGCCACCCGGCAGATCTCCGCCACCGGGTCACCGTCGCGCACCACGAGCCGGGCGCCCAGCTCGCGCAGCGACATGTCGAGGTCGGTCAGGCTCTCGTTCAGGAACTTCCTGCGACCGGCCGCGAACCCGGTGCCGGTGATCCGGTCGTCGCGCACGAACAGCGGCACCACGTGCGTCGCGCCGCGGACCGCGCCCGCCAGCATCGGGTTGTCGTGCACACGCAGGTCGCGGGTGAAGACCGCGATGGTGGTGGTCATGGTCGCTATCGCCGGGTGGCCAGCGCGGACAGCGCGCAGACCAGACCCCACCCGCCCGCGACGGCGACGATCTTCTTCTGCTCCGGCCGGCCGGCCATCGCCTTGCCGAGCACCGCGAGGTCGCCGGCGTCGGACGCGACCCGCACGGCGATCGCGACCCGCATGGCCTTGCGTGACGGCGCGACCGCCATCGCGACGCCGGACGCGAAGTCCCGCACGGCGAGCGTCCGCACGAACGTGTGCAGGTTCTTCTCGCCCACCGGCATGCCGGACGGCTTCAGCAGCAGCGCGGGCTTCGCGAAGACCGCCGCGCCGTACGCCGCCGTCGCGACGCCCAGCAGTCTTGGCAGTGCGAACCTCATGACGTGACCCCCTCGTGTTCCGCGGCGCCGGTGATGTTGCGTGCCATGCCGCCGAAGATGATGTCGTGGAACGGAGCTATCGACTTCCAGTACAGGTGCCCGGCGAGCCCGCGCGGCTCGAAGACGGCCCGCTGCCGGTACACCGCGCCACCATCCTGGCCCGGCGCGGCGGACAGTTCCAGCCACGCGCGGCCGGGCACCCGCATCTCCGCGCGCAGCCGCAGCATCTTCGGCCGGTCCAGCAGCTCGACGCGCCACCAGTCGAGCGCCTCGCCGGTGTGCAGCCTGCGCGGGTCGCGGCGGCCGCGGCGCAGGCCGACGCCGCCTGCGAGCCGGTCGATCCACCCGCGCACCGACCACGCCAGCGGGAACGAGTACCAGCCGTGCTCGCCGCCGATCGACTCGATCACCTGCCACAGCGTGTCCGGCGCGGCGGTGGTGGCCACCTCGCGCGAGTCGGTGTAGACGCTGCCGCCCGACCAGTCGGGGTCGGTCGGCAGCGGGTCGGACGGCGGGCCCGCGTCGGACCAGCGGGTCGGCACGTCGGAGTGGCGGACGCGGGCCAGCGCCAGCTCGATCGCGTGCTCGTAGTGGGTGAGCCCGCCGGCCGGGTCGGCGATGTGCGCGGCGATGTCCCGGTCGTGCGCGAAGACCTCGTGCACCAGCGACTCGATGAGCGGCACGGCGATGCTGCGCGGCACGGGCGTCACCAGGTTGACCCACTGCGCCGACAGCCACGGCGTCAGCACCGGCACCGGGACCACCATCCGCCTCGGCAGCCCGGCGACGACCGCGTACCCGCGCATCATCGCCAGGTACGTGAGGACGTCCGGCCCGCCGATGTCGAACCCTCTGCTGACCGAGCGGTCCAGCGTGGCCGCGTGCGTGAGGTAGTGCAGGACGTCCCGCACGGCGATCGGCTGGATGCGGTTGTGCACCCAGCGCGGGGTGACCATCGCGGGCAGGCGTTCGGTGAGGTAGCGCAACATCTCGAAGCTGGCCGACCCGGAGCCGATGATGATCGCGGCCCGCAGCACCACGGTCGGCACCCCGGAGCCGAGCAGGATCTCGCCGACCTCCGCGCGGGACGCCAGGTGCGGCGACAGGTCGTCGCCGTCCGGCGTGATCCCGCCGAGGTAGACGATCCGCCCGACGTCCGCGTCGCGTGCCGCGTCCGCCAGCGTGGTGGCGAGCTTGCGGTCCTGTTCGACGAAGTCCCGCTGGTGCAGCGAGTGCACCAGGTAGTAGACGACGTCCTGCCCGGCCACCGCGGCGCGCACCGACGCGGGGTCGGCGAGGTCGCCGGTGACGATCTCCGCGTCGTCGCGCCACGGGACCTCGCCGAGCTTGCCGGGGTCCCGCGCGACCGCCCGCACGGTGTGCCCGGCCGCGAGCAGTTCGGGCACCACCCGACCGCCGATGTACCCCGTCGCTCCGAACACCACGCACCGCATAGCCCGATCCTCTCCGACCGGGCGGAATCCCGCAGATCAGCGGGCCGCGATGTCCGCCACGAGCGCGTTCGACAGACGGACCAGCTCGGTCGGAGCCAGCTCGATCTCCAGCCCCCGCCGGCCGCCGCTGCAGAAGATGGTTCCGAAGGCGGTCGCCGAGGTGTCCACCACGACCGGCAAACGTTTGCGGTGCCCCAGCGGGGAGATACCGCCCGCGACGTATCCCGTCGCCCGCTCCGCTGCCGCGACCTCGGCCATCTTCGCCTTCTTGCCGCCGGCGGCCGCGGCGAGCGCCTTGAGGTCGAGCTGGCGGGCGACCGGCACGACGCCGACCGTCAGCGTGCCGTCGACGTCGGCGACCAGCGTCTTGAACACCCGCTCCGCGGGCAGCCCGAGCAGCTCGCTGGCCTCGGTGCCGTACGACGCCGACCTCGGGTCGTGCGGGTACTCGTGCACCTCGTGCGGCACGCGGTGCTTCGCCAGCAACGCGGTCGCCGGTGTTCCCCTGCCCGCCATGGCGGGAAACCTAGCGGGCGATCGCGTGGCCGGACTCGGTGCGCTGGTACAGCACGAACTGCCCGTCCCGGTGCGCCACCACGAGCCCGGAGCGCTGCAACACCTTGAGGTGATAGGAGATCGTCGCCGGCGCGAGCGGGTGGCGGGACGCGAGCCCGGCCGTCGACCTCGGCACGTCGAGGTCCCGCAGCAGTGCCGCGCGGGTCGGTCCGACGAGCTTGTCGATCGACCTCGGCCCGGACGCGCGCGTGCCGATCCCGGCGGCCGGGTAGCCGAGGACCGCGTCGGCCGGGTCGCACAGCTGGACCGACAGCCGCGGCCACGCCAGCACGGCCGGCACGCACACGATCTCGACCCGCGACAGCGTGAACTCCTCCTGCCACGAGGATCGGATGCTCAGCGCGCCGTCGGCCCACGACACGGACTCGTGCAGCGAGTCGAGCATCGCGCCGACGCCGCCGGGTGGCCATCGTCCTTGCGCGGGCCGCGAGGTCGGCCTCCATGGTCGCCCGCAGCGCCGCCCAGCCGTCGGCGACCGCGGCGGCCCAGAAGCGGCGCAGCCCGGACGCGGCGCGCGGTGCGAACGTGCCCCGCTCGACGGCGTCGCGCACGGCGGGGGACAGGACCCGGCCGGTGTCGGCGAGCTGCGCGGCGACCGTGTCGGCCGGTGTCGCGGCGATGCGGTCGAGCTGGTCGTCGAGGCCCGCGATCGGCTTGGGAGTGAGCAGGTCCGGCACGTACGCCCGCACCCCGGCCGGCGGCAGGACGGCCGCGACGAGTGCCGCGTCGGGGTCGGTCAGCACCGCCCGCGCGGCGGCGCCGGGATCGCCGAACACCGGGTGCTGCCCGCGCACCGCGGTCAACCCGAGCCACGCGGTGGCCTCGGCGGCGGGCGACAGCGCGAGCCGCACCCTGGCGAGGGTGTCCGCGTCGAGGTTCGCCCTGATCACGGGCTCAGCGTACGCGTGGTGGCCACCGATTCGAGGCTCCTCGAATCGCTGTCGCGCCGGGCACTCCGGCGGGTGGACTGCCGGCATGTCACTACGTCAGAGAATGGTCGCGGTCGGCCTCGCGCTGGTCGCCGTCGGAGGAGCCACGGCGGGTTCGGCGTCGGCCGCGAGTCACCCGGGCAACGGCTGCGGCCGCCAGTTCGACTCGGCGGTCTCGAGCTACCTGCGCACCACCGACGCGCGGGACGCGCGCGGGTTCAACGCACTGCTGCACCGCGACGTCGTCGGGGTGCTGCCCGGCGGCACGGTGTTCGACGGCAAGGCGGCGATGGCCGGGTTCATCACGTCGTTCTTCGCCCGCACGGACTGGACGCAGAGCTTCGACCTCAGGCGCAAGGTCGTCGCCGACTGCGAGAGCGGCTACGTGCTGTTCGAGTCGGTGTACGCGGAGCCGGCCGCCGGCTACAGCCAGAAGCTGATGATCGGCATCACCTGGACCCGCGAGCACGGCCGCTGGCTCGTGCTCGCGGACCAGAACACCGAGGTCGGCTGACCTACGGGAGCGTCGGCGGCAGGCCGAACAGCGGGTAGTTCTCGTTGCCGAACACCGCGATGTCCGCGATCCTGCCGCCGGCCACCCGCAGCACGTCGAGCCCGAACGCCTCGAACGGCCCGCCGGGCTCGCGGACGTACACGGCGATCGCCGGCTCGTGGTTGGCGGTCGTCGGCACGCAGCGGAACTCCCGGCGGCCGGGGCCGTGCAGGATCGGCTGCCACGCGTCGACCAGCGTCGACCGGCCGGTGTACCAGTGCGGCTCGTCGGTCATGTTGCCGCCGGCCCACGGCGCCTGGCCGCAGCGCGCGTCCTCGGCGAGCATCGCGCCGATCGCGTGCTCGTCGCCGCTCTCCAGTGCCGCCATGTACCGGTGCACGACCGCGAGCTCGTCCGGCCCGGCCGGCGCGGTCCACTCCGACCGGCGCGCCGGCAGCAGTGTGCGCATCGTCTCGCGGGCCCGCTGCAGCGCGCTGTTCGCCGACGCGACCGTGCTGTCGAGCAGCTCGGCCGTCTCCTTCGCCGACCAGCCGAGCACGTCCCGCAGGACCAGCGCGGCCCGCTGCCGCGCGGGCAGGTGCTGCACCGCGGTGAGGAACGCCAGCTCGATGGTCTCCCTGGACACCACGAGGTCGTCCAGCATCGTCGCCGGGCACGGGGTCAGCCACGGCACCGACACCGGCGACGCGTCCGGTTCCGCCACGGGCAGCGGCGGCCTGCGGTCCAGCACGTCGAGACAGGCGTTCGTCGCGATCTTGTACAGCCAGGCGCGGAACGTCGACCGGCCTTCGTAGGTGGCGCGCCGCCGCCACGCGCGCAGGAACGTCTCCTGCACCAGGTCCTCGGCCTCCTGCACCGAGCCGAGCAACCGGTAGCAGTGCACCCGCAGCTCGCGCCGGCACCGCTCGGCCTGCTCCGCGAACGCCCTCTCGTCGACCTCGACCTCACTCATGACCCGACCTCCACTCGTCATACCCGGTGTGACGGTGTCGACGGGGAAAACTCATCGGTCCACAATCGCAGGGAGCAGATGGCGAGTGACCTGTCGATCGGACCGGTCGACGTTCGTCGGTGCGGCGAACCATCGTTTCGGAAGGGACGCTATCCATGGTCAACTCCAAGGACGGCACGGTCATCGCGGTCGACCGGGTCGGGTCGGGGCCCTCGGTCGTGTGCGTCGGCGGCGCGTTGAACGACCGTAAGTCCACCGCGAGTGTCGCGGCCCTGCTCGCCGACCGGTTCACGGTCTACTCCTACGACCGCCGCGGCCGGGGCGACAGCGGCGACACCCAGCCGTACTCCGTCGAGCGGGAGATCGAGGACCTCGCCGCGGTCGTCGAGGAGGCGGGCGGCTCGGCGATGGCCTACGGCATGTCCTCCGGCGCGATCCTCGTCCTGCGTGCCGCGGCCGCCGGCGTGCCGCTCACGCGCATCGCGCTGTACGAGCCGCCGTTCAAGTCCGGGATACCCGGCGCGCCTGCCGCGCCGCCGGACTACTCGGCGCGGGTCGCGGCGGACGTCGAGGCCGGTCGGCCCGGTGACGCGCTCGAACTGTTCATGGTCGCGGTCGTCGGGATGCCCGCCGGGATCGTCGCCGGCATGCGGCGCCTGCCGATGTGGTCGGCGCTGGAGGCGCTCGCGCCGTCGCTGCGGTACGACGGCGCCGTGGCCGGCGACGGCTCGATCCCGCCGGTCGCTGGCGTGGCCGTGCCCGTGACCGTGCTGGCCGGCACCGCGAGCCCGGACTGGATGCGGGCCGCCGCCCACGCGGTGGCCGCCGCCGTGCCGTACGGAATCTCCCGTGAGCTGCCGAAACAGACGCACAACGTCGACCCGGGCGCGCTGGCGAAGGAGCTGGCGATCGCCTTCGGCTAATCCGACGGTTTTGTTTGTCTTGACAACTGAAGTTGTCGGTGCGACGCTTTCCGCATGTTCGACGTAGCGGTGATCGAGGACCCGGCAGCGGCCGAGGCCTCACTGGACCCGATCCGGGCCAACCTGTTGGCGGCACTGTCCGAACCCGGCTCGGCGACCACGCTCGCCGGCCGGGTCGGGCTGCCGAGGCAGAAGGTCAACTACCACCTGCGGGCCCTCGAGCGGCACGGGCTCGTCGAGCTGGTCGAGGAACGGCGCAAGGGCAACGTGACCGAGCGGGTCCTGCGCGCGACGGCGTCGTCGTACGTCATCTCGCCGACCGCGCTCGCCGCCGTGGCGCCCGACCCAGAACGCGCCCGCGACCGGCTGTCCGCGCGCTGGCTGCTCGCGCTGTCCGCCCGGCTCGTCCGGGACGTCGGCGCGCTGCTGACCGGCGCGGACAAGGCGAAGAAGCGGGTCGCGACGTTCGCGCTCGACGGCGAGGTGCGGTTCGCGTCCGCCGCCGACCGCGCCGCGTTCGCCGAGGAGCTGGCCGGCACGGTCACCGGGCTGATCGGCAAGTACCACGACGAGACGGCCACCGGGGGCCGGAGCCACCGGCTGATCGTCGCCATCCACCCCACGGTCGACGGGGGCACGTGATGGGGCACGAGTTCAGCTCCCACGAGGAGGTGCTCGTCGACGCCACGCCGGAGCAGGTGTGGGCGGCCATCGCGACCGGGCCGGGCATCGACTCCTGGTTCATGGGCCGCAACGAGGTCGAGGCGGGCCGGGCGATCCGCACGGCGTTCGGCGGCTACACGCCCACGCACGCGGTGTCGGCGTGGGAGCCGGGCGAGCGGCTGGTGTACGGCGACACGCCGGCGCCGGACGGCCGGTTCGTGGCGTACGAGTTCCTGATCGAGGGCCGCGAGCAGGGCAGCACCGTGCTGCGGATGGCGACCAGCGGGTTCCTCCCCGGCGACGACTGGGCCGACGAGTTCGACGCGATGACCAAGGGCAACGCGTTGTTCTTCCACACGCTCGTGACGTACCTGACGCACTTCGCGGGCCGCACGGCGGTGCCGGTGACCGCGTTCGGTCCGCTCGTCGCGGACTGGCCCGCCACCCGGGCGGCGCTCGTGTCGGCGATCGGGCTGGTCGACGGGCGCGTGCGGTTCGCGCCGGCCGGCCTGCCGCCGGTGGACGGCGTCGTTTATTTCCAGAACGAGGACACCGTGGGCATTCTCGCCGACGACGCGCTCTACCGGTTCATGCGCGGTTTCCGGGGGCCGGTCCTGGCGAGCCATCACGTTTTCGCGGACATTTCCCCGCAACCCGTCGAGCGCGCGTGGCAGTCGTGGCTCGAACACACTTTCCGAGATGGAGACAGACATGAGTAGCTGCGTTTCCGCCGACGGTTCCAGAATCGGCTACGAGGTGACCGGCGACGGCCCGCCGCTGGTCATCGTGGACGGCGCCATGTGCTACCGGGCGTCCGGTCCGGCGCGACCGCTGGCGGCCGAGCTGGCGTCGGACTTCACGGTGTTCACCTACGACCGCCGCGGTCGCGGCGAGAGCGCGGGCGACGGCGAGTTCTCGGTGTCCCACGAGGTGGCGGACCTGGCCGCGGTGGTCAAGGAGGCCGGCGGGACGCCGTACGTGTTCGGCGCGTCGTCCGGTGCGGTGCTGGCGCTGGAGGGTGCGTGCGACGGGGTCGGGGTCGCGAAGCTCGCGCTCTACGAGCCGCCGCTGATCGTCGACGACACCCACGCGCCGATGCCGGCCGACGCGCTTTCCCGGATTTCCGGCATGATCGCGGCGGACCGTCGTGGCGACGCCGTGAAATGGTTCATGAGATCGGTGGACGTGCCCGGTTTCGCACTGGTCATGATGCGGTTGCTGCCGGTGTGGAAGAAGCTGACCGGCGTCGCACACACGTTGCCCAACGACTTCGCGCTCGTGGACGGTCTACAGCAGGGAAAGCCGTTGCCGGCGCAGCGGTGGCAGGCCGCGAGCATGCCGGTGCTGGTGGCCGACGGCGGCAAGAGCCCCCAGTACATGCGCAACGGCGCCGCGGCGCTCGCGTCGGTGCTGCCGTCCGCGACCCACCGGACCGTGCCGGGGCAGACGCACCTCGTCAAGGCTAAGGCTCTGGGCCCGGTACTAAGGGATTTCTTCCTCGGGTAAGGGGCCCTCAGCGCCCGCGGTGTGCGTGATCGCCCGATGCCGGGGTGGCGGCCTCAGGACGACTCTTCTCCTTGTCAGCACAAGACCGGACGAGGAGATCGAGATGAACTGGGCACCTGAGGTTCTGCGGGCGGAGATGGACTACCGGGTCGAGCGCGCCATCGGCGACCACCGCGATGGCACCACACTCGCTCACCTGCGGGAAGCCAAGCGTTCGCATCAGTCGTGGTGGCAGCGGTATCGCGCCCACCATGCTGCGCACCACGACGAGGCGGGGAGTTCCCGGGCCGCCTGAGGCTCGGTTTCCTCGTCCGTTTCCATCGGGGCCCGCGATCTTCCGATCGCGGGCCCCTTCTGGTGCTAGGAGCCGGGCTGGCTCGTGTAGACCGTCGGGTCGCCCTGCTTCAGCCAGATCTGCGGTGCGTCGATGGGACGGAAGGAGCGGTCGCCGCCCGGCTCACGGCTGTCCGGGACCACGTCGCCGTTCGGCAGGTGCATGATGAAGTTCACCGGCTTCGTGTCGTCCACCAGCGGGATCTCGTACACCGCCCAGCCGTCCTCCACCCGGGCCGCCGGCCACGGCTCGTCCCACGCGATCTGGGCCAGCACGGCCGGGTCGACCGCGTCACCCCACAGGTGCAGGCCCCACTGGCCGTAGTCGCCGGCCGGACGCTGGTAGCGCACGGTCGCCGTCGCCAGGGGTGGGCCCGCGTAGCGGACCGTGCGGACCTCCGAGCGGGCGCCGGCCAACGTCGCCCGGTACGCGACCGCCGTGCCTGGCGCGAGGCCGAGCGCGCCGAGGTCGTCGAACACCGTGTACGCCGGGGACGTGTCGTCGCTGCCGATCGGGGTCCACGCCCCGCCCGCGACGCTCCGCTCGAACGACACCACGTGCGACGCCTGCTCCGGGTCGGCGACCGCCCGGACCTCCACCGTGCCCCGCACGCCGCCGCCCTCGGCCGGCGCCTCGATCGTCAGCCGCGGGGCCGGCACCGTGCCCCGGGTCACCGCGCTGGTCCTGGTGTGGCCCGCGTTGTCCAGCACCGTCGCGCGGTACTCGACCCGCTTGCCCGGCGTGAGCGCCGACACGTCGTGGAACACCCGGTACGGGGCGTTGTCGTCGGTGCCGACGGTCCGCCACCGGCCGTCGACCTTCGCCTCGAACGTCACCTCGTACAGCGACGAGCCCGGCACCGACGCGGCCACCTCGACCCGGCCCTGCGACGCGGGCGCCGGCGCGGCCAGCGACACGGCGGGCGCCTTGTGCGAGCGGGGAATGCGACCGTCGAGCGCGTAGACCACTGTGGACAGTGGGGGCACCGTCACGGTCAGCTTGCCGTCGCGGCCGGAGGACAGCTTGGACGGACCCGCGCCGTACACCCGGTGGTAGCCGGCCCGGGACGTGTACGTCGGGATCGCCGCGGTCGCCGCCGTCTCACTGTTGTTCAGTGCCACCACGTACTCGCGTTGCTGCCGCCGGTCGATCCGCGAGAACGCGTAGACGCCGGCGGCCGGCGAGGACACCCTGCTCTGCTGGACGCCGTCCCGCAGCGCCGGGTGCCGCTCGGTCACCGACGCCAGCGCGGAGATCGACTTGTACAGCGGGTGCGACGACGCGAAGTTCGCGGTCGCGTGCGTCGCGGTGGTGCCGAGCAGGTCGTCGTCCAGGTACTCCGGGACCTGCGACGCGAACAGCGTCTGCCGCGCGTCCTGGTCGCCGCCCGGACCGGTGAAGCCCTGCTCGTCGCCGTAGTAGATCACCGGGTTGCCGCGCGAGAAGTACATGAGCTCGTGCCCGAGCCGGTCCCGCGACACCCACTCCGCGTCCCCGGCGCCCGGGTTGTCGGCCACCACGAACGAGCCGAACCGGCCCATGTCGTGGTTGCCGAGGAACGTCGGCAGCTCGTAGACGTTGGAGTCGGCGTCGGTGTACCAGTCGTCGTCGGCGAAGAAGGTGTCCAAACTGGACGGTGGCGCACCGGACGAGGCGAACGAGCGGGCCGCCGCCTGGAACGGGAAGTCCAGCACCGACTGCATCTTGTCCGTGGTGGTGAAGTGCGACGTGTAGCTCTTCGTGGTGTCGAAGACCTCGCCGAACATGAAGAACTCGCGCTTGCCGTGGTCGCGGGCGTACTTCAGCACGCGCGGCCCGAACGTCTGCCAGAACTCGTCGTCGACGTGCTTCATCGTGTCGATGCGGAAGCCGTCGATGCCGAAGTCGGAGATCCACCGCTCATAGACGTCGGCCATGCCGTCGACCACACGCGGGTTCTCGGTGAACAGGTCGTCCAACCCGAAGAAGTCGCCGTACTGGGAGTCCTCGCCGGTGAACGTCGTGTCGCCGCGGTTGTGGTACAGCGTCACGTCGTTCAGCCAGGCCGGCACCTTCAGGTTCTGCTCGGCCGGATCCAGCACCGGTGTGTACGGGAACGAGGTCGCGGGGTCGAGCGCGGGGAAGTCCGGCGACCCGGCGTAGTCCCGGTCGTCGAACTCGGCGCCGGCCGCGGTCGTGTACGGCGCGACGTCCTTGGAGGTGTAGGCCTTCCGCGCGCCCTCCTCGTACCCGATGACGTCGGCGGTGTGGTTGGTGATGATGTCGAAGTACACCTTCATGCCGCGCCCGTGCGCGTCGTCGACCAGCGACGCGAGGTCGGCGTTGGTGCCGAGGTGCGGGTCGATCTGCGTGAAGTCCGTGATCCAGTAGCCGTGGTAGCCGGCCGACGGGCCGTCCTCCAGCTGGACGGCCTTGTTCTTGAAGCTCGGCGTCAGCCAGATCGACGTGGTGCCGAGGCCCTGGATGTAGTCCAGCCGGTTGCGCAGGCCCTTGAGGTCGCCGCCGTTGTAGAAGCCCTTCTTCGTCGGGTCGAAGCCCGACACCAGCGGGTCGTTCGGCAGCCCGCCGAGGTCGTTGGCGGTGTCGCCGTTCTCGAACCGGTCGGCCATGACGAAGTAGAAGTTCTCGTCGGTGACCGGGCCGCGCAGCGAGTGCAGGGCCTCCGGGCGGTCGTGCCCGTGGCCGCGGTCCGCGGCGGCGGCCCCTGGGGCGCTCGTCGCCAGTCCGGCGGCGATCAACGGAACCAGTAAAGCCACTGCGGCGCGGCGGACTGACATCGCGGGCCCTCCATTGGGTACGGCTGGGCGGAGACGATAACCGCTGGCGAGCCCGCTCGGCGACGGCCAACCAGCCGCATTCTGTATCGATCTCACTTCGGGAAGAAACGGCCGCTCGCGCGGGTTGTGCGAAGGCGTGACCGACGTACCGCTGTCCGTGCTCGACCTCGCTCCCGCCGCGCGGGACGCCACCGCGACCGAGGCGTTGCACAACACCACTGAGCTGGCCAAACGCGTCGAGGACCTGGGCTATGCGCGCCTGTGGGTCGCCGAGCACCACAACATGCCGTCGATCGCGAGCTCCTCGCCGGCCGTGCTGATCGCGCATCTCGCCGCGTCGACGTCGACCATCCGGGTCGGTTCCGGCGGGGTGATGCTGCCCAACCACGCGCCGCTGGTGGTCGCCGAGCAGTTCGGCACCCTGGAGGCGCTGCACCCGGGGCGCATCGACCTCGGTATCGGGCGCGCGCCGGGCACCGACCAGCGCACCGCGCTCGCGCTGCGCCGCACCACGGCCGGGCTGTCCGCCGAGGCGTTCCCGCAGGAGCTCGGCGACCTCATCGGATACTTCGAGGGCGACAACGACCTGATCCAGGCGGTGCCCGGCAAGGGGAACGAGCCGGCGATCTGGCTGCTCGGGTCGAGCGGGTTCAGCGCACAGCTCGCCGGGCTCCTCGGGCTGCCGTTCTCGTTCGCGCACCACTTCAGCTCGGCCAACACCGTGCCGGCGCTGCGGCTGTACCGGGAGAGCTTCCGGCCGTCGCGTCGGCTGTCCGAGCCGTACGCGAAGGTCGCGGTGAACGTCGTCTGCGCGGACACCGACGAACACGCCCGCTGGCTCGCCGGGCCGGCCGCGCTCGCGTTCCTCAAGCTGCGCGGCGGCAAGCCGGAGGCGCTGGTGCCGCCGGACGAGGCGGCCGCGTACCCGTACAACGACATGGAGCGCGCGTTCGTCGACGACCGGTGGGCCGGCCAGGCCGTCGGCTCGCCGGAGACCGTCGAGCGCCAGCTCACCGACCTGCTCGCACGCACCGGCGCGAACGAGCTGATGCTCACCACCATGGTCTACGACCTCGGCGCGCGGTCCCGCTCGTTCGAGCTGGTCGCGGAGAAGGTCCGGCCGAGCCTGACAAGATAACGGCGGGTGGGTTGCCGCGTCCACTGTGGATGGTCTGGTCACCGGCGGACGTCACACGGGACGTCGCGGGCGCGTGTCGACGGCGCGCGGTCGACAGACGCCGCGTACCGCCTCGGCTTTCTTCGACGCGTGGCTCGCGGACTGAAGTGTGTCCGGCTGGCCGCTGGCCCCCTCGAACCACGCTACCCGCTGGCACCGACAGTTCTCGGCCCTCGCGGCCGGCCCTGTGGACAACCTGCTGATGTCGGGCCGCCCACCTAGTGTGAGGTCATGACCGATCGAATCGCGGCGGCGTCCGGCACGTTCCTACTCGGCGGCGACCTGCCGGTGGTCCGGCTCGGCTACGGCTCGATGCAGCTCACCGGCCCGGGCGTCTGGGGCGACCCGGCCGACCCCGACGAGGCCGTGCGCGTGCTGCGGCGCGCGGTCGAGCTCGGCGTGAACTTCATCGACACGGCCGACTCCTACGGCCCGTTCGTCGCGGAGCTGTTGATCCGCCGCGCGCTGCACCCCTACGACGAGGTGTTCGTCGCCACCAAGGCCGGCTTCACCCGGCAGGGGCCGGGGCAGTGGGCCGAGGTCGGGCGGCCCGAGTACCTGCGTCAGCAGGTCGAGCTGTCGCTTCGGCACCTCGGCGTCGAGCGGATCGACCTGCTGCAGCTGCACCGCATCGACCCCGCCGTGCCGGTCGCGGACCAGGTCGGCGAGCTGGCGGCGCTGCAGTCGGAGGGCAAGATCCGCCACATCGGCCTGTCGGAGGTGACGGTCGCCGACGTCGAGGAGGCGTCGAAGACCGCGCGGATCGTGTCCGTGCAGAACCTGTACAACGTGGCGGCCCGCGGGGCCGAGGAGCTGCTGGACTACTCGGAGAAGCACGACATCGGCTTCATCCCGTGGTTCCCGCTCGCCACCGGCAGGCTGGCTCGGCCGGGCGGCCCGCTGGCGGCCGTCGCGAAGAGCCACGAGGCATCGCCGTCGCAGCTCGCGCTGGCCTGGCTGCTGCGGCGCTCGCCGGTGCTGCTCCCGATCCCGGGCACCGCGAGCGTCGCGCACCTCGAGGAGAACACGGCCGCGGCGGCCATCGAACTGACGGACGAGGAGTTCGCGGCACTCGCCGACGCGGCGTGAAGGACTGTCGCCGGGCTGCACCCCTCATTCGCGCGGCCCGACGGACACTCCCGCCGGATGGGACAAGTTGGTGGCCGCCTGAGGGGCGGCTCAGACGGCCCAGGCGCCGGCAGGCCGACGGCGGCGCCGACAAACGTGGGTGAGGATGGTCACCCACGGCTCGGATTGTCCTTGCGCCACCGTCGTCCCGGCTCCCCGACCCGCAGCCGAACTGCCGCGGTCCCCTTGTTCGTACACCGTGGCTCTCGGCGCACTGCAAGGTGCGTAACCCCATGACTTGGGGGTGCGTCGCGGCGACCAGGCACTTTTGTGAAGCGCTTTCACTCGATCGGCCTAGTGCGAACAGGGGAGCACGGACCGTCGCCGATCGGGCACACTGGAGTTCCGAACAGCGTGTCGGAATGTCTGGGGTGTTGTCGATGAGTGAGGAGAGCCTGCCGTACCGCCACGGGATACACGAGGCGATGGGCGTGCTGTCCGGTCAGTGGGTGACGGCCGTCCTCGCCTCGCTCACCGCCCGGCCCATGACGTACTCGAAGCTGCTCGAGCACATCAACCGGACCGAGGAGCGGCTCGGCTGGGTGACGCACGAGCGCCCGCTCCGACAGAAGGTCCTGACCGACACCCTGCACCGCATGCAGCGCGACGGCCTGGTCATCAAGATCGACCGCCCGAGCACGTTCGGCTCGACCTGGTACCAGCTCACCCCGATGGGCCGCTCACTGCTGCGCGCGCTGCTGCCGCTCGCCAAATGGGCGGAGGACAACCGCGGCGACCTGTCCCAGGCGCGCGC
This sequence comes from uncultured Actinomycetota bacterium, assembly GCA_963840275.1. Classification (GTDB taxonomy): domain Bacteria; phylum Actinomycetota; class Actinomycetes; order Mycobacteriales; family Pseudonocardiaceae; genus Actinophytocola. The sequence continues at coordinate 1,240,260 of CAWIYK010000002.1, forward strand.
CGCCTACCTCAAGGCCCAGGGCGCGGTCCGCACCGAGCGCTAGTGCCCGTTCAGGTCGCCGATCGCGGCGACGATCGTCTGCACCTGGTTGCGGCCGGAGTCCTTGGCGACGAACAGCGCGTCGTCCGCGGCGAGCAGTACGTCCTGCAGCTCGGGGCCGAACTCCGGGTACAGCGCGATGCCGATCGACACGCTCAGCCCGTCGACCACGGCCCCGTCCGCCGGCACCTGCAGCTCCCGGACCCGCTCGCAGATCCGCTCGGCGATGCCACGCAGTGTCTCCGGCGGAACCTCCGGGCACAGGACCACGAACTCCTCGCCGCCCCAGCGCCCGACCACGTCGTAGCGCCGCACTGACGTCGACAGCACCGCCGCGATCGCCTGCAGCACCTGGTCGCCGACCAGGTGGCCGTGCGCGTCGTTGACCGCCTTGAAGTGGTCGAGGTCGACCATCAGCACGCCGGCCTGCGTGTCGTCCCGCGCGGCGCGCCGTATCTCGGCCGACGCTATGTTCGTCCAGGCCGTGGCGTTGGCGACGCCGGTCTTCTGGTCGGTGGACGCGGCCTCCTCCAGCTGGCGCATCAGCACGCTGCGGTGCAGCACGAGCAGCGCCGGCACGATCATCACGGCCCACGCCGGGTTGAAGGCGAGCAGGAGGCCGGTGATCGCGCCGAGCCCGAGGGTGCCGTACTCGAGCGCCGACTCCTTGAGGGTGCCGAACGCCCGGCGCACGTTCAGCTGGCGTTCGTGCAGGATGATCGCGGACCCGACCAGGCCCGAGTTCACGGCCGAGTACGCGACGACCGCCAGTGCGATCACGAGCACCACGACCGGCTGGTCCCAGCTCGCCAGCTCAGCGGGTGCGAGCAGGTGCCGGATGGTCCACGCGGTGAACGCCGCCAGCGTGACCGTCGACGCGGTGAACACCAGCCGGTAGGCGTGCACGCTACGCACCCGGTACCAGCTGCGCCAGAAAAGGTGCAGGTAAAGGGCGCCGATCACGGCTGGGGTGAGCGCCGGCGGCAGCACCAGCGCGGCGGAGAACGTCCACACCGAGGTCAGGTTGACGTGCGGGGTGTCGGTGAACCGGCGGCGTACCCGTTCGACGTGGCGCGTCGCCTCGCCCATGCCGATGCCGAGTCCGATGATGATCGCCAGCGTGATCAGCGAGGTGGTCGTGATCTCGCTGAACCGCGCCATCAGCACTGTCACGCCGGCCGCGGCGACCTCAACCAACATGAGGAGCACCAACACCTGGCGGGACTCCTGCCACAGCGCCCAGCGCCACGGTGCCCTGGACCGCTGATTGCCCGAAAGGGATGCTGGTTGGGCCGATCGGGCGAAAACAACCTGATCAGCGGCCCTTTTGCTGTGCTCGGCGGCAGTTCCCGCGGGAGGAGGTGCCCACGATGATGAACCGCGACTGGTGAGCGTCTCCTCCTGGTCAGGCACCGCGATGACCTGGCCCGCACTGTGGATCTCGTGCTTGGCGGGAGTTCCCGCGGGAGGAGGTGCCCACGATGATGAACCGCGATTGGTGATCTCGTCCTCGGCGTCGTTGCTCTCGCGCCCGTTCGACCGGGCGGCGGTATGGCCTTGGCGGGAACGGGCGCGAAGCCACGACGCCCCCGCGATGCTGGTGAGAAACACGCCGGCGACACCTCCGGTTGCGACCGCGACGACCGGGCTGGTCGCGTCGGCGAGTACGCCCGCGCCCAGAACCGCGATGCCCTGTGCGGACAGCACCCCCGCGCCGGCGAGCCCCGACGCGGCGCCCCGACGGTCGTCGGGGACGCCGAGCACGAAGGCGGCCTGCGCGAGGATCAGGTATGCGGCGGCGCATGCTCCGGAGGTCGCCCAGAGCAGCACCACCACGACCAGCGGTGGCTGGAAGAAACACAGTGCGAGCGGCACCCCGGCCGTGACCGCGAACCACGTCGTCGCCGTGGGCCGCAGGTGGTGCGGCACCTTGGCGACGAGCCATGCCCCGACGATGCTGCCCGCCGGGTCGGCGGCCATGAGCAGTCCGACCGCGATGGCCGTCGCGCCGAGTGTGTCGGCGTACGGGGCGGCGATGCCCTCGGGGATGGTGAAGACGCCGACCGTCCAGGAGAGCGCGACCAGCGCCCGCAGCTTGCGGTCCGCCCAGAGGAGCCGGGCGGTGCCGGTCCGGCGCTCGCCCGGTGTCGCCTGCGCCCGCGCGGCCGGGCGGTGCGCGACACCGGCGGCGACGACCGCGGCCGCGGCCGCGAAGGTGGCGGCGTTCAGACCGAGCGCGAGGTGCGGGTCGAGGAAGGCGAGGAGCGCGCCGCCGCCGAGGAAGCCGCCGACCTGGGCGGCCTGGCTGGTGATCGTGCGCAGCGAGAGGCCGGTGACGTAGCGGTCGCCGTGGAGGATCGTCGGCAGCAGAGCTTGTTGGGCGGCCTTGAACGGCGCGCCGCCGAGGGTGAGAAGGAAGACGAGCGCGAGCAGTACTGGCAGCGGCAGCACGGGGATCGCCATGAGCGCCGCGACGGCGGCCCGCAGGAGGTCCACGCCGACCATCAGCTCGCGGCGGGGCAGCCGGTCGGCGAGCCCGGAGAGCACGACGCCGCCGAGGAGCGCGGGGAGGAAGGTCAACGCGTAGGTGAGGGCCGTCCACCCGGCGGAGTTGGTCTGGCGGTAGACGAGCACCGCGAGGCCGACGCGCGCCAGCTGGTCACCGGCGACCGACAGCAGCTCCGCGGCCCACAGTGCGCGAAACTCCCGCACGGCGAGAACCTCGCGAAACCCCGCCTGACGCCCCATTTCGCCGTCCTCGCTCCGACACCAACAGGCCGTGCGCCGAACCCGCACGACCCGCCGCTACGACCCTAGATCGAACCCCGACCCAGAACCCGGTCATGCCAGTTGTCTACCCGAATGGCCCATCGCACTAACGCAAAGCAGTCGCACGAAGCTCTCGCCCTGGCCTCCGGCCCCCTCGAACCACGCTACCGGCACCCCCCGACAGCCCGACCCTCATGAACCCCAGTTATCCACACCCCGAAGCCCCGCGAGTCCCCGTTTCAGACCTAGTGAGTCCCCGTTTCGGGAGGTACGAGTTGTCGGTTCGTGCCGCGGGCGGGGCTGCGCGAGTCGCACGTTCAGTGCTGGTGAGTCCAACGTTCAGGACGCACGAGTTGTGCTTTCGCGCCACGCGAGGGGGCGTAGGTGGCCGAAGCTGCGAGAGTTCCCCGTTCGGAACCAGTGAGTTCCCGCTTCGGGACGTGTGAGTTGTCGGAATCGCGACGAGAGAGGTCGCGAGGCGCGAGTCGCCGTTGCAGGGCGGGTGAGTCACGGACGGCTCACTGCGGGATGTCGATGCCGTACTCGCGGATCTTGCGGTAGATCGTCGCGCGGGACATGCCCAATGCGCGGGCCGCTTCCTTCTTGTTGCCGTCCGCGTCGATGAGACTCCGCACGATCGCGTCGCGCTCGATGGATTCCAGTGGGTTGAGCACCCGGCCGGTGACGGTCTGACACTCCGGCGGTAGGTCGCCCGGCTCGATGACGCCGACGCGACGATGCGTCGTCACCTTCCTGAGCACCTCGCGCAGCTGCTCGACGTTCCCCGGCCATCTGGTCCGCAGCAACAACCGCATCGCCGCGGGCGAACAGCTGAGCCCGGCACCGGTCGCCAGCTTCACCAGCAGGAACGGCACCAGCTCACGAATGTCCTCCACGTGGTGCCGCAACGGCGGCACCTCCACCGAGCTGGGGAAGTTCCGCAGCAGCTCGGACAACTCGGGCCCACCGGCCCGATGCGTCGCGCACACCCACGCCCGCGACCGGGGCGCCCACTGCCGCAGCATCGTCGCGAGCGAGGTCCGCGCACCGGCCGGCAACCGGTCGACATGCCGCAGCACCAGCGTGCCCTCGTTCTCCGCCAGCTCGCGCCGCACCTCGACGAGGAACGCCGACGCGGACTCGGCCGACACCACGTGGAACCGCCCGGCCGGGTTGTACCGCCGGTGCACCGCCCGCAGCAGCGCCACCTTCCCGACCCCGGGCTCGCCGTGCACCGTCATCCACTCGCCGGCCTGGTGGTGCCCGCACACCTCGTCGCACGAGCGCTGCCACAGCGCGCCCGACCCGACGATCCCCGGCAGCAGCGGGTGCGTGAACGTACGCGTCGGCGCCGTGTCGGCGCCGTCCATCAACCGGACCCGCACGACTCCACCGGAAGGCCCCGACTCGCCGAGCACCGGCGCGCAGTACATCCGCGCCTTGGCCCCGCTCGGCAGGTCGACGTCGAGAATCGCACGCTTGCTGCCGTGCATGGCTTCCGCCGCGGATGCCAGCAGCGTCGCCTGATCCTGTGGCGGCAGGAGCTGCCGCGCGTGGTCGTTCATCATCACGAGGTCGTTGTTCAGCGCGAGCACGATCCCGTTGCTGTGCCGTGACGCCCGCAGGTACTCCTGAACCAGCGCGAGCTCCCGGCGCCCCGACGTCACGGTCAGCTCGCGCTCGATGTGCCCGGCCGTCGTCCGCGCGAGCGCCATGAGCAGCGGCGACGCGTCCCGGCTCCAGCACGTCAGGTCCAGCACGCCAAGCAGCTGGCCGGTGATGGGGTGTCGCACCGGCACACCGGCGCACCCGAACTCCTCGAGCCCCTCCGCGTAGTGCTCGTGCCCGTAGACGTCGGCGGCCTGACCGCCTTCCAGCGCGGTGCCGATGCCGTTGGTGCCGACGAACTGCTCCGCGTAGCTGAACCCCGGCGCGAGCTGCACCTGGTCGAGCCGCAGCTCGAGCCCGGTGTCGCCGGTGCGCCGATCGAGCACGACGCCGTCCGCGTCGGTCAGGATGATGCTCACCGCCGTGCCGGACAGCTGCTCCTGAAGCCGCCGCAGCACCGGCGCGGCGCCGTGCGAGAGCGGCGTCTCGAGGTTCGGGTCCTTCACGTACGCGAGGCTGATGCGGTCCGCGGCGACCTTCCACGTACGCGACCGCGACCACGACGCCACGATGTTCTTGCGAACTCCGTCCGAACCACCCGGTTCCGAGGTGAGGAACCTTTCGCGGGCCAGCGCCAGCCGGTCCGTCATGGGGCTTGGAGCATCGGAGTTCGTCAACGAATCATCTCCTGGCTCGCCTTCGCGCCGGTGCGCGACGCAGACGTGCACGTCGCGCTCATGTTACGCAGCGTACGAGCCAAGAGGTATCGCGAATTGTCTCATATTGAGACCGGGATCGCGTGCGCCGAGCGTTCTGATTCGTGCACCGGGACGGTGGCCCGCAGATGGGCCGTCCGCGACGCCGCTCGGTGAGAGCCCAGCACAGGAGGCATGGCGTGAGCCGACAGAGTCTGAGCAAGGCGCACAAGAAGATCACCGAGCTGTCCTGGGAGCCCACCTACGCGACTCCCGCCAAGCGGTTCGGGACCGACTACAAGTTCGACAAGGCTCCCAAGAAAGATCCGCTGAAGCAGATTCTCCGCTCCTACTTCCCGATGGAGGAGGAGAAGGACAACCGGGTGTTCGGCGCGATGGACGGCGCGATCCGCGGCAACATGTTCCGCCAGGTCCAGGAGCGGTGGATGGAGTGGCAGAAGCTGTTCCTGTCGATCATCCCGTTCCCGGAGATCTCGGCGGCGCGGGCGATGCCGCTCGCCATCGACGCGGTGCCCAACCCGGAGGTCCACAACGGACTCGCGGTCCAGATGATCGACGAGGTCCGGCACTCCACGATCCAGATGAACCTCAAACGCCTGTACATGAACCACTACATCGACCCGGCCGGGTTCGACATCACGGAGAAGGCGTTCTCCAACAGCTACTGCGGCACCATCGGCCGGCAGTTCGGCGAGGGGTTCATCACCGGCGACGCGATCACGGCGGCGAACGTGTACCTGACGGTGGTCGCCGAGACGGCGTTCACGAACACGCTGTTCGTGGCGATGCCGTCCGAGGCCGCCGCCAACGGCGACTACCTGCTGCCGACCGTGTTCCACTCGGTGCAGTCCGACGAGTCCCGGCACATCTCCAACGGTTACTCGATCCTGCTGATGGCGCTCGCCGACGAGGACAACCGCAAGCTCCTCGAACGCGACCTGCGCTACGCGTGGTGGAACAACCACGCCGTGGTCGACGCCGCGATCGGCACGTTCATCGAGTACGGCACGAAGGACCGCCGCAAGGACCGGGACAGCTACGCGGAGATGTGGCGCCGGTGGATCTACGACGACTACTACCGCAGCTACCTGATGCCGCTGGAGAAGTACGGCCTCGTCATCCCGCACGACCTCGTCGAGGAGGCGTGGAACCGGATCTACAACAAGTTCTACGTGCACCGCGTCGCGCAGTTCTTCGCGACCGGCTGGCCGGTGAACTACTGGCGCATCGACCCGATGACCGACAAGGACTTCGAGTGGTTCGAGGAGAAGTACCCGGGCTGGTACAACCAGTTCGGCAAGTGGTGGGAGGCCTACGCGCGGCTGTCGAAGCCCAACAGCCACAAGCCGATCGCGTTCGAGAACGTCGGCTACGAGTACCCGCACCGCTGCTGGAGCTGCATGGTGCCGTGCCTCATCCGCGAGGACATGGTCACCGACAAGGTCGACGGCCAGTGGCGCACCTACTGCTCGGAGACCTGCGCGTGGACCGACCGGACGGCGTTCCGCCCGGAGTACGAGGGCACGCCGACGCCGAACATGGGCCGGCTGACCGGCAAGCGTGAGTGGGAGACGCTGTACGACGGGTGGGACCTCGCGGACATCATCTCCGACCTCGGTTACGTCCGCGACGACGGCAAGACCCTTGTCCCGCAGCCACATCTCGACCTCGACGACGAGAAGAAGCTGTGGAAGCTCGACGACGTGCGCGGCATCCCGTTCGGCAGCCCGAACATCGCGTTGAACAAGATGTCCGACGCCGAGCGCGAGGCGCACATCGCGGCCTACATGGCGAATCCGAACGTCACCCCGGCCTAGCCGACCCAACCCTCCCCGCCGTGCCGCGGTGCCGCCTGTCGCGGCACGGCGGGGATCCCAGCATGCGAGGAACCATGGGCGAGACCCACAAGGTCCGGTTCGAACCGGTCGGCATCGACATCGAGGTCGACGAGGACGAGACCGTGCTGAACGCCGCTTTCCGGCAGGGCGTGATGCTGATGCACGGGTGCAAGGAAGGCCAGTGCTCGGCGTGCAAGTCCTTTCTGCTCGACGGCGACGTGCAGATGGACCGCTACTCCACGTTCGCGCTGGCCGACTACGAGAGCGAGGAGGGCTACGTCCTGCTCTGCCGGTCGCACGCCTACAGCGACCTGGAAGTCGAGCTGATCAACTACGACGAGGACATGATCCGGTCGGGCCTTCCGGTGATCTCCGCGTGGGCGACCGTCGAGTCCATCGCCGAGCTGACCCACGACATCACCGCGCTCACGTTGCGGCTCAAGGAGAACGGCCTGCGGTTCCACCCCGGGCAGTACGTGGACATCTCGATCCCGGGCACCGAGGCGCACCGGTCGTTCTCGATGGCCAACACCTCCTGTGCCGACGGCCGGCTCGACTTCATCGTGAAGCGGTACCCGGGCGGGAAGTTCTCCGGGCTGCTCGAGGGCGAGCTGAAGGTCGGCGACCCGCTGGAGATCACCGGGCCGTACGGCGCGTTCACGCTGCGGGTCAGCTCCGATCGCAAGCTGGTGTTCGTCGGCGGCGGGGCCGGCATGGCGCCGATCCTGTCGCTGCTGCGCCAGATGGTGGAGAGCGGCAACGAGCGGGAGGCCGTGTACTACTACGGCGCCCGAGGCGAGGCCGACCTCATGCTGCTCGACGAGATGGCCGAGATCGAGCGGCAGCTGCCCAAGTTCCGTTTCGTGCCATGCCTTTCCCACGAGTGGCCGGAGAGCTGGCCGGCGGAGACCGGCATGGTCACCGAAGTGCTGGAGAAGTGCGAGGCGGACCTCGCCGAGTGCGACGTCTACCTGTGCGGGCCGCCGCCCATGATCGACGCGGCGCTGCCGCTGCTGGCCGGCATGGGCGTGCCGGAGTCCCAGATCTACTACGACAAGTTCACCATCACCGCCGCGGCGGAGTGAGAGAGGTGTGCTCGATGGCGAGTGCAGAAACTGTCGGCAGGAGCTTCCCGAAGCCGGAGTTCACCGGCGCCGAGGCGGGTCTGCTCGAGTTCCCGGGTTCGACGAGCCGCTCCTACAACTACTTCACGCCGCAGAAGCTGCGCGCGACGGTGTACGAGGACGTCACCATGGACGTCCAGCCGGACCCGGAGCGGCACCTGACCCAGGGCTGGATCTACGGCTTCGCGGACGGTCCCGGCGGTTACCCGAAGGAGTGGACCGAGGTCAAATCCGATGACTGGCACCAGTTCCTCGACCCCAACGGGGAGTGGGAACAGACGATCTACCGCAACAACGCCAACACCGTGCGCCAGATCCAGCGCAACCTGGAGAACGCCAAGAAGGCCGGCGCGTACGCGGCGTGGGGCCCCGGCTGGGTCAAGTTCATCGAGCAGCACCTCGGCGCGTGGATGCACGCCGAGCACGGTCTGGGCATGCACGTGTTCCTGTCCGAGCAGCGGTCCGCGCCGACCAACATGATCAACAACGCGATCGCGGTGAACTGTGTCCACAAGCTACGGTTCGCCCAGGACCTCGCGCTGTACAACCTGGACCTGTCCGAGTCCGTTCTGGACTTCGACGGCGCCGCGCACAAGAAGGTGTGGCACGACGACCCGGTCTGGCAGGGCGTGCGCCGCAACGTCGAGGAGCTGACCGCGATCGGCGACTGGGCCGAGTCGCTGTTCGCCGCGAACATCGTCTACGAGTCGCTCGTCGGCGTGCTGTTCCGCAGCCACCTGGTGATGCAGATCAGCGCACGCAACGGCGACTACGTGACCCCGACGCTGGTCGGCGCCGGTGAGCACGACTACAACCGCGACCTCGGCTACACGAGGGCGCTGTTCAGGATGCTGACCTCGGACAAGACCCACGCCGAGCACAACAAGGCGACCCTGCAGAGCTGGCTCGACCGCTGGGTGCCGGTCAGCGTGCGGGCCGCACACGAGCTGCAGCCGATCTGGTCGCAGCCGGCCGAGAAGGTCATCTCCTTCGAGGACTCGTGGACCGCCGCGACCACCGAGTTCCGCACCGTCCTCGACGAACTGGGTCTCGACGCACCGAAGGAGCTGCAGAAGTGACTGCCACATCGTCGAAGTTCGACGTGAACCGCACCTCGTCCAACATGTGCGGGGTCACCCTGATGAACAACCAGAACGGGTACGTGGTCGCGGAGATCATGCGCGGCAAGCCGGGCGTGACGGTCCGCGAGTTCCCCTCGATGATCCGCGTGGACGGCCAGAACAAGGTCGTCTTCGACTGGGACGAGATCTCCGACGCCATCGGCTTCGAGTTCTCCCAGCCCGACTTCGAGGAGATCATGTCGACCCACTACGGCCGCATGGTGCACCTCGACGACGAGACGATCCTGTTCGCCAACCCGGAGGACGCCGCCGAGTACATCGACTTCGACCTCAAGCCCGTCAGCTGAGGGAAGGACCGCGACATGTACACGAAAGACGGCGAGCACTACTTCATCGTGGACAGCCACACCCACTTCTGGGACGGCAGTCCGGCCAACCAGGCCAACCGCTACGGCAAGGGCTTCATCGAGTGCTTCTACGACTACCACCGCAACCTCTCGCCGGAGGAGTGGGTGTGGACGCTCGAGAAGTTCGGGAAGTACTCCGAGCAGGACCTGCTGCACGACCTGTTCGAGGTCGGATATGTCGACAAGGCGATCTTCCAGCCGACGTACCTCTCGGACTTCTACGTCAACGGGTTCAACACGACCGAGCAGGACGGCGCGATCGCCGAGCGCAACCCGGGCCGGTTCATCGTGAACGGCGCGTGGGACCCGCGGGACGGCGAGGCGGGGCTCGACAAGCTGGAGGAGTTGGCGCAGCGCTGGGACCTCAAGGGCGTCAAGCTCTACACGGCCGAGTGGAAGGGTGACTCGAAGGGCTGGAAGCTCACCGACCCGTGGTCCTACCGGTACCTGGAGAAGTGCGAAGCCCTAGGCATTCGCAACATCCACATCCACAAAGGACCGACGATCTACCCGCTCAACCGGGACGCGTTCGACGTCGCGGACGTGGACGACGTGGCGACGGCGTTCCCGAACCTCACGTTCATCGTCGAGCACGTCGGGCTGCCGCGCCTGGAGGACTTCTGCTGGATCGCCACGCAGGAGCCCAACGTGTACGGCGGGCTGGCGGTGGTGATGCCGTTCATCCACTCGAGGCCACGGTACTTCGCGCAGGTCATCGGCGAGCTGCTGTACTGGATCGGCGAGGACCGGATCACGTTCGCGAGCGACTACGCCATCTGGCAGCCGAAGTGGCTGATCGAGAAGTTCGTGGACTTCCAGATCCCCGAGGACATGCAGGGCGAGCTGGGCGTGCTCACCACCGACGTCAAGAAGAAGATCCTCGGGCTGAACGCGGCGAAGTTGTACGACATCGAGGTGCCCGCCGAGGTGTCGGCGTCGTCGAACGGCGGCGCGGCGATCGGATCGGAGCCGGTTTCCCCAGCCAGGGCAGCAATATGACAGCCCTGGTGTCAACCGCCGGCCGCTGCCAACCGCACCTAAGGGGAACGGGACGCAACCCAGCCACCGGCATGTGCCGAACGGAACGTGTCAAGCGATGGTGACCAACACTTTTAAATCCGGGGAGGCGGAAACAGTCGCGCAGGTGTGGGCGGCGTTGGCGACGGTGCGCGATCCCGAGCTGGACCAGCCGGTCACCGAGCTCGGGTTCGTCTCCGCCGCCGAGGTGGACGGCGGGTCCGTGCGGATCCGTCTCCGCCTGCCGACCTACTTCTGCGCGCCCAACTTCGCCTACCTGATGGTCGCCGACGCGCGGGACGCCGTGCTCGACGTGGCCGGTGTGTCCGAAGTGGACGTCCGACTCGAGGACCACTTCGCGGCGACGGAGATCAACGAGGGGGTCGCGGCAGCGGCCGGCTTCGAGGGCTCCTTCCCCGCGCACGCGAACGGCGAGCTGGACGAGCTGCGCGCCACGTTCCGTCGCAAGGCGCACCTCGCGTGCCTGGAACGGGCCTGTCGCAAGCTCATCGAGAGCGGCTGGCATGTCGAGGAGTTGGCGCACGTGCAGCTCGCCGACCTGCCGGACTCCCCGGAGCGGGCCAGCCTGGTCCGGCGCAGGGCGGAGCTCGGCATGTCCGTCGAGGACGGTGCGCACGCTGTTCGTCGACGACGACGGCGGGCCTGTCGACGCCGGCTCGGTCGCCGGGCGGCTGCGGTTCGCGAAGACCGTGCGGGTCAGCGTGGACGGCAACGCCGCGTTCTGCCGGGGGCTGTTGACGACGAGGTATCCGGAGGAGTCGCCGTGAAAGCCGTACGGCTGAACAAGTACGACACCACCCCAGAGCTGGTCGACGTGGCGGAGCCGGTGGTGGAGTCGCCGCTCGACGTGGTCGTGCGGATCGGCGGCGCCGGCGTGTGCCGCACCGACCTGCACATCATCGAGGGGCAGTGGGAGGAGAAGTCCGGCGTCACGCTGCCCTACACGCTCGGACACGAGAACGCCGGCTGGATCGAGGCGGTCGGGTCGGCGGTGTCCAACGTGGCCGTCGGCGACCCGGTGATCCTGCACCCGCTCGCCACGTGCGGGCTGTGCCGGGCATGCCGCGACGGCGACGACGTGCACTGCGCGCAGTCGGCGTTCCCCGGCATCGACTCCGACGGCGGGTACGCGGAGTTGTTGCGCACCAACGCCCGCGCGGTCGTCAAGCTGGACCCGGCGCTGCGGCCGGCCGACGTCGCCGCGCTCGCGGACGCCGGGCTGACCGCTTACCACGCGGCACGCAAGGCCGCGAAGTCGTTGCGGCCCGGCGACAAGGCCGTGCTGATCGGCGCCGGCGGGTTGGGGCACATCGGGATCCAGGCGCTCAAGGCGCTCTCACCGGCGCAGCTCATCGTGATCGACCGGTCGAAGGGCGCGTTGGGCCTGGCGAAGGAGCTGGGCGCCGAGTACACCGTGCTCGCCGACGGGGACCACGTCGACGCGGTGCTCGACCTGACCGACGGCAACGGCGCGGAGGCCGTGATCGACTTCGTCGGCGAGGGCGGCGCGGTCGCCGACGGCATCGCCGTGCTCCGCCGCGCCGGCAGCTACTACGTCGTCGGCTACGGCGGGAACCTGGTTGTGCCGACGATCGACGTCATCTCCACCGAGATCAACTTCATCGGCAACCTCGTCGGCTCCTACAACGACCTCGCGGAGCTGATGGTCCTCGCCGCGCAGGGCAAGGTCACCCTCCACACCAGCACGTACCCGCTCGCCGACTACGACAAGGCACTCGACGACCTCGACCACGGCCGGGTCCGTGGCCGCGCGATCTTGGTGCCATGAACCAACCCGTCCGCGACAGCTCAGAAAGGTTGTTCAGCCATGGCAAAGGACCTGCGCTTCAACGTGGCGGCGCGCGAGCTACTCAAGACCGGAGTGGACGCGCTCGCCGACGCGGTCAAGGTGACGCTCGGCCCCAAGGGACGCAACGCGGTCATCGAGAAGCTGACCGGCGCGCCGACGATCACCAACGACGGCGTCACGATCGCCCGTGAGATCCAGCTGCGCGATCCGTTCGCGAACATGGGCGCACAGCTGGTCAAGGAAGTCGCGATGAAGACCAACGGGGTCGCGGGCGACGGCACCACCACCGCGACCGTGCTGGCGCAGGCGCTCGTGCGGGAGGGGCTCGCGGCCGTCGACGACGGCGCGAACCCGATGCTGCTGAAGACCGGCATCCAGCGCGCGGTCGCCGCGGTCGTCGACACGCTCGCCTCGCGGGCCCGCGAGGTGCACACCCAGCAGGATCTCGCGCACGTCGCGACGCTGTCGGCCAACAACGACACGGAGATCGGCGACACGATCGCCGCGGCCATGCAGCGCGTCGGCCTCGGCGGCGTGGTGACCGTCGAGGAGTCGCCGTCGTTCGGCCTGCATGTGACCTTTGTGGACGGTGTGGAGTTCGACCACGGCTACATCTCGCCGTACATGGTGACCGACACCGACCGCATGGAGACCGTGTACGAGAACCCGTACATCCTCTACACCAACGAGAAGATCACGCGGGTGCAGGAGCTGATGCCGGTGCTCGAGCAGGTCACCAGGACGGGCAACCCGCTGGTGATCATGGCCGAGACCGTGGACGGGCCCGCCCTCGGCATGCTGGTGGCCAACAACGTGCACGACACGTTCAAGTCGGTCGTCGTCCGGGCGCCCGGGTTCGGCCACCGGCGGGTCGCCGAGCTGACCGACCTCGCGGTGTTCACCGGCGGCCAGGTCATCACCGGCGACGCCGGGCTCGCGCTCGACGCGGTGCGGCTCGAACAGCTCGGCCGGTGCCGCAAGATCACCGTCACCGAGTCCTCGACCACGCTGGTCGGCGGCGCCGGCCCGGACACCGCGGTGACGCAGCGGATCGAGCAGATCAAGCGGGAGCTGGAGCGTGCCGAGAACGAGCACGACCAGGACCACCTGCAGGCCAGGATCGCGCGGCTGTCCGGCAGCGTCGCGGTGATCCACGTCGGCGCGGCCACCGGGGTGGAGCTGAAGGAGACCCAGCACCGGGTGGAGGACTCGCTGTCGGCCACCCGGGCCGCGATCGAGGAGGGCATCGTCGCGGGCGGCGGTTCCGCGCTGCTGCAGGCACAGTCCGCTGTGGACGATCTCGAGCTGACCGGCGACGCGGCGGTCGGGCGGGACATCGTGCGCCGCGCGCTCGGTGAGCCGCTGCGGTGGATCGCCGTGAACGCGGGCTTCGACGGCGCCGAGGTCGTCGAGCGGGTGACGCAGCTGCCGGTAGGGCAGGGCTTCGACGCGATGTCGGGCACCTACCAGGACATGTTCGAGCGCGGCGTGATCGACCCGGTGAAGGTGACGCGGTCGGCACTGCAGAGCGCCGCGTCGATCGCGGCGCTGCTGCTGACCACGGAGACGCTGGTGGTGGAGGAGATCGTCGGCAACCCCGGCGCGATCATGGCCCCCGGCTTCGGCGACCTCGCCGAGGGCATGGTCCGGCCGTCCAACATCTACTGAGGTTTCGGCCGCCACGTCGGCGGTCGAGGAGAAACGCGGGCCCGGGTGAGTCGCGGCGCCCGGGTCCGCGCCCACGGTCTCGAGTCCACAGAGGAGGGTCGATGCTCGCGTTGGTGTTGCTCGGGATGCTCGGTGTCGCGGCGATGGGCGTGCACCTGCTGGCCGTCCGGTGGGCCGGGTGGGACCTGATCCCGGTCACCGCACAGGCCAGGGTCCGGTGGTGGCACCGGCACGCACGCGCCGTGCTGACGGTGTCCGCACTGGTCGCGCTGGCCGGCGGGTGCGTCCTGGTCGTCGAGTCATGACGTTCGTCGGCAGGCGCGGGTTCCTCGGCGCCGTCGGTGGCGCCGGGTTGGTGGTCGCGGGCGCCTCCGCGTCGGTCGCCGACCCGCACGCGCACTCGCCGATGATCGGCACGGTCGGGCAGGTCGACCACGCGCGCAACGGTTTCACGCCGACCGAGCTGCTGACCGAGTTCGACTGGGGCGTGGTGTCGCGGGAGGGTGGCCGCACCGTGCGGACCTACCACCTGACGGCGGGGGAGAAGGAGATCGAGGTGGCGCCGGGCGTGCGGTACCCGGCGTGGACGTACAACGGCCGCGTGCCGGGGCCGACGATCCGTGCGGTGGAAGGCGATCTGATGCGGATCACCCTCGACAACGCGACGGACCACCCGCATTCGGTGCACTTCCACGGGTTCCACCCGGCGGCGATGGACGGGGTGCCGGGGTACCGGGAGGCCGCGCCACGCGGTTCGGTCACCTACGAGTTCACGGCCGAGCCGTTCGGTCTGCACCTCTACCACTGCCATTCGCTGCCGCTGCGCACGCACCTGGCGCGCGGGCTGTACGGGGCGTTCGTCGTGGACCCGCGCGGCGGCCGTCCGGCCGCCAACGAACACGTGATGGTGCTGAACGCGTTCGACACGGACTTCAACGCCAGCAACGAGGTGTACGCCGTCAACACGGTGGCGTTCGCCTACGCCCACGAGCCGATCCCGGTGCGGGCGGGGGAGCTGCAGCGCGCGTACGTGGTGAACCTGACCGAGTTCGACCCGATCAACTCGATCCACCTGCACGCCACGTTCTTCGACCTGTTCCGTACCGGCACCTCGCTGACCCCGCACGAGTTCACCGACATCGTGTCGATGGGGCAGGCGGAGCGGCACGTCATCGAGTTCCGGTACCGGGAGCCGGGCCAGTACATGTTCCACGCGCACCAGACGGAGTTCACCGATCTGGGCTGGATGGGAATGTTCGAGGTCAGCTGATGTACCAGGCCCGCAAGCGCAGCGCGAGGTTGAGTCCGGGGCCTTTGCGCCGTCCGGCGCACCGCCCCACCCGGATCGCACTGTTGCTGGCGCCGGTGCTGGGTCTCGGGGCGCTGATCGCCGTGCTCATGACGGGCGACCTCGTGCACACGGTGAGCGGCGGCGTGCCCGTCGAGTCGGTGTCCGTCGAGGACGTCACGCTCGCGCCGGGTGAGCTGTCGCTCCACGTTCGCAACGACGGCCAGACCCCGGTGACGATCAGCCAGGTGATGGTGGACGACGCGTTCCGCCCGTTCACGGCGTCGGAGCCGGAGCTGTCGCGGCTGTCGTCGGCGACCGTGGTCGTGCCCTACCCCTGGCAGCAGGCGATTCCCGTGCACGTGGCGCTGCTGACGTCGACCGGAACCGTGATCTCGCACGAGATCGCGTCGCCGTCGACGACCCCGGTCGGCGCGCCCGCCACCCTGGGCATGCTGGCGCTGATCGGCCTCGCGATGGCGGCGATCCCGGTGGCGCTCGGGCTGTTGTGGCTGCCGGCACTGCGCCGGGCCTCGCGGCGCGCGGTGGGTGCCGTGCTCGCGTTCACGTTGGGGCTGCTGGCTTTCCTGCTGGTCGACTCGACCGCGGAAGGGCTGGAGCTGGCCGGCGGGCTGGGTTCCGGACTCAACGGCGTCGGCGTGTTCGCGCTCGGGGCCCTCGGCGCGCTGGCGGTGTTCGCGGCCGTCGAGTCGCTCGGCGCCGGCCGCGCGGGCGGCATGCGGCTGGCGTGGCTCGTCGCGATCGGCATCGGGCTGCACAACCTGGGGGAGGGGCTCGCGGTCGGCACGGCCATGCGGATCGGCGAGGTCGCGCTGGGGAGCGCGCTGGTCGTCGGCTTCGCGATCCACAACCTGACCGAGGGGGTGGCGATCGCGGCGCCGCTCGGCGCCGAGCGGCGGGTCCGGCCCGTGACCCTGGCGTCGATCGCCTCGGTGGCGGGCCTGCCGGCGATCCCGGGGCTGTGGCTCGGCGGCCTCACCGGTGGCGGGGTGTGGGCGGTGCTGGGACTCGGCATCGCGGTGGGCGCGATCGCGCAGGTGGTGCTGTCGATCGGCCGGGTGGTGCTGCGCGCGGCGCCGGGTCCGTTGGCGGCGGCCAGCTTCACGGTCGCGGTGGTCTTCATGTACGGGACGGGTCTGCTCGTGTGAGGGCGGTGGACGTGCTTGTATGACGGATGGACTTCACCTTCGTGTCGCGGGAGCTGGCGACGCCGCACGTCGAGTCCATCTGGTACGCACGGGGACACATCGGCTACCGGCGGGAACGGATCGCGCCGACCGGGTCGACCGTCGGCGGAGTGGTGCTCGGCGATCCCATCCGCCAGAACGACTTCCTCGCCACGACCGGCTTCCTGATCGGCCCGCACGACCGGCCGATCGTGAACGAGCCGACCGGCGAGACGCACTGCCTCGGGATCGTCACCACGCCGGTCGGCTGCCTCGCCACGTTCGGGGTGGCCCCCGCGGCGCTGCGCGGGCGGGTCGTCGACTGGCCGCGGGCCGCCGACCTGCGCGACGCGCTCCACGGCGACCCGGAGTCGATGCTCGACATCGTCACCCCGCTGCTCGCCGAGGTCGACCCGAGGACCGAGCGGGTCGCCGCCGCGGTCGCCGCGCTGACCGACGACCCGACGCGCGCCATCGCCGACATCGCCGCGGGGCTCGGGGTGTCACACGGGCACCTCGACCGCGAGTTCCTGCGGGTCGTCGGGCTCGGGCCCCGGGTGCTCGCCCGCATCCTGCGGGTCCGCTCGCTGTTGGAGCGCATCGACATCTACGGCCAGGTCGCGTGGCAGGAGCACGCGGCGGCGCTCGGCTGGTTCGACCAGGCGCACCTGATCCGGGACTTCAAGCGGCACACCGGGGTCACGCCGTCGGAGTACCAGGCGGCGCAGCGGCGACTGTTCACTCCGGACGACGCGGCGCCGGGGTTCGTGCCGGAGACGTGAAATCCGTCCAAGACAAGGCCGGCGCGGCGCGGCAGCATCCCGCCCATGAGCCGAGCCTTCGCCGTCACCCAGGTCATCGACCGGCCCGTCGACCAGGTGTGGCGGGTCCTCACCGACTGGTCCCGCGCGCCGGAGTGGATGAGCGGTGTCGACGGCGTCCGGGTCGTCGGTGACACGCTGCACTTCGTCGCCCGCGGCCGGGAACGCACCAGCGCGATCACCGACGTCCGGCCGGGCGAGTCGGTCACGCTGACGTCCGTGCAGGGCGGGGTGCGCGCCGACTACACGTACACGGTCGCCGACGCGGCGGCCGGCACGGAGGCCACGCTGGTCGCGTCGGTCGTCGCGCGCGGGCCGTGGCGCCTGGCCGCGCCGATGCTCCGCGTGGTGATCCGCCGCGCCGACGGTGGGCAGCTGGCAGCGCTGAAACGCCTGGTCGAGAGCTAGTCTCGGAAACCTTGCCAGCGGCTGTCAGGTTTTGCCGGCAGGGTGCGTGTCATGGAAGAACTCAAGGGGAAGGTCGCGCTCGTCGCCGGCGGTTCGCGGGCGGCGGGCAGGGCGATCGCGGTGGAGCTGGGCAGGCGCGGCGCGACGGTGTACGTGACCGGCAGGACTACCAGGACGCAGCGGTCGGAGATGAACCGCCCGGAGACGATCGAGGAGACCGCCGAGCTGGTGACCGAGGCGGGCGGCGACGGCATCGCCATCCGGGTGGACCACCTCGAGAAGGACGAGGTGCGCGAGCTGGTCGCGCGCGTCGACGACCAGCACGGCCGCCTGGACGTGCTGGTCAACGACGTCTGGGGCGGCGACCCGTACCTCACCTTCGGGAAGAAGCTGTGGGAGCACTCTCTCGACGGCGGCCTGCGCATGCTCCGGCTCGGCATCGAGACCCACGCGATCACGAGCCACTTCGCGCTGCCGCTGCTGATTCGGCGACCGGGCGGCCTGGTGATCGAGATGACCGACGGGACCGCGTCGTACAACGCGAACTATCGGGCGGAGGCCGGGTACTTCTACGACCTGGTGAAGTCGTCGGTGCTGCGGATGGCGCTGGCGCAGGCGTCGGAGCTCGCGCCGTTCGGCGGCACCGCCGTGGCGCTGACCCCGGGGTGGCTCCGGTCGGAGGCGATGCTGGAGGCGTTCGAGGTGACGGAGGCGACGTGGCGGGACGCGACCGCGCACCAGCCGCACTTCGTCATCTCGGAGACGCCGATCTTCGTCGGCCGGGCGGCCGCCGCGCTGGCCGCGGACCCGGACGTGTCGCGCTGGTCGGGGCAGTCGCTGTCGTCGGGACAACTGGCGAAGGTCTACGACTTCACCGACGTGGACGGCAGCCAACCCGACGCGTGGCGCTACATAGAAGAGGTGGAGAGCAAGGGCAAGCCAGCCGACGCCACCGGCTACCGCTGACCCGCAAGCCCCGGGTCGCCACGAACCCCACCCTCACCCCTGCGTGGTCGGGGCGTTGCGGGCCGCGATCGCCAAACCCAGCTCGGCGATCGCGGCCCGCAGGGCCTCGGGTTCGAGGACCTCGAACCCCACGTTGAGCGCCAGCAGCTGACTGGTCGCCACCCGCAGGTTCTCGACCTCCAGCTCGACCTCGCGCCAGCCCTCCTCGTCAGCGGGGCCCGCGGTCGCAACGGCCATCGCCGCGGTGTCCTCGTCGGTGACGTTCTTCAGTGCCTTCAACGCCTGTCGGCTCAACCGCAGGCGCACCCGCTCACGCAGCAGCGAGCGCTCGAACCTGGCCGACGCCTGCGCCCACCACCCGACCAGGCGAAAGTCCGGCGGCCGGGTGAACGACTCGTCCGTCACGACCGCCGCCTCGACCCGGGCCACCCGATATGTCCGGATGTCCTCGCTCGACGCCGGCCGCGCCACCAGGTACCAGACCCCCGCCTTCACCACCAGGCCGAGCGGGTCGAGCAGCCGCGACACCACGCGGTCACCCCTGCGGTAGTCGACCCGCAGCCGCCGTTGTTCCGCGACCGCCTCGGCGACCACCGTCAGCTGCGTCGCCTCCTCGACCTGCTGGAACCAACCCGGCGCGTCGAGGTGGAACCGGTCGCTGATCCGCTCGGCATACTCCCGCAGCCCGACCGGCAGGCCGGCCAGCACCTTCGCGCGCGCGGCCGTCAGCGCCGAGCCGAGCCCGAGCTCGGCGAGCAGCTCCGGCACGCCGACCGCGAAGATCGCCGCCGCCTCCTTGCCCGTCAGGCCGTCGAGCTTCGTGCGCCAGCCCGGCATGAGCCGGATGCCGCCGGTCCGGCCCTGTTCGGTCCACAGTGGAACGCCGGCCGCGAGCAACGCGTCGATGTCGCGGTACACCGTCCGCTCCGACACCTCCAGCGCGTCCGCGAGCGCCGCGGCCGTCGCCCGCTGCTTCTGCTGCAGCAGGAACAGCAGCGTGACCAACCGTTCCGCACGTGACATGCCCCGATGGTAGAAGCCGGGTCACGCGTCGCTGTCCTCGATCAGCGTCGACAGCAGCCGGTCCACCTCCGAGTCGGACAGCTCGTCGAGCTGGTCGAGCAGCATGCGCGGCCGATCGCCGACGCCGGTCTGCGCCCGCACGACCGACTCGGCGAGCCCGGCGATCGTCGGCGCGCCGAACAGCGTCGCCAGCGGCAGGGTGACCGACAGCTGGCTACGGATCCGTGCGAGCAGCTGTGTCCCGGTGAGCGAATGCCCGCCGAGCGCGAAGAAGTCGTCGTACACCCCGAGCTCGGCGGTCGGGCCGAGGCTCAGCACCTCGCGCCAGGTCACGGCCAGCCGCCGCTCGACGTCGGTGCGCGGCGCGACCGCCCGCGTCCGGCTCGGCGCCCACGCCGGCGCCGGCAGCGCGGTCCGGTCGACCTTGCCGGTCGGCGTCCTCGGCACCGCGCGCAGCGTCATGATCAGGTTCGGCACCAGGTACCCGGGCAGGCGGGCGGAGAGCCACGGCCGCAGCTCGTTCGGGTCGAGCCGCGGCCCTGGCAGCACGTAACCGACGAGCCGCACGTCGGTCTCGCCGCTCCGCCACGTCGTGACCACCGCGTCCCGCACCAGGTTGTGCTCGCGCAGCACCGACTCGATCTCGCCGAGCTCGATGCGGAAGCCGCGGATCTTGACCTGGTGGTCGGCGCGGCCGAGGAACTCCAGCCGACCGTCGCGCAGCCGCACGAGGTCGCCGGTCGCGTAGAGCCGCGCGCCCGGTCTGTCGCTGAACGGGTCGGGCAGGAACCGCGCGGCGGTCGGCCCCGGCCGGCCGTGGTAGCCGCGGGCGACCCCGGCGCCGCCGATGTGCAGCTCGCCGAGCACGCCGTCGGGCACCGGCCGCAGCGCCGGGTCGAGCACGTGCAGGGTGGTGCCGCCGACCGGAGCGCCGAGCCGGATGGGCGACCGTCCACTCGGGACGACGCCGGCGGCGGAGTACACGGTGGTCTCGGTCGGCCCGTAGCCGTCGACGAGCGTGGCGCCGTCGGTCCGGAGCGCGTCGGCGAGGTCCCTGGTCAGTGCTTCGCCGCCGGTGATCCGCAGCCGCACCCCGGCCGGCACCCCGCCCGCGGCGACCAGCAGCCGCCACGCCGACGGCGTGCCCTGCACGACCGTCGCCCCGGACTCGACCAGCCTGCGCCGCAACAGGTGCCCGTCGAGAACCTCGGTGGCGGACACGACCGTGACCCGCGCGCCCCGCAGCAGCGGCACGAGCAGCTCCACAATGGACATGTCGAACGACGGCGTGGTGATCGACGCGACGTGGTCGTCCGGCGTGAGCCCGAGCAGCCCGTCCATTCCGGACAATAGGTTCCCGACCCCGCCGTGTGTCACGGTCACCCCCTTGGGGCGGCCGGTCGAGCCGGACGTGTACAGCAGGTACGCCAGCGTGCCGGGGCTCGCCGGCCGGCACACCGGGGGCATGCTCGGCTGGGCGGCGAGCACGGCGGCGACGGTGTCGTCGGTGTCGTCGGTGTCGTCGTCAAGCCGGAGGACCGTGCGGTCACCGGGCAGGTCGACCCCGGCCGCGCGGTGCGTGACCAGCACCGGGCACCCCGCGTCCTCGGCCATCGCCGCGAGCCGGTCGACCGGCCAGCTCGGGTCCAGCGGCAGGTAGCCGCCACCGGCACGCCACGTGGCGAGGATGGCGACGACCACCTGGATACCGCGCTCGAGACACAGCGCGACCGGCACGTCCGGGCCGACCCCGTTGGCGAGCAACAGATGCGCGAGCCGGTTGACGGCCCGGTCCAGCTCGAGGTAGGTGAGGGTGCCGGTCGGACCGGTCACCGCGGGCGCGTCGCCGAAGCGGGCCAGGTCGAACGTGACCGTGTCGGCGGGCGGCGTGACGACGGTCCGCCGGGTGGGGTCCCCGAGCGGCAGCTCCGCGATCGGCCGGTCGGGGTCGGCGAGCGCGGCCGCGAGCAGGACCGCGAACAGGTTCGCGAAACGCGCGACCGTGGCCTGGTCGAACTGGTCGGTGTCGTAGTTCCACCTGGCGCGCCACGTGTCCCGGCCCGTCTCGACGGTCAGGGACAGGTCGAACATCGAGCCGCCGTTGGGCAGCACGCGCGGCGCGATCGTCAGACCGTCCACAGTGGTCGGTTCGACGCCCTGCTCGACGGCGAACATGACCTGCGCGACCGGCGCGTGCGCACGGGACCGCGGTGCGAGCACGTGGACCAGTTCCTCGAACGGCAGCTCCTGGTTGGCGAGCGCGCCCTGCACCGACCGGTGCGCGCGCTCGGCCAGCGCGGCGAACGTGGTGCCGGCCGGGACCCGCGCCGGCAGCACGAGCGTGTTCGCGAGAAAGCCGACCAGCTCCTCGGTATCCGGCCGGGTGCGCCCGGAAACCGGTGTGGCCACGAGGAAGTCCTCCTGGCCGGTGATCCGGTACAGCACCGACTGGAAGACGGCGAGCAACGTGCCGAACGACGCGCCGGGCACCGGGTCGAGGTCGACGACCAGGTCCGCGCCGCGGCCGGCCGTCGCGACCCGGGGGCAGTCGGTGGGCAGGGGCAGCACGGTCGGGATGCCGGCCAGCGCGGCCCGCCAGTACCGCGACTGTGCGCCGAACGCGTTGGCGTCGGCCTGTTCCCGTTGCCACACCGCGTAGTCCGGGTACTGGATGGCCGGCTCGTCGATCAGCTCGCCCGCGTAGCAGCGGGCCAGCTCGTCGAAAAGGATCCCGCACGACCACCCGTCGGCGACCGCGTGGTGCACGACCAGCACCAGCACGTGCTCGTCCTCGGCGACTCGCGCGATGCCGGCCCGCAGCAGCGGCCCGGCGGCCAGGTCGAACGGGTGGCGCACCCACGCGTCCACTTCGGACTCGAGGAGGTCCGCCACCGGCACGGCGACCCACTGTGTCACCACCTGCGTCGGCACCCCGTCGTTGGCGGCGAACGTGGTGCGCAACGCCTCGTGCCGGTTCACGACCGTCCGCAGCGCCTGCTCGAACCGCCGCCGGTCCAGCTCGCCGGTCAGGCGTACGTGCCAGCCGAGGTTGTACGCGGAGCTGTCCGGGACGAGCTGGTCGAACAACCACAGACGTCGTTGCCCCGATGAGGTGGGGAAAACGAACGTGGCGGTGTTCAGCTGGTCGCTCACGGTCACGACTGCCCTTTCGTGCTGATTGGGCCGCGGCGGTCCACGGCGTTGTGGCGACTGTTTCGGGCACACGGGACTTCTCGACGCACTCCGGTGAGAATGCGAAGTCGACAAAGCTCGGACAATGCCGAACGGCAATTGCCTGTGATTGTCTCCGGCGCGTCGGAGCCGGCGCCCGAATTGTGTTGGCAGGCTCAAGGCATGGCCGAGCCCGGCCAGTGGCAAGGAAACCCCAGTTACGGCAGGGGATTGCTCATCGGGCGCCGACGGTCAGCGGCGCCGGTTATACGGTCAGGTACTCCCGCACGCTGTGCGGCCGCAGGTCCGTCCACACCCGGTCGATGTGCTCGAGGCAGCCGGCCCGGTCCCCCTCGGTGCCCTCCGCTCGCCATCCGGCAGGTATCTCCTGGTCAACGAACCAGATGGAGTACTGCTCCTCGTCGTTGACCACGACCCGGTACCGGCGGCCGTCGACATCGCTCATGTCCCTCGCCTTTCCTGCTTGCCCTCTCGAGGCAAGACGGTACCCCCACACGCAGACAGGCGAATCGACCGAACGGACCTAACCGACCGTCCGAGAAGGACCATCGAAGCGAATGTGACTACGGGGTGAGAGTGACCGGATACAGGCAGCGAAAGAACCCCGGACCTTTCTTTTTGCGAAGGCTCGGGATTTCAGGAAGTGTCCACGAAATTGCGTGAAAACGCCACCGCTACGATGCGTCGTCGGTGCGTTCCGGCATGGGCCAGAACATGGTGACCGTCGTGCCGTCGACGGTGGGGGTGATGGTCGCGGTCGTGGTCAGTCCCTGGATCAGCGAGAGGCCGCGTCCCCGCAGCCCACCGCTCGGTTCCGGTGGCTTCCACTGTCCGTAGTCGGTCACGGTGACGACGACGCGCCCCTGCTCGTCGTCCACCCGCCCCCGCAGGTCCAGCACGCCCTGTGTCTCGTCCCGGTACGCGTGCTCGACGGAGTTCGCCATCGCCTCGTAGCTCGCGAGCACGAGCGCCTCGACGTCCTCGTCGGAGAGGCCGACTCTGCCGGCCCACTCCGCGAGCGCATGACGCAGCCCGGCGAGTCGCCCCGCCGCGGCGGGCACCCGGAAGTGGAGGTCCCCCTCCGGAACTCCATCAAGGTCGTGCTGACCCAGGTTCACGGCCGAAGCTCCCAACTTTCAGCCCTCCGGTCCCACTCGTCACGGCCATGGCAACCGGAGTGGTCACTCAGTCCGCGGTCAGCGCCTCGTTCCGAGTGGGAAAGATCGATATCTCCTCGGTCATGCCGGTCAGTTCCATCGGGCGGAACGTAGCGCTGCCCGTGGCGACGATCCGGAACCGGACGTTGCCCTGGGCCTGCTGGTGGCAGCCGATGAGCACCGCCATGCCGGCCGAGGCGAGGAAGTCGACGTCACTGAGGTCGACCACCAGCGTCTCCGGCTGCTGCGCCATCGCTGCGTTGATGGAATCACCGAGCTGGGGGGCGGTGGCGAGGTCTATCTCCCCGGCCACGTTCAACACCACGGCTTCACCGTGAGGTTCCACCAGGACGGAGAGTCCGGGGGCGGGCTGGTTCGTGGCAGCGTCGTGAAACGGTTCTGAACTCACCGCACCATCATCCCGTACGTCGCAAGCCGACGTGACGGCCCCGCACTCAAGTCGACAACCGGTCACGTCGGGCCGAGGTGCCTGTGTCCACTGCGGACCTCCTCATCGAGTCATGGTCAACCCACCCGCCGGGCCCCCGTCCGGCACGCTGACACGGGGATATCCGGTTTCTTTCATCCCAAACCCCGTTCGGGTGAGCGTCCTCGTCGGATGAGGTTCGTGGGCACGCAGGGTGACGAACTCTGGCGTTCAGCCTCGAGGGATGCGCGGCGGGTGATCGAGGCACTCCTCGCCGAGCCCCCGGTCCGCGAGGATCGCCGCGCACTCCGCGCGGTGCGCCGCCGCCCGCCTCGGCTCGCCGACCTCGTCGAGCGCCCGCGCGAGCCGGTCCAGCGTCCGCGCGATCTCGAGCGGCTCGCCGATCGGCAGCAGGATCTCCAGCGCCCGCGTCGACGCGGTCACCGCGTCGGGCCAGCGGCGCTCCACCGCGGCGAGGTCGCTCTGCGACCGCAGTGTCCACGCCACGCCCTCGCGGTTGTCCATGGCCTCGTGCGCGCGCAGGCACTCGGCGAGCCGCTCGGCCGCCTCGGTCAGGCGACCGGCACGCAGGTCCGCGTCGGCGAGCTTCTGCGACAGCGTGGCGACGCCGAAGTCGTCGCCGAGGGCGCGCGCGACCTCGACCCCGGACGTCAGCACCTCGGTCGCCTCGTCGAGGCGGCCCGCGTCGACCAGCGCCATCCCGTAGGCGTGCAGCAGCACCGCGCGCTGCCGCGAGTGCCGGTCCTCCCGCTCGATCTCCAGGACCTCCTCGAACAGCGGCAGGCCGCGTTCGGGCTCCCCGGCCTCGGCGTGGACGTCGGCGAGCCCGATCAGGTTGTTGGTCAACGCCTGCGTCGCCACCCCGGTCCTCCGCCGCGCGAGCCCGATCGCCTCGTCGTGCAGCAGCGCCGCCTCCCGCAGACGCCCGGAGCTCCGCGCGAGGAAACCGGACCCGTACAGCGCGCGCAGCTCCCACTCCGGGTCGCCGAGCCTGCGCGCCACCGCGAGCTGTTCGACGTCCACGGCGGCGAGGTCCAGGTAGCGGGACTGCTGAAGCAAGGTGGCGAACAGCGCGTTCAGCACGCGCACCAGCAGCTCGTCCGACCCGTGCTCGCGCACGCACGCGGCCGCGTGCATCAGCATGTGTGTGCGGTCGTCGTCGAAGGCCCGCACGCCGTAGTACCCGGCCGTGCGCAGCGCGAGCGCGGCCGCCGTCGCGGCGTCGCCGAGCCGGCACGCCTCCTCGACGGCCGCGACGAGGCTCGCCCGCTCGACCTCGAACCAGGTCTGGGGGTCGGCGACCCGGTGCGGTGGTGGCGCGGCCGGCAGCCCCTCCGCGTACTCCGCGCCGTGCGGGGTCCGGAGGTCGGCGTCGGTGGCCAGCGCCAGCCAGGTGTCGAGCGTGGCCGCGACCGTGGCGCGCCGGTCCTCCTCGGTCTCCTCGTCGGCCAGCCGCTCGCGCGCGAAGTCGGCGACCAGGTCGTGCAGGCGGTAGCGCCGCTGCCCGGCCGCGTCCACGCCGAGCGCCTCGACCAGGTGGTTGTCGACGAGCGGCCCGACCGGTTCGCCGGCCACCCACTCCGGCCAGTCCGGCGCGGTGACCAGGCCGAGCCGACGGAACAGCCGGCGGGCGCCGGGGTCGAGCCCCTCGTAGCTCAACGCGATGGTGGTCCGCACGTTCAGGTCCCCGACGGCCAGCTCGTCGAGCCGCTGGGACCGTGCGGCGAGCCGGTCCCGGAAGTCCGCGAGCGGCAGGTCGCGGTGCATGCCGAGCCGCGCGCCCGCGATGCACACGCCCAGCGGCGAGTGCCCGCACAGCGCGGCGATGTCGGCGGCCGCGGCCGGTTCCCGGTGTACGCGCTCGGCCCCGACCAGCCGGGTGAGCAGGCGGACCGAGTCGTCCGGCGCGAGCATCGGCACCGACCAGCCGGTCGCGTTCGGCAGGCCGCCGAGCCGCTGCCGCGACGTCACCACCGCGGCGCAGCCGGGTGTGTCCGGCAGCAGCGTCCGCACCTGGTCCTCGTCGGCCGCGTCGTCGAGCACCACCAGCACCAGCCGGCCGGCGAGCAGGTCCCGGTAGGCGGCGACCCGCTGCGCCGCGTCGACCGGCACCGTCGTCCCGTCCGGCGCGAGCGCCCGCACGAACCGCGCGAGGACCGCCTGCGGGTCGGCGGGGTTCGGCCTGCTGCCGCGCAGCTCCGCGTACAGCTGACCGTCGGGGTAGGCGGCCAGCAGGCCGTGCGCGGCGGCGACCGCGACGGTCGTCTTGCCGGCGCCGCCCGGCCCGACGAGCACGGCCGCGCCGACGGTCGTGCGCAGCGCGGTGGTGATCTCGTCGACCATCGCGGTGCGGCCGGTGAGCACGGGGGTGACCGACGGCAGCTGACGTGGCGCCCGCTGGCCGGCCGGCGCGCGGTCGTCGCCGTTCGCGAGTCGTTCCGCGACCGCACGCAGCTCGGGCCCCGGCTCGATGCCGAGCTCGTCGACGAACCGCTCCCGCGTGCGGTGGTAGACGGCGAGCGCCTCGGCGGACCGGCCGGTGCCGTGCAGCGCGAGGAGGTGGAGCTCGTGCAGCCGCTCCCGGTAGGGCGCCTCGGCGATCAGGTCGGGCAGCCGCTCGCGCATGTCGTCGAACCGTCCGAGGGCGAGCTCGGCGCCGAGCAGCACCTCGGTGGCGGCGAGCCGTTCCTCGTGCAGTGCCGCGCGCTGGTCGCGGACCAGGCCGGCGTCGAGGTCCGCGAACGCGGGTCCGCGCCACGTGTCGAGCGCCTCGGCGGCGGCCGTGACCGCGGCGAGGTGGTCGCTCCCGGCCGTGGCCTGCGTGGCCGAGCCCACGAGCCGGCGGAACTCGTGCAGGTCGAGTGTGCTGTCGTCGAGGCGCAGCTCGTAGCCGCCGGGCCGGGTGACCAGCAGCTCCCGGCCGGACTCGGCCAATGTGCGGCGCAGGTGCCCGATCATGTTGTGCAGCTGGGCCCGCGCCGACGGCGGCGGACTCTGCGGCCACAGCCCGTCGATCAGCGCCTCCGCCGACGTCAACCGCCCGCCGTTCAACAGCAGCAGCCCGAGTACGAGACGGGCCCGCCGACTGCCGACGACCAGCCGATGACCGTCCCGCCAGACCTCCACCGGCCCCAGCACCCGGAACTCCACCGCACACTTATACGCCGAATGCGCACACCCGCCGACGGAAACGCGTCAGCGAGCGGCGACCAGGCGGACCAGCTCGGCGCGGTCCCGGTCGGACGCGCCGGTCCACCGCGCGTCGACCGCCGTGGCCACCGCCGTGCGGACGCGGTCCTCGAACGCCTGGCCCGTCTCGGTGAGCCGCAGCCGGGTCACCCTGCGGTCCGCCGGGTGCGTCTCCCGCGCCGCGAAGCCGCGTCGAATCAGGCGGTCGGCCATGCCGGTGATGTTCGTCTTGTCGCAGCCGAGGAGTTCGGCGAGCTGTCCGAACGACGGCGCCCCGTGTTGCTTCAGCACGCACATCAGCTCGATCTGCTGCGTCGTGAGCCCCACCTCACGTGCGACGGCGCCCATGAGCGCCCGCATCTCGCGGTGGACCTCCAGCAGCGCGGCCGCGAACTCCGACATGCGATGAGACTACCTCGACAGTTGACATACTCGACTACATTGGTTGAGCATGTAGACCAATGAGTTCATCGACTATAGGAGGTTTCATGGGACGCGTAGCGCTGGTGACGGGCAGCTCACGCGGGATCGGCAGGGCGATCGCGGAACGGCTCGGCGCCGACGGCGGCAGTGTGGTCGTCAACTACCCCAGCGACGCGAGCGCCGCCGCGGACGTGGTCGAGACGATCGAACGGGCCGGCGGCCGAGCGGTGGCCGCGACGGCAGACGTGGCGGACCCGACCAGCTGCGTTCGCTGTTCACGGTGGCGGAAGAGCGGTTCGGCGGGCTCGACACCGTGGTCAGCAACGTCGGCACGGCGCGCTTCGCCCTGATCGCGGAGGCCACCGACGCCGACTTCGAGCACGTGGTCGCCACGAACCTCCGCGCCGGGTTCGTCGCACTCCGCGAGGCAGCCAACCGCCTGCCCGACGGCGGCCGCGCGGTGGTGATCTCCGCGGGCGTAACGCGCATGCCGCTACCCGGCGCAGGCGTGTACGCGGCGACGAAGGCCGCCGTCGAACAGCTCGTGTACTACCTGGCACGGGAGCTCGGGCCGCGGCAGATCACCGTGAACAGCGTGCTGCCGGGCGCCACACGTACCGACGCCTTCGCCTCCCGCCCGCCGTGGATCGACGAGCTGGTCGCGAACACTCCGCTGCGTCGGGTCGGAGAGCCGTCCGACATCGCCGACACCGTGGCGTTCTTGGTCTCTGACGAGGGCGGCTGGATCACCGGTCAGTCCATCGCGGCTGGTGGCGGCATGTTCTGACTGCCGCGACGTTGGGTCCGCTTGTCGGGTGGTTTCGTGGGTCGTGCCGGCGTTCTGCGTGTGAGCAGATCACCGTGAACAGCGTGGTGCCGGCGCGCCATTCGCTCTGATGCATTCGTCCTCTGTCCGCTGTGGATTGACGAGTTGGTCGCGAACAGTTCGTTGCGTCGGGTTGGTGAGCTGTCCGACATCGCCGACTGTCCATCGCCGCCGGAGCCGCTCTCAGGTGATCTCCTGGATCTTGCCCGCGTTTCTGCGTTGTGAGCGGAACACGACGAACAGGAGGCGTAGCCCCAGCAGGGCGCTGATCACCAGCAGGTTGTAACCGAACAGCTGGTTCAGCGTCAGGTCCGGGATCACCTTCGGGCCACCCGTGCTCGCCAGCAGCAGCACCGCCATGATGCCGGTCGCCGTGCCGGTGAGTGCCAGCAGCAGCTCGTGCAGCATGCCGGTGACCACGGTTCTGTCGCGGTCGTCCGCGAACAGGCGCACGTTCACCGACAGGCGGCCCTGTTCGAGCGCCGCTGTCACGCGGTCCACCCGCCTCGGCAGTCTGCGCAGCACCGGAAGTATCGACAGCAGCTCCTCGGTCACCGTGCGGCGCAACGAGTCCGGTCGCATCCGTTCGCCGATGAGGGCGTTCGCGAAGGCCCGCGACTCCACCAGGATGTTGAAGCCTGGGGACAGCAGCGCGAGGGTGCCCTCCATCGTCGCCAGTGCCCGGAACACGGCGGCGATCGGCGGTGGGATCGACAGCCGGAACTCGGCCACGACCCGGAACAGGTCCGTGAACATGTCCAGGTCCGGCGCCTGCCCGTGCGAGACGTGCTTGGCCATCAGCGCACCGAGTGCCCGCTCCAGTCGTTGCTCGTCGATCTCGTCCGGGCGGTCCACGATCTCCAGCAACCCGTCCCGCAGTCCTGCCGGGTCACCCCGGTCCACCGCGGCCAGCAGGTCCCGCAGACCGCCGCGCAGTGCCGCGTCCAACCGGCCGACCGAGCCGAAGTCGAGCAGCCCGAGGCTGCCGTCGTTCAGCAGCAACACGTTGCCCGGATGCGGATCCGCGTGGAACACGCCGTGCAACAGCACCTGCCGCAGCACGCAGTCGAGCAGCGACCGCGCGAGCCCGTCGCGCCGCTCCGCGTCGACCGCCTCGATGGCGGTCCGCACCGGAGTGCCCACGAGCCGGTGCATCACCAGCACCCGCTCGCCGGAAAGTTCACTGTGGACGGTCGGCAGCGACACGTCGCCACCCTTGTCCACCGCGCTCACCGCCGCGATGTTGCGTGCCTCGACCCGGAAGTCGAGCTCCTCGGTGAGCGCCGCAGCGAACCCGTCGGCGAGGTCGACGACTCCCAGCGACCGCGCCCACTTCGCCCGCAGCTCAAGCGATCGCGCGACCCGGTACACGATGTCGAGGTCCCGCTCTACCACCCTGTCGATGCCCGGCCTGCGAACCTTGACGACCACGTCCGTGCCGCTGTGCAGTCGTGCCGTGTACACCTGCGCCACCGACGCCGCGGCCAACGGCTCCCGGTCGAACTCTGCGAACACCTCCTCCAGCGGTCGGCCCAGCTCCTCGACCAGATCCCGCTCCACCTCGTCGAACCCGACCGGCGTCACCTGGTCCTGCAGTCTGCTCAGCTCGTCGATGAACGCGGGCGGCAGCAGGTCCGGCCGCGTCGAGAGCACCTGCCCGAGCTTCACGAACGTGACCCCGGCGTCCTCCAGCGCCCGCCGAAGCGACCGCGCCAGCGCCGCCTGCCGCGCGCCGTCGGCGCTACGCCTGCCGACCAGGTACTGCCCGATCCCGTGCCGCACCGCGATCCGGCTCACCTGCGAGTACCGCCGCGCCCGCGCGATCCGGCGCCGGATCGACCGCAACCTGCCGACGAATCCCAATCCGCCACCGCTGGGAAGCGCCATCTCCGCGACGAACAGGAACATCAGCGTCGCGAGGAACGCACAGCCCGCGATCGGGATGAGCAGCCCGGCGAACAACGCCGGCGCCTCATGGAAGCTGGGGAACAGCCACGCGAGCAGCTGTGCGGCGATCGCCCAGCCGGCCGCCGACGCGATGAGCGCCCGCACGGTTCTGATCCGCACCCCGAGCACCCGCCGGGACGCCACGACCAGCGGCCACAGCATCAGGACGTAGAACGGGAGGGAGAGCAGGCCGAAGAGCAAGGTGGACATGCGGTTCCGAACGTCGGCTGAGTGTCACGTCGGCGTCGATCGAAACACACTCTCGGTGGCCGTCAGCCACTAACCGTGGACAACAGGCGCACCACCTCCTCGGCCACCCCGACCGCGCTGGCCGGGTTCTGACCCGTGACCAGGCGTTGCGTCACCGACACCTGACTCGTGAAGTCCGGCGCGCCGACATGCTTCGCCCCGCGGTCCTCGAGCACGGTCTGCAGCAGGAACGGCACCACCCCGGCTAAGCCGGCCGCCGCCTCCTCCGTGTTGGGGCGTGGCACCACACCGCGGAGGAGGCGATCGAGGCGAGCGGCATGGCGTGGACCATCCTGCGGCCGCCGAGCTTCGCGTCCAACTTCCTGCGGTGCCGGGGTCTGATCGACGCGGGGGAGCCGCTCCCCAACCTGCTCGCGGACGCCCGGCAGGCCGTCGTCGACCCGAGGGACGTCGCCGCGGTGGCCGTCGCCGCGTTGACCGACCGCGTCCACGACGGCAGGCGGTACGACCTGACCGGGCCGGCGACGCTGACCTTCACCGACCAGGCGGCGACCGTCGAGCGGGTGCTGGGCCGCCCGGTCAAGACGACCGACCTGACCCTCGACGCGGCCCGCGACCTGCTGCTCGGCATGGGGCTGCCATCCGAGGCGGCCGACTCGACGGTCACCGGCATCGCGTGGGCACGGGCCGGCGGCGCCGACCTCGTCACCGAGCACGTGCCGACGATCGTCGGGCGCCCGGCCGGCACGTTCGAGCAGTGGGTGCTGGACCACCGGAGCGCGTTCGAGGGGTAATGCCTTAACCCCGCCAGGGGGCGGCCGCTAGGCTGGGGGCACGGCCCTAGTAGCTCAGGGGATAGAGCGTCCGCCTCCTAAGCGGCAGGTCGCAGGTTCGAATCCTGCCTGGGGCACCATCGTTCGCAGCGGCTCTCACGGTCACCGTGGGAGCCGTTAATTCTGCCGGGAACCGATTAGGGCGTTTGTGCATTCGGTCGTGCAAATGCACGTGCGGATGCCGATCTGGTTTTCTTGAATTTCCCAATTTGTCCATGAAACGTCAAGCCGAGATGCTTGCTTGCTGATTAATCAGTTGGCATGGTTATTCAGGTCACCATCGTCTCTCGGGGAGAACGATTCGGTCATGGGGAAAGTGATCTTGTCTGATTTGGTGGAGCCTGCCTGGCGGAAGGCCGGCGCCTCGATTCCGAGCAACCAGTGTGTCGAGATACAGCTCGGTCAAACGGAGGTCGGCGTGCGGGACTCGAAAGGTCATCATGCTGTTGAGCTGCGGTTCGGTAGGCGTGGTTGGGAGGCTTTCATCGGGCGGTGTCGCCACGGAGAGTGATCTTGGTCGACCCCGGAGTCGATCTCACTGTCGAGTGAGGGCGACACGACCGGGGGAGGCAGATTCGGCAAAAGCGCTGCGCATCGCTTACTCTCTTTCGGACAAAGGTGATCCTGAGAGTGATCGGTGGGAGCTCTGGTGCCAAGTCGAGCTACGGTGCGTGACGCGCGCCTCGGTGCAATGTTGAAGCGGGCCCGAGAAGCGGCGGGCCAGACGCAGACCCGTGCTGGCCACGCCATCGACCGCAGCCAGGCGAAGATCCACCGGATCGAGTCGGGCATCGAGCGGGTGTCGCCGACCGAGCTGCGCGGGCTGGTGGACTTCTACGACCCGCCCTCGGAGCTGCGCGGCGAGATCGAGAACCTCACGACGCCGACCGCCGCCGGCGCGCCGGACGGCGCCTCGCCGAACCGCTACTTCATGGCCATGCGGGCGGCGGAGCGGTCGGCCACCGAGATCCTGCTGCTGCAGAGCGAGCGGATTCCCATGCAGCTGCAAGCGAGCCAGTACACGCTGCTGCAGTACGAGCTCGCCGGGGACCCGACCAGCAAGACCGACCTGCTCCGCGAGAAGCAGGACCGGGAGCGCGTCTTCACCTGCGAGAACCCGCCCGTCGTCCGCGCGATCCTCGCCGAGTCGTCGCTGCTGCGGATGCCGGGCGGCCGCCGCTCTCTCGTCCGGCAGCAGGCCGAACACCTGCTGTCACTGATCGAGACCTACCCCCGGCTGTCACTGCAGGTGCTGCACAACGGCGCCGACCTGCCATTTCTCGACGCGGACCTGACCGTGCTCAAGTTCGCCGGCAAACAGAAGAACATGGTGTACATCCCGTTCGGTCTGGACGGGCGGCTCATCCGGGACAAGCAACAGGTCGACGAGCGCGAAAGTTATTGGCACAAGGTGCGGGAGGCGGCGCTCGGCGTCGAGGAGAGCAAGAAATTCATTCACGACCTCAGCAGATAGTTGTCACTCGTCACAAATTCGTGGTCCAGATTATTTGTTCGCGGGCCGTCCGGGTATTCTCGCGCTGAGGGGACAACCCGGGAGGCTCCGTTCGTGTTACATCCACAGGCGGTTTCGCTACCGCCGGTCGCCGTCCATCTGGACACGCCGAGCGTGGCGCGGGTTTACGACTATTACCTTGGCGGCACCACGAACTGGGCCGTCGACCGCGACTTCGGCGACCAGGTGCTCGACCGGTTTCCGCTGATGAGGCGTATCGCGCTCGTCGACCGGCTGTTTCTGAGCCGTGCCGTCCGACATCTCATGGGCCGCGGCGTGCGCCAGTTCCTCGACGTCGGCTCCGGCGTACTGACCCGGGGCGCCACCCACCACGTGGCCGACGAGCTGTCCGTCCAGTACGGCCGCCGGCCCGACGCGCGCGTCGTCTACGTCGACAACGACCCGGTGGCCGTGGCGCACGCCGAGCTGCTGCTGGACACCGAGGGCGACCCGCGTCGGCAGGCCGTCGTCGAGGCCGACCTGCGCGACCCCCACGACCTGTGGCGGCGGGCGGTCGACACGGAGGTGCTCGACCCCGACCGGCCGGTCGCGCTGCTGCTCGTCGGCTTCCTGCACCTCCACCAGCCCGACGCCTACGGCAACGAGATCGGCCACGAGTCGGTCGAGCGGCTGCGTGCGCTCCTGCCCGACCAGTCCTACCTCGCGGTCGCCCACACCACCGACGACGGCGTGTCCTCCGAGGCCGCGGCGGCCCTCGCGGGGCTCAAGCGGTTCTACGACGCCACCGGGAGCTGCGCCGTCCGGTGGCGCTCCCGCGCCGAGATCCGCGCGTTGGCTGGCGACTTCCGCGTGCTCGAGCCGGGATGGACGTCGGCGGCGGCGTGGCACCCGGAGAACACCGGACCGGCCGCACCCCACGCCTTGTTCGTGCCGAGCCAGCCCGTGGTGTGGTCGGGGGTAGCCCAGAAGCGCTGACGCACGCGGTCAGAGGGCCTCGCGGAGCTCGCGGAACGCCGCGGCCAGCGCCGGCGGCTGGTAGTGCGCGTTGAGGCCGCTCGGGTTGGGCAGCACCCACAGCCGGGCGCCGGCCATCAGCTCGTCCTGCGGGCCCATCGCCGCCTTCGGACGGCCGAACGCCTCGCGGTAGGCCGAGATGCCGACCACGGCCACGAACCTCGGCGCGTGTTCCGCCGCCAACGCGGTCAGCCGCGCCGCGCCCGCGTTCAGCTCCTCCCGCGTCAGCTCGTCGGCGCGCGCGGTGGCACGCGGGACGATGTTCGTCACGCCGAGGCCCCACGTGAGCAGCAGCGACTGCTCGTCCGGGCGTAGTTGGCGCGGGGTGAACCCCGAACGGTGCAGTGCCGGCCAGAACCTGTTGCCCGGCCTGGCGAAATGGTGTCCCGTCGCGGCCGAGTACAGGCCCGGGTTGATGCCGCTGAACAGCACGGAAAGGCCTGGCGCGACCACGTCGGGCAACGTCATCTCGCGTGCGGCGGCCAGCTCCGCCGCCGTCGGTCTCGGCACGGCCACCACGATAGCGAGCTTGACATGTTTAACGACAGCGTTAATAGTTGCTGACATGCGCAACGATGTGGACGAGGTGCTCGTGGCTCTCGCCGACCCGGTCCGTCGACAGGTCGTCGACGAGCTGAGGCAGGGGCCCCGGCGCGCCGGGGAGCTGGCCGACACGGCCAGCATGAGCCATCCCGCCATGAGCCGGCACCTGCGCGTGCTCCGCGACAGCGGGCTCGTGGAGGTCCAGGCCCTCGACGGCGACGCCAGGGTCCGCGTCTACCAGCTGCGTGCCCAGCCGTTCACCGCGCTGCGCGCCTGGCTCGACCAGGTCGAGGCCTTCTGGTCCGAGCAACTCGACGCGTTCTCCGACTACGCCAACACGAGGAAGCCCGAATGACCGACGCGAACGTCACCGTCGAGGTGGCGGTGGATCCCGCCACCGCCTTCGACCTGTTCACCAGGGACATCGCCGCCTGGTGGCGAGCCGACCGGTCGCTGTGGGGTGGCACGGGCGGCGAGCTGCGCTTCGAGAACGGGCTGCTTCTCCAGGGCGACACGGAGGTCGGCCGCGTGTCGGCCTGGGAGCCGGGGCCGCGCCTCGCCTTCAGCTACGGCCCACCGGACGGCGACCCCGCGGAGCGGACCGACGTCGAGGTCCGGTTCGAGGCGGTGACGAGCAGCCGAACCCGGGTCGTCCTGCGGCACGGCGGCTGGCAGAAGCAGAACTGGGCCGGTCAGCTCGCCGGCTTCGCGCGGCACTCGCTCGAACGCGTGCTGCTCGCGCGGGTCGGCGACTTCCTCGACGCGATCGGCTCCAACGACCTGGAGTTCTTCGAGCGCAACCTCACCGAGGACGCGATGCTGATCTTCCCCGGCCCGAACAACACCTACACGAAGGCGGAGTGCGTCGCCGCGATGGACGGCCACCCGCCCTACCTCAAGTACGACCTGGCCGACCCGCGCATCGTCCACATCGGAGAGTCGACCGCGGTGCTCACCTACCACGCCACGGTCATGCACGAGCAGAACGAGAAACCACGGTCCGTCACGGTCACCACCGTGCTCGTCCACCAGGACGGCGCATGGCGCATGGCCCTCAACCAGTGGACCGAGTAAGGGGAAACCATGTACTACGCCATCCACACGCCCGACATCGAGCGTGCGAAAGCCTTCTACCACGCCGTTTTCGGCTGGACCTTCCGTAGCGACAACCACATCGAGGGTTCGTCGCCGGCCGGCGGGCTCGGCGAGGGCGAGCCGGGTATCGAGATCTACTTCGAGGTGCCGGACGCCGACGCCATGGCGGAGAAGGCCCGCGCGCTCGGCGGCACGGCGACCGAGCCGGTGCGGTCGAAGTCCGGCTGGACCACCGAGATCGGCGACGGACACGGCGGCACGCTCCTGCTGTGGCAGCCCGCGGACGGGTACGGCGAGGCCGAACCGAAGTGCGCGGCCGGCGATCTCTTCTACTACGTCCTGATGGTCGAGAACGACGCCGCGAAGCAGTTCCACGCCGACCTGCTCGGCCTCGAGCTCACCCCCGGCTCGCACCCCGGCGGGTCGAACATCGTCAACACCCGGCCGGTCGGCGGGATCTTCGTCCACCACGCGGCCCCGCCGGACCCGAACTTCCAGGTCATGGACATCGACGCGGCGCTGGCCAAGATCACGGCCGCCGGCGGGGTGGCGGGGGAGCGGCAGCCGAACCAGGCCGGCTGGCACGCGAGCTGCCAGGACGACCAGGGTGTCGCCTTCGGTATCGGTTCGCTGCGCCAGGACTGAGCTACTAGGGTTCCTCCAACGGCGTGCTCAGGGGAGGATCCAGTGGCTGACGAACGGCTGGAGATCGACGGCATCTCCAAGCGGTACGGCGACGTGGTCGCGTTGCGGGAGACAACTTTCGACGTCCGTGCCGGCGAGCTGTTCGGCTTCGTCGGCAGCAACGGCGCGGGCAAGACGACCACGATGCGCATCGCGCTCGGGGTGCTCGCCGCCGACGCCGGCGAGGTGCGCTGGCAGGGCAAGCCGGTCACGCTGGAGACTCGCCGGCACATCGGTTACATGCCGGAGGAGCGCGGCCTCTACCCGAAGATGAAGGTCGCGGAGCAACTCGTCTACCTCGCGCGTCTGCACGGACTGTCCACGAAGGACGCGACAAGCTCCATGGAGGAGTGGACCGAGCGGCTCGGGGTCGCGCACCGGCGCGGCGACGACGTGCAGAACCTGAGCCTCGGCAACCAGCAGCGCGTGCAGCTCGCCGCCGCGCTGATCCACCGGCCCAGCATCCTGGTGCTGGACGAGCCGTTCTCCGGGCTCGACCCGATCGCCGTCGACGTGATGAGCAAAGTGTTGCTGGACAAGGCGGCCGAGGGCATCCCGGTGGTGTTCTCCAGCCACCAGCTCGAGCTCGTGGAGCGGCTCTGCCACCGGGTCGGCATCATCCGGAGTGGACAGATGGTGGAGGTCGGCGAGGTCGACGAGCTGCGTGCCGGCGGCGCCGCGGAGCTGGTCGTGACCGCCCCGAACGCGCGGGACGGCTGGGCGTCCGGGCTCGCGGGCGTCACGGTCACCAGCCGTGAGGGCGCCAGCACGATCCTGCGCCTCGACGACGGCGCCGACGACCAGGCGGTGCTGCGGGCCGCGCTCGCCACCGGCCCGGTCACCGAGTTCAGCCGCCGCCGGCCCTCGCTCACCGAGCTGTACCGGAATGTCGTGACTGAGGAAGAGAAGGAGGCGGCGTGAGCCCACAGACCAACGCAGCCACGTTGCTTCGCGCGAGCGCCTTGCGCGCCGAGCGGAGTGAGGCAGGTGTCTCAGCGTGAGCCCACAGACCAACGCAGCCACGTTGCTTCGCGCGAGCGCCTTGCGCGCCGAGCGGAGTGAGGCAGGTGTCTCAGCGTGAGCCCACAGACCAACGCAGCCACGTTGCTTCGCGCGAGCGCCTTGCGCGCCGAGCGGAGTGAGGCAGGTGTCACAGCGTGAGCACCCCGGACGTTCGGTTGGGGTCGTGGGAGGCCGTGAGCCTGGTCGCCGGCCGCGAGGTCACGACGAAGATGCGCTCCAAGGCGTTCATCATCACGACGGTCGCCACGCTTGTCCTGCTCGTCGGTTTCGCGCTGGTCATGAAGATCAACAGCGGCGGCTCGGACGCCACGGTCGGCGTCACGGAGGAGACGGCGGCGATCGGCGCGCCGCTGAAGGCCACCGCGGAGGCGATCGGCGAGAGCGTCGACACCAGGACGGTGGCCGAGAAGGACGGCCGCGCACAGGTGGCGGACGAGTCGCTCGACGCGCTCGTCGTCGGCGACGGCGCGAGCTTCCGCGTCATCGTGAAGAAGGACCTCGACGACAACCTGCGCAACGCGTTCAACGTCCTCGCCGGACAGGTCGCGCTCAACAGGCAGATCGAGGACCTCGGCGGTGACCCGGCCGAGGTGAACTCCGCGGTCGCCGACGCGAAGGTGGCCGTGGAGCCGCTGGAGGAGCCCTATCCGTACCAGCCCGACCAGCTGGCCCTGGGCATCATCGCCGGCATCCTCATCTACATGTCGCTGCTGCTGAACGGGCAGATGGTGGCGCAGGGCGTCGTGGAGGAGAAGTCCAGCCGGGTGGTCGAGCTGCTGCTGTCCACGATCCGCCCGTGGCAGCTGATGGCCGGCAAGGTGCTCGGCATCGGCTTCGTCGGGCTCGTGCAGATGGCGGTGA
The DNA here is from genome assembly GCA_963840275.1 of uncultured Actinomycetota bacterium. GTDB lineage: Bacteria > Actinomycetota > Actinomycetes > Mycobacteriales > Pseudonocardiaceae > Actinophytocola. Next base: position 1,278,971 of record CAWIYK010000002.1, read on the forward strand.
TCGGCGGTGTCGGCGTGGCCGCGGCGCTCGCGTTGGACGTGCTGACGATCTCCGCGTCCGCGGCCGTGGGGACCGTGATCTGGCTGATCGTCTGGTACCTGCTCGGGTTCGTCATGTACTCGCTGGTGTTCGCGGCGCTCGGCGCGCTGGTGTCCCGTCAGGAGGACGTCGGCGGGGTGATCATGCCGGCGCTGCTGTTCGTGATCGTCGGCTACGTGATCGGCATTTCGGTCCTTCCGTCCGAACCGGACAACGCGCTGGCCGAGGTCCTGTCGGTGATCCCGGTGTTCGCGCCGACGCTGATGCCGATGCGCCTCGCGATGGGCGGCGTGCCGGTGTGGGAGGCGGCGTTGTCCGTCGCCCTGGTCGTGGCGCTGATTCCGCTGCTGGTGTGGCTCGCGGGGCGGATCTACGCCAACGCGGTGATGCGCAGCGGATCGCGGGTCAAGTTGAAGGACGCTTTGCGGACCGCATAAGGGCTGGTGACTTACCGCTACGGGGTACGATCGGAACGTCAAGTGACGCCCACTGTCGGGGAGGCGTTCGTGATCAAGGTGCTGCTTGCGGATGACGAAGATCTCGTCCGCTCAGGACTCCGCACAATACTGTCCAGCGCCGGTGACATAGAGGTTGTCGCCGAGTGTGACGACGGCCTGTTCGTCGCTGACGCCGCGCGTCAGCACCGGCCGCACGTCGTGCTGCTCGACATCCGAATGCGTTCGGCCGACGGCATCGTCGCGCTGCGTAGGCTCCGCAGCCTTCCGGAGCCGCCGGTCGTCGCGATGCTCACCACGTTCGACGTCGACGAGTACGTCCAGGAGGCGTTGCGCATCGGTGCGAGTGGTTTCCTGCTCAAGGACACCGAACCGTCTGTATTGATCAAGGCCGTACGCGATCTTGCTCGCGGCGGGGCGGTGCTCGACCCGAAGGTCGCGGCGCGGGTCCTGTCGTCGGTCGCGGACGGTGAGCGTGCCGCCGAGCCGGCGCGGCGGCTGCTGTCGTCACTGTCCGATCGGGAGCGTGAGGTCGTCTCGCTGATCGGGCAGGGTCTGTCCAACGCGGAGATCGGCAGCGCGCTGCACCTGTCCGAGGCGACGGTCAAGGGCTACGTGTCGGCGGTGCTCGGCAAGATCGGCGCGGTCAACCGGGTGCAGGCGGCGCTCGTGGCGTACCGGGGCGGCCTCATCGCTTGACCTCCACCTTGCTCGAGGTTCGAGACTGGCCGCATGAGAGCGGTAGAGGTGACGAGGTTCGGCGGCCCCGAGGTGCTGGCGCTGCGCGACCTACCTGACCCGATGGCTGAGGCCGGTCAGGTGGTGGTCGACGTCGTCGCCGCGGACGTGTTGTTCGTCGACACGCGGCTGCGCGACGGGTGGGGCGGCGAGTGGTTCCAGGTCGAGCCGCCGTACGTCGCGGGCAACGGCGTCGCGGGCGTGGTGCGGTCGGTCGGCGTCGATGTCGACCCGTCCTGGGTCGGGCAGCGGGTGCTCGCGCAGACCGGCTCGAACGGTGGCAGGTCGCCACGGGGCGGATACGCGTCGCAGGCCGCGGTCGCCGAGTCCGAGCTGGTGCGCGTCCCCGATCGGCTGGCGCTGCCGGAGGCGCTCGCGTTGTTGCACGACGGGCCGACCGTGGTATCGATCCTGCGCGCTGCGGAGCTGCGGGCGGGACAGCGGGTGTTGATCAACGCGGCCGGAGGAAGTCTGGGGACGCTGCTGGTGCCGCTGGCCAAGGCCGCCGGCGCCGAGGTGATCGGGGCCGCGCGGGGCAGGCGGAAGCTCGACTTCGTAAGGGAGTGGGGCGCCGACCGGGTCGTGGACTACTCGGAGCCGGCGTGGACCGCGCGGGTCGGCCCGGTGGACGTGGTGCTCGACGGTGCGGGTGGTGATCTCGGCGCGGCCGCGTTGTCGCTGGTCTCCGAAGGCGGTCGACTGCTGTCGTACGGTTCGTCGGCGGGCGACTTCGTGACCGGGCCGCAGGTCGTGGGCATCCTTTCGCTCGGAGTGGGCATGGACCGGCGGGTCGCGCTCGAGGAGATGCTGTCGCGCGCGGTGGCCGGAGAGGTCACACCGCTGGTGGGGCAGACGTTCCCGCTGGCCGAGGCCGCCGCGGCGCACGTCGCGATCGCCGCCCGCGAGACGGTGGGGAAGACGCTGCTGCTGGTGTGAGGGTCGCAGCGCGCGTCAGGCGGTCGAGGTCGCCACGGCCGTCCGGCCGAACCAGCGCGTCAACGCAGAACGCAGCCCGTCGACGTCCGGTTCGACAGACGCCCACGCGACGTAGCCGTCTGGCCGGATCAGGAGGCCGGCCAGCGGACTGTCGGCGCGCGCGGTCACCACGCGCACCCGGCCGTCGTGTGTCTCGCCGGCCAGCGCGCCCGTGAGGTCGAGCAGCAGCGGACGCGCGTCGTGGGTCAGCTCGGCCACCCGGGTCGGGCCGTTCTCGGTGTCCAGCACCAGGTCCGGCGCCCAGCGGCCGACCAGTGGGCCGTCGCAACCCATGTCGTAGCGGATGTCCGCGCCGGACATGAGGTCCGCGATGCGCTGCATGGTTTCCTTGTCACGCAACAGTTCCGCGAACAGCTCGCGCAGCGCGGTGACGTCGGCGCCCGGCGCGATCAACGCGCTCTGCGCCTGCGTGTGCATGGTGACGCGTTCGGCCACCGGCCGGCGCTCGGTCTCGTACGTGTCGAGCAGCCCGTCCGGCGCCCACCCCTGGAGTGTCGCCGCGAGCTTCCAGCCGAGGTTGACCGTGTCCTGCAGACCGAGGTTGAGGCCCGGGCCGCCGATCGCGGAGTGCACGTGTGCCGCGTCGCCGACGAGCAGGACCCGACCGGCGCGGTACTTGTCGGCGAGCCGGGTGTTGCCGCTGGTCAGCCGACGCATCAGGGGCGGCTCGTCGCCCTGCGCCGGCTCGAGCGGGAGGTCGGTGCCGAGCACCCGGCGAGCGTTCGCCCGCAGCTCGGCCAAGGTCATGGGACCGTCGTCGCCGGTCGGTGCCCATTCCATTGTGGACACCTCGGACCACGCAAGTTTCCATGGTGGGTGTCGCAGGGCAACACAACTCCGGTCACCTGCGTGACCGCGGTCGCTCGGTCAGCAGCCATCGGGTCGCCGTGGCGGTGCCACCCGGTCTCCACGCTTTGCGGGCATGCGTCAGGTTTCCGTCGGACTGGGCACCGGCCCGAAGTCATCGCCCTCGATGGGCTCGCTGAGACTGGTCGCCAGTTCCGGGTCGGCGTGGATGGCGGCCGTGTTGCGCCACTCCCGAATCGTCTGCTCGAGGGGAGACCACTGGCCCAGTTCCGCGGACACCTGGAACGCCCGGCAGAAGTCGATGACGAACTGGCGCCGGTCGGCTGCGGGCAGCACGTCCACCCACGGGAACTCGTCGGCCAGTGAGAGCGCGGCCGTGTCCTGCACTTCCTTCGGCAGGTGGGTCAGCAGGTTGCGTAACGCCCGGGCAGCGTGGACGGCACCCTCAGCGGAGGTGGCCGCCCGGTCCGCGCGGGTGAGCAGCAGCGCCGCGCCATCGCGACGTCGCACGTGCACGTCGCCCTGGTCGGCCAGTGCGGCGACACTCTTGGGGTCTCGCTGCAGCTCGCTCCACTGAACCTCGGTCGCCATGACCTAATTCTGAATTTTTTCAGAAGTCGGCGCAAGTCAGTGTTGCTTGGCGCCGTCCGGGGAGTCGCGCCATTGGTCGAAGGGCTCGTTCAGGTGCCAGCCGTCGTCGTCGTGGTCTAGTAGGCGGATCGCGCAGTGTGCGGGGTTCGACAGCGACTCGAAGAGGTCGATGCTCCACGAGAACATCCGCCGGCACAGGAGTCGCATGGTCAGCCCGTGCGACACGACCAGCACCGTGTCCGGGTGGGTCGGGTCCTTGGCGATCCGCAGCTCCAGCTCGTTGAGGAACGACGCGACGCGGTCGTCGACGTCGGCGCCGGACTCGCCGTGCGGGAGCCGGTAGAAGAAGTGCCCGAACTCGTGCCGTCGCCGCTTCTCCACCTCCTGCTCGACCGGGTCCTGCAGATTCCCCCAGTCCTGCTCGCGCAGCCGCGGCTCCGGCACGACCCGCTCGAGCCGGTCGTCGACGTCGAGCAGGTCCAGTGTCCGCAGCGCCCGGACGTACGGGCTGACGTACGCCGCGACCTGGCCGTCCAGCAGCGCACGCACCTCGGCGCCGGCCGCGCGTGCCTGCGCCTCGCCGAGCCGTGTCAGCGGCAGCGCGTGGTCGGGCGTGCGCGTGTACGCCAGCTCGTCGACGTTTCCCAGGCTCTCCGCGTGCCGCAGCAGGATGATCCGCACGGAGCCATCGTGCCCCGTTACAGTGCCACCGCCAACGATGACGAGGAGCGTCACATGATCAAGTATGTCGCGCTGTACCGCACGCCCGCCGACGCGGAGGCGTTCGACAAGGCCTATCTCGAGTCGCACAAGCCACTCATCGACAAGGTGCCGGGCCTCGTCCGCCAGGAGATCGCCAAGGTCACGCGCACGTTCGTGCCCGGGTTCCTGGAAGGGTCCGAGCCGTACCTGATCGCCGAGCTGTACTTCGAGTCGAAGGACGCCATGAAGGCCGCGTTCGCGTCGCCGGAATGGCAGGCCTCCGGCGCGAACCTCACCGAGATCGGTGGCATGGAGCTCGTCGCGATGTTCTCCGCGGCGGTGGTTGAGTGACCGCTCCGGTCACCTCGGCGGTCGTCGGCGGCGGGACGATGGGTGCCGGCATCGCCCACGTCCTGCTCGCCGCCGGCTCCCGCGTCACCGTCGCCGAGGTGGGCGCCGACCGTGCCACCGCCGCCCGCGAGGCCGTCGCCGCGTCGCTGCGTAAGGCGCAGGACCGCGGCAAGTTGGCCGGCACCGCCGCCGAGCTGCTCGCCCACCTGTCCGTCGTCGACTCCCTCGCCGACCTGCCGCCCGGCGCCGAGCTGGTCATCGAGGCCGTGCCGGAGGACGTCGACCTCAAGCGCCGCGTGCTCGCCGAGGTCGCGGCCGCGTGCCCGAACGCCGTCCGCGCCTCGAACACGTCGTCCCTGTCGGTCGGCGCGCTCGGCGACGACGTCATCGGTATGCACTTCTTCAACCCGGTGCCCGTGCAGGCGCTCCTCGAGCTGGTCGTGCACGACAGCCTCCCGCCCGAGACGGTCGTCAAGGCGCGAGCGTGGGCCGAGTCGATGGGCAAGACCGTCATCGAGGTCCGTGACTCACCGGGGTTCGCCACCTCGCGGCTCGGCGTCGCCGTCGGGCTCGAGGCGATCCGCATGCTCGAGGAGGGCGTCGCGTCCGCCGAGGACATCGACACCGGCATGCGTCTCGGCTACGGCTGGCCCATGGGACCGCTGCGCCTCACCGACCTCGTCGGCCTCGACGTGCGGCTGTCGATCGCCGAGCACCTCACCCGTGAGCTCGGCCCTCGGTTCACACCGCCGGAGCTGCTGCGAAACAAGGTGGCGCGCGGCGAGCTCGGTCGCAAGACTGGCCGCGGGTTCTTCGACTGGTCCCAGGGGGAGCGCACGTGATCGTTCGGCCACCGACCGACTCCGACGACGAGCAGATCTACGAGGTCGGCCGGCTCGCGTTCGGCGGTCCGCGCGAGATGAAGCAGGAGTACGTCTGGTCGCACCGCAAGGAAGGCTGGCACGGCCTGGTCGCCGAGGAGGCCGGTCGCGTCGTCGGCACGCTGAAGGTGCGCGACTACCAGCAGTTCTTCGGCGGCGCGGCGGTACCGATGGGTGGCATCGCCAACGTCGCCGTCGACCCGCACGCGCGTGGGCACGGCATCGCCACCACCCTGATCGACGCGATCATGCCGGAGCTGCGCGACCGGGGGCAGTGCGTCTCGGCGCTGTACCCGTCCGTGCCGCAGCTCTACCGCGGCCGCGGTTGGGAGCAGACCGGCAACTACGAACGCGTGACGGTGCGGCCGGAGCTGCTCGCCCTCATGACGAAGCCCACCGAGCCGCTGCCGCTGCGGCGGGCGACCGCCGATGACCTGCCCGCGCTGCACGACGCGTACCTGGCCATGGCGTCGACCGTGGACGGCATGCTCGACCGTGCCACGGCGGCCTTCCAACCGGGGCGGGTGCTCGAGCTCGACATCGCCGACGTCATCGCGGGACCCGACGGCACCGTGCGCGGCTTCCTCACCGCGAACCGGCCCGAGGGCGAGAAGCTGGTGTGCCAGGACCTCGTCGCGCTGGACCGCGAGGCCGGGCTCACGCTGCTCGCGAACCTCGCGCGGTGGACCGGGATCATGACCGAGGTCTCGCTGCGGCTCATCGACCCCGCGTGGTGGCAGCTCCTCCTCACGATGCCCGTACTGCACGACGTGACCAACCACCCGTGGATGCTGCGGGTCGTCGACCTGCCGGCGGCCGTCGCGGCGCGCGGGTGGCCCTCGGCGTCCCACCTGACCCCGATCAGTGTCGACATCGAGGTGGTCGACGAGCACGCGCCGTGGCAGGCCGGCCGGCACCGGCTGGTCGCCGACGGCGGCATGGTCACCTGCGAGCCGGGTGGCTCCGGCGCGGTCCGGCTGCACGCCAGGGGGCTGGGGCCGTGGTTCGCCGGCTCCGCCGACTCGGCGATGCTCCGGCGCGCCGGCCATCTCGAGGGCGACGCCGACGCCGCGCGCCTGCTGGATCTGCTCACGGGTGCGCCCCGGCTCCCCCGAATGGCCGACTCGTTCTGACCTTCTCAGGCGCGTCTCAGCACGGCGAGTAACACTGACCGCATGCGCATCCTCGTTGTCGACGACGACCGGGCCGTACGCGAGTCGCTCCGGCGCTCGCTCGCGTTCAACGGTTACCAGGTCGACCTGGCCACCGACGGTCAGCAGGCGATCGAGTCGGTGAACACCTCCCGGCCCGACGCCATGGTCCTCGACGTGATGATGCCGAGGGTCGACGGCCTCGAGGTGTGCCGCAGGCTGCGCGGCACCGGCGACGACCTGCCGATCCTCGTGCTGACCGCGCGCGACACGGTGTCCGACCGGGTCGCCGGCCTCGACGCGGGCGCCGACGACTACCTGCCGAAGCCGTTCGCGCTCGAGGAGCTGCTCGCGCGCCTGCGGGCGCTGCTGCGCCGCCGGACGTTCGACGTCAGCGGGCCGCCGCCCCAGACACTGAGCTTCGCCGGCCTCGAGCTCGACCCCGGCACCCGCGACGTCAAGCGCGGCGAGCGGGCCATCAGCCTGACCAGGACCGAGTTCGCGCTCCTCGAGCTGCTGCTCGCGCACCCGAAGCAGGTGCTGACGCGCAGCCGGATCCTCGAGGAGGTCTGGGGCTACGACTTCCCGACGTCCGGCAACGCGCTCGAGGTGTACGTCGGCTACCTGCGCCGCAAGACCGAGGCCGAGGGCGAGCCGCGGCTGATCCACACCGTCCGCGGCATCGGCTACGTGCTGCGGGAGACGCCCCCGTGATGTTGCTCGGCAGCGGCGCCCGGGCCGGTCGGCAGCGGGTGTCGCTACGTTCGCGGGTGACCTGGCTGGCGGCGAGCTGTGTGGCCGGGGCGGTCGCGTTGGTGTCGCTCGGCGCGTACTGGACGGTGCGCGAGAACCTCTACACCCAGGTCGACGTCGACCTCTCGCAGAAGGCGCACGACACGGTCCGGGGCCCGCTGCTCGCCGACCAGGTGTCCGGCACGGAGTTCCCCGCCGGCCTGCTCGCGCTGAGCGGGGTGCGGTTCGCGGTGATCGACAGCGACGGCACCGCCGACCTCGGGGACCCGAACCACCTGCCGCCGGTCAGCCGCGAGGAGGTGGCGGTCGCGACCGGGCAGGAGAGCTACCACATCCGCACGGACGCCAGGACCGACAGCCGGATCGTGGCGGTGCGGTACAACGACCACCAGGCGCTGGTGCTCGCGCAGCCGCTGGCGCCGACGAAGAAACAGCTCGCCGACCTGTCGCTCGTGTTGTTCCTGATCGGCGGCGCGGGCGTGGTGGTCGCCGCGGTCGCCGGCACGGCCGTGGCCCGCACCGGGCTGAGACCCGTGCAGCGCCTGAACCGGGCCACCGAACGCGTCGCCAGCACCGGCGACCTGCGGCCGATCCGGGTCGACGGCGACGACGAGCTCGCCAAGCTGTCGCACAGCTTCAACCTCATGCTGGCCGCGGTCGCCGACGCGCAGAACCGGCAGCGGCAGCTCGTCGCCGACGCGGGACACGAGCTGCGGACGCCGCTGACGTCGTTGCGCACCAACCTGGAGCTGCTGCTGTCGGCCGAGAAGCCGAACACCCCGCAGCTGTCGGAGGAGGACCGCGCGGAGATCCACGACGACCTGCGTGGTCAGCTCGACGAGCTGACGCAGCTGATCGGCGACCTGGTCGAGCTGGCGCGCGAGGACGCGCCGGTGCTCGCGCAGGAGCGGGTCGACATGGTCGAGGTCGTCGAGCAGGCGCTGGCCAGGGCGCGCCGTCGCGCCGGCGACGTGCACTTCGAGGTGGACCTGCAGCCGTGGTTCCTGTTCGGCGAGCCGCACGCGCTGGAGCGGGCGGTGCTGAACCTGCTGGACAACGCGGTGAAGTTCAGCCCCGACGGCGGGACCGTGCGGGTCGACCTGCGCCCGGCCGGCCAGGGGTACGCGTTCCTGCAGGTGGCCGACGCCGGGCCCGGCATCGCCGACTCGGACCTGCCCCACGTGTTCGACCGCTTCTACCGTTCGGACGTGGCCCGCACGCTGCCCGGCTCCGGCCTGGGCCTCGCCATCGTGAAGAGCGCGGCGGAACGTCATGGTGGCGCGGTGTTCGCGGGTCGCTCGGCGGACGGCGGCGCGCTCATCGCCGTGCGCCTGCCGGGCACTCCCGAGCCGATACCGCGCTGAACTCTCCAGCTCCACATAGGTTGGTCTCAGGCCGTTCTCAGGACCGAGGCGCAAGGTGGTCACATGACCGAGGACAACCGGACACCGAACTCCGAGCCGAACTCCGAGCCGGCGGTGCCCGCACAGAGCGAGGGGGCGGTGCCCTCGGCCGCCGGGCAGCCCGGCGAGCCGACTGCCGCCGAGCAGGGCGAGTGGGCCGCGGCGGCGCGGAGCCGGTCCGCTGTTCCTGGTCAGCCGACCGATGAGCAGCCGACGCCGCCGAGTGAGTGGGCCGCCGCGGGTCAGCCGCCGGCCCAGCCGACCGTCGAGCAGCCGTGGAGCGAGTGGGCGAACCCCGGCCAGAACGAGTGGGCCAGCCAGCCGGACCCGGCGCGGCCCACCGAGCGCGTGCTCTACGGCACGGCCGTCGGCAACCAGCCGGGATCGGCCACGCCGCCGCACGGCAGCTACCCGTCCATGAGTCCACCGTTCCGCGTCGGCCCCAACCAGCCGCCGCGCGGAACCGAGAACCAGCGCCGCGGCAGCGGCGCGCTCGTCGCCGGCGTCGCGGTGCTCGCACTGCTCGCCGGTGGCGGGGCCGGCGCGTTCGGCGGCTACCTGGTCGCCGAGTCGAACGCCAACAACGCGCCGGTGTCGAACGCGTTGGATGATCCCAAGCCAGCCGAGCAGGCGTCGTCGGCGCCGGCCGGCTCGGTCGAAGCGGTGGCGGCGAAGGTGTCGCCCAGCGTGGTCCAGTTGCAGGTACAGGGCCGGTCTTCTGCAGGGGAAGGCTCCGGCTTCGTCATCAGCTCCGACGGGCTGATCCTGACCAACAACCACGTGGTGGAGGCGGCGGCCGAGCAGGGTCGGATCACCGCTGTCTTCCAGGACGGCTCCACCGCCACCGCTACGATCGTCGGCCGCGACCCGACCTCGGACGTCGCGGTCGTCAAGGCCGACGACAAGTCCGGGCTGCCGGTCGTCGATCTCGGCAGGTCCGACGACCTGAAGGTCGGCGAGGGTGTGGTGGCGATCGGCTCGCCGTTCGAGCTGTCCGGCACCGTCACCTCCGGCATCGTCAGCTCGCTGCACCGCCCGACCAGGGCCGGCGGCGAGGACGGCTCGCAGGCGACCGTGATGGACGCGATCCAGACCGACGCGGCGATCAACCCCGGCAACTCCGGTGGCCCGCTCGTCAACATGCGCGGTCAGGTCATCGGCATCAACTCGGCCATCTACACGCCGCCGACGGGCGGAAACACCCAGGGCGGCTCGGTCGGCATCGGGTTCTCGATCCCGATCGACCAGGCGCGGCGCACCGCCGACGAGATCGTGAAGACCGGCAAGGCCACGCAGACCGTGCTCGGCGTGAGCGTCCGCGACAACCAGGACGGCGGCGCGCTGGTCGTCGACGTCGTCGCTGGTGGCGCGGGGGAGAAGGCGGGTCTGAAGAACGGCGACGTGGTCACCAAGCTCGACGACCGCAAGATCGACACGTCCGACGCGCTGGTCGCCGCGGTCCGCTCGCACGCGCCGGGAGACAAGGTTCGGCTTGAGTTGAGCAACGGTTCGCGCACAGTTGAGGCGACTCTTGCTGGACAGACGGTCGAGACTGAATGATGAGTCGGGGGCCACTCGAGGTTCCACCCGAGAACGCTCGGCCGCAGGCCGCGGCCGAGACCAACTCCGGCTCGATGCCCCCGAGCCGGAAGAGCTCCTAGCGGGCTCTGTGCGAACGCCGTACGCGGACGGTAATCCCCTCGCTCGCCCGCGTGCGGCGCTCGCCTTTCCTAGCTCGTGGGAAACTCCGGCAATGCGCCTCGGTGGTCACGCGCTCGTCGAGCAGTTGTCGAGCTACGGCGTCGACCTCGCGTTCTGTGTGCCGGGGGAGAGCTACCTCCCGGTGCTCGACGGGCTCTACGAGGCAAGGGACCGGCTTCGGCTGGTCACCGCCCGGCAGGAGGGCGGCGCCGCGATGATGGCCGCCGCGTACGGGAAGTTGACCTCCCGGCCCGGGATCTGCCTGGTCACGCGCGGGCCGGGCGCCACGAACGCGAGTGGTGGCGTGCACGTCGCCCGGCAGGACGCCAGTCCCATGGTGTTGCTCGTCGGACAGGTGCCGACGAGCCTGCGCGGGCGGCGGGCGTTCCAGGAGGTCGACTACCGCGCGATGTTCGGCGCGCTGGCCAAGGCGGTGTTCGTCGTCGACCGGGCCGACCGGACGCCCGAGCTCGTGGCGCGTGCGATGCAGACGGCCGTGTCCGGCGAACCGGGCCCGGTGGTGCTCGAGCTGCCGGAGGACGTGTTGTCCACCAGCACGTCCGCGCCGCTCGTGCCCGCCGCGGCGCCGGTGGTGCCGGCGCCGGCACCCGAGGACGTCGACTCGTTCCTGCGTGCACTGCACGCGGCCGCGCGTCCGCTGCTGGTCGTCGGCGGCTCCGGATGGACCGCCGCCGCGGCCACCGGCATCCAGCGCTTCGCCGAGGCGACCGGCGTGCCGATCGCCACCGCGGTCCGCAACCAGGACCTGGTCGACAACACCTCGCCGGCCTACGTCGGCACCCTCGGGCTCAACACGACCGCCGGCCTGGCCGCCGCGGTAGCGGAGGCGGACCTGATCGCGTTCGTCGGCACTCGCCCGGACGCCCTCACGGTCGACGACTTCGGCCTGCTCGACGTGCCGGTGCCCAAGCAGCGGCTGCTGCACGTCCACCCCGATCCGGACGTGCTCCAGCAGGTCTACCGCGCCGAACTGGCCATCGCCGCCGGCCCGGCCCGGTTCGTGGCGGCACTGACCGCCGCGCCACTCCCCGCCTCGCCCGCCGAGCCGACGCCGTGGCTGGCTCGCCTGCGCGACAACTACCTGCGTGGTCCGCGACCGCCGGCGCACGGCGTCGACCCCGCGCCGTACCTGCACGCGCTCAACGAGCGCGTGCCCGCCGACGCCGTGTTCAGCGCCGGCGCGGGCGCGTACACCGCCTGGCCGCAGCGGTACCGGCGGTTCACCAGCTACCCGTCGCAGCTCGGCACCCAGTCCGGAACCATGGGCTACGGCCTGCCGGCCGCCATCGCGGCGCAGCTGGTCCACCCGGATCGCGTCGCCGTGGCGTTCGCCGGCGACGGGTGCTTCCTCATGACCGGGCAGGAGCTGTCCACCGTGACGCGGTACGGCCTGACGCCGCTGGTCGTCGTGGTCAACAACGCCGCCTACGGCACGATCCGCGACCACCAGACCCGGCGGTTCCCGGGCCGCGAGTTCGGCACCGACCTGGTCAACCCGGACTTCGCCGCCTACGCGCGCTCGTTCGGCGTGCACGGCGAGCGGGTCCGCTCACCGGACGAGTTCGCCGCCGCGCTCGACCGGACGCTCGGCGCCGCCGGCCTGATCGAGATCGACGTCAGCTGACGACCGGGCCGGTGCGGGCGCGCTTCAGCTCGAAGAACCCCTCGGTCCCCGAGACGAGCAGCACGCCGTCCCACAGCAGACCGGCGGCCTCGCCGCGTGGCGTCGGCGAGACGACCGGGCCGAAGAACGCGTTGACCGAACCGTCCGGCATGGTCACGTGGATCGCCGGGGTGCCGAGATCCTCCCCGACCGGGCCGAGCCCCGCGTGGTTGCCGGCCAGCATGTCCGCGTCGTACTCGGTCGACTCGGCCGCGTCCGCGAGCTCGGTCGGCAGACCGGCCTCGACCAGCGCCTGGACGTAGAGGTCGCGGCCGAGCGGCCGCTTCTCCAGGTGGATCCGGTTGCCGAGCGCGGTGTAGATCGCCCGCACCTCGTCGGCGCCGTACTTCCGCTCGACCGCCTTCGCGACGCGGGCCGGACCCCAGCCGCTGTCCAGCCACTCGCGGTACCAGGCCTCGACCTCCCGGCCTTCGTTGAGCACCGACAGGCTCAGCACGTGGAACCGCACCTGGACGTCCCGCACCCGCTCGACCTCGAGCAGCCACCGCGAGGCGATCCACGCCCACGGGCACTTCGGGTCGAACCACATGTCCACGTTTGTCATACGTGCACACTAGGAAGCCGATTGGCCGTGCCCCCAGAGCCAATATCGACCAGTTTCGTTGGGCCATTCATCGGTGCGCGATGTCCCAAGGCTCATGTCCCATTCGATCGTAACCGCAGACGGCGCGTCATCCCGCTGACGAGCACGCCGAGCCAGACCACCCCGAGCGCGACGATCAACCCCGCCGCGTAGTCACGGTCGTGCAGGCCGGGATTGGTGACAACCCCGAAAGGGCGCCACAGCAACGGAATCGCGAGCAGCGTGAGCACGGCACTGAGCACGACGCCGACGGCGACCGGCGCTCGCCACGGCGCGGGCACGAACCTGGCGATCAGCAACCCGAGCACCCCGACCAGGGGCGCCACGAGGCCGTCGTGGACCACCGGCCCACCGACGAACCAGGCGAGCCCCTGCACCGCGTTGACCGTCCTGGAAGTCGCGAACTCCCAGGCCAGCACGCCGCCGTACGCCAGCAGCGCCAACCCGACGACGGCGAGGGCCGCGCGGGTGATCCGCTGTCCCATCACCGCACCTCCAGACGATGGACCCACTTGGTCTGCAGGACGCCGGGCCGGCTCGGTGCGATGACGCGGCACGGGAAGCCGTGGTCCAGGTCCAGCGGCTCGCCGTTGAGACGTAGCGCCAGCAGCGTGTCCGGGGCCTCGGTGTGTGGTCCGGGCAGGGTGCTCGTCCGGTAGGCGCCCTTGCGTTCCAGGGACTCCACGAGCACCGGGGCGCCGGGAGTGCCACCGGCCAGGCGGACCAGGTCGGCGATCCGCACCCCGGTCCAGGTCGCCGACTGGCTCCAGCCTTCGACGCAGGCGATCGGTAGCTCGGCGGTCGTCTGGGGGAGCGCGGTCAGCTCGGCGAGTGACCAGCGGGTGGTGCCCTGACGGGTGACGAACGTCAGCCGCCACTCGGGATCTCGCGCCAGGTCGGTGACGCCGGCCGCGCGTGCGGTGCGGTTGACCGGCAGGCCCTGCGGCCCGCGGTCGGACCGCCACGAGAGCGGGGAGACGTTACGCAGCAACGGAACCGTCGCGCCGGCGGTGGCCACCACCGCGACGCCGGTGGCCAGCCACGTGTTGCGGAGAAACCCCCGGCGCGACAGCAGGCCGCTCGGTGGCTCGGCGGGCGCCTCCGGTGCGTTCAGCCGAACCAGTCCGCGCCGGATCACCGGCAGCTTCACGGCCACGTGCACGAGGATCGACCCGGCCACGAGCCAGGCGACCGCGTAGTGCGCGGACGGGAAGTAGAACCCCCACAGGTAGTTCTGCGCGACGTTGAACAACCCGGTCGCCAACTCGAAGAACGCGGCACCGGACAGTACGAGGATCGATGCGCGCTCCAGCGCGTGGGGCAGCGACCGAACCAGCGGGCGGCCGAAGAGCTTCGGGTAGACCGTCCACAACTTGGCCAGCAACAAGGGAATCGCGGCGACCCCGGCGATCACGTGCAAGCCCTGGTTGATCCGGTAGAGGTTCACGGGACTCGCCGGCCAGTAGAACCAGGACGGCGGCTTCTGGATGGCGTGACTGATCAGCCCGGTGACGAAGCACACCGCGAACGCGACGCCGAGCCACAGTCCCACCCGGGCGGTGACCCGCTCATGATGAGCGGGACTGCGGAAGTCCTCCTCGCGCGGTGGTTGCAGCCGGTCGACCAGGCGGGCAAGGCGGGTGGCGGGCTTGTCGCCTGTCGTGGTCATGGGTTCACCAGCTTGGTGAACCATCGGCCGCCGGCCTCGCGGATCCACCCGGTCGCCAGCCCGGCGGCCGCCGCTGTCGTCGCCACCGCGTCCGCGCCCAGCCACGCCCAGTCGAACCAGCGGTCGCCGGTCCGGTCGGTCGTGGTCAGGCGAACCCGGTCGTGGCGAAGGCCTTCGCCCGGCGGGCCCACCTCGACCAGGGCGCTGCCCTGCCTGTTCAGCAGCTCCCGCACCCGCTTCAGCAGACGGACCGGGTCACCGCCGATGCCGATGTTGCCGTCGGCCAGGAGGGCGTGCTGCCAGCGGCCCTCGCCCGGCTGGCGGGCGAACACGTCCCGGCGAATGGCTGTCGCGCCCGCCGCGATCGTCAGCTTCACCGCCACGGCGGAGACGTCCATGCCCAGCGCGATCACACCGCGCTCGCCGAGGGCCGCCGTCAGGCGACCCGGGCCGCAGCCGATGTCGAGGGTCGGCCCGACGCAGTTGCCCAGCAGCAGCTCGTCGCCCGGGTCCGGGGTCGCGCGCCAGCGGTCCGTCGCCAGACCGATCCGCTCCCCGGTGGCCAGCTCCAGCCAGCACTCGTGGCCGAGCAGACCCGGCTCGAACACCGTCTCGATCATCGGGGCGCCTCCGTCAGCTGACGCGGCAACCAGTGGTCGAGTGCCGCGAAGGCCTGCGCGAAGCGGGTTTCCGGCGCCAGCGCGGCAACCTGCGCGGCATCCGCCAAGGTGTCCACATCGGACAGTATGGGAAGGTGACGTACCCGCCGGTCGAGGCCGCGCAGCGCGAACAACGTCCTCATGCCCGTGTCCGAACGCGACATGGGCACCGCCCGCAGCACGCGGGCGTCTGCCGGCTCGCGCAGGCCGAGGGCCCACCAGCCGCCGTCCTCGGCCGGACCGAGAACCGCCTCCGCGTCGTCCGCCATGAGACGCACCACCGCGCCGGTCAGCAGCCGCGGGCTCACCTGCGGGGTGTCCATGCCGATCTGCAGCACGGGCAGGCCAGGGAACCTGGCCGCCACGTCGGCGTGCGCGTTCGCCAGCCGGTCGCCGAAGTCGTCGCCGCGTTGGGCGATCACCGTGCATCCCGCCAGCGCCTCGGTCAGCTCCGGCGCCCGTTCCGCCGTCGAGAGATCGCCGGTGAGCGCGACGACCGGACGGGTGCCCGCCACGGCCCGCACACTGTCCACAGTGTCCAGCAGCGCCGCCGCGGCGAGCCGGGCCGCGTTCGTCGCGCCGACGGCCGGGGCCAGGCGCGTCTTCGCGAGACCGGCCACCGGCGCCTTCGCCACCACCAACAACACCGCCTCGTTCATCGGAGGACCCCCGCCATGTCCCGCACCGCACGCATCGTGCCGCGCACCGAGCCCGACACCTTCGACTTCGTGCCCGCCGCCCTCGGGTGGTACGACACATCGTGTTCGACCACCCGCCAACCCGCGGCCGCGGCCCGCACCAGAAGCTCCAGCGGGTAACCGAACGCCCGGTCCCGCACGTCCAGCGCCAGCAGGTCCCGCCTGCGGACCGCGCGGGCCGGCGCGATGTCCGACACCGGGAGCCCGCGGCGCCGCAGAATCCTTGCCAGCACCACGTTTCCGGCCCTCGCGTGCCACGGCCACACGCCGCGCGACACCGGCACCCGCCGGCCCACCGCCAGCTGGGCGCCCGCGTCGACGGCGGCGACGAGGCCCACCAGCTCACGCGGATCGAGCGAACCGTCCGCGTCGAGGAAGCACACGACGTCGGTGCTCGCGTGCTCCAGTCCGGTGTGGACGGCAGCGCCGTAGCCCTTCCTCGGCTCGTGCACCACCGTCGCGCCGAGCGCGGTCGCCACCTCCGGCGAGCCGTCGGTCGAACCGTTGTCGACCACGATCGCGCGGTAGCCGGGTGGCAGGGCGGCCAGCACGCCGGGCAGCGCGGCGGCCTCGTCAAGACAGGGGAGCACCACGTCAACGGGTGCGCTCGACTCGTTCATGCCGATCACGCTAGGACCGCACCGAACGCGCGAGAACCCTTGTGGGGCTTACCAAATTGTGACGGCGGGGAAGTTCTTACGGACTTCTGACGGATGTCGCCGCCGCCGCGCGGGACCCCGTCGACGGGGCTACGGTCCGTCCGTGTCCACGGTCATCACACCGCCATCCGAGGCTGCCACGAAGACGGTTCGCGGCGACCTCGTCGCCGGCGTCGCCGCGATCGGGTTCGTCCTTCTCGCCACCGCCGTCGGCTTCCTCACCGGCGCGCGGAACTACGGCGCGGACCTGTTCTCCCGTGCGGCGGCACGGTTCGGGGAGTACCCGGTGCTCGCCGACCTGTACCCGAGGGTCGGTCCCGCCACGGTGTTCGCCGTGCTGATCGCGGTCGCGACCGTGGCGTGGGGACCGTCCCTCGCGGTTCGGCTGCGGTGGCACACGCTTCTCGCGGGCGGCTACTTCCTTTCCGTGGCCTGGACTCTCGCACTGGCACTGGTGGACGGCTGGCAGCGCGGCGTCGCGCACCAGCTCGCGTCCGGCGGCGAGTACCTCGGCGTGGTCGGCAAGATCAGTGACATCCCGAGGTTCGTCGACACGTTCGCGAGCCGGATCGTCGACTTCCAGCCGGACTCGTGGCCGACGCACGTCTCCGGGCACCCGCCGGGCGCCACGCTCGTGTTCGTGTGGCTGGACCGGCTCGGGCTCTCCGGCGGCGGCGCGGCCGGCCTCGTGTGCGTGCTGGCGGGCGCGGCCGTCGCGGTCGCCGTGCCGGTCACGGTCGCCGCGCTCGGGCGGCGGGACCTGGCCCGCGCGGCGGTCCCGTTCGTCGCGTTGCTGCCCGGCGCCATCTGGATGGGGGTGTCGGCCGACGCCATGTTCGCCGGCGTCACCGCCTCCGGGGTCGCCGTGTTCGCGCTCGGGACGAGTCGGCTCGGCGGCGGCCGCGCCGGCGGTCGGATGCTGTGCGCGGTCGGCGGTGCCGTGCTCGGGTTCGGCATCTTCCTTTCCTACGGGCTGCTGCTGATGGCGCCGATCGCGTTGGCGGTCGTGCTCGTCACGAAGTGCTGGCGTGCGCTGGCGTACGCGGTGCCCGGCGCGCTGGCCGTCGTCGCGGTGTTCGCGTTCGCCGGGTTCTGGTGGCTGGACGGCTACCAGCTGGTCGTCGAGCGGTACCACCAGGGCGTCGCGTCCCACCGGCCCTACTGGTACTGGGTGTGGGCGAACCTCGCGTCGCTCACGCTCGCCGTCGGGCCGGCCGCGGTCGCCGGGCTGCGCAGGGCCGCGCCGAGCTTCCTCGCGGGGCTCCCGGGCAGGGGCGAGCCGTCGCCGGTCGTCGCGCTCGTCCGCGGCGGCGCGCTCGCCGTGCTCACCGCTACCGTGTCGGGACTGTCGAAGGCCGAGGTCGAACGGATATGGCTACCGTTCGCGGTGTGGCTGGTGCTGGCCGCCGTGACGCTGCCGTCCGCGTCGCGGCGCTGGTGGCTGGCCGCGCAGGCCGGGACCGCCCTGGTGGTGAACCACGTGTTGCTGACGACCTGGTGATGGAGGATCGGATGACGCAGTCCACGGTGCTGGTCGTCGACGACGACCTGACCGTTCGCGACGTGGTGCGCCGGTACCTCGAGCTGGCCGGGCACCATGTCGCGCTGGCCGACAACGGCGAGGACGCGTTGGCCTGGATCGCCGAGCACGACCCGGACCTCGTCGTACTCGACCTGATGCTGCCCGGCATCGACGGGCTGGAGGTGTGCCGGCGGCTCCGGCGGGACAGCGCGGTGCCGGTCGTCATGCTGACCGCGCTCGGCGAGGAGGAGAACCGGATCGCCGGCCTCCAGCTCGGCGCCGACGACTACGTGACCAAGCCGTTCAGCCCGAGGGAGCTCGCGCTGCGGGTGTCGTCGGTGCTGCGCAGGGTCGGTGCCGCGCAGCCCGTGCTCGCCGCGAAGGAGCTGGCCGACGGCGACCTGCGGCTCGACGTGACCGCGCGGCGCGCGACGCTCGCCGGTGTCGACCTCTCCCTCACCGGCCGCGAGTTCGACCTGCTGATCTTCCTGCTGTCCCACCCCGGCGAGGCGTTCACCCGCGAACAGCTGCTGGAGAAGGTGTGGGGCTGGGACTTCGGCGATCAGTCCACCGTGACCGTCCACGTGCGACGGTTGCGCGAGAAGATCGAGGCGACCCCGGCGAAGCCGACGCGGATCGCGACGGTCTGGGGAGTGGGGTACCGCTATGACCGGCGTCCGTAGCCAGGCGCCCGGCCTGATCGACCCGAGCGAGCCGTTCGGGAACATGGTCGCGCACGCGCTGCACATCCTGCCGGTCGCGCTCGCGCTGGTGCTGCCGGTCGTCGCGATCGGCACGGCACTGCTCTACCGGGTGCGCCGCGGGTCGCTGACCTCCACCATGACCGTGCTCGTGCTGGTGCCGACCGTCGCCATGCTCACGGGCGTGCTCGGCGTCAGCGGCTTCATGTTCAATCCCACGCTGACGACGATGGCGTTCGTGTGCCTGCTGGTCCTGCTCGTGACACTGCCGGTCGCGCTGCTGCTCGGCCGCGCGATCGCCAGGCGGAGCGTGTGGGAGCGCGAGGCCAGGGAACGGGAGCGCGCGGCGGAGGCGTCGCGGCGCGAGCTGGTCGCGTGGATCAGCCACGACCTGCGCACGCCGCTCGCCGGCATCCGCGCGATGGCGGAGGCGCTGGCCGACGGCGTGGTGTCCTCGCCGGAGGAGGTCGCCGGGTACGCGAACCGGATCGGCGGCGAGAGCAAACGCCTCTCCGACATGGTCGACGACCTGTTCGAGCTGTCCAGGATCACCGCGGGCGCGCTGCGGCTGACGATGTCGCAGGTGGCGCTGCAGGACGTGGTGAGCGACGTGCTCGCGGCACAGGCGCCGGTGGCGCAACGCAAACGGGTGCGGGTGCTCGCCAGCGCGCACACCGCGCCGGTCGTGCTCGGCAGCGACCCGGAGCTGGCCCGTGTCGTGCGCAACCTGGTGTCCAACGCGATCCGGCACACGCCGCCGGACGGGACCGTGGCCGTCCAGATCGGCGTGGACGGCTCGGACGCGGTGCTGGCCGTCGACGACGGGTGCGGCGGCATCCCGGTCGGTGAGCTGGGCCGCGTGTTCGACGTGGCCTTCCGGGGCAGCGCGGCGAGAACCCCGAGCCGGTCGGCCGAGGAACAGGTCGGCGGCGGGCTGGGGCTGGCCATCGCCAAGGGACTGGTCGAGGCCCACAAGGGCCGTATCGACGCGCACAACCACGGCCCCGGCTGCCGGTTCGAGGTCCGTCTCCCGCTGGCGTTGGCCTGAGAGGCGCGTCCGTGAGGGGCAGTGACCCGGACGCGCCCCTCAGGGGCTCGGGGGTCAGACCAGCGCGGCGGACGCACGCAGCGGGGCCGTCGCGAACGCCGTGATCCCGTCGGCGAACGTGGTCCGCGCGGTGAAGCCCAGCTTGGCGCACGCGGCGGCCGGGTCGGCGACCACGTGGCGCACGTCGCCGGGGCGGGCGCCGCCGATCACCACGGGGGCCGGGCCGTCGCAGGCCCTGGCCAGCTCGGTCGCCAGCTCGCCGACGGTGCGCGGGTCGCCGGAGCAGACGTTGACCGGGGTCAGCGCGCCCGGCTCCGCGGTGGCGTCCACGGCGAGCGCGTTGGCCAGGGCCACGTCCGTCACGTGCACGAAGTCCCGTAGCTGCCGGCCGTCCTCCAGGACCGTCGGTGCCTCGCCCCGCTGGAGCGCGGACCGGAACAGCGACGCGACACCCGCATACGGTGTGTCCCTTGGCATCCGTGGACCGTAGACGTTGTGGTAGCGCAGCGCCCACACACCGCCGCCGGTCTGCCGCGCCCACGCCGAGGCCAGGAACTCCTGCGCGGCCTTCGTCGCCGCGTACGTGCTGCGCGGGTCGATCGGGGCGTCCTCGGGCACCAGCAGCGACGACAGCGCCGCGCCGCACACCGGGCACGGCGGCTCGAAACGTCCAGCATCCACATCGGACTGCCGGCGTGGGCCCGGCCGCACGATCCCGTGCGTCGGGCACGTGTAGCGCCCCTCGCCGTACACGACCATCGACGACGCGAGCACCAGGCGGCGCACACCCGCCCGGTGCATCTCCGCGAGCAACACCGCGGTGCCGTAGTCGTTGTGCAGCGCGTACTCCGGCGCGTCGAACGGGTCGAGGCCGTGCCCGACCACCGCGGCCTGGTGGCACACCACGTCCACGCCGCGCAGCAGGTCCGCCAGCAGCGTCGCGTCCCGGACGTCGCCGAGTGTCACCCCCGGCGGTGGCGCCGACGCGCCGTGCGCCTTCGGCAACAGGTTGTCCAGCAACACGGTCTCGTGACCTCGCGCCGAAAGCGCCTCCGCCACATGGGATCCGATGAAACCGGCGCCGCCGGTGACCAACACTCGCATGTGCCAGACGCTAGGGGCGCCGCCGGAGTGGGTCGAGCCGAACGGCGTCACCGTCACAGAACCGTCAGATTCGCCGCGTAGTCCTTGACCGGCACGCGGTCGTGCGAGTCGTCGTCGGTGCTCGCGGCGGCCATCGCGTCGAACATCTCCTGCGAGGGTGGGAAGTCGAACGACGCCACCGCCTGGCGACCCATCTCGTGGTTCATCTCGACGTAGTCCCGCAGCGCGCGCTCGTACTCGGTGAACGCGACCGCGTGGTCGCCACCGTGCGCGGCCAGCTCACCCGCGAGCACGTAGGCGCCGATCAGCGCCTGCGACGTGCCGCGGCCCGACATCGGCGACCCGCAGTAGCCGGCGTCGCCGAGCAGCACCACCCGGCCGGTCGACCATGTCGGCATGCGGACCTGGCTCATCTCGTCGTAGTACAGGTCCTCCGCCCGGTCGAGTGCCGCCAGCAGTGCCGGCGCCTCCCAGCCGACGCCCGCGTACTCGTCCGCGACGACCCGCTTCTGCGCCGCGACGTCACCCCGGGCCAGCGCGCCGGGCGCGGTCGGGAACATGAAGTTCGCCCGCGCCTCGGCGTCGTGGCGGACCGGGCCGATGTTCACGGACCGGCGACCGGCCAGGTGGGACAGACCGTCGGCGGCGAGGCCGAGGTAGTTGTCCAGTCCGAACGCCGCGAACATGTAGCCGAGCGACTGCGCGAACTCCGCCTCGGGGCCGAACGCCAGCGCACGCACCTTCGAGTGCAGGCCGTCGGCCCCGACCACGAGGTCGAACAGTCGCGACCCGCCGCGTTCGAAGTCGACCAGGACACCGTCCGGCCGCTCGGTGAGCGCGCTGACCGAGTCGCCGAAGACGTACTCGGTGTCGTCCTTCGTCAGGTCGAACAGGATGCGGGTGAGGTCGCTCTTGAGCACCTCGAGCTCGCCGGCGAAGATCACGCCCGGCATCGTCGCGACGCGGCCGCCGGCCTCGTCGACGATCACGAGGTCGCCGGACTCCGTCGAGTGCGCGCGCAGCTCGTCCAGGATGCCCATCCGGTCGAGCACGGTCATCGCGGTGCCGCGGAAGTCGACCGCCAGCCCGCCGGGCCGGACCGCCGCCGCGCGTTCCACGACCGTGGCCCGCATGCCGTGGCGGCGCAGCCAGTCGGCGGAACCTCGGGGAACGTGACGGCACCCAGCCGCCATCCACCTCGGTATCCGCGCCTGCGTCGGGACGTGACCCACACATGAAAATCCGGGGAGGCGGACTAGCGGTGATGACCGAGCCGGTCTCCGCGCGGATCCTGGCCAACATCCGACGGCGCATCGCGTCCGGTGAGCTGCGGCCCGGCGACCGGGTGCCGTCCACGCGGCAGATCACGCGGGAGTGGGGGGTCGCCATGGCGACCGCGACGAAGGTGCTCAACGCGCTGCGGCAGGAGGGGCTCGTGGTCGCGCGGGCGGGGATCGGCACGGTGGTGGCCGACGCGCGGCCGGTCGAGCCCGCCGCGCCCCGGCCAAGGGCGGCCGCGCCGGACATCGACCGCGAGCGGGTCGTGCGGTCGGCGATCGCGATCGCCGACGCGGAGGGCGGCGCCGCGCTGTCGATGCGGCGGGTGGCCACCGACCTCGGCGTGGCGACCATGTCGCTGTACCGGCACGTGCCGAGCAAGGACGAGCTGGTCGTGCAGATGGTCGACACCGTGTTCGGCGACCACCCGTTCGCCGAGCCTGCGCCGGCGGGTTGGCGGGCGGCGTTGGAGGCGGCCGGGCGGCGGCTGTGGACGATCTTCCGGCGGCACCCGTGGTCGGCCGTGGCGATGTCGCTGACCCGGCCGCAGGTGACGCCCAACGCGATCGCCTACGCGGAGTGGGTGATGGCCGCGCTGCACGCGGCCGGGCTCGACGGCCACCGCATCTTCCAGATCCACCTCACGCTGTTCAGCCACGTCCGGGGACTCGCGGTGAGCCTGGAACCCGAGGCGGTGGCCCAGCAGGAGACCGGCATCACCTACGACGAGTTCATCGACTCGCAGGACGCGGCGCTCACGGCGTTGGTCGAGTCGGGGCCCTACCCGACGTTCCGCGCGGTGGCCGGCGCCGCCGACTTCGATCTCGACCTTGACGAGCTGTTCGAGTTCGGGTTGCGGCACCTGCTCGACGGGCTCGCCGGGTTGCCGCCCCTTGGGCCGGGGCGCGCGGTCGATCCGGCTACGGTGAGCGCATGGAACGCAGCGCGCAGCGGCTCGGCAGGGCCCTCATCGTGATCGTTGACGACCGGGTGGCGCACGGGGAGCACGAGGACTCCGTGGGTCCGCTGGTCACCGAGCTGCTGGAGGAGAACGGGTTCATCGTCGACGGGACCGTCGCGGTGGCCGGGGAGATCGTGGACATCCGCAACGCGCTGAACACCGCCGTGATCGGCGGCGTCGACGTGGTGATCACCGTCGGCGGCACCGGGGTGTCGCCACGGGACGTCACCCCGGACGCGACGCAGGGGGTGCTCGACCGGCCGATCCCGGGCATCGCGGAGGCGATCCGGTCGTCCGGACTGGCCGCGGGCGCGGTCGACGGCGGCATCTCGCGCGGGCTCGTCGGGATCTCGGGCAGCACGCTGGTGGTCAACCTGGCCGGTTCGCGTGCCGCCGTCCGCGACGGCATGGCCACGCTGTCCGCGCTCGTGCCGCACGTGATCGACGAGCTGTCGGCACTGGAGTGAGGCGAACGGGTGGCTGACACCGATCCGTCCCCGCCGCGCCGACCGCGCCGCACGCCCCGGGACCTGGACGACATCTTCGGCGACGTGCTGCCGTCGACAACCTCGGACGAACGCGACCCGGCCCCGCCACGGGACGAGTCCTGGTACGAGCAGAACCGCCCCCCACACCACGAGGACCGGGAGTAGAGGCTCGAGCGCCGCGACGGCTGGCTAAGTTGTGTCGTAGTTGATCTTGTTGTTGGCGGTGCGGCGCTTGCGGGCGTGCGTGCTGCGCGTCGGTTGTCGCGGAGGATCTTCCAGGTGCCGTTCCCCGGCTGCGGGTCGCCGGCCGTGACCACAAGACGCGTGCCGGCGTCGATCGCGACCTGCAGGTTCACCTAGTACCGGTGGGTGCCGGCCACGATCGTGACCTGATCGACCCGGCAATGGCAGACTCCACGGCCGACGGCGTCGGCCGTCCGCGATCACCGGACCAGCCG
The DNA here is from genome assembly GCA_963840275.1 of uncultured Actinomycetota bacterium. Lineage (GTDB taxonomy): Bacteria > Actinomycetota > Actinomycetes > Mycobacteriales > Pseudonocardiaceae > Actinophytocola. Next base: position 1,303,072 of record CAWIYK010000002.1, read on the forward strand.
ATCAGCACCCACCGACGCACGAGACATCACTTTGGCGTGGTGGAGTCGCGACGCCCTGAAGGACCCTGCAGGGCGTCGCCGACCGGCTCAGTACGGCCGGCGTGGCGGCGGTTGCTGCGGGCCGCCGTGCGGGGGCAGACCCGGCCCACCTGGCCCGCCCTGCGGGGGCATGCCCTGTCCGCCCTGCGGGGGCATGCCGCGCTGCGGGCCCTGTTGCTGGCGGAGCAGGTCGCGGATCTCAATCAGGAGCTCGACGTCGGTCGGCTCGGCCGGGCCGGGCTCCTCGCCGCGCTTGCGCCGTTCCTGGATCTTCTTCAGCGGCATGACGATGACGAAGTAGACCACCGCGGCGACGATCAGGAAGTTGATGACCGCCGTGATGATGGCGGCGAAATCGACCTTGGACTCCTTGTTCCCGGCGATGATCGTCCACGCCAGCCCGGTCACGTTCGCGCCCCCGATGGCCGCGATGAGCGGCTTGATCAGGTTGTTGGCGATGGCGGTGACGATGGCCGTGAACGCGGTGCCGATGATCACGGCCACGGCGAGGTCCACGACGTTCCCGCGCATCAAGAAGTCTTTGAACCCTTTGATCACCGCAGGCTCCCTTCGGTCGGTTCTGCGTGTGTCGCAGCGTAATGAGCGACGGACGGTGTCCGAAGGCGGGCGGGTTCCTCAGTGCAGCGTCACCGCCACCGGCTGGCCGAGCGCGGTCGCCGCCACGGCGGTCGCCGCCGCCTCCGGGAGCGCTATCACCACCAGACGGCCCGCCGAGCGGTCGCGGGCCTCCGGCGGACGGACGGTCAGCACCGTCGCGTCGCGGGCCAACACCACGGCCTCGCCGGCCGGGGCGACCGTCACCACGTCCACCCGCGCGCCCGGCGCGAGCAGGCCGGCCACCGCCGGGTCGGCCAGGCGGACCGGGACCGCGACCGCCGTCGGGTCGCCCGTGGCCAGGCGGCTGTTCTCCGGGCCGACCAGCCGGGCCCCGGTCAGCGGCTCGCCCTCGGTCGTCGCGCCGGCCAGTACCCGACCGCTCGCCTCGGCCACTGTCGTCAGCGCGGCCGCCGGGCGTAACGACGACGGGGACGCCGCCACCCGCACGTCGCCGGGGCCCAGCGTCACGCCGGGCGCCAGGTCCCTGGCGGCCACCAGCATCGGGACCGTCGGCGCCGCCCCGGACGACGGACCGCGGAACGCGAGCACGGCCGCCAGCAGCACCAGCACCGCCGCCGTCGCACGGCGCAGCGCCAACCGGCGCGGCCAGCCTCTCGGACGGAACAGCCGGTCGCGGAGGAACGGGGTCATCGACATGCCGGAGACGCTACGGCCGGGGCATGACGAAACCGCCCGGCGAACGGGCGGCTGTGGACAACTCAGTCGGTTGTGGACAACTCGACGATCAGGAGGCGATGGCCGTCTTGTTCGTCGTGCCGCTGGAGGAGGATGTCGTGTCCTTCTTGGCGGCCGGCGTCGACTCCGACTTCTTCTCCGGCGTCGGCGACTTGTCCGACGACGGCTTGTCAGACGACTTCTCGGACGTCGCGGCGGCCGTGGCGGGCGACTTCGCCTCGGACCGGCTGTCGGTCCGGTAGAAGCCGCTGCCCTTGAAGACCACGCCGACCGAGCCGTACAGCTTGCGCAGCTTGCCGCTGCATTCCGGGCACTCGGTCAACGACGCGTCGGTGAACGACTGGACCGCGTCGAACCGGTGCTCGCACGCCGTACACGCGTACTGATAAGTGGGCACGGGTGGCTCCCTCTCCCCAATCCCTGGCACTCGTGAGTACAGAGTGCCAATTCATGATGCGCCAGATCGGGGCTCCAACGCAAACGTCCTCTAGTGATTCTGCCCGCGTCACACGAACCGGAGTAGACCGCGGTTGGGTGTGAGCACGGCGGTCATCCGGATGTCGTGCGGCTCGGCGGGCAGCGCCTCGAAGATCTCCTGGTCACGGACCACGGCGACGAGGTGGGTGTCGGACGCGGTGTCGGCGAGCGACCGGTCGTAGTGACCTGCGCCACGTCCGAGCCGGATGCCGTTCCGGTCGACCGCGAGCGCCGGGACGAGCACCAGGTCGGCGATCCGCAGCGCGAAGGACCCGAGCCGCTCGCCGATCGGCTCCCGCAGCCCGTAGGGCCCCGGCCGCAGCGAGTCCTTGCCGGCGTACCAGCCCCAGTCGAGCGGGCCCGCGCCGTTCACGACCGGCAGCAGCACCCGCGCCCCGTAGTCGGCGAGGTCGTCGAGCATCTGCGCCGATCCCGGCTCCGAGCCGATGGGGACGAAGCCGCACACGGTTTGTCCCGGACGCACGATTCGTCCACTTGTGAGGTGTGTGGACAGGGCAAGAGCCTCCGAGAACCGCACGCTCGCCGGCACTCTGCGCCGTTCGGAGAGCAGCTCTTTGCGCCACCGCCACTTGGTGTGTGCGGCTGTCTGATCTGGATCACTCCCAGGCCGGGCCACGACATGAGGTTAGAGTCGTTGTCCATGGCGCAATCCACCGCAGTCACTTCCGGCCACGGCGGCGCCCCGCCGGCCGGCATCAGAACGGCCATCGTTCCGGCCGCTGGCCTGGGAACCAGGTTCCTGCCGACCACCAAGTCCGTCCCGAAGGAACTGCTCCCGGTCGTCGACACGCCCGGGATCGAGCACGTCGCGGCCGAGGCGGCGGAGGCCGGGCTCGAGAAGCTCGTGCTCGTCGTCTCGCCGGGCAAGGACGCGGTCGCACAGTACTTCACGGCGCAGCCCGAGCTGGAGGAGACGCTGCGCGCCCGCGGCAAGGACAAGCTCGTCGAGAAGATCCAGCGCGCGCCCAACCTCATGAAGAAGGTCGAGACCGCCATCCAGGAGGAGGCGCTCGGCCTCGGGCACGCGGTCGGCTGCGCGGAGGGCAACCTCGGCGACGACGAGGAGGCCGTTGCCGTCCTCCTGCCCGACGACCTCGTGCTCCCGCGCGGCGTGCTCGGCCGGATGGTCAACGCCCGCGTGCGCCACGGCGGCACCGTGCTCTGCGCGTTCGACATCCCCAGGGACCAGATCTCGGCCTACGGGGTGTTCGACGTCGAGGACACCGAGGACGCCGACGTCAAGAAGGTCGTCGGCATGGTGGAGAAACCACCCGCTGACCAGGCGCCCTCCACGTTCGCGGCGGCCGGGCGGTACCTGCTCGACCGGGCGGTGTTCGACGCGATCAAGCGCATCGAGCCGGGTGCCGGCGGCGAGCTCCAGCTGACCGACGCGATCGCGCTGTTGATCTCCGAGGGACACCCGGTGCACGTCGTCATTCACCGGGGTGGGCGTCACGACCTGGGCAATCCTGGGGGCTTCCTGCGTGCCGCAGTGGACTTCGCACTCCAGGACCCTGAGTATGGGCCTGATCTGCGCGACTGGTTGCGCGGGCGCGTGGAGGAGTAGCAGACACACGGTGAGGTCACCGCGATGAGGTCAGTCGACGAGCAGCTCGGCCGGGCGCTAGCCGCCGCGGTTCGGCCTGCGCCGGTACGGGTGGCCATCTCCGAGGCCCAGGGCCTGTTGTGCGCGGAGGAGGTCGTCGCCGAGCGCGCGCTGCCCGGCTTCGACCAGGCCGCGGTCGACGGCTACGCGGTACGCAGCGTCGACGTCCAGGCGGCCGGCACCGACCCGGTGCTGCTGCCGGTCGTCGGCGAGATCCCGGCCGGCTCGCGTCAGCCCAGACGGCTCCAGCCCGGGCAGGCGGTGCGCGTGGACACCGGCGCGCCGCTGCCCACGCTGGCCGACGCGGTCGTGCCGATCGGCTACACCGACGGGCACCACGCGCGGGTGACGGTCAACCAGCCGGTGCCATCGGCGGCGTTCGTCCGGCGCACCGGCGAGGACGTGCAGACCGGCGACGTCGCCGTGCGGCGCGGCTCGGCGATCGGCTCGGCACAGGTCGGGCTGCTCGCCGCGGTCGGGCGGGCCAAGGTGCTCGTCTATCCCCGGCCCCGGGTCTCGATCATCACCCTCGGCGAGGAGCTCGTCGACATCGACCGCACCCCGGGCCAGGGGCAGGTCTTCGACGTGAACTCGTACTCGCTCGCCGCGGCCGCGCGGGACGCGGGCGCCGAGGTCAACCGGGTCGGCATCGTGCCGGGCGACTCGCGGCGGCTGCGGGAGATCGTCGAGGGAAGGCTGCTGCTGAGCGAGATCGTGGTGATCGCCGGCGGCGTCGGCGGCGAGCTCGCCGAGGAGATCCGCTCCGCGCTGTCCGACCTCGGCGACGTCGACATGTCCCGCGTGGCCATGCACCCCGGGTCCGTGCAGGGGTTCGGCCGGCTCGGTCCGGACGCGGTGCCCACGTTCTTCCTGCCGAGCAACCCGATGAGCGCGCTCGTCGTGTTCGAGGTGATGGTGCGCCCGCTGATCCGGGCCGCGCAGGGCAAGCGGAACCCGCACCGTCGCCAGATCGCGGCCCGGCTACTGTCGCCGATCGTGTCGGTCAAGGGACGCAGGGGATACCTGCGCGCGCAGCTGCTTCGGGACGAGACCAACGGCGAGTACCTCGCTCAGCCCCTCGGCATGTCGGGCTCGCACCTGCTCGCGTCGCTCGCCGAGGCCAACTGCCTGATCCTGGTGGACGAAGAGACCACCGAGATCGTCGTCGGGGAAGAGGTCCAGGTCAGCTTCCTGGCCCAGCGTGGCTGAGAAGTTGAGCCACAGCCAGGCCATGATCGGCCGCCACCCGGGCTGGCCGGTGCGACTCGGGCCGCTGCGGGTCGCCGCCGGGGTCGTCGAGGTCCGCAAACCGAAGCTGTTGGACGCCACCGCGTGGAGCCGCGTGCGGCGCCGGGACCGGTTGCACCTCGAGAGCTGGGAGCCGACCGCGCCCGGCAGCTGGGACAACAACAACGCCGCGCTCGCGTGGCCCGGCCAGTGGTCCACGCTGCGCGGGCTCGCGCGCCGCGGCATGTCGCTGCCGTTCGTGATCACCGTCGACGGGGAGCTCGCCGGGCAGGTCACCGTCGGCAACGTGGTGCGCGGGTCGCTGTGCTCGGCCTGGATCGGTTACTGGGTGGGAACCCACGCCACGGCCGGCGGGGTGGCGACCTCCGCCGTCGCGCTCGTCGTCGACCACTGCTTCGCCGCCGCCGGACTCCACCGGCTGGAGGCGACCGTGCGCCCGGAGAACGCCTCCAGCCTCCGGGTGCTGCGCAAGCTCGGCTTCCGCGAGGAAGGCCTGTTCCGCAGATACCTTGACGTGGCGGGAGGTTGGCGCGACCACCTCTGTTTCGCACTGACCACAGAGGACGTTCCGAATGGACTCGTCGCCGGGCTGATCGCCGCCGGCCGCGCCGAACACGCCTAGGTCACGGAGATGATCACCCGGAAGCGCGTCGGCGCGCCTCCGACACTGATGTGACTGTTGTGACTAACGTGGCGCCGGAGTCGCCGGGCACACCGTGCTCACATGTCATCGCAGGGGAGGTGTCGAGGCATGCCGAGCTCACTCGTGGTGGTCGCGCTCGTGGTCGCATGGCTCGTCGTCCTCGTGCCGATGATCGTGCGCAAGCGCCAGGAGGTGGCGAAGACCGGGGACTCCGAGCTCGCCGCCAGAGTGGTGCGCAGCGGGAGCGGGGCAGCCGAGGTAGGGGCCGAATTCGACACGGAGGAGGCCGCCGTGCGCGAAGAGGATGAAATACGGGAGGATTTCGAGGAAGAATTGGTGGCGGACGTCACCGACCACGCCTCGGAGGATCCCGCCGATGACTCTGCCGACGCTGCGAGCCAGGCGCAGGACGAGATGAGCCCCGCCTACTACGACGACGGCTACGCCCCCAGGTACCGCCCAGGGCGAGGTGGGTTCGATCCAGAAGCCGCCGCGGTCATCGCGAGAGCCAAGTACGCGTTCCGGCAGCGGATCGTCCTCGTCATGATCATCGGGGCGATCGTCACCGCCGTGGTCGCCGCCGTCGCGTTCCCCAAGCTGTGGTGGGGCCACGGCGCCATCGACCTCGTGCTCGTGTCCTACCTCGTCTACCTGAGGCGCCAGGTCCGCATCGAGAACGAGATCCGCGAACGCCGGCTTGCCCGCATGCAGCGGGTCCGCCGTGCCCAGGCCGCGCGGCCCCGGCACATGGAACAGCCCGTCGAACAGTACGACGAGCAGTACAGCGAGCCGCGGCAGTACGTCGAGGACGACTACCAGGAGGAGCCCGCCCGGCGCGAACGCGTCCTCGACGGGCCCCCCGCACCGGTCATGCACCACGCCGGCGCCGTCCTCGTCGACGTCGACGACGAAGACCCCGCCTTCGAGGAGCTCGACGAACCCGGCAACCTCCCCTACCGGCGTGCGGTAGGGGAGTAAGCCCCTGCTATGCTCTTCCCGCACCACAGACCAGGGGCTGTAGCGCAGTTGGTAGCGCGTCTCGTTCGCATCGAGAAGGTCCGGGGTTCGATTCCCCGCAGCTCCACCAAAACCTGCTTATTCACACCCCGTTCAGAGAAGATCATCTCTCTGGACGGGGTTTCGTTTTGCACGCCGTTCTCGCCGTTTAGACCGTCCGTGACGTCCGGAAACGCCGGTCGCAAGATGTTCTCTGGCCTGTGTCCGTCTGTCGCGTCCCCGTCAGTCTGGGCGGCGTTGTCGGTGTCGGTCGCACCTTCTCGTTCTGGTGACGCCTCCACGAGCCGTACATCCAACAGCGCCGCAAACGGCTCCGTCAGTTCGGAACGCTCCACGTCTCCGTCCTCCCCGATGTACAGCTTCTGGAAGAACCCCTGGTTGAACTGTCGGCGGATCTTCGCTGGAGCTACCTGGTAGGCCTGTGGGCCACGCTCTGCGACCTGCAGAGCTTCGGTGAGTGCTTGTTCCAGGTCAGCCGTGCTGGTTTTGGCGGCCTGGATCTCCCGGTCTGCTTCAGCCAGGGCGCGCGTGAGGCGCTGCATCTCGCTGCCGAGGAGGTCTTGCGGGATGGCTCCGGCGTAGTGGGCTTGGAGCAGCTTTTCGCGCTCGTCCTCAGCGTGGCGCTTCTGACGCTGTGCACGCTTCAGGTGGTTGCTGGCCTCTCTCTGCTGCTGAGCCAGCTCAGTCCGCACAGCCCCCTGGATGCGAGCCGACAGCTCGGCCGTGATGCGGACCCGTAAGTAGAACGCTTCGACGGCTTCCTCAACACGCTCCACCCGCACCGCGGAGCGGGTGCAGTTGTTCTCTCTGGTCTTCTTCTTGAGGCACAGGAAGTAGTCGTACGTTCCGCCACGTCCGGTGTGTCGGGAGAAGACCAGACGACCGCCGCAGTCAGAGCAGTAAATGGTGCTGCGCAGATAGTGGTTGTGGATGCGATCCTTGTCGCCGCCGTGGTTGCGGCTGGCGAGGATGTCTTGGATGGCCAGCCAGGTGCCCGGCTCGATGAGTGGTTGGTGCTTGCCCTCGTAGTGGATGCCTTGGTAGCTGACCACACCCATGTAGTAGGGGTTCTGCAACAGGTGGTGCATGCCCGTGAGCGAGATGGGCTTGGCTGGACGCTTCGACGTTGGCCGCGACGTCAGCCCCTTGGCCTGGGCCGCCAGCGTCAGGTTGATGACCGTCCAGTCACTGGTGGCGTACTGCTCCAGGCACCAGCGCACCAGGTCGACCCGTTCCGGGTCGTGTACGACGCGAGCAGCCAGCGCGCCGTTGACGTTCTCACGGACGTTGAGGTAACCGGTCGGTGCACGGAAGGGGGTGCCGCCCTCCTCGGCCTTCTTCAGGAGGCCCTTCATAACCTCCTGCGCGAGGTTGCCGGAGTAGTACTGCGCCAGCTCGGCCATGACGCCGTACAGCAGGCGTCCGCTGGGTGTGTCGTCGATGTTCTCGGTGCAGGAGACGAGCTTGACCCCGTGCTTCTGGAGCGTCAGGTTGATGGCGATGTCATCCGCACGGTTGCGGGCCAGTCGGTCGATCTTGTGCACGATGACGTAGTCCGGCGGGTTGTCCTTGACGTCGCGAAGCATGCGTTGCAAGTCGTCACGGGCAGCGGAGCGGGCTGATTCACCCGCGTCGACGTACTCCTCTGCGAGGACAGCGCCGAGTTGGGAGGCTTTGTCGTAACAAGCCGCGCGCTGCGCCGGAATCGAGTAACCCTCGGCGCCGCCGCCAGTGCGGGCCTGCTCCTTGGTGCTGACACGCAGGTAGATGAACGCGGTCGGCAAGCTGCTAGCGCCATCCGGCTGCTCCGGTGGCGCGGCTGCTTTTCGTCGCGGTTTGCGTTGTACGGCTTCGAGTGCGGTCAGGCGGCTGGATTTATTTTCGGCAGGCACGGGATTCATTGGCGGTTACCTCCTTTCGATTGCTGGTTTTCCTGTTGCTGCACATAGCGGATGGCTGCCTCTACGCCGGTCAGCGTGGCGATCTGAGCACCGCACGCGTGGATACGGATGATGCGTTCATCAAGCTGTGCGAGACTGTGGGCGAGCCGCGAGAAGTCCCAGACAATTACGAACGAGGCATCTCGATTCGTTGCCAGGTCGCGGACTAGACGTTGTAGTTCCGTTTGCCGTTCCCAGCGCGCGGGCCGCCCGGCGTCGATGTACTCGCGGATGACCGTCAGTCCATACTTGGCCGCTATGTACTCGCAGCCCTCTCGCTGACGTGCGACGTGGGCGGCATCCTCCGGATGGGGCGAGCCAACGCGCATATATATGACTGCAGCTTGTTGACGTTGTGAGTTTTCCTTCATGATTTGCTATCTCCTTTCTTTGTCTCCTTTTGTGTTTGGATTTTCTCAGTAGTAATAACAAGTGCCAAGAAAGGCGAGGCTATCCTCGGTGGTTTCCGTCGGAATAACTTCGGCGGGAGTGGTGCTGCGGAATTTGCAGCATGTAGCGAAGTGTGCTATATGTAGAAGTACAATTAAACGGAGTATTGTTATGCAATACGGGAATGGCTCTTCAAAGTTAACTATTCGCGCGGATATGTCGGTTGCGGTGTCGTCCAGTGCGCACGGCGCAAACTTGGACGCTATAGGTTTCAACATCGCGTTCATCGCCGCACGGAAGCCACTGCTGGCCGTGGAACTGATGCGGCTGTGCGGGGAAGCGCATGAGCTGACTGTGGATACACCGACGGCGGCCGACGAAGACATGATCCTGGCGAAGATCCAGCATGACTTGCAGCGCGCGTTTAAGCATCGTCGGTGACCTCCTTTCGTAGGTAAGTGGTCACGGGAGAGCGGAGGCGCGCCAGCGCTTCCCGTGACCAGGGTTTGATGCCGCTACTCCTGCGTGGAGCTGCGACGGTTCCGAGTGGTGGGTTTGGCCTTGGACGGGTCGTCGTCCGTGTCCGTCGTGGGCACGGACGTTTCGCCGAACAGTCCTTCGATAGCGGCCTTCCTTTCGGCGGCTTCGCGTTCGATCTGGGCCAGGGCTTCGGTTGCGCGCTGCGCGAAGTCCGGCTCGGACTGCTTGTTGGCGACGTACTGCTCGACTGCTCGAAGTACTGCCACGTTCAGGCTGATGTCATCGAGCTGGGCTACCAGCGCGAACTGCGCGTGCAGTTTGGGCGGTAGCTTGATGCCGAGCGTCTTCGTGCCGTTACGTCCTGTCGGTTCAGACATGCTGACCGACCTCCTCGGTGTGGTGTGGTCGCTCACCCGGCTCAGCGGGATGCGAGCTCTTGGGAAGTGGGCAACCACAGGCCACCGGGGAGCGGCGGCCGGGCGCGTCAACCCGATGCCTGCCCGTCCGCTGGACGTGGTGCGCTCTGGGCACGCCAGGTGGTGAGCCGCTGGTTGGCCAGCGCTACGTAGACGGGATTGAGTTCGACGCCGAGCCAATCCCGGCGATGTTGCTCCGCGGCGACGGCGACTGTGCCCGATCCGAGGAAGGGGTCAAGTACCAAACCGGGCGTCCAGCCCGCGCGACAGGTGCAGTCAGGTCGCAGCGGCCCGGTAGCAAGAGCACGCCCGTTGAGGCGCTGCATGGCCGGACGCCAGGGCGCGCCGCAGGCGTCACACACACGTTCCGGACAGGTGGATAGCAACGGTCGGCGGACAAGTTCGAGCGGAAACGTGGCGAAGTGTGCGCCGCGATAGCTGGCGGTCGCCAGCGTCCAGACGTCCCCGGGATTCTTGCCGAGTGGGTGTGAGTCGCGGCCCGTGGCCTTCATGCCAGCCAGCCCCTGGTTGAGGTCGACCCGAGGTGTCGTGCCGTGTCCGAGGGCGGGCACTGCGGCGCGCGGCGGATAGTGAGCCTGCGGCGAGCGTGCAGCTCGTGGGCGTGAGTGCTTGATGCCGCCCGCGGTTTCGCGGATGGCGTTGAGGTCGAAGTGGTAGTCGGGCTGCTTGGTGAAGAAGTACAGCATTTCGTGGGTGGTGGTGAGCCGGTCGCTCACGCTGGACGGCATGGGGTTGCGCTTGGCCCAGATGACCTGGTTACGAAGCAGCCAGCCGGATTGGGTGAGGCGGAGGGCGACACGTTGGGGGCCGAGCAGCAAACTCTTCTTGGCCGCGCCCTCACGCGGGTGGCGGCTGTAGGAGTCGCCGAGGTTGAGCCACAGCGCGCCGCGAGGCATCAGAATGCGCTGGAGCTGGTCGCACACGGCCACGATGTCTGTGACCCACGCTTCGATGTCGTGTTCGGTGCCGAGCTGGTCGCTGTGTCCGTAGTCGCGTAGTGCCCAGTACGGCGGGCTGGTGATGATGCAGTGGACGGAGGCGTCCGGGATCTCGCCCAATCGGTCGCGGACGTCGCCGGTGAATATCTGGTTACGGGTGATCACAGGGCACCTCCTTCGGAGTTGGGGAGTTGGATAAGCAGGTCGGGCGCGTGATCGGTCAGCGCCACGGAGAACAGCTCATGTGTGTGGGGTGGTAGTTGCTGGATGGCGTGTTGCAGGGCGGTCAATCGTTCGTTATTCGGCACCAGCCACCACACGCGGGGGAACACGTCGTGCGCTTCTTGTTCGATGCCACTGCGCCAGTAGTCGAGGTAGACGCCGAGCTTGCGGCCGATCGTCGGCAGGCTCTCTGTGGCCATGTCCTGCTCGATGAACGCGGACGTCTCGTACTCCCCGATGCCCAACTGGACGTAGGCGTCCGGCTTGAGGATGCGGATGCCGCCGCCGAGCCCACCGAACGGCCGCCAGCTGCCCGGCTCCGCGCGGAACTCCTCGACGACGCAGCGGCCGGCCAAGGCCTGCTCGCCGAGACAGACAGCCAACTCGCTGATCGCCAGCACGTGCGACTCGAACGCCAGCTTGGTTTCCGGCACACGGCGACGCCGACGACGGACGGCTTGGCCGAGGTCGAGTACTGCGTGGCCGAGTCCCGTCAAGCCATAGATGTAGCCATCCGAGCCACTGCGGATACCGCCGACGCGTCGCTCAAGCCGGACGACGAGACGCAGCTCGGTCAGTCGTCGCATAGCAGCCCGAGCTTTACGAGCTTGTGTTGAAATATGCGGGCCGTGGAAGTGAACGCGGGTGAGTTGGCTGCCAGTCATGAGCCGGAACTCCTGCAAGCTCCGCAGTACGGCGAGGTCACGTGGGCCGAGGCGATCCGCCATGGCCTGGACCCGCGACCGCCCGGTCAATGGAGACCTCCAACTACGTTGGAGTGTCGGCGGCTCGAAGCGCCTGTTTGCGCAGGCCAGATATGTGCGGACTCAACGCGACCGGTAGCCCGATCGGTAGGGGATGGCGCGGCGCTCATGACCGCCTTCTCCGCACCCCGATGGGTGCGTCAGGTGGTGGCCCCCCTTGCCAACGTGCCAGCACTGCCGCGTCCAACTCGGCGGCATCGAAGCCGTAGCGTTCGGCGCTCTTACGTCGCAGCGCCTGGGCGTCGGTGGATGACTTAGGTAGATCGGTCGTGGTGATCTCGAACGTCGCCGACGGTGCCGCGTCGACCAGGAAGCGGGCAGCAGCGTGGTATGCCGGAAGGCCTTCCAGGTCTGCTGGCGTGACCGGCGGACCGAGTACAGCAGCCAAGGCGCGGCTATCCCCTTCGGCGGGCCGGAACACCACGCGTGATCTGCTGTTCGCCAGAACGGCCGAACGGAGATTGGCGCTTAGTTGATCAAGGTGCTGATGGGCGATGGTGAACGGCACCCGTGCGCCTCGAGCACGGGCCAGTACGTCGGCGAAGTCCAGGCCGGCTGTAAAGTTCTGCCACTCATCGATGAGCACCGGGACCGGTCGGCGCTGCACTGCCGGTTTGGTGGTTTGGCGCTGGATGGCTTCCCACAACTGGTTCAAGATCAGCGTGCCGACGATGGCGGCCGTGTCCGGGCCGATCTGTCCGGCGTTGAGATTCACCAGCACGACGCGCGGTCGCGCGAAGACGTCGTCGATCGTGTACTTCGGGCGGGGCTGCCCGAACAGCCGGCGGACATTCGGACGGCTGCTGATGGCCCTCAGCTTGTTAGCGATGGGCGCCACGATCTGGCCGCGTTGCTGCTCGCTCAGCTCCTCGAACCAGGTCGCCCACTGCGCGATGACCAATGGGTCACCGACCTGACGTACGACCCGCTGCCGGAACGCGGGCACGGTCAAGATGGGCAGTACGTCGGTCAAGCAGCCGTCGGGGAGCCGGGCCGCCAAGATGAGGGCATGCAGCAGTACATCGGCGCTGCGGGGACCGATGGCCGAGCCGAACAATGCGCGGAAGACGTGCAGGAGCGAGTCGGCCCGTCGTTCAGCGTCTTCTCGTGGTCCGGCCAGCGGGTTAATGCCGACCACGGGTAGGTCTATGGTTCCGGGGTCGATAACCACCAAGTCGTCATGCCGACGCTTCGGCAACCGTTCGAGAATGTCGGTTACAAGATCACCTTTGGGCTCGATGACCACGACCGACCGGCCAGCTTTGGCCTCGTCGAGCGCCCAGCGAGCCAGCAGCGTCGACTTACCGACGCCGGGCGGCCCGATGACGTGGGTGTGCGCGGCGTAGCTCGACCAAGGCACTGCCACACGGGCGCCGCGGTTTGCGGGATGGGTGCTGACGCCGAGCGCGCGGGTGACAGTCTTGTGCGTCTTGTCCTTCGTTGTGAGGAAGGTGGCGGGCGGCGGCGCGAAAACGCCCGTGTTGCCGACGAGTTCCAGCGTGCCGACGCTCCAACCCATCAGGGACGCCAACTCGGCCGCGTTCAACATGCCCGACCATGTGCGGACCCGACCCATGACACGGGGAATCTGCGTGGCGATCCGCGACGATTGCGGCGATGTCTGCACGCGGGCGTGGGCTTCATTGACCAGTGACAGCGCCGAGAAGATCGGGCGTGTGAGGCTGGCAGCACGGCGAAGATCACCCGCCACGGCACCGACCCGTCCGCGCACGCCGAATACCGGCTCACGCAGTTTGTGCTTCCAGGCCAACTTATCGTTGGCGTCCGGCTCTGGCGGCCTCGTGAAACCAAGGAAGTCGAGTGGCGTCTGCTGTACGGGATAGTCCGTGAGGTACTGGCTCGGTCCGACCACCCATTGCACTACGGCTGCTTCATCGGGGTGCAGCTTCGCATGGTGGGTGAGTAGCGCAGCCGTGACGCCTTCGGCGACATCGAGCCGCACCGGGTACGCGAGGCTACGGAACCGCAGTTCGCGGCCGGTGATGGGTTGCGGCCGGTCGGAGTTGTCCAGCGCGGTGAAGTCCAGGCCGGGACATTGCGCGCTGAACTGTGCGGGCAGGCTCGCCGCGACACGCTCGTCCATGCCGACGAGCCACCGTGTCCGGTCTTTGTATAGCCACAGTTCGAAGACGACCATGGGTTGCAAGCCGAGGACACCGAACCGCGGGCGGCCCACCAGCACGCGCGTAACAGCCGTGACGTCGGGCAGTGTCATGCCCCGCGGCGGGAAGGTCTCGTACCACTTCCAAGCCGTCATTGCGCAGCCTCCCCGTCCGAGCCGGCGCGCTCGGCGGTCGTGGTGGTCGACGTGGACTCGTCGTGCAGGTGCCTGGCAAGCGCCAAACACGCCTGCGCCAGCTTCCTTAGGGCCGGGTGTGTCCGCTCCTCGGCGGTCACGATGACGGAGCGGTCCGAATCGGGCTCGGACATAGCTACCCTCCTTTCGATTAGCGCTCGAAACGAGAGAAGCCGTTATCCACAGCCAGTTCAGCCTGCCTTGACTTTCTTGGGCAATAGCTGTGTAATGGAGTGTAGGCTTCCTGTTGTTTCGAGGAAGTGATAAACCTGGGCCCGTTGCGCGGTTCCGGTGTGAGGACTCCACTAGGAGCCGGGACATGGCTTGCTAGTTGTACGTCACTGGAACCGGGCGGGACCCGAAGAATTATTATTGAGCACAAACCTTCTGGTGCAAATACCAGCAGTATTATTCCACAACAGCGAACGGTACCCTGCTACCGCTAATTTGGGGCCAACGAAAAGTAGACTCGGCACAGGTGTTCCGAGTGTGTTGTAGGAGGGGTGAGGGCCGATGGGCAACGCCACTGGCCCCCCCGAGTGAATTGACTACCTGTCGTCGAGCTGTGCAAGCCATCGTCTGCGCAGCTCACGTCGCAGCGTCCGCACCTGCTCCTCGCGGAGTGTGATCTCCTCGTTCTCGACCTTGCCGACCAGTTGCTTACGGGTGCGTCGTGCCATGGACATAGCTCTCCTGTTCAACGTTTGTTGAATTTCAAGGGCAAAGATGATCTGTTCTGGTGGACTAACGGGTGATAGCCGCGCAGACGAGCCAGACCAGCAGCAGAGCCGCCACGATGGGCAGGCCCACGGTGACGAGCGCGTACAAGCTCGCCACGCCGAGGATGAGGAACGGAATCGGGCCGAAGATGAGCAAGAGCACGAGCAGCAACATGGACTTACGCCTCCCTGCTTAGTTGAAGCCTCAGTAGCGCCGGCCGAGTACGACCCAGCACAGCGCACATACGATGAGTACGGCCGCGATGGGCGCCCATGCCCCGCCGACCAGGCCGAACAGCAGCTGCCAGCCGCTCGTCAGCATCTGCATGAGTTCCGCGGGCAGGACCGGCGCGAGTAGCGCCGTCACCAGCCGCAGCATGATGCCCAGGAGCAGCAGGCTAGCGACCACACCGAAGATGCGGCCGAGGATGGGACCTATGCCGTTACGCATGTACGTCACCTCCTTGATTGGTGATTTCAGAGACGACCCTGTTGGTACATCGAGTCCTCGGAAGTACGCTGCGGAAGAGTGACGCGGCAGCTACTACCTGCCGCGTCACTCTTCCGATACACCTCCTTGACCAGCCTCAGTGACTAGCGCACTACCTGCGGTTCCTGCGGTGCTCCCGTTCGATGTGCCGTGCAGTCGACCAACCAAGCTGAAGACCGAGCACGAACACCGCGAGTAACAGACACAGCAGCAACACCACAAACTCAGGCGTACCCATACGGGCCGTCCTTTCATGGAGTTTTGTCTTACGTCAATAATTAGCTCACGCGCGGTTATCCCAACGCAATTTCGCGCGAATTCTGGAAGCCTTTGCACTGTGAACGCGCAGGTCAGAGGTGTTGTGCACGGAACGATTGTGCGAAGTGGCACACCAGACGGTGCAATTTCGCACAGGGCTTACAAGAGGTCTGAGTCAGCGTTCGGTACGAGGGTCGGGGTAGCCGTTGACCTCATCGAAACTGGGGCGCGGCCTCTCGGGGGCGGCGTTTTTTGTCGGATGCTCGTACGACCAGACATCCCAGGCCATGCGTTCGACTGAACGTGGCGGGAGCGGCTGTCCAGCCTCGCTGGCCTTGCGTTCGGCTTCCTTTTCGGCTATAGCTACTAATAACGGTTCCTTGTAGCCGTAAGTCTCTTCAAAGTTGCCATCGTCATAGTCGGGGCCAAACATTGGCTCGTAAGCGGGACCAAACGTCTCTTTGCGGCGCGCGACGATTACATCGTATTCGGCGATACTGGACAAGACCTCTTCAAGTGTCCGATCAGACACTTGGGATTCATTATGTTCAGGTGAAGCGTGAGGTTGTTCTTGCATATGCGGGTATTATTATGAATCAAGAATAACTGAAATGTAACAGAAATGCTAGCTGCAGCGATACTGTGGTGAAGTGTGAGTGAGAGGAACAGGGCGAGATGGCTGACGCTGACAACCTCACTACGATAACGGTTCGGCTACGCAAGGCGTTGCAGACGCTTGCGCAGAACCAAGGTATTGAGCGTGAGAATATTCTCGACCTACTCGATAGCGATAAGATGCAAATCTTGCGAGATGCGTGGAGCGTTCGCCGTGAAAATGGTACCGAGGCTGCTCGGCAGGCAATACGAGCTAAGCTCGTCTCGATTCTGTCGCAACTGACGCCACCTGAGCGCGCGCCCCGCGAGTCGGAACGATTGAGCGATGCGCACCGTGTCACCCAGTTCAGGCGGGTCATTTTGGCCCTGTTCAATGTGTTGCCAAGTATTGAGCATGCCAACCAAATGTCTCTTGGTGATCGCTATGAATGGTTGCAGAACGGTTCGGACAATGTTGTCAAAGACAAGACAAGGGCCGACCTCCGAATAAACAAGGCTGCGGCGCGCCGAGACTTCGAGTATGCGATTGATAAGATTGCGGAAGATATTGCTACACGGTGGCCAACTCTTGACGATGACGAACCTGGCCCCTTGCCGCCACTGATTTCTAAGCGGAAACCAAAGAAGCATCGTCCTCTCGTCCTTATAGCAGCATGTGTGCTAGCTGCCGCCGCTGGCATCACCGTGCCGGTCATCCTCTCTTATACTGGCGACTCCGGTGCCGGTGGTCAGGCCAAAAAGTATATTACGGTTGGGAATTCGCCAGTTGAGTTCAAGACCGGACAAACATCGTCGCCGGACTTGGTCATACCCCACCCCCTTGCTGAGATAGAACGTCCGCCGCCCTACGACGGTGTGAACCTCGCCGACTTCGATGCCTGGAAGACAAAGTACAAGGCTGTGCGTGCTAACACCATGCACGTCACCTTCGTAGCTCGCGGCAACGTCAGCGAACCGACTGCCATTATGGATGCCGATGTCGATGTCGTACGGCGTGAGCCTCCATTGGCTGGCACCTGGATAGCCCCCGATGGCGGCGACCAGGGTCCATCAAGGCAGCTTTTCGCCAACTTGGACGAAGACCCGATCGAAACACGTACAGATGGTACGTGGCAGTATCCATTGCTCGTATCCAGCGCAGAACTGGAGGTCTTCACGGTCTCGGTCCGTGTGAGCGGCTGTCACTGCTACTGGCGTGTGCTCCTAAAGGTCAATTTGCCGAACAACGAATCAGCGACAATCGTTGTAGATGATGACGGTAAGCCATTTGAGACTACGAGCAGCAACGGGGCAACCGATAAGACGTTTCTGGCTTACGGTCCCGATGATGCATGGCCGCGACTAGTTCCCTGAGAGGCAAGCTATGCGACTTCGCAAGCTGTCTTACGCTTGGCTGACGGTGCTCGTCGCTGCGACGATGGCAGGTGTCAGTGCGTCAGTGCCACCGGGGGCGCCCGCTCCAGAAGTGCCTGCTCAAAGCGCGCTCGCTGAACCACTCTCAAGCCTTGGTGACGCCCCTGATGCTGCGACGCTTGGTGCTGCACAAGCAGTTGCAATGCTACTTCGTATCTTGCAGGACAGTCCAACGACGACTGACCCTCTCGTTTTCGACCGCGGCGGCACCGTGTTCACACCAGTTGACCTCTACAGCAAGGAACGAAGAGAACAACCGCAGATCAGGATTGATCGAAACTTGGAGACGGCACGCGACGGCTTGTGGACTGGATTCCCAAACGAGCTGCGGCTGAGCGCCTCCGTCCCGAAAGGCAAGGGTGCGAGGTTTTGCACCGTTGGTATCGCCCTTCGATTCACGCAGCTCAATCCGCTGATCGACGGCGACTTAACTGCGGCTGACGCG
Source organism: uncultured Actinomycetota bacterium (assembly GCA_963840275.1). GTDB lineage: Bacteria > Actinomycetota > Actinomycetes > Mycobacteriales > Pseudonocardiaceae > Actinophytocola. Next base: position 1,320,865 of record CAWIYK010000002.1, read on the forward strand.
CTTGCTGCGCTGCGAGGTGGGCCCGCCAACTCAATCACGGCTTCTGAGGTATCTGTGCAACTAGATGCGTATTTCAATAGTAATTCTGTCTCTGGTTTCGAATCTTACAAGTCCAGCTTCTTCTATCGCGACTACGAGCGCGGTAAGTATATGCTCGCGGTGTCCGATATGACCTGGAAGGCGGCATCAGGTCAGGACATTAGCAAGGTTATGGACGAGGTAGCCGCTGCTGTCAAGTGCATCGTGCGCGGCTTCGTCGACCAGGAAGAACGACTAAAACAAACAGGCTCAAGCGAAGAGGTATTGGCAAGCCTCTGCTCGGGGTGCGTCGTTACTGGCTCAATAGACGTTCCGAACGAAACAGACATGCGGGTGGTAACAGCACTCGGTATCGACGTCTCCGACAGAGCTGCCTCGTTGGCTGTCGTCGCTCGAGAAGGTCAAGTTGTATGGCAGTACAACACCGCAGAGTGGAGCGAACTGGAACCCCTCCCGGCCGCCACCGACGACACGGGTAATGTATTCATTCGGTATAATCCGGGACGCTATGATGGCGTTGTCGTACTCCGCATTCGGAGCGGCGTCGTCGAGTCATTTGGTTCGTTGCCGGAGGCTGTGCCTCTCGCTTACGCTGGCAGGTTTTATAACGCTAACGTTGTCGATGTCGACAACGACGGCTTGCTCGATATTGCCGTGCACGAAGGATTCTGCGAGTCCTCCTGCGCTGGTGACGTGGTCTTTCGCTGGAATGGCTCGGATTACGTCGAAAGCTAACAACTCCAGTTAATAGCGTTCACCCGCTGCCGCTGCCGCTGTCTCTCCGCATCCGCAGCACCGTCCCAAACTCTGCCAGCCGCACGCACAGCCAACACTCTTCGTCCGCGGTGGGCGGCCAGGCGTCATCAGCCTCGGCCCTACCTGTGCACAGCACAAGCTGGGCAGAAGCCCTCCTCACTCCTCGTCCGCCTCCTCCACCAAAAACCGCGCCAAGTACCTCGCCAGTTGTTCATAGGTGCAACCCATGAACAGTGCCAGATTCCGTACCACCACCGGCTCGACCTCCACGACTCCGGAGGTGTGCTCGTTCAGCTTGTTCCGTGCCCACTGGACTATCGGCCGGTAGGTAGCGCCCTCGTCATTCAGCAGCGCGCGGAGATCGACCTGGATCGCGAGATTCTCGAAGTGAATGCGTGCCCGCTGTAGCGCTCTGCGCATCAGTGAGGGGGCGTCGAGCTTCATCGCCTGGCAGATCTCGATGAACCGGACCGCCGTGAGCTGGCGCGTGCCGTACTCGTAGGACAACAGGGTCCGGTCACCAATTCCCGAGGGCAGCCGGGCCACGAGTTGGGCGCGGGACCATCCGATCGACTCACGCGCTCGCCGTAGTTCCTCTCCGAGCGCCCGGCTGATCATCTTGTCCGACAGCTCACCCTGAGCGGCCGCCGCGTGAGGCACGCTCATGCTCTCCGCTTCTTGTCGTACGGTCGTTGTTCTCAGTCATCTCAGATCGCTGCTCATGTGTCCGGACCCAAAAGGTAGCCACACCTCCACGCACGGCCAGCCGGTGCCGCAGACCATGCACAGCCCCGACCGCTCGCCGGGCCGGTGAGCTTGCAGTGCGAGCACGAGTTGTTCGTACTGTTGGACTGCCATCAGTACGTCAGCCTCACGCCGCCGATGCTTGCCACCACACCTCTTGCTGGGCAGCTCAAGCGTCATGACGAACCGCTACCCAACAATCCATTGCACGACCTCGCTCGCTCCCGCCACGGCAGCTATGCCCACGAGCGCCACCACTGAACAGCCGCCCCGCATCTTGATTTGCTGTGCATTGAAGGTGGCTTGTCCCCGTGCGCTGTACTTGCCGCCCACACATTCCGGGCACGGTTCACCTTGCGCGCCAAGGTCGAAAATGACGCCGCTACCGCCGCACAGGCAGCCTTTGTCGGACATGAACGCCTTACTCCCTTGCAGTGTCTTTGAATGAACGCCGCTCAGGGCGCCCGGTCGGTGTCGTCGGCAGGCGGTGAAGAATCGGTTGACGTGCTCTCAGCCACCCCTGGCTGATTGCCATGCGCTGCCCGCTGATCAGCGCGGCCCTGCAACTTGGCGGCAAGACCGGCCAGGTGTTCAGCCAGGCTGCGCTCTTCCTCGACGCTGGGCGGCTCAGCCCGCTGAGCGTCAGCGTCGAGCTGATGCAGGATGTAACGAGTCACCTTGGTGCTGAGCGCGGACAGCTCGCTGATGAGCGCCTTGTCGTCACGCCAGCTTGCATCGCTGGGAAGCAGATGGCTGTTCATGCCGCCGCACTCACCACCGGCAGCTGGGCCTTGAGGTCCTCGGGCGGCGACACGGCCAGCAGCTCGTTCGCCGGCTGGGCGAATCGCTCCAGCGCCGGACGCTCGAACAGCACGTTTGTGCCGTCATCCGGGATGGAGATCACGCCGACCGCTTCCCGGCCGTTGTCAGCTCGCGGTGCTCGTCGACTTCCCCCTGCTCAAGCAGCACATCCATGCCAATGAGCACCTGGCTACCAAGCTTGACGAGCTCCCGGAGTGCCTCCGTGGCCATGACGAACTGGAAGCCATCCCGCGGACTGCCACAGGTGACCTCCACTTGGTCGCTGCCCATGACACTGAAGGCCAGCGGGCAACCCTTCTGCACGATGACGTAGGTGCTGACGGTGACAGGGTTGCCGTTCATGAGTCGGTGCCTCAATCCCTCGCTGTGTGTCCAGGTGGTCGGCACCCAGCGCCGGGGAACGGCCTAGGAGGTGTGCCAGCGCCGAGAGGTCACGCACTCCATGCGGACGGCGCTCGCAGGCCGCTACTTGGAGGACTGACCCGACGCCGGGTGCCTGGAGATCACCTTGGCCGCGAGAAGGACAGGCAACCAGGGCAGCAACGGGGAACCTTGGCGGTGAAAACGTGACATCAGGCCGTCCCACCTGGGAAAACGGGTCTGAGAGTGTTACGGTGACAGCCCACCCGGTAACCGGAGGTGCCCCTATGGTGGCCAAGCGCCGCCAGCAGTTGGCGACAGCACGCAAGGCCGCTGGCTACACCCAGGAGGCGCTTGCCGAGGCCCTGCATGTTGACCGCGCCACGGTGATCCGCTGGGAAGCCGGCCGACACCTGCCCGTGCCATATCTGTGGCCGAAGCTCGCCAAGCTGCTAGGGGTAACCCGTGAACGGCTGCAAGAGCTGTTCGCCAATGAGGAGGTGAAGCCGAGGAATGCCCTCGCTCCTGTCCCTGCTGACCGTGACCGACACGCCCTCACGGACTCGGCACGCCTGCTCACCGACCTCAGTAGTTGGGCCAGCGACGTGAAACGCCGTGAGATGCTCCGCTTACTCGGCGCTGCCTCTGCTGAGATCACCGTGCCGCCGTTCCTGGCTGGCCAGAACAGTGACGAACAAGATCGCGTAGCTCACGCTGTCGGTGGCCCCTCCCGCGTCGACGAGCTGACCATCCAGCACGTCGAATCGGTGCTGCACGCCGCCATGCACCAAGACGACGTACTTGGCCCGCACGCGGCCTTGGATACCGTGCTCGCGCAACGGAACCTTGTACGAACGCTAGTGACGGAATGCCCGAGTGATCTGCGGCGCCGGTTGTTGACGCTCTACAGCAACATGTCCCGCTTTGCTGGCTGGCTGTCGTTCGACCTGGCCGACTACGAGACATCGAGTCGCTACTACGAGGAAGCACGTTTGGCCGCTCATGAGGCTGAGGACACCGACCTGAGCGTGTTCGTGCTGTGCAACATGAGCCATCTAGCTACCTGGCAGGGCCGGGCACGGGTCGGTGTTGACCACGCGATGGCGGCTCAGAATTGGGCCAACGACACTGACGACAGCCTGCTGCGGGCCTATACCGCTGATGTAGCCGCCCGTGCATACGCGGGCATGGGGAACGATCGGGCTTGCTTTGACGCGCTCGAGAGCGCGCACGTAGGCGTTGCAAATGCCACGCCGCAGACCCCGGGTACCTCGTTGGCGTACTTCTACGGGCAAGGGCAACTGGCCCAAACGCGCAGCCTGTGCCTGCTGCAACTCGGCGACGCGCTACGGGCGGAACAGGCCGCGCGGGAATCGCTCAGTCTGGTGGGTAGCTCGTTCGTGCGGAACCAGGCGTTCTCAACCGTCCACCTCGGCAACGCCTACCTGGCGACGGGCGAGCTGGAACAAGCCGCACGGGTAGTTGGAGACGGTGCGGCACTGGCAGTACGCAACCGTTCGGCGCGCGTCGTCCAGACGATCGGGCATGCTAGAGCCCGTATGCGCCCGTGGCAGGACACGTCAGCAGTGCGTGAGCTGGACGCCAAGCTCGTGAGCTACGGCCTTTCGCCCAGCTCGACCAGGTAGACATCGAACGACGGCGACACTGCGCCGGGCGGCATGTCCTTACGTCCGACTTTCTGCCAGCCCAATCGGCCATAGAAGGCTTGGGCGGCGCTAGCGGTCGGCTGGACACAGAGGGTGGCGCGTTCTTCGCATCGGCCGCCGAGCAGTGTGTCAACAAGTTGGCGGCCGACGCCTTGGGTTCGCCATCGCTCCTGAACAGCCAGGTCGATGAGGGCGAAGGTGCGGCCAGTTCGCTCGTGCGTGAGTTCAGCGGGCAAGGGCTCCGGGAAGCCCTGCCACCAGCGCGTGTTGGGCGGAAGCGTGTACCCGTAGGCGAAGCCTACGAGATGCCCATCCGCTTCGGCCGTGGCGATTCCGAAAGTCGGCTCTGTGAGCAGCGACCGCAGCATCTTCCGGTGATGGCCAGATTCGTCGTCGGACCATACAAAGGGTGACGCCGAGAACGTCTCATCGTACAAATTGCAGATGGGATCGATGAGGCGTTCGGCTTCAGCAGCGCTACGCAGGCTGATGCTGACAGGTTGCGGCATGGCGAGAGTGTAGCAATCGGCCGCAGAAAGTCTGTCGATCAGACAATTTTTGCATCGCCTACATCAATGTCTTCGCCGTGCTCCAGCGCTTTACAAAGTCGCGTCCAGTCTTGGTCAATTGATAGACTTGCAGTACAGGGATGTCGAACTCCAGGAATCCGTCTGTTGTTCCGCGGCTCCGGAACGTCTCGCCGTAGTCAAGGAATCCATCCTGGATGAGGAACATAAGGAGGACTTGCATGCCACCAGGGAGTTGTACTTCGTTGGTATTCGAATGCAAAGCAAAGTAGTCCAAGAGTCGGCGTTCCGTGTCGCCGTATCGGCTATTCAGGAGGCCGAGATTGGCCTTGTACTGCAGCATGGCGAGCCGATCAATCTGGCCGCTGTCGAAGCGCGCATGACAGGTGGGGCACAGGGCGATCAGGTTGTCGAATGCATGCTTCTTCACCTCGGTCCATGGCTTGATATGTGCAAGTTCGGTCGGTGTGCTGCGGCAGGTTGGTATGGCGCAGCGATAGCCGGCTTCCATCAGCACTTCACGCTTGAGCTTGGCTGGTATCGCTGAACGACCGGCGGGCATCTGGACTCCGGAGAGATAGGTGGCAACGTCTGGGGAACGAGACGCTCCTGGTTAGGGGTGAGAACATCTCTGTCGACATCGCCAAGCGTCATGGGGTCTTCGTAGGCACGCTTCCGTGCCGGTCTTCCTTAGGAGACTGAATGTCGTCGACAAGTAGTACCTGTGATGCCATAGTGTGGACTTATGGACGAATATGCTGATAAGTTGCAGGCTAAGCTGGCCCCTGACATGGTGGCGCTCACCCTCATTCGTGCTGGTTGCTTTCTGTCGGCGTACGAACTTATCAAGTCCGAGGTTGTCAACAAGGTACACGACTTTTTCTGGTGCGGCTTTGAAGACGGCAAGAACCTGTACGATGAGATCCAGTATCGACAAGCCGTGCTCAGTCGCAATCAAAAAAGCAAGTATCGCGCCTCCTGTGCCTGGCTTGTCGAGATGGAGGCGCTTACAGCTGATCAGGTTTCAGCGCTTGAGGAAGTACATTCTCATCGACACATGATTGCTCATGAACTGCCGAAGTTGCTTGTCGACCCTGACTTCGAAGTCCGGTCCGACTTGCTGCTGGCTGCCGTTGAGTGTGTTCGCTCCTTGGGAGTGTTCTGGGGCTCGATCGAGGTTCAGACTGATCCGTACTGGGATGGCAAAGACGTCGACTACGATGACATTAAGTCGGGTTCGTTTCTCCTGATGGAGTACCTGATCTCTATTGCTGGGCTGGACGTACAGCCGAACGCATAGCCAAGACGATGCAATGCGCCAAGCTGCGTGTTGGGGGACTTAGAGACTTATGGAAGCGAAGCATCGTTCGCTCAATTGTTAGGGATAGATTGCAAACTCCGACAGCAGTCGATGTAGTCTTGCTATCTCATTTTCTGATTTGCGAGCGTCATATTCATTCAGTGCGATAGATTCAAACAGTTGCAGCAGGTCGTCTACGGCTTCTCGAGTAACTTCGATACAGGGCGAATGGCGTTTCATCTGTTCGAAGTCGACTCGAAGTCCGATCACTATAGACGGTTCCTGTGCAGCGGAGACCGCCGTAACCGGGGTGTCGTCCTCTGCGCCCAAACTTTTGCAATGGAAAACAAACTCATTCAACTTCTGGAAGGGGAAGGTGCCGTCTCCCTCTGGGAGGGCTATCTCGATGTGGGTGGTCACGGTGGTCATGTTAGGCCAACGAAGGGATTGCATCGTCGTCTCGTCCGCGTGTCGATTGGACTCGGCGCGAGGCGCATGCCAAGGAACCAGTTGGTAACGATCTGCCAGGCAGCACCGACTGGTACAGCGCGCCCACCAGCAGCAGGGAGTCCGGTTGCCGTGGCAAAGCCATCACCCGATGGACGCAAGTACGGTGCAGCTCACCGTTCAACTTTGGTACGACCCTGGCGCCAAGCGTGTGCATCTCACGAGCAACGACCCTGACCTGCCGAAGGCAGGGGTTCCACACCAACCTTCGGCCAGACACTCTGGCGATCAAAGCGCCCGTGCCCTGCTCGCCAAGTTCGGCAAGCTGCCGGACGGGGCCTGAGCCGTGTCTCGTACCAAGCTTCCTCATGCCGTCGATGTACCGGCAACGCCTGCTGCGCCCGAGACGAGACATCAACCATGGCCCATCTCGGACGTGAGCGTCGCGGTTTGCGACCTGCCGGAGCGCTTGGCCAGACTGGCGGACCTGAAGCTGCACGGCTACCTGTCCGTTGCGGCAGCCTGTCAGACGAGGGATTCGGCTCGGGCTGGAGTGACGGGGGTGCTGGCCGCAGACGTGGGCATTGAGTGAGTCTCTTGCAGGTCAGATGCTCGGGCCTCGATACCTGCGGACATAGCAAGTATCCAGAAGACGAGTGGTCGCCCAACCTCGCAGCGCTCATGGCCCGTGTGCGCACCCTGCCCGGACAACGAGATTCGCCGTTCCGCGACGAAGATCGCGCGATGGGAACACAGATGACGAGCCAGCGATGCTGATGAAGCGAACGAGTCCTCACCTGGCGCCTCCGCTGAGTGACATGCAATGTAACGCACCGTGCGTGCTAGGCGAGACAGTGAACAGGAAGCATCCGATCCTCAGGCTGGGGGCGAAGCCGTGGATGGCATTTGGATTGATTACGCAGCGTGCCTACTGGGCTCAGCGACCGCCGCATGTCACTATTTGGAGGTACGAGCGCAGCGATGAGCACTCGGCGGAACGATAGGCATACCATGGTCGGCACGGTCGCGCTGGTAGCTATAGCGGCGCTGCTTGCCGTAGTCGCTATCTTGCAGTGGCCCGTTGGCCCCATGTCGCGGTGGCTACCTACTCCCTACTCTCCGATCGTTGGCATGGCTGCGCGTCTGGGTCTCGTCGTATTGGCCATTCTTATCCTGCGGAGGGTTCACCATCAGTTCGTGTGCAGATGGGATAACGGCAACGCGGACAAGTCTCCGGGACCACCGGAGCCGGAAAGCCTCGGAACAAACAAATCGGCTCAGTATCGCGACATAGATGCAGCTATGAAGATGGTTCGCGAGAAGTACAGCGCTCCCGCTATCGGGCTCTTTATGCAGATGTTAACCGGTTCCGCTTATCGCACACGCGTCACTGAACGAGCTGAACTGCTCGGGAATTCGATTCGTCTACGCGCCACCGTCAACCATGCTGTTTCAGCACGCGAGCGCAAGCAATTGGTCGACGCGAAGTCAACCTGCCTACCCGTGCCTCTGATCAAACTGACCAAGGGGACCCTCCTCGATAATTTCGAAGTTTCAAGCAGTGCGAGCGAATCCTTGGCGACCTTACCGCAGCAAGAGGTTCGAGGACTGATAGCACTTTCCTTAGAACTCCTATTCGTGCTCACGTTTGAAGCTCCTCACGATGTCGTCGCACATGAAGAGAAAGAGGCCGGCGGTCACGAACCCGTCGATGAACCGGCCCCAGCGCTTCTGCCTCGTTCCGAAGAAGCAGAGGCGGCGTTATGGTCGCTCCGTCGTCTTGTTTGCCGTATAGGTCGCATCGGCCCCAGGGAGAACGGCACCACTCGCGTAGGTCGCGTGAGCGAGAATAACATCGACAAGATATTCAGCGATGCGGTCAAAGATCTCCAGGCAGTCGACACGGTTCGACTCGGCAACTTGCGAGACTTCTGTAGGTACTTTGCGCTTAACTATGTGATCGCTGTAGAAATTCCCACACCAGAAGCGCTCCGGTTTGTTATAAAGTACCTGAGAGACATACCGATTCATGGTCGCGCATATGATGACGACGGCAAGCGTCGGACGCGGCTCGGCCTAAATGCCTACAGAGTCATGCTGCCACTGAACCTGGCATTTACGGCGGCGAGTTACCATTTCAGGATGGACAATGGCGAGAATCAATTCGTATCTCACCATTACATTCACGATTCTGTGTCTGGGCACCACGTCGAACAGGACACGATTCGAAAGAACTACCCAAATAGTTACGTTCGAATACGTCATGACACAGGTCTTCCTTATGCTCACCTGTACACTCGCGGGCTTTCTAGAGCTCAACCTCAGGAATGGTCGACAGTTGTAGTTTTCGAGGAAACGCCACCTGGCGCGCTGGGCGCCACACTAGTCGTGGCAGCTGTATCTGCTGCGCTCATTTCCCCAATGTCCTTCATTAGCGCTTCTCTCCCATCGAACGGACCGAGCGCTGATACCGCCGCATTATTGCTCGCTGTACCACTATTCGCCGCAACCCTGGTAGGTCACTCAGTTGAGCGTGTACAACGCTCATCGCTGGTGACGTATGTCAGTCTGGCATGCACAGGAGCAATAGCATTTGTCTCGGCAATTCTATTTGGCGTGATGCCTAATGACTGGCTGGTAGTAAAGAATGTTAGACCATTCGATTTAGTGACGATTCCTGGAGTCAACGTCGGCGGCCTTGTTCTATCCATTGTGGCAGCGGGGAACGTCGTGTTCCTGTACTGGGTTCTCCGATATAGAACCAATCGATTCATGAGGATGCTAGGGCCGCGTCCAACCCAATCAGTGGCCAATTCACATTAAGAATGCTATGGTAAGAGCATAAAGGAGGATGCAGTGTCATGAGTAACAAAGAAACAACGGGAATGGTTCAGAGGGATGCGACTGTAGACGTGTCGAGCTTGCCGCCATCTGAGCCGATTGATCCAACGATCAGAATCAACAAATGGGCACCCGGTACGGCCATAGGATATAAAGGGGAGCCGTCGGCAAAAGAACTTGCGCTGTTGCAATTCCATATGACGCCAGCCGAAAAGTTGGCGGCGAGCGGCATAATGAAACGAATACTCGATCGGGAAGAAGCTTTGGATAGGCTAGGTGAGGAAGCCGTCGAAAATCGCATCCAGCGTATAGTGAAAACGATCAGCGAGCAGGGGCGGGCTGCGGAAATCGTCGAGGTCTTCGAAGATCCAATTGAGCTCGGCAATCCACATTTTCGAAATGGAAACGGTGGTATCGTGCCCGAAGTAGTCGCCAAGCCCGTTGACGAAGTCAACTCTGCGAACACATGACCCGGAGGCGGTATTTGTGCGCGGCGCGCCAGAAGACCCGTCGTAACCACGTGCCCGAGTTCCGTCGGTGTTGCCCGACGCTCGCGTCATGATGTTGTTGTTGGGCCTACCGATCCTGTTCATGTGTATCCCGCATGACCATCCCAAATCGCTAACAGTCGTAGCCGCATCATGTTCACCGTCGTGCTGAACTTCTCGGCGATCCGAGCCAGCGACCAGCCGGCTCGGTCGAGATTTGCGGCTGCCGGTACATCGTCAGGCGTAGCCCGGGTGATGTGGCGTAGACCCCACGAGCCCGCAAGTGCTTGCCGACGATGCCGCAGCTTATGCCGTACTTGCTCGCCTTCAACTCCAGCTCCCGCCCGATCCGGCGGCATCGTCGATAGGATCGCGAGACACGGAACGGTATGTCAGAGCCAGACAGTGTGACCGTGCGGACAAGGCTGTCGGTACTCGGTGGTGTGCTGAGCGTTGAGCTCGACAACTGGATGGGTCTTCTAGACTCAAGACAGCACCGCCGAGGCCCGTTCCTCATCATAGGACGCCAGTGTGGTCTTGCTCTCGATACAGCATTGCATACGACCAAGGAATCCGTTCCTCACCTATGGCGCGTGCACGGTGGCCTGCCCCAACCATGGTATTTGGTCCGCACTCCTCATCGTGATGAATTTGCCATCGTGTCCGCAGAAAATGGCATGGCTTTTGGATGCGAGAACCTGGTCAGAGATTCCACGTGTGCCGGTTATGTGGCCGAAGCACGCGGAACCTCATCAGCGTTGGCGCTTTCATCGCACCGAGGATCGTCGAGGCTACATCATAGAATCCGTACTCACTGGCCAGGTCCTGGATTCCTCCGGACGCAATAGAACGAGTGAATCCAGTCTTGTGGGACCGTCACGAGGGGGAGAACCAACAGTTCGTTGTGCTCAATATCAAATCTGGTCCTGGCTGAACGGGTAGGGTCAACGTACGTGGCGGCAACCTGGTGTGACGATGCACACGTGCGCTCCCTTATTCTGAGTCGGGACTTAGTCATCACCTGCGACGCGGGTCACGGACTGGCCGCAATCGTGGCCCCCAGCAGCAAAGGAGCCAGTAGCCATGGCCAAGCCATCACCAGTTGGACGCAAGTACGTGCAACTCAACGTGCAGCTTTGGTACGACCCTGGCACCAAGCGTGTGCATCTCACCAGCAATGACCCTGATCTGCCGAAGAAAGGCATCCACACCAACCTTCGGCCAGACACCCAGGCGGATCGAAGCGCCCGTGCCCTGCTCGCCAAGTTCGGCAAGCTGCCGGAGGGCGTCTGAGCCGTACCTCACCGGTAGTTCCTCCTGCACTTGATGCGGCCGAGTAACACTCGCTTTCGCTCTGACGAGACATCAACCATGGTCCGTCTCGTGTCTGCCGCGATAGCTGGTAGCGCCCTGCTCGTTCTTACCGCCGCCTGTGGCACCCAACCAGCTACAACCTCGCCTTCGACTACGGTCGACATCGAGTCGGCTGAGGCAGCTGCCGGTATCCCGCCAAAGCCCGATGCTGCAACCAAGCAGTCCTACATAACGGAGCTGGTCGCCCTTGATCCGGACATCGTGCATGGCAAAGAGGGCAAGGCTGTCTCCCGCGGCCGGGACCAGTGCTCCAGTGTCAAGGAGTGGCCCAGCGACCAGGCCAAGCTCGTCGACCTGACACAGCAACGCTTCACGTCACCGGACCATCCCGAAGGCTTCGGACCGGACAAGTCGACTCAGATCCTTGCTGTGGTTCGCAAGTACCTCTGCCCGACCTACTGATGAGGCATGCATGGTTGAGACATTTGAAGTCAGCCGAGTGGACCGCATCGCTGACATCCTGTTCGGTGTCGCTATGGCTGGTGGGACGATTGGCTATGGACCACTTGCCCGGCGGGTGGAGACGCAGCCCAACTTCCTAAGCCCGCAACTCGAACAAGTCTCGCGCCGAGCCATGAAGCGCGGAGAGCCGATGTGGAGCGCGCTTGTCGTGGCCAAGGAGACTGGTCAACCTAACGATGGCTTCTACGGCATGGCGAAGCGCTTGCGTCCGGAGTATCAGTCGCTCGGCGACGAGGTGCTATGGCAGCAGGAGCTTGAGCGCTGCTATGAAGCGGCGAAGCAGTATTAGTGACTTGGCAAGGTGTAGATGCAATAAGTGGCCGCCTAATATCTGAGGTAGTAGGTGTAAGGGTCCTGGAATGGTCTCTGGTCTGTGATTTTGATGTACAGTCGTTCTTTGGTCAACGACCGGGTACTCATATGATGGTTTGTCGCCTCTCTCGTCTTTGGTGACGAATCAAAACGCTGAGCGTTAATGTATAATGTGGCGTATCAGAGGAGATATGTACTATGACGGCGCTGGAAGAAAAATTCGGCCGCTACGCCAAGCCTTCTAGCGAATACGAGAAGGACAAGCAAGATCGAGCTGAGCGTATGGTCCGCGGGGCGGTTGATAAATGGGCGAGCGACGAAGGTGTCACCGTGTGGTACATGCCCAAAGGCTCGTACGCCAATAATACCAACGTGCGCTTGGATAGCGATGTTGACATATCCGCCATCCATGGCGGGTTTCACTACTATGACGACAGTGCGCTTAGTTACAATGACAAGATGTCTGGAAGTGGCGTTACTATTACCCACTTCGGAGAGCTATCCTTTCGTAGGAGTCTCGGTGCTTCACTGAAGTCCCGTTTCGGTGACGCCTGCGACAACACAGGCAAGACGGCGATTGAGCTTGCTGAGAACTCCGGCCGTGTGAAGGCCGACATCGTGCCGTCTTTTGAGTTCTACCAGTACTACTACAACTCGTCTGGACGTGTGGACTACCACAAGGGGCACAAGGTTTACCGGCTGGACGGCACGTCGGTAGTGAACTTTCCCGAACAACAGCTGGCGAACGGGCGTGCGAAGAATACTGCCACGGGCGGCAGGTACAAGAAGCTCGTGCGGATCTTGAAGCGTGTAGAGAATGAACTCGTGACCGCAGGCAAAATCGAGGCACTGCCGAGCTACTTCATGGAGTGCCTCATGTATGTCGTGCCGAATGGCCGCTTCGGTGATACCGGCACGACACCGCTCGTCTCAGACTTTACGAGCGCGGTGGCGTACATCTTCAGCAAGGTGAAGCAAGGTGAGAGCGGAGCAGCACTGTACGAACCGAATGGCATAAAGTCGCTGTTCTCCAGTTCGCAGCCCTGGACCGTTGATGATGCGCGAAAGCTCATCCTCGCTGCATGGTCATACTATGAACTGGACAAGGCGTAGCTCGTGATCAACAAGACGCAAACCAAGATCGCGATTGGCATAGCCGCTGTGATCTGGTTTGCGGTTGCGGTAGCGACGAACCAGGACGCGCAGATGACTGCGCTGAAGACCTTCTCGATCGCTGGGACCGTCGTCACGATCCTCTTCTTGCTTTACGATCGTTTCATCTGGAAGTGGACACCGGTTCGAGCGATCACGAAGAAGCCACTCGTAGCCGGCACCTGGCGCGGCATGATGCAGTCCGACTATGTGCGTCCGGGGGAAGCTACGCCGGTTCCGCCGATCCCAACTGTAATTCGGTTCAAGCAGACGAACTCGTCGCTGGTAGCAACGCTGTTCACGGGTGAGTCTGAGTCGATGTCCGAGCAGGCGCAGCTCATCAAGGAAGAGGACGACCGCTGGCGTCTGAGCTGGGTGTATCGCAACACACCTCGGCAGAGTGTTCAGGAGCGTAGCGAACCGCACCGCGGCGTGTGCGACCTGTATGTCTCTGGCAAGGACGGCGAACGACTGGCTGGCCGGTACTTCACCGGTCGGAAGACTACTGGCGAGATCGAGCTGACCGACTGGAGCAAGCACGCGTACCACGACGCAGCCTCAGCTTTGAAGGGTGACGACTTCGAGGCGGCGCGCCCGTTCGTCGGCTGGCTTCGTTAGGTGGGATGGGCCCTCCTGGTCTACTGCTATGCGCCAGCGATGAGCGTGATCACCGCGGCCACTACACAAGCGATGCCCACCAGCTCCAGACCAATGGCCCATTGCAGGAGACGTGCCATCCGCACGTTCGTCCGGCGTTCGCTCTCCAAGACGACCAGCTGGCTCTTCGCGACCTGACGTTGGGCATAGACCTCGGGCGCGCTCCAGTGCTGCTCTTCTAGAAGTGGCCGGAGGGTGCTCAGCGCTATAGCGTCCCGCTTTCTCGGCGCGTTGGTGACGATGGCGACGAACGCGGCAAGCGCCAGGAACACGGCTGCTAAGTACAACGGCACCTTGGTCGCCGCGGGCAGCATGAAGTCCTGAGCATTCGTGGCAAGCGCCGACAGGCCGAACAGCAGCGTGACGAGCGTGCCTGCCGAGCTGATTACCGCCAGCCCGCGCGACTGCACTGACGCCGCCTGGTGCGGGACGCCTCAACTTCCTTCGCGATGAGCTCCGCTATGACCGGGCCAGCCAACCCGCCTTCCGCAGTCTGACCGGAGGGCTGGACGGCTGGTTCGTCGTGGCTCACGAGCCTGAACAGTCAGTCCGTACGCCGGTGTCTACCGCGAGTTGTCCCGCCTGGCTTCCGGCCGTTCTCAGTTACCTTCTCGGTCCCGATGGTGGGGTAGAAGACCTCTTCCTTGCTGGGCGGCGGGGGAGGCGCTGACGGCTGCGCCTGTGAGTCAGCCCCGGAATCTGGCGTGTCAGCCATGCGCGGCTCTCCTTCTCTGACAGGCCATTGCGCCTGTTCGCTTGGATCGCTTGACCCTGGTGATGGCCAGTGTCCCACGGCAGGACACCCGTTGAATGCGGAGCCGCTACGGCGCGTCGCGGCCCCGGCGGGCGTGTAATCCGCCGGGGCCGCTGGCGTGCTCCTAAGGCTTGGGCCGGTCACTGCTTGTGTCGTTAGCAGGAGCGAGGACCTCATTTCCTGTGCCAGGGACGCTCAGTTGATGAGTCCGAACCGGCGAACTATCGCTCCCGTCCGCGCTCATCTCGCATGACCACGCCAGCCTCCAGGAGCCTGGCTCGTACAGTGTTGGCGGTCGTCCCGAACTTCTCGGCAATCCGGGCTAGCGACCAGCCGGACGACTCGTACAGGTCGGCGGCGGTTGGTACATCGTCAGGGTGCAGACCTGGCGGCTTGGTGTCGATGCCTCGACTCCGCAGGTGCTTGCCGACGATCCCGCGGCTGATGCCGTACAACTTGGCCAGCTCGTAGACCGTCGCCCCAGCCTGGTAGTCGATGACCAGCTGGTGTACCTCAGCGGACGGTAGTTGGCGGGCAGTCCGCAGCTTGCGTGCTTCCGGTGCTGTCCTACTGTCCGAACATCGCAGCCACTCCAACACTGTCCGATATAGGCGGTTTATCTCTTTTGTCCGTTGGGCAAGCGCCTCAACTGCTCCCACGCATCGGAGGCTTGTGCTCGCTTAGAGCGCTCGCCTTTTGCGTTTCGCCATTATGTTTGGGGGGCCGAGCCCCCCAAACCCCCCACGGTGCGGTTGGTGCTGACCCAGCTTGGGCACCTTCTTGGGTTTGCCTTCTCGTTCACTGTGTGAGCGGGAAGGCTTTTTCTTTTCTTTATTTGGTTGTTTTTGTCCAGGTTACTGGTAGTTCGTGTACGCCGTAGATGTTCATGTCCGTTCTTAGCTCTACTTTGTTGGCTGGGATGGCTAGTTCCAGGGTTGGGAAGCGGCGTAGTAGGCCCTCGAAGCCCGCGCGCATTTCTATTCGGGCCAGTTGTTGGCCCAGACATTGGTGTACGCCGTGGCCGAAGGACAGGTGACCTCGCGCCTTGCGGTGGAAGTCCAGGGTGTCCGGGTTCTCGAAACGCTGCGGGTCGTGGTTCGCCGCCAGCAGCGAGACTATGACCGTCGAGCCCTCCGGGATGGTTTCTCCACCTAGCTCGATGTCCTCCGTGGCGTAGCGGAAGAAGATGTCCGCGATGGACAGGTAGCGCATCAACTCCTCGACCGCATCGGGCATCAGGGCCGGGTCGGCGCGTAGTTCGGCCAGCTGCTCGGGGTGCTCCAGGAGCGCGAACGTGCCCAGTCCCAGCATGTTGGCGGTCGTCTCGTGGCCCGCCAACAGCAGCAGGAAGGCGATGCCCGTCAGCTCCTCGACCGTGAGGTCGTCCTGGCGGGCCAGGTCGGACAGGATGTCCTCGCCGGGCTCGGCACGTTTGCGCGTGACCAGTTCGGAAAGGTACGTGTTCAGCGCGCCGTACGCGGCCATCTTCTCCTCGAGCGTCACGTCCTTTTCCATGAACTTCGCGGAGTTCACCTGGAAGGTCCCCCGATCCGCGTAAGGGACACCGAGCAGCTCGCAGATCACCAGCGACGGCACCGGCAGCGCGAACTCCTTGACCAGATCGACCGGCGGGGTAAGGCGCGCCAGCTCGTCGAGCTGCCGCTCCGCGATATCGACGATGTGCTCTTCGAGCTGTTTCATGCGTTTCACGGTGAACGCGCCCGTCAGCCTTTTCCGCAGTCGGGTGTGATCCGGCGGGTCCATGGCGATGAACATGCCCGGCATCTGCGGCGACGGTTCGGTGGCGGCCGGCATGCCGGGGGTCTCGTACGGCATGTGGAGAATGCCGATGTCCTGACGGGAGCTGAACCGGGTGTCCGCCATGAGCTGGCGGACCGCGTCGTAACCCGTGACGAGCCAGCCCTCGTGACCGTCCGGGAAGACCATGGGACTCACCGGGCGGGTGTCGCGCAGCCGGGTGATCTGGGCGGGCGGGTCGAAGGGGCCCGCATCGCGCTCCATGGGAAGACCGTGCGGGATGTGAACCGTCTGACTCATCGGGTTCCTTTCGTGGCGGTTGTTGGGTCCACGGTCGCCGACGGACCGGTCACCGGGCTGACACGGCGCTGTCGCCGTGTCAGGGGTGTGGCGGGGGTGTGTCAGACCGGGCGCCGATGGTGGTCACATGACAAGTTCAGCGATTGCGGTTTCCGGACTGCGAAAGGCTTTTGGCGACAAGGTCGTGCTCGACGGCATCGACCTGGAAGTGCGTGCTGGCACGGTCTTCTCGCTGCTCGGTCCGAACGGGGCCGGCAAGACGACGACGGTGAACGTGCTGACCACGCTGATGAGCGCCGACGGCGGGACGGCGCGCGTCGCCGGACACGACGTCGCGACCGAGGCCAAGGCGGTCCGCGCGGAGATCGGGGTCACCGGCCAGTTCGCGGCGGTGGACGAGCTGCTCACCGGGCAGGAGAACCTCCAGCTGATGGTGGACCTGAGCCCGGTGCCCGCCAACGACGGCAAGCGGATCGTCGCCCAGCTGCTGGAACGCTTCGACCTGGTGGAGTCGGCGGACAAGCCCGCGTCGACCTACTCCGGCGGCATGCGCAGGAAGCTCGACCTGGCGATGACGCTCGTCGGCAACCCGCGGATCATCTTCCTCGACGAGCCGACGACGGGCCTCGACCCGCGCAGCCGTCGCACGATGTGGTCGATCATCCGCGAGCTGGTGGCCGACGGCGTGACCATCTTCCTCACCACCCAGTACCTCGACGAAGCCGACCAGCTCGCCGACCGGATCGCGGTGCTCGACCAGGGCCGACTGGTCGCCGAGGGCACTCCCGACGAGCTCAAGCGCAGGCTCCCCGGGACGCACGTCCGGCTCCGGTTCACCACCGTCGCCGAGCTCGACGCGGCCGCGCGGATCTTCCCCGACTCCACACGCGACGACGAGGCACTGGCCCTGCGGGTGCCCAGCGACGGCGGGACGAGATCGCTGCGGGCACTGCTGGACAGGCTGGACGAGTACTCGCTCAGCGCCGACGGGTTCTCCGTCCACACACCGGATCTCGACGACGTCTTCCTCGCCCTGACGGGCCACGCCACGGAGGTGGTCGCGAAATGAGTGCCAAGTCCCATTCGATGGTCATGTTGCGTCGCAACTCCAAGCACATCGCACGGAACCCGATGTCGGTGTTCAACGCGGTGCTGATGCCGATCGTCGTCATGTTGATGTTCGTTTACATGATGGGAGACGCCTTCGACGTCGGGGTCGACTACGTCGACTACGCGACGCCGGGCCTGATCCTGTTGGCGGTCTGTTACGGGCTGGGCGCCACCGCGACGGCGGTGAGCTCCGACATGACGAAGGGCATCATCAACCGGTTCAAGGTCATGGACGTCTCCCGCGGCGCGGTGCTGAACGGCCACGTCGTCACCAGTCTGCTGACCAACCTGGTCGCCATCGCGGCGCTGGTCGGGGTGGCCTTCCTGCTGGGTTTCCGCCCGGCGGCGAGCTTCGTCGACTGGCTCGGCGTGGTCGGCATGGTCGTGCTGCTCGGAGTCGCCGCCGGCTGGCTCACGGTCGCGCTGGGAATGGCGGCGAAGTCGGTGGAGACGGCGGGGCTGGCCGCCGTGCCGCTGGTCATGCTGCCGTTCTTCAGCAGCGCGATCGTGCCCGCGGAGAAGATGGGCCCGGGCCTGCGGCAGTTCGCGGAGTACCAGCCCTTCACGCCGATCATCGAAACCATCCGCGGGTTGCTCAACGGCGCCCCGGACGCCGGCGACGCGATCACCGCCGTCGCCTGGTGCGTCGGCATCGCCCTCGTCGGTTACCTGTGGGCGCGCTCCACGTTCCAGAAGCGCGCCTGACCCGTCAGGACCCGAGCGTGGCCTCGACCAGGTCGGTCCAGCTCGTCTTCGTGCCCTCCAGGGCCGCCTCGGCGAACAGTGCGTCGCCGAGGCGGTTTCGCGCGGCCTGCTCTATCCGGGCCATGTCCGGGTTGGCGCGATCCGGCAGTCCGCGCATGGCGGTGCTCGCCGCGAGCAGCCGTGCGGCCTGCTCGTACTGGTCGCGGCGCAGTGCCAGGTCCGCGACCCCGACGAGTACCTGCGCGATCGCGGTCGCGTGGCCCGCCTCGGCCGCCGCCTGGCAGGCCGCGGCGTGGTGCTTCCTGGCCTGGTCGAGATCGTCGGTGAGGTGGCCAAGCAGCTCGTGCGTGATGGCGCGGATGCCCGCCTGCTCCGCCTCGTCGCCCCACAGGGTCGTCGCGACGCCGAGTTGTCCGTATGCCTCCGCCACGTCGCCGCTCCACCGAGCGAGTGCCGCCCTCGTGATGGCCAGCATGGCCAGCGCGTTCGGCCAGGTGACCCGTTCCGCGCACCGCCCGGCCTCGGCTATGGCGGCCGCGCTGGACTCCTCGTCGCCAAGCAGCCAGTACAGCTGCGCCTGTCGCGACCGCATCCGGATGACATCGTCGATGGCACCCATCTCGGAGACGACCGCGATCGCCTGTTCGTAGTGCTCGCACGCACCGGCGAAGTCGCCGCGTGTCGCGATGCGGTCGGCCAGCTCGGTCTGGGCGAACGAGATCCCGAACCGCTCGCCGAGTGCCCGGAACTCGGCGAGCGCCGCCTCGAGGTACGCGTCCGCGTCCCGCCCGCCGTGGCCGAGCACGATCCGCGTCTTGCCGAGATGCAGCCGGGCCATCGCACGGACCCAGGGGTCCTCGCTGTCCAGCGACACCTCCCACGCGGACAGCGCCGCGGCCGGCTCCCGCAACAGGCGTTCCAGCGGGGTGATCAACCCCAGCAGCGGGTTGCGGAACTGACTGCGCCGGCCGAACTCGCACGCCTTGACGATCCACTCCGCCGCCTGGTGTTCGTCGCCGAGCCCGGAGCTCACGAACGTCACGAGGAGGGCGTACACCCACGCCCGAATCTCGTCGGCCACCACGCCCGGCAGCTCGGTGGCCGCGGTGACCAGCTCCATGCCTTCTGCCTTGTGGCCGGCGAGCCACCAGTACAGGCCGGCGCCCGCCGCGAGCCGCATCGCCGCCTGCGCGTCGCCGGACGCGAGCGCGCCACGCATCGCGGAACCGATGTTGTCGTGCTCGACCTTGAGTATGGCTAGCCAGGTCAGCTGCTCGGCGCGGCGAAGCTCCGGGTCCGCGGTCTCGGCGAGCTCGGTGAAGTAGGCGAGATGCGCGTGCCGCGCCGGCTCCGCTTCCCCCGCCTCCGCGAGGCGATGCCTTGCGTACTCCTTGATCGTGCCGAGCATCCGGTAGCGCGGCGCGTCCGCACCCTCGGCCACCAGCAGCGACTTCTCGGTCAGCGCGGTGAGCAGCTCGAGGACCTGGTCCGGCTCGACCGCGTCACCCGCGCAGACCCGCTCGGCCGCTTCCAGGCTCGCCCCGCCCGCGAACACCGAAAGCCTGCGCAGGACCGTCCGTTCGGCGTCGGTCAGCAGCTCCCAGCTCCAGTCGACCACCGCGCGCAGCGTCCGGTGCCGCGGCAACGCGGTTCGGCTACCGCCGGTCAGCAGCCGGAACCGGTCGTCGAGCCGGTTGGCGAGCTGATCGATGGACATCGTGCGCAACCTGGCCGCGGCCAGCTCGATCGCCAGCGGCATCCCGTCCAGAGCCCGGCAGACACGCGCCATCGTCGACAACGTGGCGGCGTCGACCACGAGATCCGTGCGCACCGCGCCCGCCCGTTCCCGCAGCAGCCGGACGGCCGGCGCGGACTCGATCTCGTCGGGACCGGCGTCCCCGTCCGGCAACGCCAGCGGCACGACCGGCCACAACGCCTCACCGGTGATGCCGAGTGGTTCCCTGCTCGTCGCCAGGATCCGCAGCCGCCGGCACTCCCCGAGCACGCGATGGGCGAACGCCGCCGCGGCCTCGATCACGTGCTCGCAGTTGTCCAGGATCAGCAGCACCTCCCGCTCGCGGATCGCGGCGATGAGCCGTTCCGTCGGCTCCACGTTCGGCGCCTCGCCGAGCAGGGCGTCCCGGAGGCCGAACCCGGCGAGCGTCGCCTGCGCCACGTCACCGTCCGCGCCGATGGCCGCGAGCTCCACCAGCCAGGCGCCGTCCGGCAGGTCACCGAGCAGCGTGCGCGCGGTTTCCGTGGCCAGCCTGGTCTTCCCGGAACCGCCCGGCCCGATCAGCGTGGTGAGCCGGTGTTCGGCGACGAGCTCGCGGACCGCGGCGACATCGGCGCCCTTGCCGACGAAGCTGGTCAGCTCCGCACGCAGGTTGGTCTTCCGGTTCTCCTCCCGCCGGCCCAGCTCGCCCCGCAGCAGCGCGACGTGCAACGCGGACAGCTCCGGCGATGGGTCGACGCCCAGCGCGTCGGCCAGGGCATCTCTCGTGCGCTGGTACACGAGCAGCGCCTCGGTGTCGCGACCGGTCGCGACGAGGGCCCGCATCAGCGCGGCGACGAGCCGTTCTCGCACCGGGTGCGCGGCCACCAGGTCGGTCAGCTCCGTGACGAGCGCGGCACCGTGACCGAGACCGATCTCCGCATCGAACCGATCCTCCGTCGCGGCGAGGCGCAGACCTTCGAGCCGGGTCACCGCCGCGTCGAACAGCCCACTGTCCGGCAGGTCGACGTCCTGCATGGCCGCGCCGCGCCACAGGGCGAGCGCCTCGCGCAGCAGCCGGACCCGCTGTGAGCCCTCGTCGTCGCCGGCCCTGCCGACGAGCCGTTCGAACCGCACCGCGTCGACCGAGTCGGGTGCCACCGTCAGCCGGTAGCCGTTCGGCTGCCCGTCGACCGACCCTTCCGGCAGCGCCTTCCGCAGCCGGGAAACCAGGCGTTGCAAGGCATTCGCCGCGTCGGCGGGCGGGTGCTCACCCCAGATCCAGTCGACGAGCCGCGCCTTCGGGACGGTGCGCCCCGGTTCGAGCGCGAGGGCGATCAACAGGCCGCGCAACCGGGCACCCGGCACGTCGGCGGGGACGCCGTCTTCCGTGCGAACCTCGAACGGTCCAAGCATCCCGATCTGCACGTGGCCGAGTTTGCCATGGGTCAGAGGGCGCGCAGCCGGGTTCGCCCCAGGGTCTCCTCGATCAGGCTCTGGAAGTTCGGGCACGTCATCAGGTCGTCGTGTTCGCAGGTGAGGCCACCCTCCAGCATGGCGAGCGCCGACCGCGCCATCGCGATCCGCGCCTCGAGGGTGTCGCGGTGCCGGCGCATCACCTCGTGGCGCGCGGGCGCCGACCGCACGGTCAACATCTCCCGGATGTCCTCCAGGCCGAAGCCCGCCTCCTTCGCCCGCAGGATCGACGCCACCCGGTACAGGTCCGCCTCGGTGTAGCGCCGCCGGTCGCCGACGCGCGACGGGGTCAGCAGCCCCATCGCCTCCCAGTGGCGCAGCACGTGGGTCGCCAGGCCGAAGCGGGCCGCCACGTCGCCGATCGTCAGGCTTGACTTCATGTCGACATTAAGTCGCAGCATGGCCGGCATGTCCACTCTTCTCGCACTGCTCGACGCGTTCGACGCGCTGCCGGCCGCCGCCGCGCTGCGTCAACGTTCCTACGATCTCCTCGCGCCGCTGGACGGCCTCGTCGTCGACGTCGGGTGCGGCGGGGGCCGCGCGGTCGCCGAGCTGACCGAGCTCACCACCACGGTCGGCGTCGACCTCGATCCGGAGATGGTCGAGGTCGCCTCGACGAGGTGGCCGGGGTCCACCTTCCTGCTCGGCGACGCCACCGACCTGCCGCTCGAGGACGGCTCGGCCACCGGCTACCGCGCCGACAAGGTCGTCCACACCCTCCACGAACCCGCCCGCGCGCTCGTCGAGGCCCGGCGGGTCCTGACGCCCGGCGGCCGCGCCGTCCTGCTCGGCCAGGACTGGGACACCCTCGTCATCGACTCCGACGACCCCGTGCTCACCAGGACGATCCGGCACGCCCGCGCCGACCTGGTCGCGGCCCCGCGCGCCGCCCGGCAGTACCGGAACCTACTGCTGGACCACGGCTTCACCGACGTCGCCGTCGAGGTCCACACGTCGGTGCACACCGGCCCGATGATCCTGCCCATGCTCGCCGAGCTGGCCGCGAGCGTGGGGGAGCGGGCCGACGGGTGGCTCCGCGAACAGGCCGAACGCGCGGAAAACGATCGGTTATTCGTCGCCATTCCGATTTTCGTGGCGGCGGGGATTCGAGTCGGTTAGGACAGTCGTCAAGGCACGGTCGAGTGTCATTGACCGGACGATTCTCCTTTCGCACCATGGGAGTCAGCTTCCGCGAAAACACGCGAAATGAATTCCCACCGGCTGCTGGCCGGCAGCGGCGCATTGGCCCTCGCTGCCGGCCAGTCCCCATTTCTGTGCGACGTGACCGAACGCTCCTTGCGTCCGCCAGCGCCATCGGCGAAGCTCGGCAGCCGAGGTGGATATGCGCACCCTGATCATCGACAACTACGACTCGTTCACGTACAACCTGTTCCACCAGGTCGGCGCGGTGACCGGCGTGGCGCCGACCGTCGTGCGCAACGACGAGCCGGTCGACCTCGACGGCTACGCCAACGTGATCATCTCGCCGGGGCCCGGCCGGCCGGAGCGGCCCGGCGACTTCGGTGTCTGCGCGGACGTGATCCGGCACGCGACCATCCCGCTGCTCGGCGTCTGCCTCGGTCACCAGGGCATCTGCCACGTCCACGGCGGCGCCGTCGGCCCCGCGCCCCGCGTCCGCCACGGCGAGACCTCGCCCATCCACCACGACGGCACCGGCTTGTTCGCCGGCCTCCCCAACCCCTTCGACGCCGTCCGCTACCACTCGCTCGTCGCCACCCGCCTGCCCGACGACCTCGAGGCCATCGCCACCAGCGGCGACGGGGTGCTCATGGCCGTCCGGCACCGGCACCGCCCGCAGTGGGGCGTCCAGTTCCACCCCGAGTCGATCCACACCGAGCACGGGCACCGGCTGCTCGCGAACTTCCTCGACCAGCCCCGCGTCCGGCCGACCGTCGAGATCGCACGCATGCCGGCGACCCGAGCGATCCACCACCGCCGGGTCGCGACAGCCGCGACCGCCGAGACCGTGTTCGACGCCCTCCACGCGGGCGCCGACCACGCGTTCTGGCTGGACAGCGCCGCCGGCGGCCGGTTCTCGATCATCGGTGACGCGAGCGGCCCGCTCGCCCGCGTGCTGACCGCCGACGTCACCACCGGCCGGCTGACCGTCCGCCGCGCGGGCCGGCCCGACGAGGTGGTGACCGGCGGGCTGCTCGACTGGCTCGACGCGGACCTCGCCGCCAACCGGGTCGCGCCGACCGGCCTGCCGTTCGACTTCGCGCTCGGCTGGGTCGGCTACCTCGGCTACGAGCTGAAGGCGGAGTGCGGCTCGCCGAACACGCACCGGTCGCCGCATCCGGACGCCGCGCTGGTGTTCGCCGACCGCGCGATCGTGTTCGACCACCACGAGGGCGACGTCCACCTGCTCGCGCTGACCGACGACGGCTGGCTCGACACCACCGAGGCGACGCTGAACGCCCTCGCCCCGGAGCCGGCCGACGAGCGCGAACCCGAGGTCGGGCCGCTGCGCCCACGCCACGACCGCGCCGCGTACCTCGAGCGCATCGCCGCCTGCCAGCGGGAGATCCACGCCGGCGAGACCTACGAGGTGTGCCTCACCAACCAGCTCACCGCGCACGGCAAGCTCGACCCGTGGCCCGGCTACCGGCGGCTGCGCCGCGCCAACCCGGAGCCGTTCTGCGCGTTCCTGCGGTTCGGTGACCTGAGCGTGCTGAGCGCGTCGCCGGAGCGGTTCCTCAAGGTCACGGCCGGCGGGGTCGTCGAGTCCATGCCCATCAAGGGCACCCGGCCGAGGGGCGCCACCGCCGCGCGGGACGCCGCGCTCAGAGCCGACCTCGCCACCAGCGCGAAGGACCGCGCCGAGAACCTGATGATCGTCGACCTCGTCCGCAACGACCTCGGCAGCGTGGCGACCCTGGACGGCGTGCGGGTCGAGAAGCTGTTCGACGTGGAGACGCACCCGACCGCGCACCAGCTGGTCAGCACCGTCCGCGCCCGGCTGCGCGCCGACCGGTCCGCGGTGGACTGCGTGCGGGCCGCGTTCCCCGGCGGCTCGATGACCGGCGCGCCGAAGCTGCGCACCATGGAGATCATCGACCGGCTCGAGGACGGGCCGCGCGGCGTGTACTCCGGGGCGCTCGGGTACTTCTCGCTGGACGGCGCCGCCGACCTCAGCATCGTGATCCGCACGCTGGTCGTCGAGCCGGACCGGGTGTCCTACGGTGTCGGCGGCGCGATCATCGCGCTGTCCACACCGGACGCCGAGTTCGCCGAGACGGCGGTCAAGGCGACGCCGCTGCTGCGGTTGGTGAACCAGGAGTTTCCCGAGGAAGGGGCGCGATGACGATCGTCGAGGAGCTGGCGCGGCCGATCGTGGCGGCGCCGATGGCCGGGGGCGGGTCGACGCCGGAGCTGGTCGCGGCCGTGTCGAACGCCGGTGGCCTCGGGTTCCTCGCGGCCGGCTACCTGACCGCGGCCGCCGTGCGCACGCAGGTCGAGAAGACCCGCGAGCTGACCGACCGGCCGTTCGGGCTCAACGTGTTCGTGCCGGAGACGTCCCCGGTGGACGCCGACGCCGTCGCCAGGTACGCGGAGCGCCTGCGGGACGAGGCCGAGCGGCACGGCGTCGAGCTCGGCGAACCCACGGGCGGCGACGACGCGTGGGCCGACAAGCTCGCGCTGCTCGCCGAGGCGAACGTGCCGGTCGTCAGCTTCACCTTCGGCTGCCCGGACAAGGACGTCGTCGCCGAGGTCAAGCGGCACGGCTCCGAGGTGCTGGTGACCGTCACCTCGGCCGCCGAGGCCAGAGCGGCGGTCGCGGCCGGCGCCGACGGGCTGTGCGTGCAGGGCCAGGAGGCGGGTGCCCACCGCGGCAGCTTCGCGAACGACGCCATCGACCGCACCGGCCTGCTCCCGTTGCTGCGCAAGGTGTCCGCCGCGGTCGACGTGCCGCTGGTGGCCACCGGCGGGCTGTCGCACGGCCGCGACGTCGCGGCCGTGCTCGTCGCCGGCGCGTGTGCCGCGCAGCTGGGCACGATGTTCCTGCCCTGCCCGGAGAGCGGGGCGAACCCGCTCCACCTCGCGGCGCTCGCGGCCGGCGACCTGCCGACCGAGGTCACCCGCGCCTTCACCGGCCGGCCGGCGCGTGGGCTCGCGAACCGCTTCCTGCTGACGCACTCCGAGGCAGCGCCATCCGCGTACCCACATGTCCACCAGCTGACCACACACCTGCGACGAGCCGGCGACGCAGCGGCGATGTCACTGTGGGCAGGCCAGGCGTACGAGTTCGCCCGGCCGACACCGGCCGCAGACCTGGTGCGAGAGCTGTCCGACGACGCGCGGCGGGCACTGGCCGACGCCGCGCGGCGGTGGCCGGCTTAGCCAGGTACGCGGTCAGCACGGCCGCGCCGATCCTGGGCAGGTCGCCGGCGTGCCGGTACACGAGGTACAGCGGTTCCCTGCGCGGCTGGAACTTCGCCTTGAACGCGTGCAGCGAACCGAACCCGTACAGCGGTTCCATCAGCTTGCCCAGCACGTCGAGCACCCGCTGGATCGGGTTGACCGTGCCCTTCTCCGACCGGACCAGCGGCGCGCCGGACAGCGACACCAGGTCCGCGCCTTCCGACTGGAACGTCACGCACGCCTCCGCGATCAGGAACTCGACCACCGGCCGGAACCCGTCGGCCCTGCGCCGCATCATGTCGAGCGTCCAGCCGCGCGGCTTGCCGTTCTCGTCCAGGATCGGCAGCCACGACGTGACGCCGTGGACGGTCCCCTCCGCGTCGACCGCGATGCCGACGCGGACCCTCGGGTCCATGGCCTCGCTGACGCCGCCGAGGGTGAAGCCCAGCTCCGGGGTGCGCTTGCCCTTCAGCCACGCCGTCGAGATCTCGCGCACCTGACGGATGACCGCCGGCGACTCGTCGGCCAGCGTGACCATGCGGAACTCGATGCCGTCCTTGGTCGCGCGGTTGCGCGCGGTGCGGATGTCCTGCCACTTCTTGCCGCGGAACTCGAGGCCGGGCAGGTCGACCAGCGTGTCCTCCGCGACCTGCACCCGGCGCGTGCCGACCGCGTCGGCGGTCGCGGCGCCCACCGAGAACCAGGCCGGGACCAGGCGCTCGGCCGCGCAGTGCGCGGCGAACTCGGCGGGCGCCCTGCGTGCCCACGCGGTCGAGCCGACCGGGTCGCCGAGCACGATCGCGACGCCGGCGTGCCGGCGGTAGGCCAGGAACCCGTCGCCGGCCTCGGCGTACAGGTACTCCGCGCCCGGCCAGGTGGACATCCAGGACAGCGTGCCGCCGCCGTGCGTGGACAGCAGGTCCATGGCGCGGGAGGAGTCGGCGGCGGCCTTCGGCCCGCGCACCACGAGGGGGCCGAGCGGCAGTGCGACGGCGACCGCGACCAGGTGCACGACGTCGGCGAGGTGGCCGATCACGAACAGCGAGCCGATGACGTACACGACCAGGCTGATGCGGGCGATCAGCCGCCGGCGGGGGCGCATCGTCGCGGTGAGGACCGCGGCCACCGCCATCGCGCCGCCGGAGGGGCCGACGTCCAGCGCGGACACCAGCGCGCTGCCGGTCAGCGACACCAGCAGCACCGCGCCGAACACGCCGGCGACGTGCCCGGCGAGCCAGACGGCCACGGTCCGCGCGGTGCCCAGCCGGTGCTCGGCGAGCCCGACGAAGCCGGCGAAGCTGGCGAGCACCGCGACGTAGCACAGCGGCGTGATCGCGAACGGCACGCCGGTGAACACCGACCACCACCGCCCGTCCTCGAACGCCGGCACCCCGTAGGAGAGCCGCTCACCCCACGGCTGGTCGAGGACCTGCGTGGCGAACGTGCCGAAGAGACCACCGAACACCACGAGCACGACGAGCCCGCCTGCCGTGAACGGTGCTCGTTGCAACAGCTTGCTCAACATGAGGTGTGCCTCCGCCCAGGACGCTTTCCGGTACAGGTTCGAGCCTGGTCGAAGCGCGCGTCCCGAACACTGGCGTCAGCACCCGAAACGGGGGTGGGGCTAACCCCCGTACTAGGCTGGTGGCGTGGGTCGCTACGTGATCGAGGAGACCGCTCGCACCGCCGCGGCGCCGGCTGTCGTCTACCGGCTGCTGCGGGACGGGTCCACCTGGCCGGTCTGGTCCCCGCTCGACTCGTTCGAGCTGGAGCGCGAGGGCGACGGCGAGCCGGAGGGCGTCGGCGCGATCCGCGTCCTGGGCAGCGGCCGGATCAAGGGCCGCGACGAGATCACCGGGTTCGAGCAGGACCGCGTGTTCCGCTACATCCACCTCCGCGGGCTGCCGGTGCGCAACTACGAGGCCCAGGTCGCCCTGGTGCCGGTCGAGGGCGGCACCGACGTCACCTGGCGCATCACGTTCGACCCGAAGATCCCCTTCACCGGGATGTTCGTGCACAAGGCGCTGACGAAGTTCATCTCGATCAGCGTGCGGGGACTGGCCGACCACGCGGCGAAGAGCTAGGTACCGCGCATCGCGGGTCGGCGTTCGCTGTCGGTGGGCCGTGCGATGGTGGAGCCATGACGGAACTTCCCGCGTGGCTCCGGCAGGGCCTCGACGCGGTCGGCGCGTGGCAGGAGTCGTTCGCCGGCTACGAGACGCACCCGAGCCAGCAGGTCGACCAGGACGTGTTCCGGCACGCGTTCGGTGAGCTGACCGAGCGGCTCCGCGCGGGCAACTACCCGTACTTCCACCCGGACTTCGCGGGCCAGATGCTGAAGCCGCCACATCCCGTCGCCGTCGCCGGATATCTCACGGCGATGCTCGTCAACCCGAACAACCACGCGGACGACGGCGGGGCGGCCACCGCCGCGATGGAACGCGAGGCGGTCGCGTGGCTCGCCGAGATGTTCGGGCTGCCCCGACACCTCGGCCACCTGACCGGCGGCGGCACGGTCGCGAACCTGGAGGCGCTGTTCGTCGCGCGGGAGTCGCATCCCGGCAAGGGCATCGCCTACAGCGCGGACGCCCACTACACGCACGCGCGGATGTCTCACCTGCTCGGGATCGAGGCGCACGCGGTGCCCGTCGACGCGGCCGGGCGGATGTCGATGCCCGCGCTCGCCGACCTGCTCGAGACCGGACGGGTCGGGACGGTCGTGCTGACCGCGGGCACCACCGGGCTCGGCGCGGTGGACCCGATCCACGAGGCCCTGGCGCTGCGGGAGCGGTACGGCGTGCGGCTGCACGTCGACGCCGCGTACGGCGGCTACTACACGCTGCTCGACGATCTTCCCGACGCCGCCGCGTTCGACGCGATCGCGTC
Source organism: uncultured Actinomycetota bacterium (assembly GCA_963840275.1). Lineage (GTDB taxonomy): Bacteria > Actinomycetota > Actinomycetes > Mycobacteriales > Pseudonocardiaceae > Actinophytocola. Next base: position 1,349,899 of record CAWIYK010000002.1, read on the forward strand.
GTGCGACTCGGTGGTGGTCGACCCGCACAAGCACGGGCTGCAGCCCTACGGGTGCGGCGCCGTGCTGTTCGCCGACCCGTCCGTCGCGCGGTTCTACGACCACGACTCGCCCTACACCTACTTCACCGAGTCCGATCTGCACCTCGGCGAGATCAGCCTGGAGTGCTCGCGGCCGGGCGCCGCGGCGGCCGCGCTGTGGCTGACGCAGCGGGTGCTCGGCGCGGACGGGTTCCGCGGGATCCTCGCGGCGAACCGGCGCGCGGCGCTGCACTGGTCGGCGCTGCTGTCCGAGTCCTCGTCGCTGACCTTGTTACAGGAGCCCGCGCTCGACATCGTGACGTACTTCCCGCGCCGGGACACGCTGTCCGAGGTGGACACGGCGACCGCGAAGGTGCTCGCGGAGGGGATGCACGCGGCCGAGGACCCGGTGTTCCTCAGCGTGCTGCGGATGTCGGCGGACGCGTTCGCCGAGCGCGGCCACGCCGTCGCGGCCGACGCCGACGGCGCGCGGGTGCTGCGCAGCGTCCTCATGAAGCCGGAGTCCGAGGAGCGGGTGCCCCGGCTGCACCGCCGTGTCACCGAGCTGGCCGGGTAGGGCGCCGGTGCTCACCGACGTCCTGCCGTACCTGTGCTGCCCGCACTGTGGCGCCGAGTTCGTCGCGGCGATGCGGTGCGCGGCGGGGCACACGTTCGACGTGGCGCGGCAGGGTTACGTGAACCTGGTGCCCACCACGGTGTCCGGGGACAGCGCGGAGATGGTGGCGGCGCGGGCGGAGTTCCTGTCGGCCGGGCACTACGCGCCGATCGTGTCCGCCGTGGTCGCGGCGTCCGAAGGGGACGGCTGCGTGCTCGACCTCGGCGCGGGCACCGGGCACTACCTCGCGGCGGTGCTCGCGGCGTCGGACCGGGTCGGGATCGCGGTGGAGGTGTCGAAACCGGCGCTGCGGCGGGCGGCCCGCGCGCATCCCCGGCTCGGCGCGGTGGGCGCGGACACGTGGGGCCGGCTGCCGGTGCGCGACGGTGCGGTGTCGTTGGTGCTCAACGTGTTCGCGCCACGCAACGCGGCGGAGATCGCGCGGGTGCTCACGCCGACCGGGCGTCTGGTCGTGGTGTCGCCGACGGCCGCGCACCTCGGCGAGCTGGTGTCCGCACTGGACCTGCTGACCGTCGCGCCGGACAAGGCGGCGCGGGTGTCGGCGGCGCTGCCCGGGTTCGCGGTGTCCACACAGGACGCCTGCGAGTTCGTGATGTCGTTGGGACACGGCGAGGTGGCGGCACTGGTAGGAATGGGACCGAGCGCGTGGCACGTGGACGCGGCGGCGCTGGGGGAGCGGGTGGCGGCGTTGCCGGCGCCGGTCCGGGTGACCGCGTCGGTGTCGGTGACGACGTACGTGAAGGGGTCGTGATGGTGGGGTACGCGATTGTCGGGGCGGGTCAGCGCGGCGCGGGGTACGCCGAGTGGATCGCGCAGCACGGTGACCTGGCGTCCGTCGTCGCGGTGGCGGAGCCGAGGACTTACCAGCGCGAGTCGCTCGCGCGGCGGCACGGGCTGGCGCCGGACCGGGTGTTCTCGTCGTGGCGGGAGCTGGCCGCGCAGCCTCGGCTGGCGGACGCGGCCATCGTGGCGACGCAGGACTCCGACCACGTCGAGCCGGCGACCGCGTTGGCACACAAGGGATATCACCTGATGGTGGAGAAGCCGCTCGCGCCGTCTGCGGCGGAGTGCACGGCGCTGGTGTCGGCCGTGACCGAGGCGGACGTGCTGTTCGCCGTGTGCCACGTGCTGCGGTACCGGCCGTACACGCGGCTGATCAAGCAGCTCGTCGACGAGGGCCGGATCGGCGAGATCGTGAGCGTGCAGCACCTGGAGCCGGTGGGGTACTGGCACTACGCGCACTCGTACGTGCGCGGCAACTGGCGGCGCGGCGACCTCGCGTCGTTCATGCTGCTCGCCAAGTCCGGCCACGACATCGACTGGCTGCGCCACATTGTCGGCAAACCGATCGAACGGGTGGCCAGTTTCGGTTCGCTGCAACACTTCCGGCGCGCGTCCCAGCCGGCCGGCGCCGCCGACCGGTGCCTGTCGTGCGCGGTCGAGCCGTCCTGTCCGTACTCGGCGCCGCGGCTGTACCTGGGGATGGTCCGGGCAGGCCGGACGGGCTGGCCGGTGAGCGTGCTGACCGACGACGTCACGGAGTCGGGGGTCACCGCCGCGCTGCGGGACGGGCCGTACGGGCGGTGCGTGTACACGTGCGACAACGACGTCGTCGACCACCAGGTGGTGGCGATGGAGTTCGGCGGCGGTGTGACCGCGACGTTCACCATGACCGGGTTCACCCCGTCGGAGGACCGGCGGACGCAGCTGTTCGGCACCCGAGGCTTCCTCGACGGCGACGGCGCCAGGGTGCGGCTGCACGACTTCGTGTCCAACACCACGACGGTGCTGGACGTGCCCAGCGGCGGACACACCGCGGACGCGAGCCACGGCGGCGGCGACGCGGGACTCATGGCCGCGTTCACGTCGGCCGTGTCGACCGGCGACGCGTCCCACATCCTGTCCGGACCAGCCGAGTCGCTGGAGTCGCACCTGGCGGTGTTCGCCGCGGAACGTGCCCGACTGTCCGGCACCGTAGAACGGATCTGACGGGAGACCGACGCCGCGGCTGGCCGCTGGCCCCCTCGAACCACGCTACCGCAAGACACCGACACTCCGGGCCGCGCCGAGTGTCTCCTGTGGACAACTCGCGCGTTGTGGACAACTCCTTGCGACGCAACCGAAAGTGTCGGTGCCCGGCGGTAGTGTGGATTCCGGGGGGCCGGAGGCCAACGGGCCGCCGGAGTGACGCGCGGGTGGCCCGGGTGGCGATGCTGTGAAGGGGTCCTTCACTGCATCGCTGAACGCGACGCGGGCGGGCGCGGCGCCGGACCGGCGTGGCGTGGCGTGGCGTGGCGTGGCGTGGCGTGGCGTGGCGAGAGCATCGGGGCCCAGCGGGCCCAGCGGGCAGGCTTGGCCTCCGGCCCCCGGTTGCCAGCCTACGGCTACCCACCGACAGTTCCAGCGCTCGTGACGACGGTTGTCCACAGGTGTGGATAACCGTCGCCGCGCGCGTCGGGACTGTCGGTCCTCCGCCGTAGGCTGGAAAACGGGGGCCGGAGGCCAGCGGCCACGACCCGGGTCAGGTCAGCTGGCAGGCCAGTCGATCTGTGGTGACCGGTAGAAGTCGACGCCCATCTCGATCCACCTCGGCGCCTGGGCCGCCAACCGCTCCCGGAAGGACGCCCAGTCGTGCGTCGACCACGGCGACCAGCCCAGCTCGGCGATCGCCGGCAGGCGTGGGAACGCCATGAACTCGATGTGGTCGCTGTTCTCGAGCGTCTCCGACCACAGCGGCGCCTCGACGCCGAGCACGGCCGACTCCGGCACCCCCGTCACGAACGAGCCCGGGTTCCAGTCGTAGGCGTCGTCGACCTCGGTGAAGCCGGCCCACGACAGGCCGAGCGGGGTGTTCTCGTCGTACTTCATGTCGAGGTACGCCTTGCTGGCCGGCGACATCAGGATCTTGTTGCCGCGCGCGGCACCATCGACGACCAGGTCGTTCGTGTTGGTGGTGCCCCAGTACTGCGCGACGCCGCTGGTCGGCGGCGTGGCCTTCAGGTACTCGTGCCAGCCGACGATCTGCTTGCCGGCCGCCTCGACCATCGGGAACACGCGGTCGAAGAACTTGATGAAGTCCGGGTCGGTGGTCGAGTGCGCCTCGTCGCCGCCGAGGTGCAGGTACGGGCCGGGCGTCAGCTCGGCCAGCTCGGTGACCACGTCCTGGACGAACTGGTACGTGATCTCCTTGTCGATGCAGAACGAGCTGAAGCCGACCTCGATGCCGGTGTACAGCGGCGGCGCGACCCCGTCGCAGTTCAGCTCCGCGTACGACGCCAGCGCCGCGTTCGTGTGCCCCGGCATGTCGATCTCCGGCACGATCGTGATCTCCCGCGCGGTCGCGTACGCCACGATGTCGCGGTACTGCTCCTTCGTGTAGTACCCGCCGGGCCCGCCGCCGACCTCCGACGAGCCGCCGTAGGTCGTGAGGCGCGGCCAGCTCTCGATCTCGATCCGCCAGCCCTGGTCGTCGGCGAGGTGCAGGTGCAGGGTGTTGATCTTGTACAGCGAGATCTGGTCGATGTACCGCTTGACCTCGTCCGGGTTGAAGAAGTGCCGTGCGACGTCGAGCATCGCGCTGCGGTACGCGAACCGGGGGTAGTCGACGATCTTGCCGGCCGGCACGGTCCATGGGCCGCGCTGCTTCGTGCGGCTCTCGACCTTCGCCGGGAAGAGCTGCCGCAGCGTCTGGACGCCCGCGACCAGACCGGCGGGCGCCTTCGCCTTCACCGACACGCCGCGCCGGTCGACCGACAGTTCATAACCCTCCGTGCCCAGGCGCGCCGGGACGTAACCGAGCGAGAGGGAGATGCCGCCGTGGTGACGACGGTCCGTGACCACCGGCAAGCGGTAGCCGGTGGAGGGCCGCAGCACGCCGGCGAGCAGCTCGCCGACCTTCTTGGCACCGCGGTCGACACTGATCACGGTGTCGCGGGACAGGTCGTAACCGCCGCCGTGGCGGTCAGGTGTGACCGACACGGGTGTCGGTATCACCTGGGTCATACGGGACTCCTCAGGAGTGGTCGCCCCGGCGGGCACGCCGAGGCCTAACAGAGCCATGCCGCCGATGGCCAACATCGTGAGTGAACGGGACGCAGGGAACCTGGACACAAGATCCTCCCGAAAGTTCGGACATCCAGGTATAAGTGGTCCAGACCACGAGGTCAACCCTTGAGCGCCCCCGCGGTCGCGCCGGACACCAGCTTGCGCTGGACGAGCAGGAAGAACACGAGCGCCGGCAGCGCGTACATGACCGACGCGGCCATGATCCCGCCCCAGTCGGTGCCGAACACCGTCCTGAACGTCGACAGCCACACCGGCAGCGTCTGCTTGTCCTTGTCCCGCATGAACACCAGCGCGTACAGGAACTCGTTCCACGCGGTGATGAACGCGAACACCGACGTCGCGACGAGCCCCGGCCCGAGCAGCGGCAGCACGACCCGGCGGAACGCGCCGAACCGGCCGCAGCCGTCCACCATGGCCGCCTCCTCCAGCTCGAACGGGATGCCCCGCACGAACCCGCGCAGCGTCCACACGGTGAACGGCAGCGTGATGGCGAAGTACACGAGCAGCAGCGACGGCAGCTTGTTGAGCAGCCCGGCGTCCTGCATCAGCAGGAACATCGGGATGAACAGCGCCTCCATCGGCGCCATCTGCGCGATCAGCACCAGCAGCAGGAACCCCTTGTGGCCGCGGAACCGCAGGCGCGCGAGCGGGAACGCCGCCAGCACGCCGGCGACCAGCGAGCACAGCACCGCACCGACCGTCACGATCAGACTGTTCGACAGGTGCGTGAGGAAGCCGGGCTTGGCCCACGCGCTCACGAAGTTGTCCAGCGTGAACGACAGCGGGATCAGGTCGTAGTCCGGTGTCAGCAGGTCGCCGGAGGGCTTGAACGCGCTGGTCAGCATCCAGTAGGTGGGGAAGGCGAACAACACGGCGACGACGACGCCGGTCGTGTTGAGCGCGATCCGCTGGCCCCTGGTCTTGTTCATGAGACGTCGGCCTCCCTTGACCGCAGCAACAACTGCAGGTAGCGGGCGGTGAGCACGAGCAGCACCAGGATCATCAGCACCGCGACCGCGGACGCGACCCCGAAGTGCCGCCCGGCGATGCCCCGCAGGTACAGCAGGACCGGCAGCGTGGTGCTCCCGCCGTCCGGGCCGCCCTGGCGGATCGCCCACACCTGCGCGAACACCTTGAAGTCCCAGATCACCGACAGGAACGTGGCGAGCGTGACCAGCGGTCGGATCGCCGGCCACGACACCGTCGTGAACGACTGCCACGAGCTGGCACCGTCCATGGCGGCCGCCTCGTACAGCTCCTTCGGCGCCGCTAGCAGCCCCGCGTAGATCGTGAAGCACACGAACGGCACCGCCTGCCAGACGATCAGCAGGCCGATGACGGTCATGGTGCTCGCGCCGGAGGAGAACCACGAGAACCCGGCGAACGAGTCGAAGCCCAGCTTCACCAGCGTCTTGTTGAGGATCCCGTACTGCTGGTCGAAGATCCACTGGAAGACGGTGGTGGTCGCGAGGATCGGTGTCGCCCACGCGAGCACGAGCGTGATCTGGACGGCGACGCGCACCGGGCCGGACAGGTGGCGCATCAGCAGCGCGATCAGCAGTCCCGCGGCGACCGTGCCGGCCACGACCGCGACCGTGAACAGCACGGTCCGCAGCGTGATCGTCCAGAACTCGGGGTCGGACAGGACCGCCGTGTAGTTGTCCAGGCCGACCCAGACGACCTCGCCGCGCACCAGTTCGCCGAGGTCCAGCTTGCGGAAGCTGATGCCGACGACCTGGATCGCCGGCCACCCGAGCAGCACCAGCATGACGATGACCGCGGGCGCCAGCAGCAGGTACGGGATCGTCTTCTCACCGAGGCCCGCGCGGCGTTCCCGAGACGCCCGCGGCGGTGCCGGCGGGGAGGTCCCCGCCGGCACCGAGGTGTGGATGGTCGCCGTCATCAGCCGGTGAAGGCGGCGTCCAGCGCGGTGTTCGCGTCACCGGTCGCGGTGTCGAGGTCCTTCGTGCCGGTGAGGTAGGCCGTCAGCATGTCCTTGAGCGGGTTCTGGCCGGCTTCGATGGTCGCCCACTTCGGGGTGGCCGGGACGGCCTTGCCGTTCTTGGACGCGGTCGCCATGGCCTTGCTGACCGGGTTCGCGTCGAGTGCGGACAGGTCGGTCGACGCGCCGGGCACCATGCCGGCCTCGGCGAGCTGACCCTGGTACTTGTCGCTGAGCAGCAGCTTCAGGTAGTCCTTCGCGAGGTCGGCGTTCTTGCTGTTGACCGGGATCGCGAGGTTGCTGCCGCCCTGGAACACCGGCGCGGTCTTGCCGGCGGTCTTCGACGGGATCGGGAACGCGGAGGACTTCGTCTGGATGTCCGGGTTGTCCTTCGCGGCCGTGCCGAGCTCCCACGGCAGCGCGATCATCATCGCGACCTTGCCCTGGCCGTAGATGCCGGCCTGCTCGGGGTTCTGCTCGTCGTTGTCCTTCGGCGCGGTCGTGCCGGAGGCGTCGACCAGCTGCTTGTAGAACTCGAGGCCCGCCTTGGCCTCGTCGGTGTTCATGCTCGCCTTGAAGTCGTTGCCGTTCTTCTCGGCGATGTCGCCGCCCTCGTCGTAGATGAACGACAGCAGCGTGTACCAGTTCTGGCCGGGCAGGTAGAGCGCCTGGAACTGCGGGTCGCTGCCGAACTTGGCCTTGAGCTTGGTGATCGCGTCGAGCCACTCCTGGCGCGACGTCGGCGGGGCGGTGATGCCCGCCTCGGCGAACATGTCCGTGCGGTAGATGACCGAACGGTTGGCGGCGTAGAACGGGGTCGAGTACTGCTTGCCGTCCCACTCGCCGGAGGCCTTGAGGCTGGCGAGCCACTGGTCGCCGTTCAGCGCGTCGACGTCGCCGGTCAGGTCGGTCAGCACCTCCTCGGCCGCGATGGACGGCGCCTGGGTGTTGCCGAGCTCGATGACGTCGGGCGGGTCCTGGCTGCCGAGGGCGGTGGTGAGCTTGTCCTGGATGCCGTTCCACTCCTGGATCTCGTACTTGACGGTCACGCCTTCGTTGGCGCCCTCGAACTCCTTGTTGAGCTCGTCGGTCAGCGTCTCCGGGGCCGAGCCGTTCATCAGCCAGACGGTCAGCGTGCGGGGTTCGCCGTTGCTGGCCTGATCGGTGCCTTCGCCGCCGGAGCCTGCGCAGCCGGCGGTCGCTAACGCGATGGTGGCGACGCCGACCATCGCTTTCGTCCAGCGCTTCACTTGCCGTCCCTTCGTGCCGCGGCGCACGGCGCGCCGCTGACGTTTCCCAGTGGTATAGACCTACTGGTATAGACCTAGTGGTTTAGACCAATGGGAGAACTTTGAGCCTGGACGGCCTCGCTGTCAAGACAAACGCGAAAGACGTTGCCCGTCTGTTTTGGTTATCTGCCAACGAAGCGTTGGATTGATGTGCGAACTGCTCACGATCGTCGTGGCGCCCGGTGCGCGGCGCCGCCGTGCGACTTGTGATTTCGCGGCTCGACAGGTCGGGTCAGCGCGACAGCGGGTACTCCATCGAGACGCCGTCGAGAACGACGCCGTTGGGCAGCGGCACGATGGTGCGGGCCAGCTCGCGGAACCCGAAGGACCGGTAGAGCGGCACGCCCGGCAGGGTGGCCATCAGGACCAGGGCGCCGAAGCCTTCGACGCGTGCCGCCTGCACGCACCTGGCGAGGATGGCGCGCCCCAGCCCGCGGCGGGTCCAGTCGCCGCGCACGAACATGGCGCGCACCCGCGCGGGTTCGGTGACCGGGTCGAGCAGCCGGTCGTCCGAGGGCGCGGCGCCGGAGCCGGTGTAGAGCTTGTCCCGCTTGCTCCAACCACCGCACGCGACGATCTGCCCGTCCGCCTCGTGGACGAAGTAGGTGCCGTCGGCGATCAGCGCCGTGTCGGGCTCGGTGAGGTACCGCGCGGCGGCGGCCGTCTCGCGCTCGTCGTGGAACAGGGGGAACACGTCGAGCACCGACTGCCGCATGAGCGCGCCGATCCCCGGCACGTCGGAAGGCACGGCCACCCGCAGCACTGGCGACACGCGCACCGGCCCCTCCGGACGTTCTCGAGCGGGCCCGTCTGGCCGCCGGCCCCCGGTTGCCAGCTTACGGGCGGGCACCGACCCGGAACGGGGCTTCGGCACCGGCATGGGGAGATCTGTGGACAGGTGCACCGGCTGTGGACAACCGCCCGGTCGACGATCATCGGCGCGGAAGACTGTCGGTGCCCGCCGGTAGCGTGGTTCGAGGGGGCCGGCGGCCACGCCGCGCGGTGACCTCGCCGACTGTGCACGGCGCGGACCCGGGGTGTTCGCCTAGGGTTTGGGTCGTGAGTACTCATTTCAATGTCGTCGTTCTCGGGGCCGGGCCGGGCGGGTACGTCGCCGCCGTGCGGGCTACGCAGCTTGGGCTCTCCACCGCTGTGATCGAGGAGAAGTACTGGGGCGGCGTCTGCCTGAACGTGGGCTGCATCCCCTCCAAGGCGCTGCTCCGCAACGCCGAGCTGGCGCACATCTTCAACACCGAGCGCAAGACCTTCGGCATCGAGGTCGAGGGCACCGTCCGGTTCGACTTCGGGGCCGCCCACGCGCGCAGCAGGACCGTCGCGGACGGGCGGGTCAAGGGCGTGCACTACCTGATGAAGAAGAACGGCGTCACGGAGTACTCCGGGCGCGGGACCTTCACCGGGCCGAACGCGATCGAGGTCGCCACCGACAGTGGCACCGAGACGGTCACGTTCGACCACTGCGTCATCGCGACGGGGGCGTCGGCGAAGCTGCTGCCCGGCACGGAGCTGTCCGAGCGCGTCGTGACCTTCGAGGAGCAGATCCTCACCGACGAACTGCCCGGCAGCATCGTCATCGCCGGCGCGGGCGCCATCGGGGTCGAGTTCGCCTACGTGCTCGCCAACTACGGCGTCGACGTCACGATCGTCGAGTTCCTCGACCGGCTCGTGCCGCTCGAGGACGTCGAGGTCTCCAAGGAGCTGGCGCGCCACTACCGCAAGCTCGGCGTCACCGTCATGACCTCGACGCGCGTGGAGTCGATCGACGACTCCGGCGACCAGGTCACCGTCGAGGTGTCGGCGAACGGCGAGCGCAAGACCCTCAAGGCCGACAAGGTCCTCCAGGCCATCGGGTTCCAGCCCAACGTCGACGGCTACGGCCTCGACCGCACCGGCGTGCGGACGACCGACCGCGGCGCCATCGAGATCGACGGGCGCGGCCGGACCAACGTCGAGCACATCTACGCCATCGGCGACGTCACCGCGAAGCTCATGCTCGCCCACACCGCCGAGGCGATGGGCATCGTGGCGACGGAGACCATCGCCGGCGCGGAGACCATGGAGCTCGACTACCGGATGATCCCGCGCGCCACCTACTGCCAGCCGCAGATCGCGAGCTTCGGCTACACCGAGGAGCAGGCCCGCGAGGCCGGGTTCGACGTTCAGGTGGCGAAGTTCCCGTTCACCGCGAACGGCAAGTCGCACGGCCTCGGCGACGCCCGAGGGTTCGTCAAGCTGCTGTCCGACGGCGAGCACGGCGAGCTGCTCGGCGGCCACCTCATCGGCCCGGACGTCACCGAGCTGCTGCCCGAGCTGACCCTCGCGCAGCAGTGGGACCTCACGGTCCACGAGGTCGCCCGCAACGTCCACGCGCACCCCACGCTGGGCGAGGCCGTCAAGGAGGCCGTCCACGGCCTCGCCGGCCACATGATCAACCTCTGACCCGCGCGGCGGGGTTCCGCTCACGCGAGCGGACCCCGCTACCGCGACCGCAGGATGGGCCGCAGCGCGTCGAGCACCGCGGGGTCCTCGATGGTGGACGGGACCACCTCGTCGCGGCCGTCGGCGATGCCGCGCATGGTCTTTCGGAGGACCTTGCCGGAGCGGGTCTTCGGCAGGCCCTCGACGACCGACACGTCGCGGAACGCCGCGACCGGCCCGATGTCGCGGCGGACCGCGGCCACCAGCTCGGCGCGCAGCGTCTCCTCGTCGATCTCGACGCCGGCCTTCAGCACGACCAACCCGCGCGGCAGCTGCCCCTTCAGCGAGTCCGCCACCCCGATCACCGCGCACTCGGCCACCGCGGGGTGCGCCGCGAGCACCGCCTCCATCGAGCCCGTCGACAGGCGGTGCCCGGCCACGTTGATCACGTCGTCGGTGCGGCCCATGACGAAGACGTAGCCGTCCTCGTCGACGTAACCGCCGTCGCCGGTCAGGTAGTAGCCGGGGTAGCGGGACAGGTACGACTCGACGTACCGGTCGTCGTCGCCCCACAGGGTCGGCAGCGTGCCGGGCGGCAGCGGCAGCCGGATGGCGATCGCGCCCTCCTGGCCGCGCGGCAGCTCCTCGCCCGTGGTGTCGAGGATCCGCACGTCATAGCCCGGCACGGGCACCGAGGGCGAGCCCGCCTTGATCGGCAGCGGCTCGAGGCCGCGCAGGTTCGCGCAGATCGGCCAGCCGGTCTCGGTCTGCCACCAGTGGTCGACCACCGGCACGCCCAGCTTCTCGCCCGCCCAGTGGTAGGTCTCCGGGTCGAGCCGCTCGCCGGCGAGGAACAGCGTCCGGAACTTCGACAGGTCGTGGTGCGCCAGCTCGGCGGCGTCCGGGTCGACCCGCTTGATCGCGCGGAACGCGGTCGGCGCCGTGAACAGCGCCTTCGCCCCGTGCTCGGCGATGACCCGCCAGAACGCGCCGGCGTCCGGGGTGCCGACCGGTTTGCCCTCGTAGAGCACGGTCGTCGCGCCGACGAGCAGCGGGGCGTACACGATGTAGGAGTGGCCGACGACCCAGCCCACGTCCGACGCGGTCCAGAAGACGTCGCCGGGGTGGATGTCGTAGATGTTCGGCAGCGACCACGCGAGCGCGACCGCGTGGCCGCCGTTGTCGCGCACCACGCCCTTCGGCTTCCCGGTGGTGCCGGACGTGTAGAGGATGTAGAGCGGGTCGGTGGCCGCCACCGGCACGCAGTCGGCCGGCTCGGCGGCCGCGATCGCCTCGTCCCAGTCCACGTCCCGGTCGCCGAGCGTGGCCGTGGCCTGCGGGCGCTGCAGCACGACGACCGCGTCCGGCTGGTGCTTCGTCGCCGCGAGGGCCTCGTCGATGATCGGCTTGTACTCGACCACCCGCGCCGGCTCGATGCCGCACGACGCCGCCACGATCACCTTCGGCCGCGCGTCCTCGATGCGGCTGGCCAGCTCGCGCGGCGCGAACCCGCCGAACACGACCGAGTGCACCGCGCCGAGCCGGGCGCACGCCAGCATGGCGACCACCGCGCGCGGCACCATCGGCATGTAGACGATCACCCGGTCGCCCTTGCCGACGCCGCGCGCGGCGAGCACCCCGGCGAACGTCGCGACCTCGTCGCGCAGCTCGCGGTAGGTGTAGGACGCCTTCGTGCCCGTCACCGGCGAGTCGTAGACCAGGGCGGGCTGGTCCGCGCGACCATTGGCGACGTGCCGATCCAACGCGTTGTGGCAGGTGTTCAGAACGCCGTCGGGAAACCAGCGGTAGAGCGGGGCGGCACCGTCGTCCAGCGCTCTGGTCGGCGGGGTGTCCCAGTCCAGGGCCGCGGCGGCGGCCAGCCAGAAGGCCTCCGGGTCCTCCAGACTCAGCCGGTACGCGTCGTGGTAGCTACCCATGAATCATGAACCTAGCCCGTCGAGGCAACGTGGTCACGGTGTCCCGCGTCGACATAACAGGTCGACATAGGGTGGATCCGCGAACGCGTTCGTCTGGTCTGATGAACAGAGAGGGAGGGAGGCACACGTGAATCTGCTCGTCGACATGGGTAGTTCGCTGTTGTCTCTCGCCCACGGCATCTTCCAGCCACGCTTCTGCCCCGGTGACTGGGTGTGGGCGACGATCATGGCGGGCTTTCTCGTCGGCCTGATCCCGGTGGTCGGCGGGGTGCTGATCGCGTTGGTCCGCAAGGGCACCGGCAACACCTACAACGTGGCGACGCTGTCGGTGTTCGGGGTGCTCGGAGGCGTGTTCGCGTTCGCGCTGCCGTGGCTGTACACGCTCGGCGCGTCGGAGACGTTCCGCACGGTGTACCGCAACGGTGTCGCGGAGCCGCCCGTCACCCCGCTGAACGCCAACAGCGGCCTGACGGCCGGCGAGACGCAGGCCCTCACCCGCGGCTACTGCCAGTGGGTCGGCGATCAGGACTACTTCCTCGGCGGCCGCCCGAACGTGTACGAGACGCTGTTCGACCCGTACGAGAGCGGGCCGATGCTGCTGCTCCGGTACACGATGCTGCTGGTCGTGCCCGGTCTCGCGCTGCTGTTCGTGTGGCTGCAGGCGCGGCTGGTGTTCCGGCGCGGGCCCAAGTGGCCTGGTCGGCTGTACTGGCTGCCGTTCCTCGGGTCGCTGGTGCTGAGCGCGCCGGTGGAGGTGAACGTGGCGACGTACCTGTGGCTGGGACTGCTCGGGTCGAGCGTGCTCGGGATGCTGCCGCTGATCGTCGTCGGGCCGCCGAGCTGGTCGGTGATCGAGCGCCGGTACCAGAAGCCCGCCGCCCAGGCCGCGCAGCAACAGCCGCCGCCGTCGCAGCAGCAGATGAAGCCGCCGCCGTACCAGCCGCCGCCCCCGCCGCCGCCGTATGTGCCGCCCGCGGCCATGCAGCCCGCGCGCACGCCACCGCCGACCAGGGTCGCGCAGCAACAGCCGGAGCCGGAGACCGACCGGGCCGCGCTCGCCGCGCTGGCTGCCGACCCCGGGCCGCTGCCGTTCGGCGGCGACCGGCGTCCGCCGCCGGTAGCGCCCGCGTCCGGTGGGCGGTTCCAGAAGCTCAAGCAGTTGGGCACCGGCGGCTTCGGCACGGTGTGGCTCGCGAAGGACACGCAGCTCAACCGCACCGTGGCCATCAAGATGGCGCACGCGCCGGACGCCGAGACCGAGGAGCGGATGCTGCGGGAGGCGCGGGCGCTCGCCGCCGTGCACCACCCGAACTGCGTGCGCGTGTACGACATCGTGTCCGAGGGCGACGGCCTCGCGTTGATCATGGAGTACATCGAGGGCGACCAGCTCGCCGAGGCCGTGCACGAGGTCGGGCCCCTCGGCGACCTCGCGGCGGCGCGGCTGTGGCTGACGATGGCCGGCGCGCTGACCGCCGCGCACGGCAAGGGTGTGCTGCACCGGGACGTGAAGCCGGCGAACGTGATCGTCGACCCGTCCGGCAACCCGCACCTGATCGACTTCGGCATCGCGCGGTCCAAGGGCGACCAGACCCTGACCGCCGCCGGGATGATGGTCGGCACGCCCGACTTCCTCGCGCCGGAGACGGCCACCGGCGTGTCGGCCACACCGGCCTCGGACGCGTGGCAGCTGGCGGCGACCGTCAGCTTCGCCCTGGCCGGGCAGCCGCCACGCGGCGTGCGGGAGAACGCGATGGCCGCGCTGATGGCCGCCGCCAAGGCCGAGCCGCTGACGCAGCTCCCGCGACGGAGCACCCACCTGCGGCTGCTGACCGCGTCACTGGACAAGGACCCGACCCGACGCCCGACCCTGGCGGCGATCCAGCGTGAGATGACGGCGTGGCTGGCGAGAGCGGGCCAGGAAGCCGCGGGCCCGGTAACCCAAATAGTGGACCGAGCCCACATCAACCCCCGCTAACCGCGAGTCCCCCGTTCAAACACAGCGAGTTGGCGTTTCGGGTCTATCGCCGACAGACACGAAACGGCAACTCACTGGGTCTGAACGGGGGACTCGCGGGTTAGCGCCAGCTGGGGAGCCATAGTTCGGACTGCCAGTGGCTTTCCGTGATCGAGTCGCCGTTCAGGATGGGCCACAGCCACACGAAGTTGGCCACCACGAGGCCGACGTACAGGGCCATCACGAGCAGACCGGTGCCCCGGCGTTCGTAGCCGTCTCTCGACGTGCCCATGATCTGCCCCAGCACGAGCACGATGCCGAGCACGAGGAAGGCCGACATCGGGGTGGCGTAGAAGAAGTACATCTGCCGGTCGAGGTTGGTGAACCACGGCAGCAGGCACGTCAGGTAGGCGACGACGACAGCCGCGTAACGCCAGTCCAGCCGGCCGAACATGCGCCACAGGCCCCAGCCCAGCACGGGCAGCGAGGTCCACCAGAGCGCCGGCGTGCCGACGAGCATGGTGGCGCTGACGCACCGCTGCTCACCGCACGACACCGTGCCGCCGTCGTAGTAGTAGAGCATCGGCCGCAGGCCCATCGGCCACGTCCACGGCTTCGACTCCCACGGGTGCTGGCCCGTCGCGGGGGTCTTCAGGTTCTCGTGGAAGTCCAGGACGTTGCCCGAGTACTGCCACAGCGACCGGAGCGCGGTGGGGAGGAAGTCGTACCAGCCGTGGTGGTTCGCGGCGTCCGCGAGGTGGCGGTCGACGCCCGTCTCGCTCGTGAACCACCCCCACCACGTCCCCAGGTACACCAGCAGCGCCACGCCGACCAGCGCCCACAGACCCGGCAGCACGTCGCGCACCAGGGAACCGCGCCACGGGGACTCCACGCCGGCCGCACGCCGCGCCGTCGCGTCCCAGAACACCGTCATCAGGCCGAACGCCATGATGAAGAAGACGCCGGACCACTTCGAACCGCACGCGAGGCCGAGCGACACGCCGGCCGCGAGGCGCCACCACCGGAAACCCAGCCACGGGCCGAAGCGGGACTCGGTCGCCCAGCCCTCCCGGACGGCGATCGCGAGGCGTTGCCGGACCTGGTCGCGGTCGAGCAGCAGACAGCCGAACGCCAGGAGCACGAAGAACGCGAGGAAGATGTCGAGCATCCCCATGCGGCTCTGGACGTGCAGGAGGCCGTCGCAGATCAGGAGCACCCCGGCCACGCCGCCGAGCAGCGTGGACCTGGTGAGCCGGCGGGCGATGCGGATGATCAGCAGGATCATGAGCGTGCCGGCGATGGCGGCGGTGAACCGCCAGCCCCAGCCGTTGTAGCCGAAGAGCCACTCGCCGATCGCGATCAGCTGTTTGCCGAGCGGCGGATGGACGGTCAGCTCGTAGGCCGGGTTGTCCTCGTACCCGCCGTTGCGCAGAAACTCCCACGCCTGCGGCACGTAGTGCTTCTCGTCGAAGACCGGCGTGCCCTTGTCGGTGGGGAAGCCCAGGTTCTGCAGCCGGACGAAACCGCCGAAGACCGCGAGGAAGCCGGCGACCAGCCAGCCGCGGAGCCGGTCGGTCGGCATCGGCTTGCCGATGAGATGGACCTCGGCCAGCTCGGCTTCGGACATGGGTCGCCCGCCGGCGCCGATGAGGTTCGGTGACTCCGTCCTCCGGCGGTCGGCCTCGTCAGGGCGGACGAGAAGGCTCACGGGCAACGATCGTAGGCGGCCCCGTGTGGCGTCCGCGTCGGGATCACGAACTCGGGCAGTGTTAGGTGGTAGGCGATGGCTGACCAACAAGGCAGGCTCGTACTCGCCGCCACCCCGCTCGGCGACTCCCGCGACGCCTCCGCACGCCTCGTCGAGGCGCTGGCCAGCGCCGACGTGATCGCCGCGGAGGACACCCGCAGGACCCGCTCGCTGGCCGCCGCGCTCGGCGCGGCCATCACCGGCCGGGTCGTCAGCTTCTACGACGCCGTCGAGACCAGCCGGATCGCCGGGCTGGTCGCCGCGATCGAGGAGGGCCGGACGGTCCTGCTCGTCACCGATGCCGGCATGCCCAGCGTGTCCGACCCCGGCTTCCGGCTGGTCGCGGCCTGCGTCGAGGCCGAGCTGACGGTCACCTGCCTGCCGGGGCCCTCGGCCGTCACCACCGCGCTCGCCCTGTCCGGCCTGCCCTGCGAGCGGTTCTGCTTCGAGGGGTTCGCGCCGCGCAAGGACGGCGAGCGCCGCCGGTTCTTCGCCGCGCTGGCCACCGAGCCGCGCACGGCCGTGTTCTTCGAGTCGCCGCACCGGATCGCCGCCACGCTGGAGCTGGCGGCCGAGGTGCTGGGGGCCGACCGCCGCGCGGCCGTGTGCCGGGAGCTGACGAAGACCTACGAGGAGGTCCGCCGCGGCGGGCTCGGGGAACTGGCCGAGTGGGCGGCCGACGGGGTGCGCGGCGAGATCACCGTCGTCCTCTCCGGCGCGGCGCCCCGCACCGACCAGGACATCGACGCGCTGGCTGAGGAGGTCCGCCGTCTTGCCGACGGCGGCATGCGGCTCAAGGACGCCGCCGCGCAGGTCGCGGCCGGCGCGGGCGTGAGCAAGAAGACGCTCTACGACGCGGCCGTCGCCATTTGACCTGGAGTGTGCTCCAGGGTGTTTCCTTGCGGTCGGGCCACGGCAGGTGACCGTGGCGATGGAGGCGAACACGTGGTGGACAAGCGCACGCTCGGTGAGCTGGAGGTTTCGGCGCTCGGGCTCGGCTGCATGGGGATGTCCGAGACCTACGGGCCCGCCGACGACACGGAGTCGATCGGCGTGGTCCATCGCGCGCTCGAGCTGGGCGTGACGTTCCTGGACACGGCCGACGTGTACGGCCAGGGCCACAACGAGGAGCTGGTCGGCCGCGCGATCGCGGACCGGCGCGACCGGGTGGTGCTCGCGACCAAGTTCGGCATCCGCCGGGTCGTCGGCGGGGGCGTGGTCGAGGTCGACGGCAGTCCCGAGTACGTGCGGACGGCGATCGACGCGTCGCTGCGCCGGCTCGGCGTCGACACGGTCGACCTGTACTACCTGCACCGGCGCGACCCGGACGTGCCGATCGAGGACACCGTCGGCGCGATGGGCGAGCTGGTGCGCGCCGGCAAGGTGCGGCACCTCGGCCTGTCCGAGGTCAACGCGGACACGCTGCGCGCCGCGCACGCCGTGCACCCGATCACGGCGCTGCAGTCGGAGTTCTCGCTGTTCAACCGGGACTTCGCCGGCGCGGTGCTGCCGGTCGCGCGGGAGCTGGGGGTCGGGGTGGTGCCGTACTCGCCGGTGGGCCGCGGCCTGCTGACCGGCGACCTCGACACCCTGCGCAACCTGCCGGTGGGCGACTTCCGGCGCGGCCTGCCCCAGTTCCAGGGCGAGAACCTCGATCGCAACATCGCGCTGGCCGAGCGGGTGTTCGGCATCGCGAAGACGGTCGGCGTGACGCCGGTGCAGGTGGCGCTCGCGTGGCTGCTCGCGCAGGACGAGCACCTCGTGCCGATCCCGGGCACCAAGCGGGTGCGGTACCTGGAGGAGAACGCGGGTGCCGCCGCCGTGCGACTGACCGCCGACCAGCTGACGGAGATCACCTCGGCGGTCCCGACCGACGCGGTCGCCGGCGACCGCTACACCCCGGCCGGCCTGGCCGCCGTCAACCGCTGACCTGCTGTGAGAGGCGCGTCCCCGAACGCGCCTCCCACCGCGGTCAGGCGTTCTCGCGCTGGAACGTGCGCGCGCCCCACCACACGGCGAGCACGGTGATCGCGAAGAGCACGACGCTGCCGGTCAACAGCCCGTCCAACGAGAAGTCGCCCCGGAACGAGGCCCGTTCGGCGTCCATCACGTGTGCGAACGGGTTGATGCGCGACAGCACGTACAGCCACTTCGGCGCGAGGTCGGTGGTGATCGGCACCAGGATGCCGGTGAGCAGCAGCAACGGCACCGACACGCTGGTCAGCACCGCGGGGAACGCCTCCTCGCTGCGCAGCACCAACGCGATGGCGTACGAGCACGACGACAGCGTGACGCCGAGCAGCGCCACCATCACCAGCGCCAGGACGAGCCCGCCGGCCGGCGCACGCATCCCGAACACCAGATAGGCGAGCAGCAGCAGGAGCACCGCCTGCACGATCAGCTGCACCGAGTCGTGCAGCACCCGGCCGAGCAGCAGCGCGAGCCGGCTCACCGGTGTGACCCGCATCCGCTCCAGCACGCCGGTCCGCAGGTCGGCGAGCAGCGAGAACCCGGCGAACATGCTGCCGAACAGGCCGAGCTGCACCAGCAGGCCCGGCGTGAGGATCTGCCACGCGTCACCGGGTGGGAAACCCGGCGTCGACGACACGATCTTCTCCATCAGCGGCCCGAACAGCACCAGGTACAGCACCGGCTGCATGATCCCGATCATCACCCAGGCCGGGTTGCGCAGCGAGATCGCCATGTGCCGGCGGAACACCAGCCAGATGTCACGCAACATCGACGGTCTCCTTCTCGGCGGGCGTGGCCTCGGCGTCGCGCAGCGAGCGGCCGGTGAGCGTCAGGAAGACGTCGTCCAGGGACGGCCGCTGCACCTGGATGGACGTCATGGTGATGGCCTTCGTGTCGAGCGCCCGCAGCAGCTCGGGCAGCGCGGTGTCCCCGCGCGGCACGCGGAACCGCACCGTGTTCTCCGCGGTGGACACCTCGTGCGCGCCCGCCAGCCGGCTGGCGATCTCGGCCGCGTCCGTGACCGACCCGGCGGGCACCTCGACCGCGATGCCGTCGCCGGACACGCCGGCCTTCAGCTCGTCGGGCGTGCCCTCCGCGACGATCCGCCCGTTGTCGATGACGAGGATCCGGTCGCACAGCGAGTCGGCCTCGTCGAGGTAGTGGGTGGTGAGGAAGACGGTCACGCCGTGGTCGGCGCGCAGCGACCGGATGTGCTCCCACAGGTTGGCCCGGCTCTGCGGGTCGAGCCCGGTGGTCGGCTCGTCGAGGAACACCAGGCCGGGCGAGTGGATGAGCCCGAGCGCGATGTCGAGCCTGCGCTTCTGGCCGCCCGACAGCGTCTTCACCAGGCGCTGCTCGAGGCCCCCGATGTCGAGCTGAGCGGTGAGCTCCGCGCCGCGCACGACCGCCTCGGCCTTGGACAGGCCGTAGAACTGGCCCTGGATCTCGATCTCCTCGATCACCTTGCACTCCGGCGCGGTGCCGCCGCCCTGCGCGACGTACCCGATCTTCTTGCGCACGCCGACCGGGTCGGCCAGCAGGTCGACGCCGCCGACCGTGGCGCTGCCCGCGGTCGGGCGCAGGAGTGTGGTGAGCATGCGCAGGGTGGTGGTCTTCCCCGCGCCGTTGGGTCCGAGGAAACCGACGAGCTCGCCGGCTTCGACGTCGAGGTCGACCCCCCGGACGGCCTCGACGGAACGGCCCCGGGCCCGGAAGGTCCGGGCGAGGCCGCGTGCTTCGATCATGATCGCCCCTTACTGGTCAAGTTTGAGCAATGGGTAGCATGCCGCCCTGACAATCCTTAGTCAAATTTGATTAGCGGGCGGCTCGCCGAACGCGGCGCCCTCGTCGTCGGCCATCACGTACTCGCCCCGCTCCAGCCGGTCGATCAGCTGATCCAGCCAGCCGATCATGGCCTCGGTGTTGGCGAGCCAGAGCCGGTACAGCTCGTCGACGTGCGCGGGCTGGCCCCACGACGTGCCGTTCGACAGCAGGTCCTGCGAGGTCGCGCGCTGCCCCTCCATGCAGGTCCGCCGGTGCCGCAGCAGGCTGATCGCACGAGCCCTGGGCAGCGCGGTCACGAACGTGATCCCGGCCGTGAGCCGGTAGGCGCTCTGCGCGGTGTTCTCGTCGTCGGCGAGGCTCCTGGCGAGCAGCGAGAGGAACTCGGTCTCGCCGTCCTCGGTGAGCCGGTAGGCGGTGCGGTCCGGGCCGCGGGCGTCCGCGCCGGCGTCCGGCTCGGTGTCGACCTCCGCGAGCAGCTTCTCGTCGGCCATCTTCTTGAGCGCGTGGTAGATCGACCCCGGCTTCACGTTGGCCCATTTGTCGGCCGACCACGTCAGCAGCTCGCGGCGGACCTGGTAGCCGTGGGCGCTGCCGTACATCCGTACGACACCGAGCACGAGCAGGCGCGTGGCCGACAACCGGGCCTCCAGAGTGGTAATCCAGTTAAAGCGGGTTGAACACTGTCCGTAGGCTAAGCCGACATGAGCAACCCCGTGCTGACCGCGGTGGCCTGGCCCTACGCCAACGGCCCCCGCCACATCGGTCATGTGTCCGGATTCGGTGTCCCGTCGGACGTCTTCTCCCGGTACATGCGGATGTCCGGGCACAAGGTGCTCATGGTCTCCGGCACCGACGAGCACGGCACGCCGATCCTCGTCCAGGCCGACAAGGAAGGCATGACCCCGCGCGAGACGGCGGACAAGTACACCCGCCAGATCGGCGGCGACCTCGAGGGTCTCGGCCTGTCCTACGACCTGTTCACCCGCACCACCACCGGCAACCACGTCAAGGTGGTGCAGGAGCTGTTCAAGGCGCTGTGGCGCAACGGGTACATCCTGCCGAAGACGCAGCTCGGCGCCATCAGCCCGTCGACCGGCCGCACGCTGCCCGACCGCTACATCGAGGGCACCTGCCCGATCTGCGGCTACGACGGCGCGCGCGGCGACCAGTGCGACAACTGCGGCAACCAGCTCGACCCCGCCGACCTGAAGAACCCGCGCTCGAAGATCAACGGCGAGACGCCGGAGTTCGTCGAGACCGAGCACCTGTTCCTGGACCTGCCGGCCTTCGCGGGCGCCCTCGGCGGCTTCCTCGGCGGCCGGCAGGACTGGCGGCCCAACGTCCTGAAGTTCAGCCAGAACCTGCTCGACGACCTGCGCGCCGCGCGCGATCACCCGCGACCTCGACTGGGGCGTGCCGATCCCGCTCGACGGCTGGCGCGACAAGCCGATGAAGCGGTTCTACGTGTGGTTCGACGCGGTCATCGGCTACCTGTCGGCGAGTGTCGAGTGGGCGCGGCGCTCTGGCGACGACGACGCGTGGCAGGAGTTCTGGACCAACCCGGACGCCCAGAGCT
This sequence comes from uncultured Actinomycetota bacterium, assembly GCA_963840275.1. GTDB lineage: Bacteria > Actinomycetota > Actinomycetes > Mycobacteriales > Pseudonocardiaceae > Actinophytocola. Next base: position 1,371,256 of record CAWIYK010000002.1, read on the forward strand.
ACTACTTCATGGGCAAGGACAACATCGTCTTCCACTCGCTGATCTGGCCCTCGCTGCTGCTCGGCCACAACGGCGACGGCGACAAGGGCGGCGAGCCGGGCGCGTTCGGCAAGCTGAACCTGCCGACCGAGGTCGTCTCCAGCGAGTTCCTCAAGATGAGCGGCTCGAAGTTCTCCACGTCCCGCGGCACGGTCATCTACGTGCACGACTTCCTGCGCGAGTTCGGCCCGGACAGCCTGCGGTACTTCATCTCGGTGGCCGGGCCCGAGACCCAGGACGTCGACTTCACGTGGGAGGAGTTCGTCCGCCGGGTCAACTTCGAGCTGGCCAACGAGTGGGGCAACCTGGTCAACCGGTCGATCTCGATGGCGCACAAGAACGTGGGCGCCATCCCGACGCCGACCGCGGTGACCGAGGACGACGAGGCGCTGAAGGCGCAGTCGCGGGCCGCCTTCGCGGTCGTCGGGGACCACCTGCGCCGCTCGCGGTTCAAGCAGGCCGCGTCGGAGGCGATGCGGGTGGTCGGCGCGGCGAACAAGTACCTGTCCGACCAGGAGCCGTGGAAGCGCAAGGACGACCCGGCGCGCCGGGACACGATCCTGCACACCGCGCTGCAGGTCGTGCAGGACGCCAACACGCTGCTCACGCCGTTCCTGCCGCACTCGGCGCAGAAGGTGCACGAGGCGCTCGGCGGCACCGGCGTGTGGGCCGCCCAGCCGAAGCTCCAGGACGTCGAGGACCTGGACGTGCCTGGTCAGGTCAACCCGATCCTGACCGGTGACTACGCCGCAGAGCAGGCCAGGTGGGAGTCGACGGCCGATCGAGGTGGGCCGGCCGCTCGAGAAGCCGTCGCCGCTGTTCGCCAAGCTGGACCCGAAGCTCGGCGAGACCGGCCCGGAGTGGGCGCCGGTAGTAGCGAGCTGATGGCGAAGCGCGAAGGGGAGCGTCCTCCGATCCCGGAGGCGCTCCCCGTTCCCGTCGTCGACGCACACACGCATCTGGACGCGTGTGGCGCGAAGGACGCGGCCGACGTCGCCGCGATCGTCGACCGCGCCGCGTCCGCCGGTGTGGACCGGGTCGTGACGGTCGCGGACGACCTCGCGAGCGCTCGGTGGGCCGCTGAGGCCGCCACGTGGGACCCGAGGGTCTTCGCGGCGGTCGCCGTGCACCCGACGCGCACCGCGGGCCTCTCGGACGCGGACAGAGCGGTGCTCGAGGACCTGGCGCGCCGGCCGCGCGTGGTGGCCGTCGGCGAGACCGGGCTGGACTACTACTGGGACTACTCGCCGCCCGCCGCGCAGCAGGAGGCGTTCCGCTGGCACATCGACCTCGCGAAGCGGGTCGGCAAGCCGCTGATGATCCACGACCGGGACGCGCACGAGGACATCTACCGGATCCTGGCGGAGGAGGGCGCGCCGGAGCGGGTGGTGTTCCACTGCTTCTCCGGGGACGCCGAGTTCGCCCGCCGGTGCGTCGACCGGGGCTACGTCCTCTCCTTCGCCGGAACCGTGACTTTTCGCAACGCGCACGCGCTTCGTGAGGCGGCCGACATAGTTCCCAGTTGCCAGATGTTGGTGGAGACGGACGCGCCGTTCCTCACGCCGCACCCGTTCCGGGGCCGGCCGAACGAGCCGTACTGCGCGGCCTACACGCTGAGGTCCCTTGCGCAGCTCAAACGGTTGCCCGTGGACGAGCTCGCGGCGGCGGTGACGGCGACCGCGGAGCGCGTGTTCGACCTCGCCGGGACTACCGGTAGTGAGATCGGTGGACGCGAGGCGTGAGCACTGGGATGAACGGGCGACGCCCGTTGCTCCATTCGTGAAGTGACGGAGGTCACGACACTCGTGGATGTGTTTGCGCAACCTGCCCGTCACCGTTACTGTCCCGTGACCGTACCCAGGACGAGGTTGTTCGGGGACGCCCGCAGTCAGGCCGGTAGATGTCGGGGCCGGTTGCCCACTGCGGGAAGTCGTAACAAACGAAAGCGCGTGAGCCGCGCGGTACATGGGCACGGCTACGGCCTTCTGGAGGTATCGACCCTGTGACTGGATCCGGAAACAGACCTGGCGGTGCGGGTTTCGCCGACACCGACTGGTTCACCCCGGTAGACCGCGCCGCGGCCAACACCAGCACGGCTGTCCTCGATGGGGACTTCCGTGCGTGGCGCTCCGAGTTTCCCGACTTCTACGACCGTGACAGCGAGTCGTTCGGCCAGCTGCCGGACGCCGACGAGAGCGCCTACTCCGGCTCGCTCTCGATCACCGACTCGGACGTCCGCGTCGCGCTCGGCCCGCAGGCCGACGAGCTCATGGCGGCGGCGAACGTCGACGTCGACGAGCTCATCCGGCTGATCAACGCCGAGACCACCGTTCTCCCGGTCATCCCGGACGAGCTGTCCGCCGACCGCGCCTACGCGCTCCCGATGACCGAGGAGGACGAGGCACCCGCCGAGGTCCTCACCGGCATCCGGCGCTGGAAGAAGACGGTCCTCAAGGCCACCATCGCCTCGATCCTGGTCTCGCTGATCGGCGGCGGCGCCGCCGCGATCGCGATGAACAAGTCCGTCACCGTCGACATCGACGGTGAGGCCCACCAGGTCAGCACGTACGCCGACACGGTCGGCGAGGTGCTCGAGGACGAGGGCCTCAACGTCGGCAGCCACGACGCCCTCTCCCCGTCGCCGAGCGCGTCGATCAACGACGGCGGCAAGATCGTCCTGCAGCGCGGACGCCAGCTGCACATGACGATCGACGGCCAGCGGCGCGACTTCTGGGTGCGCGCCACCACCGTCGGCGAGGCGATGCAGCAGCTGAACATCTCCGCCGAGGACGCGAAGCTGTCGGCCGACGCGAACAAGGAGATCCCGCTCAACGGGATGTCCCTCGAGGTCAAGACGCTCAAGACCATCACGTTCTTCGACGGCGGCAACGCCCCGACGGCGATGGAGACGCACTCGGTCACCGTCGGCGAGCTGCTCAAGCAGCTGAAGCTGACGCTGGGCCCCGAGGACACCGTCACGCCGGGCGCCGACCTCAAGATCACCGACGGCGCCGAGGTGCGGATCACCCGCAACGGCGTCACCGTGATCAACCAGACCGAGGTCATCGAGCCGCCCGTCCAGGAGATCGAGGACCCGGACTCCGACCAGGGCACCGAGATGGTGCTCGAGCCGGGTGCGGCCGGCGAGCGCATCGCCACCTACCGGATCACGATCAAGAACGGCAAGGAGGCCGCGCGCGAGGAGATCGGCGCGAAGGTCACCAAGGAAGCCAAGCCGAAGGTCGTCCGGGTCGGCACGAAGAAGCCCCCGCAGCCGGTCATCTCCGACGGCGAGGTCTGGGACCGGCTCGCGCACTGCGAGGCCACCGGCAACTGGGCCATCAACACGGGCAACGGCTACTACGGCGGTCTGCAGTTCAACAAGAGCACGTGGGACTCCAACGGCGGTGACGCCTACGCGGCGTACCCGCACCAGGCGACCCGCGAGCAGCAGATCGCGATCGCGACCAAGGTCCGCGACGCCCGCGGCGGCTACAGCGCGTGGCCGGGCTGCGCGCGCAAGCTCGGCCTGCCGACGTAGAACTCCCGATCCCCAACCGACGGGCCGGTCTCCCTTTCGCGGAGACCGGCCCGTTCGGTGTGGTCGGCACCCGCCACTAGGCTCGCCGGGTGACCGAGGCCGAGACGAGCGCGCTGCTGGGGCCCGCCGACATCCGGCGGCTGGCCGAGGCGCTCGGGGTGCGGCCGACGAAGAAGCTCGGGCAGAACTTCGTCCACGACCCGAACACCGTGCGGCGCATCGTGACCGCGGCCGGGGTCACCGCCGACGACGTGGTGCTCGAGGTCGGGCCGGGGCTGGGGTCGCTGACACTCGCGTTGCTGCCGGCCTGCCGACAGGTCATCGCCGTCGAGATCGATCCCGTGCTGGCCGGCCGGCTCGAGCAGACGGTCGCCGAGCGCGCCCCCGGGCTCGCGGACCGGCTCACCGTGCGCAACGACGACGCGCTCAGGGCGACCGAGCTCGGGGAGCCGACCGCGCTCGTCGCCAACCTGCCCTACAACGTCTCCGTGCCGGTGGTGCTGCACCTGCTGGCCACGCTGCCCACCATGACCCGCGCGCTCGTGATGGTCCAGGCCGAGGTCGCCGATCGAATCGTGGCCGGGCCCGGCTCGAAGGTGTACGGCATTCCCAGCGTCAAGGTGGCCTGGTACGCGCAGGCGCGCCGGGTCGCGACGGTCCCTCGGTCGGTGTTCTGGCCGGTGCCCAATGTGGACTCCGCGCTCGTGCTGCTGACCCGCCGTGATCAGCCCGACGCCGACCGGGACGCGGTCTTCGCCGTGGTCGACGCCGCCTTCGCGCAGCGGCGCAAGACGTTGCGGGCCGCGCTGGCCGGGTGGGCCGGGTCGGCCGACCGGGCCGCCGAGCTCCTCACGGCCGCGGGCGTGGATCCGACCGCCAGGGGAGAGCGGCTCACCGTGGGTGACTTCTCCGCGATCGCCCGTACGGCGGGCAAGGCGGGTAAGGCCCGCCCGTAAGGGGTGTGATCTGCGAAATATAGGGACTCAATCTGGGGTCGGGTGGGTTGCGTACGGGTAGGACGTCAGGTGTACTGAGTGGGTATTCCATCCCGAGCGGCCGAGAGACCTGGCTCTGAGACGTCGCAGCAACCACCCACCGCGGGCAGGTGCTACCGCCAGGAGCGATGGAGGAGTGAGAGCGATGCGGATCCTCACCAGCAGGCGGGTAATCGACCAGTGCCGGCGCACGGTCACGGGCTGTCGTAGCACGAGCTCATCGATCTGATTCGAGCCGTACGACATCCCCGGCCCCCGACGAGCGGGGCCATCACCCTCCACGCGCGAGCGTAGAGCCGCGCGTGCCCGCACTGGAGCACCTCGTGATCACCGTCGAAAACCTGACCAAGTCCTTCAGAAGTAACGCCGCCCCGGTCGTCGCGCTCGACGACGTCACCCTGGACGTGCCGGCCGGCGTCATCGCAGGCGTCGTCGGCCCGACCGGGTCCGGCAAGTCCACCCTCGCCCGCGTCCTCGCGCTGCGGGAGCGCCCGGACAGCGGCGTGTTCCGCCTCGACGGGCTGAACACCGCCACCCTCGACCCGCGCAGCCTGCGTGCCGCCCGCTCGCGCATCGGCGTCGTGCCGGCCGGTGAGTCGCTGCTCGGCCAGCGCACCGCGGCCGGCAACATCGCGCTGCCGCTGGAGCAGGTCGGCATGGACGGCCCGCGCCGCCGCGAGAAGGTCGGCAGGCTGCTCGACCTGATCGGGCTCACCGACAAGGCCGCCACCTACCCCGGCCAGCTGAGCGCGGGTCAGCGCCAGCGGATCGCGATCGCGCGGGCGCTGGTCGGCGAGCCGGCCGTGGTGCTGGCCGACGACCCGACCGGCGGCCTGGACCCGACGGGCGCGGCGGGCGTGCTCGCGGTGCTCGACCGGGCCCGCGCCGAGCTGGGCACCACCGTCCTCGTCGTCACCCAGGACACGAGCGTGGTCCGCAAGATCGCCGACGACGTCGCGGTGCTCGACCACGGCCGGATCATCGAGCGCGGCAAGCTGCTCGACCTCGTGCGGGACCAGGACAGCAGGGTGGCGCAGGCCGTGCTGCCCGCGATCGACGCGACGGCCCTCGGGGTCGCGGACGTCGTCCTGGTCGGCTTCGCGTCGATCGGCGCGCTGCTGCCCGAGGCGGCCAGTCGCTTCGGGTCCGAGATCTCGGTGCTCGGCGGCGGTGTCACGAAGATCGGCGAGACGCCGGTCGCGCGGTTCCGGGTGGACATGACCGGCGACCGGATCGACGCCGCGCTCGGCTGGCTGACCGAGCGCGGGGCGTTCGTGCGGGGTGCGCTGCGTGGTCCGAAGGCGGTCGTGGCCGCGTAACGGCCACCCGGCGTGATCCCCGTAGGCTGACGGGGTGCTCGCTGTCGTGCCCCGCCCGGTGACCGTCCGGGTGCCGTCCAAGGTGAACCTGCACCTCGCGGTAGGTGACCTGCGCAAGGACGGCTTCCACGAGCTGACCACCGTGTTCCAGTCGCTGTCGCTCACCGACGAGGTGACCGTCGCGGTCGCCGAGGAGCCCGGTGTCGAGGTGCACGGCGAGGGCGCGTCGGCCGTGCCGACGGACGGCGCGAACCTCGCGTGGCGCGCCGTCGAGCAGCTCGCCAGGCACGTCGGCCGCGACCTCGAGGACCCGAAGGTCCGGGTGCTGATCCGCAAGGGCATCCCGGTCTCCGGCGGCATGGCCGGCGGCAGCGCGGACGCGGCGGCGACGCTTGTCGGGCTCGCGAACCTGTGGAAGCTCGAGATCGGCAGGGACGAGCTGTCGAACGTGGCGGCCGCGCTCGGCAGCGACGTCCCGTTCATGCTGCACGGCGGCACCGCGCTCGGCACCGGCCGCGGCGAGGCGATCGTGCCGGTGCTGTCGCGGCACACCTTCCACTGGGTGCTGGCGTTCGCGCGCGGCGGTCTCGCCACGCCGAAGGTGTACGGGGAGCTGGACCGGCTGCGTGCCGAGGGCGAGCCGCCGAGGGTCGGGGTGGTCGAGCCGGTGCTGGAGGCGTTGGCGTCGGGCGACCCGCGACAGCTGGCCCTGCTGCTCGGCAACGACCTCCAGGCGGCGGCCGTGTCGCTGCGGCCGGGGCTGCGGCGCACGCTGCGGGCCGGGGTCGCCGCCGGCGCGCTCGCCGGGACGGTTTCCGGTTCCGGGCCGACCTGCGCGTTCCTGTGCGCGGACGCCGATGACGCGCTGCGGGTGGCCACGGAGCTGTCCGGCGCGGGCGTGTGCCGGACCGTCCGGGTGGTGCACGGCCCGGTGCCGGGCGCGCGCGTGGTCGGCGGCGACGACGAGCCGCGCTCCGCACCGCCGCAGGTGCACGCCTGACCGCGAGTCCAACGCTCGCGACCGGTGAGTTCCACGTTCGCGTCCATCGCCGATAGCCGCCAATGTGGAACTCGGCGTGCCTGAATGTGGGACTCACCAGTCCTGAACGTTGGACTCGCGGGGGCGGGCGTTGCGCAGGCGGATCCCGCAGTCCTCGTGCAGCCGCAGCAGGTTGCCGACCGCCTCCGGCGGACCGAGCGGCGCCACCGGCCTTGTCGCCACATGGGCGTTCGGCACGGGTGTGCCGATGGGGTGGAACGACTTGGCCGGCAGGCGGTACGCGTAGAGCCGCACCGTCCGCATGGCCTCCAGCCAGCCGTACCCGATGGCGTGCACGCGATCCCCGCCGCCGGGGCCGAGGACACGGTCGCGGTCGGCGCGGGTGGAGGCCGTCGTCGCCCAGGCCATGGCGCGGGGGCAGTCGCGCGGGAACCAGTAGTCCGGACTCCGTGCGGCGTCCACGGCCCACACGTACGGCTCGGTCTCCCGGGTGGTGGCGGCGACGTGCGGCGCGAACCGCGTGATCGCCGGATCCTCCGAGAAGTGCAGCACCTCACCAGGTCGCGGGCGCATGCGGGCCAGCCTACCGGGGTCGGTAACGTCACCGCCGTGGTCAACCTGGTCAACCTCGAGTCGGTCGCCAAGAGCTACGGCGTGAAGCCGCTGCTCGACGGCGTCTCCCTCGGCGTCGCCGCGGGGGACCGGATCGGCGTCGTCGGGTTGAACGGCGGCGGGAAGACCACGCTGCTCGAGGTGCTCGGCGGCATCGAGCCCGCCGACGACGGCCGGGTCAGCCGGGTGCGCGGCCTGCGGCAGGCGGTCGTCACACAGCGCACCGAGCTGCCGGACGGGTCGACCGTGCGCAACGCCGTGCTCGACCCGCTCGGCATCACCGAGGAGCACGAGTGGGCCGCCGACCCGCGCGCCCGCTCGATCCTCGGCGGGCTCGGCATCATGGGCTACGGCATCGACGCGCCCGTGACGACCATGTCCGGTGGCGAACGCCGCCGCGTCGCGCTCGCCGCCGCGCTCGTGCAGGAGCTGGACCTGCTGATCCTCGACGAGCCGACCAACCACCTCGACGTCGAGGGGGTGCGCTGGCTCGCCGAGCACCTGCTCGCCCGCGGCACCGCGCTCGTCGTCGTCACACACGACCGCTGGTTCCTCGACACCGTCTGCACCCGCACCTGGGAGGTCGTCGGCGGCAAGGTCGAGCAGTACGAGGGCGGCTACGCGGACTGGGTCTTCGCCCGCGCCGAGCGCGCCCGGCTCGCCGCCACGCTCGAGGAGAAGCGCCGCAACCTCGCACGCAAGGAGCTCGCGTGGCTGCGCCGCGGCCCGCCCGCGCGGACGTCCAAGCCGCGCTACCGCATCGAGGCCGCCGAGTCGCTGATCGCCGACGTGCCGCCGCCGCGCGACTCGGTCGAGCTGCTGGCGTTCGCGAAGCGCCGCCTCGGCCGGACCGTCCTCGAGCTGGAGGACGCGTCGGTCAGCGCGGGCGACAAGTCACTCGTCGTGCGGCAGACGTGGCGGATCGGGCCCGGCGACCGGATCGGGCTCGTCGGCGTCAACGGGTCCGGCAAGACGACGCTGCTGAGGCTGCTCGCCGGCGCGGTCGAGCCGTCCGAGGGCAAGCGGATCCAGGGCCAGACCGTGCGGTTCGCGTACCTGTCGCAGGAGCTGCACGACCTGCCCGGGACGCTGCGGGTGCTGGAGGCGGTCGAGGAGATCGCGCGCCGGGTCACCCTCGGCAAGCAGGAGATGTCCGCGTCCCAGCTCGCCGAGCGGTTCGGGTTTCCCGCCGCGCGGCAGTGGACGCCGGTGTCGGACCTGTCCGGCGGCGAGCGGCGCAGGCTGCAGCTCGCGCGGCTGCTCATGGCCGAGCCGAACGTGCTGCTGCTCGACGAGCCGACCAACGACCTCGACATCGACACACTCCAGCAGCTCGAGGACCTGCTGGACTCGTGGCCGGGCACACTCGTGGTCGTCTCGCACGACCGGTACCTGGTGGAGCGGGTGTGCGACACGGTCGTCGCGCTGCTCGGCGACGGCCGGATCACCGACCTGCCCGGCGGCATCGAGGAGTACCTCGCCCGCCGGGACGCCCAGCTGGCCGCGCCCGCCGCTGTCAAGGCCGCCGCCAAGGCCGCCGTTGCCGAACAGCCGAGGTCGAACGCGGCGGAGCAGCGGGCCGCCCGCAAGGAGCTGGCCAGGCTGGAACGGCGGCTGAACACCCTGACCAAGCGCGAGGCGGAGCTGCACGGCGCGCTCGCGGACGCGGCGACCGACGCCGAGCGGCTGCTGTCGCTCGACGCGGAGCTACGCGAGGTGGTCGCGGAGAAGTCGACTGTCGAGGAGCGTTGGCTGGACGTCGCGGACATGGCCGAATAGCCACCTCTAGAGTTGTCGCATGAGTCGTTTCGTCGACAAGCTGATCGCGACCGCGGGCGCGGGGGGACAGCGGCGCGGGGTCACCACCGGCGAGCCGGGCAACCCGGTGCACACCACGTGGGCGCAGGTCCACGAACAGGCGCGGGTGATGGCCGGCGCGCTGGTCAAGCACGGGCTCGCCAGCGGAGAAGCGGTCGCGGTGCTCGCCGCGGAGCCGGTCGCGATCGGGCCCGCCGTGCAGGCGGTGTGGCTCGCCGGCGGCAGCGTGACGATGCTGCACCAGCCGACGCCGAGGTCCGACCTCGCGCTGTGGGCCGAGGACACGGTCAAGGTCCTGAACATGATCAGCTCGAAGCTGGTGCTGCTCGGCGCGCCGTTCGACCAGCTCGCGCCGGTCCTCGACGAGCACGGCATCGGCTACCTGCTGATCGACGACCTCGCGAACGGCACGCCGCTCGAGGCGTTCGTGGAGGTCGACGAGGACTCCCCGGCGCTGCTCCAGCTCACCAGCGGCTCGACCGCCGACCCGAAGGCCGTGCGGATCACCCACCGCAACCTGCTGGCGAACATCTCCGCGATGGCCGACCGGGCCGAGCTGGACCCCGAGCACGACATCATGGTGTCGTGGCTGCCGATGTTCCACGACATGGGCATGGTCGGCTTCTACACCACCCCCATGGCGTGGGGGATCGAGCTGGTCAAGGTCACCCCGGTCGACTTCCTGACCGCGCCGCTGCTGTGGGCCAAGCTCATCTCCGACCACCGCGGCACGATCACGGCCGCGCCGAACTTCGCCTACGCGCTGCTCGGCCGCAGGCTCGGCGGCGTCGACTCGGCCGACGAGTACGACCTGTCGACGCTGCGCATCGCGCTCAACGGCGCGGAGCCGATCGACGAGAAGGCGGTGCACGCGTTCGTCAAGGCCGGGGCGCGGTTCCGGATGCCGGCCGAGTGCGTCTTCCCGGCGTACGGCATGGCGGAGGGCACGCTCGCCATCTCCTTCGCCAGCCCGATGATCGGGCTGCGGCTCGACTACCTCGACGCCGTCGCGCTCGAGGCGGACAACCGCGCGGTGCCGGTGTCGCCGGACGCCGAGCCGGCGTCGCTGCGCACGTTCGCGATCCTCGGACCGCCGCTGGACGGCTTCGACGCGCGGATCGTGGCGGTCCCGTCCGGGGACGTGCTGGCCGAACGGGAGGTCGGCGAGATCCAGGTCCGCGGCGACTCCGTGACGCCGGGCTACCTGACGGTCGACGGGCCCCTCGCGACGCAGGACTCCGACGGGTGGCTCGCGACCGGCGACCTCGGGTACATCGTCGACGGCGAGATCGTCATCTGCGGCCGCGCCAAGGACGTGATCATCCTGGCGGGCCGCAACATCTACCCGACGGACATCGAACGCGCCGCCACGTCGGTCGAGGGGGTCCGCGCCGGCAACGCGATCGCGGTGCGGATGGACGCCGGCACCCGCCGGGAGCGCTTCGCGGTCGTCGTCGAGTCGAAGCTCGCCGGCAACGCCGAGAAGGAGAAGGTGCTCCGCAAGGAGATCGGCGCCCGCGTGTTCGAGGCGGTCAACGCGCGGCCGTCCGCGGTGCTCGTGCTGCCGGCCGGGACGCTGCCGAAGACGCCGTCCGGCAAGCTGCGGCGCGCCGCGGCGGGCGAACAGCTCGCCGGCGCGATCAGCGAGGCGTCATAGCGCGCGGCGCTGAAGTTCCCGCATCCAGGCGTCGCGCACCGCGTCGACGACGCCGGCGTGATAGCCCTGCCCGATGAAGAAGGTGCGGGAGAGCTTGAGCTCGGCCAGCTCGCCGGGGTTCGGCGCCTCGGAGCTGGCCGCCGCCTCCGCGAGGAGCTTCACCAGACGCTCCACGTCGCCGGGGCGGTAACCGCGCTCGGTGGGCGGCGCCGGGGGCAGCGGAAGCGCGAGCACGTCCGAGTCCCGCCAGCTGTCGAAGTCATGCCGCTCGGGCGTCTCGTCCGGCGCTGGGTCCGGCGCTTCTGACTCGGGTGCTTCGGGTGTCTCGGGTTCCGGCTGGGCTGCCGGCACCGGCACCGGCACCGGTACCGGCACCGGGTCGCTGGTGGCGGGTGCGGCGCTGGCTGCCGGGGCCGCGGCCGTGTCGTCGGCCGGCGGGGGCGGAGTCGTTGGTTGGTCGGCTGTGGGTTGGGTCGGCGGTGCTTCTGCGGCGGGCGGGGCCGTTGTCTGCTCGGCGGGTGGGGTTGCCGCGGTGGGTGTCTGCACTGCCGGGGCTGCTGCCGGACCCGCTGCCGGCGCCTCGGGGGCGGCCGGCGGTGGCGGGGCGTGGCGGGGCTTCTGTTTCAGCGGCTGGGTGTTCGGCGACTGCATCGACGGCGGTTGGGCGAACAGCATGGGGTTCGTCTGTTCGGCCGCGGACGGCGGCGGTACCGGGCGGTAGTGGGTCGGGGCGTGGGAGACGGCCGCGGCCGGCGGTGGGGCGGGCGGCGTGCCGAGGCCCGGTTTGACCGCACCCTCGCGGCGGGCCAGCTCCTCCACGACCAGATCGAGGAACTCGTCCACCTGGTCCTCGTGGTAGCCGCGCCGGATCAGGGGGGCGCTGTCGAACATCGCGTTCTGGACGTCGTTGGCCGTCAGCGAGTCACCGCCGGACAGGGTGGCCTGCACGCGGTCGAGGAAGTCGTCGACCTGGTCCTCGTTGTAGCCGCGCCGCCCGAGGGGAGCGCGGTCGAACGTCACGCAGTCGACGACCATCGGGGTGAGTGGAACATCGTCCGCAGCCATGGCCTCTCCTACCGTGCGTGGAAGAGGTTCTGTGCCGCCTCCAGGCCCTTGCCCACCAACGCCTCCGCGGCGTCGGCACAGTGGTCGACGCTGAAGGCGAGCTCCTTGCGTTCGGCTGGGGAGAAGTCCCGCAGCACGTAGTCGGCCGGGTCCATCCGGCCGGGTGGCCGACCGATCCCGAACCGTACCCGCAGATAGTCACGGGTGCCGAGCGACTTGGAAATCGAGCGCAGCCCGTTGTGGCCGTTCTCGCCGCCGCCCTGCTTGAGGCGCACCGTGGCGAAGTCGAGGTCCAGCTCGTCGTGCACGACGACGATGTCCTCCGGCGCGACCTTGTAGAACCGGGCGGTGCCGGTGACCGGACCGCCGGAGATGTTCATGAACGAGCGGGGCTTGGCCAGCGCGACCCGCCGGCCGGCGAGCCGGCCCTCGAGCACGTCGGCGCCCGCCTTGTGTGCCTTGAACTTGCCGCCGATACGCGCGGCCAGCTCGTCGACGACGAGGAAACCGATGTTGTGCCGGTTGCCGACGTAGCGCGGCCCCGGGTTGCCGAGGCCGACGACCAGCACCGGAGTGTCAGGGGCGGTGTCCGCAGCCATGCCGAAGCGCGAGCCGGGCGGCCCCGCGTGGGGACCGCCCGGTCAGGCGACTCAGTCCTCGGTGGTCTCGGCGGCGGGCTCGGCCGGCGTGGCGGCCTCGGTGGTCTCGGCCGGCTCGGCCGCCTCGCCACCGGTGTCGGTGTCCATCTCCTCGGCCGTCGGCGCGACGTTGATCGCGATGACCAGCGCCTCCGCGTCGGTGATCAGCTCGGAGCCCTCCGGCAGCGTGACGTCGGCGGCGAAGATCTGGGTGCCGCCCGTCATGCCCTCGATGGAGACCTCGACCTGCTCGGGGATGTGCAGCGCCTCGACGTCGATGAGCAGCGTCGTCAGGTCCTGGGTGACCAGGGTGCCCGGCGACGCGTCACCGGTCAGCACGACCGGGATCTCGACGGTGACCTTCTCGCCGCGGCGGACCAGCAGCAGGTCGACGTGCTCGATGTAGTTCTTGATCGGGTGCGTGGTGACGGTCTTCGTGAGCGCGAGCTCGCTGGCACTGTCGATCTCCAGCGTCAGCACGGCGTTCTGGCCGTGCTCGCGGACCACGCGGGCGAACTCGAGCGCCGGCAGGGCCAGGTGCTTCGGGTCGGAACCGTGGCCGTAGAGCACCGCGGGGATCTTGCCGGCGCGACGGGTGCGGCGCGCGGCGCCCTTGCCGAACTCGGTACGGGCTTCGGCGGCGAGACGGACCTCGGACACGGTGGTGCACTCCTTGCTGATGGAACATGGAAACCTTGGGGGCGGCGGCGACCTACGGCGACGAGTGAGCGCGCGGCAGTCAAGCCGCCGCGTCGATCACGCCAGGCGTGACGCCCGTCCTCGCCGAGGCAACCCCGGTAGTCTACGTGCTCCTTTTCCGCAACAGCACCGGGGTCCCGCACACGTCAGCCGGCCGCGGCGAGAAACCGCTCGACCGCGGCCAGCACGGTGAAGAGGGACGGACCAGGGCCCGCCCCTTGGATCGTTGTGCGAAGGCCTGCGCCTGACCAACAGGTACCCCAGGGGAACGTGACGGCACTCAGCCACTGTCCACCAGCTGTTCGCACCGTTCGCTGGGAAGCGACTGACACTTTGATTCCGGGGAGGCGGGCTAGTCAGGCGTTGCCGTCGAAGAGGCTCGTGACCGAGCCGTCCTCGAAGACCTCCTGGATGGCGCGCGCCAGCAGCGGCGCGATCGACAGGACGGTCAGCTTCGGGAACACCTTCTCGTCCGGGATCGGGAGAGTGTTGGTGAACACGATCTCGCGCGCGCCGCACTCCGAGAGCCGCTTGGGCGCCGGGCCGGACAGCACGCCGTGCGACGCGGCGACGACCACATCGGCGGCGCCCTCGTCGACCAGCTGCTCGACGGCCTTCGCGATGGTGCCGCCGGTGTCGACCATGTCGTCGATGACCACGCACAGCCGCCCGCGCACCTCACCGACCACGCGCTTGGCGACGACGTCGTTCGGCTTGAGCGGGTCGCGGGTCTTGTGGATGAACGCGATCGGCACGCCGCCGAGGTCGTCGGCCCACTTCTCGGCCAGCTTCGTGCGGCCGGCGTCCGGCGAGACGACCGTGACGTTGTCGCTGCCGTAGCTGTTCTTGATGTACTTGGCCAGCAGCGTCTGCGCGAACAGGTGGTCCACCGGCCCGTCGAAGAAGCCCTGGATCTGCGCGGTGTGCAGGTCGACCGTCATGATCCGGTCGGCGCCCGCGGTCTTGAACAGGTCGGCGATGAGCCGCGCGGAGATCGGCTCGCGGCCCTTGTGCTTCTTGTCCTGCCTGGCATACGGGTAGAACGGCATGATCACGGTGATCCGCTTGGCCGACGCGCGCTTGAGCGCGTCCACCATGATCAGCTGCTCCATGACCCACTGGTTGATCGGCTCGCAGTGGCTCTGGATGACGAACGCGTCGCAGCCGCGCACCGACTCCTCGAACCGCACGAAGATCTCGCCGTTCGCGAAGTCGTACGCCGACTGGGGCGTGATCGACACGTTGAGGTGCTTCGCGACCTCTTCGGCCAGCTCGGGATGCGCGCGCCCGGAGAAGAACATCAGGTTCTTCTTGGGCGTCCCCGACTTCGCGTTCATGAGTCCTCCGAGTCGGACGTTATGCCCAGTGCGCGCCGTGCTGCCTCTGCCGCTGGCGTGCCGGGCCGCCTGCGCAGTACCCAGCCGTCGATGTTGCGCTGCGAGCCCGCCGACACGGCGAGCGCGCCGGGCGGCACGTCGTCGCGCAGCACCGCCCCCGCGCCGGTGTACGCGCCGTCGCCGACCTTGACCGGCGCGACGAACATGTTGTCGCTGCCGGTGCGGGCGTAGGACCCGACCGTGGTGCGGCGCTTGGTCACGCCGTCGTAGTTCACGAACACGCTGGCCGCGCCGATGTTGGAGTACTCGCCGATGGTCGCGTCGCCGACGTAGGACAGGTGCGGCACCTTGGTGCCCTTGCCGATCTCGGAGTTCTTGACCTCGACGAACGTGCCGATCTTGCCGCTCTCGTGCAGCACGGTGCCGGGCCGCAGGTAGGCGAACGGGCCGACGTTGGCGTTGGCCCCGATCGTGGCGTCGCCGCCGTGGGTGCGGACCACCTTCGCGCCGGCGCCGACGGTCACGTCGGTCAGCGTGGTGTCCGGCCCGACGACCGCGCCCTCGCCGACGGTGGTGGCGCCGCGCAGCTGCACGTTCGGCTCGATGACCACGTCGCGGGCCAGCTCGACGCCCGCGTCCAGCCAGACGGTCGACGGGTCGACCATGGTCACGCCGGCGCGCATCCAGTGCTCGGTGAGGCGCCGGTTCATGACCGCGCCGAGCGTCGCGAGCTGCACCCGGTCGTTGACGCCCTCGACGAGCCACGGGTCGGCACAGCTCCACGAGCCGCAGCGGTGGCCGTCGCCGCGGGCGATGCCGAGCACGTCGGTGAGGTACTGCTCGCCCTGCGCGTTGTCGGTGGACAGCCGCCCGAGCGCGTCGGCGAGCACGGCCGCGTCGAACGCGTACACGCCGGAGTTGATCTCGGTGATGGCCGCCTGCTCCGGCGTCGCGTCCTTCTGCTCGACGATCGTGGCGACCGTGCCGTCGGCGTCGCGCACGATCCGGCCGTAGCCGGTCGGGTCGGGCACGTCCGCGGTGAGCACGGTGACGGCGTTGCCGGCGGTCGCGTGCTCCGCGAGCAGCGCGGAGAGCGTGATCGTGTCGAGCAGCGGCGCGTCGCCGTAGGTGACCAGGACGGTGCCGCCGAGGTCGCCGGGCAGCTCCTCGAGCGCGCAGCGGACCGCGTGCCCGGTGCCGTGCTGCTCCTCCTGGACCGCGATCGTCACCGTGGCGTCGAGGTGCTTGGCCACCTCGGTGAGGTGCTCGGACACCGCGTCGCGCCCGTGGCCGACGACCACCGCCATGCGGGCCGGGCCGAGCCCGGCCGCGGCGCGGACGGCGTGCTCCACGAGCGAGCGGCCGGCCAGCCGGTGCAGCACCTTCGGCGTCGAAGAACGCATCCTGGTGCCCTCGCCGGCGGCGAGCACGATCGTGCTGACTTCACCGAGCCCGCCAGAGCTCTCGAGCATCAGCCGTCTCCCTTGGCGCGATCGAGATCAGGCCGGTGCTCCGACCCGGATTTCGATCCTACGTGCCCTCCGGGAGGACCCACGCGGGGTCGGGGGCCGGCTCGTCGGACACGATGTGCTCACTGTCCACATCGTCGGAGGAGACGGCCACCACGTCGTTGCCGCCACGGCGTTTCGCCTGGTACATGGCCGCGTCGGCGCGGGCGAGCGCCCGGGACGCGGACTCCTGCGGACGCAACGACACCACGCCGACCGACAGCGTCACGCCGTGCGAGAGGTCCTGCGGCAGCGCCGCGACGGCCACCGCGGCGCGGCGCAGCGCGGCCGCCGCCGGGTCCAGCGGCGCGCCGGGCAGCAGCACGATGAACTCGTCGCCGCCGTAGCGGGCGACCATGTCCGAGCCGCGCAGCGTGTCGCGCACGGTGCTCGCGATCACCCGGAGCACGTCGTCGCCGTCGGCGTGCGACATGCGGTCGTTGACGCCCTTGAACCCGTCGAGGTCGACGAGCGCGATCGCGAGCGGCTTGCCGTCGTCGTCCACCCGCGCGGACAGCTCCTCGAGCCGCTCGTCGAGCGCGCGCCGGTTCGGCAGCCCGGTCAGCGGGTCCTGCAGCGCCTGCCGGGCGACCGTGCCGTGCTTGCGGGACAGGCGCTCGTGCTCGCGCCGGGTGTTCAGCGTCGCCTTGCGGGAGACCCGCATGTCCGACAGCTGCGACTCCAGCTCCGCGACGTACAGCTGCAGCGCGCTGGCCGTGCGTTCGCCGCCGTCGGTGCCGGACAGCCGGGCGAACTCGCGGATCAGGCACAGGTAGAGACCCTGCTCGGACGTGGTGCTGTGCAACCGTTTCTGCACCTCGTCGAGCGCCTCGACGGCCTCCTCGACGCGGCCCTCGTGCTCGAGGCACCTGGCCAGCGCGACACCGACGAAGATCAGCTCGCGCTGCGGGGTGATCTCCAGCAGCCCGTACAGCCGGTCCAGGTGCTGGCCGGACGGGTTCGCGAGCGCGTGCGCCGCGCCGATCACCGCGACCTGGTCGGCGGCCGGCTGGTCGGGCCTGCGGCGGAACAGCGACTCGCGGAACGGCCCCTCGATGCCGGTCGCCATGGCCGCGGCCTCCGCGAAGTGCGTCGCCGCCGGCAGGTCCTCCCCGGCGCGCTCGAGGCGCAGGCCCCAGCCGAGCTGCAGCCGGGTGCGGGTGACCAGGTGCACGGAGATGTCGTGCGAGCCCGCGCTCGTGCGGATGTGCCGGTTGGCCTTGCGCATGACCTGGTCGGCGACCTCGTAGATGCCGAGCTGGCCGAGCACGGTGCCGATGTCCATCAGCGTGGACGCCATCAGGACGTCCCACACGCGCCGCCCGAACATGAGGTCCGGCGGGATCTTCTCGTCGAGCATCGCGAGGCCGACCGCGACCTCGCTCAGCGCGTCGTCCTCCTTGCCGACCAGCAGCAGGCGCAGGCCGCGCAGCGCGTGCGCGTCGGCCTGCAGCACCAGCAGCCCGTGCCGGCGGGAGTGGGAGAGGAACTCCTCGACCATGCTCTCGGCCGAGTCGGCCGAGTCGGAGTCGATCACGCGGATGACGGTCGCGGCCCGCAGCAGCTGGCCGACCAGCCTCGGCTCGCCGCGCTGACGGGCCTGCGCGAGCAGCCGGTCCATCTCGTCGGTGTGCCGGTCGAGGTCGCCGCGCTCGCTTGCCTGCGAGATCGCCAGCAGCTCTCGGGCCCGGCCGACCAGCCACGCGTCGGAGCGCTCGTCCAACGCGGGTCGGTCCGTGCCGTCCCGGTGGTCTTCCCGCTCGCCGCCGTCCACGTCTGGCTGTCCACCTTCGTGCTGCCCGAGAGAGTCTGCCCGCCGGAGTGATCGCGGGGCAGCTCCGCCGCCAGGGATCGAACCTGGACCATCAGAACCAAAATCTGAGGTGCTGCCTTTACACCACGGCGGATCGCGCGCGGCCGGGTTCCCGCCCACGCGTTGGACATCGTGGCATGCATGGCGGCCGGTTGGCAGTGGTACCCGGCCGAATGGCCGCAAGGGCGTCCGAATGGGTGTGACGTGGCTCACGACGACAGTCCCGTCGTGGGTCGGCCTGGTTCATTGGCGACGGGTTACAGCCTCGTGGGGCTGGCGCTCGCGGACGGGATGAACTTACGCTGTCGTAGGTTACGGTGGCGTAGGCGAGGCTCGCCTAACACGTGAAAGACGGGGTAGCTAGGTATGACGACGACCCTCGAGCAGACATCGAACGGAGACGGTGACACGGCCGCCGGTGAGACGGCCAAGGGGCCGAAGCCGGTCACCGTGGGCCGCCGGAAGAACTACGTCCAGCTCGGCGTGTACATCTTCATCCTGGTGCCGTTCGCGGCACTGGTCGCGGCCGTGCCGCTGGCCTGGGGCTGGGGCCTCACCTGGCTGGACGTGATCCTCGCGTTCGCCTTCTTCTACTTCACCGGGCACGGCGTGACCATCGGGTACCACCGGTACTTCACGCACGGGTCGTTCAAGGCGAAGCGGCCGCTCAAGATCTTCCTCGCGATCGCGGGCTCCATGGCCATGCAGGGGCCGCCGATCATCTGGGTCGCCGACCACCGCCGCCACCACGCGTTCTCCGACAAGGAGGGCGACCCGCACTCGCCGTGGCTCTACGGCACCGGGCCGGTCGCGCTCGCCAAGGGCTTCTGGCACGCGCACATGGGCTGGGTGTTCGACCGGAGCCTCACCAACAAGGAGCGCTTCGCGCCCGACCTGCTCGCCGACAGGGACATCGTCCGGGTCAACAACCTGTTCGCGGTCTGGACCGTGCTGTCCCTCGGGCTGCCGGCCCTGCTCGGCGGGCTCATCACCTGGTCGTGGTGGGGCGCGCTGACCGCGTTCTTCTGGGCCGGGCTGGTGCGTGTCGCGATCCTGCACCACGTCACCTGGTCGACCAACTCGATCTGCCACATGATCGGCGACCGGCCGTTCGTCAGCCGGGACAAGGCGGCCAACGTGTGGCCGCTCGCGATCCTGTCGTTCGGCGAGTCGTGGCACAACCTGCACCACGCCGACCCGACCTGCGCGCGCCACGGCGTCAGGCGCGGTCAGATCGACACGTCCGCGCGGGTCATCTGGTTCTTCGAGAAGCTCGGCTGGGTGCACAGCGTGCGGTGGCCGACCAAGCAGCGCCTCGCGAAGATCTCGGCCGGCGCGGAGGCCTAATCGGCCACGGACTGTCGGGGTCGCCCTCTAGGGTGGCTGAAATGGCGGTCAGGCGGCGGGAACGTGGGCGGACGGCGCCGCCACGGCGCGCCGGCGGTAGTGAGAAGAAGCCGGCGCCGCGGGTGCGGATGACGGGCGAGGAGCGGCGCCAGCAACTGCTCGACGTGGCGCGGTCGCTGTTCGCCGAGAAGGGGTTCGACGGCGCGTCGGTCGAGGAGATCGCGAACCGGGCGAGCGTGTCCAAGCCGGTCGTGTACGAGCACTTCGGCGGCAAGGAAGGCGTGTACGCGGTCGTCGTCGACCGCGAGATGCACTACCTGCTGTCCCAGATGACGTCCGCGCTGGCCGAGGAGGCGCATCCCCGGCTGCTGCTGGAGCGGGCCGCGTTCGCGTTGCTCGACTACGTCGAGGGGTCCGCGGACGGGTTCCGGATCCTGGTCCGCGCCTCGCCGGTCGCCTCGGCCACCGGGACGTTCTCGTCGCTGCTGAACGACATCGCCTCGCAGGTGGAGAACATCCTCGGCGTGCAGTTCTCCTCGCGCGGGTACGAGCCCAAGCTGGCCGCGCTGTACTCGCAGGCGCTGGTGGGGATGGTCGCACTCACCGGGCAGTGGTGGCTCGACGTGCGCAAGCCGCGCAAGGAGGACGTGGCCGCGCACCTGGTGAACCTGTGCTGGAACGGGTTGTCGCACCTGGAGAGCAAGCCGGGGTTGCGCGAGACTCACTGAGGCTTACCTACTGAGATCTACCGACGCTCGCGGAGCAGGTCGGCCAGTCGGGCGCGGGCCTCCGGCCCGTCTTCCTCCGGTGCGAACAGCACCGCCGCCAGACCCCAGCCTCGGCCCCGCGCCCAGGTCGCGTCGTCCACGCCCACCTGCTCCCGGAACACCGGCCGGGAGTCGCGGTCCAGCAGGTTCCACGCGGGGATCAGGTCCACCGCTGGATCGCCGACCGCCATGGTGCCGAAGTCGATCACCGCGCTCAGGCGGCCGTGTTCGGCCAGCAGGTTGCCCGGCGCCGGGTCGCCGTGGACCCAGACCGGCGGCCGGTCCCACACCGGGGTGGCCAGCGCCTCCTCCCACGCCGCCCGGACGGGGTCCGTGTCGACCACCCCCGCCAGCGCGGTGATGCGGTCCCGCATGCGGCTCGCCACCACCGGCGAGTCCCGTTCGTCGGCCAGCGCCGCGCCCCGGTAGCCGTTGCTCCACTCCGGCGGCGGGCCGTCCGTGGCGTCGATCTTCCGCAGTGCGGCGAGGAACTCCCCGAGGTCGGCGGCCACCTGCCGCAGGTCCGTCAGCTCCGCGAGGTCCACCCGCTCGCCTGGCAGCCAGCGGTAGACCGACCATGGGAACGGGTAGCCCGCGCCCGGTTCGCCCTGTGCCAGCGGCTGGGGGATGGTCAGCGGGAGGTGCGGGGCCAGCTCCGGGAGCCATCGCTGCTCCCTGGTCACCTGGCCGACCCAGCGTTCGAACCTCGGCAGCCGCACCGACATTTCGTCGCCGAGGCGGTAGGTCGCGTTGTCCACGCCCGGTTTGCCGACCGGGGTGACCGGCAGGTCGGCCCACTCGGGGAACTGGGCTGCCACCAGCTTCGTGACCAGTTCCGGGGTGACGTGCTCTGGTTCCGACACCCGGCCATCACACCCAGCCGGGCACCGCCGCGTCCACCGAGTTACGCGGGCGTGACCCGCAGCAGCTTGTCGTCCTGCCCGTTGCTCGTGGTCAGGTACAGCGCGCCGTCCGGGCCGCTGCGCGCGGCACGCAGGCGGCCGAACGTCGACGTGAACTCCGGCGGCACCGTCACCGACGTGACGTCGCCCTGCTCGGACAGCGACAGCATCAGCACCTTCGCGCCCTTCAGCGCGGTGATAACGAGCGCACCGTCGAGCGCGCCCCACTGCTCGCCGGACAGGAACGTCGCCGCGCAGACCGCCTCGGTCATGTCGCCGGTCTGCCACTTCGCCGGCACCGCGTCGGGGAACCGGCCGAGGTCGGTCATCTCGACGCCCTCGTCGTAGTCGCCGACCGTGCCGCCCTGCGACGGGTCCCAGCCGTAGTTCTTGCCCGCCTGCAACAGGTTGACCTCGTCGTTCTTGCTCGGCCCGTGCTCGGCCGTGAACACCTGGTCCGAGTTCGGCCGCCGCGCGACGCCCTGGATGTTGCGGTGGCCGTAGGTGTAGACGAGCCGCTCGTGCGGGTCGTCGGAGTCCGCGAACGGGTTGCCCGGCGCCGGCTCGCCCGTCCTCAGGTCCAGCCGCAGCACCTTGCCGCCGAGGCTCGTGCGGTCCTGCGGCAGGTCGGCCTGCGCGGTGTCGCCGGTGCCGACGAGCAGCGACCCGTCCTCGCCGATGGTCGGGCGGCAGCCGGAGTGCCGGCCGGACGGGTTGAGCGGGAGGCCGGTCAGCAGGTCGCCCTCGCGGGTGGCGATCCGGCCGTCGTCGGCGAGGCGCCAGTTGACGAGCCGGATGTCGGTCGGCTGGCCGTTCTCCGTGTGCGTCTGGCAGGTGGTGAACCGGCGCGACTTCACGAAGTCCGGGTGCACCACCAGGCCCATCAGGCCGCCCTCGCCCTGGACGAGCACGTCGGAGAGGTCGGCCTTCACCTCGGTGACCGTCGCGCCGGGCTCGGCGCTCGACAGCAGCGCGATCTTGCCGGGCCGCTGCGTCACCAGGACCTTGCCGTCGGGCAGGAACCCGATGTCCCAACCGTGCTGCAGCCCGCCGGCGACCTGCTCGACCTTCAGCTTCGGCGACTCGCCGCTGCTCGGTGCGGCCGGTTCGGTCGTGCCGCTCGCCGGGACCTGCCCGACCTCACGTTCCGCAGGCGTGTCGGTGCACGCGGTGAGTGCGGCGAACATCAGCACGGCAACGGCTAGATTCGCCCGGGTTCGCATGGGTCCAGAATGCCGCGACGCGCGTCGCAATGCTGTGTGGTGAACGCCGAGGGGAGCGATATGAGCGACGACTGGTGGATCGAACGTCAGCAGAACAAGCGGCTCGAGGGGCTTGAGGAGGATCTCGGCTACGTCAGCGCGTCGCTGGCCTCCGCGCGGTCGTCCCAGAACCGGCTGCGTGCCGAGCTGTCCAAGGTCAGCGGTTCGATCGAGCAGCGGCTCAACCGGCTCACCGCCGCGTTCGACGCGTTCGTGGAGATCAGCGACCTGCGGGTGACGCTCGGCCTGTTCGACGCGCAGGGCCGGGTCCGGCACCAGGCCAAGCAGCTGCTCGTCGGCACGCCGGTGTCCGGCGAGGTCACCGATGTGGACGGCTACTGGCTGCCGCCGGGACTGGTCGCACTGCTCGGCATCGCCGACGGCGTGGTCGACGCCGACGCGCTGGCGCTGGCGTCGGCACGCGACACCCGCCGCGCCGCGGTCCTGCACGTGCTGGGCGCCGCGGTGCTCGGCGGCCGCGAGACCGTGCCGGCGGCGACGCTGTCCGACGCGCTGCCGGAGCTGCCGGAGCGGACGCCGCGCTTCCAGCGTGCCGTGTGGACGCTGGCCGCGGACGGGTTCTTCGGCGAGGCGGGCTGGGAGCTGGCGCGCCGCAGGGGCGTTGACTTCGTCCGCGGACTGGGTGACGCGGACCGGTCGGCGGCGACGTCGGCACTGCGCGACGTCGCGGTGCGCAAGGCGGCCGTGGCACTGCCGAAGGAGCTGGAGGGCTCGAAGGAGCTGCTGGCGATCATGCAGGGCGGCGAGCGGCTCGCGGTGCTGCGCGAGTGGGTGGCCGACGTGCTCGGCGGCTACACGGGGGAGCCGGCCACCGCGGCCGACCCGCTCGCGAGGCGGTCGCTGGAGCTGCTGATCGACGAGGGCAGCCCGGTCGAGCTGCCGCTGTTGGCGCGCGAGCGCGAGCTGCGCGCGGTGATCGAGGGCAAGACCGTGGAGTCGTCCACATGGGACGGTCCGGAGGGCGCCACGGTCGAGCTGCTCCGTGCCGACGCCGGCGACGCCGAGCACCCGAGCAGGCGGGCGCTGGCCGTCCGCGCGCAGTCCGAGCTGTTGCTGTCGCTCGCGGAGAGCTTCGCCACCGCCGCACGCGCCACGGCGCCGACGCAGCTGTCGGCGCGGACGAGGTACGGCCAGGTGATCGTGTCGACGGACGGCCCGGACGCCACCTCGCTCGCGAAGGCCATGTCGCTGGCCGAACACGCGGGGCGCGTGGAGTCGCACCGCCGAGCCACCGCGTACGGCGCCGCCGGGGTCGGCGTGATCTTCGTGGTCCTCGCGATCGCGGCGGGCTGGGGCTGGATCTTCCTCGCGGCCACGGCCGCAGCGGTGGCCGTGTTCCAGTGGCTCACCGACACCAAGGAACGCAAGGACGCCGCCGCGGCCGCGGCCCGCGCCAAGGAGAGCCTGCGCTCCGAGGTCGGCCTGCGGGTGGAGGCGTTCGCGAAGGCGCGCCGGGAGCTGCTCGAACGCCAGGCCGCCGTGGACGAGAACCTCGAGGCCCTGAAGACCACGCTGTCCTGACTCGCCTGTGGGATCCCGCATGGACACTGTCCGGCGGGATCCCACAGGAGGTGGCGATGGACGTTCCGGAGAGTTCGACAGTGCTCAGGCTGGAGAACGGCCGGCGCGTGCGGGCAGCTCGCCAGGCGAGGGGCTTCAACCTGGTCGAGGCCGCGTCGCGGTTGGACATACGAAGAGTTCCCTCAACAGGGTCGAGAACGGGCAGACACTGCTCTCGGTCCACCTCGCCAAGTCCATGATGGACCTCTACGACTGGTGCCCCGACGACCTTCTCGACCGGGTCCGCCGCGCCCGTCGAACCGGGTGGTGGCAGGAACACGGCGTCCCGGACCTGTGGTTCATCGGGTTCGAGACCGGGGTGTCGCGGCTGAGCGCGTTCCGGCCCGACCTGGTCCCTGGTCTGCTGCAGACCGCCGGCTACGCGCGCGCTCTTCTCGGCGAACCGCCGCGACCGGTCCGAGGAGTGGTTGGACAACCAGGTCGCCATCCGGATGCGCCGCCAGGAACGGCTGGTCGGTGACCCGCCGGTGGCCCTGGCCGTAGTGATCGGTGAGAACGCGTTGCGGCGGCCGGTCGGCGGCCCGGCGGTTCTGCGGGCGCAGCTCCGCCATCTCGCACCGGTCGTCGAACTGCCCACCGTGACGGTCCAGGTCCTGTCGGCGTCGACAGTGGTCGGCGAGGCGATGAACGGCGCGTTCACGATCTTCGACTTCGACCGGACGTCGCTGCCCAGCTTCGTGTATCTGGAGCACGCGTGCGGCAGCGACCGGAAGGACAAGCCGCACGAGGTACATGCCGCCAGGTCGGCCCTCGACCACCTGCGCGCGACGGCGTTGGACCCGCGGGCGGCTGCGTCCGTTGAGGTCGCCCTTGTCGGCTCGGTCACCGCGTTGCGGGACTCCAAGAACCAGGACGGCCGGGCGTTGGTGATCTCCGCGCGGGCGTGGGCCGCCCTGCTCGCACACGTCTGATCAGGCCGCGACCGGGCGGCTGCGGGTGACGATGCTGGTGCGGTCGCCGGCGATGACGCGTACCTGTAGTGATCCGCAGCTGCATCGGCTCCACACGGTCACTCCATCGGGAGTCCGGTGGCGGGAGACCACCGTGAACGGGTCCGCGTCGGGCCAGCCGCAGTAGGGGCAGTGCGTGTTCATGTCTCCAGGTTCGATGCTCGGAACGTGTACGTCCACGTTGACTTTCCGAACGACACTGTGAAGCATCGACTTCATGATTGACCTCCGCCGGCTCAAGGTCCTCCGCGCGGTCGCCCACTACGGCACCATCACCGCGGCCGCGCGGGCCATGCACTTCACCACCTCCGCGGCCTCCCAGCAGATCCGGCAGCTGGCCCGCGACCTCGACGTCGTCCTGCTCGAACCGCACGGGCGCAACGTCAAGCTGACCACCGCCGCGCGCAGCCTCCTCGCCCACGCCGACGCCATCGAGGCGCGCTGGGAGCAGGCCGAGACCGACCTGCGCGCGGCCAAGGACGAACCCGCCGGGCTGGTGCGCCTGTGCTCGTTCCCGACCGCCGTGTCCCAGCTGCTCGCTCCCATCGTCGCGCCGCTCACCGCCAAGCACCCGCGACTCACCGTCCGCGTCCAGGAGGTCGAGCAGCAGACCAGCTTCGACATGCTCTTCTCCGGCGACGCGGAGCTCGCGGTCATCGAGGTGACGCCGGCCAACCCGCCGCTGTCCGACCCGCGGTTCGACCAGCGGCCCCTGACCGACGACGTCTTCGACCTCGTCGTGCCGACCGCGCATCCGCGTGCGGGCGACGACGTCGTGGCGCTCGCCGACTTCGCCGACGAGGACTGGATCATCTCGTCGGTCGCGTGCACGTGCCGGGAGCACGTCCTCGCCGCGTGCGGCGCCGCCGGGTTCCGGCCGCGCGTGTCGCACGACGCGCTGGAGTGGAACACGGTCGGCCATCTGGTCGCGCACGGTCTCGGTGTCGCGCTGGTGCCGCGGCTCGCCTACCTCGCGCCACATCTGCGGGTCACCCGGCTGCGGCTCACCTCGGCGCCGAGTCGCAAGCTGCTCACGTGCGCGCGTGGCGGCGGCTTCGCCAACCCCGCGATCGCGGCCGTGCACGACGCGCTGGTTACGGTGGCCGCGTGACGCTGAGGCTGGAGATCGCCGGTGCGGTGGCGACCCTGACCATCGACCGCCCCGAGAAGCGCAACGCCATGAGCTTCGAGATGTGGTCGGCCATCCCCGCGCTGGTCGACAAGGTGGCGGCCGACGACTCCGTGCGCGCCTTGGTCGTCCGCGGCACCGACCACTTCTCGGCGGGCGCGGACATCAGCGAGTTCGCGACGCTGCGCGCCGACGCGGCCGGCGCGGAACGCTACAGCGAGGCCGTGCACGACGGCGAGCGCGCGATCGTCGACCTCGCCAAGCCGACCATCGCGGCCGTCACCGGGGTGTGCGTCGGCGGCGGCTGCGAGATCGCGCTGGCCTGTGACCTGCGGATCGGCGCGCCGGACGCCCGTTTCGGCATCACCCCGGCCAAGCTCGGCATCGTCTACAACTTCACGTCGACCAAGCAGCTCGTCGACGCCGTCGGGCCGGCGTGGGCGCGGCAGATCCTCTTCACCGGCGAGATCATCGACGCGGCGACCGCGCTGCGCATCGGGCTGGTCAACGAGCTGGCCGACGACCCGGTCGCCCGCGCCACCGAGCTCGCCGCCACCATGGCGAGCCGCGCGCAGGTCAGCGTCCGCGGCGCCAAGACCATCATCGCGCGGATCACCGACGCGCGGCACGAGGACGACGAGGTCCGCGCCCTGTACACGGAGTCGGTACAGAGCGCGGACTACGCCGAGGGCGTCGCGGCGTTCCTCGCGAAGCGCCCGCCCAACTTCTAGCGCTGGCCGGCCTCGTCGACGACCGCGGTGTCCAGCGTCGCGGACATGTCCGCCATACCGAGGAAGGCGTGTGTCTCGGCGTCGAACACCAACGTCTCCGGATCGCCGTGGCTCGTCCACCGCACGCCGACGCCCTCCCGGCCGGCGGGGTCCGTCGCGTGCTCGACGAGCGACAGCCCGTCCAGCTCGGCGATGGCGTCGAACAGCGCCGCGAGCGTCGCGGGCCGCAAGCAGTGCGAGGTCATCCATGGTTGGCGGTCTCCTTCAGGTCGAGTGCCGCGCGGACGAGCCGGCGGGCGCGGTTGAGTCGGGAACGGACCGTGCCGACGGGGATGGCCAGCGCATGGCCGACCTCGTCGTAGGACAGG
Source organism: uncultured Actinomycetota bacterium (assembly GCA_963840275.1). Taxonomy (GTDB): domain Bacteria; phylum Actinomycetota; class Actinomycetes; order Mycobacteriales; family Pseudonocardiaceae; genus Actinophytocola. The sequence continues at coordinate 1,398,355 of CAWIYK010000002.1, forward strand.
CCCTCCCACGCGATGAGCAGCAGCACGTCCCGGTCGCCCTGGTTCAGCTCCGCGAGGGCGACGGCCAGCAGGCGGTGCATGGTCTGCGCCGTGACCCGCGCGGCCACCAGGTCGGCGTGGCCGTCGACTTCCGGTCGCGGGCCGACGGCGTTGCGCAGCCGGACTCCCGGACCTCCTCGCGATGGTGTTGCCCGACCAGGTTGGTGGCGATGCCGTACAGCCATGGGCGGGCGTTCGACTTGCTCAGGTCGTAGCGCGCTCGCTGCTGAACGCGACGACGAACGTCTCGGCCACCAGGTCGTCGGCGATCTGGGCGCCGAGCCGCCGCGCCAGGTAGCGCTGGATGTGGGGCGCGTGCCGGTCGAAGATCTCGGCGAACCGCTCCTGGTGGCGCAACGACCGTTCGATGATCGTCGCGTCGCTGTCGGGTGGTCCCATGCGGCCCTCTTTGGTGGGGGACTGGTCACCCAGCTATCCGTAGGACGCCCGATTCGGGTTCACGGTGGCTCGTGCGGCGCGGAAAGTGTCGGTGGGGAGTCGTAGGCTGGTAGGTGAGACCCCTTCCGGTGCCATCTCGAGTCCCGGGCAGGGGTATGTCCGCTGTGCTTTGAGGGGTTTCCACCGTGTCACTGTCCGGCCTGCTGCACGCAGTCCTGCCCGACCCCGCCCTTACCAAGATCGTCGACGCCGTCGGGGCGACCAGCCTCGAACTCGAAGGCCCGACCGCCGTCCGGCCGCTGGTCACCGCGGCCGTCGCGTCCAGGAAACCCGTACTCGCGATCACCGCGACCGGGCACGAGGCCGACGACCTCACCGCCGCGCTCCGCGACCTACTCGACCCGGACACCGTCGCCAACTTCCCGTCGTGGGAGACGCTGCCCCACGAGCGGCTCTCCCCGCGCGCGGACACGGTCGGCCGCCGCCTGGAGATCCTGCGGCGGCTCGCCACCGGCGACGAGCTGCGGGTGGTCGTCGCGACCGTGCGCAGCCTCATCCAGCCGATGGCCCCCGGGCTCGGCACGCTCGCCCCGGTCCACCTCACGGTCGGCGAGGAGCACGACTTCGACGGGCTCGTCGAACGTCTCGTCCAGCTCGCCTACACCCGCGTCGACATGGTCGAGAAGCGTGGTGAGTTCGCCGTGCGAGGCGGCATCCTCGACATCTTCCCGCCCACCGCCGAGCACCCCGCCCGCGTCGAGTTCTGGGGCGACGAGGTCACCGAGATCCGCTGCTTCGCGGTCGCCGACCAGCGGTCGCTGCCCACCGAGATGCGCGAGGTCAACGCGCCGCCGTGCCGGGAGCTGCTGCTCACCGAGGACGTCCGCGCGAAGGCCGTGGAGCTGGCCGAGGAGCACGCCGCCGACGCACTGCTCACCGAGATGCTGGCCAAGCTGGCCGACGGCATCCCGACCGAGGGCATGGAGGCGCTGATCCCGGTCCTGTGCGACGGCGAGCTCGACCTGCTCACCGACGTCCTGCCCGACGGCGCGCACGTGCTCGTGATCGACCCGGAGAAGGTCCGCACCCGCGCGCACGACCTGGTCCGCACCGGTCAGGAGTTCCTCGAGGCCGCGTGGATGGCCGCGGCCGGCGGCGGCAAGTCGCCGCTCGACCTCGGCGCGTCCGCCTACCGGGGCCTCGGCGAGATCGCGCAGCACGCCCGCGACACCGGCCACCCGTGGTGGACGCTGTCGCAGCTCACCACGCCCGGCGAGGACGTCGTCCAGCTCGACATCGCCGCCGTCGAGGGCTACCGCGGCGACGTCACCCGCGCGTTCGCCGACCTCCGCGCGCACACCGCCACCGGCGGCGCGGCCGTGCTCGTCGTGCCCGGCGCCGGCACCGCCCGCCGCGCGGTCGAGCAGCTCGCCGACGCCGACGTGGCCGCCACGTTCGCCGAGGCGGGCCTGACCGAGCCGCCCGCCGCCGGCATCGTCACGGTCGTCCGCGGCGCGCTCGAGGAGGGCTTCCTCTCGCCGGAGCGCGCGCTGGTCGTGCTCACCGAGACCGACCTGACCGGCGGCCGGCACGGCACCTCCACCAGGGACCTGTCGACGAAGATGCCGTCGCGGCGGCGCAACGCGGTCGACCCGCTCGCGTTGCGGCCGGGCGACCACGTCGTGCACGAGCAGCACGGCATCGGCCGGTACATCGAGATGGTGCAGCGCACGGTCGGCGGCGCCACCCGCGAGTACCTGCTGCTCGAGTACGGCTCGTCCAAGCGCGGCCAGCCCGGCGACCGCCTGTTCGTGCCGACCGACCAGCTCGACCAGGTGTCGCGTTACGTCGGCGGCGAGCTGCCGACGCTCAACAAGCTCGGCGGCTCCGACTGGAAGAACACCAAGGCCAAGGCCAAGAAGGCGGTCAAGCAGATCGCCGCGGAGCTGGTGCAGCTCTACGCCGCCCGCCAGTCCGCGCCCGGCCACGCGTTCGGGCCGGACACCCCGTGGCAGCGGGAGCTGGAGGACGCGTTCCCGTTCACCGAGACGCAGGACCAGATGGCCGCCATCGACGAGGTCAAGGCGGACATGCGGCGCAGCGTGCCGATGGACCGGGTGATCTGCGGCGACGTCGGCTACGGCAAGACCGAGATCGCCGTGCGCGCCGCGTTCAAGGCGGTGCAGGACGGCAAGCAGGTCGTGGTGCTGGTGCCGACCACGCTGCTCGGCCAGCAGCACCTGAACACGTTCACCGAGCGGATGCAGTCCTTCCCGGTCAACGTCAAGGGACTGTCCAGGTTCACCCACGCCGAGGACGTCGACGCGATCATCGAGGGGCTCGCCGCCGGCGAGGTCGACATCGTCATCGGCACCCACCGCCTCCTGCAGACCGGCGTCCGGTACAAGGATCTCGGCCTGGTGATCGTCGACGAGGAGCAGCGCTTCGGCGTCGAGCACAAGGAGCACATCAAGGCGCTGCGCACACACGTCGACGTGCTCACCATGTCCGCGACGCCCATCCCGCGCACGCTGGAGATGTCGCTCGCCGGCATCCGCGAGATGTCCACGATCCTGACCCCGCCCGAGGACCGGCACCCGATCCTCACCTACGTCGGCGGCTACGACGACAAGCAGGTCGGCGCCGCGGTCCGGCGTGAGCTGCTGCGCGACGGCCAGGTCTTCTACGTGCACAACCGGGTCTCGTCGATCGAGAAGGCGGCCCGGCGCCTGCGCGAGATGGTGCCGGAGGCGCGGGTCGTCACCGCGCACGGGCAGATGAACGAGGACCGCCTCGAGAAGATCATCGAGGGGTTCTGGGCCCGCGAGTTCGACGTGCTGGTGTGCACCACGATCATCGAGACCGGCCTCGACATCGCCAACGCCAACACGCTGATCGTGGAGCGCGGCGACCTGCTGGGGCTGGCGCAGCTGCACCAGCTGCGCGGCCGCGTCGGTCGCGGCCGCGAGCGCGGGTACGCCTACTTCCTGTACCCGCCGGAGGCTCCGCTCACCGAGACCGCGCACGACCGGCTCGCGACGATCGCGCAGAACACCGAGCTCGGCGCGGGCATGGCGGTCGCCATGAAGGACCTGGAGATCCGCGGCGCCGGCAACATCCTCGGCGCCGAGCAGTCCGGGCACATCGCCGGCGTCGGGTTCGACCTGTACATCCGGCTGGTCGGCGAGGCGGTCGACGTGTTCCGCAAGCACGCGGGCGCCGAGCCGGGCGAGGAGGAGGAAGAGCTCGCCGAGGTGCGGGTGGACCTGCCGATCGACGCGCACATCCCGCACGACTACGTGCCGGGGGAGCGGCTGCGGCTCGAGGCGTACCGCAAGATCGCCGCCGCGGGCGACGCGGCGGGGCTCACCGCCGTCGAGGAGGAGCTGAAGGACCGGTACGGCTCGCCGCCGCTGCCCGTCCAGCGGCTGTTCGCGGTGGCCGCGTTCCGTCAGACCTGCCGAGGCCACGGCGTCACCGAGGTCGCCATGGCCGGCAACGCGATCCGGTTCGCGCCGCTCGCGCTGCGCGACTCGCAGCTGGTGCGGCTCAAGCGGTTGCATCCCAAGGCGACCTACAAGCCGGTGAGCGAGCTGGTGACCGTGCCGCGGCCGACGGAAGGTGCGGCGGGGGGTCGGCTCGGCGCGCCGCCGCTCCGCGACGTCGAGCTGCTGAACTGGTGCGCGAAGCTCCTGGAGTCCCTCGTGATCGCCCCCGCTCCGGTGGGGTAGGGGGCTGTGAGAGGCTAGGCGACCGTGACGAGTGTCCTTCGCCGTGCCGTAGCACCGTTCGCCGCCGTGACCGCTCTGGTCGTGACGCTGACCGCGTGCGGATCCGGACCAAGTCAGGCCAACTCCGCCGTCGTCATCGACGGCCACACGATCTCGGTCGACGACGTGCAGGCCATGGTCGACAAGATCGTGAAGGAACAGCCGGCGGCCAAGTCGCTCGCGCAGGAGCACAAGCTGGACCTCGTCTCGCGCGAGGTCGTCACCCAGCTGATCACCCACGAGCTGCTCGCCGAGGTCGCGCGCAAGGACGGCATCCGCGTCGACCAGGAGCAGCTCAAGGAGCTGCGCGCGCAGAACCCGTTCGGGCAGAAGATCCCGACCGACGGCAGCGCCGAGCCCGCGCAGCTGGTGCCCGAGCTCGTGAACCGGGCCCGCGGCTTCGACGCGTACGCCACCGACCAGCTGCTGCTCGACGGGCTCGCCCGCAAGCACCTCGGCCGGGACAGCGCGGAGTACAACATCGTCCAGGTCTCGGACGCGGCCAAGGCCAAGACGCTGGCCGAGCAGATCGCGGCCAAGCCGGACGAGGCCGGCGCGCTGATGCGGGCGGCCAGCGAGTCGCCCGACCAGCTGCAGCTGAACCAGGACACCGGCCCGACCGGCAACGGCGTGTTCCTCGCCGCCCCGGACAACGCGGTGTTCGTGCTGCCCGCCGGCCAGGGCGAGCAGGGCGGCAGCGGCTTCCAGATCGTGCACGTCCTGTCGACGGAGACGGCGGCGAGCACGTCGCCGGAGTTCGACGGCAGCCAGATCGACCCGGCCCAGCTGCCGGCCATCGGCAAGTACGTGCTCCGGCCCCGCGCCATCGAGTCGCGGATCGAGATCAGCCCGCGGTTCGGCGTGTGGAACGACGCCACCCTGACGGTCGTGCCGAAGAGCGAGGCCGAGGTGGCGGGCTTCGTGGTGCTGCCCAAGACCGACCAGCCGTGACCCAGTCGGGCCCGGCCGTCGTGCTGCTGGCGCCCGGCGACCTGGTCCCGGCGGCCGCGCTGCCACTCGTGCGCGCGGCGTCGGCCGTCTACACGACGTCCGACGCGCCGCCTGTCGAGAAGCTGTCCGGGTCGGTCGTGCTGCTGACGTCCGACCTGGCCGACCCGGCCGCGGTGGCGCTGGTGGCCCTCGGCGCGTCGGTCGTCCGGCCCGCCCCGGTGCCCGGCGCCGCGCTGCTGGACGCCGTCGCGGTGATGGACCGGCTCCGCTCGCCGGGCGGCTGCCCGTGGGACGCTGAGCAGACACACGACTCGCTGCGCCAGTACCTGGTGGAGGAGTGCTTCGAGCTGCTGGAGGCCATCGAGGACGGCGACCGTGCCGCGCTGCGCGAGGAGCTGGGCGACGTGCTCCTGCAGGTCCTGTTCCACGCCCGCGTGGCACAGGAGTCGGCGGACACCCCGTTCTCGATCGACGACGTGGCGGCCGAGCTGGTCGCGAAGCTCGTCGGCCGGCACCCGCACGTCTTCGCGGGCGGCGACCCGGCCGTCCGGGACGCCAGCAGCCAGCAGCACCGCTGGGAACAGCTGAAACAGCAGGAGAAGAAGCGCGAGTCGAGCGTCGACGGCGTCGCCTTGGGCCAGCCGGCACTCGCGCTCGCGGCGAAGCTGGTGCAGCGCACCGCGCGAGCCGGCCTCCCCGCCGAGCTGCTCCCGTCGACCCCGCTCTTCGCGGCGGCGGCCGGGGTGAAGCTGGCCGGTGTCGACCCGGAGGGCGCGCTGCGCGCGGAGGCCCGCGCGTTCGCGGCGGCCGTCCGTGCCGCGGAGCAGGCGGCGCGCACGGAAGGCGTGGACCCGGCGGCGATGAGCGCGGCGGACTGGCAGCGTTTCTGGCCCTGAGCCCGCGAGTCCCCCGTTCAGACCTAGTGAGTCCCCCTTTCGAACACACTGAGTCGACGGTTCGTGCCGGCCCGATATATGCGCGAACCGTCAACTCGATGTGCTTGAACGGGGGACTCACTAGGTCTGAACGGGGCTCGCGGGGTTACCCGGCCCAGCGCCGCGCCCCGGGAAACGTCTTGTCCGACAACACTTCCCCGACCCCGAAACCGCACGAATGGACCTTTCGCTCGGGCTCTGCCCCACGATCTGTCCGTTAGACCGTGGATCTGTCGGTGATCGCGGCTAACGTGGCGGCCGTGAACGACGCCTACCTCCGCTACCCCCACCTGCACGGCGAGTTGGTCACCTTCGTCGCCGAGGACGACGTGTGGCTCGCCCCGCTCGGCGGCGGCCGTGCCTGGCGGGTGTCCGCCGACCAGGTCACGGTCAGCTCGCCGCGGTTCTCCGCCGACGGCACCCACCTGGCCTGGACCAGTTGGCGCGACGTCGAGCCGGAGGTGCACGTGGCCCCCGCCGACGGCGGGCCGAGTCGCCGCCTGACCCACTGGGCGGACATCAACACCGAGGTCATCGGCTGGACGGCCGACGGCGAGGTGCTCGCCACGAGCACGGTCGGCCAGCCGTCCATCCGCAGCACCTGGGCCTACGCCGTCGACCTCGACGGCGCGGCCCGCAAGCTGCCCTACGGCCCGGTCGGCGGGCTGGCCACCGGCCCCGGCGACGCCGTGCTGCTCCTCGGCGCGGTCTCCCGCGAACCCGCCTGGTGGAAGCGCTACCGGGGCGGCACGGCCGGCAAGCTGTGGCTCGACGCGGACGGCTCCGGCGAGTTCGCCCGCTTCCAGGCCGGTCTCGAGGGCAACATGGCGTCCCCGATGTGGGTGGGCGACCGGATCGCGTTCCTGTCCGACCACGAGGGCGTCGCCGACCTGTACTCCTGCCTGCCCGACGGCTCCGACCTGCGCCGCCACCCGGTCGACGCGGCAGGCGAGTTCTACGCGCGCAACGCGTCGACCGACGGCCGCCGGGTGATCTTCCACCGCGCCGGGCGGCTGTGGCTCGTCGACGGGCTCGACAGCGAGCCCCGCGAGCTGGAGATCCGGCTCGGCGGCCCGCGCCTGGCCAGGGCGCCGTACCCGGTGCGCGCCGCCGACGAGCTCGGTGACGTCGGGCCGGACCACACCGGCCGCGGCAGCGCCATCGAGGTCCGCGGCACCGTCCATTGGCTCACCCACCGCGACGGCCCGGTCCGTGCGCTGTCCGCGCAGCCCGGCGTCCGGGCCCGGCTGCCGCGCACGCTCGGCGAGCAGGTCGTGTGGGTCACCGACGCCGACGGCGAGGACGCGTTGGAGATCGCGCCGGCCGACGGCCCGGTCGCCGGCACCAGCCCGCGCCGCATCGGCACCGGCGGCCTCGGCCGGGTGCTGGAGCTCGCCGCGTCGCCGGACGGCAGACGGGTCGCGGTCGCCACCCACGACGGCCGGGTCCTGCTGGCCGACGTCGACACCGGCGAGTTCCACGAGCTGACCAGCACCACCGACGGCGACCCGTGCGACCTCGCGTTCTCGCCGGACTCGACGTGGCTCGCGTGGTCGCATCCCGGGCCGAACCCGTTGCGCCACATCAGGATGGCCAGCACCACCGATCTGTCCGTCGTGGACGTCACGGCACTGCGGTTCGTCGACCACGACCCGGAGTTCACGGCCGACGGCAAGCACCTCGCGTTCCTGTCCGCGCGGAGCTTCGACCCGATCTACGACACGCACGTGTTCGACATGTCGTTCCCGTACGGGTCGCGGCCGCACCTGGTGCCGCTCGCCGCCACCACCCCGTCGCCGTTCTCCCCGCAGTTGCACGGCCGGCCGGTGGAGGAGGAGCCGCCCGCGAAGGACAAGGACGGCGAGGACGACGCGCCGCCGCGCACCGAGGTCGACATCGAGGGCCTCGGCGAGCGGGTGGTCGCGCTGCCGGTGCAGGCCGCGCGGTACGGCGACCTGCACGCGGTCAAGGGCGGCCTGGTGTGGCTGCGGTTCCCGCTCGCGGGCGTGCTGGGCCACGACGGGGACGAGGACGGGGACGAGGACGACTCGAAGCCGGTGCTGGAGCGGTACGACTTCGCCAAGCGCAAGCTCGAGACGCTCTGCGAGGGCGTCGACGGCCTGTGGGTGACCGGCGACGGCGAGCGTCTCGTGGTCCGCGACGGGCACCGGTTGCGGGTGCAGCCCGCCGACCGCAAGTCCGACGCGTCCGACGACAGCGGCGACGAGGTGCGCGTCGACCTGTCGCGGGTGCGGGTGCAGGTCGACCCGGCCGCCGAGTGGCGCCAGTCGTTCGACGAGGCCGGCCGGCTGATGCGCGACCACTTCTGGCGCGCGGACATGAACGGCGTCGACTGGGCCGGGGTGCTGGAGCGGTACCGCCCGCTGGTCGACACGGTCAACTCGCACGACGAGCTGGTCGACCTGCTGTGGGAGGTGCAGGGCGAGATGGGTACGTCGCACGCGTACGTCACCCCGCCGGGCGAGGGGATCGAGGCCGCGCGGCGGCTTGGTCTGCTCGGCGCCGACCTGACGCGCGACGGCGACGTGTGGCGGATCGAGCGGATCCTGCCCGGTGAGTCGTCCGACCCGAGGGCCCGCTCACCGCTGCGCGCGCCGGGTGTCGCGGTCCGCGAGGGCGACGCGATCGTGGCGGTCGACGGCCGGCAGGTCGACGCCGCCGTCGGCCCGGCGCCGCTGCTCGCCGGCACGGCGGACAAGCCGGTGGAGCTGGTGATCGCGCCGCGCGGCGGCGGGGCGAACCGGAGCGTGGTGGTGGTGCCGCTGCTGGACGACATGCCGCTGCGGTACCACGACTGGGTGGCCGACCGCCGCGAGTACGTCCACTCGACGAGCGACGGGAGGCTCGGCTACCTGCACGTGCCGGACATGATCGCGAACGGCTGGGCGGAGCTGCACCGAGACCTGCGAATGGAGGTCCGCCGCGAGGGCCTGATCGTGGACGTGCGGGAGAACCGAGGCGGCCACCTGTCCCAGCTGGTGGTGGAGAAGCTGGCCCGCAAGATCATCGGCTGGCAGGTGACCCGAGACGGCAACACGGCGGAGAGCTACCCGCACGACGCTCCCCGCGGCCCGGTCGTGGCGGTGGCCAACGAGTTCTCGGGCTCGGACGGCGACATAGTCAACGCCGCCATCAAGGCGCTGGGCATAGGCCCGGTGGTGGGCACCCGCACGTGGGGCGGCGTGATCGGCATAGACATGCGCTACCACCTGGTCGACGGCACGCTGGTAACGCAACCCCGCTACGCGACGTGGATGCACGGCCCAGGCTGGGGAGTGGAGAACTACGGCGTAGACCCAGACGTCGAAGTGCAGATGACCCCCCAAGACCACGTGTCCGGCCGCGACCCACAACTGGACGCCGCGGTCCGCCTGGCACTGGAAGCACTGGAGGAGACACCTGCCGCCGTTCGCCCGGAGCTACCTGCGTTGTGATCGCTGTTTCGGGGGCCGGGGGCCGGGGGCCGGGGCGGGGCCGGCCGGGGGTGCATGGGGAAGGGGGTTGGCAACGGGGCGTGGTTGGCTATGTCCGGTTGACACACTCCCCGGGTCTTCGTTGGGGCAATGCGTCCTTCCGGTCGGCACCGGACAGGGCGCATCGACGGCCATCGAGGACGGGATCGTGCTGGCACAGCGGCTCGGCGTGGCCGACCGTCCCGGCGGCAGGGCCCAGCCTTTGTCCGTTTCCCACGGGCCTGCCGCCCACCAGTCCAAGCCGTTGCCTGACAGGGGCAGCTTCCGGGGAGCCTGCCTTTACGTGTCTTCCGACGGGCCAGTCGCACTGCCGCACCCCTCCTTATCGCGCACCCAGCTCACCTTTGTGCATTGCGAGTCACGCATCGTTGTTCCGAATTGGCGTGCGTGTACTCCCGCGTCCAGGACGCGGTCAGTCCTACGACCTTCTGCCGTGTGGGTGGGTCTATTCGCGTTGGTGTAGCAGATTGCGTTGCGGAACCCGGTGAGGGTCGATCCACCGGGGCGAGATGAATTCCGGCAGCCCGATGTCGGTCATCCGGACTTCCCATTCCGAGTGGTGGATCATTCGGTGATGTCGTCGGCACAGCAGCACCAGATTATCGAGATCCGTCGGGCCGCCATCCAGCCAGTAGGAGTCGACACGGGGCGCGGTGCCCGGATTTCGCCGGGTCGTTTCCCCGTGTCGCTCCTCCGAACCGGACGTGCGACTTTCACCGTATCCGGCTCTCCGCGAGTCGCCGTCAGGCTGTTGTTACACAGGTTGTCCCATGGCGCCGGTATCTGGTTGCCCCGGTAGCGATAACGTTGAATGGTCATCGTGGTGGGTTTCCAGAGTTCGACCCCGTTGTATTCCGGCCACCATCCGTTGTAGTAGCGGTTGATGATGTCCCGCTTACTGGTTCTGTTCGGTGTATCGCAGGTTCTTGTCTCTTCCGATGGTTGGGCCTTGTCCCATTCCCGTGCGCGATCAGCCTGGCCGCACAGCAGCCAAACTTCTTTCTCGCCGCGTGCGGTCTCCCGAAGCCCGCCCTGCCTGTCCCATAGCCGCTCGTCTTGCCTGAGCCGCGGCCGCCGCCTGGTGGACCTACCACCGGGCCGCCGGTCAGTACGTGGCAGCCACGCTTCCGCCGTGACGCGCCCGCCCCCGCATCGCGCCCAGCCAGGCGGAGCCGCCCCGCCACCTCTCCAACCGGGTAGTCCAACCCGCCATGGCTGGACAGCGGGCAACGCTTCTGGCTCCATGTAGCAGGTGCACACCTTTGACGCCGATACGACGCGGATGATGCTGGCCAACCGGGCCAATTGGGACGCCCGGGCGCCGATCCACCTGGCCAGCGCCTTCTACGGGCTGGACGGGACGCGGGACTCGGCGTCCTGGTTCGCCGACTACGAGTGGGTCGACCTGGGAGAGCTGGACGGCACCGACCTCCTCCACCTGCAGTGTCACCTCGGGACCGAGACCATCGCGCTCGCTCGGCGGGGGGCGCGGGCCGTCGGGCTCGACCTGTCCGGTGAGTCGGTGCGGCAGGCGCGGGGGGTGGCGGAGCGGGCCGGCGTGGACATCGAGTACGTCGAGGCCAATGTGTACGACGCGGCGGCCGTGCTCGGGGGACGCACCTTCGACCGGATCTACACCGGCAAGGGCTCGGTCTGCTACTTACCCGAGCTGGCGCCCTGGGCGGACGTCGTCGCCGAGTTGTTGCGGCCCGGTGGTTCCTTCTACCTCGTCGAGTTCCACCCCATGCTCTACGCGCTCGGCGCCGTGCCGCCGGCGGACGGGAGCGAGGAGTTGTTGCTGCGCAACGACTATCTCGGCGGCCGGGGCGTCGAGGAGCGCGACGCCACCCGCACCTACACCGACGGGCCGGCGCTCACCGAGGCCACCGTCGCCTACGAGTGGCGGCACGGGATCGGTGCGGTGATCAACGCGCTGGTCGGCGCGGGCCTGCGGATCGAGCGGGTTCGGGAGCCCGACGCGCTGCCGTGGCCCCGCTGGTCGACCATGGTCCGCACCGGCGACGGGTCGTTCCGGCTCCCCGACGACGCCCCGCGCATCCCGCTGCTCTACGCGCTCCTCGCCAGCAAACCCTGAGTCAGGCGAACAGCGTCTCGCCCCAGTAGCCACCACGCGAAACTCCCGGCGGGACGGCGAACAGGCCGGACCCGGTGTGCTCCAGGTACTCCATCATCTTGTCCTTCGCCGACAGCTGCCGCTGCATCGGCACGAACTGGGTGCGCGAGTCGCGGTTGAAGCAGATGAAGAACAACCCCGCGTCGAGGTGGCCGAGGCCGTCGGTGCCGTCGGTGAAGTTGTAGCCGCGCCGCAGGATCTTCGCGCCCTTCAGCGTCTCCGCCGACGCCAGCCGGACGTGCGCGTCCTCCGCGACCAGCGGCACCCCGCCCGCGCCGCGGACGTGCAGGTCCACCGGGTCGAACTCCGCCACCTGACCGAGCGGCGCGCCGACGCCCTTCGTGCGGCCGACGATCTGCTCCTGCTCGAACAGCGGAGTCCGGTCCCAGATCTCGATGTGCATTCGAATCCGGCGGGCGACGAGATAGGTCCCGTCGACCAGCCACCGCGGGCCGTCGGCCGCCGGGACCCACACGTGGTCGGTCAGCGCCGCCGTGTCCTCCGCCTTCAGGTTCTTCGTGCCGTCCTTGAAGCCGAACAGGTTCCTCGGCGTCGCTTGCGCCCGCGACGTCGACGACGTCCGCCCGAAGCCCAGCTGCGACCACCGGACGGCCACCTTGCCGAACCCCACCCGCACCAGGTTGCGGATCGCGTGGACCGCCACCTGCGGATCGTTCGCACACGCCTGCAGACAGATGTCGCCGTCGGAGCGCGCCGGGTCGAGGTCGTCGGCCGGGAAGTGGGGGAGCGGGGCCAGCGCGGGCGGGAGCTGCTCGGCGAGGCCGAACCGGTCGTCGAACAGCGACGCGCCGAAGCCGATCGTCAGCGTCAGCGCGGACGCCGGCAGATCCAGCGCCTCACCCGTGTCCGCCGGCGCGGCCTCCGGGATGCCGCCGACCGCGCCGTCCTCCTTCGCCTCGAGGCCCTGTGTCATCCGCTCCGCCGCGCGGGTCCAGTCCTTCAGCAGCTCGACCAGCTCGGCGCGGTCCTTCGTCTTCACGTCCAGGGCCACGAAGTGCATGCGGTCCTGCGCGGGCGTCACGATGCCGGCCTGGTGCCGGCCGTGGAACGGGACCGCGGCGGCCGCCGCCGACGCCGGGGCCACCGGGTCGCCGGTCAGCGCCTCGTTCGCCAGCACGCCCGCGGCGGCCCCCGCGCCGGCCACCGCGGCGCCGGCCCCGACCGCGCCGAGCAACCGGCGCCGCGACAGGCTCACTGTCCTGCCACCACCTCGGCCACCTGGCTGATCGGCTCGCCGAGAGCGTCGACCGCCTCGGACATCTCCTTGATGTCGGCCTGCGTCAGCTCCGGGTACAGCTTGAAACCGTCGCCGACGCGGTGCTTCTCCAGCACGGCGTCCACCGCGGCGAACTTCTCGTCGAGCGTGGCCAGCAGGTCCGGGTCCCGCTCCTCGATCACCGGGCGCAGCGACGCGACGGCCGCCTGCGAGCCGTCCACATTGGACCGGAAGTCCCACAGGTCGGTGTGCGAGTAGCGGTCCTCCTCGCCGGTGATCTTGCCGGTGGCGACCTCGTCGAGCAGCTCCTTCGCGCCGTTCGCCAGCTGCAGCGGGGTCAGCTCGACGGTCTTCGCGCGGTTCGCCAGGTCCTCGATGTCCGACATGAGCTGGTCGGCGATCGCGTCCGAGTCCGGCTGCAGGCCGGTGGTCCACAGGTCCTTCTCGAGGCGGTGGAAGCCGGTGAAGGCCATGCCCTCCTCGATGACGTCCTCGCGGCCGTCGATCTTCGGGTCGATGTCGCCGAAGCTCTCCGCGACCGGCTCGATCCGCTCCCAGTACACGCGCGTCACCGGGAACAGCGCCTTCGCCTCGTCGACCTTCTTGCCCTTGACCGCGGCGACGAACTCCTTCGTCTTGTCCACGAGCGCGGTCGACTGCGAGTTCACGTACCGCTGGTAGCTCTTGGTGGCCTCGGCGAGCTTCTCGTCGGTGTCCACCGCCTTCTCGGCCTCACCGGTGATCGTGAAGTCGCCGCGGATGCCCTTGCCCTGCATGCCCGGCTTGCACGCGGTCTCGTACGTCCCGGCCTCCGACACCTCGACGATCAGGCGCCGGGTCAGGCCGGGGGTCACGTTCTCGACCTCGCCCATGATCCGGTCGCCCTCGGCGTAGAGGTAGAACTCGGTGACCCGGCTGCCCTTGTTCGTCACCTCGAAGGTGAGCGTGCCGGCCGCCGCCTCGCTACGCGCGACCTGGCAGGCGTCGTCGCTGGCCGCGACGGCGATCGCGCCGCCCTTCTCCTCCTCCGGCGTGGCCGTGCCACACCCTGCGATGACGGCCAGTGCGGCGACACCGACGCCGGCTAACGCGGCGCGGGCGGTAGTCGAGATCACGAGTGCTCCTTGACGGGGACCGGTTCGGTCTTGTTGGCGGGGGCCTGGGATGTCTTGCGGGGCTTGAGGAACAGCGTCAGCACGATGGCGACGTACGCGACCCACACAACGGCCTGCAGGACCGTGGTCTGGGCCGAGTAGTTGAGCAGGCCCTTGAGCAGCGCGCCGTACCAGGAGTCCTCCGGCATCGGGCCCGACAGATCGAACGCGAGCGTGCTCAAGCCCGGCAGCACCCGCGCCTCCTGCAGGTCATGCACGCCGTAGCCCAAGATCCCCGCGGCCACGAACACCAGCAGCACGCCGGTATAGGTGAAGAACTTGCCCAGGTCGAACCTGATCGCGCCGCGGTAGATGAGCCAGCCGAGCACGATGGCGACCGCGATGCCGACGATGAAGCCGATCAGCGGCTCGCGGGTGCCCTGCTCCGCGGTGCGCACGTTGGCGTAGAAGAACGCCATGGTCTCGAGGCCCTCGCGGCCGACGGCCAGCAGCGCCATGACCGCGACCGCGACCGGGCCGATCCGCAGCGCGGAGGACAGCTTGCCGCGCAGCTCGGCGGCGATCACGCGGGCCGTCGCGCGCATCCAGAAGATCATCCACGTCACGAACCCCACGGCGACGATCGACAGGGTGCCGCCGGCGATCTCCTGGTGCTCGAACCGCATCTCGCCGATCGTGTAGGCGATGGCCGTGCCGATCGCGACACAGACGACCAGCGCGGCGGCCACGCCGCCCCACACCCACTTCAGCGACGAACGCTGCTCGGCCTTCACCAGGAAGGCGATGAGGATGCTGACGACCAATGCGGCCTCGAGCCCTTCGCGGAGCCCGATCAGCGCGCTGCTCAACAGCACGACATCCTCCTGGAGTTGGTATGCCTAACCTTGCAGAACATAGGTTAGGCTTCCCTGTTGTGTCCAGCCGGGATGGTCGATGCAACCGAACCGCAGCCAGTGCTGTCTGAATTCGGGTGTTTGTCCACCGGGCCGACAACACCGGCCCGTGCCGGTACGTAGCCTGGGAACCGTGTCCGAACTCCCGCCCCCCTACGACCTGCCCCCCGCCACGCCCCGAAGACGGCTGGGCGGGCTGATCCTGCTCGTCGCCGTCCTGGTCGCCGGCGTCGTCGTCGTGGTGATCGGACTCGACCGGCCGGACCGGCCCCCGACGCCCGCCCTGCCACCGGAGTTCGAGGTGCCCGAGCTGAACGTGTCGCCGGGGACCGCCGTGCCCACCGCCGCGGCCGCGGTGTCGGCCAGGTCGGCGGCGCTGAGCGAGTGGGCGGGCCGGGTGTCCGACAAGACCTCGATCCCCGTGCGGAGCATCGTCGCCTACGCCGAGGCCGAGCTGTCGCTGCGGGTTTCGGACCCCGCGTGCAACATGACCTGGGCGACGCTGGCCGGCGTCGGCCGCGTCGAGTCGCACCACGGCAGCTACGGCGGGTCGCGCGTCGGCGAGGACGGCACGCTGGCGCCGCCGATCGTCGGGATCCCGCTCGACGGTTCGCCGGGGGTGCTGGCCATCCCGGACACCGACGACGGACGGCTGGACGGGGACGCCCAGTGGGACCGGGCCGTGGGCGCCATGCAGTTCCTGCCCGCCACCTGGCAGCGTTGGGGCGTGCGGGCCGGGGACGACGGCGTGGCGCCCGACCCGCAGGACATCGACGACGCCGCCCTGTCGGCCGCGGGGTACCTGTGCGCCTCCGGCGGCGACATGTCGAGCGCGGCGGGCTGGTGGCAGGCCGTGCTGACCTACAACGAGTCCGTGAAGTACGGGCGCAACGTGTTCAGCGGCGCGGACGCGTACGCGCGCGCGGCGGCCGGGCTGACCTGAGCCTCAGCGGTCGCGTTCGACGGCGAGCCGCGCGCTGACCTCGCCGAGCGCCTCCTGGTACACCGGGTCCGGATGCATGGCCACGGCGAGCCGCAGCTGGGTCTGGGCCTCGTTGTGGCGACTCATCCGCTGCAGTGTCTTGCCGAGCGCGAAGAGCGCGTAGTGGTCGGTCGGGTCCAGCTCGATCACCCTGCGGAAGGCCTGTTCCGCCCGTCGGAGCTGGGCGGAGCCCAGGTAGGCGCGGCCCGCGAGCAGGTGGACGCTGGACTTGTCCGGTTCGGCGTCCAGCACGGGGGCCAGCGCTGCCAGGGCATCCAAGGGCCGGCGTTGGGCCACCAGCGACTCTGCGCGGCGGAACGCCTCGAAAGTGTCCTGGACGTCCTCGGTCATGGTTCCCTCAACGCTACCCGCCGAGACGCTGTTCCTGAACATCGTTCTGGCGGTTCTCGAGGAGTGGTGACGCTCCGTTCCGGCGCGTCTGTGAGTGCCTCCAACGGGGGATACGCGGGGCTGGGTACGCTCGTGGCGAGTAGTCCCTGAACCGGTTGAGGAGCAGCACGTGGCGGTTATCGAGCAGGTTGGTGCGCGTGAGATCTTGGACTCGCGCGGTAACCCCACCGTTGAGGTGGAGGTCGCTCTCGACGACGGCACGCTGGCCCGCGCCGCGGTGCCCTCCGGCGCGTCGACCGGCGAGCACGAGGCCGTCGAGCTGCGGGACGGGGACGCCAAGCGCTACTCCGGCAAGGGCGTCGAGAAGGCCGTGACCGCCGTGCTCGACGAGATCGGCCCGGAGCTGGCCGGCGTCGACGCCGTAGACCAGCGGATCGTGGACCAGAAGCTCGTCGACCTGGACGGTACGTCGGACAAGTCCCGGCTCGGCGCCAACGCCATGCTCGGCGTGTCGCTGGCCGTCGCCAAGGCCGCGGCCGAGTCGAGCGGGCTGGAGCTGTTCCGCTACATCGGCGGCTCGAACGCGCACGTGCTCCCGGTGCCGATGCTGAACATCCTCAACGGCGGCGCGCACGCCGACAACGACGTGGACATCCAGGAGTTCATGATCGCGCCGATCGGCGCCGAGTCCTACCGCGAGGCGCTGCGCTGGGGCGTCGAGGTCTACCACTCGCTCAAGTCGGTGCTGAAGAGCCGCGGCCTCGCCACCGGCCTCGGCGACGAGGGCGGCTTCGCGCCGGCGCTCGGCAGCAACCGCGAGGCGCTCGACCTGATCGTCACGGCCATCGAGAAGGCCGGCTACACCGTCGGCCAGCAGGTCGCGCTCGCGCTGGACGTGGCCGCCACCGAGTTCTACGCCGACGGCGCGTACACGTTCGAGGGCACCAAGCGCAGCGCGGAGCAGATGCTCGAGTACTACACGAAGCTGTGCGACGACTTCCCCATGGTGTCCATCGAGGACCCGCTGGCCGAGGACGACTGGGACGGCTGGGTGCGCCTGACCGACGAGATCGGCGAGCGCGTGCAGCTGGTCGGCGACGACCTGTTCGTCACCAACCCGGAGCGGCTCGAGGAGGGCATCGCCCGGCGCGCGGCCAACGCCCTGCTCGTGAAGGTCAACCAGATCGGCACGCTGTCCGAGACACTCGACGCGGTCTCGCTCGCGACGTCCTACGGCTACCGCAGCATGATGAGCCACCGCTCCGGCGAGACCGAGGACACCACGATCGCCGACCTCGCGGTCGCCACCGGCGTCGGCCAGATCAAGTCGGGTGCCCCGGCGCGCGGCGAGCGCACCGCCAAGTACAACCAGCTGCTGCGCATCGAGGAGATCCTCGGCGACGCGGCACGTTATGCGGGTGACCTCGCGTTCCCCCGGTTCAACCCGGAGACCTGAGGCCCATGGCCGCCGCACGCGAGTCCAACCGGCGCGAGCCGGAGCGGCGTCGTGCCGCCGAGGGCAGGCGCCCGCAGAGCGTGCGCCGGCCGAGGGACGGGCGCCCCGCACGGCCGGTGACCGCCGGCCGTGCGGAACGCAGCAGGACGGTGCGTGCCGCGGCCACGTTCGGGCTCTCGACCACGCGGCGGGCGGCCGTGTTCGCGATCGTCGTGTGCGCGCTCGCGCTGTCGGTCGCGGTGCCGCTGCGCACCTACCTCGGACAGCGCGACGACGTCGAGCTGCAGGAACAGCGGCAGGCCGACCTGCGGTCGCAGGTCGAGGCGCTCGAGGCACGCAAGGCGCAGCTCGAGGACCCGGCGCAGGTCGAGGCCGAGGCGCGGCGGCGGCTGCGGTACGTGATGCCGGGGGAGACCCCGTACATGGTGGAGCTGCCCGGTGACCGGGGCGGTGCGCCCGGCGGCGAGCCGGAGAACAAGGGCGTGAAGGACGAGTCGTGGTACCAGCTGCTGTGGAACGCGGTGTCGGGCGAGTGACGGCGCCGAGCCAGGTGTCGGAGGCCGACCGCGCCGCCGTCGCGGAGCAGCTCGGCCGGCCGCCGCGCGCGATCCGGGCCGTCGCGCACCGCTGCCCGAGCGGGCACCCGTCGGTGATCCAGACCAGCCCCCGGCTCGAGGACGGCACGCCGTTCCCGACGCTGTACTACCTGACCTGCCCGAAGCTGACGTCGCTGGTCAGCAGGCTCGAGGCGAGTGGGCTGATGCGGGAGATGACCGACCGGCTCGCCGACGACGAGGAGCTGGCCGCCGCCTACCTGGCCGCGCACCGGTCCTACCTCGCGACGCGGGACGCGATCGATCCGCTCGGCACGGACGTGAGCGCGGGCGGCATGCCGGGGCGGGTCAAGTGCCTCCACGTGCACGTCGCGCACGCGCTGGCGGTGGGCCCCGGTGTGAACCCGTTCGGTGACGAGGCGGTCGAGCTGCTGCGGGCGGACTGGCCGAGCGGAAACTGCCGGTAACTCCCCGTTCCGTTAGAACCGGGTCATCCTCTACTCTCTGTCACACGGTCGCGGGGGACTCTGAGCCGTTTCTTGTATCCAGGGGGCAGTTGTGACTACCCGTGTGCGTCCGCTTCGGTTGGTCGGCGTGGTGGCCGTCGCCGCGGTCGTCGCCGCCACCGTCCAGTTCAGCAGCCCGCAGTCGGTCCAGGCCGCGCCCGTCACGTGCACCGGCACCGTCAAGGTCTTCGACGGCCGCGCCGACGGCACCCTCTGGTACTACGAGCACCGCGCGCCGGCGACCGGCGACTACTCGTGGGCGGGCGGGCGCCAGATCGGCGCCGGCTTCGCCGGGCCGACCGTCGCGTCGGTCGACGGGTACGTCTACCTCGTGACCTCGGCCGGGCAGCTGCGCCGCTACCGGTACGGCACCACCAGCTGGCTCGACGCGGGCGGCACCGTGATGGGCACCGGGTGGCAGGCGTGGAGCGGCGACCGGCGCAACAAGCTGACCGCCGACACCAAGGGCCGGCTCTACACGGTCGACGCCACCGGCGCGCTCGTCATGTTCGACTCGACCGTCCCGACGTGGAACGCCACGGCCGGCATCCCGCTGGACCTCGGGTGGACCGGCGACCGGGTGATCGCCGCTGGCGACGGCGTCCTGTACCGGCTCGACGACGACACCGGCCGCCTCACCAGGTACCGCTACGACGCGGACGCGCAGCGGATCTCCGTGCCCACCCCGGTCGCCGCGGGCGGCTGGCAGACGTTCGAGCGGGTGTACTCGCCCGGCGGCGACATCCTGTACGGCATCACCGGCGGCACCATGTACTGGTACCGCTACGACGCCGACAACGGCGCGTGGGCCAACGGCGGCAACGGCCGGGTCGTCGGCGCTGGCTGGACCAACCGCGTGTCGGTCACCGCGGCCACCAGCACCTGCTCGATCCCGCCGGCGCCGGTCGTCGAGCCGGTGACGCCGGTCGAGGCGGACCCGGCCCGCGCGCTCGAGCTGTCCGGTGGCGCCGGCAACTTCAGCTACCTCTACCGGGACGCGCAGGGCCGCGCGGTCGAGGCCCGCGACAACGGCGACGCGCTGACCCGCGTCACCGTCGGGACGAAGACGTTCGCCGGCGACCTCTCTTCGGCGACCTCCCGCGACGCGGCCGGCACCGAGCAACTGCTCGGCGTCGACGCGACCGGCGCGCTCTGGCTGTCCGAGGGCACCGGCACGTTCGGCGCGTGGCGGCCGTTCGGCAAGGGCATGCGCAGGGCCGCCCTGACCGAGGCGTTCGCCACGGCCGACCCGGTGCAGGCGCTCGCCGTGGACGGCCGGGGCGGGCTCTGGTGGCGGATGCGCAGCGCGCCGCACCACCGGTGGCTGCCGTGGCAGCGGGTGCCCGGCGAGGTCACGGACTTCGAGCTGGTCGCGTCCGGCCCCGGCGGGGCCTACGGCGCGTCGGTGTTCGAGTGGTTCACCCTCGAGCGGTCCGGCAACACGGTGACCCTCCAGGAGGGTGAGCTGCCGGAGGACTTCGAGTCGGTGGCGCCGGCCGAGGTGACGAGCCTGCCGGCGACGCTGTTCGCCAGGCAGACCGGCACCGGCGCGCCCGTGTCGTGGGGGCCGCTGCCGACGCTGCCCACCACCCTGACGCAGGCGCCGATGAGCGCGACGCAGCTCGGCAACGGGCAGCTCGCGGTCGCCGGGGTCGGGGCGGACGGGTACGTCTACGTCACCACCGGCGACGCCGCGACCGGCCAGTACCTGCCATGGCAGCGGGTCGGCGAGAAGGCGACCGGCGCCGTCGCGCTCGTCGCGCCGCTGGCCGGCGAGGCGGACCTCGCGTACCGCGGCCAGGACGGGAAGCTCTACCACTACGTCGCACCGGTCGCGGCCGGCAGCACCGCGCCACTCGTGTTCACCGGCAAGGGCCGCGCCTGAACAAGGAGTCGCCGAGTGAGCGAAGCGAGCCACTGCCATGAGTGAGGGCCCCGAGTGAGCGGCCGCCGGTGTCTGGACTGACGGAGGAGGGAAGACGCCGGGTCAAGGCCGCGATTTCGCGAGCGGAGCGAGCCAATGTCGCGAGCGAGCCATGTAACTGGCAAGTGGCAACTTTTCCGCACGTCGGGCGGGCTGTGCCGGATGTTCCCGAAAGGGCAACCAGCGGGCCACATATCTCCGTCTGTGATGCGAAGGGGCTCAACTTGACCCGCTGTTGACCCCTTTCTTGTGATGATGGTTCGTGAGACGGTGGCATGCGGAACACAGGCTGCGACGGACAGCGACCCGAAAGAGGGACGGCGGTCGCGAGGGCACAGCGAAGGGGTTCGGTACAGGTGAGTGCGGCGAACGGAAGATCGGCCGAGCGGCGGTTACGGCGTCGGCGCCGCAAGATCGCGGCGGCGACCAGCACGGTGCTGCTGGTGGCGGCGGCCGTCGCTGGTGAGCCGATCAGTCTGGCCAGTCCCTCGAACCAGGCTTCCGGCGGTGCCGGCGGCGGCCTGAACGGCCTGGTCGACCCGGACTCGGTCGGCGCGAACGGTCGGGTGAACGAGGACGACCGCATCGGCGACGACGTGCTCGACAACGCCGACGACATCGACAAGCTGCTCAAGCTCGGCGGCGACGACCTGCCGGACGGCCCGCTCGGCATCCCCGGTGTGATGCTCGAGGCGTACATGCAGGCCGCCGACCGGCTGGCCAGCAGCCAGCCGAACTGCAACCTGGACTGGCCGCTGCTCGCGAGCATCGGCCGGATCGAGTCGAACCACGCTCGTGGCGGCCGGGTGGACACCGCGGGCGAGACGATGCCGCACATCCTCGGCCCGGTGCTCAACGGCGGTGGTTTCGCGGCCATCCGCGACACCGACGGCGGCCGCTACGACGGCGACGCCGGGTGGGACCGCGCGGTCGGCGCCATGCAGTTCATCCCGTCGACGTGGCAGGGCTACGCCGCGGACGGCGACGGCGACGGCTCGGCCAGCCCGCACAACGTCTACGACGCGACGCTCGCGGCCGGCAAGTACCTCTGCTCCGGCAACCTGGACCTGTCGAACCCGCAGGACCGCGCGACCGCGGTGTTCCGCTACAACCACTCGGACAGCTACGTGCGCACGGTCCTGATCTGGGCCGACGCGTACGCCAAGGGTGTCGACCCGCTGCCGCAGGACCCGGTCGACTACGGCGACTACGACGACCCGAACGGTCCCGGCGGGGTGGCCTTGGGCCCGCCGTCGCAGCCGAACCTGCCCGGCGCCCCCGGCACGACGACGCCGCCGCCGGTGACGAGCACGTCGAACAGCCCGACGCCGACGGTCCCGAGCACGAAGACGCCGCCGAGCTGCACGCCGGTCCCGACCACGGACCCGACGACCACGGACCCGACCAGCACGACGACGACTCCGCCGCCGCCGTCGTCGACCGACACGTCTCCCACGTCGTCGACCACCACCACGACGACGACCACCACGACCACCACCCCGCCGACGACCACGCCGTCCGCGCCCTGCTGAGCGCGGGCCGGCGCGGTCGGTCGGTGGTCAGGCGAACTTGTGCATGCCGCCGTCCACGAGGTGGTCGGCGCCGGTGATGTAGGCGGCCCTGGGCGACGCGAGGTAGGCCACCAGGTCGGCGACCTCCCTCGGCTCGCCGACCCGGCCGGCCGA
The DNA here is from genome assembly GCA_963840275.1 of uncultured Actinomycetota bacterium. Classification (GTDB taxonomy): domain Bacteria; phylum Actinomycetota; class Actinomycetes; order Mycobacteriales; family Pseudonocardiaceae; genus Actinophytocola. The sequence goes on from CAWIYK010000002.1 coordinate 1,420,780, forward strand.
GATCGACATCGTCTCCGGCAGGACCCGGTCCATCACGTCGTCGACCGTCGTGTCGAGCTGCGCCGCGAACAGGTGCGCGAACCCGCCCGGCGCGGTCCACAGCGGCGTGCGCACCGGTCCGGGTGACACGGTGTTCACCCGGATCTCGGGGGCCAGCTCCGCCGACAGCGCGGCGCCGAAGTTGGTCAGCGCCGCCTTCGCCGCGCAGTACGGGGCGATCATGCCCTGCGGCAGGTACGCGTTCAGCGAGCTGATGTTCACGATCGACGCGCCGTCCCGGCCGCGCATGGCCGGCAGCGCGGCCCGCACCACGCGGACGGCCGAGAAGAACGTGGTGTCGAAGACGCGGTACCACTGGTCGTCGGTGAACGCGGCGATCGACTCCGCCGGCTCGCTCATGCCCACGTTGTTCACCAGCAGGTCGATGCCGCCCAGCTCGTCGACCGCCGCGGCGACCAGCGCGGCGGGGCCGTCGGGGGAGGCGAGGTCCACCGACACGGTCGCGCCGGACCTGGCACCGGTCACGACCGTCATGCCCTCGTCCGCAAGCGTTTGCGCGATGGCCAGCCCGATGCCCTTGGTGCCGCCGGTGACCACGGCCGTGCGCCCTTTGAGGTTCAGATCCATGCGCCAACACTCACCGACCGCGACACGAGAAGCTGGCGGGATCGCGTCGCCGCGTTCCGCATAGGGTGGGCGCCATGGCACGGGTAGCGGCGATCGACTGCGGGACCAACTCCATCCGTCTGCTCGTCGCGGACCTGACCGAGAGCTCCGACGGCACGGTCGCGCTGCGCGACGTGCACCGGGAGATGCGGATCGTCCGGCTCGGCGAGGGCGTGGACGCCACCGGCCGCCTCGGCGTCGCCGCGCTGACGCGCACCCGCGCCGCGCTCGCCGACTACACGATGATCTGCCGCCGCAAGGGCGCGGAGCGGGTCCGCATGGTCGCCACCTCCGCCACGCGCGACGCGAGCAACCGCGACGAGTTCTTCTCCATGACCCGCGAGCTGCTCGGTGTCGAGGCCGAGGTGATCTCCGGCGACGAGGAGGCCCGGCTGAGCTTCACCGGCGCGGTCGGCGACCTGGAGCCCGACGACGGCCCGTTCGTGGTGGCCGACATCGGTGGCGGCTCGACCGAGCTCGTGGTCGGCACGTGGGACGGCAAGCGCGCCGAGATCACCGGCGCCCGCTCGGTCGACATCGGCTGCGTGCGGATCACCGAGCGCTGCCTGCCGTCCGACCCGCCGACCGACGAGGAGATCGCACGGGCCCGCGCGCTCGCCGCCGACACGCTCCAGCAGGCGTTCGACACCGTCCCGGTCGCGGGCGCCCGCACGTGGGTCGGCGTGGCCGGCACGATCACCACGTTGTCCGCGATCGCGCAGGGACTGCCCGAGTACGACTCCGAGCGCACCCATCTCTCGCGGCTGTCCCACGACGAGATCGCCGACACGGCCCAGCTGCTGCTCCGGTCGAGCAAAGAAGAGCGCGCCGCGAACAAGGCCATCCACCCCGGCCGGGTGGACGTGATCGGCGGCGGCGCGCTGATCACCGAGGTGCTCGCCGGGAAGCTGGCCGCCACGGCGGGAATCCGCGAGCTGCTCGTCTCCGAGCACGACATTCTCGACGGGATCGCGCTTTCCTTGCGCTGACTAACGATCTCGGCCCGCGTACCGCTTGAGGGGCAAGGAAAACGTACTGACCGGCCTGTCGATAGCTGCCCGTCACCGGGCAGTACCAGAGCGTCCATTTTGGCCGGGTTCGCGCTGATTGTGATTTCTTCGTAACTCCGGTGCGGGTCGGTTAGCGCACCTGGTGCCGTTAACGTCCTCTCACATTCCGGGAGCGTACGTGTGCGCCCGGTCAGGGACTCGACGGCGACCGCCGATGTGTCTGACAGGTTGGAGGAGAACCCGATGCGGAGACCGCGCTGGTTTGCGGCCGGAGTGATGCCGCTGGCGGTGGCACTTGCCATCACGAGCTGCAGTGGCGGCGGTGGTGACGAGGGAGGCGACGATCCGGGCGCCGGTGGCGGTGACCCGGCCAAGAACGAGTCGACCGAGGTCACCGTGTTCGGCACGGAACCGGCCCGTCCGCTCGTGCCGGGGGACACCAGCGAGACCGGTGGCGGCAAGATCGTCGACGCCATGTGGACCGGTCTGATGGACTACGACCCGGTCACCGGCGAGCCCGGTCTCGCCAACGCGGAGTCCTTCGAGCTGACCGCGCCGGACGAGTACACGGTCAAGCTGAAGAAGGGCTGGAAGTTCCACGACGGCACCGAGGTCAAGGCGCACAACTACATCGACGCCTGGAACTACACCGCCTACAGCCCCAACGCGCAGCAGCACGCGAGCTTCTTCGCGCAGGTCGAGGGCTACTCCGACGTCAACACCCCGGACCCGGACGGGCCGGACGCGCCGCAGCAGCCGGCGACCCCGAAGGCCAAGGAGATGTCCGGCCTGACCGAGGTCGGCGACTACGAGTTCAAGATCAAGTTCACCGAGCCGCACGCGATCTTCAAGACCAAGGCCGGCTACTCGGCGTACATGCCGATGCCGGACTCGTTCTTCGCGGACCCGGAGGCCTTCAAGGCCAGCCCGGTCGGCAACGGCCCGTGGAAGTTCGTCGCGCGCGTGCCCGACCAGGACCTCCAGGTCGAGCGGTACGACGACTACAAGGGTGACGACAAGCCCAAGGTGAAGATGGTCAAGTTCGTCTTCACCGACTCGGACGCGGCGTACGCGGACATCAAGGGCAACCAGCTCGACTTCCTCGACACCGTGCCGCCGCAGGCCATCGCGGGCAACGTGTGGGAGACCGACCTGCCGGGCCGCGCCAAGGCCTACCCGGTCATGGCCGTCCAGGCGATGGCCTTCCCGGTGTACGACCCGAAGTACGCGAGTGTGGACTTCCGGCACGCCGTCTCCATGGCGATCGACCGGGAGAAGATCACCAAGACGATCTACGAGGGCAACCGCAAGCCGCTCGACGGCTACACCATGGACCTCGTCCCTGGCTACACCAAGGACGGCTGCGGCAAGTGGTGCAAGTACAACCCGACCGAGGCGAAGAAGCTCTTCGACAAGTCGGGCTGGACGGGTCCCATCCAGATCACCAGCAACGCCGACGGCGGCCACAAGGAGTGGATCGAGGCGGCGTGCGGCACGATCTCGGAGGCACTGGACGTCGAGTGCATCTTCGAGCCGGTGCAGGCGTTCGGCCAGGTCCGCCAGGCCATCGAGGCACGGTCGATGGACCAGATCTACCGGTCGGGCTGGCTCGCCGACTACCCGCTGGTGGAGAACTTCCTGAACCCGATCTACCGCACCGGCGGCTCGTCCAACGACAACGGCTACTCCAACCCGAAGGTGGACGCGAAGCTCGCGGCCGCCGACAAGGCGGAGACCGAGGAGGACGCGTACAAGCTCTACCACGAGGCGGAGAAGCTGATCGCCGCCGACATGCCGGGCGTTCCGCTGTGGAACACCCCGTCGATCAGCGCGTGGTCGGAGCGACTGACCAACGTGCGACTGACCCCGAAGCGTGAGCTCGACCTCTCGTTCGTCGAGGTCAAGTAACCGCTGACGTGGCGGGCCGACCCGAGCCATCGGGCCGGCCCGCTCGGGGGTCTAGGGAGAGTTTCCATGGGACGCTACGTCCTGCGTCGATTGCTGCAACTGATCCCGGTCTTCATCGGGGCCACGTTCCTGATCTACCTGCTGGTGTGGGCGGTGCCGGGCGACCCGTTCGCCGACATGTGCGGTGAGCGGCCGTGCCCGCCGGAGTTCATCGCGGCGATGACCGACAAGTACAACCTCAACGACAACGTCGTCGTGCAGTACCTGAAGTACATGGGGGCGCTGCTCTCCGGCGACTTCGGGCAGACCTACTCCGAACAGCAGGTCGCCGACCTGATCGCGAACGCGGCGCCGGTCTCGCTGCGGCTCGCGACCGTCGCGGTGCTCATCGAGGCGGTCATCGGCATCACCGCCGGCATCCTCACCGGCCTGCGCGGCCGCGGCTTCCTCGACAACCTGGTCCTGGTGTCGACGCTGTTCCTGATCGCGATCCCGACGTTCGTCACCGGCTTCGTGATCCAGATCGTGCTCGGCTTCCAGCTGGAGATCCTGAACCCGACGGTGTCGTCCGAGGCGACCTGGAGTGAGCTGGTCATCCCGGGCTTCGTGCTCGGCAGCCTGTCGATGGCCTACGTCTCCCGGTTGACCAGGACGTCGATCTCGGAGAACAAGCGGGCCGACTACATGCGCACCGCCCTCGCGAAGGGACAGCCCAAGCACCGGATCGTCGGCGTGCACCTGCTGCGCAACTCGGCCATCCCGGTGATCACGTTCCTCGGCACCGACATCGGCAACCTGATGGGCGGCGCGATCGTCACCGAGGGCATCTTCGGCATCCACGGCGTCGGGCGGCTGGTCTTCGACGCGATCCTGTCCAAACAGGGCGCGATCGTGACCGGCGTCGTCGTCATGCTGGTGCTGGTCTTCCTACTGGTCAACCTCGTCATCGACCTGCTGTACGCCGTTCTCGACCCGAGGATCCGCTATGAGTGACCCGACCATGGCGGCCACCGGCACCGGAAACGTGGCCGACTACGTGACCGAGCCGGGTCACCGCGACACCGGACCGGGCAAGCCACGCAGCCTGTGGTCCGACGCGTGGCGCGACCTGCGCAGGCGGCCGCTGTTCATCGTCGCCGGCGCGGTGATCCTGCTGCTCGTGGTCGTCGCGGTGTTCCCCGGCCTGTTCACCTCGGCCGACCCGTACCACAAGGACCTGGACCACTTCCGCGAGAAGCCGTCCGGCGACGCCTGGTTCGGCTACGACACCCAGGGCCGCGACGTCTACGCCCGCGTGGTCTACGGCGCGCGCTGGTCACTGCTCGTCGGGGTGGCGGCGAGTGTGCTCACCGTGCTGATCGGCGGGTTCCTCGGCATCCTGGCCGGCTACTTCGGCCGCAAGGCCGACGGAGTGCTCTCGCGCGTCGCGGAGATCTTCTTCGGGCTGCCGTTCGTGCTCGGCGCGATCGTCATCCTGAACATGGTGCGCAGCGCGGACATCCGGGGCGCGCTGCCGATCGTCGGCGCGGTGGTGCTGTCGATCGCGGTGCTGTCCTGGCCGGTGGCCATGCGGATCATGCGCTCGGCGGCGATCTCGGCGAAGCAGCAGGACTACGTGAAGGCGGCGCGGGCGCTGGGCGCCAGCTCGACGCGGGTCATCTTCAAACACCTGCTGCCGAACTGCCTCGCACCGGTGCTCGTGTACGGCACGATCGCGCTCGGCGCCTTCATCGGCGCGGAGGCCACGCTGTCCTTCCTCGGCATCGGGTTGCGCGACCCGGCCGTCTCGTGGGGCGTGATGATCTCCGACTCGCGCAACTACGTGCGCGTCGCGCCGCACATGCTGTTGTTCCCCGCCGGTTTCCTGACCGCGACCGTCCTGGCGTTCGTCATGCTGGGCGACGCGGTCCGCGAAGCCCTCGACCCGAAGCTGAGGTGAGCCGATGAACGCTGAGCCGTATGCGGCGGCGGTCGGCGAGCCCGGCGCGACGCCGGCCGAGCCGCTGCTCGAGGTCGACGACCTCTACGTGGAGTTCCGCACCCGCGACGGTGTCGCCAAGGTGCTCAACGGCGTGACCTACCACGTCGACGCAGGCGAGACGCTGGCCGTGCTCGGGGAGTCCGGGTCCGGCAAGAGCGTCACCGCGCAGGCGATCATGGGCATCCTGGACGTGCCGCCAGCGGCGGTCACCGGCGGCGAGATCCGCTTCCACGGCGAGAACCTGCTCGCGGTCGACGAGGAGCGGCGCAACGAGGTGCGTGCCGAGGGCATCGCGATCGTGTTCCAGGACGCGCTGTCCTCGCTGAACCCGGTGTTCACGGTCGGCTTCCAGATCGAGGAGCAGCTGCGGGTCCGCATCGGCATGTCCCGCAAACAGGCCCGCGTGCGGGCCGTCGAGCTGCTCGACCTGGTGCGGATCCCCAACGCGGCGCGGCGGGTGCGGCAGTACCCGCACGAGTTCTCCGGCGGCATGCGGCAGCGCGCGATGATCGCGATGTCGCTCGCGCTGGACCCCGAGGTGCTCATCGCGGACGAGCCGACCACGGCGCTGGACGTCACCGTGCAGGCGCAGATCATGGACCTGCTCGCGGAGATCCAGGCCGAGCGGCGGATGGGGATGATCCTCATCACGCACGACCTCGGGGTGGTCGCCGAGGTCGCGGACCGGATCGCGGTGATGTACGCGGGCCGGATCGTGGAGCACGCGGACGCCGTGTCGCTCTACCGCCGGCCGGGGCACCCGTACACGGCGGCGCTCATGGAGTCGCTGCCGAGGCTGGACCAGAAGGGCTCGGAGCTGAACACCATCAAGGGCCTGCCGCCGAGCCTGCTCAACATCCCGCCGGGCTGCCCGTTCCACCCGCGCTGCCCGATGGCCGTGGACCGCTGTCGCACCGAGGTGCCCGACGACCACGGGCTGGGCTTCGGCCGTACGTCGAAGTGCCACTTCGCAGAGGAGCTCGTGAGTAGATGACTTCGCGGCACGCAAGGCGACCACTGAGCGCGGCCTCCGCCGAAGGCCCGCCATCTCGGTGGCGGGGCGCCATGCTCGAAGTACCTGACGCGGAGCCGTTGGCGCTCCTCCGGCGAGATCGCGGTGGCGCGCAGGGTCGCGGAGAAGGACGGGAGCTGGTGTCCCGTGTCTGAGCTGTCGGCAGGGGAGCCGATCCTCGAGGTGCGCGACCTGGTCAAGCACTTCCCGCTGCGCACCGGGGTGCTGTTCAAGCACACCATCGGCCAGGTGCGGGCCGTCGACGGCGTCTCGTTCGACCTCGCCAAGGGCGAGACGCTCGGCGTGGTCGGCGAGTCCGGCTGCGGCAAGTCGACGCTCGCGCAGGTGCTGATGCGCCTCGAACCGCCGACCAGCGGCGGCGCGCGGTACGCGGGGCGGGACATCTTCGCCATGCGCGGCGCGGAGCTGCGCAAGCTGCGGCGCAGCATCCAGATCGTGCTGCAGGACCCGTACACGTCGCTCAACCCGCGCATGACCGTCGGCGACATCATCGGCGAACCTTTCGAGATTCACCCGGAAGTGGCGCCGAAAGGAGACCGGGCGAAGAAGGTCCGGGAGCTGCTGGACGTCGTCGGGCTCAACCCGGAGCACCTCAACCGGTACCCGCACCAGTTCTCCGGTGGGCAGCGTCAGCGCATCGGGATCGCCCGCGCGCTCGCGCTGCGGCCGGACGTGATCATCTGCGACGAGCCGGTGTCCGCACTGGACGTGTCCATCCAGGCGCAGGTCATGAACCTGTTGGGGGACCTGCAGTCCGAGTTCGGACTGTCCTATGTGTTCATCGCGCACGACCTGTCGGTGGTGCGCCACCTGTCCGACCGCGTCGCGGTGATGTATCTCGGCAAGGTCGTGGAGCTCGGCACCGAGGAGCAGATCTACTCCCACCCGATGCACCCGTACACGCAGGCGCTGCTGTCGGCGGTGCCGGTGGCCGACCCGACGGTGCGCGGGCAGCGTCAGGTCATCCGCCTCGAGGGTGACGTGCCGAGCCCTGTCGATCCACCGTCCGGGTGTCGTTTTCGCACCAGGTGCTGGAAGGCGCAGGACATCTGCGCGACGGAGGAGCCGGAGCTGGTCACCCGTGGTGGGGGTCATCCCAGCGCGTGCCACTTCGCTGAGGAAAGATCTGTGGTGCCCTGATCGGGGCGTGCCGACCGAGGAGGAAATGCGTGAAACGCAGGAGTCTGCTGGCGCTGCTGGCTGTGTCGACGTCCGTTGGCGCGGTGGTGGTGGCGATGCCGAGTGCGGTCGCGGCGCCCGCGCTGTCGGGGAAGACCGTCGAGTACAGCGTGCTCGCGAAGGACGGCGTGGCGGTCCGGGCCGTCGAGGGGGCGGTGCGGGACGCGGGCGGCACGGTCGTGCGCAGCAACGCGGCGGCCGGGCTGCTGACCGCGACCGCGCCGGCTAACGGCTTCACCGCGCGGCTCGCCTCGGCGGCCGAGGTGCTGTACGCGAGCCGGACCGTCTCGATCGGCGCCGCGCCGAAGAACAAGGCGGTCGCCGAGCAGGACGCGGTCGAGAAGGAGAACAGGTCGGGCGCGGGCGGCCGCGGCAAGGCGAAGCCGGCACCGGTCGGCATGGACCCGCTCGACGGGCAGCTGTGGGGCCTCTCGTCGGTCCGCTCCGACCTGGCGCGCACCGAGCAGGCCGGCGACAAGCGGGTGAAGGTCGGCATCCTCGACACCGGTGTCGACGGCTCGCACCCGGACATCGCGCCGAACTTCGACGCGAAGCTGTCCCGCAACTTCACCCACGACATCCCGACCGACGAGCTCGGCCAGGTCGTCGACGGCCCGTGTGAGTTCCGCGGCTGCGTCGACCCGGCGAACTGGGACGACGGCGGCCACGGCACGCACGTCGCGGGCACCATCGCGGCGGCGGTCAACGGGGTCGGCGTGTCCGGCGTCGCGCCGAACGTGTCGATCGTGAACATCCGGGGCGGCCAGGACTCCGGGTCGTTCTTCCTGCAGCCGGTGGTCGACGCGCTCACCTACGCGGGCGACGCCGGCCTCGACGTGGTCAACATGTCGTTCTTCGTCGACCCGTGGCTGTACAACTGCCAGGCGAACCCGGCCGACTCGCCGGAGCAGCAGACGCAGCAGCGCACGATCGTGACGGCCATGACCCGCGCCATGAACTACGCGCACCGCAACGGCGTCTCGCAGGTCGTGTCGCTCGGCAACGGCCACGAGGACAACGGCGCGCCGCACGACGACACCACGAGCCCGAACTTCCCGGTCGGCACCGAGCACGACCGCGTCATCGACAACGCGACCTGCCTGTCGATGCCGATCGAGGGCCCGCACACGATCGGTGTCGCCGCGTACGGCCCGTCCGGCGCCAAGGCGGACTACTCGAGCTACGGTCCGGAGCAGATCTCGGTGTCCGCGCCGGGTGGCTACTTCCGGGACTACTTCGGGACGCCGCAGTTCCGCGCCAACGAGAACCTGATCCTGTCGACGTACCCGCGCAACGTCGGTGTCGCGGAGGGCTCGATCGACGACGCCACCGGTGAGGTCACGCCGGCCGGCGCCGCACTCGGCGTGCAGAAGGCGTGCAAGGACGGCAATTGTGGCTACTACCAGTTCCTGCAGGGAACGTCGATGGCCGCGCCGCACGCGTCCGGGGTCGCCGCGCTGATCGTCTCGGAGTACGGGAAGTACACGGGCAAGAACGTCTCGATGAACCCGGACAAGGTCACACGGGTGATCGAGGGCACCGCGTTCGCCATCCCGTGCCCGACGCCGAGCACGGTCGACTACCTCGACGAGGGTCGCGACGACTCCTTCACCGCGACCTGCGTCGGCGACACGGAGTTCAACGGCTTCTACGGCAACGGCGCCGTGGACGCGTGGGCCGCCGTGACGAACGGCAGCCAGTACCTGCGCTGACCGACCGCTGAACCGAAAGCGCCCCGCCACAGTCCAGTGGCGGGGCGCTTTCGGTTCAGGTCAACGGTTCGACGCGGAACGGACGAACTCCGCGATGTCCTTGGACTGCTGGAGCCGCGACGGCTCGTGGACGTACATCATGTGGCCCGCCTCGTAGTAGGCGACCTCGACGTTGTCGAGCAGTTCCTTCGGCAGCGTCAGGTGCGCGAGCACGTGCTCGGTCGCGTAGTACGGCGTCGCGCCGTCGAGGTAGCCGGACGCGACGTGCACGCGCAGGTGCGGGTTCGCGCGCATGGCGGTCGCCAGCTTGTCCGCGACCATCACGTGCGAGTTCTCGAACTCCTTGTAGGACCAGCCTTCCGCGGCGGCCTCGCTGAGCACCTCGTAGGGCAGGTCGTTCGGGTAGTCGAGCTCGGTGCGCAGGTAGTGGTTGAGCGCGGCCGTGTAGGGACCCGTGATCGCGGTGAACGACGGGTCGTTCTCCCAGTGCTCGCGCCCGTAGTCGGGGTCCCAGCCGGCGAACCGCACGTCCAGCCTGCCGACCACCTGACGACGGTTGCGCAGGACCTCGGTGAAGAACCGGACGTGCTCGATGCGCATGTCGACCCGGTCCACATAGTCCTCGGAAAGCCCGGTCAGCGCGGCGATCCGCGCGACCGTCGCCGCACGCTCCTCTGTGGACAGTCGGTGGCCCTGCGACAGGGCCCACGGGTAGTCGCGCGCGGCGAACTCCTCCGCCTCCGCGAGCACGTCCGCGAGCGGCCGGTCGCCGAGCAGACCGTGGTAGTGGGCGGTCGCCGCGTAGGTCGGCAGGTACGTCGAGTACGGCAGGTCGTTGCCCGGCGTGAAGTCCAGCGTCGCGAAGTCGAGTACCGCGGAGATCAGGATGAGCCCGTTGAGGTACATCCCGTGCCGGTGCTGGAGGTGGTGCGCGAGGCCGCCGGCCCGCGTCGTCCCGTACGACTCGCCCGCGAGGAACTTCGGCGACAGCCAGCGGCCGTTGCGGGTCGTCCACAGCCGGATGACCTCGCCGACGGACTCGATGTCGGCCTGGAAGCCGTGGTAGTCGGCGGGTTTCTCGCTCTTGACCGCACGCGAGTAACCGGTGCCGACCGGGTCGATGAACACGAGGTCGCTGTGCGCGAGCAGCGACTCGGGGTTGTCGGCGAGCCCGTACGGCGGCGCGGCGAGGTCGCCGGCGTCGCCCGCCACGACACGGCGGGGCCCGAACAGCCCGAGATGCAGCCACACGCTGGAGGACCCGGGGCCGCCGTTGAACGCGAACGTCACCGGCCGCTGCGTCGGGTCGGCGTCGTCGAGGGTGTAGGAGGTCAGGAACACCTCGGCCTTGGGCACGTGCCCGTCGAACTTGCCGTCGGTGAGCACCTCCTTGCGCAGCACGATGCGGCCGGTGGTGGCGGAGTAGTTGAGCTTGCGACGCTTGACCGTGAGCGTGTGGGAGGTGGTGACCAGGTCGTCGGCCGGCGCCTCCGCCGCCTTCTCGTCCGCCTTCTTGTCCTCGTCGCTGTCCTGCGTGGGTGCCATGCGCGGCACCCTACGGGTTGCGTCGCGGGGCGGGCCAAGGAGAATCGCGGCGTGTCCGAACTGGCCGACCTCGACCGCAGGGTCACCGAGTGCCGCCGCTGTCCCCGGCTGGTGGCGTGGCGCGAGGAGGTCGCGCGGACCAAGCGCGCGGCGTTCGCCGACTGGGACTACTGGGGTCGCCCGGTGCCCGGCTTCGGCCCGGCCGACGCCGCGATCGGCATCGTCGGGCTCGCGCCGGCGGCCCACGGCGCGAACCGCACCGGGCGGATGTTCACGGGCGACCGCTCCGGCGACGTCCTCTACGCCGCGCTGCACGCGGTGGGGCTGGCGTCCCAGCCGACCGCGGTGTCCGCGGACGACGGCCTGACGCTGTACGGCGTCCGCATCACCGCGCCGGTGAAGTGCGCGCCGCCGGCGAACAAGCCGACCACCGACGAACGCGACAACTGCCGCCCGTGGCTGGCAGAGGAGCTGGCGCTGCTCGCGCCGACGCTGCGGGTGATCGTCGTGCTCGGCGGGTTCGGCTGGCAGGCGCTGCTGCCGGTGCTGTCCGCCGCCGGCTGGCGGGTGCCGGTCCCGCGCCCGAAGTTCGGCCATGGCGCGCACGTGTCGCTCGACGGACCCGCGCCGCTGCACCTGGTCGGCTGCTACCACGTGAGCCAGCAGAACACCTTCACGGGACGGCTGACGCCCGCGATGGTCGAGGACGTGCTGACGACGGCCAAGGGTCTCGCCGGCATCGACTAGGCGCTGGATCCATCTCGATACGGACAACCGGGTGCGCCGGACCCCGCCGGTCCGGCATGCTGGCGCAGATGAGGGGATCCCGGCCGGCGCTGCTGCTCGCCGCTGCCGCTTTGCTGCTGCTCGTGGTCATCGCGACGCGCGGGGAGTCGCCGGTGCCCACGAATGTCGCCGACCTGCCCCTCAAGCGCGGCTTCGGCGGTCTCACGCTCGACGGGCCGAGCGCGCCCGGCCTCGGCATGCCGTCGGACTTCGCCGACAGCGCCCGGCTGTTCGGCATGATCATCGCGGTGCTCGCCGGGTTGCTGCTGGTCGCCGCGCTCGTCATCGCGATCCTCAGTGCCCGGCGGAGCCGGCGCCGGCTCGGGGTCGGGCAGGTGGTCGAGACGGTCGAGGGCACCGTCGACACGACCATGCACCTCCGCCTGAAGCACGCGGTGACCTCGGCGCGCGACACGCTCGCCCGCGCGGGCGGGGCGCCGGGCGACGCGGTCGTCGCCGCCTGGCTCACCCTCGAGAACGCCACCAGCACCGCACGCGAGCCCCACCAGACGGCCACCGAGTTCACCACCGCGCTCCTCGAACGCGAGACCGGCCAGGACGAGCCGGCGCTGCTCGACCTCCGCACCCGCTACCAGCGCGCCCGTTTCGGCGACGGCGCCACCGAGGAGGACGCGCGGGCCGCGGTCGCGGCCCTCGACCGGATCCTCGCCGCCATGAACAGCGAGCGCGCCAGATGAGCCTGATGCGCGCGAGCCTGCTCGCGTTGTCCGTCGCGATGGTCGTGTTCCTCGGTGCGGTCATCGCCGTCGGGGTGCCGATCGGCTGGGCGGTCCTGATCGCGCTCCCGGCCGGCGCGCTCGGCCTCGCGACGGGGATCCTGTCCGGCACGTACGACGCCGACTGGACCGCGGAGCCGGAACAGGCCGCGGCCGCGGTCACCCTGCACGCCACCTTCCTGACCGAGCGTCTCGAGCGCTCGGCCATCGACCAGTACCGCTTCGCCTCGCGGGTCCAGCCCCGCCTGCGCCGCATCGCCGACGCCGTCGTGCGGCGGCGGCTCGGGCCGGACGTGGACCTGCGCGACCCGCGGGTCGCCGACCTGCTCGGCGCCGACCTGCACCGGCTGATCTCCTCGAGCGACGCCCAACTGCCACCGGCCAAGACGTTCGCCGCTTCGATGCGGCGCCTGGAGGAACTGTGAGGGCTTCCGGCGATCGAGGGTGGGCCGGAGGCCTGCCCGAGGAGTCGGTCATGTCAGCCGCCGGCGAACTGCTCAGGACAAGCTCCGAAGGTTCCGCCCTCACGAAGGGATCAACACTGTGCTGACGACCGTTGACATCCGCACCGAGGCCACGGCCGTACTGGACGCCGTCGGCACGGTCGTGGTCGGCAGGAACCGCGCGCAGCGGCTCGCGCTCGCTGGCGTGCTCGCCGGCGGGCACGTGCTGTTCGAGGACGTGCCGGGGCTCGGCAAGACACTGATGGCCCGCAGCCTCGCGCAGGCGCTCGGCCTGGAGTTCCGCCGCATCCAGTGCACGCCCGACCTGCAGCCGGCCGACATCACCGGCTCGTTCGTCTACGACCCGACCGAACGCGAGTTCAGCTTCCGCGAGGGCCCGGTGTTCGCCGGTCTCCTGCTCGCCGACGAGATCAACCGCACGCCGCCCAAGACGCAGGCCGCGCTGCTCGAGGCCATGCAGGAGCGGCAGGTCACGGTCGAGGGCCGCACCTTCGCGCTGCCGCGCCCGTTCCACGTCCTCGCCACGTCCAACCCCATCGAGTACGAGGGCACCTACCCGCTGCCGGAGGCGCAGCTGGACCGGTTCCTGCTGCGGCTCGACGTCGGCTACCCGCCGGCCGACGAGGAGGCCGAGGTCCTGCGCCGCCGGCTCGCCCGCCAGCGTGAGGACACCGTGCTCGACCCGGTCATCGACGCGGTCCGCCTCGCCGACCTGCAGGCCGCGCTCGAACGCGTCGCGGTCGACGACGACGTGCTGCGGTACTGCGTCGACCTGGCCGGCGCGACGCGGACGCACCGCGCGGTCGAGGTCGGCGCGTCGCCGCGCGGGTCGCAGGCGCTGCTGCTCGTGGCCCGCGCGCTCGCCGTGCTCGACGGCCGCGAGTACGTGCTGCCGGAGGACGTGAAGGACTGCGCGGTCCCCGCGCTCGCGCACCGGTTGACGCTGCGGGCCGAGACCTGGAGCTCCGGTCTGACCGGCGCGCAGGTGGTGACAGAACTGCTCGACCAGGTGGCCGGGCCGGCGACCACCCGGCCGGATCCGACATGATCGTCGACCCGGCCGGCGTCGTCTCCGGCGGCGGCCGCAGGCCGAACCGGGTCCAGACCTGGTTCAGCGGGCGGCGCGCCGCCCGCACCGGGGGCTGGCGGCGGACCGACGCGCTCGTCCGCGGTGTCGTGTGCGGGCTGGGACTGCTGATCGTCGGCATGGTCATGCACCGGCTGGAGCTGGTGCTGATCGGGCTGCCGCTGCTGATCGGCGTACTGCTCGCGCGGCCGCCGGCCGGCACGCCGACCGTGGTGTCGGGGCAGCAGCCGAAAACCGTGGACGCCGGCCGCGCCGACGCCGTCGCGGTGACCGTCTCGCCCGGCGACGGCGCGACGTTCACGGCGCTGCGCATGCCGCTGCCGGGCACCCCCGGCGTCGGGCCGGTGCACCTGCTGCCGGCCGAGGCGGGGGAGGTGCGCACGAAGGTCACCTGGAACGCCTGGGGCCACGGCATCTACCTGCGGCCGGACTACCTGTTCGCGAGCGCGGACGCGCTGTACGTGTGGGGCCCGGTCGTCGGCGTCGTCCAGCAGCACACCGTCCTGCCGCCGATCGAGCCGCTGCCGCCCGGCCCGCTGCCGCCGCGCGCGGCCGGGCTCGTCGGCGCGCACCGCTCGGCCCGCCCCGGCGACGGCATGGAGCTGCGCGACATCCGGCCGTTCCAGTCCGGCGACCGGCTGCGGCGCGTCGACTGGCGGGTCTCGCTGCGGGCCGCCGCGGCCGGTGGCGGCACGCTCGTGCCGAGCACGCTGCACGTCCGGGAGCGGCACGCCGAGGCCGACGCCGACCTGGTGCTCGCGGTCGACACGCGGCTCGACGTCGGCCGCGAGGTGATGGGGTGGTCGGAGCGGCCGACCGGCTCGTCCGTCCGGCAGGGCGGCAGCCTCGACCTCGGCGTGCGCGCGGCGACCACTCTCGCGGCGACGTTCCTGCGGCACGGCGACCGGGTCGGGTTCGTGGACCTCGGCCACCCGCGCGGCGGCGTGCCGGTCGGGTCCGGCCGCCGCCAGCTGGAGCGCATCCGCCACCAGCTCGTGCACGCCGCGCGCCGGGTGGCCGGCAGCGGCGACGCGGTGCTGCACCCGACGCAGGTGCCGCCGGGCGCGACGCTCGTGCTGCTGTCCCCGTTCCTCGACGACAAGCTGGTGGAGGTGACCACGCGGCTCGCGCGCCGCGGCCGGCTCGTCGTCGCCGTCGACCTGCTGCCGGCCGAGCTCGTCCCCGACCCGTCGACGCCGTGGGGTCCCGCGGTGCTCGCGATCCTGCGCGCCGAGCACCACGTGCGGATCGCGGCCCTGGAGGAGCACGGCGTGCTCGTCGTCCGCTGGGACGGTGGCCCGCAGATCGCCGGCGTGCTGCGCTCGGCCCGGCGCCGGCAGCGGGTGGGCCGATGAGCACGGGGGACGGTCTGGTCGTCGGCAGGGGCGTGCCGAGCGTCCTGCTGCGGGTGGCGGTCTTCGTGGTCGGCCTCGCGATCGTGCTGGTGCCGCTGCTCGAGGGCACCACGCTCGGCAC
Organism: uncultured Actinomycetota bacterium; assembly: GCA_963840275.1. Taxonomy (GTDB): domain Bacteria; phylum Actinomycetota; class Actinomycetes; order Mycobacteriales; family Pseudonocardiaceae; genus Actinophytocola. Next base: position 1,436,364 of record CAWIYK010000002.1, read on the forward strand.
GGTCGTGGTGCTGGTGCCCGCGGTCCTCGCCTCGGTGTACGCGCCGGCGTCGCCGGCGCCGGCGGGTGTCGTGGTCGTGGTCGCGCTGCTGATCGCGCTGGCCGACGGCGACCCGCTGCGTGCCGCGGTGCTGGTCCTGATCCCGCTCGTGCACCTGTTCCACGTGACGTGCGCGATCGCCGGCGTGGTGCCCTCGGACGGACGGGTGCACGTGAGCGCGCTGCGTGCGCCCGCGCTGCGGTTCGTGTCGGTGCAGGCCGTGGTGTTCGCGCTCGCCGGGCTCGCCGCGCTGCTGCCGGCCGGCCGGGTGCCGGTGGCGTTCGAGATCGTCGGACTCGCCGGGCTCGCCGGCATCGGAGTGCTGCTGATCTGGCTGCAGCGCACCAGGTAGGTGTGTGCGCCGGCACAGCGAGCACTCTCACAGCCGGGGCAGTGGGCGGTCGGGTCGCCATGGTGACACCATGGACATATGGGGCGAGGACTATCGGAACCGAAGCGGATCGTGATATTGGGCGGCGGCTATGTCGGCCTGTACACGGCACTGGGCCTGCAGCGGAAGCTGAAGGGCAACGAGGCGTCCGTGACGGTCATCGACCCGCAGCCGCACATGACCTACCAGCCGTTCCTGCCGGAGGCGGCCGCCGGTGCGATCGAGCCCCGGCACGTGGTCGTGCCGCTGCGTAAGACGCTCAAGCGCTGCCACGTGCTGACCGCGCGCGTCACGAAGATCTCCCATGCCGACAAGTGCGTCGAGATCGAGGCGCCGGACGGTCACCTCGAGACGGTCGGCTACGACGTGCTGGTCGTCGCACTCGGGTCGGTCGCCCGCCTGATGCCGATCCCGGGGCTCGCCGAGCAGGGGATCTCGTTCAAGACCATCGGCGAGGCGATCTACCTCCGCAACCACGTGATGTCCAAGTTGGACGCCGCGTCGAGCACAAGGGACGCCGAGCTGCGGCGCAAGCTGCTGACGTTCACGTTCGTCGGCGGCGGGTTCGCCGGCATCGAGGCGCTCGCCGAGCTCGAGGACATGGCGCGCTTCGCGACCCGCTACTACGAGAACATCGAGCCGTCGGACCTGCGGTGGGTGCTCGTCGAGGCGGCCGGCCGGATCCTGCCGGAGGTGCGCGAGAGCCTCGGCGTGTACACGGTGCTGCAGCTGGAGAAGCGCGGCATCGAGGTGTACCTCTCCACGCTCGCGAAGTCCTTCGAGAACGGACACGTGATGCTGTCGGACGGCACCGAGTTCGAAAGCGACACCATCGTCTGGACCGCCGGTGTGAAGGCCAACCCGGTGCTGGCCACTTCGGACCTGCCGCTCGACGAGCGCGGCCGGCTGAAGGCCACCGCAAGTCTTCAGGTCGAGGGCCTCGCCGACGTCTGGACCGCGGGCGACAACGCCGCGGTGCCGGACCTGTCGCGCACCGAGGAGGACCCGGCGGCGCTGTGCGCGCCCAATGCGCAGCACGCGGTGCGCCAGGCCGTCCGGATGGCCAAGAACATCGTCGCCGTCCTGCGGGACAAGCAAACCAAGGATTACTTCCACAAGAATGTGGGATCGGTGGCCAGCCTCGGCCTGCACAAGGGCGTGGCGGACGTCTACAACGTCAAGGCCAAGGGCTTCATCGCATGGGGGATGCACCGCGGATACCACGTCGCGCGGGTGCCCACCTTCAACCGGAAATTCCGCGTAGTAGCCGACTGGTTACTGAGTGGACTGTTACGGCGCGAGGTCATCTCGATGGGCCAGATCAACAATCCGCGTGCGGAGTTCGACCGCGTCTCTCGAGGCTGACTCGAGCGATTTCCGAGGGGTCGCACCCCACTGCACCAGGTAGCCTTGGTTCGCCCGTAATGGGTAGAGCTAGATGGCGTATCCCGGATTGGGCCAGGGGACGGATTTTCGGTAAACCCGTCCCCGGCCGCGTGATCACGCTCTAGGCTGCGGCTGCCCCCGTAGCCCAACTGGCAGAGGCAGCCCCCTTAAAAGGGGTGGAGTGCCGGTTCGAATCCGGTCGGGGGCACAGCACGTGCACCATTTCTCGCCCGTTCTTCGCGACTCCCAGCAATTGCGTTGATACGCAGTGTGTTGACATTGTTTTCAACATTTGTGGGATCGTTTGCATCCATGCAGGTGAGCGCGGGTACCGCCACGGAAGACGCATGGCCGACTCCTGTGTGCTACAGGAAAGCGTTTGCTTTGCCGGGTGTGCCCGACTGTCCGAAGTGTCCGGTTGACATGTCGGCGATCACCGCTATATTGAACCTGTAAGTTAATTAACTAGGTGGTTGAGCGCATGACGGCAGATCAACTGAGCAGCACGTTCGCCGCGCTCGCGGACCCGACCCGGCGCGCGATCCTCGCGCGACTGTCGGCCGGCGAGGCGACGGTCACCGAGCTGGCCGAGCCGTTCAGCGTGAGCCTGCCCGCCATCTCCAAGCACCTCAAGGTGCTCGAGCGGGCCGGGCTGATCGCGCGCAGCCGAAGCGCGCAGTGGCGGCCGTGCCGGTTGGAGGTGGCGCCGTTGAAGGACGCGACCGACTGGCTCGCGGAGTACCGCCAGTTCTGGGAGAGCGGCTTCGACCGGCTGGACGACCACCTTCATGATCTGCGGAAGGAGAAAGGACATGACGGAGGCGATGACCGGGACTGACCAGGAGCTGACCATCACGCGGGTGTTCGACGCGCCGCGTGAGCTCCTCTTCGAGGTCTGGACCAACCCGGACCACCTCGCGCTGTGGTGGGGGCCGAAGGACTGCACGACCGAGTCGTGGACGGTCGAGCTCGAACCCGGCGGCGCGTGGCGGACGTGCCTGCACACCCCGGACGGCGTGCAGTGGGCGCGCGGGAGCTACCGCGAGATCGACCGCCCGGAGCGGCTGGTGTTCACCTTCTCCTGGGAGGAGCCGGACGGCTCCCCGGAGCACGACACCCTCGTGACGATCACGTTCGCCGAGTTGGGCGACAAGACCGAGATGACGTTCCGCCAGGCGGTGCTGCGGTCCGTCGAGGAACGCGACGACCACGCCGACGGCTGGCGGGAGTGCTTCGACCACCTGACCGCCTACCTGAAGGAGACCGTGCGATGACCGCCGCACCACTGCCAGAAGTCGTCACCGCGGCGGAGTGGACGGCCGCTCGGGAAAGACTGCTGGTCAAGGAGAAGGCCGCGCTGCGCCAGCTCGACGCGGTGAACGCGGAGCGCCGCCGCCTGCCGATGGTCCGGTTCGACAAGCCGTACGTGTTCACGAGCCCGGCCGGCGAGTCGAGCCTGCTCGACCTGTTCGAGGGCCGCCGCCAGCTCATCACCTACCACTTCATGATGTTCCCCGGCGACCCGCACCGGTGTCCCGGCTGCTCGTTCGTCGTGGACAACATGGGTCACCCCGCGCATCTGCACGCGCGGGACACCACGCTGGTGGTGACCGCGCCGGCGCCGATCGAGGAGAGCGAGCCGTTCCGGCGGCGGATGGGCTGGACGGTGCCGTGGTACTCGACGTTCGGGTCCGACTTCACGGCCGACTGCGGCACCGGTTCCGGGTTCGGCGTGAGCGTGTTCCTGCGCGACGGTGACAACGGTGACGCCGTGTACCGGACGTACTTCACGACCGACCGCGGCGCGGACCTGCTGGACACGACGCTGCGCTACCTCGACATGACGCCGTTCGGGCGACAGGAGGAGTGGGAGGAGTCCGGTCGGGGGAACGACCCGGCCAGCAGCTGGTGGCGACTGCACGACGAGTACTAAGTTACTGTTAATTGCGGTAACAGTCTCGGAGGTGCACGATGACAAGGCAACCGATCGAGGTCGCGTTCGAGCGACGCGGCAACGGCAGCCCGCTCGTGTTGCTGCACGGCATCGGACACCGCTGGCAGGCGTGGGAGCCGGTGCTCGACGCGCTCGCGGAGCGGCACGACGTGATCGCCGTCGACCTGCCGGGTTTCGGCAGGTCACCGCTGCTGCCGGAGGGCCGGGGCTACGACATGCCCAATGCGGTCCAGGCGTGCGCGGACATCTTCGAGGACATGGGACTGGACCGGCCGCACGTCGCCGGCAACTCGCTCGGCGCGGTGATGAGCCTCGAACTGGCGTCGCGCGGGCTGGTCTCGTCCGCGACCGCGCTCGCGCCGGCCGGTTTCTGGTCGCCGCGGGACCGGGCGTGGGCGCTGCGGGTGCTGTCGATGATCCGGCAGACCGGGCGCGCGCCGGTGTGGCTGCGCTCGGCGCTGATGCGGAACCGGTACTTCCGGATGGCGAGCGCCAGCCTGCTGTACGGGCGCCCGTCGCGGATGTCGGCCGACATCATGCTGGCCGACCTGGTGTCGATGGTCGGCGCGGCCGGGTTCGACCTGGTCGCGGCCGCCGGGCGGGACTACGTGTTCGCCTCGCCGGCGCCGACCGTGCCGGTCACCGTCGCGTGGGGGACCAGGGACCGGATCCTGTGGCCGCGCCAGGCGCGGCGGGCGGCCGAGCTGCTGCCGCGCGCCCGGCACGTGTGGCTGCACCGGTGCGGGCACGTGCCGATGATCGACGAGCCGGAGCGGGTGGCCGCGCTGATCCTGTCGACCTGCGAGGCCGGGGCGGCGGTACGCCGCGCCGCTTGACCTCCGGTTCGGTGGAGGTTGGAGAATCGACGGCATGGAAGATCGTCTGCTGGCGCTGCTCGCCGGGTCCCACGATGGTGTGCTCACGACTATCAAGCGGGACGGCCGGCCGCAGCTGTCCAACGTCGGGTACACCTACGACCCCGAGCGGCGGCTGATCCGCGTTTCGGTGACCGCCGGGCGCGCGAAGACCAACAACCTCGCGCGCGACCCTCGTGCCAGCTTCCACGTGACGGCGGGCGACTTCAGGACCTACGTCGTGGCCGAGGGGATCGCGGAGCTGACCCCGGTCGCGGCCGACCCCGGCGACGCCACGGTCGAGGAGCTGATCGAGGTGTACCGGGAGATCGCCGGCGAGCACCCGGACTGGGACGAGTACCGGGCGGCCATGGTCGCGGACAAGCGCGTCGTGCTGCGACTGCCGGTCGACCGCGTGTACGGGATGGCGTGACGCTCAGCGCTTGGCCGGCTGCCGGTCGCGTTGCGGGGGCACGGCGTCCTTGACGTCCTTGCCCGCCGGTGGCATCGGCAGGCGCTCGTCCACGTCGACGTCCTTCTCCTCCGGCACCGGCTCGAGCAGCGACACGCTGCGGTCGAGCAGCTCCTTGGTCTCGCGCAGGCGGCCGGTGAGCTGCTCCCGCACCGCGGTGAGGCGCTCGACCTGCGCGGTCACCTCGGCGACGCGTCGCTTGGCCTCCTCGTCGGCGGCGCGCAGCCGGTCGTCGATCTCCTTGACGCTCGCCGCGCGTGCCGCCGCCAGCTCGCGCTGCAGCGCGGTGCGCTTGGCGGTCATCGACTCGGAGAACTCCCTGTCGATGCGGACGCGGTCGCGTTCGGCCTCCTCGTCGATGGCCGCGCGGCGCCGCTCCGCCTCGGTGGTCATCTTCTCCACCTCGGCCTTCGCGGCCTGGATGAGACCGGTGTGGGTGGCGTTCAGCTCCGCGTGCTGCTCGTCGAGCTCCGCGAGCATCGTGCGGTACCGGTCCCGCAGTGCCGCGGACGCCTGTTCGGCCGCCGACCACGTGTGCTCCGCGGCCGCCTTCGCGCGCGACGTCAGCTCCGTGGCCTGCGACTTCGCGACCGCGAGCAGCCGGCCCGCGCTGTCCTCGTCACCCTGCTCGGCCTGGTCGCTCCTGCTGACCGCGTCGAGCCGCTCGGACAGTGCCGCGACCTCGCGCCGGGCGATCTCCAGCTCGCCGCGCAGCTCGGCGGCGTGCGCGACCGCCTCGAGTCGCGCGTCGTCGCTGCGTTCCGCCGCCGCGGCGAGCTGGTCGAGGTGCCGTCTGACCTGGTTGCGATCGAAGCCGTGGCGCACCACGGAGAAGTTCGTCTCTGCGGAATCCCGGTCCTCGGCGTCAGCCATGATGGAAAGGTACCCGGGCGAGCACGTACCGCAACAGCTCCGAAATCGGACCTAGCTACCCGATTCCACTGTGGACGGTAGGTCGTACGCCGTCGGGTGCCGCGGCTCGTACAGCCCGAGCGAGCCGGCGCCGGGTACGGCGAGCGAGGTCAGCAGGCCCCAGCCCTGGTCGCTGACCGGGCTCGTGAACTCCACGCCCTTGGCCGTCAGCTCGGCGACGGTCGCCTCGATGTCGTCGCACATCAGGTACAGCTCGTGCTTGCCGGTGCCCGCCGCGTCGGTCGGGTGCACCGCGAACTCGGCGGGCGGCGCCTTGAAGAACAGCCAACCGTCTCCACCGTCCACATTGGACAGACCGAGGACGTCGCGGAGGAACGCCCGTGCCTTGTCGGCGTCCTCCGCGTAGAAGATCGTGTGCGTGCCGGTGATCACCAGTGGAAACCTCTCGTCAGTTTGGCGAGCGCCATCGCGGCCGCGCCGAGATGCCGGTCGCCCTTGCCGATCTTCATCCGGCCCGACCCGCCCGCGGCCGTCGAGTCGGGGAAGATCCGGTAGCCCTGGTAGGCGATGGCGTCGACCAGGCCGGGCGCGACGGTGTACGCGGCCGAGATGATCCGGCCGGTCGGCGTGCCGATGTGCTTGGGCTTGGACAGCAGCGCGTCCATCACCATCTCCGCCGCCTGCTCCGGCGACTTCGTCGGGAACGCGTCGTAGATCTTGGTCGGCCGGATCATCGGCGTGCGGACCAGGGGCATGTGGACGGTCGTGAACGTGATGCCGGCGCCGTGGGTCTCGGTCGCCACGATCCGGCTGAAGTAGTCCAGCGCCGCCTTCGACGCCACGTACGCGGAGAACCGCGGCGCGATGCCCTGCACCCCGATCGACGACACGTTCACCACGTGCCCGAACCGGCGCTCGATCATGTGCGGCATCAGCGCGAGGATCAGCCGCACGGCGCCGAAGTAGTTGATCGCCATCGCGCGCTCGTAGTCGTGCATCCGGTCGTAGGACAGCTGCACGGACCTGCGGATCGACCGGCCCGCGTTGTTCACGAGCATGTCGATGCCCGGCTGCTCGACGAGCATCTGCTCGACCGTCTTCGCCACCGACTCGTCGTCGGTCAGGTCGCACGGGTACACGTAGGAGTGACCGCCGGCGGCTGCGATCTCCGCCCGCACCTCCTCGAGCTCGGCCTGCCGCCGCGCCACCAGCAGCGGCACGCCGCCGGCCGCCGCCACCTTGAGCGCGGTCGCCCGCCCTATGCCAGAGGACGCGCCGGTGATCACCACCCGCCGCCCGTCCAGCTCGCCGCGCTGCCCGTGCCGGCGCGCGCGGAACGGGTCGAGGTGCTCGCGCCAGTACCGCCACAGCACGTCCGCGTAGTCCTCGAGCGCCGGCACGTCGACCGGCGACTCGGCGAGCGCCTTGCGCGTCTCCGTCGAGTCGAACCTCGGCTCGAAGGTCAGCGTCGTGAGCAGCACCGGCGGGATGCCGAGCCGGTCGAGCACCGCGTCGCGGGCGATCGTCACCCCCGGCACGTGCTCGGCGAGCTTCACCAGGCCCATCAGCGGGTTCGCGAAACGGGCGCCGAGCTCCGCGGCCGCGACCGGCGCGCCGGCCGCCCGCGCGAACGCGTTGTACACGCTGCGCGCCGACTGCGGCTCCGGGTTGACCAGGTGGAACGCGCGGCCGTCCAGTCCCGGCGTGGTGACCAGCTCGGCCATCGCCGCCGCGACGTAGTCGACCGGCACGATGTTCGTGTCACCGATGTCCGGGAACACCAGCGGCACGCTCGGCACCGACGACAGCCGCGCGAGCGCGCTGAAGAAGTAGTACGGCCCGTCGATCTTGTCCATCTCGCCGGTGACCGAGCTGCCGACCACGATCGCCGGCCGGTAGACCCGCCACGGCACGTCGGTCTGCGTCCTGACCAGGCGTTCCGACTCGAACTTGGTCCGGTGGTAGGGCGTGCGCAGGCGCTGCCCCGCGTCGAACATCTCCTCGGTGAACCGGCCGCGGTAGTCGCCGGCGACGGCGACCGACGACACGTGGTGCAGGCAGCCGACCTCGATCGCCGCGGCCAGGTCCAGCATGTGCCGCGTGCCGTCGACGTTGGCCGCGATGCTGGCGTCGTCGTCGGCCGCGATGTCGTACAGCGCGGCGAGGTGCACGAGGTTGTCGATCGTGCCGGTCAGCTCGGCGACCTGCTCGTCGGAGATGCCGAGGCGCTCCTCGCGGACGTCGCCGAGGAGGGTCTTGATCTTCTCCGGCGCCGGCCAGTCCCGCGCGACCGCGGCCAGCCGGTCCTGCGAGCGCTCCCGGACCAGCAGCCACACCCGATCGGTGTCCGGCCGGGCCAGCAGCTCGGCGACGAAGTGCCGCCCGATCAGCCCGGTCGCCCCGGTCACGAGATAGGTCGCCATGGCTCACGCTCCTCGGTGTCGCATCGCGGGTCGGTACGCGGCTGACAGCATCCCACTGAATGCCACTGATCAGGACACTTGGGCGTGTGGCTTGGCCCGGTAGGTGTCGAGGATCTCCGGATCCTGCAGCCTCATCCACGCGATCACCTCGGAGTAGGTGGCGCACACCGTCTGCGCGCGCACGCAGACCTCGTTCATGAACTGCTCGGTCGCGCGGCTGAACGCGCCGCCGGACCAGTCGTTGAAGTGGTTGCCGACGGTCAGCGGCGCGCGGTTGGTGTTGTACGCGGCCTGGTAGGCGGCGCGGTACGTGTCGAGGGTGACCGACTTGAACTCGGCGTCGCGGGCCGGCTCGTCCTTCGCGCCGTTGAGCGAGTACCAGAGGTTGTAGTCCATCATGATCACTTTTTTGCGGGCCAGCGCCGGCACCCGCACCACCGGCACCCAGAACTCCCACACGCCGTCGCGCAGCTCCGGCCACGCGACGCCGTCGGAGGTGATGCTGGTGTCGTAGGTCAGGCCGCGCTCGCCCATGGCGGGCAGGAACGCCTCCGGGTCGCCCTCGAGGCACGGCGTGCGCCCGCCCTTGACCTTGTCCTCCGGCACGAGCAGCCCGCCGGCGGCGGCGTCGCGCACGATCGAGAAGAACTGGTCGAGCTCCGCGGTCCACTGCGCCTGGCTCCAGCCGGCGACGCTCGGCTCGTTGCCGGCGCAGAAGTGCCCGTTGTAGTGCGTGCCGATCTCGTGGCCCCGCTTCACCGCGGTGTTCAGGTCGGCGATGCGGGTGCGGACCTCCGCGTCCAGCCCGCCGAAGCTGATGGCGGCGCGGCCGGGCTCGTGGCCGGGGCCGACGTACTCGCCGCGGCGGATGTCCGGCAGCAGGTAGAGGCCGGACAGGAAGCCCGTGACGTGCGCGTCGACCTTGTCCGCGAGCGGCAGGACACGCTGCCAGTGGTCGTGCGAGCCCGCGCCGTCGAAGGAGAACAGTACGAACTGGGGCGGCTTCTCGCCGGCACGCAGCTTGCGCATCCAGTCGGGCGGCGCGGCCGAGCCCTGCGCGGCGGGCGAGTCGGCGGCCGGGCGTGGTGTGCCGGGACCGATGGTGCCGAGGCCGACCAGGACGAGGAAGGTCAGCGTGAGCGCGATGCCGGTGCCGATCGGTCCCCAACGACGGACCGCCGGGCCCCGCGTGGTCATCGCGCCCTCCCCGCCGATGCTTTTCCGTAAGGCTAACGGAGGGTAGTCCCCACGCCGGGGGACGCCTGGCCGGGTGAGTTCATCACGATTCGGCGAGTTCCGGCGGCGTCGTCCGTTCGATGCCGGCGCCCAGCGGGCCCGGTCGGCTCAGTCGGCTCTCGGTGTGGCCCGGCACCGTGGTGAACACGAGTGCGCAGGCGGTGGTGGTGACCAGCACGACGCCCCACCCCACGAGCCGTGACGGGATGTCCACGCAACGAGCCTGACCGCTGGCGGGGTCCTGGACAATCCGCCACCGAGGCGTCACCGGATCGGGTCACGGCCGGTCCCGGACCCCGGTCGGCGCGGCGAAGTCGGTACGAACGGACCAGTTGGCCACACGTTGCGGGGATCGCCCGTCTACTGTGGGTGCCACGCCTTGGGGAGGGTTCGGCGTAACGATCACGCAATGACGGGTAAAGTCGCCTTTACCGTTCGGGAACCGACCGGCATGGTTGGTCGTTGAACTCGGTGCAGGAGCCATTCAGGCCCAGGAGGAACAGGTGCGTTCAACCAGTAATCCCGCGTTCCGGAACCTGCCGCAGGGTGGGATCGGCGGTGGCTACGCGGGCTTCCAGACCCAGCCGCAGGCGAACATGCCGGGATACGGCGGCTACCAGGCGCCGCCGACCACCGGTGATCGCCCGATGACCGTGGACGACGTGGTCACGAAGTCCGCACTGACCATCGGTCTCGCCCTGGTCACCGGCATCATCACGGCGATCGCGGTGCTGAGCGGCGCGATCAACCCGTTCATCCCGATGATCGCCGGTCTCATCGTCGGCCTCGTGCTGTCGCTGGTGATCATCTTCAAGCAGAAGCCGAACCCGGGGCTCGTGCTGTCGTACTCGGCGGCCGAGGGCGTGTTCCTCGGGGCCATCACCGGGGTGTTCGAGTTCCTGGTGCCGGGCATCGCGCTGCAGGCGATCATGGGCACCGCGCTCGTGTTCATCACGATGCTGGTCGTCTACAAGACCGGCGCCATCCGCGTCACGCCGAAGCTGACCAAGTGGATCATCGGCGCCACGGTCGCGGCCGCCGGCCTGATGCTGATCAACCTGCTGATGTCGCTCTTCGGCGTCAACATGGGTCTGCGTGACGGCAGCACCATGGCGATCATCTTCTCGATCCTCGTGATCGGCATCGCGGCGTTCAACTTCCTCCTCGACTTCGACATGGCCGACCAGATGATCCGCAACGGCATGCCGTCGAAGTGGGCCTGGTACGCGGCGTTCGGTCTGATGACCACGCTGGTGTGGCTGTACCTGGAGATCCTGCGGCTGCTGTACTACTTGAACAGCGACTGAGACTTACCCCTGGAAGGGGCGTTCCGCCGATCAGGCGGGGCGCCCCTTCTGCTTTCCCGGGGAGCGCCTCGTTCGTCTGCTCGGCTCATAGATCAGTCGGAGTGGGACGGTGGTGGCGTCAGTGTCTCTGTTGTGAACCGTGACTTCCGCATGCTCTTCTTCGCGGCCGCGGTCAGTCGGCTCGGGACGTCGATCAGCTATGTCGCGATGCCGCTCGTCGCCGTGACCGGGTTGGACGCGTCGCCGGGCGAGGTCGGGCTGCTCGCCATGCTGGGCACGGTCGCGTTCCTGGTGATCGGCCTGCCCGCCGGCGCGTGGACCGACCGGGTGCGCCACCGGAGAGTGCTGATCGCCGCCGACGTCGCGCGTGCCGTGGTGCTCGGCTCGGTGCCGGTCGCGTGGTGGCTGGGGCTGCTGCACATCGGGCAGCTGTACGTGGTGGTCCTGCTGTTGGGCGTCGGGTCGGTGTTCTTCGACGTGGCGAGCCAGTCGTACGTGCCGCGGGTCGTCGGCCGGAGCGCGCTGCTCGCCGCGAACACCCGGCTCGTCAGCATGGACGCGGTCAACGACATCGCCGGCCGGGGGATCGCCGGCTACCTGGTCGCGGCGCTGACCGCGCCGGTGGCGCTGGTCATCGACGCCGCGTCCTACCTCGTGTCGGCGTGGTGCGTCACCCGCGTCCGCCACCGCGAGGAGCGGCCGGTCCCGGCGGCGGGCCGGCTGTGGACCGACATCGGCGAAGGCGTCCGGTTCGTGGCGCGACACCCGGTGCTGCGGGCGATCCTGGTGTCCGGCGCACTGGTGAACCTCGGCATCGTGCTGGTGCTGACGATGGTGCCGGTCGTGCTCGTCGACGAGCTGGGGCTCGGGGCCGGCGTGCTCGGGCTGCTCCTCGCCTCCGGCGGGGTCGGCACGCTCGCCGGTTCGCTGGTGGCCCGCCGGCTGGCGGCCCGGGTCGGCGCCGGCCGCCTCGCGCTGTCCGGGAGCCTGCTCATGGTGCCGTGCGGCTTCGGCATGCCACTGATGGACCACGGCGCCGTGCTGTGGCTGGCCGCGTCGGCTGGGTGGTGGTGACCGCGCAGGTGGGCGCCTGCAACGTGATCCTCGGGAGCTTCCGGCAGCAGGTGACACCGGACCGGCTGCTCGGCCGCATGACCGCCACGTTCCGCTTCCTGCTGATGGGCACGCTGGCGGTGGGCGCCGCGGCGGCCGCCGCGCTGGGCCAGTACGTGTCCCCGCGAGCGGCGCTGTTCGCCGGCGCGACGGCCATCGCACTCGTGTGGTTGCCGATCTTGTTCTCGCCGCTGCGCCGGCTGCGCGAGCTCACCGGATGAAGAGCGGGTCCTGTGTTACGGCCGGATTTTACGAGTCCTACACTTAGCCCTGGTCTTGTGAAGCGCTTCACTACTGCTCGGAACAGCTTGTGAAGATTTTCACAAGCTCGTCGATCGGGGCGGGTTAGGCGTGCCTAACACGCGGGCGCGTCGCGGCCACCCCATAGGGTGCCCGACGAGAAGCGGGAAAGGACGGCGAAGGTGTCACTACACGCAGCTGTCAGCACATCTGTAGCACAGAACGAGAACGTCTCGGCGGGGCTGGGAAGCTACCTTCCGCTGTTGCTTCTCTTCGCCATCGCGGCGGCGTTCGCGGTGTTCTCCGCGCTGCTCGGACCGCTGGTCGGACCCAAGCGGTACAACCGGGCGAAGCTCGAGGCCTACGAGTGCGGGATCGAGCCGTCACCCCAGCCGGTGATCGGCGGCGGACGTGTGCCGGTCGCGTACTACCTGACCGCCATGCTCTTCATCCTGTTCGACATCGAGATGGTCTTCCTCTACCCGTTCGCGGTGTCCGCGGACGCCCTCGGGCTCTTCGGGCTGGTGGAGATCTTCTTGTTCATCGCGACGCTCGGCTTCGCCTACGCCTACGTGTGGCGGCGCGGCGGGCTCGACTGGAACTGACGGGAGGCGGAGATGGGACTCGAAGAGCGGCTTCCCAACGGAATCCTCTTGGCCAGCCTCGAGAAGCTGGTCAACTGGGGCCGAAGGAACTCGATGTGGCCCGCGACCTTCGGGCTCGCCTGCTGCGCCATCGAGATGATGACCACCGGCGGCCCGCGCTACGACATCGCGCGGTTCGGGATGGAACGCTTCAGCGCCACCCCGCGCCAGGCGGACCTGATGATCGTGGCGGGCCGGGTGACCAACAAGATGGCGCCGGTGCTCCGCCAGATCTACGACCAGATGGCAGAGCCCAAGTGGGTGCTCGCCATGGGCGTGTGCGCCTCCTCCGGCGGGATGTTCAACAACTACGCGGTCGTCCAGGGCGTCGACCACGTCGTGCCGGTCGACATGTACCTGCCCGGCTGCCCGCCCCGCCCCGAGGCGCTGCTCGACGCGATCCTCAAGCTGCACGAGAAGATCAAGGACGAGCCGCTCGGCGCCCGGCGCGCCGCGCTGCGGGCCGCGTCCGGCGCGCGCACCGAGCTCATCGCCTCCTCCGTCAAGTACGCGAAGAAGTGAACGAACATGGCTGACGAACCCACCACACCGGAGCCTGGCGAGGAGCAGTCCAGCGCCGAGCGGCCCGCGGCCGCCGAGCAGCGGCCCGCCGCCGACCTCGCGCGGCCGGCCGCGGCGCAGGACCCGCTGGTCTCCGGCAAGGCCCGCAAGGGCATGTTCAACGTCTCCGGCTCCGGCGACACGTCCGGCTTCGGCGGCCTGCGGCTGCCGGCCTACGTGGCCGCCCCCGCGGAGCGTCCGTACGGCGGCTGGTTCGACGAGTTCACCGACCAGCTGCTGGCGTCCATGCGGGAGCGCAGCATCCCGGTGGAGTCGATCCTGCAGGTGACCGTCGACCGTGGCGAGATCACCTACTACGTCGACCCGAAGTTCCTCGTGCGGACCTGCCAGATGCTGCGCGACGACCCGTCGCTGCGCTTCGAGCTGTGCAGCTCGGTATCCGGAGTGGACTACGGCGTGGACGTGCCGCAGCGGCTGCACTCCGTCTACCACCTGACGTCGATGACGTTCCGCCGCCGCATCCGGCTCGAGGTCGCGATCGACTGGTCCGGCGAGTCCGACGGCCAGCCGCACTGCCCGTCGGTCGTCGAGGTCTACCCGACCGCGGACTGGCAGGAACGCGAGACCTGGGACATGTTCGGGATCGTCTACGACGGTCACCCGGCGCTCACCAGGATCCTCATGCCGGACGACTGGGACGGCCACCCGCAGCGCAAGGACTACCCGCTCGGCGGCATCCCGGTGGAGTACAAGGGCGCGGAGATCCCACCGCCCGATCAGCGGAGGTCGTACTCGTGACCGACAACAAGTTGTCTGACGTCACCACCGGCACCGCCCCCGACAGTGGCGCGAGTGCCGGCGGCGCGTACGCCGTCGACCGGGAGACGACCGAGGGCCGGATCTACAACGTCACCGGCGGCGACTGGGACACCGCGCTCGACGACGCGATCCACGACGAGCGCATCATCATCAACATGGGTCCGCAGCACCCGTCGACCCACGGCGTGCTGCGGCTGGTGCTCGAGCTCGAGGGCGAGACGGTCACGCAGGCCCGGTCGGTGATCGGCTACCTGCACACCGGCATCGAGAAGAACACCGAGTACCGCACCTGGACCCAGGGCGTCACGTTCGTGACGCGCATGGACTACCTCGCGCCGCTGTTCAACGAGACGGCCTACTGTCTCGCGGTCGAGAAGCTCCTCGGCATCACCGCGCCGCCGCGCGCGCAGGTGATCCGGGTGCTGCTGATGGAGATCAACCGCATCGCCTCGCACCTGGTCGCGCTCGCCACTGGCGGCATGGAGCTCGGCGCGATGACCGCGATGACCGCGGGCTTCCGCGAGCGCGAGGAGTGCCTGCACCTGCTCGAGTTCCTCACCGGCCTGCGCATGAACCACGCGTACATCCGGCCGGGCGGCATCGCGCAGGACCTGCCGGACGGCTTCGAGGTCGCGGTCCGCGAGTTCGTCAAGGTCATGAACAAGCGGCTGCCCGAGTACGACAAGCTGCTCACCGGCCAGCCGATCTGGAAGAACCGCCTCAAGGGCATCGGCTACCTGCCGGTCGACGCGTGCCTCTCACTCGGCGTCACCGGCCCGATCCTGCGGTCGGCCGGTCTGCCGTGGGACCTGCGCAAGACCGATCCCTACCTCGGCTACGAGGACTACAACTTCGAGGTGCCGACCTCGACCGCGGCCGACTCCTACGCGCGCTACCTGCTGCGCGTCGAGGAGATGCACCAGTCGCTGCGGATCATCCTGCAGGCGCTGAAGAAGCTCGAGCCGGGCCCGGTCATGGTGGCCGACGAGAAGGTCGCGTGGCCCGCGAAGCTCGCGCTCGGCGCCGACGGTCTCGGCAACTCCCTCGACCACGTCCGCAAGATCATGGGGCAGTCGATGGAGGCGCTGATCCACCACTTCAAGCTGGTGACCGAGGGCTTCCACGTGCCGGCCGGCCAGGTCTACGTGCCGGTCGAGTCGCCGCGCGGCGAGCTCGGCTACCACCTGGTGTCCGACGGCGGCACCCGGCCGCTGCGCGTGCACGTGCGCGAACCCAGCTTCGTGAACCTGCAGTCGATGCCCGCCATGTCCGAGGGCGGGCTGGTCGCCGATGTCATCGCCGCCATCGCGTCGATCGACCCGGTGATGGGAGGAGTAGACCGGTGACGGAACCCAAGTCCACCGGAGCCACCTACGGGGGCTCGATCCTCGGTGCCGGGGAGACCCACGTCGCCGCTGGGCCGGACGTCGACGTGGTCGCCGCGTCGGCCGTCAGCCCGGAGGAGACGCGGGCGCTGACCACCCCCGCGATGCCGGACCTTTCGGTGTTCGGCGCGGACATCGTGGCGAAGGCGGCCGACCTGATCGCCCGCTACCCGCAGTCCCGCTCCGCGCTGCTGCCGATGCTGCACCTGGTGCAGTCGGTCGAGGGCTACGTCAGCCAGGCCGGCATCCAGTTCTGCGCGAACCAGCTTTCGCTGTCGAACGCGGAGGTCAGCGCGGTCGTCACGTTCTACACGATGTACAAGCGCAAGCCGTGCGGCGAGCACCTGGTGAGCGTCTGCACGAACACCCTGTGCGCGGTGCTCGGCGGCGACGCCATCTACGAGCGGCTGCAGACCCACCTGTCGAACGACGGCACCCCGCTCAAGCACGAGGACACCTCGGGCACGCCGGGCGAGCCGGGCTCGATCACCCTCGAGCACGCGGAGTGCCTCGCGGCCTGCGACCTCGGCCCGGTGCTGCAGGTCAACTACGAGTTCTACGACAACCAGACCGTCGACTCGGCGGTGGAGCTGGTCGACGCGCTGCGGCGCGGCGAGCGGCCCGCGCCGACGCGCGGCGCGCCGCTGTCGGACCTGCGTTCCGTCGAGCTGGAGCTGGCCGGCTTCTACCCGGAGGACGAGGCCGGGTTCCGCGCGGTCGTCGACGGGCCGTCGGCCGCCGTGGAGACACTGCGTGGCGCGCAGCTCGCCGCCGACCGAGGCTGGACCGCCCCCGCGATGCCAGAGAAGGCGCCGGCACTTCCGGAGGTCGAGAAGAAATGACCACTGCAAACCCCAACCGGCCGGACCCGGTGACCCCGGTGCTGACCAAGCGCTGGCTGTCGCCGAACTCCTGGCAGATCGGCACCTACGAGCAGCTCGAGGGCTACTCCGCGCTGCGCAAGGCGCTGGCCGGCACCCCGGAGCAGCTCGTCCAGCTCGTCAAGGACGCCGGTCTCCGCGGCCGTGGCGGGGCGGGCTTCCCGGCCGGGGTGAAGTGGTCGTTCATGCCGCCCAACGAGGACAAGCCGCACTACCTGGTGATCAACGCGGACGAGGGCGAGCCGGGCACCTGCAAGGACATCCCGCTGATGATGGCGGACCCGCACTCGCTGATCGAGGGCTGCGTCATCGCGGCGTACGCGATGCGGTCGCACCACTGCTTCATCTACGTGCGCGGCGAGGTGCCGCACTGCATCCGCCGGCTCAACGCGGCCGTGCGCGAGGCCACCGCCGCCGGCTACCTCGGCACGGACATCCTCGGCACCGGCTTCGACCTGCAGATCACCGTGCACGCCGGCGCCGGCGCGTACATCTGCGGCGAGGAGACCGCGCTGCTCGACTCGCTCGAGGGCCGGCGCGGCCAGCCGCGGCTCAAGCCGCCGTTCCCCGCCGCGTCCGGGCTCTACGCAGCGCCGACCACGGTCAACAACGTGGAGACGATCGCGAGCGTGCCGTTCATCGTCAACGGCGGCGCGGACTGGTTCCGCACCATGGGCTCCGAGCGCTCGCCCGGCCCGAAGATCTACTCGGTCTCCGGTCACGTCGAGCGGCCCGGCCAGTACGAGGCGCCCCTTGGCACCACGCTGCGCGAGCTGCTCGAGCTGTGCGGCGGCATGAAGGACGGCATCCCGCTGAAGTTCTGGACGCCGGGCGGCTCGTCGACGCCGATGTTCACCGCGGAGCACCTCGACGTGCCGCTGGACTTCGAGGGCGCCGTCGAGGCCGGCTCGATCCTGGGCACCACCGCGGTGATGGTCTTCAACGAGACCGTGTCCGTGCCGTGGGCCGTGATGAAGTGGACCGAGTTCTACGAGCACGAGTCGTGCGGCAAGTGCACGCCGTGCCGTGAGGGCACCTACTGGCTCGTCGGGATCCTGCAGCGGATGGTGGCCGGCAAGGGCACCGAGTCCGACATCGACACGCTGCTCGACATCTGCGACAACGTGCTCGGCCGCTCCTTCTGCGCCCTCGGCGACGGCGCGGTCAGCCCGATCCAGAGCGGCATCAAGTACTTCCGGGACGAGTTCCTCGCACTCTGCGACCAGAACAAAGCCACCCCTGCGCTCGCGGGAGCCCACTAAATGACTGCCATTGAAGAGAAGCCTGAGGCGGCCCCGGTTCCCGAGGGCCACGTGCGGCTGACCATCGACGGTGTCGAGGTCATCGCGCCCAAGGGCGAGCTGCTGATCCGCACGGCCGAGCGCCTCGGCACCGTGATCCCGCGGTTCTGCGACCACCCGCTCCTCGACCCGGCCGGCGCCTGCCGCCAGTGCCTCGTCGAGGTGGAGATGGGCGGCCGGCCGATGCCGAAGCCGCAGGCCTCCTGCACCATGACCGTCGCGGACGGCATGGTGGTGCGGACCCAACGCACGTCCAAGGTCGCCGACAAGGCCCAGCAGGGTGTGATGGAGCTGCTGCTCATCAACCACCCGCTGGACTGTCCGATCTGCGACAAGGGCGGCGAGTGCCCGCTGCAGAACCAGGCGCTGGCGCACGGCCGCTCGGACTCGCGGTTCGTGGAGACCAAGCGGACGTTCCCGAAGCCGATCCCGATCTCCACGCAGGTGCTGCTGGACCGTGAGCGCTGCGTGCTCTGCCAGCGCTGCACCCGCTTCTCCGACCAGATCGCCGGCGACCCGTTCATCGACCTGCTCGAGCGCGGCGCGCACCAGCAGATCGGCATCGCGGAGAACAAGCCGTTCCAGTCCTACTTCTCGGGCAACACCATCCAGATCTGCCCGGTCGGCGCGCTCACCAGTGCCGCGTACCGGTTCCGGTCCCGGCCGTTCGACCTGGTGTCCGCGCCGAGCGTGTGCGAGCACTGCAGCTCCGGCTGCGCGGAGCGCACGGACTTCCGGCGCGGCAAGGTGATGCGCAAGCTCGCCGGCGAGGACCCGGAGGTGAACGAGGAGTGGATCTGCGACAAGGGCCGCTTCGCGTTCCGCTACGTCACCGCGGGCGACCGGATCACCCGGCCGCTGGTGCGCGACCCCAAGACCGGCGAGCTGGCCCCGGCCTCCTGGACCGACGCGCTGCGTGCCGCCGCCGAGGGCCTCGCGAACGCCCGTGACGGCAAGGGCGCCGGCGTGCTGACCGGTGGCCGGCTGACCGTCGAGGACGCCTACGCGTACGCGAAGTTCGCGCGCCTCGCGCTCGACACCAACGACATCGACTTCCGGGCCCGCCCGCACTCGGCGGAGGAGCTGGACTTCCTCGCCTCCCGCGTCGTCGGCGCCACGCCGGAGACCGGTGTGACGTTCCGGGCCATCGAGGCCGCCCCGTCCGTGCTGTGCGTCTCCCTCGACCCCGAGGAGGAGGCGCCGATCGTGTTCCTGCGGCTGCGCAAGGCGGCCCGCAAGAACGGCGCGCGGATCTTCCACATCGGACAGTGGACGACCCCGGGGGTCAACAAGACCATCCGGCCGTTCGGCGCCGACCGCCCCGCGGTCGGCACGCTGCTCGCCTGCGCCCCCGGCGGCGAGGCCGCCGCGATCGAGGGTCTCGTCTCGCACGCGCCGGACGTCACCGACGGACTGAGCCAGCCGGGCGCGGTCATCCTGGCCGGCGAGCGTGCCGCCCAGGTGCCCGGCCTGCTGACGGAGCTGGTCAAGCTCGCGGAGCTGACCGGCGCGCGGCTCGCCTGGATCCCGAGGCGGGCCGGCGAGCGCGGCGCGCTGGACGCCGGCGCGGCCCCGACGCTGCTGCCCGGCGGCCGCCTGGTCACCGACGCCGCCGCCCGCGCCGAGGTCGAGCAGACCTGGGGCGTCGCGGCGGGCTCGCTGCCCGCGCGCGTCGGCCGCGACACCACCGCGATCCTCGAGGCGGCCGCGAACGGCGCGCTGGACGGCCTGCTGGTCGGCGGCGTCGAGATCGACGACCTGCCCGACCCCGCGCTCGCCGACGCGGCGTTCGCGGCGGCCGGCTTCGTCGTCAGCCTCGAGCTGCGGGCGAGCGCGGTCACCGAGCACGCCGACGTGGTGCTGCCGGTCGCCCCGGCCGTCGAGAAGTCCGGCACCTTCCTCAACTGGGAGGGCCGGCGCCGCGAGTTCGGCGCGACGCTGGAGAGCACCGGCGCGCTGCCCGACTGCCGGGTGCTCGACACGCTCGGCGTCGAGATGGACGTCGACCTGTTCACCCAGACCCCGAAGGCCGCCGCCGCCGACCTGGCCAAGCTGCCTCCGGTGCTGCGCAAGGCGCCGCTCCCGGTCGCGGTCGCCGCCGCGCAGCCGTCGGTCAACGGCAGCCAGGCAGTGCTGGCGACCTGGCGGCAGCTGCTGGACAACGGCTCGCTGCAGTCCGACGAGCCGCACCTGGCCGGCACCGCCCGGGCCGCGGTGGTCCGGTTGTCACCGGTCACCGCCGAACGGCTGGGGTTGTCCGGTCACCCGACCGCGACGGTCTCGACCGACCACGGTTCGATCACCCTGCCGGTCGAGCACGCGGACCTGCCGGACGGGGTCGTCTGGCTGCCGGCCAACTCCGGTCCCGCGAACGTCCGGCGGGCGCTGCGCGCCGGGCACGGCGATGTCGTCACGGTCAACCGGCAGGACCTGCTGACCGGCTCGACGACCACAGGAGGCAACGAAGTGGCAAGGGGAGGTGGGCGGGGTGACCAGGGCTGACCTGCTAGCCGACGATCCGCTCTGGCTGATCCTGATCAAGGTCGTGATCCTGCTCCTCGTCGGGCCGATCATGACCATGCTGCTGATCATCCTCGAGCGCAAGATCATCGGCCGGATGCAGCACCGGCCCGGCCCGAACCGGGTCGGACCGGGTGGCTGGTTCCAGTCCATCGCGGACGCGATCAAGCTCCCGTTCAAGGAGCAGATCATCCCCGAGGGCGCGGACCGCAAGGTCTACTTCCTCGCGCCGATCGTCTCGACCATCCCCGCGATCCTCGCCTTCTCGGTCATCCCGTTCGGGCCCGAGGTGTCGATCTTCGGGGAGCGCACGGTCCTGCAGCTGGCCGACCTGCCGGTCGGCGTGCTGGTGATCCTCGCCTGCTCCTCGCTCGGCGTGTACGGCATCGTGCTCGCCGGCTGGTCCTCCGGGTCGCCCTACCCGCTGCTCGGCGGCCTTCGCTCGGCCGCGCAGGTGATCTCCTACGAGATCGCGATGGGTCTGTCGATCGTCGCGGTCGTGCTGTACGCGCAGTCGCTGTCCACCGGCGACATCGTCGCCGCACAGCAGACCGGCTGGTACTTCTACCTGCTGGTGCCGAGCTTCCTGATCTACATGGTGTCGATGGTCGGCGAGACCAACCGCGCGCCGTTCGACCTGCCGGAGGCGGAGTCGGAGCTGGTCGGCGGCTTCCACACCGAGTACAGCTCGATGAAGTTCGCGCTGTTCTTCCTCGCCGAGTACGTCAACATGGTGATCGTCTCGTCCTTCGCCACCACGCTGTTCCTCGGCGGCTGGATGGCCCCGTGGCCCATCTCGCTGATCGGCGACAACTACTTCAACACCGGCTGGTGGCCGATCATCTGGTTCTTCGGCAAGACGTTCTTGCTGCTGTTCGGCTTCATCTGGCTGCGCGCCACGCTGCCGCGCTTCCGCTACGACCAGTTCATGAAGATCGGCTGGAAGATCCTCGTCCCGGCGAACCTCGTCTGGATCGTGCTGGTGTCCGCGGTGCGGGCGCTGCGCAACGAGAGCGAGGTGCCGGCCGGGCAGTGGGTGCTGTGGGGCGGCGTCGCGGTCGTCGTGCTCATGGGCCTCGCCATGCTGCTGCCGGACCGCAAGGTCGACGACGACGAGGAGCGGGTGCCGATCACCGGCGGCGGCTACCCCGTCCCGCCGCTGGACCTGGAGATTCCACAGCCGCCGAAACGCAAGGCCGTCCGCAGGGGCGCCGCTCGGCGCCAGCGGGCCACCGTAGGCGGCGCACCGCAGGAGAAGGAGTCCACCGATGGGGATGTTTGATCCGTTCAAGGGCTTCGGCGTGACCTTCTCGACCATGTTCAAGAAGGTCGTCACGGAGCAGTACCCGGAGGACTTCCGCCCGACCGCGCCGCGCTACCACGGCCGCCACCAGCTCAACCGGCACCCGGACGGGCTGGAGAAGTGCGTCGGCTGCGAGCTGTGCGCGTGGGCCTGCCCGGCCGACGCGATCTTCGTCGAGGGTGGCGACAACACCGAAGAGGCCCGCTACTCGCCCGGTGAGCGCTACGGCGCGGACTACCAGATCAACTACCTCCGGTGCATCGGCTGCGGCCTGTGCGTCGAGGCCTGCCCGACCCGGTCGCTGACGATGATCAACGACTACGAGCTGGCCGACGACAACCGGCAGAACCTGATCTACACGAAGGAGGACCTGCTCGCTCCGCTGCTGCGTGGCATGGAGCAGCCGCCGCACCCGATGCGGCTCGGCGACACCGAGCAGGACTACTACGTCGACGCGCCTCGGCTCGCCAAGAAGTGGGGCTACCCGGACCCGGTCAAGGAGGAGACCACATGATGGCTCCGGCCACATTGGGGATACTCGCGCAGGGCGCGCAGGACCAGCTGTCCACCGGGGAGGCCACCTCGTTCTGGGTGCTCGGCCCGCTGGCGCTGTTCGGCGCGCTCGGCATGATCTTCGCCCGCAACGCCGTGCACTCCGCGCTGTTCCTGGTGCTCACCATGCTGTGCCTCGGAGTGCTGTACATGGTCCAGCAGGCGCCGTTCCTCGGCTTCGTGCAGATCATCGTCTACACCGGCGCGATCATGATGCTGTTCCTGTTCGTGCTGATGCTGGTCGGACGGGACTCCTCCGACTCGGTGGTCGAGGTGATCCGCGGCCAGCGGCTGTTCGCCACGCTCCTCGGCATCGGCCTCGCCGTGCTGGTGGTCTCCGCGATCGCGCGGTCGCTCACCGACGTCACCCCGGTCGGGCTGCAGGGCGCGCAGGCCAACGGCCCCAAGGGCACCGGCAACGTCGAGAACATCGGCCGGTCGATCTTCACCGACTTCCTGTTCCCGTTCGAGCTCACGTCGGCGCTGCTGATCACGGCGGCCGTCGGCGCGATGGTGCTCGGCTACGTCGACCGGCAGACCAAGGGCCGCAAGACGCAGAAGGAGACGGTCGAGGCCCGCTTCCGCGGCGAGCACGACCGGCCCTCCCCGCTGCCCGGCCCCGGCGTGTTCGCCACGTCGACCTCGGTCGCCACCCCGGCGCTCCTGCCGGACGGCTCGATCGCGCCGGAGTCGCTGTCGAGGCTCATCGAGTCGGCCGCCGCGGACCAGTTCGACGAGGAGCGCAGGGCCGTCGCCGGCAGCGCACACGCCGCCGACGCCCGCGCACTGAACCCGACCCGGGAAGGGGAGTCCTCATGACCCCGACCGTGTACCTGCTGCTGTCGGCGCTGCTGTTCACCATCGGCGCGGTCGGCGTGCTGGTGCGCCGCAACGCGATCGTCGTGTTCATGTGCATCGAGCTGATGCTGAACGCGGTGAACCTGACGCTGGTCACGTTCGCGCGGATCAACGGCTCGCTGGACGGCCAGGTGATGGCCTTCTTCGTCATGGTGGTCGCCGCGGCCGAGGTCGTGGTCGGGCTCGCGATCATCATGTCGATCTTCCGCACCCGCCGCTCGGCCTCGGTCGACGACGCCAACCTGCTGAAGTACTGAGGGGTTGTCCGTGTCCAACACTGAACTCGTGGTGGCACAGCAAGTTCACGAGGCGTCCGGCCTTGCCGGCTCGGCGTGGCTGCTGATCGCGTTCCCGCTGATCGGCGCCGCGGTGCTGCTGCTCGGCGGCAAGCGCACCGACGCGTGGGGCCACCTGCTCGGCTCGCTGACGGTCGTCGGGTCGTTCGTCTACGGCGTCCTGCTGTTCTTCTCCTCCACCGGGACGGCCGCCGACGAGCGGGTCCAGAACGTGTCGCTGTTCGACTGGATCCCGGTCGACCAGCTGCAGGTGGAGTTCGGGATGCGCATCGACCCGCTGTCGATCAGCTTCGTGCTGCTGATCACCGGCGTCGGTGCCCTGATCCACATCTACTCGATCGGCTACATGGCCGACGACCCCGACCGGCGGCGCTTCTTCGGGTACTTCAACCTGTTCGTCGCCGCGATGCTGATCCTGGTGCTGGGCAACGGGTTCGTGACCCTGTACCTCGGCTGGGAGGGGGTCGGCCTCGCGTCGTACCTGCTGATCGGCTGGTACACCGGCCGCCCGTCGGCGGCGACCGCGGCCAAGAAGGCGTTCCTGATGAACCGGGTCGGCGACGTCGGCCTGGCGCTCGCGATCTTCATCATGTTCGCCGAGCTGGGCACCACCCAGTACACCGAGGTGTTCGCGAACCTCGACCAGCTCTCGCCGGCCACGATCACCGCGCTGACGCTGCTGCTCCTGCTCGGCGCCTGCGGTAAGTCCGGCCAGTTCCCGCTCCAGTCGTGGTTGCCGGACGCGATGGAGGGCCCGACCCCGGTCTCGGCCCTGATCCACGCGGCAACGATGGTCACCGCCGGCGTGTACCTGATCGCCCGGGCCAACCCGATCTACCAGCTGAGTCCGGACGGCCGGCTGGTCGTGATGATCATCGGCGCGGTCACGCTGCTGATCGGCTCGATCATCGGCTGCGCGTACGACGACATCAAGAAGGTCCTCGCGTACTCGACCGTGAGCCAGATCGGCTACATGATCCTCGCGGTCGGCCTCGGCCCGTTCGGCTACGCGCTCGGCATCGCGCACCTGCTCACGCACGGCTTCTTCAAGGCCGGGCTCTTCCTCGGCGCGGGGTCGGTCATGCACGCCATGAACGACGAGGTCGACATGCGCAAGTACGGCGGGCTCGCGCGGGTCATGCCGATCACGTTCGTCACGTTCGGCCTCGGCTACCTGGCGCTGATCGGCTTCCCGTTCCTGTCCGGCTACTTCTCCAAGGACGCGATCATCCACGCCGCGCTCGGCGAGGAAGGCTGGCGTGCCTGGGTGTTCGGCGGTGCCGCGCTGCTCGGTGTCGCGCTCACCGCGTTCTACATGACGCGCCTGATGATCATGACCTTCTTCGGCAAGCAGCGCTGGAAGGAACTCAAGACCGCACCGACGCTCGACCCCGCAGGCGGGTCTTCGGAAGACGGCCGCGACTTCCACCCCCACGAGTCGAAGCCGGTCATGTGGGTGCCGATGGCGATCCTCGCGGTCGGCTCGATCGGCGCCGGCGCGTTCTTCTCCGTGGGCGACCGGCTGGTCGCATGGCTCTCGCCGTCGCTCGGCGAGCTGCGGGAGAGCGAGCACCACGTGATCTCGGAGGGCCTGCTGACCGTGCTGGTGATCGGGCTCATGGTGGTCGGCGTCCTGCTGGCATGGCTGTTCGTCGGTCGCCGCGACGTGCCGGTGGTCCGGCCGGAGCCGGTGGCGTTCCCGGTCCGCGCGGCACGCAAGGACCTGTACGGCAACGCGCTCAACGAGACGCTGGTCGCCCGCCCGGGCACCTGGCTCACCCGCGCGCTGGTCTACGTGGACAACAAGGGAGTTGACGGCCTGGTGAACGGGATCGCGGCCGGCCTCGGCGGCAGCTCCGGTCGATTGCGCAGGCTGCAGACCGGGTTCGTGCGCTCCTACGCGCTGACGATGCTCGGAGGGTCGATCCTCGTGGTGGCGGCGTTTCTGGCGGTGAGGTACGCATGAGCCGACCGACTCAGGTCTCCACGTCGCTTCGCGCGAATGCGTTGCACGCCGCGCGGAGCAAGGCAGGTGTCGCAGCATGATCTCGTCGTCGTCTTCTGGTGCGGCTCTGTTGGTCGCGCTTCTGCTGATCCCGCTGGTCGGCGCGATCGTCGTGGCGTTCCTGCGGGACAACGACCGCCTCGCCAAGCTCGTGGCGCTCAGTTTCTCGCTCGTCGAACTGGTGGTCGCGGTCGTGGCGTGGATCGCCTACGACCCGTCGGGAGCACGGATCCAGCAGTCCTTCTCGGTCGACTGGATCCCCGCGTTCGGTGTGCACCTGTCGTTCGGCATCGACGGCATCGCGCTCGTGATGATCGCGGTGATCGCGCTGCTGGTGCCGGTCGTGATCGGCGCGGGCTGGGCGGACAAGCTGCCCGCCGAGCGCACCTCGGGCGGGTTCCTCTCACTGATCCTGCTGCAGCAGGCCATCACGATCGGCGCGTTCGCGGCGACCGACGTGTTCCTGTTCTACGTGCTGTTCGAGATCATGCTGATCCCGATGTACTTCCTGATCGGGCAGTACGGCGGCGCGCGGCGGCAGTACGCGGCGGTCAAGTTCTTCCTGTACTCGTTCCTCGGCGGCATGATCATGCTGGCCTCGGTGATCGGCGCGTACTCGCTGGCGGCCGACTCGCTCGGCACCGGCACGTTCGACTGGGCCACGCTCGTCCGGGTCGTGTCGGACGCGCCGCTGGAGAACCAGATCTGGATCTTCCTCGGCTTCTTCCTCGCGTTCGCGGTGAAGGCGCCGCTGGTGCCACTGCACACCTGGCTGCCGGACGCGGCCGCGGAGGCGCCGATCGGCGTCGCCGTGATCCTCATCGCGATCCTGGACAAGATCGGCACGTTCGGCTTCCTGCGCTACCTGCTGCCGATGACCCCGGACGCGAGCAGGACGCTCGCACCGCTGGTCCTCGTGATGGCGGTCGCTGGGGTGCTGTACGGCGCACTGCTGGCGACCGGCCAGCGGGACATGAAGCGCTTCATCGCGTACGTGTCGATCGCGCACTTCGGGTTCATCGCGCTCGGCATCTTCGCGTTCTCGACGCAGTCCGAGGTCGGCGCGGTGTCCTACATGCTCAACCACTCGATCTCGACCGGCATGCTGATCCTCGTCATCGGCATGGTGGTCGCGCGCGGCGGCTCGTCGCTGATCGCCGACTACGGCGGCATGGCGAAGGTGGCGCCGGCGCTCGCCGGCGTGTTCCTGGTCGCCGGTCTCGCGTCGCTGTCGCTGCCCGGCACCAACTCGTTCATCAGTGAGTTCCTGGTGCTGGTCGGCTCCTACGGCAACGAGCCGGTGTACACGATCATCGCGACGGTCGGCATGATCCTCGCCGCGCTGTACGTGCTGTGGCTCTACCAGCGGGTGTTCCACGGCCCGGTGCGCGGCGACGCGCTCATCGGCGTCGCAGGCGGGCCCGGCACCGCGATCGCGCCGGAGGTCGGCGCCAAGAAGGCGATCTTCGACCTGAACGGCAGGGAGAAGCTGGTCCTCGCGCCGCTGCTGCTCCTGGTCGTCGGCATCGGGTTCTACCCGAAGCCGGTGCTCGACGTGATCACCCCGTCGGTGGAGGCCACTCTCCAGTCGGTCGGTATCTCGGGCAGTAACTCGGATGGAGGCAACTGAGTTGTCCGCACTGTCTTCGGTGCTCCTGCTCGCGCAGGACCCGCCGGACAAGGAGACGCTGGCGCCGATCAACTACCCGGCGATCCTGCCGGTGCTGATCATCCTCGGCGCCGCGTGCGTCGGGGTGCTCCTCGAGGCGTTCCTGCCGAAGCACCAGCGCTGGCCCGCGCAGGTGTTCCTGACGCTGGTCTCGCTGGTCGGCGCCGGTGTCGCGCTGGCGTTCTACCTGGCCGACTCGCCTGCCGGCGGTGAGCTGACGCTGTCCAGCACCATCGCGGTGGACCGCCCGGCGCTGTTCCTGTGGGGCACGCTGCTCGCGCTGTCGCTCGGTGCCGTGCTGATGATCGCGGACCGGTCGGTCGAGCCGGGCGGCGCCTTCGTCGCCACCGCGGCGATCCGCCCGGGCACCGTGCAGGACCGCGAACAGCGGCTCGGCGCGCACCCGAACCGCCGGGACGCCGCCAGGTTCCAGATGCAGACCGAGGTCTTCCCGCTGACGCTGTTCGCGCTCGGCGGCATGATGGTGTTCTGCGCCGCGAACGACCTGCTGACCATGTTCGTCGCGCTCGAGGTGCTGAGCCTGCCGCTGTAC
Source organism: uncultured Actinomycetota bacterium (assembly GCA_963840275.1). Classification (GTDB taxonomy): domain Bacteria; phylum Actinomycetota; class Actinomycetes; order Mycobacteriales; family Pseudonocardiaceae; genus Actinophytocola. The sequence continues at coordinate 1,463,960 of CAWIYK010000002.1, forward strand.
CTGATGTGCGGCCTCGCCCGGCGCAGGCGGCTCCTGTCGCAGGAGTCGGCGGTCAAGTACTTCCTGCTCGGCGCGTTCGCGTCGGCGTTCTTCCTGTACGGCCTCGCGCTGCTGTACGGCTACGCGGGCTCGGTGCGGCTCGAGGACATCGCGAACGCGGCGGCCGGCTCCGACCGCTCCGACACGCTTCTGTTCGGCGGCATGGCACTGCTGATCGTCGGCCTGCTGTTCAAGGGCTCGGTCGGCCCCTTCCACGCGTGGACGCCGGATGTGTACCAGGGCGCTCCGACGCCGATCACGGCGTTCATGGCGGCGTGCACGAAGGTCGCCGCGTTCGGTGGCATCCTGCGCGTCCTGTCGGTCGGCCTGGAGTCGACCCGCTGGGAGTGGCGCGGCATCCTGTGGGGCGTCGCCATCGTGTCGATGATCATCGGTGCGGTGCTGGGCCTCACGCAGACCGACATCAAGCGGATGATCGCGTACTCGTCGATCGCGCACGCCGGTTTCCTGCTGATCGGCGCGATCGTCCTGACGCCGTCCGGGTTGTCGTCGACGCTGTTCTACCTGCTGGCGTACGGCTTCACCACGGTCGCCACCTTCGGTGTCATCTCACTGGTCCGAGACGTCGACGGCGAGGCGACGCACCTTTCGCAGTGGGCCGGCCTGGCGAAACGGTCGCCACTCGTGGCGGGCGTGTTCACGTTCCTGTTGCTGGCGCTGGCCGGGATCCCGTTGACGTCCGGCTTCATCGGCAAGTTCGTGGTCTTCTCGGCGGCGCTGTCCGACGGAATGGCTCCGCTGGTCGTGATCGCGTTGGTGGCCTCCGCGGTCGCCGCGTTCTTCTACCTGCGGGTGATCGTGCTGATGTACTTCAGCGAGCCCGCCCCCGACGGGCCTTCCGTGACCGTGCCCGGTGCGTTCACGACGGCGGCGATCACGTTGGGCGTCGTGGTCACGCTGCTGCTCGGGATCGTGCCGGCCTTCGCGCTGGACTGGGCGGACGTCGGCTCGTTCGCGGTTCGCTGATCTCTTTGACCGAACGGCGCCCGTGTCCTCGGCACGGGCGCCGTTCGGCGTTGCGAGCCGGCCGGTAATCGGGTGGTGTCGGGGAGCGCGGCGCCGCCATACTTCGGCCTCTCGATCGAAAAGGGGCCGCGTGGCTGCTCAGGTTCGGATCCAACACGTGACCGTCGACTGCGCCGGGCCGTACGCGCTCGCCCAGTTCTGGAGCGTCGTCACCGGTTGGGCGGTCAGCGACGTCGACGAGCCGGGTGACGACGAGGTGCTTCTCGAGCCGCCGGACGCGGCGCTGCCCGAGCTGCTCTTCATCAAGGTCCCCGAGGGCAAGTCGGGCAAGAACCGGCTGCACTTCGACCTCGTGCCGCTCGAGCGGACCCGCGACGAGGAGGTCGAGCGGCTCCAGGCGGCCGGCGCGACCCTCGTCGACGACCAGCGCCGCGCCGACGGCCGGGGGTGGGTGGTCCTCGCCGACCCGGAAGGCAACGAGTTCTGCGTCGAGAGCAGCATGGCCGAACGAGGGTAGGGCGCGTCACAACCACTTCGTGACGTGCTCGAATCCACTGGACATTAGGCTTGGGGCCAGCGAATTCGAGCCGGGGAGCGATGCCGACGTGACAGCCGACCAGACCGTGCCCAGGCTGCCAGCCTCGCTCGGTCTCGACAGAGCGGACCCAGCACTCGTAGGTGCCGTCACCGACGGACTCATCAAGGTCGAGGACGTTTTACGCCGGGTGGTGCACAGCGACGTCGACTTCGTCAACCAGGCGGCGTTGCACCTGGTCAAGGCCGGCGGCAAGCGGTTCCGGCCCCTGTTCACGCTGCTGTCCGCGCAGTTCGCCGACGGCAACACCGACGAGGTGATCACCGCGGCGGCCGCGGTGGAGCTGGTGCACCTGGCCACGCTCTACCACGACGACGTGATGGACGAGGCGACCATGCGCCGCGGCGAGGCGAGTGTGAACGCCCGCTGGGACAACACGATCGCCATCCTCACCGGCGACTTCCTCTTCGCCCACGCGTCAGGACTCGTCGCCGACCTCGGCAGCGACGCGGCGCGCATCATCGCCGAGACGATGGGCCAGCTGGTCACCGGGCAGATGCGCGAGACCGTGGGGCCGGTCGACGGGGACGACCCGGTCACGCACTACCTCGGCGTCATCGGCCAGAAGACCGGCTCGCTGATCGCGACCGCCGGACGCTACGGCGGCATGTTCTCCGGCGCGCCCAAGGACCACGTCGAGGCGCTGCACCGGTTCGGCGACCTGATCGGCACCGCCTTCCAGATCTCCGACGACATCATCGACATCGCGTCGCCGGCGGACGAGTCCGGCAAGATCCCGGGCACGGACCTCCGGGAGGGCGTCAAGACCCTGCCGATGCTCTACGCGTTGCAGCACGAACCGGACCCACGGCTGCGTGAGCTGCTCGCCGGTCCGATCACCGACGACGACACGGTCGACGAGGCGTTGACGCTCCTGCGGAAGTCCCCGGGGCTCGAGCAGGCGGTGCGCACGCTGAGTGACTACGCCGACCGGGCGAGCGTGGCGCTCGGCACGCTTCCGCCCTGCTCAGCGCGGGATGCGTTGGACATGTTGGCACGCTACGTGGTAGCGCGTACGCGTTAGGCAACATCTCAACCGCACTGAGCGTGTCCCTGTTGCCGAATCCACCGGGTGGTACTCATGGCTGCTCCAGCCGCAGTAGCCTGAGCACCGCCCTGCTATGCGTTCGCGCGGTGCGCGGAGGGAGTTCGATCGATGCCGATCTTTGGGCAGGTCTGGTTGTGGAGCTCACTGGCCTTCCTGCTCGGAGCGCTGCTCTGCTGGTTGCTGGTGGCCCGTCCGGCCCGCAGCCGTGTCGGTGAGCTGGAGAACCAGCTCGCCACGCGTGCGCGCCGCCAGCCCTCCGAGCACGCTGCCGAGCCCGGCCGACGCCACGACGACCGTGCCGAGACCGACTTCGGGCGCGGCATGGTGCCCGGGCTGGGGGAGCGGCAGGACGACGACTCGTCGGAGTACCTGACGCGCGCCTACGCGCTGCCCCGCGAGGCCGCCCCGCCGGCACCACCCATGCAGCCCGACCGCGGCCGGCTCGCGCCCTACGCCGAGCCGGAGCTCTTCGGTGAGCCGGCTCGTGATCAGCAGCCCTACGAGCCGGAGTCGTCGCAGCCGTTCAGCGCGTTCGACGGCGGTTTCGACCGTGGCCTCGTCGCGCAGCCGGAGACCGACGTGACGGACACCGAGCTGGCCGATCACCAGCCCCCGGCCGCGCCGACCCAGTACATCGACGTCTCCGCGGGCTCGCTGACCGCGCCGCCCGAGGTGCCGGCCATGTCGCCGCCGCCGTCGGACCGCGGCTGGTTCGACGACGAGCTCGACGGCGACGCCGCTGGGCAGGCCCCCGAGGACCAGCCCGCGCTGCCCCGCAACCGGCACGTCATGGCGGCCGAGACCGACGTCGACTCGCGGCTGGTCGACGACGACACCGACATCGGCAGCGTGCTCGGCGTGGACGAGACGGCCGCCGCCGAGCAGGAGCAGGGCACGGAGCGCCCCGAGCCGCGGTCGGCCATCGAGGACGACGGCGGCACCGTCTTCACCCAGCGCACCCACCCGATCCCCGGCGAGCTGATCCGGCAGATCGACGAGGCCGGTCAGGAGGAGGTGGCGCGGTCCGAGCAGTCCGACGGCTTCGTCGACGACCTCGCGGAGGAACCCGGCGACGACGAGAACGCCCGGCGCGAGCGGACCGTCGAGTCGGAGCCGGTGGCACCGGCGGCCGGCACGTCCAACGGCCGGACCAGCCCGGAGCCCGAGGCAGTCGCTTCGCCGGAGCTCCCGCAGGAGCAGACGGAGGTGGTCTCGGCCGTCCGCAGCACCGCGAGCGACCTCCCGCGGCGAGTGCCGCAGACCAACCGGATGACGCCGGGAGTAGCCGTCCGAGTCGAACCGACGCCGAACGCGTTACCCAAGCGGGTGCCGGGCAAGCCGCGGCACCAGGTTCCGTTCGGTGTGCAGCCGGAGGCGTCGGAGCCCGCGTCGGTCGCCGCGGCGACCAGCGTCAGCGAAGCCGCCGCGCCCCCGCAGGACGTCGAGTCGTCGCGCTCGCTGTTCGAGCCGATCGTGCCCGCCGACGAGGGCGCGGCCGTCCCGCCGCCGCCCCACCGGCTGCGGCAGGCGAACGGCTCCGGCGGGCGGGGCCCGTTCGGACCGGGGTCGGCCATGCCGCTGCCGGGTGGCGCTTCTCCGTCGCCGGAGTTCACGATCAAGGCGAGTGTCGCCGCGCTGAGGTACTGCACACCGGAGTCGCCGCAGTTCGGCCGTACTGTGGCCGAGGTGTGGTTCCGCACGGCGGCCGACGCCGAGCGGGTCGGTTTTCGCCCGGTCGGGTGACTCGGCGGGCGCCGTTTGACACCGGCTTGACGGCCGGTCACCGGGCGTGTTGGTGCTTACCCTATTGTTCTCGCCTATCGGTGATCGTTACCGCGTCATTCGCGAGGAGGCAGACGCCGTGAAATGGTTGCAGCGGCTCATCGGCAAGCTGAAGTCGGTCGTGCAGCGGAAGCGCGCGCACACCGGCACGTCCGCCGGGCAGTCCACCGACAAGTCGGCCCTGCCGGCGGCACCCGAAGTGGCGGCCGAGTCCGACAAGCCTGTCGACAAGGCCACCGACAAGCCTGTCGACAAGGCCGCCGACAAGGCCGCCGACGAGCCTGCCGAGGCGGCGAAGCCCGCTGCCGCCGAGAAGCCGGCAGCAGAGCCGAAGCCGGCCGAGACCAAGGCGGAGACCGAGAAGCCGGCTGCCGCGGCGAAGAAGCCCGCCGACCCGGCGCTGAGCACCCTCGACGCGGCGGCCATCGCGTCGACGCCCGTCGCGGAAACCCGGCCCCCGGCGGCAAAGCCGGCCGCGAAGGCCAAGTCGCCCGCCAAGAAGCCGGCCGCGAAGGCCGCGCCCGCCACTGAGAAGTCCGCCGCTGAGAAGTCCGCCGCTGAGAAGCCCGCCGCTGAGAAGCCGGCGAGCAAGGCCGCCGCGACGAAGGCCGCGCCCGCCGCCGCCAAGTTCGAGGCGCCGGGCGAGAAGTCCGCGGCACCGGCGAAGGCCACCAAGAAGCCGGCCGCCGAGAAGCCCGCGCTGCCCGCTGTCGGCAAGGCCGCCGCGAACACCGACGGGCCCTACGGTCCCGCGTCGGCGAAGCCGGTCGAGGGCGGCGCCGCCCCGTCCGACGAGTTCGCGGTCAAGGCCAAGGAGTCCTCGAAGCTGTTCCACACGGAGAAGTCCCCGTACTTCAGCCGCACCAAGGCCGACGTGTGGTTCAAGTCCGAGGCGGACGCCGAGGGCGCCGGTTTCCAGGCCTGGGACCACAAGAAGCGCGCGACCGCCAAGTAGCCACACACATGGCGAAGGGCGCCTCCCGCAACGGAAGGCGCCCTTCGTCATGTATGGCTAGCTGACCGTCCAGGTGTCGTTGCCGTTCAGCAACGCCTGCAGGTCCGGCGGGTTCGTCTCGGCGGCGCTGGTGGTCTGGAGCCGCGCCTGGTCGTCGTAGGTGGGGCGGGAGACGTTGCGGTAGATGCCGGTGACCGTGTGGGACAGGTCCTGTGTCGACAGCCGCGACAGCGCGAACGCGTACGACGGGTCCTCGATCGTGGCGTCGTGCACGACGATCCGGTCCTCGCCGACTTCGCTGATCTTCGCGACCTCGAGGCCGCCGAGGTCGGTGCGCACCACACCGAACTCGCCTTCCGGGCCGAACCGGATGGGTTCGCCGTGGCGTAGGGGGATCAGGCGTTGTTCGCGTTCGCCGGCGTCCTTCAACACATCGAAGGCGCCGTCGTTGAAGATCGGGCAGTTCTGGTAGATCTCCACCAACGCCGACCCCCGATGCGCCGCCGCGGCGGCGAGGATCTCGGTCAGCTGCGCACGATCGTTGTCCAACGTACGAGCAACGAACGTGGCCTCCGCACCGATCGCCAACGACAACGGGTTGAACGGATGATCCACCGACCCCATCGGCGTGGACTTCGTCAGCTTCCCCGTCTCCGAAGTCGGCGAGTACTGACCCTTGGTCAACCCGTAGATCCGGTTGTTGAACAACAAGATCTTCAAGTTCACATTCCGGCGCAGCGTGTGAATCAGATGGTTGCCGCCGATCGACAACGCATCCCCATCACCCGTCACCACCCACACCGACAGATCCGGACGAGTCACCGCCAGACCCGTCGCGATCGCCGGCGCGCGACCATGGATCGAGTGCATGCCATAGGTGTTCATGTAGTACGGGAACCGAGACGAACACCCGATCCCCGAGATGAACACGATGTTCTCCCGCTTCAACCCCAACGAAGGCAGAAACGACTGCATCGCGTTCAACACCACATAGTCACCACACCCAGGACACCACCGCACCTCCTGGTCCGACTTGAAGTCCTTCGCCTTCTGCGGCGCATCATCCGTCGGGACCAGATCCAGCCCGCCGAGCGACGGAAGCCCCAGATCGACGGCGGTCATGCCCGCACCCCTTCCACAGCGTGAAGATGTTCCGTGAGGACGTGCTGCAGCTCCTCGGCCTTGAACGGCAGTCCCGCGACCTTCGTGTAGGACTGCGCGTCGACGAGGAACCGGCCGCGCAGCAGCAGCGCCAGCTGTCCCATGTTCATCTCCGGCACCACGACCCGCTCGTAGGAACCCAGCACCTCGGCGAGGTTGGCGGGGAACGGGTTCAGGTGCCGCAGGTGTGCCTGCGCGATCTTCTTGTCCTGCGCGCGCACCCGCCGGCACGCCGCGCCGATCGGCCCGTAGCTCGAGCCCCAGCCCAGCACCAGCACCCGCGCGTCGCCGGACGGGTCGTCGACCGTGAGGTCCGGGACGTCGACGCCGTCGACCTTCGCCTGCCGCAGCCGCACCATGCGGTCGTGGTTGTCGGGGTCGTAGGAGATGCTGCCCTTGCCGTCGGCCTTCTCCAGCCCGCCGATGCGGTGCTGCAGACCCGGCGTGCCGGGGATGGCCCACTGGCGGGCGAGCGTCTCGGTGTCGCGGACGTAGGGCCAGTGCTCGTCGCTGCCGTCGAGTGCGTTCGGCTCGGACGCGAACGTGACCCGCAGGTCGGGCAGGTTCGCGGCCTGCGGCACCAGCCACGGCTCGGAACCGTTGGCGATCGCGCCGTCGGACAACAGCAGCACCGGCGTCCGGTAGGTGAGCGCGATCCGCGTCGCCTCGATGACCGCGTCGAAGCAGTCGCCGGGGGAGTTGGGCGCGATGATCGGCACCGGCGACTCCCCGTTGCGGCCGAACATGGCCTGCAGCAGGTCCGCCTGCTCGGTCTTCGTCGGCAGCCCGGTCGACGGCCCGCCGCGCTGCACGTCGATGACGAGCAGCGGCAGCTCGGACATCACCGCGAGGCCGATGGTCTCGGACTTGAGCGCGATGCCGGGCCCGGACGTCGTGGTGACGCCGAGGGCGCCGCCGTAGGCCGCGCCGAGCGCGGCGCCCACACCCGCGATCTCGTCCTCGGCCTGCATGGTCGTGATGTTGAAGTTCTTGTGCTTGGACAGCTCGTGCAGGATGTCCGACGCCGGCGTGATCGGGTAGCTGCCGAGGTACACCGGCATGTTCGCGCACTGGCCGGCCGCGACGATCCCGTACGCCAGCGCGGCGTTGCCGGTGATCTGGCGGTAGGTGCCGGCGGGGAACGTGGCGGGCGGCACCTCGTAGGTGACCGCGAACGCCTCGGTGGTCTCGCCGTAGTTCCACCCCGCGCGGAACGCCAGCACGTTCGCCTCGGCGATGTCGGGCTTGCGCGCGAACTTCTCCCGCAGGAACCGTTCCGTGCCCTCGGTCGGCCGGTGGTACATCCACGACAGCAGCCCGAGCGCGAACATGTTCTTGCTGCGCTCGGCGTCCTTCTTCGACAGGCCGGTCTCGGACAGCGCGCCCTGGGTGATGGTGGCCATCTGCGATCGAGTAGACCTGGAAGCTCGACAGCGAGTCGTCCTCGAGCGGGTTGGCGTCGTAGCCGACCTTCGTGAGGTTCCGCTTGGAGAACTCGTCGGAGTTGACGATGACCATGCCGCCGACGGGCAGGTCGCCGATGTTGGCCTTGAGCGCCGCCGGGTTCATCGCGACGAGGACGTCCGGCCGGTCGCCCGGCGTGAGGATGTCGTAGTCGGCGAAGTGGATCTGGAAGCTGGAGACGCCCGGCAGGGTGCCTGCTGGGGCGCGGATCTCGGCCGGGAAGTTGGGCTGCGTCGCGAGGTCGTTGCCGAACGCCGCCGCCTCCGAGGTGAACCGGTCGCCGGTGAGCTGCATGCCGTCGCCGGAGTCGCCGGCGAACCTGATGACTACGCGGTCCAGCTTGGTGACCTTGGTGGCTCGGCCGCCCCCGTTCACGCTGGTACTCATGCTTTCCTGGTCCCTCTCTCGCACGGCTGCGTGCCTCTTCGTGAGGGTAGTCGTGCCTAAGTCAAGCTTCCCCTGGTGCACAGGGTATTCGGGTCCCACATCACAGTCGTTGTTCCCAAATCCTGGGAAATTTGTCACGCCTGGCGGGATATCCTCTCGCGCATCGCGGTGAGCAGTTCGGCGAAGGCGGGGGTCGCCATGGACGCCACCTGCGCGACGAGCTCCGTCTCCACGGCGTCGTCGTGCCGATCGTAGGACGCCGTGGCGCGCAGCGTGCGCTTGGTGGTGATGACGAGATCCCTCGGCGCTGCCACGGCGGGCTGCGCCAGCTCGACGGCGGCCGCGACGACGTCGTCGGCCTTGTGCAGCGCGAGCCCCTTCTCGACGGCCGCGTCGGCGTCGAGGACCTGGCCGAACAACGTCATGGCGGTCGCGGTCTGCGGCCCGACCAGCCGCTGGATCATCCAGGTCATGCCGCCGCCGGGGTGGATGCCGAGCTGGAGGAAGCGGGCGTCGAACTTCGCCTTCGGCCCGGCGAGGCGCACGTCGCAGGCGAGGGCGAGGTTGAGGCCCGCGCCGACCGCGGCGCCGTTGACGGCGGCGATCGTGGGCAGCGTGGTGCGCGCGACGGCGAGGAAGCCGGCGTAGATGGCGCGCAGCCCCTCCTCGCGGGCCTCGCCGAGCGCGGTGAGGTCGGCGCCGGCGCAGAAGGCCGGGGGTGCGCCGGTGACCACGATCGCGGCGACGCCCTCGTCCCGCTCGCAGGTCGTGACGTGCTCGGCGAGCTCGGCGGACATCGGCACGGTGAGGGAGTTGCGGCGGTCGGGGAGGTTGATGGTGATGACGCCGACCCCGTCGCGCCGCTCGAGGAGAACACTCATGTCCCCAGACCCTATGCCGCCCGGCCCGGTCTCAGGTCACCTCCGGCGCGGGCGGCCGCTCGAGCAGCGTGGACAGGACGACCGTCGAGACCGTCCTGTCGATCATGTCCACCGCGCGCAGGCGTTCGAGCGCGTCCTCGAGGTGGTGGATGTTGCCGGCCCGCAGGTGCACGATCGCGTCGGCCGCGCCGGAGACGGTGTAGGCCGCGACCACCTCCGGCAGGGGCAGCAGCCGGGCGCGGATGCGGTCCGGCCGGACGTTGCCGATGCAGTGGACCTCGACGAAGGCCTCCGTGCCCCAGCCGAGGGCCTCTGGGTTCACCCGCGCGGTGAAGCCCCGCAGGATGCCCGCGTCGAGCAGCCGGTCCACGCGTCGCTTCACGGCGGGGGCCGACAGCCCGACCACTTTGCCGATCTCCGAGTAGCTGCTGCGCGCATCGGAAACCAGCTGCGAAATGATTCGCTGATCTATGGTGTCCACACGCAACATTCTGCCGGTTTGAGAGTGTCTATGCGATCATTGATCGATGCTCTAGCGGCCCCTTACATTATGAATCATGACCGCAGCCTCTGAGACGCGTGTACCGACGCCGCGGCGCTACCTGATGTGCGAGCCCAAGTACTTCAGCGTGGAGTACTCGATCAACCCGTGGATGGACCCCAGCCAGCCGGTCAGCGCGGAGCAGGCCGTCAAGCAGTGGACCGAGCTCGCCGACACGTACCGCCGCCTCGGCCACCGCGTCGAGACGATCAGGCCGGTGCCCGGCCTGCCGGACATGGTGTTCGCGGCCAACTCGGGCACGGTGGTCGACGGTCGTGTGCTCGGTGCTCGCTACCGGGCCTCGCAGCGCACCGCCGAGGCCGACCACTACCGCAGGTGGTTCCTGGACCACGGCTACCGCGACGTGGTCATGCCGACGGCCATCAACGAGGCGGAGGGCGACTTCGCCTGGACCGGCGCGCTGCTCCTGGCCGGCACCGGCTTCCGTACCGACCCGGGTGCGCACGCGGAGGCGCAGGAGGTGCTCGGCGTGCCGGTGGTGTCCCTCCAGCTGGTCGACCCCCGCTACTACCACCTGGACACGGCGCTGTTCGTGCTGCGGGAGGGCCCGGCGGCGCACATCGCGTACTACCCGGAGGCGTTCTCGCCCGGTTCGCAGCGGGTGCTGGCGCGCCTGTTCCCGGACGCCATCATCGCCTCGGCCGCGGACGCCGAGTGCCTCGGCCTGAACGGGGTCTCGGACGGAAAGAACGTGGTGCTCCCCATGGAGGCCACGCACCTCGCCGAGCGCCTCATCAACCAGGGCTACGAACCGACCTTCGTGGACATCTCCGAACTGAGGAAGTCCGGCGGCGGCCCCAAGTGCTGCACGATGGAACTCAGGGACTGACTCGCCCGCTACTTCTTCTTCAGGCCGTCCAGGGCCGTCCTAACCGCCTTGGCTACCGCGTCGAGTTCTTCCCAGGTCACCGGTGGCTCGCCCCTCTGCGCGTGAGGGCGAGCGCACCGGCCGGTCGGGGCTGCTGGTCCGTGGCCGGGTAGCCGGCCGACCCCCCGGTTCGTGTCCGTGGTTTTGACGATCTCTCTTCAGTCCGCGATGGGGACGAAGCCCGAGCACATCACGCGTGCCCAGCTGATCCGGCCGTCCGTGGCGTTGTAGTACATCTGCTGCTCCATCAGCGACTCGCCGTCCGCGTTGCGTAGGTGCAGCCGGTACGCGACGTGCTGTCGCGAGGACACCGCGCCCGTCGACGTCGACACCAGCGACACGACCTCGTCGGACGGTTCCAGCCAGCTGCCGAACAGCACCTCGACGAGGTCCGCCTGCGTGTGCGCCTCCCAGAAGCGGCCCGGGGTCATCGCGCGGAAGTCCACGTTCTCGGTGGTCACGGCGCGGACCGCGGCGTCGTCCTTCGCCGCCAGCGCCTTCGCGAAGGCCTCGCCCGGGGTCGTCATGGACGCGAGGATGCGGCACGGGTCGGCAGAACGCCAGCACCAAGGGGTGGACGGCCGGGCAACCGATATGAAAGAGTTCTTTCGAAAGGAGGCTTTCACATGGAGCCACGCCGCCGCATCACCGACGTCGAGCTGATGACCGCCCTCGCGCACCCACTGCGCGGCGCCGTCCTGCGCCATCTCATGGCCGTCGGCCCGCGTACCGCCAGCGAGTGCGCCGAGTCGGTCGGCTCGACCGCCTCCAACTGCAGCTGGCACCTCCGCCAGCTCGCCAAGTTCGGTCTCGTCGAGCCGACCGACGGGCCGGACGGGCGGCAACGCCCATGGCAGGCGACCGTGGTCGGTCTCGAGATCGGCGAGCTCGCGGACGACCCGTCCATGCGCACCGCCCAGCTCGCCGTCCTCGGCGGCGGCCTCCGTGAGGACCAGGTGCTCACGCAGCGTTTCCTCGATCGCGCGGAGGAGCTCCCGGACGAGTGGCGCACCGCGGGCGCCCTCGACATGTACTCGCTGAACGTCACGCCGGCGGAGCTGACCGAGCTGGCCGCCAAGGTCGACGCCCTCCTGCGCCCCTACGTCCGCACGATCCGCACCGACGCCCCGCCCGACGCCCGCCCGGTCCACGCCGGCTTCCGCGCCTTCCTGCGCCTCGAGCCGTGAGCCGCCGCTTCTGGCGCCTCTGGACCGCCGCCTTCTGTTCCGAGGTCGGCGAGTGGATGCTCCAGATCGCGCTCCCCGTGCTCGTCTACCGCGCCACCGGCTCGGCCACCTCGACCGCCGCCATGATGATCGTCGGCATGCTGCCCGCGGTGCTGCTCAGCCCGGTCACGGGCGTGCTCGCCGACCGCGTCCACCGGCCGGCGCTGCTGCTCACCGTGTGCCTCGGCCAGGCGCTCGTCGCCGCGCCGCTGCTCCTCGACGACGGCCTCTGCTGGGTCGTGATGGCGCTGCAGACCAGCCTCGCCGCCTTCTTCGAACCCGCGCGCAACGCGCTCGTCGCCGACCTCGTGCCGGCCGACCGGGTCACCGCGGCCAACGGGCTGCTGGCGTCCGGCAACAACGTCGCCCGCCTCGTCGGCGCCTGGCTCGGCGGCACGCTGCTCGCGGCCGGCGGCGTCGCGCTCGTGTACGTCGTCTACGCGGCGGTCCTCTGCGCCGGCGCGCTCGCACTCGTCGGCCGGTTTCCCCGCACCCGCAAGGAGAAGCGCTCGCCGAGCCGCGACTGGCTCGACGGCATCGCCGACATCCGCCGCGACCGGGGGCTCTGGACGTTCGGCGTCGCGCTCACCCTGTCGTCCGTCGGCCAGGGGATGTTCCTCGTCCTGTACGTGCCGTTCGTGCTCGACACCCTCGCGGCCGGGCCGGAGGGGGTCGGTCTGCTGCGCGGCGTGCAGGCGATCGGCGGGCTCGCGGCCGGCTTCGTCATCGCGACCGTCGCGCGGCGCGTCCGGCCGGACCGCCTGCTCGGCTGGGGCTCGATCTGCTTCGGGCTCCTGTGCGCGGTCATCTGGCACGGCCCGGCGGCCACCACCGCGCTCGGGGTCTACGTCGGGCTGTTCGTGGCGGTCGGCGTGCCCGGGGTCGCCGCCAACACCGGCCTGCTCGCCACGCTGCAGACGTCGGTCGCGCCGGCCGCGGTCGGCCGCCTGCTCGCCACGGCCCTGGCCGTCATGGCGCTCGGCGCGACCGTCGGCATGCTCGTCGCCGGTGCCGCGGCGGACGCCGTCGGCACGACCGCGCTCCTCGACGGGCAGGCCGCGCTGTACCTGGTCGCCGGGACGCTAGTCCTCGCGCACCAGCATCGTCATCGCCTCCGCGATGCCCATCGACCCGGCGGCTCCGGTGGCGCCGGTGGCGAGCCTGCGCAGCTGCATCCCGGTCAGCAGCGCGACGACCGGGCCGGCCAGCCGATCAGGTGAGCCGATGCCGAGCTCGGTCAGTACGGTCACGGCGATACGGTCGTAGGCGGCGAAGCACTCCGTCGCGGCGTCGCGCAGCGCCGGGTCGCGGCCGGCCTGGAGGTACAGCTCCAGCGGCGCGATCTCCTCGTGTCCGAAGCGGGTGTGCAGCGCGACCTGCTCGACCAGCGCGGCCGCGGACTCCAGCGACGCGCCGGGATGCTGCTCGGCCAGTGCCGCGAGCCGCGTCGTCTCCTCGGTCACGAACAGCAGCATGGCCTCGCGCAGCAGCTCGTGCTGCGAGGCGAAGTGGTAGGTGATCGAGCCGAGCGACACCTCCGCCTCGCGTGCGACCCGCCGGTTCGTCACCCCGGCGACCCCGTCGGTGCCGATCACGCGCAGGACCGCGTGCAGGATGCGTTCGCGGGTCGTCACGGCGTCCGGTCCGCCCACCGCAGCACCGACTCCAGCTGCGCGGCCAGCGAGATCAGCCGTTCCTCGCCGCCGGCCGGCCCGAGCAGCTGCGCCCCGACGGGCAGCCCGTCGGCGGTCAGCCCGGCCGGCACGTTCATGCCCGGCCAGCCGAGCGCGTTCCACGGCCACGCGTACGGGCACGCGGTCATCACCGTCCGGTCCGTGCGCCACCCGGACAGCCCGTCGATCGAGCCGATCGGCAGCGGCGGCGTCGCGGTGGTCGGCGCCAGCACCACGTCCGCGCGGTCGAAGATCCGGCCGACCCGACGCTGGAAGTATCCGAGCGTCGACCGCGACAGCCGCAGCGCGCGTCCGGCGAGCCGCGCGCCCATCCGGCCGGTGTCGCTCGTGCGGAAGTCCAGCAGCGCCCGATCCGGTGCCGCGACACAGAAGTCCTCGACGCCGGCGAGCGACCTCGGCAGGAAGTTCAGCCCGATCAGGCCGAAGTCCGGGTCGGCGACGACGATGTCGTGCCCGAGCGAGTGCAGCGTGCGCGCCACCTCGAGGACCGCGGCGCGCACGGCCGGGTCGAGGCGGATCCGCATCCCGGCCATGAACGCCGTGCGCAGCGACAGCGCGATCCGCAGCCGCCCGGGGTCGCGTCCGGCCGCCGCGCGGAAGCGGTCCGAGCCGGCGAGGACGTCGAGCAGCAGCGCCGCGTCGGTGGTCGTCCTCGTGAGCGGGCCCCACTCGGTGATCCCGTTGAACGCCTCCGGCGTCGGCAGCGTGCCGCGCCCTGGCTTGATGCCGACGAGATGGCTCCACGCGGCGGGAATCCGGATCGACCCGGCGCCGTCGGACCCGACCGCCGCCGGCACCACGCCCGCCGCGACCGCGGCCGCGGAGCCGCCGGACGAGCCGCCGGGCGTGTGGTCGAGGTGCCACGGGTTCCTGGTCGCGCCGAAGGCCTCGCCCTCGGTGACCGGCCACAGCCCGACCTCCGGCGTGTTCGTCTTGCCGATGATCACCGCGCCCGCGCCGCGCAGTTGCCGCACCAGCGGGCCGTCGGTGTCGACGACCGGGTACTCGCCCGCGCAGCCGAACGCCGTCGGCTCGCCCGCCAGGTCCATGTCGTCCTTGATCGCGACCGGCACGCCGAGCAGCGGCAGCCGCTCGCCGGCCGCGAGCCGCCGGTCGGCCGCCGCCGCCTCGGCCGACGCGGCCTCGTGCCGGATCCGGCGGAACGCGTTCAGGGTGGGCTGGGTCGCCGCCGCCTCGGCCAGCGCGGCCCGCATCAGCTCGACGGACGTGATCTCGCCCGCGGCCAGCCGGTCGGCCTGCGCCGCCAGTCCGACGAAGCGTTCGGTCGTGGCGGTCATCGGCCCTCCCTTGTTCGTTCGAACGAACAGTACCCGCTTCCGGGCGCGATGCGAAGATGGTCGCGATGAAGACCACGGTGAGCAGGCGTTCGCGCCGGCAGCAGACGAAGTTGTGGCGGGTCCCGGTGCTGCGGGTCGAGCAGGTGACCCCGAGGACGACGAGGGTGACGGTCGGCGGTGACGACCTCGCCGACTTCGCGGTCGCGGGCACCGACCAGAACGTGATGCTCTACTTCTACCCCGACGACGTGGTGCTGCCCGAGCCGCTGACGCTCGAGGCCGCGCGCGCCATCTGGTCCCAGCACCGCCCGCTGACCAGGACGTACACCGTCCGCCGGTTCGATCCCGAGACGTGCGAGATGGACTTCGACTTCGTGCTGCACGAGGCCGCGGGCCCCGCGTCGGACTGGGCCAAGCGCGCCCGGCCCGGCGACCGGCTGATCCTCGTCGGCCCGTCGCCCGCCTACCAGCCGGACCCGACCGCGGACTGGCACCTGCTCGCCGGCGACGAGACCGCGCTGCCGGCGATCGCGGCGATCCTGCGCGAGCTGCCCGCCGACGCGCCGACGCACGTGTTCGTCGAGGTCACCGACGCCGAGGAGGAGCAGCCGCTGCCCGGCGCGGCCACCGTGACCTGGCTGCACCGCGACGGCACCGACGACCAGCTGGCCAGGGCCGTCGCGGCCGCCGACCTGCCGTCGGGCCGCGTCGACGCGTGGCTCGCGGGGGAGCGGTCGGCGATGGTCGCGCTGCGCACGCACCTGCTGTCCGACCGCGGCTACGAGCGGTCCGCGGTACGCCCGACGACGTACTGGCGACGGGGCGAAACCGGCAACTGACCTGCGCTTACGTTGCCGGTGGGGAACTTCTGACGGGAAAGGTTCGTTGCGAGGTAAGAGCAACGGCACCCTTCCAGTGGGGTTTCCCGACGTCACGGAGGCGCAGACAGGTGCAGAGGCACTACAACGGACTGAAGACCGCGTTACTGCTCGGCGGCATGAGCGCGTTGATCATCGCGATCAGCGCGATCTTCGGGCGGACGGCGCTGTTCATCGGTCTCGCGGTGGCGCTGCTGATGAACGGCTACGCGTACTTCAACTCGGACAAGCTCGCGCTGCGGGCCATGCGGGCCCGGCCGGTGTCGCAGGCCGAGCAGCCCGCCATGTATCGGATCGTGCGTGAGCTGGCGACCTCCGCGCGTCAGCCGATGCCGAGGCTCTACGTGAGCCCGACGCAGGCGCCGAACGCGTTCGCGACGGGCCGCAACCCGCGCAACGCCGCCGTCTGCTGCACCTCGGGCATCCTGGAGCTGCTCGACGAGCGCGAGCTGCGGGCGGTGCTCGGGCACGAGCTGTCACACGTGTACAACCGGGACATCCTCATCTCGTGCGTCGCCGGCGCGCTGGCCAGCGTCGTCAGCGTGCTCGCCAGCCTGGCGATGTTCGCCGGCGTGTTCGGCGGCTCCGACGACGACCGCCCCAACCCGCTGGGCCTCCTGCTGATCGCGATCCTCGGCCCGATCGCGGCCGGCATCGTGCAGATGGCGGTCAGCCGCTCGCGGGAGTACCAGGCCGACGCCTCCGGCGCCGAGCTGACCGGCGACCCGCTGGCGCTGGCGTCCGCCCTGCGCAAGCTGGAGTACGGCACGCAGGTGGCGCCGCTCGCGCCCGAACCGAGACTCGTGTCGCAGTCGCACCTGATGATCGCGAACCCGTTCCGCCCCGGCGAGCGCGCGACCCGCTTCTTCTCCACGCACCCGCCGATCCAGGACCGCATCCGCCGCCTCGAGGAGATGGCCCGGCGCGGCCTGTCCTAACCGATCGCGCCGGCCGCCAGCGCGACGTCCATCACGTAGTCGCCGTAGCCGGACTTCGCGAGCTTCTTGCCGAGCGCGTAGCAGTCGTCCGCGCTGATGAAGCCGCGGTCCAGCGCGATCTCCTCGAGACACGCGATGCGCACGCCCGTCCGGTGCTCCAGCACCTGCACGAACTGGCCGGCCTCGAGCAGCGAGTCGTGCGTGCCGGTGTCGAGCCACGCGAACCCGCGACCGAGGTCGAGCAGCCGCGCGCGCCCCTGGTGCAGGTAGGTGAGGTTGACGTCGGTGATCTCGAGCTCGCCGCGCGGTGACGGCTTCAGGCCCTTCGCGATCTCGACCACGTCGTTGTCGTAGAAGTACAGCCCGGTGATGGCCCGGTTCGACTTGGGCTTCTCCGGCTTCTCCTCGATCGACAGCAGCTTGCCGTCGCCGTCGACCTCGCCGACGCCGTAGCGCTGCGGGTCCTTGACCGGGTACCCGAACAGCACCGCGCCGTCCATGTCGGTCACGTAGTCGTGCATCACGGCGGAGAAGTCGGCGCCGAAGAAGATGTTGTCCCCGAGCACCAGCGCGACGTCGTCGCCGCCGACGAACTTCTCGCCGATGATGAACGCCTCGGCCAGCCCGTTCGGCTGCGGCTGCTCGGCGTAGGTGATCTCGACGCCCCACTGGTTGCCGCTGCCGAGCAGCCGCTGGAAGCTCGGCAGGTCGTTGGGCGTCGTGATGATCAGGATGTCCCGGATTCCGGCGAGCATCAGCACCGACAGCGGGTAGTAGATCATCGGTTTGTCGTAGACGGGCAGCAGCTGCTTGGAGACCGCCTGCGTGATCGGGTGCAGCCGGGTCCCACTCCCACCGGCGAGGACGATGCCTTTCATCGGCCTCACAGTAGTGCCGAACCGTTACCAGCGGTCGCGGCTTCGAGCGAGGCTCAAATCACCCGAGTGCGCGCCGATCCACTGGGGCTGGCGCGGCGATCGGACCTGGGTGACCGGTTCGGCCGCCGCCGGGCTGGCACCGCACCGCCGGAGGTGACAGGTGCGGTACCTCAGCATGAAAATGCCCCAAACCCACTACCTAAAAGGAGAAAGGCGCATGCCGAACACAGCCGTAATCCAGTACACGACCAAGCCGAACGCCGCCGACGACAATCAGCGCGCGGTCGAGAAGGTGTTCGCCGAGCTGGCCGAGAAGACGCCGGAGGGCCTGCGCTATGCGACGTTCCGGCTGGCCGATGGCGTCACCTTCGTGCACATCGTCGAGATCGAGGAAGGCAGCGACGCACTGTCCAGCCTGGCGGCATTCAAGGAGTTCAGCGACGGTGTCCAGGCCCGTGTCGAAAGCGGCCCGGAACGCCAGGGCGCGACAGTGGTCGGCTCGTACAACTTCCTGGGCTGAGCCTGCGTCAGCGGTAGTTGGTGAACTGCAGCGCGATCCCGAAGTCGGAGGACTTCAGCAGGGCGATGACGTCCTGGAGGTGGTCCTTCTTCTTGCCGGTGACCCGCAGCTGGTCGCCCTGGATCTGGGCCTGGACGCCCTTCGGCGCCTCGTCCCGGATCTTCTTGGCGATCTTCTTGGCGTTCTCGGAGGAGATGCCCTGCACGATCGACCCGGTGACCTTGTAGATCTTCCCGGACACCGCCGGGTCGCCCACCTCGAACGCCTTGAGGGAGATCTGCCGCTTGACCAGCTTGTCCTTGAAGACGTCGATCGCGGCCTTGCAGCGCTCCTCGGTCTCGGCCTCGATGGTGATGGCTTCCTCGCCGGACCACTTCACCGAGGCGCCGGTGCCGCGGAAGTCGAACCGCGTGGACAGCTCCTTGCTCGCCTGGTTGAGCGCGTTGTCGATCTCCTGCCGGTCGACCTTGCTCACCACGTCGAAGGACGGATCCGCCACCTGTCTCACACCTCTCGCGCCGACTGCCACGTACGCCGGCGAGCCTACCGCTGGAGGGGATACCGGTTGGCGGCGCCGCGACGGCGTTGGGTAAGGTTTCGCGAGTCCAGCCGAGCTGGACACTCCCGGCGGGTTGCCCGAGCGGTCAAAGGGAGCAGACTGTAAATCTGTCGCGCAAGCTACGAAGGTTCGAACCCTTCACCCGCCACCACCAGCCACAACGGCCCGGTGACCTGCGAAAACAGGTCACCGGGCCGTTCGCTCGTGTCCGGCCGCCTGCGGTTGGTCGCAGCAAATACGCAGCAAGGTTTCAGCCGCTCATGGTCTGCTGAACCTTCGTTCGGGCGGCCTGCTCATCATCATCCAGGCTTCGCGTACACCCGCCAGCAGCACGGCGACGTTGTGCCCAGCCCAGTCCGCGGCTCGTGTCGCCTCCACACCCGCGTTGAGCCAGGTGGACACGGCAGCGTGGCGCAGGCGTAGGGCGCGTGGCGAGTGGCGTGCTCGCCACCTCCGGTGTGAACGCCAACTCTCGCCCGCCGCCACGCGCACCCGGAACAGGGGCCGTCCGGACCTGTGCCGAGTGGAGCGATGTGGCGGCGGAGAACCGCGGTCAGTTCCGGCGTGCGTGGCACCGTGCGTCCGACTCCGGCGTCGCGGTGCTTGAGTGCGCGCGGTTTTCGGGTTCGCTGTCGGTCCATTCAGCACCGATCTCAGGTGCAGCAGCCGATATCAGGTGAAATGTCTCCCCGTCCGGTGTCCGTGAGGGTTCTTCTCCAGCGCATTTCGCTCGACGACGAAATCGAGCGTATTCACCGGGTGACGCGACGCAGGCGAATGCTCGGTGCGCATTCCGCCTAGCTTCCTGGATAGGCTCGTGAGCAATGTGTGAACGACGACGTCCGCCGTTGTCAAATCGTTCGTCGTGGGCGCACCGTCGACCATATAGCCGACGGTGCGCCCACGTGGATTCGAGTCTCTACCTCGTCCGCCAGGTCACGGAAGTCCAAGGTATCGGGTTCCCGCACTTGACCACCGAGACGTGGCCGGGACCTTGGAGCACCCATGGCCCGTAATGCGTGTCGCCATTGGGGCAGAAGGCCACCGCGCGGAACTCGGTGCCGGGTTGCTCGGTGCCGCATCGCACGGTCCACGTCGCCCCGCCGAAGGAGGGAGTGCCTGTGCAGGGGGCCATCGACGACACTCCACCGGCCGGCGCTTCAGCGGCGACGGACGCCACAGCCGTTCCAGCACTGAGTAGCGCGCCAGCCGCCACGATCGGGAGCACGGCCAAGCGAGCGATTCGAGTTAACACTGTTCCCCTTTCCGCCGCCGCACGATTGCGGACGGAGGAACCCACCTTCGCGTTCATCGGGCCCGGGGCCAAGGGGTTAGGGCATCAACCACCCGTTCGGCCCACAATCCGAGCGCGACTCTCTCGGCCACCTCGACGGCGCGCCGCCCTGACGCGCGGTAAATAAATACGCGGCCAAGTTAACCGACGTAAGCGCAGCGACGCTGGCCAAGGCGATTTCCGAATGGGGCGCTGGGTAAACTGTCGTCCAGTAGGTGATCACCAACAACTACCGGGTGTCCGATGCGACTGGGAACTGAGCTAACGTCGCGCGGGTGAACCACTGGGCCGCGCGTGCGTACGCCAGCGGTCTCGGCACCGCGCGTGAACGGACCGTCGTCGAGGCGGTTCGGAAGGTTGTCGGTTTGCAGGCGCAGGATGTGCGGGCCAATCGACTGGCGGTCCGCGCGCGGACGGACGGGCTAACCGCCGCCGATGTCGACGACGCGGTCGACAAGGGGGACGTGGTCCGCACGTGGGCCATGCGCGGCACCCTCCACATGGTCGCCGCCGAGGATCTTGGGTGGGTGCTCCGTGAGGTCGGCGCCTACTTCGTCGACCGGCAGGCGCCGCGGCGGCGGCAGCTCGGCCTCGACGACGCCGCGTGCGCTCGTGGCGTCGCCCAGCTCGAGACCATCCTGACCGCGCCGCTCACCCGCAAGGAGATCGTCGAGCGGGTCGATCTGCGGCTCGAGGGGCAGGCGGCTCCCTACCTACTGTCGTTCGCGGCGTTGTCCGGGGTGATCGTCCGCGGGCCCGACCGGGGCAGCGAGCCGACCTACCAGAAGGCACAACCGGTCGACAGTGGGGACGAGCTGGCACTGCGCTACCTCCGGGGTCATGGGCCGGCGTCACCACGCGACCTGGCTGCCTGGTCCGGTTTGCCGCTCACCCGGGCGCGCGCCGCGTTCGACGCCGTGGCCGACCTGATCCGGCCGACGCCCGACGGGTTCGTCGTGTCCGACGCCGACGCCGACCCGACCTCCTGCCTGCGGCTCCTCGGCCACTTCGACGCCTTCCTGCTCGGCTACCGCGACCGGGCGGTGCCGCCGGAACACACGAAGGCGATCCAGTCCGGCGGCGGCTTCGTCATGCCCGCCATCTCAGTGGGTGGACAGATCGTCGGCACCTGGCGGCTCACCTCCACAAAGGACGATGTGGAGGTGACCCCCTTCACTACGATCCCCGCGCGGTCGCGGTCCGAGTTGGACACCGAGGTCGCTGACCTGGGTAGATTTCTCGGCCGGCAAACCCGGCTCGTCTGACCCCGATCGGGCGACCGCGGGCGCCCGTGGGAACTCCAATTAGCACAGTCGGAATCCGTGCTCTGAAGGGGTACAGTTACGCGACCGTGACTAGCCCATTCGGGGGGCGTCGTCACTGTGTGCGCAGTTGTGGCCGTTGGCGGCCGAGGAGGTTGCATGCCGGACCGTCCCATGCCGGCCAATGACCGCACCACCGAGGAATACCCGGGGCTGGACCGCGGGTTCGGCCTCTTCTCGATCCTGGTGCTGGTCGCGGGCATCGGCGCGGCCGCAGGCGTGTCCTGGTGGCTGCCGCTGACGCCGGACGTCGACCTGATCTGGACCGGCCTGCTGCTGGTCCTCGGCTTCCTCGTGGTCGAGCAGCTCTCGGTGAACATCGACGTCCGCGGCGGAGTCTCCTGGACCATCTCCTTCACCGAGATCCCGCTCGCCATCGGACTGTTCGTCGCGCCCTTCCAGGTCGTGCTCGCGGCGCACCTGATCGCGGGCGTCGGCACCCTGCTGGCCCGCCGCGTGCAGGACCGCGTCCTCTACAACACCGGCGCGGAGATCTTCGAGATCACGACCGCGTTCACGGTGTACACACTGGTCACCAGCACCATGCGCGGCAGCGGCCCGCAATGGTTCGCGGTCTTCGCCGGCGCGCTGTCCGCACCGATCGCGAGCACGCTGCTCGCCCTCGTCGCCGTCCACATCCTGGGCAGGCGGATGCGGCTCGGCGCCGCGACGAAGCTCGTGTCCAGGACGCTCGTGCTCGGCCTCGTCAACGCCTCGGTCGGCGTTGTCGGGTTCGAGGTCGCCACCCACGTCGACCACGGCTGGCCGCTGGTGCTCGCCATGCTCGGCGGCCTGTGGGCGCTCTACCTCGCCTACTCCGGCCTGCTCCGCGAGCAGCGCGACCTGGAGGCACTGTCCGAGGTCAGCCTGATCGTGGCGCGCTCCGGCCGCCGCGCCGCGGCCCGGCCGGCTGCCGGGCAGGAGACCGCGGCCGCGGTCAGCTCGGAGGACTGGCTCGGCATCGCCCAGCGGATCAAGGACCAGCTCGGCGCCGCCCGCGTGGTGCTGCGGCTGCGGTTCGACCCGCAGCTGCCCATGCACACGGTCGTCGCCGGCGACGAGCTGCCCACCGACATGCACCAGGTCGAGGCGACCGGCGCGCGCGCCGACGCGCTGCTGCGCCTGCCCGGCTCACACGTCCGGCACTTCCGTCGCCTCGACGCGCTGCCCGAGGTGCGCAACGCGCTGGTCCAGCGCGCCGCCCAGGAGGCGCTCGTGGTGCCGCTGCGCAGCGCCAGCCACCTGCTGGGCGTGGTCGAGGCGCACGACAAGCTGTCTCGCTGGCGCGGCTTCGGCCAGGCCGACCTCCGCATGATCGGCACCACCGCGAGCCATCTCGCCACCGCGCTCGACAACCGGCGCCTGCTCGCGACACTGCGCCACGACGCGTACCACGACCCCCTGACCGGCCTGTACAACCGGCCGGGCTTCCGGCAGGTCGCGACCGAGCTGCTCACCACGAACCCCGGCTCGGTCATGCTGCGGATCGACATGGAGGTCCAGCCCGCGATCAGCGACGCGCTCGGCTACGCCTGGAGCGACCGGATCGTCATCGCCGCCGGCCGGCGGCTGCGGGAGACCCTCGGCGAGGACATCCCGCTCGCCCGGCTGGAGGGCGGCGCCTTCGCCGCGCTGCTCGTCGACTCGGACTTCGAGCAGGCGCAGGTGGTCGCCGACCAGCTCTTCGCGAGCCTGTCCGCGCCCTACCCGGTCGACCGGCTGACCGTCGAGGCCGGCGTGGTCGCCGGCTACGCGTCCGCCGCCATGGCCGACGGCGTGCTGTTCTCCGACACGACCGGGAACCCGTCGGACGCCGGGGACGGGCTGCCCGCCGGACTCGACGTCGACGAGCTGCTCAAGCGGGCCGACGTGGCGTTGCGCGCCGCGCGGACCAGCGGTGACAAGGCCCGCGCGTACGCGCCGAGCATGGGCCAGATGTTCGTGCGCCGGTTCCAGCTGGTCACACAGTTCCGGCAGTCGCTGGAGACCGGCCAGGTCAAGGTGCACTACCAGCCGAAGGTCGCGCTGCCGTCGCGCGAGGTGCTCGGCGTCGAGGCGCTGGTCCGCTGGCGGCACCCGGAGTTCGGCGACCTGCACCCGGACGAGTTCGTGCCGGCCGTCGAGGCCGCCGGCCTGGTCGACGCGCTCACCGACTTCGTGCTCGAGCAGGCGTTGATCAAGGTCCGCAAGTGGATGGACCGCGGGCTGCGCATCTCCGTCGCCGTCAACCTTTCCGTGCGCAGCCTCGCGAACCTGGAGTTCCCGAACGGCGTCGCGGCCGCGCTCGCGCGCCACCGGGTGCCGCCGGAGCTGCTCACGCTGGAGCTCACCGAGTCGGGCGTGATGGCCGACCCGGCGCGGGCGCTGCCGGTGCTGCGGGAGCTGCACAACCTCGGCGTCGTGCTGGCGGTCGACGACTTCGGCACGGGCTACAGCTCGCTCGCGTACCTGCGGCAGCTGCCGGTGGACGAGGTCAAGATCGACAAGAGCTTCGTGTTCGGCATGGGCTCGGACCTCGGCGACCTCGCGGTGGTCCGGTCGATCGTCGAGCTGGGGCACTCGCTCGGGCTGACGGTGGTGGCCGAGGGCGTCGAGGAGGACGTGGCCCGCGACCAGCTCGCCGCCATGGGCTGTGACGTCGCGCAGGGCTATCTGATCTCGCGGCCGCTGTCCGAGGAGCGCCTCGAGGCGTGGCTGCAGGCCAGAACCGCGCAGGCCAGGGGGCTGCGGGACGAGATGGTGCTCACGCTGCTGTCGTAGGGGATACCCGATTTCGCCGGTGCCGCCCAGCCGTGTAATCTCGTCACGGCTCCAAAGGAACAGCTCGAAGTTCCGGATCCGCCCCAATAGCTCAGTCGGTAGAGCGTCTCCATGGTAAGGAGAAGGTCTACGGTTCGATTCCGTATTGGGGCTCGGTGAACTGGCCGCGGTGTTCGATTCCGGCACCGCGGTTCAGGCATGTCAGGGCGGTGTAGCTCAGTCGGTAGAGCAAGCGGCTCATAATCGCTGTGTCGCCGGTTCAAGTCCGGCCACCGCTACGCGACTCCCGGCAACGGGGCGCTCGATTCAAGGAAGAGGAAACCTCAGTGGCTGGCAGCGACGTTCGACCGAAGATCACGCTGGCGTGCGAGGAGTGCAAGCACCGCAACTACATCACCAAGAAGAACCGGCGCAACGACCCGGATCGCATGGAGATGAAGAAGTTCTGCCCGAACTGTGGCACCCACCGCCTGCACAAGGAAACCCGATAGGTGCCGCTGGACCTGTCGTTCGTCGGGCACGCCTACCCGCGTTCGGAGATCTACGAGGTCGGGCGCGCCAAGATCCGGGAGTTCGCCGAGTCCATCGGTGACGACCACCCGATGTACCGCGACGTGGCGGCCGCTCAGGCGGCCGGCCACCCGGACGTACTGGCGCCGCCGACCTTCGCGACGATCCTCTTCGGCAAGTACTCGATGACGTCCATCGCGGAGGACCCCGAGCTCGGTCTGAACTACGACCGGCTCGTCCACGGCGACATGACGTTCACCTACGTGCGCCCGGTGTACGCCGGCGACCGGCTCACCTGCACCACGCACATCGTGCAGATCGACAGCCGGATGGGCAACGACTTCATGACGCTGCGCGCCGAGATCGACACCGAGGACGGCGAGCGGGTCATCACGGCGATGTCGCAGGTCGTCGTGCGGGCGGAGCCATGACCGCCCAGGTCGGCGACGAGCTGCCGCCGCTCTCGGTGCACGTCCGGCGCGCCGACCTCGTCCGCTATGCGGGCGCGGCGCTCGACTTCAACCCGATCCACTGGAACGAGCGGATCGCGAAGTCCGTCGGCCTGCCCGGCGTGATCTCCCACGGCATGCTGTCGATGGCGCTCGCCGGCCGGCTCGTGACGAACTGGCTGGACGACCCCGCGGCGATCGTCGAGTACGGCTCGCGGTTCATCCGTCCGGTCGTGGTGCCCGACGACGCAGAGGGTGCGCTCGTCGAGATCACCGGCAAGATCCGTGAGGTCCGCGAGGACGGCACGGCCCGCGTCGACATCGTCGCCAAGTTCGACGGCAAGGCCGTCCTCGGCAAGGCCGTGGCGATCGTCCGCCTCCCCGCGTAACCCCTGCTCGTGCCTGAATGGCGCCTTCCGGACATCCGAGACCCCGGAAGGCGCCATTCAGGTCCTTGCGACCGGCGGGGTCAGGGCCGGGGACCGGGAGAGCGTCATCGCGTGCGTGCGAGCTTCGCACGCGCCTGCTCGACATCCATGCCGTGCAGTCGTAACAGGTTCTCGCCGAGGATCTTGCGCTTCGCCGTGTCCGTCAACTGTGGGTAGCCGTACCCGTCGCAGAGATCCTGCGGGATCTGGAAGTCCATGAACGCCCGCAACGCCCACTGCGGATGGAAGATCGGCGCCTCGCTGCCGTACACGATCTTGTCCTCGCCGCACCAGAACAGCAGCTTGCCGAGGATCTCGGCGAACATCCTCGGCGCCCGGACCAGGAAGTTGATGGTCGCGGCGAGCGACGCGTACAGGTTGGGGTAGCGGATCAGCTGCCAGCACGTCTCGTCGATGAACGGCAGCCCGACGTGGAAGATCACGAAGTTGAGGTCGGGGAAGTTGGCGGCCGCGCCGTCCATGTCCCACGTCTGGGTGTGCTCGATGGGCTGCGGACCGAGCGGCACGCCCTTGTGCACGCCGATCAGGTTGACGCCGAGCTCACGCGCCTTCTCGAAGACGGGGAACGCGATCTGCGGGTCGTCCATCCGCCACGGGAACGGCCGCCCGTAGTCGTAGCGGACGTTGTAGAACTTGAACGCCTTCGCGCCGAACTCGCCCACCTGCCGTTCCATCAGGTCCAGCGCCCGCTTGCCCTCGAGCGGGTTCACGGTGCCCCAGAAGATCGTCCGGTCCGGGTCGCGGTGCGCCAGCTCGGCGCACTCCTCCCACGGGGAGAGGCCGTCGGCGAACAGGTCGGTCAGCGGCAGCGGCATGGACACCAGCATGTCCGTGTCGGACTCCTCGTAAACCATCCGGTGGATGTCCTCGATGGTCCACTTCCGCAGGAACTGCTCGGCGGTCAGGTGCTCCTCGCCGTCCGGCGTGAGGGTGGCGTGGAACGCGTAGAGGTGATTGGCGAACATCTCGCCGGGACTGCCGAAGGCGTTCTTCGCCTCGAAGTTGAACGGGTGGGCCACGCCGTCGAACACGAACGCGTCGTCGATCATGACCGGTCTCCTTTCGTGGCGACGGCGAGGTAGGCGTCCCGGTCCGGCACGGCCACCGGGTCGGGCAGGAAGCGCAGCTTGGCGCTCGCGGCGGGGGAGAGCCGGTCGGTGGTCCACGCGGTGTCCCAGACGACCTCGACCTCCGCGGTGTCGACGTCGGGCAGCTCCTCGACCCGTTCCCGCACCTCGGTGAGCACCCTGGCGGCGAACGGACACCACCCGGACGTCAGCAGCAGCTCGACGCGAGCGTGTCGGCCTGCGACGGACACGGCGTGCACGAGACCCATGTCCACGACCGAGATGCCCTTCTCGCGGCAGCAGGGGTCGTAGACCTCGGACAGCGCTGTCAGGAACCGCTGCGGGATCTCGTCCATGCGTCGAGGCTGGCAGCGGGCACGGCGTGGTGGAAGGCGCAGGTTTTCAGATGGTGAAAGTCGGCTCGGATGGCCGCCGCTTGTGATCTGGCGCACAATGGCGTCTGTGCCTAGCTCACGGGACGGTGACGCATGCCCGAGATGGCGCCCGAGCCATCCGATCTCGTCCGGTCGGTGTCCCGGGCCTTCCGGATCCTGGAGGAGGTCGGCGCGAGTACCGCGCCCCTCACGGTGAAGGCGGTCGCCCGGCGCTGCCACCTGAACCTGTCCACGGCGTACCACCTGGTGCGCACCCTCACCTACGAGGGCTATCTGCTGCGGACGAGGGACGGGCAGTACGTGCTCGGCTCCTCGGTGGTCCGCCGGTTCCACGACCTGCTCGCGTCGTTCGACCAGCCGCCGGAGGTGCACGAGGTGCTGCGCCACCTGTCGGCGATGACCCGCAGGACCGCGTATCTCGGCCGGTTCGTGTCCGGCCGGATCCTGATCACCGACCTGGTGGAGGGCCCGGAGTCGCCCTACCTGGAGGACCTCGAGGTGGGACTCGGCGTGGCCGCCCACGCGACGGTCATCGGGAAGGTCCTGCTCTCGGAGCTGCCGAGGGCGCGACGTGCGGAGTACCTGGCCGAGCAGGGCATGCGGCGGTTCACGTCGCGAACGGTGATCGACTTCGACGTGCTGGAGGCGGAGCTGTGCGGCCTCGGGCCCGGTCCGGTGCTGGAGCACGGTCAGTTCCGGGACGGTGTGTCGTGCGTCGGCGCACTCGTGCGCAGGGACTCCGCGGACACGTCGTGGGCGATCGTGACGTCGACGAGAGCCGACGAGGTGCCGCCGGAGGTCGTGTGGCACACGGTGCGCGCGGCACAGGACCTGGCGCCGGCGTTAGGGAGGACCAGAGTCGGGACGGCTGGCGTCCGTCCCGACCCGGAAGCTCAGCGCGCCTCGGCGAGCAGCGCGCCCATGCGGGTCACGCCCGTGACCAGGTCCTCGTCGCCCAACGCGTAGGACAGCCGGAAGTACCCCGGCGTCCCGAACGCCTCACCCGGCACGACCGCGACCTCGGCGTGCTCGAGCACGAGCGCGGCCAGCTCCACGCTCGTCGACGCGGTGACGCCGCGGATCGACCTGCCGAGCAGCCCCTTCACCGACGGGTAGACGTAGAACGCGCCCTGCGGGACCGGCACCTCGATGCCGGGAATCTGCGAGAGCAGCTTCACGATCGCCTGCCGCCGCCGGTCGAAGGCGGACCGCATCTGGTGCGCGGCGTCCAGCGAGCCCGACACGGCGGCCAGCGCGGCGCGCTGCGACACGTTCGCCACGTTCGACGACAGGTGCGACTGCAGGTTGGCGGCCGCCTTGGTCACGTCGGCGGGGCTGATCATCCAGCCGACGCGCCAGCCGGTCATGGCGTAGGTCTTCGCGACGCCGTTGACCACGACGCACGTGTCGGCCAGCTCGGGCACCGCGACCGGCATGGACACGGCCTCGACGCCGTCGTAGGTCAGGTGCTCGTAGATCTCGTCGGTGATCACCCAGATGCCGTGCTCGAGCGCCCACCGGCCGATGGCCTCGACCTGCTCGCGGGGGTACACGGCGCCGGTCGGGTTGGACGGGGAGCAGAACAGCAGCACCTTGGTCTTCGGCGTGCGCGCGGCCTCCAGCTGGTCGACCGACACCAGGTAGCCGCTCGACTCGTCGGCCACCACGGGCACCGTCGTGCCGCCGGCCAGCGCGATGGCCTCCGGGTAGGTGGTCCAGTACGGCGCGGGCAGCAGCACCTCGTCGCCGGGGTCGAGCAGCGTCGCGAACGCCTGGTACACCGACTGCTTGCCGCCGTTGGTGATCAGCACCTGGCCGGCCTTGACCTCGTACCCCGAGTCGCGCAGCGTCTTCGCCGCGACGGCCTCGCGCAGCTCCGGCAGGCCGGCGGCGGGGGTGTACCGGTGGTTCCTGGGTTCCTTGGCCGCCGCGACGGCGGCCTCGACGATCTCCGGCGGCGTCGGGAAGTCGGGCTCACCGGCGCCGAAGCCGATGACCGGCCGCCCGGCCGCCTTGAGCGCCTTGGCCTTCGCGTCGACCGCCAGCGTGGCGGACTCGGCGATGCCGCCGATCCTTGCGGAGATCCGGCGCGGGGTGACGGTGGTCTCGCTCATGATGAAATCGTCGCAGATCCGCCAAATGGCAGAACGACCGGCCGCTGGTGAGCCGGGAGCGGCCGTTCTCCGAGGTGCGGAGCGCGCCGGAGCACCGTGTCGGGTGCGTTCCGGCCGCGTCTAACCAGCGCGGTTGCGGGCCGACTCAGGCGTTGTCGTACACTCTGGAACTTGGAAGTTGACGACCCGCTCCGCGGTTGAACGTGGGGCAGGTCGAATGCGTCCGCATTCGTGGCGTCGAGTGATCGACACCGCGAAGGGGTGTAGCTCAATTGGCAGAGCAGCGGTCTCCAAAACCGCAGGTTGCAGGTTCAAGTCCTGTCACCCCTGCGTCAGGCGCAAGGCCGGGGAGGATCTCCTCGGGTCCGTGAAGATCATCGAGCGGAGGAACTGGCGTGGTTGACGACCGGGACAAGGAGCGGGAAAAGGGATCGGAGCGCCCTTCTCGTCCGGTCACCGCCGCGGCGCGGCGTGAGCGCCGTGCTTCCGCTCGCCCTGCCGCGCGGAAGGAGGCCTCGGCCGACGAGACGACCAAGTCGTCGCGGTCGAGCGCCAAGAGCACCGACGACAAGGTCAAGCCGAAGGCGAAGGCCAAGTCCGACGCGGAGGGCAAGACCGCCGCGACCAAGGGCGAGCACAAGGGTCGGCCGACCCCGGCGCGCGACCGCAAGGAGTCGCGTCCCTCGCTGTTCGCCCGACTCTTCCGGTTCCTCCGGGAGGTCGTGGCGGAGCTGCGCAAGGTCATCTGGCCGACGCGCAAGCAGATGGTGACGTATACGGCTGTCGTGTTGGTTTTCGTGGCCTTCATGGTGGCGTTGATCGCGGGTCTCGACATCGCGCTCGCCAAGGGCGTGCTCGCGCTGTTCGGCTGAGCTGCGCCCGCACGGGCGCGCCGGCAGAGTGGTGGGGTACGTGATCTATGAAAGGAAGCGGGACCGAACAGTGAGCTCCGACAACGGTGCGACTGGCAGCGAGGAGCTGACCGGCCTGACCGAGGACGGCGACCTGAAGACGGACGTCAGCGCGGCCGAGGCCGCGCTCGCCGTCGATGCCGAGACCGAGGCCGCGGCCGACACCGATGGTGACGCCGCGACCGACACCGAGGCCGACGACGCCGCCGACACCGAGACCGATGTCGAGGCGGACGCGGACACCGAGGACGCCGCCGACAGCGACGACGCCGACGACGCCGACACGGCGGTCGAGAGGCCGACGAGTCCGAGGACGCCGACGCGGCGGTCGAGGAGGAGCCGGCCGAGCCCGCCGACCCGGCCGAGGAGATGCGGGACGCGCTGCGTCGCGCGCCGGGCGCCTGGTACGTCGTGCACTCCTACGCCGGCTACGAGAACAAGGTCAAGACCAACCTCGAGACCCGGATCCAGACCCTCGACATGGAGGACTACATCTTCCAGGTCGAGGTGCCGACCGAAGAGGTCACCGAGATCAAGAACGGGCAGCGCAAGCAGGTTCAGCGCAAGGTGCTGCCCGGCTACATCCTCGTGCGGATGGACCTGAACGACCCGTCGTGGTCCGCGGTGCGCAACACCCCGGGCGTGACGGGCTTCGTCGGCGCGACGTCCAAGCCGTCGCCGCTGACCATCGACGAGGTCCTCAAGTTCCTCCTCCCGCAGGTGGAGGAGGCCAAACCGGCAGCAGCGGGCAAGGGCACGTCGGCCACGCCGGCCAAGGGTCCGGTCGTGGAGGTCGACTTCGAGGTCGGCGAGTCGGTCACCGTCATGGACGGCCCGTTCGCCACCCTCCCCGCGACGATCAGCGAGGTCAACGCCGACGGGCAGAAGCTCAAGGTGCTGGTGTCGATCTTCGGTCGGGAGACTCCGGTCGAGCTGTCCTTCAGTCAGGTCTCCAAGATCTGACCGCGAGCATCGTTCGAGTTGCCGAGAACACTAAGCAGGGAAGAAATGCCACCCAAGAAGAAGAAGAAGCTGTCCGCGATCATCAAGCTGCAGATCACGGCCGGCCAGGCCAACCCGGCCCCCCCGGTGGGTCCGGCGCTGGGTCAGCACGGCGTCAACATCATGGAGTTCTGCAAGGCCTACAACGCCGCGACCGAGTCGCAGCGTGGCACCGTCGTGCCGGTCGAGATCTCCGTGTACGAGGACCGCACGTTCGACTTCAAGCTCAAGACCCCGCCGGCGGCGAAGCTGCTGCTCAAGGCCGCGGGTGTCGACAAGGGCAGCGGCGAGCCGCACCGGAACAAGGTCGCCAAGGTGACCTGGGACCAGGTGCGCGAGATCGCCGAGCAGAAGAAGAGCGACCTCAACGCCAACGACATCGACCAGGCGGCCAAGATCATCGCGGGCACCGCCCGGTCGATGGGCATCACGGTCGAGTGAGACCGTGCACGCCGCGCGCAGCGTGGCGAGCACGACAGATGTCTCGGTCGAAATAGTCCGGATCGCGTGGGAGAGCCGGCGCGCTGGCTCGTGACCACTGACTGTTAGGAACAGAGATGGCAAAGCGCAGTAAGGCCTATCGCGAGGCCGCCGAGCAGATCGACCGCGAGCGGCTGTACTCGCCGCTCGAGGCGGCGAAGCTCGCCAAGGACACCTCCAAGGTGAAGCTGGACGCGACCGTCGAGGTCGCCATCCGGCTGGGGGTCGACCCCCGCAAGGCGGACCAGATGGTGCGCGGCACGGTGAACCTGCCGCACGGCACCGGCAAGACCGCGCGCGTGATCGTGTTCGCCACCGGCGACAAGGCCAACGAGGCCGTCGCCGCCGGTGCGGACGAGGTCGGCGCCGAGGACCTGATCGAGCGTATCCAGGGTGGCTGGCTCGACTTCGACGCCGCGATCGCGACCCCCGACCAGATGGCCAAGGTCGGCCGCATCGCGCGCATCCTCGGCCCGCGTGGCCTCATGCCGAACCCGAAGACCGGCACCGTCACGCCCGACGTGACCAAGGCCGTCAACGAGATCAAGGGCGGCAAGATCAACTTCCGGGTCGACAAGCAGTCGAACCTGCACCTGGTGATCGGCAAGGCGTCCTTCGACCAGGAGAAGCTGGTCGAGAACTACGCCGCCGCCCTCGACGAGGTGCTGCGTGCGAAGCCGTCCGCCGCGAAGGGCCGCTACCTGAAGAAGGTCACCTTCTCGACGACGATGGGCCCCGGCATCCCCGTGGATCCCGCCCGCACGCGCAACATGCTGACCGACGAGCCGGTCGCCTGAGTTCTCGTTTGCCAGTCGGGGGGCCGCGTCCGTTGGACGCGGCCCTTCTTCAGCGTTGTGGCTTGATGGGGGGCGTGCTCGGGTTCGTGCACGGCGGTTCGTTCTCGTGGTCCGGTGATGATCCACTGCCCGCCCTTCGCAGCGCCCTCGATCTTCTTGACCGTGAAGGCGCCGAGCGGAGGGGCCGCCCTCGATGCGGCCCCGCACGTTGTCCTCGCACGAGCTGACCCGAAGCTCGGTGCCCGGCACTGTTGTCGTCGTGTAGGACGGCATCGACTCGGCGTAGGCGTTCGAGTCGGTCACCTTCGCCGCGAGGCCGCGAACGGCCTGCGTGCAGTCGCCGTAGCCGAGAGTCCGCCGCGAACTTCTCGCCCCGGTCCTGGGAAGCGCAGGCACGACCTGCTCCGGCGCACCGTTCTCGCCGTTAGCGATGTGGTGGTAGATCTTGCGGACGGCCTCGTACGGGTTGGTCTCCAGGACCAGGTTGTCCTTGGTCTTCCCGCCGCCGGTCTGGGACGCGGGCAGCTGGTCGCGGTTCTCGCCGAAGAAGTAGTCGATCGCGAAGTAGCCGGCGGCCACCAGGATGAGCAGCACGACCACACCGGTGACGATCTTGCCGGCCATCGCCTTCAGGAAGCGCTTCGGCGCGCTCGGGCGCTTCGCCGGCGGCTGCGGCGGCCCCCACGGCTGCAGGAACCCCGGCGGTGGCGGCGTGCCCGGCGGCAGGCCCTGCTCGGCCTGCTGGCGCATCAGCTCCTGGAACTGTTGGAACTCCTGGAACTGGCGCACCTGCTCCGGAGTGATCTCCGTCGGCGCGCGCAGCGCGGGTGGCTGAGCGGGCGGCTGAGCGGGCGGCTGAGCGGACGGCACCGACCCGGGCGGCTCGTCGCGCGGGGCCGGCGGCTGGTGTTCGTTGTCGGCCATCGGGTCCCATCATGCCGTGTCCGGGGCCACAGCGACCCGGTTTGGAGCCACGAACCACCGCAACGTACGATTGTCAACGGTTCTACCGAAGACCGCTGGTCTCTGTTCCGGCAACGGAGCAGACGAAGGTCCCGCCGACGGCGGGCGGCCCGCGCAGGAAGAACGAGGCTCGCGCGGAAACGCGCGCATTCTTCACGCCCCGTGCTTACTGCGCCGGGGCGTTTGTCGTCTCTCGAGGCTCAGCGGTCACCTAGCCAATGAGAGGAGGCGACCATGGCGAAGGCAGGCAAAGTTGAGGCCGTCGCTGAGATCGCGGACCGGTTCCGCAACAGCTCGGCTGCCGTTGTCACCGAGTACAGCGGTCTCACCGTGTCCCAGCTGACCTCCCTGCGTCGCGCTCTCGGCACGGGCACGACCTACCGGGTCGCAAAGAACACCCTGGTCAAGCGCGCCGCGGAAGACGCCAACGTGCAGGGGCTCGACGCCCTGTTCATCGGCCCGACCGCGATCGCGTTCGTCGAGGGGGAGCCGGTCGACGCCGCGAAGGCAATTCGCGACTTCGCCAAGGACCACCAGGG
The DNA here is from genome assembly GCA_963840275.1 of uncultured Actinomycetota bacterium. Classification (GTDB taxonomy): domain Bacteria; phylum Actinomycetota; class Actinomycetes; order Mycobacteriales; family Pseudonocardiaceae; genus Actinophytocola. The sequence continues at coordinate 1,497,732 of CAWIYK010000002.1, forward strand.
TCTGGTCATCAAGGGCGGCTACATGGATGGCCGCCCGCTCACGGTCGACGAGGTCAAGCAGATCGCCGACCTCGACTCCCGTGAGGTGCTGCTCGCCAAGTTGGCGGGCGCGATGAAGGGCAACCTGACCAAGGCGGCCGGCCTGTTCGCCGCGCCTGCCTCCCAGGTGGCCCGCCTGGCCGCGGCCCTGCAGGAAAAGAAGGCGTCCGCCGAGCAAGCGGCCCCCGCCGAGAGCTGATCATCAACTTTTTAGGAAAGGAATGCCATCATGGCGAAGCTCAGCACTGACGAGCTGCTCGACGCTTTCAAGGAGATGACCCTCCTTGAGCTGTCCGACTTCGTGAAGCAGTTCGAGGACACCTTCGACGTCACCGCCGCCGCGCCGGTCGCCGTCGCAGCCGCCGGCCCGGCCGCCGCTGCCGCCGAGGCCCCCGAGGAGCAGGACGAGTTCGACGTCGTCCTCGAGTCGGCCGGTGAGAAGAAGATCCAGGTCATCAAGGTCGTCCGCGAGGTCGTCTCCGGTCTGGGCCTGAAGGAGGCCAAGGAGCTGGTCGAGGCCGCTCCCAAGGCCGTCCTGGAGAAGGTCACCAAGGAGGCCGCCGACGCCGCCAAGGAGAAGCTCGAGGCCGCGGGCGCGACCGTCAACCTCAAGTGACGTTGCGCTAGACGCGCGAAACCAGGGCCGGTATCCGACAATTCGGATACCGGCCCTGGTCGTGTAATGGGAAGTAATACCCCAGATGCACGCACGGTGAGTGACTGGGTACCTTGCCCGACCATGGCCTAGTTGACTGGGCAGTAACCCGCAGGCGGCACGCTCGTTGCACGGTTGACACCGATATTCGGTGTCCACTCGCGCGGCAACCGGGTCGTACGCGACGAGGCGGATCGGGGAGGTTCGATGGGCGCCGAGGTGGTCGTCGAGGGCCTGACGAAGTCCTTCGGCCGTCAGACCATCTGGCGGGACGTCACACTGACCCTGCCGCCCGGTGAGGTCAGCGTGATGCTCGGCCCGTCCGGCACGGGCAAGTC
>CAWIYK010000003.1:0-552339 GCA_963840275.1 uncultured Actinomycetota bacterium
CCACCCACTCGACGAACCCGGCGGTGGGCTCGAACCCGACGAGCAGCGTCACGCCCGTGACGACGGTCAACCCGAACGCGGTCTGGATGAGGGTGCCGACCACGTGCCCGGTCAGCACCGACGCCCTGCTGATCGCCATGGTGCGGAACCGGTTGATGATTCCTTCCGTCATGTCCATCGCGACCGAGATGGCCGTGCCGAGCGCCGCGCTGGACACCGTGATCAACAGGATCGCCGGCGTCACGTAGCCGACGTACTCCGCGCGGCCGCCCGCGCCGCCGAGGCCGTCGCCGAGGGTGCCACCGAAGACGTAGACGAACAGCAGCAGGAAGACGATCGGCTGAGCGAGCAGCATGATCGTCAGCGACGGGTAGCGCTGCATGTGGCGGAGGTTGCGGCGCAACATCGTGAGCGAGTCGTTCGCCGCGTAGGACAGGGTGCTCAACTGGTCAACTCCTTGGTCCGGTCGGCCGCGTGGCCGGTGAGGGTGAGGAACACGTCGTCGAGGTCGGGGGTGTGCACGGTCAGGGCGTCCACCTCGACCGCCGCGGCGTCGAGCCGGCCGAGCACCGCGCGCAGCGCCGACACGGTGCCGTCGGTCGGCACCTGCAGCACGAGCGCCGCGTCGTCCGGTGTGGACAGTTCGAGCAGGTGCGCCGCCTCGGCCAGCCGGGCGGGGTCGGCGAACTGCAGCCGGAGGTGCCCGCCCGGCAGGAGCCGCTTCAGCTCGTCGGGGGTGCCCTCCGCGACGAGCCGGCCGCTGTCGAGGACGGCGATCCGGTCGGCGAGCTGGTCGGCCTCCTCGAGGTACTGCGTGGTGAGGAAGATCGTCACGCCGTTCGCGACCAGGTCGCGGATGATGTCCCACATGACGCGGCGGCTGCGCGGGTCGAGCCCGGTCGTCGGCTCGTCGAGGAAGATCACCTTCGGGTCGCCGACCAGCGTCATCGCCAGGTCGAGCTTGCGCCGCATGCCACCGGAGTAGGTCGCCGGCGTCTTCTTCGCGACGTCGGTGAGGTCGAACCGCTCGAGCAGCGCGGCGGCGCGCCGGCGGCCTTCGCGCCGCGGCAGGTGGTGCAGGTCCGCCATCAGGAACAGGTTCTCCTCGCCGGTGAGGAGGTTGTCCACCGCGGAGAACTGCCCGGTGAGCCCGATGACGCCGCGGACCGCGTCCGGGTCGGTCGCCAGGTCGTGCCCGGCGACGCTCGCCGTGCCGGCGTCCGCGCCGGTCAGCGTGGACAGGATGTTGACGGTGGTGGTCTTGCCGGCGCCGTTCGGGCCCAGCAGCGAGAAGATGGTGCCGGGCGCGACATGGAGGTCGATGCCGTCGAGCACCACCTTGTCGCCGTAGGACTTGCGCAGTCCGGTCGCGGAGATGGCCGGGAGACTCATGTGAGTGTCCTTTCGCGTCAGTGGGGCTCAGGAGCGGTGGACGGTGATCTCGCCGAACGAGGTGTGTGCGCGCACCTCGACGGTGTCCGTCGGGGACTGCGGCGCGTCGGTGGCGTCCATCGTGTTGTGCACGCGGCCGAACCGGGTCTTCACGTCGAGCCAGGCCGCAGTGCCCTCGCGGACGCCGATCTCGATGTCGCCCATGGCGGTCTCGAGCACGACCGTGCCGCGGACGATCTCGTGCGCCTTGACGGAACCGTTGGCGGTCTTGGCATCCACGGCGTCGCTCGCCTGCGCCACCGCGATGTCGCCGTTGGCCGCGCGGACCCGGACCGCGCCGGTGACCGCGCCGATCGTGGTGTCGCCGTTGGAGTTCTTGACCTTCGCGGTGCCGTCGACCTCGCCGACGCGCACCCGGCCGGAGCCGGTGGTGATCTCGGCGTTGCCGGCGACCCGCTCGACGGCGACGTTGCCGGTGCTGGTGTGCAGATGCAGCTCGCCGGTGTGGTCGACCTGGAGGTGGCCGGTGCCCGACTTGTAGCGGCACTCACCGAACCGGCCGGTGCCGTGCAGGTCGCCGAGGCCGGTGCTGCCCTGGATCCGCGAGCCGGTCGGCAGCTCGATGGTCACCTCGATCGACCTGGTCTTGTTGGAGAAGTCGAACGGGCTCATCTTCGGCGCGCGGACCGTCAGCGTGCCGGCGGAGAACTCCACGCGGGTCTGCTCGGCGGCCTTGACGTCGGAGGCGTCGGACTCGTCGGTCGGGCGCACGTCGACGACGGTGTCGGTGCGGTCGCTCGCGATGACGCGGACGTTCCCGACGACGGGCTCGACGGTCGCCGAGATCGGCTCCGGGGTGTCGAAAGTAGGCATGGCTGTCCCCTCAAAGGTGTGGTGAATGACGTTTGTGCTGGTGGGAAAGGGTTTAGTGGACCCAGCCCGTGTAGTGCTGTGGCGAGCGGCCCTTGCGCTCGGCCGCGGGTGGTGGGCTCTGGGGCAGCAGCGCGGCGGTCGCGGCGCGGACGAGCCACGCGTTGACCGAGCGGCTCTGCGTGGCGGCCGCCTCCTCGATGCGCGCCTTGAGGTGCTCGGGGAGACGGAAGTTGATGCGTGTCATGGCGACGTCGTCGTCAGTCAGCGGCTCGGCGGCCGGCTCCGACGCGACGTGGCCACCAGCCGGTGCCGACACCGACACCGAGGGCGCGGCCGGCGTCTCGGTGGCCGGCGCCGTCACCGCGAAGTTCGGGTCGCCGCCACGCAACCGCAGCTCGACGGAGCCGGGCGCCAGGTCCCGGGTGATCTCGTCCGCCGCGGCCGACAGCGCGTCGAGCAGGGTGAGGCGGATCGTCGACGCCAGTGGCGCGCTCAGTCGCTCCGCGAGGGCCTTGGCATCGGCTCCACCGGCCTCGGCGGCGACCGCCAACTCTCGTCGAACGTTGTCCACATACGGCGTCAGGTCCATGGCACAACTATGGCACCACTGTGGTGCCATAGCAAGGCCGAATTGGTGCCATGGTGAAAATAGGTGTCCGACCTGCGGGTTGTCGGCGAATCCGACTGCCGGCCCGGCGCTCGGAGATCGACTGCGGTGCCATCGTGGCGCGTGGTGGCACCACCGTGGCGCGGCCGGCGCCACGTCACTCGGCGCGGACCGCGGGTTACCGGGGCTTGATCGATGTCGCGGTGTAGCCGTGCGCGTCGACCGTCTCGTTCGGCTGCGGGTTCCATCGCAGCGGCTCGAGGCCGGGTGGGCGCAGGTGCCACGGTCCGAACAAGTCGCGGAACTCGTCGGCCGTGCGGCTCAGCACCGTGATGCCGGCCTGCTGGAACAGGGCGATCGCCTCGGTGACGACCTCGGGGTCGAGCGTGTCGCCACTGGCGTGGGTGGCCGCGAGCATGCTGCCGGCGGCCAGCCGGTCGTGGTAGCCGCGCAGCGCGGCGGCGGGATGGACCGGGCCGTCGTCCGGCAGGCAATGTAGTACGGCGGCCACCACACCGACGGGTTCGTCGAGGTTGATAAGGCGGCGCGTGACCGCGTGGTCGAGTACCTCGTCGACGTGGCTGACGTCCGCCCGCAGCACGCCGACCTGGTCGTCGCTCTCGGTGCCGAGCCTGAGGTGCTCCGCGGTGACCGGGTCGATGTCGACGTACACCACCCGGACGTCCGGGTTCTTCGCGTGCGCGACGGCGTGGCTCGACTGCGGGGTCAGCATGCCGCAGCCGAGGTCGAGGATCTGCGTGATCCCGGCGTCGACGAAGTCGGCGACCGCCGCACCGGCGAAGCTCTGGTTGGCCATGGCGAAGTACCGGTAGCCGGGCATGAGTTCGAAGACGCGCTGGAGCAGGGTCCGGTCGACCCCCGCCGTGCTCGCGCCACCGGTCGCGCCGTTGTACACGCGTGCCAGCGCCGGCTGTTCGGTCGCACCATCCATGGTGGGCAAAGGCTAGCCGCCTCCCCGGATTTTGCGTGTGGGTTGCGTCCGGCCTGGCGCGGCTTCCGAGGTGGAGGTAACTGTTGGTCAGGCGTCCTCGGCGGGTTCGGTGCGTGGCTCGCGCAGGGAGCTGACGAACGCGCGGACGGTGGCGAGCAGTGGGACGGCGAACAGCGCGCCGATGACGCCGGCCAGCTCGACCCCGACGGCGACCGCGAGGATGACCGCGACGGGATGCAGCTTCACCGACTTGCTCATGATGAGCGGTTCGAAGACGTTCCCTTCGAGCTGCTGCACGAGGACCACGACGCCGGTGATGATCAGCGCGACGATCGGCCCCTGGCTCACGAGTGCGATCAGGACCGCGACCAGACCGGTCACGAACGCGCCGATGACGGGGACGAACGCGCCGAGGAACACGAGCGCTGCCAACGGGATGACCAGCGGGACGCCGGTGACCCACAGCCCGATGCCGATGCCGACGGCGTCGATCATCGCGACGAGGACGGTGGCCCGCACGTACGCGGTGAGATCCCGGAACGCCCGCCGGCCCGCGTTGTCGACCCGGTCGCGGGCGGACTCGGGGAACGGGCTGACCAGCACGCGCCACATGCGGTTGCCGTCGTGTAGGAAGAAGATCAGCACGAACACCACGAGCGCGAGGCCGGCGAGCAGCACGCCCGCGGTCGACAACGCGCCGAGCGCGCCGGACGCGAGGTCGGACCGGTGCTCGGAGAACCAGTTCTTGCCGTCGGCGAGCATGGTGTCGAGCTGGTCGCCGGACATGCCGAGCGGTCCGGTGGAAAGCCAGTCCCGCACCTGGGTGTAGCTCTCGTCCAGGCGGGACCGCAGATCGGGCAGCCCGGCGACCACCGCGGCGATCATGAAGTAGACGAGCCCGCCGACGAGCGCCAGACCGACGAGCAGCACGGTCAGGGTGGCGAGGGCACGTGGCAGACCCCACCGGACCAGCAGCGACACCCCTGGTGCGAACAGCGCCGCGAGCAACAGGGCCACGGCCACCGGCACGACGACGATCACCAGCCGGGCGACGACCTGGCCGAGCACCCACAGCGTCGCGGCGATGATCAGCAGGTACAGGCACGTCGTCGCCGTCCGTCGAAGGGTTTCCGCGTTGACAGACGACCCGGAATGCCTCATTCGCTACAGATAGCCGCCAGGGCCCATTCTCAAACGTCAGTCCCAGACCAGGCAGAACGGATGTCCGGCGGGATCCCGGAAGACGCGGAACGTGTTGTCCTCGTGAGCGTCGGGCACTCTGGTCGCGCCGAGCGCGAGCACCTGCCGCTCCGCCTCGTCGGCGTCCTCGACCCGCACGTCCACGTGAAACTGTTGGGAGCCCTCGGGATCCGGGAACCGAGGCGGCCGGTGTGCCGGCGAGGTCTGGAAGGACAGCTTCCTGCCGTCGCCGTCCTGGATGGTGATCCAGTCCGGCTGCTCGGTGGTGATCTTCGCGCCGAGCAGCTCGACGTAGAACCGCGCGAGAGCCGCGGGATCGCGGGCGTCGAGCACCACGGTTTCGAGACGTCCGATCACGGGTCGCTCCTTTCCGGGCCGGGCGGCTCAGCCCGACTCGTCGGTGGTGACGTGCGGCGCGCCGACCGGCTTGGACTCCGGCGAGCCGCGTTGGCGGAGATAGATGCTGAGCACGACCATCGAGCCGATGGCGAGGAACTCGGACTGCCAGTTCTGCAGGGTCCGGTTCCAGAAGTCGGCGGCGCCGAGGTACTCCAGCCAGCTGACCGGCGCCTCGCGGTCGGCGAGCTGGTCGGCGTTGTACACGACCACCCCGGCGACGGACTGCGCGAACCAGGACAGCAGGAACACTCCGGCCATGAGCACGCCGAGCGAGTTGGAGAACACCGCGGTCCGCCAACCGCCGGCGCGCGCCCACTTCGGGGAGTCCTCGGTGGCGTGTGCGCCGAGCCGTTGCTGTTCGTCGGTCTGCGGGCCGGCGTCGGACACCTTCTTCGACTCGGGGGAGCCGCGCTGGACGAGCCACACGGTGGCGAAGATGTACAGGGTGAACTGGAGGTACTCGGACTGCCAGTTCTCCGCGACGTCGACGACGAACTGGCTGGACGCGAGGAACGGCAGGAACCCCACGGTCTCCCCGCCGTCGGCGATCTGATGGTTGTTGAAGTCGGCGTGGCCGGCGATCGCCTGCCCGACGAGGGCGGCGAGGAACAGGAGCCCGAACGTCACGCTCAGGCCGTTGTCGCGGAGGAACCGTTTCACCGTCGCCCCTTCAGAGCCGCAGCAGTCCGATGAGGACGAAGTACGCGAGCCCGCCGAGGATGACGGCGAGGTACACGAGGAAGATCGTTCGTCGCACGTCAGCCGCCGACCACGCAGTCGTAGGGCGCGTCGGCGTTCGCGCGGCAGCCGGCCGACGAGACGAGCCAGCCGGACTCGAACTCGGTCAGGAACAGCGACCCGCCGTCAGCGTCGACCTTGGCCCGGTCCGACCAGGTGTCCGCCGCCACGACGGTCCCGGTCAGCCGGTCGACGGGCAGCGCCTCCGCGCACGGCGCGTCGTCGGCGACGGTGAGATTCTCCCGGGTCTTCGGTGTCAGCAGCCGACAGGCCGCCGCGCCGTCCCCGTTCGCCGCGGCCGTCAGGAACCGCGTCGCGACGGTCGAGGCCTCCTCGCGGGCGCTCTGGGAGGCGCAACCCGCCAGCGCCGCCACGCACAGCGCGGCCACCCCCGCAGCCCTGCTCACCGACCCCATGGCGCGGGGGTTACCAGTCCCGGCGAGATCAAACTCGCGTCGGTTTCGGGCGGTCCCCACCTGGGCATTCCGGCCGCATGGATCGCCGCATGGATCGCCGCATGGATCACAGTCGAGCACCCGTTCTCGAGGCCCTGGAGGCGTTCCGCGAACACGGGTTGACGCCGTTCAACCCGCCGGGGCACCGGCAGGGGAGAGGGGTCGACCCCCGGGTGCTGGCGGTCGTCGGCGAGGCGGTGTTCGCCTCGGACGTCATCGCGATCAACGGGCTCGACGACCGGCGGGTGGGGAAGGGGGTGCTGGCGCGGGCGCAGGAGCTGATGGCCGACGCCGTGCACGCGGACCACACGTTCTTCTCCACGTGCGGCAGCTCGTTGTCGGTCAAGAGCGCGATGCTGTCGGTGGCCGGCCCGCACGAGAAGCTGCTGGTCGCCCGCCAGTCGCACAAGTCGGTGGTGTCGGGGCTGATCCTGTCCGGCGTGTCGCCGGTGTGGGTGCGGCCGAGGTGGGACGCCGAGCGGCACCTGTCCCATCCGCCCGGCCCGGACGAGGTGCGCGCGGTCTTCGAGGCGGAGCCGGACGCCAGGGGGATGCTGCTGGTGACGCCGACCGACTACGGCACGTGCGGCGACATCGCGGCGGTGGCCGAGGTGTGCCACGAGTTCGGCAAGCCGCTGATCGTGGACGAGGCGTGGGGCGCGCACCTGCCGTTCCACGCCGACCTGCCGCCGTGGGCCATGGACGCGGGCGCGGACCTGTGTGTGACGAGCGTGCACAAGTCCGGGTCGGCGGTCGAGCAGAGCTCGGTGTTCCACCTGCAGGGCGACCGGGTGGACCCCGCGGTGCTGAAGGCGCGCGAGGACCTGTTGGGGACGACCAGCCCGACCTCGCTGGTGTACGCCACGCTCGACGGCTGGCGCCGGCAGATGGTCGAGCACGGGACCGCGCTGCTCGGCGCCGCGCTGGCGCTCGCGCACGCCGCCCGCGCCGCTCTCGCCGCGCTGCCCGGCGTGCGCGTGATGTCGGAGGAGGAGTTCGTCGGTCCGGCGACGGCGTCGTCGCTCGACCCGCTCAAGATCGTCATGGACGTGTCCGACCTGGGCATCAGTGGCTACCAGGCGGCGGACTGGCTGCGCGAACACCAGCGGGTCGCGGTCGGGCTGTCCGACCACCGGCGCGTCGTCGCGCAGCTCACCTACGCCGACGACGACGGCACCGCCGAGGTGCTGCTGCGGGCGGTCACCGCGCTGTGCGACGCGGCCGCCGGCCTGCCGACCCCGAAGAGCATGTACCTGCCCGACCCGGAGGAGCTGGAGCTGGCGACGGTCATGCTGCCGAGGGACGCGTTCTTCGCCGAGACCGAGCAGGTCGCCGCCGACGACGCGGTCGGCCGGGTCAGCGCGGAGATGATCACGCCTTACCCGCCCGGCGCGCCCGCGGTGCTGCCGGGCGAGGTGATCACCAAGGAGGTCATGGAGTACGTGCGCAGCGGGCTCGCCGCCGGCATGCAGATCCCGGACCCGGTCGACGCCGACCTCGAGTCGGTCCGCGTGGTGGCGCGGTGAGTGTCGGCACGGAGATCGCCGTGCTCGCCGACCGCCTGTGGGACGTCGCGCTCGCCCTGCACCGCGAGCCGGAGCTCGCGTTCGACGAACACCGGGCGGCGGCCCGCCTGTGCGCCGAGCTGCGGGGTTTCGACATCGAGCGCGGGGTCGCGGGCCTGCCCACCGCGTTCGTCGGTCGCTGGGGCTCCGGCGAAGGGCGAACGGTCGCGCTGCTGCTGGAGTACGACGCGCTGCCCGGGCTCGGGCACGCGTGCGGTCATAACCTCATCGCCGCGGCCGGGCTCGGCGCGGCGCTGGCCGTGCGGCGCGAGCTCGAGGAGCCGACCGGGACGCTGCTCGTCGTCGGCACCCCGGCCGAGGAGGGTGGTGGCGGGAAGGTCGCCGAGCTGGCGGCGGGGGTGTTCGACGGTGTCGACGCGGCGCTGATGTGGCATCCCGGCGCTCACAACTGGACGTGGGCGCCGCTCACCGCGCAGGTCGAGCTGGAGATCACCTTCCACGGCCGGGCCGCGCACCCGACCGGCGACCCGACCGAGGGCATCGACGCGCTGGCCGCGCTGATCCAGCTGTTCAACACACTCGGTGTGCTGCGGCCCCGGCTGCCGGCGGGCTCACACGTGCAGGGCATCGTCACGCGCGGCGGCGAGGCCACCAACATCGTCCCGGACACCGCCGTAGGCCGGTTCGGGCTGCGCGGGCTCACCACGTCGGCGCTCGAGTCGCTCGCCGACACGGTCACCACGATGGCCGAGGCGACCGCCGCGGCGACCGGCACCCGCGCGTCGGTCGAACGGATGCACGAGCCGTACCACCACTTTCGCGACAACGGCGTGCTGTCCGGCCGCTTCGCGACGCACCTCGCGAAGGCCGGCGTCACGGCGACCGACCCGGATCCCGGCGTGTTCCTCGGCTCCTCCGACATCGGCAACGTCAGCACCAGACTCCCGGCGATCCACCCGTTCGTCGCCATCGTCGACGAGGACACGTCCGACCACACCCCGGAGTTCGCGATGGCCGCGGCCGGCCCCCGGGGCCGCGCGGCGATGCTCGCGGCCGCGGAGGCACTCGCCGAGACGGCCGTGGACGTGCTCACCCGGCCCGACATCCTGGCGGCCGCCCGGGCGGACTTCCATCGGGCGGCCGGCATCGAGGGTTGAGGGTCACTGCGGGGCGCCGGCGGGCGTCGCGGTCGTCGTGGGTCTGGAGCGTTTCCGGGCCGCGACGGCGGCCTCGCGGGCGACGTCGTCGGGGTCGACGCCGCCGGCGCGGCGGTACGCGTACAGCGTCTCCGCGGCGACCTGCCGCCACGAGTAGCGCGCCGACGCGCGGTCCCGGCCGGCGGCGCCCTGCTGGTCGCGGATGGTGTTGCTGGACAGCAGCCGGCCGAGCGCGACCGCCAGCGCGCGAGGCCTGCGCGGCGCCACCTGGATACCCGTCACCGAGTCGACGACCGTGTCGGCGAGACCGCCGAGGCCGTTGGCGACCACGGCGACGCCACAGGCCATCGCCTCGACGGCCGCGATGCCGAAGTACTCCTCCCACGGGCTGCACACCATCGCGTCCGCGGAGCGCAGCAGTGTGGGCAGTTCGGCGCGTGCGACCGGCCCGACCAGCCGGACGCGGTCCGCGACGCCGAGGGAGCGCGCGTACGCGGTCAGCTCCTTCGCGTGCCGCCCCGGCAGCGGCCCGCCCGCGATCACCAGCTCGGTGTGCGGCAGCGCGCACATCGCGGCCACCGCGGTGCCGAAGCCCGACTGCGGCGCCAGGTCGCCGACCGCGACCACCCGGTGGCGCAGTGCCCGCTCGGCGCGGGGCCCCTCCGGGATGAAGTGGTCGACGTCCACGCCGTAGGGCACGACGGAGATGTGCCGCCTCGGCACCCCGTAGGAGACAAGTCTGGACAGCTGCCCCGAGAACGTCGCGACGACGTTGCCGGCCGCTCGCGCGGTCAGCCGTTCGGTGTCCGCGCGCAGCCGCTGGTCGGGCCTGCCGGCGAGGGAGTGGACGCTGTGGACCATCGGCAGGTCCAGCGCGCGGGCGGCGGTGGCGGCGACGAGGCCGGTGGTCCAGAAGTGCGAGTGCACGACGTCGGCGCGGCCCGATCTCAGGCGGTCGGCGACGGCGACCGCGAACTCGTCGGTGACGCGGGGGAGCTCGGTCTCGCCGAGGCGACGCGGCCGGCCGACCGGCAGCCGGATCACCTGGAAGCCGCGCGGGCCGACCTCCTCGTCGGGCGCGGCCGTGTCGTCGCGGCGGACGAGGACGGTGACCTCGTGACCGGCGTCGGCGAGCGCGCCGGAGAGGGCGACGAGTGGTGGCGTGCGCAACGTGACATCGCGCCCGAGTAGCTCGGTGTGTTCGGCAACCATCGCGATTTTCAACAAGATGAACCACCCCAGCCGGCGTGCCGATCGAATGGACGCGCCGACTGTTTGACGCGGCCGGGGCGTACCCGGCCCGCGACGGTCGAAACCTCGGTGTGGGACGAAGAGCGCCGCGTTTTGCCCCGGCGCGCCGAGGTACCTACCCCGGCATGATCCTGTTGCGACCCTTCGGTGTCTACCGACCACAGGCCGACACCTGGCTGCTCGGAGAAGCTCTGCGTCAGGCGGGCATCCGCCCGGGTGCCGACGTGCTCGACATCGGCTGCGGCACCGGCGCGGTGAGCATCCTCGCGGCGTCCACGCGACCGAGGTCGCAGACGGCGATGGACTGCTCACGGCGCGCGGTATGGACGACACGCGTCAACGCCGCGCTGCGCGGGGTTCGGGTGCGGGTCGAGTGGGGCGACGCGCTGGAGTTGGCGGCCGGCCGCCGTTTCGACGTCGTGCTCGCCAACCCGCCGTACGTGCCCGGTGTGCCGGCGGTGCCGACGCGCGGGCGCAGTCGCGCGTGGGACGCCGGCGCCGACGGCAGGGCGATGCTGGACCGGCTGTGCATGCTGGCGCCGTGCGTACTGGCGCCCGACGGTGTTCTCCTGCTGGTGCAGTCAGCACTGTCCGGAGTGGACACCACGCTGCGGCAGCTGCGCGGTGGCGGGCTGAAGGCCACGGTCGTGGCGCGGGCGGAGGTGCCGTTCGGGCCTGTGATGCGGGGGCGGGAGAAGCTGCTGCGCGACCAGGGACTGCTCGACCCCGAACAGCGTCACGAGGAACTGGTCGTCATCCGCGCCGACCGTCTCCGTGTGCCGCCGAGCTAGCGGCTGGTTAGTCGTCAATCTTGCGGGTGTCTCTCGGTTCGAGGAACGGTTCCTGCGACTCGGCGCCGCCCGCGGCGATGTGGCGCGCTCTGGACAGCTCGGCGTCGAACTCGGCGCCGAGGAGTAGCGCCAGGTTCGAGATCCACAGCCACACGAGGAACACGATCACGCCGGCGAGCGAGCCGTAGACCTTGTTGTAGGAGGCGAAGTTCGCGACGTAGAACGCGAACCCCAGCGAGGCGAGCACCCACATCACCAGCGCGAGCAGGCTTCCCGGTGTCAGCCACCGGAAGCCGGGATGCCGCACGTTCGGCGCCGCCCAGAAGAGGAGCGCGATGGCCAGGCTCAGCAGCGCCACGAGGACCGGCCACTTCGCGATGTTCCACACCACGATCGCGGTGTCCCCGAACCCGAGCCAGCCGCCGACCTTCTCCGCGACCGTGCCGGACAGCGCGACGCCGACGGCGGTGGCGCCGAGCAGCACCACCATGGCGAGCGTGAGAAACACCCGCAACGGCAGGGTCTTCCAGAACGGGCGCCCCTCCTCGATCTCGTAGATGGCGTTCGACGCACGCATGAAGCCGCCGACGTAACCCGACGCCGCCCACAACGCGCTCAGCAGTCCGAGAATCGCGACGGGCCCCGCGACCGACGACGAGCTCGACAGCTCGCGGAGCGCGTCGACGATGACGTCCCGCGCCTGGCCCGGCGCGAACTGCTCGATGTAGCCGACGAGCGTGTCCGTCGCGGACTTGCCCGCCAACCCGACGACTGCCGCGAGGACGATGACGCCGGGGAACAGGGAGAGCACGCTGTAGTAGGTCAGCGCGGCCGCCCAGTCGAGCATGTTGTCCTGGTTGAACTCGCGAACGGTCCGCTTGAGCGTGCCGAACCACGCGCGTTTCCCCAGGTCTGTCGGCCCGTCGGCGGCCGGTCTCGGAGGTGCCCCAACCATCGTGTCTCCTCAGTGGCACCGACCAACCGCGTGCGGTCAGTCGGAAGGCTTGTTCTGGTGGACGTCCATGCCGCCGTCACCGCCGTCACCGGTCGGCACCGACTCGTCGTCCCCCTCCGGCGCCTGCTCGTCGCTGTGCGTCGGCTTCGTGTGCTCGTCGGCGAAGTCGGCGTCCTCCAGCATGCTGGCCGCGGTGTCGGGATCGATCTCCGGTCGGGACATGTGCGCTCCTTTCGTCCCGTGCAGGCTGCCCCCGGTCATCGAGCCCAAACGCCGCGTTCGCGCCAGCTCGAAACGGCACCCGATCCAGTGGTCACAGGCGCGGATGAGGTGAATTCGCGCGCGTGGTCGTTCGCGTGGCGGCGAGGGCGGGCACCCAACGAGGTGTCCGAGCGCCCACGCGAGGAGATCGACATGATCAAGGACGACTTCGAGGTCCGCCTGTGCGGGTTGGAGGTGCGCGACCCGGCGGGCAACAGGATCGGCAAGGTCCGCGAGGTGTGGACCGACGAGCACACGGGCGAGCCGACGTGGGTGTACGTCGACACCGGGTTCCTCGGGGTGCACCACTCGTTCGTCCCGCTCCGCGACGCGGACTTCGCGCCGGAGCATCTCGTCGTGTCCGTGTCCAAAGAGGTGGTGGACGAGGCGCCGAGGGTGAGCCCGATGGGCGACACGATGGCGGACGTCGAACAGGACGTGCTCGTCGCCTACTACCGGACCGCGGCACGCGCGTGAGACGCCGGTGCGACAAAGGGGGCCGGCCGCCGTACGGAGAAATCTGGAAGGGAGTTTGCCCCTGGCAGCCGGCCCATTCACAGATTAGTGGCGGCCATTGTCCGTGACCAGTGCCGGGCCACCATTGTGTCCAGTTCCGGGAATGTCATAATAAGTCTCAGCGCAGGGCGTCGTCGAGAGTTCGGTGCAGCGCCAGCACGGCATCGAGGCCGGTGAGATAAATGGGCCGTTCGCATTCCCGGCCGGCGGCGACCACCCGCACCACGGTATGGCCTTTCCCGGCCCTGGTCGCCGCCGCCAGCGCGAAGAGGCCGGCCGACGAGAGGAACGTGACCTCGGACAGGTCGATCACCAGCCCCGCTGGCCTGGCACGCAGGGCGAGCTCGACGGACTCCCCCAGGGCAGGCGTCGTGGCCACGTCCAGCTCACCGCGCACACACAGCACCACCGTGCCGGCGCGGCGCTCGACCGTGACGTCCAACCCGGTCCGTGACATGCGTTTCCCCCTGTACACACGGAAAAGGCGGCGACAGCGCACCCCTGCGTTCCGTCGCCGCCTCTCCGGGCTCGGACTAGACCGGGAACGGCACGCCGCCGAGCAGATCGTTGACCAACGACGACAGGCTCAACAACAGTCGCTGCAGCAGCACGTTCAGCAACTCGGCGACCGACGGCAGATCCTTCTGCTGAGCGCCGTCCGGGAACAGTTCGTCGACCTGGCCCCGCACCGCCGTGGTCTCGTCGCCCGCGGTGGTGGCGAGTTCCCTGCTGCTCTGCTCGAGCGCGTACCGCTGCCCGCTCTCCATCTCGGCCAGCAGTGGTTCGAGCTCGGCGAGCGTCGACTTCGCCGCGGGCACGTCGCCCGCGTCGGCCGCCGCCTTCAACGCGTCGTGGGCCTGCTGCACCACGACCGCGCCCTCCTGCGGGCTCGCCGGACCGCTCGCGCCCGCGTTCGACACGGTGACGGTGCCGGTGACCGCCAAGGCAAGCGCCGAGGCCAGTGCCGCGACACGCCCTAGTCTGCCTTTCATGGAAACCCCTTTCCGAATTCCTAAGATCACATAGGACCTCGTCCGATCATCGTCACCCGAGGTCCGCGGAGCCCGCCATCCCGGCGCGGCGGCACCCCGCGCAGCGCGTCCCGCCGGCCGCGCGAAGTTCGCGGTTTCGGGTAATAACAAGGAACTCAGCGGTCGCTGGACCGGTCGAACCGGCCACGTTCCGGTGGCCGGGGAGCACCCAGGACACCCCGGAGCACCCGACGCGCTCTCGTTGGGGCGATTTCTCGCGGCCGCGATCCGACCACTTGTCTGACCGGCGGAGACCTGTGTTGTAACCACCGCAAGGTGTGGTTTGGACGGCAATTGTCCGTACCGTGACCGGCTGGCCCGCGCAATCCCCCGACAGGGCGGCCGGTTCCCGAATCGGGGAGCGTGTCGAGAATGCGCACTGTCACGTTCGGAATTCCTTCGACGCGAAGGGGTGGTGGCGCGCACCTATCAGGTCGCGTGGGAAATACTCTCGGGAATTCGGGGTAACTTGCAGAAGTCCGAGATCGTTTACCGATCACTTCGTAAGGAGACTGCAATGCCCAAGAAGGCTGGTCGCGGTGTTTTCTTCGCGGCCCTTGCCGTGCCGCTGGCACTGGTAATCACGCCGTTGACAGCGTCGGCGGAGGAGCCGGACGACGCCGTGGTCACCGAGCAGCTGGCGGCCGCCGCCGTGGCGACCGACGACACGGCCGCGGCCGTGGCGTCGTCGACCACGACGACAACGGAGTCCGACGAGGTCACGCCGGACACGTTCTCCCCGGGACCGGACTGGTGGTACTTCACCTACGAGGACGCCTACGAGGACGGCTACGAGGACGCCACCGAGGACATCACCGAGGACATCACCGAGGACGACACGGCCAACTACGTGGCGGCCGACGCGGTCGCGGTCGTCGCGCCCGTCCAGGAGATGAGTGTCGTCGAGGACGACGACCTGGTCGAGTGGACCGACGACGACCTGGTCGCCGCCAGCTACGAGGACACGGCCGTGCATGCGGGCTCCGACGGCGCGTGGGTGAGCACCACCGAGTCCGGCGCCTTCTCGACCGGTGACTCCGACTTCGGCTACGGCATGGGCGGCGACACCGGCGCCTACTACGAGGAGGTCACGGCTGCCGCCGGCAGCGACGGCGCCTTCGTCGAGTCGACGGAGAGCGCAGCGGGCGAGTTCGACGACAACGGCTGGGACCACGGCTACGGCTATGGCGATGGTTATGGCTACGGCCATGACGACGATGTCGCCGGCGCGTCGTACGAGGAGTTCGCCGCGGGTGCGGGCTCCGGCGGTGCCTGGGTCGGCTCCACCGAGAGCGGCGCGGTCGAGGAGGACTGACCGCAGCGAGCAACGGCGCCGGCTCCCACGCCCACGGGAGCCGGCGCCTTCCCGTGTGTGGACCTCAGCGCACCCGGCGGGGTGGCCGCACCCGCTCGAGGTCGTGCTGGTCGAAAGTGTCGAACTGGACGAGGATCGGCGCCAGCTTGGCGAGGCATCGCACCACGATCTGGGAGACGTTGGACGACGACGTGTTCATCACCTCGGCGATCTCACCCACGGTCAGCCCCTCGAACAGCCGCATCCGCGTGATCTCCCGCTGCCGTTCGGTCATGTAGTCCATCACCCGCAGCATGCGCTTTCGCATCTCGCACGCCGACACCCTGCGGATCGCGACGAGCGCCGCGTCCTCCATCGGGCTTCGGTCGACGAACCCGTCAACGTCATCGACGTCGAGGTCGAGGTCGTCGACCGGTTCCGCGTCCCCCAGCGTCAACGCCGCGGTCAGGTCGGTCAGGAAGTTCCCCCAGTCGGGCTCTTCCGGCGGTGGGTCGCCGATGGCCACCGCGAACACGTCGTGCACGAGGTCACCCGGCTCGAGGTCGGGTCTCTCACAGATGCGCCGCGCCGCCACCTCGATCAGCAGCGGGCGGTATTCGGTGTAAATCTGCTCCCAGTTCACTGGAGCGCCGTTCCTCTGACTGTTTCCGCACCCGACGCGCACCGTGTTCGGTGCGCAAAATGTGGGCAAGACCAAATTCCCGCTCAGCCCGGACGGGCCTTGGAACGGGTCATCGGCAAGGGCGTCGCCCCCAGGCAGGCTGTTTTACCGTAGGGCCTTACATGGCGGGAAAATCCCCGCCTGCCCCCGCAAGCTTCGCTACGGGAGCAACTGATATTAGCGGTCTTGTGAAAAGCACGGCACGCAGGTGCTAGACCTGCTGCTCGTGACCGGCGGCCGGATAGGACGCACTGCCCGGTGGCAAGGTCGGGGCGTCCTGGTTCTGGTACACCCCAGCAGGTTCCGGCACGGCGCCGGCCATCGCGGCGGGCTGCATGGCGGGCGGTGCGGCGGGCTGCGGCTGCGCGGCGGGCGGCATGGCGCTGTGCTGCGCCGGCATCGGCTGGCCGGCCTGCGACAGCTCCTCCGGGCGGCGCGGCGGCGGCATGCGGTGCACGAGCGCGCGGTCGGCGAACATCTCCCGCAGCGCGGCATCGCTCTCGCGGAGTCCGCGCAGCAGTGCGTCCGCCTTCTCCAGTGCGTCGTGGATCAACGCCCGCGCCTCTTCCGCGGCCTGCGCGCGGCACACGTCGGCTTCGTGCTGGGCCTGCTCGATCAGCTCGACGCGGTGACGCAGCAGCTCTTCCGCGCGTTCGGTGTGCTCGGCGGCCTCCTGCCGCGCCTCGGCACGGATCCGGTGCGCGTCCTGCTCCGCGGTCTCGATCAGCCACTGCACGGTGGCGGAGGCCTGCGAGGCCTCCGGGTGCGGGGTCTCGGGCGCCAGCGTCTGAGCCACCGCCCGGTCGCGTTCGGCCTGTGCGTAGTCGAGCGCGGTGCGGAGCTCGTGGACCTCCTGGTCGACGGCGTCGCGGTCGTAGCCGCGAAAACGCGTCGGAAACGAGAAGACATGCTCTGACATGCGATCCCCCTGTTCGATCGGGAGTAGATAACCGACGAGGCAGGACCGGTCGGGACCGGTCCTGCCTCACACCCACCCAAAGGTCGGAGTTCAGTCGTCCTGAACGGTGCCGCCGTCGGTGATGGCGCTGGACGCGCAGTTGTCCGGCGTCACGCCGACCGCGTCGTTGCTGCCCGGGGACAGGATCGGCACACCGACGCCGTTCGCGATGTCCTCGAGCGGCACCTGGACACCGAGCACGTTGATGTTGTTGTCGCACAGGCCGCCGTTGACGTTGACGTTGTGCAGCGCGTCCAGGTTCGTGACGTTGAGCAGGCCGATCTGGTCGCCGCCGTCACCGTGGCCGCCGTGCGGGTGGCCCGTGGTGTCGGCGGACGCGGTACCGGCGAAGGGGATGACGCCGGCCGCGATGGCGGCCGCGCCGACAATGAGTTGCTTCAACACGGAAGAACTAACCTCTCGTTGAGGGACGGCGGAAGGTTTCCCGCCGCCGGGGAGATCGGGGGGACTCAGTTGTCCTGGACCGAGCCGCCGTCGTCGATGCTCGCGGACGCGCAGTTGTACGGCGTCGCGCCCTCTGCGTCGTGCTCGCCCGGGGACAGGATCGGCACACCGACGCCGTTGGCGACGTCCTCGACCGGCACCTGCACGCCGAGCACGTTGACGTTGTTGTCGCACACGCCCGCGTTGGCGTTGACGTTGTGCAGCACATCCACGTTGTTGACGTTGACGAGGCCGATCTGGTTGTTGCCGTCGTGGCCGTGGCCGTGGCCGTACCCGTGGGGGGAGTCGGACGTCTCGGCGGCGGCGAACCCGCTCATCATCACCATTCCGGCGGCCATGCCCGCCGTGACAAAGCCAATCTTCTTCAGCATCTTGGCATTCCCTCGTTTGATTGCGCGATCAACTTGCCAGGTCAATTGCTTGACCGGTCCGGACACTAGCGCGGCTCACGCGCGGGCATCCACTTCCGAAATACCATGGAACCTTGTAATGCTCCCTTGATGTCTTTTCGGTGAACGGTCGACCGCAAACGTGTGCGGTACGCAGTTGCCGCATAACCCGATCGGGTGGTTTGTGACGCGGCCGTGGCTGTGACGCGAAGCCTGTATACGTGCGTGCTTCGCTGGGAGGCATGGGTGAGCCGGCTGGTTCGAAGCAGGTGCCACTGCCTCGTGGCGGGCCGGAACCCGTTGCCAGGGCGGAGGAAGAGGCCGAGTCGCTGCGCGACGCCGAACAGCCGCTCGGGCCACCCGGTCGGCCGATGAACCGCCGGGCCGCGTTCTTCGTCGGGTTCACCGGCGCGGTCGGGGTTCTGGTCGCCATCTGCGGGGGGTACCTGATCGTGCGCGCCACCGATGTGCTGATCCTCATGCTGATCGCGTTCTTCATCGCCGTCGGACTGCATCCGGCGGTGGCGTGGCTGGTCGGCAAGGGTCTGTCGCAGCCGCTCGCGACTGCCGCGGTGGCGCTCGGCGTGGTCCTGCTGATCGCCGGGTTCCTCGTCGCCGCGCTGGTCCCGCTGATAGACCAGGCCGACCAGCTCACCCGCCGACTCGGCGAGGTGACCGCCGCCGCGCGGGACGGGGACTCGCTGCTCGGCAGGCTGAACCAGCAGTTCCAGCTCGAGCAGCAGGTGCGCGGCCTGGTTGGCGGCGGAGCCGGCGCGCGAGCCGCGGTCGAGGCCGTCACCGGCGTGTTCCTGGTGCTCGTGCTGAGCGTCTACTTCCTCGCCGACTTCCGCCGCATCCGCAACGTGCTGTACCGGCTGGTGCCGGCGGGACGGCGGCCACGGGCGATTCTCATCGGCGACCAGATCTACGCGCGGATCGGCGCGTACCTGCTGGGGAACCTCGCGGTCTCGCTCGTGTCCGGCGTCGTCTCCTTCTGCTGTCTCGCCGCGTTCCGGGTGCCGTACGCGTTGTTCCTCGCGATCATGGTCGCCGTTCTTGACCTGGTGCCGGTGATCGGCACGCTGGTCGCCGGCGTCGCGGTCGTCGCGGTCGCGCTGACCGTCTCGGTGCCGACCTGCCTCGGCGTGCTCGGGGTGCTCGCGGTCTACAAGGTGATCGAGGACTACCTGTTGCTGCCCAAGGTGATCGGCCGGGCCGTCGCCGTGCCGGCGGTGGTAACGGTGGTCGCCGTGCTGCTCGGCGGCGTGCTGGCCGGGGTGGCCGGCGCGCTGGTGTCGATTCCGCTCGCCGCCGCGGCGCTGCTCATCCTGCGTGAGGTGAGTATCCCGTGGCTGGACCGCACGTAGAAGGAGCTCTATGAAGATCGCACTGTGTGCGGCCGCGCTGGCCGCGGCGACGGTGGCACCCGCCCAACCGGAAGTCTGCAACATCTACTGCGACGGCCGGGAGGCGGGGTGGCCCGCGCAGGGCAGGGAGTCGGTGACGGCCGAGCTGTCCGGTGCACGGATCTCCCTGCGGTTCGCCGACGTCGACGCGATGGGCTGGGCCGCGCTCGACGGCGGTCGCGCCGACGTGGTGGTGTGGCTGGACCGCTCGTTCGACGCCGGTGTCACGTGGACACCCCGGCTCGGCGAGACGAGCGACCGCGCGACCGCGCTGTACAACGTGGACGACTGGGCGAACCGGGGCGTCGGCGCGCTGCGCGCCTGCGCGTCGGACGGGACCGCGGTCGCCTGCACGGAGTGGGCACGCACGACATGGCACGCCCACGACCGGAGCAGCGCGGCGACGACCGGGCTGATGCAGTTCTACCGAAACGACACGGGTCTGTTCGCCGGCGCCGGCTGGTGGAACTCGGCGAACGCGCTGACCGCGGTCATCGACAGCGGCATGCCGGTGTACCGGTACGCCATCGCGAACACCTACGACCGCAATGTCGGCGCGCACCTCGGCCAGTTCCGCAACGACTTCGTCGACGACACCGGGTGGTGGGCGCTCGCGTGGGTCGCCGCCTACGACGTGACCGGCGACAGCCGCTACCTCGACACGGCAAGGGCCGGCGCCGAGTACATGCATTCCTTCTGGGACGACACGTGCGGCGGCGGGGTGTGGTGGCGCGTCGAGCGGACCTACAAGAACGCGATCACGAACTCGCTGTACGTGCAGGTGAACGCCGCCCTGCACAACAGGTTGCCCGGCGAGGCCGCGTACCTCGACCGGGCGCTGGCGGGCTGGGAGTGGTTCGCGAACAGCGGGATGGTCAACAGCACCGGCCTGGTGAACGACGGGCTCGACACCGCGACGTGCCGCAACAACGGGCGCGAGGTGTGGACGTACAACCAGGGCGTCGTGGTCTCGGCGTTGGTGGAGCTGCATCGCGCCACGGGCGACGCCACGCTGCTCGACCGGGCCCGCGTCATCGCCGACGCGGCGACGGCCGACCCGACGCTTAACCAGGGTGGGATCGTGCGCGAGCCGTGCGAGGACACCGGATGCGAGCCGACGAGCGAGTCGTTCAAGGGCGCGTACGTGCGCGGGCTGGGCACACTGAACGCGACGCTGCCCGACCATCCGTACCGGACCTACCTGCGCCGCCAGGCCGACTCCGCGCACGCCAACGCCAGGACCGCGCTGGACACCTACGGCGTGCGATGGTCCGGCCCGCTGACCCCGCCGACCGCGGCGACGCAGCAGAGCGCGACCGACCTCATGAACGCGGCGCGGCCCTAGGCACACCGCCGACCGGGCGGTCATGCTGTGCGTCGGAGGGGGTTCGATGCGCATTCTGGTGGTCGAGGACGACGAAGGGGTCGCCGCGGCGATCACCGACGCGCTCGTGCAGCGTGGGCACGGGGTGGTGCCGGCGACGCGGGCGGCGGAGGGCCCGCACGCCGGTCCGCCTGCTGCCGCTCGTCGCGCAGCTGCCGGCCCTCCGCGACCAGTACGGTCCCGTGTACGCGCAAGCCGTTGTGCCGCAAGGGATCTACGGCTCGACGGCCGCTGTGCACACGATCGGCGTCGCGAATCTCCTCGTCGCGACGCGTCACCTGCCGGACGCGGTCGCCGGGGACGTCGCGCGGGTGCTGGCCGACTCCGCGGCCCGCCTGGTGCCGGCGTCCGCACTCGGCACCCAGTACCTCGACCAGCCCTCGCTCGTGCTCACCGGGGACGTGCCGCTCCACCCCGGCGCGATCGCCGCCTACCGCGAACTGCACGGCTGAGTTACTTAAGGACGTGTGAAGAACGGCCGCCCACCGGCCGCGTGCTGCCTACCGTCACGGGGAACCCTCCCGCGCAACGACGAGCAGGAGCACACCATGACGACACCGAAGACGGCACGGACACCGACACCACCGACCGGCCGGGCCCGGTTCCGCGGCCTCGGCCCCGGGCTGCTGGCGGCGGCCACCGGCGTCGGGGCGGGCGACCTGATCGCCACGATGGTCGCGGGCGCCCAGTACGGCACGCTGCTCCTGTGGGCCGCGCTGCTCGGCACCGTGCTGAAACTCGGCCTGGGCGAGGGCGTCGGCCGCTGGCACATCGCGTCCGGCACCACCCTCCTCGACGGCTGGCGGCGGCTCGGTTACTGGGCGACCGGGTTCTTCGGGCTGTACATCGTGATCTGGGGGTTCGTCTACGGCGCCACCGCCATGTCCGCGGTGGGGCTGCCGCTCAACGCGTTGTTCGGCGGGCTGCCGGTGCGCGGCTGGGCGATGATCGCGGGCGTGGCCGGGCTCGTGCTCGTGTGGCTGCAGCGCTACCACGTGTTCGAGAAGTTCATGACCGTGCTGGTCCTGATCAAGTTCGCGTCCGTGGTGTCGATCGCGGTGCTCGTCTCGCCCGACCTCGGCAACCTGTTCAACGGTCTGGTGCCGCGCCTGCCGGCCGGGTCCACCGTGTACGTGCTCGGTCTGATCGGCGGCGTCGGCGGCACGATCACCATGGCCGCGTACGGCTACTGGATGTTCGCGAAGGGCTGGAAGGGCACCGGCTGGCTGTCGATGATGCGGCTGGACAACGCGGTCGGCTACGTCATGACCGGGATCTTCGTGGTGGCCATGCTGATCGTCGGCTCGACCATCCTCTTCGGACAGGATCTGACCGAGTCCGACAGCGGGCTGCTGACGCTCGGCACCGCGCTCGGCGAGCGGTACGGCGACTGGTCGCGGATCCTGTTCCTGGTCGGGTTCCTCGCGGTGACGTCGACCTCGCTGCTCGGCGTGTGGAACGGCGTGAGCCTGCTCTTCGCCGACTGGACGCGCACGATCCGGCTCCCGCACGGCCGCGCGGCCGGCGACGGCACGGCCTACCAGCCCGCGGCCGTCGAGCGGTCCCTGCCGTTCCGCGGGTACCTCCTCTGGCTGACGGTCCCGCCGATGGGCCTGCTGTTCCTGGACAAACCGTTCGGCCTGACGCTCGTCTACGGCGTGCTCGGCTCGGTGTTCATGCCGTTCCTCGCGATCACGTTGATGCTGCTGCTGAACTCGCGGCGGGTCGAGCGCGACGGGCGCTCCGGCTGGCTGTCGAACATCGTGCTCGGCTCGTCGTCGGCACTGTTCGTGGTGCTGCTGGTGACAGACCTGGCCGACCGGCTCGGCTGACTGGTCCGCCTCCCCGGATTTCATGTGTTGGTTGCGTCCCGGCGCCGGCGCGGCTACCGAGGTGGATGGTGGCTGAGTGCCGTCACGTTCCCCTGAGGTACCTGTTGTCAGGCGGACCTTCGCACAAAGATCCACGAGACAGGCCGAGTACACACCTAGCCGCTCGTGTGGATCAGGGCCGGGGTCGTCGCCTCGACGTCCCTGGCCTTGGCCAGCTGGGCCACGCCGAGGCCGGCGAGCAGGGCGCAGACGACGGCGATGACGATCTCGACGGGCGTGGTGGCGAGGTGCTCGCCGAGGAGGACCACGCCGATGACGGTGGCGGTGGCCGGGTTCGCGAGGTTGGTCACCGCCAGCGGCGCGCCGAGACCGTTGCGGTAGGAGCGCTGGGTGAGCACGGTGGCCACGATCGCGAAGACGGCGATGGCGACGACGGCGACGATCGTGGTGGGACGCAGCAGTGCCCCCGCGCCGGCGTCGCCGACCGTCACCACGACGGTCTGGCACAGGGCCGAGCAGACGGAGTACGCCATGCCGCCCGCGACGGCCTCCCACAGGGTCGACGCCCCAGGACGTCGGCCCTGGAGACCGAGGACGGTGACGACGGCGACCGTGGCGCCGATCAGCCCGACGAGCTCCATCGAGGTGAGCGTCTCGGTCGCGCCCGCGGTGGCGATGATCAGCGTGAGCCCGGCGAGGCCGATCACCGTGTAGGTCATGCCGCTCAGCTCGAGCCTGGTCACCCGGCGCCGTGCCGTCAGCGCCGCGAGCGGGACGGCGATGACGAGCGTGAGCACACCGAGCGGCTGGATCAGGGACAGCGGGCCGAACGCGAGGGAGGTGACGTGCAGCGCGGCGCCGAGACCGTTGAGCGCGAGCGCGGCCCACAGCTGCGGGACGCGCGCCAGCTCCATGACGGTGAGGTGCGCGTAGTGGGCCTGGATGAGCGCAGCCGTCGCATAGGCGATGGCGCAGGCCACACACAGCGCGATGGTGATGATCAGGTCGGTCACGGCAAGCGGTCACCCAATCTCTCGGTTCGCCCGACGGAACGGGTGTTCTCCAGCGTCCTCGTTCGGACGTGCCGAGGGCCCGACCGGTGGCGCCGGGCTCACCCGAGGGTAACCTCCTGCCGCCTGCGACGATGGACAATTGGATGTGAGCACCCGCACTCGGCTCAGCCGGCCGCGTCCATCGGCAGCGGTCTCGTCATGAAGGTGTTGTGCGGACCGGGCCGGTAGTCGCCGAACGGGCCGCACGGGGTGAAGCCGAACTTCTGGTATAGCGATCTCGCCGGGAGGAAGAAGTCGTCGGTGCCGGTCTCGAGGCTGAGACGGGTGTATCCCCTGGTCGTGGCCTCGGCGATGAGGTGGCCGAGCAGCCGGGACGCGATCCCGCCGCGTGCGCGGGTCGGGCTGGTGCGCATCGACTTCACCTCGCCGTGGTTCGCGTCGAGCTCCTTGAGCGCGCCGCAGCCGACCAGGTCGCCGCCGGCGTGCACCGACCAGAAGGTGATCTCGGGCCGGCGGAGCGAGTCGAGGTCGAGTGCGTGCTTGCTCTCCGGCGGGGTGATCGCGCGCATCTGCTGGACGTGGTCGTCGAGGAAGGCCGCGATCGCCGGGCCGGTCAGGTCGTCCACCACGATCCGCACGCTCATGGCTGGCTGACCGCGTCGGAGCGGCGCTCGAGGAGGACGGTGTCGTGCCAGGTGTCGCCCAGTCGCGCGATGCGTTCGCGGATGCCGACCGTGCGGTAGCCGGCCGCGTGGTGCAGGGCGATGCTGGTGCGGTTCTCGGTGAAGACCGCGGTCTGCAGCGTCCACAGGCCGGCTTCGTCGGCGGCGACGACCTGCTGGCGGATCAGGGCTTTGCCGACGCCGCGGCCGCGAACGCCGTCGGCGACGTAGATCGAGCTCTCGGCGACACCGGCGTAGCACTCGCGGTTCGAGATGGGCGACAGGGCGGTCCAGCCGACGACCGCGCCGTCCAGCTCGGCGACCCAGCGGTGCCCGGGCAGCCACTTCGCGTCCAGTGAGGCGCGGCTCGGCACGGCGGTCTCGAACGTGGCGAGGCCGGTGGCGATGCCCTCGCCGTAGATGCGGCGCACGACCGGCCAGTCCTGCGGCGCCAGCGCGCGGACGGTGACGTCGGTCGGCACGTCGGGTGGGCAGCAGGGGCGTGGGGCGAGCAGGCCCATGACGGCGTCGGCGGCGTGGGGGAGGCCGACGCAGCAGGCCTCGTTGACTGTGACCCGCGTGGTCGTGCCTTCCTTGTGGAGCTTGAGGAAGCCGACGTCGGCGAGCTTGCGGACGTGGTGGGAGCAGGTGGACTGGCTGATCCCCAACAGCTCGGTGAGGTGGCCGACGGTGAGGCCGCCCGGTGTGGTGGCGACGGTGTGCAGCAGGCGCACCCTGGTCGGTTCCGCGAGGCTGGCGAACCATTCCGCGTAGGTCGAGGCCTCCTGCTCGGGGAGGACCGACGTGGCCGGCGCGGTGGTCGTCATGCTGCAAATTATCGATACTGGTCGATGGTTAGTCAAGTCTAACTACTTGCCTTCATCGAAGTACGTCGATACTCTTCGCTGCATCAATCGAACTGCGTCGATGAATGGAGTTGGCGATGTCGGAGCTTCCCGTGGTGGTGGTAGGCGCTGGGCCGACGGGTCTGGCCGCTGCCGCCGAGCTGGTCGAGCGTGGGCTGACGGCGGTGGTGCTGGAGAAGGCGGACCGGGCCGGCGCCGCGGTCGCGGAATGGCGCCACGTCCGGCTGTTCTCGCGGTGGTCCGAGCTGGTCGCTCCGGCCGCCGCGCGCCTGCTCGAGTCCGCGGGCTGGGTGCCCCCGGCCGCCGCCGACTACCCGACCGGCGCGGATTGGGCGAGCCGCTACCTGTGGCCGCTGGCCGACGCGCTGGGGGAGCGGGTCCGGTACGGCGCGGAGGTTGTCGGCGTGGCCCGGCGTGGTCGGGACCGGGTCGTCGACGCCGGGCGGGACACCGAGCCGCTGACCGTGCACGTCCGGCACACCGACGGGCGGGAGGAACGCGTCACCGCGCGGGGGCTCGTCGACGCCTCCGGCACGTGGGGCGCGCCGAACCCGCTCGGCGCCGACGGCCTGCCGGCCATGGGAGAGCGGGCGGCGGCCGACCGGATCTCCTACCGCGTGCCCGACCTCGCCGACGATGCCGTTCGGGCGCGGTACGCGGGCCGGCACGTCGCGGTGGTCGGCAGCGGCCATTCCGCCTTGACCGCGCTGGTCGCACTCGCCGACCTGGATGGCACGCGGGTCAGCTGGGTCCTGCGACGTGGCACCGTCGGGGCCGTGTTCGGCGGTGGCGACGCCGACGAGCTGCCGGCCCGCGGCGCGCTCGGCCTGCGCGCGAAGGAGGCCGCCGCGGCCGGGCACGTCACGACGGTCGCCGGCTTCCGCGCCGAGGCCGTCGAACGAGCCGCCGACGGGCGGTTGACGCTGGTGTCCTCGGATGGGTCGCGACTGTCCGATGTGGACGAGGTGGTCGTGCTGACCGGGTTCCGCCCCGACCTGTCGTGGCTGTCGGAGCTGCGCCTCGACCTGGACGCCAGGTTGGCGGCGCCGGTCGCGCTGGCGCCGCTGATCGACCCGAACGTCCACTCCTGCGGCACGGTCTACCCGCACGGTGTCAAGGAACTGTCCCACCCGGAGCCGAACGTGTACCTCGCCGGCATGAAGAGCTACGGCCGCGCACCGACGTTCCTCGCGATGACGGGGTACGAGCAGGTTCGGTCTGTCGTCGCCGCGTTGGCGGGTGATCACGTCGCGGCGTCGCGGGTGGAGCTGGTGTTGCCGGAGACCGGGGTTTGCGGTGGTGCCGGAGTGTTTGACGCGCCTGCGGGGGATCAGGAGGGTGGGTGTTGTGGTTCGCCGGCGGAGCCGGAGGATTTGACGTTGTCGGTGCCGCGGGTGCGGTGACCGGCTGCGGGCTGGTTCGGTCGGCGCGGCTGGGTTGAGTTGATGTTGCCGGAGTTCGGGGGGTGTGGCGTGGTGAGGGTGTTCGTTCGGACGGGCACCGGGCCGCAGGAGTCGACGCTGTCGGTGCCGCAGGCTTCATGGTCGCGGTGACGCGTCGGGGTCGCCGGGGAGTGTTGGCGGCCTTGTGCGCGACTCAGGTCACGAGCTGGGGCGTGCTGTACTACGCGTTCCCGGTGCTGGCCGGTGACATCACTGCCGCGACCGGCTGGTCCACCTCGGCGATCACCGCCGCGTTGTCGGCCAGTCAGCTGGTCGCCGCGCTCGTCGGGGTTCCGGTCGGGCGCCGGCTCGACCGGCGCGGCCCGCGTGGCGTGATGACCTCGGGGTCCGTGCTCGCGGTGCCCGCGTTGGTAATGGTTGCCACGGCGCAGAACCTGCTGTGGTTCCTCGCCGCTTGGCTGCTGGTCGGGGTCGCGATGGCGGCGGTGCTCTACCAGCCCGCGTTCGCCGCGCTGACCCGGTGGCACGGGCCCGACCCGGTGCGGGCACTGACCGTGCTGACCCTCGCCGGCGGGCTCGCGAGCACGGTGTTCGCGCCGCTCACCGCCGCGCTCGCCGCACACCTGGACTGGCGCGCCACCTACCTCGTGCTCGCCGGGATCCTCGCCGCGGTCACTATCCCGGCGCACTGGTTCGGGCTGCGCCTGCCGTGGCCGCCCCGACCAGCGCCCGAAGCACACCTCGGCGACGACGACCCCCGGCGCACGGCACGCAGCGGCGCCTTCCTCACGCTGGCCGCGGCACTGAGCCTCGCGGCGCTCGCCACCTTCGCCGCGGTGATCAACCTCGTCCCGCTGCTGGCCGAGCGGGGCGTGTCCACCGGCGTCGCCGCGGTCGCGCTCGGGCTCAGCGGCGCGGGTCAGGTCGTCGGCCGGCTCTGCTACGCGGCGATCGTCCGCCACACCGGCGTCCTGGTCCGCACCGCCGGGATCGTCCTCGCGCTCGCGGCGACCACCGCGGTGCTCGGCGTGCTGACCACCGCCGCCGCGCTGATCGCCGGCGCCGTCGTGGCCGGCATGGCACGCGGGGTGTTCACCCTGCTGCAGGCCACCGCGGTCACCGACCGGTGGGGCCGCCGACACTACGGCCACCTCACCGGACTGCTGTCCGCGCCGATGACCGTCACGATGGCGCTGGCCCCCTTCACCGGTGCCGCCATGGCCGACCTGTTCGGCAGCTACCGCACGGCCTTCCTCGTCCTCGGCGCCGTCGCCGCGGTCGCGGCCGCGCTGTCTCTTCGCACCGTCCCCAGATCCGTGAGCTGAAAGGGTTGACGTTGTCATGAGTGCTGATTCGTGGGTCCCGCAGGCATGCACACTGCCCACAGTGGACCAACCGTTGCGGGTCGCCGAGTTCGACGAGCTGTTCGCCTCGGCGGTGCAGGATGTCGACCGGCCGGAGCCAGGACGGTTGGTGCTGGCGCTGACACCGACGGCGGAGGTCGCCGCCACGGTGGCGGGGCTGGTGGTGCGGGAGACGTCGTGCTGCTCGTTCTTCACGTTCACACTGACCGCGACCGGCGGGAGTCTCGCGCTGGCGGTCACCGTGCCGGCCACGCACCTCGAGGTGCTCGAGGCGCTCGCGGACCGCGCCGCCGGGACGCGTGGGAGGAGCCGAGCGGGGCTCCTCCCACTCGAGGTCAGGCAGGCTGGAACAGACTGAACGGGCCGTCCTGGTCGTCGTGGCAGTGGGTGATGCGCCCGACTCCCGGCACGTCCTGGATGTCGCCCGCGGTGCCGCCGAGCTCGTGGACACGCTTGGCCGCGGTGTCGATGTCGTCGGTGGCGAAGTACACCCTCGGGTGGGTGAACGCGTCCTCACGCGGCGCGATCGCGCCCGCCGGCCCGTTGTCGATGGTGTGGTAGTCGCCGCCGAACTCGCTCGTGGTCCAGCCGAACAGCCCGCCATAGAACGTGCGGGCCCTGGTGGTGTCGGCGGCGGGCAGCTCGAACCAGTTGATCTCTCCGGACATCGTCGGTCCTTTCGGTGTCGTCGTTGTGACGCACCGAGGACGAACGGCCGGGGCCGTTCTCGACAGTCCTATCTCAACGCGGTTCGGCCGGCTTCGAAGCTGTGCAGGGCGGCGCCGACCGCGGTCGCGACGGTGATCTCGAAGATCGCGTCCTCGGTGTGGCCCGCCGCGGTGAGGCGTGCGATGTCGTCGTCGGTGACGCGGTAGGACGCATCGCGGACCTGCGCGGTGTAGGACTCCCACGGCTCGGTGAGACCCTCGCCGGTCGCCGCGGCGGCGCGCAGCGCGGGGTCCGTGCGTGCGGGCGCCGCGAGGACGGCGTGGCGCAGGTTCTCGACGGGGTCGCCGTGGTCGGTGTGCTCGCCGCCGGCGAGGAGGAAGCCGGGGAACCGGTAGCCGAACCGGTGCAGCGCGCGGGTTCCACTGTGGAGCTGGTCGCCGCGCAGCACGAACCCGAAGGCGTTGGCGAGCCGGTTCACGACGTTCCACACGAGGTCGATGTGCAGCGCCTCCCGCACCGCGGAGTCCGGCAGACCGTCGACGGTGGCGAGGTCCGGCGTGTGGGTGCTGTCGAGGAAGGCACGCACCGTGCGCAGTTCGGACCGGGCCGAGTCGGGGTCGTCCGGGTCGATCTCGCCGTGGCCGGCGATGCGGGTGAGCTCGGTGTGGGAGTCGACGCAGAACGGACACCGGTGCAGCCGCGCGGTGCCCATCGCGATGTACTCCCGTTCGCCGGGCGTCCAGTAGGACGGGCCGCGCATCGCCGGGGCGGTGATGGCGAGCAGCGGCCGGGAGAAGAAGTCCGGACGGTACAACAGGGTGCGCACGATGTCGGGCGCGTCGCGACCGGTCATCGCGAAGAACAGGCGGGCGCGCAGCCGGTGCCCGTTGTCGAGTATGGACAGTCTCATGAGGACCCCGTGGTGTCGATGGCGAGCAGCCGGCCGGCGAGGAAGCGGCGGTCGGCGGGGTTGGCGGCCAGCTCGTGCGCGCGCCGGTACGCGGCCGCGGCGTCGTCGCCGCGGCCGAGCCTGTTCAGCAGGTCGGCGCGGGCGGCGTGCCACAGGTGGTAGCGGTCGAGCCCGGCGATGCCGTCGATCAGGGCCAACCCGGCGGCCGGACCGTCGGTCATGGCGACGGCGACCGCGTGGTTGAGCGCCACCACCGGCGAGGGCGTGACGGTGAGCAGTTCGCCGTACAGGGCGGCGATCCGCGGCCAGTCCGTGGCGTCGGTCGAGGGCGCCCGCGCGTGCAGTGCCGCGATCGCGGCCTGCAGCTGGTAGGGCCCGACGGTGCCGTGGCGCAACGCGCGGTCCAGCAGTCCGACGGCCTCGGCGATCCGAGCGCGGTCCCACCGGCCGCGGTCCTGGTCCGCCAGGAGCACGACGTCGCCGGTGGGAGAGTGCCGGGCGGCGGCGCGCGAGTCGTGCAGCAGGAGCAACGCGACGAGCGCGAGCGCCTCCGGCTCGTCGGGCATGAGCGTCGCGACGAGCTTGCCCAACCGGATCGCCTCGGCCCGCAGCTGCTGGTGCTCCGGCGGGTCGGCGGCGGCGGTGTAGCCCTGCGTGAAGATCAGGTAGACGACCGCGAGGACACCGGACAGCCGTTCCGGCAACAGGTGGTCCGCAGGCACCGCCAGCGAGATGCCGGCGTCGCGGATCTTCCGCTTCGCCCGCACCAGCCGCTGCGCCAGCGTCGACTCGGCGACCAGGAACACCCGCGCGATCTGCCCCGCCGTCAGTCCGACGACCGCGTGCAGCGTCAGCGCGACCCGTGCCTCCTCGGCCAGCGCCGGGTGACAGCAGGTGAAGACGAGGCTCAGCCGTTCGTCGCCGAGGCTGACGAGACGGTCCTCCTCGAAGCCGGTCATCGGTTGTGGCTCCTCGGCCAGCTCCTGTTTCTCGCGGCCCGTCCGCGCGCGGCGCAGCCGGTCGATCGCCCGGTTCCGCGCCGCGGTCAGCAGCCACGCCACCGGGTCGTCGGGAACCGTGTCGTGCCAGCGGCGCAGCGCGAGCGCGCACGCGTCCTGCAGCGCGTCCTCCGCGAGCTCGAAGTCGCCGAGAACCCGGACGAGCGCGGCGAGCATGCGCGCCCGGTGCTCGCGAAAGACCCGCTCGACCGCGAGCGCGGGTCGCTCAGGCAGTGTTGACCACACCCGGCACCTGCGTGAGCGGCCGGATCTCGATGGACCCCACAGCCGCCATCGGGCAGAGCGCGGCCAGTTCGAGGGCCTCGTCGAGGTCACGACAGTCGAGGACGTAGAAGCCGCCGAGATGCTCGTGGGTCTCCACGAACGGGCCGTCGGTGATCAGCGTGCGGCCCTCCCGGACGCTCACGGTCGTCGCGGTGTGCTCACCCTGGACCGGGTCGCCCGCCACCAGCGCGCCGCGCCTGCGGCACTCGTCTGCGAACGCGTTCACCCTGGCCAGCGCGTCGGCGAAGCCGGGATCGGCCGGCTCTGGCCGGTCGCAGTTGTAGATCAGCAGTAGGTACTGCACGTGTCCTCCAGACACCCGTCGCGCGGTTGTACGTAGAGGATGACGAATGGGCCGCCCGGAACTCGACACCCCGCCCCGGGATTATGCCGCCGCCGGCCGTCAGCGCCCTCGCCGCGCTCGGGTCACCCGGCGGCGATCCGGATCGACCGCACCAGACAGAACACCATGGTCAGCTCGGCCAGCCAGGCGCCGGTCCCGAGTGGATCGCCGCCGATCGTCGACCCGATCAGGACCAACACCATCAGCAGCGCCGCGAGCAGCGCGTAGCCGACGACGAGCACATGTGAGCGGTGCAGCGGGCAGCTGACGCACAGCAGGGCGAAGGTCAGCACCAGGAGGGGAGCCGGGAAGTTGCCGGCGGCGAGCATCTGCCACAGCGAGCCGATGCGGTCGACGCCCGTCGAGCCGAAGGGCAGGAACGACGTCACCAGGACCGTGAGTCCGGCGCCGACGTGCAGCTGCGTCAGTTGCCTGCCTTCGACCGTCTCCCGCTGAGTGTCGCCGTCCATGGGTTCCCTTCGCTCGCCGTCGGGCCCCTTCGACGGTTCCGTGTGTCCTCCGGTTCCACTCGGCCGTGCGTACGTTTCCCGTTTGCTATTACCCTTCCGTCGATTCCCGGCGCGTCGGTATTCAGCCGCTTCCACGATTTGATATCGTGGTGTATACAGTGTGCGCGCCCCCCACGTGAATTGCGCGCGCCCGCCACCACAGGGAGAGTAAATGGCTCAGCAGGTGCTAGTGCGACTCGTCGACGACCTGGATGGCTCCAGTTCCGACGACATCTCCACCGTCAAGTTCGGACTCGACGGCGTCGAGTATGAGATCGACCTCAGCGAAGCGAATGCCGAGCGGCTCCGCAAGTCCGTCGCGGACTACGCGTCGGCCGGGCGCCGCGTCGGTGGGCGGTTGCAGCGGGGCGTTCGGCCGTCGGCCACGGCGGCCTCCTCGGGCGAGGCGGGCAAGGTCCGCGAATGGGCGCTCGAGAACGGTTTCGAGCTGTCCGGCCGAGGCCGGATCCCCTCGCACGTGGTCGAGGCCTACAAGGAGGCGCACGAGACCCCGGCCCCGAAGAAGGCCGCCGCGGCAGCGAAGCGCCCGGCCAAGCGCGCGAAGAAAGCGTGACGTCGGCCTGGCGCGGCGGCTCGTCGCGCCAGGCTGGCTTGCGCCCCGATATCCGCGCGGCATTGCCGCGAACGAATTCGCCGACGTCCGACTGTCCCGTCCGGAGCCGATGTGGTAATGGGCGAGGAGAAAAGCCTTCGCATTTCCCGCCGCGTCAAGGTGGCGTCAGCCGGGGCGAACGGACAACGTGTGATGGAACACGTCACGTGGGTCCCAGCGCGCCTTGATCCGCTGCAGTCGCGGGTAGTTGTCACCGAAGTACAGCGTGTGCCACGGGATACCGGAGGTGTTCCACTCCGGATCCGCGAGATCGGCGTCCGGGTAGTTGATGAACGCACCGTCGTTCACCTTGCCCGGCACCGGGACGCCGCCGGTCTCGGCGTACAGGTCCCGGTAGAACTCGCGCAGCCACCGCATCCGCACGGCGTCGTCCGCGCCGTCGGCCCAGCCGTTGACGAAGAGCAGCTTGAGGATCGAGTCGCGGTGTGCGACGGCGGTCGCGCCGGGCGCCACGGTGTTGACCTTGCCGCCGTAGGAGTTGAGGCTGATCAGGCCGCCGGGGTAGTCGTCCTTGTTCAGGTACTCGTACACGACCGCGAGCTGGCGGTCGGTGAACGGCTTGCGCAGGTAGGCCGACTTGACCTGTAGCCGGAAGATCGGCCCCGGGTCGCCCGGTGAGCCGGTGAGCGCGTCGGCCAGCCACGGCTGCCGGCTGAACACCGGCGTCGGAGGTGCGCAGATCCCCGCGCTCAGCTCGGCCACGTGCTCGGTGATCAGGCGCTCCGCGTCGGAGTCGCCCGCGATCTTGCCGATCATGGTGATGTTCTGTGCCAGCCTGCGCCCGACGATGAACTCGCTGTAGTACCCGGCGTAGGGCGAGTCCGGCCGGCTGTGCCGTTCGGACCACTGCCCGTGGTTGCGCAGCAGCGCGGTGAACGCGGCCTGGTCGGGGAGCTCCGACCACGGCCAGTCGACGGAGAACGACAGCGTCGAGGCGGGCGGCTTCGGCAGGAGCGCGGCCGGGTCGGCGCCGCGGGCGCCCGGCGTGCGGAACCAGTAGCGGGTGACGACCCCGAACGTGCCGGCGCCACCGCCCGTGTGCGCCCACCACAGGTCCCGGTTCGGGTCGTCGCGCTCGCGGGTGGCCACGACGCTCCGCGCCGTGCCCGACCGGTCCACCACGACCACCTCGACCCCGTACAGATGGTCGACGGCCAGTCCGTGCCGGCGGCACAGCACGCCGTAGCCGCCGCCGGAGACGTGCCCGCCCGCGCCGACCTCGGGACACCATCCCGCGGGCACCGTGACCCCCCAGCCCAGGTACAGCCTGCGGTACACCTCGCCGAGCGTCGCGCCCGCCTCGACGGCGAAGGCGTTGTGCCGCGGGTCGTGGTACACCCGAGTCATACCGGACATGTCGATCAGCATGCGCACCGACGGGTCGTCGACGAAGCCCTCGAAGCAGTGCCCGCCGCTGCGCACCGCGAGCCGTCTGCCGGTCCGCACGGCGGCCTGCACGGCGGCCACCACCTGCTCGGTCGAGCCGACCACCCGGATCTCGTCCGGGGTGTTCGCGAAGCGTCTGTTGTAGCCGCGGATGATCAGGTCCTGGTAGCGAGGGTCGTCCGGCCCGATCACGACCGGACCGAGCGGGGGCGGGCACGTGCCGCCGCTCTCGGCCGCCGCGGGTGTCGCCGGCAGCGTCAGTCCCACCGCGGCGGCGGCGCCCGCGCCGCGCAACAGGTCTCGTCGAGTGTGTTCGGCCATGGTGATCGTTCCCCTCGTTCGCCTCGGCGGTCAACGTAGGCCCGGCGCTCGACACGCGTCTTGGACAAATGCAAGCCTGCTGGCAGGAGTGCGGGGCCGCGTGCCGCGGCCATACCGTCGGGTATGGACGGATGGACGAGGGAGCTGTCCCGCCGGGACGTCGAGCTGCCGGCGGGGGAGAACGTGTACCGGGGGCCGATCCCTCGGCTCGCGCCGTATGTGTTGGGGTACGCCGGTTCCCGGCACACGGAGACCGGCCGGCCGGTGCTGCGTCGGGTGTCGCCGGTCGCCGGGGTGACCGTCCTGTTGGACCTCGAGCCGGCGGACCGGTGGACGGTCGGACCGGATGCGGTGCGCCTGTCCTCGCCGGTCGACGGGTTACGCGCGGAGCCCGTGGTGTTCGAGCAGTCCGGCCACGATCACAGCGTGTCGATCGGGTTGACCCCGCTCGGCGCCCACGCCCTGTTCGGGTTGCCGCTCAAGGAGTTGCGGAACGTCAACGTCAGCTTCGACGACCTCCTCGGCACCCGCGCGGAGCGGCTGACCGAGGAACTGGCGGAGACCGCGGGATGGGCCGCGCGGTTCGCGCTGCTCGACGAGCGGCTGGCCGCATGGGTTCGGACCGGGCCGGAGCTGGACGCGCGGGTCCGGGGCGCGTGGGACCGACTGATCGGTTCCGGCGGACGACCGACGATCGGCGCGCTGGCCGGCGAGCTCGGCTGGAGCCGGCAACGTCTCGAGTCGCGGTTCCACACGCAGGTCGGGCTACCTCCCAAGTCCGTCGCCAGGATCGCCCGCTTCCATCGCGCCCTGCGGATGCTCACCCAGCCGCACGGCCCGCGCTGGGCGGACGTCGCGACGGCGTGCGGCTACGTCGACCAGCCGCACCTCAACCGTGACTTCCGTGCGTTCACGGGCGGTCCGCCGACGCGGTTCCTGCCGCTCGCCCGCCAGACCGCCTAGACCTCGCCCGAGGCGTGACCTCTCGTCTGACGCGTCCGCACCACCAGGCCGGCGGCGGCAAGCACCGCGAACAGCAACAGGAACCACGCGTCGGACCCGTGGCCGCCGTCGGCGCGGTCGAGGTAGTGGTTGAGCGCGTGGAACAGGTTCGTGAACAGGAACCCGACCAGCACGACCGTCACCACGTCCCGCCACCACAGCGCGGACAGCATCATCAGCCCGATCGCGATCTGGAACACGCCGGCGTCGTGCAGGAAATGCTCGTGGTTCGGCCAGTTCGCCCACACCGCGAACCCGGCCGGATCGACCCGGCACCACAACCCGATGCCGATCATCAACGCCGCACCCACCGCGACGATCCCCTTGACCATGCCGCCTCCTTTGTGACAACACAGGGGACGACCCCGCTCACCAGGACGTGACAGTGGCGAGCCGGGCCGCGATGACCAAGTCCGCGACCCTGGAATTTCCGCGACGACTAGTCCATAGTCGGTTAGTACCTAACAAGAGACGCAGTCGGGGCGTGGTCGGGAATGTTGTACAGGCGGGTGGGGTTGGTCGCGGGGTTGATCGCCTTGGCGATGCTCGGTGGCTTGACCACGAGCACGGCGGCGGCGCCGGCGGCGGAGCGGCAGCTGCTGTACCCGGACGGCGCGAGCTATCCGCGCGTGATCCGGCTCGAACACAGCGGCCCGGCCAACGGACGCGTCCTCGCCTCGGTCGGCACGGTCGACGGGAGCGCGCTGGGCATCATCATGGAGAGCACGGACGCCGGCGCCACGTTCCAGCAGGTCGGGAGCATCGCCGACCCGGAAGGCGCGGGCGGCCGCGGCATGTGCTGCGGCACCCTTTTCGAGCTTCCCTCCCAGGTCGGCGACATGCCGGCCGGCACCCTCCTCTGGGGCACCACGGTGGGCTACAAGCTCCCCGACGCCGAGCGCCACACCAAGCAGCGCCTCTGGATCAGCCGCGACCTCGGCCGCACCTGGACGTTCCGGTCCGACATCGCCACCTCGCCGAACCAGTACAACGCCTGGGAGCCCGACTTCTCCGTGGCCGCGGACGGGCAGCTCGTCGCGCACTTCTCCGACGAGTCGGACAAGCCGAGCCACGACCAGAAGCTCGTCCGGGTGCGCTCCGCCGACGGCGTGACGTGGACCGACTACCAGGAGACGGTCAAGAACCCGGACTTCTTCGTCCGTCCCGGCATGGCCGGCGTCCGCCAACTGGCCGACGGCACCTACTTCCTCGTCTACGAGGTCTGCAACCTCGACGAACCCATGTGCAGCGTCTACTTCCGCACCTCCGCGGACGGCTGGGACTACGGCGACCCGCTCGACCTCGGCACCAGTGTCCGCACCGCCGACGGCAAGTGGGTGCGGCACACGCCGACCATCGCCGTCAGCTCGACCGGCGCCATCGTGCTGGCCGCCGAGATGCTGGTGAACGCAGACGGCAGCAAGGCCGAGGGCAACGGAAAGACCCTGCTGGTCAACGAGAGCGACGGCCAGGGCCCGTGGCGCGAGATCCCCGCGCCGGTCGAGGTCCCCGCGCCGGACAACCACGGGTGCATGAACTTCAGCCCGTCCCTGCTCACCTCGGTCGACGGCAGCTCTGTCCTCGAGGTCGCCACCGACGTCGTCGACGGTGTCTGCCACGCCTTCTACGCGAGTGGTCCGATCCCGCCGGCACGCTGACGTCGGCTCACCGCGGTTTGGGGCCGTCCTTCGGTTTCTTCGGCTTCTTCGGCGGCTTCGCTTCCTTGGGCGCCTTTTCCTTGGGTGCCTTGGGTGCTTTCGTCGCCTTGGGTGCCTCTGCTGCCTCGTCGGCGTTCGCCGCGGGTGGTGTCTTCGACGACTTGGCTGCCTTCTTCTCCGGTGTGGTCGCGGTCGGGACGGGAGATGGCACGGGCTGCGGCGTCTCCGGCGGGAGCACGGCCAGCGGCTCGGCGGGCGCCGGGGTGCGCGGCGGAAGGCGTTGCTCGGCGGGCTCGGACACCGTGCTCACGGCGGGTGGCGGTGCCGGCGCGGGGGCGGACGCCGTGGCGCCCATCGCCGCAGTGGAGAGCACGGCTGTCCCGGCGATCAGCGTCTTCGCCGCGGTGAGCCAGGACATGGCGGACAGGCCGACGCCGCCGAGGAAGGTCCCGGAGGAGGTCGCGTAGTGGGCGGCGAGGATCGGGGTGACGAGGAGGAGCGGGGCGGCGGAGCCGTGCAGTTCCTGGTTGAGCTGTCGGAGGCTGGCGACGACCTCCCGGCAGCGCGGGCAGTGATCGAGGTGTGCCTTGATCCTTCGAGACTTGACACCTGACCCGTCGTGTCTCACCCACCCGACCAGTTGGCCCGCGATGCCGCGGCAGGCGCGTTGTTCGACGGCGGGAACGTACTGGGTCAGGTAGGCCTTGCGGAGCCCTTCCCTGGCGCGGTAGGCCAACGCGGCCACGCCGTTGGGTGTCATGCCGAGCCGTTTCGCGATCTGTGCCGGTGACTCACCCTCGACCTCGGTGCGCCACAACACCGTCCGCCACCGCTCCGGCAGGCTGGCGAAGGCCTCCCCGGCGAGCGCGGCGTCGATCCGGGTACCCATCTGGTCGTCGTAGCCGGAGCTCGGTGCGATGTCCGGCACGTCCGCGACCAGCGAGATGCTCGAGTCGCGCCGGCGCCAGCTGATCACCGCGTTGCGCATCGTCGTCAGCAGGTACGGCCGGAAGTCCTCGTTCGGGCCACCACCGGCACGCAGTATCCGCAGCACCCGGGTGAAGCCCTCGGCGATCAGGTCGTCCCGTTCCGCGCCGTTGAGCCCGAACGACATGGCGACGCGCCGCGCGGCCTGGAGATGCCGGGCGTAGAGCACGCCGTACGCCGCGATGTCGCCGCCCCGCACCGCTTCCGCGAGCGCCGCATCGCTGGGAGACTCCGTAGTCGCTTCCACCACGGCCTTGGTCACCGTCGCACCTCCCAGGAACGTGCATCTGCACGTGCAAACGTCGATGCTTGCCTAACGTCCGAGGCGACGCAAGGTTGCGGTGTCAACGAAAGAAATTCGGGAAGATTCCGACCCGGTCGGAGGAACCGACCGGGTCGTGCGACGTTGCTCAGAAGTTCAGGCGCTCACGCGGACTTCAGTTTGCGTGCGAAGCGTTCCGGCTTGGGCCAGCGGACCTTGGTGGCCCAGCCGAGCTTTTCGAAGGCCCAGATGACGCGGGCGGAGATGTCGAGCTGGCCGCGGCGCACACCGTGGCGGGCGCAGGTGGGATCGGCGTGGTGGGAGTTGTGCCACGACTCGCCCATCGACGCGATCGCCAACGGCCAGAAGTTCGCCGACTTGTCCCGTGCCTCGTACGGCCGGTCGCCGATCATGTGGCAGATCGAGTTCACCGACCACGTCACGTGATGCAACAACGCGACCCGGACCAGGCTGGCCCAGAAGAACGCGGTCACCGCGCCCCACCACGACATCGTGATCAGCCCACCGGCCACCGCCGGCGCCAACAGGGTCACCACGGTCAACACCGGGAACAGCTTGTCCACGCGTTGGATGTCGCGGTCGGCGAGCAGATCCGGGGCGAACCGGGCCGCGTTGGTCTGCTCCCGTTCGAACATCCACCCCATGTGCGCGTGCCAGAAACCCTTCACCAACGCCGCCGGCGTGGTTCCGAACCGCCACGGCGAATGCGGATCCCCTTCCCGGTCGGCGTAGGCGTGGTGGCGGCGGTGATCAGCGACCCAGCCCACCACCGGTCCCTGCATGGCCATGCTTCCCACCGCCGCCAACGCGATCCGCAGACCGCGGTTGGCCTTGAACGCGCCGTGCGTGAAATACCGGTGGAAACCCACCGTCACACCCAGACACGT
Organism: uncultured Actinomycetota bacterium; assembly: GCA_963840275.1. Classification (GTDB taxonomy): domain Bacteria; phylum Actinomycetota; class Actinomycetes; order Mycobacteriales; family Pseudonocardiaceae; genus Actinophytocola. Next base: position 38,695 of record CAWIYK010000003.1, read on the forward strand.
CACCGTGTAGAAGAACGCCGCAAGGCCGACATCGACCCAGCCGAGCCCCCACCCCCACGCGAACGGCACCGCGGCGACCAACGCCAACAACGGCACCACCGCGAAAAGTCGAACCAGATTCAGCTGCGTATTGGACTTGTCGCCCGCGAGCATCGGTTCCGGTCGGTCTTGGCCCGCTTCAGGCCGTTCGAGCACCGTCGTCATTCTCGCTACCTCCCGGTAACTGGATATCGGGGAATCACCGGGTCTGGGGCGACTGCGTATTGGGTTGACGGGGGCCTGGTGGCTCAAACGTCGCCTTTCAGGCAGCGTGGACATCCATGGCGCACAGTCCGTCGGGGTGGCTGGATCGGCATCACTGTCCGTGATGCTCCGGTCGCGCGGACGCAACCTCTCCAACACTCGGTACAACGCTTACCCGTCCCTATTTGTTCCCGGCCCACCGAGACCCCTGGGCGGCGCTGCCCAGGGAACTCGGTGTCGGTGATCAGGGGCGGTGTTCCTGTACGGCGGCCGAGGCCGAGGACTTGACCGACTCCACGGCGTGCTTGGCCGGCTCGCGCAGGTCCTCTTTGAGCTGCTCGGCCATCTGGCCCGCCTGTTCGGTCAGGGGCTCTTTGTGCTCGCGCACCCAGTCCGCCGCCTGCCCGGCGACCTGCTGCTCCGGTTTGCTCGCCGGAGCCAGTGAGGAGAGCAGCCAGCCCGCGCCGAACGCGATCAGGCCGGCGGCAAGGGGGTTGCCCTCGGTGCCGCGCCGGATCGCCTGTGGTGCCTGGCCGACCGTCTCGGCCGCGTTGGACGCCATCGACGACGCCTTGTCGGCGGCCGAGGACGCTGTGTCACCGACCTGGTCGGTCGCGGTGGATGCGCTGCCCATGACCTTGTCCCTCGCGTTCGTCATCGCCCGGCGGGCGCGGTCCACCTTGCGGTGCACGACCCGGCCGGGGGTCACCTTCTCCGCCAACATGTCGACGTCGGTGCTCAGGTTGTGTTGGGTGCGCTCGATCTCCCGGCGAAGCCGGTCCGGATCATCGGTAGTCATGACGGTTCTCACTGCCTTTCAGTGCTTCTGGCACCTGCTTGAGGGTTTCGACGGTGCGTTCTGGTTCGGGGTCGACCTCGCGTAGCGTGCGGCGCCCGGTCACGTACAGCACGGCGCCGATCACGGCCCACAGCACCGCCACGAGCAGTGCCGCCAGGCCCTGGTCCATCACGTTGGCCAGTGCCCACCACAGCGCGATCGAGGCGAACAGCACGACCATGTAGCCGGCGAGCCCGGCGCCGCCGAGCATGCCGGCGCCCTTGCCGACCTTGGCGGCTTCCACCTTCAGCTCGGCCTTGGCGAGTGCGAGCTCCTGACGCATCAACGTGGACAGGTCACGGGAGACGTTGCCGAGCAGGTCGCCGACCGACACGTTCTCCACTTCGACGCCGGACGGATCCCGTGGTGGCACGGTCATCGCGTCACCGGCCCGGCCTGGTGACCGAAGGTGCCGGGCTGCGGCTCCACGACCGGTGGCGCCGGCGGCATCGAGTACGCCGGCGCCGGAGCGACCAGCGGCTCGGCCGCGGGGTTCACGGCGTGCGCGGTGGGAGCCGGCGCCGGCGTGGGCGACCGGTCCGCCGACGGCGAGTCCTCGCTCTTGGCGGCGATCGCGCCCCTGGTCAACCGGCCGACGACGACGCCGGCCAGTGCGGCCGCGGCGAGGAACATGCCGGGCTTGCGGCGGGCGAAGCGTCTGACCTCGTCGACGAGGTCACCGGGCTCCCGCTCCTCCAACCAGGACGCGACGGTGCGGGTGCGTTCCGAGGCCTGCCGGGCCACCTCCGGCACCATGCCCGTGCCATCTGACTTCTCCGACATGCCGTGGAGCTGGTCGGCGAGCGCGTGCAGTCCGTTCGCCGCCTTGCGCTGTCCTTCGCTTGCCTGGCCGGCAAGCTGGCCCTTGCCTTCCTCGAGCAGGTTTCGCGCCTGATGCGCTGTTTCCGAAGCGATGGGTTTACTCATGCCGAAACTCCTAGCTGTGTGGTGGGGGACCGACCGGGCACACCACGCTGCAGGATGTGCGTTTCCGGTCAGGGCGGCCGAATACCCGTGCGGAATATCGATAACCCGGCCACTCGACCTTTTTGTCCGGACCGAACAAGGTCTCGGTCACACGTCGGCACGCGCGCCGAACACCGGTTGGACCAACCGTCGTATCTCCGGCGACGGGGCGACGCCGAGCTCGGTGTGCAGCAGCGACTGGTAGCTCGCGTACTGGCGAACCGCCGCGGCGGGGTTGCCGTCGGCCAGGTGCAGTTCGATCAGCCGGCGGTGCGCGCTCTCCCGGAGCGGGTCGCCCCGAACCGCCGCGACCGCGGTCTCCTGTGCGCGGAAGTGATCGCCTCGGGTTCGGAACCGTTCGCTGAGCATCTCCAGTGCACGCAGGCACATCTGACGGAACCACTCGCGTTCGGCGATCACCCAGTGTTCCGTCCAGCCGGGGAGCAGGTCCGCGCTCAGCGAGGTGACCGACATCGCCACGTCCTGCGCGCCGACGGCCGGGCCGGTCATGCCGGCGACGAACCCGCGCACCGCGGTGACGTCGACCTCGACGGCCCGACCGATGCGCAGCGTCTCCCGCCGGGACTCGATCAACACGTGTGCCGGTTTGACCAGCCGCCACAGCGCGGACCTCAGGCACGCCGCGGCTCGCCGGTCCGGCGCGCTCGGCCAGAGCGTCGCGGCGAGGGCGGTCCGCGTCACCGGGCCACCGTGCAACGCGAGGTAGGCCAGCAGCCGTTGCGAGCTCGGGACGATCGGCACTGACTGGTCGCCGACAAGCAGTTCGAAGCCGTCGAGGAGTCGCACGGAGACCACGGGTCTCTCCCGGACACGGCTCGAGTCGATGGGTGTCATCTGGTGCCCCCGGACATCGGACGGATCGGTGCGCAGGGCGATTTCCCCGGAGGGAGTGAATCTCACCTGCCGGTGCGGTGATTTATTCGTCGCCACCTGACCTGCGGCGACGACGGCGCGGTGACGCTCCGGTGCGGCCGGGGTGGTGTCGACGTGGCGGCGCCGTCATCGCGCGTTCCTAGCGTGCGGACCATGTTCACCCACACGAGCCGGTTGCAGTTCGAGGCGAAGCCCGAGCGACCGGACGCGCACTACGCGCGCAAGCTGCAGGAACTGATCGGCGGCGCCTTCGGCGAGATGACCGTGACCATGCAGTACCTGTTCCAGGGCTGGAACTGTCGGATGGAGGGCAAGTACAAGGACCTGATCATGGACGTGGCCACCGAGGAGATCGGTCACGTCGAGATGCTCGCGACGATGGTGGCGCGGCTGCTCGAGGGCGCGCCGGCCACGACCACCGCGGACATGGTCGACAAGGACCCGGTGGTCGCCGCGATCATCGGCGGGATGGACCCGCAGCAGGCCATCGTCAGCGGCGGCGGGCCGACGCTCGCCGACAGCAACGGCGTGCCGTGGAACGGTCGCTACATCGTGGCGAGTGGCAACCTGCTCGCCGACTTCCACGCCAACGTGGCGGCCGAGGCGCAGGGTCGGTTGCAGACCGCGCGGCTGTACAACATGACCGACGACCCGGGCGTGCGGGACATGCTGAAGTTCAACCTCGCCCGCGACACCGTGCACCAGAACATGTGGCTCGCCGCGATCGAGGAGCTGCAGGAGGACGGGCTGGAGGGCTCGATCGCGCCGAGCGCCCTGTTCGACGAGGAGCACGCCGAGCACGCCGGCACGATCTGGCACCTGTCCGACGGCAAGTCCGGCGCCGAGGGCCGCTGGGCGTCCGGGCCGACACCGGACGGCATGCACGAGTTCAGCTACGTGCAGAAGCCAAAACCCTTGGGTGGCAAGGCATCCGCGCCCAAGCCGGACCCGCTGCTGTACGCGACCAGCCCGGCGAACCTCGGGCTGATCGAGAAGGCGATCAAGAAGCTGACCTGAGGCGCTACGACACACCTGTCCACGTGCCCGCCGGTCGCCGCGCCCGGCCGGCGGGCACCTCCCCACCCCGTTCCAGGAGACGTCCCAGTGGTCAGCACCCTCGCGCCACCCACCGTCCAGGTCGCCCGCGGCTCCCGAGCCCGCACCGTCGCCGGCCTCATGGGCCCGGCCTTCGTGGTCGCGGTCGCCTATGTCGATCCCGGCAACTTCGCCACCAACATGGCCGGTGGGGCCGGGTACGGCTACCTGCTGCTGTGGGTGATCGTCAGCGCCGGCCTGACGGCGATGTTCGTCCAGTACCTGTCCGCCAAGCTCGGCATCGCCACCGGGAAGAACCTGGCGCAGCTGTGTCGGGAGAGCTATCCCCGGCCGGTGACCGGTCTGCTCTGGGTTCAGGCGGAGCTGGTCACCATGGCCACCGACCTCGCCGAGTTCGTCGGCGCCGCGGTCGCGCTCAACCTGTTGTTCGGCATCCCGCTGCTGCCCGCCGCCGGCATCACGGCCGTGGTCTCGTTTGGTGTTCTCACACTCGCACCCCTGCGGCGCAGACGGTTCGAGTCGGTGATCATCGGGCTGCTGGGCGTCATCCTGGTCGGGTTCCTGTACCAGACACTGCAACTCGGTCCGCTCACGGGCCTCGGCGCCGGTCTGGTGCCAGGTTTCGCCGGCACCGACAGCGTTCTGCTCGCGACCGGCATGCTCGGTGCGACCGTCATGCCGCACGTGATCTACCTGCATTCCGCGCTGAACCAGCATCAGCACCGCGGCACCCTCGGTGAGCGGTGGCGCGCGTTGCGGACCAGCCGGCTGGACATCGCCGTCGCGCTGGGGTTGGCCGGGTTGGTCAACGTGAGCATGCTGGTGGTCGCAGCCGGCGCGTTGCACGGCACCGCGGCGCCCACCGAGTCACTCGACGACATGCACCGGGGCCTTGGCGTCGTGCTCGGTCCTGGCGCCGCGCTGGCGTTCGCGCTCGCGCTGCTCGCGTCCGGACTGGCCGCGTCCAGCGTCGGCACCTACTCCGGGCAGGTCGTGATGGAGGGGTTCCTGCGGCGGCGGATTCCGTTGGCGGCCCGGCGCCTCATCACGATGGCCCCGGCGCTGGTCATCCTGGCGACCGGCGTCGATCCCATGGGGGCGCTCGTGCTCAGCCAGGTGATCCTGTCGTTCGGCATCCCGTTCGCGCTCGTACCGCTCGTCCTGCTGTCCCGCCGCCGCGACGTGATGGGCCCGTTCACGAACCGTCCATTCACGACGGTCGCCGGCATCGCCGTCGCGGCGGTCATCTCGGCGCTCAACGTGTTCCTACTGGCTAGAACCCTGCTCTGAACCGCTGCTCAGTCGCGGTTCGGTGTGACGGGGAGACGGCTGTCGGTGACGTTGTCGAACCGTTTGTCGCCGCCGCGGATCAGTACGAAGTGCTCGGTCACGTCGGCACGGTAGATCCGCAGTGGTCCGGACGGCGCGATGTCGTCGGTCGTCAGGTGCTGGTTGGTCGGCAGCCGGGAGTTGAGAAGCTCGATGGCGGCGCGGCCGTCGCCGGGGTCGACCGGCGCCACGGTCGCGACGAGGTAGAGGGCCTCGGCGCCACCGATCGGCGAGTGGGAGTCGAAGATCGTGATCGCCGTCGTGGCCCGGCCCGCGAGGTTGCGCGAGTGGCGGCTGTCCGGCGCGGACACCCAGAAGAGCTGGAACTCGTCGCGGGCCGCGAAGAAGACGGGCGTGACCCAGGGCTGACCCTCGCCGTCGGCGGTGCCGAGGACGAGATAGCGGTTCTCGGCGAGCAGCCGTGGCACCGTCGCCCACATCCCGGTCACGTCACTGTTCGTCATCGAGCCTCCTCTGGCATCCCGGTCGGGTCCCATCGTGACGGCCGCGCCGTACTCGTTCAACAAGGCCGTGAGTCAGCGCCGCTGTGCCAGTTGGGCCATGTCGTCGGCGTCGAGGGTGACGGTCCCCGCCGCGATGTTCTCCTCGAGGTGCGCGAGGGACGACGTGCCGGGGATCGGCACCATGACGGGAGAACGGCGCAGCAGCCAGGCCAGCGCGATCTGGGCCCGGGTGGCGCCGTGCCGTTCGGCGATCGTCGTGATCGGGTCGGCGGTGCCGGACGTTGCGGTGGGGGCGACCGGACGCCATGCGACGAAGGCGATTCCGCGCCGCTCGCAGTAGTCGAGCACGTCCTGGTGCGCCCGGTCGGCGATGTTGTAGCGGTTCTGGACGCTCGCGATCGGCGTGATCTTCTCCGCCTCCACGAGCTGGGCGACCGACACCTCGGAGAGGCCGACGTGCCGGACCTTTCCCTCGTCCTGCAGGCGTCGCAACGTGCCGATCTGGTCCGCGAGCGGCACCGCCGGGTCGAGCCGGTGCAGCTGGTACAGGTCGATCCGGTCCAGCCGCAGCCTGCGCAGGCTCAGCTCGGCCTGCTGACGCAGGTATTCCGGGCGGCCGAGCGGGATCCAGTCCGTGCCGACGTTGACGTGCCCGCCCTTGGTCGCGATCACCACGCCCGGCGGGTAGGGGTGCAGCGCCTCGGCGAGCAGCTTCTCGTTGTCGCCGAGGTCGTAGGAGTCGGCGGTGTCGATGAACGTGACGCCGAGCTCGACCGCCCGCCGCGCGGTCGCGACGGCATCCCTGCGGTCCGGCCAGTTCGGTGCGCCGGTCAGCCGCATCGCGCCGAAGCCGAGCCGGTGGACCGGCAGGTCGCTGCCGACGGTCATGGACATGATGTTCGCCAGTGTGAGCATGTGCCCACTCTGTGCGGAGCCACTCTTAAGGACAAGCGACACTTTCTGAACCCCATTGCGTAGCATTCCTACGATGTTGAACCTGGAGCGGCTGCGCGTGCTGCACGCGGTGTCCACGACCGGCTCCGTGGTCGGCGCGGCCGGCGTACTGCATGTCACCACCTCGGCCGTGTCGCAGCAGCTGGCGCGACTGGAGCGGGAGGTCGGTCAGCGACTGGTCGAGCGGCGGGGGAGGGGCATCCGGTTGACCGACGTGGGCGCACGGCTCGCCGGCGACGCGGGCGGCCTCCTGAGCCACGTCGAACGGGTGGAGTCCGGGCTGGCCGAACACCGTGGCGCGGTCGTCGGGACGGTGGCGATCGCCGCGTTCGCCACCGCGGCCCGCGGTCTGCTGCCCGGCGCCCTGCGGGACCTGCGGTCGCGGTACCCGGACCTGTCGGTGTCGCTGTCCGAGCGCGAACCGCACGAGGCGATCCCGGCACTGAGCCGCGGCGATCTCGACGTCGCCGTCGTCCAGGACTGGGCCGACGACGTGCTGACCGTGCCGGACGGCCTGTCGCGCCAAGACTTGCTGGACGACCGGTTCGACCTGGCGCTGCCCACCGGCCACCCGCACGCGGACCGGGACAGCGTCGCCATCGCCGAGCTCGCCGGCGAGGACTGGATCAGCTGGAGCACCGGCCAGATCTGCCACGACTGGCTCGTCCGCACGCTCGGCGCGGAGGCGCGCGTCCGACACACCGCTTCGGAGCACTCGACCCAGCTGGCCTTGGTCGCGGCCGGTCTCGGCGCCGCCCTGGTCCCACGGCTCGGCCGCGAACCCGCGCCGCCCGCGGTGCGCTTCGTGCCGATCGACCCGGCGCCGACCCGCCGTATCTTCGCGCTGTGGCGGGCAAGCGCGACCGCGCGCCCGGCCATCGGCGCCACCATCGGTGCGCTCCGTACAACGACACCCTTGCTGTGACGACACCTATCCTCGGGTGCGGGCGACTTTGTTTGGTGTGTTCGTCGTAATCGTCATTAGGCCGCAATAGTCCGGCCAGGACTATTGCGGTGACGGGCACTGCGAAATCTTCGGCGAGTCGGGGGTCTCTCGGTATGGGAACTGTCGACGTTAGGTCACCATTCTTGCTATTGTTCGCCGCAGAAGCGCGCCGCCGTCCCCCACGTATCTTAGTGCGTGCTTGCCCCACAGGGAGAGGCAAATGGCTCAGAAGGTATTAATCCAGCTGGTCGATGACTTGGATGGCACAGCTTCCGACGATGTCGCCAAGGTCGAGTTCGGACTCGACGGCGTCGCGTACGAGGTGGATCTCAAGACCGAGAACGCCGAGCGAATTCGCGCGGTGTTGCAGGAGTACATCCCGCATGCGCGCCGTACCGGCGGCCGCCGCAGTCGAGGCTCGGGAACAGGGTCGTCGCGATCGTCCGATGCCAGCGAGGCGAGCGCGATTCGTGAATGGGCCCACCAGAACGGCATCGAGTTGGCAGCTCGCGGCCGGATTCCGGGTCACGTCGTCGAGAAGTACCACGCGGCGAAACAGGCGACGGAAACCCCGAAGAAGCGGGCTGGCAAGCGTCGTACGAAGGCCGCCGTCAGCTAGCAGGGGCGGCCGCACTTTGCTCTGCGGACGAGAGAAGCCATGAACGCGTCGGAGGGTGCCGGGGACCAGCCGGCCTGTTCCTTCTGCGGGGCCGGTACCGCGGAGGTCGACCACCTGATCAGCGGGCCGGGCGTGTGGATCTGCGGCGGGTGCGTGAGTGCCTGCTACGAGATCATCCAGAGCGTGAAACAGAAGAAGGCTCCCAGTACGGACGCGGCCGGACCGGCGAACGATCCGATCACGGCCATGATCGCTCAGGTGCAACAGTCCGCCCTGCAGGGGCACCGGGAGCAGGCCGTCTCCGCCTACGAACAACTGTGGACCCAGGTCGAGCACGGTCGTCCGCTGCACCGCGTCCATCTCGCGCACTACATGGCCGATCTGCAGGACGACCCGGTCGAGGAACTGCGGTGGGACGAGCGTGCTCTGGCGGCCGCCGCCGAGGTCACCCCACAGGACGCGGATGCTGCCGCGGTGGCGCCGCTGCGCGCATCGCTGCACGTCAACTCGGCCAGGGCATTACACAAGCTCGGCCGCCAGGACGCCGCAAGCCAGCAACTCGCGGCTGCCCGGCAAGCCGAACAGGCCCTGCCCGAGGACGGGTACGGGAGCCTGGTGCGTTCCCAGATCGACGCGCTCAGCGCCGAGATGAACCAGCAGACGCTGTTGTAGCGGACCGTCAGCGGCGCAGCAGTCGCGCGGTCATGGCGAGTACCGCGAACAACGGTCCTTGTAGCCACCGCGGCGGTTTCGTGAAACGGACCTCCGCGGTGTGCGCGCGGGCCACCGGCGCGAAGTCGAGCAGCGAGCCGCCGCGGTGTTGCGCGGCGTCCATGGCGGCGAAGAACTGCTCCGTGCGCATTGCGGGACGGGTCTGCCAGATGGCGCGCGCTCCGTCGTGCGTCGCCGTCATCGCGTGCACGGTGCCGCGCGGAACGTCCAGCGTGTCACCGGGTCCCAGCAGGCGTTCCTCGCCGTCGAGGAGTACGCGCAGTTGGCCGTCGAGAACCTCGAAGTGCTCGTCCTGGTCAGGGTGAAAGTGCGCGGGTGGCAGCGCGCCGTCACCGGACCAGGTGGCCTCGACCTCGAGCACGTCGGCGCTCGATCTCTTGACTGTGAGGGTCTGGTGCGGACCCAGGCGGTACGTCGCTTCGCTCATGGCCGCTCACGATCACAGACGGCCGCCGGGCCGGCAAGCCGGTCATCGCGGGTGTTCCACGCGCGCGAGCCAACCCGTCAGCAGTGACTCGAGCCGTGCGGCCTCGTCGGAGGTCAGGTCGGCGAGCAACCGGTGTTCGTTCGCCATGTGGTCGGCGAAGGCGCGGTCGATCAGGTCCCGGCCCGCCTGCGTGAGCGCGACCACCCGGCCGCGGCCGTCGGTGGTGCTGCGGCGGCGGGTGACGAGGCCGTCGCGTTCGAGGCGGTCGATCCGCTTGGTCATCGCGCCCGTGGTGACCATCGTGAACTGTGCCAGCTCGCCGGGGGCGCGTTCGAAGGGCGCGCCCGCCCTGCGCAGGGTCGCCAGCACGTCGAACTCGCCCTCTGCCAACCCGTAGCGCCGGTACACGACGCAGAGCTGCTCGGTGAGGTGGCCGGCGAGCCGGTGCAACCTGCCGATCACCCCCTGCGGGCGGACGTCCAGGTCCGGCCGCTCCCGCGCCCACTCGGCCTGGATTCGTGCGACGTGGTCGGTCATGACCCACACTATAGCTTCCTGGGAAGCTATAGTAGCTTCCATGGAAGCTAACTTGCGATGGGTGCTGGTCACCGCGATCGCGCCCGTCGCGTGGGGCTCGAACTACTTCGTCACCCACGAGTTCCTGCCCGCCGACGCGCCGCTGCACGGGGCGCTCATCCGGGCACTGCCGGCGGGTCTGTTGCTACTCGCGGTGTGCCGGCGGCTGCCGCGCGGGTCGTGGTGGTGGAAGTCGCTGGTGCTCGGGACGCTCAACGTCGGCGCGTTCTTCGTGCTGATCTATCTCGCCGCGCAGCTGCTGCCGACCAGCATCGCCGCGACGGTCATGGCGACCTCGCCCGTCATGATGATGCTGTTCGCGTGGCTCGTGCTGTCCGATCCGCCGCGCGCCCGCCAGCTCGCCGGAGCCGGTATGGGGCTCGCCGGCGTCGCGCTGATGTTGTTCTCCGGCACGGTGGTCGCCGACGTTCGTGGCGTGCTGGCCTCGGTCGGCGCGATGGTCATGTCCTCGTTCGGTTACATACTCGCGAAACGGTGGGGCGGTGACGTCGACGTGCTGTCGCTGACCGCGTGGCAGCTGGTCTCCGGCGGGCTCGTCCTGCTGCCCGTCGCCGTGGCGTTGGAAGGTGCCCCGCCCGCGCTCGACCTGCCCGCAGCGCTGGGTTTCGGCTACGTCGCCGTCGTCGCGACCGCCCTCGCGTTCGCCGCCTGGTTCGCCGGCCTACGCCACCTCGACGCCGGCACCGTCGGGCTCGTCGGACTGCTCAACCCGGTGACCGGCGTGCTGCTCGGTACCGTCGTGGCCGCCGAGTCGCTCTCCGTGCGTCAGTGGTGCGGGCTGGTGCTGGTACTCGCGGGCATCCTGCTCGGCTCACCACGCGTACGGCACGGCCGCCGTCGCCGCCGCGTCGCGCGGGCCGGCGTGCGCTTGGTCGCTTGTCCAGCAGGAACAAGCCGGGCATGACGTGCCGCGCGCCGGGTGCGGTGCGTGGGTTTGGCGCGCCGCCGGTCGCACCTCGCCCACTTTGGCGCGACGATCAACTCGGCCGCGCCACCGAAGTGCCGATGCCTCAGACGGTGGCGTACCCGCGACACGATCCGTCGCCGCAGACGGCTATCCATGTGTCCGTCGCCTGCTGCACCGTTCCGCCGTACGTCCACGCCTTGCCCGACGCCAGGTCGTACCCGAACGCCTCGCCGCTCCGGTAGTGGACCACGGCCGTCGTGGCCGAGATGGCCACCTTCGCGTCGTCCGCGGCGACGGTGAACGGGACCTGCCAGAGCGGCTTGTCGTTGCCGACCCGGTAGGCGATCAGCTCGGCGGCGCCGCCGCCGTCCTGCTCCGACGCCACGAGCAGGGTCGTCTCGGAGGCCGCGATCGCCGCCCCCTCGGCCGGCGCGCTCCACTCGATCGCACCGGTGTCCACGTTCAGCACGCTCGGCGCGCCGTCCGGCGTGGTGACGGCCAGCCGCCCGCCGTTGAGCGAGTCCGGCTGTCTCGCGCACCGTTTGCCGTCGTTCGTCTTCCAGGTTCGCGCGGCGTACTGCCACGTCTGCGCGCCGCCGGACGCCGCGAACCCGGTCAGCGTGGCCCGGCAGCCGTCCGCCGGGTTGTCGTCCTCGTCGTCGATCGCGACGACCGTCCGCGCCGTCTCGGCGTCGGCGCCGCCGCCGTAGCCGGTACCCAGCTTCCGCCCGGTCGCCGGGTCGTGGCCGGAGACGGTGTAGTCCCCGGCACCGGTCGGGTACGCGCCGATCAACAGGTGCGGCGGGGTCGGCTCGGCCTGCAGCACGCCGCTGTCGTTGACCACCCGGGAGCTGGCGTAGGTCGGGACGCGCCACCGGACCGCGTTGGTCCTCGGGTCGCGGGCGCTGAGCTGACAGTCGCCGATGCGGTTGTTCTGGCCGCCGTAGCACACCGACATGTAGATCGTGTCAGCGGTGACCGACCAGAGCGACGCCTCGTCCTCCCGCCAGATCTCGTTGCCGGTGGTCGCGTCCAGCGCGATGATGATGTCCGGCTGGGGCCACCGGTCGTCGTCCGGATTGGCGTAGCCGACGAACACCACGGGCCCCGTCACCCGGACCGTGATGTAGTCGACCTCGGGCGGCACGTATTCCCAGAGCTGTTTCCCCGCCTTGTCGAGGCCCCGGACCTGCTTGTTCATCGCGAGTACGTAACCGTTGTCGGTGACGGCGAGGTCGGGCTGGTCGTAGTCTTCCACGTTGGCCGGCAGTGGGAACGTCCACAATGGAGCGCCCGAGTACGCCGGCAGGTCCTCGGGGTCGGTCGGCTCGCTCGGCGTCGTCGGCGGGGTCTCGGCGAGCTGGTTGCCCAAGGTCGGTATCGTGCCAGCGGGAACCGCTCTGTCCTCGTCACCCGAGTCGACCGAGACGAGCACCGCGACGACCGCGGCCGCCAGGACGATGGCGGTCGCGACCAGCACCAGTCGGCGATGGTCCAGCGCTTTCGCCAGCAGTCCCACCACGACACCGTGGCGCTCCGGCTCTGCCGCGTGATCCTCGACGTCGGACTCGGGCGACGTCGGTTGCTCGGTCATCGAATGGCTCCTCCCTGGCTGACCGGGAGGGTAATCCGCCAAAGCGGCCCGCGACGCCCGAACGGCAGAATACGATGCTCGCACCCCGCCCGCCGAAAGGAGTCCGATGTGGAGTCGTCGTCGCTGAGCGGAGCGCGCAAGATCCGCGTCGCACCGCTCGTGGTCGGCGTCGTCGTCGCCGTGGTCGCGGTGTGGGTCGTCGTGGCCGTGAGCACCTTCCGCACGCCGGAGGACGTCGTCGAGGACTACCTCACGGCGATCGCGGACAAGGACGTGGAAGGCGCGCTTGAGCTCGTCACCCGGTTGGGGTACGGCGTGCCCTACGGCGAACGCGCCGCGTTCCTGACCCCCGACGCGATCAGCGACGACTGGTGGGTGGTGTCGGTGACGGAGCTCGAACGCGAGTACGGCTCCGAGGCGAGGGTCAAGGCGGTGATCGCCGGCCCGGGCGGTACCTCGGAAGGTGAGTTCACCGCGCGGGAGGATGACGGTGAATGGCTCCTGTCGGACCCGTTCGCCAAGGTGCGGTTTCCCGCTTCTCCGCTGACGTACCTTCGGGTCAACGACAAGATAGTGACGCGGTCGGACGACTGGGGTGACAGTGCGGAGTACACGCTGTTCCCGGGACTGTACCGCTTCTACCAGTCCGTCCCGGACGTGGTAAAGACGTCGAAAACCGATGCGGTGGCAGCGTTTCCGCCACCGGAGTCCGCGCTCAGCTCCACCGTCCCGAAGGTCGTGCCGGCCGCGCTCACCCCCGGCTCCCGCGCCGTGGAGCGTATGCGACGCGGCGTGCGGCAACAGATCGACGACTGTGCCGAGTTCGCGACCCCGACACCCTACGGCGACTGTCCTTTTGCGACCGATGGCGAGATCGACACGCCGGATGGGAAGCGGGTGACCAAACTGCGCGGTCTCAAGTGGACGGTCGCCAGCTACCCCGTCGTCGACATGGCCGACGACCGGATCGACCAGCAGCAGCCCGGGTTCGGGCTGCGCACCGTCGAGCCGGGCACGGTGACGCTGAGCGGAAGTGGCCTCGACACCGAAGACAAGGTGACGACGTTCACCGTCACCTGTGACATCGACCTGACCGGTTTCCAGGGCACGGTCGGCGCGAACGGTGACGTGGAGATCTCGAAGAGCGCGGTCCGCGGAAGCGACGCCACCGTCGACACCTGCCGCCGCCCATCATGACGTCCTCGACGGAGCCCCCAGCCATGCCCGACCCCGACGCCGAACCACCCGCGACATCGCCGGAAGACACGCCGGAAGACACGCCGGAAGACACGCGCGGCGCCCTGGACGACAGCAACAATGACACGGCAACCGACGCGGCTGCCGAGACAACGGCCGACACGCCGTCCGAGCACGACGACCGGCACGACTGCCGAGACGGTGACTGACCCGGTGCCCGAGGCTGCGGACGAGACGGCAACCGGCACGGCGGACGACAAGACTGCTGGCGCGGCGACCAACTCGGCGACCGACGCGACTGCCGACTCGGCGACCGACACAGACTCGGCGACCGACACAGACTCGACCACCGACACAGACTCGACCACCGACACGGCCCCAGCCGACACGGCCCCAGACGAGGCCGGCCGCTACTCAGGCTCCAGTCTTCCCTGGCGGGCGTGGCTGACACGGAATCGCAAGCCGGTGGTGATCGTCGGCGTGGTTGTCGTCGCGTTGGTGGCGACATTGGTCGGGGTCGCGGTGTCGTCGTCGGGGCCGACGGCCGTCGTGCGGGACTATCTGGACGCCATCCGCGCCGGGGACACGCAGGCAGCGTTGGAGATCGCCGGCGAACCGAAGCCCGAGGGGCGGCTGGAGTTCCTGTCCGCGGACGCGCTGGCCGACGACTGGACGGTCGACGCGATCGTCGAGCGGCACCGGACCGACGACGAGGTGGACGTCGACGTCACGATCAGCACCGAGCACGACTCGGACCAAGGACGCTTCCACCTGGTCGACGGCGACGACGGCTGGACCATCGAGTCGCCGTTCGTCGCGGTGGACCTGGTGGTGGGCGGTCTGGACGTCGTCGAGCTGGGCGGGGTGCGGCACGAGAGCAAGTCGGGCACCGTGCACCTGCTGGTGTTCCCCGGCGTCTACGAGCTGTACCCCAGCCTGGCTGAGCGGATGACGGTCGACCCGGCGGTGCTCATCGCGCCACCCCAACCACCGAACGGGACTGTCCAACCCGCGACGGGCCTCGAGCTGACCGACAAGGGCACCGCCGCCGCCCAGCGGGCGATCGACGACTTCGTCGACGACTGCGTGGCCGAGGGGGGAGTCTCGCCGGCCGGTTGCCCGTTCAGCGCGGAGGAGTACCTCTACGACGTGGCGTACACGGATGTCGAGGATGTCACGTGGACGCTCGTGGAGCACCCACAAGCGCACTTCGCCCGGAGCAACAGCGGCGGCCTCGACGTGGTCGTCCGCAAGCCCGGCCTGATCCGACTGACGGGCACCGGCGCACCGGTGGACCCCGAAGGCAGCCCGCGCACCACCTTCACGGCGGAGTGCGAGTTCGGCATCGACACCCTCACCATCGCCACCACCATGGACGGCTTCACCGTGCGCGGCCCCAAGGAAAACGACCCCACCATGGCGGCGCTGGACACGCGGTGCTTCTGACCGATCTGGCCACAACTACGGTGTGCCGATGAGTGTGACCAGGTGAGTGCACGGTTCCAGGAGCTGGACTGGCGAGCGACGCCGCTGGGGGAGCTCGTCCTGCGGCGCCGCTGGGACCCGATCGCCGACCGGGAAGTCCACGAGATCAAGCTGAACGACGAGTTCCTCATGTCGAGCCTGTTCACGGTCGCCGAGGAGGAGCTGGGCCGCCTGGCGCTCGCGGAGCTGTCCGGGCCGCTGGACGTGGTGGTGGGCGGGCTCGGGCTCGGCTTCACCGCGCAGGCCGTGCTGGCGAACCCGGACGTGCGCCGCCTGGTCGTCGTCGACGCGCTCGGCGAGGTGATCGAGTGGCACGAGCGGGGGCTGATCCCCGCCGGCGCGGAGCTGACCGCGGACCCACGGTGCGGACTGGTCCGGGGCGACTTCTTCGCGATGGTGCGCTCCGGCGCCGAGTTCGACCCCGCGGCGCGGCCTGGGGAACTCTGGCACGCCGTCGTCGTCGACATCGACCACTCGCCGCGGCACCATCTTCATCCCGGCAACGCCGACTTCTACGAGCCGGCGGGCCTGCTGCGCGTCGCGGAGCGCCTTCATCCCGGCGGGGCGTTCGCGCTGTGGTCGAACGACCCGCCGGACGACGAGTTCACCGCCGCGCTCACCGAGACCTTCGCCGACGTGCGGGCGGAGATCGTCCGGTTCGACAACCCGTTGCAGCAGCGGGAAGCCACGGCCACCGTCTATCTGGCGAAGACGGCCGACTCGCGGAACTGACGCTCACTCGATGGCAGGCCGCCGGGCGACGAACACGTACTCCGTGCTGTCACCGGTGAATGGTTCGCGGGCGAAACCGCCGTACAGCGCTTCCAGTTCGAGGCCGGCGACGTCGAGCAGCCCGAGCCATTCGTTCTTGGTCGCCCACCACAGCGAGCTTTTCGCACCGCTGTCGCGGACGAGGTCGAGCCGGTTGTCGCCGACCGAGTATTGGACGGTGTGCGGGTCCGGTTCGGTCTGGCGCACACCCTCGAGGCGGGCGGCGACCTTGTGGTCGAAGGCGAACGCGTTCCAGGTGAACCGACCGCCCGGCAGCAACGAGGCGGCCACCCGCTCGAAGACGTGGCGGCGGTCGGCCCAGGTGGCCAGGTGCAGGAGCGCGCGGAACGGGCAGTAGATCAGCGCCGCCGGCTCGTCGAGGCGCAGGTCGCGCATGTCGGCCTCGCGCAGGTCGAGGTCGACGCCCGCGTCGCCGGCACGGGCCCGGGCCTGCGCGAGCATCGCGGGCGACGAGTCGAAGCCGACCACCCGTTGCCCGGTCGCCCGCGCGACCGGGACCGCCACGCGCCCGTTCCCGATCGCGAGCTCGACCAGGGGCCCGTCCGCCTCGCGCGCGAGCTCGACGTAGAACGCGACGTCCTCGGTCATATGGGCCGACCACTCGTCATACCCGACGGCGAACTCCTCGTCCCAACTCATGCGTCGAGGCTGTCACGCCACGACACAACGGAGCCAGCGAATTCGAGTTGCGAGATGCGGACAGGATCTGTCCGCATCCCTTGCGAAGGTTGTCCCATGCCCAACAACGACAACACCATGACTCTCGACGCCGAGCGGACCGAGCTGCTCGGCGAGCTCGCGGCCGTGCGCGCCGCCCTGACCAACACCGTCCGTGGGCTCAGCGACGAGCAGCTCGGTGAGCGTCCGACGGTCAGCGCGCTGTGCCTCGGCGGGCTGGTCAAGCACGTCGCCGCCATCGAGGACGGGTGGCTGCGCTTCGCGGTCGACGGCCCCTCGGCGATGAGCTACGACCTGCCCGACGGCGTCACCTGGGCCGACTTCGCCGCCGGCACCGCACGTGAGCTCCCGCAGTGGGCGATCGACCACCAGAACAACTTCCGGATGCTGCCCGGCGAGACGCTGGCCGGGATCCTCGAGCGCTACGAGCAGGTCGCCGCCCGCAGCGCGGAGATCGTCGCCGCCGTTCCCGACCTGTCGGCGACGCAGCCGTTGCCCGAGGCGCCCTGGCACGAGCCGGGTGGGGTGCGCAGCGTGCGTCGGGTGCTGATGCACGTCATCGCCGAGACCGCCCAGCACGCCGGGCACGCCGACATCCTGCGCGAGACGCTCGACGGGCAGACGTCCACGTGACCGTTCTCGACACCAGGGCGCTCAACCGCGCGACGCTGGCCCGGCAGCTGCTGCTCGACCATGCCGACCTGCCGGTCCTCGACGCCGTCACGCACCTGTGCGGCCTGCAGGCACAGGAACCGCAGGAACCGTTCGTCGGGCTCTGGTCGCGGCTGCGCGCGTTCCAGCCCGCCATGCTCGACGACCTGCTCACCGGACGGCGCGTGGTGCGCACCCACCTCATGCGCCGCACCGTCCACCTCCTCGCCGCCGAGGACGTCCTCGCCTGGCGGGCCCGCCACGGCGCCATGCTGCGCCAACGGGTGCTCGGGACCTACCGCCGCGAGCTCGACGGGGTCGACCTCGACGAGCTCGCGGCGGCCGGCCGGGCGGTGACGGCCGACGGCGAGCCCCGCTCGATGGCCGAGCTCGCGCGGGCGCTCGCCGGACGCTGGCCGGAGCCGGGACCGCGGGCGCTGGGGGAGCTGCTGGTCGCGGCCGTCGTCCCGATGGTCCAGCTGCCGCCGCGCGGGCTGTGGCGCACGAGGGCGGGCGTGCGCAACGTCCCGCTCTCCTCCTGGCTGGGGCGCGAGATCGACCCGCCGGCTCCGGACGGCGCCGACCCGGTCGGCGAAACACTGGTACGGCGCTATCTGGCCGCGTTCGGCCCCGCCGCCACGGCCGACCTGCGTGCCTGGTGCGGCCTCGCCGGACTGCCGGCCGCGGTGGCCGCCATCCGGGACGAGCTGGTCACCTTCCGCGACGAGCGCGGCCGGGAGCTGGTGGACCTCCCCGACGCGCCGCGCCCCGACCCCGACACCCCCGCCCCGGTGCGGTTCCTGCCCGCGTTCGACAACGCGCTCCTCGGGTACCACGACCGCGGCCGGATCGTCGATGACGCCCACCGCGGCCTGTCGGTCGCCGGCGCGCGCGTCGTCCTGGTCGACGGCCGGGTGGCCGCGACCTGGGACGTCGAGGGCGGCACCGTGACCGTCGCCCCGCTGCGCCGCTTCTCCCGGGCCGACCGCACCGCCGTCGCCGAGCAGGGCCGCGCGCTGGCGTCGTTCCTCTCCGACGACGAGAGCCACCGCGTACGAATCGGTGAACAATGAGCGCTCGTGGATGAACGTGCTCTGCTCAAGCTCTCGGACGGCCCGGTCACTCGCGGTCGGCTCGTCGGCGACCTCACCGCGCTCGGCCTTGCCGACGGTGACGTCGTCATGTTCCACACGCGGATGTCCGCGATCGGCTACGTCGCCGGTGGTGCGCCGACGATCATCGGCGCTCTCCGCGACGTCGTCGGCGCGCGGGGCACCCTCATGGTGACCTGCGGCTGGAACGACGCGCCGCCCTACGACTTCGCCACCTGGCCGCAGGCCTGGCAGGACGCGCTGCGCGCGGAGCACCCCGCCTACGACCCGGCGGTCAGCGAAGCCGACCATGACAACGGCCGGCTTCCCGAGGCGCTGCGCCGGTGGCCGGGCGCGGTACGCAGTCGGCACCCGGACGTCAGCTTCGCCGCGCTCGGCGCGGCCGCCGAACCCCTGATGGCGAACCATCCCTGGCAGGATCCGCACGGGCACGACAGCCCACTCGCCCGTCTCGTCGCCATGGGCGGCCGGGTCCTGCTGCTGGGCGCGCCCCTCGACACGCTCACGATCCTGCATCACGCCGAGGCGCTCGCCGAGGCGCCGAACAAGCGGTTCGTGAGCTACGAGCAACCGATCGTCGTGGACGGCGAGCGCGTGTGGCGGCGCTTCCACGACATCGACTCGGCGGACGGCGCGTTCGACTACTCGTCGGTCGTGCCGGACGGGCTGGACCCGTTCGAGGTCATCGGCCGGGACATGCTTGCCGCGGGCATCGGCGTACGGGGGAGCGTCGGCGCCGCGGCCGGCTACCTGTTCGAGGCCGACGACGTCGTGAACTTCGGCGTCGCCTGGCTGGCGGACAGACTGGGTGGCTGACCGTCAGTCCCGCGCCGGCGGCCCGGCCATCTCCTTCGCCTTGCGGGAGACCGCGTCGACCACGCCGCCGAGCATCGGACCGGCGCCGCCGCTCAGCAGTTGCTTCATGGTGGACCCGGCGAGCGACACACCGGTGGCCACCAGCTGCCGTACCTCCGGTGAGGTGCGGATGGCGTCGAACGACTCGCGGGTCTTCCGCAGCCCGTCGCGGCCCTGGCGGGTGCCGACCACGTAGCCGACCGCGAAGCCGATCAGTGTCTCCATGTCACATCTCGCGCATCTCTAGGTATCGCTTGATGTCCGGCAGGGACTGGATCACCGCGGCCACCACGACCGCGACCACCACGGCTTTGATCAGTCGGATCAACATGACGTTCCCTCTCCCTATGTCTTCCGTTCCTCGACCTCGGCGAGCAGCGCGTCGATGGTGCTGTCCCAGGTGGGCAGCGCGTTGCGGGACTTGAAGCGCTGCAACGCCTCCATGGTGTCCTGCTGCACCCGGAACCAGGCGCTGTTGGGGAAGTGCAGGTCCACGGTCTGCCGCCACACCTTCACCGGCAGCGGGAACGCGCACTCCTTGCTCCACGGCACCTGCTGCACGTTCAGCCGACCGTCGCGGGTGCTGAAGATGCTGCCGCTGAACAGGAGCAGCAGCGGGATCACCCCGTCCTCCAGTGAGCTGAAGTACTTCGTCGAGGCGATCTCGAGGTCGTAGGAGAACTGCAGCGGCAGGTCCTGCGTGGTGCTGCCGGTGAACCCCGGGACCATTGTGGACAGTGTGGTGAACTGCAGCGGCTTGAGCGTGTCGGCCCAGCGTTCGGTGCCGCCGAACAGGTCGTGCATCCGCTCCGCCTCGGCCGCCGAGTAGCGGCGCCGGTGCGGCTCGATGCGGATCTGGCAGCGCAGCGCGATCGCGTCGACCTTCTCACCGTTCGTCTCGGTGACCCGCAGCTTCAACGTCATCGACGGCACGACGGCGTACCGGTCGGCCTCCGCCCCGACACAGTCGAACACGAGCTCGGCCACCGTCACTCCTCGAACTTCGTTACGCGGGACCGGATCTCGGTGAAGAACTCGTCGATGGCCTCGTGTGCCTCCTGGCCGCCGTCGAAGCCCTTCCAGTACGTCCGGACGAGCCCGACCAGCTGGTAGCACAGGTCGACCGGGACCAGGAAGCACTCGATGGTGTTGTCGGCCGAGTGGATGAGGATGGCCTCGACCTCCGGCTCGGCGGCGGCGAGCATGGGGTGCTCCGTGCCGAGCGCCGCCCACGCGTCCAGGTTCAGCAGGCACTCGGTGGCGCCGGCCGGACTCGGGTAGAACGCGGACATGCCGTCGGCGCCGCGCAGGAAGAACACCGCGCCGACCGGGATGCCGAGCCCCTCCCACTCGACCGTCGTGAGTGGACGGACCGGGTCGTGCAGGTACCGCTCGGGCACCGCGCGGTACCTGCCGCCACCCGCGTCCGGCCGCGTGAACAGCAGGAAGCAGGCGCGGCAGGCACACATCAGCGCGCGGTTCTCGGTGTCCACCACGTGTCCGTGCCGCGGCCCGGCCGGCGTGCCACACAGCTCGCACCGTTCCACGACCGGCTGCGGCGACTCGGCCGCGGCCGGTGTCGGTGCGGGCGGTGTTCCGACGAACCGTCTCAGCCCGGTCCTGCCGGTCACGACGGCACGGCCCGCGGCACAGCGACCCGCACGCCCGTGCTGTCCGTCAACAGCGGCAGCGGGTCGAGGTGGTGCGTGGTGTCGTCCAGCCCACGACCGGCGAGCCGGATGTTGAACCGCGCACCACAGGACGGACACGTGAGGACGTTCCCGTTCACGGGCGACTCCGCCAGGGAGGAGTCGCAGCCCGCGCACGAGTCGCGGTACGCGTAGAGCGTGCCGCGGATCGAGCAGACGAGCACCGACACGCCGTCGAGGTCGACCACGACCGGTCTGCCGGTGGGCGGCCCGAGGTCGGGCAGCGTCGCCCACGCGCCGTCCGGCGTGGCGGCGGGCCGCGGCGGCGGGACCGCGTCGACCCAGCCCTCCGGTGGGCCCATGCCCACCTGGAGCAGTGGTGTGGCCGCCGGTTCCGGCTCGGCCACCCCGGCGACCTCGATGCCGGTCAGCTCGGGCGCCGCCTCCTGGATCGCGCCCTCGATCGCCATCTTGACCGTGAGCGTCGAGGACGCGCAGCCGTCGCAGCTGCCTTCCAGCCGTAGCTGCGCGACGCCCTCCTCGTCGACGCCGAGGTACTCGACGCCGCCCGCGTGCGAGCCGAGGTAGGGCCGCACCTTGTCGAGCGCCTTCTGGATCCGGGCGTCGGCGTCCAGCGGGTGCAGGTCGTGCAGGAGCAGCAGGCTCTCCACGAGACTGTCCTCGGTCAGGCGCAGGACCTGGTCCGGTTCGAGTCCGGCGACGATCCGGCCGAGACCGTCGCCGTACATCTCCACGAGGAGGTGGACGAGCTCCTCCGCGGTGTCCTTGTCCCGTCCGGACTGGAGACTCTCGAGCAGCTCCTCGATCCGTTCGCCGACGGTCCGAGCGTTGCCCGCCATGTCAGTACTCCGCGTTGAACGCGTGCGGCGTGTGGATCTTCGTGAGTGTCTTCCCGGTGCCGAGGGACATGTGCACGCCGCAGGGCAGGCACGGGTCGAAGCTGCGCACCGCGCGCATGATGTCGATGCCCTTGAAGTTCTCCGGGGTGTTCTCCTCGAAGATCGGCGTGTTCTGCACGGCGTCCTCGTACGGGCCGGGGGTGCCGTAGGTGTCCCGGACGCTGCCGTTCCACGGCGTCGGCGGGTACGGGTGGTAGTTCGCGATCTTGCCGCCCTTGATCACCATGTGGTGGGACAGCACGCCGCGGACCGCCTCGGTGAAGCCGACGGACACGCCCTCCTCCGGCACCTTGAACGGCTCCCACGTCTTCGTGTGGCCGGCGCGGATCTCGGCGAGCGCCTTCTGCACGAAGGTGAGCGCGAGCGCCGCGGAGTAGGCCTGGAAGTAGGTGCGGGCCCGGTTGCGCTCGATGGCGTTGCTCCACTGTGGAATCTTCCACTCGAACTGCACCGGCGGCTTGGTCGCGCTCTTGGGGAGTGCGATCTTCACGCTGTGCCCGGTCGCCTGGATGTACTCGGTGTTGACGAGTCCGGCGAGCGCGGTGGCCCACAGGCGGGCGATGGGGCCGCCGCCGGTGTCCAGCGCGAGGTGGTCCTTGCCGTCGAACCAGCGCGGCGACATGGTCCAGGAGTACTTGTTGTCGAAGTCGCGCTTGGCCGGCCGGGGAATGGTGTGCTGGTTCCACGGGTGCCTGCGGTCCACCGGGTTGCCGAGCGGGTCCCGGTTGACGAACATCTCCTGGTCCTCCCAGTCCTCGTAGAACGAGTGTCCCAAGAGGATCCGGATGCCGAGGTTGATGTCGAGCAGGCTGGTGGTGACGAGCTTGCCGTCGACGACGACACCGGGGGTGACGTACATCTTGCGGCCCCACGACTCCATGTTCTCGTAGGTGAAGTCGCAGTACTCCGGGTCGTTGAGGCTGCCCCAGCAGCCGAGCAGGATCCGCCGCTGGCCGACCTTCTCGTAGCCGGGCAGGGCTTCGTAGAAGAAGTCGAACAGGTCGTCGTGCATGGGCACCACGCGCTTCATGAACTCGACGTAGCGCATGAGCCGGGTCAGGTAGTCGGTGAACAGCTGCACGGTCGCGACCGTGCCGACGCCGCCGGGGTACAGAGTGGACGGATGGACGTGCCGGCCTTCCATGAGGCAGAACATCTCGCGGGTGTAGCGGGAGACCTGCAGCGCCTCACGGTAGAACTCGCCCTCGAGCGGGTTCAGCGAACGCATGATGTCGCCGATGGTCTTGTACCCGTGCTCGCCGGCGTGCGGCGACTCGGTGCGGTTGGCCTGTTCCAGCACACCGGGGTTGGTCTCGGCGACCATCTTCTCGCAGTAGTCCACCCCGACCAGGTTCTCCTGGAAGATGTTGTGGTCGAACATGTACTCGGCGGCCTCGCCGAGGTTGATGATCCACTCACCGAGGTGCGGCGGGCGCACGCCGTAGGCCATGTTCTGGTTGTAGACCGAGCACGTGGCGTGGTTGTCGCCGCAGATGCCGCAGATGCGGCTGGTGATGAAGTGCGCGTCCCGAGGGTCCTTGCCCTTCATGAAGATGCTGTAGCCACGGAAGATCGACGAGGTGCTGTGGCACTCGACGACCTCCTTGGCCTTGAAGTCGATCTTCGTGTAGATGCCGAGGGAACCGACGATCCTGGTTACGGGGTCCCACGCCATCTCGACGAGCTCGCGCTCCGTTGCCTTGGTCATCGTCGACCCTTCCTCACCAGGTTGCCTTGTATCCGGTCAGCAGTTGGTTGCCCTTGGCACGCCACTTCGGTTCCTCGTCGACGGTCTTCATCGTGAAGCCGCGCAGCGCGCGGATGACCGTCCCGTACATGCCGCTCGCGGCGGCCGACACCTTCGAGCCCGGTGGCTCGTCCATGAACGGCATGAACTTGTCCGGGAAGCCGGGCATCGTGCACGCGATGCAGATGCCGCCGACGTTGGGGCAGCCGCCGACGCCGTTGATCCACCCGCGCTTGGGCACGTTGCACTTGACCACCGGGCCCCAGCAGCCGAGCTTCACCAGGCACTTGGGGGAGCCGTACTCCTTCGCGAACTCGCCCTGCTCGTAGTATCCCGCGCGGTCGCATCCTTCGTGGACGGTCGCGCCGAACAGCCACGTGGGCCGCAACGCCTCGTCGAGCGGGATCATCGGCGCCTGGCCCGCGGCCTGGTAGAGCAGGTACAGGATGGTCTCGGACAGGTTGTCCGGATGGGTCGGGCAGCCGGGCACGCACACGATCGGCAGGCCGGCCTTGGAACGCCAGTCCCAGCCGAGGTAGTCGGGCACGCCCATCGCGCCGGTCGGGTTGCCGGCCATGGCGTGGATGCCGCCGTAGGTTGCGCAGGTGCCGACCGCGAGGATCGCCAATGCCTTGGGGGCCAGGCGATCCAGCCATTCGTTGGTGGTCATCGGCTGACCCGTCTCCGGGTTGTTGCCGAAGCCGCACCAGTAGCCTTCCTTCTTGATCGCCTCGTTGGGGATGGACCCTTCGACGACGAGCACGAAGGGCTCCAGCTCGCCCCGATCCGCCTTGTGCCACCATTCGATGAAGGTGTCCGCGCCGGTCTCCGGCCCGCACTCGAAGTCGATCAGCGGCCAGTGCACCGCCACCTTCGGCAGGCCGGGCAGCGCGCCGAGAACGATCTCCTCGATGCTCGGCTGCGTCGCGGCGGTCAGCGCCACCGAGTCACCGTCGCAACCCAGGCCGCCGTTCATCCAGAGAATGTGGACCACCGGCTCTTCGGTCTCGGCTGTGTCGGCGGGCTTCTCGGCCGTCGTCATCGGTGACCTCCTCACCGCCGGGCGCGACTGCGTTCGGCGAGGTTGACCCCAGGCCCGAAAATTTTGCGCGGGCAGAGACAAGCGATCGAACGGGTTTGTGCGATGGGTCACAGTGGCCCAAAAGGAAACGTTAGACCCGTCGGCCGACGGCATCAAGACGTATCCGGCTGGAAATCAGACAGAAATGTCTCCATCGGCTGTTGCAATGCATTTGCAACAGCCAGTGAGTTGCCGGTATTTGCTCCGTCCTGCGGTAGGTGTCCTGGCCTCTGCGCAGGTAGGCTGCGCCAAACACAGGGGCAAGGGGTTGGCACAGTGACCGAGCCCGGCGAGTTTCCCTCCGGTGAGCCGATCGAGATCCTCCCGATCGTCGTGCTGTCCAAAACCTTTCCGGCCCGCCCTTCCTCCATTCCGGAAATCCGGGATTTCGTGCGTCGCTGTCTCGCGGAGTCGCCGCTGACCGACGCGGACAACAGCGAGGTCAGCCAGACCGTCTTCCGTGCGCTGCTGGACGCGGCCGGGCCCACCGGCGAGATCCAGATCTCCTTCCGGATCTTTCCCGAGCACGTCGAGATCGACGTGCTGCACTCGCATCCCGGCCTTTCGGAGGAGCCGACGCTGGGACAGATGGGTGATATTCGGCTGCCGTCCCCGGCGACCCGACCGCCGTCCCAGCAGCCGGCCACCTTCGCCGACTGGATGTCCGCGGCGCTGCGCCGGGAAGGGCTCACGCAGGAACAAGCGGCCAGGCAGCTGGGGGTTTCGGTAAAGACGGTGAGCCGCTGGGTCGGCGGCGAGACCGAGCCCCGGCTGCGGGATCTCCGGCGCATCCAGGAACGGTTCGGAGAGACACCGTTGTCCTGAGATCTCGGATTCCGAGAATTCGACCATGCTCTGTACCGCCGCACGCCAGTGGGCCTAACGTGCGATTCATGTCAGCATCGGGAACGGCCCGTCAGATCGGACCGGAGCGCGGCAGGCTGATCCTGCGCACCACCCGTCAGGGCCTCGCCGCCCAGGTCGGACACGACCTCACGATCGAGGTCGGCCGGTGGTCCGGGGAGGTGGTCGCGGGCGCCGATCCGGCGGACAGCAGCGTCGAGGTCACCGTCGAGCTCGCCACGTTGCGGGTGGTGGCGGGCGAGGGTGGGGTGAAGCCACTGTCCGACCGGGACAAACGGGAGATCGCGGTCACCGCTCGTGATCTGCTCGACGCGGACCATCAGCCGCAGGCCCGGTTCAGCTCCGACAAGATCAGCGAGACGGCGGACGGCGGCGCCGTCCGCGGCCGGCTGACCCTGCGCGGGGAGGAGCGGCCGCTCGAGCTGACGGTGACCGCGTTGGGCGAGGGTCGCTACCGGGCCACCGGCACGATCGTGCAGTCCGAGTACGGCATCAAGCCCTACACCGCGTTCTTCGGCGCGCTCAAGCTCGCCGACCGGGTCGGCGTGGAGGCGGAGGTCGACCTTTCCGAGGCCGGGCCATGAAGTTCCTCGTGCTCTGGCGCATGGAGCTGTCGCTGTTGTCGAGCGAGATGGCCGCCGCGGTGTCCCGCATGCCGCGTTATGCCAAGCCTCTGGAGGACAAGGGAATTGTCGTCGCTCGCTTTCATCTGGTCGGGCAGCACGGCGGCGCGTGGATCTACGAGGTGGGTTCGAACGAGGAGTTCGAGCGGCTCCTCGCGACGTCGCCGGTATACAACTTCGCGCGTTACGAGATCCACCCGCTCGCGGAGATGCCGGACCCCGGGACAGACCCACGGATGGATTATTGACGGAATGGCGGAAGAGGCGAACACTTGTGTCGTTCTCGAGGACAGAGGTGTCCTGATGAGTGCCATACAGCCTAACCCGGCCCGCGAACGACACTGGGTGTGTGCGCAGCGGATGCGCGAGCGCCGACTCTCGTTGCGACTCACCCAGCGGGAAGTCGTCGGACGACTGCAGGGGCGGGGCAACCAGACGACGAACCGCGCGTTGAGTGCCATGGAGAACGGTCGTGGCCTCGATCTCGGGTTGTTGCCGGAGCTCGCCGAGTCGCTCGACTGCACGGTCACCTATCTGCTCGGGCTGGCCGTCGATCCGCATTCCTGGCGGCCGGACCACTGGATGCGTTCCGTCGAACGACTGCCGGCGCCCGCCGAGACGCCGGTCACCGAGCGGATGAGCACGCCTGCCGTGCGTGCTGCCGCCGGAGTGCTGGGGCCGGAGATTCCGAACGGGTTCTCGGCGCCGGGTCGCGCACGCAGGCGCGATCGGCCGGTCGGGCCCGTCGGGACCGAGCAGGCTTAGCCCGAACCGCCTCTCCCACCACATCGAGGTGTTCAGCCGTGACGACGACGTCATCGGTCTCCCCGTCCGTCGGTGCGCTCTTCGAGCGCCGAACCGCTCCGCTGAAGGATCTCGCCGAACACGCGAGCGAGGTCGCCCACGCCTGCCACGCCATGGCGGAGCGGTTCCACCGGGGCGGCAAGCTCGTCGTGTTCGGCAACGGTGGCCCGAGCACCGACGCGCAGCACGTCGCGGTCGAGTTCGTGCATCCGGTGATCGTCGGGAAGCGGGCGCTGCCGGCGGTCTCGCTGACCGCCGACATCGCGACCGTGACCGGGGTGGCCAACCGGGTCGGGCTGGCCGAGATCTTCGCCCACCAGATCCGGCTGCTGGCCGAGCCGTCCGATGTCGCGTTGGGACTGTCCGCCGACGGCAACTGCGCGAACGTCCTACGTGGACTGGAACAGGCCCGCGGGATGGGCATGCTGACCGTCGCGCTGCTCGGCGGGGACGGTGGCGCGATCGCGGCCGGCGGCCTCGCCGACCACCTCCTGACCGCCGCGTCCACCGACCCCCGGGTCATCAAGGAGGTGCACGTGACCATGTACCACATCTTGTGGGAGCTGGTGCACGTGTTCTTCGAGCAGCCGGGCGTGCTCGATCCGAGCGTGGTCCGATGAACGTTCCCGAGTGTCACGACGACGTCTGCATCACCTGTTCCGACCAGGCGGTGCCGGTGACCGTGCTGCGCCTGCTCGACGACGAGCTCGCCGAGGTGGACACCGGGCGCGGCACCGAGGAGGTCAGCGTCGCGCTGGTGACCGCCCGGGTCGGGGACACGATCCTGGTGCACGCCAGCGAGGCGATCGCGGTGCTGGGCGGTGGGTCATGACCGAGCCCGCGCACGACGTCCAGTCGCTGTACCCGTTCCTGTACTCCGACTCCTCCGACGTGGAGTCCGTGCTGGAGCAGGTCCGGCGGTCCACCGTGGACAAGGCAAGGGAGATCATCGAGCTGCGGGCGCTGGTCCTGCAGCGGGACGGCGACCGCCTCGTCGCGTGCGCCGAGCAGATGGCCGAGCGGTTCGCGGCCGGCGGGCGACTGCTGGCGTTCGGCAACGGCGGCAGCGCCACCGACGCGCAGGACCTCGTGAGCGTGTTCCTGAGCCCGGCGGACGACTCCCGGCCGCTGCCGGCGCTGAGCCTCACCAACGACATCGCGGTGATCACCGCGCTGTCCAACGACGTCGGGTTCGACGTGGTGTTCGCACGGCAGGTCGCCGCGTTCGCGCGCGCGGGCGACATCGCGGTCGGGTTGTCCACGAGCGGCAACTCGGCGAACCTGTTGCGTGCCTTCGACGAGGCGAGCAGGCGTGGCCTGCTCACCGTCGGTATCGCCGGTTACGACGGCGGCAAGATGGCCGAGCTGGACAGCATCGACCACTTGTTCGTCGTGCCGTCGCCGTCGGTCCACCGGGTTCAGGAAGCGCAGACCACCATCTATCACACCCTGTGGGAGCTGACCCATGACCGCATCGACCGATTCGAGCAGGCACGCGGCTGACGCCGAGACCGACGAGCCGGTGGTCCACATCCTCTGGATGAACGGTGGGCTCGGTTGTGACGGTGACTCGGTCGCGCTGACCGCGGCGACGCAGCCGAGCATCGAGGAGATCGTCCTCGGTGCGCTTCCCGGGCTGCCCAAGATCGCGGTGCACTGGCCGCTGATCGACTTCGAGTGCGGGCCGGAGACCGGCGCGGACACCTTCATCGAATGGTGGCACAAGGCCGACCGCGGTGAGCTGGACCCGTTCGTGCTCGTCGTCGAGGGCTCGATCCCGAACGAGGCGATCAAGGAGGAGGGCTACTGGTGCGGCTTCGGGAACAACCCGGAGACCGGCCAGCCCATCACCACCAGCGAGTGGCTGGACCGGTTGGCGCCCAAGGCCTTGCTCGTCCTCGCGGTGGGCACGTGCGCGACCTACGGCGGCATCCACGCGATGGCGGGCAACCCGACCGGCGCGATGGGAGTGCCCGACTACCTCGGCTGGGAGTGGAAGTCCAAGGCGGGCATCCCGATCGTGTGCGTGCCGGGCTGTCCCATCCAGCCGGACAACCTGTCCGAGACGATTCTCTATCTGCTGTACCAGGCGGCCGGTGAGGCGCCGATGATCCCGCTGGACGACCAGCTGCGGCCGCTGTGGCTGTTCGGCGCCACCGTGCACGAGGGCTGCGACCGAGGCGGGTACTACGAGCAGGGTGACTTCGCGAAGGAGTACGGCTCGCCGAAGTGCCTGGTGAAGCTGGGCTGTTGGGGCCCCGTGGTGAAGTGCAACGTGCCGAAACGCGGGTGGATCAACGGTGTCGGCGGCTGTCCCAACGTGGGCGGTATCTGCATCGGCTGCACGATGCCCGGCTTCCCCGACCAGTTCATGCCGTTCATGGACGCGCCGCCGGGCTCGCGGGTCTCCGCGACCGGCAGCAGGATGTACGGCGGCGTGATCAAGGCGCTGCGCAAGATCACCGAACGCAAGGCGGACCGCGAGCCCAAGTGGCGCCAGAAGGGGCGTGAGCTGACGACCGGGTACAAGGCGAACTGGTGACGGTCGCCATGGACTCCGGCATGAACGCCGCCAGAGCCATCGCGGACGCGGTGCTGTACGAGGGTTATCTGCTCTACCCGTACCGCGCGTCGGCCGCGAAGAACAAGGTGCGCTGGCAGTGGGGTGTGCTGATGCCGCCGTCCTATGCGGACGGTGGCACCGGCGAGCACGCCTGGTGCCGCACCGAGCTGGTCGCCGAGCCGGCCGAGGACGCGGTACTGCACGTCCGGCTGCGGTTCCTGCAGCTGCAGCGGCGGGTCGTGGAGGTCGGGCGGGACTTCCGCCCGGTGCCGTCGGTCATGGTGGCCGGGGTCGAGCACACCACGTGGGAGGAGGCCGTCGAACGCGAGGTGGACGCCGTCGTGCCGATGGCCGGCCTCCTCGCCGGCGAGACCACGGTGCCCGTCGAGGTGCCCGGCGGCGAGGACGTCGAGCTGTTCTACGACGGCCGCCTCGCGCGCCGGCGGGACCCGCTCGCCGCGGAGCTGCGGCTGTCCGCCGACGCGCTGCCGGGCCCGTTCGGTGGTGTGCGGTTGACCCTGGTGGTCGCGAACGTGTCCACATCGGACGATTCCACCCGTGACCGCGCGCTGCGACACGCGTTGATCGGCGCGCACACGTTGCTCTCCCTTTCGAGCGGCCACTTCCTGTCCGCCACCGACCCGCCGGAGTGGGCGTCCGTGGTCACCAAGGAGTGCCGCTCGGAGCGCGCGTGGCCGGTGCTGGTCGGCGAGCCGGGCCGGCGCGACACGGTGCTGTGCTCGCCGATCATCCTCTACGACTACCCGACGATCGCCGAGCAGAGCACCGGGAACCTGTACGACGGCACGGAGATCGACGAGATCCTCACACTGCGCACGATGACGCTGACCGACGAGGAGAAGCGCGAGGCGCGGGCCACCGACCCGAGGGCCGCCGAGATCATCGACCGTGTCGACAACCTGCCGCCGGAGCTGCTGGACCGGCTGCACGGCACGGTCCGCTACCTGCGCGAGGTGACCGGGCAGAAGGAGCCGGAACCCGTCGAGTCGACCATCGACCCGAGCGTCCCGTGGTGGGACCCCGGCGCCGACGCGTCCATGTCGCCGGAGACCGACGAGGTGACGATCGACGGGGTCGCCGTGCGCAAGGGTTCGCGGGTGCGGCTGCGGCCGGGCAAGCGGGCCGACGCGCACGACATGTTCCTGGCCGGGAAGACGGCGGTCGTGCAGGGCGTCCTGCTCGATGTCGACGACCAGTGGCACCTCGCGATCACGCTCGAGGACGACCTCGGCTCGGACCTGTACGCCGCACACGGCCGCTACCGCTACTTCGGCACCGACGAGGTCGAGCCGCTATGACCGTCCTGGTGGTCGGCGTCGGCAACATCTTCCTCGGCGACGACGGCTTCGGCGTCGAGGTGGTCCGGCGACTGTCCACGATGGACCTGCCGGACCATGTGCGGGTCGTCGACTACGGCATCCGCGGCATGCACCTCGCCTACGACCTGGTCGGCGCCGACCACGAGCTGACGATCATGGTCGACGCCACCGAGCGGGGCGACGAGCCCGGCACGGTGTACGTGATCGAGCTGGACCTGCCGGACCCGGCCGACACCGGGGGACCGGCCCCGCTCCTGGACGCGCACGGCATGCAGCCGGACGTGGTCATGGGCCTGATCGCCGTGCTCGGCGGCGAGCCAGGTCGGGTGCTGCTCGTCGGCTGCGAGCCGGCGGTGCTGGACCACCGGATGAGCCTGAGCCCACCCGTCGAGCAGGCGGTCGACACCGCGGTGCGGGTCGTCGTCGACCTGGTCGGCAGGTACCCGTTCGGCACGGATGAGGAGCTGACATGTGCCTTGGCATCCCTGGGGAAGTGATCGAGATCCTGACCGACCGGCCGGATCTGGCGCGGGTCGACGTGAGCGGGGTCAAGCGAGCCATCAACATCGGGCTGCTGTCCGAGGAGAGCGTCGAGCCGGGCGACTGGGTGCTGATCCACGTCGGGTTCGCGCTGTCCAAGATCGACGAGGACGAGGCCAAGGCGGCCATGGAGTTCCTCGAAGGCATCGGCAAGGCCTACGACGACGAGATCGCGGCTCTGCGGGAGTCCCAGATCCTCTAGGAGTTGAACCACATGCGTTTCGTCGATGAGTTCCGCGACGCCGACAAGGCACGGGCGCTGTCCGCCAAGATCACGAGCCTGTGCGAGCCGGGCCGGCAGTACAAGTTCATGGAGGTCTGCGGCGGGCACACCCACACGATCTACAAGCACGGCCTCGAGGACTACCTCCCCGAGAGCATCACGCTGATCCACGGCCCCGGCTGCCCGGTTTGCGTGATCCCCATGGGTCGTATCGACGACTCGATCCACATCGCCCGCCAGCCCGACGTGCTGATGACCTCGTTCGGCGACATGATGCGGGTGCCGGGCAGCGGCGGGAACTTCTTCGACTCCAACGCCGAGGGCACCAACATCAGGATGGTGTACTCGCCGCTGGACTCGCTGAAGATCGCCCGCCAGAACCCGGACAAGCACGTGGTGTTCATGGCCATCGGGTTCGAGACGACCGCCCCGTCGACCGCGATGACCGTGCTGCGGGCGGAGAAGGAGGGCATCGAGAACTTCTCGATCTTCTGCAACCACATCACGATCATCCCGGCCATCAAGGCGATCCTGGACTCCCCGGACCTGCGGCTCGACGGCTTCATCGGCCCCGGGCACGTGTCCACGGTAATCGGCTGCCGGCCGTACGAGTTCATCGCGGGGGAGTACCGCAAGCCGATCGTGGTCGCCGGGTTCGAGCCGCTGGACATCCTGCAGTCGATCTACATGCTGATGCTGCAGCTGAAGGAGGGCCGGTCCGAGGTCGAGAACCAGTACTCCCGCGTGGTGCCGTGGGAGGGCAACCTCACCGCACTGCGGGTCATCGCCGAGACGATGGAGCTGCGGCCCTACTTCGAGTGGCGCGGCCTCGGGTTCATCTCCCACTCGGCGCTGCGGGTGCGGCCGAAGTACGCGCGGTTCGACGCCGAGCTGAAGTTCGACGTGCCGGGTGTGCGGGTGGCCGACCCGAAGGCGTGCCAGTGCGGCGAGGTGCTCAAGGGCGTGCTGAAACCGTGGGAGTGCAAGGTGTTCGGCACCGCCTGCACGCCGGAGACGCCCATCGGCACGTGCATGGTGTCGCCGGAGGGCGCGTGCGCGGCGTACTACAACTTCGGCCGTTTCAGCCGGACGCGGGTGCGCGAGGCGAGCCTCGCCTCGGTGGACGAACTGGCCAGCTCGGCGCGGCAGGTGTCGTCATGACGACCTCGCACGACGTGGCGCTGCCGTCGGACCGGGAACAGCAGGTGCTGGACCGGATCGAGCGGGTGCGCAAGCGCCGCGCGAAGGTCAAGGAGGAGCGGATCACGCTCTCCCACGGCTCCGGCGGCAAGGCCACGCAGACGTTGATCGAGGCGGTGTTCCTCGACGCGTTCCGCAACCCGCTGCTGGAACCGCTGGAGGACGCGGCGACGTTCACTGTGGACGGTGGGCGGCTCGCGCTGACCACCGACTCCTATGTGGTGTCGCCGATCTTCTTCCCCGGCGGCGATATCGGCGACCTCGCGGTGAACGGCACGGTCAACGACCTCGCGGTGTCCGGCGCGCGTCCGCTCTACCTGACCGCCGGGTTCATTCTCGAGGAGGGCTTCCCGGTCGCCGACCTGCTGCGGATCGTCGACTCGATGAAGCTCGCGGCCGAGGCCGCCGGAGTGTCCATTGTGACCGGTGACACGAAGGTGGTGCAGCGCGGCAAGGCGGACGGCTGCTACATCAACACCGCGGGTGTCGGGGTGATCGACTACCCCGGCCGGCTCGGGGTGGCGACCGCGCGGCCGGGCGACGCGGTGCTGGTGTCCGGACCGATCGGCGACCACGGCATCACGGTGATGCTGGCCCGCGGTGAGCTGGACATCGAGGCGGACCTCGAGTCGGACACCGCGCCCGTGCACGGGCTGGTGGCCGAGCTGCTCGCCGCGACCCCCGGCGTGCGTGCCATGCGCGACGCCACGCGCGGCGGCGTCGCGACGATCCTCAACGAGGTGGCCAAAGCCGCGGACGTCGCGGTGGTCGTCGACGAGGACGCGGTGCCGGTCGGCGCCCAGGTGCGCGGCGCCTCCGAGCTGCTCGGCATCGACCCGCTCTACGTCGCCTGCGAGGGCCGCATCGTGGTCATCGTGGACGGCGCGGAGGCCGACACCGCGCTGGCGGCGCTGCGCCGGCACCCACTCGGTGCGCAGGCGGCGATCATCGGCCGGGTCAAGGCGGACCCGCCGGGGCTGGTGCTGCTCAACACGGTGTTCGGCGGCACCCGCATCTGTGACCTGCTCGTCGGCGACCCGCTGCCGCGGATCTGTTGACGGGCCTGACATGCACGAGATGTCGATCACCCAGTCGATCGTCGACGCCGTCGCCGAGAAGCTGGGTGACGCCGAGGTCACCACGGTACGGCTGGAGATCGGCAAGCTCTCCGGGGTGGTCGTCGAGTCGATCCGATTCTGCTTCGACCTGGTGACCGACGGCACCACGCTGGCCGGCGCACGCCTGGTGGTGGACGAGCCGTCCGGGCACGCGCGGTGCCGGGAGTGCGCGACGGAGTTCGACGTCGACGATCCCATCGTGCTGTGCCCCGCGTGTGACGCGTCCAATGTGGACGTACGAGCCGGCCGCGAGCTGCGGATCATTTCGGTGGAGGTGAGATCGTCATGTGCGCGACCTGTGGCTGCTCCGACGACGCCGGGGTCCGGGTGACCGACCCGAGTGCGACCCACTCGCACGAGCATCCCCACGACCACCCGCACGACCACCCGCACGCGCCCGACCGGACCGTGCTGCTCGAACAGAAGGTGTTGGCCCGCAACGACGATCTCGCCGAACGCAACCGGACCTGGCTCACCGCCCGCGACATCCTGGCCGTGAACCTGATGAGCTCGCCGGGTTCTGGCAAGACGACGCTGCTGGAACGCAGCATCCGTGAGCTGGGCGCCGACGTGCCGCTGTCGGTGGTGGAAGGCGACCAGGAGACGATGTTCGACGCGGAGCGGATCCGCGCCACCGGGGCCCGTGTCGTGCAGGTCAACACCGGTGCCGGCTGCCACCTCGACGCCGACATGCTCGCACGGGCACTCGCCACGCTGGACCCGCCTCGGCGCTCGGTGGTGTTCATCGAGAACGTGGGCAACCTGGTGTGCCCCGCGTTGTTCGATCTCGGCGAGAACAGCCGGGTGGTCATCATGTCCGTCACCGAGGGCGCCGACAAACCGCTCAAGTATCCGCACATGTTTCGCACGGCGGATGTGGTGCTGTTGAACAAGATGGACTTGTTGCCCTATGTCGAGTTCAGTATGGAGAGATTCGCGAGTTCGGTGAATCAGATAAACCCGCGCGCGCGGGTCATCGAGGTTTCGGCGACCCGGGGCGACGGTATTCCCGAGTGGTACGGCTGGCTGCGCTCGCGCGCCGGTGATCGCGTCGTGAGCGCGTCGGAAAGCCGGCCCTGAACGGAAGAAGTTCCGATGAGCAAAGAAGAGAACGCCGACCACGGCTGGGCGCCGGACGTCGGTACCGGTGGCAGCGAACGCGCGACCGAGGCGAACAAGAAGGCGTTCGGCGAGCCGCCGGACGACAAGGGGCCCGGCCGCGAGATCTCCGAGGAAGAGAAATCCGGCGTCGGCCCGACCGACACGACCGCCGCCACTCCGCTGGGGGTCGGTGAAAGCACGACCAAACGTGCCGAGGAGTACGGCGCCGAGGGCGAGGAAGGCCGGCACACGATAGGCACCAAGGGTGAGTCGGAGCGGCCGTACGGCACGTCGGACCCGGAGAACGCCACGGGCGTCGACCCGCAGGACCCCATCGACGACGAGAGCCCCACGATGCCGCCGGGCGACCAGGGCGGCTGAGCACCAGGTGTCCCGGGTCGGCCATCCGCGTTTCCCCGCGGCCTCGTCGTGGCACGAGCGCGTCCGGCGGAACGTCCGGATCGAGGGAGCCGTCCAGGGCGTCGGCTTCCGGCCGTTCGTCTACGGCCTCGCCATTCGGATCGGGGTGGGCGGCCGGGTCGGGAACGATGTCGACGGCGTGTTCGTCGAGGTCGAGGGAACGCACGCGCAGGTCGAGGAGTTTCTCGCGGCACTGGTCGAGCATCCGCCGCCGCTCGCCGAGATCGAGACGGTCACGGCCACCGCCGGGGTGCCGACCGGCGCCGCCGACTTCGAGATCGTCGCGAGCGAGGCCGCCGGGCCGCGGAACACGCTCGTGTCCGCGGACAGCGCGACCTGCGACGACTGTCTCCGGGAGCTCGCGGACCCGGCCGACCGCCGGTTCGGCTACCCGTTCATCAACTGCACCAACTGCGGGCCGCGGTTCACCATCGTGCGTGACGTGCCCTACGACCGGCCGCTGACGACCATGGCGGGGTTCGCGATGTGCGAGCGGTGCGCCGTCGAGTATCACGACCCGACCGACCGCCGCTTCCACGCACAGCCGACCTGCTGCGCGGAGTGCGGGCCCCGCCTCGAACTCATCGGCGACGGTGACCCGATCGCCGACGCCGCGACGCTGCTGCGCGCCGGGAAGGTGTTGGCGCTCAAGGGTATCGGTGGCTACCACCTCGCCGTCCTTGCTGCGCACGAGGGCGCGGCGTCGGCCCTGCGGCAGCGTAAACACCGCGAGGACAAGCCATTCGCCGTCATGGTGTCCGATGTGGACACCGCACGAGAGATCTGTGAGGTCGACCCGGTGGCGGTCGAGCTGCTCACCGGCAGGCGCCGGCCGATCGTGCTTCTGGCTCGCCGTGCGGGGAACGCGACGGTCGCGCCGTCGGTGGCGCCCGCCAACCGCCAGCTGGGAGTCATGCTGCCCTACAGCCCGCTGCACCACCTGCTGCTGCGCGCGGTCGGCGAACCGATCGTGCTCACCAGCGGCAACGTCTCCGACGAGCCGATCGCCTACCGGGACGACGACGCGCGGCAGCGGCTGGCCGGCATCGCCGACGCGTTCCTCACCCACGACCGGCCCATCCACGTCCGCACCGACGACTCGGTCGTGCGGCCGTTCCGTGGGCGTGCGTCGGTGCTGCGCCGGTCCCGCGGCTACGTGCCGGAGCCGGTCGCGCTGCGCCGGGCCGCGCCACGGCCGATCCTCGCCTGCGGCGCCGAGCTGAAGAACACCTTCTGCCTCGCGAAGGGCCGGCACGCGTTCGTGTCGCACCACATCGGTGACCTGGAGAACTACGAGACACTCCGGTCCTACACCGAGGGCATCGAGCACTTCGGCAGGCTGTTCGACATCGACCCGGTGCTCGTCGCCCACGACCAGCACCCGGAGTACCTGTCCACGAAGCACGCCATGGCGATGGAGGGGCCGGACGTCGAGCTGGTCGGAGTGCAGCACCACCACGCGCACATCGCCGCGTGCCTCGCCGACAACGGCGAGTCGGGACCGGTGATCGGGGTGGCCTTCGACGGGCTCGGCTACGGCACCGACGGCACGATCTGGGGTGGCGAGTTCCTGCTCGCCGACCTGGCCGGGTTCGAACGGGTCGGCCACCTCGCGCCGGTCCCCCTGCCCGGCGGCACGGCGGCCATCAGGCAACCGTGGCGCATGGCCGCCGCCTACCTCGACGCGGCCTATGCGGGCGCGCCGCCGGCGGACCTGGACGTCCTGCGGCGCAACGAGTCCCGCTGGACCGATGTGCTGGCCGTCGCCCGCACCGGGACGAACTCGCCGCCGACCTCCAGCGCTGGCAGGCTGTTCGACGCCGTGTCGGCCCTGCTCGGCCTGCGCGACACGATCAACTACGAGGGACAGGCGGCGGTCGAGCTGGAGCAGCTCGCGGATCCGGCAGAGCGAGGCGGCTACCTGGCGGCCGTCGGGGACACCGTGACGGGCGCGGACCTGGTGCGTGCGGCGGCCGAGGAACTGCGCGCCGGAGTGGCGCCGGAGCTCATCGCGGCCCGCTTCCACAACGGCGTCGTCGACGCGATCGTGCGCATGTGCGTGCGGCTGCGCGACACCACGGGCGTCGCGACCGTCGCGCTGTCCGGCGGGGTGTTCCAGAACCTGTTGCTGCTCAACGGATGCGTGGACCGGCTGACCGCCACCGGCTTCACGGTGCTCACCCACCGCAGGGTCCCCACGAACGACGGTGGGATCAGCCTCGGACAAGCCGCGGTGGCCGCGGCGCGGGACCGCCACAGGTGATGTCCGCGCTCGTGCCTACGGCGATCACATCGGGGTCGTCGGCGGGCCACAGCCGGGCGGCGAACGCGGTGGCCGCCGCGGTGAGCACGCCGAGGACGACCAGGGTGGCGGCCATGCTGGTGGTCGTCGCGAGCCAGCCGGCCAGCGGATAGCAGAGCAGCCAGCAGGCGTGGGACAGCGAGAAGTCGGCGGCGAACAGCGCAGGTAGGTCGGCCGGGTGCGCGGAGCGCCGCAGGAGCCGGCCACCGGGAGTCAGCACGAGTGAGCCGCCCGCTCCGACCAGGGCCCACAGCGCCAGCAGGGCGGGCCAGCGCCCGTCGCCGAACAGGACGGTCACCGGGACGGCGACGAACAGGGCGCCCGCCAGCAGCACGGACGCGCGCAGCATCACCGTCCGGTCCGGGTGCCGGTCGAGGATCCGAGGGAGCGCCAAGGCGGCGACCAGCGAGCCGAGCCCGTTGGCGGCGAGGGCGAGCGCCACGGCGGTCTCGTCGCGGCCGAGCAGGTCGCGGACGTAACCGACCGTGTTGACGAGCACCATCGACCCGGCCGCCGCCACCGCGAGATGCACCGCGAGCAAACCCCGCAGCCGCGGCGTGTTCAGGTAGATGCGGACGCCCTGGGTGGTCGCGGCGAGAGCGCGGCCCGACGCCGGCGCGGCGGGCAACACGGCCGACACCACCAGGAACGCCGAGGCGGCGAAGCCGATCGAGGTGCCGACGAACAGCAGGTCGTAGCCGACCACGACCAACACCGCGGCGGCGAGCAGCGGGCTGAGGAGACTCTCCAGGTCGTAGGCCAGCCGCGACAGGCTCAGGGCGCGGGTGTAGTCGCGTTCGTCGGTGAGGATGCGGGGGACGGTGGCCTGGAAGGTCGGCGTGAACGCGGCCGACGCGGCCTGCAGCAAGAAGATCAGCAGGTAGACCTGCCAGATCTGGTCCACCCACGGCAGTGCCAGCGCGATCCCGGCCCGGACCAGGTCCAGCCCCACGAGCAACACCTTGCGGGACACGCGGACGGCCAGCGCGCCGGCCAACGGGCCGACGCCGACGTAGGCGATCATCTTGATCGCGAGCGCCGTACCCAGCACGGCGCCGGCGTCGGCGCCCGCGAGGTCGTAGGCGAGCAGCCCGAGCGCGACCGTGGCCAGACCGGTGCCGGTCAACGCGATCACCTGGGCGGTGAACAACCGGCGGTAGGCGTGGTTGGCCAGCACGGCGAGCATGAGGCCACCATATGTGCTCATGTACGCACGCGACAACGCGGCAACAACACATGTCTGGCAGTAGCGGCGGCGGTCCCCGGCTGCCTACCTACCCGATTGTCGCGGCGGGGCTTGGTGGTGGCGACAGCAGCGGCGCCAGACTTGGCGACGAGGGGTCGCTGAACGTCGTGCCCTCGACATTGATCTCGTCGGCGAAGGTGGCTTTCCGGAAGTCGGCGTCCGCGTTGAACGTGGCCGATCCGAAGTTGACGTCTCCCGTGAAGGTAGCGGACGAGAAATCGACCTTGCCCGCGAAACTGGCTTCCAGGAAGTCGCTATTGCTGGAGAAGGTGGCAGATTCGAAGGTCGTCCTGCCGGAGAAGACGGTCGACCAGAACATGACGAACCGTTTGAAGGTGGCCGACTCGAAGGAGGTGCTGCTGGCGAAGGTCGTCCTGTCGAAGTGAGGTCGGCCTTGCCGGTGAAGGTCGCCGACTCGAAGCCGGCGGTTCGCATCCGGCATCCCCCGAGGCTGAAGTTGATGAGCGCGGCGCCGCTGAGGTTGATGTCGATGTCTGCCCAGAACGCCTCGCGTGGCTGGTCGAGGAGGGCGATTTCGAAATCCTCGGAGCTGAATATGTCGAACGTCGGGCGAAGGTGCTCGCGCAGCAGGGATTGCGCGGCCAACCGGAC
Source organism: uncultured Actinomycetota bacterium (assembly GCA_963840275.1). Taxonomy (GTDB): domain Bacteria; phylum Actinomycetota; class Actinomycetes; order Mycobacteriales; family Pseudonocardiaceae; genus Actinophytocola. The sequence goes on from CAWIYK010000003.1 coordinate 78,384, forward strand.
CTCACGTTCCTGGATGCGTTGCTGGTGGAGCAGCACCTGCGCCTCGTCGGCGGTGTCGCCGGGCGGTGCTCCGGGCAGCGAGTAGGGCATGCGCAGGTAGGCGCACAACACGTTGACGATGGTCTGCCGCTGCTCGACGTGGTCCTGGGCGAGACGCTCCAGCGCGTACAACCCGCCGAGCCGGACGGGGGCCTTGTCCGAGCCGAGCTGTTCGACGGCCCTCGTGTACCCGTCGGTGATCCGCCGGGCGGCCGCGTCGTGTTCGGTGGCGGCCGAGGTGTGTTCCTGCAGCGCGTAGGCGCGGGCGACGGCGGCCTGGTCCTCCTGCTTCTGTTGCAGCCCGATCTCGGTTGACTTCTGCCGCCGCCAGGCCAGAAACAGCGCGAAGAGCCCGCCGGCGCCCAGGCCGATGCTCAGCCCGGTACGCAGCGCGTCGAAGCGCGCCGTCACCAGCTCCGCACCCGACAGCCCGCGGGTACCGGCCCACCACAGCAACACCACCAGCGACACGGTGATCACGGCGATCACCGAGGCCACCGTGGCCACCACGCGCCCGGACAGCGGATGCATCGGCGGGTTCGACGGGCTCGGCTGCGGTATGGGAGAACTCGTCACATCCTGCTCATCGATCCATTGCCCCTGACCGTTGCCGAACTTCCCGTTCGGGCACTGGACGTTGCTCCGCTACGTTGAACCGGAAAGCCTGGATCACGTTGCGAGGTGTGCCTTGGATTCTCACCCCGACCGTCCTCGACAAGCTGAACCGCAGCCGCCGCCGTCGGTTCGTCGTCTTGGTGCGGGGTTGAAGTGGCTCGTGGGCAAGCTGGCGGGCGCGCTCGTCGGGGTCGCGTTCCTCAGCGTGGCCACGCACACGCTGACGGCGGTGGGTGGTTGGCAGACCTCGCTGCGCGTCGGCGCGGTGACCGTCGTGCCGTTGTTCGTCCTGCTTCAGCTCGGGCCTCGGGTTACCTCCGGTCTGGCGAAAGCGTCCCCGGTGGCCACGTATCTTCGCCTGAAGATCGCGGGACTCGTGTTCATCGGCCTGCTGTTGCTTCCCCTGGCTTTCACGTGGACCGGGAATTCGAGAGCCTGCTACCACGCCTCCGCCGGCGGCGCGGCGGGACTGGTGCTCGGGTTCGTGGCCTTCTACGTCTTCGTGCGGACCGACCGGCGCAACCTCGACTGGATGACCAACCATCGCCTCGGGTGGCGGTTCTTCTACCGCGCCACGGCTTCGGTCTTCGTCATGCTGGGCGCGGCCGTCGGGCTCGCCCTCGTGTGAAACACCGTGTCGATGTGGGGTCGTCCCGTTCGACGCATGGGTATGACTGACACCATCACAGAGCCGATCTCGACGACCAACCTCGACCCGTCCGGGTCCGCGGAACTGCCGTGGAGCCGCCCGCGCGACGTCCTCGCCAGCGACTCGCCCACGGCCGACCTGACGTTCTTCGTGGCGACCGTGCGGCCGAACGGACGGCCGCACTCCGCGGGCGTCGGGGCCACGTGGGTGGACGACGCGCTGTACTTCACCAGCGGCCCGGGTACCCGCAGGGCACGCAACCTGGCGGCGAACCCCGCGTGCAGCATCTCGGTGCGCCTGCGCACCATCGACCTGGTGTTGGAAGGCGAGGCCCACCGGGTCACGGACTCGTCCACTTTGGAGCGGGTGGCGGCCGTCTACCGCACGGGCGGCTGGCCGGCCTCGGTGGCGGACGACGCGCTCACGGCGCCCTACAGCGCGCCGAGCGCGGGCCCCGCACCCTGGCACCTGTACCGCCTCACCCTGCACACCGCCTTCGGCGTCGCCTCCGCCGAACCGCACGGCGCCACCCGCTGGGACTTCGCCCACTGACGCCGGCCGGCGCGCTCAGGGCTGCTGAACCGCCGGCGCCGCAGTCCGGCGCCGGCGCCACCAGCGAACCGCCGGCACGGCCGGCACCGCGAGCACGAGCAGGAACGGCAGCACGGCACCGATCACCCGCAGCGTCACGGCCGCGGCGTCGAGGAACGCGCCCCAGCCGTCGGACAGGCCGGCGAGGAAGCCGCCCGACTCGTCCTGCTCCCGCGCGGGCACCGCGTCGGACTTGCCGACCCTGATGGTCACCGTGGACATCGCCACCTGACCGGCCAGCGCCTGCCGGCGTTGTTCGAGCGACTCGAGGTCCGCCTCGCGGGTCGTCACCTCCTGCTCGATCCGCACGATCTCGTCCACCGTGGTCGCCCTGGCCAGCAGCACCCGCACCCGGTCCACGCTGGTCCGCTGGGTGGCGATCCGGCTGTCCAGGTCGACCACCTGCTCGGTGACGTCCTCGGCGGACTGGTCCCGGGAGATCACCTCGCCCAGCCCGGACAGCTCGTCGAGCGCCCGGTCGAACCGGTCCGAGGGAATGCGCAGCGTGAGCGTCGCGGACTCCTCCCGGACCTCCTCCTGGCCGGCGTAGCCACCCTCGGTGGTCGCGATGTCACGCGCCTTGTCGACGGTCTTGCCGACGTCGCCGGCCGTCAGCTCGATGGTCGCCGTGCGCACCAGCGTCCGGTCCACTCCCGGCTGGCTGATGTCCTGCTTTCCCACCGCACCGGGCTTCTCGCCCTGATCGGACGACTCCGACTCACCGGCGCCGCCCGCGCTGTCCGCCTCGTACGGCACTGCCGCGCTGTCCGCCGAGCCACCGGAGCTGTCCGTGCATGCCGTGGCGAGGCCGGTCGCGAGGCCTAACACGAGCGCGACGCCGACGAATCTGCCGTTCATAGGTTCTCCCCAATTGTCGTGTGGTGCCCGGAAGACGGAGGAACGGCCGGTGCCCGTTGTCCGGCCCTTGGTCACGAGTCGGAATCGACTCGCACCGCCGCGACCGGCGCCGTCGCGCACGGGAGGAGCTGCGAGCGTGGGCGTTCGGCGAGAATGGTGAAGGATCGACGACAGGTGACCGAGGTGGAGGTCTCGTGAGATATGTGCTCGTGGGTGGCGGCGTCGCGTCGGCGGCCACCGCCGCAGGCCTCCGCAAGCGGGGGTTCGACGGCGCGGTGGTGATCGTCGCCGACGAGGCCGAGCCGCCCTACGAGCGGCCACCGCTGTCCAAGGACTTCCTCGCCGGCACCGAGGTCGTGCCGTCGCGGGCCCCGTCGTGGTACGCCGACAACGATGTCGAGCTGCGCCTCGGCACCCGGGCGGCCGCGCTGGACCTCGGCGCTCGGACGGTGCGGTTCGCGGACGGCGACGACCTCGGCTACGACGCGCTGGTGCTCGCCACCGGGCTGCGGCCGCGCAGGCTGCCGGGGTTCGACGGCGAGCGGATCCACCACCTGCGCACGACCGCCGACGCCCGCGCGCTGCGTGCCGAGCTGGCCGACGCGCAGCGTCTGGTGATCCTCGGCGCCGGGTTCATCGGCTGCGAGGTCGCGTCGTCGGCCGTGGCGCTGGGCAAGCAGGTGACGATCTTCGAGCCGGAGCGGGCGCCGCTGGCCAGGGCGCTCGGCGCGCGGATCGGCGGCGTGCTGCTGGACATCCACCGGGGACGCGGCGTCGAGATCCGGGCGGGGGAGTACGTCGAGTCGATGAGCCGCACCGCTGCCGGGCTCGTGCTCACGTCCAACCTCGGGCACACCGTCGAGTGCGACCTGGTGCTGGTCGGGGTCGGCGCGCGGCCCAACCTGGAGCTGGCCGCCGAGGCGGGGATCGACACCGGCGACGGCATCCTGGTCGACGAGTACGGCCGGACCTCCGCGCCGGACGTGTATGCCCTCGGCGACGTCGCCGCGCAGGTGCACCACGGCACGCGGGTCCGCGTCGAGCACCACGACAACGCGCTGCGGCAGGGCAGGGCGGTGGCCGCGAACCTGACGGGCGGAATGGTGCCGCACACCGACGCGCACTGGTTCTGGTCCGACCAGTACGACCACAAGCTCCAGTCGGTCGGCCGCGCACGCGACCTCGACGACCTCGTCGTCCGCGGTTCGGTCGAGGAGCAGCGGTTCGCCGCGTTCTCGGTCACCGACGGCCGGATCGACGCGGTGATCGCACTCAACCGGCCCGGTGACGTGCTGGCCGTGCGGCGCGTGCTGCACACCCCGCACGAGGTGACCGCCGACGCGCTGCGGGACGAGTCGGTGCCGCTCAAACAACTGCTCAGCTGACAGCCGGGGATCTCCCAGAGCCGTGTCGTTGGGCTCATCGGCGGTGTGCGAAAGGACCGGTTGGCTCTCATCCGAGCCGAGCAGCAGGTGGCCGCCGTAGCTCTGTGTCTTCAACCGTGACTCGTCGCTGACGTGGAAGCCGACCTGCGGCGGTCCACGCGGACGCAGTGTTCGGTGGAAGTGCCCGAAGACCGTGGGCAGCTCGTCGTCGGGGACGTGGATCAACGACCACCAGGCGAGCACGCCGGCCACCGATGCGGTCCGCCACCGACGGCCCGCACACTCTCGGCGAACATCGTCGGAGTCGCGCGACGGTACTGGTCACCGGCGATGGCGTCGCGCACGTGGTCGACATAGCTGACCGCGACCGTGTCGGACGACCAGTCGCCTGGCCGCGGCTAGGCCAAGCTCAGTCTCAGCACACCTCGGCCGTCCTGGATCGCGACGATCAGGAAGGTCTGGTTGTTGATCTGCTGGGCCGATCCCGGGTAGCCGGACAGCGAGCTCGACATCCCGTCCGCGGAGCCGTGGGCGATGGTCACCGCACCGCTGTCGACGGTGATCTGTACCGGGCCGGCACCACTGGCGTTCGGGAGCGAGTCGCCGGATTCCACGATGACCTCGCAGCTGCCGTCCGCGCAGGCCGCGAGATCCCGGTTGTCGGCGGCCGCGAACGCGGCGGTCGTCGTCGTGGTGACTACGGACGTCGTGGTGGTGGTGGTAGTGCTGGCCGGCGGCGCCGGGGTCTCGGCTGGGGGAGCGGGCTCGGCGCCGCACGCGGCGGCCGCCACGACCGGCAACACCACAAGTAGCCGCCGTGCCACGGAACTGATCATGTGATCGACCGTAGCCCCACCGGTCCGGGACCGGTCCCGACTGGACAGACGGCTCACTCCGGTGGCGAAGCGGCGAGGGTCTGTTCCAGCCTGGCAAGAATTCCGATGAGGGTCGTGCGCTCGGCGGTGGTGAGCGCGCCGACCAGGTCAGCCTCGTGCTCGAGTAGTTGGCGCACAGTGGTTTCGATGAGGCGGTGGCCGGCTTCGGTGAGTCTCACGGAGACCGCGCGGTGCGACACGGACGACGGTGACCGTTCGACAAGGCCGGTCTGTTCGGCGCGGGCAACGCGCTGGGAGACGGCGCCGGCCGTGATCAGTGTCCGGTCGGTGATCTCACGGGTCGTGAGCTCGTACGGCGGCCCGGCACGCCTGATCACGCTCAGCAGGTCCAATGTGGACGGATCCACGCCGAGCTTGGCCAGGGTGCGTCGCCGGTCGTCGGCAAGGACTTTCGCGATGCGCCACACCGGCGTGATGATCTCGATGGACTCGGTGCGCACCCCGGTCAGCTCTCGCTGCCACGACGCCGCGATGTCGGCCGCCGGCCACTGGGAGGTCGAACCCATCGGGTAACCCTCGTTGGACGTCATCCACTCTTCCTTGTTACGTTTAGAGCTAAACATAGCAGAGGGAGAGCAGTTGTGAGTCGTACTGTGCTCGTCACCGGCGGGGGGAACGGACTGGGCAAGGCGGTGGCCGCCCGGTTCCGCGCGGCAGGTGACACCGTGGTCATCACCGGGCGGAACACCGACCGGCTCGCCAGCACGGCAGCGGAAATCGACGCGCGGCCGATCACCTGTGACGCAACGGATCCGCGGCAGGTGGCGCGGATGGCGGACGAACTGGGCCCGGACCTCGACGTGGTGGTCAACATGGCGGGCGGCAACACCGACTTCGGCCGGTCCGGCGGCCCGCACGCCGATCTCGAACAGGTGGCCATGGCATGGCGGGCGAACCTGGACGCCAACCTGCTCAGCGCCGTGTTCACCACCACGGCCGTTCTCGACAAGCTGCGGCCGGGCGGTGCCATCGTCAACATCGGTTCCATCGGCGCCGAGTACGCCTCGACCTCCTACGGCGCGGCGAAAGCGGCACTGGCGGCATGGACCGCCGGGTTGTCGTCGCAGGTCGGCCCGAAGGCGTTGACGGCCAACCTGATCTCGCCCGGCTACATCGCCGAGACCGACTTCTTCCAGGGCGGACTCAGCGAGCAGCGGCGGACCGCGCTGATCGACGCGACCCACAACGGAAGGGCGGGTCATCCGAGCGACATCGCCGAGACCGCCTACTTCCTGGCCTCCGCCGGCGCACGCCACATCACGGGACAGACGCTGCATGTCAACGGAGGCGCACACACCACCCGATGACCGTGCGATGCCTACCCGAGCTGTGCGGCCGAAGATGGTGGGCTCAGTGACCGGAAGGCGTTGCCGTTGCCGGCGTCGACCGACTGGTACGAGTCGACGTTCGCGGTGCCCATGTCGGCGAGCGCGGTGGGTTCCTGGCAGCAGCGGTCCGCGGCGGCCGTGACCTGTGCCGCCGGTTCCCGGTAGCCGGCGAGGAATGCCGCGCCGAGGTCACCGCGTCCCAGCTGCCCGCCCAGGCCGGCGACCTCACCCCCGATCGCGCGCCAGTCGCCGGCCATGGTCTGACCGGCGGTCGCCATGCGGCCCATCGCGGCGGCCACCGACGCGGTCTGCATGTGTATCTGGTCGTCGCCCACGTGTCAGCGTCCTCCGGACTCGAGGTGATGCAGGAACGGGTCCAACGCCGGGTCCGGCTGCGATCCGGCGGGCTTCGAAGGCAGCAGTGGCGCCATCTCGTCGAGCACACGCCGCCGCACGTGTCGGGCGGCCTCGGCGACGGTGTCCACAATGGACCGTGCCAGCGCCTTGGCGTCGTGGTCGCGGTAGACGCGCGGGTCGAGCGCCAGCGTGCGAAGCTCGCCACGCGGTCCCACCGAGACGGTCACCCAGCCGTCGCGCGACCACGCGGTCTCCTCGATCGCGGCCACCCGCTCCCAGGTCTGGTAGATGTCGTGCACGCCAACGAGTGTGTCGTGGACATCGCCGCCGCAGGTCGGCGTGACCGGAATCGGCCATGGCCATGTCCCGGGGCGCCAACGAGTCTAACTTCGGTGACCGTGGGGATTCCGGAGCCGAGCAGTCCGCTGTGGGCCGCGGTCAAGGCCATCGACGACACCTGGCCGCCAGACGACGAAGTGGTCGCACTCGACCTGGGTGGGGCCTGGGGGCGTGGCGCGAACACGATGGCGCTGGGTGCCGGCACGGCCGGCCGCGCGGGCGCTGACGCCGTCGCGTCGTGGCAGGACATCGTCGGTGACGCGTTCGGGGGTCGGGTCGACGAGTTCACGCGGTCGGCGAGCGACCTCGACCAGTCGATGCGGGGTCTCGCCACGCGCGCCGGGCACTACGGCCGCGAGGTGGAGTCGGCCAAGACGACCATCACGAGCGCGGTCGCCGCCAACGAGCAAACGTATGCGCTGCTGGGCAACCCGCTGCTCGGCCCGCTGGGGCCCGCGTTGCGGAACGTGTTCGCCGCCACGATCGCCACCGAACTGCGCGGCATGATCGACGCGAAGGCCGCGGGCCTGCGGGCCAACCCCACCGGCGCGCCGGCACAACAACCTCCCGACGAACGCAACCCGGTGGCCGGTTTCCTCGGCGACCTGTTGCGGGCGGCGGGAGACAGCGACGTGAACCGGGCGCGCGCTGTCGGCGAAGCCATCGACGACGGCATCGACGCCATCGGCACCGGGGCCGGCAACCTGTTGCGGCTGCTGGGCGCGACGGACGCGGGCGACTTCGTCGAACGACAGGCCGACGGACTCGGTGACACGGCTGCCGAGAACTGGCTGGAGTCGGGCGCGACAAGCCGCAACTTTGGCTACGACCTGGCTCAGGCCATCGACGGGACCGACCAGCCGCGCACGGTCTTCATCTCGCGCGAGCGCTATCCCGAGGCCGCCGCGCACATCGACGACGCGCAGAATGGCACGATCTGGACCGGCTTCGACAAGGCGCCGGGACAACCGAAGGAGTCCGTGCTGACGGTCCAGCGTGAGGGCGTCGACGGCCGCCGCGAGGCGGCGACCAGCGTCGTTCCGCCGAGGTCGGACTACGACCGGGACGAGTACCCGCCGGCGGTGGCCAAGGAAGGTGGGGCGGGCAGCAGCGTGCGGTACATCGACCCGGGCGACAACCGCGGGGCGGGGGCGTCACAGGGCAACCAGCTGAGCGGCAAGACGAAGTCCCTCGAGCGGCAGCTCGACGGAACCGGGCTGGTGGTCGTCGGAGACGGCAAGGCCGACGACGGCGACCTGTTCAGGGTGGAGACGTTCGGATGAGCGCGATCGAGGAGCTGGCCCGGCGCGGAAGAGGGCCGCTCGGGCCGTCGGCGGCGGTCGACCTCGGCGGCGGGCTGCCTGGCGAGCTGGCCGCGCTGCTGTCGGTCACCAACGGGTTCGCCGTGTTCAACTACGGCGTCCAGGTGTTCCATCACGGCCCCGGCGGGCTCGGCCCGGAGCTGGGCGTGTGGAATGACGAGGCGACGTGGAAGCGCACGTACGGCGGTCTGGCGGACGGGTTGCTGTGTTTCGCGCAGGACCTGTTCGGGGTGCAGTTCGCCATCGAGGGCGGACGGCGGGTCAGCACGTTCGACCCGGAGACGGGCGAACTGCGGACCATCGGCGAGAGCCTCGACGACTGGGCCGAGTGGCTGCTCGCGAAGCCGGACCAGCGTGGTGCGCGGTCGTTCGCCACCCGCTGGCAGGACGACCACGGCCCACTCGGCCACGACGACCGGCTCCTGCCGATGACCCCGTTCGTACTCGGCGGCGAGTACACCGACGAGAACCTCGTCGTCCGCGACGCCGTCACCGCCATGCGCGCCAGAGGCCCCGTCGCCCAGCAGATCCACAGCCTCCCCGAAGGCGCGACGATCACGCTCCGGGCCGAGTAGCCGTTGCTCTGGTGCGCGACGACCTCGGGACGAACCGCGTCACCGGCCTTCGCTGGGCTGGTCATTGCCGGCAGTGGGTGTCTTCTGCCGGGAGGGTCAGGTCGGTGAGGTAGGCGATCGTGGGGGTGTCGACGCAGTTGCCGATGTCGGTGAGGAACGCGGTGTGTTGAGTGGCCTCGACGGTGAGCAGCCGACCGCCGAGGGCGGCGGCCAGCGCGACGCCGTTGTCGTGTGGGGTGGCGGGGTCGCCGGTGGTGGAGACGACCAGGACGGGTGGCAGGCCGTTGACTTCGGGGCGGTGTGGGGTGCTGGTGTTGGGTTCGGGCCAGTTGGCGCACACCGGCAGCCACAGGTGTCGCGGCAGGCCGCCTCCTGCCGGGTCCTCGATGAGCTTGGTGATCGTGGTCGGGTCGGTCACGGGCGGGTAGTCGGCGCACAGGACGGCGACGCCGTGGGACCAGTCGTAGTGGCCGTCGGGGTCGCGGCCGTAGTCGTGGTCGGCGACCGGTAGCAGCCCGGCGCCGCTGCCGGAGGTGACCGAGGTGAGGTGGCGGTCCAGCTGCGTCCACTCGCTCTCGTCGTAGAGCAGCACGTTCACCGCCAGCGCCGCGTCGGTGTAGGACAGGGTGCGGTCGCCGGCCGGCAGCGGGGCCGTGAGCAACGGCGCCAGCAGGTCCCGCAGTCGCTGCGGCGCGGCCGCCGGGTCGGCGCCGACGGCGCAGCGGGACTGGATCGCGCACCAGGCGGCGAACGCGGCGAAGGCGCCGCCGAACCCGGTGGCGTAGCCGGTCGCGTCGGCCAGTGCGTCCTCGGCGAGGTCGAGGGCCCCGTCGAGGACCATCGCTCGGACCTTGTCCGGGAACTGTTCCGCGTAGGTGGTGCCCAGCCGGGTGCCGTAGGAGTAGCCGAGGTAGGTGAGCTTCTCGTCGCCGAGGGCGGCCCGGAGCGCGTCCATGTCCCTGGCTACCTCGCGGGTGCCGGAGTGGGCCAGGAGGCCCGGTGCGGACCGCCGCGCGCACTTGTCGGCCACCTCCGCGCCCAGCCGGTCGATGGCGACCGGGTCGGTGAGCGGTGGGTCGGCGCGGAGCCGGTCGGCCTCCTCGTCGGTGAAACAGATGACCCGCGGTTCGCTGGCGCCGAGGCCGCGGGGGTCGAAGCCCACGATGTCGAAGCGGCGGGTCAGGTCGTTCTCCGGCGCCTGGTCGCCGGCCATCGCCGCCGCCGCGAGCATGCCGGACCCGCCCGGCCCGCCCGGGTTGACCACCAGCGACCCGAGTCGGTTGGCCGGGTCGGTGGCCTCGTGCCGCAACACCGCGACCGTGATCATCGTGCCGTTCGGGTCGTCGTAGTCCAGCGGCACGGACAACCGGGCGCAGCGGAACTCGTCGGTGAACGCCTCCCGGGCGGCGGCGCCGGTCGCGAACGGAGCACAGTCCTGCCAGTCGAGTGCCGGGCCGGCGGAGGTGCTGTCGTCGCGTGCGGCCGGGGTCGTGCACGCGGTGGCCGCCAACACGACCACGACGGCGGCCAGTCGACCAAGAGCTCCACTCATGCGACTCTCCCATTTTCGCTGCACAACGCGTTACAGGAGTGTCGGCCGCCACGACCGGATTGTTGCGTCACACAATTCTTTCCCCGAAAGGAAAACGGCCGGCGCGCGGACTTGCCGCGCGCCGGCCGTTCCTGGATCTGTCAGTCGCTCAGCCGGTCACCAGGCTGAGGCCGTAGGCGGACAGGATCGGGTTCACGGGCTGGAAGTAGCAGGTGAACGAGTTGCCGCCGGACACGACACCCTGCGCCTGACCGTCGGAGATGAACGAGCCGCCCGAGTCGCCTGGCTGGCACAGCGCGTCCGTGGCGGTGAGACCGGTGATGGTGCCCTCCGGGTAGTTCACCGTCTGGTTCTTCGCGCCGATCGAGCCCTGGGTGACGCCGGTGGTCGAGCCGGACTTGGTGACGCCGGCACCGGTTGCCGCTTCCTGCGAGCCTGCGACCGCGCCGACACCGCTGACCTGGCCGACCGGGTTCCAGTCACCGCTGGTCTGCACCCAGGCGTGGTCGGCGCCGGGGAACTGCGAGCCGCCCCACGAACCGAGTGCGACGCCGTCCTTCGACAGTGCGCCACCGCCGGTGAGCGCCTCACAGTGCCCGGCGGTCACGAAGCCGCCGTTCACGGAGAAGCCGACCGAGCAGCGGGACGACCCGATGTTGTAGGCCTCGCCGCCCTGGATGTCGGCGAACGGACGCGGCACCTCGGCCGACTCGGTGATGCGGACGTCGGTCACGCCGACGGACGCGGCGAACGCGCGCCCCGCGTCAGCCGTACCGGGCAGCACGGTCATGTTGACCGCGTTGTTCCGCACGTCGACGCCCCACACGGTCACCGAGTCCGGCGCCTTCGCCTCGGCCGCGTTCATGCCGGCCACCATCGAGTCCAGTTCGGCGCTGCTGTGCTCCACCACCTTCGCCTCGGCGCCCGTGCTGGTCACCTCCGCCGCCCTGGCCGCGTCGGTGACGGCGACGACCAGTTGGCCGTCGGCCAGCCACGAGCCGCCGAAGTCGTTGCCGAGGGTCGTGGACAGGGTTTCCGCGGTCTTGGACATGGCGATCTCGTCCGCCGGCGCTGCCGACTGGGACGCGCCCGCAGAGGTGCTGAGCGGGATCGCGACAGCGAGGGCTACCAGCCCAGCACTCGCGAGCAGGGCTGTTTTCCTTGTGGTCACGGACGTCTCCTTCGCAGGGTGCGCGGTTTGCGCTGGATGGATGAGACGGTTGACCGGTCCAATCCGTTATAACGCTGTTTATCCAGTCGAGACAAGTTCTGCGTCCAGAGACCCGACGAAAGTATTGTTCACCATTCCCAGTTGGATTAGACCGTCCACCGTAGACCGTTGCGGCGCGTGCGATAGCCACAATGCTTGTCCCGCAACGGTTTCCGGTCGCGTGCGGCGCCGTGACTTCGACGTCGCGGGCGACGAAGGACAGGATCGGCTGGATCGGTGGCGCCGAGTCGCTCTCCTACACGGATCTCGGCCGACGCTCGGCCCTGCTGGCACCGGCTCGCGGATGCCGTGTGGCCAGCGGTGACCTCGCCCGGACGAATTCGCTCACGCCGGTAGGAAGGGGCGCTCCGCGAGCAGTGCCGCCACCCGGCCGCCCGCCGCGGTGTCCGCCGCCGAAACCAGCGCGGCGGCGACCGCCGCCAGCCGCGCATCGCCGGGGAACAGGCCCGGCGGCACGAGCGCGGCGGCGGCCGCGGCCGCGAACACCGCGCCCCGGTCCGCGGCCACCTCGGCCGCCGCCGCGCGGCCGACCGTGACGTCGCCCTCGGCGAGCACCGCCAGCAGCCGGCCCACCGGCGTGCCCGCGAGCGCACGGCCGGCGTCCCCCAGGTCCGCGGCGCCCGCCACCGCCTGCGCGAGTGCCCGCGCCACCGTCGCGTCCCACGGTGCGGGCGGGCCGGTGCGCGCCACGTCGACGGGCGCACCGACGACCTCTTCCCGTGGCGTCGGCGCGAACGTCGCCGCGACGCGGTGCGTGCCCGGCATCGCCGCGTCGTCGAGGAGCAACACGCCGCCTTCGAGCGCCGACCCCGGCGCGAGCGTCACCCGCCGCAGGCCGCTGTCGACCGGGTACGGCCACCGCACGTGCCGGACACCGCCGTCGGGACCGGTGACGGTGAGCGACAGGTCGCCCTCGACGAGATTGAGCCGGCTGCTCGTCGCGACCGGGCCGGTGCCGTCGTTGGTGAGGCGCACCACACCGACGAGCGGCTCGGCGAGCGGCAGCCGTTCGGGCAGGTCGAGCGTGATGCGCAGTGTCACCGTGGCGACATTGCCACAAAGTCCGCGGCGATCGTCTCGGCACGGCCGACCGCCGCGTCGGTCCCGCCGTCCGAGTCGGTGCCGCGGACCCGGTCCAGCGCGTCCCGCACCACCGGCGCGTCCCGCTCGGTCGGGCTCGCGACCGTGGCCGCCAGCACCAGCACGTGGTCCGCCGTACGGCCGGACACCGCGAGGTCGAGGTAGTCCCGTGCGGTGTCCGGCGCCGCGTCCCGGCTGACGCCGGCACGGAAGTCGGTGTGGCTCCTGGCGTAGGCGTTGGCCAGCACCAACGCGAGCGCGGCGCCGGTGTCGTGCTCCGGGTAGGCCCTCGCCGCGGCCTCCATCCGACCCGCCAGCTCCTCGTCCGCCCCGAAGTCGCCGAGCGCGATGGCCAGACCCACCGGCCGCTCGAGCGTCGTGAGCGAGAGGGCACGCTCGGCGTCGTTCGCGGCGGTGCGGACGTGCACCGTCACCCGCGAGCTGCGCAGGGTGTGCACGCCGTCGACATCGAGCTCGGCCACGACCCGGTACGGACCCGGCCGGTCGAACGTCACGCCCTCGCTGGTGAAGAACACCTGCATGCGGCCGGTGAGCGACTGCCCAGGTTCGAGCACGGCGGTCGTCCTCGGCCCGCACGCCACGACGACGTCCCGCACCTGCTCGACCTTGCCGCCGGGCGTCACCTGCAGCAGCCGCAGGTCGCCCTCGGCGAGGTTGAGCCGCGTGGTGACCGTGCGGGGCTCGGCGCCGGTGTTGGCGAGCGTCACCTCGGCGACGACGTACTCGCCGACGAACGTGTCCGCGGGCAGCGTCAGCTCCAGTGCCAGCCCGTCCGTGCCGGTGGCGGTGGCGAGCCCGTCGGCGTCGACGGGCACGGGCAGACCGGCCGACAGGTCGCCGTGGCCCCAGCCGAACGGCCGCCAGCCGGGGCGCACCTGCGGGTCGGGCGAGTGGATGAGCGAGAGCCGGTCGTGCTCGGCGAACGCGAACGTCGCGTTGCACGGGTACGGGTTCGCCGGGCTGGCGAAACCCATGACGTCGCCGGTCTGGTTCATGATCTCGGTGCCGATGGGCGGGTTGTGCACGTCATGCTTGGGGTGGAACAGGTTCAGTGCGTGACCTGCCTCGTGGGTGAGCGTGCGCAGGAACGCGGCGGGCACCTCGTCGAGCGGCTTGTTGCGAGCGGCGGGTTCGATGAAGTCGTCGTCGCCGAGCGTCGCGTCGGCGAACCCGACCGCGCCCTCGCGCGGCACGCTGTCGTCGTCGAACATGATCCCGAACAGGCCGCCCTGTGTGCTGCCCGCGAGCAGCCACAGCCGCCACTCGTCGACCGTTCCCGGGCCGCGGTGGGTGGCGAGCAGGGTCTGCAGCTCCGTGTTCGTCAGCGCGGCGTCGTCGGGCACGTCGACCTGGTCGACGCGGGCCTGCACGTCCCAGCCGGCACTGAGGTAGACGTCGCGGAACGTGGTCGTGACGCCGGTGCACAGCGTCGCGGACATCGGCCACTGGCGGCCGGTCATGACGTCGGCCTCGATGCGGCAGCCGCGGTACAGATCGGAGGTCTTCGTGGCCGTCACGGTGTGGTCGCGGCCGCCGAGCCGCAGCGTGCCGGTCATGACGACGGGGCGGAACGGCGCCACGAACAGGCTCTGGCGACAGGTGAGCACGAGCTGGCCCGCGTCGGTCTGGACGAACTCCTGCGCGGTGCGGTCCCACAGGTGGCGCTCGATGGCGACCGTCAGCGTGCCGGTGGCGTAGGTGCTGCGCACGGCGCGGAAGTACCAGGCGTACTGGTTCATCGGCAGCTGTGGGTACCAGGGGCGGCGGGTGTTGATCGCGCCGCCGTCGCTGCCGCCGTCGTTGCCGTCGCCGGGCTGGCCCGGCAGCGGCGGCAGCACGAGGCGGCGAACGTAGATGTCGCCACTGACGCGCAGGGCTTTGTCGGCGACCTCGATGCGCATGGGGCCCCGGACATGGCTGGGCGGGAACGCCGGCTTCTTGGGCACGATCTGGAGCAGCCACGAACCGTTCAAAGTGGACAGTGCGCAGGGTCGCGTGCGGATCGGAACCAATTCCTCGACGAGTTCTCCGGTGTCGTCGAACACGAGTGTGTCCGTCTCGCATCCTTCGCAACCGCCGGATTCCTGCCGCGTGTCGTCGACGTGCATGGCGTCGCCTCCTGCCTCGCCGACCGGCGCTAGTGTCGGCCGCTGTTCCTCAGGAGAGAGAAGTCGCGTTGTTGGATACGCATAAGGTGGTGTCGTCACCCGGCGTGGCCGGGTAGGGCATTTCTGTGCACAGCGCTACCGGCGGTCTCCGGAATTCGTAACAATGGTGTTCGACAGGGCGACCTACTGCCTACCAAGGCGACCTCTCGATTTCGTCTTCCCGACCCGAGTGGGTGAGCGGCATGACTTCTCTGCTGGCCAACGCATTTTACGACAGGCAGAAGCTTGTTCTGCTCGAGCCACTCGGCGCCACTCTGCGACTGGGGTCCGTCGGTTACTTTTCCACCGATCAGTGGGTCCACGTCGGTACCACCCGGTCAATGTTCGGTATTCGGCTGGCGTCGAACAAGGGTTCCGGTGAGCCGAACAGTTTTTCCGGTTCTGGCGGCAAGGGCTATTCATTCTCGATCAAGGCGGCGGGAGAGGTCTCGGCATTGGTGACCAACCCTGCCGAGGCAAAGGCTCGGGTCGAGGTCTCGTTCGGCTCGCAGCAGGGTTTTCTCATGTCGGTGCACAGGCAGCAGGTGCAGACCGCCGTGGATCTTGCGGAGTTGATGTTCGCGATCCGATGGGCATACCACTACCGGAGCCTCCTGCCGGAGGGGAAACGTTGGGAGCCGAAGTATTCGGTCATCATCGGTGTCGCCACGGCGGCGTCGATCACAGCGGTCTCGGCCCTGTCGGCGGACTCGGCCATCGCCATCGAAGCGTCGGGCGGCGGGGCCGTCCCGCGAACGGAAGCGCAGGTGCGCGCCACGATGGAGATAACCCACTCCAGGCACGCCCACGACAAACTGTGGCTGGGACCCGCGAAGGGCTACGCGGTTCAGGCGCTTCGACTCGACCCATCCGTCTGGACGAAGTGGGACCGGGAGAGTTTCGAGTTCGAGAGGCGTAGCGCGTCCGGTGACTCGGCGCGTGCCGACCGCCCGCGCCGACCGGAGTCCTTCAGGGACTGGGCCCGGGAGGGCGGTTTCGCCGACCCCACCGAGGTCGAGGCCGAGCTGGTGCCCGCACCGGGTCGCGCCGCGCGGCGTGGGCGGGTGAACGAGCTCACCGGAGCCGGTGCGCGGAAACGGGTGGGCCTCGACCGCATCGAGGTCACCGAAGTGCCCGTCCGCGTCCAGTCGGACGTCAAGACCGCCAAGCCGGCCGACGAGCTCGCGTGAGCGCGAACTCGACGGCCACGGGCGAGACGGTGCCTACGCGATGACCGTGTCGGACCACCCGCTGGCGACGTGTATCCATTCGACGCCGTTCCACACGTAACCGAAGGCCGCCGCCCGGAAGGAAACGCCGGATCCGACGCCGGAATGTGGCGTGTAGCAGGCGATTTGTCCTGGCGTCACGTGCACGTTGCCTTCGGTGTTGTCGCACGACATCCGGCCGAAGTACACGCCGTTGTGGTAGCGGTAGATCCACGCGTTCGCGAACTGCCCGTTCGGCATCGGTCCCTGCTGTGTCGCTTCCAGGTTGTAGTTGATGTACACGGCGAAGAATCCACTGCCGTCCTGGCACAGTTGGACAGCGCCCCACTTGAACCCGTTCGAGTTGTTCGTGACGAGTTTGGGCGCGCGGACCGTGGCGCCGTAGCAGTTGTCCACCGGGCCGACGCTGCCCGCCGATGCCGTTCCCGTGCCGACGACCGCGAACAATGTGGCCAGAATACAGACAATTATCGACAGTCTTCGCATACGTCCTCCAGGATTGTGCTGTCTGAGCCGCTCCAGCTTTGGCGTGCCGTCGCACCGGTGCCGAACGAGCTGGAGCTGAGCTGGAGATCGACTGGGGGAGGTCGTCTTGGCGGAGTCGAACGCGGCGAAACGAATGTTCGCGGCGGAGTTGGCCAACTTGTTGAACGCGTCGCCGCTGTCGACGTCACGGGTCACGGCGACGGCCCGGCAACACGGGATCGGCTACTCCACGCTGAGAAGTTGGTGCACCGGCCTGCATCTGCCTCGCGCACCCGAGGACAACCCCGAGTTCGTCGCGTTCGTGTGCGCCGTCGCGGCGGACCACGAGCAGGCGCGACGGGTGCTCACCCTCGCCAAGGGCGCGTGGCGCCGCGTCGCCAGAACCAGACAACGCCCACCCGCTGCCGGCGCGCCACGGTCGGCGGACATCGAGCCCGCGTACCGGCACATCGACCACGACGCGCGTGAGTTGGTGACGTGGCTGGCCGCGACGCGCTCCCGCGGGATGTCGGCACCGGCGATCGCCGCGTTCGCCGGCTGGTCCGACCGTGCCACCGGAGCCGCGCTCGCGAAACTGGTGGCGGCCGGGCTGATCGTGTGCCGGAACGGCGGTCGCTACGCCATGACCGACAGCGTCCGCATCGTCGCCGGCACCATCACACCCGGTGACCCGAACGCGGTTCGCGACGCGGAGACGCGGCTCGCCGTGTACCTCGGGCGCGTCGCCGTGGCCGCCGCCCGGCGTCTGTTCCCGGACCTGCTCGAGCTGGTCCCGCTGCCCGGTGCCGCACCGGTCCGGTTCGCCACCGACGCCGAGGCGTCGGCCTGGCTGCTGAGCGAACGGGAGACCCTCGTCACCGCGGTCGAGTCCGTGCACCACCGCGACCCGGCGCTGGCCGAGTCGCTGACGGAGGCGCTGCGCGCCGCCCAGCAGGTCCGGCCGCACCTCGTCGACTGGACTCCGCTCACCGAGCGACCGCGGCGCTCGGCGGGCGACGACACCGACGCCGCGCGTATGGAGTTCACGGCGGGACTGGCGTGGTGGGGCGGCGGGCACCCGATCGCCGCCGAGCGGCTGTTCTCCTCCGCGGCGCGGCGGTGGGCCACCCTGCGCCGGCCCCGCGAGCGGGCCGCGGCCCTGCACATGCTCGGCGCTGTCGAACACGCTCTCGGCGAGTGGCACGGTGCCGTACGGCACTGCGACGAGGCGCTTCGCCTGCGGCGGCAGACCGGCGAGCATCGCGCCCAGGTCAGCACGCTGGTGTACCTCGCGGACACCTTCCTCGGCCTCGACCGGCTCGAGCCGGCCACGCGGCACGCGCGCGCCGCGGCCGACCTGGCCGCCAGGATCGACTACACGGCGGGCACCACGGGTGCGCTGGGCAGCCTCGGCCGCGTGCTGCTGGCACAAGGCCTCGACCGGGACGCCGAACGTCAGTTCCTCCAACAACAGGCGTTGTCGGAGGAACTGGCGTTCCACTCGCGCAGAGCCGACGCGCTCGTCGGTCGCGCGATGGTGCACAACCACCGCGGCCACTTCGACGCCGCGACCGACCTGGCCGACGAGGCCGCCGCCGCGGCGGCCGTCGTGGGAAGCACCGCAACCGAGGCCGACGCCTACAACGTCGGCGCGGTCGCCCACCACGGCAGAGGCCGCTTCGCCCAGGCCGAGGCGCTCCACCGCAAGGCGCTGCACATCTCCGACCGAGCCGGCTACCGGCACAGCCGCGACACCGCGCTCGACAGCCTCGCGCGGCTGCGCGGCACGCACCGGTGAGGCCGTCGATCACCCGATAGGTGGATCTTGGCGCCGCTCCGGTGTCGCCGCGTTGGGCGCGGGTATGTGCCCTGCCATGTCAACGAAGCGCACACTACTGGTCGCCGCGGTCGCGGTCGCCGCTGTCAGCACGGTCGTCGGCGGGGGCATCGCCATGGCCGACGAGCCGCCCGAGGGCGTGCTGTACACCTGCGACGCGCTGACGAGCGCCAGCGTGCCCACGGTCAAGAAACAGCTCGCCGCCCAGGGCATCGATCCGGCGACAGTGACCGGTCCCGTCGGGTTGTCCTGCAAGAGTGACTCGCAGTCCACGCAGTCCACACAGGACGGCGTGCGCGCCGGGGTCACCGGGGTGGACGCCCTCGGGTACACCTGCGCGTCGGCGGAGGAGAAGAGTCGCAAGATGATCGTCTTCTTCGTCGACTGCGCGAACTGACGGCTCAACCCACGTCGGTGACGAAGTAGCGCAGGGCGATCACGGCCAGCCGCGCCTCGTCGTAGACGACGGTCACGAACTGCGTCGCGTTCACCGCCACCGTGCTGGGATAGCCCGTGTCGTACGTGGTGGCGGCGTAGAGCGTCCGCCGGGGTGTCTGCGGCCAGCCGACGGCACCCCGGCGGACCGCGACCATCGTCGGCCGGCTGGCGGTGCCGTTGGGTTGGCTCCACAGGTACGGCACGTAGCTCGTGCCGGGGACCGCCAAAATCTCTGGGCCGTGCATGGGCACGCCGAGTGCCCACGGCGCGTCCCACGTGGTCAGGTAGGTGTTGCCGTAGGAGTCGGACTGGACGGCGCTGCCCGTGCCGGCCGTCGACTCCACTCGCATGATCGCCCGCACGTGGCCGGGCGCCACTTCGACGAGCGCGGGCTCCTGGTAGCTCTCGGAAGCGGTGGCGGCAATGGTCTTCTGCCGCCCGGGAACCCGCCCGTCCCACGTCAGGCCACCGTCCACACTGGCCACGACCGCGGCCTGCACCGGCCCGCCGGCGGCCGACGCGCCGTAAACCGGGATGAGCAGCTGCCCGTTGGTGAGCTCCACGATCTTCGCGCTGGTGGCCGGATGCGGCAGCGTGCTCGAGTAAACGACGGCCGGCACGGAGAACGCGACGTCGTCGGCGTCCCGGTAGGCCACCGCCGTCCCGGTCGCCGCCGAGGTCGCCGCATCGGCGACGAAGTACGACAGCAGCAGCCGCCCGCCGCGCAACGTCGTGAGCGAGGGGTCACGAGCGTCGAGCCCGGCCGCTCCGGCGACGACGAACGGCGTGGCGGGCTGCCACGTCGCGCCGCCGTCGCGGCTCCGCACCATCCGCAGCTGGCTGGGTTTGTTCGCGTGCTCGGCGGCCCAGCGGTACACCATCAGGAGATCGTCGGCGTCGCCGTGTGGATCCCGTGCCACGTCGGGGAAGTAGGCCTGACAGGTCACGCCGAGTGCCGCGTCCCCGCACGGCCCGCCGGCGACCGCCACCGTCTCGGCGATGGCCCGTCCCACCGAGGCGTCCCCCGACCCGCCGGCCAGCCCCATGCCCACGACCAGTACAGCGAACAGCCCGCCAAGTCGCCGGATCGCCATCCCCACCTCCGATTGCGTCAGTCAGCTCCCGCTGACCCAATCGGGAACGCGCCCGGTCGGCAATTCGGCGTCACGCCTTCGCGTGAACCCGAGTCACGTCCCCGACGGCGCGTTGCTGAGGTCGACGACGCAGAAGATGTTGCCGTCCGGGTCGGCGAGCACGACGAAGTCCGGGTTCGGCGGGTAGCGGTCCCAGTCGACCTTGGTCGCGCCGAGCTTGACGAGCCGTTCGACCTCGGCTTCCTGCTCGGCGGTGTTGTTCACGAACAGGTCGAGATGCAGACGCGGATGTTCCTGGGGCGGGGTGTCGCTGTGCATCAGGGCAAGCGCGTGGCCGGAGCCGTCGGCGTGGTTCAGTGTCCGCCACGTCTCGCTCTTCCATTCGTCCGTGACCACCAGATCCAGCGCCGACGTCCAGAAGTCCACCGCGCGGGCGAGATCACCGACACCGATCACCGGAAAGCCAAGTCTGAGCATGGGGTCACTGTAGAAACCCGCGCGTCCGGCCGCACGGCGAGCGTCAGTTCTGACGTGGTTCGCGTCGCAGCACACAGAACTCGTTGTCCTCGGGGTCGGCGAGGACGACGAACCCTTCGTCGCCCGTCTGCCCGACGTCGACGTGCCGCGCGCCGAGGCGGACCAGTCGCTCGACCTCGTGCTCGACGTCGCCGTCGACCGGGCGGAGATCGGGGTGGTCACGGTTCTTGCCCTGTTTGGGTTCGCCGGTCTTCTGCAGCCACAGGGTCGGCACGTCCGCGGGCGCGTCGGCCGGCGGATACAGCTTCGCCGAGCCGTCGTCGCCGTAACGGACGTCGGTGAACCCCAGGGCCGCGGACCAGAAGTCCGCCATCAGCGTGGTGTCCCGCACGTCGAGCGTCCACTGTACGAATCGGACAGTCATCGTTCCTCCTTCGTGGTCGATGGAGGTACCCCGCGGCGGCGCGGTTCATTCCGTCCGGGGGCCCGCCTGGCACATGATGGATACTGTCCATGAGAACGCCTCCCTGGTGCAGCAGCACCTACCGGGCCGGTACCGGATGCACGACCTGATCCGCCTGTCCGCGACGGACCGGCAACACCAGTACCGGGAGGCGGCGCTGCGGCGCATGGTGGACTTCTACGCGCACACCGCCAACACCGCCGCGCGGCTCCTGCACCCGCATCGCGACCCGGTCCGGCTCGCCCCGCCCGTACCCGGCTGCGTGCCCCAGCCACTGGCCGACGATTCGGCGGCCCTGGCGTGGTTCGTCGCCGAGTTCCCGTGTCCGCTGGCCGCCCAACACACCGCGGCCACGCACGCATGGCATCCGGCCGCCTGGAACCTGGCCTGGGCACTGATCCCCTTCCGCTACCGGCGGCGACACCGCCCCGAGTGGCTCGGGGTGTGGCTGGGCCGGTGCGGCCGCGGCCGTGCACCTGCCCGACCCCACTGTCCGCCTCCTCACCCACCGGTACCTCGGCAGCGTCTACGCCGACGTGGGCCGGCACGACGAGGCGATCGAGCAGCTGGGCCAAGCCTCGCGCTGGCCGAACAGCACCACGCCCCAACCCGCCAAGCCCACATCCACCGGACGCTCGCGTATGTTGGGGCGGCGCGGGGACGACCGGCGGGCGCTGGCGCACGCCACCGATGCCCTCGACCTGTTCCGCGGCCTCGATCAGCCGGTATGGGAGGTCAACGCGCTCAACGACGTCGGTGGGCGCTGGGCCGGCACGACCAAGCCCGTGCGGTGTGGCAGGAAGCGTTGGAGCTGTACCAACAACAGGGCCGCGCCGACGACACGGCTCGCGTCGAACGGCAGCTCCCGACCTCGACATCGCCTACGGTCTGCCGCATGGCGACTCAGGAACCGAAGACCCCGACGCCCAGGGTGCAGCTCGTCATCGGCATCGTCCGCAGAGGCGATGAGGTGCTGCTCGTGCGAGAGCGCCTCGGCGCCGGCGGTGAAATGCTCTGGTCCCTGCCCGGGGGTGGCGTCGAGGACGGCGAGCTGATGCACGAAGCGCTCCGACGCGAGCTGCGGGAGGAGACCGGTCTGCTGGTGGGTGACCCGATGCGGACCGCGTTCCTCATGCACATCGACTCCGAGCAACACCCGTCGGCGGTGGCCGTCGCCTTCGAGATCGACGAGTGGTCGGGCACCGTCGCGCCCGAGGACGGCGACATCGAACAGGCCGCCTTCTTCCCCCTGCGCGACGCACTGAGGCTGATCGGCGAGCTGGACAGCGCGACGCAGCGGGAGCCCATCGTCGGCTATCTCTCCGGGCGCGTCGATCCCGGTGCCACGTGGCTGTATCGCAACCGGGGCAAGGAGGAGACACTCGTCGCCCGCTGGTGAGCGCCTGCTTGCCGCCGTGGCCGCCCATCGCGTCGATGGCGGCGCCGACGGCCGCCACTACCTCGGCCAGCTCGTCCGCCGGGAGTTGGGTCGGGGCCGGGACTGGCGGCGACGATCCGGTCCACCAAACATCGGGGACAGGGCGGTCGTACCGCTCGGCGTCCGCGCCGAAGGACTCGGCCACCTGCCGGTGGTGATGAGGCCTGAGTTCTGACATAACCGTACGGGCGCTCAGTCAGTGGCCGCCGCGGACGAAACCATGTCGAGGTGCCGTCTCGTGGCGACGATCGCCTGGCGGATGCTCTCCTTCTCACCGACCTGCGCGGCCAGGCTTGCCCTCGGGATCTCCAGGGCATAAGGGATGTCGGGTGGCAGGGCGGCGAGGATGCCCGCCACGTCGATGCCGCCTTCACCGGGGAAGAGGCGCTCGTAGCGGGCCGTGTGGATCAGACCCTCCACTGTGGACGGGATCCGGCCAGGGGCGTCGCAGACGTGGGCGAAGTGGAACCACTCCCTGGGAAGTGCGCGCAGTTCGTCGATGCTCGACTGGGAGCGCGCGAAGTGGAGCAGGTCGATCAGCATGCCGGCGTTCGGCCGGTCGGCCGCGCGCAGGACGTGGGTCGCCTCGGTGAGGTTCGGGGTCTCGGTCCAGGACGGGAACTCGAGGTCGATCGTCAGGCCCAGCGGGGCCGCCAGGTCGCAGAGCTGGGCGAAGTGTTCGGTCTTGCGGTCGCGGTCGCTGTCCGGGAGCTGCGTGATGACGTGCCGGGCGCCGAGCTCGGCGCCCACCTCCAGCAGGCCCAGGTACCGCCTCGGGTCGTCGTGGGGGCCGATTCTCGCGAGTTCCACGTCCAGCACGTCGATGCCGGTGGCGGCCAGCGCCGCCTTGGTCTTCTTCAGCAGCACCGGGTCGGTCGCGACGGGATAGTGCGGCTCGTCCGGGGTGACCCTGGTGAGCCGGATGCCGACGTACCGGTAGCCGGCGGCCGACGCGGCCTCGACGAGCGCGGGCGGGGAGAGTGTGAGCGCCGACAGGTGTGCCACCGAGTAGTCGTGGGCGGGACGGTCCGCGTGGACGGCCGGCGGCTGGGGGATGACCGTCGTCGTGATCAGGCGACGCCTGCGTTGCGCGGCCATGCGTATCGGTGCGGTGGCCGCGGCCCCGTAGCCCGCGTACCCGTCGATCCGTTGCACCACCTCGAAGAACACCCGCGACCCGAGCACCTCGGTGCAGACGTGGAGATACTCGCCGTGCTCGTCGCGGTCGTACAGCACCGACAGCTCTCGCATGGTGGCGAGCAGGTCCGGCGGGAGGTCGAGGCGGGCGTCGAGGTCGTCGTAGTAGTTGGCGGGGATGTCGAGCAGTGGCGCGCCCATCGACCGGAGTGCCCGCGCGCTCGCGATGACGTCGGTGGACGCGAACGCGACGTGCTGCGGTTCCGGCACCGCGGGCGCCCACTCGCCGCGGCGGAACAGCGCCGCGTTGAGCGTCACGCGCACGCGGTGGTCGGGGTCGGTCGCGGCTCTGCTGCGGATCAGTCCGAACGGCGCCGCCAGTTCCATCGCGGGCTGGGTCTGGAGACCGAGCACCGAGCGGTAGAACAGCGTCGCCTGGTCGAAGTCGTCGAACGGCTCGGTGAGCGAGACGTGGTCGATGCCGACCAGCAGCGCCGCGGCGCCCGGGGCCGTGCCGGTCGAGTCGAAGTCGGCGAGCCAGTCGTTGTCCTGGTCGCCGGTGCGGCAGAACAAGACGGTGGTCCCGTCGGGCGCGGCCACCGAGGGCAGCTCCGCCTCGCCGGGTTGCCTGCGGCGCGGCACGACCGGCGCGAGCAACCGCTCCGCGCGTGTCGCCGACGCGGCCGGGTCCGCGCTCTCCACTGCCAGCGCCGACAGTTCCGCGGTGCCGGGAGCGGCCGCCGCACGATGGGTGCTGTTGAGGACGACACGCGCGTAGCCCTGCTGCCACAGCTGTACCGGCTTCGACCGATGCGTGCCCACGTTGGTGAACCCGAACGCCGTCAGCGTGCGCTCGAACACCGGACCGGACACGTCGTCGACCGCCAGCTCGGTGAACACGTGCCCGGCGAGCGCGGGCGCGGCGGGCAGGTCCGGCGGGACGAACCGGGGACCGACCGCCTCCTGCAGCGCGACGAGCGAGCGCATGGCGTCGATCGCGGACCGGCGGGGATCGGCCTGGCGGAGCACGTCGTTGGACACCTCGAGCGCGAGCGGCCCCCGGTACCCGATGGCGAGCACGGCCGCGACGAGGTCGGCGACGGCCAACGAGCCCTGGCCGGGGAAGAGCCGGTGGTGGCGGCTCCACTGCGCGGTGTCCATGGTCAGCCGCGGCGCGTCGGCCAGCTGCAGCGCGAACACCTTGTCGCCGGGGATGATGCGGATCCCGGAGAGGTCATCGCCGCGCGCGAGCACGTGGAAGCTGTCCACGCACAGCCCGAGTGACGGGTGGGCGGCGCGGCGCACGATCCGCCACGCGTGTGCGAACGTGCTGACGAACCGGCCCCAGGCGACCGCCTCGTAGGCGATGCGCAGACCGCGTGCGGCGGCCCTGGTCGCCAGCAGGTGGAGGTGTTCGGTCGCGAGATCGTCGTCGTCGACCGCGTCAGGGGACAGCGACGAGCAGACCAGCATGGTGTCGGTGCCGAGCTGTTCCAGCACGTCGAACTTGCTTTCCGCGCGCCGCAGGTTGGCGGCGAGCACGTCCGGCGGGACCGCCTCGAAGTCGTGGAACGGCTGGTAGAGGTCGATCGTGAGGCCGAGGTCGGCACACCGCTGCCGCACCTCGCGCGGTGACCACGGCGCCGCGAGCAGGTCGGCCTCGACGATCTCGACGCCGTCGAACCCGGCCGTCGCCGCGGCGCTCAGCTTGTCCTCCAGCGTGCCGGACAGGCACACCGTGGCGATGCTGAGCCTCGGGTCGGTGGTCGGCTGGCCGGCGGTTGTCGACGGTGCGCGTTCAGCGGTGAGCATTCGGTTGCCTCCCAGCGAGTTCCGCGTGTGCGAGGGTGTCGAAGTGGCGGCGCATCCGGCCGGCGTCCGGTTCCCGGCCGGTGATGATGCGGAACGCGTCCGCCGCCTGGTGGACGGCCATCGGGCCGCCGGTCAGCACGCGGCAGCCACGGTCCCGCGCCACGCCGAGCAGTTCGGTCTCCAGCGGCCGGTACACGATGTCGGCGACCCACAGCCCGGGTCTCAGCAACTCGGCGGGCAGGGGCGGCCCGGGGTGGCCCACCATGCCCGTCGGGGTGGCGTGTGTCAGTCCGTCGGCGTCGCGCAGCACGCGGGCGAGCGCGGCCGCGTCGTCGATCGGGACCGCCCGTCCCGCGCCGAAGCGCGCGGCCACGCCCGCGACGAGTGTCGTGGTGCGCCGGGGATCGACGTCGAAGACGTGGAGTGTGCCCGTTCCCATGGACAGCAGGGCGTGCGCGACGGCCCGGCCCGCCCCGCCCGCGCCGAGCAGTACGACCGAGTCCAGCGCGGCTTCCGGGAGCCCGTCACGGAAGCCGCCCGTGAAGCCGGTGAGGTCGGTGTTGTGCCCCACCGCGCGACCGTCGGCGAACACGACCGTGTTCACGGCGCCGACCGCGGCGGCGTCGGGGGAGAGGTCGTCGAGGTGGTCGAGCACCAGCTGCTTGACCGGATGGGTGATGTTGAGCCCG
Organism: uncultured Actinomycetota bacterium; assembly: GCA_963840275.1. Classification (GTDB taxonomy): domain Bacteria; phylum Actinomycetota; class Actinomycetes; order Mycobacteriales; family Pseudonocardiaceae; genus Actinophytocola. The sequence goes on from CAWIYK010000003.1 coordinate 104,448, forward strand.
TGGTACCCGGCGAGGCGCGCGGCGGCCACGACGTCACCGACCGCCGCGGCGGGCAGGCCGAGGTCGTCCAGGTCCAGGAGCCGGTACAGGTACCGCACGCCGAGCGCGTCGGCCTCCCGTTCGTGCAGTGCCGGGCTCAACGACGTGCCGATGCCGGACCCGATCAGGCCGACCAGGTAGCCGGTGTCGGCACGCGATGCCATGGAGCACTCCTCGCAGCGAACGAACTAGATAGTTACTTGTACTCGTAGGGGTGGGACCGGGGGAAGCCGGGCGCGCCGCGAGGGGGATCGCGGCGCGCCCGGCGGTCAGTAGACCTCGATCTTGCCCGTCGAGCGGGGGCTCGCCGGGTCGTTGAAGAAGTACTCGCCCTTGCGGCGGAACTTGTGCGTGTACGACTCGCCCGGCGCGAGGCGCACGTCGAACAGCCCTTCGAAGAACTGCGTCGCGCCACGGCTGCCCGCGTTGCCGGCGTGGTTGGTGAAGGTCACCGTCGTGCCGGCCGGGACGCGGAGGTGGGTGGGCGCCATGGCGTTGACCGCGGTCGACTCGACGGCGCCGATCGTGCCGGTCGCCGGGTCGTAGGTCCGGCCGAGCACGACCGTGTCGCCCACCGCCGCGCCTTCGACCGGAGCGCCCTGCACGGGCCTGCGGATGACGGGTGCCGGCGGGGTGGGTGCGGGCGGCACGGTACCGCCGATCTTGAACGCCCAGAGGAAGTCGCCGCGCGGGGCCGAGTTGCCGTAGGGGATGCTGGTTCCGCCCGCGTACACGGCCAGGTACTGCTCGCCGTCCACCTCGTAGGTGATCGGGCTGCTGCTGATCGCGGCACCGCACTGGAACCGCCACAGCTCGCGGCCGGTGCGTGCGTCGAGGCAGAGCAGGTTGCCGTCGGGCTGCCCGATGAACAGCACATCACTCGCGGTGGTGAGGATCCCGTTGCCGTGCGCGAGGGAGTAGGGCATGTTCTTCTTCCACCGCACCAGGTTCGTGCTCGCGTCGACCGCGACGATGCCGCCGGTCTGGTACTCGCCGGGCGGACGAAGGCCGTTGCTCGACTCGGTGAGGGAGTGGGCCGCGGCGACGTAGCCGAACCCCGTGTAGACGCACCCGGTGCTGTGGCTGAACGACTGGTGGCTCCAGTCGGCGCCACCGCCGTGGCCGGGGATCGAGAGCACGGGTTCGTCCCAGTGCGGGTCGTAGAGGGAGCCCTGCACGTAGTTGGGCACGGCGCGGGCGGGGTGGCCGGGGACCGACGTGCCGAGCGGCTGGTCGACCACGGTGGTCTCGGTCCACGGGCCCTGGCGCGGGAACGGTTGCGTCGGCCAGGTCTTCTGCCGCGGGTCCTGCGGCACCGGGACCTCGTCGATGCCCAGCGGCGCCTCGCCGGTCTCCCGGTCGAGGATGTAGTACATGCCGCATTTGCTGCCGTAGACCACGATCCTGCGCTGCCTGCCGCGGATGCGCACGTCCGCGAGCACCGGCGCCATCGTGTTGTCCATGTCCCAGATGCCGTGGTGGATGGACTGGAAGTGCCACCGGTAGGCGCCGGTGCGCATGTCGATCGCGACGAGCGAGCTGGAGAACAGGTTCTCGCCGCCGCGCTGCGAACCGTCCTGTGAGGACTGGCTGCCGCGGGCGTTGCCGAACGCCCAGTAGACGAGTCCGAGGTCGGGGTCGACCGCGGGGTGGATCCACGGGGTGGCACCACCGGTGCGCCAGGACTCGCCCTCCCACGTGTCGTTGCCGATCTCGCCAGGTCCCGGCGCGCCCCAGAAGTGCCAGACGACCTCGCCGTTGGCCGCGTCCAGCGAGAGACCGGCGGCTCGGTCGCCGTCGTGGGTGCCGCAGAACAACTGGCCGTCGTGGTGGATGACGGCGACCTTCTCCATGCCGCCGTAGCCGTTGATCTGCTTCTCCCACACCACCGCGCCGGTCTCCTGGTCCAGCGCGATGATCCAGTTGTCGCTGCCGTGGGTGAAGACCTTGCCGTCGCCGACGGCCACGCCGCGCCGGGTGAGCGTGCCGCGGGTCTGCCGGTAGACCCACTTGGTCACGCCGGTCGCACCGTCCACGGCGAATACGTTGCCCAGTGCGGACTCGATGTACAGCACGCCGTCCACCGCGACCGCGGTGCTCTGGCTGTTGCCGGCGGCGAGTCCGCCCTCGATCCGGTTCACCCATGCCGCGCCGAGCTTCCTGACGTTGCCGCGGTGGAGGTCGTCGAGCGCGGAGTAGTTCTGGTTGCCGAGGTTGCCGCCGACCTTCGGGAAGTCGCGGCGGCCCGGGGTGGTCGCGATCGGCGGCCGGTGGCCGCGTGTCGCCGGGGTCGCCGGGGTCGCTGTCGCGGGTGTGCCGGTCAGTGCGCCCGCGCCGACCGCCGCACCGACCGCCGCGGCGGCCGCGCCCTTCATGAGCTCTCTGCGCTGGATCTCCGCCATGCCGCGCTACCTCCGTCGTTGGAAACTTGCGCGATGGTCCGTCTAGCGGACCATATGGACTGTTGGACGGTTCAGCGTAAGCTCGTTCCGCCGTGCTTCACAAGACCGACATGGTTCATTCGGTCCACTCGATGGACCTCACGAAAGGCCAGCCCGTGAACAGACGAGCTTCGACGATGATGACCGCGATCGTGAGCGCCGCGGTGGCCGCCGCGGCGACCGTGCTCGCCATCGGCGTACCGGCGGCGGCGAACGACCGGGACCGGACCGGGGCGAGGGAGCTGGGGGAGCCGGACTACGGCGTGTGCCGGGGAGTCCGGCCGCAGTGCTATCACGAATGGGGCAACTTCGACCTGTCCCAAGGAGTCCGGGTGCTCGTCTACTCGCGCACCGCGGGTCCTCGCCACGGCAACCTCGGGCCCGCGCTGGCGCCCGGGCTCAACCCGCCGCTCGTCGACGCCAACGTGGCGCAGAAGGCCATCGTCCGGCTGGGGCAGGAGAACGGCTTCGCCGTCGACTGGACCGAGGACGTCACGCAGCTGTCGTCGGCCGGCAGGCTGTTCCCCTACCACGCGGTGATCTTCCTGAGCACCACGCGGGACACGCTCGACGACGCCGCGCAGACCGCGCTGCGCCAGTACCTCCGCGGCGGCGGCGGGTTCGTCGGCATCCACAACGCGTTCGGCACCGAGTACAACTGGCCGTGGTACGAAGGCCTGCTGGGCAACGCCAACTACTACGACCACGGTCCCTACCAGCCCGGCACGGTGCGGACGGTCGACCGCAGGGACGTGTCCACGAAGGACCTGCCGGGCCGGTGGGCGTTCGCCGACGAGTGGTACAACCTGGTCCCCTTCCCGAGTGACGTGCGGGTGCTGGCCGAGGTCGACGAGTCCTCGCTCGCGAGCGGCGTGCGTGGCGGCTCGGGACATCCCGGGCACGGTGACCACCACCCGGTGGCGTGGTGCCAGTACTACGACGGCGGCCGGTCGTGGGTGACCACCCTCGGCCACGACGCCACCGCGTTCACCGGCACGTCCACATCGGACGGAGCGGTGTACTTCCAGAAGCTGCTCGTCGGTGGCATCCGGTCCGCGGCGGGCGCGGAACCCTTCTGCCGGTAGGGAACCACGAGCGCGGCGGGACGGCCCGCCGCGCTCGCGGACCGGCCTGTCCCGTGGATCTTTGTGCGAGGGTCTGTGCCTGATCAACGGTTGCCTCGGGGGAACGTGACGGCACTCAGCCACCATCCACCTCGTCAGGGGCACGTGACGGCACCCAGCCACAAATCCACCTCGGTACCCGCGCCAGCGCCCAGGACGCAACCCACGCATGAAATCCGGGGAGACGGACCAGACTAGAGACCGAGGTAGATCTGCCGGACCCGTGGATCGCGCCGCAGCTCCGCCGAGGTGCCTGTCATGGCCACCTCGCCGTTCTCCATCACCAGACAGGTCTTGGTGGCCTCGAAGGTGAGCTTCGCGTTCTGCTCGACGAGCAACAACGCGTGCCCGGCAGCACGCAACCGTTGCAGCACCTCGAGAATGTCCTCGATGAGCTTCGGGGACAGTCCCATCGACGGCTCGTCGAGCAGGATGAGCCTCGGGTTGGACATCAGCGCCCTGCCGACCGCCAGCATCTGCTGCTGGCCGCCCGACAGCGCGCCCGCGAGGCGGTGGCGCATCTCCCCGAGCACGGGGAACAGGTCGAACACCTCGCGCAGGGTGGCGAGCGTCGCGCCCTTCCACTTCCGCACGTAGGCACCGAGCAGCAGGTTCTTCTCGACCGTGAGACCGGGGAAGACGTGCCGCCCCTCCGGCACGTACCCGATGCCGTGCCGGACGATGTTGCGTGCCTTGACCTTCGTGAGGTCGCGGTCGCCGAACCGGATCGCCTCCGCGGTCCTCGGCACCAACCCCATCAGCGCCTTGAGCGTGGATGTCTTGCCCGCGCCGTTGGCGCCGATGATGCCGACGCACTCACCGGCGCCGACCGTGAAGCTCACCGAGCTGACCGCCCGCACCCCGCCGTAGTTGACGGACAGCCCCGAGACCACCAGCTCGTCGGTATTCGTCACCTGGCCACCTCCGACTCCACCTCGGCCGCGATCTCCTCGGTGTTCATCGAGTCGCCGAGGTAGGCCTCGATCACCTCCGGGCGCACGGCCACCTCGGCCGGTGTGCCGTCGGCGATCACGCCCCCGCTCGCGAGCACCGTCACCTGGTCGCACAACGACATGACCAGGCCCATGTTGTGCTCGATCAACACCACCGTCACCCCACTGTCGCGAATGGACCGGACGATCTCGCTCAGCTGACCCACCTCCTGGCCGTTGAGCCCGGCGGCCGGTTCGTCGAGGAGCAGCAGCGTCGGCCCGGTCGCCATGGCTCTCGCGATCTCCAGCCTGCGCTGGATGCCGTAGGGCAGCGACCGGGGCGCAGCACCCGCGAAGTCGGCGAGCCCGAAGCGCTCGAGCAGCGCGTCGGCCCGCGCGCGCAGCTCGCGTTCACCGCGCAGCACCCCGACCGGCCACAGCAGGTACCGCCACACCGCCCACATCGACGACCGGTCCAGCGCGACGAGCACGTTGTCCCGCACGGTCATCTGACCGAACAGCCGCAGGTTCTGGAACGTCCTCGCCAGGCCCAACCGCGAGAGCTGGTGCGGCCTGCGCCCGGTGATGACCCGCCCGTCGACGGACGCGGACCCGGCCGACACGCTGTAGATGCCGCTCACGATGTTGAACAGCGTGGTCTTCCCGGACCCGTTCGGCCCGACCACACCACGGATCTCCCCCGGGCTGACCGACATCGACACGTCGGTCAGTGCCTTGAGCCCCCGGAACTGCTTGCTGATGCCCGAGATCTCGAGACTCGCGCCGGGCTCGCCGCCCGGCTCGGTCTCGCCGGGCGTGAACGGCCGCAGGACCGCGCGCTCGTCGGCCGTGCGGCGGCGCAGCACCTGCCACAGCCGCGCCGGGATGCCGGCGAGGCCGGTCGGCGCGAACACCACCATCAGCACCACGACGGCCCCGAACCCGAGCTGCGCGTAGACGGAGAAGTCGACCAGCGCCTCCCGCACCAGCGACAGCGCGACGGCGCCGACGACACAGCCCAGGATGCTCTGCCTGCCACCGATGATCACCATGGCGAGCAGGAGGAACATGTTGGCGATGCTGAAGGTCTCCGGCGCCACGTAGCGCACGAGCCCGGCGTACAGCACGCCGGCGACGCCGCCGTACATGCTCGCGAGCACGAATGCGGTCATCCGCAGGATCGGCACCGGTGCGCCGACCGCGCCCGCCGCGAGCGAGTCGTCGCGCATCGCCCGCATCCGGCGGCCGAGCCCGGTGCCGGCGATGAACCAGGCGAAACCCAGCGCGAGGCCGAGCACGATCAGCTCGAAGTAGTAGTACATGTACTCGTTCGACATGTCGATGCCGAACACCGGCGGCACCGGGATGCCGGAGATGCCGTCGGCGCCACCGGTGACGGTGCTGTTGGTGACCCAGTTGGTGAACGCCAGCGCCAGCCCGAGCGTGACGATGCCGAGGTAGTGGGACTGCATCCGCAGTGCCGGGATCCCCACGAACACCCCGACCAGCGCGGCCGCCAGCATCGCGAGTGCCGCGGAGGTCCAGAAGCCGAACCCGGCCCTGGTCGTGAGGATCGCGACGGCGTAGGCGCTGACCCCGAAGAACGCGACCTGTGCGAGGTTGATCTGGCCACCGACCCCCAGCGCGAGGCCGAGGCCGATGGCCAGCAGCGCGAACACGATGGCGATGTCCACCACGTGGATGCCGTACAGACCGAGCTGGTAGGGCAGGAACCAGGCCGCCACGGCGACGACGCAGAAGCCGGCGACGCGGAGTCTCATGCGCGGTTCACCGTCCGCTCGCCGAACAGGCCGGTCGGCTTCACCATGATGACGACGGTGAACACCAGGAACACCACCAGCTCCGAGTAGGCCTGGAACCGGCCCGCCGCATAGGAGTCGAGGACGCCGATGGCGAGGCCGCCCACGATCGCGCCCGGGATGTTCCCGAAGCCGCCCAGGATGGCCGCCGCGAACCCCTTGATGCCCAGCGATCCGCCGAGCGTCGGGTTGACGTACAGCATCGGCGCGACCAGCGCCCCGGCCAGTGCCGCGAGCCCGGCGCCGATGGCGAACGCGACGGCGTTGCTCCGCCCGACGTGGATGCCGACCGCCGTCGCCGCCTCGTGGTCCATCGCCACCGCCTGCATGGCCGCGCCTCGCTTGGTGCGCTGCAGGAACAGCACCAGCGCGACCGTCGCGAGCGCGGCGATGCCCAGCACGACGAGACTGTAGGTCCGGATGCGGATGCCGAACACGTCGAGCGGCTCGGTGTCCACCGGGGTGGGCACCGCGTGCCCGGTGGCGCCCCAGATGATCGTGGCGAGTGCCTCGAGGACCATCCCGAAGCCGATCGTGCCGATCAGCATGAGGTCGAAGTCCTTGTTCTCCAACGGTCGCAGCACGCGCTCGATGACGAGCCCGATCATCCCGGTGACCACCATGGCCACCGGGATCGCGACGAAGAACGGCAGTCTCGCGGACATGTAGAACGTCGAGGCCGCGTAGGCGCCGATCATCACCACCTGGCCGTGTGCGAAGTTGACCAGGCCCATCGTCCGGTAGACGATCGAGAAACCCATGGCCACCAAGGCGTAGACGGCGCCGAACCCGAGACCGCCGACCAGGGTCTGGAAGAATACCTCCATGGGTCAGCCGGCGGATTCGGCGACGAGCTTGCCGGAGGTGATGACGCCGATCGAGGTGGCGTGGATGCCCACCCCGCTCTCGTCGTAGTCGAAGTCGCCGAGCAGCCCGTCGTACTTGGTCGCCCGAATCGCGTCGGCGAGCTCCTGCCCGGTGGCGCCGTCGCTGTTCTTCAGCGCGGTGAACACGATGTTGGCGCCGTCGTAGGCCTTCGCGCCGTGCAGTTCGGCCTCCTCGTCGTGCGCCTTCTGGTAGGCCTTGGCGAACGCGCGGGACGCGTCGTCGGCGTCGTTGCTCAGGTACGGCGAGCTGACCACCGTGCCCTCGGCGTTGGCCGCGCCCGCGGTCTCCAGGTACACCGGCGTGCCCATGGGCGCCGCGCCCGCGACCGTCGCGGTGATGCCCAACTCCCTGGCCTGCTTGACGATCAGCCCGGCCGCGACCTCCTCGGCGCCGACGAACAACACGTCGGGCGCCTTCTGCCGGATCGAGGTGAGCGCGGCGCTGAAGTCCTTCTGGTCGGTGGTGACCACCTGGTCGTCGACCGGCGTGAGACCCCGGCTCGCGATCGCCTTCGTGAACGCCTCCCGCTCGCCCTTGCCGTAGGAGCCGTTGTTGGAGATGAGCGCGATCTTCTTGGCGCCCTTGTCGTCGACGAGGTACTTGGCGAGCGTCTCGTCGTAGGTGTTGCTCGTCGGTCCGTTGTAGAACGCGAACGGGCTCTTGGTGGCCGCGATCGCGGGCGACTGGCCGGAGGTGATGTTCGGGATCTTCGACTGCTGCAGGATCGGGATCATCGCGACGGTCACCGCGCTCTCCGCGGTGCCGATCATCGCGACCGCGCCCTCGCTCGCGATCTTGCGAGCCAGGTTCGTGCCGACCGTCGGGTCGCCCTGGTCGTCGAACAGCTCCAGCTCGATCTCGCGGCCGTTGATGCCGCCTTTGGCGTTCCACTCGTCAGCGGCGAGCTTCGCGCCTTTCCACTCCCACTGGCCGAGCGAGCTGAGCTGCCCGCTCTGCGCGTTGACCACCGCGATCTTGATCGGGCCCGCGGAGCTCTCCTCCGACGACGATGAACTTCCCGGGGCGCTGCACGCGATGCTCGCGGTGGCGAGCGCGGCGGCGGACACGAGCACTCGCACCATTCGTGATCTGGCCATGAACTGTCACCTCATTGTGGGTAATTCAGGGACTAATCGAACACGCCGCTGTAGATGTCCTTGATGTTCCAATGTCCTGGCGTGGGAACGGGTTCGTTCACCATCGGGACGTCGAGCACCGCCGGTCGGCGCCGCTGGATGGCGTCGCGGAGCGCCGCGGCGAGGTCTGCCGGTTTCTCGACGAGATAGCCGTCGGCGCCGCACGCGCGGCCGTAGGCGGCGAAGTCGGGGGAGTAGGGGTTGCCGTCGGAGTCGGTGAACTCACATCCGTAGCTGGCCCCGAAGCTCGCGGCCTGCAGGTCGGCGATGGTGCCGTGCGCGCGGTTGTTCATCACCAGGAAGATCACCGGCAGTCCCTGCTCGACGGCCATCGGCACCGCGGGGAGCTGGGCGCTCATGCCGCCGTCGCCGACGAGCGCGACCACCACGCGGTCCGGGTCGGCGAGCTGCGTACCGACCGCGGCGGCCGGCCCGAAGCCCATGGTGGACAGTCCGCCCGGCGTGACGAATCGGCCCTCCGGTGGCAGTTCGTAGCACTGCGCGACGCCGTTCTTGTTCCAGCCGACGTCGGTGACGAGCACCGCGTCGGCCGGCAGCGCGTCCCGCAGGTCGGTGAGGATGCGTTCCGGCCGGAGCGGGAAGTCCTCGCTGCGGCCACGTTCCCGGCTCGCGGCGAACAGTTCCCGCCGCGCGGCCCCGATCGTCTCGCGCAGCGCCGGGCGCTCCGTCCGTTGTGGACTGAGCGCAACCACGGCGTCGGCGATCGCCTCGACCGCGAGCGTGACGTCGGCGACGGCGCCGATCTCGACCGGATAGTTCCTGCCGATCTCGGCGGGGTCGATGTCGATCTGGATGAGCCGCGCCGGCGGGAACCGCCAGGTGTAGTCGGAGTTCCAGGAGCTGGCGTCGGTCTCGGCGAACCGGGTCGCGAGCGCGAGTACCACGTCCGCGTCCATTGTGTACTTGTTGGTGAGGTCGAGGCCCCAGAACCCGGTCATCCCCATGACGAGCGGGTGCCGGTCGTCGACGGTGCCCTTCGCCATGAGGGAGTGCGCGATCGGGATGTCCAGCTGCTCGGCGAGCCGCAGCAGCGCCACCCGGCCCTGCTCGCCGCGCAGACCGCCACCGACATAGATCAACGGCTTCTCGGCGCCGACGAGCGCTTCCGCGATCCGGTGCGCCTCTTCCGGCGGCAGCGCCGGGGCCGTGCCGCGCGCGACGAGTGGGTACGCGGTCGCCGACTCCGCGGAAACCTGACGGGAGAACAGATCCATGGGGACGTTCAGCAGAACGGTGCCCGGCCGTCCCGAGGTCGCCGTCCAGAACGCGCGCTCGGTGAACCGCGCGATGTCCTCGGCCCGGTGCGCGTGCCACGCCCGCTTCACGAACGGCGCGTAGATCGCCGTCTGCGACGCGTCCGCGTGCAGGTTCACCTCCTGGTGCGGATGCCTGCCGTGGAAGTAGGACGGGATGTCCCCGGCGATGGTGATCAGCGGGACCGAGTCCAGCGCCGCGGTCGCGACGCCCGTGACGGCGTTCATCATTCCCGGTCCCACGTGGACCAGCAGCACGCCCGGCTTCCCCGTCATGCGCGCGTACCCGTCGGCGGCATGCGCCGCGGTCTGCTCGTGCCTCGCGATGACGAACCGGATGTCGCTGCGGCCCAAGGCGTCCAGGAACGCGATGTTCGTGTGGCCACAGGTGCCGAAGACGTACTCGACCCCGTAGGACTCGAGCTGGGTCACCAGCGCCTGCGCGGCGGTGACGGTCATGACTCCCCCCAGATGGACATGCCCCGCAGGATCAGGGTCTTGACCACCGTGTAGTCCTCGATCATCTGGGCCGGCGCCTCCCGCCCGAAGCCGGAGTCCTTCACGCCGCCGAACGGCACGTGGTCGAGCCGGTAGTTCGACGACCCGTTCACGATCAGGCCGCCGACCTGCAGGTCCCGCCACGTCCGGAACACCGTGGCGACGTCGTTGGTGAACAGGCCGGCCTGCAGGCCGTACCTGCTGGCGTTGCACGTCTCGACGACGTCGGCGAGGTCGTCGAACGGGAGGACGGCGACGAGCGCGCCGAACACCTCCTCGGTGACGAGCGTCGCGTCGGCGGGCGGGTCGGCGACCACCGCGGGCCGCAGGGTCGCGCCGTCGCGCTCGCCGCCGACCACGAGCCGTGCACCGGACGCCGTGGCCTGCGCGATCCACTTCTCCACGCGCGTGGCCGCGTCGTCGTCCACCATGGACCCGACGTCGGTGGCCGGGTCGAGCGGGTCGCCGACGGTGAGCCCGGCGACCTCGGCGCGGAACAGGTCGACGAACTCGTCGAACCGGCCGCGCTGCACGTAGACGCGTTGCACGGAGATGCAGCTCTGGCCGGAGTTGCTGTACCCGGTGCGCGCGCAGGTCCTGGCCGCGTGCGCGAGGTCCGCGTCCCCGCACACGATCGTCGCCGCGTTCCCGCCCAGCTCCAGCACGAGCCGCTTCGCCCCGGCGGCACGAGCGACGGCGGCGCCCGTCTCCGGGCTGCCGGTGAAGCTGACGACGCTCACCTCGGGCGCCGCGCACAGTGCGGCGCCGACGTCCCCGCCGCCGTGCAGCAGCTGGACCGCCTCGGGCGGCATGCCCGCTTCGAGCACGAGAGCGACCATGGCGGTGGTGGTGGCCGGTGCCTGCGGCGGCGCCTTGACGAGCGTGGTGTTGCCCGCCGCGAACGAGGCGCCGAGCTTGTGCGCGAGGAGGTTCGCCGGGGCGTTGAACGGCGTGATCGCGAGCGCGACCCCGGCGGGCGCGCGGTAGGTGAGGGCGGTGTTCCCCACGCCGCGGGCCCAGCCGGCGACCGGCAGTGTCTCGCCGCCGATCTGCCGGGCCTCGACCGCACACACCGCGAACGTGTCCGCCACGCGGTCCATCTCGCCCAGCCCGTCCTTCACCGGCTTGCCCAGCTCACGGGCGATCAGCCGGGCGACGTCGGCGCGGTGGGCCGTCGCCAGCGCGGCGGCGCGCTCGAGCACCCCCGCCCTCGTGGCCGGCGCCATGGCGGCGACCGTCCGCGCGCCGGAGCGGGCGAACTCCCGTGCGGCCGCGACCTGTTCCGGCGACGCGGGGTAGGCGCGCGAGACGACCTCGCGGACGTACGGTCCGACCCGTCCCACGGGGGAGCCCTGCGTGGTCCACCGGCCTGCCACGTACGCCGGTGCGTCGGTGATCGAGTCGGATCTGGCCTGTTCGAGAACGTCGGGCAGCACCACAGTTCTCCTCGCGAACCATCAAGCGGTACATCTGGACCGCTGTACGGACTGGGTGTAACGTACGGCTCGCCACTTTCGCTGGCAAGTCTTCGAGTCGAAGAAACTGGACGAAGCGGAGGCGAAACGGTGAGGATGGTGGATCGTCGTGGCAAGAGGGGAAACCGTGGTGAAGTCGACCGGTACGGAGCAGTCCGCCGAGCAGCGTCTCGACGCGGGCGACACCGGTGAGACCGCCGGCGAGACCCAAGGCGTGCGCAGTGTCCAGCGCGCCATCGACATCCTCGGGTTGCTCACCGAGACCACGCCCGCGATCTCCGTCGGCGAGATCGTGCGGGCCACCGGTCTCGCGAAGACGACCGTGATCCGGCTCGTGCAGACCCTCGAGCAGAACGGTCTGCTGTGGTCCACGGCCAAGGGCTACATGGCGGGCCCCAGCCTGTGGCGGTGGGCGCATCTCGCCCGCGGCAGCTGGGAGCTCCCGCCCGAGACCAAGGAGCTGATGCGCGGCCTCGCGCAGCGGCAGCGCGAGACCGTCAACCTCTACGTCGCCCGCGACATCTACCGCGTGTGCGTCGCCCAGCAGGAGAGCCCGCAGCCACTGCGCCACGTCGTGCACGTCGGCGACGAGCTGCCGCTGTGGGCGGGCGCCTCGTCGAAGATCCTGCTGCAGAACTCCGACGGCGCGCACCTGTCCCGAGTGGCCCGCAGCTCACCGTACGGCCCGGACTACCTCGACTCCCTACGCGCGCAGATCGACGAGGCGGCGGCGCGGGGCTACGCCTTCAGCCACGGTGAACGCGAGGCGGGACTTTCCGCCGTCGCGGTTCCCGTCCTCGGCCGGTCCGGCTCGGTGATCGCGGCGCTGTCGCTGTCCGGGCCGACCGTGCGTTTCCCCGACGAACGCATTCGCGAGTTCGTCGCCGCGCTCGTCGAGGTGGCCGGGCACATGACCGAACGCGGCTTCGACCACCCATTCCGCATGTAGGTCCATCGGCCGGTGCGGTGCCCTTTTCAATTCTGCGCGTCATTCGCAGAAGGAGTAGACGCATGGAAAAACCACCGTTGCACGGAATTCGGGTGCTCGACCTCACCAACGTGCTCGCCGGCCCGTACTGCAGCTACCAGCTGATGCTCTTCGGCGCCGAGGTGGTCAAGGTCGAGGTGCCCGGATCCGGTGACCTGGCACGACATCTCGGCCCGGACCCCGAGCTGAACCGCGCCGGCGTCGGCGCCTCCTTCCTCGCGCAGAACGCCGGCAAGAAATCGATAGAACTGGACCTGAAGGACTCGGCACAACGTGCGACGTTCGAGGACCTGATCCGCGGCGCGGACGTCCTTCTCGAGAATTTCCGGGCCGGGGTGCTCGCCCGGCTGGGCTTCAGCTGGGAACGGCTGCACGAGATCAACCCCGCGCTCGTCTACTGCGCGATCACGGGGTTCGGGCAGACCGGCCCGATGAGCCAGGCACCCGCGTACGACCAGATCATCCAGGGGCTGTCCGGGATGATGAGCATCACCGGCACCGAGGACACCGCGCCACTGCGCGTCGGTTTCCCGGTCTGCGACACCGTCGGCGGGCTGATGGCCGCGCTGTCGATCTCCTCGGCGCTGGTCGGCCGCGCGCGGACCGGCGAGGGCTGCTTCCTCGACCTGTCGATGCTCGAGGCGTCGATCTCGGCGATGGGCTGGGCCGTCTCCCACTACGTGATCAGCGGGGCCCGGCCGGAACCCATGGGCCAGCAGAACGTCACCGCCGCGCCGTCGGGCACCTTCGAGACCGCGGACGGGCTGCTCAACATCGCCGCCAACCGGCAGGCGCAGTTCGAGAAGCTGTGCGGGCTGCTCGACCGGACCGACCTGATGACCGACCCGAGGTTCGCCGACCGCGAGGCACGCAAACGGCACCGGGACGCGCTGAACTCCGAACTGACGCACGAACTGCGCAAGCGCACCGCCGCCGAGTGGGAACGGCTCCTGCCAGCGGTCGGGGTGCCCGCGGCGCGGATCCTGGACGTGCCGCAGGCGGTGGAGTCCGAACAGTTGGCACACCGGGGTTTCTTCACCGACGTGCCGTTTCCCGGCGACGCCGGTCGGGTCGTGCGCACCAGCGGGAACGGGGTGCTGGTCAACGGGGCGCCGTTGCGTGCGGCCGGCGCGCCACCCGTGCTCGGCGAGCACAACGCGGAGACCGGGGAGTTCGTCACCCGCTGGGGCGACGGGCACCGCCCGGTGTCCGTCGCCGCGACCGAGGACGACCGGTGAGCGACGCGTCGGAGGCAGCGGACTGGTGGGCCACCAGCATCGTGCGCATGGCGCCCGGTGTGGTGGAACTGCGCGGCATCCCCGTCCAGGACCTGATCGGCTCGGTCGACTTCGTCTCGATGATCTGGCTCATGGTCCGCGGCGAGATGCCCGGCGAACGCCAGGCGGCGTTGCTCGAGGCGGCACTGGTCGCCTCGGTCGACCACGGCCCGCAGGCGCCGTCGATCGCGATCGCCAGGATGACCGCGACCTGCGGTGTCGGCCTCAACAACGCGATGGCGTCCGGCGTCAACGCGCTCGGCGACGCGCACGGCGGCGCCGGCCAGCAGTGCGTCGAGGCGCTCAGCGAGATCGTCGCGTTGGCGGACCAGGGAACCGACCTCCCGGCGGCCGTCGAGCAGGTGGTCGCCGGCTACCGCTACGTCCCAGGGTTCGGGCACCGCTTCCACCCGGTGGACCCGCGCCGCGACCCGCTCCTCGCGCTCGTGGACCGCGCGGTCGCGGACGGTGTGGTGGCGGGCCGGCACCTGCGTGCCGCGCGTGCGGTGGAGACGTTCCTGAACGAGGGCAGGGCGAAACCCGTGCCGATGAACATCGACGGTGCCACCGCGGTGATCTACGCCGAGCTCGGGTTCGCGCCGCCGTTGGCGCGCGGGCTGTTCGTGCTCAGCCGCAGCGTCGGCATCCTCGCCCACGCGTGGGAGGAGACCACCCAGGGCAGACGCAACAAAGGACCCATCCCGCGCTCGATCCTCCCCACCTACCGAGGAAAGACCCATGCGGTTGGCGATTCTGCACGGCCCGAACCTCAACCGCCTCGGTGAGCGGAACCCCGCGAAGTACGGCGAAGCCACACTCGCCGACATCGCCAGGGACGTCGACGCCACCGCGGCCCGGCTGGACGTGACCGCGCTGCACTTCCAGTCCAACCACGAGGGCGCCCTCACCGAATGGGTGCACGACCACCAGTCCGATGTGGACGGTTACGTGGTGAACCCCGCCGGCCTGTCCTCGTACGGATACCCGTGGCTCGACGCCCTGCGGGACACCGGCCGCCCGTACGCCGTCGTGCACCTTTCCCAGTGGCACGCCCAGGACGGTCGCGAACGGACCGACATCTTCGCCCCGACCGCGACGGTCTACCTCGCCGGCGCGGGTTGGCGCGGGTACTCCCTCGCCGTGGCGGCACTCGTGCATCAACTCCGGGGGGAGTAGGTATCCCGTGCGGTTCGGCGACTCCGGTCCGGTCAGTCCCAGAGACCGCAGACCGGTGACGCGCAGGAGCGTGTCGACGACACCCGCCGTGGCACGTGCGGTCAGCACCGCGAACCCGAGCCAACCGAACGTCAGCAACAGCGACGTGCCAGGCACTTTCAGTCCCGACAGCGACGTAGGTAGTACGCGTAGGTGACCGCACCCAGCAGGGGTGCCCACAGCAGCAGCGGCAGGTAGCAGACGACCAGCAGGACGTGCCCGCTCGTCCCCGAGAACCCGATCTCTCCCACGTGCGGGAAGTCCCGGAACGCCCACGCCCAGAGGAACGCCAGCGCGAGCGCGCCCAGTGTCGCCGGGACGATGGCCGCGGACGGCGCGACCCGGCGCCCGCCGATGAGCGGGAGCCACGCCGGCGCCCGTTCGCCCCATGGTCGGACCAGGCCGAGCGTGAGCAGGGCGAGCGCCTCACAGACCACGCTCAACCCGGTGACGTACACGGCTTCCCAACCGTGCACGGTGACTTCGGCGCCATCGACGCGCAGGCCGAGCGGGAGGCCCGCGACCAGTGCCAGCCGCCAGAGACCGGACGGCAGGGTCACCAGCGGAACCAGATGCGCCGCGACGACGGCCCAGCGTTGCGGTGGTCTGTCGTCGCGAGGGTGCGTGCGCACTGGTCGAGGCAGGACGGTCGTGTGGGCCATGCTGCGAGTCTCGGTCAGGCGCCCGTGACCGGACTCCCTCCCAGGTATGGACCAACTCCGCCGCGAAGGTGATTCACCTGGCGGTCGTGGTGCGTCGGGGGACGAGTGTCGGTGAGAGCTTCACGTGTGCGGAGGTCTTGTCGCGGTCGGCGATGCGTTCCAGGAGGAGGCGGGCGGCGTTGGCGCCGATCTGGTGTCCGGCCTGGTCGACGCTGGTGAGGGAGATCGGGCCGAGTGCGGCGAAGGTGGTGTTGTCGTAGCCGGCGAGGGAGATGTCGTCGGGAACGGTGAGGCCGGCCTCGGTGAGGGCCTCGAGTACGCCCATGGCGACGATGTCCGCGCCGGCGAAGATGGCGGTGGGTCGTTGCCGGCGGGCCAGGAGTTGTTGCGTGCCTTCGTAACCACCCGCCTGCGTGTAGGTGGTGGAGACGACGTCGATCTCGTCGGCGAGGCCTCGTGCCGTCATCGCGGCGCGGTAACCGTTGGCACGGACGGCGTTGGGCATCTCGGCCAGGCGGGTGGGGTCGGTCTCGTGGTGTTCGATGTGGGCGATGCCGCGGTGGCCGAGGTCGGCGAGGTGGTTGACGACCAGCGCGGCGCCGGTGAAGTCGTCGTCGGTCACGGTGTCGTACCTGGCCGAGTTGCCGTGTCTGCCCACGACCACTGTCGGCACCGTCTCCGCGATGTGGTTCAGGTGTCCGGCGGGGGCGGTCGGGGCGATCAGCACCAGGCCGTCCATGCCGCGGTCGATCATGGCCTCGGTGACCTTGACCTCCCGTTCGTCGTTGCTTCCCGGGCCAAGCAGCACCTGGTACTCGGTGTCGCGGAGGGCGTCGGTCAGGCCGTCGAGGATGTCGGGGAAGAACGGGTTGCGGAGGTCGGGGAGCATGACGCCGATGGTGTACGTCTGTCCGCGCATGCCCCTGGCCGCGGCGCGCGGTCGGTAGCCGAGCTCGGCGATCACCTCGCGCACCTTCGCCTGCATGGCGGGGCTGGTCCCGTACGCGTTGCGCAGCACCTTGGACACCGCCGTCGTGGAGACGTTCGCGTGCCGCGCGACGTCGACGATCGTGATCCGCCTCGGTGCTGACGCCACCCGATCCTCCATCGCCGGTGGGGAACGTTGCCCGCCGATCCTAGCTGGCTGTGTCTTGACGATGCGGTGACCTGCCTCATAGAGTCGGCCGCACTTGTAAAACGTTACCCACGCTCCGACGGCCTCAGCGGCCACCAGCGCACGCATTGGATGAAACGTTTCAATCAGGTAGGCGCCAATGACAGTCGCCCCGCACGACCGGCTTGACGAGCCCGTGACGGCAACGTCGCGGCCAGCGCCGCCGCACGGCCGAGGGGCGAGGCAGCGGTCCGCTCCTTCGTGGTGGTTCGTGGTGCCGGCACTGGCTCTGTTCGCCTTCGTCGTCCTGGTGCCGAGTGCGCGGGGCGTCTACTACGCCTTCACCGACTGGGACGGGTTGAGCCCGGAGCTCTCGTTCGTGGGCCTCGGCAACTTCCAGGAGATGTTCACCGACCCCGCCGCGGTGCAGGCGCTGTGGCACACGTTGGTCATCGCGGTGGCGATCACGGTCATCCAGAACGGGATCGGTCTGCTGCTCGCACTCGGCGTCAACACGGTCATCAAGTCTCGCAACGTGTTGCGGGTGTTCCTGTTCGCGCCGGCGGTGATCACGCCGATCGTGACCGCCTACCTGTGGCGCAACCTGCTCGGCCCGGACGGCGCGGTCAACAGTCTGCTCGGCGCGGTCGGGCTGGACTCCTGGCGGCAGAACTGGCTCGGCGACCCGGACCTCGCGCTGTGGTCGGTGGTCGCGGTGATCGTGTGGCAGTTCGCCGGCTACTCGATGGTGATCTTCCTGGCCGGTCTGCAGTCGATCCCGAAGGAGATCTACGAGGCGGCCGCCATCGACGGTGCGGGGCCGGTGCGCCGGTTCTGGTCGGTCGTGCGGCCGCTGCTCGCGCCGGCGCTCACGATCAACCTGATGCTGTCGATCATCGGCGGCATCAAGCTGTTCGACCAGGTGTACGCGCTGACCGGCGGCGGACCGGGCCACGCGACCGACACGCTGTCCACCCTGATCTACAAGGACGCGTTCACGCTGGGGGAGTTCGGGTACAGCATCGCGCTCGCCGTCGTGCTCACCGCGGTCGTCGCGATGGCCTCCTCTGGGCAGTACTTCCTGTTGTCCCGCAACGAGAGGGCGGCGTCGTGAACCGCTATCGGGTGCGGACATTGTGGCTGGAACTGGTGATGGTGGCCGCGGCGCTGGTCGTCGGCTTCCCGATCTACGTCCTGGTCAACCTCGCCGTGCGGCAGCCGTCGGACGTGGCGTCGCCGATCGCGCCGACCACCTCGCCGACCCTCGACAACTTCGGCCAGGCCTGGCAACAGGGTGCGCTCGGCGGCGCGCTGCTGAACAGCGTGCTCGTGACCGCGGGCAGTGTGGTGATCGTGCTGGCCGTCTCGGCGCTGGCCGCGTATCCGCTGGCCCGGGTCGCCGCCCGCTGGTCCCGCTGGACGTTCCTGCTGATCATGCTGGGGCTCATCCTGCCGTTCCAGCTCGCCGCCCTGCCGCTGTACCAGACCATGCGGGACCTCGGGCTGCTCGGCACCCCGTGGGCGCTGATCCTGTTCTACTCAGGACTCCAGGTGCCGTTCACGACGTTCCTCTACGTGGGGTTCCTCCGCGCCATGCCGCGTGACTTCGAGGACGCCGCGCTCATCGACGGTTGCACGCCGCTGCAAGGGTTCCGGTACGTGGTGTTCCCGATGCTGAAGCCGGTGACCGTGACCGCGCTGGTACTCAACGCGGTGTCCGTGTGGAACGACTTCTTCACCCCGCTGCTGTACCTGTCCGGCAGCACCCAGCAGACCATGCCGGTCGCCATCGCCGGGTTCGTCGGCCAGTACGTCTCGGACTGGAACCTCATCTTCGCAGCGCTGGTGATCAGCATCGTGCCGATCCTCGTCGTCTACTTCGCGCTGCAACGCAGCATCATCAACGGCTTCGCGGGAGGGCTCAAAGGATGACGGACGCGGTGCGTCCCTACGGTTTGCGTACCGAACAGCGACACGAACCGATGGGACTGGACGAGCCGAGCCCGAGGCTGTCGTGGCGGCTCGAGTGCGATCGCCGGGGCGCTGCCCAGAGCGCCTACCGGCTCGTCGCGGCCGAGCGTGCCGCGGACCTCGACGAGCCGGACCGCCTGCTGTGGGACAGCGGGCGACGGGAGTCCGACGACTGTGTGCTCGTGCCGTGGGACGGGCCGGCGCTGCGATCGGCCACCCGGTACCACTGGCGCGTCGAGGTCTGGGACGAGGCGGGCGCCCCAGTCGGTGCCGCACAGAGCTGGTTCGAGACCGGCTTGCTGCACCGCGAGGACTGGACCGCGACGTGGATCGGGCGGGACCACGACACGCAACCGCCGTTCGACCCGCCCACCGACCACGACCTGCCGCGCGGCGAGCCGCCGCTGAACCTGCGGCGCGAGTTCGTCCTGTCCCGCGAACCCGTGTGTGCCAGGCTGTATGCCACCGCGCACGGGGTGTACGAGGCGGAGCTGAACGGATCCCGCGTCGGCGACCTCGAGCTGGCGCCGGGGTGGACCGAGTACGCGCATCGACTCCAGTACCAGACCTACGACGTGACATCCTTGCTGCGCAAGGGAAGCAACGTGCTCGGTGCCGTCGTCGCCGACGGATGGTGGTGCGGGTTCGTCGGTTTCGACGAGCGGCGTGCCGCGCTGCACTACGGTGACCGGCCGGGTCTCCTCGCGCAGCTGGTGGTCGACTTCGCGGACGGGAGTCGGCAGGTGGTGCCCACCGACGCGGCGTGGACGGAGTGCCCCGGCCCGGTCCGGGTCGCCGACCTGCTGATGGGCGAGTACGTCGACGCGTCCTTCGTGGCGGGGGTGGAGTACCCGGTCGCGGTGCTCGACACCGAGTTGGGACCGCTGGTGGCCGAGCCCGACCACCCGATCCGGGTCACCCGCGAGGTGTCGCCGATCTCCGTGACGACGCGGGAACCCGGCCGGTTCGTCGTCGACTTCGGACAGAACCTGGTCGGACGCGTGCGGTTGACCCTCCGCGGCGCGGAGCGAGGGCGGCGGATCGTCATCAGGCACGCGGAAATCCTCGACGACGGCGAGCTGTACGTCACCAACCTGCGTCGCGCGGCGGCCACCGACACCTACGTCGCCGGCGGCGCGGACACCGAAGTGTTCGAGCCCCGCTTCACCTATCACGGCTTCCGGTACGTCGAGGTCGACAACCATCCCGGCGGTCTGTCCACAACGGACCTCACCGCGCGAGTGCTGCACAACGACACGCCGTGGACCGGACAATTCGAATGTTCCGACGAGCTGGTCAACCGGCTGCAGGCCAACATCACCTGGGGACAGCGGGGCAACTTCCTCGGCGTGCCAACGGACTGCCCGCAGCGCGACGAACGCCTCGGCTGGCTCGGGGACGCGCAGATCTTCGCCCCGACCGCCAGCCGCAACGCCGACGTCGCCGCGTTCTTCGCCCGCTGGCTGCGGGACGTGGTCGACGGGCAGGACGCCGACGGCGCGTTCCGGGACGTCGCACCGAACGTCGGCATGCGGCGGGCGGCGGCACCGGCCTGGGGCGACGCCGGCGTGATCATCCCGTGGCACCTGTGGCGCACCTACGGCGACCGCCGCGCGCTGGAGCGCGGCTTCGACGCCATGGTCGCCTGGGTCGCGCACATCCGTCGGCACAACCCGGACCTGCGGTGGCGGCACCGCACGGGCCACTCCTACGGCGACTGGCTCCAGGTCGACGCCGTCACCCCGCGAGACGTGCTGTCCACCGCCTACTTCGCCCGCAGCGCACAGCTCGTGGCCGAGGCGGCCGACGTGCTGGGGCGGCACGAGGTGGCCGAGGAGCACCGGGCGCTGCACGCCGCGATCCGCACCGCGTTCGTCGAGTCCTATGTGGACGAGGGCGGCGGCGTCGAGGGCGGCACACAGACCGCCTACCTGCTGGCGCTGGCGTTCGGGCTGGTCCCGGACGACCTGGTAGCGGCGGCGGTGGACCACCTCGCCGCAGACGTCGAGAAGCGCGACATCCGACTCACCACCGGGTTCGTCGGCGTTGCCCTGCTGTGCCCGGTTCTGGCCGACCACGGCCGCGCCGATCTCGCCTACGCGTTGCTGCGGCAGGAGGAGTACCCGTCGTGGGGCTACTCGATCCGACAGGGCGCCACCACGATCTGGGAACGCTGGGACGGCTGGACCGAACACGGCGGGTTCCAGGCCGCCGCCATGAACTCCTTCAACCACTACAGCCTCGGCAGCGTCGGCGACTGGCTCTTCGGCCGCGTCGCCGGCATCGACCAGGCACCCGGCTCGGTCGCCTACCGCGAACTCCTGTTGCGCCCGCTGCCGGGCGGCGGCCTCACCTGGGCGCGAGCCGAGCAGGAGACCGCGCGCGGCCGGGTGGCCTGCGGCTGGTCCGTCGCCGACGGCGTCGTCACCGTGACCGCGACCGTCCCGCCGGGCTGCACCGCCTTGCTGGCGGTGCCCACCACCGACCCCGCCAGCGTCCGCGTCGACGGCGAGCGCGCGGGCGCGACGCCGCGGCTGTCGTCCGGCACCCACGTCGTCACCGCCACCGCACCGAACCAGGAGACACCGTGAAGACCGCATCGGCCCTACTCGCCGTGATCACCGCCACCAGCATGCTGGCCGCCTGCAGCGGCGGCACGAACGCCGCCAGCGGCGACGCCAACACCCTCACGCTCGCGTCCGTCGACCAGGGCGCGGTGGAGGACGTCGTCAAGGCCTTCGAGGAGGCCAACCCCGGTGTCAAGGTCAACTTCACGACCAGCGGCGCCGACCAGTACCAGCGCCAGATCCGCACCCAGCTGTCGTCCGGCACCGCGCCGGACGTGATGTCGGTCTGGCCGGGTGACGGCAATCCCGGCGCCACCCACGTCCTCGCCGAGCCGGGCTACCTGCGTGACCTGTCGGACCAGCCGTGGGTCAAGGACTACCCGGACGTGGTCGCCGACGTCGCGCAGTTCGAGGGCAAGACGTACAACGCGGTGTTCGGCGTGAACGGCATCGGGGCGGTCTACAACCAGGAGGCCATGACCACGGCCGGGCTCACCGCGCCGAGCACGTGGACCGAGCTGCTGGCGTTCTGCCGGGCGGCCAAGGCCAAGGGGACTCCCGCGTTCGCGCTGGGGATCCAGGACAACTGGGTGACGCAGATCGTGCTGTACTCCCTCGTGGCGACCACCGTCTACGGGCCGGACCGCGACTTCGACAAGAAGATGGCCGACGGCGAAGCCACTTTCGCCGACTCGCCGTGGACGAGTGCCATGGCGAAGTACCTGGAGATGTCCGAGACCGGGTGTTTCCAGGACAACCCGCTGGGCACGAGCTACGAGGCGAGCCAGGAACTGGCCGCGACCGGCAAGACGCTCGGGATCATCCAGGGCAACTGGGTGATCGCCCTGCTCAAGAAGCAGAACCCGGAGGGCACCTTCGCCCTCGAGGCGCTGCCCGCGACCGACGACACCGCAGAGACCCTCATCCCCGCCGCGGCGGGTGCCGGGTACGGCATCAACGCCAAGGCCAAGAACCCGGAACTGGCAATGAAGTTCGTGAACTTCGTGATGTCCCCGGAGGGCATGAACCTGTACGCCGAGAAGCAGGGCGGCCTTCCGTCGCTGTCGAACACCGGCTACGACGTCGACCCGTCGCTGACCGAGCTGTCGACGTTCCTCGGCGAGGACCGGACCGTGCCGTTCATGGACCAGCTCTGGCCCAACCCCAAGGTGCAGCAGACCATGCTCGTCGGCATACAGGAGATCTTCAGCGGACAGTCCACACCGGACCAGATGCTGGCCGCCATGGACGCCGACTACCGCGCAGGCGCCTGACGGCGACCCGGCAGCGGCGCGGCCGTGCCACTCGTGGTGTGCGGCGTCGGTGACGCAGCAGTGAGGATCGGCAAATCCGCCAACGCGCAGCCGGCAGGCGATCGAGACCGCCAGACCAGACCGCCGCTGTTGTCGGATGATCAGTGGGCGTTGATCGAGGACCTGCTGCTGCCGGTGCATCATCCACCGACGCCGCTGTGGGCTGGCGTGGCGGGATGTTCCTGCGGTGTTCGGGCCGTGGTCGGCGATCTGGACCTAGCGCCGCCGCGTTGCTGTCGCAGGCACCTGAACTCGCGGGTGCAGCGGGTGCTCGCGCCGGATCACCGCGGTCATCCGGACTCCGGCCGACCAGGCCGACCACCGCGGCGCGGCCCCCGGGGCAGCAGCCGCGGCCACCGCCCAGTCTCAGCCGCCGCATCTCGTGCCCCGGCCGTGCCATCCACTATGTCGTGCGGACGGTTCGGTACGCGCGTACCGCCGGTGCCAGCCCGGTGAGTAGTCCTATGAGGACGGTCAACGCGGCGGTCTGTGCGTAGATCGCGATCGGGATGTCGAGGTGTTCGATGTGGACCTGGGGTATCTGGTTGAAACGGTTGGGGTCCACCTGAGTCGCGGCGATGCCGATCGCGATGGCCGAGACACCGACGAGCAACGCGGTGAACAGGTTCTCCATCAGGGTGATCGCACCGACGGCCGGCCGCGACGCACCGAGGGACCGCAACGTCGCGAGTTGTGGCGCGCGCACCTCCACGAACGACGTGGCCACGATCGCCACCGCGAGCGCGCCGAGTACGAGCACGACGAGGGCGAAGCGCGTGCCGTCCTGCTGCTGTTGTCTGAGCACGGGTTGGAACTGGTCGATCTCGTCGATCCGCTGGTCCTGCCCCGGCCGGATGCCCGCCGCCGTGCTCGCGGTCTTGACCAGGCCGAAGGTGTCTCGGCAGTCCTCGGGTTCGCAGCGCCAGTACACCTGGACCGTCGTGGGCCGCGTGTGCGCGATCGCCACGAGGTTCTGGCTCACGAGAGCGTCCGCCGCCAGTGACTTGTTGGGCTCGGCGTAGGTGCCGAACATGGGCACGTCCCGGATGGCGGTCCGGTGGGTCGGCTGGTCGCCGCCGGACGGGTCGGCGGCAGGGCCGCCTTCGGTCGCCGACGGATCATCCTCGGGGTCCGTCGGGCTGGTCGACGACGCTGTGCGGCGGGACGTGGTGTCGTCGACGAGGATCGTCACCGCTCGTGGCCGCGTCATCCCCAGACGCCGGGCCGTGGACTCCTCCAGCATCAGCGCGGCTCCCAGCCGCCGGTCGCTGGTGACCGTCCGCCACGCGTCGCCGTTGTCGACCGACGGCGTCAGCAGATGCCACGCCGGCGAGACCGCGCGGAGGGTCAGCGGCGAGCCCGCCGAGGCGTCCCCGGCAAGCAGGTAGCCCGGCACGTCGACCGACGTCGCCGGCCGGAACCACGGATAGCTGCGGGTGACGGTGTCCAGTTCCTTGTTGAGCCGTGCCAACTGATCGGCGCCGATCGGTTCCGGCACGGACATGACATGCGTCTCCGCGTAGCCGAAGATCGCCGTGCCGTACGTCCGCACCGCGGTGCCGGACGCGCTCGCCGACAGTGCGGTGAAGAGCTGCACGGCGATCGCGACGAACAGGATGGCGCCGAAGATCGCGTTCCTGCTCCAGTTCGCCCGGAACT
Source organism: uncultured Actinomycetota bacterium (assembly GCA_963840275.1). Classification (GTDB taxonomy): domain Bacteria; phylum Actinomycetota; class Actinomycetes; order Mycobacteriales; family Pseudonocardiaceae; genus Actinophytocola. The sequence goes on from CAWIYK010000003.1 coordinate 128,841, forward strand.
CCCGGAGCGCGAGAAGGACGACGCGTGTCAAGGTGCTCACGGCTCCTCCCTGATCGTGCCGTCGACGAGCTCGACCTGCCTGCCGCACTGCTTGGCCATGTTGTCGTCATGGGTGACGAGCACGAGCGCCGCGCCCAGCTCCGCGGTGGCTTGCAGCAGCAGCTCCATGACCACGTCGGCGGTGTGGCTGTCGAGTGACCCGGTCGGCTCGTCGGCGAGTACCAGCTTGGGTTTCTTGACCAGCGCCCGGGCGATGGCGACCCGCTGTTGCTCACCACCGGACAGGTGACCGGGCCGGGACTGCAGACGCTCGGACAGCCCGACCCGGTGAAGTGCCTCCCTGGTCGCCTTGCGACGCGCCTGCCTGCCGATGCCGGCGAGGATGCACCCGTACTCGACGTTCTGGGTCGCGGTGAGTCTCGGCAGCAGCCGGAAGTCCTGGAACACGAAGCCGATCGCCTGCGCACGCAGCCGCGAGCAGCGCCGGTCGCCGGCCGCCCGGACATCGGTGCCGAGCAGGTGGTGGGCCCCGGTGTCGAACGGAGTGAGCAGCCCCAGAGCCCGCAGCAGCGTGGTCTTTCCGGAGCCGGACCTGCCCCGAACCGCGATCGACTCCCCGTCCGCGGCCTCGAAGCTCACCTCGCGCAGGATGTCGAGCTGCGAGCCGGACGGCAACGTGAGCCGTTTCGCGGCCTGGTGGACCGCCACGATCGCCGAGTCAGCCATCGAAGTCCGACTCCAGCGGGTAGAGCAGGACGGCCGCGGCCGCGTCGATCCCGTGCACCTCGACGTACACGTCGTCCGACTCGCCGATGGTGACGTCGGCCCGCCGCTTCGTGCCGGCGGCGTCCACCGTGACGACCTCGCCGTGTCCGGACCGACCGCGAACCGCCGACACGGGCAGGGCCGGCACGTCGTCCTTGACGCTGGTCACGAACACGACGACCACGTGCAGGCCGGCGAACAGCTGGACGTCGCCCGGCATCGTGACGTAGACGCTGACCTCGTCGCTGTCCTTGTCGTAGACCTGGCGCTCGTAGGTGACCGGGAAACCGGACGGTCCGCCGACCACCTCCGCCTTGCCGGTGGTGGGCGGCGTGGTGAACCGGTACAGGACGGACGTGTCCGTCACCGGGAGCCGGGCGTGGAAGCCGGCCGGCTGGATGCTGGCAACGGCGGCGCCCGCCTCCACGGTCTGTTCCTGAAGCCCCGAGACGGTGCCGGCGACGGGTGCGCGGACCGTCGTGCGGGTCGTCGTGCACCGAGGGGTCGCCGGTGTCGCCGGTGTCGTCGTTGGGGTCGCAGCCGGGTCGGCCGGCGTCGTCGGAGAGCCTGTCTGAGGCAGGGCCGGTGGACAGGTGGTGACGACTCCGAGGACCGCGTCCGCCGGCACGTTCTGTCCGTTGGCGAGTCGCTCGGCCGGAGCGAAGCTCCCGGCCGCCGGCGCCGGCACGGTCACCGGGTCGTATGTCTCGACGGCTCCTTCGAGGCGCACCGTTTGGTAGATATCGCGGTTTTCGACGTGCGTCGTCGCGGGATCGGACATATCCTGGACCGGGGCCGCGGTATTCGGTTCCTGCCGATTGTCCGATCCGCACGACGCCGTGCACACCGTGACAGTCGCGATCACCGCCACCGCCGCCGCTATTCGTGAAATGCTCACTTGAACCCTGCGGAGCAGTCGTTGGCGGTCGCGAACTGGCGAGCGGTCGCGATATCACCCAGCTTGGCATCGGAGATGATTCTGTCGAGCACGGGTTTGAGATCGGCGGATTGCAGCGCGGTCAGGCTCGCGACCGCCTGACTCGCGGATCGGCCCGCTTTTGTGTCGTCGACCAGCTGAAGAGTCCACGCGCACGCGTTCCAGATCGTCACCATGCTGGTCGCGTCCACCTCGGTGTAGGAGGTATCGGCGGCGCCGGCCGCCATGAAGCTCCATACCTTGTCGACGCTCATGGTGTAGATGGGCGACCAGGTGACCCGACTGTAGGCCCGCCGCAGGGTCGGCATGAATTGTTCGCGGTCGGTGGCCGGTTCGCTGTCGGGTCGTTCGGACTTTCCCGCGGCGTCGGCGGGATTGTCCGTTCCCGCTTCGCCCTGCCCCGGTGCTGATGCCGTGTTCGTCTGTTCCGTCGGTTGCGCGCAGCCGACGAGCAGTGTGGTCAGTAGTAGTAGCGCCGCCAGGGCGCCACGTCGCCTCGTCATGTGTCCCCCCATGCTTGACCTGTGGCACCAGTGCTTCGCCGGCTCCCCTCGAGTCGGCGAAGCACTGGCCGATCACCTACAGCGTGGTGCCGCTAGACCCAGCTGTAGTTCCAATAGGTGTAGCCGTTGAACGAGCCGGTCTGGGTGAAACCGCGGTACTGAATGTGCAGGCAGGTGGTCGGAAGGAAGTTGGTACCCAGAGTGCGGTACCCGTCCGAGACACCGATGTTGTACTTGATCGCGCCGTGCACGCTCGAGTCGGAACACTTCGACCAGCGCATGTCCACAGCGATGCCGGAGGTGACGTCGAAAGCGAAGTCATCCCCGCTGTGGTTCTGGATGTAGCTGGTACTGCCTGTCGTGAAATTCGTGGTACTGCCGGTGGATCCCCCGGTGTAGAAGGAGCTCGCGGATGCGGGACTGATCATCGCGAACACGGCAATCAAAGCCATGCCGGCAACGAGCATGGCTCTGCCCATAACTCTTTTCATTTTCCCCTCGTTCCCCATCAGATGGCCGCCTCGAATCTCCCCAGCCGGGCGACCAGACACAGACACTACCATCGGCTCCTGGGCAGGACAAGATATCGACATTGGACAAATCACGGTCGTCGTGCGGCTTTGATCACCGCGAAAGATCGCCGTGTCGAAACATCCAATTAGTGGGCGCTGTCCGGTATCTGAACCGGATTGTCGGCCTCTTATGGTGGTGCGAGAGCTTTCAGGTGCGGCTGATCAGCCGGACCTTTTCCTCGCCGACCGCGATCACGTCCCCGCCCTCGAGCTGGCGGCCCCTGCGGACCTCCACCCGACCGTTGACGGTCACGTCCTCGGCCTCGATCAGCATCTTGGCGTGACCGCCGTGCTCGGCCAGCCCGGCCAGCTTGAGGAACTGGCCGAGCCGGATCGACTCATCGGCGATCGGTACCTCACGGATCTGCATCCGCCCATTCTCCCCACCGCCCGGCCGGCCTCTCCACAGGATCTTCACATCTCACCCGGACGGTCTCCACGGCCGTTGCCTACAGTCGGCCGCATGGAACTGGGAGGACGGCGCGTGCTCGTCGTGGAGGACGACGTCACCATCGCCGAGTCGATCACCGCGCGGCTGCGTGCCGAGGGGTTCGTCGTCGAGGTCGCGCACGACGGGCCCGCCGCGGTCGCCGCCGACGCCGAGACCGAGCCGGACCTGGTGGTGCTCGACGTGATGCTCCCCGGGTTCGACGGGCTGGAGGTGTGCCGCCGGATCCAGGCGCGCCGCCCGGTCCCGGTCCTCATGCTCACCGCGCGCGCCGACGAGACGGACCTGCTGGTCGGCCTCGGCGTCGGCGCGGACGACTACCTGACCAAGCCGTTCTCGATGCGGGTGCTGACCGCGCGGGTGCACGCGCTGCTGCGCCGGGTGGACAGAGCGCGGACGGACACCACCGGGCCGCGGATCGTGCTCGGCGACCTGGAGATCGACATCGACGAGCGCCGGGTGGCGCGCGGCGGCGTCCCGGCCCAGCTCACGCCCATCGAGTTCGACCTGCTCGTGCACCTCGCGCGGCGGCCGAGGGCGGTGCAGCCCCGGGAACGCCTGCTCAACGAGGTGTGGGACTGGGACGTGCACGGCAACACCGCCGGCACCCGCGCGGTGGACAGCCACATCAAGGCGTTGCGGCGCAAGCTCGGCGCGGACCTCATCCGCACCGTGCACGGCGTCGGCTACGCGCTGGAGGTCAGCCCGTGAAGGCGTACGTTGGCAAGCTGGTCGACCTGCTGCCGCGGCCGCTCGACCCGGTCCGGTCGATCAAGCTGAAGCTCGCCATCCTGCTGGTCTGCTCCGGCGGCGTCGCGTTCGCCTTCTTCAAGTCCCAGATCGGCTGGCTGCCGCCGCGCACCACGATCACCGCGATCGTGCTGGCGCTGGTCACCTCGCAGATCCTGGCGCACGGGATGACCAGGCCGCTGCGCGAGATGACGGCCGCCGCCCGCGCGATGGCCAGGGGCGACTACACGCGCCGCATCCGCGCCACCGCGCGCGACGAGGTCGGCGAGCTGGCGCACGCGTTCAACCAGATGGCCGCCGACCTCGACGCCGCCGACCAGCAGCGCCGCGACCTGATCGCGAACGTCTCGCACGAGCTGCGCACGCCGATCACCGCGTTGAACGGTGTGCTGGAGAACCTCGTCGACGGGGTCGCCGAGCCGGACCCGGCGACGTTGCGCACCGCGCTCGCCCAGACCGAACGGCTCGGCCGGCTGGTCACCGAGATGCTCGACCTCTCCCGCATCGACGCCGGCGCGCTCCCGCTGGACCTGGAGGAGTTCGACCTCGAACTGCTGCTCGCCGAGGTCACCGCGGAGGCCGAGGTGATGGCCGCCGCCGTGGGCAGGGGCGTCCGGTTCGTCGTGGCCGTCGAACCACCAGGGGCGAGCGTGGTCGCCGATCGCGGCCGGCTCCACCAGGTCGTGCTCAACCTGCTCGAGAACGCGGCCCGGCACGGCCCCGCGGGCGGCACGGTGCACGTCGGCGCGCAAGCCCGCGGGGACGACGTCGTGATCGAGGTCCGCGACGAGGGCCCCGGCATCCCGGCCGAGGAACGCGACCGGGTCTTCGAACGCTTCACCCGCGGCGAACGGGCCGGGGGCGGCGGCACCGGCCTCGGCCTCGCCATCGCCCGGTGGGTGGTCGACCTGCACGGCGGCAGCATCGACGTCGTCGCGCCGGAGGAACCGCCGCCCGGCGAACCCGAAGGCTGCCGCATTCGCGTGGTACTGCCCACTCCATGAGCCCGGCATAACTCTGCCCGGAAAACCTTGTGCACCAACACTTCCTGGAGACACCCATGCCTGAAACCGAGGAACAAGAGGGATCCCGCGCCGACACGCCGATGCTGCGGCGGCCGAAGGAGCCGCCGAGGTCGGCCGTGGTGCCGGTGCCGCCGTCGGTGCTGCCCGCCGCGGTCGCCGCCGGGCTCGGCGCCGTCGTGCTGCTGCCGCTGGACCGGCCGGGGCTCGGCTGGGTCCTGACCGGGCTCGGCGTCGTGGCGGCCGTCGTCTACTCCGACCGGAGGTCCCGGCCCGCCGACACACCCCGGCACTTCACCCGGATGAGCCCGGTGTGGGCGGCCGCGGCGCTCGCGTTGCTGGCCGCCGGGTTCGTCCGCGCGGCGGAGTGGCTGTTCGTGTTGTGCGTGATCGCCGCGTGCGTGACGGGATCACTGGCGGTGCTCGGCGGGCGGACGGGCAGGTCGATGCTCTACGAGGTGTTCGCCGTGCCGGTCGAGGCGTTGCGTTCCCTGCCGTGGCTCGGGCGTGCGGTCCGGCTGCGGACCGAGAACGGCGACAACGGGACGCGGCGGCGGATCACGCTGTCCGTGCTGGCGTCGGTGGCGCTGCTCGCCGTGTTCGTCCCGCTGTTGAGCGGCGCGGACGCGACGTTCGCGCACCTGCTGGCGGCGCTGGTCCCCGACCTGGATCTCGGCACGTTCTTCGGGTGGCTCCTGGCGTTCGGCGTCGCCGGTCTGTGTGTCGTCGGCGCGTGTTACCTGCTCGCGTCACCGCCGCCGCCCGCGGACGAGGACGTGCCGCGGCGGCGGCTGACACACCGCGTGGAGTGGGCGCTGCCGCTCGGCGTGCTGGTGGCGTTGTTCGCGGTGTTCGTCGCGGTGCGGCTGGTGGTGCTGTTCGGCGGCGGCGAGTACCTGCGGCAGACCGGCGGGCTCACCGCCGCCGACTATGCCCGCAGCGGTTTCTGGCAGCTGTGCACGGCGACCGTGCTGACGCTCGCCCTGGTCGGGGCGGCGCTGCGCTGGGCGCCCAACAGCACCGTGGCGGACCGGGCGTGGCAGCGCGCGCTGCTCGGCGCGCTGAGCGGGCTCAGCCTGGTGCTGGTCGTGTCGGCGTTGAGTCGCATGTGGACGTACCAGCAGGCGTACGGGTTCACCGTGCTGCGGCTGCTGGTCGAGGTGTGCGAGATCTGGCTGGGCGTGGTGTTCGTGCTCGTGCTGCTCTCGCTGGTGCGGCTGCGCCCGGCGTGGCTGCCCCGCGCGGCGGTCGGTGCGGCCGCGGCCGCCCTGCTGGCGCTGGTGGTCCTCGACCCGGAGCGGTTCATCACGGACCGCAACATCGACCGGGCGGAGCAGGGGACGTCACTCGATCTCTACTACCTGAGCGGCTTCTCCGCCGACGTCGTCCCCGCCGCCGAGCGACTGCCGGAGCCACAGCGCACCTGCGTGCTGCAGGAGGTCGCCCGCCGACTCGACGACGACGGCTGGACCGACTGGAACCTCAGCCGATCCGCCGCCAGGGACGTCCTGGACACCCACGGCCTCGGCCCGGCCGCCGGCTGCTGACCCGCGTCACAGCTGGGCTCTCAGCACGTCGATCTCGCAACCTGGTGCGGACGGGTCGAAGCCGTGCTCGACCAGCCAGCGGACCGCCCGCAGGCTGCGCAGCGACCACCACGCGCGGATCACGTCGAGGTCGACGGGGGTGCCGTAGCCGGCGACGACGTCGTCGAGGTGCTCCTCGTGTCCGAGCGTGAGGCTGGCGAGGTCGTACAGGGCATCGCCCTGGGCCGCCTCGGTCCAGTCGATCACGCCGGTGATCTCGTCGCCGTCGACGAACACGTGGGCGACCTGCAAGTCGCCGTGGGTGAACGCCGGTGTCCATGGTCGGAGCGCGGCCTCCGCCACTTGGCGGTTGCGGGTGACCAGGTCGGTGGGGAGGACGCCGTTGGTGATGAGCCACGCGCATTCGTCGTCGAGGTGGGAGGCGATCTCGTCGCGGCTGCGGCCGGGCCGTGGCGGCGGCGGCGCGTCGTGCAGCATCCGTGCGGCGGCACCCGCCGCGGCCCACGCCGCCGACGACGCGGTAGACGGCTCGCCGAGGCGGCCGAGTGCCGTGCCGGGGAGGGCGGCGAGCGCGAGCACGGGCGGCCTGCGCCACAGGATCTCCGGAGTCGGGATCGGTGCCATGGCCATCGCCTCGACCTCGACGTCGGTGCGCGTCTGATCGGCGTCGATCTTCAGGAACACGTCACCGACGCGCAGGGTCGCGCACTCGTGATGGGCGACGACGACCTCGACCTCCTCCATGTCGGCGATTCTCGCGGGACGACCACCGACGTCGCCACGTGTTTTGTCGCGTCCCGAGAGATGGCAGGCTCTGAGCTGTGAACCCGATCGTTGCGCAGGCGTTGACCATCGCCGGTGTCCTGCTCGGCTCAGCTGCCACGTTCGTCGTCACCTCGAGTACCGAGCGAGCCCGTTGGCGACGGGCGCAGTCCGCCCGGTGGGACGACAAACGTCTCCTCGCGTACTCGGAGTACGCCAACGCGGTCAAGCACATGGTCCGGCTGTGCCGCCGGATCGCGGAGACCAAAGGATTGTTGTCCACCGGTCAGCCCATCGACCTCGACTCCGCGTTCGCCGACCTGGCCGAGGCGGAGACCCAACGAGCCGCACGATGGGAAACCGTCCTGCTCCTCGGCGAGCCGGCGACGATCTCGGCCGCACGAGCGTGGAGCGAGCAGGTGTGGCGACTGGAGCACATCCTGCGCGGAGACCACCCCGACGCATCCTCGTTCACCGACGCGTACCGCAACGCCATGCGACTACGCAACGAGTTCTACGCCCACGCCCGCACAGACCTCGACATCACCAGCGGCCCGCTACCCGAACTCACGTGGAAATCCCTCCAATCCCCGCCACCGCCCGACCACCCCGCCACACCTTGACGACAATTGCCCGCCGACAAACGATCGGGAACATCAATTGTCAGCGGGCAAGAATTGAGACATGCATCCTGTTGCGGGATACGGGATTTCATGGCCTGTGCGGGTGGAGTCGGCCCCTGCAGGTGCTGTGACCTGCGGTTGGCCGCCTTCGGCGGTAGAGATTTCGTCGGTGAAGGTGGCCCGTTCGGGCTGCCTGTTGCGTGAACCGGAATTTCGTGTCCTCTGTGGCGGGTCGATAGCTTCGGATTCATGGAGTGGAGCTTTCAGACGGCCGAAGAGCTTTCGGCTGCTTTGCGTGCCGGTGCGGTGACATCGGTGGAACTGACCGACGAGGCGATCGCCCGTATCGAGCGCGACGACGAGGTGATCAACGCGATCTGCGTGCCGGACTTCGACCGTGCGCGGGCCGCGGCGCACCGTGCCGACCAGGCACGCGCGCGTGGTGAGGACCGGCCGCTGCTCGGTATTCCGGTGACGGTCAAGGAGTCGTACAACATCGCCGGGCTGCCCACGACCTGGGGCATGCCGCCGCACCGGAACTTCGTGCCGGCCGAGGACGCGGTGCAGGTGTCGCGACTCAAGGCCGCGGGCGCGGTGGTGCTCGGCAAGACCAATGTGCCGTTGGGGCTGCAAGACATACAGAGCTTCAACGAGATCTACGGCACCACCGTCAACCCGTGGGATCACGGTCGCACGCCGGGCGGGTCCTCGGGCGGGTCTGCGGCGGCCCTGGCGTGCGGGTTCGGTGCGCTGTCCATCGGTTCCGACATCGCCGGCTCGCTGCGCACCCCCGCGCATTTCTGCGGCGTCTACGCGCACAAGCCGACACTCGGACTGGCGGCGACCCGGGGCATGGTCGCGCCGTCGGAGCCGGCATTGCCGGTCGACCTCGACCTTGCCGTCGTCGGCCCGATGGCGCGCACCGCCCGCGACCTCACGCTCCTGCTCGACGTCATGGCCGGACCGGACCCGCTGACGCTCGGCATGGCGCACCGTTTGGCACTGCCGCCCGCGCGCCACGAGCGGCTCCGCGACTTCCGGGTCCTGGTCCTCGACGAGCATCCGCTCATTCCGACCGGGTCCGCCGTGCGGGCGGGCGTGCGCCGGGTGGCCGCCGCGCTCGTCGACGGCGGCGCCCGCGTCGGACGGCACAGTCCGCTGCTGCCCGACCTGACCGAAGCCGCGACGCTCTACATGCGGTTGCTGATTTCGGGCTCCGTCGCGCGTTTCCCCATCGAATCACTCGAGCAGCTGCGGACCCGCGTGGCCGGACTGAGCGCGGACGACCAGAGTCTTGACGCCGTGCGGCTGCGCGCCATGGTGTTCAGCCACCGCGACTGGATGGATGCGAACAACCGCCGCGAGGTCCACCGCCACGGCTGGCGGCAGCTGTTCGCCGAGTTCGACGCCGTGGTGTGTCCGATCACGCCGACGCCCGCGTTCCCGCACGACCACAACCCCAACCCGTTGGAACGGCGCATCGACATCGACGGCGTCGAGTACCCGTACTTCGACCAGCTCGTCTGGGCCGGCCTGGCCACCATGCCCGGCCTGCCCGCCACCGCCATACCCGCGGGCCGGTCCCCCGAGGGCCTGCCGGTCGGAGTGCAGCTCATCGGTCCGATGTTCGAGGACCGCACCCCGCTGCGGCTGGCCGAACTGCTCGAACAGAAGACCGGCGGCTTCCAGACACCGAAGTAGTGCGTCCCGGCCAGCTGGCCGGGATACGGCAGGACAGGCGTTGTCGAGAACTCCCATCCCTGCCAACGCGCGCTCGTCGGCTGAGAATGCGGGCTACGCACAGGTTGGCGCGGTCGAGGAGCTGACCGAATGGGAACTGCGCGACCAGTTGGTGTCGCCGCGCGGTCGAGGCCGAGGCCGAGGCCGCGGTCCAGACCAGCTCCGAACTCCCTCCCATGGATGAGTCGCTTCCCTCGCGCGGTGGAGGGTCGTGCGTTGTGCGTTCCCTATCGTCGGGAGGCGCGGTCGCGATGGTTCCTGTTGGTCGATCCGGAGAGGAGTTCGGGGTGATGACAAGTCAGCTCGCCCGTTCACGCCGGTGGCCGGCGTGCGTGCTGGCCGTACTGTTCCTCGGATATGCGGCGGGCAAGGCCGTGTTCGCCGCACAGGCCAGGCTCGGCTTCCCGGGCGGTCCGCCCGTTTCGGCTGCCGAGACCACCGGCTACTTCCTCGATCCTGCGTTGGCGCAGTGGTTCGCGGCCGCCTCCGGTGTGCTGGGGGCGGGTCTGGTCTTCCTCACCGTTTCGCCACTCGGTCACCGGGTGCGGAGGACGCTCACGCTGCTCGTGCTCGCCGTGTTGCTGGTGGCCGTCGGCTACGGCGCCGGGGTCATGATCGTCGACGGCTTCGTCGGTATCGGCGTGGGTTGGCGCTGGTATCACGGCGTGCTCGGCTTCGTCGTGCTCGGTCTGTTCCTGGAAGTGGTGCGTTCTTATGCGATCCAAGTCCGTCACAACGCGCGTTGACCTGGCGCGGATCGGCGGGTATGGCGCCGCTGTCTGTGCCGCGGCATACGGGACCATGAAGCTCGCGCAGGCGTTGGGGGCCAACGCCCTGGCCGACAGGGATCCGCTGCCCCCGGAGCTGCGGGCCCGGCTGCTCTCCCGCGACCCGCTTTTCGTCGCCAGCCACTGGATACTCGCCGGGGCCGCTGCGATCGGTGTCCTGGTGGCCTTGGCGACGGTACGGCCGTGGGGCACCCGCGTCCCGCGCAAGCTGCTGGCCGTGATCGCGTGGACGCTCGGCGCCTTCATGATCGCGCGGTCGCTGGGCGCCCTTGGCTTCGGCTTCGTTGGCGACACGCTGGTGCTGACCGGGATCCGTCCGTTGCCACCGGGGTTGGCGCACACCCTGACGTGGTGGGATCTACTGCTCTGGTCGCCGTTCTTCCTGCTGTGGGGAGTGTGCTGGACCATGGCCGCCCGACGACTCCGCCGGCGAGCGGAGGAGGGTACGGCCCGGTAGCGCGCCGCGGCTTCCCACGGGACCGGGCCATCGGGAACACCGGGCGGCAAACTGAACCGCGAACACACGCCCTTCGGCAGGAGAGCGCGTTCGTCGGCGCGTTGCAAGACCTCATCTGGCAAGCGTGGCCATGGCTTCTCTGATCTGGGCGACGCGGTGGCTGCTACGCCCGCGAGGTCACCGTCCCAGTGCTTCCGCGGCCTGCACGGTCGTCCGGCTCGTCCTCGGTAGGCCATCGACGTCCTTGGGCGCGTTGGCTGTGGGCGTGCGGTCCGATACCGAGCCGGTCCAGTGCGGAAGGTGGACATGGCCGAAAGTTGGCGATATCTGGGCATGCCGGACGGTCACCTTCGGTAGTATGTCCGCCACTGGGAGGACCTGTGCTGGAGGCTGGGTGAGTTCGGACGGGTTTGAAGTCGATCTTGGCGCACTCGGTGCGGCACGCGACCAGGTCAGCCGGTTTGCTGCGGAGCTGTCCGAGCCGCAGCGTTCCGTCCCGAGTGCCGACGTGTTCGGCCATGATCGGCTGGCCGAGGCGGTCAACGAGTTCGCCGCCAAGGAGAATGTCGGCATGGCGAGGCTGGCTGGGGAAGCGGAGTCGATCCGAAGCAGGCTTGCCGAGACGATCAGAACCTATCGAGATGCCGACGAGGACAGCGCCGGCCGGCTGGGGAGCATCGCGTAAATGGGTTCGAAGAGCCTCAGAGATCTGGTGCCTGGTGACCCGCGGGAGATCTGGCTGCTCGCCGATTCCTACAACCGGATGGCCCACCGTTGTGAGGAGGTCGGCCGTGGCTTCTGCGCTGTAGACGACGGCGGCTGGCGTGGCCGGGCCGCGGAGGCGTTTCAGACGCGGTTCGAGCAACAGCCCAAGCGCTTTCGAGCCATGTCCGACTCCTATGGCCACGTCGCGGTTGCGCTGGACACCTACGCCGCAGTCCTCTCCTGGGCGCAACGGCAGGCCCGCGAGGTGATCGCGTTGGACGACAAGGACGACCCGCGGACCACCCCGCCGCGGCCCGAGAGGCCCGCGCTGACAACATCCCAGCAGGCGGAGCTGACCGGTGTCATCACCGGGACCGATGCGCCGCCACCGGAACCTGTTCGTGTTGACCAGCGGGCACTGGCACTCAGCACCTACCGCCGAGCGCTCGCCATGCTCGACACCGTGGGTAACGAGTCCGCGGCCGCGATCATGATCGCGGCCGAGTTGATCCCCACCCCGGCGCCAACGCTTCCCACCGTCACCACGACGTCGCCACCGGCCCCGCCGGATCGTCACGCCACGTCGGCTGCCGATCTGGTAGTACACGCTGTGTTGCCCGCGCCGACGCCCCAGACATGGATCGATCCCTCGACGCTGCGCGACGACCTCCAGGCCTGGGCAACCGCCATCACGGAGATCCGCAAACGGCTGCGCTGGGACGGTCTGAACCGATTGACGCCACGGCTGGCCCAGCACATCTTCGAAGGCCACTACCGACCGAGCAAAGATGTGAACACCGGCTACCACCACCGCGAAGGCGGCATCGATCGCGGTGTGCTGCGCGTCGTCGAGATCATCGACGGGCCGGACAGGCACGGCGTCTACGTTGCCCAGGTGCGCGGCCCGCGCACCCTGCCGGTCACGACAAGGAAGAGCACGTTCTTTCCCGACTCGTGGTCGCGCGCCGAGGTCCTCCACGCCGTGCGCCAGGTCTTCCTCGACGCCATGCGGAACAGAGAGAAGAACTACGATCCGGCTAAACGCCGGTTCCGTGGGGTATACCGGGGTGTGCGGATTCAAGGCGATCTCAAACACGGCCCAGCCAAACCCCAGCTGTGTGACATCGTGACGGCATACCCACGCGAAGTGCAGAAACAGCGGAAACGTTCATGAACAACGCGACGACCCAGATCCACTTCGCCGTCGTCGAAAACGAGCTGGAGGTGTCCGCACCCCCCGCGCTGGAACCCGTCACCGACTTCTTCGAGACCGAGATAGGCACCAGTGACGCCATGCTCGACCTGATCGAGCACCACGTCCGCCACGACCGCACATGGCGGTTCACCGGAGACACCTGCCACCTACGTCTCGACGCCGAAACAGTCACTGTCGAGCACAACTACACCGGCGCCAGCGCCAACCTCACCCGAACCGACCTCCACGCCCTGCTCACCAATCTCCGCAACATCCTCGCCGAGAGCTACGGCTAAAGAACCGCATTCTCGTAGATTTGTTCATGACCTTGCTTCTCCTGCAAGGCGCGTGTGCTGCTCGACCGGCTGCACCGGTGCGAGGCCGAGGCATTCGGCGGGACGTTCGGCTCTGCTGGCCGCCGGTGGCCGCGGCTAGCATCCTGTTCGTGATCGCAGCCGGTTAGGTGTGTGGAGGTCGCCATGTCGGTCGAGCGTCGGGCGCGATCGCCGCGGCTTCCGCCGCGCTGGTTTATCCGTCTGGCCTGGTCCGTGCACCGGGGGGCGTACCGGATCCTTGGCCGCCGGGTCGGGCTGTGGCGGCCGCGCGCCAACGGCTGGGGCACGCTGCGGCTGACCACCACCGGGCGCCGCACCGGCCGGCAGCGCAGCGTCATCATCGGGTATTTCGAAGACGGTCCGAACCTGGTCTCGCTGGCGATGAACGGGTGGGGCGAGGGTGAACCCGCCTGGTGGCTCAACCTGCAGACGCATCCGGACGCGCCCGTCGATCTGGTCGACGGGCGGCGGCTGGTGCGTGGTCACGCCGCGACAGGCGACGAGCGGTCGCGACTGTGGGCCCGCTGGTGCGAGATCGACACGAACCTGGACGCCTACGCGGCGCTGCGGTCGTCCGAGACCGCGGTGGTGGTCCTGGAGCCCAGGCCGGCCGCGTCGGACACGGTGCGGGGTAGCTGATCGGCCGACGAACCGCCCTCGGCATAGCGGTTGCCCGGATCAGTCCTGCGGAGTGAGTAGGACGATCGGGATTTCGCGGGCGGTTTTCTGTGCGTACTCCTCGTAGAGGGGGAAGATGTTCGCCATCTTGTGCCAGAGGGGTTCGCGTTCGGTCGGGGTTGCGACGCGGGCGCGGGCGGTGAACCGGCGGTCGCCGACCTGCACCCCGACGCTCGGGTTCGCCTGGAGGTTCTTGAACCACGCCGGATCCTCGTCCGCGCCGCCTTTGGAGGCGACGACGACGAAGTCCTCGCCCGCGGTGCCGTAGATCAGACAGGTGCGGCGCGCAGTGCCGGTCTTGCGTCCGGTCGTGGCGAGCACCAGTGTGTAGACGCCGTTCGACTCGTGTCCCTCGGTGCCACCCGAGGCCAGGTACGTGCGGGTCTGCTCGGCGACCCAGTCCCATTGTGAGTCGGTGGCGTGGTCGAGGTCAGCGGCGACAGCCATGGCAGAGGGTCCTTTCTAGTTCGTCTTGAGTTCTTCGAACAGGCCGATGATGATGCCGGCGGGGCCGCGGAGGTAGCAGTACCGGTACATGTCCTGATACCGCGCGACCTCGCCCACGAGTTCGGCGCCGTGGCCGCGTAGGCGGTCGAGGACGTCGTCGACGGCGTCGACCCGGAAGGTCAGGCGCGGGATGCCCGGGGTGTTCACCGGCGCCCTGGGCGCACTCTGGGCGGCCGCCGGCGTGTGGAAGGTCGACAGCTCGACTCGGCCGTGGCCGTCGGGGGTCCGCACGACGGCGAGGTCGGCTCGGACGCCGTCCAGGCCGATGAGCTGGTCCACCCATTCACCCTCGACGGTGGCCTCGCCCTCCAGTTCCAGACCCAGTTCGACGAAGAACGCGACAGCGGCCGCGAGATCCTCGACCACAACCCCGACGTGATCCATCCGGTAGATCATCATTTCTCCCCGTGACACGCGGCCCTCGTGGCCACTCATGCCCCCGGGACGGAGCCGGCGTGACGTTCTCGACACACCAGCCTTTGTGATCGCCGTCACAGTCCTCGGCTGAGGGAGGCGAGGTTGCGGCCGATGCTGGTGGCGTTCGCGGTGTCGAGGTTGCTCAGCACGATGATCGACAGTTCGCTGGTCGGGTGTATCTCGTGGTAGGTGGCGAAGCCGGGGATGCTGCCGGCGTGGAAGTGGGCGGTGTCGGGTCCGGTGCCGCGGGTCTCGATGCCGTATCCGTACTGGTCGACGGCGTTGAGTTGGGTTCGGGGTCGCAGGAGTTGGGCGACGGTGTCCGGCTTGGCCACGGCGGGCGTGTCGGTGAGGAGGAACTGTTGCCATCGTGCGAGGTCGTCCACGGTGGAGCGGATGCCGCCGGCCGCGTAGAAGACGGCGTCGGTGAGGGTCGTGGCCGGGGTGGTCCAGTCGTGGTAGCCGGTGGCGTCGCGGGCGGTCTGGGGTGGGTCGGGCTCGTAGGAGGTGTCGGCCATGCGTAGTGGGTCGAGGATCCGGTCTTTCAGGAACTGGCCGTAGGTCTGGCCGGACAGTCGTTCGATGATCCGGCCGAGCAGGAGATAGCCGGTGTTGCTGTACTCGGACTTCGAGCCGGGTGGAAAGAGCAGCGGGCGGTCGACGATGACCTGGATCAGCTGGTCCGGTGTGGGGGTGTCGCCGACCTGGGCGACGAACCGGTCCGCGTCGGCCTGGTCGACGTCGGTGTAGTTGAACAGGCCCGCGGTGTGGGTGAGGAGTTGTTCGACGGTGATGGCCTGCCAGGTGTCCGGACAGACCGGCAGATGAACGCACGCCAGGTCGGTGACCCGCAGCTTGCCCTGCTCCTGGAGGATGAGGATGGCCAGGGCGGTGAGCTGCTTGGTGATCGAGGCGATCCGGAAGCGGGTGTCCGGCCCGTTCGGTAGGTCCTTGGCTGTGTCGGCCTGGTCGAAGCCGCTGCTGAGCAGCACCTTCGCACCCAGTCGGACCTGGACCGCGCCGCGGAACTCGTGACGCTGTACCGCGCCGTCGAGGTATTCGGTCAACGCCGTGACCACCGCGGCGTCCGGGGGCTTCCGATCGGGCGCGGGTTCCGGTGTGCACCCCACCAGCACCATCAGAACTGCCGTCATGAGCCACACACCGGGTTTGCGCATCTCCGCCTCCTCCAGCAGCGACAACGTCCTGGTTCCTTGTCGTCGAGACGTCCAGGATCGCGAGTGGGCCGGCTCCGATAGAGGTTCGATAGAGACCTGAGAGCGAGGAGGGGTCTCCTGATACCAGGCAGAAATCTCGATGGATGCCGGAGGCCCGCCATGACTGCCACCGCGACGAACCCGAACCTCACCCAGTGCCGGTCGAACGCCGACCAGCGCGGCAGGGTGGTGGCCGTCGCGGATCGGGCTTCTGAATCGGCGGTCCTCGCAGGCACGACCATCGACGCGATCAGCATGCCGGCCACGTTCGGCGCGCTCGTGCGGGCCGAACTGGAGATCATGATGCTGGCCGGCCCGGTCGTCGCCGACCAGGACCACGGCTCGTGGACCTTCCTGACCCAGCGGACCGACACCCCGCACCCGACGGTGCCCACCGATCTGCTCCCGCTCGGTGTCCGTACGGTCCCGGCCGGCACGCCGGTCGCTCCGCCCGCGGCCGCCACCAGGGCCGACTGCCCACCGGCGATCTGGTCGACCGTCATCGGCGCCGCCCGCCGGGTCGCCTACCGCGCCAGCCGAGTCGCGTAACACCCCGTCACCACCGCCCCACGCACGCTGAGCAGCGCAGACTCGCCACGAAGGCGCCGATCGCGCTACGGTCGCGAGCAGCACCGGCCGGCCAGAGGCGGGGGAGGCGGGCATGGCACGCGCATCGCGGACCGATCGGTCCCGGCTACCGGCGATGGTGGCCCCGATGCTCGCGTCGCCGGACGGCGGCCGGCTACCCGATGGCCCCGACTACGCCTACGAGTACAAGTGCGACGGCTATCGGGCCGTGATGCGGGTGGCGCCGGACGGCACGATGGCGCTCACGAGCCGCAACGGCAACGACCTCACCCGCGAGTTCGCCGTGCTGGCCGGCGGCCTCGGCGACGCGCTCGGCGGGCGCGCCGCGGTGCTGGACGGCGAGCTCGTCGTCCTCAACGAGCACGGCCAGCCCGAGTTCGCGTTGATGCAGGAGCGACGCGGCCAGTACCAGCAGGGCCTGCCCGTCGCCGACCGACCGGTCCAGTTCCTGCTTTTCGACGTTCTCTCACTCGACGACACCACGCTGGTCGACGAGCCCTACGACCGGCGCCGCGAGCTGCTCGACCTGCTCGACTTCCCGCACCCCGACCTGATCTCCGTCGTGCCCGCGTTCACGCACACCGCGCTGGCCGCCGACGGGCTCACGCCGCACGACCTGCTCGACCGGGCGGCGGCCGCGGGCTTCGAGGGGCTCATCGCGAAGCGACGCCGGTCGCGCTACCTGCCGGGCCAGCGCACTCTCGAGTGGCGCAAGCACCCGCTGATCCAGACGCAGGAGGTCATCGTCTGCGGCTGGCGGCCCGGCAAAGGCCGCCGAACCGGGACGTTCGGGGCGCTGTTGCTCGGCGCGTACGACAACGCCACCGGGGACCTGCTCTACCTCGGCGACGTCGGCACCGGCTTCTCCGAGCTGGCGCTGCGTGACCTGCACGTCCGGCTCGCGCGGTTGGCGCGCCCGACCTGCCCGTTCACGACCGAGCCGCCGCGCGAGGACACCCGGCACGCGCACTGGGTCGAGCCGGTGCTGGTCGGCGAGGTCGTCTACCGGCAGTTCACCCGCAGCGACCGCCGGCTGCGGCACTCCGCGTGGCGGGGCCTTCGCGAGGACCGGGAACCCGACGAGATCACCGCGCCGGAACCGACCCTCGGTCGCCCGGTCGAGCCCGGCCCGGCGGTCACGCAGCGGGTCACGGTCCAGGTGGGGGAGCGGCAGCTGTCACTGTCCAACCTGGACAAGGGGCTCTACCCGGACGGGTTCAACAAGGGCGAGGTGATCAACTACTACAGCCGGGTCGCGCCCGTGCTGCTCCCGCACCTCGCCGGGCGGCCGGTGACGTTCATCCGGTACCCGAACGGTGTCGACGGCGAGGCGTTCTTCGAGAAGAACGTGCCCCGCCACGCGCCGGACTGGGTGCGCACCGTGCGGCTGCCCAGCAGCGGGTCCCGGGGCACGGGCGATCACATCGACTTCGTCCTGATCGAGGATCTGCCGACGCTGGTGTGGGCGGCCAACCTCGCCGCGCTGGAGCTGCACGTGCCGCAGTGGACCGTGCACGACGATCGGGTGCCGGACCGGCTCGTGTTCGACCTCGACCCCGGCCCGGGCGCGACGGTCGTCGAATGCTGCCGGGTCGCCGAACGGCTCCGCGAGATCCTGGTCGCGGACGGCCTCACCCCGGTCGCCAAGACCAGCGGGTCGAAGGGCATGCAGCTCTACGCCGGGATCCGCGCCACGAGTGCGGCGAGTCCGTCGGCGTACGCGAAGGCGCTGGCCGAGCGGCTCGCCGATCAGACCCCGGAGCTCGTGGTCGCGAAGATGGCCAAGAACGTGCGCGCGAACAAGGTGTTCATCGACTGGAGCCAGAACAACCCGGCCAAGACCACCATCGCGCCGTACTCGCTGCGCGGTCGCGCACAGCCGACCGTGTCGACCCCGGTCACCTGGGACGAGGTGCGTGCCTGCCGCCGGCCCGAGCAGCTGGTCTTCACCGCCGACGACGTGCTCGACCGGGTCGAGGACGTCGGCGATCTGTTCGCCGACCTCGACGGGACCGGTGCTGTCGTGCCCACCGGATGAGATCCGACCGGTGGCGGATCTCATCGGTTGGTGTCCGTGGTGATGTGCTCGAACAGACCCGCATCGATCCGAGTGCGTACTCCCTCGGCCCACGGCTCATCCAGCTCGTCGATATCGAGGGCGGCCACGTTGTTGAGCAGCATGCCGAAGGCGAGGAACGACTTCACCGTCACGGGTTCCAGACCGGACGTTTCGGCAACGGTGCCCCACATGTGGGCGAGTCGCGTCCGCACGAGATCGCGGACCTCGCTGTCGCCGCATGAGGCAAAGCCTTGCAGCTGCAACAAGAGTGTGGTCCGGTCCGCCAGCGACTCGTAGTACTGCGTCCCCATCAGCGCCAGCGCGTCCAGGCCTCCGGCGCCTTGGGCGGCGTTCGCCATGCCGTCACTGAAACGATCGAAGGCTGCGCCGACCAGCTCCAGGAACAGCGCCTTCTTGGTCCCGAACATCCGGAACACGTAGGCCTGCGTGTTGCCAGCCGCACGCGCGATCGCCTCGGTCGACGCACCGTGAAGCCCGTGGTTCGCGAACTCGCCCGCGGCGATAGCTTGGTCCGGTGGGCGATGACATCTGGGCCGGTCTGGCCGACCAGTTTGCCGATGAGGCGTACGCGTCGGTGAAGGGGCTCGTGCGCACCTATGTGTTGCACCAGCAGCTGCTCGAGCATCTGCCGCCACCGCCGGCGGCGGTGCTCGACGTCGGCGGCGGCGCGGGCCATCAGTCGTTTCCGCTGGCCAGAGCCGGTTACGACGTGACGTTGCTCGACCCGTCGCCGGCGATGCTGGACAAGGCCCGGCAGCGCCTCGAACGGCTGCCCGCCGAGGCCCAGCGACGGGTGACGCTCGTGCGGGCCGACGGCGAGAACGCCGAGGAGGCGGTGGACGGCCGACGGTTCGCCGCGGTGTTGTGCCATGGCGTGCTCGGGTACCTCGAGCGGCCGGAGCCGTTGGTCGAGCAGCTGGGCCGGTGCGTTGACGCCGGTGGCCTCGTCTCGATCATGACGGCCAACGCCAAGGCGATGGCCGTGCGCCCGGCCTTGGAGCGGCGATGGGAGGACGCTCTGGCGTCGTTCGACGCCAGGACCGAGATCGGGGTGCTGGGAGTGCAGGGCCGAGCGGACACGGTGGAGGAGCTGAGCGAGCTCCTGCGGAGCGGCGGCGTGGAGCCGGTGCGCTGGTACGGCGTATGGCTGTTCGTCGACTGGCTCGGGTTCAGCGGAGCCGAGCTGGACCCCGGCGACTCGGAACAGGTGGCGGCGACGGCCGCGGTCGAGCTCGAGGCCAGCAGACGAGACCCCTACCGCCAACTCAGTCGCGTCTTTCACCTCGTGGGACGTAAGAGTTCGTCGCCGGCCGGCACGTAGTCCGTTCATGAGGTGGCACAGTCGTCACCGTGCCGTTGGATGATCTGCCGGACTGGCTGCCGGCCTGGTGTGTGGACCGGTTGGGGGGCGAGCCGGTCAGGGTGCTGTTCGAGCTGCGGCAGATATCGGCGGTGTTCGGGCTGCGGTTGGCCGACGGGCGGGACGTCGTGGTGAAGGCGCGGGAGGACGACGGCCGGGCCGCGTCGTGTGTTGCCGCGCAGGCCCGGTTGGCGGAGCGGGGGTTTCCGTGTGCCCGGCCGCTCACGCCCGCGGTCGGGGTCGGTGCGCTGGCCGTGCACGCCGAGGACTTCCGGCCGGGCGGTGAGCTGCTGGGCGGCGACTCGCCGGAGGTCGCGGTGCGCTATGCGGCGGTGTTCGCCCGGTTGATGGCCGAGTTGGCCGACGTGACCGTCGCGCCGCCGCTGCCGAATCCGCGCTGGGTGCGTTGGGACCACACGGATTCCGGGTTGTGGCCGGCGATCGGGTTCCTCGACGAACGGGACCAGAGCGTCGTGCCCGCGTACGTCGTCGACACGGCCGACCGGGTCCGCAAGCGGATGCTGGCCACCGACCTGCCGTGCGTGCTGGGCCACGGCGACTTCGAAGCGCAGAACCTCCGCTGGCACGACGAGGAAGTGTGGGTCGTGCACGACTGGGACAGCCTGGCGTGGCAACCGGAGGCGGCACTGGTGGGAGCGGCGAGTGGCGTGTTTCCCAAGACCGGGCCGGCCACACTGCCGCCGATCGAGAGTTCCGAGGCGTTCCTGTTGGCCTATCAGGACTTTCGGGGCCGCCGGTTCACCGAGGAGGAGCGGGAGGTCGCGTGGGCGGCCAGCCTGTGGACCGCCGCACACGACGTCCGCTGGGAGGCCCTGCACGGCAAGACCCCGGTGGCCTGTGACCCCATTCGTGCACAGGCCACCGAACGCCTCCGCCGAGGAGGCGCCTACTTGCTGTAGTTCTTGCCGGGCGGCCTGCCAGGGATCGGCTTGCCGATGAGCGCGACCGGGACGAACAGGCAGAAGTGGCCGATCGCCAGGGTGAGCGTCCAGAGCGACAGGTCGTCGTAGAGTGCGGACGCCTTGGCGAACAGCTCGTCGGAGACGCGCTCCCCGAACGGGTTCGGAGTGAGGACGGCCTCGACGAGCTCCAGCGCGACCCGTTCGGCGGAGGTGAAGTAGGGGGCATCCTGCCAGGTCGCCACGCCGGTGATGCGCTGCTCCGTTTCCCCCGCCCTGCGGAGATTGTTGGTCAGCTGGATGGTGTGGTACGTGCTGCCGACGATCTGCCCGGCGCGGAGCATCATCAGGCTGACGGTGGTCTGCGGAACCGAACTGTCCCGAATGGACTTGTGCACGGCCCCGGAAAGCGCCGCGAACTCGGGGAAATGCTTGGTGAGGTCGGGCAGACGCGACTGGATGTCGTCCTGCTCGGTGGTCGGGTCGGTTGTCGTGGTTGTGGACATGCCAGTCCGACCGCGCAACCCCTCGGAATGTGAGGTGACGCGCCAACCTCACAGTTCACCGTGCTGTCCTGTCGAACTGTTGAGGACAGCCACCACCGAGGGAGCCCGCGACACATGAGCATGCAGTCCGAGCCAGGCTTGAACGCGGTCATGAGCGAGCGGCGTCAGCTGATCAACCTCGCGTACCCCAGCGCCGTCGCTTACTCGGGCGCGACGCTCAGGATTCGCCGGCGTCGTTCCTTCGTGCGATGAAGACGGAGCCGACGGCCACACCCAGGGCCGCACCTAGCGCGACACCGAGGGCGACGTTGTCAAAAAAACCCCCGACGACGACCCCGAAGAGCGAGCCAAATGCGATCCAGACCCCGAGATTTCCCCAGATCCCGAGACCTACGGCGCCCGGGAGCGTGTTCTTGCTCGTCATCGCATCTCTCCCATGACGCGGGCGGAAAGGCTGACAACCTGGCGGCCCACCACGGCGGCTGCACAACCATCTTCCTCCACAACGTATCACCTGACAGGCCCCGCGACCTGCGGGTTCGGTGTGTCGTTGTGGCCGGGCACGGCCGCTGCGGTGATGATCTTGGTTTCCACACCTGATCGTCCCGGAAGCCGGTGCCGTGCCCGCGTTGCCATCTCCTGTCCTGTTCGTCGGTGACCAGCCGGCTTCCTCCCGACAGGACAACGGTGATCCTGACGATGGATCGCTGGCCGCCGTCGGAGGCGACCATCCGCCGGCTTACGCACCAGCACGATCGGCGGGTTATTGCTGTTGACGGTAAGACCCCGCGCGGTGCCCGCGACGCCGCGGGGAACCTGGTGCTTCTGCTGGCCGGCCTGCTCAAGGTCCTGGACATCACTGATGCCGTCGTCACCGCCGAGGCGATGCACTGCCGGCGCGAGACCGCCCAGACCATTCGCGACCGCGGCGGCCACGACCTCCTCACCCGTGAAAGACAATCAACCGAACCTGCGTAGTCGCACAATCCGAAAGACCGGCAAGCACACTCGAGAGACCGTGTAAGCGATCACCAGCCTGACCGTCGCCGGCGCCGGACCCGCCATCCATGCACTAGCGCGACGACGGCGGACCCCCCGGGCCGCCGGGTGGGGCACCGCCGCCTGCCGGCGTGGTCGAGGTGTCCACGCCGATGTCGAGGGCGACGGTGTAACCGCCGTCGACGTCGCCGGTCACGGTGGCCAACTGGAGAGCGCCGCCGTCGTCGCCGAACACGTTGTCGGCGGCCAGGCTGACACGGGAGAGGTTCGAGACGGAGTCCTCGTAGCCGGGCTGCGCGTAGACCTTCTCGCAGACGTCCTTCGGCAGCGCGACCTGCGAGGTGGCGATGGCGTTCGACGCTTCGGCGATGCTCGCCTGGTCGGGGTAGACCTCGAAGTGGATGTGCGGCCAGCGCCCGTCGTAGCACGCGGGGAAGACACTGGTGAACCGCACGATCCCGGTGTCGTCGGCGAGCTGGACGCCGCGCAGGAAGTTCTGGTCCTCGACGCCCTGGGAGTACAGGGAGTAGCCGCCTTCCCTTGTGCAGTGCCACACGTAGACGGCAACCCCGGCGAACGGGCCGCCGCCCGCCAGGTCGGCGACGATCAGCTCGAGGGTCATCGGCACGCCCTCGGCCGTGCCGCTGTAGTCACCGAAGCTGGACCGGATGTCCGACCGGACGATGCCGCTCTGCTCCAGCACGTCCGGCCCGTTGGAGCCGTCGCCCGGGTAGGGACCGGCCGTCTCGTCGGGGATCTCGCCGCCGGCCGACTCCGACGCGGTGGTCGTGGGGGCCGAGCCGCCGGTCGGGCTGCCGCACGCGGCGAGGCCCACCGCGGCGACGCCGAGCCCGAGGAACCGCAGCGACTGGCGGCGACTCAGCGCCGTGTGGACGTCGAAGGCAAGGCCCTGGTCGACCAGTTCCTGGTCGGGGCGGGGTAGCGGGCGGCCCCGGTAGGTGCGCTCGTGGCGGTTCGTCATGTGCACCAACGTAGGCAGGGTTCCTGTGTGTTTCTTGTGCTGTCGCTGTGCACTGGTGAGCCGGAATTTGATCGTTCCAATTCTCGGCAACAGTGGGTAACCTCTTGATGACACAGTGGTCAACAGCTCGGGGGACGACATGCGGCGCGACGACCACCTCACCTTCGGCATGCGCCGTGCGACGTTCCTCAAGGGCGCGGTCGGGGCGGTGCTCGGCGCGGGCGGCCTGTTCGGCGGGATGGGCAGCGCGGCCGCGGGTCCGCGAGCCGGCTACGTCAAGGATCTGACGGGTGAGGAGACCGCTCGGTTCGGTTTCCGCGGCACCGACCTCGGGTTCACCGCGCGGACCAACCACGGTTACTGCATCACGATCTTCGGGGACACCTTCGACCAGCCCGTCCCGCAGAACAGCACCGGCTGGCGTTCGCCCGTCGGGCTGCGGCAGTCGAACACGGACGTCCAGAACGGCATCCGATGGGACAACTGCATCGGCGGCGGCCGCGCGAAGGAGATGATTCCGTACGCGCACACCGATCCGAACGTCGCACGGAACACGCCCGGCCTGGTGGTCACCGAGATCCCCAACGACCTGATCCACCTGCCCGACGGCCGTTTCATGATGACCACCTTCGGCGTGCGCGACTGGGCGATCCCGGAGCAGGGCGGGATACCGAGCGCCGGCGGCAGCTGGCGCACCTGGTACTCCCGCCAGTGGACCTCGACCGACACCCACGCCGAGAACTGGACGACCTCCTGGAACCTGGAGACCAACCGGGAGAACATGGACTTCTGGAACGAGGGCCTCATGGCGCACTTCCAGAACAACGCCATGATCATGTGGCCGGGCGAGGACTTCGTCTACCTCTACGGCACGAACGAGGGCCGGTGGAACGGCGGCGGCATCCACCTCATGCGGGTGCCGTGGAACCGGATGTGGGAACGCAGCCAGTACACGTTCTGGGGCGCCGACGGCACGGGTCGCTGGGACTGGCGCCCTGGTGGCCCCTCGACGCCGATCATCAACGCGCCGAGCCCGGCCGAGGCGATCGGCGAGGTCGCGGCGGAGGTCGTCGAAGGCCGCGTCGTGTTGTCGTTCCTCAACGGCGGCCGCGGTGCGGTCACGCAGACGGCGCCGTACCCCACCGGGCTGTGGTCGGCACCGAGGACACAGGTGACGTTCGCGCAGGCGCCGAACCTCTACGCGCCGGTGGTGCACCCGTACTCGACGCAGGGCAGCGCCCAACTGCTTGTCTCGCAATGGATCAACCCCGGCCCCAACTCGTCGTTCTACGGTGTGCGGCAGTGGTCCGGTTCGGTGAACGGCCGGGTCACCGCACGCGGCGCGATCGCCGAGAAGCTGGTGGTGACGAAGGACGAGCCGGCCTACCCGGGGCACGTCGGCCCGGTGTCGCCGCAGTGGCAACAGCTCCCGGTCCAGGACCAGATCGCGATTCTCAGCGACAACTGCGATGCCCGAGTGAGCCGAGCCGACATCGCGGCGGCGACCACATTTTGAGGTGCCTCGTCCTACGATGAGGCATGTCCAGACGGTTGCTGGGGACTGCGGTCGCGGCAGTGGTGGTGACCGCGGGAGCCGTGGTCACGTGGTCGGCGACCTCCGCCTCGTGGTCGGACACGCGTGCCGTGTGGGTGCCCCGAACCGCGTCGGCCTCTGGGTCGGCTTCGGCGCCGGCTTCGGCTTCGGCGGAGAGTCTGGCCGAGCCGTCGGCTCGTGTTCCGGTGCTGCCCCCGGTGTCCGCTCAGCAGTTGGTCACGGCGGCCGAGAGCGCGGCCGCGCCGGGGATGACCCTGGGGGTGGCGGTGCTGGACGTGGACACGGGCGAGCTCGTCCTGGGCCGCGACGGCGGGCGGCAGTTCATGTCCGCGTCGCTGAGCAAGCTGATCCTCGCGGTGGATGTGCTAGACCGGCACCGCGCCGAGGGGCGGAGCGTCGACCCGGCCGGCCTCGACCTGATCACCCGCGCGTTGTCGGGCAGCGACGACAACGCCATGAACGTGTTGTGGGGCAGGTACGACGGGGCCGGCGCGGTCAGCAGGGTCGCCGCCCGGCTGGGGCTGACCGCGACCCTCGCCCCCGAGTCGACCGACATGTGGGGCGACATGCTGATCACGGCCGCTGACCTGGTCGAGATCTACCGGTACGTCCTGCGCGAGATGGCGCCACAGGACAGCGCGGTGATCGCCGACGCCCTCGCGGCCACGACCGCCTCGGCCGCTGACGGATTCCAGCAGCACTACGGTCTGCTCCACCAGGGAGCGTCGCGGCAGCGTTACGCCAAGCAGGCCTGGGTGCCTTATCGGCCGGCGGGGTTCCTGCTACACAGTGCGGGCGTGGCCTACGACCGTCGCACCAGCCACGCCTACGCGATCGCGCTGCTGTCGATCCAGCCGTACTCCGGTGATCAGGTTGCGCGGGACCAGCTGTCCGCGGTCGCCGCGGCGACCCTGGGGACGTTGACTGCGTAGGGATCTTGAGGTTGCGGGATCAGGTTGTGGTCAGTCCAACGAGGTCGCTACTGACACGCCACAGTTGTTCGGCGAGGGCCGCGTCGGCGCCGCGCGACGAAGGCCGTTTTGGCTTGCCGTTGACGAAGTAGCGGCCCGTCGTCCCGTTCAGCTCCGGCGCGCACGCCACTCGGATCGACGTCGCGGCGCCCTTGGCCGGACTCTTCATGAACGGTCGCAGCAGCGGCACCAGCAGCCGCTGCGTGCGGCCGGGGTCCTCGCCTCCGAAGGACGTGCTCACCACGCCGGGATGCAGCGCGTTGGCGGCGACCCCGGTGCCCAGCAGCCTCCTGGCCAGCTCGTCGCTGAACAGAACGTTGGCGAGCTTGGACTGGTTGTAGGCCCGCGCGCCGGAGTAGGACCGAAGGCCCTGTAGGTCGTCGAAATCGATGCGGCCCTGGGCGTGCGCGTGGGACGCGACCGTCACCACCCGGGCGGCCGCGCCCTCCTTGAGCCGCTCCAGCAGCAGGGTCGTGAGCAGGAACGGTGCGAGGTGGTTGACGGCGAAGGTGCGCTCGAGCCCGTCGGACGTGACGTGCCGGGTGTTCCAGTAGCCGCCGACGTTGTTGACCAGCACGTCGATCCGCGGCAGTCGGTCGAGCGCCTCGGCGGCGAGTCGCCGTACCTCCGACTGGGCCGACAGATCCGCGACGAACGTGTCGACCCGCACTCCGGTCGCTGCCCGGATCTCCCGGGCCGCGTCCTCGGCGCGAGCACCGTCCCGGCCGGTGATCGCGACGTCCGCGCCCATCGCGGCCAGACCACGTGCGGTTGCCCTGCCGATGCCGCCGGTGCCGCCGGTGATCAACACCGTCCAGCCAGTCATGCGCCGGTCTCGCCCGCGGTGTCGTACGCCGCCGGCGTGAACCCCTTGACGAGGAGCCAGATCGCGAGCGTGACCTCGAAGAGGCCGCCGGGGATGAGCAGCACGAGGCTGAGCGGAAGTCCGAAGAGCTCGGCGCCGGCGCCGACCAGGTGCAACGCATAGCCGACCAGACCCAAGGCCGCCAGCCACCGGGGGACCAGCCTGGTCCGAAGCAGCAGCGCGCACAGGAAGAGACACCCGAACGCGAGCGAGAGCTGTCCGATCTGGTACGCCGTCTCGTTCGCGTCGACCGCGAGCGTCCCGAGCGCCTGGGCGGTGTCCTGCCCCAGCTCATCGGCCTGGTCGGTGAGCGGGATGATCATGAGCAGTGCGACCACGCCAACCGTCATCAGCGCCATCTCGAAGATCATCGTGGCCAGGTAGGCCACCGCGGTGCGTCTGCCGTGACGTGTCAGAACGGGGAAGAACAGGACGGCCTTGCCGATGTCGACCGCGGTGGTCGCGATCATCAGGAACGCGCCGAGCGCCAGAACCGTCTGCTGCGAGCTGACGCCGGCGAGGAAGTCCGGGCCGTCGACGACCGAGTTCACCAGGATCGAGCCGGTCCCGTAGATGGCGAACCCGGCCAGGAACAGCGCGCCGATCAGGCGTGAGGTCCACATTCGGGAGCCGGTCCTCGGGTCCTCGGTGGGCAAGGCGCCCGAGGTCGGTGGTCTTGCGATGGTGGTCATGTGTCGTGCCTCGAGTCTGTGTTGGAGGGACCGTGCTCAGATGGTGATGGCGACCTTGCCCCGGACCTGCCCGGCCGCGAGATGACGCATCGCCTCCGCGACCTGATCGAGGGGGTACGTCCGGTCGATGCTCGGCGTCACGGTGCCGGCCTCGATGAGCTCGTTCAGTCGGACGAAGTCGCTGGCCTGCTCCTTGGCGATGAACCAGGCAAACCGCTGGCCGACGAACGGCGACAGGATCAGGGCGCGCAGACCCCGGTTCATCCCGCCGGTGACGTTGCCGCCGTCCTCGCCGCCGACCAGCACCGCCGTTCCCTTCGGCGTGAGCGCACGGCGCAACCGGGACAGCCCGGGGTTGCCGGCGATGTCGAGGATCAGGTCGTACCGACGTGTGCCGTCGGCGAAGTCGTCCCGGGTGTAGTCGATGACGTGTTCGGCGCCGAGCGAGCGGACCAGGTCCAGCTTCCCGGTGCTGGCGACTCCGGTGACCTCGGCGCCGAGGGCCTTGGCCAGTTGTACGGCGTAGCTGCCGACCCCGCCGGAGGCCCCGATGACCAGCACCGTCTGACCCGCCTCGACCCGGCCCTGGTCGCACAGGGCCTGGATGGCGGTGCCTGCCGACATCGGCACGACCGCGGCCTGCTCGAAGGAGAGGCCCACCGGCTTGTGGGCCAACTTGTCCGCACGGGCGACGGCGTACTCGGCGAACGAGCCGCGGCCGATGCCGTACACCTCGTCGCCGACGGCGAACGTCGTCACCGCCGACCCGACGGCCTCGACCGTGCCGGCGAGGTCACGCCCGAGCACCCGGTCCTTCGGTCCGCGAAAGCCCATTCCCGCGATCCGCATCAGGTAGGGCTTGCCCGTCATCATGTGCCAGGTGCCCCGGTCCAGTCCTGCCGCACGCACCCGGACCAGGACCTCGTCCTTGGCGGCCACGGGGCGGGCGACGCGTTCGTGGCGCAGGGCGCCGGCGTCGCCGTATCTGTCCTGAACGGTCGCCGGCATCGCGGCGGTTGCGGGGACCATCTTCTCAGAGACCATGACCAGCTGCTTTCAGGGAGATACGACGACTGCGGACGACGAGCCAGAGCGCTAGCAGGAACTCACCGAGGAAGGTGACCGTGGCGACGCTGCCGGGAGGACTCGCCAGGACGGTCGAGGCGACGCTGTCGAACAGGTAGCCGGCCCCGGCGACGACGAGCAGGACGCCAAGCAGCTTCGGGACGAAGCTTGAGCGATAGGCCAGGTAGCCGACGAGCGCCAGGTGGATCCCGAAGAGGATCAGCCCCGCCATCCAGAGGTCGTCGAACGCATCGGCCTTCAGCAGGGCCTGGCCCTGGATCTGCTCGGCGGTGAGGAGCTCCGAGTAGTCGGCGGAGGTCACCAGGTCGGGGATGCCGGCGAGCTGGCCGATGGCCAGCATGAAGACGCCGGCGTAGGCGAGCCGGCACCAGGCCGCCAGTCTCGCGAGCCCCTCGTGCACCGGGCTGAAGAAGCGGAACAGCGCCCAGGCGACGAGCACGTCGAGCACCGCGACGGCGTACAGGCTCAGCGTGCCCCAGCGGAACAGGCCGTCGGAGGCCGCGATGTTCGCGACGGTCCCGGCGGCGTCCCCGGGCGTGACCAGCCCTTCGACGACGAAGAAGATCCCGAAGCCCGACAGCGCGGCCATCACCAGGATGCCGATCCCGGCGACGAGGCCGGCCCGCCGAACCGGTGACTCTACGGACGTCGGCTGTAGGACGTGGCCGGTATGGCCCTCGACCGCGGTCTCGCTCATGGGGTTCCTCGTGTCAGGGGGTGGGTGTGTAGTACTTAGTACGAGAAGCTACAGTACAAAGTACGAACCGCCAAAGGTGTGCACCGACCGGTGACCCGGTGTGACCGGAACGGAGAACGAGTTGTCCGAACGTGCGGAGGACGGCCGCGAGGAGCGGCCCCGCCTGAGCCGCGAGCGCGTGCTGCGGGGCGCGGTGGCGGTCGCCGACGCGGATGGCATCGATGGCCTGACGATCCGCTCGTTGGCGCAGAGCCTTGGCGTGAAACCGATGTCGGTCTACTACTACGTCGCGAACAAGGACGAGATCCTCGACGGCATCGTCGACCTCGTCTTCAGTGAGATCGAGCTACCCGCGGTCGGTGGAGACTGGCGCAAGGAGATACGGCGGCGGGCCGACTCGGCTCGGCAGGTGCTGCGTGCGCACCCGTGGGCGATCGGCCTGATGGAGTCGCGGACGAGCCCCGGCCCCGCGACGCTGCGGCACCACGACACGGTGATCGCCACCCTGCGGGCCGCGGGCTTCTCGCACCAGCTGACGGCCCACGCCTACGCGCTGCTCGACAGCTACACCTACGGCTTCGCGCTCCAGGAGGCCGGCCTGCCCTTCGACGAGTCGGGCGCGGTCGGCAGCGTCGCCGAGCCGATCATGGAGCGGTTCGCCACCGGCGAGTACCCCAACCTCGTCGAGATGGCGACCGACTACTACCTCCGGCCCGGCTACTCCTTCGGCGACGAGTTCGAGTGGGGTCTCGAACTGATCCTCGACGCCCTCACGAGGTCGCATCGGGATTGATCGGGCAGCTCATCGGGTACGTCGGCACCATGCCGGAGCTACCCGACGTGGAAGCGTTTCGCCGCGTGCTGGCGCGGCACGCCGTGGGCCGTCCGGTCGAGCGGGTCGAGGTCATCGACCCCGGTGTGCTTCGTGACGTGAGCAGTCGCCGGCTCCGCACGACGTTGCGGGGCAAGCGGTTCGAGACGCCACGGCGGCACGGCAAGTGGCTGGTCGCGCCCACCGAGGACGGACCGATTCTGCTGCTGCACTTCGGCATGACCGGATCACTCACCTGGTCCGGCGACTCCACGAGCCGGCATCCACACGACCGAGTCGTGTTCACCTTCGCCGACGGCGAGCTGCGGTACCGCGACATGCGCAAACTGCAGGGCATCCGGCTGATCCGCGACGCCGACGCGCTGGACCGGCTCCTGTCCGGCGTGGGGCCGGACGCGCTCGACCTGTCCCGCGACGAGTTCACCGAGATCGTCGGCGGGCTGCGCCGGACGGTCAAGACGGCGCTGGTCGACCAGGAACTCCTTGCCGGCCTCGGCAACCTGCTGGCCGACGAGATCCTGTGGCGTGCTCGCATCCATCCCCGGCGGCAGTGTCTCCATTTAGGACCCGGTGACCTGGGTCGGCTGCACACCGCGATGGGTGCCGTGCTCCGCCAAGCCGTGAAGGACGGCCGGGTCCCGCCGAGGAAGAACTGGCTGACCGGCCACCGCGACGACGACCCGGGCGCCTGCCCGCGCTGCGGAATCCCGCTCGACCACGATCGGGTCGGCGGCCGCGGCACCGCGTGGTGTCCACACTGCCAACCTGCGCCGGGAAGCTGAGAGGACGCACGCGGCCTGTCGACATCTAGGCTGTCTACGCTGTTGCCAACGACCGCCGTGGTGGCGGTCGCCGTTCGTGGGGGACCGTCCGGAGGTCAGCCACCGATGCCTGTGTCGCATTCCGACCCGGTGCCGCGGCCTGGTTACGGCATCCGCCATCCTGACCTGGTCGCCGTGCTGGCTCGGCTGACTCCCGCGGCGCGGCAACGCATCGTCTGGCCGGGCGAGATTCCCTTGCGGATCGCCGCTTATCTGACGCCCACTGAGCTGCCCGACGACTTGATCTCCTCGATCCGATGCGTCGTCCGCGTCGACCGCCGGGTCGTCGTCTGCCAGGCTCCGGACGAACAGCACATCTGGCCCGGCGGCCGGCGCGAACCGGGTGAGACCTACCAACAGACCGCACAACGGGAAGTGCACGAGGAGACCGGCTGGGTCATCGACCCCGGCGACCTGCAACCGCTCGGCTTTCTGCACTTCCAGCTCATGAAGCCGCAGCCTGCCGACCACCCGTACCCCCATCCGGACTTCCTGCAACTCGTCTACACCGCCCCGGCCCGCCGCCACGCCGCCCAGCGCCCAACCGAGTGGACCGACCTCGACGGCTGGGAACAAAGCCATCGACTGCTCACCCCAAGCGAACTCGACACCGTGTCACTCGCCGCTGTCCAGCGCGCCTTTCTCAAGATATTGCCAGCCATCCACAGCTGAACTCAGCACTCCAACGGCCGCATTACCAGGACGATCCCCTGCGAGCACGGGCCGGCGGGCGGTTCGCACCCAGAACTTCGCGGCGTCAGACGGCTGCTGTCGGCCGGCGGCGGGTTGGCTGGTTCCGCCGCGCCACCTCCGATGGTCAGAAAAGCCCAGACGATCGGCGCCGCGACAAGTGGTGCGGCCACGAACATCAGTGAACGGTTCGGCATGACTCCTCCTCGGTAGACAGGTTGAGCCTGCGCGCGGGAAGTACGGGACCGGAATTCGCTTTTCCGCGTATTTCTCCGATGAACACCGATGAACACGACGCTGCGCGTCTCGCCGACTACCCCGCGACACCGGCGTAGACTGGCCGACCCTGGTCTATCCGGGTAAAGAAGGTGTGCGATGACGACGCCGCTTACCGTCAGCGAAAAAGATCTCCAGACGATGCTGATGGTCATCAACGCCACAGGTGTCGACGACGCCGGTTACGGGTTGCCATGGTCCACAATGGAAGCATTGGAGACGCTGGTTCCCGGTCAGTGGACCGCTTTCTTCGGAATCGACGTGGTGAACCACCGGAACTATTTCGGTCAGGGCTTCGGCGCCGGCGAACATGAGTCGCAAGGTCCCGACGAACCCGAGGATGAAAGCTTCTGGTATCACTACCCGAACTCGATCTGTTCCTATCCCGAACGCACCGGCGATCTGCGCACCGTCACGAAGACCACCGACTTCTTCACGCTGCGCGAACACCGCAAGACACCCATGTACGTCGACGTCTTGGGGCCGGAAGACGCTGACCACGAGATGATGGCGTGCCTGCCGGACGGTCCCGGCCGGCAGCTGCGGCTGATCGTCTGGCGGGGTCGTGCCGACCCGGACTTCACCGAACGGGACCGCGCGATCCTCACCCTGTTGCGACCCCACCTCCATGCCGTCCACCTGCTGGTCCTACGCCACCGGCACGGGATCCCGGAACTGACCAACCGCCAGTGGGAGCTACTGCGCCTGGTCGAAGCCGGCCTCAGCAACACACAGATCGCCCGCCGGCTCCACCTCGCCGAGAGCACGGTGCGGAAACACCTGGAGAACACCTTCCGCCGGCTCGACGTGTCCAGTCGGACGGCCGCCGTCGCCGCGGCCTTCCCCGAACGGGCCCACCCCGTGGCGATCGAGCAAACTTGATTTATTCCAGACAAGCGCACTAAGGTCCTCGCATGATGTCGGACTTCGAGGCGCAGCTGCGGGCGGTCTCGTTGCGCGTGACGCGGCCCCGGTTGGCGGTGCTCGCCGCGCTGCGTGACCATCCGCACGTCGACACCGAGACGGTGATCGCGCTGGTGCGGGCCGACCACCCGACGGTGTCCCACCAGACGATCTACGACGTGCTGCGGGCGCTCACCGACGCCGGTCTGGTTCGGCGCATCCAGCCAGCCGGCGCGACCGCCCGCTACGAGTCCCGGGTGGGGGACAACCACCACCATGTCGTGTGCCGCTCCTGCGGCGCCATCGCGGACGTCGACTGCGCCGTCGGCCACGCTCCCTGTCTCACCGCCTCGGACGACCACGGTTTCGTGGTCGACGAGGCGGAGGTCGTCTACTGGGGCACCTGCCCCGACTGCGCGGCCGAACGCACCCCCCAATGATCCACCAGTTCGGAAGGAAGTAGATGAGCGACACCCAGGACAACGTCCCCTCGAGCGCGCAGGGCGTGGACCAGAAGTCGGCGGCCGGCTGCCCGGTCGACGCACGACTCCGTGACCGCGCACGGCAGCGAGAGCGAGAACCCGGCGATCGACTCGCCGACCCCGAAGACGGGCGGCCGTCCGCGCACGAACCGGGACTGGTGGCCCAACCAGCTCGACCTCTCGGTGTTGCACGCCCACTCGTCGAAGGGCAACCCGCTCGGGGAGAACTTCAGCTACGCCAAGGAGTTCGCCAAGCTCGACGTCGAGGCCCTCAAGCGGGACATCGTCGAGGTGCTCACCACCTCGCAGGACTGGTGGCCGGCCGACTTCGGCCACTACGGCGGCCTGATGATCCGGATGAGCTGGCACGCCGCCGGCACCTACCGCATCCACGACGGCCGCGGCGGGGCCGGCGACGGCGGTCAGCGTTTCGCGCCGCTGAACAGCTGGCCCGACAACGCCAACCTCGACAAGGCGCGCCGGCTGCTGTGGCCGGTCAAGGAGAAGTACGGCCAGAAGGTCTCGTGGGCCGACCTGCTCGTGCTCGCCGGCAACGTCGCCCTGGAGTCGATGGGCTTCAAGACCTTCGGC
This sequence comes from uncultured Actinomycetota bacterium, assembly GCA_963840275.1. Classification (GTDB taxonomy): domain Bacteria; phylum Actinomycetota; class Actinomycetes; order Mycobacteriales; family Pseudonocardiaceae; genus Actinophytocola. Next base: position 162,705 of record CAWIYK010000003.1, read on the forward strand.
TTCGGCTTCGGCCGGGAGGACGTCTGGGAGCCGGAGGAGATCTTCTGGGGTCCGGAGGACGCCTGGCTTGGCGACGAGCGCTACGTCAACGAGTCGGAGATGGCGCCCGAGGTCGGCGCGACCGAGATGGGCCTCATCTACGTCAACCCCGAGGGCCCGCGCGGCAGCGCGGACTTCCGGGCGGCGGCCCACTTCATCCGGGAGACCTTCGCCCGGATGGCGATGAACGACGAGGAGACCGTCGCCCTCATCGCCGGCGGCCACACGTTCGGCAAGACCCACGGCGCCGGCATCGCCGACGACCACGTCGGCCCGGAGCCCGAGGGCGCCCCGCTGGAGGACGCAGGGCCTCGGCTGGCTGACCACCCACGGCACCGGCAAGGGCGCGGACACGATCACCAGCGGTCTCGAGGTCACCTGGACCGACAAGCCGACCAGTGGAGCAACCGCTTCTTCGAGATCCTCTTCGGCTACGAGTGGGAGCTCACCACGAGCCCCGGCGGCGCCAAGCAGTACGTCGCCAAGGACGCCGAGGCGATCATCCCGGACGCGCACGACCCGGCCAAGAAGCACAAGCCGACGATGCTCACGACCGACCTGTCGCTGCGCTTCGACCCGGCGTACGAGAAGATCTCGCGCCGCTTCCTGGAGAACCCCGACGAGTTCGCGCTGGCGTTCGCCAAGGCCTGGTACAAGCTGCTGCACCGCGACATGGGTCCGGTCAGACCGCTTCCTGGGCCCGTGGGTGGCCGAGCCCCAGCTGTGGCAGGACCCGGTGCCGGCCGTCGACCACGAGCTCGTGGGTGACGCCGACATCGCCGCCCTCAAGGCGAAGGTTCTCGAGTCCGGCCTCCCGACCGACCAGCTGGTCTCCACCGCCTGGGCCTCCGCCGCGAGCTTCCGGTCCACCGACAAGCGCGGCGGCGCCAACGGCGCTCGGATCCGCCTCGAGCCCCAGCGCAGCTGGGAGGTCAACCAGCCGGAGCAGCTCGCAACGGTGCTTTCGACCCTCGAGGGCATCCAGCGGGAGTTCAACGACGCGGGCGGCGCGAAGATCTCGCTCGCCGACCTGATCGTGCTGGCCGGCTCGGCCGCCGTCGAGAAGGCGGCGCGCGACGCCGGCTTCGAGGTGACCGTGCCGTTCCACCCGGGTCGCACCGACGCCACCCAGGAGCAGACCGACGTCGAGTCGTTCGCGGTCCTCGAGCCGCGCGCCGACGGGTTCCGCAACTACCTGCGCTCCGGCGAGAAACTCCAGCCGGAGGTGCTGCTCGTCGAGCGCGCCTACATGCTCGACCTGACCGCGCCCGAGATGACCGTCCTCGTCGGCGGTCTGCGTGCCCTCGGGGCCAACGTCGGCGGCGCCCGGCACGGTGTCCTCACCGACCGGCCCGGCGTGCTCACCAACGACTTCTTCGCCAACCTGCTCTCGCCGGGTACCCGGTGGAAGGCGTCGGAGTCCGAGGAGAACGTGTACGAGATCCGCGACGTGGCCACCGACGAGGTGAAGTGGACCGCCACCGCGGTCGACCTCATCTTCGGCTCGAACTCCCAGCTGCGGGCCCTCGCCGAGGTCTACGCCAGCCAGGACGCCCGCGAGAAGTTCGTGGCCGACTTCGTCGCGGCATGGACGAAGGTCATGGAACTGGACCGGTTCGACCTCGCCTGATCCTGGTTGACCGACGAGCCCGGCCGATCCATGCGATCGGCCGGGCTCGTCCGATCTAGATGAACGTGTGCCAGGGGTGGCCCGTGCTCGACATCACGTGTCCAGGGCGGTCGGTTCCTCGAACGGCCGATGTCCTCGTAGAAGACCTCCGTATGGCACGGGGCGTCCGCCAGTCGCTCCGCCTGTGAGTCCAGCGCCGCCAGTTGCGGTCAGCAGGTCACGCAGCGAGTCGAGATCCTCCGGCTCGCGCAGTGCCGCGGCTACCGTCCAGCGACAGACCGAGGCCGCACAGCGCCCGCACGCGGTAGAACCGGCGGACGTCCTCCTCGGGCCCTGGCCAGCTCTTTGATCGTCCATCGTCGTTCGCCCACACGCCGAACCGTAGAACCTGACACCGCGTCAGGTGCAATAGGGCGCTTTCACTGAATCGGGTGCACCTCCGCGTTCAGTTGAGGTTTCGGGCCGGTGTTGCTGAACCATGGCGCCATGAAATTCGGCAGGATCGCTGTGGCGCTGTTGTGCGCGCTCGTCTCGGCGCTGGGTGGCAGCACGGTCGCGGCGCACGCGGACGCGCCGGTGACCTCGATCGTCCAGGGTCTTCGTACTCCGTGGGCGATCGCGTTCCTCCCCGGCGGGGACGCGCTGGTGACCGAACGGAACAGTGCCCGGCTGCTGCGGGTGGCGCCGACCGGCGCGGTGACCGTGCTCGGCGTGGTGCCTGGCGTGGTGCCCCGCTCGCAGGGCGGTTTGCTCGGGGTGGCGGTGTCGCCGCGGTTCTCCGCCGACCGGTACGTCTACGTGTTCCTCTCCGCGGCTCAGGACAACAGGATCGTCCGTTTCCGCTACGACGAGGGCGCGGGCATCACGGGCTTCGAGACGGTGCTCACAGGCATCCCCGTCGCCGACGACGCGAACGGGGGCCGGCTGAAGTTCGGTCCGGACGGGATGCTGTACGCGACCACGGGCTACAACTTCCGGCTCGAGTTCGCGCAGGACCCCGCGTCGCTGGGCGGAAAGATCCTCCGGATGACACCGGACGGCCGGCCCGCGCCGGGCAACCCGTTCCCGGACTCGGTCGTGTGGACGCTCGGCCACCGCAACGTCCAAGGCCTCACCTGGGATGCCCACGGCAAGGCCTACGCGACCGAGTTCGGCGACGCCACGTTCGACGAGGTGAACCTGATCAAGCGCGGCCGCAACTACGGGTGGCCGCACGCCGAGGGTCCGTCGGCCGACCCCCGGTTCACCGACCCGGAGTTGACGTGGCGAACGGGCGAGGCGTCCCCGTCGGGCATCGCGTTCGCCGGCGGTTCACTGTGGGTCGCCGGGCTGCGTGGGGAACGGCTCTGGCAGATCCCGCTCGGGCCCAGTGGTCGTTTTGACACGCCAGTTTCGCATTTCGTCGGGACTTACGGGCGGATGCGTGAAGTCGTACTCGCGCCTGATGGTGCCTTGTGGGTGCTCACCAGCAACACCGATAATGTCGGGTCGGCGCACGTCGGTGATGACCGGTTGCTTGTCCTGTCGTCGGATTTCGTTCGGCGGGGATGAGCTTCATGGGAGAGTCGGTACTGCGGCCGACGAACGGCCGTTGTCCACACAGGACAGCACCTCCGCGCGGGCGGCCGACGCGAACGATGTCCCACTGGTGCGCGTCGAGGCCGACGTTCGCCACACGCGGTGACGCCTAAGGGGATGGCTCGCCGTCGGCGTGGGTTGCTGACGCGGTTGGGCGGTTGACCGCGACCCGGTCAACGGTGGCGGCTACCTGGTTGGCGAGCCGTACGCTCGAGTTCCAGCTGGTGACCTCGGGGTAGACGTGCGCGGTCGTCGCCAGCAGGATCGGGGTGCCGGGCAGCTCGACCGCCGGTCGCTGCCGCAGGTAGCCGAGCGGGTACACCGGTTCCACGAACGGCGCCTTGAAGACGCGGACCTCGTCGATGTCGTCGGCCGTGAGTGGTAGTCCTGAGTAGAGGGTGCGTAGCTGCTCGGCCCACCTCGCGGCGATGCTGTCGCCGTCCTCCTGGTACAGCGCGGACTCCCGGTCGGTGTAGCGCATGACGTAGACCAGGTGCCGGCCACCGTAAGGCGCCGTCCCGGCGAGGGCGGACATCTCCACGACGCCGTCGAACTCGGTTCCCGACCGCACGACAGGGGTCCAGTAGTGCCCGGCCAGCGGCCTGCGGAGGAAGAACAGCGCGTTCACAACACCCTGGTACGGCAGCCGCACGGTGGGCAGCCGGGCGGCCAGGTCGTCGTCGGCGAGCTGCCGCACCAACGGCAGCGGCAGCGTGGACACCACCTGGTCGGCCTCGACGATCTCCTCGTCCGGCAGCGTGACGTGGGCCCGTCCATCCACAACGGACAGTCGCTGGACCGGTGTGGACGTGCGCACCACCGCACCACCCGCCTCGAGGGCCGCCCGCAGCCCGTCGATGATCGACTTGTAGCCACGGGCCGGGTACCCGCGCGTGGCCACGTTCCGTTCGCGGCCCAGCCGCTGCCACAGGTACAGCGCGGGCACGTCCCCGAAGGAACGGCCGAACTTCGAGCCGAACATGGGGGCCAGCAGTGTCTCCCACACCGCGTCCCCGTAGAGCCCACGCAGCCAGTCCTCCGTGCGGATGTTGTCGAGGTCCCTGCCGCGGCCGAGTCGGCGCAACAGCAGCGACACCACCCCGAACCGCACCCGGTCGGGCAGCCCGAGCGGCGTGAACCGCAGGAGGTCGCGCGCCGTGTTGAACGCGTGGTGGTCGCCGTCGACGATCATGCCCATGTGGGTCCGCCGCCAGCGCACCTCGTCGGCGAGACCCAGCTCCGCCAACAGACCGAGCAGCTCGTCGTCGGACGGCATCACGCAGTGGTAGAACCGTTCGACCCACCCGTCGCGCCACGGGAAGAAGGTGCCGAGACCGCCGAGCTGGTCACTGCCCTCGAGCAGCGTCACCCGGTGCCCGCTCCCGGTGAGCCGGTACGCCGTCGCCAGGCCGCAGATCCCGCCCCCGAGGACCGCGACGTGTCCGGCCCTCACAGCGGCCGGTAGGGCGCGGGCGCGAGCCGGTCGCGCAGCAGCAGCCGCAGGTACTGCAGCACCGTCCGCGCCAGCTTGAGCTTGCTGGCGCCCGGTTTGCGGTCGTACCGCAGGTGCAGCGGCACCTCGCTGATCACCGGCCCGCAGTGGCGCAGCTTGAGCAGCAGCTCCACCATGCAGGCGAACCCCTGCTCCTCGATGAGGCGCTCACCCCAGTGGCGGGTGGCCCGGTCGAGCAGGCTGACCCGGTAGGCGCGGAAGCCGCTGGTGAAGTCCCGGACCCCGTCGACCCGCAGCGTGCGCCGGAACAGCACCGCGGCGCCGCGGGACAGCAGCCGCCGGCCGAACGGGGCACTCGTGTCGTCCCCGCCCGCGACGAACCGCGAGCAGATGGCCACGTCCGCGCCGGCCAGGATCTCCGCCCGCAGCCGGGGGATCAGCGCGGGGTCGTGGGTGTCGTCGGCGTCCATGACCACCACGATGTCGTCCCCGTCGGCGGCCGCCAGTACCGCGCGCAGCCCCGACCGCACGGCCTGGCCGAGCCCCAGGTTGACCTGGTGGCGCACCAGTCGCACGTCGAGCCCGGGCGCGCCGGCCTCTGCGGTGTCGGCGGTGGCGTCCGACGAGCCGTCGTCCACCACCCAGACCGTCAGCTCCTCGGTGCGCGCCAGCTCGGCGAGCCTGCCGAACAATGGCGGCAGCGCGGCCGCCTCGTTGTAGGCGGGCAGCACGACGTGCGCCCGGACCGCCGTGCTCACCACAGGCTGGGTGACCGGTTTCTGCGCGTCGAGCACCTCGACCTCTTCGAGTGCCACGGGACCCCTCATTGTTGATCGACTTCGGGCAGCAGCAAAATTAGCAACCCGGGCCGACAGTTCCCGTGTCACCCTCGACGTTTTCCCGACGGTTCCGCCAAAATCGGGCGGTAACGAAACTTGAAAGCCGACGCGAACCCGAATAATTCGCCCAAGGGGGTAATAACTTGGCCTCGGACAGAGCGCGCGGGGAGAAATTTCCCGTAATAGTTCGACCAGGGATACCGACGATCTCTTTCGGGTGTACTCGAAAGAGTGAGTGCGGTGAAGTACGCGTGACTCCCCCGAGCGGGACCCGAAAGAGTGAACCGTGCTGACCGAAGCGCGAGCGGCCGGTGTCGCGACGAAACGCGGGCCGCACCGGCCGCGTGGCTGGCCGGTGCGCCGGATGTCGCTCTCGGAGGCGCTGAGCCGGGTGAACGCCGTCGCGGTGCTGCTGGTCGCCGTCGACATGGTGGCGGTGGCCGCCGCCACCATGGCCGTCGCACCCCGCTGGGGCTGGACACCGGCCCTGGCGGCCATGCTGCTCGGTGTCCGGGCGAGCAGCCGGCTCTACCGCAGGCGGCTGTGGTTGTCGTGGCTGCACGACCTGCCGCGGTCGGTCGCCTCGACGACGACGGCGTTCGCGCTGCTCACATGCCTCGCGCTGCTCACCGGGCAGTCCCCGTCGACCACCACGACGATGCAGTCGGCGGTGCTGGCCTTCGCGGTCCTCAGCGAACCGGCCCGCCTCGGCGTCTTCGCGTTCGGGCGCTGCTGCCGGCGCCGGCTCGACCGCTGCGACCGGACGATCGTGGTCGGCGCGGGCAAGGTCGGCGTGGACCTGGTCGAGACCATGTTGCGCCACCCCGAGTTCGGGCTGCGGCCGGTGGCCTTCGTCGACCCGCAACCGCGGCCCGACCTCGCGTCCCTGCCGATCGAGCTTCTCCACGAGGACCTGTCGGCCGCGATCACCCGGCTGCGGGCGGGCACCGTCGTGCTCGCGTTCTCCCACGCCCGCGACTCCCCGGTGGTCGACGCCGCGATCGCCGCCCACCGGCTCGGCTGCACCACCCTCGTCGTCCCCAGGATGTTCGAGCTGCACGAGGACGGCCCGCACATCGAACGGCTGCGCAGCTACCCGCTGGTCCGGTTGAGCACCGCGCCGACCAGCAGGCCGAGCTGGTGGGTGAAGCGGGCGCTGGACGTCGTGCTCGCCGCGGTGGCGCTCGCCGTGCTGGCGCCGGTGATCGCGCTGTGCGCACTCGCGGTGCTGCTGGAGAGCGGCCGCCCGGTGATCTTCCGCCAGGTCCGGGTGGGCATGGACGACCGCACGTTCCTGCTCTACAAGATCCGCAGCGTCCGGATCGGCGACGTGGACGACTCCCAGAGCCGGTGGTCGGTAGCCGGCGACGCGCGGGTCGGCCCGGTCGGCCGGTTCCTGCGCCGGACATCTTTGGACGAACTGCCGCAGTTGTGGAACATTCTGCGCGGTGACATGTCCATTGTCGGACCGCGACCCGAGCGGCCCGCTTTCGTACGCGAGTTCTCCGCCATTCACGATCTCTACTGGGCACGGCATCGGGTGCCGACCGGATTGACCGGGCTCGCTCAGGTGCACGGCCTGCGGGGTGACACCTCGATCGCCGATCGGGCCCGCTACGACAATTACTACATCGCGAACTGGTCCTTGTGGTTGGACGTGAAGATCTTGCTGTTGACGGTGGGGGAACTGGTGTGTCGACGAAATCGTTGAACCGGCGGAGGCGCGGCGTTTTCGCCGGCATTACCGCGTTGGTCCTCGTGGTGTCCTGTACGCCCGGCTGGGCGACGAACATCAGCGCGCCGCCGCCGAAACCGCTCGCGCCGTGCGCGTGGTGGTACGGCATCGGCGACCCGCCGACGTCCGCCGACCTGGACCTCGCGGCCAAGCGCTACGACGTGGTGGTGCTCAACGCCACCGAGACCGCGGCCATGCGCAAGCTGCGCGAGCTGAACCCGAAGATCAAGGTGTTGGTGTACAAGGATCTGTCCAGCACCCGCAACTATCCCGGCGCGGTGAACGGGAACACCGACGCCACCTGGCTGCCGAGCGGCATCGGTTACCACGCCGCGCAGAGCACGCACCCGGACTGGTTCGCGCTCGACAACAAGGGCGGGCGGATCCAGTGGCGTGGCTACCCGAAGCACTGGCAGATGACGGTGTGGGCCGCCGCCTACCAGCAGGCCTGGACCACCGCGGTGACCGAGGAGGTCACCAGGGAGGGCTGGGACGGGGTCCTCGCGGACAACGACTTCAACTCGCTGAGCCACTACTCGTCCGCGGTCCTGGCCGGCACCGCGAACGCCGAGGAGACCGACCGGATGCTGCGCGACGGCCTCGACGCGTTCCTGACCACGGCGGGCGACGCGTTGCACAAGGCCGGGAAGATGTTCGTGCCCAACGTGTCGGAGACGCGCCTGATCCCTGGCCGGTGGACGGCGCACTCCCGGTTCAGCGGGGCCATGGAGGAGAACTTCGGCTTCCGCGACGACGGCGGCACCGGTGAGCTGCTGACGTTCCAGGGCAACGAATGGAAGGAGCTGCGCGGGCAGGCGGCGCTCGGCGAGTCCTGGCTGCTGCTGCTCACCCGCACGCGGGACGCTCGTGAGGAGCGGGCGGGTTACGCGAGCGCGGCCTTGCTGGCCGGGCCGTACACCTGCTGGACACCGGCCACCACCTCGACCTACCTGCATCCCGAGTGGTCGAAGCTGCAGGCCGCCGCGCTCGGGGAGGCCGTGGACGCGGCGACCCGTCAGCCGACCGGCGTCTGGACCCGTCAGTTCACCAACGGCTGGGTGGCGGTGAACCCCACTTCTGTTGCGGTGCAGGTGACCCCGCCTGCCGGGCTGGTCGACCTGGACGGCGCCCCGGTGTCCCAAGTGGACCTCGCGGCCGCGGACGGCGCGGTGCTGGTCGCGCCGGCCGGCTGATCACCGGCGGGTGAGCTCCCGGTACAGCTCGAGATGGTGGCGCGCGCCGACCTCCGGCGCGAACCGTGCCCGCGCGCTGGCGGCGAGCAGGCGGCCGGCGCGGGCGGGATCCTGGTCGGCGAACAGCTCGCGCAGCCGCGCCGCGAGCCCGGCGACGTCACCGGGCCGGACGAGCCTGCTGACCGTGCCCGGCACGTCGAGCATGTCGGCCACGCCGCCGGTGTCGGTGGCCACCACCGGTTTGCCGGCGGCCATGGCCTCGGCCACGACGAGTGGCTGTTGCTCCATTGTGGACGGTAGAACGAGCGCGTCGTGCTCGCGCAGCAGGGCCGGGACGTCGGCGCGGAACCCGAGGAATCTTACGCGGCCGGCCAGCTCCGCCCGGTCCGCGGACCGTTCCGCCGCCGCCCGCTGCGGGCCGTCGCCGATGACCGTGAGAGTGGCGTCCGCCGGCATGACGCCGGGCACGGCCAGCGCGTCGAGCAGTGGCAGCAAACCCTTGCGTGCCACCAGGAGGCCGGCGAACGCCAGCCTGCGCACCGGCCCGTCGGGCGGTCGAGCGTCGGGCAGGTGGACGGAGTTGTCGATGTGCGCCAGGCGGTTGGCCGGCACCAGAAGGCGCCGCCGCAGGAACTCGCCCATCGCGCCGGCGGGCACGATCGTGCGGGTGACGGTTCTGGCCACCACGGCGTCCGCGGCGAGCACGGCCCTCGAGTAGGGGGAGGGACCCGGCGCGCCACGATCCCCGCGGAACCACGGCTCGGTGACGTCGTCCGGCACGCCGTGATAGGTGTGCACGACCGGAAACCGCATGCGTTGGCGTGCGCTCACGAGCCCCGCCCGGCGGTCCTGGGCGTGCACCACGTCCGGCCGCCAGGCCAGCACCGCGGCCCGCGCGGACCGTCCGGCGCGGAGATCACCCTTGCGCGCCACCACGACCGGCTCGTGGTGCGCCGCGATCGCCGCGGTGCCGCGGCTCGGCACCGGACCGAACACGCGCACGTCGACCTCGCCGGTCGCGAGGAGCGCCGCGGCAAGGCCGATCGTGGCGTCGACCGGTCCGCCGCGGTCCTGTGTCAGCAGGTACGCGACTCGCATGCGGCGGGTCATCCCACTCCTCCTGGTTCGGTGAGCTTCTCGACGAGCGTGGCGATGCGTTCGTGCACCCGGTCGCCGCCGAACAGGTCGTCGACGCGGCGACGGCCGAGCAGGCCCTCGCGGGCGGCGAGCGCGGGGTCGGCCAGCCGGGTGGCGATCGCCGTGGCGAGCGCGGCCGCGTCGCCAGGGGGCACGACGGCGCCCGCGCCGCCGACGCTCTGGCGCACCCCGCCGACGTCGAAGCCCACCACCGGGCGTGCGCAGGCCATTGCCTCCAGCGGCACCAGGGCCATCCCCTCCGCTCTGGAGGGCAGGACCACCACGTCGGCGGCCGCGTAGTGCTCGGCGACCGCGTCGCTGTGTCCCCACCACCGCACGGAATGGTGGGCGGCGACGGGATGTTCGGCCCGCCAGCGGTCACCAAGCGGCCCGTCACCGACGAGCACGAGCCGGGCCGCCGGGACCTGGGCCAGGACGGCGGGCCACGCCGACAACAGCTGGTCCTGTCCCTTCAGCGCGGCCAGGCGGCCGACGCACACGGCGGTGGGGGCGTGCTCGGCGAGACCGAGCCCGCGGCGGGCGGCCGGCCGACTCGCGGGCCGGAGGCGGTCGGTGTCCACGCCGTTGCAGACCACCTCGGCGGCGGTGGCGACGCCCGCGGCGCGGCCGACGGCCAGCTCGTCGTCGCTGACGCACACGAGCTGGTGGGTCCACCGGGATGCGAACCGCTCCCAGGCCGCGGCCGCGTTCCTCAGTGGACCGTGCATCGACTGGAAGGACCACAGGTGTGGCTGGAAGATCGTCGGCCGAGCGCCGCGCAGGGCGAGGCGGCCCGCGAGGCCGGCCTTCGAACTGTGCAGGTGCACGACATCGGGCGCGAGCCGGTCGAGGATCCGGCGCAGGCGGAGCGTTTCGCCCGCCGAGGCCGGTCCCGGTCCGCGGGTGGCCGTCCAGGCACGCACGTCGATGTTGGCTTCGCGGGCCTGGTCGGCGAGCCAACCGTCCGGCGGGCATACGACGGTGACGTCCCAGCCGCGCTCGTGTTGCGCGGTTGCCAGTTGCAGCACCACCTTGGCCACTCCGGCCGTGACCGGCTGAGTCACGTGCGCGATCTTCACCGGGCACCGCCGGGGAGTGCGCGCAGCTCGCGGACCGCTGCTCGCTGGGTGAGTAGGGAGCCACCCACGTAGGCCCCCACCAGCGCGAGCGCCTCGGCCAGCACCCCCACCACCGTGTCCGGCCGTCCGAACAGCAGGTCGGCGAGGACGGCGACCGCCACGCACGGCAAGGCGGCACCGAGCACCGCGACGGTCATCCCGGCCAGTTCCGCCAGCGGAAAGGCCAGCGCGAGCCGGGTCAGCACCCACCACGTCAGCGCGACCAGCAGCCACACCACCACGACCTGCGCGGCGGCGACGGCCACCATGCCGTGCCGCGTGACCAGCACGAGTGCCACGCCCAGCGTCGCGAGGTGCGTGGTCTCCAGCAGCAGGTAGCGCCGCGCGTGCCCGGCCGCCTTGATCACCTGGTACCAGCTCTGCAGCAGGCTGATGGCGAGACCGTAGGCACACAACAGAACCAGCACCGGCGCGGCCGGCGCCCAGCGCTCGCCGAGCAGCACCACCCGGTCCGCCAGCAGCGCCGTGACCAGGTACAGACCGGTGGTCACCACCAGCGTCGCGCGGGTGAAGCGGGCGGTCGCGGCCGGTAGCGCGCCGCGGTCGCCGTCCCGCATCAGCCTGGCGTACAACGGAAACGCGACCGCGGCGAGCACGATCGCCACCATGATGTACGGCACCCAGGCGATCCGGTAGGCCAGCGAGTACACGCCGACCGTGGCCGGGCCGAGCACGTGCCCGATCGCCAGGTAGTCCACGTTCACCAGCAGGATCGCGACGAGCGCGGCCGGGCCGACGACGGCGATCCAACCCAGCGCCTCGCGTGCGGACCCGGCGTCCCAGCCAACGCGCGGCGGCACGCCCACCACCGTGCCGAGGACCGGCTGCGCCACCGCCGTGCACAGCAGACCGACCACCAGCGCGACGGGTCCGGCACCGGTCGCGGCGAGCACTACCGTCACGCCCGCGCCGAGCACGGCGCTTCCCGCGTCGGGCAGCAGGCGCCGACGGAAGTCGAGCCGCCGGTGCATCACGGCCATCTGCACGCCGCCCGCCGCGGTGAACGGCAGGCTGATCGCCGCGAGCCGTACGAGCGGTGCCGCGTCCGGCGCGCCGAGCAGCGCCGCGACCGGCGTCGCGGCCACCACGAGCACCACGGCAAGCGCGACCCCGGTGGCCACGCTCAACGTCAGCACGGTGCCGGCCAGCCGGTCCGGGTCGCGCTCGGTGCGGCCGATCACGTCGTAGACGCCCATCGCCTGGATGACCTGTCCGATGTTCACCACGGCGACGGCCAGCGCCACCGAGCCGAGCCCGCCCTCGGACAGGGTGGCCGCCAACACCAGCGTGACGACCATCTGGCTGCCCTTGCTCACCAGGTTGACCAGGCCGAGCCACAGCGTGCCGCGGACCGCGCGGCTGCCGATGTCGGCGGTCATCCGGCACGTTCGGCGACGTGCTCGGCCCGGGCGGTGTGCCGCGTGGCGAACGCGACGAGTACGAGCCACGCCGCCACGACAGCCACGCCGTCGAGGGTGACCGCCGCCCGCGCGGAGAACAGCGCCCGGACCGCCGAGTCCACGACGTGCAGGTGCGCGAACGGGACGGCCAGCGCCGCGACCGCGAGACCGACCGACGGCCAGCGGTGGCGCCACCACACCGCCGCGGCGAGCACCGCCGCGGGCACGGCGAGCAGCACGTCACCCGGCTGGTGCACGACGGCGACGACCACGGCGAGGCAGGTCAGCAGGTCGGCGACGGCGGTGGCGTCCGGGTCACCGAGCCGGTCGAGCCGCCGCACCAGCAGCACGCTCACGGCGAGGACACCGACCAGCGCGACCGGTTCCGCGGCGGGTGCCAGCCAGTCGGTGAGCCGGTAGAGCACCGCCGCCAGGTCGACGCGCTGCCCGGTGGGGGAGTCGACCGCGCCGTAGTCGGTGCCGGTGGCGTGTGCGAGGTTCGCGGCGATCGCGTCGAGGAACGGCCCGACCCCGCCGCCCCGCACGATCAGCAGCCCGACGACCGGCAGGCTGGCGACCGCCGCGATGGCCGTGCCCGTCAGTGCGACCCGGCGGGAGCCGCGGGCGAACAGCAGGATCGCGAGGGGCAGGCCGAACTGTGGTTTGAGCCAGGCCACCGCGAGCGCCACCGCCGCGAGGCGCGGATGGCTGGACCGGGTCAGCAACGCGCCGGCCGCGCCGACCGCGATCAGGGGGTTCACCTGGCCGAGGTAGAGCTGGGCCTTGCCGACCTGGCTCAGGACCAGCAGGGCGGCCAGCGCGGCGGTGCCGAGCGCGAGCGGCACCGTCGACCGGAGCCGGCTCGCAGCCATGCCGGCGAGCACCACCAGGAGCAGCAGCGAGACCGCGACGAAGAGCACCGCGCCGACGCGGTAGCCCGGCAACGCGAACGGCAGGTGCAGCGCGAGGTGGTAGGGCTGGTAGAGGTTGAAGCTCTGGCGGACCGGCCAGTGCGCGAACATCGCGGCCGGGTCGTAGGGGTTGCCGCCGGCGAGGAACTCACGGATGGGGAAGTAGAGCGCGTCGCGGAAGTCCTGCAGCCGCACCTCGGCCCGGTTCGCCGCCGTGGGCAGCGGCACCTGCCAGGACGGCCGCAACGCCCACCACGCGCCGAGCGCGCCGACCACGACGGCGGCGGCGAACGCGGCACGGGATCGGGTGTTCATGCCAGGAGCAGCGACTACGCGCGACGCCACTATCTGCTCCCCGTGACTGTGCGACTCGGCGGACGTTCGGGCTCATGTCGGACCGTGACTTACTGGTGCCTGTGCGCCGGCGACGTCGACCAGTGCTGATCGTCGGACGTGCGGAAACCTCCATGGCGGACGTGGTTCGGGATCGGGTGTTCATGCCAGGACCACTGCCACCACGATGGTGGTGCTGGGAAGCACACCGGCGACGGCCACCAGTTCGTCCTGTCGTCCGCCGGCGCGGGCCATCATGACGACCGCGTCAATAGACGGATCGCTCGAGGTGTCAGGCAATCGCTTGGCCAGTGCCACGGCTCGGGCGGCCAGCTCCGGCGTCACCGGGATCACCCGGACGGGCCGCGCGGCGGCGGCGCACAGCGTGCGCAGTCGCTCGACCAGCTCCGGGTCGGTCGCGTTCAGTGTGGTCACCGGCCGCCGGAATCCTGCGGCGGCCAGCGCCGTGCGGACCGCGGCAAGGCCGCGGGACAGCTGCCGCAGCGCGCCCGTCGCCACCCCGGCCACCGCGGCTGCGGCTAGTGCCAACCCCAGGCCCAGCGGTCGGTCCGGGGCCACCTGCGTGACGTCCGGCCGCTCGTCGAGCAGCCGCAGCGCGCCGGCCGGGGCCAGCAGGTCCGCGTCGATCATGGCGCGCGCGATCGCGGTTACCGCGGCACCCGACTGCTCTGCCGACGGCCCGACGACCGCCAGGCGTGCCAGCCCCGACGCCGGCACCAGCTCCACCGACACGCCCTCGGTCAGTTCGTCCGGCGCGAGCCCGGTCTTCGCGGCGGCGACCCGGATCACCGACGGGCTGCGCGCCAGCTCGACGAGCGCGGGCAGAGTGAGGGCGACGACCTCGCCGTACTGCGATCCGCCGGCGGCGGCCTGCACCGCCGGGCCGGCTAGGAGTCCGACCCTGGCCTCGAACCGGTCGCCCCGCAGCTCGGTCACGAGCAGTACGAGCATGCCGACGAGCACGGCGGCCACCACCCCCGCCACGACGGGCCGTTCGGCGAGCGACAGGACAGTGGCCGTGGGTTTCGGGGTCGCGACGGGGCGCGTGGTTTTACGCACCGCGGCCCCGTTCGTCGGGCGCTTCTTGGCGGTGGTCTTCACCCTCGTCTCCCTCGGATCGAGGCTCGCAAGAGCTCGTCGTAGGCCTTCATGAACGTGTGCGGGTCGTGCCCACGCCGGATCGCCGTGAGTCCCGCCGCCGCGGCGGCCGCCCGGGCGGCCGGGTCGAACAGCAACGTGCCCAGCGCCTCGGCGGTCGCCGCGGGGTCGCGGCGCGGGACGACGAGCCCGCCGCCGTCGGCCAGCAGATCCCGCACCCCGGACACGTCGGTGGCGACCACCGCCCGCCCGGCCGCCATCGACTCCAGCACCGCGATCGGCATGCCCTCCCAGTCACTGGTGAGCACGGTGACGTCGGCGGCGGCCAACAGGTCGGGCACGTCGGCGCGGGTGCCGAGGAAACGGACCCGCTCTGCGCACCGGCGTGCCAGCTCGGCGCGCAGGCTGCCGTCCCCGGCCAGCAGCAGAACCGCGTCGCCGCCGAGCCTCGCCCACGCGTCGAGCAGGACGTCGTGCCGCTTCTGCGGTTCCATACGGGCCACGCACAGGGCCACCGGCACGTCCGCGGCCACGCCGAGCGCGGCGCGGACCGCCGCGCGGTCGGCCGTCGTCGGCTGCGGGAAGACCGCGTTGGGGATCACCACGGGGTCAGGAAGACCGGCGGCCCGCAGCCGGTCGGCGGTGGCGTCTGCGACGGCGATGACGGTCCGCGCGGTGTGCCGGAGTATCCGGGCGGCACCGCGGTAGTCCGCGTCGGCGAGCCCATGGCACACCGTCACCACCGGCAGCGCGCGGCCCGGCGCCACCGCCAGCCGGGCCACCAGGGTCGCCGAAACGTTGTGCGCCAGCACGACATCCGGGCCGAACCGCCGAACCGCCGACCGCGCCGCCGCGGCGGCACGCAGTACGCCGGCGGCCCTGCGCCGCGCCACCGGCACGGTGAACGTCGGCACGCCGCCGGCCCGCAGCGCGTCGGCGCGGTGCCCGCCGCCGCTGGCCACCGCGGACTCCCAGCCGACGGAACCGCTCGCCAGCGCCATGCCCGCGACGAGTGTCTCGGCGCCGCCGCTGCCCATCTCACTGATCACGTGGAGCACCCGCATCGCCGCCCCCTTCTTCTCGACATGCGCGCAGACCGGCGGCGACCGCGACGGCGACCAGCAACCACAACGGCAGGTAGTACTGCTCGGACAGGAAGACGGCGCCGATCGCGACGGCGATCAGGCTCGCCTGCACCGCCACCATCGGCCGGCGGTCCCGTGTCGACCGCAGCACGCGTTCGCTCGCCACCATCGCGGTGGCGATCAGCACGAGGAACAAGCAGAACGCCGGCAGGCCGAGCTCGGCCGCCACTTCGAGGAACATGTTGTGTGCCACGGGGGTCTGCTCGGCCAGCTCCGCGTTGTGGGACGCGGCGGCGTACTCGGCGCGAAACCCGCCCGGGCCGACCCCCAGCACCGGGTGCTCCGCCAGCATGCGGGCGGCCGCCTGCCAGCGCAGCTCTCGGGTATCCACGTTGGACTCGGCGATGAAGCTCTTCTCCCGCAACGACTGCGCCAGGTGCGGCCCGGCAAGCAGGGCGGTGACGCCCGCCGCGGCTATCGCGCCCGCGAGCACTTTCAGCGACAGCGCGCGGCGCAGCGCCAGCCAGCCGACGGCCGCGGCGAGCGCCAGCGCCCCGCCGCGCGAGAACGTCGCCGCCGCGCCGGCCACCAGTACGGCGGTCGCGACCGTGACCGCGAGGACGTGCCGCGGCGCCGGCACGGCCGGCAGCACCCCGGCCAGCAGCGGCAACGCCGTCACCAGGACGAAGGCGAGGTCGTTCGGATCGGCGAGGGGCCCGGTCGCCCGTGCCGCGCCGGCCACGACCAGGCTGTAGAGCGCGCCCGCCCCCGCCACCGTGGCTCCGGCGACCGCGGCGACCAGGAGCGCGCGGATCGGCACCTCCGTGGCCGCGAGGTCGATCAGGACCACCGCGACCGCGACGAACGGCAGCCACCGGACCGTGTACTCGGCGGTGAACGGCCCGCCCGCGTGCACGGCGGCGGATGCCAGCACCAGCACGGTGAAGGCGCAGAGCACCGCGTGCACCGGGTGCGCCTGCGGCATCTCCCGCCGCCGCAGGCGCACCGCCGCCCAGGCGGCGATCAACAACGCGGGCGGCAGTTTCGCCAGCTGGTCGTGCACCGAGGTGAGATAGCCCTCGACGGGCGCGAGGCCCACGGTCGCGCAGGCGAGCACGTGGAGGAGCCGGGTCTGCCCCCGCACGGCCCGCAGTGTGGTCATCTGTCGCGTTCCAGCGTGCGGACGTCCCGCTCACGGCGCAGCGGGTTCGCGCGGGTGACGTGCTCGCCGGTGCCGACGACGGTGAAGCCCGCGCGCACTTTGGTCAGCATCCAGCCGAGCAGCGCGACTTTCTGCGCGGTCGGCACGCCCATGCCCGGGAAGAACGCCATGCCCGGTGCCTCGGCCGCGCCGAGCACGTCGGTGGGATGCACCAGGAGCGACGGGGACACGCCCAGTGCCCGGCACAGCCGCAGGGCCGTGGCGAAGTAGCGTCGGGCCAGCCGCGGCGAGATCTGGTGCAGCTGCAACACATACGCCCCGTGGATCGGGACGCGGAGCAGCGGCATGGTGGTCACCGGCAGCTCGACGAGGTCCGCGCCGGAGCCGGTCCGCCAGCGGTAGGCGGCGTTGGGCGCGAACACCCGGGAGAAGCCGCCGAACAGCTCGTCGCGCCGCGGGTCGCCCGGTGGCGCGGTGCGGTTGTGGAAGGCCCGGGCCAGTGGACCGATCCAGGTGGGGAGCGTGCTCGCGTCATAGGTGTAGCCGCGCTCGGCGAGCACCTCGACGAGCGCGGGGGAGGCGCTGAAACCGGGGCCGCGGAAGCCGACCGGTCGTGGCGCGCCGGCCGCGACGATCGCCTCCTCGGTACTGGCCAGCTCGGTCTCGAGTTCCGCGCGGGAGTACCGGTGCAGCCACGGCTCGTGGCGGTGGGAGTGGTTCGCGACCTCGTGGCCCGCGGCGGCGAACGCGGCGACCGCCTTCGCGCCGTCCTCGCGTTCGACGTCGGCGCCGACCGCGAACACGGTGCCGGTCACGCCGTGCTCGTCGAACAGCTCCAGCAGTCGGGGCGCGGCGACCGGCAGGAAGCTGGGCATCCGCTCCCACTCCGCGTCACCGTGGGTCTTGAGGTAGGCCCAGAGGTTGTCCAGGTCGAGCGACACGCTGGCGATCGGCCGGGCGGTCACGCCGCCTCCCGCACCGGGCGCGGCGCCACGACCGGGGGCACGCGGGAGGCCGAGCCGAGCACCAGGACGCCCAGCACCACGAGCGCGAGGCCGAGCACGACCGACCACTCCCGGCCGGCCGCGACCCGGTCGCCCAGCGCGGCGATGCCGACAACCGAGGTGAGCACCATGCTGGCGGCGTCCATCGACGCCACCGTCGAGGTGGCGGACCCCCTGGCCAGCGCGACGGACATGCACGCCTGGCCGAGCACCGCGGCCATCAGCATCAGCCAGGTCAGCGGGTCGAGCGGCAGGTGGTGCAGCGGTTCGTCGGCCAGTGACCGGCTGCTGATCGCGACCACCGCGAACGCAGTGCCGGCCAGCAGCGCGAGGGAAAGGACCGAGTCCGTCCGGCAGGCGCGGACCGCGACCAGGCCGACCAGCAGTGGCAACCCGAGCAGCACCCACGCGAGCCCGGCGGGGACGTCGTGCGCGACCGACGGCGCCGACGCGGTGGCGAGCAGCACGAGCCCGGCGGCCAGCACGCCAAGCATCGCGACCTCGACGGGGCGGACGCGCCAGCCCAGCGCCAGCACACCGAACACGGTGGCGAGGCCGACCGCGCAGGAGGAGCCGGCCTGCACCAGGTACAGCGGCAGCTCCTCGCGGGCGAGAAAGGCGAGCGCGAACCCGCCGACCTGCCCGGCGAAGCCGAGTTGGTACAACCGGTCGGTGGCCAACCGGGCGAGCAGCCCCAGTCCCACACCACGCCGGTCAGCGCGCCGAGCGGCGACGCTCTGCGCGACGATCCCCATCCCGTACATCGCGGTGGACGCCGCGAGTTCGACGTGTCCGAGCACGCAACAACCCCTTGGGAAACGCCCTCACCGCCCGACTTTCGAGCGACCGCCGCTTCGACGGAGGGGGATCGTACGGTCCAGATTTCGCAAACCCGACAGAAGGACATGTCGACCGCTCTTATGACCGTCTGTTGTGATTACGCCTGGTCAGTGCGCTCGAAAGAGGACCGATCGTCACACTTTCGAGAAGTAACACGTTTCGCCCCAGGCCGCGGACACGGCGGTCGATCTCGTCGCGCTGGGCAAGCCGACACTGCTGCCCTGATCGGTACCAGCAAGATGGCTGATCGACGGAGAACCGAACGCGCGGTTTCGTCGTCTCCAGATCGAGGGGGCGGAGATGCACGGTCTGCCGCCTCGACACCGCCGTCTCGAGGAAGCTGGCCATGACGACACGTCCCGCCGAACCGCCCACCATGTCCCCGACCCGACCGCGCTCCTCGTGGCCGCGGGTGATCACCGGTGCCCTGGTGGTCGTCGCCGCGGTGGTGGTCACCCTGGCGTTGACCACCGGCGACGGCGACAGCGGCACCGGAGGCGCAGTCGTCACGAGCAAGAGCACGGACGATGCCCTCGACACTCCCGAAGCCGCGGCCGCCTCCTTCCTCGCCGCCGCCAGGACCGGCTCCGGCGACAAGCTGCTGGAGCTGGCCTGCGTCGGCCGCCCGGCCTGCGTCCAGGAGCACGCCGCCGAGCTGCCCGAAGCACAGCTCACCGAGGCACAGAACACGATCCGCGAAGGCGTGTACGAACTCGCCCAGCACCTCGAGAACGCCGAGTTCAGCCCGGCCGTCGACGGTGCCGAGCCGGGCACGAAAGACGTCCCGTACCGCACCCCGGCGATGACCGGCGACGCCTACCTCACACTCACGTTCGTCCGCTCCGACGGCGACTGGCTGTACTTCCGACTCTGACGCGTCATTGGCCGAGGACGCGGTCGAGCAGAGCCGCGAGGCGGGTGGGGCGGCCGGTGCGGGCCTCCCGTGCGTCGACGGCCTCCGTGAGGCGCAGCCCGGTGTTGATGCCCAGCCAGCGCAACGGTTCCGGCTCCCACCGGCGGGAGCGGTGGCCCACCCAGGGCAGCGCGGTCAGCTCCGTTGCGGCCCCGGTGATCAGGTCGGCGAGGGTGCGGCCGGCGAGGTTCGCGGTGCCGACGCCGTCGCCGACGTATCCGCCGCCCCAGGCCAGGCCGGCGGTCTGGTCGAAGCCGACCGACGCCGTCCAGTCGCGGGGGACGCCGAGTGGCCCGCCCCACCGGTGCGTGATCGGCGGGGTCGGTCCCAGCGAGGGGAACAGCTCGACGAGGGTGGCTTCGATCGCGTTGTGCACGCGGGTGTCCCGGTCGAAGGACGGCGAGACCCGGGAGCCGAAGTGGTAGGGCGCGCCACGACCGCCGAACGCCAGCCGGTCGTCGGCGGTGCGCTGGCCGTAGATGATCATCCGCCGGAGGTCGGTGAACGTCTCCCGCCGTGCGAGGCCGGCGTCCGACCAGAACGCGGCCGGCAGCGGTTCGGTGGCCACCATCAGCGAGTACAGCGGCGCCAGCGTGCGTCGCTGCCCGGCGAGGCTCGGCGTGTATCCCTCGGTCGCGCGCACCACGACCGGCGCGCGCACCGTGCCGCGATCGGTAACCACCGCGCCGGACCGCAGCGCCAGCGCGCGGGTCCGCTCGTACACCGCGACCCCGCGTCGCTCGACCGCCTGTGCCAGCCCGCGTACCAACCGCCCGGGGTGGATCGCCGCGCAGTGCGGTGTGTAGACCCCGCCGAGGACCGACGTCGCCCCGCACCGGTCCCGCGCCTCGGCGGCCGGCAACCAGGACACGTCGACCCCGAAGTCCGACTCCGACTCGACCAGTTCGCGCGCACGGGTCTCCTGCGCCGGTGTCCTGGCGAGCGACACGGTGCCGCCTTTGGCGAAGTGGCAGTCGATGCCCTCCTCGGCCGCGACCCGACCCACCTCGTCCACGGTGGCCTCGAGCGCGCGCAGCAGCGCGACCGCGGCGGGCCGGCCGTGTCGACGAGCCAGCGCGGCCGGCGACTCGGGGAACAGCGCCGAGCACCAGCCCCCGTTGCGGCCGCTCGCCCCGAACCCCGCGACCTGCGCCTCGACCACGGCGATCCGCAGCGACGGGTCCGCCAGGGTCAGGTAGTACGCGGTCCACAGCCCGGTGAACCCGGCGCCGACGATCGCCACGTCGACGTCGGTGTCACCGGGCAGCGGCGCGCGCGGCGTCAGGTCGAACGTGGACAACCAGAAGCCGCCGCTCGGCCCGACTGAGGAGTCGGTCATGTCCGGACCTCGCCGACCTCGGGGTTCGTCGTCTCCCGCCCATCCTCGCGACCGGATCCGCGGCGGGCAAGGCTGTCAGGGCAAGTACTGTCACCACCCAGGACGAGCTGCCGCGAGGAGGGGCGTGGACGGGTCATTCGGAGCTTTGCTGCGTGCCTACCGAAATGCGGCGAGTCTGACGCAGGAGGCACTCGCCGAGCGGGCGAAGATCAGTACACAGGCGGTGGGCGCGCTGGAGCGGGGCGATCGTCGCTTCCCGCACACCCAGACGGTCGACCGGCTCGCCGACGCGCTGGAGTTGGCCGGCCCGGACCGGGACGGATTCGTCGCGGCTGCCCGGCGACCGGGCGTTCCGAAGGACCTGTCGACTCGGGCGGCGCCGCGTCAGCTCCCGCCGGACATCGCACATTTCACTGGCAGGGAAGAACAACTCGAGACGGTGACCGAACTGCTGGGCGGCTCCTCGTCGCCGGCGGTGGTGGCGATCGTGGGCATGGGTGGGGTCGGGAAGACGACGCTGGCGGTGCATGCCGCGCACCTGGTCGCCGAGCGGTTCCGCGACGGTCACCTCTACGTCGATTTGCGCGGCCCCGGTGCGCCGCTGCCGCCACGGGAGGCGCTCGGGCTGCTGATGCGTGCGCTCGGGGCGGCCGACGAGTCGGTCGGCTCGGACCTGGCCGCGGCTGCCGCCGAGTACCGGTCCTGCCTCGCCGGCCGCCGGGTGCTGGTGATCCTCGACAACGCGGGGAGTGCGGAACAGGTGGTGCCGCTGCTGCCGGGGAGCGGTGCGAGCGTCGTGGTCGTGACCAGCAGGCGCGCGCTCGACGGGCTGCCGCAGGCGCACCAGGTCCGGCTTGACGTGCTCCCCGAGCGTGCCGCCGTCGAGCTTCTCGGGTCCAGCCTCGGCGACTCCCGGGTCGGCGCGGAACCGGACGCCGCGGCGGAGCTGGTGCGCCATTGCGGCCGGCTGCCGCTGGCCGTTCACCTGGCCGGCGCACGCCTCGCCGCGCGGCCCGGTTGGCCCGTCGCGCACCTGGCGCGTCGGCTGGCTGACGCACGTCTGCGGCTCGACGAGCTCGATCGCGACGAGGTCGGTGTGCGGGCCAGCATCGCGGTCACGGTCGACCACCTGGACAAGCCCGACGCGCTGGCGTTCGCGATGCTCGGGCTGGTCGACGGCCCCGTCTTCTCCCATTCGGTGACGGCGGCCCTGCTCGACGTGAGCGAGGGCGCGGCCGAGCGCGTCCTCGAGCGGTTCGCCGACCTGCACCTGCTCGACGCGATGTCTCCTGGCCGGTACCGCATGCACGACCTCGTGCATGCGTACGCACGAGAGGTCGCCGACGAGACGATCACCAAGGTCGAGCGCTCCGCGGCGCTCGGTCGCGTGCTCGAACTGCTCGTCGCCGTGACGTGGCGGCGGCACCTCCTGCTCGTGCCGACCAGTCTGCGGCGTTCCTGGGCCGAGGTCGGATGGGCGGCGGGCGCGTCGGACCTCGCCAGCGCGCCGGAGGCGTCCGCGTGGCTCGACGAACACCACCGCCTGCTGGTCGAGGTGCCGCTCGCGGCCGAAGCACCGCCCGAGCTCGTCGTGCGGCTCTCCGTGGGGCTGTTCAACTACTACCTGAGCCGGGGCTACTGGCAGGACTGGGTCGCGCTCGCCGCGGCGGCATGGCGGGCGGCGCGGCAGACGTCCGACGAACTGGCGACGGCGGTCACGCGGATGGACCTCGGCATGGCGCTGGTGTACCTCGCGCGCGGCACCACGCGTGACTACCGCGAGGGGCTCGACCACCTGGCGCACAGCCTCGCCGCGTTCAGGGCGCTCGAGCATCCGCACGGACTCGCGACGTGCCTACTGAACATCGGCGACGTCCACAAGATCTGCGGCGACGCGCGGGCGGCGATCGAGTACGGCGAGGAAGCGCTGGCGATCTGCGGGGCACACCCCGACTTCCCCGAGATCGAGGCCGTGGTGTGCTCGAACCTCGGGAGCCTGTACGGGGAGGCCGGCGACCGCGACAAGGAGCTGGCGTATCTCCAACGGAGTCTGCGTGTCAACGAGGTCCTCGGCCACCAGCGTGGCATCGCCGCCGCCGCGATGAAGATCGGAGACCACCACCGGGCAGCGGGTCGGTTCGACGAGGCGCGGACCGCCCTTCGGCGCAGCGTCCTGGTCTGTCGGCAGCTCGGCGACCCCGTCGGTGAGCTGGTTGCCCTGGAGACACTCGGACAGCTGCATCTCGACCGTGGCGACAACCCCGCCGCCACCGAAATCTTCCGCGACGCGCTCGCGTTGGCCGAGCAACTCGGAGACCGGCGACGGCAGGCCATCATCAGGCGTCACCTCGATACCGCGCTGGGCCGTCCCACCGACCATGCGCCGCGGTGACCTACACAACCGAGTGTGTAGGTCGTTCGTGGCGGTCGTTGCTGGTCGCGTCGTCTCGCGAGCCCGACCCTGGATCCCACGCCGCGGCTGTACAGCCCGGGACCATTCGATGGGACGAGGAACCGAGATGACTCGAGGCAGAACCCTTTTCGCGTACGCCGTGTCGTTCTGCGCGGCTACAGGGCTTTCCCTGGCGGCGCCACCGGCTGCCGTTTCGGCAACACCGGACGGGCCCTACTGCGTCGTTACCATCGGCGTGCCTGGGCGTGACTGCTACCAGTCCGAACGCGCACTGAGGAACGCCCAGTCCGAGGCTGCCGTCACTCCTGTCGCCATCCTGTACAACTGGATCGACTTCAGCCTGAATCCCCGGGCCGGCTACATCCAGTTCAACAAGCTTGGCGGGCCGTGCACCACGGCAACGAACGACGTCGAAGGCGTTATCGACGATCTGAGCGATTTCGTCTACCCCAACTCGGGAATCAGTGTGAACAACACCGTCAGCTCGCTGAGCACTTTCGTGGCGTCGCATTGTGATCTGCAGCTGTTCGACGGGTATTCGCGCACCGGGGCCGCCACCGACTGGATCGACCGGTGCACGCATCTGGGCGGGTCGGGTGCCGGAAACTGTCCGCCGGGTAACTGGTACGACCGCGCAACGTCGTTCGCGATCAGTTGACCTGACTCACCTTCATGGCAGGTCGGCGGGGCTGTACGCGAGCGGGGTGGCCGGGTCGTGGCTGTTGCCGATGATCACCAGTGGTGGCGCGCCCTTGATCTTCAGCTTGTGCGGCGGGTTCGGCGACGAGCGTCAGGTTGTATAAGTTCAGCGGCTGGCCGGTCGACGGGTCGGTGAGCGTGCCGGCCCGTGCCCGCCGCTTCAGCTCCGCGTAGACCTTCTTCGTGTCTCGGCCGTACAGCGCGCACGTGTCGGTCGTGTCGCACCAGTCGGCGAAGGCGACGAGGTTCTCCTCCATCACCGCGGTCGACGTCCGCGACCACTCCCACCCCGACCGGATGCCGCGGTCCAGGTTGCCGTCGTTGACCATCGCGCGGATCCGCTCATCGAGCGCACGAGCTTCTCCTTTTGACGAGTGGATCAGCCGTCGATGCCCCGGTAGGGCAGGGTCTGGCTGTAGACGACGTTCGTCGTGGTGCTGCCGAAGGCGGTCAGCTCGTTGACGAGGTTCTCCAGGTGTCGCATCGACGTGGCGGCGACCTTGAGCGTGTAGCAGTCCTCGCCGGTGGTGCGCAGGCACTCCAGGATCTCGGTGCGTTCCGCGAGGAGCCGGTGCAACGGCTGGTGCTGGTTGCCGGGATACTTCAGGCGCACCAGGGCCAGCACGCCGTAGCCGATCTTGTCCAGGTCGACGGTGGCGCGGTAGCCGGTGATGACACCCGCGTTCTCCAGGCGCCGGACGCGTTCGGTGGTGGCCGAGGCACTGAGGTTGACCCGGCGGCCCAGCTCGGTGAGCGCGATGCGGCCGTCCTGTTGCAGCTCCGCGAGGATGGCCCGGTCGGTCGCGTCGAGAACCTCGGTCATCGCGCCAATCTACCGGTGAATCCACGGCGGATCCATCGTCACGCCGTGATCGGCCTCTTCAGAACGCGCACCTCGCCGCTTAGTCTTGATCGCGTGTTGATCGGTGTGAACGTCCCCAACTTCGGACCAGGAACCAGCCCGACAGTCCTGCGGGACTGGGCTCAGACAGTCGAGGGCATGGGGTTCGACCTCCTCATGATGTCCGACCACGTGGTGGTGACCCCCGACGTGGCGACGCAGTATCCGGCGCCGTTCTACGAACCCTTCACCACGCTGTCGTGGCTCGCCGGGATCACCCGACGGATCACCCTCGGTACGACCGTGCTGATCGCGCCCTACCGGCACCCGCTGCTGGTCGCCCGCATGGCCGCGAACCTGAGCGACCTGAGTGACGGCCGGTTCGTGCTCGGGGTGGGAATCGGCTGGGCTCGCGAGGAGTTCGCCGCACTCGGGGCTCCCTTCCACCGCCGAGGGAAGCTCACCGACGAACTGATCACGGTGTTGCGGGAGGCATGGCGGGACGAGGGATATCGGGCGGGCCAGATCCCCGTCTGGGTCGGCGGGCAGAGCGATGGCGGGCTGCGGCGCGTGGTCCGGCTCGGCGACGCCTGGCACCCCCTGCGGCAGACGCCACAGGAGTGGCAGGAGTCCTTGGCACGTCTGAAGAAGCTCGCCGCCGAGGAAGGGCGTGCGGTGCCCGCGCTGGCACCACGCATCCTGTTGCGGCTGACCGACGAACCGGTCGAGAACAACCGGCGGCTGGGCGAAGGCACGGTCGCGCAGATCGTCGACGACGTCGAGCGGTTGCGCGCGGACGGGGCGCACGCCGTGGTCCTGGACCCCTTCGTCGGCAACCCGGAGGAGACGCGGCATCCGGAGGCGGCCTGGCACGCGCTGGCCACGGTGCGGCGATACGTGCGGAAGGAAACCTCGTGAACGAAGATCACCTGCGGCGGGCGTTGGCGTTGGCGGCCGAGGCGCGGTCGAGCGGCAACCCGCCGTTCGGGTCGTTGCTGGTCGGGCCGGACGGTTCGGTGCTGGCCGAGGAGCGCAACTCCTCCCTCACCGACGACGACATCACCGCGCACCCGGAGCTGAAGCTCGCCCGCTGGGCGGCCAAGTCACTCGACGCGGACACGGCGGCGAAGACCACGATGTACACCAGCTGCGAACCCTGCGGCATGTGCGCGGGAGCGTTGGCGCGGTCCGGGATCGGGCACGTGGTGTTCGCGCTGTCGGCCGACCAGCTCGGCGGCCTCAAGACCTCCGGGGGATTCCCCGAGGTGCCAACGGACGGCCCCCATCTCTACGACGAGGCGAAGCTTCCGGTCGAGGGCTATTACCCCTGAACGGTTCGGATACGCCGGACGCCGTGGTGCCGATTGGCACACTGTGGCGGTGCGAGAAGAGACAGTCAGCCTGAACCTGGGGCGATTACGGGAGTCGTTGGCGGCGCACAGGCTGGTGAACCTGGTCGGTCCGCTCGGCGCCGGTAAGAGCCGGCTGCTGGCCGAGCTCGACGCGTGCGTGTCGGTCGACCTGACCACGCCCGGCGGACCGGCCAGGCTCCGCGCGGCGCTGGCCGGGCCGGCCCGGCTGGTCGCCGTGGACGGGATCGACGGGGCCGGCACGTTGGCCCAGGCGCAGCGGATCCTCACCGAGGTGTGGTGCCCGGACGCCGGGCAGGTGGTGTTGGCCAGCCGAACGGCGGTGGCCGGCCGGTGCGAGTGGGACGGCGTCGCGCCGGCCGTGGTCGGGATGGCGCCGTGGCTGGACGAGGACATCGACGCGCTGGTCGAACGACGCGGTCTGTCCGGGCCGGACGAGCGGCGCTTCGTCGTTCGGATGTCGGGCGGGAACCCGCTGATCGCGACGAGCCTGACCGCGGCGGTGCACCTCGGCGCGCCGATCAACCGGTCGGCGGCAGTCGCCGACCACGCCGCCGACGTCATCGTGGGCCGGCTGGGCGCCGAGCGGTGCGGGGCCGACTGGCGGCGCGTCCTGCGGGTGCTGGCCGGCGTCGGCTTCGGGGACGAGGAGCTGCTGGACGTCGACGAGGACGACTTCGCCGCCGTCGCCGAGCTGAGCATCGTCGCCAGGGCCGGACTCGGGCTGACCGTCGTGGAGCCGTACCGCACGATCCTGGACCTGTCCTACCGGTGGCGACGGCCCCTCGAGCACCGCACCACCCTGACCAGGGCCGGCGTGCACCGGATCCGGATGCTGTCGGAGACCTCCGACCACGAGCTGCGCAAGGACCTCACCGTCCACGGGATCTTCCTGGCCGACGAGCCGTACGTCCGCGCCATGCTGTTCCCGCCCCGGCCGGCACTGCCGCCGATCACCGTGGCCGGCGACGACGACTCCGAGGACATCGGCCGCATGATGCGAGTCTGGGCGCTGGACAGCGATCTGGACGTGCGGGCGACCGACCGGATGGCGGACCGGTGGCTGGCGGGTCCGGCCGAGCACTTCCATCTGGCGCGGGGCGCCGACGGTCGCGGGGTCGCGTTGGCCCACCTGGTGCCGTTCGACGCCGCGGGCGCGGGTGGCGTCGAGCTGGTCGCCCAGCAGTTCACCGAACGGTTCGTCGAGGCGGACGAGGGCCGGGGAACGTTCGTGATCACCGGGTTCTGGCCGGACGAGACCACCGGTGCGGCCATGCTCCGGCACATCCTCGAGGAGGGCATCGACCGCGGCCGGATCGTGGTGTGCACGCCGAAGCCGGAGTATCAGCGACTCTGCCGCGGCATGGGGCTGCCGCACTACGGCACCACCCGCTACGACACGTTCGGCGCCGGCCACTCGACACACGTGTTCAGCCAGCGCACGACACCGGCGGACCTGCCGAGGTGGATGTCGCGGCTGGCCGCGTTCACCGGCCGGTCCCGGCCGCCGGACTACCTGGCCGAACAACTCGTACAGGCGCTCGAGTCGATCCGCACGCCCGCCCGGCTGGCCAGGAGCCCGCTGCTGGCCGCGCCGCACGCCGCCACGGTGGCCGACCTGCGCGAGTGGCTGACCAGGGCGGTGGAGACGCTCGCTCGCAGCGACCGGCCGAAGGACGCCGAAGCCGGTCGGATCCTTCGGCGCTACTACCTGGGCGGCGCCGCCGACCACGCCCGGGTCGCGACGCGGCTGCGGCTGAGCCGGGCCGCGTACTCCCGCGGACTGTCGCACGGGCTCGCGGTCCTGACCGACTGGTTCCGTGCGGCGGGCACCGAACTGCTCGGCCTGGAACCCGACGACAGTGCGGTGTCACCCGCCGACACGGCACCGAGTCCGACCGACGCCGGCACGCTGGACGAGTTCACCGCTCGGCTCCGCGCGCTGCGCGCGTGGGCCGGCGACCCGTCCTACGCCGAGATCACGCGTCGGATAGGGGAGCTGCGCGCCGCGCGCCGGCTGCCGGGGACCGAGTGCCGGCCGGCCAGGATCACCGTGTACGACTGCTTTCGCGCCGGCCGTCACCGGTTGGACGTCGAGCTGGTGGTGGACATCGTCCGCGCGCTCGGCGGCGACGAGGACGACGTCCGGCGGTGGCGCGGCCGCTACGGCGCACTCACCGGGAACGCGCCGGCGAGCTGAGCGAGGCGTCGCCCCCACGACGACGCCTCACCCAGCCGCGGCGGGTCACCAGGCGATCGGGTCGCAGTAGAAGGACCTGGTGCTCGACGTGGCCGTCGCGCCGGTCGCGTCCGTCACGGTGACCTTGACCTTGTAGGTCGAGTAGATGTTGCACTCGCCCTGCTGCCATGCCTTGTGCGGTCTTGCCGGGAAGCCCGCCGCCTGCACACCGGTCCACACATAGCTGTAGGGCGCCATCCCGCCGCTGACGGATGCCTCGCAGATCATGCGGGTGTGTCCGCCGGACGTGCCGCTCGGTGCGCAGTTGAGGACACTCGCGCCAACGCTGGCCGAGGCCACCGGAGCCGACACGAGACCGAACGCCAGCGCTCCCACCGCGGCCAGACCGACCCGTGCGGCCAACTTCTTCGTCATCAGCTCTCCTTCGTCGAACAACGGCAAGCGAACTCGGCGAAAGTCAACGACGTCGGGGGGAACCACGGCCACGAACCCGAACGAGCCCGAACGACCGCGCACCGGGGTGTTCGGGAACGTTCGGGTTCCTCGCGGCACAACCAGGCGGGTGACTACCTCTTGTGGGCGTCGGGCAGCCCCTGCGGAGGTGATGGTCGTGAGCACGGCGGTATCGATCGACGAGGACATGGTGCACCGGGCCCTGCGGCCGATCCTGGGGGAGCGGACCGGCGCTTTCGTCACCGCCGGGTTGGCCGCGGTGACCGACCAGGCAGCCCCGTCGCCGTGGCTGCAGTGGTATCTGGCCGGGCATCGTCGCGCGCTCTACGCCGCGCTTCTCGACCTGACCACGACCCTGATCGACCAGGGCACGGTCAACGACTTCTTCTTCATGCACAAGCCGCCGGGGCTGCGCGTCCGGTTCCGCGTCGACCCCGGTGCGTCGGCCAGGATCCGTGGCGACCTCGCCGGGCGACTGGCGGACTGGCAGGCCGACGGGCTGGTGGACGGTGTCACCGCGGGGGTCTACGAACCGGAGCAACAGCTGTTCGGCGGGCCCGTCGCCATGCCGCACGTGCACCGGCTGTTCACCGCCGACTCCCTGACCTGGCTGGGCAGGGCGAGCGTCCGCGACCCGGGCCCCGCGTGGGCGTTCTCGCTCGCGCTGTTGGCCTCGGTGCTGCCGGCGATGGGCATCGACGGGTGGGAGGATCTCGAGGTCTGGCAACGGATCCGGCAGCAGTGCCACCGCACGGTGCCCACCGGTCTCGACCCGGCCAGGGCCGCCGCGGTCGCCACCGGGGTGCGGGCGGCCTGGGCGGAGCCGGCGCGGTTGCGGTCGGAACTGCCGGCCGCGGCCCGCGTTGTGCTCGACACCCACGGCCCCGCCATGGCCGAGGCCGCCACCCGCTGGCGCGAGGAGTACTTCGCCGATCCGCGGGCGATCATCGGCCCGCGTGAGGCCACCGCGTTCTTCGTGATCTTCCACTGGAACCGCGGCGGTCTGGGACCCGCCACCCAGGCCCTGGTGACCGCCGCGCTGGCCGACCGGACGGCACGACCCTGATGCGGCCCACACCGGGCGCGGCACTGCTGCGGTTCGGCGCGCTGCCGATCCGCGACTGGCTGGCCGGGTCCGCGCCCGCGCTGCTCGCCGCCGTCGCCGACCTCGCCGACGAGACCGCGGCGCACCGGGCCGAAGCCGCGTCGGCGGCGTCCCGGATCGGCGAGCTGCTGGTACCGCATCCCGCGCTCGCACCAGGACACCGGATGACCGCTCTCGCGGTGCGCCGTGCGCTGCACCGGGACGGCGACCCGCCGACCCCGGCACTGCGTGAGCTGGTCGACGCCACCGAGGCACTGCCGGGCACCGCCGACCTCGCCGCGACACTGACCGCGCTGGGCAAGGCGGCCGCGCGGCTGCGCGACCGGCGGACCGAGCTGACCGCGGCGGTCGCCGCCGAGCAGGACCGGCTGCTGGACCTGCCGTGGCGGCTGCTGCACGGCACCGCGGCCGGTCGTGCCGCCGCCCGCGGCGGAGACCTGGCCGTCTACGACGACATCGCCGCCAGGGTCGAGGCCGGCCAGGACTGGACCGGCAAACGGATGCGGCAGCGCGGCGACTACCTCTGGCGGATGCTCACCCGCGGTTCCACCAGGGCCACACCGCGCGGCTGGCTGGCCCACGTGGCGATCCTGACCGAGGAACCCGGCGGATGGTCCGGTCCTGGCCCGCTGCCGGTCCGCGCCGACGCCGCCGCCGACCAGGTGGACAACCTGGACGCGCGGCGGGCCAGCGCGGGCACCGGGGCCGCGTTGCTCGCCGACCCGGACGGCCGGGTCGCGGTGGCGCCCTTGTGTCGCACCGAACCGGACGCCGTGCGGGAGTGGGTGGTCGACGCCGAGCACGGCGGCAGGCTGCGCGAGGTCCGACTGCGCAGGACCGCGGTGCTGGACGCGGTGCTCGCCGCCCTGACCGCCGGCTCCCGAGCGGCCGCCGAACTGCTCGACGAGCTGGCCGGTCCGGCGCGGGACCGACGGACCGCGCTGCTGCGTTTCCTGGCCCACCTCACCGATCTCGGGGTCCTGCAGGTCACCGTGCCGGAGCGCCGGTCGCTGCACGGGTGGCGGCCGATCGGCGATCTCGGCGACATCGACGCTGCGCAGGCCGGGCCCGAGGAGTTCGTCGACGTGTACCGCCGTACGGGCATCGGCGTGGACACCGCGCACGCCGACCGGCTGCGTGAGTCCGCCTGTCGCGCACTGCGCGTGCTGGCACTGATCGAGACCGACGAGCCGGACCCGCCACCCGGTCCACCGGCGTGCCTTGGCGCCGAGCCCCGGCCCATCCTCGACGTCGCCGCCGAGCTGGTCGGTGCCTGTGTCGATGTCGGTGTCGATATCAGCGTCGAACGGCCGCACCATCACGACTGGCCGGCACCGAGGAACCCGGACTCCGGCTACGCCGCCGTCGTCGCTCGCCTCACCGAACGGTTCGACCGGCACGGCTCCGACCCGGTGGAACTGGACGCGACCCTGCTGGCGGGGTTCGACGTCGAACCGGTCCGCGGGGACTGGCCGGTCGACGTGCTGATCCGGCCGATGCACGCGACCGGCCTGTTCGGCGTCCTCGCCCAGGTCGCACCCGCCGGTGTGCTCGACGCCCGGTTCGTTCCCGCGCTCACCGGCCTGGACGGGGAGCCACCGCAGGCCGGCGCCCACCGGAGGTTCCTGCGTGAGCGAGCGTCGGGCGGCACGACCGTCGAGGTGCTCTTCCCGCCGCTGCGACGCAGGGCGGCCAACGCGGTCCGCCGGCCCGGTTACACGACGGCGTGGACCGGCGACCCGGACTGGACCGGCTACTGCACCCACCCGCCCGGGACCTACCTACCGCTGTCCGACATCACGCTCCGGGTCGAGGACGGCGCCGTGGTGGCCGAGGCCGGTGGCCGGCGGATCTGGCCGGTCTGTCACACCGCGAGGGTCGCTCCGCCGCCGTGGGACACGATCCACGCGCTGCTCATGTTCGCCTCCGGGCAGCCGAGGCGCAGCAGCTGGCGTTCGTTGGCGTACTCGCTGCCGGCCTGGCCGGACCGTACGTCGGTGCCGCGGCTCACCCTCGGCGGGCTCGTCCTCACACCGGCACAGTGGCGGGTTCCGGTGTCCGAGCTGTGGGCGCGCACCGACCCGGCCATGGACAAGCTGCTCGGCCTCGTCGCACTGCGCCGCCGCCTCGGTCTACCAAGGTGGTGCGCGGCCGTGGCCGACGTGCACGAGGAACCGATCGCGGTCGACCTCGACGGACTTCTCGCCGTCCGGGTACTGGACCGGCTGGCCGCCGCGAGCGCGACCGGCACGGTCCTGCTCACCGAGCTGTTGCCGAGACCGGACCAGCTTCCGGTGCGCGACCTGTCCACCGATAGCGCGTGCTGGTCGGAGCTGCTGCTGCGGCTGCCGGCCACGGCCGATCACCCGGCCCCCCGATCTCGCCGGCCGCCGGCCGGCGGGCCCGCGACCGCCTGAGGTCGCGGGGACGACCGCGACACCGCGGAAACCGAAGGAGAACCCATGACTGCCCCGACCACGAACACACTGGCGATCGGTGCGCTCGACGACCTGATCGACGAGCTGGAAGTCGAGTTCACCGAGCTGACCGCCGTCCCGCTCCACGGGCACGGGCATCCCACCAACAACTGCACGGGCAGCGGTCGCGTGACCATCAACAGCTGCTGCCACACGAAGTGACCTGTGGCGGCACGCCGGCGCCCGCCGGCGTGCCGCCCACCGAACCGCGAGGAGGAACAGTGCACGCACCTGGCCGGACCGAGCCGCGTGCCGGCGCGGCAACAGACGCGACGCGGGCAGCGATCCGGCTGGTGGCCGGCGCCACGAACCGGCCCCCTTCCGCCGACCCGGATCTCGGCCTGGACTTCGGTGTCCCGGTGCTGGCCGGCCTGTTGACCAGTGCCGCCGCCGAGGGTGCCGACTACCGGCACGCGGTACTGGCCTGGGTGCGCGGACACCGGGTGGCCGAGCTGCATCCCGGTCTGTTCGCCCGCGGCCTCACGGGTTTCCTGGTCGGCCTGGACCACGCGTGCGCGGTCGAGCCGGCGCTGCGCCGGCTGATCGGTCCCGTCCGCGACCGGCTGGTCGGGTGGACCAGGACGGCCCGCCCAACGGCTCGGCTGGGGTTCCGCGACTACGACCTGATCCTCGGGATCTCAGGCGCGGTCACCGGTCTCGCGACGCTGCCCGACCGAGCACCGGAACACCTTCGGCCGGGGGTGCGCTACCTGCTGCGACTCTGCCGCACCGACGGGCTGGCCGGGCTGCGGATCGGCGACGACGGCGGTCAGGCGCTGTCCACCTGGACCACGGGCCGGATCAACCACGGCATGGCGCATGGCTGCACCGGTGTCCTGGCCGCGCTGCTGGCCGCCCGACCGGTGCTGGACGGCGCCGAGCGGGACCAGGTGGCCGACGCGGTCGCCGCGATCGCACGGCATCTCAGCGCGGCGACCTACCGGGACGTGCGCGGTGTGCTCTCCTGGCCGCACGCCAGCATCGACGGTCCGTCCGACAGCCCGCCGCAGCGGCAGGGCTGGTGTTACGGCACACCGGGCGTCGCCTGGCAGCTGACCGAGGCCGGCCGTGCCCTCGACGACCGAGGTTTGGTCGCGCTCGGCGAGGCGGCGATGGACTCGCTGTCCGCCGCGTGGGACGACGAGTACTACCTGCGGCCGAGGGTGCCGACCGACCAGCTGGCCCTGTGTCACGGCGCCGCGGGCGTGCTGGCCGTCGCGCGGGCGTTCGACCGCGCAAGGCAGGAGCGCACGTCGTCGCTGGCCGACCATCTGGACACGTTGCTGCGCAACCGGATCGCTGACGTCGACCGGCTCGCCGACACCGATCCCACCATGCTGACGGGCGCCGGCGGGGTGCTGGCGACGTTGCTCACCGGGTCGGCCTCCGCCGCATGGCTGCGATGCTTCGGGCTGCGCTGAGGCGCCGGCGGCGCCCGCCGCTGCCGCCCGTCGAGGAGATCGACACGTCCAAGTGGCACGGCACCGGCCAGCCGCTGCACCAGGCCACCCTCGTCGACATCTTCGGGACTCTGCCGGCCATCGGCCGGGTGGTGTGCCGGCTGGCGTGGCAGGTCTCCCCGGTGGCCACCGTCGTGACCGCGACCCTGCAGGTCGCCTCGGCGATCGCGGCGGGGTTCGGGCTGCTCGCCGCGGCCGACGCGTTGACGGTGCTGCTGGCCGGCCGGCTCGAGGTGGCGCTGCCCGCCCTGGCCGTGGTGGCGGTCCTGTTCGCGGCCCGCGGCCTGCTCGATGCCGGCGTCGGCGCCGCGACCGCGCGGCTCGCGCCCTCGGTGCGATTGCTGGCCGAACGGCAGCTGGTCACCGCGACCTCGGCCGTCGACCTCGCGGCGTTCGACGACCCGGCGTTCCACGACGCCATGGAGCGCGCGCGGGACCAGGGTGTGAGCACCATCGACCGGGCCGTCGGCGAGCTCGTCGCCGTGATCGGGACCGTGGTGTCCTTGGCGGCCGTCGCCGGCACGGTCGCTGTGCTCAACCCGCTGCTGCTGCCGGCGTTGGGACTGGCCGTGGTCCCGGAGGGGTGGGCCACCCTGCACAACGCCAGGCTGGGCTACCGGACCGCCCTGCGCACCATCGCGACGAACCGCCGGCTGTGGCTCACCTCCGACCTGCTGGCCGACCGGGAGACGGCGGCCGAGGTCAGGGCGTGCACCGCGCAGCGGTTCCTGCTCGGCGAGTTCGACAGGCTCGCGGACACCTTGCGGGCCATCCAGATCCGGTTGGGCTACCGGCAGGCCGGGGTGAACCTGCTCGGCCGGGCGCTGGCCGGCCTCGGCATCACGGTGGCCTTCGGGCTGCTGGCTGTGCTGGTGTGGCGCGGTGTCACCCCCTTGGCCGAGGCCGGGGGAGCGGTGGTCGCCATCCAGGCCGGACGCGCCGTGCTCTCGAGGGGCACTCTCGCCGCGAGCCGGCTCTACGAGCAGGGCCTGTACGTCAGGGACTTCCACCGGTTCCTCGGCGACGCGGCGGCCAGGACCCACCGGCCCGCCGGCGACCGCGGGATGCTTTCCGGGTCTCCCAACGATGTCGTCCTGCGGGACGTGTCCTTCCACTACCCGGGAACCACGCGTCCGGCGGTCACCGGCGTGAGCCTGTCGGTGTCCAGGGGAGAGGTTCTCGCGCTGGTCGGGGAGAACGGCTCGGGCAAGACCACTCTGGCCAGACTGCTCGCCGGGCTCTACCGGCCGCGGTCCGGCGACATCCGCTGGGACGGGGTCGACATCGCCGAGCTCGACCCGGCCGTCGTCCACGAGCGGGTGGCGATGATCACGCAGAACCCGGCTCGCTGGCCCCTTTCGGCGCGGCACAACGTGGTGATCGGCCGCCCCGAGGTACCGGACCCGGGCCTGGGCCGGCTGCGCGCGGCCGCCGAGGCGAGCAATGTGGACGGTCTGGTGGCGGACCTGCCGCAGGGCTGGAACACGTTGCTGTCCAAGAAGTTCCGCGACGGGCACGACCTGTCCGGCGGACAGTGGCAGCGGATGGGGGTGGCCAGGGCGCTGTACCGGGACGCGCCCCTGTTGATCTGCGATGAGCCGAGCTCCGCACTCGACGCCAGGGCGGAGGCCTCGGTGCACCGTTCGCTGCGGGGCTTCGCGCCCAACCGCATCGTCATCGTGATCACCCACCGGTTGGCCAACGTCCGCCACGCCGACCAGATCGTCGTGCTGCACGCGGGCAAGGTCGTCGAGCACGGCACACACCAGGAGCTGATGACGCTCGGCGGCCACTACGCCGAGCTGTACTCACTGCAGGCCGACGCCTACGTCGAGACGACCGACCGGTGAAAGCACCCGCCGGGTCCGGTCGCGGGTGCGGACCTGCGCGTGGTCCGGGTGCTCCGCACTGACGCGGACGCTGCCGCCGCCGAAGTCGGTCGAATACGGGCCCGTGACCTGGATGATCCGGCCGTGCCCGTGGTCGCAGGGGAGTACCGCTCGCCCAGCGGGGTGCAGCCGGTCGGCCTCGCGTGCGGCGGTGGCGACCCGGTCGCCCCGCTCGAGCGCGGCCCGCGTCCGCTCCTGCCTTGAACCCGTCGACGTGCCGGTGACCAACCACGTCTCGGACGAGCTGTTCACCACGCGTGGGTTCCGCGGCACCACCATCGCGGCGCTCGCCGAGCGGGCCGACGTCGCCACCAGGACGGTGACGCCGCACTTCCCGACGAATCGCTCGCGTGGGCCGGTCGCGGCTCGGCGCGTAAATTTCGGTCCACTGCGCCGATCGAGCGCGGGAATAGGCCGTCCGGGTTCTCTGTGAGTTGATCTGAGAATTGTCGTAACAGGGTTCTGAAAGGTGGCGACACACACCTTATGTGGCCATGTGCTCGCCATCGGTGAGCGTGCGCCTGGGGAAAGGAGTTCTCCCTCATGACTCGCTCGCGCTGCGTTTCTTTCGGGCTCGCTGTCGCCGTGGTGGGCGGCCTGGTTCTGGTGGCCACGGGGATTACTCCCGCCACGGCGGCGCCCGGCACTCCGGGTTCTCCGCAGGCGCCGGTCGTGGTTTACACCGAGGACTTCGAGAACAACGTCGGCGATACCGCCATTCAGGTGACCAGCTACACCGGGGCGGCGCCGGTGAACGCCACCTACTCCGCGGATCCGGTGTGGCTGGCCAACTGCAGCGGCTGGATCGCGAACGCGGTCGCGCCCGATCCGCCCGGTTCCGGCTGCGGCGGTTTCTGGTCGGACATCCCGTCGATGGCGAATATTCTCGGACAGTACGCCGGCACCGGGGCGGCGAACCACGCGATGGGTGAGGAGTCCGCGTTCACCGCGCCAGGGGCGGACAAAGTGGTGGTGGAAACCGCCTCGCCGATTCCGCTCAGCGGCGCCAGCCGATTCCTGACGTTCTCCGTCGACGTGGCGGAAATCGGCTGTGCCGGCGTGCACTCGCTGCTCAAGTTCTATCTGATGGACGGCGCCACGGCGATTCCCACGTTCAACACGCCGATCGAGGCGTGCGTGAATCCGCCGTCGACGATCAACGGCGTCCCGGTCGGCACGTACACCAGCGACGGACCGGTGCTGTTCTCCGGCTCCACCATGGGTCTGCGGCTCGTCAACGGGGAGGGTGGCGCGGCCGGCAACGACTTCGCCATCGACAACATCCGGGTGCTCGACGTGACACCGCAGCTGGACAAGACCTTCGGTCCGGCCTCGGTGCCCGAGCTCGGCAGCACGACGTTGACCTACACCATCACGAACACCACCGAGCTGGCCGTCAAGAACGGCTGGTCGTTCGCCGACTCGTTGCCGGCGGGGCTGGTCGCCAACCCGGCGTCGGCCACCACGAACTGCCCCGGCGGCACCGCGACCGCCACCGCGAGCACGGTCAGCGTCACCGGCAACCTCGCCGCGGGACAGGCGTCCTGCGCGGTGACCGTCCAGGTGTCCGCGGCCGACCCGGGCACCTACAGCAGCTGCGCGGCCAACGTCACCGCGGCGACCGGCATCTCCCTGCCGGGCTGCGCGAACGTGACCTTCACCGCCGCGCCGACGGCCGGCGCCGGCGGCCCGTACTCCGGGCAGGAGGGCGCCGCGATCGCGATCGCCGGTTCGGTGTCCGATCCGGACACCGCGAACCCGACCACCGGGTGGACGATCGCGCCGGCCGCGGGCGTCGACCCCGGCACGACGTGTTCGTTCGGCAACGCCGCCGCGCTGTCCACGACCGTGCGGTGCACCGACGAC
Source organism: uncultured Actinomycetota bacterium (assembly GCA_963840275.1). Classification (GTDB taxonomy): domain Bacteria; phylum Actinomycetota; class Actinomycetes; order Mycobacteriales; family Pseudonocardiaceae; genus Actinophytocola. The sequence goes on from CAWIYK010000003.1 coordinate 200,327, forward strand.
GGCACGTACACGTTGACACTGACCGTTTCCGACGGCTTCAACCCGCCGGTCGCGGTGAGCACGACACTGACGTTGTTCAACGTCGCGCCATCCGTGAACATCACCGCACCGGCCGACGGCGTGGTGGTCGCGACCGGCGCGACCGTGGGCTTCACGGCGCCGTTCACCGACGTCGGCACACACGACACCCACACGTGCACACTCGACTTCGCCGACGGCGGCCCGGTCGCGGGCGGCACGGTCACCGAGAGCCCGGGGGCCGGCACGTGCGCGAGCAGCCACGCGTTCGCGCTTCCCGGTACCCACAACGTGTTGGTGACCGTCACCGACGACGACGGCGCCTCGGCGACCGACGTGGTGAGCGTGGTGGTCAACGCCCCGCCGGTGGTCGCACCGGGTGGGCCCTACACCGGAGCCGAGGGCGCGGTGGTCGCGATCGCCGGCACGGCAACGGATCCGGACGGCCCGAGCCTGTCCTACGCATGGACGGTCGCCGCACTGTCCGGCGTGGACTCCGGCGCCACCTGTGGGTTCGGCAGTGCCACCGCGCTCTCGACGTCGGTCTCCTGCACCGATGACGGGACCTACACCCTGACGCTGACGGCCACCGACGGCCTCAACGCGCCGGTCGCGGTGAGCACCACGCTGACGCTGTCGAACGCGGCGCCGGTCGTGGACATCACCGCTCCGGTCGACGAGGTGCTCGTCCCCAGCGGCACCTCGGTGTCGGTCGCGGCGCCGTTCACCGACGCCGGCGCCAACGACAGCCACACCTGCACGGTCGACTTCGGCGACGGCAGCCCGGTCGCGACCGGCACGATCGTCGACGGGACCTGCGCGACCAGCCACGTGTTCACCGTGTCCGGCACCCACACCGTGACGGTGACGGTGCTCGACGACGACGGCGGCGCCGGCACCGACACGGTGCGGGTGATCGTCAACTCGCCGCCGGTGGTCGACGCGGGCGGACCGTACTCCGGTCAGGAGGGCGGTGCGATCACGATCGCCGGCACGGTCACCGACCCGGACGGGCCGAACGTGTCGCAGACCTGGACGATCACCCCGGGTGCGGGTGTCGACGCGGGCACCACGTGCGCGTTCGGCGACGCCTCGGCCGTGGCGACCACGGTGACGTGCACCGACGACGGCGCCTACACGCTGACGCTGACCGGCACGGACGGCCTCAACCCGCCGGTCGCCGTGACCGCCACGCTGACGCTGTTCAACGTGGCGCCAGTCGTGGACATCACCGCGCCGGCCGACGGAGTGGTGGTCGCGACCGGTGCGACGGTGGCGTTCACCGCGCCGTTCACCGACGCGGGCGCCAACGACACCCACGTGTGCACGTTCGACTTCGACGACGGCAGCCCGGTCGCGGGCGGCACGATCGCCGCCGGCACGTGTGCGGGCAGCCACGGGTTCACCGTGGCCGGCACGCACAACGTGCTGGTGACGGTCACCGACGACGACGGCGCCTCGGCCACCGACGTGGTGCGGGTGATCGTCAACGCGCCGCCGGTGGTGGACGCGGGAGGTCCGTACGCCGGGGCCGAGGGCAGTGCGGTCGCGATCGCCGGCACGGTCACCGACCCGGACGGCCCGAGTCTGACCACGGCCTGGACGGTCGTGCCGGTTTCTGGGGTCGACGCGGGGGCCACCTGTGCCTTCGGTGCCGCCGCGGCGGTGTCGACCACGGTGACCTGCACCGACGACGGCACCTACACGCTGACGCTGACCGCCGACGACGGGCTCAACGCGCCGGTGGTGGACACCGCCACGCTGACCGTGTCGAACGTGGCGCCGGTGGTGACCATCTCGGCGCCGGCCGACGGTGCGTTGTTCGTGCGCGGCAGCACGGTCACGTTCACCGCGCCGTTCACCGACGCCGGCAGCAACGACAGTCACACCTGCGCGGTGAACTTCGGCGACGGCAGCCCGGTCGCGACCGGCACGGTCACGAACGGGACGTGCACGGCCGCGCACGCGTTCACCGTGCTCGGCCCGCACACCGTGCTGGTGACCGTCACCGACGACGACGGTGGCGCGGGTACCGCCACGGTGCGGGTGGTCATCTACGTGCCGGGCGAGGCGTGGGCGATCAGCGCGAGCGGGGTCGTCACGATCGCCAGGACCCCGCACGCGGTGTGCCCGCCGAACGCGACGCTCACCCAGGTCGGGCTGAACGTGCCGGGAGTGGCGAACGTCAGCGCGCTCAACGCGAGCTGCACGATCGACCCGACGACCGGCACGACCCGGGCGGCGGCGTCGATCGACGGTGCGAGCCTGCTCGGTGGGCTGATCTCGATCTCCAACATCGAGAGCACGTGCCTCGCCGGTGCGGGTGGGCTGAGCGGTTCGTCGCGGGTCGGCACCATCAACGGTCAACCCATCGGCGGCGGCTCCGGGTCGATCAGCATTCCGTTGGTGGCGACCGTTTCCTACAACCAGACGGTCACGACGCCGAGCGGGCAGCTGTTCCAGTACGCGATCCGCGTGCAGACGCTGCTCGGCCAGGAGATCGTTCTCGGCGGCTGCCGGGTCGGCTGACGCGCCACCGGGTGGGGGCCCGTCGGGCCCTCACCCGGATTCAGCTCACCGGGGTGAGCCGGTGCGTAGTGGGGCGCCGACTCGGTGCAGGTGGCGCAACGCCTGCGCGTAGGAGTCGATCAGCCCGGTCTCGGTGTAGGACACGCCCAGCTCGGCGCAGTAGTCCCGCACGATCGGCCGCGCACGGCGCAGGTGCGGGGAGGGCATGCTCGGGAACAGGTGGTGCTCGATCTGGTAGTTGAGCCCGCCGAGCGCGTTGTCGACGAACCAGTTGCCGCGCACGTTGCGGGACGTGAGCACCTGGCGGCGCAGGAAGTCGGGGCGGTCCTTGCCGGTGAGCATGGGCATGCCCTTGTGGTTGGGCGCGAAGATCGAACCCATGTAGATGCCCCACAGCGCCTGGTGCACGACCAGGAACAGCACCGCCTTGCCGGGCGACAGCACCAGGAACAGCAGCGCCAGGTAACCGGCGAAATGCGTGAAAAGCAGCGTCGCCTCGAGGCCGCGTCGCCTCAGTCGCGGGTCGCGCAGTGCGCGTACCCCGGACACGTGCAGGTTGAGGCCCTCGAGCGTGAGCAGCGGGAAGAACAGGTAGGCCTGCCAGCGCCCGAGGAACCGGGGTATCCCGCGGCTGGCCCGCGCCTGGTCGTCCGACCACACAAGGATGTCCGGCGCGACGTCCGGGTCCAGCTCCTCGTGGTTCGGGTTCGCGTGGTGGCGGGTGTGCTTGTCCATCCACCAGCCGTAGCTCATGCCGATCGCCAGGTTGCCGGCGACGAGCCCGGCGATCTCCGTCGGCCGCCGGGTGCGGAACACCTGCCGGTGCGCGAGATCGTGGGAGACCAGTGCGACCTGCCCGAACAGCACGGCGAACGCCACCGCGACGAGCAGCTGCCACCACGTGTCGCCGAGCATGACGAAGGTCGCCACGCCACCGCCGTAGCACGCGGCGAGCAGCCCGATCCGGACGACGTAGTAACCCGGGCGTCTGCGCAGCAGTCCCGCCTCGGCCACGCGTTGGGACAGTCGGGCGAAGTCGCTGCCGGTCGACGACGCGACCGGTGGAGCGGCTGGAGTTGTCATGCTCCGAACTGTTCCGCGCGAGCGCGGGCCGCGGCAGCCGGGTGGCACCCGTCTCTACAGGGGGGCTGTCCCCATGTCGTTCCGGCTGCGTGCCGCCCGCACGGGCGGCACGCAGCCGGAACGGAGGCCGGTCAGATCGGGTTCACCCAGTAGGGCGCGAGGACCATCCGGCCGTTGCCGGCGGCACCGTTGAACGCACCGCTGGTCGCGGTGGACATCGTGTACCAGGAGTCGACGTAGTCCGGGTCGTCGGTCCACCACGATGCCGGCAGCGCGTTCAGAATGGCGTTGACCAACGGAATGTAGGCGCCGCCGTCCACGATGGTGAGCAGTGCGCCCGCGATCGCGGTGGCGAGGGCCAGGTAGTTGGTGTCGCCGTCGTCCTCCATCATGACGAAGTCGGCCAGGTTGTACTTGTATGCCGAGTAATGGACGATCAGCTGGTTCGGGTAGTACGTGTCGCCGTCGTTGTCCAGGTACGGCATCGTCACCGTGTCGACCTTGACCTTGCCGTCGAGACCGAAGCCGCCGGTGATGCCGAAGGCCTCGGCGCTGCCCTTGACCCACGGCTCCATGTCGTCGTTCAGCCGGACTTCCTGGACCATCGTGGCCCAGTACCCGGACGTCGCGCCCGCGGCAGGCTTCGCGCCTTCGATGCCGCGCGCCGCGAGGGTCTCGTTGATCACCTCGAGGCCCAGCGGGAGCGCCTTCTCGGTGTCGACCCCGACCACGAACACGGGCTGCTTGGGCATGGTGGTGGCGTCGAGGACGACCGTCTTGCCGTTGCGGTCGTAGGCCGTCACATCGGTCTCGACGTCGTCGGTCGGGGCGGCGGCGACCAGCGGCTCGACACCGCGTGCCAGCGCGGCCCGCATGTCCGGGTGCGCCAAGCGGAATTCGAGCAGCGCCGGTCCGTTCGCGGGCAGCCCCTTGGCGGCGAGGACCGCGCGGTTGGCCTGGTCGACGGTCCGGCTCAGCGCAGCGCTCGTGCCCGACCGGTCGAGGTCGACCGCGTTCTCGGTGGCCGCGGTGAACAACCCGGCCTGCCGGGCGTCGCCGGCCAGCGACGTGGCGAGTTGGTGGGCGAGCGTGTCGGTGATCCCGGCGACGGTCGTCGGGGCGGCGGCACTGCCCTCCGCGGGCCGGGCCTGTGCCGGTATCGACGTGGTGACGACGGCGGTCGCGATGGCGGTCAACGACAATGCGGCGAGACGGAAGACACGGGGATACATTCACGCTCCCAGGTTTCGTGCTGCACCCGAATGTGGTGTGAAATTAATTAAGAAGGATCTTCATGTTCGTGTCAATGTCCAACCAGCCCAACCCGTTCCCGTAGGTTCCCGTTTAATGGGGGACTCACGTCACGAGCGCCGGTCCGCACCGTCCACTTGGTCCTCGGTCATCGACCGGTCGGCCGCGTCCTGGTTGCGCCTGGCGACATTCGCCGGCCTGTCACCAGACCTGATCGATCGCACGCAGGTACCGACTGAGGTGAGCGGCCGCGTCGAGCATGGCGAGGCCCTGCGCGGTGAGCTTTTGTTGCCAGTCGTTCAGGGCGCCGACCAGTGAGTCGGTGCCACCGGCCGTTCTGATCTGCTGGACCACGGTGGCGATGTGGTCCAGCAGATAGCCGCCGCGGCGGAGGAGGTGGGCGAGCTCCGCGTCGCGGATGTCGCTCGCGTCGTAGACGCGGTAGCCGGTGGCCGGGTCGCGCGCGGGGACGAGGACGCCGGCGCCTTCCCACTTGCGCAAGGTGGCCGCGGTGACACGGAGCTGGTGTGCGAGCTCGCCGATGGTCCGGGTGTCCGCCGACCGGTCCGGCGCGGCGTCGGCCTCCGCCGTCAGGTGATCCACCGCTTTCCGCACCGCGTCGAGGGTGTCGCGGTCGCGGAGCAACTGGCTGTGGCCGCGGTCGATGACCAGCAGGGCGTCGTCGAGCTCGTCGTCGTGGAGCGCGGTCATGATCTGGCCGCCGGCCGAGTACCCGTAGGCCGACACGAGCGCGAGGTAGGCGCGGAGGGCCGCCGCGTGCACCTCGGTGTAGATCCGGTAGCCGCTCGGCGTCCGCTCGGCGGGCGGGATGAACCCCTCCCGCTCGTAGTTGCGGACCGCCTGGGTCGAGATGCCGTGCTCGAGCGCGAGATCAGCTGGTCGCATCGGTTTGAGACTTTACCGCACGCCACCACGGGTCATGGCAGAGGAAGTATCAACGGATCTTTCAACGATACGATTCATGGGCATGAGTCAGAACATTCGAGACCTCGTGAGCACGTCGTGTGACCTGTTGGCGTTCGGCGAGCCGACCCACCTGGACCCGACCTTCGCGTGGATCCGCAACGACCTGTTCGTGCAGCTGATCGAGTGCGGCTTTCGGTCGATCGCCCTCGAGACCGATCGCGTGGCCGCGCTGACCGTGAACGACTTCGTCCAGGACGGCGTCGGCACGCTCGACGCCACGATGAGCGAGGGCTTCTCCCACGGCTTCGGCGATGGGGACGCCAACAGGCAGCTGGTCGCCTGGATGCGTGAGTACAACGAGAGCCGACCGCCGGAGGAACGACTGTCGTTCCACGGCTTCGACGGCGCCATGGAGACGATGAGCGCACCCAGCCCGCGGCGCTACCTCGAACACGCCCGCACCTACCTGGCACTCGACGATCTCACGGACCTCGCGGGCCTCGCCGGTGACGACGAACAATGGAGCCGCACGGAGGCGGTCATGGACCCGGCCGTGTCGGTCGGCGCCACGGCGCGGGCCGAGCGGCTGCGGTCGATCGCCGACGACATGCTCACCTCGCTCTACGCACGCGCACCGGAGCTGATCGCGGCGACCTCACGCGCCGAATGGTTCCGGGCCAGGACACATCTCACCGCCGGTCTCGGCTTGTTGCGCTACCACAGGCAGTCAGCGCTGGACCTCGAGCAAAGTGCGCGGTGGAACCGTATGTGTGCCACCAGGGACGCGATCATGGCCAAGAACCTCCTCGACATCCGGAGCACGGAGGACAGTCGGGGCGGGACACTGGTCTTCGCGCACAACGTCCACCTGCAGCGCAACCCGAGCCACATGCGCATGGGGGGCATGGAGCTCGACTGGTTCTCCGCCGGCGCCATCGTGGCGTCCCTGGTGGGCGACCGGTACACGTTCGTCGCCGGCAGCCTGGGTCGCAGCGACGCCATCGGGCTCGGCGAGCCAGAAGCGGACACCTACGAAGGTGCCCTGCAGCAACAGATCGCCACCTGGGGCCTGACCACCGCCGCTGTCACGGCCGCCCGCACGCGCACCGACACCACCCCGCGGCAGGGCTACTTCCCGCTCGACAAGGCGACATTCGACGACGCGGACGCGGTTCTGCACGTCCGTCACGACTGTCGGGTCAGGACCGCCGTCGCGCGGAGGTGAACCGTGTTCTGGCAACTGTTACCGCCCTTCGACGGTGCCAGTGGCCTGGACCGGTGACACACACTGCGGTCGCAGGGGGTCGACCGAGGGAGTACTTATCGTGACCATCAGGAGTCGTGTCACCGGTTCACTTGGCGCTGCCGCCCTCGTCGCCGGAGCACTGCTCGGCGTGCCGGGCACCGGCGCGGCCGACGTCTCACCGGCGATGTTCCCGGCGTTCGGACTGCCCTTCGCCCCCGGCCAAGCCGTCGGCTCGATGGGCGTGCACTCCGACGACGGGGCCACCGGCGTGCGCAACGCGATCGACATGACCCCCAACGACGGCGTCGTGCGCGCGCCGCTGGGCGGCACGGTGCACGTCTGGCAGTGCGCGGGCGGCCCATGGGTCACCATCGACCACGCCGAGGGCTGGCGCACCGGGTACTACCACATGGAGAACATCCAGGTCGGTGAGGGACAACAGGTCGGGCCCGGCACCGTGCTCGGCACCATCGGCAACGCGCTGCCCTGTGGCGGCAGCAGCAGCGGCGCGCACGTGCACTTCACACTGTGGCTGCTGACCGCCACACCCGCCGAGCGCGCGGCGACCCCCGCCGCCACCGGCGACTGGCACGGCGTGTCCTACGAACAGCTCGGCTCCGAGGTGGCAGCGGTCATCGGCGAACCCGTCAACGGCAAGGTATTCGGCGGCTGGCAGTTCTTCGAAGGCGCCGCCCAGTACTCCGGCCACACAGTCCGCATCCGCGACGGCTGGGTTGTGCCCTTCCCCGGCACATTCCTCTACGAAGGCTGACCGAACTACCGGCGATCGTCACTGTGGCGCAGGGCGGGTGACTGGCTGCGCGATGATCGGGGTCGCGCGGCTTGCGATGTGTGTCCCTGGCACCGTTGATGTCGTACCGTGGTCTGCTGGGCCGGTGGTGCCGCGACGGAGGTGTCGCATGCGATCTGGAGTCGGACGCGTCTTGGTGATGACGGTCGTGGTCGCCGCCGCCGGGTCGGCGTCCAGCCAGCCCGCCGTCGCCGAACGGCAGGGGCCGGTGGCGCATTTCGTGGTGCTGGGTCCGGAGGGCGGACCGCTGACGGCGACCGAGAGGTCGGTGCGCGACGCGGGTGGGCGGGTCCTGCAGCGCTGGCCGCAGATCGGCGTGGTGGTGGTCGTCTCCGAGCGCGCGGACTTCGCTGCCGCTGTGCGTCCGCTGCCGGGTGTGGCGGCGGCGGGCGCCACGCGTGACCTGGTCGAGTTCAGGGAGGCGCGGCCTCGCGGTCTCGACGACCGCCCGGCACTGTCCACAAAGGATGCTCTGGTCGGCGTGCGCGAGCCGCTCTCGGCGAACCAGTGGGGTATGCGGCTGATCGGCGCCGACCGGGCCAACAAGATCTCCGGCGGCAGTCGCGATCTGGTGGTCGGCGTACTGGATGGCGGGGTCGACGCCGGCCATCCCGACCTCGCGGCCAACGTCGACGCGGCCCGGTCGGTGGGCTGCGGTCACGAGGGGGTGCCGGACACCGCGCCGCAGGCGTGGGCGCCGCCGCCGGACTTCTCGCACGGCACCGCCGTGGCGGGGATCATCGCGGCGGCTCGCAACGGTGTCGGCATCGCCGGGGTGGCGCCGAACGTCCGCGTCGCGTCGGTGCGGATCGCCGACGACGACCTGTGGATCTACCCGGAGTACGCGATCTGCGGGTACATCTGGGCCGCCGAGCACGGCATCGAGGTCACCAGCTCGTCCATCTTCGTCGACCCGTGGGTCCGCTGGTGCGACGACGACCCCGACCAGGCGGCGGGGGCCGAGGCGATGCGCCGCGCGATCGACTACGCCGCCCGCCGCGGCGTGGTCAACGTGGCGGCGCTCGGCAACTTCAACTGGGACATGTCGCATCCCGTGCTGGACCCGTTCAGCCCGGACAACGGCGAGCCGGTCGAGCGGCTCACCGACGACGACTGCACGCTGATGCCCGGCGAGGCGCCCGGCGTGGTGGCCGTGTCCGCGGTCGGCGCCGCGAAGCGCAAGACGTTCTACTCCAGCTACGGCATCCGGGACCTCGACGTCACCGCGCCCGGCGGCGACGCACTGCAGATCCCGAACACCCCGGATCGCGACCCCGGCATCCTGACCACGATGAACAACGGGGCGTGGGGCTACTTCGGCGGCACCTCGGCGGCCGCACCGCACGTGGCCGGTGTCGTCGCGCTGATCCGCAGCACTCACCCGAGCTGGTCGCCGCGCCGAGCGATCACCGCGCTACACCGCGACGCCGACCCGCTGCCGTGCCCACCCGGCGGCTGGTTCGACCCGGACGGCACCGGCGACTGGCTCGCACACTGCCAAGGCGGCCGGTCCGGCAGAGGCTTCTACGGCTCGGGCCTGGTCGACGCACTGGCCGCCGTCACCCGCTGAGGTCAGGTTCGGTCGTGCCAGGGTGAGAGGTCGAGGCTGGGGTAGCGCAACGCCATGCCGGCCAGCGTGTCCGCTGTCCAGAAGCGGTGTCCGGGAGGTGGGAACCCGAACAGTGCGAGCTGGTCGGGGGTGGCGCGGTCGACGAACCGGTACCAGGCGGGTTCGTGGCTGCGGGCGGCCCACGCGTGGCGCTGCGCCCACTCCTGTTCCGCGCGCCGGAAGTTGAGGTGCATGGTGTAGCGCGCGCCGCCGGGGCGGGTCATGCCGGTACCGCGATGGAACGTGCCCATCTCGAAGGCCACGACCGTGCCGGCGGGTCCTGCGGCGGAGACCTCGCGGTCGTACATCCCGGCCTGACCCGACGCGCCGAAACCGGCGGTCGACTCTGTGAGCGCCAGCGCCTGGTCGTCGGTCAACGCCTTGGGGGACAACCAGTTCGGCTTCGCCGCGACGTGCTCGCTGTCCCCCTTGTGAACCAGATGCGGAGGGCCGAGGTCCTCTGGCACGTCGACCAGGTAGACGAACATCTCCAGTTGCTGGAAGTCGGCCGCCGTGCTGGGCAACGAGGACGGTGTGGTTGAGGTAGTCGCGGTGCAGGTCCTGGTCGTAGTCCGCCGCGCCGGTGTACTTCGCCCAGGCCTCTGCCGAGTAGATCCGCAGGTCGTCGCCGTTCAGCAGCGTTCGGGCCAACCGGATCAGCAGGTCGTGCACGGCCAGCAGGCACAGCTCTGTGCTGGCGAAGGGAAAGCTGTCGATCCCGGCGAACTCGTCGTCGACGTAGCGCTGCCGGCGTGGGTCGCCGCTCTCGTGGAATCCCGACGGTGACGGGAACATCGTGTCCAGTTCGGTGATCGCGGGACGCAGCACCTCGCCGGGCAGATAGCCAGGCAGGACGACGAACCCGTTCTTCCGCCAGTCACGTGCGGCGTCGACGAGATCCATCCCCGCAGTATCACCAGGTGACGCCGCCGCCGCGAGCGATTTCCGGCGAGGACGCCGACGTGTCGACTATCCTCGGCCCGCCTCGTCCAGGCGCGCCACCTTGGAGACCTCCACGTATCGCGGGCCCTGCCCGCCGGTCAGCTCGACACAGACGGCGCCCTCGGGAAGCCACTCGGGGGACGGGGCGATCGTTCCGAGCTTGCCCCCGTCCAGTCCGTCGATGATCTCGACCTGGTCGCCGGCTTGCAATATGCGTGCCGGTGCGCCAATCGTCGGTAGTTCACCTACCTGTTCGTCGGATGGCTCACCGACAGGCGGCTGCCGAAGCTGGTTGATCGCGTGCCGAAGCCGCGCGAACTCCTCGGTCTGTTGACGTTGAATCGCCGCCAACCTGTTGTTCGCTCGCACGACAAGAAACAGCGCGAAGAACACGAGCACGCAGGCGGCAATCGGTGCGAGGATCGCAACTACACCCAGCAGCATCGTGCCAGCTTAACGGGTGGCCGTCAGGGAAGAGCGGCCCGGCGGCACGCCTCGAGACCGATGTCGTCGGGCACTCCCGCGATGCGCAACGAGCCCTCGCAGATGACCTGATTGCCCTGTGCTCCAGAGGCACAGCCGATCTCCACGATCTTGCCGCTGTAGTCCTCCATGAACAGGTAGAACGTGCAGTCCCACTGATCGGCCGCGGCGGTCGTGGTCCCGGCCATCATCGATCCGACCGACAACCCGGCCGCGAGAGCCCCACCCAGAAAAACTCGACGTAGTCGCATTGTTCGAGTCTCACAGCACCGAAGAGCCACAGCACTGCTCCGTGCGGACGCACAATCACGCTGACCGTGCCAACGCGAATGTCACATCGCCGGCTCCGACGCCGACCGTGACGCGCTCCAGGAGGTCACGGAGTGAGCACGACGATCGGGATTTCGCGATCAGGCAGGGGATGATCGTCCGCGACGACCTCGATCAGCGCGGCGAGGTGTCATCGGGCTTGGACGCGCGCCCTCGCCGTGCATCCTGGGTGGCCGCAGCACCGTGACGCGGGGCCATGGTCGGCTGCGACTCGCGGATCGGGCCGTCGACGTTCGGCGCGGCGGCCGAGTTCATGTGGTTCCCTCGGCATCGACGTACACCGCCTTGGCGGAGATCATCACCGTGGACCCCGACATCCTCGGGCATCCGAGACCATCCCGGCCAACGGCCACCACGTCTCAACCAGTGGCCAACAACCGACGCGCGGCCGATCACCCCGGTACCACCCCAGAACCACCGCACGAGGCATCGACAATACGGCGCCGGAAGACGGCGGCCCGCGGCATGTCTCGTCGTTCCATGCTCGAGCGGCCCCGCCATCCGCACTTTCTAGTTTATTTACTGCTGTATTCTCCCGATTTTGGGAAACATGTGAAAAATTGGTTTAGTGCCGACATTCGGTGAATATCGTCGCAAACGAGTGGTTCGTCGTAGCTGGCTTGCTAATTCGGCCGGGTGAGTGGAGCGTCGCCCTTGAGAGCGTGCTGGGTCTGATGTTTCTCACGAATATGACATCGGCGATGGCCTGGGTTCTCGGTCATCGAGGGCGCTCGCGGGTACCTGGCTTCAGCCGGGGCTTACTCAATGCTGGAAAGTTGATATGAAATCGAGAACACGTATGTCCACAGCCGCTCGGGCCTGCCGCGGTTTGATCGGGTTGGGCGCTGTCGCCGGGTTCGCCTTGATTCTCCCGGTCACGGCGTCCGCCGACCCGCTCGGCTGTACCCGGGTCCCCAACGGATCCGGCGACACCATTGTCTGCACTGCCGGCATCCCCGGCGGTCAGGTCCTCGCCGGGACGGCCTTCAACGACGTGATCACCATCAGCGGTGCCCCTGTTGACGGCACCGTCAACGCACTCGCCGGCAACGACACGATCCGGGTGACCGGCACGTCGGGCAGCACCGGCACCGCGGGCGGCGCCGGTGCGGTTGGCACCAGCACCCATCCGGCTGGGTTCGCGGGCGGTGCCGGTGCCGCCGGTGGCGTCGGAGGTGGCGGTGTGGGTAGCGCTGGGACCGTCGACGGCGGTGACGGCACCGACAGCATCACCGTCACCGGTGGTGGTGGCGGGGCCGGTGGCCTCGGGGGTACCGGTGGCGCCGGAGTCCTCGGCGGTGCGGGTGGCGCGGGCGGGGTCGGCGGTGCCGGCGGTGCGGGTGGCCTCGGCAGCGTCGGAGCCCTCGTCGGTGGTCTGGGTAACGACACGATCAACGTCACCGGTGGTGCCGGTGGCCTCAGCGGCCTCGGCCGCGGTGGCGGCGTGAGCGGGCCCAGCGCCGGCGCCGGTGGAGTCGGCGGTGTCGGTGGCGCCGGTGGAGTGGGCGGTATCGGTGTCGGCAGCTCCGGAACGACCAGCGGTGGCGACGGCCTGGACAACCTCACCGTCACGGGCGGCAACGGCGGTGTCGGTAGTGCGGGCGGGGCTGGTGGCTGCGGTCACGGCGGCGGCGCGGGCGGCTTCGGTGGCGTCGGTGGTGCCGGCGGGCTCGGCAGCTCCGGGAACATCGTCGGCGGTCTCGACAACGACACCGTCAAGGTGACCGGTGGCCTTGGCGGTCTCGGTGGGACCGCGGGCAAGGGCGGCAACGGCATCACCGCGGGAGAGATCGGTGGCGCGGGTGGCGGCGGCGGTGCCGGTGGCGCCGGCGGCGTGGGCAACAGCGCGAGCGTCGACGGCGGTCTCGGCGACGACAACATCACCGTGGCCGGTGGTAAGGGTGGTATCGGCGGCAAGGGCGGCGCCGGTGGCACCGGTTGCTGGGCCGGTGCCGGTGGCGCTGGTGGTGCCGGGGGCACCATGGGGGCCGGCGGTGTCGGTAGCTCCGGGACCGTGGTCGGCGGTGGCGGCACGGACACCATCGTCGTCAACAACGGTCTCAGTGGCGTGAACGGCACCATCGGCACGACCGGCGGCGGGACTCTTATCTGCATCTGCTGATCTGGTCGGTGCGAAAGTTGGCCCTGCACGTGCTGCCGGTCGGCAGCCGTGCAGGGCCAATTGTCGCGAAATACGGAAACAGACTTGTGGAACCGTGCTCTGGCCCGTCAGGAATCATCGTCGGCGGATTGATCCGCCAGTTGGTCGAGCCAGCTGTTCTGGATGGCTCCGAGTGTGGTCAGTGTGGCGACGAGGTCGGGAGTGGTGACGCCGCACAGTTCGGCGAGGTGTTCCACGGCGGGTGCCGCGAGGTGCACCGCGGTGTCGCCGCCCAGAGAGGTGAGTCGTTGTTCGGCCCAGCGTCGGAAGACACAGAGCGTGCGGCTGTTGTCGCCGATGACGGGACGAAGGTCGACGTGCAGTCCTCCGACATGCGTGGCACTTGTTCTCCGCAGTGCGCGCGCGAGTAGTTCCGGTGCGGCGGTTTCCAGTGCTTCGCAGATCTCGACGAACCGGTTGACCGAGCACTGGCGGGTGCCGAGCTCGTAGCTGGCCAGGGCGGGGAGTGACACGTGATGTCTGAGTCGTGCGCGGAGTTCCTTGCGGCTCCAGCGGAGGCGTCTACGTGCCTGTCGGAGTTCGTCGCCGAGGATGTGCGTCAGGTCGGTGGCTTCGGCCGCTGATGTCGGGTGAACGGTGGTCGAGGCGCTCATCATGCTGTCTTTTGTCTCGTGGCGGATCGCAGCGTCGGTGGTGGGAACCCGCTGCTGTCTTGGCGAGGCGGGGAGGCAGGCAGTGCCGTATGGAGCGCTTGCCGCAGGGGCAAATATCGGCGTACTCGAATACACGCCGCTGCCTGCCGGGCCACTCGGTCAGCTGCGCGGCGTTGTGCTGGACGCCTTCCGGCTCCGCGCGACGGCGGTCAGCAGGCCGCCGAGGACGAGCAGCAGTGCGCCGCCGCCGAGCAGTGTGGGGAGCCAAGGGGTGGTTCCGGTGCTGGCGAGATCGTCGGTGCCCGACGGGTAGTCGTTGTGGGGAGCGGGTCCGCCGCCGGTCTCGGGACCGACTGTGACCGGGATGATCGAGGTCGTGGTGGTGCTGACGGGCGACGTGGTGGACGTCGAGCTGTCGGTGGTCGGTGAGGTCTCGTCGGTTGTCGTGCTGGTCTCGTCAGTAGTAGTCGTGGTGTCGTCTGTGGTCGTGGTGGTCTCGATTGTCGTTGTGGTCGTGTCGTCCGTGGTTGTGGTGGTGCCGCCGGGCGGTGTGGTCGTCGTGGTCTCGTCGGGTGTCGTTGTTGTGGTGGTGATCGGAGTGGTGTCGCAGCCGGGTTCGGTGAACAGGTTGGTGTCCAGGGAGACCTGGCCGTTGCGGGCCAGTGCGCGACCTTCGACGGTGGTGCCGGTGGTGACGGAGATCGAGGTCAGCGCGAGGATCGTGCCGATGAAGTCCGTGTTGGTGCCGAGTGTCGCGGAGCTGCCGATCTGCCAGAAGACGTTGCAGGGCTGTGCGCCGTTGATCATGCTGACGCTGCTGCTGGACGCGGTGGTGAGGGTGGAGCCGATCTGGAAGATGAACACGGCGTTGGGGTCGTTCTGGGCGTCCAGGGTGAGGGTGCCTGTCAGTCCGATCGAGCTGGACGCCTTGTAGACGCCGGGAGGCAGGGTGAGCCCGCCGAGGTCTCCCGCGATGTTGGCGATGGGTGCGCGACCGGCGGCGTCGTTGTAGGCGATGGTGAGGTCTGACTGTGCGCCGCCGGCCTGGGTGTCTCCGGCATGCTTGACCCCCAGGGCGATACCGGGTGGGAAGCCGGTGATCGCGGTGCCGGGGCTGACCCCGACATCACCGAACAGGATGCTGGGCCCGGTGTTGGTGACGGTCTGTCCACCTAGGACGGCATAGGTTTGGGCGGTGCCCAGGTCGACCGGCGCCGCGGCTGCCGAGGCAGGTGGTGGGGCCGACAACGATGCCGCCAGCAGGAGCAGGCTGGTCACGGCGATGAGCCCCAGTACCGCGGTCCACCGTCTGTTGTCGTGTGAGGTCGTGATCGGGAAGTCGTTCATGGTTTCCTTTCCCCAAGCCGAACAACCACTCCCGGCGGGGGTTCTGAAACCTGTACCCCAGACGTGATCAATTCCTCGTATCAGGATTAGCGCTTGTCGTTGCGAGACAGCCGAATCGGCGAAATCGGGACGCACGCTGGGTCTGGGCGCTGTGTGTCGACGGACACTTTCTCCGACGGTATTCCTAAACATCGACCGGGGCAATCGGAGCAATGAAGTGCACCCGTATGGAGTACTTGTGGACAGTCGAATGTGGACGCAGCGTGTCTTTTTCACCCCTGTGGCCAGCGGTTGAACAATCAACTTCTGCGGCGGATCCACAAAGGTCTGCGTCGGGCGCGGCCGGGCCGGCGCTGATGAGCGCGGCAGGTCACTTGTGGGACTTTCGTCCGTCGCACTGCTGCCTTCCGGCACTCCCGCGCGCGGCTGCCGGTGATGAGGCTGTAGGTAGACGATTGAGAGGCATGCGATGACGGTGACGGTGGTGCCGGACGGTGTACGAGCGTTGCTGGCCGACGGCGGGGTGGTGCGGATCCGCGTGCTCCTGACCACGCGAGACCTTGGAGTGACATCATGACAACCATTCACGCCACCATGCCGCCCGTGATCGAGACCGCGCTCCGTGCGGCGACGAGGGCGCCTTCGGTGCACAACACCCAACCCTGGCGTTTCGTGGCGGGACCGGACCACATCGAGGTCCACCTCGACCGCGAGCGGCTCCTCGCCGTGGCCGATCCCGACTCGCGTGAGGCCCGACTTTCCTGTGGCGCCGCCTTGTTCAATCTGTGGCTGGCACTGCGCGACGGCGGACGGGGCGCCGTGGTCGATCTGCTGCCCGACCTCGCCCGCCCCGACTTCCTCGCCAGTGTCCGGATCACCGGTGAACGGATGGCGGGCCCGGAGTTGCACAAGCTGGCGGCGGTGATCGACCGCAGGGTCACCAACCGGCGGCCGTTCACGCAACGAGCCGTGACCGCACGGGACCGGTCGGACATGGTCCGAGCCGCCGAGTCCGAGGGCGGGCGGCTGGTCCTGCTCGACGAGCCACGTAGTTTGGGTGCGCTCGCCGTGCTGCTACGTCGAGCCGACCACCTGCAGGAGACCGATCCGGCCTACCAGGTGGAGCTTCGCAAGTGGACGGACGAGAGGACGAACCGGGACGACGGCGTGCCGCACGCGGCTGGCGGTCCGCGGCCCCTCGGCGGCAATCTGTTGGCGCTGCGCCGCTATCACAGCGATGAGACCACGGTGGCGCGTTCGTTCGAGCAGGATCCGCTGGTGGCCGTCGTGGCGACTGCCGGTGACACCGTTCGTGATCAGGTGCGTGCCGGGCAGGCGTTGCAGCGCGTGCTGCTCACCGCGGCCACCGCCGGCCTGAGCGCGTCGTTCCTGTCCCAGCCCATGGAGGTGCCTTACACCCGAGGTGCGCTGCGACAGCTGATCGGCGGCCATGGCCACCCGCAGACCGTGTTGCGCCTGGGCTACGGGCAGTCGGTGGCTCAGACCCGGCGCCGGTCGGTGACAGCGGTCAGCGACGCGCCGGTGTAGGTCAGGCACGGTCGAGCCGAGGGAACAGAATCTCTCGCGCCAGCAACAACATCGCCGCGGCCGCCGGGATGGCGATCACCGCGCCCACGACGCCGAGGAGCGCGCCGCCCACGATCACCGCCACCACGGTGATCAGGGGCGGCACCTTGACCACACCGCCGATGATCTTCGGGATCAGCAGGTAGTCCTCGAGGAGCCGGTAGGCGACGAAGAACCCGATGGTGGCGAGGAACACCGGTAGCGACACGGTCAGCGCCGTCAGGCTGGCGAGGAATCCCGCGACCAGGGAGCCGATGACCGGGATCAGGTCCAGTATCGCCACGGTGATCGACAGCAGCAGTGCGTACGGCACGCCGAAGATCAGCAGCCAGCCGTAGGTGAGCACACCGGCGATGACCGAGATCAGCAGGTTGCCAAGGACATAGCTGCCGACCTTGGTGAAGATCTCGTCGCCGAGAAGGATCGCGCGCGGCCGGCGGGAGGCCGGCACCAGCCGGTAGCCCGCGGCTCGGATGCGGGGCAGGTCGGCGAGGAAGTAGATGGTCAGCACCACCAGGAGCAGGAAGCTGGTCAGTGCGCTGAACACGGCCTGGCCCGCGCCCAGCAGGCCGGTCACGAGGCCGGACTCGGTGCCGTCGAGCGTCTGTTCGAGTCGTTGTTGGAGCTGGAAGCGGTCGTTGAGCTGACCGAGCAGGGAGTTGTGGTCCCTGGCCTGTTCCAGGTAGCCGGGCACCTGTTGGGCGAGCTGGCTGGTCTGCTCGACGACGATGGGGATCGTCGCGGCCAGGAACCCGCCCACGGCGGCGAACGCCACCAGGAACACCCCGGTGACCGCGAGCCAGCGGGGGGAGCGACGGCGGACCAGCCACACCACGGCGGGTTCCATGCCGATGGCCAGGAACAGCGCCAGTCCGATGAGGATCAGGATGCCGCGGACGCTCACCACCAGCTGGACCAGTCCGTAGGTCACGGCGACGCCGGCGGCCGCGGCCATGCCGATGAGGAACGGGGAGCGGCGGTTGAACGGTTTGCCCAGCCCGCCCATGGGGTGGTCGGTGGTGCGCAGGTCGGCCGCGGCTGCCTCCGCCTCGGCGATCGGGCCGGTCAGTCCACTTGGCACGTCGTCGTTGATGGGGTCGCCACTGTCGGTTGCCGATGGCATTGAGGGTCTCCTCTCTCGGCGGAGGGATGTCAGCTGAACAGACGGCGTGCCTCGCCGGCGATTTGCAGGTCCTCCCGGGCGGTGATGACCAAGGTGCGCACGGCCGCGCCGTCGGCGCTGATGTCCTCGGCGTTGTCGCGGTGTGGGTCGATGGCGACGCCGAGGAAGCCGAGCCGTTCGGCGGCGCGTCCGCGCACTGTCGCCGAGTGTTCGCCGACACCGCCGGTGAACACGAGCGCGTCCAGGCCGCCGGTTGCCGCGGTCATCGCGGCGATGCCGGCGACGAGTCGGTGGGTGTAGACGTCGATGGCGAGGAGCGCGTCCGGCTCGCCACGTGTCGCGGCGGCTTCGATCTCACGCAGGTCGCCGGTGCCGGCGAGGGCGGTGAGCCCGGATCGGTGTTCGAGTGCGGTGGCGATCTCGTGTGGTGTCAGGTGTTCGTGTTCTTCGAGCCAGAGCACCAATCCGGGGTCGACGGTGCCGGACCGGGTCGCCATGACCAGGCCCTCCAGCGGGGTGAAACCCATGGTGGTGTCCACGCTGCGGCCGTCGACCACGGCCGCGAGGGAAGCACCGGCGCCGAGGTGGCAGGTGACGACTCGCAGGTCACGCCGGTTGAGGAGTTCGGCGGCGCGGCGGGAGCTGTAGGCGTGGGACAGGCCGTGGAAGCCGTAGCGGCGAATCGCGTAGCGCTCGCGCCATTCGAGCGGGACGGCGTAGGTCGCGGCGGCGGCCGGGATGGTGGTGTGGAACGCGGTGTCGAAGCTCGCCACCGCTGGGATGTCGGGCAGCGACGCGGAGACGGCGTCGAGCGCGGCGAGAGACTTGGGCTGGTGGAGCGGCGCCAGGTCGGTCAACGCCGCCAACCGTTCCCGCACCGCGTCGGTGACCAGGACCGGGCCGGTGAAGTCCGTACCGCCGTGCACCACCCGGTGACCGACCACGTCCGGTCGCGGCCAGTCTCGTGGGATCGCCAGGTCGGCGTCGACGGGCAGGTCGGCGCTGTGCGTGACGGTGTCGTGCTCGTCGAGCAGCCGCAGTTTCATGCTCGACGAGCCGGCGTTGACGACCAGGACTCGCACGACTCAGTCCCGCGCCGGCCAGGTCCAGCCCGAGATCGCCGGGTCGTCCTCGCCGTGCTCGCGGGTGTACCAGCGTGCCGCGAGCCGGGCGTCGACCATCTGTTGGCGCAGGGTCGCGGCGTGGCTGCCGAGTGACGGCGTCCGGTCGATGACGTCCATGACGAGGTGGAAGCGGTCGAGGTCGTTGAGCATCACGATGTCGAACGGGGTGGTCGTGGTGCCTTCCTCCTTGTAGCCGCGCACGTGGAGGTTGCGGTGGTTGGTGCGCCGGTAGGTGAGGCGGTGGATGAGCCACGGGTAGCCGTGATAGGCGAAGATCACCGGCTTGTCGGCGGTGAACAGGGCGTCGAAGTCCCGGTCGGACAGGCCGTGCGGGTGCTCGGTTTCGGACTGCAGACGCATCAGGTCCACGACGTTGACGACCCGGACCTTCAGCTCCGGGAGGTGGGTGCGCAGCAGGTCGGCGGCGGCCAGGGTCTCCAGGGTGGGGACGTCGCCGGCGCAGGCGAGCACGACGTCGGGTTCGTCGTCGGCCGTGCCGGCCCAGGGCCAGATGCCGAGCCCTCTGGCGCAGTGCGCGACCGCCTCGTCGATGGTGAGGTAGTTCAGCGTGGGTTGCTTGCCGGCGACGATGACGTTGACGTAGTGGCGGCTGCGCAGGCAGTGGTCGGCGATCGACAGCAGGGTGTTGGTGTCCGGTGGCAGGTAGACGCGGACGATCTCGGACTTCTTGTTGACCATGTGGTCGATGAAGCCGGGGTCCTGGTGGGAGAAGCCGTTGTGGTCCTGGCGCCACACGTGTGAGGTAAGCAGGTAGTTCAGCGACGCGATCGGCGCCCGCCACGGGATGCCGCGGGTCGTCTTGAGCCACTTCGCGTGCTGGTTGACCATCGAGTCGATGATGTGGATGAACGCTTCGTAGCAGTTGAACAGGCCGTGCCGGCCGGTCAGCAGGTAGCCCTCCAGCCAGCCCTGGCACAGGTGTTCGGAGAGGACCTCCATCACCCGGCCGTCCGGGGCGAGATGGTCATCGCCGGGCACGGTCGTCGCGTTCCAGGTACGGTCGGTCGCTTCGAACACCGCCGAGAGCCGGTTCGACGCCGTCTCGTCCGGACCCATGATCCGGAACCGGTCGGGGTTCGCGGTGATGATGTCGCGCAGGAACCCGCCGAGCACCTTCGTGGCCTCGCTGGACTCGACCGCCGGGCGGTCCACCGGCACGGCGTGGCCGCGGAAGTCGGGCATGACCAGGTCGCGCAGCAGGCGGCCGCCGTTGGCGTGCGGGTTGGCGCTCATCCGCCGCGTTCCGTGCGGGGCCAGCGCCTGCAGCGCCGGGATCAGCTGTCCGTCTTGGTCGAACAGTTCTTCGGGCCGGTAGCTCCGCAGCCACTGTTCGAGCTGTGCGCGATGCTCGGCGTTGGTGCGGGTCTCGGACAGCGGCACCTGGTGGGCGCGGAACGTGCCCTCGACCGGGAGACCGTCGACCTCCTTGGGGCCGGTCCAGCCTTTCGGTGTGCGCAGCACGATCATCGGCCACACCGGGCGACTGACCGGCGCGCCGCTTCTGGCGTGGTGCTGGATGGCGGCGATGTCGTCGAGCACGGTGTAGAGCGTGGTCGCGAGTTGTTCGTGGACCTCGGCGGGATCGTCACCGTCGACGAAGTGCGGTTCGTAGCCGTAGCCGCGCAACAACGACGTGAGTTCGTCGGTGGGGATGCGGGCCAGCACGGCGGGGTTCGCGATCTTGTAGCCGTTGAGGTGCAGCACCGGCAACACGGCGCCGTCGGTCGCCGGGTTGAGGAACTTGTTGGAGTGCCAGCTCGCCGCGAGCGGGCCGGTCTCGGCTTCCCCGTCACCCACCACACACAGGGCGAGCAGGTCCGGGTTGTCGAACGCCGCGCCATAGGCGTGCAGCAGCGCATAGCCGAGCTCGCCACCCTCGTGGATCGACCCCGGCGTCTCGGGCGCGACATGACTGGGAATCCCACCGGGGAAGGAGAACTGGCGGAACAACGCCCGCATCCCGTTCTCGTCCTGGGAGACCGAGGAGTACACCTCGCTGTAGGTGCCCTCCAGATAGGCGTTGGCGACCAGCCCCGGCCCGCCGTGGCCGGGACCGGTCACGTAGAGGGCGTTGAGGTCACGCTGGTTGATGGCCCGGTTCATGTGCGCGTACAACAGGTTCAGCCCCGGGGTGGTGCCCCAGTGGCCGAGCAGCCGCGGCTTGACGTGCTCGGCCAGCAACGGTTCCCGCAGCATCGGGTTGTCCAGCAGGTAGATCTGGCCGACCGACAGGTAGTTCGCCGCCCGCCAGTACGCGTCGAGCAGTTCCAGGTCGTGCCGGTTGTGTCTCACGGCCGGCGTCGAATCGGTGTGCAGCAACGGACAGCTCCAGTTCGGTGGTTATGTGACGAGCCGCAGCTTGCGGTCGAGCGGGGCGACGAGGGCGGCGGACGCCTGGGTCAGCGAGTCCGCCGGCGAGTCGACGGTGGCCACCACGATGGCCTGTGGCCACGGGTCCATCTCCGCCGCCATGCGTGCCGCCACAAGCGTGTCCGCGTCCGACAGCGTCTCGGTCCTGGTGCGGATCCGCGCGTCGGTGATGGCCGGCGGCGCCTGGCAGAGCAGCTGGACGAGCCGGCTGTGCGTCCGCGTGGCGACCGCGTCCGCGAGCTCGCGGTGCGACTGCGCGGTCCACGACGCGTCGAGCACCACCGACTCGCCGAGCGCGAGGAGCATCTCCGCACGACTCAGCAGCTCGCGATAGGTCGTCTCGGTGTGTTCCGCGGTGTAGATCCCGGCCCGGTACGACGCCGGCACGTGCTCGCCGGGCACCGGCTCGGCCAGTTCCTCGCGCAGTCGGTCGGTGGACAACAGCACCGCGCCAAGCTTGTCGGCGACGGCGCCTGCCAACGTCGTCTTCCCGGTTCCGGGGAGCCCGCCGACCATCACGAGCCGCACCTGGCCGCGGCGCAGGTGGCGCAGCGCGATGTCGGCGTACCGGCTGGCCTCCTCCGAGGCTGTGACGTCGCCCTGGCCGTGCCGTAGGCACGCCACCTTGACCCGAACGAAGG
Organism: uncultured Actinomycetota bacterium; assembly: GCA_963840275.1. Taxonomy (GTDB): domain Bacteria; phylum Actinomycetota; class Actinomycetes; order Mycobacteriales; family Pseudonocardiaceae; genus Actinophytocola. The sequence continues at coordinate 222,544 of CAWIYK010000003.1, forward strand.
CCCGATAGGCGAGATAGTGCTCGCGAAGGGCGGTGGGCGCCGGGTCGCCGGAGTACTCGACGTACCCGTCGAGCAGCGCCGCGCCGAGTTCGGGCGCGCCCAGCCGCTCCAGGTCCATGGCCAGGAACGCGATGTCGTCCAGTCCGTCGACCGCGCGCAGCCGGTCGTCGAACTCGAGGCAGTCGAGCACCCTGGGGCCGTCGTCGAGACAGAAGATGTCGTCGGCCAGCAGATCGCCGTGCCCGTCCACGATCCGGTCGGCGGCGATCCGGCTGTCGAACAGCTTCTCCCGGCCGGCGAGGAAGGCCAGCATCAGCCGTCGGATCTCCGCGAGGTCGTGCTCGTTCAGCAACGAGCCGCGCACCGTGGCGACCTGCTGGAGACTTGCCGACCATCTGGCGCCGAGCGCGTCCCGGGTGCCCTCGGTCGAGATCGTCGGGCTCCGGGCCGCGCCTGCGTGAAAGACCGCGATGACCTGTGCCAGGCGGTCGACCTCCTCTGCGAGCGGCGCGCCGGTGAGCACCAGTGTGCTGAGCCGCCGGTCGTCCGGCATCCGGCGCATCACGACCATGTGGTCCAACGGCTCACCGTCCACATCGGACACCTCGGCGACGCCGAGGTAGACGTCGGGGGCCAGTCGGCTGTTCAGCTCGACCTCCCGATGGCACACCGCGAGCCTGCTCTCTCTGGTGCGGAAGTCGAGAAAACCGACGTCGACGGGCTTCTTGAGCTTGTAGGCCCGATCGCCGACCAGGAACACCACACCGATGTGGGTCTCCCGCACAGCGGCGGGGCCACTGCCAACATCCCAGGCCTTCGCTGTCACTGGACTCCTGTCCGTCCGGTCCCGCACGCCGACCAGGGCCGACCTTGTCGCCCCCAGCGTGCCCGTGCGCGGGTGCTTCAACCGGAGTCCTTGGAGGTCGGCTTCAAGGACTTTGGTCCTCTGGCCGTGCCCGGTCACCGAAGTCACCTCGAGAAGGGAACTTCGACTCCAGCCCGCTCGCCGTGGACCGCCAACACTGAGGGCAACCCGCTGAGAAGGAGCGCACATGTCCATCCAGGATCAAGTGCCGAAGACGAGATCTGCCGCCCCCACTCGAAAGGCGACCGTCGCACCGAACGGGGCGCCGGCACGGCGCACCGATTCGCTGCGTGGGCCGGTGCTGGCCGTGCTCCGCGTCATGATGGGCCTGACCTTCCTGTGGGCTTTCCTCGACAAGACCTTCGGACTCGGCTACGCCACACCGGCGGCGAAAGCGTGGGTCGACGGCGGCTCACCGACCAAGGGCTTCCTCGGCAACGTGCACGTCGGCCCGATGCAGTCGACGCTGCAGAGCTGGGCCGGCAGCGGGTGGGCCGACTGGCTGTTCATGATCGGCCTGCTCGGCATCGGGCTCGCGTTGCTGCTCGGCGTCGGGATGCGTCTGGCCGCCACGTCCGGCGCGATCCTGCTCGCGTTCATGTGGATCGCCGAGTGGCCGCCGGCACAGGTCAGCTCCGTCGGTGAGCCGACGTCGTCGACGAACCCGCTGATCGACTCCCACCTCGTGTACATCGTGGTCGTGATCGCCCTGGTCCTCTTCGCAGCCGGTGACACGTGGGGTCTCGGTCGGTGGTGGGCCAAGCTCGGGATCGTCGACCGCAACCGCTGGTTGCGCTGATCCACTACGGCTCGACGTTCGGTGTGCTGGCGACGTTTTGTTGCCGGCACACCGAATCCGTGCGTTACGGCAGGGGCGCCGTCCACACCAGACTGGTTCCGCCGCCCTCCCGCCGTCGCACGGCGAACGTGCCGCCCGCGGCCGTCGCCCGCTGCGCCAGGTTGTGCAGGCCGCTGCGCGCGACCGTGTCCGGGATACCGACCCCGTTGTCGGTGACGTCGATGACCAGGTCGTCCTCGACCGAGATCGTGACCACCAGCTCCTCGGCGCCGGCGTGGCGGACCACGTTGCTGACGGCCTCCCGCACAACGGCTCCCGCGTGCTCGGCGAGGTCGTCGAACACGACGCTCACCGGCCCGGACATGCGGACGGTGGTCCGCAGGGCGGTCTCGGCGGTCAGGTTGGTGATCACGTCGTGCAGCGCGGTCCGGAGCCTTGGGGTCGCCTCGGGATCCGCCTGGAGGTTGAAGATCGCGGTGCGGATGTCGTGGATGACTTCCTGGAGTTGGTCGGTGTGCTCGGTGAGCCGGTCGGCCACCACGGTGGACTCGGCACGGCGGTGGGTGCCCTGCAGGCCCAGTCCGATCGCGAACAACCGCTGGATGACCTGATCGTGGAGGTCCCTGGCGATCCGTTCCCGGTCGGCCAACACCTCTAGCTCACGCCGCGCCGACTGGCTCTCGGCTCGTTGCAGTGCCAGCGTGGCCTGATCGGCGAAGGAGGAACCGACCTGGAAGTGCAGGTCGTCGAACCCGGGCGAGCCCGCCGCGCGCACCGTCAGCAACACACCCGAGATCGACTCACCCGCGCCGACCGGCAGCGCCAACGCCGGGCCGAACTCGACGCCGAACCCCTCGGCGAAGTCGAAGCCGAGGCCGGCAACGTTGCGTGGCACGTGGTCGGCGAACACCTCTCCCAGGGTGGAGCCCGCGAGGGGGATCGTCCTGCCGGTCACCTGGTCGGAGTCGACGCCAGCGCACACCGCCACCGTGAGCTCGGTGACCTCCTCCGCCGCCACGTCCTGAGCCTTCGGCACCGCGATGAACGTGTAGTCGGCTCCGGTCAGCTCCAGGGCACGGCTGGCGATGAGGCGGAGCGCCTCGGTCGGGTCGCTGGCGCCGAGCAGTTCGGAGGTGACCTCACCGATGGCCTCCAACCACCGCTGGCGCCTACGGACCTCCTCGTACAGACGCGCGTTGTGCACCGCGATGCCAGCCGCGGCGGCCAGCGCCTGCAGCACCATCTCGTCGTCCTCGGTGAAACCGGAGCCGTTGTTCTTCTCGGTCAGGTAGAGCCGGCCGAAGACCTCACCACGGGCCCGGATCGAGACGCCGAGGAAGGTGTCCATCGGCGGGTGGTTGGCCGGAAAGCCCACCGACGCCGGATGCCGCGACAGGTCCGAAAGACGCAACGGCTCGGCGTCCTCGAGCACCACTCCCAGCACGCCGTGGCCGGTCGGCAGCGGACCGATCAGTTCCCTGGTGGCGTCGTCGATGCCGACATGGACGAACTCGGTCAGCATCCCGTCCGCGCCGAGCACCCCCAGCGCGCCGTAGCGAGCGTCGACCAGGTCGACGGCCGCCCGCACGATCTGCCGCAACGTCTCGTCCAGCTCAAGGCCCGACGAGACGGCCAGCACCGCCTCCAGCAGCCCGTCCATCCGGTCCCGAGTGCCGACGATCTCCTCGATCCGGTCCTGAACCTCGACCAGCAACGCCCGCAACCGCCGCTGGGACAGCGTCTGCGCCAGCCTGGGCGCTCCGTGCTCGTCCGCCGGCGGGCCGGCGCTGGGTCTGTCCGGATCCGTCACGGGTTCACTGTGACACGGATCCGACCACGCCGTTCATCGACCGGACCCGCGGATCTCGGTGTTCGCCGCGCGGTGACCTTGGGCCGGTGACCGGGGCCGTTCGGCCCTTAGCCCTCGGGCGCGCGCCACGGACAGTGGACGTAGGAGCTCCACACCGATCGGAGCGTCACAAACAGGGAGGTCGGTCGCATGACGCCCCGCGTCATTCCGGTTGGCCACCTCGACGAGGGTCAGGTCCGGTCGGTGCTGAGCGCGGCCATGGCCGCACCGTCGCCGCACGACAGCCAACCCTGGGAGTTCCACTGCACCGCCACGACGATCGAGGTGCATGCCGGCAGCCAGCACCGCGAACTGGTGATCTCCTGCGGGGCGGCCCTGCTGAACCTGCGTCTCGCCATCCGCGCACTCGGGGTGCATCCCGCGGTTCAGCTGCTCCCGGATCCGCGTCGACCGAGCCTGCTCGCCATAGTCCGGCCACAGGGCCACATCGTGGTCGGACCCGTCGACCGGGAGCTGGCCGACGCCATATCTCGTCGTGGCACCGACCACGGACCGTTCGACCACACGGCCGTGTCCCTGCCCGTAGTGGCCGGACTGCGCCAGGCAGCCAAGACCGAACGGGCCTGGCTGCCCACCCTCACAGCCGCGCAGCTGCCGATCCTGCGCGGCTTGATGGGCCAGGCCCAGGACGTCCATCCGCTGGTCGCGGTCATCGGCACCTTCCACGATTCGCCGCTGGCCCGACTGCAAGCCGGGCTGGCCATGCAGCGGGTCCTGCTCGCCGCCACGGTCGCCGGGTTGTCCGCGTCTTTCCTGTCCCAGGTCGTGGCGATGCCCGCGACGCGCCAGCAGCTGCGAGAGCTGGTCGTCGGCGGGTTGTGGCCCCAGGTCGTGCTACGACTCGGCTACCGCACACCCCTACCGGTCACCAGCGGACCGAGGGCTGGCTAGGACGTGTGGTGTCCCTTGTCCCGGAGCTCGGTGGCCAGCACGGCGGCCTGGGTGCGGCGCTGCATGCCGAGTTTGGCGAGCAGGCGCGACACGTAGTTCTTCACCGTCTTCTCGGCCAGGAACATCCGCTCGGCGATCAGCCGGTTCGTCAGCCCCTCACCGATGAGGTCCAGCAGAACTCGTTCCTGGCCGGTCAACCCGGCCAAGGGTCCTGGCTCCGCCGCGTTGGCGCGCAGCCGGCTGATCAGCGCCGCGGCGGCTCGGTTGTCCAGCAGCGAAAGACCCGATCCGACCGTGCGTACGGCCGAGAGCAACGCCGAGCCCTTGATGTCCTTGATGACATAACCGCCGGCCCCGGCCAGGATCGCCTCCAACATCGCGTCCTCGTCGGTGTAGGAGGTGAGCATCAGACAGTTCAGCGTGGGCATCCCGGATCGCAGCTCGCGGCACAGCTCGACACCGTTGCCGTCGGGCAACCGCACGTCGAGCACCACGAGGTCCGGCATGAGCGCGGGCACCCTGGCCAGGGTCTCGGCAACCGACGACGCCTGCCCGACCACCGTCAGGTCGGGCTCCTCGTCGAGGAGGTCGGCGACTCCCCGGCGCACCATCTCGTGGTCGTCGACAAGGAAGACTGTCAGCACCGGGCGCTCCTTTCGGCCACCGGAGGGAACGTGGTCAGCGTACGGCCGCGGGCTCCCGGTCGCGGGCAGGTCATTCGTCCGGTCGGTGTCGTACGACGAGCACCGGGCACTGCGCGTGCTGCGCGAGTGCCTGGCTGGTGGAGCCGAGCAGCATGCCGCGGAAACCGCCCCGGCCTCGGCTGCCCACCACGACGAGCTGTGCTGTCGCGGACCATTCCATCAGTGCGTGCCGAGGCCGGTCCCGCACGAGCGCACGGCGCACCTCGACGTCGGGATACTTCTCCTGCCAGCCGGACAGTCGCTCGGCCAGGATCTGTTGCTCGCCGCTCTCGATCGAGTCCCATTCCGCGAGGTACCGGTTGGTGCTGTACATGCTTCCGTAGGCGTCGTCGTGCCACGCGTGTAGCGCGACCAGCGGCACCCCGCGCACCGACGCCTCGTCGAACGCCACCGCCACGGCCGACTCGCTGACCGGACTGCCGTCGACGCCGACGACCACCGGGCCCTCCTCTGGCACGCCTGCCGGACCGAACCGTCCGCGAACCACCAGCACCGGACAGTGGGCGTGGCTCACGACGGCGGCCGCGGTGGAACCGACCAGCATCCCGGCGAAACCGCCGGCGCCGGCGTGCCCGACCACGACCATCCGCGCCGACCGGGACAGGTCGGTCAGCAGGGGGACCGGCGGCTCGGTCGGCATGTCGGTTGTGATCGGCACGTTCTCGTCCACCTGACGCGCCAACCGAAGGGCGTCGCGGAGGATCCGCTCACCGTTCTCCTTGATCGCGTCGAACAGTGCCCCGGTCTCCGCGACGTCGACGCCGTGTTGTGGCACCGTGAGTCGAAGCGCGTGCACGATCCGCAACGGGAGCCTGCGGTGGGCGGCCAGACCGATCGCCCACAGGACCGCCTGGTCCGAGCCGGCCGACCCGTCGACACCCACCACGACGTCCGGGATGGTCATCGTCTGCTCCGGCCGTTGCCGGCGGACGCGGTGGACACGGCGTACGCGTCGACGACCCCGGGCACGGCCTGGGCCAGTGTTGCCGCGACGTGGCGATCGGTACTGCTGTCGAATGTGTCGATGATCCGAACGACGCCGGCCTCGACATTCACCGTCCACCGGTTCAGCCCGCCGTAGATCTCCAGGCGGTGTCGAATGTCGGCGGCGATGGCGCGGTCGTCCCGAGCCAGGACCCGCACGATGTCACCTCTGGTCACGATCCCGACGAGCCTCGCACCGTCCACAATGGGCATGGCGCGGATTCGTGCGTCGAGCAATGCCTGGCACAGGTCGGTGAGATCGGCGCCGGAGCCCATCGTGACGGCCGGGCTGGTCATGACCGCCCCGACCGTCACTTGCGCGGAACGGTGTTGGCCGGTGTGGAGCTCACCCTGCCGGTTACGAGGATCCCGTGGTATCCGGTCGTGGATGAGGTCGGCCTCGGTGACGATGCCGACCAACGCGTTGTCGTCCACGACCGGAAGTGCGGTGAACCTGTTGGTGGTCAACAGTTTTAGTGCGTCCTTGACCGGTGAGTCGGATCTGACGGTGATCACGGGTGCGGTCATCAGGTCGCGGGCTCGCATGGCATGCTTCTCTCGTCGATTGTGTCTCGACCGTAGGCGCGGACGGTCGCGGGTAGCGTCTGGCATAGGTCACCAATGCGGGGGACCTAGGACCTTGCCCGGACGCGCTCGTGGGTAGAAGCGTTGCGCCACCACCATTTCTCCACCTCGACCAGCAGCACGACCGGGGGTCACGCGCTGTTCGGTCGGGCGATCATGACCGGGCAGGCGGCGTGGTGGATCAGCGCCTGGCTGACCGAGCCGAGGGTCAGGCCGGTGAAGCCGCCGCGTCCTCGGCTGCCGACCACCAGGAGTTGCGCGCCGCGTGCCGCGTCGAGCAGGGCGCTCGCGGGTCGGTCCCGTTCGACGACTCGCCGGACCGGCACTCCCGGGTACTTCTCGTGCCAGCCCGCGAGCGACTCCGCGAGCACTTTCTCGGCCTGTTCGGTCAGCGACGTCCAGTCCAGTGTGTGCCCGTAGCCGCCACCGAGGTCGAACAGGACCGCGGTGTCGGCCCACGCGTGCACGGCCACCAGCTCGCAGCCTCGTGCCGCAGCCGCGTCGAAAGCAAGTGCGATCGCGACCTCGCTGGTTGGTGAGCCGTCGATCCCGACCACCACCGGCGCCCCGGGCGCCGGCTGGTCGCCTCGAACGACCACGACCGGGCAGTGCCCGTGCGCCACCAGCTCGACCGCGACCGAGCCGACCAACAGACCGGTGAACCCGCCGAGGCCGCGGGAGCCGAGGACCAGGAGCTCGGCCTGTCGAGTCAGGCCGAGCAGGGCGGTGACCGCGGGCCCTCGGACGATCTCGGCCGTGACCGGCAGCGCCGGCGCCGCCTCGGTGACTGCGGCGACTGCGGCGGCGAGGGTCGTCCTCGCGGTGCTCAGCACCGAGTCGTGCAGCACCGCCGGGTCGACCACGGCGGGGCCGTAGTTCGGCAGCGGCCAGTCGTAGGCGTGGACGATCCTCAACCCGCGGCCGCGTCGAGCGGCCTCGGCGGCCGCCCAGTGGGCCGCGCGCATCGCCGACTCCGACCCGTCGATCGCGACCAGGACCGGCATGGTGTTGTCCGGACTGTTCATCGATAGCTCCTTGCGTGGTGTGCGACCGTCGAACCCAGTCTCACCGCCGGTCACGGCGTCCGACAGCGACTCAGGACCCCGACCCTCGGGACCTTCGGCCTCCTGCTCGAAAGGGTTGTGTCGGCCGCGGCGGCGGCGTCGGCCAACCACACAACCGGCGCTCGCGGTGACCTATGGCCCTCACGGCGGGGAACAACAGCACTGCCCGGCGCGAGTGTTCGCGGGCGATGGTCGTGCCATGACTCGAGTGCTGGTGGCGTTCGCCACCAAGATGGGTTCGACCAGAGGCATCGCCGACGCGATCGGCGCGGAACTGCTGCGACACGGGCTGGTGGTGGATGTGCGCAACGTGCGCGAGGTGTCGTCGCTCGGTGACTACCAGGCCGTCGTGCTCGGCAGCGCGGTGTACATGGGCCGCTGGCGGGCCGAGGCCGGCCGTTTCGTGCGACAGCACAACGCGGAGCTGGCGAAGTCCAGGGTGTGGCTGTTCGAGAGCGGGTGGATGGGGGAGAAGCCGAAAGCCCCGGCAGCGACGTCCGGTGGTCTCAAACGCGCACTGCACATCGGCGTTCCCGCGCCCACTGTCTTCGGTGGTTGTCTTGATCCGGTGCGGGCAACCGGTCTCGTCGGCCGCATTGTGGCCAAACGCAGGTCAGGCGACTTCCGCAACTGGGACGACATCCGCGCCTGGGCCGCGACGATCGCCGACGTCCTGGCCGCTGCCCAGCACCGATGAACCGTGCGACAGGGCCCATAACGCCGCTGATCGGGTTGGCCCCCAGGAAACAGTTCCAGCAGTAGCCGGTGAAGGCGGTTGACTCATCGACGCCGCGATGAACTCGGCCGCGCCAGGACGCAGACCGCTCGCGGCGCGGCTCCTGGCCGACGTCGGTGACATCCACCGCTTCGGCAACCGGGACCGGTTCGCGTCCTGGAACGGCACCGCACCCCTGGATGCTCCTTCGGGTGAACAACAACGGCGGCGGGGCGCAGCGGACAGCCACCTGGACCGGTTCGCGGGAGCGCTTGCAGGTCCGGGTCCCGGCAGCTCGTCCAGCACTGTTTGTGCAGACCGTTTGATGTCGCGTGCATTCGTTCTCGCCCGCGTGCCTCGCCGGGTGACAATGGATCCTCGTGCCGGAACGGGAGATTCTTCGGAAGTTGTCCGCTTCTGACCGGGTTCGGGCGCGGTTCGCGCTCGAGCTCGACGAGTCGAGGCGGCTGGTCGGGATGACCTACCGGGAGCTGTCCCGCCGGACGGGTTGTGCGCGGAGCACCCTCAACGACGCGCTGACCGGGCGGCGCTTTCCGCGGCTCGAGACCGTCCTCGCCATCGTGCGCGCGTGCGGCGGCGACGCCGCGAGCTGGCGGCGGCGCTGGGTGGCCGCCAGCCGCAGCCTGCCCACCGGCCGGCCCGCCGCGGACCTTCAGGAGTTGTTGGGGCTCCTGGAGATCCCCGAGGATCAGATCGCCCGCGCGGTCGCCCGGTGGGGGTCGCTCATTCAGTCGGCCGACGCCGACACGGTGCCGACGACGTCCCGGCAGGCGACCAGGCCGAGCTGACGGGAATCCTGCGACCGCGAGTTGTCCCCCACGACCACCAGGTGCCCGACGGGCACGTTCGCCACGCCGGGCAGCGTCTCGGTCAGCCAGTCGGGAACCGGGTCCCCCGCCACCGCGGCGACCCGTTTGACGCGGCACGGCGGGTCCGCCGCGTCGCGCAGCGTGCCGGGCACCGTGAACACGACGACCTCGCCCCGCCGCGGCGCGCGGCGTCGCCTGCGCACCAGCAGTTGCTGTCCGTCGCGCAGTGTCGGCGCCATGCTGTGCCCGCGCACGGTCACCCTGGTCCACCACCTGCCGAGCAGAGTCACGTCGCCTCCCCGTCCGTCGCGAGCACCCTGGCGTCCTGGTAGCCGCCCGCCTGCAGGCGGAACAACCGCGCGTACTCACCGCCCGCGTCCATCAGCTCGTCGTGGCTGCCCCGCTCGGCGATCCGCCCGCCCGCGAGCGTGACGACGAGGTCGGCGGCACGCAGTGCCGCCATCCGGTGCGAGACCAGCAGTCTGGTGCGCCCGGCCGCGTGCCGCGCCAGCGTGGCGTGCACGCGGTGCTCGCCCTCGGCGTCGAGCCCGGCGGTCGGCTCGTCGAGCACGAGCAGCTCGGCGTCGGTGCGCAGGAGGCACCGGGCGAGTGCCACCCGCTGCCACTGGCCGCCGGACAGCGTCACGCCCAGGTGCTCGTCGTCGCCGTGGGTGCGCGACAGCATCGTGTCGTAGCCGTCGGGCAGCGCCTCGAGCGTGCCGGCGATCTCCGCGGTCCGGGCGGCGGCCGCGATTCCCGCGCGGTCGCCGATGTGGTCGACCCGGCCGAGCCCGATGTTCTCCGCCGCGGTGAGGTCGTAGCTCATGAAGTCCTGGAACGCCACGCTGATCCGCGCACGCAGCGCGGGGAGGTCCAGCTCGCGGAGGTCGACGCCGTCCCAGGTGATGACGCCCCGGGCCGGATCGTAGAACCGGCAGAGCAGCTTCACGAGCGTGCTCTTGCCCGCCCCGTTCACCCCGACGATGCCGACGGCCGCGCCGGCGGGGATCGTCAGGTTCACGCCGCGCAGCACCCAGGGACCGTCGTCGTGGTAGCGGAACCAGACGTCCCGCAGTTCGATCGTCGCCGACCGGGCCGGGAGCCCAGAGCCGGCGGCGAGGTCGTCGCCGGTGTCGAGCACGTCGAGGTAGTGGCCGAACAACCGCAGCGCGCGGCTCGCCTCGCCGAGCTGGAGCACCACGCCCGACAGCCCGGTCTGCACCCCGGCCACCGCACCGAGGAACAACACGAGGTCGCCGACCGACGACCCGCGCCGGATCACGTCGGTGGCGACGACCACCGTGCCGACGCCGGCGACCGCCGCGCCGAGCAGCGCGAGCGCGCTCTGCACGATGGTGCCGCGGCGCGCCGCGGCCAGCCGTGCGTAGGAGGTCTGCCGGAGCGAGTCGACCATCCGCGTGTGCAGCAGCGGACCGAGGCCGAACAGGCGGATCTCCTTTGCGGCGCGGACGTCCGTGAGAAGGGTGCGGTAGAACAGCCGGCGCCGGTCGGTCGCCACCCAGGTCTCCTCGGTGGCGGCCTCGCGCCGCGCGGTCGCCAGCCGCGCGACCACGGCGGTGACGACCGACGCGAGCAGCAACAGGACCATCGGCGGCCACACCACGAACAACGCGCCCGCGAAGCTCGCCAGCAGCACGACGGACCGGATCAGCTCCTGGGCGAACTGCGAGACAGTGCCGGGGGCGACCTGGGCGGCCTGCTCGGCGAGGCGCAACCGGTCGTGGAACGCGGGATCCTCGACGTGACGCATGCCGGGCAGCGTCGCGACGCGCTGGAACAGTCTGCTCTCCACGGTGAGCGTCACCCGCTGCTGCAGCACCTCGCCGAGATGTCCGCAGACGTACAGCAGCGCGAGCGCGAGGCCGCCGACCCCGGCCGCGGCGACCGCCAGCGACACCGCCCGGCTCGGGCTCGCGGTACCCGCGGTGAGCTCGTCGACCAGCAGCATGGTCAGCCACGCGCCGGCGGCCGGGGCCACGCCCGCCAGGACGGTGAGCACCAGCGTTGCCGTGGCGACCACCGGCGCGGCCCGGAACGGCAGTGCGAGCGCGATGGCGGCGCTGTGGCGCGCGGGCTGCCCGGTGGGGATCACGCCACGAGCGACGGGGTGTTCACGAAGTGGCTCCGTCGCGAGCCGGAGGCGGTGACCACCCCGGAGTGGGTGTGCAGCAGCGTCGGGAACGAGGTGACGGCGAACGCGAGGATCACCGGGTGGTCGACGCTGATGAGCGCGACGCGGCCGAGCCCGGTGAGCTTCTCGAGCAGCCGCTTCGTGTTGTCGGCGGCCGGATCCCCGTCGATCAGGGCGATGAACCGGTCCGTCGGCGGGTCGGCCGCGAGCGCGTCGGACAGGGTCGCGCACGGAGCGCAGCCCGCGGCGAAGAAGCCGACCTGGGCCCGGCCGGCGAGGTCGGCGTCGGTGATCTCCGCCCCGTCGAGGTCGGTGACCGAGAACGGCGCCACGACGCGGCCGGGTTGGGGCAGGTCGGGGTCCTTGGCGGGCACGCCGGCGCCGTGCTCCCGCAGCTCGCGGAGCTTGGTCACCAGGCCGAAGGTCAGCAGCAGGTGCGCCGCCGTGACCACGGCGAGCAGGACGACTGCGGTCGTGAGCGCTATCAACGGTTCCTCCCAGTGGGAACGGGCCGGCCGAGGAGGAAGGCGATGTCCTCCCAGCGAGTGGTCACGAGGCCGAGCAACGCGCCCGCCGTCAACGCGACGAGCGCACCGGACGCGGTGGTGGTGGCGGCGCCGCCGAGCGCTCCCGCGCACGCGGTCGCGGCAAGCAGGGCGTTGCGCACGAGGTGGCCGGGGCCGAGCACGCCCGCCCCGCCACCGAAACAGCGACAGCGCACCGATTGTCCGCTGTGGACGATCCGGGCGATGCCCATGGCGAACGCGCCGAGCAGCAGGACGGACAGGGCATATCCCGGGAGCCGGGTCGCGGGCACCAGCAGGAGCACGACGGCCGCGGCCTCCCCGGCGACGACCAGCGTCCCCACCGGCCGTGTCGGCAGCCGACCCGGCGCCAGCACGGCGACCGAGTCGAGGAACTCGGCGAACGCCTGCGCGGACCGCAGCTTCCCGGCGACCGCGCCGGCGAACACGACGACGAGCAGCGCGCGAGCGATCAGATCGAGCACGGGACCTCCCAGGTCGGCGGGGCCGCGGCCGGCGGGGGCGCGAACCGCGCCCCCGCAGGCTCGTCGGTCAGCAGTTGATGCTGAACTTGCAGGTGCCGTAGCAGTTGAACCGGTAGTTGCGCCGTGTGCAACACTGGCCGTTCTCCGGAACGCAGGCACCCGCGTCCACCTTCGGCACGACCAGTGCGGTCAGTCGCTCACTGGCACGCCGCAGGACTCGCTTCATCGCAATTTCCTTCCGTCGAGCTCCGCTCGGGACACACCCACGGTTGTCGGAAATTTGCGAAAACGGAAGGCAGTCGGACAAGCTCGGACAAGCTCGCGCGTACGGGCGATCGACGACGCTTTCCTGCTGGGCCACCGGTTCTCGCGCGCCGACCAGTTCGATGTGGACGGGCGTCGGCGGCGCGCTCCTGGTGACCCGGGCCCATGGTCGGCGAGCGGGGGACTTCGCGCGTCGGTCGGGTAGCGTCGAACCGGACTGAGTTCGCACCGGCGCACCGCTGATCCGGGGAGAGCACGTCGTGCCTACGCACCGTCACGAAGAAGCCGATCCGGTCCTGACGCAGGCCGTCGGCCAGGTCGACGACGTCACCGACGCCCTCACCACGCTCTGCGGCGTGCTCGACGAGCAGGAGGACCTGCCGGTGGCGTTGCACCGGGTGTGCCAGCAGGCCGTGCATGCCATCGGTGAGGCGGACCACGCCAGCGTCACCGTGCTCGGCGCCGACCGGCCCTACGTCGCCGCGACGACCGGCGACCACGTCCACCGGATCGACCACGTCCAGTACCAGGCCGGGGACGGTCCGTGTGTGGCGGCCGCGAAGACCCGGCAGGTCGTCCGTGTCACCATCTCGGAGGTCGCCGACCGGTGGCCGGACTTCGCGACCTCCAGCGCCGAGGCAGGCATCGGGAGCTACCTGTGCGCCCCGCTGTTCGTCGACGACGAGCACCACGGGTCGCTCAACCTCTACCACTCCGACACCCACGGCTTCAGCGGCCTGGAGGCCGCGCTGCTCAGGCTCTACACCACGTCCGCGGAGGCCGCGCTGCACTCCGCGCACCGCCACCGGCGCGCCCGCCGCCACATCGACCAGCTCAAGCGGGCGCTGACCTCCCGCGCCGTGATCGACCAGGCCAAGGGCATCATCATGGGCGCACACCGCATCACCGCCGACGAGGCGTTCGACATGCTGGTCGACAAGTCCCAGCAGCAGAACGTCAAGCTCAACCAGCTCGCCGCACAGTTCGTCGCGGAGATCATCGAAGCTCGGGACAGGGGATAGCCGGCCACTCGTCAAAGGCCTTGTGTCCCTGACCTATCGCGCGGAAGAGATATTCCCGCGCTCCTCCTGGTCGATTGACACTGCAGTTTGCCCGGTGTTGGCTACCAGCAGGGAGGAAGGTGGGTTAATGGCTGACACCGGGGGACGACGCAGTCCTCGGTTGCGACTGGGATTGATCGTCGTCGCCGTGCTCGTCGTCAGCGCCGTTACCATTGGCGCGGCGTTATTGGTCGAGAATGCCGAGTTTCGTTGGGGACTTGGCCCAGCTCTGTATCTGGTGACCACCGGAATCATGCTGGTGCTCTCCGGCGTGTGCATCAACTTCCTGCCCGGGGTGGTCACGACTCTCTGGCGGTTGACGACTCGGCACACCGAAGAGGTCATCGGTCTGCTGCGCGGACTCAGCGGTACCTTGCGGCGGCCGCTGAGGTGGGCTGCCATCGCGGTCACCGCGGCGGCTCTCGTGACCGCGGGGGTGGCGCTGCGGCCACCGCCGACCGGTTTGGAACCGGGCGAAATCGTGGTGATGACGGCGTTCGGCGCCGATCAGGGAGACGCGCGGTCCATGCTGCTCGAGCAGTGGAACCGGTTGAACCCCGACAACCCCGCCAGGTTCGACTTCGCGCCGGTGAACAGCGACGAGCAGCACACGCGGATGGTCGGCGATGCCGAACCGGGTGCGAAACAGCGGGCCGGCGTCTATGTCCTCGACCTCGTGTGGATGGCGGAGTTCGCTGCTCGTGACTACATCCGCCCGCTCGACCGGTCCACGTTACGGGAGCGGGACCTCGGCGACCTCGTGCCGAAGGTGCTCGCGTCGTGTGAATACGACGGGAAACTGTGGGCGCTTCCGCTCAACTCGGATGTCGGAATGATTTACCGCCGCACGGGTATTCCCGGCCTCGGCGACCCGCAGTCCTGGGACGACTACTTCGGCGCCACCGCGAAGAATGCCATCGCCACCGCACGAGTCAGTGCCCCCGAACTCGAAGCGGCCAACGCGGCGCAGCTGTCGTCCGACGACGAAATGCTCACCATCACCGCTCTGGAGGCGATCTGGGCCGCGGGCGGTCGCGTGGTCGGCCCCAACGGTCAGGCCGCCCTGACGGCTGACGGCAGCGAGATCGAGTTCGGTCCGGTAGAGCTCATGGGTATCCAGAAGCTCGCCGCCGCCGCGCACGACTCCGACCTAGTCCTTACCGAGGGCGAAGAGGCCCAGAGATCGTCGGCCGATGTGGCCGCACAGGCCTTCGCGGACGGCCGCACCGGCTACATGCGCAACTGGCCGGTGATGCGTGATCGAATCGCCGACAAGGTGTCGTTCACCACGACCGCCCCACCCACCGCGAGCGTGCTCGGTGGCCAGAACATGGCCATCTCGGCCAGCACGGACAAGCCCCGCGCGGCCCAAGCGCTGATCCAGTTCCTCAGCAACCCGTCGAGCCAACAGATCCTCTCCGAGGTCGGCGGTTTCGTACCCACCCGCCAGTCGGCGTTCAACTACTCCAAACGACCCGACGCGGGTGAACTGCAGGACGCGCTCAACCAGGCCCGGCTACGACCGATCACTCCGCACTACACGGAGTTCAGCCAGGTGTTCCGGCAAGGCATCGCCAGAGCACTCAACAACAACGGGAAGCTCGAGGACGGCTTCGCCGCGGCATTGGCCGACATAGTCAACCGCGGCTGACTGACCTGCTTCGCGGTGCGGGTCAGCTCGCCACGTCGAGTGTGTAGCCGAGCCGGTCGGCAAGGTCGAGCTCCTCGCGCAGTGCGGCGAGTTCTGCCCGCGTGCGTTCCTGGTCCTCGTCGAGCTGGTCCACCACGAACGTGATCCGCGCCGCGTACTCCGTGGCGGCGCGTACTGCCTCGTCGACCGTCTTGCGGTGGACCACGAGGTAGCCGGCGCGGTCGAGGGACCAGCGCAGCGGCGGTACCCGGTCGCCGACCGCGTAGTTGAGGTGGAACTCGCGCACGTCGGGCAGGTTCCGGATCTCCTCGGCGCCCACGATCTCCCGCAGGAACCCCGGCTGCGCCTCGAAGAAGCGCACAGCTGTCGCGCCGTCGGCGGCCGGACTGCCCGGCAGCTCGGGCACGACTCCCGCGCACCACCCGGCCGTGAGGTGCTCGATGTCCTGCCCGTACACCATCTCCACCATCTGGTTGATCCGGTCACCGCCGCGCCGGTTGTGCCCCTCGACGACCTTCGGGCCGTCGGCGGTCAGCTTGACCTCGGTGTGCGACGGGCCCTCCGTCAGGCCGACGACGTCCAGGAACCGGCTCACCACCTCGAAGACCTCGGACCGGTCGGCGGGGGAGACGGCAGCGGGGATCGAGTGGCCCATCTCGATGAACCCACGCCCGACGAGCTTGTCCGTCAGGGCGAGCAGCACATGCCGGCCGTGGAAGGTGAAGCACTCCACGCTGATCTCCCGACCGTCGAGGTACTGCTCCATCAGGAACGCGGGCAGGCCGAGACCGGTGAGCCGGTCGAACACCGGTTCCAGCTCGGCGGCGTCGTCGACCCGGAACACACCGAAGCTCGCGGTGCCGGCCACCGGCTTGACGATGAACGGGTAGCCGTGTGCCGCGGCGAACCTCGTGAGATCGGCGCTGGTGCTGCCCATCTCGGCGCCGACGACGCTCACCCCGCGCGCGTTGAGCAGTTGGCGCATCGACCACTTGTCCGTCAGCAGGCCGACGGTCGCGGGTGTGACCCCGGGCAGTCCGAGTGCCTCGTTGATCCGGGCGGCGGGCAACAGCGCGGACTCCGTGATCGCCATCGCGCCCGCGAACGGCCGGGCGGCGTGCAGCGCGCGGGCGAGGTCGACCGCCTCCTCGACGCGCTCGTAGTCGAGCACGACCGTGGTGGCGGCATGGGCATGCTGGTCCGGCGAGAATTCCGCCGGTTTCTGGAAGTGGACGACTTCCAGACCGAGCCGCGCGGCCTTGAGCATCAGCGACTCCTTGCCGCCGACCACCAGAATTCTTCCTGCGCTGCGCATTGGCTGCCGCCTCCATTGCTCGGACCGTGCTCGAAGGCTGCTCGCGGTACCTCGAGCTTCGCTCGAGGATGACCAAAGACCCCTGGACGAGGCCCTGTTCTCCTGTGAAGTTCGGATTTCGGAAACCTTGCCACCGGCCCCGGAATTCCGGCCGTTGGCGAACTGAACAACCAGTCCGGGAGGGCGACAATTCGTGTGCGGGTTGTCTGGGTTTGTCACCGCGGAACGAGATTCCGATCATTTCGAATCCACTGTCGACACGATGTTGAAGCAGCTCACCCACCGCGGCCCGGACGACACCGGTCGCCACATCGAGGACGGCGCGGCGTTCGGTTTCACCCGGCTCGCGATCCTCGACGTCGACGCGGGCGGCCAGCCGGTCCACAGTGAGGACGGCAACGTCGTCGCGATGACGACCGGCGAGATCTACAACCACAAGGTGTTGCGGGACCGGCTGATCGCGCGCGGCCACGTGTTCCACAGCCGGTGCGACGTCGAGGTCGTGCCGCACCTGTACGAGGAGTACGGGCTCGACTTCGTCGACCACCTCGACGGCCAGTTCGCCGTGATCGTCTGGGACCGGCGGCGCAGGCTGCTCGTCGGGGCGCGGGACCACTTCGGCGTGGTGCCGCTGTTCTACACCTTCGTCGACGACACCCTGGTGTTCGGTTCGGAGATCAAGGCGATCCTCGCCCATCCCGCCGTGCGGGCCGAGGCCGACCCCGTCGGCCTCGACCAGGTGCTGACGCTGCCGGGGCTCGTCAGCCCCCGCACGATGTTCCGCGGGGTGCGCAGCGTGCCGCCGGGCACCATGTTCGTCCACCGCGCCGGCGCGAAGCCCGAGGAGCACCGGTACTGGGACCTTGCCTATCCACGGGTGGACGAGCCCGCGGACCGGGAGAGCGACCGGTACTACGCGGAGCGGCTGGAGGACCTGCTCATCGGCGCGGTCGAGAAACGGCTGCAGTCCGACGTCGGGGTCGGTCTGTACCTCAGCGGCGGTCTCGACTCGTCGCTCGTCGGCGCGATCATGCGCCACCTGATGCCGGAGGCGTCGATCCCGTCGTTCTCCGCCGCGTTCGCCGAGCGGGAGCTGTCCGAGGCCGACCACCAGCGTCTGATGAGCCGGGTCCTGGAGACCGAGCACCACGAGCGCTTCATGCACGGCGGGCTCATCGCCGAGCGGCTCGCCGACGTGGTGTGGCACTGCGAGTGCCCGCTGAAGGAGTCGTTCAACACCGCCGCGTTCTCGCTGTCGGAACTGGTGCGCGACCGCGGCACCCGGGTGGTGCTCACCGGGCAGGGCGCGGACGAGCTGCTCGGCGGCTACATCGGCTACCGCTTCGACCGGGTCCGCGGCGCCCGCCTCGCCGCGCTCGCCGCGCTCGACGAGGGCGCGCTGCGCGAGGCGGAGCTGCGCTCGCGGCTGTGGGGTGACGAGAACTTCTTCTACGAGGGCGACGACGTCGCGTTCCGCGCCACCAAGCGGTGGCTCTACGCCGACGGGCTGCTCGCCGACGAACCGGACATCGACTGCCTCGGCCACCCCCTGCTGGACCGCCGGCGCCTGGTGGGGCTGGACGACCTGCACCGCCGCTCCTACATCGACCTCAAGGTCCGCCTCGCGGACCACCTGCTCGGCGACCACGGCGACCGGATGGCGTTCGCGCACTCGGTGGAGTCGCGTCACCCGTTCCTGGACCGCGAGCTGGTGGAGTTCCTCGCCACCGTGCCGGTCGACCTCAAGCTGCACGACCTCGAGGAGAAGTACCTGCTCAAGCAGGTGGCCCGCGACTGGATCCCGCGCTCGATCGTGGACCGGGAGAAGTTCGGGTTCACCGCGCCGGGCAGCCCGCACCTGGTGCGCCAGGGCGACGACGCCATCGACACGCTGCTCGACCCGGACCGGATCCGGGCCGACGGCTACTTCGACCCCGACGCCGTCGCGCGGCTCACCCGCCAGTACTCCGAACCCGGTTTCCGGATCAACGTCCCGTTCGAGAAGGACCTGCTGATGACCGTGCTGACCTTCACCATGTTCCTCGACGCGTTCGACCTGCCGCGGCGGGGCCGGTGAGCGCCGTGCGACCGGACGGGCCGGTCGTCGTCGGGATCTCCGCCCACTTCCACGACTCGGCGTGCGCCGTGCTCGTCGGCGGCCGGCTCGTCGCGGCGGCGCACGAGGAGCGGTTCACCCGCGTCAAGCAGGACCCGGGGATCCCGGGCGCCGCGTTCCGCGCGTGCCTGCGCCAGGCCGGTCTCACGATCGCCGACGTGGACTGCGTCGCCTACTACGAGGACCCGGTCAAGAAGCTCGACCGGCAGCTGTGGATGGCGCTGCCGCACCTGCCCGACATCCGCCCGGACGCGTTCTTCCGGCTCGACGCCGACCGGCCGCGCCGCGAGATCAGTGAGGTGCTCGGGTTCGACGGCCGCGTCGAGTTCGTCGACCACCACCTGTCCCACGCGTCGAGCGCGTACTACTACTCCGGGTTCGACGACGCGGCCGTGTTGACGGTCGACGCGGTGGGCGAGTGGGCCACGACGACCTGGGGTCGCGGCAGCGCCGACGACCTGGAGCTGGTCGGCGAGGTTCAGTTCCCGCACTCGCTCGGCCTGCTCTACAGCACGCTCACCGGCCACCTCGGCTTCGAGGTCAACGAGGGCGAGTACAAGGTGATGGGGCTCGCGCCCTACGGCGAGCCCCGGTTCGCCGACGCCGTGCGGCAGCTGATCGACGTCGCCGGCGACGGCACGTTCACCCTCGACCTCGCCTACTTCGACTTCCGCAACCCCGCCGGCATGGGCACCCCGAAGCTCGCCGACCTGCTCGGCGTCGCGCCGAGGGTGCCCGAGTCCGAGATCGAGCAGGTGCACTGCGACCTCGCGCGCAGTCTGCAGGTGGTGACGGAGGAGGCCCTGCTCGCCATGGTGGACCGGGCCAAGCGGCTCGTGCCGAGCGACAACCTCTGCATGGCGGGCGGGGTCGCGCTCAACGTCGTCGCGGTGCGCCGGATCGTCGAGGAGGGGCCCTTCTCCGACGTGTTCGTCCAGCCTGCCGCCGGCGACGCGGGTGGCAGCCTCGGCGCCGCCGCGGTCGCACACCAACGCATGACCGGGCGCAGGCCGAACCGGTCCCGGATGCGCACCGCCCTGCTCGGGCCGGCGCACCCGGTCGACGAGGTCGCGCGGCTCCTCGAGGCGTCCGGTCGGGAGGGCTTCCTGGACTTCCGCGACCGCGAGCCCGAACTGCTCGACGCGGTCGCCGACCGGCTCGCCGCCGGGAAGGTCGTCGGCTGGTTCCACGGCCGGATGGAGTTCGGCCCGCGCGCGCTCGGCGGTCGGTCGATCCTCGCCGACCCGCGCGGCGCGGACACCAGGGACCGGATCAACGCGGTCGTCAAGCTGCGCGAGGCGTTCCGGCCGTTCGCGCCCGCCGTGCTGGCCGAGCGGGCCGCCGAGCACTTCCGCCTCGACCACGAGTCGCCGTTCATGCTGGAGACCTGCGAGGTCGTCTCCCCGCTGGACCTGCCGGCGATCACGCACGTCGACGGCTCGGCCCGCGTCCAGACCGTCACCGAGGCCGCCAACGGCCGCTTCTACCGGCTGATCCGGGCGTTCGACGAGCGCACCGACTGCCCGCTGGTGCTGAACACGTCGTTCAACCTGCGGGGCGAGCCGATCGTGCACACCCCGGTGGACGCGCTGCTGTGCTTCCTGCGCTCGGCCATCGACTGCCTCGTCCTCGAGGACTTCGTGATCGACCGAGAGTCCGTGCCCGAGTCGTGGCGGACCTGGTTCGAGGGCACCCTGCCGCCCCGCCGGTCCGCGGTCAGCGACACCGTCTACACCCTCCTCTAGGGGCGAGCGATGACAGCAACGACGACGACATCGACGACATCGACGACATCGACGACATCGGCGACCGTCGACCCCGACCGCCGGTACACCCAGCGGCTCAGCCAACTGTTCGCCTCCGGGCAGGGCACGCTCGCGCTGGCGATGCTGCAGAAGCTCCGTGCGAGCACCGGGGCCACCGCACCGGACACCCTGCCCCGGCCCGACGGGAGCACCGTCGGGGTCTGGCGCCGTGAGGGCACCGATGGCACCGACTACGTCCGGGCCGAGGACCTGCGACCGGACTGGCGGTACTGGGCCGACGTCGAGCGGCTGCCGCTGCGGACCGGCCGGCGCCGGGTCGCGCTGCTCGGTGAGTCCGCCGCCCGCGGCTACTTCTACGACCCGGCCACGACCTGCGCGAGCCTGCTGGAAACCTGCCTGCGCCGCCTGGACGGGCTCGCCGACGTGGACGTGCTCGACCTCGCCAGGACCAACGCGACCGCGGGCGACCTGATGCGAACGCTGCTCGAGGTGGCCGGACTCGCGCCGGACGCGCTGGTCGTGTTCGCCGGCAACAACTGGAACAACGTCGACCTCACGCCCGACCAGCTCCAGGTGCTCGCCGACGCCGTGCGCACCGGCGGTTACGCGGCCGGGCAACGGATCTTCCAGGGGTACGTGGTCGCGGCGGCCGGCCGGATGCTCGACACCCTCGCCGCGGTGGGTCAGGTCGTCGGCGCACCGGTCGTGCTGGTGGTGCCGGAGTTCAACCTCGCCGACTGGCGGGACGAACGCTCCCTCGTCTGCCCGGCGCTGCCGGGATCCGCCCAGCGGGACTGGTTGGCGGCACGGGAACGCGCTCTGTCCGAAGTGGACGCTGAGGTCGTGGTGCGGCTCGCCGAGGAGATGATCCGGCTCGACGGCGGCACCAGCCCGGTCAGCCAGCTGCTGCTCGCCGACGCGCTCGCCGACACCGACCCGGTCGCCGCGGAGGCGGCACGGGTGGCCGCGAAGGACGCCGTCGTCGGGATCTTCGCGCCGCACTCGCCCCGCACGCTCACCGCGGTACAGAAGGAGATGCGGCGCAAGGCGGACGAGCACGGGTTCGCGCTCGTCGACCTCGGCGCCGAGTTGCGGGCCGCCGCCGGCGGGGCGACCCCGGGGCGGCGCTTCTTCCTGGACTACTGCCACCTGAGCGCGGAAGGGCTGACCAGGGTGGCCGCGGGCGCCGCGAACGCGCTGGCGCCGTTGCTCGGCGGCACGCCCGCCGACGTCGAGGGGCTGTGCGCGGACGTGCCGGCGCCCGCGCCGTCGGAAGCGGCGACCGCGCACTTCCTCGCCGCCGTGCACAACGCCCACTACGGGCAGTCCGCCGAGGTGGTCGCCCACCACCTGGCCCACGCGCTGGAGCTGGACGCGGGGGTCGGTGAGCGGCTGCGCGAGTACCTCGACTACCAGACCAGGACCGCGCCGCACTGGATGTGCGCGAGCTACGAACGTGCCGCGGCCGTGCCGGAGCTGGCCAGGTACCTGCAGGTCGCCGACACGCGGTTGAGCAGCAAGCTCGCCGACCACGAGCTGCGCGAGACGGCCGTGCGGCTGCTCGCGGAAGCGGGGACCGACGTGGCGGAGTGGTACGAGGGCCTGCTGGTCGCCGAGCACGCCCGGCCCGAGGTGGACCTGCTCGCCGACGCCAACCGCGCGACGACGTTCCGGGAGCGCCTCGGTCACACACCGGGCGGGCCGAGGGCCTACCTCGTCGCGTACGACCTGGACAGCGAGTTCCACCTGGTGACGGCGGCACCCCGGGACGGCGTGCTGACCGCGACGTGGCGGCTGCCGGCTGGCGAGCCGGCGACCGGCACGGTCGAGGTGTTCGTCAACGGCACCGTCGTCGGCGTGGCGGAGCTGGGCGGCGACTGGACCACGTCCCGGCTCGACCTGCCGGCCCGGCTGATTCGCCGTGGCCGCAACGTGGTGCGCGTGCGCTGGCCGCTGCGCGTGCTGCCCGGTGACGAGCTGCTGGCCGTGGCCGCCGAGTCCCTCGAACGCGGCGCGCTGCCCGACAGCCTGCCGGGGCACGGTCACGTCTTCGCGCTCACCGCCGAGGAGGTGTGACCGGATGCGGTCACAGCAGACGGTTCTCGCGCGTCGCGTGCGCACGGACGAGCGGACGGTGCCCGCCGCCGTGGTCGCGCAGTGCGCGCGCACCCCGCACGCGGCCGCACTGTCCGATGTGGACCGGACGCTCGACTACGCCGGGCTGGACCGGGAGTCGGCGCGACTCGCACGGCGGCTCCGCGCGCTGGGCGCGGGTCCCGACCGGATCGTCGCGGTGTACCTCGACCGCTCGGTCACGCTCGGCGTCGCGCTGCTCGCCACCCAGCGCGCCGGCGCGTGCTACCTGCCACTGTCCCGTGAGGACCCGCCCGCCCGACTGCGCGCGCTGCTCGCCGACGCCGCGCCGGTCGCCGTCCTGACCGACCCGGTCGGCGTGGCCGCACTGGCCGACGCAGGCGTTCCGCTGGTGAATGTCCTCGAGCCACAACCGTTGTCGCACAAGGATGACAGCGACACCGACGGCATCGACACCGCGGCTGGCGGCGACCTGTCCTACGTCATCTACACCTCCGGCTCCACCGGCGCGCCCAAGGGCGTCATGATCGAGCACCGCGCGATCGCGAACCGGCTCGACTGGATGCAGGACACGTTCGCGATCGGCCCGGGCGACGTCGTGCTGCAGAAGACGCCCTACACCTTCGACGTCTCGGTGTGGGAGTTCTTCTGGCCGTTGATGTTCGGTGCCGAGCTGACCTTCGCCGCGCCGGGAGGGCACCGCGACCCAGGGCACCTGACCGCGGTGATCCGCGAGCGCGGGGTGACCGTGACCCACTTCGTCCCCAGCATGCTGGCGGAGTTCCTGCGCGAGGTCGACCGGTCGGCGTGCGCTGGCCTGCGTCGGGTGATGACGAGCGGCGAGGCGCTCACCCCCGCACTCGCGCGCCGGTTCTTCGCCACGCTGCCCGGCGTCGAGCTGCACAACCTGTACGGCCCGACCGAGGCGGCGGTCGACGTGACCCACTGGGCGTGCGAACCGGGCGCGGAGTCGGTGCCGATCGGCCACCCGATCACCGGCGTCCGGTTGCACGTACTCGACGCGGAGCTGCGGCCCGTGCCGGCCGGCACGGTGGGGGAGCTGCACATCGCCGGTGTCGCGCTCGCCCGCGGCTACCTCAACCGTCCCGACCTGACCGCCGACCGGTTCGTCCGAGCACCCCGCACCGGGGAACGGATGTACCGCACCGGCGACCTGGCGAGCGTGCGGGGCGACGGCGCGATCGAGTACCACGGCCGCCTCGACAGCCAGGTCAAGATCGCGGGGGTCCGCCTCGAGCTCGGCGAGGTCGAGGCCGCACTGCTCGCGTTGCCGGGCGTGACCGGAGCGGTCGCGACCACCCGCGTCGACGCCGCCGGGATCACCGGCCTGGCCGGCTACCTGCTCGCCGCCCCGGCCGACGGCGCGACCCTGTCCGCCTGGCGGGAGACGCTGCGCGCGACGCTCCCGCCGGCCGCGGTGCCCGCGACCCTCACCGTGGTGGACCGGATCCCGACGACCGTGCACGGCAAGGTCGACCTCGCGGCCCTGCCGGCGCCCGAGACGACCAACGCCGAAGCCCCGCACACCGACGCGCTCGCGGAGATCTGGCGGCGCGTGCTCGGCAGCGACGAGTCCGATCTCGCGGCCGCCGGCGCGAGCTCCCTGCACGTGATGCGGCTGCTCGCCGCGGTGCGCGACGAGCTGTCCGTCCAGATCGACCCCGCCGACTTCTACGCGGACCCGACCCGTGCCGCGCTCGCGGCGCTCGTCGTCGCGGGCCGGGCCGAACCGGGACCCGCGCTCGTCCGGGAAGACCGCGCCGACGTGTTGCCGCTCAACCGGTCCCAGGAACGGATGTGGTTCCTGCAGCGGCTCGAACCGCACAGCACCGCGATGAGCGCGCCGACCGGCTTGCGGCTGCGCGGCCCGGCGACCGTCGCGCAGGTCGACGAGTGCCTCACCGCGCTCCTGGCCCGCCACGAGGTGCTGCGCACCAGCTTTCCCGAGCGGGACGGCGTTCCGGTCGCGGTCGTCCATCCGGTCGCGAAGGCCCCGTTGGCGGTCGTCGAGACGCCCGGTCTCACCGAGGTGGCGCGGGACGAGGTCGTGACCAGGTCGCTCGACGAGGCCGCGGCAGAACCGTTCGACCTGTCCGCCGGTCCGCCGCTGCGCAGCGGGCTCGTCCGCTTCGCCGAGGACGACCACCTGCTCGTCCTCGCCGCGCACCAGGTGATCGCCGACGGGTGGACGTGGTCGGTGCTCGCGCGGGAGTTCGCGGCGGACTGGGCCCGCGTGACGGCCGGTTCGTCGCCCGCCGCGCCCGGCGACGAACCCCAGATCGCGGATCACGCGCGCTGGCAACGCAACGCCAGCGCGGACCCCGCCGCGGCCGCGCTGTTCGAGGAGTCCCGCGCGCACTGGCGGCGGCGGCTCGCGGACGCTCCCGAGGGCATCGCGTTGCCGGCGGACCGGCCGCGTCGCTCGGCGCTGAGCGTGCCCGCCGCGGTCGCCCCGGTGTCGTGGTCGCCGGGGTTCGCCGTGCGGCTGCGCGACTTCTGCCGGCGTGAGCAGGTCACCGAGTACACGGTGACGCTCGCGCTGTTCGGCTGCTGGCTCGCCCGGCTCGGCGGCCAGGAGGACATCGTCGTCGCCACCCCCGCGGCCAACCGCGTGCCGGTCGTCACCTCGGACATGGCCGGCTACTTCGTGACCACGGTGCCGCACCGGCTGCACGTCGAGGAGGACACCACGTTCGTCGGGCTGCTGCGCGAAGCCCGACAGTCCACAGTAGACGGACAGCGGCACTCGCGGGTGCCGGTGGAGCAGATCATGACCGACCTCGGGGTGGGTCGCAGCGCGGGTCGGCTGGCGTTGTTCCAGCACCTGTTGGCGTTCCAGAACCTGCCGCCCTGGCAGATGTCCACAATGGACCAAAAGGTCCAGGTTGTCCAGCTGCCCACCCGGCACACCCACTACGACCTCAAGCTCGAGGTGTTCCCCGAGGCCGACTTCGCCGCCCGCGTCGTGTACGCGGCCGAGCTGTTCGACCCGGCCCGCATGGCCGCCATGACGAGCCAGCTCGCCGGTCTCGCCGACCAGGCGCTCGCCGACCCGGACCAGTACGTCGAGGACTACCTGCTCACCTCCCAGTTGGACGAGGATGTCTGATGACCGACACGATCGAGTCCCCACAGCCCGCCGCACAGCCCGCCGCACAGCCCGCCGCACAGCCCGTCGCGCTGCCCACCGCCGTCGCCCTGTTCGAGCGGCAGGCGGCACTGACCCCGGCGGCCGTCGCGCTGCGCCGGGGCGCGGAGCGGTGCACCTACGGCGAGCTGGCTGACCGGGTGGACCGGTGTAGCCGCGGCCTGCCGGCCGTCGGGGTGCGCACCGGCGACGTGGTGGCCGTCGGCGGCGGCCGGTCGATCGACACGGTGGTCGCGGTCCTCGCGGTCCTGCGGGCGGGCGCGGTCGTCCTGCCCCTCGACGCCGCGCAGCCGCTCGCCCGCGCGGCCGAGCTGGTCGCGGAGTCCGGCGCTCGGCTCATGGTCGTGACGTCCAGTGTGTTCGCCGATGTGTTCGCCGATGTGTTCGCTGACCTGGCCGTGACGGCGGTGACTCCCGCCGAGCTGGCGGCGGCCGACGGGCCCGCGCCGCGGCCCGTCGACCCGACGGCGAACGCGTATCTGTTCTTCACCTCCGGCACCACCGGCCGGCCCAACGGGGTGGTCGGCTGGCACGGCGCGCTGACGAACTTCGTGGCGTGGGAGCAGCGCACGCTCGGTTTCGGCGCGGAGGACCGGATCGCGCAGATGGCGGCGCTCACCTTCGACGCCGTCCTCAAGGACCTCCTGCCGGCGCTGGTCGGCGGTGCGACGGTGTGCCTGCCGCCGACGGACCGGCCGTTCACCGACTTCGAGGCGATGCTCGCCTGGTGGGCGAGCGACCGCGTCACCGTCGCCCAGACGGTGCCCAGCGTGCTCGCCGAGCTGCTCGCCACCGCGGGCGGCGCGGGCGGCGCGGCTGTCGAGCTGCCGGACCTGCGGCTGGTGTGCCTGTCCGGCGAGCCGCTGCAGGGCGGGCTGGTGAGCCGGTGGCGGGAGCGGTTCGGCGCGACCCGGTTCGTCAACCTGTACGGGACCACCGAGGCGACGATCCTCAAGTCCTGGTACGAGGTGCCCGACGACGTGCCGGCCGGGGTGCTGCCGGTCGGGCGGGCGATCGACGACGCGGAGCTGCTGGTGGTGAACCGGCGCGACCGGCGCTGCGGGGTCGGCGAGCTGGGCGAGGTGCTGATCAGGACGCCGTACCTCACCAGGGGCCGGCTGCATGCCGACTCGGGCGAGCCGCCGCTGTTCGAGGTGAACCCGCTGCGGCCGGACGACCCGGCCGACCTGGTGCAGCGCACCGGCGACCTGGGCCGCTACGCGCCGGACGGCACGGTCGAGATCGTCGGCAGGCGCGACGACCAGGTGAAGATCCGCGGTGTGCGGGTGCAGCCCGCCGAGGTCGCCGCGGTGCTCACCCGCCAGCCCTCGGTCGGCACCGCCGCGGTCGTGACCCGCGAACGCGACGGCGCGCACGAGCTGGTCGCCTATGTCGTGCCGGCCGCGGGCGCGACCGTCACCCCGAGTGGTCTTCGCCAGGACCTGGCGGCGCGGGTGTCGACCGCGATGGTGCCGGCGCACGTGGTCGTGTTGGAAGCGCTGCCGTTGACCAGCCACGGCAAGCTGGACCGGCGCGCGCTGCCCGAGCCGGTGGCAGAGCGGCCGGCGGCCGGCGAAAAGGGGGAGTGGAGCGAGACCGAACGCCTCGTCGCCGACATGTGGTCGGAGGCCTTCGGCCACGAGGTCGCCGCCCGCGACGCCGACTTCTTCGAGCTGGGCGGCCACTCCCTGCTGATGGTGCGGATCCTCGCCCGGCTGCGCAGGACGTTCCAGGTCGAGCTGGAGCTCGGCGACCTGTTCGACTCGCCCACCATCGCGACCCTGGCCACCGCCGTCGACGCCGCCGTCGACGCCGCCCTGACGGGTGCGCCGACCGCGGCCGACGAGCCGATCAGGCCGGTGCCGCGCGGCGCCGAGCTGCCGCTGTCCCCCGAGCAGGAGGGCATCTGGTTCCTCCAGCAGCTCTTCCCGGACAGCTGCTCCTACAACATGGCGGGGGTCTTCACCCTGCCGGCGGACACTCCCGTCGAGGTGGTGGCCGGCGCGTTCGACCGGGTGGTGGCCCGCCACGAGGCGCTGCGCACCACGTTCGCGGAGGTGGACGGCCGGCCGGTGCAGCGGGTCGCCCCGGCGGGCGGCGCCGACGTGACCGCCCTGCCGGCCGAGGGGGAGCGAACGGCGGGACTGGCGGCACTCGCGACACAGGCGGCGCTGCCGTTCGACCTCGCGAACGGGCCGCTGCTGCGCGCCCGGCTGGTCGCCGTCCCCGGTGAGCTGCTGCTCGGGCTGACCGTGCACCACATCGGGTGCGACGGCTGGTCGTGGGAGCTGATCACCACGGAGCTCGACGCGTTGATCGCCGCGGGCCGGGCCGGGCGGCTCGCCGTGCTGGCCGAGCCGACGCTGCAGTACGGCGACTTCGCGGTCTGGCGCGACCGGCACGACGACCAGGCCACCACGGACGCGGCGGTCGACTACTGGCGCGCAACCCTCGGCACGCCGCCGCCCGCGCTGGACCTGCCGCACAGCAGGCCGCGGCCCCCGGCCCCGACCCACGGCTGCGCGGTGCGCCGGGTGCCGGTGTCCGACGAGCTGACCGCACGGCTGGAGCGGTTCGCCCGCGACCGGGGCGCCACCACCTACATGGCGATGCTCGCCGCGTTCGGCGTCGTGCTCGGGCGGGCCGCCGACCAGGACCAGGTGGTCGTCGGCACGGACAGCGCGGGCCGGGACCGGCCGGAGCTGGAGGACGTCGTCGGCTTCTTCGTCCGCACCCACGCGCTGCGGCTCGACCTCGCGGGCGACCCGTCCTTCGCCGACGCCGTCCTGCGGGCGCGGCAGCTCGTGCTCGACTCCGCGCCGCACCAGCACCTCTCGTTCTCCAGACTCGTCGACGCGGTGACCGTCGAGCGGGACCAGAGCCGCACCCCGCTGTTCCAGGTGATGGTCCGCATGCCCCCGCGCGACCTCGCCGCCGCCCGGCAGGGGGTGCTGCACGCCGTGGACGTGGTCGCCGCGACCGGCGGCGCGGCCGGTCCTGCGCCCGCCGCGAAGTTCGACCTGACGCTCGTGGTCCGACCGGTCGGCGACCGGCTGCTGCTCGACTTCGAGTACGACCGCGACGTGTTCGACGCCGACCTCGTCGACGCGCTCGGCGGGCGGCTGGTCGACCTGCTCGCGGCCGGCCTCGCGGAGCCCGACCGGCCCGCGTCGGAGCTGTCGGCGGCGGGGCACCCGTTCGCCGGGGAGCTGCCGCCGCGGCCCCAACCCCGGGTCGCGACGGAGTTCCTGCGGCAGGCGGTGACCACGCCGGCCGCAACGGCGATCGGCACCGCCGCCGGCCCGGTCACCTACGAACGGCTCGCGGCCGCGGTCCGCGCCACGGCCGCCACGCTGACCCCGGGCACGGTGGTCGCCGTGGTCGGCGGCAAACACCCGGAGTCGATCGCCGCGCTGGTCGCGGCCGTGGCGGCGGGTGTCGTCGCGGTGCCGATCGACGAGGAGCTGCCCGTCGCGCGCCAGCGCCGGCTCGCCGAGGCGGCCGGCGCGACCGCCGTACTGCTCGCCGGACCGACCGGCACACCGGAATGGGCGGCCGGGCTGCCGGTGCACCGGATGGACCTGGCCGCGGCCGCACCACCCGAGGACCGCCTGCCGTCCGGGGCCGCACCCGAGGACCCCGCGTACGTGTTCTTCACCTCCGGCACCACCGGCGAGCCCAAGGGCGTGCTCGGCCGGCACCTGGGGCTGGACCACTTCGTCGCGTGGGAGAAGGCCGAGTTCGGCGTCGGCGCCGGGGACCGGGTCGCGCAGCTGACCACGTTCTCCTTCGACGCCGTGTTGCGCGACGTGTTCGTGCCGCTCACCGCGGGCGCCGCGGTCTGCCTGCCGCCGCGGGCCGCGCGGGACGACGTGCAGCGACTGCTGACCTGGCTGGCCGACGAACGGATCACCGTCGTGCACACGACACCGAGCGTGGCCGCGTCCTGGCTCGCCGACAGTGCGATCGACAGCGCGACCGACCTGTCCGCACTCCGCCTCCTGTGCCTGTCCGGCGAGCCGCTGACCGGTGAGCTGGTGTCCAGGCTGCGCGAGCGACTCCTCGGCGCGGGCACGGAGATCGTCAACTTCTACGGTCCGACCGAGACCACGATGATCAAGACGTTCCTGCGGGTGCCGGCGGCCGCCGCGGGCGGACCGCTGCCGATCGGCGTCCCGCAGCCGGGTGTGCAGGTCGAGGTGCTCGGCGCGGGCGACCGCGTGTGCGCGCCCGGCGAACGCGGCGAGATCGTCATCCGCACCCCGTACCGCACGGCCGGCTACCTCACCGGCGACAGCAGCTTCGCGGGTTTCGCGCCCAACCCGTTCCGGGACGACGAGACCGACGCGGTCTACCGGACCGGCGACGTCGCGGTCGTCCGCGCGGACGGCGCGATCCAGGTGACCGGCCGCCGCGACGGCCTGATCAAGGTGCGTGGCATCCGGACCCACCCCGGGGAGATCGCGGCCGCGGCGGCCGGGCACGCCGAGGTGGTCACCGCGCACGTCGAGCAGCACGTGGAACAGGACGGCCGGGACGCCACCCTGGTCGCGTTCGTGGTGCGCGCGCCCGGTTCGACACTGACCACCGAGGCGCTGCGCGAGCACCTGCTCGGCACCCTCCCGGCCGCGCTGGTGCCCGGACTGATCTTCTTCGTCGACCGGCTCACCCTGTTGCCCAACGGCAAGATCGACCGCCGGGCCCTGAGCGCCGCCGTGGCGGCGTCTGGGGACACCGACGTGGTCGCACCCCGCGACGACGTCGAGGCGGAGCTGCTGGCGATCTGGCAGAAGCTGCTCGGCCGCGACGACTTCGGGGTGACCGACGACTTCTTCGCCGTCGGCGGCCACTCGCTGCTCGCCACCATCGTGATCACCCGCATCCGCAAGCAGATGGGCGCGGAGCTGACCCTGCGCGGCCTGCTGCGCGCGCCACGCATCGACCAGCTCGCACGGGTCGTCAGCGCGTCGCGGGCCGAGCAGCCTGCGGACGAACCGACGGCCGTCGTGACCCTGCGGGACGGCACCGGTCCCGGCCTGTTCCTGGTGCACTCCATCGGCGGCGACGTCGTCGGCTACCGGGCGCTGGCCGAGGCGTTGCCGCCCGGCCCGGTGTACGCCCTGCGCGCGCCCGCGCTCGACGGCGGACCGCACTACCGCGACGTCGGCGAGATGGCCGCCGCCTACCTGCACGAGCTGCGGCGGGTGCAACCGAACGGGCCCTACCGGCTCGGCGGCTGGTCCGCGGGCGGCGTGGTGGCCTATGAGATGGCCCGTCAGCTGTCCTTCGACGGGGAGGAGACCGAGCTGCTCGCGCTCGTCGACAGCTACGCCCCCGGCACGTCGGCGTTCGACGGCTTCCGCGGCGACGACGCCGAGCTGCTCGCCTCGTTCACCCGTGACCTCGCCAGGATGACGCCGGACGCCGCGGTGCCCGACCCGACGACGCTGCTCGCGCCCCCAGAGGACGGAGAGCCGGACGAGGTGGCCGAGCTGCGCCGCCGCTTCGCCGTGTTCGGCGCCCACGCGAGGGCACTCGCGGCGTACCGGGTGCGGCGCGGCAGGCTCGCCGGCACCCGCGTGCTCCTCGTGCTTGGCGGCGCCCAGGAACGGCCGGCCGACGCCACGGCGACCCTTGGCTGGGCCGAGCTGCTCGGCGCCGCGGTGACCACGGTGTCCGTGCCCGACGCCGACCACTACACGTTGCTGACCGCGCCGGAGCTGGCGCGGGCGTTCGGTGAGCGCGAGCGTGTGGAGCCGGCGGCATGACCGTGGACACCGCCTACCGCGCGTACACGATCCGCGACCTGGACCGGTTGCTCGACCGCGGCGGCTTCGACGCCGACACCAAGCTGATGACCCGCGCGGTCGCCACGGTGCTTCCCTTTCGCACCAACGCCTACGTCACCGACGAGCTGATCGACTGGAAGCGCGCCCCGGACGACCCGCTGTTCCGCCTCGTGTTCCCGCAGCCGGACATGCTCGCACCGGCCGAGCTCGCGGCGATGACCTCGCTGCTGCGCGAGGGTGCCGAGCGGAAGCGGACCGAGGCCGCCGCGCGGGACATCCGCCGGGCCATGAACCCGCACCCGGCGGGCCAGACCGACCTGAACGTGCCGACACTCGACGGCCGACCGCTGGCCGGGGTCCAGCACAAGTACCGGGAGACGCTGCTCTTCTTCCCGCGCCGCGGCCAGACCTGCCACGCCTACTGCACGTACTGCTTCCGCTGGGCGCAGTTCGTCGGCGATTCGGACCTCAAGATCGCCACCGACGACGTGGCCGAGGTGACCGAGTACCTGCGCCGGCACACCGAGATCACCGACGTGCTGATCACCGGCGGCGACCCGCTGATCATGTCCACCGACAACCTGCGGCACTACGTCGAGCCGCTGCTCGCGCCGGAGCTCGCGCACGTCCGGACCATCCGGCTCGGCACGAAGGCGTTGGCGTACTGGCCATACCGGGTCACCAGGGGACCCGACGCGGACGACCTGTGCCGGCTGTTCGAGCGGGTCGTCGCCGCCGGGAAGCACCTTGCCGTGATGGGCCACTTCACGCACCCGAGCGAGCTGCACGCGCCAGAGGCGCAGGCCGCGGTGCGCAGGGTCGTCGGCACCGGCGCGGTGGTGCGCACGCAGGCCCCGCTGGTG
The DNA here is from genome assembly GCA_963840275.1 of uncultured Actinomycetota bacterium. Classification (GTDB taxonomy): domain Bacteria; phylum Actinomycetota; class Actinomycetes; order Mycobacteriales; family Pseudonocardiaceae; genus Actinophytocola. Next base: position 255,100 of record CAWIYK010000003.1, read on the forward strand.
CGCGGCATCAACGACGACGCCGCCACCTGGGCCGAGCTGTGGCGGGCGGCCGTCGCGCTCGGCGCGGTGCCGTACTACATGTTCGTCGAACGCGACACCGGGCCGCGGCGGTACTTCGAGGTGCCGCTGCACCGCGCCTGGCAGGTCTTCCGCGACGCCAGCCAGCAGGTCAGCGGTCTCGCGCGGACCGCGCGTGGGCCGTCGATGTCGGCCGTGCTCGGCAAGGTCGCGATCGACGGTGTGGCGACCGTCGCCGGCCAGGACGTGTTCTGCCTGCGCTACCTCCAGGCCCGCGAACCGTCGTGGGTCGGCAGACCCTTCTTCGCCAAGCACGACCCGACGGCCGCGTGGATGTCCGACCTCGTCCCCGCACTCGGCAGCGAGCCCGCCTACTTCGACAACTGAAGGAGAACGTCATGGCCAACGAGGAGAACCCGCTCGTCGACGCGGTCGCGGCGCGGCTCGCCGAGATACAGGGCGTGACCGCACCGACAGCACCGACCGCACGGGACCTCGACGAGGAGACCGACGCCGACCTGGACGACGAGGTGGCCGGGATCGTCTCGACGGTCACGGTGATCGCCAGCTGGGAGTGACCGGCATGCCCGCCACCACCTGGGTGCCCGACGCCGCGACGCTGGTCGCGGCGCTGGCCGACCCCGACGCGCCGGTGCCGGTCCTGACGCCGGGCCTGCCGTCCCGGCGGCGGCACTGGGCCGAGGTGCTCGACTGGTACCGGCCGGCGGCCGCGCGCCCGGCCGCACGCCCTGTCGACGACGGGCTCGTCGTGTGCGTCACCGAGGAGTTCGCGCCCGTCGCCGAGGCGTTCGCCGCACGCACCGGCCGCGCGTACCTGCCCGGCTGGCGGACACCGGGCTGGGCAGGTACGCGCGCGTGCTCGGACGCCGCGGCCGTGACCGTCGTGGGGCGGTGCGCCGCGTTCCCGGTGGCCGCCCTGCACGACCTCGCCGAGACCATCGCGGCACCGTGGGCGCTGCTGCCCGCCCTCGACCTGGCGGGACTGAGCTTCGTCGTCGCCAAGACGATGCTGGCGCCGCCCGCCGACGTGCCGGACCGGGTGGTCGCCGACGTCATCGGCGGCGCGGTGTCACCGGAGGACGTCACCGATCTGCTGACCGGCGGAGCCCGTGCGCTCGCGCTGTGCGCGCACGGCGAGAACGGGCACGCGAACCTCGGCTCGCACGTGCTGTGCGGGCTGCCGCGCGAGGTCGAGCAGCGCCTCGACGGCGACCCGGTGACCGCGGGCTGCCGCGACCGTGCCGACGGCACGCGGTGCAAGCGCAGCAGGGGACGGCCGGTCCTGCGGACCAGGGACGTCCGCGCCGCGGACCTGTTGTTGTTCTCCTGCACCACGTTCAGCGTCGCGGGGGACCTGTTCCCCTCGGACATCAGCCTGGTGACCGCGGCGCTCGAGGGCTACGCGCGCTCGGTGCTGTCGTGCGACCGGGCGCTGCCCTACCGGCCCGCCTCGGTCGCGGCGCTGGCCCACCTCGTCGGCACCGTCGGCATGAGCGGGGTCCGGGAGATCGAGAACGACTTCCAGCTGCCGCTGCTTGGGTCGCGCCCGTACTACCTGGCCGGCACCGCCGGCGTGCCGGACCTCTCGGCCGCGCCGTGCGTGCTCGGCGAGCCCCTGGACACCAGGGACAGCGTCACGCTGGCGGAGCGGCGCGACGACGCGGCAGTGCTGTTCGCCGAGCCGACCGGCCAGACCTTGTTCCGCGGCAACCGGTTTCTCCGGGTCGTCGCCACCGGGGAGCCCGCAGAGAAGACCACCGTCGTCGACGCCACCGACCGGCTGCGCGAGCACGAGCGGTGGCAGCACGACCTCGCCGCCCGGTTGGACCGGACCGCGCGGCTGCACCGCGCGGTCCGCGACCTCGCCGTGCCCGACGGCGACGCACTCGCCGCGCTCACCGCGATGGTCCGCACCCACGACGACCTCGGCAGGCTGCTCCAGGGCTCGGTGCGGGTGGTCGAACAGGCCCGGCGGACCGGGGTGTGGCGCGACGACGTCGAGCGGCTGCCGGGCATCGCCACCCGGTACGGGGCCCGCTGGGCGCGGTCCTGCGCGACCCTGTTCGACTCTCATCTGTTGCAGCACCACGCATTGGAGCAGGTGCTCTGCGACGGCCTGCGCGAGGTGTCGACCGAACGCGACGGCCACTGCGACCACTGCGGCTCGCCCCGGTACGTCACCGGGTACGCGGTGCCGGGCGGCGCCGCGGCCGAGGTGTTCCTGGTGCAGTGCCCGCACTGCGGGCCGCGCGAGCTGCGCGAGACCGGCGGCCCGCGCCTCACCGTGACCCTGCCGACGACCGTGCGCGCCGGGACGGCGCTGCCGGTCGGCCTCATCGCGTCGACGCGGGGGCCGATCGTCCTGCAGGCCAAGGACAACGGCGGCGACACCGTGTACGCCGCCGTGCGGGCGCCCGAGCCGCCGGAGTCGCCCCGTGCCGTCGAGCTGACGGTGCCGGCCGGGGTGCCCGCCGACATGCACACCGTCCGGGTGCTGCTCGCCACCGACCTCCGACTGACCTACCAGCGGTTGCGCCTGCCCTGCACGGGCTGACCACCGCACCGACCACAAAGGAGCCGCAATGCGTTACGGCGTCATGTTCTTCGCCGCCTCGGCCGGGGCGAGCGCCGAGGCGACCTACCGCACGATGCTGACGGTCGCGCGCCTCGCCGACGAGGGCGACCTCGCCGCGGTCTGGACACCGGAACGTCACTTCGACGAGTTCGGCGGCGTGTTCCCGAACCCGGCGATGACGAGTGCCGCCATGGCCACCGTCACCGAACGGGTCCAGCTGCGTGCCGGCAGCCTGATCTCGCCGCTGCACCAGACCGTCCGGGTGGCCGAGGACTGGTCGGTGGTCGACAACCTCTCCGGCGGCCGTGCCGCGGTGTCCTTCGGCGCGGGGTGGAACGTCAACGACTTCGTGCTCGCGCCGCAGAGCTACGCGACACGCAAGGAGGTCATGCTCGACCAGCTCGACACCGTGCGGCGGCTGTGGCGCGGCGAGAGCGTCGAGCTGCCCAACGGCGCGGGCCAGCCGACCGAGGTGCGGCTGTTCCCCGCACCGGTCCAGCCGGAGCTGCCGGTGTGGCTGACCTCCTCCGGCAACCCGCAGACGTTCGTGGACGCCGGCGCGGCCGGCGCGAACCTGCTGACCCACCTGATCGGCCAGGACCTCGACCAGCTGCGCGAGAAGATCGCGCTGTACCGCAAGGCGCGGGCCGACAACGGCCACACGCCGGAGGACGGCGTCGTCTCGCTGATGCTGCACACCCACCTGGACGACGACGCGGACGCCGCGATCGCGCGCACCAGGACGCCGTTCCGCGAGTACCTCCGGTCGGCGGTCGGCCTCGAGCGCAAGGCGGCCGGGGGCGGCGGCACGATCAGCGGCGGCCACCAGCTGCCCGACGAGGAGATCCCGGCCGACCTCGTGGAGGAGCTGCTGGACGTCACCTACGAGCGGTACCTGCACGAGGGTTCCCTGATCGGGTCGCCGCGGACGTGCGCCACGCTGGTGGCCCGGCTGGCCGAGGCGGGGGTCGACGAGGTCGCCTGCCTCGTCGACTTCGGCGTGGCCGCCGACGACGTCGTCGCCGGCATGCCGGCGCTGGTCGAGCTGGCCGCCGCCACCCGCTGAGGAGGAAGGCCCGACCATGTCCGATCCGCGTCCCCCCGGCCGGCTGCGAGGTCTCGCCGCCGGGCTCATGCTCGACCGCCGCCCCGCCCGGCTCCTGCTGGTGACCGGCGCGGTCGACTCGTGGGGCACCGGGCTCTACACCGCGATCTCGATCCTCTACTTCACCACGGTCCTCGACTTCTCCGTCGCCTCCGTCGGCGCCGCGATGTCCGTGGCGAGCCTGCTGGCGTTCGTCACGAGCCCGCAGCTCGGCCGCCTCGCCGACCGCTTCGGGCCACGGCGGACCCTGATGGTGATGTACCTGCTGCGCGGCGTCGGGTACAGCCTCTACGCGCTGACCGACCAGTACTGGTCGTACTTCGTGCTGACCTGTCTGCTGATCCCGTTCGACCGCACCAGCGGACCGGTCGTGCAGGCGTTGGTGGACCGGTTCTTCGGCGGCGCCGAGCGGGCGACCGTGCTCGGTGGCGTGTTCGTGGTCCGCAACGGCGCGATCGTGCTGGGTTCGCTGTGCGCCACCGTGCCGGTGATCCTCGACCAGGAGTGGTTGTTCCAGGTCGGCATCCTCGGCAACGGCGTGACGTTCGTGCTCGCCGCGCTGGTGGTCAACGCGCTGCGCCACGGGCCGGAGGTCCGGGCGCCGCGGCGCGACCGGGACGCGCCGACACCCGTGCGGGCCCCGGTCCGCGACCCGAGGTTCGTGCTCGTCACGGCCGTCAACGGCGTCCTGCTCACCAGCAACACGCTGCTCGCGGTGGTGCTGCCGCTGTGGGTCGTCGAGCACACGGCGGCGCCGAGCTGGGTGCTGACCGCGATCCTCACGCTGAACGCGGCGATGGCCATGGGGCTGCAGATCCCGCTGAACCGGATGTTCCCCGACGCGCGGTCCGCCGGGCGGGCCTGCGCGCTCGCCGGCGCCGCCGTCGGGATCTCGTGCGTGTTCTACGCGGCGGGTGGCACCGCCTCGACCGCGTTGGCCGCGACCGGGCTGTTGGTGGTCGGCATGCTCGTCCACACCCTCGGCGAGGGCCTGACGATCGCGAGCACGCCGCTGAGCTTCGCGCTGTCGCCGAGGGAGGGACGCGGGCACTATCTCGCGTTCTTCAACCTGGGCCGGGTCGGCCAGGACATGGTCGGCCCGGTGCTGCTCGGCGTCACGCTGCTCGGCTCGGACGGACCGGCGTGGTGGATCCTCGGTGCGGTCGTCGCGGCCGCCGGGTTGCTGCCCGTCCTTCTGCTGCGCGACCTCGACAACCTCGACCACCTCGACGACGTCGAGGTGGCGAAGACGCCGGAGCCCGCTGTCGAGGCGGTGAGTCGCGCCGATGTCGACTGAACTGCGGATCGACGACGTCGAGAAGGCCGCCGCCCGCATCGCCGGGCAGGTGGTGCGCACGCCGGTGCTGCGGCTGCCCGAGCTGGACGCGGCGACCGGCGCGCGGGTGGCGCTCAAGGCCGAGAACCACCAGCGCACCGGCGCGTTCAAGATCCGCGGCGCGCTCAACAAGCTGCTCGTGCTCGGTCCGGGAGTCCTGCGCGGCGTGGTCGCCGGGTCGTCCGGCAACCACGGCCGGGCGGTCGCCGTGCTCGCCGAGGAGCTCGGCCTGCCCGCCGTGCTGGTGCTCCCGAACGACGCGCCCGCGATCAAGGTGGCGGCCGTGCGGGCGCACGGCGCGCGGGTGGTGCGCTACGACCCGCACACCGGGGACCGCGACGAGATCGTGGCGGACCTCGCGCGGCGCGAGGGGCTCGCGGTGCTGCCCTCGTCCGACGACCCGGAGGTGGCGGCCGGCCACGGCACCGTCGCACTCGAGTTGTTCGAGCAGTCGGGGGACCTGGACCTGTTGGTGGTGCCGGTCGGCGGCGGCGGGCTGGCCGCGGGCTGCGCGACGGTCGCCAAGGCCTTGTGTCCCTGGCTCGAGGTGGTCGGGGTGGAGCCGGCCGGAGGCGACGACACCGCGCGCTCGCTCGCGGAAGGCAGGCGGGTCACGGTGTCCACACCGGACACGCTGGCGGACGGGTTGCGGCACCGCGCGCCCGGCCGGTTCACCTTCGAGGTCAACCGACGGCTGCTGGACCGGGTCGTCTCCGTCGACGACGGCGCGATCGCCGCCGCGATGGGTTTCCTGTGGACGCACGGCCGCCAGAGGGTCGAACCGAGTGGGGCGTGCGCCACCGCGGCGGTGCTCGGCGGCCGCCTGGACACCGCCGGCCGACGGGTGGGCGTCGTGTTGTCCGGCGGCAACGTGGCGCCGGAGCAGTTCAGACAGATCGTGACCGTCGACCGGAAAGGTGTTGGCAGTGCTGCCCTACGTCGTTGAGGACGCCGAGCGCGAGCTTCCCGAACTGTTGTCCACCGACCGTGCGCGGTTACGCGACCTGATCGCGACGCACGGCGCCATCCTCTTGCGCGGCTTCGACATCGGCGGGGTCGACGGCCTGGAGACCGTGGTGAACACGCTGTCCGGCAAGACACTCCGCTACACCGAGCGGTCTTCGCCGCGCTCGGAGATCAAGGGCAACGTGTACACCTCGACCGACCATCCGGCCGAGGAGGAGATCTTCCTGCACAACGAGAGCTCCTACCAGGTGGCGTGGCCGATGGCCCTGTACTTCTACTGCGTCGAGCCGCCGCACTCCGACGGCGCGACACCGCTCGCCGACAGCCGGGTGCTGTACGAGTCGATCGACCCGGCCGTGCGCGAGGAGTTCGCGCGTCGCAAGTGGATGCTCGTGCGCAACTACCACGAGCGCTTCGGGGTGAACTGGCGCCAGGCGTTCGGCACCGAGTCGCGTGCGGAGGTCGAGGAGTACTGCGCGGGCCACGGGCTCGACCTCGCGTGGCAGGGCAGGGACGGGCTGCGCACCACGGCGGTCCGCGAGGCGGTCCACACCCACCCGGTGACCGGCGAGACCGTGTGGTTCAACCACATCACGTTCTTCCACAACACCACGCTGCCCGAGGACGTCCGGGAGGGCATGCTGGCGTTGTTCGGCGAGGAGCGGCTGCCGACGAACACCTACTACGGCGACGGCGCCCGCATTCCCGACGACGTCATGTCCCATCTGCGCGAGTGCTACGCGAAGGCGCGCGTCCGCTTCGACTGGCAGCGCGACGACGTGCTCGTGGTGGACAACATGTTGGCGAGTCACGGCCGGGAACCCTTCACCGGCCCGCGCCGCATCGCGGTGGCGATGGCAGAAGTGCACGGCGATGGAGCCAGCTGACGGGTTCCCGTTCGGCTCCGACCCGCGCGCGAGCCACGGCCCGTACCTCGTCGACGCGAGCGGTGGACCGGAGTACCTGAACCTCGACACGTGTCCCGGCTCGGCGGTGCTCGGCGTGAACCCGCCCGAGCTCGCCGACGACGCCGGGTTCCTGGCGCTGCTGGCCGAGGTCCGCCACGAGCCGGCCGGGACCGAGCTCGATCGCCGGCAGCGCACGGAGTTCGCCGACACCTTCGCCAGGGTGCTCGCCGACCCGAAGCTGCCACACCGGATGTTCGTCGACGACGGTGCCCGCGCGATGGCGAGAGCGGTCGAGTGCGCGGGCGCGTGGAAGCGCCGGCACAACGCCGCGCACGGGCGACGCGCGCGGGGCGACCGGGTGCTCGCCCTGCGGCCGACCGGTGTCGACCTCGAGCGGGTGTCCGCGTCAGCGGCCCGGTTTCCCGGCCCGGTACTGGAACAGGCCCGGCGGGCGTTCGAGACGCACCGCGACGACATCGCGTGCCTCGTCGTCGCGCCCGTCCCCGACGAGGGCGGCGGCCACCTGAGCGCGCGTGTTCTCCAGGCGGCGCAACGGCTGTGCCACGACAACGACGCTCTTCTCGTACTGGACGAGGTGCGGACCGGCGTCGGACTGACCGGCACTCCGTGGGCCTACCAACAGTTCGGTCTCGCTCCGGACGTGGTGGCCTTCGGCGACCGGCTCCGGGTCGGCGGTGTCATGGCGGCTCGCCGGGTGGAGCCGGCAGACGACGTGGTCGGCGGGCGGCTGGTCGACCTGGTCCATGCCCGACGTGTGCTGGAGGTCGTCGAGGCGCGGAGCCTGTGCGGCCGGGCCGCCCGGCTCGGCCGGGTGTTGCTGGCGATGCTCGGGCGCCTGGCGGGCCGGTTTCCCGACCATGTCACCGATGTCCGGGGTCGTGGTCTGATGTGTGCGTTCGACCTGTGTTCCGCGATGGTCCGGGACGAGGTGGTCGCTCGCCTGCGGGCCGACGAGCGGGTGCTCGCGCGGCCCGGCGGGCAACGTTCGATCCAGTTGCGTGCGCCGTTGACCGTCAACCTGGAGGAGTTGGAGGCCGGCGTGTGTGCCATGCATCGGGTGTTGGCCGGCCTGGTCGGGCAGCGGGCCAGGGCCGCGTGAACAAGCGGCCGCAATGGGCGATCGCGTGACGCCGAAAAGGGCGCTTACCGATTTCGATATTGATTACCCGCTCATGATAGCAAAAGTCCGTAATGGCGTCCTCGAATTCGTCATATTCAGGACATGAATTTTTCCCTTCCGGCCTGCGCCCGCCGCTAGTTACCGTAATTGGGTATTGCGTTACGCAACGTACAAAAGGGAGCTGCGAACAGTGACAACTACTGCTGACCATGTTGATAGCGGCTTCGCCCCACCGAGCCCCGAAGACATCGGCATCAACTACGACCAGCTGATCGATCTTCACGCGCTGATCGCCAGTGACATCAGCCTGCACATCGGCCTGTGGACCCGGCCTGGTGAGCGTGAGCCCGCGTCGACGCTCCCCGAGCTGTCCAACAGGGCGCAGGAGTGGCAGACCGACTACCACCTCGAGGCCCTCGGGCTGAAGGCCGGCGAGCACCTGCTGGACATCGGCTGCGGCGCGGGCACGCCCGCGATCCGGATGGCCCAGCGCAGCGGTGGCCGGGTCACCGGGATCAACGTCAGCCGTGGCCAGCTCGCCCTGGCGACCGAGCGGGCCAAGGCGGCGAACATCTCCGATCGCGTGTCGTTCGCCTACGGCGACGCCATGTCCCTCGACTTCCCGGACGAGTCGTTCGACGCGGCCACGGCGATCGAGGTGTACGCACACCTGGCCAACCGTCAGCAGGCGTTCCACGAGGCCGCCCGGGTGCTGCGGCCCGGCGGTCACTTCCTGGTGAGCGACTTCACGCTCCGTGGGAACCCCTCCGAGGAGCTCCTGGCCGCGTACCAGCACACCTGGCAGGCCATGCGCCCGGTGACGCCGGCGCAGATGATGGAGCTGGCGGCCACCGCGGGCCTCGAGCTGGTCAAGGCCGAGAGCATGACCCAGAACACCGCGCTCAGCGGCGAGGTGATGGGACTTCTCTGGGCCGACCGGCACGACGAGATCATCGCCAAGTACGGCGCCGACATCGTCGCCCAGATGGACCACGTGATGCCCATGGTGCGCACCTTCTTCCGTGAGCACCTCGGCTCCTACCTGTTCCTGCTGCGCAAGCCCCTGAAGCCGTGAGCTGACCTGCGGTTTCAGCGTGATCACGAGGAACTTCCGCGTCAGGTGGGCGCGGAGCCGCTCGTCGGCGAGCCGGGGCAACCCGGACAGCGGCCGGCGAGCGTTTCCTTGTGCCGCGGGACACGGCGACGAGCCGAAGATCGGGAGGTCGACGTCGACCTCACGACCAGCCTTCGAGGCGCTCTGGATCTAGTGACGGTCCGACGGAGTTAGCGTCGGGGCATGAAACCGAGACAACGGGGTCTTGTCGGTGCGGCGACACCTGTCGCGGCGGCGATGGCCGATCCTGCCGCCGTCGCGGCATGCGGCACGACCAGGGACTTTCGCTCGCCACGACACCTAGGGTTCGGCGAGCGCGCGCGGCGGATGGATCGGTTCGTTCACCGCCGAGGATTCTGCGTGCTCGGAGCCTTACGTGATTAAGGTGCTGCTGGCCGAGGACATGCACATGGTTCGGGGTGCCTTGGTCGCGTTGATGTTGCTCGAGCCGGACCTCGACGTGGTCGCCGAGGTCGCCTGCGGGACCGAGATCCTGCCGGCCGCGATCAAGTACCGGCCGGACGTCGCCGTCATCGACATCGACCTGCCGGGCAAGGACGGGCTGTCCGCCGCGGCCGAGCTCCACGATCAGCTGCCCGCCTGCCGCACGCTGATCCTCACCAGCCTGGGCCGTCCCGGCACTCTGCGGCGAGCGCTCGCCGCGCGGGTCAACGGGTTCATCCTCAAGAACGCGCCCTCCGCGAAGCTGGCCAACGCCATCAGAGAGGTGTCGGTGGGCCGGCGAGTCATCGACGGCGAGCTCGCGCTCGCGGCCTGGGACACCGAGGAGTGCCCGCTGACCAGCCGGGAGCTCGAGGTGCTTCGCATGATCGAGGGCGGGGCCGGCGCGGTGGACATCGCGGTCCGGCTGTTCCTGTCGGCCGGCACGGTCCGCAACTACCTGACGACGATCGTCACCAAGCTCAACGCGCGGACTCGTGTCGACGCGATCCGAATCGCCAAGGATGCTGGCTGGTTGTAGCCAGGTCCGGCTCCTGCGGCTCCGCCAGCAGCGGGATCGAGACGTACAGCCGGAACCGCTCGCCCCGCAGTCGCTCCGCGACGAGCGCGCCGTGGACCATCCGGACCCGCTCGGACAGGTTGCGCAGGCCGCTCCCGCCGCCGCGGCTGGAGTCGCGGCGCGCCGCTTCCCTCGAGGCGCCGTCGTTGACCATCTCGATGAACACCGCGCGTTCCGACTGACCGATCCGGATGTCGCACCGCTTCGCCATGCTGTGCCGCAGCACGTTCGTGACGCCCTCGCGGAGCACGGTCGCGAGCAGCGTGCCGGCTCGCTCGGGCAGCTCGCCGTAGTCGCGCCGCACCACGACCACCACGTCCGCGATGGCCAGCACGGACTCGGCGGAGTCGCACTCCTCGGCCAGGGAAAGCTGACGGTACCCGTTGGCCACCGAGCGGACCTCGGCGTGCATCTGCCGGGAGACGGTCAGGATCTCGGCGAGCTCCTTGCTGGCCCTGGTCGGATGGTCGGCTATCAGCCGGCCGGTCAGCTCACTTTTCAGCGTGATCGCCGACAGGCTCATCCCGAGCAGGTCGTGGAGGTCCCTGGCGAACCGCAGCCGCTCTTCCGCGACGGCCTTCTTGGCGAGCTCGTCGCGTGCCGCGTGCAGGTCGGTCACCAGGTTCGTGAGGCGGGTCAGGCCGAACACGACCAGACCGGTGATGATCGTGGAGACCGTCGTGTAGGCGACGTCCACGCCCGACCCGGTCAGCTGACCCTGCACCCAGCCCATACTGGCCACGACCAGCGCGAACAGCGGCAACGCGGCCGCGGCCCGCAGGGCGAGCAACACGCTCCCGGCCAGGAAACCCGGCCCGCTCACCCAGGTCTCCCGGTACTCGATGAGCGGCAGGTACACCAGGCACGCCTGGAGCAGCAGCGCCGCATATCTCAGCGGCGGCCGTGAGTACTTGTTCAACCGGCCGAAATAGTCCACCTGCAATACCAGTAGCGCGACCGTATACACAAAGGACAGTGCGATCGCGAACGGGTCGTCCAGATAGGTCACGATGCCTATCGAGGAAACGACGCAGAAGCCTAGGTACACCGTTACCAGAACCGTGTTCGCCAGTAACGGGGCTATGTTCGGGCGTAAGCCATCCTCCATAAAGAACCCTCATGTCGTAAGCGCGGGCCGCCATCCGCGTGGAGCTATCAGCGTACCAGTTAACTGAGAGGAAAACCCTCCGTTTAGGCTAACGGAGGTACCCGATGACGCATTCGCCGACGCCGACCTCCGCCGGCCAGTCCAACCGCAGCGCCCGATCGGTCGTATCGGTGCTGTCCAGCACCAGCGGGCACGCCACGAGACCGGCCGCGGCGGCCACCAGGTGCAGGGTCTGCTGCAACGCCCCGAGGTGCATCAGCGTCGTCGCGTAGCCGGTGCCGTCCACCAGCCGCAACAACCGGTCCGTCCGCGCGGTGACGGTGATCAGGGCCGACGGGCGCTCGCTGCGGCGCGTCGCGACCTGCGCGTTGTCCAGCAGCGCGGCCAGGTCGGGCTCGGAGTCGTTGACCAGCGTGAGGGCGTGGCCGGCGGGGTCGTAGTGGTAGATCCCGCGCGGCAGCCCGACGCAGCGGTTCACGGTGAGGTACAGCTCCAGCTCGTACAGCCCGGCGATGCTCAGGTACGGCCGGTCCGACATCTCGTAGGTGACCCCCCAGTGGGTCGGCGTCGGCGACACGGACCTGACCCGGGCGGCGCGATAGAGCAGCTCGCCGAGGTGCCTGGCCGCCAACGGCCGGTCGGGTTCGTCCGGGTACACCCGCTCGGCCTCGATGACCTCGGTCAGCGACGGGCCCGAGCTCATCTGGTCGTCGTCCGGGCGGTGGAGCGGGAACCGGGGGCCGGGCGGCGCCGGCTTGGTCACCGGCGGCGGTGGCCCGTCGCGGGGGACCGCGGTCGCGGACGACGGGCCGCGGCCGATCCTGGTGCGGGCGTGGAACATCAGGTCGTGGTGCGACCAGTAGGCGTGGGCCGCGTCCCGCGTGGCGGGCAGCACCATCCCCGCCGCGACCAGGTAGCCCACCAGGTCCGCGACGACCGGAGGCGAGGTGCGCAGCACCGCCGCGAGCTCGGTGACCGACGTCGGCCGGCCGAGCGAGATCACGGCCAGGTAGGCCAGCGGCCGGTGCAGCACGACCTGGAACGGCGTCACCGCCGACTCCAGCACCAACTCGTCGCGGCCGGTCCGGATCGCCGCGAAGCGGGACAGACGCAGCGGCCGGTCCGGGTCGACCTCGGCCATCCGGAAGGGGGCGTGCTCGGCGATGGGGACCACCGACAGCAGCACGCCGACGAGGTCGTCGGCATCATCGACGTCCTCGTCCAGGTGCAGTGTGTGCACGACCGAGCCGCTCAGCACGTCCAGCACGTCGGCGAGGGCAGCCCGCTCGTCATGGCTCGCCGGCTCGATGTTGGCCACGGCACTGGGCCCCATGCTCATCCGCTCCAGCGCACCGCGGACCGCCGTGGGCATGTCGTCGAAGACGGACTCCCCCCACCGGGTCACCACGCGCACCGGCGTGTCGTGTTCGTCCGAACTCTCGACCAGGACGTCCTCGCTCAGCGCCCGTAGGTGTGTTCGTGCGGGCGACTGGTCGGGCTCGGGGGGCATGGCGGGGTCTCCTCGCGGTCACGTCGGTACCGCGTTGCGGTGCGTCGGATCGGACATCTCACCGAGGCACGAGTTGAGGTGGTCGTCGCCGAGCGAAGGCGGACATGGTGGTTCCCCTGGCTCGAATGGTTCTGACCTCTGTGGTCCTCCAGTGGAAGTGTCGAGACCAGGGCAGGGACCGGCCAGTGCGCGACTCACGGGTTATGGCCTGTATTTCTCACACCACCCCTTCCGGTTTCTCCCATCGGTGCTCGTGCCTTCTTCACTGCCGATGGCGCGACCGTTCTGCGAGCGTTTCAACAGTGCTTCGGCCAGTCCGAGCTTGGAAGAAGGTAGGACCATGCAAATCAACATGCTGGGACCGTTGGAAGTGCACGTGAATGATTGCTTGACGACCCCGAGCGCGGCCAAACACCGGCAAGTGCTCGCACTTCTCGCGCTGCACGCGGGCGAGGTGGTCTCGGTACGTGTTCTCCTGGAGGAGCTCTGGGGCAGCACACCCCCCGACACCTGCTTACAGACGTTACAAACCTATATTTTCCACTTACGCCAGCGCTTCGGCGACGCCCTCGAGACGAGCAAGACGGAGGTGGCCAAGTCCCTGCTGGTCACCCATTACCCCGGGTACTCGCTGCGGATCAGCCCGCAGGACCTGGACGCCGGCGAGTACGAGCTGCTCGCGAAGGAAGGCCGGCGGCAGATGGCGCTGGGCGACTACGAGGCCGCGTCGGACACGTTGCGCCGGGCGCTGGGCATGTGGCGCGGGTCCGCGCTGGTCGACGTGCCGACCCGCCGTGCCCTCGGCGTCCACGTGAACCGGCTGGAGGAGAGCCGGCTCGGCGTGCTGGAGGACTGCGTGGATGCCGACCTGTGGCTCGGGCGGCACCACACCCTCCTCACCGAGCTGGCCGAGCTGACCTCTCGGTTCCCGATGAACGAGCGGCTGTGTGCGCAGTACATGATCGCGCAGTACCGGTCGGGCCGGCAGTGGCGGGCGCTGGAGATCTTCGGCCACCACCGCGCCGCGATCGTGAACGAGCTGGGCATGGAGGCGTCGGCCTGGATCCAGAGCGTGCAGCGCGCGATCCTCAACTCCGACCCGAGCCTGCACCAGCAGCACACGAGCGGACAGTTGTTGGCCACCGCCTTGTGAGTGAACTCCCTGTCACAGGGCCGGTGACCGGCGCGCAACCTCCTTGGCGGCGCCGGTCACATGGTCGTCGAGCACCTCGACCACACCGGCCCGGTGCTCGTCCAGGAAGAAGTGGCCGCCGGTGAACACCCGCAGCTCGAAGGGGCCGGTGGTGTGGGCGCGCCACGACGCGACCTCGTCCACCGACGCCAGCGGGTCGGCGTCGCCGGTGAGCGCGACGACCGGGCAGACCAGCGGCGGTCCTGGGACATACCGGTAGGTCTCCGCGGCCCGATAGTCCGCGCGGATCAGCGGCAGTGCGCCGCGTGCGAAGGCGTCGAACCCCGGCAGCCGGGCGTTCGCCCCGGCCAGTGCGCGCACCGAGCCGAGCAGCAGCTGGTCGTCGAGCAGGTGGGTGCGTTCCACGCGGTGGCGCGACGGCGCACGCCGGCCGGAGACGAACAGGCCGCTGAGCACCACGCCCTTGTCCTCGAGCACCCGGGCGACCTCGAACGCGAGCGCGGCGCCCATGCTGTGCCCGAAGAAGGTCACCGGCCGGTCGGTCAGCGGCAGCAGTGCGTCGGCGACCAGCCGCGTCAGCTCGTCGAGATCGTCGATGGGCGGCTCGTCCCGCCGCTCCTGCCGGCCGGGGTACTGGACGGCCAACACCTCGGAGTGCGTGGCGAGCGACCGGGCGTAGGGCAGGAAGTACTTCGCCGTGCCGCCGGCGTAGGGGAAGCACACCAGCCGGTGCGGCGCGTCCGGCGCGGCACGGAACCCGCGGACCCAGGCGGTGGCAGGGGATTCGCCAGTCATGACCGCGCCTCCCCGATGGTCGCCGGGCGCTTCAGTCGACCGTCCAGTTCGGACAGGAAGGTGTCGAGCCCTTGGTTTCGCAGCAGGGCCGTGCCCATCAGCAGGCCCGCGTAGCCGGCGTTCAGCAACCGGGCCGCGGTGTCCGTGTCGTCGATGCCGCTCGCGCTGACCGGGCACGGGGTGCCCCTGCCGACCAGCGCCGGCAGCAGCCGCAGACTGCGCCCGACGTCACCGGCATCGCGTTCCCTGGTCCGGATGTCCTTGTTGTTCACCGCGATCACGCACTCGCCGGCGTGCGGCACGGCCTCGATCTCGGCCTCGCCGGTGACCTCGACGAACGGGGTGAGGCCGGCGGTCAGGCAGGCGTCGACCAGAGTGGCCAGACTCGACCTGGGCAACAGTCCCGCGGTGAGCAGCACGGCGGACGCCCCGAGTGTCCTGGCGCGCGTCACCTGCTCCCGCCTGGTGATGAAGTCCTTCTGCAGCACCGGAAGGTCCGTGCGCTCGGTGACCTCGCGCAGCATCGCCTCGGTGCCACCGAACCACTTCCCGGTGACGACGGAGACGCACGGGGCGTCGGCCGCCTCGTACTCGGCCAGCACCTCGGCGACCGACCGGCCGCCGAGCAGGTCCTTGCCGTCGCCGGCGTGCCGCTTGATCTCCATGATCAGCGGACGACGAGCGGCAAGCAGGGCCGCGATGAACTCACTCATTCAGGCCACCTCGTTTCTGGTGTGGCTCGTGGTGTGCCAGGCGCGCGCGATGTCCTGGACCGCCGCCCCGGCGAAGCGTCCGTCGGCGTTCCTGGCCGCGGTGTCGACGTCGATGCCCGCGTAGCGCGGGTGCGCGACGACCGCGTCGAAGTCCTGGTGGTTGCGCGGGGACAGGCCGCCGGCGAGCAGGAACGGGCGGTGGGTCAGCTCGGCGACGGCGAGCGCGTCGGCCGCGTCGAGCTGGTGGCCGGTGCTGCCGACCCGGCCGTCGTCGGTGAGGGTGTCGAGCAGGAACAGGTCGGTGCCGGCCCGTTCGTAGGCCCCGACCAGCGGGCGTTCGAGGCAGGTGCCGGACCGCACGTGCAGCACCTTCACCACGGTCAGCTCACCCGGCATGGCCGCGTGCAACGCCGCCACCGTCGCGGGCAGCTGGTAGGCGTGCAGCTGCACCCACCGGATCCCCGTCTGCCGCAGCACCGTGCTCAGCAGCCCGACGTCCTTGGCGAAGGTCACCAGCACCGGTTCGAGCCCGGCCGCCCGCGCGGCGCCGGCCAGCGACACGGCGTCCGGCAGGGACAGCTCCGCGCCCCCGCCGGGAACGCCGTGCCACAGGCCGACCAGGTCCGCACCGGCCGCGGCGAGCAGGGCGACGTCCGCAGTGGACGTCGCCCCGCACACCTTGAGCACCGGCGTGCCGGGACCGGGCTGGATCACCGGCCGAGACCCAACATCGACGCGACGCGGTTGTACTGGATCTCCGTGGAGCCCGAGTAGATCGTGCCCGCCACCGAGTTGCGCACGTCCTTTTCCAGGCCCTGCTCGGACATGTAGCCGTGCCCGCCGAAGATCTGCACCGCCGACAGGCTCGACTCCACGTTGCTCTCGCTGGTCAGCAGCTTCGCGATGGCGAGGTCGGTGGTGACGTTCTCGCCGGCCATGAGCCGCTCACCGGTGTCGTAGAGCCACTTGCGAGAGGTCTCCAGCTTGATCTTCATATCGACGATCCGGTTCGCGATCGACTGGAACGAGCCGATCGGCTTGCCGAACTGCACCCGCGTCTTCGCGTACTCGACGCAGCGGTCGAGCCGGTGCTGCATCTCGCCGACGTTGACGATGAAAGAGAACAGGACCTCCCGTTTCATGACGTGGTCGAGGACCATGAACCCGCCACCGACCCGGCCGAGCACGTTGGCCGCCGGGACCCGGCAGTCGTCGAAGAACAGCTCCGACAGCGGCGAGGTCCGCAGTCCCATCTTCTTGAGCGGCTTGCCGGCCGACAGACCGGGAGTGTCCCGGTCGACCAGGAACGCGGTGATGCCGAGCGCGCCGGCGTCCGGACGGGTCCGGGCGTAGACGACGAACACGTCCGCGACGGGCCCGTTGCTGACGAACGTCTTGCTCCCGTTCAGGACGAACTCGTCGCCGTCCCGTTCGGCCTTGGTCAGCATCCGCATGGCATCCGACCCGCCGCCGGCCTCGGTGATGGCATGGGCGCCGATCACCTCACCCGAGCAGATCCCCGGCAGGTACCGCTTCCGCTGCTCGTCGGTGCCGAACTGCTCGAGTGGCACACCGGTGCTGCAGATGCTGGTGGTCACCGAGAAGCTCAGCCCTCCGTCGCGACACCCTTCGCCGAGGCCTTCCAGGATGTACATCGTCGTCAGGATGTCCTGGCCCAGTCCGCCCCACCGCGTGTCGAACGGCAGGCCGAGGATGCCGGTCTCCTGGATCAGTTTCCACTTGTCCCAGGGAAAGCCGCCCTCCTCGTCCCGCTCGACGTGTCCCTCGCTGAGGTCGTCATACCACCGGGCCAGGCCCGCACGCAGTGCGAGCTGGTCCGCATTCCACTTGGTCACGGCAAACCGCCTAGCTAGTACGCGGAGGAGTTGTGCTCGTCGAGGCTGTGCACCTCGTCGCCCCGCAGCGCGGGGGTGAAGACGCACACCAGGCGGAGGTCCTCGTGCGGGCTCGCCACCAGGAAGTGCGGGTCGTGCTCGTCGAGGGCGTACAGCGTGCCGGGCACCAGCGGGTGCGACGTCCCGTCCAGCTCGACGACCTCGCCCGACCCCTCGATGCAGTAGCAGGCCTCGAGGTGGTTGCGGTACTCCAGCCGGGACTTGGTCCCGGCGCGGACGAGGGTGTCGGTGACGGTGTAGCCGACGCCGTCGTCGGCGACAAGGAAACGCCGGCTCAGGCCGTTGCCCCACTCGACGGTCGGCACGTTCTCGATGGTTCGGACGATCATGGTCAACCTCCAGTCCTGATCTCTGTGAACTCCCCGTCTGGCGCCGCGATGGACGAGACGAAGTCCTCGAGGTCGGCGACCACGTCGCCGCCGGTGGAGAGCGCGCTCTCCACTCGCGCGACGCCGGCCGAGCCGACGATCACCGCGTCGGCGCCGGAGGCCGCGACCGCCGCGGCGTCCGCCCGGGTGCGCACGCCGAAGCCGACGGCGATCGGTGCCGAGGTGCGCCCGCGCAGCGCCGCGATGGTGGTGGCGAGCTCGGGCCCGCCGGTGGTGGCCGCGGTGCCACTCCTGCCGTAGTGCGCGACCAGGTAGAGGTACGCCGAGGCGTTGGCCGCGGCGTCGTCCAGCACCCGCTGCGAGGAGACGCCGTGGTAGCAGGTCGTGACGACGGGCAGGCCGGCGTCGTCGGCGGCCGCGTGGTAGTCCGTGCGCAGCCGCGGCGGGAGGGCGTGCAGCAGCAGACCGTCCACACCGGACTCGGCGACGTCGCCGACGACCGAGCGCAGCGGCCGGTGTTTGACCGAGTGGCTCCAGTCGGCGAGCAGCGCGATCCGCAGCCGGCGCAGCCGGGGGCGCACCTGCGAGACGAACGCGAGCACGTCGTCGAGCTCCACCCCGCCGCCGTCGAGCGCCCGCCGCGCGGAGCGGCGGATGGTCGGCCCGTCGGTGACCGAGTCGGGGAACGGCACGGCCAGCTCGAGGCAGTCGACGCCGCGCTCGTCGAGCATCGACACGACGTCGGCCAGCACCGGCAGCGGCGGGTCGCCGGCGTTGAGGAACAGCGCGAGACCGTAGCCGCCGGGGTCGCGGCGGCGGGTGAAGAACTCAGCCATGCGTCACCGCCCGCGTCGTACTCGCCGCGCCGCGCCGGCGCGGCACGCGCATCAGGTCCACCAGGTCGCGGGCCACCCCGGTGCGCACGGCGTGCTTGGCATCGGCGACGGCCGGCGCCCAGTCGGTGGCCCACCCGGCGGCGATGGCCATCGCGGCGGCGTTGAGGCAGACCGTCTCCGTCGCGACCGCGCCCCCCTCCCCGGACACGATGTCGAGGAACCGCGCCTCGGCGTCGGCGCCGTCGGCCGGTGCCACGGCGGTCAGCGTGCCCGTGCCGGAGGTGTGCCTCCCGCGCGGCAGCCGCAGTTCGCCACTGCTGGTGTGGATCACGTTGTCGGCGAACCCGAGCAGCTCGTCGGCGCCGACGTCGTTGGTGCACAACCAGATCGTCCGGTCCTCGACCTCGCAGGCGAGCTGTCGCAACCGGGCCAGCGGCGCGGCGCCGGACACGCCGGTGACCTGCGCGGCCACCGGCAGCCCGGCGAGGAACGGCCCGATCGTGTTCAGGAAGCGGCCGAACCACCGCATGCTTGTCGGCAGGATGACCCTGGCCAACCTGGTGAGCACCGTGGGGTAGACGTACTGGCCGGCGAACGCGAGACCGAAGCGGTCCAACGACTCCTCGGTGTCCGCGTGCGACTTCGTCAGCCCGATGCCGAGCCGCTCCAGCAGATCGATCGAGCCGACCTTGCTGGTGTAGGCGCGGGAACCGGTCTTCACCACCGGCACCCCGGTCGCGGCGGCGACGAACGCCGCCGCGGTGGAGATGTTGAAGGTGGGCGGCCCGCCGCCGGTGCCGACGATGTTGACCGCGCCCGGCCACCGCCGCGGCGCCGGCGGGCGCCGCTCGTCGAACGAGGTCAGCAGGCCGCGCAGCGTGCCGTGGTCCGGGAGCCGAGTCGCCAGTGAGGACAGCAGGGCGACAGCCTCGCCCCGGTCGACCGCACCGGCCTCCAACCGATCCCAGAAGGTTCGCCAGTCGTCGAGCGGGACGTCGGCGCGCTGGTCCAGAAGGGACTCGAGTACGCTCACGGCGCCCCCTCGCAGGCTCGGTGACGCCGCTCGCGGGCGCCCTGTAACATTGGTTCGCTCGCAAGCTCCCTCACGGGATCAGGCTCCGGCCGGCGTACGCGAGTCCGCGATGAACGCGTCGATCGCCGCGACACTGCGGAAGTTGTCCGGGTCGAGCTCGGTGTCGCTCACCGTGAGCGTGAACCGGTCCTCGAGCCACGCGATCAGCTTCAGCACGCCGAGACTGTCGATGACCCCGTCGGCGAGCAGGTCGTGCTGGACGTCGATCTCGCTCGGGCTGACGTCCGGGAGGAACTCGTCGACCAGGAACTTCTTGATCGTGTCGATGTTGCTCATGACACCCTTCCTCGAGCGGTTGGTGATACCTCGGTGAAACTGATGGCTTTGCGGTCGACCTTGCCGGTGGACGTCTTGGGCAGCGGCTCGTCGCCGATCCGCACCACAGAAGGGATCGCGCCCCTCGGCAGTCGCTTCGCGCAGTGCTTGCGCAGGCTGAGACTGTTCAGGCCGCTGTCCGGCGTGCGCTGCACCGCGCACATCAGCACGCTGCCGGTGAGGTCGTCGTCCCTGGCGACCACCGCGGCCTCTCGCACCTCCGGGTGGTCGAGCAGGACCTGCTCCACCTCGGCCGTGTTGATCGCGACCCCGCGCACCTTGACCTGGAAGTCGCTGCGCCCCACCAGGAAGACCTCGCCGGACTCGTCGCGGCGGACCAGGTCGCCGGTGCGGAAGTAGCGCCGGTCGGCCAACCCCTGCGGGTGCCCGGCGAAGCGGTGCGCCTGGTCGGGCCGGTTGAGGTAACCGGCGGTCTGGAACGGTGTGGACACATACAGTTCGCCCGCTCCGGCACCGTGCAGCACCGCGCCGTCCGTGCCGACGATCTCGGCGTGCACACCGGGCACCGGCGTGCCGATCGGAAGTGGCCCGGCGGTACCGGCGCTGTCCCGGTCGACCTCGTGGACGAAGCTGTCGTTGGTCTCGGTGCAGCCGTAGATGTTGTACAGCCGGGCCGACGGGAACGCGCCGGGCAGCTGCGCGAGGGTGCACTCCGGGATGGCGTCACCGGTGAACATGACGTGCTCCACCGACGGGAACCGGCGCTCGGGTTCGCGGGTCATGAGCGCGTAGGCGAGCAGGCCGTAGAACATCGGCACCGCCTGCACGACGTGGACCTCGTGACGCGCCAACAGGTCGAGCAGGTGGTAACCGTTCGCCGCGTGCGCGGGGTCGACCAGGACCACCCGCCCGCCGTGCGCCAGCGTCGTCCAGATGTCGAGCAGGCACAGGTCGAAGTTGAGCGGGGCGTAGTTGAGCACCGACCGGCCGGGCCCGATGTCGAAGGTGTCCGCCGCCCACGCGACGAACCTGTCCACACCGGACTGGCTGAGCGGGACGACCTTGGGCAGACCGGTGGACCCGGACGTGGTCAGCATGAACGAGACGTCGGTCCGGTCGACCCGCGGCGGCGGCGGTTCGGCCGCCGGTATGAGCAGCGGGTCGCCGTCCGGCACCAGTGCGTAGCGACAGTTCGCGCGGGAGAACAGGGTGGTCAGCGTTTGTTCGGTGAACTCCGGCGAGGGCAACAGAAAACGCCGCTCCGCCAGTACGCAGGCCAGGACCAGCGCGATCGCGGCCGGGGACTTCTTCGCCAGCACGCCGACCGGTTCGTCCGGACCGAGGTCGAGCCCGACCAGCTGGGTGCCGGCCTTGGCCGCCAGCTCGTACAGCTCGCGGTAGGTGATCTCCTGGTCGTGCCAGACCAGCGCGGTGTCGTTGGGTCGCGTGTCGACCTGGAGGAGGAACGCGTCCCGTAAGCCAGGGCCCTCTGCCATCAGATCCTCGCAATCGTGCCGTCGGTCGCGGGTAGCGGGGGCGGACCGCCGAGCGTCACCCAGCCGCCCTTCATCGCCAGTCCCTGCGGGGTCCGGCAGCTGAAGCAGATGGTGTCGCCGTCCGGCTGGAGCGTGATGTCGATGGGCTCGTCCGGCCGCACCGGTGTCGAGAACCGAACCCCGATGTCGCGCACCCGTGCCGCGTCGCCATCCGCGTAGCGGTCGACGATCTCCTCGCAGACCAACGCGAGCACGCTCATGCCGTGCGCGATGACCCCGTCGAAACCGGCGGCTCGGGCCGCCGCGTCGTCGAGGTGGATCGGGTTCTCGTCGCCGGCCGCCTCCGCGTACCGCCGCACACTGTCCACAGTGAGCTGTCTGGTGAGGACGGTGGTGGCGTTCTTGTTGCGGTGCGAGGGGAACGGCGCGAGCTCGCCGAACGGCTCCGGGGTGACCGCACCGCCGAGCAGCGCGCCGGTGACCAGCTCCGCGAACGTCACCCCGTCCGCTCCCACGAGGACCGCACGCATGGCGACCCGCACGCCGCCTGCCTCGCGGCGGGCGCCGAGCAGATCGACCTCGACGGTGATCCGTTCGTCGGGCAGCAGCAGCCGGTCGGCGCGGATCTCCTGGCTCAGGTGGACTCTGGACGGCTCGGTGCCGTCCGCCCGTACCGCGCCGATCTTGCCGAACGCCAGCTCGAAGGCCTGGTGGGCAAGCACGAACGGGTGCACCGGCGAGGCTTTCGGGCTCGTGCCGCCGGGTGCGGGCGAGCCGAGCGTCGACCGGACGGTGTCGCGGTAGGCCGCCAGCTCGCTGACGCTGACGGTCCGGACCAGCGTGGCAACGGCCTGACCGGGCGCGCTGGTCGGTGTGGGGGGAGCGGGTGCCGGTGTCACAGCGGTGTCACCACCAGGCACGCGTTGTGGCCGCCGAAGCCGAACGAGTTGGACAGGGCCGGTCCCGGTGTGACGGTTCGGGGGCTGCCGTGCACCACGTCGATCTCCATTCCCGGCTCCAGCCGTTCGTGGTTGGCGGTCGGCGGCACCACGCCATGACGGTTCGACAGGACGGTGGCGATCGCCTCCACGGCACCGGCCGCGCCGATCAGGTGGCCGATCACGCTCTTGGTCGAGGTGAGCGGCGGCCCGCCGGGGCCGAAGACCTTGGCCAGCGCGTTCGCCTCGGCCCGGTCGTTCTGCTGCGTCGAGGTGCCGTGCGCGTTCACGTGCGCGATGTCCCCCGGCCCGAGGCCGGCGTCGGCGATCGCCTCCTGCATGGCGGTGACCGCCGCGGAGCCGTCCGGCAGCGGCATGGCGAGGTGGTACGCGTCGGCCGTGCTGCCGTAGCCGGCGACCAGCCCGTAGGTCCTGGCGCCCCGCGCGTTCGCGTCCTCCAGCCGCTCCAGGACGACGAACCCGGCGCCCTCGCCCATGACGAACCCGTCGCGGTCCACGTCGAACGGTCGGCTGGCCAGTTCCGGCGCCTCGTTGCGGGAGGAGATCGCGTTGAGGTTGCTGAACGCGGCGAGGGTCACCGGGCTGAGCGTCGACTCGGCGCCGCCCGCGATCACCACGTCCGCGCGGTGGTCGCGCAGCATCAGCATCGCGTGCCCGATGGCGTCCACGCCGCTCGCGCAGGTGGTGGCGATGGTGAGCGCGGGGCCGTGCCAGCCGAGCCGCATGGCCAGCAGCGCCGCGGCGGCGTTGGGCATGCTCACCAGTGGCAGCAAGGGGTTCACGCGGTGCGGCCCGTGCAGGAAGTAGTTGCCCACCTCCGCGTCGGTGGTCTGCCGGCCGCCGACGGCGTTGCCGACGACGATCGCCGTGCGCCGCGGGTCCGGGGTCGGCGAGCCGGCGTCCTGGTAGGCGCTCAGCGCCGCGGTAACGCCGAACCGCGCGAAGGGGTCCATCCGCCGGGACTCCTTCGGCGAGATGAGCCCGATCTGGTCGAAGCCGCGCACCGCGCAGCCGAACCGGACCCCGTGGTTGCTCATGTCCACATCGGTCTCGAGCGGTGCCGCCATGGAACGCCCGGCGAGCAGCGTCGTCCAGAAGTCGTCCACTGTGGAGCCGGCGGGGGTGACCACGCCGAGCCCGGTGATCGCGATCGAGGTTTTCGGTGCCCGTGTCATGCCGTCACCCTTCGATGAGGTTGCATTGGCGTGCCGCGGTGCGGAATGCACTGATCGCGAAGTCGATGTCGGCCCGCGTGTGCGCGGCGGTGATCGCGATCCGCAGCCGGGCGAGACCGGGCGGCACGGCCGGGGTCATCACCGGAAGGCCGATCACGCCGGCCTTGCGGCAGGCCGTCGCGTACTCCCACGCGGTCTCGTCCGAGCCGACGATCAGCGGCACCACAGTGGACTCGCTGGCGCCGGTGTTCATGCCGGCGTCGATCATGATCTGCCGGAACCGGGCCGCTTCCCGCTGCGCGTGGGCGACCCGCTCCGGCTCGCGGTCCAGGACCCGCAACGCCTCGAGCGCCGCTCCGGCACAGGCCGGTGCCAGCGCGGCGGAGAACAGGAAGGGCCGGGCACGGCGCTTGAGGAACTGCAGGAACTTCGCCGACCCGACGATCCAGCCGCCGTTGGACGGGATCGCCTTGGACAGCGTGCCGACCTTGATGTCGGCCCTGACCTTGCCGCCGAAGTGCTCCTCGATGCCCCGGCCGGTCGCGCCGATGGCGCCGAGCGCGTGCGCCTCGTCCACCATGAGCAGTGCGTCGTGCCGGTCGCACACCTCGCGCAGCTCCGGCAGAGGCGCGATGTCACCGTCCATCGAGTACACGCTGTCGACGACGACCAGGAGCGTCCCGGACTTGTCCGCCGCCGCCAGCCGGCGATCGAGGTGGCCGGGGTCGTTGTGCCGGAAGCGGGTCACCGTCGCGCCGCTGAGCTGGGCGCCGTCCACGATGCTCGCGTGGTCGAGCTTGTCGAGCAGGATGGTGTCGCCCGGACCGCACAGCGCGCCGACCGTGCCGACGTTGGCGGCGTAGCCGGAGCTGAACACCAGCGCGGCCTCCCGGCCGGTGAACCGGGCCACCTCGGCCTCGAGCTCCTCGTGCAGCGGGACGGTGCCGGCCAGTGCCCGGACCCCCGGGGTGCCCGTGCCGTACTCGTCGAGCGCGGCCTTCGCCGCGGCGACGACGCGCTCGTCCCCGTTGATGCCGGCGTAGCCGTAGCCGGACATCATCAGCAGACGTTCACCGTCGACCTCGACGTAGGAGCTGTCGGGTTCCGGTCGGTAGGCCACGAAGTTGTTGCGGCGACCGGGTTCCCATTCGAGCTCGTCGATTCGCCGGTTCATCGCGACAACCTTCGGCTCGAGATGTTGCCAGGCAGCTGAAGCGTTCACATGCGTCTCCTCACCCACGAACCACGGTCACAGCACTGAGATTCCTACGGGGACGGGCGCAAGTGGAGCGCAACATCGACCAGGGCGTGGAGACGCGCGTCAACTCCCGGCGTGCGCTGCTTTAGCCCCACGCGATCGTGACGCGAACGCGTGGCCGCAGGGTCTATAGCGAGAGGAGCAACGCATGCTGCATGACCTGCCCGACGTCTCACCGGCTCCCGGCGTGCTGATCCGGCTCGCGGGCCTGGTCGCGATCGAGGAGGGCTCCGCGGAGCCCCGTTACCTGTCGAGCGCGCAGGTTCAGATCGCCTTCGTCCGGATGGCACTGGAACGGGCCGGCGGCACCGGTCGTGAGCAGCTCGCCGACACCGTGTGGCCGGACGGGTTGCCCGACACCTGGGCCTCGGCGTTGCGGAGTGTGGTGAGCCGGGTCCGGTCGTTCGTGGCCGGCCCGACGCGGGGCGACGACGCCCCGGCGGACGGCGACCAGACCTGCGTGATCGCCAGGGGCGGGCGGTACCTGCTGCAGTTGCCCTCCGACGCCGTGATCGACCTCGAGCGCGCGGAGCAGGAGGTCATCGAGGCGGTGTCCGCCCACACCGCCGGCGTGTTCGACGAGGCGCTGCGGCTGGCCGAGTCGGCGGTCACCTGCCTGCGGCGGCCGCTGCTGCCCAACCACGACGGTGACTGGGTCACCGAGGTGCGGGTGCGGCTGGCCGAGCTGCTGGTGACCGGGCTGGAGACCGCGAGTCTCGCGGCGTCGGCCCTCGGTGACGGGCCGGCCGCGCTGCGGTTCGCCGACGAGGCGGTGCGGCGGGCGCCGCTGCGGGAGAGCGCGCACCGCGCGAGGATGACCGCGCACGTCGCCGCCGGCAACCGGGCCGAAGCCGTGCGGATCTACCACGAGCTGCGCTGCGTTCTCGCCGAGCAGCTGGGGATCGATCCGTCGCCGGAGACCCAGACGGCCTACGTCGAGTTGCTCGGCGGGCCCACGGCGGACACCGCCGGCTCGTACAACGGGTCCCGGCCGGGGCCTCGGTCGACGGCGCCGTTCGTGGGGCGTCGAAGCGAGCTGGCCGCCGTGGCGCAGGCCTGGTCCCGAGCCGAACGCGGCACCAGCCACATGGTGCTGGTCACCGGCGAGGCCGGGATCGGCAAGACCCGGCTGACGACCGAGGCCACCCGCCAGGTGAGCCTCGCAGGCGGGTTGGTCGCGCACGGCCGCTGCGACCGGGACCCGGCCGTGCCGTGCCAGCCGCTCGTGGAAGCCGTCGAGAGTCTGCTCGCCACCGGACTCGACGACCTGGGAGTCGGCGGGCAGGCCCGCGACGTCCTCGCCGCCATGACCGACGGGTCGGCGGGCGCCCGACCGGCCGAGCACGCGTCGGCGGTCGCCGACCTGCTGGTGCGGATCTCCCGCGCCCAGCCGGTGCTGCTGTTCCTCGACGACCTCGACCTCGCGGGCGAGGACACGCTCGCCGTGCTCCGCCAGCTCTTCCGGCGCCGCTACGAGGCGTCGCTGCTGGTCGTGGCGACCGCGAAGTCGCCGGCACAGCGCCCGGAACGGCTGGTGGCCGCCATCCAGGAGGTCGACCAGGACGGCTGGCTGTACCGCCTCACCCTGCCCGGCCTCTCCGAGTCTGACGTGGCGGACCTGGTCAACGAGGTCGTGCCGGCGCCGTTCATCCAGGAGGTGCCGCCCGCGAGCCGGCTGCTCGCCGACACGGCGGGCAACGCCTACCTGCTGCTGGAGCTGCTGCTGTGGCCGTGCGAGCGGGGCGTCGTCGGCTCGCACCAGGAGCTGTCCCCGGCCATCCACGAGTACGCGACCGCCCAGCTCGCCAGGCTCGCGCCCGTGCCCCACCGCCTGCTGCGCACCGCGGTCGCGGCCGGCCGGACCTTCGAGCTCGACCTCGCCTACGAGGCGGCCGGGCTGGACCTGGACCGGGCCATGGACGCCCTGGACCTGTTGCTGGCGGCCGGGATCGTCTCCGAGGCCGGTCGCGGCCACTACCGCTTCACCCACGACGTGCTGCGCCGGGCGATCTACGCGCAGTTCAGCGCGGTCCGCCGACGCGGCCTGCACGCACGGCTCGCGAACGTGATCGAACGCCGGCGCGCCGGCGACCTCGGCCGCTACACCATGGCGCTGGCCCGCCACCACACCGCGGGCGCGGCCGAGGGTGGCGACCAGCGTGCGGTGCGGTGGATGTGGCGGGCCGCGGCGCGGGCCGGCGCGGAGGGGGCGCTGGAGGAGGCGGTGCGCACGTACCGCGACGCGTCGCGGTACGTGCCGGGCACCGACGACGGGCTGCGTGCCGAGGCCATCACCAACCTCGGGCTGGCGCAGCTCGCCGCCGGCCACCCGGAGTGCGCGCAGACCCTGCTCGACGGCGCGCTGCACGCGATCCACAGCGACCGCCTGCCGGTCGCCGCGCGAGCCGCGCTGGGTCTCGCCGACGCGGTCGACACGCGACCGGAGCTGTACAGCGAGGCCGCGGCCCTGATCGAGCTGCTGGTGCAGGAGGTCCGGGGCCACTGGTCCGGCGCCGGGCGGGTCGACGGGGTGACCCTCGGCCGCATGCTGGCCAGGCAGGCCCGGCTCGGCTCGACTGTGGCGGCGGGGCCGGTGACCGACGCGGCGCTCGTCGCGCTGACCCGCGAGCTCGGCCTGCTCGTCGGCGACCTGGAGGCGGTGACTCGCCGGCACACACTGGCGGGGGAGCTGCTCGCCGTGGCGACCGCCGTGGACGACGTCGACGCGCGGATCGTCGGCGCACACCACCAGGCCATGGCGGCGGAGCTGCGCGGCGACCACGCCGCCCGGCAGGAGGCGCTGGCCGCGCTCGTGGCCGCCGCCCACGGCGCCAGCCCGCTCGGCGACGCCCTGCTGCTCGACCACGCCGTGGCTCGGGCCGTCACGCAGGGCAGGTTCACCGACGCGGCGCTCACCGCCTCCCTCGCCGCGACCGTCACCGGGGACCGAGAGACCGGGAACGGTGCCGTCGGTGCCGTTGATGGCTGGGCGGCGGTCAGCCCCGCGCCCGGGAGCCTGGCCGAGCGCCAGCTGCTGGTCGCCGGCCTGCTGCGGGCCAGCCTGTGGCCGGCCACCGCGTGGTCGCCGCAGACCAACCTCGCCGCCGCTGAGCGCTCGCTGCTGGCACTGCCCGGCGGCGACCGGGGCGGCCCACACCTCACCGTGCGCGCCTACGCGACCGGCGCCGAGCCGCTCCCCTCCGGTGACGAGTGGCCGCACCTGATGGGTGTGCTCGCACTCGGCGCCGTGGAACTGGGCGATCCGACGACGGCCGAGGCGCTGCGCACGCGGCTCGCCCCGCACGCCGGGTTGGTGTGCGGGGTCGGGTACCGGACCTTCGTCGGCCCGATGTCGTTCCACCTCGGCCGGCTCGCCGTGGTCGTCGGCGACTGGGACGAGGCGGCGAGCCAGCTGACCGCCGCCGTGTCCTGGCTCACCGAACGGGACGCGCGGCCGTGGGCCGCACTGGCCAAGCAGGCGTTGGCACGGGCGTTGGCGGGCCGGGGCAGGACGGGCGACCGGGAGTCGGCGCGAGCGCTGCTCGCCGAGGCGAACTCGGCGCTCGCCGACACCGGCCTGCGGCACCGGGTCGCCGCGCCGGCGGGTCGGTGAGCGCACCCGCCGGTTGCGTCCCTGTTGCGTGGCCGGCCGTATACCTGAGGTAGCAACGGAAAGGGAGTCCATGGAGCTGCGATACTGGGTCTCGCGTGCCGTGGACGTGGTCGAGCGGTGGGGCGAGCGGTTCGGCCCCTACACCCGGCACCCTTCGCAGCTGGTCGAGGACGCCGTGTTCGCGCCGGCGTTCGACACCTTCGCCAAACGCATGGCGAACAACTACCCGTTCTTCCACCCGCGCTACGCCGGTCAGATGGTCAAGCCCCCGCACCCGGCGGCGGTCGTCGGCTATCTCACCGCGATGTTGTTCAACCCCAACAACCACGCGGCCGAGGGCGGGCCGGCGACCACCGAGATGGAGCGGGAGTGCGTCGCGTCGCTGGCCGGGATGTTCGGCCTGCGCGAGCACGTGGGGCACCTGACCACCAGCGGCACCATGGCGAACCTGGAGGCGCTCTACGTGGCGCGCCAGTCGCACCCCGGCCGCGGTGTGGCGTTCAGCTCCGAAGCCCACTACACCCACCAGCGGATGTGCCACGTGCTCGGCATGGCGGCGCACCCGGTGCCGGCGGATGCCGCCGGGCGGCTCGACGTCGACGCTCTGGAGCGGGTACTGGCCACCGGGCAGGTCGGCACCGTGGTGGTCACCGCCGGCACGACCGGGCTGGGCGCGGTCGACCCGATTCACGAGGTGCTGCCGCTGGCCCGCCGCTACGGCGCCCGGGTACACGTGGACGCGGCGTACGGCGGCTTCTTCGCCCTGCTGGCCCGGCCGGACGCCGAGGAGCGGCTCGACCCGCGGCCGTGGCAGGCGATCGCCGGCTGCGACTCGGTCGTGGTCGACCCGCACAAGCACGGGCTGCAGCCCTACGGATGCGGCGCGGTGTTGTTCGCCGACCCCGACATCGGGCGGTTCTTCGCGCACGACTCGCCCTACACCTACTTCACCGACGCCGAACTGCACCTCGGCGAGATCAGCCTGGAGTGCTCCCGCGCCGGCGCGTCCGCGGCCGCGCTGTGGCTGACACTGCAGCTGGTTCCGTTGGACCAGAGTGGTTTCGGGGCCACGCTGTCCGCAGGCCGGCGTGCCGCGCTGCGCTGGGCGGAGCTGATCGAGGCCGCGCCGGCGCTGCGGCTGTACCAGCGCCCGGAGCTCGACATCGTCACCTACTTCCCGGCGACCGGGCAGGCGTCGCTCCGCGCCGTCGACACGGCGTCGAACCGGATGCTGCGCGCGGGCATGACCGACCAGGAAGACCCGGTGTTCCTGAGCGTGGTGCGCGTCGACGCCGACGCGTTCCTTCGCCGGCACCCCGACCTCGCCGGCGACGCCCCGACCGCGCACGTGCTGCGCAGCGTCCTGCTCAAACCCGAGGCGGAGGACTACCTCGACCAGCTGCACAGCCGGGTGCACCGGCTCGCCGTCGGCGACGACCGGCCGGCGGGGCACCACGGCGACGACACGGTGGACGGAGACGCAGTGCGATCCAACGGAGTTCCCCAGGCGGTACCGGTCCGCACCGCGGTGCGGGCCACCGACGCCGACACCGACCGGCTCGTGGAGTTGCTCACGAGGTCCTTCCACGACGATCCGCTGACGGTCTGGGCGTTCCCGGATCCGGGGCGGCGCGGCGCGATCCTGCCCGAGTTCTTCCGGGCACACGTGGATCTCTCGCTCGACTACGACGGCGTGTACACCACCCCGGAACGCGACGCCGTGCTGCTGTTCCTGCCGCCGGGCGCCTGGGAGAAGGTGGCGGCGCGGGACGCCGAGCTCACCGAACTGTTCGCCGACATCGCCGGTGAGTACCGCGAGGCACTGCTGACGATCATGGAGCGGCAGGCGCGGTGCCACCCCGGCGGGCGGCACTACTACGTGTCGTTCGTCGGCGTCGACCCGGATGCCCAGCGACGTGGCACGGGAGCCGTCCTCAGCGACGCGCTCGTCGAGCGGGCGGACCAGGAAGGGGTCGCGGTGTACACCGAGACCAGCTCCGCCGGCGGCGCCGGGCTCACCCAGCGGTACGGCTTCGCCCCGTTGGGGGCCGACATCGTGCTCCCGGACGGACCGTCCCTGCGTCCGATGTGGCGGGTGCCGCGATGAGTGCGGCGCTCGGCGACGACCGGCTCCTGCTGTGGTCCGCGAGCCAGGTCCGCCGCGGCGAGGTCCCCGACCCGCACCGCGAGCCGATGGACGAGGTTCTGCGCTGGAGCGAGGAGTTCCTCGTGTCCTCGCACCCCGAGCTGGGCCGTACCGGCCCGGTCTGCCCGTACACGGCGCCGTCGCTGCGCAAGGATCTGTACTACCTCGGCGTCCCGGTCGACGACGGTGGCGGACTGGACATGCCCGCGGTCGTTTCCCGGCTGCGCTACTGGCACGAGCGGCTGTCGGCCGATCTGAGCACGGCGGACCGGGAGCTGTTGGCCCTGCTCGTGGTGCTGCCGCACATCGACCGCGAGGACTCGAGAGAGCTGGACGAGCTGCAGCGCAAGGCGAAGGACGAGTTCGTCGCGAACGGACTGATGATCGGGCAGTTCCACCCGAGCTGCCCGGAGCAGGGCCTGTGGAGCGGGACGTTCCGCCCGCTGCGCTCGCCGGTCCCGCTGCTCGCCGTGCGCCAGCTGCTCGTGTTCGACCTGCCCTTCCTGGACCACCAGGCGCACCTGGACCAGTACCTGAGGCGTTTCGCCGACGCACTTCCCGCGCGGATGCGCGACCAGCTCGTGACCCGGCTGATGAACAACCACGTCGGCGTGGTGTAGCGGACCGGACCCGGTGAGCTACGGGCCGGTCACGCTCGCGGGGTGCCAGATCCCGGTCCGCGCGGTGGCCTCGACGTAGTCGGCGAAGTCCCGGGGCGCGCGGTCGAGTGCCTCCCGCACGCCATCGGTCACCACGGCGTTGTGACCGTCGAGGGTCTCGGTGAACAGACCGATCAGCAGGTCGGCGGACTCGACCGGCAGGCCGGCCGCCACGGCGCCTTCGTGGTACTGCGCCATGGTGACGGGCTCGTACCGCAGCTCCCGGCCGGTGGCGGCGCCGATCTCCCGCGTGGCGTCGGCGAAGGTGAGCAGCCGGGGGCCGGTCACCTCGTAGAGCCGGCCCGCGTGCCGGTCGTCGGTGAGCGCGGCGACCACCACGTCGGCGATGTCCTCGACGTCCACGAAGGGCTCGGGGACCTCGCCGGCCGGCATGGCGACGACACCCTCGTGGACGGCGTCGAGCAGAAAGCCCTCGCTGAAGTTCTGGCTGAACCAGCTGGCTCGCACCACGGTCCAGTCGACGCCGCTGTCCTGCACGATCCGCTCGGCGCGCTCGGCCTCGCGTTCGCCCCGACCGGACAGCAGCACCAGCCGGCGGACCCCGCTGCGCACCGCGAGCTCGGTGAAGTCGCCGATGCTCGCGGCGGCCCCGGGGAACGCGATGTCGGGCGAGTAGACCAGGTAGGCCGCGTCGACACCGGCCACCGCGTCCGCCCAGGTGTCCGGGGCGTCCCAGTCGAAGGGCGGGCTGGTGGTGCGCGACGCGCCGCGGACCGCGACACCGCGCGCCCGCAGCCGGGGCACCACCCGCTGTCCGGTCTTTCCGTTGGGCATCAGTACGAGCGTTTCCATGCGTGGCTCTCAGGGTCGGGGGATCTCGGGACGTGGCGCGAGCCGTGCCGGACGCCGACGGTTCAGCCACCATCGCGCGATCGCGAGGTTCACCAGCCAGCCGAGCCAGAAGCCCGCCAGCGGGTGGACGATGTCGGACGCGTGCGCCAGCCCGGGAATCGCGGGCAGGGCAAGGAAAAGCACTCGGCCGGTGACGATCCCCATCGCGGCCGCGAAGCTGTAGACCATCCAGCGCCGGTGCTCACGGGTCTGGCGGGCCCGGGCCGCCCGGTAGCCGCGCAGTGTGGTCACCATCCCGACCAGCGCCCACGCGGTCGCCCCGGTCGCGCCGAGCAGGTTCAGCGAGCCCAGCGGCACGACGGCCAGCGCCAGCACACAGGACGGGAGCATGCCGCCGAAGACGTAGACCCGACCGCTGATCCGGTGCACCCTCCGGTGCGTGCGCCGCAGCCACGGCCACAGCTGCAGGCAGACGGTGACGAGCGTGACCGTGCCGAACACGATGTGCCCCAGCAACATCGGGTAGTGCAGCGCCACCCGCCCGCTGATCGGCACCAGCGAGTTCGCCGGGTCGAGGGTCAGATACGGCGGCAGTGACACGGCCAGGAAGGCCACGAGCAGCACGGCCAGTGCGATCAGCCCCCGAGGGCGCCCGCGCCGGCCGGCCGAGCGGCGCGCACGCGGCGGCCCGTGTTCCAGGGTGTTCGACACGATGGCCTCCTCGTGGCATCGAAAGGTGTCCCGGACGGCGAACGGCGGGGCCGCGCACGCCGTTGTGCGTGGCCCCGCCGTCGTACGGGGTCGTACCTCGCGTGGTCGTCAGGTGATCGACACGCCGCCGTCGACGCTCAGGACCTGGCCGGTGACGCAGTCGCCCTCGAGGAACAGCCGCATGCTCGCGGCCACCTCCACGGGGGTCGGGAACCGGGGGACGGGGGACTTCTCGCGGATCCCGTCGGCCACCGCGTCGGGCACGCCGCTGGTCATGGAGGTCTCCATGAACCCCGGCGACAGCGCGTTGACCGTCACTCCCCGGCGGCCGACCTCCGCGGCCAGCGACCGGGTGAGGCCGATGATCCCCGCCTTCGACGCCGAGTACGCGGTCTGTCCCGGCGAGGCGATCAGTCCCGACGGCGAGACGATGTTGATCACCCGGCCCCACCGCTTGCGCAGCATGCTGCCGATGGCGGCCCGCGTGGTGTGGAACGTGCCGAGCAGGTTCGTCTGGATCACGTCGTGCCAGTCCTGCGGCGACTGCATCGCCATCAGGGCGTCCTTGCGGATGCCGCCGTTGTTCACCAGCACGTCGATCGGACCGAGCTGCGCGCGGATCTGCTCGTACATCGCGACGACCGCGTCCCACGAGCCGATGTCGCCGCCCACCACGATCGAGGTGTTCTCGAGCTTGTCGGCGACGGCGCGGGCCGCGTCGGCCGACCTGTTGTAGTGCACCGCGACCCGGCAGCCGAGCGCGTCGAGCTCAATGGCCAGCGCCTGCCCGAGCCCGCCGGACGCTCCCGTGACGAGAGCGACCGGCTGCTCGGGCCGAACGCCCGTGATCTTCTGGTTCATGTGGCTTCGCCACCCCATTTCAGGAGCATCGACCCCCACGTCATGCCCGCGCCGAAGCCCGCGAGCAACACCAGGTCACCGTCGCTGATGCGACCGGCGTCGAGCGCCTCGGTCAGCGCGATCGGCATGGAGGCCGACGCGGTGTTGCCGTAGCGCTCGAGGTTGGTGATCAGCCGGTCCTGCGGGAGCCCGGTGTGGTTGAGGATCGAGTTGATGATGCGGATGTTGGCCTGGTGCGGCAGGATGTGGTCCACCTCGGCCGGCTCGACCTTCGCCGACTCCAGCGTGGCCCGTACCGTTCGGACGGTGAACCGCACGGCGTTGAGGTAGATCTCGTTGCCCTTGATCTCGGAGTAGTGCAGCCCTTTTCGGACGGCCTCCTCGGTGATGGGCATCCGGCTGCCGCCCGCCTGGATCTTCAAGCTGTCGGCCTTGGAGCCGTCGGCACCGAGGTTCCAGGCCAGCATCCAGTTGCGCGGGCTCGGGGTGAGCACGACCGCGCCCGCCCCGTCCCCGGCCAGAATGCTGAGATCGCGGTCCTTCGGGTTGATCGTCAGCGAGTGGGTGTCCGAGCCGATCAGCAGGATCGGCCGCGGGTCCAGCGCCATCAGACCGGCCGCGGTCACGAGCCCGTAGACGAAGCCAGAGCATTCCGCGTTGACGTCGTGCGCGCTCCCCGTGATGCCGAGGTCGTGCTGCACGAACACCGACGTCGCGGGGGAGAGCTGCTCTGGCGTCGCCGAGGCCACGATGAGGTGCGCGATGTCCGCGCCGGTCAGCCCCGCGCGCTCGAGCGCGCGGCGGCCGGCCGCCACCGCGAGGCTGGCGGTCGTCTCCCCCGGGGAGACGAACCGCCGCTCGCGGATCCCGCACCTGCTGACCACCCAGTCCTCGGTCACGCCGAAGCGCTCGGCGATCTCGGCACTGGTCACCATGCGATCAGGCACCGACATGCCCCAACCGGCGATCTCGAAGCCAGTCACGGCGGACCCCTCAGTTCTGCGCGGCGGGCTGCGCCACCAGCGCGACGATGCGGTCGTGGATGGTGCGCAGCGTCGTCGTGTCGTCCATGTCGCTGAACAACGACTCGTCGGCCGGAATGTTCGGGTAGGCGGACTGGAAGTTGTACAGCCACTCCATCAGGTCCAGGGAGTCGACGTCCGAGATCTTCTGCAGTGCCGCGTCGACGTCGATCGACTCCGCGCCGGAGACATCCTGCAGTTGGGCTGCCAGGTCCTCGACGGTGGGCATTTCCATGAGCGGGGCTCCTCTTCTCGACTGTTCGTGGCTTGGTTGACAGGAAAGTCGACGGGGCGCAACGCAAGCGCAACGCCGAGCGCTGTTGCGGACCGCTTGCGGGTCGTGCTGTTACGTCGTCGCCGACATGTCGCGGTTTTCGGGCCATGCGAACGACGAGACGAGGCAGGAATGACCACGGTCCAGTACAAGCCGGTGAATCCCGAGGTCGATGCGATCCGGCATCACTACGAGGTGAGCAACGACTTCTACCGTCTCCTGTTGGGGCCGGCCATGATGTACTCCGGCGGCTACTGGGCCGAGGGCGAGGGCCTGCGCGAGGGCCACGACGCCGCCCAGTACCGCAAGCTCGACGCGTTCATCCAGCAGGCGGGCGCGGTCGGGGCGAACAAGATCCTCGACATCGGCAGCGGTTGGGGCACCCTGCTCGACCGTGCCACCACCGAGCACGGCGTGGCGAGCGCCGTCGGGGTCACGCTCAGCCGGACCCAGAAGGAGTTCGTCGACTCACTCGGCAACTCCAAGATCGACATCCGGGTGGAGAGCTGGGAGGACCACCGCACCGACGAGCCGTACGACGCGGCGTTCTGCGTCAACGCGCTCGAGCACTTCGTGCTGTCCTCGCTGCCGCCCAAGGAGCGGGTGCAGCGGTTCCGCGCCTTCTTCAAGCAGTGCCACTCGCTGATCAAGGTGGACGGCCGCCTTGTGCTGCACATGATGACCATCGAGGCGCCGCCGCTGAACCGCAAGCTCATCGACGACCTGAAGTTCCTGCAGCGCGAGGAGTTCCAGGGCTGTTACATCCCGCACACCAACGAGCTCGTGCAGGCCGCGGAGGGCCTCTTCGAGATCATCGAGCTGCGCAACGAGCGGGAGACCTTCAGCCAGGCGTGCCGGGCGTGGCTGGCCAACCTGGCCGACCGCCGCGACGAGGCCGTCGCCATGGAGGGCGAGGACGTGGTGGCCCGTTTCGAGCGCTACCTGGACATCTTCGCGTACACCCTCGAGGACAAGATCTTCAACAACTTCCGCATCGTGCTGTCGCGGAACGCCTGA
Source organism: uncultured Actinomycetota bacterium (assembly GCA_963840275.1). Taxonomy (GTDB): domain Bacteria; phylum Actinomycetota; class Actinomycetes; order Mycobacteriales; family Pseudonocardiaceae; genus Actinophytocola. Next base: position 291,038 of record CAWIYK010000003.1, read on the forward strand.
GGAGGCATCAATGACGATCACCGACGCCACACCGGGCGACGTACGCGAGGACGGCGGTGGCAGGCGCGTCCCGCACGTCCGGGTGGCCATCATCGGCGCGGGGTTCTCCGGGCTCGGCATGGCCATCCGCCTGCTGAAGGCCAAGGAGGACGACTTCCTGATCTTCGAGCGGGCCGGCGAGGTCGGCGGCACCTGGCGGGACAACACGTATCCCGGCGCCGAGTGCGACGTGGCCGCGCTGCTCTACTCGTACTCCTTCGCCCAGCGGAACAACTGGCAGAGCACCTACGGCAAGCAGCCGGAGCTGCGTACGTACCTGAACGAGTGTGCCGACGAGTTCGGCGTGCGGCCCTACATCCGGTTCAACCACGAGCTGGTCTCCGCGCGCTGGGACGAGACGGTGCGGCGCTGGCACATCGAGACCAGCCAGGGTGACTACACGGCCAGCGTCCTGGTGACCGGCAGCGGTTACCTGAGCGACCCGGTGGTCCCGAACATCCCGGGCATCGACGGGTTCAAGGGCAAGATCTTCCACTCGTCCACCTGGGACCACGACTACGACCTCAAGGGCAAGCGGGTCGCGGTCATCGGCACCGGCGCCTCCGCGCTGCAGTTCGTGCCCAAGATCCAGCCGGCGGTCGGCCAGCTGGACCTCTACCAGCGCACCGCCGCGTGGGTCGCCCCCAAGAACGACAAGACGAACAGCAGGTTCCGGCAGTGGCTGTTCCGGAACGTGCCCGGCTACCGGGGTTTCCGGCGTGGCTACAACCAGAAGGGCCGTGAGCTGCTGGCGGCCATCCTGGCCCGCCCGGCGATCGCCGAGAAGACCGTGCAGAACATGTTCGTCAAGCACCTCAACAAGTCCATCAAGGACGACGAGCTGCGTGCCAAGCTGACCCCCGACTTCACCATCGGGTGCAAGCGCATGCTGTTCTCCAACACCTACTACGACGCGATCCAGCAGCCCAACGTCGAGCTGGTGACCGACGGCATCGCCGAGGTGCGGGCCGGCTCGGTCGTCACGGCCGACGGCACGGAGCGGGAGGTCGACGCCATCATCCTGGGCACCGGCTTCGCCGCCACCGAACGGCCGATCGCGAAGCGGGTGTGGAACGACCGGGGCGGCTCGCTCGCGGAGACCTGGGCCGACGGTGGCATGGCGGCCTACCGGGGCACCACGGTCGCCGGGTTCCCCAACCTGTTCATGCTGCTCGGTCCGAACACGACACTCGGCCACTCCTCGCAGACGGTGATGATCGAGGCGCAGGTCGCCTACGTGATCGACGCCCTCAAGCAGATGGACAAGCGCGGCCTGTCCAGTGTCTCGGTGCACGAGGACGCGCAGACCAGCTACAACGAGATGGTCCAGGAGCGGCTGAAGACCACGGTGTGGAACGCGGGTCAGTGTGCGAGCTGGTACCTCGACGCGCACGGCCGCAACCCGTCCATCTGGCCGGGCCTCACGTCGCAGTTCCGCAAGCAGCTCAAGAGCTTCGACGTGTCCAACTACCAGGTCACGACCCTGTCCAACGCCGAGTACACCGGCCGGGTTCGCGGAGAGATTCGGAGCTGACGGGAGATGACGAACCCGAACGGCGTCCTCACCAGACGCAGTGTCCTCCGGCGGATCACGGTCGGCGCGGCCGTGGTCGGCTGGAGCACGGCGAGCGGCTCGTGGACGATCGCCGGCGCCGACCCGACCGGGGTGGTCGACCTGCCGCGGTTGGACGGCACCCTGGAGACCGCGCCCGAGGTGCTGTCCGGGTTCGCCACGGACTTCGGCAACCTGGTCACCGGGACACCCCAGGCCGTGCTCCGGCCCGGCTCGGTGGGCGACATCGTCGCGATGGTCCGGTACGCGCGGTGCAACGGCCTGACGATCGCCATGAGCGGTCAGAGCGGCGACAGCGCCGACGACCTCGAGTCGCACTCGAACTACGGCCAGGCCGCCGTACCGGGCGGAATCTCGGTCGACGCGCGGGGACTGTCCACGATCCACAGCATCGGCGCGGACAGTGCCTGGGTGGACTCCGGCGTGACCTGGGCGCAGCTGATGGACGCGACCCTGCCGGCTGGCCGGATGCCGCCGTCGCACACCGACTATCAGCACCTGTCGGTCGGCGGCACGATCAGTGTCGGCGGCATCGGTGGCCAGGTCCACAAGCACGGCCTGCAGGCCGACACGGTGTCCGAGATCGAGGTCGTCACGGGTCGGGGATACCTGGTTCGTGCCTCGGCCACCGAGCACCCGGACCTGTTCCACGCCGCCCTCGCCGGCGGCGGGCAGGTCGGGATCATCACCAAGGCCAGGGTCCGGCTGGTGCCGGCGCCGACGCGGGTCACCACGTTCGCGCTGTACTACGACGACCTGGACACCTACCTGGCCGACCAGGAGCAGCTCGTTCGCGACGGCCGGTTCGACTTCCAGGCCGGCGGTCCGGTCCGCAACGCCGACGACACGGCGTGGCGGTACCTGGTCGACGCCGTCGCCTACCAGTACGGGGCGAACCCGCCGGACCGCGCGGCGCTGCTCGCCGGACTGCGCGACGACCGTGCCTCGGCGACCTTCGCCGATCTGTCCATTCGGGACTGGGTGTTCCGGCTGGACCCGTTCGTGGCCTGGACGAAGGAGAACGGGTACTGGCACCAACCGCACCCGTGGTTGTCACTGGTGCTGCCCCGTTCGACCGCCGCCGAGTTCGCCAGGAGGGTGCTGCCTGAGCTCACCACGGCGGACCTCGGTGTCGGGTTCGCCGCCCTGTACCCGTTCCCGACGTCGAAGCTGACGCGGCCGATGTTCCGGGTGCCCGCCGAGCCGGTGGTCTACCTGTTCGACCTGCTTCGGCTGCCGGGCCCCGGGGACCAGGGGATCGCCGGCATGCTCGAACAGAACCGGCGGTACTACGACCTCGCCGTCTCGCTCGGTGGCACGCGGTACCTGGTCGGCGCCGTCCCCAGGATGACGCCGCGGGACTGGCGCGCTCACTTCGGCGCCCACTGGCGGCGGCTGTCGGCGGCGAAGGACCGCTTCGACCCGGGCCACGTGCTCACGCCAGGCCAGGGCTTCTTCGATCAGCAAAGGACTTCGGGAGGGACAACACCATGACCGGGTACGACATCGTCGACACGGCGTTCATCGACACGTCACCGGACGTCGTCTGGAAGGAGCTCGTCGCCGAGCTCAGCGGCGGCGCCAGCTGGTGGGTGCCGAAGAACACCTTCAAGCCCGGCCCCGTCGCCCCCGACGAGCCGGGTGGCGAGACCGAGGTGACCGTGCACACCAAGAGCGTCGACAAGGGCGGCCCGAAGCTGCGGTTCCTCGCGCGCACCACCGAGGTCGAGCAGGGCAGGCGGATCGCGGCCGACTACGTGTCCGGTGCGTTCCTCGGCACCTGCGAGTTCACCCTCGAGCCGGCCGACGACGGCCGGCGCACCCGGCTGTCCATGCACTTCAAGGCGGAGCCGCGGGGCATCGCGAAGGTGCTCGGCAAGCTCGCCGACATCGGGTTGGAGCACTCGCGGGCCACCCAGGCCGCGTTCGGCCGGCTCAACCAGCTGGCCGGCGGCGGGGCGGTGGACGTCGAGGCCGACAAGGGAACCGTACGCACCGTCCGCACCAGTGACGGCGCACAGCTCGCCGTCTCCGTGCTCGGGCCGCCGGTCGGCGGGAACACAGGCGCGGGCACGGTCGTGCTGTCGCACGGCTGGGCGTCCGGTCGCCGGTCGTGGTCGGCCGTGGCCGGCCGGCTGGTCGGTCAGGGGTACACGGTCGTCACCTACGACCAGCGCGGACACGGCGAGTCGACCCTCGGCACCGAGCCGGTCAGCGTGCGGCGCCTCGGCGAGGACCTGGCGGCCGTGCTCGGCGACGTGGACGCGCGGGACGCGGTTCTCGTCGGGCACTCCGGCGGCGGTTTCGCGGCCATGCACTATGTGATCAACCACAAGGACGACGCGGCCGAGCGCGTGCGCGGCCTGGTGCTCGTGGCCACCGCCGCCCACGACCAGGAGACCCCCGACAGCGAAGTGAAGCTGATGGGCAACCCGGTGTTCAGCTGGGCGGTCGCCCGAGGCCCGCTCGGCAGGAAGATGCTGCGCCAGACCATGGGCACCAAGGTCGAGGCGTCGGCCCTGGAGACCAACCGGCAGCTGTTCGCCGCCACCCCCCGCGGGGTGCGCGCGGACTACTTCAAGTCCTCGCGCGGGCTGGACCTGCGTGCCGACCTGCGCTCGGTGACCGTGCCCGCGGTCGTCCTGGCCGGCACCGCCGACACGGTGATCAAGCCCGAGCTGGGCAAGGTGGTGGCGGAGTCGCTGCCGAACGCCCGCTACGAGCAGGTGCCCGGCGGCGGGCACCAGCTGCCCCTGGAGTCACCCGACCGGGTGACCAAGGCGATTGCCGAACTCGGCAACGCGTAGTAGCTGTGTGAACGGAACGGCACAAGCGGCACGAGGAGTGGGATGGACATCGTTCGGATCGCCGCGCTGGTTCTGGCGACGGTCAGCACCGGGCTCGCGGCCGGGATCTTCTACGGGTTCTCGATCTCGGTCCTCGTCACCATGCGTGGCGTCGACGACCGGACCTTCGTCGACCTCAACCAGAAGATCAACCGGGATATTCAGAACGGGCGCTTCTACCTGGTCTTCGTCGGCTCGGTGCCGCTCCACGTGCTGGCGATCGTGCTCCTGCTCGGTGGTGGCCGCGGCTCGGTGCTGCTGCCGACCGTCATCGGGCTGGTGCTCTACCTGGTGGCCTTCGTCATCACGGTCGCCGGCAACCTGCCGCTCGTCGCGGAGCTGGACAGGGCCGGCCGGACCAGCGATCCCACGGCGGTACGGCACCGCTACGAGGGTCCCTGGAACCGGTTGCACACCATCCGCACGATCCTCCACACCGGCTCGTTCGGTGCCCTGTGCTGGGCGTTGATGGCGTACGGGGCCTTGTGAACCAGTTGATCGCCGAGATCTTGCCCGATCGGGTGAACTCGGCGGAGGCCTTCGACGACCTGACCCCGGCGCCGCTCTTTGTCGCCGAGGACGAGCTGCTGGCCGGCGCGGGCCCCAAGCGGCGCGGTGAGTTCGCGACCGTGCGCCGGTGCGCCCGGAGCGCACTCGGCGAGCTCGGGATCCCGCCCGGCCCGTTGCTGCGCGGTGCCGGCGGCGCGCCGGTGTGGCCGGTCGGCGTGGTGGGCAGCATGACCCACTGCGCCGGGTACCGGGCGGCCGCCGTGGCGCGGGCCGGCGAGCTGGACATGCTCGGGATCGACGCCGAGCCGGCGCTGCCGCTGCCCCACGGGGTGCTCGGGTTGGTCGCCGCTCCCGAGGAGCGCGACCAACTGGCGGCGCTGGCACGGGTCGCGCCGGAGGTGTGCTGGGATCGGCTGCTCTTCTGCGTGAAGGAAGCCGTCTACAAAGCCTGGTTCCCGCTGACGAAGCGGTGGCTGGGCTTTCGCGACGCCGTCGTGGAGATCGACGCGGGCGGCGGGTTCTCCGCCCGCCTGCGCCCCGACATACCTCGAGCCGCGGAGCCGGACCGGTTCGCCGGTCGCTGGCTCACCGGTGGCGACCTGGTGGTCGCCGCGGTCGCGGTATGACAATTTCACACCATCAGACGTGTTTGGCTCCGTGGTTCCCGCGCGGCAATCCTGTGAATGTGGACGGTGTCGTTAGGACGTTGAACACGAAGAGGTGTCGCATGACGGCTCACCCGGCGGTCCACGTGGCCGAAGCCGGCGCCCGGTCGCGGGAGTGCCGCCACGATGCGGGAATCGTGTTGTCCTGTCAGGGACTGTGTGCGGGCGCCGACGGCACCGCCGCGGTCGACGACGTGTGGTTCGACGTGCGTGCCGGCGAGGCGTACGGGTTGGTCGGGGCCGAGGGCGCCGGCAAGAGCACGGTCCTGCTCGCGGTGTGCGGCCTGCTGCGCGTCGACGCCGGGACGGTGCTGCTCGACGGACACCGGCTCGCCGGGCCGGCGCGCGCGGAGCTCGTGGGACACGCCATGCGGGACGCGGTGGTCCTGCCGTCGGCGACCGTGCTCGAGAACCTGCGGTTCTGGGCGCGGGTGGTCGGACACGAGCGGGTCGCGGAGGTCGTGTCGGCGACCGGGCTGGGTGAGTACGTCGACGTCGACGTGGACCGCTGCCCGGCCGGTGTGCGGCGGGCGATGGGCCTCGCGGTGGCGCTGCTGCCCGGACCCCGCCTGCTCGTGCTCGACGAGCTCACCGGCGGACTGGATCGCCAGGACGCCGAACGGCTTCTCGGCTCGGTGCGCCGCCTGCGCGAACACGGGACCTCCGTGCTGTACGCCGGTTGCCTGGCGGACGACGTGCGGTCGGTGTGCGACCGGGTCGGCGTGCTCGACCGCGGCCGGCTCACCGCCGACCGAGCGGGTGCGTCGGCGGCCTGAGATGACCACAGTGGATGGACCGGCTCGAAAGAGAGGTGACGGCGGTGCGCGTGTTGTTGATCGGCTCGACCGGTGTGCTCGGCCGTGAGGTGGTTCCGCTCCTGCTTGCCGACGGCCACCAGGTGACCGGGCTGGCCAGTAGCGAGGAGCGGGTCGCGGCCGTCGGGTCGCTCGGCGTCGCACCGGTGGTCGCGGGGATGTTCGACGCGGAGGCGTTGACCTCGGTCTGTCGCGGGCACGACGCCGTCGTGAACCTGGCGACCAGGATCCCGACCGGGCGGGCGATGCTGCGCGACCGCAACTGGGCGGACAACGACCGGCTGCGTACCGAAGGCAGCCTGGCCGTCGCGCGGGCCGCGCGGGCGGCCGGGGTCGGCGTGCTGGTCCAGGAGGGCGTGTCGCTGGTCTACGCGGACGGCGGCGACGCCGAGCTCGACGAGGACGCGCCGCTGCGACCGGCCGGGCCGGCCAGGGCGGCCGCGACGGCGCACGCCAACGCGGAGTCGTTCGCGGGCGAGGGACGCTCGGCCGTGCGCCTGCGGATCGCCACCGTGCACGGGGACGACGCGATCAGCCGGTGGATGCTGCGCGGGGTCGCCCGCGGCGGGCCGGCGTACTTCGGCGACCCGGACGGCTGGCTGACCGCGATCCACCCGTCCGACGCCGCGTCCGGCGTCGTGGCGGCGCTGACCGCGCCGAGCGGCGTGTACAACCTCGGCGCCGACCCGGTGCGCAAGAAGGACTTCGGCCGGGTGATCGCCGAGGCGGCGGGCGCGCGCAAGGCGCGCACCATACCTCGGGTGCTGACCCGCGGGTTCCTGGCGATACTCGCCCGTTCGCAGCGGCTGAGCTCCGCCGCGTTCACCGAGACGACAGGATGGCGTCCCAAGAGGACCGAACCAGCCGTGGACTGGTTCCCAGCGGGGGACCGGTCCTAGCTCGAGCCGGAGCCGCACGGCTGTCGGCGTCGGACCAACCAGCCAGGGAGAGAGAAGCAACGATGGACTTCTACCGCAACCCCGCCGGCCAACCGCATCAGGCCGTGCCCGACAACGGCGCGGCCTCTGATCGGATGGTCGGCCTGACCCTGGGCGTCGCCACGGTCTGCCTGGGCATGATCGCGGGGATGTTCTTCGACTGGGCCACCTCCATCATGCCCGCCCTGGCCGAGGCCGACGACCGGACCTACGTCATCGTGATGCAGAAGACCATCACGACCATCAACAGCAGTCCGCTGTTCATGCTCGCGCTCATGGGCGCGTTCGTGTTCACGATCGTGGCCGCCGTCCTCCAGAACCGCATCGGGGCGAAGGCCGCCTTCCGCTGGACGCTCGCGGGACTCGCGCTCTACGTGGTGGCCGTCGGGATCACCATGGGCGTCCACTTCCCACTGAACGACACCCTGGAGAAGGCCGGCGACCCGGACACCATCGACCTCGCGGCGCTGCGCGCGGACACCGAGGACGCCTGGGTGGCCGGCCATCTGGCCCGTACCGGCGCGGCCGTACTCGGCCTCGCCTTCCTCTGTCGTGCGCTTTGGTTGCGCCGCAGGTGATTCAATCCAGCGACCTGAGTTCCTCAGAAAAAGCACTGTAGGTTCGGACCACACGAGGGAGCCACGAGAATGACTGCGACAGAGGACAAGACCGTCGGCGAATACGCCCCGCCCAGCCCCGAGGAAATCGGGATCAGCTATGACGAGTTCGCCGACTTCTACCGGCTCATCAACAGTGATGTCGGTTTCCACATCGGCATGTGGTCCGGATCGGCCACGGAAGACGGCCTTTCCTCCGTCTACGACCTTTCCAACAAGGCGCAGACGCGGGTGGTCGAGTACTGCATCGAGGCCCTCAAGCTGAAGTCGACCGACAACCTGCTGGACATCGGCTGCGGTGCCGGCGCCCCCACGGTCCAGATCGCACAGCACAGCGGCGCGCGGGCCATCGGGATCAACGTGAGCAAGGGCCAGCTGGCCGAGGCCACCGAGCGGGCGGAGGCGGCGGGTCTCGCCGACCGCGTCAAGTTCGAGTACGGCAACGCCATGGAGCTCGCCTACGAGGACGAGACGTTCGACGCGGCCGTGGCGATCGACCTGTTCCCGCACCTTTCGGACCGCCTGCAGGGCTTCAAGGAGGCCTACCGGGTGCTGAAGCCGGGCGGCACCCTGCTGCTGAGCGAGTTCACCTACCGGGGCAAGGCTCCGGACGAGCAGTTCAACGCCTACCTGGAGACCTTCCAGGGCATGCCCCCGGAGGTGCCGGAGAAGACGATCGCGCTGGCTGGCGAGGCGGGCTTCGAGCTGGTCTGGGCCGACCGGAAGACCAAGGACGTCGCACTCAGCACCGAGGTGATGTACTTCCTCTACGTCGACCGGCACGCCGAGATCACCGAACGCTATGGTGCCGAGGCCGTCGCCGGGTTGGACTACGTGATGCCGCTGGTCCGCGCCTACATGCGCGACCACCTCGGTTACTACTACTTCCTGGTGCAGAAGCCCGAGTGACACCGGCACGAACCGGTTCCACCTTTTCGCCGTACTCATCGACACCTGCCGCGGCGGAGCGACGAATCTCTGTCGCGGCATTGTCGTCGACGGTTTCGGTCCACACCGAGAATCTGGTGTGTCGACCCTTACGCTCTGGAATACCTATCGCATAAGGATGAGTTTCATGGCAGCTCACGCCGACGAAAACCAGGATTTATCTATCGCGGAGGGAGTGGCGCCGTGAACATGACCAGTGCGAGTTCCAGTGGCACGTCGAAGGGTTCCAGCGGCGGCGCGGTCACGGCCGTCTGCGTGGCGATCCTGGTGGACATGCTGGTCTACAGCATCGTGGTCCCGGTCCTTCCGGTCTACGCCCAGGAGCTCGGCGCGTCGACCGCCGCGATCGGGCTGTTGTTCGCCGTGTACGCGGTGGGACTGGTCCTGGCCACACCGGTGCTGGGGACGCTCTCCGACCGGTTCGGCAGGCGCCGGCCGATGCTGATCGGCTCCGTCGGCCTCGTCGCCGCGACGGTGCTGTTCGCCATGGCCGACACCTATCCGCTGCTGGTGACCGCACGGTTCGTGCAGGGCGTCGCCGCGGCGGCCGTGTGGACGGCCGGGGTGGCGCTGGTCGCCGAGGTGACCGAACCGCGCAACCTGGGCAAGGTCATGGGTGTCGTCATGACCTGCATGAGCGTGGGACTGATCCTCGGGCCGCCGGTCGGTGGCCTGCTCGAGCACGCCGGCAACCACAGCACGCCGTTCATCGTGGTGACGGGTGTGGCGGTGGTCAGCGGGCTCGTCCAGTACTTCCTCATCCACGACCCCGAACGCGCTGACGACGGCGGGGAGGTGGCCCCGGCGCGGGCGCTGCTGGCCGACCCGGTCATGCGGAACACGATCATCGCGGTGTTCCTGGCGTCGACCGCGCTCAGCATGCTCGAGCCGATCCTGCCGCTGGACCTCACCACCCGGTTGCTGGCGGGTCCCCTGGCCATCGGCCTGGTGTTCGGCGCGGCCACGCTGGCCAACGGGGCCACCAGCCCGTTCGTCGGAGCACTGACGGACCGCTACCCGTCCGGGCGGCGGAAGCTCATGGCCGGCGGGCTGGTCGGGGCCGGCGCGCTCATGCCGGTGCTGATCATTCCGGACTCCGTGTTCCTGGTCGGCGCGTTGCTGGCCCTCTTCGCGATCGCCTACGGCTTCGTGCTCGTTCCCGCGCTGCCCGAGCTGGCCGACGTCGCCCAGAAGCACGGCGGCGGCGTCTACGCGGCCGTGTACGGGACGTTCAACATCGCCTACAGCCTCGGCATGGCGGTCGGTCCGCTCGTCGGCGGTGTCGGTGCGGGGTGGTCCCTCATGTCGACGCTCATTCTGTCCGGGGCCGTGCTGGGTGTCGGGGGACTGCTGTTCCTGTTCACCTCGAGCCGTGCCCGAGCCGTGGCGCCGGCCACGGTGTAGGCCGACCCCGCGTCCACCGTCGTGACGACCTTCGACCATGCCCGGCTTCGCCGAACATGTTCGCTCGACGGCGGTGGACGGGGGGTCGCGCGGACCGGGCGGGACGGCAAGGTGCGGCCCCCCGAGCGAGCGCACCCTCGACCGAGGAGACGACAGTGGTTGGCATCCCCGCGATCGCGCCCTACCCCCTGCCCACACCGTTCGAGCTACCCGAGAACACCGCGACCTGGAAGGTCGACCCCGGCCGCGCCGTCCTGCTGGTGCACGACATGCAGCGGTTCTTCCTGCGGCCGCTGCCCGAGCCCCTGCGAACCCAGCTGGTGGACTCGGTCGCCGCGGTGGTCGGCCGTGCCCGCGCGGCGGGTGTCCCGGTCGCCTACACGGCGCAGCCGGGCGGGATGACGGACGAACAGCGCGGACTGCTCAAGGACTTCTGGGGGCCGGGCATGCAGGCCGCCCCCGGCGACCGCGCGGTGGTCGACCCGCTCGCGCCCGTGCCGGGCGACTGGCTGCTCACGAAGTGGCGCTACAGCGCCTTCTTCCGGTCCGACCTGCTGGCGCGCATGCGTGCGACCGACCGCGACCAGCTCGTGGTGTGCGGGGTGTACGCGCACGTGGGCATCCTGATGAGCACGGTGGAGGCGTTCACCAACGACATCGAGGCCTTCCTGGTCGGGGACGCCGTCGCCGACTTCTCCCTGGCGCACCACCGCATGGCGCTCGACTACGCCGCCGAGCGGTGCGCCGTGGTGGTCCCGGCCGAGGAGGTGTTCCGGTGACCGACCTGCTCGCGACCGTCCTCACCGGACGGCCGCCGCCGTTCGCCCTGTTGCACCGTCCACACACCCATGGCCGTGACCGCCTCGACGTGCTGGTCGGCGAGGTGTCCACACCGGACACTCTCGGCGCCGTGCCGCTGGGCGACCAGGACGTGCTGCTGGTGGTGCCGTACCGCCAGATCGCCGAGCGCGGGTTCGAGCGGGTGGACGACGGCGCCCCGCTGCTGGCGCTCACCGTCGCCGAGCGGGCCGAGGTCGACCTGGCCGACGCACTCGCCCGCATCCCCGACGTTCCCGTAACGACCACCGGCGGCCGTTTCGACGTCTCCGACGACGACTACGCCGCCACCGTGCGCGCCATCGTCGACCAGGAGATCGGTCGTGGCGCGGGCTCCAACTTCGTCCTCAAACGCACCTGGCGCGCCCAGATCGAGGACTACACGCCGGCCCACGCGCTGGCCGTCTTCGCTCGCCTGTGTCTGCGCGAGACGGGCGCCCACTGGACGTTCCTGGTGCACACCGGCGACCGCACGTTCGTCGGCGCCACCCCGGAACGACACATCACGCTGCGGTCCGAGGTCGCGGTGATGAACCCGATCAGCGGCACCTACCGCTACCCGTCCGGCGGCCCGACGCTCGACGGCGTGCTGGAGTTCCTGCACGACACCAAGGAACGCGACGAACTGCGCATGGTGGTCGACGAGGAGCTGAAGATGATGGCCGGGGTGTGCGACGTCGGGGGCAGCATCGTCTCCGGGCCGTACCTGAAGGAGATGTCCCGGCTCGCACACACCGAGTACTTCATCGAGGGCCGCACCACCCGCGATCCCCGGGAGATCCTGCGCAGGACCCTGTTCGCGCCCACTGTGACCGGCAGCCCGCTGGAGAGCGCCTGCCGGGTCATCGCCCGCCACGAGCCGGCGGGACGCGGCTACTACAGCGGTCTCGTCGCCCTGCTTGGCCGGGACGGCCGCGGCGACGCGGTGCTGGACTCGGCGATCCTCATCCGTACCGCCGACATCGACGCGGCGGGCGGGGTGCGGATCTCGGTCGGCGCGACCGTGGTGCGTCACTCCGACCCGCACTCGGAGGTCGCCGAGACCCAGGCCAAGGCGGCGGGTCTGCTGGCGGCCATCGCCGACCGGCGTCCCGCTCCGCTGGCCAAGCATCCCGCGGTGCGGGCCACCCTCGCCGACCGCAACACGGGGCTGTCGGGGTTCTGGCTCGAGGGCGCCACCCCGGCCTGGGTGCCGGCGTTGGCCGGTCGCCGGGTGCTGGTGGTCGACGCCGAGGACACCTTCACCGGGATGATCGCCCACCAGCTGCGCGCCATCGGCCTCGACATCACCGTGCGCGACGTCTCCGACGACCACGCGTTCGAGGACTACGAGCTGGTGATCATGGGGCCAGGTCCCGGCGACCCGTCGGACACCGCCAACCCACGCATCGCCCGCCTGTACGAGGCGATCGCGGCGCTGCTGGACGCCCAGCGACCCTTCATCGCGGTCTGCCTGAGCCACCAGGTGCTCAGCAGGCTGCTGGGCCTGGAGGTGCGCCGCTGCCCGGAGTCCAACCAGGGCCGGCAGCGCGTCGTGGACCTGTTCGGCGTCGCCGAACTGGTCGGCTTCTACAACTCCTTCGCCGCCCACAGCGACGAGGACAAGGTCGAGTGCGACGGCGTCGGCCTCGTGGAGATCAGCAGAACGGTCGAGACCGGGGAGGTGCATGCCCTGCGCGGCACGCGGTTCTCCTCCATGCAGTTCCACGCGGAGTCGGTGCTCACCGAGAACGGCCCGCGCATCCTCACCGCCCGGATCAGAGAGGTGCTGGCCGTATGAAGGCGTCGATCACCTGGTGGGACCTGTCCGAGTCGGACCAGACCATCGAGTCGCTGCGCGCCTACCTGCGCGACGGCGGGGTGGAGCCGTGGGAGCGGGTGCTCGGGCTGCGGCTGAAGCTGTGGGTCGCCGACCCGGTCGGCAACCGCTGGGGCGCGGTCATGGTGTGGGAGTCCGACGACTTCGGCGCGGACCAGAACCTGCCGCCGCACCGGGCCGTCGAGCTGATCGGCTACCCGCCCACCACGCGCGTCCGTTTCGACGTGGAGGCCACAGTGGAGGGTGTGTTCGCGAACCCGGCGCTCTCGGGCCTGGGCACGGCCTTCGCGGAGGCGGTCTCATGAGTCTGTACGCCGCGCCACCCGCCGGGCCGATGTCCACTTTGGTCGCCTGGTTCGACGAGGCCAAGACGACGGGGGTGCGCGAGCCCGGGGTGCTGGCCCTGGCCACCACGTCCCCGGCCGGCCGGGTGTCCAACCGGATCGTGCAGACCATCCGCCTCACCGAGGACGGGCTGCTCTTCACCAGCCACGGCGGCAGCCAGAAGGGCCGCGACATCGCCGCCACCGGCTGGTCGTGCGGGGTGCTGTACTGGCGCGAGTCGGGCCGGCAGGTCGTCCTGTCCGGCCCGACGGCGCCGCTGTCGGCCGAGGACTCGGACCGGCTGTGGAACGCCCGGCCCGTCAGCACCCACCCCATGTCCGTCGCCGCCGAGCAGAGCGCGCCACTGGACGACGAGGACAAGCTGCGCGCCGAGGCGTTGCGGCTGGCCGAGCCGGGGGAGGCGTTGCCACGCCCCGAGCAGTGGCTCGGCTACCTCCTGACACCGGACACCGTGGAGTTCTGGGAGGCCGCCCCGGACCGCCTGCACCGGCGGCTGCGCTACGACCGCACCGACGACGGCTGGACGTGGACCCGCCTGCAGCCCTGACGTTCGACTCCTTGCCACACAACGGAAGCCCAGCCGCCACAACCAAAATCACGCGAGGTAAACCGATGACCGACAACGCCGAGCCGTCCCCCTTCGCCACGGACCTCGACCTGCGCCGCCGGAACCGGGCCACCGTCGAGGACTACCTCAACCGCTACGGCGAGAACCGGCTGACCCGCTACCTGCTGTTCACCGAGGACGGTAGCGCCGGCCTCTACACGGCCGACACCCCGGAGCCCGTCGTCTCGCGTGGACACGACGTGCTCAAGGCGCACGGCGAGTGGTCGCTGCGCATGTTCCCCGACTGGCGCTGGTACAACATCCGGATCTTCGAGACCCAGGACCCCAACCACGTGTGGGCCGAGTGCGACGGCAAGGGGAAGATCCTGTACCCCAACTACGAGCCGGGGCACTACGAGAACCACTTCCTGCACTCCTTCGAGCTGCGCGACGGGAAGATCGTCACCCAGCGCGAGTTCATGAACCCGTTCAACCAGCTGCGCGCACTGGGCGTCGACGTCCCGGTGATCAAGCGTGGCGGAATCCCCACCTGAGGTGCCGGTCATGGGTGAGGACTTGCGGACCGCGCGGGAGATGGTCGAGCTGCTCACCGGCGGCTGGCGTGCGCAGGCCGTGCACACGGCGGCCAAGCTCGGGATCGCCGACCATCTCGCCGCCGGCCGGACCACCGACGCCGAGCTGGCGGCCGCCACCGGGTCCGAAGAGGACGGTGTGCACCGGCTGATGCGGCTGCTGGTGGCCATGAAGGTGTTCGCCACCGATGGCGCGGGCGGCTACCGCAACACCGAGCTGAGCGAGCTGCTGCTGGCCGTGCCGGGATCGCAGCGGGACATGGCGCTGTTGTACGGGGCCGAGTTCTACACCGCGTGGTCCCACGCCGCCGAGGCAATCAGCACGGTCAGCTCCGGCTTCGAGATCGCCTACGGCACCCCGCTCTACACCTACAACGCCGAGCATCCCGAGTTCTCCGACCGCTTCCAGGGCACCATGAAGGCGGGCAACCTGTTCTTCGCCCACGTGCCGGCGGTGTACGACTTCGCGGACAGGCACGTGGTCGACGTCGGCGGCGGCAACGGACAGCTGCTCGCCGAGATCCTCACGGCCCACCCGACGGCTCGGGGGACCCTGTTCGACCGGGAGAACGTGGTCGCCGCCGCCACCGCGAACCTCGACGCCAACGGGGTGCTCGAACGGGCGGCCGTCGTGGGCGGCGACATGCGGGTGTCGGTGCCGGACGGTGGGGACGTGTACGTGCTCTGCCGGTGCCTGGCAGGACATTCCGACGACGACGTCCTCGGTGTGTTCCGCGGGGTGCGGGCCGGGTTCAGTGGTCCGGACGCCCGGCTGCTCATGCTCGACCGCCTGGTGGACGAGGACAACCCGACCGTGCTGCCCGCGCTCTGGGACCTGCACCTGCTCATGACCACCGGCGGACGGCACCGCACCCTCGACCATCTGACCGACCTGCTGGACCGCGCCGGGCTGGTCATCGACTCCCGCGCCGACCTGCCGGTGGAGACCACCGCGCTGGTCGTCGCCGCGAAGACGGACTGAGGGGCGGCCGCATGTGTGGCATCGCCGGGTTGGTGGACTTCACCGCCGAACGCACCGCGCACACCGAAACCGTGCGGGCCATGACCGAGACCATGACACGGACCATGTCCTGCCGCGGCCCCGACGACTCGGGCGTCTGGGTCGGCGAGCACGCCGCGCTCGGGCACCGCAGGCTGGCGATCATCGACCTGGCGGGTGGCACGCAGCCCATGCGCGACGGCGAGGTCGTGCTCACCTACAGCGGCGAGGTCTACAACTACGCCGAACTGCGCGCCGAGCTTGTCTCGGCGGGCCACCGGTTCCGCACCGCCAGCGACACGGAGGTCGTGCTGCGGGCCTACCTCCAGTGGGGCGACGCGCTGGTAGACCGGCTCAACGGCATGTACGCCTTCGCCGTGTGGGACGGACGCGACCGGCGCCTGCTGCTGGTCCGCGACCGCATGGGGATCAAGCCGCTGTACTACTACCCGACCGCCTCCGGTGTCCTTTTCGGATCGGAACCGAAGGCGATCCTGGCCAACCCGGGCGTCCGCCGTGCGGTCGGGCTGGCCGGGCTGCGCGACCTGGTCGGCTGGACGATGTCGCCGGGATGGTCGCTCTGGCAGGGCATGCACGAGGTCGAGCCCGGCCAGCTCGTGGTGGTGGACGAGTCGGGACCGCGGGCCCGCACGTACTGGCGGCTCGAGGCGGCCGAGCACCCCGACGACCTGGAGACCACGGTCTCCCGGGTCCGTGACCTGCTGACCGACACCGTCGAGCGGCAGCTGGTGGCCGACGTCCCCCGGTGTGTGCTGCTGTCGGGCGGTCTGGACTCCAGCTCGATCACCGGACTCGCCGCGGCCCGGCTGCGGGCCGAGGGGGAGCGGCTGCGCACGTTCTCCGTGGACTTCACCGGGCGCGAGCAGTCGTTCCGCGCGGACGAGGTGCGCGCCACCCCGGACACCCCCTACATCCGGGACGTGGTGGGCCTCGTCGGCTCCGACCACGAGACGATCTCGCTGGACCCGGCCGCGCTGAGCGACCCGGAGCTGCGCCGGACCGTGATCACCGCACGGGACCTGCCGCTCGGCTTCGGCGAGATGGACACGTCGCTTTACCTGCTGTTCCAGGCGATCCGGGCGCGCTCGACGGTCGCGTTGTCCGGGGAGGCGGCCGACGAGGTGTTCGGCGGCTATCCCTGGTTCCACGACGAGGCCGCCGTCGGTGCCGGGACGTTCCCCTGGCTGGCGTTCCAGAGCGCGATGAGTGGCGACCGGACCGCGGTGATCCATCCGGATCTCCGCGCGGCACTGGACATCCCGACCTACCTCGCCGACGAGTACGCCACCGCGGTCGCCCGGGTGCCGCACCTGGAAGGCCACGACGCGGCGGAGCGGCGCATGCGGGTGGTCACCCATCTGCACCTGACGCGGTTCGTGCGGATGCTGCTCGACCGCAAGGACCGGGTGTCCATGGCGGTGGGCCTGGAGGTCCGGGTGCCGTTCTGCGACCACCGGCTGGTCGAGTACGCCTTCAACGCGCCGTGGTCGATGAAGACCTTCGACGGCAGGGAGAAGAGCCTGCTGCGGCACGCGGCGGCGCACGTGCTGCCCGCGTCGGCGCGGGACCGCAAGAAGGCGTCGTATCCGTCCATTCAGGACCCGGCGTACCTGACGGCCCTGCAGCAGCAGGCAAAAGAGGTGCTGGCGGACGCCACCCACCCGGTGCACGACCTGATCGACGGCAGGTGGCTGACCGACGCGGTGGCCCTGGATCCGATCACCGTCCCCAGCCACGTCCGGCGCGGCGTCGACCGGGTGCTGGACCTGTACCACTGGCTGGATCTGTACCAGCCGGACCTCGTGACCCAGAGCTAGTACGCGTCTTCGGTGCGGTGGGAGGAATCATGCGAGCGACCGAGTTGCGGGTGGCACCGGTGGTCGTGCCAGCGGCGGGCGTCGCCGCGCTGATCGCGTGGGCCCTGCGCGACCATGCCGATGACCTGCCGAGCGCCGACCTGATACGGAGATCCTTGTCGGCGTTGGGTACTTCCGGTCACCACGGCGCCGGCGGCGGGACCGTGGCGGCACCGCCGGTCGCCGGGGACGCGCTGGCGAACTACGCCGGGCTCACCGTGTTCGCCCTGCACGTGCTGATGATCGCGGTGGCGGGCGCGGGGTACGTGCTGCACCGCCTCTTTCGTCGGTCCGTTGTGGACGGTGGCGGCGTACTCGCGCGGCTGACGTTCGCCGGCACGATCGCGGTCGTCTCCGCTCTGGTCACCGCGGGGATGGCGGCGCTTCTGCTCGGCGCCGCGATCTCGTCCACCGCGACACTGGCGGCCTCGATGACCGTGCTCCAGTACTCGTTCGTTCTCGTGGTCGTCTTCTCGGCCGCCTTAGGTGTGCCCATAAGGGCTTCGAGGAAAGGAAAGCGATGCTGAACCGACGGGACACCCTCAAGGTCGGTGCTGTCGCAGCGGCCGCTCTGGCACTGCCGACGCGGCACGTCGTGGAGGCGCTCGCCGGAACGGCGGCGACACCGCCCGAGCCGTTCACCACGCCGCTGCCCATTCCTCCCGTGCTCGAGCCCGTGTTTCGGGACCGCGCGGCCGACCACTACGAGATGACGATCAAGCCGGCCACCGCGCGGATCCTGCAGGGGACGGACACACCGGTGCTCACGTTCAACGGTGTCTTTCCCGGCCCCACCATCAGGGCGACCCGGGGTCGCCCCGTGACGGTGAAGGTCACCAACCAGCTGTCGACCCCGACCGCGGTCCACCTGCACGGCGGCGAGGTGCCCCAGGACAGCGACGGGCATCCGCTCGACTTCATGGACCCGGGTGCCACCCGGACGTACGTGTACCCGAACCGGCAGCCGGCGGCCACGCTCTGGTACCACGACCACGCACATCACCTCGAGGCCGAGCAGGTCTACAGAGGACTGGTCGGCACCTACATCATCGACGACCCGCGCAGCGGGTTGCCCAGTGGTGCGTACGACCTCCCGCTGGAGCTGCGGGACGCCGGCTTCACCGACAGCGGGGAGCTGCTCTGGCAGCTCGGCGGCGTCCAGAACCGGACGACCGTCCTGGTCAACGGCGCGATCCAACCGGTGCACACCGTCGAGCGCCGCAAGTACCGGCTGCGGCTGATCAATACGGCCAACGACCGCAACTTCCGCCTCCGGTTCGGTGGCGCCGAGTTCCTCCTCATAGGACTGGACGGCGGCCTCCTGCCCAGGCCGGTCCGCACCAGGGAGGTCTTCCTCAGCTCGGCCGAGCGGGCCGAGGTGATCGTCGACTTCGGCAAGTTCGGCGACGGCAGCGCCGTGGTCATGGACAACATCGAAGGCGACGCGGATGTCAACACCAACCTGCTGAAGTTCGTCGTCAAGGGCGACCGGGTAACGCACGACACCGACATCGACGTCGCGGCCCTGGCCGCCGTGGCGCCGGCCCTCCCGCCCAAGCCGACCACCGCGGTGACGACGAGGAAGGTCGTCTTCGCCTTCGACCCGTCGGGGCCGGCGTTCCTGATCAACGGAAAGACCTTCGACCCGCACCGCGTCGACTTCACGGTCAAGCGCGGCAGTACCGAGATCTGGGAGATCTCCACCCTGGGCCCGACCCCCATCCAGCACTCGCTGCACCTACACCTCGTGCGGTTCCGCGTGCTGGACCGCAACGGCGTTCCGGTGAAGGCGTCGGAGGCGTACCCGAAGGACACCGTGTACGTGCCGTTCGGAGAGACCGTCCGCATCATGGTCACGTTCGACAGCGAGTACACGGGCCGGTACCCGTTCCACTGCCACTTCGTCGACCATTCGTCGATCGGCATGATGGCGCAGATGGAGATCGTGCCGTAGCTCGCCGGCGATGGCCCGGGTCTGTGCTTGCCATGACTGCGGGCACCGAACCGTGGCGCGGGAACGGCTGCCGGGCGTGACCACGACGCCCGGCGGCCGTCTTCAGACCAGCAGGTTGCCGATTGCCATCAGCGCCGCGCCGGCCCAGGCGAGACGGCGACCCAGCAGTCGACCCAGCAGCGGGTTGCGGTTGAGCGCGGCGATCCGGAACTGGACCACCCGCGCCGCGAACACCGGACACAACAGCACCCCGAGCAGCAACGGCAACATTCCGGTGACGACGAGGAACGCCACCACGACGAGGTCGGCGACGGCGAGCACCCCGAGTATCCGGATGTAGTCGCGTTCTCCCGCGATGGTCGCCAGGTTGATCCGGCCGGCGCCGCGGTCGGTCTCCAGGTCACGCAGGTTGGAGTAGAACGACACCATCATCAGCCAGAACGCGAACAGCGCGCCCTCCGTGACCAGGTGTGCGGTGACCCCGCCGGTCAGCGCCCAGAACGGGACCAGCACCAGCTCCGCCGTCCACAGGAACAGCACCACTTCCTGAAAGCCGATATGGCTGAACTTCATTCCGTAGGAGTACTGCACCGAAACCCCCGCGCCGACCACCGCGACAACGATCAGCCACAGCGGATGATGCGGCGCGGCGAGCAGGCCACCCACCAGCAACGCCAGGCCGACCACCGCACAGGTCCACGCGAACCGCAGCGCCTGCGGCAGCTCCAGCTCCCCGGTGACCAACGGCTTCCAGCGAAGGCGCCGCAGCGCGCTGGGGTTGTCCCGGTAGTTCTTGGCGTCGGTGCCGTCCCGGAACCCGGTGACGTCGTCGAACGCGATCACCGCGCAGTGCACCAGGAAGTACCCGACGACGATCAGGGCCAGGATCGCCCAGGTGCCGCCGTCGGGGACGATCGCGGCGGGCAGCAGCGTCGCCACCAGCAAGTAGCCCAGGTTGTAGTCGAGAAAGTAGAGGTTGGCGAGGTGCGCGTAGGCACGCACGGACTTCGTCACGGGCATGCGGAGATCGACCACCACAGCACTCCTGTCTTGTCCACCGGCGTGCGCCGGCTCAGATGATCTGGATCCGCTGCATGTGCCGGTTCGTGGAGCCGGTGAACCGGTTGCGGCCGTGCAGCAGCGCGTGGTTCTCCGCGACGACGATGTCGCCGGTCTGCCACGCGTGCTCGTAGCAGTAGCGGGGATCGTGCAGCCGCTTGCTGAGCTCGGCCATCATGTGCACCGCGTCCTCGGACGAGGGCCCTTCCGCGGTGAGGAACAACGGGTTTCGATACCGCGCCGGGTCGAGCGGCTCGGCGTAGCGGATCGTGGTCTCGCCGGTCGTGGGGTGGGTGGCGAGCACGGGGTGGGTCATGGTGCCGCCGTAGTGCGCCATCCGGTCCGTGCGGTAGGTGACCGTGGTGCGAGCCCACAGGTCGCGTAGGTCCTCGGGAGCGTCGCGGTACACCTGGGTCGCGTCCGAGAACACCGTCTCCCCACCCGAACCAGGCGTGCAGCCCTGCACACACTGGAAGAGGAAGTACCGCGGCGCCTGGTCCGACCACGCCCCGTCCCAGTGGAACGGCACGTCTCCGGAGTCGAACAGGTAGTTCTTCGGATCGTCCTGCACGACCAGGTCGAGGATCGTCCCGAACTCCCACCGCATGAGCTCACCGGCGGCCCGGCAGTACTCCTCGAGGTCGGCCGCGTCGAGCAAGCCGTAACCCCGCAATACCAGCACCTTGCTCGACAGGGTCGTCGCGAACAGGTCGTCGATGGGCACGTCGGCCAGGGTCAGCCCGTCGGCCGGTGCGGTGACCAGCCTCCCGAACGGATCCAGGTCGGTGCCCTCGAGCAGAGGGGTCCGCAGTTGACTGCTCACGATCCTCCTTCCGACGCGGCCGCGACCTGGTCGAGTTGGCCAGGTTCGATCGGCCCGTCGATGACGAAATGGCTGGGCCGGCTGTTGCGCCACACCAGGTGCGCGCCCAGCCTCTCGGCCTGTGCCCGCTTGACCAGCACCTGACGCAGCCCGTCGGCGAGCACGACGCCGTGCCACGGGGTCAGCCAGTTGTCGGCCGTCGGCAGCAGGTGGAAGCCGATCTTGGTGTCGTGGTGGCCCTGGGGGTGGATGGACAGCCGCACCGCACCGGGGAAGACCTCGTCGACGACGCGGCTCCACGCCTGACTGCGTCGCACCACCTCGTAAGCGGTCACCTTGGCGCGGTTGCGGCGTTGCGTCGCACTGAGCTCCGCCAGCAGGACCGCGTTGTCCTCGGTGACGAACCGGTGGATGCCGTTGAACATCCGCCGCGCTCCCGGCTGGGAGCGCACCGCATCGCGGATCTCGTCGACCGACTCGGCGTACTCGTCGAGCAGGCGGGCACGGCGCTGATCCCCGGTGAGTCCTGGCATGGCATCGCGCAGCGCGTACAAGCCGATGGCCCCGCCGCCGATCGACCGGATCATCCGGAGCAGCTCGGCGCCGTAGTCGTCGACGTGGTCGTCCTCGATGCCGAGGGCGTCGCTGAACACGTGCCCGTCCGAGCAGATGGTGACCACCGCGCCCGGCGCGTACACCGCCGAGACCTGTTCGCAGAAGCCCTGCACCGACTCGAGTGCCAGGTGCTCGCCAAGATCCGGGAGCCGCCCGACGGTCTTGCGCCGGTTGCGCGACTTGGCCGGGAACGCGGGGATCACGAAGTGCACCGGCTTGCCGTCCGCGACGTACCGGCCGACCGTGTCGAGGTGCGGCGCGAAGCAGTCCTGGCACGGCTCGGCCGCGCACGGGTCCGACGCGTCGGCGGTGCGGCGACGCCGGAACACGATGCGCAGGATCCGTTGGACGACAACGTGGTCGGGTGAGCGCGGCGCCGGGCCATGGCCGAACCCGGCGGGGTGGACACGGCCGGCATCGGCGCGGTGCTGCTGCGAGGCGACAGTCCGGGTCATCACAGGTGTCCCACGACATCTCGCGATGCCGTGGCCACCTGCCCCGTTGTCGAGTTGCTGTGCGACCACTCCTTTTCGAACGCGTGCATCATGAACGAGACGGCGTCGACGATCGGTTTGTCCGCCTTGCTCGGTGATCCCGAGTCGAACGGGGGGCGGGGGTAGTGTTCGAGCGCGAGCTGGATGCCTTGCGAGAGCTCGGGACCCGCGAACTCGGCGACCAGCGTCAGTGCGAGATCGATACCCGCCGAGGAGCCCGCGCCGGTGGCGATTCGGCCGGCGTACCTGGTCACCAACCACACTCGGATATTCGCGGGCGGGATGGTGACCGGGTGCACCGGCACGTGGTCCCGCAGCAGCGCATAGAAAGGATAGGGATTCTGAAAGAACTCCGGCGGGAACATCTCCTGCGTGGCAAGACCGGATGTGGCGGTGTCATTGGACATTCGACGCCCTCTTTCCGTGGTATGCCTGAATTGCCCGCACCGCTGGATTTCCCTGATTGCGAATCTTTGGCCACGGTATTCAGAAATCCGTGCCGCTGTCGACCAGTTTCGAGCCGTCCTCGACGCTTCTTCCACCTCCGGATGGTCAGGGGCGGGGGCACACTCAGCTAACGGCGGCATCGCTGGGTAACTATGCTGGCGTGGTGCGTAGCGGGGACGTCATAGCTGACAGGTACCGACTCGAGGACACCGTGGGGGCCGGGGGCATGGGCGTGGTGTGGCGCGCCACCGACCTCGAGCTCCGCAGAGAGGTGGCGGTCAAGCGAACCAGCACCGGCGACGGGGACCAGATCCGCAGAGAGGCCAGGATCGGCGCGGGCCTGCAGCACCCCAACGTGATCTCCGTGTTCGACGTCGTGGTCGAGGACGACGAGCGATGGCTGGTCATGGAGTACCTGCCCGCGCGCAGCCTGGGGGAGATCCTGCGGGCCGACGGCCCGCTGACACCGGCCGGCGCCGCGCACGTCGGTGCGCAGGTCGCGTCCGCGTTGTCCGCGATGCACGCCAAGGGCATGGTGCACCGGGACATCACCCCGGGCAACGTCCTCGTCGCCGAGGACGGCACGGCGAAGCTGGCCGACCTCGGCATCGCCACGTGGTCGCAGGTCACCGTGACCGGGACCGCCACGAGCCCCGGCACGCCCGGCTTCGTCGCGCCGGAGGTGGCCCAGGGGTCCGCCGCCACCCCCTCGGCCGACGTGTACGCGCTCGGCGTGACCCTGTCGGCAGCCATCGAGGGGACCGGAGGCACGCCCGGTTCCGCGCTCGCGGGCGTGCTGTCCGACATGACCGCCGAGACCTCTTCCCGGCGGCTGTCGGCCGACGCCGCCGCGGCCCGGCTCCGCAAGCTGTCGGGCGACGCGGCCGGGCCGCGCCGCGGGCTGTCCCGCCGGGTGCTGGTCGCGGGCGGTGTCGGCCTGGCCGTGGTGCTCGTCGCCGGGTTCATCGTCGTGCCGAGGATCCTGGCGGACTCGGACGACAAGACGGACGGCACGGCGGGTGTCACGTCCGTCGTCGCCGCGCCACCCGGCGAACCGGCGCCCCGCCGGGAGGTGCCCGGTGCCGGGGGCGCCAAGCTGCTGTACGGGCTGAGCGGTGGTGCCAACCTGGCGCAGGCGAGCGAGCTGGTGCAGGACGCGCCGATCCGCATGCTGACCACCACGTTCCACCAGTCGACCGAGCTGGTGACGATGAACGGCTGGCGGAAGAACGTGGTGCCGGACGCCTACGAGAAGGGCTTCGCGCTCCACCTGCTCGTCCCGAGCTGGGACGACGACGACAACCCCGAGGTGCCGTTCGAGACCGAGTACGGGACCGCGTGCGGCCGGAAGGAGCCGTTCTCGGACCAGTACCTCGACGACATGCGCACGCTCGCGGAGATCTTCGCGGGCCGGGCGGACGGGCCACCGCTCTACGTCACCGTGTTCCGCGAGGTCAGCAAGTTCGCCTGCGGCGACGACGGGTACTACTCGGACACCCCGGCGGCGCGGAACTACTACCGCGCGCTGAAGGACAGGTACCTCGAGATCCGGGACCTCTTCCACGCCGAGGCGCCCAACGCGCGGGTCGGCCTCGGGTGGCCGGGGTGGCAGGCCGACCTCGACGACGATCCCGAGGCGGGCGGTGGGCCGTCCATGTTCAAGCACTTCGCCGACGTGCTCGCGGCGTCGGACTTCAACTCGGTGGTGAGCGGGGAGTCGGCCGGCAACGTCGAGGAGATCCGGCTGACCGTCCACAGTCTCAGCGAGTACGGCCCGGTGATGGTCGCGGCCTACGCCAACGACGACGTGACCCCCGACGTCATCGACAAGGACGTGCGCACGCTGCTCACCGACGAGTCGATCGCCGCGCTCGTCGCGGACAACCTGTTCGCGTGGAACTTCAACGAGGAGCAGGGCATGCTCGCCGCGGGCGAACCGACGGTCGAGTTCGTCAAGGACACGGTGCGCCGCACCGGCCGGGAGCCCTAGTCGTGATCCCGCAACCGACCCGAACGGACGATGGAGTGGGCCGCGCGGGCGGGTAACGTCATTCCGATGCGACGCAAGGCGATCATGCTGACGGCGGTGCTCGCGTTGGTGGCGGCCGGGCTCGGGGGTACCGCCCCGGCGGCCGACCCGAAGTCCTGTCTCGTGGTGGACACCGACGTCGGCGTGGACGACTACCGGGCGCTCGCGGTCGTGGCGCCCGCGCGGGACATCCGCGCGGTCGTCGTCACCGAGGGCATCTCCGGGGTCGCGAACGGTGCGACCGCGGTCTCGATGTTCCTGGCGGGTCGCGGCGTGAGCCCGCCCGTGCTGCCGGGCCTGGCGTCACCGAACCCGCCCGCGTACGACTGGCTACCGCCGGTCCGGGCCGCGGCCGAGCGGATGAACAACTTCCTGGCCGCGGCCGTCCCCGCGCGCGGCACACCGGACCGGCTCGCCGCCGGGGTGCGGGCCGCGGTCCGCGGCTGTGGTCGGGTCGAGGTGCTGGTGCTCGGGCCGTGGACGTCCTACCCGAGGTACGCGGCGGCGCTCGGCGGGCAGCCGAGGATCGTCGCGTCCGGCCGGTCGTTCGCGGAGAACAACCCGGACAACTTCAACTGCGAGTACGACCTCGCGGCCTGCCGGACGGCGCCGCGCAGGGTGACCTATGTGGACCTGCCGGCCGCGCCCGCCTACGACCCGACCGAGGCGATGGTCGCCCGCTTCGGGCAGGCCGGGCTCCCCGGCCTGCTGAAGGCCGTGCTGCTGGCCGACCCGTCCCAGTGGCTGGGCACCCGCCTGTGGGACGACACCGCCGCGTTGTCTCTCGTCAGGCCGGGAGCGTTCGCGCCGCGCGGCGGGCACCTGGAGCCGACAGTGGGGGAGGCGGCCCTGCGAGACCTGATCGTGGCGTCGGTGAACCGGTAGCCACGAACAGCGCTACCGACTCAACAGTCTCGCCGTGTCGGCCGGACAAGTCCACGAATCGAGCGGTCAGGCCGGGCGCCGCGCGGCAAGGAGTACCTGCGGGAGCAGTGACGGCGGCTGCGCCGGCAGCCGCAGTTCGGCGACCACTTCGAGACCGGCGTCGACGAGCATCGCGGCCAGCTGCTCGGGGCGGTACAGGTGGGTCGTCCAGGACACCGGCAGGCCGCCGTACCCCTCGGTCCGCAGGATGTCGCCGTCGCCGACGTGGGTGCCGACCAGCGCCTGACCGCCGGGGACGAGTGCCTCGGCGAAGGTCCGCAGCACGCCGGGCAGCGCCTCCCGTGGGAGGTTGAACAGCGACCACCAGCCGAGCACGCCGCCGAGCGAGGCCGGCGCGAGGTCGAGCTCGGTCGCCGAGGCGACGGAGAACCGCAGGTCGGGGTACTGCTGGCGGGCGTGCTCGGCCATCCGTGGCGACAGGTCGACGCCCGAGGTGTCCAGACCGAGCTCGGTCAGGTGCGCGGTGACGGTGCCGGGTCCGCAGCCGACGTCCAGGACCGGGCCGAGCCCGCGGACGGACTCGGCGAACGCGGCGAGCACGGCCCGCAGCCACGGCTCGGTCTCCAACCGGCCCATGGCGAGCTCCACATAGGCGTCGGCGACTCGGTCGTAGGACTCGCGGACCGTCTCGAGGTCGGAGGGCTGCTGCACGGGAGGCATCCTAGGCACGGTGCATGGCGCAGGGTCGGAGCGCGTCGGTCAGGGCCTTCCCAACAGCATCATCTCCGGCGCGTCCTTGCCGGCCGGCGAGGCGGACGTCCCGAGTGGCAGCAGCTCGGCGGCCAGGTCCGTTCGCCCACTCACGTTCAGCTTCTTGTACACCCGGGTCAGGTGTTGCTCGACGGTGCTCACGGTGATGTACAGCTTGCGGCTGATCTCCCGGTTCGTGTGACCGTGTGCGGCGAGCTCGGCGACCTTCCGCTCCGCTTGGCTGAGCGCCGTCATGCCGACGATGCGTGGTTCCGCGGGCCCGTGGTCACGGCTCGGCTGGTCCTGACGTCCGCGTTGCCGCGCCGGCAGAATCTCCGCACGGCACGCGGTCGCCAGCTGCTCGGCGTTGCGCATCACCAGCCGTGCGTTGCCCATCTCGCCAAGGTCGCAGTACACCTGGCTGAGGTCGGCCAACGCACGAACCATCTCGAGTCGGTCGGCGCATGCTTCCAGTAGCTGGATCGCCTCGCGAAGCAGCGGGGCACGGTCGTTCAGCTCGGAGCAACTCGCCAGCACGCGTAGCGCGGCGGCGCGGATGCGCGAGCTGTCCTTGGCGCCAGGACGCTTGAGCTGGTCCTGTATCAGATCCTTGGCCTGCTTCCGCATACCGAGCTTGAGGTACGCCCACGCAAGGTCGCTGCGCCACGGCACCACAGTGGACACATCGGACTCCCCACCACGCAGCCACGCGCCGCATCGCTCGAAGTCGTCCACCGCGGCGAGAGTCTTGCCGGTCGTCAGGTAGTAGGTGCCGCGGGCGTGCAGGTAGCGGGCGCCGAAGGCGGTGCCGAACATGGCCTCGGGAACCGTTCGGTCCAACATCTCGGCCGCGGCATCCGGTTTGCCCATCACGATGTCGGTCAGGACCAGAATGGACAGTGGGAACCCGATGAGCACACCCCAACACTGGGGGGACAGAAGCTCCAGCGCGGCGCTGGCCCGCGCTCGCGCGGCGACCAGATCGCCACGCCGCCACGCCAGATCCGCGCGGACACAGCCGAGCACGGCCTGCCATGTGGTGGCATGCCGTTGGCCGGCCTCCGCGAGCAGCGTGTCGCACCAGAGCCTGGCCCGGCCCTGTCGGTTGATGTCGTCCAGCGCCATCAACGCCGTCGCGCCGACCTCGGGGAGTACGTCACCGAGGCAGCTCTGCAGAATGTGCTCGGCCGTGCTCGCCACGTCGGCGCTGGCGCCGGACGCCCACCGCTTGTTCACGGTGGCCGTGCGCAGCCACGGGCTCACCGAACCGGTCGCCCGGTCGGTCGCGGTGAGGATGGCGCGCACGCTGTCCGGCACGCGGTCGTGCAACGAGCCGTAGATCCACTCGAAGGCGAGCCGTAACTCGGCCGTGGTACGGGCGTCCGACGGACCCGCCGAGTCGTGCATCACCTGGATCTGACGTGCGGCGGTGTCGACATCACCCTGCCAGAGATGGAACCTGATCATCGGCACCGCGTCTCGCCACGCCAGCTCACCCGCGTAAAGCTTGTCCTCCAACGGAGGGAGGTGTCTCGCGACCGCGGAAGGGTTGGCGCGCCACGCGACCCGGACCAGCGCGGAACGGAGCGCGACGAGCTCGTTGGCGTCCGGATCGCCGAGCATGGCCAGCTCCAGGTACTTGACCGCCAGCTCCGCGTCGCGGGTGGCCGACTGGTCGGCCGCGTACTGGAGCACCCGCGACGCCCACGGGCCCGGCGCCGAACCGGCGGCGATGAGGTGTCCGGCGATCTCCTCCGCGTCGACGCCGTGCCGGTGGAGGATCTCCGCGGCACGCGTGTGCAGCCGTGTGGTGTCCTCGGGTGACAGGCTGCCGACGACGGTCACCGCGATCTCCGCATGCCGCCACCGGCCCGAGTCGGTGACGAGGCCCGCGGTCTGGAGCACGTCGAGAATCTGGCTGACCGTGTGCGGGTTCATCCCGATCAGCTCGGCCACGATGTCCGGCGTGGCCCGATCGCCCAGTACCGCCAGGGCGCCCGCCACGGTGCGGAACTCCGGATCCCAGCGGTGCAGGCAGTCCAGCACCGCGCGGCGGAACGCTCTGCCGACCACCGGCGTGTCCACGTCCTCGCCCCGGCGGCCGTGATCCTCGATCAATGCGTTGGTGAGCAACGGGTTCCCACCGCTGAGCTGGTAGTACCCGGGGGCGAGCAGTGTCGCGGCCTGTGCGCCGAGCCGCTGCGACACGACCTCCCTGACACCGGACTCGGACAGCGTGGCGACGTCGATCTGGCCATGCGGTTGGCGGGTGAGCTCGGCGCGGAGCAACGGCCGCGCCATGCTGGGGCGCTCCCACTCGGTGAGCACCATCATCAGCCGATCGGAGTTCATGCACCGGCGGAGGTACAGCAGGACCTGCAGCGAGACCGGGTCGACGAACTGGAGATCGTCGACGCCGATCGCGAACGGCCGGTCGCCGGCCAGTGCGCGCAGCGCCGAACACACGGCTCGCACCGCATCCGTGTCGGCGAGCGGCACGGTGCTCGGCT
The DNA here is from genome assembly GCA_963840275.1 of uncultured Actinomycetota bacterium. GTDB lineage: Bacteria > Actinomycetota > Actinomycetes > Mycobacteriales > Pseudonocardiaceae > Actinophytocola. Next base: position 319,977 of record CAWIYK010000003.1, read on the forward strand.
CCGGACCGTTCTCCACTGGCGCCTGTGGTGTGAAATCGAAGATCCGGGACACCTCGTCGAGCGCTTCCGGCTTCAGCCCCGCGCTGCGAAACAGCTGCCACACGACTCCCAGCCGAAGGGCGCGCTCGGTCCGTGCGCCGGCCGCGGTCAGCACCAGAGCGCCGTTGTCGCCCGCGTGCTCGAGGAACGCGTGCAACAGAGTTGTCTTCCCGGTGGCCAGCCCGCCGCTGATCAGCACCAGTCTGCCGCTGCCGCCAACGCACTCCGCGAACATGGCCGGTAGTAATTCTAACTCGTCGAAGTTCTTCGTCAGCAGCATGGATTCTTCACTCCCCGGTGCGAATAGTGCCAATCGCCTTTCGGCGTTGTCCTGAGTGGGCTCTGTCGTCAGTGCTGGAGGGCGGCGGCGGCGACATACGGGCCCGGCCGCGCTTGTTGGTGCTGCGGGCGTGCGGGGATCCACGTGCTGCTGAGAAAGTTCGGGTCTTCCATCTTGGGATCGCCGCACAGAATGGCGTGATGGAGGCGCTGCAGCCGAGGCGTCGGCTCGATGCCGAGCTGTTCTGCTGTCGTGTTCCTGATCTGCCGGTAGGTCTGCAGGGCCCGCCACTGCCGGCCGGAACGGTAGAGCGCGAGCATGTGCTGTGTGTAGAAGATCTCCGACATGGGGTATCGCGCGCACAGCGTCGCCAGGTCGCCGAGAACCTCATGATGCCTGCCGAGCTGCAACTCCGCGTCGATCCTCAGTTCCAGGTCGCCGAGATGGTTTTCCTCCATCCGGGCCGTCTCGACGGCCAGGTGTGGTCCGACCAGGATGTCGGTGAGCGCCGGGCCGCGCCACAGTTTCAGCGCGGCCTCCAACAGCCGGGACGTGGCGACGTGATCGCCGACGTTCGCCGCCCGCCGACCCGCCTTGGACAGGCTGGTGTACTCGGTGATATCGGCGGCTTCGGGTGCCACGTCCAGCAGGTACCCGTTGCGTTTGGTGATGACGAAGTCTTTCGGTGAACTCTCGCCGGCCGCTATGGCGGCGTCCTCGAAGTTCTTCCGTACCTTGAGCACGTAGGTCTGTAAAGTGGACAGGTAGGTGCGCGGAGGTTGCTGGTCCCAGATTTCCTCGATCAGCGTCGAAGTCGTCACGACGTGACCGACGTTGAGGGCGAGCAGCGCCAACAACTTGCTCGGCTTGTTCGCGGTGGGTACCACCGACATTCCGCCGACCGATACCTCCAGCGGGCCGAGAACCTTGATGTCTACATTCATGATTCGCTCATTCCTCATACTCGTTGTGTCCTATGCAAACCCTTTCGGTGCGCATGGGGCTTCTTGGTCGAGACGCGGTCTAGTCGAGCCACTGGTTGCCGAGACCACGCTCGATCGCGGCCCGGTAGAGCAGGCGAGAGAGCGCCACATCCAGGAGGTTCGCGCTGAGCAGTTCCACCAGCACGATGTGGTCGAGGTGCGTGCGACCCGGGTGCTCCCCGGCCAGGACCTGGCTGAGATCCGCGTCGATGCGTCGCCGCGTACCCCAGCCGTTCGGTAGCCAGGACCGCTCCCGTTCGGCGAGCTGTGTGGCGAGATGCACCCTGGCGAAGTAGCGCTCCGCGTGGTGTTCGACCAGGTCGGCGTCGTCGACGAACAACTGGTCGGCAGCGTCCACCAGCCCGTCCGGCAGATCCCTGTTCATCGCGTTCACCACGACCGCGCCGGCGCTCAGGTGTCCGATCTCCAGCCGCGTCGGCGCGTCGCCGGTCACGACCACCAGGTTCGCGGCGGCCACCCCCTCGCGGGTGGCGGATGCCACGGTCAGGTGGATGCCGGCAAGATCGATCTGGTCGAGCGCCCGCCGGCCGATCGGGCGGCCGCGATCGGCCGCCATCGGGCACAGCCAGATGTGCCGGACGCTCCGCAGATGCCGCGCGATCGTCACGAGCTGCAGGTCAGCGGCCGCACCGGAGCCGAGCACCGCCGCTGTCGCCGCACCAGGGTTGAGGAGCTGGCGTGCGGCCAACCTGGTCAGCACGGCACCATGGCAGCCGCGCAGACTGGACGCGGGCAGCGCGCAGATGGCGCCGCCGCGGTGGTCCTCCAGTAGTAGGAGATCCCGGGTCGACGCGCCGGTCCCGGTCCCGGAGCCGGGCCACGGCGTCAGCCGGCCGGTGGCGTCCTGTTCCTTGGTCCTGTCACGAGCGGTCCGAACAGTCAGTTCCCCGACGAGCACGTCGATCGGTTGGATGCCCTCCAGGGCACTCGACAGATCGTCGGCACTGAGGTGGAGCATGAGGCCTCCGTGATCGAACCACAACCCGCACTGGATAACTGGTTGGGATTCTGTCGAGCGGTCCTCTCGGCCCTCTCCTGACCCGCTGTTGGTGGTTCGAGAGTGATCGGAAGGGTTATCGAAGAATTCTCTCGATGCTTCGAGAGCGAATTGAGAGGCATTCGAGAGAATGCGTTCTTTCGATGGCTCGACAGGAAATCAAGAGATACTCAAGAGCTGCTCCATGTCCACTGTTCCTCACAACAGCTGAGACTTGAAGGTGGACAAAATGCTTGCGAATCTGAAGATCTACGTCGCCAGGGCACTGTTGGTCATCGCCGCCGGCGCGGCCATGGCAGGTGCGGTCGGTTCCGCGTCAGCATCGGCAGACCCCGCCGTCGACCCTGGTCAGGCGTACCGGTCGATGGATGAGTGCCCCGCGGACATGCACTGGGTCATCGACCACTGTGAATGACGACGTGCGCTGGTGACTACGTGGCGCTTGCCGGCTGTGCCGGCAAGCGCCACGTTTTCTCTTGGGCGAGTCAGTCGAATGCGATGGACAGTGACTCGATCTCGCTGGTGGGGGGCGGGGACGCGCTGGTTTCCAGGTGGGTCAACCATCGGGTGGCTTCCGCGGAGTCGAGTCCGGTCAGCAGTTCTCTTGCGCGTTCGAGTAATTGCGCGTAATCGTCGTCGTCGTTTTCGGCGTAGATCCTGGACAGCAGGATCAGTGTCTTGGCGTGCAGCAGTGTCGAGCCGTACTCTTCGAAGAGTTGGCTCGCTTCGTTGATCTGGGCCAGGCTGGCCGCCGTTTCGCCACGGGCGAGGTTGATGCCGCCGAGCGCGCACAGTGCCTGTCCTTCGACAAGACGCTCCCGCACCAGTCTGGCGGAGGACAGCGCCCACTCGAAGGCCGTCTCGGCTTCGTCCAGGTGGCCTTCGCGCCACTTGACCACGCCGAGGCCGTACAGCCCGTACACGTGACCTATCCGGTCGCCGATCTCCCGGACCACGAACAGAACCCGGTTGAGCTCCTGTCCCGCGAGATCGATCTCGTCCGTCTTCAGGTGCAGGTAGGCGATACGCAGCAGGACCTGTGCCTCGCCCCGGAGGCACGTGACCTCCCTGCAGATGGCCAACGCCTCCTCGAACATCGTCCGCGCGGTGTCGAGGTCGCCCTCTTTCGTCCAGTGGTTCGCGACGCTGCGCAGGATGTGCGCCTCGCCCATGCGATCGCCGACCGAGCGCATCAGCTCGAGGGCGTCGTGGTATTTCCCCAGCATGGCGGTGGACTTGCCGGCCAGTTCGTCGATGAGCGCGAGGTTGCGCTGCACGAGGGCGCGTCCGTGTGTGTTCCCGTCGGCCGTGAAGATCTCCATCGCCGGCTGGAACTGCTCTTCCGCCGCGGCCAGCCGTTTCTGGTACATGTGCATGGTGCCGAGCGAGTACAGCATCGCCGCTCTCCCGGTCCGGTTGCCGGCGTTCTCGGTCACCGCGAGCCCGAGCTGCGCCGTCTCCCGCCAGTCGTCGAAGTACCCTCTGGCCTCGAAGAACGTGACCATGGTGAGTGCGAGGTCCCAGCAGAGCTCGTCCATGCCGGCGCTGGCCGCCTGCCGGACCGCGGCCACGAGCGAGTCGCGCTCCGCGGCCCACCAGTCCATCGGGTTCTCCGAGGAGACGACGTGCTCGGCTCCCGGCGGTCGCCACCGAGGGGCGTTTCCGTGCAGGATGGTGTAGTCCCCGCCGTACTCCTTGCGATGGGTGTCCTCGGCGAGTGCGAGCCACGCGCCGAGCGCCCTGGTGAGGGCGGCGGTCCGTTCCGACTCCGTCTCGGTCGCCATCAGCCGTTCCTGCGCGTAGATCCGGATCAGGCTGTGGAACCGGTACCGAACAGGTTCTCCCGGGTACTCGATCGTGTCCAGCAGTCGAACGTCGACCAGGCTTTCCAGCACCTCCGCCGCGTCGGCCAGGTCGGTGTCGAGGAGTGCGGCCGCGGACCATTCCGGGAAGTCGGCCGCTCGTATCAGCGTGAACAGCCGAAACAGTCGTTGTGCCTCGTCGCGAAGGCCCCGGTACGACAGGTCGATGTTGAACCTGAGACCGAGGCCGCGATAGGTGTACTCGTCGAGTCCACTTGCCTTGTCCAGTAATCGACGCACCAGGGCGGAGATGTGCCAGTGCGGGCGGGAGGCCAGCCGTGCGCCGACGATTCGCAGGGCCAACGGCAGGCCACCACAGAGTTTTACCAGCTGGGCCGAGGACTCCTGCTCGGCTTGCACCCGTGCTTGGCCGATGATCTTGACCAGCAGTGTCATGGCTATGTCGGACTCGAACTCGTCGACGTCCACCCAGTGCGCGCCGAACAGGCCGCTCAACCGCATCCGGCTCGTGGTGATCACCGCGCAGCTCGGGTCGCCCGGCAGCAGTGGAAGCGCCTGGTCCTCGTTGGCCACGTCGTCCAGCACCACGAGCAACCTCTTGCCGGCCACCTTGCTCCGGTACAGCTGAGCCCGTTCGAGCACCCCTTCCGGCATCGCCGATCCGCTGACGCCGAGCGCGTGCAGGAATCGTGCCAGCAGTTCCGAGGTGGGATCGCCCTCGCCGGGATTCTGCAGGCTGCCGAAGAGGACTCCGTCGGGAAAGTAGTCGGTCAGCTCGTGGGCGGCCCGGATGGCGAGGCAGGACTTGCCGACCCCACCCTTGCCGGAGATGGAGACGATTCGCACCGCGTACGAGGCGGCCTTCTCATCCTGTTCGCTGGACAGGATCTGCTTGATCTCCTCGATGGTGCCTTCGCGGCCGGTGAAGTCCGCGATGCTGGCCGGGAGCTGGCGAGGCAACGCCTGCGGCTCCGCGGCGCCCCGTTCGACGACGATGGGCGGCTCGACGGCCTTGGTCACCAGGTCGAGCGCCGGGTCGCGGTTGAGGATCGCCGCCGCCAGTTTCTGCAGGTCGTGCCCCGGCTCGACGCCCAGCTCCTCGACCAGCACGGCTCGGGTGCGCCGACCGACCTCGAGAGCGTCGCCCTGGCGCCCGGACCGGTACAGCGCGAGCATGCGGAGCTCGGCCAGCCGCTCACGCAGCGGGTACTCGTCGACCAGCGTGGCCAGTTCGCTGATGACGTCCTGATGGTGGCCCAGCGCGAGATCCAGCCGTATCCGACCTTCGACGGCCGACAGGCGCGCATCCTCGAACTTCGCCGCGGCCCGCTGGACGAGGTCGCTGTCGACGTCTGCCAGTGCTGGTCCACGCCACAGGGACAGCGCTTGCCGCAGGATCCCGGCGGCATCCGCGAGCGCCCCCTCGTCGGCCTTGAGCTGAGCGGACGCGACCAGGGCGGCGAATTCCTCGATGTCCAGGTAGGTCGGGGCGATCTCGAGCACGTATCCGGGCGGGCGGGTCTTGATTTCGCCGGGATGACCGTTACTTCCGAATTGTTTGCGCAGGCCGGACACGCACGTCTGAATCTGCCCGCGTGCGGTGGAGGGCGGCTCGATGTCCCACAGGGCCGACACCAGCTGATTGACCGGTGTCACGCGATTCGCGTTCAGAGCGAGCATGGACAGCACAACGCGCTGTCTTGGTCCCCCAATGGTGAATGATCGTCTTCCGGCAACCAATTCCAGTGGGCCAAGGAGTCTTAGCACAATATTGGCCCCCCGGCGCGGTACGTAGGCCTGTCAGCACCCACAGTAGACCTCGTACCGCATCAATACCAGGACCGGGTCATCCTACATTCTACCTGATGTCGATCATCGACGACGCCGGCACACCGCCGCGGCAGGATCCAGTCCTCGGGTCTTTCTGTCGGATTCGTCGCGAGTGTCCAGGATTACGAGGATCCGTGAAGCCGGGCCGGCGTGCGTGAACCTGTTGGGAGAAGGGCAATTCATCGTCGTTGCGCGAGGCGCTCCAGGTCCGGGACGATGTCGCGCAACGTGTTCGTGGCGAGAACCTCTTGTTGCACCTCGATCGCGCGTTGCCGGAACGACGGCTCGTCGAGCAGGCGGGTCACCCGCTGCCGCACCGTTTCCGGTGTCAGCTCCGCCAGGTCGAGCAGCAGGCCGTAGCCGTGCTTCTCCTGCGCCAGCGCCGATGCCCGCTCGCTCCACGTCGTGCCGGGGACGATGAGCTGCGGAACCCCGTTCACCACCGCGTTGCCGACGGTCGCGCCACCACCCTGGTGCACGATCGCCGAGCAGGTCGCCAGCAACTCGTTCATCGGCACGAATCCGGCCGCGCGAACGTTGTCCGGCACCCGGACGCCGGCGAGCTGCTCGGTGTCGAGCGTCGCGACCACCTCGATGTCCATGCCGCCGAGGCCGTCGAGCAGGTGCTGGACGGAGGCCTCCTCGCGGCCGTGCACCTGGCGGTTGGACACCCCGAGCGTCAGGAGGACCCGGGGGCGTTTCGGCTCCTCGACGACCCACCGCGGCATCGTCAGCGGTCGGTTGACCGGCGCGAAACGGACCGGAACGTAGTTCACGTCGAGGTCGTGCCGGATGCAGACGGGGGACGGGTCGATGGTGGCCATGCCGTACCGCAGCGTCTCGTCGAACTCGCCGCCGACTCGCGACAGCCAGCCGGACATCCACTCCACCAACGGGTCGTGCCTGGCGGCCGCGGGTTGCCGGGCGAGCAGTTCCTGGTACTGGAAGCCGATCCGGGCGGTCTGGTCCAGCGCGTAGAGCATGCGCACGTGCGCGGCGCCAACCATGTGCGCGACCAACGGGCCCGCGTACATGAGCGGGTCCCACACGACGAGGTCGGGCTGCCACTGCTTGGCGAACCGGAGCAGGTCGTCGAGGAGCGCGTCGGGCGCGGTCCACCGGAACACGTCCACCCACGCGTCGTACACCGAGCGCACGTAGTCGTCGGTGAACGCCTCCTCGCGGGACTCGGACAGCTTGTATTCCTCGTCCAACGGGTTGTGCGACCCGTCCCCGTCGAGCTTGCGGTGCCGTGCGATGTCGAGCTCGTCACCGAACCACATGGTGTCCAGTCCCGTGTCCAGGAACGGCTGCACCTCGGCCGGGTTGCACGGGCCGACGAAGCGCACCTCGTGCCCGGCCGCGCGCAGCGCCCAACCGACCGGAGCCATGCTGTAAATGTGCGTTCTGGTCGGGAAGACGATCATCATGACGCGCATGGCGTGCCCTCGCTGGGTCGGGTGTTTGGATTAACCCACGGTAGCGCCGGCATGCCGCGATAAGCCGGGCGCGCGGAAAGATAGGGGAGTAGGCCCTGGTCCGGTCCCGATCGCGCCGACGGGCCTAGGGGATTGTTAGGGGTGTCGCTTTCGATGAGCCGTTGCAGAATGGAACCCGGTTGGTAGCGAGTCATCTGTGCTGGCGGTATGCCCGTCACCCTGCGGAGTGAGGATCATTCACATGGAGACCGGGACCGGTGATGGTACGGCGATCGTCTTTCCGGGGATGGGGCCGGCGCGTTTCCAGGACGCGGCGAAGTTCATGTTGGTCAACTCCTTCGCGCGGGACCTGGTGGCCGAAGCGGACGACACCCTCGGCTACTCACTCTTCGATCGCTATCGCCAGGCCGAAGGGGACTACAGCGAGTTCGCCCAGGTCGCCTTCTTCGTGAACTGCGTGGCGCTGGCGCGCTGGGCACAGGAGACGTTCGACGTCCAGCCGGACGTGTGCACCGGGCCGAGTTTCGGCGGCAAGGCCGCGGCGGTCCACTCCGGAGCGATCTCCTTTCGGGACGCCGTGTGGTTGACGGCGCGGTCGGCCCGTCTGTTGGACGACTACTTCGCGACGGAGCACCAGGACGTGGTGACCCAGTCGTTCGCACGTACACCGGCGGACCGTCTCCAGGAAGTGCTCGCCGATCTGGACGAGCAGGGCGAGTGGTACGACATCTCCTGTTACGTCGACGACGACTTCTACCTGCTTTCGCTGCGGCAGAACAAACTCGACTGGTTGCACCGACGGTTGCGCGGCCTCGGCGGGCTGCCGCTGTACACGATGCGACCGCCCATGCACTCGAGTGCGTTCGGCGCGCTGCGGCGCAGGGCCGAGGAGGAGATCTTCGGCGAGCTCGAGTTCGTCGACCCGGTCGTCCCGGTCGTCTCCGACCAGGACGGCGCGCTGCTGACGTCCGCGGCGCAGGTCCGCTCGATGCTGCTCGGCAGCTTCGTCCGACCCGTTCGGTGGCCGGCCGTCGTCGCCACGTTGCAACGGCTCGACGTGCGCACGCTGTACTTCTCCGGACAGGACAGCCTGTTCGGCCGAGTTGGCTGCACGACGAAGAACTTCGAAGTGATCGGGCTCAACCCGAGAAGCGCGCTCGAGCACCGGCGCAGGACCGTGGCGTAGTTCTGACAACCCCCGCACGCAAAAGGATCGGAGTCACCATGTGGGACCAGCAGTTCGAGGAGATCATCCGCGAGTTCCTGCCATTTCTGTCTGCCGACGAGAAGCTCGCTGAGAACACCGGTCTGCGCGACCTCGGTCTGGACTCGATGGGGATCGTCGAGCTGCTCGGCTCCCTGGAGAGCGCCTATCAGGTCCGCATCCTGGACGAGGCGCTGACGGTCGACACGTTCGCCACCCCGGGTGTGCTGTGGGCCACGTTGTCCAAGATGATCGCACTGGCCGCGTGACTCGCCAGCCCCCTTCCGCCGACGGCGGCGCACTGTACGACCGGTTCCTCCGTGGACTCGCCGAGTCCGCGACGCACACCGCGCTGCGCGTCGGCACCGAACTGCTGGCCTACGAAGAGATCCACCACCGCGCCCTCCTGTGGGCGGGGTCCATCCTCGCGGCCACGCCGGAGCCCCCGACCGCGGTCGGGGTGCTCGCGGGGAAGGACGTCGACGCCTACGTCGGCATCCTCGCGGCCCTGTACACCGGTGCGGCGGTCGTGCCGCTCCATCCGGACTTCCCACGCAACCGCACCCGCGCGATGCTCGCCGCCGCCGGTGTCACGGCACTGATCGCCGACGGGACCGCCGCCGAGCAGCTGGCCGGTGACCTACCCGTACTGGTGCCCGGCGCGGGCGGACTCGGGCTCGCCGCACCGGTCCGGATCAGCGAGCACGACGCGCTGACCGAGCCGCGACCGGTAGGCCCCGACGACCCGGCGTTCGTGCTGTTCACCTCCGGCTCGACCGGACGGCCGAAAGGCGTGCCGGTGAGTCACGGCAGCACCCGGCACTACTTCGCGCACGTGGACCGGCACTACGACTTCCGCGCCGACGACGTCTTCTCGCAGACCTTCGACCTGAACTTCGACTGCGCGGTCTTCGACCTGTTCGCCGCATGGGGCGCGGGCGCGAGCGTGCACGCCGTGCCCTCCTACGCCTACCGGGACCTACCGGAGTTCGTCGCCGAACGCGCGCTGACCGTGTGGTTCTCGACGCCGAGCGCCATCACGCTGGTCAACCGGATGGGTGGGCTCGAGCCGAAGGTGCTGCCGACGCTGCGCTGGTCGCTGTTCGCCGGAGAGGCGCTGCGCCAACGGGATGCCGAACTGTGGCAGGCGGCCGCGCCCGCCTCGACCGTCGAGAACATCTACGGTCCCACCGAACTGACGATCACCGCCACCGGGCACAGGTGGTCGCCGGACACGTCGCCCGCGCTGTGCGTCAACGGGCTCGTCCCCATCGGCACCGTCCATGAAGGACACGACCACGTACTGCTCGACCCCGCCGGCGCCGTCGCGGAGACGGAGGGCGAGCTGTGCATCACCGGCCCCCAGCTCACCGCGGGCTACCTCGATCCGGACGACGGCAAGGGCCGTTTTCTCGAACGGGACGACCGGACCTGGTACCGGACGGGGGACCGGGTCCGCAGGCTCGACAACGGCGAGCTCGTCTATCTCGGACGGCTCGACGCACAGGTGCAGATCCAGGGGTGGCGGGTCGAGCTGGGCGAGATCGAACACGCGGTGCGATCCTGCTCCGGCGTCGAGGACGCGGTCGCGGTGACCAGGTCGGCGGTGCAGGGCCTCGAGCTCGTCGTCTACTACACCGGACGGCCGGCCCCCGCCAGCGGGCTCGCCGCGCAGCTGCGCGGACTGCTCCCGGCCGGGATGCTGCCGAGGGAGTACCGGCACCTGTCGGAGTTCCCGTTGAACCCCAACCGGAAGATCGACAGGAAGGTGCTGGCGGAGCTCTGTTGCGCGCCCCGCTGACGCCGATCGAATGCCAACCAGGAGGGCCGCCATGCCGCCGACGACCAAGGGCACGGTCGCGTTCGGAGAACACCGGACGTGGTACCAGATCACCGGGTCCGTCGACGGTGACCGCCCGGCGGTGGTGGTCGTGCACGGCGGCCCCGGCAGCACGCACGACTACCTGCTCTCGCTCGCGGGCCTGGCGGACCAGGGCTGGCCGGTCGTGCACTACGACCAGCTCGGCAACGGTGGCTCGACACACCTGCCCGGCGCCGACGCCGACTTCTGGACCGTCGAGCTGTTCAGCGCCGAGCTGGCCAACCTGTTGGATAAGCTGAACATCGACCAGTACATCCTCTGTGGACACTCATGGGGTGGCATACTGGCGGCGGCGTACGCGGCGACCGCACCGGCGGGGCTGTGTGGGCTCGTGATCGTGAGCTCACCGGCGTCGTATCCACTGTGGACGGCCGAGATGGCGGTGCTGCGCGCCGGCCTGCCCACCGAGGTGGCCGAGGTGCTGGACCGCCACGAAGCGGCCGGCACCACGGAGACCACGGAGTACCAGGCGGCGACCGCGGTCTTCTACGACCGCCACGTGTGCCGGATCAAGCCGTGGCCGAGGGACTACCGGGCGTCGTTCTTCGAGATCTACAACGACCCCACCGTCTACTACGCGATGAACGGGCCGACGGAGTTCCACGTCGTCGGATCCCTTCGGGACTGGGGGGTCACCGACGTGCTGGCCTCGATCACCGTGCCGACGCTCGTGCTGTCGGGCGAACACGACGAGGCGACGCCGACGACGGTGCGACCGTTCGAGGAGCTGGTGCCCGACGTGCGGTGGGAAATCATCCCCGACGCCAGCCACCTTCCGCACCTCGAGGCCCCGGAGCGGTTCTTCGCGGTACTGGACGGGTTTCTCGAGACCAGGTGCCGGTAGTCAATAGGGGACGTTAGGGGTGCGGGCATCCGTCCGCTGCGGGTACGTTTTGAATAGCTCGCCCTCAGTCGATATGTGAGCGGCCTGCCGTCGCTGCTCTCGGTTCTCCGCGGCCCGGTTTATTTGTGTTCAGCGAAATGTGCTGCCATGCACATTTCCGGATGGTCTGGAGTATCGCATTGGACGCGGTTGATATTTCCGGGAGCGGCATGCTCGTGCATTCCCTGCTGGACGACGCGGTGGCCGACAGCGCCGATGCCCACGCCGTGCGCGACGCGACCGGTGTGTGGAGCTACGGCGAGGTGTCGAGCTGGAGCCATGCCGTGGACACGTGGCTGAGTGCGGCCGGTGTCGAGGCGGGCGACCGGGTGGTCGTGCAGCTGCCGACGACCCGTGAGCTGGTCGCGACGTACTTCGGGGTCTCGCGCCGGGGTGCGGTGTTCGTGCCGCTCAACCCCGCGATGAAGCAGTTCCATCTGAGGTCCGTCGTGCGGAACGCGGAACCTCGACTGCTCGTCGTGGCCGACGGCGACGTCGAGACCGTGCGGCAGGCGAGCGGTCTGCCGGTGTACGGCTTCACGTCCTTCTGGCGAGGAGTGGCCGCCCTGCGGGAACGCGGCACGCAGCACTTCGTCGCCGCCGCCACCGTGCGTCCGGACGACATCGCCGTGTTGGTCTACACCTCTGGCAGCACCGCGGAGCCGAAGGGCGTCATCGGCCCGCACGCCCAGGTGACGTTCGCCTCGCGGGCGCTCCAGGCCGAGCTGCGCTACCGCCGGGACGACGTGGTGTTCTGCCGGTTCCCGCTGTCCTGGGACTACGGGCTGTACAAGGTGCTGCTCAGCTGCCTCGGGCGCAGCGAGATCGTGCTCGCCGGCGTCGAGTCGGATCTGCTGCTGCTCAAGCGGATGCGTGAGGTCGGCGCCACGGTGTTGCCGGTCGTCCCGTCACTGGCGAGCATGATCGCGATGCTGGCCGAGCGCGACTCCGAGCCGCCACCGCCGGTACGGATGATCACCAACACCGGGGCCGCCCTGCCGGCCAGCGCGATCGCCAAGCTGCGCACGACCTTTCCCGGCGTGCGGGTGGTTCGCCAGTTCGGGCAGACGGAGTGCAAGCGAATCTCGATCATGCCGCCCGAGCGGGACGGCGAGCTGCCGGAGTCGGTCGGCCGCCCGCTGCCCGGCACCACCGTGCGGATCATGGACGCGGGCGGCGCCGAGCTCGCGGTCGGCGAGATCGGCGAGATCGTGGTGACCGGCCCCCATGTGATGCCCGGCTACTGGCGCGCGCCGGAGCTGACCGCGCGGACGTTCCGGCCCGACCCCCACACCGGCGCGGTTCGCCTGCACACCGGCGACTACGGCCGTCTCGACGAGAACGGTTACCTGTTCTTCGAGGGCCGGCGGGACGACATGTTCAAGCGCAAGGGCATCCGGATGAGCACGTTGGAGATCGAGGCGGCGGCGATGGACATCCCCGGCGTCCGCGCCGCCGGCGCGATCCCGCCGACGGACACGCGCGACCTGGCGTTGTGCGTCGCGGCCGACCTCTCTCCGCACGAGGTGCTGCGGGAGCTCGCCAAGCGGCTCGAGCAGGCGAAGGTGCCGGCGATCTGTCACGTGGTCGAGGACATCCCGCTCACCGCGCACGGCAAGAACGCGGCCAAGGAACTGGCCCTACTGGTGGAGAAGGCAGGCCGATGAACCGAACCCAGCAACTCGCCGCCAGGTACGGCACTCCGCTGTACGTCTACGACCTCGACGAGGTCGAGGAGGCGCGCGAGAGCCTGTTCGACGCGCTGCCCGACGGCGTCGAGGTCTACTACGCGCTCAAGGCCAACCCGCATCCCGAGGTGGCCCGCACACTGCGCACCGGCTCCGGCCGAACCTGCCGGGCGGAGATCAGCTCGACCGGGGAACTCGCCGCCGCGCTCGCCGCCGGGTTCGCCGCCGGCGACTGTCTCTACACCGGGCCGGGCAAGACCGACGAGGAACTGACCGAGGCCATCGGCCGCGGCGTGCGCATGTTCTCCGTCGAGTCGCTCACCGACCTGCGACACGTCGGTGCGGTCGCGGAGCGGCACGACGTGACGGCGCGATGCCTCCTGCGGATCAACAGCACGACGGCGAGCGCGTCGTCGAGCATCAGGATGATGGGCCGGCCGTCGCAGTTCGGCATCGACAGCGAGACCCTGCCGGAGCTCATGCCGTTGCTCACCTCCGTGCCGGGCGTGCGGGTGGTCGGTGCGCACTTCTTCACCATGAGCAACGCGGCCGACGAGGCGAGCCTGATCGCCGAGTACGAGCACGTGCTCATCCTGGCCGCCAAGCTGGCCGCAGAAGTGGGCCTGCCGCTGGAGTTCCTGGACATCGGCGGCGGTTTCTCCTCGCCGTACGCCGCGCCGGGGCAGCGCGCCCGCTACGACAAGCTGCGCACCGAGCTGATGTCCCTGCTCGACCTGCACCTGCCGGGATGGCGGACCGGTGCGACCCGGATCGCCTGCGAGTCGGGCCGGTATCTGGTCGGTGGCAGCGGTTCGCTGCTGTGCGGCGTGGTGAACGTCAAGGAGAGCCGCGGGAAGAAGTTCGTCATCCTGGACGCGGGCATCAACGCCGTGGGCGGCATGGCCGGCCTCGGCAGGCTGCTGCCGGTGTCCGTGGGACTGGAAGGCAGGGAGCCGGAGGAGAAGGCCAGCCTCGTCGGTCCACTGTGTACCCCGGGGGACACGTTGGGCCGGGACGTCGGTGTGCCGGCCCTGCGGGTCGGCGACGTGGTCACCGTGCCGAACGTCGGCGCGTACGGGCTTTCCGCCAGCCTGACCGGCTTCCTGAGCCGGCCGATGCCCGCCGAGGTGGTGCTGCGCGGCGGCGAGGTCGTCTCGGCCACCCGGTTGGAGAACCGGCGAGTCGACGTCACGTCAGAGGCGACCCGCCCGTGAGCACCCCGGACGCTCTCGACTTCCCGAGACCGGGGCCGCCGCCGGCCTGCCGGGGGACCGTCGTCATCAGCAGCGTCTCCTCCGACGCGCACACCTGGAACCTGGTCTTCCTGCAGCTGCTCATCGAGGAGCTCGGGTTCGAGGTGGTCAACCTCGGCTCGTGCGTGCCGGACGACCTGCTGGTGTCCGAGTGCCGCAGTCTGCGGCCCGACATGGTGGTGATCAGCAGCGTGAACGGCCACGGCTACCAGGACGCGCTGCGCGTCATCGCACGATTACGTGGGTACCCCCAGCTCGCCCAGACCCCGGTGGTCATCGGCGGCAAGCTCGGCACGTCCGGAGGACAGAGCGAGCAGCAGGTCAACGACCTGCTCGCGGCCGGCTTCAACGCCGTCTTCGACGACCGCGCGGACGGACCGGCGGCGTTCGGCCGCTTCGTCGCCTCCATCTCGGAGCGGGCTGACCATGAACTTCGGTGAGTTCGTGTCACGGGCCCACGCGGCCGGAAAGCTCGTGGTGCAGCCGCGCATGGGTTTCGCCGACCCGGCGCGCATGCGGGCTGGCTTGGTCGCGACGAGGAACGCGGCCGCGACCACGGTCGGCACGATCACCCTGGACAGCTACACCAGGGTCGGCGACCTCGCCTCGGTGGACCGTGCGTTGCGATCCGGCAGCGACCTCAACGGCTACCCGATCGTCAACCGGCACCCGTCGGTGACCAGCGCCATGCTGGACGGGGTCGTGGCGGACGACTTCCCGGTCCAGGTACGACACGGGTCCGCGCGCCCGGTCGCGATCTTCGAGGCGCTCACCAGGGCCGGGTTGCACGCCACCGAGGGTGGTCCGGTCTCCTACTGCCTGCCCTACGGGCGGACCTCGCTCGAGGAGTCCGTGCACAACTGGTCGGCGTGCTGCGAACTGACGCCGCTGATTCGTGAGTCCGGTGTGGAGCCACACCTGGAGACCTTCGGCGGCTGCATGATGGGCCAGCTCTGCCCGCCGAGCATGCTGGTCGCCCTGACCGTGCTCGAGGCGCTCTTCTTCTACCGCAACGGGTTGCGCAGCATCTCGGTCAGCTACGCCCAGCAGACCAACCTGGCGCAGGACCAGGAGGCGATCATGGCCGTGCGCCGGCTGTGCGGAGAGCTGCTGCCGCTCGCGAGCTGGCACGTGGTCGTGTACGCCTACATGGGCGTGTACCCGCGGAGTCCGCAGGGAGCGCGCGCGCTGCTGGCCGGCGCCGCCGAGCTCGCGGTGACCACGGGCTCGCCACGGCTGATCGTGAAGACGGTCGCCGAGGCCTACCGGATACCCACCGTGGCCGAGAACGTCGCCGCCCTCGAGCACGCCGCCACTACCGCGGCCGCCACGCCACGACCGGCCGACGACGGCTGGTCGGCCGGCGGTCAGATCTACCAGGAGGCCTACGCGTTGGTCGACGCGGTCCTGAACTGCGACGCGGACATCGGGCGGGCCATGGTGATCGCCTTCAAGCGCGGTCTTCTCGACGTGCCCTACTGCCTTCATCCGGACAACGCCGGCCAGACCAGAAGCTATCTCGACACCGACGGCAGCCTGCGGTGGGCCGCGACGGGATCGCTCCCGCTGCCCCGTGTCGCCAGGCGGCAGCCGCGCCGCGCGGTCAGCTCGGCGGACTTCATGGCCGCGCTGTCCTACGTCCAGCGCACCTTCGACGCGCGCGCCGTCGAGGGTCCTGAGAACAAGCGCATCGGTGGGAAGTCGAACGTGAACGTGGGAGGAGACCGGCCATGAGCCGTCGCACGGAGGTCAGGGAATACCCGTTCGACATGCACGACATCGAGGTGTCGCCGCTGTACGCCAAGCTGCGCGACGAGGAGCCGCTGTGTCGGGTGCAGATGCCGTTCGGCGAACCCGCCTGGCTCGCGACCCGCTATGCCGACGTCAAGGTGGTGATGACGGATGCGCGGTTCAGCAGGGAGGTCTCGCAGGGCCTCGACCAGCCGCGGCTACGCCGGCAGTCGATGGGCGACGGCATCATGGGCATGGACCCGCCGGACCACAGCAGGCTGCGCAAGCTGGTCGGCAAGGCGTTCACCGCCCGGCGGATCGAACAGATGCGCACGGAGGTGCGGGAGCTCGCCGACAAGCTGATCGACGACCTGGTCGAACAGGGGGAGACGGCGGAGCTGGTCGAGGAGTTCGCACGGGTGCTGCCCGTCACCGTGATCTGTGGCCTGCTCGGCGTACCGGTCGAGGACCGGCAGCTGTTCAGCGCGTGGACCGCGGCCGCCGTGGACGACGCCACCGCCAAGGCCGACGTGCTCTTCGAGATCGGCGGCCAGCTCGACGACTACGTGGCCGGACTGGTTGCGCAGCGCCGCAAGGAGCCGACCGACGACCTGCTCGGAGCGCTGGTCTACGCCCGCGACAGCGGCGACAAGCTCACCGAGGACGAGCTCGTCTCACTGGCCGGGGCCGGCCTGCTGACCGGCGGGGTGGAGACGGTGGCCTCCGCGCTGCCGAGCTTCGTGTTCACCCTGCTGACCCGGCCGGAGAAGCTCGCGCAGCTGCGGGCCGATCCGGACCTGATGCCGCGCGCGGTCGAGGAAATGCTGCGGTACGTGCCGATCAACACCGCCGCCATGTTCGCCCGGTACGCCCTCGAGGACGTGTGGTTCGGGGACACGCTGGTGCGCGCGGGCGATCCGGTGCTCCCGGCGCTGCACTCGGCCAACCGCGATCCCGAGGTCTTCGAGAATCCCGAGGAGCTCGACTTCACCCGCGAATCCAACCCGCACATGGCGTTCGGGCACGGGCCGCATCACTGCATCGGCGCTCAGCTGGCCAGGATGGAGCTGAGGGAGTCGCTCGCGGCGCTGCTGGCGCGGTTCCCGAACCTGCGTCTCGCCGACGGCGCGGCCGGCGTGGAGTGGAAGTTCGGTGTGATCGTGCGCGGACCGTCGGTCCTGCGCATCGCCTGGTAAGTGCGACAGACCTCCCCAAAAGTAGTGGAGTGCGGCAGATGCACGAGTTCACGAACTCTTCCGACAAGACGCGGGCAACGGACGGGTCGGACCAGGAGTCACCGTTCGTTCGGCGGTTGCTGGCGTTGCCGCCGGAGGAGCGGGACCAGTTCCTGGTTGATCTCGTGCGCGAGCGGACCGTCGCGGTGCTGCGCAAGATCGTGCCGGACGCGCCGACCGACATCGCTCCCGATCGGGCCTTCCGGGACATGGGACTCGACTCGCTGCCCGCGATCGAGCTGCATGCCCAGCTCAGTGCGGAAACCGGGTTGGCGCTGCCGGTCACGCTCGCCTTCGACTACCCGACGCCGGTAGCGGTGGCCGCTCACCTGCGGGCCCTCGCGCTCGGCGAGGCGCGCGAGGAGCCGGTGCGGGCCGCGACGCCGCACGCGTCCGACGAACCGGTGGCCATCGTCGGGATCGGCTGCCGGTACCCGGGCGGGGCCAGTTCCCCGGACGAGCTGTGGCAACTGGTCGCCGACCGCCGGCACACCATGTCCGGCTTCCCGGACGACAGAGGATGGGACCTGGACGGTCTCTTCGACCCGAACCCGGACAAGCCGGGTAGCAGTTATGTGCGCACCGGCGGGTTCCTGCCCGACGCCGGCGAGTTCGACGCGGACTTCTTCGGCATCGCCCCGCGTGAGGCGTCGGCGATGGATCCGCAGCAGCGGCTGGTGCTGGAGACCTCGTGGGAGGCGCTGGAGCGGGCCGCGATCGACCCGATGTCGCTTCGTGGCTCCGAGACCGGGGTCTTCATCGGGGCGGAGGCACAGGAGTACGGCCCCCGGCTGCACAACGCGCAGGACGGGATGGACGGCTACCTGCTGACGGGCAACGCGCCGAGCGTCGTGTCCGGGCGGATCGCCTATGTGTACGGGCTGCAGGGTCCGACGCTCACCGTGGACACCGCGTGCTCGGGTTCCCTGGTGGCCATACACCTTGCCGTGCAGTCGCTGCGGCGGGGCGAGTGCCCGCTGGCACTGGCCGGTGGCGTCGCGGTGATGGGCAGCCCCGGCACCTTCACCGCGTTCAGCAGGCAGCGCGGGCTCGCCGAGGACGGCCGGTGCAAGCCGTTCGCGGCGGCCGCGGACGGCACCGGCTTCGCCGAGGGCGTAGGGGTGTTCGTTCTCGAGCGGCTGTCCGACGCGGTGCGCAACGGACATCGGGTGCTCGCCGTCATCCGCGGCAGCGCGATCAACTCCGACGGCGCGTCGAACGGCCTGACCGCCCCGAACGGTCCGGCACAGCAGCGGGTCATCCGTGCGGCACTCGCGGATGCGGACCTGCGGGCCGACCAGGTCGACGCCGTGGAGGCGCACGGCACCGGAACCAAGCTGGGCGACCCGATCGAGGCGCAGGCGCTGCTGGCCACCTACGGCCAGGACCGGGAGACCCCGCTGTGGCTGGGATCCGTGAAGTCCAACATCGGCCACACCCAGGCGGCGGCCGGCGCGGCCGGCGTGGTCAAGCTGGTGATGGCCATGCGCCACGGCCTGCTGCCGCAGACGTTGCATGTGGACAGTCCGACCCCGCATGTCGACTGGACCTCCGGCGCGGTCGAACTGCTGACCGAGCCGCGTGAGTGGCCGGCGAACGGCGTGCCCCGGCGGGCCGGCGTCTCCTCGTTCGGTGTCAGCGGCACGAACGCGCACCTGATCATCGAGGAGGCACCCGGGCACGACACCGAGCAGGCCGGGTCCGAGCCGGCGACGGTGGACTCCGACGTCGTCCCGCTGCTCATCTCGGCGCGGAGTGAGGCCGCGCTACGCGCACAGGCCACGCACCTGTCGTCCGTCGTGGACAGTGACACCGCGCTGGTGGACCTGGGACATTCGCTGGCGACGACCAGAGCCGCGCTGCCCGTTCGCGCGGTCGTCGTCGCGGGTGATCGCGACGAGGCGTTGCGTGGCTTGGCGGCCGTGGCCGAGGGGAGCGTCGCGAGCGGCGTCGCCTCCGACTCGGTGACGCCGGGCAAGCTGGCCATGCTGTTCACCGGGCAGGGCTCGCAGCGGTTCGGCGTCGGTCGCGAGCTGCACCGTGCGTTCCCGGTGTTCGCGCGTGCGTTCGACGACGCGGCCGGCCACCTGGACCTGGAACTGGACCGTCCGCTGCGCGACGTGCTCTTCGGCACCGACGACAGCACCGACGAGAACACCGACGAGCTGAACCGCACCGGCTACGCCCAGTGCGCGCTGTTCGCCATCGAGGTGGCGCTGTTCCGGCTGCTGGAGTCGTGGGGCGTGCGCCCGGATGTCCTGTTGGGACACTCCATCGGCGAGCTGGCGGCCGCGCACGTGGCGGGCGTGTGGTCGCTCGAGGACGCCTGCATGGTCGTCGCCGCGCGTGGCCGGCTCATGTCGGCGCTGCCCGACGGCGGCGTGATGACGGCCGTCGCGGCGGGGGAGGACGAGGTCCGTCCACTGCTCGGCGACCAGGTGAGTATCGCGGCGGTCAACGGGCCGGCGTCGGTGGTCATCGCCGGTGCGGCGGAAGCGGTCGACGGCGTCGCGTCACAGCTCCGTGCCGCCGGGCACAAGGTGAAGCGGCTACGTGTGTCGCACGCGTTCCACTCGGCGCTGATGGAGCCGATGCTGGCCGAGTTCCAGCAGTATCTGCACGCGGTGAGCTACGCGGCACCGCGAATCCCGATCGTGTCCAATGTGACCGGTGAGCTGGCCGGCGAGGAGCAGCTGTGCTCGCCGGAGTACTGGGTACGGCACGTGCGCGAGGCGGTCCGGTTCGCCGACGGAATCCGGTCGGTCGCCGGGATGGGCGTGCGCACCTGCGTCGAGCTCGGACCGGACCCGGTGCTCTCCGCCATGGCACAGGACTGTCTCGACGGCACCGACGTCACCTTCGTCCCCGCGTTGCGCGACCAGCACGGCGAGGCGGCCACGCTGGTCATGGCGCTGGGCACGGCGCATGCTCGCGGCACCGCCGTCGACTGGGCGTCGTTCTTCGCGGGACGGCACGCGCGGCGTATCGAGCTGCCGACGTATGCCTTCCAGCGCAAGCACTTCTGGCTGACCGCAGACGACGGTCCCCGCAATGCCGCGGAGTCCGGGCAGGTCGCCGGCGAGCACCCGCTGCTCACCGCCGCCATCGACCTCGCCGGTGACGGTGGGCTCGTCCTGACCGGCCGGGTGTCCCCCCGGTCGCACGCCTGGTTGGCCGACCACCTCATCGCCGGCGCGGTGATGGTGCCCGCCACGGCCTTCGTGGACATGGCCGTGCACGCCGCTGGCATCGTCGGGTGCGACCAGGTCGAGGAGCTGACCCTGCAGGCGCCGCTGGTGCTGCCGGAAGCCGGCGGGGTGGCGCTGCAGGTCGTCGTCGGTGCGGCCGGCGCCGACGGCCGCCGCACGATCGAGTTCCACTCGCGTCCGGACCGGGACACGGCCGACCAGGTGTGGACGCACCACGCCGCGGGCATGCTGGCGCCCGGTCCGGTGGCCGAGCCGACCGGTCTGACGCAGTGGCCCCCGCGCCGCGCGCAGGTCGTGCCGACCGACGAGCTGTACGGGGAGCTGGCCGGCCAGGGATACGCCTACGGCCCGACGTTCCGCGGGCTGCGCAAGGTGTGGCGGCGCGGCAACGACGTCTACGCCGAGGTCGCGCTGCCGGCCGACGTGCCGGCGAGCGACGCAGAAGGGTTCGGCATTCACCCCGCGCTGCTCGACGCCGTGCTGCACGCGACCGACTTCGCGGCCGGCGAGGCGCGCGACTCCGACGAGCTCCGCCTTCCGTTCGCCTGGGCCGGGGTGTCGCTGCACGCCCGCGGCGCGACCACGCTGCGGGTGCGGATCACGTCGCTGCCCAAGGGTGGCGTCTCGCTGGCGCTCGCCGACCCGACCGGCGCCGCGGTGGCGTCGGTGAAGTCCTTCCGCTCCCGGCCGGTGCCCGCGGAGACACTGGCGGTGGCGGGGAAGGACTCGCTGTACCAGGTCGCGTGGCGTCCGGTCGGCGATGTCCCGACCGTCGCGCGCGGCGCGGAAGTCGCCGTGTACCAGGATCTGTCCGCCGCCGGCGACGCGGTGCCGGCCGCCGTCGTCGTCTCCTTGACGTCCGATGTGGACGGTCTCGGCGTGGCGGCGGCCGCGCGCCAGGTCACGCACCGCGCGCTGGAGCTCATCCAGCAATGGCTCGCTGACGACCGTTTCGCCAACTCCCGGTTGGTACTGCTCACCCGAGGGTCGGTCGAGGCGGCCGGTCCCGCCGGGCTCGCGGAAGCCCCCGTACGTGGGCTGGTGCGCGCCGCGCAGGCGGAGCACCCGGGCAGGTTCGTGCTCATCGACAGCGACGAGGACGGTCCGTCCCAACAGGCACTCGCCGTCGCACTCGGGTCGGAAGAGCCGGAGCTGCGGATAGCCGGCACGGACGTGCTCGTGCCGCGCATGACCAGGCTGGCACCGGCACCGGCACCGGCACGCGACCACTTCGACCCGGACGGCACGGTGCTGATCACCGGCGGCACCGGCGGGGTCGCCGCGCACGTGGCGCGGCATCTCGTCGCCGCACACGGGGTTCGGCGGCTCGTGTTGGCCAGCCGGCGCGGTCCGGCCGCGCCGGGCGCCGACGATCTGGTCGCGGAGCTGGCCGCGGCGGGCGCGGATGCCCGAGCGGTCGCCTGCGACATCACCGACGGGCCCGAGCTGGCCGCACTGCTGGACCAGATCGAGAACGCGCACCCGCTGACCGGTGTGGTGCACGCGGCCGGCGTGCTCGACGACAGCATGGTCGAGTCGCTGTCCGCCGACCGCATGGACACCGTACTGGCGCCCAAGCTGGACGCCGCATGGCTGCTGCACGAGCTGACCAGTGGCACGGAGCTGTCCGCGTTCGTGCTGTTCTCCTCGACCGCCGGGATCGTGGACGGCGCCGGGCAGGGCAACTACGCGGCGGCCAACGTGTTCCTCGACGCGCTCGCCGGCTACCGCGAGTCTCTCGGCCTGCCGGCGATCTCACTGGCGTGGGGCCTGTGGGCGGGAGCGGGCGGGATGGGTGACCGGCTCGGCGCCGCCGACCTCCAGCGGGTCAACCGGTCCGGCCTGGCTCCGCTGTCGGTCGAGGAAAGCCTTGCCACGCTGGACGCCGCTCTGCGCACCGGCAAGAACGCCGTGGTGGCCACCAGGGTGGACCGTGCCGCGTTGCGTGCCCGCGCCGACGTGGGCACGGTGCCCGCGATGCTGCGCGACCTGACTCCCGCCGGCAGGACGCCACGCTCCGCGCGCGCCACCGGAGGACTCGCCGTCGAACTGCCGCTGGCCTACCGGCTCGCCGCGCTCGAGGAGTCCGACCGGGACCGGACGGTCGTGGATCTCGTGCGTACGCACGTGGCCGGCGTACTCGGTCACGGCGGCCGCGACGCGATCAGCGCCCGCCGCGCCTTCAGCGAGCTGGGCTTCGACTCCCTCGCCGCCGTCGAGCTGCGCAACGTGCTCGACTCGGTCACCGGCCTGCGGCTGCCGGCCACACTGATCTTCGACTACCCGACACCGAGGGCGCTGGCCGACTACCTGCTGGCCGAGTTGGCCGGGCAGGAGGCCGTGGTCACCGCGGTCGGGCCGACGAACGGCGACGACTGGGCCGACGACGAGCCGATCGCGATCGTCGGCATGAGTTGTCGCTACCCCGGTGGGGTCAGCTCGCCGGAGGACCTGTGGCGACTGGTCGCCGACGGCGTCGACGCGCTCACCGAGTTCCCCACCGACCGTGGTTGGCAGCTCGGCCAGATCTACGACCCCGAGCCGGGCACGCCGGGCCGCAGCTACGTCCGGGAGGGCGGGTTCCTGCACGAGGCCGCCGAGTTCGACCCGGACATGTTCGAGATCAGCCCGCGCGAGGCGCAGGCCATGGACCCGCAGCAGCGGCTGCTGCTCGAGGCCTCCTGGGAGGCCGTCGAGCGGGCCGGCATCGACCCGTTGTCGTTGCGCGGCAGTCAGACCGGCATGTTCGCCGGGGTGATGTACCACGACTGGGCGAGTCGTCTCGGCGCCGTGCCGGAGGACCTGGCCGGCTATCTCGGCAACGGCAGCCTGGCCAGTGTGGTCTCCGGCCGGGTGTCCTACGCGCTCGGTCTGGAAGGGCCGACGGTCACCGTCGACACCGCGTGCTCGTCCTCGCTCGTCGCGCTGCACTGGGCCATCCAGGCGCTGCGGCGTGGCGAGTGCTCGCTCGCGCTGGCCGGCGGCGTGACCGTGATGTCCACACCGGACACGTTCGTCGACTTCAGCAGGCAGCGCGGAATGGCCGCGGACGGCCGGTGCAAGTCGTTCGCCGCGGCCGCCGACGGCACCGGTTGGGGCGAGGGCGTCGGTGTGCTGGTGGTGGAGCGGCTGTCCGAGGCGCGCCGCAACGGGCACTCGGTGTTGGCCGTGCTGCGTGGGTCCGCGGTCAACCACGACGGCGCGAGCAACGGCCTGACGGCGCCCAACGGGCTCTCCCAGCAGCGGGTCATCGCGCAGGCACTGGCCTCCGGTGGTCTCACACCGTCCGATGTGGACGCCGTGGAGGCGCATGGCACCGGAACCACGCTGGGCGACCCGATCGAGGCGCGGGCGGTGCTCGCCGCCTACGGTCAGGACCGTGAGCGGCCACTGCTGCTCGGTTCCATCAAGTCCAACATCAGCCACACCCAGGCCGCCGCCGGTGTCGCCGGCATCATCAAGATGGTGATGGCGATGCGTCACGGCACGCTGCCGAAGACGCTGCACGTCGACGAGCCCTCGCCGCACGTCGACTGGTCGGCCGGCGCGGTCGAGCTGCTGACCGAGCAGCGGGAGTGGGCCAGGGACGGGCGTCCCCGCAGGGCGGGCGTGTCCTCGTTCGGCATCAGTGGCACCAACGCGCACGTGATCGTCGAGGAAGGCGACACCACGGAGGTGTCGGCGGGAGCGGCCGAGCAGACGGTGGTGCCGTTCGTGCTGGCCGGCACCAGCGATGCGGCACTGTACGCGCAGGCGGCCCGTCTTCGCTCCTTCATGGACGAGCACGAGGACACCCGGCTCGGCGACCTCGCACGCTCGCTCGCGACGTCGCGGGCGGCCCTCGAACAGCGTGGCGCGGTGATCGCGGGCGACCGCGAGGAGCTGCTGCGCGGCCTCGACGCGCTCGCGGCCGGCGCGCCCTTCCCCAATGTGGTCACCGGCAAGGAGAACGAGGGCAGGCTCGCGTTCCTGTTCTCCGGCCAGGGCGCTCAGCACCCCGGTATGGGGCGTGAGCTGTACGAGGCCTTCCCGGTGTTCGCGGCGGCGTTCGACGCGGTCTGCGCGGAGTTCTCCGGGCTGTTGGACCGGCCGTTGCGGGAGCTGGTGTTCGGCGACGACGCCGACGTGCTTGCCGAGACCCGGTACACGCAGTGTGCGTTGTTCGCGGTCGAGGTGGCCCTGTTCCGACTGTTCGAGTCGTGGGGCGTGCGCCCGGATCTCGTCGCCGGTCACTCGATCGGTGAGCTCGTGGCGGCGCATGTCGCCGGGGTGCTGTCCCTTCCGGACGCGTGTGCCCTCGTGGCCGCCCGCGGCCGGCTGATGAACGCGCTGCCGGCGGGCGGCGCGATGGTCGCGCTGTCACTGTCCGAAGGGGACGTCCGGGAACTGCTGGTGGGCACCGAGAACGTCGACATCGCGGCGGTCAACGGCCCGTTGTCGGTGGTGGTCTCCGGTGCCGCGGCCGCGGTCGGCGAGATCGAGCGCGCCGCGCGCGACCGGGGTGCCAGGACACACGGGCTGCGGGTGAGCCATGCGTTCCACTCGCCGCTGATGGAGCCGATGCTCGCCGAGTTCGGCGAGATCGCCGCGGGGCTGTCGTTCGGCCAGCCGCGACTCCCCATCGTGTCCACGGTGACCGGGCGACTCGCCGCCGAGAACGAGCTGTCCGCGCCGGAGTACTGGGTGCGGCACGCCCGCGCGGCGGTGCGGTTCGACGACGCGGTGCGGTGTGCCGTCGCCGAAGGCGCGACCACCTTCCTCGAGATCGGGCCGGACAGCGTGCTGTCGGCCATGGGCAGCGAGTGCGTGTCGGCCGAGCTCGGCGACGTCCCGGTTTTCGTCTCGACCTGCCGGCGGGACCGCGCCGAACTGCCGGAGATCATGTCGGCGGTCGGCCGGCTGCACGTCCGAGGGGTCGACATCGCGTGGCAGGCGCTGCTCGGCGCCACCACCGTCCATGTCGACCTGCCCACCTACGCCTTCCAGCACCGCCGTTTCTGGTTGGACGCCGTGCCGTCCGCCGACATGGGTGGCGGGGCGGCCGGGGTCGGCCAGGTGCCGGCCGGACACCCGATGCTCGGCGCGGTGGTCGCGTTGCCAGGCGCCGACTCGGTGGTGTTGACCGGCAGGCTGTCCGTGGCAACCCAGCCGTGGCTCGCCGACCACGTGGTTCGGGGAATGATCCTGTTGCCCGGCACCGGGTTCGTCGAGCTGGCGATCCGGGCCGGCGACGAGGTCGGGTGCGGCCGCGTCGAAGAGCTGACCCTGCAGGAACCGCTGGTGCTGGCGGAAGCGGACGCGGTGGCGCTCCAGGTGGTCGTCGGACCGCCGGACGGTCACCGGCGCCCCCTGTCGGTGTACTCGCGAGCCGAGGACGCGCCCGCGGACCGGCCGTGGACCAGGCATGCCATCGGCACGCTCACCGCTGTCCGGCGGCCGGAGACCGCCGGGCTGTCCGAGTGGCCGCCGCCGGGCGCCGACGAGGTCGACGTGACCGGCGCGTACGACTGGCTCCTCGCCCGCGGCTACGGCTACGGGCCGGCGTTCCAGGGCCTGCGCGCCGCGTGGCGGCGTGGCAACGAGGTGTTCGCCGAGGTGGCCATGCCGGAGGAGTTCGCGGACTCCGCCGCGTCGTTCGGGCTGCACCCGGCGCTGCTGGACGCTGCCATGCACGCCGACCTGCTCGAAGACGGTACGGACGGCCCCGGCCAGACGCTGCTGCCGTTCGTGTGGAACGACGTTTCGCTGTACGCGGCCGGGGCGTCGACGCTGCGGGTGCGCATCGACCGGATCGACGGCGACGACGTGAGCGAGATCGAGGTGGCCGACGGCAACGGGAACCCGGTCGCGTTCGTCGCTTCCCTCGTCTCCCGCCCGGTGTCCGACCAGCAGCTCGGCTCGAGCACCGAGACCGGCGGCGCACTGTTGCGAGTGGACTGGAAGTCGATCCCGGTCCCGCCGAGCCAGGCCGTCCCGGCCGGCTGGGCGATGATCGGCTCCGATGGGCCGGACCTCGGCCCGGACACCCCTGTCTTCGCCGACCTCGACGGGCTCGTCGCGGCGCTCGACGGCGGCGCGACCGTGCCGGACGTGGTCCTGCTCAGCTGCCCGGCGGGAAGCGCGGACGTGCCGTCGGCCGCGCACGAGGTCACCGCCGCTCTGCTGTCCACGGTGCGGACCTGGTTGGCGGACGACAGGTTCGACGCCGCACGGCTGGTGGTGCTCACCCTCGGTGCGGCGCCGGTCGGCCTCGGTGCCGATCTCGCCGCCCGTCCCGGCCCCGCACACGGCGCGGTCTGGGGACTGATGCGCGCGGCGCAGGCCGAACATCCCGGCCGGTTCGTGCTGCTCGACGTGCCCGGCACCGACGAGGTGACCGGTCTGGTGGCCGCGGTGCGGTCCGAGGAGCCGGAGGTCGCCGTCCGCGGCGAAACCGTTCTGGTGCCCCGGTTCGCGAGGATGACCGAACCGACCGAGCCCGACGCCGGCACGCCGTCGCCATGGGGGACCGGCACCGTGCTGATCACCGGCGGCACCGGCGGGCTCGGCGGCCTTCTGGCTCGCCACCTGGTGACCGGGCACGACGTCCGCCACCTGCTGCTCACGAGCCGTCGCGGCATGGGCTCGCCGGGTGCGGCGGAGCTGTGCGCGGAGCTGACGGCGCTCGGGGCGTCGGTTTCGGTGGCGGCCTGCGATGTGGCGGACCGGACGGCGCTGGCGGAGTTGCTCGCCGGTGTGCCGGCCGAGCAGCCGCTCACCGCGGTGGTCCACGCCGCCGGTGTCGCCGACAACGGCGTCATCGAGTCGATCACCGACGAGCAGCTCGACGCGGTGCTGCGACCCAAGGTGGATGCCGCCTGGCATCTGCACGAGCTGACCAGCGAGCTGAACCTGTCGGCGTTCGTGCTGTTCTCCTCCGCGGGCGGGATGGTGCTCGCGGCCGGGCAGGCGAACTACGCGGCGGCGAACGCCTTCCTGGACGCGCTCGCCGAACACCGCGGCGCACGCGGACTGCCGGCGACGGCGCTGGCGTGGGGGATGTGGGCGGAGAACACCGGTCTCGGTGGCGAGCTCGGCGAGGACGACCTGCAACGGATGGCCCGCCTCGGCATGCCGGCGGTGTCCGCGGCCGAGGGCATGACGCTGCTGGACGCGGCGATGCGGACCGACCAGGCCGTGATCGCGCCACTGCCGATCGACCTGGCCGCACTGCGCGCCCGCGCCGACGACCTGCCCGCGTTGCTGCGGGGTCTGGTGCCCGCACCGGTCCGGCGCGTGGCACGTGCGGCCACACCGGCGGGCGGCGAGTCGCCGCTGGCGCGCCGGCTGGCCGAACTGACCGAGACCGAGCGCGACCAGCTGCTCGTGGAACTGGTGCGTGCTCAGGTGGCCACGGTCCTCGGCTACGACGATCCGGCCGCGATCGACTCCGGCAAGGCGTTCAAGGAGCTCGGGTTCGACTCCCTCGCCGCGGTGGAGTTCCGCAACGTGCTGACGTCGGCCACCGGCGTCACGCTGCCGGCCACCCTGGCGTTCGACTACCCGACCGCGCGGGCGGTGGCGGAGTTCATCAAGGACAAGCTCCTGGGCCACACCGAGATCGCCAAGACGTCCAGGACGTCCGTGTCCAGCGACGAGCCGATCGCCATCGTGGGCATGGGCTGCCGCTATCCGGGCGACGTGGAGTCGCCGGAGGACCTGTGGCGCCTTCTGATGGACGGTGTCGACGCGATCTCCGACTTCCCGACGAACCGGGGTTGGGACGTGGCGAGCATCTACGACCCGGAGCCGGGGAAGCTGGGCAAGACCTACGCCCGTGAGGGCGGGTTCGTGCACCGGGCCGGCGAGTTCGATCCGGCGTTCTTCGGGATCGGCCTGCGGGAGGCGCTGGCCATGGACCCGCAGCAGCGGCTGCTGCTCGAGGTGTCCTGGGAGGCGATCGAGCGGGCCGGGATCGACCCGAGCTCCCTGCACGGCACGCCGACCGGTGTGTTCGCCGGACTGATGTACGACGACTACGGCACGGGCGCGCGCCTGCACAACGCGCCGGTCGAGGTGGCCGCCTACATACCCCACGGCAGCTCCGGTGCCGTGGTCTCCGGCCGGGTCTCCTACCTGCTCGGACTGGAGGGCCCGGCCATGACGGTGGACACGGCGTGCTCCTCGTCGCTGGTCACCCTGCACCTGGCCGCGCAGGCGCTGCGCAACGGTGAGTGCTCGCTCGCGCTCGCCGGCGGCGTGACCGTGCTGTCGCAGACCGACCTGTTCGTGGACTCCAGCCGGCAGGGCGTGCTCGCGCCGGACAGCCGGTGCAAGTCCTTCTCCGCCGCGGCGAACGGCGTCGGCTGGGCCGAGGGCGCCGGCATGGTGCTGCTCGAGCGGCTGTCCGACGCGCGCCGCAACGGACACGAGGTGCTGGCCGTGGTGCGGGGTTCCGCGGTGAACCAGGACGGTGCCTCCAACGGGCTGACCGCCCCGAACGGTCCGTCCCAGGAACGGGTGATCCACGCGGCGCTGTCCGCCGCCGGTCTCCGACCGTCCGATGTGGACGCCGTGGAGGCGCACGGCTCCGGCACCAAGCTCGGCGACCCCATCGAGGCGCAGGCCCTGCTGGCGACCTACGGGCAGGAGCGTTCGGCCGACCGTCCACTGTGGTTGGGCTCGGTGAAGTCCAACATCGGCCACGCACAGGCGGCCGGTGGCACCGCCGCGGTGATCAAGGTGGTTCAGGCGCTGCGCAACGGCGTGCTGCCCAAGACCCTGCACGTGGACGCGCCGTCGCCACACGTCGACTGGTCGGTCGGCGAGGTGCGGCTGCTCACCGAGTCGCGGCCGTGGCAGGCGAACGGTCACCCGCGCCGGGCGGGCGTGTCGTCGTTCGGCATCAGCGGCACCAACGTGCACGTGATCATCGAGGAGGCCCCGCCGAGCGCCGCCGTGCCCACCGGCGGCAAGGCCGCGGCGCTACCGCTCGTGCCGCTGACCGTCGGGGGCAAGAGCGCCGAGGCGCTGCGTGCCCAGGCGGCGCGGCTGGCGGCGCACCTCGACGCGGCCGGCGAGACGGACCTGCTCAGTGTCGGGTACTCGCTGGCCACCACTCGCGCGGCGTTGGCGCATCGTGCGGTG
Organism: uncultured Actinomycetota bacterium; assembly: GCA_963840275.1. Taxonomy (GTDB): domain Bacteria; phylum Actinomycetota; class Actinomycetes; order Mycobacteriales; family Pseudonocardiaceae; genus Actinophytocola. Next base: position 349,600 of record CAWIYK010000003.1, read on the forward strand.
GTCCTCGCGGCCGATCAGGACGCGGCCGTGCGTGCGTTGTCCGCGTTCGCCGCCGGTGCCGAGGTGCCCGGTGTCGTTCGGGGCACCGCGCGGTCCGGCGGGCTGACCGCGTTCCTGTTCACCGGCCAGGGTTCGCAGCGGGTCGGCATGAGCCGACGGCTGTACGAGGCGTTCCCGGTGTTCGCGGGTGCGTTGGACGAGGTGTGCGCACGGCTGGACGGCGAGTTGACCGTGCCACTGCGCGACGTGATGTGGGCCGAGCCGGACTCGGTGCACGCCGACCTGTTGGACCAGACGTGGTACACGCAGTGCGCCTTGTTCGCCGTCGAGGTGGCGTTGTTCCGGTTGCTGGAGTCATGGGGAGTCCGCCCGGACTACGTCGCCGGACACTCGATCGGCGAGCTGGCCGCGGCCCATGTGGCCGGTGTGCTCGACGTGCGTGACGCGTGCACGTTGGTGGCCGCCCGGGGCCGGTTGATGCAGGCGTTGCCGGTCGGCGGGGCGATGGTCGCGGTCGGCGCCGGTGAGGACGAGGTGCGTGCCGCGCTGGTCGACGGTGTCGACGTCGCCGCGGTGAACGGGCCGTCGTCCGTGGTGGTCTCCGGCGCGGAGGACGCGGCCCTCGCGGTGCAGGCACGTTGTACGGAGGCGGGGTACAAGACTCGCCGGCTGCGGGTGTCGCACGCGTTCCACTCGCGGTTGATGGAGCCGATGCTCGAGGAGTTCGGTGCGATCGCGCGAGAGCTGACGTATCACCGGCCCACCGTTCCGGTGGTGTCCAACGTGACGGGCGAGATCGCTTCCGCCGAGCAGTTGTGTTCGCCGGACTATTGGGTGGACCACGTGCGTGGGGCGGTGCGGTTCGCCGATGGGGTGCGATCGCTGGTCGCGGGCGGGGTGACCCGGTTCGTGGAGGTGGGTCCGGACGCGGTGCTGACCGGGATGGCTCGGGAGTGTCTCGACGAGGCCGCGGGTGGGTCACCGGATGTCGCCGTGGTGCCGACGCTGCGACGTGGCCGGGACGAGTGCGGTTCGGTGCTGGCGGCGGTGGCGGAGTTGCATGTTCGTGGCTGCCGGGTGGACTGGTCGACGCTCTTCGCCGGCCGTGGCGGCCGCCGCGTCGATCTGCCTACCTACGCCTTCCAACGCGAGGAGTACTGGCTGGACGCGACCCCGCCGGTGGGCGATGTGGTGGCGGCCGGCGTCGACGCGATCACGCACCCGCTGCTCGGCGCGGCGGTGGAGCTGCCCGACTCCGGCGGTGTGGTGCTGACCGGTCAGCTGTCCGTGCGACGCCAGCCGTGGCTGGCCGACCACAAGATCATGGGCGTGGTGCTGCTGCCGGGCACGGCGTTCGTCGAGTTGGCGGTGTGCGCCGGGGACCAGGTCGGCTGCGATCTGGTGGAGGAGCTGACACAGCTCGTCCCGATGGTGCTGCCCGCCGACGGCGAGGTCGGCGTCCAGGTGGTGGTCGGGCCGGACGACGCAGGTCGCCGTTCGATCTCGGTGTACTCCCGGCCGGCGCGAGCCGCGCACGACGGCGCCCGCGTCTCGACCCTGCATGCCACCGGCACACTGGCCAGTGGCCAGCGCCCGGAGCCGTTCGAGCTGCGCTCCTGGCCGCCCGCCGGCGCGGAACGTATTGACCTGGAAGGGATGTACGACGAGCTCGCGGAGAACGGGTACGGGTACGGCCCGACGTTCCAGTGCATGCGTGCCGTGTGGCGCCGTGGCGACGAGGTGTTCGCCGAGGTCGCGCTGCCGGAGGCGGTGAGCAGGGACGGGGCCTCCTTCGGGTTGCATCCGGCGCTGCTGGACTCGGCGTTGAGCACCATGAACTTCCTGGGCGACGGAGCCGACACCGAGACGACGGTCCCGTTCGCGTGGAACGGCGTTTCGCTGCTCGCCGCCGGGGCGCCCGCGTTGCGGGTGTCGGCGCGTCGAGCCGGCGGCGACGACACGGTCCGGTTGGCCATCACCGACACCGATGGCGCACCGGTGGCCTGGGTCGACTCGCTCGCCACCCGTCCGGTGACCGCCGAGGCGCTCACTTCCGTCGGCGGCGCGCCGAAATCCCTGCTGCGCATCGAATGGCGACCAGGACCGACCGTCGATCCGGCTTCGGCGCCGGCCGGCTGGGTGGCGCTGGGCAGCGCACCGTCGCCGCTCGATGTGCCCATCTACCCGGATCTGGCCGCGCTGGTCTCGGCGATGGACTCGGGAACCGCGACGCCTGACGTCGTGGTACTGCCGTGCACGCCGGGCACCGGCACGGTGCCGGAGGACGCGCGGGCCGCCACCCACCGGACGCTCGCGCTGCTGCGGGAGTGGTTGGCCGAGCCGCGCTGCTCGTCGGCCAGGCTGGTCGTGGTGACCAGCAACGCGGTGGACGGGCAGGATCTGGCGCATGCGCCGCTGTGGGGCCTGGTGCGCGCGGCGCAGGCGGAGAACCCGGGGCAGTTCGTGCTGGTCGACGTGGACGGTCCGGATGCCATGCCGGCACTGGCGTCGGTGGTGGCCTCCGGCGAGCCGGAGGCGGTCGTGCGGTCCGGCGGGATGCTGCTGCCGAGGCTGACCCCGGTGTCCACAGTGGACACGACAGGGGGCGTGCGCTGGGACACCAGCGGCACCACACTGATCACCGGCGGCGTCGGCCTGCTCGGTGGCCTGCTCGCCAGGCACCTGGTGACCGAGCACGGCGTCCGGCACCTGCTGCTCACCAGCCGCAGGGGAATGGCGGCGCCGGGCGCGACCGAGCTGTGCGCGGAGCTGACCGGCCTCGGTGCGTCCGTGTCCGTGGTGGCGTGTGACGTGACCGACCGGGCCGCGCTGGCCGGGTTGCTCGACGGCGTGCCCGCCACGCACCCGCTGACCGCGGTCGTGCACGCGGCCGGTGTCATGGACAGCGCGGTGCTGGGTTCGCTGACGCGGGAGCAGTTGGACACGGTCCTGCGGGCCAAGGTCGACGCCGCGTGGCTCCTGCACGAGCTGACCAGCGACCTCGACCTGTCGGCGTTCGTGCTGTACTCCTCGGCCGGCGGCCTGGTGCTGGCGGCGGGACAGGCGAACTACGCCGCGGCGAACACCTTCCTCGACGCGCTGGCCGGCCACCGGGCCGCCCGCGGGTTGGCGGCCAAGTCGCTGGCCTGGGGTCCCTGGGAAGGCGCCGAGGATCTCGTCGACGTGGAATGGATCGGCCGCGCCGGCATCGCGGCGCTGTCCGCCGAGGAAGGGCTGGCGCTGTTCGACGCGGCCATGGCCGTCGCCGACCCCGTGCTGGCGCCTATCAAGATGGCCGTTGGCGGGACGCAGGGCGAGCCACCCGCTCTGCTCCGCGGGCTGGTTCGCCTGCCGGCCCGACGGGTGGTGGACTCGGCAGCCGCCGAGACCGGCACCGATGCCGTCGATCTCGCCGACCGGTTGGCCGGCCTGCCGGTCGCGGAACGCGAGCGGGCGGTGCTGACGCTGGTGTGCGAGCAGGCCGCCGCCGTGCTCGGCTACGACGACGCGACGGTGATCGATCCCGACCGGGGGTTCACCGATCTCGGTGTCGACTCGCTGGCCGCGCTGGAGCTGCGCAACCGGATCGGCGTGGCCACGGCCCTGCGGCTGCCGGCGACGTTGGTCTTCGACTACCCGAGCCCGGAACCACTGGCTCGGTACCTGCTGGCCGAGCTGTTCCCGAACGGCGAGCCGGACGGTGCCGACGGTGCCGACGGTGCCCCATCCGCGGCGGCCGGCGACGGGCGCGCGGAGATCGAGTCGATGGATGTCGCGAACCTGGTCGCGAGCGCCCTCGCACAACGCAACACGGCCAACGGGAGTGAACCAGCGTGAACGCCGCACCGTCCACCGCGGACATAGTCAGCGCGCTACGTCAGTCGATGCTGGACAACGAAGGGCTGCGCAGGGAGAACGAGCGGCTCACCGCCGCGGGCGGCGAGCCGGTGGCCATCGTCGGGATGGGGTGTCGCTATCCGGGCGGCGTCACCTCGCCCGCGGACCTGTGGCGGCTGGTCAGTGCCGGCACCGACGCGATCTCGGACTTCCCGACGGACCGGGGGTGGGACGTCGACGCGCTGTACCGGCCGGAACCGGGCACGCCGGGGACGACCTACTCGCGCAGGGGCGGGTTCCTCTACGACGCGGTGGACTTCGACGCGGACTTCTTCGGCATCAGCCCGCGGGAGGCGCTGGTGATCGACCCCCAGCAACGGTTGCTGCTGCAGACCTCCTGGGAGGCGTTGGAGCGGGCCGGCATCCCGCCCGACTCGATGCGTGGCAGTCGGGCCGGGGTGTTCGCCGGGGTCATGTACCACGACTACGTCGACGGCCCCAACTCCGGCAGCCAGGTCTCCGGGCGGGTCGCGTACTCGCTCGGGCTCGAGGGGCCCACGGTGACCGTGGACACCGCGTGCTCCTCGTCGCTGGTGGCCATCCACCTCGCCGTGGCCGCGTTGCGCCGTGGCGAGTGCACGATGGCGCTGGCCGGCGGTGTCACGGTGATGTCCGCGCCCGACATGTTCGTCTACTTCAGCGAGGAGCGCGGGCTCGCCCCGGACGGCCGCTGCAAGGCGTTCGCCGCGACCGCCGACGGCGTCGGCTGCTCGGAGGGCGTCGGCGTGTTGGTGCTGGAGCGCCTGTCGGACGCGCTGCGGGCCGGCCACGACGTACTCGCCGTGGTGCGCGGTTCCTCGGTGAACTCGGATGGCGCTAGCAGCGGCTTCACCGTGCCGAACGGGCCGTCGCAGCAACGGGTGATCCAGCAGGCGCTGCGCTCGGCCGGACTGTCCACCGCGGACGTCGACGTGGTCGAGGCGCACGGCACCGGCACCACGCTCGGCGACCCGATCGAGGCACACGCGTTGCTGGCGACCTACGGCCAGGGGCGGCCGGCGGACCGTCCACTGTGGCTGGGATCGGTCAAGTCGAACATCGGCCACACACAGGCCGCGTCCGGGGTCGCCGGCATCATCAAGATGGTCCAGGCGATGCGCCACGGGACAGTTCCCCGGACGCTGCACGCCGACGAGCCCAGTCAGAACGTCGACTGGTCGATGGGCGCGGTCGAACTGCTGACCGAGGAGCGGGCCTGGCCCGATCACGGCCGGCCGCGCCGCGCCGGCGTGTCCTCGTTCGGGATCAGCGGCACCAACGCACACGTGATCATCGAGGAGGTGCGGGCCGCGCCGAGGGAGATGAACGTCTCGGCGCACGTGACCGCGCACCCGCTGCCGTGGCTCCTGTCCGCACCCAGCGCCGCCGCACTGCCGGCACAGGCCGCCGCCCTGCTGTCCTTCATGGACGATCAACCACAGTTGGCCCCGGCTGACATCGGCTACTCGCTGGCCACGTCGCGGTCGCTGTTCCGGCATCGCGCGGTGGTGTACGGCGCGGACCGCGACGAGTTCCGGGACGGCCTGCGCGCTCTGGCCGCCGGCACGGAGTCGCCGTCGCTGGTCACCGGCTCCGGTCGCCCCGGCGAGCGGACCGCGTTCCTGTTCACCGGCCAGGGCGCCCAGCGACCGGGCATGGGGCGTGAGCTGTACGAGGCCTTCCCGGCGTTCGCGGCGGCGTTCGACGCGGTCTGCGCGGAGTTCGCCGAGTTGTTGGACCGGCCGTTGCGGGAGTTGGTGTTCGGCGCGGACGCGGCGGCGCTCGCCGAGACCCGGTACACGCAGGCCGCCATGTTCGCGGTCGAGACCGCGTTGTTCCGGTTGTTGGAGTCGTGGGGCGTACGCCCGGACTTCCTCCTGGGGCATTCGATCGGCGAGCTGTCGGCGGCACACGTCGCGGGGGTGTTGTCGCTTCCGGACGCCTGCGAGCTGGTGGCCGCTCGTGGCGGGTTGATGAACGCGCTGCCCGCCGGCGGCGCCATGGTCGCACTGGAACTGTCCGAAGAGGACGTTCAGCCGTTGTTGGCCGGCCGCCCGGAGGTCGATGTCGCGGCCGTCAACGGTCCGTCGTCGGTGGTGGTCTCCGGTGCGGTGGCCGCGGTCGACGAGATCGAGCGCGCCGCGCGTGAGCAGGGTGCGCGGACGCGCCGCCTGCGGGTCTCCCACGCGTTCCACTCCCCGCTGATGACGCCGATGCTGGACGACTTCCGTACGGTGGCTGAGAAGCTGACCTACTCGCCGCCGACGCTTCCGATCGTCTCGGCGGTCACCGGCGAACTGGCCGGCGCCGACGAGCTGTGCTCGCCGGAGTACTGGGTGCGGCACGCGCGGGCGGCCGTGCGGTTCGCCGACGGCGTCCGGTTCCTGGAGCGGGCCGGAGTGCGCCGCTTCGTCGAGGTGGGACCCGACGGCGTGCTGTCCGCGATGGCACCGGAGTGCGTGACAGGTCCCGCGCTGTGCGTCCCGGTGCTGCGCGGCGACCGTGCCGAGACCCGTGAGTTCGTCCGGGCGGTGGCGCAGAGCCACGTTCGTGGCGCCGGTGTCGACTGGGCCGCGGTCTACGCGGACAGTGGTGCCCGGCGTGTCGACCTGCCGACCTACTCCTTCCAGAGCCGCCGCTTCTGGGTGGACCCGCCGTCGGTCGCCGGTGTCCGGCAGGTGTCCGTCGTCGGCCAGGTCGCCGCGGGACATCCGCTGCTCGGCGCGGTGGTGGCCGCGCCGGAGGCCGGGGGAGTGGTGCTGACCGGCCGGCTGTCGCCGCGGACCCATCCGTGGCTTGCCGACCACGCGGTGCGGGGCACGGTGTTGTTGCCGGGCACGGCTTTCCTCGAGCTGGCCATGCGGGCCGGCGACGAGGTCGGCTGCGGGGTGGTGGAGGAGCTCACGCTGTCGGCGCTGCTGCCGGTTGTCGCTGACGTTCGTATCCAGGTGGTCGTCGGCGCGGCGGACCCGGACGAGCCGACCGGCCGCCGCCCGGTGGCGGTGTACTCGCTGGTCGACGGCGCGGCGCCGGGCACGCCGTGGACGCGGCACGCCGGCGGTTGGCTTGCCGAGCACGGTGACGAGCTGACGCCGGCCCAGCAGGCCTGGCCGCCGCCCGGCGCGGAGCCGATCGACCTCGACGGCTGGTACGACCGGCTCGAGGAGCAGGGTTTCCACTACGGCCCGATGTTCCGCGGCCTGCGGTCGGCATGGTCGGTCGGCGATCAGATCGTCGCGGAGGTGACCCTGCCGGAGGAAGCGGAACGCGACGCCGGCGGGTTCGGCCTGCATCCCGCCCTGCTCGACGCGGCGCTGCACGCGCTCGCGCTCGCCGGTGACGCGGACGACGACCCGGAGCTGCCGTTCGCCTGGTCCCAGGTGCGGTTGCACGCCACCGGTGCGGCCGGCCTGCGCGTGTGGCTGACGCCGACCGGCGAGAGCTCGGTGTCGCTGGTGGCGACCGACTCGACCGGGCAGCCGGTGGTGTCGGTCGGCTCGCTGGCGTGCCGGCCGGTCACCGAGGACCAGCTCGCCGGCGACCAGAAGGCGGGCGGCGACTCGCTGTTCCGCGTCGACTGGCGCGGGTGGTCGCCGAACGAGCCGGCTCCGCCCGCCTCCGGGTTCGCGACGCTGAGCGGTAGCCCGGACTGGGCGGCGCTGCTGGCCGAACTGTCCGAACTGCCCGGTGGCCAGACGCCGGACGTGGTCTTCGTCCCCTTCGGCGCGCCGACCGGTGCGACCGCGGACGTCGGGACCGCGGCACGGGCGGCGGCCAACCAACTGCTTACCCTCGCCCAGTCCTGGGCCGCCGAAGCGCGGTTCGCGACGTCCCGGCTGGTGGTGGTGACCACCCGTGCGATCGCGACCGGACCGAGCGAGGACGTCGACGACCTCGCGCACGCGCCGTTGTGGGGCGTGCTGCGGTCCGCGCAGCACGAGTACCCGAACCGGTTCGCCGTGGTCGACCTGGACGGCGCCGGTGACATGCCGACTCCCGAGGTGCTCGCCGCGTTGCGTGCCGGGGAGACCGAGCTCGCGGTGCGCGACGGCCGGCTCGTCGTGCCGCGGCTGGCCCGGTTCACCCCCGAGGCACCGGTCGCGACCGAGTTGGACCCGGACGGCACGGTGCTGGTCACCGGCGGCACCGGCTTCCTCGGCGGTGTGGTGGCCAAGCACCTGGTGTCGACGCACGGCGTCCGCCGGCTGCTGCTGACGAGTCGTGGCGGGAGCAAGGCCGCGGGGGCGGCCGAGCTGGTGGCGGAGCTGACCGAGCTCGGCGCGACGGTTCGGGTGGCGGCGTGTGACATCGCGGACCGCGCCGCGCTGGCGAACATGCTCGCCGAGCAGACCGCCGACAACCGGCTCACCGCGGTGGTGCACACCGCGGGCGTGCTCGACGACGGGGTGCTCGCCGGCCTGACCCCCGAACGGATGGACGCCGTCATGCGCCCGAAGGTGGACGCCGCATGGCACCTGCACGAGCTGACCGCGGACCTCGATCTCGCCGCGTTCGTGCTGTTCTCCTCGGTCGCCGGCGCACTCGGCGCTCCCGGGCAGGCCAACTACGCCGCGGGCAACGTGTTCCTGGACGCTCTGGCCCATCACCGCAGGGCGGGCGGGCGGCCCGCGACGTCGCTGTCCTGGGGTCCGTGGGCCGGCGGCGGCATGGCCGTCGACCTGGCAGAGACCAATGTGACGCGAATGGCGCGCGACGGTCTCCACGGCCTGTCCGTCCATAACGGACTGTCCTTGCTGGACGCCGCGTTGGCGACGGACGAGCCGGCGCTTGCGCCGTTGCGGATGGACCTCGCGGCGTTGCGCGCCAACACCGACGGCGTGCAGGCGATGCTGCGTGGCCTCGTGGGAGTGTCGGCGCGGCGCCGGGCAGAAGGCGCCGCCGGCCAGGACGAGTGGGCCCGCATCGGCGGCCTGCCGGGCGACGAGCGGGACCGGGCGTTGCTCGCGCTGGTGTGCCGCGCGGCCGCGACCGTGCTCGGCCACGAACGCCCGGACGCGATCGACCCGGAGAAGGGCTTCCTCGATCTCGGGTTCGACTCGCTGACCGCCATCGAGTTCCGCAACCGGCTCGACGGCGTCGCCGGCACGCGGCTGCCCGCCACACTGATCTTCGACTACCCGTCACCCGCGGACCTCGTCGCCCGGCTCGGCTCCGAGCTGGCCGGTGCGGACACCGCGCCGCCCGCCTCGTCGCTCGAGGCCAAGCTGGCCGACCTGGAGTCGGCGCTGGCGGCCGCGCCGGCCGGTCCCGAACGCGCGCGGATCGCGACCAGGCTGCGGCATCTGGCCGCGACCTGGCGCGAGGACGACCAGGAGCTGGACGACGCAACGGCCGAGGACCTGTTCGACATCCTCGACGAGGAGCTGGCATGACGGTGACGACCCGGAACTCCGGCACGTGGGTCCGGCGGTTCCTCGCCGCGGAGGACGCCGCGGTCCGGCTGGTCTGCTTCCCGCACGCCGGCGGCGCCGCGACCTACTACTTTCCCGTGGCACGAGCGCTGAAACCGGACCTGGAGATCCTGGCCGTCCAGTATCCCGGCCGACAGGACCGCAGGACGGAGCCGTGCGTCGACGACATCGGTGCGCTGGCCGACGCGATCGCGGCCGAGCTGCGCTCCTGGTCGGACCGTCCGCTGGCGCTGTTCGGGCACAGCATGGGTGCCACCGTGGCCTACGAGGTCGCGAGGCGTCTCGAGCGGGTCGGCATCACCCCGGTCGGCCTGTTCGCCTCCGCGGGCCGCGGGCCGTCGGCGTGGCGCGGCGACACCATGCACCTGCGGGACGACGACGGCCTGGTCGCCGCGTTGCGAGCGCTGTCGGGCACGGAGTCGAACCTGCTCGACGACGAGGAGATGCTGAGCATGGTCCTGCCGGCCGTGCGCGGCGACTACAAGGCGGTGGCGTCCTACCGGCACGTCGGCGACCAGCGGCTGAGCTGCCCGATCCAGGTCCTGGTGGGAGAGGACGACGCCATGACGACCATGGACGAGGCGCACGCGTGGCGGGCGCACACCACCGCGGGGTGCCAGGTCTCGGTGTTCCCCGGCGGCCACTTCTACCTCAACCCGCAGTTCGAGAACGTGATGCGGGCCATCACCCGCCAACTGGTGGAGTGGACGGCGGTGGCCTGAACAGCACGCGAAAGGTGGCGTGGCCCGCTCGGGCCACGCCACCTTTTCGGTACGAACTCCGCCACGATCAGACGGGCCCTTTCAGGCCGTGGGAACGTCGCGGGTCGCGGTGACCATGTGGGTGCTGCCGGTGTCGTACATGTCCTGTTGCGTGTCGTCGAGGTGGAAGCCCTTGTCGCGCAGCAGTTGCACCGTCTCGCCGAGCTGACCGTCCACGTCGTGCACCTCGGCGATGATGTTGCGGATCCCGGGCCAGTTGCGGTCGTCGAGGCTGCGGAACACGTCCAGCTCGGCGCGTTCGACGTCGACCTTGAGCAGACCGACCTCCTCGAGGCCGTGCTCGGCGAACAGCTGCGCCAGTGTGATGACCTTGACCGGGAACTCGATGGCGCCCGCCTTGGTGCGCTCCACCTGGTACCGACGCTGGAACTCGTCGCTGACACCGAAGCTGGTGAGCGCCGCTTCGATGTTGCGCCGGTCGTCGTCCTCGTTCACCTGCACCGTCGACATGACGTCGCTGTTGGGATAGTAGGTCAGGGTGGTGGTGCCCGGCTTGGTACCGATCGCCACGTTCACCGCCAGGGCGGTCGGCAGGTGGCGGGTGAAGTTCTGGACCAGGCACTCGTACGTGGGCGGCGCCGGCTCGCACGCGATGATGCGCAGGTCCGGCACGGCGTCGGTGACCAGCAGCGAGGTCAGGCCGACGTGCCCACCGACGTCGACCACGACGTCGTGCGGCCGCAGCCGGGCGATGCACCGGGTGTAGAGGCCGTCGGAGAACTCCTGCCACACCCCGGCGGTGTTGAACTCGTCGGTGCACGACACAACGCGACCGTCGGGCAGGGCGTACTCCTGGAATCGTGTCGTACTCGGAGTGCTCATGATGATTTCCTTCGAATCGTGGTTCCACTATGGACAGGTGGCTGTGCGCGCACCGTCGCGGGTACGCGCACAGCCACCGTCAAGCAGCGATCTCATGCGCCTTTCCGGTAGGCGCGGTCATGCCGGCGATCGGCGATGACCGACCCGATGATGTCGTCCAGGTCGCGTCGTGGTTCGAAGCCGATCTGACGGCGGGCCTTCGAGCAGTCCGGCACGCGGCGCCGCATGTCCTCGAACCCGTCGCCGTACGCCTGCTCGTACGGAATCCGGACCACGGCGCTGTTCGAGCCGGTCGCCTCGATGACCCGGTCCGCCAGGTCGGCGATGCTGATCTGAGCCGAGTTGCCGAGGTTGTAGACGTCGCCGTGTGTGCGCTCGTCCGCGAGGAGCTTCACCAGCGCCGGCACGACGTCGTGCACGTGACAGAAGCAGCGGATCTGCTCTCCGTCGCCGAACACGGTGATCGGGTCGCCGTCGATGGCCTGCTGCACGAACCGCGGGATCACCATCCCGTAGCGACCGCTCTGCCTGGGACCGACGGTGTTGAACAGCCGGACGATCACCGTGCGGAGCCCGTACTCGACGCTGTAGAGGTACGCGAAGGTCTCGTCGAGTGCCTTCGCCTCGGCGTAGGACCACCGACTCTTCAGCGGTGAGCCGACGATGCGGTCATCGCCCTCGGACAGGCCGTTCGCGGTGTTCTTGCCGTACACCTCACTTGTCGAGGCGACCAGGATCGGCACGTCGTGCCGGCGAGCGGCCTCGAGCATCGTCTCGGTGCCGGTCAGGTTGGTACGCAGGCTGTCGAGCGGCTTGCCCAGGATGGTGAACACGCCGACCGCCGCGGCCAGGTGGTAGACGACGTCCACGCCGGTCATGGCGTGTGCCACGATGTCCTGGTCGCACACCGATCCGCGAACGAGCCGCAGCCGTGGATCGGCGCGGACCGCGGCGAGGTTGTCCTCGCTGCCGGTGCTGAGGTCGTCCAGGACGACCACCTCGTTGCCGAGGTCGAGCAGGTACTCGGTGAGGTGTGAGCCGATGAAGCCGGCGCCACCCGTGATCAGGCAGCGCATGCTTGCAGTCCTTTTTCCGGGCCGGAGTCGAAGCGGTGCGTCGCGTCGATCACCAACGGACAGTCCGAGATCCACTGGTAGTCGTGTCCGGGGTGGACGGTGTGGATCAGGACGGCGTCCCAGTCCGTGCCGCGAGGCCGCACCGCGCTCTTCACACTGCTGTCGTCGTACAGGGTCACCTGGGGGATCAGCGGATCGAAGTAGTCCACCTGCGCCCCCTGGTCGAGCAGATGACCGATGATATCCAGCGCGGAGGACGAACGCACGTCCTGCACACCCGGCTTGTACGCGACGCCGACCACGACCACCCGCGTGCCGGCGATGGCCTTTCCGGTGCGGGACAGCGTGTTGACCACGTGGTCGGCCACCTGCTTGGGCCGCTGGGCGATCGCGTCCATGGCCCGGGCCACGAGCGGCGCCGCGGTCGGCGTCGCGCGTAGCTGCCACAGCAGGTAATGCGGGTCACAGGGAATGCAGTGCCCGCCCACGCCGGGGCCGGGGTAGAACGCCATGTATCCGTACGGCTTGGTCGCCGCCGCGGCGGTGATCTCCATCGGGTCCAGGGAGAGCCCGGCGCAGATGTCGGCGAACTCGTTGGCGAGCGCGATGTTGACCGCGCGGAAGGAGTTCTCGTACAGCTTGGTCAGCTCGGCCGCCTCCGGCGACCGCACGTTGTGCACGATCGGTGTGAGCACCTGGACGACGCGGGTGGCCATCGCGGCACACCTCTCGGTGACGCCGCCGAGTACGCGCGGGGTGTCGCGCTGGGTGTGGGTGACGTTGCCCGGGTCGATCCGTTCCGGGCTGGAGGCGACGAAAACGTCCTCGCCGAGCGTGAAGCCCTTCGCGGTGAGCGGGTCGACGAGCAGCTCGGCGGTCGTGCCGACGAAGCTGGTCGAGGTCAGGATGATCGTCTGGCCCTTGCGTGCGTACCGCACCACCGTGTCGCACGCGCCCTGCAGCGGACCGAGGTCCGGTGTCTGGTAGCGATCGATCGGTGTCGGCACGCACACCATCACGGCGTCCGCCTCGGTGAGCCGGCTCAGGTCGGAGGTGAGCTCGAAGCCGCCGGTCTGCAGCGACGCCTCGAGTCGGTTGGCGTCGGCCGCGATGAGATCCACGTCGCCGACCTGGATGGCGGCGAGGCGTTGATGGGAGCGATCGATCCCGAGCACGCGTAAACCACCGGCGTGTAACGCGAGCGCGGTAGGCAGCCCGACATAACCCAAACCGATGATCGCGACTGAGGTAATCGACTGCTTACCGAGAACAGAATTTGGCATTTCCCCACCCATTCATCGGACGATTCTGACGAGTTCGAACGCCTCCGCGAGTGGGACGGCGACCTGTGATCCACGGTATTCGGCCAGTGCGCGCAGGGCCCGCTCGCTGCGTGGGCTCGGCCAGTCTTCGACTTCCTGGCCGTACGCGCGCAGCGCGGACAGTTTGCGCTCGAGATGCGTCTCATCGAGCCGCTCCCAGTAGTTCGGTCGGAACCCGGGGCTGATACCGGCGGCCTCGCCGGTATCGGTGGCCGATCGCACCTCGAAGGTGCGGATCTCGCGGACGTTGCTCCGGCCCGACCGGCCTGCGATCCGGGCTGTCCTGCTGACCAGTTGATGGTCCAGACTCAGGTCAGCCAGGCTCGTGGTGAACAGGACGTCCGGGTCGAAATCCCGAACCTCCTGTTCCACCACGCGGTTCAGCTCCAGTTGGCCGACGGTGTCGAGCCGGTTGTCGCCGAACTTGTTGATCTGGATTCGCACGATGCCAAGGGTTTTCGCGGCGACATCGATGGATGAGATGCGGTCCGTGATGCGTTTTCCGGCCGCCGAACGGGATCCGTCGTCGTTCGTCAGAACGCATAACCCGACGGCTACGCCCTCATCGACCATCTTCGCGATGGTCCCGCCCGCGCCCAGCGTCTCGTCGTCGCCGTGTGCGACGATGACGAGGAGTCTGCTGATCATTCTTTCCATAGATGATCCTGCCTGGAAGTCACGTACTTCGGTGTGTCGAAGCGTGTAGGTTGAGGTCCACGAGTGCGTCGAGGACTCCTGGCTTCCCGAAAATTCAGTCAACGCGCTAAATCTGACAGTTGATATGCTGTGCGACAACCCCTAACGTATTGTGACGCGGCTCTCGTGGTTTTGTGAACAATGAGTGCGCGCGGCCGGCTCGGTGAAATTAGGGGGGCCGGCGGCTTTCTGGGGGCCACCGTCGCGGCTAGGGGTGGGTCGGCCCGTTGTCGGTTCGTATCGTGTGGAGCAGATTCGTGCCGATAATTCTGTGATCGGGCCGTGGCACGACGCCGGAGAAACGAGGGCCGAGTGAAGTCGTCCGATGAAAAGTTACTGAACGCCCTCCGTGTCTCGCTGAAGGAGACCGAACGGCTTCGTGAGCAGAACAAGAAGCTCGACGACGCCGACCGGGATCCCATCGCGATCATCGGGATGGCGTGCCGGTTTCCCGGTGCGGTGACCACGCCGGAGGACCTCTGGCGGCTGCTCGCCGACGAGGTGGACGCGATCGGCGAGTTCCCCACCGACCGCGGCTGGGACCTCGAGGAGCTGTACGACCCGACCGGTGCGCGGCCGCGCACCACCTATGCCCGCGAGGGCGGTTTCCTGCACGAGGCAACGGACTTCGACGCCGGCTTCTTCGGTGTCACCGCGCGCGAGGCACTGCTGATGTGCCCGCAGCAGCGCCTGTTGCTCGAGACGTCGTGGGAAGCGCTGGAGCGGGCCGGTATCCCGCCGCACACCGTGAAGGGCACGCCGGTCGGCGTGTTCAACGGGGTGATGTACCACAACTACCCGGGAAGCTACGGATCGTCCGGGGTGGTGTCCGGTCGGGTGTCCTACCACCTGGGGCTGGAAGGGCCCGCGGTCACCGTGGACACCGCGTGCTCCTCGTCGCTGGTGACCCTGCACCTGGCCGCGCGGTCGCTGCGGCAGGGCGAGTGTTCGCTCGCGTTGGCCGGCGGCGTGACGGTGATGCCGACGCCACGGACCTTCGTCGAGTTCAGTGTGGACGGCACGCAGTCGCGAGACGGCCGCTGCCGGGCGTTCGCCGATTCGGCGGGCGGCATCGGATGGTCCGAGGGCGCCGGCGTGCTGCTGCTCGAGCGGCTGTCGGACGCGCGGCGAAACGGTCACCGGGTGCTGGCCGTCGTGCGCGGCACCGCGGTGAACCAGGACGGCGCGTCGAACGGGATGACCGCGCCGAACGGGCCCGCCCAGCAGCGGGTGATCCGTCAGGCGCTCGCCGACGCGCGGCTGTCCGCCGACCAGGTGGACGCCGTGGACGGACACGGCACGGCCACGTCTCTCGGTGACCCGATCGAGGCGCAGGCGTTGATCGCCACCTACGGCCAGGCGCACTCGGCCGACAACCCGTTGTGGCTGGGGACGATCAAGTCCAACCTCGGACACAGCCAGGCGGCCGCCGGGGTCGCCGGCGTCATCAAGTTGGTGCTGGCGCTACAGAACGAACTGCTCCCCAGGACGCTGCACGCCGACGAGCCGTCCCAGCACGTCGACTGGTCCGACGGCGGGGTCGCCCTGCTCACCGAGCCGGTGGCCTGGCCGCGCGACGACCGGCCCCGCCGCGCGGCGGTGTCCTCGTTCGGGTTGAGCGGAACCAACGCACACGTGATCATCGAGGAGTCACCGGAGGCCCTGCCGGAGTCCGGCTCGGTGTCGGCGGACCTCGCACGCGGCCCGGTGCCGTGGTTGCTGTCCGCGCCGAACGCCGCCGCGCTCCGCGCCCAGGCCGCCCGGCTGCTCGAGCACGTGGAGTCGCGGCCGCGGCTCGCGCCGCTCGCGGTCGGTCGCACCCTGGCGACGGCCAGGTCGCCGTTCGGCCATCGCGCCGTGATCACCGGCCGGGACCGCGCGGAGCTGGTGGCCGCGCTGGCCGCCCTGGCCGCCGACGACACCGGGCACACCCTGGTGACGCACGGCGTCGCCCGAGGTGAGCCGGTGACGGCGTTCCTGTTCTCCGGTCAGGAGTCGCAGCGACCGGAGACGGGCAGGGAGCTCGCCGCGGCGTACCCGGTGTTCGCCGCCGCGTTCGACGAGGCATGCGTCGCGCTGGACAAGGCGGGGCACCCCCAGACCGCACCGTTCGCCGTCGAGGTGGCGCTTTTCCGGTTGCTGGAGTCCTGGGGGATCAGCCCGGACTACCTCGCCGGCCATTCGGCCGGCGAGGTGAGCGCGGCGCACGTGGCCGGGGTGCTTTCCCTGGCCGACGCCGCGGAGCTGCTCGCCGCCAGTGGCAAGCGGCTGCCCGACTTCCGGCGTGTGGCCGGGCGACTGACCTACCAGGCCCCGACCATTCCGGTGGTCTCCGGCGTCACCGGCGCCGTGGCCAAGGACATCGACCTGTGCTCGCCGGACTACTGGGTTCGGCACGTTCGGCAGGCGGTGAGCTTCGACGCCGGGATCCGCGCCCTCGAAGAGGAGGGCGTGAACCGCTGGGTGGAGCTCGGCGGCGACGGCGCGCTGGCCGCGATGGTGCCGGACTGCGTTACCGGGCCACCGGAGCACGTCGCCAAGCACGTCGTCTCGTTGTCGCGCAAGGACATCGCGGCGGATCTGGCGCTGGTCACCGCGCTCGGGACGCTGCACACCGGTGGGCTGGCGCCGGACTGGCGGGCCTTCTTCGGCCAGCATGACGCGCAGCTCGCGGACCTGCCGACCTACGCCTTCCAGCGCGAGCGGTACTGGCTCGCGGGATCGGAGGGCGGCGATCCGCTGACACTGCGGGAGATCCCCGGCGACCGGCTCTCGAAGGCACACGTCGTCGAGAACACCCCGGACGTCACACCGCCCGCCGCGCCCGGTGACGTGGCAGGTATCGACCCGCTGATCGGTCGCCTCGCCCAGCTCTCCGCCCCTCGGCGGTTGGCCAGCCTGCGGGAGCTGGTGTGCGAGCACGTCGCCGCCGTCCTCGGGCACGACTCCGGCGAACTCGTCGACCCGGACCGGGCGTTCCGCGACCTCGGGCTCAGCTCGCTGCTCGCCGTCGAGCTGCGCAACCGGGTGTCCGCCGTGACGGGCCGGAGCTTCCCGCCCACCTTGGTCTTCGACTTCCCGACGCCCGCCGACGTGGCCGCCCATCTGAACGAGGTGCTGCTCGGCGAGTTGGCCGGTCCGCGCGAGTCGGTGCCGCTCACCGAGGTGTCACACGACGAGCCGATCGCGATCGTCGGCATGTCCTGTCGCTACCCCGGCGGCATCACCAGCCCCGACGACCTGTGGCGACTGGTGTCCACCGGCGCGGACGGGATCTCGCCGTTCCCCACCGACCGCTCGTGGGACATGGACTACTGGCTCGGCCAGGTCGCCGAGGCCGGCAAGGCGCCGGAGGGCGGCTTCGTGCCCGGCGTCACCGAGTTCGACGCCGGCTTCTTCGGCATCGGTCCCAACGAAGCGGTGATGATGGAACCGCAGCAGCGGATGCTGCTCGAAGCGTGCTGGGAGGCGTTGGAGCGAACCGGTGTGGACCCGGTTTCGCTGCGGGGCGGCGACACCGGCGTGTTCGCCGGGGTCATGCAGTCCGACTACGACCCGGGGCCGCTCAGCACCGCGGAGCACACCGGTCAGTACCGCGGTTCCGGCGCGCTCGGCAGTCTCGTGTCCGGCCGGGTGTCCTACGCGCTGGGCCTGGAAGGGCCCGCGGTATCGATCGACACCGCCTGCTCGTCGTCGCTGGTCGCGCTGCACTGGGCGATTCAGGCGCTGCGCAACGGGGACTGCGCGCTGGCGTTGGCCGGCGGCGTCTCCGCGATCGTCTCGCCGAGCGCGTTCGCCCACTCCGGGGCCGGCACGGTGTCCTCAGACGGCCGTGCCAAGGCGTTCTCCGCGGAGGCGGACGGGGTCGGCTGGGCGGAGGGCGTGGGCGTGCTGGTGGTCCAGCGGCTTTCGGACGCCGTGCGCGACGGCCGTGAGGTGCTCGCGGTGATCCGGTCGAGCGCGGTGAACCAGGACGGCGCGTCCAACGGCCTCACCGCGCCGAGCGGACCCTCGCAGGAGCGGGTGATCCGCCGGGCGCTCGCGCTGGCCGGGCTCCAACCGTCCGATGTGGACGTGGTGGAGGGTTCGGCCAACGGCTCGACGTTGGGCGACCCGATCGAGGCGAACGCGTTGGTCGCCACGTACGGACAGGACCGGCCGGCCGACCGGCCCCTGTTGCTGGGTTCGATCAAGTCGAACATCGGCCACACGCAGGCCGCGTCCGGGGTCGCCGGCGTGATCAAGATGGTGCAGGCGCTGCGCAACGGCCAGCTGCCGATGACGCGGTACGCCGACACCCCGACGCCGGAGGTCGACTGGGCGACGGGTCGGGTGGCACTGCTCACCGAGACCGTGCCGTGGCCCGACGGCGACCGGCCGAGGCGGGCCGGGGTGTCGTCGTTCGGGATGAGCGGAACCAACGCGCACCTGATCCTGGAGCAGGCGCCGAAGCAGGAGGAGCCGGCTCGCGCGGCGGACACCGACGAGCCGGACGGCCCGCCGCCACCGTGGCTGCTGTCCGCACGCAGCCAGGAAGCCCTGCCGCTGCAGGCGGAGCGGCTGCTCGCGCACCTGGTCGCCAACCCCGACCTCGACGCGCGGGACATCGGGTACTCGCTGGCGACCTGTCGCGCTCCGGCGCGGCACCGCGCGGCGGTGACCGGCGTCAGCCGGGAGGAGCTGGTCGACGGGCTCGCCGCGGTCGCCAGGCGGGAGCGCTCCGCCACGGTGCTGATCGACGGCATCCGGCCGGGCGCGAAGACGGCGTTCCTGTTCGCCGGTGACGACCCCGTGCCGCCCGGCGCCGGCGAGGCACTGTGCGCGGCCTTCCCCGCGTTCGCGCAGGCGTTCAACGAGGTGAGCGCCATGTTCGACAGCCATCTGGACCGCCCGCTACGGGACGTGCTGTTCGGCGCGGGACCGGTCGAGGCACGGCTGCTCGAGCAGCCGGCGTTCGCCCACGCCGCGCTGTTCACCACGCAGGTGGCGCTGTTCCGCCTGTTCGAGTTCTGGGGTCAGCGACCCGACTACGTGCTCGGCCATGCCGCGGGTGAGCTGGCCGCGGCGCACGTGGCCGGTGTGCTGTCGCTGGCGGACGCGGTCAAGCTGACCGCGAGTCGCGGGCAGCTGCTGCAGGAGGTACCCGGCGGCGCGATGGTGGCCGTCGAGGCGAGCGAGGACGAGGTTCGTTCGATGCTCGGCGAGCGGGTGAGCATCGCCGCGGTCAACGGGCCGGCCTCGGTGGTGCTGTCCGGTGACCGGGACCCGGTGCTGGCGCTCGCCGCCTACTTCGCCCAGCAGGGACGGGCGACCGACCGGCTGCCGGCGCGGTACGCGGGGCACTCGGCACGGGTCGAGGAGATCCTCGACGAGCTCGGCGAGCTGGCCGCGGAGGTGTCCTGTGACAGTCCGCGCCTCCCGATGATCTCGACGGTCACCGGTGCGCTCGTCACCGACGAGCCACTCACGCCACAACACTGGCTGGACAACTGCCGGCAGTCGGTTCGGTTCGCCGACGGCGTGCGCGCCCTCGACGCGGCCGGGGTGAGCCGGTTCGTGGCGCTGGGTCCGGACACCGCACTGGCCACGCTGGCGCGGGCGATCCCGGCCGCCGGCGAGGACGGCGCCGACCACGTGCTCGCGCTGAACGTGCTGGACAAGGGGCGGAACGACGTCGACTCGGCGCTGTTCGCGGCGAGCCGGCTGCACATCGACGGGCTGGATCTGGATGCCGACCGGCTGTTCGCCGGCCGGCGCGCCACGAAGATCGCGCTGCCGCCCTATGCCTTCCACTGGACGCGGTACTGGCCGGACGTGGACATGGAGGCGCTGCACGCCACCGGCGGCCCGGCCGCGACCGGTCTCGAGCCGACCGGGCCCACCGAGGCCGATCCGGACGAGCTGCGAACGCGGCTGGCCGGCATGCCCGAGGCGCAACAGGAGAAGGTGTTGCTGGAGCTGGTGCGTGACCAGGCCGCCGAGTTGCTCGGTCATTCGGGGGCGGCGGCGATCGAGCCGGATCGGCATTTCCTGGAGGTGGGTTTCGACTCGGTGACCGCGGTTCGTCTGCGTGGCGGTCTCGGTACGGCCACCGGGTTGGATCTGCCGACCACCGTGATCTTCGACCACCGGACTCCGGCGGAGCTGGCCGCGTACCTGCGGGTCGAGCTGGGTCTGCGGGGTGGCGCCGGCACCGCCGAGGCGGGTCCGGACGAGCTGCGGAGGCGGCTGGCCGGCATGTCCGAGGCGCGGCAGGAGAAGGTGTTGCTGGAGTTGGTGCGTGATCAGGCGGCGGAGTTGCTCGGTCATTCGGGGGCGGCGGCGATCGAGCCGGATCGGCATTTCCTGGAGGTGGGTTTCGACTCGGTGACCGCGGTTCGTCTGCGTGGCGGTCTCGGTACGGCCACCGGGTTGGATCTGCCGACCACCGTGATCTTCGACCATCGGACTCCGGCGGAGCTGGCCGCGTACCTGCGGGTCGAGCTTGGCCTACGGCGCGAGGCTGTGACCGCCAAGGCCGATCCGGCGTCGGACGGGTTGCGACACCTGTTCATCGAGTCGGTGCGTGCGGAACGGTTGGCGGACGGCTTGGCCGTCCTCGGCGCCGCGGCCAGGCTCCGGACGGCGTTCGGGTCGGCCGAGGACATCGACGCTCTGCCGGTTCCGATCCGGCTGGCCGAAGGCACGGCCGAGCCGCGGCTGGTCGCCCTGGCCACCCCGGCGGCGATGGGCGGCGCGATCCAGTACGCCCGGTTCGCGGCTCAGTTCCGTGGTGCGCGGGAGTTCTCCGCGCTGTCGATGCCCGGTTTCGAGCCGGGTGAGCCGCTGCCGGCATCCGGTGCGGCCGTGGTCGACGTGCTCGCCGAGAGTGTGCGCGGGCTCGTCGGTGACGAACCGTTCGCCCTGCTGGGCTACTCCTCGGGCGGGGTGTTCGCGTACGCGGTCGCCGCCAGCCTGGAACGGTCCGGCATCCGGCCGACCGCCGTCGTGCTGGTGGACGCCTACGCGGTGAGCGGTGCGGACGTGATGGGTGCGGACCAGACGGAGCGGGACGCGGCGTTGCTGGCTCAGGCGGCGGTGATGGTCGACCACGAGGATCTGTACGGCCCGTTCGACCGGACGAAGCTGACCGCCATGGCGCGGTACATGGAACTCCTGTCGGCCGTACCGCTCCCCGACGTCGAGGCGCCGACCCTCCTGCTGCGCGCACGCGACAGCTTCCCGGTCGGTTCGTACGGCGGAGCTGCCGGCGGGCAGGACGACTCCTCGGTGTGGCGCACCACCTGGAGCAGGGCGGACGAGTTCCGCACCGTGCCGGGAAACCACTTCGGGCTGGTCGAGGAGAACACGGCGACGACCGCCGAGGCCGTCCAGGACTGGCTCGGCTCGCTGCCCGCACACCGGAGCCCCGATGCGTAGAACAGGTCCAGGACAGGGACAACCCGCAGGTGAATCCCAGGGTGATGCCGGTACTGCGCGCAGCCGGACGAGCACACACTGTGAGATGACGAGACGCTCCAAGGGAGGCCGGCGATGAGAGAAGATCGCGAAGAGACGACCACAGACGCCCCGATGTTCGAGAGCCTGTCGTGGCCAGAGCAGCAACAACCGGGTGCCGAACGGGAGCGGGGCAGCGGGCGCGTCCCGAAGGCGCCGGCCGGCCCGCTGGACGCGCGTCGCATGATCACCAAGGTGTGGCTGATCGTGTGCGCGGTCCAGGTCGCGACCTGGGCGATGATCGACATCATCAGTTGGGAGCTCACCTTCCCCTGGTGGCTGTGGTCGGTGGGCGCGGGTGCGGCCATCATCGGCATCTTCAGGATGGCCATCGGGCCGGTGGGCCGAACCCGGCGTGAGCGGACACCGTGACCGCCTCCGAGCCACCAGTCCGGCTGCAGTCGGTGTCCAAGGCGTACGGCAGCGGCGACAGCGCGGTCACCGCGCTCGCCGGCGTCACCGTCGACTTCCCCGCCGGGACGTTCACCGCGGTCATGGGCCCCTCCGGCTCCGGCAAGAGCACCCTGCTGCACTGCGCGGCCGGCCTCGACCGGCCGACGGCCGGCTCGGTGACGCTGGCCGGCACCGCGCTGGCCGGCAAGAGCGAGACCAGGCTGACCCTCTTGCGCCGCAAGCACGTCGCGTTCATCTTCCAGTCGTTCAACCTGATGCCCGCGCTGAACGTGTGGCAGAACGTCACCCTGCCCGCGGTGCTCGCCGGCAAGAAGCCGGACCGCGTGTGGGTGAAGCGGGTCCTCGACCAGGTCGGGCTCGGCAACCGGGTCGACCACCGCCCCGGTGAGCTGTCCGGCGGGCAGCAGCAGCGGGTGGCCGTCGCCAGGGCGCTGGTGAGCCGGGCGCGGGTGACCTTCGCCGACGAGCCGACGGGTGCGCTCGATACCCACACCGCGGCCGACGTGCTCGCCCTCATCCGTGAGCTGGCCAGGGCCGGTCAGACGGTGGTCATGGTGACCCACGACCCGGTGGCCGCGTCGTACGCGGACAACGCGTTGTTCCTTGTGGACGGTCGGATCGTGGCGCAGCTCCGGTCGCCGACGGTGGACGCGGTGACCGCGACCCTCGCCGAGCTCCGTGCCGGGCCACGCAACGGTGACCGCGCCGCCATGTCGCAGCGGTCCCGATGATCAGGCTCGCGCTGGCCAGCCTGCGCTTCCGGGCGGCGGCAGCTGTCGCCACGTTCCTCGCGGTGCTGATCGGGGCCACGATCGCGATCGCGTGTGGTGGGCTCTTCGAGTCCGCCCTCCGGCTCAACTCGCTGCCGCAGCGACTCGACGGCGCTCCGGTGGTGATCGCCGGGCCAGCCGGTTTCCCGCTGCCGCAACAGGAGTCGGAGAGCGTGGCCTACCGGGAACGCCCCGGTGTTCCCGCCAAGCTGGCCGGTGAGGTCGCCGGCGTGCCCGGCGTCGACCGCGCACTGCCCGACGTGTCGTTCCCCGCCACACTCGTCGAGGATCCGCGACCGTCCGACGCCGGTGTCTTCCTGTCCGGGCACGACTGGGCCGCCGCCGGGCTGACGCCCTACACGCTGAGCAGCGGCACCGAACCGCGCAAGGGTGGCGAGGTCGTACTCGACGCGACGTCGGCGGGGCGCGTGCATGCCCAGCCGGGCGACCGGGTGGACGTCGTGGTCAACGGGCAGCCGCGCACGTTCGTCGTCTCCGGTGTCGCGCGGGCCGAGCAGCCCGTCGACGCGCCGGCACTGTTCTTCAACGACGACGACGTGTCCCGGTTCGCCGCGCACCGGGACACGGTCGACGCGATCGGGGTGACCCCGTCCGCCGGCACGTCGGCCGAGGAGCTCGCCGGGCGGCTGGCCGAGCGGTACCCCGACCTGACCATCCTCACCGGCGACGACCGTGGTGCCGCGGAGTTCGCCGGCATCGCCGCGAGCTTCCTCCCGCTGCTGCTGCTGTCCAGCGTCTTCGGCGGCATGGTGATCATGGTGATGGGAATCGTGGTGGCCGCGACCATCAACCTGACCGTCCGGCAGCGTGAGCGCGAGCTCGCCCTGCTGCGTGCCGGTGGCGCCACCCCGCGGCAGGTGAGCCGGATGGTCGTCGCCGAGACGATGGTCGTCGCCGTGATCGCCGTGGCCGGCAGCGGCGTGCTCGGTGGGCTCCTGGGCAGGTGGCTCTTCGACCTGATCGCCGAACGTGGTGTGGTGCCGACGGCGCTGGCCTTTCGGCAGGGGCCGCTCCCGTTCGCCGCGGGAGCCGTTCTCGGGCTGCTGGTGCCGTGGCTCGCGTCCAGGCTGGCCGCCCGGCGTGCCGCGCGGACGCGGCCGATCCAGGCGCTGGCCGAGGCGGCCATCCCGCCCGTCGACGTCGGCGCGGCCCGCAGGCTCCTCGCCAAGATCCTGGCCGCGGGCATGACCGTGCTCGGCGTCGCCTCGATGTTCCTCGGCGGCGACGACGTCATGGCGATCGCCAGCTGTGCCGCGCTGCTGGGGGCGCTCGCGGTCGCGCTGCTGGGTCCCGAGATCATCGACCTGTTGGTGGGCAAGGCAAGCGGCGTCATCCGGCGGGTCACGGGCGGCACCGGTCTCCTGGCGGTCATCAACACCCGCACGCGGGCGGCCCAGTTCGCCTCCGTGCTCGTGCCGATCACGTTGGGCTCGGCGATCGCGTTCAGCAACATCTACGGACAGACGACCGAGGCCGCGGCCCGCCACGACGCGTACGCCGCGCAGCTCCGCGCCGACACCGTGGTCACGTCCACCATCGGCGGCACGACGCCCGGCATGCTGGCCGACATCCGCGCGACGCCGGGCGTCGCCAACGCGTCGGAGCTGGCGTCGAGCACGGGGTGGCTCGAGGACCCCTACGACAGCTCACACGGGACCGACCCCTGGCCGATCTTCGGGGTCGACGCCCAGAATCGGGACCCGGTCCTCGCCATGCCGGTGACCGCGGGCTCGCTCGCCGACCTGTCCGGAAACGCGATCGCGTTGCCGGAACGGACCGCGGAGCAGATCGAGGTCGGCGTCGGGGACCGGATCACTGTCCGCCTCGGCGACGGCGCGCGAGCGGCCGTGCGGGTCGTCGCCCTGCTGGACAGCCCGAGCAACTACCCGAACCTGGTGGTGCCGGCCGAGCTGCTGGTGCCGCACACGACGGCCAAGCTCCCGTCGCGGATACTGGTGCGTGCCGAACCCGGACACCACGCCACCGCCCTCGCGGGCACGATCCGGGACCGGCTGACGGCATGGCCCGGGGTCGAGGTCGGTGGTCCCGACGAGCTCATGTCCAGCTATGACAACGGTCTCGGTATGCAGGCGTGGATCGGCTACCTGGTCTCGCTGCTCGCGATCGCCTACGCGGCCATCGCGTCGGTCAACACGCTCGCGGTCTCGGTGCTCTCCCGGCGTCGGGAGTTCGGGGTGCAGCGCCTCAACGGGGCGACGCGCCGCCAGGTGACGCGGATGCTGTTCTTCGAGGCGGCCATCATCGCCACCATCGGTCTCGCACTGGGCGCCGCCGTCTCCCTGTTCTCCGTGATACCCATGGCCGTCGCGGTGAGTGGCTCGGTGGTTCCCGCGGGCCCGGCGTGGGTGTTCCTCACGGTCGTCGGCGCGACTTTCCTGCTGATGCTGTCGGTAACGCGCATCACCGCCAGATTGGCGATGAAACGTTCCGCCGTGGCGGCAGTCGGCCTGCCGGACAACTGACGTCGTGCTGTGAAAGGCGCGTTCGGGGCGTTGGGTGCCCTCTGCGCGCCTTTCTCAGTGCACCGCGGGGGCACCGCAGGGGTATCGCGGGACGCTGCGCGCCCGGTTCGTGCGGGCGGCGCGAACGAGATTTCGCGCGTCCCCGACCCTTACCGTCCCCGAATTTGTAGGGGTCTTCCGGTCGGATAGTTCGCGATATGGTCGGTCGTATTCAGCGGGCATCCGCAATTGTCTCTCGTCTGATTCGCCGGAGTGAGTTCCATGCGAGTTCTACTGACAGTCCCGCCGTCGGCGGCACGGCTGCACCAGCTGGTGCCGCTGGGCTGGGCCCTGCGTACCGCCGGACACGAGGTGCAGGTCGCCAGTCGGCCCGCGTTCGCGGAGACGATCTTCCACACCGGGTTCGTCGCGGTCGCGGTGGGCGGCGACGAAGGAGTGACGGAGCCTGACCGGCTGTCCGATCCCGCCGCCACCACCGATCTCCTGGCCTACGCCGAGCTGTGGCACCCAGCGGCGGTGATCTGGGACGAGTCGGTGACCGCTGGGCCCGCGGTGGCCGGCGCCGTCGGTGCCATGAGCGTGCGGATGCTCGGCATGTTCGCCGGGGAGGCTGCGGAACCAGCCGACCTCACGGTGGACTGTCTGCCGCGGTCCCTGCGTGCTCCGGACGAGCTCACCGGCACACACCGTTCGGTCCGCTACGTCCCCTACGCCGGTCCGGCCGTCCTCCCGACCTGGCTGCGTAGGAAACCGCGCAGGCGACGCATCCTGGTCGCCACGGCCAACTCCGACATCGCCGCGGTCCTGGACGCGATCGGCGGCCTGGACGCCGAGGTGATCTGCGCCGCGGATCAGGTGCCACCGGACGTGGACCTGCCGGACAACGTGCGGCTCCTGGCGGACCTGCCGCTGACCGCGGCGCTGCCGTCCTGCTCGGCCGTGGTGCACGACGGCACTGCGTTGCCGGCACTCGCCGCGCTGGTGGGCGGGTTGCCGCAGCTCGCAGTGGTCGACGAACCGAACGCGGGACTCGCCGAGCGGATCGCGGGCCAGGGGGCCGGCCTGCGGTGGGACGCCGGCGGCTCGCTGAGCGGTCACCTCGAGCGTCTGCTGACCGACGCCTCGCTGCGCGAGCACGCCGAGCGACTGCGCGACGAGCTGGCGGCGACGCCGAGCCCGTGTGATCTCGTGTCGGACTTCGCCGACCTCGTGGGGTCCCGGGGTTGAATGTAGGGCCGCAGCCGATCGATAGGGGTTGGGGCGGGCTTTGCCGGCTCGTACCGTGCGAAGTGGTTGCCCATTCCGACGGGATTGACAAATGGTGGCCGGCCGTCCGGTCGAATTTCTCGCTCGGGCCGCCATTCCGCATTGTGGATTCGAGAGGACTCGAATGACCGGCGAAGCCAAGATGCTGAGCTACCTCAAGCGGGCCACCACCGATCTCCGGGAGGCTCGCCGTCAGCTGCGTGACGCCGAGCGTCGCGATGCCGAGCCGATCGCCATCGTGGGTATGGCCTGCCGCTACCCGGGGGGCATCTCCTCGCCGGCGGAACTGTGGGAGCTCGTGTCGTCCGGTGGGGACGGCGTCAGCGAGTTCCCGGCCGATCGCGGGTGGGACCTAGCCCGCCTGTACGACCCGACGGGCGAGCGTCCGGACAGCTGCTACGTGCGTGAGGCCGGGTTCCTCCACGACGCGCCCGCGTTCGACGCGGGGTTCTTCGGCGTCAGCCCCCGCGAGGCGCTGGCGATCGACCCACAGCAGCGGCTGCTGCTCGAGACCTCCTGGGAGGCCCTCGAGAGCGCCGGAATCCCGCCCACCTCGCTGAAGGGCAGCCAGACCGGGGTGTTCGCCGGCCTGATGTACCACGACTATCCGGGCAACCACCAGGTCGGCAGCGTGGTGTCCGGCCGGGTCGCCTACACGCTCGGTCTCGAGGGGCCCGCGGTCACGGTCGACACCGCCTGTTCCTCGTCGCTGGTCGCCATGCACTGGGCCGCCCAGGCGCTGCGCCGCGGCGACTGCTCGCTCGCGGTGGTCGGCGGCGTGACCGTCATGGCCACACCGGACTCGTTCGTGTCCTTCAGCAAGGAGCGCGGGTTGGCGCCGGACGGCCGGTGCAAGGCGTTCGCGGAGGCGGCGGACGGCACCGGCTGGGGCGAGGGTGTCGGCGTGTTGTTGCTGGAGCGGTTGTCCGACGCCCGCGACAACGGTCACCAGGTGTTGGCGGTGGTGCGGGGCAGCGCGGTGAACCAGGACGGGGCGAGCAGCGGTCTGACGGCGCCGAACGGTCCGTCGCAGCAGCGGGTGATCCAGCAGGCGTTGCGGTCGGCCGGTCTGTCCACCGCGGACGTCGATGTGGTCGAGGGGCACGGCACGGGCACCACGCTGGGCGACCCGATCGAGGCGCAGGCGTTGCTGGCGACGTACGGGCAGGGCCGCGAGGCGGACCGCCCGCTGTGGCTCGGGTCGATCAAGTCGAACATCGGGCACACACAGGCCGCGTCCGGGATCGCCGGCGTGATCAAGATGGTGTTGGCGATGCGGCACGGTGTGCTGCCCAGGACGTTGTACGTCGACACGCCTTCGGCGAAGGTGGACTGGTCGACGGGCGCGGTGGAGCTGTTGACCGAGGCGCGGGAGTGGCCGGCGGTCGAGCGTGCCCGCCGGGCGGGCGTGTCGTCGTTCGGGATCAGCGGCACCAACGCACACGTGATCATCGAACAGGCTCCGGCCGAGGACGTCGCCGGCGCGGAGACGGAGTCGCGCGGTCGCGTGGCGACCGGCCAGGTCGTGCCGTTGGTGATGTCGGCACGCAGCGCACAGGCACTGCCCGCACAGGCGGCCCGATTACTGTCCTATATAGACGGTCGATCGGACTGGGAGCCGGTGGATGTCGCCTGCTCGCTGGCCACCGGTCGGGCGCTGCTGGAGCACCGTGCGGTCGTGGTCGGCGCCGACCGGGACGAGTTGCGCAGCGGGCTCGCTGCGTTGGCCGGCGGGGCTGAGTCGCCGACCGTGGTCCACGGTGTGGCGAAGGCTGGCGGGCTGACCGCGTTCCTGTTCTCCGGCCAGGGTTCGCAGCGGGTGGGAATGGGTAGCGACCTGTACGAGGCGTTCCCGGTGTTCGCGGGTGCGTTCGACGAGATCTGTGCCGCGCTCGACGAGCATCTGGATGTGCCGGTGCGGAGCGCGCTGGACAGTGAGCTGATCGACCAGACGGTGTTCACCCAGGCGGGCCTGTTCGCGTTCGAGGTGGCGTTGTTCCGGTTGGTGGAGTCGTGGGGGGTTCGGCCGGACTTCGTTGGTGGGCACTCGATCGGTGAGCTGGCCGCGGCGCATGTCGCTGGTGTGTTCGACCTGGCGGGTGCGGCGCGGCTGGTGGTGGCGCGTGGTCGTCTGATGCAGGCGTTGCCGGCCGGTGGCGCGATGGTGGCGATCGCCGCCGGCGAGGACGAGGTGCGTGCCGCGCTGGTCGACGGTGTCGACGGTGTCGACGTCGCCGCGGTGAACGGGCCGTCCTCGGTGGTCATCTCGGGGGAGGAGCACGCGGTCGACCGCGTGCGAACACGTTTCGTGGATGCCGGGCACCGGACTCGCCGGCTGCGGGTGTCGCACGCGTTCCACTCGGTGTTGATGGAGCCGATGCTGGCCGAGTTCGGTGCGGTCGCGCGGGAGTTGACCTACCGTCCGCCCACCGTTCCGGTCGTGTCCAATGTGGCTGGTGGGATCGCCTCGGCGGACCTGTTGTGTACGCCGGAGTACTGGGTGGATCACGTGCGGCGGGCGGTGCGGTTCGCCGATGGGGTGCGGTCGCTGGTCGCGGCCGGGGTGACCCGGTTCGTCGAGGTGGGTCCGGACGCGGTGCTGACCGGAATGGCGCGGGAGTGCCTGGACGGGTCGGATGTGGCGTTGGTGCCGACACTGCGCAAGGGCCGTGGCGAGGTGGTGGCGTTGACGGCCGCGCTGGCCGAGTTGCATGCACGTGGCTGCCGCGTGGACTGGCCGGGGTTCTTCGCCGGCCGTGGCGCCCGCCGGGTCGAGCTGCCCACCTACGCCTTCCAGCGCGAACGGTACTGGCTGCCGGCGGCGGGAGCCGCGGACATGGCGTCGGTCGGCCTCGGCGCGGCCGAGCATCCGTTGCTGGGAGCGACGGTGCGGCTGCCCGACTCCGGCGGTGTGGTGCTGACCGGACTGCTTTCCGTGCAGCGGCAGGCGTGGCTGGCCGACCACGCGGTGTCGGGCCGGGTGCTGGTGCCGGGCACGGGCCTCGTGGAGCTGGTGTTGCGAGCCGGGCAGGAAGTCGGCTGTCACCGGCTCGCGGAGTTGACGTTGTTCGCCCCCCTGGTGCTGCCGGAGCACGGCGGAGTCGTGGTCCAGGTCGTGGTCGACGGTGGCAGTGCCGACGCGGGTGACGATGATGAGCGGCAGGTGGCTGTCTACTCGCGACACGAGGACGAGCCCGCGGACGGGCAGTGGATCCAGCACGCCAGCGGCTCAGTCGCTGGCGACCTCGCGGGTGCCGCCCAGCCGCCGTCGTTCGACCTCACCGCATGGCCGCCACCACACGCTGACGAGATCGAGCTGGCCGGCTGTTACGACACCCTTGCCGCGCAAGGATATGACTACGGACCGACCTTCCAGTGCCTCCGCAGGGCGTGGCGCCACGGCGACGACATCTACGCCGAGGTCCGCTCCGCCGAGGAGTCCGAAGTGGACGTACGATCGTTCGTCCTGGACCCGGCGTTGCTGGACGCGGCCCTGCACGCACTGATCCTCGCCGACGGCGGCTTCGACGGCCCGCCGGCGGTCCCGTTCCTCTGGAGTGGACTGACGCTGGCCGCCGCGGGCGCGTCGTCGTTGCGGGTGCGGATCTCGCCGGCCGGCACGGACGCCGTGGCCCTCGACATCGCCGACGGCGCCGGCCAACCGGTCGCATCGGTCGAGTCGCTGGTGACGAGGCCGATCGCCACCGAGCAGCTGGACAGCACAGCGCGGGAGGCACTGTTCCACTTGACCTGGATGCCGGTGACAGCGTCGACGCAGGTCGCCGCAGCCCCCGACACCGCCGTGTTCGTCGTACCCGCGGCGGGTGCCGAGGTTCCCGCCGCCGTCCGCGCCGCGTGCGGCGAGGTCGTCGCACGGGTGCGCACCTGGCTCACCGACCAGTCGTCCGGCCGACTCGCGGTGCTCACCACCGCCGCGGTCGCGACATCCGACGGCGAGCAGGTCGACCTTTCCCACGCACCGGTCTGGGGCCTGGTCCGAGCGGCACAGGCCGAGAACCCCGGCCGGTTCGTGCTGCTGGACACCGACGGGCAGGAGTTGTCGCCGCACGAGGTGAGTGCGGCGCTGGCCACCGGGGAACCGGAACTGGCCGTGCGCGACGGGCAACTGCTGGTTCCCCGGCTCAGCCGCACGACGGTGGCGGGCGAGCCCGCCACGTGGGACCCGGCCGGCACCGTGCTGATCACCGGTGGCACCGGAGGGCTCGGCGCCGTGCTGGCCAGGCATCTGGTCGCCGAGCGGGGTGTGCGGCAGCTGCTGCTCACCAGCCGCGGCGGGTCGAACGCGACGGGGGCGCGGCGGCTCCGCCACGAGCTGACCGACCTCGGCGCCGACGTGCGGATCGCCGCCTGCGACATCGCGGACCGGGCCGCGGTGGCCAAGCTGCTCGGCTCGATCGCACCGGAGCATCCACTGACCGCGGTCGTGCACGCGGCGGGAGTCGTCGACAACGGTGTCGTCGAGTCGCTCACTCCCGAGCAGTGGGAGGCCGTGCTGCGCCCCAAGGTGGACGGCGGCTGGCACCTGCACGAGCTGACCGCGGACCTGGACCTCGAGGCGTTCGTGCTGTTCTCCTCGGCGGGCGGGGTGGTGCTCAGCGCGGGGCAGGCCAACTACGCCGCGGCGAACATCTTCCTCGACGCACTCGCCACCTACCGGCGACGACTGGGAAAGCCCGCGGTGTCCATGGCGTTCGGCGCCTGGGCGGAGGACGGCGGCATGGCCGGACTGCTCGACGACGCCGGGCTGCGACGCCTCCAACGCCTCGGCATGCCACCGCTGTCGTCGGTGGCGGGGTTGGCCCTGTTCGACGCCGCGCTCGGTCTCGGTGAGCCCGCGGTGGTGCCGCTCCGGCTGGACCTGCCGGCGCTCCGCGCGCGCGGCGACGAGATACCGGCCGTGTTGCGCGAGCTGGCCAGGATTCCCGGACGACGTCTCGCGGGGCCCGCGGGACCCGCCGCCCCGGGCGGTCCACACGAGACACTGGCCGCCCGGCTCGTCGAGGTGCCGGAGTCCGAACGCGACGGTCTGGTGCTCGATGTGGTGTCCCACCACGTCGCCGCGGTCCTGGGGTATGCCTCGGCCACCGGCGTCGAACCGGACAAGGCGTTCCAGGAGATGGGTTTCGACTCCCTTGCCGCGGTGGAGCTACGCAACCGGCTCGGCAAGGCGAGCGGGGTGAGCCTGGCGGCGACGGTGGTGTTCGACTACCCGACGCCCGCCGCGCTGGCCCGACATCTGCTCGAACTGGTCGACCCGGGACAGGTGGATCCCACGCTGCCGTTGCTGGCCGAGCTCGACCGGCTCGACGCCACGTTGGCCGCGGCCCCACCGGACAACGGCGGCACCGCCAAGGTGACCGCTCGGCTGCAGGCCATGCTGCGTCGCCTGCAGGACAGGGAAACCGTGGCGGCCGAGGACGCGGACGGCGATCTCGGTGGCGTCACCGACGACGAGCTGTTCCATGTACTGGACGAAGAACTGGGAATCTCGTGAACGGGATGGCGAACGGGATGACGAACGAGGACAAGCTCCGCGACTACCTCAAGCGCACCACGAACGATCTGCGGCAGGCGCGGCGGCGGGTGCGCGAGCTCGAGGACAAGAACAGCGAACCGATCGCGATCATCGGGATGAGCTGCCGGTACCCCGGCGGGATCAGCTCGCCGGAGGCCCTCTGGCAGTTCGTCGACAACGGTGGCGACGCGATCGGGGGGTTCCCGGCCGACCGTGGCTGGGACGTGGAGTCGATCTACGACCCCACGCCCGACCGGCCGGGCCGGACCTACGTCCGGCACGGTGGGTTCCTCTACGACGCCGCCGAGTTCGACGCGTCCTTCTTCGGCATCAGCCCGCACGAGGCACGCACGGCCGACCCGCAGCGGCGGCTCCTTCTCGAGTCGTCCTGGGAGGCGCTCGAGCGGGCCGGCATGGCGCCCGAGTCGTTGCGCGGCAGCGCCACCGGCGTCTACGCCGGCCTGATGTACCACGACTACAGCGGTGGCAGCCCCAGCGGCAGCCTTGCCTCCGGCCAGGTCGCCTACACCCTCGGACTGGAGGGCCCGGCCGTCACGGTCGACACGGCGTGCTCCTCGTCGCTGGTCGCCATGCACATGGCGAGCCAGGCGTTGCGCAGTGGCGACTGCACGCTGGCCCTGGCCGGTGGAGTGGCGGTGATGGGCACGCCGGAGCTGTTCGTCGAGTTCAGCCGGCAGCGGGCCCTCTCGCCGGACGGCCGATGCAAGGCCTTCTCCGAGGACGCCGACGGCACCTCCTGGTCGGAGGGCGTCGGCATGCTGCTCCTGGAGCGGCTGTCCGACGCGGAACGCAACGGGCACCGGGTGCTCGCCGTGCTGCGCGGCTCCGCGGTGAACCAGGACGGGGCGAGCAACGGGTTCGCCGCGCCGAACGGGCCGTCCCAGGTGCGGGTCATCGAGCAGGCGCTCGCGGCCGCCGGTCTGTCGACGTCCGATGTGGACGCCGTGGACGCGCACGGCACCGGGACCTCGCTCGGCGATCCGATCGAGGCGCAGGCGTTGCTGGCCACCTACGGCCGGCGGACGACCGGGGAACCGCTGTTGCTCGGCTCGGTCAAGTCGAACCTCGGGCACCCACAGGCCGCGGCCGGCGTCGCCGGCGTCATCAAGATGGTGATGGCGCTGCGGCACGGGCGGCTGCCGAAGACGCTGCACGTCGCCGAGCCGTCGCACAAGGTGGACTGGTCCGCCGGCGCGGTCGAGCTGCTGACCGAGGCGCGGGACTGGCCGGCGGTCGACCGGCCGCGCCGTGCCGCGGTGTCCTCGTTCGGGGTCAGCGGCACCAACGCGCATGTGATCATCGAGCACGTCACCCCCGCGACGGCGGAGGCCGACGAAGCCGAGACGGCAGCGACCCCGTTGGTGCTGTCGGGTAAGAGCCCGACCGCACTACGGGATGTGGCCGGCCGGCTCGCGGACCACCTGACCGACCGACCGGCGCGGCGACTGGCAGACGTGGGTTTCTCGCTGGCCACCGGCCGGTCCACGTTCGAACATCGGGCGGTCGTGACCGGACGGGACCGTGCCGAGGTGCTCGACGGCCTGCGCGGCCTCGCCGCCGATCGGACCGCGCCCGGCGTGGTGACCGGTTTGGCCGACGTTCGCGGCAAGACCGTGTTCGTCTTCCCCGGCCAGGGCTCGCAGTGGGTCGGCATGGCGACCGCGATGCTGGCGGACTCGCCGGTGTTCGCCGAGCGGCTCGGCGAGTGCGAGGAGGCGCTCGCGCCCTTTGTGGACTGGTCGCTCGCCGCCGTGCTGCGTGGTGACCAGGATGCCCCGCCCGCCGATCGGGTGGACGTCGTGCAACCGATGCTGTGGGCGATGATGGTGTCGCTGGCGGCGGTCTGGCGCGCCCACGGCATCGAGCCGGACGTCGTGATCGGCCACTCCCAGGGCGAGATCGCCGCGGCCACCGTTGCCGGTGCCTTGTCGCTGGACTGCGCCGCGCGAGTGGTTGCCCTGCGCAGCAAGGCGATCGGCGAGGTGCTCGGCAGCCGGGGTGGCATGCTGGCCGTGGGGATGCCGGCCGAACAGATGGCAGCACGGCTCGCCGCCGCACCACGCGGGATATCGGTCGCCGCGGACAACGGCGCGCGGTCGGTCGTGGTGTCCGGGGACGGCGCCGCACTCGACGAACTGGCTGCCGAACTGGCCGCCGAGGACGTTCGGGTCAAGCGGATCCCGGTGGACTACGCGTCCCACGGCGAGCATGTCGACGACATCCGGGACCGGCTCCTCACGGACCTCGCGCCGATCGCGCCTCGCGCAGGGGACGTGCCGATGCTGTCGACGGTCACCGGAACCTGGGTGGACGGCGTGGACCTCGACGCGGGCTACTGGTTCGACAACCTCCGGCGGACCGTGCGGTTCGCGCCGGTCGTGCGCGACCTGGCGGCCCGGGGGTACGCGGCGTTCGTCGAGGTCAGCCCGCATCCGGTGGTGGCCATGAGCATCCAGGAGACCCTCGACGACGTCGAGCACGACCAGGACGACACACCGCGGAGCGGCACGAGCCGGCCCAACACCGTGGTGACCGGCACGCTGCGGCGAGACGAAGGCGGCTTCGACCGGTTCGTCACGTCGGCGGCCGAGCTGCACGTGCGGGGCGTCGCGCCGGACTGGACGGCGTTCTGTCCCAACGGTGTTCCGGTCGACCTGCCGACCTACCCGTTCCAGCACAAGCGTTTCTGGCGGATCGACGACGCGCCGGAGCCGGCCATGGCGACCGGTGATCCGGTGGACGCGGAGTTCTGGCAGGAGGTGGAACGGTCCGACGTCGCCGCGCTCGAGACCAGGTTGAGCGTCGACGCCACTTCCTTGCGTGACGTCGTGCCCGCGCTGTCGGCCTGGCGCCACCGGCGCGTTCAGGAGGCCACTGTGGACTCCTGGCGGTACCGGGTCGGCTGGGAGCCGCTGACCGAGGTGTCGGCCGGCCGGATGACCGGCACCTGGCTGGTCGCCGTCCCGCCAGGTCCGGCGGACGCGATCGTGGCCGGGCTGACCGAACGTGGCGCCGACGTGATCCTGGTCGAGGTGGCCGAAACGGACCGCGCGACACTCGCGGAGGCTTTGCGTACCAAGGATCCCGTGGCGGGGGTGCTGTCCCTGCTTGCTCTCGACGACCGCGAGTTCACCGGGCCGCCGGCACTGTCACCCGCCGTCACCGGGACGATCACCTTGCTGCAGGCGGTACAGGACGCCGGGATCACCGCGCCACTGTGGTGCCTGACTCGCGGCGCGGTCGCGGTCGACCGTTTCGAGGACGTCGACCCGACGGCCGGCTCGCTGTGGGGGATGGGCACGGTGCTGACCCTCGACCGCCCGGACACCTGGGGCGGCATGGTCGACATGGCCGACGTGTCGGACAGCGTGGCGATCGGCCGCCTGTGCACGCTGCTGTCCGGAGTGGACGGTGAGGACCAGCTGGCGGTCAGGAAGTCCGGTGTCTTCGCCAAACGCATGGTGCGCGCACCGCTGTCCGGCGCGACCGCACAGCGGACGTGGCGGCCGCGTGGGACCGTGCTGGTCACCGGCGGCACCGGTGCGGTGGGATCGCACGTCGCACGCTGGCTGGCCGCGGAGGGCGCCGAGCACATCGTGCTGGTCAGCCGGCGCGGCAAGCAGGCCGACGGCGCCGCGGAGCTGGCGGCGGAACTGACCGCCACCGGCGTCGACGTGTCGATCGAGGCCTGCGACGTGTCCGACGCGGCGGCACTGTCCGAGGTGCTCGACACCATTCCGACGCTCACCGCGGTGGTGCACGCCGCGGGAGTGCTGTCGGACGAGAAACCGTTGACGGAGACCACCACGGCCGAGTTCGCGGCGGCCACCAGTGCCAAGATCGCCGGCGCGGTGCACCTCGACCGGCTGCTCGGCGACCGTGAGCTGGACGCCTTCGTGCTCTTCTCCTCGGGGGCCGCCGCGTGGGGCACGGCGGGACGGCCCGCCTACGCGACCGCGAACGCGTTCCTCGACGGCCTGGCACAGAGTCGCAGGGCCCGTGGCCTCACCGCCACCTCGCTGGCGTGGGGATCCTGGGCCGGCGGTGGCATGGTCGACGATGAGGCGGGCACCCTGCTGCGCCGCATCGGACTGTCCGAAATGGACCCGGCGCTTGCCGTCCTGGCACTCGGGCAGGCGCTCGACCACGACGAGAGTCACCTCGTCATCGCCGACATCGACTGGGCGACGTTCGTGCCCGTCTACACACTCGCCCGCGCTCGCCCGCTGCTGGGGGCACTGCCGGAGGCACGCGACAACGACGTCGTGCCGGCCGATCAGTCCGATGAGGACGACACCGGACAGCTCGCGGCCAGGTTGGCCGAGTTGGCCGCACCCGAGCAACGGCGTGTGCTGCTGGACATGGTGCGGACGCATGCCGCCGACGTGCTCGGCCACGACGGCGCGTCCGCCATCGAGGCGGGCCGCGCGTTCAAGGACCTCGGGTTCGACTCGGTCGGCGCGGTCGACA
This sequence comes from uncultured Actinomycetota bacterium, assembly GCA_963840275.1. Lineage (GTDB taxonomy): Bacteria > Actinomycetota > Actinomycetes > Mycobacteriales > Pseudonocardiaceae > Actinophytocola. The sequence goes on from CAWIYK010000003.1 coordinate 386,084, forward strand.
TGCGCAACCGGCTGAGCAACGCGACAGGTCTGCGACTGCCGGCCACCGTCGTGTTCGACTACGCCACTTCCGACGCGCTCGCCGACCACCTGCGTGCCGTGTTGTGCGACGACGGCGGCGAGACGGTGCCGCTCATGGCGGAGCTGGACCGGCTGGCGGCCAGGGTGTCCGCCATGCCGCCGGAGGAGATCGAGCGCACGAGGATCACCGCCCGGCTGCAAGCACTGATGTCGACGCTGCACGAGACGCTCGCCGGCGGTCCGTCCGTGACCGACCAGCTGACGGCGGCCTCCGCGGAAGACCTGTTCGACCTGATCGACAACGAACTCGGGGCGGCGTGATTCCGCTGGCCACCAACCGGACCGAACGCTGACAAGAGGCTGACATGCCAAACGAAGACAAGCTCGTCGACTACCTCCGCCGGGTGACCGCGGACCTGCGTCAGACCCGCGAGCGGCTGCGCGAGGTGGAGACGGCCGACCAGGAGCCGATCGCCATCGTCGCCATGGGCTGCCGCTACCCGGGCGACGTGCGTTCGCCGGAGGACCTGTGGCGGATGGTGGCCGACGGCGTCGACGCGGTCGGAGCCTTTCCCACCGACCGGGGCTGGCACGTCGACACGCGGTTCGACGCCGACCCGGACAACCCGGGTACCAGCTATGTCAGCGACGGCGGCTTCGTCCACGACGCGGGGGACTTCGACGCCGGCTTCTTCGGGATCTCGCCGCGCGAGGCGTTGGCCATGGATCCGCAGCAGCGGCTCGTGCTGGAGCTCGCCTGGGAGACCATCGAGCGGGCGGGGATCGCGCCGCACACGTTGCGTGAGGCGCGGGTCGGCGTGTTCATGGGCAGCGGCAGCCAGGACTACTACGAGGATCTTTCGGCGACGGTCGCGTCCGATGTGGTCAACGACTACGCCAGCACGGGCAACGCCGCGTCGGTGATCTCCGGGCGGGTGGCCTACGCCCTCGGCCTGGAAGGGCCCGCGGTCACGGTCGACTCGGCGTGCTCCTCCTCGCTCGTCGCGTTGCACCTGGCGATCCAGGCCGTGCGACAGCGCGAGTGCTCGATGGCGTTGGCCGGCGGCGTGATGGTGATGTCGAAGCCGGGACCGTTCGCCGCGTTCAGCCGGCAGCGTGGCCTCGCGGCGGACGGCAGGTGCAAGGCGTTCTCGGCGGACGCGGACGGCACCGGCTGGGCCGAGGGCGCCGGGACGGTGCTGATCGAGCGGCTGTCCGACGCGCGGCGCAACGGTCACCCGGTCCTGGCCGTCGTGCGTGGTTCCGCGATCAACTCCGACGGCGCCTCCAACGGCCTGACCGCCCCGAACGGCCCGTCGCAGCAACGCGTGATCTGGCAGGCGCTGACCGACGCCCGGCTGTCCGCGACGGACGTCGACGCGGTGGAGGGGCACGGTACGGGCACCACCCTCGGCGACCCCATCGAGGCACAGGCTCTGCTTGCCACGTATGGCCAGGACCGCTCCGCGGACCGGCCGCTGTGGCTCGGCTCGATCAAGTCGAACATCGGCCACGCCCAGGCGGCCGCCGGGATCAGCGGTGTCATCAAGATGGTGATGGCCATCCGGCACGGGGTGCTGCCCAAGACGCTGCACGTGTCCGAGCCGTCCAAGGAGATCGACTGGACCGCAGGCGACGTGCGGCTGCTGGAGTCGGCACGGGACTGGCCGGCGACCGGAAAGCCGCGGCGCGCCGGGGTGTCGTCGTTCGGTGTCAGTGGCACCAACGCGCACGTCATCCTCGAGGAGGCGCCCGCATCGCCCGACCGGGAGGAGCAGCTCGCCGGATGGCCGGCGTCGGCGCCGGTCCCGGTGCCCGTCTCCGGCATGGACACACGGGCGCTGCGCGAGCAGGCCGGTCAACTGCTGTCTGAAGTAGACGGTGCGTCGGTGCTGGACATCGGTTACTCGCTGGCCACGACGAGATCGCCGTTGCCGCGGCGCGCGGTCGTGCTCGGTGCGGGCGCCGAACAAGTCGCCGCCGGGCTGGACGCGGTGCACGCCGGTGTCGAGACGCCCGGAGTGGTGACCGGTTCGGGCACCGACGGGTCGACCGCGTTCCTCTTCTCCGGCCAGGGGTCGCAGCGACCCCGCATGGGCCAGGAGCTGGCCGCCGCGTTCCCGGTGTTCGCCGAGGCGATGGTCGGTGTCTGCGCGGAGTTCGACGGCCACCTCGATGGTCCACTGTGGAGCGTGATCTGCCAGGACAGCCCTGAGCTGCTCGACCGGACCGCGTACACCCAACCGGCGCTGTTCGCGATGGAGGTCGCGCTGTACCGGCTGGTGGAGTCGTGGGGGATCAGGCCGGACTACGTCGCCGGCCACTCGATCGGCGAGCTGGTCGCCGCGCACGTCGCCGGGGTGCTGTCGCTGGCCGACGCGTGCACACTGGTTGCCGCACGGGCGAAGCTGATGGACGCGCTGCCGGACGGCGGCGCCATGGTCGCGGTGCAGGCGTCCGAGGACGAGGTGCGCCCACTGCTGACCGAGCGGGTCAGCATCGCCGCGGTCAACGGCCCGGAGTCGGTCGTGCTGTCCGGCGACGAGGACGCCGTGCTCGCGATCGCGGAACGACTGAGGGCCGATGGCCGCAAGACCAACCGACTGCGGGTCTCCCACGCGTTCCACTCGCCGCGGATGGACGACATGCTGGCCGACTTCGAGCGGGTGGCCGAAGGGCTGACCTACGGGAAGCCGCGCATTCCCGTCGTGTCCAACGTGACGGGCGAGCCGGACGGCGAGCTGGCCACCGCGCGGTACTGGGTGCGGCACGTCCGTGCCGCGGTCCGGTTCCACGACGGCTTGCGCCACCTGCTGGACAGCGGGGTGACCCGGTTCGTCGAGGTCGGTCCCGGCAGCGTGTTGTCCGCGCTGGTGACGGCAACCGACGCGCCGGACACGGTCGTGGTTCCGTTGCTGCGCAAGGACAAGCCCGAGGCGCGGTCGGTGGTCACCGCGCTGGCGGAGCTGTACGTCAGCGGCATCGACCCGGACTGGGCCGCCGTCTTCGCCGGCCATGGCGCACGCCAGGTGCCGTTGCCGACGTACGCCTTCCAGCGCCGCCGCTACTGGCTGCCGCATCAGGGCGGGCTCGACCAGGTCAGCGCCGCGGGCCTGATCGTGGCGGGACATCCGCTGCTCGGCGCCGCGGTCACCCTGGCCGACGCCGACCACGTCGTGCTGACCGGACGGCTTTCCGTCGGACAACAGCAGTGGCTCGCCGACCACGTCCTCGGGGACGTCGTCGCCGTGCCGGGGACGGCGTTCGTCGAGCTGGCGATCCGGGCCGGCGACCAGGTCGGGTGCGGGCGGGTGCACGAGCTGACCCTGGCGAGCCCGCTGGTGCTGCCCGAGCGCGGCGGCGTGCGGGTCCAGGTCTCCGTCGGTCCCGCGGACCCCACCGGCGCACGCGCCGTCACGGTGCACTCGAAGGACGAGGAAGACGGCTCGGACACGCCGTGGACCCAGCACGCGGCCGGCACCCTGTTGCCGGCGAGCGGTCGGGCGGGCGCCGAGCTGTCGGAATGGCCCCCGTCGGGCGCCGAACCCGTTTCGGTGGACGGGCTGTACGAGGAGCTTGCCGACACGGGGCTGGTCTACGGCCCGGTCTTCCGCGGGTTGCACGCGGTGTGGCGGCGTGGCAGCGGCGACGACGCCGAGATCTTCGCCGAGGTGTTCCTGCCAGAGGACGCGCAGGAGGAGGCCGGTCGTTTCGGTCTGCACCCGGCCGCACTGGACGCGGCCACCCACGCGCTGCGAGCGGGCGCGAGTGGTGACGGCGGTGCGGGGCTCGTGCTGTTCTCGTACTCCGGCGTCGAACTGCACGCCACCGGTGCGTCCGCGGTGCGGGTGCGGCTGTCCTCGGCCGGGCCCGACAGCTACGCGATCGACGTGGCCGACATGACGGGTGCCCCGGTCGCGTCGGTGGAGTCCGCGGTGTTCCGCCCGTTCACGCCGGCGGAGACGACTGTCTCCGGCGCGCCGCTGTACCGGTTGGCATGGCAGCCGTCGCCGGCCGGCGATCTCCTCGCCGAGGCGAGCGCCGCCGAGGTTGTGCTGGTGTCTCCCACCGATGACCAGGACGTGCCCGGTGCGGTGCGGGCGGCCACGCATCGAGTGCTGGACGCCGTGCAGACCCACCTGTCCACCGCCACCGCCCAGCTCCCGCTCGTGGTCGTGACCGAGTCGGCCGTCTCGGTCGACGGCTCGGACGTCGTCGGTCTCGCCGGTGCGGCGGTGTGGGGGCTGGTGCGCTCGGCGCAGTCCGAGCACCCGGACCGGTTCGTGCTGCTGGACGTGCCATCGGGCACCTCGCCGGACCAGGTCACGGCGTTGCTGCCCGAGGTGCTCGCGTCCGGCGAGCCGCAGGTCGCCGTGCGAGGGGGAGTGCGGCACGTCCCCAGGCTCCAACGGATCCCGCCGCCGGACCCCGCGTTGATCGACGGCCGAGCCTTCGACCCGGACGGCACCGTGCTGATCACCGGCGCGTCGGGTGCGCTCGGCGGTGTGCTGGCCAAGCACCTGGTGACCGTGCACGGCGCGCGGCAACTGCTGCTGGTGAGCCGCGGTGGACGCAAGAGTGTCGCGAAGCTCGCGAAGGAGCTGACCGGGCTGGGCGCGAAGGTACGCGCCGCCGCGTGCGACGTGGCCGACCGGGACGCGCTGGCCAAGGTGCTGGCCACGGTGCCGGCCGACCATCCGCTGACGGCCGTGGTGCACGCGGCCGGCGTGCTCGACGACGGTGTGCTGACCGCGCTGACGCCGGAGCGACTGGACGCCGTGCTCCGACCCAAGGTCGACGGCGCGCTGAACCTGCACGAGCTGGCCACGGGCGTGGCGGCGTTCGTCCTTTTCTCCTCGATCTCCGGCGTGCTCGGTGCGCCGGGGCAGGGCAACTACGCGGCCGCGAACGCCTTCCTCGACGCGCTCGCCGCCCACCGGCACGCCGGCGGGCTTCCCGCGTTGTCCATCGCCTGGGCCCTGTGGGGCCAGGCCGGCGGAATGGCCGGCACGCTGGACGACGCGGACATCGCCAGGCTGGCCGCGACCGGCCTGATGCCGCTGTCGACCGACGAGGCGCTGGCGCGGTTGGACGCGGCGCTCGGTTCTTCGGACGCCGTGGTGGTCCCGATCCGGTTCGACGCCGGCGTGCTGCGGGCGAAGGCCGCGGAGCTGCCCCCGCCGCTGCTGGGGCTGATCGGCTCGGTGCCGCGCCGCTCGGCGGCCGCCGGCCACACCGGCTCGACCGGTGTGCGCGGCGCGACCGGCGAGCTGCTCGCCGGGTTGTCCGAGTCGGACGCCAAGGCGCTCGTGCTCGACCTGGTGCGGTCGCACGCGGCCGCCGTGCTCGGGTACGGCTCGGCGGACGAGGTCGGCCCGGGGGTGGAGTTCCAACAGCTCGGCTTCGACTCGCTGACCGCGATCGAGCTGCGCAACCGGCTGAGCACGGCCACCGACCTGCGCCTGCCGGCCACCTCGATCTTCGACTACCCGACCTCGGCCGCACTGGCCGGCCACCTGCACGACGAGCTCGCCGGCGCCGACGTGAGCGACACCGTCGTCGCCGCGCACACGAGCGGCGACGAGGCCATCGCGATCGTCGGGATGGCCTGCCGGCTGCCCGGCGACGTCCGCACGCCGGAGGACCTCTGGCGGCTGGTCGCCGACGGGGTCGACGCGGTCGGCGAGTTCCCCGCCGACCGTGGCTGGGACGTGGCGGGGCTGTACGACCCGACCGGCGCCCGCCAGGGCACCAGCTATGTGCGCGAAGGCGGATTCCTGTACGACGCCGGCGAGTTCGACCCCGGCTTCTTCGGGATCTCGCCCAAGGAGGCGCCGCAGATCGACCCGCAGCAGCGGTTGCTGCTCGAGACCTCCTGGGAGGCGTTGGAGCGGGCCGGCATCGACCCGGTGTCGCTGAAGGGCAGCCCGACCGCCGTCTACGCCGGCGTGCAGTACCACGACTACGTCGCCGCAAGCAGCGCCGGCGCGATCGTCACCGGGCGGGTGGCCTACAGCCTCGGCCTGGAGGGACCGGCGGTCAGCGTGGACACCGCCTGCTCGTCGTCGCTGGTCGCCATGCACTGGGCGGCGAACGCGTTGCGCCAGGGCGAGTGCTCGCTCGCGCTGGCCGGCGGGGTGACCGTGATGGCGACGCCGGAGACCTTCGTGGAGTTCAGCCGGCAGGGCGGTCTCGCGCCGGACGGCCGCTGCAAGGCGTTCTCCGCGGACGCCGACGGGACGGCGTGGGCCGAAGGCGTCGGCATGGTCGTGCTGGAGCGACTCTCGGACGCGCGCCGCAACGGGCACCGGGTGCTCGCGCTGCTGTCCGGCAGCGCCGTCAACCAGGACGGCACGTCCAACGGCCTCACCGCGCCGAACGGCCCCGCGCAGCAGCGGGTGATCCGGCAGGCCCTGGCCAACGCCGGGTTGACCGCCGCCGACGTGGACGCGGTCGAGGCGCACGGGACCGGGACGAAGCTCGGCGACCCGATCGAGGCGCAGGCACTGCTGGCCACCTACGGCAAGGCCGACCGTCCACTGTGGATCGGCTCGGTCAAGTCGAACATCGGCCACGCGCAGGCCGCGGCCGGCATCGCCGGAGTGATCAAGATGGTGATGGCCGTGCGGCACAGCGAGCTGCCGAGGACGCTGCACGTCGGGCAGCCGTCACCGGAGGTGGACTGGTCGGCCGGCAACGTGCGGTTGCTGACCGAGCAGGTTCCGTGGCAGGCCGACGGGCACCCGCGCCGTGCGGGGATCTCGTCGTTCGGGGTCAGCGGGACCAACGCCCACCTGATCATCGAGGAGCCCCCGGTCCAGGATGTCGCCGCGCACGAACCGGATGGCGACGGTCCGGTGCTCTGGCCGGTCTCCGGTCGCGGCCGGGCCGCGGTCGCCGCGAAGGCCGAACAGCTGTTGGCCTACCTTGACGACGATCTCGACGTCGGGCTCGCCGGCGCCGGCCGGTCGCTCGCGACCGCGCGGTCCCATTTCGAGCACCGCGCCGTGGTGATCGGCACGCGGCGCGCGGAGATGCTGCGCGGCCTGATGGCACTCGTCGACGAGGAGGACGCGGTCGGACTGGTGCGGGGCGTCGCACGCGCCGGAGCCAAGACCGCGTTCCTGTTCTCCGGTCAGGGCGCACAGCGCACCGGGATGGGAACCGAGCTGTACCAACGGTATCCCGCGTTCGCGACGGCCTACGACGAGGTGTGCGCCGAGCTCGACCGGCATCTGGACCGGCCGCTCGGTGCGGTGATCGGCGCGGACGGGGACGACCTGAACCGGACCGAGTACACGCAACCCGCGTTGTTCGCGGTCGAGGTCGCGCTGTTCCGGCTGCTGACGTCGTGGGGCATCGTTCCCGACGTCCTGATCGGACACTCGATCGGCGAGCTTGCCGCCGCGCACGTGTCCGGTGTGCTGTCCCTCGCCGACGCGGCGGCGCTGGTCACCGCGCGTGGCCGGCTCATGCAAGGCCTCCCGGAAGGCGGGGCGATGGTGGCGATCGCGGCCCCCGAGGACGAGGTGCGCGAGGAACTGGTCGACGGCGCGGAGATCGCGGCGGTCAACGGTCCCCGGTCGGTCGTGGTGTCCGGCGCCGAGGCCGCGGTGCTGCGGGTGGCGTCGACCTTTGCCGACAACGGTCGCAGGACGACTCGCCTTCGGGTGTCGCACGCGTTCCACTCGCACCTGATGGCGCCGATGCTCGAGGAGTTCCGGGCGCTCGCCGACGGGCTCACCTTCCGCGCCCCGCGGATCCCGATCGTGTCCACCGTCACCGGTGAGCCGACGTCGGAGGAGGAGCTCGCCTCGCCGGACTACTGGGTGCGCCAGGTTCGGGACGCGGTGCGCTTCAACGACGCGGTCAGCCGGTTGGACCGCATGGGCGTGACCTGCTTCGTCGAGGTGGGACCGGACGCGGCGCTGACCCCGATGGCCCAGGAGTGCCTGGACGAGTCCGCACCGGACGCGGTCTTCGTGCCGGTCATGCGCCGCGACCACGCCGAAGCGGGCGTGTTGTGCACTGCGATCGCCACACTGCACGTCAACGGCGTGTCTCCCGACTGGGACGCGGTGTTCGCCGAGCGCGGCACGCGGACCGTCGACCTGCCGACCTACCCGTTCCAGCGCCAGCGTTACTGGCTCGAGAGCGCGGGTTCGGACGGCGGCGCGTCCGCCGAGCACCCGCTGCTCGGCTCGGTCACCGAGCTCGCCGACACCGAGGGCGTGCTGCTCGCCGGCCGGATGTCGGTCGGGACGCACCCGTGGCTCGCCGACCACGAGGTCGGTGGCGCGGTCCTGTTCCCCGGCACCGGGTTCGTGGAGATGGCCATCCGCGCCGGGGACGCGGTGGGGTGCCATCGGATCGACGAGCTCACCCTTGAGGTGCCGCTGGTGCTGCCGGCGCGCGAAGGAGTGCGTGTGCAGTGTGCGGTGAGCGCACCCGAACAGGACGGCACGCGGCGGTTCAGCGTGCACACGAAGGCCGAGGGCACCGAGCCCCGGTCGCCGTGGACCCGGCACGCCATCGGTGTGCTGGCGCCGGGTGACGGCGGGCGGCCGCGGTTCGACCTCACCGAGTGGCCGCCTGCCGAGGCCGAGCAGGTGCCGCTCACGGGGATGTACTCCGCCCTCGCCGAGGAGGGGCTGCGTTACGGCCCGGCCTTCCGTGGGATGACGAAGCTGTGGAAGCGGGGCGAAGAGGCGTTCTCCGAGGTGTTCCTGCCGCCGGAGGCGCAGGCGGACGTGGACCGGTTCGGCATCCATCCCGCCGTGCTGGACGCCGCGCTGCACGCGATCGGTGCGAGCGGTGCGGCCGGCGCGGAGCGGGAGCTGCCGTTCGCCTGGGAGGGCGTGGAGCTGCACGCCAACGGGGCGACCAGCCTGCGTGTGCACGTACGGCCTTCCGGGCCGGGCATGGTCGCACTGGACGTGGCCGACGGGACCGGGCAGCCGGTCGCCTCGGTCGGTTCCCTTCTGCTGCGGCCGATGGTGGCCGCCGGCACGGCGGCACCGCGACCGACCGGTCCCGTGGCGGGCGATGTCGACTCACTGTTCCGGCTCGACTGGCAGCGGTCCACAGTGGACACAGCAGTAGACGCGGCGGAATGGCGCGTGCTCGGCGCGGACCGCTGGGGACTGGCCGGCGCACTCGGCGCCGAGGTCGTCACGGATCTCGCGCATGCCGGCGACGCCGGCGTGCTGGTCGTGCCGTGTGGTGGTGGCGCGGACCTGGTGCACGCGGAGACGCACCGGGTGCTCGACGTGCTGCGGTCCTGGCTGGCCGACGAGCGGTTCGCCACGGTCAAGCTCGTCGTGGTGACCAGCGGAGCGGTCTCGTGTGACGGCGAGGACCCGACGGATCTGGCCGGCGCCGCGGTGTCCGGCATGGTGCGCTCCGCCCAGGCGGAACACCCGGACCGCATCTTCCTCGTCGATCTCGACGCCGATCAGAAGTCGCCGGCGAAGCTGGCCGGCGCGGTGCTGTCGGGTGAGCCGCAGACGGCTCTGCGAGCAGGCGTGGTTCTTCGACCGCGACTGGTCGGGGTCCGGGCCGCCGGAGCCGTGGCCGACCAGCCATGGGACCCGGCCGGCACCGTGCTCATCACGGGTGCGACCGGCGCGCTCGGCGGTGCGGTCGCCCGGCACCTGGTCGGCGAGCACGGGATCCGGCACCTGGTGCTGGCCAGCCGGCGCGGCGCGGCCGCACCGGGTGCGACCGAGCTGCGTGACGAGCTGACCGGGCTCGGTGCGTCGGTGTCGCTGGCCGCCTGCGACATGGCGGACCGGGACGCCGTCGCGGCGATGCTGGCCGAGATCCCGCACGAGGCGCCCCTGCGCGGGGTGGTGCACGCGGCCGGGGTGCTCGACGACGGGGTGATCTCCTCGCTCACGCCGGAGCGCGTCGATGCCGTGCTGGCGCCCAAGGTGGACGCCGCGTTGAACCTGCACGAGCTCACCGGCGATCTGTCGGCCTTCGTGCTGTTCTCCTCGGCGGCCGGCGTGCTCGGCGGCCCCGGGCAGGGCAGCTACGCGGCGGCAAACGCGTTCCTCGACGCGCTGGCGGCGCACCGTCGGGCCGCGGGCCTCGCCGGGACGTCACTCGCGTGGGGAAGGTGGGACGGCGACGGCATGGCAGGAGAGCTCAGCGGCGCCGACGCCCGACGCATCGCGAGTACCGGTATCGGCGCACTGTCCACAGCGGAAGGCCTCCGGCTGCTCGACGCCGCCTGCGGTCGAAAGGAGTCGCTGCTGGTGCCGATCAGCCTGGACACGAAGCTGTTGGCGGGCAAGGACGATGACGACCTGCACCCGCTGTTCCGGGAGCTGGTCAGGACGAACACCCGGCGCGCCGCGCGGGACGTCGAGGAGCGGACGGACTCGCTGCGTGACCAGCTCGCCGGCATGACCGCGCGCAAGCGGTTGCCCATGCTGCTGGAGGTGGTTCGCACCAACGCGGCCGTCCTGCTCGGCTACTCGGGTCCGGAGGACGTCGAACCGGACCGCGCGTTCAACGAGGTCGGCTTCGACTCGCTGTCCGCGACGGGATTCCGCAACAAGCTCACGCTGGTGACCGGGCTGAAGCTGCCGGTCAGCATGATCTTCGACCACCCGAGTCCGCGAGTGCTCGCCGAGCACCTGCTCGGGGAGCTGGTCCCGGCGGCCGAGAACGCCGCCGACGCGGTGCTTCCCGCGGCGTCCACGGAGTCGACAGGGTCGACGGGGGACACCTCGATCGACTCGATGGACCAGGACGAACTGATCAAGATGGCCATGGAAGGCAGCTGACCCGAATGACAACCACCTACGCGATCGAAGCCACCGGGCTGCGGAAGGCCTTCGGCGACGCGGTCGTCCTCGACGGGGTCGACCTCCGCGTCGAGCGCGGCACCGTGCTCGCGCTGCTCGGCCCGAACGGGGCCGGCAAGACCACGCTGGTAAGGATCCTGAGCACCCTGCTCGGAGCCGACGGCGGCACGGCGCGGATCGCGGGGCACGACGTCACGAGCCAAGCCCGCGCGGTGCGCGAGGTGATCGGCGTGACCGGCCAGGACACCGCGGTCGACGAGCTGCTCACCGCACGCGAGAACCTGGTGACGATGGCCAGGCTGTTCCACCTCGACCGGTCGGCGGCACGGCGCCGCGCCACCGAGCTGCTGGAGCAGTTCGACCTGACCGGCGACGCCAACCGTCAGGTGCGGACGTTCTCGGGCGGCATGCGGCGCAGGCTGGACATCGCGATCAGTCTCATCACGTCGCCGCCGGTGCTGTTCCTTGACGAACCGACGACGGGCCTCGACCCGACGAGCCGGATGGCCATGTGGGAGCTCATCCGCAAGCTGCTCGCGGACGGCTCCACCATCCTGCTCACCACGCAGTACCTCGACGAGGCCGACGAGCTCGCGGACCGGGTCGCGGTCGTCAGCGGCGGGCGGATCGTCGCCGAGGGCACCCCGGACGAGCTCAAGGGGCAGGTCGGCAGCGAACGACTGAAGCTGACCTTCGCCGACGAGGTCGACGCGGCCCGGGCCGGCACGCTGCTCGGCGCCGACCTCGACGGGCTGAGCGTCAGCGTCGCCGTCGACGGGGTCGCCGACGTCCGGCGGCTGCTCGACCTGGCGGCGCGCGGTGGCGTCGAGGTGGTCGGGATGTCCTTGTACCAGCCAACTCTCGACGACGTGTTCCGCGCGTTGACCAGCAACTCACCTGGAGAGGTGACATGACTCAGGCACCCGTCCTGCAACGTGCCGAGACCCCGGCCGATGCCCCGAACCCGCGTTCCGCTCTCGCCCTCGCGCTGAGCGACTGCCTCGTGCTGATCGGCCGCAACGTTCGGCACATCCTGCGCAACACCGACCAGACCTTCGAGGTCATCGCGTTGCCGGTGATGATGCTGATGTTGTTCCGCTTCCTGTTCGGCGGTGCGATCGACACCGGCGAGACCAGCTACGCGAACTACATGATCGCCGGACTGCTGACGATCAGTGTCGCGTTCAACTCCACCTCGACGGCCATCGGGATGGCGGGTGACCTGCGCACCGGGATCGTGGAGCGCATCCGGTCCATGCCGGTGCTCGGCTCCGCGGTGCTGGTGGCGCACGTGGTGTCGGCTGTGCTGCGCAACCTGTTGTCCGCGCTCATCATCGTCGGTCTCGGGTTGGTGGTCGGCTTCCGGCCCACCGCCGGGTTCGGCGAGTGGCTCGGCGCCCTGGGCATCCTGCTGCTGTTCACGATCGGGTTGTCGTGGCTGGCCGTCTGGCTCGGCATCGCGGCGGGCAGCGTCGAGGGCGCCGGCGGCCTGAGCATGATCATGGTGTTCCTGCCCTACGCCAGCAGCGCGCTGGTGCCCCCGGAGAGCATGCCGGGCGCGTTGCGGTTCTTCGTGGAGAACCAGCCGGTGACACCGGTCATCGACGCGGTCCGCGCACTGCTCATCGGCACGCCCGTGGGAAGCAGCGCGTGGTTGGCCGTCGGCTGGTGGCTGGTCATCCTGGCGGTCGGCGCGCCGCTGGCCGCTCGCGCCTACCGTCGCCGCGTCATCCGCTGAGAGCAGGACACATGACTGTACCGGCCGAGAACTCGTTCGCACCGCTCGATCCTCGTGATCCGGTGGCCCGCCTTGCCCTGCTCCTGGACGCTGACTTCACCGACTCACGGGACGCGCGTATCGGCCGTGGGGAGTGCGCCGTCGTGGCGGTGCGCGGGCGGGTCAACGGGTTGCCGGTGGTCGCCTACTGCACGGACGCCACCAAGGCCGGTGGCTCGATGGGGGCGGCGGAGGCGGACCGGGTGATCGAGGCCATCGAGCTCGCGATGCGGCAGCGGGTGCCGGTGGTCGGGCTGTGGCATTCCGGCGGGGCCAAGCTCGGCGACGGCGTGGAGTCGATGGACGGGGCGGGGCGGATGTTCGCCGCGATGACGCACGCGTCCGGGAAGGTCCCGCAGATCTCGGTGGTGCTGGGCCCGGCGGCGGGCGCGGCCGCCTACGGCCCGGCGCTGACCGACATCGTGATCATGTCCTCGGCCGGTCGGGCGTTCGTCACCGGGCCGGACGTGGTGCGCAGCGTGACCGGCGAGCAGATCGACATGGAGGGCCTCGGCGGCTGCGACACCCACGGACGCAGGTCGGGGGTCGCGCACATCACGGTGGACACCGACGTGGCGGCCTGTCAGCGAGCGCGGAACCTGGCCACCCTGCTCGCCCGGCCCGGCCTGTTCGACCTGAGCGCCACCACCGCCGGCGAGTCGCCGGGGGACCTGCTGCCGTCCTCGGCACGACGCGCCTACGACGTGCGACCGCTGGTCCGGGCCATCATGGACGAAAACGGGTTCGAGGAGTTGCAGGCCCGCTGGGCGCCGAACATGGTGATCGGGCTCGGTCGGTTGGCCGGCCGCACCATCGGAGTGCTGGCCAACAACCCCATCCGCAAGGGTGGCTGCCTGGACTCGCTGTCCGCGGAGAAGGCGTCCCGGTTCGTCCGCATGTGCGACGCGTTCGGCGTGCCCATGGTGGTGCTCGTGGACGTGCCCGGCTACCTGCCCGGGGTCGGGCAGGAATGGGACGGCGTGTTGCGCCGCGGCGCCAAACTGTTGCACGCCTTCGCCGAGGCGTCGGTGCCCAGGGTCACCCTGATCACCCGCAAGGCCTACGGCGGCGCCTACATCGCCATGAACTCCCGCTCACTCGGCGCCACCACGGTCCTCGCCTGGCCACACGCCGAGGTCGCGGTCATGGGTGCGGAGGCCGCGGTGGGCATCCTGCACCGCAAACGACTCGCCGCCACCGACGAGGGGGAGCGGGAGTCGTTGCGGGCCAAGCTCGTCGCCGAGCAACAACGCACCGCGGGCGGGGTCACCCGCGCCATGAGCATGGGTGTGGTGGACGCCGTGATCGCGCCGGAACAAACCCGCCGCCGCCTCGCCGAAGCACTCGCCGCCGCGCCCGCCGGCCGCGGCCACCACGGGAACATCCCACTCTGAGGACACACCATGACAGGAACCGTCAGCCTGACCGAGCCCGACCTGTGGGTACGTCGCTACCACCCGGCGCCGGCCGCACCGATCCGCCTGCTGTGCCTGCCCCACGCCGGGGGCTCGGCCAGCTACTTCTTCCCCGCGTCGCGGCAGCTGTCCCCGCGCGTCGAGGTGCTCGCCGTGCAGTACCCCGGCAGGCAGGACCGGCGCGGCGAGCAGTGCGTCGAGACGATCGACGAACTGGCCGACAAGGTGGTCGAGGCGGTCAGGGGATGGACCGACCGGCCACTCGCGTTGTTCGGCCACAGCATGGGGGCCACCCTGGCCTTCGAGGTCGCGCTGCGCCTGCAGCACAACGGCATCACCCCGACCTGCCTGTTCGCCTCCGGCCGGCGGGCGCCGAGCACACATCGCGACGAAACCGTCCACCTACGAGGCGATGAGGAGATCATCGCCGAGATCAAGACCCTGAGCGGAACGAACACCCGGATCACCGAGGACGACGAGGTGATCCGCATGGTGCTCCCACCCATCAGGAGCGACTACAAGGCGATCGAGACCTACGCGTACCGGCCGGGCCCGAAACTCGACTGCCCGATCCAGGCGTTCGTCGGAGACAACGACCCCAAGGCGACACTCGACGAGGTTCGTGCCTGGAAGAACCACACCAGCGCCCAGTTCGCGCTGCACGTGTACCCCGGCGGGCATTTCTACCTCGACACACACGCGACCGCGGTACTGGACAAGATCAGCGCCGCAGTATGAGGAGACTGGCATGAAATGGATCAAGGTACTGCTCGCCGGCGGACCCGCGACACTGACTGACGAGGACCGCATCCAGGAGGTCCCCACCTTGCTCGACAAGGTCAAGATGGCACGGGGAAACGGCCACGAACACTACGCGTACTCCGGCGAGTCCCGGGACCTGAACGGCTCGACGCTGCCCGTGTTCCAGTGGTGCGACCGAACCAGGCTCGCGGAATAGGAGTCAGTCGGCTCGGGGCAGGCGGTCGTTCACGGCTTGCGCCAGCACCTGCGCCTCGGCGCAGTTCTCCGCCGGCTCGGTGTCGGTCTGCTCGACGTAGATCTCCACCGTCTCGACCAGCTGCTCATCTGCATCGAACTGTCGGTACTCGATCTCGACCTGACAGGCGTTCGGCCACCCGGAGGTGCCCTCCTGCACGAATCCGTTCCGCGTGCCGACGGTGATCTGCCGCCGGTCGTCCAGCTCCAGCGGCCAGTTCTCGCGGTCGAACGCGATGTGCACTTCCTTGGGTCCGAACGACCAACCGCATTCCCAGTCGCCGAAGGTCGCCTCTCCGGGAGTGTCCTCGCCGAACGCGGTCGTCACGTCCGACGAGTCCAGCAGCGAGCAGGCGTCCACCAGCGCGATGGAATCGGCGGGGAACGGTCGCGGGCGCCGAGGGATCTGTCCGCGGTTGATCACCGCCAACGCGCTGACGATCGCCTGGTTGGCCACGTCGCACAGCGGTGCGGGATAGCCGCCCCAATGAGTCACGCCGACCGTGAACTTGTTGCCGTCCGGCAACGTCACGAACCAGGGAACATTCGTGCGGCGTCGTCGTCCGACAGGGGATTCAGCTCGATGGACTCCGCCGCCAGCGCCGACAGTCGGCGCCGGCTCGTGACCAGGATCTGGCATCGTCCGGTAGCGGGCAGGAGCGGCTCGACCTGTGTGTGATCGACCGCGTTGTCGAGAATGAGCAAGACGCGTCTGTCGGCTGTCCGACTGCGCCACAGCGCCACTCGGTCATCGAGTACGGGGGGAAGAAACGGGGGAGACACGCCATCCGCGGCGAGCAACGAGCCGATCGCGTCCATCGGCTCGATCGGTTGCCGGCCGGCGGTGTGTGCATGGAGGTCGAGGAAGAACTGGCCGTCGGGGAAGCGGCTGGCCAACAGGTGCCCGGCACGAAGGGCGAGCGCCGTCTTGCCGACACCCGGCATGCCGTTGATCGACCAGACCACGGGCATTCCGTGCCCGCCCGGTGTCGCGTCCCACGACTCGACGAGTCGGCCCAGTTGCCGGTCCCGGCCGGCGGACGCGCGCGGCGCCGGCGGCGGCTGCCGCGGCCGGACCTTCTCAGGTGGCGCGACATGAACATGTACTCCACCCGACACAGAGCCGGCCTGCACGACCGGCCCGGTCACATTGCCCGAGATCTGGTTCGCGGTTCGGGGCTGCTCGCTCACGGATGTCAGCATCGCGTAGGAGCGCGGTAAGAATCGCGCGATAGCGAAGAAATCCCCTCAAAAGGCGGAACCTGCTTGCGGTGGCCAGCAGTTCCGAGGAACGCGCGACTGCCTTACAAGCCGGGATATTCCGCGGCTATGTCACCACCGAACAGCCGCCAGTAGAAGCTGTTCATTTTCGCGGCGGCAGGTGCGTGCCGGGCCAGGATCGCGGCAACGGCTGGTGGCACGTCATCTGGGATGTGGCCGGCGGCGCACCGGACTACGTATTCGTTGCGGGCGGTGGGGCCGCCGGTGGCCGGCAGCGGCACCCCGCATACCGCGGTCACCAGCCAGTTGACCAGCCGCATGGCGGCGTAGCCGGCGTCGTGTGTGGCGTTGCGTTGGACGAAGGCTCGCTCGGCAGCCGACAGATCGAACCGCGGGGATGTGGCCAGACCGAAGTCGGTGAGGTAGATCCGCTTGCCGTCGGTGCGCATGTTGGCGAAGTGCCCGTCCATGTGCAGCAGTTCGCGACGGCGCAGGAAGGTCACGATTCGCGACAGCTGCTGTTCGACCGTGTCGGCCTTGCTCGCCGGTTCTTCGTCCAGCCAGTCGCGCATCGGGTAGGGGATGTATTCGCAGAACAGCACGAGGCTGCACGTCGCGGTGGCCAGGGCTTCGAGGCGGGCACGCACGGCTGGGGAGCCGTTCAGCGCGGCGACGACCGCGTCGATGTCGGCGTACTCGGCTGCGATGGGCGAGCGGCCGGGCAGCACCCGCCAGTGGTGGAGCAGCGGAAACGACTCCGTCTCGCCGGCCAGCACCGCTTCGGTGACGATCAGGTTCGCGGTCAGCTCACGCCATGAGTTGAACCCTGGGCTGACGACGCCGTACTGGCAGTACACCGGCAGGTCGAACAGGTTCGCGGTGGAGCGCGGATGGGCGAGTTCCCGGTCGGTCAGCGGGATGCGCTTGGCGAAGACCGCAGCACCATCGACGTCGAGCGTCGCCGAGCCACCGCCCACCCCAACACCGGGTGCCCGTCCCGTGTCGGCGAGCGCGGTGAGCTCGACGTCGGTGCACGATGCGAGGAGGGCTGAGAGTTTCTCGTGGCGGGCACGCCTGGCGGGCATCATCGCGCAATCATCTCAGCGGCTTCGGCCAAGAGGGCGTCTCGCGTGGGTTGATCATGGTCTGTCCTGATCGTGTCTTGTGGTTGATGGTCTGTCGCGGCGGTGCATCCGTGAGGGCCATTAGGGGGGATCTCTGATCGGGCCGAGTCCGGTCGACCGAGGCAAGGCTGGCTCGAAGATTCACGTGTTGTCCGACCGCGCCGGCCTGCCGTTGTCGGTGGCCGTGTCCGCCGCGAACACCAACGACTCCGATGCGCTCAAGCCCTGATCCGAGCTGTCCCCGCGATCAAATCGCGCCGTGGTCCGCGCCGACGCGAACCCGGGAATCTGCACGCCGACAAGGCCTACGACCACGCCGATCTCCGCGCCTTGGGTCCGCGACCGCTCGAGGACTACCGCCGCGAGATCCAGCGCCGCCTCTTCGCTGAGAGCGAGTTAGCGCTAACATTCTTGCTCCTGCCTGTTGACCCGCCGGTGCGTGCGGTGCTTTCATGTGTACTGCGAGTTAACGTCCTGGGCTTGAGAATACTCGGATGAGAGCGCCCTCGGTTGGTGTCACCGGCTCGTGTTTGCGCTAACACAACCTCGTCACCCGAACTGGGGAGCGCGCTGGACATGATCGTCACGAGACGCGGGTCCGGTCGGCTGACCGGCATGGTGACCCTGCTGGTGGCAGCGCTGCTGAGTGGCGCCGCCATGGCCGTCAACCCGACGCCGAGCGCGGCGGCCACTGTGGACACGAGCGCGTGGTATGTGCTGGTGAACCGCAACAGTGGCAAGGCCCTGGACGTCTACAACCGCGCCACGAACGACGGGGCGCGGGTGACGCAGTGGACCCGCAACGACGGCGCGAACCAGCAGTGGCAGTTCGTCGACTCCGGCGACGGCTACTACCGACTGAAGTCCCGCCACTCCGGCAAGGTCCTCGACGTCCACGACTTCTCCACCTCCGACGGCGGTGCGATCGTGCAGTGGGCCGACGGGAACGGGACCAACCAGCAGTTCCGGCTCGCCGACTCCGACAGCGGCTACGTCCGGCTGGTCAACCGCAACAGCGGCAAGGCCGTCGAGGTGCAGAACGCGTCCACTTCGGACGGTGCGAACATCGTGCAGTACACCGACTGGGGTGGCGCGAACCAACAGTGGCAGCTCAATCGGGTCGACGGCGGTCCGCAGCCCGCCGACCAGTTCACGAACCCCGTGGTGTGGCAGGACTTCGCCGACGTGGAGGTGATCCGGGTCGGTGAGGTGTACTACATGACCGCGTCGACCATGCACTACTCGCCGGGAGCGCCGATCCTGCGCTCCTACGACCTGGTCAACTGGGAGTTCGCCGGCCACTCCGTGCCGTCGCTGGACTTCGGCACGAAGTACGACCTGACGAACGGCCAGCGCGCGTACGTCAAGGGGATCTGGGCGTCCACGCTGGCTTACCGGCCGAGCAACCGGACCTACTACTGGGCGGGCTGCATCGAGTTCAACGACACGTTCGTCTACACCGCGGCCGGCGTGGAAGGCCCGTGGAACCGGCACGCCCAGATAGACAACTGCTACTACGACGCCGGCATGCTGATCGACGACGACGACACGATGTACGTCGCCTACGGCAACACCACGATCAGCGTGGCCCAGCTGTCCGCGGACGGCCGCAGCCAGGTCCGCGCGCAGCAGGTCTTCCAGACCCCGTCGAACATCGGGACGCTGGAGGGCGCCCGGTTCTACAAGCGCGGTGGCAGCTACTACATCTGGCTGACCCGCCCGGCGAACGGGCAGTACGTGCTCAAGTCCGACAACGGCCCGTTCGGCCCGTACACCGTGCGCCAGGTCCTGCTCGACCTGCCCGGCCCGATCAGCGGCGGCGGCGTGCCGCACCAGGGCGGGCTCGTCCAGCTGCCCAACGGTTCCTGGTACTACATGGCCTTCGTCGACGCCTACCCCGGCGGCCGGGTGCCCGCGCTCGCCCCGATCACCTGGACGTCCGACGGCTGGCCGGTGCTGCAGACCGTCAACGGCCGGTGGGGCGTGAACTACCCGGCGCCGCTGCCGCCCCGGCCGGTGAAACCGCTCGTCGGCTCGGACACCTTCGCGGGCACCGCCCTCGGCCCCCAGTGGGAGTGGAACCACGACCCCGACACCAGCCGCTACGCGGTGAACAACGGCCTGACCCTGCGGACAGCGACCGTCACCGGCGACCTGTACGCGGCCCGCAACACGCTCACCCACCGCATCCAGGGCCCCACCTCCACGGCGACCATCGAACTCGACCACGGCGCGATGCGCGACGGTGACCGGGCCGGCCTCGCGATGCTCCGCCAGTCCTCGGCGTGGATCGGCGTCAAGCGCGACAACGGCGCCACCCGGGTCGTCATGACGAACGGTCTGGCCATGGACGGCAACTGGAACACCACGAACACCGGCGTCGAGGCGGCGAGCGCCGCGATCACGGGCAGCAGGATCTGGCTCCGGGTCAACGCCGACATCCGGCCCGGCTCCGGCAGACAGGCCCGCTTCTCCTACAGCACCGACGGAACCACCTTCACCCCGCTCGGCAGCGCGCTGACGCTGAACAACACCTGGCAGTTCTTCATGGGCTACCGCTTCGGGATCTTCAACTACGCCACGCAGTCCCTCGGTGGCGCGGTGACCGTACGCCGTTTCGACCTCACCACGCCATAGCGAGGAGCAGTGATGTCGTCATCCTTCACTCGCCGCCGGGTCCTGCAGGCGGCCGGGGCCGCCGCTGTCGCGACCGCCGTGCCCACCGTCCTCAGTGGACCTGCCGAGGCGTCGATAACCCCGGTGCGGCCGGACCTCGGTGTCTCGGCCCACCCGTTCGACCTCGGGCAGGTTCGGCTGACCGCGGGCCGGTGGCTGGACAACCAGAGCCGGACGCTGTCGTACCTGCGGTTCGTGAACACCGACCGACTGCTGTACAACTTCCGCGCCAACCACCGGTTGGCCACGAACGGCGCGGCGGCGCTGGGCGGCTGGGAGGCGCCGGACTTCCCGTTCCGCACGCACAGCCAGGGGCACTTCCTGACCGCCTGGGCGCAGGCCTACGCCGTGCTGGGCGACACCACGTGCCGCGACCGTGCCGACTACCTGGTGGCCGAGCTCGCCAAGTGCCAGGCGAACAACGCGGCGGCCGGGTTCAACACCGGCTACCTGTCTGGCTTCCCGGAGTCCGACCTCGACGCCATGGAGGCGGGCTCGCCGCGCTCGGTGTCGTGGTATTCACTGCACAAGACCCTGGCCGGTCTGCTCGACGTGTGGCGCTACGTCGGCAGCACCCAGGCCCGGGACGTGCTGCTGCGGTTCGCGGGCTGGGTGGACTGGCGGACCGGCCGGCTGTCCTACAGCACGATGCAGCGCGTGCTGGGTACCGAGTTCGGTGGCATGAACGCCGTGCTCACCGACCTGTACCAGCAGACGGGCGACTCCCGGTGGCTCACCGCGGCGCAGCGGTTCGACCATGCCGCCGTGTTCGACCCGCTGGCCGCGCGGCAGGACCAGTTGAGCGGCCTGCATGCCAACACCCAGGTGCCCAAGTGGGTGGGCGCGGCCCGCGAGTACAAGGCGACCGGCACGACCCGCTACCGCGACATCGCCGTCAACGCGTGGGACATCACGGTCGGTGCCCACACCTACGTCATCGGCGGCAACAGCCAGGCCGAGCACTTCCGCGCGCCCAACGCGATCGCCGCGTACCTGCGGACCGACACCGCGGAGGCGTGCAACACCTACAACATGCTCAAGCTGACCCGTGAGCTGTGGCTGCTCGACAACCGTGTGTCCTACGTGGACTACTACGAACGCGCGCTGCTCAACCACCTGATCGGCCAGCAGAACCCGGCCGACGGTCACGGGCACATCTGCTACTTCACCGGCCTCAACCCCGGCCACCGCCGCGGCGACACCGGGCCCGCGTGGGGCGGCGGCACGTGGAGCACCGACTACACCACGTTCTGGTGCTGTCAGGGCACCGCGCTCGAGACGAACACGAAGCTGGCCGACTCCATCTACTTCCACGACGGCACCACGCTGACCGTGAACCTGTTCACGCCGTCGGTGCTGACCTGGACGGAACGGGGGATCACGGTCACCCAGACCACGACCTACCCGGTCTCGGACAGCACGACGCTGACCGTCACCGGCAACGTGGGTGGCTCGTGGACGATGCGGGTGCGCATCCCCGCCTGGACCAGCGGCGCGACCGTGAGCGTCAACGGCGTCGACCAGAACCTCACCACCGCACCCGGTACCTACGCCGGCCTGACCCGATCGTGGGCCTCAGGCGACGTGGTCACCGTCCGACTCCCGATGCGCGTACTCACGCAGCCGGCCAACGACAACCCCGGAGTCGCGGCCGTCACCTACGGCCCGGTGGTCCTGGCCGGCAACTACGGCAACGCGTCGCTGCCCGCGCTGCCGTCGCTGAACGTCGACTCGATCACCCGCACCAGCACGTCGGCACTGGCGTTCACGGCGACCGCCAACGGCGCGACCGTCAACCTCGGCGCCTTCCACGACGCGCACGGTTACGACTACGCCGTCTACTGGAACACCGGCGGTGGCACGGAGTCCGGGTATCGGCTGTTCAACGCGGCCAGCGGACTCGTGCTCGGCGTGCAGGACATGTCCACATCGGACGGTGGCCTGGCCGTCCAGTGGCACGACACCGGGACCGCCGACCACACCTGGGTCATGGTGCCGGACGGGAGCGCGGTCCGGCTGCGCAACGGCAACAGCGGCAAGGTGCTCGGTGTGGAGAACATGTCCACCGCCGACAACGCCAGGGTTCTGCAGTGGAGCGACAACGGCACCGCCGACCACCGCTGGACGATCGTCGACAACAGTGACGGCACCCACAAGCTCCGCAACGCCAACAGTTCGAAACTCCTCGGCATCCTGAACGGGTCGACCACCGCGGGTGCGCAGGTCGTCCAGGACCCCGACAACGGCAGCACCGACAACCGGTGGCGGTTCGTGCCCGTCGGCGCCCGCCGGATCCAGAACTTGGCCAGCGGTCTCGTCATCGGCGTGCAGAACATGGCCACGGTGGACGGCGGCCTGGCCATCACCTGGGACGACAGCGGAACCACCGACCACCTGTGGACCGCGCTGCCCGACACCGACGGCTACTTCCGGCTGCGCAACAGCAACAGCGGCAAGGTGCTCGGCGTCGAGGGCGGCGCCAACGCGAACGGCGCCCGGATCCTCCAATGGGCGGACAACGGCACCACCGACCACAAGTGGCGGCTGCGGTACATCGCCGACGGCTACTTCCGCATCCAGTGCGGCGGCGGCCGGGTACTCGGCGTCAACGGCGCCAGCACGACCCGAGGCGCCCAGATCGTCCTGTGGGACGACAACGGCTCCAGCGACCAGAGGTGGCGGTTCGTGTGATGCGGTCGTGGCTGAGCAGTTGTTCGTCACCGGCGGCTGCTGAACGAGCCGCGGCGCTCGCCGTTCTACATCGTGTTTCCCGGCGTCGCAATAGTGTCGCGCGCGTGGGTGATCCAACAATGTGGCGGCGTCAGCGTATCCGTACGGTGGTTGGACCGAATGAACCGAATGCGCACTCGCCGCCTGGGGCGCGGTCGCAGGCGTAGCCGCCACCGAGCACTTGGGCGCGACCGCGAACGAACGGGTCGCCGACGCTGTCCACCGGCGATGACCAGTTCTGTGTGCGGCCGTCACATATCGTCAGGTAGATGTAGCCGTAGCCGATCGTGAGCGTGTTGCCCGTCTCCTGCCTCAGGTCGAGGTCGACCACGCCGTCGGAGTCAGGCGAGAACGGGCCGCAGGTGTACTGGCCGGTCAGCGTCACCTGCAGTCCGCTGGACTGCAATCGGGCACTGGTCACCGACACCTGCAGGGTCGGGGCGGCGATCGCCGGCTGGCTGAGACCGAGTACCGCGGCCACGATTGCCGTCACGGTCGTACCCAGGCGGAACAGTCTTCGCTTCATGGGTTCACCCCCCCGGGCGGGATGTAGAGGTCGTAGTAGTAGTCGAGCCCCTGCACCCGGCCCTCGCAGTGGTAGTCGGACCACCGGCCCTGCTCGACGCCCTGCTGGCCGTACGTCTGGCAGCGCGGGCACGACCAGAAACCGGCCCACGCCTGTTCCCAGTCGGCGGGGGCGGGGACGAAGCACAACAGGTCGGATGCCGTGCACCCCGTCCGCTCGGGAGCGGCTGCCGCGGCCGACGGCACAGAGATCACCAGTGCGGCCAGTGTTGCCACCGTCGCGGTGAGGAACCAGCGCATGACCGGAGTATCGACGCGGCATCGTGGGGAGAACAGGGCGCGCGGAGTTCCAGTGACAAACGCGGAGCGACCCACCCAACCCTGAGCAGGCCCCGGCGGCGGTTCTGACACGGCGACATTCGATCCGCGTCTGTACGGGGCGCGTT
This sequence comes from uncultured Actinomycetota bacterium, assembly GCA_963840275.1. Classification (GTDB taxonomy): domain Bacteria; phylum Actinomycetota; class Actinomycetes; order Mycobacteriales; family Pseudonocardiaceae; genus Actinophytocola. The sequence continues at coordinate 409,828 of CAWIYK010000003.1, forward strand.
GGGCGGAGAACTACGACGAGTGGCACGAAGGCCTGATGGACGACGAGGGCGCGGTGGCGGCACTCGCCGACTTCGCGTCCGGTGGTCCGGTGCTGGAGTTCGGGGTGGGCACGGGACGACTCGCTGTGCCGCTGGCGGAGCGGGGCGTCGACGTGACGGGGTGGACATCTCGCCCGAGATGTCGGCGAAGCTGCGGGAGAAGTCGTCGGCCGTGACGGTCGTCGAGGACGACATGACCACGGTGTCGCTGAATCGCGAGTTCGCCGTCGCCTTCATCGCGTTCAACTCGATCTTCATCCTGGGGACGCAGGAGGCGCAGGTCGAGCTGTTCCGCAACGCGGCCCGGCATCTGCGGCCGGGTGGGCGGTTCGTATCGGAGACGGAGGTGCTCAAGCCGCCGTCCGCGGACGAGGGGAAGCTGTCGGTGGTGAAGGTCGGGGCCGACCAGGTCATGCTCTCGGACGGCACGACCGACTCGGTGACCGGCACCTACACGGGCACGTTGATGGTCGTCGGCCCGGAGGGCACGCGGTTCTACCCGGAGGGCGGCAGGAACTGCACCCACTTCGAGATGGACCTCATGGCCCAGCTGGCCGGACTGGAACGCGAAGACCGTTGGGGCGACTGGAAAGGCACACCGTTCGGCCCGAAGTCCGGCCTGCACGTGTCGATCTACCGCAAGCCCTGATCCGAGGCGCTCTGCACAGCGGGGGTGGATGATCGAGAATGGCCGTGTGGAAGCGGCGCGGGTGCTGGTCGTCGAGGACGCGGAGGCGATCCGCGTCTCGGTGGAGTCCGCGCTGACCGCCGCGGGGTGCCGGGTGCTGGGGCGGCCGGACGGGGCGGACCTGGAGCGGCAGCTCGCGGAGTTCCGGCCCGACCTGGTCGTGCTCGACGTGATGCTGCCCGGCCGGGACGGCTTCGCGTTGCTCGAGGTGATCCGCCGGCACTCGGCGGTCGGCGTCGTGTTGCTCACCGCCCGCGACGCGGTGGACGACCGGCTGCGCGGGCTGGGCGGCGGGGCCGACGACTACGTGGTGAAGCCGTTCGTGCTGGCCGAGCTCGTCGCCCGGGTGGAGGCGGTGCTGCGTCGCATGGGCCGCACGCAGCCGGTCGTCGAGGTCGGCGACCTGGTCGTCGACCTCGACCACGGCGTGGTGCGCCGCGGTGGCGTGACCGTCGAGCTGACCGCCACCGAGCTGCGGTTGCTGGTGTTCCTCGCCCGGCAGCGGGACCGCGTGGTCGGCAAGACACAGCTGCTCACCGGCGTGTGGGGCTACGACGACTATGCCGAGAACCTGGTCGAGGTGCACGTGAGCGCGTTGCGACGCAAGCTGGAGGAGCACGGGCCGCGCCTGGTGCACACCGTGCGCGGCCGGGGTTACGTGTTGCGGGCATGAGCGCGGGTGTGCGCACCAGGTCGCTGCGCAGGCGCGTCACGCTGACCGCGCTCGGCGTGCTCGGTGTCGTGCTGATCGTGGCGGGCCTTGCGGTGCACGCGGTGTTCACGGCGCAGGCCGAGCGCGGGCTGAACGCGTTGCTGGCCGGACGGGTCCAGCTCGCCAAGCAGCTGGCACGGCAGAACGTGGCGCCCGCGAACCTGGTCCGCCGGGTCGACGCGCCCGGCCTGCGGGTGACACTGACGCTGCCGTCGGGGGAGCGGCTGGGGGAGAACCCGGTACGCGGCACCGACCTGCGCCAGGCGCGGGCCACGCTCACCGGCCCGCCGCGCATCGCCGGCGCGCGGCTGGTGATCAGCGCGGACACGGCGTTGTTGTCGGGTGCGACGAGGACGTTGCGGCAGGTGCTGTTCGGGGCGGGCGCGGCCGCGTTGGTGTTGACCGCGCTGGTGTTGATGGTCGGCATGCGGCTCGCCCTCGCACCGCTGGACGCGCTGACCCGGTTGGCGAAGGCGATCGCGGGCGGCCGTCGCGGTGGGCGGCTCCGGCCGTCCCGGCCGGACACCGAGCTGGGCCGCGCCGCCACGGCGTTCGACGACATGCTGGACGCGCTGGAGGCGGCGGAGGAACGCACCCGCCGGTTCGTCGCCGACGCGGCGCACGAGCTGCGCACGCCGATCGCCGGGGTACGGGCGGCCGCCGAGGCGGTGTTGGCGCTGGGCCCGGATGCCGACCCGGAGCAGCGGGACCGCCTGCAGGTGCTGATGGTTCGCGAGTCCGAACGGGCGGGTCGGCTGGTCGAGGACCTGCTGGAACTGGCCCGGCTGGACGCCGGCCTCGTCCCGGCCCGCGACGCCGTCGACCTGGCCGCTCTGGTCCGCGCGCAGGCCGATCGCGTCCGTCTCCTGACGCCGGAGCTCACGGTGGCGGTGCATGGGGACGCTCAGGTCTGGGTCACGGGCGACGCCGACCGGCTGACGCAGGTGATCGGCAACCTGACCGACAACGCCCGCCACGCGATGCACGGCCGCGGCACCCTGACCCTCACCACCGTCCGTGCGGGTGACCACGCTCGCCTGACCGTCACGGACACCGGGCCCGGCGTCCCGGCCGCGGACCGCGAACGTATCTTCGACCGCCTCGTCCGCCTGGACACCGCCCGCCAGTCCGGCGGCGCCGGCCTCGGCCTCCCGATCGCCCGGGGAATCGCCCGTGCCCATGGCGGCGACCTGCGCTGTCTCGAGCACCACGGCGGGGCCGGTTTCGAGCTGGTGCTGCCCTAAGCCTTCAGCAGGCCGTCGATCTTCGCGGTGTGGTTGTCGAGGATCTTGCCGGGGTCGGCGCCCAGTACGTCGCCGAGCATGCTGGCGTAGACGTCCCGGAAGTCCGTTGTGGACCGCAGGTCGTCGTCGTCCAGGTTGGCCAGGCTCGGCTGCTCGCCGTAGAACCCGCCGTTCACGCGGTCGCCGAGGACGAAGACCGGGCCCGCGGTGCCGTGGTCGGTGCCGTCGCTGGCGTTGCCGCGAACCCGGCGGCCGAACTCCGAGTACACCAGCACGACCGCCTGCCTGCCGCGGTCGGACTTGGCCAGGCGGTCGGCGAACGGGGTGAGCGCCGCGTCCAGCTCCTTGAGCAGCCGCTCCTGGGTGCCGCGTTCGTCCGCGTGGGTGTCGAAGCCGCCGAGTGAGACCGAGTACGCCCTGGACGGCACGCCGGCCTCGATGAGCCGCGCCACCACGTCGAGCTGCCCGGCCAGACCACCCGCGCCACCGGCGGACGCGCCCTTGTTGCGGTCCTCGTCCTCGGACGCCTGCTCGTCCGGGGCCGCCGCCCCGCCGAGCACACGCGCCGACTTGTGCAGGTCGTCGATCGACTTGGCCGCCGCGGTCCGCCAGCGTTCCTCGCCCGGCGACGACGAGCCCAGCGCCGCGAAGGCCGCGCCGAGGTCACCCTTGGGCAGCGTCAACCCGCCGGCCGGCAGCGCCGCGGCCGCCGTGTTCGCACCGGCCAGCAGCGGTGGCAGCACCGGGTCGACCGCGAGTGCGTGCAGCGGGTCGCCGCCGGTGGCGTCGAGCCAGCGGCCGAGCCAGCCGGTCGACACGGAGGTGTCGGGTGAGGCGGTCTGCCAGATCGCCATCGACCGGAAGTGGCTGTGGTCCGGCTTCGGATAGCCGACACCCCGCACGACGGCGAGCTTGTGGTTGTCCCACAGGCCTTTCATGCCCTTCATGCCCGGGTTCAGACCCAACCCCTCGCCGAGGTCGAGCACCTCGTCCGGCTGGTAGGCCAGGTCCGGACGGGCCTCCTGGTACGCGTCGTCGCCGGCCGGGACCACGGTGTTGAGCCCGTCGTTGCCGCCGTACAGCGTGACCACCACCAGCACGCCGTCCGACGGGTCGAGCGGCTCGTCGGCCGCGGCGGTCAGGAGCGTGTCCCAGTCGACCTGCGTCGCGCCCACGGCCAGCGCGCCGGCCGCCGCCACCCCGCTCCACGTGAGGAAACGGCGCCGGGTCAGGGGATTCATGTGGTCGGTCATCCGCTCACCACGTATTCCGGTGCACACGCCGCGACGGCGGTCACCTCTGCCGGGTTCGCGGCGACCTTGTCGAGCGCCGCGCGGGTACGGTCGGAGAAGGCGTCCACGGACAACAGCACCCGCACCGCCTCGACCGCGTCGCCTTCCTCCACAGTGGACAGGTCGGCTGCCTTCGTCACCAGCTGGGCGACCCGCAACCGGGTCAGCCCGGCCGCGGTGGTCAGGTACGCCGCGCCCGCGGGCCAGCCACCGACACTCGGCGGCCGGAACGGCACCTGGCCGAGCGCCACGAGCCCCTGGTACAGCTTGGCTCTCACCTTCTCGTCCAGTGTGGACGGTCGGAGCCCCACCGCGCGCAGCAGACCGGTCAGCCACTCCACGGGCTGCTTGACGAGCGTCGCCTTCTCGTCCCGGAATGCCGGGGTGCCCGCCATCGCACGCAACACCGCCCGGATGTCCCGGCTGGTTCCGTAGGCGTCGACCAGACCGTCGAGGGTCGCCGCGTCCGGCGGGGTGGTGGAGACCAGCCGGGACCACAGCCGCCCCACCACGAACCGCGCCGACTCCGGCCGCGCGAGCACGTGGTCGACGAACGACTCGGCGGTGAAGTCGCCGCGCTTCCCGAAGATCTCCTTGGGATCGGTGTCGTGCCGCTTCGCGACCAGCTTCGCCGAGCCCGTCTTGCGGTCCACGGTCCAGCCGGTCAGGGCACGGGCCGCTTCGCGCACGTCGGTCTCGGTGTAGTTCCCGACGCCGAGCGTGAACAGTTCCATGAACTCGCGTGCGAGGTTCTCGTTGGCCGCGCCCGCCTCGTTGTCGTTGCCGTCGAGCCACAGGATCATCGCGGGATCGACCACGAGCGCGTGCGCGAGGTCGGTGAAGCCGCCCATGCCGAGCCGCCGGAACGTCTGGTTCTGCGCCAGCATCAGCGCGGGCCCCTTGACCTTCTGCGCGCTGGTCGCGAAGTGTCCGTGCCAGAACCAGGTCAGCCGCTCGGCCGTGGCGTCGGCGTCCGTGGTGGTCACCATGCGGTCGAGCCACCACGTGGTGAGCTGCTTCTCCTGTGCGGCACGCTGCTTGTTCGCCGCCTTGCGCGCCTGCCGGTCGTCCTTCGGCGGTTTGTCGATCGCCGGCAGCTCGGGCGCTGACGGTATGCCGGCCGGCGCGCCGAGCAGTCGGTCGAGCGTCTCGTCGAACGACCGCGTCAGCTCCCCGGCCGCGGCCCCGAACCCGAACCGGTCACAGAGCCTGCGGACCGCGGCTCGCTCGCTGAGCTCTCCCATGTCCCGATCATCTGCTGGGGTGCCCAGCTACAACCAGCGCGTGCGCGACATCTTCAGGAACCCTTCAGCCACGGCCCATGCCGGTGACCCCTGACCCGACTGGCAGCCTGCTGCGTGCGACAGCAGCGATCCCCGTGGTGGCGAGGAAGACCGTGGCCAGCAACAGCCAGCCCGCGGTCCCCAGCGCGATGACGACACCTGTCAGCAGCACCGGCCCCACCATGCGGGTCGCGCTCGCCCGGCCGAGGCCGAACGCGGACAGGTACTGGCTGCGCCGGTCCGCGGGCGCGAGGTCGAACGACAGGGTCCACGCCGCGCTGACCTGACACAGCTCGCCGATGGTCATGACAGCCACGCACAGCACGAGTACCACGACGGTGTCCACGCCCCGGACGTGCGGCGCGACGGTGAAACCCACGCAGGTCACCGCGAACAGGCAGCCGGCGAGGGCATAGGACGTCCACGCCTGCCGGGGAGACCGCACCCGGCTGCTGATCGGGAGCTGCAACACGATGCAGGCCGTCGTGTTGAACGCGTACAGCACCCCGACCATCGCCACCGGTGCGTCGGTCCGTGTGGCGAGCCACACCGGGATCGCGACGTTCAGTATCGGCAGCCACAGCGTCAGGACCGCGTCGTAGGCGGCGATCGCGAGCAGTCGCCGGTCCCGGAACGCCGAGAGGCGGCTGTGCTGCCCGTCGCGGCGCCCCGGCACCGGCGTCAGTCTGCCGAGCAACGCGGCCGCCACGAAGAACGCGGCGGCGTCAGCGATGAAGAGTAGGTCGTAGGCGACCGGCCGGCCGGTCGCGATCGCGGCGCCGGCCAGCAGCCCACCGATGCTCATGCCCAGGTTGAGCACGGTGCGGTGGGTGCCCATCACCTTCGTCCGCAGCTCCGGCTCCGTGCGTTCACCCACCGCCGCCTGCGTCAGCGGGATGCCGACGGTCTCAGTGACCACAACGGCCGTTGTGGTCGCCAGGAAGCTCCACCACCCGTCCACCAGCAGGTAGCACAGGGTCGCCGCGCCGCGGCACACGTTGACCGCGATGAGCACCCGGCGCGCGCCCCACATGTCGGCCAACGAGCCGATGGGGACCGCGGCCAGCAGCGCGACCGCGCCGGCGATCGACAGCCCGACGCCAACCGCGCCTGGCGACAACCCCACCACGCGCACGAGGTACAGCGTGATCGCGGCGACGAACATGCCGCTGCCGATCCACTCCACCAGGGACGCGCCGAGCAACCAAGGCAGGAATCGGCGTGCCCTGGTCCGCCATTCGGAGACCGACAAGCCGCCCTACCCGATCGTGAGGTGCGCGAACAGCCGGTGCAGCAGCTCGGTGCCCTGGCGCAGCGGTGCGACGCCGATCCGCTCGTCCACCCCGTGCATCCGGTCGAGCGTGTCGTTGTCCACCGTGTGCGGGTACATGCCGTACACCGGAATGCCCTTGGCTCGCAACGGGTTCCCACTTGTGCTGGCCTCGAACTGCGTCGCGACGGCCGGAACGCCCGGGTACACGCGGGCAACGGCGTCCTGCCAGAACCGGAACACGTCGGTGTCGACCTCGGACCTCGGGATGGCGAGGTTTCTGATCAGCGTGGCGAGTGCCTCCTCCTCTGACTGTCCCGGCTCGCCGACCACCCGCATGGTCACGTTCCGCCGTGCGAAGAACTCGCGCAGCGCGCCGATGACCTGGACCGGGTCGTCCGCGCCCGGCAGGAAGCCGACGCGGGCGACGGCCGACGCGTTGCCTGGGATGATCGTCGAGTAGTAGCCCGCGTTGGCCGACACGAACGACACCGTGCTGCGCAGCAGCGCGTTGTGCAAGTGCGGATAGTCGCTGTGTTCGACGAGTTGGGCGCCCGCCCGGTCCCGCGCGTGCTGGTCGTGCGCGCCGAGCAGCCGCCGGATCGCGCCGCCGAGCCGGTGGTCGTGGGTGGCGCGCCCGAGGGCGGCGAAGTAGTCGCGGGCGAGCGCGTTCGGGAAGACCCTGGTGTAGAACTCGTCGAGGTCGGCGAGCGCGGCGCCGAGCGTCCGGATCGCCTCGCCGGGGTAGGGCTTGGTCGAGTGCGTCGCCCGCGCCCGCGCCGTCACCTCGATGAGCGTGGACCGCTTGTCCGCACACGCCAGCGTCGCGATCATCGGCGAGCCGTCCGTCTGGGTCAGAAGCCAGCCGCCCTCGGTCAGCGCCGCGCCCGCGTTGACCTTCTCGAAGTGGTTGGCGACGAGCCATCCCATTCCGTGCGGGCCGCCCTCCTCGTCGCAGTCGGCCAGGTAGATGATGTCCCGGTCGAACGTGGCGCCCGCCTTGACGTGGCGCAGCAGCGCGGCGGCGAACGCGGCGTTGGTGCCCTTCATGTCCAGCGCGCCGCGGCCGTACAGGAAACCGTCGCGCACGACGCCGCCGAACGGGTCGACGCTCCACTGCTCGGTGCCGACGGTGACCACGTCGGAATGGCCGATGAGCAGCAGCGGCGGCCGCCCGCCCGTGCGGCCTTTGATCCGCGCGATGAAGTGGACGTTGCCGGGCTTGGGGGTCGGGATGATCTCCGTCGCCACACCGGCCGCCTGCCAAAGATCCCGCATCATCTCCGCGTACGGCAGCGTGTTCGCGCCCTCGCCCGCGTGGGAGGTGTCGTGGCGCACCATCATCGCGGCGAGCTCGACCGGGTCGGTGCCGTCGGTGGTGACGACGCGAGCCGCCGGCGCCTCTGGGGTCGCGGCCGCCGGTCGCGCCGCAGCGGCGTTGGCGCCGAGCAGACCGGCCACGGTGCCCGCCGCCGCGCCCATCCGCAGTACGGTCCGGCGTGACCACGCGCGGTCGTCGGCGAGCACCCGGCCGGCCACCTCCGGACAACGCTCGGGCAGCAGGTGGCCGCCGGGAAGCACTTCGTACCGGAAGTCCGCGTGGCTGGTCAACGCCGCCCAGCCACGCATCGAGTCGGCGGGAACGATCCGGTCGTCCGCGCCCGCCACCGCGAGGATAGGCACGTCGACGGGCGTCGCGACGCGGCCGTCGTAGCCGTCGGACAGGTTCAGATCGGCGTGCAGCACTGGCAGGTACACGTCGTCGAAGTCGGGGTGGTCGAGCAGTTCGGCCGGGGTGAGGCCCCAGCGCCGCACCACCTCGCGTGCCTCGTCGGCGGACAGGGGAGTGGGGCGGGCACGCAGGTAGGTCGCCGGGGTCACCGACACGACGCAGAGCCTGCTGACCGCGACGCCGCGCTCCCGCAGCCGCCGGCAGGTCTCGTAGGCCACCACGCCACCCACGCTGACGCCGGCGAGCACGATCTGAGCCGTTCCGGCAGTGTCGTCGAGCTCGGTCGCGACCGCTTCGGCTACCGCGTGCAGGTCCGTCGCGGGCCGCTCGGTTCGCCGCGAGCCCCGGCCGGGCAGCTCGACGGCCGCGACCGTCACGTCCGGAGCAACCTCGGCGACCCACGAGCCGAAGGCGGACGCGCCGCCGCCACTCGGCGGGAAGCACACGAGCAGCGTGCCGCCCGGTCGGACGTCGCGCAGGTAACGTAACCACTCCGGCTGCACTGTCGATCCCTTCGTCGGTCGCGATGTCACTGGCGGCGGGCCAGTCCCGCGAGTCCTGGCACGGTCACGTCCTCGAGCACGTCCCGCAGTGGGAACCGTTTGCCGAAGGACTTCTCCAGCCGGTTGGCCAACATCACGGCGAGCAGCGAGTGGCCACCCGCGTCGAGGAACGTTTCATCGGCGTTCGCCGGCGGCCGCCGCAGCAGCTCGGCCCAGATGTCGACAACCGTCGCCTCGACCTCGTCGGCAGGCTCGTACGCCTGGTTCGTGGTCGCCGCCTCGGCCGCTTCGGCGACCGCGGGCAGCGCCTTGCGGTCGAGCTTTCCGTTGCGCACCAACGGCAGCGCCGGGACCTCGACGAGCCGGCCCGGCACCAGGTAGTCCGGCAGCCGCTCCCGGAGGTGGGTGCGCAGGTCGTTCGTGTCGAGCGGGGCCGCCGCGGCCACACAGCCGACCAGCTCCAACGCGCCGTTGCGGTTCTCGGCGAACACGCCGGCGCCCACGACACCGGGCGCGTCCAGCAGGACCGCCTCGACCTCCTCCGGTTCGACCCGGTAACCGCGGATCTTGACCTGGTTGTCCGCCCGTCCGGTCACCTCCAGATCCCCGTTCGGCAGCCACCGCCCGATGTCGCCGGTGCGGTACCAGACCGTGCCATCGCGGTCCGGCACGAACCTGTTGGCCGTCGCCGCGGCGTTCCCGACGTAACCGAAGGCCAGCGGCGGCCCGGAAGCCCAGATCTCGCCACGCATGCCGGGCGGCAGTGCGCGACCGAACCGGTCGCGGATCGCGATGGCGGCGCCGGCGATCGGGGTGCCGGCCGGAACGCGTTCCGCGTCGGCCGGCAGCGTGGCGAGGTCGTAGGCGGCGACGTTCGACGCGGTCTCGGTCATCCCGTACAGGTTGAGCAGGGTCGCGGCCGGCAGCGCGGCGCACAGCCGCCGCGCGAGCCCGACCGGCAGTGCGTCCGCGCCGTTGGTCACCATCGCCAACCGGTGCGGCGGCGCGCCCCGACGGTCCAGTTCGGACACCAGCCCCTCGATGAGCGGCGGGGTGAGGAACAGGTGCGTGATCCCGGCGTCGAGAACACGGTCCATGGACAGCGCAGGGTCGCGGATCTCCGCCCGGGTGAACACCACGGTCCGCGCGCCGCGCAGCAGGCCGCCGAGCATCTCCCACGCGGCGGCGACGAGGGTCGGCGGCTTGTGCAGGCCCAGCACCGAACCCGGTGCGAACGGGTGCCGCCGCCACATCCACCGCAGGCGGTTGCACACCGCGCCGTACCCGATCCGCACGCCTTTGGGCACGCCGGTCGAGCCCGACGTGTAGACGACCTGGAACACGCGGTCCGCGTCGTCGGCAGGCGCCGGTGGCGGCGCGTCCGGCTCGTCGGGCGCGTCGGCGAGGTCGACCACGTGTAGGTCGAGCGCGGCGGACACCTCGACGGACCCGTCGGTGAGCAGGCACGCCGGTCGGGTCTGCTCGACGATGAGCTCCTGCCTGCGGGCCGGCACGTCCGGGCCGAGCGCGACGTGCCCGGCGCCGAGCTTGACCAGAGCCAGCACGGCTGCGACCACTGCGGGTCCCTGGACGGCAGCGATCGCCACGAGGTCGCCGCTGTCCACTCCGGACTCGCGGAGCCGGGCGGCGAGCCGGTTGCTCCACCGGTCGAGTCGGGTGTAGTCGACCGTGCCGGTCGGGTGGGCGATCGCGACGGCGGCCGGCCGTTCGGCCACCTGGTGGTGGAACAGCGCGACGAGGTCGGCACGGGGGTCGGCGATCGGCCGTTCGGCGACCGCGACGGGGCTGGTTTGTGTCATGGTCAGCTTCCCTGTGCGAAAAGGTGCAGAGCGTCCCGGTCGGTAGCGCTGAGCAGGTCGATCTCCACGACCGGCAGATGCGGAGCGAAGACGACCACGTCGAGCGCGAGCAACGTGCTGTCGAGCAACCGGTTCGCGGTCTGCTCCGAGATGATGTCGGTTTGGTGCAGGAACTGCGCGAGCAGCTCGTCGGTGCCGTGGTGCTGCACGTACAGCTCGCAGTCGTACTTGGCGTAGCCGGTGTCCAGCTCGGTGAACGTGAACTCCAGCTCGCCCTCGATCACCCGGTGGGCCGGATAGGTGATCATGTTCAGCATCGTCTGGAACACGGCTGTGTTCGCGCTGCCGCGAGGCGCGGGCGGCAGATCGCGCTGGACCCAGCCGAACGGGTAGTTCGACGCGGCGATGCCGGCGACCACCTGCTCACTCACCTGGTCCAACAGTTCGCCCGCCGTCGTGTCCGGCCCGACGGGGATGCGGAAGGGCAACATGTTCAGCAGGAAGGAGGCGATGTCGACCTGTTCCGGGTTCGCCCGATTGGCGATCGGCGCGCCGATGACGACCTCGTCGTCGTTCGTGTAGAAGCAGAGCGCGATCGCGTACGCCGTCAGCAGGTACGGGAACGGGGTGCGACCGTCCCGTGCGGACAGTGCCCTGATTCGCCGCATGACACCGGCGTCGATCACTCGCTCGACCATTCCCGCGCGGTAGGACAGGTGCTGCGGCCGCGGCCGGTCGTCGAGGGCGAGCACCGGCAGCTCGCCGGCCAGCTCGCGCCGCCAGTGCTCACCGGATGCGGCAACGGCGGGCGAGGCCAGCGCCGCCTCCTGCCAGTCGAGGTAGCGGTCGTACCGGTCGCGCTGGGCCGGGTCCGGCGCCGGTTCGGACTGCCCGTACAGCTCGGCGAGCCTGCGGTACAGCACGGTTGCGCCCCAGCCGTCGAGCATGACCTCGTGGGTGGTGACGAGGATCCGGTGCTCGCGGTCGGACATGACGAAGGCGCGCATCCGGAACACCGGCTCGTTCTCGAGGTCGAACGGCAGGCTCGCCTCGGTGAACGCCTCGTCGTGGTAGTGCTCGTCCGCCGCCGCCGGTGTCATGGCGGACAGGTCCTCGAACTCCGGGAACGGCACCGTCCAGTGTGGATACTCGTGCCGCAGCTCGCCTTCCCTGCGGACGAACCTGGCGAGCAGCACCGGGTTCTCCAGCATCAGCGCCGCCCACGCGGCGGCCAGCCGGCCGGCGTCGAGCGGTCCGGCGAGCGACAGGGTGCCCTGGTAGTGGTAGTAGGCGTTGTCCGGTTCCAGCCGCCAGTGGAAGTACAGGCCCTCCTGCTGCGGGGTGAGCGGCCGCACCCGCGGTTCGGGCGACGCTTCCGGCACCGGGGCCGGCGCACTCGACTCCGGCGTGACCGACTCCGCGACGGCCGCCAGCTCGCGGGGACTGCCGGCCATCAGCACGTCCCGCAGGGACACCGCGAAACCGTGTGACCGCAACTGGGCCACCACGCGCATGGCGAGCAGGGAGTCACCACCCAGCGCGGTGAAGCTGTCGTCGCGTCCGACCTCGCCCACGGCGAGCAACTCGCCGAGCACGTCCGCGATCACCTGTTCGCGCGGGTCGGTGGGCGCGGCGCCGCCACTGCCGGACCTCGGCTGCTCCACTGGCGCGGGCAGCGCAGCGTAGTCGATCTTGCCGTTCCTCGTCAGCGGCAGGTTCGGCAGCTCTACGCACAGCGCGGGCACCATGGGCAGCGGCAGGCGGTCGGCCAGGTGCTCCCGCACCGCGGGCCAGTCCAAGGGCGTGTCGCCGGTCGTGACGTAGGCGACGAGCCGGGCCGCGCCTTCCTCAGTGGACAGTGCGGTCCTGCGTGCGACGAGTGCCCGCGCGTCCGGTTTCCGCGCCACCACCGCGCAGTCGACGACGCCGGGAGCGCGCCGCAGCACCGCCTCGATCTCCGGCAGCTCCATCCGCACTCCGGCGACCTTCACCTGCCGGTCGACTCGGCCGAGGTACTCGAGCACCGGCCGGTCCCGCTGCCGCCGGACCGCGTCGCCGGTCCGGTACAGGCGGCCGGCTCCGGCCAGCGTGTCGACGAAGAACGTGTCCCTGGTGCGGTCCGGGTCGCCGAGGTAGCCCCGACCGACCACCGGGCCGCCGACAAAGAGCTCGCCGACCTCACCCGGCTCGCACGCAGACCAGGTGCCCGACTCGTCGTCGCGGCGCAGGACGTACAGGACGGCATTGCCGACCGGGCCGCCGATGGGCAGGTGGGCGCCGTCGACGTCGACCGGCTCGACCCGGTGGTGCGTCACGTCGTCGGAGCACTCGGTCGGGCCGTACGCGTTGAGCAGGCCGACGTCGGGGAACATCCGCAGCCAGCGGCCCGCGGTCGTCGGCGGCAGCGCCTCGCCGGTGGCGAGCAGCCAACGCAACCCGCCGAGGTCGCTCGGCTGCGCGCCGGCCGACGTGTCGAGCATCAGCCGGATCAGCGTCGGCACGACCTCGAGCACCGTGACCCGCCGCTGCCGCACCACGTCCAGTAGCGCCCGCGCGTCGTGTGCCGCGTCGTCCGGCACGACCACCACCTCGCCGCCGACCAGCAGCGGCGCGAGCATCTGCCACACCGAGATGTCGAACCCGAGCGGTGCGGTCTGCGCCAGCCGGTCGTCCGGGCCGATGCCGAGGTCGGTGACCTTGGCCCACAGGTGGTTGAGCATGCCGAGGTGCTCGACCACCGCGCCCTTGGGCTTGCCGGTGGAGCCGGAGGTGTAGAGCACGTACCGGACCTGGTCGGGCGCGGACAGCCGGGCCGGCTCGGCGAAGTCCGGGCTGTCGCCCCTCGGCAGCGGCTCCACCGGACAACCGGCGAGACCGGCGCCCGCCGCCAGGTCGCCCGCTTCCGGGTCGGTGGCGAGCAACACGCGGGCGCCGCTGTCGGCGAGCACCCCGCCGGTTCGCTTCGCTGGCCAGCTCGACTCGACGGGCAGGTACACGGCGCCGACCAGCTCGGTCGCGAGGAACGCCGTCACGATCCCGGCTCCGCGCTCACCGCCGATCGCGACGACGTCGCCCGCGCCGATGTTCGCTCTGGTCAGGAAGCCCGCGACGTGCCGGGCCCGCCGCGCCAGCTCGGCGTAGCCGACGGCCTCGTGCCGGTCGCACACCGCGATCGCGTCCGGCGCACGGGTGGCAAGGCGTTCGACATGTGCGATCACCGGTTGCGCGGTGTCGTAGGTCTCGGCGCGGCGCAGGGAGTGCCGGATCGCACGGTCCCGCTCCGCCTCGCTCATCGCGAGGGGACGCAGATCCTCGGTGTCGAAGGGACGCACGGGCAGCTGAGTAGTCACACCAATCTCCAGGAGAAGTCAGACGGAAAGCAGTTGCCCGATCCCGCGAGCGGTCGCCAGCTCGAAGACGCGGGCGGCGACGGCGACGTCGAGGATCGACATGCCGAAGGGGATGCACAGTACGATGTCGGTCTCGCGCGTGCGGCCGGTGACGCCGGTGAGCACGTCGCCGATGGTCGCGTCGACCCGCCGTGCCGTCGGCGACGTCGGCACGGTCGGGTGGCACTCGCCGTCCGGGCCGACCAGCTCACCCGCGCGGAAGAGCCTCCGAGCAGTCGCCGCTCGTCGTCGCGCACCAGCGTCCAGTTGTCGACGACCACCAGGTCGGCGCGGGACACGACGTCGGGCAGGACGTCGTCGAGCGAGACGTTGACGACCACGGCGCCGGGCTTGAGCCAGTCGTGCCGGAGGTAGCCGACGGTCGTGGTCGTCACCTGGACGACTACGTCGGCGTCCCGCACACAGTCCTCGGCCCGGTCGGCGACCACCACGTCGGCCCGATCGGCCAGCGTCTCGGCGGGCCGAGCCGCGCGGGCGGGTTCTCGGTCATGCAGCACCATCGTCGACAGCGACGGCAGCGAGTCGGGCAGCAGGTGCGCGTGCACCCTCGCCAACGTGCCGCACCCGGTCAGCCCGACCACGCGCGGCTCGGCCGGGCCGCGCGAGCGTGCGGCGACGACGGTCACCGCGGCCGTGCGGGTCGCGCTGATGTGCGCGGCCTCCATCAGCACGGTCGGCCGGGCGGTCTCGGCGTCGAACAGCATGGTCAGGCCCTGGGACCGCGCGATGCCTCGGCCCGGATTGCCCAGGCTGCCGTTGATGACCTTCAGCCCATGGCGCCAGCCCGCGTCGGTGCGCACCGCCCCCGGCATCGCGAGGCAGCGGGCCGCCATTCCGTCCGACGCCTGCCAGCCCAGGTAGGCTTCGGGTGGCAGCACGGTGTCGCCCCGGGCGTGCGCGCGCAGCCCGTCCGCCACCACCTCGACGACGTCGAGGTCGGCGATCGCCGCGAGCACGTCCGCCCTTGTCAGGTACCGAAAGTCCGCATCGGGATACTCGGTCACGGCGCCACCCCGGTGAACCGCAGCCCGGCGTCGCGCAGCCACGCCACTGCGGCCCGGACGTCGGCGAGCAGCCGGTTCCGCGTGAGCCAGCCGTCGTCGTAGAACGTGTGCAGGTACCGGTCACCGCCGTCCGGACACACGCACAGGGCCAGCTCGGGCGGGCCGCCCGCGGACAGCAGGGTCCGCACCCAAGCGGCGAGCGAGCTGCCGCTCGACCCGCCGACGCACAACCCGGTGTCCGCCAGCAGCAGCCGGCAGACGGCGAACGCCTCCGCGTCGGAAATGGCAACCGAATTGTCGTAGTGATGCCTTTCGAGAAACGACGACGTGCGATTCGCGCCGATTCCGGTGATCAGTCGCGGGCCGGCGCGGGTGCCGGTGACCAATGAGTTCTGTGCGTCCACCGCCGTGATTCTCACCGCCGGCCGGTTGGTGCGAAGGAAATTCGCGACACCGGCGAGCGTGCCGCCGGTGGACACCGGCGCATAAACCGCCGAGAGTCGATCGCCGCCTTGTCTGGATATCTCCGGACCGGTGGTCTGCTCGTGTATCCGCGGGTTCGCCGCGCTGCCGTACTGGTCGGTCCACCGGTAATCCGGGTTTGCCGCAAGCAGCTCGTGCACCATGCGCAGCCGCGTCAGCAGGTAGCCACCGCTCTCGTCCAACTCGTCGACGACGAGCACGTCCGCGCCGGTCTTGTTGATGGCCGTTCGCGCTGGTCGCGGTGTCCTGGGGTCGATCACCGCGATGAAGTGGCAGTCGATCCTGGCGAGCAGCTCGGCGAGCGCGACCCCGAGGTTGCCCGACGTCGACTCCACCACCGTGGTGCCCGGTCCGAGCGGTCCGCTGCGAGCGAGCTCGTCGACCAACCCGACCGCGGTCCGATATTTGATCGAACCGGCCGGGTTGTACGCCTCTAGTTTCAGTAATACCGACCCCCGTGTGACATGCGTTCGGGCCTGGACAGATACGACCGGAGTTTCGACACATTCGCAGTAGATCTCCGCCGTCGTTGACTGCATAACACCCCAAATCGGCACCCGATTGCCCGCGCAAAGAATTCTCCTAGTCGTCCCCAGTAACAGCACCGTAACGACGCCGGTCGAGTCATGTGTACCTCCATCCGGGTGACTGCGCCGCGGCGCAACCGGTCGCGGACCGTCCCCGCAATGGCATGTACACGCGCGGACAATGAGTCCAATGTGGACAGACAAGGGCGGCCGGGACGCTGTCGCGGTGGTCAGACCATGAGCAGGTGCGCGTACGTCGTTCCCCGACCTCGGCACCGACGAAACCGGCTGAGTCAGCCGACGGCCGGCGATGTGGAGGGCTCATACATGGACGAGTTCAGGTCCGGGCAGGACCTGGTACGAGCGCTGCTGGCCGAACAACACCCGGATCTCGCGGACCTGGAACTCCGGGATGTCGCCGGTGGCTGGGACAATCAGCAGTGGCGCCTCGGGCCGGAGTTGGCCGAGCGTCTGCCGACGCCTGTTCCAGTGCGTATCGGCGAACCGTCGACGCTGTTCGAGCACACCTGGTCGATCACGCGCTGGGTTGAGGGCGAGCCGGCGGACTACGCGCCGATCACCCGCGCTGACGCGGCCGAGACCCTCGCGGGTTTCCTCGAGGCCCTGCATCAGCCGGCACCCGCGGAAGCCCCGGCCAACCCCACGCGCGGCATCCCGCTGGTCGCCGGCGACGCGAACGCTGATGCCGCCCGGGAGATCTGGGAGAAGGCCGTCGCGGCGCCCCCGTGGCATGGGGCGCCGACCTGGCTGCACGGCGATCTCCATCCCGCGACCGTGGTCGTGCGGGAAGGGACGCTCGCCGGAGTGATCGACTTCGGCGAGCTGTGCGCGGGCGATCCCGCGACCGACCTGTCGGCCGCCTGGATCCTGCTGCCCGCGGGCACGGCGAGCCGGTTCTTCGGCACCTACGACGGACGAGGCCACCATCGCGCGGGCCCGCGGCTGGGCCGTCCTGCGCGCCCTGCACCTGATCAGCATCGGACGCAACGGCAGGCTTGGTCTCCCCGGAGGCAAACCGACGTGGGAACCCGCGGGCCGGGCTGCGCTCGAACGCGCCGTGAACTGACCCGCGCGAACGTGCCGAGGTGGCGGCTGGGCTCACTCCTGAGTAACGGTCGAGGACGGACTCGGAGTGGTCACCCCACCGTAGTTGACCGCGCCGAACCCGACGACGACGGCAAGACAAGCGGCGGAGGCGACCCCCGACAGCCATGCCCGACGCCGGCCATGCCTTGTCCGCAGGGGACGGGACGCGGTTGCGGACCTGTTGGTGGACCAGGCACTCGCGGTCACCGCGAGTATGAACAGCAGCGTCCCGCAGACGATGAACACGTCCGCCACGTTGTAGCGGATCGAACCGAGCGGAATGAAGTCGACCGCCCCGCGCACACTGCCCGGGGCGGTCACGTGGTGTGCTCCCAGCCGATCCACCAGATTGCTGATCCAGCCACCCACCATCAGGGCGCCGGGAACGAGAACGAGCACCGGCAACCGACGGCGGATCAGGATGAGCGCGGCGGCTGTCAACACACCGAAGTTCATCAGGTCGAGCAGTGCGCCGGTGGCCGGGTCCGCGAACCACCTGCTGATCGTGTCCCCGACGAAGATGTTGCCGCCGTAGTTGATCTTTGCGAGTGAGGCGTGTCGCCAGGCCCACCACTTGGTGGCCTGGTCCACCAAGATGACCACGGCCAGCAGGGCAAGCACCGCTGGTTGATGGCCCAGCCCGCTTTTCCGGACGACCGGGGCCGGGAAAGCGGTGACAATCGTCGAGTCGTGGCTCATGAGCGCGCTCCTGACGGATCGCTGTCAGTGTGCGTGCCATAGCCCAGGGTGAACAACTTGATGGTTGCGGAGTGTCTTGTGTCCAGTGACCGCGTAACTATCGAGGCTGGTTCCGTGCCCGGGCGTCCTGCTCGACCTCGTCCAGGTCGGCCGCGGTGACCAGGCGGTACTCGGCGATGCGCTTGCCCACCGCGAACCTCGGGTTCTGGATGCGGCCGGCGCGAGCCTCGGTGTAGGGATCCTCCAGCTCGCCGAACGCGATCTTCGAGACCGCGCGGATCGCGTCGTCCACGCGCTGGGACTTCGCCAAGTTCCACGCGTCGCCGCGCCAGTGCTGGACGCGCTCGTAGACGCCCCGGTTCGTCGGCGGGAACGGGAAGTCGTCCTCCCCGGCCAGCCATGGCTCGGCCAGCGCGAGCGCGACGTACCACTCCTTGCTGTGCGCGACGAGCTTGTTGTCCTTGACGTGCGGCTTGGGCTCGGTGAGCCCCTTGGGGCCGGCGGTCGGCAACGCCGTGACCGGTGCGATCCCCGACACGACCAACGTCAGCTCCAGGTCCGCGAACAAGCCGCTGACCCGCTTGCCGGACAGCACCAGCAGCTCGTTCTTGCCTTCGTCGAGCATCGCGGACATGTCGCGGACGAGGGTCACGCGCCGCGCGCCGCCCGGTGCGTGCAGCAGGCTGGACAACCGTCCCTCGTTGTTCCCGTGCCAGCGCAGCTGAGCCATCTCGGTGCCGACCACCACCTCGGCGAGCACTGCCGACACGTGCGGCGCGCAGCTGGGCAGCCGGATCGCGACGAGGCCCCGGGTGGCGCCGGCGCGTCCGGTGGCCGCGTGCGGCTCCCGTCCGAACACGACACGCTCCCCGGTCTCGATCGACACCGGGTGCACGTCCTTGCCCCGCACGACGACCCGCACCACGGCCGGGACCCTACCGTGGGCACCCGAGCGAGGTCAGATCCTTCTCACCGGCGCCGGTCAGATCCGCGCAGATTCGCTCCACCGCGTCCTCAGGACGGACGAGCCACATCCCGACGTCGGTGTCGTCGCCCGCGCTCGCCAGCCTGCCGCCGTCCGGCGAGAACTCGAGATCCTCGATGCCGGCGCCGTGCCCGGTCAGTGTCGCCAGGTGGTTCCCGGTCGCGACGTCCCACAGCCGGATGGCCGGCTCGCCGAGCGTCCCCGTCGCCAGGGTGCGCCCGTCCGGTGACAGGGCGAGCGCGCGCACCTCGGAGGTGTGCTCGCCGAACGTCCTGCGCACCGCACCGGTGTCCGCGTCCCGGGCCTGGATCCGGGTGCCGCCAGAGGTGATCAGCGTGCCGCCGTCGGGGGTGAGGACGGACGTGCCCTGCGCCTCGACGGGGATCGTCCTGCGCTGGCGGAAGTCCGACGTGTCCCAGGTCCTGATCTCACTGGTGGCCGCCGCCGGATCGGCCAGGGTCGAGGCGTTGGAGACGTCCGCGAGCATCCGTTCGCCGTCGGGCGAGAAGTAGGGGACGCCCGTGGTGTCGGCGCCGAGGTCGATCACGGCGCGCCGCTCGCGCGTGGCCGCGTCCCACACGAGAAGACCGGTGTCCCGCGCGCCGTCGGCAGCCGCGGTCACGACCTTCACCACGACGAGCCGCCCGTCCGGCGAGACGGCGACGTCGGCGTCGACGAGGTCCGTGCGGCCGATCTCGACGGTCTCGGCGGAACCCGCGGTGGCCGGCATGGCGACGGTGCCGTCCCGGTTGACGGTCACCCGCATGCCGTTCGGGCGGTATGCGATGGCGACCGGCCCGACCATCTGGTCCATCACGGACTCCCCGGTGGCCGGCTCCCAGGTGTAGAGGCCGTCGCCTGCGATGGCCGCCACCTCGTCGCCGTCGGGGTTGAACGCGACCCGGAACACCTGCTCCGCCGGCTCGTGGTGCCAGCCGGGGTTTCGCGGCCACAGCACCACGTCGCCGTCGATCTGCCCGGCGACCACCCCGTTCGCCGAGGCACCGAGCGCGACGAGGACGACCGCAACGAGGCCGGTGCCGCCCGGTGCCTGGGCGTACTCGCCGGACTGCCGTCGCGACGCGAGGTTCCACCTGGTCACCCCCACGGCGGGGGCGGCGAGCGTCAGCACGTGGTGGCCGTCGGCGGTGAGGTTCAGGCCGGTGCCGGGGAACTGGGCGTCGAGCGCGCGGCCGCGCGGCTTTCCGGTGACCGCGTCCGCGAACCGGACCTTGCCGTCCAGCGAGCCGGCCGACACGAGCAGCTCGTTGTTGAAGGCGACCTCGGGGTGGCGCACCGCGGCGTCTCTCGTCCGGGACTCCGTCGCGCCGTCGATGTGCCGGGTGTCGACGTGGACCCGGGTCCCGGTGTCGGTGTCCCACAGCTCGACGGCCCCGTCGCCCCGACCGACTGCGAACCGCTCGGCGTCCTGGCTGTACGCGCCCTTCAACGGCATGGCCGCCTCGTCGACGTACGGCCCGGCCAGCCAGCGGGTCGACCGGCCGGTGCGCGGGTCCCATTCGGCGACGCCGATCTGGGTGCCGTTCGAGCCGGGTGCGGCCAGCGCGCGCCCGTCGGGTCGCCAGGTGACGAAGTTGCCCGCGTTGAGCGTCCGCAACAGCCGCCCGCTCGGCATCTCCCAGATGCGCACGGACTGGTCCAGGTCCCCGCTCTCGCTCGCCGTCGCCAACATCCCGCCTCCTGGGGAGAACTCGACGTCGGTGATCTGGGCGCTGTGCCCGTCGAACGCGGCGATCGGCTCGCCGGTCGCCGTGGCGAGCACGGTCAGCCGCCCGTCCGGGCCGCCGGCCGCGAGGAACCTGCCGTCCGGGCTCAGGTCGACGGTGTTGGCCTGGTCGAGATCGGTGTCGTAGGTGATCGGGTGGTCGGTGGTGGTGTTCGACAGCAGGGCGCCGCGGGCCGCGGAGGTCTGGCTGTGCCGCCACGCGTCCAACGCCTTGCGCCGGGCGCCGATCGGGTCGGAGTCCGCGGTCGCCAACGACTCGGCGGCGAGCAGTCGGGACTGGGCGTTGTCCGCTTCCTCGGTCGCCTCCCGCCACTTGACCGCCGCCACCACACCCGCGATCAGCGCGACGACGAGGAACACCGCGAGGCCCGTGACCAGGCCGCGCAGCCGGCGCGTGGCGCGTTGCCGCACGTGCTTGCTCTGCAGCAGGAAATCCCGCTCCGGGCCGGTGAGGTCGGGGCGCCCCTCGGCCCACTCCAACGTCGCGGCCAGGCGGGCGCCGCGGTACAGCTCGCCGTCGTCCCGACCACTCGCCTGCCACGCGGTCGCCGCCTGGCCGAGATGCTGTCGCAGCACCAAACCCTGGCGGTCCTGTTCCACCCACTCCCGCAGGCGTGGCCACGCGGTCAGCAGCGCGTCGTGGGACAGCTGGACGCCGTCGGCCTCCGCCGTGACCAGTCGGGCCTCGACGAGCTGTGCCACCACTGGTTCCGGCAGCTCGGCGCGGTCGGCCTTGCGGCGGGCCACACCGCCGCCGTCGAGCACGGTGACCATACGCAGCAACGCGGTCCGCAGCACCGCACGGTCCGGTTCGGACAGTCCGTTGTAGACACGGTCCGCGGTGAGCGCCACCGCGCGGTCGACCCCGCCGGTGTCCTGGTAGCCCTTGAGTGTCAGCATCGGGCCGGTCCGGTGCTGCCACGTCTCGCGCAGCGCGTGCGCGAGCCGCGGCAGCGCACCGGGGTCGTAGTCCACGCCGTCACGCGCGCCGACATCGGCGATCAGCCGGTCGACCAGACCGTCCTCGATGGACAGTCCGGCGGCGTTGGCGGGCTCGGTGATCACCCGTGCCAGGTCGCTCGGCGCGAGCGGGCCGAGCGGGTACGGGTTCGCCATCGCCGTCCGCAGCGCCGGCAGCCGCAGGCACTGGTCGACGAAGTCGGCGCGGACCGTCAGCACCACCAGCGCGGGCCAGGCGTTGGCCAGCAGCGTCGCGAACGCCTCCCGTTCGCGCGGCGCCGCGAGGGTGAACAGCTCCTCGAACTGGTCGACGACAAGCACCAGTCGGCCGCCTCGGTCGCGGGTGACCTGCGCGCACAGCCTGCCGAACTCCTCCGGCCGCGTGTACAGCCATCGCGCCAGCCCGTCCGCGTCGGCGTCCGCGACCGGCGCGAGCCGCGCGGCGAGCGTGCGCACCGGGTGCGGTCCCGGTGTGGTGACCAGCTGCGGCCACGGGTCCGCCGCCGCGGCGAGCGCGGGCAGCACTCCCGCGCGCAGCAGCGACGACTTGCCGGTGCCGGACGCGCCGACCACCAGCAGCGGGCCGCTGGTCGCGGTCTGGCGCGACAGCCGGACCAGCACGTCGGTGACCGCGTGTTCGCGGCCGTGGAACAGTTCGCTCTCCGCGGCGGAGAAGCTGCGCAGCCCCGGGTACGGGCATTGGTCGGTGCGTGCGGGGCGCCGGGTGGCGACCGCGACGATGGCCTCCATGAGGTGGCCCTGCTCCGGCGTGCCGGCCAGGGCGGGCGCCGTGACCGGGGCGGTCGTGGACTGCTGCTGGTAGGCCTTCGTCGCCGCGGCCATCAGCTCGCCCGCGGTCGGGTAGCGCCGGTCCGGCTCCTTGTCCATGCCGGTCGCCACCACGAGGTCCACCGCGCGGGGGATGCGCCAGTCGAACATCGACGGCGCGGGCGGCGGGTCGTTGAGCTGCGCCGCGAGCTTGCCGGCCGAGTCGTCCGCGGGGAAGGGCTTCTTGCCGGTGAGGCACTCGAACAGCACACACGCCAGCGCGTACACGTCGGCGCGGTGGTCGGCGCCGCGGTGCATCAGCCGCTCGGGCGCCATGTAGTCGAGGGTGCCGATCTCACCGGAGCGCGTGACGCTGGTGGCGTCCGGCGCGAGTGACTTCGCGATGCCGAAGTCGGCGAGGTAGGCGGTGTCCGACTCGTCGATCAGGATGTTGGACGGCTTGACGTCCCGGTGTACCACCCCGGCGGCGTGCGCGGCGTCCAGCGCGGACGCGACCTGCGACAGGATCGCCATCGCGCGCGCCGCGGGCAGCGGTCCGTCGTCGAGCAGCCGGCGCAGGTCGGTGCCCTCCACCAGGAGCATCGCCAGGTACAGCTGCCCGTCGATCTCGCCGTAGTCGTGAATGGTCGTGACGTGCGGCCCACGCAACCCCGCCGCGATACGCGACTCGCGGCGGAACCGCGCCTTCGACTCATCGTCGGCCAGCGACACCGACAGCCGCTTCAGCGCGACGGCCCGGTCCTGTTCGGTGTCGTGGGCGCGATGCACCTCGCCCATGCCGCCGCGGCCGAGCAGCCCCTCGACCCGGTACCTTCCGAACATCATCCGGACACGGTAGGGCACCCCCGGTAGGGGTCGAGCGGAACGTTCCGCTGCTCCGATGTGGACGCCGCCGACAATATGCCGCGCTGATGGGCGAGCTGATCGCGCCGATCGTGGCCGAGTACGCCGACGCCGGCCCGCCGGTCGCGGTACGCGTCGGAGGCGTCGGAGGCGGCGCAGGCGTCGCAGGCACTGACGGCCCACGGCCTCGGCACGGTGTCCGAGCCGGCGCCGGGAGCTGCTCGTCTGACGCCGCCGTCGACTACCGGCAGTCCACACAGGAACGCGGTGGCCAGCGCACGGGGCCGGGTGTGCGCCTTGCGATCTCCTGACAGTCCCCGTCAGCTACGCCATCGACCGTGAAGTGCGGCGACAATCGGGCGTCGTTGTAGTCGAACGTGGGAGCGGGATGCGACGCACCGGGCAACCGGCGACGATGGTGGCGATCGAGGTGATGTCGCTCTGGCCCCAAAGTGTCGGGCCGCGCGCCGTCACCGTGCGAGAGGCCGACCTGTGGCCGGTCTTCGCCCTGGTGATCGGCGAGCGTCGGGATCTGTTGCACACCTCGGCCAAGGCGCTGTTCGGCCTGCTCGACGGACTCCGGCACGCGGAGGAGGCGGTCGTCGTGTCCGGTCGGTGCCGGTGGGCCGTCGTCGATTCGGAGAACGCGCTGCTCCGTCTGACGCTTCAGGCGGAGTCGCCGGTCGTGTTCGAGACCGACATCCTCGTGCCAGCCGAGCGCGTGCTGGGGCTGCTGGACACGGTGGCCCGCGGGACCACGATCGGCCTCACCACCCGCCGGCACGCACGGGGGCTGACCGGTCGGGTGGATGTCGGACACGTGGCGCGGCACATGGTGCTGGTGCACTGTCGCCCCTCGCCGGACCTGGCCGAGTTGGCGGACGAGCTGTGCTGGGCGCGACAGGGCACGCCTTCTTCGTCGTGACCGGTCGGGATGACCTGTGAACCAACGGATCGGGAGAGTTCCTTGCCCCGCTACGAGCAGCACTGCCCGGTCGCGCGCGCGGCGGAGGTGGTGACCGAGTCGTGGACGCTGCTGGTGCTCCGGGAGCTCATGCGCGGCGCCGAGCGGCGTGCCGACATCGCCAGAGGTGTGCCCGGCATGTCCGCCCGGCTGCTCGGTGCCCGGCTGCGTGGGCTGGTGGCCCTCGGCGTGGTCGAGCACCTTCCCGAGGGCGACGACCGGTATCGCCTCACCGAGGCCGGTCATGAGCTGCGGCCGATCGTCGAGCAACTCGGGGGTTGGGGACAGCGCTGGCTGCCCGCTCCGCGTCTCGGTGATCTGGACGCCGAGCTGCTTCTGTTCGACATCTGTCGGGAGATCGACGAGGACCGGCTGCCGGAGCGTCCGCTGAACGTCCAGTTCGACATCGTCGACGCGCCACCGCCCCGCCGCTGGTGGGTGACCCTGTCGGTCGCCAGCGGCGCGGCGGTCCGCCATACCGAGCCGGATGCGTCGACATCCGCGGTTCGGCTGCGGTGCACGCTCGGCGCGCTCACCGGTGCGTGGCTCGGCCGGCACAGCTGGCTGAGTGCGGTGCGGGAACAACGCATCGTGCTGGTCGGCGACCCGGCCGAGGTCCGGACCGTCATCGACTGCCTCGGGGTCAGCCGCTACGCGGCAGAGCCACGACCGCCGGGGGAGCCGACATGACGCGGCCGCCGGTCGTTCGTGTCCTGTGAGTTGGTTGAGTGAGGTGGTCAGGCGCGGGCGCGGGTGAGGCGGACGAGCGCCCGGGTGGCCGCGGTGCGGACCCGCTGCGTCGGGTCGTCGCGGAGCTCGGCCACGTCGGTGAGCGCGTCACCGATCAGATGCCGCGCCACGACCTTGGCGGCCATCTCCCGAACCCGCCAGGCCTCGTCGCGCAGGGCGGCGTGCTCTGCCTCGCGCGCGGTGCCGTCCCATGCCCAGAGCAGTCCGCGGGCTCCCCACACCCGCAACCAGTACCGCAGATCCTCGCGGGTCCCGTACTCGACACCGACCGTGCCGTGGCCCCGCCGAGCACCAGGATCAGCTCGACGTCGGTGTCGTCACCCATGATCAGCCGGGCGCAGCCGGCGGCCAGCGCCGACCGGCTGCGGCGCCGGCACTCCGCCTCGATCCGCACGCGCGGGGGCGCACCTTCACCGAGGCGACTCGTTGGCATGCTCGGATTATCCGCCACGGCCGAGATCGACCGCGGACTCAGTCGGGTGGTTCCTCGGCGTCGCCGTCCTGGTCGGCCTGGTCCTCCGAAGTTCGGGAGACCTCCCGCTTCATGTCGGTCAGTGGGGCGTCGATCTTCTCCTCCACCGCGCCACGTTCGGCGTCGCCACCGGGTTCGGTCGGCTCGCTCATGGACGTTCTCCTTTCACCAGGTGCCGGACCGGATACCCTCCTGACCGGGCATTCATGCGGCCCGGCGGCGGTAGCCCGCTCACGAGGACCAAGGTCGAACACCAGACGGGGTGATCAGGTGCGCTCGGACTCGCTCGTCGGTGACCGGTACCGGCTCGAGTCGGTGGTCGGCGCCGGCGGCATGGCGGTCGTGTGGCGGGCCACGGACATGAGGCTGCACCATGTGGTGGCGGTGAAGCAGATCCGCCTCGCGACCGTCGGCGCCGACGAGGCGCGGCAGGTCCGGGAACGCGCGTCCCGGGAGGCGCGGATCGCTGGTGCGCTGCGAGAACACCCCAATGTGGTCGCGGTTCGCGATGTCCTCGAGGACAAGCAGAACATCTGGCTGGTCCTGGACTTCGTGCATTCGCTGAACCTGCACGAGTTGACCGGTCGCCGCGGCAGGCTGGCGCCGGGCGAGGTCGCGTGGATCGGCGCCAAGGTGGCCGCGGCGCTCGCGGCCGGTCACCAGCAGGAGGTCCGGCACCGTGACGTGAAACCCGCGAACATCCTGGTCGGCCGGGACGGAACCCAGGTCAGGCTGAGCGATTTCGGTATCGCCCATCGGGGTCTCGACACAAAGCTGACTCAGGCCGGGTTCATCATGGGTACGCCGGCCTACCTCGCGCCCGAGGTCGCGCGGGGCGACGAGTCCACCGCCGCGTCAGACGTCTACTCGTTGGGCCTCACGCTCTACAACGCCGCCGCCACCGGGGAAGGAGACAACGAGGGCGCCGGCGCGGAGCTGGAAGTGGTGCTGCGTCGGATGTTGGACGTCGACCCGGGCGCTCGGCCGGACGCGTCCGAGGTCGCCGCACGACTGCGGGCGATCGCCACCGGGCTGACCGAGTCCACCTTGGACGTCCTGCGGACCTTCGAACCGGAGCAGCCCACCGTGGCGACTCTGGCCGAGGAGACTCACGCCGTCCGTACCTTCTTGATGCGCACCGATCGGGGCCGGTCGCCGCGGGTTCTGCTCGGTGCGATCGCGGTGGTGGCGATGCTCGTCGCCGGCCTGGTCATCGTCGTCGCCCTGGGCGATGGCGAGGCCGGGATCGCCGCGCCGGCCGACCGTAGTCTGCCGACAGCCCCGTCGGTGCCCGCGCTACCGGACTCGGTCGGCTCGGTCATGGTCACCGGTGACCGCAAGGCGGTGGACCCGTGCGCCCTTCTCGACACAGAGGTGCTCGCACAGTTCGGTCAGATCAGGGTGGGCCCGGGGTTCAGCTTCGGCGGCTGCCAGGCGGTGATCTCCGCCGGGAAGGCCTCGTTCAACCTGCAGTTCCTGCTGCCCTCGGCCGGACATTACACATCGGACCGCAAGGCGCCTGCCGTCATCGGCGGAATCACCGTGAACTGGATGTCGGCGGCCGTCTCGGGAGACAAGGAATATTGCGATGCCGCCGTGGAGCTCACCGACGGCACACAAATCTACCTGCAGGCATACGGGCCGACCACGTCCTCGGAAGCCGGGTACGACATGTGCGCGATCGTCGACACCGGGACAGTGGGTGTGGTTCGGCTCCTGAAGTCCAAGGGCATCACGTACGCACCGGGGCGGCTGGAGTCCTCGCCGCTGGCATCGGTCGACGCGTGCGAGCTGATCGACCCGAATGCGGTGGCCGCTGCCGTGCCGGATATCGATGTCGCCGATCGGCAGCCGGAGTGGGGAAACTGGGGATGCGGTCTAGGGACCCCGGAGAGGGGGCGGCCGTCGGTCCATTACACCTTCCAGTTCGGAGATCCCGCCGATGTCGGCGTCTCCGCCACGATCTTCGACGGCTACCCGGGCTTCATGGAATCGGAAGGAAAGGGCATGTACAACGACACATCGTGCGGGGCGGTCGTCGAATACCGGCAACGATCCTCAGCCGCGCCGGCCCGGAACGAGATCGCGATCGTCCGTGTCGAGGGGCCAGACGCATATGCGACGCTGTGCGAGCAAGCACTAGCGCTCGTGTCGACGATGGTCAGGAAACTCCCGCGCTGACGTCCGCCAATACGAGGACGGTCATTCCTGCTTCGCTTCCAACGGCGGTCCTTATCAAGTCGTCGCTCGAGTTCGTCACGCCGGTGTGGCGGACCGTCGACGCCCCGTCGTCAGGGTCCACCTCGGCTCCGCCGTCATGGCAGCCGCGTCGGCGCTCACCGCGATGATCGTCAGGAGCGCCAGCTCGTGCGGGAATTCGGTTGGCCCCAGGTCGACGGTTGGCTACCGTCGTCCACTGTGTCACGCCTGGATTTCGACTCGTACCTGATCTGCGCGACGCCCCGCTCGGGAAGTACCTTGCTGTGCGGTCTGCTGGACTCGTCCGGGGTTGCCGGCCACCCAGCCTCCTACTTCAATCGCAAGAGTGTGAACGAGTACGCCGACGACTGGCGTATAGCCCGACCGCGTGATGGACGGATCGACGAGGCGTTCGTTCGAGCGGCGCTGACCGCCGGCAAGACTTCGAACGGTGTCTTCGGCGGCAGGATCATGGCAGAGACGCTGCCGGAACTGACGAGTGGCCTTGCCGCCGCCGCAGCTATACCGGCGGCGACGGATGTAGACCTGTTGAGCGCCCAGTTTGGTCGACTCAGATTCGTCCACCTGCGGCGACGCGACGTCGTGGCCCAGGCGGTGTCGTGGGCAAGGTCGCTGCAGACCCATTTCTGGCATCCGGGCGAAGCCGTCGCGCCCGGAGGTCAGGATCCTCATTACGACGAAGAGCTGATTGGTCGGCTTGTCGCCACGATCGGGCAATCCGAGGCGGACTGGACAGTCTGGTTCGCCTCGCACGGCATCGTGCCTTGCGAGGTGACGTATGAGGAGTTGGCGGCAGATCCGCCTCGCACGGCGCAAAAGGTGCTCGACTATCTTGGTCTGAACGTTCCGCCGGATCGGCAACTGGTGGTCAGGCACCATCGACAGGCCGATCAGCTCAACGCAGACTGGATAACGAGATTCAAGTCTCGCTGAGCCATCCGTGCTACCCGAGTGTCTCCCACTAACCGTCCGTCTGCCGAGAAGGGATCGGAGCAGTCGCCGCCGATCTCCTCCCCGACTGCCTACGCCACGTCCTCAAGGTCATCCACGCCAACTCGGACTGCGCACCAGCACCCGTTGTCACAGCGGCGCCCGGCTCCAGCCGTTCAGATGCAGAACGTCCTCCACCGGTCGGCGGTCGGCGGGCCGGAAGGTCGTGCCGACGGTGTGCGCGGTCGGGATCAAGGCAGCTTGATGCGTTCCGTCCGGAATACCCAGCAGTTCCGCCACCTGGTGCTCAGCGGCCAGGTGGGCGGTGGTCCAACAGGTGCCGAGCCCCTCACTTCGAGCAGCGAGCATATAGCTCCACACCGCTGGCAGGAGGCTCGCCCAGAGGCTTGCTTGATTACCGGTCGGCAGGGTCCTGCCGGGCACGTCGATGCACGGGATGACGTGTACCGGCACTCTCGCCATGTTCAGTGCGAGGTCGCGCGCGCCGTCGTAGGTTCGGCCGGTGCTTCCCCTGTTGCGTTGCTGAAAGCATTGAAGGTAGATGCGGCCGATTTCGGTGCGGAGGTCGGGTTCGGTGATGACCACGAACCGCCACGCCTGCCGGTCGCCGCCGGTAGGTGCCTGCAGTGCGGTCTCCAGGCACCTCTTGACGGTCGCGAGTTCGACCGGCCGTTCGAGGTCCAGGCGGCGACGAACCGCTCGTGTGGTCGTAAGAGCGTGCTCCAGCTGCATGTCTATCCGCACCTCCTGGCTTCGCGTGCTTCGCTCACCAAGTCACGACCATTCGTTTGGGTCCGCGCAGGAGGGCGTTCGGTTTCCACTCGATGGGCCCGGCCAGCCTGAGCCCCGGGGCCTTCTCGGTGAGGGCCGCGAGCGCCTCCTGCAGTTCGATCCGGGCGATGTGTACACCGACGCAGTGGTGCACGCCGTGGCCGAAGCCCAAGTGTCGTTTGCTGTTCTCGCGGTCGAAGTCAAGGACGTCGGGTTCAGCGAACTGTCGGGGGTCTCGGTTGGCGGCGCTGAACGCTATGAGTACGGCTTCGCCTGCCTTGACGAGGCAATCGCCCAACTGGACGTCCTCGGTGGCGTACCGCGGGTACATCGCGCCGAGCTCCAGCGGAATGAACCGCAGGAGCTCCTCGACCGCGGCGGGGATGAGACCGGGGTCCGCGACGAGCCGCTCCCACTGCGGTCGATCGAGGAGCAGTGTGTATACGAAGTTGGGGATCTCGGAGGCAGTGGTCTCGTGTCCGGCGACGAGCAATGCCAGGCATAGGTCGACCAGCTCCTCCGAGCTGAGACCAGACTCACCGCCACGTTGGGCGACGAGCTGGGACAGGAGATCGTTTTCGGGGTGCGCGTGCCGTGCCTCGATCAGATCGCCCATGTATCGGCGGAGCGAGCCGAGCACAGTTGCCTGCTCAGCAGGCGTCGCGATGTCCGAAGAGACCAGGATGTCTGTCCACTGCCGGAAAACCGGCCGGTCTCGCGCCGGGACGCCGAGGATGCCGCAGATGACGGTGATCGGCAGGGACAGGGCGAACTTGTCAACGAGGTCGTTGGGGGCGCCCTCGGCGAGGAACATGTCGAGCAGGCCCCGGCAGATCTCCCGCACGTGCGAGCGGGAGGATTCGGCCTGCCGCGGGCTGAAGACGTCCCGTACCAGTGAACGGATTCGGGTGTGATCGGGTGGGTCCATGGAGATCAGACCCATGTCGGAACCACCGACCGATGGTGTGTAGCGAGGCTCGTCGTTCTTCCCCGCCAGCGCGCGGGAGAATCGACGATCGGCGAACACAGCGCGGGCGTCGTCGTAACGAGTCGCCAGCCAGGCGGGTTCGCCGTGCGGAAGCTGCACACGCACCAGTCCTTGTTCCTGCGCCTGGCGGTACGGCTCGGCCACGTCCAGACCATTGCCGTCGTTGAACGGGTAGGGCAGCGCTTCGGACTGCTTTGCGACATCCATCTCAGTCCTCCATTCCTGGTCGGAACATGCGTTCACAGGGCGGGTCGCAGGATTGCGGCGGCCGCGACGAAGACTCCGACGTGCGTCCAGGCGAGGAGCCCCATGGCGGGTATCGCGGGCCACGACGGGGTACGCGCGCCGAGGAATCGGTCTGCGCCGAGCCAGACGTACCCCGTTGCGGCAAAGGGGATCCACGCGGCGAACGCGGCGAGTCCGTGCACCGACCACGGCCGCACTATGGCGGCGGCCACTGCCAGCGCGACGCAGGGCATGAGGAGGGTCAGGAACACCGACCCCCGCGACCCGACGACGTTCGAGTAGAGGGTTCTACCGGGCTGCGCGCTTCGCGCCGTCTTGCGGCCGAACTCGTAGTGCAGGAACAGGCTCGCCGCGAACACGATGGCGAGGACCAGCGCCCAGCCGCCCGGCCACGCGTCACCCGGCGCAGCGTCGATTCCGATGTGGACGGTTACGATCACCTGCACCGGGTAGGTGACGGCCAGGTTGCGGAACATGCTGTCCCGCAACGCCGTCGACCATCGCTCCAGCAGCACCAGAAAGAGGTCGTACGCCAGGAACGCGACGATGAGGACGACCAGCCACGGCGACCTCACGGCACTCAGCAGCACCTCGGCGACGACGATGACCGCCATCGCGAACCGAAGGTCGCGGACCCGGACAGCACCGCGGGGCACAGGCCGGTCGGGGTGGAACTGCCGGTCGTAGGCCAGGTCCTTCTGGTCGTCGACGACGCGGGCGAACACCAGCGCCAGGTAGACCGTCGCGATCTCGGCTACCAGGTCCCAGCCCAGTCGCAGACCAACACCGTGAGACCCGGCGAGGGCGATCACGCCGTGCACGCCGAGAACCCAGACCACGGCGTAGATGCCGTAGACGCGGGTCGGAACGCGTTCGGCGACGA
This sequence comes from uncultured Actinomycetota bacterium, assembly GCA_963840275.1. Classification (GTDB taxonomy): domain Bacteria; phylum Actinomycetota; class Actinomycetes; order Mycobacteriales; family Pseudonocardiaceae; genus Actinophytocola. Next base: position 441,210 of record CAWIYK010000003.1, read on the forward strand.
AGACCCGCAGCGAACCACGCACGGAGTTGTCCTCGGTCGTCTTCGTGGTCATCGCGCACCACTCCTTTCCAGAATCTTGACCGTGCCCGTCGCCCCATTCACCTCGACGAGGTCGCCGTCGCGGATCCGGGTGGTCGCGCGGGGCACCGCCACCACCGTGGGGATGCCGAACTTCCGGCCGGTGATCGCGGTGTGCGACAGCATGGTGCCGCGCTCGACCACAATTCCTCCCACAGCGAGCATCAGAAAGATCCAGCCCGGGTCTGTCTCGCGGGCCACGAGAATCGTTTCGCCGTCGAGCTCGACCGGCTCGTGAGGGTCGAGCACGATGCGCGCCACCCCGCGGACCAAGCCGCCGCTTGACCCGAGACCACTGAAGACGGTGTCGCCGGTTTCGTGCGAATCCACGCCGGGCAGCGAGTCCCGCACCGTCCCGTGGGTGGCGAAGTTCATCGGCAGTTCGGGGGAGCGGTTCCGGTACTCGTCCCGTCGCAGGGCCGTGAGCCGCCGGAGATCTTCGGTGACACCGGTGCCGTCGAAATATCCGAACACCTCGTCCTGCTGGAGGTGGTAGACATCCTCCGCCGAGTCCAGCGCGCCCCGCTCGACCAATTCTTGGCCAAGCTTGCGGAACACGTCTTTGGCGAAGCCGTACAGTTCGCTTCGCGCGTACCGCGAGTTTTCGCGGAACGCCACGAATCGGCGCTGGGAGCCCAGCAGCGACCGCAGGATCCGCTGCCGGATCGATCGTCCGCCGAGCAGCTGCTCCAGCCGGCGCTCAGCCTCCTGACGGATGCCCTTCTCGCGCTGGCCGACCTCGTCCGCGGTGAGGTCGATGCTCGCGTAGTTCGCCAGGACGGTCATCAGCTGGGTGGGGTCCTGCCGCGGCCCCGGCACCTCGAGCTTGAGCTCCTGGAGCCCGCGGTCGCCGAACCGGTCCAGGTGCGCACGTACCCGCCGCGCGAAGTTGACGCCGTAGGCGCCGGTCTGCAGCCGTTCCCACACCACCGCCGGCCCCGACGCGGCGACATCGCGGGCGAAGTCGGAAGCGCTGCGGCCCAGCTCGGCGAGGCGCAACGTGGACATCAGGATAGTGACGCTGACGTTCTCCTCGTCGCCACACAGCAAGTCGCTGTGCAGACCGTCCTCGGCCCCGGGCAACCACTTCCGGAACAGCGCCGAGGTGAGGTCGGTGGTGGTCTGCAGGAAGAAGTCGTTGATCAGCGTCAGGCCCCACCTCCCCCGGACCTCCGCCCACAGGCTGCGCATCAACCTGACCGCGGTGAACCCGTCCGCGGTCTCCAGCGCGTCACGGTGCCGGCGGATCGTCGCGCCCCACCAGCCGAGGAACTCCGCAGCCGCCCGCGTGTGGCGCGTGCGCAGTACGGCGAGCCGCCGCACCCCGTCGGCCTGGGCGGCCAGCTCACCGGGCTTCCGGCCGAAGGTGTCGCGACGAGTGTCGTGCACCGACGGGGACATGCCCATCATGCGCTGCCAGCTCGGACGCCAGGCGGGGAACAGCGGGGACATCCGGTTGAGCCGGTACCAGGCGTCAAGCGCGTAGTAGACCCGACCGTTGAGCAGGCCGATCATGTTCTGCAGATCGGCCTCGCGCCGCAGCAGCTCGTCGGTGCCAACCCCGAGCAGCCGGTAATAGTCGCGGAAGTCCTCGAGGTAGAACTGGCGTGCGAAGGAGTACGTCAGCGCGGTGGTGCACCCAGGGAAGCTCTCGGTGATGTTGGCGTTGCTCCACAACCGCTGCTGCTCGTGGTCGAATACGATCGGCCGCGACTGCAGCAGGTGGATCCGGCCATCACCGGTGATGGTGCCCTCGACGTCCTGCGGACCGCCGAAGAGCTGTTCGGACTCGGCGGCCAGCGCGCATACCGCGCGGATCTCATCGTCCGCGAGCGCCGCGCGCCCGGCGGTATCCTCGTCCACACGGGCCACAGCCGGCGTCAGCGCGGTCCCTGAGGGATCAGGCCCCATCCGCTCGGTCTTCGGGACGATCGAGCGCCGGATCTCCCGGGTGCCACGGTCGACGAAGTAGTGGTCGATCGGCACCTTCTCCTGCACCACACCCTCGCCGATGCCGAGTCCGGCGGCAACGACGTAGTCCCGCGTCCCTGACTGCGGGTTGGCGGTAAAGACGACGAAGGACCGTTCACCGGCCACCATTTCTTGGACGCCGACGGCGACGGCGAACGACAATGGGTCGGCGCCGCACCTTGCGTAGTGGACGAGGGCCTGTTCGTTGTAGGCCGAGGCCCAGCAACGCCGGACGCGGTCCAGGACTTGGTCCCGGCCGACGTAGAGGAAGCTGTCGCTGACCCCGGCCATGGCGTCGTCGGCGGAGTCCTCGCCCCGCCCGTCGGCACCGATCAGGGACGAGCGCACCGACACGGTCGCGGACCGGCCGAAGGCGTCGTCGAACGCGGCGAGGACGGACCGCTCCACCCCGGCCGGGACGCGCAGCCCGGCGAAGAGCGCGCGGATGCCGCAGGCGGCCTTGGCGACCTGGTGCGGTTCGTTCGCGTCCATCGTGGCCAGCACGGCCGCGATCTCGCCGCGCAAGGGCTCGCCCTCTCGCCGGAACACCGCAGCCGGCAGACAGAAGAACCTTGGTACCGGCAGCCCGGCCCCAGCCATCCGCGCCTGGTTCGAGAACTTGGGACCGACTTCGGAATCGACGAGCAGCTCTCGTCCGGTCAGCACGTTTCCGCTCACAATGTCACCAGACCCCCGGGATGAGACGTTTCCGCTGCGCCGCGAACCCCGCGTACCCGGGAAGCCGCAGCAGGACCCTTTCCTCGATCATGATCCGCACCATCAGGGTGGGAAGCAGGAGCGCGACGAGCGCCCCGGCACTGAAAGGGTTGAGGAACAGCAGCACGAAAGCGACGTGCGCGACGGCCATCCCGGTGTAGGCGGGGTGTCGCACCAGCCGGTAGGGGCCGTGCTGGATCAGCTGGTGGCCATCGGTGATGCGCACCCGGTGTGAGTAGAACCGCCCGAGCGCCGTGATGGCCCAGAGGCGGAAGGCCACGGCGAGCGCGAAGACGACCACCGCCGCCGGCATCCACGGCTGGAAGGAGTCCCAGTCGCCGGGGACGAACAGCGCGGTCAAGAGGGTGGCCAGTCGGAACGTGGCGTAGACGTTCACGGTGCCCCGGTCGGTCGCCGTTTCGGACCTCAGGGAGCTGCGGAACGTGGTGGGCGATTCGGCGAGCAGCCAGCACAGGTAGATGACGAGCGTGATGGTTTCGGTAATTGTCAACCCGCTCACCGGAGCCGTCCACAGTAGAACCAGGCGGACGGCGGTTCCGATCAGCGCGACGACGAGCAGGGCCAAGGGCAGTCGCCGGTTCAGCAAGTTCATGGTTCTCCCAGGAGTAGGAGGCTGGCGCGGGCGATCGTCAGAGCGCGGGCACCCGCTCGAGCAGAGTCCGCAGCACGTCGGCGGCCTGCTGGTCCTCGATCGCCTGCATCACCGCCACGGGGAACGCGGAAAAGTCGATCTCGTGCACCGCGGAAACCCGCCCTGCCTGCACGACCTCGCACCGAACCGAGAATCTGAGTGACTCGGAGCGACCGCTTTCCCGGGTGCCGAGCTTCAGGATCATCTCGGCCTCCAGCGGCACCAGGAACCGGCGGAAATCCGTTCTCCAGCTGTGGATGACGAATCGCCGGCGCTGCGGTCCCGCCGGGATGAAGTATGTTTCGGCCACCGCGAGGGACATCTGCCGCCCGGCTTCCATCAGCACCATTCCCGAGAGGTGGTCGCTGGAGCCGTGATCAAGAATCATTTCGTTGGTGTCGCTCACGCACAACCGCGCAGCGAAGACGCCTTCGGAGGCTTTGCGTAGATCTCCGACGAGCACGTTTTCCGTCCGGGACTTGTGCGTCGCGGCCCGGCCGGCCAGCTCGGCGGCAAACTCGCCGTGAATGGTGATGTTGACCGCGTCGTTGACCTTCACCACGTGGTGCAGGTAGTCGAGATCGTGCTTGCCGATGCCCTGCCCGAGGACGACCGCCACCTCACGTCCGTCGAGTCGACCGTGCACCACCTGCTCGACGAGTTGAGAAATACCTACTATATCGTCCGCTGCTGCAGAACGTGCCAGATTGTTCCCGACGACGTAAATCACTTTACTGGGCATGGCTTGACATTCCTTTCAATTTGCAGTGTCCCCTGGACTCAAGGCGAAATCGGATGTAGCCATCACGGTGACCCGCCGGCCAGTGCCGGCGAGCACTCATCGCGACGCACGCCGGCCGCGACGTGACCGCGGTAGTCGTGGTACGTCACGCCGGCGAACACCCCGCTCCGGCTGCAGCGCAACGAGTCCGGCGCACTCCAGTGCCGTCCAGGACGTGGCGACCAGCTCCACAGGCCCTCCGGCGAGGCAATTTTGGTCTCGTTCTCGACGGTCATGCTGATCCCCCCAGCTCGGCTCCGCGCAGAAGAATGCCGAAACGTAAATGAAGGATTCGGTCGCGCGCATGAACTCGTTGTTCGCCTAATCAACCCCACCTAACCGCGAAAGCGGCGAAGGTGCCACGTCGAAACGTTACCGAGGTCTGAAACCGCTGCCCACCCCTAATGAGGCCAGGTCTGCCCCACAGTCGTGGTCACCCGATTGGCCGCGATTTCCGCCAGTGTCCGGACGAGTTCACGTGGATTCGGCATCGCGGCGATCTTCGCGCGCACCGGCGCCCCGCGCTCACAATCCGGTGAACGGAATGATCCACCGGGACGTCGACGCGGTGATCACTTGCACGCCGCACATGATTAATTACCGGCGCGACCAGCTGGCCGACATCCACCTCCGGCTTACGAGGCAGCCTTTAGGCATTGGATGAACTCGGCGTTGTTCGTCGTCGCCGGGCTTCCATGTGTCGGAATAGTACGTCACCGATATGCCGGCTGACCTGCGGATCGACACCGCCTCGGAAGAACTGGACGCAGTCGATGAACCACTTCGTCGAGCTCGGCCCAGCGGCGAGTTCGTCGATGTGGACCATGGCAGGTAGTAAATGTGGATCGCCGTGATGTTCCAACATTAGGTGCCGTCGACATGTGATTTTTGTACAACGGGGCCGGCTCGGATGTCCGTCGGGGGGACAGGAGAAGAACGAGAAAGATCAGTTTTGTTCGATCAGTATCGCAGTAGGGGTCGCGGTCGCGATTGTCGCCACGTCGCTGGTGACTGCCGCGCCCGTCGGCGCCACCCCGAGTGAGCACAGCATTGGATTGCACCGGGAGTCGCACACCAGAACGTAGCCAACACGCGGACTCGATCCACTCGAATCGCGGGAGCGGCTCGTTTGATCGATTTCGTGTCGGTTCGTGATGACGGCGATGGGTGACGCGACCAAGCTGTCATGGGGGAGCAGCCGGCTGTTGCACGTGTGACGGAACTGTCACGGCATCGAGCGCGTCTATGCCCGCATGAGAGATTCCTCGTCGCCGTCGCGGGCTTGGCGTACGGTGCCGGTCAGCTTGGCACCATTGCGCGGAACGGCCCGCACCGCGAGCGTGCTGATCACGCTCACCTGCGCCGGCCAGCTGTACCTGACGTGGCTGTACCGGGACCTGTCCGCGTTCATGGATCGCGCTGGTGCCGACCTCGCCGACGAGGCGTATCACGACCCGTATCGGCCTGACGGCCTCGTCGAGGAGGTCCAGCGACTGGCCGAGCGGACCGCGCTCGCCGCCGTTCTGGTGCTGGTGACGGTTTTCGCCGCGGGCGTGGCATACCTGTTCTGGTTGCGCGCGGCGCGGGAGAATGCGGAGGTGCTCGATCCGGACAGCCAGCGCCGCGACCGCCGCTGGGGGTTCTGGGGCTGGATCGTCCCGGGCGCGAACCTGGTGATCCCGTTCCAGTTCGTCGGGGACATCTGGCGTGCCAGCCGTCCCGCTGACAGCACCACGCGGATATCGCTGGTCGTCCTGTGGTGGCTGGCCTACGCGGCGACCCTCATCGGCTCGCTATGGCTGCGGTGGGGTGTGCCCGACCCGGAGGGCGCGCCCGATCTGGCCAGCCTCGCCGCCATCACGCAGGAGGCGGCCGATGTCACCACCGTCACCACGGCGGTCGAGTGCGTGGCCGGGTTGCTGGCGATCCTGGTCATCCGCCAGATCACCCGGTGGCAGGCGATCCAGCGGCGGGTGGTGTCCGACTGACGAGCACCGTTCAGGCAGGCGGTGCTGGGATTGTTGGCCTACTGTGGAAGCGTGGCCGCTGACGTGTGGTACGACGATGGTCGGGTGATGCTCGACGGTCGTGGTGTCACGTTGCGGCGCTACTACTTCCCGTTCGGTACGAGCAAGCACATTCCCTACGGCCGGATCCGCGCCGTGCGGGTTCAGCCGATGTCGTGGTGGACCGGGAAAGGCCGGCTCTGGGGCACGGCCCATCCGGGGTACTGGCTTCCGTTGGACGGCAGTCGGCCACGCAAGGAGACCCTGCTCGTCCTGGACGTTGGTGGTCGGGTCAAACCCGCGTTCTCTCCGGATGACCCGGACCGGGTGCGGGAGATCCTGTCGGTCCACGCCCCGGTCACGTCGTGAGCCGAGTGCCCCTGACCTCCGCTGCGGAGGTCAGGGGCACTCGGGTCGGTCACGGGCAGTTGGTGCTGCGGGCCAGGTTGCGCTGGCCCCAGTAGACCGGGCTGCCGTCACGGAAGGTGACCCGCTGCACCGAGCCACTCAGCTTCTGCTCGTAGTGCAGGTGCGGGCCGGTGGAGCCGCCGGTGTTGCCGACCCGACCGATCATGGTCTTCTCGGACACGGTCTGGCCGACGGACACGTCCTGCGTGCTCAGGTGTGCGTAGAGGGTCTGCCACCCGCCGCTGTGGTCGATCACGATGTAGCGGCCGTAGGAGGTGCCGCCGAGGTTCGCGACCTTGGACACGGTGCCGGGCGCCGACGCGTACACCTTCCAGCCGTTGTCCTCGGGGTAGTGGTTGAAGTCCACCGCGTTCGCCGGGCTGTGGTTGCTGCGGGTGCTGGCCTCCCAGGTCTCGCCGCACGGGAACGGCAGCCAGAACCGGCCGGTGGTGCCGGGGTTGAACTGGTGGGAGGCGTTGTTGTTCTTCAGGGTGGAGTTGAGGTTGCCCTTGGCGCCCGACGCGAAGTCCTGGGACGCCCCGCCGTAGCCGGAGTTGAAGTACACCCGCACGGTCCCGCCGCTGCGGTTCCACACCGACGCCGCGTTGTTCTTGATGCACTCGCCCTTGCCGGCGCCCGCGCCCTTGAAGTCGTAGCAGGTGGGCTGGGTGGTGCCGTAGTCGGCGATCGAACCGGTGAAGTCGGAGATCGACCCGGCGTTGTCGCTGTTGTAGTAGTAGCAGAACTCGCCGCTGTCGCAGACACCGTCTCGTGCCGCGGCGCTCGCCGGGGTGGCCGCGAGCGTCGTGACACCGGCGGCGGCGAGAACGGCCGCGGCGGCGCCGACGGCCGCGCGTGTCCATTTGCTGAGTCTGGGCATGCGTTTCCTCACTGGTGCAGGGTTTCTTGCGAACATCTATGCGGCGCGGAGGTACTGCTCCCACGTCACCTTGGTCACCTGTGGCCCGTCGTCCGGACCGTTGTTGGCCAGGCCGTTGCGGCCGAGGTAGTACTGGCCGACCTGCTTCTGCGCCGAGGTGGACAGGTCGGTGTCGTTCACGGCGATGCCGTGGATGTGCAGCGGCCAGTCGCCCTGGGTCGGCTTGCGCAGCCAAGCCGCGAACCCGACCCGGCGCAGCGCGGTCACCACGGCGGTCCGCTGAGCGGCGGTCAGCGCCTCCGCGTCCAGGTCGACCGCGCCCCCACCGTCGTGGGTCCCCGCGGACGTGGGGTCTTCCCCCGGTGAGTAGGACCCCTGCTCGACCACGAGCGACACCCCGGCGAGCCGCTGCGCCTCCGTGAGCATCGCGACCGTCCTGGTGTTGAACGGGAAGCCCTGAAAGGTGGTGCGGCTACCCGGTCCGATGAGCCGGGTCAGCGAGAACCGTCCCTGTGCGAGTGCGGTGAGCGAGGCCCTGCCGGGCAGCCCGTTGGCCGCTGCCCCTTCGTAGCCGAGGGACTCCTGCCAGAGCCCGTACGCGGTGCGGGTCACGGTGCCGAAGTGCCCGTCGACGTACTGGGCGGCGAGCATCCCCTCAGTGACCAGCGCCTCCTCGACCAGCCGCACACTCGGCCCGGCGCCCGGTGTGAGACCGGTGTCCACCTTCACCGGGTCGCACTGGGCGGCCAGCACCACCATCTCCATGTCGGCCGCCGCCGCGCTCGCGGCGGCGACGCGCGGCGCGAGCACGGCCGCGACCGCGGCCCCGGGGACCACGGCCAGAAACCCACGACGATCCATACGATCCTGTCGACCTGCCATGTGCCACACGGTCGGCCAGGCCCGTACAAACTCCGTACATTTCGGTCGTCGTCCCCGATTCCGACACCGCGGCGGGCAGCACCGTCAACCGGATCCAGTGGTCCGGACGTGACGGCTCAGCATCCGCCGCCGTCGGCGTCGATGCGGAAGTCGGCGCGGCCGCCGTAGCCGGACAAGGTCAGGCGCAGGTAGCCGATGGACGGGTGCACGTAGTTGGACGGGGTCAGCGTCACCACCGTGCCGTTGCTGATGGCGGCGGGATTGCGCAGGGGCACACTGGTGTTCGTGCCACCGGTCGGGGTGATGACCGCCGGACTGGCCGACACGATGAGCGAGGTGCCGGTCGTCCTGCCACTCGCGCTGAGAGTCCAGGTGCTGAGCGCCGGTATCGAGCCTCCGCTGGCCTTCACCGTGAAGATCACGTAGCCCCGGGCGCACATCCCGCGGTCAGCACCGCGTTGTCAGCGCCTGCGACCCCTGCTCCCGCCGTGGTCACCACGCACGCGGCCGCCAACGCGACCGCGGCGGAACGGATGGTTCGACGTATACGTGTCATGCGACATCTCCTCTGCTGGAAGGTCTGGTGACGGGGATGGTGGTCAGGTCCAGCCGTCCAAGTAGGTCGCCGCCGCGGACACGGTCTTGGTCGCCCCGGTCGTCCGATCGGTGATCTTCACCGACAGCGCCGCATACCCGTCGCCGCTGCGATCGGTCGCGATCGAACGCGAGCAGTAGCCGACGTTCCCACAAGCCGGAACGGGGGCACTGCCCGTTTCCAAGTTCGTCCAGGTGTACGTGTAGCTGCCCGCGCTCAGACCGGTGACGCTGAACATGACGATCGTCGGGTCGTTCGCCTTGCCCGGTCGCCACAGTGCTCTGCAGCGGCCGACGGTGGGTGTGTCGTAGGCGTACGTGTCGATCACGCACGTCATCGCCGCGCCACCGACGTTTCCTTGAGCAGTCGAGCCGGCTGCCGACGTCGCAGTTGGAACCGTCGTGAGCCCGATCGCGGCGGCGACCACGGTTCCCAGAATCATGCGCCGTGCCATGGTTCTCCTCAGATTGATGGAATTGGTGACCTCGGCGCGTCTACAGGGGCAGGACTCGCACCCGCTGTGACCGGCGGCAACGCCGGCCGAGGCTCGCCAAACGTAACTCGTCCATCGCCGACAGCGGCCAGTCCCGAACGAATCCGAACGAGCTGCTGTCTGAAGCCGTTACCGCTGCAACGCGGACAGCAGTAGCGCCTTGTGTTGCTGGATCAGTGAGCGGTCGGACGTGGCCCACCTGATCGCGTCGCGGGCGTGGTCGCGACGGACCGCTGTCAGTGCGGTGTCGTGGAGGTTGGCCTGCTCGGTGTCGATGATGTCCGCCTGTTGCGGACCATCGCCGCGATGAGTTGTTCGGGCTCGATGTCGCCGTAGGTCGGCGAGCAACGTGCCGACGGTCAGTGCCAGGACCGGGATCAGGACCACCAGCGAGAAGATCGCGACGTAGCCGTGCGGGTCGTCGGCTGCCACGACGTCGTCGTTGCCGCTGAGCAGTGCCACCACCCGCACCACGGCCCAGCCCGCGACCACGAGCCCGGCGAGGCGGAGTCCGTAGGCGATCATCGTCCAGGTTGAACACGGGCGGGTCGCCTGTCGGCGTCGCGGCCGAAGCATTGACCCGACAGTAGTGGGCGAATTACATTCGGTAGCTGTGAGAGCGCTCTCACCCCTGTGGAGCCGTAACCCCTGCGCGGCTTCGGGAGCGCTCGCTGGAGGTCTCGATGACGAGATCGATACTGGCCGCTGCCATTTTCACCGTCGCCCTGGCACTGCTCGCGCCGCAGTACGTGAGCGCGGAGCCCGCGGTCGAGGCCATGCCGCTCGCGGTGGTGTGCAACAGGTACTGCGACGCCCGGGACGCCGCGCTGGCGCCGAGTACCAGACATGCATTGACCGTCACCGTCAACGGGCGGCGTATCTCCTTGTACTTCAACGACAACGACGCCATGGGGTGGGGTGACATCGCGGCGGGCCGGGAGGGCGACGAGGTGTGGCTCGACCGGTCCTACGACGGTGGACGCAGTTGGGGCGCGGACAGCCGGCTCGGCGACACGCGGGTGCCGGCGGGCGCCGGCGGGACGCGGACGTCGATGTACAACGTCGACGACTGGGGCCGACTCGGCGTCGGCGCGTTGCGGGCCTGTGGCAAGGCCGTGGACCAGCCTCAGATCGCATGCACCGCGTGGGCACGTACGACCTGGAACGCCTGGGATCGGCGGACCGCGGCGGCCACCGCCCTGATGATGTTCTATCGCAACGACACCGGGTTGTTCGCGACCACCGGCTGGTGGAACTCGGCGAACGCGCTCACCGCCGTCATCGACAACATCCGCGTCTCCGGTATGGACAGCTACCGCTACGCCATCGCCAACACCTACGACCGCAACGTGAACTCCGCGCTCGGCCAGTTCCGCAACGACTTCATCGACGACACCGGCTGGTGGGTGCTGGCCTGGGTCGCCGCCTACGACCTGACCGGGGAGCGCCGCTACCTCGACACCGCGCGCGTCGCCGCCGACTACATGCACGGGTTCTGGGACGGCGTGTGCGGTGGCGGGGTGTGGTGGAGCACTGCGCGGGCGTACAAGAACGCGATCACCAACGAGCTGTACATCCAGGCCAACGCCGCGCTGCACAACCGGATCGCGGGCGACACCGTCTACTTGGGACGTGCCAGCGCCGGTTGGTCCTGGTTCGCGGCCAGCGGCATGATCAACGGCTCGAACCTGGTCAACGACGGGCTCACCGCCGCCTGCGGGAACAACGGGCAGCCGGCGTGGACCTACAACCAGGGCGTGGTACTCGACGCGCTGGTGGAGCTGAACCGTGCGACCGGTGACGCGGGCCTGCTGGACCGCGCCCGCGTGCTCGCGGGTGCCTCGACGACCACGGCCACGCTGCACACCAACGGGATCCTGCGAGAGCCGTGCGAGCCCGGGTCGTGCGAGCCGGACGGTCCGTCTTTCAAAGGGATCTATGCGCGTGGCCTCGGTGGGCTGAACGCGGTGCTTCCCGACCGCCCGTACAACGCCTACCTGCGCAGGCAGGCCGACGCCGCGTATGGCGCCGCCCGCGACCCGCTCGACATGTACGGCCTGCGCTGGGCCGGCCCGCTCGACCGCACGGACGCGGCACGTCAGCACAGCGCCGTCGACCTGCTGAACACGGCGCCGTGACCTCACGAGGCCGCGAAGTATCTCGGAAAACTCGAGATCACGACGACGAAGCCGTCGTACCGGTCGGTACTGCGGAAGATCGGCGGGCAGGTTGGCCGGTCATTCATCCCGCCACGTCCTCCGTGCGCTCCAGCTCGAACCGCGCGCCGATGCGGTGCCAGATCTCGAGAGACCGGCGGAAAGCGGCAACGTCGCCGGTGAATCTGCCTCGCGCCCGTGCGACGCACGCGGCCGCCCAGTCGTTCTCCTCGGCCGTGTGTTCAGCCTGTGCCAGCCGTTTCTCCGCGTCGGGCAGGTTGGCGAGTACCGCCAGCTCCGCGCCCGCCGCGTTCGCGTACGCCCGGTACCACGGTTGGGTGAACTCTCCGAACGCGTTGCGCACCAGGCGATCCGCGGCGGACAGGTGTCCGGTGTGGACGGCCAGCCGGGCCTCCACGAAGGCCGTGGTGGCCGCGAGGCGCCACGAGCGCGGATCGGGGTGGCCGGCGAACTCCAGGGTGCGTGCCCGCCAGAGCCCGTGGTCGCCACGCAGACCGGTCGCCAGCTCCAGCACCTGCACCGACGGCGCGAGCCACGCCAGGAGCGGCGCCCCCGCGACGCGCCACTCGGCGAACGCCCGCTCGCCGAGTTCGACGGCCTCGTCGAACCGGCCGGACAGCGTGAGCGGCGCCAGGTACTTGAAGAGCGACACGAACGGGTAGTCGCCGTTGATCGGGTCCTGTTCGGTGGCGCGGGCGGCGATGGCCAGTGCCCCCGGCAGGTCACCCACGGCCAGCGCGCACAGTGAAACAGAGTGGAACAGGTCGAAAATCTCGAAAATCTCGATGGCATCGGCCGGCCGGTGTCTGGTGAGCATGGGCAGCAGCTCCAGCCGCTCGCGGGCGATGCGATAGGCCTCGCGCAGCCGGCCCCGGCGCGCGGCGGCCGTGTGGGCGCTGTCCAACGCACCTTGCAACAGCGTCGGATCGCCCGCGTCGTGCGCAGCCTCGATGGCGACGGCCGGGTCGGCCTCGGCCTGCCAGGCCCGGGCGGTGGCGAGCACCGCCGCGTGCTCACGGTCCTCGACCGGTGCCCGCTCTGCCCGCGTCAGCAGTTCCGCGCGGCGGGCCGAGGGCACCAGGTGGCGGAAGTCCCCGAACTGGCGGGTCGCGAGGGTCACGGCCAACGCCAGCATCACGGCCCGGTCCCGCTCGTCACCCGCGCGGTCGGCGCCGGCGAGCAGCAGGGCGAACGCGTCGTCGCCGTCGGCCAGCGACTGCGCGGCCTCCGAGGCGCTGCGCAGGTCCCGGACGGCGTCGGCGGGCGTGGTGGCCCGCTCGGCCGCGGCGCGGTAGTGCGCGCGTGACTCGACGAATGAGCCCCGGGCGAACGTGAGGTGGGCGAGTGCCCGGCCCAGCCGGTGCGCCACGGGATCCGGCACCTCGCCGGTCCTGGCGAACGCGGCCCGCAGGTCGTCGACCACCTCGTCGTAGCGTGCCGCGCGGTCGTCCTTGTCGAGCCTGCTTTCCAGCTCCACGGCGACCCGGCTCGCCCACTCCAGGTGCGCGCGCAGCACCTCGTCGCGTTCCTCGTCGCCTGCGAAGTGCGCCAGCGCGAACGCCCGGATCGTCTCCAGCAGCCGGTACCGCGTGCGGTCGGTGCCGCGCCGCACCACCAGGCTCTTCTCCACCAGCCGGCCCAGCAGGTGCGCGACCGTGCTCGGCCGCTCGCGGGGCGAGACGGCCGCCACGGCGTCGAGATCGAAGCCCGCGGCGAACACCGCGAGCCGCCGGAACAACGCGCGTTCCGCGGGTTCCAGCAGGTCGTAGCTCCATCCGAGCACGTCGTGGAGCGTGTGGTGCCGTGCCTCGCCGCCGCGGGCACCCACCACTGCCCGCAGCCGGTCGTCGAGTGCGGTGAGCAGCCCGTCGACGCCGATGGCGGCGGCTCGCGCTGCCGCCAGCTCGATGGCCAGCGGCAGCCCGTCGAGCCGGGCACACGCCTCGGTGACCAGTGGGGGAGCGGCGGCGAACGCGCGGTCGAGAGCGCGGGCGCGGTCGAGGAACAGGGTCTCGGCGGCCGAACCGAGCGGCAGCGGCGGCACCGCGTGTGCTTCCTCGCCCGTGACGCCGAGCCGCTCCCGGCTGGTCGCGAGGATCCGCAGCCGTCCGCCCGTGCGCAACAGGGCTTCGACGAGCTCGCCGACCTCGTCGAGCACGTGCTCGCAGTTGTCCAGCACCAGCAGCATCACCCGGCCGCGCACCCGGTCGGCCACGCTGTCGAGCAGCGGCCGCGGCGGGCGTTCGGTGACGCCGAGCGTGGCCGCCGCGGCGGCCACCACCTGCCCGGGCGGCACCGGCACGAGGTCGAGGTACACCACGCCGACCGCGAACCGCGGGGCCACCGCGGCGGCCGCCGTGACGGCGAGCCGGGTCTTGCCCACCCCGCCCGGCCCGGTGAGGGTCACCAGCCGGCTGGTGTCCAACGCCGTCCGCACGGCCTCGAGTTCTTCGGCGCGGCCGACGAAACTGGTCCTGGCCTCCGGCAGCACCGCGTCGTCGGCCCGCGCCCCGAGTTCGGCCGCCTCGGCGGCCAGCACGGCCAGCCGGCGACGGTCGCTCGCGCCGCATTTGCGCAGCAGCGCCGACACGTGGCTCTCCACCGTGCGGGCCGAGATGTGCAGCCGGCCGGCGATCTGCGCGTTCGTCAGGTGCTCGCCGACAGCCGCGAGCACCTCGGCCTCCCTGGCCGAGATGTCTCCCCATGGCAGCGCACCCACCCCGCACATGATTCCGTACCCGATCCGTGGTGAGCACGGATGCCAACGCGTGTCGCGTGGCGCAGGCTCTTCCCATCGGACAAGCCGACCACCAGGAGCAACACCATGCGACGCATCATCAACTCGACGTACATCTCGCTCGACGGAGTGATCGAGACCCCGCACCACTGGCCCTCGAGCGGCCCGGACGGCGGCAAGGGCGGGGCCGTGCAGACCGAGCTGCTGCTCTCGTGCGACGCGCTCATCATGGGCAGGCACACCTACGACGGCTTCGCTCCCGTGTGGCCGACCCGGTCGGGCGACCCGGCGAGCGACCACATCAACGCCATGGCCAAGTACGTGGTCTCCGCCACGATCACCGACCCCGAGTGGCACAACACGACGGTCATCGACACCGACCCGGTGGAGGCGATCGAGAAGCTGAAGAACGAGCCGGGGAAGAACATCGTCCAGTACGGCTTCGGGCAGCTCACGCACGCCCTGCTGGAGCACGGCCTGCTCGACGAGATCCACCTGTGGTTCCATCCGCTGCTCGTCCGCAAGGGCGGCCCGCAGGACCTGCTGTTCCGCGAAGGCGCCCTGACCCAGCTCGAACTGGACACGGTGACCAAGCTGGACTCGGGCATCGTGATCCTGAGCTACCAGGTCCGCTGATGGACTACCGCCAGCTCGTCAGGAGACTGACCCTGCCGGACGGTTTCGAGGTCCCGACGGAGCTGACCCACGGCGACGTGGTCGCGCACGCGATCACCCGCGTCGACCTGGCCGACGACGTGGCCGGCATCAACGCGAGCCTGCCCCTCATCCGGCAGACCCGGGGCGGCAGCTGGCCGACCGGGCCGGTCACCGAGGAGTACAACTACGTCGACCTGGTGTGGCACGAATGCGAGTTCCGCGACGGCGGCTCGTACACGTACGTCCTGCGCGACACGGCGGGCGGCTACCTGGGCTGCTGCTACCTGTACCCGATGGGCGGCCGCACGAAGCTCACCGAGGACCGGTTGGAACACGACGTGGACGTCAGCTGGTGGGTGACACCGAGCGCGTACGACCGCGGGTACTACCAGAAGGCCCACTCGGCGCTGAGGCACTGGCTGGCCAACGACTTCCCGTTCCACCAGCCGTACTTCTCCAACCGGCAGATCCCCGGCTGACATGTCCAAGTCTTGCTCGCTGGCCGGACCCCGCCAACGTGGGTTACGACCGCTGTCGCCGGGATAGATGCCGGCGGCGGCCGTCCAGTTGCCAAGCTTGTCCCGGCTGGGTGGGACGTTGTCCCTGTCTCGTCCCCGAGTTCCTCCACGACTGGGACCGGCGGCCATTACGGTTTTGATCGTCCTGGCCATTCGGACTTGAGGAGTGTTATGCGTGCAAGCAAGTTGCTCTCCGCTGTCGTAGCCACGTTCCTGCTGGTGTTGTCGGCATCGACGGCCGCCACCGCGGCCCCCGGCAGACCGGGTGGTGGCCTGTCGGTCGCGGCCTGCGGAGCGACCCACAGTGAGTGGGTGGGCACGTTCCAGGGCAGCGTTAGCAGCACCCAGGGCGGGAGCGTGAACGTGCGGGCGGTGATCTATCAGGGCGGGGGTGACCTGCGCGTGGACACCTACGGCGACGGTGAGTTGGAACGCAGGGCCGCGATTCCCTGGTACGAGGGCACCCAGATCCGCTGGAACACGAGCACTGCCGTCGGCCCCATGTTCTATTCGTTCGGCCCCACCGCGTGTTCGGGCGGCCACATCACCAAAGCCTCCGCCTTTCGGCAGTGGTCCTGGCCGTGCTGCTACAACTGGAACGGCACGGTCAACCGCAAGTCATAACGGCCACGGGTGGTAACGGTCGGGGCGCCCAATCGCCGCTAGGTCGGACCTGGACGCCCCGGGTCCACTCCCGGCACCGGTCGCTCCTGCGCCGGGCGGCCCACGGGTTGTCGCAGCCTTCGGACACTTCGACGCATCTTGACCCCTCCCAACCGGACATCCCGGCCGGATGCGGCCCACGTACCGCAACGAGCCGGATGGACGACCCGGCCGGATCCGCGTGGTGCGGGTTCGGCCGATGTCGTGGTGGGGCGGGAAAGGCCGGCTCTGGGGCGCACGGCCCGGGGTACTGGCTGGACGGCAGTCGGCCACACAAGGAGACTCTGCTCGTCCTGGATGTCGGTGGTCGGGTCAAACTCGCCGTGCGGACTGCACACTTGCCGGTCGTCGTCCTGCTCTCTTATCCCGAGGCGAGGGCCGTCAGCCCCTTTGCGCTGGTCGGATGCCGAATTCGGCCCCATTCGCGTCATTGACGCAAACGCTGCGGCCCTGTGGCTATTCGTTCCTCGGATGCCGTGGTCGGGGCAGGCTTGACCTTGACGTCGGGTCAACCCTCCATCCTTCCGGCAGGAGCTTCCTCGCAGTCGACGGAGCAGCTCCACAAAGGAGGCAGATGACCATGTTCGTCGAGAAGATCGTCGGTGACCTCGGGCGACGAGCCGGGGGGACGCGCTCATGACGGCCCAATCGACCGCCGGTCCGGCGATTCGCGTGCAGGGACTCGAGAAGTCGTACGGGAAGCTCGAAGTGTTGCGCGGTGTGGACTTCGACGTGGCGCGGGGCAGCATCTTCGCCCTGCTCGGCTCCAACGGGTCGGGCAAGACCACGACCGTGAGGATCCTCGCCACGCTCCTGAAGGCCGACGCGGGGACCGCCGGCGTCAACGGCTTCGACGTCGCCACGCAACCGGCGAACGTGCGGGAGTCCATCAGCCTCACCGGGCAGTTCGCCGCCGTCGACGAGATCCTCAGCGGGCGGGAGAACCTCGTTCTGGTCGCCAGGCTGCGGCACCTCGAGGACCCGGGCGCGATCGCGGATGACCTGCTGGAGCGGTTCTCGCTGACCGACGCGGCCACCCGCAGGGTGTCGACCTATTCGGGTGGCATGCGCCGCCGCCTGGACATCGCGATGAGCCTCATCGGGAACTCGCCGGTGATCTTCCTCGACGAGCCGACCGCCGGGCTCGACCCCGAGGCACGCATCGAGGTGTGGCACACGGTCAGGGGGCTCGCTGCGGACGGCACGACGGTGCTGCTCACCACGCAGTACCTGGACGAGGCCGAACAGCTGGCCGACCGGATCGCGATCCTGCACAAGGGTCGGATCATCGTGAACGGCACCCTCGCCGAGCTCAAGCAGCTCCTCCCGCCCGCCAACGTCGAGTACGTCGAGAAGCAGCCGACCCTGGAGGAGATCTTCCTCGCGATCACTAGGGAACAAGGATGACCACGTACTTCTTCGGCGACACCGTCGTGCTCACGGGCCGGACGCTGCGCCATGTCACACGCAGCATGGACACCATCATCACGACCGTCATCACGCCGATCGCCATGATGCTGATGTTCGTCTACGTGTTCGGCGGCGCGATCGACACCGGTCCGGTCCAGTACATCGACTACATGCTGCCGGGCATTCTGCTCATCACGATCGCGTCGGGCATCTCCTACACCGCGTTCCGGCTGTTCATGGACATGAAGAGCGGGATCTTCGAGCGGTTCCAGTCCATGCCGATCGCGCGGTCGGGCGTGCTGTGGGCACATGTCCTCACCTCTCTGGTCGCCAACCTGATCTCGCTCGTGATCGTCGTGGGCGTCGCTCTGCTCATGGGTTTCCGCTCGGGGGCAGGAGTGCTGGCGTGGCTCGCGGTCGCCGGTATCTCGCTCCTGTTCACCCTGGCCCTGACCTGGATCGCCGTGATCCCCGGACTCTCCGCGGCGTCGGTCGAGGGTGCGGGCGCGTTCTCCTACCCGCTCATCTTCTTGCCGTTCCTCAGCTCGGCGTTCGTGCCCACGGAGACCATGCCCGGCCCGGTGCGCTGGTTCGCCGAGAACCAGCCGGTGACGTCCATCGTCAACACGATCCGCGCCCTGTTCGCCCAGCAGCCGGTCGGCGACGACATCTGGACCGCACTCGCGTGGTGCGTCGGCATCCTCGTCGTGGCGTACGTCTTCGCGATGGTCGCCTATCGCCGCAAGATCGCCTGAGGCAGTCTGAGACCCATGCTCACCATCAGTCAGCTCGCGGCGTACGCCGGGGTGACGGTGCGGGCGGTACGCCACTACCACCAGATCGGGTTGCTGCCGGAGCCCGAGCGCGACCAGTCCGGATACCGGACCTACGACGTGGCCGCGGTCGTGCGACTGATCCGCATCCGCACCCTGGCCGATGGCGGCGTGCCGCTGGCCCGGGTGCAGGAACTCCTCGACGCCGGCCCGGACGAGTTCGCCGACGCCGTCCAGGAGATCGACAAGGATCTACGCGCCGAGATCCGGCGGCTGCACGGCACCCGCAGACGGCTCGCCCGGCTCGCCGCCGGAGAGCACCTGGCGCTCCCGCAGAGCGTCGTGGGCTACCTCGACCGGGTGCGCGGTCTCGGCGTCGAGGAGCGGTACATCGAAATGGAGCGGGACGCCTGGATCATGGTCGCCGCGCAGGTGCCACACCTGATCGAGGCCGTGATCGCCCAGAAGCACGAGCAACTGGACGACCCCGACATGGTGAAGCTCTACAGCCTTGTCAACGGAGCATTCGACTCGCCTGCCGACGATCCGCGGGCCGTCGAGGTCGCCGACATCCTGGAGCGCCTGGCGATCCGCGCCGCGGCGGCCGGCGAGCTGGGCCCCGACGGCTTCGACGACCGGTTCGCCGAACTGCTGGACGCGACCATGCTCGAGGCCGCACCGAACGCCCACCGGGTGCTGGCGATCCTGGAGGAGCGGGGTTGGAAGGGCTGGACCCGCATCGAGCGGGTGCCTGCCGAAAGACTCGACGCTCAGCCTGGATCCACCGAGAAGCAGTTATCACCGGTGCGGCCGTCCCTGTCCTGATACGTGTTCCTCAATCCCGCTCGTCGCGGATCGGTGTCGTCAACAGTTGCTCCAGTTTCTGACCGGCTTCGTCGCAGCCGGCGTCGGCGATTCGTTGCAGTTCGAGCAGCTCCCCGTCTGCTACTGCGCGTCGGGTGAGCAGGTGTCCTGCCCAGGCGCGCAGGGTCTCCATCGAAGTCGGCGGTCGCCAGGTGGACATGCTGCAACGTTGCCCTTAAGGGCAAGGTCAAGTGGATGATGACCTGGTGCTCACTATCGGACAGCTCGCCAGGTATGTCGGGGTCTCGACGAAGACGATCCGCGTGTATCACGACAAGGGACTGCTGCCCGAGCCTGACCGTGACGCCTCCGGTTACCGGCGGTACGGGGCAGGCGATGCCGTCGATCTGATCAAGATCCGTACCTTGGCCGAGGCCGGTGTGCCGCTGGCCCGCATCCGTGACCTCAGGGCCGCTGACGACGACGAGTTCCGGCAGGCACTGCACGAGATCGACGCCGCTCTCTCCACGCGCATCCGTGCGATGCGGGCAACCCAGGGCCGGCTTCGGCAGCTCGCCGACGGGCGGTGAGTGCGGTGCCGGCCGAGGTCAGCAGGCATCTCTAACCATTGCGTGAGTTCGGTTTCAGCCAACGATGGGTGGCGCTGCAGAACGACTTGGCTCAGATCCTGGCCGACCCGGCGCTGCGCCAGATGTTCCTCGACTACGACCGTGCGCACGACTGGGACCCGCAAGACCCCCGAATCGACGACCTTGCCCGCCGGGCCGTCGAGGCAACCGTCGCGCGGTACGGAGCCGGTGACCTTCCTGGGCAGGATGTCGACTCCGACATCCCCGCGTTGATCCAAGGACCTGTCAACGCGTCCTCGCCGGCATGGCAGCGGATCGACACCCTGATCCGAACGCAGCTCGGCGCCTGACCGCGGGTCTGATTCGTCAACGGGGTTTGCCGCCGGTGCCGCCAGGAACCTCGCCCATGCCAAGAGCGATCTGCACGATGATCAGGACCAGCCAGGCGAGCAGGAACGCGACCAGCCAGAACTTCGGTTTGATGAGCACGAGCCTCGTCCTTCCTCGGCATTGGTGGTGGGTTGGTCACAGCCAGCGGTTGCGGGTGAAGATCCGGTGCAGGACCAGGCAGATCACGAGGACCGCCGCGAACACGATGGGGTAGCCGTAGCGCCAGTGCAACTCGGGCATGTGGTCGAAGTTCATGCCGTACACGCCGGCGATCATGGTCGGCACCGCGAGGATGGCCGCCCAGGCGGTGATCTTTCGCATGTCGCTGTTCTGCTGGAGTGTGAGTTTGGCGAGGGTGGCGTCGACGAGGGTGGTGAGTAGTTCGTCGAAGTTCGTGACGCGTTCGGTCACGGTGTTGAGGTGGTCGTCGACGTCGCGGAAGTAGGAGCGGACCTGTTCCGGGACGAGTGGTGTGTAGCCCTCGACGAGTCGTTTCAGTGGCAGGGCCAGCGGCATGACGGCGCGTCGTAGCTCGAGGATCTCCCGTTTCAGCAGGTACATCTGTTCCGCGCCGATGTCGCTGCGCGGGGCGAACACGCTGGCTTCGACCAGGTCGATGTCGGCCTCGAACCGCTCGCTGACCGCGAGGTAGTTGTCCACCTCCCGGTCGGCGATGGCGTGCAGCACCGCGGACGGCCCGAGTCGCAACCGGTGTGGCGCCGCCTCCAGCTCGTGGCGCAGCCTGCCGAGTGCGGAGTGGTCGCCGTGGCGGACGGTGACGATGAAGTCGGGGCCGAGGAACGCCATGATCTCGCCGCTCTCCACGATCTCGTTCGCGGTGGTCGGCGACTCGTGCGCCACGTAGCGGACGGTCTTGAACACCATGAACACCATGTCGTCGTAGCGTTCCAGTTTCGGCCGCTGGTGTGCGTGCACCGCGTCCTCGACCGCGAGCTCGTGCAGTCCGAACGTCTCCGCGACGCCCTGGATCTGTTCGTCGTCCGGCTCGTACAGCCCGATCCAGACGAACCCCGCGCCACGTTCCCGGACCTCGGCCATGGCCTCGGCGTGACCGCGTTCCCCCGGCAACCGCTCGCCGTCCAGGTACACCGCGCAGTCCACGACCGAGTTGGTCACCGGACCGGGTGTTCCGGCACTCGGGGAGCCAGATGCCATTGGGCGCATGCCGGACACGATTCCATGGTCATCCCGTGCGTGCGCGGCATTCGTTAGCGCGGTGCTGGGTTCGGCGTCAGGATCGCGTAAGGATCCGGTATGGGGGTATCGAACTGTCCTACCGTCTCGCGTTCGGAGGTGGCGGATGGGCGGGTTGACGGTCGTCGTCGGTTCGGGGCGGTCGCGCTCGGTGTGCGGGCCCGGATCGGTGACGGGATGGAGCGGGCGGTGCTGGCCGAGGCGGGTCGGGGAGCGGCCCCGGTGCGTCGTGGTGGCCGTCGGGCCGGACGCGACGGCCGTGTTGGTGACGATGCTGGCGCGGGACCTGTGCCCGGACGCGAAGGTGCACACCGCGGTCCGCGACGCCGAACATGTCGCCCCTGCGCGCCGCGCAGGCGCGGACGAGGTCGTCGCGGGTGTCCAGTCGTCCCGTTCGGTCAGGAACCCGGTCTGATCCACGTCGTCGGGTTGTCCCGAGTGGACAGCGATGGCGTTGTCGCCGACGACAGAGCGACGGCGATCGCCGCGCTGCTCGTTGTGGTCCATAGGTGACGGACGCGCGGCGATGCCGCTGCCGACGGTGAGCTGGTGCCCGCTCGGCACCGGGTGCGGCTAATCGGTCTCCTGTGGACGGACCACGACGTTCATGACACGCGCCTCGGCAACCGGCCCACCGTGCGGGGTGCGGGGATCACAACGCGCGCCGCCGCGGCGCGTACCGGACTACGAGTGCCGGCAAATGTTGACGCTTTGTTGACCTGCGTCTCGTGACGGCGGACACCGCCGCATATGAATTCCGTCAACGCGTGCCGATGCGACGTCAAGATCCCGTCAGGCCCGTACCGCGCCCGTCGTTCCGGGTAGAGACTCGCGCTGGCTGGCCGCCGACAGGGCGGCCCTGTGTTGAGGGGAGCATGGGCTGATGGCCGATCTGGCCTTCGCTGTGCTGCTGATCGCCGGCTTTCTCGTGCTGGTTCTGACCTTACGGGGGTTGGAGAAGCTGTGAGTGGTGTCGGTGTCCTGGCAAACGTCGTCGGTGGCGTGCTCGCACTGCTGCTGATCATCTACCTGTTCGTGGCCCTCATCCGTCCGGAGAAGTTCTGATGTCGTCCACTGTGGCCGGTCTGCTTCAGGTCGGCGTCCTGTTGGCGGCGCTCGCCGCCGTGTACAAGCCGTTGGGCGACTACATGGCGCGGGTGTTCACCGACAAGAAGCATCTCGCGGTCGAGCGTGCGATCTACCGGTTCGGGCGGGTGAACCCGGAGGCCGAGCAACGGTGGCCGGTGTACGCCGCCGGCGTGCTCGGCTTCTCCGCGGTCGGCATCGTGCTCCTGTACCTGCTCCAGCGGCTGCAACCGGTGCTGCCGTTCGATTTCGGCCGAGGCGCCGTCGATCCCGGCATCGCGTTCAACACCGCGGTCAGCTTCGTCACCAACACGAACTGGCAGTCCTACGTGCCGGAAGTCGTGATGGGGCACAGCGTCCAGATGTTCGGCCTCACGGTGCAGAACTTCGTGTCCGCCGCGGTCGGCCTCGCGGTCGCGATCGCGCTGGTGCGTGGGTTCACCCGCTCGGCGACCGACCGGCTCGGCAACTTCTGGGTCGACCTGGTGCGTGGCACCGTGCGAATCCTGCTGCCGATCGCGTTCCTCTTCGCGCTCGTGCTGATAGCGCTCGGCACCGTGCAGACCCTGACTTCCGGCGTGGCGGTGACGAACCCCGACGGGTCGTCGTCGACGATCGCGCTGGCGCCCGCCGCGTCGCAGGAGGCCATCAAGGAGCTGGGCACCAACGGCGGCGGCATCTTCAACGGCAACTCCGCCCACCCGTTCGAGAACCCCAACGGCTGGACCAACCTCATCGAGATCTTCCTGATCCTGGTGATCCCGGTCTGTCTCACTAGGACGTTCGGCACGCTGGTCGGGAACCGGAAGCAGGGCTACGTGCTGCTGTCGGTGATGGCGTTCCTGTGGGGCGCGATGCTCACGGTGATCTGGTGGGCGGAGACGCACCCGAACGGCCCGGCCGCGTTGCTCGCCGGCGCGAACATGGAAGGCAAGGAAGTCCGCTTCGGCATCTCCGGGTCCGCGCTGTTCGCGAACAGCACCACCGGCACGTCGACCGGCGCGGTCAACTCGATGCACGACAGCTTCACCGGCCTCGGCGGTGGCGGCACGATCCTGAACATGCTGTTCGGCGAGATGACGCCGGGCGGTGTCGGCACCGGGCTGTACAGCATCCTGGTGATGGCGATCATCGCCGTGTTCCTCGCCGGTCTCATGGTCGGCCGCACGCCCGAGTACCTCGGCAAGAAGCTGGGCCGCCGCGAGGTGACCGCGGCCGCGATCTCCATCCTGGCGATGCCGACCGTGCTGCTGCTCGGCGCGGGTGTCGCGATCATGTTGTCCGGCACGCCAAGCTATCTGGCGAACGGCGGCAGCCACGGCTGGTCCGAGGTGCTCTACGCCTACACGTCGGCGTCGAACAACAACGGCAGCGCGTTCGCCGGCATCACGGTGACGAGCCCGTGGTTCCAGTCGTCGCTCGCGATCTGCATGCTGCTCGGCAGGTTCGTCCCGATCCTCGCGGTGCTGTGCCTCGCCGGTTCCCTTGCCGCACAACGGAAGGTGCCGGCGACCGCGGGCACGCTCCCGACGCATGGGCCCCTGTTCGGCACCCTGCTGACCGGCACCGTGGTGCTGGTCGCGGCACTCACGTTCGTCCCGGCACTCGCACTCGGTCCCATCGCAGAGGCATTGGCATGAGCCCACTGACCAAGAGTTCCACGTTGCTTCGCGCGAGTGCCTGGTGCGTCGAGCGGAGCGAGGCAGGTGTCACAGCATGACCACCACCACTGAGAACCCGCGCACCCCACTGGATGCGCAGCACCACCATGCCGAGAAGACCGGCCGGGTCAGCGCAGGTGTGTTCGACCCGCGCCAGTTGGTCGTGTCCCTCCCGGACGCGCTGCGCAAGCTCGACCCGCGCCATCAGCTCCGCAACCCGGTCATGTTCGTCGTCTGGGTCGGCTCGGCGCTCACGACCGTGTTCGCGATCGGCGATCCGAGCGTGTTCACCATCCTGGTGGCGGTGTGGCTCTGGTTCACCGTGCTGTTCGCCAACCTGGCGGAGGCGGTCGCGGAAGGCCGGGGCAAGGCACAGGCCGAGACCCTGCGCCGCGCCAAGAAGGAGACGATGGCGCGCAGGCTGCGGGCCGACGGCTCCGAGGAGCAGGTGACCGGTGTCGAACTGCGTATCGGCGACCTGGTCGTCGTCGAGGCCGGACAGGTGATCCCGGGCGACGGTGACGTCGTCGAGGGCATCGCGACCGTGGACGAGTCGGCCATCACGGGCGAGTCCGCGCCGGTGATTCGCGAGTCCGGTGGCGACTTCTCGTCGGTCACCGGCGGGACCACCGTGCTGTCGGACCGGATCGTCGTGAAGATCTCCACCAAACCCGGCGAGTCCTTCGTGGACCGGATGATCGCGTTGGTCGAGGGCGCGCGGCGGCAGAAGACGCCGAACGAGATCGCGCTGACGATCCTGTTGTCCACGCTGACGATCGTCTTCCTGCTCGCGGTCGTGTCACTGCAGCCGATCGCCCGCTACTCGGGCGGTATCCAGTCGGTGATCGTGCTGACCGCGTTGCTGGTCTGCCTGATCCCGACCACCATCGGAGCGCTGCTGAGCGCCATCGGCATCGCGGGCATGGATCGGCTCGTGCAGCGCAACGTCCTCGCCACCTCCGGTAGAGCCGTGGAAGCCGCGGGTGACGTGTCGACGCTGTTGCTGGACAAGACCGGCACCATCACCTTCGGCAACCGGCAGGCCACCGAGCTGATCCCGGTCGACGGCACACCGGCGGCGGCGCTCACCGAGGCGGCGCGCCTCGCGAGCCTCGCGGACGAGACACCGGAGGGCCGCAGCGTGCTGGAACTGTGCGGCGGGCCGTTCGAGGTGGCGGAGCCGCACGAGTTCGTGCCGTTCACCGCGCAGACCAGGATGAGCGGGATCGACATCGGGGAGCGGCGCATCCGCAAGGGCGCCGCGAGCGGGTTCCCGGCCACCGAGGAGAGCACCAGGGTCGTCGAGCGGATCAGTGCCGCCGGGGGCACCCCGCTGGTGGTGACCGAGAACGACCGGGTTCTCGGCGTCGTCCGGCTGTCCGACGTGGTCAAGCCCGCGATGAAGGAGCGCTTCGCCGAGCTGCGCCGAATGGGCATCAGGACCGTCATGATCACCGGCGACAACCCGTTGACCGCCAAGGCCATCGCGGCGGAGTCCGGAGTGGACGACTACCTCGCGGAGGCCAAGCCGGAAGACAAGATGGCCCTGATCCGCAAGGAGCAGGCGGGCGGTCACCTGGTCGCGATGACGGGTGACGGCACCAACGACGCGCCCGCGCTCGCCCAGTCCGACGTCGGCGTCGCGATGAACAGCGGCACGTCGGCCGCGAAAGAGGCCGGCAACATGGTCGACCTCGACTCCGACCCCACGAAGCTGATCGAGATCGTCGCGATCGGCAAGCAGCTGCTGATCACCAGAGGCGCGTTGACGACCTTCAGCGTCGCCAACGACCTCGCGAAGTACTTCGCGATCCTGCCGGCCATGTTCGCGGGGATCTTCCCGCAGCTGGACAAGCTGAACATCATGAACCTGCACTCGCCGGCCTCGGCGATCACGTCGGCCGTGGTGTTCAACGCGCTGATCATCGTCGGCCTGATCCCGCTGGCGCTGCGCGGAGTCCGGTACCGGCCGTCGACCGCGTCGGCGCTGCTGCGCCGCAACCTGTTGATCTACGGGGTCGGCGGGGTCATCACGCCGTTCGTCGGCATCTGGCTCATCGACCTCGTCGTCCGACTCATCCCAGGAATGTGACCTCATGAACTCGCTCGGCAAACAGACACTGGCCGGCCTGCGCATCCTGATCGTGCTCACCGTCATCACCGGCGTCCTCTACCCGTTCGGGGTGTGGGTGGTGAGCCGGATCCCGGGCTTGCGGGCCAACGCGGAGGGCTCGGTGGTGACACAGGACGGCACTGCCGTCGGGTCCGACCTGATCGGTATCGACCCGGTCGCGAAGGACCCGGACAACGACCCCTGGTTCCACAACCGCCCGTCCGCGGTCGCGCTGGACCTCGACGGCGACGGCTCGCCGGACCTGCTCGGCCCGGCCGATCCGTCGATCTCCGCGGGCTCCAACAAGGGCGGCTTCGACGAGGACCTGACGGCGGCCGTCCAGCAGCGCAAGGAGCTCATCGCCGACCGCGAGGGCGTGGACCCCGCGCGGGTTCCCGCGGACGCCGTCATGGCGTCGGCGTCGGGCCTCGACCCGGACATCAGCCCGGACTACGCCGAGCTGCAGGTGACGCGCGTCGCGCGGGTCACCGGGCTGTCCGAGGAGCAGGTCCGCCAGCTCGTCGAGGAGCACACCGACGGCCGAGGCATCGGCATGCTCGGTGAGCCAGGCGTGAACGTGCTGAACCTCAACCTGGCCGTCCAGGCCGCCACGCGGTGACCTCGCCAGAGGGCGCGGCGCCCGCCAGGACCCGCAGGGGTGAGCTGCGGATCTACCTGGGCGCCGCGCCCGGCGTCGGCAAGACCTTCGCGATGCTCGGCGAGGCGGGCCGCAGGCTCGAGCAGGGCACCGATGTGGTGGTGGGGCTGGTCCGCCGATGGAGGGGAGAAGGCATGACCACAGTTCTCGTCGTCGACGACGAACCGCAGATCGTCCGGGCACTGCGAATCAACCTGGCGGCCAGGGGATACCGGGTACTCGCCGCGGCCGACGGCGCCGGCGCGCTGCGTGCCGCGGCCGACAGCAGGCCGGACGTCGTCGTGCTCGACCTCGGGTTGCCCGATCTGGACGGCACGACGGTCATCGAGCGGCTGCGCCGGTGGTCGTCGGTCCCGGTGATCGTGCTGTCGGCACGCACCGACGCGGCCGACAAGATCCAGGCGCTGGACGCGGGCGCCGACGACTACGTGACGAAACCGTTCGGCATGGACGAGCTGCTGGCCAGCCTGCGTGCCGCGGTCCGCCGCACGGCCACCGCAGGCCCCGACGGCGCCGTGATCGAGACCGACACGTTCACGATCGACCTGCTGGCGAAGAAGGTCCACCGCGGCGGGGCGGAGGTACACCTCACCCCGACCGAGTGGGGACTGCTCGAGCTGCTGGTGCGCAACCGGGGCAAGCTCATTCCGCAGAGGATGCTGCTCACCGAGGTTTGGGGCGCCGGATACGAGACGAACACCCACTACCTGCGCGTCTACTTCGCACAGCTCCGGCGGAAACTGGAGCCGAACCCGTCCCGACCTCGTTACCTGATCACCGAACCCGGCATGGGCTACCGCTTCGAGTCGGACACCGCAATGCCACCGGCGCCGGTGCCGGCCGCGGACGGCATGTAGCGCTGACACCTACTCTGCTCTCATGCGCTGACGTGGGGGAGGTGTCGCGGTTCGTGAGCCGGGCGGTGCCCTTGTACGGGGCGGGTTTCGTGACCGCGTTCGGCGCGCACGGCATCGCGGCGAGCCTGGGCGCCGAGACCGGCGCCGAGCACACGTCGTTGTTGGCGTTGGGTTTGCTGCTCGCGGTGTACGACGGCGCCGAGGTCGTGCTCAAGCCGGTGTTCGGGTCGCTGGCCGATCGCGTCGGTCCGCGGCCCGTGCTGCTGGGCGGGCTGGTGGGGTTCGCCGTGGCGTCGGCCGCGTTCGTGGTCGCCGGCGAGCCGGCGCTGGTCGGCGTGGCCCGGTTCTCGCAGGGCGCCGCGGCTGCCGCGTTCTCGCCGGCGGCGAGTGCGATGGTGGCGCGGCTCGTGTCCGCCGAGCGGCGGGGTCGGGCGTTCGGCCGGTATGGCGCGTGGAAGGGGCTGGGCTACACGGTCGGTCCGCTGCTGGGCGGTGTGCTGATCACTCTGGGCGGCTTGGCGTTGTTGTTCGGGTCGCTGGCCGTGCTCGCCGGCGCGGTCGCGGTGTGGGCGGTCCTCGCCGTCCCGGTAGTGCCGCCGTTGCCGAGGGCTCGGCAGACGGTCCTCGACCTCGCCCGCCGGCTGACGCACCGCACGTTCCTGCGCCCGACCGCGACGCTGGCCGCGGCGACCGCCGCGCTCGCGGTCGGCGTCGGGTTTCTGCCGGTCAGCGGGGCGACCGCCGGGCTGGGTCCGGTGGTCACCGGGATCGGTGTGTCGCTGCTGGCCGCGACCGGCGCGCTCGTGCAGCCATGGGCCGGACGGGCCCGGGACGCTGGTCGCCTGCGGGACGAGTTCGGGATGCCCGCCGGGCTGGCACTCGCCGCGGCTGGGTTCGCTGTGACAGCGGTGGTCCCGGGCGTGGGGATCTTCCCGGCGGCGGTCCTGATCGGGGTCGGTACCGGGATCGTGACACCGCTCGGCTTCGCGGCGCTGGCCGCGGCGACGCCACCGGAACGGCTGGGCCAGACGATGGGCAGCGCCGAGGTCGGCCGCGAACTGGGCGACGCGGGCGGGCCGCTGCTCGTCGGCGGTGTCGCGGCGGCCACGACCATGACCGGCGGACTGTTCGCACTGACCGGCGTGCTCGCCGCGGCGGCCCTCGCGGTGCGCACCCGCGGCGAGAGGTAGCTTCCTCTGTCAGCGGCTGTCCAACTATTCAGCCCTTGCTGTACTGTTCTGTGCATGCTGACGTGTGAGACGCGGGAGTCGGCCTTGGCTCGGCTCGGTCGGGCGCTGGCCGACCCGACGCGGTGCCGGATCCTGGTCGCGTTGTTGGACGGGGTGAGCTATCCCGGTCAGTTGGCGTCCTCGCTCGGCCTGACCAGGTCGAACGTGTCCAACCATCTGGCGTGTCTTCGTGGCTGCGGGCTGGTGGTGGCGACGTACGAAGGTCGCCAGGTCCGCTACGCCATCGCCGACCCGCACCTGACGCGTGCGCTGGAGGAGCTGGTGAAGGTCGTGCTCGCCGTCGACCCCGAGGAGCCGTGCGTGGACGACGAACCGGCGTCGGTGACTCGATGAGCGACGACACCAGCAGCCTGCCGCTCACCACCGAACAGGGTGGCTGCGCCGACGGATGCTGCGCACCGGCGCCCACCGGTCGGGCAGTGGACGCGGATCGCCGCGCCGTGTTGTCGCGGCGGGTTCGGCTGCTCGTCGCCGCGACGATCACCTACAACGTCATCGAAGCGGTCGTCGCGATCACGGCCGGGACGGTCGCGTCGTCGACGGCGTTGATCGGGTTCGGGTTGGACTCGGTCATCGAGGTCGCCTCCGCGACCGCGGTGGCCTGGCAGTTCTCCGGTGCCGACCCAGAAGCGCGGGAAAGGACCGCGTTGAAGGTGATCGCGGTGTCGTTCTTCGCGCTCGCCGCCTACGTCACCGTCGAGTCCGTCCGGTCGCTGCTGGGTGCGGCGGAGGCCGACCACTCCACGGTCGGCATCGTGCTCGCCGCGGTGTCGCTGGTGGTGATGCCGTTCCTGTCCGCCGCCCAACGCCGCGCCGGCCGCGAGCTGGGTTCCGCGAGCGCGGTCGCGGACTCCAAGCAGACCTTGCTCTGCACCTACCTGTCCGGGGTCCTGTTGGTCGGGCTGCTGCTCAACAGCCTGTTCGGCTGGTCCTGGGCCGATCCGATCGTCGCACTGGTCATCGCCGCCGTCGCGGTCAAGGAAGGCCGCGAAGCCTGGCGCGGTGAGCACTGCTGTTGAGCGGAGTCAGCGCCTCCTGCCTCAGCCGCCGACGTGGATGCTCGGGCGGGCCGAGGGGTCGGGTTCGTGTTGGCGGATGATCTCGCGGACGACGGGTGCGGTGTCGCCCGTGCCGAGGATCAGGTAGCGGAACAGGTGGCCGAGTGGGTTGCCTTCCGACCATTCGAAATGGCACCGCGGGCGGACGTCGGTGACGTCACGGAGCGCGAGGAGGATCGCGGCGATCGCGTTGGGCACCGCGGGGCTCTCGGCGCGGAGGATGCGGTGCTCGCCGACCTCGAGTCCGCGGACCTTGAGCACGTTGCTGAACTCGGACGGGTCGACGATGTCGATCTCGAGGAACAGCACGTCGGCCGCGCCGGGCAGTGGGTTGAGGCCGCGTTGTTCGTACTCTTTCTCCTCGTACTCGTCGTCGTCGCCGGCCTGGCGTTTGTTGGCGAGGATGTCGAGGCGGCCGTCGTGTGCGATGTTGTCGGTGATGATGCGGCGGGCGGTCTCGTCGAACTCGATCCGGTCGGCGCGGAGCTCGGTGGTGCGGGTGACGCGGGAGATCAGTGAGACGACGACGATGCCGGCGATGAACGCGGCGGAGATCGCGATGCCGTCGGGTTTCTCGATGACGTTCGCGCCCAGTGCGTACAGGAGGATCAGCGTCAGCACCACGAACGCGACGCCCGCCTTGCGGTTCCCCTTCCGGAAGACGGAGATGGTGACGGCGACCGCACCGGAGACCATCATCGCGAGGATGCCGGTCGCGTAGGCGCCGGCCTGTGCGTTGACGTCGGCGCCGAACGCGATCGTGATGCCGATGCTGATCACCGTGTAGACCAGCACGACCGGCCGGACGGCGCGGCCCCACTCCGGCGCCATGCCGTAGGCGGGCAGGTAGCGGGGCACGATGTTGATCAGTCCGGCCATCGCGGACGCGCCGGCGAACCAGAGGATCAGGATGCTGGAGACGTCGTAGACCGTGCCGAACGCCTGGCCGAGGTGCTCGTGCGCGAGGTAGGCCAGTGCGCGGCCGTTGGCCTCGCCGCCGGGTTCGAACTCCTCGGCGGGGATGAGCACGGTGGTGATGAAGCTGGTCGCGATCAGGTAGACCGACATGATGAGCGCGGCTGTCGCGAGAAGCTTGCCGGTGTTGCGGACCTTCGACCGCATGCGCTCGTCGTCGGTCGCGCCGTCCGCCTTGATGAGCGGCATCATGCTGACGCCGGTTTCGAAGCCGGACAGGCCGAGCACGAGCAGCGGGAACGCGAGGACGGCCGGCCCGATGACGCCGCCGAGGCCACCGTCGTTCT
Organism: uncultured Actinomycetota bacterium; assembly: GCA_963840275.1. GTDB lineage: Bacteria > Actinomycetota > Actinomycetes > Mycobacteriales > Pseudonocardiaceae > Actinophytocola. Next base: position 472,552 of record CAWIYK010000003.1, read on the forward strand.
CCGTGAGCCGGTCGACCCATTGCGAGAGCGCGTCCGGGGTGCCGAACACGTCGACCGCTCCCACGACCACGATCGCGGCGTTCAGCGCCAGGAAGATCGCCACCAGTGGGATCGCGACGCCGATGGCTTCGGAGAACCCGATCAGGAAGACCCCGCCGAGGATCAGCAGCAGGACGGTCGTGATGAGCACTTCCTGGCCGTGCAGGAAGCCGGGGAAGGCCGGGTTCTCGACCATGTGCACCGACGCGTCCGCCGCGGACAGTGTGATCGTGATGATCCACGAGGTCGCGACGAAGCCGAGCAGCACCAGCACGAAGAGCTTGCCGCGCCAGAACGGCAGCAGCCTCTCCAGCATCGCGACCGAGCCCTGCCCGTGTGGCGACTCCCGCGCCACCCGCCGGTACATCGGCAGCATTCCGAAAAGCGTGAGCGCGACTATCAGCAATGTCGCGAGCGGCGAAAGGGCACCCGCCGCCAACGCCGCGATCGCGGGCAAATACGACAAGGTGGAGAAATAATCCACACCCGTCAGGCACATCACCTTCCACCACGGGTGCGGTTTGGCGTGCGCCTCATCGGACGCCCGACCGACGGGAGCCACCTGATGACGCAACAACCACGTAGCGATGCCACTGGTCGGCCCGGCCACCTTCGCCGGACTGTCCACGCTCGCCGGTACCACGAGCTGCGGCGCCGTATCCATCCCCTGGTCCTCCCGCTTGCCGTTGATCGCGACACAGGATGCCGGACGGGTGCCTCCGCTGAACAGTGACCCACTTCGCGTATTTCGACCGGAGAGTCCGGAATGGGCGCTATAACCGCCTGGGATCCCCTATCCTCAAGATTTCGTCAATATCGGTCATTTCGCTGACCTGCGGGAACACGCTCACATGCCGCGCGACATGGTTCGAGCATCAAAATCCCGTAAGGATGAGCAGGTCGCTTCGGCCCGCCACCAGTTGACCGTCGACGCCGGGGCGTCGGACCGGTGATCCTGGGGCTGATCAATCGCGCGTCGCGGTGGCTTGTGTGGCAGCAGCGCCGTGCTGGCGGATCGGACCCAGATTGGTCATCCGACTTCGGGCAAACCCGAACTCCTGGCCGACTCCCCGGTGAACAGTCGCCTCTGTGCTAACAAATGTCCACCTCGTCACAATGACAACTCACCTTGTTTCGACACCAAGAAAGCCGCCGGCAAGACATCGATGGAAGCGATGCGACGCTGCGGGATGCCGCCGACAGGTAGATGCTTTAGTCCACTTCGGGATAAACCGGAATTCATCGATTTCTGGTCAGGCCTTATGGTGTCTCTATGTGGCCGTCCTAACTTGGTCGTGTAATCTCTGCCGAGTGCATCGTGAGCGGATGATTGCTGAGCGTTATCGTCTGGATGAGCAGATCGGCGTCGGGGGGATGGGGGTCGTCTGGCGGGCCACGGACCTCGAACTGGGGCGAGTGGTCGCGCTCAAGCAGTCGCAACAGGGGGACGACGGGCAGATCCGGCGGGAGGCGCGGATCGGGGCCGGGCTGCACCACCCTCGGGTTGTCACCGTGTTCGACGTGGTCGTCGACAGGGACGTGCGCTGGCTCGTCATGGAGTACCTGCCGTCACGCAGCCTGTCCACGATCCTCGCCACCGACGGGCCTCTTGGCCCGGTGGCGGCGGCGCGGATCGGCGCGCAGGTTGCCGACGCGTTGGCCGCCATGCATGAGCAGGGTATTGCGCACCGGGACGTCAAGCCCGGCAACATCCTGGTGACCGCTGACGGTACGGCGAAGCTCGCCGACTTCGGGATCGCCCGGTGGGCGGAGGTCACCGTCACCGACAGCGGACACGTTGGTGGCACGCCCGGCTATCTCGCGCCGGAGGTGGCTGACGGGCGGAAAGCCGGTGCGGCGGCGGACGTGTTCTCCCTCGGTGCCACCCTGTTCGCCGCCGTGGAAGGTGGATCGCCCTGGGGAAGTGGGGAGAGCGGCCCGCACGCGCAGTTGCGGCGGGCAATTGTCGGCGAGTTGGAGCCGGCGGTGCGGGCGGGTCCGCTGGCGCCCGTTCTGAGGGAACTGTTGCGGACGAACCCGTCCGAACGGCCGACCGCACTGGCGGCCAAACAACTGCTCGAGGACGTTTCCGGCGACACCATTCCGGTGATCCCGCTGTCGTCGGGCGCGCCGTCGTCCCGGCGATTCCGCAAGGGGCCGTTGCTGATCGGCGCCGCGGTCGTGGTGGTCGCGGCGCTCGTCGCCGGGCTGGTCGTGTTCCTGAACCGCGACACGTCGGCGGCGAACGGCGACACGGTGGGCGACGAACGCACCGCCGACCCGTGTTCGCTCGTCGATCGGGCGTCGCTGGCCCGGTTCGGCACGCCCACCTTCGACCAGGGGTATGGCGAGTTCAACCGGTGCGGCGTCCTCGTCCGGCAAAGCCAGGAAGAACCGGACCTGGTGGACGTGTATCTCGAGATCCAAGGGCCGCCGGAGTACCCAACCCAACCGCACACGCCGGGACAGCTCGGCCCGATCGACAAGCCTCCGGAGGAGGACGGTAGGTGTGAGCGCAGCGTTCGGCTGCCCGACGGCAACATGGTCGTGATCATCGCGCGACACAAGGAGGGCTGGGAGGCGCCGCTGTGCGACATGGCCGATGTACTGACCGACGGCGCGGTCACCGTGTTGCGCGAAGGGCAGATCCCGCGCCGCCCGACGCCGTTCCCCGCGGAGTCGCTCGCGAACGTGGATGCTTGCGCGTTGCTGACCAAGGCGGATCTCACCGCGGCGGTGGGGGAGAACCGGTTCGTGCCCGAGCGGAGCTTCGGCCGATGGATCTGTTACTGGCAGCGCGAAGATATCGAGGTGGACGTTTCCTTCATCCGTACATACCCGCAGACACCGGGAGAGGACGACGGTGAACTGGTCAAGATCGGTGACCGCGACGCCTTCGTCGAGATGGACACGGCAGGCGACACCGGCAACCCGGTATGTGACCTCGACATCGTTCACCGCAAGTACCGGAACGACGATCCGGTGAACAAGGAATGGGAGGAAGTGGTGGTCGTGAACGTCGAGATCGGCGCGGCCGGCCAACCGGACACCCTCTGCGCAGCCGCCACCACCCTGGCGACGGCAATCGTCGACAGGCTTCCAAGCGTCTGACTCACCGTCGTGGTGGCGGCGATAACCCGTGGGGATCGCGGCCGAGTCCGAGATGAACACGAAGTTGTCGTCGTCGCCAGTCGCCCAGTCGCCCAGTCGCCCGGTGGCGCGGTTGATCGCGCACCGCGCCTGCCGCCACGCCGAAGCCCGCCCTCCGCGCCACGCGGACACCTCGAGCCAACCCGGGCGGCTCTGGAGGCTTTCCAGCAGGCGTTGGAAACCCGGGACTTGCATTGCCTGCTTGACGTGCTCGCCTCCGCTGAACGGGTCCATGGCGGCGGACCGGCCGTTGTTGTGCACGGCGTGCTACTCGCTCCCACCGTCGTGTTCGTCGTCTGTGGATGTTCGGCGGCCGTGTGCCTCGGCCGGTTCGGGGTGCGGCGGCCACAGTGGAGACTTGCCGCGAGCGCGGCTGTAGTAGGAGCACCGTCGCCGGCGGCTGCTGAGCTCGACTCGCTACCTCAGCCTTGCTTGATGATGCTGAAGTCCGTGGAGTGCCGATGAACGCGGTTGTTCTGTTCCAGTTGGACGGTCGCTGTTGCTGGAGAAACAACGCGACCGAGGGCGCGATCTGGGCCAACGTGGCGGCGCTCGGAGGCTACTGGCTGAACCTGTTTCGACGGTAGCTCCGGACGACCGTGGAAGGCAACACGGATGCGTCGGTCGCGGTCGGGGTGTCTACATCGGACCTTCGCCAGACTCGCTTCGCTCAACGCGAGGTGTTCTTGCAAATCGGTCTCACGTTGAAAAAAGTTCGGACGTCACCCATCCGTGCAGGTGTCGGGCACGAAGTACGGATGCTGCGTAGGCCTGACCTCGAGAGGGGGTGAGTAGATGAAGGTCAACACAGATAGTTCGAACGATGCCGCTACCAGCGCTGATCACGTGGTTGTTGTGCTGCTCCGCAGGGGCGCGTCGACCATGGGGTTCTTGTTCGGGTTCGGGTTGCTCGCGCTGCTGTTGGCGGGCAATGCGAGCGCGGACGAGCAGCGGTCCGGCGACGACGGGCACCAGCGTGCCGGAGGGTTGGTCGGCACAGTGACGGGCGTGTTGTCGCCGGTGACTGAAGCTGTTGAGCCGTTGGTCAAGTCGGTTGACCCCTTGGTGCATACGGCTACCGATGCGGTTGCGCCGGTCGTGCGTCCGGTCGCCGAGGTGGCCGAACCGCTCGTGACGCCGGTGTTACGGCCGGTGGTTGCGACCGTGACCCCGCTGTTGGACACGGTCGCGCCGGTGACCGAGCCCCTGGTCGGTCCACTGCTGCATGCCGCGGAACCGGTAGTAAAACCGGTCGCTGAGGGCACGGGTTTGACCGAGGCGGTATCGGTCGTGTCCGGTCAGCGGGAGCAGGAGAACACGCAACCGCAGGAAACCATCGGACAGCAGGAAAGTCTGTTGTCGTCGGCACCGGTACGGATGTCGCACGTGGACGCGGGGGAGAGGGGGCATGCGAATGTCGCCTCCGCCGACTCTGCGTTGCTTACCGGGGCGGGCCTTCCGGGGGAGAACCCGGGAGGAGTCCCGAACGGGCCGGTCAACGCCGCACTGGGTGGCAATGGTGCGGTCGGTGGCTCGTCCGGTCCGCACAGCGCGGACAGCGCGGTGCCGGCAGCGGGGACGTCGCCCCATCACAACAGCACGGGCCGCGGCCCGCCCGGCGCGATCGTCGGGCAACCGTGGTTCGGCTACGACGACCGAGATCATCCGAGTTAGTTCTTCCTTCCACACCAGACAGTTGTTGATCAATTGATGGTCAGGTAAGGAAGAAGGGACGCAATGCATAAGTATGTGCGACGCGGTCTCACCATCGCGATGATGTCCGGCGGGTTCGTCCTGCTGGGCAGTGCGGTGGCGAGCGCGGACTCGGACTCGGGTCCACTGGGCCTGGGCAACGTGGTGAACTCGGTCAGCTCGGCCCTGTCGGGCGGCAACAACAGCGGTGGCGACACCACCAGCAGCACCGGTGACGCGACCGCTGGCGGTGACACCTCTTCTGATGCGACTGCCGGCAACGGTGGTTCTTCCGGCAACGGTGGCGGTGCGGACAGCAGCAACAGTGCGGTGTCGGGCAACTCCGGGAACTCGGGCAACTCCGGGTCCACCGGCGGGAACTCGGCCTATGGGCTGTGCGTGCTGTCGGAGTGCAACACGTCGGTGACTTCTGGCGACTCGGGTGACACCGGGTCCACAGGGGACACTGGCGATGCCGCGAATGTCAGCAACACCAACGGAGGCGACTCCGGTGCGGCGGGCAATGGTGGCGACGCGCACGCCGCGGCAGTGGGTTCGAACACCGCGCACTCCGGTGACGCCACGACCGAACAGCACCAAGGTCACGGCGACTGGCAGGGCGAGCACAAGGGCGGCAACGACACCGACAGCAACACCGGTGACGCGATCGCTGACGGTGACACCTCCTCGGATGCGGCCGCCGGCAACGGCGGCAGCACCGGCAACGGCGGCGACGCCAGCAGCCACAACAGTGCGGTGTCCGGTGACACCGGCGACTCCGGGGACAGCGGCTCGACCGGTGGCAACACCGCGCTCGTGCTGAACCTCGGTGGCGAGTCGAACGACAACCAGGACCACCAGGGCGGCCACCACGAAGACGGTGACCAGTCCACTGTGGTCGTCGGTTCCGGCGACTCGGGTGACACCGGCTCGACCGGCCACACCGGCGACGCCACCAACTGGAGCCACACCACCGGCGGCAACTCCGGCATGGGTGGCAACGGCGGCGACGCGAACGCCATCGCGGCGGGCTCGAACACCGCGCACTCCGGTGCCGCGATGACCGAGCACGGTATGCGCGACCAGCACAGCTGGAAGTGCGGCTGGCACGGCGGCTGGAACAACGGCGGCGGCGACACCGACAGCAACACCGGTGACGCGACCGCTGACGGTGACACCTCCTCGGATGCGACCGCCGGCAACGGCGGCGACTCCGGCAACGGTGGCAACGCCAGCAGCCACAACAGTGCCATCTCGGGTGACACCGGCGACTCGGGTGACACCGGGTCCACCGGTGGCAACACCGCGGTCATCGGTTCCGGCAACGGTTCCGGCAGCGGCGGCGGACACTGGAACGGTAACTGGAACGGACACCACAACAATGGTGGCCAGTCCGGCGACGAGTCCAGCACGGTCGTCGGTTCCGGCGACTCGGGTGACACCGGCATGATCGGCGACACCGGCGACGCCACGAACGTCAGCAACACGACCGGAGGCGACTCCGGCGACGCTGGCAACGGCGGCGACGCCAACGCCGACGCGATCGGGTGGAACTCCGCCTGGTCCGGCATGGCCGTCTAGTAGCGGTCACGGATGTGGGGCATCGACTGTATGTCGGTGCCCCACATCGATGTCTGCGTCGCTCAACCGAGCTGATCGGCGTCCAGGATCTTCCGCAGATGCCGTACAGCAGTGGACTGACGTGACTTCACCGTGCCGAGCGGAATCCCAGCGCCGCCGAGACATCTCCCTGACTGAGATCACCGAAATAGGCAAGATGCTCGATCACGATCGCCTCCGGATCCATGACGTCGCCCTCGGGCCGGGCCATGACGAGGTGGTCACGAGCGCGGGCCGACTGTGCCGTGCGCACCCGATCGATCGCCCGGTCGCGGGCGATGGTCCGCACCCACCGCAGGGCGGAGCCGCGGTCGGGCTCGTAACGCCCCGCGTTGCGCCAGGTCTCCAGAAAGACCTCCTGCGTGACCTCCTCGGCCTGCGCGCGGTCCTGGCGGTGGACGATCGGGCTGCGTTGGCGGGGATCGTGTTCGTGCTCAAGACCGGTATCTCGTGGCGCGAACTACTGTGGGAGTTGTTCGGGTGGTCCGGCGTGACCTGCTGGCGGCGGCTGCGGGACTGGACCGAGGCCGGGGTGTTCGACGCGGTGCATCGCCTGCTGCTGGACCAGTTACGGGCGCTGGACCGGCTTGATCTGGACGTCGCGGAACCGGCACGACAGCACTCAGCTCATCCCGTTGGTCGACGCGATCCCGGTGATCCGCGGCAATCGCGGCCGGCCTCGCCAACACCATGTTGGCTCTATGGCGAGCTTTCGACTCTGAACATCATCGCAAGTCCCTGCGGGACAAAGGCATCACGTCGCGGATCGCTCGAGGGAACACCGACCATGGCTCCGGCTTGGGCAAGACCAGATGGGTCGTCGAACGCACATTTGCCTCTTACTCCGGCTTGTGCCCCACGGCGGTTTTGCGATGTCATCGCGATTTTCTCGTGAGCGTCGCAGCTGTTGTCGTCAGCGCACATCCGCTGACGCGAGTGCTCGGGAATGTTCGGCGACGTCCGGGCCGGCACGGTGAGCGCCAAGGCCAGTTCGACTGTCCGTTGAACTGGCCTTGGCGATCGATCACCTATAGGCGCCGGTGCGCCTCATGCGAGTGTCAGTTGAGCGCAGCTACCTTGGCGGGCCAGCTGTCCTGGAACACCTCAGAGCCGACGGGGTTCGCTCGAGTGCCACTGAAGTAGTAGTCGACTGTGGCGGCCTCGTCTGAGCGTGGGTAGGGGTTGGTGCAGCCGGTGCCGGCGCTGCCGCCGGACATCAGTAGCGAGCAGTCGCCGTTGTAGTTGTCGGGGAGGCCGAGGATGTGGCCGATTTCATGGGTCATGATGCGTAGGGGGCTGTATTGCTGGGCCTGGTAGTAGTCGATGACGACGTAACCGTTGCCGAGGCTGTTGCGGACGGCGTATGAGCCGCCGCCGTAGGTGTAGTAGATCATGAGGTTCGAGCCGCAGTTGGCGACCATGTTCAGGTTGTTCGTGTAGTCGTTCCAGATCGATCCGGCCTGGGTGGCGTAGCCGGCGAACGGCCCCGCGTTCGCGGTGTTGTAGCAGATGGTCGCGGCGTTGATGGCAGGGTCGGCGGCGGCCTGGGACGGAACGGCGATGGTGACACCGAGCACCGCCATGGCGGTGGCGCTGATCGCTGTCAGCATTCGTCTGAATGGGCGAACATGCACAGGTCACGCTCCTGGTCGGAGATTTAGGGACTGAGCTGGATGTTAGTTAGGCTGTAACATCAACTCAAGACTCCTATTTCTGGTTGGGGCCGAATGGCGCATCGCTGCCACGGAAAAAGAGACCGTTCGTCGTCTTGCTTCCAGACGCAGGAGCGGAATTCGCGGCAGGCACGAGAATGTCGGACAAGTACCCGGCCAAGGACATACCATGATCCGCGTTGGGAAATCGGCTGCGAACCCACGCGAAGATCGCGCGGTCGGTCGCCGGGTCTCCTTGGCGACGAGACCGCTTCGGACTGTCGTCGTGACCTCGATACTTATTGGTGGTTGTCGCCCGCAGGTCCGACCCGCTGGACCTACCCGGCATCGGCCCGTCCGGCACCGCGCGACTCCTGGCCGACGTCGGCGACATCGACCGGTTCGCCGGGGCGGGATCCCTCGCCTCCTGGAACCGGGCACCCGCACCTATGGACGCGTCCTCGGGCGAGCAGCAACGCCACCGTTGTCCCGCGCCGGGGCCCGCAGAATCAATCGGACACTGCACGTCATGTTGCCTTCGGTCGCCGAGCCCGCTGATCGGCCACCGCCTGAGCCACCGACACCCGATAACCAGACTTCCGGCGTACGGTTCCACGCGCCAACTCCCGGCTCACCGCCGACGCACGATCGCGCGGGTGTTGAGGCGCTCGCCGTCGACGGCGGTCTGGACGCCGGGTTCTCTGACATCGGATCAGCGGTTTCAGCCTCAGCTGTTGGTAACGGTGCTGGCCGATATTCTCGGCTTTCAGAACCTGGGCCGATGTGAGAAGGCAGCATGGGAGGTTAGATGCACTCATTCTTGAACTCGTCGAGTTGCTTGCTCCGGTCGTGAAACTGGTTGAGCGGCATGTGTGTCAAGACCTCATAACGGGTCAGGTGGAGGCCGGCGCGGTCAGCGTGGCTAATCAGGTGGGCAGCCTGCGGGCGATGTATGTGTACGTTTGGGAACTCACCCAGTCAGTACACAGTGGAGCGACGCCTGGCTGCTCCCGGCGCAGATACAAGGCTTCTACGCCACGGCGGCCATGGTCAACGCGTACTTCAGCTACCCGGAACACCTCTTCGTTCTCATGCTCCCTTCTCTCACTTCGATCCGACGAAGGAAAGTCTCGCCTCCTTCATTCGGGACAACTGGGGAGACAAATACAAACTTTTCCGTCACGTTGCTGAAGGGTTCCGCACTACACGCCGACATCACGAGCCAACGCGGAAATCCGTACTACGAGCCTGTCCCCCGTTGATCAGGCCGGCTTCGAGCACGTCTGCGCAACGTTCGACGAGTTGGCCAGCTTGGTGCCGTACGACAGCAACCGGCCGAGGACGATCTTCACGACGAAGAGCGCGGTGGCTCAGTCGGTGGCCACTCTTCATTGAGGATTGCGTATCCGACCGTTTCCAGCCATCGGCCGGATCGGTGCAGTGAGCCGCGAACGGTGTGCAGTTCGCGGCGCATGCCCACGCGCTCCATGAGGCGCCAGGAGGTGTCGTTGTCGAGGAAGCCGCGCGGCGGAGCATGAGGTCGCCGATGATCAGGCCTGCGGGGTCGTGGCTGATGGTGATGATGACCGTGGTCGCGAGACGGGCAGGCTCCGAGAACAACCTGCGGTAGCCGTCGAGGTCGGCGGGGCAGCCGGTGACCCACTGGTTGACCGACTCGAGCTGGCGGTAGGTCCAGGTCGCGTCGGCGTGGTCGGCGGTCGCGGGCCGGAGGGTGAGGTGCTCGGTGTGCAGCGGGTGCTTGAGCACCGACCGGCAGATGGTTGCCGGGCGCCGGTGGTGCGGAGCTCGGTGAGGACGGCGCCGATGTCGCGCAGGCGGGCGAGTACACCATGGAGCTGCGTTTGGTCGGCGACCGAGACGGTGACGGTGGTGGTGTCGTCGTCTCGGTCGGGTCAGGTCGTGCTCGCCGAGCCAGGCCGACCAGTGGTCGTCGAGGTGGCCGTCGACGCGGATCGTGTACGTCGTGGGTGTGGTGTTCATGAGAGCGCTCCAACGCGGCGAGAACCCGTGGCGGCGAACGCGGGGCGGCGGATGGCCCACTCGGCGACGGCCAGGTTGATCACCCAGCCGGCGCCCTTGGCGAGGTCGCTGCCGGAGAAGAGGCAGAAGTTCGACCGGGAGTTCCGTTGATGCAGACCGGGGACATGCTCACCGTGCAGGAAGTCGACCGCCTCGTGGTCCGCGACGGGCACGACCTGATCTTCTCACCAGCCCGACGTCCGACTCGTGCTCATGCTCACGAGAGGACGGTCAAGGTTGGGTCAGGAAGAAGTAGCCGGTGGCCAACACCAACGACATCAGTGGCACCGTGAAGGCGTACCGGGGTGGCGTCACGGGTGGCGACGCCAGCCGCACCTTCTGTCCTTCCTCTGGTGGTAGCCACAGCGACAGCATCACCTTCGTGGAGCCGAACAGGCTCGCCGTGACGACGAGGAAGAGGACGGCGCGGTTTACCGGCGGGATATGCGGGATGGTTGGCGCCAGCACCAGCCAGGCGATGAACAGCAGGAACACCAGCACCGATCTGATCAACCAGCCGCCTGCGGTGATCGTGCGGTCCGCGGTCCGGCGCATCAGGTTGATCACCGCGGCGGCGAGCAACGCGGTCACCAGCACCACCGGAACGGCCCGCGCGAAGTCCCCGGCGAGGAGCAGCCCGAGCGGTGGGGCGGCGGTCAAGCCGATCAACACTCGGCCGAACACCAGGTATGTGGTGATGTAGCGGGGCGCGCGGAAGGTGTCGACGCCCATCGGCACGGTGACCACGCCGCGATCGTCCGGCACGCCGGTGACCACCGTGCGCAGGAACTCGTACAGTTCCTCGGGGTGCTGCTCGCGGAAGTCGAGCCACTGGTGGCGGCGCAGCTCGGTGTGCTCCTCCAGCGCGTTCAGGCTCGTCGCCAGCACGAACACGGCCCGATCGCCGAAGACCTCACGCGCGTTGCGGATCACCTCGGCCGGAGTCCGCGTGCTCACCACGATGAACGCCCACCGCGGAGCGTCCTCGTCCTTGACGAATCCGGCGGCCTCGCACGTCCCGGCGATCACGTTCTCGAAGGGCTTGTCCTCGGGATGACACCACACCCAGTAGGTGGCGGTGGAGCCGACGCCGGTGAACTGTTTCAGCGCGTCGATCTTGGGTCGGTAGACGGCCCACATGTGTGCGAACCGGCGGCGCTTGCTGACCCGCTGGCCTTTGAAGCGGCCGCGGATGTGGTCGTCGCCCCGCCCGGTCGGCATCTCCAGGTGGATGGTGCGCGAGCGCGACACCAGCACGCAGGCGAACAGGGCCACCGCGCCCGCGGCGAGGTAGAGCCACGCCGAGTCCGTCCGCGCGTCCGGCCCGGCCGCCTCGCGATAGGACCTGTTGCCCGCCATCAGCGTTCCGGTGAGGGACAGCACCACGCTGAAAGACGTCTGGGCGAGCCCCTCCCGCAACGACGAAGGCGACGCCGTCCGCCGGAACAGGCGCACCATCACGGCGATCAGCCCGGCCCCGACCAGGACGTTCGCCAGCGCCGTGGCCAGGCCGATCCGCGCCGAGCCGGCGTGCACCGGCCCATAGACCCGGCTGAGGTCCCAGCCCAGGGTGGCGCCCACGCCCGCGATCACCGTGCAGAACAGCAGCGACGCCCACAGCAGGGCCATCTGCGGTGACAGCGGGAACCGGCGGCGGGGACGGGGCGTGGTGCGGCCCAGGAGGACCTCGACCAGCCTGTGCGCCTCGGTGAAGAACCTGCCGCGCAGGTCGTGCACCGTCGTGAGTTCTGGTGGTAGCTCGGTGTCGCGGACCAGCGCCACGTGCACCGGTGTGCCATTGCGCAGCGCGCGTCGCCACTCCTCCGTGACCCACCGCGAAGCCATCGCGGCGGGCGACGCCACGACCACGACGGCGTCGGCGTGGTCGATCGCGGCGTTGATCGCGATCTCCCAGTCGGTGCCCGGCCGCAGCTGCTCGACGTCCAGCCAGGTTCTGACCTGACCGGACGCCGCGAGAACCGAGAACAACGCCTCGGCAGCGTGGAAGTCCCGGCGTGAGTAGCTGACAAAAACGTTCGGCACGCGATCAATCGTGCCCTGTGACCGCCCCCAGCAGGTCCCGAACATGCGCAGTCGTCGACCCCCACCGACATCACCGCGTTCTGACCTGACTCACCGAACACGGCCGACTGCACCGGTGGTGGCAGTCGGCGAGGCCCAGGAGAGCTTGCCAGCTTGAATCACCCATCTCGCCATAGCGGAATTCGAGCGCCCGCGACAATGTGCTGGCCGAGGGGTGCGGGTATGCCGCTCGGGGTGGCTTCGATGGTCAGATCCTCCGGCAGGGGACGTTTACGGCAGGTGTGGTGGTTTTGCCCGGGGCGTCGGCATAGCCGATCAGATCCACGTCGATGACGCTACGCCAGCCCGTGGTCGTGGTGTAGTGGCACGGAACCCTTCCAGTCGCCCGATTTCCGGAGCCGCCCCCCGGTGCGACGGTTGCCTGCCCCGGAGATCCGACGTTCCGCCACTTGCCATCACTGTAGAACTGCTGGAGCTGTACCGTCACGACGGCGGATGTGGCTCCACAGTTCCCCTTGGTCCACCAGCCGTGCCCGGACGCCGCGAAACCACCGCTCGTGGATACGTGGACCAGATCACCGTGCTGCCAGAACACGCAGACCGCCGCCGTATCGGAGATTTCCTCAGCGGACACCGCGTCTTCCAGCCCGACCGCACCCGTCTCGGAAGCTGGCGCGGGAGCAGGCGCCGGAGTTGGTCCTGCGGGAGTGGCAACTGCTGGCACCTGGGACAGTCCCAGTAGTGCCATGCTCATGATGCTGACTGCTACCAGGGTTCTTCTAACTGACATGTTTCGCACGGCTCTGTCTCCCAAATTAATTGAAAAACGACAGGGTCAGTACGCCGTTCGGTATACGCCCTTATTCTGCCGGTGACAGTTGCGGACATTACAAATGAAGCAACATCCGTGTGGCCCGAATTAAGCGATCAACGTCCCCCGACGTCGTCTAACCCCAGTGTCGCGGGTCAAATCTTTGGCCCGCGAGTCCCACCCATCGCGGCGGGAACAATATTCTGTCAGTTTGTTCGAACGATGCAAGCCACCAATTGGACTAGCGGCGCTGGAGGTCATGGTTAGGTAATTACCGCCAGTGGCGGGTCGGGGAAATTCGAGCCCGATCGTCCACGCGGTGGAACGGACCGCGAAGATGTCGCCGTCCACGGCGGGGCGAAGGACGTGGGGCCGTGTGGGCGACGGCCCCACCGGTGCCCGCGCTGCGGGCGTCGCGTGGTGAGCGTCGGCGTAGACGATCTCGCCACTACCCGGTGGACCTCCGAGCAGAGCAAACCGACGGTGTCGGCGCCGACACCCGATTGGTGATCGCCACCGGCAAGCACACTCGCCGACGCGGTATCCGGGAATCGCCCACGTGCACAACCTCGCCCTCACCAACTGACCGAAAAAACGGGACCAAGATCAGCTGTGGGTAATCAGCGAGTGTTCGTCCGCGCTATCAGGCGTAGTCCGAAATGGCAGGTGGCGGTGTCGATGACGTGTGCCATCCGGGCTGCCGGACGGTAGCGGCGGCAGCAGCAGGCACTTGCTGACGGAGCATGTGAGCCGTACCAGTCCGTGGTCCATTCCCACACGTTGCCGATCATGTCGTACAGGCCGTAGCCGTTGGGTGGGTAGCGCCCTACCGGGCGGTTCCGACTACCCGTCCGCGCCGGTGTTCTCGTAGGGGAAGTTGCCTTGCCAGGTGTTGGCCTGCCTGGCCTGCCCACTGCGCGTAGGCCGCGGCGTCCTCAGCCAGCTGGACATCCGCCGACGCCTTCGAATAGGCGGCATCCTCGACGAGTACCACCACGCGGCCTGACCTGCACGGATGACATATTCGGCAAGCGCAAGGTCGGTAAGCAGGCCTCTCAAGCAATACGCCTTGACGGAACGCAGGACACCAGGGCTGACGCTCGCCATCGCCAACAGGTCGCCGGCACGCGTGATCGGGATCCGGTCAGAGGCCAAGGAGCAGCCGGACGGCAAACAGGCCGAGCACCACTGCCATGAGTCGTTGCAGCAGCAGCCTGGTACGCCCGGTCAGGACCCGTTCCTGCATTCGGTAGACCAACTCGACGAGGATGATCAGCCAGGTGCCGGCGAGACTGAGGTAGACGGCCGCCAACACCACCATCGTGGAGAAGGGCGGCAGGCCTGCCGGCACGAACTGCGGGAGGAAGACGAGCAGGAAAATCGCCGACTTAGCATTGGTAGCGGCGGAGAGAAGCCCGATCACGAATGATCTACCGCCGGCCGGCTCGGTATCCGGGCTTCGGGCCGTGGCTGGGCGGAAGGACTCCCACATCGTCCATGCGCCCCAGAACAGCAGTACTGTCGCGCCGGTGACCTGCACGGCGATGAACAGGCCGGGGTTGGTGCGCAGCAGCACCGATACGCCGGTTATGGCAAGGCACACGTGCCCGACACCGCCGGTGATCATGCCGGCGACGGCCGCGAGTGCGGGCGCGCGGCGAGCGGAGCGCAGCACCGTCTGGGTGATGAGTGCGGCGTCCTGTCCCGGGGTGACGATCACTACGAGCGAACTGACGAGGAAGAACATGCTGATCATGATTTGAGCTACGTCCAGGAATTCCGCAGGTGCTCGAGAACTGCGTTCGGTTCTTCCAGGTGTCCGAACGAGCCGCTGCGCTCCAGCATGTGAAACCGCGCCTGCGGGGCGAGCTCGACGAACTCATGGAGGTCGGTGGTCATTGCGCCGTTCCGGTCGTGGTGTCAGCGCCGCCAACACGCTGGGCAAGGTATGCGGGGCGAGCCGCCGTGGGACCGGGGTGGCTGTCGTCCGCGGTGACGGCGCGGCCCAGCGCCGACTGCCAGGCAGCACGAACCAGTCCGAGGCAGGTAACGCGTTCTCCCCACCGGTGAAGTCCTCGTCTGGTCGGCTTAGCAGGTGTAGGCCGGTGTTGGCCGGCCGTGGTGATTACCGGCCGGGTGGCCCCTGGGTGTGAAGGGCCACCGCCGAACGCCCTCCCGGTCCACATGGGGCCACCATAGCCCTGCCACGTGGCCGCTCATGTGGCCCTCACAGAAGCTGATGGGCGGCAAAGGCTTCCTCGGCGCCGGGCACGTCCAGGACGCCGGCGGACCGGAACGTCCGCACGGTGGCCCGGCATACGTCGGCGTTGCTGCCCGTCTTGGCGTACACGTCGTCGACGACGGTCGCCGCGGTCGGGCCGTCCACACCGGACATGAGCAGCGAGGCACGGACCGGCTCGACATCCCACGTCAGGCATGCCTGGACCAGTGCTGGCAGGGTGTGCGCGACCGGCTCGCGGAGACGGTGGTCCAGATTGGCCCACAGCTCGTGGAAGAACTGGGCGAAGAACCGGTGGTGGTGGCCCTCGTCCTTGGCGTGGTCCCGGGTGAGATCTCGCACCACGGTGATCACCGAGGGGTCGTTCGGGATCTCGATGAGCACGGCGGTGATGAGGGTCTCGAACACCACGGTTTGCAGCAGTGGCACCAGGGCGGGTTCGTCGGGCAGCAGGCGCCGCCCGGTCTCCTCGAGCCAGTCGACGATCCCGCCGTAGTTCCATGGTGGGATCGCCACACCGGTGGCGGAGGTGATCTGATCGGCCAGGTCCAGGCTGTACAGGGCGTGGTAGCCCTCGTCGCAGTAGACCTTGAACGCGTCCATGCGCATCCGGTTCGGCAGGTCCAGCCCCGCGCGGTTGTTGGCGATCAGCTCCGCGGTGGTGTTGACGACCCTGGTCTCCAGGTGCGTGGTCGACATCAGAAACTGGTACAGGTGCCGGATCGTGAGTGCGCGCCGCTGTGACTCCGGCAGGTCAGCGAGCAGTTCGTGCGCGAGGTAGGGCACCAGGCGCTGAGGGTAGAAGACCTTGCCGGCGTCGGTCTCGTCGGCGAACATCCGGCGGATCCCGCTCCGCACTCCCGCGATGTCGTACCACTGGTCGAAAGGGCTGTTCATGACGTCTCCAACGCCCGGATGGGGCGGTTGATGCCGGTCGCGACGGTGCTGGTGTCGGTGGCGTGGCAGAGTCGGAACCAGCCCGGCTCCGGACACGCGAACGCCGTGCCCGGCAGGATTTTCACCCGGGCGGACCGCGGAATCCGTTGCCACAGCGCATGCTCGGCCGCGGCGCTCCCCGTGGGCAGGTATGGGCGCAGGTCGATCCATGGCGAGAAGCCACCAGCCGAGCGAGCGCCCGACGTACGCCCCACGCGAGGTTGACCGCCGTCGGTCTCGCCGCCGCCAGGTGCCCGGCGTCCGCGCGCACGGCCGCCACGTCGACGACCCCGCCCACGGGTGCGGGCTCGCGCCGCGAGCGCGACCCCGCCGGCGACACCGATCGCGGGGGCACCGCGAATCGCGAGCCGCACGATCACGTCGTCGACCGACATCGGCCGAAGGGGACGGTAGACGGCGGGCAATGCGCACTGGTCGATCGCCACGATCGCGTCGTCGTCCCACGCCAGCGTGCGCTCCGTGCTGCCCTCCTCGGCGGCTTGATCCATGCTGATCCCGTCATGAGGCCGCCACTCGCACGGGTCGGCCGAAGGTCAGTGACTCGAGCACCGAGCACAGCCGGGCCAACTCCTCCGACGAGTTGTAGTAGTGCACCGACACCCGTAGCAGGCTGTTGAGGCCCCGCGTCTGCATGTCGACGCATGCGGCGTTCTCCAGGCATACCCACGTGTTGATACCGGCCCGCTGCAGCTCCGCCCTGACCGACGCCGCGTCCCAACCTCGCACGGTGATGGCGACGGTGCCGCATCGTTCCTGACCGCGGTCCAGCACCGTCACTCCTTGGATGCGGGTGATCTCCGCACGCAGGTCCGCGGCCAGTTGCCGGATCCGCGGCCAAGTGTGCTCCACTCCCCAGGCTAGCGCGTAGTCGATGGCGACACCGAGTCCGATGCGGGCCGCGTAATTCGTCTCCCAGGTGTCGAACCGGCGGGCGGCAGGAGCGAACCGGTAGCTTCCGGCGGCCCATTCGACGCCGTCCAGGCCGAACATGGCAGGCGTGAGCTGCTCGGCGAACGCCCGGCGGACGAACAGGAATCCGGTGCCACGCGGACCCCGCAGGTACTTGCGGCCGCAACCCACGAGCATGTCGCAGCCGATCTCCTCGACGTCGATGGGCATCTGCCCCACCGACTGGCAGGCGTCGGCCAAGAACGGGATCCCGTTCTGCCGTGCCACCTGGCCGATCAGTGCCACCGGATAGACCAGACCGTCGTGCGTCGGCACGTGGGTCATCGCGATCAGCTTTACGCGTTCGTCCAGCCTGCCCCGCAGTTCCTCCACGCTCACCAGGCCGTCGGCGTCCACGGGCAACACCTCCAATCGCACCCCGTGGCGTTTGGCCAGGTGGAGCAGGGAGAGGTAACAACTGCCGTATTCCATCGGCGAGACGAGCACGCGATCGCCGGCCCGCAGTGGAATGCTGGCGAGTGCCGTTGTCCAGGCCCGCGAGGCGCTGTCGAACAAGGCGACTTCCTGGCTGTCGCAGTTGAGCAAGGCGCCGACAGCGGCATGCCCACGTTCGATTTCCTCCTGGGCGCGTTCAGCGGCCTCGTAAGGACCCTTCTCGCTCTCCAGCCGCAGATGGCCCATCATCGCGTCGATGACGGGCTTCGGCGCGAGGCTGGCGCCAGCGTTGTTCAGGTGTGCGACGTGGTTCACGCCGGGCGTATCCGCCCGCGCCTGCGCGAGATCGAGGTTCATTCAGTGAGCTCATTTCTGCCAGTCGGGCGTAGCTGAAGTGCTTGCCGGCTGTCAACGCCAGGTGGGGGGTTGGGATCGCGGTCGATGCGGAACGTGTCCGGCTCGGTGAAGACTTCTTCGTCGCGGTTGGCCGATGCCACCGGGACGCAGAGCAGGTCGCCGGGGTACAAGCCGGTGCTGGCTAGTGTTTGTGGGCGCAGGACGGTGCGTGTCACGTGCTGAATCACTGAGGTGTAGCGCAGGATTTCTTCCACCGCCGAGTCCAGCGGTTCCGGCTGCCGGCGCGACAAGTGCCGCCGGTCCGGGTTTCGACTGAACGCCACCGGGGCCACCGATAGTGGCGTTCTTGGTGGTCTCGTTGCCGGTGTCCTCGGTGACCCGCCGGATGCCCGCCACACCTTGTGCCGTACACCACGGACATAGTGGACACGTGGTGCACCGGGATCGCCCGGCGGGCTGCGAGGCGCAGCACCTCCTGTGTGCCGAACACGTTGGCCGCCCGCAGTTTCTCGTACGGGTAAAGGAAGTTGACCTCGGCGCCACAGTGGTGGATGACGTCGGCGCGGGCGGCTTCCCGCTCCCAGTCGGCTTCACGCATGCCGAGTCCTGGTTTTGGTGAGGTCGCCCAGTACGGGGCACACCCGGTGTTCTGGCAGCGGCCGGTGGATCCCGTAGCGGCGCTGTGCTTCGGCCAGGTACTCGGGCAGCCGCGCGCTGGAAGTCGAGCAGATCGTGAGGAGTGGACCGCTCGTCGGTCACCGCGGCGACGGCAGTGCGTCGCGGTCCAGCTTGCCGCTCGGCCTCAGCGGCAGCCGGTCGAGCACCGTCATGGTGGCCGGCACGAGGTACTCGGGCAGCCGCGCGCGCAGGAAGTCGAGTAGATCCTGAGGGGTCGACCGCCCGTCGGTCACTACGTACGCGGCCAGCACGCGCGTGTCGCCGACCCCTCGGGGCACCACCGCGGCATCGGCGACGCCGGGGTGAGAGGTCAGCACGCCAGTGATCTCACCCGGCTCGACCCGGAAGCCGCCGATCTTGACCTGATCGTCGTTACGGCCGAGGAACTCCAGCACGCCGTCGGCACGCCGGCGGACGATGTCACCGGTGCGGTAGACCGCAACGGGCTCGCCGCCCGGGCCGACCGGAAGGCTGACGAAGCGAGCGGCGCTCTCCTCCGGTTGGTTCACGTAACCGGTCGCCTTGCCGCCACCGCCGAGGCACAACTCGCCATCCTCACCGTCCCCGGTGAGGCTGCCATCGGAGCGAACGACGTAGCAGGTGGTACCCGAGATGGGCACCCCGATCGGCACACTGACCGCGTCCGGCGGCAGGTCGTTGACCTCGTACGCGGTTGAGAAGCAGGCGGTTTCGGTCAGGCCGTAGGCGTTGATGAGGTGTGCCGGCCGGCCGTGTTCGAGCACCCGGCGGGCCGCGTCGGCCCGCATCGCCTCACCGGCAACAATTACGTACCGCAGCCCGGCGAACAACTCGGGCCCCGCGGCGGCCAAGCTGTGGAGGATGCTCGTGGTCAGGAGTACGACGCTGATCCGCTCCCGTTCCAGCGCCGCGTGCAGTGCGGGCGCGGACAGCAGCACCTCCCTGGAGACAGGCACCAGGCAGGCACCGTTCAGCAGTGTCGCCCATATTTCGAACACCGCGATGTCGAAGGAGAGCCTCGCGGCGTGCAGCACCCGGTCCGTTGGCTCGATGTCCGCGAAGCCGTTGTCGATGCAGAGCCTCAGCACACCACGCTGCGGGATCGCCACGCCCTTCGGGCGGCCAGTCGTGCCGGAGGTGAACATCACGTAGGCGGGAACCGCCGGGTTCAGGGTCGGTGTCGGCCCATCGGCGACTGAGCGGCCGGCGTCGAGCACGTCGGCGAATTCAAGTATCTGTCCGTCGGCGACTTGTGCACCAGGTAGTTGTACGACCGCCACCGCGCCGCTGTCGGTCAGCAAGCGGCGCTGCCGGTCGGCGGGCAGCGACGGATCCAGCGGCGCGTACACGAGCCCGGCGCACACCGCGCCCAGGATCGCGACACAGAAGTCCTGGCCACGCTCGCCCGCCACCGCGACTACCGCGCCTTCGGGCAGTCCGAGGTGCCGCAGTCCGCGAGCGAACCGCTCGGCGAGCGAGCCGAGTTCGGCGTAGCTGAGGTGCCCGTCAACTCCGTCGATCGCGGGCCGGTCAGCGTGGCGGCGTACCTGAGCCAGGAACAATTCGGCGAGTGACTGGTCGTATAAGTCGGTGATCGGTTCGGCCGCTCCGTCAGCGTTCATGTGGACCTCCGGTCCGGTTGGCTCTGCCCTACCCGCCAGAGTAGATACCCGGAATCAATGATCAAACTCTTGAAACATGAGCGGCAAGGGTGTAGCAAGCCGCCGTCCGCAGCTGGCGCCAAGGGTCTCTGCGCCACATCAAGCTGGGCGCGGTATCCCAAATTCAGAACCCATTTCAAGGATCGCTCAGCGACCGTCGTCGGCGACGGTCACGATTCGACGTAGCCGTGACATACATACATGGTGACCGAGCCCGCCTCCGCATGCTTGGTGACGTGCTCAACGCCTCGGCGCACACGAAGTACACCACCGGAGCCAACTGGGCCCAACGACCCAACATCGCACGCCCAGCACGCGACGGCCAGCACCACAGTGCTTCACGATCTTCGGCGACAGATCCCGGTCACGAATCTGCTTGGCGTGCTCCTCGTTCGTGACCGCGATCCGCAGCGTGTCGGTCTTCGGGTCGATCCAGGTGCCCGCGCTCCACTCCTCGCCGAGGTCGGTGCGACCTCCTGGTCCATGCGCTCGAGCTCGAACTGGCAGGTGAGCATGACGGACGCGGTCTCTCGTCACTGAGCCCGAGAGCGTTGGCGAATTCGGCGACGACACCGCCGGGCTTCCGACTCCGTGGCGCCGCGGCCGTGTCCTGGATCGTCGTGCGCACGGTCTTGCCGCGAACCGCACCAGCGATGCCCAGTCGGCGCATCAGCCGTTCGACCCGGCCGCGCCCGATTTTGATGCCTTCTCGCTTGAGTTGACGCCAAATCTTTCGGGCACCGTACAGCCGGTAATTCTCGTCGTACACGCGTCTGATTTCTGCCATGAGCTTCTCGTCTTCGATCTCGCGCCGCGATTTCGTTCGCGACCGGGCGGCATAATAGGTGGACGGAGCGATCTTCAAACCGTAGTCAGTCAGCACGGCACAGATCGGCTCGACTCCGAACCGGTCCCTATATTCCGTGATGAACGCTACGAGCGTGGCGGTCGAGGGTCGAGCTCCCTCGCGAAGAAACTGGCGGCCGCCTTCGAAATCTCATTCGCAGCGTTTACGCAGGTAGACCTTGTCCTGGCGGATGTTGACCTGTGCGTCGAGCACGACCTTGCACACCGGGGCAGATGCTCTTGGTGTACTCCACGAACACCTCGTCCCGGTCCCGCTTCCGCTCCGCCACGTGCCGCTCCCGGGTCGAGGTTGGTCAGAGGTTGGTCAACTGCCCTGCCGGGACAACCTCACCAGGTCGGCAGGGGAGCCGCAGCACGAGTGTCCCGGGGAGGTTCGGGCGGTCAGGCGAACGTGCCCAACCAGGTGGTCAGCGCGTACAGCACCCCGTAGGTGGCCACCGCGACGCCGACGACACCGAGCAGCCGCCACCGCCGCACCCCCGCGATGCTGCACTGGCCGCGACGCCGCAGCGAGAACCACACCAGCGTGGCGAGGACCACGAGCCCGCCGAGCCGGAACCACCAGGCGTGGTTGTCGTAGAGATCGGTGGACCAGGCGAACGCCGTGCCCGCGCTGACCATGCCCAGCAGCGCCAGCACCGTCGGTCCCACGCAGCACAGGATGCCGACCAGGCCGCCGGTCAGCCCGATCCGCCACACCGGCAGGCGCTCGTCCGCGGACCTGGTCGGCGTGGGCTGTGTCGGTTCTCTGGTGGTCACGTGTGCTCCTTCTGGTGACATCGTGCCACCACTCCATCGGACGAAGGCGGCGTCCGCCCGTTAGGGTGGCCGGACCGAGACCCCGCCGGGAGAGCGTGACGTGCCGGTTCTTCTGTCGAGACTGCTCGCGCGTCTCGTGGTGCTGAGGAGTTGGGCGACCCGGTCGCGGTGATCGGGTTCGTCTTCGTGACGAGCTGGCCGCTGATGGCGCTCGCCGAGCCGCACGGAAGTGCGTTGGTCGCGCCGGCCAACTACTGGTGGTACTTCGTGGTCACGGCGGCGACTGTCGGTTACGGCGACTTCTTTCCGGAGACCGGCTTCGGTCATCTCGTCGGCGCCTATGTCATCGTGGGCGGCATCGCCACGCTGACCACGGTGTTCACCAAGCTGGCGTCGGTGCTCGAGCAGGCGAGGGGACGGCGGATGCGGGGGACGATCGCGGTGACCGCGTCCGGTCACATCGTGCTGCTGGGCTATGTGCCCGGTCGTACCGAACGTCTCGTCGGTCAGCTGCTGGCCGACGACGACTGTCAGGTGGTGTTGTGCGCGTGGGACGAGGTGGCCACGCATCCGATGCCCGAGCACGGTATCGACTTCGTCCGGGGTGACCTGACCGATGAGGAGACCCTGCGGCGGGCGGGTGTGCCCATCGCGGCCAAGGTGCTCGTGGACGGCCGGGACGACAACGAGGCGCTCGCGATAACCGTGACGGTGCACTACCTCGACCCTCGTGTGCATCTGGTGGTTCCGCTGCGTGACCTGGAGCGGTCGACCCTGCTGCGGCGGATCAACGAGAACGTCCGCTGCGTGCGGTGGCACACCCCGCGGATGATCACCGAGGAGCTGACGTCGCCGGGATCGCCGAGGTGTGTACGCGGAGCTGATGACCCATGGCGGCGCCAACACCTACTCGACGCGAACTTCCGAGTCGCTGGGGCCGGTGGCCGTCGGTCGTTGCCAGACCGCTCTCGGCCCCGCCCACGGTGTGACCGTGCTCGCCGCCCGTACCGACGACCAGCTGCTGGTCAACCCGCCGTGGCCCACCGAGCTGCCGGCGGGTGCCGTCCTCTACTACGTCAGTCCACGACGGCTCACGCCTGAACAACTCGGCCACGCACTCAGTCACCCGGGCGAGTGACCGGAGAGGCGCTGACGGCGGCGGGGCTCGCTCGACGAAGGTGACGGACCGGCGGGAGAATCATGGATCTCGTCCCGCCGGCCCGTCCGGCGAGCCGTGTCGCGCGTACGCGAATCAGGCCGGCTTTGGGGTGTGCCCAGGTCGTTCGGCTCGACAGGTAGCCGGCGCCCCAGTACGGGAGGTAGCCGTAGTAGCCGTACAGGTCGTTGACGGTGGGCTGGTCGACGGCGAGTTCGGGATCGTAGGCCGGACCGTTCGCGACGTGTTCGCGGTCGGTGTCGATGTGGACGTTCTCGTTGACGTCTGTGACGGCGTCCACTGGCACGAGGATCTTCTGTTTGCCGATGCCGAGGAATCCGCCGGAGGCCACCTGGAGGAGCCGGACCCGGCGTTCGTCCCGGTCGATCAGCAGGCCGTCCACCTCCCCGATCTCCTGTCCGTCGCGGTCGAGCACGGTGTGCCCGCGCACGTCGTCCGCCAGATTGGCGAGCGTGAGATCGGAGTCGTCGAGCCGGACCAGAGTGGCTGTCTCGTTCGTCGTTGGCCTTCCTTTCGCTCTCGATGGTCACGGGCCGGGCTGTCTGGCTGCTGAGGTGGCTACCCGGAGTCATAACGCCCAACCGGGTTCACTCGTCGTGTCAGGCGACCGCGAGGTGCGGCGTCACAGATCCGTAAGGGTTGGGTCCCGGGCAGCACTGGCATGCTCTGGCTGGTGGGACACGGACATTCCGGGAGGATCTTCATGGCACGCGTTCGGGCAGCGATGGGTGTGGTGCTCGCGGCGATGGTGCTGGCGGCCTGTGGTGCGCAGTCTCCGCCCTCGGGCGACACGTCGCCGGGGCGGTCCGAGCCCGCTGCGGCGGCCACCACACCTGTCACGTCCGCTCCCGGCGAGGTGCCGGTGAGCGCGCCCGCCGTGCCTGACGAACTGCGGTTCGTCGCGAAGACCGTGTCGGGCGGGGACTTCAACGGCGAGAGCCTGGCGGGAAAGACGGCCGTGCTCTGGTTCTGGGCATCGTGGTGCCCCAGGTGCCAGGGTGAGGCGCCCGGTGTGCGGAAGGCGGCGGAGGAGACCGCGGGCTCGGTGACGTTCCTGGGCGTCGCCGCGTTGTCCGACGTGCCGGCCATGCAGGGTTTCGTCGACCGGTACGAGGTGGGTGGGTTCACGCATCTGGCCGACGAGGACGCCGCGATCTGGCAGCGGTTCGGCGTGGTCGCGCAACCCGCGTACGCGTTCGTCGGGGCCGACGGTACGGTCGAGGTGGTCACCGACCGGGTGAGCGCGGAGGATCTGCTGGATCGTGCCCGGCAGTTGGCCGGTTGAGCGTCCGGTGAGCGACGACCTGACGATTGCGGTGGTCGCCGGGATGCTGGCGGCGGTGAACCCGTGCGGGTTCGCGATGCTGCCCGGTTATCTCGCGCTGGTGGTCGCCGGCGATGACGTGTCTCGCTCCGGTCGCCTCGGTCGCGCCGTGCTTTCCAGCGGCCTGATGACCATCGGGTTCGTCGCCGTGTTCGGCGTCTTCGGGTTGCTCAGCGCGTCGATCGCGAGCCCGCTGCAACGCTGGCTGCCGGTCGTGACGGTCGTGATCGGGCTGGTGTTGCTGATCCTGGGAGTCCTGCTGTTGGCCGGCAGGGAACTGCTGGTGCTGTTGCCGAAGCTGTCGGGTGGTGCGCCGACCGCGAGGATCACCTCCATGTTCGGCTACGGCGTCGCGTTCGCCGTGGCGTCCCTGTCCTGCACGATCGGCCCGTTCCTCGCGGTGACCGGCATCGCGTTGAGCGGTGCGGGTTTCGCATCGAGCGTGACCACGTTCGTCGCCTACGCGCTGGGCATGGGCCTCGTCGTGGTCACGCTGGCGGTCGCCGCGGCCCTGGCCCGCACGGCGGTCGCGACCGGTATCCGACGGTTGTCGCCGCACATCGGCCGTATCGGCGGCGTCCTGCTGGTAGTCACCGGTGGGTACGTGGCCTACTACGGCTACTACGAGTTGCGGCTCAACAACGGTGGCGGGGACGCGGCCGACCCGGTCGTCGACGCGGCGGGCCGGGTCCAGAGCACGTTGTCAGAAGGCCTCAACGCCGTGGGACCGGTCCCGGTCGTCACCGCCGCCGTGGCACTGACCGCCGCCGGTGTGCTGCTGGCCCGCCGCCGGCGTCGGACCGCGCGGCGGGCGCCGACCGACACGTCGACATGACGTCTGTCCGTGGACGGCACAACCAGGGCGGGGGCGCGGAGCAGCATGACACCGTGGAGATTGGGGGGTTGCTCCACGGGACGGGAACCACGCCCTGCATGCGTGGTCTCGCAACGGAAACGGTGACGTTACAACTCGTCGCGTCCGGGTGTTGCGGTGTCGGCGGACGCGGTGGGTCACGATGTTCGTCGGTGCGTCGGCGGGTGGTGTCGGGCAGAGTGGTGGGATGAAGTCGAGTATCCCGCCAGACGGCGGACCGTACCGTCCGGTCGCGTATCGCCCGCGGCGGATCGACGAGGCGGAGTCGCGTGACAGGTCCGCATGGCTGCGTGCGCGGATGTCGGAGCGCAGGACGGTCCGGGAGTTCTCGGCGGACGCCGTCGACGAGCAGGTCGTGCTGGACGCGATCGCGGTGGCGGCGACCGCGCCGTCCGGCGCCCACCAGCAGCCGTGGACGTTCGTGCTCGTGACGGATCCGGTGGTGCGGGCGCGGATCCGGGTGGCGGCCGAGGAAGAGGAGCGCAGGTCCTACGAGGGTAGGCTCGGTGCGGAGTGGCTGGCGGCGTTGGCACCGTTGGGTACCGACGAGCACAAGCCGCACCTGACCGACGCGCCGCACCTGATCGTGGTGTTCGCCCAGCGCTACTACCTGGACGAGAGCACCGGCGACAAGCACAAGCACTACTACGTGGACGAATCGGTCGGCATCGCCGTGGGCATGCTGCTCACCGCACTGCACCTGGCGGGCCTCTGCACGCTCACACACACTCCGAGCCCGATGCGGTTCCTGGGCGAGATCCTCGGCAGGCCACGCAACGAGAAGGCCTTCGCGGTCATTCCCGTCGGTTATGCCGCCGCCGACGCGGTGGTGCCGGACCTGGTGCGCAAGCCTCTCGACGACGTCGTGGTCCGGGTGTGAACCTCGGTGAACGGAAGGAATGCGGCATGACCAGGGCAGCGCGGCTGACCGCGGGGCTGGTCGCCACGGCGGGGGCCATCGGCGGGGCCTATGTCGGTCTGGTGACCGCAGCCGTCCCGCTCGATCTCGGGGTGGGGCGACGGGTCCGGGCTTTGGGCCCGCTGATCGTCGACATCCGGGCGGACCGCGAGTCCGTCTTCGACCTGCTCACGCAACCCTATCTCGGACGTGCTACCCGGGCGATGCGGGAGAAGGTGGTGGTACTGGAGCGCGGCGAGGACATGGTGCTGGCCGCGCACCGGACACCGATCCGAGGCCGCCTGGTGGCGACCACCGTCGAGACGGTCCGGTTCAGCCGGCCGGACCAGGTCCACTTCCGGCTGGTGCGCGGCCCGGTCCCGCACGTGGTGGAGCGGTTCGACCTCACCGAGGAGCCGTTCGGGACCCGACTGCGCTACGAGGGTGAGTTGGGCACCGACCTGTGGAGGCTCGGTCAGTGGTGGGGCGACGCGGTTGCCGGCCCGTGGGAGCGCACGGTCGAGAAGACCTTCCGGGCGGTCGCCGTGGAAGCCGAACGCAGGACCCAGGCGACGGCGCAGCCGCGCTGAACGTGACCGTCGAGGTCACACCCGCAGCACCGGTGTGACGGCCCGATCCGCGACCACGGACTCGCGATGTGGCGGTGCCCGCTGTCCTGGCTGTGGCAGGACACGATTCGGTGTTCATCAGGCGAACGCGCCCCGCCACGAACAGGTCCTGGACGTACCGTGACAGTGGTACCGGTACCACACCGGGATTCCTCGCCCTGGT
The DNA here is from genome assembly GCA_963840275.1 of uncultured Actinomycetota bacterium. Classification (GTDB taxonomy): domain Bacteria; phylum Actinomycetota; class Actinomycetes; order Mycobacteriales; family Pseudonocardiaceae; genus Actinophytocola. Next base: position 499,505 of record CAWIYK010000003.1, read on the forward strand.
GTTCCGGGCGAAGAAAGACCACCATGTCGCGTTGGCCACGCAACAACCCCCGTCCCACTTCGAACACCGACGTCGCACCCCTGGTGCGGAAGGTTCTGGCCGCCGACCCGACCCGGTCCTACCGAGTCGGACTGGTGATCGGCGTCTTGCTGGCGGTGTCGACCGCGCTGCTCGTCATCCAGAATGGGCAGTCGGCGCGGCTCACCTGGCTGGCCTGGCACTTCCGTGCGCCGCTGTGGCTCATCCTGCTCCTCGCTGTCGCGGCGGGGCCGTTGCTGCAGCCTCTGTGCGCGCTGGTGTGGCGCCGGGCGCGGCGGCAACGGGCCGATCGCCGCGCGGCCGGACAGCGCCTGCAGGCCATCGCCGACCCGGCACGCTCCGGCAGCACCCGACCCGCGCCCGAGTTCGCGGCCGTCCGGCGATGATCTCCGCTGCCACCGGGGTGGCGCGCTGGCGCGGCTGATGAGGCGGGTGGCCTGGACCTGCACGCGGGGGTCGCCCACCCCGCTGCAGAACCGGACTGCGACGGCCACGGTCTACGTTGCGACGACGACCGCGTCGCCGCGCGGATCACAGGTGGACCTGGCTCGGTGATCGGCCGCGGCGCCGAAGCGTTCGTGCAACGCGCGCACCTGGCCCCGTGGTACCGCGAGGCCGGGCCTTCGGGATGCCCGCGTCGTCATCGGGTGGGCAGGACGGCCGGGGCGAGGACGGCGGTGACGGCGATGGCGGCGGCGATGACCAGCACGAGGTAGGCGAAGCCGCGGCGGATGGTGTCGGCCGGCAGCCGGCGGGCCAGTCGGCCACCGGCGAGCGCGGTCAGGATGGCCGCGCCCCCGAAGATGGCGGTGGTGGTCCAGTCGAGGGGCGCGCCGGCGTGGGCGGCGAGCCCTGCGGCGGAGTTGAGCACGATGATCACCAGCGAGGTGGCGACCGCTTCGGCGGCGTCGAGTCCGAGCAGGACGGTGAGGGCGGGCACGATGAGGAATCCGCCGCCCACGCCGAAGAATCCGGTCAGCACCCCGACGACGGCCCCGGCGGCGAGGGCCTTGGGCAGGCAGGCCCGCCAGTTGACGCGCCCGCCGCTGGTCCGGCACGCGGCCTGACCACCGTCCGCGGGTTCGCGGAGCATCGCGATCGCGACCGCGGCCATCAGGCCGGCGAACCCGAGGAGCAGGAACCGGGGCGGCATCAGGCGGCCGAGGGCGGCGCCCGCGAAGGCGGCGGGGACCCCGGCGGCGCCGAAGACCAGCGCGACCGGCCAGCGCACGGTTCCTGCTCGCAGTCGGGGGATCGCCGCCGCGGCCGAGGACACGCCGACGACGACCAGGGAAGTGGGGATGGCCGAGGCGAGCGGTTGCCCGGCGGCGTAGACGAGGGCGGGCACGGCGAGGATCGACCCGCCCGCGCCGAGCAAGCCGAGCACGAGGCCGATCACCAGCCCGGCCAGGGCGGTGGCCACTGGCATCGGTCAGGTCGCCATGGGTACACCGGCGTCGGCGGCGTGGTCGAACGCGTCGTCGACCAGCACCACCGTGCGGCCCGCGCGGGCGAGCAGTGAGGAGGCCGCGGCGGCGCGGTAGCCGCTGCCGCAGTGCACCCAGACCGGGCCCTCGGGCAACTCGTGGAGCCGGTGCGGGAGCTCGGGAAGCGGGATGTGCACGGCGTCACGCACGTGGGAGTCGCGCCATTCGTTGGACAGCCGCACGTCGAGCACCACGGTTGGAGCGGGCAGGTTGTCCGCGTGGCCGTGCCGCAGTGCGTCGGCGAGGTCGGTGAAGGACGCGGTCGCCATGGCGGCCACCTGCTCGTGCTGGTCACCGGCCCACTCGGCGGGCTCTCCGGTGGCCGCGGCGGCGGGCCGGTCGATGCCGATGCGCGCGAGTTCCCGCTGGGCCCGGGTGACCTGTTCGGGGGTGTCGCCGAGCAGGGTGATCGGCGCACCCCAGTCGATGAGCCAGCCCAGCCAGGTGGCCATCGGCCCGTCCAGCCCGAGGCTGATCGTCCCGGCCAGGTGCGAGTGGACGAACGCCTTGCGGGAGCGCAGGTCGACCACCCATTCCTGAGCCTCGATCCGGCGGCGCAGCTCGGCGGGGTCGGCGGTGCGGACGGAAGTCAGGTCGATCGGATCTCCACCCGCGGTGTTACGCGCGCCCATGTGGGCGTAGTAGGCGGGGTAGGCGTCCAGGCCCGCGAGGGTCTGTTCGACGAACTCGGCTTCCGCCAGGGTCAGTGCCGGGTTGTCCCGCTTCTCCCGGCCGATCGTGGAGTCGTCCCCGCTGGACTGGGTGGCCGAGCAGAAACTGCCGAACCCGTGGGTGGGCCACACACTCGCCCCGTCCGGCAGTAGTCGCGCCAGCCGGTGCGCGGAGGCATGCTGCCGGCGGGCCAGGTCCCGGGCGTGGTCCTGGCCGAGCAGGTCGGTGCGGCCGGTGGTGCCCAGCAGCAGCGACCCGCCGGTGAACACCCCCTCCGCGCCCTCGGGGCCGTCGAGCACGTAGGACAGGTGGTGGAAGGTGTGGCCCGGGGTCGCGACCGGGCGGATCCGCATCCGCGGCGACACCTCCAGCACGTCCCCGTCGCGCAACGGCACCCGGTCGAAGGCGACCTCGTCGGCCGCGGCGATCCCGTAGCGGGCGCCGGTCAACCGGGCCAGCTGCAGACCGCCGGAGAGGTAGTCGTTGTGCACGTGGGTCTCCAGCACCCACTCGATCCGCACACCCAGCCGGCCCGCCAGGGTGACGACCCGGTCGATGTCGCGCTGCGGATCCACCACCACGGCCACCTCGCCGTCATGGGCGAGATAGCTGTGGTCGCCCAGCGAGGACGTCTCGATCATCTGCACATCCGGCATGTGCTGTACTCCTTTCCACCCGTGTGGTCGTGTACCCCGGGGGGTATCTGTGAAACCCATGTCCACCCGCTGACCGCGTGCCTGGACGGTTCAGGCCAGGGCCAGGAAGAGTTTCTCCAGCTCCGCCTCGGTCATCGGAGGCTCCTCGCCCCGGTCGCGTGCGGCCTGGCAATGCCGCATACCGCTGGCCACGATCTTGAACCCAGCCCGGTCCAGCGCCCGCGACACCGCGGCCAGCTGCGTCAGCACGGTGGCGCAGTCGTCCCCGGTCTCGATCATGCCGATCACCGCCGCCAACTGCCCGTGCGCCCGGCGCAACCGCACCAGCGCGTCACCCACCAGCTCAGGCGTCATCTCCATGCCCCACCTCCATCCGCCAACATACCCCCGGGGGTAGTCGTCCCAGGTTCGCGGCCACTGGCCTCCAAGGCCGCGGTGAAGCCGCGGAAGCGCCCGGTGCGGTTGACGCTGCGCAGAGAGCCGGACACGAACGCCAGCCTGCGGTGGCCGAGGTCCAGCAGGTGCCGGGTGGCCAGTTCGGTGCCGACCCACGTTGTCGACGCTGACGTTGGCCAACGACGGTGGATCACCTGCCTGTTCGCTGCGGTCGAACGAGACCAGACGCAGCCCGCGGTCCAGCAGCTCCGCCGCATGGTCGAGTGAGGCCAGGGACGAGCACATCACCACGCTGCGAATCCCGTCGTCCCACAGCTCTTCCAGGTACGCGCGCTCGCGATCGGGATCCCGCTCCGTGTTGCACAGCAGAACCCTCCGCGCCCAGCATCACGCGCGAGACCAACCCAGCCAAGCCGACCCGCCGATTACATCCCCACATCAACTGGACACGGCACTAGCGGCGGCGATACTGCCCGGCCTGACCGGGATGCTGCTGGCCGCCGCCCTCGTCGGCGCCGGAACAGGGCTGATCACCCCACTCGGGTTCGCCGCGCTGGCTGCCTCCACACCCGAGGAACGCATGGGGCAGACGAGGACCCAGTCCGCGGAACTGGGTCGCGAACTCGGTGACGCCGGAGGTCCGCTCCTCGTCGCCGGTGTCGCGACGATCTCGACCCTCGCCGTCGGCTTCGCGACCCTCGCCGTACTGCTGGCCGCGGCTCCCGTGATCGCTCTGATCGTCCGACTGACCGCGGCTCGGCAGCGTTCCTAGGTCACGGGGTGTGGGGTGACGAGGCCGGATTCGTAGGCGAGGACCACGAGTTGGGCGCGGTCGCGGGCGTGGAGTTTGGTCATGGCTCGGTTGATGTGGGTTTTCGCGGTCAGTGGGCTGATCACCATGCGGTCGGCGATCTGGTCGTTGGACAGGCCCTGCGCGACCAGGGTGACGGCCTCGCGTTCGCGGTTGGTGAGTTCGGTCAGTCCGACGCCGGTGTTGAGCGGCTGGGTGACGTACCGGTTGATCAGTTTGCGGGTGATCGACGGTGCGAGCAGGGCGTCGCCTCGCGCGGCGACGCGGACGGAGTGCAGGAAGTCTTCTGGCTGGATGTCCTTGACCAGGAAGCCGGCGGCGCCGGCGCGCAGCGCGTTGAAGACGTATTCGTCCAGGCCGTAGTTGGTCAGGATGACGACGTGTACGGCGGCCAGGGTCGGGTCCTCGGCGATGCGGCGGGTCGCTTCGATGCCGTCGAGGCCGGGCATCTGGATGTCGATGAGGGCGATGTCGGGCAGGTGTTGTCTGGCCAGCGCCACGCCCTCGCGGCCGTCGGCGGCCTCGGCCACCACCTCGATGTCGTCCTCGATGTCGAGGAGCGCGCGGAATCCGCTGCGGATGAGTGGTTGGTCGTCGACGAGCAGGACGCGGATCATGACGTTCGGACCACGGGAAGTTCGGCGTGGACGGTGAAGCCGCCCTCGCTGCGCGGTGCCGCCTGAAGGTGACCGCCGAGCGCGGTGACGCGTTCGCCCATCCCGAGCAGCCCGACACCGGGCACCGGCGCGGCGGCCGAAGTGTGCCGTGCCCGCCGTGCCCGCCGTGCCATCGTCGTCCACCCGGATGACCAGGGCGTCGGGTCGGTAGTCGATCCGGACCGACGCGGTCGCGGCGGCGGCGTGGCGGGCGATGTTGGTCAGCGACTCCTGGACGATCCGGTAGGCGGTTCGGTCCACGGCGGCCGGTACGTCGTGGGGGTGGCCCTCGATCGTCAGCGTCGCGTCCAGGCCGGCCGTCCTGGCCCGGTGCACCAGTTCGGGGACCTGGTCGAGTCCGCGCGGCGCGTTCTGGTCGTCGCCGCGCAGTGCCTCGAGGGTCGCGCGCAGTTCTCTGGTCGCCTCGCGGCCGGCTTCCCGGATCGCGAGCAGGGCGTCGGGTACCTGTTCGCCTCGTTTCCGGGCCAGGTGGACGGCGACTTCGGCCTGTACCTTGATGACGGAGATCTGGTGGGTGAGCGAGTCGTGCAGTTCCCGCGCGATGTGCAGTCGTTCCTCGTCGGCGCGGCGACGCGCGGTCTCCTCGCGGGTCCGCTCGGCCTCGTCGGCGCGGCGCTCGGCCTGCCGCAGCGCTTCACCGGCCGCGCCGGCGGCGACCAGCCACGCGATCTCGAGGGCACCCCGAGCTTGCGTGAACGCCTCGCTCATGTCGTGCAGCGAAGCCAGGGCCGCGAGCGGAAGCGCCGCCAGCATGATCACCGAACTCGCCACCGCGACGACGCGGTGTCCGGCCCGGACGGCGGCGTAGACGGCGAACAGGTACGCGACGGCGGGCACGTCGACACCGATGGCCTGGTATCCCAGCGCGCACAACCCGGTCGCGGCCAGCACGATCACTGGCGCCGAGCGGCGGGGGACCAGTGCCAGGCCGCTGGCCACCAGCAGCGCGTAGCCCTCGAGCGGGCCGGGAGATTGCCCGGACAGCCCGGCAGTCGCCAGGGTCGCCGCCACCCCGAGCGCGATCGCCCAGTCCATGACGGCGGCCCGGCCCCTGCTCATGGGTGCACAGTAGCCACGTTTCCGCGCGAGCGACTCCTGCGCGCGGACGATCTGCCGACTACCGCGGACGCGGTAGTTTCCCGACTTCTGCGTCGTTCGCGGCAGCGTGAAGTGTCCGCGTCGGCAGGACGACCGGTGGTGGGTTCGGCGGACATGCTCTGGCGACATCCAGTGGGAATCCAGTCGTAGAAGGAGAACCCTCATGTCCGTCCTGCTCACGCACGCCGTGGTCCAGTCGGCCGACGTCGACGCCTACACCCTGACCGCCGGGCGACTCTGGGCCACCTCGGCCGCGTTGCTGGGTCTGGTCGGCGCGGTCGTCGGCGGGCTGGCGCTGGCTCGCTCCCGCCGGCGCACCGGCACAGGAGCTTCTGTGGCGTTGGGGTCGGGGCTGATCGCCGTGGTCGGCGGCGGGTTGAACCTGGCCGTGGCCGACGGTGGGCCGGGCACCGGCAACGGAGTGGTCGGTGGCGCGTTGGCGCTGATGTTGGGACTGCTGGCCATGATCTTCGGCGGGCTGGCGCTGGCACGCTCACGCCGCGGAGCGCATCTGTCGGCGTAGCACCAGGAAGCGGCCCACGAGTCCGATGGCGAACATCATGAGTCCGACGATCAGGGATGCCAGCGGCACGGTCGCGACGAGCGCGACGCAGCCGAGGCCGCCGAGCAGGTTGAGCGGGCGGGGCCAGCGGCGCTGCTCGGGTGGCTGGCTCGCCGCGGCCAGGTTCGCGATCAGGTAGTAGACCAGCACGCCGAAGGACGAGAACCCGATCACCGACCGCAGATCGGCCGTGAGCACGAGCAGGGAGACGACGACGGCGAGGGCGATTTCGGCGTGGTGGGGCACCCGGTAGCGGGGATGCACGGCCGCCAGCCAGCCGGGCAGGTCGCGGTGGCGGGCCATGGCGAGGCTGGTCCGGCCGACGCCGGCGATGAGGGCGAGCAGAGCGCCGAGGCTGGCCAGCGCCGCGCCGACCCGCACGACCGGTTCGAGTCCGCCAGCGCCGGCGGCGTGGACGGCCTCGGTCAGCGGGACCGTCGCGGCGGCCAGCCGCTCCGGGCCGGCCGCCAGCAACGCGGCGCCGCCGACGAGGGCGTAGACCACCACGGTGATGCCCAGGGCGATCGGGATGGCGCGGGGGATGGTGCGTCGCGGGTCCTTGACCTCCTCGCCCAGGGTGGCGATGCGGGCGTAACCGGCGAACGCGAAGAACAACAGTCCGGCCGCCTGCAGCACCCCGTACGCGCCGCCGCCGGTCAGGGCCGGCCAGCCGCCGAGGTGGGTGGTGTCCGCGCCGCCGCCCACGGCGATGCCGGCCACGATCACGGTCAGCGCGAGCAGGGTGCAGGTCACCAGGACGCGGGTGAGGGCGGCGGTTCTGCTGATACCGCGGTAGTTCAGCGCGGCCAGGCCCAGCACACCGGCCACCGCCAGGAGACGCTGCGCCCACGATGGTCCGGGGATCGCGTAGGTGGCGAAGGTGAGGGCCATCGCGGCGCAGGAGGCGGTCTTGCCGATGACGAATCCCCAGCCCGCGGTGAATCCCCACCAGTGGCCCAGTTGCTCGCGGCCGTAGAGGTAGGTCCCGCCCGAGGTCGGGTAGGTGGCGGCGAGTTGGGCGGAGGCGGTGGCGTTGCAGTAGGCGAGCACCGCGGCGATCGTCAGGCCGATCAGCAGGCCGGTTCCGGCGGCCTTCGCGGCCGGGCCGAAGGCGGCGAACACTCCGGCACCGATCATCGACCCGAGACCGATGACCACCGCGTTCCCGGTGCCCAAGCGTCGGACGAGTGCCGGTGATCCCACCGCGGGTCCTCTCGTTCGGGAATGTTCAGCCGCGTGGTTGGAACAACTCGACCAGGTTCCCGGCCGGATCGATCACCAGGATCTGGCTGCCGCCGGGGCCGGTGACCACGGTGTTGCGGAACGGCACTCCCGCCTCGCGGAGCCGGGCGGCCTCGGCGTCGAGGTCGTCGACCACGAGGTGGATGCGGTTCCACCCGCCGGCCACGGGCTTCTCGCCGTCGGGCATGGGGCGTCCGGCCGAGCTGGCGGACCCGGACAGCAGCAGCCGCAGCGGCCCACGCACGACGTCGGCGAACGCCGGCACCGCGGACGAGCGCAGCGTGAACCCGAGGTGGGTGGTGTAGAAGTCGACGGCGGCCTGGACGTCGTCCACCAGGTAGCGGACGTGGGCGAGTTCGGTCATGGTCCCGGTTCCTCTCGTCGGTTGTTGTCGTGGGCGATGGTCTGCAGCAGGTAGCCGATCCGGATCACGAGTTGTTCGGCTGTGCGCTGGAACGCCGGGTAGGTCGCCTCGCGCGTGTCGCCTGCGGCGGACGGGTCGGGCATGCTCCAGTGCACGAGTTCGGGCTCGCCGGGGAACTCCGGGCAGACCTCGCGTACCCGGTCGCACAGGCTGATCACGTGGTCGAAGCGCTGTCCGGCGAACTCGTCGAGATGTTTGGTGCGGTGGCCGGACAGGTCGATGCCGTGGTCACGCATCACCGCGACCGCGTTCGGATGCAGCGCCTTGGGTTGACTGCCCGCGCTGAACACCTCGACCCGGGGAGCGCGGTGCGCCAGCAGTGCCTCGGCCATCTGCGATCGGGCACTGTTCCCGGTGCACAGAAACAGCACCCGGCCGCTCGCGATCTCCGCGGCCGCCTCCGGCAGCGGCTCGAGTCGCAAGCCGGCGTGCAGGGCCGCTCCGGTCTGGGTCAGCAACGCGGCGCACCGCGCGAGGTCGAGGCTGTAGTAGGTGTCGCGTCCATCGGCTGAACTGCGCCGTGAGGTCACCAGCCCGCCGGTGCGCAGCTTGCGCAGGTGATAGGAGACCAGGTTCTGCGGCTGACCCACCGCCGCGACCAGCTCGCCCACCCGTCGGTCACTTCGCGCCAGCTCACACAGCAGGCCCCACCGCAACGCCTCGCCCACGAGCGCGAGGAACGGCGGCGGACCGGACGCTCTCGGAGTGACGCGCATGCCCGAGAAACTACATCAATCTGGATTGATGTACCAGAGGACCCGTGACTGACAGGTCATGCCCGTCAGGAGCCTGACATTGCCACGTTCAGTCAGGGCTGTTGCTTGGCCAATGATGTTTGAAGGTCGCGGATACGTTGTTCCGCTTCCTGGTCGACGTCGACGACCAGGGTCAGGGCGTCGCGGTAGCAAGTCCGGGCGATGTCGGCCGCACTCCGGCCCGAGTGCGCTCGGTCCATGTCACTCAGGATCCCGGCACGCTGGATCCTGAGATCGTCTCGGGAAGGCCGGCCAGCAGTCGGTCGGCGTGCTCGAGATAGCCGATCGCGCTGAGAACTGGCCGGTGCCAGAAAGCCCTGGCGACCGGCTCATCCGTAATCCGCGTGGCCGACCAGCGGTACACGGTCGGTGGTGCGTGCACCAATGCCGCGGCGACTGAGCATGATCTGCGTCCGGCTACGGGAAACCGAACCGGCGGAACAGAGGCGAGTATCCGCCCCCGGGGCAGCTTCGGGTTCTGGCAGCTCAGCCAAATTCAACGCCACCGGCTTCATCGTCGCGTTGGGTCTTGGAGTGGGGTCAGCCGAGCAGCCGAGACGCGGCTGCCCGGATCGCCTCGTCCTCTGAGAATGTGCGCCAGCCGCCGAAGTAGGCGATCCGGCGTGGATTGTCGGCGATGGTTCGCGCTATGGCCATGACGGGTTCGGTGGCCGCGCCGATCTCGACGAGGTGCCGCAGGGCAGCGATGCGGGCAGGGAGGCATTGGCCGTGGGCGAGCGGCTCGGCCAGTTCGGTCAGGATGGCCACGGGCTCGGCCACGCCCCGAACCGACACACCCAGACCAACTCCCGCCCGCCGATCCCGGCCTGATCCCGCTCACCATCCCCGAGATCAAGCACTTGATCGCCGAGTCCGCCGCCACACCACGACCACCCGGACACGCGACCCTGAGGTTCCCCCCGCTTGCCGGACACCTACGGTGTGGGGTCAGTGATCTTGGTCTGACCTGGTGTGTAGGGCTTCAAACGTGACGGGGCTGTGCATCCCGATGCTGGAGTGTCTCCGTTTCGGGTTGTACCAGCATTCTATCCATTCGAATATCGCGTTAGCAAGCTCGTCTCGGTGTTTCCAGGTGTGCTGGTCGAGGATTTCGAGTTGAAGTGTGCCCCAGAAGGATTCCATCATGGCGTCGTAGCAATCACCGATGGTGCCCATCGAGGCGAGCAGCCCGGCTCCGCGGAGACGTTGCCCGAACGCCCATGATGTGTATTGCGATCCGTGGTCGGAATGTATGATTGTTGTGTCGTTTTCGGGTTTGCGTCGCATGATGGCCATGCCGAGCGCGTCGGTGACGAGTTCAGTGCGCATGTGGTTGTCGATGGACCAGCCGATAATCAGACGTGAATACGCTTCCATGACCGCGGCGCAGTAGATCTTTCCGTCCTCGGTGGGGTGTTCGGTGATGTCGGTGATCCACAAACGGTCCGGGGCGTCGACGGTGAAGTGGCGGTTGACCAGGTCCGGGGCGGGCTCGGCCGTCGGGTCGCGGACCGTGGTCCAGGAGCGTTTGCGCCGGTAGAGGCCCTGGATACCGGCCTCGCGCATAAGCCGCTCGACCCGTTTCCGGTTCACCGGCAGACCCGGACCGAGCGTGAGTTCAGCGTGCACCCTCGGTGACCCGTACGTGCCGCGTGAATCAGCGTGGATCTGCTCGATGTATTTCACCAGCAACTCGTTCTCTCGGGCACGCTCCGAGCAGGGTCGGTCGCGCCATTCGTAGTATCCGGAACGGGACACCCGTAGTACCCGGCAGGCCACCGCGACGTCCACGTCGTCGTCGGCTAATTCACGGACCAGCGGGTAAACTACTTTGGGAGAACGTTCTCCCGCGCAAAATACGCGGCAGCACGTTTCAGGATCTCGTTCTCCATCTCAAGCTGCCGGTTCTTGCGCCGCAGCTCAGCGAGTTCCTTCTTCTCCGCGCTCGTCAACCGAGCCCCGCTACCACCGTTCTCGTCGGTATCGGCCTGGGCCATCCAACTACGCAAACAGGACTCGCTGATCCCCAGATCCTTCGCCAACTCAGCGACCGGTTTGGTCTGCTCGCGAGCCAACTCGACAGCACGACGACGGAACTCAGGCGGGTGTGGTGCAGGCACCAGAACATCCTCCCTGGTGACCACAGGTCACCTCAGGTCAGGTGTCCGGGTAACAGGGGGAAGCTCAACCCATCGGGTGCACTGGCGCCGCGGGCATCGAGCACGTTCACGCTGGTTCCACAAACGCACCAGACTCGCCCGCAACATCGAAAACACCCAGGTCAGCTAGCAAATGGCGGCTGCCGTACTAGGGTGATCACTTGCCGGCGCGGCGTGCGACGAGTCGGTCCTTTGACCGGAGAGTTGTACGTGTCTTTCCCGTATGTCGACGCGACAGCTGCCGGGTTCCCTGGCAGTTGCTGCCCACCACTGAGTCTCCCGCTGGCCGGGGTTCACACAGGGTCAGGAGCCTGCTACTGTCTGGCTCCAGTGATCGTCATTCTTCGGGTTCTGGTGGGAATCTCGTACAGACATGCACCGATCCTCGTCCTGACCGATCCCGGGCAGCCTGGAGATAGTTTTGCTCCCTCGCGTTCCCCGCGATCTCGCGGACGTGACTGTCGCGCGGCCCGACTGGCCCCGTCTCGCCAGAAGGCCCCGGCGGCGGTCCCGGTTCAAGCTGCTCGCCATACGGACGCCCATCCCGCGATCGTCGCGCGTGACGTTGCTCGTGCTGTCCTTCCTGCTGCCGCTGGCCGCGTGGATCGTGCTCTCCGGCACCGGCATGGTGACCGCCAGGTATCTGCCCACGCCGGGCGAAGTGCTCGCCGCCGGCATCGAGATGGCCCGGTCGGGAGACCTGTGGACCGACTTGTGGGCGTCCACGCAACGGGTCCTGCTCGGCTTCGGCCTGGCCCTGCTGGTCTCCGTGCCGCTCGGCATCCTCATGGGCTCGATCGCCGCCATGCAGGCGTTGTTCGAGCCGCTGATCGCCGCGCTTCGTTACCTGCCCGCTCCCGCCTTCATCCCCCTGTTCCTGATCTGGCTGGGACTCGACGAGACACCCAAGATCGCCCTGATCTTCGTGGGATCGGTGTTCTTCAACACACTCATGACCGCGGACGTGGTGCGCCAGGTGCCGCGGGCGCTCATCGACGTGTCCTACACGCTCGGCGCCCGGCCGCGTGAGGTGCTGGCCAAAGTCATCGTGCCGCACTCCGCGCCGGGGATCATCGACGCGATCCGGGTGAACGTGGCGGGCGCGTGGGCTCTGCTGGTGGTCGCCGAGGTGGTCAACTCGACCACCGGCCTCGGCCGCAGCATCATCCAGTCGCAGCGGTTCGCGCAGATCGACGAGATGTTCGTGGTGTTCGTGGTCTTCGGGATCATCGGGGTGATCACGGACGTCGCGCTGCGCCTGCTCCGGTCGGCCGTGGGGCGGTGGGCGGTATGAACAACTCTGTGACCAGAGGCGTTCTCGAACTACGCGGTGTCGGCAAGGTGTTCCCCGACCATGCCGTGCGGGCGCTCGCGGGAGTCGATCTGCGGGTGGCCGGTGGCGAGTTCCTCTGTCTGGTCGGCGCGAGCGGTTCCGGCAAGTCGACGCTGCTTTCCCTGGTGGCGGGCCTGACCGGCCCGAGTGAGGGGGAGATCGTGCTGGACGGGACGCCGGTGACCGGGCCGGGGCCCGACCGTGGACTGGTCTTCCAGGGCGGATTTCTCTATCCGTGGCGAACCGTGGAACGCAACGTCTCCTTCGGACTTGAGCTCCTGGCGCTCGACAAGGCCGAACAGGTCGAGCGGGTCGACTGGTACCTCGCGGAGACTGGCCTCGCCGAACGCCGGCGCGCCCTCCCCGGCCAGCTTTCCGGCGGTCAACGGCAACGCGTGGCCATCGCGCGGGCGTTGGTGTGCGAGCCGGACGTACTTCTGCTCGACGAGCCGTTCGGCGCGCTGGACGTGCAGACCAGGGAGGACATGCACCTGCTGATCAGAAAGGTCTGGCAGGACACGGGAACCACCGTGCTCATGGTCACCCACGACGTGGAGGAGGCCGTGTTCCTCGGCGAACGGGTGGTGGTCCTGGCGAGCGACCCCGGCCGGATCGCCGCGGAGTTCCCGGTGCCGCTTCCCCATGAACGCGACCTCACGGTCAAACGTGCTCCCGAGTTCCTGACGCTGCGGGCCGAGTTGGAAGACCTGGTCCGGGCCCAGCACCGAAGCAGCGGCGAGGGGGTGTCGCGATGACCGGGACCTCCCGCGGGATGGCTCGCCGTGTCCTCGGCCGGCTGCGCGTCCGCGGAAAGCTCAACCTGCTGCTGGCACTGCCGCTCGCCGCCGTCGTCCTGGTGGCCGTCCCGTTCGTCATCGTCCAGGTCGACGACGCCGACTCCGCCGCCGGGACGGCGACCCAGGCCCGCCAGGCCCGCGAGATCGGCAGGCTCGTCTCCGACGTGCAGCGCGAACGGCTGCTCACGGCCGCCTACCTGAACGGCGCCGTCCCGTTCGCCGAGGTGGCCGAGGTGCAGCGCACGGTCGACCGCGCGGCGGCCTCGATGTCGTCGTCGCTGGGCGGGGCCACCACCGTGGAACTGCGGTCCGCCCTGCTGCGACTGGGTTCCCTGACCGACATCCGCCGCAACGTGCAGGGCGGCAACGTGTCCCTGGAGAGCGTCAGCCGCACGTACAACGCGATCAACGAGGCGCTGATCGACGCGCTGCGCCTCGTCCCGAACGAGACCAGCGACGCCGTGGGAACTCGGCAGCTCACCGCGTTGGACGCGCTGCTGCGCGCGGGCGAACAGCACACCCTGCGCGGCATGGCGCTGATCCTCGCGGTGCGCAGCCCGGAGGCGGGGCTGTCGCTGCTCGACGACATGGCCGACCGGGCACAGATCTCCACCGAGCGGTTCGTCCTCCAGGCAGACATCGAACAGGCCAGGGTCGTGGTGGCCGTCGAGGACAGCGACGCGGGAAACCGCGTGAACGAACTGGTGGAACGCGCGACCGATCCCCATGACGAGGACGCGGCGACCCAGTTCGTGGCCGAGGCCTACGCGGCGGCCGAGGCGCAGTCGGAGCTGCGCCGGACGAGCCAGGCACGGGTGATCACCGAGATCGCCGACTCCGCGACCGCCCGAGCCGAGCAGTCGCGGGTGGTCGCGTGGGTGATCGGCGGCGGCGCGGCCCTGTTGTTCCTCCTGGTCGCGGCCCTCGCGGTCGTGGTCAGCCGATCCATCGCGAACCCGATGCGACGGTTGACCGCGGCGGCCACCGACGTCGCCGACCTCGCCGAGGCCGAGCTGGTCCGCGTCGCGGACACCGAGACGCCCGCGTCGCAGGTGCCCAAGCTCCAGTCGATCGACGTGACCACCCGCGACGAGGTCGGCGAACTCGCCGACGCGTTCAACCGCGTGCAGGCCACCGCGGCGAACCTGGTCGAGCGGCAGGCCCTCACCCGCCGCAACGTCAGCCAGATGTTCGCCAATGTGGCGCGGCGTACCCAGAACCTGGTCGGCCGTCAGCTCTCCCTGGTCGACGAACTGGAGCGGGACGAGCAGGACCCTCGACTGCTCGCCGGGCTGTACCGGCTCGACCACCTGTCCACCCGACTGCGGCGCACCGCCGACAACCTGCTGGTCGTGGCCGGCGCGCGGACCGACACCACGCACTCCGGCCCGGTCGACCTGGTGACCGCGCTGCGGTCCGCGCTGGCGGAGATCGAGGACTACCAACGGGTTCAGCTCAAGGATGTGCGGAGCATCGTGCTGTCCGCGTCGCTCGCCACGGACCTGACGCTGCTGTTCGCCGAGCTGCTGGAGAACGCGACGGCGTTCTCGCCGCCGGAGTCCTCCGTGGAGGTCAGCACGTGGCGGACGAAGGACGGTTCGTGCGTGGTCGGCATCGTCGACCACGGCATCGGGCTCCCTGAGGAGCGGCTCGACACGGAGAACCGGCGAATTGTCGCGCGTGAACGGCTGGACATCACGCCGACGAGCGTGCTGGGTCTGTTCGTGGTCGGCAGGATTGCTCGACGCCACGGCCTGAATGTCCGGCTGCTCGCGACGCCGGGCGGCGGCGTCACCGTCCGGGTGCACATTCCCTTCACCCACGTCACCGAGTCGCGCGGGCCGCTCGGGCCCGCGACCGCACCGCCGCAACGCGATCCCGTCGACGCGATTCCCCCGGCGAAGTTCACCCTCGGGTTCACGTGGTTCCCCGAAGCGCTCCCTGCGGTAGGAGCCCAGCGGGAACCGGAGGCCGCCCGCGAGGAGAGTCGAGGCGGCCTGCGGCGTCGGGTCGCGGGCGCCCAACTGCCGGGCGGCCCGGCAAAGGCGACAACACCGCCGGCACCACCGCGCCAGCACGACATCGTCGCGACGCGGGAAGCATTGGCGGGTTTCCAGGCCGCCACCGCCGCGGCGAAGGAAGCGCCGCCGAGTCGTGGCGGGCTGAGCAGAAGGGTCCCCGGCAAGAGCATGGCGAGCGCGCTGCACAAAGCCAGCCCCGCGAAGCTTCGCGGACGGACCGACAAGGTGTGGAAGCCGCGTGATCCCGTAGCGGACCGCGACCAGTTCAGCAGCTTCGTGTCGGGCTTTGCCCGAGCCACAACCGATGCACCGAAGGGGAACTCCTGATGATCAAGCCCGCGGCGGATGTCAGTGCCGAGGCGCAGAACTTCAACTGGCTGGTCACCCGCTTCACCAAGCAGACCGCCGGCGCGATCGCGTCGATCGCGGTGTCCGCCGACGGCCTGCTGATCGCGATGTCCTCGGGGCTGCCGAGGGAGAACGCCGACCGGCTGGCCGCGATCTCCTCGGCGCTGCTCGGCCTCGCCAACGGCATCTCCGACAACCACCCGATGGGGCACCCGGACAAGATCATCATCGAGCTCGAGCGGGGGTATATGCTGGTCTGCACGATTGCCGTCGGATGTTCGCTCGGCGTCCTCGCGAACAAGGACGCGGGCCTCGGCACCATCGCCTACGAGATGGCGTTGTTCGCCAACCGGGCCAGCGGAGCGCTCACCCCTCAGCTGATCGAGGAGCTCAAGAATTCGGTGGGGATGCAGTTCGGGTGAACCGTGCCGACCACTTCCCGGACGAGTCGGCCTCCGACGTCTCGTTGCTGCGGCCCTATCTCCTCACCGCCGGACGCGCGCAGCCGGTCGACCTCACCTTGGAGATCGAGGCACAGGTGTCCGCCAGCGTGCAGGGCGCGGCCTCGCGCGGCCGGCTGACGTTCGAACATCGCGACATCGTCGAGCTGTGCCAGGAAGCGATGTCGGTAGCCGAGATCGCGGCGCTGCTGGGGCTGCACATCGGGGTGGCCCGCGTTCTGGTCGCCGACCTCGCCGCGCACGACTACGTGGTCGTCGAACGACCGTGGGGTGCGCGAGGACAGGATCTCGACATGATCGAAAGGATCATTCGTGGCCTTGAAGCCATCAGTTGACCGCCCGTTCGTGCCGCGGCCACCGACTCCCGTGAAGATGGTGATCGCCGGCGGCTTCGGGGTGGGCAAGACCACGGCCGTCGGTGCGATCTCCGAGATCAGGCCGCTGCGTACCGAGGCGGCCATGACCTCCCTCGGTTCCACTGTGGACGCCGCGGATCACCTGCCGGCCAAGACGACCACGACCGTGGCGCTGGACTTCGGCTGCATCACGATCGACGACGAGGTGAAGCTGTACCTGTTCGGCACCCCGGGGCAGGACCGCTTCGGTTTTATGTGGCGCGACGTCGTGCACGGCGCCCTCGGCGCGCTCGTCCTGGTGGACACGCGACGGGTGGGCGACAGCTATCCGGCGGTCGACTACTTCGAGAAGGCCGGGATGCCGTTCGTGGTCGGCGTCAACCTCTTCGACGGAGTGCTCGCCCACGACCTCGACGACGTCCGGTGGGCGCTCGCGGTGAGCGACGCGATCCCGCTGATCACGGTCGACGCCCGGGACAAACTGTCCGTTCGGGACGCACTGCTTGCCGTGCTGTACCACGCCCGGCGTCACCGGATGTCCCGAGCCACTCCTGGTGAGGGGAAATGACCGTGCCCGAAAGCGCTCCGCCACTGGAGATCACCGACCTGGAGGAGCGCCCCGACCTGCTCGACGCGGCCCTGGGTCTCGGGGACACCGGAGGCAGGTTCATGAACCACGGTTCGGGCGTCAAGATGGCGAGTCCTTCGCGGTTCCTCCGGCACTGGCCGCGTTATTTCCTGATCGCGCTGGCCGACGGGGTGCCGGTGGCCAGGGCACAGTCGATGCCGATGGCGTTCCCGACGCCGGAGCGTCCCGAACTGCCCTCCGGCGGTTATGACGAGGCGATCCAGTGGGGGGCACAGGATGTCCTGGACGGCCGGGCGCCGACCACCCTGTGCGCGCTGGAGATCTTCATCGCGCCGCACCTGCGCGGCAGGGGCATGTCCACGACGATGTTGCACGCCTTCCGGGACCGCGCGGCCGAGACCGGGCTGCGCAGCCTGCTGGCGCCGGTTCGGCCGTTCGGCAAGGAAGTCGAACCGGAGGTTCCGATGGCGGAGTACGCGGCCCGCCGCCGTCCCGACGGACTGTTGGCCGACTTGTGGCTGCGAACCCACGAGCGGCTCGGTGCCCGTCTGCTCGAGATCTGCCCGCACGCCGTGACGGTCACCGGCTCGATCGCGGAATGGCTGGCGTGGACGGGAGTCCAGCTCAAGGACGGCGCGAACCTGGTCCCCGGTGGGATCGCGCCCGTGTACGCGTCGCTCGTCGACGACCAGGCCATCTACAGCGAGGCCAATGTCTGGATGGAACACCAGCTCTGAATCTCCCTTCCCCCCGTCCCCTGGAGTTCTCCGTGATCAACCGTCGTCTCGCGACGAGAGCCGTCCTGGCCGTCGGCCTCCTTCTGGCCACAGCCGTGTCCTGCACCGAAGCCTCGACGGCTCCCGGGCAGAGAATCACCCTGGGCTTCAACGCCTGGCCGGGCTGCATGCCCTGGCAGGTCGCCCAGGAGAAGGGCCTGTTCGAGCAGAACGGCGTCGACGCGGAGGCGAAGTACTTCGAGAGCCTCACCGACGCGAACAACGCCGTGTCCACCGGTGCCATCGACGCGGCCGTCCAGGTGCTCAACGACACGCTGTCGCTGCGAACCGGCGGCGGTGAGCAATTGACAGCTGTGCTGGTGATGGACAACTCGACCGGCGCCGACCAGATCATCGCCCGCGAGGGCATCAACAACGTGACCGACCTGCGCGGCAAGAAGGTGGCGGTCGAGGAGGGCATCGTCAATCACTACCTCCTCTTGCTCGCGTTGGAAGAGGCCAACCTCACCCACGACGACATCGAGCTGGTGCCGCTCACCACCGACGCCGCGGCGGCCGCCTTCGCCGCCGGCCAGGTGGACGCGTTCAGCGGGTTCGCGCCTTACACGACCTCCGCGCTGGAACGGCCGGGAAGCCGGCCGATTGCCACGTCGGCGGAGTTCCCCGGCGCGATCCCCGACCTTCTCGTGGTGGCTTCCGACCTCATCCACGAACGGCCGGAAGCCGTGCAAGCGTTGGTCAACACGTGGTTCGACGCGCTGACCTGGATCGAGGAGAACCGCGAGGAGGCCACGGAGATCATGGCCAAGCGGGCCGGCGTCAGCCCCGAGGAGTACGAGACGTACGCGTCGGGCCTGACGCTGTTCACCGTGCAGCAGAACTTCGACGCCTTCACCCCCGGCGTCACGCCCAAGCACCTGAACTTCCAGGCCGGCGAGATCTCCGACTTCATCACCGAAACCGGCCTGGCAAACGAGCGCCCTTCGACGGACCAACTGTTCGACGACCGCTTCGTGAAGGCCGTGCCACACTAAGGGCTGTCTCGTAACCCCGCGTGTGGCTGGCCGGTGCCGATAGTTGATCATGTTGTCGTGGTGCAGGTGATCACGGCGCCGAGGCCGGAGTGGATTGAGGGGACGAGATCGCGGATGGTCGGCCGGGTCGGCAGTGGGCGTTGCCGCTGGCTGACCGGGTGTTGCTGGTCGCGGTCCATTGGCGGACGAACCTGACGATGCGGCAGATCGGACCGCTGTTCGGGGTGTCGCACTCAGCGGCGCACCGGGTGATCGACAAGGTCGGGCCGCTGTTGGCGTTGGCGCCGGTGCGTAGACGCCGGGTGGATGCGGTGGCGATCGTGGACGGCACCCTGGTGCCGACCCGGGATCATCGGCTGGCGGCGCCCAGCAAGAACTACCGGTACTCGACGAACGTGCAGGTCGCGATCGACGCCGAGACCCGCCTGGTCATCGCCACCGGTGATCCACAACCCGGCAACCGCAACGACTGCACCGTCTATCGGGAGTCCGGTATCAAGGACCAACTGGAAGGTCGGCCGGTGATGACCGACGGCGGCTACCAGGGAAACCCGGAGGTGATCATGCCCTACCGCAAACCCGCGGACGGCAGCGAACTCCCCGAGTGGAAAGAAGAACTCAACACTTATATTCTGCTCGGCCGTCGGCATTCTGTCGATTAAGGATCGAAGGTGGGGGCCTTTTGCCCTTGATCGGTCGAAGTATTTGATCTTGGTGTGATGGTGGTCGGCGTTCCGGAAGGATGTGCCGGTGCGCCGGATGTCGACCGTGACCGATCGTCATGGCGTTCCGGCGCGTCGGCGCGCGTCGGTGAGCAGCTCGAGGATGCCGGTTCCGGTGATTGTTCGCGAATGCGGCTCAGTGAGCTGGTGCCCGGCACTGACCAGGACCGCGCCGGGTAGCCGGGTCACCCAGGCGGTCAACATGACCGGGCTGGTTTCCCCGATCAGTCCGATCTCGGCCGGGTCGGTCCGCAGGTTGACGCGGTAGCAGGTCATCCGGCCCGGCGAGCGGCGACATGCCTTGAGGGCTGCTTCCTTGCAGGCCCACACCACGGTCGCCGTCTCCGGGGCGTGGATCTCGTTGGCGCCGCTGATGCGCCGGAGCAACCGGGCGTTGCGGTCGTCCTCGCGTTCCACGTCGACTCCGATCGCGGTCGCGGGCGCGGCCACCGCGCATGCCGCGAGCGGTCCCGAGTGGGCGAGCGACAATGAGTACGACGGTGCCGAACCGGCTTCGACCCTTGGTGCGCCGTCGGGATTGGTCAATATCTCCGCAGGCCCGTCCAAGTGACAGCCGGCGAGGTGGATCGCGGCGTGTCCGGTGAGCCTGGTCGCGGTCCATTCCTGTCGCCGCCAGGGCGGAAGCCCTGTGGCGTACCGGCGTTCCCGCGCGCCGAGTAGGTTGCCCGGCGCCTCGACACCGGTCCAGTCGGCCAGCACCGTCTGGAGGATCGGCGCTGTCACGGGAGTTTGCGGAGATCCGAGACGAAGCCGACGAGTTGCGCCGCATCGCCTTCACCTCGGGAGCCGGTGTACTCGCGCACCAGGCGGGTCAGTGCGTCGTAGGCCTCGGTGTGGTCGTAACCGACGGCGTCGGCAACTTTCAGGGACCATCGCCAGTACCCGGTCAGCGTATTGGCCAGCGGCATGCGGAAGGTCTCGATCACGCTTTTCATATGCGGAACTGCGCGCTCGCCGTGCTTGTCCAGATATGCGGTTACGAGGTCGGAGTAGAGCGCGAAATGCCGTGCTTCATCGCGGGCCAGTCGACCCAACAGATCGCGCAGTACTGGCTCGTCAGCGATCTTCATGAACTTCTGATAGAAAAGCTGGGTCGCCTTTTCCTGGACTAGGGTGTAGGTGAAAGCCTGTAGCGGATGCCGGTATGGCTGACTGAACCTCTTCTGGCCTTCGGCGGCGAGCTTGAGTGACAACTCGTCCGGGTCGGCCATGCCGGCGACTTCCTGGTAGTGGGTCAGTGCGGAGGCGTGCCGTTCTTCGTCGTTGGCCCAGGTGACGAAAAAGCGGAAATACTCTCGGTTGACACAGAATTCCTCGACTGGGATTTCCGTGCCGACTACGGGGAACATCTCCATGAGCCAGGTCAGGTATCCCGGTATATGATCTTCAATGAAGGTGATGAATCGGATCACCGATCGGTCTGAATCGGACAATTTTTCGGGTCGTAGATTCGACCAGTCCAAGTCTGCGAGGCTCCATGATCTATCCGCCGCACGTTGGACCGACTTGCCGACCGTACTCTTGAGCTCACCGAGGCTCAGCGGTGGCAGCGGCTCAAGCAGGGTGGCGGTGGGACCGGGTTCCTGGCCATGGCTCATTGAACGACCATCGCCTTTCCTTGCCGCGAACGAAGGGCGGAGAAGGCATAGTGTTTCGTGGTGTAGCCCCAGCCTGTGTTCGTGGTGCGGAAGAAGCGCACCAGTTTCTCGGTTAGACCAGCTGCCGCGTTGTCTATCGCATCCCAGTTGGCGATGGCCCGCCGCTCCCATTCCTCGATGGTTCGCCGGTAGTCCACGGTAAGGTCGGTGAGACTGCTGATGCTGAAGCCCGCTTGCTCGGCCGCAGCCAGCAGCATCGAAACGGGACGCAGCACCCCGTAGCCGAAGATTCCTTCGGTGACCTGCCGGCTGCCGGGCCGCGAGCCGTAGTTTTCGAAGAGTTTCTGATTTCGGTAGCAGCTTGCCGAGAGGTAGAGGTGACCCCCGCGCCGGAGTTGCTGGGCGGCGATCCGCAGTACCTCGTCATGGTCCGGCATATGCTCAACGACCCCGACCAGCGCGACCGCGTCGAAGCGTTGACCCTCCGGTTCGAGGTCGTAGACCGAACAGTTCCGCACCGTCACCCGGTCGCCGAGGTGCTTGCGCCGTGCGGTGTCGAGCAAGTAGCGCAGCGGTCGCCGCGCAGGCGCGATGCCGAGCACGGTGCAGTCGTACTTCTCGGCGAGGAAGATCGACAACGAGCCCCAGCCGCAGCCGATGTCGAGCACCCGTTCCCCGCCACGAATGCCCAGCAGCGAAGCGATCATATGCAACTTGGCTTCCTGCGCCTCGTCCAGACTCTCCTGTCCGGTGGTGTACAACCCGCAGGTGTACTTCATCCTCCGATCAAGGAAAGCCTCGAAGACCTCGGCGGGCAACTCGTAGTGCTCGTTGGTGGCGTCTGCCGCGCAGTCCAGGTCGGTGATCTCGCTCGGCGGCGGCATGGTCACCTTCCTCTCCGTGACGCACAACAGGGTCGGCGAGCGTCTCTTCACGGAATCAGCCCTGATCTACCGATCGGTATGGGTCTTTGGTCCTATACCGTCACGCACCGTGGTTCCTCAGGCTGGATTGTGTGGCTGATTCGCTGATTGCCTCGGCAGGGTCCAGGGTCGGCTTGGACTTCGAGACGCTGGACCTCGCGTTGCGCGCCGAGGCGACCAGGCGGCATCCGGCGCGGGCGATCTTCCCCGGAACCGCCGAGGTGCTCGACATGGCAGCCTTGAATGACGCGGCTACCCGCTGCGCACGCCACCTGCTTGCCGAGGGGGTCGCCCCCGGCGACCTGGTCGGCCTACTGGCGGCCACCACACCGTCGGCCTACGTCGGCCTCTTCGGTGCCATGCGCGCCGGCGCCGCGGTGACCATCCTGCCGATGCCCGCGACCACCTCCGTGGACGCGGCGGTCAGTCACGTGCGGCGGATCATCGACCGGGCCGGAATCCGGCATTTCGTCAGCACCAGGGAGGCCGAGCCGCTCGCCGACGGCATCGCAGCCAACACCCCCGCCGTCCGGGTGCACCAGCCACGCGCTGATCTCCCCGCCCTTGACAGCACCCTGCCGCCCATCCACCCGGACGACCTGGCGATCGTGCAGTTCACCTCCGGAAGCACCGGCTCGCCGCGCGGGGTCATGTTGCCGCATCGAGTGGCCACCGCTGGGTTGGCCGGGATCAGAAAGTCGGCCGAGTTCACCCCAGCCGATCGGATCGTGCAATGGGTGCCGTTGCATCACGATATGGGTCTGTTCGGCAGTCTGTCCCACCTGCTCGGCGGTAGCGATGCCCACTTGTTCAATCCGTTCGAGTTCGTCCGGGATCCGGGTGCGTTTCTCCGGTATGTCTCCGAAGTGAATGGAACGATTGTCACCGGTCCGAACTTCAGCTACAAACTGATGCTCCGCGCCTTCCCCTCCGATCAGCTCAGAGGTCTCGATCTTTCCTCGTGGCGGTTGGCTTTCAATGGTGCCGAACCGGTTTCCGCTGACGTGGTCACCGGATTCCAGCGGCGGTTCGCGCAGGTCGGCCTCGGCTCGTCGGTGATGTACCCGGTGTACGGCATGGCCGAGGCCACACTCGCCATCACGTTCCCGGAACCGGGAACCGAACCCCGGGTCGAGCACGTCGACCAGGAAGACCTGCATGCCGCCAAGCAGGCACGGCGGGTAGCGGCATCCGCTCCGCACGCCAAAGCCGTGGTGGCGGTCGGCCGTCCGGTCGCCGGGGTGGAGGTTCGCGTGGTGAACGACACCGGAGAACCGGTCGGCGCCAGTCAGCTCGGCGAAATTCAGATCCGCGGCAAGTCGGTCACGCCCGGCTACTTCCGGGACGCGGAGGCCACCGAGCAAGCTTTTGACGGCGAGTGGCTGAGGACCGGCGATCTCGGTTTCCAGCTCGATGGCGACCTGTTCGTTGCCGGACGCCGCAAGGAGATGGCGATCGTCTACGGACGGAACTACTTTCCCGAGGACATCGAAGGCCACGTCCGGGAGATCGACGGGATCTACCACAAGCGATGCGTCGCGTTCGCGGAGAACACCGCTGCGGGCGGTGAGTCGCTGGGCGTGGTCGTGGAGACCGAACTCCCGGCTGAGGGGCACCACGCTCTCGTCACCCGCATCCGCAAGCGACTGCGTGAGGAGTTGGGGCGGATCCCGGTGCAAGTGCACGTGGTCGAACCCCGTTGGCTCACCAAGACGACCAGCGGGAAATGGCAACGAACGCTGGCGGCGCTCAGGATCGCCCAGCAAGACGGAAGAGGACACGTGTGATGGACGGCAGCACCGCAGACGGAGCCACCACGGTATCCCCGGAACAGGCCCTTGAGGTGGTCTGTGACCACCTTCGCGAAGAACTACAACTCGGTGACGAAACCATCGACCCGACCGCTGAGCTGGACTTGTTGCCCGGCGCCGACTCTGTCCGGTTGATGCGCGTGGTCGCCGACCTCGAGCGCGAGTTCGGCATCGAGTTCGACGACGACAAGATCCGCGAAGCGGACACCGTCGCCGACCTGCGCGATCTGCTGCTCTCGGGGTTGCGGGAGTCCGGAGACCGCACGTGACCGGCACCGGATTCCGCGACGTGGCTCCTGCCGCCGCGGCAGACGCCACCAACGAGCACTACGAGTTGCCCGCCGAGGTCTTCGAGGCTTTCCTTGATCGGAGGATGAAGTACACCTGCGGGTTGTACACCACCGGACAGGAGAGTCTGGACGAGGCGCAGGAAGCCAAGTTGCATATGATCGCTTCGCTGCTGGGCATTCGTGGCGGGGAACGGGTGCTCGACATCGGCTGCGGCTGGGGCTCGTTGTCGATCTTCCTCGCCGAGAAGTACGACTGTGAGATGACCGCTGTAACGCCGTCCTCGGTCCAGGCAGGCTATGTCCAGGACCGTGCCGCGGCAGCGGGGCTCGCCGGACGGATCACCATGGTGCATGGTCCCTTCCAGGACGTCGACCTGCCCCGGGCGGGTTTCGACGCGGCCACCATGGTCGGGGTGCTCGAGCACATGCCCGAACACCGCGAGCCGTTGGGCAAGGTCTACCGATCGCTGCGGAAGGGCGGAGCGTTCTATCTCTCGTCCAGCTGCTATCGCAGCAGCTCCGCCCAGCGGGAATACGAGCCGCGGCCGGCCAGCACGCACGCCGTCGAGCTGTACGGGTTCACCGCGATGTCCGCACTCTCCCAGATGGTCGAGGAACTCGAGGCCGAAGGCTTCAGCCTCACCGCGTTGACCGACCTCACCGCCCACTACGAACAGACTATGCGGCAATGGCAGGAACGGATCACTTCCGCGCGGCCGAAGATGGAGACGGTCGCACCCGGCTTCGCTGATCAGGTCTACCGGTACTTCGACACCGCGAGGGCCAGTTGGGGTTATACGGCAAAACACTATGCGCTGACCGCGATGCGCTCACGGCTGGGGCGTGCCAGGGTGCCCGCGCCGCTGTAAATCGCGCACAGCGACGGCGGGTTCACCCGGATGCCGAGCGGCGAAGCCGATCGTCGGATGTACGTGAGTATCGAACAACAAATACCGTGGGTGTGTAACCAAGTTTACCGACTAGCTGCACTCACCGCTTGATCGAAACGTCCGTGAATGTGGGTTCACCGCATTCGCCGGCATTGTCGTGCGCGGAATATGAGGACTGATGCGCGAATCAGTGGCTGTTGTCGGAGCCGGGGTGGCCGGGCTCACCGCCGCCTACGTGCTTCAACGCAACCATGACGTGACGCTGTTCGAGTCCGAGAGCCGTGCAGGCGGGCACGCGCATACTCACGACGTACCGATGGTCGGTGGCGGATCGCTTCCGGTTGACACCGGTTTCATGGTGTTCAACAGACAAAACTATCCGAGCCTGGTGCGACTCTTCCGAGAACTGGACGTACGTAGCCAGGGATCGGATATGTCAATGAGCTTGGTGTGCGACGAATGTTCCCTTTCGTATGTTGCAGGCAGCCCGCTGCGCGCCGCGCCGCATCCGCGCTCGACGGACCGTCTCGATCGGTGGCATCATCTGATGGCCGAACGGGCGACCTTCGAGGCCCTCGCGGTTCGGTTTCTCGACGGTCAGCACGATCCAGACCTGACCGTCGGGAGACTGCTCGACGCCAACGGCTACTCGGACTTTTTCGGCGAGCATTTCGTGCTACCCATGGTATCCGCGCTCTGGTCCTGTGGGGAAACCACTGCCAGGGACTATCCCGCGCGTTATCTCTTCGAGTTCCTGAACAATCACGGGCTGATGGCGGGCTCGGAACCCATCCGCTGGCGAACGGTCACGGGCGGCAGCCGTGAATACGTCGGCCGAATCATCGAACGACTTTCGTTGACCCGGCTTGGCTTGCCGATACGGTCCCTGTGGCGGGTCAGCGACGGAGTCGAACTGCGGGACGCGACAGACAGCGTCCACACCTTCCACCGCGCGGTGATCGCGGTGCACCCTCATCAGGCACTTCGGATGCTGGCCGACGCGCGACCGAACGAAAAGTCATGGCTCGGAAAGATTCGTTATGCGGACAACGAAACGGTTCTGCACACCGACAGTTCCTTCCTGCCGGACGATCCCCGAGGGCGCGCTTCCTGGAATCTGCGCCGGACATCGGGATCGGCTACGGGCAAACAGACCTGCAGCTACTACCTCAATCGTCTACAGCAAATTAACTCGGCCAGCGACTACATCGTCACACTGAACCCGGACCGCTCCGTGCGGGAAGACGCGGTGATTGCGAGGATGACCTATGCACACCCGGTTTACACCCCGCAAAGCGTTGCCGCGAGGACTCAGCTGCCAGGGCTGAACAGCCCGCGGCTGGCCTTCGCCGGCGCCTACCAGGGCTGGGGCTTCCACGAGGACGGTTGCGTATCCGGCGTCCGGGCGGCTGCCGCGCTGGGGAGCCGCTGGCCATGAGCAACGCGAAGGACGCCAACCAGGCCGCGGAGCGAACCGCGATGCTTCCGGTGCCGATCTTGTTTCGCTGCCGGGTGATGCACGATCGCCGCGAAGGTGTGCGGCACCGCTTCGACTATCCGTGGTGGTTGTGGCTGGTCGACCTCGACGCGCTCCCACGGCCTCCATGGCCGCTGTCGCTGCTGCTGCGATTTCGCGCCCGGGATCACCTCGGTGATCCCGGGCTTTCCATTCGCGCCAACGTCGGCAACTACCTCGCCCTCAATGGTGTCGATGTCACGGGTGGGCGGGTGCTGATGCTGGCACAAGCCAGGGCGCTCGGTTATGTATTCGATCCGTTGACGGTCTTCTGGTGTCACGACCGGGCTGGCCGGCTCGCCGCGATCATCGCCGAGGTGCGCAACACCTTCGGCGAGCGCCATTGTTATCTGCTCACACCGGATGACAGCGGACGGTCCGAGACGCCGAAGAAGTTTTACGTGTCCCCACTGTTTACTGTGGATGGACGTTATCTCATGCGGTTCAGGTTGAGTGAAACCCGGGTCTCGGTGACCTTCGTGCTGAGAAGACCGGCCGGCCAATGGTCCGCAGCAGACGGCGGCGAGCACACTGCGCTCACCGCGACCCTGCATGGCGATGCGGTGCGTACTGGGTTCGGCCGACTACGCACGTTGCTGGCCCACCCCTTCGCCAGTTACCGGACGATCGCGTTGATCCACTATCAAAGCTGGCGCCTGCGGCGAGCCGGCCTCCCGGTCCGCCGCAGACGACTGCACCGACCCCAGCCGGGCATCGGTCCGTCTCCCACTTCCGGACGAGGTGGTCCACGGTGACCGCGGCTGGCCGAGGCGTGGCGGCGGTCGGGAACAACGTCGACCCATCCGTGTTTTCGCCACTGACCGCACGCGAGTTGGAAGTGCTTGCCCTGGCGGCAAGGGCGATGTCCAACCGACAGGTGGCGAGGACGCTGGGCATCAGCGAAAAGACCGTGAAAAACCATCTTGGCTCGGTGTTCCGGAAGCTCGGCACCACATCCCGAACCGCAGCGATTCTGGTCGCCGGCCGACGTGGACTGCTGGCAGGCGAAGAACACGCAGCGGCCTCCGGGGCGCCGCGCGGCTCGTGGATCGCCGGGCTCGGCGCGGGCCTGTCCTCCTCCCGCAGGCTGCTGACCGCGGTGCCCACCCTCGTGCCGGAGCCAAGCGGAGGCGTGCGGCCGGCCGAGGTGGGAGAGCTGAGTGTCGCGGCCGGTCGGCACGCGCTCACCGCCGCCGGGGTCGGCGCAGGCGAAATCGACGCCATCGTGATGGCATACGGGGTCAACTCAAAGTCCGCCTGCAATGCCGCCGAAGTCGCCGCAAGCGTCGGCATGTCCGATGCGGGGATGGTCGAGATGAACGCCCGCCACACCGGCTTCGGCTCCGCCCTCGGCGTCGCGGACGGGATGATCCGGTCAGGCGTGTACGAGAAGGTGCTCACTATCGGTACCGAGGACGGCCCGGCGTGCGCGGGAGCGGCGTTGCTGGTCGCCGCCGATTCGGCCGGAATAGGCCCGGTCGAGTGGGAACATTGCTGTAACGGCCCCCTGCTGCGTTCGGTCCGCGACCAACTCAGTCCCGAGGCGCCGGCCCACCACCGGGCACGAGAAGCCCTCGACCACCTGACCGCCGTCGCCCGCCGCGCCTGCGCGTCGGTCGATGTCGACCCGACCACGCTTGCCGCACTCATCCCGCACGGCGCTGACCTTCGAGTCGTCGAAGCGCTCGGGCACCTCCTCGGCGCAGACGGCGCAGTGATCCCGGGGCACTTGCCACCTCAGGCCAGCCCGGCCTCGGTCCCGCTCGCCCTCGGCGAACTGGCCGCGCGGCATGTCGTCCATCCTGGCGGTCCGGTCCTGCTGGTGGGCCACGAAACCGGGACCGCATTCGCGGCCCAGCTCATCCGCGCGCCGTGAGTTCGGTTGGCAATCGCAACCCAGGAGGACCAGATGGAGAATGCGACAATCGAGCCAGATGGGTCATCGAGGCTGCTCGTCGGTGCGGACGAGTACCAGAACGACGCGCGCCGCAACATCGAGAACTTCGCCGGAACCGCGCGAGTGCCGGTCGGCCTGACCGATCCATTGCCGATCAACGGTGACTTCGCGCGAGGAACCTTCCGAATCCCGCTCGCCACGACCGAAGGAACCCTGGTCGCCTCCGTCTGCCGGGGCACGAAAATACTCAGTAAGGCAGGTGGGGTCACCACCCGGATCCTGCGCCCCGCAGTGATCCAACGGGCCCCGGTCTTCCGCTGCGCGGACGTCGACGCGGCGCTGATCCTCGCCAGGGGTCTCGAACAGGACTGGTCCTGGCTCATTCCGGTAGCTGCCGCCGCGACGACGCACGGCTCGCTGTGCGGTGTTCGCCCGATCGTCATGGGACGCGACGTGCACGTCCGCGTCGAACTGGCGCCGGGAGATGCGGCCGGGCAGAACATGGTGAGCATAGTCGCCCAGCGAGTCGTCGCCGCGATCTCCGAACGCTACTCTGGGATTGACCGGATCTGGATGGAAGGCGGATTGGGCGGCGAGAAGATGGCCTCCCCGTTGAATGGTCTGCTCGGTAGAGGAGTGGCGGTACTCGCGACGGCCGATATCCCTGGCGAGCTTCTCACCGCGATCACCAGAGCCACCGGGGCGGACCTTGTCGAGTTCTTCACGGTTTTCACCAACGCCGTGCTGGCTGCGGGCGCGCAGTACAGCCACGCCAGCCTCACGAACGTGATCCCTGCCCTCTACATCGCGACCGGTCAGGACGTCGCGTCCTTGCCGGAATCCTGCCGCGCGTTTAACCAGCTCACCTATGATGCGGCGACGGACGTGCTTCGCTGGGAACTGACCTGCCCGAACCTCGTGCTTGGCACGGTCGGCGGCGGAACCGGCCTCCCCACACAACACGAGTGCCTGAACCTCATCGGCTGCGCCGGACCGGGCATGGCGACCAAACTCGCAGAGGTCTGCGCCGCCACCGCGCTCGCGAACGAGATCTCGTTCTGGGCTGCGATCTGCGCCAACGAATGGGTCGACGCGCACCGCCAACTCAGATCACGCTGATCACGATCGGGTCGTGGGCGAAGGTCACCGAGGTGACCGCGTCCTCCCACCAATCGACAAGCGTTCTCTCCGTGACTGAGCCAAGCCTGCCATGGTCACCGCTTCGGCCAGGCCGAGATCGCACGTTCGTCAGGAGGCGGACCGGCGGGCGGCTCGGCGAAGAAACGGCGACCGGCCGCCGTTCATGACCGACCACAGTTCGTGACCGCGCACCCCCCACTGGCTGAGCAGCGTGTTGGCTGCGGCGAAGCCTGTGGTCGCGGCCCTCTCCATGAGTGCGACGGGCAGGTCCACGCGGACGAGGTCACCCGCAAGGGCGAGGGCGGGGTCCGAAGTCATGACGGTGGGCCGGGTCGGGAAGCCGCCGGGGGCGAACAGTGGACAGTCGGCGGCGAGCACGTGTTCCGCGTGCCGGATGCGGGCGTCGGCGAACTCAGGGTAGACCGACCGCAGTTCCTCCAACAGCCCGTGCAGCACCGCGTCCTGGTCCGCGCCGGCCGGCAGGGCGTAGGCGTGCAGTTCGACCACCGAGCCGCCGGTGCTGTCTCGCCAGGCGCGCGCCTCGTCCTCGAACAGCTCCAGGACACTGATGTTGTCCAGCAGGCGGAAGCCGCTCGTGCCGAGGAACGGTGCGCGGTCCGGGTGTGCGGGCCGGTCCAGCCACAACCTGCTGACCAGGAACGGTGGTGCGGTGTCCAGCGCCGCGATCCGCGACCGCCATGCGGTGTCGCCGAGGGTGGGGGAGGTGGCGACCAGCTGCCGCAGGCCGCCGATGTCGGTGGCGAGCACCACCGCGTCGGCGGTGACCCGGTCGGCTCCGATGTGGACGGTGAAGCCGGCCGGGTCGCGCTCGATGGCAGAGACCGCCGTGCTCGTCCGGACCTCCGCGCCGAGGCCGGTCAGGAGATGCCGCAACGGGTGCCACAGGGTGGTCGGGTAGCCGTCGCGGGGGACGTCGAAGATCAGGCCCTCGCTGGAGCCGAGGAAGTAGATGTGGAACATGGTGGCGAGCTCGGCCGCCGACAGGTTCGCCGGATCGGCGAAGAAGCTGCGGGAGAACACCTCGAAGGCCAGGTGCCTCGCGGCGGGCGGGAAGCCGATGTCGCGCAGGAAGGTCGCGGCGTCGACGGCGTCGAGCTCTGCGTACGTGCGGGGCACCGCGACGTCGAACAGCCGGGTGGCCGCGGCCGGGTTCATCCTGCGCAGGTCCGCGAGTGTGAACGTCTTGCTGCGCAACACGAATCCCGCGACGTTCCACGGCGGGGTGCGGGGGATCCCGGCGAAGCTCTCGGCCGTGCCGTCGACGTGCAGCAGCGGATAGTCCGGCACCGGTCGCAGCATGTCGAGATCCGAGGAGACGCGCCGCAGCAGGGACCGGAGGTTGTAGTACTGCCTGAAGAACGCGTGGAAGCCGCGGGTCATCGTCCGGTCCGGTCCCACCGGCCAGCCACGCAGCCGCCCGCCGAGGTCCGGTTCGCGCTCCAGGAGCCGCACCGCGACGCCGCGTTCTGCGAGGGCCACCGCCGCGGTCACCCCCGCGATGCCACCGCCGACGACCACGACCCTGGGCGGCTGTTCGAGATGGGCGACCGACGGGCGGCCGGGCGGAGCGGGAACCACCTCGGCGTTGCGGTCGCGGCCCGGGTGAACCAGCGGCCCGGACGGCACTCCACGCGTCGGCAGCATGCTCCGATGCTCGCAGGGTCCGCCGCCACCCGCTCAGCAGAGCACGCACCCCCGTCTCCGGCGTGCCATACCGGTGTGGCGCGGTTAGTGTTCGGCCATGTCCCCGGCAGCGCAGGTCCGGCGTGTGGTGGGCGTGCGTGTCGTCGCGCTCGTCGCCTGGTCGGCGGGGCTGCTCGTGGTCCTGGCCCAGATCTTCTACTCCATGACCGAGCCTGCGGCACGGCTGCCTGCCACGGTCGTCTCGGTGGTGGCGTTCGCGGTCGCGTCGGTGTGCGACGCGGCCGCGCGCTCCGGGCCGGGTACCGCGCTGCGGCTCGTGCTCGTCGCAGGCGGCGGCGGGCTGCTCGCCGAGACCGTCGGAGTGCACAGCGGTTTCCCCTTCGGCGACTACCGCTACACCGGCACGCTCGGCGTCGAGGTGCTCGGCGTGCCCGCTCTCGTGCCGCTGGCGTGGATCATGATGGCGTGGCCCGCCCTGCTAGTGGGGCGTGCGCTGGCGGACAGGCCGTGGCTGGTGGTGCCGCTCGGGGCGTGGGCGCTCGCCTCGTGGGACGTGTTCCTCGACCCGCAGATGGTCGATGCCGGGCACTGGGTCTGGGCGCATCCTTCGCCAGGGCTGCCAGGGGTTGCGGACGTCCCGCTCACGAACTTCGCCGGGTGGCTGCTGGTGGCCATGCTGATGGTCTTCTTCCTGCACCGCGGCACGCCGTCGGCGCTGCCCCGGGCCGAGCTGGACCTGCGGGCCGGGCCTGTTCCGTTGCTGTACCTGTGGACCTACGGGTCGTCGGTGTGGGCGCACGCGGCATTCTTCGACCGGCCGTGGGTGTCGCTGGTCGCCGGCGTTCTCATGGGACTGGTGGCAGTGCCGTTCGCCGTGGTGCTGTGGCGGTCGCAGCGGTGAGCCTCGTGCGTGCCGCGGCCGTCGCGGCGGTCCTGTCGGCGTGCCACGCCGTGGTCAACGCACGCCTGATGCGGGTGCCGCCCGCCGAACCGCCCGAGATCGCGGAGCTGGTCTCGGTGTGCCTGCCTGCCCGTGACGAAGCCCACCGCATCGCGCCGACCATCCGATCGCTGCTCGCCCAGCGCGGTGTGCCGGGCCTGGAGATCGTCGTGCTCGACGACCGCTCCACCGACGGCACCGCCGACGTCGTACGGAAGACGGCCGCGAGCGACCCCCGGCTCCGGGTGGTGAACGGGGAACCGCCGCCGCCGGGGCTGCCGGGCAAACCACACGCCTGCGCCCGCCTGGCCGCCGAGGCCCGCGGCAGCGTGCTGGTCTTCGTCGACGCCGACGTCGTACTGGTCCCGCACGCGGTGGCCGCCGCGGTCACCCTGCTGCGCGGCCTCGGCCTCGATGCCGTCTCGCCCTTTCCGCGCCAGCTCGCCGACGACGTGCCCACGCGGCTGGTGCAGCCGTTGCTGCAGTGGTCGTGGCTGGTCTTCCTGCCGCTGCGGCTCGCGGAGCGGTCCCCGCGGCCGTCACTGTCCGCGGCCAACGGGCAGTTCCTGGTGCTCGACCGCGCCGCACTCGCCCGCGCGGGCGGGTTCGAGTCCGTGGCGACCGCCGTGCTCGACGACATCGCGCTCATGCGGGCGATCAAGCGCTCCGGCGGCCGCGGGATCGTGGCGGACGGCAGCACCGTGGCGACCTGCCGCATGTACGCGGGCTGGCCCGAGGTCCGGGACGGCTACACCAAGTCTCTGTGGTCGGTCGCGGGCAACCCGGCCGCCGCAGCGGCGCTCGCGCTGGGCCTGGCGTGGCTGTACCTGCTGCCACCGGCCGCCGCCCTCGCCGGGTCACGAGCGGGCCTGGTCGGCTACCTCGCCGGGGTGGCCGGGCGGCTCGTGACCGCCCGGCGCACCGGTGGGCGGGTGTGGCCCGACGTGCTCGCGCACCCGGTCTCCGTCGGCGTCCTGTTGTCGCTGCTCGGCCGGTCGTGGCGGGCCAGCAGGACGGGGCGACTCGTCTGGAAGGGCCGGCCGCTGCGGGGGAGTGGCTGACGTGGCCGGTGTCGTGGTCATCGGCGCGGGCATGGGCGGGCTCGCCGCGGCTGCCCGGCTCGCCGCACGAGGACACCGGGTGACCATCGTCGAGCAGGCAGGCACACACGGCGGGAAGCTCGGCGTCCTGAGCCGGGATGGCTACACGTTCGACACCGGTCCGTCGCTGCTCACCCTGCCTGGCGTCTACCGGGACCTGTTCGCGGCGACCGGTGCCCCGCTCGACGAGGTCGTCGACGTCATACCCGTGGACCCCGTGTGCCACTACCGGTTCCCCGACGGCACCGAGCTCGACCTGCCGCACGCCGAAGCCGAGGTGCCCGCCGCCCTGTCGGCGGTCTTCGGCGATCGGGCCGCGCGGCAGTGGCAGGCGGTCATGGCCGACGCCGCACACCTGTGGGACCTGGTCGGGGAGCAGGTGCTGCAGCGCCCGCTCGGCGGCGTCGGGGACCTGGTGCGGCGGTCGGCGAGCATGCGGGACCTGCTCGCCATCGCACCGTGGCGGACGCTGCGGTCGCTGGGCCGGCGCAGGCTGGCCGAGCCGCGGCTACGGATGCTGCTCGACCGTTACGCCACCTACAGCGGGTCGGATCCGCGGCGCCTCCCGGCGTTGATGAGCGTGGTCCCGTTCGTCGAGCAGCGGTTCGGCGGCTGGTACGTGCGTGGCGGCCTGCGCGTGCTCGGGGACGCGCTGGCCGACCGGTGCCAGGCCCTCGGCGCCGCCTTCCGCTTCGACACGGCCGTGACCGGGATCGACTGCGGCACAACGGGTGTCACCGGGGTGCGACTCGCGGACGGGTCGCGCCTCGCCGCCGACCTCGTGGTGTCCGATGTGGACGCTCGACACCTGTACCGCGACCTGCTGCCGGGGTCTCGGACCAGGCGTCCGAGGCGGGCACTGCGGCGGGTGGCGCCGTCGCTGTCGGGGTTCGTGCTGCTGCTCGCGCTGCGCGGCCGCAACCCCGGGCCGCGCCACCACCGGGTGCTGTTCCCCGCCGACTACGACGCCGAGTTCGACGCCGTCTTCGGTCGCGCACCCCGCCCGGTGCCGGACCCGACGGTGTACGTCTGCGCACCGGACGACCCCGCGGTGGTGCCCAAGGGCGACGAGGCGTGGTTCGTGCTCGTGAACGCGCCGCCGCACGGCCCGGTGGACTGGACCGCGCCCGGGCTGGCCGAGGAGTACGCGGACCGGGTGCTGCGGGTCATGGCCGATCGCGGACTGGACGTGCGGGACCGGATCCGGTGGCGCGAGATCCGCACACCTGCCGACTGGGAGCGCGACACGGGCTCGGTCGGCGGCTCGATCTACGGCTCGTCGTCCAACGGGCCACGCGCCGCGCTGCTGCGGCCGGGCAACAAGGGCCCGGTACGCGGCCTGTACCTCGTGGGCGGCTCGGCGCACCCCGGCGGTGGGCTGCCGCTCGTGGCGATGTCAGCCGCGATCGTCGCCGACCTGATCGGGCCCGCCTGATCCGGCCGGATCCACCCATGGCCGCCCGGACAGCTCCCGACGGATCCCGGCGGCCAGCTGGGCAAGCCCGACCACCGCGCACACCCCCCACAGCAGCGCGGAGACGACACCCCACGACCACCCGGTCCCGGGCGTGCCCGCGGGGAACGCCCCGGCCCCCACGCAGGTGACCGCCGCGATGATGATCCGGGTGGGTCGCTCGGCCACGGTCACCGAGCCCGCCGACCCCATGCCCGCACCCTGCGCTCTTGCCCGCGCGTACTCGTGCAGCAACAGGGCCGCACCCAGTGCGGCCCCCGCCCATCCGGGAGCGCCGAGCACGACCAGGACCGCGACGAGACACAGGTCCGCGAGGCGGTCGGCGACCGCGTCGACGACCGCGCCGAGTGGCCGGGCACGTCCGGTCCGCAGTGCGACGGCGCCGTCGAGCCCGTCCAGCACGCCGGCCGCGACCACGAGCACGAGCGCCACCCACGGCCACCGCCCACCGATCGCCGCGACGCAGACGGCGCCTGCCGCGACCACGACCCCGGTCACGGACAGTACGTCGGGCGGCACGCGCTCGACCCGGCGGGCGAGCACGTGTACGAGCCGGAGCCAGCCCACGACCAGACGGCTGCCGGAGACGTCTTCGCCGTGCAGGCGCGACCACCCCGCCACCGGATCTTCGTCCTGATGCTCGCCGTCGGTCACCCGCTCACGCTAGGCGGTCGGGTGGAATCGCGCGCCGCGGGCGACCAGCCGAGGACGGGTGAGATGCCGCGCCGCGGGTAACCGCTGACATGCCCCGACTCGGTGCCGTACTCCACGCGGTGGCGCGGCACGTCCGCACCGCCCTGCGCGGCCGTGACCTGGTGCTCTGGGCAGCGGGGTTGACCTTCTACGGCATGGTCGCCGTGGTCCCGGTGCTGCTCCTCGCGCTCTGGGGTGCCGCGACCCTGTTCGGGGACACCCTGGTCCTCGACGGGGCACGGCTGCTGGGCCGGTCGCTGCCCGGCGCGCACGACACCGGACCGGCACTGTCCGCGCTCGCCGGTGCCGCGGTTACCGCGACCTGGCCGCTGCTCCTCGCGATGCTCCTGCCCGCGAGCCTCTACGGCGAGGGGCTGCGCCGCGGTCTCGTCGCCGTCACCGGTGCGCCGGTGCGGGGGGTGACCGGGTGGGCGGGGCGGCTGCGCTTCGTGCCCGTGCTCGTCGCTGCTCCGCTGCTCGTGGCGTTCCCTCTCGCGTTCACGCAGGTCGTGGCGCCGCTGTACGAGGCGGGCGGCTGGTCCGCCGTGCTCGGGGTCGTGCTCTCGTTCCACCTCGACCTCGTCCCGATGTGCGTGGTGGTCGGCATCGTGCTCGCCGCCATCGGGCCGGCGGCACTCCCGCCCCGTGCCGCGGTGCTCGCCGGCTTCGTCCTCGGTGCCGTCCTGACCGGCTTCCTCCACGGGTTCGTGCTCTTCCTGGCGATCCCGGTCGACTGGAGCCTCCCGTTCGGCGGGCTGCCGTTCGTCGGCGACG
Organism: uncultured Actinomycetota bacterium; assembly: GCA_963840275.1. Classification (GTDB taxonomy): domain Bacteria; phylum Actinomycetota; class Actinomycetes; order Mycobacteriales; family Pseudonocardiaceae; genus Actinophytocola. The sequence goes on from CAWIYK010000003.1 coordinate 535,613, forward strand.
TCGTCGCACTTGGGCTGTGGTTGTTCGGGCTGCACGTCGTGCTGCTCGCGGGATACCGGATCGCCCTCAGCGCGCACACCGTCCACACGTGGGAAGGAACCCCCCATGCCCCTGTTCGACCGGCTCGTCGCGCGGTGGCCGGATGAGGTGCCCGTGCGCCCGCTCGACCCGCCCGCGTGGCCCGCGCAGGAGCCGACGTTCGTGGCCGCCAAGCCCGCAGTGATCGAGGCAGTCGCGAAACGGGCGGCAGCACGTCCGTCCGGCAACTGGTTCGTCGTCGCCGCGAGCGGCGACATCCGTGCCGACCGTCCGTTCGGGACCGCCGTCGGCCCCAGAGAACTGGTCGCGTGGCGCGATGCCGGCGGCGAGCTCGTGGTGGGCTCCGGCGTCTGCCCGCACCTCGGGGCGCCGCTCGCGCTCGGCCGTGTCGACTGCGGCGTCCTCCGCTGCCGCTGGCACGGTCTGCCGCTGGACGGCGGCGGCGGGCCCGGCTGGCGGCCATTGCCGTCCCACGACGACGGGTTGCTCGCCTGGGTGCGGCTCGACGACCTCGGCGGCGAACCGCCGCTGGCCGCCCCGGTGCTCGGCGCCCGGCCCGACCCTGGGCGGAGCGTCGCGGCCGTCGCCACCCTCACCGGCGTGTGCGAACCGGACGACGTGGTCGCCAACCGGCTCGACCCCTGGCACGGTGCGTGGTTCCACCCGTACTCGTTCACCCGGCTCGCCGTGGTCTCCGCACCCGGCGCCGCCACCGACCTCGCCGACACCGAGGACCGGTTCGTCGTCGACGTGACGTTCCGCGTCGGCCCCCGCCTCGGCGTCCCCGTGCGAGCGGAGTTCAGCTGCCCCGAGCCCAGGACCGTCGTCATGCGCATCACCGACGGTGAAGGCCGGGACAGCGTCGTCGAGACCCACGCGACGCCGCGCGCGCCGGGACCGGACGGGCGGCCGAGGACTGCGGTCATCGAGGCGACCATCGCCACCTCGGACCGTCCCGGGTTCGCGCGGGCCCAACGGGTCGCGCCGTTGCTGCGCCCGCTGATGCGCCGCGCGGCTGCCCGGCTGTGGCGCGACGATCTCGCCTACGCGGAGCGCCGCTACGCCCTGCGTTCCCCTGGGTGAGCCGGCCGGGTGGCCAGGAACGTGTGCTCGATCCCGCGTTGCCACCCGGGCATCGTGGCGAACCGGACCCGGTCGAAGCCCGCTGCGACGAGCCTGCCGGCGAAGGCCGGGGCGTCGTCGAACTCCGCGACGCTGCGCCACAGGTGCCGGTACAGACCGGTGCCGCCGCGGTGGACGACGGCGAGCGGGATCACGATGGCCCAGCACACGGCGTGCCACTTCGCTCGCGTCACCCCGTCCTCGCCTGCCGTGTAGTCGTGCACCACCAGCGTCCCGCCGGGCCGCAGCAGCTCGCGCAGCGCCCGCAGCTGCCCGTCCGGGTCGGCGAGGTTGCGGAAGAGGTACGCGGCGAAGATCGCGTCGAACGGTCCGGCCACGCCCGCCGCGGCCAGGTCCTCGACCCGGGTGTGCACGAACCGCACACCCGGCGGCCACTCCTTCTCCCTTGCCTTGTCCAGCATCGCGCCTGCCGCGTCGATCCCGAGGATCTCCGCGCGCGGCGCCACCGTCAGCAGCGCCGCGGTCGACGCGCCCGTGCCGCAGCCGGCGTCCAGGATCCGCAGCCCGGCACCGTCCCCGGTGCCGCCCAGTCGTCGTGCGGACAGGCGCAGGTGCTCGTGGTAGCCGGGGTTGCGGTCGACGAGCAGGTCGTAGGCGGGTGCTCCGGCGTCGAAGGCGGAGGCCAGCTCCGCGTCCCGCAACGGGTTCACGCCGCCTGTCCTTCGTGGACGGTCCGCGACCCGCGGCGCAGCCACCACGCCCTGGCCAGCGCCGGTGCCGCCACCCGCAGCTTCCGGCCGGTGCCCACCGCCGCGCGCCCGGCGAAGACGTCGTGCTCCATCGCCTCGATGCGGTGCAGGATTCCCGAGTACAACGCGAACGCGGTCGCGATGCACGGCCGTGACTCCGGGCGCAGCATGGGAATCCCGCGCGCCGCCTCGCGGTAGATCGCCCACACCCGCGCGACCTGGTCGGCCACGGCCGCACGCACCGCGGCGTCGGCAGACCTCCGTTCCTTGCACCACGCCAGCCGGTCCCTGTCCACACCGGACGCCGCGAGTTCGTCGGCGGGCAGGTACACCCGGCCCCGGTCGAGGTCCTCCGCCACGTCCCGCAGGAAGTTGGTGAGCTGGAACGCCTCACCCAGCAGTGCGGCGCGCGGAGCGGCCTCCGCGCGATCGGTCACCGCACCCAGAACCGGCAGCATCTGCAGGCCGATCACCCGCGCCGAGCCGTAGGTGTAGGTCTCCAGGTCCGCCCGCGTCGCGTACTCCCGGACGTCGAGATCCATCCGCATCGACGTCAGGAAGGCCGAGAACAGCCCGGGATCGATCTCGTACCGGTTCACGGTGTGGACGAGCGCACGTACCACCGGCTCGTCCTCGGTCGCACCACCCGCCAGCCCGGCGGACAGGAGTTGTTCGGCCCGGTCGATGCGGGCGGTCACCACGTCGGGCGTTGCGTCCGGCCCCGGCTCGTCCACCAGGTCGTCGACCCACCGCGCGAACCCGTAGAGCGCGTGCACGGCGGGCCGCTGGCACGGGGCGAGCAGGCGGGTGGCGAGGAAGTACGTGCGGCCGTGCGTGGCGTTGAGCACCCTGGCACGGAGGTAGGCGGCACGCAGGGCCGGATCGGTGATCCCGGCTGCGTCCAGTTCGCGGCGGCTCATCTGGTATCCACCAGTCTCCTCCTCGCTGTTCGTGCTCCGGTGATCCGGTCGGCGGCCAGCCGCCCGGAGATCAAGGCCGTTGGCACCCCGACCCCCGGGACCGTGCCGGACCCGGCGAGCGCCACGTTTTCGGTCGAGCGGGGAAAGTTGCCCGGCCGGAACGGACCGGTCTGGGCGAGCGAGTGCGCGTAGCTGAACGGCGTGCCCGCGGTGAGCCCGGCACGCGCCCAGTCGGCGGGGGTGATCGTGTGCAGCACCGCCGCCGATGTCAGCCCCGGCAGCAGTCTGCGCTCGATCACCTCCAGGATCCGTTCGGTGTAGGCGGGGCCGGACTCGTCCCAGTCGATCCGCCCTCGCTCGAGGTTGGGCACCGGCGCCAGCACCGACAGCAGGTCGCGGCCATCGGGCGCAAGGCCGGGATCCGTGGCGGTGGGCCGGGTGACCAGCAGCGACGGGTCGGTCATGGGGACGCCCCGGTCGATCAGCTCGCGGAAGGTCTCCCGCCACGCGGCGCCGAAGCTGATCACGTGGTGGCCGGTGTCGCACCCGGCCGGGACACCGAGGTGTACGACGAACGCCGAGGGCGCCGCGCGCAGTGGCACCGGTCGCAGGGGTGCGCGGCCCAGTAGCCGGTACGCGGTGTGCGGCTCGGTGGTGAGCACGACGGCGTCGCAGGCGAACCGGTCACCGCGGTCGGTCACCACCGCGTTGACGCGCCGCCCCTGCCGCTCGAGTGCCGTCACGGCCGTGCCGAACTCGAACCGGACCCCCGCGTCCTCGGCGGCGGCGGTGAGCGCGTCCGGCAGCGCCCGCACCCCGCCGCGCGGGAAGAACACCCCGGCGACGGTGTCCATGTAGGAGATCACCCCGTACACGGCGAGGGCGCGCTGTGGTGCCACGCCCGCGTAGAGCGACTGGAAGCTGAACACCCGCCGCAGCCGCTCGTCGCGGACGAAGCTCCCGACCTGCCTGCCCAGGCTGCCGAAGGCGCCAAGGGCGACCAGCCGTGCCAGCCGAGGTGTCAGCAGTGACAGCGGGGAGTCGGTGTTCGCGGCGATGAAGTGGTCGTACTCCGCGCGGTACAGCCGGGTGAGCCACTCCCGCAGGCGCAGGTAGCGCAGTGCCTCGTCGGGACCGGCGAACTCGCGGACCGCCTCGGTCATCGCGTCGACGTCGCTGTGCACCGCGAGCCTGCTGCCGTCGGCGAACCGCGCGTCGTAGGCGGGGGCGAGCCTGCGGAGCTCCAAGCGCCCGCTGATCGAGTCGCCGACGGCGTTGAGCGTCTCCTCGACGATATCCGGCATCGTCAGCACCGTCGGCCCGGTGTCGAGGCGGTACCCGCCGACGTCGAGCCTGCCCGCCCGGCCGCCGGGCACCTCCTCCCGCTCGACCACGGTCACCTCCCGGCCCCGCCCTGCCAGGTGCAGGGCCGCCGCCAGTCCCGACAACCCGGCGCCGACGACGACCACCCGATCGGTCCGCCCTCGTACACTCCGCACGGGACCTCCTACTTGCTCCGGTTGCCGCACAGGTCGGCGAGGTGAGCGAGGCGCTGCCGCGCCCCGTCGGGTAGCGCGACGTTCGCGAGCGCGGTCATGCCGTCCCGCAGACGCCGCTCGATCAACCGCTCGGCCTGCTCCCGCGCGCCTACCGCCGCGACGACGTCGAGATATTCGTCCACATCGGACCGTCGAAGCTCCGGTAGCCGGTCGAGACGGGCGAGCCTGCGCCGCTGCACGGTGTCCGCCCGTTCCCTGGCGAGGACCATCACCGTGGTCGCCTTGCGGGCCAACAGGTCCTCGCCGACGGGCTTACCGGTGCGGTCCGGCGTGCCGAACAGGCCGAGCAGGTCGTCGCGCAGCTGGAACGCCTCACCCACTGCCGAGCCGTACCGGCCGAGCGCACCGATCAGAGCAGGTGCGCCACCCGCGAGCGCCGCGCCGAGCTCGAGCGGGCCGCGCACGGTGTAGTCCCCGGACTTCGCCCGTGCCACCGCACGCACGTCGTGCAGCGCGGGCTGCCTGCGGGCGTCGTTCACGAGGTCGCGGAACTGCCCGACCGCGAGGTCACTGCGCATCCGGTCGTAGCGGGGGAGCGCGCGGGCCAGCGCCGCGTCGCCGACCCCGCTCTCGCGCAGCATCTGCTCCGCCCACACCAGGCACAGGTCACCGGCGAGCACCGCGGCGGACTCGCCGAACCGCGAGGGTGAGCCGGCGAGGCCCTGCCCGCGGTGCCAGTCGGCGAAGACCACGTGCGCAGCAGGCCTCCCACGGCGCAGCGGGGACTCGTCCATGACATCGTCCTGCAGCAACGCGAAGCAGTGCAGGAGCTCCAGGCTCCCCGCTGCGCGTACGGCGGCAGGCGTCGGTGCTGCCACGCACGCCCAGCCCGCGAGCGCGAACGCGGACCGAACGTACTTTCCTCCCCCGACGAAGCGGGTCAGCACGTCGGCGAGCAGCCGCGTCTCGGGCGCCGGGCCGAGGTGCTCACCGCTGCGCGCGGCGACGAACGCGCGGACCTCGTCTGCCACGGCCAACCGGGCCCCGGCCAGCCACCCGGTCGCGCTGTCGGGCGAGATCTCCGTTCGGATGGCCATCTCCACAGGCCTCCCCCGCTCCTCGTGGCGGCGGGCTGACCCGGACGTCATCACGTCCTCGGGTGCAGCTGCGTCGCTTCTGCGTCGGTTGTGAAAGGTCACGGATACCCCTTCGCGGGTCGTCGAATCCCCGCAGGCGGAACGGTTGCGCCGCCGGGCACGATGTGTGGCTGCGCCGTACATTGGGCTCCGTGGCGCTCCCCGCGAACAGGTTCGCCGACGTCGTCGTCGTCGGCTCCGGGCCTGCCGGGTGGGCGATCGCCGACCACTGCGCCCGCAACGAACTCCGGACCGTGCTCGTGGCGCCCGCGCCGACCGCGCCGTGGTCCGCGACCTACGGCCTGTGGACCAGTCAGACCGGCGGGCTGCCACCGGGCTCGGAGATCGTGCGGGCACGGCGGGTGCTGGCCGGGGACCGCCTGGTGGACCGCGAGTACGCGGTCCTGGACAACGCGGCCGTCCAGAACGGGTACAACGACCTGCTCGTCGAGACCGTGGCGGGTGTGGTGACGGGCGTTGATCACCGGCGGGACCGAGCCGTCGTCGGGCTCGAGTCGGGTGAGCGGCTGCACTGCCGGTTCGTCGTCGACGCCTCCGGTCAGCGCCGTGTGCTCTCCGGCGGTCCCCGACATGGCAAGCGCCCAGAGCAGACCGCCTACGGCATGGTCTTCCCCGCGCCGGTCGCCGCGCCGCTGGTGGATGAGCGCGAGGTCGTGTTCATGCGCTGGGACCAGAACGTCACCGACGCCCCGACCTTCCTGTACGCGGTACCGCTGCCGGGCGACCTCGTCCTGCTCGAGGAGACGTCGCTCATCCGCTCTCCCGGCCTCGCGCTCAACGAGCTCAAGCGGCGGTTGCTGCGCCGCCTCGAGGCGGTGGACATCCCGGTCGACGCCGCCACGAGCACCGAACACGTGCGGTTCGCCATGGACGCGTCCCGGCCGGGACGGCAGGACGCGGATGTCTCGTTCGGTGTCGCCGCGGGCATGATGCACCCCGCGACCGGGTTCAGCGTCGGTGAGGCACTCACCTCCGCTCCGCTGCTGGCCCAGGTGATCGCGGAGGCGCTGCCGCGAGGGCGGGCCGGAGCACGACGGGCGGCGCACGCGGAGCTGTGGCCCTACCGCGCCCGGATGGTGCGGCGGCTGCGCCTGTGGGGGCAGCGGACGCTGCTTTCGCTCGCCCCGCCGCGGGTGCCCGAGTTCTTCGACACCTTCTTCTCGATCCCGGACCACCTGCAGGACGCGTACCTGTGCGGGCGGGATGACCTCGCTCGCACGGTCGCAGCCATGGCGGCGATGCATCGCGCGGCGCCCGCACGCCTGCGGACCGCAATGGTCGCGAGCGTGCTGCCGGGGTAGCACCCGGTGCGATGATGAGCCGGTGCGCGAACGAGGTGAGGGCGGGACACCGGCGGCCGCCAGTGTGTACACGGCGGGACAGGTCGCGCGTGCGCTGGGCATAGCGGAGACGACGCTGCGGTCCTGGCACCGCAGGTACCGGATCGGACCGCACGCCGCCAGCCCCGGCGGGTACCGCAGGTACACCGAGGAGGACATCGCGCGCCTGGCGGACATGCGCGATCTGATCAGGTCCGGCGTGCTGGCCTCGGAGGCCGCCAGGACCGTCGCCGGGCAGCATCCTCGCCTGCTGCGCGACCGGCTGGCCGCCGCGAGCCGTGACCTCGACAGCCGTGCCTGCCAGGCCCTGGTGACCGACGCGGTGCGGACGCACGGCGTCGTCCAGACGTGGGAGGAGCTGTGCAGGCCCGCCCTGCTCGAGGTCGAGGCCGAGCAGGAGACACGCGCCGGTGACCCGGACTGCATCCCACGGGAGCACGTGTTGTCCTGGGCGATCTCCTCGGCCCTGCGCCAGGTGACGCCTGCGGACCTCGCACCCGGACACCCGCCGGTCATGCTCGCCTGCACCGACGGTGAGCAGCACGTACTGCCCCTCGATGCCCTGGCGGCGGCGCTGGCCGAGCGCCAGGTCCCGGTGCTGATGCTGGGCGCGGCGGTACCGGTCGGCAGTCTCGTCGGCGCGGTACGTGCGACGAGCCCTGGCGCGGTCGTCCTGTGGGCGCAACGCCAGGAGACGGCGAGCCCGGAGGCACTGGCACGGCTCCGCCATGTGCCTGTCCGCGGGATGACGGCAGGCCCCGGGTGGCGTGCCCGCCGTTCTCGGGGTACCGGACACGTCGACAGCCTGCCCGCCGCCCTGGCCACTCTGACAGAGACCGCCGCCACCGGCGGCCCGCGGTCGGAGACGCGCTAACCGACCACTCGCCGGAGCGGGTGCTGGATCGCGCCGGCACGCGCGTCCGGCCCGGCCGTCCATACACTGTCGGTATGGATCTGCCGGTCGCTCCTCTGACAGAGCGTGTCGCCGACTCGGCGTCGCCGCAGGACGCGGTGTCGTGGTTGATGCACGAGCTGGCGGTGGCGACCTCACGGTACGACGTCGCCGTCGGTGCGCAGCTGGCGGTCAGCGCCACCGACTTCCTGGCGTTGAAGTACGTGCTGATGAGCGAGGACCCCCTGGGAACATGCGGGACCGGCGACGGGAGTCCTGGATGCTGGAAACGCTGGGGTAGATCCTCTACTGGACGGCCGGCGGGTGCTTCGTGATCGCCGTCCTCCTGCGGGTGAGCGCCAGGATCGGCATGGGGTGGCAGGCGGGCCGCACCCCGGACCGCCTGGAGGCCGACCTGGCCGACCTGGCCGACCACCCCAAGGACAAGGTCACCGGCGAATGTGTCGGTGAGCCGTCGCCTGGTTGGACGGCACCGCCGGAGCCACGGGCGTTCTGACAGGCGTGGCCCTGGCAATGCCTCAGGTCGGGCCCGCCCTTGTCTCCGCTGATCGTCCAGGTCGAGCCGGCTCCTCACAGAGTTCGACCTGCTTGTCGGCGGTGTCCCCGAGGGTCGTCGGTCAGTCCGGACTGACCGACGACGTGAGGGAGCCGTTCATCGATATCGCTCTGCCCGAATCCCTGCACAGCTTCTCCGACAAAGACCATGGCTGCGGCGTCACGGCCGCTGACTGCCTCCCAGCCCGACGCGCCGCGCAGCACGACGCCCCCTCGATGAAGGCCCTTACCGGAAACGCGTCGACGTTAACGATCGGGTTCGGCCCATGCGGTTCCAATGTTGGAGGAGAAGGAGAACTCAGGAGAGTTCACCATGCTGTTAGTGACCTGAACTGCATTCAACGGGTCCGATCCAACGCACCGTGCGCGGGGAGTTCTCTGTTTCCGCAGGTCAGGGCATTGCGATAACGACGCTGGGGGACAAGTCCACTTGCCTGTAGGTCTAGGGGTCGCTGCTTCGCGGCTGGGCTGGGCGGAGGACCAGAACCGGGGACGATACCAGGAGTCATTGGCGTGGAGCGTTGTGCTCGATGCCGTTGGTCGCGCCAAAGGTTACCGCAAGTGGTGGTTCTCGACCGCTGTAGCCGGGAGCGAAGACCGCGGACTGCTTCGCGCCTTCGGCGTGACGGTCATGTCGGTGCTGAGTGGTCGAGATTGCGTTGCGCTCGGGCCAAGCCACGTACTCCTGGCCCGAGGCACCCGGTCAGCGGATCGCGGGGTGCGCGTAGAGGGTGTGGTCCTCGGTGACCAGGCCATACCCGGGAACCACGATGTTGGGGGCGATCCCGGTGTCGGGGGTCACGTCGGCGCCGGTACGGGTGTCCAGGGTTACCGCGGTGTGTGTTGCCTCGGCGTAGACGCGGCCGTGGAACGCGGTGTGCAGGGTGGGCTGGATGCGGCCGGAGCTTGCGTCCGGCAGTTGCCACAGTTGGGTTCCACTGGCCGCGTCGACGCCGATGAGCGTGTCGTAGCTTTCGCAGACGATCGTGTCGCGCTGGTCGGCGACGCACTCGTAGCGGTCGGGGAGATCGGCGATCAGCTTGCCGTCCGCGGGGTTGAGCAGGTAGGTGTTGGTGTCGCCGATCTGGCGGCCCGGTGCCAGCAGGACGGTCGGCCTCAGGACCTTGTTGCCGGGATCGTCCAGGTCGTCGCGGGTCCATGCCGGTGCCAGGGTGTCCACCGCCAGGGCCTGTAGTGGGCCGGAGCTTTCGTATGTCTCGCTGATCCGGAAGCCGATGATCCGCGTGCCCGCCAGGCCGATCGGCTGGAAGCCGGGTTCGGTCCACGTGGCGGTGCTGGTTGCCGTGTTGACCACCAGAGCTTGCGGGAGCTGGCCTGACGTGGAGATCGAGCACAGGACGTGGTTTTCGTCCGCGCTCGTCACGGTGATCGTGGTGTCGTCGGCGAAACCGTCCGGCAGGGGCGCGGTCACGGTCCACAGCTCGGTGCCGGACGCGGCGTCCACTGCGGTGACCGCGACGTGGTGGTCGTCCTGTGTTGTGCCGGTGCCTTGGTCGGTGCGGGAGCCCGCGTACACGAGCTGCTCGCCGCCGCCGGGCAGGCTCACGACCCCCATCGTCGACGACGCAGGTCCGGCGAGGCCGACGGTCGGGCGCGCGTCCGGGGTCCAGCGCCACCGCTCCTCGCCCGTGCCCAGGTCGATGGCGACGACCTGGACCGGTGCGTCGTAGCTGTCCGATTCGGCATACGAGTACGCGACTGACTGTCCGACCAGCGCGTTCTGCGGGCCGACCGGGACACCGTCGGCCGCGAACCGCTCCGGCGGGTCCGCGAGGGGCGGTGCCGCCGGTTCTGACCGCTCAGTCGTCGGCTCGTCGGCCGCGATGCTTGGTGGCGTCGTTGCCGGGGCGGCGGCCGGTTTCGACACGGTGGTGCACGACGCGGTGAGTGCGACCGCGATCGCCACGGGGACCAGACGCGAAAGCATGTGCGGGCCTTTCTCCTTCGACCACACGCGGCCGGACTTCTTGTTGCCGCATTACTTTCACGCTATGGCCGACCACCTCCACAGTGGAATCGGCAGGGCTCCCCAGTCAGCGGGAAGTCCACAGTGGACGCGGATCGAGCGCCGCCACGACTCGCGCGGGCACGCTCCGGTCCCGCCGGATGGTGGCCCGCACGGCATCGCTGTCCGCCCACGCGGCACGCGCGTCGTGGTCGGTCGGTTCCTCTGGCGCGAACGCGGTCACATCCGTCCGCCAGGCGAGCGACCGCATCTCAGGCGGGCAGGACGCGCCGCTGCCGGTGACGATCTCACTCGTGGTCGCGGAGCGGGGCAGGGGTGTGCCCGACGCCCTGATGGCGTCCAGTGCTTCGCGCCACGCGGCCAGACCGCGGTCACGTGCCGAGCCGGTCCGGCGGCGACGGGCGCGCCGGACGGCCTTCGCGGCGGGCACAGCGATGATCACCGCGACGACGGCGCCCGCGGTCAGCGCCAGCCACACCGGGAAACCGGCCTGCGTGGGCGATGGTGCGGTCGATCGAGGCGCCGCCGCCCCTGGTTCGGTCGAGGACTGGTCGCCCGGGTCGGGGATGGCGTCGAGCGGATCGGTGGCCCGCGGGGGCGGTGGTGGCCCGTCGGCGGGTGCCCGGCCCGGGCTGGCGGCGGGTGGGGTGGGATCGACCGGTACCCAGCCGAGCCTGCTGAACCTGACCTCGACCCACGCGTGCACGTCCCGGCCGGTGACCTCGAACCGGTTTCCGTTCCACTGTGGACGGAAGCCGAGCACGACCCTGGCGTCCCAGCCGAGGTGGCGGCACATCACCGCGAACGCGGACGCGTACTGCTCGCTCGTGCCGCGTTTTTCCCGCAGCAGCGCGGAGATCTGGTACAGGCCGTGGCCGCCCACCGCCTCCGGCGACCCGTCGTAGCCGAACGGCGGCTTCTTGAGCGTCTGGTACAGCGCGAGGAACCGGTCGGCGTCGGTGAGCGCGGACCCGGTCGCCTTCGTCACGAACTCGAGGATGTCCGGCGGGAGCCGGAGATCCGGCCGGACCGCGGCGGGCGACGGCTCGTCGAGCACGAGCTGGTCGCGGTCGATCCGCGGCTCGGTACCGGTGACCCGGTAGGCCTCCGGCGTCGGTGAGCCGGCCGGGACGACGACGTCGCCGGTCTCCTCGTCGACGCCGAGCCCGGAGACGCTCAGCTCGGTCACGCGGCCGGGGCCGGGGAGCCAGCTCACGGCCTCCGGGGTGCCGACGGTCAGGTCGAACGTGACACTGCGGGTGGCGGCGGCGGTGTCACCGGGCGGCAGGCGGTGCCCGGCCCGGCGGTAGTCGGCCCGCGTGGACCAGGTGCGGCCGTCGAACTCGGTGAGCGTGACCATGCGGAGCCGGTCCACCCGCGCGGAGGCCGTGCCGGTGACGTCCAGCAGCAACTCGCCGTTGCGCAGCACGAGGAACTGGGCGAGCGGGTTGGTGTCGGCCTTCGGCTGCACCGGGCTGTCCACCACGGCACGCAGGTCGGCGGGCTCGTCGGCGTCGGCGCCGGGGAGGAGCCCGGCCAACGCCACCGGCGCCGCGACGGCCGCGGCGAGCATCACCGCGGCGATGACGATCCGGCCCGTGCCGCCGCCCGCGCGATCGGCCGCCGCCCGGCCGACGAACAGCTGCAGACCGGCGAGCCCGACGAAGGCGGGCACGTACCAGCCGGGCAGCGCGGCGGTCGCCGCGCCGAGTCCGAGTCCGGCCAACAGGCAGGCCACCGCGGGCAGCACTGTCGCGATCGCCGCGCGCTCGGTGAGCACGAGCAGACAGCAGACGAGCGCGGCGAAGCCGGTCAACGCGGACACGGTCGCGAGCTGCGGACCACTCGGGTCGGCGGGCAGCGCGCCGGTCAGCAGACGGTACGGGCCGGACGCGACGTCGGCGCCCGGCATCGTGGTCAGCCCGGCCGCGACGAGCACCGCGAGCAACCCCGCGGCCGCGGCCGGCGCCGGGACCCGCGCCCGGTCACCGTCGGGCCGGACGGTGGTCCTGGCCCACACGGCCCAGCACAGCACCGCGGCGGGCGGGACGAGCACTGCGAGCAGGAACGCGGCGCCGGAACCACCGAACACGGACGCGAACGACAGCCCAGCGAGCGCGGCCGTCCCCGTCGCGAGGGCGAGCCGGGCTACGGCGTACGACCAGGTGTTCATCCCGCCTCCCCGAGCACCATGCGGTCCCACGCGGCCACGACCTCGGCGCCGGACCGCCCCGCGAGGACGGCCATACCGGGACGGCGGCGTGCGGGGACGGGTGCGTCCGTCTCGGCCAGGACCGTCGCCACGACTACCGGTGAGAACCGGCGGCGTTGTTCGCCGAGTTTGGCGGGCAGTGCCGGTTCGCGGGCGCCCGTGACCACGACGAGCGCACCGCCTGCTGGTGCCCGCTCGACGGTGTACAGCAGTGCGGCCAGGTCGTCGGTGCCCTGTCCGGCCGCGGCCAGCCGGTCCAGCATGGACACCGCGCCGTCCTCGGCGAGCCGGGCGGCGTCCTCGCCGGGGATGAGCAGCCGGGCGGGCCTGCCCGCGAGGACCGCGGCGTGCGCGACGGACGCGGCGACCTCCACGGCGTGTTCGAAGGCGCCGGGAGTCATCGCCGCCGTCCTGGTGTCCAGTACGACGGTGGTCGTCGGTTCGGTGGTGTCGATGAGCTCGCGCACCATCAACGTGCCGGTGCGCGCGGTGGAGCGCCAGTGGATCCGGCGGGGGTCGTCCCCGGGTTCGTACTCGCGCAGGGACGAGAACGTCATGGTGCCTCCTCTGGCCATCTCGGCGCGGCGGCCCTCGAAGTCCGGCACGCTGCCCACTGGCAGTGCCCTGGCCGGGTGCACTTTCGGGTGCACCCACAGCGTCAGGTCGCCCGCGAGTCGCTGTGCTCGTCGGAACAGGCCGAGCGGGTCGCGGCGCTCGACGGTGAGCGGGCCGAGTCGCAGCCGTCCCCGCCTGTTCGCCGGGATCGGGTAGCGCAGGGTCCGGCTGCCGCCGCGGGCGATCACCGGCACGGCGACCGCCACCCGGTCCCCGCCGACCTGGTCGACGGCGAGGAAACCGGGGGAGGGCCACCGGGACTGGTTGCGCACCACAAGCCGCCCCCAGGTCGGCTCGTGGACCGTGACGCGGTCCGGCTGCGCGGTGCGGTTGAGGTCCACCCTCGGCCGCACCACCACCGTCGCGCCCGCGACCAGCAACATCACCAGCCCGCCCGCCGCCAGCAGCACGAGCACCCGGGACTCGAGCCACCAGCCCAGCGCGTACATGCCCGCACAGCCGCCGAGCTGGGCCAGCCCGCCGCCGTCAGCGGCCCCGCGCGGTCGGGCCGCTTCACCGGCTCGACACCGCCGGCACGGGCACCGACCGGATCACCTCGGCCAGCACGTCGGCCGCCGAGGCGCCGCGGACCTCGGCCGCCGCGGTGAGGACGAGCCGGTGGGTGAGCACCGGGCCCGCGACGGTCTTCACGTCGTCGGGCACCACGAAGTGCCGGCCGTGCCCGGCCGCGAACGCCTGCGCGCACCGCAGCAGCGCGAGACTGCCCCGGGTGCTGATGCCCAGCCGGAGCGCCTCGTGCTCCCTGGTCTTCTTGGCCAGCAACGCGATGTAGCGGACGAGCTCCGGCGCGGTGTAGATGGTCGAGGCGACCTGCCGCAGCCAGGACACCTCCTCCACGTTGGTCACCGCGCGCGGCACGGGCGGCGCCGCGACCGTGCGCCCGGCGAGGATCTCGGTCTCGGTGTCCAGGTCGGGGTGACCGATGGTGATCCGCATCAGGAACCGGTCCAGCTGCGCCTCCGGCAGCTGGTAGGTGCCTTCCAGATCGATCGGGTTCTGCGTCGCCACCACCAGGAACGGGTCGGCACCGGCCTGCCGACACCGTCGACGGTGACCTGGTTCTCCTCCATCACCTCGAGCAGCGCGGACTGCGTCTTCGGGCTGGCACGGTTGATCTCGTCGGCCAGCACGACGTTGCTGAACACCGGGCCCTCGCGGAAGTCGAACCGCCGCGCCGACTCGTCCCACACCGACACCCCGGTGATGTCCGACGGCAGCAGGTCGGGGGTGAACTGCACCCGGTGCCAGTCCCCGGCGACGGCCGCGGCGAGCGACTTCGCGAGCGAGGTCTTGCCGGTGCCCGGCACGTCCTCGATGAGCAGGTGACCGCCCGCGAAGAAGCAGGTGATGGCCAGGCGCACCGCCGTGGACTTGCCCTTGATCGCGCGTTCCACCTCGGCGTGCACGGTGTCGTGGATCTTGCGGAACTGCTCGGCCAGCTCGGCGGGAGCCGCGTTGCCGTACTGGGGCATGTGAGTCGTCACCAGGGAATTCCTGACGATTCGGGCATTCTGGGGGCGGGAGCGGGGAGGGCGGCGCTGTGGTCACGCCGAGGGCGAAGACCACGTAGCACGGGTCTGCGCCTGGTTCTGTGTCGACGTACCGGAGGGTGCCTGCGTCCAGTTCGTACACCGGGAGCCCGTCGCGGAGCACCGCGTAGCGGTCGAAACCGGGTAGTTCCTCCGCGTCGGCGGGCCAGCGGAGCACGATCTGGCCGTTGGTGTTGACCTTCGACCGCACCGGGACCGGGTAGATCGGCGGACCCGACGTGCCGGATGCCGGACCTGCCGTCGTGCTCGGTGCCGAGCCGGAGGTCGGCACCGAGTTCGCGGTCTTGCCGCCCTCGTCGTCGCCTTTCGGGAGCAGAGCCCGATGGTCGTGCCGACGATCGCGGTCGCGACCAGCGCGGTGGTCAGCGGCCACCGGGGCCGGCCAGGCCCGCGGCGGGCGGGTGGCGCGGCCGGTGCGGACAGGACCGGCCTGGTCGCCTCCTCGGTGAGGCGGGCCTCGTCGACAGGCACGTCCCGCGCCGGCGCGGGCAGCGGGTCCACCGCGACCCACGGCGCGCTGACGGCCTGGGTGGCCCCCGGGTCGGTGGGCCGCTCGTCGTCGCCGTCGAGCGTGCCCGGCGCCGCGGTGCCGGTGTCGACCGCCAGCGCGAAGAGCCGCGCACTCGCCTGCCGCGCCGTCGGCCGGGCGGCAGGCTCCTTGGCGAGACACCGCGACACCAGGTCCCATTCAGCGCCGGTGAACCCGGGTGGGCGCCTGATGTTCCCCTCAAGGTGCGCGCGCATCTGCTCGGCGGGGGTGCCGTCGGCGAACGGCCGGTACCGGGCGAGCAGCTCGTAGCGGTCACCCCGAACGAGTACACGTCGCTGGCGGGGCTGACTCCCCGGCCGTGCACCAGCTCCGGCGCCACATAGGCCATGGTCCCCAGCAGCTGGGACTGGTGGGTGATCGTCGGCTGGTCGAGTCCCTTGGCCAGGCCGAAGTCGGTGAGCAGCGCCCACGCCTCGGTGCCGGTGCCGCGCACCAGCACGTTCTCCGGCTTGATGTCGCGGTGCACCACGTTGGCGGCGTGCACGGTCGAGAGTGCGTCGGCCACCTGACCGAGCAGCCGCAGCCGGTCCGCCCGGCCGAGCTCCGGACTCCTGATCAGCTTGCGCAGGTCGAGGCCGTCGACGTAGTCCATCACGATGGCCATGTCGTCGCCCTCGGTGATCAGGTCGTGGACCTTCACCAGGTGCGGGTGCGCGAGCTTGCGGACCGTGGTGCGCTCGCCGAGGAACCTGGCGACCTCCACGCGGTCCTCGGTGCGCTCGACGCGGAGGAGCTTCGCCGCGACGACGGTGCCGTCCGCGACTTGCCGGGCGCGGTAGACGACGCCGCTGCCGCCCGCGCCGATGCGTTCCTTGAGCCAGTAGTTGCTGCCGAGCGCACGGCCCTGCACGTGTGCGGGCTGGTCCGGCGGCTGGGTCTCGTACTGGGACAACGGTTGCGAAGGGCGCCCGGTGAGCAGTCCCACCAACTCGGCGACGTCCGTCGGGCGGTCCGCGGGGTCGACGGCCAGCGCCGCGGTCAGCGCGGCCCGCAGGTGGTTTCCTGGCACGTCCGGCCGGGACAGCGTCGGCTGCTCGGCGGCGTGGAGCTTCGCGAGCCGCTCCTCCTGCGTGCCGGACGTGGGCGGGGTGCCTGCCAGCAGGTGCCACAGCGTCGACGCGAGCGCGTACACGTCGCCGACCGGTGTCCACTCACCGCTGGTCAGCACCTCCGGCGGCTCGTGCCCGGTGCCGTCCCGGTCGGCCGCGAGCTGCTCCGCCAGCGCGGGCACCGCGGGGCAGCTCAGCTGGATCCGGTTGCCCGGCAACCGGAGCAGGGCCCGCGGGCTCATGACGTGGTGCAGCCTGCCCGCGCCGTGGAGGGCGGTCAGCGCCGCGCCCGCCGCCTCGGCCATCACCTCGGCCACCGGCAGCGGTCCGCGGTCGGCGAGCTCGACGGCGAGGCTCGGTCCGAACGGTTCGGTGAACAGGGTCGGCCGCCCCGACCCGTCGACGGCGTGGTCCAGGATCGCCGACAGGTACGGGCTCGCCAGCCGCGCGAGGACGGTCTTGACCGCGGCGGCGTCGGCGAGCAACCT
>CAWIYK010000004.1:0-119290 GCA_963840275.1 uncultured Actinomycetota bacterium
ATGGCCTCCGGCATCGTCCTGCGGAGGTTGCGTGCGCCCTCCAGGTCGACCTCGACCAGCGCGGGCTCACCGGCGGCGAGACCGCTCCTCGATGGGCGCCCTGGGAGTGCCGGACCGATGGATGCCTCGGTGGATCTCCGCCCACTCCAGCAGCTCATCGTTTTTGATCATGTGGTCGAACTCGTCGGCCGTCACGAACCGGTAGTCGACCCCGTCCCGCTCGCCCGGCCGCTGTGCCCGCGTCGTGGCCGAAACGCTGAACCACAGCTCCGGATACATGTTCCGCAGCACCTGGACGACACTGCTCTTACCTACGCCGGAAGGGCCGGCTAGTACGACCAGCCGGCCCCTCCTGATGTCACTGCTCGTCACTCGCCGCTGAACTCAGCGAGCAACGCCTTGCGCTGACGGTCGCCAAGGCCGCGCAGACGGCGGCTCGGGGCGATCTCAAGACGCTCGATGATCTGCTGGGCACGCACTTTGCCGACGCCCGGCAGGGCCTCGAGCAGTGCGGTGACCTTCATCTTGCCCAGGACCTCGTCCTTCTCAGCCTGGGCGAGCACGTCCTTGAGGGTAGTGCCGCCTCGCTTCAGGCGCTCCTTGAGCTCAGCTCGGGCGCGTCGGGCGGCAGCCGCCTTCTCCAGCGCTGCGGCCCGCTGCTCCTCGGTCAGCTGGGGAAGGGCCACGATTTCCTCCGGGGGGTGGGGTTTTCTGCGGATCGGTGTCGCGACGTTACCGACAACCGGCTTGTCGTGACAACGCGGGTCCACCTTAGTGCGGTGGGTAGTGCGCAAAAGAGCATAGATCAACTCTCAGTAGCGAACACCCCTGGACCTGCGGTAACACCTTCGGGTCAGGTGCGCCGCGACCATACCGCACAAGCAGCGCGAAGCGCTTCGACGTGGTATTGCGGCAGGGTTTCCCCGGTCGTGTATACCTCGATGACACCGTGAGTTTCCTCGCCGATCGGGACCTGGTTCTGCGTGGCGGCGAGCTCGCCTTCTGGAGCGAGTTCCAGCAGGTAAAGCCATGTGGCCTGACCAGCAGCCGTGGCATCAACCGGCCGCCGGTAGACCCTCGACAGACGGCGTGCGGCAGGCGCCGCGGAGACCCAGCGAACAAGCCTGTCATCGGTCTCCCGAGGTTCCGGCGTGTCGTTTCCCGCATCGAACTCGTAGGCCAGGGAAACCTTGTCGACGCGCGGTATCTCGGCGAGCTCCTCGGGGTCCGCGACGGCGACCGACGCGAGCAGCTCGTGCTCGGCGTCGGTCAGCGGCACCGCGTTGCGGCTCAGGTAGCCGACGAGCGAGTCACCCATCATGGTGGTCTCGCCCGCGCCCAGGTAGCCGCGGAAGCCCCGCAGGGCGTCGTCGTCCACCCGTCCCGCGAGGCGGCGGAGCAGTTCGATGGCGGGACGAGTCACGGTTCCCCTCAGCAGACGGTGGGCGCTGGCGGCGGAGCCTGGGTCGCCTGCGTGACGTCCGTCCTCGGCTTCCCGCCGTCCTGGTCGGTGGTGACGGAGACGTTGACCGCCGGGCCGGACGACGGCTTCGCGACACCGGGGGTCCGCCACTGCCCCTGGCCTCCAGGAGTCGTCGGGCGCACCCACACCGTGCGACCGGTCGGCCGCAACGCCACCTCGGTCTTCTGCCCCGCGGCACCACCCGGCGCTCGGCAGCTGGGCCTTCGTCGGCGTGGTCGGCTTCGCGATCGGGCTACCCTCGCCGCCCGGGTTCACATACGGCAGGTCCGGCCTGGCCGGGTCGTTCGGCGCCTGGCCGAGCGTGCCGTTCTGGTCGGCGACGTTGCCGGTCGGGTACGCCATGAGCGTGCCGTCCTGCAGCACCGTCACCTCCATCTCCACACCGTTGACCGTGCCACGGTAGGTCCAACCCCACACGCTCACCCGCATCTGGTTCTTGTTGTCCCTGGGGTTCGAGATCCACGTGTGGTCGGCCGTGCCGTCGTGTGGGTCGTGCCGTTCGCGGCGTTCTGGTTCGCGCGGTTGACGAGCTCGACCGCGGCCTGCTCGATGTCGGCGTCGGTCCATGTCTTCGGGAACTCGGTCTTGCCGGGCACCCGGTGCCGTGGCGGTGGCCGCCGCTGTCCAGCGGGGTGTTGGTGTCGAAGGTGTCGCCGCCGAGCGTGTGCTGTCGCTGACCACTCCGTGAAGTGCGGGATAACGCCTGCGGGCAGGGTGGCCGGTGGGCTCTGTGCCTTCGGTCTGCCCGAGTGCGGCGAGGTCATCGGCGTCGAACAGGTAGGTGCCGTTCGTCCCGCCCTTGTCCGGTTGGCCGCTGGCCGTGTTGATCACGGAGACGGCCGCCACGAGCGGCTTGCCGGCCGCGTCGAGCAGGACGTCCTTGACGCGTGTGCCCTGGTGGGTGGCGGTGCGGAGCTGGTCGCGGAACTGCGCGCGGGAGACGTTGCCGAGGCCGGCGGACTGGCCGTGCACGTACAGCTCGACGACCTTGGCGTAGCCCTGCGGCACCAACTGGTCGAGGTCGGCCGCCGCGTCGCCGAGCGCGGTGACGAGGGCCGTCGACCGGTGTTGCCCTTCCCGGTGATCACGGCAGGGCGATAGGCCAGCTTGTCGTCGTCGTAGATGACGCCGTCCTCGACGTGGACGGGCGCCTGGTCGGGTGTGGCGGGCGGCGGGCGGCCCGCGGTGAGTCGCTTCAGCAGGTCGAGCATGCGGCGGGCCTGCTGCGCGTCGGCCGGCGAGCTGTCGTCCGCCGCCTGCTGGACGAGGTCGGGCAGCGGAGACCGGGTGACGTCGTCGCCGTACCGCAGCGCGGGCGAGTTGACGAGCTGGAGGAGCGTGTCGAACAGCCGGCTGGAGATGCCGTCGCTCACCATGTTCCGCGCGGTCTCGATGACCTGGTCGCCGTCTGGTTGGCGGGTCAGGCCGGCCACCGGGACGTTCGCGGTGGTCCGGTCGAGGAACCTGGTGACGTCCGGCCCGTAGGCGGACGGGTTGCCCGGCAGCGGGTTGTTCGGGTCGACGCCGCGGTCGTCGAGACGTTTGCCGGCGTCCACGTCCGGGCCCGCGAACGAGGTCACCTGCGTGAACGCCTGGACGTAGATCGGCACCGTCACGCTGCCGTTCGGCGACGGCGGTGCCGGGTTCGGCGCGTTGTAGGTGGTGCTGAACTGACCCCGCGGCGCGATGTTGACCGGCACCGTCATGGGTCCGCCGCTGCTGGAGGTGATCATGAGCGTGCCGACCGCGGCCATGCCACCGCTGTTCGACACGGTGACGGTGAACGGGCACAGCGCCGAGTAGCAGATCCCGCCCGGTGCGCTCACGTCCGCGGACAGGTCGGGCCGCTGGTCGGTCGAGGGGATCTCCGGCTGCGGCAGGTCGGCCGGCGCCGGGGCGTTGTCGTCGAGCTGCCTGGTCGCGCGGTCGCGGCACGGGCCGTCGGGCTTCGCGGTGGTGAGCAGCCCGGTCGGGTAGCTGGGCGTCGCTTGGCGCGGGTGAGCCGGTCCGGCTCGCCGAGGACCGGGCCGCCGAGGCCGAGCAGGCGGGCGGGGACGTCGGCGAGACGTACACCGTCCAGCCGGTCTCACCCTTCGACAGGGCCATCGCGGGCTGGCCGCCGTCGAACATCGTCGGGGTGGCCGACCACTCCGCCTTCGCGGTCGGCGAGACGCTTCTCGAGCCGGTCGCCGGCGAGGTCGACGAGGTCGATGACGGGGAAGCCGGCGGTGTCGTCGGCCTTGACCCATTTGTCCGAGTAGTCCTGGACGAACGCGGGCACGGTGTTGCGCCACCAGACCGCGTTGGCACGCACGGCGGCCTCGTCACCACGTCGACGACGAACTCGGCGACCCCGCCGGTGTCGTCCCGCACGAGGGCCTGCGCGGCGCCATCGAGCACGACGATGTCGACGTCGAGGCTGCTGCCCGTTGTCCGCGCCGACCGCGCCGGTCAGGTGGATGTCCCGCAGGCCGGCGAGCTGCCCGAGCGCTTCGCTCGCCGCGCTCGACGGGTCGACGGCGATCGCCTGCCCCGGCAGCCGTTTCGCCGGCGCGAGGACGACGAGCGCGGCCGCGACAAGTACGACGAGACCCAGGACCCCACCAAGGAGCCAGCGGCGTTTCATGTTGTGTCTTACCCCCGTGCCAGAACTGGTACGAGGGTACGACTGATGTCACACGGCTTGGGTTCCGATCAGGTCTCAGACAGCCTGGGCGATCGAGTCGCGGACGCGCAGCGCGGCCGCACGCAGCGCCGCGACGTCCGGGCCGTGTCGCAGGATGTCTCGCGACGAGGACGGCAGGACGTGCTTGAGACTCGCGCCGAAGACCGACCGGAGGTCCTCGATGCCGGCGCCCTGCGCACCGAAGCCCGGCGCGAGGATGGTCCCGTTCAGCGCCGAGAGGTCCAGCTCGGTCCGGCCGACCGTCGCGCCGATGACGAGGCCGACGTGGCCGAGCGGGCTGGCGCCGGCGTTCCTGGCGGCCGCCTCGTTCACCATCGTCTGCGCGACCGTCACGTCGCCGTCGGTGCGGGCGCGCTGCACGGAGGCGCCCTCCTTGTTCGACGTCAGCGCCAGCACGAACACGCCGCGGCCGTTCTGCTTCGCCAGGTCCAGCGCCGGGTCGAGCGAGCCGAACCCGAGGTACGGCGACAGCGTCACCGCGTCGGCCGCCAGCGGCGAGCTCTCGCCGAGGTACGCGGCCGCGTAGGCGGCCATCGTGGAGCCGATGTCGCCCCGCTTGACATCCAGCAGCACCAGCGCGCCCTCGGCCCGGCACGCGGCGATCAGGCCCTCCAGCACGGCCACCCCGGCCG
This sequence comes from uncultured Actinomycetota bacterium, assembly GCA_963840275.1. GTDB lineage: Bacteria > Actinomycetota > Actinomycetes > Mycobacteriales > Pseudonocardiaceae > Actinophytocola. The sequence continues at coordinate 4,802 of CAWIYK010000004.1, forward strand.
ACCCGTGCGCCTCGAACAGCGCCGACTGCGGCTTCACGACCGCGACCTCGCCCGCGAACGCCTCGACGCACGTCTCCGCGAAGCGCGTCAGGCCCTCGGCGTTCGCCGGCAGGCCCCACGCGTCGAGCAGCGCGGGGTGCGGGTCGACGCCGACGCACAGCGGCCCCCGCAGCGACACCGCGGTCGTCACCCTGGCGCCGAACGGGGCCCTCACCGCTGGCTCCGCAGCGTCGCCTGCAGCGACTGGAGCGACTCCACCCCGATGTCCTGCCGGATCAGCGCCTCGATGCCGTGCACGGCCGCGGCGGCGCCCTGGATGGTCGTCACGCACGGGATGTCCCGCGACACGGCGGCCGTGCGGATCTCGTAGCCGTCGACCCGGGGGCCCGGGTTGCCGTACGGGGTGTTGATCACCATGTCGACGCCCCCGCTCTTGATGATGTCCACGATGTTCTGCTCCCCGTTCCGCTCCCCCTCGGCCGGCGGCTCGAAGTGCTTGCGCACCTCCGTGCACGGAATCCCGTTGCGCCGCAGCACTTCCGCCGTGCCGGCGGTGGCCAGCACCTCGAACCCGAGGTCCGCGAGCCGCTTCACCGGGAACACCATCGCGCGCTTGTCCCGGTTCGCGACCGACACGAACACCCGGCCCGACGTCGGCAGCGAGCCGTAGGACGCGGTCTGCGACTTGGCGAACGCCTTGCCGAACGACGCGTCCACGCCCATGACCTCGCCGGTCGACTTCATCTCCGGACCGAGCAGCGAGTCCACCCCGAGGCCCTCCGGCGTGCGGAACCGGTGGAACGGCAGCACCGCCTCCTTCACCGACACCGGCGAGGACGGCGGCAGGTCCGCCCCGTCCCCGTGGGCCGGCAGCAGGCCCTCGTCGCGCAGCTCGGCGATCGTCGCGCCGAGCATGATCCGCGCGGCCGCCTTGGCGAGCGGCGTCGCGGTCGCCTTCGACACGAACGGCACGGTCCGCGACGCGCGCGGGTTCGCCTCGAGCACGTAGAGCACGTCGTCCTTGAGCGCGTACTGGACGTTGAGGAGCCCACGCACGCCGATGCCCTTCGCGATCAGCTCGGTGGACCGGCGGATCGTCGCGAGGTCGGTGCGCCCCAACGTGATCGGCGGCAGCGCGCACGACGAGTCGCCGGAGTGGATGCCGGCCTCCTCGATGTGCTCCATCACGCCGCCGAGGAAGATCTCCCCGCCGTCGCACAGCGCGTCGACGTCGATCTCGATGGCGTCGTCGAGGAACCGGTCCACCAGCACGGGATGCTCCGGCGTGACCTCGGTGGCGCGCTCGATGTAGCCGGCGAGCGTCGCCTCGTCGTAGACGATCTCCATGCCGCGCCCACCGAGCACATAGGACGGTCGCACGAGGACCGGGTAGCCGATCTCGTCGGCGATCCGCTTGGCCGCGGTGAACGAGGTCGCGGTGCCGTAGCGCGGCGCGGGGAGCCCGGCGTTGGTGAGCACCTCGCCGAACGCGCCGCGGTCCTCGGCGAGGTGGATCGCCTCCGGCGAGGTGCCGACGACCGGCACGCCCGCGGCCGCGAGCCGCTTCGCGAGCCCGAGCGGCGTCTGGCCGCCGAGCTGCACGATCACCCCGATGACCGTGCCGGAGCGCTGCTCGGAGTGCACGACCTCGAGGACGTCCTCGAACGTCAGCGGCTCGAAGTACAGCCGGTCGGAGGTGTCGTAGTCGGTCGAGACGGTCTCCGGGTTGCAGTTGACCATGACCGTCTCGAACCCGGCGCCGCGCAGCGCCATGGCCGCGTGCACGCACGAGTAGTCGAACTCGATGCCCTGCCCGATCCGGTTCGGACCGGACCCGAGGATCAGGACCTTCGGCTTGTCGCGCTGCTCGGCGACCTCCGACTCGGCTTCGGGGTCCAGCTCGTAGGCCGAGTAGTGGTACGGCGTGAACGCGGCGAACTCGGCCGCGCAGGTGTCCACGGTCTTGAACACCGGCCGGATGCCGAGCCGGTGGCGCAGCGTGCGGACGCCGTCCTCCCCGGCCAGCTCCGGCCGCAGCGCGGCGACCTGCCGGTCGGAGAACCCGGACCGCTTCGCCCTGCGCAGCAGCGCCCCGTCGAGCACCGGCGCGTCGCTGACCTCGGCACGCAGCTCGACCAGCGACAGGATCTGGTCGACGAACCACGGGTCCATGCCGGACGCGGCGCACACGTCGGCGACGCTCACACCGAGCCGCAGCGCCCGCTCCACGGTGTAGAGCCGGCCGTCGTGCGGGACCCGCAGCGCCTCGAGGATGCCCTCGACGGTGAGCGGGTCGGGGTCCGGCGTGGTCCAGAAGCCGGCCGCCTTGGTCTCCATCGACCGCAGCGCCTTGCCGAGCGCCTCGACGAAGTTGCGGCCGATCGACATGCCCTCGCCGACCGACTTCATCGTGGTCGTCAGCGTCGGGTCCGCGCCGGGGAACTTCTCGAAGGCGAACCGGGGCACCTTCACCACGACGTAGTCCAGCGTCGGCTCGAAGCTCGCCGGGGTCTCGCCGGTGATGTCGTTGCGGATCTCGTCGAGCGTGTAGCCGATCGCGAGCTTCGCGGCGATCTTGGCGATCGGGAAGCCGGTGGCCTTGGACGCCAGCGCGCTCGACCGCGACACCCGCGGGTTCATCTCGATGACGACCAGCCGGCCGGTCTGCGGATGCACGGCGAACTGGATGTTGCAGCCGCCGGTGTCCACGCCGACCGCGCGCAGCACGTCGATGCCGACGTCGCGCATGTGCTGGAACTCGCGGTCGGTCAGCGTCATCGCGGGCGCGACGGTCACCGAGTCGCCGGTGTGCACGCCCATCGGGTCGATGTTCTCGATCGAGCAGATGACCACCACGTTGTCCGCGCGGTCGCGCATCAGCTCGAGCTCGAACTCCTTCCAACCGAGCACGCTCTCCTCGATCAGCACCTCGGACACCGGGCTCTCCGTGAGCCCGGACGAGGCCATCCGGTCGAGCTCCTCCTTGGTGTGGGCCATGCCGGAACCGAGCCCGCCCATGGTGAACGAGGGCCGGATCACGACCGGCAGCCCGAGGTCGTCGACGGCCGCGCGGACCTCGTCCATCGTGTGGCACACCGCGCTGCGCGGGGTCTCCGCGCCGACCTGCGCGCAGATGTCCTTGAACCGCTGCCGGTCCTCGCCGCGCTGGATGGCCTCGATGTCGGCGCCGATCAGCTCGACCCCGTAGCGCTCCAGCACGCCGCGCTCGTGCAGCGCGACCGCCGTGTTGAGCGCGGTCTGGCCGCCGAGGGTGGCGAGCAGCGCGTCCGGGCGCTCGATCGCGATCACCTTCTCGACGAACTCGGCGTTGATCGGCTCGATGTAGGTCGCGTCCGCGAACTCGGGGTCGGTCATGATCGTCGCCGGGTTCGAGTTGACCAGGCTGACGCGCAGGCCCTCCTCGCGCAGCACCCGGCACGCCTGCGTGCCCGAGTAGTCGAACTCGCACGCCTGGCCGATGACGATCGGGCCGGACCCGATCACCATGACGTGCTCGATGTCTGTCCGCTTAGGCATGCCTTCCCCCATTCACCAGACAGCGAACCCCGTCGCGGAAGGCCTGGAAGCTCTTCGACCGGTTCGACTCGACGTTCATATGTTGTGCAATCTCGGCGGCAGCCTGCATCTTGCGAAGTCCTGACCGGTGATAGCCATGCTTGACGAGTACCGACTCCAGCGCTTCCCAGGTGCCACCCTTGATCGCGTCGGGATCGCGATACCTGGCCTGTTTGGCGAGACTGGACGGCACCTTGGGGAACGCTCGGTTGAGCGCTTCCACGTCACCGAGGAACCACGCCTCCAACTCTTCGACCACGATCCTGTTCAAGACCTGAAAGTCGACTCCGCCGGTGGCCCGCGTGGTCAGACCTGCCTTCTCGGCAAGATCCTGAAGTCCTTCTTTCAGTATCAGGCAGTCGTCATCGTCCCGATCTACGAGCACTGCGACCTTGAGCGGTTCCCACTTCATCCGAGCGGCGTACCCCGCAAACCTGACCGGCAGTGCCTTCAACAACGCGCCCTTACCGGGAAACTCCCGAATCTCGAAAACCGTCTCCGGCACCATGCGGGGCAACAGGATGTTCAGTGCACGCGCAGCTGAGGGCTCCTCGACCAAGACCTCGAGACTGGTCACCGAGGCCGCCCTGATCGCACGAGTGGGTCCCCCAGACCGAAGTACCCCTCCATCCAGAGGTTGCCCAACAGCCCGCCTGCCTCGACCATCGCCGCAAGTTGGGGAAGGTCTGCAGCCCTCGCGGTCTTCGTGAAGCCTTCCTCGTCCCGGTACAGGGCCCACAGCTCCGGCGATCGCAGTGCATCGGCGAAGTACGGCGAATGCGTCGTCACCAGGAGCTGGCTGCGCTCCGCAGCCGCGCGCGCCTCCTCCGCCAGCGGGTACAGCAGCTTCGGATGCAGCTGGTTCTCCGGCTCCTCGATGCCGATGATCGGAGCCGGATCAGGGTCGTAGAGCACTGTGAGATACGCGAGCAACTTGAGTGTGCCGTCGGAGATGTACTGGGCCAGTACCGGAGCGTCGAACGGACGGTCCTTGAGCCGCAACAGCAGCCGGCCGTCCGGCATCTGTTCGGAGTCGACCCGTTCGAGGTTGGGGACGCGATCGCCGAGCACTGCGAAGATCCGATCAAGGCGTTTGGGGTGCCGCTCGCCGAGATACTGGATCACGTTGGCCAGGTTGTCGCCCGTCGCTGACAGCCGCTCCTGTGGCCCGGCCACCGGTTGAGCCCTCGCATGATCGATGTTCAGGTACGACAGGTACCAACCGGTGATGAACCTGCGCAGAGCGGCGACCTGGGGGTAGCGGCTGAGCTGGCCGAGGCCGCTCACCGCCAGCAGATCCGGACTGTCCAGCTTCTCGTAGGTCTTGTCCCTGGACTTCTCGTCGTAGACCCACCCTTCGCCCCGGGAGAAGTCGAGGATGTCGCGAGGTCTGCCTGATCCCGGCGCGGTGGTCCATTGGAGACGCTCCTCGACCACGATCGGAGAGCCGCGCTCCTCGTCAATCGCAAGCCGGTAGGTGACCAACCTGCTCTTGGCTGACTCCCGGTACTTCAGTTCGAACTCGACCGGGCCTTCGGCGCCACGACTCCTGATTTCAGGCATGCGGTTGCGGGCATCCCACGCTCGCCTGAGGTTGGTCGTGAAGGCCTCGTGAAGGAAGGCGAACACATCGAAGACCGTCGACTTGCCACTGCCGTTCGGACCGAACAAGACCGTGAGCGGGGTCAATCCGTCGAAGGTGACGTCTCGCAGGAGGCGGTAGTTCCGAATGGTCAAGCGCTGGATCGTCGGCCGCGCCATCAGCTCGCCTCCATAAGGCCGACGAACTCGTCGAACAGCGGGGCGGCATCGTGTGGGCCCGCCGCCGCCTCTGGGTGGTACTGGACCGAGAACGCGGGCACGTCCAGGGCGCGAACACCCTCGACGCAGCCGTCGTTGGGGCAGTAGTGGCTGATCACGGCGGCGCCGAACGGGGTGTCGAACCGCTGGCCCGGCTCCCCCTCCAGCGCGAAGCCGTGGTTCTGCGAGGTGATCGCGACCCGGCCGGTGGCCACGTCGATCACCGGGATGTTGATGCCGCGGTGGCCGTAGCGCAGCTTGTAGGTGTCCCGGCCGAGCGCGCGGCCGAGGATCTGGTGGCCGAAGCAGATGCCGAACAGCGGGATCCGCTGCTCCAGCACGCCCCGCGCGAGCGCGACCGGGCCGTCGGCCGTCGCGGGGTCGCCGGGGCCGTTGGCGAAGAACACGCCGTCCGGTTCGAGCGCGAGCACGTCGTCGAGCGTGGCCGTCACCGGCAGGACGTGGGTCTCGATGCCGCGCTGGGCCATCATTCGCGGCGTGTTGGTCTTGATGCCGAGGTCCAGCGCGGCGACCCGGAACCGGGTCTCGCCGTCGGCCGGGACGACGTACCTCTCGGCGGCCGTGACCTCACCCGCGAGGTCGGCGCCGACCATCCTCGGGCTCGCGAGGACCCGCTCGACCAGCTCGTCGGCATCGGCCAGGGCGTCGCCCGAGAAGACGCCGCCGCGCATCGCGCCGCGCTCCCGGATGTGCCTGGTCAGCGTGCGGGTGTCGACACCGGAGATGCCGACCACGCCCTGCTCGGCGAGCGCGTCGTCCAGCGGCCGGCGGGACCGCCAGTTCGACGGCGTCCGCGCCGGGTCGCGCACCACGTAACCGGCGACCCAGATGCGCGTCGACTCGTCGTCCTCGTCGTTCCAGCCGGTGTTGCCGATCTGCGGGGCGGTCGCCACCACGATCTGCCGGTGGTAGGACGGGTCGGTCAGCGTCTCCTGGTAGCCGGTCATCCCGGTGCAGAAGACGACCTCGCCGAGCGTGGCGCCGGTCGCGCCGAACGTCTCGCCGCGGAAGACCTTGCCGTCCTCCAACACGAGAGCAGCCTGACTCATGCCTGGTCCGCCTCTCCCAAACTCAAAGTTGTGGTCACGCCGGGGGACGAGGGCCGTCATGACCTGACCTTTCCATCGTGTGCGGTCACTCGACCACGCAGCATCGTCGTGACCACTCGGCCGGGCAGCTCCATGCCCTCGTACGGGGTGTTGGCGGCGATGCTGGCGAGCTCCGCGCCGCGCACCGTCCAGGTCGCGTCCGGGTCCACCAGCGTGAGGGTCGCCGGCTCGCCGACCTCCAGCGGACGACCCTGGTCGGTCAGCCCGGCGATCTCCGCCGGCCGTTCGCTCATCACCCTCGCGACCCCTCGCCAGTCCAGCAGTCCCGGCCCCACCATCGTCGCCACCACCACCGACAGCGCGGTCTGCAGTCCCAGCATGCCCGGTCGCGCCGCGGACCACTCGCAGTCCTTGTCCTGCGGCGCGTGTGGCGCGTGGTCGGTCGCCACGCAGTCCAGCACGCCCTCGGCCAGCGCGGCACGCAGCACCTTCGCGTCGGCGGCGGTGCGCAGCGGCGGGTTGACCTTGTTGACCGGGTCGTAGGTCGACAGGCGCGCGTCGTCGAGCAGCAGGTGGTGCGGGGTGACCTCGGCGGACACCGTGATGCCCTGCTGCTTGGCCCAGCGCAGCAGGTCCGCGGCACCGGCCGTCGACACGTGGCAGACGTGCAGCCGCGCGCCGGTCTGCCTCGCCAGCAGGCAGTCCCTCGCGATGATCGACTCCTCGGCCGCGGCCGGCCAGCCCGCCAGCCCGAGCCGGGCGGCCTGCTCGCCCTCGTGGGCCTGCGCGCCGACGGTCAGGCGCGGCTCCTCCGCGTGCTGGGCGATGACCACGTCCAGCGCCGTGGAGTACTCCAGCGCACGGCGCATGAGCAGTGGGTCGGCCACGCACAGGCCGTCGTCGCTGAACATCCGCACCCGCGCGGCCGACGCGGCCATCGTGCCGAGCTCGGCGAGCTTCTCGCCCCTCAGACCGACCGTCACCGCGCCGACCGGGTGCACGTCGACCAGCCCGACCTCGCGGCCGCGGCGCCACACGTGCTCGACGATCACCGCGTTGTCCGCGACCGGGTCGGTGTTGGCCATGGCGAAGACCGCCGTATAGCCGCCGAGCGCGGCCGCCGCCGAGCCGGTGTCGATGGTCTCGGTGTCCTCGCGGCCCGGCTCTCGCAGGTGGGTGTGCAGGTCGACGAACCCCGGCAGCGCGACGAGCCCTTCGGCGTCGACCACCTCGGCGTCGGCGTCGGTGCCCTCGACGATCAGCCCGTCGCGGACCAGCAGGTCGACCGGGTCCTCGCCGTAGGGGCGGACTCCCTTGAGCAGCAAGGACTTCACGCGACCTCCTCGTCCTCGTGCGCCAGCAGGTGGTACAGCACCGCCATGCGGACGTGCACGCCGTTCGACACCTGTTGGGTGATCGCGGCGCGCGGCGAGTCCGCTACCGCCGAGGCGATCTCCATGCCCCGCAGCATCGGGCCGGGGTGCAGCACGACCGCGTGGGCCGGCAGCACGTCGAGGCGCCGTTCGCTCAGGCCGTAGGCGATCGAGTACTCCCGGGCGGACGGGAAGAACCCGCCGTGCATGCGTTCGGCCTGGACCCGCAGCAGCATCACCGCGTCGAGACTCGGCAGCTCCGCGTCCAGCGTGTGCGACACGGTCACCGGCCAGCGGTCCACGTGCGCCGGCAGCAGCGTCGGCGGAGCCACCAGCACGACGTCCGCGCCGAGCGTGGTGAGCAGGTGGACGTTGGACCGCGCGACCCTGCTGTGCAGGACGTCGCCGACGATCGCGATACGGCGGCCTGCCAGGTCACCGAGCCGTTCGCGCAGGGTCGCGGCGTCCAGCAGCGCCTGCGTGGGGTGCTCGTGCGTGCCGTCGCCCGCGTTGACCACGGACGTGCCGACCTCGGCGAGCCAGCCGGCGAGCCGGTGGGCGGCGCCGGAGGCCGGGTGGCGGATGATCACGCAGTCGGCGCCCGCCGCGGCCAGCGTCCGCGCGGTGTCGCGCAGGGACTCCCCCTTGCCGACGCTGCTGCCGGTCGCGGACACGTTGACCACGTCGGCGCTCATCCACTTGCCGGCGATCTCGAACGAGACCCTGGTGCGGGTGGAGCTCTCGTAGAACATCGTGATCACGGTGCGGCCACGCAGCGTCGGCAGCTTCTTGACCTCGCGGCCGAGCAGGGTCTGCTTGAGCTCGGCGGCCGTGTCGAGGACGGCGGTGGCGGTGGCGACGGCCATGCCCTCGGTGCCGAGAAGGTGCTTCACGAGGACGCCTCCCGCCGGTCGAGTACCACGGCATCGCGGTCGTCGGTCTCGGTGAGCAGGACGTGAACCTCCTCGGAACGGGACGTGGGGACGTTCTTGCCGACGTAGTCCGCGCGGATCGGCAGCTCACGATGGCCTCGGTCGACGAGCACGGCGAGCTGGACCGCGCGGGGGCGGCCCGCGTCGCGGAGCGCGTCGAGCGCGGCGCGGATCGTGCGGCCGGAGTAGAGGACGTCGTCGACGAGGATCACGAGCCGGTCGTCGACGCCGCCGGCCGGCAGGGCGGTCGCGCCGAGCGGGCGGGTGGGTCGGCGGCGAAGATCGTCGCGGTAGAGAGTGACGTCGAGCACACCTGTGGCGACGTCGACGCCGGAGAAGTCGGCGATGCGGGCGGCCAGCCGGGTGGCCAGCGGCGCGCCCCGGGTGGGGATGCCGAGGAGAACGACCGGAGCGGCGTCGGCGGCCCCGAGCGCGGTGCGCTCGATCACCTGATGCGCCATTCGGGCGACAGTGCGTGCGACGTCACCGGCGGACAGCAGCTCACGCCGCTCAGCCGGTTCCGCCGCACCGCTGTTGGGCGGTGCCACGGGGGTGACCTCCTTCCCCGCCTCACTGGACGGGTCCTTAAAGGACGTCTAGCTGCGCGCCCATTTCGGGCGCTGTAGCACCGTATCAGGCCCCACGGATCCACCAACCGGGTGGTAATCCCGAATTTCCCTTGACGTCGTCCACAGATCAGCTTGACCTGGTGACAACTGTGGGTAACCATTACTCTGCGTGTCGATATGCGGCTACCCCCGGCATCCGAACTCGGACCAGCCGTCGGGGCGAACGAAATGGAGAATCGCCATATGGGCGACTACGCCAAGGCGCTAGGGAGCAAGCTCCGCGGCATCCGCCAGCAGCAGGGCCTGTCCCTGCACGGCGTCGAGCAGAAGTCCGGCGGCCGCTGGAAGGCGGTCGTGGTCGGCTCGTACGAGCGGGGCGACCGTGCGGTGACCGTGCAGAAGCTGGCCGAGCTGGCCGACTTCTACGGGGTTCCCGTCGTCGAACTGCTGCCGGAGGGCCGCGTGCCCTCAGGCGCCGAACCGGCGACCAAGATTGTGATCAACCTGGAGCGGCTCCAGCAGCTCCCGGCGGAGAAGGTGGGACCACTCGCCCGCTACGCCGCCACCATCCAGAGCCAGCGCGGCGACTACAACGGCAAGGTGCTGTCGATCCGGACCGAGGACCTGCGTTCTCTGGCGATCATCTACGACATGACACCGGGCGAGCTCACCGAGCAGCTCATCGACTGGGGGGTGCTTCCGCCGGAGGCACGTCCGTCCAAGGAGGACTGAGCAAGCTCGGGTGCGGACACTTGGGCTCGCCGTGCCGCCGAACCGGCCGAGGGAAATGGGAGATCGGCCGGCAGAGCGCGCGAAGAGCCGACCCCGCAGATCGACCCGCACTCAGCTGCCGGCCGCGGTTCCCGCTCGTTGGGGACCGCGGCCCTTCACATGGCGCAGTCGCTGTCGCCGGCCGCCACCCGGTGCGAAGACCTCCCGATTGCGCTGCGTCGCGATCTGGGTCGGGCACCCGCACGGCCGCCACCACGCGAATGGCGCAGCCCGGTACCCCGATCGGGTCGGGGTTCGTGTCTGTCCGTACCGCCCCGCGACAACTACCGCGGCGCGGCCGCCGCGGTAGCCGCCGGTTCCGACACCGGCGCCGGCTTGCGGGAGCGCACCCGAGACACCGCGACACCCGCGAGGCACAGCGCGCCGCCGAGGAACGTGACCCAGCCCGGCACCTCGTCCAGCAGCAGCCACGACATCAGCACGACCAACGCCGGCACCGCGTACGTGGTCGCGCCCATCTGCGCCGCCGACGTCCTGGCCAACGCGTACGCCCACGTCGTGAACGCCAACCCGGTCGGGAAGACCCCGAGATAGACCACGTTCAGCGTCGCGGACACGGGCGCGGTGCCGAGCTGCGACACGAGCTGCCCGGCGAACGGCACGCACGCCACCATCCCGACCAGACAGCCGAACGTGGTCACCTGTAAGGCAGAGCCGTGGCGCAGCGCCGGCTTCTGGCAGACCACGCCGACCGCGTAGGTGGCGGCCGCGACGACACACAGCAGCACGCCGAGCACCGACGCGTGGCCGCCGCCGGACATCGAGAACCCGACCACGACGGCGCCGGAGAACGACACCGCGATGCCCGCGAGCACCCTCGGCCGGAAGCCCTCCTTGAGCAGCCATCCGCCGAGGAGCGCGATCAGCACCGGGCCGACGTTGACCACCATCGCGGCCGTGCCGGCGTCGACCTCCTGCTCGCCCCAGTTCAACGCGACCATGTAGACGCCGAACCACAACACGCCGGACGCGGCGATGCCCGGCCACGCCGCGCGCGGCGGCAGCCCCTCGCGGCGCACCAACAGGAAGGCCACGAGCACGACGGCGCCCGAAAAGAGCCGCCCGAGAGCGAGCGCGCCCGGCGAGTAGTGCGCGCCGGCGCTGCGGATCGCCACGAAGGCCGAAGCCCACAGGAACACCGTGACGGCAGCGGCGAGCAGGCTGCGGCGATCAGTCATGGCGCCAACATAGAGCCGGGCACCGACAATCTCGCGCGAGTTTCGGACCAGGCGTTACCGGGTGGCCCGCAGCTGGTCGGCGATGGTCGCCAACCGGCCGAGGACACCGTTCACGAACCGCGGCGAGTCGTCTGTGGACAGTGACCGCGCGAGCTGCACGGCCTCGTCGATGGCCACCGCGTCCGGCACGTCGTCGGCCCACAACAGCTCGTAGAGGCCCAACCGCAGCACGGCGAGGTCGACGAACGGCATCCGGTCGAGGGTCCAGCCCTCCGCGTGCTCGGTCAGCAGCTCGTCGATCCGCTCGCGGTTCTCGACGACGCCCTCGATGAGCGCGGTCGCGTAGTCGTTCGGCGGCGGGTGCTCCGCCTCCGAGGTGCGCTCGGCGTGCAGCGTCACCGGGTCGGCGTCTCGCAACGCCGCCGCGTACAGGACATCGACCGCGCGCTTCCGAGCTTTGCTGCGCGCGCCCATCCTAGGAGTTGACTCGGCCGAGATAGCGACCATCGCGGGTGTCCACCTTGACCTTCTCGCCGGTCGAGAGGAACAGCGGCACCTGGATCTCGGCGCCCGTCTCCAGCGTCGCGGGCTTGGTGCCACCGGTGGAGCGGTCGCCCTGCAGGCCGGGGTCGGTCTGCTGGATGACCAGCTCGACCGACACCGGCAGCTCGATGAACAGCGGCACGTCCTCGTGCGTCGCGACCACCGCGGTGTGGTTCTCCAGGAGGAACCGCGCGTTGTCGGACACGACCTCGCCGTCGATGTGGATCTGCTCGTAGGTCTGGCCGTCCATGAAGACGAACTGCGTGCCGTCCTGGTACAGGTACGTCATCTCGCGGCGGTCGACGGTGGCCGTGTCCACCTTGATGCCGGCGTTGAAGGTCTTGTCGACCACCTTGCCGGTCATCACGTGCTTGAGCTTGGTGCGCACGAACGCCGGGCCCTTGCCGGGCTTGACGTGCTGGAACTCAACAACGGTCCAGAGCTGGCCCTCGAGGTTGAGCACCAGGCCGTTCTTCAGGTCGTTCGTGGATGCCACGGGGTCGTTCTCTCCTAGTCGGATCGTCTACACGACGACGAGCTGTTTGGTCGTCAGCGTGAGAAGTTCAGGATCGCCGTCCCGTACGACGAGCGTGTCCTCGATGCGGACCCCGCCCTTGCCGGCCAGGTACACACCCGGCTCCACGGTGACTGCCATGCCGGCGGAGAGTCTACCTTCACCGGTCTTGGCCAGGGCCGGGGCCTCGTGGATCTCCAGACCGACGCCGTGGCCGAGCCCGTGCAGGAACTCCGCGCCACGCCCCGCCGCCTCGACGACCCCGCGCGCGGCGGCGTCCACGTCGCGCACCTCCGCGCCGACCCGCAGCGCGGCCCGGCCCGCGGCCTGCGCGGCCGCGACGAGGTCGTACAGCTCGCGCTGCCAGTCGGTGGGCGGCCCGAGCACGAACGTGCGCGTCATGTCGGAGTGGTAGCCGTCCACGAGCGCGCCGAAGTCCAGCTTGACGAGGTCGCCGACGGCCAGCTCGGCGTCGGTCGGCCGGTGGTGCGGCACCGCGGAGTTGGCGCCGGTCGCCACGATCGACTCGAAGGACGGGCCCGCGGCACCGTGGTCGAGCATGCGGCTCTCCAGCTCGCGGGCGACCTCGCGCTCGGTGCGGCCGGCACGCAGCCCGCCGTGCTCGATGAGGTCGGCGAGCGCGCGGTCCGCCGCCGCGCACGCCATCCGCAGTGCCTCCACCTCGGCGTCGTCCTTGACGATCCGCAGCTCCTCGACGAGCCCCGCCGCGCGGACCAGCGCCACGTCGCCGGCGGCCGCCGTGTAGACGTCCAGCTCGTCGACGGTCACCCGGTGGCTCTCGAAGCCCGTGCGCCCGTAGTTCTGTCGACCGGCCAGTTCGGCGAGCGCGTCGGCGCACGGGCGCTCGAGCATCCGCTCGAGGTCGGGCACCTGACGTGCCGACTGGGTGAGGTAGCGGCCGTCGGTGCAGAAGATCGTGCGGGCCTCGTCTTCCGCGTGGACCAGCAACGCGGCGTTCGAACCGGTGAACCCGGTCAGATACCGCACGTTGCGCAGGTCGACCACGAGCAGGGCGTCCAGTTCGCGTTCCCGCAGGCGGGAACGCAGCGCCGCGCGGCGGCGCACGTGCGTCTCGGGCATGGCTCCGACCTTAGTGGGCTTACGCTGTCACGATGAGAACGTGGCTGTTGCGCGGTGCGGCGCTGGCCGTGGTGCACGCCGCCGCCGAGACCCTGCGCGCCGACTTCGGCGTGCACCACCCGACGTCGCGGACGCTGTTCGAGGCGATCATGCTCGGCGTGCTGGTCGGCGTCGCGGCGGTGTGGGGCGCCCTCGACCGGTGGCGCGGCTTGCCCGACGCCGGCCGGACGTGGCTGATCGCGTCGCTGGTCGCGGGCTGGGGCGCCGCCGTGCTGGGCGTCATCGGCAAGGCGGTCTTCGTGGACCAGACAGGTGTCGCGGAGCTGGGCGGCGCGCTCACCGGCGGCGCCGCGTTCACAGCGCTGCTGGTGCTCGTGCCGGCGGCCATCGGTCTCCTCGCGGGCCGCTGGATCCGCACGTCCCGCGCCGCGCCGGACTCCGAAGACGATGACGAGTACGACTCCGAGGACGCCGATGATGCCGACGACTCGGACGACGTGGAAGCTCGGCGCGGCCGCCGGACCAGATCAAGACCGCGTTCGTAGCCGGTCCATCCGTCCGAGGAGCGGCGAGATCTTCGACGCCGCGGCCTGACCAACGTCAAGACCGCGCCGCAGCCGCTCTGCTCCGGCGTGTTTGCCGGCGCAGCGGACGAGTTGAGCGTCGCGATGTCCGGCTGGCAGCCGCAAGATCGTCCGGCAGGAACGCCGGGCCCGGCCGGAACCCGCCGCGAGCGCCGATGCCAACACAAGCAAGCTCAGCGCGGCGGGCCGACCAGGTCGAGACCACGCCCGTAGCCGTCCCACTTCTCCGGGCTGATCGCCGGCGCCACCGAAGAGTTGAGCGTCGCGATCTCCGACGAACCGACCAGCCACAACCGGTCGTCCAGCAGAAACGCCGTTCCCCGACCAGGTGCCTGCCGCGCGGGCACACCAGGCGTGACGTGCGCGGCGACCGTGACCTTGTCGAGCACGGCGGGCCGGCGCGCCAGCACCCGTACCGCGAGTTTCTCGGCGACCGACCGGCGGTCGAACCGCACCAGTTGTCCGCCGACGACCAGGTCGATCGTGCGGTTCGGGGACGGCACGGCGAACCCGTCGAGCGCCAGCACGGCCCGCGCCGGCTCCTGGCACGCGTCGAAGTCGACCACGTCTAGGCCGAAGTGTCGCAGGTCAGAGGGCCCGGCCGGCGCCTCGCGGCTGGCCCGCACCAGGTCGATCGCGACCCGGCCGCACGGGTTGTCGAGCGAGACCACCGCGTGTCCGTCGGACCTGCGGACCAGGCCGGGGCCCTCGCGCCAGGGCCCCGGCACCAGCAGCGGCTGGTAGGGCTGGAAGCGGAAACCCGAGTCCCAGAAGGTGATCGTGGTGCCGTCGCGGGTCTCGTGGGCGATGGCGAAAACGGCGAGCGCGTCGACCCACATCCAGTCCGCGCTGAACGCGTCGACGACCGAACGGAAGCGGGCGTTGGTGTCTGGCACCGGGCGGAACCCGGTCGGGCCGAGCGCCTCGACCTCCCTGGTGAACGCCGGGTCCGTCGAGCGCAGCACGAACTGGCCGGCGCCGTTGCGCCCGGCGTCCTGGCCGGTGGTGTCGGTGAACATCAGGTAGAAGTGGCCGGCGAGGTAGACCACGGACGGCTGGCCGACGCCGTAGGTGTTGTCCCGCCGGACGTTCCTGGAGACGGTGATTAGCGGACGACCGCCGTTCGCCCTGGTCCACACCCGGCCGTCGGTGCTGGTGGCGAGCCCGATCGCGTTGCCGTGGGCGTGCGCGCCGGCCGCGCCGGTGTAGTACATGAAGTAGGTGCCGCCGACCTTGACGACCGACGGGTCGCAGGTGTGCATGCCGTCGAACTGGGTCCCGCTGCCGGAGAACACCGGGGTGCCGCCCCGGCCGTCCGGACCGGCGAACGGGCCGTCCATCGACGTCGACTCGGCGAGCAGGATGTCGTCGCCAGGCGGGTTCGCGACGCCGAGCTGGCTGCACCACCACATCCGGTAGCGCCCGTTGTCCAGCAGCACCGACGGCGCGTAGTTGTACGGCGCGTCCCCGCCGCCCGCGGCGATCACCCCGGGGCTCTGGCGGCCGGCGTAAGTCGTGAGCGACACCGGTTTCCGGTCGCTCGGGACCGGCGGTTTCGGCAGGGTGGTCGACGGTTTCGGCGCGTCCGGCGCGCCGATGACCGGACCGTTGCCGCCGGCCTGCGGCTCCGCCTCGCTGGACGTACAGCTGGCGACCAGCGCGGCCGTCATCACCAGAACGAGTGACGTGGTGGCACGGCGTCTTCGACGGTGCGTTACGCGCATCGCGGAAGACCTCCGTATGTTGCCCCGACTTCAACCCAGCACAGTGTAGGGATTACTGCCAGTACCCGGGAGCATTCACGAACGGGCGGTCGCCACGAGTTCGATCTCGAACCCGTCGGCGTTCTCCAGGTAGGCCGCGTAGTGGTCGGGGCCGCCGGCGTGCGGGTGCCGGTCGGCGAACATCAGCTGCCAGCCGTGTTCGGCCGCCGCCGAGGCGATCCGGTCCACGTCCGCGGGGGTGCCGGCGTGCAGTGCGAGGTGGTTGAGGCCGGGCGCGGTCCGCTCGTGGCGGTCGCCCGCGCGGGCCGGCGAGTCCTCCACGACGACGTACTCGGTGCCGTGGCGCCAGCTCACGCCCCGGTCCCAGCGCTGGTACTCGTGCCAGCCGAGTTCGCAGAACAGCCAGCCGAACGTCTTCTCCGCGGCGGCGAGGTCGGGCACCCACAGCTCGACGTGGTGCACGCCCGCGGGCTCCTTCCGCAGCGCGACGAGCACCCGGTGCGGGCCGCCGTAGTGCTGGCCGCCCCCGATGTCGACGAACCCGCGGCGTTCGGTGAAGACGCGGCCGCGCGCGTTGTCCTCGTGCACCAGCGCGAACACGGCCGGCGCGCCGAGCGTGTGGAGGCCGTGGTCGACGATCGCGCCGGCGATCTCGGCGGCGAGACCGCTCCCCCAGTGCTCGCGGGCGAGGTACCAGCCGCATTCGAGCACGTCGCCGGGCAGCTCGACCGACGGGCGGAGGTGTCCCACGCCGGCCGCCCGGCCGTCGACCTCGACCAGCCAGTCGTCGCCCCGGTAGGCGAGCCTGCGGCCGAGCGCCGCGCGGGCCTCGTCGGGCTTCCACAGCTCGTTGCCGTGGAAGCGGCTCAGCTCACGGTCGGCGAACAGCTCGACGAACGTGTCCTCGTCACTCGCCTCGAGTGGTCGCAGGACGGCGCGCGGGGTGCGGAGCGTGGTCACTTCTGGTCGGCCAGCCACCGCAGGGCGAGGGTGTACCCGTCGACGCCGAGACCGACGACGACGCCGGTCGCGACCGGCGAGACGTAGCTGTGGTGCCGGAACTCCTCGCGCTTGTGGACGTTCGTGATGTGGACCTCGATGAGGGCGGCGGTGAGCTGGGCGCAGGCGTCGCGCACGGCGATCGAGTAGTGGGTCCACGCGCCGGCGTTGAGCACGACCGCGTAACCGTGCTCGGCGGCCTCGTGGAGCCAGCCGAGCATCTCGCCCTCGTGGTCGGTCTGGCGGACCGAGACGTCGAGGCCGAGGTCGTGGCCGGTCTTCTCGCAGAGCTCGACGAGGTCGGCGTAGGTGGTGTGGCCGTAGATGTGGGGCTCGCGCGTGCCCAGCCTGCCGAGGTTGGGGCCGTTGAGCACCAACACCTTCATGTTCTGTCTCCTTCGAGGACGGCTCGGGCCAGCGTAGCCAGGCCGCTCTTGAGCCGTGCGCGGCTGACCTCGTCGCGCAGGGCCATGCGCTGGTCGGCGGCGAGGGGCGCCAGCAGCGCGTGTGCGAGGACGTCGGCGTCCGCCTGCGTTCGACCCTGTCCGAGCAGGTGAGCGACGTGCCGGTGCCAGAGCCGGTAGGCGCCGATCGAGTAGCGCGCGCCGGGCCGGGCGGTCTCGGACATGTGGACGAGATCGAGGTTGGCGTCGAGGAAGTCGGCGTACGCCTCGAGGAACGCCACCAGCCGGGTGCCGGCGTCCGCGCCCGGCCCCAGCGGCGGCGGACCGCTGAGGATGGCCGCCTGCAGCACCCGCTCCCGATCGTCGAGCAACGCGACGGCGAGTCCGGACTTGTCGCCGAAGCGGCGGAAGAGCGTGCCCTTTCCCACTCCCGCCGCCTTGGCGACCTCGTCCATGGAGACGTCGGCGACGCCGCGCTCGCGGAAGAGCCGCTCCGCGGCGGCGAGGACCCGGGCGCGGTTGCGCGCGGCATCGGCCCGCTCCTTGGGCTGTTCGCCGCCGATGGAATAACCGGACCGCAGTCCGCTGTTGCCGCTCATGTCCATCCGGACTCTAGTCCACTTGGAGGGTTCATGACCGCATTGATCAGCAGGACAGAGCTGTGCGCCGCCATCGAGGCCGGCACGGTGACGGTGGTCGACGCGCTCGGCGGGCAGTACTGGGAGCAGCAGCACCTGCCCGGCGCCGTGCCACTGGTGGCCGCCGACGTGGCCGCCAGGGCCGCCGACCTGCTGCCGCACCGCGACGCCGCGATCGTGACGTACTGCTCGAACGCCGCGTGCCCGAACAGCAAGCAGGTGGCCGGGCTCCTGACCGGCCTCGGGTACACGAACGTCCGCAAGTACCGCGACGGCATCGAGGACTGGGTGGCCGCCGGCCTCCCGGTGGAGTCCGCGGTGGCCACGCAGTCCTGACCGGTCCGACGGTCGCGGCGCCGGCGCACTCCCGGCGCCGCGACCGTCCCCGTCGCATTCCGGAACGGCCTGGCGCTTGCCGACCTCAGCCAGCACCGCGAGGCGGCTCAGTGACTCAGCGGCTCAGGGCGTCGCGAGCTTCGCGTATGCCTCGGCGAGCAGTTCCGGGGTCGGGTTCTCCAGACGGCCCGGCTTCGCGAGTGCGTCCAGCACCACGAAGCGGAGGCGGCCGGCGCGGGCCTTCTTGTCGCCGAGCATCGCCTGCGTCAGGTCCGGCAGGGCGTCGGCCGCGTAGGTGGTCGGCAGGCCGAGCGACTCGAGGACCGTGCGGTGGCGGTCGGCGGTGGCGTCGTCGAGGCGGCCGGCCGCGCGGGCCAGCTCCGCCGCGAACACCAGGCCGACGCTCACCGCGGCGCCGTGCCGCCACCGGTAGTCCTCGCGGCGCTCGATGGCGTGCGCGAGCGTGTGGCCGTAGTTCAGGATCTCGCGCAGGCTGGACTCCCGCAGGTCCGCCGCCACCACGTCGGCCTTGACCTGGATCTTGCGACGCACCAGCTCGGCCAGCACGTCGCCGTCCGGGTCGAGTGCCGCCTTCTCGTCGGCCTCCACCAGCGCGAGGATCTCGGGGTCGGCGATGAAGCCGCCCTTGATGATCTCGGCCATGCCCGGCACCAGCTCCTCGGCCGGCAGCGTCCGCAGCATCGTGAGGTCGACGACCACCTCGGCCGGCTCGTGGAAGGCGCCGACGAGGTTCTTGCCCGCGTCGATGTTGATCCCGGTCTTCCCACCGACCGCGGCGTCGACCATGCCCAGCAACGTCGTCGGCACGTTCACCAGCCGCACGCCGCGCATCCAACTGGCCGCAACGAACCCGGCGAGGTCGGTGACCGCACCCCCGCCCAGCGCGACGACCGTGCCGCCGCGATCCATGCCCATGCGCGCGAGCGCGTCCCAGCAGAACCCTGCCACGGCAAGGGTCTTGCCGGCCTCGGCGTCGGGAACCGCGACGAGGTGCGTGTCGACGCCGGCGGCGTGCAGACGCTGCCGGGTCGCCTCCGCGTGAACGATCAGCGTCGGCGGATGCACGATCGCCACCTTCGGCGAGGCGCCGACCGCCGCGACCAGCTCGTCGGCGAGATCGCGCCCGACCACGACGTCGTACGGCCGATCGGTGGCCACCCTGATGCGCACCGGCTCCACTGCTCAACTCCCTCGACACAGACGACTGTGCGGTGAGCATCGCACCGGTGTGGGAGTACGCGATCGGGTGGGTCAGTCCGTCGCGACCACCACCTTTCCCTCGTGGTCGCGGGCGGCGGCGACGACCTCGGCCTGCGCGTCGAGCGCCTTGCGGTGCTTGGCGGTCATGGCGCGGTGCGGGGTGACGGTGAGCCGCAGCGTCTTCCCGGTCTGGCGGGCCCGCCAGACCCCGGCCACCGCGCCGTCGACGACGAGCACGCCCGGGCTGCCGACCGGGCGCCACACCTCCTTGGCCGCCGCGCGGTTTGGCACCAGGAACGGCCGGTGGCCCAACAGGTACGTGTCCCTCGGCGGCAGCAACAGGACCGGTGGCGGCGTCGGCGCGTCGCGCATGCCGTCGACCGCCGCCGCGTCGGCGTGCAGTGTCATGCCGGCGACCTCGACCTCGACGAGCTGTTCGGCCAGCGCCGACCACACCGGCCGCAGCCATCCCGGCGGCGCCGTGACCGATCGGGTGTCCAGCCACATCGCCAGATCGCCCAGCGACAGCGGACCGGCGAGGCGCACGGCCGTGCCGAACAGCTCGACCGCGGCGGCACAGTCGTCGCTCTCGGCCTTCGGCGCCGGACCGAGCCGGAACCGCAGCCGCCGGCCCTCCCCCGGCACCAGCTCGACGCCCGCGTACAGGGTCGCCAACCGGAACAGACCGTCGGCGACGTGCGCAGTGCCGCAGCCCTCGCACCACGGGCGCGCGACCTCGGGCACCCGCGGACTGACGGCGCCGGACAGCTCGCCCTTGCTGGCGGTCTCGCCGGGGAACGCGGCACGTAACTCGTCGGCGACGCGGGCGAGCAGTTCGGGGCCGTCGGCGCCGGACTCGACCAGTGTGTCGCCGTAGCCGCCGAGGTAGGCGCGCAGCATCTCGTTGTCGCGCGGGCGCAGGGCCGCACGCAGCAGCGGCAGCACGGCGCGCCGGTGCAGGTGCGGCGACCCGCGCATGGTCAGCGCGAGCACGAGGTCAGGTTGGTCGAGCGGCTCGACCTTCGATGTGCGGTGGCGTAAGCCGAGCGCGGCCGAGCCGGCGGGCGTGTCCTGGAGGCCGACCGTCAGCGCGTCGAGGTCCGCCAGGTCGACCAGGTCGACCAGGTCGTTGGCGCCGTGCAGCCCCTGGGCCTGTGCCCGGTACGCGAGGACCTGTGTGGGGTCGAGTGAGACTGCCATGGGTCATGCATAGCGGATGGCACCGACAATTTCGGGTTCAGTCGGAGGTGACCGGCATGCTGGAGAGGACGTCGGCCAGGACTTCCTCCGGGGTGCGTCCGCTGGTCGGCACGGTGACGGCGGCGACCGCGGTGTAGATCGGGCGGCGGGTGTTGAGGAGTTCCCTGAGGTGGGCGCGCGGGTTGGGCAGCAGCCACGGGTGCAGCGGCACCAGGCCCTCGCGGCGCAGCAGCTGGTCGAGGTCGACGTCGAGGAACACGACGTGGAAGGGCTCGAGCAGCTCGGCGACGCCCGGCGCGGTCGGCGTGCCGCCGCCGAGGGCGAGGACGCCGGTGTGTCGCGGCAGCAGGTCGGTGAGCAGGTCGCGCTCGGACTCCTGGAACTTCTCGCGGCCGAGCTTGACCACGAGCTCGCCGGCGGGGATGCCGTGCGCGCCTTCGATGTCGTCGTCGAAGTCGCGGAAGTCGACGCCAAGGTGGTCGGCCGCGAGGCGACCGACCGTGCTCTTACCGGAGCCGGGCGGACCGACGAGGATCAGCACGGGGCCGGGCGGGGTCACCACTGTTCCTCCACGGCCTTGAGGTAGGACTCGGAGTTGCGTCGGGTCTCGGCGAGCGAGTCGCCGCCGAACTTCTCCAGCGCCGCCTCGGCGAGCACGAGCCCGACGACCGACTCGAGCACGACACCGGCGCGCGGCACCGCGCACACGTCGGACCGCTGGTGGATCGCGACCGCCGGTTCGCCCGTCGCGGTGTCCATCGTGGACAGTGCGCGGGGGACGGTGGAGATCGGCTTCATGGCGACGCGGGCGCGCAGCGGTTCGCCGTTGGTGATGCCGCCTTCGAGCCCGCCGGCGCGGTTGGAGCGGCGGGTGACGCCGGGGTGCGCGGGGTCGATCTCGTCGTGGGCCTTGCTGCCCCAGCGGCGGGCGGTGGTGAAGCCGTCGCCGATCTCGACGCCTTTCATGGCCTGGACGCCCATGAGCGCGGCGGCGAGGCGCGCGTCGAGGCGGCGGTCCCAGTGGACGTGCGAGCCGAGACCGGGCGGCAGCCCGTAGGCGATCACCTCGATGACGCCGCCGACGGTGTCGCCGGCCTCCTTGACCGCCTCGATCTCGGCGACCATGGCCTCTGTTCCCGCGGGGTCGAACGCCCGGACCGGGCTGGCGTCGATGGCCGCAAGATCGCCGGGGCCCGGCGTCGGGCCGTCCGGCGCGTCGGCAGCGCCGATCGAGACGACGTGACTGATGATCTCCACGCCCAGCAGTTGGCGCAGGAAAGCGCGGGCCACTGTGCCGAGGGCGGTGCGGGCGGCGGTCTCCCGGGCGCTCGCGCGCTCCAGAACGGGTCGGGCGTCGTCGAAGCCGAACTTCTGCATGCCGGCGAGGTCGGCGTGGCCGGGGCGCGGGCGGGTCAGCTTCTCGTTGCGGGCGAGCCCGGCAAGCTCGTCGGCGTCCACCGGATCGGCGGACATGACCTTCTCCCACTTGGGCCACTCGGCGTTGTCGATCCGCACCGCGATGGGACTGCCCTGGGTCAGCCCGTGGCGCACCCCGCCGAGAAACTCGACCTTGTCGGTCTCGAACCCCATGCGCGGGCTACGCCCGAACCCGAGACGACGACGAGCGAGCTGCTCGTCGAGGTCCGTGGTGGTGACCTCGACCCCGGCAACCATGCCCTCAAGCACAGCGACGAGGGCAGGCCCGTGCGACTCCCCAGCGGTGATCCAACGCAACACCCGCTGATCCTGTCATGTCTTGCGACCTCGTGTGACGCTGGCTCTGGCGGTTGGGGTGGGGGTGCGGGAATGGTTCGCGAGCTGTTGTGCGCGGATGGGTAGAGGGGTGCGGGCTGCGATGGTCGTGGGGTTGGGCCGTGGGGGCTGGGTCATGCGGCAGGTCGTGGAACTGGTTCGCGCGGCAGGGTCGCGAGACCGGGTCTCGAGACCGGACTCACTGCGCCTCGAACGGGCACCGGGCCAGCTCGTCGACTGCGGCCACTCAACCGGATCGCGGAGCCTGGTCGTCCGACTGGGCGGCCGGCCCGCAGCTCGCGAGGCCGGCTGCGGGATGCAGTCGCGTAGTCGACTCTCTCGGCCGGGTGGTGAGACGGGGCCGCTGGGTGGTGTGGGGCGGGCCGGCGACTGAGTCAACGAGCCGGACTTGAAGGGACAGGTGGCTAGCGACGATGTGTCGGCGCTTGAGAGGGATGGCAGGATCGGCATAGCCCGGAGCCACTGAGTTGGCAGCGCGAGTTGGCAGCGCGAGATTGGCAACGCCAAGCTGACGCCGCCAAGCTGGCAGCCGCCGAGCTAGCGCCCCCGAGCTGGCACCGCCGCGGGGCCGGCGAGTTGGTGAGAGCATCGAGGGACGGGATGCCGACGGACGGCGTGACAGGTTGAGCGCGGAGGTTGGGGACGGCCTGCCGGACCGGAGTGCCGGCCGAGTCGGAACGGCGGCCCTGGTTGAACCGATGCGAACCAGACGGACAGGGCCAAGCCGGAATGGCAGGACCTGGGCCGGGCGGACGGCCAACTTTGTGGTGGTCGAGGCCAAGCAGCGAGATAGCCGGCTCTGGCACAGCGGGCTCAGCCGGCCGGACGTGACATGAGCTGACACGGCACAGTCTCGACCAGTACGGCTCTTATCCGGCGGGAGCGCGGTTCGAGGAGCAGCGGCGACCGAACCTGTCGCGTGCGTGGTCAGCTTGTCTGTCAAGAGATGGCCGCGGGTTCATGGCGGCGTTCGGATCACCGTGAAGGTCGCGATCGTGTACGTCGCGGCCAGTAGTGCCGGGCCATGGGGGATGCCGGACTGCCACGTTCTCGCGACGCGTCTGGGGGCCACTGCCTTCAGTGCCAGTGTCAGCAGTGCCGCCAGCGTCGTCCCTATCAACACCGCCGGCCAGCCGACCGCCCCCAGTATCGCGCCCTGGCTGCCGGACAGCTTGACGTCCCCCGCGCCCATGGCACGCGGGGCCACGGTGTGAATCGTCAGGTACAGGGTTGCCAGGGCCATCGCGCCGAGAAGTGCGCTTTCCGCCAACTGCCAGCCCGTCCGGGTCGTTGCCACGGCGATCGTCGCGGTTGTTGCCGGGTAGGCCGACCACGTGAGTGCGTTGGGCAGGCGGCGATGTTTCAGGTCCACCACCGTCAGCAGCACCGCGAACCACGCCGCCACCAACGGGATCGGCAGCCACCACCACGGGAGGTGACCGCTCGCGGTCCGCCAGCCCACCACCGCCCACAGCGCCGCCACCCCGCCGGCGCACCATCCTTTGTGGACTCTCGCGCCTCTGTTCAGGCGGGACAGCAGTTGGTGGCCGACGAGGCCCAGTACGAAGCCGGCCGTGGCGAGGAGGAGGACGAGGTGCATGGGTTCACGGTGGCGGACGGGAGGGGGTGGAGGCAACGGTCAAGCCGAGCGAATGGGACTGTCGCTCGGGTTGGTCACCTCAGGGCCTTCGCCAGGATCCCGGTCTTCGCGTCCGCGTAGTCCTGCGCGTACTTCCAGTCGCGTGTGGACAGTTCGCTTTTCGTTGCCGCGTAACGGTCTCGGTCGTCGTCGTGCGGCTCGCCCCGACGGCGCAGACACCAGTGCTCGTCGACCTGCAGCAGCACGTCGATGACCGGTTTCGCCGGCAGACCCGGCACCGACGTCGTCCACGACCCGATCCGCGTACGGGATCAGGTCGCCGACCGTGGCCTCTCGCAGCGCGTCCTCATCCACGGCCCGCCTCCAGCGGCAGCGGCAGGATCCCGCCGGTCGCCGCACGCAGCGCCGACCGCATCGCCTCCCGGGGCGCCGGCCGCCCGGTGAACTGCTCGACCTGACCGAACGCCTGATGCAGCAACATGTCCAGGCCGGTCGCCACCCGGCCGTCGACCGCCTCCGCCAGCGGGGTCGGCCACGGATGGTAGATCACGTCCAACACACAGCCGACGCGCGCGAGCGCCGGCACACCAGACGTGATCGCCTCCGGCGGGGTCGTGTTCACCAGCACATCCGCGTCCGACGCCAGGCCCGGGAAGGACACCGACGCCCAGGGCACCACCGACACGTTGAGCCCAACGGCCGTCCCGCAGCGCAGCGCGTCCCCCGCCCGCTCGGGGTCGCGGACCACGACCGTCGCCGACGACAGGCCCAGCTCGGCGAGGCCCGCCAACGCCGCGCACGCCGTGCCACCGCCGCCGAGCACGACACCGCGGTCACCGGAGGTGAAACCCACCGCGCGCAACGCGCCGACCACGCCGTCGACGTCCGTGCAGTCCGCGGTCCAGCCGGAACCGGCTCGCACCAACGTGTTCGCCGCACCCACCGCGACCGCCCGTGCCGTGGCAGACGCGGCCAGCTCCAGCGCCGCGCGCTTGCCCGGCATCGTCACCGACAACCCGGCCCACGACTCGTCGAGGGACGCCACCAACGCCGGCAGCTCCGACTCGGACGCCTCGAGACGCGAGTAGGTCCAGCCGGTCAGCCCCAGTGCCTCGTAGGCGGCCGTGTGCAGCACCGGCGACAGCGAGTGCGCCACCGGCTTGCCGACCACCGCCGCACGACGTGGCTCAGTAGGCACCGTTCTCGTCCGCCAAGTCCACGTTCGCGTCGTGCTCGTCGCTGGTCACCGCGAAGCACGACGTGCCGTCCTTCTGACAACGCACGAAGAACAGCCACGGCCCTTCCTCCGGCGTCACCGCGGCCTTGAGCGCTTCCTCGCTCGGCGAGGAGATCGGCGTGGGCGGCAGGCCGGTGTTGTCGTAGGTGTTGTACGGCCCGACCTTCGCCCGGTCCGACGGGTTCGTGCGGATCGCCGGTCGGTCGAGCACGTAGTTGATCGTGGAGTCGTACTGGAGCTTCATCGACTCCTTGAGCCGGTTGTACGTCACCCTGGCGACCTTGCCGAAGTCCTTGCCGATCGCCTCGCGCTCGACCAGCGACGCCATCACCAGCACCTGGTAGGGCGTGTAGCCGGTGTCGTCGGCGATCGTCGGCAGGCCGAGCGCCTGCATCTGCGTCGCGGACTCGCTGATCAGCTGCTTCCACAGCTCCTCCGCCGACGCGCCCGGCTTGACGTCGTACACGCCGGGCATGACCAGGCCCTCCAGCCTGCGGTGCGGCTCGGCCCGGCCGGCGTCCGGGATCGCCCACTCCGGCACCCCGAGCTTGGCGAGGTCGGCGGTCTTCGCGATCTCGGCGAGCTGCTCGACCGGCACACACGTGCTCTTGCCGTTCAGCTCGGCGCACGAGGCGTCCGCGAGCTGCGCGACGATGCCCTTGCCGACCGAACCGTCGCCCTTGGTGACGTTCTCGAGCTGGCTGCCCGGCCTGATCTGCAGGTTCCCGACCCGCACCTTGGGGTCGATGATCCGGGTGACCGCGGCCGCGCCGGACGCCTTGGTCTTCATCACGTAGTAGCCGGGCTGCACGCCACGCACGTCGGAGTTCGCCTCGGCCGCCGCGACGAACGCGCGCGAGCTGGCCACCACGCCGGCGTCGGCCAGCGTGGCGGCGATGTCGCCGGTGGACTGGCCGTCCTGCACCTGGACGACGATGTCGCTCTCACCCTGACCGGCGAAGTCCTCGAAGTCGCCGATGCCCATGATCTGCTTGAGGCCGTAGTAGCCGCCGAGCGCGATGAGCGCCAGCACGACGGCCATGCTGACCCACAGCACGGTCCGACGCTTCTTCTTGCGTGGCGGTGGCTTGCGCCGGGCGCGGTCCTGCCGGACCGGGCGATGCCGCTCCGTCCGTGCCTCGCTGAACAGATCCAGATCGTCGTCGTGGGTCATCGTTCCTGCGCCTCCGGTGGCGCCTGACGCGCCCGCCCGTCCAGCCAGGCCTGCAATATCTCGACGGCCGCCGCCTGGTCGACCACCGCCCGCTGCCGCTTGCCGCGAACACCGCGATCGCTGAGCATCCTGGTGGCGCTGACCGTGGTCAAGCGTTCGTCCGCCAGCCGGACCGGCACCGGACGCACCCGACGCGCCAGTCGCCTGGCGTACGTCGACGCGATCGCCGCCGCCTTGCCATGGCGCGCCGCGAGCGTCCTGGGTAAACCGACCACCACTTCGACCACCTCGTGCTCGACAACGAGCTCGGCCAGACGGTCCAGATCGCTGTCCGAGCGTTCGTCGCGAGACAGCGTAACGAGTGGCGTCGCGAGAACCGGACCGGGATCGCTGATAGCGACCCCGACCCGTACAGAACCGACATCGACCCCGAGCCTGCGGCCGGGCCCCGGATCCTCGGGGCCCGGCCGGTCAGGAGCGGTCACTAGCTGGCCTCGTCGATCGCCTTGCGCAGCGCGGACACCGCCTCCGGCACGCCCGCCGCGTTGCCGCCACCGCCCTGCGCGAGGTCGGGCTTGCCGCCGCCACGACCCCCGATCGCGGGCGCGAACGCCGGCACGAGCTTGCCCGCCGCGAGACCCGCGTCGCGCGCCGCCGAGGTGGTCGCGACCACGAAGTTGACCTTCTGGCCGTCCGCGGAGAACAACGCGACCACGCCGGGCCGCGCGCCGAGGCGGTTGCGCACCTCCGACGCGAGGGTCCGCAGGTCGTTGCCGCCGATGCCGTCCGGTGTCGCGACCGCGACCAGCGCGGTGCCGCGCACGTCCTCCGCCGCGTCGGCGAGCGTGCCCGCCGAGGACAGCAGCTGCGCGCCACGCAGCTTCTCGAGCTCCTTCTCCGCGGTGCGCAGCCGCTCGACGGTCTGCCCGATCCGCTCCGGCAGCTCGTCCGGACGCACCTTGAACTGCTCCGCGAGCTGCCCGACCAGCACGTGCTCCCGCGCGAGGAATCGGAACGCGTCCAGCCCGACCAGCGCCTCGACGCGGCGCACCCCCGCGCCGATCGACGCCTCGGACAGCAGCTTGACCACGCCGATCTCGCCGGAACGGTGCACGTGCGTGCCGCCGCACAGCTCCTTGGAGTAGTCGCCGATGGTGATGACGCGGACCTTCTCGCCGTACTTCTCGCCGAAGAACGCGATCGCTCCGGACGCGCGCGCCTCGTCGAGGGTGACGACCTCCGACCGGACCTCGTAGTCGTTCAGCAGCACGTCGTTGACCTCGTCCTCGACGTCCGCGATGACGCTCGGCGGCACCGCGCCGCCCGGGGAGGTGAAGTCGAACCGCAGCCGGCCCGGCGCGTTCAGCGAGCCCGCCTGCGCCGCCTGTGTGCCGAGCGCGCGCCGCACGCCCGCGTGCACGAGGTGGGTCGCCGAGTGCGAGCGCGACACCGCGCGCCTGCGGTTCGGGTCGACCTCCGCGTTGACGGTCGCGTCGATCATCAGCTCGCCGCGCACCACCTTGCCCCGGTGCACGTTCAGGCCCGCGACCGGCGACTGGACATCGTGCACCTCGACCTCGAGGCCGTCCCCGACGATCTTGCCGGTGTCGGCGAGCTGGCCGCCGCCCTCCGCGTAGAACGGGGTGCGGTCCAGCACGACCTCGACCTCCGCGCCCTCGCCCGCCGAGACCGCGGAGACGCCGTGGGACAGCAGGCCGACGACCCGCGCCTCCACCGAGAGTTCGCGGTAGCCGAGGAAGTCGGTGACGCCGTGGTCGTCGAGGATCGACCGGTACGCGCCGCCGTCGCCGTGACCGACCTTGCGCTGGGCCGCGTCCTGCTTGGACCGGTCGCGCTGCTCGGTCATGAGGCGGCGGAAGCCGTCCTCGTCGACCTTGAGGCCCTGCTCGGACGCCATCTCCAGCGTCAGGTCGATCGGGAAGCCGTACGTGTCGTGCAGCTGGAACGCCTGGTCGCCGGACAGCACCTTGCCGCCCGACTCCTTGGTCTCGGTCGCCGCGAGGTCGAAGATCTTCGACCCGCTCGCCAGCGTGGTGAGGAACGTGTCCTCCTCCTGGCGCACCACCGAGCTGATCCGGCCGAACTGCTCGACCAGGTCCGGGTAGGCCGGGCCCATGGTGTCGCACACGACGCTCGCGAACTCGCCGAGCACCGGCTCGTTCACCCCGAGCAGACGGACGGAGCGGACGATCCGGCGCAGCAGGCGGCGCAGCACATAGCCGCGCGCCTCGTTGCTCGGCGTGACCCCGTCGCCGATGAGCATGACGCCGCTGCGCGCGTGGTCCGCGATGACCCGGAAGCGGATGTCGTCGACGTGGTTGGCGCCGTAGCGCCGCCCGGACATCTCCTCCGCCTTGGTGATCACCGGGCGGACCAGGTCGGTCTCGTAGACGTTCTCCACGTCCTGCAGGAGGAACGCGACACGCTCTATTCCCAGCCCGGTGTCGATGTTCTTCGCCGGCAGCTCGCCGATCGGCGGGTGGTCCTTCTTCGGGGACAGCTCGCCGCGCTCGTCCTGCATGAAGACGAGGTTCCAGATCTCGAGGTAGCGGTCCTCGTCGGCGACCGGGCCGCCGGACTTGCCGAACACCGCGCCGCGGTCGTAGTAGATCTCCGAGCAGGGGCCGCCGGGACCGGGCACGCCCATGTCCCAGTAGTTGTCGTCGCCGCCGCGCCGCTGGATGCGCTCCTCGGGCAGCCCCGCGACCTTGCGCCACAGCTCGATCGCCTCGTCGTCGGTCTTGTAGACCGTCACCCAGATGCGCTCCGGGTCGAAGCCGTAGCCGCCGTCGGACTGGCTGTCGGTGATCAGCTTCCAGGCGTGCTCGATCGCACCTTCCTTGAAGTAGTCGCCGAAGGAGAAGTTGCCCGCCATCTGGAAGAACGTGTTGTGGCGGGTGGTCTTGCCGACCTCGTCGATGTCGCCGGTGCGCACACATTTCTGCACGCTGGTCGCGCGCGGGTACGGCGGCGGCTCCTCACCGAGGAAGTAGGGCTTGAACTGCACCATCCCCGCGTTGACGAACAGCAGGTTCGGATCGTCGAGGATGAGTGAGGCACTGGGCACCAACGTGTGCCCGCTGCTCGTGAAGTGGTCCAGGAATCGCTTGCTGATCTCGTGTGTCTGCACGATGAGTCCTTGAGGTGTCGATACGACGGGGAGTCCGGTCCAGGCGGACAGCGCCGCGGCGCGCGGGGCCGCGCGGGGTCAGCTGCCCGCCCGGCGAGCTCGCGCGTCGGAGGGACGGCTCGGCCGCGCGGTGCGCGCGCCGTCCCGGACACCGAGGGCGTGGCGGGCCACCGGACTCACTCCGGATCGCTGCTCCACCACGTCGGACAACTCCTCTTCGCGTTCGACCATGCCCGCCCGGACGTCGGCACCGAAGGAGCCGAGCGCGCCGGCGAGCTCACGCATGGCCTCACCGAGGTTGCCGGCGAGACCGGCGGGGGTGGCGGCTCTGGCCGTCTCCCGCGCCTTCCTCGACAAGGCTACGCCGGTGGCAACCCCGACCCCAAGCCAAAACAGGCGTCGCACTACTTGGCCCCCTTGCGCTTCCCGCGCCTGGCGTGCTTGCCGTCCGCCTCGGCCTTTGCCTTGCGGCGGGCCTTGATCGCCTTGCTGACGCCGTAGGACAACGCCGCCGTCTTGACGAGCGGGCCGCCGAGCGTTGCGGTGAACACCGAGGTCAGTGCGGACACGTTGCCGGTGACGGCCTGGGTGTTCGCCGTGATGCCGTCCACCCGCTCGAGCTGCGTGTTCACGCGCGTCAGCGTGGTGTTGGCCTCGCTGAAGATCGGGTCGGTGTTGGTGTGCGCCTTGCGGATCGCGATGGTCGCCTCGTCGAGCGTGCGTCCGAGTTTGATCAACGGGATCGCCAGCAGCAGAACGAGCAGCACGAACGCGCCGGCCGCGATGAGTGCGGCGACCTGCCCTGCTGACACGAGCCCTCCTTGAAACCGGGGTCTGAGATGCGGGTCAGGTTACCGCGCGACCCCGACAGCGGCCTGTTCGGTCACCCGGTCCGCGTGGCGAGGTGGCTGTGGGTGTCCAGCAGGCGCAGTGTCGTGTCCCGGTCCGCGCGCGGCAGCTCCAGCAGGACCCGCTCCACACCCGCCGCCGCGAGGGTCTCGAGCACCCGCTCGTCCGGCGGCGCGTTCATCACCGTGACCGGCACGTCGGCGCGGCCGAGATCGGCGGCGCGCCCGCGCAGCTCGGCGAGCTCGGCCACGAGCGGCGCCGGTTCGCCGGGGTAGACCGGTAACCAGCCGTCGGCGTACTCGGCGATCTTGCGCCATGCCGGCATCAGTCCGCCGCCGACCAGTACGACCGGGCCGGACGGCGGTTTCGGCCACGAGTACAGCGCGGGGAAGTCGACGTGGTCGCCGTGGAACTCGGCCTCGTCCTTGGTCCAGATCTCCCGCATGGCCAGCATGTGCTCGCGCAGCACGGCGACCTTCTGGCTCGGCTCGACACCGTGGGCGCGCAGCTCGCCGTCGTGCCAGCCGGCTCCGACGCCGATGACCACGCGGCCGCCGGAGAACGTGTCGAGGCTCGCGATGGCCTTGGCGGTGACGATCGGCTCGTGCTGCGCGGCGAGCAGGACCGAGGTGCCGAGGGTGAGTCGTTCCGTGGCGCCCGCGACGACGGCGAGCGTGGTCAGCGGGTCGGCCATCCTCGGGTGGGTGCGGGCCTGGTCCTCGGTGGGCATCCGCTGTTCGTCGTGCACCGGCAGGTTCGTGTGCTCGCCGACGAACAACGCCTCGAACCCGCGCTCCTCCAGTCCTCGGCCGAGATCGACGGGGTGGATGCCGTCGTCGGTGAGCGCGTACCAGAAGCCGACCTTCACTTGTCCCCCCTGATGACCCTGCGCAGCCTGGGCAGGCGCTCGGCGAGCGCGCGCTCGGCGCCGCGCTGTGTCGGTTGGTAGTAGTCGCGGCCGACCAGCTCGTCCGGCGGGTACTGCTGCTCCAGCACGCCGTCCGGCACGTCGTGCGGGTAGCGGTAGCCGGTGGCGTTGCCGAGCTTCTTCGCGCCCGCGTAGTGCCCGTCGCGCAGGTGGGCGGGCACGTTGCCGACCGCGCCCTGCCGGACGTCGGCCATGGCCTGGCTGATGGCGGTGGTGACGGCGTTGGACTTCGGCGCGGTGGCGAGGTGGACGGTGGCGTGCGCGAGGTTGAGCGCGCACTCGGGTAAGCCGATCAGCTGGACGGCCTGCGCCGCGGCGGTGGCGGTCTGCAGGGCGGTCGGGTCGGCCATGCCGACGTCCTCGCTCGCGTGGATCACCAGGCGCCGCGCGATGAACCTCGGGTCCTCCCCCGCCTCGATCATCCGCGCGAGGTAGTGCAGCGAGGCGTCGACGTCGGAGCCGCGGATCGACTTGATGAACGCGCTGATCACGTCGTAGTGCTGGTCGCCCTGGCGGTCGTAGCGGACCGCCGCCTTGTCGACCGTGGACTCGACGGTGGCGAGATCGACCGTGCCGTCGTTGGTGGCGGCCGCCGAGTCGGCGGCGGCCTCCAGCGCGGTGAGCGCGCGCCGGGCGTCCCCGCCGGCGAGCCGGACGATGTGGTCCTCCGCGTCCTCGTCGAGCGTGACGGCGCCGCCGAGGCCCCGTTCGTCGGCGACGGCACGCCGGACCAGATCGCGGACGTCGTCGTCGGTCAGCGACCGCAGCTGCAGCACGAGCGAACGGGACAGCAGCGGCGAGACCACCGAGAAGAACGGGTTCTCCGTGGTGGCCGCGACCAGCAGCACGATCCGGTCCTCCACGGCGCCGAGCAGCGCGTCCTGCTGGGTGCGGGAGAAGCGGTGCACCTCGTCGATGAACAGGACGGTCGACTCGCCGGAGTGCGTGAGGCGGCGGCGGGCCTCCTCGATGACGCCGCGGACCTCCTTGACGCCGGCCGACAGCGCGGACATGCCGACGAACCGCCGGCCGATCGCGCTCGACACCAGCATCGCGAGGGTGGTCTTGCCGGTGCCGGGCGGGCCGTACAGCATCAGCGACGCCGGCGCGGCGCCCTCCACCAGCCTGCGCAGCGGCGCGCCGGGACCCAGCAGGTGGTCCTGGCCGACCACCTCGTCGAGCGAGGCCGGGCGCATGCGGACCGCGAGCGGCGCGTTCGCGCGCACCCGCTCCTTGGCGCCGGGATGCTGCTCCTTCGGCGGGCTGTCGAACAGTTCGAGGTCGAGCCCATCTTCCACGGGCTCGACGCTACCCGGCACCACCGACAACCCTTACGATTGCCTCGCGCGGCCGGGGCCGCGCCCCGTCCGCGGAAAGGGCTGAGCCCACCCTGTGGCGTTACCTTGCCGACCGCGCCTTCTTCCCCCGCCCGGTGCAAGCGGACCACGGGCGAACGGGGTGAGGAGGTTGTCGTGAGCACATCACTGCCCGCCGCCGCGAACCTTGCGCAGCTGCGCAAGCAGGCCAAGGACCTCGCACGTGCCGAGTCGGTGAAGCTGACCCGCGCACAGCACGAGATCGCCGTCCGGCACGGGTTCCCGAGCTGGCCGAAGCTGCGGGCCTACGTCGAACGGGTGCAGTCCAACGGGGCCGGGCTGCAGCACGCGTTCGACGAGGACCCGGACTACTACGCCGACCGGGCGACCGGCCTGCTCGCGTCGGCGTCGGACGGCACGCCGTCGTCGGTCGCGGAGTTCGCGCGCTGGTCGGCGCCGCTGACCGCGGCCGGCGCTCGTGCCGTCGTGGCGCGCAACCACGGGTTCGCGAGCTGGGCGGCGCTGCGCCGGCACGTCGGCGGCCTGCGGACCAGCGGCGAGCCGTTCGCGCGGGCGTTCCAGCTGCTGCGGGCGCAGGACCCGGCCGGGCTCGGCGAGCTGCTCGACCGGTTCCCCGAACTGGTCGCCGCGCGCGGCACCAACGGCAACGACCTGCTGGCACTGGCATCGGCGACGTGCGACGAGCGGCTGGTGACGCTCCTGCTGTCCCGCGGCGCGAACGTCACGCGGGGCAACGCGCACGGGTGGACCGCGCTGCACCAGGCCGCGTTCTCCGACCTGCCGCAGATGGCGCGGGTGCTCGTCGAGGCGGGCGCGCCGGTCGACGTGTCGGCGCGCGGGGACGGCGGCACACCGCTCGCGGTGGCCCTGTTCTGGGGAAACACGACGGTCGCGCGGCTGCTCGCGGAGCACGGGGTGACCCCGCGAAACCTGCGCACGGCGGCCGGCCTCGACGACGTGCCGCTGCTCGAGTCGCTGTGGGCCACCGGCGAGGGTGGCGCCCGCCGCGTCTTCTACCGGCCGCACGGCGGCTTCCCGGAATGGCACCCGACCTCGGACCCCGCCGAGATCCGCGACGAGGCCCTGAGCTGGGCGGCTCGCGCGGACGCGGTCGGGGCGATCGACGCGCTGCACGGGTTCGGCGCGGACCTGGACGCGGACGTGTACCGGGGCACCGCCCTGACCTGGGCGGCGACGCGCGGGCGGGTCCGCGCGGTCCGGCGCCTGCTCGCGCTCGGCGCGTCCGTCGACCGGCGCGGCACGTTCGGCGGGCCACAGCACGGCGTCGGCACGACCGCGCTGCACCACGCCGCCGAGAGCGGTCACCTGGAGGTCATCGAGTTGCTGCTCGCCGCCGGCGCGGACCCCACGATCGAGGACGAGCTGTACCAGGGCACGCCGGCGAGCTGGGCGGAACACAACGGCCAGGAGGCGGCGCGGGCACTACTCACGCACGGTTCCGACTGACACTCAGCCTTCGAGCGTCACCGGGGTCAGCTCGGGTCGTTTCGCGGTCCGGCCGGTGCCCGAGGAGATTCCGCGGATGCGTCGCCCGACCCACGGGCCGAGGAAGCCGCTGAGCCAACGCAGTTCCGTGCGCACCGCGGTCCACCGGGTCGGGCGCGGCAGCACCGGCAGCGGCCGGGTCCACGAGTCGTCGGCGTCGGGCAGTTCCAGCACGTGCGCCATCGAGTCCGCGATGATCTGGTGGCCGAACGGGCTCGCGTGCAGCCGGTCCGCCGACCAGATGCGGGCGTCGGTGGTCACGTCGACGGTGAACGTCTCCACGACACGCACGTCGTGGCGGGCCGCGGCCTCCCGGATGCGCGCGTTCAGCTCGAGCACGCGCGGCACCAGCGGCCGCGCGAAGGGCGTGATCCGGCCGACGTTCGGGAAGGTCACCGTGGCCACGCGGGCACCGACCGAGGTCAGCGAGGCGAACATCGCCTCCAGGTTGCCGGCGACCATGCCCGGGTCGAACTTCGGGCGCAGCAGGTCGTTCAGGCCCGCCACCACCGTCGCGAGGTCCGGCCGCATGGCGAGCGCCGGCTCGAGCTGCTCGGCGTGCACCTCGCCGGCGAGCTTGCCGCGCACGGCGAGGTTCGCGTAGCGGAGGTCGGGACTCAGCTCGGCGAGCCGCGCCGCGAGCCGGTCGGCCCAACCCCGATAGCCACGGACGTCGTCGCCGTCGCCGAGGCCTTCGGTCTGGCTGTCGCCGATCGCGACATAGCGTTGGTACGACACTGCCGCTCCCCCGATCCTGGTAGGTCCTCCGCCAGCCTATCGACGGCGGCTACCCTGCCCGACGTGCAACGAGTCACCCGACTGCCCGTGGACGCGAAGCTGGTCGTGCACGCGCGGTCGCGCCGTGCCCTGCGGGAGCACGCGCCCACCATGGCGGTCTTCGCCGCGACCACCGCGGTCGCGGTGCTCGGCGTGGTGACCACCGGCTCGCCGGTGTGGGTCGTGATCGGACTCCTGTGCCTGGCCGGGCTGGTGCTCGAGCTGCTGTTGGTGCGCTCGCAGACCGCCTTCGGACCGCTGCTGGCCGCCGACGACGAGCATGTGTGGGTGCGGGCCGGCGGGTTCCTGGCACCGCGGTCGGTTCAGCTGGCGTGGTCGGACATCACAGTCGTGACGCTGCACCTGTGGCACGGTCGCCGCAACGCCACCGCGCGCTACCTCGCGTTCGACCTCACCGCCGAGGCGACCGCCGAACTGCTGGCCGACCGCGCGCTCGCGTCCCGGGCCAAGCGGCTGAGCCGCACGTTCGGTGCCCCGCTCGCGCTCGCCGAGCAGGGCGAACGCATGCTGGACGAAGCCGTGCGCACGCTGCGCGACCTCGCCCCGGAGCACGTGCGGTTCGCGCAGAAGACGTAGCCCGCTACGGGACGTTCAGCTCCACGATGGCGATCGCGCCGGCGGTGTGGACCGCGGCGACGGCCAGCCCGGCGCTCTCCGCGAGCGCGGTCAGCTCGGGGACATCCCGTTCCCGCCCGCCGCCGAACTGCGTCAGACCGCGCAGGTCCGTCTCGGTCCACAGCGCGTCCGTGATCTTCTCGATCACGAGCACCGCGCCGTCCTCACCGGCCGCCGCCGCGCAGTTGCGCAGGATCGCACGCGCGTCGTCGTCGCCCCAGTCACGCACCACCGCGGACAGCAGGTAGCCCTCGGCGCCCGCCGGCAGCTCACCGAAGAAGTCGCCGGCGACCGCGTCCGCGCGGTCGGACAACCCGGCGGCGTCGAGCATCTTGCGGGCCGCCTCGGCCGTGTCCGGCATGTCGACCACCGTGCCCCGCAGCGTGGCGTACTCGGTCAGCAAGGCGATCAGCAGTGTGCCGTCGCCGCCGCCGACATCGACCACGTGCCCGAGCGCACCCCAGTCGTACGCCGACACGATCAGCGGCGCGTCGGCACTGACATCGGCGCCCATCGGCTCGCCGGTGCGAACGCTGTGCAGCAGCCGCACGAACGACAGGTCGGCGTGCCCGAGCGCGCCGTCGATGTCCCAGCGAGCCCGCAGCCCGGCGGGGTGGTCGTCGCGCAACCCGGCGCCCAGTTCGGTCAACGCGTACCGGTCGCCGTCGTCCCGGGACAGCACGCCGACGGTGGTGAGGTGGCGCAGCACACGGTCGAGCGCGGTCGCGTCGGCGCCGACCCGGTCGGCGAGTTCCGCGGCGCCCCGAGGCAGATGCTCGGCGATCCCCAGTGTGGCCACGACCCGTAACGCCATCGGAGTGGCGAGGTCAGCCATCGTGGTGAGTTCAGTTGTACGGTCTGTACGCGGTGTCTCCTTGTCTGTCATCGCGTCTCCCTTCGCCTTGCTCACAACCTACGTGCGGGGCACAAAGCCCGCAGAAGGGTCGGCGGCGTATTAGTGGGGCGATGGCCTGGATTTGTTTGAGGCGTTGGAAACAGCGTTCGATCATGTTGCGGCGGCCGGAGGGATTCGGGCGAAGACGGGGTGCCCGACAGTCTGTGGCAGCGAGTGGAGCCGTTGTCGATTGCGCGTCCGCCACGGCGGAGCAGCATCCGGGCCGAATGCCGGTGGATGATCGGCCCCCATGTTCCGGCCTCGGCGAGACCAGATGGGTTATCGGACGCGGCTTCGCGTGGCTCACCTGTCGGCTTGTGGCGAACGTGCTGGCGGCTGCTGCGCGGCACCCGTGATGCTGTACGCATGGTCGACCAGGTCGCGGTTCTCTCCGATGTGCACGGTGTCCTGCCCGCGGTGGAGGCCGTCCTCGCCGAGCCCGACGTGGGGGCCGCGGACCTCATCGTGCTCACCGGTGACATCGCGGCCGGGCCGCAGCCCGCGCGGACTCTCGATCTCCTCCTCTCACTCGGTGAACGGGTTCGTTGGGTCCACGGCAACTGCGAGCGCGAGCTCGTCGACATCGCCCGGGGCAGTGACGCGGCACTGCCCGACCAGATCTCCGGCTGGGCCGCCGCCCAGCTCCGCACCGAGCACGTCGAACTGCTCGACGGGTTGCCTCGATCCATCACGCTCGACGTGCGCGGGCTCGGCGAAGTCCTGTTCTGCCACGCGACCCCGCGCGACGACGAGGAGTTCGTGCTCGTCGACAGCTCACTCGACCGCTGGGCCGAGGTTCTCGAGGGCGCACCGGACACCGTCGTGTGCGGACACACCCACATGCCGTTCGTCCGGCTCGTGGACCGGCGTACGATCGTCAATCCCGGCAGCGTCGGAATGCCTTACGGCACAACGGGTGCGCACTGGGCCCTGCTCGGTGGCGCGGACGGCCCGGCGATCCAGCTGCGCCGCACCGACTACGACCGCGCGGCCGCCGCCGACGCGATCGAGGCCGACTGCGACTATCCGGACATCGCCGCCTGGACCCAGTTCTTCATCCGCGAGCCCGTCTCCGACACCGAGGCACTCGCCACCTTCGCCCCCAAGGACGGCCGTCACGGCGCGCCGACAGGCCCCTCGGGTAAGACGTCCGCGACATAGGCGTCGACATCCGGCCGCGCGGGCGTCAACACGTGCCGCACCCATGCCGACCGCTCGTGCACGACCGCGGGCAGCTCCCACACGCACCCGATCAACGGCTCGACCAAAGGCGTGAACACCGTCGGCTCCGCGAACGTCGCGCTGGCGGCCCTGCAGTGCAGGATCGCCCCGTACAGCCATGAGTACAGGTTGAACCAGACCGCGTCCTCGCCCTTGTGCAGCACGGAGAACGCCAGCGTCGGCGTGCCGTCCGACCCTGCGGCGTCCGGCAGCAGCTTCGGCAGGAACCGTTCGGCCGCCTCGACCACGGCCGCCGCCACCGGCGCCGGGGTGACGGTCACGCGGTACTGCTTGACCTGCCACCCCGCCACCGAGGCCACGCCGCCCGGTCTGATGTGTCGCTCGGAGAATCCCATGGTGCGCACGCTAGCGGCGGGCACCGACAATTTCGGGCTACGTGCGGAACGCCGGGTAGAGCGCGAGCACCGGGTCGTCGTCGAACCACCGCTTGCGTAGCCGGTCGCCGACCGCGGAAGCGTGCTCTGCCACCGTTTCCGCGCCGCTGATCAGCGCGGAGTCCGACAGCCGACGCCACCGGTCGGTCAGCACGTGCGTCTCCGGCGGAGTGTCCGCCAGCGTCGACGAGTGCGACTGCGCGGCCTCCGGCCTGCTGAAGAACTGCCACGTCGTCAGCCACACCCAGAACAGCTGCGCGTCGAGCAGTCTCGGCAGCAGCACCGAGTCGTCGTCGAGGTCCGGCCACACCACCCGCACCTCGGCCCGCCAGCCCGCCAGCATCGCGTCGGTCATCCCTGCCGGCAGCGCGAACGGGCACCAGCACGACGGGAACGGCACCCGAAGGTACGCGGCGTCGAAGATCGCGTTGCGGACACAGCCGCCCTCGAGATCGAGGAACCGCACACCCCGGTTGGTGATCAGGTTGTTGTCCGGGCACGAGTCCGACGGGCTGAACGCACGGTGTCGGCCGGTCTCCAACAACTGCCGGCTGCGCTCGGCGCACTCCAGCACCGCGACCGGGGTGGCAACACCGAGCTCGGCCTCGAGCAGCGCCGGCAGGTCGTTCAGCGCGGTCGCGCCGTCGATCGCCAGCGGGTCCTTGAAGTCGGGCACGGTCAGCCGGCGCTGCAGCGCGTCGAAGTCCGCCTCGCGGCCGGCGGTCGTCGCGTGGAGCCTGCCGAGGGAGCGCGACCACGACAGCAGCGCGCGTTCCGCCGCGCGTGCGTCGTTGCCGAGCAGCTTGTCGGCGAGCGTCGGCGCGTGGCCGAGATCCTCGAGCACGACCAGCCTGCTGTGCGGGTCGTGTGCGAACAGCTCGGGACACATGCGGTCCTCGGACGCGAGCGCGGTGAACAGCTGGTAGCTGGCCGCCTCCCGCACGAAGCTGTCGCAGTGCTCGTCGAGTGGCTGGACGTAGCGTTTCAGCACCAGCGTGCGCGGCAGCGAGAACGGGCTCGCCGCGACCCGGGCGCGGACCACGCTCGACCGTTCCGAACCGCCGAGATCCTCCGCCTCCGTCAGCTGGATCCGGGAACCGAATCTTCGGCTGAGCACCGACTCCGCCGCAACGACGGTCGCCAGCACCTCAGGATCCGCATCGCCACCTAGTGTCGGTGGGTCGGCGGCGGTTTCCACACTCATCTCCTCAGACCCTACTCCCGCTCGTAGCACCGACCGTAGTCATGTCCATCGATCAAGTAGCCACTGTTCTGGGATAAATAACGAAAACAGCTTCGTGTCGAGTGCGTTGCGAGGGGTCAACCGGTAGAAAGCGGACGACCTGCGTCGACCGTCCGCCACGTTGCGCGTCGTACCAGGAGTACCACGACCGCCGCCACGATGATGCCGGCGAGGTTGACCACGAGCTGGCTGACGGACTCGATCGCCCGGTTCCACTCGCCGAGGATCGCCGCGACACTCGCGTAGCCGGCCGCCGGCACGGTGGTGACCGAGATGAACACGCCGACCAGCGCGGCCGACTTCGCGGAGGTCATCGACAGCATGCCGGCCGCACCGGCGAGCAGCGCGACGATCAGCGACCACGGCCCGACGTCGAACACGAAGTCGACCTGGTGCTCGTCGCCCGAGATGGCGGACGCGTCGAACAGGCCGACCGCGTTGCCGAGGGCCGCGCCGCCCGCGGTGATCAGCATGGCCAGCGGGAAGCCGACCACGAGCACCACGGCCGCCCGTCGCACCAGATCCCAGCGCCTGCGGACCAACCCGACGGCCACCGCCGCGAGCGGGCCGAACTCCGGCCCGACGACCATGGCGCCGACGATCGTCACCGGCGAGTCGGTGATCACGCCGACCGCGGCGAGCAGGCACGCGATGGCCAGGAACGCGCAGAAGGTCAGGTTGAGCCGGGACTCCTCGCCCGTCCGCGCGAGCAGCTCCTCCCACACGACCGCGTCCGCGCCGTCGCCGGGCGCGTCCTCCTCGGCCTTGTCCGCCGCGTCGGACAGCGCGGTGTCGATCTGCTCGAGCGTGATCCCGCCGGAGTGGTCGATGCCGAGCTCGCACAGAGCGGCGAGCATGTGGTCCGCGGCCTCCC
This sequence comes from uncultured Actinomycetota bacterium, assembly GCA_963840275.1. Lineage (GTDB taxonomy): Bacteria > Actinomycetota > Actinomycetes > Mycobacteriales > Pseudonocardiaceae > Actinophytocola. Next base: position 44,952 of record CAWIYK010000004.1, read on the forward strand.
TGGCGACGTCCGCCTCGATGACGTCGCCAGGTGGCAGCACCGCGGCACCGGGCAGCACCACGACGTGTGCCGCGCCCGGGTGCTCCCGCAGCAGGTCGACCACGGCCTCGGTGTGCTCCGGCGGACAGATCGTCCGCAGGTGCAGCACGGTTACGCCTTGGCCGGCGCCGGTTTCGCGTCCACGCCGGCCTCCTTGCGCTGCCCGGCGGTGATCGGCGCCGGCGCGTTGGTCAGCGGGTCGAACCCGCCGCCGGTCTTCGGGAAGGCGATGACGTCGCGCAGCGACGGCTCGCCGGCCAGCAGCATCACCGTGCGGTCCCAGCCGATGGCGATGCCGCCGTGCGGCGGCGGGCCGTACTTCAGCGCCTCGAGCAGGAAGCCGAACTTCTCGTTCGCCTCGTCGCGGCTGATGCCCATGACCTCGAAGACCCGCTCCTGCACGTCCGAGGAGTGGATTCGGATCGACCCGCCACCGAGCTCGTTGCCGTTGCAGACGATGTCGTAGGCATAGGCGAGCGCGTTGCCGGGGTCCTCCTCGAACCGGTCGATCCACTCCGGGTTCGGCGAGGTGAACGCGTGGTGCACGGCGGTCCAGCGGCCGCCGCCGACCGCGACGTCGCCCGCGCTGCGGGCCGCCTCGGCCTCCTCGAACATCGGCGCGTCGACGACCCACACGAACGACCAGGCCGACTCGTCGATCAGGCCGAGCCGCTTGCCGATCTCCACGCGCGCCGCGCCGAGCAGCGCGCGGGCCTCGGACACGGTGTTGGCCGCGAAGAAGACGCAGTCGCCCGGCTCGGCGCCGGTGGCCTTGGCCAGACCCTCGCGCTCGGCCTCGGACAGGTTCTTGGCGACCGGGCCGCCGAGCGTGCCGTCCGCGTTCACGAGCACGTACGCGAGGCCCTTCGCGCCGCGCTGCTTCGCCCATTCCTGCCATGCGTCCAACTGGCGACGCGGCTGGTCGGCGCCGCCCGGCATGACGACCGAGCCGACGTAGGGCGCCTTGAACACGCGGAACGGCGTGTCGGCGAAGTACTCCGTCAGTTCCGTCAGCTCGAGGCCGAAGCGCAGGTCGGGCTTGTCGGTGCCGTAGCGGGCCATGGCGTCCGCGTAGGTCATCCTCGGGATCGGCAGCGGGATCTCGTGGTCGGCCAGCTCACGCCACAGCGCGGAGAGGATCCGCTCGCCGAGCGCGATCACGTCGTCCTGCTCTACGAAGCTCATCTCGATGTCGAGCTGGGTGAACTCGGGCTGGCGGTCGGCGCGGAAGTCCTCGTCGCGGTAGCAGCGGGCGAGCTGGTAGTACCGCTCGAGGCCGCCGACCATGAGTAGCTGCTTGAACAGCTGCGGCGACTGCGGCAGCGCGTACCAGGAACCGGGCTGCAGGCGGGCCGGCACGAGGAAGTCGCGGGCGCCCTCGGGGGTGGAGCGGGTCAGCGTCGGGGTCTCGACCTCGACGAAGTTCTCCTCGTGCAGGACGTCGCGGGCGATCCGGTTGGCGTCGCTGCGCATGCGCATGGCGCGGGCCGGGCCGGAACGGCGCAGGTCGAGGTAGCGGTGGCGGAGGCGGACGTCCTCGCCGACCGTCAGGTGCTCGTCGAGCTGGAACGGCAGCGGGGCGGCCTCGCTCAGCACCTGCAGCTCGGTGACCAGCACCTCGACCGCACCGGTGGCGATCTCGGCGTTCTCGTTGCCCTCCGGCCGCTCGGCGACCTCGCCGACCACGCGGATGCAGTACTCGGAACGCAGCTGGTGCGCGCGCTCGGCCATCTCACCCTCGCGGAACACCACCTGCGCGACGCCGGACGCGTCGCGGAGATCGACGAAGATGACCCCACCGTGATCGCGCCGGCGGGCCACCCAGCCGCTCAGCGTGACTGTTTCTCCGGCATGTGCGGCGCGAAGCGTCCCGGCCTCGTGCGTGCGGATCACGGCTGCTCTCTCCTGTCGGTGCTGCTGGGAATCCGGAAGGATTCCTGAGCAGGCTAGCCAACGGCCACACTGTTCCGTCCAGCAGGTTTACGGCGCTACCATCACCGTGCGCATCAGGACGGTCACACGTGGATTTAACGTGATGGCTACCAAGGCCCCGCGCTACCCCGTAGGGTGTTGGTTACCAGGTGGTAGGTAGGCACGGCTGGGGAGAACGCGAGGAGACCACGATGGGTGGCGGCGCGACCCGCGAACCAGTTCGAGAGCTTCATCGAACCGGAGAACTAAGACGCGCTCTTACGCCACATCCCGTGGACAGCCTTGCGGCGGACGCGTTCCCGACCGCCCTGCGCACCGCGATCCAGGCGAGCGGGCTGAGCCTCGACCGGATCCAGTACCGGCTCCGCGCACGCGGTGTGTCGGTCAGCGTCACGGCGCTGAGCTACTGGCAGTCCGGCCGGCGCCGACCGGAACGCGCCGAGTCGCTCGCCGCGCTCGGACACCTCGAGTCGGTGCTCGGCGTCGCACCGGGTTCGCTGATCGCGTTACTCGGCCCGCCCCGACCGCGCGGTCGGGTGCAGCGGGAGTCCTCGCGGCTGCCGATCGAGGCGCTGTGGCACGAGCGCGAGCCGGTGTCGAAGCTCCTCAAGCGGATCGACTTCGCCACCGAGACCGCGCTGACCAAGCTGAGCCAGCACGACCGCATGGACGTCGCGGTCGACCGCGGCGAGAAGCGGATCGCCGTCCGGCAGGTGCTGCGCGCCGAGCGCGACGGCGTCGACCGCACGGTGATGGTCTACGACCTGGAACGCAAGGGCCGCCCCTTTCCTGAGATCGTGTCCGTGCAGTCGTGCCGCATCGGACGGGTCGCCCGCGACGAGGCCGCGGGCCTCATCGCCGCCGAGATCCTGTTGGACGCGCCACTTGCACGCGGCGAGACCGCGATCATCGAGTACGCGCTGAACCACCCGGGCCCGCCGTTCTCCCGCGGCGACGACAGCTACTGCCGCAAGTTCACGACGCCCGTACGCGAGTTCGTGCTCGAGATGCGCTTCGATCCTCGTGCGCTGCCCGCGTACTGCGAGCTGTACACGGTGGATCCCGAGGAGCAGACCACCACGCGCCGCAAGGTCGAGGTCACGCCCAACGGTCAGGCGCACGCGGTGGCGCTCGACTTCGGGCCCGGCACGTTCTGCGTCCGCTGGGACTGGCCCAGGGATCGCGTTTAGGAGCGGTTCGGTAGGTGAAGCAGCGCCGGGCTACGTCCCGGCGTTGCAGGTTTCGGAGTCGAATGGTGGGACCGACGCGCCTGGCCTCCGGCCCCCGGATTCCACGCTACCGCCCGACACCGACAGTTCCGCGGACCGCGTAGCCGGTTGTCCACAGGTCCGCGCGGCGTAACAGCCGGATCGTCCGCGAACGACAACTCGGCGGTCGTGAACGTCCGACTCGCGGGTCTTGAACGTCGGACTCGCGGATCTCGAACGTGCGACTCGCGGGGTTGGCGGCCGAGTGGTTCGTGTGGGTCTGCAGTGGACCCGGTCGGGTTGTCCACAGGCGGTGCGTTTGGCGCCCGGGACTGTGGGTCCTCGCGGGTAGGCTGGAAATCGGGGGGCCGGAGGCCAAGTCCGCTACCCCGCCGATGTCTCTTCGCTGGCGAGTCGGCCTTCGCTCGCCACCAGTAGATCTCCCACGCGTGTCGGCAGACCACGCCCGTCAACCGCACCCGCGGCAATCGTTCATGCGCGGTCGTCAGAGCAGTTCGAGCTGCTCCTGCCGCACCGGCACGTCCGCTGGTGCGGCCGCGGTCAGACTGCCTTCCGGCCAGCGGGGCTCCGCCGGGTCCGCAGTCCGCTCAGCCTTCGGACCGAGACCGTGCCTGCGTAACAGCGGGCCCACCCGGGCGCCCAGCCATCGGCGGTACCGCACGTCCGCATTACTGCCCCGCGCGTAGATCCGCCGATACTCCGGCACCAGCCGGGGATGCTCCTCGGCGAGCCACGACGCGTACCACTCCCGCGCGCCCTTGCGCAGGTGCAGCGGCAGCACGGTCACCCCGGACGCGCCCGTGTCGGCGATCGCGGCCAGCAACGCGTCCAACTGCTCGACGGAGTCGGTCAGGCCGGGCAGGACCGGCGCGACGAACACCCCGCACGGCAGACCGGCCTCGACGATCTTGCGCACCAGCTCCAACCTGGCCTGCGGACTCGCCGTGCCCGGTTCGAGGCTGCGCTGCAGGTCGCGGTCCACCAGCGCGATCGACACACCCAGGCCCACCGGCACGTCCTGGCTCACCGCCGACAGCAGCGGCAGGTCCCGCGATAACACCGTGCCCTTCGTGAGAATGCTGAACGGAGTGCCGCTGTCGGCCAACGCGCGGATGATGCCCGGCATCAGCTCGTACCGACCCTCCGCGCGTTGGTACGGGTCGGTGTTGGTGCCCATCGCGACCGGCTCGTGGGTCCAGCGCGGCGCCCGTAACTGCCGCGCCAGCACCTCGGGCGCGTTGACCTTGACCACGATCTGCGAGTCGAAGTCGGCGCCCGAGTCCAGGTCGAGGTAGGTGTGCGTGTTGCGCGCGAAGCAGTTGTGACTGACGACGCCGTTCGCGATGAAGTCACCGGTGCCGGTGGTGATGTCGAACAACGGCACGTCGAGGCCGAGCGGTTCGACGGCTGTCACGGCGAGGCTGGCGCCGGAGCGCAGCACGATGCCGGTGAGCTCGTTGGTGCCGGTGTTGGCCGGGTCGGCCGTGTGCAGGAAGCGCAGGTGCTCCCCCAGCCCGCCCGCGAGCCGGACCCGACACATGCCGCTGCGGATGCCCGCCTCCTCCAGCACGTACTCGAAACCGAACTGCCGCAACGCGTCCGCGAGCACGGCCAACGTCGCTCGGGACGTCAGCGCGACCCGCAGGCGCCCGCGCGAGAAGTCCCCGTCCACATCGAACACTCCGGCGAGGAAACCCTTGTGCCACTCCTCGCTCGGCACCTCGGGCCGTTCGATGGGAAGGCTGATGGACTCCTCTCCGGTCAGGTACTCCCTGGCCCTGGCGAGCACCCGCGGGTCGGCCGGCTCGCCGTGCCCCGCGGCGACGCCGGACAGATAGCCGCACTGGTACTCCGCGCGCCCTTTCGGCGCGGTCGCGAACTGCCCGGTGCCGACCAGCCGGTCGCCCGGTGCGAGGACACGCCGGGTGTCCTCGCACGCGCCACCGGCGACGTGCCGCCAACCGCGATCGGTGAGAAACCGGTGGTCGCCGCTCGCGATGAGCTGGGTGCCGTCGCGCAACGTCACCCGGAAGGACGGCTTGACCGTCGTCCAGTGCGCCAGCACGCGCGTGGTGACGTACCGGCGGCGGTTGCCGACCCGCTCCGTGCCGTAGATCCGGTCGCCGACCCGCAACTCGGCGAGCGGTCTGGTGCGCCCGTCGGCCATCAGGATCGGCGTGTCGCCGGCGAGGCAGTACCGACAGCCGTGACTGCACCCGCGGTACGGGTTCACGGTCCATCCGAACGGCATCGACGACTCGCCGGGCACCTTGTTCAGCACCGACTTGGCCCGCACCTCGTGGAACACCATGTTGGCGAACTCCGGGGTGCGGACGCTGCGCACGAGACCGGGAAGGCCGGGCAGTGTCTGCTGGCCTTCGTGGTCGATTCGCTGGCTGTCCCATCGCACGAGGCATAGTCGAACACACGTTCGATCTTCTGTCAATTCGAACGTATGATCAGGTGGACAGGCTCGCTACCAGCAACAACGCGACCGAGACCAGCCCGGACAGGTGGATTCCCGACACGAACGCCCGCGCGTTCGACGCGGTCCCCGCGACGGCCCCGAACGCCGCGATGCCGATGGCGCCGCCCGCCTGCCGTGCGGTGTTGTTGACCCCGGAGGCGAGCCCGGACCGGTCGGCGGGCGCGGCCGCGACCGAGGCGGCGACCACGGCCGGGGTGAGCACGCCGAGTCCGCAGCCCCAGAGGAGCAACGCGGGCAGCAGTGTCAGGTAGGACGAGTCGGTCCGCAGTCCGGTCAGCAGCGCGATCCCGCCCGCGACGAGGACGGCGCCGGTCGCGACCACCGGTCGGGCACCGACCCTGCCGAGTCGGCCGGTGAACGGCGCGAGGATCGTCAACGGCAGGAACAGCGGCAGCAGCGCGGCGCCGGCCGCCAGCGCGGAGCGGTCCTGCACGGTCTGCAGATACTGGGTGACCAGGAACAACAGTCCGAGCGTGCACAGGTTCATCACGCCCGGCGACCGCGTTCGCCACCGAGAACGCCGGCCTGCGGAACAGGTGCAGCGGCAGCATCGGGTCCGGCGCCAGCCGCTCGGCGAGGACGAACGCGCCGAGCAGCACGACGGCCGCGATCCCGGCCGCCGGCGCACGGTCGATGACCGCGAACGTGGCCGCGGCCAGCGTCGCGGCGCCGAAGGCGGCGCCCGGCCAGTCGACCCGGCGCGTGGCCGTGCGTTCGCCGGCAGGCACGACTCTCGTCGTGACCACGGCCGCACCACGACGATCGGCACGTTGAGCAGGAACACCGCGCGCCAGCCAAGCGAGTCGACCAGCAGCGGTCCGGCGGGGAGCGCGGCGCTGCCGACGCTCGCCCAGACGCCGATGGCGCGGGCCTGCTGCGTCCGGTCCGCGAACCTGTCGGTGATGATCGCGAGGGTGCCCGGCAGCAGCAGGGCGGCGCCGACGCCCTGTGCGAACCGCGCGCCGACGAGCCAGCCGACGTCAGGTGCCGAGCCCGCAGGCGAGTGAGGCGACACCGAACACTCAATCCGGTGATGACGACACTTCTGTGTCCACGGACGTCACCCACCGTGCCGCCGACGAGCAGCAGGCCGGCGAGCGCGAGGGCGTAGCCGTCGACCACCCACTGCATGCCGCCGGCACCGGCGTCGAGGCCCGCGCCGATGTCGGGCAGGGCCACGTTGACGACCGTGACGTCCAGCAACACGAGGAAGTAGCCGACGCACATCACGACCAGCAGTGGCGACCGGATCATGACCGCCAGTCTCACCCGGCGACGGTTCGGTCGCCGCCGACGTGTCACCCGAGTGCGACGCGCAAGGAGTCGAGGTGTCGCTCGATGTAGTCGGCGGCGGGACCCCAGTGGTCGGCGTGGCCCTCCTGGCGGAGGCGGGCCCACGGCTCCTGCGTCGACGTGCGCAGGAGGTCGTACATGCCACGGGTGTGGGCGGCCGCCATGGCCGGGAGCTCGGCGCGTTGCTCCTGGTCGAGGCGGTAGCCGTCGGCGAGGGCACGCAGGCGGGGACCGTCGACGGCGGGGTCGCCACCGGCGTGCAGCGGCACGAAGCCGTGTGCGGCGTAGCCGAGGTCCCAGAGCCGGGAGCCGGGTCCGGCGCCGTCCCAGTCGATGAACACCCAGCGGTCCCCCTCGCCGCGGACGAGGTTCCACGGCGCGAGGTCGTGGTGGCAGACGAGGTCATCGCGGTCGGGTGGGATCACGACCTCCCAGCTGGCGTCGGCCGGCGGCCGGAAGTCGGCGATGGCGTCGTGGAGGTCGCGGATCAGGCGCCCGACGCGGCGCAGCTCGGCGGGCGTGGCGGGGAGGTCGTCGAGGGTGCCGGGCACGTACTCGAGGACCTGACGGTTCTGGTCGTCGCGGCCGAGGTGGCGGGGCGCGCCGGGGAAGTCGGCGAGATGGGACAGCAGCGCCTCGACGGCCGGCGTGGCTCGGGTGACCGGTTTGCGGACCGTGCCGTCGACCAACATGACGGCCTCAGCAACGTTCCCACCCGGGAGTTTCTGCTCCATTCCGGAAATTGTCGTACCCCCGCGCTACCGTCTTTCCATGTTCACCACCCGGCTCGTGATCACCGGTCGATTACCGGCGTGCCGCCGACTGGACGGCTAGCTCCACCGCTTCCCGTGCGCAGCCCCACGACAGGCTGACGCCGGTACCGCCGTGTCCGTAGTTGTGCACACACCATGCGCTGCCGAGCTGTTCGGCTGCCACCCGCACCGCCGAGCGGGCCGGCCGCAGCCCGGTGACGACGTCGAGCACCTCGGCGTCGCGCAGGCGTGGCTCGACAGCGCGGACGCGGGTGAGGATCCGGTCGGTCACGTCGGGGTCGGGGTTGCGGTCCCAGCGGTCGGGCACCGTGATGCCGCCGCACACGACGCGGTCGCGGTGTGGGAAGTAGCTGGTCCACTCGTCGCCGGTGGTGAGCTCCATGAAGAGCTCGTCGAGCCCGGGGTTGGCGAGCATGACGTGCTGGCCGAACACCGGGCGGACCTCGGTGTCGCCGACGAGGTCGCGGGCGCCGAGACCCGTGCAGTTGACGACGACGGGGGCGGCGGTGGCGGCCTCGGCCAGTGACCGGACGGTGCGCGACTCGATCTCGACGCCCGCTTTCGCGAGGCGGGCGACGAGGTGGTCGAGGTACCGACTCATGTCGACGAGGGGCATGGTCGCGCGAAATCCGCTGGCGAAGCCGTCGGGCAGGTCCTCCGGTGGGCAGGGTCGGAGGTCCGGGATCGAGCGTGCCTGGGGTGGCGTGTCGCCGGTGGCGGGCATGGCACTGACGGTGAGGGCCGGCGCCATACGGACACCGGTGCCGGGGTCCTCGGCGAGCGCGGTGAAGTCGACGAGGGAGCGGTTGGTCCACGCCATGGTCTTGGCCATGGGTTCGAGGAAGGAGGGACCCCAGAGCGCGCCGGCGACGGCGGAGGTGGTGGCCCGCGGTGGTTCCGCGGCCCAGACCTGAACCGCCCAACCGGCCTCGACAAGGCAGATCGCGGTGGTCAGGCCGCTGACTCCGGCTCCGATGACGACGGCGTCGTTGGTCATGAGGTGACGATAGTTGCGCGGCTTGCGGGTCGCGGGGTGGCGCGGCTGGGTGAGGTCGGCGCCGGATTGGAGGTGATGGGTGGTGTGGTTGGCACCCGGCCGGTTGAGCCGATGACGAGGGTTGTGGCTGAGCGACCTGACCACGCCGTGCTGGTTAAGGCCTGACTTCGGCACGGACTGCGCTGACGTGGTTGGAGCGTGCGGCTGGGCTGGCAGATGACCGTTGCCGCGGCAGAAGTCGCGCCGGGCGGTCGGCGTGACCGACGGCCCCGACCAGGCTCGTGGGGTAGGTCGCGCGCTGGCTCGGCCGACCCTGTGTCACCGCTGTGCATGCAGGGCACCCCGCGGGCGAGGTGCGTGTCGGGGCCCCACGGATCGGCCGGCCGTGAGTGGCGGCTCCGGCGTGACTGAATGGGACTCGGGGCGAGTCGGCGTCCGAGGTCGTTGTCGCGTGGTGCGACCGCGCACCCGACACGGCGGACCTGCGCCACCGCTGTGCCATGCCGGCACGACACGAAGCAAGTCGCGTGGCGGGCCCCGCATCCAGAACGGCCAGCCGTGGATCGCGTCTGCGCAGCGTGGAGCACCGGCGAGGCTGCTGCCGGCGCCTCGCCGACGCGGAGTGGATGACCCGTCGGCGAGGCGGCTAGCTCTGGGCCGCGTCGGTTGGGGGTTCGGGTGGGGCGGTGTACGCGGCCGTCACGCGGTCGGCGCCTGCCCTTGCCTTGGCCTCGTCGGTGCCGTCGGCGACGTCGGCTTCGTACCAACGTTCGCTGCTCTGGGTCATGAAGTCGATGCCCTCCGGCGACATCGTCCACGCCGCCGCGTCCTCGGGGACCACGGCGGGCGCGCCAGACAGGTGCTGCGCCAGGCCCATGAGCATCATGTCCCAGCCGACCCCGACCGCACCCGGGCCGAACTCCGTCCACAAGGCCTCATCGACATGCGCGATGTGTTCCAGCTCGAACCGGGTCTTGCCCCCGGCCTCGGGAAGCACCCGCACCTCGATCCAGCTGACCTGGTCGCCCATCTCCCATGTCGCGAAGAAACTCTTCGGCGGGTCGCACCGCTCGATCGTGCCGGAGGCGTTGCCCTCCAACTGGTAGCTGCCCCCGAGCTTGAGCTCGCCGGTCACCGGCAGGAACCACCTCGGGATCCGGGACGGGTTGGTGCACGCGTCCCAGACGTCGTCGACACCCGCGTCGTACGCCTGGCTCACCGTCACGATGCGCGCCTGCCCCGCCTCGAACACGCGGCTGCCCACCTCGCGCCGGACCGCGCTGATCTGCTGGGCGACATCGATCATCGGGCTCTCCTCTTGTCTCATTGGCTGGAGCGGCGACGGTATCAATTGTCACTTATATAAGTCAATGCTAAACGGACGTTGGATGGACGTCACCGAGGTCATCGGGTTCGCGACCGGCGCACTGTGTTCTGAACCGCGGGCCTCTACGCCGACTCCGCCCTCCAGATCGTCTACCTCGGCCTCGCCGCCTACGGCTGGTGGGCATGGCTCCGCGGCGGCGTCGCGCACACGACGCTGCGGGTCAACCGGACGACACAACAGCGGTGGGTGGCACTGGCGGCCATCGGGACCGCGGGCACGGCCGTGCTCACCTGGGTGCTGTCCACCAACACCGACTCGACCGTGCCCCTGCCCGACGCGGTCACGACCTACAAGGTCCTCTGGCTCACGGCCGCCCGCTACGCCGGCTTCCTCGCACTCTGTGTCCTCGGCCTCCGCAACTGGCTCGCCGACTACCGCGCCGCCGCCGGCAGCCCGGCCGGCGCCGCCACCGGCCAGCCGAGCGGGTCCGGGCCCAGCGCCACCAGCTGATCCACCTGCTCCCGACACCACGGCGACACCGCCAGCTCGCCACCGGTCACGAGACTCACGAACAGCGGCCACGACATCCAGCCGTACTCGTCGACCTCGAGCGGCGACAGCACCGGCGCGGCGTCGGTGACCGCGCGGAACACCGGACACAGCTCGTTCTCGACGATCCCGTTCGCCATCACCGCGCGGTACCGGAAGCGCGGCAGCAGCAGGTCGACCTCGGGCGCCGGCAGACCCAGCTCGTCGGACAGCCGCCGCACGACGGCGTCGACGAACCCCTCGGCCGGCGCGGGGTGGCCGCAGCAGCTGTTGGTGACCACCCCCGGCCACGTCTTCTTCGCCCTGGCTCGGCGGGTGACCAGCAGCTCGCCGCGCCCGTTGAACACGTAACACGAGAACGCCAGGTGCAGTGGGGTGTCGTGATGGTGCACGGTCGCCTTGTCCGCGGCGCCGATACCCCGACCCTGCTCATCGAGCAGGACGACCTGTTCCATCGTGTCTCCTTTACCTGTTCGCCAGCACGAACGCCGCCGCGAGCACGGTGCCCCATCCGGTCACCGCGAGTTGCACGGGCACCAGCTTCGCCCTCAACCGCAGCGATTTCAATGCGGCGTCCACCGACCGGCCACGCACCGCGAGCCACGTGCCCCCGACGTGCAGCAACGCCCACCCGTACGCGGCCACCAGCGCCACCAGCCCCCACGACGGCTCCCCCATGGCCAGCACCCCGACCGTCAGCGCCACCCCACCGACACCGACCATCGCCGTCGCGACGCCGATCGCCCGCGACAGTCCGAGCGCGAGCACCGACGTGCGGATCCCGTACTCCTCGTCCTCGGGCAGGTCCTCGGCCGTGTTCACCACGATCACCCCGACCTGGCTCACCCCGAAACCGGCGACGACCAGCAGGATCGGCCAGCCGAGGTCGATCGGGAACGCACGCGCGACGAGCAGCATCGGCAGCCCGTAGATGATCACGAACAGGGTCGGGATCTGCCAGCCGCCCGCGCCCTTGAGGTGCAGCGGCGGCACCGAGTACTGCCGTGCGAAGTACAGCTCCACCACGATCAGCAGCAGGATGTCCCAGTGCCGGGTCGTCACCGCGAGGTATGCGGCGAGCGCCAGGATCGCGGTGCCGGTGACGCGGATCTGCCACCGGACGTTCGCGAGCCCCAACCCGTAGACCGCGTCCGACAGCCGAGTCTTGTAGATGGCGTCGACGTCGCGGTCGGCGAGGCAGTTGACCATGTCGCCGAAGTGGATGATCAACCGGATCATGACCGCGACCGCGACGAAGGTCGCCGTGCCGAACGCCGCGCCGGAACCGGCGAGCAGCAGCGCCGGCACCAGGATGATGGTCATGGTGGTGGGCAGGAACTCGACTCTGCGAATGCGCAGCGAGTACCTGACCGCGTCCCGCATGGACAGGGTGGCGGTCCGGGCCGGTAACGCCCGGCCGAGGTTGTGTGCGACGCTCATCCGACTGTCTCCAGACTTGGGTTCTCCCGGATTCCGTACCGGGCATGGAAAGGACGGAGCGCCCTCGGCGCCCACCAGTTCGCGTGGCCGAGGATCCGCATGGTCGCGGGTACCAGCAGCAGCCGCACGATCGTCGCGTCGATGGCGATAGCCACCGCCATGCCGACGCCGACCAGCTTGATGAACAACACGTCCGAGGTCGCGAACGCGCCGACCACGACGATCAGCAGCAGCGCCGCACTCGTGATGATCCCGCCGGTGCGCTGCATTCCGGCGCTGACCGCGGCGGTGTTGTCACCGAGCAGGTCGTACTGCTCGCGAATCCGCGACAGCAGGAACACCTCGTAGTCCATGGACAGTCCGAACGCGACCGCCAGCATCAGTATCGGCTCGTTGACCTCGATGTTCCCGGTCGAGGTGAAGCCGAGCAGGTCGGCGAGATGACCGTCCTGAAAGATCCACACGACCACCCCGTACATCGCGGACAGACTCACGACGTTCATGAGCACCGCCTTGACGGGCAACAACACCGAGCCGAACGCCAGGAACAGCAACACGAGCGTGGCGACCACGACGAACAGCGCCATCCACGGCAGCCGCTCCCCCAACACGTCCAGCAGGTCCGCGAACGCCGCGCTGCTCCCGCCGACCAGCACGGTGGCGCCCGCCGGTGGCGGGACCGTCCTGATCCGGTCCACAAGGGACCGTGCCTCCGGTGCGATCGCCGGCCCGTCGAAGCGGACGGTGATCCTGGTGGTGTCCTCGGCGACGCCCGTGACCTCGGCGCCCCGCACGCCGGCCACCGTCCGCAGCGAGTCCACATAGGACCCGGTGGGCCGGTCGGACCGGACGAGCACCTCGATCGGATCGGCGACGTTGCCGGGGAACTCCCTCGTCAGCACCTCCTGCGCCTGTCTGGCCTCCGCCTGCGCCGGCAGCACCCTGGCGTCGACCCAGCCGTAGGTGATCCGCAGGAACGGCAGGCCGAGCACGACCAGGACCGCAACGGCCGCGGTCGCGACCAGCACCGGCCGCCGCATGACCGCACGGGCCAAGCGCGCGAACCGGTCGCCGGCGGGCCGTTCGGTGGCCGGTGCCGGCCGTCGCGTGAACAGCTGCCGGTACGACCGCGCCGCCAACCGGTTCCCGCAGACGCCGAGCATCGCGGGCAGCACGGTCAACGACAGGGCCGCGGCCAGCAGCACCGCCGCGATCCCGCCGAACCCGATCGACCGCAGGAACACCTGCGGGAAGAACAGCAGCGACGACAACGCCACCGCGACCGTCACCGCCGACACCAGCACGGTCCGGCCAGCGGTCGCCATCGTCGCCGCGACCGCGAGCGGCACCGGCCGTCCAGCCGTCAGCTCCTCCCGGAACCGGCTCACGACCAGCAGGCAGTAGTCGATCGCGAGCCCGAGTCCGAGCAGGGTCACGATGTTCACCGCGAAGATCGACACCTCGGTGAACAGGCCGAGCACGCGCAACCCGGCCAGCGCCGCGACGATGACCAGGCCACCGACGAGCACCGGCAGGAACGCGGCGGCGACGTTGCGGAAGATCAGCACCAGCAGGACGAGCAGCACCGACAGGGCGAGCGCCTCCGCCCGTGCGACGTCGGCCTTCACCTGGGCGTTGACCTGGTCGAGCAACGCCACCGGCCCGCCGACCGACGTCGTCAGGCCAGGTGCGGCGAACCGACCGCGCAGGGTGGCGTAGTTGCGCTGCTTCGCGTCGTCGGAGGACCCGGCGATCCGCACCGCGACGTAGGTGGTGCGCCGGTCCGCGCCGAGGAACCGCGCGTCTCGCGTGTCCCAGTAGGACGCTACGGAAACGACGGGCAGGGACACGAGCGTGTTCATGACCGCTTGCTCGAACGCGGGATCCGCCACTTCCCAACGTGAGCTTCGGTACACCACGACGACATCCGCGTCGTCGCTGCCGACCGTCGCCCGCTCCAGCTCCGCGGCGTGCGCGCTCTCCGAGCCGGGGTCGTTGAAGCCGGCGCTGGACAGCTCGTCGAAAACCTTCTGGCCCCACAGTCCCGCGAGGACCGCGCACAGCACGGTCGCCGCCAGCACCCGCCAGCGGTGCCGGTACAGCGCGAGACCCAGTGCGCGCAACATGGTCAGATGATCTGGACGCGCTGGAGGTGGCGGGACGAGTCGCCGACGAACGGGCGCCTGCCGTGGACGAGTGCGTGGTTCTCGACGACCACGATGTCACCCGGCAGCCACGCGTGCGCGTAGCAGAACTCGGGGCGCCACAGGTACTCGCTGAGCTCCGCGACCAGGCTCGGCCCGTCCGGCGCGCCGTCGACCTCGAGGAACAGCGGGTTCACGTACGACTCGGGGTCGAGCGGCTCGGCGTACCGGAGCACGGTCTCGCCGCTCTTCGGGTGTGTCGACACGAGCGGGTGGGTGACGTCGCCGCCGTAGTGCGCGAGCTTGTCGGTGCGGTAGGTGATCCGCACGCCGTCCCACGCGGCACGCTGCTCGTCGGAGGCTTTCGCGTACGCGGCGACGGTGTCGCAGAACACCGTCTCCCCGCCACCGCCGACGCGGGCGTCGAGGCACTGGAACAGGAAGTAGTTCGGCTGGGCGCTGGCGAACGCGCCGTCCCAGTGGAACGGCACCGGGCCGCGGGTGAACAGGTAGTTCTTCGGGTCCTCCTGGACCTCCAGGTCGAGCACCGCGCCGAAGTCCCAGCGCAGAAGCTCACCCCAACTGTCGCAGTAGGACTCGAACTCGGCGGTCGGCAGCAGCGGAAGTCCGCGCAGGACGACCACCTTCGCCTCGTCGGTCCAGCCCGCCAGTGTCTCCGGCGGGATCCGCCGCAGATCCGCGTCCGAAGTGGACGCCGTGACGAGCAACCCGAACGGGTCCAGTCGGGTGTGCGCGAACTGCTCGACCGAGATGGTCATCTACGCCGCCTCCTCGAGGTCCGCGCCGGGCGCGACGTAGTGGCTGGGCCGGTTGTTCCGCCACACCAGCGAGGCGTTGAGCTCCTCGGCCGTGCGGCGCTTGACGAGCGTGAACCGGTTGCCGTCGTCGAGCACCACGCCGTGCCACGGCGTGAGCCAGTTGTCGGCGGCCGGCAGGAGCTGGAAGCCGATCTTGTCCGAGTGGGCCAGCTGCGGGTGGATCGACAGCCGCAGCGCGTGCGGGAACCGCTCCGCCACCAGGTCGCTCCACGCGTTGCTGCGCTGGATCACCTGGTAGGCAAGGTCTTTGCACACCCGTCGCACCTGCTCGCGGCTGCGGCCGGGCACCAGGTCGACCTGGTCCTCGAACAGGAACCGGTGGATGCCGTTGAACACCCGAGCGGCCTCGGCGTCGGTGGCGACCTTCTCGCGCACCCGCTCGAGCGGCGCGGCGTAGTCGCGCTCCAGTATCCCGCGCAGCTCGTCGTAGTCGCCGGTGCCGAGGCCTTCCGTCAGGCTGTACACGTCGATCGCGGCGCCGCCGGTCTGGTCGATCACCGTCCGCAGCGCTTGGCCGTAGTCGGTGACGCCGGTGTCGGACACCCCGACCAGGTCGCCGAAGACATGGCCGTCGGAGGCGATCGTGATGCGTGCGCCCGGCAGGTAGAAGTGCGCGATCTGGTCGCAGAAGGACTGCAGGAACTCGATCGACAGCTTCTCGCCGAGGTCCGGGAGGTTGCCGAGCACCTTCTGCTGGTTCGGCGACTTGGCCGGAAACGCGAGAATCACGAAATGCACGGGTTCCCCGGCGTCGAGGAAATGTGCGACCTTCTCGTGATGCACCGCGAAACATTCTTCACACGGCTGGTCAGCGCATGCCGAACCGGACGCCAGGCGACGATAACGGAACACGTGGCGAAGAACGTCCGACTCGGCCAGCTCGGCCATGCAGAATCACTCCATCCAGCACAGCATGGATCGATACTGCGGCCAGTGTGCTCGCCGACGCTCGAACTGCGGTCGCAGACAGGTTCACTTCAGATGGTGAGCTCAGTTCCGTCGAGCGGCACGTCAGCGCCCGCGGCACGCACCAGATCGAATTCCGGGGAATTCCGGTCGAGTACCGGGTTCGTGTTGTTCAGGTGCGTGAAATACCACCTGGTCCCGGAATTGCCGATTTGACGGATTCGCGCGAGACTGCCGTCGGCGCCGTCGATCGGAATGTGTCCCATCGCCTGCTGCGCGGCCGTGCTCGTGCCGGTGCCGGTCATCTCGCGCGGCGAGAAGAACGTGCCGTCGAGCAGCACGCAGCTCGCGCCGGCGACGAACTCGTCGAACCCCTCCGGCCACTCACGCAGGCACGGCGCGTACACCAGGGCGCCGCCCGGTCGCCGGGTCCGCGATCTTGTAGGCGACCACCCATGTACCGTCCACTGTGGACTCGCGGGCGTACTTCGGCCGCTTGTCGCTGACCTCGAACACACTGATCGACAGGCCCGGCACGTCCGCGGTGGAGTGCCAGTCCCAGTCGCCGTAGCGGGCGACCGTGTCGCGGATCGGGAAGTTCTCGCTCAGCGCGGAGAGGACCGAAGCCGGCGCCCACACCTTGAGCCCGCCGCCCTCGCGCAGCGACATGAGACCGAGCGTGTGGTCCAGCTCGGCGTCGGTCAGCAGCGCGCCACGCAGCGGGGTGTCGCGTGGCCCTGGGCCGGCCGCGAGCTGTGGCGTGGCAAGGATCTGCGCGCGGATGTCCGGCGACGCGTTGACGAGGTACCAGTCCGTCCCGTCGGGACTGACCGCGAGGCAGTCCTGCGTGCGCGCGGGCACCGCGGGGTCACCGGCACGGCACGCCGAGCACAGCCGGCACGCGCAGTTCCACTGGGGAAAGCCACCGCCGGCCGCGGTGCCGAGCAGCAGCACCCTCATCGGGCCACCGCGGGACCCCGCATCACGAACGCCGGCGCCGCCTCGGGCTCCACATTGGACTTGAGCAGCAGGTCGACGACGCCGCGCTCCGGCGAGCGCGAGCACACCGGGTCGGTCGCCGCGGCGTCGCCGAGGAGCTGGAACGCCTGGCAGCGGCAGCCGCCGAAGTCGATCCCGCGCCGGTCGCACGTGCGGCACGGGTCCTTCATCCAGGAGTCGCCTCGGTAGGCGTTGAACGACTCGGACTCGTACCAGATCTCCCGCAGCGGGCGGTTCAGCACGTTGTCGACGTGCAGGGTCTCGATCACCGACGCGGCCGGGCACGGCAGCACGTCGCCGTTCGGCGCTACGGTCAGCTGCCGCGCGCCCCAGCCGTACATGCACGGCTTCGGGTACGGCTCGTAGTAGTCGGCGACCACGTAGACGATCTCCATCGTGCCGCGCAGCCGTTCGGTCTCCGCGCGCACGATCGGTTCGGCGGCGTCGAGCTGCTCGCGCGTCGGCATGAGCGCGGTGCGGTTGCGCAGCGCCCAGCCGTAGTACTGGGTGTTCGCGAGCTCGAGGCGGTCGGCGCCCATCCGCTCCGCGAGCGCGATCATCGGGCCGACCTGGTCGTGGTTCGCCTTGTGCAGCACCACGTTCACGGTCAGCGGCAGGTCGGCGGCCTTGACGAGCTCGGCGGCGTCGAGCTTGCGGTTGTGGGCCTTGGCGCCGGCGATCAGGTCGGCGCGCGCGGCGTCCGCGCCCTGCATGGACAGCTGCACGTGGGCGAGGCCGCGGTCGACGAGGTCGCGCAGGCGTTCCTCGGTGAGGCCGAGGCCGCTGGTGACGAGGTTGACGTAGCAGCCGAGCTCGGCCGCGCGACTGACCAGCTCCGGCAGGTCGGGGCGGGCCAGCGGCTCGCCGCCGGACATGTGCACCTGCAGCACGCCGATGTCACGGGCCGCGTCGAGGACGTCGAGCCATTGGGCGGTCGTGAGCTCGGCGTCGCGCGCGGCGAGCTCGAGCGGGTTGGAGCAGTACGGGCAGTGCAGCGGGCAGCGGTGGGTCAGCTCGGCGAGCATCCCCAGCGGCGGTTCGGCGGTCTCTTGGCTCATGGTCACGTCCATTCGACGACCCTCCGGCCTTCCAACCGTGTCAACACATCCGTGACGTCCTGCGCGCGGACGCCGGCGAACCGCGCGTTCAGCGTGGTCGCGATCTGGTCCACAGTGGACCCGCCGTCGCACAGCTTCAGCACGGCGGCCGCCGTCGCGTTGGGGACGAGCACGCCTTCCGGGAACAACAGCACGTGCGTGTCCCGCGTCTTGTCGAAGGTGAGCCGGACTCCCTTGCGCAGCCGCGGTTTCCCGGACATCGGCGTCACCCCTTCGCGGCGGCGCGCTCGATGGCGTCGAGCATGGACCACAGCACGTCGCACTTGAACGACAGGGCCGCGATCGCCGCGTCCTGCTGCTCGCGGGTGACGCTGTGGCGCACCACGATGTCCAGTGTGGACTTTCCCTCGCCCGAGACGGCCTCGATGCGGTTGGTGAAGTAGGCGAGATCCTCGCGGCGGATCCAGTCGTAGTTGGCGAGCATGTCGCCGACGCGGCGCTGCATCAGGTGACCGGAGAACATCTCGGTCAGCCCGGACGCGATCGCCTCCAGCCAGGGCCTTGTGCGAGCGAAGTTCACGTACGCGTCGACGGCGAACCGGACGCCCGGCGCGACGTGGCGTTCGTCGAGCACCTCGGCGCGGGTGAGGCCGACCGCCTCGCAGAGGCGCAGCCAGCGCTCGCGCCCGCTCTCGCCGTCACCGTCGGCGCGGCCGTCGTGGTAGACGATGCGGTCCAGCCAACCGCGGCGCACGTCGGCGACCGGGCAGTTGCCGATGATCGCGGCGTCCTTCTGCGGCAGCATGCACTGGTAGTACCAGCGGTTCGCGGCCCACACGCGCAGCTCGTGCTCGGTGAGCTCGCCGGCGTGCATGCGGTCGTGGAACGGGTGGGTGCCCCAGTACCGGTGGGACAGGCCACGCAGCTCGGCGACGAACTCGTCGCTGGTGCGGATCGAGGTCGACACGCGTGAAACCTCCGATGTGTACTGCCGGCGCGGTCCCGGCGCGCGGTCCCGCGCCGGCAGAGTACTGGGTCAGTCCTCCATACGCGCGGCGTAGGCGGTGACCTCCATCGGCGTCTCGTACTCGACGAAGTCCGGAGTGGTCCAGACCTCCAGCTCGGTGCCGTTCATCTTCCCTCCTAGGTTCGATGACAGTTCCGTCAGCGCAAGGGTAACGAGAAGGTCCGATGACGGCACTCGAGGAAGACTCACAAGCCACTCGAGCCGACTACCGCAAGGCAAGCGGTTTCCTCGCCCCGAGCTGGGGATTTGGGTCGGCTTGGCCGCTGGCCCCCTCGAACCACGCTACGGCACGGCACCGACCATTCTCGAGGTCGCGGGTGGGCACTGTGGACAATTGTCGGGGTTGTGGACAACCGGCGCGATGACGATCTTGAGTGAACGTCTCCGTCGGTGGGTGCCCGTAGGCTGGTTCGAGGGGGCCGGAGGCAACGACACGTCAGGGGCGGGCATGTTTCGGCACGCCTTGGTGCTCGGGAAGTTCTACCCGCCCCACGCCGGTCATCACCGGTTGGTTCGGGCCGCCGCGGCGCGGAGCGCGCGAGTCGCGGTCTGGGAGCTCCACGTCGGGATCATGCGGGCGGTGCTGGCTCGGCGGGCCATCCAGGACGGAGACCCGACGCAGGCCGCCGTGGACGCCGTCTTCTCCTCGGAGGACTACGGCGCCGAGCTGGCCAACCGGCTCGGGGCCAAGCACGTGTCCGTCGACCCGGACCGGTGGTGGCGGCCGTCTCCGGGACGGCGGTGACAGGGGGCTGTGCGCGCGGATCGTCGTGGTGGGCGCCGAGTCGACCGGGACCACCACGCTCAGCAGGGCCCTCGCCGACCACTACGACGCGCCGTGGGTCGCCGAGGAGGGGCGGCGCCACAGTGAGGACAGGCTCGCCGCCGCGACCGCGCTCGCGGGCGGGGTGGCGCCCGCGCTCGACGACTCGTCTGGACCGTCGGCGACTTCGTCGACGCCGTTGCCCGGCACTTCCATCCGCTCGTCAGCGGACCTCGACACGCCTGAGAGACTGCCCCGGTGTACGAGGGCGAGACCGAACCCATTCCCCGGGTCACCGGACGCGGCCGGCACGCGATGGCCCCCGAACCGGACCCGAGGGACGAGTTCGACGAGGAAGACTTCGAGTCCTACGAGGACGAACCGCGCGGCCACGGTCACGGCCACCGCCCCGCGCCACCGGCCTCCCGCCGCGTCCGGACGATCATCGCGGTCCTGCTGATCCCGTTCGCGATCGCGGCGGTCGCCGGCGCGGTGCTGCTCTACCCGTTCGGCGACAAGCAGGAGAGCCGTGGTGGTGCCGGCACCCCGGTCCACGGCGTGATCACGTCCGCCAGCACCGGCTCGTGCACCGGCGACGTCCAGGTCGGCGACCAGCCCGACGACTCCCGGTGCATCGTCGTCACCGTCCGCATGACCGACGGCCCGGCGCCCAACCAGGAGATCCGCTCGGCCATCCCGCTCGAGCCGGCCACCCCGCGGTTCGCCGTCGAGGACAAGGTCGTGCTGTCCTACGACGGCGGTACCGCGACCGAAGGGCAGTCCTACCAGGTCGTCGACTTCCAGCGGGAGATCCCGCTCGCGCTGCTCGCCGGGCTGTTCGCGATCGTCGTGCTGGTGCTGGGCAGGTGGCAGGGCTTCAAGGCGCTCATCGCGCTCGGCATCAGCTTCGCCGTGCTCGTGCTGTTCGTGCTGCCCGCGATCCTCGCCGGCGAGAGCCCGCTGCTGGTCGCGGTCGTCGGCGCCGGCGTCATCATGTTCGTGGTCCTGTACCTGACGCACGGGCTGTCCGCGCGGACGTCGACCGCCGTGCTCGGCACCATGGTCAGCCTCGCGCTGATCGGCGCGCTCGGCGCGCTGTGGTCGGCGTTCGCCAAGCTGACCGGCCTCGACGACGAGACCGCCACACTCGTCGCGATCATCGACCGCCCGATCGACACGCGGGGGCTGCTGCTCGCCGGCATCGTGATCGGCGCGCTCGGCGTGCTCGACGACGTGACCGTCACACAGACCAGCGCGGTGTGGGAGCTGCGGGCGGCGAACCCGTCGCTGACCCGCGGCCAGCTGTACGCGGCGGCGCTGCGGATCGGCCGCGACCATGTCGCGTCCGCGATCAACACGCTCGTGATGGCTTACGCGGGTGCCGCGCTGCCGCTGCTGCTGTACTCGTCGATCTCGGGGGTGGGGATCGTCAACATCCTCGGGTCGCAGTCGATCGCGCAGGAGATCGTGCGGACGCTCGTCGGCAGCATCGGCATCGTGGCCGCCGTGCCGGTGACCACGGCTTTGGCCGCGGCCGTCGCATCGCAGGAGCCCGCGAAGGTGAAACCGGTGAAACGAGGCTCGCGACGAGACCGGTGATCGCCTCCGGCCGCAACCGCTGCGCGAGCTTGCCCGCCGGCGCGAGCGAGGCGAACCGGTGAAGCCCCGTCAATCCAGGCTTGCGACGAAACGGGTGATCGCCTCCGGGCGCAACCGCTGCGCGAGCTTGCCCGCCGGCGCGAGCGAGGCGAGCCGGTACAGCGGCCGGTCCGCGGCGGCCTCGCCCTTGGCCTCCGCGCGTAGCTGCGCGACCAATAGCTGCGAGAACACGAGACCGCCGGTGTTCTCGCTTCCGGCCAGCACGTCGGCGAGTTTGCGCAGCACGAGGATGCCCAGCTCGCGCCCACCCGTCCCGGAGTAGACCGCGAGCGCCAGGTTGATCGTCTTGCGGCCGCCGGTGAGCAGCAGCCCGATGGTCCTGGTGCCACGAATGTCGGTGACCATCAGCTCGATCTTGTCCGCGTTGCGCAGATCGACGGACTTGCGGCCGATCGCCTTCGCGACCACGAGGTTGCCCTCGAGCCACAGCTTGCGGCGGCCGGACACCCAGGTCAGGAGCGTCAGCAGCACCACGATGACCCCTGCGGTGATCAGCGCCGCGGTCTGGCCGGCAAGCAGCCCGACGAGCCCGCCGACGGCGGCTCCGACGATCAGGGCGCCGCCGGCCGCGACACAGCCGCGGCGGCGTGCGGTGGACTGTTCGGCGAGGCTGAGCGGGATGCGCTGGGGCTCGGTGGGCTCCGTCGCCACTACATGCCCCGCGTCGGGCCGGTCGCGCTGGGATCGTCCAGCCCGAGGAGGAACGGGTTGCTCGCCCGCTCCCGCCCGATCGTCGTGCTCGGGCCGTGGCCGGGCAGCACCACCGTCTCGTCCGCCATCGGCAGGATCTTGGTGCGCAGCGTGTCGGTCATCGTGCGCATGTCGCCGCCCGGCAGGTCCGTGCGGCCGATCGAGCCGGCGAACAGCGTGTCGCCGGCGAACATGACCCGGCCGCCCTCCTCCAGCTCGGTGCGGAACACCACCGAGCCGCGGGTGTGCCCCGGCGTGTGGTCGACCGTGAGGCTCAGCCCGGCGAGGTCGAGCGCCGAGCCGTCGGTCAGCTCACGCACCTCGCTCGGCTCCCGCATCTCCAGCCGGCCGCCGAAGAAGTCCGCGCCCTGCTGGCTGATCCCCTTCATGGGATCGCTCAGCATCGACCGGTCCTCCGGGTGGATCCACGCCGGGATGTCGTTGCCGTCGCAGATCGGGGTGACCGAGTAGACGTGGTCGAAGTGGCCGTGCGTGAGCAGCGCGGCCACCGGCGAGAGGCGGTACTTCCGCAGCGCCTCGGCGATCGGCTCGACCGCGTCCTGCCCCGGGTCGACGATCACGCACGGCTCGCCCTCACCGGCCGCGACGAGGTAGCAGTTGGCCTGGAACGCACCAGTGGGAAATCCGACAACGAGCACGCAGGGAACCTACCGTGTCCGACCGCGCCGCCTACACGGAACGGAGGCGACGGAACCGGGCCCAGCTGGTCAGCCTGCGGGTCGCCTGCGCGCTGTCCTTGCGACCGGCGCTGACGTCCACGTTGGCGACGCAGATGCGGTCGCGGCCGTGCCGCTTGGCGGCGCGCAGCGACACGTCGGCGTCCAGCATGAGGTCTTCCAGGTCCAGCTCGGCGAGGTCGCCGAGGCAGTACGTGGCGACACCGATCGACGCGGTCTGGCCCTCGATGGTGGCCGACAGCTCCCGCGTGACCTTGGCGGTGACGGCCATGCCGTTGATCCCGGACCGGATGCGCTCCGCGACGGCCAGCGCCTCGTCCAGCCCGGACTCCGGCAGCAGCACGAGGAACTCGTCGCCGGCCGAGCCGCCGTAGCGGCAGGCCATGTCGCCTTCGCGGGTGCAGTCGCGGATCACGTCCGCGACGCTGCGCAGCACCGCGTCGCCGGCCAGGTGGCCGTAGCTGTCGTTGACGTCCTTGAACCGGTCGAGGTCGATCATGATCAGTGCGATCGACTCGCCACGGCCGCGGGCGCGGGCCACCGTCTCGGCGGCGACCTCGTCCCAGTGCCAGCGCTCGATGAGGCCGGTCGGCGGGTCGGTCATCAGCTGGCCGCAGGAGTCGCAGCGGCGCCTTGCCGACGAGACGGACTGCAGCGGCCGGTCCCCCGACCGGGGCGCCACGATGTCCGGATGATCGTGTTCGGCGTGTGCCGGCTTCGCTCCCTGGCCGGTCCCCGCCCGTGCGGTGCTCATCAACGTCTCCCCTGTCATAACCACCCGTGGATGAGGTGACTACCGACCGGATCCTTCCCCGATTGACGCAATGTCAATGCTCCTCACCGGCCGTATACAGCCAACTATGGGGAGTCACGCGGGGGGTGAACAGTGTTGACGTGTTGACGGTTTCAGGAAACACCGAATGGGGGAGTCACGGTACGAGGTTCGCGATCACTCGCCGTGAGCTGATGTCCACTTTGTCCGAGGCGGCCGGTAGTCGGCGAACCGATCGAGTGCCTCCGCGACATCCGCGGTGACGATGAGCATCTCGCGAAACAGCGGGTCAAGGAACCCCTCAGCGGACATGTTCTCGAGAAATCTCAGCATCGGCTGGTAGTAGCCGGCCACGTCGAGCAGCGCGATCGGCTTGCGGTGCAGGCCGAGCTGGGCCCACGTCCACACCTCGAACAGCTCCTCGAGCGTGCCGGCGCCGCCCGGCAGGGTGAGGTAGGCGTCCGCGAGGTCGGACATCGCCGCCTTGCGTTCGTGCAGGTTGGCGACCACCCGGAGGTCGGTGAGCCCCTCGTGGGCCACCTCGCGGTCGACGAGGCTCTGCGGGATCACGCCGTGGACCGTGCCGCCCGCGGCGAGCGCCGCGTCCGCCAGGACCCCCATCGTGCCGGCTCGCGCGCCGCCGTAGACCAGTCCGATGCCACGTTCGGCGAGCACCTCGCCGACCTGACGCGCCGCTGCCTGGTAGGTCGGACCGTTGCCCGGCGACGATCCGCAGAAAACACACACTCGCACGTCGCGACACTACCCATGATCAGAACACCGACCCCCGGTCTGGCCTTCTGGACGGGTTGTCTGGTTGAGTGCGTCAGCGTGCGCATCATTCTCGACACCGATCCGGGGGTTGACGACGCCCTCGCGATCATGTATCTCGCGTCCCAGGCGGACGCCGAGATCGTTGCGGTGGGTAGTGTCCACGGCAACGTGCCAGCCCCGTTGGCGGCGACCAACGCCCTTCGGGTGCTCGAACTGGTCGGGCTCGACGTGCCGGTGGCCGTCGGCGCGGCCCGACCGCTCGCCCAACCACTGCAGACCGCGGAGTTCGTGCACGGCGACGACGGCCTCGGTGGACACGCCGGCGCCCCGCCGCGTGGCGTCCCCATCGCCTCTTCCGCCGCCGAGCAGCTCGTGCGGCTGGCACGGGAGCAACCCGGCGAGCTGACACTGCTCGCGCTCGGGCCGCTGACCAACATCGCCATGGCCGTCCTGTTGGAGCCCGACTTACCCAAGCTGCTCCGCTCGGTCGTGGTCATGGGTGGCGCGGTGAGCGTCCCGGGGAACATCACCCCGTATGCGGACGCAAATTTCTTCCACGATCCCGAGGCCGCTGACCTCGTGCTCGGCGCGGGCTTCCCGGACCTCACGCTCGTCGGTCTCGACGCGACGGAGCA
Organism: uncultured Actinomycetota bacterium; assembly: GCA_963840275.1. Lineage (GTDB taxonomy): Bacteria > Actinomycetota > Actinomycetes > Mycobacteriales > Pseudonocardiaceae > Actinophytocola. Next base: position 69,983 of record CAWIYK010000004.1, read on the forward strand.
GGCCCGGGCGGGCGAGGAGTGGCTGACCGCGGCCGGCGGCCTGCCCGGTCCGCGCGCGGAGTTCGCGACAAGGCTGCTGGACCACTACAGCAGCTTCTACTCCACCATGTTCGGCACCCGGACTTGCACACTGCACGACCCGCTCGCGGCGGCGCTGATGCTGGAGCCGAAGATGGCCACCTACCGGGAGATGCCGCTGTCGATCGAGCTGACCGGCCGGCACACGCGCGGCCAGGTGGTCTCCGACCAGCGTCTCATCGCGAGCGACGCCTACATCGCGACGAGCGCGGGCGCCGGCCGCACGCCGATCAAGGTCGCGGACACCGTGGACGTGCCGCGGTTCCTCGACCAGATGTTCGCCGCACTGAAGAGGTAGAGCGGCTCACCGGGCCCGGTCGGGGGCCCGGTCCAGCAGCTCACGCAGGTCGGCGGCCCTCGGGTCGCCGAGCTCGTCGAAGATCGCCACCGCCGCGCTCAGCGACTCGGTCGCCAGGTCCGGCTGACCGCTGTCGTTCAGCACCAGACCCCGCTTGTGCAGGGTCTCCCCCTCGCCCCAGCGATCGCCGAGCTCACGACGGATCTCCAGTGCCCGCTGGAAGAAGCCCAGCGCCTCCTCCGGCCGCTTGAGCTCCGAGTAGGTGTCCCCCAGCTTCACGAGGGTGTAGCCCTCCCCGTAGCTGTCGCTGATGTCCTGGAACAGGTCCAGCGCCTCCTCCAGCGCGGCGACGGCCCGGTCGAAGTCGTGCAGCGCGCGGTAGGCGTCGCCGACGTTCGCGAGCGCGATGCCCTCGCCGTGGCGGTCGCCGACCTCGCGGAAGATGTCGAGCGCGTGGCCGAAGTGCCGTGCGGCCACGTCGAACCGGGACTGGTCGAAACCGACGAAGCCGACCCCGGTCAGCGTCCATGCCTGCCCGACCCGGTCGCCGATCTCGGTGCGCAGCGCCAGCGCCTCCTCGAACGTCGCCTTGGCCTCGTCGACCCGGCGCAGGTCCCGGTAGGCGATCGCGAGGTTGTTCAGCACCCACGCCTCGCCGTAGCGGTCGCCCGCGCGCCGCGCACCGACCACGCCGACCTCGTGCGACGCGACCCAGAGGCTCCAGCGCTTGCGCAGGTGCAGGTAGTTGAAGCTGCCGGCGGGCAGCTTCCACGCGGCGACGTGCTCGCCGACCGCCGCGGCCGTGCGGGTGGCCATCACGATGTTGGACATCTCGATCTCGCACCACTCGAGCGCGGAGTCGTAGTCGAAGTCGGCGATGTCGACGTCGAACTCGGACCCCTCCAGCACCGGGTCGTGCCGCTGCGGCGCGAGCGCGTGGTTCGCGACGTACACGTTGTGCAGGTACCAGTCCACCATCCGGCGCAGCGCCAGCGTCCGCTCGCTCTCCGGCTCCTCGTCCGCCGCCTGTTCCGCGGCGTAGACCCGCAGCAGGTCGTGCATCCGGTACCGGTCGCTGCCAAGGCCCTCCAGCAGGTGCACGGCTGTCAGCCGGTCGAGCAACCGGCGCGCGCGGATCACCGGCTGGTCGGCGAGCGCCGCCGCCGCGCCGGTGCTCAGGTGCGAGCCGGGGTGCAGGCCGATCAGCCGGAACATCCGCGCGGCGTCGGCGGAGAGGTCGCGGTAGGACCACGAGAAGACGGTTTTCACGGCGACCGACGAGTCGTCGGTGGACAGGCCGTCGAGGCGCTGCCCCTCGCCGGCGAGCTCCTCGACGAGCAGGCTCACCGAGTGGTGCGGGTGCGTCGCGACGCGCTCCGCCGCGATGCGCAGCGCGAGCGGCAGGTGCCCGCAGCGGTCGGCGAGCGTGCGCACCGCCTCCGGCTCCGCCGCGGCGCGCTCCGCGCCGATCACCTTGCGGAGTAACGTGATCGACTCTTCCTCGGCCATCGGGCCGAGCGTGATCCGGCAGTCGCCGCGCATGGCGAGACCGGTGATGCGCTTGCGGCTCGTGACGACGACGCCGCAGCCAGACGACGCCGGCATCAGCGGCTGCAGCTGCTGGGCGTCGGCCGCGTTGTCCAGCACCACCATGACCCGCCGGTCGGCGAGCACGGAGCGGTACAGCTTCGCGCGTGCCTCGAGGCTGGCCGGGATGACGTCGATCTGCACGCCCAGCGCGGTCAGGAACTCCTCGAGGACCTCGTCGACGATCCTCGGCTGCCCGTCCGGCGAGTAGCCGCGCAGGTCGACGTAGAGCTGGCCGTCGGAGTACTGGTCGACGACCGCGTGCGCGACCCGCAGCGCGAGCGCGGTCTTGCCGGCGCCGGGCGGCCCGTCGATCGCGACCGTCTGCGGCGTGCCCGGATCGCCCTTGCACACGAGGATCTCGCTCAGCTCGAACAGCTCCGCCTCGCGACCGACGAACGTGGCCGCCGCGGCCGGCAGCTGCGCGAGCCGGACGGGACCGCCCGTCGACGCCGCGAGCGCGATGAGCTGGCCTTCCGCCTCGAGCACCTGGTCGCACTTGCGGGCCAGCTCCGCCGAGGGCGGGGCGCCGTGCTTGATCTTCGAGAGCCAGCTCGGCGTGTAGCCGATGAGGTCCGAGAGGCGGCGCCACGACAGGCCGCGTTTGCGGAGGAGCCGTTCCAGTTCCTCGGCGAAGGGCGACGTCCCGTCGTCTCGCCTGTCCTGCATGTGGTCCACCTTGTCAGTCACCGTCACCGTGCGGCCACCCCCAGTATCCAGCTTCCCACTACCAAGGGGTCGGCGTCACACCGCATCCATGGCGATTTCTGACGAGTTGCTGAGTTTTGCCAGACCTCCACACGGTTCTTACCTGGCGTACCCATAGACTGCCGGCCTGCATGAACGTCTCAGGTCAGGGAGGGTGCCCGGTGCCGAGCAACGAGCAGCGTCGGCAGGCTGCCAAGCGCAAGCTCGAACGACAGCTGGCCCGACGCGCGGAACGCGTGAAGAAGCGCCGGATCTGGGGCGTGAGCATCACTGTCGTCGTCGTGGTCGCCGTGGTGGGCGTGGTCTATTGGATCGCGAACCTCGGTCCGGACGACAACACGGCAGCTGCCAACCCGACCGACGAGTCGGCGCCGAACACGACGAAGGGGCAGTGCGGCTATGCCGAGTCCCCCGCCGAGTCGCCGGCGAAGAAGGTCGGCATGCCGGACGATCCGGCGCAGGCCGAGAACACCGGGACCGTCAAGGTGACGCTGAAGACGAACCAGGGCGACATCCCGCTGACGCTCGACCGCGCGAAGGCCCCCTGCACCGTTCAGAGCATCGCCCATCTCGTCAAGGAGAAGTTCTACGACGGGACGAACTGCCACCGCATGACGGGGTCCGAGGGCCTCAAGGTGCTGCAGTGCGGCGACCCGGAGGGCACCGGCGGCGGTGGCCCCGGCTACACCATCCCGGACGAGCTGCCCACCGACCTCGAGCAGGGGCCGGCAGGTCCCGACGGCTCGCCGTCGGTGATCTACCCGCGCGGCGCGCTCGCCATGGCCAACGCCGGCCCGAACACCGGCGGCAGCCAGTTCTTCATGGTGTACGGGCCGTCCACGCTCGCACCGAACTACACCGTCTTCGGCACCATCGACGCCCCAGGGATGACTGTGCTCGACACCATCGCGGCCGGCGGTATCACGCCCGGCCAGAACGGCCCGGAGGACGGTGCGCCCAAGCTGCCCGTCACGATCGAGTCGGCGGCCGCCAAGTGAGCGCACTGAGCCGCACGGCGGTCGTCGCGGCCCTCGCACTCACCCTCGTGGGGTGTGTGGCCAGGGAGAGCCCGTCCGACCAGGCCCCCAGCGACGACTTCGCGACCTCCGAGGAGGCACCGGACACGTCCGCCGAGGAAGAGGAGCCCAACAGCTCGGCCGGCGAGTGCGGGTTCACCGAGGACGGCGGCGAGGCCAAGGTCGGCCTGCCGCCGGACGAGGGCCCGGTCGCCGCGGCGTCGATGGCGCTGGTCACCTCGGCCGGCCCGATCAACGTCCAGTTCGACGCGGAGCGGGCGCCCTGCACGGTGCAGAGCATGGCGTTCCTGGCCGGTGAGGGCTACTTCGACAACACCGTGTGCCATCGGCTCACGGCGTCGGCGGGCCTCAAGGTGCTGCAGTGCGGCGACCCGGAGGGCACCGGCGGCGGTGGGCCGGGCTACACCATCCCGGACGAGCTGCCGACCGACCTGCCCGCCGGCCCGGCCGGCCCGGACGGTTCGCCGTCGGTGATCTACCCGCGCGGCGTGGTGGCGATGGCCAACGCGGGCCCGAACACGGGTGGCAGCCAGTTCTTCCTGGTGTACGGCGACTCCACGCTCGCCCCGAGCTACTCCGTGTTCGGCACCATGGACGAGCAGAGTCTCGCGACGCTCGACCAGATCGCGGCGGGCGGTGTCACGCCTGGTCAGAACGGTACCGAGGACGGCGCGCCGGTCACCCCGGTGACGATCCAGTCGGCAAAGGTGGCCTGAGGTCGCCTGAAACTGTCGGTGTCCGGTGGCACACTCGCCACCATGACCGACGACTACGTCGAGCGGCGCACGGCACACGACATGTTCGCGTGCGCCTGGTCGCGCACCGTGCCGTCCGGCGCCCCCGCACCGCGGGTGGTGCCGGACGGTTGTGCCGACGTGATGTGGCACCGGGAGTCCGGTCGGCTGTTGGTGGCCGGGCCCGACACGTACGCGCACCAGACGTCGTTGGGTCCCGGACCACTGGTCGCCGTGCGGTTCCGGCCGGGACGGGCGCCCGCCGGGTTGGGCGTGCCGGCCGACGCGCTGCGGGACGCGCGGGTGGAGCTCGCGGACGTGTGGCGGCCCTCCGCCGCAAGGCGGTTGGCGGAGGAGTTGGCGGTGTCCAGCTCGCCGGGGCTGCTGTTGGCCACGTCGGTGGCCACTCAGGGCGGCTCCTGGGATCCCTTCGTGCCCACGGTGGTGTCGCTGGCTCGGCGAGGGGTTTCCGTGCGGGAGATGGCCGCTGTGGTCGGACTGGCCGAGCGGCAGCTGCACCGGCGGTGTCTCGCCGCGTTCGGTTACGGGGCAAAGGTGTTGTCCCGCGTGCTGCGGTTCGACTCAGCGGTGCGGCTGGCTCGGGACGGGGTCGCGCTGGCGTCCGTCGCGCATGGGATGGGGTATGCGGATCAGGCGCACCTGTCTCGGGAGGTCAAGGCGTTGGCCGGGGTTTCGCCGCGGGTGCTGTTGTCCAGATAGCGGGCGGTGTTGCTTGTCTCCCGGTCGAGGCGCTTGTCGTCGATCGCGCTGACGTAGCGGCTGGCGAGGCTGGTGAGTCGTTACGGTCGGCCAGTTCCTGACACAACAAGAGTCATGACTGGCTCGTGCCGTCGCCGGCGGTGTGCGGAACCATCTTGCGGTGCTGCTCCGTCAGGCGCTGATGCTCCTGGCGGCTCAGCGCGTCCCGCTTCTGACTGAGCGCGGCGAAGTCCTCGTCGCGCAGATCGCGTACCTGTCGTTGAAGCTTGTCCTTGAGTTCCGCGAACTGCTCCGGGGTCATCGGCACGTTCATCGCGATGGTCTCCTCGATGAGGTGCAGGAGCTGCCGAGTGGAAGGTTCGGCGTGCCGGCCCAGGTTGTTCGGCACGTCCAGTAGCCGCGCCCGCAGGTCGGATGCCTTGCGGAGACGCTCTTCCACGACGTCGAGCTGGCGGCGGTCTCGCGGGCCAACTCGCCGATCCGCCACGTCCCGTCACGTCCTGCCATGCCGTCTCCGTCGCTCGGGGATGCACGACCGAGCCTAAAACCTGACGTAACGTCGGGTTCAAGATGTTGCGCGCCACCAAGCCGAACCCCTCGCTGTCCGAGGGGCCCGAGCCGGCGAGCTGGTCATCTCGCCGCTGCTACGCCCACCGCGATCAGGACGAAGCACAGGACTCCCACGCCCACCCAGCCGAGGACGATGCCGGCGATGGCCATGCCGTCGCCGCCCTGGTTGCTGCGCTTGATCTCCGCGCGGGCCAAGTAACCGAAGATGAGGGCCAGGATGCTGCCGATCCAGTAGATCCACAGGATGCCGAGCACCATCGCCGCGATCGCCATGCCGTTGGTCGGCTGCGGCGGGGCGTACGGATACGGATACGGCTGCGGCCCCGGGTACTGCGCGGGCGGGTACTGGCCCTGCGGGTAGACCGGCGGCGGGTACGCCGGCGGCGCCGGCGGGTAGGGCTGCCCCTGAGCCGTCGGCTCCGGGTAGTACGGCTGGCCCGCCGGCGGCTGTCCAAGACCGTACGGCTGCGCAGGCTCCGCGCCGTAGGGCAGCACGCCGACCGTCGGCTCCGCGTCGCCCATCGGCAGGTCCGTGCCGTACCGCGGCGCGCCTGCCGTGGGGTCCAGCGCCACCGTCGGGTCACTCTGGCCCGGGGACAGGAAGGCGTCGGCGGGCGGCGGGGCCGCCATGGTCGGGTCGGCGGTCAGTGCGGGGTCACCGTTGTACGGCTTGCCCTCGATCGGGGGCTCGACGTACGGCCCCTCGTCCTGTCGATTGCCGTGCGGCGGCGGTTCCTGCGTCGACATCGTGTCCTCCCCAGTGCGCGGAATGTGAATATCCCATCTCACCGCGCATCGGTGGGGACCGGTCCCCCGTTTCAGGACGCCGAAGTCACCCGGTACACGTCGTAGACGCCCTCCACGCTGCGCACCACCTTCAGCACATGGCCGAGATGTTTGGGGTCGCCCATCTCGAAGCTGAACCGGCTGACCGCCACCCGGTCACGGGACGTGGTGACCGACGCGGACAGGATGTTCACCTTCTCGTCCGCCAACACCTTCGTCACATCGGACAGCAGCCGGTGCCGGTCGAGGGCCTCGACCTGGATGGCCACCAGGAACACCGACGACTCCGACGGCGCCCACTCGACGTCGACGAGCCGCTCCGGCGTGTCCAGCAGGTCGCCGGCGTTGGTGCAGTCGGTCCGGTGGACGCTGACGCCGCCACCGCGAGTCACGAAACCCATGATGTCGTCGCCGGGCACCGGGGTGCAGCACCGCGCCAGCTTGACCCACACGTCGCTGGCGCCCTTGACGATCACACCGGCGTCACCGGAGGCGCGACGCCTCGTGACCGTCGACGGGGTGGACCGATCCGCCAGCTCCTCCTCGGCGTGCTCGACGCCGCCGAGCAGCGCGACGAGCCGCTGCACCACGTGCCGCGCCGACGTGTGGTTCTCGCCGACGGCCGCGTACAGGGCGCTCACCTCGGCGTAGCGCAGCTCGCGGGCGAGGGCGGCCATGGAGTCCGCCGACACGAGCCGCTGCATGGGCAGCCCGACCCGGCGCACCTCCTTGGCGATCGCGTCCTTGCCCGCCTCGATCGCCTCTTCCTTGCGCTCCTTGGCGAACCACTGCTTGATCTTGGCGCGGGCCCTCGGCGACGCCGCGAACGCGAGCCAGTCGCGCGTCGGGCCGGCGCCCTCGGCCTTGGAGGTGAAGATCTCGACGACGTCGCCGTTGTCGAGCTTGCGTTCGAGCGCGACGAGGCGGCCGTTGAGCCGCGCGCCGATGCAGCGGTGGCCGACCTCGGTGTGCACGGCGTATGCGAAGTCGACCGGCGTCGACCCGGCGGGCAGCGTGATGACGTCACCCTTGGGGGTGAACACGAAGATCTCGCGCACCGCGAGGTCGTAACGGAGCGCCTCGAGGAACTCGCCCGGGTCGGCGGCCTCCCGCTGCCAGTCGAGGAGCTGGCGCATCCACGCCATCTCGTCGACCTCGACGGCCTGGCCGTCGTGGGTGCCCCTGGTCTCCTTGTAGCGCCAGTGCGCGGCGATGCCGTACTCGGCGGTGCGGTGCATCTCGTGCGTGCGGATCTGCACCTCGAGCGGCTTGCCGTCCGGACCGATCACGGTCGTGTGCAGCGACTGGTACACGCCGAACCTCGGCTGCGCCACGTAGTCCTTGAACCGGCCGGGCATCGGCTGCCACAGCGCGTGCACGACGCCCATGGCGGCGTAGCAGTCGCGCACGTCGTCCACGAGGATCCGCACGCCGACCAGGTCGTGGATGTCGTCGAAGTCGCGGCCGCGGACGATCATCTTCTGGTTGATCGAGTAGTAGTGCTTCGGGCGGCCCTCGACCTTGGCATTGATGCGCGACTGCTCGAGCTGGTTGGTCAGCTCGTCGGTGACCTTGTGCAGGTAGGTGTCGCGTGAGGGCGCGCGGGTGGCGACCAGCCGGACGATCTCGTCGTACTTCTTCGGCTGCAGGATCGCGAACGCGAGGTCCTCGAGCTCCCACTTGACGGTCGCCATGCCGAGCCGGTGCGCGAGCGGGGCGAGGACCTCGAGGGTCTCGCGTGCCTTCTTCGCCTGCTTCTCCGGCGGCAGGAACCGCATTGTGCGCATGTTGTGCAGCCGGTCGGCGAGCTTGATCACCAGCACCCGGGGGTCGCGTGCCATCGCGATGACCATCTTGCGGATGGTCTCGGCCTCCGCGGCGCTGCCGAGCTGCACCTTGTCCAGCTTGGTGACGCCGTCGACGAGCCGGGCGACCTCCTCGCCGAAGTCGTCGTGCAGGTTCTTCAGCGAGTACTCGGTGTCCTCCACCGTGTCGTGCAGCAGGGCCGCGACCAGCGTGATCGTGTCCATGCCCAGCTCGCCGAGGATCGTGGCGACGGCGAGCGGGTGGGTGATGTACGGGTCGCCGGACTTGCGCCGCTGGTCGCGGTGCGCCTCCTCGGCGACGTCGTAGGCGTGCTGGAGCAGCGCGAGGTCGGCCTTCGGATGCAGCTCGCGGTGCACCGCGGCGAGCGGCTCGAGCACCTGCTTGACCGGGGCGGAGCGCTGGGCGGTGATCCGTCTGGCCAGGCGAGCCCGCACCCGGCGCGTCGCCGATGGCGCGCGCACCGCTGGTGGCGGTGGTGCGGCGCCGTCCTGCGCCGCCCCTGCTTCTACGTTTTGGCTCAAATCGCTGCTCCCGGCGCTCTAAGTACTGAGAATAGCCGCGATTCGATCTGAGAACCGGCACCGGGTTGCTGTAGGCTGTAGTTGAAGCTTCAACTTACAGGAGTGGATCATGCCCATGCCGGTGCTGTACCTCAGCCACGGCGCCCCACCACTGGCCGACGACGAGCAGTGGACGCGGCAGCTCGCCGAGTGGTCGGCCGGTCTGCCGAAGCCGACCGCGATCCTGATCGTGTCGGCACACTGGGAGAACGCACCACTCACGCTCGGCGCGACCACGACCGTGCCGCTGGTCTACGACTTCTGGGGCTTCCCGGACCGGTACTACCAGGTCACCTATGCCGCGCCGGGCGCGCCGGACCTGGCCGCGAAGGTCCGCAAGCTCGTCGGCTCCCCCGCGACGCCCGTGCACGACGAGCCGACGCGCGGCCTCGACCACGGCGCGTACGTGCCGCTGGTCGAGATGTATCCCGACGCGGACGTGCCGGTCCTGCAGATCTCGATGCCCTCGCTCGACCCGGTCGAGCTGATGACCGTCGGGCAGAAGCTGGCGCCGCTGCGGGACGAGGGCGTGCTGATCGTCGGCAGCGGCTTCTTCACGCACAACCTGTCCCGCGTCTCGATGGCCGACCCTGCCGTCGCGGCGCCCGCGTGGTCGGCGGAGTTCGACCACTGGGGCCGGGAGGCGCTCGCCGGGCGGGACTTCGACGCGCTGCTGGACTTCCTCGACAAGGCGCCCTCCGGGCGGCTCGCGCACCCGAGGACCGAGCACTTCGCGCCACTGTTCGTGTCGATGGGCGCGAGCCTGTCGACCGCCACCACTCCGCGCTCGGTGATCGACGGCTACTGGTACGGCCTCGCGAAACGCTCCGTCCAGTTCGACTGACCCGGGATCGGTGGGGCGGGCGCGGGCCCATCCCCCTGCCGCCAACCTCAAGCTCCGCCGCCATGTCCGGATTCAGCCGGCGCACCTTGATGGCCAACTGGTAGGCCGTGATGACGGTCGACCGAGGCGTTCGCGCCGAGGCTCGGCGTAGGTGACCTCTTCGAGCACTTGGCGGACTGTGCGCTCGACTACGTCCGGCCGGTCTCGACGACCACGTGCGCGAGCCACAACGGGGCGCGCGGCGTCAACAAAACTAGATCGTCTGCAGTGCGTGGATGTCACGACCGGAGAGGCGGTCGCGGCCGCCCAGGGCGGCCAGCTCCAGCACGACCGAGACGATCGACACCGTCGCGCCGGCACGTTCCACCAGTTGGCACACGCCGGCCACGGTGCCGCCCGTGGCCAGCACGTCGTCCACCACGGCCACCTTCGCGCCCGCCTCGAGAACGCCGCCGGGCAGCTCCAGCGTCGCGTTGCCGTACTCCAGCGCGTACTCCACGCGGTCGGCGACCACCGGCAGCTTGCCCGGCTTGCGGATCGGCACCAGGCCGCACCCACGCGCGACCGCGATCGCGCCGCCCAGCAGGAAACCCCTGGCCTCGACCGCCGCGATCACGTCCACGTCGGCCGGCAGCCGGGCGGTCATCTCCTCGATGACCGCCCGTAGCGCGTGCGGGTCGGCGAACACCGGGTTCAGGTCCCGGAACAACACCCCTGCCGAGGGGAAGTCCGGGACCGTGCGAACCAGGGCGAGTGCGTCCGTCAGGTCGGCCAACTCAGCGACGTCGCTTGCCGGACGGCCGACCCGGGTGCTTGCCACCCTGCTGCCGGTTGCGCCGCGTCGCCTCTGCCGACTTCGGGTTGCGGGCCGGCACGCTGTTCGCCGCCGCCATGGCCCGCTCCTGCCGAAGCTCCGCGTCGAGCGACTCGTCGTCGGTGGCCAGCATCTCGTCGTCGTCCACCACGTCGGCCGCCTCGGCCGGCGCCGTGGACTCGTCGCGCTCCGCCGCCTTGCGCGCCATGTTCGCCCGCCGCGTCATGACCCGCTGGGCCTGCTGCTGGAACTTCGGCTCCCGCATCTTCAGGTCCACCAGCAGCGGTGTGGCCAGCGCGATCGACGACAGCGCACCGGCGATGATGCCGGTCAGCTGCACGAGCGCCAGGTCCTGCAACGTGCCGACACCCAGCAGACCGACACCGACGACCAGCAGACCGATGACCGGCAGCACCGCGATCAGCGACGTGTTGATCGACCGCATCAGCGTCTGGTTCAGCGCCAGGTTCGCCGCCTCCGCGTACGTGCGGCGGGTCAGGCCGAGCAGGCCACGGGTGTTCTCCTTGATCTTGTCGAACACCACCACCGTGTCGTACAGCGAGAAGCCGAGGATCGTCAGCAGACCGATCACGGTCGCCGGCGTCACCTCGAAGCCGACGATCGAGTACACGCCCGCGGTGATCAGGATGTCGTGCACCAGGGCGGCGAGGGCCGACACGGCCATCCATCGCTCGAAGTACACCGCGAGGAAGATCGTCACCAGGATGAGGAACACGACGAGCGCGATCAACGCCTGCTGTGAGATCTCCCCACCCCACGAAGCGCTCACCGCGCTGTCGCTGATGGACCGTGCGCTCGGCTGACCGTTCGCGCCCTCCGGCTGGAGCTGGTCGAACAGCGCCGCCTTGAGGTCGGTGACCTCGTCGGTGTTGAGCGTCTCCGACCGGATCTGGATGGTCGAGGCGTCGCCGGTGCCGACCGTCTGCACGGCCGCCGGCTCCTTGCCGAGCGTGTCGGTGAAGACGTCGGTGACCTGCGTGGTGGAGATGTCGCCGCCCGCGCCCTGCGCCGGCAGCGAGATCCGGGTGCCGCCCTTGAAGTCGATCCCGAGGTTGAAGCCACGGAAGATGATCGACCCGAGGCAGACGAGGATCAGCAGCGCGAAGAAGATGTACCACCGCTTGCGCTTGCCGACGACGTCGAACGCGCCGGTGCCCACGTACAGCCGGTGGAACACACCGTCCTTCTTCGCGGGAGCCTGTGCTTCGTTGGCAGCCACGTCACACCTCCTTCGCGACCGTGCGACCGGCGGCACGCCGCTCGCCGGCCTGGCGCTGCACCGCGCCGAGCCCGGACATGCTCGGGCTGGACAGGAACTTCGACTTCGACGCCAGCGCCACCAGCGGGTGGGTCACGAAGAACACCACGACGAGGTCGAGCACCGTCGACATGCCCAGCGTGAACGCGAAGCCACGAACCTGGCCGACCGCGAGGACGTACAGCACGCCGGCCGCGAGGAACATGACCGCGTCCGCGGACAGGATCGTGCGCCGCGCCCGGACCCACGCCCTCGGCACCGCGGAACGGAACGTTCTGCCCTCGCGTATCTCGTCCTTCAATCGTTCGAAGAAGATCACGAACGAGTCCGCGGTGATACCGATGGCGACGATGAGGCCCGCGACGCCCGCGAGGTCGAGCGTGAACCCGATCCAGCGGCCGAGCAGCACCAGCACCCCGAACACGATCGCACCGGACAGGACCAGCGACAGCATGGTCAGCAGGCCGAGCATCCGGTAGTAGAACAGGCAGTAGACGAACACCAGCAGCAGACCGATGGCGCCCGCGATCAGACCGGCCTGCAGCGAGGCGAGGCCGAGCGTCGCGGACACGGTCTCCGCCTCGGACGACTCGAACGACAGCGGCAGCGAGCCGTACTTCAGCACGTCGGCGAGGCTCTTGGCCTCCGTCGAGCTGAAGCCGCCCTGACCGCCGCCGGTGATCTGCGTCTGACCGGTGATGGCGCCCTGGATCGTCGGCGCGGACACGACCTGCGTGTCGAGCACGAACGCGGCCGCCTGGCCGACGTGGCCCTCGGTGTAGTTCGCCCAGGTCGCGCTGCCGTCACTCTCGAAGTCGAGGGTGACGACGTAGCCGACGCCGTCCGGGTTCGGCGCGGAGCCGGCGTCGGAGATCTGCGTGCCGTCGAGGAAACGCTCGCCGAGGATGTACTTGGCCGTGCCCTCCTGGTCGCAGGTGACCAGCGGCTGGTCCGCCTTGTCGTTGCCGACGAGCGGGTCGGGCTTCGAACAGTCCAGCGCGGCCATCGCGGCCTGCTGGACGGTCGGGTCGGCCTGCACCGTGCCGTCCGGGCTCGGCGCGAGCTGCGGGGCCTGCCGGCACGCCCGGCCCAGGTTGATCAGGTCCGCCGGGCTGACCTGGCTCTCCCGCTTCGCCTTCACGTCCTTGCTGTACGTGTCGACGTCCGCCTGGTACTTCGCGCAGGCGGTCAGCGGGTCGGCGAGCACCGGGTCCTGGCTCGGGTCCTGGCTCGGGTCCGACGCGGGCGGCTGGCTCGGGTCGGTCGTCGTCGGCTGGCCCGCGGCGGCGGGCGCCGGACGGCCCTGCGGCTGACCGGTCCCGGTCGGCGAGCCGGCGGACGGCGGCGCCGACGGGTCGGTCGGCGGCGTCGAGGGGTCGCTCGGGGGCTCGGTGGGATCTTCGGGGTTCTCCTGCTGCGGCAACTGGGCCGGCTGCGGCTCCCCGATGACCGCGCGGAACCGGAGCTGGGCGGTCTGGCCGAGACTCTTGGCCTGCTCACCCTCCTCGCCCGGCACGGTGATGATCAGGTTGGTGCCGTCCAGGACCACCTCGGTGCCACCGACACCGATGCCGTTGACGCGGTTCTCGATGATCTGCCGCGCCTGGTCGAGGGCCTCCTTCGAGGGCGCCTCCCCGGTCTCGGTGCGCGCGGTCAGCGTCACCCGGGTGCCGCCCTGGAGATCGATGCCGAGCTTGGGGCTCAGCTTGTGATCGCCGGTGCCGAACACCAAGCCGTAGAGCAGGACCACGATGAATAGGAAGAACGCTAGGTAGCGCCCTGGGCGGATCTGCCCGGAGGGTGAGGCCACGGTCGGTCGGTCTCCTCGAACTGACGTCGGTCACGAGACGCGTCTTGGTCACAGAACTGCGCCCGCACCCGTTACACGTGTGGGTGAGGGCGCAGCGTACCTCCCGCGACGTGAGGCCGGTGTCACACGGTCACGTCACGTTCACGCGGTGAGCTACTTCTGCTTGCCGGACTCCAGGGACGGCTCCGCGTCCTTGACGTCCGTGACGGCTGCGACATCGTCGTCCGCCCGGACCGCGGGCGGCTCGCCCGTGCCGATGTCGTCGATGTCGTCGACGTCCTCGACGAGCTCCGCCTCTTCGACGGGCCCGACCTTCTCGCGAACGGCGGCGCGCAGCCACTCCGTCTCGACCCCGGGGGCGATCTCGATCGAGATCGTCGTCTCGTCCTCGGTGTCGGTCACCGTGCCGTAGAGACCAGAGGTGGTCATCACCCGGTCACCGACGGACAGCGAGTTCTGCAGCGCCTGCTGCTGCTCCTGAGCCCTGCGCTGGCGCCGGCTCATGAAATACATCATGACGCCCAGCAGCCCGAACAACAGGAGCATGGGAAGCAGTTCCATTTTTCTCCATCCCTGGGAATTGCCTACTCTGCGGTGTGCGCAGGGTCACTGGTGAACAGCGTAGGCGGGTTCTGGCCAGGAGCGTTAGCCGGGGGCGAAAGCCCCAAATGCGACCATGCCGCCGCGGTGGCCACGCGGCCCCGAGGTGTCCTGGCGAGCATGCCCACCCGTACGAGGTACGGCTCGCACACCTCCTCCACCGTACTTGGCTCCTCCCCCACCGCGACAGCCAGCGTGGAAACCCCCACCGGACCGCCGCCGAAAGAGCGCACCAGCGCGCCGAGCACGGCCCGGTCCAGCCGGTCCAGGCCGAGGTCGTCGACGTCGTACACCGTCAGCGCGGCCTGGGCGATCGTCCGCGTCACCACCCCGTCCGCACGGACCTCCGCGAAGTCGCGCACCCGCCTGAGCAGGCGGTTCGCGATCCGGGGGGTGCCTCGGGAGCGGCCGGCGATCTCGTCGGCGCCGTCGGCGCGCAGCTCGACACCGAGGATCGTCGCCGAACGGCGCAGCACCCGGTCCAGGTCCTCCGCCGAGTAGAACTCCATGTGCGCGGTGAAACCGAACCGGTCCCGCAGCGGGCCGGTCAGCGAGCCCGACCGGGTGGTGGCGCCGACCAGCGTGAACGGCGCGATCTCCAGCGGGATGCTGGTCGCGCCGGGGCCCTTGCCGACGACCACGTCGACCCGGAAGTCCTCCATCGCGAGGTAGAGCATCTCCTCGGCGGGACGGGCGATCCGGTGGATCTCGTCGATGAACAACACGTCGCCCTCGACGAGGTTCGACAGCATCGCCGCGAGGTCGCCGGCCCGCTCCAGCGCCGGCCCGGACGTGAGGCGCAGCGGGCTGCCCAGCTCCGCCGCGATGATCATCGCGAGGCTGGTCTTGCCGAGACCGGGCGGGCCCGACAGCAGCACGTGGTCCGGCGGCACCCCACGCCGCGTCGCGCCCTGCAGCACCAGCTCGAGCTGCTCGCGGACGCGGTGCTGGCCGACGAACTCGTCGAGCCGCCGGGGCCGCAACGTCGCCTCGACCTCGCGCTCGCCGACGATCAGCTCGGGGGACGCCACCGGGTCGTCTTCTGGCACGGCTTCATCGTGCACGACCGGCTACCGCTTTTTGCCGAGGGTGGCGAGCGCCCTGCGCAGCACCGTCGGCGTGTCGGAGTGGCCGTTCTCGGCGAGCACGCCGTCGACCGCCTGCTCGGCCTGTTTGGCGGCGAACCCCAGCCCGGTCAACGCCTCCACGACGCTCCCCCGCACCTGGCCACCGCCCGTGACGACCGACTCCGCGCCGGCCGACGCGAGCGCGCCGACCTTGTCGCGCAGCTCGATGATCAGACGTTCGGCGCCCTTGCGGCCGATGCCGGGCACCTGTGTGAGGACGGTGACGCTGCCCTCGGCGAGCGCGGCACGCAGCTGGTTCGGGTCGAGCACCGCGAGCGTGGCCATCGCGATCCGGGGCCCGATGCCGGACACCGTCATCAGCAGGCCGAACAGCTCGCGGGCCTGCACGTCGGCGAACCCGTACAGCGTCAGCGAGTCCTCGCGGACGATCAGCGCGGTCGACAGCGTGGCCTCGGTGCCGGTGCGCAGCGTGCCGAGCGTGGCCGGCGTGGCCGCCACGGCGAGGCCGACGCCGCCGACCTCGATCACCACGTGGTCCAGCCCGATCGACAGCACCTGTCCACGTACCCGGGAGATCATCGGCTCGTCTTCCTCTTCGCGGCCGCGGCGAGCCGCGCCTTGTGGTTGCGGGCCAGCTCGGCGGCCCGTGCCTCGGCCTCGGCGAGCCGGTTGCGCATCGGCGCGCGCCAGACGTGACAGATGGCGATCGCGAGCGCGTCCGCCGCGTCCGCCGGCTTCGGCGCCTCCGACAGTCCCAGCAGCCGGGTGACCATCGACGTGACCTGCGCCTTGTCGGCGCGACCCGAACCGGTGACCGCGGCCTTCACCTCCGACGGCGTGTGGAACATGACGGGCAGCCCGCGCCGGGCCGCCGCCAACGCCACCACGCCGCCCGCCTGCGCCGTGCCCATCGCCGTGCGCACGTTGTACTGGCTGAACACCCGCTCCACCGCCACCACGTCCGGCCGATGCCGATCGAGCCAGTCCTCCACCGCGTTCGACACCGCGAGCAGCCGGACCGCGAGATCGGCGTCGGCCGGAGTACGAACGACGTCGACCTCGACGCAGGTCACCTTGCGACCAACCGCCCCATCGACGACGGCGATCCCGCACCTGGTCAGGCCGGGGTCGACGCCGAGCACACGCATGCTGCCGCCTCCCGAGAACATCAGTTCGAACTCTAGAGGGTCATCGGATGACACCGGTGGACCGACACGGTGACATTGGCTCGCTCCGCTCGCGGCTGTCACACTGGCTCGCTCCGCTCGCGTAATCGCGGCCTGTACCCGGCGTCTTCCCTCCTCCGTGCTCGGCGCTGACGCGCCTGCGCGCGAGCGTCACTCCAGACACCGGCGGCCACTCACCCACACCCTCACCCGCGACATTGGCTCGCTCCGCTCGCATATTCGCGGCCTGAACCCGACGTCTTCCCTCCTCCGTGCTCGGCGCTGACGCGCCTGCGCGCGAGCGTCAGTCCAGACGCCGGCGGCCGCTCACACAAACCCTCACTCGCGACATTGGCTCGCTTCGCTCGCGTATTCGCGGCCGCTCACTCTGGCCCTCACTCATGGGGTGACTCGTGGGCGTCCGGCGGGCGTCCTCGCTCATGTAAGCGCGTTCGCTTGACATCCGTGTTAGAAATTCAGGCAACAGAATGTAAGCGCTTCCAACGCCGGAAGGCAGCCATGACGGGTCGTGATCGACGGCCGGTCACCATCTACGAGGTGGCCGATCGGGCCGGGGTGTCCATCGCCACCGTGTCCCGTGCGCTGCGCGACTCCGAGCTGGTCGCGACGGCCACCCGCAAGCGGGTCAAGCGCGTCGCCGAGGAGCTGCGCTTCCGCCCCAGCCGCGCGGGCCGCGCGCTCGCCGAGGGCCAGCACGCCGCGAACGGCATCGTCTTCCCCGACCTGTCCGGCCCGTACTACGCAGAGGTCGTGCTCGGCTACGAGGAGGTCGTCGCCGAGCTGGGCCGCAGCGTCCTGATCCTCGCGACGAACGGTCGCGCGAACGCCGAGGAGGCCGTGCTCGAGCTGGCCGGCCGCGTCGACGGCATGGTCATCATGGGCCGCACCGTCGGCGACCAGGCCGTCGCCAGGATCGCCGACACCGGGCTGCCGCTCGTGCTGCTCGCGCGCCCACCGGTCGGGCTCGTCGACACGGTCACCGCGGACAACGAGAACAGCGCCCGCGACCTGACCACACATCTGCTCGGCCACGGCCGCCGGACGATCGCGTTCCTCGGCGACCCGGACCAGTCCCCCGACGTCGCCGGCCGCTACGCCGGCTTCCGGCAGGCGCTCGGCGCGGCCGCGCCGAGCCCGACCCGCTGCGCGTTCGACGTCCGCTCCGGCTACGCGGCCGCGACGGCGCTGCTGAACCGCGACCGGCCGGACGCACTCGTGTGCGCCAACGACGAGGTCGCCCTCGGCGCGTTGCGGGCCGCGGAGGACCTCGGCCTCTCGGTGCCCGACGACCTCGCGCTGACCGGCTGGGACGACATCATGGCCGCCCACTACGCACGGCTGACCACCGTGCACCAGTCCATGCGCGAACTCGGCGCGACCGCCGCCCGCTGGCTCGACGAGCGGATCAGCGGCACGACGACAGCGATCCCGGCACGCCGCGAGGTAATGCCGACCCGGCTGGTGATCCGCACCAGCTGCGGTACCCATGACGATCGACCCGGAGGTACGCGATGACCCGACCTACCAGGCGAACAGTGCTGCTCGCCGCGCTCACCGCGGTGACGCTCGCCGCGAGCGCGTGCGGCCGAGGCGACGAGGAGTCCGGCGCGAAGGAGGGCGAGGCGGTCTCGCAGGGCAAGGCGTCCGGCGAGATCAGCGTGTGGGCCATGGGCACCGAGGGCGAGAAGCTCTCCGTGCTGGCCGACGCGTTCATGAAGGAGAACCCGGACGCGAAGGTCACCGTCACGCCGGTCCCCTGGGACGGCGCGCACAACAAGCTCTCCGCCGCCATCGCCGGCCAGCAGACGCCGGACGTGACCATGCTCGGCACCACGTGGATCGGCGAGTTCGCGAAGACCGGCGCGCTGGACGTGGTCCCGCCCGACTTCGTCGACAAGGCGGACTTCTTCCCCGGCGCGTGGGAGACCGGTGTCGTCGACGACACCTCCTACAGCGTGCCGTGGTACGTCGAGACCCGGCTGATGTACGTGAACAAGGCGGTCGCGGAGAAGGCCGGCATCACCGAGGCGCCGAAGACCTGGGACGAGCTGAAGCAGGCCGTCAAGGACATGCAGGCCAAGGGCGGCGCCAAGTGGGGCACCTACCTGCAGCCGGGGCAGACGGGCGCGTGGCAGACCGTCATGCCGTTCGTGTGGCAGAACGGCGGCGACATCTACGACGGCACCGAGTTCACTTTGGACACCCCGCAGGTGACCGAGGCACTCGAGTACTACAAGTCCTTCTACGACGAGGGACTGTCCCAGAAGGACCGGCTGCGTGAGGGCGAGACCGAGCCCAAGGTCCTGTCCGGCGAGATCGCGTCGTTCGTGTCCGGCCCGTGGCACATCGGGCTGCTCGACGAGCTCGGCGGCGAGGGCAAGTACGACCTGTGGCCGATGCCGAGCGGCTCCGGTGACGCGACGTCGTTCATCGGCGGCAGCAACATGTCCGTGTTCAAGGGCTCCAAGAACCGGGACGCGGCATGGAAGTTCGTCTCGTACCTGATGAAGCCCGAGGTCCAGGTCAAGTGGTACCAGACGGTGTCGGACCTGCCGGCGGTGCAGGCGGCGTGGGACGACAAGACGCTCGCCGGCGACCCGCAGCTCAAGGTGTTCGGCGACCAGCTCGACAAGGCCAAGGCGCCGCCGTCGATCCCGACGTGGGAGCAGATCGCGGCCGGTGTCGACACCGAGCTCGAGAAGATCGCCAAGGGCGGTGCGTCCGCGGCCGACGCGGCGAAGGCCATGCAGCAGCAGGCGACGACGATCGGCACCGGTGGCTGACGTGGCGGCGCCGGCCCGGCCACGCCGGTCCGGCGCCCTGTCCAGGGCTTTCACCGGTTGGGGCTTCGCGTTCCCGTTCGCCGCGCTGTTCCTGGTGTTCACGGCGGGGCCGGTGGTCGCGTCGCTCGCGATGAGCCTGACCGACCTGGGCAGCGCCGATCTGCTCGACCCGTTCGGCGTCGAGGTCGTCGGCGTGGACAACTACGTCAAGCTGTTCTCCGACGAGAAGTTCCTGACCGCGGCGGCCAACACGGCGATCTTCGTGGTGGTCGGCGTGCCACTGACGATGGCGCTGTCGTTGCTCGTCGCGCTCGGGCTCAACTCCGGGCTGGTGCGGTTCCGGACGCTGTTCCGGGTCGGCTACTACCTGCCGGTGGTCACGAGCATCGTGGCGATCTCGGTGGTGTGGCGGTTCGTGCTGCAGCCGGACACCGGCCTCGCCAACGAGCTGCTCGGGCTCGTCGGCGTCGACGGGCCGAACTGGCTCAACGACAAGACGTTCGCGCTGCCGACGCTGATCGCCATGGGCGCGTGGCGCAACCTCGGGTTCGGCATGGTGATCTTCCTTGCCGGGCTGCAGGCGATCCCGAAGGACCTGTACGAGGCGGCCACGATCGACGGCGCGAGGCGGTTCGCGCAGTTCCGCTACCTGACGGTGCCGATGCTGCGGCCCACCATGCTGTTCGTCGCGGTGATCACCACGATCGGCTACGTGCAGTTCTTCGAGGAGCCGTTCGTGATGACGCAGGGCGGCCCGCTGGACTCGACCCTGTCGATGGCGTACCACACCTACAACCAGTTCGGGTTCGGCAACTACGGCTACGCGTCCGCGATGGGCTACGTCCTGTTCGTCGTGGTCGTGCTGCTGTCGATCGCCTGGTTCAAGCTGCTGAGGAACAACGTTGACGACTAGGACCGACCGGCTGCGCTCCCGCGACCACGTCGCCAGGGTGGCGTTGTACGTGCTGCTGTTCGGTGGGCTGGCGGCCGTGGTCGGGCCGTTCGTCTGGATGCTGCTGTCCTCGTTCAAGCCCGAGGCCGAGATCCGGGCGAACCCGCCGACGTGGCTGCCGAACGAGGCGACGCTCGCGAACTACGGGAACCTGTTCGACCGCCTGGACTTCCCGACGTTCTTCTTCAACTCGGCGTCGGTCGCGGTGCTCACCACGGTCGGCAACCTGCTGTTCTGCTCCGCGGCCGGCTATGCGCTCGCGAAGCTGCCGTTCGCCGGCAAGCGGCTGCTGTTCGGCATCGTGCTCGGCACGCTCATGGTGCCGAGCATCGTGACGATCGTGCCGCTGTTCGTGCTGTCGTCCAACCTCGGGCTGGTCAACACGCTCACCGGCCTGATCCTGCCGTACCTCGCGCAGGCGTTCGGCGTGTTCCTGATGCGCCAGTTCATCCAGTCCATCCCCAACGACCTGCTGGAGGCGGCCCGCATCGACGGCGCGAGCGAGCTGCGGATCTACTGGCAGATCGTGCTTCCGCTGTGCCGGCCGGCACTCGCCACCCTCGGCATCCTCACGTTCCTGGCCTCCTGGAACAACTTCCTGTGGCCGCTGGTGGCGGCGACCACGGAGGACACGTACACGCTGCCGGTCGCGCTCGCGCTGTACGCGATCGGCCAGAACCGGACCGACTACGAGCTGCTACTGGCCGGCGCGGTGATCATCGTGCTGCCGGTGCTCGTCGTCTTCATTCTGCTGCAACGTCATTTCGTCCGCGGTATCGCGACGACCGGACTCAAGTGAGATGAGGTCACCGATGACCCGATTACTCCCCGTCCGCAAGATGGTGGGCGTGGCCGCGCTGGCGACCATGCTGGTGGCGCCGCTCGCGCCCGCCGCGTCGGCCGCGGCACCGAGGGACGGCGGGCACCCGCAGCTGCAACTGGTCAAGGACACCTGGCGGTCGTTCACCGCGATGGTCGACCCGGCGACCGGCCTGCCGGCCGACAACATCGAGGGCGACCTAGACCCGGCGACCCGCTCGAAGTACACCTCCCCCACCAACATCGGCGCCTACCTGTGGTCGGCGATCGTGGCGGAGGACCTCGGCGTGATCTCCGAGCGCGAGCTCGTCGCCCGCACCAGGAAGACCCTCGACTCGGTCGGTAAGCTGGTGCGGCACCCGGCGTCCGGCCAGTTCTACAACTGGTACAACCCGGCGACGCTCGAGAAGCTGTTGGTGTGGCCGGAGGACGGGTCCGTGGTGCACCCGTTCCTGTCCAGTGTGGACAACGCGTGGATGGCCGCGGCGCTCATGGTGGTGCGCAACGCGGTGCCGCAGGTCCGCGCGCAGGCGCAGCGCCTGCTCGACCCGATGGACTTCGCGTTCTACTACGACCCGGCCGGCCGCTCGCCGGATGTGGCAGCCGGCCTCATGCGCGGCGGGTTCTGGGACCAGGCGCCGCCCGGTTGCTCACTGCCGGGCAACTACCCCGGCAACGGCCCGGACGTCTGGTACACCTGCCACACCTACGGGAACTTCGCCAGCGAGACCCGGATGATCAGCTATGTCGCGATCTCGCTCGGCCAGGTGCCGCCGGAGCACTACTTCGTGCCGTGGCGGACGTTCCCGGACAACTGCGACTGGGGCTGGCAGGAGCAGAAGCCGTCCGGCGAGTTCGTCGACTACATGGGCATCCCGGTGTTCGAGGGCAACTACACCTACCGCGGCCTCACGTTCGTCCCGACCTGGGGCGGGGACATGTTCGAGGAGCTGATGCCGGACCTGTTCGTGCCGGAGGTCAAGTGGGGCAAGAACTCCTGGGCCCGGCAGCACTCGGTGTACGTGCGCGGCCAGATCGAGCACGGCCTCAACGACGCGAAGTACGGCTACTGGGGCTTCTCGCCGTCGTCCAACCCGGACGGCGGGTACCGGGAGTACGGCGTCGACATCATGGGCCTGGACACGCCGGGCTACACCAGTGACCAGGAACGCACCTCGGTCGACGTCGGCTTCGAGGGCTGCCGCGAGGCGACGCCCCCGCCCGCGGCCTACGGCGACGGGGTCGTGACGCCGCACGCGGTCGTGCTCGCGCTGCCCTACCAGCCGAAGGCCGCGCTGACCGAGCTGGCGAAGCTGCGCCGCGACTTCGACAGCTACGGCCCCGGCGGCTACTACGACGCGATCGCGGTGCGCAGCGGAAAGGTCGCGAAACGGTACCTGGCACTCGACCAGGGAATGATCATGGGCGCGTTGGGGAACCTCCTCGGCGGGGACGTCCTGCGCGACGCGTTCACCCGTGGCGGCGCGCAAGCGCACCTACGCCCGGTCATGGCGATGGAGGAGTTCAACCTCCCCCGCCGCCAGTGATCGCGGCGCCCGGGCGGGCGGGGCCACCCCCTTCTCCCGCTCGTCCGGGCGCTTCCCCAACCCGGCGCGGCCACCTACTCTGTGCGGATGCGTCGACTGGGGGTCTTCGTTCTCGCCGTTCTGCTCGTGCTCACCGTGCCGACCGTGTCCGCGTCGCCTGCGACGCCGCCCGGTCCCGCCCGGGCCGGCTACGACGTCCGCCTCACCGGCGACGACACCGGGTTCGGGTGGCACGGCAGGCAGTCGGTCCGGTTCACCAACACGACCGGCGCCGCACTCGACACCGTGTGGTTCCGCCTGTGGGGCAACGGGGTCGACGGCTGCGCCGCGCCGGCGGTCACGGTCACGAAGGTGACCGGCGGGGTCGCCGGGCCGCTCGCCGTCGACTGCACGGCGCTGCCGGTGCGGGTGCGCCTTCGGCCTGGCGCGCACACGACCATCTCCTTCGACATCGCCATCGCCGTGCCCGACCGGGACGAGCGGTTCGGCAGGCACGCGGGCGCCGCGTTCGTGAGCTTCGCCCTTCCGGTGCTCGCGGTGCACGACCGCGACGGCTGGCACCTCGAGCCGTACACCGCGCTCGGCGAGTCGAACTACGCGCTGACCGCGGACTGGCGGGTGCGCCTCGACCATCCGACCGCGCTGGCCGTGCCGGCGTCCGGGGTCGCGACCAGCCGGCCGGGCCGACCCGGCCGCACGGTCACGTCGTTCGAGGCGCCGAAGGTGCGCGACTTCGCGTTCGCCGCGGGCCGGTTCACCGAGCACACCGCCCGCTCCCGCGACGGGGTGCTGGTGCGGGTGTGGCAGGGCGCGGACGTCACCGCCGAGGAGGTCGCGCTGACGACGACCACGGCGGTGTCGTCGATGGAGACCTTCGCCGACTGGTACGGCCGCTACCCCTACCCCGAGGTCGACGTCGTCACGGGCCAGTTCCCGTGGGGCAGCATGGAGTACCCGACCTACGTGGCCGCGGTCCCGGACACGGTGTCGGTGTCGCACGAGCTGGCGCACCAGTGGTGGTACGCGCTCGTCGGCAACAACCAGTACGCCGACCCGTGGCTCGACGAGTCGATCACGCACTACTCGGCGCTGCGCCTCACGGGCGAGGAGGGCGTCGACTGCGCGAACCCGCCGTGGCAGGGGCCGGACGACCGGATCACCAACGGGCACGACTACTGGGACGGGCTGCCGGGCGGGCACTACGTCGTGTCGGTGTACCTCATCGGCCCCTGCATGCTGGCCGACCTCGAACAGACGCTGGGTAGCGACCGCATGCTGGCGATGCTCAAGTCGTACGCGGTGGCGCACCGGTACGGCGTCTCCACGCCGCGGGACTTCGGCGCCGCCGCGCAGCACGCGTCGCCCGTCGACCTGACCCCACTGTGGAACCGCTGGCGCGTGGACCTGTAGCTAGAGCGGACGCCCGTCATGCGGGACGCGGATCGGTTCCTCGATCAGCTCGGGGCGCAGCGGCTGCTCCGGCAGCAGCCACGGCTCGGTCGGTGCGCCGTTCGGGTTCGCGCGCCACGCGCGGCACACCTTGTCCAGCTTGACCGGGTAGATGGTCAGCGTGCCGTCCCGGCCGATGTGCATGCGCAGGAAACCCTTGCGGTCCTCGATGCTCTGACCCGCGAACACCTCGTTCAGGTTGATGCCGAAACGGCTGGCGACCAACAGGTACACGGCGACCAGCTCGGCGTCGACGAACCCGATCAGCACCGGTGTGCCGACCGCGACGATCAGGAAGATCAGCCAGTCCGCCGTGGCGCCGTCGGGCAGGACGTCGTGGTAGAGCCAGCGGATCACCAACGCCCAGCCGACGCTCAACGCCAGGTGCGCCACGGCGTGCGCGAGGCCTGCGACGACGTTCGTCTTGTCCGCCTTGGGTAAGTCGATGCGCGCGAACGCGATCCCGCCGAGCACCAGCACGACGGCCGCGACCAGCGCGGGTGACCACGCCGCGAGCAGTCCGAACACGCCGGACCGCACCGCCGACTCGGCCAGCCCGTACAGCACGGCCATCGTCGCCACGAGCTGGGCGAAGCCGGTGAGCCCCCAGAACCCGGGGTTGCGCCACGGCAACCGGAAGATGCCGGGCGCGAGCACCTCGGAGCCGGCCCGGTCGGGATACCGCTTCTCGAGGTCGAACCTGGCCGGCCGCGACGGTTCCCGCACCCGGGACTTCACCGGTGGCAGCACCAGCTCCGCCGGCAGCTTGTGCGTCGCGGCGAGGTACGCGCCGCCGAGGCCGGAGGTGATCTTCTGCGCGGTGCCGTCGTGTTCCGCGTAGCGCACGTAGTGGTGCTTGTCGCCGGAGAGCATGACGCGGACGGTCGCGCCACGCGGCCGGATCACCTCGCGCTGGAAGAACTCGATGGTGTCGTAGCCCTTGGACCTGCTGCCCGCGCCGGCCTGCACCCACGCCGGCGTGGAGGTGCAGAGGATGACGGCGTCGCCCTCGCGCAGGTCGGCCGAGGCGGCGTGGAAGTACTCGAGCTGCGGGGCGTCGACGTAGTCGTCGAACTGGGTGTCGATCGCGTACAGCCACCAGTTCTGCGGCAGCCGCACCGCGAAGTAGCTGCGGGTCTGCTCGGTCTCCCAGCCGCCGAAGGGCCTGCGCTGGGCGAAGACGCGGAGGAACGACGTGAGGCCGTCGTACCAGTCGTGGTTGCCGGGCAGGGCGAACAGCGTCGGCGGGTCGGCGGGCGCGACCGGCAGCGCCGCGCGGTAGACGCCCTTGGTGCGGTCCTCGTAGGCGCCGGTCGACGCGGCCGGGTAGACCTGGTCGCCGCCCATCACGAGCAGCTTGCCGCGTGGCAGCGGGGTGCCGAGGTCGAGGTCGTCCTTGGCGAGCAGCGACGCGATCGAGTAGGTCGCGTCGAACCCGTCACCGAGGTCGGCGACGTAGTCCAGCCACAGCTCGTCGCGGTCGCCGTAGGCGTGGACGCTCGCCGGGAGACTCCCCTGGAGCTCCCGCTTGTCCGCGTAGGACCCGAAGGTCTCGGCGATGAGGGACTGCACGCCCGTGGTGATCAGGACTTTCGGAGCCAGCCAGCGGACCGCCTTCTGCGGCCGGAAACCGAGTTGCTCCTCGGACATGTCCTGCGGCCGCGGCCGCGCCACCCGTTCCATCCGACCAGCCTGGAGCATGATCGACGGTATGTCTACGCCATCGGAGATCACCGAGCTGCTCGGCCTGACGCCGCTGCCCATCGAAGGCGGTCTGTTCGCGCAGAGCTGGCGGTCCGACACCTGCTCGGCGATCTACTACCTGCTCACGGCGCCGGAGTTCTCCGCCGTGCACCGGCTGGACCGGATCGAGATCTTCACCTACCACGCCGGCGCGCCGACGCGGATGTTGTTGCTCGCCAACGGGGTCGCGCGGTCGGTCGTGCTCGGCGCCGACCTCGCCGCCGGCGAACGCCCGCAGGTGGTGGTGCCGGCGGGCACGTGGCAGGCGGCGTCGCCCATGGGCGAGTGGACGCTGATGGGCTGCGTCGTGGTGCCGCCCTACACCGACGACTGCGTCGAGTTCGGCGTGGCCGACGAGCTGGCGGCCGAGTACCCGGCGGACGCGGACCGCATCAGAGCGCTCTGCCGGTCCTGACGCGGGTCAGCGGGGACCGTGGCCCGGAGGCGGGTAACCATTCGGCGGGTACGGGGGCTGCGGGCGCGGGGCGCCGTGGGGCGGGGAACCGGGAGGCGGTCCCTGCGGCGGGTACGGCTGCGGGCCGGTGTTCTGGCCGAAGCCGGGCGGCGGCATGCCGGGCCCGGGCGGCATCCCCGGTGCGGCCATCGCCGGAGCGGGCATCCCGGGGCCCGGACATCCCGCCGGTGGCGGCGAGCTGGCGCGCCTGCTCCCCCGGCATCCGCTGCTCGAACTCGCACGCGGTGCACGTCAGCGTGTGCTTCTTGTTGATGGGGAACAGCGGAATCCAGAACAGCGTGGCCCTGGTCGTCAGCTTGCGCAGCCGCGACGCGCTGAGGGTACGCGACCTGTTCGACGCTCTCGCGCGTCAGTCGCGGGGCTTCTCCAGCAGGGCCAACGCGACGCCGACCGCGTCGGTCGTGTTCGCCACGGCCGCGTAGCCCGCGCGGCGGTAGAGCCGGAGGTTGGCCTCGCTGGTGGCGCCGGTGACGAGCCACAGGGTGCGGACCGCGGCCGGCGCGGCGGACTCGACGGCCGACAGCAGCGCGCTGCCGATGCCGCGGCCCTGCAGGTCGGGCGCGACGGCGAAGCGGGCGACCTCCATGCGGTCGCCGTCGACGCGGCCGCGGACGCACCCGGCGAGCCGGTGGCCGAGCCAGGCGCCGATGGCCAGGACACCGGCCTCGAGGTCGGCGCGCAGCTCGTCGAGGGTTTCGCGCAGCGGCGGGATGTGCGGCGCGTCGTAGTGCTGCGCCTCGGTCACGTACGCCGCGCGCTGGACCGTCAGCGCCTCACCGGCGTGGTCGAGCGTAAGTTGTCCGATGTGGACGGTCACGGCCCGTCGACCCCGGGGGTCCAGCTCTCCGGGACACCGCTGTCGGTCAGGATCGGCTGCCACTGGTCGAACCCGGACGGCGCGTCCGCCTCCCACGGCCAGTAGTCGTCCGGCGTCGCGGTGATCAGCTGGATCGCGTCGAAGTCGCCTTCCGGGTAGACGAGGAAGGCGCTCCCGAAGAACTCGAAGTAGTGGCCCTTGTTGACCTTCTCGACCGTGACGAGCACGCCGTCGAGCAGGTCGTCGTACACCTGGCCGGGCGGGAACCGCTCTCCGTTGGCGCACCGCTGGATGTAGGTGTCGATCAGCCTCTTGTCGACGCCCTCCGGCAGGCCGATGGTCACGGCCTCCGGCGCGCCGAACCGCCGCCACACGCCGACCGAGAACGCGTACGGCGCGCCGTGCTCGTCCGGGGCGACCTCGACGAGCGCGGCGCCGCGCTGGTCGGACTGCGCGATGAGCCAGTCGCGCAGCACCCGGTCCTCCGCGGACAGACCGTCGGCGGCGGTCACGGCCGCCAACCCGACGCGGGCTGGAGCTGCTGCACTTGGGGCTGCTGCCGCAACGGGCCGGCCGCGAGCCGCCGCCGGCCGTAGCCGGGATGCCACCAGCGCACCGCGGCCTGGTTGCGGCCGACGGCGACCCAGTCGACGAACACGACGAGCGGCGTGAGGAGGTGCTCGAACAACGACCACGTCGAGTCGAGGTCGCCGCCCATGCCAGTCAGGAACGTGACGCTGACCAGCAACAACAGCACCGTCAGCGCGCCGCGCAGCCACGGCGAGGACGGCTCGTGCGCGCGGCCGCCGACCAGCAGCGGATACAACGCGAGCCCGGCGTACACCACGCCGGTGAGCAGGCTGGCCTGCTGGCTCAGCCCCGGCCACGGGTCGCTCATGGTGGCCGCGGCCGCGCCGAAGCCGATGAACCCGAACGCCGCGACGACCAGCCGCCACAGGGTGACGCCGGTCAGCACACCCGCGCCGGCGCGGGACCCGAAACCCGCCGGGTTATGCATCGACCTCGGCCATGATGTCGTCGGACACGTGGAACTGGACACAGTGCGTAGACATTCCGCCGACGCCGACGAACCGACTCGAGTCAGGCATCGACTTCCGCCATGATGTCGTCGGACACGTGGAACTGGACACAGTGCGTAGACATTCCGCCGACACCGACGAACGGACTCGAGTCAGGCATCGACTTCCGCCATGATGTCGTCGGACACGTGGAACTGGACACAGTGCGTAGACGTTCCGCCGACACCGACGAACCGACTCGAGTCAGGCATCGACTTCCGCCATGATGTCGTCGGACACGTCGAAGTTCGCGTAGACGTTCTGCACGTCGTCGCTGTCCTCGAGGGCGTCGATCAGCCGGAAGACCTTGCGCGCGCCGTCCGCGTCGAGCGGCACGCTGACCGACGGCAGGAAGCTCGCCTCCGCCGACTCGTAGTCGTAGCCCGCCTCCTGCAGCGCCGTGCGCACCGCGACCATGTCGGTCGCCTCGGAGACCACCTCGAAGCTCTCGCCGAGGTCGTTGACCTCCTCCGCGCCCGCCTCGAGGACGGCCATCAGCACGTCGTCCTCGGAGAGGTCGTTCTTCGGCAGGATCACGACACCCTTGCGGTTGAACAGGTACGCCACCGAACCCGGGTCGGCCATGTTGCCGCCGTTGCGGGTCATCGCGGTGCGCACCTCGCTCGCCGCGCGGTTGCGGTTGTCGGTGAGGCACTCGATCAGCACGGCGACACCGTTCGGGCCGTAGCCCTCGTACATGATCGTCTGCCAGTCGGCGCCGCCCGCCTCCTCGCCGCCGCCACGCTTGCGGGCCCGCTCGATGTTGTCCTGCGGGACGGAGTTCTTCTTGGCCTTCTGGATGGCGTCGAACAGCGTCGGGTTGCCGTCCGGGTCACCGCCGCCGGTCCGCGCCGCGACCTCGATGTTCTTGATCAGCTTGGCGAAGAGCTTGCCCCGTTTGGCATCGAGCGCGGCCTTCTTGTGCTTCGTTGTCGCCCATTTTGAATGGCCACTCACGACGTCCCCTCCACCATCTCGACAAACAGTCTGTGCACGCGCATGTCCCCAGTCAGCTCCGGATGGAACGCCGTGGCAAGCACGGGACCCTGCCGGACCGCGACGATCCTACCGGCGGCCGCTTCGCCACCAGGGACCTCCGGGTCGTCGCTCACCCGAGCGAGCACCGTCACCTGCGGCGACGCCGACTCGACCCACGGCGCGCGGATGAACACCGCGTGCACCGGGCCGCCCGGCACGCCGGCGAAGTCGAGGTCCTCCTCGAAGGAGTCGACCTGGCGGCCGAAGGCGTTGCGCCGCACGATCATGTCCAGCCCGCCGAGCTGGTGCTGGTCCTCGCGGCCGTCGAGCACCTTGTTCGCCAGCAGGATCATCCCGGCACACGACCCGTAGGCGGGCATGCCCTCGGCGAGCCGCGCGCGCAGCGGGTCCAGCAGCTCGAAGATGTCGAGCAGCCGGGACATGGTGGTCGACTCGCCGCCCGGGATGACCAGACCGTCCACTTCGGACAGCTCGGCCGGCCGGCGGACGGCGGTCGCGCGGGCGCCGCTCTCCCGCAGCGCGGCGAGGTGCTCACGCACGTCACCCTGGAGCGCGAGCACTCCGATCAACGGTCCAGCGGACACCGGTACCTCTCTTTCCTCTGGTCACAGCCTAGGCAGTGACCGTTTGTGACTCTTGACACACTCATCGTTCGCCTGCGACGCTTCCCTAACAAGCGTTAGGGAGGAGTACTCATGTTCCTGCGTCGCCTGCTCGTCGCAGTTACCGTCCTGCTCGCCACCACACTCGCCGCTCCCGCGGTGGCGACCGCCGACCCGTACGCGGACCCCGGGCCGTACGCCGTCGCCGTGGACATCGGCCTCACCCACACCATCTACCGACCCACCGACCTCGGCTCCGGCACACACCCCGTGCTCATCTGGGGCAACGGCACCGGAGTGGTGCCCGGCGCGTACAGCCTGCTGCTGCGGCACTGGGCGTCGCACGGGTTCGTGGTCGCCGCGGCCAACACCACGCAGGCCGGCACCGGGCAGCAGATGCTCGCCGGCGCGCGGTGGCTCATCAGTGAGAACGACCGGCCGGGCAGTCGATATTTCCACCACATCGCCACGAACAGGGTCGGCGCGGTCGGGCACTCCCAGGGCGGCATGGGCGCGGTCAACGCCGGCGCGGACCCGATCGTCACCACGACGGTCGCGCTCCAGCCGGGCCCCGTCGCGCTGTCGAACAGGCTGCGCGGACCGGCGCTGTTCCTCGCCGGCGAGAAGGACTCGATCGTGCTCCCGTGGCTCATCGTCGTGCCGATGTACGAGGCGGCCGACCAGGTGCCCGCCGTGTACGCGGAGCTGGGCGGCGCCGACCACTTCGAGCCCGCCATCGACGGCGGCCGGTTCCGCGGGATGATGACCGCCTGGTTCTCCTACCAGCTCATGGGCGACCAGCAGGCCGGATCCCTGTTCTTCGGGCCGTCGTGCGGTCTGTGCACCGACCCGGCCTGGACCGACGTGCGCCGCAACGCCAGGGCGGGCGGCTGAGAGGCGGTTTCCCTGACCGAGCCACGCGCTCGCGACTTCACCGCGCTGACGAGGGTCCGCGCGGTGGAGCCACGTCTGCCGCCGGACACCGGCGAGGGCACCGAGCTCCGGATCCTGCTGGCGTCGCTGCGGCTGTTCGCCCACCACGGCTACCCGGCGACGACCGTCCGCCAGATCGCCTCGGCCGTCGGGATCAAGGCGCCGAGCCTGTACGAGCACTTCGCGTCGAAGGCCAAGATCTTGGCCAGGCTGGTGCTGGTCGGACACCGGCACCTGCACACGGCGTTCGAGCGGACGCTGGCGTCGTGCGCGCCGGACCCGGTGACGCAGGTGCGGGAGCTGGTCCGCACGCACGTCCGGAGCCACGTCACCTACCCCCTGCTCGCGATCGTCACCAACGACGAGCTGCACCACCTTTCGCCGGAGCTGGCGGCCGAGTCGCTGGAGCTGCGACGGCGGACCGAGCTGCTGAGCACCGAGGTCGGGCTGCGCGGGGTGGCCGAGGGCGTGTTCGCCGAGAGTGAGCTGATCCCGACGGTCGCCGCGATCTCCAGCATGGGAGTGCGGGCGCCGTACTGGTTCGTGCCGACCGACGACTACGGACCGGACGAGCTGGCGAACGCCTACGCCGAGCTGGCCGTGCGGATGCTGTCACGGCACCCCGAGTAGCCGCAGCCCGGCCGCGACGGCCGCGGCCGTGATGACCACGACCACGAACGGCGCCTTGCGCCACGCGAGGATCCCGCCGACGAGCACGCCCGACGGCAGCGCGACGCCCGCGAACCCGCCGCCTTCGGTGAGCGCGGCGGTCGCGACGAGTGCGACCAGCAGCACGGTGGCGGCGGTCGACATCAGCTCCGTCAGACGCGGCGGCAGCTCGGCGCTGCCGTTCGCCCGCGCCATGCGGGCCCGCAGCAGCGGTCCCGCCGCGCGGAAGGCGTAGGTGCCTGCGGCGAGCACCAGGATCGCGACGAGCGTCATGCCGCCATCTCCTCGGTGGCAGTCTGCTTGGGCGCCGGAATCAGCACGACGAGCCCGCCGAGCGCGAGCAGCACGGGTATCCCGGCCGGCAGGAACGGCGTGGTGGCCAAGGCGATCGCCGCGCCGAGCAGCGCGGCGTTGCGTACCCGCGCGTTCTTCAGCGACGGCAGCACCAGCGCGAGCAGCGCGGCGGGGAACGCGGCGTCGAGCCCGAACGCGTCCGTGTCGCCGATGAACTGCCCGGCCGCCGCACCGGCGATCGTGCCGAGGTTCCACACGACGAAGGCCGTGGTGCCGAGAAACCAGAACACCGCCCGCGCGCGGGTCGGATCCTTCTGCGCCATCGCGAACGCGACCGACTCGTCGATCATCAGGTGCGCGCCGACCAGCCGCGCGAGCTTGCCGCTGCCGAGGATGTCGCCGATCGCGAGCCCGAACGGCAGGTGCCTCGCGTTGAGCACCAGCGCCCCGAGCACCGCGGCGACGAGCCCGCCGCCCGCGGCCACGACGCCGACCACCATGAACTGCGAGCCGCCGGCGAACACCAGGACGGACAGGGCCGTCGGCATCCACCAGTCGAGCCCGCTGGCCACGGCGATCGCGCCGAACGACACCCCGACCACGGCGATGGCACTCGCGATGGCGAGCATGTCGCGCTGCAGGGACGGGGTCAGGGTTCGCCAGATCGAACGCATGACTTTTATAGTGAACAACGCACCGTGCGTTCGTCAAGGCGAACGATCGGTCTCACAGAACGAACACGGGAGGCTACCGATGGCACAGGCGCCGCTGGACGTGATCGCGTTCTCGCTGCGTCGCGAGCGGGAACGGGTCGGCCTCTCGCTGTCCGAGCTGGCCAAACGCGCCGGGATCGCGAAGTCGACACTCTCGCAGCTCGAGGCCGCGAGCGGCAACCCGAGCGTCGAGACGCTGTGGGCGCTGTCGGTCGCGCTGGACGTGCCGTTCAGCAGACTCGTCGAGCCGGCGCGGCCGAAGGTGCAGATCATCCGCGCCGGCGAGGGTCCCGCGGTGTTCTCGGAGCGGGCGAACTACGTGGCCACGCTGCTGGCGTCCTGCCCGCCGAACGCCCGGCGCGACATCTACCTGATCACCGCGGAACCGGGCTCCGCCCGCGAGTCCGACCCGCACATGCCGGGCGTGGTCGAACACGTGGTGCTGTGTTCCGGCCGCGCACGCATCGGCCTCGCCGACGACCCGGTGGAGGTCACCCCGGGCGACTACGTCGCCTACCCGGGGGACCTGCCGCACGTCTTCGAGGCCCTCGAGCCCGGCACCACGTCAGTCATGGTGTCGGAACACGTGTGATTGGCTCGTGTCATTGGCTCGCTCCGCTCGCGTATTCACGGCCTGTACCCGGCGTCTTCCCTCCTCCGTGCTCGGCGCTGACGCGCCTGCGCGCGAGCGTCAGTCCAGACGCCGGCGGCCGCTCACACAAGCCCTCACTCACGCGGGTGTTGGTGGGGGCCAGCTCGCTTCGCTCGCGGTCCGGCTTGGCCACCGGCTGGTGATTACCAGCCTCGGTCGGCTAGTCGGTGTGGCTCCGGTACGTCCTCCACGTTGATGCCGACCATGGCCTCGCCGAGGCCGCGGGACACCTTCGCGATCACGTCCGGGTCGTCGTGGAAGGCGGTCGCCTTCACGATCGCCTCCGCGCGCTTCGCCGGGTTGCCCGACTTGAAGATGCCGGAGCCGACGAACACGCCCTCGGCGCCGAGCTGCATCATCATCGCCGCGTCGGACGGGGTCGCGATGCCGCCCGCGGTGAACAGCACGACCGGCAGCTTGCCGAGCTGCGCGACCTCGCGCACCAGCTCGTAGGGCGCCTGAAGTTCCTTCGCGGCAACGAAGAGCTCGTCCTCCGGCAGCGAGGTCAGCTTCTTGATCTCGCCGCGGATCTTGCGCATGTGGGTGGTCGCGTTCGACACGTCGCCGGTGCCGGCCTCACCCTTGGAGCGGATCATGGCCGCGCCCTCGGTGATCCGGCGCAGCGCCTCGCCGAGGTTGGTCGCGCCACACACGAACGGCACGGTGAACTGCCACTTGTCGATGTGGTTCGCGTAGTCCGCCGGGGTGAGCACCTCGGACTCGTCGATGTAGTCGACACCGAGCGACTGCAGCACCCGCGCCTCGACGAAGTGGCCGATGCGAGCCTTGGCCATCACCGGGATGGACACCGCCGAGATGATGCCGTCGATGAGGTCCGGGTCGCTCATCCTGGCGACGCCGCCCTGCGCGCGGATGTCCGCCGGCACCCTTTCCAGGGCCATGACCGCGACCGCGCCGGCGTCCTCGGCGATCTTGGCCTGCTCGGCGGTGACCACGTCCATGATCACGCCACCCTTGAGCATCTCCGCCATGCCCCGCTTGACGCGCGCGGTGCCGGTCTCCGGACTGGTCGAAACGTCAGTCACCGATCTTCCTTTCCACAGTGGATTCCCCACCCGAGTGTAGGAGCGATGTGGCCATCACGGGCGTGCCAATTCAGAGGTATCTCGCCAGGCCACTCCAAGAGTCGGGGTTGTCCGACCTGGTAAACAGGTGTGAGATCGAGCACATAAGGGACACACCGAGCCTCCGGCTGACAGCGCGGTCCGACGGGAAGGGTGAGTGGCATGGCGAGCAAGCACACTGACAACGGTGACGGCGGAGCCGCGGTCGCTGTAGAGGACCCGGCGAAAGTGCGGAACATCGTTCTCGTCGGGCCGTCCGGCTCCGGGAAGACCACATTGACCGAGGCCCTGCTCGCGGCCGCCGGCGTCATCTCAAGGGCCGGCACGGTCACCGACGGCAACACCGTGTGCGACCACGACCCGGCGGCGCAGCGCCAGCAGCGCTCGGTCGGCCTGTCGGTCGCCCCGCTGGTGCACAACGACGTCAAGATCAACCTGATCGACACCCCCGGCTACGCGGACTTCGTCGGCGAGGTGCGCGCCGGCCTGCGCGCGGCCGACGCGGCCCTGTTCGTCGTGTGCGCCGCGGAAGGCATCGACCCGGCGACCACCGCGCTGTGGGCGGAGTGTGCCGCGGTCGGCATGCCCCGCGCCGTGGTGATCGCGCGGCTGGACCACCAGCGCGCCGACGCCGACGCCGAGATGGCGGCGTGCCAGGACGCGTTCGGCGCGGGCGTGCTGCCGCTGTACCTGCCGGCCTCCGGCGGCAAGCAGGGAATTCTCGGGCTCATCACCCGCCGGTTCTTCGACTACTCCGACGGCCACCCGCCGACCGTGCGCGAGCCGGACGAGGACGACCTCGAGCTGATCGACGAGGCACGCAACGAGCTGATCGAGGGCATCATCGCCGAGAGCGAGGACGAGACCCTCATGGACCGCTACGTCGAGGGCGAGGAGATCGAGCACGAGACGCTCATCGCCGACCTCGAGACCGCGGTCGCGCGCGGCACCTTCCACCCGGTCATCCCCGTGTGCGCGAACACCGGCGTCGGGCTCGCCGAGCTGCTCGAGGCGCTGACCGGCGCGTTCCCCTCCCCGCTCGAACACGCGGTGCCGGACGTCACCGACGTGCACGGCAGCGGCTCCGGCGCGGTCACCGCCGACCCGAACGGCCCGCTGGTCGCCGAGGTCGTCCGCACGGCCATCGACTCCTACGTCGGACGCGTGTCACTCGTCCGGGTGTTCTCCGGGACGCTGCGCCCGGAGCGTCCCGTGCACATCTCCGGGCACGGCATGGCCGACCGGGGACACGAGGACCACGACGTCGACGAGCGGGTCGCGCACATCTACTCGCCGCTGGGCGCGAACCTGCGCGAGGTGTCGCACTGTGTGGCCGGCGACATCTGCGCGCTCACCAAGCTCGGCTCCGCGGAGACCGGGGACACGGTGTCCAGCCCGGACAAGCCGCTGCTGATGCGGCCGTGGACGATGCCGGAGCCGCTGCTGCCGGTGGCCGTCGTCGCGAAGACCCGCAGCGACGAGGACGCGCTGTCGCGCAACCTCGCCCGGCTCGTCGCCGGCGACCCGACCCTGCGGCTGGAACGCAACGCGGAGACCCACCAGCTCGTGCTGTGGTGCATGGGCGAGGCGCACGCGGACGTCGTACTCGCGCGGCTGCGTGCCGGCGGGGCGGACGTCGAGACCGAGCCGGTGAGGGTGGCGCTGCGCGAGACGTTCGCGACGAAGGCGCGCGGGAAGGGCCGGCACGTCAAGCAGTCCGGCGGGCACGGGCAGTACGCCGTGTGCGACCTCGACGTCGAGCCGCTGCCGGTGGGCGC
Source organism: uncultured Actinomycetota bacterium (assembly GCA_963840275.1). Lineage (GTDB taxonomy): Bacteria > Actinomycetota > Actinomycetes > Mycobacteriales > Pseudonocardiaceae > Actinophytocola. Next base: position 105,899 of record CAWIYK010000004.1, read on the forward strand.
CGGGTTCGAGTTCGTCGACAAGGTCGTCGGCGGGTCGGTGCCGCACCAGTTCATCGGGTCGGTCGAGAAGGGCGTGCGCGCGCAGCTCGAGAAGGGGCTGTCGGCGGGCCACCCGGTGGTGGACATCCGGGTGACGCTGTTCGACGGCAAGGCCCACAGCGTCGACTCGTCGGACGCGGCGTTCCAGATGGCCGGCTCGATGGGCCTGAAGGACGCGGCCGCGAACGGTCGGATCTCGTTGCTGGAGCCGGTGGACGAGGTCGTGGTGCGGCTGCCGGACGATCACCTCGGCACCGTGCTCGGCGACCTGTCGTCGCGGCGCGGCCGGGTGCTGGGCACCGAGGCCGACGTGACACCCGGGTACAGCATCGTGCGCGCCGAGGTCCCGGCGACCGCGCTCCTGCGCTACGCGATCGACCTACGCGCGATGACCTCGGGCTCGGCGACGTTCACCCGCGAGTTCTCCCGGTTCGACCCACTCCCGGAGTCGATGACCGCACAGGTCACGTAACCCAACCCGCGTGTCCAACACCCAGACCCCGCGTGTCCAACGTTCGTGACCGGTGAGTTCGACATTCACGTCCACCGGCCGGGTACGCGAACGTTGGACTCACCCGTCCTGGGCGTTGGACACGCGGGCGGCGGTCAACGGACGGTTCTGACCGAGCCGTCCCACTTGGCGGTCAGAACCTTCGGCAGGAGCGTCGGCAGCTGCACCGGGTAGATCGTCTCATCGGTGGCGCGCAGCTCGTCGACCGTCCACCACTTGTGCCCGTCGACGACGCGGGCCTCCAGCTCGGTGAACCCGGAGGTGTCGACGGGCACCGTCTCACCGAGGCCCATCAGGTCGGCGAGGAAGAACCACTCCTCGCCGTCGTAGGTGCGGCCGTCGAAGCTGAACGCGACCCGCCGCCGCCACACCGGGCCGACCAGACCGTCGTCGGCGAGGCGCACACCGGTCTCCTCCGCGAGCTCCCGCAGCGCGGCCGACCGCAGGTCCTCCCCCGGCTCGACGCCGCCGCCGACGGTGAACCAGAACTTGGCGTCCGGACGGTGTGGGTCGTGCCCGTTGAACAGCAGCACCCGACGCTCGCCGTCGATCAGCAGCACCCGCGCGGACGGCCGGGGCAGCGGCGCGGTGCCCGGCTCACCGGACAGCGTCGGCTCCACGATCTCGAAGTACTCGGGCTGGGCGGCGGTGCCGGCGAGCTTCAGCCAGCGGACGAGCCTGCGCCGCCGCTGCGTGAGCGTGTCCCGCACGGCGTCGTTGTGTACGCGCCGCGCGATGACCACCCGGTGCTCCGCGTCGAGCAGCTCGGCGGCCAGCGCCAGCGGCAGCTTCGCCCGGTCGACGGCGGCGAGCTGCAGGGACAGCCGGTTCTCGGCCTCCTCGCGCTCGTCCCGGACGGTCCGCTCCGCCCGTTCCGCCTCGGCACGCAACCGGTCCGCCCCGACCTCCTCCATCCGGATCGCGGCGGCGACCGCGCGGGCCACCACCGCCCGCCTGGCCAGCGCCGCGTCGAGCGCCGCCCACGCCGCGTCGGTGCGCACGTGCAGCCGGTCCAGCCTGTTCGCGGTGGCGGCCAACCACAGGCCGACCACCAAGGCCACCACGACGACAACGACAAGCGTGGTCACCAACGCAGTCACGACACCTCACCAGAATCGACACCGGCACCTGACTCGACGATCCGCCGCGGGTCCGCGGCGACCGCCTGCTCGTACACCCGCAGCACCTGACCGGACAGCACCGTCCAGTCGAAGGCCGTCACCCGCCGGCGCGCCGCCGCCACCAGTTCGGTGCGCCGCTGCGGGGAGACAAGCATCCCCCGCAGGGCCGCCGCGAGCCCGACCGGGTCACCCACGGGGAACAGAGCGCCGGCCCGACCGTCGTCGAGCACCCGCCGGAACGCGTCCAGGTCGCTGCCGACGACCGCGGCGCCGGCCGACATCGCCTCGGTGAGGATCATGCCGAAGCTCTCGCCGCCGGTGTTGGGCGCGCAGTAGACGTCGACGCTGCGCAGTGCCCGCGCCTTGGTCACGTCGTCGGCCTGACCGAGCAGCACGAGCCGGTCCCGCAGCGTGGGGCCGGCCTGGCGGCGCAGCTCGTCCTGGTCGCCGCCGCCGACGACCAGCAGCTCCAGCGCCGGCAGCTCCGGCGCGAGGATCTTCAGCGCGTCCAGCAGCACCGGCATGCCCTTGCGCGGTTCGGTGAACCGGCCGACGAAGCCGACCGTGCCGCCGTCGCGCGGGTAGCCGGGCAGCGGTTCCGCGCCGGCGAAGAACTCGACGTCCACCCCGTTGGGGATCTCCACGGCGTCCCCGCCGAGGTGCTCGACCTGCATCCGCCGGGCGAGCACCGACACCGCGATGCGCGCGGTGATCTTCTCCAGGAACGGCCGCAGGACCGGCTGGAACGCGCTCAGCGTGCGGGACCGCGGGTTCGACATGTGGAAGGTCGCGACGATCGGCCCGTCGGCGATCATCAGCGCGAGCAGCGACAGGCTCGGCGTGGTCGGCTCGTGCAGGTGCAGCACGTCGAAGTCGTGGTCGCGGATCCAGCGCCGGACCCGCCGGTAGGACACCGGCCCGAACGACAGCCGCGCCACCGACCCGTTGTAGGGGATGCCGACCGCGCGGCCGGCGGGCTGGACGAAGTCGGGCAGCGGCGTGTCCTCGTCGGCCGGCGCGAGCACGTCGACCTCGTGGCCGCGCCGCCGCAGCGCCTTGGCCAGGTCCAGTACGTGCGCCTGCACTCCTCCGGGGACCTCGAAGGAGTACGGACAGACGATGCCGATCCTCACCGGGCCTCCCGCGCCTCCTGCTTGCCGGTCAGGCCGTCCCGCTGCTCGTCGGACAGGTCGGCGAGCCACAGCTTCTGCATCATGTGCCAGTCCACCGGGTTGGCGGCGATGTCGGCGGCGAACGAGTCGGCCATCCGCTGGGTCGCCGCGGCCACCTCGTCGCGGCCGTGCACCGGGATCGGGGTGTGCAGGCGCAGCCCCCAGCCGTCGTCGGTGAACGAGTTCTCGCCGATCAGCAGCTGCGCGCCGGTCAGCGCGGCGAGGCGTGCCGGGCCGGCCGGCATCCGGGTCTCCGCGCCGAAGAAGGTCACCGGGACACCTCGCTCGGACAGGTCCCGGTCTGCCGGCAGACACACGATGCCGTTGGCGCGCAAGCGTTCGATCAACACCCGGTACGGCGCGACGTTACCGCCGGAGGCCGGGATGAGCTCGAACCCGAGCGACTGGCGGTAGGCCATGAACCGCTCGTACAGGGACTCCGGCCGGAGCCGCTCGACGACCGTGGTGAACCCGCCGGCGTGGCCGACGAGCCAGATGCCCGAGACGTCGAAGTTGCCGGTGTGCGGCAGCGCGATCACCACGCCCTTGCCGCGGTCCAGCGCCGCGTCGATCAGCTGGCTGCCGACGACCACCTCGTCGACGCGCCGGTAGATGTCCTCCCGGTCCATGCTCGGCAGCCGGAACGTCTCCATCCAGTACCTGGCGTAGGAGCGCAGGCCGTCGCGGACCAGCTGGTCCAGCTCGGTGGGGCCGGCCTTGGGCACGACCCGCTGGAGGTTGCGCCGCAGCTGGCGCACACCCGGCCCGTCGCGCCGGACGGTGAGGTCGGCCCCGAGCCGGAACGAGCCGCGCGCCATCGGCTCCGGGAGGCTCTTCACCAGACCCCAGCCCGTGGCGTACCCGAAGTCGGCTAACCGCTCGCCGAGACCACTCATGCCGCTGCCCCCTCCTCGCTCGCGTCGGCCGACCGCCGCACCGCGACCAGCCGCTGCACCACCGTGATGACGGAGCCCGCAACGAGCAGCCACAGCGCGAAGTCGACGGCGTGCGGCACCCCCAGCCCGTGCAGGCCGGTGCCGACCAGCGTGATGATCAACCGCTCCGCGCGCTCCACCAGGCCGACGTTCGCGGTCAGGCCGGACGCCTCGGCCCGCGCCTTGACGTAGGAGATGACCTGGCCGAGCACCAGACAGATCAGCGCGGCGGCGGCGAGCGGCGGGTTCTCGGCGACCTCGAAGGCGTACCAGGCGACGCCCGCGAGCAGCGCGCCGTCCGCGATCCGGTCACAGCTGGCGTCCAGCACCGCGCCGAAGGGGGTCCCGCCGCCTCGTGCGCGTGCCATGGCCCCGTCGAGCACGTCGAACATCGCGAAGCCCCACACGACGAACGTGCCGACCAGCAGCTGACCCGCCGGGAACAGCCACAGCGAGAACCCGACCGCGCCCGCGGTGCCGATGAGCGTCATCGCGTTGGGCGTCAGTCCCATGCGCACCAGCACGACCCCGATGGGATCGGTGGCGCGCGAGAAGGAGGCTCTTGCGAAGATGTTCAGCATGGTTCGGACGAGCCTCACGGGCGCGGGGCGGACAGGGGTGGCCCCGGCAGCCTAACGGTCAGGCACGACCGTCAGCGGTAAGGCTCGGGCAGTACGGCATCGGTGGCGAGCCGAGACCACGCAGGATGGCGGCGCTGATCTCGCCGAGCTGCTCCACCTGCTCAGGGGTGAGCTGGTCGAACAGCTTCTCGCGGACCTCGGTCACGTGGCCGGGCGCCGCGGCTTCCAGCGCCGCGAACCCCGTGTCGGTGAGCACCGCGAACGAGCCGCGCTTGTCGGTCGGGCAGTCGCGCCTGCGCACCCAGCCGGCCTCCTCGAGGCGGGCCACCGCGTGCGAGAGACGGCTGCGCGACGAGTTGCGTACGCCGGCCAGGTCGCTCATGCGGAGCGTGCGGTCCGGCGCCTCGGAGAGTGCGACGAGGATTTCGTAGTAGGTGTGCGGCATCCCGGCGTCCCGCTGGAGCTGGCGGGCCAGCTGGTCGGTCAGCCCATGGGACGCGGCGAGGAACGAGCGCCAGACCATCTGCTCGCGCTCGGTCAGCCACCGGGTCTCGGACATGCCACCAGTGTACTTGTTGAACTCTCAATCACATAGGTGTAGCGTTTCTGTTGATCGCTCAACCATATCTTTCCTGGAGGATCTTTCGATGAGCAGCGCCATCGCCCCGACCATCCCCGGCTACGTGGCCGGCACCTGGGACATCGACGCGACCCACAGCGAGGTCGGTTTCGTCGTCCGCCACCTGGTGGTGACCAAGGTCCGTGGGCGGTTCGCCGAGTTCAAGGGCTCCATCGTCACCGCGGAGAACCCCCTCGAGTCCGCCGTCGACATCTCCGTCGACGTCAACTCGATCACCACGAACGCCCCGCAGCGCGACGACCACCTGCGCTCGGCCGACTTCTTCGAGGTCGAGAAGCACCCGGAGATGACCTACCAGGCCTCCGGCGCCCGGCAGGACGGCGAGAACTTCGTGCTGGACGGTGAGCTCAGCCTCAAGGGCGTGACCAAGACCGTGCCGCTGACCTTCGAGCTCAACGGCTTCAGCGCGGACCCCTGGGGCGGCACGCGCGCCGGCTTCTCCGCCACCGCGCAGATCAACCGCAAGGACTTCAACGTCAACTTCGAGGGAGTCCAGAACGGGCTCGCCGTGGTCGGCGACAAGATCGACATCCACATCGAGGTAGAGGCCGTACTCCGCGCCACAAACCCCACCGAGGCCTGACTCCCCCGCGTGTCCAACGCCCAGAACTCGCGTGTCCGACGTTCAGTACCCGTGAGTTGAACATTCGCGTCTATCGGTGATAGGCGTGAATGTTGGACTCACCCGTTCTGGACGTTGGACACGCGGGCTTTCTGCGTACGGGGGTACGGGTTGGCCATGGCTACGGAGTGGGCCAGGCCTTTGCCAGTAGAGCCCGGGTCTCGCCCAGCAGCTGCGGCAGCACCTTCGTGTGGCCGATCACCGGCATGAAGTTCGAGTCGCCGCCCCACCTCGGGACCACGTGCTGGTGCAGGTGCGCCGCGATCCCCGCGCCGGCGATCACGCCCTGGTTCATGCCGACGTTGAACCCGTGCGGCGCCGACACCGACCGGGCGACGGTCATCGCACGCTGGGTGAACTCCGCCAGCTCGACCGTCTCCGCCGACGACAGCTCCGTGTAGTCCGCGACGTGCCGGTAGGGCACCAACATCAGGTGCCCCGGGTTGTACGGGTACAGGTTGAGCACCCCGTACACGAGCGTCCCGCGCGCGACGATCAGCGCGTCGGCGTCGTCGAGGTCCGGCACGCGACAGAACGGACACCCGTCCGTGTCGTCGCCCGCCGGCTTGTTCTCGCCCCTGATGTAGGCCATCCGGTGCGGGGTCCAGAGGCGCTGCAACTCGTCCGGCACGCCGACGCCGTCCTGCTCCTCGAACTCCGCACCGGTCATGAGACCGATCCTAGTGTTCGACCTTGACCGACTCGGCCGACGGCGACGCGTTCTCCCGCCGCTCCACCCACTCGACGACCGTCGCGACCGCCTCGGCCACCGGCACCCCGTTGATCTGACTGCCGTCGCGGAAGCGGAACGACACGGCGTCGGCCTCCACGTCCTTGCCGCCGGCGAGCAACATGAACGGCACCTTCTGGGTGGTGTGGTTGCGGATCTTCTTCTGCATGCGGTCGTCCGAGGTGTCCACGTCGACGCGGATGCCCTTCGCCCGCAACGCGTCCGCGACCTTCCCGAGGTGCTCGGCGTGCTCGTCGGCGATCGGGATGCCCACCACCTGAACCGGCGCGAGCCACGCCGGGAACGCGCCAGCGTAGTGCTCGGTGAGCACGCCGAAGAACCGCTCGATCGACCCGAACAGCGCGCGGTGCAGCACCACCGGCTGCTGCCGCGAGCCGTCCGCGGCGGTGTAGGTCAGCTCGAACCGCTTCGGGTGGTTGAAGTCCACCTGAATGGTCGACATCTGCCACGAACGGCCGATCGCGTCCTTGGCCTGCACCGAGATCTTCGGGCCGTAGTACGCCGCGCCGCCCGGGTCGGGCACCAGCTCCAGCCCCGAGTCGACGGCCGCCTGCCGCAGGGTCTCGGTGGCCTCGGCCCACTCCTCGTCCGACCCGATGAACTTGCCGCCGTCACCCCGGGTGGACAGCTCGAGGTAGAAGTCGGACAGCCCGTAGTCGCCGAGCAGGTCGAGCACGAACGACAGCAGCGACCGCAGCTCGCCGGGCGCCTGCTCCTGGGTGCAGTAGATGTGCGAGTCGTCCATGGTGAACCCGCGCGCCCTGGTCAGGCCGTGCACCACCCCGGACTTCTCGTACCGGTAGACGGCGCCGAACTCGAACAGCCGCAGCGGCAGCTCCCGGTAGGACCGCCCGCGCGACCGGAAGATCAGGTGGTGCATCGGGCAGTTCATGGCCTTGAGGTAGTAGTCCTCGCCCTCGAACGCCAGCGGCGGGAACATGGTCTCCGCGTAGTACGGGAGGTGCCCCGAGGTGAGGAACAGCCCCTCCTTGGCGATGTGCGGGGTGTTCACGAACTCGTAGCCGGACTCCTCGTGCCGGCGCCGCGAGTACTTCTCCATCTCGCGGCGGATGATCCCGCCCTTCGGGTGGAACAGCGGCAGCCCGGAGCCGACCTCGTCGGGGAAGGAGAACAGGTCGAGCTCGGCGCCCAGCTTGCGGTGGTCGCGCCGCTCGGCCTCCGCGACCTGCTCGAGGTAGGCGTCCTGCGCCTCCTGCGACTCCCACGCGGTGCCGTAGATGCGCTGCAGCTGCGGGTTCTTCTCGCTGCCCCGCCAGTACGCGGCCGCGACGCGGGTCAGCTTGAACGCCGGGATGTGCTTGGTGGTCGGCACGTGCGGGCCGCGGCACAGGTCGCCCCACACCTGCTCGCCGCTGCGCGGGTCGAGGTTGTCGTAGACGGTCAGCTCGCCGCCACCGACCTCCATCACCTCGCTGGTGTCCACTGTGGAGTCGGAGGACTTGATGTCCACCAGCTCGAGCTTGAACGGCTCTGCGGCAAGTTCCTTCTTGGCCGCGTCGACCGACTCCAGCACCCGGCGGGAGAACCGCTGCGAGGACTTGACGATCTGCTTCATGCGCTTCTCGAGCGCCTGCAGATCCTCCGGGGTGAACGGGCGCTCGACGTCGAAGTCGTAGTAGAAGCCGTCCCGGACCGGCGGGCCGATGCCGAGCTTCGCCTCGGGGAACTGCTGCTGCACGGCCTGCGCGAGCACGTGCGCGGCCGAGTGCCGGATGACGCTGCGGCCGTCGTCGCTGTTCGCGGCGACCGCCTCGACCTGCGCGTCCGCGTCCGGGGTCCAGGACAGGTCGCGGAGGCGGCCGTCGACGTCACGCACCACGACCACCGCGTCCGGGCCCTTGCCGGGCAGGCCGGCCTCGCGCACCGCGGCGCCCGCCGTAGTGCCGGCCGGCACCACCACGCGCGGGGTGGGTTCGGCGGCTGACGGGCGCGGCTCGGACACGGGTGCTCCTCGGGTGCTCGGGGTTGTCTGACGAACCATCAGATGTTATCGAGCCACTCCGTGTCTTGGCCTGCGGGTTTCGCTCAGCCGCCCAGCCAACCCCGCATCCTGGTGATCTCGTCGGACTGCGTGACCACGATGTCGTCGGCGATCTCCTGCACCCGGACGTCCACCCCGCTCTTGCGCACGGTGTCGGCCATGGTCAGCGCGCCCTCGTGGTGCGTGATCATCATCTGCAGGAAGAGCGTGTCGAACACCTCGCCCTTGGCGTTCTTCAGCGCGGCGAGCTGCTCCGGCGTCGCCATGCCCGGCATGTCGGCGTGGGCCGTCCCGCCGCCGTGGTCGTGCCCGGCCGGCGCGCTCGGGTCGACCTTCTGCTGGCCGTGCTCGGCGAGCCAGCGGTTCAGCATGTCGATCTCGGGGCCCTGGACGTCGGCGATCCGGTCGGCCAGCTCCTTGAGATCACCCGACCTGGCCCGGTTCGGCGCCAGCTTCGCCATGTCGACGGCCTGCGCGTGGTGCACGATCATGTCCCGCACGAACTCGAGGTCCGCGTCGTTGGGCGGCGGCTGCTCGATCGTGCTGCCCTGCCCCGGCGGGATCGTGCTGGCCTCCTCGCCGGGCTTGCCCGGGACGATGACCGGCGCGGAGTTCGCCGGTGGCGGTGGCGGTTCGCTGGTGCAGGCGGCCAGGACCACGAACGTGAACAGGACTCCGATTCCCGCCACGACGCGGCGCATCGTCCCTTTCGTCCCGATCGTTGTGTTGATCACAGGAAAACGGTTTCCCATCTGCCGGCACATCCGTCGAAGGGAGCTAGTTTATTCAGGTGCTACCTGTTCATAATGTGGCATCCCAACGGCACGAGAGGGGTAACGTCGTGAGCTCCACCCTGCGAGGATGGCGCCGAAGAGTGTCGGTCGCGGCACTCGGCGCGGCAACACTGGTGCTCGGCGTGGCCACCGCACCCACGGTGGCGGCACAAGACTTCCCGGGGGCCGACGAGATCGTCAGCAGCCCGAACATGAAGCAGGAAATCAACATCCCGAAGAGCGCGCCGCTGGCCGGCGCCGGCTCCACGGGTACCGACATCGCCTTCCAGGGGCGCTACGCGTTCGTCGGCAACTACCTCGGCTTCACGATCTACGACATCAAGAACCCGAAGAAGACGAAGGTCGTCAGCCAGGTGCTGTGTCCTGGCTCACAGAACGACATCTCGATCACCGGCAACCTGCTGTTCCTCTCCACCGACTCGCGTCGCAGCGACGACTCGTGCGCCTCCACGGCCCAGAACGACGGGACCCTGGAGTACTGGGAGGGCATCAAGATCTTCGACGTCAGCGACAAGCGGGCGCCGAGGTACCTGAAGTCGGTCGAGACCGCGTGCGGCTCGCACACCCACACGCTCGTGCCGGACAAGAAGGGCAAGAACGCGTACCTGTACGTGTCCTCCTACAGCCCGGCCGACAACATCAAGGACTGCCTGCCGCCGCACGACAAGATCTCCATCGTCGAGGTGCCGCTGCGCAACCCGACGGCGGCGAAGGTCGCGGCTACCCCGGTCCTGTTCCCGGACGGCGGCAACCCCGGCGAGCCGGACCAGGAGTTCCCGGACCGGACGTCGGCCACGACCGGCTGTCACGACATCACCGTCTACCCGGCGCTCGACCTCGCGGCCGGCGCCTGCATGGGTGACGGCGTGCTGTTCGACATCTCCGACCGGCTCAACCCGCGCACCATCAACCGGGTCCAGGACGACGAGAACTTCGCGTTCTGGCACTCGGCGACGTTCAACAACGCCGGCACCAAGGTCATCTTCACCGATGAGCTCGGCGGCGGCGGCGCGGCGACCTGCAACGCGGAGATCGGCCCGGAGCGCGGCGCCGACGGCATCTACGACATCGTCGGCCGTGGCGACAACCGCAAGCTCGTGTTCAAGAGCTACTTCAAGATCGACCGGTACCAGACCGAGGACGAGAACTGCGTGGCGCACAACGGTTCGCTGATTCCCGTCAAGGGCAAGGACATCATGGTCCAGTCCTGGTACATGGGCGGCATCCAGGTGTGGGACTTCACGGACTCGGCCCACCCGAAGAAGATCGGTTTCTGGGAGCGCGGCCCGGCCGCGGACCCGGCGACCAGCGGTGGCACCTGGTCGGCGTACTACTACAACGGCTACATCTTCTCGTCCGACCTCGGCAAGGGCCTCGATGTGCTGAGCATCAACGACCCGCGCACGAACCCCGCCAAGCACGTGCGGATGGACGAGCTGAACGTGCAGACCCAGGGCGCCTACGGCCACTGAGTCACTTTTGGTCCTTTGTGGAGCGGGCCCCGCCGGTTGTCCGGCGGGGCCCGTTTCGCGCTTACTCGAACGCGGCGAGGTCCCTGGTGACGATGAGCCGCAACGACCGGCCGACGGCGTCCTTGGGCTTCGCCGTGATCCGCACCAGGCCGTCCCCGGCGTCGTCCACCTTCGCCTCGGGCAGCAGATCCGACCACGGCTGGCGCGTGGACGGGACGGCGCCGTCCGCCAGCTCCCGCTCGACGCGCCCCTTGTCGCCCTCGAGACAGATCACCTCGGTGGCGTCGGAGCCCGCCACCCGCACCCCCACGGCCTGGCCCTCGACGATCGTGGCGGCCACCACGTCGCCGAGACACGTGGCGAGCGGCGCGACGGTGTCGTCGTCCGCGAGGGTCTCGCCGCCGGGGTCCGTGACCCAGTCGATACCCGCGCGAGCCGGTGAGTAGGCGAACGAGCCGTCGGCCGTGCGGATGTTGTTGAACTCACTGGTCGTCACGATGCCTCTGAACGGCCCGTCCGCGAGGTCGATCTCGTAGTCGTCGGCGCTGTTCCAGCGGGTGCCGCCGTCGTCGTCCTGGCTGTCGATGCCCAGGTCACCGAGCTTGCCGTCCACGGCCGCGACGTCGTAGTCGCCGCGGAGCACCCCGGTCCACCGCGGCGGCTGCCCAGCTACGACGGCCTCGTCCAGCTCGGCCGGGTCGAAGTCCAGCTTGTCGGCGATGACCTTGGAGTAGTTGGCGATCGAGCTGTACCCGTAACCCTGGAGCTGCTGGAACCGGGCCTGGTCGGCGAGCGCCTTGATCCGGCCCGGCGACCCGTACTCGACGTACACGCGGGTCTCGGCGGTGGCCCGCACCTCGCCGAGCGCGGCCATCAGCCCCTCGTCGTCCGGGGTGGCGTCCCCGCCGCCCCCACACGCACCGAGGGCCGCCATGGCGGAGACGGCAATGACGATCTTCGTTCGCTTCAGCGCAGGTACCGGCACCGCGCGATCCTATGAGTAACCCTCAATGCGCGTCCCGAAAACGGATCCGGTAGTGTTCCCTCGTCGCTGAGGGGCGATTAGCTCAGCGGGAGAGCGTTCCGCTCACACCGGAAAGGTCACTGGTTCGATCCCAGTATCGCCCACAACCGATGGCCGGCCATGGCTCGCAGCAAGCGCGAGCCGGGCCGGCCTTCGTGGTTTCCGGGGCCGGTGTGGATCATGTTCGCCGGCGTGCCGGGCCGCCGACCGTCCTTCTTGGACTATCGGTCACCCGTCTGGACCAGCGGCTTCCCCACTCGTGTTGCCCCTGATGACGCCCAGTCTTCTTTCCCGACTCAAGTTGGTGTCCGGATGGGGGAAATTCTGGTTCGCTGCGGGTGGTACAGCCCTACCCTGAGGTAAGTTGCCGGTTGGCGCGAGCAACATTCGGGACACGACGCTACCGGGATGCGACCGAACCTTGCCAGGATGGAAGTGGCGGAACGCATCCTTAACGATGTGTCATCGCCCGAACGCGCTGAGTTGTACAGCTGACCCAGACGGGTGAACTGCGAAGGAAGCGCGATCGAAAGGGGTTCTCCAACCGTCACAGGGATGGGGCTCAGTCGTTCAAGACTGGGAAGGGAGAGAAGGGGTAGCGACAATGCGCAACGATCACGTGACGCTCCGCTCAACGGCGGTGTTCGACCTACTGGCACCCAGGACCCCGGCGGTCCCGGTCAAGGTCGAGCTGCGCTATGACACGCGCGATCCGTATGCGGTTGTCGCGGCGTTCCGCACCGGTCGCGCCGGCTGGGTCGAGTGGGTCTTCGCACGCGACCTGCTCGCTGACGGGCTCATCGCCGAGGCCGGCAACGGTGACGTACGCATCCGCCCTGCGGTCGACGACCCGGAGGTCGTCGTCATAGAGCTCAGCTCGCCGTCCGGACACGCGGTGTTCGAGGCGTCGGCGCAGGAGCTGGCGGACTTCCTGGACCGAACCTACGACGTCGTGGTTCCGGGCAACGAGCACCTCTGGGTGGACGTCGACGAGGCTCTGACGCACCTGATCTCGACCGACCTGACCTAACGGGACCCCCCGTTCGAAGGTCGATCAGGGGTCGGATAGAGTTCCGCAAGCACCACAGCGGAGGGGAACTACGTTCCACAGCCCCAAAACAGTGGATGCGCGGACGTGGCGCAGCTGGTAGCGCATCACCTTGCCAAGGTGAGGGTCGCGAGTTCGAATCTCGTCGTCCGCTCGGAAGGGGATCCCAACCCCCAATTCCAGCGCAATGGCCACGGCGGCGTGGCCGAGTGGCTTAGGCAAGGGCCTGCAAAGCCCTGTACGCGGGTTCGATTCCCGCCGCCGCCTCGGGCGATTAGCTCAGTGGGAGAGCACTACCTTGACACGGTAGGGGTCACTGGTTCAATCCCAGTATCGCCCACCAGTTATATACGCTGGTCAGACGGCCTGTCGGTGATCATCACCGACAGGCCGTTTCTGCGTCGTGGGAGCAAATTGGGAGCAACTGATCTTGACCACACTTACGTCCCAGTAGTGGTCACCCGCATCCGTGCTCCCATACTGCTCCCACCGCCGCTGCAACCCGTCGAGCATCGCGGTGATCATGGGTGGGGTGACGTGGGAGTAGATCCCGGACACACCCTTCTGACGGTGCCCCATGCGGCGGTGCCGCAGCACGTCCGGGACGTGGTCCTCGATCAACCACGTGTTGTGTGTGTGACGCAGGTCATGGAAGTGCAGGCCGGGTGCGATCGGCTCCC
>CAWIYK010000005.1:0-205000 GCA_963840275.1 uncultured Actinomycetota bacterium
TGCTCAAGAGTAGTCATGTTGTCGTACTCGCCGAACCCGATGCCCACGAATATCCCGCTCACTGCCTCCCCCTCTCGTCGGCGGTGTCCGTGCTCTGTGGAAATAGGGTCGCCTGACAAGGCGATGTCGTTAACATGAGATTTCGCATCGTGCTTACTCGATACGTAATTGTTCGTTAAGCGCCTTGTCGAGGTGGTTGGCAGCCTTGGTCATCCGGTGGAGCTCGGCGGTATGGAGGTCACGGCCGTGCAGACTCCTTCATGTCCAACCCTGCCCACCAGGAGACTCTCCGTGGTCAGGTGGATTCCTCACGTAATCGCTGGAGGTGGGGGAAACGGACAGCGGAGATCGCTTATGGGAACTGGCTTGTCCGCCTTTATGAGGTGACGTTGAAGTAACCGTTCTTAGGTCGTATCCGCGACCATCCACCCCGCCGGGGCACGGCACGGAAATCATGCGAAGCGCAAGAACGAAACGAGCTGGAAGGCTACGTACGAGAATCGATCGATGGACGACTGGCCGCTAGGTAGTCGTCTCCGCTCCAGCGGTAGTTGCTGACCTGGACCGGCTGGCCGAAGGTCGGTGCGTGCACCATCTTGCCGGCGCCGATGTACAGGCCGACGTGGTGGACGTTGCCGGGTGTGCCGTAGAAGACCAGGTCGCCGGGAAGCAGCGGTTGCCGGCGGGCACCAGCGGACCGGCGTTGTACTGGGTTTGGGCCGTGCGAGGCAGGATGATGCCCGGCGGCGTTGTAGGCGGCCTTGGTGAGGCCGGAGCAGTCGAAGCCGGCGTCTCCGCCGTCTGGTCCGTTGCCGCCCCAGACGTAGGGCAGGCCGAGTTGGCCGCAGGCGAAGTTGATCGCCATGATTGCGGCAGGGTTGGGTGCCTGGATGTTGTTGCAGTCGCCGGTGCCGACGGTGGCGTCGCCGTACCGCTTGGCTTGTGCGAGGACGTCGTTGACGTACCAGTCGGCGTGGTTGTAGGCGAAGAGGGCCTTGCGGATGTCCTTCTGGGCGCCGGAGTCGCAGAGGTAGAACGCGGCGGCGTAGATGGCGTCGTGCGTGTTGTAGCGTGACGGCGGGTTCGCGCCCCCGGCGGGAGCGGGTGGCGGGCGATGACGCCGTCGAAGGTGGACTGGAGGAACTGCATCGGTCCGCCGGCGCCGGCAGTGGTTCTCGGTTCCGTCGGGATGCCGGCCGCGGTGCTGCGGCCGTGGTCGGTTTCGATCTTGCCGATCGCGGCGAGGATCGACCAGTCCAGTCCGGGGCACACGGCGGCTGCGGCCTGGTAGAGGACGAGGTAGTCGTCGGGGATGTCGGCGATTGCGGCTTGGCTCGGCTCGGTGCTGCCGTTGCCGAAGAGTGCACTGACGACGGCTTGCCGATGCCGCCGATGAGCGATGGGGAGGGCGATGATGGCCGCGACAGCGGCGATGGCGATTTTCATGGGTCACCTCCGGAAGCGGCTGGTGGGTAGGGGTGGCGGGAGCGGGTCCGGCGCGGCCAGTTCCGCAGGCGCCTGCTGGGCTTGGCTGCGGTCGACGACGGCGCTGTGGTGGCGGGTCGGTGTGGGGCCAGAGCTGGGCGAGGTCGGCGAGCCGTAGCCGGCCTGGCCGTCGCGGCGTCGGGCTGGCGATCGGCAGCCACCGGGCGACGGCGGGGTTGTTCTCGCCGGCCACGCCCGCGACGTCCGCGGCGCTGGTGGCCACCGGCACGAGCGCGGGACGGTCCAACTGGGACAGTGCGTCGGCGAGCGCCCTGCGCGCGGTGGTTTCGCGGCGGTTGGTGGGCAGCCACACCAGGACGGGTGTGGTGATTCCCGTTGCGGTGGCGAGCTTCTCGTAGCCGTGGAGCTTGCGGCCGAGCTTGCCGAGGTCCTCGGTGCCGAAGTCGAACTCGAGGAAGAACTCGATCTGGTGGCCGTCTTCGCGCCAGCGGCCGTAGGCGTCGGGGCGGACCATGTCGCCGAAGAGTCGGCCGCAGCGCAGCTCGGACCACCACGCGGTCAGCCGCCCGCCGGCACCGGGCTGCCGGCTGAGCGCGACGAGGGCGGTGAAGAAGCCGTTGACGCCCACGGTGTGCGCCAGGCGCAGCGAGTGGGCGATGCCGATGGCGTCTTCGTGGCGGTAGCCGAGTTGCTTGGGGTCGAGGCCGTCCTCGTAGGCGAGGGCGACCGAGCCGGCGATGTCGAGCACGTAGTGCATCGGGGCGGTGCCGGAGCTGACGAACGGCTGGAAGCGGTCGACGACGCGCCACTTGAACAGGTCGAGCAGGCGGTGGTTGGCCGCGCGCATGGTCGGGTAGCAGAGCTCGACGATCTGCTGGGTGGTGAAGACCTTGTGCTCGTGCAGCATCCGGGCCAGCCACCGGTCCCGGAGGGTGAGCCGGCCGGCGAGCTGGGCGTGGTGCTCGCCGGTGGTGGCCGCTCGTGGCGTGGGGCGCTGCGGCATGTGTCCGCGCAATGCCCGTTGAGGCGTGGGATTCGAGATCATGGGTACGCACCTCCCAGGTGGCGTGGAATGCGAGCTACGACGCTGGCGCGCGTGCGCAGGGATCCACAGTGGCTCAGGCGCGCGGCGTGGGTCCATGGCTGCGGCGTTCGTGTGTCGCGCGGACAGGCGGGCGGGTGTTGACCTTGGCTGCTTTGCGGATTGCCTTGGCGCGTCCGGGAATCGCGGGCGGGAGCTTCTCGGTGACCGCGGTGAACGGCGGTGCTTCCTCGCCGCCCAGGACGAGCCGGGCGGCGACGTGGTAGACGCCGAGGTTGGACAGGTCGTGATCAGACAGCCGCGGCATGGTGTGCCGGGCCAGCCGCTTCGCGTCCTCGGGCGAGGCGTTGAAGAAGATCTTCGATCCGGGCGTTGGTGCTGATGCCCTCTTCGAGCTCTTTCGGTAGCTGGCCGAGGTACTGGTGCGCCAACGCCATGGAGAGTCGGTAGCCGCGGGCTTCGGCGAGCATGTCCTCCAACGGGTAGGCCAGGTTCAGGAAGTTGTGGCATTCGTCGACGTACAGCGCCGCAGTCGCGGCGTTGACGCTGCGGGACGCGGGCTCGGCGGGTGGCGGCCTGCCAGGTGCGGGCGACGACGATGGAGCCGACCAGCCGCGCGGTTTCCATCCCCAGCGCGTCGCGAGCGATGCGGACCAGGCAGATGCCGCCGGTGTTGAGCACCTCGTCCATGTCCACGGTGGACGACCGCCGGCGATGGCGGCGCGGACGAACGGGCGCAGCAGGAAGCCGCGGATCTTGTTCATCAGCGGCGCGATCACCTGCGCGCGGCTGGCTTCGGACAGGTCGTCGTACCAGGACCAGAAGCCCGCGCAGCACGTCGTCGTCGATCTGGTCGCAGGCTCGTTGCCGGAACGCCGGCACGGTCAGCAGCTTGGGCAGGTCGACCAGGGTCGGGGTGCCGGGCATCGCGGTCAGGGTGAGCAGGCCGGCGCGCAGGATGTCGTCGGTGCGCGGCCCCCACGAGGAGGCGTAGATCCGGGAGAAGATGCTGACGAGGTTGTCGACCGCGCGGGCCTTGTCCGCGCCCTCCAAGCGGGTTGAGCACCGGCGGACGGGCTGCGGGAGTCGGCGTCGAAGAGCACGACCTTCTCGCCGAGCTCCTCGGGCAGGCGCATGAGGATGTCGGAGACGAGGTCGCCCTTCGGGTCGACCACGACCACGCCGCGGCCGGCCTCGGCGTCGGCCAGGATCATCCGGGCCATCAGCTCGGACTTGCCGGAGCCGGTGGCGCCGAGGATGTGCAGGTGGTGGCGGGCGTCGGCGACGTGCAGGCCGACCGGGCGGGAGTGCCCGGAGTCCGACAGCCCGAGGGGTTTGATCTGCTCACCGGCCGTGGCGATGCCGGGCGGGGGCGGCACGGCCTTCGCGCCGGCCCGCTGCAGGCCGGGTATGGCTTCGTCGATCGGCAGGTGCGCGATCGCGGCCAGTTCCGGGATCGACAGCAGGTCGCCCTTGCCGAGCCGGCGTTCGGCCAGCACGGCGACCGGTCACGGCGGAGCCGGACCCGGCGGTAGTAGTTGTGCTCGGAGTAGGCGGCGAACGCCGAGGCGATCGCGTGCCCGCGGCCCCGCAGCACCTCCCGCACCGCCTGGACCTCGCTCGGAGGTGGCGTCGTCGGGGACGGTGGTGGCCACGGCGTAGCGGATGCGGGTCTCGAACTGGTTCGCCCGCAGCTTCTCCACGACGGCGCGGTCCTGGGCGGCGTACTCCAGGCTGGTCTGCCGATCCAGCTGCGGCTGCCGCGTGCTGGTCGACGGCTTCGGGGTCTTGCCCGGCGTGATGACGTCGAGCAGCCGGCCGACCAGGCGGACCGAGCTCGCCCGCGTGCACCCGCCGCGCCGCGCGGCGTGCCTTGGTCACCCGGTGGCCGGCGACCGGACGGGCGAGGATCTGCACGCAGGCGCGTTCGTGCGGGCCGAGCCCGACCGGTGCGCCGAGCAGCGCCCGGATCGGGTCGGCCGGGTGCTCGGTGCGGATCGGCAGCGCCTCCGAGCGCGCCAGCCGCAGCTCGCCGCCGACCGCTTCGACGCGCCGGCCCGCTGCGCGCGGTGGTCGGGATCGGGGGCTTGGCGGGGGTGGTGCGGGTGTGCGCGCCGGGCCAGGCGGCCTCGATCGCGCGCTCGACCATGCCGGGCGGCACGAGGCCGGGCACCCACAGGCGGATCTGCACGCCGTCGTCGGTGAACGTCAGCTCGAAGGCCAGGTGCGGCTGCCCGCTGAACCGGCGCCGCCAGCCTGGCCGCAGCAGGCCGACGAGGTTGGACCACACGGTGATCGCGCCGGACGGGTCGACCGTCGGCGGCGCCAGCACGGTGACCAGACGGGCATCGGTGATCAGGCGCTCGTGGTAGCGGCGGCGCCACCGGCGCCGCGCGATCGACCGCGGCGGTGACCGCGACCGCGAGCACCGGCCCGGCGATCGGGCCCCAGGTCAGGGCGAGGTCGCGCAGGTGGGCCAGCACGTTCTGGAACGCGCCGAGCGGGTCACGCAGGTAGTCGCCGACCGGTGAGGTGAGCACCTCGGACGGCTGCTCGACGCGCGGGGGAGGGGCGGACAGGGGTGTGGCGGTGATTGGCCAGGACATCGGGACCTCCCCGCGGAGGGCGCAGCGGGATGGATGGGAACGGCTGGCGGTCAGGCAGCCCGCGGCTGGTCGGCCTGCTCGGGCTGCGGCCGTGGTCGGGGCGGGTGTTGTCGACGACCAGCCGCAGATGCCGGCGATCCGGCGGGCGGCGCGTTCGGCGTCGACCTCGGCCTGCCACTCGGAGAACCGGCGGCCGGCCAGCCGCTTGAGGTAGGCGGGAATGCGGTTGGCCGGACACACCGACCAGCCGCGGGCCGAGCACCGCGAGCAGGTCGCTGGCTTCCTGCGACGCCCATCCGGGGCTCGGCGATGGCGGTCTTCGTCGGGGAACACGTCGGCGAGCGGTCTACGGCGGGATCCAGCGCGGCATCCTGCGTCCCGCCGTAGGAGTAGAACCCACAGGGAAGTTGGGTGGTGGGTCGGATCCGCAAACACCTCGGCATGAGCGCCCAATCCATCCGCCAGGACCGCATCCTCGACGAAGGCCACGCAAGCAGCGGCGACGTCCGCCTCATCTGCGACTTGTTCGGCGTGTTCATCGCTGGCGCCTACCGCTACGCCGCCACCGTCGACCGTCCCGGCATCGCAGATTACGAAAGAGCACCACACTGATCTCGACCTGAAACTCATCTGCACGTCATCCCGACAGCACTCACAAGACACGCGACACGTGAGGGAGGAGGGACGATGAAACTAAAGCAAGAGAGCCGCGTACTGAAAGGAAAGGCTGTTGACTCCCTGACCTGCGCGGTCGAGGCGTTCAACTCCCCTCACAACACCGGACGGGTAACTCGGGTTCTGCTGCACCTGCAACACGCCTTCGAGATGCTCCTCAAAGCCGCGCTCGTTCAGACCGGCGAGAAGAACATGTTCGATCGTGAGACCGGACGATCCATCGGATTGAGAAGTGCGTCCGGCTGGCGGCCGGGAACGACACCATCAAACTCGAAGACACCGACGCGGGGACGCTCCGCGCAATCGATGCGATGCGCGACGACGAGCAGCACTGGTTCAACGTGGTCTCCGAGCAACTGCTTTACCTGCATGCCCGAGCTGGCGTGACCTTGTTCGATGATCTTCTTCAGCGGGTGTTCGCTGAGTATCTGTCCACCCAGCTGCCGACGCGCGTCCTGCCAGTGTCGACCGATCCGCCTCGCGATCTGGCGCTCGTACTTGATGAGGAATACACCCAGATCAGAGCTCTGCTGCAACCAGGACGGCGTGCGGGACACGAAGCGCGAGCACGCATCCGAACCTTGCTGGCCATGGAAGCTCACGTGGAACCCGACACCATCGTGTCCAACAAGGACGTTGATCGAGTCGAACGCGGCATCCGCAACGGCGACTCCCGGGAACTCGTCTTCCCTCGGCTGGAGGACGTCGCGACAACCATCGACGGCGCAGGCCTCGCGCTCACGGTCCACTTCACCAAGAAGCAGGGCGCACCAGTCACCTACGTTGCGGACGAGTCCGTGCCCGCAGCGGCGATCCGCGAAGTGGACCTGCTGAAGAAATACCACCGTGCA
This sequence comes from uncultured Actinomycetota bacterium, assembly GCA_963840275.1. GTDB lineage: Bacteria > Actinomycetota > Actinomycetes > Mycobacteriales > Pseudonocardiaceae > Actinophytocola. The sequence goes on from CAWIYK010000005.1 coordinate 6,621, forward strand.
CCAAACGAACTCGCGTCGGCGCTGGAACTCACCCCGGCAAGGAGCTTGGCCTTGCGACGCCATCTTGGTCTCGACGAAGACGGGCCGAACAGCCACCTCTTCGAGCTCGGAGCCGTACGTCAACGGCGATACTCCGACAACGCCTTCACTGCAATGCGCGACGCGATCGCGAACATCGACATGGATGCCGTCTGGCAGGCTCACAAGCCGCGAGGGCGGTCGAAGACCCGGACACCTTGCCCAGTGCCAGGTTGCCGCGCCAGCTGACTCGCACACGCCGGCCACTGCCGGAGTTCGCGAACGTCGGACAAGACGTACTGTCATGGCACCTCGACCCACCCGGAGTTCGTTTCGGAATCCTGAAGAGTTGCCAGGAACTCTGGGGAAGTCGTGACCAGGCGATGCTCGACCGGTGAGGCGATCGACTGGAACGCGACCCGCTGCGGCCCGGTGCTGAGCAGGCCCTGGCCACGGTCGGCGGAGAGCAGGAACTGCCGTTCGCCCGCGGAGAGGTCGAAGGTGCGGGTGATCTCGTCGATGGCCTGCGGGGCCTGGCGCAGCAGGATCTGGGTGGCGGCGTTCGCGACGACGGCCTTGCCGAGGTCGGAGCCGAGCACGTCGGCGGCGTCCTGGGTGGCCACGGTGAGCCCGGCCCAGTGCTTGCGGGTGGCTTTGGCCATGCGGAACAGGAACTCGGCGCCCGCGGGTCCTTCATCAGCAGCCACGCCTCGTCGACCACGACCAGCCGCGGTCTGCGGATCGCCGGGTTGGAGACCTGCCGCCAGACCGCGTCGAGGGTCAGCAGGGTGCCGATCGGCTTGAGCTCGTCGGGCAGGTCCCGCAGCGAGAACACCACCAGATGCCCGTCCGGGCGGGTCGTGGTGGGGCCGGCGAACAGGCCGGAGAACGCGCCGGTGACGTAGGGGTGCAGCCGGCCGCCGAGCTCGGCTGCCGGCCGGGTCTCCGTCGTCGGCGAGGACGTCGGCGAGGTCGGCGAGCAGCGGGCGGGGCGGGTCCAGGTGCGCGGGTCGGAGGTGATGCCGGCGCGCTGGTAGGTGGCGGTGATCGCCCGGTCCAGCGCCGCCCGCTCGGTCGCTGTCGAGCTCGGTGCCGAGCAGCACCGCGATGACGGTGTGCAGGAACAGGACGCGGCGGATCAGGGCGTCGCGGGGTGCGGTGCGTCGTCCGTCGGGGCGGGTGTGGATGGGCAGGTCGAAGGGGTTGAGGCGGACGCTGTCGGCGCCGAGGTGGACGTAGGTGCCGCCGACGGCTGCGGCGAGGCGGGCGTATTCGTCTTCGGGGTCGATGACGTGGACCTCGATGCCGCGGTACAGCGAGCGCAGCAGTTCGAGTTTGACCAGGTAGGACTTGCCCGCGCCGGAGCGGCCGAGGATGACGGAGTTGTGGTTGTCCAGCGCGAACCGGTCCTAGTGCACGAGTCCCTGGCTGCCGACGTTGAAGCCGTAGAGCACGCCGCTCGGTGCGCCGACCGAGGTCGGGTCGGCGGTGGCAGGTCGGGGTGGTGAACGGGAACGCGGCGGCCAGGGCGCTGGTGTCGAAGGTGCGGCGCATGCCGACCAGGTCCAGGCCCAGCGGCAGGGTGGTGATCCAGCCCTGCAGGCTGCGGTAGGTGGTGGGTTTGGCAGTCCAGCAGCAGCGACGCCGCGAGCGACGCGGACCGCGGCGACCTCGTCGGCGAGGGCTTCCTCGGTGGCGGCGTGCACGGTCAGGTAGAGGCCGAGCCGGTAGAGCTTGCCTTCGCCGCGGGCGACCCGGGCGGACAGGTCGTAGGCGTCCTCGGTGGCGGCTTCGACCTGCGGGTCGAACAGCCGGCCTTTCTCGCTGGTGTGCCGGCGCCCGGACTCCAGTCTGGACAGCTGTTTCTTCAGCCGGTTGGCCGCGGTGACTGGGTCGATCGGCTCGATGTGCAGCGAGACGTCGACCCGTCCGGGGTAGGTCAGCAGGGGTTGCAGCCAGCCGGGGTGGACCTCGCGCGGGTAGCCGATGATCGCGAAGGACGCGACCCACTCGCCGCCGACTTCCAGCGCGCGGGGACGCACCGAGATGGCGTCCGGAGTGAACGCGCTCGGCTCGTCCGATCGGCCCGCCCAAGGATTTCTCTCTGGTGCGCTTCGCTTTGGGCTTCATCGACGGTTCCTCCCGGCAGCGTTGTCGTAGGCATCGGGGTCCTCGGTGGCGTCGTCGAAGCCGTCGTCCAACGCGTCCTCGTCGTCGGCGAGCTTGTCGGCCGCGGTGACCACCGGGCGGCCGAACGCGGCGTCGTTCCAGCTCTCGTCCGGGGCGGTGGTGATGACCTCGTCCGAACCGGCCAGCCCGGAGTTCGGCGGGATCACGCTGTCCGGGTTGCACGCGGCGGCGAGCACCGCGGTGGCTTGTCCGGCGTCCAGCGGGGTGACGACGATCCCCGACGGGGAGAGCAGTTCGACCGCTTCGCCGAGTCGGCGGACCAGTCGGGCTTCGGCGGCTCGCCGGGTGTTGTCGTCGACCATGGCCGGCCTGCTTGGCTGCCTTGCGGCGCGCCGACAGCGCCGCCAGGGGAGACACACCACCGAGCCCATCGGCCGGGCCGGTCGTGAGCACAGGTTCGCGAAGGACCAGCAGGACCTGACGGCGCAGTAGTTCGGTTGCGCGGCCGAGTTGGTCGAGGTAGTCGGCGTGCTCGCGGGCTGCCTGTTCCAGTGCCGGGTGTGGCAGGCCGGCGGCTTGTTCGCGAAGTTCCGCGATCTGTCCGGACAGGTCGAGTCGCTCGGCGCGCACCAGCACCTGAACCTGCCTGGTCAAACAGTGCAGGTAGCGTCCGAACGAGGCGACGAGCGACTCCTGCTCGCCCGGGGTGCGCAGGCTGAAGTTGATGGTAGAGCAGACCGCGACCACGGCGACGCCATCTTTGCCGAGGTCGATGACACCGGTGTCGGTGACCGTCTCGGCGGGCAGTCGCAGCGCGGCGGGCGAGACCGCAGACTGATCCGCTTCGTAGGTCGCAAGCCACTCCGGAGCGGGCCGGATGCCTTCGGGGGCGGCTACCCGGTGTTGCGGGCTGAGCCGCTGTCGCAGTGCGGCCAGCATCAGCCGGTCCAGGGAGATGCCGTCGCGTTGACCCAGTGCGAGGAACGCGGCAGCGGCCCCGATGGGGGTGGCGAGGATGAGGAACACCGGTAGTGGCAGGAACGCGCGGGTGATCGTGTACGTTCCGTACAGCACGATGCCGGTGACGGCGAGGATGAGCAGTTGCCGCGCGGTCAGCGGGCCGATCACCCGATCTTCGCGGTCGACGTCGGCGGGAATCCTGACGGGCTGGCTCATGTCGAGTCACCTCCTGAGGCGGGTTTCGGCGGGCGGAACAACGGCGGCGGAGCCGTCTGGGTGCGCCGGTAGGCGTCGCCGAAGCGGGGCTCGGGCTGCGCCTGCCGGAACGTCGGCTCTGCCGGGGCGGATGTGGGCTTGGGTTGTGTCGCCGGTTGGGGTGTTGGGGAAGTGGCTGGTTGGAACCGCAGCTGCGGAGGCACCGAAGCCGCACGGATCGGGCGCGCCGATGGCGAGGGAGCGCCTTGCTGGCGTGGCCCACTGGCCATCTGGAACTGGGGTACCGATCCAGGCCGATGCCGTCGCGGAGGTATCGGCGTGGCGGGGGTGGGTGCGGAGCTGAACTCGGGTTTCGTTGATCCCGGTTGGCCGGGGTGATGGCCGGGTCGTGGATGGTGGCCTGCGGCGACGGCTGCAGGAACCGTGGCGCTTGCGATGGCAGCCGCGATCGACGAGCCGCGCGAGCACGCTCGGCGTCGTAGGCCGCCTGAAGCCGCCTACCGACTTCTCCGGCGTATCGGCGGGACGTTGCTGTACTGGCCGCTGCGGATGCGCGGGCGCGCTACTGGTGCTGCCACCTCGGGCACCGGTCCTGGCGGCCCGGCGTGGATTGTGCCGAACGCGCCGGTCTTGCCGGCGACCATGCCGAAGGTCTTCGCGGCGAGGTAGGCGCGCGCCAGTCCGCCGAGGAACGAGCGTCCGGAGCCGACCTTGACCGCGGACAGCAGCCAGAACGGGATCTTGAACAGGATGTAGAACAGCGCGATCGCGGCGATCAGCAGCGCCGAGCGCCGAAGGGTCGAGCCGAACAGGTGCACGCCGCCGGACAGGAACGTGCGCACGGCGGTGATCAGCACCAGCGCCTGCGCGACCTGGATGCCGAGCGTCGCGGTGATGGCTTTCCACCACCAGCGGGCCAGCGGGTCGGTGTGTGGCAGGGCGTGGCACATCAGGAACAGCGGCGCGGAGACGATCAGGATCAGGGTGATGACGACCCGGACCACGTAGACGATCAGCAGCCCGAGGCCGACCACCACGAGGACCAGGCCGACCAGGATGAGGAACAGCCCACCGCTCGCGACGCCCGTGAGCGCCTCGTGCAGGGTGTTGCCCAACGAGGGCGCGTTCGACGCCGCCGCCGAGGACGCCCAGGGTCAGTGCGTTGGCCAGGCGGATGAGCTTGTCGGCGAAGAACAGCGACAGCGCGGAGGCCAGGAACGCGACCGGGATCCGCGGCCCGATCTCCTTGATCGAGTAGCGGGTCTGCACGCTTTCGTGGCCCATCACGACGATGCCGCCGACGAGGATGAGCAGGCCGTAGGCGGCGACCACGATCTCCCACGAGTTGTTCCACAACTCGCCGATGCCGGGCAGGTCGCCGATCGTCGGTGTGGACAGTGCGGTGTGGCCGATCAGCTCCAGGATCGGTGACAGCGCGGCCTCGACGATGCCGCGGAACATCGCGTTGATCGCCTCGGTGATGCACGCGCCGATGTCGGTGATCCCGCACGTCCGAGTCGCCGTCGCCCCGCCGTCTGCCGGGCCGCCCGGGTCCGGTGCCGGGGTCGGCGGGGTCGGCTGCGGGATGCAGTCCTCACCCGCGCACGGCGTCGTCGGCGTGGGCTGGCCGGAGGTGCGTCGGTCGGCCGGGGCCGTCGGCTGCGCGGATGTCGGTCGACGGCGAAGTCGGTGCCAGGGCAGCGGGCTGTGCTCGCAGGCGTCCGGCAGCGGCGTCGGTCGGCTGTGCAGCAGCGCTGGGCGAGAAGGCGCTGATCGCGAGGACACCGACCAGGAGCGCGACGAGCTCAGCGCCAGCATCCAGCCCGCGCGCCAGCGCCGCGCGCGCCCGTCGGCGGCCGGTCGGCGGCGGCCCGCGACCGACCGCCGAACCGGCGGTACGGGCGAACCGTGGGCGGGGTGCTGACGGCCATCGGTCAGGCCCCCACGATCCCTTTGAGGATCTCCACGACCAGCGGCGCCAGCGCCGCAAGGCCGTATCCCCACCCCGCGGACTTGAACGCGGACTTGGCCTTCTCGACCTCGCCGGGATCGCCGCTGCCCATCACGTAGCGGACACCGCCGACGGACAGGAACACCGTCGCGAGGCCGGCCAGGATGCCCATGATCCAGTTGCGGACGTTGTTCAGGACGTTGGTCACCGAATCCGCGAGGGCGACGACCACCGTGTCCGCGTGCGCGCCGGAAGCTGAGGCCAGCAGCCCGAGAACCACCAGCTCGACGATCAGCGCCATGCGTGACCACGGCTGACGCCCGTCCGGAGCCAGCCCGGGTAATGATCGGAGCATTCGCCGCCTCGTCGGTGTGACCTGCGTCGGCGCGCGCGTCTCAAGTCTCCGGCGGCGGCGCGGATGGCCGTCGCGACGGGCGCCGTGCGGCCCGCAAGAGCGGTGAAGTTTCGATCGATCACGCGCATCGGGGCACCTCCGAAGACCGGGCTGTACGCGGGTTATCCCGCAGTCCTGAACTCCGGAATTCGCGTCCGTTTTGGACACGCGACCCTCGAACTTTCCGCGCCGGTTCGGCGTCCGCGGCGGACACGGAAGGTGACGGCCGTCGGGAGTCGGGTGCGGTCGACGGCGCGTCAGGGCGATCCCGGTCGCGACCCGGTCCGTCAGCGGGTCGGTCGGATCGGTCTCGGCGGCACCGTCGCGCAGGTAGTCGACGAGTCGGTGTTCGGCACGTTTGCGTGTCTTGTAGACCGCCCACTCGCCGGTCTGATGTTGCGCGGCCCAGTCCGCGACCGGCACCTGCTCCAGCCGGGTCGCGCCGATCAAGTCCGCTTCGGTCCGGGTCAGGACCCCGTCGGCGACCGCGCGGGCGAGAACGAGGTCCGGGTGCCCCCACGGCGGGTGCGGCGGGGTGGAACGGAAGCCCGGCGTGACCGGCGTCGGACTCGCCAGCGCCTCGGCGAGCGCGTCGTATCCAGACCGGTACGCCGCCCACCGCAGCCGCAGCATGATCCGCGGCCGACGCAGATCGACCGTCGACAACGCGACCAGGAACCCACGCAGAACCTCGGCATGCACATCGGCCGGATCACCAGCGAAGCGATCCGACAGCCTCGCCGCGACAGACGTCAAAGCGGGCAGCGCGAGCCCCACTGCCGCGACTGTCCACGTCGCCCCCTCCGTACGGGAGAGCAACACCAGATGCGCCCACACCGCGTCCCGCGTGGCTTGCGGACAACGGCGCGCCAGCAGCCGGTCGCGAACCTCGTCCAGCGGGATGTGCCGGTCCGGCAGACCCGGGAACAGCCGTCCGTTCAACGACACCGGATGCGGCCCGGTCACCAGCCAGGTAAACGTGTCCCGCGCAATATCCAACGAGTTCATGCCTGCTCCATGACGTCGATGCGAACAACAACGACTCCATGAAGCGGCTAGTCGATACCACGGAAATACCACATTATTGCTAAAGGCTGACTAAGAAGTGTTCTCGGGCTACTAATGTTCTGCTATTTCCCTCGCAGAGGCGGCGTGTCAAGATCAACAAAAAGCCGCTCGAGTGGTGTGCGCGTGAGCTGATTGGAGTGCGATGAGCTGCGGTTATAGTTGTTCGCTAGGTAGAATTGCTAGTAGTCGTGCGGGTGCGAACCAAGTCGACCTGCAAGATCGACTCAAAGTTGTTTCGGTCGGGTGGGGAAATTCGCATGGTTGTCTCGGTATGAAGTCCGGACTGCACCATGGGGTCATGTCGAACAAATTTGGAATCCGCGTGTCCAAAACTGGGTCGGAATACGGAGTTAAGGGGTGTCAGAACGTATGGCACCCATCCGTTGGAGGCGACCCGCCATGGCCCCGGCACACGCAAACGACTCCCCAGGAGACGGCTGCGCAGGAGCACGGCTCCGCCGACTCCGCGACCGTCCCGATCCCGCTGCCGCGGCTGCGGCGAGCGCCGCGCCTGCACACACTGCACCGCACAGTTCGCCGCTGCCGACCCGCCAGGCCGAGCACCGTCTGGCCGTGTGCTCAAGACGCATTCGGTGAAGGCGTCGGTCTGCTCGCGGACTGGCTGCTGACCGCAGTCGTCAAGATCGTCACCACCTACACGCAGCCCGGCCAGCGCGTGCTCCTGCTCGACCCCGCGCCCTACCTCACGCCACCCGCGCCGCCGTCGACAACCGGGAGTCACAACCAGGCCCGGCGCGGCCCGTACATCGGACTGCACGAAGCGGGCTGGACCGTGGTCCGACTCGGACGCGGCGTCCAGACCCAGGCCGCCGTCGCACAACCGAGCGGTCAGCGAACCCGAGCGAACACCCGGGCGACGTGTCAACCGAGTCCGGGGTCCGGACCCCGACCGCACACTGGCGGTCCGATCAGCGACCACTCCACCGGGCGGTCGGCGCATCACCGTCGGGAGCCGGACCCGGCCGCGTCCGGCTCCAGCCCGGACCGCTTCGACCTCATCATCACCGCGGCCGAACCGAGCACCGCGCACTGGTTCCACCCCGCCAACTGGGCAGGCCTGCTTACTCCGATCGGCACCCTCGCCGTCATAACTCGCGGTGACTACTCCCGTGGTCGGCTCGCCGACCCTGCAGGCGCGCTGGTCCGCGCCGCGCACCACGCCGGGCTGCGCTACCTCGATCGCATCGCGCTGCTGCGTGTACCCATCCGCGACGGCGCGCTCACCGCCGCGACATCAGCCAGACACCTCCGTTCGCAGGCTCCTGCGCGACCGCTCTCGACGCCCGCTCGGCACGCGCCGGTGCACGACGACCTCCTCGTGTTCACCCGCCAGGACCCGGTCGACGCCGAGGAGACCTCCGATGAATAGTCGCCTCAGGTCGACGCCGAAGCAGCTGCTGTCGGTCTGGCTCACCGGACAGCGCAACCCCTTTGCGCAGCTACGCGACATCGGCTGCGTGCCCGGCGCCGAGACCGACACCGACCGGATTCCTCCCGCCGTCGCCGCCCACGCGATCGCCACCTACACGAGTCCCGGCGACCTCGTCCTGGAGCCGGACTGCGGTACCGGGACCGTGCTCACCGAGGCGCTGCGGGCGGCCCGGCACACGGTCGGACTGACCACACACCACCGATGGTGGGCGCTCGCCCACGCCAATATCACCGCCGCCAAGGCCGCGGGAAGCGGTCGCGACGGATCGGTTCTCGACGCCCAGCCGAACGCGCTCTCAACCATCCGCGCTGCCGGTCTGATCGGGCGAGTCGGACTTGTCCTGACCGCACTGCGCACCGGTCCGGACGGCGACCAACTCGAAGCCGCCATCGCACAACTCGCCTCGACGTTCCGCCACTGCGAACCGCTACTGCGCTCCGGTGGACACCTCGTCGCCGTCGCCCGACCCCGCCGAAACCCGGACGGCTCCCTGGCCGACGTAATCGCCCCGCTCATCGAAGCCGGGATCGCCGCCGGGCTGGCTCCGGTCGAACGGTGCGTCGCACTGACCGCCGAACTGCGCGGCAGCCGACTGGTCACTCGCGCTTCACTCGCCGAGCGGCGCGCCGCCGCCCGTGCAGCCGGTGGACCGGTCGCGCTCGTCGCGCACCACGAAGTCGTCGTGTTCCAGCGTCGCACGACGCTGAACTCACCGCAGAAGCGGCCGCCGACATCCCGTGGCCTCCCGACGACGGGACCGTCCGCCTGTCCGTCGGCAGCGTCGAACACATCGGCGGGAGGCGAGCAGCATGACGACTCGCCTGCACTGCCGCGAGTGCGACTGGCACCCCGAATTCCGACGCAAGCGCACCGCGCGACGCGCCGCCGCCCGGCACCAGTGCGCCACCACACCGACAACCGAGACGACGAGATGGTGGTCCTGGTCCACCAACCGTGCGCGCCTGCGGAGCGCCTCGCCGACCGTCACGCACAGCGCCGCGAGCAGCGACCGCGCGCCGGGCAACGCCACCGAATTCGCCGATGCCCATGGCAACCGCATCCAGTGGGCCGTGCTCGCCGCACACCACGCCGAGACCACCCGCCGCGCCCGCCAAGCCATCGTCGACATCGTCCGCGCCGGCTACCAGATCGGACCCCCGCCCTACGGATACCGCGCCCTGCGCATCCGAGTCACCAACCGGACCGGACACAGCAAACTCCGCACCGTCCTCGTCCCGGACTGGCCGACCGCGGCGGTCGTCAAGCAGATCTTCATCTGGCGCGTCGACCACAGCCTGGCGTTCTCCGAGATCGCCACACGGCTCAAAGCCGACCCGCACCAGTACCCGCCGCCGGTGCGCAACGGATTGTGGACTGCCAAGGCTGTTCGGCGCGTCATCGCCAACCCGAAGTACGTCGGCCGCCAAGTCTGGGCACGCACCGTCTCCGGCTGCCCGACCCCGGTCGAGCAGTGGATCACGTCCCCACCACACGCGCACGAGCCGCTGATCGACGAACGCACCTTTCAACGCGCCCAACCTCGGCGTGCATCAGAAGGAGGCGACCATGGCGTCGCCGTCTGACCCATTCACGCACCTCGATACCGAGCGGGAACTGGTTGTCGGCTCCCTGTGTACCGGCTACGGCGGGCTCGACCTGGGCGTGCTTGCCGCGTTGGGCACCGGGCGTATCGGATGGGTCGCTGATCCCGACCCGCACGTCGCACGGATTCTCGCTGCGCGGATGGATGGCATCCCGAACGTCGGCGACCTCCGACGCATCGACTGGACCAGCGTCGAGCCGGTCGACGTGGTCGTCGTCGGCTTTCCCTGTCAGGACATCTCCGCAGCCGGGCGGCGCGCGGGCATCGAGAAAGGAGCCCGCAGTGGCCTGTGGACCGACATCGTGGCGTGCCTTCGCGTACTACGACCCGCGCTCGTCGTCGTGGAGAACGTCGCCGCGCTTCGCTGGAAAGGCGGAGGCCTCGACCGTGTACTCGGCGACCTGGCCGAAGCAGGGTATGACGCGCTCTGGCGTAGCGTCCGCGCCGCGGACATCGGAGCCGCACACCGGCGCGAACGCGTGTTCCTGCTCGCCTGGCTGCGCGCGCCCCGCTCCGGCGACGAGGCGGGATGCTGCCGACGCCGACCGCGCACGACGGCTCGTCGAATGGCGCCAGCGCCATCAGCAGGCAGGGTGGTCCATCGCTGCTGGACCAACTTCGGCTGCTCCCGACACCGACGGCTGCCGATTCGCGCTCGGCGGCGATCCAGACGGTGCGCAACCCCGGCCGTTCTATCCCGGCTGGCTGCGTCACGCTGACCGATTCGGTGCGAATGCTGCCGACACCACGAGCAACGGACGGGACGAAGGGCTGCCCAGCTCAGCGCGGGTCCAAAGGCGACCTGATGCTGCCATCGGCGGTCATTCGCCTGCTCAACCTGTCGCCGCACAACCGAGTCGAGGACAGCGAGACCGACGACATCTCGTAGCGGTTCCCCACTTCGACGGTGAGACGAGCACAGCATCCGACGTTCAGTCGATGCCGGTGAACTGGGGCGTATACGAGGCGGCGATCCGCCGCTGGGAGGCGGTGCTGGGCCGCCCGGCTCCCCACCCGACCCAGCGCGGCAACCATGGCCGTCCAGTCCTCGCGCCCGCCTTCGTCGAGCACCTCATGGGGCTGGCCGAAGGCTGGGTCACCGACATGCCGCTGCCCCGCACCGCGCAACTGCGGGCGCTGGGCAACGGCGTGGTTCCCCAGCAAGCCGCCCATGCGGTGGCCCTGCTGCTGGACGACCTCGCCGACCTCCTCGACATCAATACCGATATCGACCACCGGTTGCGGACCGAGCGGGAGGTGACCGCGGCATGACCACGACAAATCTCGCGGCACCCGACCCTGGGCCCGCTTTGCGGTTGCTGTCCCTGGGCGCCGGAGTGCAGAGCTCAACCGTGCTGCTGCTGGCATGCGAGGGTGAGATCCCGCGCTTCGACGTCGCCCTGTTCGCAGACACCGGCTGGGAGCCCCGCGCCGTGTACGCGAACCTCGAGCGGCTGGCCGTGCACGCCAACAGACACGGCATGCCGGTGCGGCGGGTCTCGGCCGGGAACATCCGTACCGACGCGCTCGACCCGCGTCACCGCTTCGTGTCCATGCCCCTGCACACCCTAAACCCGGACGGGACCCAAGGACTTGCCCGCCGGCAGTGCACCAGCGAGTACAAGATCATCCCGCTGAAGAAGGCCGCCCGGGCGCTACTGGGATACCCGCATCCTCGTCGGGTGCCTCGTGGGGTGTACGCCGAACAGGCCATCGGGATCAGCACGGATGAGTTCACTCGCGCCAAGGACTCCAGGCTGCGGTTCCTGCGCAACGTCTTCCCGCTGATCGATCTTGGCTTCGACCGGGCCCGGTGCATGGAGTTCCTTGCCGAGCGAGGTTTCGGGGAGACGGTCAAGAGCGCGTGTGTCGGGTGCCCGTTCCACGGCAACGCGGGCTGGCGTTGGGTGCGCGACAACGACCCGGACGGTTGGGCTGAGGCGGTCGAGTTCGACCGCGCCATCCGCCACGGCTACCCGCGCGCCATCAACAGGGCCAGGAATTGCGTGGGCAGTACTTCCTGCACCGCTCCTGCCTGCCGCTGGATCAGGTCGACCTCGACGCGCCCGCCACGTCGAGGGCCAAGAAGCACCTGCGGCTGATCACTGCCGACTCGGCGGACGTTCTGGCGGATGGCGTGGATGAGGACGGTGACCCGGACGGGTGCTCGCCGTGGTCGTGTCGGTCCGGCGAGCCGGTCGCCGCCATCACAGCAAGTAAGGATCCAGTACGCCGCGAGCCTGCGGCATAAGCACCGCGAACATATCGCGGCGGCGGTTCCCGTCGGCGCCGGCGAGCCGGCGGGCCCGCGCGGTGGGCTGCGTGGCAAGTGTGGTGTCCGCCGCGGTGCCGATGGTCGGGTACACGCTATCGGTGGTCGCCGCCAACATCGCGTCGGTGCAGTCGCATGCGGACAGCGCGGTCAGCGATCGTCCTCTTGGGCGCCGCTGTCCGGCTCGTCGGCGAGTGATGTTTCCCGGGGCGTGTCAATGCCGAACAGCTCGTTCGGTGTGCATCTCAGCGTGGTGCACAGTGCCTGCAGGGTCTCCACCTTCACGTGGGCAGGCTGCTTGTTGATCAGCACCGAGATCGACTGCTTGGACAGCTCAAGACCGCCGCGGCGAGCAAGTAGTTCGCGCAGGTCCTTGGCCGTCCAGATGTCGCGGGAGGCCATCACCTGTCGCAGCCGCCACCGGATCTGCACCTTCGCACCTTCCTGCGCTCCGTTGTCTCGCGCCGATGCGTGCCGCGCGAGTCGCGGCTCAGTCTCCCCGATGGTCGATCAACCCAAGTGTCGTCGCCTCGCGTGTTTGGGGAAGTACTTCGCAACCGGCGGCTTACTGTTGACCCAGTCAGGTTGCACCTGACTGGGTCAACAGTTACCTTGTTACCAACTTCGAGGGGGAGACCCTTGACAGCAATCAGGTACACGCAGGTCGAATCCGGAGCGGCGAGTCAGGTTTGGCCGGTCGGCGTTGTGATCTACGGCCGAGTCGCCCACGGGGACGGTGCGGGTTCAGCGCGCGAAGGTCAGCTTGCGGCCCTGGCAGCGTGGTCACCTTCACCGTTGGTCACGCTCGTCAGGGATGCCGATGATCGGAACTCCTCACGCTTCGGCGAGCTGAGGGCAGGTCAGGGTGGTGCACTGTGAATGCCTTCGACCGTCCGTCAGAGCAAGATGACGCGGCGACGGGTCGGCCCGATGTCGGGCAAGTCATTCCGTTCCCGCCAGGCGGGCGCGATGGGCGCAACCACAGCGAGGTCGACTGGACCTTCACGACCGACATTCACTGGGTGGACGGCGCCGACTGCGCTTGGCTGCGCAAGGAGCTCGCAGACATTGTCCGGGCGCTTCTCGTATGGGCGAGCCACGACATGAACGAGGTCGCGGACGGGAATCACGGAGAGGAAAGGCGCGCGGCATGACCGACAGTGACCCGAATCCGCCCTCGCCGGCCGTGGAGCTTCGGCCCACCCGGCCTGGAATTAGCGATCTGGCGGTCTCGCCCTTTGGGCTCCCGCTGGCGCTGCACGCGAAAGAAGTGCGGGTCGCCTGGGTAGGGCGGACGTCGACCGAGGAGCACCAGGATCCGCGGCAGTCGTTGTTGCGGCAGCTGGAACGCTCGAAGGTTGCCCTGCCGGAGTCGTGGGTGATCGTGTGCCACTTCTATGACGTCGAGTCCGGCCGCATGGAACTCGAGTTGCGCGGACAGGGGACCGGCTACGAGCGGTTCGACATCCCGATCACTCGCGACGGCGGCATCGCCGACTTGCTGGCGGAGGCGAAGCGTCCGGATCGCCGGTTCGACGTGGTGATCTGTGAATCCATGTCGCGTACGGCTCGCAAGATGTACGAGAGCCTGTCGGTCGAGCGCGAGTTGGAACGCGCCGAGGTGCCGGTGTTCGCCTCGAACGAGCCAATCATGCTCACCGGTGGCCGGGCGCAGCAGATCCTGCAGCGGCGGATCAACCAGTCGGTGGCCGAGTACGAAGTCCTCAACATGCTGGAGCTGTCCTGGGGCGGCACTTGCACCCATGTGCGCGAGGGCTACAACATCGGCAAGCCGTGTCACGGGTACAAGGCGAAGAGGATCCGCCACCCGAATCCAGCCAAGGCGGAGAAGGGGCTGACGAAGACCCGGCTCGAGCCCGACGGGCTCAAGGGCGAGACGGTCACGCTGGCGGCCAAGTGGCGGTACTACCTGAGGCTCGGGTGCGACGCGATCGCTGACCGCCTCAACGAGGACCTGGACAAGCACCCACCACCGGAGCCACCGGGCCAGTCGCGGGCTCGGGGAGCGTGGTCGAAATCCGCTGTCGTGGCGATGCTCAAGAACCCGAAGTACACCGGCTACCAGGTCTACAACCGCCGGGCTCGCCGTAGCCGGGGTGGTCGCAATCGGCACAACCCGCCGGAGATGTGGGTGTGGTCTGCCGAGCCTGCGCACGAGCCGCTGATCCCGAAGTGGATGTTCGACGCCATCAACGCGGTGGGGACGGAGAAGAAAGGCTCACGCGACGGCGCCGACGCGAACGTGCATCGCTATACGAAGCGCAGCTACCGGTACCGCAGCCGGGTGATCTGCGACTGCGGGCGACGGATGCAGGGCCACGGCCACAAGCTCGGGTACACGTACTACCGGTGCTGGCCGACCAACAACAACCGCGGACGCCCGGACAAGCACGCAGGTCACCCGCGCACGGTGTACGTCCGCGAGGAAGCGATCACCGCAGTGGTCGACCAGGCCTTCAGCCAGTTCCTGTTCCACCCCCAACGACGCGTCCTGCTGCCAGGGACGTGGATCAGGCCGGGGCAACGGGCCCACGCAGAACGAGCTGAACAGCGCACTCGGCTGCAACGTCGCACCGCTGACCTGGCCCGCCGACAGGAAAACCTGCTGCGTCAGGCCGAAGACGCCGACCCGAACGACCCGTTCGTGCAGGGCCTGCGGAAGCGCTACAACGACCTCCAAACCGAGCGGCAGGTCGTCCTCGACGAGATCGCCGCGCTCGACGACCAGGACAGGGCTGAGCCCAGGCGGGCAAGTGAGACCGAGCTGAACATCCTGGACGCGCTTCCGCACCTCACGCTCAACTTCGACCGCGCGCCCGACAAGCTACAGCAACGCCTGTTCGAGCTGACCAAGCTCCGTGTGGAAGTTCACTACCAGACGCAAGAAGCAACGCTGACGATCACTCTGCCGAGAGAGGAGATGGCCGTGGTGTCCACAACCGCAACGTCCCTACGACACCCCGACGAGCCCGAAATCAAGCGTCTGTTGAGTGCAAAACTGCAGGTAGAAGCCAGTGTGAATGCAGTGGTGCCCCCGGTGCGATTCGAACGCACACTGGACGGGTTTTGAATCCGTTGCCTCTGCCGGTTGGGCTACGGGGGCTTTGAGCGTGTGACGACTCTACGGGATCGCTCATGCGCCGGTCGTCAGGGTTGTCGGGGTGTGTTGCGGCCTCGTTAACGTTGTGCTGATCACGGCCTGTGGTCGGCCGCGGAGCCCCGCACGCCGGTAGGCTTGTGGCTCAACCGAACGATCAGGAGGACCCCGGTGACCGAGCAGGCTGCCGAGGCCCAGTCCGGCCCGGCCGTGCAACGCAGTGTCCTCGTCGCCGAGGATGAGGCGCTTATCCGGCTCGACCTCGTCGAGATGCTCAAGGAAGAGGGCTATCACGTCGCGGGGGAGGCGGCCGACGGTGAGCAGGCCGTCGCTCTGGCTACCGAACTGCGGCCCGATCTTGTGATTCTCGACGTGAAGATGCCCAAGCTCGACGGCATCGACGCGGCGGCGGCCATCGCGGGCGAGCGTATCGCCCCGGTGGTCATCCTCACCGCGTTCAGCCAGCGTGACCTGGTGGAACGGGCCCGCGAGGCCGGCGCGATGGCCTACCTCGTGAAACCGTTCGCCAAGCACGACCTGGTGCCGGCCATCGAGCTGGCGGTCAGCCGCTTCTCCGAGCTCCAGGCACTGGAGACCGAGGTCGCCACGCTGACCGAGCGCATGGAGACCCGCAAGCTCATCGAGCGCGCCAAGGGCCTGCTGATGACCAAGCAGGGCCTCTCCGAGCCCGAGGCGTTCCGCTGGATCCAGCGCACCGCCATGGACCGGCGCGCCACGATGCGGGACGTCGCGAAGGCGGTAGTCGACAACATCACCTGACGGTGAAGTTCAGCACCACCGACACCGGCCGCTCGTCACCCGCCATGGCGTACTCACGCACCTCGAGCACGTGCGCGCCGGTGTCGAGCGCCCCGACGGCGATCGACATCGCGTGCCTGCCGCCGAGCCCCGGCCCGTCGGCGCGGGTCGGCACGCCGGCGATCAGCGTGCCGTCCAACCACACCTGAAACCCCTGCACGCCACCGATCGAGCCCGTCTCCCACTGGCTGGCCGACGCGTCGAGCCCGACGTTCAGCACGACCTGCCCACGCTGCGGCACCACCGACGTGGTCAGCGGCTCCCCGGCCGAGTTGCAGAGCACCGCGTCGATCGCCGGCAACATGTCCTCCTCGTTCGGGCGACCCGGCTTCGGCTCGGTCGCCGTCGGTCTTGTGCCCGGCGCCGGCGTCACCTCGAGGTACGTCTCCACCAGCCGGACCTCCTGGCTGGCCCCCGGCGCGCGCAGCACGAACGGCGTGATCGAGTCCGCGCCCGCCGCCCCCAGCAGCGCGGCCGGCACGTCCGCGACCACGGTCACCGCCGCCCCCGGCTCGACCGACGGGGTCGGCACCACCGCACGCGCCGGCACCCGCAGGTCGCCGAACTGCATGACGACGCTCCCGGGGTCGAGCGCGCCGGCGGTCATGATCGTCGCCACCAGCCGGGCGGCCGCCGCCGACCGCAGCGGCGCCCGCGCGATGCCGAGCTGCGGCGGCTCCTCGACCAGGTCCAGCACGCGCTGCGTGCCCGCGTTCACCGGCACCTCCACGACCGCCGCGACAGGCGTCTCCGGTCCGGTGAACCCGGCCGCCGTCAGGTGCACCCGCGACCGCCGCCCGGCCGGCCCCCGGAACCCGAGCAGCACCGACGCCGACTGCCACGCCGGCACCACGCCGGTCACCGACACCAGCAGCCCGTCCTGGTACACCCGCAGTCCCGACGTCGTCAGCACCACCTCGAACAGGTGCGACACGCCCGGCCCGCGCGCCGGCGCCGGGAACACCTCCAGCCCTTGCGGCACCACCGCGGACACGTCCGGCGCCGCGCTCACGTGCACCCCCGAGTCGGCGACGCCCACCCGGATCGTGCCGCCCGGCAGCGTGGCGTCCCGGTCGGTGAACCGGTCGGCCCGCCGCGAGTCGACGCCGACGCGGTCGGCCGGCCCCGGCACCAGGCTCACGGTCAGCTCGCCGCCCGTGCCCGCCGTGTCGGTGCGCACCGCCACCCGACCCAGCTCGCCGCTCGCGGTCGGCGCGGTCAGCCGCAGCGGCTGCCGCGCCCGCAGCACCGCGAGGTCCGCGCCGCAGCCGAGCTCGATCGGCAGCCCCACGCCACGCCCGGCGACCACGTCGACACAGCCGCGGTACCCGGACAGGTGCCACCGCTGCGACATCGCCCCCGGGTGCGGGAAGTCGTCGTAGAGCCCGGTGAGCGCGGCCCGCCACGGCGTCCGCGCGCGACCCGGCGTGCCGCTCGTCCGCGCGGGCTCGGAACGCTGGCCGAACTGGTCCACCGTGCGCACCTCGACCCGGTACCGCTGGCCGTCCGACAGCCTGGTGAGCTGCACCTCCGCGGCGGCGACCAGCCGGGTGTGCGGGCCGTCGCCGTCGGCCTCCCAGCGCACCTCGTAGCCCGCGGCGTTCACCGGCGCGACGCCGCCGGGCAGCGCCGCCGCCCACGCCACCCGCAGCACCCCGGCGTCCGGCGTGACGACCACCCGCGCGGGCGGCTCCGGCCGCTTGCTCGGCGCGGGCAGCACGACGTTGTCCGCCGCGTACCGCTCGACCTCCACCGGTGGTCGGGGCCCGTCACGATCCGTGTCGCCGTCGCTGAGGTCGTCGGTGGCACGCAGCGTGACCACCGCCGCGGCGACGAGCACGACCGCTCCCAACAGGACGAGCAGACGCGTTCGAGTTGGCACGCCAGCAGGGTAGGAGCCGGCGGCTTCCGGACAGTGCGGCCGTTGTGAAGTTGAGATCGTGTTACCCGAGCATGACCGGATGATCCGGGTTCGTCCGAAGAGCGGACACGGACGGTCAGTTTCGTTGCAGTCTGGTCACGAGGGGCCCCCAGGCGTGACGAGGACTGCGCTCGGTTACTAGGTTCCGGCCAGCCCTCTGACATGGACGAGGGTGGGGTTCGGCATGCTATGCGCAAATGCCCGAACAGAATTGCGGAGAAGGGAACGTCACGTGCGAAACCAGACGGTGAAAGCCGCGGCTGTCGTGGCAGCGGGGCTGTTGCTGCTGTCGGCGTGCGGCACGAACAAGGACGAGGGCGCTCCGGCTGGTGACAGCAACCAGGCCTGCGACACCAGCAAGGGCACACTGGTCCTGGGCGTGATCGCGCCGCTGAGCGGTGAGCTCTCGGCCCTGGGCAAGGGCATCGAGAACTCGGCTCGGCTCGCGGTCGACCAGGCGAACGAGAAGTGTGTCGTCAAGGGCTACAAGGTTGTCGTCCAGGCCGAGGACGACCAGAAGAACCCGCAGCTCGGCGCGCAGGCCGCGACCAAGCTCGCCTCCACCCCGAACGTGATCGGCGTGGTCTCCACGCTGAACTCCTCGGTTTCCCAGAGCGTCCAGCCGATCCTCGACGGCGCGGGCATCCTCCAGATCTCGCCGGCCAACACGGCCGACTCGCTCACCAAGGGCGACGACCAGGCGAACCCGACGCGCAAGTACAAGACGTACTTCCGCACCTGCACGGTCGACTCGCTGCAGGGCCCCTTCGCCGCCAACTACATGATCAAGAAGGCGGGCAAGAAGAAGATCGCGATCATCACCGACGGTCTGACCTACGGTGAGGGCCTCGCGGACGCGTTCACCAAGCAGGCGGAGAAGAACGGCGCCGAGATCGTCACCCGCCAGAAGATCGGCGAGAAGGACACCGACTTCTCCGGCGTCATCGCCGCGGTCAAGCCCTTCGCGCCGGACGGCATCTACTACGGCGGCCAGTACCCGCAGGCCGGCCCGCTCTCCAAGCAGTTCGCCAGCGCCGGTCTGAGCGTCCCCGTCATGGGCGGCGACGGCATCTACGACGACCAGTACATCGCGCTGGGCGGCAAGGACGGCGACCTGGCCACCTCGGTCGGCGCGCCGACCGAGGAGCTCGACTCCGCGAAGGCGTTCGTCGACGCGTACGGCAAGGGCGGCTACACCGAGGGCTTCTCGGCCTACGGCGCGTTCTCCTACGACGCGGCCAACGCGATCCTCGGCTCCGTGAACACCGCGCTCGACGGCAAGGACTGGGCCGACTCGCTCCGTCCGGACGTCGTGAAGGCGGCCGGCGAGTACAAGGCCGACGGCGCCACCGGTCCGGTCGCGTTCGACGAGAACGGCGACAGCACCAACACCGTCCTGACCGTGTACCAGGTCTCCGGCGGCAAGTGGAAGTCCGTCGAGACCGGGAAGTTCGAGGGCTGACCGAACAGGTTCGTAGATCTATCCATCGATGAACGACGCGACGGCGGGGGTGGGCCCTTGGCTCACCCCCGCCGCCTGTGGAGGTAGATGTGACAACCTCGCGGCTTGAGGTACCGGGCCTGGTCCGGATCGTGGCCGGAGTGGTCGTGGTGGGCCTGTTCCTGTGGCTCACCGGCGCCCTGCGCAAACTCGTCGACGGCGGGTTCACCCTGCTGTTGCAGCAGACCGCGAACGGGGTCGTGCTCGGCGCGACCATCGGACTCATCGCGCTCGGCTACACGATGGTCTACGGGATCATCCAGCTCATCAACTTCGCCCACGGCGAGGTGTTCATGGTCGGTGCGTTCGGCGGCCTCGCGGTGTACCGGTGGGTGCTGCCCGAGAGCGTCCGCGGCGACTGGTACATCTCGCTGCCGGCGATGCTGCTCGGCGGCGTGATCGTGGCCGTGGTGATCGCGGTGCTCATGGAACGCTTCGCGTACCGGCCACTGCGCAACGCCCCGAGACTCGCGCCACTGATCACCGCCCTCGGTGTGTCGGTGGCGCTGCAGGAAGCCATCCGGCTGTGGTTCCCGAACGCCGCCTCCCCGCAACCCTTCCCCAGGGTGTTCATCGAGGCGCAGGTCGCGCTCGGACCGATCGAGCTGTCCGCCTCCCAGCTGCTGCTGATCGTGGTGTCGGTCGTGCTCGCGGTGCTCCTGCAGACCTACATCAGCAGGTCCAGGATGGGCCGCGCGATGCGGGCGACCTCGCAGGACCACGACACCGCGCGGCTGATGGGCATCAACCCGGACCGGGTCATCGTGCTCACCTTCGTGATGGGTGCCGCCCTCGCCGGCGTCGCCGGCGTCCTGTACGGCTCCAACCTCAACCTGGTCGGCAACGACATCGGCTTCCAGAACGGCATCTTCGCCTTCACCGCGGCGGTGCTCGGCGGCATCGGCAGCCTGCGCGGCGCGGTGATCGGCGCGTTCATCATCGGCCTGATCAAGACGCTCAGCGGGCAGTACCTGCCGGGCGGCACCGACTACGACTACGTGTGGATCTTCGTGGTGCTCATCCTCGTGCTGGTGTTCCGGCCGCAGGGGCTGTTCGGCGAGGCAGAGAGGGTGCGCGCATGAGTCGGCTCAACGGGCTGATCCCGGCCACACTCGCACGGCCGTTCACCGCCATCGGCGGCGTGCTGTTCCTGCTCGCGGCCATGCTGCCGTGGGCGACGTTCATCCTCAACGACGGGCCGTACCCCGAGAAGTCGACGCTGCAGTTCTTCGACGCGCCGTTCGAGCTCACCGGGTTCCGCTGGCACCTGCTGCTGTTCGGCGTGTTGGCGGTCATCGTCACGTTCGCGCCGGTGCGCGGCCGGGAGCGCGTGCTGCGCGCGTTCGGCTGGGGCGGGCTGCTGATCGGCGTCATCGGCGCGCTGTTCATCGCCGGCAAGGGCGGCGGCATCGGCGCGATCACCGCGGCCGACGGCGCGACCGCGTTGGGCAGCATCGTCGCGATCGTCGGCGGCGTGCTGCTCGTGCTCGGGTCCTCCGCGGCCGGGGTGGGCGACATCCCGGAGTGGCCGACGTCGCTGTTCGGCTGGACCGGCATGAAGCAGCGGCTCGAGGCGTGGGTGGTGCTGCTGATCGCGTTCGCCGGCGTGCTGTGGCTCGTGGCGCAGACGCTGACCGCGGGCGGCATCGGCGGTGCCGCGTTCCCGTACGCGGGACCGATCTTCCTGGCGTTCCTCGGGTTCGCGGGCGGTCTGCTCGGCGCGTTGCACGGCCTCGGGGTCACCCGCTGGGTCTCGCAGCTGTCCGAGAAGCACCGGCCGTTCAGCATCGTGGTGCTGCTGCTGTGCGCGTTCGTGCTGCCGTTCCCGTTCACCGGCGCCGGCAGCCAGTACTGGATGCAGGTCGCGGCGACCATCGGCGTCTACGCGGCCACCGCCATCGGCCTGAACATCGTGGTCGGCCTCTCCGGCCTGCTCGACCTCGGGTACGTGGCGTTCATGGGCATCGGCGCGTTCGTCGCGGCGAACCTGTCGGGCGTGGGCGCCTCGGTGCTGGGTTGGGACCTGCCGTTCCCGGTCGCGGCGCTGGTCGCGGCCGTGGTCGCGGGCATCTTCGGCGCGATCGTCGGCTCGCCGACGCTGCGGGTGCGTGGCGACTACCTCGCGATCGTGACGCTGGCCTTCGGTGAGATCTTCAGCCGCGCCGCGCAGAACAACATCGGCGACCTGACCGGCGGCGCCAGCGCCATGCCGGGCATCCCGCCGGTGACCATGTTCGGCACGGCGTTCAACGAGCCGATCCAGTTGTTCGGCGCGCAGCTGTCCAGCGGTGTCCTGTACTACTTCATGATCGTCCTCGTGGTCGGCGCCGTCATGGCGGTGTTCGCGAACCTGAAGAACAGCCGCATGGGCCGGGCCTGGATCGCGATCCGGGAGGACGAGGACGCCGCCCGCGCGATGGGCATCCGCACCGGCAAGGCGAAGATCCTCGCGTTCCTCGTCGGCGCGACGCTGGCCGGCCTCGCGGGCGCGATCTTCGTGCACAAGCTGGGCACCGCGTCCTACGACAGCTTCAAGTTCCTCGAGTCGGTGACGCTGCTCGCCGCGGTCATCCTCGGCGGCATGGGCACGATCCCGGGCGCCGTGCTCGGCGCGTCGCTGCTGTTCGTGCTGCCGGAGAAGCTGCGTGAGTTCAGCGACTACCGCCTGTTCGTGTTCGGGCTGGCGCTGGTCCTGATCATGCGGTTCCGGCCGCAGGGGCTGGTGCCGGACCGGGTTCGACGAGCCGAGTTCGCCGGCGAGACGGCGGAGGGCAAGTCGATCGAGGAGATCGAGGAACAGGCGGTCCGCGAACAGGAACAAGCCGAACGAGAACCCGAGGCCCCCGGGGCTCCGAAGGAGGGTCGCCCATGAGCGCCGCACGGCACAGCGTCACGGAGACCGTGCTCGAGGCCCAGGGCGTCACCATGATCTTCGGTGGCCTCACGGCGTTGAACGACGTGTCCATCTCGCTCGGGGAGGGCCGGATCGTCGGCCTCATCGGGCCGAACGGCGCCGGCAAGACCACGCTGTTCAACTGCCTCACCGGGCTGTACACGCCGACGCGGGGCGCGGTTCGCCTGCGCGGCAAGCAGCTCCCGTCCGACCCGGCCAAGGTGACCTCGGCCGGGATCGCGCGGACGTTCCAGAACATCCGCCTGTTCCCCAACATGACGGTGCTCGAGAACGTCCTCGTCGGCCGGCACATCCGGATGCGGCAGGGGCCGATCGCCTCGGTGTTCCACGGGCCGGGGTTCCGCAAGGGCGAGGCGGCGGCGAAGGCGAAGTCGCTGGAGCTGATCGAGTTCGTCGGGCTCGACAAGCTCGAGCACGAGGTCGCGCGCAACCTGCCCTACGGTGACCAGCGGCGGCTCGAGATCGCCCGCGCGCTCGCCACCGAGCCCGCGGTGCTGCTGCTCGACGAGCCGACCGCCGGCATGAACCCGCAGGAGACCGAGGAGGCCCGGCAGCTGATCTTCCGGATCAGGGACATCGGGATCTCGGTCGTGGTGATCGAGCACGACACGAAGTTCATCTTCAGCCTGTGCGACTCGGTCTCCGTGCTCGTGCAGGGCGAGGTTCTCGTCGAGGGTTCGCCGGAGACCGTGCGGGACGACCCGCGCGTGATCGAGGCGTACCTGGGCAAGCCCCGCGAGGAGGTGGAGGCCGAGGTCGCCGAGGCGGCAGCGGCGATCGAGCACCACAGGGAGGACTCGTGAGCGAGCTTGCGAGCGAACCATCGATGTTCACGACGTCACCGAGTCCGCGGAGGGCGTCGATGAAGCGGAGCTTGCGGAGCGTTCGGCGCCTCGCAGCGGGGGAGGGGGCGTCGTGACCGCGCTTCTGGAAGTGGACGAGCTGAGCGTCGCGTACGGCGCGATCGAGGCAGTCCGCAACGTGTCGTTCGTCGTCGAGGAGGGGCAGATCGTGTGCCTCATCGGCGCGAACGGCGCCGGCAAGACGACCACGCTGCGCACGATCTCGGGTCTGCTCCGCCCCCGGGCCGGTGACATCCGGTTCATGGGCAAGTCGATCGTCAAGGAGCCCGCGCACATCATCCTCAACCGCGGCATCGCGCAGTCGCCGGAGGGCCGGCGGGTGTTCGCGCGGATGTCGGTCGAGGAGAACATGCTGCTCGGCGCGTACTCCCGCAAGGACGAGGCGGGCGTGCGGGCCGACATGGGGCGGGTGTACGAGCTGTTCCCCGTGCTGGGGCAGCGGCGGACGCAGAAGGCCGGGCTGTTCTCCGGCGGTGAGCAGCAGATGCTCGCCATCGGCCGGGCGATGATGTCGCGGCCCAAGCTGCTGATGCTCGACGAGCCGTCGATGGGACTGTCGCCGATCATGACGCAGCTCATCTTCGACACCATCAAGGAACTGCAGCAGCAGGGCACGACGATCCTCCTGGTCGAGCAGAACGCCCTCGCGGCGCTCGCGCTGTCCGACCGCGGCTACGTCGTCGACCTCGGGCAGACGACGCTCGACGGGCCCGGCCGCGACCTGCTCGCGGACGAGCGGGTGCGGGCGGCCTACCTCGGTCAGTAACACCTACAGCAGAACGGCGCCTCCCGGGTCTACCCGGAGGCGCCGTTCTCTTGTGCTCACGCGCCGGGCGCGGCCTCGCGGACGATGCAGGTCAGTCGCGCGGTGCAGGTGCGCTTGCCCTGGTCGTCGGTGATGGCGATCTCGAAGGTCGAGGTGCTGCGGCCGACGTGCAGCGGCGTCGCCACCCCGGTGACCAGGCCGCTGCGCGCGGCGCGGTGGTGGGTGCAGGACAGTTCGAGGCCGAGCGCGACCCGGCCGTCCGGCGCGTTCAGCGCGGCCGCGACCGACCCGATGGTCTCCGCCAGCGTCGCGTTCGCGCCGCCGTGCAGCAGGCCGTAGGGCTGGAGGTTGCCGGCGACCGGCATCGTCGCGACCACGCGCTTGGGGTCCCACTCGGTGATCTCGATCCCCATCTTCGTGGGCAGCAGCTGGTCCGCGAGGTCCGGCCGGATGCCCGGCATGTTCTCAGGGAAGGTGGTCACACGCACTCCTTGCTGGTCGCGGCGGGGGCCGCGTCGAATTGTCGGTGTCCCACCCTAGACTCGCGATGTGCCTGAGACGCCCGCCACAGATCCTGTCAAGACCCACGAGCGCCGGTTGCTGCTCATCGACGGCCACTCGATGGCCTACCGGGCGTTCTACGCGTTGCCGAAGGAGAACTTCTCCACCGGCACCGGCCAGCACACCAACGCGGTGTACGGCTTCACCTCGATGCTGATCAACCTGCTGCGCGACGAGAAGCCGACGCACGTGGCGGTGTGTTTCGACGTGTCCCGCAAGACCTTCCGCAGCGAGCAGTACGCCGAGTACAAGGCCAACCGCTCCACCACGCCGGACGAGTTCAAGGGCCAGGTCAGCCTCATCGAGGAGGTCCTGCGCGCGCTGTCGGTGCGGTGGCTGTCGAAGGAGAACTACGAGGCCGACGACCTGATCGCCACGCTCACCACGCTGGCGACCGCCGAGGGCTTCGCGGTGTCGATCTGTACCGGCGACCGCGACGCGTTCCAGCTGGTCAACGACCAGGTCACGGTGCTCTACCCGTCTCGTGGCGTGTCCGAGATGGCGCGGATGACGCCGGAGGCCGTGCACACCAAGACCGGGGTCACGCCCGGTCAGTACGCCGATTTCGCCGCCCTGCGCGGCGACCCGTCGGACAACCTGCCGAAGATCCCCGGCGTCGGCGAGAAGACCGTGGCCAAGTGGATCAACCAGTTCGGCTCGCTGAACGACCTGGTCGACCGGGTCGACGAGGTCAAGGGCAAGGCGGGCGACGCGCTGCGCGAGAACCTGTCACACGTTCTGATGAACCGGCAGCTCACCGAGCTGGTCCGGGACGTGCCGCTGGGCATCGAGCCGGACGAGCTGGCCGCCAAGGCGTGGGACCGCGACGCCGTGCACCGGCTGTTCGACGAGCTGGAGTTCCGCGTGCTGCGCGACCGGCTGTTCGGCGAGCTCACCACCGCGGAGCCGGAGGCCGAGTTCGGCTTCGAGGTGACCGGCGGCGAGCTGGCGCCGGGGCAGCTGGCCGGCTGGCTGGCCAAGCACGCGCCCGCCGGGCAGCGGGTCGGCCTGTCGTTCCAGGACAGCTCGACCGGGGTCGCGGGGGAGTCCGTCGAGCTGCGGTCGGTGGCGATCACGCGTGCCGACGGCACCGGCACGTTCGTGGACGTCGCGGCGCTCGGGGAGGCCGACGAGAAGGCGCTGTCCGCGTGGCTCGCGGACGACGCGGTGCCCAAGGTCGCCTACGACGTGAAGCGGTCGCTGCACGCGATCCGGCACCGCGGCTGGACGCTCGCCGGGCTCGCCATGGACACCCACATCGCCGCGTACCTGGTGCGGCCCGGGCAGCGCTCGTTCGCGCTGGACGATTTGGTGCTGCGCTACCTCAAGCGGGAGCTGCGGGTCGAGCAGCAGCCGGAGGAGCGTCAGCTGTCCCTTCTGGACGGCGAGGAGGGCGACGCGGCGAAGGTCGCCGAGGGCGAGATCGTCCGGGCCCGAGCGATCGCGGAGCTGGCCGAGGCGTTGGAGACCGCACTCGAGAACACCGGTCAGGCGAGCCTGCTCACCGAGATCGAGCAGCCGCTGCTGCGGGTGCTCGCCGAGCTGGAGGCGTTCGGCGTCGCGGTCGACACCGAGCGGCTCGCGTCGCTCGAGTCGCACTTCGCGGCGCGGGTGAAGCACGCGGAGCAGGAGGCGTTCGCGGTCATCGGCAAGGAGATCAACCTCGGGTCGCCGAAGCAGCTGCAGGTGGTGCTGTTCGACGAGCTGCAGATGCCGAAGACCAAGCGCACGAAGACCGGCTTCACCACCGACGCCGACGCGCTGACCGGGCTGTTCGAGCAGACCGAGCACCCGTTCCTCGCGCACCTGCTCGAGCACCGGGACGCCACGCGGCTGCGGATCACGGTCGAGGGCCTGATCAAGTCGGTGTCCGACGACGGCCGCATCCACACCACGTACAGCCAGACGATCGCGGCGACCGGGCGGCTGTCGTCGACCGAGCCGAACCTGCAGAACGTGCCGATCCGCACCGACGAGGGCCGCACGATCCGCGACACGTTCATCGTCGGCGCCGGCTTCGACGAGCTGATGACCGCGGACTACAGCCAGATCGAGATGCGGATCATGGCGCACCTGTCCGGGGACGCGGCGCTGATCGAGGCGTTCCAGTCCGGCTTCGACTTCCACGCGGCCACCGCGGCGCGGGTGTTCTCGGTCGAGCCGACCGAGGTGTCGGGCGCCCAGCGAGCCAAGATCAAGGCGATGAACTACGGGCTCGCGTACGGCCTGTCGGCGTACGGACTGTCCCAGCAGCTGCGGATCTCCACCGAGGAGGCGCGCGGGCTGATGGACGAGTACTTCGACCGGTTCGGCGGCGTGCGCGACTACCTGCAGGAGATCGTGGCGCAGGCGCGCAAGGACGGCTACACGTCGACGATCTTCGGGCGCCGGCGCTACCTGCCGGACCTGACGTCGGACAACCGGCAGCGGCGCGAGATGGCCGAGCGGATGGCGTTGAACGCGCCCATCCAGGGCAGTGCCGCCGACATCATCAAGGTCGCGATGCTGAACGTGCACGGTGAGCTGCGGTCGGCCGGGCTGTCCTCGCGGATGCTGCTCCAGGTGCACGACGAGCTGGTGCTCGAGGTGTGCGCGGGGGAGCGGGAGGCCGCCGAGGCGCTGGTGCGCAAGGGGATGGGGTCGGCCTACAAGCTGGACGTGCCGCTGGATGTCTCGGTCGGGTTCGGCCGTTCCTGGAACGCCGCCGCGCACTGAGGGCACAGCAATCGCGGACAAGCAGTTCGTGGCGGGCCCGCCCTAGGTTCGTGTCCACCTGACACCGACCGGAGGACACTGGTGATCACCAAGCTCTCGCACTGCTGCTACTACGTGCTGGACCAGGACTCGGCCAAGGAGTTCTACACGACGAAGCTCGGCTTCGAGGCGCGGTCCGACTTCGTCATGGGGTCGGACTTCTCCGACGGCGCCAAGGGCATCCGGTGGCTCACCGTCGGGCCGCCGGGACAGCCGGAGGTGGAGATCATCCTCGCCGACCCGGCGATGGGCCACGACGACGAGACCGCCGCCGAGCTGCGGACGCTGCTCGCGAAGGGCGCGCTCGGCTCGGGCGTCTGGCAGACCGACGACTGCCACCGGACGTACCGTGAACTGTCCGAACGAGGGGTCGTCTTCCTGCAGGAACCGGCCGAACGCCCGTACGGCATAGAAGCAGTCTTCCGCGACGACTCCGGCAACTGGTTCAGCCTGACCCAACGCCACACTGCCTAGCGGTTGACAGGTGGTCGGGGTGCAGGTCAGCGGGCCGTTTGGCATGCGTGGCGTTCCGCTGCCGGGTTCGGCTCACCTTCAAGCCCGCGGTGAGTGGCCGCCCGTAAACCCGCCGCCCCCCGGACCCAAGCAGCACAGCGAACTCAGCCCCGCACCGCACTAACCTCCTCCACATGCCGACCGATCGAGTGATCCACCTGCGCCGGGCGCGCGACCTCATGGACGCTCGGTTCGCCGAGCCGCTGGATCTCGACGCGATGGCCGCCGCGGCCGGGTTCTCCCGGTATCACTTCGCGCGGGAGTTTCGGGTCGCCTTCGGGGAGGCGCCCGGCGGGTACCTCAGCCGGCGGCGGGTGGAGCGCGCCAAGGACCTGCTCGCGGCCGCGAACCTGACCGTCACGGAGATCTGCATGGTGGTCGGGTTCGCGAGCCTCGGGTCGTTCTCCCGGCGCTTCGCCGAGCTGGTCGGGTGCTCGCCGACCGAGTACCGGCGCCGGGTCGTGGCTCGGGGCGGGCCGCCGCCGATGCCGGGATGTTTCGTCATGGCGTGGAACCGGCCGTCAGAAACCGGTGTAAAGCGGGCTGCTCCGGTAATGTCTGAATTCGGTACTGCCGAGTAGAGGCGGAGGTCGCATGACCGCACGTCGAGCTCTCGTCCTGGGTGGCACCGGCATGCTCGCCGGCTCCGCCGCCGACCTGCTCGAGGACGGCTGGCACGTGGTCCTGCCGAGCCGGCGCCGCCCCACCATCCCCGCGACCAACGGCCACAGCAACCCACCGCGCGCCGCCCGCTGGGTCAAGGCCGACTGGTCCGAGCTCGACGCGCTCGCCACCGCGGCCGCCGACGCGCTGGGCGGCCCCGCCGACCTGCTCGTCGCCTGGGTGCACCGGGAGGTGCGCACCGCGGTGCTGCGCGTGGTCGGGCCGCTGCTCGCGCCGGGCGCGCCGGTCGTCGAGGTGCACGGCAGCGCGTCGGCCAACCCGCTCGGCGGCTGCCCGGACCCGGTGCTGCCCGGTCACCCGACGCAGCAGGTCGTGCTCGGCTACGTCCGGCACGCCGGCCGCACCAGGTGGCTCACCCACGACGAGATCTCGGCCGGCGTGGACGACGCGGTCCGCAGGGCACTCGCCGGGAAGCCACCCGCCGTGCACCACGTCGGCGAGTTCCGCCCGGTCCACATCTAGCGACCACCTATCCGACACTGAACCGTCGCCACGTCAGCCCGTCCTGCGACAGCGCGAACCCGTCCCTGCCGTGCAGCAGATATCCGCCGTGCGTCCACTGCACGGTGCCGGTCAGCTGGTGGTCCGCCACCTCGAACGTGTGGCCGCCGTCCCTGCTGGACATCGTCGTGCCGGTGGCCGACGGGAGGATCAGCCGGCCGTCCGCCGCGACGACCGGGGTGCCGGCCACTCTGGACATACGGTCGGTGTCGGTCACCCGCCAGGTGCGGGTCCACGACTTCCCGTCGTCCGTGCTGCGGAACACCGCGAGCGTGGTGAACCCCTGGTCGTAGGCCCCGCTCAGCGTCGCGTACATGACGCCGTTGCGTTCCACGACCGCGTACTGACCGGGTGCGACCGTGCCGGGCACGTCCAGCGCGCTCGTCGACCACGACCGCCCTCCGTCGACGGACACCCCCAGCGCCCTCCGGTGAGTCACCGGGTCGCGGCCGAACGTCCACCACTTCCCGTCCGCGGTGGCGTCCCAGCCGGGGATCGGGTCGACGAGCGCGGGCTGCGCCGGCACGAGGGCCGACAGACCGGTGGCCGGGTGCACCGACACCACCCGGCCGCACGAGTAGTCGCGCGAGGCACCGATACAGGTTGCGAGCTTCGCGAGCGGCTCGATCGGGAGGACCCCGTCGGTCTTGTAGACCTGCGGCAGCTCCTGCCAGGTCCGGCCGCCGTCGTCGCTGCGGAGCCGCTCGTACCCACTCAAGCCCAGCTGGTCGTCGCGCTTGAACGGGCGGTCGAGCACGAGCACGTCGGGACCCAACACGACCAGGGACGACGTGAAGTAGCTCCCCACCGGGTTGTTCGACTCCGGCAGGTTCCGGTTCGCCCAGCTGCGGCCGCCGTCGCTCGTGGCCAGCAACGTGAACTCGCAGTCCTCCCGTGCCTTCGCGCACTCGCCGCGCAGCGCGTAGCCGTGGTCGGCGTCGGCGAAGTCCACCGAGTACGTCGGCCGCACCTGCGGCTGCTGGTCGGCGGCCTGCTCACCGGAGGGCAGCGACCGCAGCACCGGCACCGCCACGCTGACCACGAGCACGGCGACGATCGCGCCGACCACCCGCCGCCGCATGGTCCGCTGCCGCGCCCGGCCGGCGACCCCCGCGAAGTCCGGCGGTGGGATCGCCGCGTTCAGGTCGTCCCGCAGGCCGCGCAGCTGTGTGTCGAGCTCAGACATGGTCCACCTCCGTGCGGAGTCGAGTGGCGAGGCTCGTCCTGGCGCGGGCGAGACGGGACTTCACGGTCCCGACCGGAACGTCCAGGACCGACGCGACCTCACCGACCGGCAGGTCGGCCAGGTAGTGCAGGACGACGACCGACCGGAACTCCTCGGACAGCCCCCGGATCGCCGAGTGGAGGTCGAGGTGCTCGCCGGGTGGCGTCGTCGGCGGCGCCGGCTCCGCGTGTTGGCGGAGCAGGATCCGGTCGAGCATCGCCCGGCGCCGGAACCGCCGCCGCGCGAGGTTGACCACCACCGTCCGCAGCCACGCCTCCGGACTGTCCGCGCGGGACACCCGGGCCCGGCGGCCGTAGGCGAGCGCGAACGCCTCCTGGGTGATCTCCTCGGCCGTGCCGAGGTCGTTCGTCATCGCATAGGCCGTCAGCACCAGGCGCCGGTAGCTGCGCTGGTACAGGTCGGCGAACCAAGAGTCCGCGGTCACCGCACCTCCATTCCCCATTTCAGAACAAGAGGCACGAGCCAGCGTGCGGGTTCCCGAAGAGTCAGCGCAATGCGCCGGCCGGGCGCAGCTCCCAACACGTCCACAGTGGCCGGTAGCCCTGCCGCGCCCAGAACACCGAGGCCAGCGGGTTCGGCGGGTTGTAGTAGAGGAACGTGCCGGTCGCGCCCCCGCGGTGCAGCTCGTGGTGCGCGACGGCCATCAGCTCGCGGCCGACGCCGGCGCCGCGCGCGTCGTCGAACACCGAGACGCAGTTGACGTACCCCCATCGGCCGGGCCGCAGGCGGGTGCCGGTCAGCGACCGCTCGGTGACGTCCATCAGCCGGCAGTGCGCCAGTCCGACGACCACGCCGTCCCGCTCCGCGAGCCACACCGGGTCGCCCTGGTCGAGGTGCCGGACGAGCGCGGCACGCTTCACCGACTCGGCGTCCGGGCGTACGACCGCGGCGCCGACCAGCGCCGAGTACGCCAGCTCCGCGAGCTCCAGCCGCAGCGCCACCTCGAGGTCGCCGGCGCCGGCGAGCCGGATCCGCACCCCGGCCTGCGGCGCCCGGTACGCCGGGTTGCCGGCCCGCAGCGGGCGCACGGCCAGACTCGTCAGCGGCGCGAAACCGTGTGCCAGCAACGGTTTGCTCGACTCCACGTCCCGGCTCGGCCACGTGACGAGGCACGCGGAGTCCGCGTCCGGCCGGTGCCGCGCGAGCCGATCGCGCCACTCCCGCAGCAGCGCGTCCATGCCGGCGCCGCCCGCCGCGCCGAGCAGCGGGTGCAGCTCCCACAGCTCGAGCGCCGACCACAGCGACGTCGCGGAGCCCGGCTCGAACCGGTCGCGGCATGCCACGCCGGCGACCCGCTCACCGTCCGGCAGGGCCGCGGTGAGCACGTCACCCTCCGGCGGCGGCGCGGCGACCGGCAACAGCGGGTCGACATGCTCGAACCGCGCGGTCTGCGCACCCAGCAACGCCCCAGCTGGACTCACGGCAGCCCCTCGCAGGCTCGGTGCTGCCGCTCGGGGTCGCGCTGCTTCATTTGTTCGCTCGCAGGCTCGCTCATGACTCCCCCTCGCAGGCTCGGGGGAGCCGCTCGCGGTCGCCCTGTGACACTCGTTCGCTCGCAAGCTCGCTCACTGACCCCGCCGGCAACGGAAGATCGCCGTCCCGGGGAACAGCTCGCCGCGCAGCGGGCTCCACTGACCCCACACCTCGGTGAGGTCCTCCGGCCACGTCGGCTCGACCAGGTCCTCCAGGACCAGGCCGGCGCCGGTCAGCGCGCGGACGAAGTCGCCCAGCGTGCGGTGGTGCTCGACGTAGGTCGCGCGGCCCTCCGCGTCGACCTCGACGTACGGCGTGCGGTCGAAGTACGAGCCGGTCACCCGCAGCCCGTCCGGGCCGGGGTCGTCCGGGAAGATCCACCGCATCGGATGCGTCACCGCGAACACCCACGCGCCGCCGGGCCGCAGCACGCGTGCGATCTCGCGGAACGTCCCCGGCAGGTCCGCGACGAACGGCACCGCGCCGAACGCCGAACACGCGACGTCGAACGCGCCGGTCGCGAACGGCAGCCGCTCGGCGTTCGCCCGCACCAGCGGCACGTCGATGCCGGTCGCGACGTTGGCCGCGGCCGCGTAGCGCAGCATGCCGGCGGACAGGTCGAACGCCGTCACCCTGGCGCCGTGGTCGGCCAGCCAGCGCGCGCACGGCGCGGAGCCGCAGCCGACCTCGAGCACGTTCTTGCCGGTCACGTCGCCGAGCAGGCGCGCGTCCTCCTCGCGCAGTGCCTCCGGGCACCACACGAAGTCGGCGACGCCGAGGAACTCGCCGTGCTCGACGTGGTAGTCGTCGGCGTCCGCGTCCCACCAGGCGCTGTTGGCCGCGACGGACTCCGCGGAGCCCGCCGTGCGGCGCTCGCTGCCGACCGTGCCGAGCAACCGTTCGGCCGTCCGCTGGTTTTGTGGCACGCCAGAGCCGGCTTCCAGCGTCGACATCGATGCCCCCTCGTCAACCCGGACCCCAGGACCAGGTTTGCCCGCCCTACGCGCGGCCGCGTAGGATACCTCCGCGCAGTGGTTTCGTGCTGCCGTCTGTTCATCATCTCGGGAATCAGATCCGGTCGCGCGGCGTTGGCGGTGTTGTCTCGTTCGTTCGGGGTCCGCCGGCGAAACTATGCCGCCGCGCAGCTCGAACCGCAAACACAGACAACTGCAGACGCCACAGCCGACTCTCAACTAATCCGTACCGGAGCCACCTAGCCAATGTCCACCGACACCACCATTGTCCCGGCCGAGACCTCGACGCGGCCGCAGGTCGCCATCAACGACGTCGGGACGGGTG
Organism: uncultured Actinomycetota bacterium; assembly: GCA_963840275.1. Taxonomy (GTDB): domain Bacteria; phylum Actinomycetota; class Actinomycetes; order Mycobacteriales; family Pseudonocardiaceae; genus Actinophytocola. The sequence goes on from CAWIYK010000005.1 coordinate 39,619, forward strand.
AGGACTTCCTCGCCGCCATCGACAAGACCATCAAGTACTTCAACGATGGTGACATCGTCGAGGGCACCATCGTTAAGGTCGATCGGGACGAGGTCCTGCTCGACATCGGCTACAAGACCGAGGGGGTCATCCCCTCTCGTGAGTTGTCGATCAAGCATGACGTCGACCCGAACGAGGTCGTCAAGGTCGGTGACGAGGTCGAGGCCCTCGTCCTCCAGAAGGAGGACAAGGAAGGCCGGCTGATCCTGTCCAAGAAGCGCGCTCAGTACGAGCGGGCGTGGGGCACGATCGAGGCGCTCAAGGAGAGCGACGAGCCGGTCAAGGGCACGGTCATCGAGGTGGTCAAGGGTGGGCTCATCCTCGACATCGGGCTGCGCGGCTTCCTGCCGGCGTCCCTGGTCGAGATGCGCCGGGTGCGCGACCTGCAGCCCTACGTGGGCCGCGAGCTCGAGGCGAAGATCATCGAGCTGGACAAGAACCGCAACAACGTGGTCCTGTCCCGCCGCGCGTGGCTCGAGCAGACCCAGTCCGAGGTGCGCAGCGAGTTCCTCAACCAGCTGCAGCGCGGCCAGGTCCGCAAGGGTGTCGTCTCCTCGATCGTCAACTTCGGTGCGTTCGTGGACCTCGGCGGCGTCGACGGTCTGGTGCACGTCTCGGAGCTGTCCTGGAAGCACATCGACCACCCGAGCGAGGTCGTCGAGGTCGGCCAGGAGGTCACGGTCGAGGTGCTCGACGTCGACATGGAGCGCGAGCGCGTCTCCCTGTCGCTGAAGGCCACCCAGGAAGACCCGTGGCGCCAGTTCGCCCGCACCCACGCGATCGGCCAGATCGTGCCGGGCAAGGTCACCAAGCTCGTGCCGTTCGGCGCGTTCGTCCGCGTGGACGAGGGCATCGAGGGTCTGGTCCACATCTCCGAGCTGGCCGAGCGCCACGTGGAGATCCCGGAGCAGGTCGTGCAGGTGGGCAACGACGTCATGGTCAAGGTCATCGACATCGACCTCGAGCGTCGTCGGATCTCGCTGTCGCTCAAGCAGGCGAACGAGGGCTTCTCCACCGAGACCGAGTTCGACCCGACGCAGTACGGCATGGCGGCGGAGTACGACAACGAGGGCAACTACATCTACCCGGAGGGCTTCGACCCCGACACCCAGGAGTGGCAGGAAGGGTTCGACAAGCAGCGGGAAGAGTGGGAGCGCCAGTACGCCGAGGCCCACACTCGTTACGAGCAGCACATGAAGCAGGTCGCCAAGGCGGCCGAAGCCGAGGCCGCTGCCGAGACCGAGGGTGCGACCGAGGGCGGCGCTGCCGCCGAGGGCGTCGAGCGCGAGTACTCGTCGGTCGGCGGTGCCGACGCCAAGCAGAAGAGTGGCGGCACGCTGGCGAGCGACGAGCAGCTGGCCGCTCTGCGCGAGAAGCTGTCCGGCGGCGTCTGAGCCTGACCGCGTAAACCGAACACCCCGAGGGCCCCGCCCGGTCACCCGACCGAGCGGGGCCCTCCGGCGTCCGCGTGTCCAACGCCCAGACCCCGCGTGTCCAACACTCAGCGCACGTGAGTTCAACACTCGCGCGGCACGAATGTCGGACTCACCGCTCACGAGTGTTGGACACGCGGGGCTACCGTGTGGTGGTGCGGGTCGGAGTCGTGGTGCTCGTCCTCCTGGTGACCGCCGGGTGCGCGCGGACGGCGCCGCCCGCGGCCAGCCCCGCCGTGCCGTTGTTCAGCACCGCGCCGGCGGCCGCCGACCAGGCGCGGACCGTGCCGAAGACCTGCGGCGCGATCGCGACGCTCGAGGACATCACCCGCATCTTCGCCACCTTCGTCGACGGGCAGACACTGCCGATCGTGGGCGTGCCGCAGGACAACATCGGCCGCACCGCGCGCCTCGACTGCTACTACGGAGTGCCGCAGGGGCAGGCTGTCGCGGCCGCGAAGGTGTGGATCGGGCTCGCCGGGTACGTCAACGAGGAGTCCGCCCGCAAACGGACGACCAACACCGTCGCCGACGAACGCGAGGCCGGCGCCACCGTCAGCGAGGTCCCCGTCGGCCAGGAGCGCGGCGTGTTGCTGCGGAACGACAAGTGGATGCTGGTCGCCAACCGCGGCAGCACCACGGTCGTGGTCCAGGTCGTCGCCGGACTGGTGCGCGACGACCACGCGGGCGCGCTGCTCGGGCAGCTCGCGAACTTCGCGCTTACGAGTAGGTGACCGCCGGGGCCCAGGCCCGCTCGGCGGCAGCCGCCGCGGCTCTCCTGCGCAGACCCGCGAGGCTGTGCTTCGCCGGCACCAGAATGGTCGTCCACCAGGTTCTGCGGTACTCGAACAGGGCAGTGGCGACGTAGTGGTGCTGGAGGCAGTGCACAAGTCCGGGCGCGCCGATGCGATGCCTCCCGGGTTGCCTGCGTCGACGCATCAAGGTTCCTCCGTGTGGGTGACAACCTGGCGGCTACCGTAGGCGATCACCCGGTGGATCTTCGGCGATCGGCACGCCGGCCCGAATAACGTTTCCGCTACGAACCCGGCGTGTCCGGGCCGGTCAGCGGGCTGCCAGAATGCGCGCATGCTGCGCGTAGGCCTCACCGGCGGGATCGGGTCCGGAAAGTCCACAGTGGCCGGGCGGCTCGCAGAGCACGGGGCGGTGGTGATCGACGCCGACCGGATCGCGCGCGAGGTCGTCGAGCCGGGCACCGAAGGGCTCGCCGAGCTGGCCGACGCGTTCGGCCCGGAGATACTCGATGGTGGCGCCCTCGATCGGGCGAAGCTCGCCGAGAAGGTGTTCGCCGACGAGCAGGCCCGCGCCACCCTGAACGGGATCGTGCACCCCAGGATCGGCGCGCGGACCGGCGAGCTGATGGCCGCCGCGGCCGACGACGCGATCGTCGTGCACGACGTGCCGCTGCTCGTGGAGAACAACCTGGGCGCCGCCTACCACCTGGTGCTGGTCGTCGACGCGCCGGAGGACGACCGGGTGCACCGCGTCGTCCGCGACCGCGGCATGACCGAGCACGACGCCCGCGCCCGGATCAGGGCACAGGCCACCGAGGACGCCCGGCGGGCCGCCGCCGACGTCTGGCTCGACAACGGCGGCTCGCCGGACGAGGTGCTCGCCGTGGTCGACGCGCTGTGGGCGGACCGGCTGGTGCGCTACGAGTCGAACATCCGGCTGCACCGCCACGACCCCTACGGCACGCCCCGCCTCGTCGACCCCGACCCGACCTGGCCCGCGCAGGCCGCGCGCCTGCGGGCCCGGATCGGCATGGCCGTCGGCGACCTCGCACGCCGCGTCGACCACACCGGGTCGACTTCGATCGCCGGCCTGCCCGCCAAGGACATCATCGACCTGCAGATCACCGTCGCCTCGCTCGACGACGCGGACCGCTTCGCCGACCTGCTCGCCGAGGCGGGGTTCCCGAAGCGCCCGGCGATCGACCGCGACAACCCGAAGGCGTACGCCCCGGATCCCGAGGAGTGGGGCAAGCGCCTCCACCGGTCCGCCGACCCCGGCCGGCACGCGAACGTGCACGTCCGCGTCGAGGGCTCCGCCGGCTGGCGGCTCGCGCTGCTGTTCCCCGACTGGCTGCGCGCACACCCCGACGAGCGGGACGACTACCTCGCGCTCAAGCAGAAGCTGGCGCACCAGTTCCAGGCCGACGACAACTCCGTGAACTACGCGGACGCCAAGGAGCCCTGGTTCGACACGGCGGCCGAGCGCGCGGAGGAGTGGGCGCGGCGCACCGGCTGGCAGCCGCCGCGACCTGCCTAGCTCGCGGTCAGCCGCCGCGGGTGTGCATCTCCAGGTGCGGGTCGTTCTTCAGCGCCGTCAGCGGGATGAACGGCATCCGGTCGCGCTGGTCGAGACGGTCGACGGCGCCGCGGTCGGTGCGGGCGGTCCACGCGTCGGTGATGATCGCGGCGAGCTCGTCGTGTGTCGCGCCGGCACGCAGCGGGTCGCGCAGGTTGACGCCCTCCATCGCGTACAGGCACAGGTACCAGTAGCCGTCCGCGGTGAGCCGGCTCCGGTCGCACGTGGCGCAGAACGGCTTCGTGGTCGAGGAGACGATGCCGAACGTCGTCCCGTCGGGCAGCTCGAACCGGTCGGCGGGCGCGCCGTCGAGGTTGCGCAGCGGCGTGATCGGCCCGTAGTGCTCGGACAGCCGCGACAGCATCTCCGCGCGGGACAGCACCAGCTCCGGCGACCAGGTGGTGGCGCCGCCGACGTCCATGTACTCGATGAACCGGACCTCGGCCGGCACGGTCCTGCCGAACTCGATGAGGTCGACCAGCTCGTCGTCGTTCACACCGTTCAACGCCACGGTGTCGATCTTGGTGTCGGTGAACCCGGCGGGCGCGACCGACGCGATGCCCTTGAGCACCGATGGGTGGGTCGCGCGCTGCGACAGCGACTTCGACCGTTCGGCCTGCAGCGTGTCCAGGCTGATGGTGACCCGGTTCAGCCCGGCCTTCTTCAGTGCGTCGACGTGCCCGGCGAGCAGCACCCCGTTGGTGGTCATCGCGAGGTCCCGCAGCGCTTTCGCGGAGAGCATCGAGACCAGTTCCGGCAGGTCGCGGCGCAGCAGCGGCTCGCCGCCGGTCAACCGGACCTTGTCGACGCCGAGGTCGGCGAACACGTCGACCAGCGTCGAGATCTCCTCGAACGTCAGCAGGTCGCGGCGGGGCAGCCAGACGTACTCGGCCTCGGGCATGCAGTACCGGCACCGCAGGTTGCACCTGTCGGTGACGGAGATCCGCAGGTTGCGAAGAGGCCTGCGGTAGGTGTCGAGCACCCGGTTCTCGTCGGTACGGTCTGGCACATAGCCAACCTACAATAACGAGAGCTATTTACGCCAGAATAGTGATCGAAACCATTTATCAGGCAATTTCTCGCTATTCTGAAAATGCGCGCAATTCATCCCCGTGGCGTGAGGTAGCCACGGGAGAACGCGGTGGCCACGGCCGCCGCACGGTCGTTCACACCCAGCTTGGCGTACACGTGCAGTAGGTGCGTCTTCACAGTTGCTTCACTGATGAACAGTTGTTTGGCCGCCTCGCGGTTCGTGGAGCCCCGCGCGATCAGCTCGAGAACCTCCAGCTCCCGCTGGGACAGTGGCTCGGACGCCGGCTGCCGCATCTGACCCATCAGCCGCGTGGCGACCGCGGGGGAGAGCACCGCCTGCCCGCGCGCGGCGGCCTCGACCGCGCGGAACAGCTCGTCGCGCGGCGCGTCCTTGAGCAGGTACCCGGTGGCGCCCGCCTCGATCGCGGGCAGCACGTCACTGTCCGTGTCGTACGTGGTGAGCACCAGCACCCGGGACGGCACTCCGCGCCCGGCCAGCTCCTTGATCGCGGCGACGCCGTCGGTCTGCGGCATCCGCAGGTCCATCAGGATCACGTCCGGCCGCAGCTTCTCGACGGCCGCGATCGCCTCGGCGCCGTTGCCGGCCTCGCCGAGCACCTCGAACCGGGGGTCGGCGGTGAACATGGCACGCAGCCCGTCCCGGACGACCGGATGGTCGTCGACGATCAGGACGGTGATCACCGTGTTCACTGGTTCGCTTCGCTCCTCCGCTAGACGCCGTCTTCCCTCGTCGCGTGCTCGGCGCTCGTCCCTCACGCCTGCGCGCGCTCCTCAGTCCAGACGGCGCCCGCCCCGTCGCTCTCGCTCACTCGGCGCCGCCGGCCGGGATCGCCGGCACCGACGCCGAGATCGCCGTGCCGCCGCCGGGCTCCGACTCGATGTCGAGGCGGCCGGCGAGCCGCTGCACCCGCTGCCGCATGCCGGCCAACCCGAACCCCCCGTTGGTGGAACCGTTGGCGCGCCTGACGTTCGGCTCGAAGCCGACGCCGTCGTCGCGCACGTCGAGTGTCACCAGATCCTCCATGTAGGACAGTGTGAGGCCGACCCGGCTGGCCCGCGCGTGCTTGGCCACGTTCGCGAGCGCCTCCTGCGCGGTGCGCAGCAGGGTCACCTCGACGTCGGCGTGCATCGGCCGCGCGTCTCCGGTGGTGGTCAGCACCGCGTCGATGCTGTGCACCGCCGCCCAGCGCTGGGTCACGTCGCTGATCGCGTCCGGCAGCCGTGCGTCGGCGAGCATCGACGGCTCGACCGCGTGGACCGTGTGGCGCGCCTCGGTGAGGCTCTCCCGCGCGAGGTTCATCGCGGTCGTGACGTGCCGGCGCCACACCTCGGGCCGCTCCGCCACCTGCTCGGCGGCCTGGAGCTGGGCGAGGATGCCGGCGAGGCCCTGCGCCAGGGTGTCGTGGATCTCCCGCGCCATCCGCTGCCGCTCGTCGAGCACCCCCGCCTCCCGCGCCTGCACCAGTAGCTGTGCGTGCAGGCCGGCGTTCTCCGCGAGCGCCGCCTCTAGCTTGGCGTTGGTCTCGCCGAGCTCCACGAGCGCCTGCTTCTGCCGGACGTTGCGTTCCTCTGCCTGTTCGCCGAAGAAGGCGAACGCGCCCGCCACCAGCATGTTGAACAGGACCAGGATGAGCCAGCCCCACCAGGTCTCGCGGTTGATGTTGGCCGGGCCGCCGATCTGCGCCGCCGCCATGATGGTCGCGGTGGCGCCGACCCCGACGAACCGCCAGCGGCCCGACAGGCAGTGGAAGGCGTGGATGTAGCCGATGAAGGCGAAGATCGCGTACCACGGCGACAGGGCCACCATCGCGCCGGCGAGCACGACCACGCCGCCGTAGTAGACCGCCATCAACGTGCGGTTGGACCGCCACTCCGGGTGCAGCGTGTAGAACCAGAGCACCCACGTGGTGGCGAGCACCGACAGCCCGACCAGCGCGGCCGCCGGCACTGCCACCCCCCACAGCGGCTGCATAAGCGAGATGAGGTTGCCGACCGCGATCAGGAAGTACGGGAGTACGCCGAAGAGCGAGTTCTCCCTGCGTTCCCAGCGGTCGAACTCCGCCGCGAGCCGCGCCTCTGTCTCGCTCACCAGCTACTCCCAGCGGAAGTACCGTGCGGCCACGCCGCCGGCCACGATCGTCCACCCCAGCATGACGGCCACGTGCAGCAGTTGCGGCCAGTGACCGGCGGCGGCGTCCTGCAATGATTGCACGCCCGCGCCGAGCGGCGTGAAGTCGCTGATCCGCCGCAGGACCTCCGGCATCCCCGCCCTCGGCAGCCACAGCCCGGCGAAGAACAGGATCGGGAAGAACAGGATCGACCCGATCGCGCCGGCGCCCTTGCCGCTCGGCGCCAACGACGCGACGAGCAGGCCCAGCGTCAGCATGGCGACCACGCTGAGGACGTACGCGACGAGATACGCGGGGATCTGCCTCGGCAGCGCCACGTCGAACGCGAGCCGGCCGATGGCCAGCACGACGAACAGCGTCACGAGCGACATGACCGTGCACATGACGAGCTGCGCGCCGAGCATCGTGGCCGGTTTGACCGGTGTGGCCGCCATCCGCCGCAGGACGCCCTTCTCGCGGTAGGTGGCGAACATCTGCGGCAGCCCGTTGAGCGACAGCATGCCGATCGCCATCGCGATGATGATCGGCGCGTACAGGTCGATGACCCGCAGGCCGCCCATGTCGGCGTCCGGCACCCGGAAGGCGGGGACCAGGCCGAGCACGACGAGCAGGATCGGTGGGAAGGCGAGTGTGAAGAACACACCGGCCGGCTCCCGGAAGTAGAGCTTCGACTCGGTGATGGTGAGTCGGGACAGGGCGGACACGGCAGGCTCCTCAGTTGTCGATCTTGCGGCCGGTGAGGGCGACGAACGCGTCGTCCAGCGAGGTCTGCTCGACCCGCAGGTCGGCGGCGACGACGTGGTTGCGCGCCAGCTCGGTGGTGACGGCGAGCAGCAGGTTGCCGGTGCCGGTGACGATCAGCTGGCTCCCCGCCCGCTCGACCTCGGTCACCTCCGGCAGCCGCGACAGCGTCGCGTGGTCGATCGGCGCGGACGGCCGGAACCGCACCCGCTGCCGGTCGTCGATCGTCGACACCAGCCCGGCGGGGCTGTCGACCGCGACGAGCCGGCCGGCGTCGATCAGGGCGAGCCGGTCGCAGAGCCGCTCCGCCTCCTCCATGAAGTGCGTGACCAGCAGGATCGTCACGCCGCGGTCCCGGATGCCCTCGATCAGGTCCCACGCGTCGCGCCGGGCCTGCGGGTCGAGCCCGGTGGTGAGCTCGTCGAGCACCGCCACCTTCGGGTTGCCGATGAGCGCGAGCGCGATCGACAGCCGCTGCTTCTGTCCACCGGACAGCCGGCGGAACTGGCTGTCGATCTTGTCGGTCAGGTTGAGCGTGGCCAGCAGCTCCCGCCAGTCCACCGGGTCGCGGTAGAAGGAGCTGTAGAGCTCCATCGCCTCGCCGACCTTGAGCTTGTCGGGCAGCTCGCTCTCCTGGAGCTGCGCGCCGAGCAGCTCACGAAGCTCCGTGGTGTCCTGCCGCGGGTCGATGCCACACACCCGGACGTGACCGCTGTCCGGCGAGCGCAACCCCTCGATGCACTCGACGGTCGTGGTCTTGCCGGCCCCGTTGGGGCCCAGGATGCCGAAGATCTCGCCCTGCTCCACGGAGAAGCTGACTCCGTCGACGACGGTGTGGCCGCCGTACCGCTTGACGAGGTTCTCCACCTCGATGATTGCCATGTGACGAAGCGTGCCGCGCGGACACCGCCGCGCGGATCGACCGGCGGGCCACCCCCACCGCGACTTGGGTGGGGCCGGCGATCAACCGATCGATTGACCCACGATCAGTAGGGCGGCCACACGTCGAAGATGTGCTTGTAGGCCAGCCACGCGGCAAGGTCGTGCCGGAACCGGCTGAACTCCTCGAGCGTCTTGTGCACGGTGCAGAGCGCGAGGTCGGCGTCGCTGACGAGCAGGACCCGGCCGGCGACCGCGGCGGCGAACTCCTCCGACTGCACGATCCGGGCGCGCATGCCGGTCGGGGCCGCGAGACCGAGCAGCAGGTCGGTGGTGCGCCAGTAGCGTCCGTCGCTCGTCGCGCGGACGGCGGTGAGCACGCTCGGACCACCCCTGGCGTGCCGCGAACGCGGCCGCTGATGGGTGAGCCGGAGGTTGATCTCGGGGAGCAGCCAGGTCACCTCGGAGTCGTAGAACGGATCCTCCGGGGTAGGGCATTCGGTGCGCAGACCCCAGCGTTCTACCTGGCAGGTGCGCAGGTGCCGGGTCGTGCCCGAGGAGTAGTTACGCGACGCCGTGAAGGTGTCGACGACATCAACGAGCTGAGGGGTGATCGCCGTGCCCACGCGTCCAGAGCGTAGTCGTCAGCATGCGGTCGGTGATCCCCGGGTTTGATTCGTTATGTCACGACTCGTACGCGGAGAGATACCGATCTGATGAACCTGTCACCTGGACGGGCAGGAATGGTTGACCCGGTGTGTCGCACTCGCTAGGCGCCGTCGTCCCAGGTCAACGGGACGTCCAACCACGCCTCGACGTCGTAGCCGGCGGCGGCGATGCCCTCGACCGCGGCGAACGTGCGCTCGAACGCCCGCTCGGTGGACACCCGGTCGAGCAGCCCCGCGGTCTGCGCCTCGAGAATCTCGTCGGTGTCCAGCACCCGCAGGTCCCTGCCGTCCCGCACGAGGATGTCCAGGTAGAGGTCGAGGGTCCGCCAGACCGGGCCCGACTCGATGTCGACGACGTCGATGTACACGTCGTGGTCGAGCTCCTGCCCGGGGTGCGCGAGCCAGCGGCCGACCCGCAGCCCGTGCGCCGGCAGCAGCCACGAGCGGAAGTAGCCGATGTTGGGATGCCCGTCCAGCGGGCGGGCCATGTACAGGCCGAAGTCGGTCGGCACGTACCGGTCCACCGCCCGCACGAACCCCTTCGGGTCGGTGTTGGTCATGCCGGCGACGTCGAACAGCTCGATCTTGGGCGGGTGCAGGTCCGTCACATGGCAAGCGTGGCACACGCGGCCGGCCCGACCCCGCGATGGCCGCGGCTGCCCCGGTCGACCCACCTGACCTGCGCGGATCAGGAATTGTCGGTGTCCCGGCGTAACCTGCTTTTCGTGGCAATCGTGACGGCAAGCTCCGAGTTCCGGCCCATCGGTGACATCCCCCGCACCGAGGGCGAGTTCCGCATGGTCAGCGACTACCAACCGGCCGGCGATCAGCCGGCGGCGATCGACGACCTGGAGCGTCGGATCGCCGCGGGCGAGAAGGACATCGTCCTGCTCGGCGCCACCGGCACCGGGAAGTCGGCCACCACGGCCTGGCTGATCGAGCGCCTGCAGCGGCCGACGCTGCTGATCGCGCCGAACAAGACGCTGGCCGCGCAGCTGGCCAACGAGCTGCGGGAGTTCTTCCCGCACAACGCGGTCGAGTACTTCGTCAGCTACTACGACTACTACCAGCCGGAGGCGTACGTCCCGCAGACCGACACCTACATCGAGAAGGACTCGTCGGTCAACGAGGACGTCGAGCGGCTGCGGCACTCGTCGACGTGGAGCCTGCTGTCGCGCCGGGACGTCATCGTGGTCGCGTCGGTGTCGTGCATCTACGGCCTCGGCAGCCCGCAGGAGTACCTCGACCGCACGATCGCGCTGCGGGTCGGCGAGGAGGTCGACCGGGACGCGCTGCTCCGCGCGCTCGTCGACGTCCAGTACACACGCAACGACCTGGCGTTCAGCCGCGGCACGTTCCGGGTCCGCGGCGACACCGTGGAGATCATCCCGGCGTACGAGGAGCTGGCCGTCCGCATCGAGTTCTTCGGCGACGAGGTGGAGGCGCTGTACTACCTGCACCCGCTGACGGGCGACATCGTCAAGCAGGTGGAGACCGTCCGCATCTCGCCGGCGACGCACTACGTCGCGGGGCCGGAGCGGATGGAGCGGGCGATCGGCAGCATCGAGCAGGAGCTGGAGACGCAGCTCGCGAAGCTCGAGAAGGCGGGCAAGCTGCTGGAGGCGCAGCGCCTGCGGATGCGCACGGCCTACGACATCGAGATGATGCGGCAGGTCGGGTTCTGCTCCGGCATCGAGAACTACTCGCGGCACATCGACTGGCGCGACGCCGGTACCGCCCCCGCGACGCTGATCGACTACTTCCCGGAGGACTTCCTGCTCGTCATCGACGAGTCGCACGTGACGGTGCCGCAGGTCGGCGGCATGTACGAGGGCGACATGTCCCGCAAGCGGACCCTCGTCGAGCACGGGTTCCGCCTGCCGAGCGCGATGGACAACCGCCCGCTGACGTGGGAGGAGTTCCAGGACCGCATCGGTCAGACGGTGTACCTGTCGGCCACGCCGGGCCCGTACGAGATGGGCCAGACCGGCGGCGAGTTCGTCGAGCAGGTCATCCGTCCGACGGGCCTGATCGACCCCGAGGTGGTCGTCAAGCCGACCGAGGGCCAGATCGACGACCTGGTCCACGAGATCCGCGTCCGCGCGGAACGCGACGAGCGGGTGCTGGTCACCACGCTGACGAAGAAGATGTCCGAGGACCTGACCGACTATCTCCTCGAACTGGGCATCCGGGTCCGGTACCTGCACTCGGAGGTGGACACGCTGCGCCGCGTGGAGCTGTTGCGGCAGCTGCGACTCGGCGAGTTCGACGTGCTGGTGGGCATCAACCTGCTGCGTGAGGGTCTCGACCTGCCCGAGGTGTCGTTGGTGTCCATCTTGGACGCCGACAAGGAGGGCTTCCTCCGGTCGGGCACCAGCCTGATCCAGACCATTGGCCGAGCGGCGCGAAACGTGTCGGGCCAGGTGCACATGTACGCCGACCGAGTCACCGACTCGATGAGGCACGCGATCGACGAGACGAACCGCAGGCGCGCCAAGCAGATCGCGTACAACGAGGAACGCGGCGTCGACCCGCAGCCGCTGCGCAAGAAGATCGCGGACATCCTCGACCAGATCTACAAGGAGGCCGAGGACTCCGACGCGGAGGCCGTCCCCATCGGCGGTTCGGGCCGCAACGCCTCCCGCGGCCGCCGTGCCGCGGGCGAGCCCGGCGGGCGGTCCTCCGGGGTGTACGTCAAGGAGAACGTGGGGTCGATGGCCCGGTCCGAGCTGGCGGACCTGGTGCAGCAGCTGACCGACCAGATGATGAACGCCGCGCGAGACCTGCAGTTCGAACTGGCTGCCCGACTGCGAGACGAGATCGCGGACCTGAAGAAGGAACTGCGCGGAATGGACGCCGCCGGAGTGAAATGATCGCTCCACCTTTACACCAAGCCATGTATACTTACACCATGGCCATGAACATCAAGGATCCGGAGGCTGAGCGGCTCGCCACCGAAGTGGCCGCTCGCACCGGGGAAAGCAAGACGGCGGCGGTGCGTACCGCGTTGCAGGAACGGCTCGAGCGGTTGAACGCCGAGCAGGACGTTGACAAGCGAGGGGAGGACTTCGTGCGGTTTCTTCGTGAGGAGATCCGCCCTCAGATCCCGCCTGAGCGACGGGGCAAGGCCGTCACGAAGGCCGAGCGCGAGGAGATCCTCGGATACGGGCCCGACGGCGTATGATCATCGACTCGTCGGCGATCATCGCTTCCGTCTACGGCGAATCCCACGGCGATTTGATCGGGCAGATGATCGGTGAAGCCGAAGTGTGCCGTATCGGCGCGCCCACCGTGGTCGAGACCACCATGGTGCTCGTGGGGCGCGAGGGCCTCGACGGATCGTCGCTGTTGGCATCGTTCCTTCAGCAGCGGAACTTCGACATCGTGTCGTTCAGCGACGCGCACTGGCGGGTCGCTCAGAGCGCGTTCGTGCGTTACGGCAAGGGGCGGCACCCGGCCGCGCTGAACTTCGGGGACTGTCTCACCTACGCGGTCGCCGCAGTGGCGGGGGAGCCGCTTCTCTGCGTGGGCAACGACTTCGCGCAGACAGACCTGAAGCTGATGCTGTGAACCACCGGCTGTGACAGCGGCCCGGTGGCGTGTCCTCAACAGACGCAGAACTCGTTGCCTTCCGGGTCCAGCATTACGGCGAAGTAGTCCTCCCCGGTCTCGATGGTGCTGACGTGGCTGGCACCCACGTCGGCGAGGCGGGTGGCCTCGGCGTCGACGAGTGCACTGCGCCGGTCCTTCGGCGTGTCGCGAGGGCCGCCCGCGCGGACGTCCAGGTGCACGCGGTTCTTGACCGTCTTGCCTTCCGAACCCGTGGAACAGCACACGGGGACCGGCACCGTCCGGGTGGACCGCGGCCGCCCCAGCCGCCGGACTCCGCTTCCTGCAAGATCTTTGCCGGCCACGCAGTCCTGACACCGTCACAGCACATGCGTCAGCTCGATCGACTGAACCAGGCACCCGAAGCAGTCGGCCCCCGAACCCCACCAGCCCCCGCGGAGAGTCCACGACGTCACACCCCGGTGCGGGGCGACACGGCATAACGTGCCGAGCCGCGCGGGAGTGCGCTACAACGGGCCACATGACTGGGGACCCGGTGGCCGCGCCCACCCGACCGTTCGCGCCCGCGCTCGCGACACTCGCCGCGCTGGTGCTGGGCGCCGCCGTGATGACCGCGTCCGCGGTGCTGGCGAACAACACCGTCCGCCTGCTGATGTCCATCGGCGTGGTGGCGGTCGGGGTGGCCGTTTTCGTCCTCGGGCGGCGGCCCGGCGGGTTCGGCCGGCCGGTGTTGCGGGGCGCGGGCACCGGGCTGGTCGCGTACGGCACGCACCTGTTCGCGATCGCGTTGACGGTGGCGACGGACCTGCTCAGGACGTCCGGGCCGGGGCTGATCGCGCTGGTTCTGTACGGGTTGCCGGCGATCGTGGCGCTGGCGCTGGCGACCACCGGGATGCGGGTGTGGACCGGGGCGGCCGGGGTGCTCGTGCCCTCGGCCGGCGCGCTGCTGGTCGGGCTGATGACCGACGGCCGGACCGTCGTGGCGATCCTGATGCTCGTGCTCACCGTCGTGCTCACCGCGGTGGTGGTGGCCGCGCCGGCCGGCGCGGCCTGGGGTGACCTGGCGGGCGCGGCCGCCGGCACGGCCGCCGCCTACGCGTACGGCGGCGGTGTCGCCACGATCGGCGCCCTGGTGCAGCTGAGGGTCCCGACGGCCGACGTGGTCGACGGCTACTGGGGCCTACCGCCGGACGGCGTCCTGACGGTGTGCGGGTACGGCGCGGTGCTGGCGGCCACCGTGCTGCTGATGGTCGCCGCCGTCCGGCGGGACCCGGCGACCGGACTACTCGCCGCGGCGGTCGGCATCAGCGGGTTTCCCGGCCCCGGCGAGCCGTTCGTGTGGGTGCCGCTGGTGGTGTTCGCGGTCGCGCTGGTCGCGCTCCGGGTGCCGGCGGTGCGGGCCGCACTCGCCGCGGTGCCGGCGGTACTGCGGGAGCGGCGCCCGTCCGGCGCCACCGCGGCGGCGGCCTGCGCGGTGGTGGCCGGGGGCGCGCTCGTGGTGTTCGCGTGGCGGGGGCTGGGCGAACTGGACGTGTCGTGGCGGCTGACCGGCGTGCTCACCGCGGTGGCGTTGCTCGTGGCGGGCGCGCTCGCGTACTTCCTGCCGGGGGCGCCCGGCGCGGCGCTCGCCGTGGTCGCGCTGGCCGCGACGGCCCTGACCCGGCCGTGGGCGCACCTGCTGCTCGGCGGACCCGACGAGCCGGGCACCGGCGTGCTCGGACTGGTGGAGCTGGCGACGACCGTCGCCGTCGGGTGGGCGTTGGTGCGTCGGCACTCGCGACCCACGGTGTGGGCGGCGGCCGCCTACCTGCTGCTCAGCGTCCTGCCCGACGTGCTTGCCCCGCTGCTCGGCCTTGCCGGCGACCAGTCGCCGGAGCCGACCGGGCACGCTGTGGTCCTGTTGCTGCCGCTGGTGTTGGTCGGCCTGCTGGCCGGCGCGCTCGCGTGGTGGGACCGGGCGCCCGCCCGCTGCCACGCGGTCGGCGCGGTGGTGCTCGCGGCGGCTTTGTTGCTGCCGTTGAAGGTGACGACGGCGACGGCGCGCCAGGACATGTGGGTGGATCAGCGCACCAGCCCGCTCGACGCGCTCACCCCGACCGACGGGTGGTACTCGGCGTCCCACCTCGGCGCGGGCGGCGCCGTGACGGCCGTGATCCTGACACTGGTCGGATTGGCGCTCGCGCTGGTGATGTCGGTCGCCCGACGGCCGGCGACGCCGCTCGCGGTGGCCGGCGTGCTGCTGGTGTTCACCACGTTGCCGTTGGCGCTGAACAGGTTGGTGGACGCCGGCGCGGACGTCGAGGTGTTCGCGTCGGCGCTGTTCGTCGCGGCGGGGGCGTTGGCGGTCGCCGCGGTGTTCGCGGAACGCGCGGCCCGTCACGGATAGCGGGTCCACCGGGCGTGGTCGTCGCCCGGTGGGTCGGCAGGGTCTCCTCGTGGTGGCTGGTGTCGTCACGTTGCCGTTGGGGCTGAACAGGTTCGTGGCCGCCGGCGTGTTCGCGGAGCGCGTCGCTCGTCACGGATGGCTGGCCGGTCTCGTCCACGGGGCATGAACATCACCCTGTGGGCCGGGCAGATTCTGCTCGCCGTGATCTTCGCCTACTCCGGCGCGCTCAAGTCGACGCAGAGTCGGGAGCGGATGGTCGAGACCGGGCAGACCGCCGCGAAGATCGTGCCGTTGCCGTTCATGCGGCTCGCCGGCATGTCGGAGCTGGTCGGGGTGCTCGGCGTGATCCTGCCGTGGGCGACCGGGATCGCCAGGGTGCTGACTCCGGTCGCCGCCGCCGGGTTCGGTCTCGTCATGATCCTCGCCGCCGGGGTGCACTCGCGGCTGCGCGAGCCACGCGCGATCGCCGCGAACACGGTGATCTTCGTGGTCGCGGTCTTCGTGTCATGGGGCCGGTTCGCCGACCTCTGACCGGGCACGCCTGCGCAGCTCGCGCACCTGCCGGCTGGTCAGCGCGGCGCCGGTGACCACCAGTACGAGCACGGCACAGCCGACGAGCGTGCCGCTGGCACCCGCGGCGGCGGCCACCGGACCGACCGCGAGCTGCCCTACCGGCACCGCCACCATCGAGCCGATCATGTCGTAGCTGTACACGCGGGCGAGCTTCTCGCCGGGCACGTTCTCCTGCAGCGACACGTCCCACGCGATGGTGAACAGCTCCATCGTGATCCCCGCGAGGAACATCGCCGGGATCAGGACCACGAGGTGCGGCGTCAGCCCGAGTGCCAGCAGCGGCACCGCCTCGCACACGGTCAGCAGGACCCCGAACAGCAACGCCCGGTTCGGCAGCCAGCGCGCCGCGAACAACCCGCCGGCGACCGCGCCCGCGGTCTGGCAGCCGAGCGCCAACCCCCATGCGGCGCGGCCGAAGCTGTCGTCGGCGATGGCCGGGCCGAGCACCTGCTGGCCACCGACCATCGCCGCGTTCACGATCATGAACTGGAGCACGACGACCCAGACCCATGAGCGGGAGACGAACTCGGTCCAGCCCTCGCGCAGTTCGGCGATCGGGTGCGCCCGTGCCCGCACGACCCGCTTGCCACCGACCTTGACCCAGCAGCCCGCCTCGAGCGCGTACACCGTCGCGATCACGACCATCGCCCAGCCCGGTCCGGCCGTCGCGGCGAGCAGGCCGCCGAGCGAGGCGCCCGCGATCGCGGCCGTGTTCGTGCCGATCCGCAGGATCGCGTTGGCCGGCTGGAGATCGTCGGCGGGCACGGTCTCCGGCGTGATCGAGTACGACGCCGGCAGCGCCACCGCGCTCACCGCCCCGTTGACCAGCCCGATGCCGGCGAGCAACGGCACCGACGCGAACCCGCCGAGCACCGAGGCGGCCATCAGCCCGGCGCTCGCGGCGGCCGCGAGGCTCGACCCCTGCAGCAGCACCGCCCTCGGCAGCCGGTCCGCCAGCACTCCGCCGACCAGCAGCAGCGCCACGTGCGCGATGGACCGCACGCCGACCACGACACCGAGATCGCTGACGGATCCGGTCAGGTCGAGCACCGCGAACGACAGCGCGATCGGCGCGATCGCGTTGCCGAGATAACCGGTCGTGCGTGCCGCGGCGAGCCAGCGGAAGCGCGCGTGCGTCATTACCCCCATGCGGGCTTTCTACCGCAGGAGACCGTCTTCCAGTTGCGCGAGTGCGGCGTCGAGCGTGGCCGTGATGTTCGGGTCCTCGGTCCGCACCCAGTCCAGCGCGGCGGTCAGCAGCACGCCGAAGATGGCGCCGACGGTGGTCCGCAGCGCCGGGTCGTCCGGCGCGCGGCCCACCCGCTCGGCGCTGAGGTTCGTGATGATCTCGAGGTTGCGCCGGGTGTCGTGCAGGGTCGCGCCCCACAGCTCCGGCACCGACAGCAGCAGCCGGCCCCGGTCGAGCTGGGTGGCGACCTCCGGCGGCGTCATCCCGGCGATCGCGGCGCGCAGCGCGCCGCGCCACGCCTGGATGAGGGTGAGCTCCGGCGGCTGCTCGACGAACGCGGCGAAGATGACCGGGTCGTACTCGTCGTTGATCACCAGGTCTTCCTTGGTCGCGAAGTAGCGGAACACCGTGCTCGGCGACACCTCCGCCGCCTCCGCGACCTGCTCGACGGTGGTCGCGGCGAACCCCTGCTCGCGGAACAGGCGGACCGCGTGCTGCTGGATGGCGATCTTGGTCTTCGCCTTCTTGCGCTCGCGCAGTCCGCCCGTCCGGCTACCGGACGACGACGTCATGACTCGATTCTGCTGGTTGGGCGGCCGTGGCGGCGACCCGGGTCGCCCGCGCCGGCAGGAAGAGCAGCGTCAGCACGGCGCCGAGCACGGTGACCCCGGCGGCCACCCACGCGAGCTGGTCGAGCCCGGCGACGAACGCGGTCCGCACCTCGGTGAGCAGCGCGGCCGACCCGAGCTGGTCGGCGACCGCGACGCCCGCGAACACGCTGTCCCGCAACGCCTCCGCCGCCTGCGCCGGCACGCCGGTGAGGTCGAGGCGGTCCGCGTAGCCCGCGTTGAGCACGCTGCCGAGGATCGCGGCGGCGAGCGGGGTGCCGAGCTTCTGCACGGCCTGCATCAGCGCCGACGCGACGCCCGCGCGGTCCTCGGAGATCGCCGCGAGCGCGGCGGCGGAGGCGGTGGCGAGCGCGAGCCCCGCGCCGAGGCCGCCGAGCGCGGTCCAGGTGGCGGCGAGGCCGTAGCCGCTGGTGGCGGTCGTGGTGGTGGCCAGCACCAGCGCGGCCGCGAGGATGACGAAACCGGCCGTGACGGCGACCTTCGCGCCCACCCGCACCGCGATCCGGTCCGCGCCGCCCGCGCCGACCATCATGCCGCCGAGCAGCGGCAGGAGCCGGATGCCGCTGCCCATCGCGTCGGTGCCGAGGACGGCCTGGAAGTACTGCGGCGCCGCGTACATCAGGCCGAAGAACGCGAAGATGCCCAGCCCGGCGATGACCGTGCCCCAGAGGAACCGCTTGTTGGCGAACAGCCGCAGGTGACGAGCGCACGGTCGCTGCGGGCCCGCTCCCACAGCCCGAACCCGACGAGCACGGCGAGGCCGCCGAGCATGCCGGCGAGCGCGCCGGCCGGCCCCCAACCGTCCTGGCCGGCCTTCACCATGCCGAACGTCAGCAGGCCGAGCCCGATGCTCGACGCGGTGATCCCGACCGGGTCGAGGGAGGGACGTGCCGGGCTGCGCGACTCCGGCAGGAGGATGAGCACCGCCACCAGCGCGAGTGCGAGCACCGGCAGGTTCATCAGGAACACCCAGCCCCACCAGTGGTTCGACAGGATCCAGCCGCCGACGATCGGCCCGAGGGGGAGCGCGAGGAAGTTCGCCGCGGCCCAGATGCCGACCGCGCGCGGCCGCTCCTCCGGCGTGAACATGACCGTCAGTCCGGACAGGACCAGCGGGATGACGAACGCGGCGCCGAGCCCCAGCACCGCCTGCGCGGCGATGAACATGCCGGGTGTCGTCGCGGTCGCCGCGAGCACCGAGCCGCCCGCGTAGATCAGCATCGCGCCGACGAGGACCCTCTTGCGGCCGAAGCGGTCGCCCAGCAGGCCGCCGGGCAGCACGCCCGCCGCGAGCACGAGCGTGTAGGCGGAGACGAACCACTGCAGCTCGGCGGCGTTCGCGCCGAGCGCGGGGGCGAGGGTCGGCAGCGCGACGGACAGGATCGTCGCGGGCAGCGCGACGGCGAGAACCACGAGGTTGAGCGCGCCGAGCGCCCACCACCTGCGTACCCCGGGGACCGGCATAGGAGTGTGCTCCATTTCAGTAGTAGACACTGAAATGAAAGCACACTCCCAAATTAGAGTTGACTAGTGTGAGCTGGCTCCCGATGGCGATGGGTCGGTCAGTCCGCGCGATGACGGCGTCTCGCCGCGTTCGCGCGTGCCTGTTCGGCCCCGGCGGCGCCGGCGGCCGCGGTGGCCGGCTCCGCGGGCGGCGCCTGCGGAGCCGTGACGCGCGGTTCGGCCCGCTGGGCCATCTCGCGCAGCAGCTGGTCGAAGATCGGCGTCGACATCACGCTCTCCCGTGCCATGAGCGCCCCTCCTTAAACGTGAGATCCGCCAGAATCGGACGGTAACGTCCGAACCGGCTAAGACTGCCAAACCTCGGCGGACACGATCGGGCGAACTCGGTGCGCTGGTAGGACATACTGCGAGTAAGGATTGGGGTCGGCGCCGGCCGACCAACCGGGTGAGGATGGGGTGCATGAGCGCAAACCTTGTTTCGCTGAAGGTCGACATCTCGGACGGGGTCGCCGAGGTGACGCTCCTCGGGCCTGGCAAGGGCAACGCGATGGGCCCGGACTTCTGGCGCGAGCTGCCGCAGGTCTTCGGCGAGCTGGACGCGGACGAGAACGTCCGCGCGGTCGTGCTGACCGGTAGCGGCGCCAACTTCTCCTACGGCCTGGACCTGCCCGCGATGATGGGCAGCTGGGCGGAGCTGCTCGGCGGCCAGGCGCTCGCGAAGCCGCGCACCAACTTCCTCACCGAGGTCCGCACGCTCCAGGCCGCCGTGTCGTCGGTCGCCGAATGCCGCAAACCGGTGATCGCCGCGATCAGCGGGTGGTGCATCGGCGGCGGCGTCGACGTGGTCTCGGCCGCCGACATCCGGCTGGCCAGCGCGGACGCCAGGTTCAGCGTCCGGGAGGTCAAGGTCGCGATCGTGGCCGACATCGGCAGCCTGCAGCGCCTCGCCGGCATCATCGGCGAGGGCCACCTGCGCGAGCTGGCCTTCACCGGCAAGGACATCGACGCCGCGCGCGCCGAGAAGATCAACCTGGTCAACGACGTGTACGCCGACCAGGACGCCGTGCTGGCCGCCGCACGCGAGCTGGCCGCCGGCATCGCGGCCAACCCGCCGCTGGTCGTGCAGGGGGTGAAGGACGTGCTCGGCCACCAGCGCGAACAGGACGTCGCCGCGGGTTTGCGGTACGTCGCGGCGTGGAACGCGGCGTTCCTGCCCAGTGAGGATCTTGGTGAGGCCGTCCAGGCGTTCCTCGAGCGGCGGTCCCCGAAGTTCAGCGGCAAGTAGATCCACACAGGAGGCACACGGGTGAGCAGCGCAGCCACCGAGTCGTTCCGCGCGGCACGGGACTTTCTCCTCGAGCACCGGGAGGACTACCTCCGGGCGAGCGCGGAGTTCGAATGGCCCCGGCTGACCGAGTTCAACTGGGCGCTCGACTGGTTCGACGTGATCGCCGAGACCGAGCCGACCGCGAGCCGTCTCGCGCTGTGGATCGTCGAGGAGGACGGCTCGGAGCTGAGGTGGACCTTCGCCGACGTCTCGCGGCGGTCCAACCAGGTCGCGAACTGGCTGCGGGCCCAAGGCGTCCAGCGCGGCGACCGGCTGATCCTCATGCTCGGCAACCAGGGTGAGCTGTGGCTGACGATCCTCGCCGCGATGAAGCTCGGCGCGGTCCTGATCCCGGCGTCGACGCTGCTCGGCGCGGCCGACCTGCGCGACCGCGTGGACCGGGGGCGGGCCGCGCACGTCGTGGTGCGCTCGGCCGACGCGCCGAAGTTCGCGGACGTCGAAGGCGACTACACCCGCATCGCGGTCGGCGACCCCGTGGCCGGCTGGGCGAGCTTCGCCGACGCGGAGGGCGCGTCCGCCGCGTTCACGCCGGACGCGGCGACGAACGCGGACGACACACTCCTGCTGTACTTCACCTCCGGCACGACCGCGCGGCCCAAGCTGGTGCAGCACACGCACGTGTCCTACCCGGTCGGCCATCTGTCCACGATGTACTGGATCGGCCTCGAGCCGGGCGACGTCCACCTCAACATCTCGTCGCCGGGCTGGGCGAAACACGCGTGGAGCAACGTCTTCGCGCCGTGGAACGCCGAGTCGACGGTGTTCCTCTACAACTACACGCGGTTCGACGCGACCGCGCTGATGGCACAGATGGACCGGTGCGGGATCACGTCGTTCTGCGCGCCGCCGACGGTGTGGCGGATGCTCATCCAGGCGGACCTCACGCAGCTGAAGACCCCGCCGCGGAAGGTCGTCGGGGCCGGCGAGCCGCTCAACCCCGAGGTGATCGAGCAGGTCGGCAAGTCGTGGGGCGTCACCATTCGCGACGGCTTCGGCCAGACCGAGACGTCCGTGCAGGTGGCGAACACGCCTGGCCAGCCGGTGAAGCCGGGCTCGATGGGCCGCGCGCTGCCCGGGTTCGGCATCGCGCTGGTCGACGCGGTCGGGGTGCCGAGCGACGAGGGGGAGATCTGCATCGACCTGTCGCGCCGGCCGATCGGCCTGATGGTCGGCTACGCGGACGACGACGAGCGCACCGACGAGGCGATGCGCGACGGCTTCTACCACACGGGTGACGTCGGCTCCCGGGACGCGGACGGCTACATCACCTACGTCGGGCGGTCCGACGACGTGTTCAAGGCGTCGGACTACCGGATCTCGCCGTTCGAGCTGGAGAGCGTGCTGATCGAGCACGACGCGGTGGCGGAGGCGGCCGTGGTGCCCTCGCCGGACCCGATCCGGCTGGCGGTGCCGAAGGCGTACGTCGTGCTGGCCGCCGGGCACGAGCCGAACGCGGACACGGCGCGGTCGATCCTGGCGTTCGCGCGTGAGCATCTCGCGCCCTACAAGCGAATCCGCAGGCTGGAGTTCGCCGAGCTGCCCAAGACGATCTCGGGCAAGATCCGCCGGGTCGAGCTGCGCGGCCGCGAGCACGAGGTGCACGCGGACGCGGCGGCGACGGTCGACGGCGAGTTCCGCGAGGAGGACTTCCCCGACCTGCGCGATTGACCTCTCCCAGAGCTGTGCTCGCGTTCACATAGGCCCGCTCCACGAACTCCTTAGCAAGGCGAACGATATGAGTTAACCTTGCTAAGGAACCTGTGGAAGGGGGCGCGACGTGTCGCGTGAGCGATCACTGGCGGAGCTTGGCCCGCACTACAAGTGGATCGCGTTGTCGAACACGACGCTGGGGATGCTGATCGCGACGATCAACTCCTCCATCGTGTTGATCGCGTTGCCGGACATCTTCAAGGGGATCGGGATCAACCCGCTCGACCCGAGCAACACCAGCTACCTGCTGTGGATGATCATGGGCTTCCTGGTCGTCACCGCGGTGCTGGTGGTGAGCTTCGGGCGGCTCGGCGACATGTACGGCCGGGCGCGGATGTACAACCTCGGCTTCCTGATCTTCACGGTGTCGTCGATCATGCTCGCCGTCACCTGGATGTCCGGCGACGCGGCCGCGCTGTGGCTGATCGGCTGGCGGGTCGTGCAGGGCGTCGGCGGCGCGTTCCTGATGGCCAACTCCAGCGCGATCCTCACCGACGCGTTCCCGGCCAACCAGCGCGGGCTCGCGCTCGGGATCAACGGCGTCGCGGCCGTCGCGGGCTCGTTCCTCGGGCTCGTCGTCGGCGGGGTGCTCGCGCCGGTCAACTGGCACTGGGTGTTCCTCGTGTCGGTGCCGTTCGGCGTGATCGGCACGATCTGGGCGTACGTGCGGCTGCACGACACGGCGCCGAGGCAGAAGGCGTCGCTCGACTGGGGCGGCAACATCACCTTCGCGGTGGGGCTCATCGCGGTGATGGTCGCGATCACCTACGGGCTGCAGCCCTACGGCGGCCACTCGATGGGGTGGACCAACCCGTGGGTGCTCGGCGCGCTGATCGGCGGGATCGCCGTGCTCGGGCTGTTCGCCGTGATCGAGACGCGCACGGAGAACCCGCTGTTCAACCTGGCGCTGTTCAAGATCCGCGTCTACAGCCTCGGCAACCTCGCGAACCTGATGGCGTCGCTCGGCCGCGGCGGGCTCCAGTTCATCCTGATCATCTGGCTGCAGGGCATCTGGCTGCCGCAGCACGGCTACTCCTACGAGGAGACGCCGTTGTGGGCCGGCATCTACATGCTGCCGATGACCGTCGGCTTCCTCATCGCCGCGCCGCTGTCCGGCGTGCTGTCCGACCGGCGCGGGGCCGCGTTCTTCACGACCGGCGGCATGGTGCTGACCGCGCTGACGTTCTTCCTGCTGACCGAGCTGCCGGTGAACTTCAGCTACCCGGTGTTCGCCGCGCTGCTGGTGGTCAACGGGATCGGCATGGGGATGTTCACCTCGCCCAACCGCGCGGAGGTGATGTCGAGCCTGCCGGGCAACGCGCGCGGCGCGGGCGCCGGCATGACCGCGACCTTCCAGAACTCGGCGATGGTGCTGTCCATCGGGATCTTCTTCAGCCTGATCATCGCGGGCCTGTCCACGTCGCTGCCGGCGGCGATGAGCGGCGGGCTGACCGCGCACGGCGTGCCGGCCGACTCCGCGGAGCAGCTCGCGCACCTGCCGGCGGTCGCGGTCCTGTTCGCCGCGTTCCTCGGCTACAACCCGATCGAGCACCTCCTCGGCGGGACACTGAGCCAGCTGCCGCCCGACCAGGCGAGCTTCCTGACCGGGCACAGCTTCTTCCCGAGCCTGGTGACCCAGCCGTTCGCCGACGGCCTGCACGTCGCGTTCTGGTTCGCGATCGTCGCGAGCCTGATCGCCGCGGTCGCGTCCTGGTTCGGCCGCCCGAAGACCGAGAAACTGGAAGAGGCACTCCCGGAGCCCGTCACCGCCACGGCCTACTGACCCCGCGTGTCCAACACTCACGACCGGTGAGTCCGACATTCGCGTCGATCGCTGGTAGACGCGAACGTTCAACTCGCGGGTTCTGAGCGTTGGACACGCGGGTCCTGGGCGTTGGACTCGCGTGTCAGGTGCGGCGGCGATGGGCCAGTGCCGCCGCCTGGATGCGGCTCTTCAGACCGAGTTTGCGCAGGATGTTCGACACGTGGACGCTCGCGGTCTTCGTGCTGATGAACAGTTCCTCGGCGATCTCGGAGTTCGTCAGTCCCCGGCCGACCAGCTCGAGCACCTCCGCCTCGCGGCTGGTCAGGCCGAGCGGGTCGGCGTCGGCGACCACGGGCGTCCCGGCCGACGGCAGCGTCACCCGGCCGCGCTCGGCGAGCGCGGCCACCTGATCGGCCAGCGGCGTGGCACCCAGCTCGGCCGCGACCGCCGCCGCCTCGGCCAACGCGGTCGCCGCCTGCTGACGCGGCCCTCTGGACAGCAGCACGGCCTCCGCCGCACGGAACCGCGCGTACGCCGCCAGATGCCGGTCGTGCGCCGCGACCGCCACCACCTCGGACCACGCCGACGGCGACGGCGCCGCCAGCAGCCGGGACCGCTCCGCCCGCGCCAGCGCGTAGTACCGCAGCACCCTGGGCAGCGGCACCGCGCCGTCGGCCTCCAGCCCGGACTGGTGCGCCCGCCCGGCCGCCAGCACCTCGTCCGCCCGCGCCAGCGCGCCGGCCAGGTCCGGCGCCGCGCCGGACTCCCGCGCGTCGTCCGCCGCGTCCGCCTCGACCCGCACGCCGATCGACACCAGTCGCGCCGCCCGGTGCTGGTTGTCCGCGGACAGTGCGATCCGCAGCCCCTCCCGGACCGCCGCCCGTGCGTCGGCCCACCGGCGCTCCTGTGCGGCCAGCAACGCCTGCAGCGCGCACAGCTCGGTGCCGAACTGGACGTCGTCCTGCCCGGTCAGCACCTCGGCCGACCGGTCGAGCAGTGCCGCGGCCGCGGCCCACCCGCCGCGCTTGAGGTGCACGTCCGCCCTGGTCAGATCCACGGGCAGCCGGGTGAACGCGTCCGCGCCCTGGTCGGTCGGGTCGTCGGAGGCGTCGAGCGCCTCGTCCCAGCGGTGCAGCTCGGCGAGTGCGCGCACCTGGTTGCCGACGATCAGCAGCAGGTAGAAGTCGAAGCCGAACTCACCGGCCCGCGCGATGCCCTCCCGCGCCATCGCGAGCGCCTGCGCCGGGCGGTCCACCCACGCCAGCGCCTCCGGGTGGTTGGCGTAGCTGACGCCGAGCATGCGCGGCACCCGCGTCTCGTTCGCGAGGTCGAGGTGCTGGCGCAGGTACGACAGGCCCTCGTCGACGTGCCCGAGGCCGATGTGGCACAGCCCGACCACCATCAGCCCGCGCGCGTAGGACGTCTGGTCGCCGGCCGCCTCGGCCACCGGCAGCAGCTCGCCGGCATACGTCAGCGCCTCGCGGTGGCGCGACGACAGCATCGCGAGCCCGGCCCGCCGCGCCATGATCGCCACCCGCTCCGGCGACTCGGCGGGGATCAGCTCCAGCGCGCGCAGGTTCGCCGCCCTGGCCAGCGGCCAGTCCGCCGACGCCCACGCCCGGTACGACAGCACGGCGTGCGCGAGCGCGGCCCGTTCCGGCTCCCGGCGTTCGTCGAGCAGCGCGAGCCGCTCCCTGGTCAGCTCGACCGCCCGGGCGTTGCGGCTCGCGAGGCTCGCCGCCTCCGCGGCCCGCTCCAACAGCGTGTCCAGGTCGAGGCCGGTCAGCGCGGTCGGGTCGGTCGCCTCCGGCCACCGCCGCAGCGCCCGCTCGTAGTGCGCGTGCGCCTCCACCGGCGCGAACGCGGCGCTCGCCGAGTCACCGGCCAGCACCGACGCGGTCAGCGCCTCGTCCGCCGCGCCGGCGGCGTCCCAGTGGTGCGCGAGCTCGGCGGTCGACGTCGGCCGCGCCGCGAGCAGCCGGGCCACCCGGCCGTGCGCCGCGCGCCGCTCGCCGGGCAGCAGGTCGGCGTAGATCGCCTCCCGGATCAGTGCGTGCCGGAAGGCGTAGCCGTCGTCGCCCGCGGTCACCAGCTGTCCGTGGTGGATCAGGTCCCGCACGGACGCGCCGATGTCCACCTCCGACAGCCCGGCCAGGTCGGCGAGGAGGTCGTGGGACACCGTGCGACCGATCACCGACGCGAGCCGGGACAGCTGCCGGGCGCCCTCGGTCAGCCGCGCCAGCCGGGTGATCACCACCTCGCGCACGGTCTGCGGCACCTCGCCGCGGGCCGGCCACGCCGCGATCAGCTCCTCGGTGAAGAACGGGTTGCCCTCGGCACGCGCGAGCAGCAGCTTGACCATCTCGCCGGCCGGCTCGACCCCGAGCAGCCCCCTGGCGAGCGCGGTCGTCTCGGCCGGGTCCAGCGGCGGCAGCCGCAGCCGCTCGGTCTGCGGCAGCCTGGCCAGCTCGGCGACGACACCGGCCAGCGGGTGATCGCCGGCCACCTCGCCGGCGCGGTGGGTGCCGACCTGCAGCACCGGCGCGTGCCGCAGCGCCCGCTGCAGGAACACGAACAGGTCCCGCGTCGACGCGTCCGCCCAGTGCAGGTCCTCCAGCACCAGCACCACCGGTCGGCCCGCGCCGGCGATCG
This sequence comes from uncultured Actinomycetota bacterium, assembly GCA_963840275.1. Taxonomy (GTDB): domain Bacteria; phylum Actinomycetota; class Actinomycetes; order Mycobacteriales; family Pseudonocardiaceae; genus Actinophytocola. The sequence continues at coordinate 66,175 of CAWIYK010000005.1, forward strand.
CGTCGGCGACCCGGCGGAACTCGCCGGCCCGGTCCCCGGCGCCCGCGCCGGTCGAGGAGAAGAACGACCCGACGCCCGGGACCGCGCTCAGCGCCTCGTCGAACGGCCCGTACGGGATGTCCGCCTCGAGCTGCAGGCAGCCGCCGGACAGGACGGTCGCGCCGGCGGCCGCGGCCCGGTCGGCGAACTCCTGGACCAGCCTGGTCTTGCCGACGCCCGCGTCGCCCTCGACCAGCACGAGCCGCCCGGCGCCCGCCGTCGCGTCGGCGAGCGCAGCGGCCAGCACGGCCAGCTCACTACGCCGGCCGATGAGCTCAGGCACCGACACCCGTCGTGACACGGGGGTCAGTATCTACTGTCCGGTCGCGGACGTGGCGCGACACACATAAGTCGCACGCGGGACGGATCTGAGGCTTTGCCCGATGTGCCGCGCGCGCGGCCGGTCGAGTATTGACCGGGATGAGAACGCCGGCAGGGAGCGCGACATGATCTCGACAGTGATCGACGAGTATCCGTTGCGCGACCGCGAACAGGACTGGCCGCCGCTGCCGGAGCCGGAGCACCGGCCCCTGCACAAGGCCGTCCTGGCCGCGCTCGGCCCGCTCGACGGACAGCGGCTGCTGGACGTCGGCTGCGGGGTCGGGCTGTTCCTGCGTGCCGCCGAACACCACGGCGCGCTGGTGGCCGGCACGGACACCGCGGTCGAACGGCTGGAGATCGCCCGCTGGGCGCTGCCGGACGCCGACCTGCGGGTCGGTGGTCTCGTCGAGGAGGGGGACGCGCTGCCGTTCGACAACGGCACGTTCGACGTCGTCACCGCTGGCACCTCGGTGCACAGCGGCGCCGACCGGGCGGCGGTGCTGACCGAGCTGGTGCGGGTGGTCCGCCCCGGCGGCCGGGTCGCGGTCGGAGGCTGGGTCCGACCGTCCGGCTGCTGGGCGGAGGCGTTCGCGGGCCACCTGCGCCGGCTCGCGCTGCTGGGCCCGGCGACCGGCGCCGACGGTGCCGACGGTGCCGACGGTGCCGACGGTGCCGACGGCGGTGGTCTCGACGCCGCCCTGCGCACCGCCGGGCTCACGCCGCTCGCGAACGGCGAGGTCCGGTTCCGCGTCAGCTACCCGAGCCTCGGCGCGGCGTGGACGGCGATGCTCGGCAGCGAGCAGATCCTGCGCGCGATCCGGCTCGCGGGGGAGCAGCCGGTGCGCGCCGCGTTCCACGCGTCGGTGGCGGCCGCGACCGACGCGGTCACGGCGGACGGCGCGGTCCGGCTGCCCAAGGCGTTCCGGTACGCCGTGGCCACGACGCCGGGCGTCCACCATGTGGACCCCCGACAGCGAATCGGATAACGAATCGGCGTCGGTGTCCGACAGCCCCCGGGGAGGACGACCAACACGCACAGGCGAGGACATGGCTGGGACAGGCACGAAGACCGGGGCACTGCCGACACTTCCGCACAGCGTCGTATGGAGCAGGGGGCACGCGTACGTACGTGAGGGCTCGCTCGTGCGGGCCCGCTGGGTCGGCATGGACGAACGCGGCCGCGTTCGGTCGCTCACCGACGCGGACCTGCGCAGGCGCGGCTGGAGCCTGACCCGGGGGACCGGCTGACCGGCGAATACGCTGCCGGTCATGGCGTCTGAGTCCGACGAGCTGTCCGACGAGCTGCCCGACCGGCTGCTGACGATTCCCAACCTGCTGAGCGTGATCCGCCTGGCCGGGGTGCCGCTGTTCCTCTGGCTGCTGCTCGGGCCGCGCGAGGACGGCTGGGCGATCGCCGTCCTGGTGCTCAGCGGGATCTCCGACTGGGCCGACGGCAAGATCGCGCGGTGGCTCAACCAGACCAGCAGGCTCGGCGCGCTGCTGGACCCGGCGGCCGACCGGCTGTACACGCTGGCCACCGTGGTCGCGTTCGTGCTGCGCGACATCATGCCGCTGTGGGTGGCGCTGGTCCTGGTCGGCCGCGACGTCATGGTCGGCATCTGCATCTGGGTGCTGCGCAGGGCCGGCTTCGGCCCGCCGGAGGTCACCTACATCGGCAAGGCGGCCACGTTCAACCTGATGTACGCGATGCCGTTGCTCCTGCTCGCGCAGGGCGGCTCGGACTTCGCGACGATCGCCCGCCCGTTCGCGTACGGGTTCGCGATCTGGGGCGGTGCGCTGTTCGTCTGGTCCGGGCTGCTCTACCTCGTGCAGACTCGCACGGCACTGCGTTCACCACTGCGAACCAGCCCCATCTAAGCTTCGGCCAAACCCCGAGCGCGGAGGATGTTCAGTGACGCCGGAAGACCTCAAGTACACCGAAGAGCACGAGTGGCTGGCCAGCACCGAAGGCGCCACCGTCCGCGTCGGCATCACCGCCTACGCCCAGGACCAGCTCGGCGACGTGGTGTTCGTGGAGCTGCCCAAGGTCGGCGAGAAGGTCGACGCCGGCGCCCCGCTCGGCGAGGTGGAGTCCACCAAGAGCGTCTCGGAGATCTTCGCGCCCATCTCGGGTGAGGTCACCGCCGTGAACTCCGCGCTGGACGAGTCGCCGGAGCTGATCAACACCGATCCGTACGGCGCGGGCTGGATCGTCGAGATCGCCGCGGACGACCCGAAGGCCCTCGACGGTCTGATGGACGCGAACGCGTATCACGCGCTCACCGAGAACGACTGACGGCCCCACGTGGGGAGTCAACGGATCAGCCGCTGATCGCGCACGGTAGGTTGCACAGGTAGAACAACCATCAGCAGGAGGAGAGCTCAGGTGAGCACCAACGACGGGCCCGGCGTGCCGCCGGAGCAGTCGCCGGAGCGGACTTCCGTGTTCCGGGCCGACTTCCTCGCCGAGGTCGAGGGCAGTACCGAGGCACCGGCGCCAGAGCCGGCGGTCGCCGGCGTCGACGCCCTTCCGGCGGGTTCGGCCCTCCTGGTGGTCAAGCGCGGCCCGAACGCGGGTTCCCGCTTCCTGCTCGACCGCGACACCACCAGCGCGGGGCGGCACCCGGACAGCGACATCTTCCTCGACGACGTCACGGTTTCCCGTCGGCACGCGGAGTTCCGCCGCGAGGGCGGCGAGTTCGTGGTGATCGACGTCGGCAGCCTCAACGGCACCTACGTCAACCGGGAGCCGGTCGACCAGGCCGTGCTCGCGGGCGGCGACGAGGTGCAGATCGGCAAGTTCCGCCTGGTGTTCCTGACCGGCACCAACGCTTCCTAGGCTCTCTGCGGGGGTAGGCGTGACGGCGGCCGGACGGCCATCGGGCGATCGGCTGAGCATCGGAGCGGTGCTCGGCCAGCTTCGCCGGGACTTCCCGGACGTCACGATCTCCAAGATCCGGTTCCTGGAGGCGGAGGGCCTGGTCCAACCGGCCCGCACCGCCTCCGGGTACCGGCAGTTCACCTCCGCGGACGTGGCCCGGCTGCGGTTCGTGCTGGCCGCCCAACGCGACCACTACCTGCCCTTGAAGGTGATCAAGGAACAGCTGGAGGCCGCGGACCGGGACATCGAGGTGCCGCCCGCGCTGCGCGCCGTGCCGGTCGACGGGTTGCCGACGCCGGAGGCGTTCGTCGACCAGCCGATTCGTCGGATGACCCAGGAGGAGCTGCTCGAGAAGTCCGGCATCGACATCTCGACGCTGGCCGAGCTCGAGCAGTACGGCCTGGTCAGACCCGGCGCCGCCGGCCTGTACGACTCCGAGGCCGCCCAGGTCGCGACCACCGTCAAGGCGTTGGCGGACTACGGCATCGAACCGAGGCACCTGCGGGGCTTCCGTGCGGCCGCGGACCGCGAGGTGGGGCTGGTCGAGCAGATCGTGGCGCCGATGTACCGGCACCACGACGCCGAGACGCACGGCAGGGCCGACGAGACGGTCCGGGAGCTGGCCGCGCTGTCGGTGAGCCTGCATACGCTGCTGGTCAAGGCCGGGTTGCGCCGGATTGCCGGCAAGTAACCTGAAGATCATCTCGGCGGCACGATATGGCATCGTGACGTGGATCGCTTCTGGATTACACAAGCGTCGGCACCCGATGGCGGGTAGCGTCGAGGCCAGCGATAAGCGATCCTCGAAGATGTGGTTGCACATCCTCGCTGAGCGAGCGGAGGGAGGCGAACCCGATGAGCGAGATGCGAGTCGTGGGCGTGCGGGTGGAGTTGCCCGCAAATCAACCGATCTTGCTGCTGCGCGAAACCGAAGGTGAGCGATACCTCCCCATCTGGATCGGCTCGGTCGAAGCGACCGCCATCGCCCTTGAGCAGCAGGGTGTCCGGCCCGCGCGGCCGCTGACGCACGACCTGTTGAAAGACGTGATCGGGGCGCTCGGGCGCGAGCTCGAGCAGGTGCGCATCACCGACCTGCGCGAGGGCACGTTCTTCGCGGAGCTGGTGTTCGACGGCGACATCCGGGTGTCCGCCCGGCCGAGCGACTCGGTCGCGCTGGCCCTGCGGGTCGGCGTGCCGATCCACGCGGAGGACTCCGTCCTGCAGGAAGCCGGGTTGATCATCCCGGACGAGCAGGAGGACGAGGTCGAGAAGTTCCGCGAGTTCCTCGACTCGGTCTCACCGGAGGACTTCCGCGGCGCGGATACCTGATCGGTAACAAGTCTCCAGTTCGGGTTTAGGTTTGCGACTGGTTGCCCGCGCGTCGCGTTGACCCTGCCTCCCCGCCGACCTACCGTCGACTAGAGCGAATCACGAGGATGTGACTTACGGTCGCTCGAGGTTCGCGGGTGGCTGATGAGCGGAGGCAGGCGTGGTCGAGGAAGGTCCCGTCGAGGCTGTCGCCGGTGAGCAGGGCGAGTTGTTCCCGGACGCTTCCGCCCCGGACGAGCTCGTCGGATACCGGGGGCCCGCGGCGTGCCAGATCGCCGGTATCACGTACCGCCAACTGGACTACTGGGCGCGGACCGGGCTGGTCTCGCCCACCATCCGCAGTGCGCAGGGGTCCGGTTCGGCGCGGTTGTACTCGTTCAAGGACATCCTGGTCCTGAAGGTGGTCAAGCGGCTGCTGGACACCGGGGTCTCGCTGCAGAACATCCGGGTCGCGGTCGACCACCTGCGGCGCAGGGGCACCAAGGACCTCGCGAAGATCACGCTCTTCAGCGACGGCACCACGGTGTACGAGTGCACCTCGCCGGAGGAGATCGTGGACCTGCTGCAGGGTGGCCAGGGCGTTTTCGGCATCGCCGTCAGCGGCGCCATGCAGGAGATCAACGGCACGATCCACGACTTCCCCGCGGAGCGCGCGGACGGCGGCATCATCGAGACGGTCACCGACGACGAGCTGACCGCCCGCCGCAAGGCCCGCAACGCCGGCTGACCCGCGTGGCGTGTGCCGCCTTTCGGGGATGGGATGCTCCGATCGGGGTACGCTACCGGCGTAGTCGCAGATCCCACGCGGGAGAGTCCGAGCAATGGGTAGCGCTCGGCGCCGAAGGAGCAAATCCTCCCCGGAACCTCTCAGGCACCCGAACCGCGCGGGCGAGACGCCTCTGGAAAGCGGGCCGGTGACGGCCCCGCCGAAGGTGCAAGTCTACCGGCGGTAGACGAAGCTCTCAGGCGCGCGCCGTAGCGTGCACGGACAGAGGGGGAGGGCAGAGCCGCATGCCCACCCCACGCTCCGGAGGCGCGACACATGACTCAGGACCGGATCCCGCTCGCCGCCCTCGAGGGCGGCACCCAGTTCGCCGATCGCCACATCGGTCCTCGGCCCGCCGAGCTGGCACGCATGCTGGACACCATCGGTGTCGGCTCGCTCGACGAGCTGGTCGAGCGCACGGTGCCCGACTCCATCCGCGAGCAGGCCGCGCTCGAGCTGCCGCCGCCCGCGTCGGAGAGCCAGGCACTCGCCGAGCTGCGTGACCTCGCGGCGAAGAACCAGCCGCTCACCTCGATGATCGGCCTCGGCTACTACGGCACGACCACGCCGCCGGTGATCCGCCGCAACGTCATCGAGAGCCCGGCCTGGTACACCGCCTACACGCCCTACCAGCCGGAGATCTCGCAGGGCCGCCTCGAGGCGCTGCTGAACTTCCAGACGATGGTCGCCGACCTGACCGGCATGACGCTGGCCAACGCCTCCATGCTCGACGAGTCCACGGCGGCCGCGGAGGGCATGACCCTCGTGCGCCGGGCCGGCCGCGCCAAGTCGACCCGCTTCCTCGTCGACGCCGACACGTTCCCGCAGACCATCGCCGTGATCGAGACCCGGGCGGAGCCGCTCGGCATCGACGTCGAGGTCGTGGACCTGGCCGCCGGCCTGCCCGACGGCGACTTCTTCGGCGTGCTGCTGTCCTACCCCGGCGCGAGCGGCGTGGTCCGCGACCACGCCGCCCTGATCGAGGCGGCCCACGACCGCGGCGCGCAGGTCGTCGTCGCGGCCGACATCCTCGCGCTCACGCTGTTGCGCCCGCCCGGCGAGATCGGCGCGGACGTCGTCGCCGGCAGCACCCAGCGCTTCGGCGTGCCGATGGGCTTCGGCGGCCCGCACGCCGGCTACCTCGCGGTCCGCAAGGGCCTGGAGCGCCAACTGCCCGGTCGGCTGGTCGGCGTGAGCGTCGACGCCGACGGCAACCGCGCGTACCGGCTCGCGCTGCAGACCCGTGAGCAGCACATCCGCCGCGAGAAGGCCACCAGCAACATCTGCACCGCGCAGGTCCTGCTCGCGATCGTCGCGTCGATGTACGCCGTCTACCACGGGCCCGAGGGTCTGCGGAGCATCGCGACCCGCGCGCACCGGATGGCGGCGGTGTTCGCCGCCGGTCTGCGCGACGGCGGGATGACGGTCGTGCACCCCGACTTCTTCGACACGGTCCTGGTCGAGACGCCGGGCCGCGCCGACGAGGTGGTCGCGAACGCGCGCGACCGCGGCATCAACCTCCGCCGCGTCTCCGCCGACCGCGTGTCGGTGGCGTGCGACGAGACCACCACGCGGGAGCACGTCCGCAGGCTGTGGGCGGCGTTCGGCGTGGGTGGCGACGTCGACCGGCTCGACGCCGAGACCGCCGACGCGTACCCGGCGGCGCTCGCGCGCACCTCCGAGTACCTGACGCACCCGGTGTTCTCGACGCACCGCTCGGAGACCGCGCTGCTGCGGTACCTGCGTGGACTGTCCGACAAGGACGTCGCGCTCGACCGGAGCATGATCCCGCTGGGCTCCTGCACGATGAAGCTCAACGCGACCGCCGAGATGGAGCCGATCACGTGGCCCGCGTTCGCGGACCTGCATCCGTTCGCGCCGGCGGCCGACGCCGAGGGCCTGCTGCGGGTGGTGTCCGACCTGGAGGGGTGGCTCGCGCAGCTCACCGGCTACGACGCGGTGAGCCTGCAGCCGAACGCCGGCAGCCAGGGTGAGTTCGCCGGGCTGCTCGCGATCCGGGCGTACCACCGGGAGCACGGGCAGGGTGCCCGCGACGTGTGTCTGATCCCGGCGAGCGCGCACGGCACCAACGCGGCGAGCGCGGCGATGGCCGGCATGCGCGTGGTCGTCGTTCGCTGTGACGACAACGGAAACATCGACCTCGACCACCTGCGGTCCACTGTGGACGACCATCGGACCGACCTCGCCGCCATCATGATCACCTACCCGTCGACGCACGGCGTGTACGAGGACACCGTGCGCGAGGTGTGCGCGCTGGTGCACGACGCGGGCGGTCAGGTCTATGTGGACGGTGCGAACCTGAACGCGCTGATCGGCTTGGCGCGCTTCGGGAAGTTCGGTGCGGACGTGTCGCATCTCAACCTGCACAAGACGTTCTGCATCCCGCACGGTGGTGGCGGTCCCGGTGTCGGCCCGATCGGCGTGCGGGGCCACCTCGCGCCGTACCTGCCGAACCACCCGCTGCAGCCGGCGGCCGGACCGGAGACCGGGGTCGGCCCGATCAGCGCGGCGCCGTGGGGGAGCGCGTCGATCCTGCCGATCTCGTGGGCGTACGTGCGGATGATGGGTGCCGCGGGGCTGCGCCGGGCGAGCATGACGGCGGTGGCGGCGGCGAACTACGTCGCGAAGCGGCTGAACGAGCACTTCCCGGTGCTGTACACGGGTGCCGGTGGGTTCGTCGCGCACGAGTGCATCCTCGACCTGCGCGGCATCACCAAGACGACGGGCATCACGGTCGACGACGTGGCGAAGCGGCTGGCCGACTACGGTCTGCACGCGCCGACGATGTCGTTCCCGGTGGCCGGCACGCTCATGGTGGAGCCGACCGAGAGCGAGGATCTCGCGGAGCTGGATCGCTTCTGTGAGGCCATGATCGCGATCCGCCGCGAGATCGACCGGGTCGCGAAGGGCGACTGGCCGCTGGAGGACAACCCGCTGCGCGGCGCGCCGCACACGGCGGAGAGCATCGCTGGCAAGTGGGATCACCCGTACAGCCGCGAGGAGGCCGCCTACCCGACCGGCGCGGCCGGCCCGAAGCTGTGGCCGCCGGTCCGCCGCATCGACGGCGCCAAGGGCGATCGCAACCTGGTGTGCTCCTGCCCGCCGATCGAGGCATACCAAAGCTGACCTGGTGCGGTTGGCCGTGGCGTGGCCTCCGGCCCCCGGTTTCCACGCTACGGCAAGACCCCGACAGAAACCGGCGCGCGGCACCCACCCTGTGGACAACCGTCGCGCTGTGGACAACCCGCCCCGCGGTACCCGAACCTGTCGGTGGCAACCCGTAAGCTGGAAACCGGGGGCCGGAGGCCACGGCCGGTCCGCGAGGACGCTCGGCCCTGCCGACGCTGACGCCGCGGTCTGTGGACAGCCGGCGCTCGGGAGACCGGGACTGTCGGTGGGTGGCCGTAGGCTGAAACCGGGGGGCCGGAGGCTACCTGGGTCAACTCCACCGGCGCCGAGGTCACGGTAGTCGTTCCGCCCAGGTTCTTCTCTGTCACCGCGCACGTGATCCGTTGTCCCGCAAGCGAAGCGTCGACCACGAACGTCGACTCGGTCGCACCGGCGATTGAATCGGGTGCTGATCCACTGTCGCCCACTGGTACTCCATCGACAACTCATGCGAGCACGAGCATGCCTGCCGTCACCAACAACATCGTCCTTCGCACGGACGGGAGGCTAGGCGCGGTGAACTCCCTGCCACATCAGGGAATTCCCTACTGGCGGCCCATGATCCGGTCGAGCAGATCCTGCGCCTCGGACTGGGTGTAGTTGCCGGAGACCTGCACCTTGCCGTCCAGGATGGCGGACTGGATCGTCGGCGCGAACAGCACCTCGTCCTCGAGCACCATCGCGGCCTGTTCACTGATGTGCTCGGTGGTCCAGTCGCCGAACGTCTTCCCGTCCGCCGCGGTCAGCTCCAGGTTCAGCACCCACTGGCTGCCGGTGACGAACTCGATGCGGCCGTCCTCGATGCGCTCGATCGTCATGAACGGCGCGTCGAGCTCGTACTCCGTGCCCTCGGCGTCCTCGACCACCGATGGCGGCGAGGACGACGACGAGGACGAGGACGGCAGTGGCGAGGACGGCGACGGCACCGGCGGGCTCGCCCCGCCACTGGGCGTCATGCTCAGCACCGGGCACAGTTCGACCGGGACGGCCAGGTCCACCGGACCCGACCCGGACCGCGTCGCCTCCGGCGAACCACCCGTCCGCTCCGTGCACCCCGCCAGCGCGAGCACGGCCACCACCACGAGCAACCGCGCGAACAACACCTTCACCCCAGCAACTCCTCGCACAGCGCGACCAACCGGTCTCGCAACGGGCGCGCCCGCTCCGTGAACCCGGCCTGCTCGCGCCGGTACTCAGCACGTCCGTGCGCCGTCTCGATCCGCACCGGAGCGTAGCCGAGGGCGCGTAGGTCGTACGGGCTGGCGCGCATGTCCAGCGACCGGATGTCGAGCGCCAGCGCGAAACAGTCGGCGACGAGATCCGACGGCGCGAACGGATCCAGCTTGTAGGCCCACTTGTAGAGATCCATCCCGGCGTGCAGGCAGCCCGGCTGCTCGAGCGCCACCTGGTCGGATCGCTGTGGCTGCACCGAGTTGAGCGGCCGGGCCGGCTCGGTGAAGAACCGGAACGCGTCGAAGTGCGTGCACCGCACCGGAAGCGACTCGACCACCTCGTCGGTGCCGGCGCCGCCCAGCCGCAGCGGCCAGTTCTCGTGCCGCACACCCTCGGCGCGGTACACCATCGCCCACTCGTGCAACCCGAAACAGCCGAACCTCGGCTCCCGCGCGGCGGTCGCGGTCAGCAGTCCACGCACGAACTCGACGGTCGGCCGCCGTTGCGCGGGCAGCGCGCCGAGCGTGACGCCGTGCTCGCTCGCCCGGTACGCGGGCCAGCGCAGGTACTCGCGCGCGCCGGCCAGCTCGACCCCGGGGCCGGGATGCCAGCGCAGCAGCCGGGCGGGGCGGTGCGAGTAGTAGGTGAAGAGGAAGTCGAGCACCGGGTGCCGCTCGTCCCTGGCGCGCCGCTCGCGCAACGGGTCGGTCCACCCGCGGACCCGCGCCACGTGCGCGTCCCGCCGGGCCTGCCAGTCGGCGGGCGCGAGTAGCGTGCGGTTCACCGATTCACGGTATCTCCTCGAGCAGCCCCGCCAGCCTGCGCGTCCCGTCGACCAGGTCGGTCGGGGTCGCCGCGGCGAACGTCAGCCGCAGGTAGGACCCGGGCGGCTCGGTCACGAAATACGCCCGGCCCGGCTCGATCACCAGGTCCCGGCCGCGCGCACGGGCGCTCAGCTCGTCGTCGTCGACACCGGACGGCAGCCGCACCCACAGGTGGAAGCCGCCGCCGGGCACGCGTGTCGGCTCGACGCCGGGCAGGTCCCGGCGGATCGCGCCGACCAGCGCGTCGCGCCGCTCTCGCAGCGCCGCCCGCAGCGCGGTCAGGTGCCGCGGCCACGCCGGGGAGCCGAACAGCTCGACCGCGATCTCCTGCAGCGGGCGGGAGATGAACAGGTCCTCGACGCGGCGGATCGCCGCGAGGCGTCCCGCGGCCGGGCCCCTGGCGACCAGCGCGCCGATCCGCAGGCTCGGCGCGACCGGCTTCGTCAGCGACGTCAGGTACACGACGTGCCCGTTGCGGTCGTCCCGCAGCAACGGCGGCGGCGCGGCCCGGTCGAGCGAGAGGTGCCGTGCCCAGTCGTCCTCGATGAGGAACGCGCCCGCCTCGCCGACCACGTCGAGCACCTCCTGCCGGCGGGCCGGCGCCAGCACCGCGCCCGTCGGGTTCGCGTACGTCGGCTGCGTGTAGACCACGCCGGCGCCGGTCCTGGCGAACGCCTCGGCCAGCAGCTCCGGCCGCAACCCGTCGGCGTCCGTCGGCACCGGGACCGGCCGCAGGTCCGCGGCCTGCGCCGCCGCGACGGCCCCGAGGTAGGTCGGCGCCTCGACCAGGACCGGCGCGCCGGGCGGCGCGAGCGCGCGGAACGCGGCGGACAGGCCCGACTGCCCGCCGGCGACCACGGTGACGTCGCCGGCGTCGACGCCGATGGTCGCCGCGAACCCGGCCCGCAGCTCGGGCAGCCCGGCCGGCGGGACCCGGCCCCACGCGCCCGGCCGCCGGGTCGCCCGTGCCGCGGCCGTGGCCAGGAACCGGGTCGGCTGCAGGTCGTCGGCGAGGTAGCCGGAGGAGAGCACGAGCGTGCCGGGGCCCGGCACCTCGAGCAGCCTGCCGAGGTTCGCGGTGTTCACCCGCGCGTCGCCGAGCGCGACCGTCTGCCAGCCGACGTCCTCCAGCGGCGCGCGGCGCGCGGCGACGAACGTGCCCCGGCCCGGCTCCGTGACCACGGTGCCCTCCGCGGCGAGCCGGGCGAGCGCGTGGCCGACGGTGACCGGGCTGACGCCGTAGCGGGTGACGAGCGCGCGGCTCGGCGGCAGCTGGTCGCCGGGCTGAAGCGTCGCGGCCTGCCGGCGCAGCTCGCCGGCCAGCCGGACCACACTGCTATCGTTGGTCATGTCGGTCAACGATAGCGCTACTGGCCCGCGGACGTCGCCGGTACTGGAGTCCGGCGTGGCGTGGGGGAGCCTCGGGGTGCTGGCGTTCAGCCTCACGTTCCCGGTGTCCCGGATGGCGCTGCCCGCGTTCGGTCCGGTGACCGTCGGCCTCGGCCGGGCCGCCGTCGCCGCCGCGCTCGCGGGGCTCTGCCTGCTCGTCGCCAGGTCTCGCCGGCCGACCCGCGCACAGGTCCGCAGGCTCGTGCTCGTCGCCGTCGGCGTCGTGATCGGGTTCCCGATCTGCTCCTCGATCGCCTTGCGGGACACCACGTCCGCGCACGGCGCGGTCCTGATCGGACTCCTGCCCGCGGCCACCGCCGTCGCCGCGGTGCTGCGCGGCGGCGAACGTCCGAGGTGGCCGTTCTGGGCCGCGTGCGGCTTCGGGATGGTGACCGTGCTGGTGTTCGCGGCGGTCCAGGGCGCGGGGGAGCTTCGAGTCGCGGACCTGTGGCTGCTCGCCGCCGTGGGGTTCGCCGCGATGGGGTACGCGGAGGGCGGGGTGCTGGCCCGCGAGTTGGGCGGCTGGCAGGTGATCTCGTGGGCCCTGCTCATCGCGCTACCCGTAATCGTGCCCGCGACGGTCATCGGGCTGGTCCTGCACCCGCCGGTCGCGCCGTCGCCCGCCGCGTGGTTCGGCGTGGTCTACGTGAGCGTGGTCAGCATGTTCGCGGGGTTCTTCGCCTGGTATCGGGGCCTCGCGCTGGGCGGCATCGCGCGGATCTCCCAGCTGCAGCTCCTGCAACCGATACTGACGCTGGCGTGGTCGGCGCTACTGCTCTCCGAGTACATCGGTCCGGCGACCGCGGGCGCCGCCGTCCTGGTGATCGCCGCGGTCGCCGTGACCCAACGCACAAGAACCGCGAGTCCCCCGTTCAAACACAGCGAGTCCCCCGTTCGGACACCATGAACTGGCGGTTGGTGCACACGTCGGCCGGCACCAACCGGGGACTCGCTGTGTCCTGAACGGGGGACTCGCGGTCACGTGTCCGGGTCGGTGTGGGTGCCGTCCCGGACGGTGCCCACGTACTCCTCGACCAGATCCTCCAGCGCGACCACACCGAGCACCGTCCGGTCCGCGGCCACCGCCTTCGCCACGTGGCTGCGGGCCCGGCGCAGCGCCGCGAGCGCCTCGTCGAGCCGCGAGTCGGCCGGGATCTCCGGGAGCCCGCGCACCCGGTGGTAGGGCACCGGCGTCGACGGATCCGCGTCCGCCTGGTCCAACACGTCCTTGACGTGCAGGTAGCCGTTCAGCCTGCCGTCGGGCATGCGTACCGGGAACCGCGAGAACCCGGTCCGGTTGACCGCCTCCTCGATGTCGCCGACGGTCGGCGGGTGCGGCACCGTCTCCACGTCGTCGAGGGGGACCAGCACGTCGGCGACCGTCCGCTCCGCCGACGACAGCGTCTGCGTCAGCCTGCGGTGCTCCGCCTGGTCGAGCAGCCCCTCACGACGCGAGTCCGCGATCATGTTGGCCAGCTCGTCCGGCGTGTGCGCGCTCGCCACCTCGTCCTTCGGCTCGACGTTCATCAGCCGCAGGATCCCGTTGGCGGTCACGTTGAGCAGGGAGATCAGCGGCCGGATCAGCCGGATCCAGCCGACCAGAACCGGCGTGAGCCACACCGCCGTCTGCTCCGGTGCGGCGATCGCGATGTTCTTGGTGACCATCTCGCCGAGCACGATGTGCAGGATCGACACGATCACCAGCGCGACCGCGAACGCGAGGGCGTGCATGACCGCGGCCGGCAGCCCGAGAGGGTGCAGCAGTGACTCGAGGTAGAACGCCACGGTCGGCTCGCCGAGCGCGCCGAGACCGATCGTGCACAGCGTGATGCCCAGCTGCGCGCCGGCCATCATCATCGACGTGTGCTCCGCGGCCCGCATGACGATCCGGGCGCGGTCCACCCCACGCTCCGCCATCGCCTCCAGCCTGTCGCGCCGCGCGCTGACCAGGGCGAACTCGGCGCCGACGAAGAACGCGTTGAGGATCAGCAGGAAGAGTGCGACCAAGATCGCGGCACCGCCGGTCATCTGCTCGCCACCTCCGCCCGGTTCGCCACCGGCTCCTGGTCCGGGATCCGCGCCACCCGCAGCTCCGCCACCCGGTGTCGGTCCATGGCCATCACGGTGATCCGCCAGCCACCCACCTTGACCTCGTCGTTGACCTCCGGGATCCGGCCGAGCTTGCTGAGCACCAGTCCGGCCAGCGTCTCGTAGTCACCCGGCGGCATGCGGAAACCGGTCGCGTCGGCGATCTCGTCGTCGCGCAGCAGGCCGGAGACCATCCAGCTCTCCCTGCCGAGCGGGCGCACGGGGTTGACCTCGCCGCGGTCGTGCTCGTCGCGCACGTCGCCGACGATCTCCTCGACCAGGTCCTCCAGCGTGACGAGGCCCGCGGTGCCGCCGTACTCGTCCACGACGACCGCGAGCTGAAGGCCGGAGCTGCGCAGCCGGTCGAGCAGCGTGTCGCCGTCGAGGCTCTCCGGCACGGTCTGCACCGGCCGGGCCAGCGTGCTGATCCTGGTCGACGCCCGGCGCGCCGCCGGCACGCTGAACGCCTGCTTGACGTGCACGACCCCGCGCACGTCGTCGAGGTCGCCCTCGTGCACGGGGAACCGGGAGAACCCGGTCCGCCTGGTCAGCTCGACCAGGTCGAGCACGGTCGCGTCCATGGGCAGCGACTCGACCTGGACCCGCGGCGTCATCAGCTCCTCCGCCGAGCGCTCGCCGAAGCGCAGCGACCGGTCGAGCAGCGTGGCGGTGCTGGCGTCGAGCGTGCCGCGCGCGGCACTCGTGCGGACCAGCGAGCCGAGCTCCTGCGGCGACCGCGCCGAGGCCAGCTCGTCGACCGGCTCGACGCCGAGGCGGCGCACCAGCCAGTTCGCCCAGCTGTTCAGGCCGTCGATGAACCAGCGCAGGCTGGCCGAGAACCTGGTCTGCAGGCCGGCCACCGCGCGTGCGGTCGACAGCGGCCGCGCGATCGCCAGGTTCTTCGGCACCAGCTCGCCGAACACCATCGAGATGACGTTCGCGATCAGCAGCGCGACGCCGAGCGAGATCGGCAGGGCCGCGCCGGCGGGCACGCCGAGCACGTTCAGCAGCGGTGTTATCCAGCCGGCGATGATCGGCTCGGCCAGATAACCCATGGTCAGCGTGGTGATCGTGATGCCGACCTGGGCGCCGGAGAGTTGGAAGGACAGCGTCTGGTGGGCCTTGTGGACGTGCTTCGCGCGGGCGTCGCCGACCGTGCTGAGATGGCTGTCCACCTGGCTGCGTTCCAGCGCGGTGAGGGAGAACTCGGCCGCGACGAAGACCGCCGTGCCGAAGGTGAGCGCGATGACGGCGAGGACGCCGAGAAGGTCCAGCAGCAATCCGGTCATCGAGCGTCACCGCCGAGGACCGGACTCGTATGGCAGCCGGGTTCGCCAGGCTCTCCGCCTGGCTCGGTACTGTCGCTGGGGGACTGTGCTTCGGGCACGGTTACGGGTCACTCCTACTAGTGCGGGATGGTGACCAGTGTAAAGGCTACGGCCGGCGCCCGAGGAGCCCGATCAGACGAGTCGCCGGGCCGGCGTCGTCGGGGACCGGCACCGGCTCGGCGAACGCGGACGTGCCCGACCACGCGGACACCTGCGGCTCGAGGTAGCCGAGGATCGCGGTCGCCAGCTCGTCGTCGATGCCCGCGTCCGCGCCAAGCGCCGTGGCCAGGTCCCAGCCGTGGACGGCGAGGTCGGTGGTGAGCTGCCAGCCGTACTCCCGCGCGTCGGTGTCGCCGAAGCTGAGGTGCACGGTGCGGTCGACCGCGCCCGGCTCGAGCCACGCCGCGCGGGCCGTGCTGCTCGCCGCGCCCCACGCCGCCATCGGGTCGTCGTGCAGCTGGTCGCCGTCGTACTTGTCGCCGACCTCGGCCACGGTGTGGCCGGCCAGCAGGTCCGGCACCCACAGCTGCTCGGTGACGATGTGGTTCACGAGGTCGCGCACCGACCAGTCCGCGCACGGGGTGGCGGAGTCCCAGTCGGTCAGGCCGATCTTGTGCATCGCGTTGTCGAACACGTCGGTCGCGCGGCCTTGTGCGTCCAGAAGGTCCATGTCCAAGCCTAGGCACGACCGCCGGCGGTCCGCCGAACGGACGCCTCGACCAGGTCCAGCACCGGCTCGAGGTCGTCGGCCGGCAGGCCCATGGCGAGGTGGGAGACGAGGCCCTCGAGCACCAGCTCCAGGTAGGCGGTGAGCACCTCGACGTCGACGTCGTCGCGCAGGTTGCCGGCCTCGCGCTGGCGCAGCAGCCGCTCGCGGGTCGCGACGGTCAGGTTCCTGGAGCGCTCGGCCCACCGCGCGCGGAACTCCGGGTCGGTCCGCAGCCGTCTGGACAGCTCGAGGCGGCTGCCGAGCCAGTCGGCGCCGTCCTTCGTGGAGAGCAGGTCCCGCATGACCTGGACGAGGCCCTGCTTGGCGACCACGTCGGCCATCCGCAGCGCGTCGTCCTCGGCGAGCGCGAGGAACAGGGACTCCTTGTCGCGGAAGTGGTGGAAGATCGCGCCGCGGGACAGGCCGGTCGCCTCCTCGAGACGGCGCACGGTCGCGCCCTCGTAGCCGTAGCGCGCGAAGCAGACGCGGGCCCCGTCGAGGATCTGGTGGCGGCGTGCGTCGAGATGACCCTGGCTGACCCGTGGCATCGAATGATCGTCGCAGCACGTACGACCGGATGCAATCCGTACGTACGTCTTCTGTGTCGTCGCCCAACTCGATCTTGAAGTGTGTCGCTGTTCGGTGGCCCGCCGTTTCCTCGTCACGAAATTGTCGGTGGGCGCGTGTAGCGTCGATTTCACGTTGAGAACGGGAGGTGTGTCACGGTGACAGCGGTACAGGAATCGCAGGTAGCGGGGCCGGAACGGCGCCGCCTGCGGGACCGTGTCGAGGCCGAGGCGTACGTGGCGTCGGTCTGCTTCAAGCACGGTCCGCCCAAGTTGCACGGCGTGGAGCTCGAATGGATCGTCCACCACGAGGAGGATCCCCGGCGGCCGCTCGACGCCCGATGTCTTGCCGCCGCGCTCGGACCCCACGCTCCCCGCACGCTCACGAAGGACAGTCCCCGACTCCCGCTCCCGTCCGGTTCGCCGCTCACGGTCGAACCCGGCGGACAGGTCGAGATATCAGCACTTCCCAAGCCCTCGCTCGCAGAGCTCTTCGCAGCGGTCGACGCGGATCTCGCGTTCCTCACCGAACTGCTCGCCGGCGCCGGCCTGGTACTCGGCGATCACGGCACCGATCAGCACCGGTCGCCCACCCGAATCCTCGATACCCCGCGTTACGCGGCGATGGAGCACGTCTTCGAGTCCATCGGGCCGCACGGGATCACCATGATGTGTTGCACGGCCGGTTTACAGGTGTGTCTCGACGCCGGTGAGTCGACCACCGTGGCGCACCGGTTCGCGGCGGTGAACGCGCTCGGCCCGGTGCTGGTCGCGGCGTTCGCCAACTCGTCGACGCTCAGTGGGCGGCGCACCGGCTGGGCATCGGCCAGGATGCGTGCGGTGCTCGGCACCGATCCGGCGCGGTCGCTGCCGTCCGGGATCGTCGACGACCCGGCCGCGGACTGGGCCCGTCGTGTGCTCGACACCCCCGTCCTGTGCGTGCGGGGGCCGGGCGAGCGGTGGCACACGCCGGTCGGCCTCACGTTCGCCGACTGGGTGGCCGGCGGCTTACCGGAGCCGCCGACGACCGACGACCTCGACTACCACCTGTCGACCCTCTTCCCGCCCGTGCGCCCGCACGGGTACCTGGAGGTGCGCTACCTCGACACGCAGGACGGCAGCGGTTGGGTCACCCCGACCGCGCTGCTGGCCGCCCTGCTGTCCGACCAGCGCACGGTCGACCGGGTGCTCGACGCGTGCCTGCCCGTCGGCGACCGGTGGCTGCCGGCCGCACGGGACGGTCTCGCCGACCGGGCGGTCGCGACCGCCGCCGGCACGGTCCTGGAGCTGGGCGCCCGCGCGCTGCCCGGCATGGGGCTGCCCGGCGAACTGACCACGGCGATCGTCGCCGATCTCGACCGTCTCATCCTGAGGAGCAAGCCATGACCTCGCCAGACACGGGACTGGCACCGGCGGGGACCGAGGCGCTGCGCGAGCACGTGGCCGCGCAGCTGCGCCGGGCCCGCGAGCGCAGCGTCGCGCTGACCGACGCCGTCGACGACGACGACCTGGTGCGTCAGCACTCCAAGCTGATGTCACCGCTGGTGTGGGACCTCGCCCACATCGGCAGCCAGGAGGAGCTGTGGCTGGTCCGCGACATCGGGGGTCGCGAACCGGTCCGGCCGGACATCGACGACCTCTACGACGCGTTCCAGCACCCGAGGGCCGACCGGCCCGCGCTGCCGCTGCTGTCGCCCGCCGAGACGCGCGGGTACGTGCGCGAGGTGCGCGACAAGGTGTTCGACGTGCTGGAGCGCAGTCCGCTGGAAGGCCGGCGGCTGGAGGCGGACGGGTTCGCCTTCGGCATGATCGTCCAGCACGAGCAGCAGCACGACGAGACCATGCTGGCCACGCACCAGTTACGGTCCGGCGCGCCGGTGCTCGACGCGTCGCCACCGCCGCCGGGGCGGCCGCTCCCGACGCCGGAGGTGCTGGTCCCCGCCGGCCGGTTCACCATGGGCACCTCCATCGACGCGTGGGCGCTGGACAACGAGCGGCCGGCGCACGACGTGCACGTCGACGCGTTCTTCATCGACACCGCGCCGGTGACCAACGCGGCCTACGCGGCGTTCATCGAGTCGGGCGGGTACGACGATCCGCGCTGGTGGTCGGAGGACGGCTGGGCCCACCGCGTGAAGGCCGACCTGACCGCGCCCCGGTTCTGGGTGCGCGACGGGCACGGGTTCTTACGCAACCGGTTCGGCACGATGGAGCCGATCCCGCCGGACGAGCCGGTCGTGCACGTCTGCTTCCACGAGGCGAAGGCGTTCGCCACGTGGGCCGGTCGGCGGCTGCCGACCGAGTCGGAGTGGGAGAAGGCGGCCCGGTTCGACCCGGCCACCGGCCGGTCGCGCCGGTTCCCGTGGGGCGACGAGGATCCCGGTCCCGAGCACGCCAACCTGGGGCAGCGACACCTGTCGCCCGCGCCGGTGGGCGCGTACCCGGCCGGCGCCTCGCCGTTGGGCGTGCACCAGCTGGTCGGCGACGTGTGGGAGTGGCTCGACTCCGACTTCCACGGTTACCCGGGCTTCGAGGCCTTCCCGTACCGCGAGTACTCGGAGGTGTTCTTCGGCGGCGACTACAAGATGCTGCGCGGTGGCTCGTTCGGCACCGACACCACGGCCGCCAGGACCACCTTCCGCAACTGGGACCACCCGATCCGGCGGCAGATCTTCGCGGGCTTCCGATGTGCGAGGGACGCGTCGGCGGAGAGGTCGGTCTGAGCGATGTGCCGGCACATCGCGTATGTCGGCGCGCCCGTGCGGCTCGCCGACCTGTTGCTGACGCCTGAGCACTCGTTGCTGCGGCAGTCGTGGGCGCCGCGCGACATGCGGGGCGGCGGCACGGTGAACGCCGACGGGTACGGCATCGGCTGGTACGCCGGCGGCGCCGACCCTGTCCGGCTGCGCCGCGCCGGTCCGATGTGGACCGACGCGACGCTGCCCGCACTGGCCGAGGAGATCAGGGCGGACGGCGTGCTCGCGGCGGTCCGCTCGGCCACCGTCGGCATGCCGGTCGTGGAGACGGCGTGCGCGCCGTTCACCGACGGGTCGTGGCTGTTCAGCCACAACGGGCTGGTGCGGGGCTGGCCGTCGTCGGTGGCCGCGCTGGCGGCCCGACTGCCGGTCACCGACCTGCTGCTGATGGACGCGCCGACCGACTCGGCGCTGCTGTGGGCGCTGTTGCGGGCCCGACTCGCGGCCGGGGAGAAGGCGGCCGACGCGGTGGCCGCGCTGGTCACCGAGGTGGCCGAGTTCGCGCCGGACTCGCGGCTGAACCTGTTGCTGACCGACGGCACGCAGGTCGTCGGGACCGCGTGGACGCACGCGCTGTGGGTGCGCGCGCTGGACGACGCGGTCGTGGTCGCGTCCGAACCGTACGACGAGGAACCGGGTTGGCAGGAGGTGCCCGACGGGCACCTCGTGACCGCCGCACCGTCCGCAGTGGACATCACGAGACTGGGAGCACCATGACCGACCTGACCGTGCACCTCACCCAGGACGACATCGTCCGCGGGCTGCGGTCGGACGTCCACACCGGCTTGACGGCGACACCGAAGACGTTGCCGCCCAAGTGGTTCTACGACGCGCGGGGGAGTGAGCTGTTCGAGGAGATCACCCGGTTGCCGGAGTACTACCCGACCAGGGCCGAACGCGAGGTCCTCGCCGCGCGGGCCGACGAGACGGCGGCGGTGACCGGCGCGCACACGTTGGTGGAGCTGGGTTCCGGCTCGTCGGAGAAGACCACCTTGTTGCTGGACGCGTTACGCCACAAGGAGAGTCTGCACGAGATCGTGGTGCTGGACGTGTCGGAGGCCGCGCTGCGGTCGTCGGTCGCGACGCTGCGCGCCGCGTACGCGCCGGCCGAGGTGCACGGCGTGGTGGGTGACTTCACCCAGCACCTGGCGCTGCTGCCGGGCGAGCCGGCGCGGTTGGTGGCGTTCCTCGGGGGCACCATCGGCAACCTGCTGCCGGCGGAACGCGCGAAGTTCCTCGGCGCGCTGCGCGACAACCTCGAGGCGGGGGAGTGGCTGTTGCTGGGCACCGACCTGGTGAAGGACCGCGACACCCTGGTGCGGGCCTACGACGACGAGGCGGGCGTGACGGCGGAGTTCAACCGCAACGTGCTGCACGTGCTGAACCGGGAGCTCGGCGCCGACTTCGATGTCGCCGCGTTCGAGCACGTCGCGGTGTGGAACGCGGAGGAGGAGTGGATCGAGATGCGCCTGCGGGCCACGCGGGCGATGGCCGTGCGCCTGCCGGTGGTCGGCCTGGAGATCACCTTCGCCGAGGGTGAGGAGATGCGCACCGAGGTGTCGTCGAAGTTCCGCCGGGAGCGGGTGGCGGCGGAGCTGTCGGACGCGGGCTTCGAGCTGACGCGATGGTGGACCGACGAGGCCGCCCGCTTCGGGGTCTCCTTGTCGAGGGCCACCGAGTAGGCCGATCGGCCCAGCGAACCAGCCACCCGGCCGATGCCACCTGGCTCATCGGCCGATCCGCTGACCTGCGAAAACGAGCAAATTGGAGGTATCGCAAGGGGAGCCACACAGTCAGGGGAGAACGACATGGCCGTCCTGGAGACACTGGGCATCATCGTCGCACTGGGCGTGCTCGCGCTGATGGCGCTGGCACCGGCACTGGTGACACTGAACGACCGCTACCCGGTCCGTGCCAGGCCGGCACACCGACCGGTGCTCAGTCCGGCGGATGCGCGCCGCGCCATGCCCGCACAGCGCCCGATCCTGCTCGAGCGCCGCACCCCGGCGCACACCAACTGACCCGGCCACGACCCCGGTCGTCCGCCAAGCCGCCGGCCACGGCGCGCAGACCCGCGCGTTGCTGCGGCACGGGGTCCGTACCTGCGCGATTGTCCTGAGTCGTTGGTTCGGCGCACACCGTGTCGGCTCGACACGTTCAAAGCTCGTGGGCGGGTAGCGCCGGCCCCCGACGACCACGTCTGACCGTCGGCGACTTCGCCGGTCGGCAGGCGGGCCGGCTCGTCCGCCTCGACCTGGTCGCGCGGTTCTTCGCCGAGGTCATCGAGAACTGCTGCGACACGCCGGCCACCGCTCAGTCACCGCACACGCCGTCGACACCTTCCCCGAGGACCGCAGCCGACCTGTCCGTGCTGCGAGCCAGAACGTCACGTCAACACGATCCCGCCGCACCGCCGGGCGATCAGCCGTGACCGCGACCATCCGACAAGGACCCTACTTTCGGGCGTAACCGAACGAAGCAACCAGTTCGCCCATTCTGCCTATATTAAAGATCATTACATCGTGTGACTCTTCGACTGGTGCAGTGACAATGCGTCGCTCCAGGTCGGGAGAAGGGTACTGCCGTGTCTGTAAGATCCACACGGTCGGTTAATCGTGGTGCCACTCTGGTGGTGGCGCTCGTGACGGGGGCGATCGGACTGGTGGTTCCCACCGCCAGTTCCGCCGCGGCCGCACCGGCAGAACAAGCAGCAGCGAAGGCCCCGGCCCCGATCACCTGGGGGGAGTGCGCGGCGTCCGAGCTGGTCGGCGTCCCGCCCGCCGACCTCCCGAAGTACAGCTGCGCCAACTACGCGGTGCCGCTCAACCACGACAAGCCCAAGCAGGGCACGATCAACATCGCGTTGATGCGCCGGGCGGCGAACGACCAGGCGGCGCGGGTCGGCTCACTGTTCCTCAACCCCGGCGGCCCGGGCGGCAGCGGTTACCGCTTCCCGAAGTCCGGCAGCCTGTACTTCGACCAGCCGGTGCTCGACCGGTTCGACCTGATCGGCTTCGACCCCCGCGGCGTCGCCCGCAGCACGCCGCTGCGCTGTTTCGCCACGCAGGAGGACGCCGACGAGGTGTTCGGCCGCATGGCCGCGTTGCCGTTGACCGCGCAGGAGGAGACCACAACCCTCAAGGCCTACAAGGACTACGGCAAGTTCTGCAAGCGTTTCGGCGGGCCGCTGATCGACCACATGTCCACAAAGGACGTCGCACGCGACCTCGACCTGATGCGGCAGGCGGTCGGCGACGCGAAGCTGAACTACGCGGGCTTCTCCTACGGCACGCTGCTCGGCGCGACCTACGTCAACATGTTCCCGACGAAGAGTCGCGCGATCATCCTCGACGGCAACGTCGACCCGACGCTGCGCCTGCTCGACGGCGTCGAGTACGACCGCCAGCGCACCAAGGGCTTCGAGATCGCGCTCGACGGCTTCCTCGACAGGTGCGAGTCGGCCGGCGCCTCGTGCGCGTTCAGCGGTGACGCGCAAGGAAAGTACGACGCGCTGCGCAACTACCTGCGCAACACGTCGCCGATCACGCTGCCGGACGGCTTCGTGGTCGACGAGGCCACGATGACGGGCACGGTGGCGAGCGCGCTCTACTCGCCAGAGTTGTTCGTCGACCTCGCCGCGCTCCTGCAGGAGTTGTGGGACGCGAGCCACCCGTCGGCAGGGGCGCGCAAGGCGGTCACGGTGACCGGCCGGACGTTCCAGGCGCTGCTGGCAGCGGCCAACCAGGGCAAGGCCGACATCCTGCCGGACGCGCCCTACACGAGTGACGACTCCTACCTCGCCGTGAACTGCTCGGACAAGCCGTTCAACAACCTGCCGTCGGAGATGCCCGCCATCGCCGACAAGTGGGAGCGGCAGATGCCGAACTTCGGCCGTTACCTCGCGTGGGGCGACCCGGCGGCGTGCCCGTCGTGGCCGGCGAAGAGTCCGGACGCGTTCCGTGGCCCGTGGAACAAGCGCACCGAGAACCCGGTGCTGGTGTTCGGCAACTACTACGACCCGGCGACGCAGTACGAGTTCTCCAAGCGCATGTCCAAGCAGCTGGGCAACGCGCGGCTCATCAGCGTCGACGCGTTCGGCCACTGCATCCTCGGTGGCAGCGCGTGCACCGACAAGATCGCGGCCGACTACCTGGTCGACCTGAAGACGCCGGGCCCCGGCGTCGTGTGCCACCCGGACGTGCAGCCGTTCCCCGCGCCGATGCGGCAGGGCTGACGGTCCACTCGGCCGGCCGGCGACCAGGTTCGCCGGCCGGCCGAACCATGCCCGAGTGCGAGCGAAAGTCCCATTCGCTCGCACTCCCCACCGCCCCACCCCGCCGACCGGCCGTTTTCTGTCGGTGCCATGGTGCACAGTCCACCCCATGACAGCGATAGACCAGTCCACCTGGCTCGACCTCCCCGTCGCGGGGCCATTCGATCTTGCGGCGAGCGCTCGGTTTCTCGAGGGCTTCGCCCCGGCCGCGCGCTCCGACGCGGCGGCCGACCACGGCGAGTTAAGGCTGGCGTTCCCGGTGGCGCCGAGCTGGCGGCCCGTCGGGGTGCTGGTCCGGCGGCCGGCGCCCAACGGCCCGGTGCGCGTGGCGGTGCGGGGCGATCCGTCCGATGTGGACAATGCGGTGGCGGCCGTGCGGCGCATCCTGTCACTCGACGTCGACGGCTCGGGGTTCGCCGCGGTGGGCGCACGTGACCCGGTGATCGGGGAGTTGCAGCGCCGCTATCCGGGCCTGCGGCCGGTCGGTTTCCACTCGCCGTACGAGGCCGCGTGCTTCGCGATCATCGCGCACCGGATCCGCATCACGCAGGCCGCGACACTCAAGTCGCAGCTGGCGGAGCGGTTCGGTCAGTCGGTCGACGTGCATGGCGTGGCGTTGTCGACGTTCCCGGCGCCCGGGGTGTTGCGTGCGCTGCCGAGGGTGCCGTGGGTGAGCGAGCTGAAGAGCGACCGCCTGCACGCGGTGGCCGAGGCCGCGCAGTCCGGCCAACTCGACGCGGCGGAGCTGCGGGCGCTGCCGGTGGCCGAGGCGTTGGCGAGGTTGCGGCAGCTGCCGGGCATCGGCCCGTTCTCGTCGGAGCTGGTGCTGCTACGAGGCGCCGCACACCCGGACGGCTTCCCGGTCGCGGAGGGCCGCCTGCACGAGGAGATGACCCGCGCCTACGACCTCGACACCCCGAAACCCGCCGAACTGGCGGCGATCGCCGACAACTGGCGCCCATACCGCACATGGGCCGCACTGCTGATGCGAGTACGCAGAGCGGAGGAAACGAACGAGATAGCAAGGGGAAGGAGCCCCAAAGCTGACCGAACCCGACTGCCGGGCGTGGTTGGCGGTGCCGCGGGACTGGCTCGGCTGCGGGGAAGCAGTGGTGGTGTCGCAGGACAGCGGCTGCCGGGGAGTGGCGCCGGAACCGGATGAGTAGGGCGGCGAGTCGACCGCTGCCCCGAGCCGACACGTCCGGCACCGTTCCCGGTACCCGGCGGCGACTTGCCGAGCCACGCCGCGGGCTGCGGTGTTCGCATCGTCCACAGTCGAACCTGTTCGTGTCGCCTCGACCTATTTCGTCCGGCAGCCTCGTGGGCGGGGCAGACCCTTTGCAGGGCGCACAAGGGCCACATACGACCGTGTCGGCGGCGCCGCCGACGCACCACAACGGCCGTTGTCCGTCAACCCGGAGAACAACCCGTCGGCACGACACAAACGGCCGTTGTCAACCCGGACAACAACGTCCACAGGAAGGCGGCGAACGAGTAGGTCTCGGTCCCTTGGTGCCGACGTGTCGTGTCGTCAATGCCGCGGCTCTCCTTGCCGGGCTTCGGCGAGGGTGTCTCGGCGACACCAGTCGACCTGTGACACCGTTCGGCGACCTCGAATTCCCACCGCAGCCGGGCCGCGGTCCACCTGCGACCGTGTCGGCGGACGCGACGCTCCCGCGACGGACGTGTCCGTCAATCGAATGTCCGGATGCTCGTTGTCTGGTTCGGCGGAAGCGTCATCGGCGACGCAGGCTGCCTGTGGTGCTGTCGAACTGTTCGGCGGATTCGAATGCCACCGCAGCCGGCGACTCACGGTCCACATGCGACTGTGCCGGCGGCTCCGAGACGTGGAACCGCCGGCACAGGTGGAAACCGTCAGCTGTTGACCATCTTGCGCAGGACGTACTGCATGATGCCGCCGTTGCGGTAGTAGTCCGCCTCGCCGGGGGTGTCGATGCGCACGACCGCGTCGAAGTCCACAGTGGACTTGTCGGCGCGGGTCACGGTCACCTTGACCGTCCGGGGGATGTCGCCGTCGTTGAGGGCCGTGACGCCGGCGAAGTCGTAGGTCTCCGTGCCGTCGAGGCCGAGCGACTCCGCGGTCTCGCCGGCCGGGAACTGCAGTGGCAGCACCCCCATGCCGATCAGGTTCGACCGGTGGATGCGCTCGAACGACTCGGCGATCACGGCCCGAACCCCGAGCAGAGAGGTGCCCTTCGCCGCCCAGTCCCGAGACGACCCCGACCCGTACTCCTTGCCCGCCAACACAACCAGCGGTACGCCGGCCTCGGCGTACGCCACCGACGCGTCGTAGATCGTCGTCTGCGGTGCGTCCGACTCCAGGAAGTTGCGGGTGAAACCGCCTTGAACGTCATCGAGCAGCAGGTTCCGCAGACGGATGTTCGCGAACGTGCCGCGGATCATCACCTCGTGGTTGCCGCGCCGCGAGCCGTAGGAGTTGAAGTCCTTGCGCTCCACGCCGTGCTCGGTCAGGTACTTGCCGGCCGGCGAGTCCTGCTTGATCGCGCCGGCGGGGGAGATGTGGTCGGTGGTCACCGAGTCACCGAGCAGCGCGAGCACCCGGGCACCCGAGATGTCGGTGACCGGCGACGGCGCCAGCTCCATGCCATCGAAGTACGGCGGCTTCCGCACGTAGGTGGACTCCGCCGCCCACTCGAACGTGTTGCCCGACGGCGTCGGCAGCGACTGCCAGCGCTCGTCACCCGCGAACACGTCCGCGTAGTCCTTCGTGAACATCTCCGAGGAGATCGCCGACGCGACGACGTCCTGGATCTCCTGCGGCGACGGCCAGATGTCGGCCAGGTACACCGGCTCGCCGTCGGACCCGGTGCCGAGCGGCTCGGTCGTGATGTCCTTGTCCATCGACCCGGCGAGCGCGTACGCCACCACCAGCGGCGGCGACGCCAGGTAGTTCATCTTGATGTCCGGGTTGATCCGGCCCTCGAAGTTGCGGTTGCCGGACAGCACGGACACGACCGCGAGGTCGGCATCGTTGACGCCGGCCGAGATCTCGTCCTGCAGCGGACCGGAGTTGCCGATGCAGGTGGTGCACCCGTACCCGACCAGGTGGAAGCCCAGCTTCTCCAGGTACGGCAGCAGGCCGGCCCGCTCGTAGTAGTCCATGACCACCTTGGACCCGGGCGCGAGCGTCGTCTTCACCCACGGCTTGCGGGACAGGCCCTTGTCGACGGCCTTCTTCGCCAGCAGCGCCGCGCCGAGCATCACCGACGGGTTGGACGTGTTGGTGCACGACGTGATCGCCGCGATCGCGACCGCGCCGTGGTCGATCTCGAACGTGTTGCCGTCCAGGGTGATTCGCGTCGGCTTGCTCACCCGGCCCTCGGCGCCCTCGGCCGCGGTGTGCCAGTCGGCCGGCTCGCCGCCGCCGTTGCCGGTCGAGAGCGCGGGCGAGTCGGAGGCCGGGAACGACTCCTCGGACGCCTCGTCCACAGTGGACTTTGCGGCGTCCGACGTGTACGAGCCGAGCGCGCCGCGGAACGCGGTCTTGGCGTCGGACAGCGCGATCCGGTCCTGCGGGCGCTTCGGCCCGGCGATCGACGGGACCACGGTCGACAGGTCGAGCGCGAGGGTCTCGGAGTACGCGGGCTCGACCGCGGCGTCGTGCCACAGGCCCTGCTCCTTGGCGTACGCCTCGACCAGCGCCGCCTGCTCGGCCGACCGGCCGGTGAACTTGAGGTAGTCGATCGTCTCGCCGTCGATCGGGAAGATCGCGCACGTGGAGCCGAACTCCGGGCTCATGTTGCCGATGGTCGCGCGGTTGGCCAGCGGCACGGCCGACACGCCGACACCGTAGAACTCGACGAACTTGCCGACCACGCCGTGCTTGCGCAGCATCTCGGTGATCGTCAGCACCAGGTCGGTGGCGGTGGCACCGGGCGGCAGCTCGCCGTCCAGCTTGAAGCCGACCACGCGCGGGATGAGCATCGACACCGGCTGGCCGAGCATCGCGGCCTCGGCCTCGATGCCGCCGACGCCCCAGCCGAGCACGCCGAGGCCGTTGACCATCGTCGTGTGGCTGTCGGTGCCGACCAGCGTGTCCGGGTAGGCCTGCCCGTTGCGGGTCATGACGACACGAGCCAGGTGCTCGATGTTCACCTGGTGCACGATCCCGGTCCCCGGCGGCACCACCTTGAACTCGTCGAACGCGCTCTGGCCCCAGCGCAGGAACTGGTAGCGCTCCTTGTTGCGCTCGTACTCGAGGTCGACGTTGCGCTCGAACGCGTCCGGCCGGCCGAAGATGTCCGCGATCACCGAGTGGTCGATGACCAGCTCGGCCGGCGCGAGAGGGTTGACCTTCGACGCCTCGCCACCGAGCTCGGTGACCGCCTCCCGCATGGTCGCGAGGTCGACGACGCACGGCACGCCGGTGAAGTCCTGCATGACCACGCGGCCCGGCGTGAACTGGATCTCGGTCGACGGCTCGGCCGAGGGGTCCCAGTCCGCGAGCGCCCGCACGTGGTCGGCCGTGATGTTGACGCCGTCCTCGGTGCGGAGCAGGTTCTCCAGCAGGATCTTCAGGCTGTAGGGGAGACGTTCCGCGCCCTTGACGGCATCGAGCCGGAACACCTCGTGCGAGGCGTCGCCGACGGTGAGCGACTGGCGGGCGCCGAAGGTGTCCTTGCTTGCTGGTGCGGTCACGTCCAACTCCATCTGGCCTGGTGTGTGTTCGGGAACGACTCTCGACGCAAACAGTACGCTTGTCCTGTATTCCACGCCAAGGGAGGGTCGAAACCATGCTGCACCACGTTCAGATAGCCGCGCCGACCGGCAGCGAAGATCGGCTGCGGGCGTTCTACACGGGTGTCCTCGGCTGGGCCGAGCTGCCGAAGCCGCCGGTGCTGGCCAAGCGCGGCGGCTGTTGGTTCCAGGTCCCCGGCCGCGGCGGCCCGGACGCCGAGCTGCACGTAGGCATCGAGGAGGACTTCCGCCCGGCGAAGAAGGCCCACCCGGCCTTCGTGGTGGACGTCGACGCCACCGCGGCCGCCATCGACGCCGCCGGCCACCCGGTGCGCTGGGCCGACCCGGCCGAGGTCCCGGGCCGTCGCCGCTTCCACACCGACGACCCGGTCGGCAACAGAGTCGAGTTCCTCGAGGGTTGATCGACTTTGGTCGACCCGTTTGCCGATGCTCCGGAGGGTCGCAGCGAACCGCCTCCGGACCCTTCGTTGCCGAGTTGGGCGGCTTCGGACGCTGTGGCTGTGCGGGTCGGCGCGGACTGCCGCGGCCCGGCGCAAGCCAATGTCGCGGTCTTGCGCCTCGTACTCGACGCTCGAGGGCGTGCGAGAGGCGACCGCTACGCCGTCACACGGGCGGCCCGGTCGGCGATCAACTGGAGTTTCTCGCGGGGTGAGGCGGGCCGGCCGGACCCGCGCCGGACATGAAGCGGCCCGGCACCCCCCACGCGGGTGCCGGGCCGGCTCAGCGGCGCACTCAGGCCATCTCGACCAGTGCGATGACGTCCTCCGGGGTCAGGTCCGACAGTGCGGTCAGGCCCAGCTCGCTGTACGTGCGCAGCGGGCTGACGTACCACTTGCCGTCGACCTCGGTGGCGACCACGCCGGTGTTCGCGATCAGCCCGGAGGCGAGGTTGGCGAGCGCCTGCTGGACGTCCGGGTCCATGTCGGTGCCGCCGATCTGGGCCGCCACGTCGTCGGCGCAGAGCTTGTCGCTCTTGCCTTCGCCCTCGGCGGTGTAGCAGTCACCGTCCTTGGTGACCCGGTAGGTCTCACCGTTGCCCTTGACCTCGATCTCCTTCAGCATGACCCGCTTGCCGCCGGTCTCGGCATCGGTCGACTCGGTCTCCAGCTTGGTGATCTCCACCGGCGCGGGCGACGGGTCGCCCATCTGCTCGAGCAGCACCGGCCCGGCGTCGTGCAGGGCGCCCATCTCGTCCGGCGGCAGCAGCTCGATGACCCGCTCCACGTCGGCGTTGACGGCGGCCTGCACCATCTCCTTGACCGCGTCGTCGGCGCTGCCCGCGCCGTTGTTGGCGATCGACTCCTCCGGCCACTGCGCGTCCATGTCCTGCAGCGCGTAGTCGGCGACCGTGTAGAAGAGGCTCGGGTACCACTCGTCGTCCACCTTGACGGTGGCGATGCGGATCGGCTCGCCGGTCTCCTCGACGACCTCGGCGATGTCGACCTTCTCGTCGGTCGGCTCCGAGTTGACGCCGTCCGGGAACGCCGCGTCCATGAACTCGTCGGTGAGCGGCAGCTCGCTCACGTCGGCGTGGAAGGACACCGTGCCGCCGATCAGCTTGGTGATCGTCAGGTGGTCGTTGACCTTCTCCGCCGCGCCCTCGTCGTACTTGAGGTTCGTGGCCTCGACGCTCGCCCCGTGCAGCTTGTTCGGGTCGGCGTCCTCCTTGTAGACCTTCAGCTCCTTGAGCCGCTCGGTGGTCTTCGCGTTGAAGTCGACCAGCAGCGCGGACTCGGCCGGGGTCAGGCTCTCCAGCACGCCGAGCACGTCACCCTGGCTCAGGCTGTTGACCAGGTTCGTCGCGGCCTCGGTCGGGTTGTCCTGCCCGGCCTGGTCGCTGCTGCTGCGGTTGAGCACGAAGATCGTCGCGGCGACGCCGAGCGCGACCACGACCACTGCGGCCACCGCCCCGATGATCGGGCCCTTGCCGCGCTTCTTGGGCGCCGGCTGACCGTAACCCTGGCCGTAGTCGGGCAGGCCGCCGTACTGCGGCTGCTGCGGGTAGCCCTGGGTCGGCTGCGGACCGGTCTGGTACCCGGGCTGCTGCTGGTAGGCACCCTGTTGCGGGTAACCGGGCTGCTGGTAGCCGCCCTGTTGCGGGTAGCCGCCCGGCTGTGCGGGAAATGGACCGCTCCCCGGGCCTGGCTGGTTCGGATCGTTCGGCTGCCACTGGCCGCCTGAACCTGGATAGGTCACGGTTCCCCTCCTGCGTCTTCGGTCGCGCTCCTGCGCCGGCCAGCGAAGATGCCCACGACCCCTACGAGTGTCAGCACGGCCCCGACCGACGTCGTCGTGGGGCCGCTGCCGGCGATACCGAGGCGGACTCCTTCGCCACCGCTTACGACGGTCGCGACACCCCCAACGGTTCCGCTGATTATCGCCACAATGGTCGAAATCGTTGCGGCCGACCGGCGGAAACCCAGTGCGTACAACACAATGCAGACCGTGACCGCCGGAATGATCATGGTCCAGGCGTCCAGGATCAGCTCGAGTGGACTGTCGTCGAGGGCCTTGACGGTCCGGAGCACCGAGATCGACTGGTAGCTGTCGCGCAGCACTGCGCCGGAGCGCACCCACGGCAGGAACGTCCCGACCGCGACGACCACGAGGCCGACGGCGGTGAGGGCGGCCCCCGCGATTCCGAGCACCGACGGTGGGCGGGCCGTGATTCTGGACAGCACCGCGCCATGGTGTCAGCCCTGGTAGTCGCCCTGACGACGACCCTCTGTGGGTCTCACGTGTCCACAGGGGTGAAAGTTGCCCCCGATGCCCAAGTTTCTGGTGTTGCGACTGGTGCGAAATGCCACTGGAGTGGCACAGTGAGGCCGCTGATCCCGCTGTTCAGGGGAATGCGGGCCGGCACGAGGGAGGTACGCACCGTGGGCGGTGTGCCGAGGAGAGTCGCCGGCGCAGGGCTTCGGATCGTCGCCGCTTCGATGCTGTTGGTCGTGAGCATGGGCGCCGGCACGGCCGCGGCCGCGCCGCCGCCACCGCCGAACCCGAGCGACTCCGAGCTGGGCAACAGCAAGGCGAACGCGAACGCCAAGGCCACGAAGGTCGGCCAGCTCACCAACCAGGTGGCGCAGGCGGAGGCACAGCTCCTGCAGCTGCAGGCCGACGTCGAGCTCAAGATGGAGGACGCCAACCGCGCGTTGGTCGACCTCCAGACGGCCCAGGACGCCGCGGCGCAGGCCAGGGCCGACGCCGACGCCGCGAAGCTCGAGGCCGACGGCGCCTCGCAGACGGTCACCGACGCGCGCGAGCTGCTCGACGAGTTCGCCGCCGGCAGCTACAAGCAGGGCAGCACGGTCGGGTCGATGTCGGCCTACATCGGGTCGAAGAGCCCGGAGGACCTCCTGGCCAGGGCACAGCTGCTGGAGGCGGTCGGCGAGAGCCAGCTCGACGCCCTCGACGGCATGGAGCTCGCCAGGACCGACAAGGCCAACAAGGACTCCGCCGCACGGGCCGCCCGCGACCTCGCGAACCAGAAGGAAGTGGACGCGCAGGAGGCGAAGCAGGCCGCCGACGCGGCCAGCGCCACCGCGCAGCAGGCGCAGACCGACCAGGTCGCGGCCACCCAGCAGCTCCAGTCGCAGAAGGACTCCGCCGAGTCCCAGCTCGCCGCCGCGCAGGCCGACGTCACCGGCCTGCAGAGCCAGCGGCAGCGCTACCAGGACTGGCTCGTCGCCAAGCAGGCGGAGGACGCCGCGAACGCGCAGCAGGCCTCCGGCGGCGGTGGTGGCGGTGGAGGCGCCGCGCCGGCCCCGTCCGGCGGGTCGGCCAGCGCGGTGATCAACCGGGCGTTGTCGCAGCTCGGCGTGCCCTACGCGTGGGGCGGCGGCAACGCGCACGGGCCGACGCGGGGCATCCACGACGGCGGCGTGGCCGACGCGCACGGCGACTACAACAAGGTCGGCTTCGACTGCTCGGGTCTGATGATCTACGCGTTCGCGGCGGTCGGGAAGCGGCTGCCGCACTACAGCGGCTACCAGGCGACGGCGGGCCGGCGGGTGCCGCTGTCGCAGAAGGCGCCCGGCGACATGCTGTTCTGGTCGACGCGCGGGCGGATCCACCACGTGGCGCTCTACATCGGCAACGGGCAGATGGTGGAGGCGCCGTACTCGGGCTCGCGGGTGCGGATCGCGTCGGTGCGCTACGGCGGCATCGTCGGGTACGCGACGCGCCTGCTCTGACCGCGAGTCCAACGCCCACGCCCCGCGTGTCCAACGCTCCGGGCGGGTGAGTTCGACGTTCGCGCGCGTCGCCCGCACCCTCCATGCCGGCGGCCGGACGGTCTTCACAGCCGTCACACCGGTGGTCCGGTTGCCTGTACTCGGAGATTTCTTGCTGCATGAGGAGGTTGGTCAGTGACCGAGCCGGCGGAGTCGGTGAACGGATCGGGGGGCGACGCGCCCGCTGCCAGCACCCCGGCCCGAGACGCGCAGCTGCTCGAACGCACCGTGTTCGAGGTCAAGCGCGTCATCGTGGGTCAGGACCGGCTTGTCGAGCGGATGCTGGTGGGGCTGCTGTCGAAGGGGCACCTGCTCATCGAGGGCGTGCCCGGGGTGGCGAAGACCCTCGCCGTGGAGACGTTCGCCAAGGTCGTCGGCGGTTCGTTCACGCGCGTGCAGTTCACGCCGGACCTGGTGCCCGCGGACATCCTCGGCACCCGGATCTACCGGCAGGGCAGTGAGAAGTTCGACGTCGAGCTGGGCCCGGTGGTGGCGAACTTCGTGCTCGCCGACGAGATCAACCGTGCGCCGGCGAAGGTGCAGTCGGCGATGCTCGAGGTGATGGCGGAGCGGCACGTGTCGATCGGCGGGCAGACCTTCCCGATGCCCGACCCGTTCCTGGTGCTCGCGACCCAGAACCCGATCGAGAACGAGGGCGTCTACCCGCTGCCGGAGGCCCAGCGCGACCGGTTCCTCTTCAAGATCATCGTGGACTACCCGTCCGCGGAGGAGGAGCGCGAGATCGTCTACCGGATGGGCGTGACCGCGCCGGAGCCGAGCCAGGTGCTCAGCCCCGCCGAGCTGGTCCGCCTCCAGGGCGTCGCCTCCCAGGTGTTCGTGCACCACGCGCTCGTGGACTACACGGTCCGCGTCGTCCTCGCGACCCGCACGCCGGCCGAGCACGGCCTCAGCGACGTGGCCGGCTGGGTGGCCTACGGCGCGTCGCCGCGCGCCAGCCTCGGCATCGTGGCCGCGTCCCGCGCGCTCGCGCTGATCCGCGGCCGCGACTACGTGCTCCCGCAGGACGTCGTCGACGTCGTGCCGGACGTGCTGCGCCACCGGCTCGTGCTGTCCTACGACGCGCTGGCCGACGGCGTGCCGATCGACCACATCGTGTCCCGCGTGCTGCAGACCGTCCCGCTGCCGCAGGTGTCCGCGCGGCCGCAGTCTGGCGGGGTGCAGCCGCCGCCGGTCGGGGTGGCCGGTAGGCCGTGAGCGAGCAGTGAGCAAACGGGAGAAGGAACGACCGGGGTGGGCGCCGCCGATCCTGCAGGGTGACCGCATGGAGCACGGCCTCCGGCTGCTCGAGCTGGACGTGCGCCGCCGCCTGGACGGGTTGCTGCAGGGCAACCACCTCGGCCTGGTCCCCGGCCCCGGCTCCGAGCCCGGCGAGGCCCGCACCTACTCGCCCGGTGACGACGTGCGCCGGATGGACTGGGCGGTCACCGCGCGCACCACGGTGCCGCACATCAGGGAGACGGTCGCCGACCGCGAGCTCGAGACGTGGTTGGTCGTCGACCTGTCGGCGAGCCTCGACTTCGGCACCGCCGCGTGTGAGAAGCGGGACCTCGCGGTGGCCGCGGTGGCCGCGGTGGCGCACCTCACCGGCGGTGGCGGCAACCGGATCGGCGCGATCATCGCCACCGGCGAGAAGACCATCCGGGTGCCGGCCCGCGGCGGGCTCGCGCACGCCCGCACCCTGGTCCGCAAGGTCGCCGAGACGCCGCGCGCGTCCGAGGGCGTCCGCGGCGACCTGCGGGACGCGGTCGAGCAGCTGCGCCGCCCGCCGCGCCGCCGCGGCCTCGCCGTGGTGATCTCCGACTTCCTCGGCGACCTCGACTGGCAGCGGCCGCTGCGGGGCCTGTCCACCCGGCACGAGCTGATCGCCATCGAGGTGCTCGACCCACGCGACATCGACCTGCCGGAGGTCGGCACGGTCGTGCTGGCCGACCCGGAGTCCGGGCGGCAGCGCGAGGTGCACGCGACCGCCTTGCTGCGCAAGGAGTTCGGCGCTGCCGCGGCCGAGCACCGGGCCAACGTCGCCGCGGCCGTGCGCGGGGCCGGCGGCGGGCACCTGGTGCTGCGCACCGACTCCGACTGGATCGCCGACACCGTCCGTTTCGTCGTCGCCCGCAAGCGACGGTGGTCAGGGGGAGGAGTGGCCTGATGTTCGGTCTCAGCTTCCGCAACTTCACCGCCCCGTGGTGGTTCCTGCTGCTCGTGCTGATCGGGCTGATCATCACGGGCTACGTCGTCGTGCAGCGGATGCGGCGCAAGCGGACCCTGCGGTTCGCCAACCTGGAGCTGCTCGAGCGGGTCATCCCGAAGCGGCAGGGCTGGATCCGGCACGTGCCGGCGATCGTGCTGGTCATCGCGCTGATGCTGCTGACCACCGCGATGGCGGGCCCGACCGCGGAACAGCGGGTCCCCCGCAACCGGGCGACCGTGATGCTCGTGATCGACGTGTCG
Organism: uncultured Actinomycetota bacterium; assembly: GCA_963840275.1. Taxonomy (GTDB): domain Bacteria; phylum Actinomycetota; class Actinomycetes; order Mycobacteriales; family Pseudonocardiaceae; genus Actinophytocola. The sequence goes on from CAWIYK010000005.1 coordinate 101,247, forward strand.
CTGTCCATGGAGGCCACCGACGTGCGGCCCACCAGGCTGGCCGCCGCGCAGGACGCCGCGAAGGACTTCGCCACCGGCCTCACCCCGGGCATCAACCTCGGGCTGATCGCGTTCGCCGGCACCGCGACCGTGCTGGTGTCGCCGACCACCGACCGCGCGGGCGTGTCCAAGGCGATCGACAACCTGCGTCTCGCCGAGTCGACCGCGACCGGTGAGGCGATCTTCGCCGCGCTGCAGTCGATCGAGGGCTTCGCGCAGGTGATCAGCGGCGCCGAGGGCGCGCCGCCGGCCCGGATCGTGCTGATGACCGACGGCAAGCAGACCGTGCCGACCGACGACGGCAACGACCCGAGGGGCTCGTTCACCGCGGCCCGTGCCGCCGCCGACCAGAAGATCCCGGTGTCCACCATCTCCTTCGGCACCAGTGACGGTTCGGTGACGATCGACGGCAAGACCCAGCCGGTGCCGGTCGACGACCAGTCGATGCAGGAGATCGCGAAGCTCTCCGGCGGCGAGTTCTACAAGGCGGCGACCGCCGACCAGCTGCACCGTGTCTACGACACCCTCGGCGAGCAGATCGGTTACGAGACCAAGGATGCCGACGCCAGCAGACCCTGGCTGATGCTCGGCACGCTCGCGGCGTTGATCGCGGCGGGCAGTGCCCTGGTGATCGGCCAGCGGCTGCCGTGACGAACGGTCACCCCTGAGGCCCTGAGGCAGTCTGTGTTCTCCCTGACACCGTGGTGGAGCCAGGGAGAAAGAACCGGGGTTGTCCGGCTAACCTTGCGTTTCGGTAGACAGGTTCGCGCAAGGAGCTGATGGTGGGCCGTTCGGTACTGGTAACGGGGGGTAACCGGGGGATCGGTCTGGCGATCGCCAGGGCGTTCGTCGAGCAGGGGGACCGCGTCGCGGTGACCTACCGCGGCAAGCCGCCGCCCGAGGGGCTGTTCGGGGTGCGGTGCGACGTCACCGACGCCGAGCAGGTCGACGCCGCCTTCAAGGAGGTCGAGGCGGCCCACGGCCACGTCGAGGTGCTGGTCGCCAACGCCGGCATGACCGACGACACGCTGCTCATGCGGATGTCCGAGGAGCAGTTCACCGGGGTCCTGGACGCCAACCTGACCGGCGCGTTCCGGGTCGCGAAGCGCGCCACCCGCGCGATGCTGAAGGCCCGCTGGGGTCGGATGATCTTCATCTCGTCGGTGGTCGGCATGACCGGTGGGCCCGGTCAGGTGAACTACGCGGCGAGCAAGGCCGGCCTCATCGGTGTCGCACGGTCGATCGTGCGGGAGATGGGCGGCCGCAACATCACGGCGAACGTGATCGCGCCCGGCTTCATCGCGACCGACATGACCGACGCGGTCGCCGAGGAGCGCCGGCAGGCGATCCTCGCGAGCGTGCCGGCCGGCCGCTACGGCAAGCCGGAGGAGGTCGCGGCGGCGGTCACGTTCCTCGCGTCCGACGCGGGCGCCTACGTCACCGGCGCGGTCCTGCCGGTCGACGGCGGCCTCGGGATGGGGCATTGAGCCGGTACTGACAGACTGGGACCCCCACCCAACCCGATCACCGGGAGGTCCGCTCGTGACTGGTCTGCTCGAGGGCAAGCGCCTGCTCATCACCGGCGTCATCACCGACGCGTCGATCGCGTTTCACGCGGCCAAGGTCGCCCAGGAGCAGGGCGCGACCGTGGTGCTGACCGGGTTCGGCAGGATGAGCCTGGTCGAGCGGATCGCCAAGCGGCTGCCCCAGCCCGCGCCGGTGATCGAGCTGGACGTGCAGAACTCCGAGCAGCTCGACTCGCTGGCCGACCGGGTGCGTGAGCACGTCGACGGGCTCGACGGTGTGCTGCACTCGATCGGGTTCGCCCCGCAGACCTGCCTCGGCGCGCCGTTCCTCGACGCGCCGAGTGCCGACGTGTCGGTGGCCGTCGACGTCTCCGCGTTCTCGTTCAAGTCGCTGGCCGTCGCGTGCCTGCCGCTGATGGGCGCGGGCGGGTCGATCGTCGGCATGGACTTCGACGCACGGGTCGCGTGGCCCGGCTACAACTGGATGGGCGTGGCGAAGGCGGCGCTGGAGTCGGTCAACCGCTACCTCGCGCGCGACCTCGGCGGCCAGGGCATCCGCGTGAACCTCGTGTCGGCGGGCCCGCTCAAGACGATGGCCGCGAAGTCCATCCCGGGCTTCAGCGAGCTGTCGGACCCGTGGCACGACCGGGCGCCGCTCGGCTGGGACGCCGAGGACCCGACGCCGGTCGCGAAGTCGATCTGCGCGGTGCTGTCGGACTGGCTGCCCGTCACCACCGGCTCGGTGATCATGGTGGACGGCGGCGTGCACGCGATGGGGATCTAGATGGACGCGTTGCTCTGGCTGTCGTTCGGCGGGCCGGAGAAGCCGGCGGACGTGCGTCCGTTCCTGGAGAACGTGACGCGCGGCCGGGGCGTGCCACCGGAGCGGCTGGACGAGGTCGAGCAGCACTACCTCGGGTTCGGTGGCGTGTCGCCGATCAACGAGCTGAACCGCGCGGCGATCGCCGCGGTGTCGGACGCGTTCGCGGCGCGGGGCATCGAGCTGCCGGTGTACTTCGGCAACCGCAACTGGTACCCGATGGTCGAGGACACCGTCGCGCGGATGGCGGCCGACGGGGTGCGGGACGCGCTCGTGTTCCCGACCAGCGCGTACGGCGGGTACTCGGCGTGCCGGCAGTACGACGAGGACATCGCGCGGGCGCGCGCCTCGGTGGGTGTCGGCGCCCCGACGCTGACGAAGCTGCGGCACTTCTTCGACCATCCGCTGTTCGTGTCCGCGTACGCCGACGCGGTCCGCGCGGCCGCCGCCCCCCTCGGCGAGCACCGGCTCGTGTTCACCGCGCACTCGGTGCCGCTGTCGGCCGACGCGGCGTCCGGCCCGCCCGACGAAGGCGGTGGCCGGTACTCGAAGCAGATCGCCGAGGCGGCCCGGCTCGTCGCGGCGGACGTCGGCGTGGCGGACTACGACGTGGTGTGGCAGTCCCGGTCCGGGCCGCCGCAGGTGCCGTGGCTGGAGCCGGACATCCTCGACCACCTGGATGCCTTGCACGCCAAGGAAGTGCCCGCGGTCGTGCTGTGTCCGGTCGGGTTCGTCAGCGACCACCTCGAGGTGGTGTGGGATCTGGACACCGAGGCCGCGGAGAGGGCGGCCACGCTGGGCATGGGTTTCGCCCGAGCCTCCGCGCCGAGCGGCGACCCGCGCTTCGCCGACCTCGTCGTGGAGCTGGTTCAGGAGCACCTCGCGGGGGTGCCGGCACGGAAGCTGTCGGACTTCCCGACGGCGGGCTGCACCGTCGACGGCGCCCCGTGCGCGACCCGATGCTGCGAGCCGCCGCGCCGGCGTTAGCGGGTCTTGCTCCGCCGCCGCGACCCGGTGCTGTGCTAGCTAGCGGGACCTGAGGTAGGCGGCACCGCGGGGTGAGAGGCGGTAGCCGACTTCGAGACTTAGTGTGAGGCCGAGGTTCTTGAGTTTGCGAACGTCCACTTTGAACGGCAGCATCTCTCGCCCCAGCTCCTCGGCGAGGTCGCCCGCTCGCACGGCCGGACGGCGTTCGATGAGCGCGAGTGTGGCCATCGTCCATGGGCCGTGGCTGCTGGCGTGGTCCAGCCGGTCGAGGCGCCGGGTGATCTCCTCGACGTCCGATGTGGACAGTTCGGCGGTCTCGGCGAGCAGGGCTCTCGGGTCCTCGTCCTCGGCCGGGCGCAGGCGGAGCAGGAACACCGGATCCTCCGGCGCCCCACGCAGGTCCGCCACCGCGGCCGCGACGGTCGGGTACCCGGCGGCGACCGCGTCGGCGCGGCGGAGCCGGGACGGGCGGATCTCGGTGACCTCGTCTACGACCACGCGGCCGGCCGCGGTGCGGTAGACGTTCCCCGCGGTGACCTGACGGCGCTTCCACCGCCGGAGCAGCACCGTGATGGTGCCGTCCCGGATACCGGCGTGCAGCCGTCTCTCGATGAGCACGACGCGCTCAGCGGCGCTCGGCGTGGTCGCCCAACGTGCGCACCGCTTCGGCGACCGCCGCACAGCGGGCCGTGCGGACCGCGTGGAACAGCGGACGCAGCGCCTCGGCCCGCTTGAGCGCCGCGGACGCCGACAGCGCGCCGCCCGGCTCGTCCTCCATCGCCAGCTCCAGGATCGCCGACACCTCGGCCGCCCGCTGCAGCACGCGCAGCGCCCGCTGCGGCATGCCGGCCGGCCAGTTGGCCGCGGTACGGTCCGCGATCCTGGCCTGCAATTCCTCGCGGACCCCGACGCGCTGCTTGGCGACGCCGAGCTCGATGAGCATGCCGGCCGCGACCCGCATGGCGCCGGTCAGCTCGTGCTCGGCCTCGCCGAGGGGCACGTGCGGTGTCGGGGCGTTCTGGGCGACCTCGAAGACGGTCCAGCGGACGATGCCCTCCGCGATCCGCTCCGGCACGAGGCCGAGCCCGCTCAGCACCACCGCCTCGCCGGCACGCAAGGCTTCCGCGGCGAACTGGCTCACACCGCCGAGACCGCGCACGTCGCCGGGCACCGGCATGACGAGCTCGCCGCTGTCGGCTCCGGACCGCCGCAGCGCGGCGAGCAACGCGGCGGGCGAACCGGCCGCGACGCCGCGCAGGGGGATCTCCAGTGTGGTGGCGAGCCGCTCGTCCGCGGCGACCACCTCGTGCAGCTCGGCCCAGTCCTGCAAGGCGTCGAGCACATCGTCGGCGGCGGCGGCCCCGCTCAGCCAGGCCGAGCTCCACACCGCCAATGTCGCGCTGGGGGATGACACCCCCGAAAGATTACGCGACGATGTCCGGTCGGCTCCGGGGTGGTGATCTACCGCTTGGCGGCCGGGCCGAGCCGTGTCTCGAGCAGGGCGCGGAACCCGTCGAGGTCCTCCTGCGTGCCGAACGCGCGGCCCGGCACCGGGAACAGCCCGGTGTCCTCGGCACGCAGCACGAAGTTGTGCTTGGTCTCCACCCAGCCGGCCAGCGTGGCCCACCGCAGGTCGGTGTACGCCGTGCCGTCGACGGTCATCATCCGCAGCGACTGGTCGTCCACGGTCGCGGTGACCGTGGACGCCGCCACCGGGTTGCGCCGGAACTGCGACCGCACGCCGAGCACCGGCAGCGCGGCGATGACCGCGGCGCACACGAGTCCGAACACACCGGGCAGCGGCTGTCCCGCGAACAGCAGCACCGCGGACAGCGCGGCGAGCGCCAGCGCGAACCAGGGCGCCCACCGGTAGATCGGCAGCACCGCGCGCAGCGCGTCGCCCCAGTCGCCCGCGTCCGGATCCCACCGCAGTTCGAGCGCCATCACGGCATGAGCCTACTGAACCTCCTCTCCAGGGCGACCACGCGAGTGCCCTGCACGCCGAACGGAGAGAGGCAGATCGACACCCGTGTCGTCCTCCCATGTCAGCGGCCTTTGCGCGAGACTGGGCGCATGTCGCACCCCGCCCGCGTACGGGTCGAAAGGCTACGGGAGTCCAGCACGGCCACGACGCTGGAACTGTTCTTCGACCTGGTCTTCGTGTTCGCACTCACGCAGATCACCGCGCTCATGGCCGACGAGCCGACCGGACACGGCCTGCTGCGGGGGATGCTGCTGATCGCCGTGGTCTGGTGGTGCTGGGTCGGGTACTCGTGGATCTCCAACGTGGTCAAGGCCGACGAGGGCCTCGCCCGCGTCACCATGCTGGCCGCGATGTCGTCGATGTTCCTGCTGGCGCTCGCGATCCCCGAGGCGTTCGTGGACCTGCCCGGCGGGCTGCCGGGGCCGACCGTCTTCGCGTTCGCCTATCTCGTGCTCCGGGCCGTGCACCTCGGGCTGTTCTGGATCATCAGCCGCGACGACCCCGGGCTGCGCCGCCAGGTCGGCCGGTTCGCGCCGACGATGGTCGGCGGCACCGTGCTGCTCCTGCTCGCCGCGGACACCTCCGGCGACGCGCAGCTGCTGCTCTGGCTCGGCGCGGTGGTCGCCGACTACGGCGGCACGCTCGCCATCGGCGCCCGCGGCTGGCGGCTGAACTCCGCGCGGCACTTCGCCGAGCGGCACGGTCTCATCGTGATCGTCGCGCTCGGCGAGTCGATCGTCGCGATCGGCGTCGGCGTCACACACCTACCGATCTCGTGGCCGATCGTCGCCGCCGCGACGCTCGGGCTCACGGTGTCCGGCAGCCTGTGGTGGGCCTACTTCGACACCGCGGCGATCCTGGGGGAGAACGCGCTGGTCACCGCCACGGGTGAGCACCGGGTGTCGATGGCGCGCGCCGCGTTCACCTACCTGCACCTGCCGATGATGGTCGGCATCGTGATGCTGGCGCTCGGCCTGAAGAAGGTGCTCACCTACGTCGGCGACACCCACCACCACACGCTGTCCGACCCGCTCTACGGGGCGCCGCTGTGGGCGATGTACGGCGGCGTCGCGCTGTACCTGCTCGCGCACGTGGGTTTCGCGTGGCGCTGCTACCGGGGGATGAAGGTGTACCGGCTGGTGCTGGCGGTCGTGCTGCTCGGGCTGGTGCCGCTGATGGCGAACCTGCCGGCGCTCGCGAGCCTCGGCGTGCTCGCCGTGCTGCTTATCGCGTTGAACGTCACCGAGTCGATCAAGTTCCGGAGCGCCCGGGACGAGATCCGGCACGGCGGCTAGTCCGCCTCCCTGGATTTCATGTGTTGGTCGCGTCCCGGCGCAGGCGCGGGTGCCGTCACGTTCCCCTGAGGTAACTGTTGGTCAGGCGCAGACCTCGCACAAAGAGGCCCTATCCCGTCGCGTCGAGCAGCTGTGCCAGCACTGCGGGTGTCGGCAGGTGGGACAGCACGTGGTGCACGCTGCGGTCCGCGTACCGCCGGTCCTCGACCTCGGCCGCCAGCGCGTACTCGACCTGCCCGCACACGTAGTTGCCGTGTGCGTTCACCGCGCCGCGGAAGCTCGCCAGGTCCAGCGGCGGCAGGCCGCCCGCGACGGCGCGGTAGCCGTCGACCAGCGCGCGGGCGCCCGCCACGTTGACGCCGCCGCCCGGCTCGACGGCCCAGTCCATCAGCGCTGTGGCCAGCTCCCAACCCGGCGGCTGGCCGCCCGCGTGCTCCCACCCGGTCACCAGCAGCCGCCCGCCCCGGCCACGGCGCACGTTCCCCGGGACCAGCGCGTTGTGCGACAGCACGGGTGCCGGGTCCGGGGCACCCGCGCCGACGGCGCCGAGCGCCGCCAGGGTCGGCGCCGCGTCGGTCAGCTCGCCGGCCCACCGCGCGCCGGCCGCCCGTGCCTTCGCGGCCAGCTCCGGCCAGGTCAGGTCGGAGAACCGGGCGTGATGCCACGGGCTGATCCGGTCCACCGGCAGCGCCAGCCCGTGGAGCGTGGCGAAGACCTCGCCGACCGCACGGGTGACGTCGGCACCGGCGGGGGCGACCAGCGGCGGGCCGGAGTGCGCCCACTCGTAGACCCGCCACTCGTGGCCGCCGACCTCCGCGACGACCTCCCCCGCCCGGCTGCGCACCGGCCGGGGGAGCAGCACACCGGCGGTGGCCGCGGCCTCCTGCAGGTCGACGTCGGTGTCGGGACGGACGATCGGCCACCAGTCGTCCATCGTGCGCACGGCCCAGCGGCCGCGTTCGGTCTCGAGTGACCAGCGGCGGCCCATCTCGTCCGGCCGCGCGAGCGACCGCATGTCGCCGGTCACCTCGCCGAGGTCGAAACACTCGGCGAGCGCGTGCGCGAGTGCCGGGTCGGCGACGTCGGCCTGGCCGCTCCTGCGGTCCACCTCGGCCTTGAGGTCGGCCCACGTGCGGAACCCGTACTGCGTGGCGAGCGCGGCCTGCGCGGCGGTGAGCGACGTCGTCGGGTCGGTGGCACGCAGGCCGGCGAGGAGGTCCTTCGCCTGCTGGCGCAGGTGATCGAGGTCAGGACTGTCGGGGAGTGTCTTCACGGTTACCTCTCAGCACCCGGACTCGCACGGGTGCCCAGAGCACCGGTGAACGCCACTCGGGGGTGGCTTCGAGCCTTTCGGCGAGTCGCGGCGCGCTCCCCAGCGCGCGGAGTGATTATAGCGGGCGACGCCGTGCCGCGGCTGATCTTCGCCGCACGGCAGTCGGGGAGCCGCCGGCTGGAGTGGGCTCCACGTCGACTGATCGGCCGAACGTGCGTAGCGTCGTGTTCGTGACAGGCGCTGTACCGACACCCCCCAAGAACCTCCCGCGTACGGCGGGCGAGCTGCGCGCGGCCGAGCACCTCCCGCGTGGCGTGAAGACCGAGATCCGTGACAACCTGCTGGCCGCGTTGCGTGCGGGCCGCGATCCGTGGCCCGGCATCGTCGGGTTCGGCAAGACCGTGCTGCCGCAGTTGGAGCGCGCGTTGCTGGCCGGGCACGACTTCGTGCTGCTCGGCGAGCGCGGCCAGGGCAAGACCCGGTTGCTGCGCACCGTCGTCGGCCTGCTCGACGAGTGGACGCCGGTGATCGAGGGCGCCGAGCTGGGCGAGCACCCGCTCGACCCGATCACCCCGGAGTCGCGGCGGCGCGCCGCCGAGCTGGGCGACGACCTGCCGGTGGTGTGGCGGCACCGCTCCGAGCGCTACGCCGAGAAGCTGGCGACGCCGGACACCTCCGTCGGTGACCTGATCGGCGACGTCGACCCGGTGAAGGTGGCGCAGGGCCGCACTCTGGGCGACCCCGAGACCATCCACTTCGGACTCGTGCCGAGGGCGCACCGCGGTGTCGTCGCGATCAACGAGCTGCCCGACCTCGCGGAGCGCATCCAGGTCGCGCTGCTGAACGTGATGGAGGAGCGCGACATCCAGGTCCGTGGCTACACGTTGCGGCTGCCGCTGGACGTGCTGCTCGTGGCCACCTCCAACCCCGAGGACTACACCAACCGCGGCCGCATCATCACCCCGCTGAAGGACCGCTTCGGCGCCGAGATCGTCACGCACTACCCGCAGACCGTCGCCGCCGAGGTCGCGGTGATCAAGCAGGAGGCGGAGCTGGTCGCCGAGGTCGGCGACGAGCTGCTCGAGGTGCTGGCCCGGTTCGTGCGCAACCTGCGTGAGTCGACGGCGATCGACCAGCGGTCCGGGGTGTCCGCCCGGTTCGCCGTCGCGGCCGCGGAAACCGTTGCGGCCGCGGCACTGCGGCGTTCCGCGCTGATCGACGAGCACCCTGCGGTGGCCCGGCCGGTCGACCTGGAGTCGGTGCCGTCGGTGCTGCGCGGCAAGCTGGAGTTCGAGTCCGGTGAGGAGGGTCGGGAGACCGAGCACCTCGTGCACCTGCTGCGCCGGGCGGTCGCCGAGACCGCCAAGGACCGGTTCGCGGGCCTCGACCTGCGCCCGCTGGTCGACGCGGTCGTCGACGGTCACCTGGTCGCCACGGGCGAGCGGGTGCCGGGCACCGAGGTGCTCGAGGCGCTGCCCGAGCTGCCGGTGCTGCACGAGGTCGCGTCGCGGCTCGACGTCTCCCCGACCGACACCCCCGGCCGCATCGCCGCCGCGATCGAGCTGGCGCTGGAGTCGCTGTACCTGCGGCGCAAGCTCGCGAAGGACTCGGACAGCTCCGACGGCACGACGGTGTACGGGCCTTGAGCGAGCTTGCGAGCGAAGCAGTGTTACAGGGTCACCGCGAGCGGCTCCCCGGAGCCTGCGAGGGGGAGCCGTGAACCAGTTCGTCTACGGGCAGTACTACGACGGCCCCGACCCGCTCGCGCCGCCGGTGGACCTGCGCGACGCGCTCGACGCGATCGGGCGCGACGTCATGGACGGCCGGTCGCCGCGGTCCGCGTTGGAGGAGCTGCTGCGGCGCGGCACGCGGGACACCGCGGGGCTGGACGAGCTGACGCGCCGGCTGTGGGAGCGGCGTGCGGGAATCCAGCGCAGGCACAACCTCGACGGCACGCTGCAGCAGGTCCGCGAGCTGCTCGACGAGGCGTTGCGCGCGGAGAAGGCGGAGCTGTTCCCGGACCCGGACGACGACGCCCGGTTCCGGGAGGCGCAGCTGGACGCGCTGCCGTCGGGCACCGCGGCCGCCGTGCGGGAGCTGGCCGAGTACGACTGGCGGTCCGAGCAGGCCCGCGAGGCGTACCAGAAGATCCGCGACCTGGTCGGCCAGGAGCTGATGGAGTCGCGGTTCCAGGGCATGAAGCAGGCCCTGCAGGACATGAGTCCCGAGGACACCGAGCGGATCCGCCGGATGATGGCGGACCTCAACGACCTGCTGCTCGCGCACCTGCGCGGGGACGACACCACCAAGCAGTTCGCCGACTTCATGCGCCAGCACGGGGAGTTCTTCCCGGAGAACCCGCGCAACACCGAGGAGCTCGTCGACGCGCTCGCGGCCCGCGCGGCCGCCGCGCAGCGGATGATGAACTCGATGTCCGAGCAGCAGCGCGCCGAGCTGTCGGAGCTGATGTCCAGCGCGTTCGGCGATCCTCGGCTCGTCGAGCAGGTGTCCACACTGGACGCGAACCTGCGTGCGCTGCGGCCCGGCGAGGACTGGACGGGGTCCGCCCGGTTCCGGGGCAACCAGCCGATGGGCATGGGCGAGGGCGCGCAGGCGATGGCGGACCTCGCGGAGATCGACGCGCTGGCCGAGCAGCTCGCGCAGTCCTACCCGGGCGCCCGGCTGGAGGACATCGACCTCGAGGCGCTGGAGCGCCAGCTCGACGAGGACGCGGGGGTCGACGCGCGGCGGCTGTCCGAGCTGGAGCAGCAGCTGCGCGAGCAGGGTCTGCTGCAGCGGGCGCCGGACGGAACGCTTCGCCTGTCGCCCAAGGCGTTGCGCAGGCTGGGACAGACCGCGCTCAAGGACGTGCTCAACGCCGCCCGCACGGCGGGTCAGCGCGACTCGACGCTTGCCGGCGCCGCCGGCGAGCCGACGGGCGCGACGCGCCCGTGGCAGTTCGGCGACACGGCCCCGTGGGACACCTCGCGGACCGTGCGCAACGCGGTGCTGCGGCAGGCGTCGACCGGTCCGGTGCGGTTGGACGTGGTGGACGTCGAGGTGGTGGAGACCGAGCAGCGGGTGCGCGCGGCGGTGGCGCTGTGCGTGGACACGTCGTGGTCGATGGTGCAGGACGGGCGGTGGGTGCCGATGAAGCGCACCGCGCTGGCGCTGCATCAGCTGATCACCACGAGGTTCCGCACGGACGCGCTGCAGCTGATCACGTTCGGCCGGCACGCGCAGACGGTGGACCTGCCGGAGCTGGTCGGCCTCGAAGGTGTGTGGGAGCAGGGCACGAACCTGCACCACGCGCTGCTGCTGGCCGCCCGTCACGTCCGCAAGCACGCCGACGCCCAACCCGTGGTCCTGGTGGTGACCGACGGCGAGCCGACCGCCCACCTCGAGCCGGACGGTGACGCGGAGTTCAGCTACCCGCCGCTGCCGAGGACGCTGCGCAAGACCGTCGCGCAGGTGGACACGCTCGCCAAGCTGGGCGCGTCGGTCACGGTGTTCAAGCTGGGCGACGACCCGAGACTGGCGGAGTTCGTCGACCTGATCGCCCGCCGCAGCGGTGGCCGCGTGGTGGCCCCCGACCTGGACGGCCTCGGCGCGGCGGTCGTCGGCGACTACCTGCGGACCCGCCGGACCCGCTAACCGGCGCCGGGGTCGGACTGCATCAACCCGAACAGGTTGCCGTCGGTGTCCTTGCAGTAGGCGAGCCAGCCGACGGAGGGCACGGCGTGCTTCGGCACTGCGATCGTGCCACCGCTGTCGGTGACGGCGTGGACCATGGCGTCGAGGTCGCCGACGTCGATCGTGTTCACAAAGGACCCGACCGGGCCGTCCTCGGCGGGCGGCGGCCCCTGCCGAGGCACGAGACCGCCGTCGATGCCGGGGCCCGTGTCGCCGGTGGTGATCAACCAGTACGGAAGCTCGCCCCACCGCTCGAACGTCCAGCCGAAGACCTGTTCGTAGAAGGTGACCGCCCGTTCCGGGTCGGTGGCGTGGATCTCGAAGTGCACCGGACGCATGGTCGCCTCCCGGGGGTTCGCGTCGTGGCAGTGTGCGCTCGATGTGCCCGCAGTCGCTAGGCACGCCACGTTGGCTGCGCTACCCTGCGCCGTCGACCTTGGGGGTTGTGAACGATGTTGTACTTCGGCGGTCTGTTCGGCCTACTCACGTTGGGTCTGTGGCTGTTCTGTCTTGTCGACGTCATCACCACGAATGACGGGGACGCCAGGAACCTGCCCAAGATCGGCTGGCTGCTGATCGTGCTGTTCTTCCCGCTGGTCGGCTCGATCGTCTGGCTGGTCGCGGGCCGCCCGGCGCGGGCGATCGCCCAGCCTCGCTCCTACGAGCGCGGCACGCCGGCGTTCCCGGAGTACGACCGACCCGGCCGGTACGCGGCCCCCAACGCCGAGTCGGACGCGGAGTTCCTGCGCCGCTGCCGCGAACGCGCCGAGGAGCAACGCCGCAAAGCCCACGAGACGGGGGAGTCCCAGTAGGGACGCGGGAGCTGGGTGGCCGCGGCGGGCCGCCACCACCGCTCAGTCGAGGACGTGCTCGCGACCGCCGGCGCCGCGCGGGTCGATCGCGAGGACCGGCTCCCGCGCGGCGTCACACCGCCGACACGTCACGAAGTGATGTCCTTCGTGCGGAACCTCCTCGCGGCCAGTAGTCCGAAGAAGGCCGCGTAGGCCACGGCGGAGAACGCGCCGGCCGCCATGTTCGACCAGTCGATGTCGGTGGAGATCAGGTCCGACCAGGCGAACGCGTAGTGCGTCGGCAGGTAGTTCCGCAGTCCTTCGAGTGCCGTGATCTGGTCCAGGATGGACGACAGGATCGCCACCAGCACGGTCCCGCCGACGGCGCCGAGCGGAGCGTCCGTCGACACGGTCAGGAACAGCGCCAGCCCCGCCACCCACAGCAGGTGCACCGCCAGGTACGCCACCGTGAACAGCAGCGCGAGCATCGCCTGGTCGAACGGGATCGCGTCGCCGGTGGGGCTGATCGCCTCGCCGGCACCGTAGAAGATGATCCCGACCAGCAGCGACACCGCGGGCAGCAGCGTGATGGCGAACAGGGACAGCAGCCCGGACGCCACCGCCTTCTGCCGCATGAGGCGGTGGCGGGGGATCGGCATGGCGAGCAGGTACTTCAGGCTCGACCACGACGCCTCGCTCGCGATCGTGTCGCCGAAGAACAGCGCCACGATCATCGGCAGCAGGAAGCTCGACACCGCGAACAGCACGAACACCACGAAGTTCGGCGCGGACGCCGTCGCGAGGTCGACGAACCCGCCGGACTGGTTGCCGCCGGAGTCCGAGCCGAACTCGAACGCCGCCCACAGGATGAACGGCAGCAGCACCAGGAAGCCCAGCACCAGCTGCACCCGCCGCCGGTGGATCTGACGCGTCAGCTCCACCCGCAGGCGCAGCGTCCGCGACGCCCGGTAGCCGACGACGGAACCGTCCGGCTGGACGCCGGTGTCCTCGTGCTCGGCCGCCTCCGCCAGCTGTTCGATGGCTTCGGGGTCGGTGTGGACATCGTGGTCGACGTGGTGGTCGACGTGGTGGTCGACGTGGTGATCGACATGGTGCTCAACAGGGCCGGTCATCGTGCGCTGTCCTCTCCCACCAACTGCAGGAACGCGTCCTCGAGGCGGCGCCGGGGCCCCGCCTGTTCCACCGCGACGCCGGCGCCGACCAGCTTGGCGAGCGCCTCGGCGCGGGGGAGCCCGTCCAGGTCCGCGTGCACCTGGTCGCCCTCCACGACGACGCCCTCGACACCTTCGACCGCGCGCAGCACCTCGGCCGCGTCGTCCGGGCGGTCCACCCGGAACGTGGCCTCGCCGCCACCGCCGACGATCTCCTCGACCTCGCCGGCCGCGACCAGCCGGCCGTGGTGCATCACGACGACGTGGTCACAGGTCTGCTCCACCTCGGCCAACAGGTGCGAGGACACCACGACGGTCCGCCCGGTCGAGGCGTACCTGCGCAGCACCGCACGCATCTGGTGGATCTGCGGCGGGTCCAGCCCGTTGGTCGGCTCGTCGAGCACCAGCAGGTCCGGCAGCCCGAGCATGGCCTGCGCGATCGCCAGCCGCTGGCGCATGCCCTGGCTGTAGGTCCGCACCCGGCGGTGCACCGCGTCGCCGAGCCCGGCGATCTCCAGCGCCTCCGCGACGTGCGCCCGCGACGCCGGCCGGCCGGTCGCCGCCCAGTACAGCTCCAGGTTCGTCCGGCCGGACAGGTGCGGCAGGAACCCGGCGCCCTCGACGAACGAGCCGATCCGCGACAGCACCGGCGCACCCGGGTACACCTTGTGCCCGAACACCCGGATGTTCCCGCCGCTCGGCTGGATCAGGCCCATCAGCATCCGCAGCGACGTGGTCTTGCCGGCGCCGTTGGGCCCGAGCAGACCGAGCACCTGCCCGCGCTCGACCCGGAACGACAGGTCGTCCACCGCGGTCACGCCACCCGGGTACTTCTTCGACAGCCCCTCGATCACCAGCGGCACGTCCGCGAGCGTCGCGTCGAGGTCGGTCGACCGCCTGCGCCGCAACGCGCCCCAGATCGCCGCGAGCACGCACACGCCGAGCACGATCGCGATGCCGATCAGCGGACCGCTCGGCGGACCGGTGTCCGACCGCGCGCCGGACACGACCGGCGCCTCGATGACCGCGTCCGTCGCGATCGACACGCGGTAGGCGGCCGCCTGCGTCGGCGTCGCGTACGCCTGGTCGGTGGTGCTGACCACCAGCTCGACCCTGCGGTCCGTCTCGATCGGCCGGACGATGCCGGGCAGCGTCACGGTCACCTCGACCGGCGAGCCGTCGGCCGGCAGGTTCGGCACCCGGAACGGCGACACCGCGGAGCCGGGCAGGATCCGGGTGCCGTCCGGGCCGACGTCGTACAGCTTCGCGAACAGCACCGCGCCGTCGCCCGGCGCCACCGCGCCCGGCACCGCGGACACCCGCATCCGCACCGTGCTCGCGCCGGCGATCAGCAGCTGCGAGGACAGCGGCCGGCTGGTGAACCGCGCCGCCTGGCCGGGCAGGTCGATCGACACCCGGCCGACCAGCCGTGACGAGGTGCCGATGATCGAGCCGAGGCCGGGCAGGCTGCTCACCGAGGCCGGGTTGCCGCCCGGCGGGTTGATGACCGTCTGCTCCGGGCCGTAGACCCGGACGCGCCTGCGGTCGGTCGGGTCGCCGCCCTCGAGGCCCGGGTACGCGCCGGCGGACACGGTCCGCACCGACGGCGCGCCCTGCACCCGCAGCGCGCCCTGCACCGCGTACTCCAGCCCCTCGCCGGGGTCGCCGCCGCGGCCGCGCAGGTGGAAGTCGAACCAGTCGGCGATCTGCGCGCGCAGCTCCGGGCCGGGCTTGCCGCCGTCGTGGCCGCCGGTGTACCAGACGACCTTGACCTTGCCGCCCGCCGAGGCGATCTGGCGTGCGTTCGCGTCGGCCTGGTCGAGGCCGAACAGCGTGTCCTGCTCGCCCTGCACCAGCATCGTCGGCTGCGTGATGCGGTCGGCCACCGACACCGGGGAGACCGAACGCAGCAGGTCGACTGTCTTCTGGCTGGCCACGCCGGTGGTCGCCACCTCGGCGTAGGCGAGGCAGAACTCCTCCCGGAACTTGCCGCACGGGTTGCCCGTGTCGAGCTGCGCGCCGCCACCCGGCGCGCCACCGCCGCCGGGCCCGCCTTCCGTCGGCGTCCCGCCGCCGCTCGGGACGTTGATGTCGTCGTCCTCGTCGCCCGCCTCGACGGCGTCGGCCCTCGGGTCGGCGAGGCCCGCGCCGCCGACGCCGGACGCGAAGAAGATGCCCGCCCAGGACCGCTTGAACACGCCGTTCGCCGCGAACGCGTTGGCCGCCGGGGTGTCGGGCAGCGGCTCGGTCGTCGCCGAGTTCGGCAGCAGCGCCTGGCTGAGGTCGTTGTAGGTGATCGTCGGCGCGAGCGCGTCGACCCGCTTGTCGGTGCCGGCGAGCAGCAGCGACAGCGAGCCGCCGTAGGAGCCGCCGGTGACGCCGACCTTCGGGTCGCCCGCGCCGTCCTTGGTCACCTCGGGCTGCTCGGCGAGCCAGTCGACGATCTTGGAAGCGTCCGCGACCTCGTAGTCGACGGAGTTCAGCGCGATCTGGCCCTCGCTGCGCCCGAACCCGCGCGCCGAGTACGTCAGCGCGACGAAGCCGCGCTGGGCCAGCTCACGGGCGTCGCCGTCGACGCTCTGCTTCGAGCCGCCGAACCCGTGCGCGACGATCACCGCGGGCGCCGGCGTCTGCTCCGGGGTGTACAGCGTCGCGTCCAGCCGCACCGCCGCCGGGTCGTCCGGACCCTTGGCGCCGGTCAGCGTCAGCTCGCGGGTGTGGACTTCGGCGGGGGCCTCGCCGCTGTTCAGCCAGACGATGCCGCCCGCGGCGGCGAGCACGACGGCCAGCGCGGCCGCGACGGTGCGCGGGCGAGGGCGTGGAATTCGGGGCACGCCAGAACGGTATTGGAAGTTTCCTGAGAGTCGCTGAGAGAGCCTGCCCGATTAGTCCGCATCGTCCGGATGTGATGTAGGACAACCTGGCCGGACTGGTGCGTATCGGCCCAAGGCGGGACAATGGAGGCCGGTGGAGGGGAGTATTCCTTCGTGCCGGCGTCGTCAACACGGACCCATCTCTTAGTGGGTCCCGGCGCCGGTGGCCGGCCGAGAGGGCCGGCGGAAGAGACCTCCGGTTGTCGGTTTGAACCGTTGAACCGGAGGTTCATTGGATGAGTGTTCCCGTGTGGATCTGGCTGGCCACGATCGGCGGCCTGCTGGTCCTGCTGGCGATAGACCTGGTCATCGTCGACCGCAAGCCCCATGCGGTCGGTATCGCCGAAGCGGCCCGGTGGGTCACCTTCTACGTCGCCTGCGCCGTGGCCTTCGGCATCGGCATCTGGATGTTCTCCAACGGCACCCACGCGGGTGAGTACTTCGCGGGCTACATCACCGAGTACTCGTTGTCGGTGGACAACCTCTTCATCTTCCTGGTGATCATGTCGGCCTTCAAGGTCCCGACGATCCACCAGCACAAGGTGCTGCTCGTCGGGATTCTGCTGGCCCTGATCCTGCGCGGCATCTTCATCGCCGTCGGCGCCGCGGCCATCTCCCAGTTCAGCTGGGTGTTCTACGTGTTCGGCGCGTTCCTCGTCTACACGGCGGTCAAGCTGTCCGGCTCGAGCCTCGGCGGCGAGGACGAGGAGTACGAGGAGAACCGGGTCACGAAGTGGTCGAGGAAGCTCTTCCCGGTCACCGACGACTACCAGGAGGCGAAGGTCTTCACGAAGATCGACGGCAAGCGCTTCGCGACGCCGTTGTTCATCGTCATGATCGCCATCGGCTCCGCGGACCTGATGTTCGCGGTGGACTCGATCCCCGCCATCTTCGGCCTCACCAAGGAGCCGTTCCTGGTCTTCGCGGCCAACGCGTTCGCGCTGATGGGCCTGCGGCAGCTGTACTTCCTGCTCGGCGGGCTGCTCAAGCGCCTCGTCTACCTGTCGATCGGGCTCGCGGTCATCCTGGGCTTCATCGGCGTGAAGATGATCCTCGAGGCGCTGCACACGAACACGCTGCCGTTCATCAACGGCGGCGAGCCGCTCGGCGTGCCGACCATCGGCATCGCGCTGTCCCTGTCGGTGATCGTCGGCGTCCTGGTCGTCACCGCGGTGGCCAGCCTCATGAAGACCCGCTCGGACAACAGGAAGAACGGCGACCCGGCACCTGCCGAGACCGGCGACACCGCCGCCGACCAGTCGAGCAAGTGACCGGTCACGCCACCTCGACGAGGTCGTACCGCGAGTGCAGCTCGGTCCAGGTGGCGTGGTGCCAACCGTCCGCGGAGTGGTAGCGGCCGTCGGCGCCGGGCAGCCAGGTGCGCAGCCAGGTGTCCCGCACGGCGGGCAGGTCGGCGGGGTCGGGGGTGGGCCCGGTGCCGCAGACCAACCACACCCGCGGACGGTTCGGCGTCGGTGTCTCGAGAACGATGGGCGAGCTCATCACTGCCTCCCTGGTGTGTGATGTGACTCACTAGCAAGCTGGCTCTTACGCTAAAACCGGGGCACTGCTCGAGACACCAGGGATGCCCCCGACTCGCCGGTGGGGTTTCCCCTACCGTCGACCGGTGTCCTTCCCTTACGCGAGCACGTAGTTCAGCGAGTCGCAGATGCGGGCCAGCGGCAGGTCGAGGCCGGGGTAGTCCAGCGGCAGCAACACCTCCGGCGACACGGGCAGCCCGCCGCCCGCAGGCGGGTCCCACAGGCACACGGCCGGGTCGCCGGAGTTCATCGACGACCGGTACCAGAGCCCGTCCAGGTCCGGGAACGCCGAGCGGATGGCCCGTGCCCACGCCTGCGTGACGTCCTTGGCCCCGCTGGAGATCTCCTGCGAGGCGCCGGCCCTGGTCGGGAACAGCCCGCAGAGGTCGAGCAGCCGCAACGTCCGCACCGGCTGGCACACGGCCAGGTGCGGCCGCCGCGTGGTCCGGTCGACGATGGACGTCGCCTGGAAGACCTCGGCGATGCTGGTCCGCACGGACAGGCCGAAGTACAGGACCCCGTGCTCCGGCGCGGTCACCACGCCGCCGCCGTCGGGTGGGGGCTGCGGGTCGAACCGGGCGTGGGGGAGCGGACCGGTGTGCCGGAAGGCGTTCCACCGCTGCTGGTGCGCGCCCGCGGCCACGAACACCCGCACGAGCCGGGTCGACGGGGACATCGCGACGACGTCGTCCGCGCGCAGCAGCGACGTGAGAACAGCCGCCGACGGCGGGGGTGGCAGGCGGGACACGTCAGGCAGGTGTCCCCAACACGGCGACCAACCGGACGACCGGCGTGGGATCGCCGGTGGCGAGCAGGTAGTCCCGAGGCGTGACCGGCGAGCCGTCCACCTCGAGGTCGAGCTGCCGCGTGGTCATGAACCCGGCCACCACGAGCGGCGGCTGGTCGGCCGGCACCTCGGCGAGCACCGCCTCGAGCCCGGGCAGCACGTCGGCGTCGGTGAACTGCCACACCGGCAGCCGCCATCCGCCGCGGTCCTTCCAGCCGGTCAGCCGGCCGGCGGCGAGCCGGTGCCGGATGCGGCTGGTGTCCACCCCGATCCGCTCCGCGGCGCCGGCCACGGTCAGCGCGGTGTCCCGCAGCACGGACTGCAGCGCGACCGCACGGGCCCTCGGGTCGCGTTCCCCGGCGCGCTGCGGCGCCAGGTCCAACCCCACGTCGGCGAGCGCGTTGTGCTGGTCGACACTGAAGTAGTCGGCGGGCCTGGGGTCGACGGGGGAGAGTCGTCGGGTGGCGTCCTCCACCAGCGACAGGAACTCGTCGGCCTCCACGCGCAGCCCCGCACGGGCGAGCGCGGACCGGAGAGCAGACATGCGAACAGGATAGCACGGGCGTGCGCAATCGTGCGGCGCGCGGTCCCTTGACAGTCCCGAGCGCCACCCCTAGCGTCTGGGTAATCGATTTCCCAGACGCTGAACCGGCGACGAGGCATGTAGTGGACAACGCTGTCAATCCGCTGGTCGAGATGATCGGCATCAGCAAGTCGTACGGCGGTGTGCGCGCCTGCCGCGACCTCGACCTCACCGTGCGCGCCGGTGAGGTGCACGCACTGCTCGGGGAGAACGGCGCGGGGAAGTCGACGCTGATGAAGGTGCTCTCCGGCGACGTGACCGACCACGACGGCACGATCATGATCGACGGGGTGCCGCAGAAATTCACCGCGCCGGTGGACGCCCAGCGCGCCGGCGTCGCGATGATCCACCAGGAGCTCGACCTCGTGCCGGAGCTCTCGGTGGCGGAGAACATCTTCCTCGGCCGCGAGCTGAGGACCCGGCTCGGCACGGTCGACCGGCGCCGCACGAACCAGGTGACCAGGGGGCTTCTGGAGCGCTGCGGCGTCGTGCTCGACCCGCGCCGACCGGTCGGCGAGCTGCGCACCGGCGAGCAGCAGCTCGTCACCATCGCGAAGGCGCTGTCGCTCGACGCGCGGATCCTGATCATGGACGAGCCGACGTCGGCGCTGTCCTCGGTCGAGGTCGAGCAGATGTTCACGGTGATCTCCGAGCTGCGCCGCGCGGGCGCCGGGATCGTCTACATCTCCCATCGGATGGACGAGATCGGCCGGATCGCCGACCGGGCCACGGTCCTGCGCAACGGCGCGTTCGTCGCCGAGTTCGACGCGCGGGAGATGACCGCGGAACGCGCGGCGGAGGCCATGGTCGGCCGGCCGGTGCAGGCGATGTTCCGCACTCGCGACGTCGAGCCCGGCGAGGAGATCCTTGCGGTCACCGACCTGGCGCTGACGCCGAAGCGGGAGCGGTCCGGGCGGCGCGAACCCAACGGCATCAGCCTGTCCGTGCGGCGCGGCGAGATCGTCGGGGTCGGCGGGCTGCTCGGCTCCGGGCGCACCGAGCTGCTCGAGACGCTGTACGGCGCCGGCTCGGCCGGCACGCTGCGCGGCGAGATCCTGTTCCGTGGCAAGCGTTTTCGGCCGCACGGGCCACGGCAGGCACTGCGTGCCGGGATGGCGTTCGTGCCGGAGGACCGGCGGGTCGCGGGTCTCGCGATCGACCACTCGGTGCTCGCCAACACCGTGCTGTCCATTGTGGACCGGATGGCGATGGCCGGTTTCGTGCGGCGGCGCACGGAGACGGGCGCCGTCCGGCGGATCGTCGGCGAGCTGAAGGTGAAGCTCGGTTCGGTCACCGACCCGGTCGGCACGCTGTCGGGCGGCAACCAGCAGAAGGTCGTGTTCGGCCGGATGCTGCTGACCGAGCCGGCGCTGCTGCTGCTCGACGAGCCGACCAGAGGCGTGGACGTCGGCGCGAAGGCGGAGATCTACCAGCTGCTCGGCGAGGCGGCGCAGCAGGGGATCGGCGTGCTGCTCGCGTCCTCGGAGCTGGCCGAGCTGGTCGGGGTGTGCGACCGGGTGGTGGTGCTCTCCGACGGGCGCAGCGTCCGCGAGCTGGACACCAGACAGGCGGGCGAGGCCGATCTGCTGGCGGCGTCGATGGGTGAGGGCAGTACGGCGATGGCGGTGGATGTGGCTGGAGGAGAATCGTGAGCGAGCTTGCGAGCGAACCAATGTCACAGGGCGACCGCGAGCGGCGTCACGGAGCCTGCGAGGGGGCGTCGTGAGCAGTGAGGTGACCACTTCGGACACGGGGACGGAACCGCCCCCGCCGCCGCGGCGCCCGACCGGGTCGGGCAACGGCGTCGCCGCCACGCTCTTCCGGTTCCAGAGCCTGTTCGGTCTGGTCGCGGTGTTCGTCGTGGCCGTCGTGTTCTCACCCCGGCACAACGGCGAACTGCTGTTCCTCAACGGCGAGAACCTGGCCAACGTCGTCCGTGCCGTGTCCGAGATCGGCATCATCGCGGTCGGCATGACCTTCGTGATCCTCGTCGGCGGCATCGACCTGTCGGTCGGCGCGGTGCTGGGGCTGGCGGCCGTCGGCTCGGCCGTGCTGATGGTCGAGAACGGCTCCGGCGTCTTCGTCACGGTCGTGGTCGTGCTGCTGATCGGCCTGTTCTTCGGCTTCCTGCAAGGAGTCGCGTCGGCGCTGTTCGGCATCCAGGCGTTCATCGTGACGCTCGCCGGCATGCAGATCGCCAGAGGCCTCGCCAGGATCTGGTCGGGCGGGCAGGGCGTGGCGATCGCGTACGGCGACGACCCCGGCGAGGCGCCGGTGGCGTTCTCCCTGTTGGGGGAGCGCACGTTCAACGGGCTGGTGCCGATCCCCGCGCTGATCTTCGCGGTGGTCGCGATCGTCGCCATCGTCTTCCTGCGCACCACCGCGTTCGCCCGGCACGTGTACGCGATCGGCGGCAACGAGAAGGCCGCGCGCCTGTCCGGCGTGCCGGTCGTCCGCGTGAAGATCATCGTGTTCTGCATCTGCGGGTTCCTGGCCGCGCTGGCCGGCATCGTGCACGCCGGTCAGCTCAACCAGGGCAGCCCCAACGACGGGTTCGGCTACGAGCTGGACGCGATCGCGGCCGTCGTCATCGGCGGCACCAGCCTGATGGGCGGCCGCGGCTCGGTCGTCGGCACCGTCGCGGGCGCGTTGCTACTCGGCGTGCTCAACAACTTCCTCGGACTACACGGGGTGGATCCGAACGTCCAGCTGCTCGTCAAGGGGCTGGTGATCGTCGCGGCCGCCGGTCTGCAGCGGCTACGGCCGACCGCGGCCTGAGATAACTCCTGAGATACAAGGAAAGAGGAACCAGACATGGCCCGTCGTCGTGCCGTGGCAGCCGTGCTCAGCGCGGCCACCGCGCTCTCGTTCTCCGTCGCATGTGGAACTACGAGTGAGAACAGCGGTCAGTCACAGGACTCCGGTGGCAACGCGAAGGAATGCGGTGGCCCCGACGGCAAGTACACGATCGGCATGAGCCAGGCGAACGTCGCCGAGCCCTACCGCCAGCGGATGGACGACGACATCAGGTCGGCCGCCGAGAAGGTGCCGCAGTTCAGCGTGGAGTTCGCGGACGCGCAGCAGGACAACGCCAAGCAGGTGTCGGATGTGGAGAACTTCCTCACCAAGCAGATCGACCTGCTGATCATCAGCCCGAACGAGGCGACGCCGCTGACCTCGGTGGTGGCGAAGGCGTACAACAAGGGCATCCCGGTGATCGTGCTGGACCGCAAGGTGGACGGCGACGCCTACACCACGTGGATCGGCGCGGACAACGTGGAGATCGGCCGCACCGCGGGCGAGTACGTCGCGAAGGAGCTGCTCCCCGACGGCGGCAAGGTCGGCGAGATCCGCGGCCTGGCCGGCGCCACCCCGGCCAAGGAGCGCGGCGACGGCTTCCGCGAGGGCATCAAGGACAAGAACATCGAGATCGTGCAGAGCGTCGACGGCGACTGGCTGCGGGAGAAGGGCCAGTCGCAGGCGGACGCGTTGTTCAAGGCGCACCCGGACATCCAGGTGCTGTACGCCCACAACGACCCGATGGCCGAGGGCGCGTACATCGCCGCGAAGGCGGCCGGCATCGAGAAGAACATGAAGTTCATCGGCATCGACGGCCTGCCGATCCCGTCCGGCGGGCTGAAGGCGGTCGAGCAGGGTCGTCTCTCGGCGACGCTGATCTACCCGACGGCCGGCAAGGAGGCCGTCGACACGGCGAAGAAGCTCCTCGTCGACTGCCAGGACGTGCCGAAGGAGCAGACGCTCGAGACCGAGCTGATCACGATCGACAACGCGGCCACCGTCTACAACGAGGCCAACAGCTGACCCTCGTCTAGCCCGCGCCACGAGCGCGGTCCCCACCGAAACGCAAGGGAGATCCCGATGCGTGTGCGAAGCATGCTCGGACTGGCGCTCAGCGCGGTGCTGGTGGCGACGACACCTGTCGCGCTCGCCGCGGCCGCGCCACCGGCCCAGGACAGTTCGAACGGTGCCGGCAAGGGTCCGGTCGGCTGGCAGACCTACCGCGACCTCGGCGCCATGGCACAGCTGCGGCCCGACGCCCAGGTACGGCAGTTCTCCAGCTACGACCGCGCAGGCGGCAACGACGACGGGTTCAACAACACCTACTCGTGCCTGCGGCACACCGACGCGGGCTGCGTGATCGCCGAACGCGCCGGCGCCGGCGAGATCGAGTCGATGTGGTTCACCCGCGACTTCGGCTCGATGGTCCACAACGGACGGATCACCGTCGAGCTGGATGGGCGCAAGGTCGTCGACGCGCTCCTGCAGGAACTGGTCGACGGCAAGGTCGGCGCGCCGTTCGTGTGGCCGCTGGTCGGCAACGGCGACGACACCGCGGGCGGCTCGGTGGTCAAGGTGCCGATGCCCTACCGGGAGTCGATGCGGGTCACCGTCCAGAAGGACCCGTTCTTCTACCACGTGTCCTACCGGGAGTTCCCGGACGCGCGCGGGGTCAGCACGTTCGACCCGCGCGAGTCCGCGCAGGACGTGGTGAACCGGTTGCGGGGCTTCGGGATCCGCGACCCGAAGCCGGCGCTGCCCGGCGCCTCGGTCACGCGGTTCGCCGGTGACGTCGCGCCGGGGGCGGCGGCGCCGCTCGCGTCGCTGTCCGGTTCCGGGTGGGTGTCGCAGGTGCGGATGCGGTTGCCGGAGGTGGTGGCGAGCCCCCGGGTCGGCAACGACGGCAGGGCGTTCGGCGCCGGCGGCAGCAGCGCGTTCACCGTCGCCGTGGACCGGAACAACAACGGGGTGCGGCTGACCCGCCGTGTCGACCCGGTGATCGCCAACCAGGTGGCGCGGCTGGTCGTCGACGGCAAGCCGGTGGCCACGTTCGACAGCGGGCCCGTCCAGAACGGGATCTGGCTGGACCAGGTGGCCGAGATCCCGGCGTCGGCGTCGAAGGGCAGGACGTCGCTGAAGATCGGCGTCGAGTACGTGTCCTCGGCGTTGGACGTCAACGAGTTCCGGTACGACGTGCACTCGAAGGTCGGCGACTCGTGGACGCGGACCGACGTCCTCGACCTCGGCGCCGGACACGACGGCGAGGAGCAGGCGCACGGGTACACGATCCGCAACCAGAGCTGGGAGGGGTCGAGGGTGTACCGCTACCCGACCGACCCGGCCGCGGTGACCCGGTCCGACGCGGTGCTCGAGGGCGCCCGGCTGGTCGGCACGTTCGACGGCGAGACCACGGTCGACGCGCCGGTCGGCGAGTTCTTCGGCTCCGGGCTCGGCGAGTACGACACCCGCACGCTGTTCTCGTCGATCGACGCGACGCCGGACGGCTGGTACACCGCGTGGTGGCCGATGCCGTACGGGAAGTCGGCGTCGCTGTCGCTGGTGAACGGCAGCGGGGCGCCCATCGCGGGCGCGGTCGTCGAGGTGACGTCGGCGCCGGACCGGTCGGTGGCCGGTGGCCTGTCGTCCGGTTCGCTCGGCCACTTCAACGCGACGCACCACCGCGGCGCCACCGTGGCCGACGAGTCGTGGAACTTCCTCGACGCCACGGGCACCGGCGTGTTCTACGGGGTCACGCACTCGATGCGGGGCGACATCCCGGCGGGCAACCGGCGCAACTACCTCGAGGGCGACGAGACGGTGTACGTCGACGGCGCGGCGAGCCCGACCATGTACGGCACCGGCAGCGAGGACTTCTACGAGTCCGGCTGGTACTTCCGGGACGGCACCACCTACACGATGCCGCTCGCCGGAAACCCGGCGTACGAGCTCGACGGTGACGGCTGCCGGTACGACTGCACGGGCGCCTACCGGCTCATGGTGGGCGACGCGGTGTCGTTCGGCTCGTCGTTGCGGTTCGACATCGAGCACGGCCCGGTGGACAACGAGCCGGCGGACTACAGCTCGACGGCGTACTGGTACGGCAAGGCGGCCGCGTCCCTGACCGAGACGGACTCGGTCGACGCGGCCGACGACGCGAGCCGCGCCGCCCACGAGTACACGGCGGCCGGCGAGACCCGAGGCACCCTGACCTCGACGTTCGAAGGTCGCGCCGACACCACCCCGGTAGCCAGGGGCGTCACGTCGGCCACCGGTGCCGTGTCGTTCACGGTGGCGGTGTCGCGGGACAACCGCGGCGTGCGGCTGCTGCGCCTCGGCGACCAGAACGCGGCCTACCAGCGGGCGACGGTCCTGGTGAACGGCAAGCGGGTCGGTGAGTGGCTCCAACCACTCGGCAACACGCACTCCCGCTGGCTCGAGGACAGCTTCGAGCTACCCGCGTCGGCGACGGAGGGGAAGACGTCCGTCACGGTGACTCTGCGGCCGGTGGCGGACGGACCGGCCTGGTCGGCGGCCACGTACCGGGCCCTGTCCCGCGGCAAGTGAGCGTCGGCCGGCGATGCCTTGATGGACTCGTCAGGGCATCGCCGGCCGCGTCGTGTCTCGCCTGGCTCCTGGCCCGTGGCGAGTGAGCTCCCGGCCTCGCCGCCCCGTGGCGAGTGACCTGTCCACAGGTCCAGTAGTTGTCCACAGGCAAGATCGACATCCACCGTTCCGACATACCCCACCGATAGAATGGCAAGGCGGGACGCCCCCGGGAACGGGTGGGGGCTGCATCGCGCGCGCGAGCCGCGGTTGGCCGCGGTGGCGCCGCCTCTGATCATGACCGGTCTACGCCGGCGTCGCCTCAGGTGCCGCGGTGGGAGCTGCGGCGTTCGATGAGGCGCGCGCCAAGGGTGGTGGTCGTCGGGGCGCGGGTGTTGTCCGTGATGCGTGCCAGCAGCAGCTGGGCCGCCACGGTGCCGATCTCGTACGCGGGCTGCGCCACCACCGTCATGGGCGGGTTCACGAGCGCGGCCCACGGCACGTCGTCGAAGGCGACCACCCCCACGTCGCGGCCGGGGCGCAGCTCGGCGTCGCTGAGGGCCTCGAGCACGCCGATCGCCATCGCGCTGTTGGCCACCAGCAACGCGTCCGGCGGCTCCTCCTGGTCGAACAGGTCGGCCGCGGCCTTCAGCGCGCCGGCCGCCTTGAACTCGGTCCGCCGCACGAGCCGGGTCGAGCCGCGCTGCCCGCCGACCTTCAGCGCGTCCCGGTAGCCGGCGAGCCGGTCGTCGGCCGTGCGGACGCCGGACGGGCCGGTGATGCATCCGATCCGCTGGTAGCCCTGGGCGATGAGGTGCTCGGTGGCCTCCCGCGCGGCGAGGCGGGTGTCGACCAGCACGGTGTCGCGCCCCGGCAGCGGCCGGTCGACCGCGACCATCGGGGTGCCGCGCTGGGCGAGCTGCTCGATCCCGGCGGCCGTCGAGGTCGGCGAGACGATCACGCCGGCGACCCGTTCCTGGATGGCGACGTCGACGTACTTGCGCTCCTTCTCCGGGTCCTCGTCGGAGTTGCACAGCACGACCGAGTACCCGACGGTGTGCGCGACATCCTCGACACCGCGCGCGATCGCGGTGAAGAACGGGTTCTCCACGTCGCTGATGATCAGCGCGAGCACGGCCGCCTCCTGCCGCCGCAGGTTCCGCGCCGGCCCGTTGGGCTGGTAGCCCAGCTCCTGCGCCGCGGCCACCACCCGAGCCGCCAGCTCGGGGTCCACTGTGGACTTGCCGTTCAACGCCCTCGAGACGGTCGCTGTCGACACGCCGGCCCGATGGGCAACGTCGCTGATGGTCGCCACTACCGCCTCGCTTCCAGACCCGTGCCGGAGACCCTACGGGACCCCTATTGACACCGTCCGACCCTAAGAATAGCTTCTGAGAAAACGATTACTCCAACGCGGGAGCTGAGCGAAGGGGCGCGTTGGCGGATGAGCGAAGCGACCCATACAACGCAGGAGGAACACCGGTGGCCCGTATCGGCGTGATCAACATTTCGGACGGGCGGGACTACGTCCACAGCGGCATCGCCGACTTCATCCGCGCCAACGAGGACAAGCTCGTCGCGAGCCTCGAGGCCGCCGGCCACGAGGTCGTCCGCGCGCGGGAGCCGGTGTCGGCCAACACCCTCGCCACCTCGCTGGCCAGGGAGATCGAGGCCGCGCGTGTCGACATGACGGTGCTGCACTACTGCGTCTGGGCCTTTCCGCACTTCACGATGCTCGCCGCGGGCCAGCTCACCGGCCCGCTGCTGCTGCTCGCCAACATCGACCCGGTCCAGCCGGGCATGGTCGGCATGCTCGCCGCCGGCGGCGCCCTCGACCAGATCGGCCGCGCGCACACCCGCCTGTGGGGCGACCCGGAGGACGACGCGCTGGTCCGCCAGATCGGGGTGCGGGCCTCGGCCGCGCACGCGGTCGCGGCGCTGCGCGGCCAGACGTTCGGCCGCATCGGCGGCCGCCCGATGGGCATGAACACGGCCGTCGCGAACACCGACCAGTGGCAGCGGCAGTTCGGTGTGGACGTCGAGGAGATCGACCAGTGGGAGATCGTCCGCCGCGCGGAGCTGGCCGACCAGAAGGAGAAGACCAAGGCGCGCCAGTGGCTCGAGAAGCACGCCACCGTGCACTACGACGGCAACAAGCTCACCGAGGAGCTCCTCGAACGCCAGATCGGCTCGTACCTGGCGATGCGTGAGCTCATCGACGAGTGGCACCTGGACTTCACCGGCATCAAGGGCCAGCCGGAGCTGACCCAGTACTTCGCGACCATGGACATCGCCGAGGCGTTCCTCAACGACCCGTACGACTGGAACGGGCCCAAGGAGCCGCACGTCTGCGCGACCGAGGCCGACATGGACGGCGCGCTGACCATGCAGATCCTCAAGCTCATCGCGCGGACGCCGGTGCTGTTCGCCGACGTCCGCCACTACCACGGCGACCGCGACATCTGGGACCTGTGCAACTCCGGCCAGCACGCCACCTGGTACGCCGCCCGCAGCGACGACCCGGCCGAGAACCTCGCGAAGGTCAACCTGTACCCGGAGGTGTTCTTCTTCCCGGCGGGCGGCGCGTCCGTCCAGCACGTCGCCGCGCCGGGCGAGATGACCCTCGCCCGGCTCACCCGCGACGACGGGAGGTACCGGCTGCAGCTGATGCTCGGCGAGTTCGAGAACTACGACGACGCCACGACAGAAGAGCTGATGAAGATGTCGACGCCGGAGTGGCCGCACGCGTTCGCCCGGCTCGACGCGCCGGCCGAGGTGTTCCTGTCCCGCTTCGGCGCCAACCACATCCACGCGGTGCCCGGCGACCGGCGCGCGGAGCTGCGGGCGGTGTGTGAGCTGCTCGACGTGACACTGGACGAGTTCACCCGTGGGTGAGGTGTTTCTCGGGATCGACATCGGCACGGCCAGCTCCAAGGGCGTGCTCGTCACGAGGACCGGCGAGATCGTGGCCCGGGCGAGCCGGGACCACGCGACGGCCACCCCGCACCCCGGCTGGTTCGAGCACGACGCCGAGGGCGTGTGGTGGGCCGACTTCGTCGCGCTGGCGAGAGAGCTGTCGGCGAGCGAGCACCGGATCGCCGGTCTCGCGGTCAGCGGCATCGGCCCGGTGCTGCTGCCCGCCGACGGCGCCGGCCGGCCCCTGCGCCCGGCGATCCTGTACGGGGTCGACACGCGGGCGGGAGAGGAGATCGCCGAGCTGACCTGGGAGCTCGGCGCGGCGGAGATCCTGCGGCGCGGCGGCACCCCGCTGTCCAGCCAGGCCGTCGGGCCGAAGCTGCGGTGGCTCGCGCGGCACGAGCCGGAGGTCTACGACCGGACCGAGATGCTCCTGATGGCGAGCTCGTACCTGGTGCACCGGCTCACCGGCCGGTACGTGCTCGACCACCACTCGGCGAGCCAGTGCGACCCGATGTACGACCAGGAGAGGTTCGACTGGGCGCCCGACTGGGCCGCGGCGGTCGCGCCGGGGGTGACCCTGCCGGAGCTGGCCTGGCCGACCGAGGTCGTCGGCACGGTCACGGCGGCGGCCGCCCGCGAGACCGGGCTGCCGGCGGGGCTGCCGGTCACCGCGGGCACGGTCGACGCGTGGGCGGAGGCGACGAGCGTCGGCGTGCGCGAGCCCGGCGACGTGATGGTCATGTACGGCACCACGATGTTCCTCGTCCAGGTCATCTCGGCGCCCCGGCCGCATCCGGCGCTGTGGACCACGAGCGGCGTGTACCCGGGGACGTGGTCGCTCGCCGCCGGCATGGCGACCTCCGGCGCGATCACCGACTGGCTGCGCAGGCTGGTCGGCGCGGACTTCGCGACGCTGGTCGCGGAGGCGGCGGAGGTCCCGGCGGGCAGCAGGGGACTGTTGCTGCTGCCGTACTTCGCCGGCGAGCGCACACCGATCTTCGACCCGGCCGCGCGTGGGGTGGTCGCCGGGCTGACGCTCGGGCACGGGCGGGCCGAGCTGTACCGGGCCGCGCTCGAGGGCATCGCGTACGGCGTGCGGCACAACCTCGAGACGATGCGGGAGTCCGGCGGCACGGCCAAGCGGCTGGTCGCCGTCGGCGGCGGCACGCAGGGCGGGCTGTGGACGCGGATCGTGTCGGAGGTGACCGGCGTCGAGCAGGTGGTGCCGACCGAGACCGTCGGCGCGTGCCTCGGCGACGCGCTGCTCGCGGCGACCGCGACCGGCGTGGACGTCGACCCGGCGGCGTGGAACCCGCCGGACCACGTGGTGCGCCCGACCGGCGGCGGCCGGTACGACGACTTCTACCGGCAGTACCGCGCGCTGTACCCCGCGACCGTGGACGTGGCACACTTCCTGGCCGAGGAACAGCACGCGGCGGATCGGGGGAGCGGTGCAGAAGGAAACTGAGGGGACCGGCACGCAGGCGTTGTTCGACAAGATCAACGAACTGGTGCGCCAAGGCCACGTCCGGCGCATCGTGGTGAGTGACATGCGGGGCCGCAAGGTGCTCGACCTGCCGATCACCGCTGGCGTCGTGGCGGCCGTGTTCGCGCCGATGATCATGGCGGCCGGCGCGGCGCTCGCGCTCGTCGGCGGCTGGCGGATCCGGGTGGAGAACACGGAACCGGACGTGGTGGACGAGGGACCGGCCGCGAAGCCCACCCCCGAGCCCACCGGGCCCCCCGAGCCCACAGCCGGGAAGCCGGCCGCCGAGTCGGCCGGTACCAACGGCGCCGCGGAGCCCGGAACGTCCCAAAAGGACAGTTAGGCCAGCATCATCGGGTGCTCGAGGTCCGCGTTGTCGATCACCATCGTCGCGCGTTCCCTCGGCTTGCACTCCTCCATGTAGAGCCGCTGTCCGTCGATGTAGCGCTTGTTCACCGGCGCGTCGGGGTCCGGGTCGCCGTAGCTGCGGCCGGTGCCGCGGGGGATGGCCACCGAGAACGGCACCTCGAGCCACACCGAGAAGTCCCAGAACATCACCAGCTCGCGCCGGTGCATGAAGATCCCGTCCAGCACGAGGATCGCGTCCGGCGCGGCCATCTCCGGCGGCACGTGCACCTCGCGCTCGCGGTTCACGTCGTACACCTCGCGGACGTACACGCCGGAGCCGCCGGGCGCCAGCGGGTCCAGCAGCAGCCGCACCATCCGGCCGTAGTCGAAGGCGTCGCGGTAGAAGCCCTCCGCCGACGTCTTGCCTCTGCGGTGCCTCGTCCTCGGCGGGTTGAGGAACCCGTCCGCCGACGCGCGGATCACCGAGGCGCCCCGTTTGGTCAGCTCCCTGCCGAGGTCGTCGGCGAAGTGGGTCTTGCCGGCGCCGTCGACCCCGTCGATGGCCACGCGGCGGATCCGATCCGCGGGCAGCGCCAGTATCGCGGTCGCCACCTCGGCGGTCGTGCGTTCACTCATCTACGCAGTCAACCCCCTAACGACCCGATTTCCAAGGAATCCGCCCGAACGAGCAACGCATTCACCATTTGCGTACGTCCTGCCGGCATGAAGCACGACTTACCGAGCTGGCCGCGCGTTGCTGTCGCGGCCGCCGTTGTGGTGGTACTGGGCGCCGGCGTGACCGGTGCGGCGGTGCTCGTCGGCGCGACCGACGGCGCCGGCGGCACGGACGACCCCGGCGGCACGATCGGCGCGGAGGGCATCAGCCTCGTCTCCTACGACACGTGCGAGACCGCGCTCGCCCAGCTCAAGGACCGGGTGTTGCCGCACGTCACGCCATGGGGCCTGGACCTCGGCTCAGGTGGCGTGGCGCGCGACGCGGTGCCCGCGGACGGTCGGTCCGAGAAGGGTGGGGCCGCGGACGGGCGCGCCGCGGCGCCGGCGGCGCCGGACGGATCGGACACGGCCGGGGGCACGTCGGCCGACTTGAGCGGCGAAGCGTCCGGCCAGCAGTCGGACGACCACTCGTCGACGAACACCCACGAGGCCGGCGTCGACGAGCCGGACCTGGTGAAGACCGACGGCGCGCGGGTCGTGAGCATCGTCGACGGCGTGCTGCGCGTCGTCGACGTGGACTCCCGCAAGCAGACCGCGGCCGTGACGCTGCCCGGTGGGTACGCGACGCAGCTGCTGCTGTCCGGTGACCGCGCGCTGGTGCTGACCGCGGCCGGCATCCCGATGGAGGGCGACATCGCGCCGGGCAAGGTCGCGCCCGGCGAGGTCGCGCCGGACACGTCGCCGCCGGTCAAGCCGATGCCGCCCGGCTACGGCTCACAGCTGGCGCTCGTCGACCTCACCGGCGCCGGCGCGGTTCTCGGCACGCTGGCGGTCGACGGCGGTTACCTCGACGCGCGGCAGGTCGGCGCGGTGGCCAGGGTCGTGGTGCGCTCGCAGCCGCGCATGGAGTTCGCCTACCCGCAGGACCAGTCGAGCACGACGGCCGCGTTGCTCCAGAACCAGTCGGTCGTGCGGAGCTCGACGATCGCGGACTGGCTGCCGCGCTACGAGCTGACCGCGAACGGCCGCACCACGTCCGGTCAGCTGACCGACTGCGCGTCGGTGAGCCACCCGACCGACTACACGGCCAGCTCGATGCTGACCGTGCTCACCGTTGACCTGCAACGAGAACTGGGCGTCGGCGACCCGGTCACGATCGTCGCGGACGGCAACACCGTGTACGGCACCGGCACGAGCCTGTTCGTCGCGGACGACCACATCGCGCACGGCGAGACCGACATGCCGACCACGAGCGGCTCGCGCACCGAGGTGTACCAGTTCGACATCTCCGCGCCGGGCAAGCCGGTGTACGTCGCGTCCGGCGGTGTCGACGGCGGGTTGCTGAACCAGTACTCGCTGTCCGAGCACGAGGGCAACCTGCGGGTGGCCACCACCGTGTACGACGGCGCGAGCTCGCAGAGCATGATCACCGTGTTGGCACGCAAGGGAGATCAGCTAACGCAGATCGGCAAGGTGGCCGGACTCGGGGTGGGGGAGCGGATCTACGCGGTTCGGTTCTTCGGTGACATCGGCTATGTGGTGACGTTCCGCGAGACGGACCCACTGTACACAGTGGACCTGTCGGATCCGGCCGCGCCGAAGGTGACCGGTGAGCTGAAGATCCCCGGCTACTCGGCGTACCTGCACTCGGCCGGCGACGGCCGCCTGATCGGTGTCGGCCAGGAGGCGACGGACGAGGGCAGGCGCACGGGCGCGCAGGTGTCGCTGTTCGACACCGCCGACCCGGCCGGCGCGCGGCGGGTGGCGCAGTACCACCTGGCCGGCGCGTGGACAGAGGTCGAGGGTGACCCGCACGCCTTCCTGTTCTGGGAGGAGAAGGGTCTCCTCGTGCTCCCGGTGACGGGCGGCGGCGCGATGGAGCCGGGCGATCCGGCGCAGCCGACGGCGGGCGCGCTGGTGCTGAAGCTGAACGGCGACTCGTTCACCGAGGTCGGCATGCTCAGCCACTCGTCGGACCGCTACGGGAACATGCTGCCGCGGCGCGCGCTGGTGATCGGCGCGGAGCTGTGGACGGTGTCCGAGGCCGGCATGCTGGTGAGCAACCTGGACTCGCTCGCCCAGTTGGCGTGGCTGCCGTTCGGCTGACCGGTCCACGGGTGGGGCGACCGGCGCGGTGGCCCGGCCGCTCAGGGTGGTACTCGGGCGCTGATGTGGGTAGACAGCAGAGGTGCCCCGATCAGCGACGGAACCGACCGACTACGAGCCCGGCGCTGATCCGCGTCGCTGGCGGGCGTTGGTGGTGACGCTGGCCGGCGGGTTCATGATCCTGCTCGACGTCAGCATCGTGACCGTGGCGATCCCGTCGATCCAGGAGGGGCTCGGCACGTCGGCGAGCGGCGTGCAGTGGGTGGTCTCCGGCTACCCGCTGACGTTCGGGCTCGCGCTGGTCGCGGGCGGCCGGCTCGGCGACGCGTTCGGTCGCCGCAACATGTACCTCATCGCGCTGACCGGGTTCGTCGCCACCAGCGTGTTCGCCGGGCTCGCGCCGACGCTGACGCTGCTGGTCGTCGCCCGGCTGCTGCAGGGGCTGGTCGCCGGTCTGGTCACCCCGCAGAACGGCGGGCTCATCCAGGACCTGTTCCGCGGCGCGGAACGCGGCAGGGCGTTCGGGCTGCTCGGCGCCACCATCGGGCTGTCCACCGCGCTCGGCCCGGTGGTCGGCGGGTTCATCCTCGGCGTGGCGGGCGAACCGGACGGCTGGCGCTGGGTGTTCCTCGTCAACCTGCCCTTCGGCCTGCTCACGCTGGTGCTCGCGTTGCTGCTCGTGCCGAGAACGCCGCCGCGGACGACGAAGGCCGACATCGACGTGCCCGGCGCGTTGCTGCTCGGGCTCACGGTCCTGTGCGTGCTGTTCCCGGTGGTCCTGTCCGAGTCGGGCGGCATCCGCCGGTTCTGGTGGCTGTTCGCGCTCGCCGTCCCGTTCGGCTGGGCGTTCCTGCGCTGGGAGCAGCGCAGGGTCCGCGCCGACCGCGCGCCGCTGGTCGACATGCGACTGTTCACCGCGACCCCCGGCTACCCGTCCGGCGCGACGCTCGCGGCCGTCTACTTCTGCGGGTTCAGCGGCATCTGGCTGGTCTTCGCCGTGTACTTCCAGAGCGGCCTCGGGCTCTCGCCGCTGGAGTCGGGCCTCGCGGTGACGCCGTTCTCGCTGGGCTCCGCGGTGTCCGCGTGGCTCGCCGGCCGGCTGATCGAGCGGTGGGGGCGGCTGGTCACGATCACCGGGCTGTCGCTCACCGCCGTCGGGCTCGGCGCGGTCGCGCTCGTCGCCGTCCTGGTGCCAGAACAGCACCTCGTCCTCGCGCTCGTGGTGCCGCTGCTGGTCGCCGGCATCGGCGGCGGCGCGGTGATCTCGCCGAACACCACGCTCACGCTCGCGTCCGTGCCGAGCGGGATGTCCGGCGTCGCGAGTGGCGTGCTGCAGACCGGCCAGCGGATCGGCACCGCCATCGGCACCGCCGCGCTCGCCGCGCTGTTCCACGCCGCCGCGACCGGGTTCGGCAGCCAGGCCACCGGGTTCTCGATGGCCATGCTCGGCGCCGTCCTACTGATCTTGGTCGCGCTGGGACTCGCCCTCGCGGAGCGCCGTGGACGAATTGGGAATCATGGGAATGGTGAGTTGGAAAATTTCTCATCAACCCCTATGACATCTAGTCAGTAACTACTATCGTTCGCTGCGGAAGCGTTCTCGACCGGGGCGACCGGTCCCTGCCATAACACGTCGCCTCGGTGGGTGATCGCTTTCTTTCGCTCATTTCCAATGTGGTGGTCGGCGCCAAACCGCCGGCGGGGACTTCCCGTCGGGCGCCGAGGGCGCCGCCCGTGGGACGGAGAGAACTGAATGCGAAAAATGTTGGTGCGAGGGCTCATCGTCGTGGCGTCGGCCGCGACCGCACTGCTCGTCTCGACCGCGGCCGCGCAGGCGACCGCCCAGGGCAGCGACCCGGTGTTCGACAACCCGCCGGCCGGCACGGCCTCCGTCGGGGTCATGGTCACCAAGCTTTCCCATGCCGACGCGACCAACCGGCTGCGTTCGTCGAACATCACGTGGTCGTCCAGCGGCGGCTGCAGTGACCGCAACAACCCGAGCTGCACCTCGTTCTCGCAGGTCAACCTGGCGACGATCCAAGGCATCCAGACGCTGAAGTCGGCGAGTGGCTGCGGGATCAACGTCACCGGTGGCACCGAGACCGGCCACGCCAGCGGCACCTACAGCCACTGGAACGGCTACAAGCTCGACACCAGCCTGTCGACCTGCCTGAACAACTACATCCAGGGCAACTTCGCGTCGATCGGCGGCTCCAAGTGGCAGTCCGGCTCCGGCAACATCTATTACAAGGAAGGCAACCACTGGGACATCACGTACTACAACTGCGGTGGTTGCTGATCCACCCCTGAACGACGGCGCTTTCCCCTGCTCCCCGGGGGAAAGCGCCGTTGTGGTGTAGTAGTTGCAGCCACATTTGTGAGCTTCGCTCGCGTATTCGCGGCTGTGACATTGGCTCGCTCCGCTCGCGTATTCGCGGCCTTGACCCGGCGTCTTCCCTCCTCCGTGCTCGGCGCTGACGCGCCTGCGCGCGAGCGTCGGTCCAGACGCCGGCGGCCGCTCACACAAGCCCTCACTCGTGACATTGGCTCGCTTCGCTCGCGTGTTCGCGGCTGTGACATTGGCTCGCTTCGCTCGCGTGTTCGCGGCCTGGTCCCGGCGTCTTCCCTCCTCCGTGCTCGGCGCTGACGCGCCTGCGCGCGAGCGTCGGTCCAGACGCCGGCGGCCGCTCACCCACGCCCTCACTCACACCGGTGACTCGTGGGGCCGGCCCTCACTCGTGGCGGTTGCTCGCTCTGGGCGCGCGATCGCGGTCTTCACCAACTGATCGGCAGGTGCTTCACGCCGTGTTGGAAGTTCGACCTTAGGCGCACTATGTCGCCGGCCGGCGCCACCTGTCCCAGTCGGTCGAACAGTGCGGTGAACAGCGCCCGCATCTGGACCTTCGCGAGATGTGCGCCGATGCAGTAGTGCGGGCCGTGGCCGAAGCTCAGGTGGTCGTTGGCCGTGCGGGTCACGTCGAAGCGGTCCGGGGTCGCGAACACCCGCTCGTCGCGGTTGCCGGAGGTGAACCACACCACGACCTTGTCGCCGGCGCCGATCCGCTGCCCACCCAGCTCGGTGTCCACAGTGGCGGTCCGGCGGAACCGCATCACCGGCGACCACCAGCGCAGCATCTCCTCGACCGCGCCGGGCAGCAACTCCTTGCGGTACAAGACCTTCCGGTACTCGTCCGGATGGGACAGCAGCGCGTGCATGCCGCCGGGCAGCGAGTTGCGCAGGGTCTCGTTGCCCGCCACGGAGAACAGCCAGAACATGTTCTCGAACTCGGGGATCGTGATGCCTTCCCGTACGAGGTTGCTCATCACGTCCTCGCTCGGGACGCGCCGCTTGTGCTCGCCGAGGTCGTGCGCGTACGCGTAGAGGTCCGGCATGCCCGCGCGGGTCCGCTGGTCGGGCAGCAGGCCGTTCGCGTCCGGCTCCGGCCGCAACGCCATCGCCCGCCGGGCCATCTCGGTCGAGCCGTCCGCGCTCGCC
Source organism: uncultured Actinomycetota bacterium (assembly GCA_963840275.1). GTDB lineage: Bacteria > Actinomycetota > Actinomycetes > Mycobacteriales > Pseudonocardiaceae > Actinophytocola. Next base: position 137,983 of record CAWIYK010000005.1, read on the forward strand.
TTCGCGCTCCGCGCGTACTCCTGGTCCTGGTAGCCGATGACCCGGTTGCTCCAGTCGAACATCAGCCAGCGGTCCTGCTGCGGCACACCGAAGATCTCGGCGAGGGTCTGCAGCGGCAGGTCGGCGGCGAGCTCGGCGAAGTCGCACTGGCCGTCGGCCGCGACGCGGTCGACCAGCTCCCCGGCCCACGCGGCGATCCGGTCCTCCAGCCTGGCGATGGCCTTCGGGGTGAACGCCCTGGTCAGCATCTTGCGCAGCCGCGAGTGCCGGGGCGGGTCCTGGTTGAGCATCATCTCCCGGACGAAGTCGAGCGCGGCCTGGTCCGGCGGGTCGATGATCTGCGTGGCCCGCGCGTAGGACGAGTACGTCGCCGGGTCCCGCATGACCGTCTTGATCTCGGCGTGCCGCACGACGCCCCAGAAACCGGGCCCGGCCGGCCACGGCGGCACCGCCGGCTCGTCCATCCACACCACCGCCGAGTCGGCACGCAGCCGGGTGAACGCCGCGTGCGGCACGCCGTCGAGGTAGGTGTCGGGGTTGACGATCGCGTCGGTGTCGGTCGACATGATCGCCATTCTCCCGGGTCGTGAGGCAGTATCGACCCCGTGACCGGACTACACCTGGCCAGACACGTCACCGGCGGCGAGCCGGTCCTGCTCCTCCTGCACGGGCTCGGCGCCACCGGAGAGGTGTGGCACGGGCTGCTCGAACGGAACTGGCCGGGGGAGGTGCTCGTACCGGACCTGCCCGGTCACGGGCGCTCGCCCCGGCTGCCCGAGTACACGTTCGAGTCGATGACCGCCGCGGTCGCGGCGCTGCTCGACCCGACCAGGAAGGTGGTCGTCCTCGGGCACTCGCTCGGCGGCGTGCTCGCGCTGGAGCTGGCGAGCGGCGCGTACGGCGTCGACGTCGCGGCGGCGTGCGGCGTCGGCATCAAGCTGCGGTGGTCCGACGCGGAGCTGGCGAAGGCGGCCGACCTCGCGGCACGGCCGGAGCGGGTGTTCGCGACCCGCGCGGAGGCCGTGGACCGCTGGCTGAAGGTGTCCGGGCTGGTCGGGCTGGTGCCGGCGGACTCGCGTCGGGTCGACGCGGGCGTCGAGGAGACCGCCGACGGCTGGCGGGTCCGGGTGGACCCGCGCACGTTCGGGGTCGGTGCGCCGAACGTGCCGGCGCTGCTGGCCGCGGCGAAGGCGGAGACGATCCTGACCGCGGGCCAGCACGACCCGATGTCGCCGCGCGACGACCTGCTCGAGGTGGCGCCGGAGGCCGCCGTGCTGCCCGGGGTCGGCCACAACGCCCACGTCGAGAGCCCGCTGTCGCTGTGGCCGATCCTCGACCGGTTGCTGGCGAGCGCCACCACACACATCGGCAGGTGACGCAGGTCACGGGTCGGAACTGCTGGGGGCCGGTGCCGCGGCGGCGGCAGTGACGCCGCCGCCGAGCAGCACCAGCGCGGTTGCTGCGAGCTCGGTTACTGGACGCCGAGCAGGTCGACCACGAAGATGAGCGTCTCGCCCGGCTTGATGGCGCCGCCCGCGCCGCGGTCGCCGTAGCCGAGGTGCGGCGGGATGACCAGCTTGCGCCGGCCGCCGACCTTCATGCCGGCCACGCCACGGTCCCAGCCGGCGATGACCCGGCCCGCGCCGAGCGGGAAGCTGAAGGCCGAGCCGCGGTTCCACGAGGCGTCGAACTCCTCGCCGGTGGAGTGCGCGATGCCGACGTAGTGGACGTTCACGCTCTGCCCCGGTCGTGCCTCGTCGCCGTCGCCGACGGCGATGTCCTCGACGACCAGGTCGGTCGGGGGCGGTCCGTCGATGGGGTCGACTACCGGCTTCTCGAGGGCCATGCGAGTTCCTCCTTGTTCGGATCTGCGCTTACCGGTCCATCCAACCAGCCGGTTTCGAGCCGTGCGGTTCGGGGCGTTGACATGTGACCTTTTGGTCACCTATTTTGTGTCGCAGACGGACGACCGACCCGGAGGAGTACGACATGACGACCACGGAAACCAGCGCGACCGGCGTGACCGTGCAGGTGCACCGCGTCTACATCAAGGCGACGCCGCAGGCGATCTGGGACGCGATCACCCGGCCGGAGTGGTCGCAGCGGTACGGGTACCGCGGCATCGTCGACTACGACCTGCGGCCGGGCGGCGCGTTCCGGACCATGGCCGGCGACCACATGCCGGGCATGGGGCGCACCGACGTGGTGGTGGAGGGCGAGGTCGTCGAGGTCGACCCGCTGCGCAGGCTGGTCCACACCTGGCGGTCGTCCTGGCTCGACGAGCCCGTCACCACGGTGACGTGGGAGATCAAGGAGGGGCAGGAAGGCGTCTGCGCGCTGACCGTGAGCCACGACGTGACGGCCGCGCCGCAGACCGCCGCGCAGTTCGCCGGCAACGCCGACGGTGCCGGCGGCGGCTGGCCCGAGTCGCTCAGCGACCTCAAGTCGCTGCTGGAGACCGGTTCCGGCATGTACTCCTGACGGCGTCGCGCCGCCTTTGTGAACGTTGGTTAACACGTATGCTCGGGACGGCTCCTCGATCAGCAGCCACGTCGTTGTCCCGCCTGTGGCGCAAGGAGCCGTCCCATGCCCGCCCGCAGACTGCAGGGTGTCAAGAGTTCTCCGGTCCGCGACCTGCTCGCGCTGACGCAGCGGCCGGAGGTGATCTCCTTCGCCGGTGGGCTGCCGGCCTCCGAACTGTTCGATGTGGACGGTTGGCGCGCCGCCTTCGACCAGGCGCTCGGCACTTCCGCCCGGCGCCACCTGCAGTACGCGCCGACCGAGGGCGACCCGGTGCTGCGCGAGCTGGTCGCCGAACGCATGACGCGACGCGGCCTGCCGACCGAGGCCGGCGACCTTCTCGTCACCACCGGTTCGCAGCAGGCGCTCACCCTCGTGGCGACCGCGCTGCTCGACCCCGGCGCGGTGGTCGCCGTCGAGGAACCGACGTATCTCGCGGCGCTGCAGTGCTTCCAGCTCGCCGGCGCCCGCGTCGTGCCGGTCACGAGCGACGAGCACGGCATGGTGCCGGAGTCGCTCGCCGACGTGCTCACGCGGGAACGACCGTCGCTCGTGTACGTGGTGCCGACGTTCGCGAACCCCAGCGGCCGCACGCTGTCGGCCGCGCGTCGCGGCGAGATCGCCGCGCTCGCCGCCGCGCACGACGTGTGGCTGGTGGAGGACGACCCGTACGGCGAGCTGCGCTACCGGGGCGAGCCGGTGCCGCCGCTGGCGTCCTACGGCGACCGGGTGCTGTACCTCGGCACGCTGTCGAAGACCGGCGCGCCGGGGCTGCGGTTGGGCTGGCTGCGGGCGCCGCGTGAGCTGATGCCCGCCGCCGTGATCGCGAAGCAGGCGGCGGACCTGCACACCAGCACCATCGACCAGGCCGCCGCGGCGGCGTACCTGACGAGTGTGGACATGGACGCGCACGTGCGCGGGCTGTGCGCCGCGTACCGGGAACGCCGCGACACGATGGTCGCGGCGCTCCCGGCCACCGTGCCGGCCGGCACCGTGTGGACCGACCCGGACGGCGGGATGTTCGTGTGGCTGCGGCTGCCCGGCGCGGTCGACACCACCGAGGTGCTCAAACACGCGCTGGCGCACAACGTCGCCTTCGTGCCGGGCGCCCCGTGCTTCGCGACCACCCCCGACACGGCGACGTTCCGCATGTCCTTCACGACGAACACCCCGACCGAGGTCACCGAGGGGATGCGCCGGCTCGCCGTCGCGTTGGCCGAGCTGCCCGGGTAGGCAGGTGTCGCGGCCGCCGGCCCCGATGTCAACGCTACGGGCGGGCACCGACAGTTTCGCTGCCGCTGAGCCGTCCGCCGCTCACCTGTCCACAGCCGGGCGCAGGTGCTCGTGGTCGGGGCCGGGGCGAGTTCCCGGGTGATGCTCGTAGGCGATCCGGGCCTGGGCGAGGGCCGCCTGTAACCGGAGTGAGTTGGCACAGGCGTCCTCGGGTCCGCGAACACCGCGGCGCTGGCGTACGTCGAGTAGCAGGCGGACTCGTGCCTACAACCGAGGTCGCGTCACGCGACGGCGGTTCCCTCCAGCTCCACCATCAAATCGGGGATCGCCAGCCGGGTCACCCCGAGCATCGTGGTGGTCGGCGCCACCCCGGCGGCGCCCAACCGCGCCGCCAGCACGCCGTAGTGCGGGAACAGCAGATCGACGTCGGTGGTGTGGACGTTGAGCCGGACGAGGTTCTCCAGCGACATGCCGGCCTCGCCGAGAACGGCCTCCAGGTTGTCGAGGCTCAGCGCCAACTGCGCCGCCATGTCACCGGCATGCTGGGGCTTGCCGTCGTCGCTCATCGCGGTCTGCCCCGAGCAGTACAGGGTCCGGGTGTGCCCGGAGACGATCTCACCCTGGTTGTATCCCATCTCCACCGACCACGGCCACGGGTTGACCGCCGTTCGCTCCATCGCCACATCTGCTCCATTCGTCATGTCGATCAGCCTCCCAACGAATCACGACATCCTGTGTCGTGTATTCCGGTAGCGTTTTCGCATGCGCGCCGACCGGTTGGTCTCGCTGGTGCTGCTGCTGCGCCAGCGCGGCCGGCTGTCCGCGGCCACGCTGGCCCGCGAGCTGGAGGTGTCCACCCGCACCGTGCTGCGCGACATCGAGGCGCTGTCCGCGGCCGGCGTCCCGGTCTACGCCGAACGCGGCCGGCACGGCGGTTTCGCGCTGTTGCCCGGTTTCCAGACGGAGCTAACCGGACTGAACCACGACGAGGCGCTCGCCCTGCTGGTCGCCGGCTCACGGCGCGGCGCGCAGGTGTTCGGCCTCGGCTCGGCGCTCGCCTCGGCCATGCTCAAGGTGGTCGACGCGCTACCCGAGAGCCATCGGGGCACCGCGGCCGGCGTGGCACAGCGACTGCTCATCGACCCGGAGACCGACCTCCTCTCGCGCCGGCTGGTGGCCGAGGAGGTGCCCGACGCCGTGGTGGCCGAGGTCCGGCGGGCGGTGTTCGCCGGACACAAGCTGCGCATCCACTACGCGGCCACCGGCCAGGCACCGCGGTGGCGCACGGTGGACCCGATCGGTCTGGTCACCGTGCGCGACCAGGGCTACCTGCTGGCCACGAGATCCGGCGCGGACCGCACCTACCGGTTGTCCCGGGTGTTGGCCGCCGAGGAACTTCCCGAACCCGCACAGCGAGCGGACCGGGTCGATCTGGACCGGGCCTGGCAGGAACGCGGCACGCGGTTTCGGACCGGCGGTGACCAGGTCGCCGTGCTGGTACGGGTGAACCCGGCGCGGCGGGAGGACCTCGTGGGCACCGCGCTGGCCGTCCGCACCGAACAAGCCGACGCGGACGGCTGGCTGCGGCTGGAGGTGACCTTCCAGGACTCACGGCACGCCGAATGGGCGCTGTGGCAGCTCGCCACGAACGCGGAAGCCCTGGCCCCGCAGTGGTTGCGCACCTCGCTGCGCAACCGCGCCGCCGCGATCGCCACCTGCTACGGGGTGTCAGCCGGAGACTGAGCCCGACGCACAAGCAGAACTCGATCAGATGTCAGACCTGCTGGCCGATCCTGGGGGTGATGGGGGCCACGAGCCGACGGAGGGCGCATGACCGGACCGCTCGAGGGCAGGGTCGCGATCGTCACCGGCGCGGGCCGGGGGATCGGGCACGCGATCGCGGCCAGGTTCCACGCGGCCGGCGCGACCGTCGTCGTGTCCGATGTGGACACCGAGGCCGGGGTCAAGAGCGCCGCGAACATCCCTGGCGCGTATGCGATCCCGTGTGACGTCCGGGACGAGGCGCAGATGCGGGCGCTGGTCGACGAGACCGTGTCGCGGTTCGGCGGGCTGCACGTGATGGTGCCGAACGCGGGCGTCGGCGGTCCGGCGCCGCTGCTGTCGCTGGACCTCGCCGCGTGGCGCGAGGTGATGGCCGTGAACCTCGACGGGGTGTTCCTGTCGATCCGCCACGCCGCGCCGGCGATCATCGCGTCCGGCGGCGGCTCGATCGTGACGGTCGCGTCGGTCACCGCGAACGCGGGCTCGCCGCTGATGTCGCACTACGCGGCGGCGAAGGCGGCGGTGGTGAACCTGACGAAGACCGCGGCGGTCGAGCTGCGAGACCACGGGGTGCGGGTCAACGCGCTGGTGCCGGGCTTCGTCGGCACCGACCTCGTGGCACGGACCGAGCCGGTGATCGACGAGCTGATGGGCCTGCCGCCGGGCGGTTTCGGAGAGCTGGTCACCCGCAAGCAGGGCCGCTACGGCACCCCGACCGACGTCGCCGAGGCGGCGCTGTTCCTGGCCGGCCCGCAGTCCGCGTTCTGCACCGGCACCGCACTCGTGCTCGACGGCGGCCTGTCGGCGGCGCTGCTCTAGCCCTTGCGGAGCGCCTGGGCCTCCAGCGCGCCCTTGACGGCGAGCTTGTCGGCGCGCTCGTTCTCCGGGTGCCCGGCGTGCCCCTTCACCCAGAACCACTGCACCTGGTGCGGCCGGACCGCCTCGTCGAGCCGGCGCCAGAGGTCGGCGTTCTTGACGGGCTGCTTCGCGCTGGTCTGCCACCCGTTGCTCTTCCACTTCGGCAGCCACTGCATGATGCCGTTCCGCACGTACGTCGAGTCGGTGTACATCGCGACCGTCGAGGGGCGCTTGAGGCTCTCCAACGCCTGGATCGGCGCCATCAGTTCCATGCGGTTGTTGGTCGTGGTCGTCGCCTCGCCGCCGTACAGTTCCTTCTCGTGCTCGCCGTAGCGCAGCACGGCGCCCCACCCGCCGGGCCCGGGATTTCCGCTGCACGCGCCGTCGGTGTAGATCTCCACGCTGTTGGACACGCAGGGCAGCGTAGCGAACGGGATGGGGACCGGATGGACGCCGATCGGGTGCTGGGGGTGGACGGGTGCAAGGCGGGCTGGGTGGGCATCGCGTGGTCCGGCGGCGTCGACGTTCGTGCCTACGTCGCGCCGACCATCGCGGAACTGGCCGCCGCGGCCGGCGCGGTGTCCGTGATCGCGATCGACATCCCGATCGGCCTGCCCGATACCGGCCGACGCGCTGCTGACCTGGCCGCACGCACGGTGGTGGGCGCACGCCGTTCGTCGGTGTTCATGACTCCCGTCCGGGCCGCCCTGCGCGAGTCGCGGCACGACCGGGCCAGTGCGATCAACCGCGAGCACGCGGGGGAGGGCATGTCGATCCAGGTGTTCGGGCTGCTCCCGAAGATCCGCCAGGTCGACGACTGGCTACCGAACGCGCCGTGCCGAGTGGTCGAGGTTCACCCGGAAGTGAGCTTCGCCCAGCTCGCCGGCGAACCCCTCACGGTCCGCAAGAACACGTGGGCGGGCACCGAACGCCGCAGAGCACTGCTGGCCGCCGCGGGCCTCGCGTTGTCCGGCGACCTGCCGCCGGCCGGCGACAAGGCGGCCGTCGACGACATCCTGGACGCCGCCGCGGCGGCGTGGACCGCGCACCGCGTCCACCACGGCAGGGCCCGCCCGCTCCCCGACCCACCCCAACGCCACAGCGACGGCATCGAGTCGGCGATCTGGCGCTAGGCAAGTACCCACACGGATACGTCGAAAACGAGCTGCGGCGATCGGCTCCGGGAGGGACCATCGGCGCATGGTCACCGCTGCCGGAGTGCGTATCGGGTGGGCTCAGCTGCCGCCCCGGGTGCGGCGTGCCGTGGAAGAGATCCTCGGCGGCGCGGTGGTCGACGCGGTGTCGCAGGTGGGTGGCTTCTCGCCGGGGTCGGCCGACCGGGTGCGGACCGCGGGCGGCGCGCGGGCGTTCGTCAAGGCCGTCAGCTCCGCGCAGAACGAGTACAGCCCGGGCATGCACCGGCAGGAGGCGCTGATCAGCGCGGCGCTCCCGGTTGAGGCGCCCACCCCGCGGCTCCTCGGCAGCTACGACGACGGCGACTGGGTCGCGTTGGTGCTCGAGGACGTCGCCGGCCGCCACCCGGTCACCCCTTGGGACACAACGGAACTGGCGCACGTGCGCGTCGCGCTGCGCGACCTCGCGACGACGCTGACCCCGGCGCCGGTGGCCGTGCCGGCGACCGCGGACCTGCTCGCCGAGGACTTCGCCGGATGGCACCGCCTCCGGGACGACCCGCACCCCGGGCTGGACCCGTGGGCGCGCGAGCACCTCGACGAGTTGTGCGCGCTGGCCGAGCGCGGACTCCGCGCGCTCGCCGGCAACACCTTGGCACACACCGACATCCGCGCCGACAACCTGCTCATCGGTCCACAGGGGACGGTCACGGTGGTCGACTGGCCGTGGGCGTCGCGCGGGCCCGCGTGGCTGGACACGTTGCAGCTGCTGATCAACGTCCGCCTCTACGGCGGCCACGCCGACCTCGACAGCATCGAGGCCGGCCAGGACGACCTGGTGGCCACCCTGGCCGGCTTCGGCGCGTACTTCACCGACATCGCGCGGCGACCGCCGCCGCCGGGCCTGCCGACGGTTCGCGCGTTCCAGCAGGCCCAGTCCGACGTCGTGCTGGCGTGGCTGCGGGAGCTCAGTCCGTGCGGCTGAGGTGCAGCATGTCACCGGCCGGCGCGAAGCCGACCCGCGTGTAGATGCGTTGCTCCGGCACCCCGGCCGGCGTCAGGAACACCGTCCGGGCACCATGTTCGTGCACGGCGGCGGTGAGCGCCGACGTGAGTGTCGCGCCGATCCCACGGCGCCGGAACCTCTCCAGCACCGCGATCCCGGCGACCTCGGTCGTGCCGTCGGTGACGGCCTCCGCGACGCCGCCGCCCGCGGCCTCGCCGGTCTCGGCATCCCTGGCGAGCACGGCGAAGCCGCCGGCCCGGAGCCGGTCCCGCGTGTTGGCGACCTCCCGCGGAGACACCTCCGGCGGCTCGCCGAACGCCACGTACTGCGCGGCGATCATGCCGGCGATCTCGTCGTCGGTGTCCGGCACGAGCAGCTCGATACCGGCCGGCGCGGGAATCGCGACCGCCGTCCCCGGCGGGCACAGCATCAGCGGGATCCGCCGCTCGACCGACCACCCCGCGGCGCGCAGCGCCGGGTCCGCGTCCGGCGCGGTGTCGACGAGGAACTCCACGCGCGGCACCCGCTCCCGGCCGCGGTACGCGGCGGTCAGCGCGGCCACGTCGGCCGCCGTCGGCCGCGCGCCGTCGTCGGGGATGGCGTAGTTGAGGAACGGGTTGGTCGAGTCGGGCGAGAACGTCGCGAGGAAGGGGCCGACCTGTTCGGTCGCGCGCCCGGCCGCCGCGGTGCGGCGCATGTACGACTGCAGAGCAGACAAGGTGGTGCGGGCCTTTCGGGAGCAGGAGGGAAGGACAGCGTCAACGGCGCCACCGGCACTACAGGCGACGCCCACCTCGGGCGTCAGACATGAGGCGTTCCCTTTGCTCGGACCTGCTGGTTCGACGACAGCGTGCCACGTCGTACGTCGGCCGCCAACCGAATATCGGCGGCCGGTCCACTAGTGGGGGCGTGCCACCGCGGCCCGGTACGTGCCGGCGCGTCTGTGCAGGTCACGTACCGCGTCCTGGTTGGCGGGATGGTCCGCGTACCTGGTGATGCCGCGTTCGGACCACCACAGCGCCATGCCGGGGTTGTTGGCCCGGTGGTGGCGGATCGCGGCCTGCCGGTAGGTCTCGAGCAGCGGCACCGCGCCGAACTCGTCGACCAGCGCGGGCACGATGCGCTCCATCTCCGCGTCGTGCGAGCGGCAGACGTCGTCGTAGTCGCCGAGTGCCGACGGCAGCTTGTCGCGCAGGCCGTACAGCGTCGACTCCAGCTCGGCGAACAGGTAGTGCCTGCCGATGAGTTCCGTCTCGGTGCCGAGCGCCTGGCGCAGCCGCCGCACCCGCGTCTCCGGGTCGGCGGGCAGCTCGGAGAGCCAACCGAGGTCGTACCGGTCGTCGGCGGCATCGGTCGCGACGGCCGGCGTGCGGCCGGTCCGCACCCCGAACGCGGCCGCGTCGAACGTCAGGAACACGCCGAGGCTGTGCAGCCGGTGGCCGTCCGCGCCGCCGCCGATCACGTGTCCCGCGAGCGCGATGGCCTGCTTGTACTGCCGCTGCAACCGGATGAGGCCCGGCCGCAGCAGGCGGGCGTCCTCGCGGCCGAGGTGGCCGACCCGGTGCCCGGCGATCCACACGGACACCGCGTTCGGGTCGTGCGGATTGCCGTGTTCGGCGACAAGCAACGCGTGAATCTCGTGCCTAACCGGGTCCCGCGTGCGCCCGCCGACAATTACCCACAAAATGTCCTGGTGAAATGACTCGCCGGACACTCGAAGGTCGTCGTCGCCGGCGATCTCGGTGGCGTGCATACCATCCCGCAGCCACTCCGGCCGGTGCGCGGACAGCGAGGTGTCGGGAACCGCCGAAGTACGAGAATCCGCCGTCAAGTTATTTCTCAACCAATCGGCTAAACCCATCCGCGGTCACCTCGAAAAGTATTCAGGACACGTTTCCCCCGAACTGTCGTCGTCGCCCTCGATTCGTTACGTCCTGCCTGGGTCTGACAAACCACGGGTTGATGTGCTAGGTGCACAACGCCGGCAGGCTCGTCGCCATGACGACACGCCGCGACTTCCTCACCATGACGGCCGCCGCCGGACTCCTGCTCGCCGTGCCGGCGACCGCGGCGGCGACGGACCTGAGCCGCTTCACGCTGCCGAGGCCGACCGGTCGCTTCCCCGTCGGGGTGCGGCAGTGTCACCTCGTGCACCACGGCCGGCCCGACCCGTGGCACCCGCCCGCGGACCGCGAGCTGATGATCAGCACCTGGTACCCGGCCCACGACGATCCCCACTGCCCGCACGCGCCCTACCTCGACCCGCTCGTGGCCGCCGCGTACACCCGCGACGGGGTGCTCGGCCTGCCGGCCGACCGGATCGACTGGGCCGCGCCGACGACGACCGCCCGGATGAACGCCCGCCCGCGCGGCCGGCACCCGGTGCTGGTCTACACGCCGGGTGCGGGGAACAGCCGCGCGCTCGGCACCGTGCTCGTCGAGGAGCTGGCCAGCCGCGGCTACGTCGTCGTCACGATCGACCACACCTACGAGACGCCGGTGGAGTTCCCCGGTGGACGGCTCGTCGACGCCGGCCTGCCGAGTGCCCCGCCGGACCTGGAGGCCGCCAAGCGTCTGTTCATGGACACGCGCGAGGCCGACGTCCACTTCGTACTGTCGCGGCTGCCCGAACTGGCGCCTGCGGCCGCCATGGACCTGACGCGGCTCGGTGTCCTCGGCCACTCCGCGGGCGGTGTGATCGCGACCCGCGTGCTGCGTGCGGACCGCCGCGTCCTGGCCGGCGCGAACCTCGACGGCTTCTTCGAGTTCGGCGACAACCATCCGGAACTCGGGGCGGACCGGCCGTTCCTGTTGATGGGCGCCGCATCGCATCCGGACCAGCCGCCGCTGTTCGGGGCGGTGCGCACGCATCTGAGCGATCCGGGCTGGGCCCGGTTCTGGGCGGGGTCGACCGGGTGGCGACTGGATCTCGCCGTGCCCCGCGGCCGGCACTACACCTACACGGACGCGCAATGGTTCGCGCCGCGACTGGCGGCGCAGGTGGGCACCGACGTCAGCGGACTCGTCGGCACGGTCGACGGAACGCGGGCGGTCCGTGCGGAGCGGGCGTACCTGGCGGCCCTCTTCGACGAGCACCTCAAGGGTGTGCCGCAACGGCTCTTGCGCGGGCCGGTGCCGTGGCATCCGGACGTGCGGTTCGTCCGGTGAAAGGTCAAGACATGCGCGTGGCCGGCAGATTCACTCTTTCGGGTGAATTCTGCCGGCCACGGAGCAGAGCTGACGTCAGACGATCGTGACGCCGGTGGCCTGCGGGCCCTTCTGGCCCTGGCCGATGTCGAACTGGACACGCTGGTTCTCGTCGAGCGACTTGAAGCCGCCGCCCTGGATCTCGGAGTAGTGCACGAAGACGTCGGCGCTGCCGTCGTCCGGTGCGATGAAGCCGAAGCCCTTTTCCGAGTTGAACCACTTCACGGTGCCCTGAGCCATGTTGTCTCCTCAACAGGTGGGGTGGATACGGTCCGCTGCTGGTGCGGCGGACCGGGCTGTCTGCGACGGGGCCTTCTCCGACCAGAACCTGGAGGAGTGCGTACGCCCGCAACAAATGTTTCGCGAGCGCGCAGTGACACGAACACAAAACTAACGACCACGAACAACGTTACACGGCGGCGGGCCGGGATGCGTCAGAGGCTCGAGTTCTGCCGCAGGACCGACACGGCGCTCACCGTCTTGTACCCGCGCCACTCGAGTGCCGCCGCCGGTGAATAGCTGTCGAAGTCGACGCACCAGCCGCCGTCGGCCTGCTGTCCGTCGGCGAGTCGGCGCAGGTCGGCGTCGACGGCCGACGGGTCGAACAGCGTTCGCGCCGGTCGGTCGGGCAGCGGCGCGAAGTCGAGCGGGCGCAACGCTTCGTCCGCCGCGCCGCCGGTGACCGGCACCACCCCGTCGTCGGGGATGAACGTGCCGAGGCGGGTGAGCAGGCCGGCGGCGTCCGGGTGCGTGTCGTGGATCGCGTCGAGGAACTGGACGGCGAAGCACAGCTCGATCGCGTGGCCGGCCGAGGTGAGCGCCGCGATGGCGTCGAGGCAGTAGCGCGTCGCGGTCGCGAGCCAGGGGTGCGCCGCGACCGCGGGGTCGCGCGCCGCGACCCGGTGGGCGACACCGGCGACGAACGCGGTGCTCTGGAGCGCGGACGCGGTGGGGTCGGCCTGCGCCCAGAACGGCGCGCACCCAGCGATGTCGGCCACCGGCAGCGCGAACGGCAGGCCGCCGTCGGGCCGCGTGACCGTGGCGAGCCAGTCGCACAGCTGCGCGGCCCTCGGCGTCGGTCCGGCCTCCGCGAACACCTCCAGGGCGTGCAGTGCGCCACCCGGCTGGCTCTCGCCGGCGCGCAGGTCGGGTTCGAGCCCCCAGCCGTACCCGCCGTCGTGGTTGTGGTACCCGTCGACGGCGGCGAGCACCGCGTCGACGTCGGCCACGCCGAGCAGCAGCTCGAACCGGCGCCGGTCGAGCAGGCGGGCGTGCGTGGCCATGAAGGACGCGGCAGCGTCGAGATCTGTTGTCACACGCCCATCCTGGCGGCGCGGCCCGGGCCGGTATTGAACGTTTCGGTCATGTCACCCGCCAGTGGTCGCCGCACCGCTGCCACCGGTAGCCGCGCGCGGCGAGGTAGCGGAGCTCGCGCTGGTAGGTGTTGCCGCCGGCGCGGAGCGGCCGCGCGGGGTCGGTCACCAGGATGAGCTCGACGCCTTTCGTCAACGCGTCGGTCATGAACCGCTTGTTGCGGGTCCAGGTCCAGCCGCCGACGCCGCGCCGGCCGCCGGCCATGGTGCCGCGCAGGTTGAGGAAGTCGGCGGTGAGGTTGCCCGTCGGGTTGGCGGCGAGAAAGCGCTCGATGTCGCATTTGCGCCCCAGCAGCCGCGCGTCACTGTGCCCCATGTCACAGGATAACTGTGTGATCGTGCAGTCGTCATCGCGAGCGAGGAGGTCCAGTTGGCGAACGTGATCGTCGTCCACGCGGGGGAGGAGCCGCCGGACCGATGGACGGCGAGCCTGTTCCTGGCCGGCCCGACGCCACGCACGCCGGAGGTCGCCTCGTGGCGGCCCGCGGCACTCGCCGAGGTGGGGTCGCGCTGGGCGGGGCCCGGTCCGCTCGTGGTGTTCGTGCCGGAGCCCACCGACGGGGTGTGGCCGGACTACGACCACCAGCGCACGTGGGAGCTGCGCTGGGGCGATCGGGCCGACGTCGTGCTGTTCTGGATCCCGCGTGGGCCCGGCATGCCGGCGCTGACCACGAACGACGAGTGGGGGCGGTGGAAGGACAGCGGTCGGGTCGTGCTCGGCACCCCGCCGGACGCGGTGAGCGTGCGGTACCAACGGGGTTACGCCGCCGACCGGCACATCCCGCTAGCCGACACGCTCACGGACACGGTCGCCGCGGCCATGACCGTCATCGGGCCGGGTGCCGACCGTGCCGGCGGGCACCGGCACGTTCCGTTGCTGCTGTGGCGAACCCCGTCGTTCCAGAACTGGCTCGGCGCGCAGACGGCGGCGGGCAACGTGCTGCGTGACGCGCGGTTGGAGTGGACGCAGCGGGTCGGCAGGCGGCTGGAGGAGGTGTTCTTCTGGGCGCTGCACGTACACGTCTACGTGGCAGCGGAGGATCGGGTGAAGGACAACGAGGTCGTGTTGTCCCGCCCGGACATCGCGTCCGTGCTGGCGTACCGGCGCGCGCCCGTCCTCGCCGACACGGAGATCGTGCTGGTCCGCGAGTTCCGCTCCCCGTCGTCGTCGCGGGACGGTTTCGTCCTGGAGCTACCGGGCGGCTCCCAACCGGAGCCGATGGCGCCGGCCGAGGTGGCGGCCATCGAGTTCGCGGAGGAGACCGGGCTGAAGCTGCCCCCGGAACGACTGGTGGCGCACAACTCCCGCCAACTCGCCGCGACCGTGACCACGCACCGGCAGGCGCTGTTCTCGGTGGAGCTGACGGAGGAGGAGCTCGCGCAGGTGCGGCGGACCGGCCCCATCCACGGCGGCGGGGGCAGCTCGGAACTGACCCACCCGCGCGTACTTCGACTGGCGGAACTGATCGAGTCCGATCACGCCGACTGGACCACACTGGGCACGATCACGGAGGTGCTGCTGTTCACCGCCGAGTGGTGAACCCTCGCGTGCCGTGGTCATTCCGGAGTCATGTCGATGATGGGTTCCCCGTCGGCGGTGGCTGTGCGAGGTCCGACGGCCAACGGCCATCTCTGGCTGGTGATGGCGGCCCGATCCTGGCGACCGCGTTCCCACTCGTGCCAACGCCGGTTCCGGCGATCCTGCTCGCGAGCGATCCACTCGCGACCTTCGGCCGCGACCGCCTCCAGGATCTGCAGAGCGACCGCGACACCGGACGAGTCGAGCGCGATGTCGTCCAGATGGGACTTGTCCTCGGTGGTGGCTTCATCGAGGAGGCCCTCGTAGTTGTCGACCACGACCTCGATGGTCTGGTCGTTGACCAGGGACAACTGGAACTTGCGACTGATCACCAGCGACGACTTGTCCGTCAGGTGCACGTCGCGTCCCATCAGCACGAGATGGTGCTGTCCCTTCGCGGACTGGAAGCCCTCCTCCAGCACCTCGGCCGAGGCGAGCGCGTCGTAGCGGAACGAGGTGCGTCGTTCGTCGTAGATCGCGGTCGTCAGGAAGTTCAGGTCGACCTCCACTTCACGGACGCCGTTCTCGGTGAGCAGGAAGACCAGGACGACGTACTTCGAAAAGCGTGGTGGACCGTTCTTCACCCTGGCACGTTTCGCGCCGCGTTTGCCGGCGGTGAGCACGACGTGGGCGACGATGTCGCGATTGTTCAAGCCACACCGACGCATCGCCAGCGTTTTCACATGCGTCTTGTCGTATTCCAGCCAGTTCGCCATTTCCGAGTCGGTCGGCCGGTCCTTCAGCCGGTCCTGCCATCGTACGAACTCGCGCTGCTCGTCGTCGAAGAGCTCGTCGAGTTCTGTGCGTTCCAGCGCCATCGCCGCACGATCGCCCAGCAGGTACGTGATGCCGACGATGCCGAAACAACCGGTGACGATCTGCAGTGTCGAGATCGCCGCCGGCAGGATTCCTGACGTGGTGGAGTCGCCGATCAGCCATGCGGCGGCGGCGCACAAGACGATCGCTCCGCCCCAGAGAGCCGCGACGGCGGACGGCTCGGGCTGCAGAGTTCGGCGAAAGTCGGGCAGGGCCCCGGCGCGCCACTGCTCGGCGGCTCGCTTGGCGTGCCACCGGATCAGCCAGTTGACGGTGGCCACCTGAATCTGGCCGGTGCCGTACAACCGGACCAGTCGAGCGTGCAGCGTCGCCTTGATCCCAATTGTCCTGGCCTTCCATTTATCCTTGTCGGTGTTGGGCATCCGGACGCCGAAGTAGTAGTTGACGCGTCTCCTGGCAGCACGCACGAACTTCAACGACCGGTTGACGGTCAGGTAATCGTCAGGATCGTCAAGCGCCCGGAGAAACTTGGATTGTTCGAGCTCCCTCATCTGCCGACGGATGTTCACGGTGAACGCGCGCGCTCCATAGCGTCCGGTGATCAGCGCGCCGACGAGGAACAGACTCAACGGGCCAAGCGGGACACCCAGGGCGCCGAAGGCATCGGCGTTCAGCGCCACGCCGGCCCCGAATCCGGCAACGCCGAGCGCTGCGCCGACCCAGGCAGTCGACCTCGGCCGTCCGTTTCGCAGCGGTGTCGGTGCGGCCCGTCGCGGCGCTGTCGGATCGAGGTGAAAGTACTTCCATGCCCGGTCGGCCCGGTCTCCTTTCACGCGTTCACCCGCGACGGTGTCGGCGTTCACGCGGTCGAGCTGGTCCTGGACGGCGCCATTGAAGATCATGTCGAGGTGTCGGGTGATCTCCGCCTGCCGCTGCGCCGGAAGCGCCTGAAACCCCTCGAGCATGAAATGCAGCTGATTCGTTCGAAAGTCGGCGGCGGCTTCCGGGTGGATCACGCACCGCACCAGGTCGCCGATCACGATGATCGCCGTCTTCCATTCGTCGTCCGGGTGCTGCTCGGCGACGCGCATGGCGCGATCGAATTTGTCCAGCTCCGGTGTTCTCAGCTGGTTGAGCGATCGCTCGCTGAGAATCGAGATCGCGTAGTAGTAGGCGACCTCGGTCGTGGCGAGTCCCGCGCTGAGCACGTCGCCGAGGAGATTCTCCGCGAGTCGCGGAATGCCGCCGTCGATGAGGTTGCGGGCGACCTGGTATTTCCGCTCGGCGCTGTCGCCGTCGGCAACCTGGTAGATCGTCTCGTGCTTGTGGAAGACGGCATCGCCTTCGACGTACCCGATCTGGGCTTCGACTCTCGCCTCGCCCGTCGCGGTGTTGTTCACCCGGGAGTCGTCGCTCGGTTCCGGCTCGGCCTGCTGTGACTCAGACATCACGAGCCGCCTTCGCCGGGCTTGGGCACACCGAACTGCACAGCGCCGTTGACGACACCGATCTGGGCGACGACATGTGCGTTGCCGCTCGCGGTGTTGTTGATGCTGCGATAGTTCTCCTTGTTCCTTCCGCCCCGGTGCGGTCGGGTGTCAGGGTCCTCGAGCTCCGCGATGACGGCCGCAGCGAACGCCGCGGCCGTCATCGCCGCCAGATCCGGCGCGCCGTGCTGGTCGGTGAAGTCCTTCGCGCCGTCCGCGTGGTCGCTGATGCCGCGGATCGTGATGGTGGGTGTCGCGAGGTTGAGGTGACTCGCCTGCGCCACGCCGGCGCTCTCCATCTCGACGGCGATCGCGTCGTTGTAGTGGTCGCGTAGCTGCTTGGCCACGACGGAGCGCGCGGAGTCCAGGAGCACCTCGCCGGCCGCGATCGGATTGAAATGCACGGATGGCTTGCTCGACATCGCCGCCCGCCACGTGTCGGCCCGGTCTACGAGCCGAGCCACTTGGTCCAGTTCATGCGCGGTGTCCCAGGCACGTGGTCGGGAGCGGAACGCGTTGTCCTCGCTCCGGCCGCCGTGATAGCCGTAGACCCTCGTCGCCACAACGACATCGCCGAGTTCGAGCCAGTCGCGAAGTCCGCCGGCGATCCCGACGAACAGAACGGCGGCCGGTTGGAACTCGGTGATCGCCCGCTCGGTGATGGTCGCCGCCGACCCGTTGCCCTCGCCAGTCACAGCCAGTGCGACGCGCCGGTCCGGATGGCCTGCCAGGACGCCGACCTCGAACAGGGTCCCGGTGGCGTGTGGATGTCTCCGCAAATCGGCCAGATGCCGTTGGACTGCCTTGTATTCCCGTTGCAGCGCAGTGAGGATCACGATCATCGGTTCGCTCCGAAGGTGACGGTCCAGACCAGCTCGAAACTTCGACGGTAGACCTCCGTCACAGTTCTCGTCAATCTGACATTTAGTCGGTGTGACATTTGTCGTCAGGTTGACGAGAATCTAGACTGGTCGCATGACAGCCGACGATGACTGGACGATTCCCACTGTGGCGGTCGCCGTCGACCTCGCGGTTCTCACTGTCCAGACCGGACAGTTGCAGATCCTGCTCGTGCGCCGCGGGGTCGAACCGTTTCTCGGCGCGTACGCGCTGCCGGGTGGGTTCCTGGCGTCGCCGGACGAGGACATCGACGCCGCGGCGGTGCGCGAGCTGGCCGAGGAGACCGGGCTGGCGTCCGACCGGCTGCACCTCGAACAACTGCGTACCTACGGAGCTCCGGATCGCGATCCGAGACGTCGGGTCGTTACGGTCTGCTACCTCGCACTCGTGCCCGACCTGCCGCTGCCGGTGGCCGGCGGTGACGCCCGAGCCGCGAAGTGGGTACCGGTCGACCGGGCCCTACGTCGCAGGAGGACGCTCGCGTTCGACCACGCGACGATCATCGAGGACGCCGTCGAGCGGGCCAGGAGCAAGCTCGAGTACACCACCCTGGCGACGGCGTTCTGCGCGCCGGTGTTCAGCGTGACCGAGCTCCGGCAGGTCTACGAGATCGTCTGGGGTCGCCAGCTCGACCCACGCAACTTCCATCGCAAGGTGACCAGCGTCGAGGACTTCCTCGTGCCGACGGGGGAGCAGACCACCAGGCACGGCGGGCGGCCCGCGATGCTCTACCGTCGCGGTTCAACGCAGCTGCTGTATCCGCCGATCCTCCGCGGCGACACCGCTACGAGGAAGGCCGCGGCCCGAGCGGGCCAGCGCGTGGCCGCCGCGGCCACGAACCGGCCGGGGTAGCCCGGCCGAACTCACCAGCCGCGTTCGCGCCATTCGTCGAGCTTGGACGTTCCGCGCCCAACGTGGAGTCGTCGCCGTGGCCCGGGTAGACCAGGTGTCGTCCGGCAGCTTGTCGAAGATCCGCGACGACACGTCGTCGACCAACGAGGTGAAGTTCTCCGGCGTCAGCGTCTTGCCGACCCCGCCGGGGAACAGCGTATCGCGCTGACGGTGAACCCGGTCGTGCCTCCCGGCCGGAGCTCGGACCGACGCGAGGGTGCGGCGGTGTCCGAGCGTGTCGGGGCGGTCCGCCAGAATGGGCGCCGTGACCACGGACCAGCGGAGCGAGAAAGCCGACGTCGAAACCGTGCCCCGGCAGCCGTTCGCGCACCTGAGCGCGCCGAACGCACCGTTGTACCGCGACGTGCTGTCGACCTTCGCGCGGGCCAGGGACCGGTTCATCGTGCACATGCGGCCGGAGGACGTCATCGCCGACCTCGGGCGTGCTGGCGAGACCGACGAGGTGGTCGCCGCGCTGGACAAGCTCGTGGAGTGGGGGAACCTCCGGGCCGACCCGGACACCGGTCGGGTGACGAGCGTCGAGGACTTCCACCGTGCCCGCTACCTCTACCAGCTCACCGTGGCCGGGCAGGCGGCCGAACAGGGCATCGCCGTGTACGAGGAGGCCATCGGCCGGCGTGGATCGCTGCAGTCCGTCGCGCTGGCCGACATCGCCGCCCAGTTGCGAGCCTTGGCCGAGATGGCCGGCGATCCGGACCCCGCGAAGGTGCATCTGCTGCTGCTCGGGCTGGCCGAGCGGTTCGCCGGTCTCGCCGACAACGCCCAGGCGTTCATGGCCTCCCTGCGTCGGGTGATCGACTTCGCGGACGGCGACGTCGACGCGTTCGTGGCCTACAAGCAGCGGCTCATCGACTACATCAACCGGTTCATCGCCGATCTGGCCAACCGGGGAGCCGAGATCGCCACCGTTCTCTCGCGCATCGAGTCGGCCGGCGTCGAACGGTTGCTGCTCGTCGCGGCTCGTCGTGAGGCCGCCGACGCGGTGCCCGACCTGCCAGAGGCCGGGGCGGCAGCGGACCAGGAGCCCACCGACGCCTACGAAGCGGCCGTCGCCGACTCGCTGAACGTCTGGCGCAACAGGTGGCGCGGCCTGCGCGACTGGTTCGTCTCGGCGGACTCGCGCCACCCGTCGCAGGCGCGACTGCTGCGCGGCGCGGCGGTCACCGCCATCACACAGCTCATCGACACGGTCGCCGCGTTCAACGAGCGCCGGTCCGGCCGCTCGGACCGGTCGGCGGACTTCCGCACACTGGCCCGGTGGTTCGCCGAGGCTCCGGACGACCAGGCGGCCCACGCGCTGTGGCGGGCGGCGTTCGGCCTCACTCCGGCCCGGCACCTGACGGTCACCCCGGACACCGTCGCCGAGTGGGAGCAGGAGCGACCGTCGCCGAACACCCCGTGGCGGGAGGCGCCTTCGGTGCGGATCAGCCCGCAGCTGCGCAAGACCGGCTCCTACGAGCGCCGTGGTCGGCCCAACCGGGTGGCCGACCGCGCTGACCAGCGACAGCTGCTGGCCGCGCAGGCCGCCCGCGAGGCTGCGGAGACCAGCGCGGCACGCGAGAGGCTCCGCACCGACGGCCCGGTCCTGCTCTCCGGGTTGGGGGTGCTGGACACCCGGACGTTCCGGTTGTTCCTCGGCCTGCTCGGGGACGCGTTGTCCGCCCGGCTGCCCGGCGACACGGAGGTACGCACCACGACCGGCGACGGCACCATGGAGATCCGGCTGTCGCTGGTGCCCGACGGTGGCACCGTGGTGATCCCGACCGAGGACGGTGAGCTGCGCGGCCCGCAGCACGTCGTCGAGATCATCGACCTGACCGAAGCTCGCCGGCATGCGGGAGCGGTCGCGTGATCATCGACGAGAACCTCGCCCAGCGGCGCGCTGCGCTGCGCGCGTTGCTCGTCAAGCCGTTGCTGACCGCCGGCGCGGACGACGAGACGTTGCGGCTCGTTCGCCGTCACGCCACCGACCTGCGCGAATGGCTGGCCGCCGAGACCGGTTGGCGGCTCGTGGTGGACGCGGACTCCGCACGGTTGTTCAAGACGGCCGGCGACGCCGACGGCACCCACCCGGCGCGGGACGGCAAGGGCCGGCCGCCGTTCGGCCGCCGCCGCTACGTGCTGCTCTGCCTCGCGCTGGCGGTGCTGGAGCGGGCCGACGCGCAGATCACCCTCGGCCGGCTGGCTGAGGGTGTGCTGGTCGCGGCCGGTGAGCCGGAGCTGGCCGATGCCGGCGTGGTGTTCACCCTCAGCCGTCGCGACGAGCGATCTGACCTGGTCGCCGTCGTTCGGCTGCTCCTCAACCTCGGGGCCCTGGAGCGGGTCGCCGGGGACGAGGACGCCTACCTGACGGCCACCGGCGACGTGCTGTACGACGTGCGTCGCCGTGTGCTCGCCGCCCTGCTCACCGGTGCGCGCGGCCCGTCGACGATCGACGTCGACGGACACGCCGCGAGGCTCGACGAGCTGACCAGCGAGCCGGTCCCCGACACCGACGATCTGCGCAACCGTGCGCTTCGGCATCGGGTGACCAGACGGCTGCTCGACGACCCGGTGGTCTACTACGACGAGCTGACCGACGAGGAGCGTGGCTATCTGGTCAGCCAGCGGCACGCGATCACCCGGCGGATCGAGCAGGCCACCGGCCTGGTGACGGAGATGCGGGCCGAGGGCGTCGCGATGGTCGACCCGGACGACGAGCTGACCGACGTGCGCATGCCCGAGCAGCGCACCGACGGCCACGTGACCCTGCTGGTCGCCGAGTACCTGGCCCGCCGCGCGCACAGCGGGGAGCCGGTCACGGCGGACCGGTTGCGCGCCCATGTCCGGGCGATGGCCAGGGAGCACGAGACCTACTGGCGGCGCGGGGTCACCGAGCCGGGCGCCGACGCCGAACTGCTCGCCGTCGCTCTGGACAAGCTGCGTGCGTTGAGACTCGTCGCCGACGTCCCCGGCGAGCCTCCGGCGGTGATCGCCCGGCCGGCGATCGCCCGCTACGCCGTCCAAGCGCCCACCATCCGCACCGGGCCGGCGGACCGTTCCACGAGGAAGGCGAACCGCAAGTGAGTCCGACTCCGCACCGCGAGCGCTGGCAGCCGTTGCGCGCCGGGCTGGTCGACCTGTTCTACTACGACGTCGAGGAGTTCCACTTCCACGACGGGCGGCTGTTGCTGCGTGGCAACAACGGCACCGGGAAGTCGAAGGTGCTCGCGCTGACGCTGCCGTTCCTGCTGGACGGCGAGCTCGCCGCGCACCGGGTCGAGCCGGACGGCGACCGCAACAAGCGGATGGAGTGGAACCTGCTGCTGGGCGGGAAGCATCCCCATCCGGAGCGGCTGGGCTACGCCTGGCTGGAGTTCGGCCGGTTGCTGGCCGACGGCTCTGCCGAGTACCGCACGATCGGCGCCGGTCTCAAGGCCGTCGCGGGACGCGGCATCGCCCGGCACTGGTTCTTCGTCACCAGCCAGCGCATCGGCGCGGACCTGTCGCTGCTGAGCCCGACCAGGGTCGCCCTGACCAGGGAGAAGCTGCGCGATGCCGTGGACGGGCACGGTGCGGTCTACGACACCGCGTCCGACTACCGCCGCGCCGTGGACGAGGCGCTGTTCGGGCTGGGCACGCACCGGTACGAGGCCCTGGTCAACCTGCTGATCCAGCTGCGCCAGCCGCAGCTGTCCAAGAAGCCGGACGAGAAGCTGCTGTCCCGCGCGTTGACCGAGGCGCTGCCGCCGCTCGATCCCGCGCTCGTCGCCACGGTGGCCGAGGCCTTCCGCGGTCTGGACGAGGAACGGGAGGCACTGAGCGGGCTGGCCGAGGCCAAGTCCGCGGCGAACGCGTTTCTCACCCACTACCGCCGCTATGCCGGTATCGCGGCCAAGCGGTGCGCCACCCCGGTGCGGCAGGCACACAGCCGCTACGAGCAGCTCGGTCGTGAGCTCGGCGACGCCGAGGCCGCGCACGGGGCAGCGCATGAGGCGCTCGCCGCCGCGGAGCAACGGCTCGAGGAACTGGCCGCGGCCGAGAACACGCTGCAAGCACGGCGCACCGCGTTGCAGCAAAGCCCCGAGATGCGCGACGCCGAGGCGTTGAAGACAGCCGGCCAGGACGCCGAGCGGCTCGACCGGTTCGCCGTCGCCCGGGAAGCCGACCTGGACACCGCGGCGGAGACCGCCCGGCGCCGGGAAGACCAACTGGCCAGAGCCATACAGGACGCCGAGGCGGACGAGGCGTCCTTCCACGCCGCCCAGACGGCGGCCCGGCACGCCGCCGACGCGGCTCTGCTGACCGACGGACACGAAGCGGTTCTCGCCGAGCTGACCGCCGGCGCGCCGCCGTTCGCCGAGGCGGGCCGGTCGGGCGAGGAGCTGATCGACCGGCAGTCCTCGGCACTGTCCAGGCTGGAGGTTCTGCTGCGCGAGGTGCGCGCTGCCGAGGTGGCACTGCGTGCGGCCCGCGACGAGGTGGACCGGATCACCGGCGAGCAGCAGGCCGCGGCTGATCGGATCAGCTCGTCGGACGGCGTCGTCGCCGAACAAGCCGCGGCGCTGGTCGCCGCCTACACCCGGTTCCTCGCCGAGGCCGCGCACTTCCGGGTAGCCGAGGCGGAGGACGTGCTCGCCGCGCTGGAGGCGTGGGCCGACGCCCCGGCCGGACCGAACCCCGCCGAGTCGGCGGTGGACGACGCGGTCCGGGAGGCCACCGCCGACCTGGGCCGGCGGCAGGCCGACGTGGACGCGCAACGGGCTGCCACCGAACGGGACTACGCCGCCGTCGCCGAGGAGATCGACCGGTTGGCCGAAGGCGGCCACGACATTCCGCCGGCGCCGCACACCCGCGACGAGCGGGGCCGGACCGGACGGCCAGGTGCTCCGCTGTGGAAGGTGGTGGACTTCACCGCAGGCGTTCCCGAAGATCATCGGGCGGGCATCGAGGCCGCTCTGGAGGCCGCCGGCATCCTCGACGCGTGGGTCACGCCCGACGGCGAGTTGCGTGACGCCGTGCATGACGACGTCATCGTTCGTCCCGGCGATCCCGCGCCGGGTACCGGCCTGACCGCGGTGCTGACCGCGGCCGTCGACCGGGACGACCCACACGCGGCCCAGCTCACCGACGCCTCGGTCCGCTCCGTGCTGGCCACAATCGGCCTCGGTCCCGGCTCGCCGACCTGGGTCGATGTGGATGGCCGGTTCGTCAACGGCCCGCTCACCGGTTCATGGCACAAGCCTGCCGCTCGCTATGTGGGCGAGGGCGCGCGGGAGGCCGCCCGTCGGGCCAGGCTCGCCGAACTCACCGACGAGCTGGCCGGCCTCCAACGCCGTCTCGACGAGCTGGCCGAGCTCGCCGCCGAGCTGTCTGACCGGGTCGGTGCCCTGGTCACCGAGCAGCGGGCCCGGCCGTCCGACGCCGACCTGCGGCAGGCGCACGTCATGCTCGCGGCCGAACACGGGACCAAACGCCGGATCGACGCGCAACTGGCCGAGGCGGTGGAGAACGCGGCACGGCGCCAGGTCACGGAGCGAACGGCACGAGCCGAGATGACCGAGTTCGCCGGCGATGTCGGGCTGCCGCCGGACGACCGCGCGCTGGCCGCGGTTCGCGTGGCGCTCGGCGACTACCGGGTGGCGCTGGCCGGGTTGTGGCCCGCGGCGCGGGCGGCCGACCGGGCCCGGAACGCCGTCACGCAGGCCGAGCAGGAACGCGGTTCCGCTGAGGAGGCACTCGAGCAGGGCGTCGTCGCAGCCGACCGGGCGCGCGGTGAGGCGGACGCCGCGGCCGAACGCCACCGCGTGCTGGTCGAGACGGCCGGCGCGGGTGTCGACGAGCTGTACCGCAAGCTGGACGCGGTCGCGACCGAGATGGCGGTGCGCGACGAACACGAGCGGGACGCGCGCCGGGCCGCGGACAAAGCCCGCGACGAGCGCGGCAAGGCCGATGGCCGGCGGGAAACCCTGCGGCAGTCGATCGACACCGCGGCCGAGGAAAGGGACCACGCTGTCGCCGCATTGCGTGCCTACGTGGCCACCGGATTGCTGCACACCGTGCTGCCCGACCTGCCGACACCCGACCCGGCAGACGAATGGGCGCCAACCCCGGCCGTCGCGGTGGCCCGAGCCGTCAACGCGGCGCTGGAGACCGTCGACGACGCCGACCGGCCGTGGGAACTGGTGCAGCAGCGCGTCTCGGCCGAGCACAAACTGCTCACCGACGCGCTGTCCCGGCACGGGCACTCGGTCGGCATGACCGTTCGCGACGGCATCATCGTGGTGGACGTGCTCTTCCAGGGACGCAACCAGGACATTCCCACGCTCGTCGCGGGCCTCGCGGAGGAGACCGAGCACCGGGCGACGCTCCTGTCCGCGAAGGAGCGGGAGATCCTGGAGAACCACCTGGTGAACGAGGTGGCCGGCACCCTCCAGGAGTTGATCACCGGTGCGGAGAGCCAGGTGACGGCGATCAACGCCGACCTGGCGGACCGCCCGACGTCGACCGGCATGCGACTGCGGCTGCAGTGGCGGGCCGCGCGCACCGCGCCAGAAGGGCTCGGCAGGGTGCGCGACCGGCTGCTGCGCCAGATCGCGGACGCCTGGAGCGCCGGGGACCGGGCCGCGGTCGGCGCGTTCCTGCAGGAGCAGATCAACCGGGAGCACGCCGAGGACGCCTCGGGCGGCTGGGCGGAGCAGCTGACCAGGGCGCTGGACTACCGCGCCTGGCATGAGTTCACCATCCAGCGCTACCAGGACGGTCAATGGCGTCCCGCGACCGGACCGGCCTCGGGCGGGGAACGGGTGCTGGCCGCGTCGGTGCCGTTGTTCGCCGCGGCGTCGTCGTTCTACACCTCGGCCGGCAACCCGCACGCGCCGCGTCTGATCGCCCTGGACGAGGCGTTCGCGGGGGTGGACGACGACTCCCGGGCGAAGTGTCTCGGTCTGTTGGCCGCCTTCGACCTCGACGTGGTGATGACCAGCGAGCGCGAGTGGGGCTGCTACCCCCAGGTGCCCGGCCTGGCCATCGCCCAGCTCACTCGCCGGGACGGCATCGACGCGGTGCTGGTCACCCCTTGGCGGTGGGACGGCCGTGAGCGGATCCGGCTCGACCGGCCGGCGTCCTACCTGCCGACGTCCGAGGACCTGGTCGACGTGTGATGGCGGACGGCGGTGACGTAGGCGGTGACGTAGGCGGTGACATAGGCGCTGACGAGGCCCGGTTGCGCCGGCTGCTCGGCGGAGAGCACACCGCGTGGCTGCTGGACCGGGTGCGCCGCCGTCTGGAGCAGGGCAAGCCGCTGACCGGCACGGTCACGCTGACCGTTGCTGGAGTCGAGCAGCGGCGGGCGGTGGAGCGGTTGCTTGGCCGTCGCGCCGGGAACGGCACGTCGCTGACGGTGTCACTGGACGAGGTCGACGCCGTGCTGCGGGCCAGCGGCGCGGCGCGGGATGGGCTCGCGTCGGCGGCCCAAGTGCTTCTCGGTGGGGTGTCCGACCGGGTCGCCGAGGCTGCCGAGGAGGCTGCGGCGTGGGCGACAGCGTGCGCGCCGTTGGACGAACTGGTCGGAAGACGCCCCGAACTGGCCGCTTGGCGCACCTGGCTCGACGCCACCGGCATGGTTCGGCGGGTGGCGACGAACCATGCCGCCGCGGCGCCCCTCGTCGGATCGCTGGTTCGAGTGCTTGGGGCGTTGCCGTCCGCGGGCATCGCGTTGGGTCGCCTGGCCGCGACCGCCACGGGCGACGCGCACGCACTGGACGACGGCAAGCCGCTGTCCACCCTTGCTCTCGCGGCGGTTCGCGTGCTTGCCGGAGCGGCCCCGGGCGGCGACGGGTCGGCCTTCGAACGCCGCGCGGCCTGGGCGGCTGTCGGAGTGCACCGCGATGAGCTTTCGTCCTCGGTGCTCTGTACCGGATTGCCTGGCGGTACCGCGACCACCCTCGGCCGTATGGTTGCCCTGGCCGGCGAGGCCGGCGAGCCATGCGTGCTGACGCTGCGCCAACTCGGTCGCGACCGGCCGGATCTCGGTGTCGGCGCCGGCCTCGTGCGGGTGTGCGAGAACCCGATCGTGCTCGCGTGCGCCGCCGACGAACTGGGCGCCCGGTGTCCGCCGCTGGTGTGCCTGAGCGGCCACCCGTCCGCGGCGGCTCTCCGCCTGCTCACGTTGCTGGTCGCCGACGGCGCCCGGCTGACCTACCACGGCGACTTCGACTGGGGTGGCGTACGTATCGCCAACGCGCTGCGCGAGCGGTTCTCGTGGCAACCGTGGCGGTTCGACACGCCGGCCTACCAACGCGCGCTCGCGTCGGTGACCGGCGGTGCGCTCACCGGCCGCCCCGCCGACGCAGCCTGGGATCCCGGCCTGCGTCCCGCCCTCGAACAGCATGGTGTCCACATCCAGGAAGAACTGGTACTGCCCGACCTCATGACTGATCTTGCCGAACGAGTTACCTAGGCTCCACGCATGCCATCGCCTGAACAGTTGGCCCTCGCGGCTCGAACCTGCCCGGTGCTCGCCTCCGCTCAAACGCTTGCCGAATGGGTTGGTGCCGGCCGAGAGGTCACCACGAGCGGTGTGCTGAAGCCGGCGGCTGCCGTCGAGGCATGTGACCTGCTCGGCATCGAGGCGCCGTCTCGCAAGCCGCGGAGCGCGCTGGACATCGCCGAGCTGATGGTGGTGTGGGCGGCGGCATCCGCTGCCGGGTTCATCGAGGTGTACGGCCGCCGGGTGACGCCGGGGCCGTCCCTTCAGCCGTGGCGGGACGGCGCGCCGGGCACCGTGCTCGCCGCCTGGTGCAGGTGCGTGCTGGAGTCCCTCGGGCTGGTGGGCGAGACGGGCGAGGACGGTCTCGTGTACCTGGTCGCGCTGGCCACCTTCGAGGATCGCGGTGGCACGGTCTCGCTCGGCGATCTGAGCGCGGGCATCGCGCAACTGGCCGGCGACGCTTCGCCCGGCTGCTCGTGCCCGGACTGCGTCCCGGACGAGATGTCCGTGCTCGCTAGCGCCCTCGATGCGGACGAGGCGGAGGATGTGGTGCGGGCTTTGGGCGAGTTCGGTATCGCCGTCCTGCGGGGCGACATCGCCGAGCTGACACCGCTGGGCCACTGGCTCACCGACTTCATGTTCCGCGAGAATGCCCCGTCCGCGGCTGTCGAGGCCGAGGTCGTGGTCCGTGAGCTGACTCAACTTCCCCCCAAGGTGGCCGTGCTGATGGCCCGTCCGTGGCTGTCGTCCCGTACTGCCGCCGCAGCTGCTCATGAACTGCTCGCCGTCGGCGAGTCCACCTCCGGGCAGGAACGTCTCACCGCGCTCGACCTGGCCCGCGGGTGCGGCTCGGAGGCGACACCCGCATGGCGTGAGTGGGCGACCAGGGACGGGTTCGGCGCCTACGCCCGGGTCTGGCTGGCCGAGCAGGACGACACCGAGCCGGCCGATGCCGATTCGGCGTGGATCACCGTGGACGCGCTGGTCACCATGCTGGACGCCCTGCCGCCCGAGCTACCCGAGAATCTGCTGCCTGCCCTCATACAGACCCAGGCCAGTGCCGAGATGGCCGAGGCCCTGCCGCTGTTGGAGAGTTGTGACCATCCGGCCGCACCCCGGCTGGTCAAGCTGTTGAACGGGCCGGTGAACCCGACCGGGCTGCTGGCCGGCATGTTGCCGAGGCTGGCTGCGATCCCGGAGGTCCCAGTGCGTCGCCGGGGCCCTGCCGGTCCGGTCCCGCCCCCGTCCGGCACTGGGTACCAGATCAAGGTTCAGCTGTGCGGCGTGACGAAACCGCCTGTGTGGCGGCGCCTCCAGGTACCCGCCGACCTCAGCCTCGACCGGCTCCACGAGGTGATCCAGACCGCGATGGGCTGGCACAACTGCCACATGCACGTGTTCTCCGACGGCTGGAACGAGTACGGGCTCCCCGACCGTGAGCTCGGCCATCAGGACGAGCGGAAAGTACACCTGTTCCAGCTGCTCACCAGCGTCGGCGACAAGATCGGCTACAACTACGACTTCGGTGACGACTGGCTGCACGACATCACCCTGGAGAAGATCCTCCCAGCCGGCGCCGGGGTGACCAGCGCGGTGTGCACAGCGGGCAAGGGCGCGTGCCCTCCCGAGGACTGCGGCGGTAAGTGGGGGTACGAGGACCTGAAGGTCACGCTGGCCGACCCCGGCGCCGAGGAACACGACGACATGCTCGAATGGCTGGGTCTGTCCTCTGGCGACGACTTCGACCCCAAGGAGTTCTCCGCCGAAGAGGTCAACCGCGGACTCGGCCGCACAGCGCGGTGGTAGGGGTGCCTGCCTGGCTCCACACTGCCCGACAAGGTCCGGCGCTACGCCCGGATACCTCGGGCGCTGGGCGGTAGAGTCGGCATAGTCCGACCTGCGTGTCATGCGAGAGGAGCGCTGCTCATGAGTGTTGCGGCAGTGGCGCATTTCATGCTGCCAGACTCGCCCTACGCCATGTGGGTGCGTGACGAGTTGGCCGGCTACCTGCACCTGCCGAAGGACGGCACGCGTATTGAGGTCATCGAGGAGAGATAGTCGTGTCGCCTGGCCCCTCCGTCGACCACAACGGCATGGTCAGGGACATCGAGCGCGGACTGTTCGCCGCGGAGCTCACCGATCCCACCTTCGTCTGGCGCTCGGTGCAGACCACGGAACTCAATATGTTCGAGATAGGTGACGGCTATATCCCGGACCTGATTGTCATGGATGCCGAGGTTCTCGCAGAGGCGCGCGCGACAAAAGCCAAGCATTTGCTGCCGTATCAAGTCGATCTCGTCATCGAGGTCACTTCGCGATCGAACGCTGTTAGCGACCGGCGGCCAGACCAAAAACGCAAAGCTGGCACCAAGTGGAGCGGATACGCGCACGCGGGTATTCCTATTATCTACTTGTTGACCGTGATCCAAAGGTATGTAGCCTCACGTTGTACGCGAGTCCGGACACGCGAGCTGGAACTTATGTCGCGCTGTAAACGTGGGGCTTTGGTGAAACCGTCCGCCTGCCGCATCCGTTCGGCTTCGAGATTTCAACGGAGCACTGGGACCATGGGACAACTAGGTTGCTGACCGCAGCGGCCTTTGGTGCGAGCTACGCATGATCGGGTCATACTCTGGAGCGCCGGGGACCGATGCGGTCAGTTCCATCAGGCCTCTGGTGGTCGCAGACGCTTCGCCGCCGAGGAGTTCCTCTCGCGACGAGACCTTACGTCAGTAGTAGTGCGCCCGGCCCCAACCCGCTCGGCCGGAGTTACCGCCGCACGGATCAACCATTGCGGGTGATTGTGTCATCGGTTTGTCCGATGCTGACATGCTCCGTTCTATTGCCGACGGTGAGTCGGTGTCTACCACCCGCGTTTGCGCCATTCGTCGAGCTTGGGACGCTCCTCGCCAAGAGTCGAGTCATCGCCGTGGCCGGGATAGAACCAAGTGTCGTCCGGCAGCTTTTCGAAGATCCGCGACTTAACGTCATTGATCAACGACGTGAAATTCTCGGGGGTAGTGGTTTTCCCAATTCCGCCGGGGAACAGAGTATCGCACTGACGGTGAAGAAGCCTCGGGTTAGTTCTGCCCGGCTTCCCACAGGGCTGCAATGGGTAGGGACAGGAGCCGCTCACCGAAGTTGACGCTGCCTCGTCTGCCCGTGTGCAGAACGATACCTTGGCAAAACTGGTCACCGAGCAGGTCGCGGAGCGCGGCGAGACCCCGGAAGTCCTCGGCGGTGACGGTGTCTCTCGACTTGGACTCGATGCCGACGATCAGGCCGTCTTCTCGCTCGAGGACCACGTCCACTTCCGCGCCGCCGCTGACACGCCAGTGGTGGAGGCGGACTTCGGCCTCGTTCCACGTGGCCTGCTTGGCGAGTTCGTTGACGATGAACGTCTCGACGAGCGCACCTCTCGCCGGAGCCACGGGCTTGGTCAGTGACTCCGGCGAGACACCCAGGAGTGCACTCGCCAGTCCGGTGTCCGTGAGATGCACCTTCGCGTGCTTCACCACCCGCGCGGTCGGATTCCGGGACCAGGCTGGAAGCCTATGGATGAGAAACACTGCTTCCAGCAGTTCGAGATAGCGGTTCACGGTGGTGCGGTGCAAGCCGGTCTTGTTCGAGGTATGGACGCTGTTGTGCTCCTGCGCGGTGACGGAAGCCAGGTAGGACAACAGTGTGGTGATGGCACTGGGCTCGTTGAGTCGTGTCATCTCACGGATGTCGCGTTCCGCTATGGCCCGTACGTAGCTGCGGAACCAGGCCCGGCGAGCACGAGCACTGTGCATGAGGGCGGGCTCGGGAAATCCGCCGCGGCAGATCCGCGCGAAGTAGTCCTCCCGGTCGACCTGAGACGGCGGGAACTCGCGCAGTGAGTGCGGCTCGTCGAACACCACGTCGATGAACTGGTCGAACCGGCCCTCGAACTCACCTTGCGAGAATGGCCACACATCGACTACCGCGGCACGGCCGGCAAGCGACTCGGACAGGCTGGGGGTGGACAGGAAGCGGGTCGAACCGGCAAGAACGTACCGGCCCGGTCGAGTTATCGCGTCGACCTCGGCCTTGATAGCTCTGACCAGCGGATCGCCGGCTCGCTGGATCTCGTCGATGAGCCTCGGCTCGGTGCCGCTGGCGGCGAACCCCAATGGGTCGCTGATCGCGGCCTGCAGAAGTTGCTCATCGTCGAGGTTGAAGAACGTTCCACCATGCCGGCCCTGCACATGGCCGAGCAAGGTCGTCTTCCCGGCTTGCCGAGGCCCGTTGAGTATGACGACACGGAACGCGTCGAGGTACTCCTCCACGAGGTCGCAACACGCGCGTGTGAAGTCGGAGTCGGGCACAGCACCTCAGCAGCTCGTCGGGTCGGTGGCGGCTGCGAGTGTACCTCTAGCAGCCGCTTGGGCCGACATTCCACAGCTCGTTGCACCAACATTTCACAGGTGCCTGAACCGACATTTGACGGACAGATCGACCAGTCGACGAAGACTGGCTCACCAGCCGCGCTGGCGCCACTCGTCCAGGTGGGGGCGCTCCGTGCCGAGGGTCGAGTCGTCCCCGTGACCTGGGTAGAACCACGTGTCGTCATCCAGCTTGTCGAAGACCCGGGACGACACGTCGTTGATCAACGACGTGAAGTTCTCCGGTGATGTGGTCCGCCCAACACCACCAGGGAAGAGCGAGTCGCCGGTGAACAGGTGGCCGTGGCCCGTCGGGTCGCGGTACAGGAGCGCCAGCGAGCCCGGTGTGTGGCCGCGCAGGTGGATGACCTCCAGCTCGCAGGAGCCGACCGGGATGCGGTCGTCCTGCGTGACGTAGCGGTCGGGCGGCACGGGGAGCGGGCCGGCGTCCTCCTCGTGCGCGATCGTGTTCGCGCCGTACGCGCCGGCGACCGCGCCGAGCGCGCCCCAGTGGTCCTGATGCTGGTGCGTCGTCACGATGGTGCGCAGCGTGGGGCGGTCGTCGCCGTGACCGATGAGGTCTGAGAGACGTTCCGGGTCGTTCGCGGCGTCGATCAGCAGCGCCTCCTGCGTGGCCCGGCAGACCAGCAGGTACGCGTTGTTGTCCATCGGACCAACCGAGATCTTGGTGATCGTCAGCTCGTCCAACGTGCGCCGCGCCGCCGCGCCGCCTGGCTCGACATGACCCGTGTAGTCCTCGACAACGTCCACCTCGCCGACCCTAGCGGCTGATCGCCGGCCACTGACAGCATGGCCTGGTGGATCACACCATCACGGCCTTCGGCACCACCGGCTGGCGCTGGCTCAACGAACCGACGACGTGGACGGCCGCCGACCGGACCCTCGAGGTCACCACCGACCCGGACAGCGACTTCTGGCGCACCACCCACTACGGCTTCGTCCGCGACACCGGTCACGTCCTCGGCCTCGACAGGGCGGGCGACTTCGAGCTGACCGTCACGTTCGCCGGCGACTACACCGAGCAGTTCGACCAGGCCGGTATCGCGCTGCGGATCGACGAGCGGAACTGGATCAAGAGCGGCATCGAGCTGGTCGACGGGCAGCAGCAGCTGTCCGCGGTGGTGACGCGCGACGTGTCCGACTGGTCGGTCGTCGCGCTGCCGGACGGCGCCGAGCGGGTCACGATCAAGGCCGCGCGGACCGGTGACACGGTCACCGTCTCCTACGGCGTGAACGGCGCCCCACCTGCGACGATGCTGCGTCTCGCGTACTTCCCACCGGAATTGTCGGTGCTGGCTGGTGTGATGTGCGCGTCGCCGACCGGGCAGGGGTTCGCCACACGATTCGAGAACGTGAGCTTCTAGCGTCCCGCGCCGGAAATGCGGTGCGTATCTCGGTGGCTCCAGGTTTCCGCTGGCATGGCGCCCGGGTCGTCCTCGTACCGGGTTGTACTCGGGCGAGCCGGCAACGCGGCCGGCGGGAAGCTGGGCCGGCGAGATGGGTGCCCGATTTCCGGCGCGGGACACTAGCCCCACGCGGGCAGTACGGGCACGTCACCACGCAGCCCGGCGCCGTCGCTGCGGCCGGTCAGCCAGGCGATGGCGGCGGCCGCGGAGCCGAAGACCTCGTGCGGCTCCGCGTTGTCGCCGCCGGCCAGGTCCCACACGCGTTCCCGGTCGCCCGGCAGCTCGACGGTCAGTCGGACGGTGGGGCCGTCGGGCCGGTTGATCTGACGCGTCACGGCGACGCCGAGCAGCTGCTCGAGGTGCTCCTGCGGCACGTCGTCGAACTCGACGCCGGCGTCGAGGTCCACCAGGTGCACCCACACCTCGTGCAGCCGCATGAACGGGATGTTGGCCGCCGGGAACAGCGCGGGCGTGCGACCGGCGACGGACGCGAGCCACGCCGGCTCCGGCAGCCGTCGCGCGGCGACCATGAACCGGTCGCCGGACGCGCGCAGGTCCTCGCGGAGCACCTGTGCGAGCCGGTCCGCGCCCTCCTCGATGTCCGCGTCGCGGTCCGCGGTGCTCGCGTACATTGGATGCTCGACGCCGGTGCGTGCCCAGGTCAGCAGATTGACCAGCGCGTCGGCGTTGCGGGCAAGGTGGGTCACCACGTGGGCCCTCGACCAGCCGGGCAGCCGGCTCGGCTGGTGGATGGTCTCGTCGTCCAAACCTGTGACGACCCGGTCGAGTCTTTCGGTCGCCTCTCGCACCGCGGGGAGCAACCGCAGCGCGCGGTCCACCGCCGACCGTTCGTTGGCGCGACGTTGCGCAGGTACGTCGTTCTGCTCGACCGACGCCTCAGGTGAGATGCTCATACCGCCCATCCCCGCGTGTTCGGTAGCAAGAAATGACAACCAGACCTGGCCTCCCCACCCACACTAGGTGACCACAGCCGGTAATCGGTAGTCACAGGTCGCAGCCCGCGCAGGAATTGTCGGTGCCCCGTCCTAGCATGGCCCCTGGCCACGCCGGTACACCTCGAAACCGCGTGTGACCTGTCAGAAGAGCGACTCCGAAGGGACTTCAGTGGCTGACCGCCTCGTCGTTCGCGGCGCCAGGGAGCACAACCTGCGCGGCGTGGACATCGACCTGCCCAGGAACAGCATGATCGTGTTCACCGGGCTGTCCGGGTCCGGCAAGTCGAGCCTGGCGTTCGACACGATCTTCGCCGAGGGGCAGCGCAGGTATGTCGAGTCGCTCTCGGCGTACGCGCGGCAGTTCCTCGGCCAGATGGACAAGCCGGACGTCGACTTCATCGAGGGCCTCTCGCCCGCGGTGTCGATCGACCAGAAGTCGACCAACCGCAACCCGAGGTCGACCGTCGGCACCATCACCGAGGTCTACGACTACCTGCGGCTCCTGTTCGCGCGCGCGGGCAAGCCGCACTGCCCGACGTGTGGCGAGCCGATCAGCAAGCAGACCCCGCAGCAGATCGTCGACCAGGTCATGGCCATGGAGGACGGGCTGCGCTTCCAGGTGCTCGCGCCGGTCATCCGCGGCCGCAAGGGCGAGTACGTCGACCTGTTCTCGTCGCTGCAGTCCCAGGGTTACTCGCGGGCCAGGATCGACGGCGTCGTCCACCAGCTCACCGACCCGCCGAAGCTGAAGAAGCAGGAGAAGCACGAGATCCAGGTCGTCATCGACCGGCTCTCGGTGAAGGCGAGCTCGAAGCGACGGCTCACCGACTCCGTCGAGACCGCGCTGCGCCTCGCCGACGGCCTGGTGGAGCTGGAGTTCGTCGACCTGGAGGAGAACGACCCGAGCCGGATCCG
This sequence comes from uncultured Actinomycetota bacterium, assembly GCA_963840275.1. Classification (GTDB taxonomy): domain Bacteria; phylum Actinomycetota; class Actinomycetes; order Mycobacteriales; family Pseudonocardiaceae; genus Actinophytocola. Next base: position 172,924 of record CAWIYK010000005.1, read on the forward strand.
CGGCTTCTCCGAGAACCTGGCCTGCCCCAACGGCCACGCGCTCGCCATCGAGGACCTCGAACCGAGGTCGTTCTCGTTCAACTCGCCGTACGGCGCCTGCCCGGTGTGCACCGGCATCGGCGTCCGGCAGGAGGTCGACCCGGAGCTGGTCGTGCCGGACGACGAGCTGAGCCTCGCGGAGGGCGCGATCGCGCCGTGGGCGGGCGGGCAGTCGGCGGAGTACTTCACCAGGCTGCTGACCTCGCTCGCCGAGTCGGTCGGGTTCCGGGTGGACACGCCGTGGCGCAAGCTGCCGGCCAAGGCGCAGAAGGCGGTGCTGCACGGCACGGCCGACCAGGTGCACGTCCGGTACCGCAACCGGTACGGCCGCGAGCGCTCGTACTACGCCAACTACGAGGGCGTGATCCCGTTCCTGGAGCGGCGCCAGGAGCAGACCGAGTCCGAGTACATGCGGGAGAAGTACGAGGGCTACATGCGGGAGGTGCCGTGCCCCTCGTGCCAGGGCACCCGCCTCAAGCCGGAGATCCTCGCGGTCACGCTGTCGCACAAGAAGCAGGGCGACCGTTCCATCGCCGAGATCTCCGCGCTGTCGATCGGCGAGTGCGCGGAGTTCCTCGGCGGGCTGTCCCTCGGCCGGCGCGAGACCATCATCGCCGGCGCGGTGCTCAAGGAGATCCAGGCGCGGCTGCGGTTCCTGCTCGACGTCGGGCTCGACTACCTGTCGCTCGACCGCGCCGCCGGCACGCTGTCCGGTGGTGAGGCGCAGCGGATCCGGCTGGCGACGCAGATCGGGTCGGGGCTGGTGGGCGTGCTGTACGTGCTGGACGAGCCGTCGATCGGGCTGCACCAGCGCGACAACCACCGCCTGATCGAGACGCTCACCCGGCTGCGTGACCTCGGCAACACGCTGATCGTCGTCGAGCACGACGAGGACACCATCCGCAACTCCGACTGGGTAGTCGACATCGGGCCGGGCGCGGGCGAGCACGGCGGCGAGATCGTCCACAGTGGACCGTACGAGAAGCTGCTGAAGAACAGGAAGTCGCTGACCGGCGCGTACCTGTCGGGTCGGGAGCGGATCGACGTGCCGGCGCTGCGGCGGCCGGTCGACAAGAAGCGGCAGCTGACGGTGGTGGGGGCGCGCGAGCACAACCTGCACAACATCGAGGTGTCGTTCCCGCTGGGGTGCCTGGTGTCGGTCACCGGGGTGTCCGGGTCGGGCAAGTCGACGCTGGTCAACGACATTCTGGCGACCGTGCTGGCCAACAAGCTGAACGGTGCGCGGCAGGTCCCGGGGCGGCACACGCGGATCCGCGGGCTGGACCAGGTCGACAAGCTGGTGCGGGTCGACCAGTCGCCGATCGGCCGCACCCCGCGGTCGAACCCGGCCACGTACACGGGCGTGTTCGACCATGTACGCAAGCTGTTCGCGGCCACGACCGAGGCGAAGGTCCGCGGCTACCAGCCGGGGCGGTTCTCGTTCAACGTCAAGGGCGGCCGCTGCGAGGCGTGCGCCGGCGACGGCACCATCAAGATCGAGATGAACTTCCTGCCGGACGTGTACGTGCCGTGCGAGGTGTGCAAGGGCGCCAGGTACAACCGCGAGACGCTCGAGGTGCACTACAAGGGGAAGACCATCTCCGAGGTGCTGGACATGCCGATCGAGGAGGCGGAGAAGTTCTTCGAGCCGATCCGCGCGATCCACCGGCACCTGAAGACGCTGGTCGACGTCGGCCTCGGTTACGTCCGCCTCGGGCAGCCGGCGCCCACGCTGTCCGGTGGTGAGGCGCAGCGCGTGAAGCTGGCGTCGGAGCTGCAGAAGCGTTCCACCGGCAAGACGGTGTACGTGCTGGACGAGCCGACGACCGGCCTCCACTTCGAGGACATCCGCAAGCTGATCGGCGTCATCAACGGCCTGGTGGACAAGGGCAACACGGTGATCGTCATCGAGCACAACCTGGACGTGATCAAGACGTCGGACTGGATCGTGGACATGGGCCCGGAGGGCGGCAACGCAGGCGGCATGGTGATCGGCGAAGGCACGCCGGAGGACATCGCAGAGCTGGATTCGAGCTACACGGGACAGTTCTTGAAGCACGTGCTGTGAAGTTGGGCCGTCCCGGGGCTGCGGTGGCGGCTTGCGGCCGCCACCCGCGCTGCACCGATTACGGGCGACCTCGCGTATGGAGAGCCTTGCTTCGCGTCTTCCTCCGACGTGTCCGCCGCCCGCTCCGGCCGTTGAGTCGCCGTTGGCTTACGGCTCGTGCGCGGACGTTCGCTGCGCCCTGGCCCTTTGCGGCGCCGCCGGGTTTGGTTGTCCACAGCCAAGATCGGCAGCGCTCGTCCTTGTCGGTGGTCGCCGGTAGGCTGGAAATCGGGGGCCGGAGGCCAGCCCGCTTCGCCAGGAAGGCCTGCGTGCGGCACCCCAAGAGGTTGTCTCACCTGGTTTGATCATGGCCTGTCATGACCGTGTGTCTTGTGGTGATCGTCTGTCGCGGCGGTTGGTGCCGATGAGCCGCGAGCGTGTTCGTGCCGACCAGCGGCTGCGCTTGGCGGTGACTGCCACCCGTTCGGGTGGCAGTCTCGACTGCGCATTGTCGGGCTCACCAAGGGGGCCACGGTCAGCGTGTGGCGTCGGCTGCCCAAGCGGTGCCGGACGAACTGGGCAGCCAAGGCCTGATGGCGTGGTCCTGGGTTGTGCGTCCATCACCGTCGGGGTGGCCGCTCGATGGACGTTGCTGCGTCGCCGCACGAGGCCGACGCCCCCGGGCCCGCGTCCTGCTGTCAGTGCGTGACCGGCACGTCGCGGCCGCTCATCCCGGGAGTACCGCTCTCACAAGGCGAACTTCACGTCCGTCAGCTTCTCCGACAACGCCCACAGGTCCGACGCGACCTTCGCGTCGTGTGAGGCGCGGTTCGACTTGACGATCTTCGGGTGACCGTGCTGGCCGGTGATGCCGCCGGGACCGATGAAGCTGCCACTCGGGGCGTCGGCCGTCGCCGCGTACAGGGTCGGCAGTGCGCCCATCGCCGCGCTCTGGGCCACCAGCCGGTTGCCGAGCGCCATCACCTGATCCAGCAGCGACTCCGTGTGCGACTGCAGGTTCGTCGACGCGTAGCCCGGATGCGCCGCGTACGAACCCACCGTCGAGCCGGCGGCGGCCAGGCGGCGGTCCAGCTCGTACGTGAACAGCAGGTTCGCCAGCTTCGACTGGCCGTACGCCGGCCAGCGTCGATAGGTGCCGCGGTCCCAGTTCAGGTCCGTCAGGCGGATCCGGCCGATCACGTGCATCGTGCTGGACACCGTCACCACCCTGGCCCGGACGCGGTCGAGCAGCAGTCCGGTCAGCGCGAAGTGGCCGAGGTGGTTGGTGCCGATCTGCATCTCGAAACCGTCGACGGTGCGGCGCAGCGGCACGGCCATGACCCCGGCGTTGTTGACGAGCACGTCGATCGGCTCGTCGATCGACGTCGCGAACTCGCGGACCGACGTCAGGTTGGCCAGGTCCAGCGCTCTGACCTCGACCGTGTCGGCCAGCGTCGCGGCCGCCGCCTTGCCCTTGTCGACGTTGCGGCACGCCAGGATCACCCGCGCGCCCGCCGCCGCCAACACCCGCGCGGTGACCAGGCCGATCCCGCTGTTCGCGCCGGTCACGACCACCGTGCGGCCCGTCTGGTCCGGTACGTCCGCCACCGTCCACTTCGCCATGCCAGCACCCTAGCCCCGGCATACTCGAGGATGTGTCGCTCAACGACTACAGCTTCCGAAACGTCTGGTCGGTGCGCGCGGCGACGGCGCGGGTGTTCGACGCGCTCGTCGATCTCGCCAACTATCCCGCCTGGTGGCCCGACATCCGCGCGGTGACCCGCGTGGACGACGACACCGCCGAGGTCACCTGCCGGGCGCTTCTCCCGTACGCGCTGACGTTCCGACTGCACCGCGCCGAGCAGGACGAGCAGGCCGGCCGCATGCGGGTCGACATGACCGGGGACCTCGAGGGCTACTGCCAGGGCGTCGTCGCCGAGCACCGGTCCGAGGGCGCGCTGCTCGCGATCTCCCAGCGCGTGATGGTCAACAAGCGGCTGCTGCGCACCTTCGCGCCGATCGCGCGGCCCCTGTTCCGCGCCAACCACGCGGTGATGATGCACCGAGGACAGCGCGGCTTCCGGAACTACCTCACAGCCGCCACGCATCCAGGTTCTCCTTGACGTACAAGGAGAAATCCTTCGCCGAGCGGCCAACTGGTGCCGCGACGCCCGGCTGGTCGACGATGCGCGGCCGACGGCGCGAACTGGCTGGTTGCCGGGTCAATCTGGGGCTTGGCCACTCGACCGGCCGACGGCGCGACCCGGCCGGCTGGCGGTGCGAACGGGTTCGCGGGCTCCTTGATTCGCCCGGTTGACAACGCGAATCGCCCAAGTGGCGACTCAGCCGGTTGGGGACCCGAGCCGCTGGCTGACGTCCTGATCCAGCTGACCGACAACTCGAACCCCGGCCAGCTGACGCCCCGACTCAACAGCCCCCCGACTCAACGGCCCCGCGACTCGGCACGTCCGACGAGGCGGCCGACGCGAACCGCCACAGCCGGCGACTTGTCCACAGGCGGAGTTCCGCGCTGCCGGTTTCGTCGGTGGTGGCCGGTAGGCTGGAAATCGGGGGGCCGGAGGCCAAGCCTGAGATCAACACGCTGATCAACATGCTGATCAACACCACGTCTCCAGCACCGCCGCCACGTCATCACGGACCCGGTCCGCGATCCGCCCCGACGGATCCAGCGCCCAGTCCAGCTGCGCGCCGTGCGTCATCGCCGCGACGATGCGGGCCGCGCGCGCCGGGGGTGGCGCGCCGGGCAGAGCCGCGGTCGTGAACAGCCTCGTGAGCACCCGGTGCACGCCGGCACGCAGCGTCGCGAGCCCGGCCCGCAGCATCGGGTCAGCGAGGTCGACGCCGAGCTGCGCGAGGTGGTTCGTCGCCGTGGTCGGGTCGGCCACGCCCTCCGTGGTCGCCAGCAGCGCCGCGGTCACGGCCGCCACCGGGTCGGTGTGCGCCGCGGCCGCGGTGGTCATCAGCTCCTCGACGACCTCGCACTGCGCGGCCATCATCGCCAGCAGCAGGTTCTGCTTCGACCCGAACCGGCCGGCCACCGTGCCCACCGCCACCCCCGCCTCGGCCGCCACGTTGGCGAGGGTGAAACCCGGGCCGTGCCGCCCGATCGCCCGGCCGCACGCGGCCATCAGGTCCTCGTCGGAAATCTTCCTCGGTCGCCCCATCGGGTTATTGAACCACGGTTCAATAATTGAGGTAGTATCGCCGCATGTCGACCTGGCAGGAGATGGCGAAGGACGCGCCGGAGTTCGCCGAGCGGGTGCGCTCACGGTTCGCCGCCGGCATCCACAAGACGCTCGCGACGCTGCGCGCCGACGGCAGCCCGCGGATCAGCGGGACGGAGCTGGAGATCAAGGACGGCGAGGTGACGCTCGGCATGATGGACGGCTCGCTGAAGCTGCGAGACGTGCGCCGCGACCCCCGGGTCGCCTGTCACAGCCCGACGCTCGACCCGCCGGAGGAAGGGGAGTGGCTCGGCGACGCGAAGCTCGCCGGCCGGCTGGTCGAGACGCCGCCGCCGGCCGAGAACGCGCAGCCGGACGCCGGGTACTTCCGCCTCGACATCACCGAGGCCGCGCTGACCTACGTCGGCACGCCGGCCGACCACCTGGTGATCGAGTCGTGGCACGAGGGCCGCGGCTGGCGGCGGCGCACACGCGCCTGAGGCGGCCGCCGCCCCCGATTTCCAGCCTACGGCGCACCACCGACAGTTTCGGTGGTGCGCCGCGGGGCCTGTGGACTACTTGGCGCCGGCGTCTTCCGTCTCCTGCGCGGGCGGTTCCGGCTTGCTGTGGTCGTCGACGAGGGTCCGTTCGTCGAAGGGGTCCTCGCCGGCCAGCACGCGGTTCGCCTGGTCGCGGTCGAACTCCTTCGTCCACGTGCCGAGCAGCACGGTCGCGACCGAGTTGCCGGCGAAGTTCGTCAGCGACCGGGCTTCCGACATGAACCGGTCGATGCCGACGATCAACCCGACGCCGTCGACGAGCTCCGGCCGGTGCGACTGCAGACCGCCGGCCAGGGTCGCGAGTCCGGCGCCGGTCACGCCCGCCGCGCCCTTCGACGCGATGATCATGAACAGCAGCAGCGAGATCTGCTCGCCGACCGCCAGCGGCCTGTCCATCGCCTCCGCGATGAACAGGGTCGCCATCGTCAGGTAGATCGCGGTGCCGTCCAGGTTGAACGAGTACCCGGTCGGCACCGCGATGCCGACGACCGGCTTGCTGACGCCGAGGTGCTCCATCTTCGCGATCAGCCGAGGCAGTGCGACCTCGGACGACGACGTCGACAGGATCAGCAGGAACTCCCGCGACAGGTAGCGGAAGAGCGTCAGGATGTTCATCCGCGCCACCAGCCACAGCAGCGCGGACAGGATGCCGAACACGAACAGCAGACACGTCGCGTAGAAGCCGATCATGATGATCGCCAGGCTCTTCAGCGCGTCGACGCCGGTCTCGCCGACCACCGCCGCGATCGCGCCGAACGCACCGATCGGCGCTACCCACATGATCATGGACAGGATGCGGAACACGAGCCGCTGGATGTGGCCGACGCCGCGCAGGATCGGCTCGCCCTTGGGGCCGAGCGCCTGCAGTGCGAACCCGGTCAGCAGCGCGACCAGCAGCGTCTGCAGCACCGAGCCGTCGGTGAACGCCGACACCAGCGTCGTCGGGATGATGCTGAGCAGGAAGTCGACCAGGCTCGTCGGGTCGCCGGCCAGCTCCTTGCCCGCGTCCTGGGCGTCCGGGGTGAGGTGCAGCCCCTCGCCGGGATGGATGATGTTGCCCACGATGAGCCCGATGATCAGCGCCACCGTGGACATGACGAGGAAGTAGCCGATGGCGAGCGTGCCGACCTTGCCGACCTTCGCGGCCTTGGACACCGCGCCGACGCCGAGCACGATCGTGCAGAAGATGATCGGGCTGATCATCATCTTGATCAGGTTGATGAACCCGGTGCCGATGGGCTTGAGTTCCACGCCGACCGCCGGCCAGACCAGGCCGACGAGGATGCCGGCGGCGACCGCGACCACCACGGCGATGTAGAGGAGATGGGTCCGGTCGCGGCGGGGCCGGACCGGCTGTTCAGCACTGGTGGACACGAGACCTCCTGGCAGGGACGGGTGTGGTCAGATTGTCCGGACGGGTATGACCTGGGTCACCTTTGTGTTCATTGCGTTCACGAGTCAACAACAAGATCGTTGTGAAGCGGGTCACACTATGACCATGAAAGATGCCGGCCGACGCCGGGGTGGCTGGAGCCTCGCGCGACAGCTCCTGCTGCTCCAGGTGATCATCGTGGGGGTGCTGGTCGGGGCGGGCGCGCTGCTCGCGTACCTCGACGTCCGGGACCGGACCGAGGAGTCCACCACCGAGGAGGTCGTGTCGGTCGCCCTCACGATCGCGGACTCGCCGGCGGTCGTCGACGCGGTGACCGCCCACGAGCCGAGCGCGGTGCTCCAGCCGTTCGCCGAGCGGGTGCGCCGGCACACCGGCGTCGACTTCATCACGATCATGGACCCCGACGGTCGCCGCTTCACCCACCCGAACCCGGACCGGATCGGCGAGCGGTTCCTCGGACACATCGACGAGGCGCTGGCGGGCCGGGTGTTCACCGAGACCTACACGGGCACGCTCGGCCCGTCGATCCGCGCGGTCGTGCCGGTGCGCGACGGGACCGAGGTCGTCGCGCTGGTCAGCGTCGGCATCACCCTCGACGCGCTCGCCGGCCAGGTGCGCGACCGCCTGGTGCCGCTGGTGATCGTCGCGCTGGTCACGCTCGTCGCCGGCACCGCGGGCGCCTATCTGGTCAGCCGCAGGCTCGCACGGCAGACGCACGGTCTCGGCCCCGCCGAGCTCGGCAGGCGGCTCGAGTACCACGAGGCGATCCTGCACACCGTGCGCGAAGGACTGCTGCTCGTCGACCAGGCCGGCCGGGTGACCCTGTGCAACGACGGCGCCCGCGAGCTGCTCGACCTGACCGGCGACGTCGAGGGGCGTGCCATCGCCGACCTCGGGCTGCCGCCCGCGATGGTCGCGAGTATGGCGCCCGACCGCACCACCCGCGACGAGCTCCACCTGACCGACCGGCGGGTCCTGGTCGTGAACTGCGCGCCGGTCCGCGCCGGTGACCGCGCGCACGGCACGGTGGTCACGCTGCGGGACCACACCGACCTGCAGGCGCTGACCGGCGAGCTGGACTCGGTGCGCGGGTTCGCCGAGTCGCTGCGCTCGCAGGCGCACGAGGCCGCGAACCGGCTGCACACGGTCGTGTCGCTGGTGGAGCTCGGCCGCACCGAGGAGGCGGTCGAGTTCGCCACCGCCGAGCTCGCGCTGGCACAGCAGCTCACCGACCGGGTGGTCGACGCGGTGTCGGAGCCGGTGCTCGCCGCGCTGCTGCTCGGCAAGGCGGCGGAGGCGAACGAGCGCGGCGCGGAGCTGGTCATCACGCCGGAGACCGAGATCGACGACGCGGTGCTCGGCGGCGCGCTCGTGCCGAGGGACGTCGTCACGATCCTCGGCAACCTCATCGACAACGCCCTCGACGCCGCGCTGGAGGCGGGCACCGCACCGAAGGTGTTCGTCACCGCGCGCGCCGAGGACGGCGAGCTGCTGCTGCGGGTGGAGGACACCGGTCGCGGGCTGTCCGCGGAGTCGGTGCCAGCGGCGTTCGGGCGGGGCTGGTCCACGAAGGCCACGACGACCGGCGGAGGCCGCGGCCTCGGGCTCGCGCTGGTCCAGCAGGCGGTCCGCAGGGGCGGCGGCACGATCGAGGTCGGCGGGGGCGAGCGCGGCGCGGTGTTCACCGTGCGGCTGCCCACCGCGCGCGCCATGACCGAGGTGAGCTCTTGATCAACGTGCTGGTGGTCGAGGACGACCTCGTCGCGGCGGACGCGCACCGGCTGTACGTCGAGCGGGTCGAGGGGTTCGCGGTCGCCGGCGTGGTGCACACGGCGGGGGAGGCGCAGCGCGCGCTCGGCCGGCTCGACGTCGACCTGCTGCTGCTCGACCAGTACCTCCCGGACGGCAACGGGCTGGACCTGTGCCGGGCGCTGCGGGCCGGCGGGCAGCTGGTCGACGTGATCATGGTGACGTCCGCGCGGGACCTGACGCTGGTGCGCGCCGCGGTGTCGAGCGGGGTGGTGCAGTACCTGCTCAAGCCGTTCACGTTCGCCACCCTGCGCGACAAGCTCGAGCGGTACGCCCGGTTCCGGCGTGGCGTGGACCGCGCGGCGGAGGCGGACCAGACCGACGTGGACCACCTGTTCGCGACACTGCGCGGCACCGAGGGCGCACGGCTGCCGAAGGGCATGAGCGGCCCGACCCTCGACGCGGTGGCCGCGACGCTGCGGCAGTCCGACGGCGGCCTCTCCGCCGGCGCGGCGGGGGACACGCTGGGCATGTCGCGAGTGACCGCGCGCCGGTACCTCGAGTACCTCGCCGACCACGGGCTCGCCGTGCGGCAGCCGCAGTACGGGCAGGTCGGCCGGCCGGAGCTGCGCTACCAGTGGGCCACCACGTGAGGCCCCCGCGGCGGCGGGTTCCGAATCTGATAACCTGTCGGGTGCGACCAGCCTCGTCCGCGAGGCGGCAAAGTGGAGCCCCGCTCCCACCCGAGTCACTCAGTGGCCGGGTTTCCGGTCGCCGCGCTCGACACCGGTAGTTCAGGTGTCGGTCGCGGTGCGCCTCGGCGCCCCCTCGTGGGTGCGTCGGGGGATCGGAAGCGGGCCCCGTTCGTCTTCATGGCGACCGGGGTTCTGTGCTGAATGGGGTTCCGCGAGGGTCGCGGCGAAGAAGACTAACCCGGCCCGAGGAGGCCCCATCAGCTCCGAGACACGTATCAACGACCGCATCCGAGTTCCGGAAGTCCGACTGGTCGGACCGAACGGCGAGCAGGTGGGGATAGTGCGCATCGAAGACGCACTCCGCCTGGCTCAGGAAGCGGACCTGGACCTCGTGGAGGTTGCCCCGCAGGCCCGACCGCCTGTCTGCAAGCTCATGGACTTCGGCAAGTTCAAGTACGAGAGTGCGCAGAAGGCACGCGAGTCGCGCCGAAACCAGCAGCTCACCGTGATCAAGGAGCAGAAGCTCCGTCCCGAAGATCGACACCCACGACTACGAGACCAAGCGCGGGCACGTGATGCGCTTCCTCGAGCACGGGAACAAGGTCAAGGTGACGATCATGTTCCGCGGTCGTGAGCAGTCCCGCCCGGAGCTCGGCTTCCGGCTGCTGCAGCGCCTGTCCGAGGACGTCGCCGAGCTCGGCTTCGTCGAGGCGGCGCCGAAGCAGGACGGCCGAAACATGATCATGGTGTTGGCGCCGCACAAGACCCAGAAGACCCGTCCGAAGGCCAGTGCGGACACCGACACGAACTGACCGAGGCCGGCCGAGTTCGCCTTCCGAGGTGAATGCCCCGGTCGCTCAACAGCGCGAGGATGAGCAAGCAATGCCCAAGAACAAGACCCACTCCGGTATCTCGAAGCGCGTTCGGGTCACCGGCAAGGGGAAGCTGCGTCGTCAGATGACCGGCCTGCGGCACAAGCTGGAGAAGAAGCCCAGCAAGGTGACCCGTCGCCTGTCCGGCACCACCGAGGTGGCCAAGGCCGACGTCCGCCGGGTGAAGAAGCTGCTCGGTCGCTGACGACCGTTTTCCCTGACCAACCGGGCGGCACGAGCCGCCCTCGAGATCGACAGGATTTGAACCGTGGCACGCGTCAAGCGGGCAGTCAACGCCCACAAGAAGCGCCGCACGACCCTTGAGCTGGCCAGCGGCTACCGCGGCCAGCGCTCGCGGCTGTACCGCAAGGCGAAGGAGCAGATGCTCCACTCGCTCAACTACGCCTACCGGGACCGTCGCGCCCGCAAGGGTGACTTCCGCCAGCTGTGGATCACCCGTATCAACGCCGCGGCTCGCCAGAACGGGATGACCTACAACCGGTTCATCCAGGGCCTCAAGGGCGCCGGCATCGAGGTGGACCGCAAGATCCTCGCCGAGCTGGCCGTCAACGACCCGAACGCGTTCGCCGCGCTGGTCGAGGTCGCCAAGGAGAACGCCGGCACGCAGGGCAAGGCTTCCTGAACACGCAGGCACCCCGACCCGGGGCCGATCCGTTCACCGAGCGGACGCCCCGGGTCGCTGCTGCCCGGGCCCTGTCGCGACGCGTCGGCCGGCAGCGCGCGGGCCGGTTTCTCGTAGAGGGCGCGCAGGCCGTGCGCGAGGCGCTGGCCTGGCCGGGCGAGGTGCACGAGCTGTTCGTCACCGAGGCCTTCGCCGAGCGGGACACCGAGCTCGTCGCGCGGGCCGTCGCCGCCGGCGTGCCGGTCTCGCCGGTGACCGACCGGGCCATGGCCGGTCTCGCCGAAACCGTGACGCCACAAGGGATCGTGGCCGTCTGCGCGCTCGTGGACGTGCCACTGGCCGACGCGCTGTCCGGCGGCCCGCGACTGGTGGCCGTCCTGGTCGGCGTGTCCGACCCCGGCAACGCGGGCACGGTGATCCGGGTGGCGGACGCGGCGGGCGCGGACGCGGTGATCCTCGCCGGCGCCGCGGTCGACCCGCACAACGGCAAGTGCGTGCGAGCCTCGACGGGCAGCCTGTTCCACGTCCCGATCGCCCGGTCGCCGGACGTCGAGGAGACCCTGTCGGCGTGCCGCGCGGCGGGGCTGCGGCTCGTCGCGGCGGACGGCCACGCGAAGGCCGAGCTGACCCCGCACGACGGGACGGTGTCGTCCCCGACCGCGTGGCTCTTCGGCGCCGAGGCCCACGGTCTACCCGAAGAGGTGACCTCGGCCGCGGACGAGTCACTGCGCGTGCCGATCTACGGCGGCGCCGAGAGCCTGAACCTGGCGACCGCCGCCACGATCTGCCTGTACGCGACGGCGTGGCAACAACGAAACGCGTTCCCGCCGACGCGCGGCTGACGCTCGTTCGAGCGGCCGGCGGGCCGTGAGGGCAAACTGAGTGCAGGGCGGGTCGGCGGATCACCTAGGATCTCCTGTGCCTGCCCGGCCACGTGCCGGCGCGAGCAGCCCGATTCGGCCTTCGTCCCCGGGAGCTCTCACTCACCATGTCCGCAGCCAACGACTCCTACGATCCGAAGCAGGTCGCGGCCCTCGCGCCGGAGACGCTGCAGGCTGCCGTGGAGCAGGCGCGCAAGGAGTTCTCGGCTGCCACCGACCTGGCCGCGCTCGCCGCGGCCAAGCCGGCCCACCTCGGTGACAAGGCGCCGCTGATGCTGGCCCGCCGCGAGATCGGCGCGCTGCCCCCCAACGCCAAGGCCGACGCCGGCAAGCGGGTCAACGAGGTGCAGAAGGCGGTCCGCGCCGCGTTCGACGAGCGGCGCGCCGAGCTGGCGGCCGACCGGGACGAGCGCGTGCTCCGCGAGGAGAGCGTCGACGTCACGCTGCCGTGGGACCGCATCCCGCGCGGCGCCCGGCACCCGCTGACCACGCTGTCCGAGCGGATCGCCGACGTGTTCGTCGGCATGGGCTACGAGATCGCCGAAGGCCCCGAGATCGAGACCGAGTGGTTCAACTTCGACGCGCTCAACTTCAAGAAGGACCACCCGGCGCGCTCGATGCAGGACACCTTCTACGTGGCGCCCGCCGACTCCGGGCTGGTCCTGCGCACGCACACGTCGCCGGTGCAGATCCGGTCGCTGCTCGAGCGCGAACTGCCGGTGTACGTGGTGTGCCCGGGCCGCACCTTCCGCACCGACGAGCTCGACGCCACCCACACGCCCGTGTTCCACCAGGTCGAGGGCCTCGCGGTGGACAAGGGCCTGACCATGGCGCACCTCAAGGGCACCCTCGACGCGTTCGCCAAGGCCATGTTCGGCGACAAGTCGAAGATCCGGCTGCGGCCGTCGTACTTCCCCTTCACCGAGCCCTCGGCCGAGCCCGACGTGTGGTTCCCGGAGAAGAAGGGCGGCGCCGGCTGGGTCGAGTGGGGCGGCTGCGGCATGGTCAACCCCAACGTCCTGCGTGCCTGCGGCATCGACCCCGACGTCTACTCCGGCTTCGCGTTCGGCATGGGCATCGAGCGGACACTGCAGTTCCGCAACGGCATCCCCGACATGCGCGACATGGTCGAGGGGGACGTCCGGTTCACCGCCCCCTTCGGGACGGAGGCCTGATGCGCCTCGCCCCACAGTCGTAAAGTCACCCGTCACCCGGAAAGGAACACCGTGCGGGTTCCCGTCAGCTGGCTCAGCGAGCACCTCGAGACGGACGAGAAGTTCACTCCCGAGCAGCTCGCCGACGCGTTCGTGCGGGTCGGCCTCGAGGTGGAGGACGTCACGCCGCTCGGGCCGGTGACCGGCCCCGTCGTGGTCGGCCGGGTCGCCGAGATCGAGGAGCTCACCGAGTTCAAGAAGCCGATCCGGTACTGCATGGTCGAGGTCGCGGAGGCCGACGACCACACCGACTACGGCGACTCCGGCGGCGAGCCCCGCGTGCGCGGCATCGTCTGCGGCGCGACGAACTTCGTCGAGGGCGACCTCGTGGTGGTCGCGCTGCCGGGCGCGGTGCTGCCCGGCGGGTTCGCGATCACCGCGCGCACGACGTACGGCCGGGTCAGCGACGGCATGATCTGCTCGGCACGCGAGCTGGGGCTCGGCGACGAGCACTCCGGCATCCTCGTGCTGCCCAGCGGCGAGGCCGGCGCCGGCGACGACGCGGTGGAGCTGCTCGGCCTCGACGACACCATCATCGAGCTGTCGATCACGCCCGACCGCGGCTACGCGTTCTCCATCCGCGGCCTGGCCCGCGAGCTGGCGTGCGCGTTCGACATCTCCTACCGCGACCCGGCCGCGATCGACGTGCCGGAGGCGGAGGGCGACGCGGTCCCGATCACGGTCGAGGACGCGGGTGACTGCCCCCGGTTCGTGGCGCGCAGGGTGACCGGCGTCGACCCGACCGCGCCGACCCCGTGGTGGGTGCGGCGCAGGCTGATGCTCGCCGGCATCCGGTCGATCTCGCTGACCGTCGACGTCACGAACTACGTGATGCTCGAGATGGGCCAGCCGATGCACGCGTTCGACACCCCGTCGCTGCGCGGCGCGATCAACATCCGGCGCGCGAAGGCCGGCGAGACGCTGACCACGCTCGACGACGTCGAGCGCAAGCTGGACCCGGACGACATCGTCGTCGCCGACGACTCCGGCGCCATCTCGCTCGCCGGCGTGATGGGCGGCGCGAGCACCGAGGTGAAGCCCGACAGCACCGACATCCTGCTCGAGGCCGCGATCTGGAACCCGGCGGCGATCGCGCGCTCGGTGCGCCGGCACAAGCTGCCGTCGGAGGCGTCCAAGCGGTTCGAGCGGAACGTGGACTCGAACGTGCCGCCGATCGCGTTGGAGCGGGCGGCGCGGCTGCTGCGCGACCACGCGGACGGCAGCATCCAGCCCGGGCGCACCGACGTCGGCGGGCTCATCCAGATGCCGCTGGTGACGATGCCGATCAGCCTGCCCGACCGGGTGGCCGGCGTGCCGTACGGGCGTGGCGTGACCGTTCGGCGGCTCAACCAGATCGGCTGCCTCACCGAGGTCGGCTCGTCCGACGGCGGCACCCCGATCGTGACGGTCGAGCCGCCGACGTGGCGGCCGGACCTCGCCGAGCCGGCGGACCTGGTCGAGGAGGTGCTGCGGCTCGAGGGCTACGACAGCATTCCGACCGTGCTGCCGCCCGCCCCGCCCGGGACCGGCACGACCGCGAGCCAGCGGCGGCGGCGCGCGGTGGGTCGCGCGCTCGCCGAGGCCGGATACTTCGAGGTGCTGCCGTTCCCGTTCGTGTCGCCGACCGTGTGGGACTCGCTCGGCCTCGGGCCGGACGACAACCGCAGGCGCACGGTGTCGGTGCTGAACCCGCTCGAGGCGGACCGCAGCGAGCTGGCCACCACGCTGCTGCCGGGGCTGCTGGATGCCTTGGTGCGCAACGTGTCCCGCGGCATGCGCGACGTCAGCCTGTTCAACGTCGGGCAGGTGACGCTGCCGAAGGCCCAGCAGGTGCCGGTGCCCGACGTCGCGGTCGCCGACCGGCCGAGCGACGCGGAGGTCGCGAGTCTGCACGCGGCGCTGCCGCAGCAGCCGGTGCACGTCGCCGTCGTGCTGGCGGGCAACCGCACCCGCGCCGGCTGGTGGGGTCCCGGCGAGCCCGCGACCTGGTCGGACGCCGTGCGTGCCGCCCAGATCGTCGGCGAGGCGGCCGGCGTCGAGCTGACCGTGAAGGCCGGCGAGCTCGCGCCGTGGCATCCGGGGCGCTGCGCGCAGCTGATGGTGGGCGACCTGGCCGTCGGCTACGCGGGCGAGCTGCACCCGAAGGTGGTCGACGCGCTCGGCCTGCCGAAGCGCACCTGCGCGATGGAGCTCAAGCTCGACGGTCTGCCGCTGGTCGATCGCCGGCCCGCGCCGTCGCCGTCGCCGTACCCGCCGGTGCTGCTCGACGTGGCGCTGGTGGTCGCCGAGGACGTGCCGGTGGCCGAGGTGGCCGACGCGCTGCGCGGCGGCGGGGGAGACCTCCTCGAGGAGCTGCACCTGTTCGACGTGTTCACGGGCGAGCAGGTGGGCGAGGGCAAGCGGTCGCTCGCGTACTCGCTGCGGTTCCGCGCTCCGGACCGGACGTTGACGGTGGACGAGGCCACGGCCGCGCGCGACGCGGCGGTAAGCGCGGCCGCATCCAAGTTCGGCGCAGCACTGCGCTCGTAACGGTTTCGACCAACCCCGCGAGTCGCCCGTTCAGACATGGTGAGTTGGCGTTTCGTGTCTATCGGCGGTAGAGGTGAGTGTTCGACTCACCCGTCCCGAACGTGCGACTCGCGGGGGCCAGTCAGGTTTGCTTGCGGTTTGTGCGTAGCCACTCCGTCGCGAACGCGATCGCCTTGTCCGCGGGGAACAGACGGGAGTCCGCCGCGCCCACCATGCCTCTCGCGACCTCACCTGTCTGTTCGTAGGCCGCGCCGAGGGTGTCGAAGGCGTCGCCCTCCACCAGGACGTCGGTGTACGTGACCCATTCGCGGCCGGTCTCCGTCTGCACCGCGCAGCTGAACTCCGCCCTCGCCGTCAGCACCCGGTACTCCGCGAGGTGGAACGCCGTGCACACGTCGTAGCCGACGCCGAGCAGCAGCACCCGCGCGCCGACGCGTTCCAGCGCGGCCAGCGGGGACTGCTCCCCGAACTGGCAGTCCAACCGGTGCGTCGCCATCAGCTCGGCCGCGCGAGCGCCCACCGCCGCGAACGACGTCTGCGGGTGGTTGCTCCGCACGGCCCCCGGCCACGTGCGTACCGCCTCGCCGACCGCCCCGATGCCCTGGCTCGGCGTGAGCGCCGGGTCGAACGCCGGCGTGTGCTCGCGGATGACCGGCCACCACTCCGGCGGCACCGGCGGCCGCGACCAGTCCTTCGGGTCCGAGTTCTCCATCGTCTGCGTCGGCACCACGACCGTCCCCGCCGGCCCCAGCACGTCCAGCAGCGCCTGCACCACCGCCACGCGCCCACCGGGCACCCACCCGATCGCACGCATCGACGAATGCAGCTCCACCGTGTCCCCGGCGTTCAGCCCGAGCGCGGCGAGGTCACGGGCGAGCGAATCGCGCGTCGGCGGCAGATCGACCATGCCCTCCATCCTGCCAACGCCTACAAATGCTTAACGGCCTCCCGCACGGACAGCGGCGACAGCCCGGGATGCGCGTCCACGAACGCCCGCACCCACCCCGGCTCGGTGCGCGCGAACTGCCGCAGCGCCCACCCGATGCCCTTACGGATGAAGAAGTCCCGGTCCGCCAGGTTCGCCTCGATGGCCGACGCCAGCAGCGCGGTGTCGGTGGCCGACCTGAAGCTCAGCTGGCAGATGATCGACGTCCGCCGCTTCCACAGGTCGGCGTCGGTCGACCATCGCAGCATGACCGGCGTGAGCTCGGCCGGCGACGCGCGTAACAGCGGCCCCACGCGCCGGTTCGCCACCTCGTCGACGTAGTCCCACCACGCGCCGGTGACGATCAGCTCCTCGTACAGCGGCAGGAGCGACGGCGTCTGCCACTCCTGGTGCCGGCCGGTCAGATCGATCGCGACGTACCGCTCCTCGCGGAACTCCGCCTCCCGCCACAACGTCAGCACGGTCGCCCGCCAGGTATCCACATCGGACAGTGGGTGCGCGGCGAACAGCCGGGCGCCCAGCGCCTTGCGCGCCGGCGACGCCACCCCGCGGAAGGGCAGCTCCGACTTCATGTACCGCTGCATGTCCGGCGCCTTCCGCGCGTCGCCGAGCGACGCGAGACCGGCGCGTACCGCGGCGACGAGGGCCTGGGATTCGCTCATGGTGGGCAAGCTACGCCGACCCACCGACAGTGCCGCGAGTGTCGTGTTCGGACAGTCGCGCTCCGTGCTGTCACGATCCGATAAATCGACTTTCGGGGTATTCCCCGAAAGACCACGTGACGGCAGGCTCGCACGGTGACTTGGAACCGTCCGCGTAGAACGGCGGAAAGTAAGTGAAAAGGGGCAAAGTGAACAGATTCGCTGCCGTGGTCACGGCCGCGGGAGTTGCGCTGAGCGGGTTGCTCGCGATCCCGGTGGCCGATGCCGCTCCGAGCCAGTCGGCCGGAAAGGCGCCGGCATTCACTCCAAAGGCCATCCAATGGGGTGAATGCGACATTCCCCGGCTCGTCGACGCGGGCGCCAAGTGCGGGTTCCTCGAGGTGCCGCTCGACTACGCGAAACCGAAGGGCGAGAAGATCAAGCTCGCCGTGTCGCGCGTGACGCACAAGAGCGCTGACGCGGACTACCAGGGTCCGATGTTGGTCAACCCGGGCGGCCCGGGTGGCTCCGGTCTCATCTACTCGATCTTCGGCGACTTCGTGCCCGACGGCGGCGGGGACGCCTACGACTGGGTCGGGTTCGACCCGCGCGGCGTCGGCTCGAGCCAGCCGTCGCTGTCCTGCATTCCCGACTACGACGGCTACAACCGGCCCTACTTCGTGCCGATCACGCCGAGCCTCGAGCAGACGTGGCTGCAGCGGTCGAAGAACTACGCGCAGGCCTGTGGCGCCGACGGCGGGAAACTGCTCGACCACATGACGACCGTCGACTCGGCGAACGACATGGAGAGCATTCGCAAGGCACTCGGCGCCGAGCAGATCAACTACTACGGGTTCTCCTACGGCACCTATCTCGGCCAGGTCTACGGCACGCTGTACCCGGAGCGCTTCGGCCGGGTCGTGTTCGACGGCAACGTGAACCCGAAGCGGGTCTGGTACGACGCGAACATCGACCAGGACATCGCGTTCGACCGCAACATCAAGGTCTACTTCGACTGGGTCGCGCAGAACGACAGCATCTACCACCTCGGCACGACCGGACGTGCGGTCGAGGCCCTCTTCTACAGGAAGCAGGCCGAGCTGCTGCGCCAGCCGGCGGGCGGCGTGATCGGCCCGGACGAGTGGACCGACATCTTCCTGCAGGCCGCGTACTACGTGTACGGCTGGGAGGACATCGCCAACGCGTTCGCCGGCTTCGTCCACGACGGTGACTGGCAGACGCTGCAGGAGCTCTACGGCACGCCGCCGTTCGACGACAACGGCCACGCCGTCTACCTCGCGGTCTCCTGCACCGACACCCAGTGGCCGACGAACTGGAACAAGTGGCGCGTCGACAACTGGCTGACCCACATCCGGGCCCCGTTCGAGACGTGGGGCAACGTGTGGTTCAACGCGCCGTGCGTGTACTGGCCGGGCAAGGCGAGCAAGCCGGTGAAGGTCGACGGCCGCAAGGTCGAGAGCGCGCTGCTGATCAACGAGACGCTGGACTCGGCGACGCCGTACTCCGGCGCGCTCGAGGTGCGCAAGCTGTTCCCGAACTCGGTGCTCGTCGAGGGTGTCGGCGGCACGACCCACTCCGGCTCGCTGTCGGGTGTCGAGTGCACGGACAGCCTCATCGCCGGGTACCTGAAGACGGGCGCGCTGCCGGCCCGCAAGCCGGGCAACCAGTCGGACGTCCAGTGCGACCCGGTGCCGCGGCCGGTCCCGGCCGGCACGGCCGACCAGCGGGCCGCGTCGACTCCGACGACCGACGCACGCAAGGAACTGGCGCTCGCGGTTCCGCGCTGACCTGTTCCACCGAAAAGATACGGCGATGGGCGCCTCGACCAACGTCGGTCGAGGCGCCCATCGCCGTTCAGCAGGTCAGGCGTACAGGCTCGCGCCGGTCTCCAGCAGCGACTTGAGGTCGCTCAGCACCTGCGCCCAGCCGCCGCCCGCGTGCTCCAGCCCGGTCGTGCCGGCGCTCTGGGCCGCGGTCATCGGCGCGTCGTGCACGTCGTGGGTGAGGGTCAGTGAGCACACGCCGCGCTCGCCCTCCACGATCTCGTACGTGAGCGTCGTGAACGGCTCGTCGAGCCACATGGGGCGCCAGGTCTGGACGAGCCGGTGCGGCGGGTCGACCTCCAGGACCTTGCCCTCGACGACGCACTCGTTCGGGTCGCCGCCCGGCGCGGCCTCGCCGGCGAGTGTCGTGAACTCGCCGCCCGGCCGCAGGTCGTAGGAGACGAGGCCGCGGTAGCCGTAGCGCCGCGTCCACTCCGGGTCGACGATCGCGGTCCAGATCGCCTGCGCCGGCGCCTTGATGTAGACGCGGTGCACCTGCACGGTCGTGCCGGTCCCGGAGGGGATCATGAACTGCTCCAACTCGGTCTTCAGGCCGACGAGTGCCGACACCTGCGGTTCGGTGTACTTGTCGATCCAGCGGTCGTGGATCAGCCGGATGGGCACCGCGTTCAGGAAGTGGAGCTTCTCGCGGCCGGACTTGCGGGTGGTGACGAGACCGGCTTCCTCGAGCAGCCGGAGGTGTTTCATGACACCGAACCTCGTCATGTCCACATCGGACTCGAGGTCGCCGAGCGGCCGGCCGTCCCTGGCGAACAGCCGGTCGAGCAGCAGCCTCCTGGTCGGATCGGCCAACGCCTTGAAGACCCGGTCGTCGTCCGTCATGGGGCAAAGTTAGGTGACCATTGAGTCACGTGTCAACCTCCGGTTGAGTGAGTTTGCATGAGCGTGCATAATCATCCATATGGTGCGGATCGCGGTGGGTGGCGCGAGTGGGTACGCCGGGGGCGAGCTCCTCCGGCTCCTGCTCGCGCACCCGAACGTGGAGATCGGCGCGCTGACCGCGGGCGGCAACGCGGGCACGCCGCTCGGCGCGCACCAGCCGCACCTGCTTCCGCTGGCCGACCGGGTCCTCGCGGACACGACCGCGGCCACCCTCGCCGGGCACGACGTCGTCTTCCTCGCGCTGCCGCACGGGCACTCCGCGGCGATCGCGGCCGAGCTGGGCGCGGACACCCTCGTGATCGACTGCGGCGCCGACCACCGCCTGGTCAGCGAGCAGAACTGGACCCGCTGGTACGGCGGCGAGCACGCCGGCACCTGGCCCTACGGCCTCCCCGAACTGCCCGGCGGCCGTGCGAAGCTGACGAACACCAGGCGGATCGCCGTCCCCGGCTGCTACCCGACCGGCGCCTCCCTCGCGCTCGCCCCCGCACTCGCCGCCGGCCTCGTCGAGCCGGACGTCGTCGTGGTCGCGGTCAGCGGCACCTCCGGCGCCGGCAAGTCGCTCAAGCCGCACCTGCTCGGCTCCGAGGTCATGGGCTCGGCCAGCGCGTACGGCGTCGGCGGCGCCCACCGGCACACGCCGGAGATCATGCAGAACCTGCGGCAGGTGGCCGGCGCGGACGTCCGGGTGTCGTTCACCCCGGTCCTCGCGCCCATGCCGCGCGGCATCCTCACGACCGCGTCCGCTCCGCTCGCGGCCGGCGTGGACCTCGACGCCGTCGAGGCGGTGTACCGCAAGGCCTACGCCGACGAGCCGTTCGTGCACGTGCTCGAGACCTCGTGGCCCGCGACGGCCGCCACGCTCGGCTCGAACGCGGTGCTACTGCGGGCGACTGTCGACGCGGACGCCGGCCGGCTCGTGGTCGTGGCCGCCCTCGACAACCTGACCAAGGGCACGGCGGGCGCCGCCGTCCAGTCGATGAACATCGCGCTCGGCCTGCCGGAGACGGCGGGCCTGACCACCGTGGGGGTAGCACCGTGACCGCCGACGTACTTGTTCCCGCGGAGGCGGCATCATGACCGTCAACGCGCCCAAGGGTTTCCGTGCGGCCGGCGTCGCCGCGGGGATCAAGGACAGCGGCGCCAAGGACGTCACGCTGGTCGTCAACGACGGCCCGCTCGACGTCGCCGCCGGCGTCTTCACCCGCAACAAGGTGAAGGCCGCGCCGGTGCTGTGGTCCCAGCAGGTGCTGGCGACCGGCCGGGCGAAGGCGGTCGTGCTGAACTCGGGCGGCGCCAACGCGTGCACCGGCGCGGACGGCTTCCAGGACACCCACGCCACGGCGGAGCACGTCGCGGCGGTCCTCGGGCTCGGCGCCGTCGACGTCGCGGTCTGCTCGACCGGCCTGATCGGCGCGCGGCTGCCGATGGACCGGCTCAAGGCCGGCATCGACACCGCGGCCGCGCGGCTCGCCGACACCCACGAGGCCGGGGTCGACGCCGCCACCGCCGTGATGACCACCGACTCCGTGCCCAAGCACGCCAAGTCCACACAGGACGGTTGGACGATCGGCGGGTTCGCCAAGGGCGCCGGCATGTGCGCGCCGAACATGGCCACCATGCTGTCGGTCCTCACCACTGACGCGGTGCTCGAACAGTCCGAAGTGGACGCCGCGCTGCGCGCCGCGGTCGACGCCACCTTCAACCGGCTCGACGTCGACGGGGGCACCTCGACCAACGACACCGTGCTGCTGCTGTGCTCCGGCGCGTCCGGCCACACCCCGACCGCGGCCGAGTTCACCGCCGCGCTCACCGGCGTGTGCGCGGACCTGGTCGCCCAGCTGCAGGCAGACGCGGAGGGCGCCACCAAGCACGTCACGATCACCGTGCGGGGCGCGGCGACCGACGCCGAGGCCCGCGTCGCCGCGAAGGTGATCGCGAACGACAACCTGTGCAAGACCGCGTTCTTCGGCTCCGACCCGAACTGGGGCCGGATCGCGATGGCCGTCGGCAACGCGCCGACCGAGTTCGACCCGAACCTGTTGGACATCACGATCAACGGCGTCGAGGTGTGCCGCGCCGGCGGCGCGGGGGAGGACCGCGGCAAGGCCGACCTGAGCGGGCGGGACATCGCCGTCGAGGTCGACCTGCACGCCGGCCCCGGCGCCGCGACCGTGCTGACGACCGACCTGTCGCACGGCTACGTCGAAGAGAACAGCGCCTACTCCTCATGATCCCCGACGAGGTGCAGGAGCGTGCCGACGCGGCGGAGAAGGCGGCGGTGCTCATCGAGGCCCTGCCGTGGCTGCAACGGTTCCACGGCGCGACGGTGGTCGTGAAGTACGGCGGCAACGCGATGGTCGACGAGTCGCTCAAGGCCGCGTTCGCGCAGGACATGGTGTTCCTCAAGGTCGCGGGCCTGCACCCGGTGGTGGTGCACGGCGGCGGCCCGCAGATCACGTCGATGCTGAACCGGCTCGGCATCCCCGGCGAGTTCAAGGCGGGCCTGCGGGTCACCACGCCGGAGACCATGGACGTGGTCCGGATGGTGCTCACCGGTCAGGTCAGCCGCGAGCTGGTCGCGTTGATCAACGCGCACGGCCCGTACGCGGTCGGGATCTCCGGCGAGGACGCGAACCTGCTGACCGCGCAACGCAGGACGGCCACCGTCGACGGCGCCGAGGTCGACCTCGGGCTCGTCGGCGAGGTGATCGGGGTCAACCCGGACGCGGTGCTCGACATCATGCACGCGGGCCGGATCCCGGTGGTGTCCACGGTGGCCCCGGACGCGGACGGCCTGGCGCACAACGTGAACGCGGACACCGCGGCCGCGGCGATCGCGGTCGCGCTCGGCGCGGAGAAGCTCGTCATGCTCACCGACGTCGAGGGCCTGTACGCGGACTGGCCCAACCGGGACTCGCTGCTGAACGTGATCCACGCGGACGAGCTGGCGCGGCTGCTGCCCGGTCTCGCGAGCGGGATGATCCCGAAGATGGAGGCGTGTCTCGCGGCCGTCCACGGCGGGGTGCCGCGCGCGCACGTGATCGACGGGCGGCTCGCGCACTCGGTCCTGCTCGAGGTGTTCACCGGCCACGGCGTCGGCACGATGGTGCTGCCGGAAGGGGCAAGCTCATGATCGCGTCCAATGTGGACGGGCGGACGCGCTGGCGGTCGTCGCTCATGGACAACTACGGCACTCCCGCGCTGACGCTGGTGCGCGGCGAGGGCGCCTACGTCTGGGACGCCGACGGCAACCGCTACCTCGACCTCGTCGGCGGCATCGCGGTCAACGCGCTCGGCCACGCGCACCCCGAGGTCGTCGCGGCGGTCACCGAGCAGATCCAGACCCTCGGCCACACCTCCAACCTCTACGTCAACCAGGTCACCGTCGAGCTGGCCGAGGAGCTGCTCCACGTCGCCGGGCTGACCGGCCAGGCCAAGGTCCTGTTCTGCAACTCCGGCGCCGAGGCGGTCGAGGCGGCGCTCAAGCTGACCCGCCTGACCGGCCGCACGAAGCTCGTCGCCTGCGACGGCGCGTTCCACGGCCGCACGATGGGCGCGCTGACGCTCACCGGGCAGCAGCCGAAGCGGGCGCCGTTCGAGCCGCTCCTGCCCGACGTCGTGCACGTCCCGTTCGGCGACGCCGACGCGCTGGCGGCCGAGGTCGACGACCGGACCGCCGCGGTGGTGATCGAGCCGGTGCTCGGCGAGGGTGGCGTGCACCCGGCGCCGGCCGGCTACCTGCAGGCGGCACGCAGGCTCACCAGCGACGCCGGCGCGCTGCTCGTGCTCGACGAGGTGCAGACCGGCGTCGGCCGGCTCGGCAGCTGGTTCGCGTTCCAGCAGGCCGGCATCACCCCGGACGTGATCACGCTGGCCAAGGGCCTCGGTGGCGGGCTGCCGCTCGGCGCGTGCATCGGCGTCGGCGCGGCCGGCGACCTGCTGCGGCCGGGTCACCACGGCACCACGTTCGGCGGCAACCCGGTGTGCTGTGCCGCCGGTCTCGCGGTGCTCCGCACGATCGCCGAGGACGGGCTGTGCGAGCGCGCCGCGGCACTGGGCAAGGAGATCGCGGCCGGCGTCGAGGCCATCGGACACCCGCTGGTCAGCGAGGTGCGGGGGAGCGGGCTGCTGCTCGGCATCGGCCTCACCGGCCCGGTCGCCGCCGCGGTCGCCGGCGCCGCGCTGTCGGCCGGCTACCTGGTCAACAACGTCCAGCCCGACGCCGTGCGCCTCGCGCCGCCGCTGGTGCTCGACACCGACCAGGTGCGCGGCTTCCTCGACGCCCTGCCAGGTGTCCTCGACGCGGCCGGGGAGGCATGACATGGTGCGGCACTTCCTGCGTGACGACGACCTGACGCCGGAGCAGCAGCTCGAGGTGCTCGACCTCGCCGACCGGATGAAGGCCGACCGGCTCGGTTTCCCCGCGCTGGCGGGCAGGTCGGTCGCGACGATCTTCGAGAAGAACTCCACGCGCACCCGCCTCTCCTTCGAGGTGGGCATCGCGCAGCTCGGCGGCCAGCCGATCGTGATCGACGGCCGCACCATGCAGCTCGGCCGCGAGGAGACCATCGAGGACACCTCGCGGGTGCTGTCCCGCTACGTCGACGCCATCGTGTGGCGGACCTACGCGCAGCAGCGGATGACCGCGATGGCGTCGGTGTCGCGGGTACCGGTGGTCAACGCGCTGACCGACGAGTTCCACCCGTGCCAGGTGCTCGCCGATTTGCAGACCATCCGCGAGCGGCACGGCAGGCTGGCCGGGCTCACGCTGGCCTACCTCGGCGACGGCGCCAACAACATGGCGCACTCGCTGCTGCTCGCCGGCGCCACCGCGGGCCTGCACGTCCGGGTCGCGCACCCGGCCGGCTTCGCACCGCACCAGGACGTGCTGCTCGACGCCAAGCACCGCGCGGAGGACACCGGCGCCGGCGTGACCGTGCTGACCGACCCGCACGCGGCGGTCGACGGCGCGGACGTCCTGGTCACCGACGCGTGGACGTCGATGGGCCAGGAGAACGACGGCAAGGACCGGATCTCGCCGTTCCGGCCCTACCAGGTCAACGCCGAGCTGTTCGGCCGCGCCGCGCCCGGCGCGATCGTCCTGCACTGCCTGCCGGCGCACCGCGGCTGGGAGATCACCGACGAGGTGCTCGACGGCCCGTCGAGCGCGGTCTGGGACGAGGCGGAGAACCGCCTGCACGCACAGAAAGCGCTGCTGTCGTGGGTAGTGGGGCAGGAAATCTCAGGCCGAGGGCTTCCCAACCGCACCTCAGGGGAACGTGACGCAAGCCAGCCACAAGTACGTGACCGAACAGGAGCTTCCGGCCCCAACGCGACCCCAACATTTGATTCCGGGGAGGCGGAACAGTCGTGACCGCGTCCACCAACACCACGCGGGTCGCTCGGCAGGCCAGGATCGTCGAGCTGGTCTCGGCGATGGGCATCCGCAGCCAGACCGAGCTGGCCAAACT
Source organism: uncultured Actinomycetota bacterium (assembly GCA_963840275.1). Classification (GTDB taxonomy): domain Bacteria; phylum Actinomycetota; class Actinomycetes; order Mycobacteriales; family Pseudonocardiaceae; genus Actinophytocola. The sequence goes on from CAWIYK010000005.1 coordinate 198,539, forward strand.
CCTTGCCGGCGAAGGTATCGACGTCACCCAGGCCACCCTGTCGCGGGACCTCGACGAGCTGGGCGCGGTCAAGCTGCGCGGCGTCGACGGCGGCGCGGCGATCTACGTGATCCCGGAGGACGGCGCGCCGGTGCGCGGCGTCCAGGGCGGCACCTCACGCCTGTCCCGCCTGCTGACCGAGCTGATGGTGTCGGCCGACTGCTCGGCCAACCTGACCGTCTTGCGAACCCCGCCCGGTGCCGCGCAGTTCCTCGCGAGCGCGATCGACCGGGCCGCACTCCACGAGGTCGTCGGCACCATCGCCGGTGACGACACCGTGATGGTCATCGCCAGGGAACCGCTGTCCGGCAGGGAACTGGCCGACCGCTTCACCGCTCTTGCCGCACGAACAGACTTGGAACAAGAAGGAGAACACAATGACTGAGCGGATCGTCCTCGCCTACTCGGGCGGTCTGGACACGTCCGTGGCGATCGGGTGGATCGCCGAGGAGACCGGCGCGGAGGTCGTGGCGGTCGCGGTCGACGTCGGCCAGGGCGGCGAGGACCTCGACACCATCCGCAAGCGGGCACTGGACTGCGGCGCGGTCGAGGCGGTGGTCACGGACGCGCGCGACGAGTTCGCCGACCAGTACTGCCTGCCGGCGCTCCAGGCGAACGCGCTCTACATGGACCGCTACCCGCTGGTGTCGGCCATCTCCCGGCCGGTGATCGTGAAGCACCTCGTCGACGCCGCGAAGTACCACGGCGCGACCACCGTCTCGCACGGCTGCACCGGCAAGGGCAACGACCAGGTCCGATTCGAGGTCGGCATCGGCGCGCTCGCCCCCGACCTCAAGGTGATCGCCCCGGTCCGCGACTTCGCGTGGACGCGGGAGAAGGCCATCGCGTGGGCGCACGACCGCAACCTGCCGATCGACCAGACCAAGTCCTCGCCGTACTCGGTCGACCAGAACGTCTGGGGCCGCGCGGTCGAGACCGGCTTCCTCGAGGACATCTGGAACGCGCCGATCGAGGACGTCTACTCCTACACCGACAACCCGGCCGTGCCGCGCGACGCCGACGAGGTGATCGTCACCTTCGACAAGGGCGCGCCGGTCGCCATCGACGGCGAGACCGTCACCGTCCTGCAGGCGATCCAGCAGCTCAACCGGCGTGCCGGCGCGCAGGGCGTCGGCCGCCTCGACATGGTCGAGGACCGGCTCGTCGGCATCAAGAGCCGCGAGGTGTACGAGGCGCCCGGCGCGCTCGCGCTGATCACCGCGCACCAGGAGCTGGAGACCGTCACCCTCGAGCGCGACCTCGCCAGGTTCAAGCGGCAGGTCGAGCAGCGCTGGGGCGAGCTGGTGTACGACGGCCTGTGGTTCTCCCCGCTGAAGGACGCGCTGGACACGTTCGTCGCGAAGACCCAGGAGCACGTGTCCGGCGACATCCGGATGACGCTGCACGGCGGCCGCGCGGTGCCGACCGGCCGGCGCAGCGAGCGGTCCCTGTACGACTTCAACCTGGCCACCTACGACGACGGCGACACGTTCGACCAGTCGCTGGCCAAGGGCTTCGTGCAGCTGTGGGGCCTCCCGTCGAAGATCGCCGCGAAGCGGGACCAGCATGCCTGAGCCCGCTTCCCTGTGGGGCGGCCGGTTCTCGTCCGGGCCGGCCGAGGCGATGGCCGCGCTGTCGCTGTCGACCCACTTCGACTGGCGGCTCGCCCCGTACGACATCGAGGGCTCCCGGGCGCATGCCCGCGTGCTGCACAAGGCGAAGCTGCTGACCGACGACGAGCTGGTCGGCATGCTGTCCGCGCTGGACACGCTGGCGGACGACGTGGCGTCGGGCTCGTTCACGCCGGTGGTCGCCGACGAGGACGTGCACACCGCGCTCGAACGGGGTCTGATCGAGCGGGCCGGCGCCGAGCTCGGCGGCAAGCTGCGGGCCGGCCGCTCGCGCAACGACCAGGTCGCGACGCTGTTCCGGATGTGGCTGCGGGACGGCGCCCGGCGGGTCGCGGTCGGTGTCGGGCACGTGGTCGAGGCGCTGCTGCACCAGGTGGACCAGCACCCGACCGCGGTCATGCCGGGCCGCACCCACCTGCAGCACGCGCAGCCGGTGCTGCTCGCACACCACCTGCTCGCGCACGTCCAGTCGCTGCTGCGGGATCTGGACCGGTTGCGGGACTGGGACAAGCGCGCCGCGGTGTCGTCCTACGGGTCCGGCGCGCTCGCCGGCTCGTCGCTCGGCCTCGACCCCGCCGCGGTGGCCACCGCGCTGGGCTTCGACGCGGCGGCGGAGAACTCCATCGACGGCGTCGCGTCCCGCGACTTCGCGGCGGAGATCGGGTTCTGCCTGGCGATGATCGGTGTGAACCTGTCGCGAATCGCCGAGGAAGTGATCATCTGGACGACCGCGGAGTTCCGGTACGCGGTGCTCGACGACGCGTGGGCGACCGGCAGCTCGATCATGCCGCAGAAGAAGAACCCCGACGTCGCGGAGCTGACCAGGGGCAAGTCCGGCCGGTTGATCGGCAACCTGACCGGGCTGCTCGCCGTGCTCAAGGCACAGCCACTCGCCTACAACCGGGACCTGCAGGAGGACAAGGAGCCGCTGTTCGACTCGGTCGAGCAGCTGGAGCTGCTGCTGCCCGCGATCGCCGGGATGGTCGCCACGCTGCGGTTCGACACCGCGCGCATGGCCGAGCTGGCGCCGGCCGGGTTCACCCTCGCGACCGACATCGCCGAGTGGCTGGTCCGCCAGGGGGTCCCGTTCCGGGTCGCGCACGAGGCGGCCGGGGACTGCGTGCGGGTCGCCGAGTCGCGCGGCGTCGGGCTCGACGAGCTGACGGACGACGAGCTGACCGGGGTGCACCCGTCGCTGTCGCCGGAGGTCCGGGACGTGCTGACGGTCGACGGGTCGATCGCGTCCCGCGACGCGTACGGCGGCACCGCGCCCGCACGGGTCGCCGAGCAGCGCGCCAGGGTCGACGACGTGCTCGCCGAGCTGCGGAACTGGTAGCGCTCAGCGCACTCCGCCGGTGACGGCCCGCCAGTCGGCGGAGTGCGCGAGCCACCGCGCGACCGGGACCTTCTTGCGGCTGCCGTCGGCCCGGACCGTGACCACCTTGTTGCCCTCGAGGTCGAGGCGCTCGTAGGGGAACTCCCGCCGCACCGGCCCGAGCACGGCGGGGACCGTGACGGTGTGGGGGTCGACGAAGAAGTACGGCCGCACGAAGTACAGGATGCCGATCAGGATGGGGAGCAGGCCGACGATCGCCGCCGGGCTGAACTCACCCAGCAGGACCAGCCACAACCCGAAGAACTCGCAGACCGCGCCGAGCACGATGAACACGACGCCGACGACCGGGTTGTACCGAACCTTCATGTGTGCGCCTTCCTCAGGGTGTCCGGATATCGTTCACCGTGCCCGCCGCGCCGGGCCGCGTGGGTGCGCTGGCCGCTTACGGCCACGTGCACAATAGTTGTGCATAACTAGTGTGCACAGTTATTGTGCACGCATGGACTCCATTCACCTGGACAGTCGGGCCCTGCGGGTGCTCGCCCACCCGCTGCGGGCCCGGCTGCTCGGCGAGCTGCGCGCCCACGGTGCGTCGACCGCCACCCGGCTCGCGGAGCGGCTCGTCACCAACACCGGCGCCACCAGCTACCACCTGCGCAAGCTCGCCGAGGTCAACCTGGTCGTCGAGACCGGGGAGGGCAGCGGGAAGCAGCGGTACTGGGCGGCCGCGCAGGAAGCCCACAGCTGGTCGGACACCGAGTTCGCCGACGACCCCGACGCGACCGCCGCGGCGACCTGGCTGCGGCAGCACTACGTGAGCTACTTCGCCGAGAAGGTGGCGCGCTGGGAGGACGAGCGGCAGCACTGGCCGGTCGCTTGGCGCGACGCCGCGCACATGTCCGACGCGCTCGGCACCGCGACCGCGGAGGAGCTCAACGAGCTGATGACCGAGCTCGAGGCGGTCACACACCGGTTCATGGAGCAGCTCGGTGACGAGCCGAGGCCCGGCGCCCGGCGCGTGTCGATCCAGCTGTACGCGATGCCGTTGGACCTGGACGACCGGCCGTGACCGGGCGCGAGGCACGACGCCGCTTCCTGGTGCTGCTCGCTCTGCGCTGGTTCCCGGTCGGGCTGTACATACCGATCTCCGTGCTGCTGCCGCTGGACCGCGGGCTGTCGCTCGCGGAGGTCGGCCTTGCCGCGTCACTGCAGGGCTTCGTCGTCCTCGCGCTCGAGCTGCCGACCGGGGGACTGTCCGACTCGTGGGGCAGACGCCCGGTGCTGCTGGCTGTCCAGCGTGGTCGCCGTCGCGTCGATGTCCGTGCTCGCGGTCGCGGACACCTTCGCGCTGTTCGCGGTCGTCTACCTGTTGCAGGGGGTGTACCGCGCGCTGGACAGCGGTCCGCTCGAGGCCTGGTACGTGGACGCGACGCTCGCCGTCGACCCGGGAGCGAAGCTGGAACGCGGCCTCAGCGCGGGCGGGACGGTGATCGGTCTCGCGATCGGCGCGGGCGCGTTGGCTACCGGCGGCATCGTGGCGTGGGTCGACCTGCCGGGCGTGCCGACGCTCGTGCAGCCCGTGCTGCTCGGTCTCATCGTGCAACTCATCGGACTCGTCGCGATCGCGCTCATGGTCACCGAGGCACCGCACCCGGACGGCAAGCGGCTCCTCGCATCGCTGCGCGACGTGCCGAGGGTGATCGTCGACGGCGCGCGGCTCGTCCGCCGCTCCCGGATCCTGCTCGCGCTGCTCGGCGTCGAGCTGTGCTGGGGCTTCGGCATGGTCACGTTCGAGACGCTGATGCCGGTCCGGCTGTCCGAGTTCGTCGGCGGACCGGAGGTGGCCGCCCAGCTCACCGGCCCCGCCAGCTCGGCGGCCTGGTTGTGCTCGGCCGCGGGCGCCGCACTGATCCCGCTGGTCACGGCCAGGTTCGGGGTGGGGGTGACCGGCGGTCGCGCTGCGCGTGCTGCACGGCATCACCGTCGTCGGCATGGGACTGCTGGCCGGTCCCGTCGGGGTCCTCGCCGGCTTCCTCGCCTGCTACCTCGTGCACGGCGCCAGCAACCCGGTACACAACACCCTGCTGCACCGCGAGGTGACCGGCGACCACCGGACCACGGTGATGTCGATGAACTCGATGGTGGCGCAGCCCGCCGGTTCGCTCGGCCTGATCATGCTGACCGCGCTGGCCACCGGCGTGTCCACCAGCTTCGCGATCGTCGTCGGCGCGGTCGTGTTGGCGCTGGCGGCGCCGTTGTACCTGCCCGCGGTGCGGGCGGAACGGCGGCATCCGGTGCCCGTATAGGGTCGAACACCGTGTCCACTTCTCGGCAGCTGACCAGGGACGAGCTGGCCATCGACCCGATCGACGCCGCCAAGCTGCTCCTCGGCTGCGTGCTCGACGCGGGCGACGTTCGGGTCCGGCTGGTCGAGGTGGAGGCCTACCGCGGTACCGACGACCCGGCGTCGCACTGCTACCGGGGCCGGACCCCGCGCAACGAGGTGATGTGGGGCCCGGCCGGGCACCTGTACGTGTACTTCGTCTACGGCATGCACTTCTGCGCGAACGTGGTGTCGCTGACCGACGGCGTGGCCGGCGCGGTGCTGCTGCGTGCCGGCGAGGTGATCTCCGGGCTCGACGTCGCCCGGTCCCGGCGGCCGGCGGCTCGCAGCGACGCGGAGCTGGCCAAGGGCCCCGCACGGCTGACATCGGTGCTGGGGCTCGAACGCGGGCACAACGGCGTCGACCTGACCGACCCGTCCTCTCCGGTGCGGTTGTTCGCGGGCGACCCGGTGCCACCCGCGTCGATCCTCGCCGGGCCGCGGGTCGGCGTGGCCGTCGCGCTGGACGTCCCGTGGCGGTTCTGGGTCGAGGGCTCGCCGGCGGTGAGCGTCTACCGGCGCGGCGGCAAGCGACGGATCAGGACGGTTCGCTGAGGTCCGCCGCGTTCGTCTTCCTCGACGGCACCGGCTCGCGTGGTTCCCGCACGCCGGAGCCGTCCTCCGGCGGGATCTCCACCCACACGGTCACCGGGTCCCAGCGGTCGAGCGGGGTCCTCGGCTCCGGCGACTGCCGCACCACCACACCGTGCATCACGGGGTCGGGCGCGTCGGGGTCCGGGCCCTGGAGGAGCAGCCCGTGGTCGTGTCCCAACAACCACGCGTTCAGCGTTCATCACCCGTGTTCACGATACTCGCGCGACTGGTCAGCGGGGCGATGAGAGAGTATTGGCGACCGTGACCGAGCACATTCTCGACGAGCTGTCCTGGCGCGGGCTGATCGCGCAGTCCACCGACCTCGACGCGCTGCGGCGCGACCTCGACGCCGGCCCGCTGACCCTGTACGCGGGGTTCGACCCGACCGCGCCGAGCCTGCATGCCGGCCACCTCGTGCCGCTGCTGATGCTGCGCCGCTACCAGCAGGCGGGACACCGGCCGATCGTGCTCGCCGGCGG
>CAWIYK010000005.1:210000-2208589 GCA_963840275.1 uncultured Actinomycetota bacterium
TGCTGCATATAGGTTGAGACGTGATGCATAGCCGAATGAGGCGAAGTAGAGTGATCCCATGCTGCCGAGAAAAGCCTCTAGTGAGTGTCCATGCGGCCCGTACCCCAAACCGACACAGGTGGTCAGGTAGAGAATACTAAGGCGATCGGGTGAACTGTGGTTAAGGAACTCGGCAAAATGCCCCCGTAACTTCGGGAGAAGGGGGGCCACAGCGCTTGAAGCCCCATTGCGGGCTAGGGCGAGGTGGCCGCAGAGACCAGCGAGAAGCGACTGTTTACTAAAAACACAGGTCCGTGCGAAGTCGCAAGACGATGTATACGGACTGACGCCTGCCCGGTGCTGGAACGTTAAGAGGACCGGTTAGTCCTTCGGGGCGAAGCTGAGAATTTAAGCGCCAGTAAACGGCGGTGGTAACTATAACCATCCTAAGGTAGCGAAATTCCTTGTCGGGTAAGTTCCGACCTGCACGAATGGCGTAACGACTTCTCGACTGTCTCAACCACAGGCCCGGCGAAATTGCACTACGAGTAAAGATGCTCGTTACGCGCGGCAGGACGGAAAGACCCCGGGACCTTTACTATAGCTTGGTATTGGTGTTTGGTTCGGCTTGTGTAGGATAGGTGGGAGACTGTGAAGCGGCCACGCCAGTGGTTGTGGAGTCAACGTTGAAATACCACTCTGGTCGTACTGGATGTCTAACTTCGGACCGTGATCCGGTTCAGGGACAGTGCCTGGTGGGTAGTTTAACTGGGGCGGTTGCCTCCCAAAGAGTAACGGAGGCGCCCAAAGGTTCCCTCAGCCTGGTTGGCAATCAGGTGTTGAGTGCAAGTGCACAAGGGAGCTTGACTGTGAGACCGACGGGTCGAGCAGGGACGAAAGTCGGGACTAGTGATCCGGCACCACCTGGTGGAAGGGGTGTCGCTCAACGGACAAAAGGTACCCCGGGGATAACAGGCTGATCTTGCCCAAGAGTCCATATCGACGGCATGGTTTGGCACCTCGATGTCGGCTCGTCGCATCCTGGGGCTGGAGTAGGTCCCAAGGGTTGGGCTGTTCGCCCATTAAAGCGGCACGCGAGCTGGGTTTAGAACGTCGTGAGACAGTTCGGTCCCTATCCGCCGCGCGCGCAGGAGACTTGAGGAAGGCTGTCCCTAGTACGAGAGGACCGGGACGGACGAACCTCTGGTGTGCCAGTTGTCCTGCCAAGGGCACGGCTGGTTGGCTACGTTCGGAAAGGATAACCGCTGAAGGCATCTAAGCGGGAAGCCTGTTCCAAGATGAGGTCTCCCACCCTTGATGGGTTAAGGCCCCCCACTAGACCATGGGGTTGATAGGCCAGAGATAGAAGCACAGTAATGTGTGGAGTTGACTGGTACTAACAGGCCGAGGACTTACCACAAACAATCAAACTTGCTTGTTTACGCATCCACTATGCAACTCTGAAACACCAACCACACCCGTGGCGTTATGGCCGGGGTGGTGGGGATAGTTTCATAGAGTTACGGCGGCTATAGCGGTGGGGAAACGCCCGGTCCCATTCCGAACCCGGAAGCTAAGCCCACCAGCGCCGATGGTACTGCACTCGCCAGGGTGTGGGAGAGTAGGACACCGCCGAACACCCTTTCAAGAGGCCCTCCGTACCCCGGGGGGCCTCTTGCATGTTCAATAGGTGTGTCGGATGTCTTTGCCCAGCTCAGGAGGATCAGTGTCGGACCGCAACCGTGACGAGTCAGGGAACGGCGGCGACCGCAACCGGGACTCCAGCCGCCGAGGACAAGGCTCCGGCGGGGGAGGCGGCTTCGGCCGCAGTCCCCGCAGGGACAACGACACCAACAGTGGCGCCGGCTACCGCCGCGAGAACCGCCCCGACCAGGGCGCCTCTCGAAGCAACGATCGAGGCACCCCCCGGGACGACCGAGGCGGCGGTCACCGCTCCGGCACCCGCAACGACCGAGGCGGCTACCGCCCAACCAGCGACCGGGACCGCGGCGGCTACCGCCCCAGCGGCGACCGCGACAAGGGCAACTACCGCCCCGGCGGCGACAAAGGCGGCTTCCGCGGCGGTGACCGCGAAGGCGGCTACAGGTCCGGCGGCGACAAGGGCGGCTACCGCGGCGGCAGCGAGGGCGGCTACCGCTCAGGCGGCGATCGCGACAAAGGCAGCTACCGCTCCGGTGGCGATAAGGGCGGTTACCGGTCGGGGGGCGACAAGAGCGGCTTCCGTTCCGGCGGTGATCGCGAAGGCGGCTACCGCTCGGGCGGGGACAAGGGCAGCTTCCGTCCCGGTGGCGACAAAGGTGGTTTCCGCGGCGGTGACCGTGAGGGCGGCTACCGCGCCGGTGGTGACAAGGGCGGGTTCCGTTCTGGTGGCGACAAGGGTGGTTACCGCGGCGGCAGCGAGGGCGGCTACCGCTCAGGCGGCGACCGTGACAAAGGTGGCTACCGTCCCGGCGGGGACAAGGGCGGTTTCCGCGGCGGTGACCGCGAGGGCGGCTACCGCGCCGGCGGCGATCGAGACAGGGGCGGCTTCCGTTCCGGCGGTGACCGCGAAGGTGGCTACCGCTCGGGCGGGGACCGCGACAAGAGCGGCTTCCGTTCCGGCGGTGACAAGAGTGGCTTCCGTTCTGGTGGCGACAAAGGCGGCTACCGCGGCGGCAGCGAAGGCGGCTACCGCTCAGGCGGGGACCGTGACAAGGGTGGTTACCGCTCAGGTGGCGACCGCAATGATCGAGGCGGCTACCGCGCCGGCGGCGATCGCGACAAAGGTGGCTATCGCTCGGGCGGCGACCGCGACAACGTCCGTTCCGGTGGGGACCGCGAGGGCGGTTACCGGTCGGGCGGGGACCGTGACAAAGGTGGCTACCGTTCCGGTGGTGACAAGGGCGGTTTCCGTGGCGGTGACCGCGAGGGCGGCTTCCGCTCCGGCGGGGACAAGGGTGGCTACCGCGGCGACCGCGAAGGTGGCAACCGCTCAGGGGGCGACCGCGACAAGGGCGGCTTCCGTGGGGGCGACCGCGAAGGCGGCTACCGCTCGGGCGGGGACAAGGGCAGCTTCCGTCCCGGTGGCGACAAGAGTGGCTACCGGTCTGGTGGCGACAAGGGCGGTTTCCGTGGCGGTGACCGCGAGGGTGGCTTCCGCTCCGGTGGCGACAAGGGTGGCTACCGCGGCGGCAGCGAAGGCGGCTACCGCTCAGGCGGGGACAAGGGCCGTCCCGGCGGAGACAAAGGTGGCTACCGGTCCGGCGCCGACAAGGGTTATCGCGGCGACCGCGACAAGAGTGGCGTAGGTGGCGACCGGGGCGGCTACCGCTCAGGTGGCGATCGTGACCGGGGGAGCTTCCGCGCCAGCGACGACCGGGGCGGGTACCGCGGCGACCGGGACAAGGGCAGCGTCCGTTCCGGCGGCGACCGCGAGGGCGGCTACCGGCCGAGCAACGACCGCGCCGGCCACAAGTCCGACCGTGGCGGCTACCGGTCCGGAAACCGTGACGACCGCGGGCCTCGGTCCGGCGGACACCGGGACTCCCGCCCCAGCGGCGACCGTGACCGCGCCGCCTCCGAGGTAGCACGGGGCACCGGGAGCGGCTTCGGCCGCAAGTCCGTCGACCAGCGCGACGACTACGACCCCACCGTCCCCACCGAGGACCAGTACGACGACCGCGCACCCGCCGGCTACCAGGAGGTCACGTCCGGCCGCCCGGCCGCCGACGACCTCGAGCCCGCGACCGACCTCGACGACACCCTCGACACCCTCGACACCCTCGACACCGACGACTCGGACTTCGAGGACGTCGAGGTGGACCTCGTGGTCGAACCCGTCACCGACGACGACGACCTCGACACCGACGACGACGACCTCGACACCGACGAGCCTGCCGGCACCCCGGACGCTGCCGACCGCGCCGACCGCGCCGACCGCGCCGACACCGACTACGCCGACACAGACGCGAACCACGCCGAAGCCGACCGCGCCCCGGTAGCCGACGCCGGCAGCACCGAGGCCGAGACCGACATCGCCGAGGCCGACACGACTGAAGCCGGCGTCACCGAAGCCGACACTCCCGCCGCCGAGCCCGTCGTCGAGGAGACGAACCAGGCCGAGCCACACACAGCCGAAAACAGCCCAACAGGAGAAACAGCCGACCAGCCGGCGCAGCACAACAACGAACCTCCGCAGAGCCACGGCAGCCGCCGCACTATCGACGGTGAACCCGAACTCGCGGACGACATCGAGTTCAGCGCTCTCGACCCCGACGCGCGTCGTGAGCTGAAGAGTCTCTCAAAGGCGGTGGCCGAGCTGGTCGGCCGGCACCTGGTCGCGGCGGGCACCCTCCTCGACGAGGACCCTGAGCTGGCACTGGAGCACGCGCGGTTCGCGCGCACCCGGGCGTCCCGCGTGGCGGTCGTCCGTGAGGCCGCCGGCGTCGCCGCCTACCACGCCGGCGAATGGACCGAGGCGCTCGGCGAGCTGCGTGCGGTCCGCCGGATGACCGGCTCACAGGCCTACCTGCCCCTGATGGTCGACTGCGAACGCGCGCTCGGCCGCCCGGAGCGGGCACTCGAGCTGGCGGCCGAAGCGGGCAAGGACCTGCCGGCCGACGTCGCGGTGGAGCTGCGGATCGTCGCCGCCGGCGCGCGGCGCGACCTCGGCCAGCTCGACGCCGCGGTGGTCGCCCTCCAGGGCCCGGACCTCGACCCGCAGCAGCGGGAACCGTGGAGCGCGCGGCTCTTCTACGCCTACGCCGACAACCTCGCCGCCGCCGGTCGCACCGACGACGCCATCCGCTGGTTCCTCAACGCCGCCGAGGCCGACCTCGACGAGGAGACCGACGCCGCCGAACGTGCCACCGCACTGAGCACCCCATGAGTTTCCTCGACGACTACGACGCCCTCCTGATCGACCTGGACGGCACGGTCTACCGCGGTGCGGAGGTCGTGCCGGCCGCCGGGCCGGCGGTCGACGCCGCGCACGCGGCCGGCACGACGGTCCGGTTCGTCACGAACAACGCCTCCCGCAGCCCCGACGAGGTCGCCGCGCACCTCGTCGACCTCGGCGTGCACGCGACCCCCGACGAGGTGAGCACCAGCGCGCAGGCCGCCGCGAAGATCGCCGCCGGCAAGCTCGACGCCGGCGCGACGGTGCTGGTCGTCGGCGCGCCCGCGTTGGTCGACGAGCTCGAGCTGGTCGGGCTGAAGACGGTGCGCAAGGACGGCGACGCCGTCGTCGCCGTGGTTCAGGGGCTGTCGAAGGACACCAGCTGGTGGGACCTCGCCGAGGCGTGCGTCGCGATCCGGCGCGGCGCGCTGTGGGTCGCGTGCAACGCCGACGCCACCCTGCCGACCGAGCGCGGGCTCCTGCCCGGTCTCGGCTCTTTCGTGGCCGCCCTGCGCACGGCCACCGACCAGGAGCCGATCGTCGCCGGCAAGCCGCAGACACCGCTGCTCGACGAGGCCGCCCGGTCCGCCGGGTCGAAGCGGCCGCTGGTGATCGGCGACCGGCTGGACACCGACATCGCGGGCGCCGTCGCCGCCGGCATGGACTCGCTGTTCGTCCTGTCCGGCGTCAGCACCGCGCGGGACCTCCTCGCGGCCGGCGAGGACATGCGACCGACCTACCTGGCCGCGGACGTCGCCGCCCTCACCCGGGACGCGGCGGACCTGCGCGTCGACACCGGGAAGAACTGGCGGGACGCGGTCGTCGCCGCGCTGACGCACCTCGGCCTCGAGCATGAAGTAGCGTGACGGAGTGCAGTTCGACACCGAGCAGAGCGACAACGTCGACACCACGGACATCGACGAGGCGGTCGCCGGCACCGAGCGTCTCGACGCGGTCCCGCTGACCGAGCACGTCGCCAGGTTCGACGCCGTGCACGTCGCGCTCAACGAAGCCCTCACCAGCATCGACACGGACTGACGGTGCCGAGAAGGACACGGCTCGACGCCGAGTTGGTGCGCCGTGGTCTCGCCCGCTCCCGTGAGCACGCCTCGCAGCTGATCGCCGACGGCCGCGTCACCGTGCGCGGCACGGTCGCCGGCAAGCCGGCCACCGGCGTCGAGACGGACGCGGCCGTCGTGGTCCGCGAGATCGACAACGACCCGGACTGGGCGTCTCGCGGCGCGCACAAGCTCGTCGGCGCCCTCGCGGCGTTCGACGTCGCGGTGTCCGGCCGCCGCTGCCTCGACGCGGGCGCGTCCACCGGCGGCTTCACCGATGTCCTGCTCCGCGGTGGCGCGGCACAGGTCGTCGCCGCGGACGTCGGGCGCGGGCTGCTCGTGTGGCGGCTGCAGACCGACGACCGGGTCGTCGTGCTGGACAAGACCAACGTGCGTGCGCTGACCCCGGAGCAGACCGGGGGACCGGTCGACCTGGTCGTCGCCGACCTCTCGTTCATCTCGCTGCGGCTGGTGCTGCCCGCGCTGCTCGCCTGCGCGACCGAGGACGCCGACCTGCTGCCGATGGTGAAACCGCAGTTCGAGGTGGGCAAGGACCGGCTCGGCTCCGGCGGTGTCGTGCGGGAGCCCGAGCTGCGGGCCGAGGCCGTGCGGACCGTGCTGGCCGCCGCCGGCGAGTTGGGGCTGCGTGCGCACGGCGTGGTCGCGAGCCCGCTACCGGGACCGTCGGGGAATGTCGAATACTTCGCTTGGCTGCGCCGCGGCGAAACGCTGGAGGACGCGCGCGTGGCAGAACTCGTCGAGACCGCCGTCCGAGAGGGCCCGCAATGACCGTGCGTGAGGTGCTTCTTGTCGTGCACACCGGCCGGCAGGACACCCGCCGCGCCGCGGAGAGCGTCGCCAACTGGTTCGCGGAGGCCGACATCAGGCTCCGCGTGCTCGACCTGGAGGCGCCGGAGCTGGACCCCTCCTGCTACCAGCGGGTCGTGCCCGTCGACCCACAGGCCGCCGAGGGCACCGAGCTGGTGTTCGTGCTCGGCGGCGACGGCACGCTGCTCCGGGCGGCCGAGCTGGCGCGCCCGGCCGGGGTGCCGGTGCTCGCCGTGAACATGGGCCGGGTCGGGTTCCTCGCGGAGGCCGACTCGGACGTGCTCGAGGAGGCCGTGAAGCAGGTCATCGCGCAGCGCTACGAGGTCGTCGACCGGATGACCGTCGACGTCACCGCGACGCTCGGCGACCGGCGGCTCGCGCACACGTGGGCGCTCAACGAGGCCAGCGTGGAGAAGAGCAGCCGCGAGCGGATCCTGGACGTGCGGATCGAGGTCGACAACCGGCCGGTGTCGTCGTTCGGCTGCGACGGCGTGCTGTGCGCGACGCCGACCGGGTCGACGGCGTACGCGTTCTCCGCGGGCGGGCCCGTGGTGTGGCCGGACGTGCAGGCGCTCCTGGTGGTGCCGAGCAACGCGCACGCGATGTTCGCGCGGCCGCTGGTGGTCTCGCCCGACTCGCGGGTCGCGGTCGAGGTCGACCCGTCCGGGCACCCGGCCGTGCTGTGCTGCGACGGCCGCCGCTCGTTCGTGCTGCCGCCGGGGGCGCGGGTCGAGGTGGTGGGCGGCGCGATCCCGGCGCGGCTCGTGAAGCTGCGGCAGGGCCCGTTCACCGACCGGCTGGTGCACAAGTTCGAACTGCCGGTGCAGGGTTGGCGCAGCCCACGGCCGTGAATCGAACACACTTGCGTACGGTACGAGCTTTTGTCGGTGGGAGCCGATAAGGTGCGCGCTGTGTTGGCCGAGATGCGCATCGAGGGCCTCGGCGTGATCGACGAGGCCACTCTCGAACTCGACCCGGGCCTCACCGTGGTGACCGGTGAGACAGGCGCGGGCAAGACCATGGTCGTCACCGGGCTGCATCTGCTGTCCGGTGGTCGTGCCGAAGTCTCCAGAATCCGCAGCGGCGCGGCGAAGGCGGTGGTGGAAGGCCGTTTCGCGGCGCCGCCGGGCAGTGCCGCGGCCAAGGTCGCGAGCGAGGCCGGCGCGGAGCCGGACGAGGACGGCACGCTGATCGCGTTACGCACGGTCGGCACCGACGGGCGTTCCAGAGCCCACCTCGGCGGCCGGTCGGTGCCGGTCGGGGTGCTGTCGGACCTCTCGGAGCAGCTGATCGCCGTGCACGGGCAGAACGACCAGCTCAAGCTGTTGCGGCCCAACGAGCAGCGGTCCGTGCTGGACCGGTTCGCCGGCGAGGAGCTGGGCGGCGCGCTCGTCGAGTACCGCAAGGTGCGCGAGGAGTGGGTGCAGGTCACCGCAGAGCTGATCGAGCGTGCCGCCCGTTCGCGGGAGATGGCGCGGGAGGCCGACCTGCTCAAACACGGTCTCGCGGAGATCGAGTCGGTCGCGCCGCAGCCGGGCGAGGACGACGAGCTGCAGGCGAAGGCCCGCAGGCTCGCCGACGCCGACCAGCTGCGCGAGTCCGCGACGGGTGCCGCGTACGCGGTGTCCGGCTCGCCGGAGGGTGACCCGGACGTGCCGGGCGCGCTCGGTCTGATCGCCGACGCGCGGCACCGCCTGTCCGGTTCGGAGGACCCGAGGCTGCGGGAGCTGGAGCCGAGGCTGGCGGAGGCCGAGGCGCTGCTGGTCGACGTCGGCACGGAGCTCAGCGGGTACCTGGAGTCGCTCGACGCGGACCCGGCGGCGCTGGAGCAGGTGCTGGCGCGACAGTCGGAGCTCAAGCAGCTGACGCGTAAGTACGCGGCGGACGTCGACGGGGTGCTGGCGTGGGCGAAGGACGCGGCGGAGCGGCTCGACGGGCTGGACACGTCGGAGGAGGCGCTGGCCGAGCTGGCACGCCGCAAGGACGCGCTGGCGATCGAGCTGGCGGAGCTGGCGCGCAAGGTGACGGTGTTGCGTGTCGACGCGGCGGACCAGCTGGCGCAGGCGGTCACCACGGAGCTGGCCGGCCTCGCGATGGGCCAGGCGGCGATCGAGCTGATCGTGAGCACCCGCTGGGCGGAGCCGAACGACGCACACGCGCTGCGGGTCGCCGGTGGGGAGGGCGGTGAGGCGCTCGCGCATGCCGGCCCGGACGGCGTGGACGAGGTGGAGATCCGGCTGCGGGCCCACGACGGCGCCGTGCCGCTCCCGGTCCACAAGGCGGCGTCGGGCGGTGAGCTGTCCAGGGTGATGCTGGCGATCGAGGTGGTGCTGGCACATTCCGACCCGGTCCCGACGCTCGTGTTCGACGAGGTGGACGCCGGCGTTGGTGGTCGGGCGGCGGTGGAGATCGGCCGCAGGCTGGCGCGGTTGGCCGGCAGCCACCAGGTCATCGTCGTGACGCACCTGCCGCAGGTGGCCGCCTTCGCGGACCGCCACCTGGTGGTCGACAAGAGCGCCAAGGGCGGCGTCACCCGAAGCGACGTGCGTCGGGTCGACGAGCAGGACCGAGTGATCGAGCTGGCGCGGATGCTGGCAGGCATGGACTCGACCGAGACCGGAAGGGCACACGCGGAGGAGCTGCTGGCAGTGGCGGCCGCCGACAAGAAGACGAACCGGAAGCCCCGCAAGCGGCGCTGAGCCTGTTCTGTTCCTGTTCGGCGCCGAGGGCTCGGCGCCGGGTGCGCGGAGAGCCGTGTCCGCGTGGGCTCGGTGGTCGTGACGGATGGGATGGTGGTGTCCGGTCCGCAGGCGGCGGGTCGGCGCGACTGCACGGCGGATGCGGGTGATCGCGACCGCCAGCACCGTCGCGGCCATCTGGGGACGGAGCCGGAAATCGGGGAGAGCGAGGCGCGCCGCGATGGAGGCGGCGCCGACGCAGAACCGGATGCCGGGAAGAGTTGGCGTGGGGCCTCGGGCGGAGCCGGTTTCTCGACCTCATGTGGCCGGGTCTAACCCACACAGAGCCCCTCCGCCGGCCCCTTCCAACAGCCGACAACCCCCTTAGCCGGCCACCAACAACCCCACTCCCAAGGTCACGACCCCCACAGCCAACGACACCGCCCCGAGCCACACCAACCAGATCAACCGGTTGGGCCGCGTCGCCTCCCGCCCCATGGAAGAGAAGAAGAAACCGGCCGAGATCAACCCCGCGGCCAACGGCATGCCGAGCCGCGCCAGCCAGCCGAGCACACCGGTCAGCCCGGCCGCGTCGGCGAGCACCAACGTCACCAGGCTCAGCGTGACCAGCACCCCGGCATGCGCGTGCCCGGCCCGCGCGAACGTCTTCTGGAACGGCGTCATCGCCACCTTGCCGGCCACGATCCGCGTCATGAACCACCCACCGAACTCGATGCCGACGATCGTCAGCAGTACGACGCCCGCCAGGTAGCGCGACGCCGAGGTGAGCTCCAACATCAGTCCTCCCACAAGTTTGGTAACGACGTTACGAAACAACGTTACGGTAGGCTTGTCAAGTGGCAAGACCCAAGGTCCATGACGACGTGTTGCGGCACACACTGCTCGACCGTGCCGCCGCGCGCGTGTTCGACAAGGGCCCCGACGCGCTGAGCCTGCGGCGGCTCGCCGCCGACGCGAACACCTCGACGACCGCCGTGTACTCGCTCTTCGGCAACAAGGCCGGCCTGCTCGACAGCCTCTACCAGGAGGCGGTCCGCCGGTTCGCCACACGGCTGTCCACCGTCCAGGCCTCCGACGACCCGGTGGCGGACATCGTCGCGCTCGGCGTCGCCTACCGGGACTACGCGCTCAGCGAGCCGCACCTGTACGCGATCATGTTCGCCCACCGGGAGAAGGAAGAAGACGGCGACAGCGAAGCCGCGGGCACCATCGAACCGCTCAAGGACGCGGTGCGCCGAGCGCAGGCCGCCGGGCAGCTGGTGGACGTGCCGGCCGAGCTGATCGCGTTGGCCTGCTGGGGAGTCGCGCACGGACTCGTCTCGATCGAGCTCGCCGACATCGTGCCGCCGGGGCTCGACGTCGGTGCCGGCTACGAGGCGGCGCTGCGCGCCATGATCACCGGCTGGCGTAGACCGAACGGGTGAAGATCGTCTACTTAGCACTGTCCCATGTGAACTCTGGCCGGTGATTTCCTCGGCGTGGCGAACGGATTATCGACTGTCCATTTGTCACCATCAGTCCCATGAAGCTCACCGGTCTCCTTTCGCGCTCGAACCAGGCCAAGCCGGGGCTCTCCGGCGTGGCGCGGGTCGACCGGCGCATCGGCGCCCTTCTTCGGCGCATCGGTTCCGGGGACATCGTGGTGCTCGACCAGGTCGACCTGGACCGGGGCACCGCGGAAGCCTTGGTGGACGCGGACGTGGCCGGCGTCGTCAACGCGTCCCCCTCGATCTCCGGCCGATTTCCCAACCTGGGCCCCGAAATCGTGGTCGGCGCGGGCATCGCGCTCGTCGACGGAGTCGGGCCGGAGGTGCTGCGCGCCATTCGCGAGGGCAGCCGGGTCCGGCTGCACGAGGGCGGTGTCTTCGTCGGCGAGAAGGAGGTCGGCCGAGGCAACGTGCAGACCGTGGGGACCATCGCCGACTTGATGATCGAGGCGAAGGCCGGCATGTCCGCACAGCTGGAAGCCTTCTCCGCCAACACGATCGAGTTCCTCCGCCGCGAGCGCACGCTGATCCTCGACGGCGTCGGCGTGCCGCAGCTCGAGGTCGACATCCGCCACCACCAGGTGCTGATCGTCGCGCCGGGCAAGAACCACGCCGACGACCTCAAGCACCTCAAGCGCTACGTCGCCGAGCACCGCCCGATCCTCATCGGGGTCGACGGCGGCGCGGACACACTGCACGAGCAGGGATATCGCCCGAACGTGATCGTCGGTGACCCGGACGGGTTGTCGACCGACACACTGCGCAGTGGCGCGGAGGTGGTCGTCCCCGCGCACTTCGACGGGCACGCCCCCGGCCTCGAGCGCGTCCAGGACCTCGGCATCGGCGCGGTGACGTTCCCCGCCTCCGGCAACCCGGAGGACCTCGCGCTGCTCCTCGCCGACACACACGGCGCCGATCTCGTGGTCACGGTCGGCTTCCAGGCCACGCTGAGCGAGTTCCTCGACCGCGGCCGCTCCGGCTCGAACCCCTCCACCTTCCTGACCCGCCTCAAGCTCGGCGCCAAGATCGTCGACGGCAAGGCGGTCGCGACCCTGCACCGCAGCCGCGTATCCGTCGGCGCGGTCGTCCTGCTGGTCGTCGCCGCGCTGGTCGCGGTGGTCGTCGGCTTAGCGGTCTCCGGCGTCGGCGGCGCCTACCTGGACTGGACGATCGACACCTGGCACGGTTTCGTCTCCTGGATCGAGGGGATCTTCTCGTGATCTCGCTGCGCTACCACATCATCTCCATCGCGGCCGTCTTCCTCGCGCTCGCGGTCGGCGTCGTCCTCGGCTCCACCACCCTGTCCCGCTCGCTGCTGTCCGGGCTCAACAACGAGAACGAGGAGCTGGTCAACCAGGTCAACGACCTGCAGACCCAGCGCAACGCGCAGTCCGCGCGCCTCGCCGACGCGGACAGCTTCGCCACCTCGGTCGGCCCGATGGCCGTCCAGGGCCAGCTCGCGCAGCGCACCGTCGTCCTCGTCACGACCGCCGACGCGACCCCCGCCGACCGCGACGCGCTCAAGACCCTCGTCGGCAACGCGGGCGGCTCGGTCACCGGCGAGCTGCAGCTCACCGACGCGTTCAGCGATCCCCGCAAGGCCGACCAGCTCAAGGACATCGTCGTGCGGCTGCTGCCGGCAGGCGCGCAGCTGCCGACCGCCTCGGACCCCGGCACGCTCGCCGGCGGCCTCCTCGGCCCGCTTCTGTTGATCAACAAGGCGAACAACGAGCCGCAGGCGTCCTCGGACGAGACCGCCGCCGCGCTGTCCGGACTCAGCGAGGGCGGGTTCATCAAGGCCAGCCAAGGGATCCAGCCCGCGCAGCTCGCGATCGTCCTCACCGGCGGCGCCGCGAAGGGCGACGGCGCCGGCGACCGCGCGGCGACCGTCGCGCGCTTCGCCACCCAGGTGGACCGTTCCGGCGCGGGCACCGTCCTCGCCGGCGGCGTCGGCTCCGCGGACGGCACCGGGCCGATCGGCGTCGTGCGCGCGGACACCTCCGCGACCAGCATTCTGTCCACTGTGGACAACGTGGGCACCCCGGCGGGCCGGGTCGTCACCGTACTCGCGCTGCGCGAGCAGCTGGAGGGCACCGCGGGCCGCTACGGGAACGCCGGCAACGCCGAGCGGCCCGCGCCTGGCGCTCCGCAGGAATGACACCACGCTGTGTGACGAACGTGGCGTGTACCGCGTGTCGGGTTCGGATCCGGGGGGCAGGTGATACGGTGAAAACCCGTGGAGAGTCAGGCGGGTAGTCCCGCTGCGAACGGTATCGCCAGTAACGGATATGGACCGAAGGCTGGTCAGGAATCCAGGCCACGGGGGGCGTCCCTGGTGCAACACTCACGAACGACCAAGTATGTGTTCGTGACCGGTGGGGTCGCCTCGTCGCTCGGCAAGGGTCTGACGGCCTCGAGCCTCGGTCAGCTGCTCACCGCCCGCGGGCTGTGGGTCACGATGCAGAAGCTCGATCCGTACCTCAATGTGGACCCGGGCACGATGAACCCGTTCCAGCACGGTGAGGTGTTCGTCACCGAGGACGGCGCCGAGACCGATCTGGACGTCGGGCACTACGAGCGTTTCCTCGACCGGGACCTGGTCGGCGCCGCGAACGTGACGACCGGGCAGGTCTACTCGACCGTCATCGCCAAGGAGCGGCGCGGCGAGTACCTCGGGGACACCGTGCAGGTCATCCCGCACATCACCGACGAGATCAAGGCGCGGATCCGCGCCATGGCCGAGCCGGGCGAGGACGGCAACGCGCCCGACGTCGTCATCACCGAGGTCGGCGGCACGGTCGGTGACATCGAGTCGCTGCCGTTCCTCGAGGCCGCACGGCAGGTCCGACACGACGTCGGCCGCGACAACTGCTTCTTCCTGCACGTGTCGCTGGTGCCCTACCTGGCGCCGTCGGGCGAGCTGAAGACCAAGCCGACGCAGCACTCGGTGGCCGCGCTCCGCAACATCGGCATCCAGCCCGACGCGGTCGTGTGCCGCGCGGACCGGGAGGTGCCGAGCGGGCTCAAGCGCAAGATCGCGCTGATGTGCGACGTGGACCTCGACGCGGTCGTCGCCGCGCCGGACGCGCCGTCCATCTACGACATCCCCAAGGTGCTGCACACCGAGGGACTGGACGCGTACGTGGTGCGCCGGCTCGGGCTGCCGTTCCGCGACGTGGACTGGACGGTGTGGGGCGACCTGCTGTCGCGGGTGCACAACCCCAAGGAGACGGTGCGGATCGCGGTCGTCGGCAAGTACGTCGACCTGCCGGACGCGTACCTGTCGGTCACCGAGGCCCTGCGCGCCGGCGGGTTCGCCCACCGCGCGAAGGTCGAGGTGGTCTGGACCGCGTCGGACACCTGTGAGACGCCGGCCGGCGCCGCGGCCGCACTGTCGGGTCTGGACGGCGTGCTGATCCCCGGCGGGTTCGGCGTGCGCGGCATCGAGGGCAAGATCGGCGCCATCCAGTACGCGCGCACCAACAAGATCCCCGTGCTCGGGCTGTGCCTCGGCCTGCAGTGCATGGTGATCGAGACGGCTCGGCACCTCGCGGGCATCGAGGGCGCGAACTCGTCGGAGTTCGACGAGGCCACCGAGCACGCGGTGATCTCGACGATGGCCGACCAGGAGGACGTCGTCGCCGGCGAGCGCGACATGGGCGGCACGATGCGGCTGGGCGCCTACCCGGCCAGGCTGGCCGCGGGTTCGGTGGTCGCGAAGGCCTATGGCGAGCGGGACGTGTCCGAGCGGCACCGGCACCGGTACGAGGTCAACAACGCCTACCGCGCCAAGCTGTCGAAGGCCGGCGTCCTGTTCTCCGGGCTGTCGCCGGACGGTCACCTCGTCGAGTTCGTCGAGCTGCCGGCCGACGTGCACCCGTTCTTCGTCGGCACGCAGGCACATCCGGAGCTGAAGAGCCGGCCGACGCGGCCGCATCCGCTGTTCGCGGGCTTCGTCCGGGCCGCGCTGGCACGCAAGGCGGCCGAGCGGCTCCCGGTCGAGCTGCCGGAGCCGTCGGGCGCGGGGGCGCGTTCGTGAGCGACCAGCCAGGAAAGCACGACTTCGCCGTACTGTCCACTGAGGACGTCTACACCGGACGGATCATCGCCGTCCGCGTCGACGACGTCGCCATGCCCGGTGGCGGCCAGGCCAAGCGCGAGGTGGTCGAACACCATGGCGCGGTCGCGATCGTCGCACTCGACGACGACGACCAGGTGACGCTGATCCACCAGTACCGGCATCCGCTCGGCCGGCGGATCTGGGAGCTGCCGGCCGGTCTCATCGACCACCTCGACGAGGCCCCGCTCGACTCGGCGAAGCGCGAGCTCGTCGAGGAGGTCGGGCTCGCCGCGGAGGACTGGTCGGTGCTCGTCGACGTCGCGGCGTCACCGGGCTTCACCGACGAGGTCGTCCGGATCTTCCTCGCCACCGGTCTGTCCATAGTGGATCGGGAGGCCCTCGGCGAGGAGGAGGCGGACCTCGTGGCCCGCAAGTTCCCGCTCGCGGAGGCCGTGCAGATGGCCTTGTCGGGCGAGATCGTGAACGGCGCGACGGTCGGCGGTCTGCTCGCCGCGCAGTTGGTGCGCACGTCGGGCGCGACACCCCGGCAGCCGGCCGCGCCGTGGCGAGACCTCCCGACGAAGTTCCCGTCGCGACAGAGGGCAGTTCCTGCGCGAACACGACATCACCTTCCAACGAACCAAGACGTGGAAGGAGTCCAACGACCCCGAACGGGACACGAAACTCGCCCGCATCGAGCACGTGAGCAGCAACTTCCCGCGATCGGGTGTTCGCGTTCGACGAGTTCGGGCCGCTGACCATCAGACCCCACCTCGGCGCCGCCTGGACCCCAAAGAACCATCCCGACAGGCTGCCCGCGAACTACCACAAACTGCTGCGGTGTCCGACAGTTCCACGGCTGCTACTCGATGGGAGACGACACCCTCTGGGGCGTGGTCAGGCAACGCAAAGTCCGCGGTTAACACGTTGACAGCGTTGAAATCCATCCGCGCCACACGCCCAGACGGTGCCCCGATCTATGTCATCCTGGACAACCTGTCCGCCCACAAAGGCGCCACGATCCGGGCGTGGGCGACACGCAGCAAGGTCGAACTCTGTTTCACCCCGACCTACTGCTCCTGGGCCAACCCGATCGAAGCCCATTTCGGGCCGTTGAAGACCTTCGCGGTCGCCGGGTCGAACCACCCGAACCACACCGTCGCAACCCGCGCCCTGCACGCCTACCTGCGATGGCGCAACGCCAACGCCCGCCACCCCGACATCCTGGCCGCGCAGCGCCGCGAGCGGGCACGGGTCCGTAGTGAACGCCACCACAGATGGGGCCAACGCACCAGCCACGCTGCCTGACCAACCCGGCCAACCTATGTGGTCACAGAACTAGGGGAGGTGGCCCGCGATCGTGCGGGCCACCTCCGCCGGCGTCCGGTCCGTCGTGTCGACCACCGTCGCCGACGCGCGTAGCCACGGCAGCGCCGCCCGGTACGCGGCCAGGTGGTCGAGCCGCCACTGGGTCGCGATCTCGTCGCCCTCGATGCGGCGGACCAGCTCGGCCTCGTCGGCGTGCAGCGCGAAGTGGTGGACGGGGACGCCGTCGGCGGCCAGTCCGTCGAAGATCTCCTTCGCGTAGGCCTCGACGAGGATCGTCTGCGGCGCGACGAGGGTGCCGCCCACGTGGCGCAGCACGCGGGCCGCGGTCTCGCGCACGAGCGGCCGCCACGGCGGCAGGTCCTGGAAGTCGTAGATCGGCTCGTACAGGACGTGTCGGAGCATGAAGCCGACCTGCTCGGGGTCGAAGAACCGAGCGTCGGGCAGGAGCTTGACCAACTCGGCGGCGGTGGTCGTCTTGCCGGCGCCGAACGTTCCGTTGAGCCACACGATCATGGGGCCAGTAAACCCGCTGGCCGCCGGCCCCCTCGAACCACGCTACGGCACGGCACCGACAGTTTCGGCCGTCGCCGGCTCGCGGGGGAGCGGTTGTCCACAGCGGGCCGGCCATCCACAGGCGCCGCTTCGGCAGCCCGTTCCTGTCGGTCGGTGGCCGTAGGCTGGTTCGAGGGGGCCGGCGGCCAGCCGGCCCCGCCCGCCGGCCGTCAGTCCGCCAGCTCCGACTCCGCCTGCTTGATCGCCGCGAACTCCTCCTCCGGCGCGTTCGCCACGAGGTGGTGGCGGCTGTAGAAGAAGAAGTACGCCAGCGCGACCAGCAGGATGCCCGCCGTGATGGCGGCGGCCACCTCGTCGACGAAGAACGTCGCGATCAGTGCGGCCACCGCGAGCACCGCGGCGACACCGGTGGTCACCACGCCGCCCGGCGTGCGGTACGGCCGCTCGAGGTCGGGCTCGCGGCGACGCAGCACGATGTGCGACACGTTGAGCAGCACGTACGACACCGTCGCGCCGAAGACCGCGATGTTGATCAGCTTGGCGCCGTCCATGGTGATCGCCGCGAGCAGGAAGCCGATGGTGCCCGGCACGATCAGCGCCAGGTACGGCGTCTTGCGCTTGCCGGTCTTCGACATCCACCTCGGCAGGTAGCCCGCGCGGGACAGCGCGAACAGCTGCCGCGAGTAGGCGTAGATGATCGAGAAGAAGCTCGCGACCGAGCCCGGCGAGACCGACGTAGTTGACGAACTGCGCGAGGAAGTTGTCGCCGCCGTACGCGGCGCGGATCGCGTCCGGCAGCGGGTTGTCCGAGCCGGCGATCGTGTTCGAGCCCGGCCGCACCCGGCGCGACCACCAGCATCAGCGCCGCGAACACGAGCAGCGATCGCCATCGCGGCGATGATGCCGCGCGGCAGGTCCTCGCTTCGGTTCGCTCGCCTCCTCCGCGGCGAGCGGCACCCCCTCCACCGCGAGGAAGAACCAGATGCCGTACACGAACGCGGCGAGCACGCCGGCGACGCCGAACGGCAGGAACGTGCTCGCGCCCGCCGCGTCGGTCACCGGGATGTCGAACAGCTTGTCCGCGTCGAACTTGCCGATCATGCCGACCACGAACACGATCAGCGCGACGACCGCGATCGCGGTGATCACGAACATCACCCGCAGCGCCTCGCCGACGCCCCACAGGTGCACGCCGATGAAGATCAGGTAGCAGGCGAGGAACACCGGCCAGCCGCTCGTCAGCCCGAACAGCCCGAGCGACTCGACGTAGCCGCCGATGAACACGGCGATGGCCGCCGGCGCGATCGCGTACTCGATGAGGATCGCCGTGCCGGTGGCGAAACCGCCGGTCGGGCCGAGCGCGCGGCGGGCGAACCCGTAGCCCGCGCCGGCGACCGGCATCGCCGACGCCATCTCGGCCAGGCCGAACACCATGCAGGTGTACATGACCGCCATGAGCACGGTGGCGATCAGCAGACCGCCCCAGCCGCCCTCGGCGAGCCCGAAGTTCCAGCCGGCGAAGTCGCCGGAGATCACGTACGCGACGCCGAGGCCGGCGAGGAGGACCCAGCCGGCGGCGCCTCTGCGCAGCTGCCGTTGGGCCAGGTAGTCGGAGGAAACGGTCTGGTATTCGACGGTCTCGCGCTGCGACTTCGCCACGGATGCTCCCTCGGGGTCCAATGGGCCAGCATCAGTCCTTTGAGTTCCGTTGAGCGTGATCCTGTTCACCCAAGCTGTCAAGGCTCCTTCGCGTTGACACCTCCACGGACGGCGTGTGGAATGGCCGCAATGGGTCAGCACTGATCCTTTGGAGGGCAGGGTTCTCATGGGACACCGCGACGGCATGCTCACCCTCGACCAGCTCCGGGGGCTGGTGGAGGACGGCACGATCGACACCGTGCTCGTCGCGATCACCGACATGCAGGGCCGGTTGCAGGGCAAGCGCTGCGCCGCGGAGTACTTCCTCAACGAGGTCGTGCCGCACGCCACCGAGGCCTGCAACTACCTGCTCGCCGTCGACGTGGAGATGAACACCGTCGACGGCTACGAGATGTCGTCCTGGGACCGCGGCTACGGCGACTTCGTGATGCGGCCGGACTTCGACACGCTACGGCTGGTGCCGTGGCACGAGGGCACGGCGCTCGTGCTCGCCGACGTCGAGTGGGTCGAGGGCGGCCCGGTGCCGGCGTCGCCCCGGCAGGTGCTGCGCCGCCAGCTCGACCGGCTCGCCGAGCGCGACCTCGCCGCCTACGTCGGCACCGAGCTGGAGTTCATCGTGTTCGACGACACCTACGAGCAGGCCTGGAACGCGGGCTACCGCGAACTGACGCCGGCCAACCAGTACAACGTCGACTACTCGATGCTCGGCACCGGCCGGCTGGAGCCGCTGCTGCGGGCCATCCGCAACGGCATGACCGGCGCCGGCATGTACGTCGAGTCCGCGAAGGGCGAGTGCAACCCCGGCCAGCACGAGATCGCGTTCCGCTACGACACCGCGCTGTCCACTTGCGACAACCACAGCATCTACAAGACCGGCGCCAAGGAGATCGCCGCGCGGCACGGCAAGAGCCTGACGTTCATGGCGAAGTACAACGAGCGCGAGGGCAACTCGTGCCACATCCACATCAGCCTGCGCGGCACCGACGGCTCACCGGTGCTCGCCGGCGACCGGGACCACGGGTTCTCGCCGCTGATGGAGCACTTCGTCGCGGGGCAGCAGGCCGCGCTGCGCGAGCTCACCTACCTGTTCGCGCCGAACATCAACTCCTACAAGCGTTTCGCGGCGGGGAGCTTCGCGCCGACGACGGTCGCGTGGGGAGTGGACAACCGGACGTGCGCGCTGCGGGTGGTCGGGCACGGCGAGTCGCTGCGGGTGGAGAACCGCGTGCCGGGCGGCGACGTGAACCCCTACCTCGCGGTGGCCGCGCTGATCGCGGCCGGCCTGCACGGCATCGAGAACGAGCTGCCGATGGAGCCCGAGTTCCGCGGGAACGCCTACGGGGTCGACAAACCGCAGGTGCCGGCGACGATGCGGGAGGCGGCCGAGCTGCTCGGGGAGAGCAAGCTCGCGCGGGCCGCGTTCGGCGACGAGGTCGTCGACCACTACCTCAACAACGCGCGGGTCGAGCTCGCCGCCTTCGACGCCGCCGTGACCGACTGGGAGCGGATCCGTGGCTTCGAACGCCTCTAGCGTCCCGGTCATCGGCATCACGACCTACCTGGAACAGGCCAGGTTCGGGCTGTGGGACCTGCCGGCCGCGGTCCTGCCGCACGGCTATCTCGACGGCGTCGCGGCCGCGGGCGGCGTGCCGGTGCTGCTGCCGCCGGTCGGCCACGTCACCGCCGACGTGCTGTCGCGTGTGGACGGTCTGATCGTCGCGGGCGGCGCCGACATCGATCCCGTGCAGTACGGCGCGGCCCGCGAGCCGGCCACCGGCCCGGCACGGCCCGACCGCGACTTCAGCGAACACCTGCTGATCGAGGCGGCCATCGCGAACGGGGTGCCGCTGCTCGCGGTGTGCCGCGGCATGCAGCTGCTGAACGTCGTGCTCGGTGGCACGCTGCACCAGCACCTGCCCGATGTCGTCGGCAACACCGAACACCTGCCGACGCCGGGCATCTTCGGCCGGGTGCCGGTGAAAGTCCTGGCGGACAGCAGGTTGTCGACCATCGTCGGGTCCGAAGTGGACGTACACTGTCACCACCACCAGGCTGTCGACATGCTCGGCGCCGGACTTGTCCCGGTCGCGTGGGCCGGGGACGGCACGGTCGAGGCGGTCGAGCTGCCCGACCCGGAGTTCGTGCTCGGCGTCCAGTGGCACCCCGAGGAGGACGGGGTGGACCGCAGACTGTTCGAAGCTCTGGTGAGCGCCGCACGGGGAGAGTCATGAGTGTCACCGAGGTGATCAACCCGGCCACCGAGGAGGTGGTCGTCGGCGTCGAGCAGACCTCCGCCGAGGAGACCGATGCGGCGATCGAGCGCGCGCATCGCGCGCTGCCGGCGTGGCGCGCGGTCGCGCCGGGCGACCGCGCCCGGCTGCTGCGCCGCTTCGCCGAGGCCGTCGACTCCGATGTGGACAATCTCGCCGGCCTCGAGGTGGCGAACTCCGGCCACACCATCGGCAACGCGCGGTGGGAGGCCGGCAACGTCCGCGACGTGCTGCAGTACTACTCCGCGGCGCCGGAACGCCTGTTCGGCAAGCAGATCCCGGTGTCGGGCGGGGTGAACCTCACCTTCGCGGAGCCGCTCGGCGTGGTCGGTGTGATCGTGCCGTGGAACTTCCCCATGCCGATCGCCGGCTGGGGCTTCGCGCCCGCCCTCGCCGCCGGCAACACCGTGGTGCTCAAGCCCGCGGAGCTGACCCCGCTCACGGCCATCCGGCTCGGCGCGCTGGCCCGCGAGGCCGGCATCCCCGAGGACGTGTTCCAGGTGCTGCCGGGGAAGGGATCCGTTGTCGGGCAACGGTTCGTCGAGCACCCGTTGGTGCGCAAGGTGGTCTTCACCGGCTCGACCGAGGTCGGGAAGCAGATCATGGCCGGCTGCGCGGCGCAGGTGAAGCGGGTGACGCTGGAGCTGGGCGGCAAGAACGCGAACCTCGTGTTCGCGGACGCGGACCTCGAGAAGGCGGCGGCCGCCGCGCCGTACGGGGTGTTCGACAACGCGGGCCAGGACTGCTGTGCCCGGTCGCGGATCCTGGTGCAGCGCAGCGTGTACGAGGAGTTCATGGCGCTGCTCGAACCGGCGGTGCGCGGTGTCGTGGTCGGCGACCCGGCGGACGACAGGACCGAGATGGGCCCGCTGATCTCCGCGGCGCACCTCGCGTCCGTGTCGTCCTATGTGGACGACGACACCGAGGTCGCGTTCCGGGGCAGCGCGCCGGCCGGGCCCGGGTTCTGGTTCCCGCCAACGGTTGTCACGCCGCGCTCGCCGAGCGACCGCACGGTCGTCGACGAGGTGTTCGGGCCGGTCGTCACCGTCCAGACGTTCGACGACGAGGCCGACGCGCTGCGGATGGCCAACGACACCGAGTACGGCCTGTCCGGCTCGATCTGGACCCGCGACGTCGGCAGGGCGCTGCGCGTCGCGCGCGGGGTGGAGGCCGGCAACCTGTCGGTCAACTCGCACTCCTCGGTGCGGTACTGGACGCCGTTCGGTGGCGTCAAGCAGTCCGGGCTCGGCCGCGAGCTCGGCCCGGACGCGCTGGACGCCTTCACCGAGACCAAGAACGTGTTCATCGCGACGGAGGGGGAGTTGTGAGCGGAGCTTGCGGAGCGAACCAGACGACACAGGGCGACCGCGAGCGGCCGCTCGGAGCCTGCGAGGAGCGGCCGTGAAACGTATGGAGGGCCGGGTCGCGGTGATCACCGGGGCGGCCAGCGGGATCGGGCTCGCCTCCGCGAAACGGTTCGCCGAGGAGGGCGCCGTCGTGGTCGGCGTCGACCTGAACACCGACGCCATCGAGGCTCTCGCGAAGGAGACCGGCGGCGCGGCGATCACCTGTGACGTCACCGACGAGGCCGCGGTCGAGGCGATGTACGCGCAGGTGGTCGCCGACCACGGCAGCGTCGACATCGCGTTCAACAACGCGGGCATCTCGCCGCCGGAGGACGACTCCATTCTGGACACCGGCATCGAGGTGTGGGACAAGGTGCAGCGGGTGAACCTCACCTCGGTGTTCCTGTGCTGCAAGTACGTGCTGCCGCACATGCGTGCGCAGGGCCGCGGCTCGATCGTCAACACCGCGTCGTTCGTGGCCGTGATGGGTGCCGCGACGTCGCAGATCTCCTACTCCGCTTCGAAGGGCGGCGTGCTCGCGATGACGCGGGAGCTCGGCGTGCAGTTCGCGCGCGAGGGCATCCGGGTGAACGCGCTGTGCCCTGGGCCGGTGAACACCCCGCTGCTGCAGAAGCTCTTCGCCGCCGACCAGGAGCGTGCGCAGCGTCGGCTCGTGCACGTCCCCATGGGGCGGTTCGCCGAGCCGACGGAGATCGCCGCGGCAGCCGCGTTCCTGGCGAGCGACGACGCGTCGTTCATCACCGCGTCGACGTTCCTTGTGGACGGTGGAATCTCGAGCGCCTACGTGACACCACTCTGACGGCATGGCCACCATGACCGTCCACAGAGGAGTCGACACGGCGCTGTTCCGCCCGGTGCGGACGCGCAACGCCTTCGAGGAGACGGTCGAGCGGCTGCTGCAGGCGATCCGGCTCGGCGTCGCCGCGCCGGGGGAGAAGCTGCCGGCGGAACGGGACCTCGCCGCGCGGCTCGGCGTGAGCCGCGTGACCCTGCGCGACGCCATCCGCGCCATCGCCGACGCGGGCTACGTCGAGTCGCGCCGTGGTCGCTACGGCGGCACGTTCGTCGCCGCGGAGCTGCCCGGCCATCCGCGCAGCACGAAGGACGCGCCCGCGGGGGAGCTGGAGGACGTCCTGACACTGCGCGGCGTGCTGGAGACCGGCGCCGCGGAGGCGGCCGCCGCGCGCACCCTCACCCCGGCCGACCGCCAACACCTGAGCGCGGCGCTGGTCGACGTGGCCGGCGTCAGCACGCTCGACCAGGCCGAGTACCGGCGGCGGGACTCGCGCCTGCACCTGGCGATCGCCGAGGTCACCGCGTCGCCGTCGCTGACCACGGCGGTTGCCGACATCCGCACGAGGGTAAACGAGCTGCTCGACGCGATCCCGTTGCTGGCGGCCAACATCGAGCACTCCAACGCGCAGCACCAGACCATCGTGGCGGCCATCCTGACCGGCGACGCCCCCGCCGCGCGCCTCACCATGGCCGAACACCTGGAAGGCACCGCCGCACTACTGCGCGGCTTCCTGTGACCCGGGCCGGCCGCCGGCCCCCTCGAACCACGCTACCGGACGGCACCGACGGTTCCGGTCGCCGCGAGCGAGGTTGTCCACAGCTGCCGAGCTGTCCACAGGAGAGGGCTCGGCGAGCGGTTCTCGTCGGTGCGCCCCGGTAAGCTGGTGAACAGGGGCCGGAGGCCGAGGCCGCTAGATGCGCAGCTGACGGCCTTGCGCGTCGGTGCCGCCGCCGACGAGCAGCACCACCCCGTCCACGAGGCTCCAGATCACGCCGACGCCGACGAACACCAGCAGCAGCTGCGCCATCGCCATCCCCGTGTGTCCGGTGTAGAAGCGGCCCGTGCCGAACGGCAGCACGATCTGCAGCGCGCCCGCGACCACGCGGTACTTGTCCGAGTACACCGACGGCGGCGGCGCGTGCTGGTAGTACATCGGCGGCGGCGCGGCGGCGTGCGGCGGTGGGGGCGCGTACGGGACCGGCGGCGTCATGAACGGCGGATACGGCGCGGGCAGGTCGGCGAACAGCGGGCGCAGGTCGGCGCGGGTCTTCGCCTCGACCGCCGCGCTCATCCGCTGGTCGTACTCGTCCAGCGACAGGCGACCCTCGGACATGTGGTCACTGAGGATCTTGATCGCGTCCTCGCGCTCCTGGGTACCGATGCGAAGGTCGTCGCTCGAGTCGGACACCCTGCAACCCTACGGCAGGCGCGCCACGCCTTCGCCGAATCCCGGCAACCGGTCGGTAAGCGGGGCTAGGCTCCGCCTCGACAAGGTCGGACAACGGTGTTCGGCGTGGCTGGCGTGGAGGTGTTCGCGGGTGCTGGTCGGAGTGCCTCGTGAGGTGAAGAACCACGAGTACCGGGTGGCCATCACGCCGGCGGGGGTGCTGGAGCTCGTACACCGCGGCCACGACGTGCTGGTCGAGACCGGCGCGGGCGTCGGCTCGTCGCTGGCCGACGCGGACTACGTCGCAGCGGGCGCGCGGGTCGTGCCGACCGCCGACGAGCTGTGGGCGTCGGCGGAGCTGGTGCTCAAGGTCAAGGAGCCGATGCCGGAGGAGTACCCGAGGCTGCGCGCCGGCCAGATCCTGTTCACCTACCTGCACCTCGCCGCGAACGAGGCCTGCACGCGGGCGCTCGTCGACTCCGGCGCCACCGCGATCGCGTACGAGACGGTCCGCGCGCGCGACGGGTCGCTGCCGCTGCTCGCACCCATGAGCGAGGTCGCCGGCCGGATGGCGCCGCAGGTCGGCGCGCACTGCCTCGAACGCGCGCAGGGCGGGCGCGGCGTGCTGCTCGGCGGGGTGTCCGGCGTGCCCGCCGGCAAGGTCGTGGTGATCGGCGCGGGTGTCGCGGGGATGAGCGCGGCCAGCATCGCGGTCGGCATGCAGGCCGAGGTCATGGTGCTCGACACCAATGTGGACCGGCTGCGCCACATCGACTTCACCTACCGGGGACACCTGCAGACGGTCGCCAGCAACGCCTACGAGATCGACCGGGCGTGCCGGTGGGCGGACCTCGTGATCGGCGCGGTGCTGCTGCCCGGCGCGAAGGCGCCCAAGCTCGTGAGCAACGAGCTGGTCGCCGCCATGCGGCCGGGGTCGGCGCTGGTGGACATCGCGATCGACCAGGGCGGCTGCTTCGCCGACTCGCGACCGACGACCCACGCCGACCCGACGTTCACCGTGCACGGCTCGGTGTTCTACTGCGTCGCGAACATGCCGGGCGCGGTGCCGAACACGTCGACGTGGGCGCTCACCAACGTGACGCTGCCCTACGTGGTGTCGTTGGCGGACAAGGGAATGGCCGCGCTGGACAACGACCCCGCGCTCGCCGCGGGCCTCAACGTCGCGGCCGGCCGGGTGCTGCTCGCCGAGGTCGCGGAGGCACACGGCATGCCGCTCGGGGGTGTCGGCTGAGCCCCTCGCCGGAACTCGACCGGCCGATCGCGCCGGCGCTCGCCGACGTCGTCGCCGGCTACCTCGACCACCTCGCGGTCGAGCGCGGCACGTCGCGCAACACGCTCGACGGGTACGCGCGCGACCTGCGGCGCTACGCCCAGCACCTGACGGCGGCCGGCGTCGGCGAGCTGTCCTCGGTCGGCGAGGTGCACGTGTCGGCGTTCCTCGCGGTGCTGCGCGAGGGGTCCGACGAGCACCCGCCGCTGGCCGCGTCGTCGGCCGCGCGGGCGCTGGTCGCCGTGCGCGGGCTGCACCGGTTCGCCGTGCGCGAGGGCCTGGTGGAGCTGGACGCGGCACGTGAGGTCAAGCCGCCCGCCGCGCCACGCAGGCTGCCGAAGGCGCTGCCCGTCGACGACGTGCTGCGACTGCTGGAGACCCCCGGCGTCGACGGCGCGGGCGCGCTGCGGGACCGCGCGCTGCTCGAGGTGCTGTACTCGACCGGCGCGCGCATCTCCGAGGCGGTCGGCCTCGACCTCGACGACATCGACTCGCGCGAGCGGACCGTGCTCCTCGACGGCAAGGGCGGCAAGCAGCGGCTGGTGCCGATCGGCCGGCCGGCGCTGGCCGCGCTCGACGCGTACCTCGTGCGCGCCCGGCCGGGGCTCGCCTCGGGCGGGCGCGGCAGTCCCGCCGTGTTCCTCAACGTGCGCGGCGGCCGGCTGTCGCGGCAGAGCGCGTGGCAGGTGCTGAAGGTGGCGGCCGAGCGGGCCGGCATCGCGGCGACGGTGTCGCCCCACACGCTGCGCCACTCGTTCGCGACGCACCT
Source organism: uncultured Actinomycetota bacterium (assembly GCA_963840275.1). Classification (GTDB taxonomy): domain Bacteria; phylum Actinomycetota; class Actinomycetes; order Mycobacteriales; family Pseudonocardiaceae; genus Actinophytocola. The sequence continues at coordinate 236,390 of CAWIYK010000005.1, forward strand.
GATCGAGGGCGGCGCCGACGTCCGTGTGGTCCAGGAGCTGCTCGGCCACGCGTCGGTCACCACCACGCAGATCTACACGCTGGTCACGGTCAACACGCTGCGCGAGGTATACGCGACGGCCCACCCGAGAGCGCGCGGCTAGGACCTGTCCGCCTCCCCGGATTCATGTGTGGGTTGCGTCCCGGCGCTGGCGGCTACCGATCTTGGGTTTGTCATGACGAACACGCAGGTCAGCGCGAGCATCTCAATGATTGCCGAGCGGCACGGCGAGCCTCTTTGCCGACGTGGGAGGGCAATCTCTAAGCTTCGGCGCACAGCGCGGACGACAAGGAGCTAGGTCGATATGTCGACAATGCACCCCTCGGATCAGGAGCTCAGTCTCGCACCGAGGGCGGCCTCCGACGAGGAAGAGGCCCTCGACGACAGCCCGAACGGGGCGGTCGGCCCCACCGGGCGGGCCAAGCGCCACATTCCGGAGCCGCCGCTGCTCAACGGCCACGGCCCCGCGAAGATCCTCGCGCTGTGCAACCAGAAGGGTGGCGTCGGCAAGACCACCTCGACGATCAACCTCGGCGCCGCGCTGACCGAGTTCGGCCGTCGGGTCCTCATCGTCGACTTCGACCCGCAGGGCGCGCTGTCCGTCGGCCTCGGCATGCCCGCGCACCAGCTCGACCGCACGATCTACAACGTCATCATCGAGCGCTCCATCGGCACCGCGGACGCGATCATCCGCACCGGCGTCGACAACATGGACCTGCTGCCGAGCAACATCGACCTGTCCGCGGCCGAGGTGCAGCTGGTCGCCGAGGTCGGCCGCGAGCACACGCTCGTCCGCGCGCTGCGTCCGGTCGTCGACCACTACGACTACATCCTGATCGACTGCCAGCCCTCGTTGGGCCTGCTGACCGTCAACGCGCTCGCGGCCGCCGACGGCGTGCTGATCCCGCTGGAGTGCGAGTACTTCAGCATGCGCGGGGTCGCGCTGCTGACCGACACGATCGAGAAGGTCCGCGAGCGGCTCAACCCGAAGCTCGAGATCACCGGCATCCTCGCGACCATGTTCGACCCGCGCACGCTGCACTCGCGCGAGGTCATGGCCCGCGTCGTCGAGCGGTTCGGCGACATCGTGTTCGACGCCGTGATCAACCGGACCGTGCGGTTCCCGGAGACCACGGTCGCCGGCGCGCCGATCACCGTGTGGGCGCCACGCTCGGCCGGCGCGAAGGCGTACCGCCAGCTCGCCCGAGAGGTGATCGCGAGGTGACGCGCCGGCCTTCGTTGCCGGGTGCGGATGAGTTGTTCAGGCCGACGGGGCCCGCCGAGGTGGCGCAACCCGGGTGGTTCGAGGCCGGCCGCACCACCACGCACCACCACCACACGGCGGCCGACCGGTCCCGGCGCGGCACGCCCCGGCAGAAGCACACGTCGAAGATCACGGTGTACGTGTCCGACGAGGAGCTCCTCGCACTGGAACACGCGCGGCTCGCGCTGCGTGCGACGCACGGGCTCGCGGTCGACCGGGGTCGGGTGGTGCGCGAGGCGATCGCCGTCGTGCTCGCCGACCTCGACGAACGTGGCGAGGAGTCGGTGCTCGTGCGTCGTCTGCGCCATGACGGGTGACGCGCCGGTCCCACCGGAGCGGTTCACGGTTCGGCTGTCCAACTTCGAGGGGCCGTTCGACCTGCTGCTGCAGCTGATCTCGCAGCACGAGCTGGACGTCACCGAGGTCGCGCTGCACACGGTCACCGACGACTTCATCGCGCACCTGCGCCGCGCCGGCGCGGACTGGAACCTCGACGAGACCACCGAGTTCCTCGTCGTCGCGGCGACGCTGTTGGACCTGAAGGCGGCCCGGCTGCTGCCGGCCGGCGACGTCGAGAACGAGGACGACCTCGCGTTGCTCGAGGCGCGGGACCTGCTGTTCGCGCGGTTGCTGCAGTATCGGGCGTACAAGCAGGTGGCGGGCCTGTTCGCCGAGCTGGAGGCCGGCGCGCTGCGGCGGTACCCGAGGTCGGTGGCGCTGGAGGACCGGTTCGCGGCGCTGCTGCCCGAGGTGATGCTCGGGGTGACGCCGCAGCGGTTCGCCGAGCTGGCGGCGGGCATCTTCCGCCCGAAGCCGCCGCCGACGGTGTCCATCGACCACCTGCACATGGGCAAGGTGTCGGTGCGCGAGCACGTCGCCGTGCTGCGGCGGCGGCTCGCGGACGTCGGGCGGGCCAGCTTCGGGGAGCTGGTGGCCGACTGCGAGCACAGCATCGAGGTCGTCGCGCGGTTCCTCGGCCTGTTGGACCTGTACAAGGAGAACGTGATCCTGTTCCAGCAGGAGGAGGCGCTGGCGGAGCTGCACGTCGAGTGGACGGGCGGGACCGTCGAGGAAGCGGCGGCGGAGCCGACCGGTGACGAGGAGGAGTACGGGTGAGCGAGCTTGCGAGCGAACCGATGTCACAGGGCGACCACACCGAGGACACGCCGAGTGGGGGCGCTGCCGCTTCGCCGGTCGAGGGGGCAGCGCCGGAGCCCAGTGCGCTGCCGGAGCCGACGCCGCTGCCGGACGCCGAGCCGCTGCCGGATCTCGGCGAGGACGTCCAGGGGGAGACCGCCGAGCCGGACACGCTGCCCGACGCCGAGCCGCTGCCCGACCTCCCCCCCGACGTCGAGGCCCCGGCGGATGCCGAGCCACTGCCCGAGGACACTCCGTTGCCGGACATCGGTCCGGACACCGAGGAGTCGACGGCCGAGCCGCTTGTCGAGCCGTCGCCGGACGCCGAGGCCGCCCCCACCGATCCACCTGCCGAGGCGGAGACGGCCGAGCCGGGCACACTTCCGGACGCCGGCCCGGACACCGAGGAGTCGACGGCCGAGCCGCTTGTCGCACCGCCGGCGGACGACGCCGAGGCTGTCCCCGAACCACCTGCCGAGGAGGCGGAGGACGGCCTCCCCGCGTTGGGCGACGAGGAGCTGGAGTGCGCGCTGGAGGCGCTGCTGCTCGTGGTCGACTCGCCGGTCGAGGAAGAGGCCCTCGCGACCGCGCTGGGCACCACCCGCATGCGGGTGGCCGAGCATCTGCGGCTCATGTCGAACCGGTTCACCGACCTCGACCGGGGGATCGACCTGCGGCGGGCCGGCGACGGGTGGCGGTTCTACACCCGCGACCGCTACGCGCCCTACGTCGAGAAGCTCCTCCTCGACGGGCAGCGGGCCAAGCTGACCAGGGCCGCCCTCGAGACGCTCGCGGTCATCGCCTACCGTCAGCCGGTGACCCGCGCACGGGTCGCCGCCGTCCGCGGTGTCAACTGCGACGGCGTGATCCGCACCCTGCTCGCCAGGGGGCTGGTCGAGGAGACCGGCACCGATCTGGAGACCGGCGGCTTCCTCTACCGCACAACCGAACTGTTCCTCGAGCGCCTCGGACTGTCCAGTTTGGACGATCTACCCCCGATCGCGCCGCTGCTCCCGGAGGTCGACTCCATCGATGACGTCTGAACCGGAGGGCGTGCGCCTGCAGAAGGTCCTCTCCCGCGCCGGGGTCGCCTCCCGCCGCGCGGCGGAGGACCTGATCGCGCAGGGCCGCGTCATGGTCGACGGTGCGGTGGTCAACGAGTTCGGCCGCCGCGTCGACCCCGACACCGCTGTGATCCACGTCGACGGCGTGCGGGTCGTGGTCCGCGAGGGGCTCGTGTACCTCGCGATGAACAAGCCGCGCGGCGTCCACACCACGATGTCCGACGACCGCGGCCGCCCCTGCGTCGGCGACTACATCCGCAACCGCGACGAGCGCCTGTTCCACGTCGGCCGGCTCGACGCCGACACCGAGGGTCTGCTGCTGCTCACCAACGACGGCGACCTCGCGCACCGGCTCATGCACCCGTCGTTCACGGTGAACAAGACCTACCTCGCCGAGGTGGCCGGCTCGGTGCCGCGCAACATCGGCCGCCAGCTCCGCGAGGGCATCGAACTGGACGACGGCCCGGTCGCAGTCGACTCGTTCCGGGTCGTCGACACGAGCGGTGGCCGCGCGATGGTCGAGGTCGTGCTGCACGAGGGGCGCAACCACATCGTCCGGCGGCTGCTCGCCGAGGTCGGGTTGCCGGTGCGCACGCTGGTCCGCACCCAGATCGGCGACGTGCACCTCGGCAACCAGCGCTCTGGTTCGCTGCGCGCGCTCGGCCGGCCGGAGGTCGGTTCGCTCTTCGCCGCCGTCGATCTCTGACATGGGCTGGGTGCGGCCGATCGCGCATGGCTGGGTGGTCCGCGCGGAGGTCCCCGGCCCGGACGTCGACGAGTTCGCCGAGCCGGACCGGGTCACCGCCGCGCTCGCCGAGCCCAGCGCCGCGTCCCGCACGCTGCTCGCCGTCCAGCATCCACATCGGACTCCCGAGGCGATCGCCGCCGGCCGGGGACTCGTCGAGTCGTTGCGGGCGGCCAGGTCGACGCTGTCGGTGCTGCTGCGCACCGCGTACCGACCGGTGACCGACGTGGTCGTGCCGTACGAGGTGGACGGTCCGGACGGCACGGCGTGCGGGGTGCTGTGCATGGTGGACCCGGCCGCGGTCGACGCGGAGGGCCTCAGGCAGGTGCGGCACAGCGAAGAGGTGTACCCGGAGATCGTCGCCGAGCGTGCGGAGGTGTTGGCGGGCCTCGGTTACGCCACGAGTGCCGCGATGCTGGTACCGGTGGGGGAGCGCGACGAGCTGACCGCACGGGTCCGTGCCGCCACCGCGGGTCGGCCCGCCGATGTGTCCACAGTGGACTCACGGGGTCGGCGGCATCGCCTGTGGCTGCTGGCCGACACGTCGCTGCTGGCGGCGGTCGAGGCGCAACCGCTGATGGTGGCGGACGGCAACCACCGCGTCGCGGCCGCGGCGACCGCCGGGCTCGACGGCATGCTCGCCCTCGTCACCGCGGGACCCGGCCTGCGGATCGGGGCGTTCCACCGGGTGCTCACCGGCACCGGCCTGACGGCCGACGCACTGGCCGAGGCATGGCGCCGCGCGGGCATGACCGTGCGGGAGACACCGGACGCCGACGCCCCGACCCAACCGGGCACGGTGGTGGTCCACTGTCCACAGCGGACGCTGACCGTCGACCTGCCGCCCGGCCTCGACCATGCCGTGGTGGAGGAGATCCTGCTGGACCGAGCGCTCGGCCTCGACCCGGAGGGCAAGAACGTCCGTCCGCTCGCCGCCGGCCGCACCCCACCCCCCGACACGGACGCGGTGCTGCTCCTGGCCCCGGTCCCCCTCGCAACGGTGCTCGCCGAGCATGCCGCCGGCCGTCGCATGCCGCGCAAGAGCACGTACTTCACCCCGAAGCCCCGCAGCGGCCTGCTGCTGGCAGACCTGAATCCTCCGGGCGCGTAGTCGGTCAGGCGGTCGCCGGGCGGAGGCGGCTCACCGCGAGTCGCGCCATTGGTTCGACGAACCGTGCCGTGAGCGGACCGAGGATCGCCATGATCAGGACGTACGCCGTCGCCAGTGCGGCGAGCTGCGCGTCGACCGCGCCGGCCGCCACCGCGAGGCCCGCGATGACGATCGAGAACTCGCCCCGCGCGACCAGCGCGGCGCCGGCCCGTGCCCGGCCCATCCTCGCGATGCCCTGCCGCTTCGCCGCCCACCATCCGGTGATGATCTTGGTGATGGTGGTGACCAACGCGAGCCCGAGGGCCGCGCCGAGCACCGGCGGGATCGTGCTCGGCACCGTGTTCAGGCCGAACACCACGAAGAACATCGCCGCGAAGAGGTCCCGCAGCGGCTCCAGCATCCTGGTCGCGTTCTCCGCCGTCGAGCCCGAGATCGCGATGCCGAGCAGGAACGCGCCGACCGCGGCCGACACCTGCAGCTGCGACGCCACCCCGGCCACCAACAGCGCGGCGCCGAGCACGCGCAGCAGGAACACCTCGGGATCCGGACTGTCCACGATGGCCGAGACGTACCGGCCGAACTTCAGCGCCAGCAGGAGCACGAGCGTCACCACGACGAGCGAGATGCCGATCGCCGACAGACCGCCGAGCAGCGTGGCGCCGGCCAGCACGGCGGTGAGGATCGGCAGGTAGATGGCCATCGCCAGGTCCTCGAACACGAGGATCGACAGGATGACCGGCGTCTCGCGGTTGCCGAGCCGGCCGAGGTCGCCGAGGACCTTCGCGATGATGCCCGACGACGAGATGTACGTCACCCCCGCCATCGCCAGCGCGCCGACCGGGCCCCAGCCCAGCATCAGCGCGACCGCGACGCCGGGCGCGGCATTGAGCACGAGGTCGACGAGGCCGGCACTCCACGACCGCTTCAACCCGGTGACGAGCTCCGCGGCCGAGTACTCCAGCCCCAGCAGGAGCAGCAGCAGGATCACGCCGATCTCGCTGGCCAGCGAGGCGAACTCCTCGATGCCCTCGAGCGGGACCAGCCCGCCGCTGCCGAACGCGAGGCCGCCGAGCAGGTAGAACGGGATGGGGGAGATGCCGATCTTCCACGCGACCCGGCCGAGCGTGCCCAAGCCGAAGAAGATCGCACCGAGCTCGATCAGCGCGACTGCCGAGGTGTGCAACGGCCGCTACCCGCGGTCGAGAACGTCGGCGGCCTTGGCGAGGCCGTCGGTGGTGCCGACGGTGATCAGCGCGTCTCCGCCGCCCAGCACGAAGTCCGGCCGGGGCGACGGGTGCACGGTGCCGACTCGGACGACGGCGACGACCGACACGGCCGTGCGCGTGCGCAGCGCGGTGTCGCCCAGCGTCCTGCCGTCGTAGGGCGAGCCGTGCGTCAACGGCAGCTGCTTGGTGTGCACGCCGGACAGCTCGGCGTTCTCCTTGGACAGCTCCGCCACCAGCTGCGGCGCCCCGAGCAGCCCGGCCAACGCGCTCGCCTCGTCCACCGACAGCGGGATCGACGCGATGCAGCCGTCCGGGTCGTCCGCGCGCGACACGATCAGCTCGACCCGCCCGTCACGATAAGTGATCACGCCGATGCGGCGGCCGGCGCGGACCAGGAAGTCCTGGCGGGTGCCTATCCCCGGCAGCGGAGTCACCTCGACATTCACCACGTCAGGTTAACGTTCCCGCCCGCGACTTTCTTCCCGAGGCCCGGGCACCTAGGTTGGGGTCGATCTCGAGCACCGACGTCCGGGAGGTTCGCATGAACGGCCGCACCAAGTTCATCCTCGACGAGTCCGACATGCCAACGGCCTGGTACAACGTCGTGCCCGACCTGCCGGAGCCGCCGCCACCGCCGCTGCACCCGGGCACCGGGGAGCCCATCGGACCCGCCGATCTCGCCCCGCTGTTCCCGATGGCGCTCATCAAGCAAGAAGTGAGCACGGAGCGTTACATCCCGATCCCCGAGCCCGTGCAGGAGGTGTACCGGTTGTGGCGGCCGTCGCCGCTGTACCGGGCGCACCGGCTGGAGAAGGCGCTCGGTACGCCGGCCCGCATCTACTACAAGTACGAGGGCGTCAGCCCGGTCGGCTCGCACAAGCCGAACACCGCGGTGCCCCAGGCGTACTACAACGCCGAGGAGGGCGTCCGGCTCCTGACCACCGAGACCGGCGCGGGCCAGTGGGGCAGCGCGATCGCGTTCGCGAGCGCCCAGTTCGGGCTCGAGTGCGAGGTGTGGCAGGTCAGGGCGTCGTATGACCAGAAGCCGTACCGCAAGATGATGATGGAGACGTTCGGTGCCACCGTGCACCCCAGCCCGTCGGACCTCACCGAGGCCGGCCGCGCGATCCTCGCCGAGCACCCGGACTCGACGGGCAGCCTCGGTATCGCGATCAGCGAGGCCGTGGAGAAGGCCGCGGCGAACCCGGACGCGCGGTACGCGCTGGGCAGCGTGCTCAACCATGTACTGCTGCACCAGACGGTCATCGGCGAGGAGGCGCTGCGGCAGTTCGAGATGGCCGGCGACACGCCGGACGTGATCGTCGGCTGCACGGGCGGCGGGTCGAACTTCGGTGGGCTCGTGTTCCCGTTCCTGCGGGAGAAGCTGGCGGGCAAGATCTCGCCGGCGATCCGCGCGGTGGAGCCGGCCGCGTGCCCGACGCTCACCCGAGGCAAGTACACGTACGACTTCGGCGACACCGCCGGGCTCACGCCGCTGCTCAAGATGCACACGCTCGGCCACGACTTCATCCCGGACCCGATCCACGCCGGTGGGCTGCGCTATCACGGCATGTCGCCGCTGCTGTCGCACATCGTCGAGCTCGGCCTGGTCGACGCGGTGGCCATCGAGCAGAACGAGTGCTTCGCGGCCGGCGTCCGGTTCGCCCGCGCGGAGGGCATCGTCCCGGCTCCCGAGCCGACCCACGCGCTGGCCGAGTGCGTGCGGGAGGCGTTGCGCTGCAAGGAGACCGGTGAGGAGAAGGTGATCCTGACCGCGCTCTGCGGCCACGCGCACCTCGACCTCCCCGCGTACGCGAACTACCTGGCCGGCGACATGGTCGACCGCGAGCTCACCGACGCCGACCTGGCGAGCGCCTTCGCGACGATCCCGACGCGCTGACAACCCTCCGCGAGTCCAACGCTCAGAACCCGCGTGTCCAACACTCACGAGAGGTGAGTTCAACACTCGCGAACAGGCAACTCACCAGTCCCGAACGGGAGACTCGCGCGCGAGTCTCCCGTTCGCGGCTACTGGACCGTGCTCAGCGGTACAGGGAACGGGCGATGATCTCGCGTTGGATTTCGCTTGCGCCTTCGTAGATGCGGGGGGCTCGGACCTCGCGGTAGAGGTGTTCCAGCACGTGACCGACTTCCAGAGCCCGCGCGCCGTGCACCTGTATCGCCACGTCCACCGCGGTCTGCGCGGTCTCCGTCGCCAGGAGTTTCGCCATCGCGGACAGGTGGCCGGTGCGGCCCTCGCCCGTGTCGTACGCCGTCGCGGCGTCGTGGACGAGCAGGCGGGCCGCGTGCAGTCGGGTCGCGACGTCCGCCAGCTGGTGGGACACCGCCTGGAAGTCCTTCAGCGGGCGGCCGAACGCCTGCCGGTCGGCGGTGTGCGCGACCGCCGCGTCCAGTGCCGCCTGGCCCATGCCCAGCGCGAACGCGCCGACGCTCGGCCGGAACATGTCCAGCGTGCGCATCGCCACCTTCCAGCCGCCGTCGACCTCACCGAGCACGTCGGTCGCGCGCACGTCGTCGAAGGTCAGGCTGCCGATCGGGTGCGGTGACACGAGGTGCTGCGCCACCCCGGACAGGCCGGGTGCGTCGCCGGGTACGGCGAACGCCGTGATGCCACGGGAACCGTTGTCGCTGGTGCGCGCGAACACCGTGTAGACGTCGGCGGTCGGCGCGTTGGAGATGAACACCTTCTCGCCGGACAGCCGGTAACCGTCGCCGTCGGGTGTCGCCCGCAGCGCGAGGGACGCCGCGTCCGAACCGGCGCCCGGCTCGGTCAGCGCGAAGCCGACCGCCGCCTCCCCGGCCGCGATCCGAGGGATCCAGCGCTCCACTGTGGACGGTGCGCCGGCCAGCAGGATCGGGTACGCGCCGAGGCCCTGCAACGCGAACGCGGTCTCCGCCTCCGTGCAGTGTCTGGCCAACGCCTCGCGGACGATGCACAGCTCCATGGCGGAGGTCTCGGGAAAGAGCCTGCCGAGCAGACCGTGTTCGGCCAACGCCGCCAGCAGCGGGCGGTTCACGGCGCCCGGCGCACCGGCCGCCGCGATCGGGGGCAGCGCCGCCGCGACCTTCTCCGTGTGGTCGCGCAGCTCCTGATGCGCCGCCGACAGGTGCGAGTACGTCATGCCGGAATCACCGCCGTCCCGACCAGCTCGATCTTGGCCGCCTCGTCGAACAGCTCCGCGACGCCCAGCAACGCCACCGCCGGATAGTGCCGGCCGAAGTGCTTGCGCCACAACGGGCCCAGCTCACGCAGCGCCGACCGGTACTCGCCGACCACCGTGGTGTAGATGATCAGCGACACGAGCTGGTCGGGCGCGGAGCCGGCCGCGGCCAGCGCCGTGACGACGTTCGCGGCGGCCACGTCGAACTGCTCGGCGACCGTCGCGCCGACGATCGCGCCGTCGCGGCCCTGCGCGGTCTGCCCGCCCAGGTACACAGTCCGGCCCTCGGTCGCGACCACCGCGTGCGCGAAACCCACCGGCTCGGCCAGTTCCGGCGCGACGACGATCTCATGTGGACTCATCGGCCACTCCACCTCGGCTTGCGTCCCGCCGACCACGCCGCGTAGAACTCCGCGTGGTCGTCGCTCTTCATCAGCAGCGCCTGAGTCATCGCCTCCAGCTCGATGCTGCTGCCGAGATCCATGTCCAACTCCCTGGTCAGCAGCACCTTCGTCGTCGAGTACGCCAGCGCGGGTCCGTCGGCGAGCCGCCGTGCCAGCGTCGTGGTCTCCGCGGCGAGCGACTCGTCCGGCACCACCTTCGTCGCCAGCCCGAGCTGGTCGGCCCGCGCGGCGTCGATCTTGTCGCCCAGGATCAGCAGCTCGGTCGCGCGGCCGAGCCCGATGAGACGGGGGAGCAGGTAGGCGGAACCCATGTCCGCGCCGGCCAACCCGACCTTCGTGAACAGGAACGCGAACGACGCGGACGACGCGAGCAGCCGGAAGTCGCTCGCCAGGGCGATCACCGAGCCGGCGCCGGCCGCGATCCCGTTGACCGCAGCGATCACCGGCAGCGGACACTCGCGGAGCGCCTTCACCACCGCGCCGGTCATCCGCGTGAACTCCAGCAGCTCGGCGGCCGCCATCTTCTGCAGCTCGCCGATGATCTCCTCGACGTCGCCGCCGGAACAGAACCCCCGGCCCTGCCCCGCGATGACGACCACCCGCGCGTCGCCGCGGTGTGGCAGCTCGGCCAGCAGGTCGCGCAGGTCGGCATAGACCTCGAAGGTGAGCGCGTTCAGCTTGTCCGGACGGTTCAGCGTGACCGTCGCGACCCCGTCGGCCACCTCGAGGTCGAAGTGTCGCCAGCTGTCCGTGAAGCCGGGCGATGCCCGAAACGGGCTCATGACCGCTCCTCGCAGGCTCCGAGCGGCCGCTCGCGGTCACCCTGTTTCTGATGGTTCGCTCCGCAAGCTCCGCTCACGACTGCAATCCTCCTCCGTCCAGAACGATGGCCTGGCCGTTGATCGCGCCCGCCTCCCGCGCCGCGAGGAACGCCACGGCGAACGCGACCTCGTCGGGCTCGAGCAGGCGGCCGAGCGGCGACATCTTCGCCAACAGTTCCGCACTGTCCACTTCGGACCTACCGGTCGTGGCCGCGATGTTGCGGACCGTCGCGGCCGTCATGTCCGTGCGCACGAACGTCGGGCACACCGCGTTCGCCGTGACCCCGGTGCCGGTGACCTCCGCGGCCACCGCGCGCGTCAGCCCGACCGCCGCGTGCTTGGACGCCGAGTACGCCGCGGTGTACCGCTGTCCGGCGCGTCCCGCGGTCGACGCGACCGTCACGATCCGGCCGCGGTCGCGCGCGACCATCCCCGGCAGCACGGCCCTGGTGCACAGGAACGCGCCGGTCGCGTTGACGTCGAGCTGGAACCGCCAGTCGTCCACAGTGGTCTTGGCAAGGGGTGCGCTCGCCGCCACGCCGGCGTTGTTGACGAGCACGTCGATCTCGCCGAGCCCACCGAACACAGAGGACACCGCGGCCTCGTCGGTGACGTCGCAGTCCGCGCGGCCCAACGCGACCACCCGGTCGCCCGCCGCGGCGAACCGTGCGGCGATCGCGGCGCCGATGCCCCGCGTGCCGCCGGTCACCACCACGAGTCTGTTCACGACTCCCCCTCGCGGGCTCGGTGGAGCCGCTCGCGGTCGCCCTGTATCACTGGTTCGCTCGCAAGCTCGCTCACGACTCCCCCTCGCGGGCTCGGTGGAGCCGCTCGCGGTCGCCCTGTATCACTGGTTCGCTCGCAAGCTCGCTCACGACAACGTCCGCAGCGCGCGGCGGTCGAGCTTGCCGTTGGTGGTGCGGGGGAGTGTGTCGACGAACCGGATGTCTTGCGGGGTCTTGTGTCCGGCCAGCCGCGCGCGGACGTACTCGCGCAGCGCGGCGACCAGCTCGTCGGAACCGCCGACCCCCTCCCGCAGCACCACGTACGCGCGGGGCCGGACCAGGCCGTCGACCTCGTGCCCGGCGACGCCGCACTCGACGACGTCCTCGTGCCCGATGAGGCAGTGCTCGATCTCGCTCGGCGCCACCCAGATGCCGCCCGACTTCAGCAGGTCGTCGGCGCGGCCGTGGTAGTAGTAGAAGCCGTCGGCGTCCCTGCTGAACAGGTCTCCGGTGTGGACGGTCCGGCCGCGGTAGGTCGCGGCCGACTTCTCGGGATCCCCGAAGTACTCCCGCGCGATCGTGTCCCCGGTGACCTCGAGCGTGCCGACCTCGCCGTCCACCGCCATCGCTCCCGTGTCGTCGACCACCCGCGCCTCGTACCCCGGCACCACCTGCCCGCAGCTGCCCCGCTTCGCGCTGCCCGGCTGGTTGGAGATGTAGATGTGGTACGCCTCCGACGAGCCGATCCCGTCGACCACCTCGACGCCGAACGCCTTGTCCCACTTGCGGTGCAGCTCGGCCGGCAGCGCCTCGCCCGCCGACGTGCACAGCCGCAGCGAGCTGAGGTCCTGTGTGGACGCCGAGGGATGCGCGACCATCGCGCTCATCATCGTCGGCACGTTGACCAGGATCGTCGGTCGGTGCCGGGCGATCAGCTCGAAGATCCGTTCGACGGTCGTGCGCTCCGGGAACGCGACACCCGCGCCGCCGACGCCGAACGGGTACAGCGCCGTCAGGTCGCGTGCGTAACCGAAGAACAGCTTGGGCACAGGGAGGACGATGTCGTCGGCGCCGATGTCGAGCACGCCGCGGCCGTAGCTCTCGTGGCTCACCATCGGGCTGACCGCCGTGTGCACGCACGCCTTCGGCGCGCCGGTGCTGCCGGTGGTGAACTTCCAGATCGCGACGTCGTCACGGCTGGTCGGCGCGGCGTCGAGCGTGTCCGGCGCCTGGTCGGCCAGCGCGGCGAAGTCGTGCTCGTTGTCCCGCAGACCGTCGACGCCGCCGACCACCAGCACCCGGCGGTCCGAGATGCCGGCCTCGCGCAGCAGGTCGAGGGTCACCGCGTCCGCGACGACGACGGACGCGCCGGTGTAGTCGAGGAAGTAGCGGTAGTCCTTGGCCTGCAAGAAAGTGTAGACCTCGGCGGTGACTGCGCCGATCTTCTGCGCCGCGTACCAGGTGGCCACGAACTCGACCCCGTCGGACAGGGCGAGCAGCACCCGCTCGCCGCGCCGGGCGCCCAGTTCGAGCAGCACGTTGCCGACCTTGTTGACGAGCGCGGCGAGCTCCGTGTAGGTGGTCGCGCCGCGGTCGGTGAGCAGCGCGGTCCGATCGCCCCGGCCCACCGCGAGGTTGCGGTCGACGAAGTAGTCGGCGATGTTGAACTCTTCGGGGATGTCCATCTAGCTCCCCACTTCCCGGATGGCGTCTACCAGCATGTCGGTCAGAGTGTCGAAAGTGGACTGTCCTTCCGCGACGGTCGCGGCGGCCGGTGTGCCGCAGTAGGCGCGGTCCATGCCCATCGCCACGAAGTCGGACTTGCCCGCCGACATCGCCGCCGCCATGTCGACCGACACCTCGGGCAGCTCGGCCATGACCGCCGTGTCGACCAGGTGCGGGTGGCCGGCGAGCACGAGCGACGTCTCGTACTGGCCCGCGTGGCACGCGCCGGAGCGGAACTCGTCGGTCAGCCGGGCGACGTGGTGCCGTCGCAGCAGGTCGAGGTAGCCGACGCCGGCCTCGGCCGTGGCCTTGCGCAGCGTCGCGACGTGGGCCGGCTCGAAGTGGTTGTTCACCACCACGACCCGTCGGAACCCCTGCGCGACAAGCGATCCGCACACCTCGACGACGAGCGCGTGCAGGGTGGTCTCGCTGACGGAGACCGCGCCGGGGAACGCGGCGCCGAACCGGGTGACGCCGTAGTTGAGCGTGGGCGCCACCAGCACCCGCACGTCCGGGTCGTCGGCCAGGCGGTCGGCGGCGCGGGCGCACATGCCGGCCGAGATGATCTCGTCGGTCGCGAGCGGCGCGTGCGGGCCGTGCGGCTCGACCGCGCCGACCGGCAGCAACACGACCGGTCTCCTCGGTCCGGCCAGCAGCTCCGCCACCTGCGGCGACGTCAGCGAGGCCAACGCGGTCACGACACCACCTCCTCGAGCGGGGTCGGGGGCGGCTCGAACAGGCACAGGTCCGCACGTCCCGCGGCCACCACCGTGTTCACCTCGTCGGGTGTCGTCAGGTAGCCGCCGACCAGCGTCGGCACGCCCGCCTCGTTGCGCACCCGGTCCGACAGGGTCGTGAGGTAGCCGCGCCGGTACTCCGGCCGGGACGTCGCCGTCGTGTGTCCGGCGCGGACGTGCACCAGGTCGACGCCGTGCCCGGCCATCGCACGGGCGTGCTCGACGCCCTGCTCGACGGTCAGCCCGCCGCGCGCCCAGTCGGTCACCGTCAGGCGAACGGCCAGCAGCCGTGGCCACACCGCGCGCACCGCGTCCACAACGGACAGTGGGTAGCGCAGCGGCTCGGCGTAGTCGTCGGTGCGGCGGTTGGTGAGCGGCGACAGGAAACTGGCCAGCAGGTATCCGTCGGCCAGGTCCAGCTCGAGCACGTCGACACCGGCCGACAGGGCCCGGCCGGCCGCCGCCACGAAGTCGTCCCGCACCCGGCCCATGTCCTCGGCCGACATCTCGGCCGGCACCGCGCTGAACGGCGTGTACCGCAGCGGGGACGCGGACAGCAGCGGCCAGCCCTCCCGCAGCGGCACGTCGACGCCGCCGGTCGCGCGGGTCGCCCCGCGCCGGCCGGCATGTCCCAGCCGGACGCCGAACAACGCGCCGGCCTCGTGCGACCCGGTCCACGGCGGGCGCCCACGAGTCGTCCATGACCGGGCACTCCGGCGTCGTGCGCCCGTCCTCGGCGACCGCGACGAAACCGGTCAGCACGAGTCCGGCGCCGGCGGGCGCCGCGGTGCCGACCCGCACGACCCGGTTCCGCACGGTCACGCCGCCGACCCGCAGCGGCGCGAACATCGGGGGTGGGGCGACCGCGCCGGGCGGTGCGTCGGCGCCCACCGCGTCGGCCGCGAACCAGGAGTCCAGCACCCGCATGAAGTGCGGGTCGCGCTGCGTCAGGTTCGCGTGGCTGATCCGCCCGCTGCGCGTCAGCAGGTTCGCCGCGAACTGGATCGGCTCGAGCCCGAGGTAGTTGCCGACGCGCCCGAAGTACGCGGCGCTGTCGCCCGCCGCCTGCTGGAACCGTTCCACGACCGGCTGCCGTTCCAGCTCGTAGTCGATCAGCGCCTGCTCCACATCGGACGGATGGCGCACGAACGAGTTCGCCAGCGCGATCGCGTCCTCCATCGCGAGCTTGGTGCCGGAGCCGATCGAGAAGTGCGCGGTGTGCGCGGCGTCGCCGATCAGCACGAGGTTGCCGTGGTGCCAGCTGTCGTTGCGCACCAACGGGAAGTCCAGCCACACCGACCGGTTCGACATCAGCTTGTGCGTGCCGAGGTCGTCGGCGAACAGCGCGGAGCAGAACGCGATGCTCTCCTCCTCGCTCATCGTGTCGAGGCCGGCGCGCCGCCAGGTCGCCTCCGTGGTCTCCACGATCCACGTGCTGGTGTGCTCGTCGAACGGGTACGCGTGCACCTGGAACAGCCCGTGCTCGGTCTGCCGGAAGACGAACGTGAACGCGTCGAGCACGAGGTCCGTGCCGAACCACACGTACTTGCAGCCCTGTGGAATCGAGGAGCTGCCGAACTCCTTCGCGAACCGGCGCCGCAGCAGGCTGTTCGCGCCGTCGGCGGCCACGACCAGGTCGGCGTCCGGCTCGAACTCGTCGACCTCGTGGTGGAACGTCAGCGACACGCCCAGCTCGCTGGCGCGCCGCTGCAGGATGTCGAGCAGGTGCGTGCGGCGGATCGCCGAGAACGTGTGCCCGCCGGAGCGCAGCGTCACGTCCCGGTACCGGATGTCGATCGACGTCCACCGCGCGAACGAGTCGGTGATCTCCAGGTAGGTCTGGTAGTCCGCGTCCCGCAGCGCGCCGAGCGTCTCCTCGGAGAACACCACGCCCCAGCCGAAGGTGGCGTCCGGCGCGTTGCGCTCCACGACCGACACCTCGTGCCCCGCCTTGCGGAGGAGCACCGCAAGGTACAACCCCGACGGGCCGGCGCCGAGCACCGAGACCCGCATCAGGACAGCACCTCGACCAGTGTGTCCAAATCGGACAGTGACGCCACGGTCGGGAACAGGATCAGCTCGTCGCAGCCCTCCGCCTCGTACCCGCGCACGAAGTCCCGCACCTCGCGCGCCGACGTCAGGTTGCCGGCCGCGATCTTCTCCGCGAACGGACCGGTGAACGCGTAGTAGTCGCGCAGGTAGTCCGACCCGCGTGCCGGCTCACCGAACGCGAAGTAGCCCTGACCCCACAGCTTCGGCTCGCCCGGCCGCTCCAGATCCCGCCACGCGGCCCGCGCTCTGGTCGCGGCGGAGCCGAACGCGCGGGGTGGGCCGCCGCCGTGCGCGTACCCGTCGGCGTACCGGGCCATCCGCGCGAACGCCGAGCCGCTCGCGCCGCCGACCAGCAGGTCGATGCCCGGCCGCGCGGGGCCGACGCCCGACGAGTCGAGCGAGCCACGCAGGTAGGCCAACTGCTCGGACAGCCGCGCGCCGCGGGTCCGGTGCTCCACCCCGGCGGCCTGGTAGTCGTCGCGCCGCGCGCCGACCGCCAGCCCGAGGGTGAACCGGCCGTCGGAGAGCGCGTCGACCGAGAGCGCCTGCTTGGCGAGCATGGCGGGGGAGCGCAGCGGCCCGATGGCGATCATGGTGGCGAGCCGCACGCGGGAGGTGACCGCGGCCGCGGCGGACAGCGCGGCGAACGGCTCGATGCTGTCGTAGACCAGCCGGTCGAGCACCGCGACAGTGCTGAACGGCCCGGCGTCGGCACGCCGCGCCCACTCGACGAGCACCTCGCCCGAGGTGCCCGGAATCGTGTTCGGAAGTCCGATGCCGACCTTCACGCGGAACACATTACGGTTGACCGCGCTGAGGCGTCAACTATGCTCGCGACCATGACCGACCTGCTGCGCGGCTTCGAGCCCGCCCCGCAGGACCTGGTGTTGACGCTGCTCGGCGCGTACCACGTCCCCAGGGCGCGCGGCGCGGTGTGGTCCGGTGGCCTGGTGCGGCTGCTCGAGGAGTTCGGCTTCACCGAGGGCGCCGCCAGGGTCGCGTTGAACCGGCTCGTCGGCCGCGACCTGCTCGCCCGCAACAAGGACGGCCGGCACGTCCACTACGCGCTCACCGCCCGCACCCGCGCCGTGCTCGACGAGGGCGACCGGCGGATCTTCACCCTCGGTGAGCGGCCGCGCCGGGAGACCACGTGGACCGTCCTGTGGCACTCCATTCCCGACGACCGCAGGCTCGCCCGCACCCGGCTCGTCGGCCGGCTGCGGTTCCTCGGCTTCGGCTCCGTGCAGGACGGCACGTGGCTCGCGCCGCACGACCGCGAGCACGAGCTCGCCGCGCTGCTCGCCGAGCTGGACGTGGCCGAGCACGCGGGCGTCCTGCTCGGCCGGCCGGCGACCGCAGTCGACTTCGCCACGTTCGTCGGCCGCGTGTGGGACCTCGCCGCCCTCGCGGAGCGCTACCGGGCGTTCGCCGAGCACTTCCGCGGCCACGACGTGCGCGACGACCGGCAGGCGTTGCTGCTGCGCACCAGGCTGGTCCACACGTTCCGCGAGTTTCCCTTCCTGGATCCCGAGCTACCCGAGGACCTGGTGCCCGCACCCGCGCACCGGGCCGAGGCCCTGCGCCTGTTCCACGACCTGTACCCGGCGCTGGCCCCGGCGGCCCAGCGATACTTCGACGAGGTGACCGTGCCATGACCGAACCGGCAGAACCGTTGGTGGGCGGCCAGTCCGCCGCGCTGACCTACACGTCCTACCTGGCGCTCGACGAGGTGCTCGCCGCGCAGCGACCACGCACCGACGAGCACGACGAGATGCTGTTCATCGTCATCCACCAGGTGTACGAGCTGTGGTTCAAACAGCTGCTGCACGAGCTGGACCACCTGCAGCGCAGCCTGGAGAAGGGCGACACGCCGCACTCGACGCGCACGCTGCGCCGCGCGCTGACCATCCTCAAGGTCGTGGTCGCGCAGATCGACGTGCTCGAGACCATGACCCCTCGGCAGTTCACCAGCTTCCGTGCCCGCCTCGACGAGTCGAGCGGTTTCCAGTCCGGCCAGTTCCGGGAGCTTGAGGCGGTGCTCGGCCGGCGCGACGAACGCGTGTTCCGGCACTACCCCTCGGGATCCGTTGCCCGCGAACGGATCGCGGCGGCCATGTCGCGGCGGTCGGTGTTCGACTCGTTCCTGGTCTACCTCGCGGGCGCCGGCTACGACATCCCGGCCGAGCTGCTCAACCGGGACGTGCGCACGCAGTGGGAGGAGTCCGAGGCGGTGCAGCGGGCGCTCGTGCAGGTGTACGCGGACGACGCCGGACCGTCCACGGTGGCCGATCTGCTCGTCGATCTCGACGAGGGCATGCAGGAATGGCGCTACCGGCACGTGAAGATGGTCGAGCGGACCATCGGCGGCAAGTCCGGCACCGGCGGCTCCGCCGGTGCGGCGTACCTGCGCTCGACCCTGTTCAACGCCGTGTTCCCGGACCTCTGGACCGTACGGAGTGTGCTGTGACCCAGCTCGACGACCTGCGCGGCGACCCGAACGCGCTGTCCGTCCACTACGGACGGTTCCAGGTCGCGGGCCGGCTGCTCCTCACCGGGCACTCGCACCAGGCGTGGCCGGACGTGGCGCTGCACGGCCAGATCGAGGCGTTCGCCGACGCCGCCTCGGCCGTGGACGCCAAGTGGGAACTGGCGTTCGCGAAGGCGGAGCAGCTGCGGGCGGCCTACCGGGACCTGCTCGACGACCCGGGCGGGGACATCGCGCTGGGCGGCAGCACCCACGACCTGGTCGTGCGGTTCCTGTCCGGTGTGGACCTGCCGCGCCGGCCGCGGCTCGTGACGACCGACGGTGAGTTCCACACGCTGCGCCGCCAGCTCACGCGGCTCGCCGAGGAGGGCGTCGAGGTCGTTCGGGTGTCGGCGAACCCGGTCGACACCCTCGCGGAACGGCTGGCCGTCGAGGTCACCGACCACACCGCGGCCGTGCTCGTGTCGTCGGTGCTGTTCGAGACGTCGCGGATCGTGCCGAACCTCCGCGCCACTGCGGAGGCGTGCGCACGTGCCGGCGTCGAGCTGCTCGTCGACGTCTACCACGCGCTCGGCGTCGTGCCGACGTCCATCCGCGCGCTGGGCCTCACCGACGCGTGGGTGACCGGCGGTGGCTACAAGTACCTCCAGCTGGGTGAGGGCAACTGTTTCCTGCGGCTGCCCGCGCACGCGGCGCGACTGCGGCCGGTCGTCACCGGCTGGTTCGCGGAGTTCGAGGACCTCGCGACCAAGGCGTCCGGGCTGGTCGGCTACGCCTCCGGCGGCGAGCGGTTCGCCGGCTCCACCTACGACCCGACGAGCCACTACCGGGCCGGCCGCGGTGCGGGAGTTCTTCGCCGAGCAGGGCCTGACCGCCGCGTTCCTGCGGGAGATCTCGTTGCACCAGAACGGGTTGCTGGCCTCGGCGTTCGACGCGCTCGACCTCCCGGACGACGTGGTCACCCGGGACCGGTCCGTGCCGCGCGAGGCGTTCGGCGGGTTCCTCGCGCTCACCTCGCCGCGGGCCGAGGAACTGCGGAAAGGGCTCGCCGAGCGTGGTGTCCTGACCGACAGCAGGGGCGACAAGCTCCGGTTCGGCCCGGCCCCGTACCTGTCGGACGCGCAGCTCGAGGCCGCGGTCGCCACGCTCGGCGAGCTGGCGGGCTAACCGACCACGACGACGTCGCGCTGCGAGACGAGGCCGCCGGCGTAGAGGCTCTGCACCCGGCTCTTCTCGGTCGCGTTCGGGTTCGGGTTCGTGCAGGCCACGCCCGCGGAGCTACCGGACATGAGGCTCGAGCACGGGCCGGGCTTGCGGTCCGGCAGCCCGAGGATGTGACCGAACTCGTGCGACGCGATGCGGACGACGTCGTAGCCGTCGTTCACGGCCTCCCGGCCGAACCACACGGTGCCGCGCCCGCCGGGGCGGACCGGGCCGAGGGTCGCGCGCGGCCAGCCGTTGTCGGCGATGACCTGCACGTCGGCCCGCTGCCCGGCCGCGGCCTTGCGGATCTGGACGTTCGTGACGCTCGCGTTCCAGATCGCGATGCCTTGCGCGACGGCGGACTTGAACTCGCCGGCGTTGGCGTCGCTGTAGGTGATGGTGACGACCGCGACCTCGACGTCGGCACTCGCCTGCGGGGCGATGCCGGCGACGAGCGCCGCGGTCATGGCGGTGGTGGCAAGCAACCCGGTGAGCGTTCTTCGAAACACGGTTACCTCCGGTTATTGCAGGGTAACCGAATGTTAGAACGTCACCGGGCTGCTCGACTGCCGCTGTTGGGGGTCACCAGTTACCGGTCTACGACAACAGTTCCCTTGCGCTGCGCCGGAAGGTTCGCCCCGCCGCTCGCGTAGTTGTCCTCGACCGCGGCGATCTCCTCGGCGTTCGGTTGCGTGTTCTGGCAGTCCACGCCGCCGGTGCTGCCGGACATGAGGCTCGAGCACGGGCCCGGCTTCATGTCGGGCAGGCCCAGGATGTGTCCGAACTCATGGGACGCGATCCGGACCTGGTTGTAACCGTCGTTGACGGCCTGCCTGCCGTACCAGACGGTGCCGTGCTCACCTGGGAAGAAGGGGCCGAGCGTGGCCTGTGGCCAGCCGTCGTTCGCGACCACCGTGATGTCGGCCGACGCGCCGGGCGCGACCTTGTCGATCTGCACGTTCGTCAGGGCGTCGTTCCACACCGCGACGCCCTGCGCCACGACGTCCACGAACTCCGCTGCCTGGCTGTCGTCGTAGGTGATGACCACCGCTGCCGTGCTGACCTGCGCCGATGCCTGTGGCGCGGCCACCCCGACCAGTCCGAGCAGTGTGACCGCCACCCCGAGGACGGTTCGCCGGAACATAACTACCTCCTTAGATAGGTCTTCGGAGGCTAGGTGCGCAGGTCAGGGCTTCGGACCGGCTGATGGTCGTGAACAGTTGCCACCTGGCAGAATGAGGGTGGGTACTGACCTTGAGGAGGCAACCGCGGTGCAACTGGGCGAGCTGCGTGGCGTGATCGCGCTGGACGGCCCGTCGGGAACCGGAAAGTCAACGGTTGCCCGTCGTCTCGCGGACAAGTTGGGGGCCGGTTATCTCGACACCGGCGCGATGTACCGGGCGGTGACCCTCGCGGTCCTGCGCTCCGGTGTCGCCACGGACGACGAGGCGGCGGTGCTGAGCGTCGCCGAGCACGTCGACCTCCGGGTCAGCACCGACCCGAACAACCAGCAGATACTGCTCGGCGAGGAGCACGTCGGCGCCGAGATCCGCGGGCAGGCCGTGACGCTGGCGGTCTCCGCCGTGTCGGCCGTCGCGTCGGTGCGGGTGCTGCTGGTCGCCATGCAGATGCGGATCATCGCACGAGGTGTGCGACGAGCGCGGCGGGATCGTCGTGGAGGGTCGCGACATCGGCACGGTGGTCGCCCCGGACGCGGCGCTGAAGGTGTATCTCACGGCGTCCTCGGACGCGCGGGCGCTGCGCCGGTCCAGGCAGGACAGCGCGTCGGGCCGGGTGATCTCCATCGACGACACCAAACTGGACGTCGACCGGCGCGACCGGCTCGACTCCGGTCGCGCGGCGTCGCCGCTGCAGCCGGCCGACGACGCGGTCTGGCTGGACACGACGCACCTGGACCTGCAGGGCGTGCTCGACGAGATCATGGCCATTGTGGACGAGCGCGACCTTCGCGGAGTGGCTACCGGCCCCGGTCGGTGGTGACGTCACGGGTGTCCGAACTGCCCACCGGCGCCGTGCCGTGGGTGCACGATCTCGGTCGGTGGATCGCGCGGTGGCTGCACCGGCCGGCGTACCGGATCCGGGTGCGGCACGCCGCGCGGGTGCCGGCGGCGGGGCCGGTCGTGCTGGTCGCGAACCACAGCTCGTTCGTCGAGCCGCAGGTCCTGTTCGGGTTCGTGCCGAGGCGCGCGGTGTTCCTGGTCAAGGCTGAGCTGGGGCGCGGTGTCGTCGGCACGGCGTTCGGCTGGCTCGGACAGATCATGGTGCACCGGGGGAGCGCGGACCGGACGTCGCTCATGGCCGCCGTCGACGTGCTGCGCGGTGGCGGCCTGATCGCCATTTTCCCTGAGGGCACAAGGGGTTCCGGCGATGTCACGCGCGTGGAGCAGGGCGCGGCGTGGCTCGTGCGGATGACCGACGCCGCAGTCGTGCCGGTCGCGACGCGCGGCACCTTCCGGCCGCCCGGAGCCCGTCGGAGGTTCCGGCCTAAGCTGGACATCCTGGTCGGAGAACCGTTCCGGTTATCCGTCCAACGAGGACGGACTGGTCTGGGCAACGCGACCGAGGATATTCGCAAGCACCTGGCCGACCTGGTGCGTGAACTGGACGAGCTGCGTTCTGCCGAGGATCTGAAGAAGTGATGACTGAGCTGGATGGCACCTGGGCCGAGGAGTCCGACTGGACCGCGGTCGACGAGGAGTTCGGCCACCCCGACGAGGACGGCGGCGAGCCGCCACAGCCGGTGCTGGCCGTCGTCGGCCGCCCGAACGTGGGCAAGTCGACGCTGGTGAACCGCATCCTGGGCCGGCGGGAGGCCGTCGTCCAGGACAAGCCGGGCGTGACCAGGGATCGGGTGGCCTACGACGCGCTGTGGAACGGCCGCCGTTTCACGGTCGTGGACACCGGCGGCTGGGACCCGAAGGCCGACGGCCTGCAGGCGTCGGTGACGGCGCAGGCCGAGCTGGCCATGCAGACCGCGGATGCCGTGCTGCTGGTCGTCGACGCGTCCGTGGGCGCCACGACGACCGACGAGGCGGCTGCCAGGGTGCTCCGCAGGTCGGCCAAGCCGGTGCTGCTGGCCGCGAACAAGGTCGACGACGACCGCCTCCTGGCCGACACGGCCTCGCTGTGGTCACTCGGTCTGGGCGAGCCGCACCCGGTGAGCGCGCTGCACGGTCGCAGCTCCGGCGATCTGCTGGATGCCGTGCTCCACGCACTGCCCGAGACCCCGCGCGAGTCGTTCGGGGTGGCCCGCGGGCCCCGCCGCGTGGCGCTGGTGGGCAAGCCGAACGTGGGCAAGTCGAGCCTGCTGAACCGCCTCAGCGGCGAGGAACGCGCCGTGGTCGATGCTGTCGCGGGGACCACGGTGGACCCGGTGGACACCCTAGTCGATCTCGACGGCGAGATCTGGCAGTTCGTCGACACCGCTGGCCTGCGCAAACGCGTGAAGACGGCGAGTGGCATGGAGTACTACGCGTCGCTGCGGACCAGGGCGGCCATCGAGGCCGCCGAGGTCGCGATCGTGCTGCTAGACGCGTCCGAGCCCATCTCGGAACAGGACCTGCGGGTACTGACGATGGTCGTCGATGCGGGCCGGGCCTGCGTGCTGGCGTTCAACAAGTGGGACCTGGTCGACGAGGACCGCCGCCACCAGCTGACCCGCGAGCTGGACCGGGGGCTGGTCCGAGTGCCGTGGGCGGAGAAGATCAACGTGTCGGCGCTGACGGGCCGGTCCGTCCGCAAGCTGGCGCCGGCGCTGCGCACCGCGCTGACGTCGTGGGACCAGCGAGTGTCCACCGGACAGCTGAACTCGTGGCTGACCGACCTGATCTCGGCCACGCCGCCGCCCGTACGCAGCGGCAAGCAGCCGAAGGTGCTGTTCGCCACCCAGGCACAGACGCGCCCGCCGACCCTCGTCCTGTTCACGACGGGCTTCCTGGAGGCCGGGTACCGCCGCTTCATCGAACGCCGGTTCCGCGAACAGTTCGGCTTCGCGGGGACGCCCATCCGGCTGTCCGTGCGGGTGCGAGAGAAGCGGCCCCGGAAGTAGTCCAGCCGGCGGGCTAGGCTAAGCTGATCGCGCACCTTGCAGGTGAAGGTGTGGCCGGGCTGTGGCGCAGTTTGGTAGCGCACTTGACTGGGGGTCAAGGGGTCGCAGGTTCGAATCCTGTCAGCCCGACGGCCGAACGAAGCCCTCTGATCTGGACGAAAGTCCAGGTCAGAGGGCTTCTTCGTGTCCGGGTAACGATCATGGTCTCGAAGTCTACAAGATTGTCTGGGGACCGTTTGGGGACCGAGACGGTCGCCACGTGGCCAGTTGATCAAATCCGGAACCGCGAGCCGCACATCAGACAGTGCAAGGGTTCGCTCCAGTTCTCGGAGATCTTCAAGGGTTCAAATGGATGACATGGCGGCTCAACAATGATCATGTCATCTGGATCTATGAGGAGATCAGGCACCTCGTGGACTCCGGGCTCATATTCCAACCATCGACCTAGCTCATGCTTCAGTTCCTGCTCTAGTTGACGAGACATCGGACCCATGGCAACTGCTTGCGCGTACTCCAGCTGAGCTGGCGTCCACCACGAGTCCGGGCCCGACGGCACGCCGCAGTACGGGCAGGTGTAGTTCTCCGGTTCCAGAAAGTCGTCCGGACGTTCGTCGGTTGGCCCCGCGAACCATTTAAATTCGCGTTGGCAGGACGAGCATTCTCTTCGAATGAATCCTGACTCGTCAGTTGGGATCGAGATCGGTATCTCCATTAGGCGCATCCCTTCTAGAGGCTGATCTTCGACGGAAATTCGTGTTTCTGACCGTCTGGACCATCGCCGCTCAAGATGAGATCAAACACCGATTTTCCTCCACCCATTACGACGGATGCGTGCAATTTGACACTCTCGCCAGGTCGGAGGATATCCACAGGAAGTGGGTCAGTATGTACGTGAAGGCTTGTTGCTTCAATGGGGATGCCAACGTCAACGTTTGCGATGTCGACGTTCCCAGTGTTGGAAACAACCAACCGATAACTGCCACGTCCGCCGGTCTCATGTAGTGCTGCGGTTAGTCTTGCTGCAGGAAGTTTCTGCGGCTTGAGTATTCGTCCGCGTGGGAGTCTCTCTTCCGAGAGCGCTGCCCGGATAGCTCTCTTAAGTCGAAGGTTGAGTGAACGCCGATCGGCCCCATGATGATCGTGTCCGTAAAGCTCGGCACGAAATGCGGCAATGTCAAAAGGTAGATCCTCGGTACTTTCCGCGATCAATATTGGCTTGTGATGCAGCCATGCATATCCAAGCTCGAAGAAGACGTTCGCATTTTTACCGGTACAGACGGCAAATATTAGATCAGCGTTGTCGATGTTTTGAAGTATCTGTTGAAGAATTGCCCCGGGCGAGAAGATATTGTCTGCTCGAATGGTGTCGACGTTTTCTTCGAGCGCGGCCTCAATGATCGCATCGCGCAGCCAGTCAAGATCTTTATCGAAAGGCATGATCAAGAATGCCTTTGCGCGTTCCCCTGCGGTCACTCCGCACTCTCCTTGCTCCGATTCAACACGTCCCTAAATCGTAGTCTTGTTACGAGGGTAGATCGCGTTCCGACACGGCTGCGTTTCGTGCTGTCGCGGTACCTACACGGCGCGTAGTCGACCGATCTGAGGAGCGCGTAGATGTCTCGACAACAGCGTTCCGGCGTCGGCGACGGATTGCCGGTCCGGGTGTAGATATCGTTGTGTTGTGCTCAGCGAGCCGTGTCCTGCGATCATTCGCAGGTGATGCACGGGCACTCCAGCGTCGGCCATCCACGTAAGGCCCGTGTGGCGTAGGTCGTGGCGGCGCAGGTGTTCGTACCCGAGTTGGCCGACGATCTCGTCCCAGTTGGTCGCATCTCGCAGTACCGCTGTCGTGATTCGGCCGCCGCGAGGTCCCACGAACAGCCGCGCTTCCGGGTCGCGGTCGACGGCGGCCACGCGTTGCTGGACCAGCTCGCGGATCTCCTCGATCAGCGGCACCGATCGAGCGCGCTTGCCCTTCGTGCCCTTGTCGGCCAGGCCGCCGGGGGACGGGGTCGTCGGTCGCCGGACGTTCCAGGTCCACTCTGTCGTGTTGATGTCCTTTACTCGGCATCCGGACACTTCACCGATTCGGGCGGCGGTGCACGCGGCGAATATCACCACGTCGCCCCAGCCTCGGTACTTGTCGGCCGAGCGCGCAACCAGGGCGTCAGCGAGCCGGGTGAGCGTGTGCCAGTCCGGCAGCGCCAGCGTTCGCGGGTCGTCCAGCTCGTCTTCGGCGCGTTTGTACTCCTGCTGCCACCCCTTGACCTGCGCCGGGTTCTTGTCGATCAGCCCGTCTCGGACGGCTTGTTCCATCACCCTCACGAGCACGGCCAGCGTGTTCTTCACCGTCGACCGGCCGCACTTGTCCGCGATCCAGCCGTGCACCGCCCGATCGATCACGCCGTTCGTGATCATGGTCACCGGAATGTGGCCCAGCGTCGGTACGACCCGTTTGCGCCAGCCGGCCATGTACGGGTCTGTCGTCTTGGCCTCCAGTCCACGCAGCGCGAGCGGCATGTTCGCGTCGCCGTAGTCCTCCAGCTTCATGGTCGCCGTGAGTGGGTCGACGCCGTGTGCGGCCGCGCGCTTCATCCGCGACACCCAGTCGTTCGCCTCGTCTTCCTCCGCGAAGGACTCCGATGTGGACGCGCGTTGCTTGCTCACCGGGTCGACCCATCGGACCCGTGCCTTGTACGGCTTGGCGCGGTCCGATCGGTACTCGACGTTCGACCGGACCTGCACGCCGATCGGCAATATCACGTGCTCAGCCATCACGCCGCCTCACTCGGGTCGATGCGCCGGCTGTACAGCCACTGCTCGACGTCCGCAGCGGCGTACATGGTCACGCGCTCTGAGAGCTGTACGAACGGCGGCCCCTGGACAGGCCTGGACGTGCGCCAGCGTCGGACTGTCGAGGCGTCGACGCCGAGTAGCTGCGCGAGAGCCTCCGTGGTGAGCCATTCGCCGTGTAAGAGTCGGATCTCCATCCCCTGTTCCCCCTGGTCAAGCAGCGTGCGTGTGAGTTGCTGAAAGATCCGGCGGTGACTCGCCGGCCGCGAGTGAGCGCTCTGTCGTACTCGGCACGCCATCGGATCCGTTCCGCGATGGCGTGCATGAGCAGGTGCGCCCTCGGCGGGACGTGTGGGTCTCCGGGCTGGACCTTGTGCCACACGAGCCGCCGTGGCTCCTCGGCCGGCTTCTCGATCCCGACGTCCGCGAGGGCCTGGAGCACGAAGGCGCGTCGGTCAGCGCGATGGTCGGCGAGCGTCTTGCCCGACCACTTCCGCGAGACCAAGACTCGCCGGCCAGGAAGCCCGAGCGTGGTCCGCCGGTGTGCCCGCCCCTTGCAGTGCCCTGGCGTGGTCCGAGACGTCACGCCGAGGGGTTGGACGCCGTAGAGCAGCCACACCGCGCACCGGGGCGAGCAGGGCGTGAGAGCCAGCTCGTCATGCAGCCGGTCGTGGTGCTGGCGCTGCCGATCGGTGCGTGGCCTCGACGACCTCACCCGAGCGACTTCGTGAGGTACTTCGTCAGATAGCCGATGTGCCGGCCGGCTTCCTCGGAGCCGCCGAGGATGCCCTTGGAGTGGACCTGCCGCCCGAAGGTGGCGACGTGCGCCGGCTCGTCGACGTCCTCGAGCGCGTCGGCCCACGGCGTGAGCGGCTGCCGGGTGTCGGGGTCGACGAACTGGTCACCGTCCCAGGCCGGCAGGTGGTCGCCGTCGTAGCGCAGCTCGTCGTGAGCCGGCCACCAGACGTGGAGGTAGGTCGCTTCGGTGACCTGGCGGAGCAGGTCGTGGGGGATGGAACCGCGGATTGCGGCGTGGAGGTGGGGCGCCACCCGTTTCTGTGGTTCGACGGTTGCGAAGTACTGGACGTCCCAGCCCGACGCAGCGGCGGAGGTTCTGCCACCACCGGTCGACGAGCGAGGCGAAGTGGACGGCGTCCCGAGCAGCTCGCCGGTAGTCGTAGGTGGACGGATCACGCGGCGTGCCGTCGTCCCGCACGCGGCCGTAGCTGTCACAGGTGAGGGTGACGAACATGGACGGCCGGAACCGCCCCGCGAACTCCCGCCCGAGGGTGCGCTTCTCGACTCGTCGCCGGGGCAGGTTCGGTGCGTCCTGTCGCCGCTTGGTCGACCGCTTCGGCGCTGCCTGCCTGGTCTCCAGCTTCGGTGAGGGCAGCCGGCCCCGCATCCCGAGCGCACGGAGTTCCTCGTCGACAGACCGGATCTCCTCGCGCAGGTCGTCCGCGTCGGCACCATCCGACTGCCGGTAGGCGGCCACGAGGTCAGCCCGCAGCGTCAACAGAGCCTTGTGGTCCTCACTCGGTTCGTCGGGCGTGAAGTCCGGCTCGTCGACGAGATGCCAGCCCTCACGGCACTGGACGATCCGCAGCGCCCGAGCCTTCCTCGCACACGGCCCGCACACCGATTCCACGGTGGAGCCACACGGGACGGCGACGTGTCGGAGTTCGCCGGTATCGAGGTCGCCGACCTCCATCGTGAACGGTCGGATGCACACGCCGTGTTTCTCGGCGGTCGCGGTGACGACGTCGATGGCAAGGGGTTGGCGCATCCGCTCGGCGCGGGTCTGGTTGCCGCTCATGCCGCCACCGCCGCACCAGAAGCCCAGCCACGCAGGACGGACAGTCCAAGGCTTTGCCGTCCGTCGGGTTGGAGATCAGCCCCGAACACGTCGGCCGTGTAGGGCACGCCGCTGTAGACCTTGACGAGGGTGGAGTCATGCAACAGGCGACCGGTGACGGTGAGGTGCACCGACGTACCGGTCGGTGGCCGCCATGCCTCAGCGCTGACACTCGTGATCGTGTCGGCCCAGCCGAGCAGCCCGGCCGCGAGGTCGGCGAGTTGACCGGTGCGCAGCTGGATGACCGCGTGCTCGCCGTAGATCGAGTCACAGGCGATCTGCACGGATGCGATGTCCGCACCGTCCCGGAACGCGGCGAGGTGCTCACGGACCGAGCCGAGGAGCCGCACGAACGCATCGGGGTTGGTCATGCCGCACCCCCACGGCGGGAGTCGGCGCGGTCGCCGGCCGGGAAGTCGACCACCTCAGCCGACCGGCCGCCGCAGCTCGACCGGTGAGGTAGCCGACGAGCTGGGCCAGGTGGTCATCGGTGACGTGAAAGACCCGAGCCCGCACCGGTTCCCGCTTCCCGTCTTCCTTCACCCAGGCGACACCAGGCGTCGACTCCGGGATCTCATGCGCAGCCGCGCCACGCTTGCGGACGCCGTCACCGAGGACCATGTCGACCTGTGCGGGTTCGTCGAGCCGCATGGCGATCCGGGTGGAGAACAGGTGCCGGAAGGCGATGATCTCCTTGCGCGGGTCCTGCAACAGGCCGAGCACGCAGACACCCGGCGCACGCCCTTGCGAGGTGATGGCCTGGACCGCCCGGGTTGCACGGTCGCGGAGGTTCTTGTCGGTTTGGTAGGCGATGACGTCGGCCAGCTCGTCGACCACCAGGAGGATGAACGGGTCACCAGCCTCGGGTGTCCACATGCGACGCCGACCACGGTAGGACTCCGCGCGGCGCTTCACTTCCTGCGCGAGCCACTCCAACAAGGTGACCGCACGCGACCCGTTGTCGTACACGACTTGCTCGAACACCTCGGGGGCCTGGCCGAGTTCCATGCCGCCCTTGGGGTCGATGCCGTAGAGCTTCACCCGCCCAGCCTTGATCGCCGGCGCGAGCGCGCAGGCCACCGACCACAGCAGCGAGCCCTTGCCGGCCCCGGAGACGCCGACCGTGAGCACGTGAGTGCCGAGAAGCTGAAGCCGCAACGGCTTCCCGGTCTCCGTCCGACCCACGACGACGCGCCGCAGATCCACCGACGCCGGATCATCCGACGAGGGCCGGCGCTGGGATGGCGCGGGCGAGCGGGTCGGAGTGGATGAAGTCCAACTCCAGCCGACCAGGCTTGATCACCCGAACCCGGCACGACTCCGCGTTGAACGAGTGCGCGAGACCGGAGGCGTGCAGCTCCCACTGCTCCGGGGCCTGGCCCTTGACCATCTTCACGCGGACCAGGTCCCGCCAGCCCTCAGCACGGACCCGGCCGAGCTTGGGCCGGTACTCACGACCGCGCTTGTCCTTGGTCAGCTCCGACAGCCGCATGACCGAGCGCCAGTCGTAGGCGTAGACGAACAAGCCGCCGGAACTCCGTGCGGACACGCGGCGAAGCGCGAACCGTTCGAAGGACTCGCGCCGACGCCACCACCACAGCACGAGCCCGCCGAGCACCACGGACGAGCAGGCCGGCAGAACCACCACGGCCCGAGCCCGGAGTAGGACCACCAACCGGCGACGAGCAGCAGACAGCGAGAGCGGGTACCGGTAGACGACCCGGCCGAGCTGGTAGCCGATCCAGCACAGCAACACCACGCGCCGCGACCGGCGAGAGGACGAGCTTGACCCAGCCGGGGAGCAGCGTCCACCAGGGCAGCCGCGGACGCGACACCTCCAACGGAGCCGGGTCAACCCAGCGGGAATCCTTCTGTCGCGCCATCACCGCTCACCCCGCTTGCCGAAGTCGAGCGGCAGCACGCCGGCGCATGGATGCACACAGGGTTTCGCCGGGCAGCAGTCGAGCGAACCGGCGGCACCAGGCGCAGCGCGTTCGGGTGACCCCTACTGGCGCTGGCACACGGAGTTGGTTCTAGCCTTGTCATTGCTTACCTTCCGGGGTGAGCAGCGCAGGAGCGGAACGGGTTGGTAGCCATGGGTCCGCTTCTGCGTCTTACGGAATGTGTTGCAGCACAACAGGACGTGCGTCATCGCCACACGATGCGCGTGCACGGTGCGGTCAACTTTCTGACACTGGCGTGATAAGCCCAGTGCATCCTTTAGGTGGCGACAGCCTCCTTCTCGTGCTCGTCAGGCGTGAACGCGGCGAGGTAGTTCGACAGCTCGGCCGGGGTGCGACCGATGAACGCGGCCAGTTCCCGCAACCCGGACGGCGTGACCTCGATGACGCCGTTGGGTGTGTCGTTCAGCCGGTTACGTGCCCACTGGGACAGGGGCCGATAGTGCATGTTGGTGTCCCCGAGCAGGTGCCGCAGGTCCACCCGCAACACCAGGTTCTGCAAGTAGACCCGAGCGCGTTGCAACGCCTCGGTGAGCAGGACCGGCGCGGGCACACGAAGCACTTGGGCCAGCTCAAGCAACCGAAGCACGCTGACCTGACGGGACCCGTACTCATAGGACAGCAACGTCCGATCACCAATCCCCGATGGCAGCAACTCCACGAACTGAACCCGCGACCACCCGCGCGCCTCACGAGCCCGCCGCAGCTCCTCACCCAACGCCCGAGCGACCGCCGTACTCGTGACCTCATCCATCACATCAAACTCCACCGAACCCGCCCCAGCGTCACACCTCTCACCTCCCCAACAGTCCGCGTGTCTACTTAGGACTCGTCGTCGAGAGAGGGATCGATCCGATGCTCGATCTCCCGCGCACGACGGATCTCGACCCCGGCATATTGCGTCGCTTCGTGCTGATGCCGGACATCGACCTTGGCCGTCCGCGCATACACCTCCGCGCTGTGCCGATGGAACGCGACCCACTCCACCGGGTCCGCATCCCGACCCGGCCGTAGACGCCACAACACCTCCTGAGCGTCAAACAACGACGACGGCACCACACGCTGATCCCGCCCCATCAGTACCCACCACCGGAATCACCGTCATCCCCGGTCACCAACAGATGCCGAGGCCCACGCTCAGGCGGAGCCGGCTCGCCGTCCGGATCGATCGTCGCGGCCAGCTTCGCTGCCTCCCGCGCCAGCTCCCGGCAGAAATCCGCGAGTTCGCGCGTGCCGGTGAGGGACGGTTCGCTGTGGAGGGTCATGTTCACCGGGTCGAGGTAGACCACGAGGACTGGCGCGCCACCGGGTCCGCGCGTCACGGCGGCGGCGGCATTCGGGCCAGGTGAACACGCGACCTGGAAGGCGGTGCTGTAGTCGCTCATGCCGCCGACTTCCCCTCGCTGCCGGTCGACTTCGCCGAGTTGCTCCGAGTCGCGGGCGCGTCGACGGCGCGGAGCCCGGTAGCGCGGACCACCCAGGTGATCCACTTCGCCTGGCCGGAGGTCTCGGCGCGCGGCTGGACGGTCAGGCCCTCCAACACGACCGGTCGGAACGGCAGGTTGCCGACCGCCTCCGGTGGCACGGGCTGGACGTCGGCCGCGATCTCGACCGCGATGGACTTGTCGCGCTCCTTCTCGGCGGACGGGTCGGCGATGGTGGCGCGGTAGAGCCGCTTGCCGGTCTGCCTCGTCGATCCGGGGCCGGACCGGACGGTTGCGGGCCTTGTCCTCTTGGGACTGGTACTCGGTCAGCGGCTGGATGTCGCCCATCAGGAACGCGCCCTGGGGGAACAGGTCGTCGAACGCGATGGGGAACCGCATGCCGTACGGGACAGCCATGATCATTCTCCTTCGGTGTGGTGTGGTTGAGGCCGGCCCAGCCGCTCGGGCGGTCGTCGAAGGTGCGGGTGCGGTTCTGCGCGTCGCACCAGTCGGCGAAGTCGCTCGCGGCGGCGGCCAGGGAGCGGGCGAAGCGGGCGGTGTCGGACAGGCCGCCGATACGAGCGGGGACCTGGATGGTCATGCCGACTTCGTCGTTGCCCGCGATGAGCTGGCGGACGCCGGGCAGGGGTTCGATGACCTCCGCGCCGTATCCGGCCGTGGGTTGGATGACTACGTGCACACTCATGCGCCTTCCGCCGTCCTCGGGGCACCCGGATGGGTGCGGTGATCCAAGGAAACCGGCGGAATGGGCAAACGACCCGGACAAACTGTCCGGGTGCCCTAAAGGTCAGGAGGCGCTGAGCTGCGGAAACGATGGCGTCGATGATCGCGGTCCCAGGGCAGTTCCTTGCCCGGCGCGGAGCGCGGCTCGTGCAGCGGCCACACGTCCTCACCCATGACCAGGTGCACGCCGGCCCGCTGGAGCGCGGCGATGTGGCTGTCCCACGACGGCTGACGTGCGTGAGCGGCGTTGATGCGCGGGAACACGACGATCGGGACCGCGCCGAGCCCGATGGCCTCGCAGACCTGGGTGAGTGCCTGGTTGTCGGCCAGGCCGAGCGCGAGCTTGCCGACCGTGTTCGAGGTGGCCGGCACGACCGCGTAGCAGTCGATCTTCGGGTGCGGGCTCTCCTCGCCGGGCAACCGCGGCTTCGACCCGCACCGGATAGCCCGTGACCTGCGCGATCTTGTCCATGTCGCCGGTGGCGTCGAGCCACGTGGCGGCGGTCGGGGTGAGGGTGACGGCGACCTGCCAGCCACGTTCCTGCATGGGCTCGATCAGCTTGGGCAGGATGTCTTCCAGGCCGCCAGCAGCGCAGCCGACCAGACCGAGGACGGGCGCATCAGCTCTCACTCACCGCGCGGCACCGTTCGGCCAGCGCCAGCAGCAAGGAGGACTTCTTGCCGGCAGTGACCGGCGCCCGCCGATACAGGCGTCCGCACGACCTCCCGAGCGATCGCGGAGTGCCGAACGAGCTGGGGCGACTTCTCTTCAGCGGTCAACAGCACCTGCACAGCGTCCTCGTCCTTGGCGACCAGGCTCAAGCGCCCGCGCGTAGTCGATCAGGTGCATGACCTGCCGTTCGACCGGCATCCCACCGGTGTCGATCTCCTCGGACCGCTCGACCACGAACGGGACGTCGCCGAGGTCGAGGCCGGCGGAGATGCGGTGCAGGGCGACGTTGGTCGGCCCGAACCCGGTCTGCCAGTGATTCGCGTCCTCGCCGAGTGCTTCGGCGGCGGTCTCGGCCTTGCTGAGCAGCTCGTTCGCGATGCCCCGATCCTGGTGACGGGCAGCAGCCGTCGCCGAGCGGAGGTGCAGCATCCCGTAGAGACTCAGCGCGGCCGCATCACCCTCGCTCATCCGGGGCGTGAGCCAGCGGGCGGCAGCGTCGCCGAGCTGCAAGGCGTCGTCGAACCGACCAACCGCGAGCAGCGCGTGTGTGCCCGAGCGTGCGGCGGAGGCCAGGACCAGCGGATCATCGGCGGTGTCCGCGGCTTGCATGGCCCGCTCGGCGGCGATCCAGGCAAGATCGGACTCACCGACCTTGCTCAACGTGGTCGCCGCAAGGTGATGAATACGGGCCGACACGGCAGCGCACTGGCGCTTGTAGGAGCCATCCCCACCGGCCGACTCCATCTGCTGAGCTGTCTTGATCAGCCGGGGGAGCGCGGCGACGACCTTCCCGATCCGTCCACCCTGGTAGTCCGACCAGGCATCCTCAGTCCACTGAGCAACAGGCTTGGGGTCGACGTACTCGGGCTCGAAACCGCCACCGAACAGCGTCTTGGACAGCCGCTGAGGAGCCATGAGGGCGTCACGGACGGCGGGGACATCGTCGTTCTTCTGCTCGTCCTCCATGAGCACCGGCTCACCGAGCAGGTCACCGAGCGTGACCCGAAGGGCCCGGCGACCTCCACGAGCACATCGAGCCGGCGGATGTCCCGCTCGCCACGCTCGATCTTGCTCAACCAGTCCTCAGACCGCCCCACCAGGCCCGCAAGCGTGGCCTGAGCAAGCCCCCGCCGACGCCGGTAGAACGCAACACGCTCCCCGACCGTCAACGGATCACCAGCACCACGCATACCTCGAGGTTAGCACCGCTCTTGACGTTGTACGGACCTGAAAGTGCTGACGAACACTTGTGTTGCCTAAAAGGCGGGGAAGTCGCGCCTCCTATTTATCTCAAAGTTACGTGGGTTAAGCATGTTGTATCTGTTCCCTCGTCGTTGGAGGTCCCCACTTACGGACACTAAAGCGCCCTGATCGTGTGCAGCGGTAGCAATTCGGTAATCAGATTCACCGAGTTCCAACCATGCGCGCTGAAGCTTTTGAGCGGGATCTTCTTCTATGAGACCCAGGATGCTAACTTCACCCGCGCCAAGCTGGCCTTCTCGATGTAGCCGAACTACGTTCCCCACGAGTCGAATATTTCGCTCAGTAGCTGTTTCGCGGAACATTTCCGCTGCTTGGCTGAGCTGAGAAACGTGCGCCGGGGTGAACCGAAGACTATTTGCATTCGATGGCGATGCAGCGGTAGTTCTCGCGAGTCTGATCGTAAAAGGACTGCCATCCTCTCCAGCAAATCCTCTCAATGATTCGCAGAGATCCGCCGTCACGCCTTGCTCCACGCTGGCTGTAAACTCCTGTACGCCGCTCTTCGAGCGCAGGGCTCTTTCGGCCGCAAAGTATGCTGCAGTTGTGGCACTTGCCAAGCTGCGGGAAACCCTTCGTCCAAGCGGCTCTGCGTGTAGGGCTAGCTCTGGATGCTCAAGCGCTAATTCACTTGGCTGTTCTGTGGCTGTTGGAATTTGTACCGAAAATACGTAGCTTCCCGGATAGGTGGCGCCCAGTCGTACAGAGCGAATGAACTCTGTTGCCTGCTGCGGCTTTCTTCTCGGTTGTATCGGGCCTGAGTTCCTAGATGTGACGTTAACTGTCGCCGCGAGCACCCACTGTCGGATGCTGTCGACGGCCAGGGCGCCATCTGTCAGGGAGGTGGTACCGGACTCGGTCGCAGGTTCAGTGTGCACGTAATGGATATCACGATTTGCCGTTCTTATCTCGGTAAGTATCTCCAGTTCCATTCGGTCTTCTACAGTGGAAATTGTTTCCAATGCGTCCTGCATAAATCCGGTGTAGCCAAGCACAAAGTTGGATTGGGGAACTAGGATGACAGTCGAACTGCCATTGGCATCGTATTCCCATACCGTGTTGCCACGAGCTTCTATAAGGTGCCAGCCGTGGCTTTCCAGGTACCCGTTGAGTTCAGAAGGATCAATCGCTTGGAGTGCTGATGGATCCGTCACGCGGACTCGGATCATGCCGCCTCCGCGATGAAATCGCGCCCCACGAGGGTCAAAAGGGAATCTGGGGTTAGCAGGTTGGATGTGGGAACGTAAACTGTCTTAGCGGTACTGCTTTCCGGTGCGCGATCAAAGTCCATCAACGAAAGCCAATATGCGGCGTGCGCAAAGGAGTAATGCTCGCCGCATATATCAACATAGTCCGCTGGCTCTTCTGGAACGATAACTAGGAACAAAAGACGTGCCACCGGGAAATCGATTGGCGGCGTGCCAACTAAATTGTTATAATTTCTGGATTTTAGTGGGTATGCGAGTTTGTCGTCGATAATACGAGGCTGTTTCCAGGATTTGACTTGCGCCTCAATGCTTGCATAACCACGACCATTGAGGCGGCCTGGATATCGGAAGTTGAAGTCAACTCCGTCAACGTCGGGGGAACGTGTGCCGATCAATAGTCCAGCTGCCGATGCCATAGCCCGGACCAGATCCTCGCCGTACTGGCCTTGCCAGACGTCCTCCTGCAGGGGCATTGGCCCTCCACTCCCATGTGTTCCCGCCGCCAGGCAGCCATCATCGCGGCAGTTCTCCCTGCGATTCACATCGTGCCCATGCGATCTTCTGTAACAGTCTTGCCGAACTTTGCTCTTGGGGATCAAGGCGCGCCGCCGGTGGCGGCGCGCTGTGCCCGTCACGTTGGCAGCGTGGCCTGCATCCATCGCGGCACGGCCGGCTGCCGCTCCGCTCACGCCGGCCGGCCTGCGCGGCTCAGCCCACGGCCCGCGACGGGAGCGCCACCACCGGCGGCGCGCAGCTCTACATGAAGCCGGACAGGCTCCCTCGGCCTTGATCGTCTAACGCTGGGCCGCCGCCATCAAGGGCGCGTTCCGCGTCGCTGCGCGATGGTCGCAAGCTCCCACCCTTGACAGCGTCGCCCCAGCGCTACGGGAGGGCCTGTACGAGGAAGCCGGGGGAGGCCAGGCAGCGATCTCGGGGACCGTTTGGGGACCACACGTCTTGCGCGACCTCGAACGATGCGCTCGCGGGGGCACGTCGACATGCGCCATGAACCATGCTTGACCTGCGGAAACACCTACACCGCAGTCCTGGGGGTCAAGGGGTCGCAGGTTCGAATCCTGTCAGCCCGACGGTCGTGATAGGCCCGCTGGTTCTGGATGATTGTCCAGGTCAGCGGGCTTTTTGCTGCCCTGGTGTCGATCTTGCCAGGCTGTCCATTGTGGTCTGAATGAAGATCAACAAGGGGTAGAAGGAGAAAATCAGGAGACGATCATGGTCGGGGTTTGTCCCAAGGCATATGGGGTCGCCCAACGAGGCACTCCTCGTGCTTCCGACTCCAACCGGCCGCGACGTCGGCGAACCGGCGGTGACCGACATCGGGCCCGGCTGGGTTGACGCCGCGTGGGGGCGGTTGTGTCCCGCTGGCTGTGTGCTGGGTCGCTTGAAACCTGGTGTGGGTGGTTCGGGTGCGGTGGGGGGCGGTTCGCGCGGGTTGGCGCGTTGCGGAAGACGCCGGTGCGGACTGCTAGGGACGGAAAGAAATGTTCGCCGCCTCAATGAGGCGGCGAACGTGGATGGAGTGACGGTGGGTGTCAGGCGGACAGATCGGTCGCGTGGGTGTGGGCGGCGGGTAGTGCGAGTCGGCTGATGTGGTCGGCTCGGTGGTCGGGCCAGGTGGGGTTGTCGTGGGTGAGGGTGTGGAGCGCGGTGGTCCAGCGGTGTTGAAGCGCGGTGATCAACCGGGTTTCGACTTCGGGGGCGACATGGGAGTAGATGTGCTCGATCTTGTCGGGGATGCGGTGTCCGAGCCGGCGGGCTTGGGCGCCGTCGGGTATGCCGTCGGCGATCAACCAGGTCTTGTGGCTGTGTCGTAGTCCGTGGAACACGAGCCCCGGCGCGGCGGGGTGGACACGGGTGTGGGGGCGTTTCCGGTGGTGGTTGCCGTCAGCGGCGGGCCGCATCGCCCGCCGGGAGAAGATTGCGCAGAACTTGGTAAGCGTGAGCTGGCAGCCTCCGAGTCCTCCCTATCGCGGATCGTGCTGCTGGTCGACGACTACGACATCCTCTTGACGTCGGGGACGCAGCCATTGGGCGCCTTTCTCCCGTACCTTGCGTATGGCGGCGACATCGGACTGCATGTCCTCATGACACGACGGGTGATAGGCGCCTCGCGGGGTTATATGCGCCGTTCACGCTTGGGGTGCGAGAATCAGGCTGCTTGAGCCTGCTGATGTCGGGGGACG
This sequence comes from uncultured Actinomycetota bacterium, assembly GCA_963840275.1. GTDB lineage: Bacteria > Actinomycetota > Actinomycetes > Mycobacteriales > Pseudonocardiaceae > Actinophytocola. The sequence continues at coordinate 274,498 of CAWIYK010000005.1, forward strand.
CCACCGAGGGACAGTTATTGGCCGGTGTGCGGCCCTCGGCCCTGCCAATCGGCCGTGCGCAGCTCATCCGATCCGGTGAGGCGGTCCAGACGATGCAAATTGCTCTTCTGGAGCCGGAGGATTGAGATGTCGATATATGTGCTGGTTCGAGCTGACTTCGCATAAGTGGCCGCGCGAAGCGCGAAGGCGGATCAAGTTCCGTTCGCTGCTGTCAACTGCGCTGATGCCTGACGCCGTCCCGCCGCGGCTGTCGGGCGCCCTCAACGTGTACTCCCGTGACCGGGACGCCTTCGCTCCTCGAGACCGGGACGTCCTGCTGCTGTTCGCCACTCACGCGTCGCTCGCCCTCGCGAGAACCGAGGCCGTGACCCTCGCCGAGCTGGAAACCGAACAATCCTACGCAGGACCTCGCAGGAACTGAACATCAAAATTGCGTGATCTGGCGCAGACTCTCGCTGCCCAGCCCGACGGAGTGGCTGCCGCTCCCAACCCGTGAACAGCACGTACTCACGGCATGCACGCGGCGGCGGGCCTCTGGGGGCACCGAGTAGCGGACATCACCCTGGCTGTAGACCGAGTCAGGACCAGGCTGGCTAGAGCAGCGGACGAGGGCGCGGTAGCCAAACTGAGCGGTCCAACCGGGACACACGCCCGAGTAACGGCCGAAGTAGAACGGGATGCCGCCGCCGCATGGCACCAGACGCCCATCGCAGCGGTCGACGAATGTTGTGCAGTTTGGGTCTCATCATCCCTCTCCGCCTATAGACCTACCTACTGGCCAGGCCGTTGCTCGAAGATCCGGTAAAGATCGTTAAACGGGTACATTGCGGGCATGACACTGGGGGATGTCTGGCCGCTGGTGGGTCGGGACGCCGAGTTGGACCGGTTGACGCGGTTGCTGCTCGACGCGGAGTCGAATGACCGGCCGGTCGTGGTGATCGAGGGTGAGCTGGGAGTGGGCAAGACCCGCCTGCTTGACGAGGTCGCCGACCGGGGCCGGGCGCGCGGGTTCGCGGTGTGCGGTGGCGGCGTCTCCCGGCAGCGGGTTGTCCGGCTGGCCCAGTCGGGTCGGGTGCTGCTGATCGTGGACGACGTGCCGCGGGCTGGCCGGGCGGCCATCAATCTGGTGACGTCGCTGGCCGGCGATCCGCGGGCGGTGCGCGTTGTCGTGCTGCTCGCCTGCCGTACCGCCGGGCTCCCGGTCGCACTCGCTCAGGCGCTTTCCGGCGTGCGTTGGCTGCGGCTGGCGAACCTGTCCGCGCCCGACGTGGATCGGCTGCTCGGTACCGAGCCGTCGGCGCGACGGGGCGCCCTGTATCGCGCGAGCGGTGGCATCCCGCGATACCTGGAGATCTTGGCTGGGGCGCCGGACGAGACGCTCGCCGAGCTCGCCAACCCGGCCATGCTCCACGACGAGCAGGTGGGCAGCGCACTGGATCGGGTGATCACCAGCGAGCTGCGGGCCCTCGACGAGATCCAGCGGTCCGTCGTCCACGCGGCCGCGGTGCTCGGCGCTGAGCTCGATCTCGAGTTGGTCGCCGAGGTCGCACAGCTCACCGGGGTGTCCGTGGCCGGCGCGGTCGACGAGCTGGTCTGTGCCGGCTACCTGCGCGACGGTGCCGGGCGGTTGGAGTTCGTGCATCCACTGGTGCGGGCGGCCGCCTACCGGCTGGCCGGTCCGGGCACCCGGTTGCTCGCGCACCAGAGCGCCGCCCGGTGCCTGCGCAGCCGCGGTGCCTCGGTGACGCGGCAGGCCCACCATCTGGAGCACGCCGCGCAACCGGGCGACACGGACGCGGCCGACGTGCTCGCGACGGCGGCGCGGCCCATGCTCGGGCTCGCGCCGGCGACCAGCGTGCGGTGGCTGCGGGTGGCGTTGCGGGTGCTGCCGCAACGCCCGGACCTGTCGGATCTCCAGTCCTCGCTACGGGTTCGGCTGGCCACGGCCCTGGTGGCGTCCGGCCAGCTCGCGCAGGCTCGGGCAGAGCTGTCCGACCTGCGCGGCCTGGCCGGTAATGCCCGCACGGCCGCGGTGCGGCTGCTCGCCACGATCGCGCGGCTGCTGGGTGACCTGCCGGCGGCGAGGGGCCTCGCCAAGGCCGAGCTCCACCGCACCGAAGCGCCGGACTGCCGGCCCGGCTTGCATTTCGAGCTGCTGCTCGCCGACCTGCTCGCCGGCCGCCGGCCGGCCACGGGAAACGGCCCGGTCGTCGCGGCGGCCCACCGGCATCCGGGGCTGCACGCTGCCGCCTCGGGCCTGTTCACGCTGAGCGCGGCGCCCGGTGGTCAGCTGGCCGAGCTGCTTGAGCGGCTGCGGTGCACCGCGGAGCTCGTCGACGGGCTCGACGACGGCACGTTGTCCGACGTGTTGGAGGTGACCATCCCGCTGGGCTGGCTCGAGCTGTTGGTGGACCGCATCTCCGACGCGCTGCGGCATGTCGACCGCGGCATTGCGCTGGCCCAGCGCAACGGGCAACTGCACGTCGTCGCGCAGCTGTATCCGGTCCGCGTGCTCGCGCACTGCCGCACCGGGGCGATCGCCGAGTCGCTACGGGCTGCCGACAACGCCGTTGCCGCGGCCAGCGCCATCGGCAGCACCGAGATGGTCACGTTCGCACGGCTGGTGCGGTTGCGGCCACTGTGGTTGCGAGAGGGCGCGGCCGCCGCGAGTTCCGCTGTCACCGAGGTGGCCGCGGCGCCCCGGCTCGGCTCGACCTGGCACCGGCTCGTCGCCGATGCCAGAGCCGCGGAGGTGTTGCTCGCGGTGGACCGGGTGGATGAGTGCCTGGCCAGGCTGCGGCCCTGGCTGGGCACCGGGTCCGCCACCGTTAGCGCGCTAACCCCCGGCTGGTACGCCCTGGTTGGCCAGGCGTATCTGGCGACCGGTGACGTGGCCGGCGCACGCACCTGGCTGGACCGGGCCATCGCGCACGTCGCCGACACGCCGCTCGCCGGGCAGCTCGGCGAGGTGGCGGCCGCCGAGGCTGCGGTGCTGCTCGCCGAACGCCGCGTCGCTGCCGCCGTGGGGCAGGCCAGAGCGGCGGCCGAGCACTTCGCCTCCGTGGGCTTCGTGGTGCGGGCCGCGCAGGCCAGGATGACGCTTGCCGAGGCACAGTGGCGAGGCGGGCAGGTGGCCGAGGCGCGGCGTGAGCTGGGCCATGCGCGTGCGGTGCTGGCCGATGCTGGAGCCGACTCGCTCGCGGCGCGCGCCGCGAGGGCGCAGAGTCGCCTCGGCGCCCGGTTACCTCGGCCCACCTGTGACCTGACCACCAGGGAGCGCGAGATCGCCGACCTCATCGCGCACGGCATGACCAACCGGGCGATCGCCGCCACGTTGTATCTGTCCCCCCGAACCGTGGACGCGCATGTCCGCCGGATCCTCGCCAAGCTCGGAGTGCCGACCAGAGCGGCCATCGTTCGCCATCTGGCCACCTGATGCGACACCGCGGTTGGTTGGCGGCCTGATGTACCGCCAACCACCGCGTTTGCGTGTATCAGGGACTACAAGACCTCGTAGCGCAGCTTGTAGCTACCCCCGCCGAACTGGTCCTGCAGCGTGTGGACGCCGGTGCCGACGTCGACGGCCGACACCCACCAGTCGCCCTCAAGATCGTCACTCCCGGCCGCACCGCCGTCGTCCTCCCACAGTTCGACATGGATCGAATCGCTGAAGTCGAATCTCAGGTCAAGAAATTCAACGTCCCCACGGTCGACGTTGCTGCCAGACCAGACCCGTACGTCGTTGACGGTGATGTACGGCTCGTCGGAGCCGAAACCGTCATTCTCGAACTCACAGATCAAGTCCAGCAGGTGCAGCTGGCCGGCGGCCTGCTGTTGCGCGCCGGTCGCCGCGGAAGCCGGCGTGCCAAACGCGAGGAAGAGCAGTGTGCACGAGAACAACACGCCGAGCCCCACCCGAAATGCCCTTACCATCATGACTCCTTAACAACCAGTGGACAGAGCGCGGCAAGAATGCGTCGTGGTGCGGCCGGCTAGCATCAGCAGAACTGCCTAACCTTGATCTTGCATGCGGCTGTGAGGCAGGGCGGGTTTTCGTTGGGGTGGTGGGTTTTGGGTGGATTTCGTTGTGTGGGCAGGGTTGTGAGCCGACTGTCGTGTCGGCGGGCGGGTTCCGAGGGGTCCTTGGTCGTAGGGGCAGAAGTTCGCGTTAACCGGGCCAGGGTGCTGTGCGGAGCTGGGTGAACGCGTTCGCGAGGTGCTGGGCCCAGGGCCAGTCCTGGTCGAGGTGGCGGGTGGTGACGCGGGCGGTGCGGGTGAGTTTCGCGGCGATGGCGCAGATGCGGTAGCGGAAGGTCGCGGGTTCGGCTCGGGCGAAATCGCCGGTGAAACACAGGGCTTGGGTCCAGGTGAGCAGGTCAGTGGCGGTCAGCGCCAGTTCGAGCCACCCTTTGTTCTCGGCGTAGCCGCGGCAGGGAAGGTTGCGCAGGCCGGTGGCTTTGCCGCAGCGGATGCGGTCCTCGGCGGCACCCGGAATGCCGACGCGGTCGAGACCCTCGCCAGGGCACTGCACCCGGACGCGTTCGAGTAGTGAACGGCACAGCACGGCGCGGGTGATGGGGACGTGACGCCGGTGGGGAGGTTGCGACCGCGCACCGGGTTCGTGCTCGGCGACCTCGTGTGCGCGGGACTGGTGCTCTGTGTCGTCGCTGTCGGGATCGGCAGCGCGTTCATCCCGCCTACCACGGTCGGGGAGATCCTGGTGTACCGGCTCTCTGCGCTCGGGGACACGTCGCACTGGACACTTACCCCGGACGACATCGTGTGGAATCTGCGGCTGCCGCGCGTGCTGCTCGCGATCCTCGTCGGAGCCGCGCTCTCGGTGGTCGGTGTGGTGGCGCAGGCGATGATGCGCAATCCGCTCGCCGATCCCTACGTGCTCGGCATTTCCTCGGGGGCACCAACCGGTACAGAAACACCGAGGAATCGGCAGTGACGTGGAACCGGACGTCAAGCTGGATGTCGACGACTTCGCCCCTGCGTGCGTCGGTCAGCGTGGTGAAGCCCTCGCGTGCCCGCGACAGGGGCGTGCCAACGCGGCCGCCCCCGCGTGCTGGGACAACGGTGTCCGATCAAGGACCGCGCACGTGCGGATCACGAGCTGGGCTTCCGGTGTGAGATCGTGGAAACGCTGGGACCACGTCGCTTCCACCGGCATTCCCTCCCGCCTCGCCTCACGCGGCCCTGCTGCCTTCACCAGCATGCAAACTGCCAGCGTTGATCAAATGTCACGATCTGATTGCGATCAGGTCAGCGTCCTCTGATCCTCGTGCGAATTCACCAGCGACTGCGGCGACCGCACCGGGGCGCGTTTGTCAACTGGGCTGTCTGCTGAACCACCGCCAGCTCACCGTGCCGTCGTCATTGATGGTGATCTGGTCGCTGAGGTCGGCTCGAGGTGGCCAGCCAGGAGCGGGCCGCGACTACGGTTGAATCGGGTGGCTCAGCTGCGGCGACCGTGACCGCGCACGTTCGGCTGCATCCGATCAGACAGGTGATGCCGGTACATGGAGGTCGTGTCGGGCGTCCGCCGAAGGGCCGGATTGGTCAGGGTGCGTCGCGAGTCGATTCTTCGACTTCGCTCCCGTCGTCGTCGATCGCCGTCGACGACGTCGAGCCAGGCGTACAGCAAGTCCATGCGGTGCGCTCCGCGGAGTCGTTCACGCGACGCCGCGCGCCACTCGGTGTTGGCTTGGTCCACCTGTATGGTCTCGCGGCCCCGGACCCAGTGCCATTGCGCGCACGTCATCAGCCGGGTACCCCTGGGTTTCCCTTCCGACCGTAGCCATCGAGTGCCACGTCCCGAGCTGACGGTCGCGCTGCGGTGTTGAATCGGTCGCGCCGGGCGCGTGCACGATGCCGCCGTCGCGGTGGTGGCCGCGGCCGACGATGGGGTCGGCGGCGCGTCCGGCGGTTGCGTGAACGACGTCGGTGCGGCATGTTTGGCCGTGGAGCGCCGGGAAGTCTGGTCGGCACACCCACCGGGACGGTGGGTCGGTTCGACGTGGACGGGGGGTGTCGGTGGCGCTCACTTTTGGAGTCGGTCTCCGCGACGGGGTGCCACCTGAGGGGCTGCGCCGGTGAGCGCGTGGCTCGCGCCCGTACTTCTGCCGGCGCTGATGCTCATGACGTTGCTCGCGTTGGTTCCACTTAGGTTGTGGTTCTTCCAGCTGCCCGCGGTCGTCGGCAGCGCCATGGCAACACCCGGACAGCCAACAGCAGAGTGCGATTCCGCCTGCCTACTGGGATGGGAGCGGTTGTGAAGATCGCCGTGGTTGCCGAGACGAGGCCAGGTGAGCGGCGCGTGGCGCTGGTCCCCGACCTGGTGTCGCGCCTGACCGACGCGGACCTGGAGGTCGCGGTCGAACCGGGAGCGGGCGTGGCTTCGGGGTTCACCGACGACAGATATCGAGACGTCGGCGCCAGCGTGGCCGCGGACGCGTTGCGCGGTGCCGGCGTGGTGCTGTCCGTGCAGCCGCTTGCCGTGCACCGGGTGGCAGAGCTGGCGCCGAACGCGATCACCGTCTCGTTCCTGCCGACGGGACAGGAACTGGACCTCGTTCGCGCGGTGCGCGACGCCGGGCACACCGCGTTCGCGATGGAGCTGGTGCCGCGTATCTCCCGTGCGCAGGCCATGGACGCGTTGTCCTCACAGGCTTTTGTCGCCGGGTACCGGGCCGCGCTGATCGCCGCCGAGCGGTTGCCGAGGTTCCTGCCGATGTCCATGACGGCCTCCGGCACGATCCGGCCGGCCACGGTGCTCGTGCTCGGCGCCGGGGTCGCCGGACTGCAGGCCATCGCCACCACGCGGCGGCTCGGTGCGGTCGTGCGTGCCTACGACGTCCGAGCCGCCGCGGCGGAGGAGGTGCGCAGTCTCGGCGCCGAGTTCGTCCACTTGGAACTGCCGACGCTGGACGGCACCGGTGGCTATGCCAGGGAGATGACCGAGGAGCGGTCCCGGCTCCAGCGCGAGCTGCTGGCGCCGCACGTGGCCGACGCCGACGTGCTGATCACCACCGCCGCGGTGCCCGGCCGGCCAGCGCCGATGCTCGTCACCGGGGAGATGGTGGCCGCGATGCGGCCCGGCTCGGTCGTGGTGGACCTGGCGGCCGAGTCCGGCGGCAACGTCGAAGGGGTGAAGGCCGGCAAGGAGATCACCGTCGGCGACACGCTCGTCTGGGGTGGCCGCGACGTGCCGAGTCAGCTGCCGGCGCAGGCCAGTCAGCTCTACAGCGCCAACGTGGTGAACCTGTTGCTGCTCATGCACTCCGACGGCGAGCCGAGGCCCGACTTCGACGACGAGATCATCGCCGCCTGCTGCGTCACCCACGCCGGCGAGGTCCGGCACGCACCCACCCGCACACTGCTCGGAGAGGAGTTGTCCTAAGTGGATGGTATCGCGCTGCTGACGATCTTCGTGTTGGCGATCTTCGTCGGCTACGAGGTGATCTCGAAGGTGTCCAGCACCCTGCACACCCCGCTGATGTCCGGGTCCAACGCGATCAGCGGCATTGTGCTGGTCGGGACCATCGCGGTCGCCGCCCACACCGAGTCGACCCCGATCTTCGTGCTCGAGCTGATCGCGATCGTGCTGGCCACGGTCAACCTGGTCGGCGGGTTCGTGGTGACCGACCGGATGTTGGGGATGTTCCGGTCCCGGGGGCGGAAGACCACTCGCGAGGACAGGGAGCCCCAGGCGTGAACGAGAACTGGACCGCGCTGCTCTACCTGGTCGCCGCCGTCTGCTTCGTCGTCGCCCTCAAGGGGCTGTCCTCGCCGAAGACGGCGCGGCTGGGCAACCTGGTCGGTGCCGCGGGTGCGCTGGTGGCGGTGCTCGTGGTGTTCGCCGCCGAGCGCCCGGACCGGCTGGTGTGGATCCTGGTGGCGATCGCGGTCGGCGGAGCGATCGGCACCGTCGCCGCGCACCGGGTCGCGATGACCCAGATGCCACAGATGGTGGCGCTGTTCAACGGCGTCGGCGGCGCGGCGGGCGCACTGGTCGCGTTGCTGGAGTTGGCCGAGGGCACCAACGTCGAGCTGGCCCACCTCGCGGTGACGGCGTTCACCATCCTCATCGGAGCGATCACGTTCTCCGGCTCGGTGCTCACCTTCGCCAAGCTCCAGGAGCTGGTCACCGGCCGGCCGCTGATCTTCCCCGGCATGCGGTGGGTCGCCGTGGCGACGGTCGCCGGCTCGCTCGCCGCCGGAGTCTGGGTCGCGGTGTCCGGCTCGGTGCCCAGCGCCGTGCTGCTCGCGGTGCTGACGCTGGGGCTCGGGCTGCTGCTGGTGCTGCCGGTCGGTGGCGCGGACGTGCCGATCGTCATCTCGCTGCTCAACGCGTTCAGCGGGATCACCGTCGCCGCCAGCGGTTACGTGCTGGGCAACACCCTGCTGATCGTGGCGGGCACGCTCGTCGGCGCGTCGGGCACGTTGCTGACCAAGATGATGGCCGACGCGATGGGCCGGTCGTTGCTCAACATCATGTTCGGCGCGTTCGCCGGCGGCTCCACACTGGGCAGCACGACCGAGTCGGACCGGCCGGTGCGTTCGGTGAGCCCGCAGGACGTCGCGATCCTGCTCGGGTACTGCCGGAAGGTGATCGTCGCGCCGGGCTACGGGCTCGCGGTCGCGCAGGCACAGCACACGTTGCGGGACCTCACCGACGAGCTGGAGCGGCGGGGGATCGAGGTGGTCTACGCGATCCACCCGGTCGCCGGCCGGATGCCGGGGCACATGAACGTGTTGCTGGCCGAGGCGGACGTGCCGTACGAGAAGCTCAAGGAGATGGTGGAGGTCAACCCCGAGTTCCGGACCGCGGACGTCGCGCTCGTGGTGGGTGCCAACGACGTGGTGAACCCGGCGGCGCACTCCGCGCCCGGTTCGCCCATCTACGGCATGCCGATCCTCGACGTGGCCGACGCCGGCGCGGTCGTGTTCCTCAAGCGATCCATGCGGCCCGGCTTCGCCGGCATCGAGAACGAACTGCTCTTCGACCAGAAGACCACACTGCTGTTCGGCGACGCCAAGGACTCACTCGGCAAGCTCGTCGCGGCGGTCAAGACGTTGTGAGTGGTGCCGCTGACGCTTTCGTCAGTCGCGGCGCCGGAGCCCGCGCAGCGACAGCGCGAGCAGGAGGAAACAACCGATAAGGATGAAGACCACGGCCAGGTTGGGCATCGTTGTCGTCCTCGGGGCGGTGAGAGGGTCACCAGTGACTATCGCATGTCGGGGCCGACCTGGCGGGGGACCGTGACAAATTGTTGGCCTCGGTTTGCTCGGCGATCGTTTTTGCGGCATCTTGATGGGCGGTGCGCCGGGAAGTCTGGTCGGCAACCTGCCCTCGACAACGTGGGGCAGGTCCACAGTCGACCGGCGGGAGCGCGTGTGCGGCAGTCACGGAGCAGATACGTTCTCGTTCGCTTCCTCGGCGGAACCGCTGAGGAAGCCGTAGCCTGCGGGTGTGCACGCACGCGAGATGGCCGAGGAGTTCTCCGCGATCGGACTGGACTCCGACGCGTTCGACGCGGCCAGGACCTTGGCCGAACAACGGCTCCCCGGGCTGGTCGTCCTCGGGCCGGACGGTCGCCCGCATTCGATCCTGCCCGCGTCGCAGGTGGTGCGGTTCCTGGTGCCGTCCTACGTGCAGGACGACCCGTCGCTCGCCGGAGTGCTGTCGGAGTCGATGGCAGACCGGGTCGCCGACAAGCTGCGCGGCAAGACGGTTCGGGCGCTCGTGCCGGAGCGGCCGGCCGAGTTGGCGGTGGTGAAGGACGACGACACGATCGTCGAGGTGGCGGCGGTGATGGCGCGGTTGCAGTGTCCGCTGGCCGCGGTCATGGCCGGCGACACGCTGATCGGTGTCATCACGGCGTCCCGGCTCCTGGAGCTGGCGCTGCGCTAGTCACCGGGGGGCCCGCATGATGTGGGTCGCCGTTGCGGTGTTCGTGGTGGCGTACCTTTTCATCGCCGCCGACCGGGTGCCCAAGATGGCGGTCGCGCTCGCGGGCGCGGGGCTCGTGCTGGGCCTGGGTGTGGTCGGGTCGGAGGACGCGTTCTACTCCCACGAGACCGGCATCGACTGGGACGTCATCTTCCTGCTGCTGGGCATGATGATCATCGTGGGGGTGCTGCGCCGGACCGGGGTGTTCGAGTTCATCGCGATCTGGGCGGTCAAACGCGCCAAGGGTTCGCCGCTGCGGGTGATGATCCTGCTGGTGCTGATCACCGCGGTCGCGTCGGCGTTCCTGGACAACGTGACCACGGTGTTGCTGATCGCGCCGGTCACCCTGCTCGTGTGCGACCGCCTCGACATCGACCCGGTGCCGTTCCTCATCGCCGAGATCCTCGCGTCGAACATCGGCGGCGCGGCCACGCTGATCGGGGACCCGCCGAACATCATCATCGGCAGCCGCGCGGGGTTGACGTTCAACGACTTCCTCGTGCACATGGCACCGATCGTCGTCATCGAGCTGCTCGTGTTCACCCTGGTCCTGCCGCTGCTGTTCCGCGGCTCGTTCGCCGTCGACCCCGAACGCGCGGCCGGTGTCATGGAGCTCGACGAGCGTGAGGCCATCCAGGACAAGGGCCTGCTCGTCAAGTGTGGTGTCGTGCTGGTGGCGGTGTTCGTCGGGTTCATCGGCCATTCGATCTTCCACGTCGAGCCGTCGGTCGTCGCGCTGCTCGGAGCCGGTGTCCTGGTCCTGATCTCCGGCAGCAGGCCGAACGACTTCCTCGCGAGCGTGGAGTGGGAGACGCTCCTGTTCTTCGCGGGGTTGTTCGTCATGGTCGGCGCGCTGGTGAAGACGGGTGTGATCGGTGACCTCGCGGCGTTGGCGACCGACGCGACCGGTGGGGACGCGCTCGTCGCGGTCATGCTGATCCTGGTCGTGTCGGCGGTCCTGTCCGGGGTCATCGACAACATCCCGTACGTGGCGACGATGGCGCCCCTGGTGGCCGACCTGTCCGCCGGCGTCGCGAACCCCGTGCACGCCGAGGCGCTGTGGTGGTCGCTGGCGTTGGGCGCGGACTTCGGCGGCAACATGACAGCCATCGGCGCGAGCGCGAACGTGGTCGTCCTGGGCATCGCGAAACGCAACGGCACGCCGATCTCGTTCTGGGAGTTCACCCGGAAGGGCGCGGTGGTCACGGTGATCACGATCGTGCTGGCGGCTCCGTACCTGTGGCTGCGGTACTTCGCCTTCGGGTGACGTCGTACGGTCCGCGCCTCGAATGTTAGCTGCTAACATATTAGTGACTAACAGGAGGCTGCATGGCCGCGCAGGACTGGCGGGAGCGTAAGAAGGCTCAGACCCGGCTCCGGTTGCAGGAGCAGGCGTTGCGGCTGTTCACCGAACGTGGCTACGAGGCGACGACGGTGGAGCAGATCGCGGCGGCGGCCGGGGTGTCGCACATGACGTTCTTCCGGTATTTCCCCACCAAGGAGGACGCGGTGCTCAGCGACTCCTACGACCCGCTGCTGGTGGCGGCGATCCGGAGCCGGCCGCGTACCGACCATCCCGTGACCCGGATCCACGCCGCCGTGCGCGAGGGGCTGGGGGAGGTCTACGCGGAGGCTCGGGAAGCGTTGCTGGTGCGTGTCCGGCTCGCGTTGCGGACCCCGGCGTTGCGGGCGCGGTTGTGGGAGAACCAGTTCGCCACAAGGGATCTCCTGGCCGGCGCGCTTCAGGACGGTGCGCCCACGTTCGCTACCCGGATCCTGGCCTCGGCATGTCTTGCCACGTTGACCACCGCGCTCGAGGAGTGGGTGGCCGGCGACGGCGAGGCCGAGTTGCCCGACCTGATCGACGAGGCCTTCCTGGCGTTGCGCGAGAGCCGGTAGCCATGACGGAACCGGTCATCGTGGTCGACGAACTGCGCATGCGGTATGCCGGCGCCACGGCGGAGGCCGTCGACGGGATCTCGTTCACCGTTGCGGAAGGTGAGATCTTCGGGTTCCTCGGCCCGAATGGTGCGGGTAAGTCGACCACGCAAAGGATCCTCACCGGCCTGCTCCGTGGACACCGGGGCCGCGCCGACGTGCTCGGCCGACCGGTCGCGCGGTGGGGGCCGGGATACTACGAGCACATCGGCGTCGGGTTCGAGTTGCCCGCGCACTTCTCCCGGCTCACCGCCCGGGAGAACCTCGCCGCGTTCGGCGCCCTCTACCGCGGGCCGGTGGCGGAGCCGGACACGCTGCTCGAGCTGGTCGACCTCGCCGCGGCGGCCGACCGGGCGGTGGGCGAGCTCTCCAAGGGCATGCAGATGCGGCTGAACCTGGCGCGCGCGTTGGTGAACCGGCCGCGGCTGCTGTTCCTCGACGAACCCACCTCCGGCATGGACCCGGTGCACGCCAACCACGTCCGCGACCTGATCGGCCGCCAGTCGGACCAGGGCCGGACGGTCTTCCTCACCACACACGACATGGCCACCGCCGAGCAGCTCTGCGACCGGGTCGCGTTCATGGTGGACGGACGCATCGCCGCCATCGACACCCCGCGCAACTTCCGCCTCGCCCACGGCCGATCGTGCGTGGTGGTCGAGTACCGGGACGAGAACATGTTGCGGCGCAAGGAGTTCCCGCTGCCGGACATCGGCGGTGACGCCGGTTTCGCCGCACTGCTGCGTGCACACGAGGTCGAGACCATCCACACCCGCGAAGCCACCCTCGACGACGTGTTCGTCGCAGTCACCGGTGGCCGGCTGTGAGTAGGCGCCGGGCGGTCCTCGCGCTGGAGCTGACCGTCCAGTGGCGGTACCGCGTCCCGGCCGTCGCGCTCGTCGTGACCGCCGTGTGGACACTGGTGCTGCTCGGGCTGCCGGCAGCACCGGCCCGCGGCGCCGGGCCGGTGATCCTGACCATCGACACAGCCACCTTCGGCTCGTTCTTCATCGCGGCGCTGGTGTTGTTCGAACGCGGCGAGGGCGCGCTGACGGCGCTGGCGGTCAGCCCGGTGCGGTTCGGTGAGTACCTCGGCGCGAAGGTCGCCGTCCTGACCGGCCTGTCGGTGGCCTCGGCGGTGCCGATCGCGCTCGCAGCCGGGCGTGGACTCGCCGACCTCGGTCCGGTCGCGCTGGGCGTGGCCTTGTCGTCGGTGCTGTTCCTCGTGCTCAACTTCGCCATCGTTGTCCGGCAGCGGTCGTTGACCGGGTTCCTCACCGTCGCGCCGCTGCCGCTCGTGCCGCTCATCGCGGCGCCGCTGGTCCATCTGAGCGGCGTGGTCGACCATCCGCTCCTGTACCTGGTGCCCACCACCGGCGCGGCGGATGTCATCGGCTCCCGCCTCGACCCGGCCGCAACGGCGGCCGCGCTCGGCTACCTGGTGATGGCCATCGCCGCCGCCACCTGGCTCGCTCGGCGCCGGTTTCTCCGCGAGACCGGCGGCGCCACTCGGCCGCGACCGGCCCGGGAGCACCCGCACCGCCCGCGATCACGTCGGCGTGGTTGGCTCACCGCGCTGGTGGCCATCGACCGCCGCACCACCCTGCGCAGCGCACTGCTCACGGTGGTGCTCGTTGGGCCGGTCCTGCTGGCGGTCGCGCTGCGGCTGGGCTATCCACCGCTGGCCGCCTACCTCCGAGCGCGGTTCGACGTCGACCTCACCCCGTACCACCCGGTCCTGCTGGCGTCGGTGGTCGTGCTGCACGTGCCACTGATCACCGGCATGGTCGGTGCACTGCTGATACTCGACGACATCGACGACCGCACCGTGCTGATCCTGCGCACCAGCCCGGTCACCGTGCCGCGCTACCTCGCCTACCGCGGCGTCGCGGTAGCCGCCGCGGCGCTGCTCATGCTCATCGTCGCGGTACCCGTCTCCGGCCTCGCGCCCGACCTGTCACGTGTGCTGCCCGCACTGATCCTGGCCGCCGCGCAAGCGCCAGTGATCACCTTCGCCACCACGGCCATCGCTCGCAACAAGGTGGAAGGCCTGGCCTGGTTGAAGATCCTCGGTCTGTTACCCACCGGGATCGCGCCCGTCATGTGGTGGTTGCCCGACCCGGTCCAGTGGTCGCTGCGGATCCTGCCGCACTACTGGACCGTCGACACCCTCTGGCACCCCACCCCGCTAGGCCTGGCCATCGGCGCCGTGCTCACCGCACTCGCCACGGCACTGCTCGCCCGGCGAACCCGTCGCCGACTCGACGCAGGCTGACGTCACCCACGCGAGAAAAGCGGTGCTCCGAACGCCGTGTGGCTCAGCGAGGAACACCGCACGGCGCTCGTAGACACCTACCATCCGGGACAGGCGACTCAACGACACCGCCGCAGCCTTCGGTGTCCCGCTGGGCACGGTGACGTCAGGGATCTACTACGCGCTGCGAGCCCTGATCCAGCAGCTGGGCATCTTGTCACACCCCGCGTCGACAGCACAGAAGGCGAAGTCCATGCGCGCGACCTCGCCCGTGCCGGCCTCATCCGTGTTGTTCCGGTCGGACGGCGCCGGCGCCGACGAGGTCGTGCTGCGTGCCCTCGCCGCCGATCGCGAGGAACGGTGGCCCACCGCCCTCGACCTGGCACGGGAGCTGGCCGCGCTGGTGACCGCGCCACCGGCGGACCCGCGCCCCGGAGTGCGCCGGCAGCGACGCCGCCGCAGGATGCCCAGAACTCTTCGCTGCCCGCCGACGCCGAGGTCACCACCCAGCTTCCGGCCGTCCCGAGCCCTGTGGTCGCGGCTGCCGCGAACCTCGGCCGGTGGCGGGACCATCAGAGCCGGACGCCGGGCGTCGAGCGCGCCGACACAGCGACGGGGTGCGCTGACCGGGCGGGTCGCCCGCTGGACCTGCCCCAACGAAGTCACCTTCGACGAGGCCGGGTTGCGCACCGCGGGCGGCACGTCGGTGTACGTCCAGATCAAGCAGACGACAGCCGAGCCCGACCAGGCGGAAGAAATCCTCGCCAGCGTCCGGATTCGCTAGGACGAAACGTCGGACGACAAGGGACTCCGAGCACGTGCTCGCCCCGTCCGATCCGGACCCGTTATCGACCCGTTACTAACCGATCCCATCGGTCGCGCATCACATGTTTCGACGGCGCGATAGGGAGGCAGCGATGCGGGACGGATTCATGGTCGAGGACAACACGATGGGCACGGTGTGGCGTGAGCTGCGGGCCGGCCACCGCGCGCTGGAGGAACTCGGCGACTCGGTGCCGGATGTCCCCGACGCGGGAGAGGTCACCGGAGCACTGGCCGGTGCGCTGACGCACCTGGTCGCGGCCGCTGGGCAGTACTCGACCGGTCTGGCGCTGGCCGGCGTTGTCGTGCGCGAGACGCAGCAGGACTATCGCGCCACGGACGACGCCTGCGCCCGAACCTTCTCCAGCATCTTCTAGAGGGCCGACACCATGCGCATCGACACCCACATCCCGGGAGACCCGACGAGCGTGCGGGCCGTAGCGGACTGGCTTCGGTCGACGATGTCCACCGGCATGACCGACGTGACCACAGCGCTCTACCGGGCACGCGGCACCGCGGCGAGCGGCTGGGTCGGCCCCGCCGCCCAAGCGTTCACCACGCGAATGACCACGGTTGGTGCCGGTGGCGACGCCCTCGCGGTGGACGCGGCCCGGCTCGGCGCCAGCCTCGACGCCTACGCAGACGCGCTGCACACCGCCATGGTCGGCATGCGACGGGCTCAGGACATCGCGCGCGACGGCGGTCTGACGGTCAGCGCCCACTACATCCACCTGCCGGCCGGCCGCGAGGATCCGGCCACGAAGGCGGCCTGGAAGTTCGCCGAGCAGGAGGCGCACCGGGCCAAGGGCATCGTCACCGCGGCCCAGGAAGCCGGCAGGGAGGTCTGGCGGAACATCGAGGGGAGGAAATACCTCAAGGCCGCCGAGTTCGTGAACGGGATCGCCGAGGAGCTCCTCGAACGAGAAGCGAGCGCGCTGGAGAAGCAGGCCGACCGGCTCGCGGCGGCCGGCCGAACCGCGGTGCGCTCGCATCTTGGCCGCGGTCTGTTCCACTCGGCCAGCGCGGCGGCCGAGCACGCCGGCGAGGCCGCACGCACGGCTCGCCATTTCAGCAAGGTTCCCTACATCGGTCTCGGGCTCACCGCTCTCGACGTCGGGATGGACATCCATGACGGCACGCCGCCGGCGAAGGCGATCACACAGGGCGTGGCGGGCACGGTGGTCGGCACCGCCGTCGCGGACGTCACCATCGCGGTCGTGAGTCCGGTGGCCACGCCGCTCGTCGGCGTGCCGGCAGGTCTTGTGCTCGGCGCGGCCGCCGGCGAGTTGGCCAGCTGGGGTGCCGGGAAGCTTTACGACGGTGAGATGAAGTTGGCCGAGTCGGCCTACGACAACCTCGTGCCGGAGAAGGTGAAGGACGCCATCCCGAAGGGTCTGAAGTCCGCCGTGAACGAGTGGCTGCACTGACCCGTGCTCCCAACCGGCCGATGCCCGGCGCGGACGCGGTCAGGGCAGTTTGTTGGCCGGTCCCGTGTAGCGCTCCTCCGAGAAGTCCTCGTCGCCCTGGACGGGGCGGTGGCCCGGAAGGCCGTGTTGGACACGGAGCGGACGGAGCCGAGTTCGATCGTGACAGCTACCGCGGCGGCCTTCGACCTGAGCGCTGGTTTGAGACCGGCGTGGCGATCACTCTCAAACGAGCTGCTAATGCCATGACGAGCCGTGACCTGCCTCGTGAGGACGCCATGACAACCGGATCTCGGCGTGCCCTTTGTCGTATGGCTTCGGTTGTGGTTGTGAAGACATGCCTCGAAGGCACGAGTTGACCTCGAGGCCGTGTTTCGAAGTCATAGCCACTCGTTGATCGCAGCGATCTGAACTGTGGCCTCGTAACGCACTACGACTACTACGGGATGATCCCGTACTGGAGCGCCGGGTACCGGAGCCCGGGATTGCCCTTCCAGCAGTAGCTGCCGGTGTCGGCGGGCCCGTTTGCGTCGGCGACGTGTTTACGGCATCTTTGCGCGCGGAGCGCCGGGAAGTCTGGTCGGCACACCCGTCACGGTGACGGGTGTGTTCGAGACGGCTTCTACCAAGAACAGGTGTGCGGATGGCGCTCGTGCTCGCGTTCGGGATCGTGCTGCTGATCAGCGTGTCGTTGTCCGGGGTCGCGGCACGGACGGTGTTGTCGACCGCATTGCTGTTCCTGGTGGCGGGAGCGCTGCTCGGCGGAGGCGGGTTCGGCCTGGTCGCCATCCCGTCGGACAGCCCGTTCGTCACCGGGCTCGCCGACCTCGCGCTCTTCACCGTGCTGTTCACGGACGGCCAGCGGGCCGGGCTGCCCGCGCTGCGTGAGGGGTGGCGGCTGTCGGGTAGAGCGCTCGGTCTCGCCATGCCGCTCACGATGGTCGGCATCGCGTTGCCGGCACACTTCCTCGCGGGCATGGACTGGCCGACCGCGTTCCTGGTCGGCGCGATCCTGTCGCCGACGGATCCGGTGTTCGCCGCGGCGATCGTCGGGCGGAGCGACGTGCCGTTGCGGCTGCGGCGGCTGCTCAACGTCGAGTCCGGGCTCAACGACGGGCTCGCGCTGCCGTTCGTGTTGATCTTCCTGGCCACCGTGGCCAACCAGGACGCGCACCTGGGCGTGGTCGCGCTGGAGCTGGTCGCCGGTCTCGCGCTCGGCGTCGTCGTTCCGGCTGTCATCGTCCTGGCGTGGCGGTTGCGGTTCCTGACCGCCGAACCCCGGCTGCAGGCGCTGGGGCCGTTGGCGATCGCGGTGATCCTGTACGGGGCCTGTCACCTGACCCACGCCAATCCGTACCTCGCCGCGTTCGCGGCCGGATCGACGATCGCGACGTTGGACCGGACGGCCGCCGAGCACTTCGAGCACTTCGGAGACCTGCTCTCGGAGACCACGAAGTTCGCGGCGCTGTTGGTCTTCGGCGCACTCATCACACCGGAACGGCTCGCCGAGCTCTCGGCCGGCGACTGGGCGGTGGCGGTGCTCGCGATCCTGCTGGTGCGCCCGGCGGCGATGATGCTCTCGCTACTGCGCACGACGTTGCCGGCGCGGGAGCGCTCGGTCGCCGCCTGGTTCGGTCCCAAGGGTTTCGCGTCCGTGGTCTACGGGCTGCTCGCCGTACAGGCCGGCATCCCGGCGGGCGACCATGTCTTCGACCTGGTCGCGATCACCATCGCGATGTCCATCGTGCTGCACTCGTCGACGGATGTCCCCGTCGCGAAGGCACTCCGCGTCGAGCCGCCGGACAACCTGCCGACCGGGCGACCCGGTGCTGCGGGTGATCACCAGTGATCGGTGACTGGCTCACCCCGCCATTGTTTCCCGCGGTGGTCGGAATGGTCCTGCTCGCGTTAGTTCCGCGCCGGTGGCGGGTGCTCCAGCTGGTCCCCGTGCTCGGTTGGTCCGCGGTCTGGGCGGACAACCGGCTCACCGCCACCTGGCTCGACGGAGTCGGATTGGCGGTGGCCGCCTGCGGCCTGGTCGGGGTGGCATGTGCCGCGTCGCGGAGACGTGCGCGCGGTCAGAAAGGGGCGTTGACGAGGATCTTGCAGGACCGAAGTCGTGAAGCGCGCACATCCTGTCGCCGCGCGGTCAAGCCTGGCCGGGCCGGTTGTGCGAGTCGGAGCCGGCACGAGTCGAGGACGTCCGGGCGGCGCGGCGTCCCGCAGCCCGCAAGGTCAGCGCGATGAGGAGAAACGCGATGATCAGCACGACAGTCGGAATCAGGGCAGACATCGGGAACTCCTCGCCGTTGAGGGCGCCTCGATTGTAACTCAGGGTGTCGCACCGGTCGCCACATCGCACCCCACGTCGGCAACCTGTCTCGTCCGCTGGAACGAGGAGACCCATGGGCACGATCCTGGTCACACGCCCATCGAATGGGCGCTGCCGAACCCGCGATCGGATACCTCGCCACGGACGGATTCAGCTCCGGTAGGCCGTCACTTGGTGTGCTGCGTCCGGCCGACGTGATGTCAGACAGTTGTCAGGTCCCGAGACCCGGGGAACGGAGACGATTGGTCAGGGACGAGAGGAGTGCGATGCGCGGCAGGACGGTGACGTCGTCCATGAGGGTGGTATCGGTCACGACCAGTGCAGACGAGGTGGTCGTCCTGTGGCCGCCCGATGGCACGTCGGCCGGTGACCCGGAGGAACTGTGGCCGGTTTTCGTGGTCGTCGTGGCGGACGAGCCGGCGATTCCACTGTTGGGTTTGGTGGACGGTTCGACGGAGGTGAAGGGGCGCTGTCGTTGGTCGGTGGCGAATGCGCAAGCCGGACTCCTTCGGATGGAGGTGGGCGCCACGGTCGCCGGAGTCCGCCACGAGGTCGGGATCGTCCTGCCCGCGCGGTGTTTCCTGGGCATGTTCGACGTCATGGCGCGCGGCGCGGCCCTCGGCGTCACCACCAGTGGTCGTGCCCGGCGCTTCACCGCGCGACCGGATCACCAGGCTCTGGACGGCATCGTGCTGCTGGAATCCAGGACCTCCGGCGAGCTTGCCGATCTCGCGGCGGACCTCTGCCGTGACCGCGCGTGGGACTGACGGCGGACGCCAAACCGGCCCACTTGCGTGGGTGTTGAACACTCGTTTAACCTCGTTGCGTGCAGGCGACCGGTGACGGCGCCGCGGCGGCCGGCGGGGTCGAGTCACTGACCGCCGACCGGATCCGCGACGCCGCGATCATGCGGTTCGGACGCGACGGTTTCACCGCGGGACTGCGGGGGATCGCCGCCGATGCCGGCGTGACCGCGGGTCTCGTGGTGCATCACTTCGGTTCCAAGGACGGCCTGCGCCGAGCCTGTGACGAGCACGTCCTGGCCGTGGTCCGGTCGCACAAGGAGGCCGCGACCACCTCGGGCAGTGCCGCGGTGCTCATCGCGCAGATGGCCGATGTAGAGCAGTTCGCGCCGATGGCGTTGTACCTGTTGCGGAGCCTGCAGTCCGGCGGTGAGCTCGCGGCGGCGCTGGTCGAGCACATGGTGCGTGACGCCCAGGAGTACCTGGCGGCCGGTGTCGAGGCCGGGGTCGTCCTGCCCAGCCGGGTCCCCGAGGCCAGGGCGCGTCTGTTGGCCTACCAGGGGCTCGGCGGCATGCTCGTCTGGGTCGCGACCACACACCCGGACTACGAGCCCGCCACCTTCGCCGCATCTCTTCGCACGTATGTGGACCAGGTGGCGGTCCCGGCGTTGGAGCTGTTCACCCAGGGCCTGTTCGTCGACCGGTCCATGCTCGACGACTACCTGATGTACGTCCCGGATCCGCCGTCGAACGGCAGCGCGGCGCAGCCCGCGACATAGCCACACCGCCGGACGCCGCCCTGGTGTCCGATCCGCGACGACAGCACACCCCGACTCCGCTCGGGGCTCATCGAACGAGGTACGGCGATGACGCCTGCAACGACCCCTGCGATAGACACCCGGCAGCTCACCAAGTCCTTCGGTCGGGTGCGGGCCCTCGACGGGCTCGATCTGACCGTCCACACCGGACACGTGCACGGTTTCCTCGGCCCCAACGGCGCCGGTAAGTCCACCACCATCCGCATCCTGCTCGGCCTGCTCCGCTCGGACGCCGGCACCGCCAGGATCCTCGGCCGCGATCCGTGGGCCGACGCCGTCGCCGTGCACCGCCGCTTGGCCTACGTGCCCGGCGACGTGGAGTTGTGGCCCAACCTCAGCGGCGGTGAGGCGATCGACCTGTTCACCCGACTCCGCGGCAGCGCCGGCAGTACCGACAGCGCCGTTCGCGCCCGCCGGGCCGAGCTGTGCGAACGGTTCGACCTCGACCCGACCAAGAAGGGCCGCACCTACTCCAAGGGGAACCGGCAGAAGGTGGCGCTGATCGCCGCGCTGGCCAGCGATGTCGAACTGCTGCTCCTCGACGAGCCGACCGCCGGGCTGGACCCGCTGATGGAGGTGGTGTTCCAGGACTGCATCCGTGAGGCCAAGGCCGCGGGGCGCACTGTGCTGCTGTCGAGCCACATCCTCGCTCAGGTCGAGGTCCTCGCCGATCGCATCTCGATCGTCCGACAGGGTCGGATCGTCGAGTCGGGCACGCTCGCCGAGCTGCGGCACCTCACCCGCACGTCGATCACGGTGACCACCGACCACCCGACCGGCACGATGGCGTCGCTGACCGGTGTGCACGAGCTGACCACCGAGAACGGCCAGACCCGGTTCGAGGTCGACGGCGACCACCTCCCGGACGTCATGCGGGGCCTCGGTGAGCTCGGTGTCCGCGCGGTGACCGCCCATCCACCGACCCTCGAACAACTCTTGCTGCGGCACTACGGCGAAGAACTCGCGCCGCGAGGTGGCGTCATGACCACCGCCACCGCTGAGCTGCCCGCTCGCGCCGGTGATCACCTGGTCGGCACGGGGAAACTGTTGCGGCACATGCTGCGCCGCGACCGGAAACGCCTACCCGGTTGGACGCTCGGTCTCGCCCTGCTCATGGCCTACTTCACCACCGCACTGCAGACCGTACTCGCGACGCCGGAAGACCTGGCCGGGATCGCCGGGTTCGCGAAGAGCCCGGTCGGCGCCTTGTTCGGCGGTCCAGGACACGGTTACGACGACCTGACGATCGAGCGGTTCCTCGCCAGCCAGTACGGGCTTTACATCATGGTCGGCGCCGGACTGATGGGGCTGCTCACCGTCACCCGCCACACCCGCGCCGAGGAGCGGTCCGGCCGGGCGGAGCTGGTCCGGGCCAACGTCGTCGGCCGCCGTGCACAGCTCACGGCGGCGCTCGCGCTGGCCGGCCTGATGAGCGTGCTCGTCGCGGCCCTGACGGCCACGGTGATGACAGGCTCCGGGTTCGACGCCGGCGGGGCGGTCCTGTTCGGTGCCAGCGTCGGCGCGGCCGGTCTCACCTTCGCCGGCATCGCCGCGGTCACCGTCCAGCTCTCGGAGTACCCGCGCGCGGCTGCCGGCATCGCCGGGACGGTGCTCGGCGCCGCGTTCGTGTTGCGCGGACTCGGTGACATGGCTGCGGTTCAGGGGAGCGGCCCGTCCTGGCTGTCCTGGTTGTCACCGTTGGGTTGGTCCCAGCAGACCGCGCCGTTCGTGCTGGACCGCTGGTGGCCCCTCGCGTTGTCGCTGGTGTTCGCCGCGGGCGCGGCGCTCGCGGGGTACGCCCTGTCGGAGCGTCGCGACCTCGGCGCCGCGCTCGTCCCGCCCAGCGCCGGGTCGGCCACCGCGGCGGTCTGGCTCCGCCATCCCCTGGCCGTGGCGTTCCGGCTCCAGCGTGCGAGTCTTGTCGGCTGGAGCCTCGGGCTGCTGGCCGGTGGGCTCGCCTACGGCTCTTTCACGCAACCGATGCTCGACGGGTTCGCCGACGCGCCGGCGGATCTCGTCGCGGTGATGGGCGGCGGCGAGGACATGCTGTCGGGCTTCCTCGGGCTGATGGGGCTCATGATGGCGTTCACCGTCGCGGTGTTCGCGGTGCTCGCGACCCAGTCCCTGCGCGGTGAGGAGACCGACGGGCGGACGGAGCCGGTGCTGGCGACCGCGGTCAGCCGAACCGGGTGGCTCGGCAGCTATGTCATGGTCACCGGACTGGGCGTGGTGTGGCTGCTGTTCGTCGCCGGCGCCGGCATGGGTGTCGGCGCGGCGGTGAGCACCGGCGACGCCGGGCTGGTCGGCGACCTGGTCATCGGGCACGTCGTCCACGCCCCGGCCGTGTGGCTCGTGCTCGCGGTCGCCGCCCTGCTGTACGGGGCCGCGCCGCGTGCGCTGCCCGCCGTGTGGCTGCTCGTCGGCTACGGCGTCCTCGTGGGGTTCTTCGCACCCATTCTCGACATTTCCGAAGCGGCGGTGCGCGTTTCGCCGTTCGAGCACGTCGGGGAGTACCCGCTGGAGGACATCGCGGTCGGGGCGCTGCTCACCCTGACCGCCGTGGCCGGCGTCGTGCTCGCCGCGGCGCTCGGGACCTTCCGGCGACGGGATCTCACCACGACCTGATCACCACCGCGCGGATGTCCGGCGTCGGAGACCACGCTTGACCAGTGCCGGCCGGTTTGCGCTGAACCGGTGATTCCGGCATCTTTACTGGCTGGTGCGCCGGGAAGTCTGGTCGGCAACCCGTCCTCGACCGGGGACGGGCTGTCGACCGCACCCCGGGAGTCACATGGTGGTCGTGTCAGCGCGTGAAGTCGGTAGCTTCGTCGTACTCTGCGGATGTGCACGCCAAGCGAGATGGCCGAGGAGTTCCCGGTAGTCGGTGTGGAGTCCGATGCGTTGGAGGCGGTGACCCTGCTGGCGGAGCATCGGCTGCCCGGTCTGGTGGTCACCGAGCCCGACGGCACGCCGCATTCGATCCTGCCGGCCTCGCAGGTGGTGCGGTTCCTGGTGCCCAGCTACGTCCAGGACGACCCGTCGCTGGCCGGGGTGATGATCGAGTCGATGGCCGACCGGGTGGCGGACAAGCTGCGCGGCAAGACAGGTCCGCGGCGCTCGTCCCGGACGAACGGCCCGAGCTGCGCGGTGGTGAACGACGACGACACGATCATCGAGGTCGCCGCGATCATGGCCCGGTTGCGCTGCCCGCTGGCGGCGGTGATGCGGGGCGACTCGCTGGTCGGCGTGATCACGCGCGTCCCGGCTGCTGGAGCTGGCGCTGACACCGCGCTGACCGTGTTCCGGCCGGCCCGGAGGCCGGTGTGAGCACCGGTGTCGCGGTCGCCGTCTTCGTGGTGGCCTACGTGTTGATCGCCACCGAGAGGGTCCCGAAGATGGTCGCCGCGCTCGGCCGGCGCCGGCGTCGTGCTCGGCCTCGGGGTGCGTCGGCTCCGAGGACGCGTTCTACTCCCACGAGACCGGCGTCGACTGGGACGTCATCTTCCTGCTGCTCGGCATGATGATCATCGTCGGGGTGCTGCGCCGGACCGGGGTGTTCGAGTTCATCGCGATCTGGGCGGCGAAACGCGCCAAGGGCTCACCGCTGCGGGTGATGATCCTGCTGGTGCTGATCACCGCGGTCGCCTCGGCGTTCCTGGACAACGTGACCACGGTGCTGCTGATCGCGCCGGTCACCCTGCTGGTCTGCGACCGGCTGGACATCAACCCGGTCCCGTTCCTGATCGCCGAGGTCCTGGCGTCCAACATCGGCGGCGCGGCCACCCTGATCGGCGACCCGCCGAACATCATCATCGCCAGCCGCTCCGGGCTGACGCTTCAACGACTTCCTGGTCCACATGGCCCCGATCGTCGTGATCGAGCTCGTCGGTGTTCACCGCTGATGCTGCCGTGGCTGTTCCGCGGCTCGTTCACCGTCGACCCCGACCGGGTCGCCGACGTGATGGCGCTCAACGAACGCGAGGCCATCCAGGACCGCCGCCTGCTGATCAAGTGCGGTGTCGTGCTGGCCGCCGTGTTCGCCGGCGTTCGTCGGGCACTCCGTCTTCCACATCGAGCCGTCCGTGGTCGCCCTGCTCGGCGCCGGGGTGCTCGGTGCTGATCTCCGAGCAGCAAGCCGCGCGACTACATGGCCAGCGTGGAATGGGAGACGCTGCTGTTCTTCGCCGGCCTGTTCATCATGGTCGGCGCCCTGGTCAAGACCGGCGTCATCGGCCAACTCGCCGAGACTGGCCGCCGACGCCACCGGCGGCGACGCGCTGACCGCCGTCATGCTGATCCTGTTCGTCTCCGCGCTGCTGTCAGCGGCATCATCGACAACATCCCCTACGTGGCCGACGATGAGCCCGATCGTGCTGCAGCTGACCGAACGGCATCGCCGACCCGGTCCACGCCGAGGCGCTGTGGTGGTCGCTGGCGATCGGGCGCCGACTTCGGCGGCAACCTGACCGCGATCGGCGCCAGCGCCAACGTCGTCGTGCTCGGCATCGCCAAGCGCTCCGGCTCACCCGATCTCGTTCTGGGAGTTCACCAAGAAGGGCGCGATCGTCACCGCTCATCACCATCGCGCTCGCCGCGCCCTACCTCTGGCTGCGCTACTTCGTCCTCGGCTGAGCTTGGTGGCGCAGGCGGTACTTTTGTCAGTCAGTCGTCAGGTGCACCGACGGGTCCGCCGCCAATACTGGCGGGAGGACCGACGATCGGAAGAGAGCTCTTGTACCACTGTGACACGTGTTGCCGGGTCGTCATGGCCGTTGGTCGCGGAGCGCCGACGTGATCCCTCCGGCCGCCGATCGCCAGGCGATCCTGATCCTCCCCACCCACGACGAACCGGCGGCGGACGCGGTGCGGGCGTGGGTTCATCGTGCGCTGGCCGGTGCGCCCGTGCTGCCGGGGCTCCACGCCGCTCTCGTGGCGGACGAGCTGGTGTCCAACGCGCGCCGGCATGGCCGGACGCCCGGCGTGCTGCGAATGGTGCTCGACCGGACTCGACGGGCGGTGCGGGTGTTCGTCGAGGACTGCGAACCTGGTGCCGAGAACGTCTGGTCGTGCGGCGCCGGTCTCGCCCTGGTCGATGGCCTGTCCGCCACCTGGGGAGTGGAGTGGCGCGCCCGCGGCAAGACCGTGTGGGCGGAGATCGCCCTCGGCGCGCGCTCGTCCGGTCTCGTGGTGCCACCGCAACCCGCGCCCGGCGAACGGCCGCGGCACGAGTGACGACCGCGCTGCGGAGGTCGGTCCACATGCGAACAAAAGAACCGCCGGGTGGGGTGTACCCGTGACTGTCCTGAGTCGACTTCCGTTGCGTGCCAGGGTGATGGCGTGGTTCAGCCTCGTGTCGTTCGTGATCGCCGGAGCGCTCGCCGTGGCGACCTGGCAGCTGTCCACCGGTTACATGATCGGTCAGCGCGAACGCAGTGCCATCGCACAGGCGACCGGCAACGCTCGGCTGGTGGAGGCTCAGCTCCGTCGCGGCACCGACGGCCTGTCGGAGCTGATGACCGGGCTGAGCGCCGAGGTCGAGTCCGCGGTGCTGCTCGTCGACGACGGTGACCGGACCAGTGGCGGCAACCGGGTGGATCCCCGGCGGCTGCCGACCGAATTCCTCGACACCGTGCAAAGAGGACAGCCTGCCCACCAGCGGACGGTGCTCGACGGGGTGCCGGTGCTGGCGGTTGGGTTGCCGCTGCCGGAGTTGTCGGCGACCTACGTGGAGGTGTCGCCGCTGCGTGAGCTCGACCGCACCTTCCGCTTCCTGAGCTGGCTCCTGGCCGCCGGCACGCTCGCCAGCACGCTGGCGGGCGCGTTGCTCGGCCGGTGGGCCGCGAACCATGCCCTGCGCCCTCTGCGGAAGGTGACCGAGGCGGCCACCGAGGCGGCCCGCGGTGATCTCGGCGTGCGGCTGCCGGTAACCGGCGATCCGGACCTCCTGCCGCTGGCCGAGGCGTTCAACGACACCGCGGAACGCCTGCAGCAGCGGGTCGCACGGGACACCAGGTTCGCCGGCGACGTCAGCCACGAGCTGCGCTCGCCACTGACCACGATGCTGAACGCGATGTCGGTGCTGCACCGCCGCCGCGCCGAGCTGCCGCCCGGGCCACGCCAGGCCGTGGAGCTGCTGGACGCCGACCTGCGCCGGTTCCGCCGCATGGTCGACGACCTGTTGGAGATCTCGCGCGGCGACCAGGACCGGTCGACCTACGAGCTGGTCGACCTCGCGGAGCTGGTGCTCGCCGTCACCGCGGCTCGCAACCCGCTCCCGTCAGGGGTGGTGGACGTCGCCGACCATCCGTCGATCATGGCGGACCGGCGCCGGCTGGAACGGGTGATGGTCAACCTGCTCGACAACGCCGCTCGACACGGTGGTGGGCTGACGCGGCTCGGCGTCCTGCGTCGTGACAGGCATGCCCGCATCGAGGTCGACGACGCGGGAGCCGGTGTACCAGCGGATGTGCGTGAGCACATCTTCGAGCGGTTCGGTCGCGGTTCGCCCGCGGGCCGGGATGCCACCGACCGCGGGGTGGGCCTCGGATTGGCACTGGTCGCCCAACACGTCGGCAGCCACGACGGACGTGCCTGGGTGGAGGAGCGGCCGGGCGGCGGTGCCCGGTTCGTCGTCGAACTGCCGGAGGTGACCGAGTGAACCCCGTCCGCAGGTCGCTCGCGGCCCTGGCTGTCTGCGCCGCGATGGTGGTGTCGGGCTGTGGGGTGAGTTCCGAGAACGAACCCCAGTTCATCGAGGAGAGCACCGAGCAGCAACCCGCCGTCACGCCGAGCTTCGACACCGAGACCAGCTCGCCGCCGGAATCCAGCACGGCGCCCACGACGCCGACGCCCGGTCCGGCGAGTATGCGGCCCACAACCGGGCCCTGAAGGCCGCAGGGGGACGATGCGGCTTGTCGGGTCCGAAGCCAGGCCCGGTAGCAAGAGGGGTTGGGTCGGCGCTGACGGCGTTCGGCGCCGACCGCGGCGAGCCGCCGGTGGACACTCGCGTCCGTGTCCACCGACGTGAACCGGGTGGGAGCCACCGTCTTGCAGTTGCCTGACGAGTGCGTTCCAGGTCGGCCGGGACGCCTCGCAGGCCGCGACAATCGACGGGTGAGCCTGAACCACGAACTCGGTACGGTGACCGCGGGTACCAGGTGGCCGACGGCAGTGGCGGTCGAGGTCCTGCTGCTGTGGCCGCGCGGTGTCGCGTCCCGTTCGACGACGGCAGAGGAGGCCGGCCTGTGGCCGGCGTTCGCGATGGTCGTCACCGAGCCCGCCGACCCGGCCGCGGCTTGGCCGTTCTTCGAGTTGCTGGCGCACCCGAAGCACGACAACGGGATGACGGTGGTGACCGCGCACACGCAGTGGTCGGTGCTGGACCCGGCCAGCGCACTGCTCGACATGCGCGTCAGCGCGACCACCCCGGTCGATTTCGACCTGCGGATCCTGCTGCCCTCGGAGAAGATCCTCGGCATCCTGGACGTCGTGGCCCGCGGGGCGTCCGTCGGCGTCACCACCCGCGCGCGGGCCGATCGGCTGCGTGGACGGGTAGACATCGGTGACGTACTGCGCGAGATGGTGTTGTTGAGTTGCCCGCCGTCGGTCGAGCTGTCGGCGCTCGCGAACGCTGTCCACCGCATCCGGGGAGGAGAGGGCGTGTGATGAGCGAGGAACTGTTGGCCCTCGAGTGGCGCACATGGGCCGCGTTGACCTCCGAGCAGGACGCCCAGGCCTACTACGACGGCATCTTGAGCCACGACATGATGCTGGTGCTGCCTGGCATGGTGCTCGAGCGCGCGGAGGCGCTGGAGTCGTGGCTGAACAGCGTGCCGTGGCACGACTTCGAGATCGAGGAGCCGCGGGCGATGTACCTCGGCAAGGGCGCCGCGCTCCTGACCTACCGGGCCACCGCCCGGCGCGCGGAAGATGTGCCCAGCTACCGCGCCCTGTGCACCAGCGTGTACCGGCGAGTCGATGGCCGGTGGCGGTTGGCGTTCCAACAGCAAACCCCGTTGAGCACCTACCCGAACTCGGCCACCGGTTAGCGCGCCGCGTCGGCTCCGCGGTGTGCGGGCGGACTTGCGGCTACTCGCCTTTCTTCGTGGCGGCGACGAGTCCGGACGTCTTGCCGGTCACCGCGCCGGCCACGTACTTGGTGAAGGCCGGGATCCACGCGACATGCAGGGCCGCCCTGCGGAGCAGGAGTTGGGTGCCGGTGTGGGGGAGGAACCAGCGGACGGCATTCAGCGCCACCCGTTGCTTGGCCGCCGCTTCCGGCCGGAACGCGCGTTCGTACTCGGCGAGTCCGGTTTCGATGGACGGGGTCCTTGGCCAGCCGGTCGGCGAGGACGAACGCGCCGCCGATGGCCAGCGACGCGCCCCGCCCAGCCAGCAACGAGACGGCGTGTGCCGCGTCCCCGGCGAGGACGACGCGGCCGCGGCTCCACCTCGACACGACGATCTGGGCCACCTGGTCGTAGTACACCTCAAGTATCGGCCGGCACCTGGGTCAGGACCTCAGGTGCGACCCAGCCGAGCGGCGCGTACTCGGTGCGGACCGCGGCGCCGGGTGACGCCGGGAGGGCCGGGTCGGCCTGGCGGTGGACGGTGAAGACCGTGACCCGGCCGTCACGCAGTCCGTAGAGCCCGATCTGACGGTCCACCGAGTCAGTGAGGCACACCACGCCCGCAACCTCGTCCCGAACGTCGTCGTCCCGGAAGGGGAAGTCGGCCGTATGGAAACCCAGATAGCGTAGGTAGTCCCGCTCAGGGCCGAAGACGAGGTGCCGGACCGTGGAATGGATGCCGTCGGCGCCGACGAGCAGGTCGGCGGTCAGCTCGTCCCCGGTGGTGGTGGTGACCAGCACGCCGTCGGGCCGGTCGTCGATGTCGGCCACGCCGGTTCGGAACACTTGCCGGACCGTCGGCGGCAGCGACTCCCGGAGCACCGCTTCCAGGTCTGGTCGCATGATGCTGAACACGCGGTTGTCGAGCGCCTTCGCGATCGGCCGGTAGCTCAGCCGCGCCGTTGTCCGGCCGGTGCCGGCGTGGTACCGCAGCTCGTCGATGCGGTAACCGCGGGCCGCCATAGCCGGAAGGATGCCCATCCGCTCCGCCGCGTCGTAACCAACGCCGAAGAAGTTGGCGCCTGCTCCAGCAGCGTCACCTTCCAGCCGGCGGCAGGCAGCCGGTTCGCGATGGCCAGACCCGCTATCCCGGCACCACAGATCACTGCTTTCATGGCGTTCGGCTCCCTTCCCGATGTGTCCGCGGGTGGTGGCGTTCGCCACGCGGCGGTCACGTCGTGCGAGTGATCGGAGTCGGCCACCCACTGTGCGACGATCACCAGTGCGACGACCATCATCAGCCCGTCACCCCCGAAGCACATCAGCGCGCCGGCCGGTTGCCGGTCCGCGGGGCCGGGTATCACCATGAGCACGATCCCGATGGACGTGTCGACCGTCATGGCCAGGAGCACCAGTCCGAAACGGACGACGTACGGCGGTCGCCGCCGCAGTGGCTCCCGCGCCAGCAATGACACCGCGAACAGGTAGCCGCTCGCCAGGTACATGACCTCTTCGAGGCGGTGCAACCACGGGAAATTCGTCATCAACTCGATGAAGTCGGCTAGGTGTGTGCCGACAAGTGTCGCCGTGTACGGCCCGGCCGCGAAGAGTGGATGCGTGAGTCCGCCAACGAACCTGTTGTGCCGCAGCAGCTCGACGGTCTCCCGACCGTGCGACGAACTCTCCAGTGTCAGCGTGAGCGGATGACCGAGTGCGACGAGGACCGGTGCGACCGTGATCAGCGCGAGGTGCTGGACCATGTGGATGGGCGCGTGTTCCGGGCTGCGTATCCCGACCGCGCTGTCAAGGGCGACGACGATCACGAGTAGTCCACAGAGGAAGGCCGTGGTCCGTCGTCGTGGCCACGTCGGTTCGCCTCGGCGCGCACGGCGGCGCACCGCGCTCAGGTAGCCCACCGCCGTGAGCAGCACGAGCGCGTCGCTCACCGGGGAGAGCTGCCACTCATCGATCATGCCGCCTCCATGCGTGCGTTGTGCGCCAGTCGCTCAGCGCACGCTTGTCGGGTGCCCATCCGTGGGGTGCGCCGCGTCGACGGGGCCGCCCAGCCGAAGGGCGGTGTTGACCAACGCCACCGCGCTGGCAGCCGATGGACCGCCGCCAACCTGGCCGCCGCTCGTGGGGTCGTGATCCTCGGCGAGCAGGCCGACGTCGTTCCGCAGCGTCAGCAGACGTTCGAACAGCGCAGTGGCCTCGCTTGTCCGTCCGATCCCGTGCAGCGCGTCGGCGAGCCAGAAGCTGCCCGCGAGCCATGGCGGCTCGGCGCCCGCGTTGGTGCGGTGTCGGAGTAGGAGACCGTCCTGGGACAGCTCGGCATGAACGGCCTGGACCGTGCCGCGGATCCGGGTGTCCCGCCACGGCAGGAACCCGACCTTGGGCAGCAGGAGCAGTGCGGCATCCACACCGTGCGATCCGTAGTACTGGGTGAAGGTGTTCCGTTCAGGGTCGTAGCCGTTGCCGCACACCTCGGCACGGATCCGCGCCCGCAGTGCCCGCCACCGGTCGACTGGGCCCGCCATCCCGTGCCGCTCGACGGCGCGCACCGCTTGGTCGAGGCCGGCCCAGGCCATGACCTTCGAGTGCACGTGGTGCTGACGTGGCCCACGGAGCTCCCACAGGCTGTTGTCTGGTTGCTCCCAACTCCCTTCGAGGTGGTCGAGCAGACTTCGCCGGACGTCGTCTGCCCGGTGCGGGTCGGGAGACGTCACGTGGTCGGCGTGGTGCAGCGCGGTCACAACCTCGCCGCCCGCGGTGGGCCAGTCGATCCCTTCGCGGTCGCAGGGAACGCCGTCGAGCGTGTACCGGCTCCTCGGCGCTACGGGCTCACCCGCGAGCGCGCGCACCAACCACTCTCGCCACGCGCGCGCCTCGGCCACGTAACCGGTGTCGAACAAGGCCCGGAGAGTGGCGGTCGCGTCGCGGAGCCGACAGGTGCGGTGGTCGTCGGTGCCGAGGTGGTGCGGGAGTGCCGTGGTGACAGAAGCCGCCACACCGCCCGTCGGGGCGTAGGTAAGTGCTTTCACCGTGACCAGAGCGCGGTGCACGGCCGCAGTCCACGCACCCCGGTAGGTGGTCCGCGCGACCCACGCCGACCAGAACGACTCGGTCGCGGCGATGGCGCGGACGGCGTCGACCGGCGCGGGCCGCTCCACGTGCGACGGGTGGTGGGTGAGGACGAACGACACCCGTTCCCCCGCCGCCACCGAGAACTCTGCGCGCGTGGTGCCGGCCAGCTCGGACAGTCGGACGTCGGTCCGTAGCTCGAACGAGTCAGGGCCCCTCACGGCGACGAGGTCCGTGTTGGCATGGCGCAGCCACGGCGTGCGATGGCCGTCGGCCAGGCGCAGACGCAGCAGCATCCGCATCGTGACCCGTCCGGAGACGCCTTCCACGACCCGAACGGCCCGCGCCGCCCCGTCGCGCGGCGGCATGCAGTCGACGAGCCGAACCGTGCCGTCCGGGGTGTCCCACTCGCTTTCGACGATCAGCGTCTCGCCCCGGTACCGCCGTCGGGTGGCCGGCCCACCCGCGGCCGGGGCGATGCGCCAGGCGCCGGCGTGGTCGCCGTCGAGGAACGCCGCGAGGCAGGCACGGGAGTCGAACCTGGGCAGACACAGCCAGTCGATGCTGCCGTACCTGCTCACCAAAGCCGCCGTGTGCAGGTCGCCGACCACCGCGTAATCCGCGATGGGTGTGCGGGGATCGGCGCTGCGCATGGCTTCGTCCTATCGGATCTCCCGGTACCAGCGGGCTCGCGACACGATCGGTAAGGAGACCGCAAGGTTGGTTTCTGCCGGATGTCGGTCGATGTCGGTCGACGGGTGGCGCCCGTGCTCGGCGACGCCTATGAACGAACCCGTGGACACACGAGGAGAGGCGGGCCGACCACGGTGCGCGGCTCGGGCTGCTGCTCGCTGTGTGGCTCACTATCGCGCCGTTCGCGTTGGACTACCAGAGCGCCGGCGCTCCGCTGCGCGCCACGGTCAACGACGCGATCGCCGGCCTCGTCGTCGTGGTGCTGGCACTGCTGAGCCTGGTCGGCGGCGCCCGGCTCCGACCAGGCACGATGTGCTGTGCGGTGGGCCGCTGGTGAAACTGTGCGCCGAGATCGACGTCTGCCGTCCACGAACCACGTGTTGGTGGTGTTCACCGCGTTGTACGACCGTCCGCTGCCCGGCAGGCTTCGTCCGCCGGCTGCGACGGGCTCGGTCAGTCACTCGGCGCTGGTCGTCTGACCCGGTGGTTGCGGCGTTTCGTTGCCAGCGGTTCTGCCGGTTCGCCGGCACCGTCTTGGTGCCACGTCAGGGCCTGCTCTTCATGAGCGTGGGAGCGGTGCTGATTCGGACCGGAACGACCATGGGATCCGAGTTCGGCGGGCGCCACAAGTCCATGCACAGAACACCGTCCTGTGCATGTCGGTTGGTGCTGCCGGCTGGAACGCGTTGATCCCGCGGCGGGACCGCACTGCGGCAGCGGCTGGGCAGAACGTTGCGGCGTGGGACGAGGTGACGGTGGCCTCCGGCCCATCGCGACAAGAAGGCCGGTGGCGGTCCCGTGGTCGACTCAGGCGATGGTCTGGCTACTCGGCCTGGTACCACTGCTGCACAGCTGTGACCGCCGAGGACAGACAGCGGCGCTACTCCCTGTCGGAGGACCGACGTGCGGCGAGAACGACCATCCCCGCCACCAGGGCGGCCGCGATGAAGACGAACAGTGCCGCACGCCAACCCTGCAGGAAGAACGTACCGACGGTCAGAGTCGCAACTACTACAGCGAGAAGCTGGCTTCGGGTTTTCATCACTGTGCCGCCCTTCGCTGCGGGCGATGTCGCCGATGGTAAAACACTAAGGCCGACCCCGTGGATCTGTTGTGAAGCCTGCGCCTGGCCAATTCGGGGCGGCGGACTGGCGTCTACCGGGAGGGAAGGCTGTGCCGTTCCTGCTGTCGCGACTGCTGGCCCGTCTGTCGATGCTGACGAGGTGGACCACGCCGGTGCTGGTGGTTGTCTTCGTCTTCGCGACGAGCTGGCCGCTGATGGCGCTCGCCGAGCCGCCCGGGAGTGCGCTGGTCCAGCCGGCCAACTACTGGTGGTTCTTCGTCGTTACCTCGGCCACCGTCGGCTACGGCGACTTCTTCCCGGAGACGGGCATGGGTCACGCTGTTGGCACGTATGTCATCGTCGGCGGCATCGCGACACTGACGACCGTGTTCACCAAGCTGGCATCGGTTCTCGAGCAGGCGAAGGGACGGCGCATGCAGGGTGCGATCGCCACGACCGCGTCCGGTCATGTGGTGTTGTTGGGCTACGAGCCAGGACGCACCGAACGGATCGTCACTCAGCTGCTCAGCGACGACTGCCGGGTCGTCCTGTGTGCGTGGGACGACGTGGGGACCCACCCGATGCCCGAGCGCGGCGTCGACTTCGTCCGGGGCGACCTGACCGAGGAGGAGACGTTGCGGCGTGCCGCGGTGCCCACCGCCACGGCGGTGCTGGTGGACGCGCGCGACGACAACGAAGCGCTCGCGATCACGGTGACCGTGCATCACGTCAACCCGGATGTGCACCTGGTCGTTCCGCTGCGCGACCTCGACCGGACCACGTTGCTGCGCCGGATCAACGAGAACATCCGCTGCGTGCAGTGGCACACCCCGAGAATGATCACCGAGGAGCTGACGACTCCTGGTATCGCCGAGGTGTACGCGGAACTGATGACCCACGGCGGCGCCAACACCTACTCGGTGCGGCTGCCGGACTCGCTGGAGCCGGTGCTCGTCGACCACTGCCAGACCGCGTTGGGCCGCCGCTACAGCGCGATCGTGCTCGCCGTGCGCATCGATGGTCGCCTCCTCGTCAACCCCTCCTGGCGGACCGAGCTGTCCGCGGGGACCGTGCTGTACTACGTCAGCCCGCATGCGCTGACCGCGGCCGAGGTCGCCGACGCCCTGCGGTGACCTCGCCTGCCGGCGGACCGGTCATGGCTGGGCTACGCTTGGCGACCGGGCTTTGCCAGAACCCGGCAAGGAGACGGTACGCTGAGGAGTAGCCGTGACGACCGAGCGCGAGGTCCCGGACGTGGATGTCGCCGCGATCGCCGCCCGCGCGGCCGGGGACTCGGAGGCTCCTTCGGCGGCGTTTCTCGACGGCTACGTCGAGATGTTGGTGGCGGTGAGTGCGACCGGGCGCCGGTTGGCGCGTGCTGAGCTCGACTCGCGTCGGCTGCTCGGGGCCGCCGCGGCCGAGCAGAACGTGCCGCTGCGCGCGCTGATCGATCTCTACCTGAGCGCCAACTGGTTGGCCTGGCGGGAGTTGCCCGCCATCGCCGGGGCGGGTGGGGCTGTCGTGCGCGGTGTCGCGGAGAGCGTCCTGCGAGCCGCCGACGATGCGATCGTCGCTCTCGCGGAGGGCTATGACGAGGCGCAGCGCCTGGTGATGCGCCAGGAGGAGGCGCGGCGCCGCGAGTTCATCGACGACCTCCTCAACGGGCGGAGCGACTTCGGGCGGCTGGCCGAGACGGCTGAGCGCTTCGGGCTGCGACTCGCCGGCCAACTCGCTGTTGCCGTCGCCAGGGCCGACCGGAGCTTCGTCGACGGCGACTTCCTCACCCGCCGCGTCGAGTCGACCTTGCTCGCGCGGTTCGGCATTCGCGACGTCCTGGTCACCACCAAGGACGGTCTCCTCATCTGCATCGCCTCCGGGGTCGCCACCGATGTGCTCGCCGACTTCGCTCGTCAAGTGGAGACCGTCGTGGGCGCCGGTCACCGGTGGCGGGTCGCGGTGGGACGTTCACACCCGGGACCGAGCGGTGCGCTGCGCTCCTACGAGGAGGCCTGCGGAACGCTCGACCTCGCCGAGTCGCTCGACCTCGCCGATCGGGTGTTGCACGCGACCGAGCTGCTGGTCTTCCAGGTGTTGCTCCGAGACCGGGTCGCGCTCATCGACCTCGTCTCGACCGTGTTGGGGCCGCTGACGCAGACGCGCGGCGGAGCGCGGCCGCTGCTCGACACGCTCGCGGGGTACTTCGCATCGGGCGGGGTCAACGCCGCTGCGGCTCGTCGGCTGCATCTGAGCGTTCGCGCGGTCACCTATCGACTCGACCGCGTCCGGCGGCTCACCGGACACGACGTCACCGAGCCGACGCAGCGGTTCACCCTCGAGGCCGCGGTACTGGGGGCGCGCCTGCTCGACTGGCCGAACCAGCCGCTGCCGGCGGCGGACTGAACGATTCCGTACATTGCCGGAACCCGGCAACGAACGCGACGGGAGATGGCTTGCGGGGGCCATTACTCGCGCACGGCCGGACGGCCATCATGGAAACCAAGGGACGCGGTCGCGGCCGCGGGCCGTTCGGTTCGGTCGGAGGGGCTCCCGATGGCAGAATGGATCATTTGGTTGATCTTCGCGGTATGTCTGTTTGTGGCCGAGGTCTTCACCTTCACCGCCGCACTCGGCATGCTCGGCGGCGCCGCACTGCTCACCGTCGGGGTCGCGGCCCTCGGGTTGCCTCTGCCCGCACAACTACTGGCGTTCGCCCTCGCTTCTGTCGCGGGTGTCGTGTTCGTCCGGCCGATCGCCCTGCGGCACCTGGACCGACCACAGCTCGAACGGTTCGGCGTGGACGCCCTCATCGGCAGGTCCGCGCATGTCGTTCGAGAGGTGACCGGGATGGCCGGCGTGGTGCGGATCAACGGTGAGGAATGGACCGCCCGCGCCTACGACGACACTCTCGTCATCCCCGTCGGCGCGTCCGTCGCCGTCATGCGGATCAACGGAACCACCGCGGTGGTCTACCCACAGGAGTGATCTTGGAGATCTCGCCGTTCCTCATCGCCGGACTGCTCATCGCCCTGTTCGCCGTGTTCACGGTGGCACGGGCCGTGCGCATCGTGCCGCAGGCGCGGGCCCGCAACGTGGAGCGGCTCGGCCGGTACAGCAGGACGCTGCAGCCGGGACTGAACTTCGTCATCCCGTTCATCGACCGCGTCTACTCCGCGATCGACCTGCGCGAGCAGGTGGTGTCGTTCCAGCCGCAGCCGGTGATCACCGAGGACAACCTCGTGGTGGAGATCGACACGGTGCTGTACTTCCAGGTCACCGACCCGAGGGCGGCCGCGTACGAGATCGCCAGCTACCTGCAGGGTGTCGAGCAGCTCACGGTGACGACGCTGCGCAACGTCGTCGGCTCGATGGACCTCGAGTCCACGCTGACCTCGCGCGACACGATCAACAGTCAGCTGCGCGGTGTGCTCGACGAGGCGACCGGCAAGTGGGGCATCCGGGTCAACCGGGTGGAGATCAAGGCGATCGACCCGCCGAAGACCATCAAGGACGCCATGGAGAAGCAGATGCGCGCCGAGCGGGACAAGCGCGCGGCGATCCTCGGCGCCGAGGGTCAGCGGCAGTCGCAGATCCTCACGGCGGAGGGTGACAAGCAGGCGGCCGTGCTGCGTGCCGAGGGCAACCGGACCGCACGCATCCTGAAGGCGGAGGGCGAGGCACGCGCGATCGACGAGGTCTTCCAGGCCGTGCACCGCAACGATCCCGACCCGAAGCTCCTTGCCTACCAGTACCTGCAGACGCTCCCGCAGCTCGCGCAGGGACCTGGCAACACGTTCTTCGTCATTCCCAGCGAGGTCACCGCCGCACTCAGCGGGGTCTCCCAGGCATTCGCCCAGGCGCTGCCCACATCACCTGCGATTCGCGATACCCCCTCGTCCGACGCGTCCGCCCAGGCG
This sequence comes from uncultured Actinomycetota bacterium, assembly GCA_963840275.1. Classification (GTDB taxonomy): domain Bacteria; phylum Actinomycetota; class Actinomycetes; order Mycobacteriales; family Pseudonocardiaceae; genus Actinophytocola. The sequence continues at coordinate 311,607 of CAWIYK010000005.1, forward strand.
GCCGACGACGCGGCACAAGCAGCGGAAGCCGCGGCCGACGCACTCGCCGACGCGGCCAAGGCCAACGGCGACCAGAGCGTGACTCCGTCAAGATGACGGCCCGATCGCGTCGAGCCGCACGTGATGGTGCGAGCCTTGTGTCGGTCGCTCACAGGAGGGTGCGCCAGTAGTCCCAGAGCGCGATGAGCACACGTGCATGCCTCGAGCGTTCCCGTGCACGTATGGGTGCTCGCGAACCCCGCCAAAGGGCGGCCAGGTCGCTTGCGGTTGCCTGACAAGTCCGGCTCGGTGCGGCCGAACGGCTACTGCGGCAATGACAATCGATTACGTGAGTACCGAACAGGGCCTGAACATGATGCCGATGACCAGACCACGACGACCGGTCTGTCCCACGGTCGTGGCGACCGACGTGCTGCTGCTCCGGCCGCACGGCGTGGCCGGACCTTCCTCGCCGGAGGGAGAGGGCGGGCTCTGGCCGATGTTCGTGATGGTCGTGACCGAGCCGACGGATCGGGCCGCGGAAGTCGCGCTGCCGCTGTTCGAGCAGCTTTACCGGCCCAAGCATGCGAACGAGCTGTCGGTCGTGGCCGTGGAGTCGGTCTGGTCGATCCTCGATCCGGCCAACGCGCTGCTCACCTTGACTGTGCGTGCCGCGGTCCCGGTCTCCTTCGACCTGCGGATCCTGCTGCCCGCCGCTCCGGTGCTGGACCTCCTGGAGGTGGTGGCCCGTGGCGTCACGATCGGCATCACGACCCGCGACCGGGCCGTCCGGCTCCGTGGCCGGGTGGACGTCCGCACCGCGTTGGCGGACGTCGTCCTGCTGAATTGTCCGCCGTCGGCCGACCTCGCAAACCTATCCGACGTGCTGCGTGCCGTCAGGGAGAGCTGACCGTCGTGACGACCAACCCAGGCGGGCAGGCTGTGCGGGCCGGCCGTTTCTGGCGGAGCGTTGGAGGCGTGATGTCGACATGACTGTCGCGATGACCAGTTCCACCCTCTTGCTCGTGGAGGACGACGCTCGGATCCGTGAGGCGCTGCGCCTCGCGTTGACCGACGAGGGCTACCAGGTCATCGAGGCCGGGACAGGTGAGCAGGCGCTCGCCCTGCTGGCCTCGGACGGGCCGGAGCCGGACGTCGTGCTGCTGGACCTGATGCTGCCCGGAATGGACGGGCTGGTGGTGTGTGCGCGGATCCGGGAGCGCGGCGACCTGCCGATCATCATGGTGACCGCACGCAGCGGGCCCAACGAGGTCATCGCCGGACTGGAGGCCGGCGCGGACGACTACGTGACCAAACCGGTCGACGCGGGGGAGCTCGGCGCGCGAATCCGCGCCCTGCTGCGCCGTACCAAGGCCGACTCTGACGTGCCGGCCGCGCTCGAGACGGGGGAACTGACCGTGCGGGTCGGCGAGGGCCGCGCGCTGCGTGGTGGTGCTGAGGTTGCGCTGACCAAGACGGAGTTCCGGCTGCTGTGCACGCTCGTCATGGCCCGCGGCGACGTGGTCACTCGCGAACAGTTGCTGGAGCGGGTGTGGGAGTACGGGTACTTCGGCGACACCCGGCTGCTGGACGTGCACGTCCGGCGGCTACGCCGCAAGATCGAGCCGGACCCGGGGCAGCCAATACATGTGGTGACGGTTCGGGGTGTCGGCTACCGGATGGGCACGCCGGTGGCCGCGGCGACCCGCTGAGGAAGATCCGGGCACGCCAGACTCATGCGTGCGCTGCGCGACGCTCGCTGCCGGACGAGTTCGCGCGGGATCTCATCGAAGAATTGGTCATGCCGGCGGTCCTTCCACCGTGGTGAGTGCCGCCAGCGTGGTCAGCAGGCCGGGAAAGCGTTGTTCGAACTCGGCGCGGCGGAGGCGGACGAAGGTGCCGTTGCCCGCGTCGCGTTGGACGATCAGGCCGGCTTCGCGCAGGGCCCGCCAGTGGTGCGTCTTGGTCGACTTCGTGACCGGCATGGGGAAGGACGAGCAGGCGCGTTCGGCATCCGCGGGATCTGTCGCGAGTTCGGCGACCACCTGCCGACGCAAGGGGTCGGCGAGTGCACGCAATACCTGACCCAGATCGACCTCCGTGATCCGGGGCATCGGCATGGTCATGGCGTCTCCCTGGACAAGGTACGGACTGGATCGTACCTTCGTGGGTCGACGGCGATCCGGTCGATCGGGATCAACGTCCCGTCGATGATCACGTCGGCGTGGCCCCTGGCGTTTCGCCTTGCGGAGCGCGGCTCGCAGCTTGGGCGCCCGCCGGGCGAGCAGTGAACGGCAGGTGCCGTATTACTTCGAACTGACCTCGGGGGTGTCTGTCGCCTCGTGGAACCATGACGTGCAGGCGGTGGAGCCGAGGAATTCCGAGTGACCGCCGGCAAAAACGCGCGGAGAGAATGGGCCGTGCGTGGCGTGTCGCCATTCGCGAATGCCCTCGTTCGAGGTCAGTCGGTCCGTGTCGCCGCGTGCTGCGAGGATCGGACAGCGGAGCTTGGTGGACGACGCGACGTCGAACCGTGCCAGCAGGCGCAGGTCGTGCATCGCGGTCTCGGCTACGATCTCCCGCCACTCGTCCGACGGTTCGTCGGCCAGCATGTCGGGGTCCACGTCGTCCAGGTACGCGGCTGTGTCCGAGGGGGTGGTCGTTGCCCGGCTCGGCACCCTGAGCCGGTTCGGTGCGTTGGCGCCGGTGACGACCAGTGCCGAGATCTCGGTGCCGGCCTCCTGGAGTCTCGACGCGGTCGCGTAGGCCACGTAGGCGCCGAAACTGTGTCCGAAGAGCACCGGGCGGCCGGTCACCTGCTCGGCGCAGGCCGTGACGACGTCGTCGAAGGACTCGGCCGGGACTCCGAAGTCCTTCCCCATGCGCCCGGGGTACCTGACGACCCGGGCCCCTGGTTCATGGTCGACCAGCGTGCGGAACTCGCTGCCGAACGAGCCGGCGCCGGGAAAGAACGTGATGGCATCGCTCATGGAAGCCTCCCCACGCCGGCGCGCGTACGCGACCGGCGGCGATCGACAAGGGCGGTCGCCAGCAGGATCACGGCGAACAGGGCCCAGCACAGCCACATGGGTGGCCCGGCGAGGAGTGTCACGGCCAGGACGGTCACCGCGCACAGCACGCTGACGAGTCGTGCCGCCTTCCCGCTGGCGAGCTTCGCGAACGAGGCGGCGCCGACCCCGTACAGGACGAAGTACACGCCGCCGGACAGCACGAACAAGACCTCGAACGGGAAGAGGCCGCTGGATCCCAGCACCGCGATCAGCGTCAACGTCAACCCGACCGTGACCACGGACGTCACCGGGTTGCGGTCCCGCTCGCGAACGCTGCTCAGCAGCGCGGGCAGGTATCCGCTGCGGGCCATGCCGAACACGAGTCGCGACAGCGCCAGCACCGAGGCACAGACATTCGCCGTGATCGTGGCGACGACCAGCGACAACGTCACCGGGCGGCCCAGGTCACCGAGTGAGTGCTCCGCGAGGATCAGCAGCGGAGCCGAGCTCAACGCCTCGTCCTCGGAGCTCACCGCGGCGAACAACCCCAGCAGTATCAGCGCGTACAACGCCACCACGATTACGTAGGAGGCCGCGAAGATGCGCGGGATCACGTCGGAGCTCTTGTGTTCCTCGAACGTGAACGCCACCGTCTCCCAGCCGGTGAACGCGACGTAGACCGCGGTGAGGACGCTCCCGAGGCTGGTGAAGCTCGGCAGGTCGGTGCTCGGCGCCGCCAACCCGTTGGCGCTGAGCGCGACCGCGCCGGTGCACACGACGAGCGCGAACAGGCAGAGGATCAGGCTCACCTGCAGCTTGCCCGACACGTTCGTGCCTAGGCACGCCACCGCGGTGGCGGCCGCCAGCACGGCGACCGGGAACGCCCACGCGAGACTGCCGACGCCCGAGAACTCCGCCAGGTAGCGGCCCCCGGTGATGGCGGTCGCCGGGATGCCGGTGACCAGTGCGAAGGTGGCCAGCAACCCCGAGGTGCGCCCGGCGGCCGGCCCCAGGGCGACCTCGGAGTAGTGGGCGACACCGGACGCCGCGGGATGGCGCCGGCCGAGCCAGGCATAGCAGTAGAGCAGCGGGATGACCGAAACCGCCGCGACGGCCCACGGTACCCACGCGGCTTTGCCCAGTTGGTGGTAGCTCGTCCCGGGAAGGATCATCATGCCGCTGCCCAGAATCGTCGACAACGCCACGAAAGTCCCGACCGTGCCACCCATGGACTTGCGGAGCTGGCTCACGCTACATCCCTTTGTGCGGCTGTGATGACCGAGTGCACGACATGCCTGAGAATGTCGATCGGGGTTCCGTCGAGCATGTGTCCTCCGCCTGCCTCCGTCAGGGCGAATTCACCGCATACCCGTTCTCTCCACCGCGCACACCTTTCCGTGCCGATGAACGTGTCGCCGGTCGTGGCGAGCACATGCAGGTGAGCTATGTCGCCGGCCGAATTCACCCATTCGGCGAGCCGGTCGGCGACCTCCGCGTCCGCCCGCACGCCGGCCGCGACCTCGGCCAGCAATTCCTCGTCGTCGAGTATCTCCGGCGGGAATCCGTCGCCGGTGAGAATCGCCGCGATCTCGGCGTCCGAGCAGCCGGACATCGTCGGTATTCGCCCCGACGAGTCCGGGCACGGCGTGTTGAGGACCAACACCCGCACCGGTACGCCGAGGGTCTCGGACAGTCGGATCGCCGACAGCCCGCCCATGCTGTGTCCGACGAGGACGACGTGGTGGGCCGGGCCCCGGTCCGCGGCGCGCCGGATCTCCTCGACGGTCTCCTCCTGCCACCGCCCCGATTCGAGGGCGTCGACCGAGGGCGGGTTCGACAGGCAGACGTGCGCCGCACCGCGTCCGGCGGCGACCTCCGCCAGCCACCGGAACGTGGTGCTTCCCGCACCGGCGGCCGGGAAGGACACGGTCAGCACGGCGGTCATGCGCCGAGGTCCCCGGCCTTGACGACCTCGACCTGGAGCTCGGTCAGCCCCAGCATGAAGTTCGAGCGCAACCGCTGCGGCGGCTCGACGACGGCGAACGCCTTGTCCCAGGAGGCCAGCTCGTCGACGAACGTCTGGATCTCCAGCGTCGCGACCGGCGCCCCGATGCAGCGGTGGACCCCGGCGCCGAAGGCGATCTGCTTGTTGTCCGGGCGGTCGACCAGGAAGGAGTCGGGGCGCTCGAACACCGAGGAGTCCCGGTTCGCGGACATGTTCCACACCGTGACGAAGCTCCCGGCGGGGATGACCTCCCCGCCGACGGCGAAGTCGGTCACCGCCAGCCGCTGCACGTAGCTGTTGGTCGAGGTCCACCTCAGGAACTCCTGGGTGGCCGTCGCGGTGTGCACGTCGCCGTCGACCACCTTCCGCCACTGGGCGGGCTCGTGGTCGATCGTGTCGACGGTCAGGCTGGCCGTGTGCGGCGTCGTCTCGTTCCCCCCGACCGCGATGTTCAGCCCGTTCAGCAGGGCGACCTCGCGCGGCAGCCCGCCGGAGGCCACGAGCTGCGCGAGGAAGCCGATCATGTCGTCGTCGGCCCCGGTCGCGATGCGCTGCTCGACCAGGTCGTCCATGAAGTCGAGGACCTCGAGCTGCGCGTCCACCAGCGAGTCGAGGGGAGTGGCGCCGGTGTAGGCCTCGTCGCGGTAGCCGATCATCGTCCTGGTCGCTTCCAGCAGCATCCCGGCGTCCGCCGAGCCGATGCCGAAGAGGATCTCGAGCACGCCCTTCGGCAGTTCCGGGGCGACGACCTGGCTGAAGTCCAACCGGTCGCCGACCGACAGCTCGGCCAGCGCGTCGCGGACGTTCTGGCGGACCGTCTCACCGATCTTCGCGACCATGTTCCGGTTGAAGCCGCTGGTTTTGATCGGCTTCTTGATGGCCGCGTGCGCGGGCTCGTCCGCCACGATCAGCATGCGGCCGGAGGCCGAGTCCTTCTCCGGGCGGTAGGAACCGTCGATCATGGTGCCGTACGAGGAGCTCAGGCTCTTGTGGTCGACGTACGCCGCGTACACGTCGTCGTAGCGGGTGAGGGCGTAGAACTCGTAGCCGTCAGGCCTGCGGTGGATGGAGACCGGATGCTTCTCCCGGAGCCCCGCCAGGTACGACCACGGGTCGTTCTCGGCGAAGAACTCCGCCGAGTAGAGCGGGCTGTCCTCAACGACCAGCATGTGCTCCTCCTCCGATCAGGTCCGCGATTCCGGCCGGCGTCCGCCCGCCGAAGAAAACGTGGCCGGGCACCTTGACACCGGTCTGCGCTTTCAGCAGCGCCCGGCACCGCAATACCGCCAGCGAGTCGAATCCGGCGGCGAAGATGTCCGTGTCCTCCTCGATGTCCTTGTTCGATATCGTGCGCACACAATCGACGATCATGGCTGTCGTGATCTCGCTCATTCGCTCACACCCTCGATATCTGGAAGTGGTGGTTCATCAGGGTGGCGGTGTCGACTTTTCCGCCGGGACGCACCGGGAAACGGTCCACGAACGCCACTGCGATCGCATTCGAGAAACTTCGCACGAGAGACTCGACCCGCGACCGGAGTGGACCGTCCCGCGGCGTTCCCGGCGCGACCCGCGCGAAGGCGACCGTGTGCCGCTCGTGCTGGGCGACCCGGCAGCCGGACACCCCGGGCAGGCGGGCCACCGCGTTCTCCAGGGCCGCGGCGTCGACCCGGGTCCCGTTCACCTTGATCTGGCTGTCGAGGCGTCCCACGAAGACCAGACTCCGGTCGTCGTCCACCCGCACCACGTCGCCGGTCCGGTAGGACGGTGTCCGGTCGTCGGCGGCGAACCGGTCGGCGAGGGCACCGTCGTCCAGGTAGCCGAGGCAGACGAACGGGCCTTCGACGACCAGCTCGTAGGAGTCCCGCTCGCGGAGCTCTCGCAACCGCTGGACGCATCCGTCCAGCGGCTTGCCGATGGGGATCGCCGCGTCCGTGACGTGATCGGGCAGCAGGTACCTGTGGGTGGCGAACGTGGCCTCGGTCGGCCCGTACAGGTTGACGAACCCGTTGGTCAGCCCGGCGTGGCGGGCCCGCTGGTAGGTCGACACCTGGAACTGCTCACCACCGCTGAACACCCACGGGATGCCGGCGATGGCCTCTGGCACGACGTCCAACAGCGTGGCGATCACGGCCGCGGGGAGCAGCAGGCGATCGATGCCGTACTCCTCGACCAGCTCCGGCCACGCGAACACGTCCTCGTTGACGTTCGGCAGGCACACGACGGTCCCGCCCGCCGACACCGTCCGCCAGGTGTCGAACCACCAGCCGTCGTAGGTGGGGGTGGCGAAGCTCCCGGCGGCGAGCCTGCCGCGCACCGGCACGTCCAGGTCGCGGCACGCGAAGAGGGCGAGCAGGTTGCCCAGCGTCACGGCGACGGCCCGCCGGCTGCCGGTGCTCCCGGAGGTGAAGTTGACGGCCACGACCTCGTCCGGGATACGGGACCCGGGCCGCCGCTCACCGGCCACCGTCACCGTCGCCGGACCACACGTCTGGACCGACAGGGTGATGTCCGGCCGGACGCGGTCGAGCTCGTCCGGTCCGAGGTTGCCGTCGTCCGCCACGGCGACGCACCCGGCCCGCCACGCCCCGAGCTGACCGGCGAAACACCCCAGTTTCGACTCGGCCCGGATCCGCACCACGCGCACGGGGCCGTGCGTGCCGATCACCTCCTCGATAGCCGTGGCCAGTTCGCTGACCTGCCGCCAGCTGTGCTCCGTGCCGTCCTCGACCCACAGCGTCGCCGGCGATCGCCACCGCTGTCCGTGGATCAGGTCGCGCCAGATGTCGGTCATAGCCGCAGTCCCAGTTCGTCGATCACCATGCTGGTGCTGATGAGGCTCAGTCGCGGGTCCCACTTGTCCGGTGTGCGGTCGGCGGCGAGGCGGTCCAGGGCGTCCGGTGAGAAGACACCGCTGCCCGCGACCAGGTCGCGCCAGTCCGACAGCACGCGGTCGTCCGCGATCGCCGCCAGGTCGTGTGCCGTGAACCCCTGCTTGGCGCGCCGCAGCACCGACCGAGGGACCGTGTCCGCGTACGCGGACTTGAGGCAGGCCTTGCCCTCGAAGTCGGCCACCTTCTCCTCGTCCCCGATGCCCAGTGCCATGGCCACCACCGGGTTCGCGAGGAACGGGTACCGGCCCTCCACGGAGTTGGCCATGAGCATCGCGTCGCCGTGGTCGCCGAGCAGGTGACCGCCCAGCTGCACGTACACGTCGGCCACCGACCGGAGCTGCATTCGCGTCAGCGCCGCGGTCTCGTGGTCGGCGAAGGGAATCAGCCGGTCCCGCCAGAACTCCCTGCCGGCCATGGCGGACCGGCCCGCGGGGGAGAGGCAGGTGTCCCGCCTGCGGTCCACTTTGGACCAGTCGACCTCCCAGGCGAAGTCCGCTCGCCCCCACGCCTGCTCGTTCTCGGCGCGGCGCTCCGGTGGCCTGCGGCGTGCGAGGTCGAACGCGTAGGAGTCATAGCCGAAGAAGAGCTCGTCGGCTCCTTCCCCGGACACCACGCCCTTGAGCCCGGTGAGGCTGACCTCGCGCGACAGCATCAATGCCGCCACGTTGTAGGTCTCGCGCTGGGGGTAGCAGCAGTGCCGAACCATGTCCTCGAACTCCGCGGCGATGTCCGCGGGACTGCAGCTGACCTGCCGGTGCTCGCTGCCGACCACCTCCGACACCTCACGCTGGAAACGTCCTTCGTCCAGGACGGTGTCGCCGAAGACCACCGAGAACGTCCTGGTCGGCTTCTCCAGGACGCGGGCCGACTCCATCACGAGCGTCGTGGAGTCGAAGCCACCGCTCAGGTAGGCGCCGATCTCGACGTCCGCGCGCAGGCGGGTACGAACCGCCTGCCGCAGGCAGTCGCGGATCTCCTCCCCGCTCGGGGAGGTGTTCGCACCGGTGAACTCCCCGTACCGCCAGTAGCGGGTGGTCTCCTGGCCGTCCTCGCCGAACCGGACCACGCACCCGGGTGGCACGGCGTGGACGTCCCGCACCAGCGTGCGCGGCGCGACGATGTTGCCGAGCTGCAGGTACTGGTCCACCGCGCCGGCGTCGGTCCGCCAGGAGTTCGGCACGGACCGCACCAGTGGTTTGAGCTCGGAGCAGAAGTGCACATGCTCGCCGAGCACCGTGTAGTACATCGGGCAGATGCCGAAGCGGTCCCGTCCCAGGTAGAGGCGGTTCTCCGCGCGGTCGTGGATCGCGGTGGCGAACTGCCCGTCCACCAGTTCGAGGCCGGCGGGCCCGTGCCGGGCGAACAGCTCGGGGATGACCGCCACGTCGACGTGGTTCGCGGGCCGGTGATCACCGAGCCGCCCGCGCAGCTCCTCGGCGTTGTACACCTCGCCGTTGGTCAGGGCGACGAATCGCCCGCTGCGGTCCTCCGCAGGCTGCCAGCCGTCCGTCAACCCGGTCATGCCGAGGCGACCGAGCTTCACCGAGAGCGTGGGTGTGCTCAGCGAGTAGGTCTCGTCCGGTCCGCGGTGGACCAGCCGCGAGTGCATCGCCGCGGCGACGGTGCGATCCAGGCTCCCGTCCCAGGCGAAGGTCCCGCACAGGCCACACATCGCCTACGCACCCCGCTCACGCAGTTGGTTCGCCAGTGTTCGCAGGTCCTCCGCCCGGAGCACGTCGCGCACTCCGGCGTCGACCCAGCCCAGCTCGCGCATCTTCCTGACCAGCGCCAACGCTGAGGAGGAGTCGCCGCCCAGGTCGAAGAAGTTGTCGTCCGGCCTGGCATCGTCGACCCCGGTGAGTTTGCGAACGATGTCGAACACCTGCTGGTCCGCCGGAGTCTTCCCGTTCGTGTCGCCCGGCGCCCGCCTGCTCGCCAGGAGGGCGTCCCGGTCGACCTTCCCGTTCGGTGTGTAGGGCAGCGCGTCGACGCGCCTGAGCACCGAGGGGATCTTGTACGGGTCGAGGCCGTCCTCGAGGTGCCGCCGCACGGTTCTGGGGTCGGCGTCGCCCTGGTAGTAGCAGACCAGCGCGTCCTGCTCGGTGGTCGGCGAGCCGTCGTGGGACTCGACCGTCACGACCGCCTCCACCACCGAGTCCAGGCGGCACACCGCGTTCTCGATCTCGCCGGGGTCGAGGCGGTAGCCGCGGACCTTCACCTGCCGGTCCAGCCGTTCGACGAAGTAGAGCCGGCCGTCGCGGTACTCGGCGACGTCGCCGGTGCGGTACTCGCCGCCGAACGGCACCACGCCGTGCTCGGTGAGGTAGCCGGCCCCGACGCTGTCGCCGGTGATGACGATCTCGCCCCGGTGTGGGGCGCCGGCCACCTCGCGGAGGTGGTAGGCGCAGTCACCCACCGGGTCGCCGAGTGGCACGCCGTCGCGGCAGTCATCGGGTGCCAGCGCATCGCTCAGCAGGTTGCACACGGTGGTCTCGGTGGTGCCGTAGGCGTTGTGGAACTCGGCCACCGCGGACCACTTGGCGACCACGGCGGGCCGGCACGTCCCGCCGCCGTTGACCACGTGCGTCAGGCGCATCGCGCCGGTGGGATCGGTCGCGGTCAGTGCGAAGGGCGTGGTCTTGACGTGCGTGATGCCGTGTCGCGTCAGCGTGTCCCGCAGTTCCGTGCCGGGCGCGAGATGGGGTTCGGCCACCATGACCAGGCAGGCGCCCGCCGTCAGGGTCCAGAGGATCTCGGTGACGCAGCCGTCGAAGGTCAGGCGGGCGAACTGCAGTGTTCTTGCGTGCGGCCCGACCGCCAACCGTGTCACGTGGTCGGAGATCACGGCGGCCAGCGCGGCCGTGCGGACGAGCACGCACTTGGGTTCGCCGGTGGAGCCGGAGGTCTGGATCGCGTAGCAGACATCCTTTTCGGACAGTCCGTGCGGCGTGTGGTGGCCGGTCCGCCAGTCCGCCGGTACGTCGGTGAGGTCGACGTCGCCGTCCGCACGGGGGCGGGCCAACAGCCGGACACCCAGCAGCGCGGTCTTTCTCGCGTTCGAGTGCGCGCTGTCGCGGCTGTCGATGAACACGAAAGGGCGCTCGGCTCTCATGGCCGCGACCATGGCCACGACCGCACCCGGTGACCGGCTCGCCTCGATGCCGACGAACTCACCGGGCACGAGGCGCGTGTCCAGGTCCTTGGCCAACCCCTGGGTGAGGTCGTCGAGTTCGCGGTAGCTGATGATCTGCGCCGCGGTCCGGATGGCGTCGCCGTCCGGGTTCTCGCGCACGGCGCGCTCGAATTGTTCCACAATGGACATTGTCGAAGTTCGCTTCCTGGTCCTTGGAGGTTCAGAAGGTCTTCAGATACCCACCGTCGCAGTGGATGCCCGTCCCGGTGATGTACGCGGCCCGGTCGCTCGCGAGGAACGACACGAGTTCCCCGACGTCCTCGGGAGTGCCGTAGCGGCCGAGGGGGATCGTCTCCACCGTCGCCGCCCGAACCGACTCGGCCGGTTCGCCCAGCTGTCGCGCGGTGGCCGCCTCGACCGAGCGAAGCCGGTCCGTGTCGATCTTCCCGGGCACCACGTGGTTGACCGTGATGCCGTACTGTCCAACGCCTTCGGCCAGGAGCTTCAGGTAGGACCGCACCGCCGACCGCGCGATGGAGGAACCGGCCAGGCCGCTGATCGGCACCGACACCGAGCTGGAGGTGATGCCGATGAGGCGACCCCAGCGGTTCCGCTCCATCGCAGGAAGGGCCGCCTCGACGGCGCTCTGGATCGACAGGAGCGTCAGCTCCATCGCTTCCTGGAGTCGCGTCGTGGACAGCTGCTCGACGCGTCCCGGCCGAGAACCCGGCGAGTTGAGCAGGATGACGTCGTACGGTCCGGTGGCGGCGACCTGCTCACCGACCTCGCCGGGGTTCCGGAAGTCACAGGCGAACGAGCTGTTGTCGTTGCCACGCAGGCTCTGCGCCACGTCAGCGGCCCGGTCACTGTCCCTTCCGGACACAGTCACCGCACTGCCGTCGCGCGCGAGACACCGCGCGACCCCAAGGCCGATTCCCTTGGTTCCGCACAACACGAGCGATCGTCTGCCCTCGAGGTGGTGCATGGTCACCTCCAGCCTCGTTGTCGCGGTCGGTCAGCGAACGGGGTGGGTGAGTGTGCCGACGTGCTCGACGACCGCCTGGACGGTGTCTCCAGGGTTGATCGGGACGGCGCCGGGGGTGCCGGTGCAGATCACCGTGCCCGGTTCGAACGTCCTTCCCGCGGTGAAGTGCTCCACCAGGCGGCCGAGGCCGTACTTCATGTCCCGGGGCGTCGCCGACGCGATCGTCTGTCCGTTGTGGATCGTGGAGACGAGGATGGCGTCGAGGGCGTCGTCACTCAGCTCGTCCAGGGACAGCAGGACCGGGCCGATGCTGCAGAAGGTGTCGAATCCCTTCGCCCACGGTATGTAGCGGGGATTCTCCCGGATCACGTCCTCGGCCGTCATGTCGAGCACCACGGTGACGCCCGCGACGACGGACCGCCAGTCCGCGCGCGACACGTTCTTGCATCTGGTGCCGATGACCAGGCCCAGCTCCGCTTCCGCCGTCACCCGCTTCGACTGTGCCGGCAACTCGATGTGCCCGCCGTTGTCGATGAGGCAGTTGGTCGGCCTCAGGTAGGAGCCGGGGCCCGAACCGGGCTGCTCGGTGTTGAGGTCGGCGGAGTGCCGCCGGTAGTTGAGCCCCGCGCCCCAGATGTCGGTGTCGCGATCGGCGATGGTCCCCGCGCGGTCCAACTCGACGTTCGTCACCTCGAGGGTGTCCGCCTGCTTCCGGACGGACTCCGCGACCTCGCGGAGTTGCCGCTCTCCCAACAGGTCGCCGACGCGGGCGACGTTCTCGTAGCCGCGGACCTGGTGCAGCCGGAACCATTTGTCGCCGTCGCCCACGACTATGGGGTTCTCGTCGGTACCTGCCTTGATCTTGGTCAACCTCATCGCACTTCTCCCGTCTGAAGGCCGGTCGGTAGCTGGTGACGCGGCTAGGCCACGCTGGCGATCCGGGCCGCCGCGGCCTGGAAGTCGGCCTTGCGCGGGCTCTGGTCGGCGACCCCGACCGCGGTCTCCATCAGACGTGCCGGATCGGTGTGGCACTCGGCGGCGAGTTTCTCGACCAGCGGGAAGAAGCCCGAGTGGATGCCGATCACACCACCGAGCACGTGCATCGTCCGGTCCTCCATGATCACGTCCATGTTGACCCGGCACATCTCGGCCAGCTTCGCCAGTTCCTGGTAGTCGAACCGGTCGGCGTCGACCAGCTTGATGACCCCGGCCAGCGATTCGAGCTGAGCGTTGCCGGATCCTCTGCCGATGCCGTTGAGCGTGCCGTCGAGGATCGTTGCCCCCGCGCTGGCGGCGGTGATGGTGTTGATGTTGGCCATGCCGAGGTTGTCGTGGCCGTGGAAGCCGACGACGGGGAAACGCTCCGCGACCGCGCTCACGTACTCGTGGACGGTCTCGGGCAGCATCGCGCCGTAGGAGTCGACGACGTAGACCCCCGCGATGGCCGGACCGACCCCGTCGAGCATGTCGAGCAACTGGCCGATCGGTGTGGCGCTCGACTTCATCAGGTTGAGGTACACCTGGCCGCAGGCGTCGATGACCTGTCGGAGGTAGGGGAGGTTTTCCTGGACCCGGTCCGGTTCCATGCCGACACGGACGAACGACAGGCCGCGCCTGCACATCTCCGCGATCGTCTCCACCCGCGTGAACTCGGGTTGGGCGAACATGCCCCACGGTTTTTTCGTCAGCGTCGACGCGACGAGCTCGCACCAGTTGAAGTGGCCGAGGTTGCAGGGCTTGATCCCGGCCCGCTCCGCTTCGAGCCCGAGTCCGTGACCGACCTCGATCTTCGAAACAGGAGTCTCGTTCAGCCGGGTGAGGAGTTTCACCACGAACTCCTCGTCGAACTGGAAGTCGACGGCATAGGCGCCGTCACGCAATGTGCAGTCCAGTAGCTCGATTCTCGACGCGTCCGGGAACCGGCGGCCTGTCACGGGCATATTCGCATTCTCCCTTGAACGTGATTCGGGGCACCGTCAATACGGGTGCGTACGGCCGTGGTCTTCGCTTTCTTACGATCGTCGTCGTGCGGCGTACGTTCCTGAGGTCTTTGCTCGCCACAGTTCCGCGACCTGGTTGAGCGCGGCGTGTCCCGTGCCGAAGAAGCCGGTCGGCGCCCATCCTTCCGGTGTCGGCACGTGGGATGGCCAGATGCAGTAGGTTCCTTCGTCGTTCGTCACGACGCGATAGATCGTGGAATCTCCTGCGTGTTCCATGGCCATTCGGATCCTTCTGTCCGGCGTGCCTCCATATCTCGGAACCAGCCAAACGGTAGCCACGGTAGTTAAGATCTGGTTACGCAAACCCTGCGCGGCATTTTCCGGAGCCGACGCCGGCGGTCATCGGGTCTCAACCGTCGATGAGCCGGAGGTCGGTGGCCTTCTTGATCGCGTCGACCCTGGAGATCGCACCCAGTTTGGCGTAGATGTTGGTGAGGTGTCGCTTCACGGTGCCCTCGCTGATGAACAGTCGGGTGGCGATCTGCGCGTTGCTCAGCGCCATGGCGACGAGTCGGAGCACCTCGAGCTCACGCTCGGAGAGAATGCCGGGCTGGTCCGGTGTGCGTTCGAGTGACTCCATCGTCGCGCGCGGTACGGACAGCATGACGTTCTCCCGGCTGCGGTGCACCGAGTGGACCGTGGCCACGAGCTGGTCGCGTTCGATGGCCTTCACCAGGTACGCGGCGGCTCCGCAGTCCAGCAGCTCCCGCACGACCTCCGGCGCCTCGTGCATGGTCAGTACGACGACCGCCGTTCTCGGGTGGGCCTTGTGAATCCGGCCTATCAGCGACTTCGCGCCCGGGCCCGGCATCTGCACGTCGAGCAGGACGACATCCGGCTGGTGCTCGCGCACCATGGGGAGTACCTCGTCCCCGGTCGACGCCTCGGCGACGATGACGATGCCCGGATCGGTGGACAGCAGCTCGCGGATGCCCTGACGGAACAACGTGTGATCATCGGCGAGCGCCACGGTGACGCGGCGACCCGGTTCGGTCACGGGAGCCGCCTGACCTCGGGGACGACGATCGCCACCGTGGTGCCCTGCCCGTCGGCGCTGGTCACGGTCAGCTCCCCGGCGAGCAGTTCCACCCGCTCACCCATCGAGACCAACCCGATTCCGGCTGGTGAGTCCAACTTGCGGGCGACCTCGAACCCGTCTCCGTCGTCCTCGACGGTGGCGCGCACGTTGTACTCGTCGATGTTCACGTTCACCCGGATGGACCGCGCACCCGAATGCAGCACGGCGTTGCGGACGGCCTCGCGCAGCACGATGTACAGCTCTTCGCAGACCCCGTCCCGCATCCCCACGAAGTCACCGGTGACGGACGAGGTGGCGACGATGCCGGCCGGCACGTGTGAGCTCAGATAGTCCCGCAGGGCGTTCTCGAAGTTGCCGCGCTCGGCCGTCGTGTCGTGAAGTCCCTGGGCCGTCTGCCGGACGGCGGCGAGGGCCTCATGGAGCACCGTGCGTGCCAGGGCGATCTTGGTGGCGGCGAGCTCCGGGTCACGGTCGCGGTAGACCTGGTGGAGTTCAAGGTTCTGCAGTGCCACACCGATGGAATGTGCCGCGCCGTCGTGCAGTTCGCGCGCGAGCCGCTGTCGTTCGTCCCGGTGCGAGCCGCTCACCTTCTTCAGCAGGTAGTTGGCGTAGGCCAGCGCACCGAGACCGACTCTTCGCATGATCGAGCGGTGCAGCGTGAGGGCCGCGGCCTCGGCCGCGGCGTCACCCATACCCAGGCTTCTCAGGTTCCCGGCCACCACGGGAAGCAGCACCTGGAACATCTCCACGGCCGCCTGGGTGGACTCGACCGGATGCACGCCCCGGTTCGCCCGGGTGGTCCCGATCTCCTCGCTCAGGTGTTCGGCGTGGGAGTTGGCGTGGGAACCCGTCGTCGGGGTGTGGAGATGCTCCACGTCGTCGAGCACCGAGTCGAGTTGGCGTTGCATCTGATCCATTGCCTCGGCACTTTCGGCCAGGGGACTGTGAATTTCCCGTAACCGACGCCGGAGCGATTCCATCGCATGACGACGAACGGCGGTCGTGAACCTTGCGCCGACTCTGCCTGAATTCACGAGCTCGCCTGGATTCTCGATCATTCCAACCCCCAGCATCCAGATACTACAACAGGAGGGTGGCGTGCGCTCCGTACTGGGTTATCATGAAGATCCGATAAGGCCGGCGCCGTCTGATCTTGTCGCCCTCGCTGAACGGCGTCAGCACCGCGGCCGCGATCACGGTCGCGCCGGCGCACACAACGGCCGCGGCGGGAAGCAGCGTTTCATTCCAGGTGACCGCCAGCGCGAGGAACGAGCAGCCGACCGCACCTGCCAGGACAGCGATTACCGCCCTGGCCCGGCTCTCCCCGAGGACCAGGGGTGGCGTCCGCCGGCCGGCCAACCGGTCACCCTTGACGTCCGACAGGTCCTTGGTCGAACCGACCGTGCCCATCCAGGTCGACATGGCCAGACCGAACAGCAGCAACGACCCGTTCGGCGTTCCCGAGCCGACCGCGCACCAGCCCGCGAGGTAGGTCAGCAAACCGAGAGCGGTCACCGAGAGCAGGAACCCGGCCATGTTCCGCTTCAACGGGTGCGGGCCGACGGAGTAGGCCCAACCGACCGCGAGCATGAGCGCGACCAGGACGAGCAGCTGGACGGACACGGTCGCCGCGACGACGAGCGCGAAGGTTGCGAGGGCCGCGACGACGCTCGCCGCCACGTCCGCCGGCAGGCGGCCACTGGCTATGGGCCTCGTCGACGCGTTCTCGCGATCCTCGACGATGTCCGCGACCCCGTTCAGCAGGTAGATCGCCCAGGTGGCCGCCAACCACGCGAGCATGGCCATGGCGACGGCCGGTCTCAGGACGCTCTCGACGCCGTCCGCGCTCAGTATGACGCCGACGGAGAACCGGAGCATGAAGATGAGCTGAACAACCGGACGGGCCTCCGCCCAGGCGAATCGAAGAAATCTGAAGTAATCAAGAGAACGGGGCTCATGTGATAACAGCATGTCAGTTTCTACCTCGGTTCGTAGAAATCCGGCTCAGTCTCGCGGTGAATCCGACTACGACCTTCGTGACATCGCGGGTGTCACCATCTGCGCGAAACGGCTCCCTGAACAGCGATTCGCCTTGATTGACCCGTGCCCGCTTCCTAACGTCGAGAACGAACCACATGCCGACGGGATGGTGACGATGACGACGATGACGGTCCGATGCTTCGGGAACTTCTCCGTACAGGTCCACGGCCATCCGGTCGGGCGCTGGCGCGCCGGGCGGGCACGCAACCTCTTCCAGTACCTGCTGCTCAACCACGGCAGGGTCGTCGGACGCGAACGGCTGCACGAGGTGCTGTGGCCCGGCGGCGAGCTGGCTGCCACGACGAGCTCGCTCAAGGTGGCCGTGCACGGGGTCAGGCGGGTGTTGAGGGATGCCGCCGGTGGCGCGAGCCAGCCCGTCGAGATCGAATGCCGGGACGGTGGCTATGTCCTCTTCGCCGGCGATCTCTGGCTGGACACCGAGGAGTTCGGCGCCTGCGTCACCCGAGGGCGTGCCGCCGAGGACGGCGGCGGGCACGCCGAGGCCCGGAACTGGTACGGCCGCGCACTGGAGGTCTACGCCGGTGACTTCCTGGCGGCGGAGAGCGTGGACTGGGCGGCGGAGCAGCGGGAGTACAGCCGGGCGCTGGCACTGCACGCGCTCGGGTATCTCCGCGCCGACGCCCTGCGCCACGACGACCATCCAGAGGTCATCACGCTCTGTCGGCGAATACTGGAGATCGACCCGTACCACGAGGAGATCTACCAGACCCTCATGCTCGTGCACGGCCGGCGTGGCGAGCTCGGCCAGGTCCGGAAATGGCACCAGATGTGCCTGCGGCGTCTGCGGGACGACCTCGCGGTGGCACCGACCGAGACCACCAGCCGCATCTACGCGCGAGCGGTGCGCGGGGAGCTGCGCACCCCGACGAAATCCGTACGACGTCATGGAGCTAGCGATTCCCATCGAAAGACAATTCAACCCATGCCCTCGGTGGCGTGAAGGAGACACCTGATGGAGACAACAGTCGCCACGACAGGAACCAACATGTCCGTACCGGAGCCGGAACGAGCGATCGCCATCGACATCCGCCTCCTCGGCCCGCTGGCGGCTCGGCTCAACGGCCGCTCGTTCCTCCCCACCGCTGCCAAGCCCCGGCAGGTCCTGGCGCTCCTGGCGATCCACGCCGGTACGTTGGTCACGACCGGCGCGATAGTCGAGGAGCTGTGGGGAAGAGAGGCGCCCCGCACGGCGATCCAGACGCTCCAGAGCTACATCATGAAACTGCGCCGCGGTCTCGCGGAGAACGCGTCCTCGGTCGACGACCCCCACGACATCCTGGCGCGGCGGCCCGGCGGCTACACGCTGAACATCCCGGCGAAGCTGGTCGACGTGAACCGGTACCAGGACATGGCCGCCGCCGGCGAGCGCGCCCTGGCCGGTGGGGACGACGACAAGACCTCGTCCCGCTTGCTCGGCACGGCACTGGAGGTCTGGCGCGGTCCCGCGCTGGTGGATCTACCAACGGGTTTCCTGCTCGGTGTCGAGGTGACCCGGCTCGAGCAGAGCCGGCTGAGCGTGCTGGAGTCCCGCATCGAGGCGGACCTGCGACTCGGGCGCCACCACCTGCTGCTCGAGGAGCTGGCCGAGCTGACCGCCCGGTACCCGATGCACGAGAAGCTCTGCACCCAGTACATGACCGCGCTGTCCGCCTGCGGCATGAAGTGGCGCGCGCTGGAGATGTTCGGCGTGCTGCGCATGACACTTGTGCGCGAGCTGGGCATCGAACCCTCGTTCCAGGTTCAGCGCCTACAGCGCGTCATCCTCAACTCCGACATCAGAGCGCACGAGCACCTGGCCGCCGTGCCAACCACCTCGGCCTGAGTTCCCTCCGGAATCCGTTCCCCTCGGCCGGAGTCGCGCAGTGCCTCGGTGGGGGCACACCGCTCGTACTGCTGCCTGACACCGTGCTCGACCTGCACGCCAAGCTCGAACACCTACCCGACGGGCAGCGGCAAGGAACAGATCCAGGCTCTGCAAGGGCGGGTGGAGACCCATCCGCTACGCCACCGCCAGGGCCAGCAACTAGGTGGGCGCCAGTCCGATCACCGGCTCCGCGCCCGCGGCGCTGGCATCCGTGTGGAGGTACTCAACCTGCTCGCCGCGAACCACACGTGCGGCGGGAACGCGGCTGACGCCGTGGCCTGTGCCATCGAGGCGCTCGCGCTGCCCGAGTCCGACCTGCGCGCGGACAGCTACCTGCGACTGGGGATCGCCTTCGCACGGGCGGACAGAACCAATGATGCTCCGCGAGCCTGGATGCCGCGCAGAATGTTCGAGCGCGGCCGCGATTGGCGTGGCCATCTTCAAGTGCTCACGGAGGTTACGTTACCGACGCTGGTGGCGGAGGTCGTGTCGCCGCAGGTGCTCATAGCCGAGTTGACCCACGATCTCGTCCCAACTCGTCGCGTCCCGGAGAACCGCCGTCGAGATCCGGCCACCGCGAGGTCCGACGAACAGCCGAGCGTCCGGGTCCCGGTCGACCGCCGCACGCGCTGCTGAGCCAGCTCCCAAGTTCCTCGATCAGCGGCACATTCGAGGGTGCTTGCCCCTTTGCCAGCGAGGTCACTGACCGCGCCGTGCACCCTCACGTGGGGCCGCTATGGCCAAGGGACCGTTACGGCCGGCCCTCAACTCGGTCACTTCACCCTCACTCGCCCCAATCCCGGCGGCCCCGGCTACCTGAGCGGAGCCGTCTGGCCATGCTGACCACGTCCGGCTGTTGCTCGTCGAGATGCTTGACTTAAGGGTCGGATGGCCCGGGGAGTCGCACTCCCTGAGCTCTGTCGGCCGCAGATGCCCGTCGCGACATGGCCAGCCCCCGCAGCGAGCCACATCTCGATCAATGAACCCGCTCGGGTTGGCCAGAGGATTCCATGGCAAGTCCGCATTGCCGCGCAGAAGTTCGTCATCGCATCGTTGTTATCGTGGCGGTAACGGTCGCCCACTCACGAGAGACCGCACCTACATGCAACGAGGTACCCTACGATGACCTCAGGGGGTTAACGTGAGCGAGTTCAGCAGACGGCGAATCGGCACACCGTCTGGCCAGAAATCCGTTGGGCATCATCGCTCTGTTCCTCGTGCTCGTCTACGGCGTGGCGGCTCTTGTCACCACGTTCGGAGGGTCCATGTCACCTGCCGAACGCCTCCCACTGGTGTACTTCCTCGTGGTGTTCCCGGTTCTGGTGTTGTTCGTGTTCGCATGGCTGGTCGGTCGACATAGCAACAAGTTGTTCTCTCCGCAGGATTTCAAGAACGAAGAGAACTATGTCAAGTTGATATCGGCGACCGCCTCGTTGACCGCCGCGTCCCTCTCAAGAAGGACGGCCCCTCGGAGGCCGTCATCGGCGAGGCATCCGTACCGTTCAGAAGTCCGCGTCAGCGGTGGACGGTATCGGTTCGAGGCCGTTCTCGGCAGACCGCGTGCTGTGGGTCGACGAACGCCCCGAGAACAACGTGCATGAGCGACGAGCCTTGGAAGCCATGGGCGTGCGTTTCACCCTCAGCCAGTCGACTGCAGACGCACTCGAACACCTCAGTCGAACGCGGTTCGCCGCCATCATCTCCGACATGGGGCGCAAGGAAGGCGATCGGGAAGGTTACGTCCTTCTGGACAAGGTACGTAATACCGACATACGGACCCCCTTCTTCATCTATGCGGGCTCGAAGTCCGCCGCCCATACACGTGAGGCAATCAGCCGTGGCGCACAGGGAAACACCAACAACGCACAGGAACTGTTCAGCATGGTCACGCGCGCGATCATCCAGCGTCACGGCGAAGAAGCGGACATGCAATAGGCCATGCCAGCGCGGCCTCAGGTGGCGACAGCGGGCATCGTGCCGGTCATCGCCCGCCGCAGGTCGCTGAAATCACCCTGAATAAGCATCTAGTCGGGCGTCCCGTCACGCTTCCTTCGGGCGAGGCTCTGGGCTTGCCCTTCGTGTATGTCGTTTACCCACTCCCATCCGGGCTTTGTCGAGGGGCCGATGCGCGGGTCGTCGGGTGCATGGCCGTCACGCAAGGCATGTACGTACGCTCGATCCTGGTTGATCCGTACGCGTACCTGATCCGCTCTGCCGACGGACCCGTGACCAGGGATGAGGACGTCGACGTCGTCCGCCACGGCCTCGAGTAGTCGCAGCCCGGCGAGGTACTCCTCGATCGGGTCATTGGTGTTGTTGAAGTCGTCGAGCATCGGGATGAAGAGATCAGAGAGCATGTCGCCGGCGATGAGGACCCCGCGTTCCTCGACCAACAGCGCCGCGTGGCCCGGGGCATGCGCCGGCTGCTCGATAATCCGTACTTTGGGGCCATCCCAGGGAATCTGCGTAGTTCCGGCCGGCAGACCGGTAATGCGGCCGAACAGGTCCAGCGGTGTTTCCTCGGCGATCTCCGGCGGTAACCCCTCGGCGGCGCGGGCCTTCCAGTCCGCCTTCGACAGCAGATCCCGCATGAAAGCCGCGCAGCGGGCTGTGCCGTAGCGGGGCGCTTCGCCGAGATCGGCTTGCCAGAGCACGTGATCCCAATCAGGATGCGTCGCGAAGCCTGCCACAACGGGTTGGTCCAACTCGGACAGGTCGCTCGCGAGGCAGGCCATCTCGTCGCCGGTTATCCCGGGGTCGACGAGTAACACGCCGGCCCTGCCCCGCACGACAACAGTGTTGTTCTGGAGTAACTCGCTCTGGTGGATCAGCACACCCTCCGCGACCTGGTTCAGCATGAGGACTCCTCCCGCTTGTGAGTAGTGGGCGCGATGTTCTGGTTGAGCCGGAACACATTGTCGGGGTCGTACCGGTCCTTGAGCGCGGTGAGGCGGGCAAGCTTGTGCGGCGGGTAGGCCCGTCGTACGCCGGCAGCACCCTCGTCGCCCATGGTGTTGACGTAGGCGCCTTTGGCGTACGGCTCGAGCGCGGCGGCGCACCGTCTTGTCGTGGCGATCCGTACATCGTCCTCATCGGACCCGGTCCATCCGGTGCCGGCCACGTACTCGAACATGGCGTCGCGGTGGCTGAAGGCCGTGCCGTCGTCCGGCACGTCGGTGATCGCGCCGCCGTAGGCCTGCAAGCTCACCGACGGCAGGTACTCGCCGGTCCCGTCCTCGGTGCCGCGCCGGAGAAACACACGGATGGCGTCGTCGGAGAAGTCGGTGAGGTAGTGGCCCTTCCAGTACCTGCGGCGCGCGTGTCCTTCCACGCTGTCGTCCATCACCTGCAGCCGCAGGTACGACAGCTCCTCGACCCGTTCCGCGACGGGCCGGCCGAAGGCCCGCATGGCGGAGAGCAGCTGCCGGCCCTCCTCGGGGTCGCCGACCCACACGTAGCCGACGTGGGCCAGCGGAGTACCTCGCAGCTCCGGCGGGATGAACTCGCCACCCGCGGTGCCGACCCCGGCCGTGAACGTGGCCGACCGAGGCGCTTGCGCGTTGAGGTCACGCCATTGGCGGAAAACCGGGAACGCGTCATCAAGCGAAAAGTAGAAGTCCGCGATGAGGGCGCGGGTGCCGACCGGGTGCAGCCGGAACTCGAACTCGGTCACGATCCCGAAGTTCCCGCCACCGCCGCGCAACCCCCAGTACAGCTCGGAATTCTCGGTCTCGCTGGCCGCCAGCAGCTCGCCGTCGGCCGTGACCATCGTGAAGGAGACCACGTTGTCACAGGTCAGGCCATGCTGACGGGCGAGCCAGCCCATCCCGCCGCCGAGGGTCAGTCCGCCGACGCCCGTGTGGGACACGTTGCCGGCGGTCGTCGCCAGACCGTGCTCCTGCGCGGCCCGGTCCAGGGCGCCGAGCAGCGCGCCGCCCTGGACCCACGCGCGGCGCCGGACTGGATCGACCCGAACCGCGGACAGGGGCGTGAGGTCGATCATGAGGCCATCGTCCGGCACCGCCGGCCCGGCGATGCCGTGACCGCCGCACCGCACACCGACGGCCAGGTCGTGCGCCCTGGCGAACCGCACGGCCGTCACCACGTCCTCGGCGCTCGCGCAGCGGACGATCAGCCGCGGCCGTCTGTCGATCATGGCGTTCCAGACGGTGCGCGCCCGGTCGTACCCGTCGTCCCCCGGCAGCAGCAGATGGCCGTCGAGCTGGTCGGCCAGTGTCCGGATCTGACTGTCCAATGTGGTCGGATCAGCTGTGGTTTCCATGGGTTCTCCTTCGAGGAGCGAACGTGGGCGCGGCATCAGGCAGCCGATCCGGTGACCGGCTGGTAGGCGAGGACGACGAGACCCGAGCCGAAGGTCCTCGTTCGCAGCAGGCGGAGCTTCGCCGTGCTGCCGTCCCGGAAGAGCAGGTCGCGCAGGTTTCCGTTGCCGACCAGTACCGGATGCAGCCAGATCCGCAGCTCGTCGAGCAGGTCGTGCTGCATCAGCGTCTGCGCGACCGGGCCGAACCCGTACATGAGGAGCTTCTGGCCGTCCCACAACAGCTTCGACACCTCGGTCGGGAGGTCACCGCTGATGATCGTCGTGTTGCGCCAGTCGGCCCTGTCCAAGGTCGACGACACGACGTACTTCGGCATCGTGTTGAGCCGCGCTGCCAGGCCGGTGTCGTCGGGCGTGGCCGACCAGGCCTCGGCGAGGGTCTCGTACGTTCGTCGGCCCATCACGAGCGCGTCGCTCGCCAGGAGTTGCTCGTGGGCGTACGCGGCCGCCTCGCCGTCGTGGCCGACCATCCACCGTCCCGGATGTTCGATGACCCCGTCGAGCGACATGTAGACCGACGCGACTGCCTGCTTCATGTCCGACAGCCTGCTGCGGGACAAGGGGCGGGCACATCCGTGTCAGTACGGACTCACCACTGACCGACCCGGATCGGTCACACTGTCGCCGTGCATCCGGTCGAGGTCTCCGAGCGCGAGGCAGAGGTACTCGCGGCGGTCGGCGCACGCCTGTCCAACGCCCAGATCGCCAACCGGCTGCACATCTCCGTGCGCACGGTCGAGAGCCACGTGTCGTCCCTGCTGCGCAAATACGGCGCCACCGACCGGCGGGACCTCGCCGAGCAGGCACAGCTCGGCACGCCCCCACCCGGTCACCTGGCCGGGCTGCCGACCTCGCGCACGACGTTCGTCGGTCGGTCCCGCGAGCGCGACCTGGTCATCGGCCTGCTCGCGGACACGCGGCTGGTGACGCTGCTCGGCCCCGGCGGGATCGGCAAGACCCGGCTGGCGGCGGTGGTGGCCGAGGCGGTGGGGCCGTCGTTCCCGCTGGGCGGCGCGTTCGTCGACCTCGTTCCGGTGCGCGACGGGTTCGTCGAACGGGCGGTGGCCGCCACCATCGGCGTGACCGAACGTCCCGGCCAGACCCTGGCGGACAGCATCGTCCAGCGGCTCGGCCGCGGTCGGTCACTGTTGGTCCTGGACAACTGCGAACACCTCATCGACGCCGCGGCCGAGTTCGTCGAGCGGCTGCTGTCGACCTGTCCCGCCGTGACGGTGCTGGTCACCAGCCGGGAGCGGACCGGCGTACCGGGCGAGCGGACGGTGCCGGTCGAGCCGCTGCCGTTGGCCTCCGACGCCGCGCGGCTGTTCCTCGACCGGGCCACCGCCGCTGACCCCGGCTTCACGGCCGATCAGGCCCTCGTCGCCGAACTCTGCGGCCGGCTGGACGGCCTGCCGCTGGCGATCGAGCTCGCGGCCGCCCGCGGCGCGTCGCTCGGCGCCGACGGGCTGCTCGCCGCACTCGACGACAGCCTGCGGGTGCTGGCCGCCGACCGCGGGTCGGTCGAGCGGCACCGGTCCCTGCGCGCGGTGCTCGACTGGAGCCACGACCTGCTGGCGGGGGACGAACGAGAGCTGTTCCGCCGTCTGTCGGTCTTCGTCAGCGGGTTCGACCTGACGGGGGTCGCCGCGGTGGCGCCCGGTCGAACCAGCGGCGCGGTCGCCGACGTGCTCGGCAGACTCGTCGACAAGAGCCTCGTCGTGCGCCAGGGCGGCACGCGGAGCAGATGGCGGCTGCTGGAGACCGTGCGAGCGTTCGCCGCGGACCAGCTCGACGCGAGCGGTGAGCGGGCCGAGGTCCAGCGGCGGCACCTGCGGTGGGCCGCCGCGGCCGGTGCCGAACTGGAGTCCAGGCTGGACGGCGAGTGGCGGGGTGACTTCGACGCGGTCGTCGACGACCTGCGCGCGGCCCTCGCCGCCGCCGCGCCCGGCGCCGAGGTCGTCCCGCACCGGCTGGCCCGGTCGCTCGGGCACCTGACCTACGCCCGCCGGTTCCTGCACGAAGCCCCCGGCCACTACGAGGAAGCCGCCAGGCGCGCGCTCGTGCCGAAGGAGGCCGCCGAGGACCTGCGGAGCGCCGCCGACGGCGCGCACGCCTTCATCGACACGGGCAGAGCCTTCGAGCTGTTGCTCGCCTCGGCCGAGCAGGCGCGGGCGGCCGGGGACGCCGACGCCGAGGCGATCGCGCTCGCCTTCGCCGTCACCACGGCCAACCGGCACCCGGCCGGGTTCGCGGTGGAGGTGCCCCACGAGCGGCTGCGGGACCTGCTCGACCGGGCCACGGCCATCGGTGACTCACGAGAACCGGTTCGTGGCCGCGCATCTCGCCGCGGCGAACGCGTGGAACGCCAACGGGGAGAAGGTCACCCCGGAACCCGCCCTGGTGCCCGCCGCGGTGGCCACCGCCCGCGCCACCGGCGATCCCGTGTTGATCAGCGCGGGGCTCGACGGGATCGGCATCGCGGCACTCGCCGCCGGCCGGTTCCGGGAGGCGCACCGGGTCGCCGTCGAGCGGATGGCCCTGCTCGACCAGATGTCCCGCGACGACCCGTACCCGGCACCCGAGATCACCGACACCTACCACATGGCCGCCACCTGCGCGGTCGCCGTCGGCGACCCGTCCACCGCCCTGTCCGTGGCCAGGCTGGCCGCGGCCGACGATCTCGTCGGCAGCCAGTCGGCCGTCGCCATGAGCGCCCTGCTTCCGGCGTTGGTCCTGCTGGGCGACCTCGACGGGGTCCTGTGCAACGGGCGGGTCATCTGGGACGTCTGCGAGCGGGCCGACAGCCCGCTCGCGTGGGTCTCACCGGCGGTCGCGTCGGTCGCACTGGCCTACGGTCTCCTCGGCGACGACGACGGGTTCCGGTTGTGGCGGGCCAGGGCCGAGCAGGTGGCCGGCAATGCTCGGGCGCGGTACCTGGCGTCGTTCGCGGCGTTCGTCGACGCCCGGGTGGCCCTCCACACCGGACAGACGGACAACGCGGATGTGCTGACGGAGCGCGCCTTCGCCGACTTCCCGCGTCAGGACTGGCACCGCGCGTTCGCCAACGCCGCCGGCGCGGAGCTGGCTGTCGCGAGTGGACTGCCGGACGCGGCCGACCGACTGGCGGCGGCGTCGGCCACGGCCACCGAGAACGACTGGGCGACCACCTGCCTCACCCGAGCCCGCGGCCGGCTCGACCACGACGCGGACACACTCACCGCATCCCTCGCCGGCTGGGACCGCATCGGCGCCCGCTTCGAACACGCCTACACCCTGCGGGTGATCGAGGAACTGTGACCGACACGATGTTCGGCGTGCCATGACGACGACGAACGCGGTGACCACGGCCCACGGGACGGTCCGACTGGCCGTCGAGCGAGCCGCGATACCACTGCGGTACCCTCTGATATACGCAGAGTGAGCGTTTGTTCGGGGGAAGGATCGACAGCGTGACGAATACCGGCGCCGAAGTCGAGCGGGCGAAGCGGCCGTTCTTTCTGACCGATATGCCCGTGTGGCTGATGTTGACGCTGGTCGCCCTCGGGCTGCCACGGACCATTCTCGCGGACCTGGGGATCGTCGAGCCGGAAAGCTCGCTGTTCTACTATTTTCTCGCGCTGACGCCGTTCGCCGCGTGGCTGGTGGTGGCGATCTTCCGCGAGACCAGGAAGCCGATCGCGGACTTCGTCATGCTCGGCACGTTGTACGGGCTCTCGCTGGTGGTCGTACATCAGATCCTGTGGGACGTCGGCCCGTCGCTCGGCCATCAGCCGCCCGCGGGCGCCGTGAGCTTCGCCGAGAGCGTCAGCCCGCAGTTCTACGAACTCGCCCTGCGCGGCTACACGATCATGATCGCCATGATCATCGGCGTCGGCACCGGTCTCATCGCTGCCCTGATCGCCGTCGTGGCCAAGGTCGTTCGTTCGGCGCGGCACAGGTCGCGCTCGACGGAAGCCTCCTGAAGCACGCGCGCACCGCGTCAGCGAGCGTGCTGGCGGCGCGGCGGTAGCCGCGGAGGATCTTCCAGCGTTCGCGTCCGACAGGGCTCCCCGCTCGTCGTGTTCTTGATATGCGTGCCGTGGACGAACAGGTGCGCACCCGAACGGCGGTGTTCACGGTTTGTACGCCGCTATAACGTCATTCCGTTGCTGACCGGAATGCTCCCGGAGGATATCGTGGATACTGGCCGCACGTTGCGTCGCGTCGGAAATCTGGTGGCCGCATTGTTTTTGTCGGTCGCGTTCGTGGTGACCGCGGCGCCTTCTGCCGGCGCTATCGGCAACGAGACGTTCGGCTGTCGCATCGCTCCTGGGACCGAGTTCCAGTGGTTCCAGTACTGCACGAACACGAGTCCGGCAACAACCTACAACGTCGCGTTCGCGGTGCAGAACACGAGTGGTTCCTACACCTATTCCTGGACGATCAGCGGCCCGTACCAGTACGTGATCACCGGTTGCACGTCGACGAGTCCCACCTGTGCCGTGGCCGTGCCCGGCGGCCAGACCGACAAGGAAATAACCGGAACCGTCACTTTCACCCAGAGCGGCCAGAGCGCCACGCGTGAGGCCTACGCCTACGTGCATGGTTTCTGCGGTACGGAGTATTGCTGAAATCTCAGGTAGCAGCGGTCACTCGCGGTCGCGTCGTTCGGCGAATGCGAGGTGGTAGCCGTCGGGGTCGACGATGCCGAACTCGTACAGTCCGTAGGGCAGGAGGTCGACGCTGTCGGTGAAGAAGTAGATCGTGCCCGACAGCTGGGGTGTGGTGGGCGTGCCGTGCGGAGCCTCGGTGTAGAAGAACAGGTAGCCGCCGTGACGCGCGAACCCTTGGCGGGTGGGGACGTCGTCACCATCGACGTCATCGACGTCATCGACATCGTCGGCGGTGAAGCCGAGGCCGAGGTAGAAGGCTCGCGTGCGCGCCAGGTCGGCGGACAGCAAGGTCGGCACGACACGCGGGCGATTACCAGTCAACGCCTTGTGCGGAGCCAGGTCGGCGTTCGTCATGGCCTCGACATTACGAGGCCGACCAGCCGTTGTGAGACCACCGGACTGCCTCGTCAGCCAAGGTACGGGTCTTCCACGGGACGCAGTGCGTGTTCCACACGGAGGCGCGTCGATGGGTGCATCCGCAACCCGGCGATCTCCTCGGCGCCGACGAACCGCACCTGTGTCGACTCGCTGCTGACCGCCGCCGCCCCGCCGATCACCTTGCCGCGGAACACGATCGAGCACTCCTGGCCGACCGTCCCGTCGTCGTAGGAGGTGACGTGTGCCGGATCGGAGTAGAGGCCGACGAGGCCGGTCACCTCGACCTCGTAGCCGGTCTCCTCGCGCACCTCTCGGACGGCGGCCCGCGCGAACGTCTCACCTATGTCCATCATGCCGCCGGGCATCGCCCAGTAGCCGTCGTCGGCGCGTTCGATGAGCAACAGACCTGCTTCCGACCGCACGGCGACCGCCACCACCGGCCACAACCGGTTCGCCGGGGGCGCGTCGGGATCGCGGAAATGATCCTTCTTCATGCCCGAATGATGCATCATCAACAGGATGGGGCGGATCTTCGTCAGTTACCACGGCCACGACGAGGGCGACGTCATCGCGCTCTACCTGCGCGACGCTCTCTCGGCGGCCGGGTACGAGGACATCCACGCCTACACCGCGCCCGGCGCCGGTCCCGAGGCGTCGGTGCCATGGCGCGACAGCCTGCGCCGCGCACTGCTCGGTGCCGAGGCGCTGATCGTCGTCACCTCGCCCGGCTCGTCGTCCGACTGGTGCGTCTGGGAGTCGTCGGTGTTCCGCGAGGCGAAGCCCGACTCGCCGTGCGTCGAGTTCTTCAGCGGGGTCGAGCACGGCCGTCCGATCCTCGACGACCTGCAGGCCCAACGCGTCGACGCCGACGATCCCGGCTCACTCGAAGCCGCCCGCGACACGGCGTTGCGCATCCTCGAACGCGCGAAGGTCGGCAAGGCCGCCCCGGCAGACTCGCCGTTCCCAGGGTTGAAGGCGTTCGACGAACACCAGGCCTCGCTGTTCTTCGGCCGTGACGACGACATCCAGCGACTGTCCGAACCTCTGCTCGGGCGGCGCACGAGCGGCGCGTTGGCGGTGATCGGACCGTCCGGTGCGGGCAAGTCCTCATTGGTCCGGGCCGGGTTGATACCGATGCTGCGCCGGGAGGGCTGGACGATCGTCGGGCCGGTCACGCCCTCACAGGGAGCACTGCCTCCGATCGAAGGACGTGGGCGCACGCTCGTCGTGCTCGACCAGGCCGAGGAGTTGCTGATCGGCGCGGCGGACCGGCTGGCGCCCGAGTCGGCCGCGATGGTGCGACGCCTCGTGGAGGTCAGTCGTGGCACGGCATGGGTCGTCTACACGCTGCGGGCCGACTTCCTCGACGCACTCATGCGGCACGAGGAGGTCGAACCGCTGCTGCGCGACGACTTCCTCGTCACGCCGCTCACCAAGGCCGACCTGCCGGTGGTGGTGAACGGTCCGCTGCGCACGCTCGGCTGGCGCGTGGACGACGCCGCGCTGGGGTTGATCCAGGAGGACACGAGCCGGGAGTCGTTGCCGCTGCTGGCTTTCGCGCTGGAGAAGCTGTGGCGGCACGTCAACCCGGACGGCCACGGCGCGCCCCGGCCGATCACCCGTGCCGAGTACGAGAGGTCGGGGCGGGTGATGGAGGTGCTGCGCCGGCAGGCCGACGAGGCCTTCGCCCTGGCCCGCGACCAGGTGCGGAACGGCGACGGCTCGTGGCCTTCGGTGCGTGAGGCCGAGCGACGGGTGCTGCGTACGTTGCGGCGGTTGGTGGCGGTCGACGAGAGCGGCAAGTTCACCAGGCGCGCGGTCGCGATCGACGAACTCACCACACAGGAACACCAGATGCTCGATCCCTTCGTGGTGAACCGGGTACTGACCGCGACCCGTGACACGTTCGAGGTGGCGCACGAGAGCTTGTTCGTGCACTGGCCGCGGTTGAAGGAAAGCCTGGACCGCGACCACGCCATCCTGCGGGCTCGGCGCGAGGTGGAGGACATCGCGGCGGACTGGGTGCGCCATCCCGACCAGCTCATCGCACCGTCGCGCCTGACGTCGTTGCTGACCGTGTTGTCGCCTGTCGTCACCGAGGACACCTTCACGGAATCGTGGCCGCAGCTCGAGGAAGTGCTCACCGCGCAACACTTCTCCACGTCCGCGGCAGAAATGCTGAAGCATTCGTTGCAGCAGCGTGCCGACGACGAGGTGCGGCGCGCCGCCACGTTCGACCCCGACGACGCGATGCGTCTGCTGGCGGGTGACGACCTCGCGGTGCGGCTGCTCCTGCACGCCCCCGACCTGTCCGGATGGTATCGGCAACTGTTGCGCGCCATGGCAGCCACGCATCTCCTCCGCGCGTACGAAAACCACGACGCCGGCGTGTGGGGCGTCGACTGGTCTCCCGACGACACGATGCTGGTCACCGGGTCGAAGGACGGCACGGTCTGGGTGTGGGACGCCGAAACCGGAGAACGCAGGCACGTCTTCAACCACGGCCGGGAACATCGCGGCGCCGACCCCGGCTGGGTCCGGTCGGTCGCGTGGTCGCCGAACAGCGACATCGTCGCCTCCGTCGCGACGGACGAGACCCTGCGGTTGTGGTCGACGGGAACCGGGCAGGAGATCAGGGTGTTGCCGCTGGCAGACCGGCCGTGGTCGGTCCGGTTCAGCGGCGACGGCCGGTGGGTGCTCGTGGCGTGCGCGGACGGCGGTGTCTACCGGCAGGCCGTCGACAGCCGCGACCGCGAGCTGAAGCTGGTCTTCCGGTGCGCCGACGCGCAGGGGAAGCCGGTTCGGCTGTGGGACTGCGACATCGCGCCGGACGGCAGACAGATCGCGGCGGCACGGGAGGACGGGCGCGTCGGCCTGTGGGACGCGAACGACATGGCGGAGCGGTCGGTCGCCGTGGGCGAGTCGCCGGTGCGGGCGGTACGGTTTCGTCCCCACACGGCCGTGCGGCCGGTGCTGGCCATCGGCAACCAGGGCAACGAGGTCAACATCCTCGAGCGCGACGGCGGAGACCCGCTGCGGGGGCACAGCGATCAGGTGCGCAGGGTCGCCTGGTCGCCCTCCGGATGGCGGCTCGCCTCCGCGTCGGCGGACGGCACCGTACGGGTATGGGACGCCGCAACGAGAACCGCGGCGCTGCTGCTGCCAGGACACCGGCAGGGGGTATGCGACGTCTCGTGGTCGCGGCGCGGCGATCGGCTCGCCACGGTCGCCGATGACGGCGGACAGCGGGTCTGGAAGATCGGCTCCGAGCCTGTCGACATCTGGAACAACCTGCTCCGGCCGGTGCGGGCGCTGGCATGGCATCCGACGCGGCACATGGCCACGGCCTGTCAGACCGAGGGGGAGGGCGAGAGGCACACGAATCTACCGTGGGCCATCTGGGACATCGAACCCACACAACCCGTGAGGATTGTGCGCTCGCGCAAGCTACCCGAGTCGTTGTCCTGGGCGCCGGACGGGCAGCGGCTTGCCATGGGCTTCGCGACGGGCGAGGTCACCGTGCTGAACGCCGACCGTGACATCGTCGGAGTCCTGGACGACGCCATGGACGGCGTCCACGACGCCCAGTGGTCCTCGGACGGCAGGCTGCTCGCCGTCGTGTCGCGGGACCGCACCTGGCTGCCGAGGGTCTACGACCGCGACCTCAACCTGCTCGACCCTCCACAGTGGACTCGTCACTCCGGCTTCCTCCGCGCGGTGGCGTGGCATCCGCACCGCGAGGTGTTCGCGGTGGCCGGCGAGGACAACCTGATCACGGTGAACTCGATGAACGGTACGGTGTTCACCTTCAGGGCCGACAGAAGGTTCACCTCGCTGGCGTGGCACCCGGACGGGGACCTGCTTGCCGTCGGTTGCGCCGACGCCGCGGTGCTCGTGCTGAGCATGACCGACGGGACCGAGCACGCCCGGCTGCTCGGCCATACCGACGAGATCAACGCCGTGGTGTGGTCACCGGACGGCCGCAGCCTGCTCACCGCGTCGAACGACCGCACCGCCCGCGTCTGGGATCCGGCCACCGGTGGCCAGCGCACGGCGTTGATCGGGCATGGCGACAAGGTGACATCGGCGTTGTGGTCTCCGGACGGGCTGGTGATCACCGGCTCGGAGGACCGCACGATCCGGTTCTGGGACACGACGGACGGCTTCACGCACCCGCTGTCCGGCACGCCGGACAGCACGAGCGTGGCCGACCTGATCACGGAGGCGCGTGCCCGGACTACCTGATCCCGTTGCGTGCCAAGGCTTCCAACAACACCGGGGGCCGGACACCCACCGGACCCGTTGCCACCAACGCGAAACGTAGCCCGGCAGCGGCCGCCCCGCCGTCCGTCACCGGGTCGTCGCCGACCATCAGGCACTCCCGCGGAGCGACGCCGAGCTGACGGCAGGCCGTCCGGAAGATCTGTGCCGAGGGCTTGCACACTCCCAGTTCGAACGACAACGCGAAGGCGTCCACGACGAACGACTCGCGGGCGAACACCGACCGGATGTCCCACGAGATGTTGCTCAGCACGCCGATCCGCAACGGCCGCACTCGCTGCAGGGCGGCCGAGGTGTCCGGATAGGGCAGCCAGCACGCCGGGTCGTGCAAGCGCGCGAACACCTCGTCGCTCAACGAGAGTCCCGCAAGCCGGAACAGGCAGGAGTAGGCGGCGCGGTTCGCCTCGGCTGACAGGTCGCGGGCCTCCCACTCGGCACGCTCCGCGGGCGTCATCCGCGCCACGAACGGGCCGGGCGACCGCAGGACGGCAGCCAAGGACGGGTCCAGCCATGGCGCGGAGGGTCGGCCGAACAGCGTCCCGGCGAAGTCGAAGAGAACCGCCTTGATCACGACACCATCATGCACAGGCACGGGTGGACTGTTGCGCCAAGAGGTCCAACGCGGTGTGGCAGCCGTCCCAAGCTCTCGATCAGAGTGGTGGAATCTTCACGAAGTACTCGTCAATCCAAGGCGCTGTGTGACACATTGAGCCCTGCTTGTCACACCTGTGCCGCGACCAGTCACGGCCAGCATCGTCTCTGCGGATGAAGGAGCCGAGTGATGTCTCTCCACCAGCGGATGGGGCGCCGGTTCGCCTGCGCCGTGCTCGTCGCGGGCACCGTGCTCACCATGTCGAGCGCCGCCCAGGCGGCACCGTCCGGGCCGGCCGCGGCGGCGGACCGGGTGCTGCGGGTCTACAACAACAACATCGAGAACCTGGTGCGGAACAACTCCGACGGCTCGTGCACGCGGATCTCCGGACCGGACCACCTGACGTCGATGCTCGTCGACGACGCGGGCCGGACCGGCACGGCCGGTGTCGTGGCACCGGACCTGTTGATCCTCCAACAGTTGCGCGGCCAGGGTCAGGCCGACGCCTACGCCGACCAGCTCTCGGCGAAGTTCGGGCTCCCCGCGGGCACCTACCGCGCGATCGTCGCGTGGGAGGACCCGGAGTCGTGGGGCGGCAGCCACCGCTGCAGTTCCCAATCACTCGGCGACCTGAAGAAGAAGCAGACCAACGCGCTGGTCTACAACTCCCAGCGGCTGGGCCTCGCGACCGGGGACGTGTCGAAGTACTGGAGCGCGGGCTGGCTCAAGCCCGGCACCCCGTACGGCGGCGGCACGGGCTGCACGCTGTACAAGCCGCCGAACAACGACGACGGCGCCACCTACGAGTACAAGTGGAAGCGCACCAGCGCCATCGCGGCCCGCTTCACGGTCAAGGCCACCGGCACCACCGTGTTCGCCGCGACCATGCACCTCCCGCAGGAGAACGCGGCCAACGCCTGCGCAGGCGACGGGGACACCGGCATCGGCGGCACCGGCATCCACGTCGGCGCCGACGCCACCAGCCTGATGAACGCCTCCACCATCCGCATCGTCGGCATCGACGCCAACCGCACCGGGATCGCGGCGACCACGCTGAACGGCTACGGCATGACCGGCCACGGCACCGCGGCCACGAGCGGCTCCCGCAAGATCGACTACCTGTTCGTCCGCGGCACGGTCCACTCCTCACCCGTGGGCCACACCGTGGCGGGCACGAAGTCCAACCACCTCGCCCTGTACGGCTTCATCGACTTCTGAGTGGGCCCGGTCAGTCGTCGCGCAGTGCCATGGTGACCCTGCGCGGCGCCGGGCCGAGGTGGTCTTCCAGTACCGACATGAGGCGTCGGAGCAGCCCGTCGAGTGCGTCAAGGTCCTCGTTCGCCAGCTCGGCGAAGATGGCCTTCTCCTCCTTGGCCTGCTCGGCGACGATGGTGCGGAACAGTTCCCGGCCGTCGTCGGTCAGTTCGGCCGTGAGCGCACGGCGGTCGCTGGGGTCGGGCACCCGGCGCAGGAGGTTTCGTTTCTCCAGCCGGTCCAGCCGGCTGGTGATGGTGGTCGGCGGCGCCATGGTCCCCCTCGCCAGCTGGGTTGGCCGCAGCCGATGTGGTGGGCCCACCCAGAACAGCCGCGCGAGGATCTCGTAGTCGGTCAGCTGTAGGCGGTGCGGCTCGGAGAGGCGGGCGGCGAGCTGCTCCAGGTACTTCGCGTTGATCAGCAGCCGGTCGATCACACCCTCGACGCGGGGGTCGATCTCCGGGACCGCACCGGCCCACTCGAGCACCAGTTCGTCGGTGTCGTCCGACTTCGACTTCTCCACGTGCCTCCCCGCTCTCACGCCCCCCGGCCATCGTAGGACGCAATACTGTTGCGAAGTGGGATAGTGCGATATCGTAGTAAATATCTTTCGGAACCCTGCACCGGAGGACGTTGTCGGCCGCGCGCCATGACTCCGTCCCCCTTCCCCGAAAGGAACCATTGCCATGTCCGGAAATGCGGCAGCACGGCCGATGCCAGCCTGGGTGCCCGGCTTCTGGCTGATCGCGCTGGTGCTCACGTTCATCGTGGTGCCCGCCTCGCCCGCGCACGCGTCCGACATCAACCCCGACCCCCGCAGACACGTCAACAGCATGCACTTCGCCAGCGCGGGTTACGGGGAGGAGGACGAGCAGTTCTGCGTCGAGTCGCACGACACCGGGCAGCTGAGCAACGGCTCCGCCAGGGCGTTCCTGAACCAGACGCTCGTCGAGCTGGAGGACTACAAGATCTGGGACGGCACGGGGGACTGGCGCATCGACCTGCGTGCCACGGAGTACAACTGCACCGCCTACGACCCGGAGACCCGCAACAGCATCGAGATCGAGGTGCACTACGCCTGGGACTGGAGCGCGAAGTGCGGTGGCAGCACCGGTTACTACAACTGCGTGATGTTCGACCAGCCGGTGTGGAACCCGAGCTTCGGGCACACCGACAGCAACTGGGCCTACGTCTACCTCGTGTTCAGCTCCGGCGGCGAGCTGAGCAGCAAGGGCCGTGCCTTCATCAACCACGAGTTCGGGCACGTGTTCGGCCTGCAGGACGCGGGTGACTGCAGCCCGCCCAGCCTCATGCACAGCGCCCTGGTCGGCTACGCCTGCACGAACTGGATGAACCCCTACCCCAGCAGTGCCGACTTCAGCTCCGTCGTCACGGTGATGAACGGTGTCTAGTCCTACGGCGGCGTCGTGAACCGCGGGACGGTGATCAGTGCCGTCACCCTTGCGGTGGCGGCACTGGTGGCCGGCCTCGTGCTCGTCTCGGTGACCGACTCCGGCGCCAACCAGCGCGACCTTCCCGTGGTGGACCTGGAAAGCGGACTGCTCGTGTCGACCCGCACCGACTTCCGGGTGTGCGTCGAGGCCGGTCCCGCGACCGATCGGGACCGCACGGAACGGTCGCTCCGCGCGGCACTGGACACGGTCCGGCAGCACCCGCACTGGGCGCAGGCGTTCCGGCGCGCGAACTACGACCCGGCGTCGGTGATCACCTGGGGCTGCCCCTCGCCGCGGCTGCCGTCGCGGTACGACCGGCAGGCCGTCGCGGGGCCCGGGGTGACCGCGGACCCGAGCCCGTACCGAGTGTGGATCTACCTCATCGACGAGCCGGCCGCGGCGCGGCTGCTCGACCCCGCCGGGTCGCCGGTGGTGCTCACCGCGGAGGCGATGCGGGACGACGCGAACAGTGTGTTCCCGGTGAGCACGGCGTTGCTGATCGACGCGGAACGCGTGTCTGACCTCCCGGCCGTGGCGGACAAGCTCCGCGTCGCGGCCGGTCTCGCTGCTGTGTGAACGGAGGTGTCGCCGTGGGCAGGACGGCGCGGTGGGTGGCTGTGTTGGCGGCCGTCGTAGCGGGTTTCGGGCCGGTGACCCCGGCCGCGGCGGAACCGGCCGATCTCGTCGGGCAGGTGAGTGCCGCGGCGCGGGACCGGGTGGCGGGTGAGGCGGCGAGCAGCTGGCCGGACGCCGAGGTGCGCGTGCTGCGCTCGGACGACCGCTGGGCGTTCGGCACGGTGGTACTGGTCGCACCAGAGCACTCTCTGCCGAGAGACTGGCTGTTCGTCGCCGAACGCGACGACCCGGGCGCCACCTGGCGGGTCGGCCTCGACGGGCAACCCGCGTTCGCCGACCTCGCCGGTCGTTCCGGGCTGCTGTCGGCGAAGGAGCGCACCGTGTTCACCGCCCACGACGGCCGGGCGAACCCGAGGGTGGAGGGTGACTACCGGACCGGCATGCGTCTGCCGTGGGCGGTCGGCCAGT
Organism: uncultured Actinomycetota bacterium; assembly: GCA_963840275.1. Lineage (GTDB taxonomy): Bacteria > Actinomycetota > Actinomycetes > Mycobacteriales > Pseudonocardiaceae > Actinophytocola. The sequence continues at coordinate 348,572 of CAWIYK010000005.1, forward strand.
CGTGGACGATGCTCGGTGGCCCGCACGCCTACGACGCGGGCAGCGGACCGTGGAGCTCGCTCGACCTGGCGGGCGGTGATCAGCGGGTGTTGGCCGTGCGCGACGGGCTGGCGTACACACCGTGCGTCGGCATGATCAGGGTGCTGCACCCGGACGGCTATGCCAGCCGTTACTACCACCTGGCGAACCACCTGTGGGCCGACGGACTGGCGGTGTCGGCGGGCACCTACCTGGGCGACACCGGGACCGAGACCGGCTGCGGCGGCACGGCCAAGGCGCGCCACGTGCACTTCTCCTTGATGTACAACGGGAACTTCATCGGCATCGCCAACCACATCATCGGCAAATGGGTGCTCCGCAACGGCACGGCCCAGTACGACGGCTCCGCACTGCACGGCAGCCGGTCGGTCCCGGTCGGCGGCCAGCTGTACAACTACGGCGCGCTGGGCGCCACCCAGGGCATCGTCGACGCCGACGGCGACGCCACGGTGAACCGCAGAACCGGCCCCGGCACGGGCTACGCACTCGCCGGAACGGCGGCCGACGGCGACACCGTGTCCGTCGCCTGCTCGGACACCGGCACCACCCACACCGGCCGGTGGGGCCCCACGGACCTGTGGAACCGCCTCACCGACGGCACATGGATCAGCGACGCCTATACCTACACGGGCGTCGCCGGCTCAGTGAACGGCATGTGCTGAAGCCAGACGGAACCATGACGCGTGCTGGTGATGGGTCACCGAACCAGGACCTTGACGAAGTGGCCCGGCGGAAAGACGTCCATGCCTCGTTCCCGCACCGGATGGACACCGGTTTCGTCCGCGGCGAGCAGGATCCACACCAGCGCGGCGAAGGCCAGGCCGATGATCGCGAGACACGCCACCACGATCAGCCACACGAAGTCGTCGGTGAGGTCCGACCAGGGCAGCAACACCACCAGCAGGACGACCGGCACGGCACTGGCCAACGCCCGTAGCCGCTGACGGACCCGCAGCCGGCTGGTCTCGGCCACCGACCGCACCCGGTACACCGTCTCCACACCGCAGGTCCCGCACGGGACCGGCTGCTTGCGGTCACCGTGGTCGGGTCGCGGCACCCGCGGCTGATGTACCAGATCCTCGACTCTGAACCGGGTGTAGGTGATCGCCTTCGTGGTCGTCTCGAACTTGAGGTTGTGCCGCACCTCGAACGTGACGTTCTCGCTGACCTTGCCCAGTCCCATTTCCACCGCCCTTCTGTTGCGAGTGTGCTCGGCACTGTCGCGCACGGCGGTGGATTGTTCCGCTCCTGTCGGCGGATGATCGCCGCTATTCTCCAGCCTGTTCCCGAGAGAGAGGTACGGTGCCAGTGCTGTCCCGTCTGCTCAGCCCGGCCGGATTCGTGTTGGCCGGCCTGCTGTTCCTGTTCCCGTTCGTGGGTGTCTCCTGCTCGGCGCCGGAAATCGGCTCGCTGGACGCGAGCTACACCGGCTTCGACCTGGTCGTCGAGGGGGACCCGGAGTTCGACACGGACAGTCCGATCGCGGACCAGGTCGCGGCGCCCGCGGTCGAGATGCCGACGCCTGGCGTGCCGTTCCTGGCGGGTGCGGTCCTGGTGACGTTGGTGCTGGGGGCCGGGTGCGCCCTGCCCGCTCGTCCGGTGGTGCGGTCCGCGGCCGCGGGTGGCGCCGCCGCGCTCGCCGCGATCCTCTTGGTGGTCACCGAGATCGCGGCGCGGTCGGGGCTGGTCGACTCGATCGCCGACAGCGCGCGTGTCCTGCAGGAGACCACCCCGCAGAACCTGGACCCGGTGACCGGCGAGGACTTCCTGGCCGGTGCGGTGGGTACCCGGGCGGGGTTCTGGATACTGCTCGTGGTGCTGATCGTCCTGACCGCGGGAAACCTGTTCGCGACGCGCCGATCCCATGCACCCGGCTGACTACTGCTTTTTCCGCTCCAGGTAGGCGGCTACACCGAATACCAGAACACCGCACGCGACAATGAGCCAGAACTGAATGCCAGACGGTAGCGGTGTCGACAGGATGATGAGCACGGGCAATGCGAGCATCAGCAGCCCGACGAATGAGCCGGTGTAGCCGCTGCCTTCAGCACTCCTGTCGAGGCGATTGGCCAGCGGGATGACGGCGACGAGTCCGGCGCCGGCGACCGAGAGGCCGAGCCAGCCGAGTGAGTGGCCCCGGTTGACGAAACCCACCCATTCCCCACCGGCGATCAACGCGGCCAGAATCCACGTGCCGGCATACACCCGTAACGGCTCTCGCGAAACGAACCGAGACGACCGGGACGACCGAGACGACTGAGGCGCGGGCGACGACTGCGGCTGAAACGCGGGTTCAGGCCAAGGGACGGAAGGGACGCCTTGCGCCGGTGGTCGTGTCGCCGGGGACGCCGGGCCTCGTGAGTCCTTTCGGTGAAAAGTCAATGCCGCGTACACAAAGCTACCCGCGGCAAATACCAGGCCTGCCACTTCGCCGAAAGTCACGGGACCAGTTTCCGGCATACCGGCCCACGTTGTCACGCGACAGCGACGCCGACGAGGCGAGCCGCGTGGGTCCTGTGAGCGTCATGGTGAGGCCCGGAGAACGATTAGTCGGTCGTCCGCGCGGAGGCTTGCCGCGTCGGGGTGGTCGCACCACAGGCGGATCCCGTTCCGCAGTACCGCCAGGACCATCGGGCCGCAGGTGGCGGCGTCCCGTCCGACCTCGGAGGCGTGGACCGCGCGTTCGCCGATGACCAGGTCCGGCGGCCGCTCCAGCGTGCGCATCACCCGCTCGGGAAGATCCGGTTGTCGGAGGGCCATGCCGAGCAGCCCACCCACGAGGTCGGCCACGGCGAGGACCTGGTCGGCTCCGAGGTAGGTCGCCAACGGCCGCCAGTGCGGGTCCCGGACCAGCGTGATGATCGTCGCGTCGCGGTTGAGGGAGCGGACGGTCGTGGTGATGCGAACGGCGGCGGGGTCGTCGGACACGGCCACCAGCACGTGTGCCGCTTCTGGCACATGGGCTGCCCGCAGGATCGTGACGTCGGTGCCGTCCCCGAGCACCGGTTGCGCTCCGTCCCGCCGGGCCAGATCGGCTCGCACCACATCTGTGTCCACCACGACGAGACCGTCGGCGGCGTCGTCCGCCAGGGTCTGTGCGGCGCTGCGGCCGGTGGCGCCGTACCCGATGAGGACAGTGTGCGCGGTAGTCATCTGCTCCTGGTTCTGTGGCATGACATTGCCCTCACCCCGGCGGAGCGGAACGCATGGTGACGCGAACGGGCGCACCGCCAGGGCATTGGGCGCTAGGCCAGGGCCACGTACAGGAACGTCAGCAGGGTGCCCGGGCCGCACAGAACGCAGATACCCACCGCACCATAGAACGGCTTGTCCTTGACGAACATCGCCGCCATAGCACCGGCTACGACGACGACCACGGCGAACAACAGCACCAGCAAAACGACAGACATGAATCGGTCCTTCGGGAAGTATCGGCCGTGCCGGGCACCAGCCGTCGCCCATTGCCGCCACAGCTCGATGGCGGCCCGCGACGAACCCAGCACAGGAGAGGAACACGGAATCAGCGCCTCGCACGCGCCACCGTTCAAGCGACAGCGTGTCGAGCACAGATCAGATTCGAAGCATTCGACTCACGCCGACGGGGGCGCCCGACTCGACCGCGGTGTCGGCGTCGCGGCCGCCATGCGCAGGCTGCCGCCCTCGCCGATGAGCAACCGTCCCTGCAGCGCGTACCCATCGGTCGCGCGCGGACATACGGCCCACCAGGAATCCGGCAGCGCCGTGGCCAGCGCCCGCGGCGTTCCCACCGACAGCCGCAGCCAGTCCTGAAGGTCGTCGTACATCGACGGCGTGGTCGATACCGACTCGCCGGCCACCGATACCGGATGCTGCCCCGTATCCCCGTGGCCGGCACCCGGCGCCACGGCAGCGGTCACTCCGAGCAGCACCAGCAGCACGGCGAGCAGGAGCCCGAATCGGCCCGCTCTCGCCGCTACCCGCACCCGTTCGGCTCCCTCACCGCGTCAACGAACTTGCGCACAGCTTACGGGTAGGCCACGCGCATCACCGGTCGACCAGGCCCGCTTCGTGGGCGAGCAGTCCTGCCTGGGTCCGGTAGGCGCAGTCGAGCTTGACGAGCATGCGGGAGACGTAGCCCTTCACCGTGGCCTCGGTCAGGAACAGGCGCTTGCCGATCTGCGCGTTGGACAAGCCCTCGCCGAGGTGGGCGAGCACCTCCGTCTCGCGTTCGGTGAGTGTGTCGACCTGGCGGCGGGCCCGTTCCCGGTGCCGTTCCTCCGCCGACGAGGCCGCGACCAGCCGTCGCGGCGCTTCGGGGGACAGCACGGTGTGTCCGTCGGCGGCCACGCGGACCAGGCCGATCAGATCCTCCGGTGGCAAGCCCGCCAGGCGGGTGCCGGTGTACCACTACGAGTTCGCGGGCCCGGCGGCGCCGCCGATCTCCCCGGTGCCGCATGCACCTGGTGCCCGCCGTGCTCGCGCCTGGCGATGACACTGCGAATCAGCCATGCGGACCTACGTTGGGGATCCACAAATCCGGTACCGTCATTGGGAATTGTTCACGTTGCCCGCACTCTCAACGGTGTCGAGGAGGCGCGTAGATGAGTTCGCCCGGTGGTCTGGTTCTCGGTGTCAACTCCGTCTACCACGAGTCGTCGGCGTGTTTGCTCGACGGCGCGAACGTGCTCGCGTTCTGCGAGGAGGAGCGGTTCTCCCGCGTCAAGCGGGCCAAGCGGCTCGCCATCGACAACTCCGACCAGTTGCCCCTCGGCGCGATCGAGCACTGCCTCGCCGCCAGCGGGGCCACCTGGGCGGACGTCGGCTACGTCGCCTACTCCTACGATCCCGACCTGCGGCCGCTGTCCCGGCCCGCCGAGGACGTGCGGCCCGGCGCGTGGGGGAGCCCGGAAGGCGAGCAGCTCTTCCAGAAGACCATCCGCGGCGTGCCGGCGCTGCTGTCCGACCTCGCCGGACGTGACCTGGAGAGCCGGTTCCGCTGGATTCCGCATCACCGGGCGCACGCGGCGAGCGCGTACTTCGCCTCGCCGTTCGAGGAGTCCGCCGTCCTCAGCATCGACGCGCTCGGCGAGCAGGTCTCGACGCAGCTGTCGTGGGGGCGTGGCCCGCGGATGGAGGTGCTCAAGGAGATCGTCTACCCGAACTCCATGGGGTTCCTGTGGGAGACGATGGCGGAGTTCGTCGGGCTCGACCGCTACACCGGACCGGCCAAGATGATGGGGCTCGCGGCGTTCGGCAAGGGCGACCGGTTCGCCGAGGAGCTCGCTCGGGTGCTGCGGCTGGGCGCCGCCGAGTTCGAAGTGGACAATCACTGGACCCGGTTCCGCTCCTACGCGGGCGGCCGGCTGCCCGAGCTGTTCGGCGAGCCCAACACCCCGGGCGCCGAGATGTCCACCCGCGACGCCGATCTCGCCTGCGCGCTGCAGGAGCGGACCGAGGAGGTCATGCTCGGGCTCGTCGGCTGGCTGCGCGAGCACACCGGCGCCGAGGCGCTGTGCCTGGCCGGCGGGGTGGCGCTGAACTGCGTCGCGACCGGCCGGCTCACCAGGGAGACCGGGTACTCCGGCTTCTTCGTCCAGCCCGCCGCGAACGACGCCGGCACGTCACTGGGTGCCGCGCTTTACCTGGCACACCACGAGCTCGGCCTCACCGACCGCTACGTGATGACCAACCCCTACCTCGGCCCGTCCTTCTCCGAGGCCGACCACAAGGCCGCCCTCGACGCCGCCGGCCTGCGCTACGTGCGTAGCACCGACATCGCCGCCGAGACCGCCCGGCTCGTCGCGGACGGGAACATCGTCGGCTGGTTCCAGGGTGCGATGGAGGTCGGACCGCGCGCGCTCGGCAACCGCAGCATCGTCGCCGATCCCCGGCGCGCCACCGTGAAGGACGCCATCAACCTGCACGCCAAGCACCGGGAGTACTGGCGTCCGTTCTCGCCGAGCGTGCTGCGCGAGGATGCCGAGGACTGGCTCGTCGTCGCCGGCGACTCGCTCTCGCACGGGTTCATGTCCTACACCTACCCGGTTCGGCCGGAGCGCCGCGGCGCGATCCCCGCGGTCGTGCACGAGGACGGCTGCGCGCGGGCGCAGCTGGTGACCGAGGAGCTGAACCCCCGCTACCACAAGCTGATCCGCGAGTTCCGCGACCTCACCGGCGTGCCCGTGGTGCTCAACACCTCCTTCAACGGCCCGGAGGAGCCGATCGTGTGCACGCCGGCGGAGGCGGTGGCCATGTTCGGCCGCACCGGCCTGGACGCGTTGGTACTGGGCGACTTCCTGGTGACCGAGCGGCTCAGGAGCTGACCCCGGGCGGCAGCCCGGCCGAGAAGCAGTACCAGAGCCGCTGGTATCCGGCGCGCAGCTCCTCGATGTCGTCGCGCACCGTCTCCGGCGGCTCGCCGTCGACCAGCACCCGGCGCAGCAGCGACGCGAGGACGACCATCTGCTCGGGACCCATGCCGAGCCTGGTGACCTCGACCGTGCCCAGCCGGATGCCGCTGGGCTCGGCGTCGGGCGTGTCCGGATCGGTGGGCAGCAACATCTTGTTGACCATCAGGTTGGCCCGTGCCAGCCGCGCGGCCACCTCGATCCCGGGCGCGATCGGGCTCACGTCGACGATCAGCTGGTGGGTCTCGGTGTAGCCGCGGTGGGCGGCGAACACCGTGAAGCCGGCGTCGGACAGCGCCGCGCCGAGCGCCTGCGCGTTGGCCACGGTCCGGCTCATGTACGCGCGGCCGTACTCGAGCTGCTCCGCGGTCGCCACCGCCAGCGCGGCCACCCGGTTGATCTGGTGCGAGCCGGTGAGCACCGGGAAGATCGTGTTCGTGATCGGCGCGGCCAGCCGTTCGTCGTGCCACGCGATGATGCCGCTCTGCGGTCCGCTGAACGTCTTGCCGCCCGAGCCGGTGAGCACGTCCGCGCCATCATCGAGCGGGTTCGGGTAGCAGCCGCCGGCGATCAGGCCGGCCTGGTGGGCGCCGTCGAAGTAGAGCCGGCCGCCCCACGGCGCCACGATCTGCTTCATCTCCTTGACGGGCAAGGGGAACAGCGTCGTGGCCTGGTTGATCGACACCAGCGCCGGCCGGTGCCGCTCGGCGACCTCGCGGAAGCCGCCGAGGTCGATCGAGAACCCGTCGTCCTCGCACGGGATGTCGACGACCGTCAGCCCGCGCACGCCCGGTGGGCCGTCGGCGCGGCCGCTGGAGTCGCCGCCGACCGGCAGCGGCAGGCTCGCCACCGTGTCCCCGGCCGCGGCGAGCGCCGTGCAGGCCACCATGCAGCCCGCCATCCCACCCATCAGCCGGTGGTCGGCGAACGTCGCACCGAACGCCTTCTTGAGCAGCTCGACGCACAGCGCCTCGATCTCGTCGAGCAGGCCCATCCCGGCGAAGCAACGGGTGAGCGGTCCGATGTGCCCGCCGGACGCGCGCGTGCCGACCTCGGCGGAGAGCAGCGCGCGCACGTCCGGACTCGTCGGCGACTCGGCGGCGATCAGGTTGACGCAGCGCCGGCCACGCCAGGACTCGTTGCGCCGCACCAGGTCCTGGATCCGCTCGGCCACTCCGCTCGCGCCGACCTCGGCCGCGAGCCGGCGGGCGTCGGCCAGCGCCGCCGGGTCGTGGCGCTCGCCCTTCGTGAACGTCATCGGTTCACGGTCAACCCTGTACCTGGGTGGCCGCTTCGGCTTCGCTGTCCTCCCACCAGCGGTCCGCGCCGGCGAGCCCACGTTGCAGGTCGCGCTCGGAGGCCCACGTCATGTTGAGGATGATCCGCCGCCCGTCCACCGACAGCGGCACCGTCCGGTGCAGGGTCGTGTCGGTGCGCAGCAGGTAGATGTCACCCGGCACGAACCCGTAGGTGCGGATCGGGTTGGCGCACAGGAACCGGTTGATCCGCGGGTTCGACTTGTCCCACTTGGTGTGCGGCACGCACTGCAGCATGCCGCCGTGCTCGACGTCGGGCGTGTCGATGATCCAGATGAGCGCGAAGGTGAAGTCACCCCAGTGCCAGCCGTGCGTGTCGCCGGCCCGCTCCTGGCGGGTGATCAGGAACTCCTCGTCCTTGGCGGGGCAGGACTCCGGCCGCTCGCCGGCGATGCGCTCCACCGCGGCACGCAGCGCGGGGCACTCGTAGAGCGCGGTGACCACCTCGGCGTGGTCCGCGATGAGCTCGCTGCGCACCACGCTCATGAACCGTGGTGTGTCGCCGGTGGTCTTGAGCAGCAGGTCGCGACGTTCCGCGTACTGGTCGAGCAGTCGGTCCACCTCGGCCCGCACCGTCTGCTTGATCTCGTCGGGCACGATATCCGAGACGAGTGCGAACCCGTCGCGGGAGAACCGGTTGCGAAGGTCGAACTCTGTTTCCGCGGTCAACCATCGGGAAGTGTGATCTTGAATTACCGTGTCGAAATCCTGGGTGGCTTCGGAAGCAGACACATGCCTCACCTCGAAATTGCTTGCGCGCATGCCGGATAGCACTTCACATTGCCATGTTCGCGCTCGGGCCGTCAACCGGGCAGACTGGTCGGAAAAGGCCGGCCGCTGGATGGAACCGATTCAGGAGGCAGTTCGTGAATGGCGCGGATGACATTGGTGCGAATGGCGTAAGCCCCGTTCGGGCATACAACGAATGGGATCCGCTCGAGGAGGTGATCGTCGGCATCGTGGACGACGCGATGCTGCCGTCGTGGAACCTGATCAACGACATCACGTTCCCGCCGCGGGCGTGGGAGCTCGCCGAACTGCGGTCGGGCGGCGGCGCGCCCTACCCGGAGCGGATCGTCGACCGGGCACGCGAGGACGTCGAGGAGTTCGTCGGCGTGCTGCGCGAGGCGGGCGCGACCGTGCGCCGGCCCGACCGGCTGGAGTTCGGGGCGTCCTACGGCACGCCCGGTTGGCAGGTGGCCAACGGCTTCTGCGCGGCCAACCCGAGGGACGTGCTGATCGTCTTCGGCGACGAGATCATCGAGGCGCCGATGGCCGATCGTGGGCGGTACTTCGAGACCTGGCCCTACCGCGGGCTGCTGAACGAGTACTTCGCCGGCGGCGCACGCTGGACCGCGGCGCCCAAGCCGCGTCTGCTCGACGACCTCTACCAGCGCGACGACCCGGACGGCTGGATCACCACCGAGGTCGAGCCGACGTTCGACGCGGCCGACTTCGTCCGGTGCGGCCGCGACGTCATCGGCCAGCGCAGCCACGTGACCAACGAGGCCGGCATCACCTGGCTGCGCCGCCAGCTCGGCCCGGACTACCGCATCCACCTGATCGACCCGCAATGGAACCAGGCGGCGCACATCGACACCACGCTCATGCCGATCGCGCCCGGCAAGATCCTGGTCAACCGCGGATACTTCGACCCCGCCGGACTGCCGTCCGCGTTTTCGAACTGGGACGTCCTGGTGCCGCCGGAGCCGGTGCCGTTGACCGACGGGATCTACACCACCGTGAGTTCGTGGATCAGCATGAACGTACTGATGCTCGACGAAAAGCGGGTAATCGTCGAACGCCGTCAGGAACCGCTGATCCGCGCATTCGAGAAATGGGGCTTCGAACCCGTTCCGTGCTCGTTCGAGAACTACTACGCGTTCGCCGGCTCGTTCCATTGCGCGACGCTGGACGTGCGGCGGCGCGGCGGGCTCGAGTCGTATTGTGAATAGCGCCGATCAGGGGTCGGCGAGTGCGACGGTGTAGACCAGTTGCGTGTCTCCCTCGTTGGCGTAACGGTGTGGCCGGTCGCCGACGAACACGGCGCCCGTGCCCTGCTCGAACACGTAGCGGACGGTGTCGATGGTCAGGGTGAGGGTGCCCTCGTCGATGTAGACGATCTCGCGGTTGCCGGGGAAGTGCGGGGCGCCGTCCCGTGCCTCCCCGGGGCGCAGCCGCCACTTCCACAGCTCCAGCGAGGGGTTCGGGTCGCTGCCGACAAGAAGCGTGCCGGTGCCGCCCTTCGGCCCGCGCCAGAACGCGACCTGCCGCCGCGGCGGGAACACGTGCATGATCGGCTCCGGCTCGACCTCGACGAGTCGGGCGAGCGGAATGGCGAGCGCGTCGGCCACCTGGATCACCGTCTCCAGCGGCGGGAGCGTGGTGCCCTCCTCGAGCGCGGCCAGTTCCGCACGCTCGACGCCGGACCGGGCGGCCAGGCCGTCCAGGCTCATGTTGTGCGCCGTCCGGACCGACCGCACGGTCTCCGCCACCGCTCGCGCGACATCCAACGGTCCGCTCATTCGCAACCCTCCGCGCTCGGCTGGTGAACATCTAACTCATTGGTACGGCATGAAGAACGACGTTGACAAGAGGATGCCCCCGAACAGCCGGCAGCTCGTCACGTGGGTTGGCACCAAAGGACGACGGCGCGCCGGAGTTGTCCCCGGTCCCAAGGGATCCGCGGACAACCGGCGTCAGAGCAAGCTCTCGAGTCAGTCCTGCGTGGGGTCGCTGGAGAAGTCCGGTGGCGCCTGCAGGTCGCGGGCGCGGAAGAGAACGGCGTGCTCGACGCCCATGGCCTTGCCGCTCATCGCGGTGAACATCGGGATGATGTCCTCGGGGGCGGGGTGGTCGGGGAGCGCGGCCAGGTACGCGGCGTGCGCCTCGAGCGAGGCGATGCCGCGGCGCAGCGGCTCGCCGGTGACCTCGACGCCGTGGGTGACGCCGTGGCCGGCGAGTCCGGGGACGACGAACCAGCGCGCGGAGTGCGGTTCGAGGTCCTCGTCGTCGATCTGTTCCGGGAAGACCCAGCGGTTGCCCGCGTCGCGGACCGCGTCGAGGGTCGCGAGTCCGGCCGCGCGGTGGTCGGCCTGGTCGTAGCCGTAGGGCGTGTCGATGTCGTACCCGCTGCCGATCACGACGTCGGGCTTGAACCGGCGGATCTCCCGGCAGATGTCGCGGCGCAGGTCCAGGCCGTAGACGAGGACGCCGTCCGGGTGCTCGAGCACGGTCAGGTGTTTGACGCCGACGACGGCGCAGGCGGCCTGCTGCTCGGCGACGCGCAGGCGTGCCGTCTCCTCGGGATGGTTCGGCATGCCGGCCTCGCCGCGGGTGAGCAGGAGATAGCCGACCTCGATGCCGCGCGCGGTCCAGCGAGCGACGGCCGCGGAGGTGCCGTACTCCATGTCGTCGGGGTGCGCGACGACGCAGAGCACGCGCTGGAAGGACTCTTCGGGCAGAGCAGGCAACGTCATGGCAGCCATCCTTCCGCATTCCGGGCCCGCCGTGGGATCGTCACTCGGTCGGCACGATCTCCGTGACCACCAGGGGAGTGCCGCCCGTGCACAGCGTCGGGGTGTCCGGGTTGGCGTTGCCGGTCACCGTGACCGTCGCGTCGATTTCGATCAGGTTCTCGTCGCCGCCGATCAGGACGTAGCGGATGCCGCCGGCGTCGAGGAGCCGGCAGTCCGGAGAGTCGCCGGCGACGACCGTGCCGGTCAACCGGACGAGCTGGTCGCCGGACAGGGCGGTCTCGATGACGTCCTCGGTGGTGGTTCTCTCCGTCGGCGTGCTGGCGGTCCGGGTATCGCAGCCGGTCAAGACGGTTAGCGCGAGCAACGACATGACCACATATCGCACGGATCGTCCTCCGCGTTCCTCGGCTGCCTTCGGCTCGCCGGCAGGGAAACAGGCCCGGTACACCGTACTGTTCCCGGCCCCGCCGAGGCATCTACGACGCCGACTACCACCCGTTCGAAAGGAGAACGCAAGGATCAGGGCCGCGGAGTTCGCCGCGGGGTGAAGGCGATGGCGTGCACGGTGGCGGCGACCTCGGGCCAGCGTGGGTCGGCCGGGTCGGCGGGGAAGCCGAGGAGGGGAGCGAGGCGCCGCCACGCGCGCGGGTGCGCCCGCTGGTAGCCGAGCAGCGTCTCACGGATCTCGGTGGCGTCGAGGAAACGGTGCGCCGGTTGTCGCCAGCGGTGGGTGCCGAGGCGCACCTCGATCGCGGGCGCGGCCCGGAGGTTGCGGTACCAGTCGGGACTGCCGCCCCAGGCGGCGACCACGGTGACCTCGGGGACGGCCGGGTCGTAGCGCACGGTCTCGACGACGACCTCGCGGCGGGCGCCGCTGCGGCGACCGCGATGGGCCAGGTAGAGCAGCCGGTGTCCGGCCAGCCAACCCAGCCGGGCGCGGTAGAGCCAGATCGGCGCGCGCAGCAGTAGTCGTAGGAGGCCACGGGGCTTGCGGTCGGTCAGCGCCATGAGCGGGTGCCGATCTTGTCGGGGTGGTGGCGGAGCTGCCGAACGACGGTGGTCTGCTTGCCGGCCAGCGACCCGGCGATGAGGCGGTTGACGCCCGGCACCGCCGACAGCGCCAGCATGGCGCGCCGCAGGCGCAACTCCGTGGTCGACCGGGGGAGGAACCAGCGGGCCGCCTTGCGTCCGACGCGCTGCTTCTCCTCGACGACCGGGCGCCACAGCTGTTCGTAGCGGTTCAGCCCGTCGGTCGTGGACTCGGCGCGATGCAGCTGTTCGGCGAGGACGTAGGCGCCGGCGATGCCGAGCGAGGCGCCCTGCCCGGCCAGCAGCGACACCGCGTAGCAGGCGTCGCCGACCAGGACCACCCGGCCGCGGTGCCAGTGGGGCATCTCGATCTGCGCGACCTGGTCGTAGTACACCTCGCCGGCCGGCGGGCACTGCGCGAGCGCGTCGGGCACCACCCAGTCCAGCGAGCCGTACTCGGCGCGAAGGGTGGCCACCGGGTCGGCGGGCACCGTGGGGTCGGTGGTGCGGTGGACCGCGAAGGTCGCGACCCGGCCGTCGCGCAGCCCGTACAGGCCCATCTGCCGGTCGGCGGAGTCGGTGAGCCAGAACGCGTCCCGCACGTGCGCGTGGATCGCGGGGTCGTGGAAGGTGAATGCCGCGGTGTGGAAACCGAGGTAGCGCAAGAAGTTCCGCTCCGCGCCGAAGACCAGCTCCCGCACCGAGGAGTGGATGCCGTCGGCGCCGACGAGCAGGTCGGCGTCCAGCACCTCGCCGTCGGTGAGCGTGACCCGCACCCGGTCCGTGTCGTCGTCGACGTGGGTGAGGCTGGTGGCGTATCGGATCGCCACCTCGTCGGGCAGGCTTTCCCGCAGCGCCCGTTCGATGTCCGGACGCATGATGCTCATCAGCCGGCCACCGACGCCACGTACGAACTGGTCGTAGCGCAGCCGGGCCCGGCGCCGGCCGGAACTGTCGACGAACCGCGCCTCCTCGACGTGGTAGCCGAGCTCGCGCAGTCGCGGCAGGACGCCCATCGCCTCGGCCGCGTCGTAGCCGACGCCGAAGAAGTCGATCATGTAACCCTGTTCGCGCGGACCGTGCGCCTTCTCCAGCACCACGACGTCCCAGCCGCGCGTCGACAGCTGTCGCGCCAGTGCCAGGCCCGCTATGCCGGCCCCGCAGATCACCGCTCTCATGTGCCGCCTCCCGTGTTCTCGTCGAGCTGGGTGAGCATTCGGGCCAGGACGGGCGTGACCGTGCCGGCGGTCAGTGCCGGATCGAGCGCGCGCTGCATGACCAGGCCGTCGACCGCCGAGCCGAGGACCGCGGCGGTGGTGTCGGGGTCGGCGACCCCGTGCGCGCCGAGCCAGGCCGCGAGCCGCGCACGGAACTCCGCGATGACCTCGGCGACCGCCTCCCGCAGGTCGGGGTCGCGCGTGGCGGCCAGGTAGGTCTCGACGAACAACACCGACACGGGGTCGTCGCCGGTGTAGGAGTCCAGCGACGCCACCAGCAGCCGCACCGCCTCCGCCGGCGTGCCCGCCTGCGCCAACACCGGCTCGAGCACCGTCGCCGTCTCCCGCATCGCCCCGATCGCGGCCGCGGACAGCAACGCCTGCACTGACGCGAAGTGGTAGTGCACCAGCCCCGCGGCGACGCCGGCCCGCTCGGCCACCGTCCGCGTGCTCACCGCGGTCCACCCGCGCTCGGCGATCAGCTCCACCGCCGCGGCGAGCAGCCGCTGCCGTACCTCACGACCCCGATCCGCTGTCGTCGCCACGCCCACACACCTGTCTTGGTCGAACGCCTTGGGCGAATGCCCAAGAGCGACGGTACGCCTGTTTTCTCGCTCAGCGCAAACCTCGTGGTCGCTCCCGGACTGTCCGAACCGGCGTGGCGCGGAACCGAGTTCGAGACAGCTGCGTCGGTACTGTCACATCGATCGCAGAGCGGGGGCCTTTTGTCGCACCACCGATCACTCGCCATGGCCGTTGTCGTGGCCGCCGTGCTCACTCTCGGCGCGCCGGCGCAGGCCGCTTCCGCCGCACCGTTGCGGCCGGGACAGCTCGTCGTGGTGGCCGGGCTCGGCGCGGCCGGTTTCTCCGGCGACGGCGGGCCGGCGCGGGACGCCCGGATCACCGCGGCGCGGATCTCGGTCAGCCAGGACGGGTCGGTCTATCTGAACGACCAGGATCGGGTGCGGCGGGTGACACCGGACGGCGTGATCGACACCGTCTTCGTCGCCCGCCCCGGCTCCGACGGCGCGGCTCGCGAGATCGTGACCGCCACGGCCGTCAGCCCGGACGGCACGCTGTACGCGACCGTCGAGACCGACGGCGAGCGGCAGCTCCGCCGGATCGACCGTGGCGGCACGGTGAGCGTGCTCGCCGGCGAGCGCGAGCTCGGCACCGCCGGGACCAGCGAAGGCACTGACGACGTCGCGGTCGACGGCGCGGGCAACGCCTACCTGTACGACGGGACCACCAAGCGCGTGGTGCGCGTCGACCCGGCCGGCACCGTCACTCCGGTGGGCGACACGGCGCTCGGCTTCGCCAGGGTGCGGCTGGCGGTCGGCGGCGACGGAACCCTGTACCTGACGGAGGACGTGGAGCTGCGAGGCGATCGAGGCAGCAGCTCGCTGTACGCCCTCGGCGCGACCGGCCCGCCGCGCGCGGTCGTCACCATGGAACGCCCGCCGACCGGCCCGGCCGTGGCCCCCGACGGGACCGTGTACTTCATCGACCAGGAACGTCGGCAGATCATGCGGGTCGGCAAGGACGGCACCGCCGTGCCGGTCACCCCGGCCCTGGACGGCCTGTTCGACGGTGACCTCGCGGTCGGGCCGGACGGCGACGTGTACTTCACCTACGGCGAGTCGCGCACCGAGACCAGCCAGGTGTTCCGCCTGGTACAGCACGGCCAACCGACGCCTGCCGAGCCGGCCTCGCCAACCGGGTCGGCGTGGGCGAAGGACAAGCCCGGCACCGTGCACACGGTCGCCGGCTCCGGCGCGCGCCCGCCGGCCGCCAAGGCCTCGACCGTCCGGGAGCGCGACGGGGGAGTCGGCGGGATCGCGCTCGGTGGGGACGGCACGGTCTACGTCACCGAGCCGGCCCGCAACCAGGTGCGCGCGGTCGCGCCGGACGGCACCGTGCGGCGGTTCGCCGGCACCGGGGCGAGGGGTGACACCGACGGCGAGTACAAGGACGAAGCGGCGGACGAGGTCGTGCTGAACCAGCCGTCCGGGGTCGCGACGGCGCCGGACGGCTCGGTCTACGTCACCGCCAACGGCAGGCTGTACCGGGTGGACTCCCACGGAGTCATCGGCACGGTCGACACCAACGTGCGGACGGCCTCCCTCGAAGGGCCGCGGCTGGTGGCCACCGACGCCGCCGGCGCGGTCTACTTCGCCGACTACGAGTCCATCCAGAAGGTCGACGCCGGTGGCCGGCGGCTGGTCGTCGGGTACAGCCCGGAAGCCGACGAGGACACCGTCCCCGCCCACCGGGCGCTGCTGCGTGACGTGCGTTGGCTCGCGGTCGGCGCGGACGGCTCGGTCTACTTCGTTCAGGACGCCGGCAACGCCCTCGAGGTGGCGCGGCCGGACGGCACGCTGGACGTCGTCACGGGTGGTCCGGTCGCGGGGTTCGCCGGCGACGGCCTCACCGCCGACCAGGCCATGCTCAACAACGCCGTCGGCGTCACCGTGGGCCCGGACGGCGCGCGCTACGTCGCCGACACCTACAACAACCGCGTCCGCCGCGTCGACGCGCGCGGCGTCGTCAGCACGGTCGCCGGCACCGGACAGCACACCGACAACGGCGACAGCGGGCCCGCGACCAAGGCCGCGCTCGCCGACCCGACCGGCGTCGCGGTCGGCGCGGACGGCACGCTCTACGTCCTCACCGGCACCGACCTGGTCCGTGCCGTCGCCCCGGACGGCATCATCCGCACCGTGGCCGACCTCGATCCGATGTCGTCCCGGCGGGCGACCGACGTCCCCTTCGGCAGTCTCGACTCGTTCGCGGTCGGGGTGGACGGCACGATCCACGTGGCCAGTGCGACCGGGCTGTACTCGACCCGACCGAACGGCGACCTGCGGCCGTTCACGATGGACCCGCCGCTGATCACCTACGCCAAGTACGGTCCGACCCTCCCGCCGGAGGGCGCGCCGCTCGCCGCCGGACCGGACGGCTCGCTCTACCTGGTGCCGAACGCGGCGCTGCGGGTCGGTCCGGACGGCTCGGTGGTGACGCTGCTCGGCGGTGGCATGAGCAACCGGATGGCCGACCTGCCGCCCGAGGACTGGTCGTCACCGACGCAGTACACCTTCCACGAGGGCGATCCGGGGGACCTCGCCGTCGCGGCGGACGGCACGTTGTACCTGAGCTCCGTGCACGGTCTCTACTCGCTGAACCAGGACGGCACACTCGAGGTGGTGCTGAAGCCGAAGGACTACGAGTCGTTCCGCGGCATCGGGCTCGATCCGGACGGCGAGCTGTACGTGGTCATCAACTACGGCGGCGTGCACCGGGTGGTGGACGGGAAGACCCAACCCGTGGTTCGCAAGGCCTACGGCCAGAACCAACAGCAGGCGAAGTTCGACACCACGCTCGAGGATCCGAAGGATGTCGCGTTCACCTCGGACGGGACGATGTTCGTCAGCGCGGGCCGGGAGATCCGTCGATTCTCCCCGAACGGCGACATCGCCACCGTCTACCGCGGCGACAAGGGCCCGGTGACCGAACTCGACGTGGGTCCGGGCGACGACCTCTACTTCCTGCAACCGGACACCGACCAGGTGCGGGTCCTGGTCAAGGCCGCCGACGCGCCGGCGTTGCCCGACCCGGGTTCAGCGGGGTCCGTCACGCTCGGCATCGTCATCTGTGGCGCGATCGTCGTCCTGATCGGCGCGGGCGTGCTCGTGATGCGGGCGCGGCGGCGTGGCCGGCCCGTCCCGGCCGGCGGCGACGACTGATGCTCGATACCGGTCAGGGTTGGTAGCCGAGCGGGCCGTCGGGGGCGACGTTGTAGGCCTGGAACAGTGGGTCCGGTGAGCTGACGTCGATGTGGAAGTAGGTCGCGCCCCAGAGTTGGTTCTGGATGTCGGCGTGGCCGTTGCGGTGGATCATGTCGCTGTAGGCGCGGCACTTCGCCTGCTTCTCCGCGGTCGGGTTGCCGCCGTAGGCGTAGTTCAGGCCGTACTCGGTGGCGATCCACAGCTTCCCGGGGAAGTGGCCGGTCAGTGCGCCGACGATCTCGTAGACGACCGGGTCGAACGAGGTCGCGCCGTAGAAGTGGAAGCCGACGAAGTCGCAGCGGTTCACCGCGTCCTTGTAGCGCTGGTTCCAGAACCAGTCGTGGTAGCTGGACGCGCCGGACGGTGCGATGCCCGGGCTGCAGATCTGGACACCGGGGAAGTTGGCCCGCACCGCGTCGATGGCGGCGTGCAGCGAGTCGGCGTAGGGCTGGATGAAGTCCGTGCCACGGCGCAGGTTCGGCTCGTTGCCCAGCTCGACGATGAGCCGGTCGGCCGGGCGCACCTGGGTCGACCACTGGTAGAACGGTGCGATCTCGTTCACCACGGCACCCGGGTCGAGCAGCGACTCGGTGTCACCCGTGCCGGTGCGCACGATCGTGTACGGGGTGAGGTTCGCCAGCGCCAGCTGGAAGTCCGGGTTCTCCCACGGCGCACCCCAGGTGGCGACCACCTTGGTGAGGTTGTGCCGGCCCTGGGCCACGGCCGACTTGAACTCCTCCCAGCCCGCCGTCAGCAGGGGGCCGTGGTACTTGCCGATGGCCGCGGCGGCCGTCGGGCTGGTGACCAGTGGCGCCGCCGCGGCGGCGAGCCCGGCGCCGGCCGCGAGCGCGCCGAAGCGGCGTCGGCTGAAGGTGTTCTCTGCCATGGTGTTTCTCCCCGACGAAGCAACTACCCGATGGGACCGTCGGTACTGTGCCACGGCCGGGCGCCTGGCACGTCGGCCAACCGCTGAGGCGGGATAGGCCTTTCAGGCCGCGCCGAAAGTCGCGTCACCCGGATGCCTGCCTTTGCCGGTACTGCCGGGAAGGTCGACTGGTTAGTGTTTTTCCGACCTTCCGTTTTCCCCCTGCTCGAAAGGCCGTGCTGATGCGATTGTCCCGGCTCTTGTCGATGGTGGTGGCCGCCCTGGTCGCCACGCTCCTGCTCGCCCCGCAGGCGAGCGCACTGCCCGCATGGCCGAACGTGGCGCAGGGCGCCAGCGGCCCGAACGTGACGACGGTGCAGTACCTGCTCCGCCACCACAGCCACAGCGTCGCCGCGGACGGCGCGTTCGGGCCGGCCACCACGTCGGCCGTGGTGTCGTTCCAGAGCGCGCACGGCCTCACGGCCGACGGGTCCGTTGGCTCGCAGACCTGGCCGGCCCTTGTCGTCGCGGTCCGTCAGGGCAGTGCCGGTGACGCGGTGCGCGCGGCGCAGACCCAGCTCAACCGGTACGGCGCGGGCCTCGCCGTGGACGGGCAGTTCGGCGCTGGCACCGAACGTGCGGTGCGCGACTTCCAGGGCGCGCACGGGCTCTCGGCGGACGGTCTGGTCGGCGCGCAGACCTGGCAGACCCTGGTCGGCGGCGGAAGCGAGAACCCGGGCGGCTACGCGCTGCCGCTGGCCCGCTCGGCGGCGGGGCGCGCGGACTACGCCGCCTCGCACTGGAACAGCACCCCCGCGGTCGACCTGATGGTGTCCTACGTGCCCGCCTACGCGATCACCGCCACCGTCGCCGACCACTACGACAGCGCGTCCTGCGGGACCGGCCTGCGCCTGCTGCTGCCCGACGGCGCCCGCTTCGTCTACTGCCACCTCTCGGCCCGCTCGGTGGCCGACGGCGCGTCGGTGAGCGCGGGAACCCAGGTCGGCACCACCGGGAACACCGGCAACTCCGGCGCACCGCACCTGCACGTCGAGATCCGCACCTCGGACGGCGTCGCCCACTGCCCGCAGGCGCTCCTGCTGGCGATCTACGACGGCGTGCCGCCGCCGAGCCTGTCGAGCCTCCCGACGACGGGCTGCACCGGATAACCGGACACCCTCGCCCCCGGTCGACAACCGGGGGCGAGGGTGGTCAGGTGCGGCTCGCGAGGTCGTCGAGTTCGCGGCGGACCTGGCAGCATCCGGCGTGGACAGTGAGGTGCCGGGCTCGGTCTGCTCGCCCGGTTCGAGACGTCGGCGGACATCCCGACGTGATCTGGCTGCCGCTGCGGGACGCGGACCCGGTGCGGCTGTGCCTGACCCAGCGCCAGGACAGCCAGCCCTCCCGGTCCGCGCCCGCGGCCAGGCTGGCAGGTGGCGAGGGAGGTAACGGCGGGCCCTCCCTCGTGCGGACGCCCGCTCCTAGCGTGAAGGTATGGGTATGACTCTCACGTGGAACAACGGTGTCGAGATGCCGACGCTGGGTTTCGGTGTGCAACTTCATGCCCGACCACCTCGACGACCTGCTGAAGAACGCGTCGGTCGTGCCCGCGGTCAACCAGGTCGAGGTGCACCCGTACTTCTCGCAGCCGGCGGTGCTGGCGGCCGACGCCGCGCACGGCGTCGTGTCGCAGGCGTGGTCGCCGATCGGCGGGATCACCTTCTAGTCCATCGCCGGCATCGCGAAGACACACGGCAGGACGGCGGCCCAGGTGATGTTGCGCTGGCACCTGCGGCGGGGCCGGTCGGCGATCCCGAAGTCGACCCGCCCGAAGCGGATCGCCGAGAACTTCGACGTGTTCGACTTCGAGCTCACCGAGGCCGAGCTCGCCGCGATCGACGGCCTCGACCAGGGTGTGCGCCGAGGCCCCGAGCCGGACGCGATCACCCTGGAGACGTTCGGGCGGGCGATTCCCGAGGCGTGAGCGTCCGAACGGGCCTGGTGTTGTGGGGGTCGGGGCGGCTCGGCGCGTCGGATGTGCTGTGCTGACGGTGTGGCTACCAACGAGCGACCGCGTATCGGCCTCCGTCGGGTGCGGTTCGGCATGGCCGAGCTGGCAAGGGATCCCGAGCGGCCGAGTGGATGGCTGTTGAGTGTGGGTGGGCTGGCCCAGTCCTACGTGGACGTCGAGGATCCCACCTACCTCAGGTTTTCCTACCTGCGGCATACCGCCGTCGCCCTGCATTGTGTTACCGGGCCGGGGGTGCCGCTGACCGCGGTGCACATCGGCGGCGGGGCGTGCACGCTGCCGCGCTACCTGGCGGCGACCCGGCCGGGTTCGGCGCAGGTGGCGGTCGACGCGGACGGCGAGCTGGTGGACCTGGTGCGTACCGAGTTCGCCATCGACGAGATACCCGGTCTCGCGGTGCGGGTCGGCGACGGTCGGGAGTATCTCCACACGCATGCCGCGGCGTCGGCCGACCTCGTGGTGGTGGACGCCTACCAGCGGAGCTCGTGTGTCGGCGGGGTGGTGACCGTCGAGGCCGCCCGCCAGGCCGCCGGTCTGCTGCGTCCGGGTGGGGTCGCGGTGGTCAACGTGATCGACGCCCCCGGGTTGCACTTCGCTCGTCGCGTCGTGGCGACCATGACGTCGGTGCACGACTCGGTGGTGCTGCTCGCCGAGCCCGACATGTTGACCGGCGACTCGAACGCCAACCTCGTCCTCATCGGCGCCCGCGCGCTGCCGACCGACGCGATCGCCAGTCTCGCCGCGATCACCGCGCCGGCCGCGACCTGCCTGTACGGTGCCTCCCTCGCCGACTTCCAGGCGACGGCCGAGCCCCTGACCGACGACGAGCCGGTTGACGGCCCGAGTCTGTCGCATCGCGTGGACGCCCGCGGCTGAGGATCGGGCTCACAGCCGCCGGACGCGCAGTACGCCGGTCAGCATCGGGAGGGTGAACTCGCCGTCGGCGGTCTCCGGTTCGCCCGCGAGGAAAGCGCGGATCCGGCCGAGCGTGGCCTCGTGTTCCGGTGCCGGCAGGACCAGCACTCCCGAGCGCGTCGCGAGCGTCGCGACGAGGGAGTCCGCGGTGCGCCGCTGCCCGTGCGGGAAGTCGGCCTGCTCCGGCGAGCCGAACCGGGCGGGCCGGTCGTTGTCGGGAAGGTGCAGGCCCGCCGTCGCGGCGCGCCAGCCGCTGAACGTGTCACGCGGGCCGATGGCCGCGCTGCCGCTGACCCGCTCGAGTCCGGCGACCCAGTCGACCCGGTCGTCCATGACGTTCCACAGGCCGGCCAGGACGCCGCCGGGCGCGAGGACCCTGGCTATCTCGGGCCCCGCGACGGCCATGTCGAACCAGTGCAGCGCGTTTCCGGCCAGCACGGCGTCGACGGACGCGTCCGGCAGCGGTATCGCCTCGGCACCACCCGGCAGGGCACGGACGGCCGGCAGCGCGCACCGCAGCTCGGCCAGCATCGCCGGGTCGGGCTCTACCGCGACGACATTCGCGACGTCTGCGCCCGACGCGACCAGCGTGCCGGTCAGCTTGCCGGTTCCGGCACCGAGGTCGAGCACTCGCGGGCCGGGCGCGGACTCCAGCGCCCAGCGCACCGCGTCCGACGCGTAGTCCGGGCGGTGCTCGGCGTAGGCGCCCGCCGCCGCGCCGAACGCCGAGGCCAGCCGTAGCCGCGCGTCCCGTTCCATGCCGGCACCCTAGCTGCCCTCAGGAGGTGGTGGCGTCGTTGATCGCGCTGGCGTAGTCGGCGGGTGTGCCGCACTGCTGCATGTCGTCGTAGAGCCACATGAAACCGCCGGGGATCGCGGCATTCTCGTGCCAGGTGCGCATCTGGGCCGCCACCTGGGCGGGCGAGTTCCCTTCGGCGCAGCCGGAACCGTGGTTGCTCCACAGGCCGGGGTCGACCGGCCTGCCGAGGGCCTGTGCCCACGCGGCCGGGTCGTTGCCGGCGCCGCCGGCGTAGGCCTGCAGGTACACGCGGTCGACCAGTCCGCCGAGCTCGCTCGTGACACCCTGCCAGTGGGACTGCGCGGTGTACGGCGCGATCGTGAAGTTGCGGTATCCCATGGCGTTGGCCATCCGCGCGAACTCGACGGTCGAGGAGACCTCGTAGTGCGACTCGTCGTCGTCGTTGATCGCGTCGGCGCCGGTCGTGTCGAGGAGCGCGCGGAAGTTGCGGTAGAGGATGGTGTCCGGCCCGGTACCGTCCCGCGTCATGAGGTTGTCGATCGACTCCCAGTCGGCCGTGCCCCACGCGCCCACCGACACCTCGACGCGGTTGACCGACGTCGGCGCCTGCTTCAGCGTCCGCAACCTGTCGGGCCACCCGGGGTCGCCGACGTACGCCCCGCCGGAGACGACCAGGCGGTCGTTGTAGTACAGGTCGCCGTTGTCGTGGACGTGGATGCTCCACAGGATGACCGTGGTGAACCCCGACGAGCGCAGGGTGTCGATCACCGCCTGGCCGCCGTCGTAGAAGGGCCCACCGCCGTAGACCGCCGACCGGCCGGCGGCGCTCACCTCGGCCGCGGCGGCGGACCGGCCGGCCGGATCACCGGCGGTGGCCCCGACCACGGCCAACGCGCATGCCATCAGAAAAGCTGACGTCCGCTTCATCCCCGACGGTCCTTTCCCGCGAACAGCTTGTCTCCCAGCATAAGCGGCTCGGCGGCGTAGACCACGACGCCGAAGTAGGTCACGTTTGCCGGTTGGACAGGTTCTCGTGGCCGACGAAGGTGAACATCGTCTCGCCACGACGCAGCGGCCGCGGCTGACCGGTGTGGCGGTGCACGCCGACGCCATACTCCGTGTCCGGAGTGGACAGCCACTCACGGGTGAAACCGTTCTGCTCGAACCATTCGCAGATGAGCGGCACGCGGTCGGGAGCGTCGCGGTGGCGGGTCCACACGACCGTGCCGCCGGTCGCGCACAACTGGGCGCAGAAGCCGATGGTGCGGTGGATGTCGTCGTCGCTGACGTTGCCGAAGATCCCGCACATCAGCACGAGGTCGGCCGGCACGAGGTCCACGTAGTGATCGGTGAGCGCGGCGTCCGCCGTCACCACCTCGACCCCGCGCAGCCCGGCGGCCCGGGCCTCCTCCCGCGCGACGGCCGTGTTCTCCGGGTCCAGCTCGACCAGCCGCGCCCGGACGTCGTCGCGTCGCGGGTGGTCGGCCAGCACCCCCAGCAGGTCCCGGCCCTGACCGGCGCACAGGCTCACCACGCGCAGCGGACCCGGCGCGCTGCCGTCCAACGCCACCCCGATCCGCTCCCGCACGACCCGCAGCCGCCGCGCCATCCACGAATCCGGCCGGTCGTACTCGTCGTGCCACGCGCGCCAGTCCACGAACGAGAAACTAGTCCGCCTCCCCGGGTTTTATGTGTTGGTTGCGTCCCGGCGCTGGCGCGGCTGCCGAGGTGGATGGTGGCTGGGTGCCGTCACGTTCCCCTGAGGTACCTGTTTGTCAGGCGCAGACCTTCGCACAAAGATCCACGGGACAGGCCTCGACCCGGGGTCCTCCCGGCGTCAGCCCGTGTCGCACGTGTTATGGGCAAGGTGGCGACCTGGCCCGGAAGCCTGCCGAGCTGGCGGGGCTGCCCGCCGTCGTGCACGTCCCAGAGCATCCCGGTGGTGTCCTCGCTGCCCGAGGCCAGCATGGTGCCGTCGGGTGAGAACGTCAGCGCCTGCACCCAGCCGGTGTGCCCGGTCAGACGCGTTCGCAGACTGCGCCTTTCAGCGCGGGCGGCAGGGCGGCGTCCTCGCCGTCCTGGTCCCCGTCGTCCGCCCACGCGAACCTGCCTTCGGTGAGCACCACCAGGATCCGCTCGGCCGAACGATGCTTGCGCCACCACTCCACTTCGCGGTTGACCCACGACGAACGGGCCGCGGCAGGTGAGGCCATCAGCACGAACCAGGACGACGCGGCCAGCGCACGTTCGATGGACGGCCACAAAACCGGCGTTGGCCGACAGATTGGCGTTGTCTCGGAAGACGCGCTGCGCCCTGGGCCGGTACCAGGGCTTCGCGAACTGCTGCATCCCGGTTTGCAGCGCCGGCGCCAGAACCCCGTCGAGAGCGTGGCTGTAGGAGAGAAACACGTCGTATCGCGTGGGTGCGGTCGCCACGCTTCCCCCGTTCCCTCCTCGGTCGCCTCCACCGTAGCGAGGAAGTCCCGGGACCCTCCCAGCCGCGGGTGTGGTTGTGCCCCAAGGGCGACAGGCGGTCTGGCTACGATGGCGGCCGACCCGGTCAGGAGGTGGACGGTGCCCGAGACGACGTCGGAGCGTCCGGCGAGTCTGCGGTTCTTCTCGGGCGTGATTCTCCCGTCTGCTCAGCCGGAACGCGCGGTGCACTTCTACCGTGACGTGCTGGGCCTGCCACTGGCGGAGGGACGGCGCGGCGACACCCAGCCCCACTGGGGTTGCGAGCTGGGGGACGTGCACTTCGCCATTCACCCCGTCGAGGGCTCCCCCGACGACCCCGCCACGGCGCCGAGCCCGATCAAGCGGGCGTCGATGGTGGGTCCGCGCACCTCGGCACCAGCGCGGAAGCGGACGTTTCCTGAGCAGTGGTCAGGACTTGATGGGATCACCGGCGTCGACCGGTGGGGTGTTCCAGCCGGAGACGAACCTTTCGGCGGCTCCGGTCGCCGGGTCGTACAACCACCGTTCGATGGTGCCGATGTTGTCGCCGTAGACGTGGATCCCGACGGTGGGCACGTCGCCGACGGCCGCGACGGCGTGGACGTCGTCGTCGGTCGTGCAGCACACGGTGACCTGTCCGCGCTCGAACATCTGCTCGCCGGCCGGTGTGAGGGGTCGGCCCGACTCGGCGGCCGTGGGCTTGACGTAGCGGAACTCGCGTTCGGCTCCCGAGTAGATGCCGACGACGCCCCAGGTGTCGTGTCCGTGCACGGGGGTGCGTTGACCCACGTTCCAGACGACGGCGGCCAGCGACCACCTGTTGTCCGGCGCGATGTAGAGCGGGTAGTTGACATGGTGGTCGGCCGCCGGCCGGGTGAGCTCGACCGGCAGCCGGTAGTCGCTGGCCAGTAGGGCGGACAACCGCTCCGCGACCCGCTTGGTGATCTCGTACTCGTCGTCGGTGGTGTCGACCACGAGTGCCACGTCGTCGATGAAGGCCTGCAGTGTCATGGTGATCTCCCTGGGAGTGTCAGGACAGCACGCGATAGATCACGTGCGTGACCGAGGTCGCGGCTCGCGCCTCCACCTGCTCGAGCTTCAGCGGCGGGACGCCGTCGAACAGCCGGGTGCCGGCGCCGAGCGTGAGCGGCACGATGTGCAGCCGCAGCTCGTCGATCAGGCCGGCGGCCAGGTACTGGTTGACAGTGGTCGCGCCGCCGTGGATGGAGATGCCGCCGTCCCCGGCCGCTTCCCGTGCGCGCTTGAACGCGGCTTCGATTCCGTCGGTGACGAAGTGGAACGTGGTGCCGCCGTCCATCGGCTGCGGGTCGCGCTCGTGGTGGGTGAGCACGAAGACCGGGCCGTGGTACGGCGGGTTGTCGCCCCACCAACCCTTCCACTGCCGGTCCCACTCGCCACGCACCGGGCCGAACATGTTGCGCCCCATGATGAACGCCTTGGCCGTCATCATTCTGGCGAACTCGGCCGGGTGCTCCTCGGGACCCTCGCTGTACCAGGCGTGCAGCTTGTCGCCCCAGCCGTCGCCGCCGTCGTCGCCGAACGGGCGCTCCTCGGTCTGGTTGAGCCCGGCCGCGTAGCCGTCGGCCGAGATCGTGAGGTCGCAGGTCACCTTGCCCGTACGTGTTGTCATGGCGTCAGCATGGAACAGCCGCGGCATGACGTCTAATGCCAAACCTGACGGGCACACATTGATATCTTTGATGGATGCTCAACCTGGTCCATCTCAAGGTCCTGTCCGCGGTGGCCCGACACGGCTCGGTGACCGAGGCGGCGAAGCAGCTGCACTACTCCCAACCCTCGGTGAGCCACCACCTGGCACGCCTGGAAGCGGCCACCGGCGTCAAGCTCGTCCAGCGCATCGGTCGTGGGATCCGACTGACGCCGGAAGGGCAGCTGCTCGCCAACCGGGCCGCCGAGATCGTGGGACGGGTCGACGCGGCGACCAGCGAGCTCGCGGCACAGGTCGGCCTGCAGGCAGGGCGGGTCCGGCTGGCCGCCAACGCCTCCGCGCTGAGCACGATCGTGCCAAGGGCGGCCGCCACGTTGGCGCGGGCGTATCCGGGAATCGAGCTGAGCCTGTTCGAACGGCACCCGGTCGAAGCGTTGCAGATGTTGCGACACGGCGAGATCGACGTCGCACTCGTCTTCCAACACGCCGACGCCCCGGTCGGGGACGACGGGTTCCGCCTCCGCCACATCGGCGACGACCCGATCTACCTCATCAGCCGGCGACCCGACGACAGCCTCGCCAACCATCGCCACTCCGCCTGGATCGGCGGCTGCGCACGGTGCCAGGACGAGCTGAACGCCGTGTGCCGGCGAGAAGGCTTCACCCCACGCATCGCCTCGCACAGCGACGACCAGGTCGTCGTGCAGGCCCTCGTCGCCGCGGGCATAGGCGTGACCACCGTGCCCGGCCTCGCGCTCCAAGCCCATCGCCGACCCGACATCCACGCCACCGAGCTCACCGGCTTCCGCCGCCAGATCCACGCCGCCACCTACGGCGACCCGCCCGACCCGCCCGCCGTCGCCGCCGTACTGGCCGCACTCACCGAATCGGCCACGCCGAAGGGCGATGATGAATAGGTGTGGGACCGAAAGCGGGAACAGCGGCGGGCCGTGCTGCTCGCGGCCGGGGGCGTGGTGTTGCTGCTCGCCACCTCGTTGGGCGCGAACGGCTGGCTTCGTTGGTTGGGCGGGCTCGACGTGCGGCGCTGGCTCGGCACGTACGGCGTCGTCGTGGCGGGCTTCGCGGCCGGACTGGTTCTCCTGGTGGCGGCCGGACTCGAACGGCAGCGGAGTCGTCGGCCCGCCGGCGCGCGGCGAGCGCCGTTGAGTTGGTGGGTGATCGCCGGCGGGGCGGTGTTGGTGGTCGCCGTGGCGTGGGCGGCCACGGCCTGGCTGCTGCACGAGGCCAGTGGGGCACACGATCCGGCGGCCGCACGGGTGGACGCGGTCAAGACCGGCCTCGCCATCGGCGCGGGCACCGGTGGGGTCCTCGCACTGCTGCTGGCCGTGCGTAGGCAGTGGCATCAGGAGATCACCTCGCTGGACACCACCCACGACGCGACCGAGCGCCGCGTCACCGAGCTGTACACGAAAGCCGCCGAACAGCTCGGTTCGGACAAGGCGCCGGTCCGAATGGCCGGCCTCTACGCGCTGGAACGCCTCGCCCAGGATCACCTCAGCCAACGACAGACCATCGTCAACGTCCTGTGCGCCTACCTACGCATGCCCTGCACCGTCCCGGCCGCCACCGCACCCGATGGCGAGTCTGGCGCCACGGCGGACAAGGACGAACTGCGGACGTACCGAGAAGCGGTGCAGGAAAAGGAGGTCCGCCTCGCCGCCCAACGACTGCTCGCCGATCATCTGCGTCCGGGCCCGGAACCGGGTAACCCGGCACCTACCTACTGGGCCGAGATCGACCTCGACCTCACCGGCGCCACCCTCATCGCCTTCAACCTCGCCAGCTGCACCACAGGCGCCGCCGTCTTCAAGTCGGCCACCTTCGTCGACGTCGCCGACTTCGGGACCACCACCTTCACCGGCAACGCCGACTTCAGAACGGCCGCCTTCACCAGCACCGCCGACTTCAAGTCAGCCACCTTCGTCGACGTCGCCGACTTCGAGACAGCCACCTTCACCGGCTACGCGCCATTCGGTGAGGTCACCTTTCATGGCTCTGCCCGCTTCCGGGCGGCCACGTTCAGGAGCACCGCGACCTTCTGGTCGACCACCTTTACCAGCACAGCCGACTTCCGGTCCGCCACATTCATCGACGTCAACTTCGGAGCGGCCACCTTCACCGGCACCACCGGTTTCGGGGCCACCAACTTTGGTGGCCGCCCCGACTTCGGGTCCGCCACCTTCGTCGGCGAGATTCCGGTGGAGGTGAAGAGCTTCGGGGCGAGTCGCCAGAGGGTCGAGGTGCCGCGAACGTGAGCAGCGGCAGCTATCGGCCGGCTTCGTAGACGGAGGGCTCCAGTATCTTCCGACTGGCCGGCCGGCGGCCGCGATGTATCTTGACCAACTGGTCGACAATGCTCAGTGCGAGCTGGTGAGTGTTCTGGACGACGGAGGCGCGTAACGGGCTGGCGCCGCTGTCGATCAGCGCCTTGGCCTCCGGCACGCAGTCGATACCGATCACGACAGTGGATTTCGTCGCGGACGAAGGCGTCGACAGGGCGTCCACGGCACCCAACGCCATCTCGTCGTTGGTGCAGAAGATGGCATGCAGACTCTGGCGAGAGTCCAGCTCGTCGACGTGGTGCCGAACGGCGTCATATGCCCGCAACCGCGAGAAATCACAGCTGTCGATGATGGTGATCGGCGGGTCTTTGAACTCTTCACGCAGTACGCGGGCGCATTCTTGTTGTCGGTTGCTGTGCTCGCGGCTCGCGATGATGAGGACCCGGGGGCGTCGGACGCCTTGGAGGCGCTTCGCCAGCCATCGCCCTGCTTGTTCGCCGAGCTGTCCCGTGTCGTAGCCGACGAAGGCGCTGTTGTGGGGATACTCGGACTCCCGGAAAGGCTCCAGGTCGGTGAACACCACCGGTAGCCGCGAGTCCCGACAGAACGCCGCGAGATCGCCGCGAAGTTGCCGCATCTCGCCGGCGAAGACGACTCCGCCGACGTAGTCGTGTTTTCTGTCCAACACTCGTGCGAGATGGTGCGACTGCGCGCTCGCGTCATAGTCGCGGTCCGGCACCTTGAGCACCAGATCGATGTTGACCCGATCCAGCGCGTTGTGCAACTGCCGCACGAACGACGCCACGTAGTATTTCTGATCGAACGCCGAAACAATCACGAAAGCACGCTGTGAACGCCTGCGCGCGCGGCGAATGGCATGGACAATGGCCCAGGAGAGGAGTGCGACACTACCGAAAACGACACCGACCCATGTCAGCAGCGCCCGTTTCGGGGTGTCGGGCAGAAATATGCCGCCGATCGCCAGGGAGACGAGGCTGCTTGTCACGGAGGTCGTTATCGCGAAGAGCGCCGGCGTTCGATCCCGGTCGAGCCATGCCATGCAGATCCCTCCAGAGGCAACCTTTGCATGACCATCATCCCTTGCCCGGCACGGTGAGCGAGGGGTCGGCTCAGAGCCACCCCGCGTCGGTCGCGATTCGGATCGCGTCGATCCTCGTGCGCGCGCCCGTCTTGTTCATCGCGTTCGACAGGTAGTTCCGCACCGTCCCCGGCGTCAGGAACAGGCGCTTCGCGATCTCCGGTCCGCTCGCCCCCTCGGCCGCCAGCCGCAACACGTGCAGCTCCCTCGGCGTGAACGGGTTGCTCCCCGCGGTGAGCGCCTTGATCACCAGGTTCGCCTCGATCACCGTGTCGCCGTCGGCCACGCGGCGGACCGTGTCCAGCAGCCGCTTGGCGGGGGCGTTCTTGTCGACCAGTCCGGACACCTCCTCCGCCAGCAGCTGCTGGACCAGTCCGACGGGCTGCTTCACGGTCAGGGCGACGGTCCGGCACTCCGGCAGCCGCTCGCGCAGCTCACGAACTATCGACAGGCCTCGCGGGTCCGACATGTCGACGGAGACCACCGCGATGTCCGGCCGCAGACGCAACGCGATGGCGACGACCTGTTGGTCGCATTTCAGGTCGGCGACGACCTCGATGTCCACCTCCTGCGACAACACGCTCACGAGTGCCGTGCGAAAAAGATCGATGTCCTCCGCGAGCAACACCCGGATCGATCTCGTCTCCTCGTGGTTCATCGAGTCGTCGGAGCGACGTTGCACCATTGCCTCCCCTGGTTGTTTTCGCGCAGTTGAAGCGTCACCGGTCGTTTCACGGCGATGCGCGCGCCGGTACCCGTTGCCAGCACGTGAGATCCATGAGATCCGCTGCCCTCGCCGACTGCCGCATGGCGCCCCCGGAAATGTGGGCCGAGATGGTTCTCGACTGCCGTACATCGGCGGCGCGTCCCCGGTGCAACACCAGGACGGCACAAATCTCGGGAGTGGGGCGGAGTTCCGGCAACCGGCCTAGTGAACTACCCCAGCGGGGGTATCACCACGGTGATCGAGATGTCCGGCAGCGGCAGGATCGGAATCTCCGGAATGAGGGGCATGGACGGGACGTCGATGATGTTCGGCGGGGTCGGGATCGGGCCGGGCACCGGGCTGGTGCCGGTTTCGGCCGGCGGAGCGCTCGTGGGCGGCGGCTGCGGGTCGGTCGGCAGCGGCGCGGCCGGCGGTCGCGGCACCGCCGAGGACGGCGGCCGGACGTCCTGGACACCGATTTCTCCGGTGTGTACGGGGAGCCGGGCTCGCAGTGCGGCGATCTCGGCGCTCAGCCGCTGCGCGGTCGCCCGGTCGTCGATCCGCTCGACGAGCACGGCCGCGTCGTCGAGCAGTCTGGCCGCCTGGCCGAACCGCCCGTCGTCGATCGCGGCGCGGGCCTCCGCGATGGTGAGCGCCGCGGCATCCACCGCCGACCGTGCCTCGGCCTGATCGTGGAACAGGAGCTGGGTGACCGGCCACAGGGGGCTGCCGGGTCCGGCGTGTTCAGCCGCCGCTGTCACGGCACCGAAGGCGAGCACCAGCGCGGTCGCCGCGATCGTCGAGCCGCGGACCCACCTCCCGGTCGGGCGTGCCCGTCGGACGGCGGCCACGGCGGCCGCGAGCAGCCGGTCGTCCGGCGGTCCGGCTTCTGGCAGCGCCGCCCGCCACTGGGACAGTGTCGCCGCCACGGTTCCGCCGTTCATCGGCTCCTCGCCGCGACCGAGCTGGTCGAGCAGCAGATCGTCCTCGTGCAGCGTGGTGAGGTCCATCGGGGCGCCGTGCTCGCCGTCGGAGGGGATGCGGGTGGTCATGCGACCACCTCGTCCGTCGAGTCCTGGTCGCGGGCCCGCTCGCGTAACCGCGACAGCGCGCGTGACTGCGCCATCCGCACGGCCGCCGCGGTCTTGCCGAGGACCTCGCCGACCTCCTCGGCGGACAACCCGGCGGCCACCCGGAGCACGACGATCTCCCGTTGGGTGCCGGGCAGGTCGTCCAGGAGCCGCAGCATGCGGCGGGACATGTCGGCGATCACCGCGCGCCGCTCGGGATCCCACTGGTCGTCGGCCGGTTCCTGCACTGTCTCGATAGGACGGACGGTCGCCGCGCGGCGCGCCGCCCGGAACGAGTCCGCCACCTTGTTCGCGGCGATGCGGTAGACGAACGCCGCGAACGGCATCCCCCGGTCCCGGAAATGCGGCAGCGCTTCGAACACCGCGAGGCACACGTCCTGCGCCACATCGTCCGGCGACGCGTGACCGCGCCCCAGTGAGCCGAGATGCGCCCAGCAGTAACGGACCACGCCCGGCCGGAACCGCTCCAGCAGCTCCGCGGCGGCCGCCGGCTCGCCGCGCGCGGCACGTCCCGCGAGCTCACTGTCGAGAATCACCGCTGCCTCCCTCATGAGCTCCCGGCGAAGGGTATCCACCACGCGGTTCCCGAACCCTCGAGCATTCGCGTTCGTGGTGTCGCAGGGCAAGTCGTGAAGGTCGACGGCGATCGTGGTTGTGGTTATTCAGTGCGGCAGAGAATGCCGTTGAGGGTGAACGAGGTCGGCTGGACGTCGGGGCCCTGGTAGGAGCCGACGAAGCCCGCCGAGGTGGTGGCACCGGGCGCGAGGACACGGTTGCCCTCGACGTTGGTCACGGTGACCGTCGTGCCGGACTGGGACCAGTTGGCGTTCCAGCCGCTGTCGGCGTGCTGCCACGCGGTCGGCCAGTCGAACGTGAGCGTCCACGAGTCGATCGGGTGGGTGCCCGTGTTCGCGATGTCCAGGTTCGCGACGAAACCGTTGCCCCAGTTGGTGGTCTCCGCGTAACGAACACCGCACGTCGACGTCGCGGGGCTCGCGGTCCGGAACGTCACCGGGGGAGAGGCCCACGACACGCGGCCCGCGCCGTCCCTCGCCACGACGTTGACCGTGTAGCGGGTGGCGGGGGTCAGGTTGGCGACTGTGAACGACGTGCCCGTGGTCTCGCCCCACGACTCGCTCGTGGTGCCGAACTGGCGGTGCACCTCGTACTTGACGCCGGGCGCCGCCGCCGGCCAGGTGAGGGTCGCCGAGCGGTCGGTCACCGCCGTGGCGGCCGGGCGGCCCGGCGCGGCGGGCGTGGCGGTCTGCGCGGACGGGCGCAGCAGCAGGGTGGTCAGGGAGTACGGCGGGAGCGTCACCGCGCCGGCCGTGCCCGCGGTCGTCGTGATCTCGGTGGCGCCGTTGCCGTAGGTCAGCACCTGCGCCTGCGCGGCGGGGGAGTAGCCCGCGTAGTCGACCTCGACCGTCTTGGCCGCGGTCTCGCTCTGGTTGAGCAGCAGCACCGCCAGTCCGCCGTCGGTGTGGCGGGCGGCATGGGCCTGCACGAGCGGGTCGGACGTGCTCGCGCCGACCAGCTGGTCGCCGGGGTGTGCGAACCGGGACAGCATCGCCAGCGCGTGGTACGGCGCGAACGGCGTGTTCAGCGCGGGCTGGCACGTGGCGCCGTCCGCGGTGCAGCCGCCGCTGGAGAGCAGGCCGAAGTCGTGGAAGTCGGGCTGTCCGGCGATCGTCGACGCGCGCTCGACTCCATTGTGGACGTTCCACCAGTCGACGGTGAACACCCCGTTCGCGATCAGCGTCGCGTACGCGTCGGCGGCGAACAGCGCGCCCGGCTGGGTGTTGCGGCCGTAGGACGTGTTCAGCTCCGTCATCGCGATGCCGATGTCCTTGCCCGCGAACCGTCGTGCCTGCTCGCGCACCAGCCGGACCTGGTCGGCGATCCGGTTCGTCCTCGGCAGCACCTCGGGCCCCGACTCGCCCGTCGGGTACCAGTGCACGATGCCGTAGTCGATCTCCGGGCCCGCGATCGACAGCACGACCTGGTTCCACGGGCCGGCGTCGCCCTCGGCGGTGATGCCGTCCGGCCACTCGCCGGGCGTGGTGAGCACCGCGCCGACCTTGATCGTCGGGTCGACGGCCTTCATCGCCCGCGCGTAGTCGCGGACCAGGGTGGCGTACTGGGCCGGGCTCTTGTCGGGGTGGTCGTCGGCCTCCCAGCTCGCGCCGTAGTGGCCGTTGCCGTACAGCTCGTTGCCGATCTCCCAGTACTCGACGTCGTAGGACTGCTCGACGTTCGCGTACCGCACCCAGTCCGCCGCCTCCTGCGGGGTTCCGGTGCCGTAGTTGGCCGTCACGATCGGCCGCGCTCCCGCGCGCCGCACCCCGGCCATGAAGTGGTCGAAGTCGGTGTTCGGTGCGACGTAGCCGCCCGGGGCGGTGTGGTCGCGCCAGTGGTAGATGTCCGAGTACGAGCCACCCGGGTAGCGCATGGCGCCCACGCCGGCGTCCCGCATCAGGTCCGCGACCTCGGGGGTGCCGAGCTGCGCGTCCCAGATCGCGTGGTTCACGCCGATCGCCGCGTCGGCGACCTTCTCCAGTCCTGCCCGCGCGTTGACCACCACCGTGACCTCGGCGCGGGTCGTGTCGGACGCGGCCGATGGCGGACCCGCCATCGGCACGACGGCGGTGAGAGCGAACACCAACAACGCGGCAGGGCGGGATCGCTTCATGGCTGTCCTCGTCGACGGCAGGTTCTGGGAGCGCTCCCAGGCTCCGGTAGTTCCCATGGTTTGTCAACGGGCCCAAGCGGTCTCGTGATCACGAACGGTTGGGCCGAACAGGTGGTTGCGGCGCGCGAGGATTGACTTTCGCGGCGATCAGGCGGGACTGTTCGAACACGTCGATGGGAGCGCTCCCAACAACAATGCGGGGGACGATCATGTCCAGAAAGCTGTTCGCGCTCGTCGCCGCCGTCCTGTTGGCGTTCGTGTTCGCCCAGCCGTCCGCGGCCGCGGCGCCGGTGCGGATCATGGCGCTCGGCGACTCCATCACCGCGGGCCCCGGCTGCTGGCGCGCGCTGCTGTGGGACCACCTGCAGCGCACCGGGTACCCGAACATCGACTTCGTCGGCACCCAGGTCGGTGGCGGGTGCTCGGTGGCACACGACGGCGACCACGAGGGGCACAGCGGTTTCTCGGCCACGGGCATCGCGGACCAGAACCAGCTGCCGGGCTGGCTTTCCGCCACGAACCCGCACATCGTGCTGATGCACCTGGGCACCAACGACCTGTGGGGCGGCACGATCTCGACCGAGGCGATCCTGACCGCGTACACGAAGCTGGTCGGCCAGATGCGGGCGAACAACCCGGACGTGAAGGTCGTCGTCGCGCAGATCATCCCGATGGAACCGGCCAACTGCACCGGGTGCGCGCAGCGGGTGGTGGCACTCGACGACGCGATCCCGGGCTGGGCGGCGGGACTGTCGACGACCCGGTCGCCGATCACCGTGGTGGACCAGTGGACCGGGTTCAGCGCCGCCACCGACACCTTCGACGGCGTGCACCCGGTCGACTCCGGCTTCCAGAAGATGGCCGACCGCTGGTACCCCGCGCTGACGGCCGCGATCGGCGGCACCACCCCGCCGGACGACCCGCCTCCCGCGGGCGGGTGCACGGCCGACTACCGCGTGACGGGCCAGTGGCACGACGGCTTCCAGGGCGAGGTGACCGTCCGCAACGCGACGACGTCGGCGCTGTCGGGGTGGACCGTCACGTTCACGTTCGACGGCGGTCAGCGGATCAGCCAGGCGTGGAACGCGACGGTTACGCAGAACGGCGCGGCGGTGTCGGCGCGGAACGTCGGTTGGAACGGTGTCCTGGTACCCGGTGGGTCGGCCACGTTCGGTTTCCTGGGGAGTTGGTCGGGCAGCAACGCACTCGTGACGGCGAGCTGCGCCTGACCGCGGCTCAGGCGCGTTCGAGCACGCGACCGACTCCGCCGTAGCCGAGGTGCCGCGCCGGGGTGGTCACCTCCGGCGCGGTGGGCTCGGGCCGCCACTGATGCAGCAGCACGAGCCCGGGATCGACCAGTTCGGTGCCCGCGAACCAACTCTCGATCGTCGCGTGGTCCCTAGGGAACATCTGCTCGTCGGCGGACTCGTAGAGGCGCAACACGGCTGCCAACTGCGCGGCCGTGTCCGGGTCGGCCTGGTCGTTGGTCTGCGTCGACAGCCCGAGGTAGCTGCCCGGCGGGCACTTCTCCCGGTACGCGGCAACAAGTCCGGCCGGATCGTGTTCGTCGCCGATGAACAGCATCAGGCCCGCCATCAGCAGCCCCACCGGTTCGGTGAAGTCGATGAGCCGTGCGATCTCGGGGTGCTCCAGCAAGGGCTGCGGCTTCCGGATGTCGGCCCACGCCACGCCGACGTTGTCCACCTTGTTGTCGAGGAGCAGCGCGTGGGCGTGGTGCACCGCCACCGACTCGTAGTCGACGTAGACGACCCGGGTCGCCGGATCGACCCGCTGCGCGATCTCGTGCACGTTGCCCGCCGTCGGAATGCCGGAGCCGAGGTCGAGGAACTGGCGGATTCCCTGCGCCATCATGAACGACACCGCCCGCCGCAGCCACGCACGGTTGAGGCGGGCCAGATCCTTGAGCCAGGGCGCCACCTGCAACGCCTGGTCGCCCAGCCGGCGGTCGTGTTCGAAGTTGAGCGCGCCGCCGAGGTAGTAGTCGTACATCCGCGCCGCATTCGGCTTCTCGAGCTCGAGTTCGCGGACGTGCGGGGACGGCGCCGGGCCCGAGGGGCGACGTGAGTCGGTCATGGTTTCCGTTCAGTGATGCGACAGCGAGGCCTCCGAGCCTAGCCCTCCTCGTCTTGCTCCCGGGCCGGCTCGGCCGGTTCCACTTCGCGGTCCCCCTCGAACGGCCGGGACAGCTCTTCCTCCCTCGCGGCCTCCTTGGCCTCCTTGATCGTCTGGTTCGCCTGTTCCAACTCGCTGTCCCGCGACATCGCCACGCTCCTCGACCCGAGATCGTCGACACGGTCGCACCTGGGCTACCACTCATGGCCGCGTTCGACACCTCGTCACCGACTGTTGACGTCTCCGGGTTATGCGGGAATTGTTCACATACAGCCAGGTTTGTGTTGGAGGGAGCGAGATGCGCGTACGAAAGTCGATCGTGGTGGTGGCGGCTGCCGCCGCGGTGCTGAGCGGTGTCGGTGCTCCCGCATGGGCGGGCACGGCGGCCCCGGTCGGCGTCACCGCTGTCAGTGCCGTGGATCTGGTCGGTGCCAAGAACTTCCGGGACGTCGGCGGGTACGCCACCGCGGACGGGCATACGGTGCGCACCGGCATGGTCTACCGCTCCAACAAGCTTTCCGAGCTCACGGACGCCGATCTCCAACGCCTCAGCGAGTTGGGCGTCACCCTGGACGTCGACCTGCGCAACGTCGTCGAGCGCTACGAAGAGCCGGACCGGGTGCCTGCCGGAGCCCGGTACCAGGTGGCCGACGTGATCTCCCTCGAGCACGGCCTGCGCTTCCACGGCAACGCCACCGTCACGCTGGCGAAGGCACTGGCGGCCGGACTGTTGAACGGGTCGGGGAACCTGGGGCAGTCGATCGCCTACCCGTTCATGGTCGACTTCGTCGGCGCCGACTACGCGTTCGGCGACCTGCTGCGGGCCATCGCCACCAACGACTCCGGCGCGGTCGTGTTCCACTGCACGGCGGGCAAGGACCGCACCGGCTGGGGCACCGCCGTTCTGTTGAGCCTTCTCGGTGTGCCGAGGGCGACCGTGGAGGCCGACTTCATGCTCAGCAACGAGAAGCTGGGCAACCCGGAGGCAGTTGAGCTCAGCTGGCTGCGCGCGGCGTTCGCCGAGGTCGACCACCTCTACGGCTCGATGGAGGCATATGCGCGCCAAGGTCTGCGCCTCGACGACGCCACCATCGCCGCTCTGCGGGCCCGCCTGCTGGTGTGAGAGGTCAGTAGTGGATCCGGGCCATCACCGCGCGGTGGTCGGAGTAGTCGCGATCGGTGCGGTCCGAACCGGTCGCGGCCTGGTCCGCGGCGTCGCCCTCGTTGAACGTGATGGTGTGGAAGCCGGTCACGGCGGGCGGCTGGCCGGTGGGCTTGCGGGCGAACAAGAAGTCGATCCGCCGGTCGCCGCCCGCGGTCCAGTTGTCGGCGAGGCACGCCTTGTTGCCGCCGCAGGCGGTGTAGGCGGCGTCGCGGTACCCGAGGCTGCCGCCCGCGTCACCGTTGAGCAGGGTGTACCAGGGGTGGAACGCGCCGCCGCTGTTGACGTCGGTGACGTTGTGGTCGCCCGCGAAGATCAGCAGGCTGCCGCCGTAGCCGTCCTCTGTCATCTCGGTGGCGGTCTCGCCGGCGTTGGACTCCGAGCAGTCGACGCCGCCACCGGAGGCGGCGGTCGGCCAGTGCACGGAGGCGACGGTCAGGTCCTTGTTCGCGATCTTGTCGTGCAGCCGCACCTTGACGGCCTGGGTGCGGGCCTGGTCGTTGTTGGCGCACGAGCCGGACTCGGCGCTCTGCGCCTGCCAGGTTCGTGAGCCGAGGGCCCGGTCGGTGAACCGGGCCTTGCGGTAGACGACCGCGTTGGTCTGGTAGTCCTTCGGCGCGCCGCACGGGCTGTTCATCTTGGCGGGAGAGGGATCGGCGATGACGCCCGCGTAGGCCTCGCCGAGCTCGGCGGTCAGGTGGCTGACATAGGAGTTCAGCTGGCTCTGGTTGCTGATCTGCTGGACGGTGAAGATGTCCGGCTTGGTCGGCGACGCCTTGAGGTAGTAGACGAGGTCCTGCCAGTCACCGGGGCACGCGAGGTCCACGGTCGGCAGGTTCTCCACGTTGTTGCTGAAGACCTGTACGAACGCGGGATCGTTGTTCGCCGCCGCGACCGTCACCTCGCCTGCCTGTTTGTCAGGCGTGTCGCCGGCGACAGCCGGCACCAGGCCTGCCGCGGTGATCATGAGTGCCCCGAGTCCGCCAACCGCTACCCGCATTACGCGCATGTTGGTCAGATAATCACGAATGACTCGACGACCACAAGGACTGATCGCCACGGGTTGCCGTCAACTCGCGGTCAGGGCTCGCCCCATGGCCAGGCGGGACTCGGCGTTCTGGAGCGCCACCACGGAGATCGCGTGCAGCAGTGCGGGTTCGGGGTAGCCGGCGTCGCGCAGGGCCTGCAGGTCCGACGGTTGCATCTGCCACGGGCCGCGGCTGAGCTTGCGGGCGAAGGAGTCCAGCCGCGCCTCCCGGTCGTCGCGCGGGGTGTGCTCGGCCAGCTCGTCGGCGCGCGCACGATCGCAGGTCTCCTGCGCGGCCGCGCTCGCCAGCAGCCGGCGCTCTCGCCGGTTCAGCGGCTCCTCGGAGTCGAAGACGTACTCGTGCCACCCCTGCCAGGCTTCGCTCGTCGCGGGGAAGCTGGGGAGCGTGCGGAACTCGTCGGCGACGATCGGCCAGGACTCGCGGTCCGGTCGTTGCGCCGGCTCCCGACCGCGCTCGGGCCGGAAGGTCGGCAGCGGGGACGCGTAGTCGAACTCGATGCCGGACGCGTCGGCGACCCGGGTCAGGTAGTTGAACATCGCCACGACGCCGATCGCGGACTCCAGCGCCGCGCCCTCGACACCGTGCGCGGACAGCCGCGCGGTGACGTCGGGGGTGATCGACCACGGCCGTGCGGTCAGCTCTACGGCGAACCGCGCCAGCGCGGCTCCGCGCTCGGGCAGCAGATGGTTCTCGCCCTTGAGGATGCTCTCGGGCAGTGCGGCATCACCGCTGGCGACACGCAGAAACTCCGCGTGAGCCGACGTTCAATAGAAGCATTCGTTGGTGCGGGAGGTGACGCTGCTGATCAGCTCGCGGTCCGCCCAGTCCAGCGTGGTGCCGTGCAGCGACCCGGAGATCGCGAACGTGCGCCGCATCAGCTCCGGGTCCAGGCTGTGCGCGCGGACGATGCCGGGGGCGTCGTCGTGCGGTGGCCGGTACGCGTCGGGGATCGGCCGGGCGGCCATCGCCGCGTAGGTCTCCGCGAGCTCGCCGACCGCGGCACCGCGCGAGATGGTTGCCAGCCACGCCATGCCCCGCATCCTACCGTCGATCATGGCGTCAGCAGGTGAAGATTGTCTGCACCGTGTGGCGCCGGCGTTCGGCCAGCTCCGCGAACAG
The DNA here is from genome assembly GCA_963840275.1 of uncultured Actinomycetota bacterium. Lineage (GTDB taxonomy): Bacteria > Actinomycetota > Actinomycetes > Mycobacteriales > Pseudonocardiaceae > Actinophytocola. The sequence continues at coordinate 387,887 of CAWIYK010000005.1, forward strand.
TGTCGGCGCGTCGTCGAGCGGGCGGACGTCGGTGACGAGGTGTTCGACGATGGCGTGGCCTTCGGCGCGGAGCAGGTCGATGGTCTCCATGGAGAGCCGTTCGCGGTCCCAGGCGTGCGCCGTGCCCCGGGGAACGCGGCCGATCTGTGCGCACCGGATGGTGAGGCCGTTGTGGTGGAACTCCTCGCCGAGCCTGACCTCGGGCGCCCCGCCGGGATAGAAGGCTAGGTCGATCACCGCGCCCTGCGGGCGGAGCAACCGCAGTGCGAGTGCGAGGCTGGAGGCCTGGCCACGGCACTGGAACACCACGTCGGCGCCCCGGTCCGCGGCGGCGTGCCGCCAGCGGGACTTCAGTACGACCGCGGGATCGGCGGCGTCCGGGTCGATCGTGACGAGGCCGATCGCCTCGGCGACGGCACGTCTGCGGCTGTCGGGGTCGAGAACGACCACCTCGGACGCGCCGTGGTGGCGGGCGAACAGCGCGGTCAGCAGCCCGACGACGCCGGCGCCGGTGACCGCGACCCGCATGCCCCGCACGCCGTCCTCGAGGGCGCGGACGTCGGTGCCGTGCCGCTCGACGGCCGCGTGCAGCAGCCCGTTGGCACAGATCGGACCCATGTGCGCCGCGTACACGCCGAGCATCGGGTCGAGTGCGGCTGGCAGGGGCACCACGCGGTCGACCAGTGGGTCGCCGAGATAGCCCGTGCGGTGGCCGTAGGTCATGGCCACGGTCGAGCCGGCGGGCACACTGGGCGCCGCGCTCTCGACGACCTCGCCCACCTGCATGTAGCCGAGCTTGGCGACCGGGTACCCGGCGCTCGCGTCGGGGCGGAACAGGCCGAGCTCGGTGTCCCAGCGGGCCGTGAGGAACGGGTTGGTGCCCTTGAAGAACGACAGCTCGGTGCCGGCGGAGAGTCCACTGTAGAGCGTACGGGTGCGGAAGGTCCCGTCGGTCACCGGTTTCGCCGGCTCGGACCAGAACGCGGCGTGGTGGGGTTTCTCGATCACCAGGACCCGGTCATCCGGCATGCGCACCGTCCAGCCGGACAGGGCTGCGGGTGGCCGCGGACTCGGCGACGGCGCACGCCAGCGCGTGTGTGCGTCGCGCGTCGTCGTACGGGACGAGGTCGGCACCCGGCCGGCCCAACACCGCGTCGACGAAGGCGCGGTCGGCGGCGAGCTTCGCGTCGTCGGGGTCGTCCGGCCGTCGTTCCGGCTCGCGGTCGCCGTCGTGGATCCACAGGCCGTCCTCGGCCAGGCTCAACGCGAGCCCGTCGGCGTACACCTCGAGTCCCGCGCGGTGCTTGCGGCGCAACAGGCACGTCGCCGCGAAGGTGCCCACGGCGCCGCTCGCGAACCGCGACACCGCGCCCGTCGCTCCGTCCACATCGGACTGTGTGCCGCCTTCGGTCGGTGGCGTCCCGTCGGCCATCGCACACACCTCCTCGGTCTCGCCGACCAGCACCCTGGACAGGTCGAGCACGTGCACCGCCTGCTCGACCACCTGCCCGCCCGACCGGGCCCGGGTCGCCCACCAGGACACCGGCGGCACCTTGTCCAACCACGTCCCGATGACCAGCCGCACCGGGCGACCGTCCAGCAGTCGACGCGCCGCCAGTACCGCGCCCGCGTAGCGCCAGTGGTGCCCGACGGTGGTGAGCACGCCCGCCGCGGCGACCGCCGCCGCCGCCTCGGCCGTCATCGCCATGTCCAGCCCCAGCGGTTTCTCCACGAACATCGGCAGACCGGCCGCGGCGACCGACACCTCGATCGCGCCGTGCGCGAACGGTGGGACGCACACATACACCGCGTCCAGATCGGAACTCAGCAACGCGTGCAGGTCGGGTACCGCGCGCGCACCGAAGCTCCGCGCGAACTCCGCCGCGCGCTCCGGCAGCACATCGGTCACGGCGACCACCACGGCGTCGGGGACCATGCCCAGCATTCGCGCGTGCCGCTGTGCGACACCGCCCGCGCCGACGAACCCGATCCGGCACTTTCGCATTCATGGCCTCCCCGTTGCGGAGTCGGGATCGGATAGCCGAGGTCAAAGGGTTCAAACGCGAGGCACCGGGAATCTCCCGTCCTCAGGAGGTCCCATGTCGAATCAAGAAACATCCCTCGTCACGGTTGGTGACTGGGTGGCACGACGCAGCTATCGCGCGGAGCAGTGGCAGCCGGCGGACCTGGTGGCGCGCAAGGACGGCCAGCGCGTCACGGTCGTCGTCCCCGCCCGCAACGAGGACGCCACGATCGGGTCGATCACCCGGTCCATCTGCCGCCGCCTACGCGACGACGTGCCGCTCGTCGACGAGCTGATCGTGGTCGACTCCAGGTCCACCGACCGGACCGCCGAGACGGCCGCCGCCGCCGGTGCGACCGTGGTCCGACAGGACGACGTCCTGCCCGCCTTTCCCCCGATGGACGGCAAGGGAGACGCGCTGTGGAAGGGGTTGGCGGCCAGCACCGGGGACGTCGTCGCGTTCGTCGACGGAGACCTGCGCGACTTCTCGCCACACTTCGTCACCGGGCTTCTCGGCCCGTTGCTGACCGACCCGGAGATCGGCTACGTCAAGGGTTTCTACCGCCGCCACCTCGACATACCGACCGGGACGGAGGCCGACGGCGGTGGCCGGGTGACCGAGCTGATGGCGCGCCCGCTGCTGAACATGTTCTGGCCGCAGCTCGCCGGTTTCGTCCAACCGCTCGCCGGTGAGTACGCGGGCCGCAGAACCGTACTGACGCGGCTGCCGTTCGTCACCGACTACGGGGTGGAGATCGGCCACCTGATCGACCTGCTCGAGACCGGCGGCCTCGACGCGCTCGCCCAGGTCGACCTCGGCGTGCGACACCACCGGCACCAGTCGACACACGCCCTCGGCGTGATGTCCGCGCAGATCCTGCTGACCGTGCTCGACCGCCTCCGTCGGACCGGCCGGTTCACCGGTGAGCCGGTCATGACGCTCACCCAGTTCCGGCACGTCGTCGAGGGAGTCGGCGTCGGCCGCGAGCTGGTCCACCACCATCTGTCCACTGTGGAGCGTCCGCCGCTCGTGTCGGTGGCGGTGACAAGATGAGTCTGACCGTCCTGATGAACGCCGGCCCCTGGCTCCCCGTGCCGCCCAACGGATACGGCGGTATCGAGAACGTGATCGCCACCCTGGTTCCCGAGCTGCGTCGGCGGGGTGTGCGGGTCGTGCTGTCCACGGTGGGCGAGAGCACCCTGCCGGTCGACCACCGGGTGACGCTGTTCGACGAGGGGCAGTTCCGGCACCTTCTCGAGCCCTACAACAGGGTGTCCGGCATCGCCCACGCCCACCTGCACCGGACGTTGACCGAGCTGCGCGCACGAGACGACGTCGATCTGGTGCACGACCACGTCGAGGTGGTCGGCCTGAGCACGTTCGCCGCCGCCGGCCGGCCCACGCTGCACACCCTCCACTGGGACCTCGGCAAGCACCGCGAGTTCTACTCCACGGTGGACTGCGGGCGCCGGTCGTGGCTCAACGGCGTCTCCGCCGACCAGCTGCGCAAGGCCCCGCCGTCGTTGCGCCGGAACGTGCTCGGGCACGTGCACCTGGCGACCCCGCTCGCCGACCGCCCGGAGCCGTCGCGGATGCCGGACAAGGCCGAACACGCGGTCGTGCTCGGCCGGGTCACCGCGGCCAAGGGGCAACACATCGCCATCCGGGTCACCAGAGAGCTCGGCGTGCCGTTGATCCTGGCCGGACCGGTCGGCCCGTTCCACACCCGCCGCGCACTCGACCACGCGCTGGCGGCCGACCCGGCGGTCCACCACAACCCCGACGTCCGCTACTGGTGCGACGAGATCGCCCCGCACGTCGACGACCACCACGTCCGCTGGCTCGGCACCATCGACGGCGACCAGCGCGACGACCTGCTCGCCACGGCCCGCGCCGCGCTGTTCCCCATCACCTGGGACGAACCGGGCGGCACCTCGGTCACCGAGGCACTGGCCCTCGGCTGCCCGGTGATCGGCTTCGCCCGCGGCTGTCTCCCCGAGCTGGTCGACCACGGCCGCACCGGCCTGCTCGCCGAGCCGGGCGACGAGGGCGCCCTGATCGAACGACTCATCTCGAGCAAGACCATCGACCCCATGGACTGTGTCCGAGAAGCAAGACGACGCTTCACCCCGGCCGCGATGGCCGAGGGATATCTCCGCCTCTACCAGGAGGTTCTCGCCCGCACGTGACACCATCGGCGGGTGGGCGAAACCGGACGTTTCGTACGCCGGCCGCCGGGTATTCGCGGTCGTGACCGAGCTTGCCGCCGAACTCAGCGAATGGGTCGAGGAGGGGCTGACCGCGGAGTTCACGGACGCGGACGAGCCCGTGCTCCTGCGCGCCGACGGCTCCGAGGTGGAGACCTGGCGGGAGAACTACCCGTTCACCGACCGCATGCGCCGGTCGGAGTACGACACGCTCAAGCGGCGCCTGCAGATCGAGCTCCTCAAGCTGCAGTACTGGGTGAGCGACACCGGCCGGCGGTTGGTGATCCTGTTCGAGGGCCGGGACGCGGCCGGCAAGGGCAGCACCATCAAGCGCTTCACCGAGCACCTCGACCCGCGCGGGGCCCGGACGGTCGCACTCGGCAAGCCGAGCGAGCGCGAGCGTGGCGAGTGGTACTTCCAGCGGTACGTCCGCCATCTCCCGACGGCCGGGGAGATCGTGTTGTTCGACCGGTCCTGGTACAACCGGGCCGGCGTCGAGCGCGTGATGGGGTACTGCACCGACGACGAGTACGACCACTTCATGCGCCAGGCTCCGGAGTTCGAGCGGATGCTCGTCGACGACGGCGTGCTGCTCGTCAAGCTCTGGTTCTCGGTGTCGCGCACCGAACAGCGGACGCGGTTCGTCATCCGTCAGATCGACCCGGTCCGCCAGTGGAAGCTCAGCCCGAACGACATCAAGTCGCTGGACCGCTGGGACGCCTACACCGAGGCGAAGGTCGCCATGTTCCGCGCCACCGACACCGAGACCGCGCCGTGGACGGTGGTCAAGAGCAACGACAAGAAGCGCGCCCGCATCGAGGCCATGCGCAGCGTGCTGGCACGTTTCGAGTACGCCGACAAGGACCTCGACGTGGTCGGCACCCCGGACCCCCGCATCGTCGGCGCCGCCTCGACCCTCCTGGAGGAAGGCGAGGACGCCGCGACACTGAGCCCGACGCCCATCGCCCCGGAGGCCAACTCCGCCCCCGGGCCCGGCCTGCACCCGTAGCGAGCGTCCCGCGGTCGTCAGTCCGCGGTGAGCACGTCGAACTGGAGGCGCATGGTCGGCGGCGTCGCCAGGGGCACGCGGCGGCGCTGTTGCCACAGCACCGGCGTCCCGTCCGTGCGACGGCCGAGTATGTGGCGGCGTTCGATCTGGAGGCCGTCGACGGGGAGGGTGGCGGGGTCGAGGCGGTGGACCGATCCGCCGCCGCCGGCCGGGGTCGGTCGCAGCAGTGTGCTCACCGGTGGCGGGAACAGCCGGCGCGCGCCCGGTCGGGTGAGGTCGGCCAGGCGGCCCTGGATCAGCCTGCGTGGTCCGGTCTCGGTGGGCTCGACGGGGTAGGGATGCCAGTGCGGCGCGCCTTCGCCGCCGGGCCAGTACGTGTAGCCGGGCTGCGGGGTCGGCTCCGGCGGGGCCGGCGGCGCGGCCGGCCGGGCGGGTGTCTCCAGGTCTCGGCCCGCGGCCCGGCGCTCGACGGCCCAGACCAGGTTCGCGTCCTCGTCGACGCCGAAGTCCACCTGGTCGAGCACCGGTCCCCGCAGTGCCGACACGACCGTCGGCCAGAGGACGAGCGAGCGTTGGTCCAGTCCGGTGACCTGGAAGAGGGTCCAGCCGTCGGCCGGGGTCTCGAGTACGTGCGGCTCGTCGAACGAGTCCACGACGACGACCTCGTGCAGCGTCACCACGTGCCCCGCCTGCACCACCACCGGGAAGGTGAACCAGTCCCCGGAGTGCGACGACACCAGCTCCACCAGCAGGAGCGTCGCGAAGTGGCCTCGGTCGGGGGCGTACGCCCCGACGTCGGCACGGCTCTCCTCCAGCTGCCACCACCGCGGGTTCGGCGCGCCCGGGTACTGCACGCGCGTCGGGAGCACCGGCACCGCGTCGGGCGGCCGCGGCGGGGTCGGCATCGGCGCGGTGGCGTCGACCGACCACCAGTCCAGCGAGCCGCCGTCGTGCCGCCGCAGGGTCAGGGTGGTCGGTCCCGCGCGGAAGTTCGCGTCGTACGCGAGCTCGGTGGAGTTCCACAGGTCGCGCGGCGACCTCGGTGGCAGCTCGGGGAACCACTCGTCGGGCAGCTCGAGGGTCTGCCGCCGGCGGAACAGCACGCGCCCGTCGAAGCCGAGGTCGTCGAGCACGTCGTACGGCGCGGGCAGGCGGGCGAGGCGTAGGTCGGGGTCATCCTCGGGCAGCGGCCGGCCCGCCGCCGTGGCGGCCTCCGACACCGCCCGGCCGATCGAGATCCGGCGGCCCACGGTCCAGAAGTCGTCGGGTTCGCCCTCGACGATCGCTTCCGCCGGGACCAACCGGGGGTCCAGCAGCGGGTCGTTGTCGAACGGGCGGATCGGCACCTGGGCCGCGCGGTACTCCACGCGAACCGGCGAGCCGCCGTCCTCGCCCTGGTGCTCGCCGAGCTGCCACTGCCGGCCGAGGAACCACAGCGGGTCGGCCACCTCGGCGCGCAGCCCGCGCGCGAGGTCGGCGGTCGCGTGCACGGCCTCCAGCCTGCGACGGGTGTCGAAGCGGTAGGGCATACCGATGTCCCTTCAGAGCTGGATGGCCGTCGCGCCGTTCGTGGGCAGCAACGGCAGCGGCGCGGCGCCGGAGATCTCGTCGAGGTCGGACGGCATCGCCATCCGCGCCCGCGCGAGCAGGCGGGTCTCGGCGGCGATCGTGACGAGTGTCGCGGCGTCGAGCGGCTTCGACAGGTCGGGCGGTGCGGCGAGCAGGATCGCCTGTGGAGCGCGGGCCCCCGGCGCGTCGAAACCGAAGGCGCCCGTGGACGTCTGCTCGGCGCCCGGGATCGACTCGGCGAAGCGGTCGAGCCGACCGACGGCGAAGGTTTCCCCTGTCCCGAGGTCGAGGCTCGCCGGCGCGTGCGCGGTGACGAGACGCCGAATGTCGGCGGCGTTCTGCTGCCACGGATCCTGCGGCCGGTTCGTCCACGACGTGAGCCGGGCGCCGATGCCGGCCGCCGTCCCGGCCGCGAGCTGGAACGCCTCGAGTCGTGCCATGGCGGGCCGCACCGGCGCGAGGTACGCGAGCCACTGGCGGTCCAGGTCCGGCAGCTGCGAAAGCGCGGGGAGGTCGGCGCGTCGCAACTGTCCGCAGACCGCGAGCTGGCCGGTGGGGGAGACGAGCGCGGCGATCGCGGCCGCGAGCTGCAGCGGGTCGAGACCGTCGGCCGCCGTGCCGCTCGGGGCGGCCGCGAGTCGCTCGCTCAGCAGCCGGTGCGCCTCGGCCGCCGGATTCTCGCTTTCCGGTAGGAGTCCCCACTTTCGTGCCACCTGGACCGCGTCGGTCGCACCGGTGGCGAGCCGGTCGAGGAGTGCCTCGGCGACGGCTCGCAGGTCCGCCAGCCGTTGCCGCAGCAGCGCCCCAGTCGTGCCGGTGGGGCCGGGAACGCCGGTCTCGACCGCGTCCTCCGGTACCGCGGGAACCCGCCCGACCATCGCGACGAGTCGCACCGCGCGGGCGTAGCGCGTCGATCCGTCGCGAGCGGCGAACTCCGCACCACCAAGGGGAACGGCCGCCAGCACCGCCTGCTCCAACGCGCCGAGCGGAAGCGCGAGCGCGTCCGCGGGCTGGAGATCGAGATCGGCGAGCGTCACGGTCGCCGCGCCGCCGGCGCCGGTCACGTCCCAGCGCCACTGCTGCGCGCCGCCGACCCGGTCCCGGACGAACGCCGCGACGGCCGGATCGGCGACCGCCGACGGGCTCACGGCGGCGCGGGTCACCGGATCGGACGGCAGCGACGGCGGCGCGGCGTCGGGCAGCACCAGCAAACTGCAGGTCTCGGCGGGCCGGCTCTCCCGGCGCGTCCGGAGGACGTCCAGCTCGGGCGGTCGGCCCAGCCCGGCCGCGGCGTCGAGCGCCGTTCCCGCCGACCCGGCGCGACCTTCGACGACCCGGTGGACCGCGTCGGCGAGCAACAGGTCGGAGTACACGTCGACGGCCGCGCGCAGCTCGACCAGCTCCGCCAGAACCTCCTCGGGCAGCCCGAGCGACGTCGGCGGCGCGGCGAGCACGCGGAGCCCGTGGCAGGTCCGGCGGGTGCCGTTGGCGCCACGTAAGGGGAACAGCCCGCGGATCCGGTCGATCGTGGCCGGTGTGCCGATCGCGCGCTCCACCTCGCGGCCGAGTGCCTCCGCGGGATGCGCGCCGCGCCGAACCTCCTCGGCGAGGCGCTCGGCCCGCCGCGCCGTCGTCGACGTGACGTCCATGTGCCAGCGCGCCGGCTCCGGGTCGTTGATCGCCCGGTCCCGGATCAGCGCGGCGGTGAGCGCCTGCGAGAGCGAGGGCGCGTGCAGCAGCCGGCCGGCCGTCGGGCCGTGCGGGCCCGGCGCCGGGCGGTCCACCCAGCCGTACGCGCCCAGCAGCGGCGGCTCGTCCTGCAGTCGGCGCAGGCGACTGCGCGCGATGCCGGTGAGCCACGGGTCGATCCGGTAGGTCGCGCAGTCGATCGCCGCCGGGAGCAGGCGCTCGATGTCCTTGGCGACCCCGCCGGTCGTCCGGCGCAGCACGTCCTCGATCTGCCGGTACGCCCGCGCGGTCCCGGTCTCCGCGTCGAGGTCGGCCGGTACGACGGCCTCGAGCCAGGTCGACAGCACCTGCGGGGGCTCCGGTTCGGTGGGGACGGCGACCGGGTCGAGCGTCCCGAGCCGGGCGCCGAGCTTCTCCCGCCCGATGTCGCCGAGCGCGACCTGCAGGGAACGGATCACCAGCCGCAGGAACACACTCCTGGTGGGAAGTCCGAGCGCGTCCTGCACGGCGACGGTCGCGGCGAACGTGGTCGGCGCGGCGCGGGCGAGATCCAGCAGCGCGCCGACGACCGTGCCGACGGTGGTGTCGGCCGGCAGTCCGGCGGGCGTGACGAGTGGCAGGCGGATCCGGCGGGTCCAGCCGCGGGCGCCGTAGCGACGCCGGGGTCGCAGGCCGAGCGCGCGGATCAGCGGATACGTCGTGTTCCACTCGCGCAGCAGCCGTGCCCAGTCGACCGGGAACCCGGTCGCCATCAGCCCGAACATCCACAGCTCGATCGGGAGCAGGAAGCGCGCGGCGTAGCTGGACGACGCGGGCGGTTGGGCGAGCAGCTCGAGGAGCCGGTCGGCGTCCGCCCCGCCCGTCGCGCCGCGTCCCGCCGAGACCGCGGCGTCGGCCCACACGTCCCGCAGCGTAAGGAGCGCCGCACGCATCGTCTCCTCGACCGGCGAGTCGGTCGGCGCGGGGACCCAGGTGGCGAGCGAGGTCGCCGGGAGCAGCCCGTACGGCTGGCCGCCGACGCGCACGGTCGGGAACGCGCCGAGCGGGTCGAGGTTGTCCGCCGCCCAGTCCTGCGCCTGCGCCACCCGGGGGCCGAGCCCGAACACGTCGGTGAACGTGTGCCCGACGAGCGCGGGCCACAGCCCGGTCAGCAGCCAGCGGGCCGTGCGGTGATGCTCCGTGGAGTCGCCGGGCACCGGACCGATCAGGTCGCGGTCGCCGGTGAGCACCAGGCTGAGCTGGCTCTCGAGGTTGCGGGGGCCGCGGTGGAGCAGCTCCAGCCAGACGTCCGGGTTCCCACCCAGGTCCGGCGCCGGGCCGTCGTCGACCGCGTTCGTCGGCGCACCGGGCGGGAGGATGCCGAGCCGCCCGGCGTCCCGGTGGCTGGCGAACAGCGCGGCCGGCGAGGTGTCGCCCAGCCCGACGACGTAGATCGCGTCGAGGTCGTCGGCCCGCTCGCCGAGGTCGATGGTGGTCGCCAGGCCCGCCTCGGTCGCCTCGGCGAACGACTCCCACCACCGCCGGTCGCCGGGGAGCTCGGGATCGGGCGGCTCCATCCGCAGCCGCGCCTGGTCGACGGGCAGCGTCGCGGCGAGGTCCGGCGCCTCGCCGCCGCGCGCGAGCCAGACCTGAAGCTCGGGCGGGAAGTCCATGATCCGGGTGAACAGTGTCTCGTCGTCGTCCGCGAGTGGTGCCAGACCGGCCGACGACTGCCGGACCAGCCAGGCCGCACGGGCCGCGCCGTGCTGCTCGGCGAAGCCGCGCCAGGCCGCGACCGCTTCCGGCGTCTCGTGCTCGGTCCCGGCGATCGCGAGGTAGCGCTCGAGGTCGGCCAGTTCGGCCGTCGTCGCCACCGGCTCGTGCCGGTCGAACCACGGCTCGTCGGGGATCACCCGGAGCCGGAGCAGGTTCCCGTCGAACCGGGTCTCCAAGCGGAGCGGGAGCAGGACCGCGGACCTCACGGCGTGTCCCCGGGGACGACGTGGTCGCCGCGGATCCGGACCCGGACGGGATCGTCGAAGGCCTCGTCCGCGAACGCCGCACCGTCGGTCGCGTCGACGTCGACGTCGTTGCGGAACCGGACACCGGCCGGCGGCTCCTCGAGCGTGACCCACAGTTCGGTGACCTCGGACGCGCGTGTGCCGGCGAAACCGAAGAACGTCACGTCCGCCCCGATCCGGCCCTGGAACGTCGGCAGCAGGTGACGGGCACCGGGCGCCGGCCCCCGTGTGAAGTCGGGGACACCGTTGTGCAGCGCCGAAACCAGGTACAGCAGCGTGTGCGGGTAGCGATCGAAGAGCCGGCTGCGGAACACCAGGACGAGGTCCCGCTCGGTCACCCCGAGGGGCCGGTGCTGCGCGTCGCCGAGCGCGCTCTCCGCCGCCCAGTTGTCGATGCCGACGATGTCCTCGATCCGGCCGCCGTCGGCCTCGTCCACCCGGAACCAGAACGTCCTGATCGGCGTGCACCCGCTCGCGACCCGGAGGTTCCGCCAGCGCGCCTCCTCCAGCAGCCGGGTGTTGAGCCCGGCCAGGAACGCGTCGACGAACACCGGGTTCGTGCCCATCGCGACGACCGAGTCCGCCGCGAGGCTCCCGACGCCGGGCAGCAGCCAGTCGGGTGCGAGCTCGGCGAGCTTGCGCCAGACCGGGTAGTCGATGGCGGGGCAGGGCTCCGGCGGGTGCAGCGGTTGTTCGGGATCCACGCCGCTGACCGTGTCGAGCACGCGCTGGCGCACCGGGGCGGCCGGGAGTCGAGGATCGAGCGCCGACGAGAGCTCGCCCGCCATCCGCGCGAGGTCGAGCGGCCGCGACGGTGGTTCGTCCTCGGCCTCGTCACCGAGGTCACGCAACAGGTCCACGACGTCCTGCACGGCGTCCGTCTGACCCTCGAAGTCGGTGAGGAGCTCTTCTGTCAGCCGGTCCGCGGTCTCCGCGTCGAACTCCGGATCGTCCTCGCCTTCCGCCATCGCTCTCAGCAGCAGCGTCACCGGAACCCATGCGGACTCCAGCGCGGGATCGCGCGTACCCAGGAGGTTTCGCAGCTGGGTCAGCGGAAGCGCGCGTGTCGGCCAGTTGTTCATGTCGAGGCCGTCGAAGATCACGCCGAGCATCGGGGCCTCGGGGAGCCGGCTCTCGATGACGCGCAGGCGGTCGTCGTCGAACTCGGCGGCCTGCAGGACGGTGTCGAACGGCGGCAGCCCGGCCTCCTTGAACGGGACCGGGGGAGGCGGACGGTTCGCCACCGGGTTGAGGCGTTGGGGATCCGCGGCTTCCGGCCGCGCCAGCGCGGTGCGTGCGGGACCGGGGCGCAGCGCGCGCCGCGTGACGGGCGCGAACCAGCCGCGCGGGATCGGCCGGTCGGCCGCGGTCGCGCTGGCGTCGACCGGGCCGTTGGCGGTGACCACCCGACGCAGCGCCGGGCCGAACGTCCACATCCGACGCTGGGGATCGGCGGGAAGCCTGCGCCGCCACAGCGACCCGGACGCCTCGAGGCCGAGCGCGAGATGCCGGACCCGTTCGGCCACCGTCGCCTCCGCGCCCGCCTGACGGCTGAGGAGGTCGGCGAGCTCGGTCTGGAACTCGACCCCGAGGAGCATGCCGAGGCCCGCCACGCCGCGGTGTCGCGGATCCCGGTTCAGCCGGTCACCCCAGTCGGTGGTGTCGTCGGGTTCGGTGTGCCAGGCGCTCCCGTAGAGCGGCAGCCCGATGATCGGTCGCCCGTCCGCGTCCTGTTCCGGCGTGCGGAGCCGGTCGAGGTCTCGTGCGATGTCGTCGGGCAGTGGCTCCTCGTCGGGGTCGTCGAGCGCTGGTGCGAGTGCGCCGCCGATCTGCAGTACGGGACTGTCGGTGAACCGGCCGTACCGCACCGCCGCGCGACCTGTCGACGCGTCGGCCTCGCCGGGGTGGAGGCCGGTGGCGAGGGTGCGGAAGTCGCCGCCCGGTCCCGTGCGGAAGTTCCACCGGGCCAGGCAGGGCAGTGTCACCGGGCCGGGCGAGGGCCGCTCCCAGGCGCCCACGACCTGGTCGTCCTCGACCACGAGACTGGGCACGAGCACCGCCAGATAACGCGTGCCCGGGTTGAGCCCCCGCCGGTTCAGGACGCGTGACGTCCTGCGCCCCGCGACCTCCTGGACATGGGCCCAGGTCGGGGCGTCGCGCAACGGGTGTGCCGCCTGCACGGCCTCGGACAGGACCGCCGTGGCGCCGGCGATCGCGATCTCCTCGGCCGTCCCGACGACGAGCGCGAGCCAGGGCCGGAACCGGGGGTTCGACGGCAGCGGAGTCCCTTGCGGGGTATACCGCCACGGCAGCGCGGGGTCCCCGAACTCGACGTACGGGCACTTGGTCATCTCGGCCTCGACCGCGCCGGGTACCGGGAAGCGCGCGATGATCGCGCCGGGTTGCAGTGCCTCGACGTCACCCGGCCCCGCGAGCCCGAACCTCAGGAACGCCCGCTGGTCGCCGGTCGCCACGCCGTCGGCCGTGGTGCCCTGAAGATGCACGGTGAGCGCGGCCTGGGCGCGCCCGCCCTCGATGCCGATGATGTGCTGTCCGACCGCCGGCCGTTGCCACCCCCGGAACGTGATCCGCATCGGCCGCACTCCTCAGGCGTCGGTGAGTGTGATCTGGTCGAGCGCCGGCAGTGCGACCGCGCCCCGGCCGACGGACCGCGCGAGCTGGTGCGCCTGCGACTCACCGGTCGTCGCGAGGACACCACCGTCGACGTCGACGACCCGCCACCGTTCGGGTGTCGTCTCGAACGCCCTGGCCGTGAGCCGTCCCTCCGCGAGTCCCTCGCGCACCTGGACGGCTTCGAGCAGCCAGCCGGGTGCCGTGATCGACGGGTGCCGGTCCGGGGGCGGCGGCACCGGTGCGGGGAGCAGGAACTCCACGACGTCGACGTCGTGGTCGACGCCTTCCGACACCTCGTCCGGACCCGCGGCGAGGCGCACGCCGGACGGCAGCCGCTCGAACGACCGCCGCGTGAGCGCTTCGGCGTCGCTCAGCTCGGAGAACGACCCTGGCGCGAACCAGTCGAGCTCCTCGCCGGTCAGCTGCTCGCTCGTCGCCGTGACCGTCTCCGCCAGGCCGAGGGGAGTGCCCTCGATGCGTTCGAGCAGCAGGCCGAGCGGCGCACGGGTCTGCTCCCAGATCACCCCGGTCGGCGCGAGCACCGGCGGGTCCGCCGGGAGCGCACGGAGCACCACCGACCGGTCCTCGGCCACGGCGCGCAGGTTGGCCGGGGCACGCAGCTCGAGCGCGAGCGTCGTCAGCGCACTCGGGATCTGGCGTACGACCGGCGGCGCGTCGCTGCCGATCTCGAAGCTGCCGCTCTTGCAGATGTCGAAGAACAACACCTCGACGCACGCGCGGCCGGTGAACTTCACCGGACCGGGACCGGAGAGCGTGCCGTGGACGCTGATGCCCGCGAGGGTCCGGCCCTTCCACTTCAGACGGACGCTCGCCTTGAACGTGATCGTGAAGAAGAACGGCTCGAACCGGATCAGCGCGTCGAACCCGATGAACCCCATGATCCGGAACGGGCCGAGCTTGGCGGACACCTCGACGGACGCGCCGAACTGCACCGAGTTCGACGTGATGGCGAAGTAGCCCTCGAAACGCAGGTAGATCCGGTCGTCCGGGTGGCCGTACGACATCGCCAGCCGGTCGATCGTCTTGGGCACGGGCAGGTTGCCGGGGTGGAAGTCGGGGTGGAAGCCGCCGACGCTCAGCACGGTGTACGGCTCATCGCCCCAGCCAGCCCGGAACAGGATGTCCCCGGTGAGCGGGAAGCTCTCGAGCAACCGCGAGTCGATCAACGTCGCGTCGAACGCGAACGTGCGCCGCTCCAGGTCCAGCACGCCGACGAAGTCGGCTCGCAGCTGGACGAGCGGTCCCTTTGCCAGCGGGTTGTCGACGGTCGCGCGGGCGGTGCCGAGCACGACGACCCGGGTCGGGCCGGGGAACTCCAGGAACACGCCCGCGTCGATCGTGACCAGCCGGAGCCAGCGCAGCCGCACCGTCGGGCCGACGACGTAGACACCGTCGGCCACGGGGAAGGTCGCGTCCACCTCACGCAGGATCGCGGGGAGGTTGCTCGCCTCGGTGGCGGCCTCGACGGCCAGCAGCCGGGCGGCCGCGCCGGTCGCGAACCGCTCGTGTAGCGCGTCGACGTCGATCCGGCGGTTCACCGCGAGCAGCCCGCCGATCCCGGTCAGCTCGAACCCCCAGCCGAGCTGGATTCCCGGCTCGAAGCGGGCGGAGAGCAGGACGAGGAGGGCGAAGTCGACGCCCGGCGCCCGGGTGTCGAGCAGTCCGACGCCGACGATGCTCAGCCGGTCGAGCTGCACGGCCAGCGCACCGGCGTAGCGGCCCGCCGCGCTGTCGAAGCTGAGGAAACCGCCGCCCGTGACCGGACCCGCGTCGAGTACCAGCCCGAGGCCCGTCGGCGGCCGCAACCCGACCCCGATGTCGAACGGACCCGCGTTCCCGTCCTGGAACGCCAGTTCCGCGGCGATGCCGAGGCCCTCGACGAGGAAGCCGACCGGCCCGAGGTCGCCACGGAAGCCGAGGCCGACCTCGAGAGCGAGGACGTCGGCGCTCGCTCGGATCGCGACGAGCAGCGTGGTGACGGTGATCGGGCCGAGCGCGAGGTCCGGATGGCGCACGACCTCGAACCCCGCGCCGAGCGTGAAGCCGAACCCCTCGGTCGACGACCACGTGACGCCCAGCGGGATCGGGATCCGGACGCTGTCCCGGCCCACCAGACCGGCGAGGAACCCATCGAGCTCCGCGGCCGTGACGACGGCCGTGACGTTCTCCAGCCGCACCTCGCCCACCACGACAGGCACGCCGTTCACCAGGTCGATCCGGAAACCGAACGTCGCGCCCCGCAGCTCCACCCGGCTCCCGTCGGGCGACCCGAGGATCAGCGTCGCGGTGTCCGGCCGGTACTCCAGGGTGGCGCCGTACCCGGCCGCCGGCATGGGCGTGTCCGGCTGGAACGGGAACCGCACCCCGATCCCGTCCGGTCGCACGACGACGCCGAACGTGGCCGCCAGGTCGGTGCCGGCGCGGACCCGGAAGGACAGCCCGTCGCCAAGGTCGGTGACGGCCGCGACGCCTTGCGGGACCAGTGGCCGCAGCACGACGCCGGGCTGGTGGCCGGTCTCCGACGGCAGCTCCAGCACGGCCATGGCGACCTCACCCGGCACGCCGTCGACCTCGACGTCGAACAGCGGTACGTGCAGCAGCACGGAGATGGGTCGGGCGGTGCGTTCCGGACTGTCCTGCAGGCCCTGACCGAGCACCTGGTCGACGTCCATCACCGTGGCGGGGAACCCGATGGAGCGGGACAGGCCGTACAGGTGGTTGACCGCGAGCGTGAAGTCCAGGTCGGGCGTTCCCCACCCGTACACCCGGGCCGGTATCGACTCGGGTTCGGCGACCACCCGCACCAGCTCGTCGAACCGCAGCCGCGTCCGGGTGAACGCGGGCCGGGTCGGGGTGGCCGGCTGCGGCTCGGGCGTGATGACGTCGAGCAGCCGCAGGGCGGTGTACAGCACCGGCGCCCGCGCGGCGAGGTGCTCCACCAGCAGCAGCTCGAACAGCCGGTCGGCCAGCTCGGCGAGGAACGGGCCGGGTTCCACTCCCGCCGGCGCCTCGTCGAGCGACCGCACCGCAGCCGACAGTGCCGCGAGCCCGTCGAGCACGGCCGCCACCCGCGTCGGGCCGCCGTCCTCGTCGAGTGCCGCCACCGCGTCGGCCACCTGTCCCACCCGCTCGCCGAGGTCCACATAGGACAGTGGCAACGATTCGGCCGTCCATCCCATGCGCAGCAGGAAGGCACGGAAGGAGTCCAGGTCGCTCACCGCCACGCGCAGCGGTCGCACCGCCTCGGCGAGGTGCCGGGCGATCGCCTCGAGCGTGCCGACGGGTTGGGTCATAACCGCGGGTACCGCTTGGCGAAGTCACGCTCGACGACGGCGTGCTTGGTCGGGTCCAGCCGGTCGACGAGGAAGTACGCGCACACCCAGCAGAACGGGTACACCCGCGGGCTCGCACCCGAGCTGGTTAGCTGGCGCATGAGGCACTCGCCGCTGGGATGGAAGACGCCGCAGAAGTACGTGGCCCCCGCGTCGTAGAGGCCCACGATGTGCTGCGTGGACCGCGGCCGGCGCAGCGGCGCCGGCGGCCCGCCGGGCACGTGCACCGTGGAGCTGGGCCGGTGGACGTCGGCGGTGTCCTGCACGCACACCGGCGCGGGCGGCGTGGCCGTCGGCGTGCGGTTGAGCGGGATCCGCGTCTGTCCGAGGTGGTCGAGGATCACCTGGGACACCAGCAGCAGGTCCGGACCGAGCGGGTCCGTCCCGGTCGCCGGGCCGCGCACCGGACGGATGAGCACGCTGCCGGCGGGCCAGTCGGCCGGGGTGAAGCCGGCCGCCGGCCGGACCGTCACCTCGTCGCGGACCTGGTTCGGTCTGGCGGTCACCGTCAGCCGCACGCTCTCCGGGGCGCGGGGGAGTAGGGCGGCCTTGCGCAGCCGCAGGACGTCGTTGCGGCGGAAGGCGGCCGCGTGACCCTTGCGCAGCCGCACAACGAACGTGCCGCCCGCCCCCGCGGCCGGCACCGCGACCGTGACGCCGGCGGCGGCGACACGCGGCCACCGCCACTTGATGTCGGTCAGCTTCGCCGGGTCGAGCCGGGGGTCGGCGGCCGACACGACGAGCTCCTTGGCGGGTTGGACGTTGCCCATCGCCGCCAGTTCGTCGGTCTCGTCGTCGGGAATCGCCAGCTTCCCGGACTCGCCGTACTCGTCCCGAAGTCCGAGGGCGTGGCTCACCTCGTGCGCGACCCGCGCGACCGTGCGCAGCGCCGGCGTGGCGGGCAGGGCGTGCGGGACGACGTCGACACGGCGTGTGGTGCCGGCGACGGCCGACAGGTTCACCTCGACGTTCTCGACCAGGCCGCTCAGAATGGCGTACGCCGGCTGGGAACCGCCCGAGCGCGCGCCGCCGAGCAGGAGGTACACGAGCCCGCGGTCCTGTCCCCGCCGCAACCCCGTCGGCAGGCCGCCACCGGAGGGCGCCGGTGTCGTGCCGCTCGGGTCGGCCCAGATCGCGCCCATCGCCGGCGCGCCGACGGCCGTCTGGCAGAACATGTTGGCGAACAAGGCTTCCAGGTGGCTCGCGGTGACCCGGCGCTGGTGCAGGTCCGGCGACCGGTGGGGGCGCGACGCGTGCAGCTGCGGCCGGTTGCCCATCGCCACCCCGAACGCGCTGTCCACCTCGTTGGCGAGCCGGTGGTCGTGCAGGCGCTGCCAGGCCGTGACGACCGCGGCCGGCACGTTCAGGCCAACGGAAGGGCCGTACTGGAAAAGCCACTGACTCAGCTTGTTCGCCACCGTCGCCGTGGCGTCCGCGGGTGTGGGCAGCCCCACCGCGTAGATCAGGTTCTCCAACGTCAGGGTGCTGCCCGGCGTCGGCTTCACGGGCAGCGGAATCTCCTCACCGCGCAACGAAAGACCGGGGACGACGTTCATGTCGTACAACGGTGACGTGCCCGCCTCGGGGGACGGCACGAAGGCCATCCAGTAGTTCACGACGCCGCGGAAGAGGTCGAACGGCCGCAGGTGGGTCGCCGGGTCCTGCACCATGTCGACCATTTTTCGGACCAGGGCCTGGTACTCCGTGAACTGGCCGAGCGGGAAGCCCTCGGCGAGGAACAACACGTTCGGCGCCTCGGCCATGCGGGCGATGCCGGCGCTGCGCGACGTCAGCAGGATCGCCTCCACCGGCGCGGACCAGGCCGGCGCCGCCAGAGCCTGCGCCGTGGCGGTCCGGCCCTGGTGGCTCGCCGTGATCGTCACGGTCCCCGCGTCCGCGCTGGCGGCCAGCCCACCGGTCGGGCCGACGCGGACGCGCGGGTCGCTCGGGGAGCCGGGATCGTTGTGGCTCCACGCGATGCCGGACCGGCCGGTGATGTCGCCGACCGTGTCGTCCTCGAAGCGGGCCAGGACGGAGAACCGGACACCGGTGGTCGCGCGCCGCACGGTCAGCCGCGCCGGAGTGAGCCACAGGTCGTCGATCCGGTCGTGCACCTGCACCCGGATCGGGATCGGTCCGAGGGTCGTCGGCGGCGTCGTCACCGTCTGGACCGAGGCCTCGATGACGAACCGCTCCAGCCGGGGCGGAGCCGGCCGGGTGGCCGCGACGGTGACGGCTCCCGTGGCCGTGTCGACGGTGATGCCGCCGTTGGCCGGTGGCACCACGAGGCTGGCGAAGTTCGGCTCGAACCGGAACGTCGAGGCGTCGATGTCCGGCGGCGGCGAGGTGGCGAAGTGGAGCTTCCCGTCGTGCTCCTCGATGACCAGCACGCCGAGCAGCGACGGGGAGGTCTCTCCGGCGAGCACGTGCACGTCGAGGCCGCGGCCGGCATCCCAGAACAGCGAGACGGATGTCATGGTCCACCTCCTCCCCGGTCCTCGGCCGGGAGACGAACAGACGACGGTAGCAAGGCCGCTTCGGCTGTGCCACGCCCAAAAGGGAGGACTACGGTCTGCATCCGTGACGCACGATCCGGAGCCGGTGACGGTGTTGCGCGGCGAGCTGCCGTGCCCGGGGATCCGGGTCGGCCGGGTCGCCGCCTATGAGTTCGACATCCCGGAGTGGAGGTATGTCCGCCCGGATGCCGGTCGCCGACAGCGGGCCTTCCTGCTGCTGGACGAGTCGGCCCAGCTCAACCAGCCGGTCGTGTTCAAGCCCGACCGGGCGGGCTGGTGGTACGTCGACCTGGTGGAGATCCGGGAACAGGGCGACGTGATCCACGTCGTCGACCACTACGTCGACTTCATCGTCGGACCACCCGGACTTCCCTACCGGGTACTGGATCTGGACGAACTGGGTGCGGCGCTGACCACGGGCGCGCTCACGGCGCGGCAGGTCGCGCATGTGCTGGCCGCCACCCAGGCGTTCGCGGACCGGCACCTGCAGGGCGAGAGCCACCACGGACCGGACTGGCCGGACTTCCCGCCCGCCGCGCTGGCGCCCGTACGCGAGGTCGAGATCCCCACCCGCTGAAACCGTGTGCGCGAACACCGTGCGGCCGGTCGGCGAAGGAGGGGTGAGTGTGCACCGACCAGCGGAGAGGCAGGCGATGACCGGAGTGATCCCAGGATGACCGCTGCGGCGCGACAGTTCCCGGCACCGGAGTCCGATGCCGCGGTCATCGGGCGGTCCGTCCGGGAACCGGAGTGCTTCGCGAGCATGTTCGACCGCTACTACACCACGATCCACGGCTACGTCGCGCGGCGGCTCGGCCAGACCCTGGCCGACGACCTCGCCTCGGAGACCTTCCTGACCGCGTTCGCCAGACGGGACCGGTACGACCTGGCGCGGCGGACGCGCGGCCCTGGCTGTTCGGGATCGCCTCGAACCTGGTCGCCCGGCACCACCGGGCCGAGCAGCGGCGATACCGGGCCATGGCCCGGATCGGCGTCGACGAGGTCAGCGAGGGCCACGCCGACCAGGTCGTGGTCCGGCTCGACGCCACCGCCCGCCAGAGCGCGCTCGCGGCGGCGCTGTCGGAGATCCCGGCCAGGGACCGCGACGTGCTGCTGCTCGTCGCCTGGGCGGAGCTGACCTCGGAGCAGGCCGGCCAGTCGCTCGGGATCCCCGCCGGGACGGCACGTTCCCGCCCGCACCGGGCCCGCCAGCGGCTCCGGGCCGTGCTGGAGCGGCCCGGTCACCACGACCACACGGAGGCTGACGCATGACCGACCTCGAGGAGCTGCGGGACGGCTGGGCCGAGCCCGACCCGCCGTCGCCGACCGCGCGGGCCACGGCCAGAGCCGCGCTGATGCGGGAGATCACCGCCACCCGCGCTTCGGAGCCGGCGCCGCGCCGACACGGCAGGCGGCTCGGCTGGCTGGTGGGCGGTACGGTGGTGACGGCCGCGGCGGCCGTGCTCGCCGTCGTCCTCAGCCCGGCGCAGCCGGGAGCCCCCGCGCCACCGGGGCAGCAGGGCGCCCAGTCGTCCTCGTCCCCCGACGAGCTCTCCGGCCAGCAGATCCTGCTGCGGGCCGCGGAGGTCGCGCAGGATCAGCCCGAGGCAACCGGCGCCTACTGGCACGTGGAGCAGGAGCTCCCGATGCCGACCTCGACCAAACCCACCCAGCGGTACAACGACTGGACCGGCCGCGACGGCGTGCGCTACCCCATGCCCGACGGCTACCCCGGTGTCTCCCGGATCGTCCTGGAGACCGGCTTCTCCGTCGGCGGTTCGCTGCTGACGCTGGAGCGGGTGGCGGGTCTGCCCACCGACCCGGACAAGCTGAAGACGTGGATGACCAACTCCCTACCTCCGCCGCAACGGCCCGGAGGAGATGCCCACCCTGGTCCTCTGGGGCTTGTGCCACCTCCTCTGGGAGGTCCCTACCCCGCCGGCGGTCCGCTCCGCCGCCCTGCGCGCGCTGGCCACCATGCCGAACGTCACCAACCTCGGCGCCGTCGACGGCGGACAGGCACTGCGGTTCTCCTTCGCCCCCATGGCCGCCGACAAGTTCCCGGACGGCAAGCTCCCACCCGGCTCCGGCGAGCTGACCGTGGTCATCGACCCCGACACGGCGACGCTGATCAGCTACACCACCTACCAGGGCACCACCAGGATCCTGGCCGCCGGCTGGACCGACGACCGCCCGGAGCGCATCCCGCCCCGCTGACGCGGAACCCCGCATGCGACAGATCCGTCAGAACTGCCACATCGACGGTCCACTGTCAGGGGGAGTTCATGTCGTACCGCCGTTCTGTCGCGGTCACCGCTGCCGTCGCCGCGCTGGTGGTCGGCACGCCGGCGCCTGCCGGAGCCGAGCCGCCGGCGCGGGAATGGCGGCTCACCACGGTCGCCGGGAACGGTCTGGCCGGCTACTCCGGCGATGGCGGGCCCGCGACCGAGGCACGGCTGGGCGCCTCGCCCGCCTACGGTCCGCGGATCGCGGTCACCGGGGACGGCACGCTCTACCTCGCCGAGTGGAGCAACCGCCGACTGCGGCGGGTGACGCCGGACGGCGTGATCGACACCGTGCCCGGGGGCCGGACGCAGCGTGCGCAAGGCCTTCCTCGCGCGGTGGCCGTCGGCGGGGACGGCATGCTCTACCTGGCGACCGAGACCGAGATCCGCACAGTCGGCGCCGACGGCTCCACCGAGGTGGTCAGCGACGACTCAGCTCCGCTGGTGAGCGCCATCGCCGTCGACGCCGCGGGCACCGTCTACTACGCGAACCACTTCTTCGGCGAGGACGGTCACCAGAAGGTGTCCGTCGCCAGTGTCGACCGTGCGGGTGTCGTCAGGACGATCGTCGAGGAACAGAACCAGATCTGGGCCATCACGGTCGATTCGGCGGGGACGGTGTACTACACGATCGGTGACCTGAGCCCGGATGTCCGCACGGTGCAGGCGGTCGGGCCGGACGGTGTGCGGCGCGTCGCCGCGACGTTGCCGGAAGGGGACGTGGCGGGCGCGGTGGCGCTCGGCCCGGACGGCGCGCCCCACGTCGTCGACGTCACCCGCGGCCAGATCCTGCGGATCGGTCCGCAAGGGACACTCACCCCGGTCGGCCCGGCCATGGCCGGCCGGATCGACGATCTCGCGTTCCGGGCGGACGGCACGCCGTACCTGGTCGTCGGCGCCACGGTCCGTCGGCTCGACCGGGTCACCGGCGACCAGGCCGAGGCCCCGAAGCCGGCCGCTTCCCGTTGGGCGGACGAGGAACCCGGCTCGGTGCACCGCGTGGCCGGCACCGGTAAGGAGTGGACCACGAGCGATCCCGGGCTCAGTGCGCCGGCCGTGGCTCCGGACGGCACGGTCTACGTGGCCGAACCGCGCCGGAGCCTCGTGCACGCGATAGGCCGGGACGGTCGTGTCCATCGCTTCGCCGGCACCGGTGCGGGCGCCCACAAGGAGGACAAACCCGACGGCAAACCCGCGAACAAGATCGGTCTGGCCTATCCGCACGCGGTCGCCGTCGACCGAAGAGGCAACGTCTACCTCATGACGACGTTCGCGATCCTGCGGGTCGGCACGGACGGCAAGGTCAGCACGGTCACCCGCCTCGACGCGTTCCGCCAGTCCGCCAGGCGCATCGACGTGTCGAACCAACTGGCCGTGGACGACGCCGGCACGGTGTACTACACCGAAGGCACCGGTCCGGTCGAGGGCGCGGTCCACACGATCGCCGACGACGGCGCCACCACGACGATCGCGGGCGCGACGCCGGACCAGGAGGTACATCTCCCCGGCTCGTACTCGGACGACAAGCCGGCCACCGAGGCGACGCTTCGGGTGCCCACAGCGGTCTCGGTCGGCGCGGACGGCACCGTCTACGTCATCGAGACCACCTCCGACGACAGCGTCAACGCGGTGCGTGCGGTCCGGCCGGACGGCATCCTGGTCACCGCGGCCGGGAACTCCGACGATGATCGTGCCGGCAACTTCGCCGGTGACGGCGGACCGGCGACGAACGCCGAGCTCAACAACCCACGCGGTGTGGCCGCCGGGCCGGACGGGTCGTTCTACGTCGCCGACACCTACAACGGACGGGTCCGCCGCGTCGAGCGCACCGGCGTGATCACGACCGTCGCCGGGACCGGCCGGCGGGCGGAGACCGGCGACGGCGGACCGGCGACCGAGGCCGCGCTGCTCGATCCCACCGGACTGGCGGTCGGCGCGGACGGCACGCTCTACGTCACCTCCGCGGCGAGCACCCGAGTCCGCGCGATAGCACCGGACGGGAACATCTCGACGCTCGCCGACCTCGGCACGCCGCCGACCGAACGGCCGTGCGCCGGCATCGACACACTCGGCGTCGGACCGGACGGCACCGCCTACGTCGGCGGGCTGGACGGGATGACCGCGTTCGGCGCGGACGGCAAGTCCGAACACGTCGACGGACTGGCCGCACAGGGCCGGATCGCCACCGGACCGGACGGGTCGCTGTACCAGCTCGTGTCCTACTACACCGTGGGGAAGCCACTTGCCGAGCAACCCGCCCAGCTGTGGCGGCGGTACCCGGATGGCACAGTTCTGCGGCTGGCGGCAGACCAGCCACTGGCCGGTGTGACGGACCTCGCGGTCGGACCGGACCACGACGTCTACCTCACCACCGCCACGGAGCTGTTCCGCCTGGACGACGGCGGTCCGAAGCGACTTCTGTCCACAGGAGACAGCTCCGACACCCCGGCCATCCACGACGTCGCCGTCGGCGCCGACCGGACTCCGTACGTGGTGGTCAAGAACCAGGTTCTCGCCGTACGCAAGGGAAAGACGCAACTGGTGGCCGGCGGTGGCAACGAGTTCCCCACCGAAGAGGAGAAAGCGGCAGAGGAGGGCGGGCCCGCACGGAACGCGTCGCTGGAAAGCCCCACCGCGGTCGCGGTCACCCGCGACGGCACCGTGTTCGTCGCCACCGAGGAGGGCATCCGGCGAGTGCGTCAGGGCATCATCGAGACGATCGACGCGGGCCGCGACAACGTTCGTCACCTGGCGGTCACACCGTCCGGCGACCTGTACGCCGCCACTCCCGGGCAGGTCTTCGCCATGGTTCGGCCGGCGGAGCTGACGATCGACCGGACGTCGTGGACCTGGGTCTGGCTCTGGGTTGTCGCCGGTGCTCTCGTGCTCGTCGCCGCGGGTCTGCTGCTGCTGCGTCGTCACCGGAAGAAGACGCGTTCAGTCGACAGTACCGACTGAACGGCCTGTTCGTGGCGTACCCTCCCGGCGCATGAACTCGTCTCGCCCCGGGCGTAAGCGGCCTGTGTGGTACGTCGAGGTGGCGTTGCTAGTGGGTGGGTACTTCGCGTTCGGCCTGGCCCGTGCCGCGGTCGACCGAGGCAACCCGCCGGCGACGGACAATGCCGAGTTCGTCCAGCGCCTGGAGCAGTTGCTGCGCATCGCGGTCGAGTACCCGGTCAACCATGCGATGCTGGACCACCCCGCCGCGATCTATGTCACCGGCTACTTCTACCGGCTGTGTCTCGTGGCGGTGCCGGCCATTCTGATCTGGGGCTACGTCTCCCGGCCGGAGCGCTACCGTCAGCTGAGAACCGTCCTGGTGGTGACGACGCTCCTCGATCTTCCACTCGTGTGGCTCTTTCCCGAGTCACCGCCACGGTTCGCGATGACCGGCATCGTCGACTACATAGCGACGCACGACATCGTGTACGGAGGCACGACCCGCACGCCGCGAACGGGGCTGAACCTGTTGGCGGCCATGCCGAGCATGCATGTCGCGTGGACGACGTGGTGCGGGTACGCGGTGTGGTCCGTGTTGCGTCAGCGCGGTCCACGGGGTGCGTGGCTGGCGTGGCTGTTCCCTGCCTGCACCGCGTTCGTCGTCCTCGCGACCGGACACCACTACGTGCTGGACATCCTGGCGGGAGTCGCTCTAGTAGCGATCGTGGTCCGGTCGACCACGTGGCTCGCCCACCGTCGGCGGGACTCGGTCGACCGGGCGCAGCCAGCACCAGCCGCAAACGCGACCCACGGCGAGGATTTCGCTCCCCGCCAGGAATGATCCGATGCCCGGTTGCTGCTGCCTGCAACGTCGCTGCCTACGACAAGGTTCAGTCGGGTGCGGCCGCGACCGTGGTGGGTGTGACGCCGAAGAACTCGGATCGCAAGTGGTGGCTGATGATTTCGGCATCCGCTGAGCGGTGTTGAGCGGTGTAGAGGTCGTGCGCTCGTTGCCATGCGGACCAGGCCCGTCGCGGGTTCAGTGCGACGTATGCCTTGCCGAGGCGTGCGGTGGCATCGGCTTCTTTGTAGGTGTTGCCCAGTTCTTGGAACAGTTCGACCGCGGCCTGGTGGTGATGAACGGCTTGCTTGTGGTTCCCGCTCTCGTTCGAGATGTGGCCAAGACAATCCGCAGACTCGGCCACGCCGTAACGGTTGTCGTGTTTCCGATGTAGTCCCAGGGCTTCTTCGCACATGCGTCGCGCCTCCTCATGGTCACCTATTTCCGCTCGCGACCACGCCGCAGTGGTGAGGGCGATCGCCGTCCAGATCGTGTTGTCCAGGCTGCGATAGAGCGCCAGTGCCCGTGCCGCGTGTCCTGCCGCCTGCTGGCGCTGTCCTCGGCGCGCTGACGTGCGCGCGAGCGTACGCAGGGTCGCGGCCTCGCAGAGGACGTCATCGACCTGCCGGGCCAACTGTTGTGCCTGACACAGGTGCCGTTCCGCATCGTCGAATCGGCTGAGGCGGGAGTACGCCTGACCGAGCTGGCGATGCGCCCACGCGAGTCGCTGCGGGTCCGCCATGCGTTGTGCGGCGTTCAGACCGATCAACCACGTGCTGAGGTAGTCGTGCAGATGTCCTTGCCATCGCTGGTAGTCGGTGAGGACCCACGCGAGCGCCCACGCCGGGTCGAACCAACCACGACGCGAGGCCTCGTGCTGAATGGCCAACAGGTTGCGGTGTTCCGTGTTGAACCATTCCAGTACGGGAGTGCCGTCGAGCGGTTGCCGCTCAGCCACACCGAAGACGATCTGCCGTTTGTGGGGCGCCAGAAGCCGATCGGCTCCGAGCGCGGCGTGCAGGTAGTAGTCGGTCAGCCTGTGGAGCGCCCCGTCGTCCCGACTCTCGGCCGACTCCCGGGCGTACAGGCGAACGAGGTCGTGTAGCCGGTAGCGGCGATACGCGACCTGTTGCACCAGGTGCATGGCCTCCAACCGGTCCAGCAGGGGAGCGACCGCTGTCGAGGGAAGAGCGACGAGACTGGCGGCGGCGGCCAGGCCGAAGTCCGGGCCCGGCACGACGCCGAGCCGCCCGAACAGCTTCTTCGCGTCATCGTCCAGCGCTCGCACGGAGGTCGCGAGCGCGGTGCGCACCTGTATCTCCCCGTCGCTGGTGCTCAACGCGGACAACCGGTCGGCTTCGTCGCGCAACTCACCGGACAGTGAACGCAAGGCGAACGCCTGATGGTCGGCCGCACGCCCGGCGACGATGCTCAGGGCAAGCGGCAGTCCCGCACAGTGATCGATGATCTCGGCCACCGCGTTCGGTTCAGCGGTCAGTCTGTCCTGCGGCAGCCACGCTTCGAGCAGCTCTGCCGCCTCGCCACGCGGCATCGGTTCGAGGGGTAGGAGGGCGACCTCCCGCAGTCGCAGACTGTCCATGTGTTTGCGGCTGGTGGCGACGAGCGTGGCGGACGACGAACCCGGTAGCAGCGGTCGGAGTTGTTCCGGGTCGATGGCGTTGTCCGCCACGATCAGCACCCGCCGCCCGGTCAGCAACGTGCAATAACGTGCCGTGAGATCGTCCACGTCCGTGGGAATCAACTCGTCGGGCTCGCCCAGTGCCTCCAGGAACCGGCGAAGAACAGTGGCGATGGCCGGTCGCTGTTCCTTCGGATCAGCCCCGCGCAGGTCCACGTACAACTGTCCGTCGGGGAACTGTTCCTTTCGCAAATGCGCCCAATGCAACACCAGACTGGTCTTGCCGATGCCTGACATGCCGCAGACAAGCACCGCGTGACCGTTGGTGCCCCCCTGATCCAGCTTCCTGAAGTCCTCGTCCCGCCCGACAAACCGCTTCGGTGGCATCGGCAGCTGAGCGGGAATGCCGGGAAGTCGACGTGCCATTGACACGTGCACGCCTCCGGTCACGCTTCCGGCCTGCACCACGGTTCCGGCAACCTGGCCGCTGACCTCGTTCCGCGACATGGCATCGAAATTACCCGCATCCCTTTCTCCGTGGGTTTCCAGCCCCTGGGCGGCGGGACTCGCCATCCCGGATGCTGAACGCCCATCGAGCAAAGTGGGAGCATGATGAGGAAGTTCAGCATGGTCGGGGCCGTTCTGCTCGCCGTGGTCGGCCTTTCCGTACCGGTCGGCGCCACGTCCGCGGCGGAGACCTGCGGCGCGACGGCACAGCAGTGGGCCGGAACATTCCAGGGAAAGGTCCACAGCCCCTATTACACAAAGTCGCTCACGGTGCGGGTCGGGCAAAGCCTCGGGGTTGTCACGACAAAGGCGGGCCACGAGCACCCGCAGTCGACCGGGGCGCTCAGCGGCGGAAAGCTGAACTGGGCCACCTACGCCTACGAGGTCTCACCTCCGTTCGGGCCCATGCGGCACGACGACGATTTCACCACGACCAGCGTGACCTGTGCGGCCGGCAAGGTCACCGCATTCAGTGGGAACCTGCACGTCGTGCACGCGGCCTCCGGTCCGTCCGACGCCACGTTCTCGGTCAGCTGAAGGGTCAGCGGGCGGCCGGGTCGTAGGCCATCGCCCCCACGACGTTGCCGGACGGGTCGGCGAGCCAGACGAGGTGTCCGACCCCCGCGATCGTGGTGGTCTCCATCAGCACCCGGCCGCCCGCCGCGAGCGCCGCGGTCCGGGTGGCGGCCACGTCGGCCACCGCGATGGTGCACTCGAACCCCGTGGTCGGCCGGTCCGGCAGCAGATCGCGTCGTTGCTGCAGCGCGGAAGTGACCCCGGGACCGCCCCGCGCGCCGGCCTCGATCCGGTAGAAGCCGGGCGGTCCCCACGGGCTGAAGTCCCACCCGAAGGTGTCCCGGTAGAACCGTCGGGCCGTCGGTACGTCGTCCGTGTTGATCGCGACGTGTGAGAGTTCGTTCATGCCAGCACGGTAGAAGCCGCGATGGCTTGCGCGCAGTCGCCGATGCGGTTGATTCTGTCGCGTATGCGTCACGACGAGCCGGACCTGCGGGGGCTACGCGGTCACCCATCCGCCGGGTCCGCTGACCCCGCCGCAGGCCGCGGAGTGGCACCAGTTGATCTACGCCGCGTCCGGTGTGCTGGTCGTGGACACCGCCGAGGGCCGGTGGACGCTGCCTCGGCACCGCGCGCTGTGGGTGTCGGCCGGCATCGCGCACCGCCTGCGGGTGGTGCACCGCGGCGCGCTGCGCATCCTCTACGCGGGCGAGCGGACGCGGCTGCTGCCGGCCGGCTGTCGCGTGCTCGACGTGTCGCCGCTGCTGCGCGAGCTGGTGGTGCACCTGGTGGAGCACGCGCCGCTGAGCCTGGACGAGCCCCGGCACGCCCGGTTGGTCGCGGTACTGCGCGACCTGCTCGCCGACCTGCCGGCGGACGCGGCACTGCTGCTGCCGACGCCGGCCGACCCGAGGGCGGTGGCCGCGACGGAGCTGATCACAGACCTGGAGATCGCTGCCGTGTGCCGCAAAGGTCGGCGTCGGCAGGCGCACCCTGGAGCGGCTGTTCCTGGCCGAGACCGGGATGAGCGTCGGGCAGTGGCGGCGGCGCAGGCGAATGCTCGACGCGGTGGCACATCTCGCCGGCGGGCTGCCGGTCGCCGACGTCGCGCAACGAGTGGGTTACACCACGCCCAGCGCGTTCAGCGCCGCCTTCCGAACCGAGCTCGGCATGCCGCCGTCACGCTGGCAGCCCCGCTGAGGCCGTCAGCGGCGGCACGGTGGTCCGAGGAACTGGGTGAGGACCCACCCGTGGCGACCGTCGGCGAGGTCGGTGCGAGCCCAGCCGGGCACCGGGCTGTCGTCGTACACCTGGATCCAGGTGTCGCGGTAGAGGGTGGCGATGACCGTTCTGCTGCGCGGCTGA
The DNA here is from genome assembly GCA_963840275.1 of uncultured Actinomycetota bacterium. Lineage (GTDB taxonomy): Bacteria > Actinomycetota > Actinomycetes > Mycobacteriales > Pseudonocardiaceae > Actinophytocola. The sequence continues at coordinate 416,981 of CAWIYK010000005.1, forward strand.
TCGCGGACGGTCATGTCCCGGGCGCACACGATGCGGTCCTCGACGCTCGGCCCGGCCCACGGGCGCCACATCACGAGCAGGCCGCCGACGAGCAGCAACAGAGCGGCGGCGGCGACGGGCAGCCAGCGGCGGCGTGGCGGGCGGTGCGGTCCGCCGGCCAGGGCGACCGCAGCCGCACCGGTGGCCCCGGTCGCCCTGGCGGGCACCTGTCTGCCTTTCGCCGCGGCCCGCACCGCGGCCGCGAAGGCGGCCGCGTCGGGGTATCGCTGAGCGGGATCCTTGGCCATCGCCGTGGCCACCACGGAGTCGAACGCGCAGGGCACGCCCTGCGCGCTCGGTCTTGGCGGCGCGGTGACCGCCACCGCGTAGGCCAGCTCGGGCAGTGACCGCTGCGGGAACGGACGGCGCCCGGTGAGCGCGGTGTAGAGGGTGCCGCCGAGGGCGTACACGTCACTCCGCGCGTCGCCTTCCTCGCCGCGCCACTGCTCGGGCGCCATGTAGGCGACCGTGCCCGAGCCGGGGGTCAGGTTCGGCTCGTTGGCCGGGGCGCTGTGCAACCAGTCGGTGCCACCGGTCAGCCCGTCGGCGGGGGAGGACTCGCCGGCGGCCAGGCTTGCCACGCCGAAGTCGGTGATCCGCGGCCGGTCGCCGTCGAGCAGGATGTTGGCCGGCTTGAGGTCGCGGTGCACCAGCCCGGCCGCGTGGACCGCGGAGACCGCGTCGGCCACGGCGGCAAGGAGCTCGGCCGCCCGCGTGGCGGGCAGCGGTCCCTGCTCGTCGACCAGCCGCTGCAGGTCGGGCCCGGACACCAGGTCCATGGCCAGCCACGCCCACTCGTCGTCGCCGCCGATCTCGTGCACGTCGATCACGCCGTCGTGCCGGACTCGGGCGACCAGCTCGGCCTCGGTCCGCAACCGCCGCTGGTACTCCGAGGCGCCCCGCTGGACCTTGATCACCTTGACCGCCACCGCGGCGCCGTCCGACCTGCGGGTGGCGCGGTAGACCACGCCTGTTCCGCCAACGCCGATCTCCTCGCCCAACCGGTAATCCGGGACGTTGATCACTTGCGGCAGTCTAATCGACACTGCCCGTGTTCGAGTAGGTCCCGGCGTCATCTCCGACGACGTCGGGGATGAGTGGCAGCGCGGCCAGCGCCGCCCGGCGGATGCGGGGCAGCGCGTCGTCGTACTCGGTCGTGTCGAGCAGTTCGTCCACCGGCGCGAGCAGGGCGCGGACGGCGCCGCCGAGCTCGTCGTGCGCGCTCGCCGCGACCAGCGGCCGCACCTCCCGCAGCTCGCCGAGGGCCTGGTGCAGCAGCCGAAGGCGCGGTGGCTGCTCGAGCACGAGTGCGGCCAGCCGCAGCATCCGGCGGCAGACGCGCAGTGCCGTCGCCGAGTCGAGCGGTTGCGCCGCGGTGTCGCGCTTGGCCCGCATGGCGTCGATCCACGGCTCGACGGTCGTGCCCTGCCAGATCGGGCCGGAGGACAGCTCGGCGTCCGGTTGGGGTAACCCGTGACTGCGCCGCTTGCGCCACACGGTGACGAGCTGGCGGCTGAGGCCGAGGGCGTCGGCGATCTCCGTGATTCCGTAGTAGGCGCGCCTGGGCTGCGCCGATGCCTGTCGTCGTGCCGTCGCGCTCACCCAGGCGATTGTATCCAGTAGCGACATTGCTTGCCGTCTCCGGTGACAGCGGCTACCGTTGCGACGTTCTCTCAGATAACACAGTTGGGGAGCTAAGATGACATTTTCGCGTCGCATCGCGAGTGGTATGGCCGCCGCGGCGGTGGCTTGCACGGCCGCACTGCTCTCGGCCGGGCCCGCGGCTGCTCAACCGGTCGACACCGCGCCGTCGGGCGATGTGGGCGTTCTTGCCTGCAGCGTCGGCGCAGTGCCGATCGTCGTCACGAACACGTGGGTCAGGCAGGGGCCCAGCCTCTCCTCCCCGAACCTGTACACGCTTGTCTCCGGACAAGCCTTCCGCATCACCGGCGGCCCGATCGACAACGACGGCATCCGTTGGTGGCACGGGAACGGCAACGGCCAGCCCGAAGGTTGGACCCCGGAGTACAACCTCAGCTGCGCGTGACGCGACCCGCTGAGCGGGAGTGAACTCGGGAGCCGGAGCCGTTTTTTGCGGTTCCGGCTCCCGTCGTGATTCCCGCTCACAGCGGGGGTGTGGCCCTCGACAGCTCCTGGGTCAGCGAGCGTTCGGCTGCCAGTCGCTGGGCGATCGCTCCTCGGACGTGGGGGAGGTCGCGGATGGCGATGTCTCCGGACTGCACCGTGTGCTGCGCCGACCAACGGCGGTAGGTGGCCGCGATCCGGTCCACCCAGACACCGGCCCAGCGGGTGGAGAACGCGGCCAGCAGCACCGCGTCGGTGGAGCGCGCGACAGCCGGCCAGCCACCGTGTGCGACGAGGTGTGGGCGCCGGTAGACGGTGATCGACGCAGGGAACGGGAAGTCGTTGCTCTGTATGAAGGTCTCGGCGATGGTGCCGGGCTCGACGCGGCCCGCCGGGTACACGTCCGGTTTCACCCAGGTGCCGCCGTCCGGGTTCTGCCACCGCATCCGCGCACACGACCACGCCACCGACGCGTCCTCGGCCAACGGCTCGACGAGCGCGGCGAGCCCGTCCGGCTCGTAGTAGTCGTCGTGGTCCATCCCGGCGATCAGGTCGCCGCGGGCGCGCGCCACGGCCGTGTTGCGGGTCGCCGCGCCGCCGATCTGCACACCGAGCGCGTCGTAGTGGATCCGTGGGTCCGCCGGCAGCAGCTCCCGCACCGCGGGCCGCGGCCCGTCCTCCTGGACCAGCCACTCCCATTCCCAGCCCGGCGCGAGCACCTGGGCCGCCAGCGAACGCCACAGCGCCCCGATGTGGGTGGCGTTGTGCGCCTGCGTCGGCGTGACGATCGAGACCAATGGCACGCGGCCACCCTACGCACCGGCCCGCCGAAGTCGTGCCGGGCACCGCGACACCCGCGGGCCCGGCACGACGACGTCTCCACTACTTCAGCGCGTACGCGCGGACGATCGTCTGCCGCTGCGTGTTCCCGTCCGCGTCGGAGACGCTCGACCGCAGCGACACGAACTCCGCACCCGCCGGGTGGGTGACCGAGGCCTGCCACTGCCCGGCATCGCCGTCGCCACCCTCGACGTCCGCCGGCTGCCACGTCTTGCCGTCGTCGTAGGACACCTCGACGGTCGGCGTGCTCACACCGCCGGCCTCGTCGGCTCCGTTGCGCTGCACGTACATCGGGATCGTGAAGCTCTTCCCGGCCGGTGCGGCGTTGTGGTCGTCGAGGTCGGGCGCGAACCGCGCCGCGAGCAACGGCAGGAGAACCGGATCCTCGCCGGCGACGTGCTCCGACGCGAACGTCCACTCCGCACTGATCTGAGTGGACAGTCGGGCGTAGCTGGACCGGTCCGCCGACGTGCGCAGGGTGTACTCCGCGCGCTCCGGCTCGACCGTGAAGATACCGATGCCCGCGCCGGGATAGTCGCCGACGACCGCGCCGTCGCGCAGCAGTGTCGTGGTGCCCTCGGTGTTCGCCGAACCCGCCCGGCCGGTGCCCTGGTCGGTGAACAGCGGCACGACGAACCGGAACTGGTCGCCGAGCCGGGCCGCGAAGTACAGCGGACTGTCGAGGCCGTTCGGGACCGAAGGCCCGAACACGCCGACGTTCCAGCGTTCCGTCGTCGTCTGGTCGAGCGGGAAGCTCCTCGGCCGTACCTGGTCGACGACCGACACGTAGTCGAACGTGTCCGGATCGACCATCTCGATGAACTGGCCGTCCCACGGCACGTCCGGCGAGTAGTACTCGGTCAGCGAGCCGGGCAGCGGCACGACGAGGAAGTTCTCCCGGTAGCCGACCACGCCGGGCGTGGCCGTCGCGTGCTCCGACCGCACCTTCGCGAGCTTCGAGTCCTGGAAACTCCAGTCCAGCGTCTGCGGCAGGGCGCCGTTCTCCGTGTGCCGCACGTGGTACAGGTACGGGCTGCCGTCGAACGACTCCCCGTTCCACTCGGCCATCCGCGCCTCGGCGGTGAACACGAAACGGTCCTTCTTCGACGTGGTGGACGGCTTGAAGACGAAGTCGTCGAAGTTCGGGATGAACGACGTGGAGCTGAACTCACCCCAGGCCGTCCTGATGTCGTACCGGTACCGCCCGTTGCCGACCTCGGCGTTCGGCTCGTCCACCGTGAAGCTGACCGGTTTGCCCTGCCGCGCGTCGAGGACGAGCTCGCTGTCGCCGGTGACCGTGAACGCCGGCTCGGCGAACTCGGCGTTCCGGTACTCGTTCTGGGCGACCTCCGTCTGGACGAAGCCGGTGACGATGAACTCGCCCTTGGGCACCCGCGCGACCACCGTGCCGGACGGGTCGTACGTCCCGTACGCCGCGGGGTGGTCGACGTCCAGGAACTCGTAGGAGTACTTCTCGGTCGGCGCGCCGTTGTGGTCGATGGCCCGCACGGTCACGTCGTAGCTCTCGACCTCACGGTTCACCGTGACCGGCGTGCGCACCGTCTGACCGCCACCGGTGGCCGTGACCACGCCACTGTAGACACCGTCGGCCGCGTCGACCGTGGTGTCGGTGGTGACGGTCGTGGTCGCCCGACCACCGGCCGGCACCGTCAGCTGAGCCGGCTCGAACGTGAACATCCCTTGCGGCGCACCGGATCCCTCCGGCCCGGTCACGTCGGCCGCGAGGTCGAGCGGGACCGGCTCGCCGCCGGTGTTGGTGTAGGTGAGGGTGTTGGCGATCGGCTGGTCGTCGTCGTGCGGCCACTGCGCGGTGCCGAGACTGAGGCTCCCCGCCGACGCGTACACCGTCGATGCGGTGGCCTTGGCGACGTCCACCCGGCCGGCGCCCTGGTCGAGCACGGCGACCGCGTCGGTCGGCTTCGCGCTGCCCATCAGCGTGGCCTTGAGCTGGCCCGCCTGCCAGTCCGGGTGCTGCCCGGCGAGGATGGCCGCGGCGCCCGCGACGTGCGGCGACGCCATGGAGGTGCCGGACAGCGAGACGTAGCCGTCGGCGGCCGGCTCACCGATCTGGCCGTGTGCCGCCTTGGCCGCGACGATGTTCACGCCGGGCCCCGTGAGGTCCGGCTTGATCGCGCCGTCCACGCGGCGGCGGCTGGAGAAGTCGGCGAGCTCGTCGTCGCGGTCGACGGCGCCCACGGTCAGCGCGGCGTCGGCGGCGCCGGGACTGCTGATCGGACCGCCGGAGTTGCCGGCGGCGATCACGAACAGCGTGCCGGTTTCTGCCGTGAGCTCGTCGACCGCCTGCGACAGCGGGTCGGTGCCGTCACTCGGGGCCATGCCGCCGAGGCTCATGTTGACCACGTCGGCGCCGCCCGCCGCGGCCCACTCCATCCCGGCGATGATCCAGGAGTCCTGACCGGAGCCGCCGTCGTCGAGCACCTTTCCGTTGAGCAGCTTGGCATCGGGCGCGACGCCCCGGTACTTTCCGCCGCTCGCCGCGCCGTTGCCGGTGATGGTCGAGGCGACGTGCGTACCGTGTCCGTGCCCGTCGTCCGCGCTGGCGGCGTCGGTGAAGTTCTGCACACCCGCGATCGCGTCGGACAGGTCCGGGTGCGTCGCGTCGATGCCCGTGTCGAGCACCGCCACGGTCGTGCCGGCCCCGGTGTGCCCGGCCGCCCACGCGTCCGGCGCGCCGATCTGCGGCACCGAGTAGTCGAGGCTCGCGCGGACGGGTCCGTCGAGCCACACGTGGTCGGCGTTGCGGGCCGTGGCCCAGAAGTCGGCCGACCGCTCGACCGACACCGCGGCCGCGCTCAGTGCCGGCAGCTCACGGCTGACCTCCGCACTCGCGACCCGCGGGGTCTGGCCCGGGTAGTCGACGATCAACGGCAGCCGATCCCGCGAGGCGTCGTCGTAGCCCACCTCGACCAGCTGGGTGACGTTGAACAGCCGCGGATCCAGCTTTCCCTGCGACAGCAAGGCGACCGCGTCCTCCGGGACGACGTGCGTGTCACCGTGCTCGTCGGTCCGCGAACGGAAGCCGATGTGCTCGCGGCCCTTCGCCGGGTGCACGTTCACCCCGTACATCCCGCCGAACGTGACCTTGTCCCCGGTCAGCAACGTCACCGCCGGACCAGCCGCGGCCGACGCCGCGACAGCCCCCGCGGCACCCGGCGCCGCCCCCACGACCGGCGCCACCATGCCCGCCGCGACCACCGCGGCGAGCAGGCCCACCCGAGCCCCTCTGTGGGTCATCAACCCTCCAGGATCCACGCGGCGACACCTCGTTGTTCGCCGCTAGCCATGCCCTAACGCGGTGGGCGGGCGCCCTGTTGCATGGCACGGTCGGTGTGGTTGATCACATTCGGCTCGACGCGGAGCGCCGGCCGTCGGTCGCGCCGTCGCCGCTCGCGTGCACACTGCACATGGCGAGGGAGGGGGACGGCGTGGTGAGCAAGGCACTGGAACGGGACGTGGCGCGACGATGACGACGATGACGACGACCACGGCGACCACGATGACCACCCTCCTGCTCGTCGAGGACGACGCCCGGATCCGCGAGGCGCTGGGGCTGTCGCTGGCCGACGAGGGCTACCGCGTGCTCGAGGCCGCGACCGGCGAGCAGGCACTCGAGCGGCTCGCCGTCGACGGACCCGGCCCGGACGTCGTGCTCCTCGACCTCATGCTGCCCGGCATGGACGGCCTCGAGGTGTGTGCGCGGATCCGCGAGCACGGTGACCTGCCGATCATCATGGTGACCGCGCGGTCCGGGCCGCACGAGGTCATCGCCGGTCTCGAGGCCGGCGCGGACGACTACGTGACCAAACCGGTCGACGCCGGTGAGCTGGCCGCCCGGATCCGGGCTCTGTTGCGGCGGGTCCGGGCGGGTGACCCGGACGTGCCGCCGGTGCTGGAGCTCGGTGAGCTGTCGGTGCGGATCGGGGAGGGGCGCGTGCTGCGGGGCGCGGAGGAGATCCCGTTGACGAAGACCGAGTTCCGGCTGCTGTGTGCCCTCGCGCTCGCCCGCGGCGCGGTGGTCAGCCGTGAGCAGCTGTTGGAGCGGGTGTGGGAGTACGGCTACTTCGGGGACACGCGCCTGCTGGACGTGCACATCCGCCGGTTGCGGCGCAAGGTCGAGCCGGACCCGGGGCAGCCAACCCACGTCGTCACGGTCCGCGGCATCGGCTACCGGATCGGGACGTCGGTGAGTTAGGACTGGCAGATGAACATCGTGAGCAGACTTCCGCTGCGGGCGCGGGTGATGGCGTGGTTCAGCCTGGTCTCGCTAGTGGTCGCGGGCGCGCTCGCGGTGGCGACCTGGCACCTTTCCACCGGGTACATGATCGGGCAGCGCGAACGCAGCGCCATCGCACAGGCGACCGGCAACGCTCGGCTCGTCGAGGCGCGGCTGCGCCGCTCGTCCGACGGCCTGTCCGAGCTGATGACCGGGCTGGGCGCCGAGGTCGAGTCGGCCGTGTTGCTCGTCGACGGCGGCGACTGGATCAGCGGCGGCAACCGGGTCGATCCGCGTCGCCTGCCGACCGCGTTCCTCGACACCGTGCGGGGCGGGCAGGCCGCGCACCAACGGACGATGTTGGACGGGGTCCCGGTGCTCGCGGTCGGTCTGCCGCTGCCGGAGCTGTCGGCGACCTACGTGGAGGTGTCGCCGCTGCGCGAGCTCGACCGCACCTTCCGCTTCCTCAGCTGGCTACTGGTCGCGGGCGCACTGGCCAGCGCCTCCGCCGGCGCGCTGCTGGGCCGGTGGGCGGCCAACCATGCGCTGCGCCCGCTGCGGAAGGTGACCGCCGCGGCCACGAAGGCCGCGCGCGGCGACCTCGGGGTCCGGCTGCCCGTCACCGGCGACCCGGATCTCGTGCCGCTCGCGGAGGCGTTCAACGACACCGCGGAACGCCTGCAGCAGCGGGTCGCACGGGACACCCGGTTCGCCGGCGACGTCAGCCACGAGCTGCGCTCGCCACTGACCACGATGCTGAACGCGATGTCGGTGCTGCACCGCCGCCGCGCCGAGCTTCCGCCCGGGCCACGCCAGGCCGTCGAGCTGCTCGACACCGACCTGCGCCGCTTCCGTCGCATGGTCGACAGCCTCCTGGAGATCTCCCGCGGCGACCAGGACCGGTCCACGTTCGAGCTGGTGGACCTCGCCGAGCTGGTGATCGCGGTCACCGCGCACCGGGCCCCGCTCGCGCCGGGGGTGCTGGACGTCAGCGAACGGCCATGGGTCGTGGGGGACCGGCGCCGTCTGGAACGGGTGGTCGTCAACCTCCTCGACAACGCCGCCCACCACGGCAAGGGCCTGGTACGGCTCGGCGTCCGCCGCCACGACGGGCACGCCCGCCTCGAGGTCGACGACGCCGGGCCGGGCGTGCCCGCCGCCCACCGGGAGCACGTCTTCGAACGGTTCTCCCGCGGTTCGCCCGCGGACCGGGACGCGACCGACAGCGGGGTCGGCCTCGGCCTCGCGCTCGTCGCCCAGCACGTCCGAGGGCACGACGGGCGGGCGTGGGTCGAGGAGCGGCACGGCGGCGGCGCGCGTTTCGTCGTCGAGCTGCCGGAGGTGGCCGAGTGAGCCGGCGGCGGTGTTCGTCGGTCGTCGTCGCGACCGTCGTCGTGCTGGTCTCGGCGTGCGGGGTCACCTCGCAGGACGAGCCGCAGCCCATCGAGGAGAGCACGCAGGAACGGCCGACCGCGACGCCGAGCTTCGACACCGAGACGAGCCCGCCACCCGGCACGTCGGCCAGCGCGTCGCCCAGCACGCCGAGCCCGCCGCCGAGTCCGCCGCCGAGTCCGACGTCCACGTCCGCGTCGGCCCGGTAGCTCAGGATCGGCGGCCGCGATTGTCAGGTAGTTGTCAGGTTGACCACCCGGAGAACCGGCGAGGATGACTTGGTCCGCCGTCCGGTGGGCCGAGCCCCTACCGGCCGGGGAGCCGACATGACCATGCCGTGGGGCGACAGACAGGCCATGCTGATCATGCCCACCGAGAAGGACCCGCCGACGTCGGCCGTCCGCGAATGGATCGGCGACGCGCTGGTCGCGGTGCCGAGGCTGGTCCGGATGCGGGCCGCGTTCGTGACCGCCGAGCTGGTGACCAACGCGCGCCGCCACGGCAGCGCGCCGTACGTGCTGCACCTGTCCGTCCGCGAGCTGGACCGCACGCTGCTCGTCGCGGTCGACGACAGCACACCGGAGTTGGGTGCTTCCTGGGCGCACCGCAGCGGTCTGGTGCTGGTCGGTGGCCTGTCGAAGCGATGGGGCGTCGAGCGCCGCGCGCGCGGCAAGACGGTATGGGCGGAGCTGTCGTTCGACAGCGCCGCCGCCGACCTGACCGCGCCCGACCAGCCGAGCCGGAACAGCCACCCGTGACGTCCCCGGCGGGCGGCAGCCGAGCACCGGCGGATGACCGACTGCTGGCAGAGGCACACGTGCCCACCGGCGATGCGCGGTTCCTGTCCGGCCTGTCGGCCTGGCTGGCCGAGCCGCTGCGCGGCTGTACCCAGGGCGTGATCCGCGAGGCGGCGATCGTGCTCGGCGAGCTGCTCACCAACGCCTACCAACACGCGGACCCGCCTTACCGGGTGTGGCTGACGGTCCGGTCCCGCGGACACCTGGTCCGCCTGAGCGTCGATGACAGCGGACAGCCGCCGCCCGCCCCGTGGCCCCCGGGCAAGGGCCTGTTCGTGGTGAGAGGCCTGTGCCCCGACTGGGGAGTCGACCCCACCCCCAACGGCAAGACCGTCTGGGGCGAGCTGCCGGTACTGGTCGGCCCGACGGCCTGATCGCGCGTCCACAATGGACGAATAGTCGCGATGCGCTTGGATGGCGACATGACGGCGCTTCCGATTCGTGATCGTGCTGGCAACGTCTTGGTCGACATCCGGTTCGGCGCGGAGGACGAGCGGGTGCCGATGCCGGCGTCGTTGGTCGTGGTCACGCACGCGGACGCCGTCCTGATGGTGCTAGACAGTTGGCGGCGGCAGTGGGAGCTTCCCGGCGGTATGCGGGAACCAGGCGAGACGGCGCGGCAGGCCGCGATCCGGGAACTGCATGAGGAAACCGGAATCCGTGCGACGCGACTGACCTTCGCCGCCGTGGCGGAGTTCGATCTTCGGAAGCCGGAGCGGCGTGAGCTTCTCGCCGTCTACCTGCTTCGGCTCGACGTCGTGCCGCCGCTGATCGTGAACGACGAGGTGCTGGACTTTCGTTGGTGGTCGCCGTCCGCACCGGTCGATGACGACATGAGTCCGCTGGACGCGGAGATCGCCAGGCGCTGCGCTGGTCCGGGGGTTGCTTTCTTGTGACCGAGACCACATCGACGCACCCCTGAGGCTGTGGCACCCGTCTCTTCTACATCAGGACCATGACGCGATCGTCCACTTGGGACGGTCGCAAGCAGATCGAGGGGACGAGCCAGATGATCACCCGGAAGACCACCGCCGTGCTGAGCAGCGGCGTCATCGCCTCGGCGGCACTCGCTTTTCTCACCGGCGGGACCGCCGCCGCCGTGCCGGACGAGGACGTGCTCGCACATGCCGACCTCAACGGCGACGGCGCCGACGAGACCGTGACGATCCGTTCCGCCGGCACCGCACAGCAGGAGCTCGTGACCGAAGTGGACGGTCAGCGGCTCGCGGCGTCCGCGCCGGCCGACACCCCGTCGGACGTGCGTCTGCCGCGCGTCACCGATGTGAACGGCGACGGCGCCGAGGAGCTCGTGGTGAGCGAGCTGACCGGCGCGAACACCGAGACGTTCGGCATCTGGGAGTACGTCGACGGCACGCTGCGCCAGGTGGCCGGCCCCAACGGCGACCTCCTGCGGCTGTACGAGGGCGGCGGCGTCACGGCCCGCTCCGGTTACACCTGCGAGAAGTTCGGCCCCGGTAGCCAGCTCGTCGTACTGAGCGCCGAGGCCGACGACACCGCGCGCGACACCATCACCTACACGGGCGGCTGGACCTACTACGCCCTCACCGACGGCGTCGCCACCCCGACCGGCACGACGGTGTCGTTCACGTCCGTCAGCGGCGAGAACCCGTTGATGAACCCGGACAACGGTTCCTGCGCCCCCTGACGCGACCGTGGGTGCTTGCGCGACTGAGCGGCAGTCGGTGGCCCGAAAGGGGTCGGCGACGTCGGCGCGGCTCGACCGCGGGATGACCCTCGCTCGGCCAGTCGAGCTACCAGGCGACGGTCTCCGCGAACAGTGCCGAGATCCCGGGTGTAGACATCGGTGCTGGAGATCAGGCCGGTGAACCTGACCGGCTGCTGGTGCTACTCACTGTTGACGGCCTGGTGAGTGGGTGTGATCGGGGGTGTGTCGTTGCGGCGGCGGATGATGCCGGGGGACGAGGCGGACGAGGTGCTGTTGGGGCGGGTCGGGCGCGGCGACGCCGAGGCGCTGACGGCTCTGTACCAACGGTATGCGAACGGCCTGTTCTGGTTCCTGCTGCGGTTGGCCGGGGATCGGATGCTGGCCGAGGAGATCCTCCAGGACACCCTGCTGGCGGTGTGGCGCAGCGCGGCCGGTTTCGCCGGCCGGTCGCAGGTTCGGACCTGGCTGTACGGGGTCGCCCGGCGGCAGGCGCACAACCGCCTGCGCGTCGCCCGCCCCGTGGAGGCGGGGTTGGACGAGGTCGCCGACGTGCGCGTGGCCGAGCCGGGGCCCGAGGAGCTGGCGCTGGCGAGCGTGGAGCGGGACCGGATTCTGGCTGCGCTCGACCAGCTGAGCCTGGCCCACCGGGAGGTGGTGATGCTGACGTTCACCGCCGAGCTGTCCCAGGCGGAGATCGCCGAGGTGCTCGGGGTGCCCGTCGGCACGGTCAAGAGCCGGCTGCACCACGCCCGCGCCGCACTGGTGCGCCAACTCGCGGAACTGGAGGAGTCGTGGCGATGAGCGTCCACCCGACGGCCGAGCTGGCCGGCTACGCCGCCGGCACGTTGTCCGCCGACTCCCGGCAGGCGGTGCGGGACCACCTCGTCGCGTGCGACGAGTGCGGAACACGGCTCGAGTTCTGGGACTCCGTCGGCGACGTGCTGCGGCACGACCGTCCGGCTCCGCCGGCCGACGCGGTGTCCATGGCGTTGCGCCGTGCGGCCCAGACTCCGGAGTCGGCCGCGCCGAGGACCGGGCTGGCCCGGCACGCGAGGTTCGCCGGGCAGTTGCTGCTCGCGCAGCTTCGGCTGGTCCGGCTCTCGGTCTGGACGGCCTCGGTCGTCGTCATGGGACTTGGCGTCGTGCTCGCCGTCGTGGGGGCGCGGTCCCAGGCGTGGCCCGAGTCCGTGCTGGCGATGCTGGCGCCGATCGTCGCCGCGGCCGGCATCGCCGGTGTCTGCGGCACGGAACGCGATCCGGGGTTCGAGTACATCGCGGCGACGGTGACGTCGCCGCGGGTGGTCCTGGTGGCGCGGGTGGCCTTGGTGTTCGGCTACGACTTCGCGCTCGCCATGGTGTCCTCGGTGGTGCTGGCCGGGTTCGGCGTCGACTCGTCCGGCCTCACGTCGCTGATCGGCGCCTGGCTGGGACCCATGGTCGTGTTGTCGTCGCTCTGCCTGCTGCTCTGCGTCACGGTGGGCACGACCGTGGCGACCACGGTCGCGCTCGCCGTGTGGGTCACGCGGCTGCTCGCGCCCGGCCTGGCGGTGGACGCGGAGTGGCTGGCGCCCGTCGCACGCGCTGTCGAGGCGTTGTGGTCGACCAACCTGCTGACCGTCGCGCTCGCCGCGGTGCTGGTGTGCCTGGCTGGGACGTTCGCGGGCACGTCGGTCCGTCGCGTGAGTGAACCCTGACGCGTCGCGGCGCTACTCACCTTGTATGACACCACTCGCGCTGTGGCGCCACGAGGTTCGCCGAACCGGTTGGGCGGCCCCCGTCACCCTGGCGGTCAACGCGGCGTTCGTCCTGCTCCTCGCGGTGCTGCAGGGCTCGGGGAACGAGGCGGCGACGGCCCGCACGTTGCTGGCCGTGCTGGAGATGGGCATGCCGCTGGCCGCCGGGGTCGTCGCGGCGTCGCTGGTCGGCCGGGACGTGGTCGTCGAGCTCCAGGTCAGCGTGCTCCGGGCGTACCGGTCGACGTTGCTGCGCCGGCTCGCGGTCGCGTTCGCGTGGACCACGGTGATCGCGGTGGGCACGACCGTGGCGCTGACGGTCTCCGGCTGGTGGTACCGGTGGCCGCTCGCACCCGAACCGGCGCTGGGCCAGCTCACCTGGCTGGCGCCGACGCTATGGCTGGTGGGGCTGGGATTCCTGCTCGGGGCGCTCCTGCGTAGTCCCGCAGCCGCGGGCGGGCTGGTCGCCGCGGTGTGGCTGGGGCAGCAGGTGATGGCCGGCGTCATGCAGGAGTGGGCCGGTTCGCGGTTGGTGTTCCTGTTCGCGACGACGCGGGGCGGCGGCGAGAACTGGCTCGCGAACCGGTTGGTGCTGCTGACGTCCGGCGCGGCGCTGCTCGTCTCGGGCTGGCTGGTGCTCACCCGCGTTGAACGACTTGTCAGGGGAGAGGACGGATGACCGCATTACGTGCGTGCCTGCGTTACGAGCTGCGGATGCAGCTGCGCAAGCGATCGCTCTGGATCACCATGGGGGCGCTGGCCGTGCTCACCGTGCTGGTGGGCCCGCAGAACGTCGGCAAGGTGTTCGCCGAGGAGGATCCCGCGGCCGCGATGGTGTTCGGCGGACAGCTCGTCATGCTGTTGCTGCCGGTCGGCTTCGGTGTGCTGCTGGCCGACCGGCTCGTGCGGGACGACCAGCTCAACGTGCGGCAGGTGCTGGACACCACCCCGGCGGGTCCGGATGCCCGGCTGACCGGGAAGTACGTGGGGGCGTGCCTCGCCGGCGCGCTCCCCATCGTCGGGATCTACCTGCTGGTGGCCGTGGGACACGTCGTGCGGCACGGCGATCCCGCGGCGCTGGGGTACGCACTGGCGATGACCGTCGGCGTGCTCGCGCCGGGACTGGCGTTCGTCGGCGCGTTCGCGATGCTGTGTCCGCTGCTGATGCCCGCGCCGCTGTTCCGCGTCCTGTTCGTCGGCTACTGGTTCTGGGCGAACCTGGTCGATCCGACGATCATGCCCACCCTCAACCAGACGCTGTTGCGCCCGGTGAACGGGTACGTCATCGCCCTGCTCGGGCCGGCGGACGGCGACCTGGCCGGCCCGGTGCCCGGCGCCGCGCTGAACCTGCTCCGCCCGGCCGCCACCACGGGCACCGCCTGGCTGTCGGTCGCCGTACTGCTCGTCATGGCCGTGTTCGCGCTGGCCGCCGCGCGGACGCTGCTCGCGCGCACCACTCGATAGGGGAGACACGTGAACATCGAGATCACCGGGCTCACCAAGACGTACCGGGGTGGGGCCCGTGCGCTGGACGGCCTGGACCTGACCGTTCCCACCGGCATGTTCGGCCTCCTCGGGCCCAACGGCGCGGGAAAGACCACGCTGATGCGCATCCTCGCCGGGTTGCTGCGCCCGAGCGACGGCCGGGTGTTGGTCGCCGACCACGACCTGGCGACCGCCGGAGGCCGCGCCGAGATCAAGCGGGTGCTCGGCTACCTGCCGCAGGACCTGGGGGTCTACCCCGACCTGACCGCGCGGGAGTTCCTCGACTACGTCGCGCTGCTCAAGGGCATCGACGACCGGGGCGTCCGGCGCAGGCGGGTCGCCGAGCTGCTCGAGGTGGTCGCACTGTCCGATGTGGCCGATCGCAGGCTCAAAGGCTTCTCCGGTGGGATGAAGCGCCGGATCGGCATCGCGCAGGCACTGCTCAACGATCCGCGCCTGCTGATCGTCGACGAGCCGACCGCCGGCCTCGACCCGGAGGAACGCATCCGGTTCCGCACGCTGCTCGCCCAGCTCGCCGGCGACCGGACCGTGCTGCTGTCGACCCACATCGTCGAGGACATCGCACAGACCTGCCGCGAGATCGCCGTGCTCGACGCGGGACGGTCGGTCTTTCGAGGCACCGTCGCGGAGCTCATCGCCGTCGCGGAGGGACGGGTCTGGTCCGTGGTCACTCCCGGGCCCGAGCCGGAAGGCGGCGTCATCGTGTCGGTGCTGCCCGACCCGCAGGGCGTGCGGTACCGGATCGTCGCCGCCGGCCAACCGACCCCCGACGCGATCCCCGTGGCCCCTTCTCTCGAAGCGGGCTACCTCGCGCTGCGCGGCGACCGCACCGTGCCGGCCTGAGACTGGAGAACGACCGATGAGAATGCTCCGCACGGCGGCGCTCGGCACGCTGGTCGCCACGATCACGACACTGGCGCCGCCCGCGGTCGCGGCGACCGGCCTCCAGCACGAGCTGGACCAGATGGTCGCCGATGGCACGCCGGGGTGGTGACCACGGTGGTGCGCGGCGAAACCGGTGGCGCGCGGAAGCCGGGGGTGTCCGATGTGGTCACCCCGGCGGCCACTGCCGAGGGACGGCCGGTTCCACGCCGGCAGCGTCACCAAGTCCATGGTCGCGACCGTGCTGCCCGGGACGTGGAAGTACTCGAACACCAACTACATCCTGCTCGGCATGATCGTCGAGGAGGTCACCGACCGTTCCCTGAGCCAGGAGCTGCGACGACGGGTGTTCCTGCCGGCCGGCACGCTCCACAGTGACCTGCCCCTCGTTCGCGAACCTCGAGGGAAGGCGCGAGCTGATCGTGTCGACGAACCTGTTCTCCCAGAGGCCGGTCGGCAGGCGCCGCGCGCCGTCAACACCATCGACCGTGTTCTGCGGCGAGCCGTGGTCTCCCGTGCATGGACTCGTCCGGATCGGGTAACCCCGTTGCGGAAGGGAGTTGTGCAATGGTTGTCGGAATCGTTATTGGTGTCTGTGTCATTCTTCTGCTGCTCGCCTTCCTGGTGCCTCGTCTGTCCCGAGGCCCGGAGCGCGGCGCGCAGAAGACCGCCGGCGTGGGTGGCTCGGTGGCGGGCAAGGCCCCCGGTCGCCTGGGCCACTGGCTGAGCAAGCCGTTCTCCAAGTCCCAGAAGGCAATGGGCAAGAGCGCGAACGCGGGCCGCAAGGGCCGCAGCAAGTCCCCGTTCTGATCCCCTGACCGAGCGCGGCGGGAATGGCATGGCTGAGATGGCTCTTGGACGTTCTCGTCGACAAGACGCATGGCGGGCGGCGGCACTTGCCGCCGCCGCCGCGTTGCAGACCGGTGCCGGGTTCGTCGGTGGCGCCGGTCTGTGGGGCGAGTCGGTCGGTGTGGTGGCCAACTCGTACCCCACGTTGTTGTTGCCCAGCGGTGCCGCCTTCACCATCTGGTCGCTGATCTACGTCGCCTTCGCCGCGCTCGCCGTGTACCAGGCCCTGCCCACACAGCGAAGCAGGTCCGTGCACCGCCGTACCGGATGGTGGCTCGTCGCCGCCGGTGTGTTGAACGCGGCATGGGTCGCGCTGTTCGCCCAGCGACTCGTCCTCGTCGCCCAGCTGGTGATCGTCGCGCTCCTGGTCTGCCTCGCGGTGGCGGCGTGGCGGCTGCGTGTCCGTGCTGACGGGTGGGGTGACCGGCTTCTCCTGCACCTCCCGGTGGCGGTCTACCTGGGCTGGGTGTCCATGGCCGCCGTGGTGGGTGCCGCGGCCACGGCGGCGGCGTTCGACGCCGCACCGACCTCTGCCGTGGCGGTCGTCGTGCTGGTGCTCACCGGGCTCGCCGCGGCCGTGGCGGCGACACGGCTGCCCGCGGTGGTCGGCTTCGCGGTGACGGTGTGCTGGGCGTTGGTGTGGATCGCGTCCCGCACGCCGGAGAGCGCCGTGCGGATCACCGCTCTGGTGGCGGTGTGCGTCGTGGTGCTTGCCGCGCTCGTACGGCTGGGTCGCGCTCGTGACCGGTCGACGGCCGCGTGGGGCTGACCGAACCCATGACGGTGCGTCACCGATCTCGGACGGGCCGGTGGGTGAGGAGAGCGAGGCCGTCATCGACGGTGCAGGCGTCAACCAGGCGCATGGGCTTCACGCCGCTGGTCCGGCCGAAGAGCCGCGCACCGGCCCCGCCCACGACCGGGTAGGTCATCAGCCGCAGCTCGTCGACGAGTTCATGCTCGATGAGCGTGTGCACGAGGCGGCCGCTGCCGTAGACGAGATGGCCGCGTTCACCTGTTGCCTCAGCTCCGAGACCGCCTGCACCACGTCGCCCGTCAGGACCGTCGCGTTGCCCCAGCCCGGACCTTCGGCGGGGACGGCGAGGCGTCCGTGCACTGACCGAACCGCATCGCCGCGAGCTGCAGGTGCACTGCTACCGGATGCTCGGCTCGTTCCAGGACGCCGAGGACGCCCTCCAGGACACCCAGCTGGCCGCCTGGCGGGGTCTCGCCGGGTTCGAAGGTCGCGCCTCGATGCGCACACCGCCGCGATCGACTCACCGGCGCAGGGCGGTCTCGCGCTCCATGTGCGACAGCTTCTCCGGATTGCGCACGGCGTAGAGCCCGGTGATGAGCCCGTCGTCGATGCGGACCGCGATGACGGTGTCGATCTCGTCGTCGAAGCGGAGGATCAGGGCCGGGTAGCCGTTGACCTGCGCCGGCCGCAGTGAGCCCGTGGCGGCGATCCTGCTCAGCCCGGCGGCCAGCACGCGGGACACGCTGTCGGCGCCCACGATGGGCCGCAGCACCGCCTGCTTGACCCCGCCGCCGTCACCCAGGAAGACGACGTCCGGCGCGAGGATGTCGAGCAGACCCTGCAGGTCGCCCGTGGCGGCCGCGCGCTGGAACGCCGCGAGCGCGTCTCGGGTCTCGGCCGGGGAGACGGCGCCGCGCGGCCGGCGGGCGGCGACGTGTTCCCGCGCCCGGTGGGCGATCTGGCGGACCGCCGCCGGGCTCTTCTCGACGGCCTCCGCGATCTCGTCGTACCCGAGGGCGAACACCTCGCGCAGCACGAACACCGCCCGCTCGGTCGGCGTCAGCGTCTCCAACACCAGCAGCATCGCCATCGAGACGCTGTCCGCCAGCTCGACGTCCTCCGCCACGTCCGGCGCGGTCAGCAGCGGCTCGGGCAGCCAGGGCCCGACGTAGGACTCCTTGCGGCGGCCGAGTGTCCGCAGCCGGGTGAGTGCCTGGCGGGTGGTGATCCGGACCAGGTACGCGCGCTGACTCTGTACCGTCTCGAGATCTACGCCCGCCCACCGCAGCCACGTCTCCTGGAGGACGTCCTCCGCGTCGGCGGCCGAGCCGAGCATCTCGTACGCGACGGTGAACAACAGGTTGCGGTGGGCGAGGAACGCCTCGGTCGCGTCGGCCAACGGTGGCTCCTGTCTCTTCGACTATGTGTCCACGAGACCCCGGGGCCGGTCCCGTTGTGACACCCACCCGCTATGGCGCACGTCACGTCACAAGGAGCGGGCGGCCGGCATCTGGTGTTCGTTCAGTGCGACACCACGAGTGAGGACGACGTCATGGAACCCCGTTTCAACATCATGGACAACGAGCTCGGCGCCAAGTTCGCCAAGCGGTTCGCCAACGCCGGCCTGGTGCTCGACCAGTCGACGCTGCCGAAGGCCACCCAGGAGCTGGTGAGCCTGCGTGCCAGCCAGATCAACGGCTGCGGTTGGTGCATCGACATGCACACCAAGGAAGCCGCGGCCGCCGGCGAGACCGCGGTCCGGCTCAACCTGGTCGCCGCCTGGCGCGAGTCCACCGTGTTCACCGAGGCCGAGCAGGCCGCGCTGGCGCTCGCCGAGGAGGGGACCCGGCTCGCCGACGCCCACGAGGGCGTGTCCGACGAGACGTGGACCCACGTGCGCAAGCACTACGACGACGACCAGATCGCCGCGCTGGTCTCCCTGGTCGCCCTGATCAACGCGGCCAACCGGCTCGCCGTGATCCTGCACCAGAAGGGTGGTTCCTACGAGCCCGGCATGTTCGCCGCGTTCAACTGACCGCCAGGCGCGTCCGCCCGGCCCGGGATCGTCCGGGCCGGGCTACGGCGTCTTCGGACCGGTCTGCTGGATGACGTCGAACGTCCACGCCTCCGAGCCGCTCGCCGCGGGGCGGGAGCCGCCGCCACCGTGTCCGGAGCCCATGCTTTCCGACATCCACTTCTCGAAGTCCTGCTCGCTGCGCCACCGGGTGTAGACCAGGTACTTGTCCGTGCCGTCGAGCGGCCGCAGCAGTTCGAACCACTCGAAGCCGTCCGAGTTCTCGACCATGCCGGCGCGTGCCGCGAACCGCTGCTCCAGCGACTCGCGCATCTCCTCCGGCACCGTCAACGCGTTGATCTTCACGATGCTCATGTCTCGTATCCTCGCGTATCGCGGCGGCCCCGGCTGAGCGGACCGGACCCGGCCGAGTGTGCTGTGCTGGTGACGTGGCTACCGACGATCGACCGCGTGTGGGTGTCCGTCAGGTGCGGTTCGGCATGGCCGAGCTGGCGAGGGATCCCCGGCGGCGGAGTGGGTGGCTGTTGAGTGTTGCCGGGCTGGCCCAGTCGTACGTGGATGTCGAGGACCCCACCTACCTGGAGTTTCCGTACCTGCGGCAGGTCGCGGTCGCGTTGCATTGTGTGACCGGCCCGGGCGTGCCGCTGACCGCGGTGCACATCGGCGGCGGGGGATGCACGCTGCCGCGCTATCTCGCGGCGACCCGGCCGGGTTCGACGCAGGTGGCGGTCGACGCGGACGGCGCGTTGATGGACCTGGTGCGCGCGGAGTTCGACGAGGTGCCCGGACTGACGGTGCGGGTCGGCGACGGTCGGGAGTACCTCGACACGCGGGCGCCGGCGTCGGCCGACCTGGTGGTGGTGGACGCCTACGAGCAGGGTTCGTGCGTCGGCGGGGTGGTGACGGTCGAGGCCACCCGCCGGGTCGCGGGACTGCTGCACCCGGACGGGGTCGCGGTGGTCAACGTGATCGACGCCCCCGGGCTGTCGTTCGCGCGCCGCGTGGTGGCGACCATGACGTCGGTGTACGACACGGTGGTGCTGCTCGCACTGCCGGACCTGCTGACCACCGACGCGAACGCCAACGCCGTCCTCGTCGGCGCCCGCAC
This sequence comes from uncultured Actinomycetota bacterium, assembly GCA_963840275.1. Taxonomy (GTDB): domain Bacteria; phylum Actinomycetota; class Actinomycetes; order Mycobacteriales; family Pseudonocardiaceae; genus Actinophytocola. The sequence goes on from CAWIYK010000005.1 coordinate 436,943, forward strand.
ACTGCCGACCGCCGCCATCGCCCGTCTCGCCGGGATCACCGCGCCCACCGCGACCTGCCTGTACGGCGACTCCCTGGCCGACTTCCAGGCGACGGCCGAGCCTCTGACCGACGACGAGCCCGTCAACGGCCCTCGATCGCCGCGCCGCCGCGTGGTCGCCTCTGCCCGGCGCGACCGGGTCGCCGACGTCGATCACGTCGATCACGTCGGCGACCCGGTGCTTCAGGCGCAGCCCGGCACGCTGCCCGCCGGGTAGCAGTTGTCCGGGGTGTTGCCGGACACGACACCACCGTTCGCCAACTCCACGACACCCGGTTCGAAGTCGAACGGGGAGGTGGCTGTGCCGCCGCCCTTGCCCTGGGCGCCGGGCGTGCCGGGGGAGCTGTCGGGGTTGGGGGTGGTGCCGCCCTGGCCGCCGGTGCCGGTCGTGTTCTCGGTGACGTCTGTCGCGTCGAGGACGAGTGTCTGTTCGCCCGCCACGTAGGCGCCGCCGCCGTCACCGCCGTCCGCGCCGCGGCCGCCGTCGCCACTGCCCAGGTAGGCCCGGCCGGTACCACCGTCACCGCCGGTGCCGCCGTTTCCGGTGACGTTGCCGGACACGGTCGCCGACGTGATCGTGAGCGGCTGCCCCCGCAGGGTGAACACGCCGGCGCCACTGCCGCCGACCTGCCCGTTCCCGCCCCGGCCGGGGTCTGCCGCCGCGTTCCCGCCGTCGCCGCCGTCGCCGCCCCCGCCACCGTTCCCGGTCCGGTTCTCCTCGATGACACCACCGGTGATGGTCAGCTCCGTGGTGGCCGTCGCGGCCACGCCGCCGCCCGCGCCACCGCCGCCGCCCCAGTCGCCGTCGGACCCGGTGCCGGCGAAGGTCGTGCCGACGCCACCATCGCCGCCGTCGCCGCCCCGGCCGCCGTCACCGGTCACGTTGCCGCGGATCGTGCTCGCGGTGACGGTCAGCGCGATGGGCTCGTCCCACCCCGACGCGCAACTGCAGATCCCGCCGCCGCTGCCGCCCTGCCCACCCGAGTGGAACACCGTGCCGCTGCCGCCACCCATGCCGTCGGTGCCGACGCCGCCGTCGCCGTTGCGCCCGCCCGCGCCACCATGCCCCGTCTCGTTGTCGCGCACGGTGCTGTCGCTGACGGCGAGACCGCCCGAGCTGAACACACCGCCACCGCTGCCGCCCGAGCCACCCGGCCCGCCGTAGCCGCCGACGCCACCGTCCAGGCCGGTACCGCCGTTGCCGCCGCGACCGGCGTCGGCGCCGTCCCCGCTCCGGTTCTCCGCGACCAGGGCACCGTCGAGCGTCACCTCGGCGCGGTAGCTGTAGATGCCCCCACCAGGGCCGCCGCTGCCGCCGTACCCACCGGAGCCGCCTTGGCCGCCGGCGCCGTCCGTGCTGTCCGCGCCGTCGGCACCCGCGCCGGCAGCGCCGCCGGCACCCGAGGCGTTGGCGGTCACGGCACTGTCCTCGATGGTCACGGAGCCCGCGGCGGCGGAGATCCCGCCGCCCGCACCACCCGCGCCCCCGCCGTTCGGGGGATTGGGCTGGTCGCCGCCGGGTCCGGTGTGGTTGGCGGTCACCTCGCTGCTGTTCCTGATGGTCGTGGTGCCGGCCTCCTGATGGATGCCGCCGCCCGCGCCGCCGGGACCACTGGTGTAGTCGTACGGGCCTGGCGGCCCGCCCTGCCCGCCGCGGCCGGTCGCGTTGCCGGTGACCGTGCTGTGGTCGAGGGTCAGCGTGCCGGTCGTGTAGATCGCGCCGCCGGCCCCACCCGCGCCGCCGTCACCCGGTGAGCCGCCCTGGTCGGACCCGTGCCCGGTGCCGTTCCCGCTGAGCGTCACCCCGTTCAGGGTCGTCGTGCCGGCGTTGAACACCGCGCCGCCGCCCGGCGCGTCCCCGCGCACGTCCACGCCTGCCGGCGTGCGCCCACCGGTGACGGTCAGATCGGACAGTGTCAGCACGGCCGACGGCGACGTCTCCAGCACCCGGAACTCCGGGGCCTCGGCCGACCGCTCGACGATGGCGCCGTTCCCGTGGATCGTCAGCTCCCCGGTGACGACCGGCAACCCGTTTGGCCCGTGCTCCCCGACCTCCGCGACGGAGTCGAGCCGGTAGGTGCAGCCGCTCACCAGCGAGAGCGTGACCGGCCCACTGGCCGCGTTGGCATCGGTGATGCCCTGCACCAGCTCCTGTGCGTCGCACTCCCCACCTTCGGCGGACACCGGCGGCGCGGCCACCCCCAACCCCACCAGAACTCCCGCCAACCCCAATACGCCAAGCCCACGACGCTTCACAGGCGTTCCCTTTCCCCACGCGGAGATCTCGTCCGATACCGAGGAAAGCGTCGCAGCCGGCACCCGCGACCACCACGAAACTTCACACGCAGCTGCGTCCGGGACCCCTCCCGGCCGGCCCGCCGTAGGGTGCCGGCATGCGTTGGAGTCGCGTGGTGCTCGGAGTCGTCGGCGTGCCGTTGCTGCTGTCGTGCGGGGTGGAGCGGACCGGCACGCCGACGCCTCCGTCATCGTCGACAGCGATGTCGACGACCACCGCGGTCCCGACTACGACCACCACGGTCGCGGTCGCGTCCACCCCGGAGGTCCGGCAGGCCTTCGACGCGGCCGCCGCGCGCCACCCCAACCTCGACGTCGAGCTGTGCGCGTTCACCACGCCGCTGACCGACACGACGTGCGGCGCGACGATGGCCGCCGTCAACGACATCGCGACCACCGCCGCCCAGACGTTGGCCGCCCAGAACAACCCGCTCCACCAGCCGGTGCTCTCGGCGGCCGCCGAGGTCGGGTCGGCCTACGCGCAGCTGCTCGACCCGATCCCGTGCTACGGCCTGAGCAACGCCCCGGCGCCCCCGCCGCCACTCGTCACCGAGGCGACGAACCTGTGCGCGGAGGCCGCCGACATCACCAAGGGCTACTGGCGCATCCTCCTCACGGAGGTGGCCCTGCTGGGCGACCCGCCGTGAGCGTTCATGGCGCGCCCATCACAAGCCCTTCGATGGTGTGTTTCTGCTCGATGGGCTCGAGACGGTCGACGACGCGGCAAGGCAGATGCGGTCGGACCTCAAGTGGCAGGTCGTCGTAGAAACGTTGTGTGACAACGAGATCGTGCCGCTCGTCGTTGCCGGCGCCGGGTGCGTCGACGCCGAGGACGAGTGTCGGGCGCGAAGTCTGCGAGCGGTTGGCGGTGCCGCGGTGGATGGTCAGTGCGCTGCGTGCGGAGATGTCGCCACGGCGGGTCAGCTTGCGCCGCCCCAGCGACTCGTAGCGCGGCCAGTGGCTCTCGGGCGGGAACATGCCGTGCTCGAATTCGGGGCTGTCGTCCCACTGCGTGCCGGGCGCGATCTCGAACGGACCCATCTCGGGCGTGACGTCCACAGTGGTCAGGTTGAAGGCGAGGGAGGTGAGCCTGCGGTCCCGGCGGGTCTCCTCCGGCGCCGGGAAGTCCCGGTGCCACGGCTGGTTGACCGCGCCGGGCAGCGGCACGTCGAACCCGACCTCGACGATCTGGTAGCCGGCGCCGAGCACGGCCTCGCTGACGCCGGTCACCCAGGGATGGGTGACCAGGTCGACGAAGCCGCGCAGGCGTTCGGGGTGAATCTCCACGTAGTACCGGTTGGGCCCGCGTCCGACGGCACCGCCGGGACGGGTCAGCGCGTCCTGGAACAGCGCCTCGATGTCCTCGCCGAGCCGGTCTGCCCACTCGGGACTGAACGCGGCCCGCTGGGCGACGATGCCGTCGGTGTAGAGCTGTTCGACCAGTGCGTCGGTGTCCTGACCGGTCGGGTGATGGACTGTCATCGGTTCTCCCTTCTGGGTCAGGACCAACGTTAGGCGGTGTGGCCGTTACCTGGCGCGCCACACGACGGGGTGACCGCCCGTGCCGGGCGTCGTCGCGTAGCCGAGGATGTCGCCGCGGTCGTTGATCGCGACGGCGCTCGTGCCGTCCGGCAGCGCGGTGACCGTGCCCCGGCGGTCCCAGCGGACGGCGCTGGTGGTGCCGTCGGACCTGGTGGCCTGTCCCACCACGACACCGCTGTCGTCGACCGCCGCCGGGTGGACACTCACGCTGCCCGGCACGGCGAGGACCGTCGGCCTACCGGCGCGGTCCCACCGAACCGCGAGCCGACCGGCCGGTGTCTGGACCAACCCGAGTACGACGCCGCGGTCCCCGACGTAGGTCACCGTGCTACTGGTCCCGCCGGGCGGCAGTGCCAGCTCGGCCACGTGTCCCGCCCCGTCCCAGCGCACCACGCGGTCGCCGTGGTCGGTGGTCGCCGTGCCCACGACCCGGTCGTCGTCGTCGATCCCGGCGAGCCACCAGAGCTGACTGCCCGGGTAGGCGTCGAGCACCTCCACGCCGCCACCGCGATGCCACCGGACCGCGTACTGCGGCCCCCCGGCGAAGACGGACCGGACGACCCCGGCGACCGTGCCCCGCGCGCTGATGCCGACGGCCCTGCCGACAGGTGCGTCGGGCAGCGCGGGCAGGTAGGCGACGGCGCCGGTGCGGGACCACCGCACGGCGTGTTCCTCCGCGACCTGACCCGCGATCATGCCGTTGTCGTTGATGTCGACCGCCTCGGAGCGGTCGTACTCGGGGGCGAGGGGGCTTATCCGCCCGCGTCTGTCCCATCGGACGGCGTTGTCGGCGATCATGGCCGGCGCGTTGGAGTACCCGACCGGGTCGCCTCTGCTGTTCATCGCCGTGACGTGGCTCTGGGTGTGTCCTGGCAGGGTGCCGAGGTTCGTGGCGCGGCCGTGCCGGTCCCACCCGACGGCGTTGGGGTAGCCGTCGGAGTTGAAGGCCGATCCGGTCACCGTCCCGTTGTCGGCGATCAGCTCGACCACGGTGTTCGTGCTGCCGGCGAGCGGTGCGAGGTCGACGATCTTGTATCCGCGCGTTGCCGCGGCGGCGGGCGTGGCGACCAGCGCGCCGCACACCCCGAGCGCCGCGACGACGGCGACACCGGCGACACCGGTCCGTACCCGACGGTTGACGATGGCAGTCATGAGCTCTCCCAAGGGAATCGTTGTGCCTCGGTGACGGCCGAAGCGGCGACGCCACCGTCAGGTGGGACGTTCGGCTCACGCACCGGTTGTGCGACGCGCCTCGACCTCACGGCAGGTGGAAGCGCGACTCCGTACCGTTGTGTGCGCCCGTTCGCCGCCGGCCTCACGTGGGGCCGCCCCGGCACGACCTTGGCGGGTGGCGACGCCGGCACGGACGGCGCGCTAGGGTGCTGGCTTGTGAAGATCGCCACAGCTGCCGAGACGAGGCCTGGTGAGCGGCGCGTCGCGCTCGTGCCCGGGTTGGTGTCACGCCTCACCGACGTAGGTCAGGAGGTCGCGGTCGAACCAGGTGCCGGCGCGGCCGCGGGGTTCACCGACGACCAGTACCGAAGTGCCGGCGCCACGGTGGCCGCCGACGCGCTCGACGGCGCGGACGTGGTGCTGTCCGTGCAGCCGCTCTCCGCGCACCGGGCGAGTGGGCTCGCCGCGAACGCGATCACCGTGTCCTTCCTCCCGACCGCGCAGGAGCTGGACCTCGTCCGTGCGCTGCGGGACGCCGGGCACACCGCGCTGGCGATGGAGCTGGTGCCGCGCATCTCCCGTGCTCAGGCCATGGACGCGTTGTCCTCGCAGGCATTCGTCGCCGGGTACCGGGCCGCGCTGGTCGCCGCCGAGCGGCTGCCGCGGTTCCTGCCGCTGTCCATGACCGCGTCCGGCACGATCCGGCCGGCCACGGTGCTGGTGCTCGGCGCAGGCGTGGCCGGTCTGCAGGCCATCGCCACGTCACGCCGTCTCGGCGCGGTGGTGCGTGCCTACGACGTGCGTGCGGCCGCCGCGGAGGAGGTGCGCAGCCTCGGCGCGGAGTTCGTCGAGCTGGAGCTGCCGACCCTGGAGGGAGCGGGCGGTTACGCGAGGGAGATGACCGAGGAGCGGTCCCGGCTGCAGCGCGAGTTGCTGGCCCCGCACGTGGCCGACGCCGACGTGCTGATCACCACCGCGGCCGTGCCCGGTCGGACCGCGCCGCTGCTGGTGACCTCGGAGATGGTGGCCGCCATGCGTTCGGGCTCGGTCGTGGTCGACCTGGCGGCCGAGTCGGGCGGCAACGTGGAGGGCGCGAAGCCGGGGGAGGAGATCACCATCGGCGAGACGCTGGTCTGGGGCGCGTTCAACGTGCCGAGCCAGCTTCCTGGGCAGGCGAGCCAGCTGTACAGCACGAACGTGGTGAACCTGTTGCTGCTCATGCACTCCGACGGCGACGTGCGGCCCGACTTCGACGATGCGATCATCGCCGGCTGCTGCGTCACCCACGCCGGCGAGGTCCGGCACGCGCCCACCCGTGACCTGCTGGCCGCCGAGGAGTCCTGAGTGGAGTTACTCGGCGAGCTCGTCGCGGCGGTCGAGGGGTCGTGAGCCCGCGTCGGGCTCGTGGCGGTGTCGCCAGGCCCGCGCTGCCACCGCGACGGGAAAGCTCACGGTGACGGCGGCGCCGAGCCCGATCAGGAACACCGACGAGAAGGTCACACCCGCGATGACGGCCAGTAGTCCGATCAGATAGGTCGCCAGCAAACCGAGGATGAACTGTGCCCGGCCCGACAACGTGAGGATCGTCCTCTTGCCGGTGGTGAGTCGTTCGGCCAGTCGTGGATCGTCCTCTGCGAGGTATTGCTCGATCTCGACCAGCGCGCGTTCCTCGTGATCCGGTAAACCCATTCGCGTCAAACCTCCGCCCGGTACACAACCCGGACCTCCAGTATCACCCAGCATCCCGTTGTCGACCAGTGGCGAATTGTCACCGGTACCGTCGCAGGCCATGAGCGCCGGCATCGCGATCACCGTGTTCGTGGTGGCCTACCTGTTCATCGCCACCGAGCGGGTGCCGAAAACGGTCGCCGCGCTCGCCGGTGCGGCGGTGGTGCTGGCACTCGGGGGGTCGGCTCCGAGGACGCGTTCTACTCCCACGACGTCGGCGTCGACTAGGACGTCGTCTTCCTGCTGCTCGGCATGATGATCATCGTCGGAGTCCTGCGCGGGACCGGGTGTTCGAGTACACGGCGATCTGGTCGGCCAAGCGTGCCAAGGGGTCCCCGCTGCGGGTGATGGTCCTGTTGGTGCTGATCACGGCGGTCGCGTCGGCGTTCCTGGACAACGTCACGACCGTGCTGCTGATCGCGCCGGTGACGCTGCTGGTCTGCGCTCGGCTGGACATCGACCCGATCCCGTTCCTGATCGCCGAGGTCCTCGCCTCCAACATCGTGGCGATCATCGTGGCGATCGAGGTGGTCGTGTTCACCGCGGTGCTGCCGTGGCTGTTCCGCGGCTCCTTCACCGTGGACCCGGACCGGGTCGCGGGCGTGCTGGAGCTCGACGAACGCGAGGCCATCCGGGACGCCCGGCTGCTGGTCAGGTGCGGTCTGGTGGTGCTGGCGGTGTTCGCCGCGTTCGTCACGCACTCCGTGCACCACGTCGAGCCGTCCGTGGTCGCCCTGCTGGGCGCCGGTGTGCTGGTGTTGATCTCGGGAAGCACCCGGGCCGACTACCTGGGAAGCGTCGAATGGGAGACGCTGATCGGCGAGCTGGCCAGGTTGCCGCCGACGCGACCGGCGGCGACGCGCTGACGGCCGTGATGCTGCCCACCGCGCCGGCCACCCGATCTCGTTCTGGGAGTTCACGAAGAAGGGCGCGATCGTCACCGTCATCACGGTCGCCATCGCCGCGCCCTACCTCTGGCTGCGTTACTTCGTGCTGGCCTGACGAACGCCGGCACAGCCCTTTCGGGCGCCGATCGGTGCCATCGGCGCAGGACTCGTGTCGCCGTATTGCGGCGGGCCGAACGCATGCAACAGCCTTCGGGCGCAACGGCCGCCAGCTCCGGGAGAGTCCGATGTCAAGACGCGTGCGCATCGTCCTGCTCGCCGTGGTCCTGTGCGCGGCCCTGTGCGTCGCGGCGCCGGCGTCGCTCGCCGCGGCCGCTCCCGGTGTCGCCCCCGGCGCGATCGACCTGACGCTCACGCCCGGCGCGCGCCGCATGGTTCCCACGACGCTGACCACGCCGACGGTCGTGCCGGACCCGGACATCGTGTTCCTCGCCGACACCACCGGCAGCATGGACCCGGCGCTCACGAACGTCCGCAACGCGCTGCCGTCGATCATGACGAAGATCAACGCTGCGGCGCCGACCGCGCGGTTCGCGGTGGCCGAGTACAAGGAGCAGCGCGACGGCGCGCGGATCTTCGGCGTCAACACCGGGCTGACCGCCGACCGGACCCAGGTGCTCGCCGGCGCGCAGCAGTGGCTCTACGGCGTCGGCGGTGGCGGCAACCCGCAGACGGACTTCCTGAACGCGCACTTCCGTCTCGCCACCGACGCGGTCGCGTGGCGGCCGCAGGGCAGCCGGATCGTCGCGTGGTTCGGTGACGCGCGGTCGAACGACCCGAGTGCGGGACACACGCTCACCGCGACGACGTCGGCGCTGGCCGGCGCGCACGCCAGGGTGGTCGCCGTGCCGATCACCGGCACGTCCGCACCGGGGCTCGACGAGCGCGGACAGGCCACCGCGCTCACCCAGGCGACCGCCGGCGTGCTCATGCCGGGGCGGGCGGCGAGCCAGGTGGCGGACGCGATTCTCGCCGGCATCCAGTCGCTGCCCGTGACCGTCGCCCCGCGCTCGACGTGCGACCAGCCGCTCACGGCGCTGGAGTTCCCGTGGAGCAGCACGGTGCGCAGCGGCTCGGCCGCCGCGTTCCGCGTGACGATCGGCGCCCGGCCGGACGCGGTGCCCGGCACCTACCGCTGCACCATCGACTTCCAGTTGGACGGCCGGTCCGTCGGCAACGTCCAGACGGTCACCGTGCACGTGCCGAGCGCGCGACCGACCGTGCGGGTCGGCGACGTGACCGTCGACGAGGGCGACAGCGGTACGACGCCGGCCACGATGACCATCAGCCTCGACACCTACGGCATGTCGACCGTGACCGTGGGCTGGTCGACCGTCGCCGGCACCGCCGGCGCGGCCGACTTCACGGCGGCCGGCGGCACGGTCACGTTCGCGCCCGGCGAGACCAGCAAACAGGTCGCGGTGCAGGTCACCGGCGACCGGCTCGACGAACCGGACGAGACGCTCACGGTCCACCTCGCGACCCCGACCAACGGCGTGCTCGGCGACGCCGACGGCGTGGTGACCATCCGCGACGACGACGAGCCGCTGCCGCTCCTGAGCATCGGCGACGGGTCCGCGGGCGAGGTCGACTACTACACCTCAAGCGTCACCCTCGTCCTGAGCCTCGACCGCGCCGGCGCCGAGCCGGTGACCGTGGACTGGCAGACGGTCCCGGGCACGGCGGGCCCCGCCGACTACGTCGGCGCCAGCGGCACGGTCACGTTCGAACCGGGCGACACCAGCGAGGAAGTCGAGATCGTGGTGTCCGGCGACGTGCTCGACGAGGCGAACGAGACGTTCACCGTGCACCTGGCCAACCCCCACGGCGCGACCATCGCGGACGCCGACGGCGTGGCGACGATCGTCGACAACGACGACACCATCGGGTAGGCGGCCCGAGGCGCCGGCAGCCGCGACTCTCGGTAACGAGCAGGTCATTGCGTCGCGGCGTTCGGTGCGCGTAGCGTCGAATCAGGAACTCGCTGATACGCGCGTTTCGTCGTTTGCCTTGGTGGCAGCTGACTCGAGCTGGTCGGCCAGCCGATGTGCCCGGTCCCCGCGCGTCAGCCTTGTCCAGCCGGCGCGGCACACCGATCGGCTTTCCAGGCGTGTCACTCTTTCCGGTCGACGCGTCGTCCGCAGGTCCAGCAGTCGGGGGATCTCGGATCGAGGCATGACATGCCCAGGTATCAGCCGTGATCGACATCGAAGCGGTCACCAGGAAATACGGAACCTTCACCGCGGTGGACGACGTCAGCTTCACCGCCAGGGCGGGGCGGGTGACCGGTTTCCTCGGCCCCAACGGCGCCGGCAAGTCGACCACCATGCGGATCATCGTCGGCCTCACGCGGGCCACGGCGGGCACCGCCACCATCTCCGGCCGCAGGTACGTGGACCTGCCCAACCCGGGCCTCGAGGTCGGGGTCCTCCTCGACGCGTCCGCACAGCACGCCGGCCGCACCGGCCGCGAGATACTCACCATCGCCCAACAGTTCATGGGTCTTCCGCGCCACCGTGTCGAGGAGATGCTGGCGGTCGTCAGCCTCACACCGGAAGAGGCGTCGCGCCGGGTCCGCAACTACTCGCTGGGCATGCGTCAGCGGCTCGGCATCGCCACCGCCCTGATCGGCGACCCCCAGGTGCTGATCCTCGACGAGCCGGCCAACGGCCTGGACCCCGCCGGCATCCGGTGGATGCGTGACCTGCTCCGCGGCTACGCCGACCGCGGCGGCACCGTCCTGCTCTCCTCCCACCTGCTGCACGAGATCGAGGTCATCGCCGACGACATCGTGATGATCGGCAACGGCCGGATCGTCTCGCAGGGCACCAAGACCGAGCTGCTGCACAACGCGGGCACCGTCGTGCGCGCCGAGGATCTCGACGAGCTCCGCCGTGCGCTCGGCGAGCTGGGCATCGCGGTGACCCCGTCCGAGGACGGTTCGCTGCGCACCGACGCGGCCCCGGCGCTGGTCGGGAAGGTCGCGCTCGAGGCGGGGGTCGCGCTCACCGAGCTGCGGGCCGCCGAGGGGACCGGCCTCGAGGACATGTTCCTCGAGCTCACCGCCGCCAGCCAACGAGACGGAGCAGTGGCATGACGACCAGCACCGTGGCCGACGTCCGCCTGCCGCGTCCGGTGGCGCACACCGTGCCGCTGCTGCGACTGACGCAGGTCGAGCTGCGCAAGATGTTCGACACCCGCTCGGGCTTCTGGCTGATCGCGAGCATCGTCATCACCGCGCTGCTGGCCACCGGCGGGGTCATCCTGTTCGCCCCGGACTCGGAGCTCACCTACTCCACGTTCGTGTCCGCGATCCGCTTCCCGATGGCGGTCATCCTGCCCATGGTCGCGATCCTGTCGGTCACCAGCGAATGGAGCCAACGCAGCGGACTGACGACGTTCACCCTGATACCGCACCGGAAGCGGGTCATCACCGCCAAGGCCATCTCGTCGGTGACCGTCGGCGTCGTGTCGGTGCTGCTGGCCTTCGTCATCGGCGCGCTCGGCACCCTGGCCGGCGCCGCGATCACCGGCGCCGCACTGGTGTGGAACGTGACCCTCACCGAGTGCCTGTACTTCGTGCTCGGCAACGTGCTGAGCCTGCTCATCGGCTTCATGCTCGGCGTGCTGATCCGCGCGTCGGCGGGCGCGATCGCCGCCTACTTCGTCTACTCGTTCCTGCTGCCCACGGTCTTCGGCATCCTGGCCGCCAACGTGACGTGGTTCCGGGACCTCCAGCCATGGGTCGACGTCCAGTTCGCCCAGAGCGCGCTGTTCCTCTTCGAGGGCGTGTTGACCGGCGAGCAGTGGGCGAACATCGGTGTCACCGCGGTCATCTGGCTCGTCATCCCGATGGCCGTCGGACTCGGCTTCGTGACGAGAGCCGAGGTCAAGTAGCGATGGACCCACTGAGAAAGTCCGCGCACAACGGGGTTACATCACCGGTTCCGGCCCGGACAGAACGAAGGGGGTCGCGCTGGGTTTCGTCGCCGTCCGGGTCCTGGAGGCCGCCGCCATCTTCGCGGGCGTCGTGGCCTTCATGGCGGTCGTGACCCTGCGGCAGGCCGGCGCGGACGCGGTGATCACCGGTCGGGCGCTGGTCGCCCTGCATGACTGGACGACCTTTCTGGCTCGTCGCCAAAGGCTTCAAGCCCGCACCCATCACCGCACCGCGACCCGCCGACCCGACAGATGGACTGATCGCACCTAGGTGATGCCGGCGGCGATCAGCTGTTGCCAGATCTCGCCCTGGTCGACGACCTCTACGCCGAGCTTCTCGGCCTTGGTGAGTTTGCTGGCGCCGACGTCGGCGCCGGTGATGAGGAGGTCGGTGCTCGCGGAGACCGAGGAGGCGGTGGTCGCGCCCGCCTTCTCGCACAGCCGCTGGAAAGTCGGCCGGGGGACCTTCTCGCCCGAGCGCGGGTTGCTGATCGTGCCGGTGATCACGACCGTCTTGCCGGCCAGTGGCGCGTCGGACGCGACGACGGGCGGGAGGTCCTCGTCGCGCACGTCCAGCGAGACGCCGCACTGCCGCAGCCGTTCGAGCTCGGGTCGCAGCCGGGTGAGGTGCTCGGCCAGGGACGCGGCGACCTTGGGTCCGATGTCCTCGACGGCCACGAGTCGTTCCTCGCCGGCGTCGGCGACCTCCTCGAGTGAGCCGAACCCCGCGCGGCACAGCCGGGTCGCGGTGCCCTCGGACGCGTTCGGGATCGACAGCCCGATCAGCGCCCGGCGCAGCCCGACCTCGCGGCTCGCGGCGATCGAGTCGATCATGCGCGTGGCCGAGACCTCGCCGATGCGGTCGAACTCCAGCAGCGTCTCCTTGGTGAGGCCGTAGAAGTCCGACGGGTGCTCGAGGATCCCGGCCTCGGCGAGCCGTTCGATCCACACCGGGCCGACGGCCTCGATGTCCGCCGCCGCCCGCGACGCCCAGTGGACCAGCCGCCGCACGGCCTGCGCCGGGCAGGCGACGTTGGTGCAGTACAGCTCCCGGCTGTTGCCCTGCTCGGTCACCGGGTGCCCACACGACGGGCACTCGGTCGGCGGCACGATCTCCAGCTCCGCACCGGTGCGCTTGGCCGCGTCGAGCACGCCCGCGACGAACGGGATCACGTCGCCGGCGCGGCGCACCAGCACCGTGTCCCCGATCCGGATGCCGCGCGCGCGGATCACCTCCTGGTTGGCGAGCGTCGCGCGGGTGACGTTCCCGCCGCCGACGAACACCGACTCCAGGTGGGCGACGGGGGCGATCTTGCCGGTCTTGCCGACGTCCCAGACCACGTCGGTCAGGATCGTCGTCTTCTCCTCTGCGGCGAACTTGTACGCCAGCGCGCCGCGGGGCGAGCTGGAACGGGTGCCGGCGGCCGCGTAGGCGTCGCGGTTGGCCAGCCGCAGCACGGCGCCGTCCAGGTCGTAGTCCAGTTCGCCGCGCTGCGCCTCGATCGAGGAGATCACGGCCTGCGCCGCGTCCGCGTCGGCGCAGTGCCGCATGTCGGCGACGGTGAACCCGAGCGTCCGCAGCCCGTCCTCGAGGTCGGTCTCGGCGCCGCCGGGCTCGGCGGTGTCCAGGTCGAAGGCGAAGAACCGCAGGCGTCGGCCGGCGACCGTGGCCGGGTCCTTCGCGCGCAGGGTGCCGGCGGCGCCGCCGCGCGGGTTGATCAGCGGCCGGTCCGGGTGCGCGGTGTTGTAGGCGGTGAACGTGGAGCGCAGCATCAGTGCCTCGCCGCGCACCTCGACCCGGCCCGGCGCGTCGATCCGCTCCGGCACCCCGTCGGCCAGCGCCCGCACCAGGACGGTCACGTCGTCGCCGGTCGTCCCGTCCCCTCGGGTGATCGCCCGCGCCAACCGTCCGTTCTCGTAGACGAGCGCCAGCGACAGCCCGTCGAGCTTCGGCATGACCACCACCGGCTGACCGGGGAAGCGGTCGAAGAACGCCGCGACCTGCTCGGGCCGGGTCGCCTTGTCCAACGACAGCATCGGCCGCGAGTGCCGGATCGGGGCGTGCAGCACGGCCGGCGCGCCCACCTGCTCCAGCGGGTTCGGGTCCGGCGCGAGCTCCGGGTGCGCGTCGATCAGGCCCCGCAGCTCCTCCTCGATCGCGTCGTACTCGGCGTCCGCCACCAGCGGTGATCCCTGGTAGTAGGCGTCCCGCAGCACCACGACCTGGTCGGCGAGTTCCTGGATCCGTTGCTCAGCGCTCACAGCGCAGCACGCTACCGGTGACCGGGACATCACGGTCGCGGGAATGTCTGGTGGCTGTCGAACGTTCCTGTAGGGAAGACGTGCACGTGATTACTTGGGAGGCACGAGTTGGCGCTGGACCCGGAGGACCTGTTCGAGGTGGACTCCGACGTCCCGGACCTGACCGGAGCGGTGCTGCTGCACCACTTCGACGGCTTCATGGACGCCGGTTCGGCCGGTTCGACGCTGGTCGACCACCTGTTGGCGGTGCACGAGCACCGGGTGGTGGCGCGGTTCGACGTCGACGACCTGCTCGACTACCGGGCGCGACGTCCCACGATGACCTACGCCACCGACCGGTGGGAGGACTATGCCGCCCCCGAGCTGGTGGTGCACCTGCTGCACGACGCGGTGGGCACCCCGTTCCTGCTGATGACCGGCCCGGAGCCGGACCGGCGGTGGGAGGCGGTCGTGGCCGCGGTGCGCGCGCTGGTCGACCGGTGGGGCGTGCGGCTCGCGGTCGGCTTCCACGGCATCCCGATGAGCGTTCCGCACACCCGCAAGCTCTCGGTGATCTCGCACGCCACCAGGCCCGACCTGGTCAAGGAGAAGTCGCCGTTCAGCCGGGTGCAGGTGCCGGGCAACCTGTCGGCGCTGCTCGAGCTGCGCCTGGGGGAGACCGGGCACGACGCCATGGGCTTCGCCGCGTCCGTCCCGCACTACCTCGCGCAGGGTGTCTACCCGGCCGCGGCGGTCGGGCTCCTGGACTCGCTGATGGGCTCGACGGGCCTGGTCGTCAAGGCGGCCGATCTGCACGAGACCGCGAAGCGGATCGACGCGGAGATCACCCGCCAGGTGGCGTCCTCGCCCGAGATCGCGCAGGTGGTCGAGGCGCTGGAACAGCAGTACGACTCGTTCACCGAGTCGTCGGCGGACCTGCTGATCTCCGAGGGCGAGCCGGTGCCGAGCGCGGACGAGCTCGGTGCCGAGTTCGAACGCTTCCTCGCCGAGCAGCAGCGCGACTGAACCGGTCGTCAGTGGGCGCGGGTAAGGGCCTTGACCAGTTCCGCGCGGTGTGGCCAGCGCTCGACGAGCTCGTCGGTGTCCGGGCGTTCGAAGTCGCTCGCGACGAAGCCGGGCGCCATCGTGTTGCCGTACACGCCGTACTCGCCGCCGGGGCGGAGCCGGGCACCCATCCAGGCGCCGGCGGGCACCACGGTCTGGACCCGCTGACCGTTCAGCACGTCGGTGCCGAGGAGCACGAGCTCGTCGCGTCCGTCGGCGTGCAGGAGCAGCAGCTCGATGGGGTCGCCGAGGTAGAAGTGCCAGATCTCGTCGGTCGGCAGCCGGTGCATGTCGGAGAAGGACTCCCGGCCCGGGGTGAACATCGCGACCATGGCGGTGCCGAGCGGCTTCCCGTCGGCGCCGGAGCCCGGCGAGACGTAGGTCCGGGTGAAGAGGACGTCCTCCTGCGGCATCAGAGTCTTGAGCTGCCACAGTTCCTGGAGTTCCGCCGCGCTGGGCCGTCTCGTCATCCGGTCACCTTCCCATAGGGGCAGTGTTCGTGACGGAACGGTCACGGCAGCAACCGGCACGTCGACGCGGCGCGTCCCACGGCCGTGCGAACCACCGTTGCGAAGCTTCTGGTCATCACCCTCATGGCGCTCGGCCTGCTCGGCGCCGGGCCGGGCGTGGCGGGCGCGTGTGCCTGCGGCGCCGTCCTCGCCGACCAACGCCTCCAGGCGATCCAGGAGACCGCGCTGGTCGAGCTCACCGGTGCCACCGAGGCGGTCACGGTGAACGTGGCGACGCGCACCGAGGCGACGCGGGCCGCGTTCCTGATGCCGGTGCCGAGCCGCGCACGGTTCGAGCTCGCCGACGCCGAGGTGTTCGCCGAGCTCGACTCGGTCAGCCGGCCGCGGATCGAGTACCGCGAGGTCGTCGTGGACGGCGACGGTTCCGGCGGCGCCGCGCCGGGCGGCACGGACCGCGTGACCGTCACCGACCACACCACCGTCGGCCCGTTCGAGGCCGCCCAGCTCACCGGCACGGACTCCGCAGCGGTGACCGAGTGGCTCGGCGACAACGACTTCGAGCTGCCCGGTGACCTGTCCGCCGCGCTCACGCCCTACCTCGCGGAGGGCTGGCTCGTCGTCGCCGTCCGCCTGGCCCCCGACACCGAGGGCACGACTTTCGCCGACGGGCTGCCGTCCATGCGGCTGACGTTCGACACCGAGACGCCGGTGTACCCGATGCGGCTCTCCGCCACCGCCGAGTACGCCCAGCCGCTCCGCCTCTACGTGCTCGCCGACCACCGGATGGACGTCAGCGGCCCGGCACCGGGAGGTGCCGAGCCGGAACTGACCTACGCGAACTGGGTGCGGCCGGCCGAGTTGGCCGACCACCCGGTGCTCGCGGAGATGATCGACGAGCCACGGTTCCTCACCCGCTACGACGCGACGTTCGACCCCGCCGCCATCACCGACGACATCCACCTGACCAGGGCCGCCGCGGACGAGTCCTACCGTGGCGTCGTCGTCGAGACCCGCTACGTCACCGGCACGTCGACCGGCACGATCCTGCTCTGGCTGGTCTCGATCGCCGGCGGGCTCGCCGTGCTCGTGCTCATCGGGCTTGGTCGCCGCCGCCGTCATCGTCGTTGGCGGGTGGCTCCTGCTGCTGACCGGAGCGGCGGAACCCGCTGAACACCTTGTCGGCCACGCCGGACAGCGCGCCGCCGACGTCGCTGAACACCTTGACGAGCGGGTCGGTCGAGTTGTTCCACGCTTCCTTGTAGGACTTCGCGGCGCCCTGGAGGTCCTCGCCGAGGGGGTTGCGCTCGTCCTGGGCGTCGCGGCGCTGGTAGTCGCCGGTCAGGATGGCGCGGTACTCCTCGGAGGCGGCCCAGCGCTGGAGCTGCGAGGCCCGCACGACCGCGAACGGGTGCGTCTGGTGTTCCACCGCGAGCAGCTTGATGACGCTGTCGCGGATGTCGTCGACCTCCTCGTACTCCTTGGCCTGGGCCAGGAAGGACGGGATGTCGATCTGGGTGAGGTCGGTGGCGCCGGCGAGGTAGAGGTGCGCGCGCAGCGCCGCCTGCGCGTCCTGGCCGGCGAGGAGGCCGGCCCGGTCGCAGCTCAGCTCCGACTTGCGCTGCCACTCGTGCAGCGCCGCGATCACCGCCCGCAGGCCGATCACGCCCAGCGGCACCCACGCGACGGAGCCCTGCAGGCGCCGCAGGCGGTCGAGAAGGGTGAGGAGCACGGCGTGCCCGGAGAGCACGTGGCCCATCTCGTGACCGATGACGAAGCGCAGCGCCTCGGTGTCCAGTGCCTCGACCAGACCGGTCGACAGCACGATGAACGGCTCGTCGATGCCCCGGGTCTGCGCCACCGCCCTCGGATCACGGGCGACGTAGAGCTTCGGGACCTGCGGCAGGTCCAGCACCTCGGCGGACTCGACGCGGAGCCGCTCCAGCACCGGATACTGCGACGGCCCGACCCGCACATGGGACGCGACGGCCATCAGGCGCTCGGCCCGCTCGTTGAACAACGAGTTCAAGGTTTTCAGCACGTCCGCGACACCCGGGACGGTGCGCAGCGTCGCCATCGCGCCCTTGTCGGCCGGGTGCTCGTAGGCACGCGGGCTGATCCCCGGGAACCGGATGCGCTGCGACGGTTGCTGGACATCGGATTCGGTCACTGTGTTGCCCCTTCCTGTGGTCAACCGCCAACCTACGAGCAGTGGCAGCGAAAAGGGGCCGGTCAGCGCACATACCAGGGCAAAGATCAGGGACATCCCTGAGCGGGCCTTCGGCCGGGCGCGCGTAGCCCGCGTCGATCGTCGTCTGTCCATTGTGGAACGGCCCAGTGCGGTGCAGTACCCGGCCCATGATCGCCTGCGCCGGTCCGATGGTTGCGTTGTGGCCCAGTAGGTCACCTGTCATCGGCATGCCGACTTCGTCGGCGGATGTGCGGTGTTGTTACCGCGTCGTGGCACTGAGATCTTTCTCAGTGCCTGCCTCCTAGCCTCCGCGGAATGACTGACACACCACAGGCAGGGGTCTCGCCGTTGGGGCGGCGGGCGTTGTTGGGCTCTGCGGCGTTGGCGGCCGGCGGGGTGCTGGCGTCGGCCGGGTCGGCGGCTGCCGACACCGGAAACGACGGTCCACACGCCAAAAAGTCCTTCACGGTCACCGACAAGCGTGGCAGGCAACGGTTTCTGCTCAGCAGCGTGAAACCCCCGACGATCGTCGGCGGCGAGCCCCACCCGCGGTCCGGTCCGGACGACGCCAGCTGGTTCGTCTTCAACGACGAGACCGGCGACGAGCGCGGCGGCATGTACGTCTCGCCGGCCGGCGGGAAGTTCACCTTCGACTACCCGCGCGCGATCGACGGGATCAGCCTCGCCCTGTCGGCCAAGGACGGCGTCGGCGGTGCCGGCCTCGAGATCAAGGACGTCCCGCCGGCCGGCGCGGTCCAGGCGACGTCCCGGGTCCTGCTCGGCTGCCACACCATGTTCGGGGCGCAGCTGAGCCTCGCCGACTCCCAGGGCCGGCCCCGCATCGTGTTGCGGGTGGACGAGCACGACGAGCCGTCCATCACGGTGCTCGACGCGAACGGCGCGGTGGTCAGGCGTCTCGCCTAGTCGGCGAGGTCCGTCGCCGCGTTGCGTCGCGCCAGCGCGGCGACGAACGCCACCACGAGCGCGGCCAGCGTCAGCCAGAAACCCAGCTCCGTACTCACGATCGTGTCCGGGTCGGAGCTGTCGAACGCGCCGAAGATGTTGGTGAGGAAGCTGACGCCGGTCGTCAGGCCGGTGATGGCCACGATCTCGGTGGTCGTCGCCAGGATGACGCCGGCGACGACCGCCGCCACGGTCGCCCTCGGCCGTGCACCGGGGAGCGCTGCGACGACGATCCCCAGCGCCACGGCCACGCCGGTGACCAGCGCGAGGACCGTCGCGGCGGTGGTGAGGTCGACCGTGTTCACGAGTCCGTCGCGCAGTTCCGCGGTCTGCCGCTCGTCGCCGGCGAGGATGTCCGACATGTCGAGGTCGGGCTCGCCCGTGACCAGCTGTCCGCCGGTGTAGCAGAGGTGCGCGGGGCCGCCGTCGCTCTCGCCGCAGGACGCGCCCACCACCGGCAGGAACAGGAACAGCAGCAGGGCCAGCAGCAGCACCGCCGGGGTGATCGACCGGACCAGGACGTTCATCCGGCCGACTATGCAGGTCGCGAGCCGCGCGAGCGCCGGCATGTCCGTTTGCTGTCACCGTCAGCCGAGGTCGGCGAGTTTGCGGGCCAGCAGCGCCCGCTCGCGCTCGTTGCCGCACAGCCGGGCGGCGACCTCCAGCTCGGCGCGTGCCTCGTCGGGGCGGCCGAGGCGGGTGAGCAGCTCCGCTCGGACGCTCGGCAGCAGGTGCGAGTTCGGCAGCGCATCGGCCGCCGCCAGCTCGTCCACGATCGGCAGCGCCGCGGCCGGCCCCTGTGCCATGGAGACCGCCACCGCCCGGTTCAGGTCGACCACCGGCGACGGCGCGAGCCGGCCGAGCGCCTCGTAGAGGAGCACCACCCGCTCCCAGTTCGTCTCCGCGACCGACGCGGCGACGGCATGGCACTCGGCGATCGCCGCCTGCAGGCCGTACGCTCCCAGCCCCCGACCGACCCGCTCCGCGCGGACCAGGGCCGCCCGGCCCCGGCGGATCGCGGCGCGGTCCCAGCGGCGGCGGTCCTGATGCTCCAGCAGCACCGGCTCGCCGTCCGGCCCGACGCGGGCGGGGAAGCGCGCCGCGGTCAGCTCGAGCAGCGCCAGCAGGCCGTGGACCTCGGGCTCGTCCGGCACGAGCCGGCTCAGCACCCGCGCGAGCCGCTGCGCCTCGCCGGCCAGGTCGAACCGGATCAGGTCGTCGCCCGTGCTGGCCGTCGACCCCGCGGTGAAGATCACGTAGACCACGCTGAGCACCGATCCGAGCCGCCGCGCCCGCTCCTTCGCCGACGGCAGCGCGAACGGCACCCGCGCCGCACCGAGGGTCTTCTTCGCCCTGGTGATCCGAGCCTGCACGGTCGCGGTCGGCACGAGGAACGCCTTGGCGATCTCGTCGCTCGTCAGCCCGCCGACCACCCGCAGCGTGAGCGCCACCCGCGCCTCCCGCGACAGCACGGGGTGACAGGAGATGAAGACCAACGCGAGCACGTCGTCGTCGATCTGGTCCGGGTCCCACGCCAGGTCCTCGCCGCCCTCGCCCAGGTCGCGCGCGAGGGCGGCGTACTTCTCGTCCCGAGCGGCCCGCCGGCGGAACGCGTCGATCGCGCGCCGCCGCCCCACGGTCAGCAACCACCCCGCGGGGTTGCGCGGCACGCCGTCGCGTCGCCAGGTCACCAGTGCTTCGGCCAGCGCCTCCTGGGCGAGGTCCTCGGCCAGCGCGAAGTCGCCGGTGTAGCGCGCGAGCGCACCGACGATCCGCGCGGACTCGATCCGCCAGACGGCGGCGACGGCCTCTGTCGACCCGCTCAGAGCTGACCGGTCGCTTCGCGCCACGCCCGCTCCTTCTTGACCCACTCGTCGTCCTGCGGGAGCTCGTCGATCGTGGTGACCCTGCGGATCTCGGTCTTGAACCCGGCACCGGTCATCGGGGACCGCTTCGCCCACTCGACGGCCTCCTCCTTCGACGCCACGTTGAGGATGTAGAACCCGCCGAACAGCTCCTTGGTCTCGCCGTACGGCCCGTCGGTGACCACCGGCGGCTCGGACGAGTAGTCGACGACCACCGTGTCGGCGGCGTCGTCGAGCCCCTCGGCGGCGACCAGCACCCCGGCCCTGATCATCTCGTCGTTGAACCTGCCGACGGTCGCGATCATCTCGTCGAAGTCGAGGTCGCCCATCCCCGCGTAGGCGGAGTCGTCGGCGCGCATGATCAGCATGTACTTCATGGTTCGTGCTCCCTGGTTCGCCCGGGTCCCGTTCGGACCCTCTCACCCCTGGGTCGAACAGGGAACGCGGCGGATCGACACGCTCCCCAAATCTTTTCGCGAGAACCGTCGACGGCTGTCCGACGTGTAAGAGCGTGGAGAACAGGCGGCGGGGAGAGTGGTCGTGACGGATCGGCCTCGGCTCGAGGTGCTCGACGGACTGCGGTTCGTGGCCGCGTCGGCCGTCGTCGCGTATCACTTCACCGCCATGGACCGGGTCTGGCAGCGGCCGGCCGAGACGGTGTTCCCGTCTCAGCCGGCCGCCTACGGATGGCTCGGCGTCTACCTGTTCTTCCTGATCAGCGGCTTCGTCATCTGCATGAGCAGCTGGGGCCGCGGGGTCGGGGCGTTCCTGCTGTCCAGGGTGGTGCGCCTGTACCCCGCGTACTGGCTGTCCGTGGTCGCCGTCGCCGCGGTGCTGGCGGTCTGGCCGTACTTCCGCCCGCCGCTCGGGCTCGGCGAGACTCTGGTCAACCTCACCATGTTCCAGGAGCCGCTCGGGGTGTCGCCGGTCGCCGAGGTGTACTGGACCCTGTGGGCCGAGCTGCGGTTCTACCTGCTGTTCTCACTCGTCGTGTGGCGGGGCCTGACCTACCGGCGGGTGGTCGCGTTCTGCGCGCTGTGGCTGGGTGCGGTGACGGTGGTCAAGGCGTTCGTCGCGGACGGCACCCTGCTCCACCACGTGCTGATGACCGAGTACGCGCCGCTGTTCACCGGTGGCATCGGGTGCTACCTCCTGCACCGCTTCCGGCCGACGCTCGTGTCGTGGGGGATCGTCGTCTGCTCGTTCGCGCTGTCCCTGCCGGCGGTGCTCTTTCGCACCACACTCGAGGTCGCCCCCGGCGCGGTGCCGCCGGCGCGCTGGCCGGCGGTCGTCGCACTGGTGGTGTGCTTCGCGCTGATCGCCGCCGTCGCGCTCGGCCGGCTGAGCTGGGTGCGGGGCCGCTGGCTGGTCGTCGTCGGCGCGCTGACCTACCCGCTCTACCTGCTGCACCTGGAGCTCGGCACCGCCATGATCCAGCTGTGGCAGGGGAGTGTGCCGGCGCCGCTGCTGGTCGGCGCGGTGGCCGGCGCGATGATCGTGCTCGCCTGGCTGGTGCACCGCTACGTGGAACGGCCCTTCGCGCCGCTGCTCCGACGTGCCCTGTCGTGGTGTGCCCGCGTCAGCTCCCCAGGGTCACCAGGTCCTGGATCACGGCATTGGACAGGGAGCGGCCGTCCCGTCGGACCTCGCGGAGGTACCACTTCTGCACCGGCGTGTGTGTCTTCGGGCCGAACTCCCACTCACCGCGCGGACTGTCGATTTTGCCTAGCTCGGCGATCGCCTTGTTGATCTCCGAAGGGCCTGCGTCCGGCCCCGCCGCGGCGATCGCCTGGTCGAGCACCGCGCCGGCGTCGTAGGCCGACACCGCGAGGCCCGAGGGCACCACGCCGGGGTACTTCGCGTCCCACGCCGAGACGAACGCGCGGTTGGCCGGGTTGTCCAGGTTCGGCGCGTAGTGGAACGCGGACCGCACTCCGATCGCGGCGTCGCCGATCGCGGGCAGCGCCTTGGTGCCCTCCGTCGCGCCGCTGCCGTACAGCGGCAGGCCGGCCGCGGCGGAAGCGTGGTACTGCTTGAGGAAGTCGACCCCCTGCGCGGCGACGTACCACCCATACACCGCCTTCGCGCCCGTCTCCCGGACGCCCGCGAGGAACGGCTGGTAGTCCTTGGTGGACATCGGGGTCAGCGTCGGGGCGCCGCCCGGGTTGGCGAGCACGCCACCCGCGTCGCCGAAGGCACGCAGGAACCCGCGCATTCCCTCGTACGCGCCGACGAAGTCCTGGCCCATCACGTAGACCGGGCCCTCGATCTCCTCCGCCATGTACCGGCCGAGCGACGCGCCGAAGTCCTCGGTGAGGAAGCTGGTGTGCCACACCCAGGTGGGGTCCTCGATCTTCGGTCGGCCGTTCGCGCCGACGAACGGGATCTTCTCCCGCGTCGCGACCTTCGCGACGCCACCGGACGCGCCGCTGGAGATGGTGCCGGCCAGCACCTCCACGCGGTCGCGCCGAACCAGCTTCTCGGCGGCGGGCGCCGACGTCGTGGCGTCCTCACCCTCGTCCGCGGTGAACAGCTCCACCTCGTGTCCGCCGAGCTTGTTGTCGTGCGTCTCGAGGTAGAGCAGGAACCCTTGGCGGATATCGGATCCCGGCGCCTGCTGGGTGCCGGTCAGCGCGGTGAGCAGACCGACCCGGATCGTCGGCGTCGGTTCCTCGGTCGTGCAGCCGCCGGCCAGCAGCGCCACCGCGGCGCACGCCGCGAGCGACCGCCACCTCATGTGCCGCTCCCGCCGGCCACCGGCAGCTTGGCGATGTTGCGGCTGCGGGCCGCCGGTGTCAACGCCGGGCCCACCTTGTTGACCAGCTCCGCCATCTCGTAGGACACCTGGCCGATGTCGCACGTCTGGTCCGCGACCACCAGCAGGGAGGCGCCGTCGCTCACCGCCATGGAGAACATGAAGGCGCCGTTCATCTCGGTCAGGTTGCTGGCCACCGGTTGCGCCGACAGCAGCCGGGACGCGCCGGAGAGCAGGCTCACCAGGCCGGAGGCGATCGCGGCGAGCTGTTCGGCGCCGCCGCCGGCCAGCGAGCGGGTCGCGGCGACCAGCAGGCCGTCCGCGGACACCCCGACCGCGTGCGTCACACCGGTGACGCGGTTGGCGAAGTCGTTCAGCAGCCAGTCGATATTGGACAGTTCCTTGGTCAACTCTTCTCCACGAGATCTGGGGCGGTCCGGTCCGGATCGGCGTTCCCGCCGCCCGGATTGGCGTTCGCGCCGCGGTGGGCGCCGATGCCCCTCGCGAACGCGGTCATGACCCCAGAGATCTTCGCCGAGTCCCGTTGGTCGGTACCGGCGGAAGGTGTCGTCGACGGTCGCGGCGTCGTCGCGATCGTGCTCGGCGCGGCCGCCTTGGCCTGGCCGTGGAACCAGTCGAAGTCCGAGCGGCGGGTGAACACCCGCGGCGGGAGACCGACCGTGACCACGGTGCCTTTCTTGGCCGCCGAGCGGATGTCGATCTCGATGTCGTACCAGGACGCGATGCGGCCGACCACGGTCAGGCCCATCGCGCGCACCGCGCCGGGATCCAGCTCGGGATCGGCCAGCCCCGCCTTGGCGGCGGCGAGCGCCTCGGGGGAGAACCCGATGCCGTGGTCCGCGACGGTGACGATCGCGCCGTCGCCCGCCGGCACCGCGACGACGCTCACCCGCGTGTTCGGCGGCGAGAACGCGGTGGCGTTGTCGATCAGCTCGGCGAACAGGTGCGCGAGGTGGTCGGTCATCGCCGAGGCGACCACCCGGTCGAGGTTCTGCTGCTCGACCTCGCTGTGGATGTCGACCCGGGTGTAGCGCTCGATCTGCGCGACCGCCGCGTTGAGCAGGTCGTGGCAGGTCATCGCGTCCTTGCGCACGCGGGCGGAGCCCTCGCCGCCGAGGATGAGCAGGCTGTTGTTCGTGCGGCGCATCCTGGTCGCCAGGTGGTCCAGCTTGAACAGGTCCGCGAGCCGGTCGGGGTCCTGCTCGGTGCGCTCGGTCAGGTCGACCTGCGCGATCAGCGCCGAGGTGAGCCGCTCCGCCCGCCTGGCGAGCGCGACGAACATCGAGTCCATCTGGTCGCGCAGCGCGGCCTGCTGGGCGGCGAGGTGGATGGCCGAGTGGTTCAGCTCGTTGAACGCCGCACCGACCTGGGCTATCTCGTCCTTGCCTCGGATCCGCACCGCCTCGTTCGCCCGGTCGGCGTACTCCTTTGGCGTCGCGCTGCCGAGCGCGTTTCGCCTGCGCAGCGCGAAGACGGCGGCGGGGAGGCTCTCGTAGGCGGCGGTGTGCGCCGCGCCGCGCAACCGGCGAAGGCCGCTGATCATGGGCGCGCCGAGCCGGATCGCGATGCCGATGGCCGCCGCGAGCGTGGCGACGACGACGCTCGCCTCGACGAAGGTGCGCAGCCGCTGGCTGTCGCGGTAGTCCGCGACCGAGGCCACCACGGCGTCGTCCACCCGCTGCTCGACCTCGCCGAGCTGGTCGAGGTGCGCGTTCATCGAGGCCGTCCACGCGGCGGTGTCGAGCGCCACCTTCTGGCTGGGCGGGGTGCGGGCGACGCCGTCGTCCATGACCTGGACCGCCCTGGCCTCGTCGCCGACGCGTGCCCGGTCGTACCAGCTCCGCCAGTTCGCCGGGGCGCCCTGGCCGAACGCGTAGGCGGCGTCGACGACACCGGAGCGGGCGGCGCGGACCTCGTCGTTCATCGCCGGGGTGAGGTACGGGTCGGCGGCGGCGCGCAGCACCGCGATCTCCTGCAGGCCGATGTACTCGGTGATGCGGGAGAGCTGCGCCGCGGCCCGCAGGTCGGCGGTGAGCTCGGCGGGCGCGCCGGTCGACACGCGCTCCCGCAGGGTCGCGAGGTCGGCGGCCGTGATGCGGTAGCGGAAGGTGATGGCCGAGAGGTTGGCGTTCTTCCCGGAGAGCACCTGTTCCCGCAGCCCGGGCAGGTCGTCGAGGGCGGTGTCGATGCGCTCGAGGACGTCGGCGAAGTGGTCGGGCACGGTGGACAGCGCGGCCCGTTGCCGGCGGTAGTCGTCGACGTGGGCGTCGGTCCGCTCGGCGAGGCGGCCGAACTCCCCGCGCTGGGCGTCGGTGGGCGGGCTCTGCAGCATCGCGAGCGAGGCGAGCCGTTCCCGGTGCAGGTCACGCGTCATGACCCCGGCGGTCCGGGCCAGTGACACCTGGTCGGCGAGACGGGCGCTGCTGACCGCCTGGTCAACGCTCGTGATGAGCGCGAGGGCGGCGTAGCCGACTACGGCGAACAGCGGAACCGCCACCAGAAGCGCCAGCTTCCGCGCGAGGCTCAACGGGGCTCCCCTCGGTGGTGACCGGGCGCGATGTACACCTTGATCTGCGGAAGTTCTCTTGAGTGGGGAAATTTCTACCTGTCGCAGAGGTACCACGCAACTCTTTCGGGTGAACCTGTTGACTACCTGTAACCAGAGGTGCCCTTGGTCTGCTCGTTGATCCAGTCGGATACGACGTCCACCCTCGCGATGATCTCCGGGCCGGCCTGTGGACACGGGGGCCCGGTGTTCACGATGGCCACCACCGTCCCGGTGCGGTTGTCGGCGGAGACGAAGAACGGGGCGCCGGAGTCCTCTGGACACGGCCCGTTCTCCACGGTGCGCGGTCCCACCGACAGGGCGCCGAGGGTGGTCTGCCCGATGCTCGCGACGGTGAACTGTCCGCGTTTGAGGTGGTCGGAGGGGCCGAGGACGGTCGCGGACAGGGCGCCCCAGCCCGCGAACTGCAGCTGCTGACCGATCGCGGGCGCGGTGTCGGGGAGTGCCAACGGGACGATGTCCTCGATGACGAGGCTGAGCCGCACCACCGCCAGGTCGTTGACGGGCGACTGCCGTACGTCCACGACCTGCGCGGTGTGACCGCCGGGGTCGCTGTCCGCCAGCTTGCCGACGGTCACCGTCATGGGGTAGGGCGGCGGCCCGCCGACCCGCGCGTCCTTGAGGTCGTGGAAGCAGTGGCCGGCCGTGATGACCCACTCCGGGGCGATCAGTGCACCGCTGCAGGCACCGCTGCGCACGCCGCCGCCCGGCACCGGGATGGCCTGCGAGATCAGTTTCGCGTTGAAGGGCAGGACCGGGTTCGGCGGCGGGGGAGTGGTGGTGGTCGTGCTAGTCGCCGGCTCGGGGCGGCTGCTCGACGGCACGTCGTGGCTGGTGGGCGGCGCGGCCTGGTCGGACCACGCCAGCGTCTGCCCGGTGGCGACGTAGGCGAAGGCCACGCCGGCTCCGAGGACGACGGCGGTGGCCATCGCCCGGAACCGACGTCTTCCCGATGCGGTGTTCACGCCCTAGATCACGGCTGGGGGGTCGAAGTGGTTCGCTCTCAGAAAATCTGCAGTGGCTGAGGTAGACATTCGAGATCGAAGTGGGTAGAGTTTCGAGTGTCGTTGTTGAAGTATCAGAAAAGGAGGGATGGATCCAGCACCGTCGGATCGCTCGCCGCTGGCTGACGTTCGCCCGGCGAGTACCGCAGCTCCATCGAGATTGGCAGGTGGTCTCCGGTTACGTTCTACGCGATCCCCGCAGGTCAGCCGCGCTGGCGGGCCAAGCGGACATGAGACAGTGAAATCCAACCCTGTGGGCCCCGGTGCTTCGCGAAGCACCGGGGCCCATTGACATGACATGGAGGTGTGTTGATCCCGGGTTCCGGTGCTGACAAGTTCGATGACGAGCACTACCCCGCCTACACGATGGGCCGGGCCGCCGAGATGCTCGGCGTCACCGCCGCGTTCCTCCGCAGCCTCGACGAGGCTGGGCTGATCGAGCCACAGCGCTCCGCCGGCGGACACCGCCGCTACTCCCGACACCAGCTCCGGCTCGCCGCCCGCGTCCGTGAGTTCCTCGACAACGGCATGCCCCTCGACGCGGCCTGCCGCATCGTCACCCTCGAAGACCAGCTCCACGAAGCGCGGCAGCGCAACACCGACACGCAGCAGGCCTGAACAGCCGAGGCGGCCGCCCCCTGGGGTGGAGACGGCCGCCGGTCGGTCAGAGGGTGATCTTCCAACTGTTGATGTAGCCGGTGTCCGCGCTGGCCGCGTCCCGGACCCGCAGGTTCCAGGTGCCGTTGGCCGTCTCGCTGGACAGGTTCTTGCTGAACGACTGGTTCACGTTGTCCGCGCTGCCGCCGGACCGGTTCAGCAGGTTGTAGACCGAACCGTCGGGCGCCACCAGGTCCACCACCAGGTCGCCCCGGTAGGTGTGCACGATGTTCACCTCGACGGTGGCGCTGGCCGACGCCGCGCCGGCGGCGTTGGACACGGCGATCGGGCTGGAGACCGTGCCGAGGTCGGGGATGTTGTAGTTGCCGGTGTTCTCGAAGGTGCGCCCGGTCGACGGGGTGCCGAGGTTGGCCGCGGCCGCGGCGATCGCCGACGCGAACGTGCTCACCTGGCTGTAGACGCCCGGGTTCTCCGGGCGGGCGCAGCCGTAGCCCCAGCTGACGATGCCGACCTGGATCCAGGCGTTGCCGTTGTCCCTGCGGAACATCGGGCCGCCGGAGTCACCCTGGCAGGTGTCCACGCCGCCGTCGTCCCAGTTGCCGGCGCAGATCTCCTCGTTCGGGACCAGTTCGCTGTACGCCGACCCGCACTGGCTGTCGGAGATGAACGGGACCTGTGCCTTGAGCAGGTAGCGCTGCTGGCCGCCGCCCTCGGTGGCCGCGCCCCAGCCCGCCACGGAGAACGTGCCGCTGTCGTACGCGGTGGTCGTCGCGATCGGGAGGGTCGCCAGCGTGGTGATCGGCGCGTTGAGCTTGATCAGCGCCCAGTCGTCGCCGCTCGGGTTGTTGTAGCCGGGCGCGCGGTAGACGTAGGTCGAGGTGCGGGTGATGCGGTTCGGGTCCTGCAGGTCGACCGAGCCCGCGGTGACGCCGATGCTGGTGTTGTTGCCGGTCGCGCCGACGCAGTGCGCCGCGGTCAGCACGATCTGCTGGGTGTAGAGGGCGCCGCCGCAACCCATGGAGAGGCGGACCATGAACGGGAACTCGCCCTGTGCGGCGCGGGTGCCGCCGACCACCTGGGGCTGCACGTCGTCCGGCGGCGGCGCGGCGACCGCCTGGCCGGAGGCCGCGCCGAGCACCGCGGCGACGCCGACGGTGAGTAACGCGGCTCTGCGCAGGGTGGATCTTACTCTGCTCACGGGAGATCCTTTCGACAGTCCGGATTACGGACGCAGGGGGTGTCGTAGGAAGGACGGAACGGAGGATTGCGCCTGACCACTGGGTATGGTCCGGTGCGCGCCCCCATCCTGATCTGATTCCACCCTGTGGCGGGGTGTCCCTACAAGACTGCAATCCGGTCAACTACCGTTCGGCCGATCGGGATAACGGGCCGGATTCGTGGGCCTACGCGGGGCATGTGGTGAGCGCGCCCGCGATCGCGTCGTGTTCGGCCTGGTCGACCGACAGGCCGTACTTCACCTTGACGGCCACCCAGCGCGCGAGGTACCCGCACGGGTCGTTGCTCGGCATCCAGCGCGCCGGGTCGTCGTCGCCCTTGCCGCGGTTGCTCGTCGAGGTCACGGCGATCAGGACGGCCGGGTCGTTGGCGTACGCGCGGCGCTGCTCCTCGGTCCACTCGCCGGGGCGCACGCGGCTGCCGTTCGCGATCGGGCCGGAGCGGGTCACCTCGGCCAGCGGCACGATGTGGTCGATGTCGAGGTCGCCGGGGTCGGTCACCACCTGGCCGTCGTACGCGCTGGTCCACTGGCCGCTCAACGCGCAGTCGGGCCCGACGGACACCCCCTGTCCCTGACTCCGCAGCACCTCGTCGCGCATGTCGCAGCCCTGGCTGGTCTCCGTCCAGTGTGGCCAGTTGTCCCGGTCGTAGTGCGCGCCGGTGTCCTCCGGCGCGATCGGGAGTGTCGCGAGCTGCTGCGCGGCTGAGCCGGCCGCGGGCGGTGTCGCCGGTGCGGTCGGTGCCGTGGTGGTCTGCGGCGGCAGTTCGCAGCCGGTCAGGACCAACACCGCGCCGAGCAGCGTCGCCCTGAAGGTGTTACGTGCCATGGGGAATCTCCCGGGAGGTGCGCGCGTGTACGGCAAGCATGCCGGGTGTTCGGCGCATGATCGACGGGAGGCTTCGAGGTTGCTCCGAGTGCCGGAGCTGGCTGGTGCGCTTGCCGTCGCGTTGATCCCGTGCGGCTTCTCGAGGGTGGATGGGACACGCGGTCGCACCTCGCCTGGCCGCTGGTGTTCTCGAGGTGGATGGGACACTCGATCGGACGATCGCCTTGTTGTCCCGGCGGCACGGGGTGGGGCGATCGACGCCGCACCTCGCCGGCTGGTTTCGATGGGGTGTTTGGGTGCGGCGAGGCACGGCACCGGGCGTTGGGGTGCGTGGCCAGGATCGCTGAGTTGATTTCCCCCGGGACTCAAGTTCCTGTCCGGTTTCGGGTCGGGGCGAGACCCGCTGGCCACAAGAACACTCCCTTACCTTTCGTCTCATTCTTGTTTGCTTGAAAAGAGGCTTTGAAGCAAACAAGATTGGACGAAACCCCGGGGAGCCGGGGAGCCGAGCCCGCGCAGTGCAACCACCCACCAGTGCTTGTCGTCCTGCGCGGCGCAACCATCCTGGTTACCCCGTGGGGTAGCTCCCGATCTTTCGGTGCCGTGTCTTCGCCGCACCCGACTCGCCCCGGTCGGAACCCTCCGGCGAAGGCGCGGCCTCGATCGCCCCAACCCCCCACCGGCCCGGCCCCGTAGGCGATCGTCTGACCGTGTAACCACCCACCCATTCCAGCGGTCAGAACGGCGCGGGCTCCGGATCGGCGATCGGCTCCGGCTCATGCTCGACCCGGAAGCCGTGCCGGGTCACCCACGTCACCCCACGACCCTCGCTGGACTTCTCCACCCGCCATCCACCCACCGTCTTCGCCCGGTGATGCGGTCGACACGCCGGCCGCACGTTCTCCTCATCCGTCCCACCCACCGGAAACGCGGTCAGATGATCCAGATCGCACAAGTGCGCCGGCTTGACACACCCCGGACCAGTGCAGGTCGGGTAGGTGGCCTGGATGTGATCACGTAGAGCGGCCGGTGGACTGTACTTCCGCCGCCCCACATCCACCGCGTGCCCGGTGAGCGGATCGGTCAGCACCCGCTGCCACACCGCGTCCTGCTGAGCAGCGAGTTCCAGCGCCCGCTGCGCCGGCAACCACCCATACCCCGCCAAATACCCCGGCTTGGCATCCACCCCCAACACCGTCGTGGCCGGCAGGGTGAGCCGCACCTGCACCTTCGCGTTGCTGAACCCCTTACCCGCCAAGCAATCCAACGCCACATCAGCGCTGATTTGATCCAGGGTCCGGTCGTCGCCAGCGGTCTTGATCTGCCGAGCGAGCGCCCGCACCCGATCATGCGCCAGCTGGGTCCGCTCGACGTCACCCATGACCGTGAACAACCCGGCGCCGTCGTCGAGGTGCTCATGCATGACCCGCCGTGCCGCCGTCTTCGCTGCCGCACGCGCCGCGGCCGCCGCCGGATCCGCCAGATTCACCGCCCGCCGCACCCGATCACTGAGCTGCCGCGGGTTCAACCCCGCCGCCTGTGCGGCGATCGCCGCCTCCACCCGAGCCACATCCTCATCCGAGAGAACCTCAGTGGCCTCCGCGATCTGCCGCGCCTTGAACTCATCGATCTCCCCAGCACGCAACGCCGCGAACGTCGCCGGCAGCCGGGACGTCAACGCCACCGCCAACCCGATCCGCTTCCGCGCGAACGACACCGTCCACTTGAACGCCGCCGCAACCTCCAACGGCACGAACTCCCCATCATCCCCGGGATGCAGTGCCACGAACTGCGCGAGACAGTCCAACAACTCAGCCGACTCCCGAGCCACCCGACCCGCACAGTCGAGACCCCTGGTAAGCAGCTCATGACCTTCATCGAACATACGTTCAGACTACCCGACCGCACGCCAGAACCCTTGCCTAGCAACAAGAATCACCCGAACGAGTAACCGCTAACGCACCGCCACCGCTCCAGAAGCGGCCCGGGTCGTACCAGTTGGGTTGGCGGTTGCTTGGCAGCAATCCCATTGCTGGTAGGTGATCGCCACGACTTCCGCGCAGTACGCCGTCTCCAGCTTGCCTTCCGGGGCCGGGCGGCGGGGGCTGCGCGGCCGCGCAGCTATCTGCCGAACAGGCGCGCCGGGAACGGTCCACCGCGGGGCGAGTAGCCGCCACCGCTCCAGAAGCGGCCCCGGGGCGTACAAGTTGGGCTGGCGGTTGCTCGGCAGCAATCCCATCGATTGGTAGGTGTCGCCACGACTTCCGCGCAGTACGCGGTCTCCAGTTTGCCTTCCGGGGCGGGGCTGGGCGGCGTGGGTGGGCTGCGCGGCCGCGCGGCCATCTGCCGAACAGGCGCGGTGGACGGGAGCGGGTGCCGTCCGGGCGGGCGAGTACTCGCTAACGCACCACCGCACGAGCCACCAGCTCATGGCACGCGGATCGAGATCTCCGAACCCAGCTGTGAACCGGCCGTCAGATCCAGGTCGTCGCCGCTCCAGAAGCGGCCTGGGTCGTACCAGTTGGGTTGGCGGTTGCTCGGCAGCAATCCCATCGATTGGTAGGTGATCGCCACGACCTCCGCGCAGTACGCGGTCTCCAGTTTGCCTTCCGGGGCCGGGCGGCGTGGGTGGGGTGCGCGGCCGCGTAGCCATCTGCCGAACAGGCGTGCGGTGGAGGGGAACGGGGTGCCGTCGAGGCGGGCGATGGTGCGTAGCACCGTGTCCTCGACGTCGGCGGTCACCGGTGGTTCCAACTGTCGCAGCCACGCACGCTGCTTGTACTTCCCGGTCCACAGGCGCACCGCCGCCCGCAGATCGTGCAGCTGCACGCCGCGGTGGTGGGCGCCGGCCCACACGTCCTGCAGGGAACGCCCCAGCTCGGCGTGCCACATGAGCGGCGGGAGATCCTCGATGACCACCGCCATCCCCACGTGGTTCACCGGGCTGTTCGTGGTGATGCGGATGGTCCGGTCCGCGGCGGTGCTGCCCCGGAACAGCCAGACGTCGCCGGTGCGGGTGAGGTCGACGGCCTCGTCGAGCGTCAGCTGTGTGGCGGCCATCGCTGTAGCGTATGCCCATGCGTTGGTGGAAGATCGTTGGCTTGGCCGGGCTCGCCGGGGTGGCCGCTACGGGCGCGGTGATCGCCCGCGGTGAACGGCGGCGGCGCGCCTACACGCCGGACGAGATCAGGGAGCGGCTGCACACCAGGGTCGCCGAGGCGCGGTCAGCCGGGGGAGACGACCTGTCGCAGTAGCGTCCTGAACGCCTCGCGGTCCACTGTGGACGGATCGGCGGCCAGCCAGCCGCCGACCTCCCGCACGAACCGCTCCGGTGTCATCGGCACCACGTCGGCCGTGCTGTCGGCCACCGTGATCTCCCCGGACCGGCCGGGGTACAGCAACAACACGCCCCGCACCTCGAGGTCCGGGAACAGCGCGCGGTACACGGCGATCCGGTCGGGCAGTCCCGCCGAGCCGCCGCGGAACCGGTGTCCGTTGCGCCACAGCGTGCCCGCCGCGTCGACGTCGTAGTGCCCCGGCAGCCACACCTTCGACTCGACCAGCACCAGCCGGCCCCCACAGAGCACCGCGTGGTCGATGTCGGCGAACACCGACCCCACCTCCTCGGCCAGCCCGTGGAAGACCCGCACACCGGGAATCCGCGTCAGGTACCGCGCCAGCAGGTCCGCGGTCAGCCGCTCGCCCACCTCGTCCGGCTCGGTGCCCGGCCTGCCGAACACCGTCCGCTCGCCGAACTCCGCCTCGAACGCGCGGTCGACCGCCGTCGCCGCCAGGTGGCGGCGGCCGAGGTGCCACACGGCGACACCGGATCCGGCGAGCACGAGCAGGCCCACCAGCAGGACCGGCATCGGTGGGCCGACCAACACCAGTACCAGCAGGGACAACACCCAGCCCGCCGTGGCGGCCATGGTCACCGTGCGGTTCGGGTCGGCCTCGGGTGACAACACGAGCCGGCCGCCGCGCACCTCGTCCCACCAGTCGACCGTGGCCGGGGCGATGGTCGGCAGGGTGGGGGTGTGCGGCGCCGCGGCGGGTCTCGGCCGGCGCGGCGCGGGGACCGGTTCCGGCTCCGGTTCGTCGTCGCCGCGGTCGTAGTCCTCCCGGCGCTCCGGGTCGGTCAGCGTCTCGTACGCGTCGCGCAGCAGCCGGAACGCCCCCGCGGTGCCGCCCGCGTCGGGGTGCATCGCCTTCGCCAGACTCCGGTACGCCGACCTGATCTCGGACGCGGACGCGCTTCGTCGCACCCCGAGCAGCTCGTAGTAGTCGATCCCGCGCACCGGAGAAGGTTACTGGCTCTCGCACGTGGGGTTCGGCGTCCGGTCGTCATCCTTCGGCGTGTCGACGGTCAGGCCGAACGACGTCGAGCCGCCCGCCGGCACGGTGACGTTCCAGTCGGCGTTGGTGACGGTCACGGCCGCGCCGTCCCGCTCGACCACGCCGTTCCACAGATTGTTGATCTTCTGTCCGTCGGGCAGCGTCCAGCGCACGGCCCATCCGGTGAGTGCGCGGGTCCCGTCGTTGCGCACGGTGACCTCCGCCTGGTGGCCGTCCGGCCAGGACCCGGTGACCTTGTAGCTGGCCAGACAGGCCGGCGCGGCACGAGTGGTGGTGGTAGGAGGGGTGGTCGACGTCGTGCCGGTCGCGCCCGTGGACTCCTGGTCGTCGAGCAGCGCGCCGAGCACGATCCCGACCGCCACCAGGACCGCGGCCGAGACGCCGAGCACGATCGCGCGCCGCGGCACCCGGCGCGCCGGCAGCATCAGCGTCGGAGTGGGCGGCGCGGGCACCGGCACCGGCCGGCCGGCGGCGGCCGCGGCGAGTGCCTCGTGCGCGGCGGCCATGGTCGGCCGTTCGGCCGGGTCGCGGCGCAGCAGCCACAGCAGCGTCTCGGTGAGCGGCCCGGCCAGCTCCGGCGGCCGCATCGCGCCGGCGGCGACCCGGTGCAGCAGCGCGATCGGGTTGTCGTCCAGCCCGAACGGCGGCACGCCCTCGACCGCCGCGTACAGCGTCGCGCCGAGGGAGAACACGTCCGAGCGGACGTCCGCGTCCGCGCCGCCCGCGACCTCCGGCGCCAGGTAGGCGGGGGTGCCGGCGAGGATGCCGGTGGCGGTCACCGTGCCGAGGCCGGCGGCGCGGGAGATGCCGAAGTCGGTGATCTTCGCGGTGCCGTCCTCCGCGATCAGCACGTTCTCGGGCTTGACGTCCCGGTGCACGATCCCGGCCGCGTGCGCCGCAGCGAGCGCGCCGGCGACCTGCGCGCCGACCCGCGCCACCTCGGCAGCCGGCAGCGCGCCGTGCGCGGCGAGGCGCTCCGCCGGCAGGTACTCCATGACCAGGCACGGTGTGCCCTCGTGCGTCACGACGTCGTGGACCGCGATCGCGTTGGGATGCCGCAGCCGGCTCGCGATCCGGCCCTCGCGCAACGCGCGGGCCGCCGCGTCCTCGGTCGAGTCGTCGGCCAGCAGCTCCTTGACCGCGACGACCCGGTCGAGCCGTTCGTCGCGCGCCCGCCAGACGACACCCATCGACCCGCGTCCGACGCGGGAGACGAGGCGGTAGCGCGCCGCGACCAGCTCACCGGGTTCCATCGGGCATCACGGTAGCGCGGCGCGGGCCCACCTATGGTGGCCTCATGATCCGTGGCGTCCTCTTCGACTACTCCGGCACCCTGTTCCGTCTCGAGCCGGGGGAGGGTTGGCTCGAGCACGCCGAGCCGGAACTGCACGAACGGCTCACGCAGGTGCTGACCGCGCCGACGCTGTCCGGCGCGCACCTCCCCGCGGACCTGGCCGAGGCGTGGGGCCGGCGCGACCTCGACCCGGAGGTCCACCGGACCGTCTACCTCGCCTCGCTCGTGGCCAGCGGCATCGAGTTCCCGGCCGGCGGCGCCGACGCCGTGTACGCCAAGTCGACCGACCCGGCGTCCTGGCGGCCCTACCCGGACACGGTCGAGGTCCTGCGGCGGCTGCACGACGCCGGCACGCCGATCGGGGTCCTCAGCAACATCGC
The DNA here is from genome assembly GCA_963840275.1 of uncultured Actinomycetota bacterium. GTDB lineage: Bacteria > Actinomycetota > Actinomycetes > Mycobacteriales > Pseudonocardiaceae > Actinophytocola. Next base: position 472,413 of record CAWIYK010000005.1, read on the forward strand.
GTGGGACATCCGCGCGACGTTCCGGCTGCACGACGCCGAGGACCTCGTCGACGAGTTCGTGCTGTCCTATCTGGAGGGTGTGATCAAGCCGGACCCCAAGATCTTCACGCTGGCCTGCCAGCGGATCGGCCTGCCGCCGGAAGAGGTGCTCATGGTCGGCGACAGCGCGGAGGCCGACGGCGCCGCGGCGCACATCGGCTGCGCGACGGCCATCGTCGAGCCACTGCCGACGACGCGACGTCCCGCCGCGCTGCTCGAGGTGCTCGCCGCACACCGCCTCGGCTGAACCGGTTCATCTCGGTACTAGTCACAGGAGCCGCTGTTGTCGTAACATCCGTCGTGCTGCTCGCCTGGAGCTGAGTTCCGAAACTTACGCGGTTCAGTGATCCGGCGGGTCGAGGAGGCGATGATGCTCCTGTTCGACGGCCGGCCCTGGCTGGGCGCCAACTTCTGGTCGCGCACCGGCGGCCCGCTGATGTGGCGGAACTACGACTCGAGCGTCATCGAGCAGGAGCTGCGCGTGCTCCGCGAGCACGGCATGAACCTCACGCGGTCGTTCTTCTACTGGCCCGACTTCATGCCGGCGCCCGACCGCGTCGACGAGGTGCTGGTCGAGCGGTTCGCGAACTTCCTCGACCGCCACCACGACCTCGGCATGGGCACCATCCCGACGTTCATCGTCGGGCACATGTCCGGCGAGAACTGGGATCCGGCGTGGCGCGACGGACGCGACCTCTACGGCGACGTCTGGATGGTCGCGCGGCAGGCCTGGTTCGTCCGCGAGATGACCGCACGGTTCGCCGAGCACCCCGCCGTCGTGGGGTGGCTGATCTCCAACGAGATGCCGATCTACGGCGAGCCGGCGCAGGCCGAGCGGGTCACGCCGTGGGCGGAGCTCATGGTCCAGGCCGTGCGTGCCGGCGGCGGCACGCAACCGGTGTCGATCGGCGACGGCGCGTGGGGCATCGAGATCACCGGCAACGACAACGGGTTCTCGGTGCGGGAGCTGGCCGGATCGGTCGACTTCGTCGGCCCGCACGTCTACCGCATGGAGAACGACGTCGTCCGCCAGCACCTCACCGCCGCGTTCGTGTGCGAGCTGTCCGGGTTCACCGGCAAGCCCGTCGTGCTCGAGGAGTTCGGCGTCACCGACAGCTTCGTCTCGGCCGAGAACGCGCGCCACTACTACCGCCAGATCCTGCACAGCACGCTGCTCGCCGGCGCGACCGGCTGGATCGCGTGGAACAACAGCGACTACGACAACCTGTTCGAACAGGACCCGTACCGCCACCACCCGTTCGAGATGCGGTTCGGGCTGACCGACGTCACGGGCGCGCCGAAACCGCAGCTCGCCGAGGTGCGCGAGTTCGCAGACGTGTTGGCACAGGTGGACTTCGCGTCCTGTGCGCGACCGGACGGCGACGTCGCGCTGGTCGTGCCGTCCTACCTGGAGCGGCCGTACCCGTTCACCGAGCGGGCCGACCACCCGTACGTCTTCGAGGTGCTGCGCCAGGCCTACGTCGCCGCGAAGGAGGCCGACCTGCCGGTGCGGACACTGCGCGAGCTGGACGGCCTCACCCCGGAGCACCGCCTGTACCTGGTGCCGTCGGCCAAACAGCTGACCGCGCCGGCCTGGCGGGCGCTGGCCGGCCACGCCGAGCGGGGCGCGGTCGTCTACACCTCCTACAGCCCCGGCAACCACGGGTCGCAGCGCGGGCAGTGGCACGGCGACCTCAACGGGATGTTCGGCGTCGAGCACCAGCTCCGGTACGGGCTCGTCGACCCGATCGCCGACGACGAGGTCGAGGTGACGTTCGTCCGCGGCCTCGGTGCGATCGAGGCGGGCACGACGCTGACGTTCCGTGCCGGCGGCAACGAGCACGCGCGGGCGTACCTGCCGGTGCGTGCCACCGACGCGTCGGTCGTGGCGACCGACCAGCACGGCAACCCGGTGCTGCTGCGGCGAAGTGTCGGCGCCGGGCACCTGGTGCTGTGCACCTTTCCGTTGGAGGGCATGGCGGCGGCCCTGCCGAGGGTCAACCCGGAGCCGACGCACCGGATCTACGACGCGCTGGCCGGGCTCGCCGGCGTGTCGCGGCCGGTGACCGTCGCCGACCCGCTGGTACACGTCGGCGAGCTGCGGCACGCCGACGGGCGGCGGTTCGTGTGGCTCGTGAGCCAGTCGCCGTCGGCACTGACCGTGACGCCGGTCGCCGAGGGGAAGCTCACCGAGCTGGGGTCCGGGACCCCGATCGACGAGATAACGCTCGCGCCTTACGGGGTTCGGGTGCTGACGCGCGAAGTTCGGTAGACAAAGGAGACGCCGCCATGCGGAAACGTCTGAGGTTCCTGGTAATGCTCCTGACCGCCGGCCTGGTCGCGGCGGCCTGCACGGGTGTGGACGGCGGTGGTGCGGACAACACGGCCGCGGGTTCCTACCCACGGCAGGAGACTCTGTTCACCAGCGGCACGCAGTGGGGCCCGCCGGCCAACTGGAACCCGGTGATGAACTGGGCCTACGCCACCGGCACGGTCGGACTGGTCTACGAGACGCTGTTCCTGTACGACCCGCTCACCGACAAGTTCGACCCGTGGCTCGCCGAGAAGGGCGCCTGGACCGACGACAAGACCTACGAGGTCACGTTGCGGGACGGTCTCACGTGGACGGACGGCAAGCCGATCACCGCGGCGGACGTGGTGTTCACGGTCGAGCTCGGCAAGATGGAGTCGGTGCCCTACCACAGTCTGTGGGACTTCCTGGACAAGGCGGAGGCTGTCGACGACCGCACCGCGAAGTTCACCTTCTCCGACCCGCGCTACCAGCAGTGGTCGAACTGGGTCTACTTCAACCCGATCGTGCCCAAGCACCTGTGGGAGGGCAAGTCCGACAAGGACGTCACGGCCGGCGCGAACGACAAGCCGGTCGGCTCCGGCCCGTACCTGTACGAGACGCACGACCAGGACCGCATGGTCTGGAAGAAGAACGACAAGTGGTGGGGCCGCGACAAGCTCGACCTCGACGTGAAACCCAAGTACATCGTCGACATCGTGAACTCCAGCAACGAGGCCGCGCTCGGACAGCTGCTCCAGGGCAACATCGACCTGAGCAACAACTTCCTGCCCGGCATCGCCTCGCTCGTCAAGGGCGGCTACAAGCTTCAGACGTACTACAAGGACGCGCCGTTCATGCTGTCGGCCAACACGACGTGGATGGTGCTGAACACCACCAAGGCGCCGATGAACGACCCTGCGTTCCGGCGCGCGCTCGCGAACTCCCTGGACACCGACAAGATCGTCAACTCGGTGTACGGGCAGATCGTGGAGCCGGCCGACCCGACCGGGCTGCTGCCCATCTGGGACAAGTACATCGACAAGGCGGTGACCGCCGAGCTCGGCTTCGGCTTCGACACCACGAAGGCCAGGTCGATGCTGGCGCAGGCCGGCTACCGGGACACCAACGGCGACGGTCTCGTCGAGGGCAAGGACGGCGCGCCCATCGAGCTGAAGCTCGCGACCCCGTCCGGGTGGACCGACTGGAACGAGTCGGCGCGGGTGATCGCGGACAGTGCCAAGGCCGCCGGCATCTCCGTCAAGCCGGAGTCGCCGGCCGACACCGTGGTGCAGGACATGCGCGAGAGCGGCGAGTTCGACATCATCCTGGACAACCAGCGGCAGATGGACAACACGCCGTGGCGGTACTACGAGTACGTCTTCGGCATGCCGATCCTCGACCAGCAGACGACGATCAACTACGGCCGGTACGAGAACCAGCAGGCGTGGGACCTCGTGAACCAGCTGGACGCGACGAAGGTCGACGACCTGGCGGGGATGACCGCCATCACGTCGCAGCTGCAGCGGATCCAGCTGACCGAGATGCCGGCGATTCCCTTGTGGTACAACGGTTTGTGGGCGCAGTACAGCAATGCCGTGTGGACCAACTGGCCGTCGTCGGAGCAGGGTGCGCCCGCCTACCTGCCGACCACGTGGCGCGGCTATCTGCAGCGCGGCGCGATCAAGATGCTGGCCGAGCTGAAGCCGGCGCCGCAGGAGAAGTGAGGCGGCATGGGCCGGTACTTCGGTAGGAAGCTGCTGATCTACGCGCTGACGTTCTTCGTGGCGGTGACGATCAACTGGCTGATCCCGCGTTTCATGCCGGGCGACCCGGTGCGCAGCATGGTGGCGCGCGCCGGGTTGCAGACCCCGGAAGGGGTGGCGGCGATGCGGGAGTACTACTCGAGCCTGTTCGGGTTCGACGTGCCGGTGTGGCAGCAGTACCTCAACTTCTGGGCCGGCCTGTTCCGCGGTGACCTCGGCGTGAGCCTGTGGGCGTTCCCCCAACCGGTGACGGGGATCATCCTCGCCGCGCTGCCCTACACGCTCGGTCTGCTGATCCCGTCGATCCTGCTGTCCTACTGGGCCGGCAACAAGTTCGGCGCGTACGCGGCACGCAAGAAGGTGCTCGACAACTCGGTGCTGCCGATCTGGTACGTGCTGACCGCGACCCCGTACATGTGGCTCGCGATCCTGCTCGCGTGGGCGCTCGGCAAGGTGGCCGGCATCTTCCCGGTCGGCCGCAGCTTCTCGGCGTCACTCACGCCGTCGTGGTCGTGGGTGTTCATCACCGATCTGATCAGCCACTGGTTCCTGCCGTTCCTGTCGCTGTTCCTGGTGGCGTTCGGCGGTTGGGCGATCGGCATGCGGAACCTGATCATCTACGAGCTGGAGGCGGACTACGCGCACTACCTCGGCGCGCTCGGGGCGCCGACGAAGCTGATCCGCCGGTACGCCTTCCGCAACGCGATGCTTCCGCAGATCACCGGGCTCGCTCTGCAGCTCGGCGTGGTCATCGGCGGCGCGGTGGTGACCGAGATCGTGTTCGACTACCGGGGCCTCGGCTACCTGGTGCTCGAGGCGATCAAGTCGAGCGACTTCTTCCTGCTGCAGGGGATCTTCCTGTTCATCGTGATCGGGGTGCTGCTGGCGAACTTCGTCATCGACATCGTGTACGTGCTGGTGGACCCGAGGACGCGGACGGGAATGGGAGGGGAGTCATGAGTGAGCTTGCGAGCGAGTCAGTGTTACCGGGTGCGCCGGTCCGCCGGGAGGCGCTCTACTTCGCCAGACGCAACCGCAAGCTCGTCGGCGGGTTGTCCGTGGTGGTCGTGTTCCTGCTCGCGGCGGTCGCCGGGCCGTTCTTCGTCGGGGACGACCCGCTCGCGTACGTCGGGCCGCCGGCCGCGGCGCCGTCGGGGGAGTACCTGTTGGGCACCACCACGTTCGGGCAGGACGTGCTCGCCCAGTTCCTCCACGGGCTGCGCGCGACGTTCCTCGTCGGGGCGGTGGCCGCGCTCATCGCCGGTGTCATCGGGATGGCCATCGGGTTCACCGCGGGGTACCGGGGCGGCTGGGTCGACGAGATCCTCAACATGATCACGAACATCGTGCTGGTGCTGCCGGTACTCGCCGTGCTGATGATCATCGCCGCCTACCTGCAGGTGCGGGACATCCAGATCCAGGCGGTCATCATCGGGCTGTTCTCGTGGCCGTGGGTGGCGCGTGCGGTCCGGGCGCAGACGTTCTCCTTGCGCAACAGGGAGTTCGTCGACCTCGCGAAGCTGTCCGGCGCGCCGGTGCGGCGGATCATCTTCCGCGAGATCGCGCCCAACATGGCCTCCTACCTGTTCATGGTGTTCATCCTGCTGTTCGGCGGCGCGGTGCTCTTCGCTGCCACGCTGGACTTCATCGGGCTCGGGCCGACCGAGGGCATCTCGCTCGGGCTGATGCTCAACCACGCCAAGCAGTGGAGCGCGATGAACCTCGGCATGTGGTGGTGGTTCGTCCCGCCCGGCCTCGGGATCACGATGATCGTCGGCTCGCTGTACATCATGAACGTGGGGCTCGACGAGGTGTTCAACCCGAAGCTGCGGGAGATGTGATGACCCGGACCGACCTGGCGACATCGCTCACTCGGGAGATGAGGTCGTCCGCGACCTCGGCGAGGCCACCCGGTCGGTGTCGGTGTTCGGCGTGCTCTCGATGGAGGACCAGCAATGACACTTCTCGTCGACGCTCTGAAGGTCCACTACCGCACGTTGCGCGGCGACGTGCAGGCACTGGACGGCGTCAGCTTCGGCGTGGCCGACGGCGAGATCATGGGGCTGGTGGGCGAGTCCGGCTCCGGCAAGACCACGCTCGGCAAGAGCCTCATCCGCCTGGACGGCCGGATGCGCCACGTCGGCGGCACGGTCACCCTCGACGGCGCGGAGCTGCCGCTCGGCGACGACGCGCGCATGAACGACTTCCGGTTCAGCGAGGTCTCGATCGTCCCGCAGTACGCGATGAGCGCGATGAACCCGACCCGCAAGATCGGGCGGATGGTCCGGGAGCTGGTGGAGTCCCGCAAGATCCGCTTCTCGTCGGTGCGCGACGAGCTGGACCGTCGCCTCGACCTCGTCGGCCTCGACCGCGGCGTGCTCGACCGGTACCCGATCGAGCTGTCCGGCGGGATGAAGCAGCGCATGGTGATGGTGATCTCCACGTTGCTGAACCCGTCCCTGCTGATCGCCGACGAGGTCACCTCCGCGCTGGACGTGTCCACGCAGCGGGCGGTGGCGACGGCGCTGGCCGGCTTCCGCGACAACGACTTCGTGCGCAGCATGATCGTCATCACCCACGACGTCTCGCTGGTCTACCAGATCGCGGACACCATCACGGTCATGTACGCGGGCAAGCTGGCGGAGAAGGCGCCGACCGACACCGTCGTCACCGCGCCCCGCCACCCCTACACCCAGCTGTTGATCTCCGCGCTGCCCGAGGTGGGCGTCCGGTACGGCGGCAAGCGGCTGACCGGCATCCCCGGCAGCCCGCCCGGCCTGCTGGACCCGCCGACCGGCTGCCGGTTCCGCGACCGGTGTCCGCTCGCGTTCGACAAGTGCGTTACGGAGCCGCCGTTCGTCGAGATCGAGCCGGACCACTCGGTGGCCTGCTGGAAGGCGAGCTGATGCTGACCATCGACCGGATCTCCAAGACCTACCGGGTCGGTGCGTTCGGCCGACAGGAGCTGCGCGCGGTGCGCGACGTCAGCTTCGAGCTCAAGCCGGGCGAGGTCGTCTCGCTGATCGGCGAGAGCGGCAGCGGCAAGTCGACCATCGGCAGGATGATCCTGCGGCTGGCGCGGCCGACCAGCGGCACGATCACGTTCGACGGCACGGACATCACCGGGCTGCGGCGCGGCGCGCTGAAGGCGTACTACCGCGAGGCGCAGGGCGTGTTCCAGGACCCGTTCAGCTCCTACAACCCCATCTTCAAGGCCGACCGGGTGTTCGCCATGATCCGGACCGCCTACTTCCCGGGGGTGAGCGACGCGGACTGGCGCGACCGCGTGGCCGAGTCGATAGCGTCGGTGAACCTCAACCCCGGACTGGTGCTGGACAAGTACCCGCACCAGCTCTCCGGCGGGCAGCTGCAGCGGCTGCTGATCGCGCGGGCGCTGCTGCTCGACATCAAGCTGCTGGTGGCCGACGAGGTGATCAGCATGCTCGACGCGTCCACCCGGATCGACGTGCTGAACCTGCTCGCCGACCTCAAGGAGCGCGGGCTCGCCGTCCTGTTCATCACCCACGACCTGTCGCTCGGCAACTACCTCAGCGACCAGACGGTCATCCTGCGCAAGGGAGCGGTCGTCGAACGCGGCGCCACCGAGCAGGTGTTCGGCGACCCGCGCCACCCGTACACGCGGCTGCTGCTGTCGTCGGTGCCCAGGCTCGGCGAGAAGTGGTCCGACGAGCCCGTCGGCTACGAGGAGCACGAGTGCGACGCGGGCCTCACGGCGGTGGCCGACGATCACTTCGTGGCATGCTTCGAGGTCCACGAAGGACAGAAGAGCGGATAGCGTGACGAAACGAGTGACGATCGCCGACGTCGCCAGGAAGGCGGGGCTGTCGAAGGGCGCGGTGTCCTACGCCCTCAACGGCCAGCCCGGCGTGTCGGAGTCGACGAGGCAGCGGGTGCTGCGGCTCGCGCTGGAGATGGGCTGGCATCCCAACAGCGCGGCGAAGGCGTTGTCCGGCGCGCACGCCGGCGCGCTCGGGCTGGTGCTGGCGCGGCCGGCGAGCACGCTGGGCGTCGAGCCGTTCTTCATGAAGCTGATCTCCGGGATGGAGAGCGCGATGGCGTCGAGCCAGACCGCGCTGCTGCTCCAGGTGGTGCCCGACCACGACGCGGAGATCGCGACCTACCGGCGCTGGTGGGCGGAGCGGCGCGTCGACGGTGTGTTTTTGATCGACCTGCGGCGCGCGGACAAGCGGGTCGCGGTGCTCGAGGAGCTGAAGCTGCCGGCGATGGTCGTCGGCGGGCCGGGGCACCACGGCACGCTGCCCGGCGTGTGGATCGACGACGCCAGCGCGATGGTGATGGTCGTCGAGTACCTGGCGGCGCTGCGGCACCGGCGGATCGCGCGGATCGCCGGGGTGGCCGGCATGCTGCACACCGAGCTGCGCACCGAGGCCTTCGACGACGTGTCCGCGCGGCTCGGTCTCGAGTGGGCGACCACGGTCAACACCGACTACAGCCCCGACCAGGGCGCGCAGGCGACGCGGCGACTGCTCAGCGCGGCGTCCCCACCGTCGGCGATCGTGTACGACAACGACGTGATGGCGGTAGCGGGCGTTTCGGTGGCACACGAGATGGGCGTGGACGTGCCGGGCGACCTGTCGATCATGGCGTGGGACGACTCGGTGCTGTGCGAGATCGTGCACCCGCCGCTCACCGCGGTCAGCCGCGACATCACCGCGTACGGCGCGCAGGTGGCCGAACACCTGCTGGCACTGCTGAACGGCCAGTCGGTGAGCGATGTCGAGGAGGCGCCGCCCAGGCTCGTGGTCCGCGGCAGTACCGCCCGCCCGAATTCTCTTTCATAAATGGTTGACGGTGCTTTCGGTGTCGGTCATGATTGGTCGCCTACCACACCGGAGGAGATTGTCATGTTGAGCACGAGCAAGCGAAGGTCGCGCCGTACCGGCGTCGCCTCCGCGTGCTCGTATCCGGCCGTGCGATCGGAAAATCGGCCGTCGGAAGGCAGTTCCGGCTCCCCACCGTGACGTGTCCACGCGTCATGGCCAAGGGAGCCGCCCCATCGGTTGAAACCGATCCGGGCGGCTTTCTCTATTTCGTATGCCATTTGCATTAATTGCCCTGTAGCTCAGTTGGAAAGAGTGCCCCGCTACGAACGGGGAGGTCCCAGGTTCGAGTCCTGGTAGGGCAACAAGGCCTGTCGAGCTCAACGGGCGGAGCACCCGCCTCGTAAGCGACGGGAACGGGGTTCGAGTCGACCTACTCGCTGCTCCACTATGGACCCAACCAACCGACAGGAACAGAGCCGTGATCATCTCCAGGACGTTGCGCGTGCCGCGTAGCGCGGGACCCGCGGGCGACGGCGCGGTCGTCGCCCGGCAGCTGGACGTCGTGTTGGCGGGCGTCGGGTTCAAGGCGGCCCGGGACCTGATGGAGCACGTCTCCGGTCTGGCGCCCGGCGCGGCCGTCGACCTGTCGATCGACGTGCTCGCCGCCGTGCGGGAGCTGGTCGGCGACCACGTCGAGCACAACGCGTACTTCATCGACTTCCCGAGGAACGTGCCGGGCACGGTGGAGTTCTGGGTGAGCTGCCTGCGGGCGACCGTCGGTGTCGCAGTGCGGGTCGACCTGCTCACGCTGCCGACGTACGGCCGCTACCAGCACACCTACGCCGAACTGCTCGCCGCGCACGACGAGCTGCTCGCGTCCGCGAAGGACCGTGTCACCGTCCTGCACCTCGGCGGCACGCTCATCGAGGAGCAGGAGCGCCTCTACCTCGACCTGGCCGGCAGCACGACGCCGCTCGGCGAGGCCGATCTCGCGCTGCTCGCGCGGCTGGCCGAGATCTGCCGCGCCGGCACGCAGCCGCGGGCGATCCCGGTCCGCGAGAACCGCGCCGTCGTCAACACCGTCCGCATGGCCGCCGGCCTGCCGCTGGTGGCCGTGGACACCGTGGTCGACGTGCTGCGGCTCGTCTGCCACGCCAGCGGCGGCGACGTCACGCTCGCCACGCCCACCCGGTTCCGGTCGTTCACCCGTCGCGAGCGGCGGGTGCTGCTCGGCGCGCTGGACCGGGTGGTCGCCGGAAACCGGGGCAAGCTCGGCGACGTCGCACGCCACGCGGGGGCGTGGAAGCGCCTCGCCGTCGGGCTGCATCCCTACGAGCACCGGCAGTTCCCGCGTGCCCGCGAGGTGTTCGACGTCGCGCGGGGCGACGTGACCGTCCGGTCGCTGCCGGCCCGTGCCGAGCTCGCGATCCGCGACGGCCGTCCCGGCGCCGCCGCCGAGATCCTCACCGGCGCGCCGGGAATGCTGGTGCGGTCGCTGGACCGGCTGCTGCGGCAGGCGTCCGACGCCGAGACCGACGTGGTGGTCGGCGCGCTGGAGTCCGTGCTGGGCAGGGTGTCCGGCCGCGTGCTGTGCTCACTGCGCGAGCACCTGGCCAACCGCGACCGGGTCGCGGACGGGCGCGTGTTCGCCACGCGCGGCAAGCGTGCGTGGGCGACCGTCGACGCGCGGCTGCCGCTGCCGCACGAGGTGATCGGCCGCGTCGGCGCCATCGTCGACGCGGAGTTGGCCGGCCGGCTGCCCGGCGGCCCGCTCGTGGTCGACCCGGTCGTGCTGGACGTCGCGCTTCCGTTGTCCGGCAAGGCGAGCGAGGACGGTTTCGCGGTGCTGCCGCGCGGCTCGCGCACCGTGCTCGACGGCGGGGACGTGCTGCGGTTCTTCACGTACTGGCGACAGCGCGCGGACCGGACCGACTTCGACCTGTCCGCGCTGCTGCTCGACGAGCGCTTCGAGTACGAAGGACACGTGTCGTGGACGAACTACGACCACGACGGGCTCGTGTACTCCGGTGACCTCACCGAGGCGCCGGACGGCGCGACCGAGTTCATCGACGTGCCGCTGACCCGTGCCGGGGTGAGCTGCGTGGTGCCACAGGTCAACATCTACGCGGGGGAGGGCTTCGACACGGTGGCCGAGTCGATGTTCGGGTGGATGGTGCGCGGCGCCGACCAGCGCGGCGCGCCGTTCGAGGCACGGACCGTCCGGACCAGGTCGGACCTGCGTGGCGGTGGTCGCGTCGCACTGCCGGTCGTGTTCACCAGGGACGCCGACGGCCGGTGGCACGCGACGTGGCTGCACCTGTACCTGCCCGGCGAGCCGCACTTCAACCGCGTCGAGGGCAACCACGCGAGCACGGGCCGGCTGGTCCGCGCGATCGTCGACCGGCGCTACCTGACGGTGGCGTACCTCGTCGACCTCATGCGGCGCAACGGAAGCACGGTCACGCCGTGGACCCGGGACGCCGTGTTCACCGAGCCGGTCACCTACGTCGGGCTGACCAGGCCCGACGGGCTGCCCGACGGGTCCACCGTGCTCGACCTCGGCGTGCTGAACCAGTTGATCCCCAGCTAGGGGCCGGATAACCTGATCAGGCGAGGCAATGCGGGCGCTTCCTTCTCAATCCCACTTTTAATGGTAATTAGCTCCCGCGCCTTCCTCGCCCAACACTCAGCGCGGCGTCGACCTCGAACGTGAGTGTGCGCAGAAGCCGGTCGGCGGCGGCACGCAGTTCCGCCGCCGTCGGCGCGGACAGCACGGCGTAACCCAGTTTGTTCGCGACGTTGTCGTGCGCCCGCACCTCGTCGCCGGGCGCCGCCAACAGTCGGAGGTCGACGACCTCGGGCAGCGCCAGCGCGGCTTCGAGGCCGTCGATCGACACCAGCCTGCCGGTGCGGTCGGCCGACAGCGACTGCCACATCGTCGGCCGCGGCGCGTGCGGCGCGACCGTGATGGGCGCGTGCACCGCCGCGTTGATCGACGCCGCGATGGTGTCCACGCCGTGGCAGCGGCGCACCAGCTCGTCGAGTCCGTTGCCGCTCGTCCGCGCGCCCATCTCGATGAGGTGCGGCACGCCGGCGTCGGTGACCACCACGTCCAGGTTGAGCGGCCCGGTCCGGTACCGCAGCCGGGCACACAGCCGCTCGACCATCGTCACCACCGCGCAGCGCGCCTCGGTCGGCACCTCCGCCGGCATCCGGTGCGCGGTGGTGACCGCACGCGGTGGCGGGCACAGCGTCCTGCTCGTCAGCGCGAGGAACGCGACCCTTCCGTTGACCACCACGCACTCACAGCCGCAGTGTGTGCCGGCGACCTCCTCCTCGACCACGACCTTCCCGGAGTACGACAGCGCCCTCGCCGCCGCGACCGCACCGTCCATCATGGACTCCTCGGCGCACCGGGTGACCCCGCGCCCGCTCTGCGCGTCGACCGGCTTCACCACCACCGGTCCGGTGAACGGCCACTGCGCCGCGTCGGTCACCTCCCGCCACCGGTAGGAGGGAAACCCGAGCTCCTCGCAGATGCGCCGGAAGTGGCGCTTGTCGAGCGACGCGCGGGCCGCCTCCTCCGACATCGACACCGGCAGCCCGAGCCGCTCGGTGAGCGCGAGCAACGTGGGCAGCGCGATGTCGGTGGACGGCGCGAGCGCGCCGGCCAGGTCGTCCCGGTCGGCCAGCGCGGCCGCGATCGCGTCCGTGTCCCGGGTGCTGAGCGGCAGGAACTCGTCCGCGAGCGCGACGCCCGGCGCCGCGGGCGACCGGTCGACGCAGACCGTGCGGTAGCCCATGGCGCGCGCGGTGCGGTAGGTCGACAGCGAGCCGTCGGCCGCGCCGAGCACCACGAGTGTCCTCACGGCGTCAGCCGTTCGTCCACCCATCGCTCCACCGGCAGCGCCACCGCCGCTCCCGCCAGCACGAGGTGCACCAGCAGGAACACGACTGCGGTCGGGACGCTCGGCGGCCCGCCGGTGAACACGATGATGTGCGACGCCCAGTCCAGTGTGGACGGTGCGCCCTCCGGCCAGTCGTTCATGACCCAGAACCCGAGGTCGTTGATGCCGGAGATCACGATCAGCACGCCCGCGACGCCGACCTTGAGCACGGTCGCCGTTCGCGCGCCGCCCATCCGGAACGCGAGCAGTCCGAACAGGACGATGTAGGTCACCACGAACAGCTGGAACTGGTACACCACGGCGAACTCGCCGCGCTCGCGGAACTCGAGCACCCGCAGGATCAGTGCCGTGTCCAGATAGCCCATGTACGCCAACACACCGACGACCACGAGCGCCGGGCCGAACCGGCCACGCGGGAACGTCGCGACCGAGACCACCGCGAGCAGGAACGGGCTCAGCTTGAACAGCCACTCCGCCAGGTTGTCGAGCGTCTGGTCGGCGGGCAGCACCACCATGATCAGCGCGGCGAGCACGGCGGCCGGCACCGCGGCCGCGAGCCACAGCCACCGCCGCGCGGCGTAGAGCCGGTGCACCATCGGTTGGACCCGCGTCGTCGCTGTCGTCACTTCTCCACCCAGAACGGCCCGATCGCGAGCGCGTCCACGTCCGTCTTGAGGTAGCACCGGACCGCGTCCTCCGGGGTGCACACGATCGGCTCGTTGTTGTCGTTGAACGACGTGTTCATCACCATCGGCACGCCGGTAAGCTTCTCGAACTCCGAGATCAGCTTCCAGTACAGGGGATTGTCGTCCTGGCTGACCGTCTGGACGCGGGCCGTGCCGTCCACGTGGGTGATCGCCGGGACCACCTCGCGCTGGTGCTCCAGCACGTCGAACACCAGCAGCATCACCGCGGACGGGTAGCCGCTCGCGAAGAACTCGCCGGCCCGCTCTGCGAGACAGGACGGCGCGAACGGCCGGAACGCCTCGCGGTGCTTGACCTTCTCGTTCATCCTGGTCTTCGACTCGGCGTCGCGCGGGTCCGCGAGCAGCGACCGGTTGCCGAGCGCGCGCGGACCGCACTCCATGCGGCCCTGCATCCAGCCGACGATCTTGCCGTCGGCGATCTTGGCCGCGGCGTGCGCGGCGATGTCGTCGACACGCGTGTACTCCACGCCGGCGTCGGCCAGCGCCTGTTCCACCTCGGCCTCGGTGAACTCGGGGCCGGTGAACATGTAGCCGTCGGTCGGCCGAGGCGCGCCGCGCTCGCCGACGCTCACCTGCAGCGCCGCGCCGAGCGCGGACCCGTCGTCGGCCGCCGCGGGCTGGGCGAAGAAGTCCTCGAACGGCGTCTCGAGGAAGATCCGGCCGTTCATCACCGAGTTCAGCGCCACGCCGCCCGCCACGCACAGCTTCGTCATGCCGGACTTCTCGTGCAGCCACCGCGCGAGGTGCAGGCCCACCTCCTCGAGCCGCACCTGCAACGCGTACGCGATGTCCATGTAGTGCTGGGAGATCGGGTTGTCCGCGGTGACCTTCGTGCGTTCCCTCGGCGGCCCGAACAGGTCGATGAACTTCCGCGACATCAGGTGCCGGCCGGTCGTGTGGTGGCGGAACCAGTCGAGGTTCAGCTCGTAGCCGCCGTCGTCCTGCAGGCGCACCAGGTCCTTGAACTCCTCGACGTAGGTGTCCCGCCCGAACGGCGCGAGACCCATCACCTTGCCCTCGTCCATGGTCGGGTAGAAGCCGAGGTAGCCGGTGACGCCGGCGTACATGGCGCCGAGCGAGTGCGGGAACTTGATCCGCCGCAGGTCGGTGATCTTCTTGCCCCGCCCGACGGACAGACACGTGCTGGTGCCGTCGCTGCCGATCCCGTCGAGTGTGAGCACCGCGGCCTCGTCCCACGGCGAGATGAAGAACGCGCTCGCGCCGTGCGCGCGGTGGTGGTCGACCAGCCGGACCTTGAACTTCGTCGGGCCGTCGAACTCCAGCGCCTGCTTGAGGTCCCGCCCGAGTGTGTAGCCGCGCTTGACGTGCCCGAGCACGGCGCCGCCGACGTGGAAGTTGTCGACGCCCTGGCCGCCGTGCCGGAACGTCTCGACGAGCCCGGACGCCTTGGCGCCCTGGTCGCCCTCGTTGCGGAACACCTCGAGCGTGGCCGGGAAGTGCCGCGCGAACACCTTCGCGGCGTGCAGCGGTTCCTTCCAGCGCTGCCAGAAGTACGCCACGTGGTCCACATCGGACAGTGTGATGCCGCCCTGCCGCAGGCAGAAACGGATCGCGTCGGTCGGGAACCGGCCGTCGTGCTTGTCGCGGCTGAACCGCTCCTGCTCGGCGAACGCGACGATCTCGCCGTCCCGGACCAGAGCCGCGGCGGCATCGTGGTGCCTGCTGATACCGAGTACGTACATGGGTGCTCCGCAGTTCATCAGTGGGTGGACGGGTGCAGCTCTGGGTGGCGGCGCTGCAGCAGCCTGCGCAGTGTGCCAGCCTTGATCGCGGTCGCGAGGACGAACGCGATCAGTCCGCCCGCCGCGCCGAGCCACGGCACGACGGCGAGCGCGAGCAGGCCGGTGGCGACCAGACCGACGACGGCGGCGGCCGAGGTGAGGGTGAGGATGCTGCTGTTCGTGTTCTCCAGCAGGAAGTTCGCGTAGATGACCGCGGTGGACAGTGCGATCTCGGCGACGAGCAGCACGCCGAGGACCACGTAGGAGTCGGAGCCGAGCGCGGCCCGGCCGGCCGGCGTCAGCAGGCACAGCGCGACCGCGGCGCCGAACGCGAGCCCGCCGCGCTCCGCGCCGCGCAGCAGCCGGAACGTCCTGGTCCGCCCACCCGCGCCGCCGGTGCCGCGCAGCCGCGCCGAGGTCACCGGCTGGTACAGCTTCAGCTGGTAGAGCAGCAGCGAGCCGGCCATGCTCGCCACCAGCACCGCGACGTACAGCGGCCCGCTCTCGGTGGTCCGCCCGCTCGCGAACAGCACGAGGTACACAGTGGACAGTGCGGCCACGTCGAGCAGCTCGGACAGGCCGAGCAGCCAGACGCTGCGGCCGAGCGCGGGCAGCAGCCGCCGGTCGCCCCGGCCGCCGAGGACCCAGTCGCGGGGGAGCGCGGACAGGGAGTACGCGATGACCGCGAGGATGCCGACGAGCAGCATCGTCAGGTGGGCGGTCGGCGACCAGCCGACGTACCAGGTCACCGCCGTGCCGGCGAGCACGACCGCGGTCATCGCGCCGAACGCGGCCGCGTCGCGCATGGCCCGCCCGCGCAGCCGGTGCAGCCCGGACACGGTCATCAGCAGCCCGGTCGCCGCGCACCAGCTCGCGGTGACGAGGTACAGCGTGACCGTCGACAGTGGATCCACGAGCAGCGCGACCGCGAACGCGCCGAGGATCGCGAGCACCGGCACCGCCGCGATCCGCACGGTGAGCCGCGCCACCCTCGGGGTGAGGATCCGCATACGCGGCAACACCTTCAGCGCGGCCTTCTCCGCGGCGGTCGGCACGAACAGCAGCCACGCGCACAAACCGAGCGCGTTCGCGAACCGGCCGAAGGACTCCGCGCCCCACACCACGGCGAGCGCGACCGCCATCAGCTGGCCGGCGAGCCGGAACACGCCGCGTCCGGCCGCGAGCCGCACCATCTCCGACAGCCGCGGCGCGGCCGCGGACGCGAGCGTCACGGCGCGGCCAACTCGACACGCAGAGTCCGGTCGACGTGTGCGGCGGCGGCGCGCAGCTCGGCGGCCGACCCGCCGGTGAGCAGCACGTACCCGAGCTTGTTCGCCGCCTGGACGTACGGCTGCACGTGGTCGCCCACCTCGACGAACATGCGCAGGTCGACGAACTCGGGCATGGCCTTGACCTCGGCGACGCCGTGCACCGCGGCCAGCTGCCCCGGCCGGTCCGCGGCGAGCACCCACATCAGCACCGGGCGCGGCTCGCGCGGGGTGACGACGTACGAGTCGCCGACGGCGAGTGCGATCGACGCGGCGAGCGTGTCGACGCCGTAGCTCGCCTCGATCAGCTCGGCGAGCCCGTTGCCTTCGGTCCGCGCGCCCATCTCGATCAGGTACAGCAGGCCGTCGGCCGACAGCACGACGTCGAGGTTCAGCGGACCGCTGCGGTAGCCCAGCCCGGCGCACAGCGTGTTCAGCATCGCGAGCAGCTCGGCGTCGACCGCCGCCGGCAGCTGCGCGGGCAGCAGCTGGCCCGAGGTGATGAAGTAGGGCGGCGGCGTGATCGTCCGCGCGCTGACCGCGTGGAACACCACCCGGCCCTCCGCGACGACCGCCTCGACCGTGAGGTGCTCGCCGTCCAGGTGCTCCTCGACGACCACCCGGCCCGACGGCGAGTACTCGATCGCCTGTGTGACCGCGGTGGTCAGCCCGCCGGGGCCGCCGCACGGCACCACGCCGCGGCTTCCGGTGCTGTCGACCGGCTTGACCAGCGTCGGGAAGCGCAGCCCCAGCGCCGCCGCACGCAGCTCGGGGCCGACGGTGCCGGCCACCGAGCCGTAGGTGGGGAAGCCGAGCCGGTCGCACACCGCGCGGAAGTACGACTTGTCCGCCGAGGCCAGCACGGCCTCCTCGGCGATCGGGTTCGGCAGACCCCAGTGCTGGGCGAGGGTGCGCTGCGTGGACAGCGCGATGTCGCTCGCCGGCGCCAGCACCCCGACGATGTCGTCCCGGCCGGCGAGCGCCGCCGCGATCTGCTCCGGCGCCCGCGTGCTGATGTGGAGGTACTCGTCGGCGAGCGGCACCGCGGGCGCGCCGGGCCGGATGTCGACGCAGATCGTGCGATACCCGAGCTTCGCCGCTCGCTGGTAGGTCGGCACCGCGCCGTCGGCGGCGCCGAGGATCACCAGTGAGGTCACGAGCGGACCTCCTGGCCGATTCGCTCCGTCATCAGCCGGTCGGCGGGATCGATCTCGACGGTGGCCTCCCGCACGTAGAACAGCGCGGGTCTCGGTTGGCCGGAGCCGACCGCGACGAGCTGGCGCAGCGACACCGCCAGCGCGACGAGGACCACGAGCACCAGCGCCAGCAGCACCACCGCGAAGGCGGTCGTCCCGACCAGGCCGACGGCCGTCGCGACCGCGGCCAGCCCCGCGATGCCGGCGCCGACCAGCGCGAGCACCGCGGCGACCGTGGCCAGCCGGTTGGAGAAACCGACGAACAGGCCCATGGCGTGCCCCATGAGCCAGCGCAGGTTGAGCTTCGACCCGCCGCGCTGCCGTGCCCGGTGCGCGACCGGCACCGTCGCGTACCGGTTCGTCAGCCGGGGCACGGTGGCCAGGAAGTACGGCGTGCCGAGACGCAGGTCCACGATCGTGCGAGCCAGCTCGCTGCGCACGAGCCGGAACGTGGTGGCGCCCGGCGGGATCTCGATGCCGAGCAGGCGGCGCGCGACGAAGTGGTACGCCCGCGCGCCGAGCCGCCGCACGAGCGGGTCGTGCCGGGTCTCGCGCACCCCGAACACGGCGTCCTGTCCGGACTCCGCGATGGCGACCAGCTTGTGCGCCTCCGCGACCGGGAACTGGACGTCGGCGTCGATGTGCAGGATCCACGGCCGGCTCGCGTACCGGTAGCCGGCCGAGAACGCCGCCTCGAAGCCGAAGTTGCGCGTGAACGACAGGTACTGCACCCGGGGGTCGGTCCGGGCCAGCTTCCTGACCAGCTCGAGGGTGTGGTCGGAGCTGCCGTCGTCGACGAACAGCATCTCGAGGTCGTGCCCGCCGAGCTCGTCGACGATCTCCCGGTACGCGTGCTCGACGTTCTCCGCCTCGTTGAAACAGGGCACCACCACGGTCATGCCCGCCTTGACCGGACCGGACATCTGTGCCGTCCTCTAGTTGGCCGTGCGGACGAGCTGCTCGCCTTCCGGGACCGCCCAGTGGATTCCCTCGTTCTGGATGAACCAGTCGACGGTGCGGGCCATACCCTCCCGTAGCGACACGAGCGCCTCGGGGTTCATGCCAATGGTGTGCAGCGTTTCCGGATCGGCGGTGACGACCGCGCCGGCCTGTTCTCCCGGCCGCATCGGAAGGTCCTCGATGGGCACCGGCGAATATCCTTTTGCGACACACAGCTCGATGATCAGCTCGGCCACCGCGCGAATACTCGTCGACTCGATCGGACCGACCTCGACGACGCGGTCGAGCACCTCGCCGCGCTCGGCCACCTCCAGTGCGGAGACCAGCGCGCGGGCGACGTCGCCGACCCACACCATGTCGGAGATCTGCGCGCCGCCGCCATAGAGCTCCACCGGCCAGCCGGCCAGCGCGCGGCAGATGACCGCGGGCGTGATCTTGCGAACCTTGCCGGAGCCGAACGGCGTCGCGGCGGCCTGACGCGGACCGTACGCATTCACCACCCGGACATTGTTGACCCGCGTTCCGCGGTCCGCGTTGAACATGTGCACGAACCGCTCCACGGCGGTCTTGGAGATCGAATAGCTGTTGTTCATCCAGTGATTGCCGACGGCGATGTTGACGCCGGGCAGGTCGTACTGTGCGACCGCCTCGAGGAAATTCAGCCCGCCGAGGAGATTCGTTTCCGCGGACGGCCGCGGATTGCGAATGGTCTCCTGCGTGCCGAGCACCGCCGCGAGGTGGATGATGCCGTCACAGTGCGCGGCCAGTTCCACCATGGCGGTCGAGTCCCTGATGTCACCCAACATCAGTTCCCAGTCCTGACCTGCGGCGCGACCGTGATGATCGAACACGACCGGCACGTGGCCGCGGTGGATGAGCTCCTCGCAGACGTACCGGCCAATGAAGCCGTTGCCCCCTGTAACGCCAACCTTCATCGATGGATCTCCGATCGGGAGGGTGCTGGTCACCCAAGTTGTGCCCTGCGGGTTTGGGCACGCGGACAGTTCCTAGCAGCCGGTGTGCTTAATTGGCAGTTCATCCCGTCGAATTCGGCCGTTCAGGTCATCAGGGGGGTCCCTGCGCTGCGACGTTCGGCCGCATAAGGGTGTCATTCGTCCAGACGGTCCAAACCGGTGGCACACTTCCCGGTCGTGAACAGGCATGCGGTCGAATGGTGGTGGCGGGGCGCTTACCGGCAAATGGTAAATTCCGCGTTTCGCACCGTCCCCTTGTATCGCGAACGGTGGGCGCTGTCGGGCCGGACGGACCCCGTGGTCGTGCCCGGCCGGCTCGGCGTCCATAGTGGAGCGATTCAGATGGACGAGGCGATACGCCGGATGGCCGATCTCGTGCCGCTGGCCGGTGGTACCGACCGACCGGATGCGACGAGGGGGCTCGGTCCCGTGCTCGCGGCCGGAAGATCGTTCCGTCGCAACGGTCTCGTCGTCGTACTGGACAAAGGGGACACGCAACCGCCGTGGGACCTGCCGCGCGGCGTCCGCGGCTGCGTGCTGGACCCGGAGTCCGAGCCGACCGAGAGCGCCTGGCTCGACGTGACGAACGCGTTGCGACGCAACGTGACCGTGGTCGCGGTCGGCGCCGACAAGGAGTTGGCCGAACTGGTAGCGACACTCCCGGACGACCTCGCGGTACGGCTCGACGTGGTGGCGCGCCGCGAGCTGTCCGAGTTGGACGGTGGACCGAACGGTCTGTTGTACGACCGCACGCTCGGTTACCTCGGCGGGCTGCGCGACTGCGGCCGGTGGCACCTGGACTGGCCGAGGGTGTACGCGCGGGAGACCGACGCGGGGCTCGCGTTCACCCTGCTGCGGCAGCGGTCCCCCCGGTTCGTCGACATCCTCGTCGGCGGCGGCGGCGGGGTGGCCGCCTCGGTCGCGCGCTGCCCCCGGCACGGCACGCCGGTGGTGCGGCCGTGACCGTCACCGTGCTGGATCCCCGCGTGGATCCGGAGCCGCCCGATTGGTTCGATTTCCAGCGACGTCAGCACCTGTACGCGCCGTGGGACTACGCGCTGCTGACGATGGAGGCCTGGTTGTCGCGGCACCCGCCGCTGCTGGTGGTCGCCCGGTCCGGCGGGACGATCGTGGCCGCGATGACCGTGCTGGTGTGCGCGCCGGCGCACGGCGGCCGCTATGCGCGCGCGAGGTCGGTGCGCGGTGGCCGGCTGGTGCCGAGGGTGGTGCAGGTGTACCAGCCGTGGCTCGGTGCGGAGGGCTTCGTGCTCACCGACGGCGGCGCCGAGGTGCTCCGGGCGATGGAGCGGGCGGTCCGGTCCCGCCTCGGCCCGGGGCTGGTCGGGATGATCTACCGGAACGTGCCTGCGGCGCGGTCGGCGCTGGTGTCCGGGCGCGGCAGGCTGGTGCGACCGGTCCAGCCGGCGGCGTCGGTGCTGGAGAACCGGTGGGCGAGCGACGAGGAGTGGCTCGCGAGCCTGTCCCGCAACCGGCGCAAGAACGTGCGCAAGGTCGACCGGCTGGTGGCCGCGGATCCGACGCTCGTGGTGCGCTCCGGCGCCGGCCGGTCCGATGTGGACGGTGCGGAGCTGGCCGGCATGCTGCGAGCGCACCGGACGAAGTTCGGCACGCAGCGGTTCGACCCGCGCACCCCGGTCGGCGCCGAGTACCTGTCCGCGGTGGTGCGGCGGCCGGACGTGCACACGCTCACCTACTCCGATGTGGACGGTCGGGTGCTCGCGTTCAGCACCTACCTCGACCACCCGGTGGCGCCGGTGCTGCAGTTCTGGGCGAGCCGCGACGCCGGGGCGCGGGCGCACCTGTACTTCGACTGCCACGCACGGGCGGTTCGGCAGGTGATCGCCAGCGGTCGCAGTGAGCTGTTCGCGGGCCGGGCGATGTTCGAGCAGAAGCAGTCGCTGGGTTTCGGCGCGCGCCCGATGTGCGTCGTCGGCGTGCCGGGACCGGTGATGGGAAGATGACGTGGGAGATGTTCGACCCGCGGCACGACGCGGAACCGGGATACTGGCGGGAGTTGCGTGCGCGGGCGGGGTTGCGCGCGGACTGGGCCTGGGAGGTGCTGACCGCGCAGGCGTGGTCGTCGCGGACGCCGCTGCTGGTTTCGGTACTGCGGTCCGGCGCGACGGTCGACGGTGTGGTGTGTGCGAACTGGGCGGGCCTTCCGGTGCGGCGCAACGGTTTCGTCGGCACCGGCCGAAGCCGCCTGGTAGGCGGCCTGCATGTGCGCAATCCCGGCACCGGCTCGGTCCCCGGCTGGTGGAAGGCTGATCTGCCGACGGGCGAGTTCCTGCGAGACTACGTCCGCGCGATGCGCCGCACCCTGGGCGTCGGCTGTGCCGGTGCACTGCTGCGACAGTTGACGGCGGCCGAGGTGGCGGAGGTGGACCCGTGGCGTCGGCTGGCGCGGCCGACCGAGGCGCTGGCAGTGCTGCCGACAGCACCATGGTCGACGGTCGCGGAGTGGGTGACCGCGATGAAACGCAAACGCCGGCACAACATGCGACAGATCATCCGAGCGGTCGAGCGCGACCCGCACATCGAGGTGACGTTGGTGCCGGGCGCGACACTTGACCCCGTCGAGGTGGCAACAGTGTTGCGGCACAACGAACGCAAGTACGCAGGGCGGCTGGCACCGCTACCGCAGGGCACCGGCTACCTGGCCGCACTGCTGCGGCAGCCGGATGTGTTGGTCGGCGCGTACCGGGACCGCGAGTCGGGCGCGCTGGAGGCGTTCATCTCGATCCTCGACCATCCACAGTGGCCGATAACCCGACACTGGTCGGCGGTGCCGACGACCCGCCCCGACAGGCCGAACCTCTATCTGTACCACTATTGCATGCTGGTGAACCTGGCGCAGCGGGGTGGCAAGGAGGGTGTGATCGTCGGCCGGGGCAAGCCGGAGCTGAAGGGCTCGCTAGGCGCGGAGCTGGTTCCGCAGTACGCGGTGGCGGTGCGTTAGCGGTTACTCGTTCGGGTGATTCTTGTTGCTAGGCAAGGGTTCTGGCGTGCGGTCGGGTAGTCTGAACGTATGTTCGATGAAGGTCATGAGCTGCTTACCAGGGGTCTCGGCTGTGCGGGTCGGGTGGCTCGGGAGTCGGCTGAGTTGTTGGACTGTCTCGCGCAGTTCGTGGCACTGCATCCCGGGGATGATGGGGAGTTCGTGCCGTTGGAGGTTGCGGCGGCGTTCAAGTGGACGGTGTCGTTCGCGCGGAAGCGGATCGGGTTGGCGGTGGCGTTGACGTCCCGGCTGCCGGCGACCTTCAAGGCGTTGCGTGCTGGGGAGATCGATGAGTTCAAGGCGCGGCAGATTGCCGAGGCCACTGAGGTTCTCTCGGATGAGGATGTGGCTCGGGTGGAGGCGGCGATCGCCGCACAGGCAGCGGGGTTGAACCCGCGGCAGCTCAGTGACCGGGTGCGGCGTGCGGTGAATCTGGCGGATCCGGCGGCGGCCGCGGCGCGTGCGGCAGCGAAGACGGCGGCTCGGCGAGGTGACGCATGAGCATCTCGACGACGGCGCGGGGTTGTTCACGGTCATGGGTGACGTGGAGCGGACTCAGCTGGCGCATGATCGGGTGCGGGCGTTGGCTCGGCAGATCAAGACCGCTGGCGATGACCGGACGCTGGATCAGATCAGCGCTGATGTGGCATTGGATTGCTTGGCAGGGAAGGGGTTCAGCAACGCGAAGGTGCAGGTGCGGCTCACCCTGCCGGCCACGACCGTGTTGGGGGTGGATGCCAAGCCGGGGTATTTGGCGGGGTATGGGTGGTTGCCGGCGCAGCGGGCATTGGAACTCGCTGCTCAGCAGGATGCGGTGTGGCAGCGGGTACTGACCGACCCGCTCACCGGGCACGCGGTGGATGTGGGACGGCGGAAGTACAGTCCACCGGCCGCTCTACGTGATCACATCCAGGCCACCTACCCCACCTGCACCGGACCGGGGTGTGTGAAGCCGGCGCATCTGTGCGATCTGGATCATCTGACCGCGTTTCCGGTGGGTGGGACGGATGAGGAGAACGTGCGGCCGGCGTGTCGACCGCATCACCGGGCGAAGACGGTGGGTGGGTGGCGGGTGGAGAAGTCCAGCGACGGTCGCGGGGTGACGTGGGTGACCCGGCACGGCTTCCGCGTCGAGCATGAGCCGGAGCCGATCGCGGACCCGGAGCCCGCGCCGTTCTGACCGCCGGGATGGTGGGTGGTTACACGGTCAGACGATCGCCTACGGGGCCGGGCCGGTGGGGGGTTGGGGCGATCGAGGCCGCGCCTTCGCCGGAGGGTTCCGACCGGGGCGAGTCGGGTGCGGCGAAGACACGGCACCGAAAGATCGGGAGCTACCCCATGGGGTAACCAGGATGGTCGCGCCGGCCAGGACGACAAGCACTGGTGGGTGGTTGCACTGCGCGGGCTCGGCTTCCCGGGGTTTCGTCCAAACTTGTTTGCTTCAAAGCCTCTTTTCAAGCAAACAAGAATGAGACGAAAGGTAAGGGAGTGTTCTCGTGGCCAGCGGGTCTCGCCCCGACCCAAACCGGACAGGAACTTGAGTCCCGGGGGAAATCAACTCGGCGATCCTGGCTACGCACCCCAACGCCCGGTGCCGTGCCTCGCCGTGACCGCGCACCCCGTCGAGTAGAGGCGGCGAGGTGCGGCGTCGATCGCCCCACCCCGTACCCCCAGAGCAACAGCGCGATCGTCCGACCGCGTGTCCCATCCAGACTCGAAAAGACACGATCACACAGGCGGAGTAAGCAACCGATGCCGATCCCGCAGGGCAACACTAACCGCATCCTCACGAACGAACCGAGCCCCAGGCCCAGGGCTCATCTCAAGATCAGCAGGCAAAGGAACAACACGACACGTCGGGCAAACCCCATTCGAATCGATGCGGCCACCGCAGGCAACGTGAGAGAAGACGCGGCGTTGCCCGTGAGGAGCCCGATGACGCTCACCCCATTGAGAAAGCGCGTAAAGCGCCGGCCACAAGTCCAGCCCACGCGAAGTCAGCGTGTATTCGTACCGACCAGGCCGGTACGAGGAGCGGACGAGGATACCGGCCTCGACCAACGCCACCAGCCGCTCGGTCAGCACCGCGCGAGGCACGTCCAGGTGCGCCTGCAGCTCGCTGAACCTGCGCACCCCGAAGAAACAGTCCCGCAGCACCAGCATCGTCCAGCGTTCGCCGACGATCTCCAGCGCGCGGGCCAGTGAGCAGTCCTGGCCGTCGTAGTTCTTCCCGAGTCCCACGTGACGAGAATATCAGTTCAGTCACCGAACTGAGTTGCTATGGTTCGGTCACCAGACTCAAGGGAGCCTCCGTGACTGAGAACCGGACACTCGCCGTCGCCGCGGGCGGCACCTTTCTCGTGCTCGTCGCGTTCACGACGACGCTCGCGACCCTCGCGAGCACCGCGGCCGGCCTGCACGCGGACGCCGGCGGCCAGGCCTGGATCCTCAGCTCCATGTCCGTCGGGCTGTCGGTCGCGCTGCTCGTGTCCGGCGCGGTCGCCGACGACCACGGCCGCCGCAGGGTGATGGTCGGCGGCGCGGCCCTCCTCGCGCTGACCTCGGTACTCGCCGCCGCCGCGCCGAACACCGCGGTACTCGTGGTCGCGCGGATCGGGCAGGGCATCGGCGGCGCCGCGATCCTCTCCTGCGTCGGCGGCCTGATCGCCCACGCCTTCCCGACCGGCCCGGCCCGCGCACGCGCCACCGGCATCTGGGGCGCGAGCATCGGCGCCGGCATCGCCGCGGGACCGCTCCTCATGGGCGCGCTCGACGTGGCGGGCTCGTGGCGCGCCGGCTACTGGCTGCTCGCCGGGCTCTCCGCCGTGCTGGTGGTCGCCGCCCGCACGATGCTCGTCGAGTCCCACGCGGACACCCCGCGACCGGTCGACATCCTCGGCGCGGCACTGCTCGGCGGGGGACTGGTGGCGTTGCTCGCCGGGCTCGTCGAAGGGCGACAGGACTGGGCGCGGCCGGTGGTGGTCGTCCTGTTCGCCTCGGCCATCGTGCTGATCGCCGCGTTCGTCGTCTGGGAGGGCCGCACCCGCGCGCCGATGCTCGAGCTCGGCCTGTTCCGCCGCTCGGAGTTCGTCGCGTCGATCGTCGCGGGCACGGCCACGGGCACCGGGATCATCGCGCTGATGGCGTTCACGCCGACGTTCTTCCAGCGCGCCTTCCACTACACGACGTTCGAGGCGGCGCTGCTGATCCTCGCCTGGTCGGGGACCAGCGCGGTCGTCGCGCTGGTGGCCCGCAGGCTGCCGGTCGCGCTGGGCGTGCGGGCGCGGCTCGTGCTCAGCCTCCTGGTGGTCGCCGCCGGACAGCTGCTGCTCACCGGACTCGACACCGGCGTCTCCGCGGGCGACCTGCTGCCCGGGCTGCTGGTCGCCGGCGTGGGCAGCGGCGTGCTGAACGCGGCCCTCGGACAGATCGCGGTCGCCAGCGTGCCGGCCGGCAAGGGCAGCGTCGGCAGCGGTGCGAACAACACCGCCCGCTACGTCGGCGCGGCCATCGGCATCACGGTCGTCGCGGTCATCGCCGCGCACGACGACCTCGGCGCGCTGGTGTCCGGTTGGGAGACCGCGGCGATCGTCACCGCGGCGATGTCGGTGGTCGGCGCGGTGCTGGTGGGCATGACGGGGATCAAAATGCGGGAGCCGGTCGCGGCCTGACCTGTCATCATGCGGATGTGGATCAGACCGACCTGCGCACCGTGGCCGCCACGCGCTACGTGACGCCGTTCCGCGAGGGCGGTTCGCTACCCGGACTCGTCGAGGCCGACGACCTCGGCATGTACGTGCTCAAGTTCCGCGGCGCCGGGCAGGGGCTCAAGGCGCTGACCGCGGAGGTCATCGTTGGCGAGCTGGCCCGGCGGCTCGGTTTCCGGGTGCCCGAGCTGGTGCTCGTCGAGCTGGACCCGGAGCTGTCCCGCGCGGAGCCGGACGAGGAGATCCAGGACCTGCTGCGCGCGAGCCCGGGGCTGAACCTCGGCATCGACTACCTGCCCGGCTCGTTCGACTTCAACCCGCGCGTCCGCGACCCGGGCAGCGAGCTCGCCGCCCGGCTGCTGTGGCTGGACACGTTGGTGCTCAACGTCGACCGCAGCTGGCGCAACCCCAACCTGCTGCTGTGGCACCGGCAGGTGTGGCTCATCGACCACGGCGCGGCGCTGATCTTCCACCACCGCTGGCTGCCCGGCTGGCAGCCGGCGCCGACCTACCGGTACGACGCGTCCGACCACGTGATGATGCCGGTCGCCGGTTCGATCGCCGACGCGGACGCCGAGCTGCGGCCGAAGGTGACGCCCGCGCTGGTCGAGGAGGTCCTGGCCCTGGTGCCCGACGAGTGGCTGGACCCGGGGCTCGGCTCGCCGGCGCAGGTGCGCGCGGCGTACGCGGCGTACTTCGCGGCGCGTCTGTCGGACGCGGCATCGTGGGTCGCCGCGCTGGAGGACACCCGTGCCGCACGTGTTTGAGTACGCGCTGGTCCGCGCGGTGCCGCGGCCGGAACGCGGCGAGTTCATGAACGTCGGCGCCATCGTCTACTGCGCGCCGACGCGGTTCCTGCGCTGCGCGACCGAGGTGGACACCGAGCGCCTGCTGGCTCTCGACCCGACGCTGGACCTGGAGGTGCTGGCCGACGCGCTGCGGTCGATGTGCCAGGCCTGCGACGGCACCGGGCCGATGGCGGAGAGCACGGTGGGGCAGCGGTTCCGCTGGCTGACCGCGCCGCGCAGCACGATCCTGCAGACCTCGCCCGCGCACACCGGCCTCACCGAGGACCCGGCCGCCGCGCTCGAGCACCTGATGCGCACGCAGGTTCGGATCTGAGGGTCAGCGGCGGCCCGCCCACGGCATCGGGTCGCGCCAGTCGACGGGGTGGAGCGCGGCGGCGACGATGGTGGCGACACCGCCGATGGTGAACGACAGGGCGGCCGGGGAGAACGTGCTCGCCCGGCCCTCGAAGTGGCCCGCGAGGGCGAACACCAGCAGCCACCCGATCCCGCACACGACCAGCAGAACGATGCCGCAGACGCGCGCGAACCGCACGGGACCGTTGCCGACCTCGTTGCCGAACAGTCGCAGCAGACTGATCAGCGCGACCAGGATCGCCAGGGCGAACACGCCGACGACGACGGCGGCTATGACCGCTTCCTCCTCGAACGGACCGTCGCCGGCGTCGCCGAGTCCGAAGATCGCCGGGAGCAGGCTGATCGACTCGTCGTCGTCCGCCTTCTCCGTCGCCATCAGGAACGGCACGAAGTAGCCGAGCACCATGGCGGCCGAGCCGACGGCCACCACCGCGCGGAACACCGCGATCTCCAGCCGGTTCACCCGGTCCCGCAGCGCCTGCAGCTGGCGCCGCAGCTCCTGCTTGTCCTCGGCGGTCTTCTCGGCGGTGTTCTCGTCCATGCCGGGGAGGGTATGCGGCTGAGGGGGCCTCCAGGGAGCCGGGCGGGGCTCACCCTAAGCTCGCCGAGGTGGCGAAGTACTTCGACGTGCATCCGGACAACCCGCAGCGCCGGTCCATCGGGCAGGTGACCGACATCGTGCGAGGTGGCGGGCTCATCGCGTACCCGACCGACTCGTGCTTCGCGCTCGGGTGCCAGCTCGGCAACAAGGACGGGCTGGAGCGGATCCGCTCGATCCGGCAGCTCGACGACCGGCACCACTTCACGCTCGTGTGCCACGACTTCTCGCAGCTCGGCCAGTTCGTCTATCTCAGCAACGCGGTGTTCCGTGCGGTGAAGGCGTCCACGCCGGGCCCGTACACGTTCATCCTGCCGGCCACGAAAGAGGTGCCGCGCCGGCTCATGCACGCCAAGAAGAAGACCGTCGGCGTGCGGATCCCGGACCACGCGGTCGCGCAGGCGATCGTCGCCGAGCTGGGGGAGCCGCTGCTGTCGAGCACGCTGCTCCTGCCCGGCGAGGCCGAGCCGATGACGCAGGGCTGGGAGATCAAGGAGGCACTCGACCACGTGGTGGACGCGGTGATCGACTCCGGCGAGTGCGGCACCGAGCCCACCACGGTGATCGACTTCTCCAACGACGAGTTCGAGGTCGTCCGCGAGGGCGCCGGCGACCTCGCCCGGTTCGAGTGACTACTCCGGGACGACCTTGACGATGATGCGCTGCTCGTCGTCCCGGTGCCCCGGGTAGACGTCGACGCCGAGGTACTTCTTCGCGAGCGCGTCGATGTGGGCGTCCGCGCCCTCCTCGACGAACGTCGCGGTGCCGCGCACGACCACCGTGCGGAAGTGGTCGTTGCCGTCCACGACCGAGATCGCGACCTTCGGGTTGCGTACCAGGTTGCGGTGCTTGACCCGCCCCTTCGCCGTGTTGAACAGCACGTTCTCGCCGTCGGTGTCGATCCACACGGGAGTCACCTGCGGCGTGCCGTCGGACATCACGGTCGCCACGTTGGCGATCTGCGGTTCCCTCAGCAGCTCGAGATCTTGAGAGCTCAACTTGTTCGTCATGTCGGCACGAACCAACCACTTCGCGGGCGTATTCCCACGGGACGGTGAGATAACTCGTTCGTGTGTCCGGTTAGGCTCGGGTACGAGATGAGCGAGATTAGTGCCGCCACCGGTCGCGACCTGCGTGCGCGCCTCCCCGAACTGATGCTCCGAGACGAGCGGCGGCTGCGCCGACGCCTCGACGGCCTCGGCAAGATCAAGGACGCCGCGCAGCGGCAGGCCAAGACCGACGAGGTCGCGCGGGAGATCGAGAAGGCCGCGGGTCGGCTCACCGCCCGCGCCGCGTCGGTGCCGAAGATCACCTACCCCGCCGAGCTGCCGATCAGCCAGCGGCGCGAGGACATCAAGAAGGCCATCGCCGAGCACCAGGTCGTGATCGTCGCCGGCGAGACCGGCTCCGGCAAGACCACACAGCTCCCGAAGATCTGCCTCGAGCTGGGCCGCGGGGTCCGCGGGATGATCGGGCACACCCAGCCGCGCCGGATCGCCGCGCGGACCGTCGCGGAGCGGATCTCCGACGAGCTGTCCGTGCAGCTCGGCGACGCCGTCGGCTGGAAGATCCGGTTCTCGGATACAACTACCGGGACTCGGTCGCGTAGCGCGAGTCAGGCCACCGACCAGCCCTACGTCAAGCTGATGACCGACGGCATCCTGCTGGCCGAGCTGCAGTCCGACCGGATGCTGCGCCAGTACGACACGCTGATCATCGACGAGGCGCACGAGCGCAGCCTCAACATCGACTTCATCCTCGGCTACCTCAAGCGGCTGCTGCCGCGCAGGCCCGACCTCAAGGTGATCATCACCTCGGCGACCATCGACCCGGAGCGGTTCTCCCGGCACTTCGATGACGCGCCGATCGTCGAGGTCTCCGGCCGGACCTATCCGGTCGAGCTGCGCTATCGCCCGATCGTGGACCCGGACGACGTGGACGCCGACCCGGACCGGGACCAGACGCAGGCCATCCTCGACGCGGTCGACGAGCTGTCCGCGGCAGGCCCCGGCGACATCCTCGTGTTCCTCTCCGGCGAGCGGGAGATCCGCGACACGACCGACGCGCTGGTCGCGCTGGACCGCGCGGGCCTGGAGATCCTGCCGCTGTACGCCCGACTGTCCACAGGGGAGCAGCGCAGGGTGTTCCAGCGGCACCGCGGCCGACGCGTGGTGCTCGCGACCAACGTCGCGGAGACGTCGTTGACCGTGCCGGGCATCAAGTACGTGATCGACCCGGGGTTCGCCAGGATCTCCCGCTACAGCAACAGGTTGAAGGTCCAGCGGCTGCCGATCGAGCCGATCTCGCAGGCGTCGGCGAACCAGCGCAAGGGCCGCTGCGGCCGCACCTCGGACGGCATCTGCATCCGCCTGTACGCCGAGGACGACTTCGACGCGCGACCCGAGTTCACCGACCCGGAGATCCTGCGCACCAACCTCGCGTCGGTCATCCTGCAGATGGCCGCGGCCGACCTCGGCGACATCGCCGAGTTCCCGTTCGTCGAGCCGCCGGACCGCAGGCACATCACCGACGGCATGAACCTGCTGCACGAGCTCGGCGCGCTGGCGACCGCCACCAAGGACACGCTGGTCGAGCTGACCCCGTTGGGGCGCAAGCTCGCCCGGCTCCCGGTCGACCCCCGGCTCGCCCGCATGGTGCTCGCCGCCGACCAGAACGGCTGCGTCACCGAGGTCACGGTCATCGCGGCCGCACTGTCCATCCAGGACCCCCGGGAGCGGCCGGTCGAGAAGCAGGCGCAGGCCGACCAGCTGCACGCCAGGTTCCGGGACCCGGAGTCGGACTTCACCGCCTACCTGAAGCTGTGGGAGTACCTGACCGAGCAGCAGCGGGACCTGTCCGCGAACCGGTTCCGCAAGCTGTGCAAGGCGGAGTTCCTGAACTACCTGCGGGTGCGGGAGTGGCAGGACGTCGCCGGCCAGCTCAAGCAGATGGTCAAGAGCCTCGACGTGACGCCGAACGAGACGCCGGCCGAGCCCGCGGCGATCCACATGGCGCTGCTCGCCGGGCTGCTGTCGCACATCGGGCTCAAGGAGCAGGCGAAGAACGACTACCTCGGCGCCCGCAACGCGCGGTTCGGCATCTTCCCCGGGTCCGCGCTGTTCAAGAAGCAGCCGCGCTGGGTGATGGCGGCCGAGCTGGTGGAGACCTCGCGGCTGTGGGGCCGGATCGTGGCCCGCGTCGACCCGGACTGGATCGAGCCGCTCGCCGGCCACCTGGTGCGCCGCACCTACAGCGAGCCGAGGTGGGAGAAGAAGCGCGGCGCGGTGATGGCGTCCGAGCGGGTCACGCTGTTCGGGGTGCCGATCGTCGTGGACCGTGCCGTGAACTACGGGCGCATCGACCCGCCGGTCGCGCGGGACCTGTTCGTCCGGCACGCGCTGGTGCAGGGGGAGTGGGAGAGCCGGCACGAGTTCCTGCGGCACAACGCCGCGCTGCTCGCCGAGGTCGAGGAGCTGGAGCACAAGGCGCGGCGCAGGGACATCGTCGTCGACGAGGAGACGCTGTTCCAGTTCTACGACCAGCGCGTCGGCCAGGACGTCGTGTCCGGGCGGCACTTCGACACGTGGTGGAAGAAGACGCGGCGGGAGCAGCCGGAGCTGCTGACGTTCACGCGGGACCTGCTGGTCAACCCGGAGATCGGGGTGAGCGCGCAGGACTATCCGGATGCCATGCGGCACAACGACATCCGGCTGCCGCTGCAGTACCGGTTCGAGCCGGGCGACGCCGCGGACGGCGTGACCGTGCAGGTGCCGCTGCCGCTGCTGAACCGGGTGAGCGCGGACGGGCTGCCGTGGCAGGTGCCCGGTCTGCGGGCGGAGCTGGTCACCGCACTGATCCGGTCGCTGCCCAAACCGGTGCGCCGCAACTTCGTGCCGGTACCGGACTACGTCGGCGCGGTCCTCGACCGCCTCGGCGCGGAACCCACGGTCGACGACGTCGGCGCGGTGCTGCGGGAGCTGACCGGCGTGGTCGTGCCGCCCGACGCGTGGCAGCTCGACCAGGT
This sequence comes from uncultured Actinomycetota bacterium, assembly GCA_963840275.1. Classification (GTDB taxonomy): domain Bacteria; phylum Actinomycetota; class Actinomycetes; order Mycobacteriales; family Pseudonocardiaceae; genus Actinophytocola. The sequence continues at coordinate 504,579 of CAWIYK010000005.1, forward strand.
GCCCCAGCACCTGCGGACCACGTTCCAGGTCGTCGAGGAGAACGGCGGCCGGCCGATCGTCGAGGGCAAGGATCTCGGCGCGCTCAAACAGGAGCTGTCGTCGCGGGTGCGGGAGTCGCTCGCGTCCGGCGCGGAGGGCCTGACCAGGGCCGGACTGACGTCGTGGGACTTCGACACGCTGGCGGCGTCGGTGTCGCTGCGGCGCGCGGGACAGCAGGTGACGGCCTACCCGGCGCTCGTCGACACGGGCGCGTCGGTGGCGATCCAGCTGTTCGACAGCCAGAGCGAGCAGCGGACCGCGATGTGGCGCGGCACGCGCAAGCTGGTGCTGCTGACCGTGCCGTCGCCGGTGAAGCAGGTGGTGCGGGGCCTCGGCAACGCGGCGAAGCTGGCGCTGTCGGCCAACCCGCACGGGAGTGTGCCGGGGCTGTTGGAGGACTGCCTGAACTGCGCGGCGGACCATCTGATCGCGACGCACGGCGGTCCGGTGTGGACGGCGGGGGAGTTCCGGTCGCTGTGCGACAAGGTGCGCGCGGACCTGCACGACACGCTGTGGGCGGTGCTGGACCGGGTCCGGGGCGTGCTGACCGTCGACGCGACCGTGGACGCCGCGCTCGCCAGGATGACGGGCAAGGTGTTCGCGGAGTCGGTGGCCGACATGGTCGCGCAGCGCAAGGCGTTGGTGTTCAACGGTTTCGTCACCGCGACCGGGTTCGGGCAGCTGTCCGATGTGGAGCGTTACCTGACGGCCATCCTGCGGCGGCTGGACAAGCTCCCGGAACGCCCCGCCCGCGACGCCGACTGGACGTACGCGGTGCAGGGCGTGTGGGAGGCGTACGAGGAGGCCCGCGCGCAACTGGGCGCGGACCCTCGGCTGACACAGGTGCGGTGGATGATCGAGGAGCTGCGCGTCAGCTACTTCGCGCAGACGCTGAAGACCGCGTACCCGGTGTCGGAGAAACGCATCTACCGCGCGATCGACGAGGCGCTGGGCTACTAGCTAGCCCCGGCTGGCACTGAACTCCGTCTCGTTCTCGTGCCACCAGACCGGAATGAAGTACCGCCAGAGATCGGTGCCGGAGAACGACTGCACCTTCCCGTCCGCGCAGGACACGGCGGTCGTGGTGTAGATGTTCTCCTCCTGCCCGCTTTCCGAGCGGGTGTACCAGCTCAGCGAGTTGCCGTCGAGTGTGGGATCGCCGACCGGCTGGAGCCGCTTCCAGTCGTTGATCAACGTGTCGACGACGAGGACACCGTTCCGGGACGTGATCGTGTGGTCGAGCGGGGTGTCCTCGGCGGTACCGCCCCAGTGGGTGAAACCGGGGAAGTAGCCGACCCACTGGTCGGGAGTCGTGCCGCAGGCCGGCGCGGCCTGTGCGGTGGCCGCCGGGAGGGCGACACACGCCGCGACGGTGGACACGATCAGCGCCAGTGCTTTTCTCATCGATCAGACTCCCCAGGTGTGGCCAGCTTGTGGTGCGAGATTATGCGCACCGTGCTCACCGGGGCGGGGGAACAGTTCCCCCGGCTTCCGGGACCTAGTCCCAGACCTTCCGCACCTGCTCGACGACGCTGTCGGCCTGTGCCAGCCCGGCGCGGGCGGCTGCGGCTCGCGCGGCCGGGTCGAGCAGGTTGCGTCCGAAGGCCTTCACCGCGGCGGCGTCCGGGGTGACCAGCGTGACCTCTGCCTTGCGTCGCAACGCGTCGACCTGGCTGCCGACGCTGGGCATCGACCCGAAGCCGCGGGCGATCGGGGCGAGCACGAACACCCGGTCGTGCCCGGTGGCGAGGTCGGCGTTCGAGCCGGACCGCATGCCGCCGTCCATGTAGCGCCGCCCGTCGATGGTGACCGGCGGCCACACGCCCGGCACCGCGCAGCTGGCGGCGACCGCTCGGACGAGCGGGACACCGGAGTCGCGGTCGAACGCCCGGAACTCGCCGGTCTCGGCGTCGACCGCGGTGATCCGCAGTGTCCGGTCGGGCCATTCCGTGACCGGCAGCCGGGACTCGATCACGTCGAGCCGGTCCTGTTCCGGCACGGTCCGCGCCCGCAGGGCCATCCGCCCGATCCGCGACCGGACCCGCCGCGGTGCGGGCGAACCGATCATCGCGACCAGGTAGCGCAGCCACACCCCGGGGCCGAACGCGGCCGCGACCTCGCCGTCCGGCGGCGCGAGCTGCGCCTCGTACCGCTCGGCCGGGTCGAGCCCGGTGGCGAGCTGAGCCCCGACGACGGAACCGGCGGAGGTGCCGATGACGGTGTCGGCCTCGCGAACGTCCACCCCGGCCGCCGCGAGCCCGGACAGGATCCCCCACTCCCAGGCGATCCCCGTGATCCCGCCACCACCGAGCACGACCGCACGCGTCATGTGCCCCATCATGCCGAGTGGCGCGCCCTTTAGCTAAAGGGGCTGGTTGGCCGTTCTTGTGGCTCGCCGTCGACGATGATGTCGACTTTCTCGTTGTAGAAGCAGGCCAGGCCGGCGACCTTCTGGCTCTCGGGGAGCGGGGTGCGGTAGATCCAGACGATGTCGCGGTGCTCGCCGAGGTGCCAGTAGTCCGCGGTGCCCTTGTACGGGCAGGAGGTGCGGGTGTCGGATGGCGTTAGCAGGTCGGTGCGCACGTCCGTCAGCGGCAGGTAGTACCTCGGTGGCAGGCTCGTCTCGAACAGGATCCTCGGCTGGCGCGAGTCGGCGACCGTCACGCCGTCGATCTCGACCTGGACGTGCCGTGAGCTGGCGAGGACGTCGACGCGCTTGTAGGGGTCCCTGGGGTGGACGTAGATCGGCTCGTCCTCCTCGAGCCACTCGTCCATGGCCGCGAAGTCGAGCCGGACGAGGTCGTCGAGCCGCGTCGCCGCGCCGCGGACGACCCGATCGCCGACCATGACGTCGCCGTCCGGCGTCAGTTCCGCCACCACGTCCGCCGCCGGCAGGTAGTAGGTCGGGTAGTACGGCTTCTCCCACACGAGCATCGGCCGTCGCGTGTCGGCCACCAGCCGCCCCGCGACGTACACCCGCACCCGCTTCTGGCTGACCTCCATACGCATGGGTCTCAAATTACCCCTGGACCTGGAGCGCGCTCCACGTACCACTATCGGAGGACATGGATACGCGACGAGTACTGGGGGACCGGAAGGTCAGCGCGCTCGGCTTCGGGTGCTGGGCGATCGGCGGGCCGTTCTCCGACACCGACGGCAAACCGCTCGGCTGGGGCGAGGTCGACGACGACGAGTCGACGCGCGCGATCCGGCGGGCGATGGACCTCGGCGTCACCTTCTTCGACACCGCCGACGTCTACGGCGCCGGGCGCAGCGAGCGGGTGCTCGGCAGGGCGATCGCCGGGCACCGTGACGAGGTCGTCGTCGCCAGCAAGTGGGGCAACGTCTTCGACGAGGACACCAAGGTGCGCTCCGGTCAGGACGCGACGGTCGAGCACCTCCACAAGGCGATCCGCGCGACGCTCGACCGGCTCGGCACCGACTGTCTCGACCTCTACCAGCTCCACATCGGAGCGTCCATCGCGGACGCGGCGGCACTGGCCGACGGCTGCGAGGAGCTGATCGCGCAGGGCCTCATCCGCGGCTACGCGTGGAGCACCGACGACCCGGAGCGGGTCGCCGCGTGGGCGACGCGTCCGGGGTGCGTGGCCGTGCAGCACGAGTGCAGCGTCCTGCACGACGCGCCCGAGATCCTCGCGCTGTGTGAACAACACGGCATCGCGAGCGTCAACCGCACGCCGCTGGCCATGGGCCTGCTGGGCCGCCGCGACCAGAGCCGCCCGGCGACCGGCGCGGACATCCGCGCCGCCGCGCCGGAGTGGCTGCGGTTCTTCGACAACGGCGTCCCGACGCCGGAGTGGGCGCGCCGCACCGACAGCCTGCGGGAGATCCTCACCGCGGACGGCCGCACCCTCGCGCAGGGCGCACTCGGATGGCTGTGGGCCCGCAGCCCGCAGACCATCCCGATCCCCGGCTTCCGCAACGTGGAGCAGGCAGAACAGAACGCGGGCACCCTGACAAAAGGCCCACTACGACAAGAACAACTAGAAGAGATAGCAGCACTACTACTGAACTGAAGCCGCTCGCCGGCACCCCCGCGAGTGAGGGCCAGAGTGAGCGGCCGCCGGCGTCTGGAGTGACGCTCGCGCGCAGGCGCGTCAGCGCCGAGCACGGAGGAGGGAAGACGTCGGGACCAGGCCGCGATTGCGCGAGCGGAGCGAGCCAATGTCACAGCCGCGAATGCGCGAGCGGAGCGAGCCAATATCACTGCACGGGTGAGTCCGGCGGAATCTGGAACATCCGCGACTGCTCCACGTGGGCGACGCCGGGCACTGTGGACAGTGAGGCCAATGCCTCGCGGTCCACAGTGCCCGTCACGACGCCCGCGCTGTCGAGGACCTCGGTCACCGTGAGGCCGGCGTCCCGCAATGCCTCGACCACCGTGGACATGTCCGCGACCTGGTCGTCGGCCACCGAAATGACCACCTGCTCGTCTGCCACCAGGCCTCCTCGGACATACCGGTCAGGGTGCTTGCATCAATCCTGCCCCAACGTCGGTGCCCGGCAAAGGAAGACGTCGCGCTGTCTGGGACAGTCGCGCCCACAGCTCGTACGCGCGGGCCCCGGTGGACTGCGCGATGAGCGCCGCGATGCCCGCCGTGTGCGGTGTCGCCATGCTGGTGCCGCTGATCCGCTTGTACCGCAGCGGCGTGGGCCAACTGGAGTACACGTCGAGGCCGGGACCGGCCAGGTCCACCGCGCCGACGTTGTCCGCCGTGCCGCACGAGAACCACGCCATCTGCCCCGCCGAGTCGATCGCGCTCACGGCGAGGATCGACGGGCAGTTGGCCGGGTGCCCGACCGGGTTGATCCGCCCGATCCGGCGGTCGCTCTCGTTGCCGGCCGCCGCGACGATCAGCGTGCCGCGCTCCAGCGCCCGCTTCGCCACCCGTTCGAACGTCCGCGAGTACGCCTGACCCGGCTCGGTCGGCGCGCCGAGTGACATCGACACGACCGCGCACCCGTTGGTGATCGCCCAGTCGATACCGGACAGGATGCCGCCGTCTGCGCCGGACCCCTCGTTGCTGAGCACCTTGCCGGCGTAGATCTCCGCCTTGTACGCGACCCCGTAGCCGGGACCCTCGTCGAGCTCGCGCGGCCCGCACGACGTGCCGATGCAGTGCGTGCCGTGCCCGTTGCCGTCCTGGACCTCCTGGCCCTGGACGAACGAGCTGGACACCACGGTCCGCCCGGTGAAGTCCGGGTGCTTGAGGTCGAACCCGGTGTCGAGCACGGCCACCCGGATGCCCTCGCCGGTCGCGGTGCTGTTCGGCGCACCCGTGGCCTGCAGACCCCAGGTGAACACGGTCTCGTCGACCGTCTGCGGCTCGGCCGCGGCCGGCGCGGTCGGCTCGATCGCCCGCACGAACCGCTCCGCCTCCACCAGCATGATGGGGCCCGGCTCGTCGGCGGCCCGCGCGAGCGCGGTCACCTGGTCGCTGTCCGCGGTCACGAGCGCCACGCCCAGCTCGCGCATCAACAAGCCGTCCGCGTCCCACAGCGACGGCGTCGCACCACCCTCGGCGGAGTCCACGGCGCGGATGCCCGCGACGCGGTTCAGCTCCTGGGTCGCGTCGGTCCAATCGTCATCGAGCAGGACGAGGTACCTGCCCGTCGTACCGTCTGCAGCCGCTGTCATGGCCGCCACCTTCTTCTCGTATCGGGTTGGTTTCTCTCGCGCCGTGCTTTCGGCCAACTACTTGTGTCGCGATCCCGGCATGTGGTGTAACGGGGCTCACAAACAGTGGGTCAGATCGGTTTCGGCGTTTCGACGTTTAGGGTCGGAACCATGCAGACCTGGCCAACCCACCCGGTCCCTCGGGTTCCCGGCACGCCGCGACCGCTGCGGCTCCACGACACCGCCGCCGGGGAGATCCGTCCGACGTCGCCCGGCGCCACCGCGACCATGTACGTCTGCGGGATCACCCCGTACGACGCCACCCACCTCGGGCACGCGGCGACCTACCTGGCGTTCGACCTGGTGCAACGGCAGTGGCTCGACAACGGGCACGACGTGCACTACGTCCAGAACGTCACCGACATCGACGACCCGCTGCTCGAACGCGCGACCCGCGACCAGGACGACTGGGTCGTGCTCGCCATGCGCGAGACCGCGCTGTTCCGCGAGGACATGGCCGCGCTGCGGGTCCTGCCGCCGAAGAAGTATCTCGGCGCGGTGGAGTCGATCCCTGAGGTCGTCGAGGCCGTCGCCAAGCTGCTGACCGACGGCATCGCCTACCGCGCGGCCGACGAGCGGTACCCGGACATCTACTTCGACCACCGCGCGAGCGGCCGGTTCGGCTCGGTGTCGAACTACTCGCCGGAGACGATGGCCGAGCTGTTCGCCGAGCGCGGCGGCGACCCGGACCGCGTCGGCAAGCGGCACCCGATCGACGCGCTGCTGTGGCGGGCGGCCCGACCGGACGAGCCGAGCTGGGAGAGCGAGCTGGGGCCGGGCCGGCCGGGCTGGCACGTCGAGTGCAGCGTGATCGCGCTGAACCAGCTCGGCATGGGCTTCGACGTGCAGGGCGGCGGGTCGGACCTGATCTTCCCGCACCACGAGTTCAGCGCCGCGCACGCCGAGGCCTTGACCGGCGAGCACCCGTTCGCGCGGCACTACACGCACACCGGGATGGTCGGCCTCGACGGCGAGAAGATGTCCAAGTCGCGCGGCAACCTGGTGTTCGTGTCACGTCTGCGCGCCGACAAGGTCGACCCGATGGCGGTCCGGCTCGGGCTGCTGTCCGGCCACTACCGGTCGGACCGGCCGTGGACCGACGAGGTGCTGTCGACCGCCGTCGAGCGGCTGGGGCGCTGGCGTGCCGCGGTGGCGCTGGAGTCGGCGCCGCCGGCCGAGGACCTGGTCGCGCGGCTGCGCGACCACCTGTCCAACGACCTCGACACGCCGAAGGCGCTGGTCGCGATCGACGCGTGGGCCGAGGAGGCCAGGACGGCGGGCGGCTCGGACACCGGCGCGCCCGCGCTGGTCCGCGACGCCGTGGACGCCCTGCTAGGGATTGCGCTGTAGGGCCGGTCCCGTGGATCTTTGTGCGAAGGTCTGCGCCTGACCAACAGGTACCTCAGGGGAACGTGACGACACCCAGCCGCCATCCACCTCGGCAGCCGCGCCAGCGCCGGGACGCAACCAACACATAAAATCCGGGGAGGCGGACTAGGCGGGTTCGACTAGGAGGCGCGCGTAGTTCGCCATGGAGCGCTGGTACCTCGGCAGGTGCTTGGCCAGCGCTCCGATGGCGAGCGACACCGCCTCCCGCTCGCGGCCGACGTCGGTCAGTGCGAGCGCGAGGGTGGCGCGGACGGCGTCGTCCAGCTCGTCGGAGCCGGCGTGCAGCTCCTCGGTGAGCAGCTCGACGCTGCGGTCGGGCTGCCCGACGTTGCGCAGCGAGCTGGACATCTGGATCACCGCGCGGCGACGCCGGATGCCGGTCAGCCCGGTCGCGAGCGCCCGCTCGTAGAGGGGCACCGCCTTGTCGGAATGACCCGTCGAGTCGAAGGCGCACGCGCGCTCGAAGTCGGCGATCGCACTGCCCGCCGGCAGCTCGTCGGCGAGCTTGTCGATCAGCGCGCGGAACTCGTCCGCGTCCATCGAGTCGATCGACGCCCAGGCGTCGGCGTTGCGCTTCTCCCAGTCCACATCGGTCACCGCCGCACCTTCGCATACCCGCCGGACACCAGCGCGAGCGGTGCGGTCACCGCGAGCAGGAGCGCGGGCACGAGGAAGCCCAGTGGCGCGGAGGAGTGGTAGATCGGCGTCAACGCGACGGGGGACAGGGCGGCGCCGATGAACCGGAACGCCTGCACCACCGACACCGCGCCCGCCGGGTTCTCCCCGTCGCCGGACAATACGAGCGTATTGAGCCCGACCTGCAGGAACTGCGCGCAGAGCCCGGCCAGCGCCCACAGCACCACCACCGCGGCGACCCACGGCGCGACCCCGATCAGCGCGACGGGCACCGCGCCGGCGACGGTGCCGACGAGCGCGCCGCGCCGGCCGCCGATGCGTTGGATCAGCCGGCCGACCAGGCTCGCGGTGAGCATCCCGACCACGCCGAACGCGGTCAGCAGCACCCCGCGCTCGCTCGCGCTCAGGCCGAACCCGTCGTCGGTGCGGTAGGCGACGAGGAACGTGATCCCGCCGAGACAGCCCCAGCCGACGAACGCGACCGCCGCTGCCCGCAGCACCTCGGGCCGCCACGCGGTGCGCAGCCGGACCACCTGGGTCGCGGGCCGGTCCTGGGCGTCGGGTGGCAGCCCGATGAGTGCCAGCACCACGGCCGCCACCCCGACGCCGACGAACGCGAGCCGCCAGGTCACCTCTGCCGCGAGCCCGCCGACCAGCGGACCGCTGGTCTGGCCGGCGGCCTGGAGGGCCGCGAACAGCCCGAGCGTGCGGGACAGCTGCGCGCGCGGCGTGTCGGCCGCGATGGTCGCGAGCAGCAGCGGGGTGGTGAACGAGTTGGCGATGCCCTGGATCCCGCGCCCGACCAGCAGCAGCGGGAACGCGGTGGCCACGACGCACAGCACCGACCCGACGAAGGACACCAGATAGGCGCTCAGCACGCTGCGCCGCAGCCCCCAGCGCGCGCCGAGTGTGCCGGAGAGAAGCATGAGGGCGGCGAAGGGCACGAGGTAGGCGGTGATCGTCGCGGCCGCCGCGGAGGTGGACACGTCGAAGTCCGCGCCCAGCTCGGGCAGCATCGACGCGGTGACCCCGCCGCCGAACGGCCCGATGAACCCGCCGGCGTGCAACCCCGCGCGAGCGATCCGAGCACGGTCGATCACGGGCGGGCGGGGTGCCTAGACGCCCGACTGGCCCCGGCCGGGACCTGGGCGCCGGCGCCGCAGGTACTTCTCGAACTCCGCCGCGATCGCGTCGCCGCTGGTCTCGTTCAGCTCCAGGTCGGCGTCGCCGCGCTCCTCGAGGGCCCGGACGTAGTTGCGCACGTCCTCGTCCTCCTCGGCCATCTCGCTGACTGTGCGCTGCCACTCCTCGGCCTGGTCGGGCAGGTCGCCGAGCGGCACCTCGAGGTCGAGGATCTCCTCGACGCGGTGCAGCAGCGCGAGCGTGGCCTTGGGGGAGGGCGGCTGCGACACGTAGTGCGGCACCGCGGCCCAGATCGAGATGGCCGGCACCCCGGCCTGCACACACGCGTCCTGCAGCACGCCGACGATGCCCGTGGGGCCCTCGTAGCGGGAGCGCTCGAGCCCGAACCGGGCCGCCGACGCCGCGTCGTACGCGGTTCCGGTGACCGGCACCGGCCGGGTGTGCGGCGTGTCGGCGAGCAGCGCGCCGAGGGTGATCACCGTGGTCACGCCCAGATCCTCGATCTGCGCGAGCAGCTCGGCGCAGAACTTGCGCCAGCGCATGTTCGGCTCGATGCCGTGCATGAGCACCACGTCACGCGTCGCGCCTGGTGGGCGGCACACCGACAGCCGGGTGGTGGGCCACTCGACGCGCCTGGTCACGCCGTCGACCATGCGGACGGTCGGCCGGGTGACCTGGAAGTCGTAGTAGTCGTCCGGGTCGATGTCCACCAGGTCGGCGGCCTCCCAGGTCAGCTGCAGGTGCTCGATTGCGGCGGTCGCCGAGTCGCCCGCGTCGTTCCAGCCTTCGAACGCACAGATCACGATTGGCTCGACGAGTTCTTGCCGCTCGTCGGCCGGTGTGGCGGGAGCGGTCGGCTGCTGGTCCGGATCGGTCACCGGGCAAGCCTACGACCCGCCCGGTCCGGCGGTAGATCGTAGGCTGGTTCGCATGCCAGCCGAGACCGTGCGCGCCGTCCTGTGGGACCTCGACGGCACCCTCCTCGACTCCGAGAAACTGTGGGACATCCCGCTGTACGAGCTGACCGAGAAGCTCGGCGGCCAGCTGTCGACAAAGACCAGGCAGGCCATGGTCGGCACGAACGTGATGGTGACGCTGCGGCTGCTCTACGCCGAGGTCGGGATCGCGGAGCCGACCGACGAGCAGGTGGCCGACGGCGCCGCGTGGATCGACCGGCGGATGGCGGAGGTGTTCGGCCAGGACCTGCCGTGGCGCCCCGGCGCCGAGGAGGCGCTGCACGCCGTGCGGTCCGCCGGCCTGCCGATGGCGCTGGTCACGTCGACGGAGCGGGGGCTGACGGAGGTCGCGCTGGACACGGTCGGCCGGTCGCTGTTCGACGTCACCGTGTGTGGCGACGAGGTCGGCGGGCTGAACAAGCCGCACCCGGAGCCGTACCTGAAGGCGGCCCGCCTGCTCGGCGTCGACCCGACCGAGTGCGTCGCGATCGAGGACTCGCCGACCGGCACCGAGTCGGCCGTCGCCGCGGGGTGCACGGTGCTCGTCGTGCCGTGTGAGGTGCCGGTGGAGCCGGGGGAGCGGCGGGTGTTCCGGGCGTCGCTGGCGGGCCTGACCGTGTCGGACCTCACGGCGTTGGCGGGCTAACCCGAAAGTGGCTGGCGCGTGATGGCAGGATCATCGACGTGAAGACGTTCGACGAGCTGTTCGCCGAACTCCGCGACCGGGCAGCGACCAGGCCCGAGGGCTCCGGCACCGTCGCCGCGCTCGACGCAGGGGTGCACGCGCAGGGCAAGAAGGTGCTCGAGGAGGCCGGCGAGGTGTGGATCGCGGCCGAACACGAGTCCGACGACCGCCTCGCCGAGGAGGTGTCCCAGCTGCTCTATCGGGTGCAGGTGCTGATGCTGGGCCGCGGGCTGTCCCTCGAAGACGTCTACCGGCACCTCTGAGCGGAGCTTGCCGGAGCGAACATCATTTCTGAGGAGTCCCATGTTGCGGGTTGCCGTGCCGAACAAGGGCGCGCTGGCCGCGCCGGCCGCCGAGATGCTCGCGGAGGCGGGGTACCGGAAGCGGTACGACCAGCGCGACCTCACTGTCCTGGACCCGGCCAACGACGTCGAGTTCTTCTTCCTGCGCCCGAAGGACATCCCTATCTATGTCGGGTCGGGTGAGCTGGACCTCGGCATCACCGGCCGCGACCAGGCACTGGAGTCCGGCGCCCCGGTGGCCGAACGGTTGCCCTTGGGCTTCGGCGGCTCCACCCTCCGCTACGCGGCCCCCGCCAGCGCGGACTGGAAGGTGACCGACCTCGCCGGCAAGCGCCTGGCCACCTCGTACCCGAGGCTGGTCGAGCAGGACCTGGCCTCGCGGGGCATCGAGGCGACGGTGATCCGGCTCGACGGTGCCGTCGAGATCAGCGTGCAACTGGGCGTCGCCGACGCGGTCGCCGACGTCGTCGACTCGGGCCGCACCCTGCGCCAACACAACCTCGTCGTCTTCGGCGACCCGATCTGCAAGTCCGAAGGGGTGCTGGTGCACGGCTCCAGCGCACCGGACTCCCCGGCGAAGGAACAGCTCGCCGGTCGTCTGCAGGGGGTCGTGTTCGCGCAGCAGTACATGATGCTGGACTACGACTGCCCGAAGTCGCTGCTGGAAGAGGCCATGCAGGTCACCCCGGGCCTCGAGTCGCCGACTGTCGCCCCGCTCGCGTCGGCCGACTGGGTGGCGGTGCGCGCGATGGTCCCGAGGCGCGAGGCCAACGCTGTCATGGATCGTCTGGCGGGCATCGGGGCGCGCGCGGTACTCGCGTCGGACATCCGCTCCTGCCGCCTGTGAGGAAGTAGCCCTGGACATGAAACGGCCGCGTCTCGCAATGCGGAGTTGCTAGACCTCCGCGAGCCGAGCCTCCGCATGCGAACGGCGCGCCTTCAAGCGCGCAAGCCAATCTCCCGCAACAGCCGCCATGCCCCACCCCGGGCCGGCCCAAACCCTCACTGCGGTCGAACAAGCAAAGCCTGAGCACCACGCCCAACAGGCCCACTCACGTCATGCAATACCGACGTGGCAACCCCAACTCCGTCAGCACCAATGGCGGTAGCGGCATCGAGCCCGATCCATTCCCCGTCCGGCTCCCGATACACGTGCACGCTCAACTCGGAGTTGATGAACAGCCACTTCCGCGGGTCGAGTCGGTTCGAGACGCCGTTGCCGGAGTCGGCGACGACGAACAGGCGCTGCAGCCCGGACGGCGTCTCGTCCGCCACCAGGGGCACCGTCTGCCTGGCCCACACGCACGCCGGGCCCGGTTCGCCCAGCGCGCCGGACAGCGCTCGCCACTCCATGACGTCCAGGTAGCCGGCGCCCCACCCGTCCGGTCGGCCCATCGGACGGCCCGACGCCGGTGGCGCCAGCGGCGCGTCGATGTCCGCGGCCACCGTGCTGGAGTCCGACCGGACGATGCGCCACGCCCGCGCCCGCACCACCTCGCGGCCGTCGGCGGACAGTGACGCGCTCAGCATCTCCACCGAGCGGCCCGGCCGGTCGACCGTGGCGCGCACCGACAGTTCGCCGATCGGCACCGGTCCGAGAATCTCCACCGTCACCCGCGCGATCGTCATCGGGGCGGCGGAGGGTAACCGCTCCAGCGCCCTGACGAGCAACGCCGACGGCGGCCCCAGATGCTGCGTCAGCGGCGACCACGGTCCGGTGGTGTGCACCGTCGAGCGGAACCTGTCGTCACCCAGTGGCTCGTAGAACATCAGTCGGCCCGGTCCAACGGCGTCTCCTCACCCGCGTCCGGCTCCGGCCAGCCGGGGTAGGCCGGCGGTGTGCCGCCGAACTCCGGGCAGTGCGCCTGATGGGAGCACCAGTCGCACAGCCTGCTCTTGTTCGGGCGGAAGTCACCCGTCTTGCCGGCACGCAGGATCGCCTGCCACACCGCGTCCAGCGTGCGCTCGAACCGCCGCAGCTCGGCCTCGTCCGGCGTGTACGTCAGCGACTGCCGGTCGGCCAGGTACATCAGCCGCAGCTGCTTCGGCACGACCCCGCGCAGCCGCCACAGCACCAGCGCGTAGAACTTCATCTGGAACAGCGCCTTGGCCTCGCCGATCTCCCTCGGCGCAGCGCCGGTCTTGTAGTCGACGACCCGGATCTCGCCGGTCGGCGCGACGTCGAGGCGGTCGATGTAGCCGCGCAGCAGCACCCCGGAGCTCAGCTCGGTCTCGACGAGCAACTCACGGGCCTCCGGGTCGAGCCGGCGCGGGTCCTCGAGGGTGAAGTAGCCGTCGATCAGCCGGGACGCCGACTCGAGCCAGCGCGCCAGCCCGTCGTCGTCGGTGAACAGCTCCGTCAGCTCCGGGCGTTCCTCGCGCAGCTTCTGCCACACCGGCGGCAGCAGCTCGTGGGCCCGGTCGGGCACCCGCTCCGCGGCCGGCAGCGCGAACAGCTCCTCGAGCACCGAGTGCACCACGATGCCGCGCACCTGCGCCTGCGACGGCGTCTCCGGCAGCCGGTCCACCGCCCGGAACCGGTAGAGCAGGGGGCACTGCTTGAAGTCGCCGGCCCGCGACGGCGACAGCGCGGGGCGTCTCGGCTTGGGCACGACCGCCTCGTCGGTCGGGCTCACGGCTGGCAGCGCCGGTGTTTCCGTCATGGGAGGAACCCTAGGCGAGACCACCGACAGTCCCGGGCCGCAGCCGGCGTGTGTCGCCACGTTGGGGTTGTCACCGCACGTCCATCACGGCGTTCCCACACGTTTCCGCTTACGCTGCAACGCGTGAGCAACGGAACGGGCTTCGCCGACCGCGACGGCGGCCTGCTCCTCTTTCGGTTCCGGCACGTGCCGGTGCTGCTGTCGCCGTCCTGGTGGGTCGGCTCGGTCGCGATCATCGTGTTGTACGCGCCGCTGGTCGAGCGGTTCCTGCCGCATGCCGGCGCGGTCGTGTCGATCTCGCTCGCCGCCGCGTTCGCCGTGCTGCTCGGCATCTCCGTGCTCGCGCACGAGCTCGGCCACTGCGTCGTCGCGCTCCACCTCGGCATCCCGGTCCGCAGGCTGCGGCTGTTCCTGCTCGGCGGGCTCGCCGAGATCACGCGGACACCACGCAGACCGGCACACGAGGGCGTCATCGCCGCGGCGGGACCCGCCGTGTCCGCGGTGCTCGCCGGGCTCTGCGGACTCGTGCTGCTGTTCATGCCGGACGAGGGGCCGATCTGGCTGCTCGTGCTGGAGTGCGCGGTCGCGAACGTCGCGGTCGCCGTGTTCAACCTGCTGCCGGGGCTGCCGCTGGACGGCGGCCGGATGCTCCGCGCCGGCGTGTGGGCCGTCTCCGGCCAGCGGGGCATCGGCACCCGCGCCGCGGTGGTGGGCGGCTGGCTCGTCGCCGGTCTGCTGATGCTGTGGGCGCTGTGGGGCCTCGCGACCGAGAGCCCGGACCGGTGGCTTCGGCTCGGCGTGTGCGCGCTGACCGCGTGGTTCGTCGCGTCCGGCGCCCGCAGCGAGCTGGCCGCCGACCAGCGGCCCACCTGGCCCGACGGTCTCGCGCTCGCCGACCTGGTCCGTCCCATTCTGCAACTGCCCGCGGAGAGCCCGGTGGCCGACGCGCTCAGCGCCGCGGCCGGCCGCGGTGTCGTGCTGGTGCGGGCCGACGGCGTCGCCGCGGGTCTGCTCGACCCGATCGCCGCGGAACGGCTCGCCGAACGGTCCCCGATGGCGCCGGCCGAACAGGCCGCGGAGCCGATCCGGCCGGAGTCCGTGCTGCTGGACTCCGAGCCGGGGGAGGACATCGCCGAGCGGGTCCAGGAGACCGCGGCCTGGCAGTTCCTCGTGGTGGACTCGGACGGCCGGCCCGCGGGGGTGCTCCGCAGGGAGGACCTGCGGGCCAGCCTGACCACGCGTCAGCGTTACTAGCTGGTCTTCGGGATCGGGTTCGGGATCCCGCCGTCGCCGCCCCCGCCACTGCTCGGGCCCTCGGTGGTCTCCTCGCCGCTTTCCTCGCTGCTTTCTTCGCCGCTGTCCCCGCCGCCGTCCTGGTCCTTGAACAGGCCGCAGACCTTCCAGGAACCCTGCTCCTTGAGGACGTCCATGTCCCGGAAGTCGGACTCGTCCGAGCCCCGCTTCTGGGTCATCTTGAACTCGGCGCCGTCGCTGGTCTCCTTGAAGTCCTTGACGGCGAACGTGGTCTTCTCCGGCTCCGCCGACGCCGACGCCGAGGAGGAGTCGCGGGCGTTCTCGAGGCTGTCGTTCAGCTCCTTGTAGTCGGCCGCGCAGGTCAGCGGCTGCAACGGCTTCAGGTCGACCTCCTCGAGGCGGGCGCTGAGCGCGGTGCTCATCTCCTTGGTGAAGGAGTCCGCCGCCGCGCGTGGCGTGTCGTTGTCGCCCCCGCCGCCGCCCGAGCCCTTGTCGTCGTTCTTGAGCAGGAGGTACGCACCGACGCCACCGCCGCCGACCACCAGGATCGCCACGATGATCAGGCTGGTGATCAGGCCGGTCCTCGGCTTCTTCGGCGGCGGGCCCACCGGATAGCCGGGCTGTCCGCCCGCCCACGGCGGACCCTGGCCGTAGGGCTGCTGCTGGCCGTAGGGCTGCTGACCGTACGGCTGCTGCTGCTGACCGTAGGGATCCTGCTGGCCGTACGGATCCTGCGGACCGTAGGGGCCGGGCGGACCGGGCGGCTGCTGCGGTGGGTACGTCATGATCTCCCCTTTTGATCTCCCCGTTGATCACCTGCCGGTAGGCCCCCGCCAGGGTAGTGCCGGTCCCCGGCAACGGGGCGGCGCGGGTCTCTGCGACGATCTCGCGGTCGAACAGGCACGAGCGGATGGAGCGGGATTCGGGTGGCGGAGGTCAGGGCGAGCGGGCCGTTCAGGGTGGGCGATCGGGTCCAGCTCACCGATCCGAAGGGACGGCACTACACGCTGGTCCTCGAGGTCGGCGGGCAGTACCACACCCACCGGGGAGCGGTCGACCACGACAACCTCATCGGACATCCGGAGGGTTCGCTGATCTCGTCCGCCGGCGGGACCTCCTACCTCGCGATGCGGCCGCTGCTGTCGGACTACGTGCTGTCGATGCCGCGTGGCGCGCAGGTGATCTACCCGAAGGACGCGGGCCAGATCGTCATGTGGGGCGACATCTTCCCCGGCGCCAGGGTGCTCGAGGCCGGCGCCGGCTCCGGGGCGCTGACGTGCTCACTGCTGCGCGCGGTCGGCCCGGAGGGCTGCGTGACGTCCTACGAGGTGCGCGACGACCACGCCGTGCACGCGGAACGCAACGTCACCACGTTCTTCGGCGGTCACCCGCCGAACTGGGACCTGCGGGTGGCCGACCTGGCCACCCATGTCGGCGAGGTCGACCGGGCGATCCTCGACATGCTGTCGCCGTGGGACGTCCTGCCGACGGTCGCCGCGAACGTCATCCCCGGCGGCGTGCTGGTGGTGTACATCGCGACGACAACGCAGCTGTCGAAGGTGACCGAGGCGCTGCGCGAGCAGCAGTGCTGGACGGAGCCGCAGGCGTGGGAGACGCTGATGCGCCCGTGGCACGTGGTCGGGCTCGCGGTGCGTCCGGAGCATCGGATGGTGGCGCACACGGCGTTCGTGCTGACGGCGCGCCGTCTGGCCGACGGCGTGGTCACGCCGCGCCCGCAGCGCCGCGGCCGCCAGCCCTGACAGAAACGCCGACGACACGGGCTTCCGTGTCGTCGGCGTCTGCGTCTTCGTTCAGGCCCGCTGGGTCACGGGACGCACCAGCGGCCGTCCATCTTGGTCAGCGGCATGGGGACCGTGGTGGGTTCGTTGGCGCCGATGGTCAGCGTGAGCTCCACGGTGGCCGTGTCGCCCGAGATCTGGGGTTCGCCGGCCACCTCGGCCTTCGCGTCCGGGGGGAACTGCTCGGCGGTGCCCACGCTCGCCGGGTCGCAGCTCAGCTGGGTCATGGCGGCGATGTCCGCGTTCGTGATCGCCGTCGCGGCCTGCGTGGCCACGTCCTGGGCGGCGGCGACGTCGTCGCCGGAAGGCGCCGCGGTCCCCTCGGGTGCCGCCGACGACTCCGACGTGGTCGATGACGACGTGGTCGTCTCGGATTCCGACTGCTGCCGGTCGTCGTTCGCGACCGGCCCTGACGAGTCGTCGCCGCTGGTCATCAGGTAGATGACGACGCCGGCGACCAGCAGGACCACGACCGCGCCGAGCGCGATGAACAGCGTCCGCCGGCGGCCGGCGGCCGGCTCGGTGGTGTCGTTGGAGGCGCCGTCCGACGGCTCCGTCCCGTCAGATGGTGACACACCAGCTCCCGTCCTTCAGCTCGAACGGCAGCGGCACGGCCTGCGCGCCACTCCCGGCCAGCGTGATGTCGACCGTGGCGAGCGCCTCGGAGATCATCTCGACCTTGCCTATCTCGGCGGTGCTCCCGCTGCCCGCGGCGACCGAGTACAGCGTGCCGCCGTCCGTCTTCGCGCAGGTCAGCGCCGTCGCGGCCGCCTCGTCCTCGCCGTTGACCGCATCGACGTACTCCTGTGCGGCCGCGGAGACGCCCGCCTCGCCGCCGCCGTCGCCGCCCTCGGTCGACTCCTCGGTCGTCGGGTCGTCGGTCGGCTCGTCCTCGCTGGTCGGCTCGTCGTCCGACGACGGCGGGGCGTCCGTGGTGGTGCTGCTGTCGCCCTCCGACGCGCTGTTCGACTTGTCGTCGTCCTTGTTGAGCAGCCAGACGGCCACCCCGCCACCGCCGAGCACCAGCACGGCGATCACGATGATCGCGATGACCATGCCGCGCTTGCTCTTGGGCGGCTCGCCGCCGGGATAGCCGGGCTGGCCGTAGGGCCCCGGCTGCTGCTGGGCGTACGGGTCCTGCGCGAACTGCTGGGTCTGGCCGTACTGCCCGTACTGGCCCGGCTGCCCGGGCTGCTGGCCGTACTGCTCCGGCTGTCCCGGTTGTTGCCCGTACTGCTCCGGCTGCCCGTAGTGACCGGGTTGCGGCCCAGGCTGCTGGCCGTACTGCCCGGGTTGCTGACCGGGTTGCTGGCCGTACGGGTTCTGCTGCCCGTACGGGTCCGGCTGCCCGGGCGGCTGCTGCGGCGGGTAGGTCATGACTGGAGCTCCGATTGTTGGGGACGTTGCTTGTCTAGTGCCCGGCGCTGCGCACTAGGCCTTGCCCTCGCCGCAGAACCGCCACTGGCCGTCCTCCTCGACGATCTTGATCAGGATCTTCGGCTTCTCGGTCGTGCCGTCGGCCGTGAGCTCCAGGTCGATCTTGGCTGTGGCGGTGTTGCCGTTCACGTCGGGCTCGCCGTTGGGCGCCGCGGTGATCTCGTACGGGTCGAGGTCACCTTCGAGCTTCGACGTGTCCGTGCCGAACTTCTTCTTGTACGCGGCGCAGGCGTTGTTGACGACGTCCGCGAAGTCCTTGTTCTCGTACGCCGCCATGTAGTCCTCGCGCACGTCGTCCGGGGTGTTGCTCGAGTCGCCGGCGTCCGGGTCCGACTCGTCGCTGGACGCGTCGTCGGTGGCGGACTCGGCGGAGCTGTCCGAATTCGACGAGGTCTTGTCGGCCGCGTTGTCGCCGCCGTCGCCGCCGTTTCTGGTGAGGAAGTACACGGCGACCCCGCCGCCCCCGAGCAGCATCACCGCGATCGCCACGATGGCGACGATCATCCCGGTGTTCTTCTTCTTGGGCGGTTGACCCGAACCACCCGAGTAGCTGCCGAGGCCCTGGTAGGAGGACTGCCCGAACTGGCCGGGCTGCTGCTGGCCGTACTGGCCCGGCTGCTGCGGTGGATAGGTCATCTGGGGCTCGAACTCCTTCGCCCGCACCTGGGGCGTGTAGTGCCGCTACCAAGCAGACGGAGCCGACGCGCCGTCCGTTCCCGACGATCCCCATCGTAGGAGAGCCCCACGACAACGGCCGCTGTCGGGACACGCCCGGCAGCGGCCGGTTGACCAATTCGTTACGAGGTCAGCTGGGGCGGTTGTCGCCGCTGCCGCCGAGCCCGCTGATGCACCAGTCGCCGTTCTCCTTGGACAGCAGGAGCTGGGTACTCGTGGTGCTGCCCTCCTCGACGTACTCCTTCATCTCGTCCGGCACGTTGGTGTAGGTGAGCTTGATCTCGGCGGTCGCCTTGTCGCCCTGCTCGTCGACCGTGCCGAGCTCCGCCGTCGTCTCGAGCTGCGGGCCGCGCTCACCGGCGCCGGTGGCCTCGCCGAGCGTGTCCTCGATCTCCTGCTTGGTGGCCGAACACGACACTTCGGCGATTGCGCCCAGGTCCTTGTCGTTGTAGGCGCTGACGGCTGCCTCGGCTACGCCTTTAGGACTGCTCGTGTCCGCGCCGCTGGTGAGCACGATGATGAGGACCACGACGACCGCGACGACGACCACGCCGCCGCCCGCGAGGAGCCACGGCAGCGGGCTCTTCTTCTGCGGTCCGTAACCGTACGGTCCGGGCGGCCCGTAAGGCTGCTGCTGACCGTATTGTCCGGGTTGACCGAATCCGCCGGGCTGCTGCGGCTGCGGGCCGCCCTGGGGGTAACCGCCCTGTTGCGGGTACCCGCCTTGCTGGGGGTAGCCGCCCTGCTGCGGGTAGCCACCAGGCTGCTGACCTGGGCCGGGCTGCTGACCGTACCCGGGCTGCCCGCCCCAGGGGCCTGGCTGCTGCGGCGGTTGCGACATGTCCTGCTTCTCCTTATACGTGGCGATCCCCTCGCCAAGTCCGTTGGTTGTCGCCGACGGCTCGAGCGTCGGTCGACCACCTGACGCACCGTAGCGGGTAGGCGGTTCCCACCTGCGGCGAGATGGCACCTTCGAGCAGCCACGATCGTCGTTTCCGCGACGTGACGCGACAGTTCCGAGATGTGGATGGGGTTTGTTTGTCGGTCTACACCGGTACCGTGGGGGTAAGACAGAATTTCGGGAGGAGGTGCCGACATGCAGCACAATCATCCCGGTGGTCGGCCAGAGGAGGCCGACGAGCACGGCGCTGGACCTGAGGCGGCTTCTGGGCACGAACCGTCGGAAGCTGCCCAGATCCGGTTCCTCGAGGAGGAAGTAGCGCTGCTGCGCCGGAAACTGACGGACTCGCCACGGCATGCCAGGCTGCTCGAGCAGCGGCTGGCCGAGGCGTCGGAACGGGTCAGCCAGTTGACTGAGCGTAACTCCAAGCTGGTGGAGACTCTTCGCGAGGCTCGCAGCCAGCTGCTCGCGCTCCGAGAGGAGGTCGACCGGCTCGCGCAGCCACCGAGCGGCTACGGCGTGTTCCTGCAGGGGCACGAGGACGGCACCGTCGACGTGTTCACGGCCGGCAGGAAGATGCGGGTGGCGTGTTCGCCCGCGGTCGAGGTGGTCGACCTGCGTCGCGGTCAGTCGGTGCGGCTGAACGAGGCGCTGACGATCGTCGAGGCCGGCCAGTTCGAGCGGATCGGCGAGGTGTCGACGCTGCGGGAGCTGCTCGACGAGGTGGAGGAGGACGTCGCGCCGATGCGCGCGCTCGTCGTCGGCCACGCCGACGAGGAGCGGGTGGTGTGGCTCGCCGACCCGCTGCGCGAGGCCACCCTCAAGCCGGGTGACTCGCTGCTCGTCGACTCCAAGTCGGGCTACGCCTACGAGCGGGTGCCCAAGGCCGAGGTCGAGGACCTGGTGCTGGAGGAGGTGCCGGACGTCGACTACGAGTCGATCGGCGGCCTGTTCCGGCAGATCGAGCAGATCCGCGACGCGGTGGAGCTGCCGTTCCTGCATGCCGAGCTGTTCCGCGAGTACGAGCTGCGGCCGCCGAAGGGTGTCCTGCTGTACGGCCCGCCGGGCTGCGGCAAGACGCTCATCGCCAAGGCGGTGGCCAACTCGCTGGCGAAGAAGGTCGCCGCCGCCCGCGGCGACACGGCTCCGAAGGACGCCAAGTCCTACTTCCTGAACATCAAGGGACCGGAGCTGCTGAACAAGTTCGTCGGCGAGACCGAGCGCCACATCCGGCTGATCTTCCAGCGTGCGCGGGAGAAGGCGTCGGAGGGCACCCCGGTGATCGTGTTCTTCGACGAGATGGACTCGATCTTCCGTACCCGAGGAAGCGGTGTGTCCTCGGATGTGGAGACGACCATCGTGCCCCAGTTGCTGAGTGAGATCGACGGCGTCGAGGGCCTGGAGAACGTGATCGTGATCGGTGCCTCCAACCGGGAGGACATGATCGACCCCGCGATCCTGCGGCCGGGCCGGCTCGACGTCAAGATCAAGATCGAGCGGCCGGACGCCGAGGCGGCGAAGGACATCTTCTCGAAGTACCTGACGAGCAAGCTGCCGATCCACGCCGACGACCTGGCGGAGTTCGGCGGGGAGCGGTCGGCGACGATCGACGCGATGATCCAGCACACGGTCGAGCGCATGTACGAGGAGACGGAGGAGAACCGCTTCCTCGAGGTCACGTACGCGAACGGCGACAAGGAGGTGCTCTACTTCCGCGACTTCAACTCGGGCGCGATGATCCAGAACATCGTGGACCGGGCGAAGAAGGCGGCGATCAAGTCGGTGCTGGACACCCAGCAGCGCGGTCTGCGGGTGCAGCACCTGCTGGACGCGATCGTCGACGAGTTCGCGGAGAACGAGGACCTGCCCAACACCACGAACCCGGACGACTGGGCGCGGATCTCCGGCAAGAAGGGGGAGCGGATCGTCTACATCCGCACCCTCGTCACCGGGAAGAACCAGGAGTCCGGCCGGGCGATCGACACGGCGACGAACACGGGCCAGTACCTGTAGGTGCGGCTCGGACTGGGATTGGCGGCACTCGGCCGGCCGGCGTACATCAACGTCGGCCGGTCCGAGCTGCCGCCTTCTCGCTCTGTGGACGCCATGCGCGAGGCGTCGTGGTCGGTGCTCGACGCCGCGTACGCGGCGGGCGTGCGGTGGGTCGACGTGGCCCGCTCCTACGGCCGCGCGGAGGAGTTCCTGGCCGGCTGGCTCGACTCGCGGTCGCCGGTCGACCTGACCGTGTCCAGCAAGTGGGGCTACACCTATGTCGGCGACTGGCGGCTCGACGCGCCGGTGCACGAGGAGAAGGCCCACACGCTCGACCGGTTCCGCGCGCAGTGGGTGGAGAGCTCTGGGCTGCTCGGGGCGCGCCTCGCGCTGTACCAGGTGCACTCGCTGACCCCGGACAGCCCGCTGTTCGACGACCTCGCGCTGCAGGACGCGCTCGCGGCCCTGCCGGTGCGGGTCGGCTTCTCGACGTCGGGGCCTGAGCAGGCTGCTGTGGTGCGCAGGGCGCTGGCGCTGAGCCGGCACGGGAGGCCGGTGTTCACGGCCGTGCAGTCGACGTGGAACGTGCTGGAGCCGTCCGTGGGGCCGGCGCTGGCGGAGGCGCACGATGCCGGCGCGCACGTGCTCGTCAAGGAGGCGCTCGCCAACGGCCGCCTCGCCGTGGACCCGCCTGCGGCGGTCGCCGAGCTGGCCGGGTCGCTGGGCGTGGGGTCGGACGCGGTCGCGTTGGCCGCGGCGCTGGCTCAGCCGTGGGCCGACGTCGTCCTGTCCGGCGCTGCGGGCACGCGGCAGTTGGCGAGCAACCTGGCTGCGCTCACGGTGGGGTCCGTCGACCTGCCTGACCTCGCCGAGCCGGCGCCCGAGTACTGGAAGTACCGCTCCGCCCTGGCGTGGGCCTGACGGGTTCGCCTGGAACGGTCGCCGGGCGTGGGTCCGGATGGTCGCGTTGGTGGGCAGGCGTCAGTTGGCGAGCATTCTGCCCGCGCCGACGGTGGCGGAGACCGATCTGCCGGCCTCGCCGTCCCACCGCCCGACTACTGGAAGCACCGCTCCGACTTGCCCGGCATCGCCTGGAGCGCAGGAGAGTCGCCGGCCGGAAGACGAGACGAAACGCCCGCGCTCGCACCGACGACGTCGACAGTGGAACAGCCGAGTCGACGAAGCGAGGACTCATGACGCCGATGATGGCCGAGGTGCCGGACGCACCAGGCCGCAGGCCGGACTCGGTCGTGGTGGCGGCGACGCTGGGCACGGTGGTCGGGGTCGGGACACTCGCCGGCATCCTGTACGCCGTCGCCGCGGTGTTCGACTCGCTCGGGCCGGTCTGGTTCGTCACCACCGCCGCCGTGGTCGGCGTCGTCCAGTTGGCCACCGGGGTGCTGATGATCGTCGGCGCCGCGCGGCTGGCGGGTGGGCGGGGCCGGGGAGTGTTCCTCGCCGGGATCGCCCTGGAGTTCTTGCTGTGTGCGGTCCACGCGCTGAACGCGCTGATCCTCGTCGCTGGTGACCCCGATGACGCGGGGGTCGTCTGGGTCTTCCTCCTCGTCCCGAGCTGCGTCGCCGTCCTGGTGGCGGGCAGCCTGTTCCTGTCGCTGCGTCCGGCGGCCACGGCGTTCCTGTCCCGTGGCACGCGGCCGTCGCACGTCGTGGCCGTCACCAGGTAGGGGCCCATCGCCGCGTCGAGGGACCCAGAGCGGGCGCACATCGCATGCGCGCGTGTGTCGACGCGATGCCGTCCCCGTAGGCTGGCAGTATGCGTCGGATCATGGGTACCGAGGTCGAGTACGGGATCGCCGTCCCGGGAGACGCGACCGCCAACCCGGTACTGACCTCCACACAGGTCGTGCTGGCATACGCGGCCGCGGCCGACATCCCGCGTGCGCGGCGCGCCCGATGGGACTACGAGGTCGAGTCGCCACTGCGGGACGCGCGGGGGTTCGACCTGGGCGCGCCCGGCATGCCGCCGTCGGACCCGGACGTCGAGGACCTCGGCGCCGCCAACGTCATCCTCACCAACGGCGCGCGCCTCTACGTCGACCACGCGCACCCGGAGTACTCCGCGCCGGAGGTCACCAACGCGCGCGACGCCGTCATCTGGGACAAGGCGGGCGAGCGGGTCATGGAGGAGGCGGCCATGCGCGCCGCCACCGTGCCCGGCCAGGCGCGGCTGCAGCTGTACAAGAACAACGTGGACGGCAAGGGCGCGAGCTACGGCACCCACGAGAACTACCTGATGGCCCGCAACACGCCCTTCACCGCGGTGATCGCCGGCCTGACGCCGTTCTTCGCGTCGCGCCAGGTCATCTGCGGCTCCGGCCGCGTCGGCGTCGGCGCGGCGGGGGAGGAGGCCGGGTTCCAGCTCTCCCAGCGCGCCGACTACATCGAGGTCGAGGTCGGCCTCGAGACCACGCTGAAGCGCGGCATCATCAACACCCGCGACGAGCCGCACGCGGACGCGGACAAGTACCGCCGCCTGCACGTGATCATCGGCGACGCGAACCTCGCGGAGACGTCCACGTACCTGAAGGTGGGCACGACCGCGCTGGTGCTGGACCTCATCGAGTCGGGCGTGCGCTTCGACGCGCTCAAGCTCGCCGACCCGGTCCGTGCGGTGCACACGCTGAGCCACGACCCGTCGCTCAAGGCGACCGTGGAGCTGGCGAACGGCCGCAAGTTCACCGGCCTGGACATCCAGGCCGCCTACCACGAGCTGATCTCGGCGAACCTCGACCGCACCGAGCAGGACCCGGTGTCGACGGACGTCATGCGCACGTGGGGTGAGATCATCGACGCGCTGCGCCGCGACCCGATGGAGTGCGCGGACCGGCTCGACTGGCCGGCCAAGCTGCGGCTGCTCGAGGGCTTCCGCGCGCGCGACGGCCTCGGCTGGTCCTCGCCCCGGCTGCACCTCGTCGACCTGCAGTACTCCGACGTGCGCCTCGCGAAGGGCCTCTACAACCGGCTGGTCACCCGCGGCTCGATGAAGCGGCTGGTCAGCGAGGACGAGGTCCAGGCGGCCATCACGGCGCCGCCGCAGGACACGCGGGCGTACTTCCGCGGCCGCTGCCTCGAGCGATACCCGAGCGCGATCGCCGCGGCCTCCTGGGACTCGGTCATCTTCGATCTGGGTCGCGAGTCACTGGTCCGGATCCCGACGCTGGAGCCGCTGCGGGGCACCAAAGCGCACGTCGGAGCCCTGCTGGAGGCGTCGGAGACGGCCGAGGAGCTCGTCGACGCGCTCACCGGCGGGTCGAAACGCTAGGACGTTCGCTCACGGCGAATCCCGATCATCGACCGGATGGTCCGCGAAATTGTCAGTGCCGGTCGGTAATCTTGAAGACAGACAATCCCGATGCGGGAGGCGACATGGCCCAGGAACAGGTCCAGCGGCAAGGCGGCGGTGACGGCGACGACGATGTCGACGGCGGCGCGCCGGCCGGTCAGGAACGCAGGGAGAAGCTCGGCGAGGACGTCGACACGATCCTCGACGAGATCGACGACGTGCTCGAGGAGAACGCCGAGGACTTCGTCCGTGCGTACGTGCAAAAGGGCGGCGAGTAGGTTCGCCGCTCGACCCCCGTCGGCGATCTCGAACTAGCAGAACGAAAGCAGGCATGGAACACAATCCGTCCAGCGCCATGCCCGGCGCCTCCCTCCCGGCTGCCTACCTGTCGGCCGGCACGTCCTCGTTCATGGACTTCCTCCGGGTGCAGGCCCCCCACCTGCTGCCCGGCGGCCGTGGACCTGGCGGCGAGGTGCCGGTGCGCGCCCGACACGCCTCGGACCTGGCGCAGCAACCACCGCACGGCACCACGATCGTCGCGGTGACGTTCGCCGGTGGCGTGTTGATCGCCGGCGACCGCCGCGCGACCTCGGGCAACCTCATCTCGCAGCGCGACATGGACAAGGTGTTCGTCACCGACGCGTACTCGGCGGTGGGCATCGCCGGCACGGCCGGGCTCGCGCTGGAGATGGTGCGGGTCTACCAGGTCGAGCTGTCGCACTACGAGAAGATCGAGGGCGTCTCGCTGTCGCTGGACGGCAAGACGAACAAGCTCGCGGCGCTGGTACGCGGCAACCTCGACGGGGCCATGCAGGGCCTCGCGGTGCTGCCGCTGTTCGTGGGCTTCGACGTGGACGCGGTCGACCCGGCGCGCGCCGGGCGGATCGTGTCCTACGACGTGGTCGGCGGCCGCTACGAGGAGCGGGCCGGCTTCCACGCGGTCGGCTCCGGCTCGCTGTTCGCGCGCTCCGCGCTCAAGAAGCTGTGGGACCCGCAGGGCGACGCCGCCTCGGCGGTCCGCAACGCGGTCGAGGCGCTGTACGACGCCGCGGACGACGACTCGGCCACCGGCGGTCCCGACCTGGCCCGCAAGATCTACCCGAGCATCATCACGATCACCGCGACCGACGGCGCCGTGCACCTGCCCGACGACGAGGCGGCCGCGGTCGCCGAGACCGTGGTGACCGAACGGTCCAGCCAGCCGCGCGGCTGACCACCCCTGACCCGAGACAACGAGGAGCCCCCGCCGTGACCATGCCGCTGTACGCCTCACCCGAGCAGTTGATGCGGGACCGCTCGGAGTATGCCCGCAAGGGCATCGCGCGGGGCCGCAGTGTGGTCGCGCTCAAGTACTCCGGCGGCGTCCTGTTCGTGGCCGAGAACCCGTCGGCCATGCTGCACAAGGTCTCGGAGATCTACACCCGCATCGGGTTCGCCGCCACCGGCCGGTACAGCGAGTACGACGGTCTGCGCCGCGGCGGCATCCGGCACGTCGACCTGTGGGGGCTCGCCAACGACCCGCGGGACGTCTCGGCGCGCCAGCTCGCCAACGTGTACGCCCAGACGCTCGCCTCGGTGTTCTCCGACCAGCTCAAGCCGTTCGAGGTGGAGCTGTGCGTCGCCGAGGTCGGTGTCACGGCGGAGACCGACCAGCTCTACCGCCTGACCTACGACGGGTCGATCGTCGACGAGCCGTCGTACCTGGTCATGGGCGGCCAGACGGAGCCGATCTCCACGAAGATGAAGGACACGTACGAGGAGGGCATGTCGCTCGACGCCGCGGTCGGGTTCGCGGTCGCGGCGCTGTCGGCCGGCACCACGAACTCGGCGGCCAGCGGCAACGGTGACAACGGCGTCGGCAAGCTCGAGGTGGCCGTGCTGGAGCGGTCGCGGCCGAAGCGGGCGTTCCGCCGGATCGAGGGCGCGGCGCTGTCCGCGCTGCTGCCGGCGGAGGAGCCCGCGAAGGACGCGGACGCGCCGGAGGCCGACTCGAACGGTGACGCCAAGGGCTCTGAAGGGGCCTGATGGGTAGGAAGTCGATGACGCGTTCGTCTCACGTCGGAGAGGTCAGGAGATCTATGGCCATCGAGCGCCTAGGCTAAAGGGATGCAGCGGCGGATCTTCGGCATCGAAACCGAGTTCGGCGTGACCTGTACGTTCCACGGACAGCGCAGGCTGAGCCCGGACGAGGTCGCGCGGTACCTGTTTCGACGGGTGGTGTCCTGGGGACGTTCCTCGAACGTGTTCCTGCGCAACGGCTCGCGTCTCTACCTCGATGTCGGCTCGCACCCCGAGTACGCCACCGCGGAGTGCGACGACCTGGTGCAGCTGGTCACGCACGACAAGGCGGGGGAGCGGATCCTGGAGGATCTGCTCGTCGACGCCGAGCGGCGCCTGGCCGACGAGGGCATCGGCGGCGACATCTTCCTGTTCAAGAACAACACCGACTCGGCGGGCAACTCCTACGGCTGCCACGAGAACTACCTGGTCACACGGGCCGGCGAGTTCTCGCGGATCGCGGACGTGCTCCTGCCGTTCCTGGTGACGAGGCAGCTGGTCTGCGGCGCCGGCAAGGTGCTGCAGACGCCGCGCGGCGCGGTGTACTGCCTGTCGCAGCGGGCGGAGCACATCTGGGAGGGCGTCTCGTCGGCGACCACCAGGTCGCGCCCGATCATCAACACCCGAGACGAGCCACACGCGGACGCCGAGCGGTACCGCCGCCTGCACGTCATCGTCGGCGACTCGAACATGGCCGAGGCCACCACGCTGCTGAAGGTCGGCAGCGCGAACCTGGTCCTGGAGATGATCGAGGACGGCGTCCAGTTCCGGGACTTCAGCCTGGACAACCCGATCCGCGCGATCCGCGAGATCAGCCATGACCTCACGGGCCGCCGCCTGGTCCGCCTGGCCGGTGGGCGGGAGGCGTCGGCGCTGGACATCCAGCGCGAGTACTTCAGCCGGGCCGTCGAGCACGTCGCGAAGCGCGGCCCCGACCCGGTGGCCGACCGCGTCATCGAGCTGTGGGGCCGGACCCTGGATGCCGTCGAGGCGCAGGACCTGTCCCGCATCGACCGCGAGATCGACTGGGCCATCAAGCACCGGCTCGTCGAGCGGTACCGCGTGAAGCACAACATGGAGCTGTCGTCGCCGCGGATCGCGCAGCTGGACCTCGCGTACCACGACATCCGCCGCGGCCGGGGCATCTTCGACCTGCTGCAGCGCAAGGACCTGGTCGCAAGGGTCACCGAGGACGGCGAGATCGAGGCCGCCAAGGACACCCCGCCGCAGACGACAAGGGCCAAGCTACGCGGCGACTTCATCGCGGCCGCACAACAGGCGGGCCGCGACTTCACCGTGGACTGGGTGCACCTGAAGCTGAACGACCAGGCGCAACGAACGGTGCTGTGCAAGGACCCGTTCCGAGCCGTGGACGAGCGCGTGGAGCGACTGATCGCCTCGCTGTGAAGCTGTGGGGGCGGGCCCGTCCTCCCGGCCTGTGGACAGCTCGCCGCTCATCGCCGTGGGCTGTCGGGGCTGTGCCGTAGCGTGGAATCCGGGGGCCGGAGGCCACGCCGCACACTCACATCGGTCCGCACCGACACCTCACATGCCTACGATCAGAAACATGCCCAAGCTCGCCGAGGTAGCAGCGGTTCTAGCTGATGACAGCAGGGCCACCATGTGTCTCGCGCTCGTCGATGGACGCGCCTGGACCGTCGGAGAGCTGGCCGCCGCGGCTCGGATCGCGCCGTCGACCGCGAGCGAGCACGTGCGCACCCTCACCGACGCCGGGTTCGTCCGCAGCCTCAAGCAGGGCCGCCACCGCTACGTGCGGCTCGAGGGCGCCGACGTCGCCGAGCTGATCGAGCGGCTCGCCCACCACGGGGGACACGAGCCGCCCAGAGGGCTTCGGGCCGACGTCCGCGCCCGGCGGCTCGCGGCGGCCCGCACCTGTTACGACCACCTGGCCGGTCGTCTCGGGGTCGCGCTGCGGGACGGGATGCTCACCGAGGGCCTCATCGACGACCGGGACGGGCTCGTCGTCACCAGCAGGGGTCGGCGCACGCTCGACGAGCTGGGGGTCGAGCTCGGCCGGCCGCGGCGGCCGCTCATCCGGGACTGCCTCGACTGGACGGAACGCCGCGAGCACCTCGCCGGCGCCATGCCGGCCGCGATCCTCGACCGTGCCATCGCCGCCGGGTGGCTCACCCGCGACGCCCACCGCGCGGTGCGCGTCAGCGACACCGCATGGCCGGTGCTGGCCCGGCTCGGCGTGGACGCACGCCGCGCCCGGAGCGTCGATGCTCCGGGCACGGCGTCCGCGCGTCAGTCCGGTTAGACCTTCGTGAGCTCTCGTTCGACGACGGGCGCGGGGCCCTCGCGCAGGCCGATCCGGTCGTGCACCCGCCGCAGGACCGGCGGCGACCACCACGCGGCCCGCCCGAGCAACCGCATACCGACCGGCACCAGCACGCCTCGGATGAGCGTCGCGTCGATGAGGATGGCGAGACCGCTGCCGATGCCGAACATCTGGACGAAGCTGACCCCGCTGGTGCCGAACGCGAGCAGGCTCACCGCGAGCAGCACGGCGGCCATCGTGATCAGCCGGCCGGTCCGCGACAGTCCGTGGGTCACCGACTCGCGCAGGGTGCCGCCGCTGTCCCGGGTCTCCTTGATCCGGCTCAGCACGAACACCTCGTAGTCCATCGACAGCCCGAACACGATGCAGAACAGCAGCACCAGCATGCTCGTGTCGAGCGGCAGCGGCGTGAAGCCGAGCCACGACGCGAGCCAGCCCTCCTGGAAGATCAGCACCATCAGGCCGAGCGTCGCGGACAGGCCGAGCACGTTGAACAGCAGCGCCCGCAGCGGCTGCAGCACACTCCCGGTGAACAGGAACAGCAGCAGGAACGTGCTGATCGCGATCAGCCCCGCGGCCAGCGGCAGCCGGCTCCCGATGGCGTCCTTGCTGTCGGTGAGGCGCGCCGCCTCACCGCCGACCAGCACGTCCATCCCGTTCGTCGGCACCGCGCGGACCGTGTCGACCAGGTCCTGGCCCTGCGAGGAGTGCGGATCGAAGTCGGTCAGCACGGACAGCCGCTGCACCATCGACTCCGACGCCATCGAGGCGTCGCCGGGGCCGGTCGCGCGGCCGTCGGCGAACGTGCCGACGCTGGTCGACACCGACTGCACCCCGGGCACCTTCGACAGATCGGTCGCGTAGTCGCCGACCGCGCTGGTGCCGGCCGGGTGCCTGGTCACGAGCTGCATGACCTTGCTGTCGCTCGGGAAGTTCGCCCGCAGCGCGTCGCCGACCATCCTGGTCTCCGACGCGGTCGTCAGCACGCGGTCGTCCGGCGTGCCGAACTCGACCTTGAGCAGCGGGATCGCGGCCGCGATCAGCAGGATGACCACCGGCGCGCCGGCGAGGACCGGCCGGCGCAGCGCGATCGCCGCGACCTTCGCCCACAGCGCGGACACCGAGCTCGGCGTGCCCTTCACCCACGGCAGCCGCAGCGAGTTGACGCGCTGGCCGAGCACCGCGAGCAGCGCCGGCAGCACGAAGATCGCACTGGCCATCGCGATGATCACCACGCCGATGCCGGCGTAGGCGAACGAGCGGAGGAAGTACAGCGGGAACATCAGCAGCACGGCGAGCGCGACGGTGACCGTCAGCGCGCTGAACATGATCGTCCGGCCGGCCGTCTCGACCGTGCGGGCGACCGCGTCCTTCGTGTCGTGGCCGTTGCCCAGCTCCTCGCGGAACCGGGACACCATCAGCAGCGCGTAGTCGATCGCGAGGCCGAGGCCGAGCGCGGTGGTCAGGTTGATGGAGAACACCGAGACGTCGGTGACCGAGCCGAGGATCGACAGCACCGCGAACGTGCCTAGTACGGCGATCGCGCCGATCGCGAGCGGCAGTAGAGCCGCGATGACCGACCCGAAGGCCACGACCAGCAGCACCAGGATGATCGGCACCGCGATCGACTCGGCCAGCGCGAGGTCGCTGCCGACCTGGTCGCCGATGTCGAGGCCGACCGCGTCCGGGCCGCCGACCAGCACGTGGAGCGGGCCGGACTCGGTGCCGTACGCGTCGCGCAGGTCCTCGACGTCACCGTCGTCGGTGAGCTTCGCGACGGCGATGGCGTACCGGCCGTCGTCCGAGCGCATCGGCGGGGCCTGCGTGGTGAAGTACGAGGTGAAATCGACCAGCGTGGGGTCGGTGCCGAGGCGGTCGGTCAGCGCGTTCGCGGCGGACTTGGTGGCCGGGTCGTCGACGCTGCCGGAGGCCGCGGACATCAGGAACACCACGTCGTTCTCGCCGCCGAACTGGGCGTTCATCAGCTCCTGCGCCTGGCTGGACTCGGCGCCGGGGTCGCTGAACCCACCGTCGGTCTGGAGTTTTCCGAACGCCGTGAAGCCCAACGCGCCGGCGCCGATCATCAGCAGCACCGTTACGGCCAGCACCGCTCGTGCGTGGTTCGCGGCGAACCGTCCGATTCGACCGAACATGACGTGCCCCTTGCCTAGCTGGATGTGTACATACGTTAACTTGCCGAGTGTTAACTTGCCATCGATGTTGGCTGGTGTCAACATCTAGTCATGGGATTCTCGGTTACGGGCAAGCGCGGCTATCACCACGGGGACCTGCGCAACGCGCTGATCACCGCCGCCTCGGAGCTCGCGGCCAAGGGTGGGCCCGAGTCGGTGACCATCCGCGCGGCGGCCCGCGAGGTCGGCGTCACCCCGACCGCGGCCTACCGGCACTTCGCCGGGCACGAGGAACTGCTTGTGGCGGCCAAGGAGGCGGCGCTCAACGAGCTGACCGAGGCCATGTACAAGGAGGTCGCGGCGCGGCCGACCTCGGGCGACCCGGTGCAGCGCGCGCTGGCCAGGTTCGGCGCGATCGGTCGCGGCTACATCGCGTTCGCCCGTGCGCAGCCGGGCCTGTTCCGCACGGTGTTCTCACCGGACGGTCCGATGCTGGAGAACTCGCCGGAGCGCGCGTCGACCAGCCCGTACCAGCTGCTGCTCAGTGGCCTGGACAACCTCGTCGAGGTCGGTTATCTGTCGGCCGATCGACGGCCCATGGCCGAGCTGGCCGCGTGGGCGATGGTGCACGGCCTGGCCACCCTGCAGGACGGGCCGCTGCGCGACCTGCCGGACGACCTCCGCGACGAGATGATCGTGCGCAGCATGCTGGTGCTCGCCCACGGCGTGAAGGGCAACGCCCTGACCCCGGCGCAGGAGGAGCTGCTGGCCGACCAGCTCGCCGCGCCGCGCTAGTCGCGGCCCGCCGCCTCGCGGGCGTGCAGGTCCCGCACGGTCGGGGACGTCTTCACCCGCTGGGCGTCGGGGGCGGTGCCGAGCACGCGGTCCGCGGTGCCCGCGGTGGTGACGGTGAACCAGTAGTGCTCGTTCTTGTAGTGGTGCAGCCGGTGGTTGCGCCAGATCGCGCGGTAGACGCCCGAGCGCGGCCGGTAGTCGCTGTGGATCAGGTAGTGCGTCCACTCGTAGCCGAGGCCCAGCAGGCCGACCACGACGAGGTAGGTCAGCCCGAGGCCGAGCCGTGGGAACGCGAGCAGGCCGATCGCGACGACCAGCGGCAGCAGCCACAGCAGCACCTGCCACGGGATGAACACCAGCGGCACGTCCCTCGGGTCGGCGTGGTGCTCGCGGTGCTTGCGCGACAGCAGCGGGTCGACGGTCACCGGGCCGAGCCGCCGGGGCCGCCAGTGCAGCACGCACACGTGGACGACCCACTCGAAGAACGGGAACACCGCGAGCATGATCAGCGGCGTCCACACGTCGGACATGCGCCAGTCGCCGACGACCAGCCGCGCGACGATCGCGGCGACCAGCACCGTCCCGATCATCCACGGTGACGGATGCCGCAGGAACGCTCGCACCGACTCGCCGAGTCCGAGCGACCTGCGGCGGGGCCCGGTGAGCGCCGACTCGTCCGCGCGGACCTGCTCGCGGGCCATCCGGTCGACGGCACCCTGAGACGTTGGTTCGTTCGCAAGCTCCCTCACGGCATCTCCTCCAGCTGTCGAATCGCCGTCAACAACGCCCCGGTGGCCGGCGCGAGGAGGTCCTGCGCGGCGCGGCGGGCGTGGTCCGGGTCGCCGGCGACGATGGCGTCGGTGAGCGTCCGGTAGACCTCGACGCGGCTGACCTCGGTTTCCATCAGGGTGGCGAGCGCGCCGAGCGCCGGCTCGTACGCGGCGCGGAGACTGTTGAACATGAGCCGGAAGACGATGGAGTCGGCGCCGTCGACCACGTGGTCCCAGAACAGGAGCGCGTGCCGCTGGCGGGCCACCGGGTCCGCGTCGGCCTCGAGCGCGGCCACCGACTCGCGCAGGTGGGCGCCGATGCCGGCGCCGGCCCGTTCCGCGGCCAGTGCGGCGACCTTGGGGCCGATCAGGAGTCGGGCCTCGAGGATGCTGCGGGCGACCGACGGGTCGAGCTCGCCGTGGGGGAGCAGCAGCCGGGGGAGCAGGTCGAGGCTCGCGTGCCGGCGGTAGTCGCGGACGGTGGTCGAGTCACCCTGCCGGACCTCGACGAGCCCCGCCTGCGCCACCCGCTGGAGTGCCTCGCGGACGGCCGGGCGGGACACGCCGAGGACCTCGGCGAGCTTGCGCTCGCTGGGCAGCGACTCACCCGGCGCGAACTCCCCGCTGACGACGTCGGAGAGAATCTGGTCGAAGACCTCGTCGGGTACCGAGCGCCGGGCGACGGGTTGCAATGCCATAGAACACAGGTACCCGCTCAGGCAACAAAGGTCAAGTGGTCATACCAGTCCGGTTGACTCCCGGCTGGCCGATGGCGTCGAGCTCGGCGACCGCGTCGGCCGGCAGCTCCAGGTCCGCGGCCGCCACGTTCTCCCGCAGGTGGGCGCGCGACGACGTGCCCGGGATGAGGGCGACCGTCGGGGACCGCCGGAGCGGCCAGGCGAGCGCGACCCCTGTTCGAGACCGTGCTCGCCGACGAGCTGGACAAGCTCGCCGCCGCGGTGGCGCCCATGAGCGAGGCTTTCGAGGACATCGGCGAGTTCGCCGGACGCACCTTCGACTACCAGGTGACGCACCCCGAGCTGACGCGACTGCTGCTGTGGGAGGGCCTCGCCGGCGGGGCGGCGGCCGACGAGGGCAAACGCACCGCGCACTACAAGAACAAGGTGGCGGCCGTCGCGGCCGCCCAGCGCGCCGGCACGGTCGACCCCGACCTCGACCCGGCGCACCTGGTGTTCCTGCTGACCGCGATCGCCGCGTGGTGGGGCTCGGTGCCGCAGTTCGCCCGCACGCTGACCGACTCGGAGCCCGACGACCTGGCCGAACGCGCCCGGCGTCGCGAGTCCGTGGTGGCGGCCGCGAGGCGGCTCGCGGCACCGCGCTGAGGCCGGCCGCGCGCACCTTTCCGAGCGAATGGGACGTTCGCTCGAATACGTTGGCGCGCCAGCGGGACTCGCCTCGGTCAGTCGGGCTAGAGTTCGAAACGTGTCCGTCGTCCGCGCAGAAAGACTCGTCAACCTGGTGCTGTGCCTGCTGTCCACGCGCCAGTTCCTGCCCGCCGAGCGCATCCGTTCGATCGTGCCCGGCTACACCGACGCGCCCAACGACGATGCGTTCTACCGCACGTTCGAGCGTGACAAGACCGAGTTACGCGAGCTGGGGATCCCGCTCGAGACCGGGCGCAACTGGTCCTTCGACAAGGTCGAGGGCTACCGCATCGCGCGCCGCGACTACGAGCTCGGCGACATCGCGCTGGAGCCCGACGAGGCCGCCGCGGTCGCGCTGGCGGTCCGGCTGTGGGACTCGCCGGAGCTGACCGGCGCCGCCCACGGCGCGCTGCTGAAGCTGCGGGCCGCGGGCGTCGACGTCGACCAGGGCGTGCCGGCGGTCGTCGAGCCGAAGGTGCGCACGACCGAGCCGGCGTTCGGACCGCTGCTCGCCGCCGTGCAGGCCGGGCAGACCGTGAGCTTCGACTACCGCCGCCCCAACCCGACCGAGCTGCGGTCCCGCACGCTCGAGCCGTGGGGCGTGGTGTCGTGGCGCGGCCGCTGGTACGTCGTGGGGCACGACCTCGACCGCTCCGCGCCCCGGTGCTTCCGGCTGTCGCGCATCGTGGGGGACGTCCGGTCGGTCGGCCGGCCGGGAGTGGTGCGCCGGCCCGAGGACGTCGACCTGCTGAAGTTCGTGGCCAGCTCCAGCAGCGAGCCGCTGGAGACCGCCACCGTCCGGCTGTGGCTGGCGGACGGGCGGGCGGCGGGGCTGCGCAGGCGGGCCACGGTGGTCGGCGAGCGCGTGATCGACGATGTGCCGGGTGAGATGGTCGAGCTGGAGGTGCTGCACACCGACTCGGCGGCGAGCTGGATCGCGGGCTACGGCGAGGACGCGGTGGTGTTGGAGCCGGACGTGCTGCGCAAGGCCGTGCACGAGCGGCTGCTGGCAGTGGCGGAGGCGAGGTGAACGCGTCGCAGGAGCGGCTGCCGAGGCTGCTGGCGTTGGTGCCGTACCTCATCGCGCGGCCGGGCATCGCGCTCGACGAGGCGGCGGCCGACTTCGGGGTCACGGCCCGCCAGCTTCGCAAGGATCTCGAGCTGCTGTGGATGTGCGGGCTGCCCGGGTACGGCCCCGGTGACCTGATCGACCTGTCGTTCGAGGGCGACACGATCTCCGTCAACTTCGACGCCGGCATGAGCCGCCCGCTGCGCCTGACGGGCTCGGAGGCCACCGCGCTGCTGGTGGCGCTGCGCACGCTGCTGGACGCCCCGGGCGTCGCCGACGCGGACGCGGTGCGCAGGGCGGTCGCCAAGATCGAGGCGGCCGCGGGCCAGGCGCAACCGGCGGGCGTCGCGGTGGGCCTCGGTGTCCGAGAGGGCGCGATGACGATCAAGGCACGCGAGGTGGTGCAGTCGGCGCTGCGGGCGAAGCAGGCCGTGCGCATGAAGTACTACACGGCGTCGAAGGACGAGATCACCGAACGCACGGTCGACCCGATGCGCATGCTGATCGTGGAGGGTCGCAGCTACCTGGAGGCGTGGTGCCGCCGCGCCGAGGGCGTCCGCCTGTTCCGGCTGGACCGCATTGACGAGGTGACGCGGCTCGACGAGCCCGCCGCGCCACCCCCGTACGCGGAACAGACAGACACGACGGCCGGCCTGTTCCGCCCGCGCCCCGACCAGGCGGTGGCGCAGCTGGTCCTGTCACCAGACGCACGCTGGGTGTCGGAGTACTACCCGGTGGAGGAAGCCGCCGAGTTGGACGACGGCCGCCTCAGGGTGTGGATGCGCTACGCGGACACGTCGTGGATGGTGCGGCTGCTGCTCGGTCTCGGCGGGGACGTGACCGTCGAGGAACCGGTGGAGCTGGCCGCGGAACTGCGGACACGAGCTTCGGCCGCGCTCGCTCGCTATCGGTGAGGTGGGGCTCGGGTCCGGGGATTCCGGGGTTCGGGGGAGCGGACTGGCTATTGGGCTGGCAACGGGGTTGCTCGGTCGGGATGGCTGTCGCTGGTCGGCGAGTTGCGCTGAGTGCGAGCATGGCTGAGTAACTCGACCCCGGCGAGCGCCAGTACGACGGCCCCCTCGGCCGAGCCGGGGGCCGAGGGCGCCAAGCGCGAGGTTGGCGTGGTTGAGTGGACGTGCGGCGTTGGTCGAGGCGCGGTCGGTCTGCGCTGCCGCACAGGCCGACGCACCCGCCCCCGGACCAGCGCCAGCACGGCACCCTTACCCGCCCCCGGCTTCATCACCGGCCCCACCCACCGGGCAGGCAGCGCCGCACCCCCGACCGAGGCCGGCACCGCTGAACCACCGTGCGTGTAACCGACGGGACACAAGATCCGGGCTCTACCCAGCCTCAACCGCACCCCATCGAAACCGCTGCACCCACCCTGACCAGCACAATCCCACGACACTCGCACGTCGATGTAAAATCACTGTGAAGTGACAGCCTGGCCATCCCACTGCCACCACACGCCCACTACGGTAGAAACGTGATGTCGTACCTGCCGACCTGGATCGTGGTCGTAGTGGGGCTGCTGTTGCTCGTCGTGGTCCTGGTTCGGGTGTTTCGCAACGTTCGCCGGTTCAACCGTGCGGCCGGGGTGGTTGGCGCCCGTTTCAGCGATGAGCGCGGCAGGCTCAAGGCCCGTTCCGCCGCCCTGCGGGTTGCGATGAAGGAGACCCGCGCCAGGGTGAAGCACTCTCCGGCTGACGTACCATCGAACGGCCGGGGGAGACAGGAGGAAGACCGTGGGTAACTTGGGTGTGCCCGAGCTGCTGATCATCGCCGGGGTGATCATTCTGCTTTTCGGAGCCAGGAAGCTCCCCGAGATGGCGCGCTCGCTTGGCAAGTCGGCCAAGGCCTTCAAGGAAGAGACCAAGGGCATGCGCGGCGACAAGGACGACGAGGCCGCCGCCGAGCCACCCGCGCAGCCGGTCCAGCAGCAGCAGCTTCCGCAGGCGCAGCCGCCGACCCCGCAGGCGCAGCCGCACACGAACGGCGCGGTGCCGCAGTCGGTGGAGCAGCAGCAGAACAAGAACGCCGGCTGAGAGAACAGGTCCTAGACGGTGGCGCGCACATCGCACCGCCGGGAAGACAGCCGTCGCGAGAAGAAGAAGCTTCGCAGTCGACGACACAATCCCGACGGCACCATGACCCTTCGGGATCACCTGTACGAGCTGCGCAACCGGCTGGCGCTCGCGCTGCTGGCGCTGCTCGCCGGGTGCATTCTCGGCTTCCTGTGGTTCCAGTGGCGGATCGGCCCGGTCCCCTCGCTCGGTGACCTGATGACCGGGCCCTACTGCGACCTGGACGCCCCTCCTCGGTTCGAGGCGGAGCCGGGCAAGTGCACGCTGCTGCAGACGCAGCCCTTCGAGGCGTTCCTGACCCAGTTCAAGGTCGGGCTCGCCGCTGGCGCGGTGCTGACCAGCCCCTTCTGGCTGTACCAGATCTGGGCGTTCATCACCCCCGGCCTGTACGACAACGAGCGCAAGTACACCCGCATCTTCGTGTTCATCGCGTCGTTCCTGTTCATGTGCGGCGCGTTCCTCGCCTACTTCGTGGTCCCCAAGGGCCTCGCGGTGCTGGTCAGCTTCGGTGGCGACCAGTTCAGCACGGCCTTGGCGGCCAACGAGTACATCTCGTTCGTCCTGGTGATGCTGTTGATCTTCGGCGTCAGCTTCGAGCTGCCGCTGGTGGTCACCATGCTGAACCGGATCGGTGTGCTGCCCTACCGCAACCTGAAGAAGTGGCGGCGGGGCATCATCTTCGCCCTGTTCGTGTTCGCCGCGATCGCCACGCCGGGCACCGACCCGATCGGCATGCTCGCCCTCGCCGGCGCCATGACCGTCCTCTTCGAGCTCGCCACACAGCTCGCCCGTCTCCACGACCGCAAGAAGGACCGCGAGGCCATCGCGGAGGGCTGGCATCCGGAGGACTACGACATCGAGGACGACGACGACAAACCGAAGTCTGAGAAGTCGGCCGGCTACGACGACGTGACGTGACGTGACCATGAGAGCCGCCATGGTCGTGCACCCCGCGTCCGGGCTCGGCCGTGCCGGCCGCATCGCCGGCACGGTCGCCGAACGCCTGCGCGGCGCCGTCGACGACCTGGTCACCGTCGAGGCCAACACGGTCGAGGACTCCCACCGGCTCATGCACAAGGCCCGCGGCGCCGGCCTCGACCTGCTGGTCGTGGTCGGCGGCGACGGGTCGGCGCACCAGGGCGTCCAGTTCTGCGCCGACACCGGCGTCGCGCTGGCCGTCGTGCCCGCGGGCACCGGCAACGACCTCGCCCGCACCCTCGTCGGCGCCGCGGAGGACCCCCTCGTCGCCACCGACAAGCTGGTCGCGGCCATCAAGGCGGGCGAGTCCACGACGATGGACCTCGGCCGCGTCGCCGGCGGACCCTGGTTCGCCGGCGTCCTGTGCGCCGGGTTCGACTCCGCGGTCAACGAGCGCGCCAACCGGATGCGCTGGCCGTCCGGGCCGCGGCGTTACGACCTCGCGATCCTCGCCGAGCTGGCGAGCCTGAAGGCCGGCAGGCTGACCATCGCGCAGGACTCCGGCACCACCGAGCTCGACGCCACCCAGATCGCCGTCGGCAACATCCCGTTCTACGGCGGCGGCATCCCCATCTGCCCGGCCGCCGACCCCACCGACGGCCTGTTCGACGTCACGCTCGTGCGTCGCGCCAGCCGGTTCGACCTGGTCCGCATGCTGCCCGGGCTGCGCAGCGGCAACCACGTCACCCATCCGATGGTGACCACCTCGCGGACCCGCGCGATCCGCCTCGGCGAGGCCAACGGCTGGGTCGCTTACGCCGACGGCGAACGCATCGGGCCGCTGCCCGTCGAGGTGACCTGCGTCCCCGACGCGCTGACGGTGGTCGGCCGAAGCGCCTGAGGTCGACCGGGTGTGACAACCTTGGAGGCGTGGCTGCCAGCCGTTCTCCGTCGCCCGCCGACTCCTACACCGCGTCGCGGCGGCGTTCGAGCTACCCCAAGCTGACCGAGTTCGCGTCGATCCTCGCGTTCGAGCTCGACCCGTTCCAGGAGCGGTCGTGCGAGGCGCTCGAGGACGGTCACGGCGTCCTGGTGTGCGCGCCGACCGGCGCCGGCAAGACGGTCGTCGGCGAGTTCGCCGTGCACCTCGCGCTCGCCAAGGGCCAGAAGTGCTTCTACACGACACCCATCAAGGCACTGTCGAACCAGAAGTACGCCGACCTGGTCGACCGCTACGGCGCCAAGTCCGTGGGACTGCTCACCGGCGACACGTCGGTCAACGGCCACGCGCCGATCGTGGTGATGACCACCGAGGTCCTGCGCAACATGCTCTACGCCGACTCGGCGACCCTCGACGGCCTCGGGTACGTGGTGATGGACGAGGTCCACTACCTCGCCGACCGGTTCCGCGGCGCCGTGTGGGAGGAGGTCATCCTCCACCTGTCGGAGTCGGTCCGGCTGATCAGCCTCTCGGCCACCGTCAGCAACGCCGAGGAGTTCGGCGACTGGCTCGTCGAGGTCCGCGGCGACACGACCGTCGTCGTCGACGAGCACCGCCCGGTGCCGCTGTGGCAGCACATGATGGTCAACAACCGCATGATGGACCTGTTCGTCGGCGAGACGCCGGAGGGCGAGCCGAGGATCAACCCAGAGCTGATGCGCCGCACCGAGAACGAGAGCCGCGGCCAGGTGACGTGGGGGCCGCGCAACGCGCGCGCCGGCCGGCGCTCCGGCGCCCCGCGCGGGCCGAGGTTCCGGCCGCCGTCGCGGGTCGACGTGGTCGCCCGCCTCGACGCGGCCGCGCTGCTGCCGGCGATCGTGTTCGTGTTCAGCCGGGTCGGCTGCGAGGCCGCGGTCGCCCAGTGCGCCCGGTCCGGCCTGCGGATGAACAGCGAGGCCGAGGTCGAGGAGATCCGCGCGATCGTCGACGCGCGCACCAAGGACCTCAACGACGCCGACCTGCGGATCCTCGGCTACTGGGAGTGGCGCGAGGCGCTCGAACGCGGGTTCGCGAGCCACCACGCCGGCCTGCTGCCGGCGTTCAAGGAGACCGTCGAGGAGCTGTTCGTCCGCGGCCTCATCAAGGTCGTGTTCGCGACCGAGACGCTCGCGCTCGGCATCAACATGCCGGCGCGGACGGTCGTGCTCGAGCGGCTCGTGAAGTACAACGGCGAGGCGCACGTCGAGCTGACCCCCGGCGAGTACACGCAGCTCACCGGCCGTGCCGGACGGCGCGGCATCGACATCGAGGGGCACGCGGTCGTCATCTGGCAGCCCGGTGTCGACCCCAAGCAGGTCGGCGGGCTCGCGTCGACCCGCACCTACCCGCTGCGCTCCTCGTTCCGGCCCGCGTACAACATGGCCGTAAACCTGGTCGACCGGCTCGGCGCGACGCAGGCCGGCGAGATGCTGGAGCAGTCGTTCGCCCAGTTCCAGGCCGACCGCTCGGTGGTCGGGCTCGCGCGGCGGATCGAACGCAACCGTGAGGCGCTCGCCGGGTACACCGAGTCGATGACCTGCCACCTCGGCGACTTCACCGAGTACGCGGCACTGCGGGCGAAACTGACCGAGCGCGAGAAGTCGTTGTCCCGCAAGAACAGTCAGGCCCGCAGGGCGGAGGCGGCCCGGTCGCTGGAGTCGCTGCGCAAGGGCGACGTGATCGCCGTGCCGTCCGGCCGCCGCTCCGGGTTGGCGATCGTCGTCGACCCCGGGCTGGACCCGTCGGGCGACCCGCGCCCGCTCGTGATCACCGAGGACCGGTGGGCCGGCCGGCTGTCGGTGGCCGACTTCCCGACGCCCGTCGAGGCGCTCGGTCGGGTGAGACTGCCCAAGCAGGTCGACCTGCGCTCGCCGCGGTCGCGCCGGGACCTGGCCGCCACGCTGCGCAACACCGGCATCGAGGCGCCCGGCCGGACGCGTCGCCGCGGCGGCGGTGGCGGCGTCGACGAGGACGCCGAGCTCGCGGTGCTGCGCAGGGCGCTGCGCGCGCACCCGTGCCACGGCTGTACCGACCGCGAGGTGCACGCGAGGTGGGCCGAGCGGCACCGCCGCCTGTCCGCCGAGACCGAGCAGCTCGCGCAGAAGGTCGCCGCGACGACGCATTCGCTCGCCCGCGGCTTCGACCGCATCCGGAGGCTGCTGACCGAGCGCGGCTACCTGGAGGGCGAGGACACGGTCACGGCCGACGGCAGGCGGCTCGCGCGGCTCTACAGCGAGTCGGACCTGCTGGCCGCCGAGTGCCTGCGCCAAGGGGTGTGGGACCGGCTGCCGCCCCCGGAGCTGGCCGCCGTGGTGTCCGCGCTGGTGTACGAGGCACGCCGGGACGGCCCGGCCGAGGCGCGGGTGCCGACCGGGCTGGTCACCGACGCGCTGGCGGAGACCGCGCGGCTGTGGGCGTCGCTGGAGGCCGACGAGCGGCGGCACAGGCTGGAGCGCACCCGTCAGCCCGACGCCGGGTTCGCGTGGACCGTGTACCGGTGGGCGCGCGGCGAGTCGCTGGAGCGGGTGATGACCGCGGCGGAGTCCGCCGGCAGCGAGTTCTCCGCTGGCGACTTCGTGCGCTGGTGCCGTCAGGTGATCGACCTGTTGGAGCAGCTGCGCGACGTCGTCGGCGAGGGCGAGCCGGTCGGCGCGGCGGCCAGGGAGGCGGTCCGCGCGATGCGCCGCGGCGTCGTGGCGCTCGGCACCGCGTGACCGGACTCGTCCAAGCGGGCGGATTCGCGTGGCGGACCACACGCGATACCCACCTCCCGCTATGGTTTGATCGCGCCCAGCACCCGACCGAGCGACCTCGATTTCGCGGAGGCGAACAATGACCAGCCCTTACGGGCCTCCCGGTGGGAACGACCCGCAGCAGCAGTGGGGTCAGCAGCCCTATGGTGGCGGCCCCACGCCGGGCACGCCGTCCGGCGGGTTTCCGTCCCAGGGCGGGTACCCGCAACAGCCTGGTCAGCCGCCGCAGCAGCCTGGTCAGCCCCAGTACGGCCAGCCCGATCCCTCGCAGCAGCAGCAACAGCCCTACGGCGGCTACGGGCAGCAGCCGCAGCCGACGCAGCAGTACGGCCAGCCGCAGTACGGCCAGCAGCCGCAGCAGTACGGGCAGCAGCCGGGCGAGTTCGGCAACCCGTACCAGCACCCCTACCAGCAGCAACAGCCGCAGAAGAAGGGCGGCGGCACCTGGATCTGGGTGACCGTGGTGGTCGTCGTGCTCGCCGCCGCCGCGTTCGGCGTGCTGGGCTTCGTGACGCCGGGTTTCCTGAACACGAAGGTGTTCGACCAGGCCGCGCTGCAGGGTGACAACGGCGTGAAGAAGATCCTCGTCGAGGACTACAAGATCGAGAAGGTCGAGAAGGTCGTGTGCCCGGTTGACCAGGAGGTCAAGCAGGGCAACAAGTTCGAGTGCACCGCCACCGTCGACGGCAAGGAGATGACGGTCGGGATCACGGTCACCAACGACGACGGCGAGTACCAGGTCGCGTTGCCGGAGGAGGCCAAGTAGCCGCTCCGGCGGTTCGGCACGCCCGACAAATCGGTCGCGGTGGGCGGGTTTCCTGGGCATCATCGGACGGTGACCCAGACTCTGCTGCCCACCGGGCTCAGCTTCCGTCCGCTGGCCGACGACGAGCTGCGGGGCGCGAACGACCTGTTCCGCGCCTCTTTGCACGACCAGCCGGCCTCGGACGAGAACTGGGCCGTCATGGTGCGGGCGTACGTCGCCGACCGGACGTTCGGGGCCTTCGACGGCGACCGGCAGGTCGGCACGGCGACGTCGTTCCCGTCGAGCCTGACCGTGCCCGGTGGCAACATCCTGCCGATGTCGGGGGTCACGTTCGTCGGGGTCCGGACCGACCACCGCCGGCGCGGCGCGCTCACCGGGCTGATGAACGCACAGCTACTGGACATCGCGGCGCGCGGTGAGGTGTTCGCCGGGCTGCACGCCTCCGAGCCGGTCATCTACGGCCGCTTCGGGTACGGCGTCGCGACGGTCGGGCGGACCCTCAAGGTTCTGACCCGCCGTGCGGCGCTGCGGCCGGAGGTGCCGACCGCGGGCCGGGTGCGGCTGCTCGACAACGACGAGATCGTGCCCGCGCTGCAGGCCGCCTACCCGCGCGTGCAGCCGACGCGGCACGGGCTCATGGGCCGGTCGCCGCAGTGGTGGGCGCTGGGCTACGAACGTCGGCTGGCGACCGACTATCTCCTGGTCGCCGCGCACTTCGACGTCGAAGGTGCCATCGACGGCTGGGTGTCCTACCGCCCGGAGGAGGACAGTTCCGACGACCCGCGCGCCGGCTCCGGCCTGCGTGTCCTCGACTTCCAGAGTGTCGACCAGGGCGTCGCCAACGACCTGTGGCGGTACCTGCTCGGCGTCGATCTGGTCGACGACGTGGTCGCGTACGTGCGGCCGACGGACGACCCGCTCGAGGCGATGCTCGTCAACGCACACGCGATCCGCAGCGACCTCGACGACGAGCTGTGGCTGCGGATCGTCGACGTGCCCGCCGCGCTCGCCGGCCGCGCGTACAACGCGGCGGCCCCGGTCGTCGTCGAGGTGGTGGACCCGTTGCTGCCCAACAACTCCGGCCGCTACCGCGTCGGCCCGGACGGGGTCGCGCGAACCACGGATACGCCCGCGCTGACCGTCGACCCCGAGGCACTCGCGATGCTCTACCTCGGCACGTGGCGAGCCACCACCCTCGCCGACATCGGCCGGCTCGCGGTCGCGGACCGGACCGCACTCGCCGACGCCGACCGGCTGTTCGCGACCGACCGGCCGGCGTGGAGCGGGACGCTGTTCTAAGCGGCGAACCGGTTGGCTCGTTGTTGGCCGGACAGTTCGCCGATCGATTGCGTCGCTGGCGGATCGGCCCAGCACCGCGTTGGCAAGAATGATCACCGGAGAGCTGCGCGGCGGTGCCGGTTTGGCCTCCGGCCCCCCGTTTTCCAGCCTACCGGCGACCACCGACAACCACGAACAGCTCCGGCGGCACCCGACGCGAGTTGTCCACAGCCGCACGGTTGTCCACAGACCGCTCGCCGTCCGCCGGTTCGTGTCGGCGCCTCGCGGTAGCGTGGAAACCGGGGGCCGGAGGCCGAACCCAGCGCGGTAGCGTGACCCCGTGCCTCTCCGTCGCCTGGTCGTGGTTCTCGTTGTGGCGGTGTGCTGTGTCGCTTGCGGCCCCTCCGACGAAGGCCCCGATCTCTCCCGGTTCGCGGCGCCTGCCGGACACTCAGCCCGGTAGCGCCGCCAGCAGCCGGTCGACGGAGGCGCCGAGGTCCCAGCGTTCCTGCAGCTGCCGCAC
The DNA here is from genome assembly GCA_963840275.1 of uncultured Actinomycetota bacterium. GTDB lineage: Bacteria > Actinomycetota > Actinomycetes > Mycobacteriales > Pseudonocardiaceae > Actinophytocola. The sequence goes on from CAWIYK010000005.1 coordinate 549,265, forward strand.
GCGGTCGAGGTCGCGCGGTACGGCCGGCACCCGGTCGTCGCGGTCCTGCACCACGTCGGCGTCCAGCGCGACCCGGACCACCAGCGGCGCCGCGGCGACATAGTCGGCGGCGTCCGCCAACGCGGACCGGACCCGCAGCGCGACGTCGCTGTTGGGGGCGGCCGCCGCGGTGAGCAGACCCTCGAGCGAGCCGTACTTGGTGATCAGCTTCGCCGCGGTCTTCTCGCCGATGCCGGCCACGCCGGGCAGCCCGTCGGACGGGTCGCCGCGCAGCAGGGCCATGTCGGCGTACCCCGGGCCGCTGATGTCGACCGGCAGGTCGTACTTCGCCGCCAGCTCGCGTGGCCCGAGCACCTCTGCTTTCGCCCAGCCGCGGCCGACGTAGACGATGCTGGCCGGCGTCGGCTCGAAGCGTACGACCTGGAACAGGTCGCGGTCACCGCTGACGACCTCCACCGGGTCGGTCGACTCGCGGTGGGTGAGCGTGCCGATGACGTCGTCGGCCTCGTAGCCGTCCGCCTCGGCGACCGCGAAGCCGAACGCGTCGAGCACGTCGAGGATGATCGGCACCTGGGGCGTCAGCGTGTCGGGCACCTCCTCGACGTTGTTCACCGGGTCCGCGACCCGGTGCGCCTTGTACGACGGCAGCGCGTTCACCCGAAACGCCGGGCGCCAGTCCGCGTCCATGCACGCGACCAGCCGGGACGGCTTCCGCTCGGTGAGGATGCGGGCGATCGTGTCGGCGAACCCGCGCACGGCGTTGATCACGGTCCCGTCCGGCGCGGTCATCGAGTCGGGCAGTGCGTAGTAGGACCGGAAGTAGAGGCTTGCCGAGTCCAACAGTACGAGTGGGCCAGTCACGGGCCTAGCCTGCCACGTCGCGGGAGAAGGGCAGAATCAACTACGTGCGTGTCGCGATGCTCGGGCCCTTGACCGTCTGGGCCGACGAACGAACCCCGGTCGAGGTGACCGGGGCCCGCCTGCGCACCCTGCTGATCCTGCTCGCGCTGGACCCGGGCCGCGTGGTCACCATGGGCCGGCTCGTCGACGGCGTGTGGGGCGAGGGCCCGCCGGCCGAGGCGGCCAACGCGCTGCAGGCGCTCGTCTCCCGCCTGCGCCGCACCGGCCTCACGATCGAGTCCCGGCCCACCGGCTACCAACTCGCGGTCGCTCCCGACGACGTCGACAGGTGCCGCTTCGAGCGGCTCGCCGCGGCCGGGCGCGCCACGCTCGCCACCGACCCGGCTGCCGCCGCGGCGACGCTGCGGGAGACGCTCGCCCTCTGGCGCGGGCCGGCCCTCGCCGACGCCGCGACCGCCGCGTTCGCCCAGGCGCCCGTCGCCCGGCTGACCGAGCTGCGGCTGGCCGCGATCGGCGACCGCGTCGAGGCCGACCTCCACACCGACTCCGACCTGGTGGCGGAGCTGGAGCCCGCGCCGGGCCTGACACGGCGCGCTGACACCGGTTCCGGACAGGGTGAGGACTAGGCTTTCCGGCATGTCGACCACCGTCTCCGCGATCAACCCGGCGGCACTCCGGGCCCGCATCGACCGGGCCCGTGCGGCTGCCGCGAACGCCGGCGTGGACGCCCTGCTGATGGCGCCCGGCTCGGACCTCAAGTACCTGCTCGGTGCGGGCGGCAGCTCGTTCGAGCGGCTGACCTGCCTCGTCGTGCCGACCGAGGCGCCCCCGGTGCTGGTGGTGCCCAAGCTCGAGGCGCCCGGCTACGACGCGGTGCCGACCGGCGAGGTCGGCGTCGAGCTGGCCACCTGGGTGGACGCCGAGGACCCGTACGCCCTGGTGGCGTCGGTGGTGCCGAAGGCGTCCCGGGTCGCGGTCGGCGACATGATGGTCGCGTTGCACGTGCTCGCCCTGCGCAGCGCGCTGCCGGGTGTCGAGCAGGTGCTCGCCGGGCCGATCGTGCGTGAGCTGCGGATGCGCAAGGACGCCGAGGAGGTCGCCGGGCTGCGGCGCGCCGGTGTCGCGATCGACCGCGTGCACGCGCGGATGGCCGAGTTCCTCCAGGTCGGCCGCACCGAGGCGGAGGTCGGCGCGGACATCGCGGCCGCCATCGTCGAGGAGGGCCACGAGGTCGCCGAGTTCGTGATCGTCGGCTCCGGCCCGAACGGCGCGAGCCCGCACCACAGCCTGTCCGACCGGGTGGTCGAGGCCGGCGACGTCGTCGTGATCGACATCGGCGGCCCGGTCGCCGAGGGGTACTGCTCGGACAGCACCCGCACGTACGTCATGGGCGAGCCGAGGGACGCCGACGTCGCGGACACCTACGCCGTGCTCCAGGCCGCGCAGCGGGCCGCGGTCGACGCGGTCCGGCCCGGCGTCGCCGCGCAGGACATCGACGCGGCCGCCCGCACGGTGATCGCCGACGCCGGCTTCGGCGAGTTCTTCATCCACCGCACCGGGCACGGCATCGGCCTCGACGTGCACGAGCACCCGTACATCGTCGGCGGCAACGACATGCCGCTCGAGCCGGGCATGGCGTTCTCCGTCGAGCCGGGCATCTACCAGCCGGGCCGGTGGGGCGCGCGGATCGAGGACATCGTGGTGGTCACCGAGGACGGCGTCGAGTCGCTCAACAACCAGCCGCACGACCTCGTCGCGCTGCCGACCCGATGACCGCCACCGAACTGGAGCAGATCGACCAGGCGATCGCGCGGGAGCTGGCCGCGGACGGCCGGTGCAGCTTCACCGACCTGGCCGAGCGGGTCGGGCTGTCGGTGTCCGCGGTGCACCAGCGGGTGCGTCGGCTCGAGCAGCGCGGCGTGATCCGCGGTTACGTCGCGCAGCTCAACGCCGAGGTGATCGGGCTGCCGCTGACCGCGTTCATCTCGCTGACGCCGATCGACCCGGCCGCGCCGGACGACTACCCGTCGCGCCTGCAGCACATCCGCGAGATCGAGGCGTGCTACTCGGTGGCCGGCGACGAGTCCTACATCCTGCTGGTCCGGGTGGCCTCCCCGCACGCGCTGGAGGATCTGCTGCGGCAGATCCGCGAGGCCGCGAAGGTGTCCACCCGGACCACGGTCGTGCTGTCGACCCCGTACGAGGGCCGCACCCCCGCTCTCTAGCGGACGCCGACCAGGACATGGTCGTCGCCGAACTGCCAGACCGGGCCGGCCTCGGCGAAGCCGGCGTCCCGCAGCAGCTGGGCGTGCTGCCACACCGTGAGGCCGTTCTCGCTGCTGTGCGCGATCGCGGCGTTCGAGCGGGCGTCGACGAGCGGGGCCAGCTCCTCGTCCTCGGACAGCGCCTGCCACCACGCGCTCCACTCCTCGTTGGAGTCGGTGCCGACGCGGCGGGTGCGTGCCTCGCGGACGGCGTCGCCGAGCCGGTCCAGCGTGGGCTGTCCGAGGTGCATGTGGTCGGCGTCGACGAACACGCCGCCGGGCCGCAGGTTCGCCGCGAGGGTCCGGTACAGCTCGGCGAGGTCGGCGGGTGCGAGCCAGTGCAGCGCGGTGCTCGACACGGCCGCGTCCCACGGGCCGGGCAGTCCGGTGACGTCCGCCCACGCCGGGTTGGCCAGGTCGGCCTCGACCAGCCGGACGCGTGGGTGCGCGTGCGCCGAGCCGAGTCCGAGCAGCAGCGGGTCGGCGTCCACCCCGACGACCGTCGCCTCCGGCAGGGCGGCGGCGACGCGGCCGGAGAGGGAACCGGGCCCGCAGCCGAGGTCGACCACCCGCGCGGGCCCGCCGCCGGTGGCCGCCCGCACGACGTCGATCACCACGCGGAAACGCTCTTCGCGGTCGGGCACGTACCGCTCCTGCTGGGCGTCCCACCGCTGGAGCCACTTCGTCGCGGTCGCCGTCTTCACCGTCTTCAGCGCTACCTGCATCGCGATCCTCCGTAACTGGCTATAATATCAACGACAGTGACGTTAATCGAGCGGGAGTAACTGGTCAAGTGGAGTTCGACAGTCATACCAGCGACGTGGTCGAGTACGCCGTCGCCTTGATCAACGAGGTGACGCCCGGCGAGCGGCACGGCAGGCCGTTCGCCGCGCCGGAGGGCGCGGCGCTGGTGGCGGCCGTGCGTGCCGCTGTGCCGTTGGAGCGCACCCCGGACCGGCCGACCGCGGCGGAGGCCGCCGAGTTGGCCGCGTGGGGGATGCGGCTGCGGGGCGTCGTCGAGCACGTCGACCGCGGCGACGTCGACGCCGCGTGCGTCGAGCTGAACGCGATCATGCGCGAGACCGAGGCGCTCCCGACCCTGTCCCGGCACGATGGCGAGCCGTGGCACCTGCACTTCCACGGCCCGGATGCCGAGTGGGCGCCGAGCTGGGCCGCGCCGATGGCGACCGGCCTCGCGATCGTGCTCGGCAACCCGGCCGTCGACCGGCTCGGCCTGTGCAACGCGCCGGTGTGCGACCGCGTGTACATCGACGTCTCCCGGAACGGCACGCGGCGCTTCTGCTCGACCGCGTGCCAGAACCGGGTGAAGGCGGCGGCCTTCCGCGCGCGAAAGGCGTCCGCCGAGGCGTGACTCAGCGCAGGAAGTCGGCGAGGCCTTTCAGGTCGTCGGTGTTGATGTGGTCCACGTCCGCGGCCACCAGCTCACGCCACACCGCGTCGCGCTCCGGGCCCGCGACGTCCGGGGTGGCCCAGAAGCGGACCCGCTGGCCCGCCCGGTGCGCGGTGTCGACGATGTCCACCAGCTCGGCGCGCTCGTCGGCCGGCATGGGGCCCGCGCCGGTCCACGAGAACAGCGTCGTCCAGTTGTCCGACACCAGTGGGGTCAGCCGGGCGTCCGAACCCGGGCCGAGGTCGGTCGGGTCGGCGATCCGGCCGTCGTAGAACGCGACCCGGCTGCGCTGCGCGGCCATCGTGTCGCGTGGCCGGTTGCCGGACACGACCGCGGTCACCGGCCCGCGCCACACGTGGCCGAACCGGAAGCTGGTCCACAGGAACGCGTACCGGGGGCTGCGCAGCTGTGCGTCCAGCTCGGCGTACGTCGACTCGCCCTCGGTCTTGATGTCGATCAGCAGCTGGAAGGTGCGGCCGGGGTACACGCCGCCGTTGTGGAGCACGCGCTGCCGCAAGGGGTCCAGGTAGAGCGAGCGCAGCGTGCGGGCCGGGTCGAGGTCCTCGGCGTCGTGCGCGACGAGCAGTTCGCCGTCGACGAGCCAGATGTCGGCCTCGACGCTCGTGAAGCCCTCGCCGAGCGCGTCGAACAGCGGCCTGGTGTGCTCGTAGTCGTTGTGCGCGTGGGCCTGGGCGAGCGGGCGGACCCGGTCGTGGGTGGGGGCGGCGGCCGCGGGGACCGTGCCCGCGACCAGACCGACGATGGCCAACAGGAGAAGCAGGGAACGCCGCACGGGGCAACCTCCGGAGGTCAGGGTCGTTCCACCGTAGGGCAACCACGTGAACCGCCGATGAGTTTCGGTTGGCCACGTCGTGCATGATCGGGTCGTGATCGATACACAACTCGCCGGCCGGGTCGTGCTGGTCACCGGTGGCGCGAGCGGCATCGGGGCGGCGATCGGCAGGGCGTTCGCGGCCGAGGGGGCCAGCGTGGTGGTGCACCACCTCGCCACGCAGGTGGATCCGCCGGACGGGATCCGTTGGGAGCACACGACACCGACCGGCGCGGCGGCGCTGGCGGCCGAGCTGGACGGTCGCGCGGTGGCCATGGACCTCACCGAGCCGGACGCGGCCCGGCGACTGTTCGACGCGGCCGGCCGCGTCGACGTGCTCGTCAACAACGCCGCCCACTGCGAGAGCCCGGACACGATCGACGCGCTCACCGCGAATGGGCTGGCCCGCCACTACCGCGTCAACGCGATCGCCCCCGCGCTGCTCACCGCCGAGCTGGCCCGCCGCGCCGGCGACCCGCCGCCCTGCGTCGTCAACATCTCCACCGACGCGGCCCGCGCGTTCGCCGGACAGCTCGGCTACGGCACGTCGAAGGCGGCGCTCGAGGCGTTCACCAGGGCCGCCGCTCTCGAGCTCGCGCCGGCCGGGATCCGGGTCAACGCGGTGGCGCCGGGGCCGGTCCAGACCGGATGGCTCACCGACGACATGGTCGAGAAGGTGCGTGGGATGGTGCCGCTCGGCCGTGTCGGTGAGCCGTCCGACATCGCCGATGCGGTCGTCTTTCTCGCTTCGTACCAGGCCAGGTGGGTTACGGGGCAGGTGTTGCAGGTCGCGGGAGGGCATGCGCTGTGAGCTTCGACGCGTTGCTCTGCGATCTCGACGGCGTCCTGCGTCGGTGGCCGCCCATGCCCGACGTCGAGCACGGGGTGCCGGCCGGAACCCTTGCCGCGGCGGCGTTCGCGCCCGCGCGGCTGCTGCCGGCGGTCACCGGCCGGTGCACCGACGAGCAGTGGCGCGCGGCGATCGTCGCGGACCTCGCGACCGACCGGGCGGCCGATCTCGTCGCGGCCTGGTCGGCCACCTGCGGCGAGGTCGACGCCGAGGTCGCCGAGATCCTCGCCATGGCGCGGGAGTTCGGCCCGGTCGTGCTCGTCACCAACGCGACCACCCGGCTCGAGTCCGATGTGGACCGGCTGGGCATCGCGGATCTCGTCGACGGTGTCGTCAACAGCGCCCGGCTCGGGTTCGCCAAGCCGGATCCCCGCATCTACCTCGCGGCGGCCGAGCTGGCCGGTGTCGCGCCGCGGCGCTGCCTGTTCGTCGACGACTCGGCGCGCAACACCGAGGCCGCACGAGAACTGGGCATGTCGGTGCTGCACTTCCAAGGCACGCAAGGGTTGCGCGAACTGGTCCTCAGTCGACGGCGGTAGCGGCGTGCAGGTTGCCGTCCCGCGTCGGCACGCACACCGCCGCCCGGTCCGGCGTGGTCAGGAACTCCGCGAGGCAGCGCCCGAACTGCGCGTGCCCGCTCGCGTTGGGGTGGAACGACTCCTGCAACGCGTGCGTCGCCCGGTCGTCGTGCTGCAGGTCGGTCCACTGCACGGCGAGGCGCCGGAACCACTCCCGCCCCGGGTCGCGTTCCGACGAGCACGCCTCGTGGCCGTCGCCCGCCTGGGACAGGTCGAGGAACCGCGCGCCGACGTCGTCCGCGGCCGTCCGCACGCCCGCGGTCAGCACCGGCACCGCGTCCTCGCGCACCCACCGCAGGTCCTGCGACAGGAACGGGCAGCCGGACAGGTCCTGCAGACCCCGCGCCACGTCCGGGCCGACCGGCGCCGCGTACGACTGCACCACGAGCTGGTAGTCCGACTCCGTGTAGCCCACGTTGTGCAGCACGGTCTTGATGTCCCGCAACGCCTTCGTCAGCTTCGGGACCATCCGGTCCACGCGCCGCTCCCACCCGGGCCCGACCGTCTTGCCGCAGGGCCGCTCCTTGCCCAGCCACGCCTCCACGCACGAGTTCATCACGTGCGAGAACGCCGGGTCGTCGTTCGCGCCGGAGCCGACGACGACCGCGACCACCCGGTTGCGCGCGGCGATCCGCGCGAGTCGCTCGGACTGCGAGACCTCCGTGTACTGCTCGACGTCGCCGAGCCCGACCTGGGCGGACGGCGCGCCGGAGCACGCCAGGTTGATCGCCTCGTCGACGCCGGGAAGCGCGACGTGGAAGATCGACGCGTTGGGGGAGCGGTGGCACCAGTTGCCCTTCTCACCGTCGGTGCCGCGCTCGTAGTCGCCGGCGCCCTCGCCGGAGATCGTGCTGTCGCCCATGGCCACGATGACCGTCGGCGCGTCGAGCGGCGGTCCCGGTAACGGCTTCGGTGCGGGAAACCGGTGGTCACCGGCGAGTCCGAGCGCGCCGAGGACGAGAACGAGGAAAAGGGCAAGCCATCCCGAAGGTCGCATCGCGGTCCAGTCTAGGGACCGTCGCTCGACCCCTGCTCGGCCGTCAGCCCGCCGGCGATCATGGCGGCCAGCTCCGGCACGAGTGCGGCGGTCAGCTCGCGGCGCAGCATGAACCGCCACGCGAACACCGAGCCGAGCATGAGGCTGTGCACCTTCGCCGGGTCCGGCCGGTCGCGTAGCTCGCCCCTGGCCGCCGCGCGGTCGAGCAGCTCGACGACGCAGGCCAGCTCCGCGGCCATCAGCGTGTCCCGAAACCGTTGGGACAGCTCGGGGTTCGCGCCGAGCTCCGCGATGAACAGCGGCGCGTCCCGCATGATCGCCGGCGACTCGAGGCGCGCGTGGATGTCGGTGAGCGCGGCCTCGACGTCGGTGCGCAGCGCGCCGGTGTCGGGCGGCGCGCTGAGCTCGAGGCCGTGCACGGTCACCGCGAACACCATCTCGGCCTTCGACGCGTGCCGCCGGTAGATCGCGGCCTTCCCGACGCCGGCCCGCGCGGCGACCGCGTCCATGGTCAGCGCGGGGTAGCCGCCCTCGGCGAGCAGCTCGTGCACGGCTCGCTCGATGGCGTGATCGACGCGACTCTCGCGAGGTCGGCCAACCTGTTGCCCGGTGTCGGTCATGCGTGCACTATACGGAACCATGGGTACCGAAACCGATGGTTCCGTAAGGCTGACGATCCTCGCCGGCCGCTGGATCGCCGGCATCGCGGCGCTGCACCTGGTGTTCTTCGTGGTGGTGTCGTGGGATTTCCTCGGCGGCTGGCTCACCGGCGCGCTGTGGTTCCAGTCGTCGTTGGCCGGCCCGATGTCACGGTCGGAGGCGCACTTCTGGCCGTTCCTCGGCAGCTTCGCGGTGCCGCTGTTGCTGCTTGTGCGCGCTGCTCTTCGAGCCGACCGGCTTCCCGCTCGGCCTGGTGCCGGCGGTGCTGCTGGTCAAGGCCGTGCGGGCACGACGGCGGTCGCCTCGACCTCGATCAGCCACTCCGGCCTAGCCAGTGCCGCGACCTGCGCGATCGTGTCGGCGGGGTAGGGCTCGGTGAAGTACTCCCGCCGCAGCTCGATGACCTTGTCGATGACGGTCATGTCCGTGACGAGGATCGTCACCTTGACGACGTGCTCGAGGCCCGAGCCCGCCTCGCGGAGCACGCGGTCGAGGTTGGCGAAGACCTGGCGGGCCTGCTTCTCGAAGTCGCCGACGCCGACGTTGTCGCCGTGCTCGTCCACGGCCGCCTGGCCGGAGACGAACACGAGGTCGCCGACGCGGATGCCCAGTGAGATCGCGTAGGGCTCGTACCAGTCGGGCTCCGCGGTGACTCTGGTGATGTTCATGCGGTGAGGCTCGCAAGTACGTGTCAGTCCCGCAAGTACGCACAGTTTTGTCACGTACTGTCCATTTGTATAGTGACCACATGCGGGAACGGCTCGAGCGCACCAGCATCGACTGCCCCACCGAGCTGGCGATGGAGATCGTCGGCGGCAAGTGGAAGCTCGTGATCCTCGAGCATCTGCGCGACGGGGTGCGCCGGTTCGGGGAGCTGCAGCGCCTCCTGCCGGCGGTCACCCCGCGCATGCTCACCCGCCAGCTCCGTGAGCTGGAGACCGACGGGCTGGTGCACCGGGAGGTGTACGCCGAGGTGCCGCCGAAGGTGGAGTACTCGCTGACCGACGTCGGACGCAGCCTGGACCCGTTGCTGTCGGAGCTGCGCGGCTGGGGCGAGTGGTACCGGGCACGTGCGTGACGACGGCCGCCCCCGGAGGTCCGGGAGCGGCCGTCTGGTCGAGCGGTCAGAGCGGGCGACGCTCGTTGCGCGGCTCGCGCTGGTCGAGTGCCGTCAGGTCTGCCGACTTCTGCGCCGCGGCCGCGGCGGACGTCGAGACGCCCGCCCACCGCAGCAGCGTGGCGGTCGCCGCCGCCGCGTCCGGCGCGTTCAGCAGCGCGATGTTCGCACCGTGGTTGGCGCCCGGCGCGGTGTAGGTGTACGAGTCGTTCCCGCTGGGGTGGAACGGTTCCGCGCCCCACGGGTCGTTGGACCCGTACACGAACAGCATCTGGCTCGACGTCTTCGTGACCCAGTGGTCGACGTCGGACATCGGCCACGGGTCGTGCTTGGTCCGCAGCTCGGCCGGCAGGCTGGAGTTCGCCTGGTACAGACCCGGGTAGTGCAGCAGGCCCTTGAGGTAGGCGAACTTCGGCTGCGGCCACCCGAGCTGCGTCGCCGCCTGGAAGTAGTACGGCGCGTAGAACAGGATGCCCTCGTCGGCGTAGAACGCGAACCCGGCGACCTCGTCGATGAACGCGAAGATCTCGTCGTTCGTCGCGCCGGCGCCCGGCACCTCGCCGCAGTTGGCCTCGCTGTTGTACTGCCAGAACGCCCATTCGGTGTCCAGCACGGTCATCTCGAACGCGCGGTCCGCCGTGCCGAGCACCTGGTCGAAGTGCAGGTCGTTCTCCGTCGCGTAAGCCTCGTACATGGCGACGAGGTCGGTCCGCCGCGACAGCGCCATCTTCTGGAAGTCCTTCAGCGCCGTGCGGCACGCCGGCGTGGCGCCGACCGAGTCGAAGAACTCGTCGTAGGAGCGGTCCTCCTTGTTCACCGGGTCGTTCGGCGCGACGTAGGCGACCACGCCGTCGACGTCCCGCGGGTAGAACCTGCGGTGGTACACCGAGGTCATGCCGCCCTTGCTGGCGCCCGTGGAGATCCACTTCCTGTCGTAGACCGGCTTGAGCGCCTGCGCGATCCGGTGGTGGTCGGTGGCCGCCTGCCAGATGTCTAGCTTCTTCCAGTTCGCGGGGTTGGGCCGCGAGGGGGAGAAGAACCGCTGCTCGACGGAGATCTGGTTGCCGTCGACCAGCCGCGTCGGCTCGGCCCGGAACGAGTACTCCGGCATGTTGTAGCCGGTCGTGTGCAACACCATCGGCCGGTCGGTCGCGCGGTGCAGCAGCTGCAGGCGCTGCTCGAACGTCGGCCCGCCGGGGTTGCGGTGGTCGACCGGCTGCCGGTAGCTGAGGAAGAAGAACCGGAAGCCCGCGGCCGGCGGCGCCTCCTCGGACACCACGGTCATTCCGGGGATCGCCGCGAGCTGGTCCGCGATGTCCGCCGCCTGCACGGCCGCCGCCGGCGCGGGGCCTGCCTGTGCGGGGACCGCCGCGGTCAGGCCGATCATGCTCGCCGCGAGCACCGGCATGATCGCCGCCGCGAGCGTCCTTCTTCGGATTGACACGCCATTCTCCCTCTGCCCTTTGGTCGCTGCGGGTGTGCGACCGAACGGCGTGAGTTTTCCTGACGCGACCCCCTGGTGGTAGGCCCAAACACAGGGACTTCGGTACGCGGTCGACCGACTACCGAACGCTGCGTCTTTTGGCGCGAACCGTCGACTCGGTGTGCTTGAACGGGGGACTCACCATGTCCGAACGGTGGACTCGCGGGGTGCGTGAGTGCGTCCGGCGTAGCCCCTGCGCACGCCGGACGCACTCAGCTCAGGCCTCCGAGCCGGCCGTGTTCTCGTAGTCCTGCCACCACTTCTGGCCCGTCTCCGGCAGGGTGGCGATCGGGTCGTAGTACGGGTAGGTGCGCGACAGCGCCTCGGCGTCGTCGAGCTCGATGCCCGTCCGGTAGTTCTTCGTCCAGTACGAGATGCCGCGCTCGACGTCGTACTCGGCGAGCTGGTGCACCCACCGCTTCCCGACGTAGGGCACGTCGCAGATGATGCGCGGCGTCGCGTACCCGGGCAGGTAGCCCATGATCGCGTGCTGCAGCTGCTGCGCCTCCCACACGGCGACCCGCCAGTGCTCGGCGTTCGGGATCATGTCGCACATGTAGAAGTAGTACGGCAGGATGTTCGCTTCGCCCTGCAGGGCGAAGCAGAGGTCCAGCAGGTCGTCCGGGGTGGCGTTGACGCCGCGCATCAGCACGCCCTGGTTGCGCACGTCCCGCACACCGACCTCGAGCGCGGTGCGCGCGGCCTCGGCCACCAGCGGGGTCACCGACTGCGCGTGGTTCACGTGCGTGTGGATCGCCAGGTTGACCCCGCGCCGCCCGGCCGTGCGGGCGACCCGCTCCAGCCCCTCGACGACCTTGGGCTGCAGCCAGTGCTGCGGCAGCCCGGCCAGCGCCTTGGTGGCGAGCCGGATGTCCCGCACGGTGTCGATGTCCATCAGCCGCATGAGGAACGACTCCAGCTGATGCCACGGCACGTTCGCGACGTCGCCGCCGGACACCACGACATCCCGCACGCCGGGCGTCTTCTTCAGGTAGTCGATCATCTGGTCCTGGCGGTCGACCGGCTTCAGCGACAGCTTGTGCTTGTCGACCGAGGGCGTCGAGTTGCCGACCAGGTCCATCCGCGTGCAGTGCCCGCAGTACTGCGGGCACGTCGACAGCAGCTCGGCGAGCACCTTCGTCGGGTAGCGGTGGGTCAGTCCCTCGACCACCCACATCTCCGCCTCGTGCAGCGAGTCCCGCGAGGAGTGCGGGTGGTTCGGCCACACCGGGTCGCGGTCGCTCGCCACGGGCATCATGTACCGGCGCACGGGGTCGGCGAGGAACGCCTTCGTGAACGCGTCGGTCTCCAGGTCGGCCTTCGGCGCCATCGTGTTCAGCATCTGCGGCGGAAGCAGCATCGACATCGTCGCGAGGCGCTGCTGGTCGGCCACCAGGTCGTCGTAGAACGAGTCCGCGAGGAGGTCGCCGACTACGGCGCGTAGCTGTTTGACGTTCTTGACACAGTGCACCCGCTGCCACTGAGCGTCACGCCACTGCGCGTCCGTGATCTCCCGCCAGCCCGGAAAACGGCGCCAGTCGGGTTCGACCAGCTCTCGTCGGACGTACTCGTACGGTTGCCGCGCGGTCTCGTCCACTGCCGCGGAGACCGTCGTGGCAGCGGTGACTCCGTTGTGCACTGCCGTCATCTGTTCTCCTAGCCGCTAGGTTGACGTAAAGATATGCTGCCAGAACGTAGTACAGACGCAAATCCTACGGAAGAAGGTTGTGCGTGTCGTCTCCATACGGTCTACATCGGGTCCTCGACCCGGCGGGGGTGCTGCCCCAGCAAGCGTGGCGACTCTCGACGGAGGTTCGCTCGTGGCCCGATGAAGTCCTCGTGGACGTCGAGCGCCTGAACCTGGACGCGGCCTCCTACCGTCAGCTACGAGAGCAGTACGGCTCCCCGGCCGCGGTCCGCCGCGCGGTGCTCGAGATCGTCGAGGAACGCGGCAAGATGCACAACCCGGTGACCGGTTCTGGCGGCATGCTGCTGGGCACCGTCCGCGAGGTCGGGCCGGAGTCGCCGCTCGGGCTGAAGCCGGGCGACCGGATCGCCACGCTCGTCTCGCTCACCCTCACCCCGCTGCGGATCGACGACGGCCTCGCCGACTGGTCCGGCGACGGCGAGCAGGTCCCGTGCCGCGGCACGGCGGTCCTGTTCGGGCGGTCCATCGCGGCCGTCCTGCCCGACGACCTGCCCGACGGGCTCGCGCTGTCCGTGCTGGACGTCTGCGGCGCGCCCGCGCTCACCGACCGCGTGGTCCGCGAGGCGGGCGCCGGGGCGTCGGTGCTGGTGCTCGGCGGCGGCGGCAAGTCGGGCAGCCTCTCGCTCGCCGCGGCCCGGCGGGCCGGCGCGGGCCGGCTGGTCGCGCTGGTGCCGACCGAGGCGGAGGCGGCCGCCGTGGACGCGGCCGGGCTGGCCGACGAGGTCGTGCTGGCCGACGCCCGCGACCCGGTCGCGGTCGCCGCCGCGGTCGGCGAGCCGGTCGACGTGACGATCGTGTGCGTCGACGTGCCCGGCTGCGAGCACGGCGCCGTGCTAGCCACCGCGGACGGCGGCACCATCGTCTTCTTCTCGATGGCCACCTCGTTCTCCGCGGCCGCGCTCGGCGCGGAGGGCCTCGCCGCCGACGTCCGGATGCTCATCGGCAACGGCTTCGTGCCGGGCCACGCCACGTTCGCCCTCGACCTGCTCCGCGCCACCCCAGGGGTTCGCGAGCTGTTCGAACGACGCGAACGGCACACTTCACCGACATGAGGACCCTGTTCACGAACGCGCGGATCCACGGCGGCTCCGCGTCCGCCATGGCGGTCGAGGACGGCCGGATCGTCTGGCTCGGCGCCGAGTTCCCCGGTGCCCCCGGCACCCATGACGCCACGGTGGATCTCGACGGCGCGTTCGTCGCGCCCGCGTTCGTCGACGCGCACGTGCACGCCACGGCGGCGGGGCTCCTGCGCACCGGGCTGGACCTGACCGGCGCCACGGCGCTGTCCGACGTGCTCGACGCGGTCCGCGACCGCGTCCGGCACGACCGGGACACGCTGCTGTTGGGGCACGGCTGGGACGAGACCCGCTGGCCGGAGAACCGCCCGCCGACCCGCGCCGAGCTGGACGCGGTCGCGGGCGACACGCCGGTCTACCTGTCCAGGGTCGACGTCCACTCGGCGCTCGCGTCGACCGCGCTGGTCGACCTCACGCCGGACGCCCGCGCCGCGGCGGGCTGGTCGGCCGACGGCCCGCTCGCCGGCGACGCCCACCACCACGTCCGCCGCGCCGCCCGCGACTCGGTCACGCCGGAGCAGCGGCGCACGGCCCAGCTGTCGTTCCTGCGGCACGCCGCGTCGATGGGCATCGCGTGCGTCCACGAGTGCGGCGGGCCCGACATCTCCGGCGTGGCCGACTTCGCCGAGCTCCTCGCCCTGCGCGGCGACCTGCCGCAGGTCGTCGGCTACTGGGGCGCGTTCGGCGACGCGCCGGCCGGCGCGCACGGGCTCGCCGGCGACCTGTTCGTCGACGGGGCGTTCGGCTCCCGCACGGCCGCGCTGCGCGAGCCCTACACCGACCGGCCGGACACCTCCGGCAACCGCTACCTGAGCGCCGAGCAGATCGCCGAGCACCTCGCCACGTGCTCGGAGAACGGCGTGCAGGCCGGCTTCCACGTCATCGGCGACGCGGGCGCCGACGCGGTCATGGCGGGGTTCGAGCTGGCCGAGAAGCGGGTCGGCCGGCAGGTGCTGACGGACGTCCGGCACCGGCTCGAACACCTCGAGATGATCGACATCGACCACGCGTACCTGCTCGGCTCGCTCGGCGTCGTCGCGTCCGTGCAGCCGCTGTTCGACGCCTACTGGGGCGGTTCGAGCGGCATGTACGCGCAGCGTCTCGGCGAGCGGCGGGCCAACGGCCTCAACCGGTTCGCGCACCTGCGCGAGGCGGGCGTGCAGCTCGCGTTCGGCTCCGACGCGCCGGTGACCGCGGTCGACCCGTGGGCCGCGGTCCGCGCCGCGGTGCGCCACCACACGCAGATCTTCTCGCTGTCGCACCACGACGCGTTCACCGCGCACACCACCGGCGGCTGGCGCGCGGCCGGCGACACCGACTTCCTGGCGGGGCGGCTCGTCGTCGGCGCGCCGGCCACCTTCGCGGTCTGGGACGCGCCCGACCTCGTCGACGGCCTGCCGCCGCTCGACCGGCCGCCCACCTGCCTTCGCACTGTCCACAACGGAACGACGATTCACGAGGTGCCGCATGGGTCTCCTTGACCTTGACCCCGAGGTGGCGGCCGCCGCCCGCGCGCTGGCCGCACAGGCCGCCGAGCCCGTGGTGTCGATCGCGAGAGCGCACACCACGGTCGCGGTCGAGCGGGCGACGCTGCGGCTCGCCGGGATCACCGGCGCCGACTCGACGCACCGCTCCGGCGACGTGCCGTGGGTGAACCGCGTGGTCGACACCGTCCGCGAGCACTGCGGTCTCGAGCACGGCGTGGTGCTGCCGGCGTTCCACGCGCTGCGCGAGCACGACCTCGGCACGCTCACCGAGCTGGCGGAGGCCACCGCGGCCGGCCAGGTCCGGTTCCGGGTGCCGGAGGGCCGCGACGCCGACCGGGCCGCGCGGACCGGGCGGGTCGCCGTCGCCAAGGGGCTGCGTGCGGTCGACCGCAACCGCGCCCAGCGCGACCGGCTGGTCGCCAAGTGGGGCAACCCCGCGCAGCGCCCGTGGATCTACCTGATCGTCGCGACCGGCGACATCGACGAGGACGTGGTGCAGGCCGCCAACGCGGCCCGCGCGGGCGCGGACGTCATCGCGGTGATCCGCTCCACCGGTCAGTCCCTTCTGGACTACGTGCCGGAAGGCGCTACGCACCACGGGTTCGCGGGCACCTACGCCACGCAGGAGAACTTCCGGATCATGCGGGCCGCGATGGACGAGGTGTCCAAAGAGGTCGGCCGGTACATCCGGGTGACGAACTACGCGTCGGGCCTGTGCATGCCGGAGATCGCGGTGCTCGGCGGGCTGCAGCGCCTCGACATGATGCTGAACGACTCGATGTACGGGATCCTCTTCCGCGACATCAACCCGATCCGCACGTTCGTCGACCAGCGCTTCTCCCGCCAGGTCCACGCGCGGGCCGGCATCATCATCAACACCGGCGAGGACAACTACCTGACCACCGCCGACGCGGTCGACGCCGCGCACACGGTCACGGTGTCGCAGCTGCTGAACGAGCACTTCGCGCACGAGGCGGGGCTGCCCGACGAGCTGCTCGGCCTCGGGCACGCCTTCGAGATCAACCCGAAGGTGCCGGACTCGTTCCGGCTCGAGCTGGCGCACGCGCTGCTCGCCCGCGAGCTGTTCCCGGACGCGCCGCTGAAGTGGATGCCGCCGACCAAGCACATGACCGGCGACGTCTTCAACGGCTACCTCCTCGACGGGTTCTTCAACCTCGCCGGTGTCCTCACCGGACAGTCGATCCTGCTGGTCGGCATGATGACCGAGGCGGTCGTCACGCCGTTCCTGTCCGACCGCGACCTGGCGCTGCAGAACGTGCGGTACGTGCTGAACGCGGCCGCCGGTCTCGCCGAGGACTTCCGGCCCGCACCGGACGGGCTGATCGTCAAGCGGGCGCACCAGGTGCTCGGCGAGGCGGTCGACCTGCTGGACCGGATCGTGCGCGACGGGTTGCTCAACGCCATCGCCGACGGCACCTTCGGTCTCATGAAACGCCCGCCGGACAAGGGAAAGGGCGCGGACGGCGTGATCGAGAAGGCCGACGGGTACCGCAACCCGGCGTCGGACCTGCTGGAGACGGGGGAGACGAAGTGACCAAGCACCACGTTCGCCCCTACGGCGACACCACGGGCGACGGCATGGTGCAGACGTCGTTCACCCTGCCGGTGCCGCCCGGCCCGCGCGCCGAGGGGGCGGCCCTGCAGCTGGCCGCGAAGATGGGCCTCGAACCGGCCATGGTCGTGCACTCCCACGGCATCGGCGCGGAGTTCACGTTCTTCGTGGTGTACGGGTCGGCCAAACACATCGTGGACCTCGACGAGGTGGTGGTGATCGAGCGCGAGTATCCGCTGCTGTCGCCGTCGGAGGTCAACGGCGCGGTGCGGAAGGCGTTGCGCCGCAAGCTGGTCGTGGTCGGCGGCTGCATCGGCACCGACGCGCACACGGTCGGCATCGACGCGATCCTCAACATCAAGGGCTTCGCCGGCGAGAAGGGCCTCGAGTACTACCGCGAGCTGAAGGTGGTCAACCTCGGCGCGCAGGTGACGGTGCCGGAACTGGTGAAGCGGGCCCGCACCGAGAAGGCCGACGCGGTGCTGGTGTCCCAGGTGGTCACGCAGCGGGACGCGCACATCCTGAACACGCAGGAGATGTCGGCGGCGTTCCGCGAGGCGATGGGGGAGCGGTGCCCGGTCCTGATCGCCGGCGGCCCGCGCTTCGACCCGATGATGGCGCCGGAGCTGGGGGTGGACCGGGTGTTCGGCCGCGGCACCACACCCGGCGAGGTGGCCAGCTACCTTGTGCACGCGATGAAGGAGAGCAAGGGGGTGGCGGCATGAGCCGACAGGTGGAGGCAGGTGTCACAGCGTGAGTCTTGAGGTCGGGTTCTCTGTCACGCACCGGCGTTATGTGCCCTACGCGCACGCGCACTACGGCGGCAACCTGGTCGACGGCGCGTACGGGCTCGCCATGTTCGGTGACGTGGCCACGGATCTGGCGATCCACACGGACGGCGACGAGAGCCTGCTCGCCGGCTACTCGAACGTGGAGTTCCTGGCGCCGATCCAGGCCGGCGACGTCGTCGAGGTGACGGCGACCGTGACCCGGGTCGGCACCCGCTCCCGCGACCTCGAGTTCGAGGCACGCGTCCTGTGCCGGGCCGCCCCGGAACGCGGCCCGTCGGCGGCGAGCGTGCTCGACCCCCCGGTGGTGGCGACCAAGGCGACCGCGACGATCGTCGTGCCGTGACTGTGACATTGGCTCGCTCCGCTCGCGTATTCGCGGCCTGGTCCCGGCGTCTTCCCTCCCTGCGTTGCTCAGGCGACTCGCTTCGCTCGTGGCCTTGCGCTGCTCGCTCAGTCCAGACGCCGGCGGCCGCTCACTCAGAGCCCTCACTCGTGCACATTGGCTCGCTCCGCTCGCGTATTCGCGGCCTGGACCCGGCGTCTTCCCTCCCTGCGCTGCTCAGGCGACTCGCTTCGCTCGTGGCCTTGCGCTGCTCGCTCAGTCCAGACGCCGGCGGCCGCTCACTCAGGCCCTCACTCGTGACATTGGCTCGCTTCGCTCGCGTATTCGCGGCCTGGACCGGCGTCTTCCCGTTACCTCAGTCCAGACGCCGGCGGCCGCTCACACACGCCCTCACTCGCGTCGAGTCCGGTCTGTTGTGCGGAAACGGAATTGCCGCGCCGCCGGCACCCACCTAGCGTTGTCGAGCATGGGGATTCTCGTCAGGCGGCTGACCAGCGACGACTGGCGGCTGCTCCGGGAGGTTCGGCTGGCCGCGCTCGCGGACGCGCCCTACGCGTACGGCTCGACGCTCGCCGCGGAGCGGGACCTCCCCGAGCGGGCGTGGCGGGACCGGATCGAGCGGGACGGCTGCCACAACGCCGTCGCGCTGGTCGACGACCGGCCGGCCGGCGTGGTCGGCGCGTTTCCGAGGGACGAGGTCACGGTGATGCTCGTCGCGATGTGGGCGCACCCCGGGTACCGTGGACGGGGCATCTCGGACGCGCTTGTCACAGACCTGCTCGCGTGGGCCGGGGAGCACGGCCGGTCCCGGGTCGAGCTGCGCGTCGCCGACGGGAACGACGCGGCGCGGAAGCTGTTCGTGCGGCACGGGTTCGTGCCGACGGGCGCCCGCGAACCGCTCGAGAGCGACCCGACCGTCGGCACCGAGTACCTGTCGCGTCCGGTATAACGTCCACATCGCGGAACTCGGGTCTTGCTCCGAATGGAGCACACTGCTAGTAAATCTAGCTCTGGGCGTTCGCCCCGCGGACGGAGGAGCATGGCGACCGATCTAGTCGAGGTGACAGAAGTCCTCGACCACCCGCTCGACCGGGTGTGGGCGCTGCTGACGGCGCTCGAGGGCTACCCGAAGTTCGTCCGGGAGGTCGCGTGGTGTGAGCAGGTCGGCCCGTCCGACGCGGGTCGCTACGAGGTCCGGTTCAGCGTCGACCAGAGCGAGGTCGTCCGGCACGAGGTCGAGGTTCTCGTGAACCGGCCGCAGGAGCACCTCGTGATCGTCAGCGACCGGTGGCCCGGCGGACACGTGTCGCTGCGTTTCAGCGCGCTGTCCCGCGATCGCACCGAGGTGGAGCTGACGGTGTCGCTGCCGAACGTCGGCGCCGCGATCACCGCGTCCTGGCTGCGCAAACGGGTCCGCAAGGCGTTCACGCTCATCCACGACCACCTCGCCGGCATCGCCGTCACCTCGACGCGCGGGCGGATCGACCAGTCCGCGAAGAGCCAGTCGCAGCTCGCGGTCGCGCGGATCCTCACGAAGGCCGGCGTGCTCACCCCCGGCCGGCCGGACAAGCTGATCCGGCAGCTCAACGTGCTGTCGAAGTGGGGTGCCACGGTGGCCGGCGGCTACCGCGCGGCGACCGTCCGGTTCCCCAACGAGCAGGCGATCGCCGACGAGCTCGGCACGCTGACGTTCCTCGAGGTCGACCAGCGCACCACGCGGCTCGCGAACGGGTTGGCCGAGCACGGGGTGCGGCAGGGCAGGCGGGTCGCGGTGATGTGCCGCAACCACGCCGGCATGGTCGAGTCGATCGTGGCGTGCGGCAAGCTCGGCGCGAGCGTGCTGCTGCTGAACACCGGGCTGTCCGCGAACCAGGTGCGGGACACGGTGATGACGCACCGGCCGGCGGCGGTGCTCGTCGACGAGGAGTTCATGCCGCTGATGCACTACCTGCCGACGTCGCTGCCGCGCGTGCTCACGTGGGGCAACGGGGACACGCCGGGTGACATCACGGTCGACGGGCTGATCGAGCAGTCGTCGCCGGACCGGATCAAGGCGCCGAGCGCGCCCGGCAAGATCATCGTGCTGACGTCGGGCACCACCAGCAACCCCAAGGGCGCGCGGCGGCGCAACCCGCACGGCATGCGCACGGCCGCCGCGGTGCTGTCGCGGATCCCGTTCCAGTCCGGCGAACGCATGATGGTGGCCGCGCCGCTGTTCCACACGTGGGGCCTCGCGGCGATGCAGATCGGCATGCCACTGCACGCGAAGCTGGTGCTGCAGCGCAAGTTCGACGCGGAGGCGACGCTGCAGGCGATCGAGGAGAACCGCTGCACGACGCTGATCGCGGTGCCGATAATGCTGCAGCGCATCCTCGACCTGCCGCGTCAGGTGATCCGCAACTACAACACGTCGTCACTGCGGATCGTGGCGTCCAGCGGGGCGCCGATGCCGGCGCCGCTGGTGCGTGAGTTCATGGCCGAGTTCGGCGACGTGCTCTACAACCTGTACGGGTCCACCGAGGTGTCGTGGGCGAGCATCGCCGACCCGGAGGACCTGAAGGCCGCGCCGACCACGGCCGGCCGCTGCCCGGTCGGCACCCGGGTCGGCATCCTCGACGCCGACGGCCGGCCGGTGCCGCCCGGTGTGATCGGCCAGATCTGTGTCGGCAACGACATGCTGTTCGAGGGCTACACGGGCGGCGGGAGCAACGCCGTCTACGACGACATGATGGTCACCGGCGACCGCGGCTACCTCGACGCGGACGGGCGCCTGTTCGTCTCCGGCCGCGACGACGACATGATCGTCTCCGGTGGCGAGAACGTCTTCCCGCGGCCGGTGGAGGAGCTGCTGCTCACGCTGCCGCAGGTGATGGACGCGGCCGTGGTCGGCGTCCCGGACCGCGAGTTCGGGCAGCGCTTCGCGGCCTACGTCGTACCCCGCCCCGGCGCGGCGATCAGCTCCACGGCGGTGCGCGAGTACGTGCACGCCCACCTGCCCCGCTTCGCCGTCCCGAGGGACGTCATCTTCGTGAACGCGCTACCCCGCAACGCGACGGGCAAGGTCGTCCGCCGCAGGCTGGCCACGGAGAGCTGACCCCCGACGTCAGCGGTGGCCGGTGTCGATGACACAGAAGCGGTTGCCCTCGGTGTCCGCGAGCACCGTGAAGTCCGGGTCCGGCGGGTAGTCCGGCCAGTCGACCCGCGTCGCGCCGAGGGCGAGCAGGCGGTCGACCTCCGCCTCGGGCGCGGGGGTGTACAGGTCCAGGTGCACGCGCGGCCTCTCCTGCACGGGCGTCTCGCTCAGCATCAGCGACACGTTCTGCCCGTTGCCGTCGGGCGGGGTCAGCACCACCCACGTCTCCTCCGGCTCGTCGCGTGGGACATAGCCGAGGGCGCGCCCCCAGAACTCGGCCGCGCGGCGCACGTCCGACACGCCCATCACCGTCGATCCGATCTTCAGCATGACCGGATTCTCGTAGTACCCGGGTATGACGCGCAGGTTGGCTCCTCGACACGACGACCGGCACGCGCCCCGCCCATAGCGTCGACCTCATGAAACGCACACTCAGCGACCTCGGCTACGCGATCGCCGCGCTGCCGATGGGCGCCGGCGGCCGGCGGCGGCTCGCGAGGCGGCTCGGGATCACGCCGCGGCGGCGGGTGCCGCTGCCCGTCGTGCCCGCGTTCGTGGCGTTCGTCGCCGCCGTGATGGTCCTGTTCCTCACCTGGAGCGGGTGGCTGTACCCGCTGTGTCCGGACGTGATCGGCGCGCTCGGCCACCCGTTCACCGCGGACCCGCTGTTGGCCGGCGCGTGGGGTGGGCCGACGCTCGTCGGCGCGTGTGTCGTCCACGCCGGCTGTTCTACCGGCGGCGGCCGGTCGAGGCGTGGGCGTTCGAGCTGGCCGCGGTCCTCGGCACCGCGCTGGTCCCGGTGCCCGTGTCGCCGGCGGAGCCGTGGCCGTGGGCCGTGACCAGCATCGCCGCGCTCACCGCGGTCGCCGGGCTGGTCGCCACCCTCGGCGACGCCGGCGGTCGCTCGTCATGCTCGGTGGTCCTGACCGGGCTCGGCCTCCTGCTGACGATCTGGCCGGCCCGGGGCGACTGGGTGTCGGTCGCGGTCACCACCGTGTTCTGCGGGGTCGGCGTCGTGGTGGGCGACATCGTGGGCGGCCGCCGGACGATGGCCGTCGAGCTGGCGGCGGAACGCCAGGTCAGCGCCGCGGAGCGGGGAGCTGCGCTCGGTCGCGGAGGAACGGGCCAGGATCGCGCGGGAGCCGCACGACGTCGTGGCGCACCACATGTCGATGATCACCGTGCGGGCCGAGACGGCCCGCTACCGGCTCCCCGCCTGCTGGTGCCCGGTCCGCTGGGGCTGCGGCTGGCGATGGTGCTGCTGGTGGCCATCGTCGGTGCGTACTTCTCCCTGTCGTATGTCGAGGAGAGCTGCGAGCTGCGGGCAGTGAAACACGGGCATCCGCACGGCGCCGCCAAGGCGGTCCGCGACGCGCGCGGCGAGCTGGTCGAGGCCGCGGCGGCCGCCCGCTACGCCGCCACCTATCGCGTGTCCAACGCTCACGACCGGTGAGTTCAACACTCGCGCACACCGGCCTGTGTCGCGAGTGTCGAACTCACGCGTCACGAGTGTTGGACACGGGGGGTGTGGGTGTTGGACACGCGGGTCAGCTGCGGTCGTCCCACTCGTGGGCCACCGTGGTCAGCCACGCCGCGGTCGCGCCGAGTGGCTCCGGGCGGACCTTGTGGCGCACCTCCCGGCCCGCGGGACGGCTCGCAACAGGGAGTGCACGCGCTACGCCGTACGCTGGTCGGGTGGTCGCACCCGCAGTCTCGCCGGAAGAGCCGGCAGTGTCCGACAAATCGGACGAACGCACGCCGGCCTGGCGACTGGTGGCGCTGCGTGCCGCCGTCGCCACCGGCGCCGGGGTGCTGATCTTCCTCAGCAGCCCGCCGCGGACGCTGTGGTGGCTCGCGCCGCTCGGCTTCGCCGTGCTCGGCGCCGTGCTCTACGGCCGCCGCGCCAAGGCCGGCTTCGGCTACGCGGTGTGCGCGGGCCTCGGCTTCACGGTGCCGCTGCTCGCGTGGACCGGTGAGTTCGTCGGCGCGGTCGCCTGGCTCCCGCTGAGCCTCCTCGAGGCGGTGCTCATGGGCCTCGCGGGCGCCGCGATCGCGGCGGTCAGCGTGCTGCCGGCGTGGCCGGTGTGGGCGGCGCTGCTGTGGGTGGCGGGGGAGTACCTGCGGTCGGTCTTCCCGTTCGGCGGGTTCCCGTGGGCCAGGATCGCGTTCACACAGCCCGAGGGCGTCTACCTTCCGCTCGCCTCGGTCGCCGGCACGCCGCTGATCGCGCTCGCGGTGACGATGACCGGGTTCGGCGCGGCCATGCTGGTCCGCACCGCGGTCCTCGACCGCCAGCCGCGCAGGATGATCGCCCCCGGGCTCGCGTTCGTGCTGCCGGTCGTCGCCGCCTTCGGCGCGCTGCCGCTGGTCGGCACCGACGCCAACGCCGGCGAGGCGACCGTCGCGGTCGTGCAGGGCAACGTGCCGCGCGCGGGCCTCGACTTCAACGCGCAGCGGCGCGCCGTGCTCGACAACCACGTCTCGCGGACCGAGGAGCTGGCCAGGGACGTGCGCGCCGGCCGCGAGCCGCAGCCGGACCTGGTGATCTGGCCGGAGAACTCCTCCGACATCGACCCGTACCGCAACGCGGACGCGTGGGCCGGCATCGACCGCGCCGCGCGGGCGATCGACGCGCCGATCGCCGTCGGCTCGGTGCTGCTCGGCGAGGACGGCCTGCCGAGGAACACGATGCTGCTGTGGGAGCCGGACCGGGGGCCGGTCGACCAGTACACCAAGCGTCAGCTGCAGCCCTTCGGCGAGACGATGCCGATGCGGTCGTTCTTCCGGCTCTTCACCTCGGCCGTCGACCGGGCCGGCCAGTTCGTGCCGGGCACCGAGGCGACCGTGTTCCACATGGCGAACGCGCGGGTCGCGCTGGCCACGTGCTACGAGGTGGCGTTCGACGGCGTGGTGCGGGAGTCGGTGGCGGGCGGGTCGAACCTGCTCGCGGTGCCGACGAACAACGCGACGTTCGGCTACACGGAGATGACCTACCAGCAGCTCGCGATGGACCGCGTGCGGGCCGTCGAGCACGGGCGGACGGTCGCGGTCGCGGCCACCAGCGGGGTCAGCGCGTTCGTGCGGCCGGACGGCTCGGTCAGCCAGGAGACCGGGATGTTCGTCGACGCGGCGCTGGTCGAACGGGTGCCGCTGCGGACGACGACTACGCTGTCCGATCGACTGGGGCCGTTCCCCGAGTGGATCATGGCGCTCGCCGGGGTCGGCGCGCTCGGCGCCGCGATCGTGCTGCGGCGGCGTGGCCGCGAGACCGACAGGGCCGGCGAGTAAGTCCAGCCAGGAGCGAGTCCGGCGCGCAGGGCGCCGGCGAGGAGGGTGACGTATGGCAGAGCAGCTCGAGCCGGTGCTGGTGGTGATCCCGACGTACAACGAGCGGGACAACCTCGAGCGAATCGTGAGCCGGCTGCGCGCCGCACTGCCGAAGGCGCACGCGCTGATCGTGGACGACGGCAGCCCGGACGGCACCGGCGACATCGCCGACCGCCTCGCGGCGGCGGACGAGCGGGTGCACGTGATGCACCGCACCGAGAAGAACGGTCTCGGCGCCGCGTACGTCGCCGGGTTCACGTGGGGCCTCGAGCGCGACTACGCGGTGCTCGTGGAGATGGACGCGGACGGCTCGCACTCGCCGGAGGACCTGCCCCGCATGCTCGACGCGCTCGGCGACGCCGACCTCGCGATCGGCTCGCGGTACGTGCCGGGCGGCAAGGTGGTCAACTGGCCCAAGCGCAGGTACTTCCTGTCGTGGGGCGCCAACACCTACGTGCGCGTCGCGCTCGGCGCGCGGGTCAAGGACATGACGGCCGGCTTCCGCGCCTACCGGCGGGAGGCGCTGCAGAAGATCCGCATCGACAACGTCGCCTCCCGCGGCTACTGCTTCCAGATCGACCTCGGCTGGCGCACCATCGAGGCCGGCTTCACGGTGGTCGAGGTGCCGATCACGTTCACCGAACGCGAGTACGGCGTGTCGAAGATGAGCAGCGACGTCATCCGCGAGGCGCTGATCCGCGTCACCAAGTGGGGCCTGCGCAGGCGCGGCAACCAGGTGAAGACGCTGTTCGACAGGAGGTCGTCGTGACCCACGCGGTCGAGCCGGGCGACTGGCGCTGGGGCGACGAGCTGGACGCCGTCGTCGCGGCGCCCAACTCGCACCGGGTGGTGTTCGAGAACGAGCGGGTGCGCGTGCTCGAGGTGTCGGTGCCGGCGGGCACCCGCGAGCCGGAGCACACGCACCGCTGGCCGAGCGTCATGGTCACCGACACCAGGGCGCGGATCCGCTACTGGATCGGCGACCGGCTGAGCTTCGAGTCGTCGGACCCGCTGCCGCCGCCCGGTGACCTGTCCGGCTCGTGGAGCGGGCCGGAGGGCCCGCACTCGGTGGAGAACATCGACACGTTCGACTCGCACGCGCTGCGGATCGAGTTCAAGGACTGACCGGGGCGGGGGTGGCGCGCCGCCACCCCCGCCTTCGCGTCAGCAGTACAGGTTGCCGCCCGCCGGCACGCCGAGGATGCCGACGAACCGGTTGTAGTTGTCGACCCGGCTCTGCACCTGGCCGGGGTTGCCGCCGTTGCACTCCAGCGACCCGTTGATGCTGCGGATCGTCTCGCCGAAGCCGCGTTCGTTGACCATCGCGTCGTGCGGGGTCATGGTGCCGGGGCCGCTCTGGGTCATCCAGTACCAGAGCGCGGACTTCCACGACACGGCCGCGTCGTTCTGCACGAGCCACGGATTGCCGAGCAGGTCGATGCCGAGGTAGTCGCCGGCGGCCTTGTAGTTGAAGTTCCAGCTCAGCTGGATCGGGCCGCGGCCGTAGTACGCCGCCTGGCCGGCCGGGCAGCCGTAGGGCTGGCTCCAGTCGCAGTAGTGCGGGTAGTTGGCCTCGTTCTGCTCGACGATGTGTACGAGGCCGCCGGTCTCGTGGGAGACGTTCGCGAGGAACGCGGCGGCCTCCTGCTTGCGGACCGTGTCGCTGCCGGTGCCCGCGAAGGCCGCGAAGCTGTCGAGTGCGGTGGTCAGGCCGCTGTAGGTGTAGAAACCGTTCCGGTTCGGGAACATCTGGTTGAACTGCGACTCGGAGACCACGAACGCGCGGGTCACGGAGGGTTCCGAGGCGATCGCGGTCGGCGGGACCGCGGCGGCGACGGTGACCATGGCCGCGAACGCGACGACGGCCACCAGTAGACGGTTCTTCATTGTCACTCCTCGAGGCAGGGTAACTTCGGAGTGTTACTGCGATCCCCGTCACTAAACCGCATTGGTCTAAACCAGTCAAGGGTGGCCGGAACCGGTTACCGGCCCAGCGCGGCCATCGCCGCGTCGACCGCCGCCTCGCGCAGCTGTGCCGCCGGCGCGTCCGGGAACTGGATCGTGCAGTCCTGGAGGCCGCCGAGCGCGACGATCGCGCGGGTCGCCTGCGCGAGCGTCGGTTCCGGGCCGAACAGCAGCTCGGCGAGGCGGGCCCGCCACGCCATCACGACCTCGACCAGCCCCAGCTCGACCAGCAGGCTGATCTCCGACAGCACCAGCAGGATGTCCGCGCGGTGCCGGTAGTGGAAGTCGAAGTAGCCCTCGAGCAGCGCGCGGGCCTCGATCTCACTCGCGCGCTCCTGCTGTGCCAGGAAGTCCTGGCCCGCGTCGATCAGTGGCTGGACGATGCTTCGCACCAGCTCCTCGCGGGACGCGAAGTGGTAGTACAGGGCCGGCTTGGTGATCCCGAGCTGGTCGGCGATCTCCTGCAGGCTCGTCTTCTGCACACCCTTGCGCGCGAACAGCTCGCGTGCCGCGGCCTGGATGCGCTGCTTGGTGTCGGATGCCACGGCTCCCACGGTAACTGACTTAACGATCGGTAAGTTTCGGGGTAAGCTTACTTATCGGTCAGTAAGGAGAGTCATGAAGGTACTCGTCTCGGGCGCCAGCATCGCCGGACCGGTGCTCGCGTACTGGCTCGTCAGGCACGGCTTCGAGGTCACGGTGGTGGAGCGCGCGCCGCGGCTGCGCAAGACCGGCGGGCACGCCGTCGACCTGTTCCGTCCCGCCATGGAGATCTCGGAGGCGATGGGCGTCCTGCCGCGCATCGAGGCGGCGACCACCGGCACCACCAGGATGACGGTGCTGCGGGAGGGCACGGCCAAGCCCGTGGTGGTGGACCTGACCAAGGTCTTCGCGGCCACCTCGGACCGGCACGTCGAGGTCATGCGCGACGACCTCAGTGAGATCTACTACGACGCGGCCCGCGACGACGTGGAGTACGTCTTCGGCGACTCGATCACCGGCGTGTCCGACGAGGGCGCCGTCACCTTCGAGCGCGGCGCGCCCCGGCGCTTCGACGTGGTGGTCGGCGCGGACGGCCTGCACTCCAACGTTCGGCGGCTGGTGTTCGGCGACGGGTTCAGCCACTTCATCGGTGCCTACCTCGCCGTCCTGACCGTGCCCAATGACCGAGCGCTGGACGGCGAGTACGCCGGCCACTTCGGTCCCGGCCGCACGGCGGGGCTGTACGGAGCGCGGCACCTCGACGACGCGCGCGCGGTGTTCCTCTTCCGCAGCGACCACGAGCTCGACTACCACTACCGGGATGTGCCCCGCCAGCACGAGCTGCTGCGCGCGGCCTTCGCCGGGATGCACCCCGAGGTGGACGGCTGGCTCGCCGAGCTGGACCGCACGCCGGCCTTCTACTTCGACTCGATCACGCAGCTGCGTATGGACACCTGGTCCCGTGGCCGGGTGACGCTGGTCGGCGACGCGGGCTACTGCCCAGGGCCCGCGGTGGGCGGCAGCACCAGTCTCGCGGTGCTCGGCGCGTACGTGCTGGCCGGCGAGCTGGCGGCGGCGGGCGGCGACCACGAGCGGGCGTTCGCGGCGTGTGAGCGGGAGATGGGGACGATCGTGCGGCAGAGCCGCGCGTTCGCGATGGGCACGGCGAAGGGGCTGATCCCGGCGTCGCGGGCGGGGGTGTGGGGGTTGGTGCAGGGCGCTCGGCTGGTGTCGGCGCTGCCGGCGGGGGTGAGCAGGGCGCTCGCGAAGCTCAACACGAAGGGCGTCCGGCTGCACGACTCGATGGTCGTGAAGGACTACGCGGCCGTGACCGCCTGAGATGGCCGGATGCCACATCCGGGACGGGCGGGTCCCAGATGTGGCATCCGGAGTCGCAAGCCGCGGGAAGGCTTACGCGGAACGGCTGCGGCGAACCTTCAGTTCCTGCAGTCGTTCGGTCAGTAGGTCCTCGAGCTCCGGAATGGTCCTGCGCTCGAGGAGCATGTCCCAGTGGGTACGCGGCGGCTTGACCTTCTTCGCTTCCGGCTCCGTGCCGTCGATCAGCTTCGACGCGGTGCCGTGCAGCCGGCACTCCCACATCGAAGGCACCTCGGCGTCATCGGAGAAGGGCACCTCGAACTCGTGGTCCTTGGGGCAGGCGTAGCGAATCGTTCGCCGCGGCGCGAGATCGTGGTTGCGGTCAGTCTCGTAGCTGACCGCGCCAAGTCGGCTTCCACGGAGTACACGGTCGGCCATGGCGACGTCCTTTCGTATGGCTCACAGCTCTCCCAGCTGGAACCAGGGTGGTGCTCACCAAGAGCAACGTCAGAGCACGGCAGAACGTTCCCACCTGCCACACTCCGTCGCTCAGGGTGATCTGTTGCGACCCCTGCTCTTATAGCTTCCACCGTAGAGAGGGGCGCTAAACGTGTTCGTGACGCGACACTCTCAGGATTGCCGCATGATGTCGCCCACTTGGGGGAGGAGGTTGCGCAGTATGGCCCTTCAGGCGAGTCTCAGCTGTCCCTGACCGGCCACCGCCGGCCCGAGGTCCCCTATCCGGAAGTGGCGCCGGCACAGCACTTGGTAACGCACGGTAGCCGCGTGCTCGAAATCCGGAAATTCACGGTCCGTGTCGGCAACGAGCACGGTGTCGCCGGCCCGGATCACGACGCCGTCGAGCACCCGCGCGTTGAACCGCGCCGGCAGCCCGCACCAGCACAGGACGTCGACCTGGACCGGCTCCAGCTCGTCCGCCAGCTCGAACAGCCGCCGCGAGCCGGGGAACAGCTCACTGCGAAAGTCGGTGGCGATGCCGAAGCAGTACACGTCGACCTGCACGTCGTCGGCCAGTTCCGCGAGCTGGTCCACCTGGTCGGGGGTGAGGAACTGCGCCTCGTCGACGATCAGGTAGTCCACGCGGGCGCCTTCGGCCCAGCGGGCCCGGACCAGCTCGCGCAGGTCGATCCCGCCGTGCACCTCGATCGCCGAGCGGGTGATCCCGATGCGGCTGGAGATCTGCGGCTTGCCGGAGCGGTCGAGGTGGACGAGCAGCAGTCCCTTGCGGCCCTGCCGCGCGTGGTTGTGGTCGACCTGCAGCGCGAGAGTGGACTTACCGCAGTCCATCGGGCCGTAGTAGAACCGCAGGTGCCCGACCACGGGCACGGCGCGGCGCGACCCGGCGGCGGGCACCGCGGAGAGGGCGTCGGTCGGGTCGCTGAGCTGAGGCGGCATGGGCTCCACGGCTGGTGACCCTATCCCGACCGTCCGCGCGGCTGACGCGCGTTACTGTGACCTTCGGTAACATCTGGACTTCGCCGCCGGCTGGAGGGGTGCCGCATGTACGTCGCACAACTGATCGACCGGGCCCGGGACGTCGCCGCCGAGGGGGTCGCGCAGCTCAGCGGCCGGACCGCCCAGTGGCTGGACGATGCGGGCGAGACACTGGCCGAAGCCACCGACTCGGTCGCGATGACCGCCGCGCGGGTGAGCGGGGAGACGGGGGAGGCGGCCGGTCGGTATGCCGCGCGGGCGTGTGACTGGCTCGCGGGGACGGTGAGTCGGTGGGGTGAGCAGGTGGCTGAGCGCGTCAGTCGCTGAGCATGGTGGCCGCGTAGCCGTGTAGCGCGTCGCGGTCCGGTTGGCCCGTTTTCACCACCAGGCTGGCGATGTGCTTCTCCACGGTGCGGGGCGAGATGTGCAGCCGGCCCGCTATGGCCTTGTTGCCGATGCGGTCCACGAGCAGCTGGAACACCTCGAACTCGCGGACCGTGACACCCAGCGCCCGCAGCGCGGCGGGCACCCGGTCGGTGCCGGTCCTGCGCTGGCGCACCGACGCGCCGGTCTGGCGCAGCAGCGCACGGCACGCGCTCGCCACGGCCGGCACGTCGGCCTGGTGGAAGTACTCCTCCGCCGCCCGCAGCCACGTCTCCGGGTCGCCCCAGCCGTCGACGATCGCCGCCTCCGCGACCAGCCGCAGCCCGAGATGCCTGGTCATCGGGTAGATGGCGGACGCCTCGCAGGCCTCGCCGACCGCGCGGACCGCCTCGTCCGCGAGGCCGGAGCGGCCGAGCAGGATCGCCCTCGCCAGCAGCACGAACTGGCGGTTCCACCGCATCCGGCTCATCACCGACGCGCTGACCACGTCGAAGCCGGCCCAGTCGAGGTCCCGGTGCAGCACGTCGACCAGCACCCGCAACCCGTGCCGCCCGGCCAGGCTGAAGATCGTCGGCGCGTCCTCCTCGCTGCGCTGCAGCCGCGCGAACGCCTCGCGCACCCGCGCGCGGTCCTCCTCGAGCAGCGCGCAGAACGCGCCGGCCATCCCGAGCGCGAGCGCCTGCTCCGGCGCCTGCTCACCACCGCCGGCCCGGAACTCGGCGAGCCCCTCGTCCATGTCGCGGCGCACGCCCTGGTGCGCGGCCAGCACCGCTCTCGCCATCTGCAGGTACATGGTGATGTTCTCGAGCCGCAGGCGCCTCGCGGCGGTCGCGCACTCGTCGATCAGCCGCGCCGCCTCGGTGAACCGCCCGCACATCACCGTGTGCATCGCGAGGCTCGCGTCCACGACGTAGGACTGGGTGATCGCGCCGACCCGCAGCGCCTCGTGCCGCACCCGGTCGAGCACCGCGGGGTCGCCGTCGGAGAGCCAGTCGTTGCGGGCCCGCTCGTACACCGCGTACACGCGCCAGATCGGCAGCCGGTGCTCCTCCGCGAGCAGCCGGGACCGCTCGAAGCACGCGTTGGACTCCGCCAGGTCGCGTTCGCGCGCGATGGTGCCGACCAGCACCCACGCCTGACACGCGATGGCCGGCAGCGGCACCCGTTCCGCGGCCGCGATCGCCCGGCGCGCGAGCTTCTCCGCCTCCCGCTTGCGGTCCCGGCCGGGCAGGTCGACCGCGAGGTCGGCGGCGACCGCGTCCAGCGGGGCGGCGTCCTCGTCGGCCGGGGTCGCGCCGAGCAGCGAGCGCGCGGCGGCGACCTGCGCGAGCCCGTCGGTCTTGCGACCGGTGATCTTGCCGACGTACGCGAGCCGCACGTGCAGCGCGGCCCGCCGGGACGCCGGCAGGTTCGCGCCCTCCCACCGGTTCAGCCGCTCCACCAGCTCGAAGGCCCGTTCCGACCGACCGGCCTCCGCGAGCGCGTACAGCAGCGCCTCGAGCACCTCGGCCCGCACCGCCGCGTCCGGGTGGTCCGCCAACAGGTTCTCGGCCCGCTCCAGCAGGCTGATGGCCGACGCCGCGGCGCCGTCGGCCAGCGCGCGCCGGCCCGCCTCGGCGAACAGCCGCGCCGCGCCCTCGGTGTCGCCGGTGTGCAGCCGCAGCGACGCGACCAGCTGGCACCACTCGCCGGGCAGTCCGGGATGGAGGCCCTCGATGGCGTCCGCCGCGCGTCGCGAGAGGTCCGCGCGGTCGGTGGGGGTGATCATGGTGAGCAGCGCCTCGCCGGTGAGCGGGTGCTGGAAGGCGTACCAGTCCGGCGCCGGCTCGTCCGCGGTCACGAGCTGTGCGGCGACGCCGGCGTGCAGGTGGCTCAGCAGCGTCCGGTCGTCCATGCCGGCGACCTGCTGGACGACCGAGAGCGGGAAGCGGTGTCCGAGCACCGCGGCGACCGACAGCAGCATGCGGCCGCGCGGGCCTAATCGGTCGATGCGGTTGGCGATGCTGCGCACGAGCGTGGCCGGCACCTCGGTGCGCAGCTCGTCGACCTCGCGCCAGCCGTCCGAGCCGCCGACGAGCAGCCCGTTGTCGACCATGCCGGCGAGCAGCTCCTCGACCATGAACGGGTTGCCGGCGCTGTCCTGCCACAACCGTCGCGCCACCTGGTCCGGCACGTCGGCGGGCTCGATCTCCAGACAGGACGCGACGAGCCCGCGCACCTGCGGGAGGTCGAGCCTGCGCAGCTCCAGCATGGCGGCCGAGCCGCGCTGCGCGGCCGAGCTGGCCAGGTCCAGCGCCGCGCACGGCTCGCTGCGGATGGTCGCGACCAGCACGGTCGGCAGGCCGGCGAGGTTGTCGACCAGGTACTCGACGACGGCCAGGGTCTCCGCGTCCGCCTCGTGCAGGTCCTCGAGCACGAGCAGGCAGGCGCCGTCCTTGCCGAGCAGGGCGGTCAGCCGCAGCACCGCCTCGGCGAGCACCACGAGCGACCCGTCGTCGGGCGCCGACTCGCCCCGGCTCCAGTCGGGCACGAGCCGGCCGAGCACCGGCCGGTACGGACCGAGCTCCTTGTCGTCGGGCGGGTTGCCGCTGCGGAACAGCGACAGCAGCGCCTCGGCCAGCGGCCGGAACGGCACCGTGGGGCCGATCGTGCTGCCCCGGCCGCGCAGCACCCGCACACCGGCGGCGAACGCGTGGCCCGCGGTCTCGCCGGCCAGGCGGGACTTGCCGATGCCGGCCTCGCCGACGACGAACACCGAGTTTCCCTGTGCCGCGCGCGCGTCGGCCACGGCACGGTTCAGCACCCGGAGCTCCCGGTCGCGGCCCACCACGAGCGGAGCGCGAGTCTGCATGTCCCTGACCCTAGCGAGAGGCGGTTGGGTTTCGGATACGGCCGGTCACGCACTGTGCCCTGAAGGACGGCGCCAGGTGTGGTCCCGACAAGCGTCCTCCAGGGCGGTCGTGTGTGCGTCGCGGGCCCGTCAGGGTCCGGTGGTCGGGCCCGTCGCCATGGTGCCGGCCTCCGCGACCGCACTGATCCCGATGACGATGCCGGCGAGCGCCATGGCTCTCGCGACCTGTCCCCGGTTCTTCGGCAGCGTGACCTCGCCGGCCGGGTTCGCGGTGGCGTCCTCGGTCCCCTCGGAGTCCTTCCACGCCTTGACTTGATCCACTCCGTCGTGCATTTCGGTCCAATCCTGATAGCGGAAACTGAATGGTTGCGCTCTACTTCGATGAGACAATCGATCAGGCCGACCGGCTCACTTCTCCCTTTTCGACCGCGTTAAGTAAATAGGCGATCGGTGGCGAAACGTTAGGGGCCGTCCGGGTGAAATTTTGTTTCGAGAAGCAACACGGACGGCACCCGATCGGCAAAGCCGAGTCGCAGCAGCCCGTATCCGATTCCGGACAGTCCGGTGAGCAGTCCCGGCGACGGTACCCCGCCCGGCGTGCCGCAGCGCGGACCGTGCCGCTCGAGCGCGCCGAGGGTCCGCGCCGCGCTCTGCACGACCGCGCGCTTCGCGTGGTCGTGGCCGCGGGCGGCCAGCACGGTGAGCGCGTCGACCACACCGAGCTCGCCGTGGCACAGGCTCGCGTCCCGCAGCGGCTGGCGTGCCGCGAGCATGGCGACCACCTTGTCCACCTGCGGATCCACGCCGTCGAACCGGTCCGACTCCGCGAGGAGGAGCCCCGCGGAGCCGGTGCACCAGCCGTGGTTGTCCGCGTCGACCCCGGTGTCGACCTCTGTGCCGGAGTCCCCGGCCGCGCGACTGGACAGCGCGTCGGCGACGTCGTTGCGCGAGCCGTCCGGGCCGGTGGCCGCGTACCGGCGCAGCGCATGCGCGACGCCGGCCGTTCCGCTCGCGAACCCGACCGGCGGGAATGGCTCGCCATCCGGTTCGGTAGGCGAACTCGCCTTTTCGATCAGTCGTCCGGCAAACGTCCCGGCAACCCGCGCCGCCGATTCCAGTCCGGTTTCCGAATGCACCGACAGCATTGTGAGCAGACCGCCCGCCCGGCCGGTCGCGATACCGGCCGCACCGTCGGAGAGCGTGTCCATGACGTCGATCGCGGTGGTGAGCCAGTCGCGGATCTCGGCGTCGTCGAGTAGCACGCTGAGCCGCGACAGCGCGTAGCAGATGCCGCCGAGCCCGACGAACGCGCCGGGCCCGACGAGCGCCGCCAGGTCCGGCTGCGCGGCGAACGCGTCGATCAGGCGGGGCACCGGCGTGAGTGCCTTGCGTGCCAGGTCGCGGTACCTGCTGGAGCCGGTGAGCTCGCCGAGCTGGGCGAGGAACAACGCGACGCCGGTGTAGCCGTCGCCGAGGCCGGCGCCGAGCGGCATGATCGCCCAGTGCCGGCTGTCGACCCGTTCGAGGCCGAGCCAGTTGGCGCGGTGGTCGTCCTGCAGCGACCGGCCGACGATCTGGTCGGCGATCCCCGACGCGGCGGCGAGCAGCCGCCACGGATCGGGCACCGCGGTCGCGACCGGGCCGGGCGCCGGGTCGCCGCCGCGGTGGTCGACGGGCCCGGTGCGGGTCGCCATCGCCGCGGTGATCAGCCACTCCTGGTCGAGCCTGCCGACCTCGTCCATGCCCGTGATCTTCGCGGCGACCGCCTCGAGCCCCGGGCGGGCGAGCAGGTCCGGGAGGCGCTCGCCGCGGGAGGTCCACAGGTCGCGCGACCTCGGCCGGCCGTGGAACAGCGGCACGTCACCGGCCCACAGGTCGGCGCTCTCGTGCCGGACCAGCGTGCGCAGCGTCGGGTTGTGCGCGGAGTCGGCCCACAGCACGTCGAACAGGCCGTCCCGGTCGAGACCGTCGCGCAGCATGTCGGGGTGCGTGGACTCGTCGAGCAGCGTGGCGTAGGCCCTGGTCGGGCGCGCCACGACCCGCATCTCGTCGTCGCCGCAGCTCGCTACGAGCGTCAACAGCTCGTCGCGGTGGGCGACGATCGCGTCGTAGCCCGCGCGGAAGCCGGTGATCAGGGCGGACCGGTAGTCGGTCGGGTCGATGTCGCGGCCGGCGAAGCGGGGCCGGTTGACCGCGCCGTGGAACGTGGCGGGCCTGCGGACCAGGCGCATCTCGTCGGTGCCGCTCGCATCCCAGCTCACCGAGTCGAACGGGAACACGCCGCCCTTGTCGGCGCCGAGGCCGGAGAGGTCCAGCGCGCCGTGCTCGCCGACCAGCAGGGACGGCAGCAGCGCGGTCCGGGTGACCGACGACCGCAGCGCCACCTGCGCCGGGTCCGGGCCGGCCGTGGCGGCCTGGTCGAGGGTCGGGTGGAAGAGCGTCTCGACGTCGACGAGCACCGGCTGGTCGGCCGCGGCGATCAGGTTCTCGTAGTGGATGTCGGTCGCGTCGAGCGCGTACAGCAGCGCGAGCAGCGCGCCCTGGCGGCGGTAGAAGCGGTCGACCTCGGCGACGCTCGCGCACCCGCGGTGGCCGACGAACTCGACCCAGCCGTAGCCGTCCATGGCGAGCGCGGTCGCCGCGCGCAGGTCCAGGCCGGGGACGCGGGTGTTGAGCCAGCCGACCAGGTCCGCGAAATGCCGCTGGAGCTCCTGGGCGCGGGGCTTGTACACGACCTGCCGGCCGTCGGAGAAGGTCAGGACGGCGACCGCGCGGCCGCCCCGGTGCCGGTCGCCCCGGCCCAGCTCGACGGTGCGTACCGGCCCGGGGTCGGCGCCGTCCAGAAGGGTCTCGACGATGGTGGCACGGTCGGTGGCGAAGCGGTCCAGCAGCTCGGTGTGCGCGGCGACCGCCTGGTCGCAGGTCTGCGCGAGGAGGCGGGCGAGCACCGGGTACTCGCCGAACAGCGCGGCGAGGCCGTCCTGCGTGGCGAGCCGGCCGACGAAGTCGCCGAAGCGGTCGCGGCCGTCCGCGCCGGTGAGCCGGCCGGACACGCGGGCGACGTTGAGCTCCAGCACGATCGTGCGTGCCGCGATCGTGACGAGCCGGGTCGCGAGGTCGCCGGTGAGCTGGGCGCACACGGCGTCGAGGTCGACGATGTCGCCGAGGCCGGCGGCGTGCCCCGCGTTGTGGCGCAGCCGCGCGTCGGCGTCGTCGGTGAAGGGCCGCAGCGGCCGGGTGAACGCCTCCAGCGAGGGGTCCGGGTCGGTTCCGGCGGCTCCGTCGGGGCGCGCGGCGGCGATCGCGTCGGTGACCCGGTCGGCCCACGCGGGCCGCTCGGTGCGGTTGGCGAGGTCGGTCGCCGGCTCGGCGAGGAGCCTCGCCAGCGTGTCCTCGTCGAGCCGGACGTCGGCGAGGCGGCGGGTGAACTCGGTGCTCGCGTTGGCCCGCCAGCGGTCGAGCCGCTTCGCGACGCCGGCCGGTGCGCCGGTCCCGGCGGGCGCCGGCAGCCGGTCCGCCAGTGCGAGCCCGCCGGCCCACCAGTCGGGTGCCAACGGCACGACGGCCTGACGCTCGGGCGACGGTTGGCTCACGCCCGGAACGATCCCACTCCGGCGTCCTTCGCGACATGGGGGCGCGGCCCCCACATTCGCGGGCACATGGGGGCGATCAAAGTTGGGGGCGGCACGCCCATGCGCTTCCGGGGCCGCGCCGCGATGCTTCTCGTGGACGGACTCGGATGTGGAAGGAGCGACCGTGGCAGCGCTCGCGCTCGTGACAGAGGAACGTGCGGTTGCGGTACGGGTCGAGGCGTGTGACCCGCTTCTGCAGGCCGGCGTCGAGAACTGCCTGCGCGGGTTCGCGGAGCTCGCGGTCGTGTCGTCGGCGGCGCCGGGCTCGGTCGCGTTGGTCGTGGTGGACGTGGTCGACGACGCGGCCGTGCGTGCGGTCGCCACCGCGCGGCGGGCCGCACGGCCGGTGCTGCTGGTGGCGACGTCGATCGACGCTTCCGGTGGTGTGCGGGCGATCCGTGCGGGCGTCGGCGGGGTGCTGCGTCGTCAGGACGCGAGCCCGCCGCGGCTGCGGTCCGCGCTGCTCGCGGTGGCCGACGGGTACGGGACGCTGCCGCCGGACCTGCTCGGCGGGGTGCTGGCCCCGGTCGCGCCCGACCCGCGGCTGGACGACCGGGAGAAGGCCGTGCTGTCGCTGCTGGCCGACGGCCACGAGACGGCCGAGGTGGCACGGCGCCTCGCGTACTCGGTCCGCACGGTGACGAGCGTCGTGCACGACATCACCCGCAGGCTCCGCCTGCGCAACCGTGCCCACGCGGTGGCCCATGCCCTGCGCGAAGGCCTGATCTGACCGCGTGTCCAACACCGGTGACCGGTGAGTTCGACACTCACGCTCCTGGGTCGTCGGGCCTGCCGCCCATCGTCGCGAGGGTCGCGCGTACGGCGAGGGTGTTGGGGTCGTCGGGCCCCCGCAGCCGGAGAAGCTCCGCCAGCAACGTCTCGTACTCGGTCACCGCGCCGGTGGCGTCGCCGGCCTCGGTCCGCCAATGGGCGAGCCGGGCGCGGGTGGTCAGGAGCTTGGCGTGATCGGGGCCCAGGACTCGAAACTGTTCGACCAGCAACTTCTCGTGCTCGGTCACCGCGCCGGCGGCATCGCCGGCCATGCCCCGGGCACGAGCGAGGTTGACGCGACAGGTCAGTGTGCTCGGGGTCATCGGGGCCCAGTATCGCCAGCATGGACTCGAGCACGTCCTCGAACTCCGTGATGTCGGGGTCCTCCCCGGCCTCGACCCTCGTCGCGGCGAGGTTGTTGCGAACGGTCAGGGTGTCGTGATGGTCAGGGCCGCGCAGTCGCAGGTGCTCGGCCAACAGGTTCTCGAACTCCGTCACCGCGTCCTGGGGATCGACGGCGTCGCGCCTCGCCACCTCGAGATCGGCACGGGTGCGCAGCACATCGGGATGTTCGGGCGCGAGCATCCTCAGTTGTGCGGCCAGCCGGCCTTCGAGCTCAGCCACCACGTCGCCGGCGCCGCGCCGAGCGGCGGCGAGGTCGCTGCGAGTGCTGAGCACCGCGGGGTGGTCGGGTCCGAGCACGCGCAGTCGGACCGCCAGCAGTTTCTCGAGCCGCGCCATCGCGTCCACCGGATCACCGGCTTTGTGGCGCCCCTGAGCGACGTGGGCCTGCGCGACCAAGGTGCGGGGGTGGTCGGGGCCCAGAATCCGCAGATGCTCGGCGGCCACGAACTCGAACTCGGCCACTGTGTCGACGACGTTGCCGGTCTCGCTCCGCTGGCTGGCGAGATTGTTGCGGGTGAACAGGATGTCGGGATGATCCGGTCCGAGCACCCGAAGCTGGTGCGCCAGTATGTTCTCGAACTCGGTCACCGCGCCGACGCTGTCGCCGGTCTTGCCCCGCGTCGCGGCGAGGTTGATCCGGGTGGTCAGCGTTTTTGGGTGGTCGGGGCCCAGCACCTTCGGCATGACCTCGAGCAAGATCTCGAGCTCGGCGATGGCGCCGGCCGCGTCCCCGGCTCTGCCGCGCATCATGGCGAGGTTGTTGCGAGTACTCAGTACGTGCGGGTGATCGGGACCCACGCCCCGCACCTGATCGGCCAACACAGCTGCCAACTCGCGCACCGCACCGGTGGCGTCGCCGGCATCGCCCCGCGCGACGGCAAGGCTGATTCGAGCGTTGACCGTGTCGGGGTGTTCGTTTCCCAACACCCGTAGGTGGTCGGCCACCAGCGTCTCGAACAGCTTCACGGCACCCGCGGCCTCACCGAACTCGCTCTGCAGACGTGCGAGGTGGCCACGGATACTGAGCACGTTGTAGTGATCGGGTCCCAGCGCGCGCTGCACGGGACTCAACAGGTCGGCCAGTTCGGCCGCGGCGCCCGCGGGGTCTCCCGCACTGGCTCGCCACAGCGCGAGATTGCCACGGATGCCAAGCGTGTTGATGTCGTCCGGTCCCATCCGGGCACTCGCCGCGGCATACACGTTCTGCCAATGGGCCACCGCCGCGTTGGCCTGTCCCGCTTCGCCCAGGCTGTTCCCGATGTGGAGGAACAGGGCATGCGCGGTCGGGGTCCAGAGGGCGTCGCCGCTATGGGAAGTGAGCGCGGCGCCGTTGGTGCGCAGGCGGGCGCCGATGTCGCTGGCGGTGTCCACCTCGGGCCAGATGTCGCACATGGCGTCGGCGACGGCGTAGGCGAGGTCGTCGTGGTCCAACGGTCGTGGCAGCGCACCCGGGTCGGCGTCGCGAGTGGCACGTTGCACGAGACTGTGAATGGTGACGCCGTGCTCGGGATGGGCGGGGTCGAGCGTGACGAGGTTGTAGCGGTGCAGGACAGCGAGACCGCGGCGGATGGTCTGGGCGTCCAGTGCGCGGTCGAGTGCCTCGCCGAGATAGTTGACGACGGCTTCCGCGGTGAACACGTCCTCCGGAATGCCGGTCGGTGCCAACAGGGACGCGATCTGCAGCAGCGGCCACGCGAGACCCGCCGGGGCCGTCGCGTTCGCCCGTTGGATCGACAGGCTCCACGTGGCGGCGACCGTGGCCTGGTGGCCGTCGGGAAGTTCGTCCCTGGCGGGGACCAGCTCGTCCAGGCGCCGTCGTTGGTCGAGGACGAGCGCTCGGTAGCTGTCGACCGAGGTGATCTCGTTGACCATGTACGCGGTCGCCTGCGCCAGTGCCAACGGCAGGAACCCCAACTCCGTGGCAAGGCCGTCGAGCCCGGGGTCGATGTCGTGAGTTGTCGTTGTAGTTGTCGTTGCCGGACAGCAGGTGCGGGTGGGCGTCGAGCCGCTGGTGCAGGTAGGCCCGGCTTTCTTCCTGGGTGAAGACGTCGACCTGGATCAACTCGATGTCACCCCGGTCGAAGGCGTCCCCCCGGTAGCGGGTGGTGATCACCGTCTGCCCGGTCGCCGTGACCGGTGGCCGCCACGCGGCGAGATCACCGGGTGTCTGTATGTCGTCCAGGACGATCAGCCATCGCTTCGGA
The DNA here is from genome assembly GCA_963840275.1 of uncultured Actinomycetota bacterium. Classification (GTDB taxonomy): domain Bacteria; phylum Actinomycetota; class Actinomycetes; order Mycobacteriales; family Pseudonocardiaceae; genus Actinophytocola. The sequence continues at coordinate 589,223 of CAWIYK010000005.1, forward strand.
GTGCTGGCCGCCCAGCGCAGGAACCGACGTGCGTCCTGTTCGGCGTCCCCGGTGCCGGCACCCAGGACACGGATGGCGGCCTCGGCGTAGGCCTCCACGATCCCGCTGGTCGAGGTGGCGGTGGCCCAGACGATGACGTCGGTCGCCGGGTCGTGCCACTGCTGGCCGGCGTAGTGGGCGGCGAGCTGCGACTTGCCGACCCCGCCCAGCCCGGACAGGACCCGTGCCGGCTGGGTCAGCACCGCGGTCTTTCCCTCGTCGATCACGCTGCCCAGCAGCTCGGTCAGACGTGTCCTGGGTTGCAGCGCCTCGGCGGTGACCGGCGGCAGGCCCACCCGCACCGGCCGCGCCCGAACCTCCGCCGACGTCCGCGCGGTCGGGGTGCGTCCGCAGGCGATGTCGTAGGCGTCGAGCCACTCCCGCGCGGTGTGGCGGCCCGCCGGCCACGCCACCTTCTTCGGTTTGAGCTGGACACACGCGTCGACGAACGCGCGCACCGTGCGCGGCCGCGGCGATCCTCTACCGGCCAGAAGGTTGGTGATCGTCGCCTTCGACAACGACACGCCCGACAGCTCGGACCGTTCTCGCACCGTTGAGTACGGCGGCTCACCCGCCAGCTCGAACAGCGCCCGCAGCACCATCGCACCCGCCGTCGAGCGCGCGTGCTCGTCGCTCCCGGCCAACACCGTCTCGTCTCTTCCGTGGTCCACGTTTCAGAGTCTCGGGTGCCGGCCGTTCAGTTCGTTCATTTCGGCCAGTCTCCAGTACCGCGCCGAACTGAACGTTCCCGGCCACACCGTTGACCCACACCGACCTCAACCTAAGGGAGGCCACGATGTGGGCCGACACCCTCACGACCCTGAGCCAGGCCGTCACCGACGTGGCGGGAGCCGTCACCGCCGTGTTGGGCCTGGTCCTGAGCGTCGGACACGCGGTCAGGCCAGGCCGGTGCGGACCGCGAAGGCGGCGGCGTGTGTGCGGTTGCGCAGGCGCAGTCGGGTCATCAGGTCGTGGATCGTGTTCTTCACCGTGTGCGGGGAGCACTCCAGTCGGCGGGCGATGTCCGCGTTGCCGTAGCCGTCGGCGACCAGGCGGAGCACGTGCACCTCGCGTTCGGTCAGCCGTTCGTCGGTCGCCGGCTCGGACGTGTTCTCCAGCAGCCGACCGACGTCCTCGCCGGGCATACCGCCCGCACCCGTCGCGGCGGCGCGGATCGCGTCGCCGAGCCGTTCCGCGTCGGCCTCCCCGTGCCGCAGGATCGCGCACACGCCCGCCCGCACCGCGCGGTACACGGCGGTCGGGGTCACGGCGTCGGCCACGATGACCAGCCGACCGCCCGCACACCGCCGGTCGCGCTGGAAGCGCAGCAGCGCGTCGTCCACTGTGGCGCCGAGCGAGACGATCACGGTCGCCGCGGCGGGGTCCGCCAGTTCCATGTCGACACGACGCACCAGCGCCGCGCCGCGCGCCTGGTCCGGACTGAGCACATGAACCGTTGGCATGACTCGACGCTATTCCTCCGTTTCGTGGTGGACAGTCGGTCCGCGCCCCCATATTCGGCTCACGGCCGACCCGGCAGCTGGGTGAGCCGCAGCCACGGCGCCGCCGCCGCGGCCGCGGCGATCCGCACGAACCACTCCGCGAGCGCCGCCGCCGACTCCCGCGTGAACAGGTCGGCCGCGTAGTACAGCTCCCCGTCCCGGTCCCGCACCGCGAGGCGAACGTCGAACGGGTCGCCGCACTGCCCGAGCGCGTACGGCGCCGCCTCGACACCCGGCAGCCGCACCCGGTCGCCGGCCGGGGTCAGCGACTGGAACGCCACCTGCGCCACCGGGTTGCGCGACAGGTCGCGCGGCGGCCGCAGCGCCGTGACGACCTGGTCGAACGGCACCTCCTGATGCCGGATCCCGTCGGTCGCCGCGTGGCGCACGACAGTGAGGAGGTCCTCGAACGTCGGGTCGTCGCCGAGCCGCACCCGCAGCGGCAGCGTGTTCACGAACAGCCCCACGAGGTCCTCGACCTCGACGATCGACCGGTTCGCGGCGAACGTTCCCACGACGACGTCGTCGCGGCCGGTCGCCCGCGCGAGCAGCGCGGCGAACGCGGCGAGCAGCGTCATGAACGGCGTCGCGCCCGCGGCCCGCGCGGTCGTGTGCACATCGGCGACCACCTCGGCCGGCAGCCGGAACGACACGACGCCCCGCGCGTCGGACTGCCGCGCCGGTCGGGGCCGGTCCGTCGGCAGCTCCAGCACGGGCGGCGCGCCGGCCAGCTCGCGGCGCCAGTGGTCCAGCTCGTCGGCGAGCAGGTCGCCGGACAGCCAGTTCCGCTGCCAGGCCGCGTAGTCGACGTACCGGACCGGCAGCGGCGCGAGCGCGGCCGGCTCACCGGCGACCCGCGCGCGGTGGTGTGCGCACAGGTCGCGCCAGAACACGGTCATCGACTGCTCGTCGGACACGATGTGGTGCACGACCGCGAGCAGCACGTGGTCCTCCTCGCCGACGCGCAGCAGCGACAGCCGCAGCGGCGGCTCGCGGTCGAGCGCGAACGGCACCCGCGCCGCCCGGCCGACGGCCTCGGACAACTCGGCCTCGGCGACCGGGACGACCTCGAGCGACGGCGGCTCGTCGGTGATCACCTGGAACGGCACCCCACGACGTGCGTGGAACGTGCTGCGCAACGCCTCGTGCCGCGCCACGGTGTCCACAAGAGACAGTCGGAGCGCGTCGACGTCGAGCGGACCGCGCAGCCGGAACGCCTCGTACATGTTGTACGCGGGGCTGCCCGGCGCGAGCTGGTCGGCGAACCAGAGCCGCTGCTGCGCGAACGAGAGCGCGAACGAGTCCACGGTGGACGCCGCGGTCACGGGGCGAGCCTCGCGATCGGCGGCGGGCCGGACCGCGCGGGCGCGGTGGCGACCAGCTCGGCCATCCGTTCGATCGTGGCCGCGTCGAGCAGGTCCCCGGCCGACAGGTGGCCGCCGAACCGCTGCCGGACCCGCGCGCAGATCCGGGCCGCGGTCAGCGACTGGCCGCCGAGCTCGACGAACGGGTCGCGGATGCCGACCGGAGTCGTGTCCAGTACGTGCTCCCAGATCTCCACGAGCGCGGTCTCGGTCGCGGTGCGGGCCGGCGCGTACTCGACGCCGAGCGCCGGGCGGGCGCCGTCCGGCGCGGGCAGCGCGCCGCGGTCGGTCTTGCCGCTCGGGGTGAGCGGCAGCGCGGACAGCGTCAGGAACAGCGCGGGGATCATGTGGTCGGGCAGGGTGGCGCCGAGGTCACCGCGCAGCGTCCGCACGTCCAGCCGCCCGGCCGGCACGACGTACGCGACGAGTCGCGGTTCCCCGGTCGCGGGCCGGTGCACGGTCACCACGCCGGCGTGGACGTCCGGGTGCCCGGTGAGGACGGCCTCGATCTCGCCCAGCTCGATGCGGTGTCCGCGGATCTTGACCTGGTGGTCGAGCCGGCCGAGGTAGTCGATGGTGCCGTCGGCGCGCCGGCGGGCCAGGTCGCCGGTGCGGTAGAGCCGGTCGCCGGCGCCGAACGGGTTGGGCACGAACCGCTCGGCCGTCAGCTCGGGCCGCCCGAGGTAGCCGCGCGCGAGCTGGACGCCCGCGAGACACAGCTCGCCTTCCGCGACCGGGTTCAGGTCGCGGTCGACGATGTGGGTCGCGGTGTTGGCGATCGGGCGGCCGATGGTGACGGGTTCGCCGGGGTGGCAGCGGATCGCCGTGACGTCCACGGACGCCTCTGTCGGTCCGTACAGGTTGTGCAGCTCGCAGCCGAGCCGCTCGTGCACACCGGTGACGAGGTCGGCGGTGAGTGCCTCGCCGCTGCAGATCATGCGCCGCAACGAAGGCAGCGCGCCGAACGGCTCCGCCAGGAAGGTCCGCAGCATCGACGGTACGAAGTGGACGGTCGTGATCCGCTCGGTGTCGATGGTCTCCGCCAGGTAGCGCGGGTCGCGGTGCCCGCCGGGGCGGGCCATCACGAGGGTGGCGCCGGTGATCAGCGGCCAGAAGAACTCCCACACCGACACGTCGAAGCTGTACGGCGTCTTCTGCAGCACCCGGTCCGTGCCGTCCAGTGCGTACTCGTCCTGCATCCACACGAGCCGGTTGACGATCCCGCGGTGCTCGATCACCACACCCTTGGGTCGGCCGGTCGAGCCGGACGTGTAGATCACGTAGGCCGGATGTGCCGGCAGCACCTCGGTTCCCGGGTCGTCGGACGGGCCGTCGACTCGGGCGAACGTGGCGGCGGTGACGACCGTGGTGGCGCCGGAGTCGGACCGCATGTAGTCGACGCGCTCGGCCGGGTAGTCCGGGTCGAGCGGCAGGTAGGCGCCGCCCGCCTTGTGGATCCCCAGCAACGCGACGACCAGCTCGACACCGCGGTCCAGGCACACGCCAACGACCGACTCCGGCCCGACCCCCTCGGCGATCAGGTGATGCGCCAACCGGTTCGCCCGCCGGTCCAGCTCCACATAGGACACCGACACGCCGTCCGCCACGACGGCGGGCGCCGACGGGGTGCGTGCCACCTGTGCCGCGAACAGGGCGGGCAGGGTGGTCATGACCGTGGCCCCGACGGCAGGAACGCGGGCAGGTCGGTGCCGAGGCCCTGGCGGCGCGCCTCGCGTCGCACCAGGTCGGCCAGCGCGAGGTCCAGCATGCCGAGCCCGAACGGGGAGAACACCGTCAACCGGTCCTCGTCGCGCCGGAAACCCTGGTCCGCCAGCAGAACCTCGCCGATGGACGTCGTGACGAAGTCCCGGTGTCCCACCTCCTGCTCGGCCAGGTGCAGCGACGTCGCCGCCCGGCACACGTGGTCGACGTCGTCGACGACGTTCACGCTCGACAGCACGGTGGCCGGCGTGAGGTCGCGCAGCGACAGGTGCAGCACCAGCGTGCCCGGCCGGCAGTACTCGCCGGCGAGGTGCGGCGTGGTGGCGGTCGTCGCGAGCGACACGAGCGTGTGCGCGGCGAGCGCGTCCTCCACCCGCTCCGCCACGGTGAGCTTCAACTGCGGCCATTGCTGCGCGCAGCGGTCCGCGAACTCCTGTGCCCGCTCCCGGTCCAGGTCGAACAGCGTCACGGTGTCCACCTCGGACAGCACGGTCAGCAGGAACCGCAGCACCTCGAAGTTGACGACCCCGCAGCCGACCAGCGACACGCCGGTCTCCGGCGCGCCGGCGGCGAGCGTGGCCGCCGCGACGGCGGCGCTGGCCGCGGTGCGGCGCGCCGAGATCGTCGAGCCCTCGACCAATGCCTCCGGCACGCCGGTGCGCGTCGAGTTGAGGATGATCGCCGCCGACGCGCGGTCCAGGCCGGCGTCGAGGTTGCCGGGGAACGACGAGATCCACTTGACGCCGGCCACCGGCTCGGCACCGTCATCGAGGTACGCCGGCAGCGCGATGATCCGGTTGCGGTCGTCGTCGGGGAAGCGCAGGAACACCGAGTGCGGCACGGCCGTGCGGCCCCGCGCGTGCAGGATGTACGCGCGGCGCACCGCGTCGAGCACGGCGTCCTCCGCGCCGTCGAGCACGTGCCGAACCTCGTCGGCGCCCAGGATCAGCATGCCGCCACCCCCATCATCGGTTCCTCTTCCTTCCACAGGTGGGAGACGTCGCCGAAGTGCGTGGTCACCCAGTCGTCGTCGTAGATCGTGTCCAGGTACCGCTCGCCGCGGTCGGGGAAGACCAGCGCGCACGTCGCGCCGGCGGGGATGCGGTCGCGCATGCTGGTCAGCGCGGCGACCACCGCGCCGGACGACCCGCCGGCGAGGATCGCCTCGCGGGTCGCGAGCCTGCGGCAGGCCAGCACGCAGTCGAGGTCGTCGACGTGCACGACCAGGTCCGCGAGCCCGTCGCGGTGCAGCCTTGGCCGGACCGCCGCGCCGTGGCCCGGGATCAGCCTGCGCGCGGTCGGCGGGCTGAAGATCGCGCTGCCCGCCGCGTCGACGGCGACGATCGTCACCGGCAGCCGCCGCGCGCGCGCGTACTCGGCGCAACCGCGCAGCGTGCCGCAGGAACTGGTGGCGCAGAACAGGAAGTCGGGGCCGCCGGGCAGCGCGTCGACGATCTCGCGCATGGTCGTGCGGTGCGCGAGCGGGTTGAGCGGGTTCGCGTACTGGTCCGGGCAGTACGCGTGCGGCAGCCGGGCGACCAGCTCACGGACCCGCCGGACCCGCATCGGCAGGTACTCGCCGGTGACCGGGTCGACGTCGGTCACGATCTCGACCTCCGCGCCGAACGCGCGCATGATCGCGATGTTCTGCTTGTTGGTGCGCGGGTCCACGACGCAGATGAAGCGGATGCCGTGGTAGCCGCAGACCTGCGCGAGGCCGATGCCGAGGTTGCCGGAGCTGGACTCGACGACCACCGACCTGCCCGGCACGAGCCGGCCGTCGCGGATCCGGCCGAGCAGCATGCCGAGCGCGGACCGGTCCTTGATGGACCCGCCGGGGTTGTGCGCCTCCAGCTTCGCGAACGTCCGAAAAGGACTCCCGGGGTCCAGCTCGGTCAGCTCGACGAGCGGGGTCGAACCGATGGTGGCGAGCACCCCGCCCGGGCTGCCACCATCAGTGTGCGACACGGTCGCTCCCTCGTGCGGCCGTCACGTCACCGCGGGTGGTCCGCGTGCCGGGCACCGGCTCGGCCGGGTCGGCGGTGTACGCGATCGGCTGGTTGGTCTTGTCGACCATGACCACCTTGGGCACCAACGCCTTCGCGTCGGCGTCGGGCACCCCGGTGTAGCTGATGATGATCACCAGGTCGCCGGGGGAGATCAGCCGCGCGGCCGCGCCGTTGATGCCGATCACGCCGCTGCCGCGCTGGCCGGCGATGACGTAGGTCTCCAGACGGGCGCCGTTGTCGATGTCGACGATGTGGACCTGCTCGCCGGCCAGCAGGTCGGCGGCGTCCATCAGGTCCTCGTCGATCGTCAGCGACCCCACGTAGTGCAGGTCGGCCTGGGTCACGGTGGCGCGGTGGATCTTGGACTTGAGCATTGTGCGGAACACGGTCATGCCTCCTTGGTTGTGCGCGTGTCTCGCACCGCGCGGGAAAGAGTGGCGGCGCCGGCCAGCAGGACCATCCAGCCGGTCAGGATCAGCGCCGAGGAACCGGGGCCGACCGCGTCGAGCAGGTAGCCGCCGACGAGGGACCCGATCGGGACCGCGCCGAACGCGATCATGCTGACCGCGCCGAGCACGCGGCCCTGCAGGTGGTCGGGAGTGATGGCCAGCTGGTAGGTGGCGAGCGCCACGTTCCACAGTGGACCGATGAACCACATGGCCGCGTAGGCGAGGCCGAGGACGTAGAAGTCGTCGGTGGTGACGATGACGACCATCAGCAGCGTCCACAACCAGTTGGCGCCGACGACGACCGTCCGCAGCGACAGCCTGCGCTGACACCAGGTCGAGGCGAGCGAGCCGAGCAGCCCCGCGCCGCCCGCCACGCCGAAGATGACCCCGATGGCGGCGGGGGAGGCCCCCGCGTCGGCCGCCATGACGACGACGATGAGGAACATGGCGCGGAACACCAGGTTGCTGCCGGCGACGAGGAGGATCGCGGTGCGCAGGAACGCGTTGCGCCACAGCCAGCGCACCCCCTCCAGGACGGGCTGCCGTTCCTGGCGTTCGCCCTGGAACTCCTTCTTGATGAACAGGAGCGTGACGAGCGAGAAGAGGTAGGTGCACGCGTCCAGCACGAACGGCACCGCGCGGCCGAGCCCGAAGAGGAGCCCGCCGATGGGGGTGCCGAGCATGGTGGCGCCGCGCTCGCGGGCCTCGTTGCGCGACAGCGCGGTCGCGAGCTGGCTCGGGTGCACGACGTTGGGGACCGCGGCGTCCGAGGCGAGCTGGTGGCCGACGGCCATCGTCCCCTCGATGAAGCCGACGACGAAGATGTGCCACAGCAACAGGTTGTCCGTCAGGAGGCCCACCACGATGCCGGTCGCGCCGGCGGCCCGTATCGCGTCGCACCAGATCATCACCCGCCTGCGGTCCCACCGGTCGACCAGCGCGCCGGCCGGCAGCTGGAAGATCAGCATGGGCAGCAGCGCGAAGAACCCGGCGACCCCAGCGTCGGCGGCGGAGCCGGTGATGGCGAGGACCAGGAGCGGGTAGGCCACCGTGGACGCGGTGGAGCCGAGCACGGAGACGGCCGAGCCGGACCAGAGGAGCAGGAAGTCGCGGTTCTTGCGCAGCGGAAGGATCTCGGTGGTGGTCATCGGGTGCCTCGCCTGCGTCGGGGGGCCAGCGCCGGGATGGCGTTGGCTGCCGTGACCTTCTGGTAGCCCGGCAGCGCGGCGGCCAGCGCGGCCACCGTCGCGTGGTCGAACAACGCGCGGACCGGGACGTCGACGCCTTCGGTCACCCGCAGCCGGACCGCCACCCTGGTCGCCAGCAGCGAGTGGCCGCCGACGTCGAAGAAGTTCTCGTGGATGCCGATCTCCGTGCGGTCCAGCACCTCGCACCACGCCGCCGCGACCGCGCGTTCGACCGCGGTGCGTGGTGCCGTGCCCGCCGTGGTCGCCGGTGGCGGCGCCGGCAGCGCCTTGCGGTCCACCTTCCCGGTCGGTGTCAGCGGGAACTCGGACAGCGACACGAACGCCGACGGCACCATGTAGTCCGGCAGTGTCCGCAGTAGACGGTCGCGCAGCTCGTCCGCCGCCGGCGCGGCGCCGTGCGGCACCACGTACGCCACGAGCCGGTCGGTCGCCACCGCGTGCACCACCGCCGCGCGGACCGCGTCGTGCGCCAGCAGCGCGGCCTCGATCTCGCCCGGCTCGATGCGGTGACCGCGGATCTTCACCTGGTGGTCGGCGCGGCCGAGGATCTCCACCGAGCCGTCCGGCCGCCGGCGCGCGAGGTCGCCAGTGCGGTACAGCCGCTCACCGACGCCGAACGGGTCCGGCACGAACGTGCGCGCGGTCAGGTCCGGCCGGCCGTGGTAGCCCCAGGCCAGCCCGACGCCGCCGATGTACACCTCGCCGACGACGCCGACCGGCACCGGCTCGAGCCGCTCGTCGAGCAGGTGGACCGCCGAGTTCGCCTCGGCCGCCCAGTCCGCGACCGCGCCGTCGGCGTCGAGCCGCGCGGTCGTCGCCCACACGGTCGTCTCGGTCGGGCCGTACAGGTCCCACACGGTCGCGCCGTGCGCCGCGAGCCGTTGTGCCAGCGAGGTCGCGAGCTTCTCGCCGCCGCACAGGATCGTGCGGTCGGCCGGCGCGGTCCAGCCGGAGTCGAGCAGCATCCGCAGGGTGACCGGGGTCGCCTGCAGCACCGCGGGGCCCGCCGAGTCGATGAGCGCCGCCATCCGCTGCGGGTCCCGCGCCTGCTCGGCGTCGGCGAGCACGACCCGCGCGCCGACCGTCAGCGGCAGGAACAGCTCCAGCACCGACGGGTCGAACGACACGGTCGTCAGGCCGACGACCGTGTCGCCTGCGGCCAGCCCGGGGCGGGCGGCCACCGAGGCGAGGAAGTTGCTCAGCCCCCGGTGGTGGATCAGCACCCCCTTCGGCGTGCCGGTCGAGCCGGACGTGTAGATCACGTAGGCGAGGTCGGCCGGTGTGTGGGTCACGTCGAGCGGGATGGTCGGACCGCCGGCCGCCGCCGCGATGATCGCCTCGTCCACGGTGAGCCGCGCGCCGGCGTCGGCGAGCATGAACTCGACGCGCTGCGCGGGGTAGTCGGGGTCCAGCGGCAGGTACGCGCCGCCCGTCTTCAGCACCGCGAGGAACGCGACGAGCAGGTCCGCGCCGCGCGGCAGCCGCACCCCGACGAGCGTGCCGGGACCGACGCCGAGCGCGCGCAGGTGGTGCGCCACCTGGTTCGTCCGCGCGTCGAGGTCGGCGTAGGTCATGGCGCCCGCGGTCGTCACGACTGCCGGCGCGTCCGGAGTGGACAGTGCCTGCCGGGTGAACAGCTCCGGCAGCGTCTCGTCGGGGATCGGCACCTCGGTCGCGTTCCACCGGGTCAGCAGGACGGTCCGCTCGGTGTCGGGCAGCTGGCAGCGCCGGGGGTCCGCGTCCGCGGCGACCGACTCGAGGACGTGCCGGTAGGCGGCGGCGAGCAGGTCGAGGCGCTCCGCGCCGACGCGCGCGCCCTCCAGCACCAGCACGCCCGGCTCGGTCGACACCGAGAGGCCGAACTCGTTCGGCGTCGTGTCGGCGATGCCGGCGACGTCGATCGGCCCGCCGTCGAGCACGTGCATGTCCGTGTGGTTGAAGAAGATGTCGACGAGCGGCGTGCCCCGGCCCCACTCACGCTGCATCGCGGGCAGCGGGAAGTGCCGGTGCGGCCACAGCGCGATCTCCTCGGCGAACACCGTGCGGGCCAGGTCCACCCAGGTCGGCCGGTCGAGGTCGACGGAGAACGGCACGGTGTTGAGGAACATGCCGCGCACCTGGTCGCCGCCGGCCAGCTCCGGCCTGCCGTTGCACACGAGCCCGGTGTGGAACCGCCGCCGGCCGCTGACCATGCCGAGCACGGTCAGGTGCGCGGCGAGCAGCACGCTCTTGAGCGGCACGTCCGCGGCTTCGGCCACCGCGCGCAGGCCGGGCACGAGGTCGGCGAACCCGACCCGGACCGCCCGCCATTCGTGGTCCTCGGTCGCCCAGGTGTCGGGCACCGACAGCCCGTCGACGGCCACCCGCGAAGCCCAGAACGCACGATCCACAGCGGACTCGACGGCGGCCAGCTCCAGTGCGATCGAGTCGACGAACCGGACCGAGGGCGGCGGCTGCGGCGCGGGGTCGCGGCCGTCCCGGAGCGCGCGGTAGTAGTCGAGCAGCTCGGGCACCAGCGAGTTCTGGCTCCAGCCGTCGAGGATCGGGTGGCAGTAGACGATCGACAGTCGCCAGTCGTGGCCGGTCAGCGGTTCCGCGTACAGCGAGAGCAGCGACGCGACCCCGAGGTCCGGGGTCGTCGCGGGCGGCTCGCCGAGCCCGACCACGATGTCCGCATCGGCGTGCACCAGCTGCAGCGCCTGGCCGTAGGAGTCGATGTCGATCGACGTGCGGAGGATCTCGTGGCGCCGCACCAGAAGCCGGGCCGCCGCGCGCAACGCCGGCAGCGACAGCGGGGCGTCGTCGCGGATGGGGTAGCTCAGCCGGTTGAGGTACAAGCCTCGGCCCGCGACCGAACTGTCGGCCTGCATCTCGTAGACCATGCCCGCCTGCACCATCGACAGCGGGTAGGCGTCGACCACGTCGGCCGGCAGCCGCGCGCGGTCGGCGGCGTCGATCAGCTCGAACGGCTCGACGCGGCGGGCCGCCGTGCCACCGGCCCTCGGCGCGACCGCGGCGGCCAGCTCGGCGACCGTCTGGTGGCGGAACAGGTCCTGCACGGACAGGTCCAGCCCCTGGTCGCGCAGTGCGCCGACCACGCGGACCGCGCGGATCGAGTCGCCGCCGACGCGGAAGAACCGTTCGTGCGCCCCGATCTCGTCGACGCCGGTGGCCTCGGCCATGGCCCGCGCGATCGCGTGCTCGAGCGGGGTGCTCGGCTCGACGTGCCCTTCGGCGGGCCGGTGCGTGCCGGGCGCCGGCAGCGCCTTGCGGTCGAGCTTGCCGCTGGACGTGAGGGGGAGCGCGGCGAGCGTGGTCCAGTGGGTGGGGATCATGGCGTCGGGCAGGCGTTCGCGGAGGAACAGCTCGACCTCGTCCTGGTCCAGCTCCGCCGGCGTGACGTACGCCGCGAGCTGTCCGTTGTGGACGGTGACGGCCGACGCGGTCACGTCCGGGTGCTCGCCGAGCACGGTCTCGATCTCGCCGAGCTCGATGCGCTGGCCGCGGATCTTGACCTGGTGGTCGATGCGGCCGAGGTAGTCGATCGTGCCGTCCGGGCGGAAGCGGGCGAGGTCGCCGGTGCGGTAGAGGCGGTCGCCCGGGCCGCCGAACGGGTCGGGGACGAACCTCTCGGCGGTCAGGTCTGGCCGGTTGAGGTAGCCGCGGGCCAGCTGCACGCCGGCGAGCAGCAGCTCGCCCGGCACGCCGATCGGGGTGGGGCGCAGGTTCGCGTCGACGATGTGGGTGCGGGTGTTGGCGATCGGCCTGCCGATGGTGACCGGCCGGCCGGGGACGCACTCGGTCGCGGTGACGTCGACCGACGCCTCCGTCGGGCCGTACAGGTTGTGCAGCGGGCAGCGGATGCGCTCGTGCACGCCGGTGACGAGGTCGGCCGGCAGCGCCTCGCCGCTGCAGATCATGCGGCGCAGCGACGGCAGCTCGCCGAACGGCTCGGAGAGGAACGCCCTGAGCATCGAGGGTACGAAGTGGACGGTCGTGACCTGCTCCTCGGCGATCAGCTCGGCGAGGTAGGTGGGGTCGCGGTGCCCGTCGGGCCGCGCGACGACGATCGTGGCGCCGGTGACCAGTGGCCAGAAGAACTCCCACACCGACACGTCGAACGTGAAGGGGGTCTTCTGCAGCACGCGGTCGGTGCCGTCCAACGTGTACTCGTCCTGCATCCACCGCAGCCGGTTGACGATGCCGCGGTGCTCGACGACGACACCCTTGGGGCGGCCGGTGGACCCGGACGTGTAGATCACGTACGCCGGGTGCGCCGGCGTGACCGGGACGCCGGGGTCGTGCTCCGGCCCGGTGAGACCGGCGAACGTGTCGGCGGTGACGACCGCGCGGGCGCCGGAGTCGCGGCGCAGGTACGCGAGCCGCTCGGCCGGGTGGTCCGGGTCGAGGGGGAGGTACGCGGCGCCCGCCTTGAGCACGCCGAGCAGCGCGACGACGAGGTCGATGCCGCGGTGCATGCTGACGCCGACCACGTCCTCCGGGCCGATGCCTTGCGCGGTCAGGTGATGCGCGAGCTGGTTGGCGCGTGCGTCGAGCCGCGCGTAGGTGAGCTCGGTGCCGTCGAAGCGGACCGCGGCCGCGTGCGGGGTGCGTCGGGCCTGCGCGGTGAACAGCTCGGTGAGGGTGCCGGCCGGGTAGGCGACCGCGGTGTCGTTCCACTCGGCGAGCAGGGCTCGTTCCGCGGTCGGCGCCAGCTCCAGCTCGCCGACCTTCCGGTCCGGCGTCGCGGCGACGCCGACCAGCAGCTCGGTGAGGTGCCCGCCGAGCCGTTCGGCGGTGGCGCGGTCGAACAGGGCGGTGGCGTACTCGACGACGCCGGCGAGCGAGCCGTCGGTCTGCTCGGTGAGGTAGAGGGTGAGGTCGAACTTGGCCGAGTGCCACGCGACCGGCAGGGCCGCGCCGTGCAGGCCGGCCGAGGCGAAGTCCGCGCGGTCGGTGTTCTGCAACACGAACATGGTGGCGAACAACGGGTTGCGCGACGGGTCGCGGTCGGGCGCCAGCTCGTCGACGATCCGCTCGAACGGCACGTCCTGGTGCTCGAACGCCCGCAGCGCGGTCTCGCGGGTCCTCGTCAGCAGCTCGGTGAACGTCGGGTCGTCCGCGAGGGACGCGCGGAGGACCAGCGTGTTCACGAAGTAGCCGACGAGGTCGCGGGTCTCGGGGCGGGTGCGGCCGGCGACGGGGGACCCGACCGCGACGTCGGTCTGGCCGCAGTAGCGGGCCATGAGGATCTGGTAGGCCGCGAGGTAGGCCATGAACGGGGTGGCGCGGTGTTCCTTGGCGTGGGCGGCGATCGTGCGTGCGATGCCGGCGGGCACGGTGAACGGGACGGTCGCGCCGCGCGGGTCGTGCGCCGGCGGGCGGGGGCGGTCGGTCGGCAGCTCGAGCGGGGTCAGGTCGGCGAGCTGGCGCCGCCAGTAGGCGAGACCCTCGTCGGTGGCCTGCTCTTGTTGCCACGCGGCGAAGTCCGCGTACTGCACGGCGAGCGGCGGGAGCGTCCCGCCGGCATAGAGCACGGCGAGCTCCCGGGCCACGACGGCGGCGGACTGCCCGTCGAAGGCGATGTGGTGCACGGCGAGGAGAAGCACGTGGTGGTCGGCGCCGAGCCGCGCGAGTAGCCAGCGGGCCGGGGGCTCGGCGGCGAGGTCGAACGGGGTGGTGGAGTGCCGCTCGCAGAGTGCCGCGAGCGCGTCCTCGCCGGTCAGCTCGACCTCGGGCAGGTTCACCTGGCCGGGCGGGTCGATCACCTGTGTGGGTGCGCCGGACTCCGTGCCGTAGCGGGTGCGCAGGATCTCGTGGCGTGCGGTGAGCTCGGTCAGCGCGTGGTTCAGCGCCGCCCGGTCCAGCGGGCCGGTCAGCCGCCACGCGAACGGCATGACGTACTCGGTCGCGCCGGGACGGAGCAGGTCCAGGAACCACAGCTGCCGCTGGGGCGACGACACCGGCAGCGCGCGGTCCCTGGAGATCGTGGGAATGCCGGGCGCCCGCGCGGGCGCGTCGCCGGTCAGCAGCCGCGCCAACAGTTCCTGTCGCCGGGTCTCGGTCGTGGTCATCAGTCGTGCACCTCGGCCAGCATCGTGTCCACATCGGACTCGGACAGGGTTGCCACGTGCGCCGCGACCGCCGCGTGCACGGTGTCGGCGAGGCCGGCGACCGTGGGGGTGTCGAACACGGCGGTGAGCGGCAGGTCGACCGGGAAGCGCTCGCCGAGCAGCGCGACCACCTGGGTGACCAGCAGCGAGTGGCCGCCGAGGTCGAAGAAGTCGTCGTGGCGGCCGACCCTCGCCACGTCGAGCACCTCGGCGAGCACGTCGGCGATCGCCTGCTCCACCGGCGACTCCGGCGGCTCGTGGGCCGCCTGCTCCCACGCCGGCGCTTCGGCGGGGATGGCGTTGCGGTCGGTCTTGCCGCTCGTGGTGACCGGCACCGACGTGAGCGCGAGCCACCTCGTCGGGATCATGTACTCCGGCAGCGACCTGGCGAGGAACTCGCGCAGCTCGGCCACCGTCGGGCGACCGGAGCCGGCGACGAGGTACGCGACCAGCCCGCCGTCGGCGAACGTGACCACCGCGGCCGCCAACGCGGGGTGCGTGGTCAGCACGGCCTCGATCTCGCCGAGCTCCACGCGGTTGCCACGCACCTTGACCTGGTTGTCGAGCCGGCCGAGGTAGACGATGGCGCCGTCCTCGGCGCGGCGCGCCAGGTCGCCCGTCCGGTACAGCCGCGTGCCGTCGCCGTCGAACGGGTTGGGCACGAACCGCTCCGCCGTCAGCGCGGGCCGGTTCAGGTAGCCGTGCGCCAGCTGGATGCCGCCGAGCAGCAGCTCGCCCGCCGTGCCTTCCGCGACCTCGCGCAGCGCGTCGTCGACGAGGTAGGTCCGCACGTTCGGCAGCGGGTGGCCGATCGTCACCGGCTCGCCGGGCCGGCAGTCGACCGCGGTCACCTCGATCGACGCCTCGGTCGGGCCGTACAGGTTGTGCAGCGTGCAGTCGAGGCGGGCGTGCACGGCGTCGACCAGATCGGCGGTCAGCGCCTCGCCGCTGCAGAACATCCTGCGCAGCGACGGCAGCGCCGCGAACGGCTCCGCGAGGAACGGCCGCAGCATCGACGGTACGAAGTGGACACTCGTGATCCGCTCGGACTCGATGAGCGACACGAGGTAGGCGGGGTCGCGGTGCCCGCCGGGCCGGGCGAGCACCAGGGTGGCGCCGGCCGACAGCGGGCAGAACAGCTCCGGCACGGACACGTCGAAGCTGTACGGCGTCTTCTGCAGCACACGGTCGGTGCGGTCGAGCGGGTACTCGGCGAGCCCCCACCGCAGCCGGTTGACGACGCCGCGGTGGCCGACCACCACGCCCTTGGGCCGCCCGGTCGAGCCGGACGTGTACATGACGTAGGCGGGGGAGTCGGGCGAGCCGGGCACCGCCGGGTCGTGCGCGGGCCCCGGCACGGCGAGGTCGGTCAGCACCGGCACCCCGTCGAACCCGGCACCGGCGGTCTTGTCGCCGGCGAGCACGAGCCGTGCGCCGGAGTCGGTCAGCATGAACGCCAACCGGTCCGCCGGCAGGTCCGGGTCCAGCGGCAGGTACGCGGCGCCGGCCTTCATGACACCGAGCAGCGCGACCACGAGGTCCACGCCGCGGTGCAGGCTGACGCCGACCACCGCGCCGGCACCGATCCCGCGCGAGCGCAGGTGGTGGGCCAACCGGTTCGCCGAGGCGTTCAGGTCCACATAGGACACCGGGCGGCCGTCGGCGACGACCGCCACCTCGGCCGGCGTCCGCCGCACCTGCGCCTCGACGAGCTCGTGCACGCGCATGTCGGCTACCTGCCCGCCGGCTGCGCCGCCATGCGCTCGCGGAGGCTGCGCGGCCGCATGTCGGTCCACACCGTGCCGATGTGGGCGAGGCACTCCTCGCGGGTGCCCACCGTGCCCTCGGCCAGCCAGCCGGCCGGCAGGTCCCGCTCGGCAAGCCAGATCGAGTACTGCTCCTCGCCGTTCACGACCACGCGGTAGGTCCGCTCGTCGGTGCTCTCGTCGGTCATCGGGTCTCCTCCTCTGGTGGTGCTCCGGCCAAGAGCATGTCCCGCGCGCCCGGCCGAGCTGCAGAGAAGAACCGGCAGAAACACGCGCAGCCGCGGTGCGCGGATCGCTGCCGAAAGTTCTCTGCCGGGAACGACCGCCGGTGGTCAGGCTGAACGCCATGACTGCGACATCACCTGTTATCTCGGCCGTAGAGGAGCAGGCGCTCCCGTTCGTGTTCGCCGCCGACACGGCGGGCACCAGAGCGACGGAGTTCGCCGCCGAGGCGCGGACCACCATCAGGGAGCAGCTGCTGCTGCACGGCGCGGTGCTGCTGCGCGGCTTCGACATCGGCGGCGTCGACGGGTTCGACTCGGTCGTGCGCGCGGTGTCCGGCGCACCGCTCACCTACGCGGAGCGCTCGTCGCCCCGGCACGCGATCAAGGGGCAGGTCTACACGTCGACCGACTACCCGCAGGAGGAGGAGATCTTCCTGCACAACGAGAACTCCTACCAGGCGACGTGGCCGCTGACGCTGTTCTTCTACTGCCTGCGGCCGCCGGAGACGCTCGGCGCGACGCCGCTCGCCGACATCCGCCGCATCCACGACTCGATCGACCCGGCGGTCCGGGCGGACTTCGCGGAGCGCGGCTGGATGGTCGTCCGCAACTTCACCGACGCGCTCGGCGTGCCGTGGCAGCAGGCGTTCGGCACCGAGGACCGCGACCAGGTCGCCGAGTACTGCGCCGGCAACGGCGTCGAGGTCGAGTGGACCCGCGGCGGTCTGCGCACCCGCGCCCGCCGCGCGGCCGTGCACCGCCACCCGGTGACCGGCGCCGACGTGTGGTTCAACCACCTCACGTTCTTCCACGTCACCACGCTGTCCGCCGACCTGTGCGCGGCGCTGCGCGAGATGGTCGCCGAGGAGGACCTGCCGACCAACACCTACTACGGCGACGGCGAGCCGATCCCCGACGACGTGGTCGCGCACCTGCGGGACTGCTACCGCGCCGCCCGGCGCCGGTTCGACTGGCAGCGCGACGACGTGCTGCTGGTGGACAACATGCTGTCCGCGCACGGCCGCGAGCCGTTCACCGGCAAGCGCAAGATCGCCGTCGCGATGGCGGAACCGTCGAACCAGCTCCCGCTCCAGTAACTCTCGCTACCCCGCCCAGGAGGCGTTCGATGACAACCGGCGACGGCGGTTTCCCGCTCTCGTTCGCGCAGGACCAGCTGTGGTTCCTCGACCAGCTGCGCTCCGGCGCCACGGAGTACCTGCTGCACCAGGCTTTGCGGCTGCGCGGACCGCTGGACGTCGACGCGCTGACCGCCGCGCTCACCGAGCTCGGCGCCCGCCACGAGGTGCTGCGCACCCGGTACGCGACGGTCGACGGCGCCGCGACGCAGCTCGTCGGCCCGCCGGGGCCGGTGCCGCTCGCGGTCGTCGACCTCACCGGTGTGCCGGCGGCCGACCAGGAGCGACGCGTCGACGACCTCGTCGCCACCGAGCTGCGTGCGCCCATCGACCTGCGTGCCGACGCGCCGTGGCGGACGATCGTCGCGCACCTCGGGCCCGACGACGCGGTGCTGATGATCGCCGTGCACCACATCGCCTTCGACGGCTGGTCGTGGGGCGTGCTGGCCGCCGAGCTGACCGCGCTGTACGCCGCGTTCGCCGCCGGCGAGCCGTCGCCGCTGCCGGACCCGGAGCTGCAGTACGGGGACTTCGCCGACTGGCAGCACGAGTGGTGGGACTCGTCGACGGAGCTGCGGGAGACGCAGCTCGGCTACTGGCGCGACCGGCTCGGCGGGCTGTCCCCGCTGGAGCTGCCGACCGACCGGCCCCGTCCGTCCACATGGGACCCGACGGGCGACAGCGTCGACCTGGTCGTGCCCGCGGAGCTGGCCGCGGACCTCGCGAAGCTCGGCGCGGCCGGTGGCGCGACGCCGTTCATGGTGTACCTCGCGGCGTTCCAGCTGCTGCTCGCCAGGTACTCCGGCCAGCACGACATCGCCGTCGGCGTTTCGGTGGCCGGCCGCAACCAGGTCGAGCTGGAGCGGCTGATCGGCCTGTTCGTCAACACCGTCGTCATGCGCACGGACCTGACCGGCGAGCCGACCTTCGCCGAGCTCCTCGCGCGGGTGCGGGACACCACGCTCGACGCGTACGGCCACCAGGACGTGCCGTTCGAGCGGGTCGTCGCGGACCTGGCGCCGGAGCGGGACCTGTCCCGCAACCCGTTGTTCCAGGTCGGTTTCGCCCTGCACAACTGGCGGCGCGAGCCGTTCGACCTGCCCGGCGTCGAGGTGTCGGAGCTGCCGACGACGTGGACCAGCTCGGCGTTCGACCTGTCACTGCACCTGCTCGAGCAGGACGACGGCACGGTCGGCGGCCAGGTCCTGTTCCCGGTCGCGCTGTTCGACCGCCCCAGGATCGAACGCCTCGCCGCGCACTACGTCCGGTTGCTGGCCGGCATCGTGGCCGACCCGGCCGCGCGGGTGTCCACACTGGACCTGCTGACCGACGCGGAGCGGACGCGGCTCGCCGACTGGCACCGGGCCGACGCGGTCCGTCCCGCCGAGCAGCTGCCGGCGCTGGTGCGCGGACAGGCACTGTCCACTCCGGACGCCGTGGCCGTCGTGTCCGGCGACCACGAGGTGACCTACGCCGCGCTGTTGTCCGATGTGGACAGCCTGGCGGACTACCTGATCGACGAGGGCGTCACGGTCGGCACGCCGGTGGGCGTCACCATGCCCCGGGGCCAGGACCTGGTCGTCGCGCTGCTCGCGATCCTCGAGGCGGGCGGGGTGTACGTGCCGCTGGCCCCGGACCTGCCGGCCGAGCGACGCGCGTTCATGGCCGAGGACGCCGGTGTGTCACTCGTCGTCGACGAGGTGCGCGGCAAGCTCGGGGTCGCGCCGCCGGCGGCCCGGCCCGCGCTCGACGGCCGCGACGCCGCGTACGTCATGTACACCTCCGGCTCCACCGGCCGGCCCAAGGGTGTCGTGATCACGCACGAAGGCATCCGCAACCGGGTGCTGTGGTCGGTCGAGCGGTACGGCATGACCGCCGCCGACCGGGTGCTGCAGAAGACCACGCTCGGGTTCGACGCCGCCATGTGGGAGTTCCTGTCGCCGCTCGTGTCCGGCGGCGCGGTCGTCATGGCGCCCGACGGCGCGCACCGCGACCCGGCCGCCATGGCCCGCGCGGTCGCCGCGCACGACGTCACCGTCCTCCAGCTCGTCCCCTCCGTGCTCCGGCTGCTCGTGACCGTCCCGGAGCTGTCGGACTGCACGACACTGCGCGTCGTGTGCTCGGCGGGCGAGCCGCTGCCCGCCGTGCTCTGTGCCGAGCTGCGGACCGCGGTGCCGGCCGTCGAGATCGTCAACACCTACGGCCCCACCGAGTGCGCCATCGACTCGACCGCGTGGACCTACGATCCCGCCGAGCGGACCGACATCGTGCCGATCGGTGTGCCGCTGCCCAACGCCACGGTGCACGTCGTGGACGCCGCCGACCAGCTCGTCCCGGTCGGCGTGCCCGGCGAGCTGTGCGTCGGCGGGGTCGGTCTCGCCCGCGGCTACGTCGGCCGCGGCGACCTGACCGCGGCGCGGTTCGCGCCGAACCCGTACGGGGCACCGGGGACGCGGTGGTACCGCACCGGTGACCTGGTTCGCTGGCGGGACAACGGTTCGCTCGAGTTCGTCGGCCGTCTCGACGACCAGGTCAAGATCCGCGGCGTGCGGGTCGAGCTGGACGAGGTGTCCGCCGCGCTGCGTGCCCACCCGGCCGTCGACGCCGCCGTCGTCGTGACGCACCGACCGGAGTCCGGCGACCTGGAGCTGGCCGCGTACGTCGTGCCGGCCACCGTGCCCGTCGACGAGCTGCGCGAGCACCTCGCCGCCCGGCTCGTCGCCGCGATGGTGCCCGGCACGATCGTCGGGCTCGACGCGCTGCCGCTGTCGGCCAGCGGCAAGGTCGACCGCGCCGCGCTGCCGTCGCCCGACGGCGTCGCGACGCCGGGGCCGGCCGGCTTCGTCGCGCCCCGCACACCCGCCGAGCAGGCGGTCGCGGACATCCTCGCCGAGGTGCTCGGCGTCGAGCGGGTCGGCGCACAGGACGACTTCTTCGCACTCGGCGGCCACTCGCTGCTCGCGATCCGGCTGGTCATGCGGCTGCGGCGGGCGTTCGACGTCGAGCTGACGATCAACGACCTGTTCGCGGAGCGGACCGTCGAGAAGCTCGCCGTGCTGGTCGCGGGCGACGCGGCGACGACGGCGGTGACGACGGTGACCACCGCCGCGATCACCCCCGTGCCGCGCGACGGCGGGCTGCCGCTGTCGTTCGGACAGGAACGCATGTGGTTCCTCGACCAGCTGGAACCGGGCAGCGTCGAGTACCTCATCCCGCTCGCCATGCGGCTGCGCGGCCCGTTCGACACCGGCGCGTTCCGGCGCGCGGTGGACGCGGTCGTCGCGCGGCACGAGGTGCTGCGCACCCGCTACACCAGCACCGGCGGCGACCCCGTGCAGCTCGTCGACCCGGCGACACCGGTCGAGTTCGAGCTGGTGGACGTCGCCGAGAGTGCGGCACTCGCGCTGATCGACCGAGTGTCCAGCCGGCCGTTCGACCTCGGGACCGAGCGCCCGCTGCGGGTGACCGTCGCCAGGGTGACCGCCGAGGACCACCTCGTCGCGCTGACCATGCACCACATCGCGTTCGACGTGTGGTCGATGGGGATCTTCCTCGCCGACCTCGACGCCGCCTACCGCGCGTTCGCCGGCGGGGGCCCGTCCCCGCTCACCCCGCTCGCCGTGCAGTACGCGGACTTCGCCGTGTGGCAGCGCGAACAGCAGGCGGGTGGCGCGCTGTCCGCCCAGCTCGACTACTGGCGTGAGCGGCTCGCCGACCTGACCCCGGTCGAGCTGCCGACCGACCGGCCGCGGCCCTCGGTGCGCGACCCGCGCGGCGACACGCTCGCCGTGGACGTGCCCGACGACGTCGCCGCCGCCGTTGCCGCACTGGGCAACCAGCACGGCGCCACCTCGTTCATGTTGCTGCTGGCCGCCTTCCAGGTGCTGCTCGGCCGCTACACCGGCCGCTCGGACATCGCCGTCGGCACCCCGGTCGCCGGGCGGACCCGCGAGGAGACCGAGGAGCTGCTCGGCTTCTTCGTGAACAACCTGGTGCTGCGCACCGACCTCGCGGCCGCGCCGTCCTTCGTGGACCTCCTGGCACAGGTCCGCAAGACCGTGCTCGACGGGTTCGCCAACCAGGACGTGCCGTTCGAGCACCTCGTCGACGCGTTGCGCCCGGACCGCGACCTGTCCAGGAACCCGCTGTTCCAGGTGATGTTCGAGCTGCAGCACCTCGAGCGGCTGCCGTCGACGCTCGGCGGGGCGGACCTCGAGCTGATCGAGTCCGGCACCCAGGTCGCCAAGTTCGACCTGACGCTGTCGGTCGAGCAGCACGCCGACGGCAGGCTGCGGTGCTGGTTCGAGTACGCGACCGGGTTGTTCGACCGCACCACGGTCGAGCGGCTCGCCGGCCACTACGTGACGCTGCTGGGGAGCGTCGCGGCCGACCCGGCCGCCTCGATCGACCGCCTGGACGCCATTCCGGCCGCGGAGCGCGCGCTGCTGCTCGCCGAGTGGCCGGACCCGGCCACTCGCCGCCTCCCGGTCCTCGACCCGGAGCACAAGCACCACCTGACCGTGCCGGAGCTGTTCGAGCGGCAGGTCGAGCGGATGCCCGACGCGCCGGCCGTCGTGTACGGCGCCGACGTGCTGACCTACGCGGACCTGAACAGCCGCGTCAACCGGCTCGCGCACCACCTGCGGTCGCTCGGCGTCGGTCCCGAGGTCGTCGTCGCGTCGTGCCTGGAACGTGGGCCGCACGCGGTCACCGTGCTGCTCGCGGTGCTCAAGGCGGGCGGCGCGTACGTGCCGTTCGATCCGAACCACCCGGCGGAGCGGCTCGACTTCATGCTCGCCGACGCCGGCGCGCGGGTCGTGCTGACCACGTCCGGGTTCGCCGACCGGCTCGCCGGTCACACGGTCGTCACCGTGGACGCCGACGTGCCCGCACCGGACACGAACCCGGCACCGTTGGCGCGCGGGGACAACCTCGCCTACATGATCTACACGTCCGGGTCGACCGGCCGTCCGAAGGGCGTGCTGATCGAGCACCGCTCCTACGCGCACCACTGCCACGTGATCGCCGACGCGTACGGCATCGGCCCGGACGACCGGGTCGTGCTGCTGTCCTCGCTCACGTTCGACGTCGCCATGGACCAGATCGCCGCCACCCTGCTGGCCGGCGCGGCGATCGTGGTGGCGGAGCCGCTGTTCTGGACCCCGGCGGAGCTGCCGGCGCGGCTCGCGGAGCACGGCGTGACGATCATGGAGATCACGCCGGCGTACTACCGGGAGATCCTGCGGTCGGGCGACGTGGCGAGCCTGCGCGGGCTGCGGCTGATGAACGTCGGCAGCGACGTGGTGACCGTCGCCGACGCGCGGCGCTGGGCCGAGACCGGGCTGCCCGGCCGGTTCCTGTGCAACTACGGACCGACCGAGGCGACCGTCACCTGCGTGCTCCATCCCGTGTCCGGGCACCTGCCAGGCGAGCGGGAGGAGGCCACGATGCCGATCGGCCGGCCGGTCGCCGGCACCCGCGCGTACGTCGTGGATGGTGACCTGCGGCTCGTCCCGGCCGGGGTGCCCGGCGAGCTGTGCCTCGGCGGCACCCGGCTCGGCCGCGGCTACCACGACCGGCCCGCGCTGACGGCCGAGCGGTTCGTGCCCGACCCGTTCGGCGCGGAGCCGAGCGGGCGCCTGTACCGCACCGGCGACCTCGTGCGGCACCTGCCGGACGGCACGATCGAGTTCCTCGGCCGCATCGACCAGCAGGTCAAGGTCCGCGGGTTCCGCATCGAGCTCGGCGAGATCGAGGCCGCGCTGGCCGGGCATCCCGACCTTCGCGCGGTGGCCGTGGTGGCACGACACGTCGGACCGGGCGAGCGGCGGCTCGTCGCCTACCTCGTGCCGAACCCCGGCACCGCCCTCGACGTGGCCGACCTGCGGGCGCACCTGCTGGATCTGGTGCCGGAGTACATGGTGCCCGCGCACTGGGTCACGCTCGACGAGCTGCCGCTCACGCCGAGCAAGAAGGTGGACCGCAAGGCGCTGCCCGAGGTGTCCACGGTGGACGGTGGGGTGGACGGTGGGGTGGACTACGTCGCGCCGAGGACGGCCACCGAGTCCGCCGTCGCCGACATCTGGGCCGCCGTGCTCGACGTCGGGCGGGTCGGCGCCCACGACGACTTCTTCTCCCTCGGCGGGCACTCGCTGCTCGCCACCCGCGTCCTCGCGCGGGTCCGGGACGCGTTCGCGGTGGACCTCCCGCTGCGCAGGCTGTTCGAGGCCACCACCGTCGCCGGGCTGGCCGACGCGGTGACCGAGGCCATCGAGGCCGACATCGCGGCGCTGTCCGACGCCGAGGTCGAAGAGCTTCTCTCCCAAGAAGGTGTGCGATGACCGAGACAGTTGACCGGGCCACCCTGCGCGCGGAGCTGTTGCGCCGCAGGCTGCGTGGCGAGGCGCCGCGCAAGCGGGCGGACCTGATCGAACGGGCCCCGCGTGGCGGCCCGCTGCCGGTCTCGTTCGCGCAGCGCCGGATGTGGCTGCTCGACCAGCTGCGACCGGGCGGCACGGAGTACCTGATGACGACCGCGTTGCGCCTGCGCGGCCCGCTCGACGGCGCCGCCCTGCGCGCGGCGCTGGACGGGCTGGTCGCACGGCACGAGGTGCTGCGGACCCGGTACGTCGTGGTCGACGGCGAGCCGACCCAGGTGGTCGACCCGCCGGCACCGGTCGCGCTGTCCGGAGTGGACCTGACCGCGTTCGACCACGTGACAAAGGAACACCGGCTCCGCGAACTGACCACTGTGGACCGGGAGCCGGTCGACCTCGCCGAGGGCCCGGTGTTCCGTGCGACACTCGTGCGGCTCGGTGCCGCCGAGCACGCGCTCGTGCTGACCGTGCACCACATCGCCTCCGACGGCTGGTCGGAGGAGGTGCTGCTCCGCGAGTTGGGCGCCGGGTACGTCGGCACGCCGCTGCCGGAGCTGCCGGTGCAGTACGCGGACGTCGCCGTGTGGCAGCGTGCGCACCGGTCCGGTGCCGCGCTCGCCGGCCAGCTCGCGTACTGGCGGGACCGCCTGACCGGGATGTCGCCCCTGGAGCTGCCCACCGACCGGCCGCGTCCGCCGGTGCGCGACCAGGCGGGCGACCGCGTGTCGTTCACCGTGCCCGAGCGGATCGCCGGCGTGCTCGGCCGCCTCGGCCGCGAACACGGCGCGACACCGTTCATGGTGCTGCTGGCCGCTTTCCAGGTGCTGCTCGCCCGCTACTGCCGGGCAGACCGACGTCGCCGTCGGCACGCCGGTCGCCGGTCGGGACCGTGCCGAGACGCAGGATCTCGTCGGGCTGTTCCTGAACACGCTGGTGCTGCGGACCGACCTGTCCGGCGACCCGTCCTTCGTGGACGTGCTGGACCGGGTGCGGCTCGCCGCGCTCGACGCGTACGCCAACCAGGACCTGCCCTTCGAACGGGTCGTCGACGCGCTGTCGCTGACCCGCGACCCGGCCAGGAACCCGTTGTTCGACACGATGTTCCTGTGGCAGGACGCGCCCGGCGCCATCGCGCCCATGGGCTCGGTCACGGTCGAGGACATCGAGGTCGGCGAGACGACCGCGAAGTTCGACCTGACGATGGCCGTCACCGAGGAGGTCGACGGCTCGCTGTCCGCCGGGGTGGACTACGCGACCGCGTTGTTCGACCGGGCGACGATCGAGCGGCTGACCACGAACTTCGGCCAGCTGCTCGCCGGCATCGCGGCCGCGCCGAACACGCCGGTCAGTGGGTTGGCGCTGCTGGCCGACACCGAGCGGCAGCGGGTGCTCGTCGACTGGAACGACACGGCCGTCCCGTACCCCGCCGGCACGCTGCCCGGCCTGTTCGCGGCCCAGGTCGCGAAGACTCCCACCGCCGTCGCCGTGCGGTTCGACGGCGAGTCGGTGTCCTATGTGGAGCTGGACCGGCGGGCGAACCGGTTGGCGCATCACCTGATCGCCGAGGGGGTCGGGCCGGAGTCGGTTGTTGGCGTGTGTCTGGACCGTAGTGTCGAGCTGGTCGTCGCGTTGCTGGGGATCCACAAGGCCGGCGGTGCGTACCTGCCGCTGGACCCCGAGTACCCGGCCGACCGGATCGAGTACCTGCGCGCCGACTCCGGCGCCACCACGGTCGTCACCGCCGAGACGTTCGAGACCTCGGGGCTACTCGACGGCCCGGACCATGATCCCGCAGTCGAGGTGGCGCCGGAGCATCCGGCGTACGTGATCTACACGTCCGGGTCGACCGGCCGGCCCAAGGGTGTCGTGGTCGAGCACCGCGGGATCGTGAACCGGTTGTTGTGGACGCAGGACGAGTACCGGCTGGACGACACGGACCGGGTGCTGCAGAAGACGCCGTACAGCTTCGACGTGTCGGTGTGGGAGTTCTTCTGGCCGCTGATCACCGGCGCCACCCTCGTGATGGCCAAGCCCGGTGGGCACCGCGACCCGGCCTACCTGGCGGAGACCATCGACACCGAGCGGATCACGACCGTCCACTTCGTACCCTCGATGCTGCGTGCGTTCCTCGCCGAGCCAGGCGGTGACCTGCCCACGCTGCGTCGCATGCTCTGCTCCGGCGAGGCCCTCACCGCCGACCTCGCCGCCGACGTGCACGGCCGGTTCGGTTGCGAGCTGCACAACCTGTACGGCCCGACCGAAGCGTCGGTCGACGTCACCGCGATCCGTTGCCTGCCCGGCGAACCCGTCACCATCGGCAGGCCCGTGGCCAACACCCGTGCGTACGTTTTGGACGCGAACCTGGCGCCGACGCCGGTCGGCGTGCCGGGCGAGCTGATGCTCGCGGGAGTCCAGCTCGCCCGCGGCTACCTGAACAAGCCCGGTCTCACGGCCGAGCGGTTCGTGCCGAACCCCTACGGCGCGCCCGGCGACCGGATGTACCGCACGGGCGACCTGGCCCGCTACCGCGCGGACGGCACCATCGACTACCTCGGCCGGCTCGACCACCAGGTCAAGATCCGCGGCCAGCGCGTCGAGCTGGGCGAGATCGAGGCGGTGCTCACCGAGCACCCGGCTGTCGACGCGGCGGCGGTGACCGTCCACGACGGACAGCTCGTCGCGCACCTCACCCCGGACACGGTCGACGTCGACGCCGTGCGCGAGTTCCTGCGCGCGACGCTGACCGACGCGATGATCCCCACCCACTGGTCGCTCCTGGCCGCGCTGCCGCTGACGACCAGCGGCAAGGTCGACCGCAAGGCCCTTCCCGCGCCCGACCACCGGCGTTCGGCCACGGCGGGGGAGTACGTGGCCCCACGCAACGACGTCGAGGACACGGTCGCGCGGGCCGTCGCGGACGCCGTCGGGGTGGACAAGGTCGGCGTCCACGACCGGTTCTTCCAGATCGGCGGCGACTCGATCCGTGCCGTTCGGGTCGTCGGCGCCCTGCGTGAGTGCGGCGTGCACGTTTCGGTGCAGGACCTGTTCCGGCACCAGACGGTCGCCGAACTGGTCGGGACCATCCGCCCGGCGACCGCGGGCGACACGCGGCCGCCGGTCGACCGGTTCGAGCTGGTCAGCGCCGCGGACCGGGACCGCGTGCCGGCCGGCGTCGTGGACGCCTACCCGCTGTCCATGGTGCAGGCGGGGATGACCTACGAGATGCTCGCCGCCGCGGGTCGGACCGTGTACCAGAACGTGTCCTGCTACCAGATCCACGACGACGCCCCGTTCGACCTGGCCACATTGCGGGAGTCCGTGGCGCTCGTCGTCGCACGGCACGAGATCCTGCGCACCTCGTTCGACCTCACCACGTTCTCCGAGACGATGCAGCTCGTCCACGAGTCCGCCGACGTGCCCATCACCTACACCGACCTGCGCGGTGTGCCCGCCGACGAGCGGGACGCCGCGGTGACGGCGTTCCTCGCGCAGGAGCGCGCGACGCCGTTCGACCTGTCCCGCGCGCCGTTGCTGCGCTACCGGGTCCACCAGGTCGGCGAGACCGAATGGTGGCTCACCCACACCGAGTGCCACGCGATCCTCGACGGCTGGAGCCACACGTCGGTGATCGCGGAGGTGGTCGCCGCCTACCGCGCACTGCGCCACGACCGCCGGCCGGAGCTGCCGCCACCGCCGCCGGTGCGGTTCGCCGACTTCGTGGCCGCGGAGCGCGAGGTGCTGGAGTCGTCGGCGGACAAGGACTTCTGGGCCGCGAAGGTCGACGGCTACGACAAGGTCGAGATGCCGGACGGCTGGCGCACCACCGAGCCGGACACGAAGGCGACGATCATCGAGGTGCCGTGGGACGACCTGGAGCCGGGCCTGCGCGGCCTCGCCGAGGCCGCCGGCACGTCGATGAAGAGCGTCCTGTTCACCGCGCACCTGATGGCGTTGGGCCTGGTCACCGGCCGCCGGCGGTTCTCGACCGGGCTCGTGTGCAACGGCCGGGTCGAGATGGCGCGCGGCGACGAGGTGCTCGGCATGTACCTCAACACGGTGCCCTTCGGCGCCGAGCTGTCCGCGCCGACCTGGCGGGACCTGGTGCGATCGGTGTTCGCCGGCGAGGTCGAGCTGTGGGGCCACCGCCGCTACCCGCTGTCCGCGATGAAGCGGGGCCGGTCGGGCGCGCTCATCGACGTGACGTTCACCTACCTCGACTTCCACGTCCTCGGCTGGGAGTCCGACCACGTCGGCATGTTCGACGACTTCAGCCCCAGCGAGTTCGCACTGGAGGTGTGGACGTTCCCCGGCGTGTTCCGGCTCGGCGGCCTGCCCAGCCGGGTGCCCCGGCCGCAGCTCGAACTGCTCGGCCGGACCCACCGGCTCGTGCTGGAGGCGATGGCCGCCGACCCGGACGGCGCGACCGGCGCCGTCGCACTGGCCGCGGCCGACCGAGGGCAGTCCATGCCCGGCGGCGAGGTCGACTACCCCGCGACGACGTTGCCGGCGCTGGTCGCCGCGCAGGCGGCCCGCACCCCCGACGCGGTCGCGGCACGGTTCGCGGACCGGCAGCTGTCCTACGCGGAGCTGGACGGGCGGGCCAACCAGCTCGCGCACCACCTCCTGGCCGCCGGGGTGGGCGCGGGGTCGATCGTCGGGGTCTCCCTGCCACGCGGTCTCGACCTGGTGGTCGCGCTGCTCGGCGTGCTCAAGGCCGGCGGCGCCTACCTGCCGCTGGACCCGGACTACCCGGCCGAGCGGCTGGCGTACATGCGGGCCGACTCCGGCGCGAGCCTCGTGCTCGACGAGCAACGGATGACCGAACTGGCCGGCGGTCCGGGCCACGCCCCGGCGTCGGCGCCGACCGAGGACGACGCGGCCTACGTGATCTACACGTCCGGCTCGACCGGGCGGCCCAAGGGTGTCCACATCGGACACCGGGCGCTCGCCAACTTCCTGCGCACCATGGCGGACACCCCGGGCTTCGGCCCCGGCGACACCCTGCTCGCGGTCACCACGGTCGGGTTCGACATCGCGGCGCTCGAGCTGTTCCTGCCGCTGGTCGCCGGCGGCACCGTGCACCTCGTGCCGGGCGAGGTCGCGGCGGACGGCGGCGCGCTGCGCGACGTCCTCGACCGCGTCCGGCCGACCGTCGTGCAGGCGACGCCGGCGACCTGGACGATGCTGGTCACCGCCGGCTGGCGGGGACATCCCGGACTGCGGGTCTTCTGCGGTGGCGAGGCGCTGCACCGCGACCTCGGCGAGCAGCTGCTCGCCCGCGCCGACGAGGTGTGGAACCTCTACGGGCCGACGGAGGCGACGGTCTGGCTGACTGCGAGCCAGGTCCGCGCGGACGCGCCGGTCACGCTCGGCGGGCCGGTCGCCAACTCCCAGGCCCACGTCGTGGACGCGGACCTGCGGCCGGTGCCGGCCGGTGTGCCCGGCGAGCTGGTGCTCGGCGGCGTCCAGCTCGCCCAGGGCTACCTGAACCGGCCGGCGCTGACCGCAGAGAGGTTCGTGCCCGACCCGTTCGGCGCACCCGGCGGTCGGCTGTACCGCACCGGCGACCTGGCCCGGCGCGACCTCGACGGCGCGCTCACCTGCCTCGGCCGCCTCGACCACCAGGTCAAGGTCCGCGGCCACCGCATCGAGCTGGGCGAGATCGAGGCGACGCTCACCGCGCATCCCTCGATCCGCCAGGCGACCGTGGTCGTCCACGAACAACAGCTCGTCGCCTACCTCACGCCGGCCGACGTGGACCTCGGCCCCGTGGAGCGGCACCTGCGCGACCGGCTGCCGGACGCGATGGTGCCCACCCGGTGGCTCCTGCTCGACACCCTGCCGCTGACCGCGAGCGGCAAGATCGACCGCGCGGCGCTGCCGGCGCCGGACAGCAGGCGGGCCGCCCACACCGGCGCGTACGTCCCGCCGAGGAACACCCGCGAGCAGGTCATCGCCGACACCATCGGCCAGGCCATCGGCGTGGACAAGGTCGGCGTACACGACGACTTCTTCCGGATCGGCGGCCATTCGCTCGCGGTGATGCGGGTGATCACCACGCTGCGGGCACGGCACGGGATCGAGCTGACGTTCCGGTCGTTCGTCGAGCACCGCACCGTCGCCGGGCTCGCGGCGCCGGCCGGTCAGGACCCGCCGGGCGCGATGATGTGGATCCGGCACGCCGGCACCCGCACGCCGCTGTTCTGCGTGCACCCGGGTGGCGGCAGCGCGCACTGGTACCTGCGGCTCGCCGAGCACCTGGACGCCGACCAGCCGGTGGCCGCGTTCGAGTGGCCCGGCCCGCACGACGAGCCGGTCGGCGCGGAGCACATGGCGCAGCGGTATGTCGCCGAGCTGCGCGCGGCGCAGCCGAGCGGCCCGTACCGGTTGCTCAGCTGGTGTGGCGGCAGCGGCATCGCCACCGAGATGGCGCGGCGACTGCGGGCCGACGGGGACGAGGTCACGTTCCTGTTGCTCGACCCGGTGCTGGACGCCTACCGGCGTTCCGACGCGTGGTCCGAGCTGGCGCTGATCCGCCGCCTCGAACACCTACTCGACGACGTCGCGGCCGATGGCGGCGGACCGACCGACCGCACGGAGATCCTCGAGCTGCTCGAGCACCTCGTCGACGACGTGGACGAGGACTTCGGCATCTCGCTGCCGGCCGAAGGCGTCGGCGACGTCTGGCCCCGCGCGGTGCGGGTGTGGCGCGAGGTCATGGAGATGGACCTGGACTACCGGCACCGGCCCTACGCCGGGCGGCTGCACCTGATCGCCAGCGACGAGCTGTCGGCCGGCGAGCACGAGGTCGCCTCCGGCCAGTCGTTCGCGCAGTACCGCGAGCGGTGGGCCGAGCTGACCGGCGAGCTGGTCGTGCACCGCGTGCCGGGCGACCACTTCAGCGTGATGAGACCACCGCACGTCACCCGGCTCGCCGACGTGATCACCACTGTCCTGGAAGGGAGCTCAGAAGCATGACCGCCCAGATCGCGGTGCCACCGCGCACCAACGACGTCTCCGTGTTCGAGACGATGGAGTCCGAGGTCCGGCTCTACTGCCGCAAGTTCCCGGTGGTGTTCAACCGGGCCCGCGGCGCCGAGCTGTACGCGGAGGACGGCCGGATGTTCCTCGACTTCTTCTGTGGCGCGGGAAGTCTGAACTACGGGCACAACCACCCGCACATCAAGCGGCAGCTCGCCGCGTACCTCGACGCGGACGGCCTGATGCACGGGCTGGACATGCACACCGCGGCCAAGCGCGCGTTCCTGTCCCGGTTCCACGAGGTGGTCCTCGCGCCGCGCGGGCTCGACCACAAGGTGCAGTTCTGCGGCCCGACCGGCACCGACGCGGTCGAGGCGGCGCTGAAGCTGGCGCGCAAGGCGACCGGCCGAGACGGGATCGTGTCGTTCACCGGCGCCTTCCACGGCATGTCCCGCGGCTCGCTCGCCGTGACCGGCGGCCGCCGGGCGCGCCACGCGGGCGGCGTCCGGTCCTCGAACGTGACGTTCGTGCCGTTCGAGGACGGTCCATTCGGGACGTTCGACTCGATCGGCTACCTGGAGCGGATGCTGGCCGACTCGTCGTCCGGAATGGACACTCCGGCGGCGGTGATCGTCGAGCCGCTGCAGATGGAGGGCGGCGTGTACCCGGCGTCGCGCGAGTGGCTGCGGGGGCTGCGGGAGCTCACCGAACGGCACGGCATCCTGCTGATCTGCGACGAGATCCAGGCCGGCTGCGGACGCACCGGCACGTTCTTCTGCTTCGAGCACGCGGGGATCGAGCCGGACATCGTGACGCTGTCGAAGTCGATCAGCGGCTACGGCCTTCCGCTGTCGCTCACCATGTTCAAGCGGCACCTGGACGTCTGGTCGCCCGGCGAGCACACCGGCACCTTCCGCGGCAACCAGCTCGCGTTCGTCGCGGCCGCCGCGGCCCTGGACGTGTGGCAGCGCACCGACTTCCGCACCAACCTCGCGGTGGCCGAACGGACGCTCGCCAGGTTCGGCGCGGACGTGGTCGGCCGCGAGCCGGCGGTGGCCGTCCGCGGCCGCGGCATGGCGCTCGGCATCGCCCTCGGCGCGGCGGGCGGCGCCGAGCGGGCGGACCTCGTGCAGAAGCAGTGTTTCGACGCCGGGCTCATCGTCGAGCTGTCCGGCCGCGACGACGAGGTCGTCAAGGTGCTGCCGCCGCTCACGATCGATCCCGCCCGCTTCGGGCGCGGCCTCGAGATCCTCGACAACGCGCTCGTCGCGACCCGCTAGGAGGAGCCATGCCGTCCCTGCTCACCATCGAGGATCTGGACGACAACGACCTGCGCCACCTCGTCGCCCGCGGCGCGGCGTTCTCGGCCGGCGCCGCGGCCCCGGACGCGTTGCGCGACAAGGTGGTCGGCATCTACTTTCGTAGGACGTCGACGAGGACGCGAACGGCGTTCTCGGCCGGGGCGCTGCGGCTCGGCGGGCAGATCGTGAGCTACGGCCCGAACGACCTGCAGGAGAACACCGGCGAGACGGTCGAGGACACGGCCGCCGTGCTGTCCGGGATGCTCGACGTGCTCGTGGCGCGCACCGCGGGAAGCCAGGCCGAGCTCGAGTCGTACGCGGCGCAGCGGCGGATGGCGGTGGTGAACGCGATGAGCGAGGACGAGCACCCGACGCAGGCGTTGACCGACCTCACCACGCTGCACCGCAGGTTCGGCGGCGTCGACGGGCTGCGCGTGCTGTACGTGGGGGAGGGCAACAACACCGCGACCGCGCTCACGCTCGCGCTGTCCCGGTTCACCGACACCGAGCTGCACCTGCGGACCCCGTACGGCTACGGCGTCGACCCGCGGTTCCTGCACACCGCGGAGGTGTCGGCGAAACGCGGTGGCGCCAAGGTGATCGAACGGCACGACATGCGCGACCTGCCGGCGGTCGACGTCGTGTACACGACCCGCTGGCAGACCACCGGCACGTCGAAGCCGGACCCGTACTGGCGCACCGTGTTCGCACCGTTCCAGGTGGACGGTCGGGTGCTCGGCGACGCGCCGGCGTTCATGCACGACCTGCCGGCCCACCGGGGCGAGGAGGTCACCGCCGGCGTGCTCGACGGCGACCGCAGCATCGCGTTCGCCCAGGCGGAGAACAAGTTCCACAGCGCCCGCGCGGTGCTCGAGTGGTGTGTGGGCTGACATGGAACGCGCCGTCGTGCAGGGTGTCCGGATCTCGTGGGAGTCGGCGGGGGTCACGGTGTCGGCCGTGCCGGACCGGCCGGGCGCGGCGGCGCGGCTGTTCCGCGCCGTCGCGTCCGCCGGCGTGTCGGTCGGGGCCATCGCCCAGTACCCGGTGCCGCCCGCGGCCGCGGAGATCGCGTTCACCGTGCCCCGCAACGAGGTCGCGCCGGTGGCCGCCGCGCTGCGCGCGGCCGGCCACGACCCGGTGGTCGCGCCGGTCGCGGAGGTGACGCTGACCGGTGTGGCGATGCGCACCGACCCGGCGATCCCGGTCATCTTCAGCGAGGCGCTCGCGATGGCCGGGGTGCCGCTGCGGTTGGTGTCGCTGGAGAACCACCGGCTGTCGGCGTTCTGCGCCGAGTCCGATGTGGACGCCGCGGTCCGGTCGCTCTGCGAGGCGTTCGAGGTGCCGGACTACAGGGCCGCGGCGAGGGTGACGCCGAGGTAGGCGGCCCCCAGCCCGGCGACGAGGCTGACGGCGACGTTCATGCCGGCCAACAGGTAGGTGCGGTTCTGCAGCAGCCGGAGGGTCTCGTAGCCGAACGTGGAGTAGGTCGTGAGCGCGCCGCAGAAGCCGACCCCGAGCAGCGCGGACAGCGCCGGGGCGGTCGGCAGCCCGATGACGACGCCGAGCACGAGGCTCCCGACGACGTTGACGAGCTGCGTGCCCCAGGGGAACACCGAGTCGTGCCGGGACTGCACGGCCCGGTCGAGCAGGTAGCGCAGCGGTGCCCCGACCGCGGCCCCGAGCGCAACGAGCAGCACGGTCATCGGACCGCCGCCAGTGCCGCCCGCGCGCCGAACCAGCCCACCGCCACGGCGACGACGGCGGCCGCGGCCGTGCCCCCGAGGTAGAGCAACCCCACTCCGGGTCGGCCCGCCTGTACGAGCGCTCGCACGTCCAGCATCGCCGTCGAGAACGTCGTGTAGCCGCCGAGCACGCCCACGCCGAGGAACGGCCGCAGGAGCCGCTGGTTCGGCCACACCTCGGTGACCAGCAGCATCAGCACGCCGATCAGCAGGCACCCGCTGACGTTGGTCAGCCACGTCGCCATCGGCCACTCGCCGGGCGTGTGGGGCAGGAGCACGCTCAGCCAGTACCGGGCCAGCGCGCCGACCACACCACCCGCCGAGATCGCCGACAGCACACCCGTTTCCTACCCGAGTTCGCGCGCCCGCGCACGGCAGACAAGTGGGCCGGAACGCGCATAAGCCGCAAACCACCGGTAACGCGTGCGTACCTCGCATTGTGCCGCTTGGCAATACTTCTGCGGCCGGTCTTGAGTCGGGCTTGAGCCGGTCTAGACATCCTCGGCCCAGGCTCGAGGCATGTTTCCCAGGCGCGGCAGTCAAGTGTTGCTCGACCGGATCACCCGGCTCAGAGCCGGGCTCAGTGGGACGCCGTTGCTGTCCCTCGCCGACGAACACCTCGACCTCGTCACGAAGCTCGAGTTCTGCAACCCGACCGGGAGCGCCAAGGACCGGTCCGCGCTATGGATACTGGAACAGGCGATCCGCCGCGGTGACATCACCCGCGACACCGTGGTCGTCGAGTCGTCGTCGGGGAACTTCGCGATCTCGCTCGCCTCGTACTGCCGCATGCTGGGCATTCCGTTCCTCCCGGTGATCGACCCCAACTGCAACGCCCCGACCGAGGCATACCTGCGCGCCATGTGCGACCGCGTCGAGAAGGTGGTCGACCGCGACGCCACCGGCGGCTACCTGCACACGCGTCTCGCGCGCGTGCAGGAGCTGGTCGCGGACCTGGACGTCGCGTACTGGCCCAACCAGTACGCGAACCCGGACGCCTTCGACGCGCACTACCGGTTCACCGCCGGCGAGCTGTGCCGCACCCTGACCAAGATCGACTACCTGTTCGTCGGCGTCGGTACCGGCGGCACGGTCGCGGGGCTGTCCCGTCGGGTCAAGGAGGCCTTCCCGCGCTGCACGGTCGTCGCCGTCGACTCGGCCGGGTCCGCGATCTTCGGCAACCCGCCCCGGCGGCGCCGGATCCCCGGCATCGGGTCGAGCATCGTGCCGCCGCTGGTCGAGCGGGCCCAGCTCGACGACGTGGTGATCGTGCCGGAGCCGTGGGCGGTCGACGGCTGCCTCGACCTCTACGGCCGGCACGGCCTCTACGCGGGCGGCTCGACCGGCAGCGTCTACGCCGCGATCCAGCACTGGTTCGCCGAGCACCCGGTGAGCGGTCGCCGGCCCGTCGTGGTGTTCCTCGCCGCCGACCGCGGCCACGCCTATGCCAACACGATCTACAACCCCGCCTGGGCGAACGAGCTGCGTGCCGGCGAGCCCACCTCGATGCCGGCCGGCGGGGCGGCTTTACCACGGCATGAGCCGACAGACCAACGACACCACCTTGCTTCATGCGAATGCCCTGCGCACCGAGCGGAGCGAGGCGGAATAACACTGGGAGGAGAGGAACTGACGTGGACGCGCTAGTGCCACCATCGATGCGGGTGATCACCGGGGGTGACGTCGCCCGCGAGATCGAGCGCGACCGGCCGGGATGCGTCCGGGTCGCGCGCGACCCCGACCGCGCGGCGATCTTCGCCCCGTTCGGCCTCGGCGTGCTCGATCTCGCCGTCGGCAAATGGGTCCACGACCGGGCGGTGGCGGCAGGCGCCGGCCTGCCGGTGCCCGACTTCTTCTCTTCGGCGGTGTGACATGAGTGCCTCGAACACAGAGATCCGATATCGCGTGGTCGTCAACGACGAGGACCAGTACTCGATCTGGTTCGCGGACCGGCCGCGGCCGGCCGGCTGGACCGACGCCGGCAAGGAGGGCACGAAAGCCGAGTGTCTCGCCCACATCGACGAGGTGTGGACGGACATGACGCCGCGCTCGGTGCGGGCCCAGCTCGACGGCGCGGTCCGATGACGACGGTCGAGAACGTCCGGACGCTGCGGGGCGTCGGCAGCCGCCGGGACACCGCGCGACGGCGGGTGATCTTCCTGCCGCACGCCGGCGGCAGCGCGTCGGCCTACCTGTGGGCCGAGCACTTCCCCGACGACGTCGAGGTCTGCGCGGTCCAGCTGCCCGGCCGGGAGAACCGGTTCGGCGAGGCGCCGCTCTCGTCGATGGCCGAGGTCGTCGACGAGGTGGCGCCCGCGATCGCCGCGCGCACCGACCTCCCTTATGTCCTCTTCGGACACAGCATGGGCGCGCTGGTCGCGTACGCGGTCACCCGGCGCCTCGCCGAGCGGGGCGCGCCGCTGCCGAGGCGGCTGTTCGTCTCCGCGCACCGCGCGCCGCACCTGCCCGACCGCGACCCGCTGCGCGACCTGCCCGACGACGAGTTCGTCGCACGCATGCCGCAGTCGGACCTCGCGCGGATGGATCCCGAGCTGCGGGCGCTGTTCCTGCCGATGGTGCGTGCCGACATCACCGTGTGCGAGACGTGGGCGCACCCGGCGACCGACCCGCTGCCGGTGCCGGTCACGGCCCTCGGCGGCCGGGACGACGACCTCGTCACCGAGGCGGAGCTGGCCCCGTGGCGGGAGCACACGGACGCGGACTTCGCCGTCGAGCTGTTGCCCGGCGGGCACTTCTACCCCGACGGCGCGGAAACCGTGCTGGCGGACCGGATCCGGCGCGGGTTCCGGCTCCGACCGGCGCAGAAAGGGACTTTCTGAGATGGCCACACTGGTGGAGCTGTGGGAGCGGCAGGCCAACGCCTCGCCGGACGCGGTCGCGGTCGTCGCCGGCGACCAGAGCGTCTCCTTCACCGAGCTGGACGAGCGGGCCGCGGTGCTGGCCCGACAGCTGCGTGCGCGCGGCGTCGGGCCGGAGTCGCTGGTCGGCGTGAGCATCGAGCGGTCGGTCGACCTGGTCGTCGCGCTGCTGGGGATCCTCAAGGCGGGTGGCGCGTACGTGCCGCTCGACCCGAGCTACCCGGCGGACCGGCTGCGGTACATGGTCGCCGACTCGCGCGTGCGGCTCGTGCTGTGCGACGGGCGGCAGGCCGAGGAGTCGCCGCTGCGCGCGGACGTCGAGCTGTTCCCGGTGGACCGGCTGCGGCTGGTCGCGGACACCGGGCGGGTGGCGGCGGGGGTGGCGCCGAACAACCTGGCCTACGTCATCTACACGTCCGGCTCCACCGGCCGGCCGAAGGGTGTCGCGGTCACGCACGCCTCGATCGCCTCGTTCCTGACGAGCATGGCCGTCGAGCCGGGGCTCGCCGCGGGGGACCGGGTGCTCGGGCTGACGCCGCTGTCGTTCGACATCTCGACGCTGGAGATCTTCCTGCCGCTGACCGTCGGCGCGACGGTCGTGCTGGCGCCGGCCGGCGCGAACACCGACCCGGAGCTGCTCGCGGACACCATCGAGCAGCAGGCGGTCACGGTCGTGCAGGCCACGCCGACGACGTGGCGGATGCTCGTCGAGTCGGACTGGCCCGGCGACCAGCGGCTCGTGCTGCTCTCCGGCGGCGAGCCGCTGGACCCGGTGCTGGCCAAGGAGCTGAGCGGCCGGGGCCGCGAGCTGTGGAACATGTACGGCCCCACCGAGACCACCGTGTGGTCGACGGTCGCGCGGGTCGACGAGGTCGAGGACCGGATCGGCGTCGGCGCGCCGATCCGCGCGACGCGGGTGTACGTGGTGGACGAGCACGGTCGGCAGGTCGAGCCCGGCGCGACCGGCGAGCTGTGGATCGGCGGGATCGGCCTGGCCAGGGGGTACGTCGACCGGCCGGGGCTGACCGCGGACCGGTTCGTGCCCGACCCGTTCGGCGCGGCCGGTGGCCGCCTGTACCGCACCGGCGACCTGGCGCGGTTCCGTCCGGACGGCGGGCTCGAGGTGATCGGCCGCGCGGACCAGCAGGTGAAGGTGCGGGGCCACCGCATCGAGCTGGGCGAGATCGAGTCGGCGCTGCGGTCCCACCCGAGGGTGGCGGACTGTCTCGTCGGCGTGGACCGGTCCGCAGGCGGCGACCTGCTGGTGGCGTATGTGGTGCGCAAGGAACTCGCGCTCGAGGAGAGCGTGCCCGCGGACTGGCCGGCGAGGTTGCGCTCGCACGTCGCCGGCCAGCTGCCGGGGTACATGGTGCCGCAGGGCTACGCGGCGTTGGACGAGCTGCCCCGCACCCCGGCCGGCAAGGCCGACCGCAACGCGTTGGCGGGCCTGCCGTACGAGCGGGTCCGGGCCGAGAACCGTGGTGGGGCACCGGTGTCCGCGGCGGCCGAGCTGATCCTCGGGGTGTGGCGCGACGTGCTCGGCGTGCCGGACATGTCCGCGCACGACGACTTCTTCGCCATGGGCGGCCAGTCGCTCACGGCCGTCCGGTCGATCGCCCGGCTCCGCGAGGTGCTCGGCGTGCCGGTCGAGCTGCCGACGGTCTTCGAGGCGCCGACCGCGGTGGCGCTGGCCCGCGAGCTGCGGGCCACCGCCGTGTCCGAGCGGTCGGACCCGATCCCGCGCCTGCGGCCCTCCGACGAGCCCGCGCTGTCGTTCGGCCAGGAGCGGATCTGGGTGTTCGAGCAGCTGGACACCGGGGTGCCCGCGTACCACGTGCCGGTCGCGGTGTCCTTTCCGGACGGTCCGGTCGACCTGGCGGCGCTCGAGCTGAGCCTGGTGGAGATCCTGCGGCGGCACGAGGTGCTGCGGACCGCGTTCGTCACCGAGGGCGGCCGGACCCGCCCGGTGGTGGGGCCGGTGCCGGGCATCGGGATTCCGGTCGCCGAGGTCGCGGAGTCCGATGTGGACGACACGGTCACCGCGCACGTGCGGGAGCCGTTCGACCTCGAGGAGGGCACGCTGCTGCGGGGGATCCTGCTGCGCACGCCCACCCGCGAGATCTTCCTGATGACCGTGCACCACATCGCGTGCGACGGCTGGTCGATCGACGTGCTGCTGCGTGAGCTGGGCACGCTCTACCGCGACCTCGCCGCCGGCCGGCCGTCGTCGCTGCCCGAGGTCGGGCTGCAGTACGCGGACTTCGCGGCCTGGCAGCGCGCCGAGCTGAGCGGCGCCGGGCTGGACCGGCGCCTCGACTACTGGCGCGACCGGCTCGCCGGCGTGCCCGCGCTGGAGCTGCCGCTCGACAAGCCGAGGCCCGTGATCGCGAGCCACGCGGGGGCCCGCGAACTGTTCCGCGTCCCGGCCGCGCTCGTCGAGCCGCTGCGGGCGCTGTGCCGCGAGCGTGGCGTCACCCTGTTCATGGGGCTGCTCGCGCCGCTGCAGGTCCTGTTGGGACGGTACGCCGGGCAGACCGACGTGCCGGTCGGCACGCTCGTCGGCGGCCGGTCCCGCCAGGAGACCGAGGACCTGGTCGGCTACCTCGTCAACACGGTCGTGCTGCGCACCGACACGGCGGGCGACCCGACCTGGCTCGAGCTGCTCGACCGGGTCAAGGACGTCGCGCTCGGCGCGTACGCCAACCAGGACGTGCCGTTCGAACGGCTCGTCGACGAGCTGCGCCCGGAGCGGGACCTGAGCAGGAACCCGCTGTTCCAGGTGCTGTTCGCGATGCACGACGCGGCGCGGCCGGAGGGTCTCACCGAGGCGGTCTCCCGGCGCGACCTCGAGGGCAGGCTCGGCAGCGCCCGGTTCGACCTCGCGTTCGACGTCACCGACTTCGGCGACGACCTCGAGGTGTCGATCGAGTACGCGACGGACCTGTTCGACCCCTCGACCGTCGCACGGCTCGGCCGCCATCTCACGCGGGTGCTCGCGCAGCTCGTCGCCGCGCCGGGGAACCGGTTGTCGGCGCTGGAGATCCTCGCGCCGGACGAGGTCGCCGAGCTGGTCGGCACGCCGGTCGCGCCAACCGGCGCCGCGACGCTGGTGTCGCTGTGGCAAGACCAGGTCGCGGCCACGCCCGACGCGGTCGCGCTGGTCGCCGATGCGGAGCGGCTCACCTACACCGAGGTCGACGGACGGGCCGCCGCGCTCGCGGAGGTGTTGCGGGGCAAGGGCGTCGGCCCCGAGTCGCTGGTCGGCGTGTGCCTGCACCGGTCGACGAACCTGATCGTGGCGCTGCTCGGGGTGCTGCGGGCCGGCGGCGCGTACGTGCCGCTCGACCCGGACTACCCCGCGGACCGGTTGCGGTACCTGGTGTCCGACTCCGGTGTGCGCCTGGTGGTGACCGACGAGACGTCGGCCGAGCTGGTCGAGGGCGTCGAGCCGGTGCTGGTGGACCGCTGCCCGACGGCGCCGGGCGGCACGGTCGAGTCGGCAGTGACCCCGGTGACCCCGGTGACCCCGGTGACCCCGGCGAACCTCGCCTACGTCATCTACACGTCCGGGTCGACGGGCAAGCCGAAGGGCGTCGCGATCACGCACGCCAACATCGCGTCGTTCCTGGCGTGGAACCAGCGGGTCTGCGAGCTTGGCGGGCGGGATCGCGCGCTGCTCAACCACTCCGTGGCGTTCGACAACTCGGTGTGGGAGATCTTCCAGTGCCTGACGTCGGGCGCGGAGCTGCACCTCGCCGACGCGAAGACCGCCTACGACCCGGAGTCGTTCCTTCGCGAGCTGGCCGACCGGGGCATCACCACGCTGAACGCGACCCCGTCGCAGATGCGGATCCTGCTCGACCAGGCAGAGGACCCGGCGGCCGGACTCGCGTCGGTGCGGCTGGTGTTCACCGGCGCGGAGGCGGTGCCGCACGACGTGGCCCGCCGGATCATGGCGGCGACCCGGCCGGACTGCCAGGTGTTCAACGAGTACGGCCCGACCGAGGCGACCGTGACGTCCGCGACCTGCCTGATCACCGAGGACCTGCTGAGCCGGCACGGCCACCGGCCGAGTGTCCCCTTCGGACACGCGACGGACAACGCGCGGCTGTACGTGCTCGACGAGCACCTGCGGCCGGTGCCGCCGGGCTGCCGGGGCATCCTCCACGTCGGCGGTCCCGCCGTCGGCCGGGGCTACCTCAACAAGCCGGGCCGCACCGCGTCGGTGTACCTGCCGGACCCGTTCGCGGACGAGCCGGGCGGGCGGATGTACGACACCGGCGACGTGGTGGCGCTGCTGCCGGACGGCAACCTGGTGTTCCTCGGCCGCGACGACCACCAGGTGAAGGTGCGCGGTTTCCGCATCGAGCTCGGCGAGATCGAGACCGCGCTGCGGACGCACCCGCTGGTGTCGGACTGCGTGGTGGCGGTGCGGCGCGACTCGCTCGCCGCGTACCTGGTGCCGGCCGGCGAGCTGCCGGACAACGTGGCGGCCGAGCTGCGCGAGCACCTGGCGAGCGACCTGCCGAACTACATGCTGCCGCAGCTGTACACCACGATCGACGAGATCCCGTTGACCCCCAACGGAAAGGTCGACCGGGACGCGTTGCCCGACCCGCGCCCGGCCGGCACGCGGGCGGTCGGGCGCCGCCCGGAGAGCGAGCTGGAGAAGCTGGTCTCGCGGGCCTGGCAGGAGTGCCTCGAGCTCGACCGGGAGGTCGGGCTGGACGACAACTTCTTCGACGTCGGCGGGAACTCGCTCGCGGTGACCGGGGTGACGGCGTGGCTGTCCGCCCAGCTGGACCGGCGGGTGTCGCCGGTGCTGATCTTCCAGCATCCGACCGTCGCGGAGCTGGCCGAGTCGCTCGCCGCGTGAGTGTTCAGGAAATGAGGAGGGACGTTTCGATGGGTGTCACACGGGGAGTGGCCGGCGTGGTCGCGATCGTGGACCTGTACGCGCCGAGCAAGCAGGTCGCGACGGCGTTCGTCGCCGACGGCTTCGACGTCGTGCGGGTCCAGAGCACGGCCGAGGTGCCGCAGTTCTACCGGGGGACCTTCGACCCCGACGAGTGGGCGGACAACATCGTCTACACCGGCGACCTCGCCGAGACGGCCGAGGCGGTCGCGAAGCACGAGCCGGTCGCGGTGCTCGCCGGCGGGGAACTCGGCGTCGAGCTGGCCGACCGGCTGAGCGAGGCGCTCGGGCTGCCCACCAACGGGACCGCGCTGAGCGTCGCGCGGCGCGACAAGTTCGTGCAGATCGAGACGATCAAGGCGGCCGGGCTGCGCGGCGCACGGCAGACGCTGGTCACCACCGAGGAGGCGCTGGCCGACTGGCACCGGTCGGTCGGTGGCCGGGTGGTCGTGAAACCGTTGCGCAGCGCGGGGAACGACGGCGTGGCCGTCTGCGACACCCCGGCCGAGTCGGTCGCCGCGTACCGGCGCATCCTGGCGGCGACGACGATCTTCTCCGAGGCCAACACGGCCGCGGTCGTCCAGGAGTACCTGGTCGGCGGCGAGTACGTGGTGAACACGGTGAGCTGCCAGGGCCGCCACCGCGCGACGGATTTGTGGAAGTACAGCAAGATGTCGGTCAACGGGGTCCGCGACCGGATCACCGGCGGGCACCTGATCCCGGCCGACTCGCCGCTGCGCCAACAG
The DNA here is from genome assembly GCA_963840275.1 of uncultured Actinomycetota bacterium. GTDB lineage: Bacteria > Actinomycetota > Actinomycetes > Mycobacteriales > Pseudonocardiaceae > Actinophytocola. The sequence goes on from CAWIYK010000005.1 coordinate 631,696, forward strand.
CTCGTGGACTACGCGTTCGCCGTGCTGGACGCGCTCGGCATCCAGTACGGGCCGGCGCACCTCGAGATCATGATGACCGAGGACGGGCCGTGCCTCGTCGAGGTCGGCGCCAGGGTGTGCGGCGCGAACAAGGCGTACTACGCGAACCTCGCGGCGAACGAGTCGCAGCTCGAGTGGACGGTCGACGCGTACGCGCACCCCGAGCGGTTCCTCGCGAACTGCGACCGGCCGTACGTGGTCGAGCGGCACGTGGCGATCTCGTGGCCGACGTCGCCGCGGCCCGGCACGCTGCGGTCCTACCCGCTGCTCGACGACGTGCGTGCGCTGGAGAGCTTCAACAACATCGAGATGTACATCGAGCCGGGCGGTTCGGTGCCCCGGACCGTCGACGACTCGACGAAGTCCATGGCCATCGGTCTCGCGCATCCCGTCGAGGAGGTCGTGAACCGCGACTTCAACACGGTCTGCTACCTCGACGGCCCCGGCTTCTACGACATTGCGGAGTGAAGGACACCATGAGCACGCCAGAACTGGTCGAGATTCCCGGGCTCCCCGCGTTCGACCCGACCGACCGGGCGGAGAACGCGGTGATCACGCGGCTGTCGAAGAACTGGCACCGCCGCGCCACGGTCAAGCGGGAGGAGCCGAAGCTCGAGGACCTGTTCGACCTGGCCCGGCCGGACTACCCGGAGCGGATCGTGCCGTTCGCGGGGCACCCGACGTGGGAGGCGCTACCGGAGGAGAAGCGCGCGCGGCTGCTGAGCTGGGCGTGGCTCGCCTACAACCGGCACACGGTGCTGGCCGAGCAGCGGGTCGCGAACCCGGCGTTCGCGCTGGTCATCGAGGGCGAGTTCCCGTCGCTCGGCGGGCCCGCGCTGGAGACCGCGCTGGCACAGGCGATGGTCGACGAGCAGTACCACACGCTGATGCACCTGAACGCGAGCATCGTGACGCGGGAGAAGCGGCGGATCGAGCTGCCGGACTCCATCCTGCCGCAGCCGCACATCACCGCGCGGCACACCGAGCTGCGGGACTCGGTGAGCGAGCGGTGGGAGAAGAAGCTGACCACGCTGGCCTTCTGCACGGTATCGGAGCTGTCGATCAGCGCCTACCTGCACCTGCTGTCCGACGACGAGGACATCCAGGTGATCAACTCGACGACCGTCAAGCTGCACAACCGCGACGAGGTGTGCCACTCGTCGATCTCCGGCGAGCTGGCGAAGATCATCTACGACTACCTGACGCCGAACCAGCAGCGGTTCTTCGTGCAGACCATGATCACCGGGCTGGAGGCGTTCGTCGCGAACGACTACACGACGTGGGAGCGCATCCTCGACATCGAGGGCGTGGCCGGCGCCGGCCGGATGATCGAGGAGGTGCAGGAGGACACGTCGCGGGTCAACCTGGTGCGCGACTTCGGCGGGCTGCGGTCGCTGCTCACCGAGATGGACCTGCTCGACCAGGTGGAGTTCGCATGGTCTTGAGTCGTTCTCGAGCACCCGTTTGCCCTGGTCAGGTAGGCTGCGAGGCGTGATTTCCGCGTACCGCAAGGTGTTCGCGACCCCGGGGCTGCGGTCCCTGATGGTGATCGGACTGCTCGCCAAGGTGCCCGGGCTGGGCATCCCCGCGGTCGTGCTCCTGCACGTCGTGCACGGGCTGGGGCTGGGTTTCGGCCCGGCCAGCCTCGTGTCGGCGGTGTGGACGGCGGGGGTGGGGATCGGCGCGCCGTTCCAGGGGCGGGCGCTGGACCGGTACGGGCTGCGGCCGCTGCTCGCGGTGGTCGTGTGCGTGCAGGCGGCCTTCTGGGGGCTGGCGCCGTTCCTGTCGTACCCGTTTCTGGTGGTGATCGCGTTCGGCGGTGGGCTGCTGACGATCCCGGCGTTCACCGTGATCCGGCTGGCGCTGGCCGTGATGGTGACCGAGGACATCCGGCACACGGCGTACGTCGCGGACTCCATCACCACCGACATCGCCTACATGGCCGGTCCGTCGGTCGGCATCCTGCTGGCGTCGCAGGCGTCGCCGCACGTGGCGTTCCTGGTGATGGGCGGGCTCATCGTGCTCGCCTGCCTCGCGTACGTGTGGGCGAACCCGCCACTGCAGTCGGCGCGGGTCGCCGGACCGTCCCGCCTAGCCGACTGGATGTCGACACGCATGCTGTCGGTGCTGGGGGTCACCGTCGGCGTGTCCATCGCCGTGGTGGGCTTCGAGGTGGCCGCGATCGGCACGCTCCAGAAGCTGGGGCAGCTGCAGTGGAGCTGGGTGTTCCTGATCGTGTGCGGTGCCTTCTCGATCGTGGGCGGCTTCGTGTACGGAGCGCTGCGCCGGCCGCCGTCGGCCGTGCTGCTCGCCACGGGCCTCGGGGTGGCGGTCATCCCGATCGGGTTCGCGCCGCACTGGCTGTGGCTCTGCGTGCTCGCCGTGCCGGCGAACTTCCTGATCGCCCCCGCACTGTCGGCCACCGCCGACGCGGTGAGCCGCCTCGCGCCGGTGGGCAGCAAGGGCGTCGCGCTCGGCGCGTACGCCAGCGCGCTGATGATCGGCAACGTGGCGGGTTCCCCGATCGCCGGCGTCGCGCTGGACTGGTCCGGCTCGGTGGCCTCCTTCGCCGCGGTGGGCGTGGCGAGCGCGCTGATCGCCGGGCTGGCCTTCCTGGTCCAACGCCACGCGGCCACCCGAGAGCTGCTGCCGACCGTCGACCTGAGCACCGTCGGCGGTTCCGGTGACGCTGCGCGGCTATAGCAGGTCAGTCACCCGAGTGTCCGGAGCGTGGGCGGCGGCAGACACCACCGACTCGACAGTGCCCGTCAGCACCGACGCGTCCGGCAGCAGGTCCCGGTCGTGAGTCACGCTGATCTCGATCCGGCCGGGGCTGTCCAGGAAGTAGTTCACCCACACCGCCGCCGACGACGGGACCGACGGGCGCCCGTCCGCCCACAGTGGCGCCAGGAACTCTCGCGGCGCGGTGACCGCCTTCGTCGACGGCCCGAACACCAGCGGCCGCGCCGGCGGGACGATGTTCAGTGCCGCGTGGCGGGGCGCCAGCGGCGCGACCTCGCGGATGCTGCGCCCGTGCAAAGACGGCGCCACCGCGTTCGCCGGCGCGTGGCCCGCCAGCCAGGCGGACACCGTGTCCGGCGCGCCGACCGGCGGGAAGATCACGTACGACTCCACCAGCGGCCCCACCACCAGCACATCCTCCGGACGGCTGTGCCCGTGTCGCACACTCAGGATCGGCTGCGGGCCGTCCGACCACAGCCGGAACGCGAGACCCGTCACCGCCGTGAGCAGCTCCGCCCTGGACAGCCCGGTCCGCTTCACCGCCGCCGTCAGGTCGTCCGCGAACGACGTCGGGAACGTCGTGTCGTGCCAGCCGTTGATCTCGAACGACTCCGGCGGCTTCGACCCGCCGCCAGGAAACCGCAGCGCCGGACCCGGCAGCGGGTGGCGCGCCAGCAAATCCTTCCACACGGCCAGACTGTCTTCGGCGTCCGGCGGCAGCGACGACACGTACTCCTGGAACGACGGCCCGCGCGGCGTGTACGACCCGTACCGGTAGCAGTGCGCGATCGCCCGCGACACCAACGTCATCGACCAGCCGTCCAGCACCGAGTGGTCGAACGACAGCGCCAGCAGGTGCTGGTCGCCGTCCCCACGGACGAGGCAGACCCGGCCCGCCGCCGAGGTGCGCAGGTCGAGCTTGTCGAACAGCAGCGCCCGCAGTTTCCCGGCCAGCTCCGGCGCGAGCCGCCCGTCGACGACCGGCGCCGCGACCTCCAGCACCTCCAGCGTGAACGGCGGCCACGAACCCGACACGAGCTTCGGGCCGGACGGCGTGGCGCGCAGCCGCATGTGCAGCACGTCGCACGCAATGGTCACCACCGACACGGCTTCCGCGAGTCGCACCACGTCCACCGGACCCGTGAGCAGCAACAGGTTCCACGCCGGCTCCGACGGGTTCTCCCGCAGGTACCCGTCCTCGTCGACGACGCCCGTCGCCAGCATCCGGCTCGGCATCCCGAAGGCGGGCAGCTCCATCACAGCTCCCAGCGGCGCAGCACCAGCACCGCGTTGTGCCCGCCGAACCCGAACGAGTTGCTCATCGCCACCCGCACGTCGTGCTCCTGCGCGGCATGCGGCACGAAGTTCATGGCCGCGTCGATCGGCTTGTGGCAGTTGACGGTCGGCGGCACGACCCCCGCGCCGATCGCGAGCCCGCTCACGATCGCCTCCAGCGCGCCGGCGGCGCCGATCAGGTGGCCGGTCATGGACTTCGTCGAGCTGACCGGGATCTCGGTGGTGCGCGGACCGAGCACCGCGTGCAGTGAGTCCACTTCGGACTGGTCGTTGTACACCGTGCTCGTGCCGTGCGCGTTCACGTAGTCCACATCGGACGGATCGAGGCGGGCGTCGGCCAGCGCGCCCCGCATCGCGGCCCGCACGCCCCGGCCCGTCGGGTCCGGCGCGGTCCAGTGGTAGGCGTCCGACGTGGACGCGTAGCCGGCGACCTCCGCCAGGATCGCGGCTCCCCGTGCGAGCGCGTGCTCCTCCGACTCCAGCACCATGATCCCGGCGCCCGCGCTCATCACGAACCCGTCCCGGTCCTCGTCGAACGGCCGGGACGCCGCCGCCGGGTCGTCGTTGCGGGTCGACAGCGCCTGCGCGTTGCCGCTCGTCGCCAGGTCCAGCCGCGTGAGAATATGCTCCGCCCCGCCCGCGACGGCCATGTCCACGACACCGTGGCGGATCCACCGCACCGCCTCGCCGATCGCGTCCGCGCCGGACGCGCACGCGCTCGACAGCGCCCGCGTCGGCCCGGTGATCCCGTGCGCGAAGCTGATCTCGCACGCCGCGCTGTCGATCGCGCCGGAGATCTGCGCGAACGGGCTCACCTTCGCCGGCCCCTGCTCGGCGAGCACCGTCACGTGCTTCGCGATCGACGCCATCGGCCCGTACCCGCTGCCGACCAGCACGCCGGCCCGGTGCCCGTTCTCCTCGTCGACCGTCAGCTTCGCCATGGCCAGCGCCTCGGTGGCGGCCGCGAACGCGTACTGCGCGTACGGGTCCATCCGCCGCGACAGCCGGGCCTTCATGTGGTCCTTGGGATCGAAGCCGGTCACCTCGCCGCCGAACCGGGTCGGCAGGTCGCCCACCTCGACCCCGGTCAGCGCCGCGATGCCGCTGCGTCCCGCCACCAGCCCGGCCCAGGTCTCGTCGACCGTGAGGCCGAGCGGGGTGACCGCGCCCCACCCGGTCACCACCGCCCGTGACATGCCAGACATCCTCAGTCCCCCTGACCGACCACCGGGAAGTCGCCGCCGGCCGCCTCGCCCCCGAACATCGCGTCGTCGAGCCGTGCCGGCACGTTCAGCACCACCACGTGCCCCGCCTCGGTGAGCTTCCACGCCTCGGTCACGTCCGACACCAGCGTCGCCTTGTCCCCGGCGGTCACCTGCCGAAGGCCCGGCAGCGCGGGCGCCTCCCACGACACCGCGGCCGGGTCGACGAACGCGTACCCGGGCAGTGTCCTGTCCCGCTGGTCGAGCTGCGCCTGCAGCCAGCCGTAGCCGCCGTTGCGCAGCACCACGTACAGGATGCCGGCGTTCTGCGCGAGCGCCGTGGGCAAATCGACGGAGAACAGCCCGAACGCGCCGTCGCCGACGAACGCCACCACCGGCCGGTCCGGCGCCGCCTGTTTCACCCCGACCGCGGCGGCCGCGCCGAAGCCGAGGCTCGTCTGCTCCGACGGCACCACCGAACCGCCGTCGGCGCCGCACGAGTACAGCGGGAACCGGTAGGACCACATGTCCTGCAAACCGTTCTCCTGCACGAGGATCCGGTTGTCCGGCACGACCTCGGCCAGCGCGGCGAGCACCTCCGCTACGTGCAGCTCCGGCGTGGCACGCAGCCCGCGCAGCTCCTCGTCGCGCCCGGCCAGCAGCTCCGCGTGCACCGCCGCGACGGTCGCCGTCCACTCCGTGTTGCCCTTGCCGCTGGGGAACCCGAGCCACGCACGCAGCACGGCCCGCGCGTCGGCGAGCACCTTCGGGCCGGCGAAGTCGGTCGCGAGGTGCGCGGCGTCGACGTTCACCTGGACGACCGGGACCTCCGCGCCGACCCGTGCCGGCCACTGGAACGTCGCCGTCTCCTCGAGCCGGCTGCCCAGCGCCACCACGCAGTCGGTCTCCGCCCACAGCTTCGCGACCGCGTCCGGCGTGTAGAGCCCGGCCAGCCCGCAGAACAGCGGGGACGACTCGTCCACCGTGCCGCGGCCGGTCGCCGTGCACACCACCGCGGCGCCGAACTTCTTCGCGAAGCGCTCGACGAGCCGGTCCCGGTTGCGGTGCCGCATGCCGCCGCCGACCAGCACGATCGGCCGCTTCGCGGTGAGCAGCGCCCGCAGCGCGGGGGACTCCGCCGTCACCGTGACGCCGCCGGGCGTCTCCAGCTCCGGGGCGGCGGTGCCGGGCATCGGGATCTCGGCCTTGAGCAGGTGGTCGGGCAGCTCGACGTAGACCGGGCCGTGGTCGGTGCGCGCCACCAGGTCCGCGCGGCGCAGCAGCGGCACCAGCCGGTCCGGGTGGTCGACCCGCGCCGCCCAGCGCACCAGTGGCGCGACCACCGACAGCTGGTCCAGCTCCTGGAACGCCCCGCTGCCACGGCGTTCGACCGCGGTGCCGGCGCTGAGCAGCAGCACCGGCGCGGCCGAGCAGGACGCCTCGAGCAGACCGGTGAGCGCGTTCGTCACCGCCGGGCCCTTGCCGATCAGCGCGACACCGAGGTCGCCGGACTGCATGGCGTACCCGGTGGCCATGAACACCGCGTTGCGCTGGTCGCGGCACAGCACGAACCGGATGCCCGCGTCGGCGATCGCCTCCAGCGCGTCCATGTCGTCGCCGGGCAGCCCGAACACCGTACGCACGCCGGCGTCGCGCAGCACGCTCGCCGTGGCCCGCCAGGAGCCCGTCACAGTCGTCATGACGCCCGCGGCAGGTGGTCGGCGATCGCCTTGGACAGCAGCAGGGGCTCCGCGTGCCGCTTCTTGCCGACGGCGACGTAGTTGGCCCGGATACCCTTGCCGCCGAACGGCTTGTTGCCGTCCTCGACCTCGATGAGCGTCTCGTCGACGCTGACCGTGTGCCTCGGCCGCAGCAGCTCGACGGTGTCGGGCATCGTGCCGAACACGGTCGCGGCCATCGCCCGCTCCGCGAAGTACGCGTGCTTGAGCATGCCGTGCAGCCACTCCTCGGAGGTGTAGGGCACCACGTTGAACACCGGCGCGAACAGCTCCGGCGGCAGGAACGTGGTGTCCGTCGGGTGGATCAGCACGGTCGGACGCAGGTGGCTCTCCATGAAGTTCGCCTGGCTGCCGGCCGCGAGGTAGTCCCGGTTGCTGCGCAGGTAGTCCAGTGTGGACTCGAACGCCTCCTGGTAGAACATCGCGCCGTAGTCGGCGAGCGGGTCGTCCAGCGGGCCGTAGCGCAGCGACTCCACCTTGCGGCACAACAGGTTGCAGAAGTGCGCGCTGATCGACGCGTGCACGAACACCACGTCCGGGCCGAAGCAGTCCTGGCCGGAGTTGAGCATCCGCACCTGCAGCAGCCCGTCGACCGCCTTGCCGAGGTTGGCGTCCGCGCCGACGATGAACGGGTTCACGCCCTGGCCGAAGAAGCAGAACACCTTGTCCTTCGGCAGGCCGGCGCGGATCTTCTCCGCGTTGTCGTAGGTGCCGGTGAACACCAGCACGTCCGAGCGCATGCCCTGGGTCTCCATGAACTCGCGTTGCCCGCTGCCGTCCAGCACGATCGGCAGCCCGTGCTCCGCGCTCAGCAGCTCGTGCAGCTTGCGCGTCTGGTCCTCGATCATCCGCGACGGCCGGAACACCAGCCTGCGGCTGTAGAGGCTCGGGATGACGAGGTAGAGGATGTAGCTGTACAGCGGGATGTTCGACGGCATGAGCACCGCGATCTGGTCCACCGCCGGTGGCGCGTACCGGATCACCTCGGCGACCGCGCCCTCGAGCGCCTCGATCGAGGCGTCGATCTCGTCGCTCGCCGTCTTGTGGTTGCTGACCTCGGTGAGGATCCGCAGGATCTCCGACCGCCGCTCGCTCAACAGCTTCACGAGGTCCTGCAGTGCGGTGAGCCGGTCGCTGAACGCGATCGGCGACAGGTCCGTCGCCTGCCCGATGCTGTGCGTCGGGGTCGCGGCGGCCGCCGTGGCCTCGGCGCCGCGCCGGGGCGCGATGGCGGCGGCCGCGATGTCCGCGAGCGCGCCGAGGTTCGCCTTCCCGTTGGTGTGCTGGGGGAACTCCTTCAGCACGACCACCTTGTTCGGCTGCTCGAACTCGGCGACGTACTGCGCGAACGTGCGCCGCCAGTGCGCGGCGGGCTGCTCGGTCGGGTCGGCGACGACGAACACCAGCTCGGTGCCGAACCGGCCGTTCTCCACCGGCAGCACCTTGACCGGCGCGCCGCACGCGCTGACCTTCGCGGTGATGGCGTCCGGGTAGAGCGTGTTGCCGAAGCGGTGCACCGCCGCCTTGCGGCCGAGCACGCGGACGTTGCCGTGCTCGTCGAGGAAGCCGATGTCCTGCGTGTGGTAGGCGGGCCGGTGCGTGTGCCGCACGCGGCCGCCCGGCTCCAACATGCCGACCATCAGGTCCGGCGACTTGATCACGACCTCGCCGAGCACGCCCGTGGGCGCCTGCTGGCCCTGGTCGTCGAGGATCTCGATGGTGATGCCGTCCAGCGGCCGTCCACAGTGGATCGGGTTGTCCGGGGTGGTGAGCGCGACGTTGCCGGCCTCGGAGCTGCCGTACCCGTCGAGCAGGAACCGGTCCATGCGGTCGGCGAAGCGCCGGCGCAGGTCGTCCTGCAGCGGTTCGCCGCCGACACACCACATCCGGACCGAGCCGAGCTGCTCCTTGCTCACGCGGCCGCTCGCGACCATGCGCAGCATGCCCTCGTACACCGCGGGCACCGCGTCGACGACCGTGACACCGAGCCGGGTGATCGTGTCGAGCGCGAGGTCGACGCGGCGGCTCGGCTGCAGGATCAGCGACGCGCCGGCCTGCCACCACAGCAGCAGGATCGACAGCCCGTACTGGTGGGTGAAGGGTAGCAGCGGCAGCAGGACGTCGTCTTCGGTGTAGCCCATGCGTTGCTGGGTGCGGGCCACGTTCGCCAGCACCGAACCGCCGGTGCGCACCACGCCCTTGGGGCGGCCGAGGCTGCCGGACGTCCACACGATCAGGCCGTCCTGGCGCTCGGCCCACCGCTCGAAGGTGAGCTTGTTCTCCGACAGCTCGGCCGGCTCCACCGATTCCGTGGCCGCCAGCTCGTCGAGCTGGATCCAGCCGACGCCGACGCGGTCGAACGGCGCCTCGAGGTGCTCGTGGTCGGAGACGAACCAGCGGGCGCCGGAGTCCGCGACCAGCTGCGCGCTCTGGGCCTGCGAGATGCCGCGGTCCACCAGCCCGATCGACACCCCGAGCTCGATCAGCGCGAGGATCGTCAGCACCGAAACGTCGGAGTTCACCGTGGACAGCAGCACCCGGTCGGACTCGGTGACCCCGCGCTTGCGCAGGAGCCCCGTGATCCGCTCGCACTCCGCCGTGATCAGCGCCCACGAACGTTCTTGGTTGTCTTGGTTGACAAGCACTAGTCCAACGCCTTCCAGAACCGGGTCACGCGGCGAGATGTTTGTCGATGTGGGTCACCAGATCGGACACCAGCTGCAGCTCCGGCAGGTCGTCCTTCGGCAGCGTGACACCGAAGTGCGCCTCGAGCGCGACAAAGATCTCGACCATGAGCAGTGAGTCGATCTCCAGGTCGATGACGAGCGAGGAGCCTTCGGTCACAGCGGCCGGGTCGACGTCGGCCAGCTCGCTGAGCACCTCGACGACCTCAGCGGCGATCTCGTCACGCGTCACCGTTCCTCCCCACCAGTACGCAGCACACGATTTCCTTGCACGCTAAGTAGGCTCACTGGAGACCGGGTCAAGGCTCGGGCAACGCGAACGGCAGGGTCGCGGTCGACTAGAGAACCGTTGCACAGGACAAACCGGACCACACATACTCGTCGGAGTGAGCACATCGAGCGCGCCTCCCCGTGGCTTCCTGGTCCTGGTGCTCGGGTACTCGTGTTCCGCGTACGGGAACTACCTGAACCTCGTCGCGCTCGCGCTGTACACGCTGGAGGTCACCGGCGGGCCGCTCGGCGTCGGCATCGTGATGGCGTTGCGGCTGGCGGCCGGGTTCGTGGCGGGTCTCGCGGCGGGGCGGCTGGTGAACCGGTTCGACCGGCGGCGGCTGATGATCGGCACGGACCTCGCGCAGGCGTCGGCCATGGTCGTGCTCGCGGTGAGCGCGCCCGCGGTGTCGGTGCTGGTGTGCGCGGCCGTGGTGCTCGGCGCGGGGAACACCCTGTTCACGGTGGCGCTGCGCAGCAGTGTGCCGGAGATGGTCGGCGCGGACGCGCGGGTGCGGGCGAACGGGTCGCTGGTCAGCGGCCGCGCGTGCGGGACGGTGCTGGGCTTCGCGTCCGCGGGGCTCGTGGTGGCGTTCGGGGGGTACGCGGCCGCGTTCTGGCTGAACGCGGCGTCGTTCCTGGTGTCGGCGGCCGCGTTGTTCCTGGTGCGGCTGCGCACGAGGGCCAGCTCATCCGCTGCGGCCGCTGCACGGCCGAGGTTGTCGCTGCTGTCCGCGTTCGGGCCGGTGCTCGGGTTCATGGTCGTGGTGCGTGGCGGCGACGCGTTCGGCTCGGCGTCGCACAACATGGCGCTGCCGCTGTACGCGAACGAGCTGGACCCGAGCCATCCCGCGTTCGTGATGAGCCAGTTCTGGGCGTCGTGGGCGGTCGGCACCCTGCTGGCGCACCAGGTGGTCCGGCGGTGGACGCCGTCGGGGGAGCGGGTGTTCGCGCTCGGCACGTGCCTGATGTCGGTATGCTTCGTCCTGGCGTTCACCGGGGTGACCGGGCCGGCGCTGATGGCGGTGGCGCTCGTCGCGGGACTGGCCGACGGGTTCACCGAGATCGTGTACACCTCCCGGTTGCAGGCCGCGCCGGACGAGCTGCGCGGTCGCCTGTTCGGGTTGTCGGCAACGGCGGAGACCTGCGGCTTCGCGGTCGGCATGCTCACCAGCTCCGCGTTGCTGGAGGCGCTGCCCGCGTTGGGTGTCGTCTCGTTGTTCCACGGGGTCGCGCTCGCCGGCGCGGTGGGACTGCTGATCGCGGTGTACGTCGGCCGGCGCAGGGTCGCGCCGGCCACACGGTAGGGGGAACCTGTGATGCGACCGATGGCGATCTCTGTTGGGCCGGCGCTGGAGCCGGCGTCCGACGAGCCGGGGGACGCGGTCGCGGCGCTGCTGCGTGCCGCCCGCGAGCACCCGGCGAGCGGCGTCGTGTCGGTGTCGGCCACCGACTCGGTCCGGCGGTCCTACTCGGAGCTGCTCGACACCGCGCGCCGCGTGCTGTCCGGGCTGCGCGGACTCGGGTGTCGGCCGGGGGATCCGGTGGTGCTGCACGGGTTGCCGCTCGACGACTTCTTCCCGGCGTTCTGGGCCTGCGTGCTCGGCGGGTTCCGGCCCGCGACGATCGCGGAGCCGCCGTCGGAGTCCACGGCCGACCGGTTCCACCACGTGTGCCGCCTGCTCGACGACCCGGTGGTGCTCGACGACGCCCGGTTCGCGCGGTGCCGCGCCGCCGATCCCGCCCAGGACGTGCACACGCCGGACCCGGACGACGTCGCGCTGCTCATGCTGTCCTCCGGCAGCACCGGCCTGCCCAAGGCCGTGCAGCTGACCCACCGGGGGCTGGCGGAGTTCGCCGCCTCGTCCCGCCGCGTGCTCGACGTGCGGCCGGAGCACGTGACGCTGAACTGGCTGCCGCTCGACCACAGCGGCGCCTTCCTGCTCTACCACGTGCTCGCGGTGTTCGTCGGCGCGACGAACGTGCACGCGCCGACCGACCTCGTGCTCGGCGAGCCGCTGCGGTGGCTCGACCTGGTCGAGCGGCACCGCGCCGACCACACGTGGGCGCCGAACTTCGCGCTCCGGTTGGTGACGGACGCGCTCGACGGCACCTGCGAGTACGATCTCAGTGGACTGTCCACAATGGTCTCGGGTGGCGAGCAGGTTACTGTCGCGGTGGTCGACCGCTTTCTGGCGGCGACCGGTCTGCCGGCCGAGCGTTTCCGGCCTGCGTGGGGGATGGCGGAGACGACCACGGCCATCACGTTCGGTCGGTACTCCTCCGGCGTGCACCGGGTGCTGAAGTCCAGCGTGTCCGGCGACCTCGAGTGGGTGGCCGAGGACACGCCGGACGCGGTCACGTTCGTGTCGGTCGGCGGGCCGGCGCCCGGTGCGGCCGTGCGGGTGGTCGACGAGCGCGGCGACGTCGTGCCGGAGGGCCGGATCGGTCGTCTCCAGGTCCGCTCGGCGCGGATCACCCCCGGTTATCTCGGCGACGAGCCGACGACCGCCGCCGCGTTCCCCGACATGTCGCGCACCGGCCGCACCTGGTTCGACTCCGGCGACCTCGCGTTCCTGACCGGCGGGGAGGTGGTGATCACCGGCCGGGCCAAGGACGTGATCATCCTCAACGGGCACAACTACTTCTGCCACGAGATCGAGGACGTGGCGGCGGCCGTGCCCGGGGTCGGGGCCGGGAGGGTCGGCGCCTGCGGGGTGCCGGACGAGCGGACCGGCAGCGAGGAACTGCGGGTGTACGTGGCGACCGACGACCCGGCACCGACCGCGCTCGTGAGCGGTGTGCGGGCCGCGTTGTTCGAGCGGCTGCGGATCTCGGGCGCGCGGGTCGTGCCGGTGCCGGTGGCCGAGTTCCCCAGGACACCAGCGGGAAAGGTGCGCCGCGCCGCACTGCGGGATCGCCCCGTCGAGCCGCCGAGGGTGCCGCTGGCCGAGGTCCGCGAGGTGGTCGCCGAGGTGCTCGGGCGTGCCGTCGACGTGGACACGCCGTTCTACGACCTCGGCATGACGTCGGTCGCGCTGACGCGGGTGCGGGCGCGGCTGGCACGGGCGCTGGACCGGGACATCCCGGCGACGACACTGTTCCGGTACCCGACGGTCACCGCGCTGGCCGCGCACCTCGCTGGTGCCGCGGCGCCGGTCGAGCCCGCGCCGGCGCCGGTGCACGACGGGCGGGTCGCGATCATCGGGATGGCGCTGCGGTTTCCCGGTGCGTCCACAGTGGACGAGTTCTGGGCCAACCTGCGGGACGGCGTGGACAGCGTGCGCACGTTCACGGCCGAGGAGGCCCGCGCCGCAGGCGTGTCCGAGGACGCGGTGGCGTCGGCGGCGTTCCGCCCGGTGGCGGGCGCACTCGAGGACGTGTCGTCGTTCGACGGCGACTTCTTCGGCGTCAACCCGCGGGAGGCGGAGCTGACCGACCCGGCGCACCGGCTGTTCCTCGAGTGCTGCCACCACGCGTTGGAGCACGGCGGGTACGCGGGGGCCGGTGCGCGGGTCGGCGTGTACGCCGGGTCGGGCATGAACCTGTACGGACATCAGGACTCCCGGGCGCGGGTGAGCGCGGACCCGGTGGTGGCGATGCAGTCGAGCATCGGGTCCACACCGGACTTCCTGGCCTCGCGGGTCGCGTACCGGTTGGGGCTGACGGGTCCGGCGATCGGTGTGCAGACCGCGTGTTCGACGTCGTTGGTGGCGGTCCACCTCGCGGCGCAGGCCGTCCTGTCGGGAGACGCGGACATGGCGCTCGCGGGGGCGGCGGCGGTGCGGGTGCCGCAGGAGGCCGGGTACCAGCACCATCCCGGGTCGATGCTGTCGCCGACCGGGCGGCTGCGCGCGTTCGACGCGGCAGCGGACGGCACGGTCGGCGGCAACGGCGTGGCGGCCGTCCTGTTGAAGCCGCTGGCCGCCGCGCTCGCCGACGGCGACACCGTGCACGCGGTGATCCTCGGTTCCGCGGTCAACAACGACGGCACGAGCAAGGTCGGGTTCGCGGCGCCGAGCGTCACCGGCCAGGTCGAGGTGGTCCGGCAGGCGCTGCGGCGCGCTGGCGTGTCGGCCGACGCCGTGTCCTATGTGGAGGCACACGGCACGGGCACCCCGCTCGGCGACCCGGTGGAGTTCGACGCGCTGTGCGAGGCGTTCGACGGCGCGCCGGCCGGTGGGTGCGCGCTGGGTTCGGTGAAGTCGAACGTCGGGCACCTCGACAGCTGCGCCGGCATGGCGGGGTTGATCAAGGTGGCGCTGATGCTGCGGCACCGCGCGTTGGTGCCGACCGTCCATCTGGGAGCGCCGAACCCGTTGCTGCGGTTGGACGGCAGCCCGTTCACGCTGGCCAGGTCCCACGAACCGTGGCCGGGGGAGGTATTGCGCGCGGGGGTGAGCGCGCTCGGGGTCGGCGGAACGAACGCGCACGTGATCCTGGAGGAGCCGCCGGCGCCCGCCATCGAGTCGCCGTCGGCCGAGCGGGCGCTGGTCCCGGTGTCGGCCGTGACGCCCGCCGCGCTGGCGGCGCTCACGGAGGCGTTGCGCGCGCACCTGACGGCGAACCCGTCGCTGCGCCCGGCCGACGTGGCGGCGACGATGGCGTTGGGGCGTCGGCACCTGCCGCATCGCACGGCGCTGGTGGGTGGCGGCGCGTCGTGGGACGAGGTGAGCGCACCGCCGGGGTCGGCGGGTCCGGTCGCGTTCGTGTTCGCGGGGCAGGAGAGCGTGACCGCCGGGATGGTCGCGCCGCTGTACGAGGCGTTCCCGGCGGTGCGGTCGGTGCTGGACGAGTGTGAGCGCGAGGTGCCGGGACTGCTGGCGCAGCTGTTGGGCGAACCTGTTCGCGATACGCAGCCGGTGCTGTTCGCGGCGCAGGCGGCGCTGGTGGCGTTGTGGCGGTCGGTCGGCGTGGTCCCGGAATGCGTTGCCGGGCACAGTCTCGGTGAGTACGCGGCACTGCACGCGGCGGGCGCGCTGTCCCTTGTGGACGGTCTGCGGCTGACGGTGGCCCGTGGGGCCGCGATGGCGTCGAGCCCGCCGGGCGGGATGGTGGCGCTGAGCGCGTCGCAGTCGCTCGCCACCCGGATCGCCGACGACAGCGGGTTGGAGCTGGCGGCGGTGAACGGCCCGACGACGTACGTGCTGAGCGGGACCACCGAGGCGGTGGCGACGGCGGTGCGGCTGACCGAGGAGGAGGGCGTCGCGTGCGTCCGGATCGACACGGGCCGCGGCTACCACTCCGCGCTGGTCGAGCCCGCGCTGGACGCGTTGTCGGCGCGGGGCGTCGGCCCGCTGCGGATCCCGATGGTCAGTGGTGTCGACGGGGTCGTGCTGCCGGTGGGTCACCAGGTGGACGTCGGGTACCTCCGGCGGCAGGCGAGACTCCCGGTCCGCTACGACAAGGTGGTGGCCGCGCTCACGCCGTACGGCGACGTGGTGGAGATCGGTCCCGGCGACGTGCTCACCCGGCTGGGCCGGCGGATGCACCCCTCGGCCCACTGGCACCCGACGATGCCGGACTTCCTGACCGCGGTGGGTACGAGGTACCGCCGCGGCACGACGGTGAACTGGAGCACGCTGACGATGGACGGAAAGCGAATCCCGCTGCCGCTGTACCCGTTCGAGAAGACGCGGGTCGGGGTGCCGGTCGAGGTGGCGGAGGTGCCGGTGGCGGAGGTGTGCGCGCTGACCGCCCGCCTCCTCGGCCGGCCGGAGACGGACATCGACCCGGACCGGAAGTTCGTCGCGCACGGCGCGGACTCCCTGTCACTGATGAACATGACCCGAGAGCTGAACGACGCCTTCGGCGTGCGTGTGCCGGTGCGCCAGCTGTTCACCGACGCCGACACGCCTCGGAAGGTCGCGGACCTGATCGGCCCGAGGCCGGTGGCCAGCCCTGACCCGGTGGCCGAGCGCGACCCGGTAGGCCCGGAGTTGACCGCGCCTCAGGAGGCGCCGGCCGAGCCTGACCGGGCTGTGGTCGAGGTGCCGGATGCGACGTCGCCGGCGCCGACGGTCACCGACGCGGCACCGGCTCCGTTGCCTGCCGCCGCTACCGCCCCGTCGCCGGCGACGGTCGGTGTCACTGGCCCGGTGCCAGCGCCGGCGCATGCCGGAGGGCAGGAACTGCGGGCCGTCGTCGACCGGCAGCTTGCCGTCGCGGAGCAGCTCGTCGCGTTGATGGCGGGCCAACTGGCCTTGCTGGGCGGCCAGGCGCCGGCTGTCCCCATCGCCACCCCCGCGACCGAGTCCGCCGCGCCGACTGCGCCCGTCGCGGCCGCGCTGCCGGCTGCGTCGACCACACCCACTGCCCCGGCACCGCCGGCCGCCCCCGCTGCACCCGCCCCACCGACCGCACCAAGCGAGCCAGCCGCCGTCACCGAAACACCACCACCGGCACCGACCGGGAACCGCGACTTCAGCCTCTACTTCTTCGGCGACTACCCCGACTCGGAGCAAGCCGACAAGTACGGGCTCATCACAGCGGCCGCGGAGTTCGCCGATCAGCACAACTTCCACTCGCTCTGGCTGCCGGAGCGGCACTTCCACTCGTTCGGCGCGTTGTTCCCCAACCCCTCCGTGCTGGCCGCCGCTCTTGCCTCGCGCACCGACCGGATCCGGCTCAACGCGGGGTCCGTCGTGCTGCCGCTGCACCATCCGGTGCGCGTCGCCGAGGAGTGGTCCGTTGTGGACAACCTCTCGGGCGGACGGGTGGGGCTCTGCGTGGCGAGCGGGTGGCACGCCACCGACTTCGTTCTCGCGCCGCAGAACTTCGGCGCCCATCGCGAGCTCATGTACACCCAGCTGGACACCGTGCGGCGGCTGTGGGCCGGCGAGTCGGTCACGGCCACCTCCGGGTCGGGCGACGACGTCGAGGTCACGCTCCACCCCCGGCCGGTACAGACCGAGCCGCCGCTGTACGTCGCCGTCGTCGGGAACCCGGACAGCTACCGCCGCGCCGCCGAGAACGGGCTCGGCATCGTCACCAACCTGATGGCGCAGAGCGTCGACCAGCTGGCCAGGAACATCGCCCTCTACCGGCAGACCCGCGCGGCGAGCGGGCACGGGCCGGGGCGCGTCGTCGTCCTCGTCCACACCTACCTCGGCGCCGACGTCGACGCCGTGCGCCAGGAGGCGTTCGCACCCTTCTGCGCCTACCTGCGCTCCTCGCTCTCCCTGTTCGACCAGGTGACCACCAGCCTCGGCGTCGACATCGACCTCGACGACACCCCGGCCGACGACGTCGAGTTCCTGCTCGGCCAGGCCTACGCCCGCTACTGCGCCGACCGGGCCCTCATCGGCACCGTCGACAGCAGCGCGCCGGTCGTCGAACAGCTCCTCGCCGCGGGCGCCGACGAGATCGCCTGCTTCGTCGACTTCGGCGTCGCCAAGGAGAAGGTGCTCGACGCACTGCCCACTTTGGACACACTGCGCATCAGGTTCCAGGAACGCCACGCCCTCACCGCCGCCGAACGCCGCATCTGGTTCCTCGACCGGCTCTACCCCGGCCAAACGATCTACCACGAGCCCAAGGCCATCCGCCTCACCGGACCACTGGACACCGACCGGCTCGCCTCGGCGTTGCAACGGGTCGTCGACCGCCAGCCCGCGCTGCGGACCGTGTTCGAGGACGACCACGGGGAGCCGCGGCGCGTCGTGCGCGATCGGGCCACTGTGGACTGTCCGGTGCTGGAGTCCACATCGGACGATCCGATCGCCGCCGCGCTCGCCACCGTCCCCGTGTTCGACCTCGCCGAGGGGCCGCTGCTCGCCGCTCGTCTGGTCCGCGTCGCGCCGGAGGAGCACCTGCTCGTCCTCGTGGCACACCACATCGTGTTCGACTCGTCGTCGACCGCCGTGTTCCTCCGCGACCTCGCCGACTACTACCGGGGCGTCGAACCGGACCCGCTGCCGGCCGCGACGGGCCGGCCGGAACCCGTCGACGACAACGCGCTCGACTACTGGCGCCGACAGCTCGCCGACGCGCCGACACTCCGCCTGCCCACCGACCACCCGCGGCCGGCCACCCGCTCCGGACGCGGCGCCGCCCTCACCTACGATCTCGACGCGGACCTCGTCGGCGGACTCCGCGACGCCACCGACGGCACCGTCTTCATGGCCGTCCTCGCCGCGGTCGCCGCGGTGCTGGGCCGCTTCGCCGGCCAGGACGACCTGGTGCTCGGCACCGCCGTCGCCAGCCGCCCGTCCGACGCCGCCGACCGGGTCGGGCTCTTCCTCGACACCGTCGCGCTGCGCGTCGACCTGACCGGCGACCCCGACTTCACCACCCTCGCCGGCCGCATCCTCGGCACCACCGCCGACGCGCTCGAGCACCGCGGCGTGCCGTTCGACGAGCTGGTCGGCGCCATCAACCCCGACCGCGACCCCGGCCGCAACCCGCTGTTCCAGGTCATGGTCGAGTTCGAGAACGAGACGACCGTCGACTTCGACCCGCCGCGGCTCACCGCGACCGCGATCGACGTGCCGGCGGACCGCGCGCCGTTCGACCTCTCGCTGTACCTCACGCAGCACCCCGGCGGCCTGCACGTGTCGGTCGAGTACGACGCCGACCTGTTCGTCGCCGACACGGTGCTGCGGATCCTCACCCACCTCGAGCACGTCCTGCGCCGCGCGGTCGCCGACCCGGCCGCGCCGCTGTCCGCGCTGACCGCCGCGACCGACGCCGACCGCGCGGACCTCGCGCGGTGGCAGGGGATTCCCGCGTCCGGGACGGCGTGCCTGCACGAGCTGGTCGAGCGGCAGGTCGACCGCACGCCCGATGCCGTGGCCATGCTCGCCGGCGACCACGAGCTGACCTACCGGGAGCTGGACGAGCGCGCCAACCAGGTCGCGAACGCCTTGCTGGCCAACGGGATCGGCCGGGGCGACCGCGTCGCCGTGCGGCTGCCGCGCGGGCCGGAGCTGATCGCCGCGCTGCTCGGCGTGCTCAAGAGCGGCGCGGCGTACGTGCCGCTCGACCCCGCGCTGCCGGCGGCCAGGGTCGACCTCCTGGTGGCCGACAGTGGCGCGAAACCGTTGCCCGACAGCGTGAACGCTCCGACGACGCGGCCGAACGTCGCGGTCGACCCGGAGGACATCGCCTACTGCATCTACACGTCCGGCTCCACCGGTCGGCCCAAGGGCGTGCTCGTGCCGCACCGCGGCCCGACGAACGTCGTGGCGTGGCAGACCCGCCAGCACGCTCCACTTCGGACACTGCAGTGGACGTCGCCCGCGTTCGACGTGAGCGTCCAGGAGATCGTCAGCACGCTCGCGGCCGGCGCCGCGCTCGTGCTCGTCGACGACGACGTCCGCTACGACCCGGCCGCGGTCGTCGAGGTGGCGCGGACGCACGGTGTCGAACGGATCTTCATGCCGTACACGCCGCTGAAGTACCTGATGGAGACCCGGCCGAACCTGCCGGCGCTGCGGATGATCGCCTCCGCCGGCGAGCCGCTCGTGCTCACCCCGGCGCTGCGCGACTTCCTCGCCGAACACCCGGAGTGCCTGCTGTACAACCAGTACGGGCCCACCGAGGGTTCCATCATCGTCACCTCGCACCGCGTCGACCCGGCGGCCGGCGCCACGCCGCCGATCGGCGCGCCCATCGACGGCGTCACCGTCCGGCTGCTCGACGAGCACGGTGAGCCGGTGCCCGTCGGCGCGGTGGGGGAGCTGCACATCGGCGGCGTCGCGGCCGCCGTCGGCTACCTCGGGCAGCCGCCGTTCGCCGACGGCTACCGCACCGGCGACCTCGGCCGCTGGCGTGCCGACGGCACGATCGAGTTCCTCGGCAGGCGGGACGACCAGGTCAAGATCCGCGGCTACCGGGTCGAACCGGCGGAGGCGGAGCGGGCGGTCGCCGAGCTGCCGGAGGTGCGGGACGCGGCGGTGGTCGTCCGGACCGACACCGGCGAGCCGGAGCTGGTCGCGTACGTGGTGCTGGACGGCGAGGTCACGACGCTCGCCGCGCGGCTCCGTGCCGTGCTGCCGAACTACCTGGTGCCGCAGCGGTGGGTGGCGCTGGAGCGGTTGCCGGTCAACGCGAGCGGCAAGCTGGACCGGTCGCGGCTGCCGGCGCCGGGAGCCGGCGAGGCCGGCGCCGTGCCCGCCACCGCGCTCGAACGCGCGCTGCACGACCTGTGGTGCGCGGAGCTCGGGCGCGACTCGGTGCCGGTGGACCGGTCGTTCTTCGCGCTGGGCGGGCATTCCCTGTCGGCCGTGCGGCTGCTGAACCGGGTCACCGCGCTCGGGCTGACCTGTTCGATGACGGACTTCTTCCGCGACCCGACGATCCGCGCGCTCGCCGCGCGCGAGGTGGTCGACCGCGTGCCGCTGACGTCGGTGCAGCAAAGGCTGTGGCGGCGCCACCACGAGCGGGCGAACCCGGCGGTGTACAACGTGGCGCACCGGATCGACCTGACCGGCGACCTGGACCCGGAGGCGCTGCGGCGGGCGGTCGAGGCGCTCGTGCACCGGCACGACGCGCTGCGCAGCCGACTGTCCGAGGTGGACCGCGCGGTGCTCGCGCCGTTCCCCGTGCCGCTGCCGGTGGAAGAAGACATGTCCGATGTGGACGAATGGTGTGCGGCGATCGCCCGCGAGCCGTTCGCGTTGACGGAGGCGCCGCTGTTCCGGTTCCGGCTCGGCCGGGTCGGGCCGGGGCGATGGGTGTTCGTCGTGGTGCTGCACCACGCGGTGTGCGACGGGGTGTCGCTCGGCACGGTGTGGGAGGAGCTGTCGGCGCTGTACGCGGGCCGCGAGCTGTCGCCCGCCGCACAGTACGTCCCGTCCGAGCCGGCACCGGCTCGCCGTGCGGAGCTGGTGCGGTACTGGCGTTCCGAACTGTCCGATGTGGACCTGTTCCCCCGGCTCCCGAGCGACCGCCCGCGGCCGGCGACGCTGTCGGGGGAGGGCGGCCTGTACCGGGCCACGCTGCCGGCCGAGCTGGCCGAGGGGATCGCCACGGCCGCGACGTCGCTCGGTGGGACGCCGTACTCGGTGCTGGCGACCGGTTTCGCGCGGTGGCTGGCCGGCCGGCTCGGGCGCGAGGAGGTCGTGCTGGCGGCGTCGAGCGCGAACCGCACCCGCCCGGAGGACGACGGCGTGGTCGGTCTCATCGGCGACGCGGTGCTGGTGCGGGTGTCGAGCCCGCGGGTGCGGGAGTTCTCCGAGCGGCTGTACGCGGCGCTGGACCATCAGGAGCTGCCGCTCACGGAGGTGGTGCGCAACGTCGCGCCGGAACTGGTCGACGGGCTGTACCCGACCGTGTTGTTCACCGTCGTCACCACGCCGCCGCCGGCGCTCGCGCTCGAGGGCGTCACGTCGGAGGTGCGCGCGGTCGCGGTGCCCGGTCTCGCCAGGACCGAGCTGTACGTGCGCGTGGTCGCCGACGCCGCCGAGACGACCGTGTACTGGGAATACTCCACGGACCTGTTCGACGAGCCCACGATCGCCGCCTGGCACGGCGAACTCCGTACGACACTGGCGGAACTGGTGCGCACGAGGCCCGACGAGCTGGCCGCCTAAGCGGACGTCTCACGTGGGTTGATCACGGTCTGTCATGATCGTGACTTGTGGTTGATGATCTGTCGCGGCGGTTGCTGCCGCCATCGTTCGGCGTCACGGTTCCCACGGCGCATCGCCGGTTCACCGAGTGGACCCAATGCTGGTCTATGGCGTCGATTGCACCGCGTGGTGCTGGACGAGTTGGGTAGCCAAGGTCTGATCGACTGGTCGCGTGCGGTGCTGGACGGTGCGTCCGTGAGGGCTAAGGGGGGCCTCTGACCGGGCCGAGTCCGGTCGACCGAGGCAAGGCGGGCTCGAAGATTCACGTGTTGTCCGACCGCGCCGGCCTGCCGTTGTCGGTGGCCGTGTCCGCCGCGAACACCAACGACTCCGATGCGCTCAAGCCCTGATCCGAGCTGTCCCCGCGATCAAATCGCGCCGTGGTCCGCGCCGACGCGAACCCGGGAAGCTGCACGCCGACAAGGCCTACGACCACGCCGATCTCCGCGCCTTGGGTCCGCGACCGCGGCATCGCCGTTCGTATCGCCCGCAAAGGCGTCGAGACCAGCACGGAGCTCGGCAAGCACCGTTGGGTGATCGAACGATCGATCGCCTGGCTATTCGGCTACCGCCGACTCACGATCCGCTACACAACCACTTCTGCGCCTTCGTCACCCGCCGCAACCCTCACCTGCTACACAAACTCCGCAAAGCGGCCACATGAGACGCACTCATAGACGTGATCTCAACAAGACTCATGCGAGTCGGCCGTGTTCGAAGTGGGTGAGGGTGAGTGCGGCTTTGACGATGTCGCCGATTTTGCTGGGGCTGGCGGTGGTGTGGTGGAGGGTGCGTCAGCGTCCGGTGAGGACGGCGAAGGCGCGTTCGCCGAGGCAGCGCAGGCCGCGCAGCAGGGCGTTGTAGGCGCGGTTGTCGACGTCGAGGACCTGGTCACCGGCGGGCTGTTTGATCGGAGTGTGCACGCCGATACCCGCTCCCTCGTAGCCGCCGTCGGACAGTGTTGGCAGGTCGAGGTGGGCCGCGGCCCAGTACAGGGCGCCGAGCACGTGCTCGCGGGCCACGGTGAGATCGTGTACGGAGCCGGGTTCGACATCGGCCACCCACAGCGGGAAACTGTCTGGGCCGGAGAGCGCTTGGACGTTGCCGCCATGCTCGTGAGCCTTCCCGGAGTACCACGGGTCGATCTGTTTCCCTTTGACACTCATGGTTTCTCGCCACACCGGTCAGCGGAGAAGATCTTCCCGTCCAGGATCACGTAGGCCGCGCCGTCTTCTTTGGCTTGCTCCAGGGCGTCGTGCAGGTCCGGGGCCAGGGCGGCGAGCACATCGATCACCTCGTCCACATAGCGATACGCCGTGGCGCGCGAAACGCCGTGGTCACGACCCAGCGCGGTGATGTCGGGGTCCTGGCGGAACCACCGCAGGCCAAGCACCGCCTGCCGGAAGCAGGTCAGCGCCCTGCTGTTCTTGCGTGTGCCACGCCGCCGACGTTCGGCTCTCAGCAGCCGGGACACCCACTGGGCGAGTTCACGGGACACGTCGAGCATGGCACGATAGCAATCACGGGGAGCCCCTGGCCTAGGATTTGATCTTCGCAAATCCAGTCCTACCAGGAGCTCCCCGCCCACATCACACCGGCTCCACGGCCCACGGCGCCACCCACACCAGACCCCGGACCCCCACCACCATCCACTACCAAGCTGATCTTGCTGAGATCACCTCATAGTGCGGCATGGTTTATTCGCGTTGGTGTAGCAGATTGCGTTGCGGAACCCGGTGAGGGTCGATCCCAATGCCACTTACTTAAGGGCTATTTGCGCAGGTCAGAGATGGTTTGAGCGGTAGCCGATGTCGAAGACGTAGTTCGATCGGACATCACTCCACCTGGGCGTTGGCGATCCATCTCGAGCCGGCGTCCTAAGTGGACGCCTTCTTGATCGGCGCAGCACTGCTCCGTACGGCATCTGACCAGGCCAAACGGCTTAAGTAAGTGGCATTGGGGTCGATCCATCGAGGTGGGATGAATTCCGGGAGTCCGATGTCGCTTATCCGGACTTGCCATTCTGAGTGGTGGATCATTCGGTGGTGTCGTCGGCACAGCAGGACCAGGTTGTTGAGGTCGGTCGGGCCGCCGTCCAGCCAATGTCTGATGTGGTGGGCATCCGACCAGCGCGCAGGGCGTCCGCAGTTGGGGAATGCGCATCCCTTGTCTCGGGTGTTCAGTGCGACTCGTTGTTTGGGGGTGACCAGGCGGCGGGTGCGGCCCACGTCCAACGGCACCGACGCGCCATTCATTACGACTGGTACGACTCCGCAGTCGCAGGCGATTCGTCGTGCGGCGGCTGGCGAGAGTAGCGCGCCGCCTTCCAGGGTGGCGGTGCCGATGCCGTCCAGTAGGTGGGTGTAGTCGATGGTGGCGTTGAGGTGTGGCTTCTCGCCGCCTCGGGACGGGAGGTCGGGTGCGTCGATGGCGTGGTGGATGACGTCGCAGAACGCGTCACCGAGTCGTTGGGTCGGGTGCCGGTCATCGGCTGCGTCGTCCGGCTTGGCGAGCGCACCCAACAGCGCATCCAGCTCCTCCGCCGACTCGGGTTCGATCGTGCCGGTGAAGTGCATCCAGCCGGCCCGGTCGCGCCGGCTGCGGAACACGTTCCGAGGTTCCGCCAACGCCTCGTCGGCAGGCTGGTCACCGTCGGGGTCGATCCGGGCCAGCAGCGTCTCGCCGTGGGATCGGACCACCGCGGGGTGTGCCACTCGGGCGGTCTCGACGAGGTGCTTCTCCACGATCTCCGCGGTGTCACCCGGCGCCCAGGCCGGGATCTTCTTCACCACATCGGCGATCGCATCCACGTGATCGGGATCCAGCACGCCATCTCGCAGCGCATCACGCACCAACGGCAATGACGGCGGGGTGACGTGCCCGGTGGGCGTCAGCACCTCCGCGACCAGACCAGCCTGCGCGATCAACCGGGACGCCCGGCGCGGCGTGATCCGCACCAGATCCGAGACCAATGCACTCAAACTCGAATACCCGGCCGCACGAGCGACATCGGATTTTTCCAATTCAGCGATAACTGCCAATGCGGAACCGTGGAGCTTCCGCATCCGGGTCACGATCGCCACCAGATTCTGGGCAAGCTCCGGCAACCTGGGCGGGGTTTCCACGAAGCTCGTCATGGCTTTATTCTACTCGCGAGCCCGATTGATTCGAACACACGATCGGGGGAAGTTCGACTACTATCAGCAATGAGCTGTTTCATCCTGGCGTGGATGTGTTGGTGGGCAGGGGGTTGCTGGACAGACCAGTTGATCGTTGGCGTGTCGCTACCTGGAACGTGATGAAGCCCTTGGTAGGACAGCGATCGCCAAGATCCATGTCCGTACAACACCAAGGGCTTCGTATGTTGTTCTACCGTGCTGCGCTGCCGTTGTCACGTAAGACCCTGACCTTCGTGTCCGGGCTGGTCCGAACCCACCGCCGGGCGATCGGCACACCGTGGCGGGCGCTCGATCCCGGCCAGCAGGCGATGTTGGTGCTGGTGCACCTGCGTAAAGGGGAGCCGTTCGCCGAGGTCGGCGCCGGGTTCGGGGTGTCGACCACCACGTGCTGGCGGTACGTGAACGAAACCGTGGAGTTGCTCGCGCGGCGGGCGCCCAAGCTCGGTGAGGCGTTGCGGAAGGCCAAACGCGAGAAGATGGCCTATGTGATCATCGACGGCACGCTGATCCCGATCGACCGGATCGCCGCGGATCGGCCGTTCTACTCCGGTAAACACAAACGCCACGGGGTGAACCTGCAGGTCATCGCCTCACCGGACGGGATGATCCTGTGGGTCTCCGGCGAGTTGCCGGGCAGCACTCATGACACCGCCGCCGCCCGCATCTGGCAGATTTTGGCCGCACTCGAAGAAGCCGGGCTGATCGCGTTGGGTGACAAGGGCTACCACGGCTACGACCAGACCCGCCAGCGGGTGATGACCCCCTACAAGGGCAAGAACAAACCCGAGTCGCTGAAAGATGCCAACCGGGCCCACGCCCGTCTCCGCGGTCCAGGAGAGCGCGCCAACGCCCAGCTCAAGTACTGGCGCATCCTGCACAAAGTCCGCGTCAGCCCACGCCGCATCGGCCGACTCGCCAAAGCCATCCACGTACTACAGAACTACGAAGCCACCGCAGGATGAAAAACGCTCAATGATCGCTGACGTTACTGCGATCTGAGTGCTTGTCAGCGGCCGGCAGTTCGCTGCCGTCGCGGGGCTTGCGATAGGGCATGGCCAAAGGCGGGCGCCGGCGTCGATGGCGACCCCTGCGCGCCGTTCGCGGCACCGCACAGTGAGCCATTCCGAGTAACTGCCGGTTGCCGTGTGTGATCATGTGGTGCGGTCGTGGTCGGTGTGGAGCAGGACGAGCGCTGCGGCAACGATCTTGCCGATGCGCCAAGGGCAGAGGCTGATGTTGCGCAGCGTCTTGAAGGTCATCTTGAGCAGTGAGTTGCCGCGTTCGCCGATCGCACGGTTGCCGTTGTGGGCCTTGTTGTGGGTCTTCTGTTCCTCGGTGAGCTGGCCTCCTTGCGGTTTCTTGAATGCCACCCTGATCGTGTCGGCGTCGCCTTCGTATCCGAGATCGCCGAGCGCGGGCCGGTTCTCTGCGATCCAGGTCACCAGCGCGGGAAGGATCTCCAGGTGTTCGCGCCCTTCGTGGGGCCTGGGGTGCGACAGCGGTCGGTCTCGATGAGCGTGCCGTCGATGCTGAGGTGGTCGTGTCCGGCCATCTTCGCCGCCAGCAACGCCGATTCCAGACGCGGCGCCCGGGACGCCAGCGCGTCGATGCCTTCATGTAGATAGGAGTACGCGGTGGACTCGCTGATCCCGTTGTCAACAGCCAACTGTGCCATCCGTACCGGCAGCGTGGCTGTGTATGTCAGACTCGTCACGCGCAGAGCCCCTATAAAGTTGATCTTTGGTCGGACCAACTTTCTTACCGGGGTTCTGCTCTTTTTGCTTGCAACACAACATCTTCGGCGCGCCGCAGCCCGCAACTACACACCGTCACAGACGGTTGCGCGGAAAGGCTCACTGTTGGTCGGGTATTCCACGTCACTCGAAGACGGCTCGGAGTGGATCAGAGGATCCCACCGTGTGGACGCGCGTGTCTTGTGACACCGAAAACACGATCGTAACGTGCGATTGGTCCGGCCGGATATCAGCGGCCAACCAACGAAAAGGTGGGTACATCATGCGCGACGAGGAGATTGGCACGGAGGACGTGCAGGTCGAGGCGCTGGACACCCCGACGGAGGTCGTCGACTACAGCGAGCTGAAGTTCGACGAGAGCGAGGCCGTGGAGCGTCCCGGTTCGGTGTGCAACGTCTCAGCGCTCTGACCCCCGCCGGAGCCCGGCTCCGTGCCCACGGGTCGGGCTCCGGCTCCCCCATCCGCCCGGCCGAGAGGACTTCCGATGACACAGGCACAGCACCGGCGAATCGTGTTCCCCGGAGTACGGAGCTCGGCCACGATCTACGACACGGAGACGCTCGGCGTCGCGACCGGGTCGGCCGCGCTGCTGGACAAGGCGGCCCGCTACGCCGACGCCGGACACCTCGACGAGCCGCTCACCGACTCCGAGCTGGCCGCGATGCACCGGGTGCACGACGCGCTCGACCGGCTCGACGCGCCGCAGCCCCTGACGAACGACCCGACCGCGGTGACCCGGCTGAACATCGGCAACACCTACCACTGCAACATGGGCTGCACCTACTGCTACAACGAGCTGGACATCAAGGACCGCAAGGGGAGCGAGGTGCCGGCGGGCATGTCGCGGGAGACCGCGCGTGCCACGGTCGACGCGCTGATCGCGCAGAGCGGCGAGGAGCGCACCCTCTCCATGATCTTCATCGGCGGCGAGCCGCTGCTGGAGCGCCCGGTGCTCGTCGAGACCATCGACTACGCGCGCGAGCAGGCCGCCGCGCACGGCAAGAAGATGAACGTCTCCGTGTACACCAACGGCACCATGATGAACCCCGCGATCCTCCAGTGGGCCGACGACAACCAGGTGTCGCTGGTCGTCAGCCTCGACGGGCCGCCGGTGCTCAACAACCGCCGGATCTACCTCAACTCCAAGGCGCCGACCTCGGCCGCGGTGCTGCGCAACATGAAGCGGCTCGTGCGCGACTCCGGGCAGGAACTGCTGCGGGTGCGCGCGGTCGCCACCGAGGGCGCGAACCTGGTGGCGCTGCACAAGTACTTCCTCGACCTCGGGTTCAACGAGATCCACGTGCAGCCGATGTACGACGAGAGCGGCATCGACTCGGTGACGGAGTCCGACGCGCTCGGCCTGCTCGAGTGGTACCGCGAGAACCTGTTGGCGGGCAACGTGATCTCGGTGCTGCCGTTCGAGGGCTTCCTGGAGCGCCTGATGTGGCGCGGCAAGGCGGTCGCGTCCTGGTACCCGTGCTCCGCGGGCCGCTCGGCTCTCGGCGTCGGGCCGGACGGCAAGGTCTACCCCTGCCACCACTTCCTCGAGGAGCAGGACTTCGAGCTCGGCAACGTCCGAAAAGGACTTCCGATCGTCGAGATCCGCAAGCCGTTCTTCCAGCGGGTCGACGAGCGGGAGCCGTGCAACTCGTGTTGGGCGAAGCACGCGTGCGGCGGCGAGTGCTACCACCGCGCGCACGCCGCGGGCGCCGGCTACACCGGCGTGCTGCCCGAGACCTGCCGGTCCCGCAAGTCGATGATCGGCCTGACGATCGAGCTGTTCGCCGAGCTGGCGCAGCGCCGGCCCGACGTGCTGCGCCGGGTGGTGATGAAGGACTACAGCAGGCCGACGCCGAAGTGGGAGGCCTACGACTACCAGGACCTGTCGCCGTACCTGACCGGCGCGCCGGCATGACCAGCACCCTGTCGGCCGTCGACGCGCTCGCCGAGCGGCACACCGCCTCGCTGCGGTCGCTGCGCGCCGGCCGGCGGGACAAGGCGCTCACCGCCGGCACGCACCGGATCCGGCCGCTGGCCGAGACGATCGAGCTGGCGCGGGCCTGCCTGCCGGCCGCCGGGGTGAGCCGGGTCGCGGACATCACCGGGCTCGACTGCCTCGGCATCCCGGTGGTCAACACGATCCGGCCGGACGCCGAGCCGCACAACCTCACGGTCACGTGCGGCAAGGGCGTGAGCCGGGACGCGGCGACCGCGTCCGCGATGATGGAGGCGATCGAGCGGCACTGCGGCGAGCAGGGCGACCGCGCCGGGATCACCGGCACGATGGCCGAGGTCGCCGCCCTGTCCGACCACGCGACCGCGCTGCACCCGAGCCGCCTCGTGCCGGCCCGCGACCACGGGTGGACGCCGGACACGCCGCTCGAGTGGTGGCCGACCCGCAACCTCGCCGACGACCGGCTGGTGCTCGTGCCGGCCGCGGCCGTGTTCACCCCGTACAAGAAGCCGCCCCGGCTGATCGGCGGCCACTCCGACGGGCTCGCGGCGGGCAACTCGCCGACCGAGGCCGTCGTGCACGCGCTGTACGAGCTGGTCGAGCGGGACTGCACGGCGTTCGGGGAGACACTGCTCGACGGGGTCCGGCTCGACCTCGACTCGCTCGACGGGCCGACGGCGGACCTGCGGGACCGGCTCGCCCGGTTCGGTGTCGAGCTGCATCTGTTCATGTTCACCAACGACATCGGCGTGCCGACCGCGTACGCGGTGATCGACGACACCGCGCGGCGACTGCCGTGGCTGATCTGCGCGGGTGCGGGCTGCCACCTCGACCCGGCGGTCGCGGTGTCGCGGGCGGTCACCGAGGCGGCGCAGTCGCGGCTGTCGATCATCTCGGGTGGCCGCGAGGACCTCGCCGCGATGACCGCCAACCGGCGCGGCTCCTACACCGAGGTCCGAAAGCTGCTGACGCCGTGGCTCGCGATGCCCGGCGGCGCGCGGCTCGCCGACTTCCCCAACCAGGCCACGGGTTCCCTCGAGGGCGACCTGACCGTCCTCATGGGACACCTGCGGCGCGTCAACCAGGGCGTGGTGCTGGCCACCGAGCTCAACCGGTTCCCCATGCCGTTCTCCGTGGTCCGGGTGATCGTGCCGGGGCTCGAGTTCTTCCACGAGGAGCGCGACCGGATGGGCACGCGGCTGTTCGCCAGGCTCATGAGCAAGCGGAGCACGGTATGACCAGGCGCACCGCGGTCTTCCTCGGCCCGTCGCTCGCCGGATGTGAGCCGGCCTCCGATGTCGTACGGCCACCCGTGCGGCACGGCGACCTGCTCGCTCTGCCGGACATCGGCCGCGGCGACTGGGACGTGTACATAGTGGACGGTGAGTTCGGGCAGAGCCTCGCGGTCACGGTCACCGAGATCCGCACGGTACTGCGGGCCGGCAACCGCGTGTTCGGCTGCTCCAGCATGGGCGCGCTGCGGGCCGCGGAGTGCGGGCCGATCGGCATGACCGGCCACGGCTGGGTGTTCGGCGCGTACGAGTCCGGGCTCGTCGACGGCGACGACGAGGTCGCGCTGCTGTACGACCCGGACACCTACGAGCCGCTGACCGTGCCGAGCGTGAACGTGCGCTGGCTGGTGTCCGAGCTGGTGGCGCACGGGGAGCTGACCGAGGCGGAGGCGGACCACGCCGTCGAGGTCACGCGCGGGGTGTTCTTCGGTCGCCGCACGCCGGACGCGTTGCGGCGCGCGCTGCTCGCCACCGAACGTCCCGGCCTGGCACGGGTCGCGGAGCACGTCGTCGAGGACCGACTGTCCACCTGGGACCGCAAACGGCTCGACGCGACGGAGCTCGTCGGCGCCGCACTCGCCGGATAAGCCATGCTGGGACGCGACTTCTGGCGGATCTGGGCAGCCGCCGTCGGCAACCGGTTCGGCGACCAGGTGCGGGTCGCCGGCTTGGCGCTGCTCGCCGCGCAGTCCACCGACAGCGCGGTCTGGCTCGGTGTGGTGATCGCGTGCAACTACCTGCCGTGGCTGCTGTTCGGGCTCGTCAGCGGCGCGGCCGTGGACCGGCTCGACAAGCGGCGCGCGTTCGTCGTCGCCGACCTCTGTCGGGCCGCGTTGTGCGGGCTGCTGGTGGTCTCCGTGTTCGCCGGCACCGTGCACGTGTTGGTGCTGGCCGCTTTCGCGTTCGTGCTGACCAGCCTGCAGACGGTCAGCGACAGCAGCTTCACGGCGATGCTGCCCCGGATCGTCGACCGCGAGCTGTTGGCGGAGGCCAACTCCCGGCTCTCTGCCGCGCAGGGCGTCGCGGGCCACTTCCTCGGCGCGCCGGTCGGCGGCGCGTTGTTCGTCGTCGCGCACGCCTTCCCGTTCCTGGTCAACGGGTTGACGCTCGTGCTGGCCGCCGTGCTGGTGCTGCGGGTGCGGGTGCCCGACGACACCGGCGGCGCGCTGCGGGACCTGCGGGTCGGCGCGCTGGCGCGGGACGTGGCCGACGGGCTGCGCTGGTTCCGGGACAACCGGGCGGTCGCCGCCTACGGGTACGCGGTGGGGGTCATGAACTTCGCGTCCGCCGGGGTGCAGGCGACGCTGGTGCTGTATTGCGTGCACGAGCTGGGGCTGCCGCAGGGTGTCTACGGGCTCGCGCTCGCCGCGTGGGGCGGTGGCGCGATCGTCGGGAACCTGCTGGCTCCCGTCGCGTTGCGGCGGGTCGACCAGGTCAGCCTCGCCATGGCCGCGCAAAGCTGTCAGATCGTCGGTTACGGACTGCTCGCGTTCGGCGGCGGCGCGCCCGCCATGTTCGTCGGGCTCGCGCTCAACGGGTTCGGTGCCGGCAACTGGAACGTGACGGCGACGGCCGCGATCCAGGCGGCGTCGCCGGTCGACATGCTGGGCCGGGTCGGCAGCGTGCTGCGGATGGTGTCGTTCGGCACCGCGCCGCTCGGCGCGGTGGCCGGCGGGGTGCTCGCGGAGGTCGTCGGCCTGCGTGCGCCCGCCGCGGTCGGGGTCGTGGCCAGCGTGGCCGCGATCGGTGTGCTGGTGGCGCTCGTCGTGCTGCCTCGGAGGTCCACTGTGGAGCGGGAAGAGGTGCGATCATGACGATGATGACGCGGGCGGCCACGGACACCGACCGGGCGGCGCTGCTCGCCGCACACGGTCTGATCGCCACGACCGAGGCGGTCGAGGTGCCGCAGCGGTTCGCCGCGCGCACCAGGGACCTGCTGAGCGTCGCCGAGGTCGAGCGGCAGCTCGCGGTCGGCCTGCTGCGCTACCCGTACGTCGCGCTCATCAAGGATGGCACCCCGCTGCCCATCAAGGACTTCACGGCCAGCAGGCGGGTCGCGGCCACCGACCTCGGGTTCTATGTGGACGGTCCACGCGCGGCGGCCGCGTTCGCCGGTGGCGCGACGATCGTGCTCAACGCCATGGAGGACTGGCACGCGCCCGCAGCCGACCTCGCCCGCGAGCTGAGCGAGGCGACCGGTGGCCGCGTCCAGGTCACCGCCTTCCTCACCCCGCCCGGCGCCCGCGGCCTGGCCGTACATCGCGACGACGTGCACGTGTTCGCCATCCAGCTCGCCGGCGACAAGGCGTGGACACTGCACGCGCCACCCGCCGACGACGACTGGGCGCCGGGCCCGCTGCCCGCACCGCCCGCCGACCCGCCGGAGCAGGTCACGGTCCGCGCGGGGGACTGCCTGTTCCTGCGTCGCGGGCAACCGCACGCGGCCACCGCGCAGGAGGGCGTCTCCCTGCACATCAGCTTCACCGTCCGGTACCCGAAGCTCGGTGACGTGGTGCGGGAGGTGCTGGCACGCCGGGTGTCGGCGAGCGGCTACCTCGCGGCGGACCCGGCAGTGGCGGCCGAGCAGGTGCGTGCCGCACTCGCGGCCGTGGACCTGGCGGGAGTGGACGCGGCCGCGGTCGTCGCCGGCACTCGCCCGACCGCGCCGAGAGCGGTCCGGCTGACATGACGATCGCGCCGCAGCGCAGCGCCGCCGACCAGTGGTCGGCGCTGTCGTTCACGCTGCGCGGACCCCGGATCAGCGGACTCGTCGCCAACCGCACGCAGGATGCGGCGTACTTCCAGACCCAGGTGTTCGACGGCACGTTCCGGGTGACGCGGCTGCGTCGCGTCGGTGGCGACGAGGTGCCCGTGCCGCCGGAGCTCGGCGTGTACGGCCACGCGTTGCTCGGCGACGGCACCGTGGTGCTGCTCGGCAGGGACCGGCGCACCGGCGGCGGCGTCGTCGCGACGCTCGATGGCGACACGGTCACCGAGGTGTGGCGCTGTCCCGGCGCCGTGCTGTCACTGGCGGCCGCCGACACCGCGCGGGTCGTGGTGCTCAAGGTCAGGGTCATGCGCAACGCCCGCGACCTCGACGACGACGAGTCGCTGCGCAAGACCCGGCGCGCGGCCGCGACGACGGCGATCCTGCACGACGGACCGAGGATCCACCAGCACGACAACGACCTCGGCCCCGACGAGCCGCGGCTCGTGCTGCTCGACCTGCGCGGCGGCGAGCCGGTCCCGATCGACCTGACGCCGTGGGCCGGCCGTGGGCTGCGGGACCAGGCGTACGCGGTGTCGCCGGACGGCCGGCAGGTGGCCGTGACCGTGGTGCGCGAGCGGGCGGGACCGGTGCTGGCACACGACCTGGTGCTCGTCGACACGGCGACCGGCGCGACGAGGACCCTGGCCAGCGAGCCGGACGTCGACTTCCTCGAACCGGCCTTCGCCGCCGACGGGCGCACCGTCGTGTGTGTCGCGACCGAGCGCAGCACCGCGGGCAGTCCGGCCCGGCACCGGCTCGCCGTCGTCGAGGTGGCGACGGGCGTGCGCACCGAGCTGCGCGACGCCGCCGGGCTGATCCCGTCGCAGGTCGGCTTCGACGCGAACGGGCGGGTGCTGTTCGTCGCCGACGAGCAGGGGCACCGCAGGCTGTTCTCCGTCGGCCTCGACGGCGCCCGGCACGCGCTGACCCGCACCGGCGCGGTCGTGAGCTACGCCGTCACCGGCAAGGGCGTCGTCGCGATCGTGAGCACGCCGGTGAGCCCGCCGAAGGTCGTGCGGCTCGGCGCGCGGACCAGGGTGCTGCACCGGGAGGAGCCCGACGGCGCGGGCGCGACCCTGCACCGGGTCGGCCGCGTCGTCGACGGGGTGCGGCTCGGCGCGTGGCTCGCGCTGCCCGAACACCACGACGGGACGCTGCCGCTCCTGGTGCTCCTGCACGGCGGCCCGATCTCGTCGTGGACCGGCTGGCTGTGGGGCTGGAACCCGACCGTGTTCACCGACCACGGCTGGGCCGTGCTGCTGCCCGATCCCGCGCTGTCGTCCGGGTACGGGCAGGAGAACCTCGACCGCGGCTGGGGCGCGTGGGACCGCGCGCCGGTCACCGACACCCTCGCCCTGCTGGACGCCGCGCACGCCGAGTTCCCCGCGCTGGACCGGGGCCGGGTCGCGGTCGCGGGCGGCTCGTTCGGCGGCTACCTCGCGCTGCGGCTGCTGCGGCACACCGACCGGTTCCGCTGCGGGGTCGTGCAGGCGGCGCCGTTCGACCTGCCGAGCTTCGTCGTCTCCTCCGACGCCGGCCACTACTTCAAACGCGAGCTGTCCGAAGTGGACACCGAGTCGGCCGGCTGGCTCGCCGCGCTGCCACCGATCCTGCTCGTGCACGGGGCGCGGGACCGGCGCGTGCCGATCAGCCAGGCACTGCACCTGTGGCAGCTGCTCAACACCGGCGCGCTCGCCGCGGAACGCGGGCACGAGTTCCTGTACTACCCGGACGAAGGGCACAGCATCCGGCGCGCCGGCAACCTGGAGAGCTGGTACCGGACCGTCCGGTGGTTCCTCGACCGGCACGTCGACGGCGTCGAGGCGGAACCGCTGTCCTGGCTGTGAGCCTCAGACCCCCGCGACGAGGACCGCGCCGAGCGTCACCATGGTCGCGGCGACCAGCCCGTCGAGCACCCGCCACGACGACGGTCGCGCGAAGAGCCCG
The DNA here is from genome assembly GCA_963840275.1 of uncultured Actinomycetota bacterium. Taxonomy (GTDB): domain Bacteria; phylum Actinomycetota; class Actinomycetes; order Mycobacteriales; family Pseudonocardiaceae; genus Actinophytocola. The sequence continues at coordinate 666,137 of CAWIYK010000005.1, forward strand.
GTCAGCAGACGGGCGCCGAAGCCGAGCGCGGTGAACCAGCACAGGCTGCCGAGGACCGCGCCGACGGCGAACGCCCACCGCAGGTCGCCGCGTCCCGCGGCGACGGAACCCAGCAGCAGCACGGTGTCCAGGTACACGTGCGGGTTGAGCCACGTCAGCGCGAGACACGTGAGCACGGCCCGCCGCACCGTGCTGGTCGCCGCGCCGTCCACGCGCAGCGTGGCCGGACGGAACACCCGGCGCGCGGCGAGGAAGCCGTAGCCCAGCAGGAAGGCGCCGCCGACGAGCCCGACCACCGTCAGCGCCGCCGGGTAGGCGGCCACGATCGCGCCGACGCCACCGACGCCGAGCACGATCAGCACCGCGTCGGACACCGCGCAGATCCCGACCACCGCCACCACCGCGTGCCGGCGGATGCCCTGCCGCAGCACGAACGCGTTCTGCGCGCCGATGGCGACGATCAGCGAGAGGCCGGTGCCGAAGCCCGCGGTCGCCGCGAGCAGAACATTTCCCATGTCTGCGACGTTAGAAGCGCGCGCGCCGACAGTACAGCTAAAGGTTCTTACGTAACATTAGCGATCGTGATGACCGACCTGCCGTTCGACCAGGTACGCACGCTGCTCACCGTGGCCGACGAAGGCACGTTCGACGCGGCCGCCGCGGTGCTGCACGTGACGCCGTCCGCCGTGAGCCAGCGCGTCAAGGCGCTCGAGCAGCGCACCGGGCGGGTGCTGGTGACCCGTACGAAACCGGTGCGGCTCACCGAGTCCGGGCAGGTGGTCGTGCGGTTCGCCCGCCGGCTTGCGCAGTTGGAGCACGACGCGCGCGCCGAGCTGGGCATCAGTGGCGCCGACGAGCCGGTCCGGCTGTCGATCGCCGTGAACGCCGACTCGCTCGCCACCTGGTTCCTGCCCGCGCTGTCACGGGTGCCGGCCGACCCGCCGATCTGCTTCGAGCTGCGCCGGGAGGACCAGGACCACACGACCGCGCTGCTGCGGGAGGGCACGGTGATGGCCGCGGTGACGTCGTCGGCGACGCCCGTCCAGGGCTGTTCGGTGCGTCCGCTCGGCGACCTGCGGTTCCTGCCGATGGCGAGCCCCGAGTTCGCGGCGCGGTGGCTGACCGGGCCGCTCGCGGACGTCGCCGATGCGCCGGTCGTGGTGTTCGACCGCCGCGACGACCTGCAGGACCGGTTCGTCCGAGGGCTCGGCACCGGGCGCGGCGCGAGCGGGCTGCGCCACTACGTGCCGGCGTCGGAGGCGTTCGTCGACGCGATCGTCGCCGGGCTGGGCTGGGGCATGGTGCCCGCCGCGCAGGCGGCGCCCCGGCTGCTGGACGGCCGGTTGGTCGAGCTGGCCGCGGACCGGCCGGTCGACGTGCCACTGTTCTGGCAGCAGTGGAAACTCGACTCACCCGCGTTGGCCGCCGTGGCCGACGCGGTCGCGGCGGTGGCCGCGGAAGCGCTGAGGGGGAGTGTTCGGTGAAGTTCGTGGACCACACGTTCGACCTGCCGCTGGACCACGCGGCGCCGGACGGCGAGCGGATCTCGGTGTACGCGCGGGAGGTCCGTGCATCGGATGCCGACCTGCCGTGGCTGCTGTTCCTCGGCGGCGGCCCCGGCCACCCCTCGCCGCGGCCGATGGGCGACGAGGGCTGGCTGCTGCGCGCGGTCGAGGACTACCGGGTGCTGCTGCTCGACCAGCGGGGGACCGGCCGGTCGACGCCGGTCAACCGGCAGAGCGTCGCCGCGCGTGGCGACGCGGCCGCCGAGTGGCTGACCCACTTCCGCGCGGACTCGATCGTGCGGGACGCGGAGGCGATCCGGCGGTCGCTGATCGGGGACGAGCCGTGGAGCGTGCTGGGGCAGAGCTTCGGCGGGTTCTGTGTGACGACGTACCTGTCGATCGCGGGGGACGGGCTGCGGGAGGCGTTCGTGACGGGCGGGCTGCCCGCCGTCGGAGTCGAGGTGAACGACGTCTACCGGGCGCACTTCCCGGTGGTGGCGGCGAAGAACGCGGGGCACTACGCGACCTACCCGTCGGACGTCGACACCGCGCGGCGGGTGGCCGCGCACCTGGACGCGCACGAGGTGTTGCTGCCGAACGGGCGGCGGCTCACGGTCGAGGTGTTCCAGTCGCTGGGCAGCATGCTCGGCGGCTGGGACGGCAGCCTGCGGCTGCACTACGCCCTGGAGCACCCGTTCACCGGCGACACGCTGTCGGACGCGTTCCTGCTGGAGGTCCAGAATGGACTGTCATGGGCGTCGCCGGCGAACCCGATCTACTACCTGCTGCACGAGCCGTCCTATCTGGACGGCACGGGTCCGACCGGCTGGGCGGCGCAGGAGGTGCGGGCCGAGCACCCGGAGTTCGACGGCCGCGCCGCGCTCGCGGCGGGAGAGCCGATCCTGTTCACCGGCGAGATGATCTTCCCGTGGATGTACGACGACCCGCTGGTGCGTCCGCTGCGCGCCGTCGCCGACGAGCTGTCGCGACGGCCGAGCTGGTCGCCGCTGTACGACGTCGAGCGGCTGCGCGCTAACCGCGTCCCGGTGGCGGCGGCCGTGTACGACACGGACATGTACGTGAACCGGGACCTGTCGCTGCGCACGGCGGCCATGATCGGGAACCTGAAGGTGTGGCACACCGACGAGCACCAGCACGACGGGCTGCGTGCGAGCAACGGGCTGGTGCTGTCGCGCCTGTTCGATTTGATGGCCGAGTAGCTACGCGTCCCGGCACAGGTCCCGACGCTCGGGGAGCTGCCGGAAGCCGGCTGACCGGTAGGTGGCGACGGCGCCGACGTTGGAGCTGGGGGTGCAGGCGACCGCGCTCGACGAGCCGAGGTCCTGGAGCGCGGCGGCCGCGGCGACGGTGATCGCCGTGCCGTGGCCGTGCCCCCGATGGTCCCGGTGCACGCCCATCGGCTCGAGCAACCCCGGGCCTGCCCGGACCGGCCGACCACACCGTCACCGTCGCGACGGCGTCGTCGTGGTCGTCGTGGTCGTCGTGGGCGACCAGACACCGGGCGTCGGCGCAGGGCGCGCCGGCCGCCATCGCGTGCCAGCTCTCGCCTGGTGAGGTCGTCGAGGAGCTGCCGCGCCAGCTCCTCGTCCCGCACGGCGTCCGGCGCGATCGTCATCCGCAACAGGTCGGGCTCGTCCAGCAGTCCGACGGCGAGAAGCCGTCCGTCCCGACGCCAGGTCCGGACCGCCGCGGCCGTCCTTTCCGCACCGAACCGCCAGAACCAGCCCAGGTCTCCCGGATGCAGCTGCATCGGCGCATCGTCGTACTGCCACTCCCGCAGCACGCCGACGGCCTCGCCCCGCCTACCGACCCCGGCCCACCCAACTCGATCGCCATACCCCTGATCACACACCACAGTGTCGACCGCCGGCACGCGGTTTCGGCGGGTCAGCGGCGACGGACGAAGGCGATCAGTGCGGCGCAGGCCGCCGCCACGCCGATGAGGCGGTTGACGTCGATGGCCGGGCGCCAGCGGACCTCGCCGTTCTTGATGACGAACGCACCGACCGGCCGCGCGACGACGCCCATGCCGCCGCCCTCGCCCTTGCCGCCGTTCTTGTCGTGCCCGGTGCCGAAACCGCCGCCGCCCATGACCAGCGCGGCGGGGATGACGGTGACGCCGTCCTTCTCCACGGGTTCGGCGTAGACGGTTCGCGCCGTCAGCGTCGTGCTGAGCAGATCCCCGATGGTCATCGTCGCTCCTCGTGGTCCGGGATGAGCTGATGTCGTCCAGCCTGGCATCGAAGGTCATCCCGGTCACGGGCGACGCGGGCCGCTCAGCAGGTGTCGGTGTAGCGGCAGGCGACCACCGACGGCTGCTCGACCGGCTTGCCCTCCTCGAGTGACCACGCCAGCCGCACGTACTGCGCGTGCGTCCAGGCGAGCGGGGTCGCTGACGTGGTACCGGTACCCGGGCGCACGCCGTCGGGGGCGCGCGTGTCCCACACCTGCTCCGGCAGCATCAGTCCGCTGTTGGCGGTCGCGGCGATCGTGCGCAGCCGACCGCGCGCCGACGCCGAATCCCCGGCCAGCAGCTCGTACTCGCCCCGTTCACCGGCGAAGATCGGCCACAGCCGCCCGTACGTCCTGGTCGGCGTCGGCCAGATGACGTTCCAGGGCCCGCCGTCGGCCTGCTCGCCGTAGCCGTCGCTCGTGAAGCGGTGCCACAGCTGCCCGACCGGCGTCCGGTCGCCCAGCTCGGCGTCCACCACGGCGACCGTGTTGACGATCGTCGGGTCGTCGGCCGGGCGCAGGCCCAGCCGCACCAGCTCGAGGAAGCTCGGGTCGACGACCCCGCGCTGGTCGACCTCGCCGACGTTGTTGTCACCGAGGTTGTAGGTCGTGCCCTGGTTCGGTTGCCCGTCCTTCGTCAGCCGCAGGTAGTACGGATCCGGCGACAGCGGCCCGGTGCTCGTCGCGGTCCAACCCTCTACCTTTGACGCCCAGTCGTCCGCGATCGTCAGGTACCGTTGCGCGCCTTCGGTGTCGCCGGCCTTGGTGAGCAGGTCGGCGAGGCACACGAGGCCGGCGACCTCGGACGCGATCGTCCCGGGGGAGTAGCCGCTCTGGTTCTCCCAGCGCTCCTGTTCGGTCCACGGCGCGGTGTTGCCGTCCTTCGAGTAGTTCACCATGAACTCGGCCGCGCGCCGCAGACCGTCCAGTGTGGACTCGTCGGTGCGGTCGAGCAGCCACGCCAACAGCATCGGCGACGCGGTCTCGTCGAGCTGCACGCTCGTCCAGTACGGCTCGCCGGTGACGCGCGTGTTCTGCGCGAGGTGCCCGTCGGGCTGCTGCTGCACGTTCAACATGTAGTCCAGTGCCCGGTTCGCGCCCTCGGCGTCGCCGGCGGCGATCAGCCCGGTCGCGATCTGGTACAGGTCCCTCGGCCACACGAGCGCGTAGGAACCGAACTCCGGCGCGATCTCCCGGTCGAAGCCGAACGCCCACGGGAACCCGGGCGCCGCGATGTACGCGCCGGGATGGCGCTTGTCCTCCGACGCCGCGAGCACCATCAGCGAGCTGTCGTACACCGCGCGCTCGTGCCGCGTCGCCACCGACTTCGGCGGCTTGCGCAGCCCGTCGACGTAGTCCTGCCAGCCCTTCGAGTACCGGGCCGCCGCGGTACGGAAGCCGGTGCGCAGCGAGTCGCCCGCGGTGCGCGCCGCCTCGTCGCGGTTCGCGCCGAAGCCGACCACGAGCGTGTCGTGCCGCTGTCGCACGCCGTCGATACGCAGCTCACCGGTCTGCACGACGTTGCCCGGCCCCGCCTGGCCGTGGCGCCAGTCCATCCGGTGGTCGGTCGCCAGGTCGGTCCAGCCGTCGCTCGTGCCGAGGTAGCCGGTCGAGGTGGCGGCGAACCCGCGGCCCGCGACCAGCGCGCTCGCCGCGCCCGCGTCGGACGCGACGAGCGCCCCGCGCGCGGTGGCGCCCGTGTCGTCGTTGCCCTCGCGGGACAGCGCCGGGTCGTGCAGCACGTAGGCGTGCAGCGGACGCTTCGACTTCAGCGACACGTCGACGAGCACGCTCGCGCGGCGCGGGTCGGTGACGTACGTGGTCACCGCCGTCCAGCCGGTGCCCTTCGCGACCTGCCGGAACGTCAGGTCGCCCACCGGCTCGGTGCGCACCCGCACGTCCTGCGCGCGCTCGGTGAACGTCTTCCCGTCGGTCACCACCAGCTGCAGCTCACGCACCGCCGGCGTGCTCAGGTCGGGGTAGAAGATCTCGGTCATCCGCCCGCCGCCGAGGGTGAACCACACCGGGCTCTCCGCGCCGCCGCGCGCGGTGCCGAACGCCTGCTTGTCGGCCGGCTGGTACACGGCGGGCTCGCCGGGCCCGCCGGGCGCATCACCTCTGGCGGCGGGCGCCGCCGCGGTCGTCGCCGCCACTGCAAGGACCGTTGACAACACTGTTAATCGCACATGTACACGGTGCCCGAACCGCGCCCGGCTCGCACGACGAGCGGGCTGCGGTCGCACTTGCCCGCGTGGCAAGGTCGCCACCCTTTGAGTGGACTTGCCCGAAGCGCTCCCCGAATGACTGGTTTTCCCTGCTCAACAGGCAATGATGAGGCCACTTGAGATCAGCTGAGGGGATCGGGCATGACCATGATGATGCGGCGACCGGAGTCCACCGTCCGGGTGGACGCACTCGGAGCCGAGCTGCGTCGCCTCCGGGAGGCATGTGGGCTCACTCTGCTCCAGGTGGCCGAGCAGGTTGGGATCAGCCAGGGGCACCTCAGCAAGATGGAGGCCGGCAAGCGAACGCAGCAGCTCGAGGACGTGGCGTCCCTGTGCACGGTCTACCAGGTCGCCGGCCAGGAACGTCGCGATCTGCTCGACCTCGCCAAGCGGTCTGCCGAGCCGGGTATGTGGCGGCCACTCGTGTTCCGGTCTCGGCTGGCCACATTGCGGCTGCTTGAGTCGCGGGCCACCGCCTTGTTCAGTTTCGAGACCGTGTTGATTCCCGGCCATCTGCAGACGATCCCCTACATGCAGGCGGTCATGCGCGGCGGCCTGATCGACGACGAGGAAGAGATCGACCGCCGGGTCGCCGCCCGGCTCCAGCGGCAGAGCACGATTCGCCGGCGCTGCACTCCGATGACCGCGATCGTGTGCGAGAGCGCGCTGCGCGGCCAGATCGGCGGTGCCGAGGTAATGGCCGCGCAGCTGCGTCACCTGGTGGAGGCTGTGGACCGGCCGAACATCACCATGCGGGTGGTGCCTGTCTCGGTGGGTGCACACCCGGGCCTCAACGGACCGTTCATCCGGTTGCGGTTCGCCGACCGGGCCGGAGTGGTGTTCGTCGGTTGCGGCAACTCCAGCCTGTTCTTGGAACACCCCGACGACATCGAGAGCTACAAAGACATCACTGTGGAACTCATGCGACTCGCGCTGAGCCCACATGACTCAGTGGCGTTGACGAGGTCCATTGCCGCGGACCTGGAGTAGCGCATGTTCAGTCGGCGTGGCCGTCGCGACTCGCCGAGTAGGGATCCTGGACCAGCGGAATCCGCCAGGACGGGGGACGATGTCAGCACTATGGCAGCTGGCAAGCAGGTGAAACGCGCGACGATCGCGGTACTCGGCGCTCTGGTGCTCCTGATCGGCGTCGCGTTGCTGGTGCTGCCGGGGCCGGGGTTGCTGCTGGTGCTGGCCGGTCTGCTGATCCTCGCGTCGGAGTTCCCGACGCTCGAACGCTACGTCGACCCGGTGCAGGAGCGCGCGATGAAGGCCGCGGAGGACAGCGTGTCCTCGCCGCTGCGCATCACGGGTTCGGTGCTCGCCGGGCTCGGGCTCATCGCGGCCGGCGTGGTGTGGGGGCTGCGGGTGTTCTCGTGGCTGCCGTGGCCGGGGTGGAGCACGGGGTCGAGCCTGATCCTGTCCGGGATCGTGCTGCTGGCGCTGCTCTGGTGGAGCCACCGGAAGGTCAGCGCGCGGCGGCAGGGCAAGAACGTGCCCGGCTGACGTCGCCAGGACTCAACGCACGGCGTCGGTGATGTGCTTGGCCAGCAGGTCCGGCCCGGTCACGTGCGCGAGGTGCCCCTGACCGGTCAGCCGCGCCCTCTTCGCCTGCGGCAGCGCGCCCGCGAACATCGCGTACGGCTTGCCGTAGGGAAGGCGCCCCTCGGACTGCTCGCCGACCATCAGCGTCACCGGCACGTCGAGCGAGGGATACCGCCCGAGCACGGGGCTGTGCGCGTTGATCGCGGCGAGCTCCTCGCCGACCGGGGCCGCGAGCGGCAGCAGCGACTGCCACGCGGGGCTCCTGCGCAGGTTCGCCACGTACTCGGCGGCGAAGCCGGACACGTCCCGGTTCACGATCTCCACCGCGCGGTCCAGGTCGCCGCGGCCGACCGCCTCGCGCAGCGGCGCCACCCACTCCGCGCCGAACGGGTGCGCCACCGGCTCGTACAGCGCCAGCGACCGCAGGTCGGCCCGCTCCACGGCCGTCTCGAGCGCGATCAGCGCGCCGTAGCTCCAGCCGAACAGCGACGCGTCCGCGCCGAGGGAGTCGAGCACCTCGTGCAGGTCGTCGATCTCCGTGCGCACCGAGTAGCCCGGCCCAAGCGGCCCGCTGTCCGCCCGGCCGCGCCGGTTGAGCACCACCACCGGGTTCGACAGGTGCAGGTGGTCGACGACCGGGCGCCAGGACTCGGCGTCGGCCAGCACCCCCGGCACGAGCACCACGGGCGGCCCGGCGCCGTCCCGCACCAGTGCGGTGAGTGTGGTGCCGGCGCGCTCGAACCGAGTTGACCGCATGCCCCCGAGTCTGCCAAACGAACGCGGCGACGGATTCGCGCGGTGGACACAAAGCGGCCCCCGACACACGTGGTGTCGGGGGCCGCGCTGTGCCTCAGCCGATCAGGCGCCCCCACCTCCCGGCTGCTGCACGCCGTTGACCGTCAGTGTGTACGGCGCGTACTGGTTGACGAGCTCGGTCGGTTCGTCGTACGACACCACCGCGACGGCCTTCGGGAACAGGGTGACCGCCAGCAGCTGGAAGAAACCTGGCTTCACCGAGTTCTTGCCGTCGAAGTCGAGCCGCAGCGCGATCTGGTTGCGCTCGTCGTACGCGATCAGCTTCAGGTTCCAGTTGTCCACCGGGAACGGGCTGATCTCGGTCGGCGAGTCGAACGCGTCCACACTGGACCCGTCACTGACCTGCGTCGCGCCGACGGTGATGTCGTCGATGAGCAGACCGCCCTCGTTGACACCGCCGTCACTGATGTACTGGAAGCCCACCAGCACGGTCTGGCCCGCGTACGCGGTCAGGTCGTAGCTGTGCGGCTCGAACCCCTCGGTCGTGCCGTTGAGGCTCGGGCCCTGCGGGCCGGGAACCGTCTTGTCACCGGCGATCGGCGTGTACGTCACGCCGCCGTCGGTGGAGACCACCACGTAGCCGTAGTCGTACCCGAGCTCGGCGCCGTACTTCGCGACGAAGCGCAGCGTCGGGTCCGTGGTCGGCACGGCGACGGAGGTGACCGCGGTGGCGTTGGTGTTGTTCGCGTTGCCGGAGAACAGCACCGGGTCGCCGGGACGGTCCGGGTCGTTCGACACGACGGTCCACTCCAGCGGGAGTGCCGGCAGGGTCGCGGCGCCCTGGAAGTTCAGCGAGCGCAGCTCGCCGGCCCTCAGCGGGGTGCCGTCGGCCTTCTGCAGCGGCACGAAGTCCGCCCCGTTCGGCGCGGCGCCCGGGTCGTCGTAGGACTGCGGGTTGGCCAGGTTGACCGTCGAGCGCAGGCTCGGCGAGGTCACCCTGCTCTTCGGCACGCCGAGGACGATGCCGCGGTTGGAGTCACCGACGATCTTGTCCAGCAGCGTCATCGACTGGTAGTCGTGCAGGACCTTGTACATGTCCGGCTCGCCCTCGGCGGCCAGTGCCGCGGCGAGGCTCGCGATGCCCTGGTGCTCACCGTCGCGGTGGAGCAGCGACATGAACTCGGGGCCGTACCGGTCGTACAGGAACTGCATGAGCGAGTAGGCGTTGCCGTAGTCGGCGAGCACCGCGTTCGGGTTGCCCTCACCCCACAGGTTCAGCGAGTTCTCGGCGCCGCCGCAGTCCCTCGGGTTCGTGTTGAACGGCGTCTGGACGATACCGAAACCCTGGTAGCAGTAGATGTGGCTGTCGCCGCCGTTGTCGAACACCGTCAGCCGGGTGTCGACGTAGCCGACGAGGGTCTGGGCGAAGTCCGAGAGACCCTCGTTGACCCAGTTGCCCTCGAACGGGTCGGTGTAGTAGTGCAGCAGGTGCTGCCACTCGTGCGCGAACGTGCCTTCGTAGAGGCGCGGGCGGCCCGGGCGGCTGGTGCACAGGTCGGCGGTCGGCTCGTCGGCCGGGCTCACACCGGTGCGGTGCGCCCAGTCGAACGCGTCGACGGTCATCACGTTGCGGTCGAGCAGCTCGTTGAACTGCGCGGAGAAGAAGCCCGCGATGTAGGTCGGTGCGGCCGGGAACGTGTAGAAGTTGTCGTCCCGGACGTTGTCGATCAGCGCGACCGTGTTGTCGCCCTCGCCGGTGTAGTCACCGGAGATCTGGGCGCCGCTGCCGTCCCGGTCGGGCGGCGTCGAGAAGGTCGCCGTCTCCTTCGGGTACATGTTCGTGTCGAACTGCGTGACCAGGTCGTCGACCTGAGCGTCGGTGACCGTCGTCGAGTTCGCGATCTGGCTGCGGCAGTCGCCGGCCGGGAAGGAGGTGTCGTTCGCGACCCAGACCTCGATCTTGTCGCCGACACCGCGCAGTGTGTAGTCCTTGCGGTAGAGCTGGCCCATCGCGTCGTCGAGGCCGAGCCACGACCGGACGGTGCCGACCGGCGGGGTGACGCCCGCGGCGGCGGAACGCTGCGCGCTCGGCTGGTAGCTGTTCGGCACCGACACCGGCTTGCCCTCGAACGTGAAGTCCTTGCGGGTCAGCTCTCGGGTGTCATCGGGCTGGGAAGCGGCGGTCGGCGCACCGGCCGCCGCTGAAGCGGGAAGCAACTGCAAGAGTGGCACCACGAGCAGAGCGGCCGCGGCCGAGACTAATCGGCGTCGTCGCATGGAAACCCTTTCGTTCGCGTGCCGCACGTGGGGTTCCCACGTCCGGGCACGGTTGTACATGCCCCCGTATCTGACCGTTTCGGTTTTGGACGTGCGGGCGTTTCACCCGGAGGGGTAGCAGTTTTTCCCGGTTGGCGAGAGGCGCGAAGTTCTGGGAACGGACCCTGGTGACCGCTCGATGACTGTCGGTTGTGGGGCAAACCCGTCCCAATGGGAAGTACGGGAAGAACAGGACTCGAACGGCTGTACGCCGACCGGGTCGTCGTCCGGGACGCTCGGATGGTTGTCCTTCCCAACCCTGCTGGAGGCAGCAACCATGCGTATCCGTCTCGTGCTGTCCGCGTTGACCGCGGGCGCACTCGTCGCTCTCACCGCACCGGCCGCACCCGCGGCGCCACCGGAAGTGCTTGCCGCGCCGGACATTCCTGTCGCGAACGTGCAGGCGCACCTCAACCAGCTGCAGACCATCGCGAACAGCAACGGCGGCAACCGCGCGCACGGCCGCACCGGCTACCGCGCGTCGATCGACTACGTCCAGGGCCGGCTGAACGCCGCCGGCTACACGACCAGCCTGCAGGCGTTCACGTCCGGCGGCGTCACCGGCTGGAACCTGATCGCCGAGTGGCCGCGCGGCGACGCCAACAACGTGATCATGGCCGGCGGGCACCTGGACAGCGTCACCGCCGGGCCGGGCATCAACGACAACGGCTCCGGCTCCGCCGCGCTGCTCGAGGTGGCGCTGACCGTCGCGAGCCAGGACCTGACGCCGGCGAAACGGTTGAGATTCGGCTGGTGGGGCGCGGAGGAGCGTGGGCTCGTCGGCTCGACGTACTACGTGAACAACCTGCCGAGCGCCGAGCGCTCGAAGATCAAGGGGTATGTCAACTTCGACATGATCGGCTCGCCCAACCCCGGGTACTTCGTGTACTCGAGCAGTGGCCAGCCGAGCGGGTCGCTCGAGCTGCAGCGTGTGCTGGAGGCGCCGTTCGCGGCGATGGGCGTGCCGACGGAGCCGACGTCGGTCGGCGGCCGGTCCGACCACGCGGCGTTCGCGAACGCGGGCATTCCCATCGGCGGGCTGTTCACCGGCGCCGAGGTGGGCAAGACCAGTGCGCAGGCACAGAAGTGGGGCGGCACCGCCGGGCAGGCGTTCGACCGGTGCTACCACGCGTCCTGCGACACGACGAGCAACATCAACGTGACCGCGCTGGACCGCAACACCGACGCGATCGCCTACGCCATCTGGACGTTGACGGCCGGCACCGTCCCGCCGACCGGCCCGCGCTTCGAGAACCCGACCGACGTGGCGATCCGCGACCTGTCCACTGTGGAGAGCCCGATCGCGGTGTCCGGGGTGTCCGGCAACGCGCCGGCGGGGCTCCGCGTCGGCGTCGACATCCGCCACACCTACATCGGTGACCTGGTGGTGGACGTCCTCGCGCCGGACGGCAGTGTCTACAACGTGCACAACCGCGCCGGCGGCGGCACCGACAACCTGGTGACCACGTTCACCGTCAACGCGTCGAGCGAGGTGGCCAACGGGACGTGGCGCCTGCGCGTACGCGACGCGGCGAGCCAGGACACCGGGACGATCAACTCGTGGAGCCTGCAGTTCTGAGTGCGTTTCCGTTGAGGGGACGCGCGTCGCGTCCCCTCAACGGGATCAGTCGTCGCCTGCCAGGATCTCGGCCAGTGTGGGTAGTAGTGCGATGTTGCGGCCGGTCACGACGGCGACGGCGTGCCCGGTGACGTCGATCTTGCCGGCCGGAGAGCCGCGCGCAGCTCCGCCTCCACGCCGACCACCCGCACGTCGCGCCGTGTCGACGCCCACAGTCCGAGCCCCGACGCGAGCCCGCCGCCACCGACTCCGCACACGACCGTCATCGGGCCGTCGACCTGGATGTCCGGCTCCAGCCCGATCGTGCCCTGGCCGGCGATCACGTCCGGGTCGTGTAGCCACCTTCGCCGGCGACGCGGTCGTCGGCACCACGACCGTCGCCCGCCTGCCGAGCACCCGCGCGGCGTACGCGACGCCGAGCCCGTGGTTGCCCGCCGAACTGGTGACCACGGGCACGCCGGTCGGCACCCGGGTCATCGCCGCGAGCGCGCCGCGGCCAGGTCGCTCGCGTCCGGGATCCGCACCGGTCTCCTGCCGACGATTCGCCCACATCGGACCCGTTGGGGCACCCAGCGCAACTTTTCGATGAGAACGCGCAAATATCGGGCAATATCTTGTATCGTCACCTCACCGTCCCGGCGAGAGAAACGAGTCCGTCGATGTCGTCGAGGTCATGGACGAGGAAGTCCCGTTGGGCAGTCATCGCGGCGGCGACGATGGTCGCGTCACTCGCGGTTAGCACTGCCGGCGACGGCGGTGCGGTCGCGGCACCGGCAGTCCCGGCCAAGGTCACCCGCGCCGCACTCGATCCCGCGCTGGTCGCGGGCCGGGGCGCGAGCGTCGCCTTCCTCGAGCAGGAGGCCGAGAACGCCGCGACCAACGGCACGGTCATCGGCCCCGACCGCACGGCCTACACGCTTCCCGCCGAGGCGTCCGGCCGCAGCGCGGTCCGGCTCGCCCCGGGGCAGCACGTCGAGTTCACGCTGCCGGCGGCGGCGAACGCGATCACCGTGCGCTACAGCATCCCGGACGCGCCCGACGGCGGCGGCCGCACCGCCCCGCTCGACGTGACGGTGAACGGCAAGCACCGCAAGACGATGACGCTCACGTCGCAGTACGCGTGGCTCTACAACCAGTACCCGTTCTCCAACGACCCGAATGCGGACCTGCTGCATCCCGACTGGTGGATCACCGAGTGCGGGTGCGTGCCGGCGCAGACGGACCCGCCGCCGGTGATCGGCAAGCCGTTCCGCCCGACGCACTTCTACGACGAGCAGCGGCTCGTGCTGGACCGGACCTACCGGGCGGGGGAGAAGGTCCGGCTGACCGCGAGCGGCGGCGCCGCGTGGACCGTCATCGACCTGCTCGACTCCGAGCTGGCCGGCCGACCGCACGTGGAGAAGCGCGCGCTGGACGTCCGACTGTTCGGCGCCGACCCCACCGGGCGCCGCGACGCCGCCCCGGCGATCGAGCACGCGATCGCGCTCGCCCGGTTCCTGAACGTGCCGGTGTACCTGCCGCCGGGCACGTTCCAGGTGAACCGGCACATCGTCGTCGACGACGTGACGATCGTCGGCGCCGGCAACTGGCACACGGTCGTGAAGGGCCGCGAGGTGGCGCTGGACCCGCCCGCGCCGGACGGCTCGGTGCACACCGGCGTCGGCTTCTACGGCAGGGACGCGGCCGACGGCGGCAGCCACGACGTCCACCTGTCCGGTTTCGCGATCGAGGGCGACGTCCGCGAACGCGTCGACACCGACCAGGTCAACGGCGTCGGCGGCGCGATGAGCGACTCGACCATCCGCGGGCTGTATATCCACCACACCAAGGTGGGCCTGTGGTTCGACGGGCCGATGACCAACACGACGGTCGCCGACAACATCGTCACCGACCAGGTCGCCGACGCGCTCAACTTCCACGTCGGCGTGACGAACTCGGTGGTGCGCGACAACTTCGTCCGCAACACCGGCGACGACGGGCTCGCCATGTGGGCGGAGCGCGAACAGAACGCCAACAACACGTTCGACCACAACACCGTGCAGACTCCCGTGTTGGCCAACGGGATCGCGCTGTACGGCGGCACCGACAACACGGTGTCGAACAACCTGGTCGCCGACCCGATCCGCGAGGGCAGCGGCATCCACGTCGGCTCCCGGTTCGGCGCGCGGCCGTTCACCGGGCACGTGTGGATCACGGACAACACCACGGTCCGCGCCGGCACCTACGAGCTGAACTGGAACATCGGGCTCGGCGCCATCTGGTTCTACGCGCTGGAACGCGACATCGACGCGGACCTCCAGGTGGTGGGCAACCACTTCCTGGACAACACCTACAACGCGATCATGTTCGTGGCCGACTTCCCGGTGAAGGACCTCTACTCGATCTCAGGCGTCCACTTCCGGGACACCCGGGTGGACGGCACGGGCACGTCGGTGGTCAGCGGCCGGGTCGCGGGCGGCGCGTCGTTCGAGAACGTCGACGCCCGCAACGTCGGCGCGGTCGGCGTGAACAACTGCGGCTCGTTCAACTTCCCGGCCACGGGCTCGGAGTTCGCGCTCACCGACCTCGGTGGCAACGACGGCGGCTGGCTCGCCCCGTGGCTGCTGCCGAACACGATCACCTGCGACGACCGCCCGCCGGTGGTGCCGCCGCCCGCGCCGTCGCAGTGGTGACCGGCGTCCTGTATTAGTACGGGGTGTTCGCCACCTACCTGCTGCCGGTCAGGACCGCGCTGACGGTCTTCCCGCTGATCGCGCTGCTGGTCATGTTGCCGGTGGCGGTGGTCAGCTACCGGCGGCGCGGCCGGGCGGGCGGGTGGACGACGGTCGCCTTCTACCTGTTCCTGTTCTACCTTCTCGCCGCGCTGATGCAGACGATCGTCCCGCTGCCGGCGGACCCGGCCGGGTTCTGCGCGCAGTGGTCGTATGCCAGCAGCCCGCAGCTGCGGCCGTTCTACTTCCTCGAGGTGGTGGAGGACCGGGCGCGCGGCGACTGGAGCGTCGGCGGGATCCTGCACAACCCCGCGCTGTGGACCACCGGGCTGAACGCGGTGCTGTTGGCGCCGCTGGCGTTCTTCCTGCGCTACCTGTCCGGCACGCGGTTCCTCGCGGCGACGGCGCTCGGGTTCTGCGCGTCGCTGTTCCTGGAGCTGACGCAGCTGACCGGCCTGTGGTTCATCTACCCGTGCGCGTACCGGCTGTTCAGCGTCGACGACCTGATCCTCAACACCGCGGGCGCGGCGCTCGGCTGGCTGGTCGCGGGTCCGCTGATCCGGCTGCTGCCCGACCTCGACCCGGACCGGGACCGCCGCCGGTACGCGACGCGGGTGACCGCGAGCCGCCGGCTGCTGGCGCTGCTGACCGACGCGATCGGGTTCGGCGTGCTGACGGTGGTGGTGCTGGGGCTCGTCCAGCTGTTCGGCGGGCCGGTGGCCGCCCGTGGCTCGATCACCGCCGTGCTCGGCGTGGTGTGGTTCCTGCTGGTCCCGGCGCTGATCGGCTCCACGGTGGGGAAGCGGGCGATGCTGCTGCGGATCGAACGGACCGGCGGCGGCCGCGCCGGGCCGTTCGCGCTCCTCGTGCGCAACGGGGTGCTGCTGTCGCCACTGTGGCTGCTCATGCTCGCGCTCTCGGTGGACCACTGGGACGTCTTCGGTTCGCCGCAACAGCTTCTGATCCCGCTGGGGATGCTGCTGTCCCTGTTCGTGGTCGGCATCTGGACCCCGCTCGCCGTGTTCTTCGGCGACGAGCCCGCCCCGCACGAACGCCTGTCCCGCACCCACAACGTGGCGATCGTGGACGGGGCCGAGCCGAGGGCCCGCGAGCCGCAGGCGTCGTAGGTCAGACCGGGTGGCCGGTGGTCACGAGCAGCACGGTGGCGCCGTCGCGGGAGGACGGTTTGTGGAACGTGCCGCGGGGGACGACGAAGACGAGCCTTGCGCCACGGTGACGAGGTCGCCAACGCGGTCACCAGGCGCCTCGTGTTCACCGGCCACCGCGACGGCGGCCAGCGGCAGTTCGTCGAACGGCTGGTGCCGCCCGTGCCGGACACGTCGCTCGCGCCCGTCTCGAATGGGCCCGCGCCCGGCTCGACCGTCAGCTCACGGTCCCGGACCTGGCCGCGCGGGCCGCGACCGGCCCGGCGACCCTGCACCGCAGGTTCCGCACCTCGCTGGGGACCACGCCACTCGCGTGGCTCACCGCCGAACGTGTGACGCTCGCCTGCCGCCTGATCGAACGCGGCGAGCTGCGACTGGACCGGGTCGCCTCGGCGAGCGGCCTCGGCGCCGCTTCGGTCCCACCGCGGCCTGAGTCGTGGCCCGCCACGGCCGGTGACCGAGCCGTGTCTGAGGGACAAACGACCGAACGGTCCATTGCCCTGCCCGAGGCCGGATGGCAGCGTGATGCGGCCGCTGCGCCGCGCCCCACCAGACCGGTGGCCGGGCGGACGGAGCGGGCATGTGATGGAGGTACTCCTGTGCGAAGAGCCCCCTTCCGAGCGTTCGTCACGGCGGCGGTGTGCGTGTCCGCGGCCGGCGTCGGCGCCGTCACCGCGACACCCGCCGCCGCCCAGGACGCGGCGGAAGCCCATTTCGTCGTGCTCGGCCCCACGCACGGCTCACTGAACAAGACCGAGGCGTCCATCCGCGCCGCGGGCGGTGAGGTGTTGCAGAGCTGGCCGCAGATCGGTGTCGTCATCGCGACGTCGACCAGCGCCGACTTCGCCGCGACCGTGCGGCGCAAGCCGGGCGTGGCGGGCGCGGGCGCGTCCCGCAACCTCGCGGAGCTCGGGGCTGCCGCCACCGGCGGGGCGGCCGCACAGCGCGGCGCGGCCGAACAGATCGAGCAGATCGACGCCGTCGCGACGCCGGCGACGGCCGCGAAGGGCGGCGGTGCTGGCGCGGTCGCGCCGGAGCCGCTCGAGGCCAACCAGTGGAACCTCAAGCAGATCAAGGCCGACCAGGCCAACGCGATCTCCGGCGGCAGCAGGAACGTGCTCGTCGGCGTGCTGGACTCCGGCATCGACGCGAGCCACCCCGACCTCGCGGCCAACGTGGACGCGTCGAAGTCGGTCGGCTGCATGAACGAGGGCGTGCCCGACACGTCGCCAGCCGCGTGGGCGCCGACGACCAGCACGCACGGCACGCACGTCGCGGGCACGATCGCCGCGCCACGCAACGGGATCGGCGTCGCCGGGGTCGCGCCGAACGTGCGGCTGGCGTCGGTGAAGGTGGTCGACGACGACGGGTTCATCTACCCCGAGTACGCCATCTGCGGGTTCGTGTGGGCGGCGGAGCACCGCATGGACGTCACGAACAACTCCTACTTCATCGACCCGTGGTTCCTGTGGTGCAAGACCGACACCGACCACCGGGCCGTCATCGAGGCCGTGCGGCGTGCCGTCGACTACTCCGCGCGCAAGGACGTCGTGAACGTCGCCGCGCTCGGCAACAGCAACTGGGACCTGTCGCACCGGATCACCGACACCGGCAGCCCGAACAACGGGACGCCGATCGAGCGGACCGTCGGCAACGAGTGCCTCGACCTGCCGGCCGAGCTTCCCGGCGTGGTCGGCGTCTCCGCCGTCGGGCCGGAGCAGCGCAAGTCGTACTACTCCAACTACGGGATCATCGAGACGGACGTGACCGCCCCCGGCGGCGACCGGTTGCAGGTCGCGAACACGCCGGACGGCAACGGCCGCGTCCTGTCGACGATCGCGGGTGGCGGCTACGGCTACTCGCAGGGCACGTCGATGGCGTCGCCGCACGCGACCGGTGTGGTGGCGTTGATCCGCAGCACGCACCAGAGCTGGTCACCCAGCCGGGTGAGGGCCGCGCTCGGCGTCCGCGCCGACCGGCTGGCCTGCCCGGCGGGTCCGTACGACCCGACCGGTGACGGCGTCTGGCTCGCCACGTGCCAGGGCGGCCCGTCCGGCAAGGGCTTCTACGGCACCGGCGAGGTCGACGCGCTGGATGCGGTGACCCGCTGACCCACCGCGCACCGGCGGCCGGGTCCTCCGGCCGCCGGTGCGTACCTTCGGGCAGTCCGTTGACATCTCTGCCGCGCTCGTTCACCGTCACGGCATGCCGCGTGCCGCCAGAAGGATCATCGGTTGGGTCCTGCTCCTGCAGGTCGCGTGGTCGCTGCCGCTCGCCGTGTTCATGGGGTACAAGTGGCGGACCGAGACCGGGCCCGACGTCAGCTATCCCTGTGACGACGGCGGGACCTGCTACAGCGGGCCGACCACGTTCCTGATCCTGACGCTGGTGTTCGGCGGCATCGCGCTCGCCGTGCTGCTCATCTGGGCGGCGCTGGTGGTCCGCTGGCGACGGCGGGCCGCGGAACGGACCCAGCTCATGGCGTCCGGGCTCCGCACCCCCGCCCTGCTCGTCGAGTCGAGAGCCACCGGCACGAGCATCAACAACCGCGTCGTGCAGGCGCACACGTTCGAGTCCCGTGCCACCGGCCGGGTGATCCGCGTGGTCGAGCGTTCTGTCGCGCACCTGCCGATCGGCACCAGGGCCACGATCGCGTACGACGCGGTGGACCCGACGCGCGCCGCGCTCGTCGACGACGTCGAGCACCTCGCCACCGCCGCGCACCTCGACTGGGACAAGCTGCGCCGCACCCGGACCGACGCCATGTTCGCCCGCCCGGCGCCCGCCGGCCTGACCGCCATGCGCGACGCGGTGGCCAGCAACCTGGAGACCGCGCTGGCGGAACTGCGCGCGGAGGTGGCGGCCGGGCGGCTGACGGAGCAGGAGTACGAGGAGCAGCGCGCCCAGTGGCTACGTCTGCTGGAGACCCGCACCGACCAGCCGCTGACCTGACGCGCGGCCGTTCCGGCGTTTACGCGGTCACCGCATCGAGTGGACTTTCTGTCACGCGTTCGGTGTTGCGGCGTGGGCGAACCGCTGGTCAGCGGGGACGCATGCGGGGTCGGGCATCCGTCATGTAGCGGACAACACACCTGATGTTCAGGTTTCCTGTGGTCATCAGGCCGCTGGGCCTCGACCGAATCCACCCCGCGTATCGCTAGCGATAAACACGGAGCGCGAATGATCGAGCCCACCCGTCAGGATCTGCCGCCGCCCTCCCGCTGGGCGAACCTCCGCCACGACGTGCCCGCCTCGCTCGTCGTGTTTCTCGTCGCCGTGCCGCTGTCCATCGGCATCGCGTTCGCGTCCGGGGCGCCCATCGTCGCGGGGCTCGTCGCGGCGGTCGTCGGGGGAGTGGTCGCCGGGGCGCTGGGCGGGTCACCGCTCCAGGTCAGCGGACCGGCCGCCGGGCTGACCGTGATCGTCGCCGAGACGATCGACCGTTTCGGCTGGACCACCATGTGCGCCATCACCGTGCTGGCCGGCCTCGTCCAGGTGCTGCTCGGGCTCAGCCGCGTCGCGCGGGCCGCGCTCGCCATCTCACCCGCGATCGTGCACGGCATGCTCGCCGGCATCGGGATCACGATCGTCCTGGCACAGCTGCACATCGTGCTCGGCGGCGACACCAGCACCGCGCCCGTCGACAACCTTCTCCAGCTCCCGCAACAGATCGTGACCGCGCACGGGCCCGCGACGCTCGTCGGGCTGCTCACCATCGGCCTGCTGGTGGTCTGGGGCCGGCTGCCCGCCGCCGTGCGCCGCGTCCCCGGTCCGCTGGCCGCGGTGCTCGCCACGACCGTCCTCGCCGTCGCCACCGGCATGCCCGTCGACCGTGTCGACGTGCCGGAGAACGTGCTGCGGCTGGACTTCGTGCCGACGTTCCCCGACGGCGACTGGACCGCGTTCGCCGTCGCGGTCCTCACCATCGCGGTCGTCGCGAGCGTCGAGAGCCTGCTGTCCGCGGTCGCCGTCGACAAGCTGCACGACGGCCCGCGCGCCGACCTCAACCGCGAGCTGGTCGGCCAGGGCGCGGCCAACATCGTCTCCGGCGGCCTCGGCGGGCTGCCCGTCACGGGCGTGATCGTCCGCAGCTCCACCAACGTGCGGTCCGGCGCGCGCACCCGGGCCGCCGCCTTCCTGCACGGCGTGTGGATCTTCCTGTTCGTCGCGCTGCTCGCGGGCCTGCTCCGCGACATCCCGCTCGCCGCGCTCGCCGGCCTGCTCGTCCATGTCGGCGCGCGACTCGTCGACCTCGACCACGTCAAGGACGTCCTGCGCCACGGCGACCTGTTGGCGTACCTGGGAACGGTGCTCGGCGTGATCGTGCTCGACCTGCTCACCGGCGTGCTCATCGGCATCGGCCTCGCCGCGCTGCTCACCCTGCGCAGGCTGCTGTGGGCCGGCATCCGCGCCGAACGCGACGGGGACGGCTGGCGGATCGTCGTCGAGGGCGCGCTCGCCGCGCAGTCCATCCCGCGCCTCACCTCGGTGCTCGCGACCATCCCGCGTGGCGCCACCGTGACCCTCGAGCTCGTGGTCGACTTCCTCGACCACGCCGCCTTCGACACCCTGCGCTCCTGGCAGCAGGCCCACGAGCGGGCCGGCGGCGCCGTGGTCGTCGACGAGATCGGGCATCCCTGGTTCACACGCGGCAAGGCGGGCGCGCCGACCGTCCACAAAGCACACGCGCGGCCGACCGTGCCGGCGCAGCGGTCGGCGCCGCCGCGGACGTTGTTCCTCACCTGCGGCACCTGCGGCGACGCCCGCATCGTGCCGAACGCGATCACCACGAGCGGCCCCGGCGACCTGTTCACCGTGCGCAACATCGGCAACCTGGTGCCGGCCGGCCAGGACAACTCGGTCGCCGCCGCGGTCGAGTTCGCCGTCGGGACCCTCGGCGTGCGCGAGATCGCGGTGTGCGGCCACTCCTCGTGCGGCGCGATGAAGGCGCTGGTCGGCGGGCTGCCGGCCGGCACGCCCGCGCTCAGCTCGTGGTTGCGGCACGCCGAACCGAGCCTGCGCCGCGCCGCCACCCACCCGGTGCCGACGGTCGACGGGCGGCCGCCGGCGGCCGAATGGGACCGGCTCGCGCTGCACAACGTGCTGGCACAGCTGGACCGCCTGCGCGACCACCCGCCCGTGGCCAGGGCCGTGAGCCGGGGAAACCTCCAGCTGATCGGCATGTACGTCGACGTCGCCGTGGCGCGGATCCACCGGTACGACCCGACCACCGGCGGGTTCCGCGCGGCCGGCGAGCCGACCGCCAATCCTGTTGTGTCGCCCGGAGTTCACCCCGTCGACGGTCGGACGTCGTAGGCTCGGTGCGGTCCACCCACCGTAGGCGGACGAACACTCTTCGGAGGCACATGTGAAACGACGGAACTTCCTGCGCGCGGCGGTGGTCGGCGCCGGCGTCACCGCGTTCGGCAACACGCTCACCCCGTCCGCCATGGCGGCGCCCGCGCAGAACGGGCCGAGCCCGTACGGCCCGCTGCAACCGGCCAACGCCAACGGCATCCAGCTGCCGGCCGGGTTCACGAGCCGCGTCGTCGCCAGGTCCGGGCAGCAGGTCGCCGGCTACACCTGGCACAACGCGCCGGACGGCGGCGCCGTGTTCGCCGACGGCACCGGCTGGATCTACGTGTCGAACTCGGAGGTCAACCCCGGCGGCGGCGCGAGCGCGCTGCGGTTCGACGCGGGCGGGAACATCACCGGCGCCTACCGGGTCCTGTCCGACACCAGGCAGAACTGCGCGGGCGGCGCGGTGCCGTGGCAGAAGTGGCTGTCCTGCGAGGAGGTCGACCGCGGCTTCGTCTACGAGACCGACCCGTGGGGCGGCCCGTCCACGCAGCGGCCCGCCATGGGCCGGTTCAAGCACGAGGCCGCGGCCGCCGACCCGGTCCGCCACGCGATCTACCTGACCGAGGACGTGTCGGACGGCTGCTTCTACCGGTTCGTGCCGACCACGTGGGGTGACCTCTCCGCCGGCACCCTGCAGGTGCTCGTGGCCGGCTCCGCGACGTCCGGCGCGTTCACCTGGGGCACCGTGCCCGACCCGGACGGCTCGCCGACCGCGACCAGGAGCCAGGTGTCCGGCGCGAAGCGCTTCAACGGCGGCGAGGGACTCCACT
This sequence comes from uncultured Actinomycetota bacterium, assembly GCA_963840275.1. Taxonomy (GTDB): domain Bacteria; phylum Actinomycetota; class Actinomycetes; order Mycobacteriales; family Pseudonocardiaceae; genus Actinophytocola. Next base: position 688,324 of record CAWIYK010000005.1, read on the forward strand.
ACGCCAACGACACCGCGTGGTTCACCACGAAGGGCGACAACCGGGTCTGGCAGCTCGACCTGGCGAACGGCACCTACGAGCTCGCCTACGACGACAGCCTCGTGTCGCCGGGCACCGCGCCGCTGACCGGCGTCGACAACGTCACCGGCACCACGGCAGGCGACCTGTACGTCGCGGAGGACGGCGCCAACATGGAGATCTGCGTGATCACCCCGGACGACATCGTCGCGCCGTTCCTGCGCGTCACCGGGCACAGCGGCTCGGAGATCACCGGCCCGGCGTTCACCCCGACCGGCGACCGGCTGTACTTCTCCTCACAGCGTGGCACGTCCGGTTCGTCCAGCGGGGGCATCACCTACGAGGTCACCGGCCCGTTCCGGAGGTAACGACTGGTGGGGCCGCGTCGGCCCCGGTCACCGCGCGTGTACCGTGCCGCCGAGTGAGTACCTGCTGACCGCCCGCGTTCGAGCGGCGCGGACTGAGCGGGAAGGGGCCACGATGCGCGTACTGATCAGCGGAGTCACGTCGGACCTCGGCCGCGCGTTCGCACGCGCCGCGCTCGGCGCCGGGCACGAGGTCGTCGGTGTCGGCACCAGAGCCGACCGCTACCTGTCGCCGCGGGTGGCGCTGACGGTCGGCGACGCGGCGACCGCCGAGTCGCTCGTGCCGGGGTCCGACGTGGTCCTGCACCTCTCGCCGGTCGAGCGCGAGGTGCCGGAGTCGGGCGGCATCCCCGCCCTGCGCCGGCTCTCCAACGCCGCCGCGCGGCACGGCATCCGGTTCGTGGCGCCGATCGCGCACGGGCCGGACGCGGGCGACGCGGAGCGGGTGGTGCGCGACTCCGGCGCCGAGCACGTGGTCGTGCGCACCGCGCCGCTGGGCGGCCGGCAGCTCGACTGGCAGGCGTGCCGCACGATCGCGACGCTGCTGACCGCGCCGAAGGACACCCCGTGGCGGCTGCTGCACGCCGACGACCTGGTGCGGTTCCTGCTGCAGGCGATCGTGGGGGAGCGCACCGGCGTCGTCTCGCTCGCGGCCGCGGACGTCATCCTGGCCGGGTCGGCCCGCGAGGTCCTGCGTGCGGTCACGCCGACGCCGTCGACGCGCGGCATCGCCGAGTGGCCCCCGATGTCCACTTCGGACCGGAAGAACTCCGCGCGCGAGTGGGGTTTCGAGTGCGGCTGGACCTCGGCGGAGGTGGTCGCGGACCTCGCCCGCGGCGCGCGTGGCCGGCGGCTGGGCAAGGACGGCGCCGCCGATCTCCTGCCCCGGCTGCCGATGCCGGCCGAGGTGCTGGCGCGCCACCGCCAGCCGGAAGACGGCCCGTCCCTCGCGTCGGTCGCGCTGCCGAGCCTGTCCGTCGAGTTCGACGACCGGATCGACCCCCGGTTCCCGGTGTACGGGGGCCACGGCATGGCCGAGCTGTTCCCCGGTCCGCTCACCCCGCTGTCGATCGACGTGCACTCGGCCGGGCTGCGGGCGGCGAACCGGGCGACCGGCCGGCTGATGGGGCTCACCGGCGCGGTCGGGGACGAGTGGGAGAGCCGGGGTCACGCGGTGTTCGGGCACCGGGTGTACTCGGCCGTGTCGACGGGGGTCGCCACGGTGCCGTTCCTGCCCGGCTGGACCGAGCGGGCGGTCACCGAACACGCGGTCGGCACGACGTGGACGGACCTCGACCTGTTCCCGCTCGACCGGCCGGCGCTGCCGACCGGGCCACGCAGGCTGATGGCGAAGATGGCCGCGTGGCAACGGTTCGTCGGCGTCGTGCGCCGCTACCGGGCGGGTGTGAAGGACTTCGCGGCCACCGCCGTCGCCGAGCACGTGGCGACCGGCGAGCTGGCCGGGCTGACCGACGCGGCACTGGCCGCGCGGGCCCGCCTGCTGCACGACCGGCTGTGTCAGGGCTGGGTGCTGACCACGTTCGGCGGGCTCGTCGCGCACGTCGCCGCGGGGCCGCTGCGCAAGCGCGCCAAGGGAGACACCGCGGCGCTGGGCCGTGGCGCGGACGCGGCGAACGAGCCGGTCTTCGGTGAGGTCGCGGCGCTCGCGGCGCTGCTGCGTGCCGACGAGGAGCTGCGGGCGCTGGCCGAGTGGGGCGACCTGGCGGCGGTGCGGGAGCGGTCCCCGGAGTTCGGGGCCGCGTTCGACGCGTCGCTCGAACGGGTCGGGCATCGCGGGCCGGGTGAGGCGGAGCTGAGCAGCAGGACGTTCGCGGACCGGCCGGCGCTGGTGTTCGCGGCCGCCGTGAGCGCGGCGCGCAAGGTGGAACCCGAGCCGGAGCCCGAGCCCGAGCCGGAGAAGCCCGAGGAGCCGGCACCGTCCGCGGAAACCAGTGAAGGCGCCGAGTCCACCGAAACCGCGGACTCGACCGAGTCCACCGAGTCCACCGAGGACACCGAGGACACGCCGGAGCCGGCCGCGCCGGTGCGGACGAAGAAGCGTGCGGTCGAGAAGCTCGCCGTAGCCGGGCAGCGGTACCGGGAGCTGGCCGTGGACGCGACCATGCGGTACACCGACGAGCTGCGCAGGCTGGTGCGGGAGTGGGGTCGCCGGCAGGTGCACGCGGGCCGGCTGGTCGACGTCGGCGACGCCTTCCACCTGACGCTCGACGAGCTGTTGGCGCTGCCGGGCGACGTGCTCGCGCGGGTGGAGCGGCGGCGGGTAGACCTCGAGCGGATGCGGGCGATCCGGATGCCGGGCGCGGTGTCCGGCTCGTGGCGCCCGGAGCCGGACGTCGACCCGATGACGGAAGGCAAGCAGCTCAGCGGGATCGGGGTGTCGGCGGGTGTCGTCGAGGGCGTGGTCCGGGTGGTGCCCGCGGACGCGGACACCGAGGTGGAGCCGGGCGAGATCCTCGTGACACGCCTCGCCGACGTCGGCCACACGGCGCTGTTCGGCCCCGCGGCGGCGGTGGTGACCGACCTCGGCGGCCCGCTCTCGAGGGCGGCTGTCGTCGCTCGGGAGCTGGGTGTGCCGTGTGTGGTGCACACGAGGGACGCGTCGGTCCGGCTGGTGACGGGTGCGTTCGTGCGGGTGGATGGCGCTGAGGGCACGGTCGCGGTGCTGGCGCCCGCGTCGGCCACGCAGCTCCCCGCCCGCGGCTGAGGTCAGCTCAACACATCGGATCTACGTCCCCAACGTGCGGAACGCGATCACCGACCTCGCCGCGGAGCGGAGCCTGTTCCCGATCGCCATCCAGGTCTCCACGCAGCTCGGGCTGAACGCGGACCTGCGGCCGCAGTGGCAGAACATCCTGAACAACCTGGTGGCCTACCCGCAGGAGAACGGCGCGTACGTGCCGCACCAGCCGCCGATCTCGCAGACCCGCGACAACGAGAACGTCGCGTCCGAGCTGATCTGGCCGTACAACCTCACGGGCATCGGCTACGGCGACCACCAGACCGCGCTGAACACGTGGAACCGGCGCCCGTTCCCGTACGGCAACGTGTGGTCCAACGACGCGGTCCAGGCCGCGCGGCTCGGGCTCGGCGACCAGGCGTTCAACGGCATGAAGACCATGCTGCAGACAACAACACCAACGGTGTCTTCGAGTACCACGGTGTGCACCTGTCCGCGATGAACGAGTCGCTGATGCAGTCCTACAACGACAAGATCCGGGTGTTTCCCGCGGCGCCGACCAACGCGAGCGGCGCGAGACAGGTGCAGCAGGTGGTCTGGCAGCGGTCGGGTCTGCCGCGCGCCCAGCACACCATCCGCATCGTCAACCGCAGCACCGCCGTGGGCATGATCGACGCGTTCCGCGTCACGGCGTGAGGCGCGACTGGACCGGGGGAGTAACGTCCCACTCAGCCGTGGTCTCCAACCACGCCAACCGGTACGGAGCACACGATGTCGAAGCGCACCAGCAAGCGGGCCACGCGTCGTAAGAAGGGCGCGAACCACGGCAAGCGCCCGAACGGCTCATAGCCGCCGTCCGGCGGGCCGACAGGGCTATCGTCGGGGCATGAGTGCTGATCAGGAACCGGTGATCGACGCCGAGATCGTGGCGGAGAGCACCGCGCTCGAGCCTGCGCCCGTCGTCGTGCCGCCGAGTGACTACACCACCGCCGGCGTGCCCACGTTCGACTACGTGCGGGACCGCATCGAGGGGCGGGTCGCCACCACTGCCGGAGCCGGCGAACTGGCCGACGCCACGCCGGAGGGCAAGGCGGTCGAGGACCAGTTCGCCGCCCGGGAGAAGGCCGGCCTCGACCGGCTCGAGGAGATCCGGCGCTCCATCCGGGGCGAGTAGGCCCTTTCGCGCCGCGCCAGCAGCAGCGCCGGCACCAGCACCGCCGCCGTGCACAGGAACGCCACCGGGAAGCCGGTCGCCGTCACCAGCATCCCGACGCCGATGGCGCCGGCCGCCATCCCCACGTCGTACGCCGCGTTCCAGATCGCGCTCACCGTGCCGTAGCCGGCGGCCGGCACCCGCGCGTACATCAGGCTCAGCGTCGCGTTCTGCAGCACGCCGAAACCGGCGCCGAGCAGGGCCGCGCCCGCGATCACCAACACCGCCGAGCCGGTGGCCGCCATCGTCGCCATCCCCGCCGCGCACAGGGCCACGCTGGGCACCAGCAGCCGGATCTGGCCGCGCCGGTCACCCGTCCGGCCCGCGGCCCACCGGCCGGCCGTCGAGACCGCCGGCTGCACCAGCAGTGCCACCGGCGCCACCCAGGCCGGGTGCCCGGCGACCGCGAGCGGCAGGTACGTGACCACGACCCCGACCGCGCCCGCCGCCGCGGCGAAGACCATCGCCGGGCGCATCAGCGCACCGTCGCGCAGACCGCCGAGCACACCATGGCTCGCCGACGCGTCGCGGACCGGCAGGCCGAACACGGTGACCACGGCGGCGAGCGGCGCGACGGCGGTCACCACGAACACCGTCCCGAACCCCCAGTGGCCGGCCATCCAGACCCCCATCGGCAGCGCGAGCAGCGAGGGGATGCCGCCGACCAGGCCGACGATCGCGAGGCCCTCGCCGCGCCGTTCCGCCGGGATCAGCGTGGCGGTGAGCGCTCCGCCGGCGACGATCGTGACCGCGAAGCCGACGCCGCGCAGGATGCCGACCGCCAGGACGACGGTCAGCGACGACGTCGTCAGCAGCGCGAGCGCCGGTGCGCCGAGCAGGACCAGCCCGCCCGCCAGCGCCCGCCGGTAGCCGACGCGCGCGACGAGCCGGGGCGTCACCAGCTCACCGAGCACGGTGGCCAGCAGCAGCGCGCCGTTCGCCAGGCCCGCGGCGCTCGTGGTGCTCGTGTACAGCGGGATCACCGCGAGCGGCAGGAAGAAACTCACCGAGGCGCCGACGAGTGAGACAAGGCGCAGCACCAGCGCGCGGCTGAGGATCGGGGTCATGTCCAGAACGCTAGGGCGACAACCGGGTCGGCGGTAAGGTCCAGTTCCGTGTCCGTGGAGTGGTCCGGTTCCGGACCTCAGCTGTTGCTCGAACTGGACCGGTCCGCGCCGCTGCGGGCTCAGGTCGAGGGGCGGCTGCGTGCCGCCATCCAGACCGGACGGCTGGTCGCGGGGGAGCGGATGCCCTCGTCGCGGGCGCTGGCGGCGCACCTGCGCCTGTCCCGCGGGGTGATCCAGGACTGCTACGCGCAGCTCCAGGCGGAGGGGTACCTCACCTCGCGCGGCGGCTCGGCGACCAGGGTGGCGTCTACCGTGGCCGCGCGGACCACGCCCGCCGCGACGCCTGCCGCGGCGGCCGCGCCGCCGCCGCTGGCCGACTTCGCCTCCGGGGTGCCCGATCTCGGGCTGGCGCCGCGCGCGGACTGGGCGTGGGCCGTGCGCGAGGTGTGCCGGTCCGCGCCGAACAGCGAGTTCGACTACGGCGACCCGCGTGGGGCGGCCGTGCTGCGCGACGTGCTGGCGTCCTACCTGCGGCGGGTGCGCGCCGTCGACGCGGCGGCCGGCCAGGTCGTGGTGTGTGGCGGTTTCGCGCAGGGCTTGGGGATCGTGCTCCGGGCCCTCGGGCGCACCGGTCTGACGCGTGTCGCGTTCGAGGACCCCGGCTCGGTCGCGACGATCACGCGGACGGCGGTCGCCGCCGGGGCGTCTGCGGTGCCGGTGCCGGTCGACGAGCTGGGCATCGACGTGACCGCGCTGGCCGCGTCCGGCGCGCGGGTCGTGGTGCTGACGCCGGCACACCAGTGGCCGACCGGTGTCGTGCTCGCGGCGTCACGGCGACACGAGCTGGTCGCGTGGGCCCGCGCGCACGACGCGATCATCGTCGAGGACGACTACGACGCGGAGTTTCGCTACGACCGCGAGCCGGTCGGGTCGCTGCAGGGCCTGGCGCCGGACCGGGTCGTCGCGCTCGGCACGGTGAGCAAGTCCCTCGCGCCGGCGTTGCGCCTCGGGTGGGCGGTGGCGCCGCCGGCGCTGGCCGACGCCGTGGCGACGGAGAAGCAGATCGCCGACCGGGGCACCCCGAACCTCGACCAGCTCGCGCTGGCGACGCTGATCTCCTCCGGCCGCTACGACCGGCACCTGCGCCGCATGCGGGCCGAGTACTCGACGAGGCGGGACGCGCTCGTGGCGGCACTCGCGCCGCACTGCCGCGTGACGGGCCTCGCGGCCGGCTTCCACGCGGTGGCCCACCTGCCGCCCGGCGCGGACGAGCACGCGGTGGTGGCGGCGGCCCTGGCGCGCGGGGTCGGCGTGTACGGCATGAGCACGTACCGTTCGACCCGGGCGACGGACCCGCCGCAGCTGGTGCTCGGCTTCGGGAACACCGGCCCGCGCGCGATCGAGGCAGGCATCGCGGCGATCGCGGACCTGTTGTGTGACAACGGTTAGCTCTCGCGCGTGGCCCGGCTATCCCTGGTCGTCAGGGATGGCGTGTACCGCGGCTTCCTCGGCGGAGGCCGCGGCGCCGTCGATGCCGACGTCGCGGGCGTAGAGGTATCTGTCGGTGTCGCCGCCGGCGCCCTCGTCGTCGGCCACGAGCCGGCCGGAACGTGCGACGCCGACCTCGTTGTCGTAGGGCTCACCGTCGGTGTCCGACGCGTCGCCGATGTCGTCGCCGTCAGCCGAGTCGGACACGTCGGGCAGCTCGCGGGACAGCCGCCCGGTCAGCGCCTCGTGTCCGTCGTAGAAGTCCGACGGCTTCTCGGCGGGGGAGTACCCCTCGTCCAGCACGTCCTTCACGCCGCGGTCCACGAGGGTGTCCTCGGGCTCCAGCAGGTCGGACTCGCTGTCGATGTCGTCTCTCATCTCGGCCTCCTTGGGCTCACGACCTTACGCCGGGTGCCGGCGCCGCACAGAGGTCCGATGATCGTGACCATGTGCGACTGGACAGAGACAGAAGACCCTCCGATCGGCCGTATACGTCGGATGTATCACTCCTTAGAGTCGAGGTCGACCCTCGACGAGGAGGAGCGCATGTTCCGACGACTCCGCGTGGCCCCGCTGCTGCTGGCGATCCCGCTCGTACTCGGCTCGACGTCCGTCGCGGTGGCCGCGCCCGCGGCCGGACCCGGCACCAACTACGCGATCGACGACCCGTTCACGTCGGCACGCACCCAGTGGTGGCGCGAGGCCAGGTTCGGGATGTTCATCCACTTCGGCGTGTACTCCCACCTCGCGGGCGAGTACACCCGGCCGGACGGCTCGGTGTGCCGCGACGCGGAGTGGATCCAGCGCAACTGCGCGATCCCGAGGGATGCCTACGAGCAGCTCGCCACGGGGTTCGACCCGTCGTCGTTCGACGCGGAGGCCATCGCGCAGGCGGCGCAGGACGCCGGACAGAAGTACGTGGTGATCACGTCGAAGCACCACGACGGCTATGCCATGTGGCCCACCGGGGTCAACGACTGGAACCTGCGCGACCACTCGTCGTTCGACCCGACGCGCGACATCATGGCCGAGCTGAAGGCGGCGACCGCGAAACGCGGCATCAAGCTCGGCTTCTACTACTCCATCTGGGACTGGCACGACCCGGACTTCCCGGACCCGGTGACGTTCCCGCGGTATCGGGAACGGATGTACGCCCAGCTGCGGGAGTTGGTCGACAACTACGACCCCGCGGTCCTGTGGTTCGACGGCGAGTGGGCGACGGACCGCCCGAACAACCCGTGGACCGAGCGCGACGGTGAGGAGCTGGAGGCCTACGTCCGTTCGCTGGACTCGGACATCGTGGTCAACAACAGGGTCGGCAAGCGGCGGTTGGTCGACGGCGACACCGGCACCCCGGAGCAGGAGATCCCGGCCGCGCCGGTGGCCGGGCAGCTGTGGGAGAGCTGCATGACGCTCAACGGCTCGTGGGGGTTCGCGAGGTGGGACACCAACTGGAAGTCCCCGGTCGACCTGACCCGCAACCTCGTCGACATCGCCGGCCGGGGCGGCAACTACCTGCTCAACGTGGGGCCGGACCCGAGCGGGACGGTCCCGCAGGAGTCGGTCACGCGGCTGCGTTCCATGGGCGACTGGCTGCGGACGAACGGCGCGGCCGTGTACGGCGCCCGCGAACCGGGCATCGTCGCGGAGCCGGAGTGGGGTGCGGTCAGCCGGTCCGGGGACAAGCTGTACGTGTCGGTGTACGACTGGCCCGGCGCGGGCGGGTCGCTGCGGCTCGACGCGCTCGCCCCGTTCGACATCATCGGCGCCCGGGTGCTCGGCAGTGACCAGATCGTCGAGGCGAGCCGCGACGGTGCCGCCGTGACCCTTACCCCGGCTGGCGGTCCGACCAACCAGACGGCGACGGTGATCGAGCTGACCGTGCGTCCGGCCGCGCCCGCCGGACCCGCCGAGGGCAGCGGACTGGCGGCGGAGTTCTGGCCCAACGCGTCGTTCACGGGCGACCCGACGGTCACCAGAACTGACCCGACGGTGAACTACAACTGGAAGTTCACCGGCTCCCCGGCGGATGTCGTTCCGGCAGAGACGTTCTCCTCGCGGTGGACGGGCACAGTGGAAGCGGCGTACAGCGAGGACTACACGTTGACCACCGTGTCGGACGACACCGTCCAACTATGGGTCGACGGCCGGCTCGTCATCGACAACACGACTCCCCACGGGCCGGCGGTCGACCGTGCGACCGTGCCGCTGACTGCCGGCGTCCGGCACACGATTCGGTTGCAGCACACCGAGCAGGGTGGGGAGGCGTCCATGAAGCTTCTCTGGTCCAGTCCCAACACGCCGCAGCAGGTGATTCCGGCGAACCGCCTCCATCCGAGCTGATTCGCGGCGGGTCTTGACCTATGCCCAGATACAGGCGTCGTGCCGGTGGTGATGGGCGGTGAGTCAGCGCCGCTGGACGTGGGCCGCGCTCGCCGACTGGTCACCCCCAAACAACGGGTCGCGCTGAACGATGCTCGCGGTCGACACCGGTCTGTGGACCGACGCCACAACTACCGCAACCGCACCCCACATCCGGGCCAACGCCTGCTCAATCGACGCGAACCGCCGCTACCCGAGTCGACCTTCCCGCGCGGAACCGTCCCCCGGCGAGACCAACCCCGTCTCGTAAGCGAGAACGACAGCCTGCGCACGATCGCGGAGCGAGAGCTTCGTGAAGATGCGTGCCACGTGGGTCTTGACCGTCGCCTCGCTGAGGGTCAGTTCCTCGGCCAGCTCCGCGTTCGAGTGGCCGCGGCCCATGAGGGTCAGCACCTCCCGCTCGCGCGGGGTCAGGGCCGCGAGATCACGGTGGATGGCCGGCGGCTGCGAGCCACGGCCGCCGGACGCGAAACGGTTCACCAGCCGGCGGGTGATCGACGGCGCCAGCAGTGCGTCGCCGGTGTCCACGAGTCGCACGGCGGCCACCAGGTGCTCCGGGGTGACGTCCTTCAGCAGGAAGCCGCTGGCGCCCGCGGCCAGCGCGGCGTACACGTACCGGTCCAGGTCGAACGTCGTCAGCATCAGCACCCGACACTCGGCGCACTCGGCCAGCACCCGGCGGGTCGCCTCGACGCCGTCCAGGTTCGGCATGCGGATGTCCATGAGCACGACATCCGGCCGCAGCCCACGCGCCAGCGCCACCGCCTCGGCGCCGTCCGCCGCCTCGCCGACGACGTCGATCCCGCCCGACGTGAGGATCATGCGGAAACCGGTGCGCACGAGCGCCTGGTCGTCGGCGATGACGACGCGCGGCCGGGACTCGGTCACGGTCGCTCCAACGGAATCCGCGCTCGCACCCGGAACCCGCCGCCGAGCCGGCGCCGCGCGTCCAGATCGCCGCCGAAGACCCGCACCCGCTGCCGCAGCCCGAGCAGGCCCCGGCCCTCCTCGTCGGAGCCCGGCCGCGCCGCGGTGCCGGTCAGCACGCTCGGCCCGCTGTTCAGCACCTCCACCCGCAGGTAGTGGTCCGCGTACCGCACCGTCACCTCGGCCTTCTGCCCGTCACCGTGCTTGAGGGCGTTGGTCAGCGCCTCCTGGATGATCCGGTACGCGGTCAGGTCCACCCCTGACGGCAGCGGCCGGGGCTCGCCGGAGATCCTGACCTCCACCGGGAGGCCGGCGAACGCGACGCGGTCGATCAGCGGACTGAGCCGGCTCAGGCTCGGCTGTGGCGACAGCTCCGCGTGCTCCTCGCCGTCCGCGGGCGGTGCGAGCACACCGAGCAGGTGGCGCAGCTCGGTCATCGTGTCCCGGCCGGCCGCCTCCACCGCCTGCAACGCCGCCGCGGCCTGCTCCGGTTCCGCGTCGAGCACCCTGCGCGCCGCCCCGGCCTGGACCACCATGACGCTCACGTTGTGGCTGACGATGTCGTGCAGCTCCCGTGCGATCCTGGCGCGCTCGTCGTCGACCGCGTTCCGCGCCGCGCTCTCGCGTTCGCGCTCCAGCAACCAGCCGCGTTCCTCCAACGCCTTCGCGAACGCGCGCCGGGCGCGGCCGAGCGCCACCGCGAGCACGGCCGCGACCAGCACGGCCACGGCCGCGACGACCAGCCACCCGGCCCCGAGTTCCCACACGGGAGCAACTGTCCCAGTACGCGGGGAGCGCCGCATCATCCGCTGGACCCAGCGCGTACATCCCCGGGATGACCCGCCGTGGCGGTTACCTCCCCGGACTGATGCCGCGGTCGCGCCACTGCTCCAGGATTGCCCACTGTGACGAGTGATGACAGCACCGCGCAGCCGGTCGTCCGGCTGACCGACGTGCGCAAGGAGTACAGCGACTCCATCGCCCTGGACGGGGTCTCGCTCGAGATCCACGCCGGCGAGGCGGTGGCCGTGATGGGTCCGTCGGGCAGCGGCAAGTCCACGCTGCTGAACATGGTGGCGGGACTGGACCGGCCGACGTCCGGGTCCGTCACCGTGAACGGCGACGACCTCGGGAAGATGAACGAGACCGGCCTCGCCCTGTTCCGCCGCCGCCGGATCGGCATGATCTTCCAGTTCTTCAACCTGCTCGACGACCTGCCGGCGCTGGACAACGTCGCACTGGCCGCGCAGCTGACCGGGTCCTCGGCCGGCCAGGCCCGCAAGCGCGCGCTGGAGCTGCTCGACGAGCTCGGCATCGCCGGCCGCAAGAACATCTACCCGGCCCAGCTCAGCGGCGGCGAGCGGCAGCGGGTCGCGGTCGCGCGGGCGCTGATGAACCGGCCCGCGCTGCTGCTGGCCGACGAGCCGACCGGCGCGCTGGACAGCCGGTCCGGCGAACAGGTCATGGACCTGCTGCTCGACCTCAACCAGATCGGGCAGACGCTGCTGCTGGTGACGCACGACGAGCGCCTCGCCACCCGCTGCGCCAGCCGTCTCGTCGAGGTCGTCGACGGCAAGGTGGCGCGGCAGAGCAGCTTGGAGCGAACGGCGTGAACGCGGTGTGGCGGGTCGCCCGGGCCGGGGTGCGGCGGCGCAGGCTCCAGACGATCGTGATCGGCGTGGTGGTGGGGGTCTCCACGGCGACGATCGTGCTGGCGCTCGCGCTACTGGTGTCGGCGTCCGGGCCCTTCGACCGGGCGCACGCCCAGCAGAACGGCGCGCACGTGGTCGCGGCGTTCGACCGTGCCGTCGTGTCGGACGGGCAGCTCGCCGGGACCGCGGACCGGTCGGTGGTCGAGGCGGCGTCCGGTCCGTTCGGCCAGGCCATCGTCGACACCGAGGCCGCGGGGAACCGGTTCCTGCCACCGTCCCTCACGGTGGTCGGGCGTGCGGACCCGGGCGGCGCGGTGGATCGGCTGACCCTGTGGAGTGGTCGGTGGGTCGCCGCGCCGGGCGAGATCGTCCTGAGCTGGAGCCCCGGTCAGGGCAGCGCGCTGTCGCTGGGCCTCCGGATCGCGGTGCCGGGAGGTCCGGACCTCACCGTCGTCGGGTTCGCCTACTCCGTGAGCGAGTCCGCGGACGCATGGGTGACCCCGGACCAGGTGGCGGACCTGAAGCCGACCGCCACCCAGATGCTGTACCGGTTCACCAGCGCCGAGACGGCCGCGGAGATCAACTCGGGGCGGCGTGCGGTGACCGCCGGGCTGCCGGCGAAGGCACTGCTCGGCGCCCAGTCCTACCTCGCCATCAAGCAGGAGGTTTCCTCCGAGTCCGGGGTGTACGTCCCCTTCCTGGTCGTGTTCGGCGTGCTCGGCCTCGCCGTCGCGGTCCTGATCGTCGCCAACGTGATCAGCGGGGCGGTCGTGTCGGGGGTCCGGAACATCGGGATGCTCAAGGCACTCGGCTTCACACCGAACCAGGTGATGGCGGTGTACCTGGTGATGGTCGCGATCCCGTCGGTCCTCGGCTGTGTCCTCGGCACGGTCCTCGGTGACGTCGTCGCGCGGCCGCTGTTGTCGGACGCGTTCGAGGGCTTCGGCACCACCGAGATCAGCATCGACGTCTGGGTGTACGTCGTCGCGCTGCTGGGGATGCCCCTCCTGGTCGCGCTGGCCGCGCTGGTGTCGGCGCTGCGTGCGCGGGGGCTGTCCGCCGCGGCGGCGATCAGCGCGGGCAGCGCGCCGAGGGTCGGGCGCGCGCTCACGATCCAGCGCTGGCTCAGCGGCACCCGGCTGCCGCGCTCGGTCAGCCTCGGTCTCGGCGTGCCGTTCGCCCGGCCGGCGCGCAGCGCGTTGACGTTGGCGGCCGTGCTGCTCGGCGTCATGACGGTGACGCTCGCGCTCGGTGTGACGATGTCGGTCAAGGCCTATCGGAACGCGGTCGACCCGTCCTACACCGACCGGGTGGAGCTGCTGACGCCGTCGCGGGGCCTCGGTCAGCTGCCCATGCGGCCGCCGGGAGAGCCCGAGCCGGCCCCACTGAAGCTGAGCGACGCCGAGGACGAGGCGCTGCTGCGGTCACTGCCCGGCGCGACGGACGTGGCCGCCCTGGCGAGCGTGCCGGTGCGGGTGATCGGCGGGAAGGAGCTGGTCGTCATCGAGTTCTCTCGGGGTGACGGCGCCGACCTCGGTCCCCGGGTCCTGAACGGACACTGGCCGGACGGGCCCGGCCAGGTGGTCGCGCCGTCGCGGTTCATGAACCGGCGTGGGCTCGTGGTCGGCGACACCATCACCGTGGGGCTGGAGGGACGGCAGGCTCAGCTGCGGATCGTCGGCCTCTCGGTGACCAACAGCGCGGGAGAGCTCTTCGCGGACTGGAGCGCGCTCGAGGACCTCGCACCGGACACGCGGGCCGACTCCTACCGGGTGCGGCTCGCGCCGGGGACCGACCAGCAGGCCTACCTGGACGGCGTCGCGGCGGCGGAACCGGGCCTCGAACCGATGCCGCAGGACACGGGCTCGTCGTCGCAGGCCGTGGTCATCATCAGCTCGGCCACCATTCTCACGGTGGTGCTGAGCGTCGTCGCGGCACTCGGGGTGTTCAACACCGTGGTCCTCAACGCCCGCGAGCGACGCCGCGACCTCGGCATGCTGAAGTCGATCGGGATGACGCCGCGGCAGGTGACGGTGATGATGCTGACGTCGATGGGGGCGCTCGGCGTGGTCGGCGGGCTGCTCGGGGTGCCGCTCGGGTTCGTGGCGCACCGGCTGATCGGCCCGGCGATGATGCAGGCCGCGCAGTCCGACGTCTTCGACTTCGTCATGAACGTCTATCAGCCCTATCTGTTCGTCCTGCTAGGTATGGCCGGGGTCGTCATCGCGGTGATGGGCGCGTTTCTGCCGGCGCGCAGCGCGGCGCGGACGACCATCGCCGAGGTGCTGCACAACGAGTGATCGCGACGAGTGGCTCTCCTACGGGGTGCGGATGGCGCGTAGTCGCGCGGCGGTCGTGGCGCGTCTGCCGGGTGGGTCCCACAGCGCGGTCTCGATGTCTTGGAACCGCGGCCTCGACCGCCGCGGTCAGTGCGCTCAGGCCGCCGGGCAGCCATCTTTCGTGGGCCGACAGCAGCAGCCGGCTGCCGGGACGCAGGACTCTGCGTAACTCCGCGAGGCCCGCGCGGCGGTCCGGCCACAGCATCAAGTTGTCCACCGACAGCACGACATCCACCGACGCGTCCGGTTGTCCGGTGTGCGCGGCGTCCCCCGCCACGAGCGTGACCCTGCCCGCCGCTACCAGGTCCGTGCAGCGCCGCCGGCACGCGGCCAGCATCGTCTCCGACGGGTCGACGCCCACCACGCGCCCGGCCCACGCGGCCGCCGCGCGCAGGCCCACGCCGGGACCGGGGCCGACCACCAGCACCTCGTCGGTGCGCGTCAGCTCCGCCTGCGCCACCACGTGTCGTTCGGTCTCGGCGTTGCCGCGCGCCATCAGCCGGCCGCCGACGCGGCCGAGCACGCCGCGGGCCTGCCGAACCCCATCTCCAGCAACTGGGCACCGATCCCCGTCATGTCAGCCGAACTCGACCGCCTCGGTGCCCACCGTGCCCGCCTGCCGGCCGGGGGCGGTGTGGTTCGCCCAGTAGAGGTTCGTGTGGGCGATGACCTTGTCGGGAGTGGGCGCGCCCCATTCGCTCAGATCCTCGGTGGTGTGGGCGTCACCGACGAGCGTCGCGTCGTAGCCGCGGACCATGGCGCCGTGCAGCGTGGAGCGGATGCACTCGTCGGTCTGCGCCCCGGTGACGACCAGCCGCCCGATCTCGCGCCCGGCGAGCACGGTCTCGAGGTCGGTGTCCTCGAAGGAGTCGGGGTACCGCTTGTGCACCACCGGTTCGGTGTCCTTCTGGGTGAGCTCGGGCACGTAGCGCCAGCCGTCGCTGTCCACCGGCATGTGTTCGGACGAGTGCTGCACCCACACGACGGGCACGTCCTCGGCTCTGGCGCGATCGACCAGGGCGACGATGTTCGCGACGACACCGTCGCGGTTGTGCGCGCCGGCCATGACGCTGTTCTGCACGTCGACGACGAGCAGTGCGGTGTTGGGGCGTCCGTTCAGGGTGGTCATCGGTGTTCCTCCGCTACGGGATCGTTCGAGTGCGCCCACCATAGGACCGACCACCGACAATCGCGCTCAGCCCGGCGCGCCGACGACCCGCGCGGCCGCGACGATGATGCTCCACAGTGGACTGCCCGTGGTCTCGTAGTAGACGCGGCGACTGCCGCTCTCCCGGTGTTCGGTCAGCATGCCGAGGTGGACGAACCGGCGTAGCTCCGTGCCGGCCGCGCTCTGCGGGATCACCTCCTCCGGCGGCTCGGACTGGTAGAACCGCCGCCCGCCGCGGCCGTGGATCCACAGCGCCACCCGCAACCGGCACGGGCGCCCGAACAACAACCGGCCCACCTCGCCGACCTCCATCTCGCTGAACCTCCAATCTCTTATCATGTAGAAGCTATATTGATGTCCGAATTTATCGCTCAAGATCGCGGTTGTCCAGTCCGCCGCACGAACAAGAGAAGCTGAGGAAGGCCATCATGGGCTCATGAGCCCAGACGTGGCGCGGCCGTCGTTCGTGCTGCACGAGCACCGTCGCCCTCGGCACCACTTCGACCTCCGCCTCGAGGAGCGCGGCGTCCTGCGTTCGTGGGCGGTGCCGAAGGGGCTGCCCCTCGCGCGGGGCGAGAACCGGCTGGCGATCGCGGTTCCCGACCACGACCTCGACCATCTCGACTACGAGGACCAGGACAAGTCCATCGCCGACATCGGATGGTGGGAGGAACACGACCGCACCGAACGACGGATCCTGTTCACCCTGCACGGACGCGCGGACGCCGTGCGGTACGCGCTGATCGACACCGGCACGGACTGGCTGCTGCGCAGGACGAACGACCAGCCGGGCCTTCACCGTCCGTGAACACCCCTTTAGCCGCGGGTCGCGGCGGGCTACGTTCTGGCACAAGGCAAGCAGGGGGTGAGCCCGGTCGAGTCCAACCGGGACATCGAGATCTACGTCAACTCGCCTGGTGGCTCGCTCACGGCAATGCTCGCCATCTACGACACGATGCAGCAGGTGCGGCCACAGCTCCGCACGGTGTGCCTCGGGCGGGCGGTGTCCGCCGCGACGCTCATCCTGGCGGCCGGGACCCGGGCATGCGGGCCTGTCTGCCCCACGCGCGACTGCTCATTCACCAACCGGTGCTCGGCCGGGTCGCCGGTGCCGCGTCGGACGTGCGGATTGCGGCCGACGAGGCGAGCAGAATGCGGCGACTCATGGAAACCGCGTTCGCGCGGCACACCGGAAAGTCGCCGGAGGAGATTCACGCCGACATCGAACGCGAGAAGGTTCTCACTGCCGAGCAGGCGAAGGAGTACGGCATCGTGGACGAGGTCGTGCCGTCCCGGAAGGTCTCGCGGCGATAGGCGCCGATGGTCATCGCGTAGTAATGTCACTGTCCGAAGTGGATCACACGCGCACCGCGACGATCGGGTGTATACAGTAGGGATCCGCTGAACGGCCTATTGACCGGATAAGGCTTCCCGTTACCGTGAGCGCGGCACGCCAACGGGTGATCACTGGCGTCGTCCGTTCAGAGCTCGGGAGTTGCTGACGCATGGATACCGATCGGATTCCTGCTGTGTCCGGCCAGAAAGCGCCGGGCCGCGTGGACCGCTACTTCGAGGTCTCGGCGCGCGGATCCACATTCGGGCGGGAAGTGCGCGGCGGATTCGCCACATTCTTCGCGATGGCATACATAGTGGTGCTGAACCCATTGATCATCGGCACCGTTCTCGACGCGGACGGCAACCTGCTCGGTGGCGCGGAGGACATTCCGTCCAGCATCGCCGCGGTCGGCAGTGTCACGGCGCTCGCGGCGGGGCTGCTGACGATCCTCATGGGGATTGTGGGCCGGTACCCGTTCGCCATCGCGGTCGGTCTGGGTCTGAACTCGTTCCTCGCCGTCGCCGTGGCGTCGCGGATGTCCTGGCCGGAGGCGATGGGCCTCGTCCTGGTCGAGGGCGTCGTCATCACCCTGCTCGTGATCACGAAGGTCCGGGTGGCGGTCCTGCACGCGATCCCGGCGGACCTGAAGACGGCGATGAGCGTCGGCATCGGTCTGTTCATCGCGTTCATCGGGCTCGTGGACTCCGGTCTCATCCGCCGGATTCCGGACGCCGCGGGCACGTCGGTTCCGGTCAGCCTCGGCGTCGGCGGCGAGCTGACCGGGTGGCCGATCCTGGTCTTCCTCACCGGACTGATCGTCACAGCGATCCTCGTCATGCGGAAGGTGCGGGGCGCGATCATCATCGGCATGGCGACGGGCACCGTGCTCGCCGTCATCGTCGAGGCGTTGTTCCACCCCGGTCCGTCCATTGTGGACGGCAAGCCGGTGCCGACCGGGTGGCAGCTCAACGTGCCCACGATGCCGTCGGACGTCGTGGCTCTGCCCGACCTCTCGCTCATCGGCGAGGTGGATCCGTTCGGCGGCTTCACCAGGGTCGGCGTGCTCGCCGCGCTCATGATCGTGTTCACGCTGCTGCTGTCGGACTTCTTCGACACGATGGGCACCGTCGTGGGCCTCAGTTCCGAGGCGCGGCTGCTGGACCGTGAGGGCCAGGTGCCCGGGGTGGGCCGGGTGCTGCTCGTCGACTCGCTCGCGGCGACCGCGGGCGGGGCGATGTCGACCTCGTCGAACACCACCTACATCGAGTCGGCGGCGGGGATCGGGGAGGGCGCGCGAACAGGTTTCGCCAACCTGGTCACCGGACTCATGTTCCTGGCGGCCATGTTCGTGGCCCCGTTGGTGTCGATCGTGCCTTTCGAGGCGGCCACGCCGGCCCTCGTCATCGTCGGGCTGGCGATGATGGCGCAGATCCGCCGCATCGATTTCTCCGACGTCGCCATCGTCATTCCTTGTCTGTTGACCGCCGTGCTCATGCCCTTCACGTTCTCCATCGCCGTCGGGCTCGGTGCCGGAATGATCACGTATGTAATTCTTCGAACGTTTCAGGGGCGAGCGCGGGAGGTGCACCCGTTACTGTGGGGCGTGGCCGGGCTGTTCGCGTTGTACTTCGCCGCACATCCGATCCGCGTGGCCCTCGGGATCGATTGATGACCGCATAGGCAGCAGGTATGGACCTCTTCGGGATCTACGGGTCGCGTTCGGACGACGAACCGGACAACCCGCCCGTGCCCGTCGATACGGTGACGGTTGCGGACAAACCCCGCGAACCCGACGGACCCGATGAACCGGACCAGGTCCATGCGCTCGAGGACGACGACGCGATCACGCAGCCGATCGTGCTGCCGGCCTCCGCCAGCGAGGACGCGGTCAGACATTTCGTGGAAGCGATGGACGGCGTCGAGTACGACGGCCAGATCGTGCGCCCCTACACCCGCACCGGTGGCCGCACGAGGTCGAGCATCGCGCTGGAGCTCGAGACCCTGCTGTCGCTGACCACCGGTGACGTGCCGACCCGGCTGTCCGTCGAGTACGACGGCATCTGCCGGCTGTGCCGCCATCCGATGTCGGTCGCCGAGGTCGCCGCCTACCAGTCGCTGCCCATCGGCGCCGCGCGGGTGTTGATCTCCGACATGGTCGAGATGGGGCTGATCACGGCCGTCACCGCGAGCCCGGACCCGGAAGGGCCGCCCGTCGACCTGATGCACCGGGTGCTCGAGGGCCTGCGCCGCCTCTGACCCGGGCCGCCGCCGATCCGCGAAGCCGTGGAAGCACTACCGGCGAACAGACCATGGCTCGTTCCGCCGTTTGGAGCGCGCATCGTCCGATGGCGGCGTTCGGCGCGTAGGACGACCCGAATCGGGAACACGTCATGGACTGACCGAAGTGGGGGTTCGATGACGTGAGGAGCGTGGATGGGCCGGCTGAACATCGTGGTGCTCGGACTGGACGAGACGAACCTGGAGATACTCAGGCGAGTGCCGGATGCGGACAGGTACGAGTTCCACGGGCTGATGACCATCGCCGACCTGCAGCTGGGGGAGGACATCCCGATCGCCGACCTGCTGGCTGAGGCGGAGTCGCGGATCGAGGCGTTCGACGGCGAGATCCACGCCGTCGTCGGCTTCTGGGACTTCCCGGTGAGCACGCTGGTGCCGGTGCTGTGCGAGCGGTTCGGCCTGCGCGGGGCGAGTCTCGAGTCGGTGCTGAAATGCGAGCACAAGTACTGGAGCCGGTTGGTCCAGCAGGAGGTCATCGACGAGTACCCGCCGTTCTCGCTCGTCGACCTCGACGAGCCTCGGCTACCGGATGAGGTCGGCTACCCGTGCTGGCTCAAGCCGGTGAAGTCGTTCTCCTCCAAGCTCGCGTTCGAGGTCACCGACGACAAGGAGTTCGACGCGGCCGTCGCGGAGCTGCGCGAGGGGATCGGCAGGGTGGGGGAGCCGTTCGAGTACCTGCTCCACCAGGCCGACCTGCCGAAGGAGATCGCCGAGGCCGGCGGGCAGGCGGCGGTGGCGGAGCGGGCGCTGTCCGGCGCCAGGGCGGCGGTGGAAGGTTACGTGCAGGACGGCACGGTCGTGGTCTACGGCGTGCTGGACTCGCTGATCTATCCCGGCGTGTCGAGCTTCCTGCGCCACCAGTACCCCTCGCAGCTGTCCGAGCGGATGCGGGAGCGGCTGGCCGACGTCTCACGTCGGTTGATGGCGGGCATCGGACTGAACAACGCCACGTTCAGCATCGAGTTCTTCTGCGACCCGGACTCCGGCGAGATCAACGTGTTGGAGATCAACCCCCGGCACTCGCAGGCGCACGCCGAGCTGTTCGAGCAGGTCGACGGCTTCCCCAACCACCACTACATGCTCAAGGCCGCGCTCGGCGAGGACCCCGGCCCGCCCGGACAGGGCCCGTACCGGATCTCCGCGCGGTGGTACCTGCGCCGGTTCACCGACGGCGTGCTGTCCCGCGGCCCCGCCGAGGACGAGATCGCCGCGGTGGAGCGGGCCATCGACGGGGTGCGCATCGGGCGGAAGGCGTACGACGGCGCGCGCCTGTCGGAACAGCCCGGTCAGGACAGCTACAGCTACGAGCTGGCGCAGATCGTGGTCGGCGCGGACGACGAGGCCCAGCTGCGCGAGAAGTACGACCGCTGTGTGGCGGCGCTGCGGTTCGAGTTCGACGGAGGGGAGTCCTGAGCCGATGCGAGTCGTCACCTCGCTGCCGCACGAGATCAAGGAGGAGGAACACGTCTGGATCCCGGTGACCGACGGCTCTCGGCTGTCGGCACGGATCTGGCGACCGCTCGGCTCCGACCACGAACCGGTGCCGGCGATCCTCGAGTACATCCCTTACCGCAAAAGGGATCTCACGTCGGTGCGGGACTCGATCGCCCACCCCTACCTCGCCGGGCACGGCTTCGCGTGTGTGCGGGTGGACATCCGGGGCAGCGGCGAGTCCGACGGCGTGCTCGTCGACGAGTACCTCGAACAGGAGCAGCGCGACGCGGAGGACGTGCTCGCCTGGCTCGCCGAGCAGCCGTGGTGTGACGGGCACACCGGCATGATGGGCATCTCCTGGGGTGGTTTCGCCGCGTTGCAGGTCGCCGCCCGCCGGCCGCCCAGCCTCGGGGCGATCTGCGTCGCGTCGTTCACCGACGACCGGTTCGCCGACGACATGCACTACATGCGGGGCTGCATGCTCTCGGACAACCTCGCCGAGTCGGGCACGATGTTCGCCTACAGCACCTGTCCGCCGGATCCGGCGCTGACCGGCGAGCGGTGGCGGCGGATGTGGCTGGACCGGCTCGACGCGGCCCGGCCGTGGGTCGCGGAGTGGTTGCGGCACCAGCGGCGCGACGACTACTGGCGGCACGCCTCGGTCTGCGAGGACTACTCGGCGATCCAGGTTCCGGTGTTCGCCTCGTGCGGTTGGGCGGACGGCTACTCCAACGCGGTGCTGCGGCTGATGGCCGGACTTACAGTGCCGCGCAAGGGTTTGATCGGGCCGTGGTCGCACAAGTACCCGCATCTCGGCGTGCCGGGACCGGCGATCGGCTACCTGCAGGAGGTGGTGCGCTGGTTCGACCGGTGGCTGCGGGACTCAACCGACAACGTCCCGGACGAGCCGGTGCTGCGCACGTGGATGCAGGACAGCGTCCCGCCCTCCACGTCCTACGAGGAACGTCCCGGTCGTTGGGTCGGCGAGCCGGAGTGGCCGTCCCCCAACATCCGCCACGACGTGCATCCCCTTGCGGCACACCGGATCGCGCCGCTCAACGCCGAGGTGCCGGTCGACGTGCTGTCGATCGAGTCGCCGTTGTCGGTCGGGCAGTTCGCCGGGAAGTGGTGTTCCTACAACGCTCCTCCCGACCTGCCCTACGACCAGCGCGAGGAGGACGGCGGGTCGCTCGTGTTCGAGACCGACGTGCTCGAGGAGCAGTGCGAGATCCTCGGCGCGCCGGTGGTCCACCTCGACGTGTCGGCGAACCGTCCGGTCGCGATGGTGGCCGCGCGACTGTCCGATGTGGCCGAGGACGGCAGCGCCACCCGCGTCACCTACGGTCTGCTGAACCTGACCCACCGCGACTCCCATGACCAGCCGGAGCCGCTCGTGCCGGGGCACCGCTACCGGGTGGCGGTGCCGCTCAACGGGGTGGCGCAGGCTTTCCCTGCCGGGCACCGGATCCGGCTGTCACTGTCCACTTCGTACTGGCCGCTGGCGTGGCCGCCGCCGGAGCCGGTGCGCCTCTCGGTGCACACGGCGGGCAGCTCGCTGGAGCTGCCCGTGCGGCCGATCGCGGCGCCGGACGAGGTCACCATGCGGACGTTCGACGAGCCGGAGGGCGCCGCGCCGCTGGCGACCACGGTGCGCAGCCCGGGGGAGTACCGGTGGGACGTCTCCCGGAACATGATCACCTACGAGTCCGCGCTGGACGTGGTCAAGGGTTCCGGCACCGTGCGCTACGAGGACACCGGCGTCGAGATCGGCAAACACGTCCACGAGCGGTACAGCTGGACGGCGGACGACTTCGCCTCCGTGCGCGGCGAGACCGAGTGGGTCATGACCTTCGCCCGCGGCGACTGGTCGACCAGGGTCGAGACGCGCCAGGTGCTGACCTGCACCCCGACCGACTTCCACCTGCACGCACAGCTGGACGCGTACGAGGGGGAGACGCGCCTGCGCTCACGGAACTGGGACGTGACCGTGCCAAGAGACCTGGCCTGACCAGTCCGCCTCCCCGGGATTCATGTGTTGGTTGCGTCCGGCGCTGGCGCGGCTACCGGGGTGGTTGGTGGCTGGGTCCCGTCACGTTCCCCTGAGGCTCCCGGCCGCCGCGCTGCACCGGGTGGTGGCGCGGAATCACGCGCGCGGCACCCGGACCGGCCGGACCTCTGGGCGCCGTTCATCCACAGTGGACGGTGAGCCTCACCGGGCGGGCGGCAGTGCGGCGGGGGAGTAGCGACACGCGGCGTCCCACAACAGGAACGACGGTGCGCCGCTGTCACTCGCCGCCTTGATCTGGGCCAGCACCTCGGCCGGCCCGTACGTGCGCTTCAGGCTGAACGCCTGCAGCCACGGGATCACCTGCGCGCCGGTGCCGCGCACCTGTTCCGCGAACGCCGCCACGGACCGGGCCGTGATGTCGTACGGCTGGGCCTCCGGCCGCGCGACGCCGTACTCGCCGGGACCCCAGTGCGACGGGTACACCATCGGCGCGACGTAGTCCGCGTTCGCGGCCATCGTCGGGATGTCCTGTGCGACGGCGGTGGGTTGCCGTGCCGCGATGCCGAACACCGACGCGCCGAGGAAGGCGCCGTTGGCGCGCACCGCGGTGCGGCTGCGTCCGAGGAACTCCGCGATCGCCTGTTCCGGCGTGCCGCGCAGCCCCGGTATCCGCATCTCCGTCAGCGCGCCCTCGGGCCTGCGCACGTAGTCGTACAGGATGTCGTCGAAGCCGAGTGCCGCCGCTTCGGTGGCGAGCGCGATGTTGTAGTCGACGACCTCCTCGTCGGCGAAGTTCGTGAACGCGTAGTCGCCGTAGGAACCGGTCCACGGCTCGCCGCCGCTGGTCTGCAGGACCCGGTCGGTCTTGCCCGCGGCCCAGGACGCCTTGGCGAGAAGGGGGTCGCGGAAGGCGACGAGCCTGCCCACCACGCGGACCCCGGCCGCGTGCAGCTCGGCCACGACCGCCTTCGCGTCGTAGTGGTCGCGGGTCGCGCCGAGCTGGCGCGCCAGCGGCACCCGCGACGCGTACCCGATCTCACCGTTCTCGTCCTTGATGTCGAGTTGGATGGTGTCGATGCGACCCTCGGCGGCCATCCGCGACACCGGTTCGCGCAGCGCGGCCGACGTCCAGCCCAGCGCGGACATGTGCACGGCGCGCATGCCGGGGTGCCGGGTCGGCACCGGGTGCGCCGTCGCGGCGTTGTTGCCGGCCGCGTCCCGCGCGACGACGTGGACGCTCGTTGGCACGGCGGGCAGTTCGACGCTGAAGGCGCCGTCGGAGGAGAGGCGTGCGGGCGTGTGGTCGACGGTCACGGCCGTGGCGCCGTCCGCGTGCCCGCGCAGCGTGAACGGCCCGCGCAGGTCGGTCACCGGGGTCTCGTCGATCGTCAGACGTGGGGGAGTGCCGTCGACCGTGACCGTGCGGGTGACCTCGACATCCGGCAGGAGCGCGCGGGTGCGGCGGGCGGTCACCGTGTGGGTGCCGTCGTCGAGGTCGGGTGCGGCGAGCGCCAGCCGGTCACCGGAGCGGCGGACCGCGGCGGCGCGTCCGTCCACGAGCACCTCGACATCGTCGAGGTCGCCCGTGACGCGGAGATCGCCGAGCCGCTCCGGCGTGACCGTCGCGCCGACGGGCACCCCCGTCATGGCGAGCCCCGCAGACAGGCTGTGCAGCCCCAGCGGCACCAGCACCGCCAGCGCCGCGACCGCGCCGGCGCACGCCAGCGCCACGGTCCGTCCCCGCTTGTTCCGGCTCGCCACGCGGTACTCCTCCCGCTCCCGAACACAGTCGACGGAGTGGGCATGCCCGGGCCGTGCAGGGCTAACCTATATTCACTCGATAGGGTCTTTTTGTTGTGGGACAAGAGAAGTCGGGCCGATAGTCTCGTCGTGACCACTGTGCTGACCCGCGCCGCCGCGCCGCTCTCGCCGCCACGTTGGCGCTCCCCGCCGCCTGCACCGCCGCCCCGCCGTCCCGCGTGCCCGGACCCGAACGCCAGGAGATGCGTGTCGTGCGCATGCCGCCGCCGATCCCCGAGCCGGCCGCGGTGGGCGCGAACGAGCTCGGTGTGGTGCCGGTGCTGATGTACCACCGGATCACCGCCACCCCGGAGAGCGTCTACGACCGCACGCCGCCGGCGTTCCGCGCCGAGCTCGTCCGGCTGGCCGGCGAACGCTACGTGCCGGTGACCGCGGCGCGGTACGTCGAGGGCGACCTCGACCTGCCCGCCGGCACGCACCCGGTGGTGCTGACGTTCGACGACGGCGACCCCAGCCAGTTCGCGCTCGACGCGGCGGGCGAGCCGGTCGCGGGCACCGCGGTGTCGATCATGCGGGACGTCGCGGTCGAGTTCCCCGACTTCCAACCGGTCGCGACGTTCTTCGTCAACGCGGACCCCTTCGGCGATCCCGGCGGAATGCGGACCCTGCCGTGGCTTTCCGCGCGTGGCATGGAGATCGGCAACCACACGGCGACGCACGCGAACCTCGCGCGGTCCACACCGGACCAGGTGCGGCAGGAGATCGTGGCGCAGGACAAGGCAATCAGGCAGGCGGTGCCCGGCGCCGCACCCGTCACGCTCGCGTTCCCGTTCGGCGCGCGACCCGATGACTTCGGTCTGGCGCCGACGGGCTACCGCGGCGCGTTCCTGGTGGGTGCCAACCCGGCGCCGTCCCCGCACTCCACGGACTTCGACCCGGCGGCGATCCCCCGCATCCGCTCGCAGGACGCGACCGGAAAGGACGCCGGGTACTGCTCGACGGCGTGGCTGGACACCCTCGCGGCGGCGCCGGAGCGGCGCTACACCTCCGACGGCCGCCCGGAACGCGTCTCCTACCCGGCCGACACCGACCGGACCCCCGCGGCCGGCGTCGGCGACCGGGCGGCGCCGTACTGAGGTGGGGCTACCCGGCGCGCCGCTCGAAGGTGACGAGGATGCCGTCCACGCCGCCGGGGCCGATGCGCCCCTTGACCTCCGCGCTCGTGATGGCCTTCACCTGCCAGCCCTGCGCGGCGTGCTCGTTGAGCAGCTCCTCGAGCTTCGCGCCGGACATCTTGCCGCCGAGCAGCTTCTCCCGCAGCTCGACGACCTTGTACTCGAACCGTTCGGTCATGCGCCCATGGTGTCGGAGTCCGCGTCCCCGCGCTCGGTCAGGTTCAGGCTGTCAGCGCGACAGTCGCGACCGCGGAGTGGTTCGGCCGCGGGTTGGGTAGCCTCGTGGTCATGTCCTCGCATGTCCTCGCACCTTCGTTATGACTGATTGGTCACCGGGCCCGTCCACGCCCGTCTTCGACCGGTCGGAGACCTTTGTCCATCCCGCGCTCTTCTACCGCGGCATGGACGACTACCTCGCCAACACCGTGCCCTTCGTGTTGGCGGGTCTGACCAGGCAGGACCCCGTGGCCGTCGCGGTGCCGCCGCGGAACCTGGACGCCATCCAGGGCCGGGTGCGCGAGTACGGCAGCGACCTGGTGACGCACGTGCACTGGCTGGACAT
Organism: uncultured Actinomycetota bacterium; assembly: GCA_963840275.1. Taxonomy (GTDB): domain Bacteria; phylum Actinomycetota; class Actinomycetes; order Mycobacteriales; family Pseudonocardiaceae; genus Actinophytocola. Next base: position 714,215 of record CAWIYK010000005.1, read on the forward strand.
GACCGAGGCCGGCCGCAACCCGGGGCGCATCATCCCCCACGTGCTCCGCGCGTTCGCCGACCAGCACCGCGACCGGCACGTGAGCATCATCGGCGAGCCCATCTGGGCCGGGCGCAGCGCCACCGAGTACCCGGCGTGCGTGCAGCACGAGGCACTGATCAACAACGCGTTCCATGGCCGCGCCGTGACCATCCTGTGCCCGTACGACGCGGACAGCCTGAGCGAGTCCGTCCTGGCCGACGCCGAGGCCACCCACCCCGTCCTCATGGACGGCGACCGGACCTGGCCGAGCGGCCGGTACGCGCCGAACGACGTCGTCACCGCGTACAACCGCCCACTGCCCGAGGCCACCGACCCGGTGCACGTCATCGGCACCGGCACGATCCGCCAGGCCAGGGACGTCGCCGCCACGTACGCCATCGAGGCAGGGCTGCCCGCAGAGCGGGCGGAGGACATCCGGCTGGTCGTCGCCGAGCTCGTCACCAACAGCATCGAGCACGGCGGCGGCACCGCCAGCCTGCGGACCTGGTGCTCCCGGTCCGAGCTGGTGTACGAGGTGTTCGACACCGGCCGGCTCACCGACCCTCTCGCCGGCCGGCTGCCGGCCGCGCCGACCGCCACCCGTGGCCGGGGGCTGCTGCTCGTCAACGCCCTCTGCGACCTCGTGCGCATCCATGCCGGCGTGCACGGCACGGCCATCCGGGTGCACTTCGACCGTCCCTGACCGGAAGCGGCCAACCGTGCCGGGCGGACGCCGGCCGTCGGTAACCTCTGGCGACTACGCGGTCACTGGTGGAGGTGCGGGGACATGAAGGCAGTTCGGCTCGCGGCAGTGACTCTGGTGGCCGTCATGGCCGCCGTGGTCGTGAACGGGGTGGCGCAGGCCGCGGACCCGGTGTCCGTCCAGGCGGTCGTCGCCAGCGGAGACGACGGCAACGTGCCCGCCAACACGCTCGACGGTGACCTCGCGACCCGCTGGTCGGACGAGGGCGACGGCGTCTGGATCCGGTACGACCTCGGTGCCGCGGTCACGGTCGGCTCGCTCGCGATCGCCTGGCACAACGGCGATCAGCGTCGCACCACGTTCGAGGTGCAGGCCTCCCCGGACGGTGCCGCCTGGACCACCGTGCTCAGCCGCAGGGCCAGCAGTGGCGGCACCCGGCAGCTGGAGACCTACGACACCGCCGACCGCGCCGCGCGCTACGTGCGCGTCGTCGGGTACGGCAACACCGCCAACGAGTGGACCAGCATCACCGAGCTGAACGTCATCGGCGCGGACGGGCCCGGCGGCGGCGACTGCGAGTACCCGGCCGACGTGCTCGACCTGTCCGGGTGGAAGGTCCAGCTGCCGATCGGCGGCGAGGAGGACCCGGACGAGGTCACGCAGCCGGACCTCGCCACCTACTCGGTCGACCCGTGGTTCCTGCCGACCGAGTCCTGCGACGGCGTCCAGTTCCGCGCCGCGGTGAACGGCGTCACCACCGGCGGCTCCAACTACCCGCGGTCGGAGCTGCGGGAGATGACGGCCGACGGTTCCGACGAGGCCGCCTGGTCGTCGGACTCCGGCACCCACACGATGGTCGTGCGCGAGGCCGTCACCGCCCTGCCGGCGGACAAGCCGCACGTCGTGGCCGGGCAGATCCACGACGGCAGCGACGACGTGTCCGTGTTCCGGCTGGAGGGCAGCAGCCTCTACGTCACCAAGGGCGACACCACCCACCACAAGCTGGTCACCGACGACTACGTGCTCGGCACGCCGTTCGAGGCGAAGTTCGTCGTGAGCGGCGGCACCGTCAAGGCGTACTACGACGGCGCGCTGCAGACCACGATCAGCGCGGACTTCTCCGAGGCCTACTTCAAGGCCGGCGCCTACACCCAGGCCAACTGCGGCAACTCCGACCCGTGCGAGGCCGCCAACTTCGGTCAGGTCGTCATTCACGACATCGACGTGACCCACTCCTGACCCGACGGCCTCACTTGGCGACGAGCACGAGGACGGCGCGGTTGCCGAGCACGTAGGGGGCGTCGCCGATCGGGTCCTCCGCCCCTGGCGGTCGCACCTGGTCGGCGCCCTCGGCCCAGGTCGACGTGTCGGTGACCCGGTGCCAGTGGGTGCCGGCCGGTGGCGCGGGCAGCGTGAACGTCACGTCGCCCGACCAGCCGTTGTAGGCCACGTACACCGCCGCGGCCGGGTCGCCGAACTCGGTGCCGTCGAGACGCCAGGCGAGCGCGTGGTTGTTCGGGTCGTTCCAGTAGGTCGCGTCCGGCACGCCGCCGGCCGGGGTGAGCCACTGCAGCTGGCCGATCCCGTTGCCGTTGGTGTCGGCCGACGTGTAGTAGTTCGCCGGCCGCAGCGCGGGATGCGCGGCGCGGAAGGCGAGCATGCGTTGGGCGTAGGTGTGGAAGACGTTCTGCTCGGCGGTGGGGGAGTAGCTCAGCCAGTTGGCCGACGAGTCCAGGTTGTACGGGTTGTTGTTGCAGTTGATCCGGCGCAGGTACTCGTCGCCACCGGTGATCATCGGGGTGCCGGCCGACAGGGACAGGAACGCGAAACCGTTGCGCGCGGCCTTGCGCTGTGCCGCCGCGTTGCCGCCCTGGTCCCAGGAGTCGTTGTCGTCGGTGCCGCCGTCGGACGGGCCGTAGGGCCACGGCTGGTTGTTGTTCTTCGTGTTGCAGGCGTACAGGTCGGCGAGCGTGAACCCGTCGTGGGCGACCATGAAGTTCACCGAGTGGTAGGGCTTGCGGCCGTCGTCGCCGTACAGGTCGGACGAGCCGGCGAAGCGGGTGGCCAGCTCGCCCGGCGTGATCGCCGAGACACCGAGCTTGTTCTGGTCCCGGCGCAACGCGTCGCGGTAGATGCCGTTCCACTCCGCCCACGCGGCGGGGAAGTTGCCGACCTGGTAGGTGCCGGCGCCGATCGCCCACGGCTCGGCGACCCAGTCCACTCCGGACCCGCCGTTCGCCGGGCGGCCGGGCAGCTCGGTGGTCAGGCGGTTCAGTGCCGTGCCGGAAGCCGTTCTGCTGTAGGAGAAGCAGCCGTGCTGGCAGGTGTTGCCGAGCACCGAGGCGAGGTCGAACCGGAACCCGTCGACGCCGAGGGTGTTCTTCCAGTAGGCGACCGAGTCGACGATCAGGTCCTGTGCGGTCGGGTTCGCGGTGTTGTAGTTGCCGCCGACGCCGGTGTTGTCCCACGGTCGCTGCCGGTCCGCGGTCAGCGAGTAGTAGGTCGGGTTGTCCAGGCCACGCCAGGAGAACACCGAGTACGTGGTGACGTCGCCGTCGCTCCACGGGCCGCCCTCCGCGGTGTGGTTGTAGACGACGTCGACCATGACCTTGATCCCGGCGGCGTGGAAGGCCGCGACCATGGCCTTGAACTCCTTGGTCGGCCCGCCGGGCGTGGTGTCGGCGGCGTAGCGGCGGTCCGGGGCGAAGTAGTTCAACGTCATGTAACCCCAGTAGTTGTCGCCGGCGGTGCCGGTCGGGGCGACGTCGTTGGTGTCGTTCTGCGTCTCCTGCACGGGAAGCAGCTCCACCGCGGTCACGCCGAGCGCGCGCAGCTGCTGCGCCTTGAGCCCGGCGCCCCGATAGGTGCCGCGGTAGGCGCTGGGCACCGAGGGGTCGTTGCGGGTCAGGCCGCGCACGTTGACCTCGTAGACGACGTCGTCGCGCAGCGGGCGGGTCGGCTTGGTGCCGGTTCCGGTGCCGTCGGCGGCGAGCACGATGCCCTTCGGCGCGGCGGGACCGCTGTCGACGGCACGGTTGGCGGCGCCGGTGGCGTACCGCGCGCCGTCCGGGTTGACCGGGGTGAGCGGGTCGTGGCTGATCTCCCGCGCGTACGGGTCGACGAGCAGCTTGTTGGGGTTGAACCGGTTGCCGGCCGCGTCGACGTCGGCAACGAAACCCGCCGCGGAGCCCGGATTCCACGACGCGGTGTACGGCCAGTTCGGGCCCCACGCACGGTATCCGTAGTAGACGGTGCCGGTGACGCCGGCGGCCTGCAGCTGCGCGGTGCTCACGGCGACCGACCAGACCTGGTCGGCGCCCTTGGTCAGCGGGAAGTTCGCCGCGGCGGTGCCGGTGGGGGCCGCGTACACGTCGACCCGCATTCGAGTGGCTGCGGCCGAGAACACCCGGAACGTGACGCCGGAAGCGGTGTAGCGGCCGCCGAGTGAGCGCTGGTCGATGCCCGCCGACGACACGGTGTCAGGCGCGGTGTCGGCCGGCGTGGCGCCCGCGCTGGTGCCGGACAGCAGGGCGGCAACCGTGGCGAGTACCGCGCAGGCGGCGACGATCCGTGAGCCGTTCATCGGCGATCTCTCTGAGGAGGACGGACGCCACAGGCAAAGGCACGGAGGTTACTCACTCACTCCCTGCCACTTCCAACATATAGCGCACCGGGGGTCTTGCGGCAAGACCCCGGTCGTGCCGCAGAATCGCCGGCCGAAGCCAGAACCTGCGGAAAGGTGAACGGATGGGCAGCTACGTGCTCGGCCTCCAGGAGATCGACCGGACGCAGGTCGCGGTCGGCGGCGGCAAGGGCGCGCACCTGGGAGAGCTCACGCGGATCGACGGCATCCGCGTGCCGGCCGGCTTCTGCGTGACGACGGACGCCTTCCGGCGAGTCATGGCGGACGTGCCGTCGATCGACGATCGGCTCGATCGGTTGTCGCGCCTGAACCCGGACGACCGGGAGGCGATTCGCACGCACAGCGCGGAGATTCGCCGGATCCTCGAAGAGATCGTCATCCCCGACGAGGTGGCGGCGGCGATCACCGGCGCACTCGCCGGGCTCGGCGAGCGCGCCGCCTACGCCGTCCGATCGAGCGCGACGGCGGAGGACCTGCCGGGCGCCTCCTTCGCGGGCCAGCAGGACACGTACCTGAACGTCGTGGGGCCGGCGGCGATCCACCAGCACGTCAGCCGGTGCTGGGCCTCGCTGTTCACCGAGCGGGCCGTGACCTACCGGCTGCGCAACGGTTTCGACCACCGGAAGGTCGACATGGCCGTGGTCGTGCAGCGGATGGTCCTCCCGCGGGCGGCCGGCGTCCTCTTCACGGCCGACCCCGTCACGTCCAACCGGAAGGTCGCCTGTGTGGAGGCCACGTTCGGCCTCGGCGAGGCCCTGGTCTCCGGACTGGTGAACGCGGACGTCTACAGGGTGCGCGACGGTGACATCGTCGCCAAGGCGGTCGTCACCACGCCGGCGCTGACGGACGCGCAGGTCGTGCGGCTCGTGCGGCTCGGCCGACGGATCGAGGCGCACTTCGGCCGCCCCCAGGACATCGAATGGTGCCTGGCCGACGACGGCTTCCAGTTCGTGCAGAGCCGGCCGATCACCACGCTGTTCCCCATCCCCGAGACCGGCGACGGAGAGAACCACGTCTACGTCTCCGTCGGTCATCAGCAGATGATGACCGACGCCATGAAGCCCCTGGGGCTGTCCCTGTGGCGGCTGACGGCTCCCCGACCCATGGTCGAGGCCGGCGGGCGGCTGTTCGTCGACGCCACCAGGAGGCTGGCGTCGCCGACGAGCCGCGCCGGCCTTCTGGAGGTCGCGGGGAAGTCCGATCCGCTGACGCGGGACGCGCTGCGGACCGTCCTCGAGCGCGACGACTTCGTCCCGTCGCCCCCGGACGAGGGTCCCGGCGAGCCGGTCCCCGGCGTCGCGCCGGCCACGATCGAGACCGATCCGGCCCTCGTCACCGAGCTGATCGGCCGCAATGAGGCGTCCGTTGCCGCGTTGAAACGCGACATCCGAGCGAAGTCGGGGTCGGAGCTGCTCGACTTCATCCTGACCGACCTCCAGGAGCTGCGCCGGGTCATGTTCGATCCGCGAAGCCATCAGGTGGTCATGGCGGCGATGCAGACGACGTGGTGGCTCAACGAGCGACTGCGGGAGTGGCTGGGCGAGAAGAACGCGGCCGACACGCTCACACAGTCCGCTCCCCACAACGTCACCTCCGAGATGGGGCTGGCGCTCCTCGACGTCGCGGACGTGATCCGCCCGCATCCGGAAGTCGTCGCCTTTCTGCGCGACGTCGGGGACGACGGCTTCCTGGACGAGCTGGCCACGCTCGCGGGCGGGCACGAAGCACGAGACGCCGTCGCGGCCTACCTCGACAGGTACGGCATGCGCTGCGTCGGCGAGATCGACATCTCCAGGCCGCGGTGGAGCGAACGCCCCACCACGCTCCTGCCCCTGCTTCTCTCCAACATCAAGAACTTCGAGCCGGGCGCCGGTGCGCGCCGCTTCGAGCAAGGGCGGCAGGAGGCGCGGAAGAAGGAGCGGGAACTGCTGGCACGCCTGCGGGCCCTGCCGGACGGGGAGCGGAAGGCCGAAGAGACCAAACGGAAGATCGACCGCGTCCGGACGTTCATCGGGTACCGGGAGTACCCGAAGTACGGCATGGTCAGTCGCTACTTCGTGTACAAGCAGGCCCTGCTGGCCGAGGCAGAGCGCCTGGTGCGGGCCGGCGTGCTCGGTGCGAGTGACGACATCTTCTTCCTCACGTTCCAGGAACTTCACGACGTCGTGCGTACGAACGAGGTCGACGACGAGCTCATCCGCCGGCGCAAGGACGAGTTCAGGTCGTACCGGGCGCTCACGCCGCCCCGGGTGCTCACGTCGGACGGCGAGGCCGTCGCCGGCGCGTACCGCCGCGACGACCTGCCGACCGGTGCGCTGGTCGGTCTGCCGGTGTCCGCCGGGACCGTCGAAGGGCGCGCCCGGGTCATCCTGGACATGGCGGCTGCCGATCTCGAACCGGGCGACATCCTGGTCACGACTCACACGGACCCCGGCTGGTCGCCCCTGTTCGTCGCGATCGCGGGCCTGGTGACGGAGGTCGGGGGCCTGATGACCCACGGCGCGGTGATCGCACGGGAGTACGGCCTGCCGGCCGTCGTCGGGGTGGAGCGCGCCACGCAGGTGATCGAGGACGGGCAGCGGATCCGGGTGAACGGTACCGACGGGTACCTCGAGATCCTCCCCGCGACGTGACGCGTCGGTCTCGATCACCTGACGGTCTTTGGGCGCGAATTACCAGTTGCCGGATGGCCGGGCCCCTACCTTCGTAGGGTTGTGGGTGAATTGGGTCGTTAGTACGTTCAAATCAAGCCGGGATATTCCTCCCAGGCGTTATTTCCATCGCATTTATTTTGATCAGTCCACCCTGCTACTGAAAAGGATTTGCGATGAGGCTGGTAATGAAATTGGTGACGGCTGTCTCGACCGCGCTCGCCATCGGGGTGATCGGTGCGCCGATTGCCGGGGCCGTCGCCGCAGAGCCGGCGAGCACGACGCCGGCCGCCGCTGAGCAGGTCGCGCCTGCCTGGTCGTACCACATCGACGGGTCCTGTGCCGGTTGGGAATCCCCAATTCGGCAGGGCGCGAACTACTGGGGCGGCGCCTCCGAGGGCGGCGGCACTCCGGTCCAGTGTCAGAACTCCGCGATCACCGACTGCGGGTTCTTTGCCGACAGCATCGAGGTCACCGACGTCCACGGAAACCTGATCGTGGTCGGCTGCAACTACGGTGCCGGGCAATTGATCAAACTGTACCCGGGCGCCGTGAATGACGCCGCATTGCTCGCCGCGCACGAATTCGGCCACAACTGGTACGGGCATTCCTTCAACGGTTGTGCCTCGTGGGCCAGCCCGACGGACGTGATGGCGACCACCATGTGCTGACGGGCTCGAGACGACCGGGTGGCCGCGCGCGCGGCCACCCGGTCACTTGTCTGTGATGGTCCCGTCCGCGACGTGTAGGTGGCGGTTCGTGTGCACGGCCGCCAGCATCCGCCGGTCGTGGGTGACCAGCAGCAGCGTGCCGGGGTACTCCGCGAGGGCGGCCTCGAGCTGCTCGATCGCGGGCAGGTCGAGGTGGTTCGTCGGCTCGTCGAGGACCAGCAGGTTCACACCGCGGGCCTGCAGCAGCGCCAGCGCGGCGCGGGTGCGCTCACCGGGGGACAGGCTCGCCGCCGGCCGGAGCACGTGCGCCGAGGTCAGCCCGAACTTGGCGAGCAACGTGCGGATGTCGGTCGGCGCCCAGTCCGGCAGCTGCGCCTCGAACGCGGCGAGCAGCGCCCGGTCGTCGGCGAACAGCGCCCGGGCCTGGTCGACCTCGCCGACCCGCACCCCCGGCCCGAGCGACGCGTGGCCCTCGGCCGGTTCGACGCGGCCGAGCATGGCCGCGAGCAGCGTCGACTTGCCCGCGCCGTTCGCGCCGGTGATGGCCACCTTGTCCGCCCAGTCGATCTGCAGGTCCACCGGTCCGAGGGTGAACCCGCCGCGCCGGACGACCACGCCACGCAGCGCCGCGACGACCGCGCCGGCCCGTGGCGCGGCGGCGATCTCCATCCGCAGCTCCCACTCCTTGCGCGGCTCGTCGACGACGTCGAGGCGTTCGATCATCCGGTCGGTCTGGCGGGCCTTGGCGGCCTGCTTCTCGGTGGCCTCGACCTTCTTGTTGCGGCCGATCTTGTCGTTGTCGGTCGCCTTCTTGCGCGCGTTGCGCACGCCTTTGTCCATCCACGCGCGCTGGGTGCGGCCACGCAGCTCCAGCGCCGCCTTGGTGTCGGCGTACTCGTCGTAGCGCTCGCGCGCGTGCCGGCGGGCGACCTCCCGCTCCGCGAGGTAGGAGTCGTAGCCGCCGCCGTACTCGCGCACCTGCTGCTGCGCGAGGTCCAGCTCGACGACGCCGGTCACGGTCCTGGCGAGGAACTCCCGGTCGTGGCTGACGAGCACCGTGGCGGCCCGCAGCCCGGTCACGAACGTCTCGAGCCGGTCGAGGCCGTCGAGGTCGAGGTCGTTGGTCGGCTCGTCGAGCAGCACCACGTCGTAGCGGCTGAGCAGCAGCGACGCCATGCCGGCGCGCGCGGCCTGCCCGCCGGACAGCGACGGCATCGGCGCGTCGAGCCCGACCCGCAGCCCCAGGTCGGCGACCACCTCGACCACGCGGTCGTCGAGGTCGGCGCCACCGAGGGCGAGCCAGCGCTCCAGCGCGGTCGCGTACGTCTCGTCCGCGCCGGCGACGCCCTCGGTGAGCGCGACGGTGGCGTCGTCGAGCGCGGTCTGCGCCGCCGTCACCCCGGTCCGCCTGCCGAGGAACGCGCGCACGGTCTCGTCGGGCCTGCGGTCGGGTTCCTGCGGCAGGTAGCCGACGTTCGCGGTGGGCGGGCTGAGCCGGACCGTGCCCTCCTCCGGCGGGACGAGCCCGCCGAGCACCCGCAGGAGGGTCGACTTCCCGGCCCCGTTGACCCCGACCAGTCCGATGACGTCACCGGGCGCGACGACCAGGTTCAGACCGGAGAACAACACCCGGTCCGCGAACCCGGCAGCCAGCCCCTTGGCGACCAGTGTTGCGCTCACCAGGCCAAATCGTAGAGCAGCCCGCGACGGTCGTCAGACGGGCACGGCCACCGGGGCGACGGTCTCCGCGAGGCACGCGTCGAGTGCGTTGCGCACGATCCGCTGCAGCCGCGGGTCGACGGGCACGCTGCCGCCGGCGGTGATCGACCCGATGGCGAACACGAACCCGCCCGCGTCGTTCTCGTAGTAGGTCATGTGACCGGTGTAGCCCTCCGGGGTGGCGAGCTCGCCGTGCGCGAAGATGTCGAGCTCGGCGCGGGCGCTGCCGTTGCCCTGGCCGAAGTCGACGGCCGTGTCGACCTCCCAGCCGCACGCGCCGCCACCGTTGCGGTCCTGGGCGCCGACCACGTCGCCCAGCGCGAGGTTGGTGCCGGCCAACAGCTTGTGGCCCGGGTCGGAGACGACGTACCCGCAGCGCGCCGGGTACAGCTGGTCGTGCGCGACCTCGTAGGCGACGTCGCGGTACCAGCGCAGGTCGGACGTCTGGGTGGTGGCGTACACGATCCCGTCGGACGCGCCGGGCGCGAAGACGGCGGGGAAGTCGTGCCAGCCGGCGCCGATCTGGTTGCCGCTGCCGGTGGCCCAACCCGCGGTCCCGTTCGGGCCGTTGGCGCCGTTGCGCACCACGTCCCGGAACCAGAGCAGCTCGCCGGTGTCCTTGATCGCGTAGATGATTCCGTCGGCGCCGGAGAAGACGTGTTTGAAGATATCCCAGCCGGCCCCGATCTGGCTTCCGCTGCCGGCCGCCCAGCCACTGGTCCCCAGCGGGTTGTTGGTGCCGTTGCGCAGCGTGTCCCGGTACCACACGGGGATCCGTCCCCCGTGACGGCGTAGATGCTCAAGTCGTCGGCGACTATCGCGGTGAATGCCATGATTGTTCCCCCTCTTGCGAATGCAACCCCTGAGAAAGAATTCGGGGGAGGAGGTGATTCGTGTCGGTGGCCGCCGGGCCGGAGTCGGTCGCGTGCGGGCGGTGACCGCGGCGGGGCCGGGACCGCCGGGCAAAACGAAACCCCGCGGTGCTGCCAGGTCGGGGGTCCGCCAGCACCGCGGGGTCGAACCGTTCATCGCCGTGGCCGGGCCGAGCGTTACAACCGGCTCGAACTAGGTTTGCGACATGACCCCAGAGGAGCTGTTGACCACCACCCGCAGCGTGCGCAAGCGGCTCGACCTGACCCGCCCCGTGCCCCTTGACCTGGTACGACGCGCGCTGACCACCGCGCTGCAGGCTCCGAGCGGCTCGAACCGGCAGCGGTGGGAGTGGCTCGTGGTCACCGACCCGGCGCAGCGGGCGCGGATCGGCGCCGTCTACGCGAAGGCGTGTGCCGCGTACCTGTCCTCGGCCGGCGCGGCGGGCCGCCTGTTCGCCGACGACCCGGGCCGCTCCGCGGTCCAGCGGCGGGTCCACGACAGCGTCGCCCACCTCGCCGACCGCATGGGTGACGTGCCGGTCCTCGTCCTCCCGTGCCTGCGGACCGGTTCGGCGGCGCTGCCGGCGGACAACCAGGCCGGCCTGTGGGGCTCGGTACTGCCCGCGGCGTGGAGCTACATGCTCGCGGCCCGCGCGCTGGGCCTCGGCACCGCGTGGACCACGTTGCACCTCGCGCACGAACGCGAGGTGGCGGAGATCCTCGGTCTGCCGGCCGACGTGCACCAGGCGGCGCTGATCCCGACGGCGTACTACACCGGCGACACCTTCCGGCCCGCGCCGCGGCAGCCGTTGGACGAGGTGCTGCACCTGGACCGCTGGTAGTCACCCACGCGGCGCCTGCTCGACGATCGCGTTGACCCGTTCCGGGGCCAGCAGGTGCTCGATCATCAGGCGGCCGGCGCCGATCACGCCGGCCAGCCGGCCGGTCCCGGTGGTGTTGATCCGCAGGTGCTCGGTGGCCATCGGCAGGCAGCGTTCGTACAGGGCCGACCGGATGCTGGCCACGAACGCCTCCGCGCGGCTGAACTGGCCGCCGATCACGAGGACGTCCGGGTTGAAGAAGTTCACGATCGTCGCGAGGACCTCGCCGGTCGAGCGGCCGGCCTCGCGCAGCATGCGGGTCGTGGTCGGGTCCGCGTCGCGGGACAGCTCGACCACCGCGGCCGTGTCCTCGACCGGCACCCCCGCCGCCGTCAGGTCCCGCACGAGCGCCGCGCCGCTGGCGACCGCGTCGAGGCAGCCGTTGCGGCCGCACGAGCAGGCGACCTCCTCGAAGCCGTGCACCGCGAGGTGGCTGATGTCGCCCGCCGCGCCGACCGCGCCGCGGTGCAGCCGCCCCGACGCGATCACGCCGCAGCCGATGCCGGTGCCCGCCTTCACGAACACGAGGTGGTCGGCCGGGTCGGCGCAGTACTCGCCGAGCGCCATGAGGTTCGCGTCGTTGTCGACCAGCACCGGCAGGTCGGTCCGCTCCGCGAGCACCGCGCGCACGTCGGTGCCGTTCCACCCCGGCATCCGCGACGGCGACACCACCCGCCCGGACCGGGCGTCGACCGGTCCCGGCACGCCGACGGTGATGCCGCGCAGCGGCACGGCGAGGTCCGCCGCCATCCGCACGACCTCGTCGTGCACCCAGGCCAGCACGGCGGCGGGACCGTCGGCCACCCGCACCGGACGCTGGTGCTCCGCGAGGATCTGGCCGCCGATGTCGAACAGCGCGAGCGTCGCGTGGTGGCTGCCGAGGTCGGCGGCCGCGACCGCGCCGGAGTCGGTGCGCAGCGCGAGCCGGCGTGGCCTGCGGCCGCCCTGCGACGCGCCGTCGCCCGCCTCGCGCAGGTAGCCGTGGTCGAGGAGCGCCTGCACCCGCCCGGCCGCCGTGGACGCCGAGATGCCGAGGACCCGCGCGACGTCGGACCGGGAGACGGCGGCCCCGGACCGGATCAGCGCGAGCACGGCTCCTGGGGAGTCCGGCGCGACGTGGGGACGAGTCATGGGTGCCTTCATACCAGCTTGATACGAACTCCACTTGACTTGCTTCGATTTTTGGACTTACGGTTCCGACGCCTGGCGTAAGTGGCACGGCCGAAGGGAAGCACCATGACCGACTCACGAACGACCAGGCGAGCCGTGCTCGCCGGGATCCTCACCGCCACGCTGGCGATCGCCGCGTGCGGGGGCGACTCCGGCTCGACGGGTGTGCCGACCGACCGGCAGCCCGGCGCCGGCAAGGACCTGCTCGCCGACGCGCCGGTGGCCGAGGCCGCCGCGATCCCGCCCGGCTCGACCATGGAGCGCATCAAGAAGCGCGGCAAGCTGGTCGTCGCGCAGGCGCTGGACGCACCGCTGCTGTCCCAGCAGAACCCGTCGAACCCGGACGAGGTGACCGGCTTCGACGCCGACCTCGCGAAGGCGCTCGCCGTCTACCTCCTCGGCAAGCCCGAGGTCGAGATCGTGCCGCCGGCGACCGAGACCCGCGAGGCGCTGCTCGCCAACGACACCGTCGACGTCGTGTTCAACACGTACACGATCACACCGGCGCGGGCGGAGCAGGTGGACTTCGCCGGCCCGTACTTCGCCTCCGGGCTCGCGGTCGCCGTGAAGGCGGACAACACCGACATCAAGGGGATCGACGACCTCGGTGGCAAGCGCGTGATCGTCGGCGCGAACACCCCCGCGGTCACCGAGGTCCCGAAGCGGCAGTCGAGCGCGGAGGTGCTGTCCTTCGGCACCGACCCGCAGGCGGTGACCGCGCTGGTGCAGGGCCGCGGCGACGCCTACGTCCAGGACATCACGCTGCTCGCGAGCGACGCGAAGTCCAACCCGGACATCAAGGTCGTCGGCGACCCGTTCACCGTCGAGCCCTACGGGATCGGCCTCAAGCACGGCGACGCGCAGTTCAAGGACTTCGTCAACACCTGGCTGAAGAAGATCCAGGACGACGGGCTGTGGGCCGAGGTCTGGCAGAGCTCGCTCGGCACCGTGGTGGAGGCCGACCCGCCGACGCCGCCCGCCATCGGTTCCGTGCCCGGGTCCTGATGCAGGCTCTGCTCGACAACCTCGAACCGCTCCTGCGGGGTCTGGTCACGACGCTGTGGATGGCCGTGGTCGCGGCGCTGGGCTCGCTCGTGCTCGGCGTGGTGGTCACGGCGCTGCGGGTGAGTCCGGTGCCCGTGCTGCGCGGGCTGGCGTTCGCGTACGTGCAGCTGTTCCTGAACGTGCCGCTGCTCGCGCTGCTGGTGCTGTTCGTGTTCGCGCTGCCCGACGCCGGACTGCTGATGCCGTTGCACACCACCGCGGTGGTCGTGCTGGTCGTCTACGAGGCCGCGTACGTCGCGGAGGCCGTGCGCAGCGGCGTGAACACGGTCGCGATGGGACAGGCGGAGGCGGCACGCGCGCTCGGGCTGACGTTCCGCCAGTCGCTGACGTCGGTGATCCTGCCGCAGGCGCTGCGCGCGGTCGTCCAGCCGGTGGGCAACGTGATGATCGCGCTGGTGATGAACACGTCCCTGTTCGCGGCGATCGGCGTCGTGGAGCTGACCGCGGCCGCGAACAAGACGAACCTCGTGCACGCCCAGCCGATCCCGATCTTCGTCGGCGCCGGTCTGACGTACATGGCGCTGGCGCTCCTGATCGGGATGGGCACCGGTGTGCTGGAGCGGAAGGTGGCGATCCTGCGATGAGCGCCACGGTTCTGTACGACGAGCCGGGACCGAGGGCCAGGCGGCGGATCCTGCTGTGGTCGATCGTCAGCGGGCTCGTGCTGGCCGGGTTGGTCGCGGCCGGCCTGTGGCAGTTCGCCGAGCACGGCCAGCTCGCCGCCCGGCGCTGGGCGCCGTTCACGCAGTGGCCGATCTGGGAGTACCTGTTCGTCGGGTTGCGCGGCACGCTCGAGGCGGCCGCGTACGTCGCGGTGCTGAGCGCGGTCGCGGGGATCTTCCTGGCACTCGGCCGGTTGAGCCGGGTGCGGTTCGTTCGCTGGCTGGCAACGGGTTACATCGAGATCGCGCGCACGTTGCCCGTGCTGCTCATGATCTACGTGACGCTGTTCGCCCTGCCGGGCGCGGGGATCAACCTGCCGCTGCTGTGGAAGCTGGTGCTGCCGCTGACGGTCGCGAACTCGGCGGCGTTCGCGGAGATCTTCCGTGCCGGCATCCTGAGCCTTCCGAAAGGACAGTCGGAGGCGGCGCTGAGCCTCGGCCTGTCGCGGGCGCAGACGATGCGGCACGTCGTGCTGCCACAGGCGGTCCGGCACGTCACGCCGTCGTTGGTGAGCCAGCTGGTGAGCCTGCTGAAGGACACCTCGCTCGGCTACATCGTGGCGTTCACCGAGCTGCTCTACCGCGCGCAGGTGCTGTCGGCCTACAACCACCTGCTGGTGCAGACGTTCCTCGTCGTGACACTGATCTACCTGGTGTGCAACGGTTCCCTGTCGTTCCTCGCGTACCGCCTGCAGCGGGTGCGCCGTCGGGTCAAGGATGTCGAGGATGTCGAGGTTGCCGGTGACTGAGCTAGCCGAGCTTGCCGAGCTTGCCGTCGTCGAACGCTCCGGTTTCACCGAGAGCCGGCACTTCGGGTCGCTGGTCGGCATGGCCGCGGACGGCACGGTGGCGTTCGCCGTCGGCGACCCGGACGCGCCGATGTTGCCCCGCTCGTCGACGAAACCGTGGCAGGCGGCCGGTTGCCGGGCCGCGGGGCTGGTGCTCGACGCTCGGGGGACCGCGCTGTCGGCGGGCAGCCACACGGGGGAGGACCGCCATGTGGCTGCCGTGCGGTCGATCCTGGCCGACGCCGGGCTGACCGCCGACGCGCTGGCGTGCCCACCGGACCGGCCGGAGGACGAGCCGACGCGGCTCCGGCTGATCCGTGCCGGCGAGTCGCCGAGCCGGCTGCGGATGAACTGCTCCGGCAAGCACGCGGCGATGCTGGCGTGCGCCGTGCACAACGGCTGGGACGTCGACGGCTACCTGGCGGCCGCGCACCCGGTGCAGCAGGCGATCCGCGTGCGGCTGGAGCGGGCGAGCGAGGTCGAGGTCGAGCACGTCGCGGTCGACGGCTGCGGCGCGCCACTGTTCTCGACGACGCTCACCGGCCTGGCCCGCGCCGCCAGGGCGATGGCGCTCGCGCCCGCCGACACCCCGGAGGGCGCGGTCGCCGCCGCGATGCGCGCCGAGCCGGAGTACGTCGGCGGCGCCGGCCACGAGAACAGCGAGCTTATGCGCCTGGTCCCGGGCGCGATCGGCAAGGGCGGCGCGGAAGGCGTGCTCATGGCGGCCGCCGCGACCGGCGAGTCGGTCGCGATGAAGGTCATCGACGGCAGCCCCCGCGCGACCACCCTGCTGGCGGTGTCCGTGCTCGGCGCGCTGGGTGTGGACGTCTCCGGCGCCGGCACACTGACCCGGCTCCCGGTGCTGGGCGGCGGCGTCCCGGTCGGCGAGATCCGCCTCGGCGCCGACCTGCTGGCCGCGTTCGCCCACTGAACCCGTCCGATTGCGCTGCTCACGCCCTGTATAGGGTCGCGTGGTGGTGAACGTGGGCATGGTTAGTGCGGCGGATGTCGAGGCGGCGGCGAAGCGGTTCGCCGGGGTGATCCCGCCGAGCCCGCTGCAGCGCAACGAGCGATTGTCCGCCCGGCACGACGTCGACGTGTGGCTCAAGCGCGAGGACCTCAACGCGGTCCGGTCGTACAAGGGCCGCGGCGCGTTCAACTTCGTCAGCGGGCTCGCCGTCGACCTGCGCGAGCGGGGTGTCGTGTGTGCGAGCGCCGGCAACCACGGCCAGGGCGTCGCGTTCGCGTGCGCGTCGCTCGGGGTGCGGGCCAGGGTGTACCTCCCGAGGACGACGCCCCGGCAGAAGCGCGACCGGGTGGCGACGCTCGGCGGCCGGCACGTCGAGGTGGTCGTCGAGGGCGACACCTACGACGACGCGGCCGCGGCGGCGCGGGCCCACGCGGAGGCGACCGGCGCCACGCTGATCCCCGCGTTCGACGACCCGCGCACGATCGCCGGGCAGGGCACGGTCGTCAGGGAGATCGTCGAGCAGCTCGGCCGCGTGCCGGACGTGCTGGTCGTGCCGGTCGGTGGCGGCGGGCTGCTCGCGGGCACCCTCACGTGGCTCGCGGAGCGGGCACCCGACGTGCGGGTGGTCGGCGCGGAGCCGCTCGGCGCGGCGAGCATGGCGCACGCGCTCGAGGCGGGCGTGCCGGTGCCGCTCGCGCACCTCGACCCGTTCGTGGACGGCGCCGCCGTGCGCCAGGTCGGGCAGCACACCCACGCGATCGCGGCGGCCCACCGGCCGCGGCTGGTCGCCGTGCCGGAGGGCCAGATCTGCGTCGAGATGCTGGACCTGTACCAGTCCGACGGGATCATCTCCGAGCCCGCGGGCGCGCTGGCCTCCGCCGCGCTCTGCGACCTGGAGCTGCCGCCCGGCGCGACCGTCGTGTGCGTGCTGTCGGGCGGCAACAACGACGTCAGCCGGTACGCGGAGATCGTCGAGCGGGCGCTGGTGTTCGAGGGTCGCAAGCACTACTTCCTGGTGGAGTTCCCGCAGGAGCCGGGGGCGCTGCGGCGCTTCCTCGACGACGTCCTCGGGCCCGACGACGACATCACGTTGTTCGAGTACGTGAAGCGCAACAACCGGGAGACCGGGCCCGCGCTGGTCGGCATCGAGCTCGGCACGCCGGAGAACCTGGCCCCGATGCTGAAGCGGATGGAGACCGCGCCGCACCGCATCGAGCGCGTCCCGCCGGACAGCCCGCTGTTCGCGTTCCTCGTCTGAGGCGGGAGACAGCCGACCGACAGTTCCGGCGGCCGTGAGGCACAGCTATCTACGGTTGGTTCGCGCGGTGGGGGTCGCCGTGGTGGGGTCTTCCGGCCACGGGTGTCTCGGGTAGCGGCCGCGCAGCTCGGTGCGCACCTGTTGATAGCCGTCGCGCCAGAAGGAGTCCAGGTCGCGGGTGATGGCCACCGGGCGGCCCGCGGGGGAGAGCAGGTGCAGGAGCACCGGGACGCGGCCGTCGGCGATGGTGGGGGTCTCGGTCCAGCCGAAGGCCTCCTGCACCTTGACCGGCAGCACCGGCTCGTCGGCCGAGTAGTCGACCCGGACCTTCGCGCCCGAGGGCACCGCGAGGCGGTCCGGGACCAGCTCCTCCAGCCGCGCCGCGGCCGGCCACGGGAGCAGGCGGGTCAGGGCGTCGTGCGTGTTGATCCTCGTCAGGTCCGCGCGGCGGCGGGCCTTCGTGAGCTCCGGGCCGAGCCACGTCGGCGCGGCGGCGAGGAGCGCGTCGTCGTCCATGGGTGGCCACGGGGCGCCGAACGCGCGGTGCAGCAGCGCCAGCCGCGCGCGCAGTCTGGTCGCGGCCGCCGACCACCGCAGCAGGCTCAGACCCTCCTTGCCCAGCCCGTCGAGCAACGCCGTGCGTACCAGGTCGCGGTTCGGGTCGGCGAGCGGCCGGGAGCGCAGCACGATCGCGCCCAGTCGCGAGACGTGCCGGGCCACCACGTCGCCGTCCACCCACGCCACCTCGTCCACGGTGGACAGCAGAGCGGGTGCGGCCCGTTCGGCCAACGCCTGGTCCGCGACGGCCGCCATGCGGATCTTGCCCTGCGTGCGTCCCGGCTGCCGGTCCGCGCTGGCGATCGCCAGCCACTCGGCGTCCGCCGGGCCGTCCAGCTCGGCCGCCGTGCCGCCCGCCATCAGGTACACGCGTGAGTCCGGCGACCGGCGCCGCGCCAGCCGTTCGGGGTGGGCCAGCGCGACGACGAGCGCCGGGTCGGCGGGACCGGTCCCGCCGGCGGGGACCAGGTCCGCCAGGCGGCGCGCCTCCCGCCGCCAGCGCCGGGCGCGGTCGCCGGTGTGGTCGTTGCGCAGAGCCCGCAGTGCGGCCTCGACCGACGCGCCCGGCGCGAGTGTGTCGTCGTCCAGCAGCGCGACGACCTCCGCCGCGGTCTTCGCACCCATGGCCGCCGCGCCGTCCAGGAGCGCCCTGGCCAGCCGGGGATGCAGGCCGACGCCCGCGATGCGGCGTCCCCTGTCGGTGACCGCGCCCGCCCGGTCCAGGGCCCCGAGCGCCGTCAGCACCTGACGTCCCGCCGCCAGCGCGCCCGGCGGCGGCGCGTCCCACCAGTCCAGGGCCGTGCCGTCGGGCGTGCCCCAGCACGCCAGCTCCAGCGCGAGCCGCGTCAGGTCGGCCGTCCGGATCTCCGGTTCCGGCTGCGCGGGCAGCGTCGTGTGCTCGTGCTCCGGCCAGCACCGGTACACCCGCCCGGCCGCCTCGCGTCCCGCCCGGCCGGCCCGCTGCTCCGCCACCGACGCCGACACCCGGGTGGTGACCAGCCCGGACAACCCGCGCCGGTGATCCATCCTGGGCACCCGCGCGAGCCCGGAGTCGACCACCGCGCGCACGCCGGGCACCGTCAGGCTGGACTCGGCGACCGCGGTCGCCAGCACGACGCGCCGGCCCGCGCCCGGCCGCAGCGCCGCGTCCTGCCGGGCGGCGGCCAGCCTGCCGTGGAGCGGCACCACGTCGACATCGCCGACACCGCCGAGCAGCGCGGTCACCCGCGCGATCTCGCCGACGCCGGGCAGGAACGCCAGCACGTCGCCGTCCGACTCGGCCAGCGCCGTGCGGACCGCGCGTGCCACACAGTTCTCCACCCGTTCCTTCCGCTGCGGCGGCAGGTACGTCACGGTCACCGGATAGGTGCGGACGTGCGCCCGCACGACCGGCGTGCCCGGCCCGAGCAGCTCGGCGACCCGGTCGGTGGCGACCGTCGCGGAGGTGGCGAGCAGCCGCAGGTCCGGACGCAGGCCGGCCCGCGCGTCGAGGAGCAGCGCCAGCAGCAGGTCGGCGTCCAGGTGGCGTTCGTGGCACTCGTCCAGCAGCACGGTGCCGACGCCGGGGAGGCTCGGGTCGGACTGGAGCCTGCGGACCAACAGGCCCGTGGTGACGACCTCGATGCGGGTGTCCTTCGACGTCCGCCGGTCGCCGCGCACGGCGTAGCCGACGCTCCCGCCGACCGGTTCACCGATCAGCGCGGCCATGCGGGCGGCCGCGGCCCGCGCGGCGAGCCGGCGCGGCTCGGCCACCACAATTTTGCCGGCGGTCGCCTCGGCGAGCGCGAGCGGCACGACGGTCGTCTTCCCGGTGCCGGGCGGGGCGACCAGGACGGCCGTGCCGTGCTCGGTCAGGGCGGCCGCGACCTCGGCCAGCACCGCACGTACCGGCAGGTCAGGCAGGTTCACGGGTAGCCGCACGCCTAAGAGTGTCCGGCACGCACACCGTGTGACGTCGCTGAACCTCTGTGTAGGCTGCATACAGCCGAACGAGTGTGACTCACGTCACATATATACCTCCTCGTGATCTGAACGTTCAGTCCGTTACCAAACGTATATACGGGTGGTACGGCCGGCGAGTCATGCCTGAAAGCACGTGGTTGACGCGAAATCGCCGTTCTGATAGTGGCTGCAGAAGGAGTGTTTCCATGAGGTTTCGGAACCCTGGCGTCATCGGGGTCGCTGTGCTGGCAACGCTCTCCACGACCTTGCTGAGCGGCTGCAACCTGCGCGAGGGGGACAGCAGCGAGTACGGCGGCACCTACGGGATGCCGGCCGGCATCCCGTCCAGTATTCAATTAACCCAGGAAATTCCCGGTCAGCAGGACGCGAGACAGTTCTGACTGAATATGGGTGACAATAATATGCGGCGCAAAACAATTCGCTGGACCGTGGCGTTCCTGCTCGTGATCTTCGGTGCGGCCTGTCCGGCCGTCGGGATCGCCTTCGCAGGTCAGGCTGGTGCGCAGGCCGAGCAGGCAGAGCAATCGGCGCAGAACGGCACGCTGGCGGACCTCGACCGGGAGTTCCTCACGGTTATTCGCTTCGCGAACCTGTGGGAGATCCCGATGGGAGAGCTGGCCGCCGAACGCGGCAGTTCCAAAACCGTCCGGGACGTCGGCGCGACGCTCGCGGCGGACCACACGAAGCTCGACGTTGCCGTCAAGGAGATGGCGAGCCAGTACGACGTCCAGCTGCCCGACAAGCCGACGTCCTCGCAGCGGCAGTGGATGGACGACATCCGGAGCCAGTCGGGCGAGTCCTTCGACGCGACCTTCGCCGACCGGCTGCGTGCCGCGCACGGCACCGTCTTCGGGCTGGTCGCCGAGGTTCGCGCCGGCTCGCGGAACAACGCGATCCGCGGGTTCGCCCAGCAGGCCAACGACATCGTGATGAAGCACATGACCCTCCTCGAGAGCACCGGTAAGGTCAGCGGGGACCACGGGATGTTCGCCGAGGCGTCCGCTCGCACCGGCGAGTACCCGGAGAACAAGTTGACCCGCGGCGACCTCGTCCTCGCGCTCGTGGTGGCCCTGCTGATGGCCGGCGCCACGATCGGCATCATCCGGTCGTTCAGCGCACACGGGACGGCGCAGCGATGACCCCGGACCTGATCACGGTCGCCCTCCCGCAGCACGACATCGGCATCCGCGAGGTCGCCGCGCTGTCCGCGCGGGCGTCCTACGTGCTGATGTGCCTGACGCTGTGCTGGGGCATCCTGACCGCCACCGGCTGGGTGCGCAGGCTGACCGGACACCAGGCGATCCGGTCCGGCCACATGATCCTGGCCGCCTTCACGCTCGCCACCGGTGTCCTCCACGTCGTCGTGTTCCTGCTGCTGCGCGAGCAGTCGCTGACGATCGCCGGGATCCTCGTGCCCTTCGGCGGCAAGCTCCGGCACACCTTCGGCATCCTCGGGCTCGAGACGATGATCGCGATCACGATTGCCGTGGGGTTAAAGCGTTTCATGCGCTACCGCAACTGGCTCAGGTTCCACCAGTTGGCCTACGCGGCGGTCGCCATGATCGTGGCACACTCCTGGTTCGGCGCGATCGCCAACGGACATCTCTCCGTGGTGTGGCTGGGCGGAATCACCGTCCTGTCGCCCGCGGTGACGTTGACCCTGTTGCGGTTCCTGCCGCCGAAACTGTTGATCCGAGCGGGACTGCTCGCCGCCGCACCGGCGACGACGGGCACACAGATGGCGGTCATCGCACCGACCGCCGGCACGAACCGGCACGCGCCGGAGCGAAAAGTCCAGGTCAGTGTCGACAACCAGCGTTGCAAGCGATATGGCATCTGTCAGGCGGAGTCACCAGGGCTGTTCCAGCTCATGGAAGACGGGCGATTGCGCTACGTCCGGGACCCGGACACCGACAGCCGCGCCGACGCACAGGCCGCGGCCCGTTCCTGCCCGATGCAGGCAATCCAGTTGCAGGAGGTACGTACCCGATGAACCGGGACGAGCGGATCGTCGTGGTGGGGGCCGGTCTGACCGGCCTGCGCGCGGCCGAACGGCTGCGCGAGCTGAAGTTCGAGGGCGAGGTCCTGATCATCGGCGACGAGCGCGTGCCGCCCTATCACCGGCCCGCCCTGTCGAAGCAGCTCCTCATGGGCACGCTGCAGCCGAGTGACCTGACGCTGCCCGCGTACGAGGACGTCGGCGCCAAGTGGCGGCTCGGCACCGAGGTCCGGCAGCTGTTGCCGCGCAACAAGACCCTGCAGCTTCCCGGCGGCGAGGAGATCGGCTACGACGGCCTGGTCATCGCGACCGGCGTCGAGGCGCGGCGGCCGAACGACGTGCCATACCACGACCCGAGGGTGCTGGTGCTGCGCACGCTGCGCGACGCGCTCGACCTGGAGCGGGCCGTCTCGTCGACCCGCGGCCCGGTCGCCGTCGTCGGCGGCGGGTTCACCGGCTGCGAGATCGCGGCGAGCCTTCGCCACCTCGGCCGCGAGGTCACGCTCATCGGCCGCTCCCCGAACCTGCTCGGCAACGTGCTGGGGCCCGCGCTCGGCGACTGGCTGACCGGCATGCACCGCGACCACGGCGTCGACCTCGCGCTCGGCAACTCGGTCAAGGAGTGGGACCCGACCCCGGAGGGGATCGGCCTCAAGCTCGCCGACGGCTCGACGCTGCTCGCCTCGTGCGTCGTCGTCGCGGCCGGCACCGTGCCGATCACGTCGTGGCTGCGTGGTTCCGGGCTGCCGCTGGACAACGGCGTGGTGTGCGAGCCGACCTGCCACGTCGTCGGCGCGGAGGACGTGGTCGCCGCCGGTGACGTCGCCCAGTGGCCCAACCTGCGGTTCGACAACGTGCCCCGACGCGTGGAGCACTGGCTCAACGCGGTCGAGATGGGTCGCGCGGCGGCCGAGAGCCTGCTCGCCGGCCGTGGCGCCGCGGAGCCGTTCACGCCGATGCCGCGGTTCTGGACCGAGCAGTACGGCGTGCGCATCCAGGCCGCCGGCATGCCGAAGCTCGGCCCGGACATCATCGCGCTCGGCACCCCGGACGAGGGCACCGGCACGGTGTTCGGCTACTCCCGCGAGGGCCGGCTGATGGGTGTCGTCGGGCTCGACTGCCCGTCGTCGGTGCTGGCGTGGACCGACAGCGTCTGCCGCCAGAACCCGACGCCCCGCCAGCGCCAGCCCCTCCAGGCCGGCGCGCCGGAACGGCCCGCCATCACGGCCGGACCGTCGAAGAAGCGCATGGGCAGGCACCAGCTGCCGGCGAAGGAGAAGGCCGGCCGCCGCGGCGACGTCCTCCGCAAGCAGGACATCGGGTGGGTCGGCGAGGACATCCCGTCGCCGGCGGCGACCAGCGGGCCGCTCCCGGCGGTCGGCGGCGGTCGGCTCGGCGGACCGCAGAACCCGGTCGACTCGTTCAGCCGGATGCTGCCGGTGGCCGTCCGCCCGCCCGTCGACGGCCAGGTCGTGAGTAACGGCACCGGCCCGGCCGGCCCGGCCCGCCTCGGCCCGACGGACTCCAACGGCCGGATGCGCCCGGTCGTCCGTGGCCGCCAGCTCGGCCCGGCCACCTCGAGTGCCCCGGCGGAGCCCAGCGGGTACGTGCCGCCGGCGGCCGCGAACGGCCACCCGGTCGGGCCCGGCCCGCAGAGCTCGTCCGGCGGGATGGCCCCCGTCGGCCACAACGGACATCCGGTGGTCCCCGGCGACCGGTTCGAACCCGCCGGCGCCAACGGACACCTGGTGCCCCCCGCCGATCGCTTCGCGCCGGCCGGCGCCAACGGGCACCCGATGCCGTCGGGTCGCTTCGACCCCGCGGACCGTTTCGAGCAGACCGGCCGCAACGGTTTCCCGGTGGGCGACCGCTTCGAGCCGGCCGGCCACAATGGACACCCGGTTGCTTCCGGTGGCGGGTACGAGCCCGCCGGCCGCAACGGCTTCCCCGTGGACTCCGGCGACCGGTTCGGTCCTCCGGCCCGCAACGGGCACCCGGTCGCACCCGGTGACCGGTTCGAGCCGGCTGGGCGCAACGGGCATTCCGGCGGCGCGTACGGGCCCGGCGGGCGCAACGGCTTCCCCGTGGACTCGGGTGACCGGTTCGAGCCCGCCGGCCACAATGGACACTCCGGTGGCGGGTACGAGCCCGCCGGCCGCAACGGTTTCCCGGTCGACTCCGGCGGCATCGGCCCTCGGTACGAGCCGGCGGGACGCAACGGGCATCCGTCCTTCCCGCCGCGTCAGGAACCCCCCGGCCGCAACGGGCACTCGTTCCCGATGGACGTCCCCGCCCGCCCCGAGCCGACCGGTCGGCGCGACCGGCCCCGGCGCAACACCCCCGCGCTCGCGGACCTGCACGACCACGAGCCCTCGGGCCGGCACAGCGGCCGCAGGGCGGCACGGGACCAGCCGTCGGGCCGGCACGGGCACTCCGGTCCGGCCGACTCCGGCTGGCGCATCGAGCCGGTCGAGCCCGCGCCGCCGTCGCTGAGCAGGCTGGAGCCGGTGAAGCTCGGTCGCGCGGAACGGCGTCGCCGCGCCGACGCCGCCCCACCAGTGCCCCCGCCGCTGAGCGGCCGCCTCCACCCGGCCGACCCGATCGTGCGGGGCCGGCCGGACGAGCTGGACGTCACCAGTCAGCTGCCGCCGCTGGACCGCAACGGGTACGTCCGGTCCGTCGACGTGCCGGCCGCACGCCCGGGGCCGGCGGACTCGTACGGCCAGATGCCGCCCGTGCGGCGTGCGGCGGCCGGCTCGAACGGTCGCCGGTACCGCTGACGAACTTTACAAAGACGCAACCCTTGTCAAGTCACTTTACAGGACCTACGGTTCTGTAAAGTGACGACACGGGAGGTTGGGCCATGGCGACGACCGGCACGGTCCCGGAAGGATCGACCGACCAGTGGACGGACGGGAAGCGGTACCTGTGGCTGATCGGCTTGGTGGTGCCCTCGCTCGCCTTCGTCGCGCTCGGGCTGCACGCGCTGACCGGCTGGGGCGTGTGGTTCTGGGTGGGCCCGATCGTCATCCTCGTGGTGGTGCCGGCCATCGACCTCGTCGCCGGCCTCGACCGGACGAACCCGCCGGACGACGTGCTCGACCGGCTGGAGCACGACCGGTACTACCGCTGGATCACCTACCTGTTCCTGCCGATCCAGTACGCGGGCTTCGTCGCGGCGTTCTGGCTGATCGGCACCGGTGACCTGTCCGTGGTCGACAAGATCGGGCTCGCCGCGTCGATAGGGTGCATCGGCGGCATCGGCATCAACACCGCCCACGAGCTGGGCCACAAGAAGGAGAGCCACGAGCGTTGGCTGTCCAAGATCGCGCTGGCGCAGAGCTTCTACGGCCACTTCTACATCGAGCACAACCGCGGCCACCACGTCCGCGTCGCGACGCCGGAGGACCCGGCGAGCAGCCGGGTGGGGGAGAGCTTCTACCAGTTCTGGCCGCGCACGGTCCTCGGCTCGCTGCGCAGCGCGTGGCGCTTGGAGCGCAAGCGGTACGCCCGCCGCGACCGGCACCCGTACCGCATCGGCAACGACGTCCTCAACGCCTGGCTGATGTCCGCGGTGCTGTGGGGCGCGATGATCGCGTGGCTCGGCCCCGGGATCCTGCCGTACCTGGTCGTGCAGGCGGTCGTCGGCTTCTCGCTGCTCGAGGTCGTCAACTACATGGAGCACTACGGCATGCTGCGCCGCAAGCGCGGCGGACCCGGCCGCGAACGCTACGAGCGCGTCGACCCGAGCCACAGCTGGAACTCCAACAACATCGCCACGAACGTGCTGCTCTACCACCTGCAGCGGCACAGCGACCACCACGCCAACCCGACGCGCCGCTACCAGACCCTGCGGGACTTCGCGGAGTCGCCGGTGCTGCCGACCGGGTACGCCGGGATGATCGTGCTCGCACTCGTGCCGCCGCTGTGGCGCCGTGTCATGGATCCCAGGGTCCTCGCGCACTTCGACGACGACATCACCCGCGCGAACATCAGCCCGCGCAACCACGCCCGCGTGCTCGGCCGCTACGCCGTGCCGGAGCCGGTCGAGCGGACCGAGTCCGTGCCCGACATCGCGTCGGACCCGCGGCCCGTCGCGGCGGGCACCAGCTGTCCCGGCTGCGGCTACACCTACGACGAGGCGACCGGCGCTCCGCGCGAGGGGTTCCCCGCCGGCACGCCGTGGTCGGCCGTCCCCGACACGTGGTGCTGCCCGGACTGCGGTGTCCGTGAGAAGATCGACTTCGTGCCGGCCGGCCAGGTTCGGGCCCCTGCCTAGAGGATGACGCACGTGACGGAAGCCGTTGTCCCGGCCGGCGCCGCCGGACCGTACCGCCCGCGCATCATCGCGGCCGCGATCGAGCTGACCGCGCGTGCCGGCTGGACCGCGGTCACCATGGCGCGCCTCGCGGACGCCGTCGGGGTCAGCCGCCAGACCGTCTACAACGAGATCGGCTCTAAGCCCGCACTCGCGGAGGCCATGGTCCTCGACGAGCTCGGCCGCTTCCTCGCGGTCGTCGAGGCCGCGTTCGAGCCGCACCCCGACGACCTGGCGGCGGCGATCCACGACGCCGCCCTCGGTGTGCTGGAACTGGCGCAGGACAACACCTTGCTGCACGCGATCGTCTCCGCCACCCACGGCGCCGGCACCGACCTGCTGCCGCTGCTGACGACCCACTCCGACTCGCTGCTCACCACCGCGCGGACCGTCCTCACCGGACTCGTCGCGCCGTACCGGGTGCCAGGACTACCACTGTCCGAACGGGAGCTGGCCGTCGCGATCGACGTCGTCGTCCGGGTCGTGCTGAGCCACGTCATGCAGCCGTCGGACCGTCCGGAGCGGACCGCCGCCGACATCGCCTGGCTCGCCGGCCGCGTTCTGCACGCCGATTCCGCACCATTGCGGTAACAGCTACCGGACGAATATTCGTCCGGGAGACGATTCCTGGACAGAATGTGGTCAGACCCGCGACTGGTCCGGCCGGTCGGCGGGAAACCAGCGATTCTGTGAAACAACATGTCGTGGCGGAGCGATCGTCACGGACATGACACCAGTGGTGTTCTGGCGATGAGCTCGCGGACCGGGAGCTAGACCCCGGGCCGCCAGATCATGGGCGCGATCTGTTCTGCCCGGATGCGCCAGTTCTCGCGCCGGTACCTGAGCACCACCACGCCCAACAACGCGCTGCCCACCAGTCCGCCGAGCACAGTGAGGACGATGTTGTCACCGTTCCCGCCGAGCACCGCCGCGCCAACCCCCAGCAGTATCGCCACAATCGCCAGACCGGCGGCGGCCGGCTGGCCCACCCAGGTCCACCGCTTCGCGACGGCCACCCGTTCGAGCAGCGACTCCGCCGCGGCGTTGACCGCCCGGTCGTCGAGGCGCATGGAGAGAATTCGCCGCGCCGCGTCCTCGACGATCCGCAGCTGCCGGACACTGGTTATTTCCACTTCGTTGTCCCGGGTGACACTCAACGCCCCTATTGCCTCGGCGTGTATGTTCTCGGCAATTCGCAGGCGGGTGGCCGGGTCGGCAAGATCGTCAAACACTTCGGCGCCTTTCCTGGATGGAGTCGGACAGCCGGATGTTACCCACGTCCGGTCGGACAATGCGAGAAATACCTTGCGTCGCAACGATTGGACGGATCAACAGTGAACCCGGGAAAAACACAGCCGAGCTCGCGAATGCTGGCGCTCGCCGTGGTCGGGGTGAACCTCCTCGTGTGCGGCGCGATCGCCGCCGTGCTGACGGTGCTGCGTGCCGGTCCCGCATCGGAAACCCAGGCGGACGACGGGTTCGGCACCGCCGGACAGCAGGAGACGGTGACCGGGACCGTGTCCTCCGAGGACGCCTTCCCGACGGAGGAGACCACGTCGGAGACGACCACCAGCTCGGCTCCGCCGGTCGACTGCGAACAGGTCGCCGGGCCGAACGGGATGACGACGTGTATCCCGGTCGGGTGGCCGACCGCGGTCGCGTCCGGCCCCGCCGCCATGCGGGCCGACGACCCGACGGGCACGACGCGGAACGTGCGTTACGGCGGCTCCGCGACGGCGGTCACGGACTCCTACGAGGTGCACGCCGACTACGAGCGCGAGTTCTCCTCGGACAAGGCGAACTACGTGTCACTCCGGCTCGAGCCGAGGTCGGTGCGCGGCATGTCCGCGATCGACTGGGAGTTCGAGTACGACGCGACCGACGGCCGCCGGCACGTGCGGTCGGTGTACTGGCTCGCAC
The DNA here is from genome assembly GCA_963840275.1 of uncultured Actinomycetota bacterium. Classification (GTDB taxonomy): domain Bacteria; phylum Actinomycetota; class Actinomycetes; order Mycobacteriales; family Pseudonocardiaceae; genus Actinophytocola. The sequence continues at coordinate 742,046 of CAWIYK010000005.1, forward strand.
AGGGCTACGAGTACTTCGTCTACGCGTCCGCGCCGGCCGCGCTGTGGCCGGAAACCCAGGAGATCCTCGACGTCATGCTCGACAACGCGACCCCGTGAGGCAACACATGGACCACCACCTGCCATCGAACGGCTTTCCGCAACCGTTGCACACCAACGGTTCTCGGCCGAACGTGCTGCCGCCGGCCCGCGACGACACGACCCGGTACCTGTGTGCGGCCGCACACCTGGACCTCGAGTACGCGAACGAGGCGATCCGCGAGTTCCTCGTCGAGGACAAGCGCCAGGTGCCGCCGGCCGCGGGAGTGGACGTCGGTGCGGTCCTCGGTGAGGCGGTGGCGGCCCGCACCCGCCGCAAGCTGCGGGACATCGCGTTGCTCGTGCTGCTGATCGGTTTCCTGGTCGTCGGGTGGGGGGCGTTCCTGGCCATGTGGATCGTGTTGGCGATCCTGGCGAGCGTGCCGCTCATGGTCCGTGCGTCGAAGAAGCGCGGGAACTCGATCAAGGTCGCGGGGTACACGGCGGGCGGCGCCTTTCTGATCGGCCTGTTGTTCGTGCTCGGGCCGTTCCTGGAGGAGGTGTTCGGCACCGGCGGTGGATCGGGCTCGTCCAGCGGGTATCCCGACTACGCCACGACAGCAGCCGGTACCACCGGTCTGGTCGTCGGCGGCATCCTGCTCATGGCGGCCATGTTCGCGGTGCTCGTCGCGGACCGGTTCGTGGTGTGGAAGCACCTCAAGGAACGGTTCTGGCGCAACCGGTTGAGCACCTCGGCGCCCGCCGTGTCCGAACGCGCGGTCTTCCAGTACAGCCCGGCCCGGTTCGTCACGCAACTCCAGCGCTTCTCGCAGCCGAGGCCGACGATCGCGAACGTGCCACCGCACGAGCAGGCGCAGCGGACTCCCGGTGGACCGGTGCCGCTGATCGTCTACCGGGACTTCGTGCCGTTCGTCGGCGCCGGGCAGTTGGAGGAGCCGTGGTCGATCGCGGTCCCGCTCGAGCGGGCGCCGGATGCCGAGCCGGGCGAGGAGCTGACCACGGAGTCGCTCTACGCGGGCATCCGCGACGAGATCGACGCGTTGCGCGCCACCAGCTCCATGATGCCGGGGCGCCGGCTCGGCGAGCTCACCATCGGTGAGCGGGTGATCGTCGCGGCCGACGAGCTGATCGACCACCTGGCCGACCCGGCCTCGATGGACTTCCTGTACGGCCCCGGCGCCCCGCCGTACACGCTGATCCGGCGCGACCGCGCGCAGTCGATCAAGGTGGATCCGTTGGAGTGGGCGAGGTACTTCCAGTGCTACCAGGTGGAGACCTGGGACCGCGACCTGGTGGTCTCGGTGTACGTCCACGTCGCGGTGGGCCGGGACGTCCTGTACGTCGAGTGGACGCCGTGCCTGCTGCGCCCGATCAAGCGGAAGTACCGGGCGATCGACGAGATGAGCCGGTCGCCGCTGCGGGTGCTCGGCCAGGCGCTGCTCGACCTGCTCCGGCTGCCGGCGTCGGTTCCCGGCCGGCTCATGCACACGTTCACGTTCATCCGGCCCCTCTCCCCGGACGGCGGCGCGATCAGCCCCGCCATGTACGGGGTGGCGGCGAACCTCCGGGAGCTGGCCGCGGACTCGGAGGTCCACAACTACTTCCAGCTCGCCGACATCGACCGCTACCTGAAGACCATGGAGAGCCGGTTGATCCTCGCGGTGGGCCGGAAGATGCGCGCGGCCGGCTACTCGGCCGCGTCGTTCGAACAGCAGGCGGCCACGGTCGTCAACAACAACGTCAACATCGGTGGGTCGGTGGACGGCAACGTGGTCGCCGGCACCGGCAACAAGGTCGGCGCGCCGGCCGCGGCGAAATAGTCGAAGGAGCGGGATGTCCAACAACACGGTCCACGTGGGTGGGTCGGTCGGCGGCCATGTGGTGACGGGGGACCACAACGCGGTCACCGCATCGGCGCCCGGGCCCGCCACGAAGAAGCCGGCGGCGGACGGGATGACGCCGCGGATCGGCTTCGTGGTGGACATCGTCGGGTACGGGCGACGGCCCGACGGGGATGACAAGGTCGAGTTGCAGCACCGGCTCGCGGAGCTGGTCGAGCGGGTGCTCGCCGACCTCGGGGTCGGGTCGGACGACATCGAGGGTGACCACGCCGGCGACGAGCGGACAGTGTTCCTGCCGGTCGGCGCCGACTCGTCGCGGATGCTGCCGGTACTGATCTCCGCGATGTCCGAGCGGCTGCGACGCGACAACCGCCGGCACACCGACCGCATGCGGCTGCGGATGGCCGTCGGCACCGGGCTGCTCGGCCACGGCCCGCTCGGTTTCACCGGCGACCTGGTCGTGGATCTGCACCGGTTGGTGAACAGCGACGTGCTGCGGCGGGGGATCGACGACAACCCGGGCTCGGCGCTGGCCCTGCTGGTGTCCCACGCGCTGCACGACGAGGTGATCCGGCCCGGTTACGTCGACCGGGACGAGTTCGTCCGGGTCGACGTGACCAGCAAGGAGTTCGCCGCCGTTGGCTGGCTCTGGCTCGAGTGAGGCTCAGCCCTTGGCGAGCACCGCCTGGAGCGCGGCGGCGAACTCGGCGGGCGCCTCGAGGTGCGGGGTGTGGCCGACGTTCGCGATGACGACCTCGTCGTAGGTGCCGCCGGCCGCCGCGTACCGGTCGAGCACCGCCCTGGTCTGGGTGATCATCGGCTGCGGCGGGTGGGTGTCGGCGCCCGGCCAGTCGGGCAGCGCGCCGAGCTGGCCGAGGTAGGCCATGTCGAACATCGACGTCTCCGACACGATCTGGTCGTCGGCGCCGCGCAGCCACAGGATCGGCGGCTTCTGGTCGATCGTGTCGAGGTCGTCGACGCGGAAGTGGTTGGGCGCCATGGTGTTGAGCACCCCGCGGGTGCCCGGCCGCACACCGGGCCACGCCTCGGTGGTCGCCAGGTCGCCGGGGTAGTGGTCCTCGTCGACGACCGTGCTCAGCATCGACTCGACGTAGGTGTCCGCGTCCGCCGGCTCGAACGGCGGCTTCACGTAGAAGGCGAGCATGATCTGCCTCGGGGAGAACGGCGAGTCCGCCGACCGGTCGCCGTCGCGCAGCCGCTGGACGAACTCCGGGTTGACCCCGCCGGCGCCCGCCCCGGCGCCGTCCGCGGTCACCGGTTCGCCGTCGGCGCCCCGGGTGCCGCCGAAACCGTACGGGGACACCGGGTTCACGAGCGTCAGCGTGCGAACCAGCGCCGGGTGGTCGCGCAGCAGCTGCATGACCACGCCGCCGCCGAGGCTCCACCCGACGAAGTGCGCGGACTCGATGCCGAGCGCCGCGCACGTCGCCACGACGTCGTCGCTGTAGTCGCGGACGCCCCGGGTCGCGTCGACCGGCGCCGGGTCGCTGTCGCCGAACCCACGCAGGTCGAACGCCAGCGGGCGGTACGGCTCGGGCAGGTCGAGCAGCTGGCGCTGCCAGAACAGGCTGGAGGAGATGTTGCCGTGCACGAACACCACCGGTTCACCCGTGCGCCCGGCGACCTCCAGCACGTTCACGGTGAGCCGGTCGGTGGCCACGCGGCGGGCGGTCACGCCGTCGAACAACGTCATGGGTCGATCCTCTGCTCAGGACAGCCAGCTGGTGACCTGGGCCATCGCCGAGGTCGCCCAGCCGAGCTGCAGATGGTTCGCGGTGCCGATCAGGGCGGTGCCGCCCAGGTTCCCGACACCGGTGGTGCTCAGCGCGCTGGCGACGAACACGATGCCGTCGCTCGGGCCGCGGGTCTCGTTCCACACCCCGACGATGTTCGGCGCGCCACCCGCCAGCAGGTACACCCCGACCCCGGCCGGCGTGCCGGCGCCCTGGATGGTCGAGATCAGCGAGCCCGCGTTGATCGCGGCCTGGATGCCGGGCCCGTCGGTGTAGAAGCCCTGGCCGCCGTAGTAGGTCGTGTACCAGTCCTGAGTGGACCCGTTGACGCCGAACGTGCCGTCCCAGCGCGCCAGCATCTGCCGCTGCCCGGGATAGGCGTCGTAGCCGCCGGTCGGGGTGATCGACAGCTCCGGGTGGTAGGTGTACTGGCCGAGGCAGGTCATCCTGGTGTGCGGGCTCGGCGCGTTGATCGTGCCGCCGCACTCCGGCCAGATCGAGAGGTCGTGGGACCAGCCGTGGGCGAAGGGGTAGTCGTAGCCGCCGTTCGGGCCGCCGAGGGTGACGAGCTTGCGCACGTCGCCCGCGTAGGCGCGGCCCCACGACGGTTTCACCGACGACACGTAGCTCCGCGCGGACATCATGCCCTTGCTCCAGCCGACCACGTCGACCTTGCTCACGCCGAGCCGTGACTTGATCACCGCGATCGCGTCGCCGACCTGTTGCGCCTGCTGCAGGTTCTCGCCCTGCTTGTGCGCGAACCCGATCGCGAACACCCGGTAGCCGCGCGTGTCGAGGTACTGCATCAGCCCGGTCGACGGGCAGGTCGCCGACCCGCAGCCGAACCCGCCGGACTCGTTCGGGTTGGCCCACGCGCGGTCGGGGTTGTCGTTGGCGCCGTGCACGAGCAGCACCGGCGTCGCCTTGGCGCCGGTGGACCAGTGCGGCGCGGAGTAGAGCAGGAACCGCGACGACGACGGCTTCGCGACGTTGCCGAAGAACGTGCGCCGCTGGCCGTCCTGGTCGCCCCGGCCGTCCGGCGGGTACTGCTCGTCGTGGAAGCCCGCCGTGGTGTCCCGGTAGCGGTCCACCTTCGCCCAGCCGTTGGCCACCGAGGTGTAGGTGGCCTCGAGCGTCAGGTACGCGGGGTCGGCCGCCGCCGCCGACGTGGACGTGGCCGCCGGCACCAGTAAGGCGGCGACCAGCAACGGGATCGCGAGCAGACGCATCGGGTGTCCTCTCAGGACAGTGCGGCGACGACGGCCTTCGCGCCGTCGTCGCCGAACAGGATCGAGTAGTGGTTGGTGCCGGGCACGGTCGTCACGGTGAGGCCGGTCGCGGCGGGGTCCGGGTACAGGCCGCCCGGCTCGTCGAACATGCCGCGTTCGGCACGCAGGAACGGGGTCGTGGCCGGCAGCGCGGCGTGGGCGGCCCTCGGCGCGGCGCCGGTGTGCAGGTCGACGAAGTCCGCGCGGACCGCGTCCCGGCGCACCCGGCTGCGCAGCTCCGGCTCGGTGCCGGTCAGGTCGTAGTCCACATAGGACTCGATGGCGGGGGTCCAGTCGGCGAACGCCGGGTGCTGTCGCCAGAAGTCCCGGTACTCCGCCCGCGAGGCGAACCGCATGTCCAACCGGCGGACGGCCGGGCCGAGCAGTGTCTCGAGGTCGGCGTCGGCCGGCGCGGGCAGGGGAGCGCCGCCGTCGACGAGGACCAGCCGTCCGACCCGCGTCGGGTGTCGGTGCGCGAGGACCGCCGCGACGAAGCCGCCCATCGAGTGTCCGACGACGGTGGCGCGCTCGATGCCGAGGGCATCCAGCACCGCGACGCAGTCGGTGGCGTGCGCCGCCATCCCGTACGGGCCCGGAAGGTCACCGCTGCCGCCGCGGCCACGCAGGTCGGGCGCCACCACCGGTCCCGGGTGCAGCGCCGCGACCGGCCCCCACGCCAGGTGCGACGCCGTGATGCCGTGGATGGCGAGCACCGGCGGTCCCGCCGCGTCCGCGTCCCAGGTCGCCACCGTCAGCTCGCCACCCGGCACGGCGACCCGGGACAGCCGCGACATCCTCGTCATGCGACGAACCTTCCGCGCTCACGGGTGGGCCGGTCAACGTGTCCGGCCGCCATCGTGGGTCGAGCGCACATGTGGGCCGCCCACACCGCGACGCCGCCGAGTATGGATGTCCGAGACGTGGAGCCCGCAACCACCAGGTCGTAGGTTCACGAGCCATGGAGCTTTCCGGACGACGGGCCCTGGTCACCGGCGCGGCCAGCGGCATCGGACGCGCGTGTGCGCTGCGGCTCGCGGCCGCGGGCGCCGAGGTGGTCGCGGCCGACCGGGACGCCGACGCCCTGCGCGACCTGGACCTGGCGACGGTGGTGGTCGACCTCGCGGACCTCGACGCCGTCGACCGGCTCGACCTCGCGGTGGACATCGTCGTCAACAACGCGGGCCTGCAGCACGTCGCGCCGATCGAGGAGTTCCCGCCGGAGCGGTTCTCCTACCTCCTGCGGGTGATGCTGGAGGCGCCGTTCCGGATCGTGCGTGGCGCGCTGCCGCACATGTACGCGGGCGGCTGGGGCCGGGTCGTCAACATCTCCAGCGTGCACGGGCTGGTCGCGTCGCCGTTCAAGGTGGCCTACGTCGCCGCGAAGCACGGCATCGAGGGGCTCTCCAAGGTCATCGCGCTGGAGGGCGCCGCGCACGGGGTGACGTCCAACTGCGTCAACCCGGCCTACGTGCGCACGCCGCTGGTCGAGAACCAGATCGCCGCGCAGGCCGAGCACCTCGGCATCGACGAGGACCGGGTGGTCGAGGAGGTGATGCTCGCGCCGGCGGCCGTGAAGCGGCTGATCGAGCCGGCGGAGGTCGCCGAAGTGGTCGCCTACCTGTGCGGGAGCAGCGCGTCGGCGGTCACCGGCACGTCGATGAAGATCGACGGCGGCTGGACCGCACATTGAGCGCTATGTAGGAACCGAACACATCCGGCTGGGTTGTTGTGGACGTGCGGGCCATGTCGGAATCTCTCGGGGCTCCCCTAGGGTCATCGCGTGACGGACGCCACATCGATGTTGCGGACCCGTGGACTCGCCAAGGAGTTCAACGGCTTCCATGCCGTGCAGGGGGTGGATCTCGACATCGCCACCGGCACCGTGCACGCGCTCGTCGGCCCGAACGGCGCCGGCAAGACCACGTTGTTCAACCTGCTGACCGGCTTCCTGGCCCCGAGCGCCGGCACCATCGAGATCGAGGGCCACGACGTGACGGGCATGCGTCCGGAGCGGATCGCGCAGCGCGGGGTCGCCAGGTCCTTCCAGATCACCAGCCTGTTCGACGAGCTGACGCTGGCCGAGCACGTGGAGCTGGCGCTGCAGGGCCGGGACGGCACCGGCCACCGCTTCTGGCGCTCCGACAAGCTGCTGCGTCGCTACCGCGCCGAGACCGACGACCTGCTCGAGCAGGTCGGCCTCGCCGGGCGCACCGGCGTGGTGGCCGGCAGCCTCGCGTACGGCGAGAAACGCGCGTTGGAGCTGGCGCTGGCGCTCGCGTTGTCGCCGCGGCTCCTGCTGCTCGACGAGCCGACGGCCGGCATGGGCGTCGAGGACGTCGCGCGGACGGTCGAGCTGATCAGACGGATCCGCGCGGACCGCACGATCGTGTTGGTGGAGCACAACATGAAGGTCGTCGGCGACCTGACCGACCGGGTGACGGTGCTGCAGTTCGGCAAGATCCTCGCCGAGGGCCCGTATGAGGAAGTCCGCAACGACCCACGCGTGATCACCGCGTACTTGGGAGAGAACGTTGCTTAGTGTCCACGAAGTCACCGCTCGCTACGGCGAGGCGCAGGTGTTGCGCGGGGTCTCGCTCGAGGTCGCCGCCGGTGAGGTGGTGACGCTGGTCGGGCGCAACGGCGCCGGCAAGACCACGCTGCTGCGTTGTCTGATGGGCCTGCACCGGTCGATGGCCGGGCGGGTCGAGCTGGACGGGCGGGACATCTCGACGTTGGCTCCGCACAAGCGGTGCCGGCTCGGTCTCGGCTACGTCCCGGACGACCGCGGCATCTACGCGACGCTCACGGTCGAGGAGAACCTCACGCTGCCGCCGACCGTCGGGCCCGACGCGTGGTCGCTCGAGAAGGTGTACGAGACCTTCCCGGTGCTCGCGCAGCGGCGGCGGCAGGCGGGCACGCATCTGTCCGGCGGCGAGCAGCAGATGCTGTCGGTGGCGCGGGTGCTGCGGATGGGCGCCCGGCTCCTGCTCGCCGACGAGCCGACCGAGGGGCTCGCGCCGCTGCTGGTCCAGCAGATCGGCGAGATCATCCGCACGGTCAAGGCGCACGGCGTCACCGTGTTGCTGATCGAGCAGAACATCCACTTCGCCTCGACCGTGGCCGACCGGCACTACCTGATCAGCCAGGGTCGCGTGGTCGAGTCGCTCGACAACGCCGAGGTCGAGCAGCGCGAGCACGAGCTGCTCGAGTACCTGGGCATCTGAGCGCTTTCTGAGAAAGGAACCGGAAACATGGCAACGAGGTTGAAGGTCGCGGCAACGGTCGCCGCGGTGGGCGCCGTGCTCGCCGGCTGCGGCGGCGGTCCCCAGAGCGGCGGCGGGAAGGTCTCCGGCGACGCGGTCAAGCTCGGTGTGATCACCGACCTGTCCGGCGTGTACTCCGAGCTGGCCGGCAAGAACGCGGTGGCGGCGGTGGAGATGGCCGTCGACGACTTCAAGGCCAAGCACAAGGACGACGCGGTCACCCAGAACATCGAGGTGACCTCCGCCGACCACCAGAACAAGCCCGAGATCGCCAACACGGCGGCGCGGGAGATGTACGACCGGGACGGCGTCGACGCGATCTTCGACGTGCCGACCTCGTCGGCCGCGCTCGCGATCGCCACGGTGGCCGGGCAGAACAAGAAGCTGTACTTCAACATCGGCGCCGCGACGACCGAGCTGACCGGCGCGCAGTGCAACCCCTACACCTACCACTACGCCTACGACACCTACATGCTCGCGCACGGCACCGGCACCACGGTGACCGAGCAGGGCGCGAAGCAGTGGTACATCATCTACCCGGACTACGCGTTCGGGCAGGACATGAACAAGAGCTTCACCGCGGCGATCGAGGGCGCGGGCGGCACCGTCGGCACGGCCGACCCGACGCCGTTCCCGAACGACAACTTCGCCACGTTCATGACCAAGGCACCGAACCTCAGCCCCAAGCCGGACGTGCTCGGCACCATGCAGGCCGGCGGCGACCTGGTCAACGTCGTCAAGCAGTACAACGAGTTCGGGCTCAAGGCCAAGGGCGTCGACCTGGCCGTCGGGCTGATGTTCGACACCGACATCAAGTCGATCGGCGTCGGGCCGCTCGCCGGCACGCTGTTCACCACGGCGTGGTTCTGGAACCTCGACGACCGCAGCCGCGAGTGGGCGGACCGCTTCAAGGAGCGCACGGGCACCCGCCCGACGTTCGACCACGCGGCCAACTACTCGGCGGCGACGCAGTACCTCGAGGCGATCCAGCGCGCCGGCACCGACGGCGCCGACGAGGTCCGCAAGGAGCTGGACGGGTTCGAGTTCGACGACTTCTTCGCCCGCAACGCCACGTTCCGCGCGGAGGACCACAGCGTCACCCACGACTCCTACCTGGTGAAGGTGAAGGAGGAGTCGCAGGTGGAGGAGGACTTCGACTTCACGGAGCTGGTCGAGAAGATCCCGGCCGACGAGGCGTTCCGCAAGGCGTCCGACAGCGGCTGCGACATGGGCTGAGGGAAGACGGCGTGGTAGCGGAGGAGCGAAGCGACCCGATGTCACCGAGCGGAGCGAGGAAGTGAACACGGAACTCGTCCAGCAGCTGTTCAACGGGTTGGTGAGCGGCAGCTTCTACGCCATGCTCGCGCTCGGGCTGTCGGTGATCTTCGGCATGCTCGGCGTGGTGAACTTCGCGCACGGCGCCTTCTACATGGTCGGCGCGATCGGCGCGTTCGTCCTGCTGGACACGGTCGGCATGAGCTGGTGGCTGGCGCTGCTCGTCGTGCCGGTCGTGCTCGGGGTCGTCGGCATGGTGTTGGAGCGGCTGCTCGTCGCGCGGTTGGTGCGGCTCGACCCGCTGTACAACTTCCTGCTCACGTTCGGCATCGCGCTGATCCTGCAGGACGTGGTGCGGCTGCGGTACGGGGTCGCGTCGCAGCCCTACCCGCGGCCGGCGCTGCTGGACGGGTCGATGAGCCTCGGCCTGTTCGACTACCCGAAGTACCAGGTGTTCGTGCTCGTCTTCTCGATCGTGCTGTCGGCGCTGGTGTGGCTGGTGCTGACGAAGACGCGGGTCGGCGTGATCGTGCGCGCGTCGACCGAGCGGCCGGAGCTGACCCGGTCGCTCGGCATCGACGTGCGGCGCTGGGTCACGCCGGTGTTCGGCTTCGGCATCGCGCTCGCGGGGCTCGCGGGAGTGCTCGCCGCGCCGATGCGGGCGGTGAACTCCAGCATGGGCGGCGACCTGGTCATCGTGATCTTCGCGGTGGTGGTGATCGGCGGGCTCGGGTCGGTGTTCGGCTCGGTCGCGGCCGGCTACCTGGTCGGCATGCTCTCGGCGATCGGGAGCGTCTACGTCCCGGCGCTGTCCCAGAGTCTGGTGTTCATCCTGATGGCGCTGGTGCTGCTACTGCGACCTGCCGGCTTGTTCGGTCGTGAAGAGGGAGTGCGCGCATGATCGTCTCCAGGCTCGTCGCGGGGCGGTCGTCGGTGGTGCGACTGGGGCTCCTGGTCGTCGGGCTGGTGGTCGCGTTCGGGCTGCCGTGGTTCATCTACCCGCCGGTGGCGTTGGACATCGCGGCGTGGGCGCTGTTCGCGGTCGCGCTGGACCTGCTGCTCGGGTACACGGGCCTGCTGTCGTTCGGGCACGCTGCGTTCTGGGGCTCCTCGGCGTACGCGACGGGTGTCGTCGCGGTCGAGACCGGCCTGCCGTTCTACGTGGCCGTGCTGGCCGGCGCGGTGGTGGCGGCCCTGATCGCCCTGCCGGTCGCACTGCTGTCCGTGCGTCGCACCGGGATCTACTTCGCGATGGTGACGCTGGCGTTCGCGCAGCTGATCTACTTCGTGGCGAACCAGTGGCGTTCGGTGACCGGTGGCGAGAACGGTCTGCAGGGGATTCCCCGGGAGCTGTTCGGCGCCGACCTCGCCGACTCGTTCTACTTCTACTACGCGGCGATCCCGCTGATCCTGCTCGGGTTGTTCGGCGCGTGGCGGGTGGCGCACTCGCCGTTCGGGCGGGTCCTGGTCGCGATCCGGGAGAACCCGGCCCGCGCACGGGCGCTCGGCTACCCGGTGAACCGGTACAAGGTGCAGGTGTTCGTGATCTCGGCGTTCCTGGCGGGGATCGCGGGCGGCGTGTACGCGGTCGGCCACGGGTTCGCGTCGCTGCAGGAGGTCTACTGGACGACGTCGGGCAAGGTCGTCGTGATGAACATCCTCGGCGGCATGGGCACGCTGTGGGGCCCGGTGCTGGGCGCGGGCATCATCGTGGTGCTCGAGGACTACCTGGCGACGGCCGGCATCGACGCGATCGGCCTGGTGACCGGCGCGATCTTCGTGGTGACGGTGCTCGTGTTCCGGCGCGGCGTCTGGGGCACGGCCCGGCGGCTGCTGCGTGGCCGCGACCGCACCGGCGACCCGCCGCCGCCCGCGGTCCGGGCGCCGGCGGAGGAGAACGTGAAGGAGCCGGAGCCGCACTGATCGACGGTGGGTACCCTTGGCGGCACGTGAGGGAGCCGGCGTGTCACTTCGGTACTACCACTACATCAGCGACACCAAGGTCGACATGCTGCTGCCGCAGATCGACCCTGGTTTCGCGCGCGATGAACAGAACCAGGTCGCGCGGCTGGAGCGGGTGCTGCGCCACCTCGCCGACACCGGCGAGGTCGGCACGGTCGACGCGCCGGGCCGGTACTTCGGCGGCCGGCTGCCCATGCAGTGGGGCCCCATGGCGACCCCGGAGGGCAAGGGCCTCATCTACTTCGGCGGGCGGACCGACGACACGATCGTCGGGCTCGGCGGGTCGGCGAGCCAGCTGGTCGGCGACAACGCCGCGCCGGACCAGTACTTCCGCAACTCGCTCCTGCCGGTGCTGCTGCGCGGGCTCGCCGCCGCCGACAAACCGGGCGCCGAACCGGACGTCGAGCGGTTCAAGGAGGCCGACGCGCAGGCGCTCGGGCTGGTCCGGCACGCCAACGGCCGGCTCCGCGGCCCGTCGGAGCACCTGGAGTTCGTCGCGAAGCGGCTGCTGCACGGCCCCAGCCCCTACCAGCAGTTCGACCGGGACGTGACGGTGCTGCTCGGCAGCCCGCTGTACGTCGCGCAGACCGACTGAGGCGGTGTCAGCGGTTCGCGTGCGAGGTCCCGTCCATCCGGCTGGCGAGCGTGTCGCGGTCGGTCGGCGGCAGGACCGGGCGGTCGCGGTGCGTGGCCCGGCCGGCCAGGGCGTCCGCGACGAACGTGGCGACCTCGGCCGGTGCCGGCACGGCCCCGCCGGCGAGGTAGGCGACGACGAACGGCGTTTCGCCGGGCAGGTCCGCCTCGACGGCGACGTACCAGCCGAACTGCTCGTCCCACACCAGCATCAGGTCGCGTTCCGGCTGCTCCGACCACTGCTGCGCCAGCCCGACGTAGGCGGTGGCGGTGTCGCTGACCTCGTACCCGATCGACTCGGCCGGCACGTCGAGCTCGGCGGCGACCTGCCGGACGTATCTCGCCAGCACCGGCCCGAGGGCGGGGTCGTCCACTCGCCGGTTCGAATATCCCGGACCGTGGCGTCCCGAGGTCATATGTCTCCTGATCGTCAGTCGAGCTGCGACGGATGGTGGGCCGGCGGCGCCACGGCGTCGTGTCCGTAGGGCTCCAGAGCGGCCGCGGCGTCGCTCACCAGCAACGGGCGGAGCACAGGGTGTTCGATGACGAGGTCGGCTGACGGGTGGACACTCGTCATTACTGGCTCATCTCACAGGGAGTTGCCGGCGGGCCGTCGACGAGTTCACACTACACGTCGGCCCGGCGCACTCCGGGTACGTGCGCGGGGGAGTACGGTGAGTAGCGCAAAGCCTTTGTGAGTCTCCCGGTGTGTCCGACACTGCGGGAACGAGAAACCCCGAACGGGAGCGGCATGGCCCCGAACGACACGCACGCGAACATCTCCGGGCGTCATGCCCGTGGCCGGGTGTCACCCGGCTGTTCGGTGTGTGCCCATCCGTGGAGCGCGCACGACCAGGTCGCGACGCGCTTCTGCGACGCGACGGCGGCCAACGGCCAGAGCCGGGCCTGCGTCTGCACCGTGCGGCACACCGCTGGGCCCGGCAACGGCTGACCCGCGTCGTCTGTCACGTCACACTCCTCACACTCCGCGCGGCCTGAGGTTTCGCCGACCCGCGCGTGGGCAAACGGTCCCGGTAAGGATGGTTGCTCACAAGGGAGTCGAGATGGGCATGTTCGACAAGGCCAAGGACAAGGCGGAGCAACTCGTCGGCAAGGGCAAGGAGACAGCCGGCCGGAGCACGGACAACGAGGAGCTCGAGAACGCCGGCAAGCGCGACCAGGTCAGTGGCGAGGCCAAGGAGGCCGGCCACGACGTGCGCGACAAGGCGGCCGGCGTGGTGCACGACGCGAAAGAGCGGCTCGACGGCGACCGGTAGGCCGTGAGCGGTGGTGGCCCTCCCCGCGGGGGAGGGCCAGCCGCTACACGAACCGCCTGCGCCGGACCAGCAGGCGCTGCAACGCGATGAACGCCAGCAGCAGCACCCCGATCACGATCTTGGTCCACCACGAGCTGAGGGTGCCCTCGAACGAGATCAGGGTCTGCACGGTGCCCAGCACGAGCACGCCGGCCACCGAGCCGGCCACGTACCCGACACCCCCGGACAGCAGCGTCCCGCCGACGACCACGGCGGCGATCGCGTCCAGCTCCATGCCGACGGCGTGCAGGCTGTAGCCGGACAGCATGTAGAAGCTGAACAGCAGCCCGCCGAGCGCGGAGCACAACCCGCTGATCACGTACACGCCGACCTTGACGCGTCCGGTCGCGAGCCCCATCAGCGTCGCGGAGGACTCGCTGCCGCCGACCGCGTACACGGTTCTGCCGAAGCGGGTCAGGTGCAGCACGTACGCCGCCACGGCGACCACCGCGAGCGCCACGAGGACGCTGTAGGTGATGGTCACGTCGCCGGGCAGCTCGATCGCGCCGGTCGCGATCGCGCGGAACGTCGGCTCCTTGATCGACACCGACTCCACGCTGATCACGAAACACAGGCCGCGCGCGAGGAACATGCCCGCGAGGGTCGCGATGAACGGCTGCACCCCGAACCGGTGGATCATCAGCCCCATGCCGAGGCCGAGCACGGCGCCGGTCGCCAGCACGGCCAGCATCACGAGCCACGCCGGCCAGCCCGCGCGCAGCGTCGCCGCGGCGATCATCGTGGACAGCGCCACCACGGAGCCGACCGACAGGTCGATGCCGCCGGTGAGGATCACGAACGTCATGCCCACCGCGACGACGATCAGGAACGCGTTGTCGATGAACAGGTTCGCGACCACCTGCCCGGATGCGAACCCCTCGTACCGCACCGAGCCCGCGCCGAACGTCACCACGAACACCACGAACGTCGCGAGCACCGGCAGGAACCGCGACGGCAGCCTGCGCACGGAGAGCGCGGTCATGACACACCTGCCTTCGCCGGCACGGCGACCTCGACCGGTCTGCGCAGCATCCCGGTCACCCTGGGCGCCTGCAGCAGGCACACCACGATCACCACGGCCGCCTTGAACACCAGCGTCGTCTCCGGCGGCACACCGATCGAGTACACGGTCGTGGTCAGCGTCTGGATCACCAGCGCGCCGACCAGTGTGCCGGCGAGCGAGTACCGGCCCCCGGCGAGCGAGGTGCCTCCGATGACGACCGCGAGGATCGCGTCCATCTCGATCCACAGCCCCGCGTTGTTGGCGTCGGCCGCGTTGACGTTCGACGCGATCATCAGCCCGGCGACGCCCGCGCACAGTGCCGCGAACACATAGACCGTCCAGATGATCGTGCGCGACCGGACCCCCGCGAGCCTGCTCGCCTCCGGGTTGACGCCGACCGACTCGATCAGCATGCCGAGCGCGGTGCGGCGGGTCAGCAGCGCGACCGCCACGAGCGCGGCGAGGCTGATGAGGATCGCGATCGGCAGCACCACGAAGCCGGCGCCGACCTGGCGGAACACGTCGTCGTTGACCGTGATGATCTGGCCCTCGGTCAGCAGCATCGCCATGCCACGGCCCGCGGTCATCAGTACCAGCGTCGCGATGATCGGCTGGATGCCCAGCACCGAGACGAGGAAACCGTTCCACAGCCCCAGAATCGCGCACAGCAGCAGCGCGAGCGCCATGCCCGTGAACGCGTTCCCGCCGCTCGCCAGGTAGGTGCACGTCACCGCGCCCGCGATCGCGGCGACCGCGCCGACGGACAGGTCGATGCCGCGCGTGGCGATCACGAGCGTCATCCCGAGCGCGATGAGCAGCGTCGGCGCGCCGTTGCGCAGGATGTCGACCAGGCTGCCGAACAGGTGCCCGTCCTGCAGCCGCAACGCGAAGAACGACGGCGTGACGACGAGGTTGAGCAGCAGCAGGGCGACCAGCGCCAACACAGGCCACAGTAGACGGTTACTCACGACGCCCCCTCGCAGGCTCGGTTGCGCCGCTCGCGGTCGCCCTGTGTCATTGGTTCGCTCGCAAGCTCGCTCACGACGCCCCCTCGCAGGCTCGGTTGCGCCGCTCGCGGTCGCCCTGTGACATTGATTCGCTCGCAAGCTCGCTCACGACGCCACCCGCTCCGCGCCGTCGGTGCCGGCGATCAGCGACACCACGTCGTCGACCGTGGTGTCGGGTCCGGACAGCTCCGCGATCTTCTGGCGGTCCCGCAACACGATCACGCGGTCGGACACCCGCACCACCTCCTCCAGCTCCGCGGAGATGAACAGCACCGCCATGCCGTCGGCGGCGAGGTCGGCCACCACCTTCTGGATCTGCGCCTTCGCGCCGACGTCGATGCCGCGTGTCGGCTCGTCGAGGATCAACAGCCGTGGCTTGGTGACGAGCCACCTGGCGAGCAGCACCTTCTGCTGGTTGCCGCCGGACAGCGTGCCGACCACCGCGTCCGGGTCGGCCGGCCGGATGTCCAGTGCGGCAACGTACTTCGCGACCAGCTCGTCGGCCGTGCGCCGGGGCACCTGCCGCGCCCACCCGCGCGCGGCCTGCATGGCGAGGACGAGGTTGTCCCGCACGGTCAGGTCCGCGACCACCCCCTCGGCCTTGCGGTCCTCCGAGGTGAACGCGACGCCCTTCGCGATCGCCGACCGGGGGCCACGCAACCGCAACGGCTTGCCGTCGAGGAAGACGTGTCCCGAGTCGGCCCGGTCCGCGCCGAACAGCAGCCGCGCCAGCTCGGTCCGGCCGGAGCCGAGCAGCCCGGCCACCCCGACGACCTCACCGGGGTGGATCTCCAGGTCGAACGGCGCGATCGCGCCGGTGCGGCCGAGCCGCTCGGCACGCAGCAGGGGAGTGTCGGACGGCGTCCGGCGCTCGGTGCGGCGCTCGACCTCGTCGAGCACGTTCAGCTCCCGACCGAGCATGGCCCGCACCAGCTCCAGCCTGCCGACGTCGGTGGTCGCGTACTCGCCGACCACCTTCCCGTTGCGCAGCACGGTCATCCGGTCGGCGATCTCGTAGACCTGGTCGAGGAAGTGCGACACGAACAGGATCGCGACGCCCTCGGCGCGCAGCACCCGCACGATCCGGAACAGCTCGGCGACCTCGCCGGCGTCCAGGCTGGACGTCGGCTCGTCGAGGATCAGCACCCGCGCGTCCACCGCGACCGCACGCGCGATGGCCACCAGCTGCTGCACCGCGATCGGGTGACTGCCGAGCGCGGACGCCGGGTCGATGTGCAACCCGATGCGGGTCAACAGCTCCGCCGCCCGCACCCGCATCGCGCGACCGTCGATCGCGCCGAACCGGCGTGGCTCCCGCCCGAGGAGGATGTTCTCCGCGACCGAGAGGTTCACGCACAGGTTCACCTCCTGGTACACGGTGCTGATGCCCGCGTCCTGCGCCTGCGCCGGACCGGAGAAGGACACCGGAGCGCCGGCGAGACGGATCTCGCCGGCGTCGGTGGCGTGCACCCCCGTGAGCGCCTTGATGAGCGTCGACTTGCCGGCGCCGTTCTCGCCCAGCAGCGCGTGCACCTCGCCGGGCAGCAACCGGAAGTCGACGTCGTCCAGGGCCTTCACGCCGGGGAAGGTGACGGTGATGCCCCGCATCTCGACCAGAGCTGTCATCACTCAGTACTTGCGGTCCGGCAGCGCGGCCTTGGCCTGCTCCGAGGTGAACGTGGTCTCCTCGGTGACGACCCGCTCCGGCACCTCCTCGCCGGCGACGACCTTCTTCGCGAGGTCCATCAGCTGCGGTCCGAGCAGCGGGTTGCACTCGACGATGAAGCTGATCTCACCGTTCGCGAGCGCGGTCATGCCGTCCTTCACCGCGTCCACGGTGATGATCTTGATGTCGGTGCCCGGCTTCTTGCCGGCCGCCTTGATCGCCTCGATCGCGCCGAGGCCCATGTCGTCGTTGTGCGCGTAGACGACGTCGATGTCCGGGGTGGACTTGAGGAACGCCTCCATGACCTGCTTGCCGCCGGAGCGGGTGAAGTCACCGGTCTGCGAGGCCACCACCTTGATGTCGGGCCGGGAGGCGATCTCCTTCTCGAAGCCCTCCTTGCGGTCGATGGCCGGTGCCGCACCGGTGGTGCCCTGCAGCTCCACCACGTTCACCGGGCCGTCGGTGTTGTCCACCAACCACTCGCCGGCCTTCTTGCCCTCCTCGATGAAGTCCGAGCCGAGGAAGGTCTTGTACAGCGAGGTGTCGTCGGAGTCGATGGCACGGTCGGTGAGGATCACCGGGATGTTCGCGCGCTTGGCCTCGAGCAGCACGGTGTCCCACCCCGTCTCCACGACCGGGCTGAACGCGATGACGTCCACCTTCTGCTGGATGTAGGAGCGGATCGCCTTGAGCTGGTTCTCCTGCTTCTGCTGCGCGTCGGAGAACTTCAGTTCGATGCCGGCCGCCTCGGCCGACTCCCGGACCGACTTCGTGTTCGCCGTCCGCCAGCCGCTCTCCGCGCCGACCTGAGCGAAACCCATCGTGATCTTGCCCTCGTTGGCGGCACCGCCGCCGCCCCCGCCGCATGCGGCCGACGCCGTCAGCAGGACCGCGGCGAGGGCGGTCGTGATCGTCTTGCGCACTGGTCTTCCTCCGTGTGGACGGTCCGTGACCCATGTCACCGGGCCACTAGAGTGAACGCTCACAGTCCACACGTCAACCCTGCGACAGGAAGAACCTGTCTTTGTTGACACCTACCGGTAGCACGTTCTATGTTAACGCTCACTTTGCTGCGTCATCGTCGACCTCGAAGGACCCCCTCATGCGGGCACCTCTCGTTCGCCGGACCCGGCCGTTCACCTTTCTGCTGGTCCTCGCCGTAGTCGCGGCGGGACTCTTCGCGCCATCCGCGTCGGCGGGCGCGCGGTACGCGGGCTACGTGTTCTTCTACTTCACCGGCGAGGGCACCGCGACGGGCGAGCAGGTCTACCTCGCCGCCAGCCGCGGCAACGACCCGCTGCGCTGGGACGAGCTGGGTGGCGGCGCGCCGGTGCTCACGTCCTCGTTGGGGGACAAGGGAGTGCGCGACCCGTTCGTCATCCGGTCCCCGCGGGGCGACCGGTTCTACCTGATCGCCACCGACCTGCGGATCCACGGCAACGGTGACTGGGACGCCGCCCAGCGGTTCGGCAGCAAGCACATCGAGGTCTGGGAGTCCACGGACCTGGTGCACTGGTCGGCCCAGCGCCACGTCCGGGTCTCGCCGGACACGGCGGGCAACACGTGGGCGCCGGAGGCCTTCTGGGACCGCACGATCAACGCCTACGTCGTGTTCTGGGCGTCGAAGCTGTACGCGGCGGACGACCCGGACCACACCGGCGACACCTACAACCGGATGCTGTACGCCACCACGCGCGACTTCCGCACATTCAGCGAGCCGCGTGTCTGGGTGGACCCCGGCCACTCGGTCATCGACTCGACGGTGGTCGAGCACCGCGGCCGGTACTACCGCTTCACCAAGGACGAGCGGAGCGCGAGTCCCGGCGCGCCGTGCGGCAAGTTCATCGTCGCGGAGCGGTCGCGGCAGCTGCGGGACACCGACTACGACTTCGTGGCGGACTGCGTCGGCGTCGGCGACATCAGCCGCGGCGAGGGGCCGACCGTGTTCAAGTCGAACACCGAGAACCGCTGGTACCTGTTCATCGACGAGTTCGGCGGGCGCGGCTACGTGCCGTTCGAGTCGACCGACCTCGCGTCCGGCGAGTGGCGGATGGTCTCCGACTACGAGCTGCCCGCACGCCCGCGCCACGGCACGGTTCTGCCCGTCACCAGGGCGGAGCTGGACCGCGTGCGTGCCGCCCACCCCTGATTCGGTTCCCCCGCACCGAGGAGCGCACATGTCGCGATCCCGTGTGCTCGTGGCGGTTCTCGTCGCGAGCACGCTCGTCGCCCTGCCCGGCACCGGACAGGCCGCCGAGACGAACTACACGATCACCGTCGACACCGCCGCCGCCGGCCCGGACATCTCCGACACCATGTACGGCGTCTTCTTCGAGGACATCAACCGCGCCGCGGACGGCGGCCTCTACGCCGAGCTGGTGCAGAACCGCTCGTTCGAGTACGACCGCGCCGACAACGCCGCCTACACCCCGCTGACCGGCTGGGCCCCGCGCAGCGGCGACCCGCAGGTCCGCGACGACGCCGGCCGGCTCAACGAACGCAACCGGCGGTACCTGAGCCTGCCGCTGCCCGGCGGGATCATCAACGCGGGCTACAACTCGGGCATCCGGGTGGAGAAGGGCAAGCGCTACGACTTCTCCGTCTGGGCCCGCGCCGAGGGCGCGCAGCTGACCGCCGCGCTGACCGACCCGGCCGGCGCGAACCTCGCCGACCCGCTGCGGATCCAGGTCGCCGGCGGCTGGCAGCGCCACACCGGCACGTTCACCGCCAGGACCGCGAGCAGCACCGGCCGGCTGCTCGTCAGCGGCGCGGGCGCGGGCACCGTCGCGCTCGACATGGTGTCGCTGTTCCCGCGCGACACGTACAAGAACCGCCCGAACGGCATGCGTCGCGACCTCGCCGACAAGATCGCCGCGCTGCGCCCGGGTTTCGTGCGCTTCCCCGGCGGCTGTCTCGTCAACACCGGCAGCCACTACGGCTACGAGGCGCCGAACTGGGAGCGGCGGCGCTCCTACCAGTGGAAGGACACGATCGGCCCGGTCGAGCAGCGGGCCACCAACGCGAACTTCTGGGGCTACAACCAGTCCTACGGCATCGGTTACTACGAGTACTTCCAGTTCGCCGAGGACATCGGCGCGATGGCGCTGCCCGTGGTGCCCGCGCTCGTCACCGGTTGCGGGCAGAACCAGGCGACCGACGACCCCGCGCTGCTGGCCAGGCACATCCAGGACACGCTCGACCTGATCGAGTTCGCGAACGGGCCGGCCGACTCGACGTGGGGCCGCAAGCGGGCCGAGATGGGGCATCCCGAGCCGTTCGGGCTGACGCACCTCGCGGTCGGCAACGAGGAGAACCTGCCCGACGAGTACTTCGCGCGCTTCACGCGGTTCCGTGCCGCGATCGAGGCGCGGTACCCGGACGTCACCGTGGTCGGCAACTCCGGCCCGGACGACGCGGGCGGCACGTTCGACCGGCTCTGGCAGCTCAACCGGGACGCCGGCGTCGAGATGGTCGACGAGCACTACTACAACAGCCCGACCTGGTTCCTGCAGAACAACGACCGCTACGACTCCTACGACCGCGAGGGGCCCAAGGTGTTCCTCGGCGAGTACGCGTCGCAGGACAACCGGCTCCGCAACGCGCTGGCCGAGGCCGCGTACATGACCGGCCTGGAACGCAACGCGGACGTGGTCCGGCTGGCGTCCTACGCGCCGCTGCTCGCCAACGAGGACTACGTGCAGTGGCGGCCGGACATGATCTGGTTCAACAACCGCGCGTCCTGGGGCTCGGCGAGCTACGAGGTGCAGCGGCTGTTCATGACCAACGTCGGCGACCGCGTGGTGCCGAGCACCGCGACCGGCACGCCGTCCACGGAGGACGAGCCGATCACCGGCGCGGTCGGACTGTCCACCTGGGCCACCGCGGCGTCCTACGACGACGTCGTGGTCACCTCGGCGGACGGCGCCGCGTTGTTCGCGGACGACTTCTCCGGCACGGACGCCAACTGGACCAACGTGTCCGGCCGTGGCGTGTGGACGGTCGCCGACGGCAGGTACACGCAGACCGACGCCGCCGCGGAGAACACCATGGTGACCGCGGGCGACCCGGCCTGGCGGGACTACGACCTGAACGTCAAGGCCACCAAGCAGTCCGGCCGCGAGGGCTTCCTCGTCGCGTTCGGCGTCAAGGATACGGGCAACTACTACTGGTGGAACCTCGGCGGCTGGAACAACACGCAGTCGGCCGTGGAGAAGGCGGAGGGCGGCGGCAAGTCGACGCTGATCTCGAACGGCACGACCGTCGAGACCGGACGCGAGTACGACCTGCGGGTCCAGGTGCGCGGCCGGACGGTCACGCTGTTCCTGGACGGCCAGAAGTGGGGCGAGTTCACCGACGACACCAAGGTGGAGCCGTTCCGCCAGGTCGTCACGCGCGACGACCGCACCGGCGAGCTGGTGGTGAAGGTCGTCAACGCGCAGGACGACGCCGCGCGCACGACGGTCGACCTCGGCTCGGCCCGGGTCGACCGGAAGGCGAGGGTCACCACGCTGGCGGGCGACCCGGACGACGTGAACACCCAGTACACCACCCCGATCGCGCCCCGGGAGTCCACTGTGGACGTCGCGGCCACGTTCACCCACACGTTCCCGCCCAACTCGGTCACGTTCATCCGCATCAAGACGAGGAGCACGTCATGACCGGTCTCGACCGCAGATCCCTGTTCCGCGCCGGCGGTGTCCTCGCGGCCGCGAGCACGCTGCCGCTCACCGCCGCGGCGCCGACGGCCGCGGCCACGCAGAAGGGCGACAAGCCGGCGCTCACCACCCGCAACCCGCTCGTCGAGCAGCGGGCCGACCCGTGCATCACGCGGCCGGTCGACGGGATGTACTACCTGACGGGCTCGGTGCCCGAGTACGACCGGGTGGTCGTGCGCGGCGCGGCCACACTGGACGGACTGGCCGACGCGCGGGAGCGCACCATCTGGCGGCGACCGACGAGCGGTCCGATGGGCGGCTACATCTGGGCGCCGGAGCTGCACCGGATCGGCGACCGCTGGTACGTCTACTTCGCCGCCGGCGACGCGGGCGACCCGTTCCACATCCGCACGTACGTCCTGGAGTCGCCGAACGCCGACCCGCGGGCCGGCGGCTGGGTGCTGCGCGGCCGGATGGTCACCGCGTGGGACACCTTCACCCTCGACGCGACCACGTTCGAGCATCGCGGGAAGCGGTACTTCCTGTGGGCGCAGAGCGAACCGGGCATCGCGACCAACAGCAACCTCTACATCGCCGAGATGGCGTCGCCGCTGGCGCTCGCGACGCCGCCGGTGCGGATCGCGACGCCGACGCTGAGCTGGGAGATCCAGGGGTTCCGCGTCAACGAGGGGCCGGCGGTGCTCATCCGCAACGGCCGCGTGTTCGTCACGTTCTCCGCGAGCGCCACCGACGCCCGTTACTGCATGGGCCTGCTCACCGCCGACGAGAACGCGAACCTGCTCGACGCGCGGTCGTGGACGAAGTCGCCGAACCCGGTCTTCACCACCAACGCGGAGACCCGCCAGTTCGGGCCGGGACACAACCAGTTCACCGTCGCGGAGGACGGCACCGACGTCCTCGTCTACCACGCCCGCGACTACCGCGACATCGTCGGCGACCCGCTGTTCGACCCGAACCGGCACACCCGCGTCCAGCGGCTGCACTGGAACGAGGACGGCACCCCCAGCTTCGGCGTCCCGGTCGGCAAGGGCGGGCCGATCGTGCGGCTCTCGCCGCTCGACGCGCCGAACCTCGTGGTGCGCCACGCCGAGTACCGGCTGCGGGTCGAGGGCAACGTGCGGGAGGTCGCCGACTCGCAGTTCCGGCTCACGCCCGGCCACCTCGGTGCCGGCACGGTGGCGGTGCGGTCGGTCAACTTCCCGGACCGGCACGTGTTCGCCGCGCCAGGGGTGCTGCGGATCGAGCCGTACCAGGACACCGACGAGTACGGGGCCGCGACGAGCTTCGTCCGCGAGCCGGGACTCGCGGATCGCGGGGCGCTGTCGCTGCGGCTCGCGACCGACGCGAAGGCCTACCTCGCGCACGACAACGGTCGCCTCGTCCTCGCCCGACCGGGCGGGGGACGCGCCGAACGGGAGCGTGCGACCTTCCGGATCGGGTGACGGTGGGACACTGGACAGCGAGGGGGTCCACCTGGTCGTGGACAAAATGGACAACAGCTGAGGCGAGGTTTCCGCGGTGGACAATCCGGTGGTGGGCAACAGGGTCGCGCGGGACCCAGCGATGACGGACGTCGCCCGCCTTGCCGGGGTGTCGCACCAGACGGTGTCCCGTGTGCTCAACGGTCACCCGAACGTCCGGGAGCAGACCCGGTTGCGGGTGCAGGCCGCGATCGCCGAGCTCGGTTACCGGCCGAACAAGGCCGCGCGGGCGCTGGTCACCGGGCGCTCGCAGCTGATCGGCGTGATCGCGCAGAACTCCACGCTGTACGGGCCCGCGTCGCTGCTCGCGGCGTTCGAGCTGGCCGCGGCGGAGGCGGGCTTCTCGGTCAGCCTGCGGCGGGTGGAGGTGCTGGACCGGGCGTCGATCGCGGCGGCCGTCGAGCACCACCGCGACCAGCGGGTGGCGGGCATCGTGGCGATCGCGCCGACCGCGTCGGCCAACGAGGCACTCGGCGACGTGCCGGCCGGGGTCCCGCTGGTCACCGTGGACGGCGACCCCGAGCGGGCGACCCCGCTGGTGACCGTCGACCAGGCGGCCGGCGCGTACGCGGCGACCCGGCACCTGCTCGACGCGGGGCACAGCACGGTGTGGCACGTCTCCGGGCCGCCGGACTGGTTCGACGCGATGGGCCGGGTGCGGGGCTGGCAGCAGGCGCTCGAGGCGGCCGGCGTCGAGGTGCCGCCGCTGATGTCGGC
Source organism: uncultured Actinomycetota bacterium (assembly GCA_963840275.1). Classification (GTDB taxonomy): domain Bacteria; phylum Actinomycetota; class Actinomycetes; order Mycobacteriales; family Pseudonocardiaceae; genus Actinophytocola. Next base: position 765,946 of record CAWIYK010000005.1, read on the forward strand.
GGACTGGAGCGCGGCCGCCGGGTACCGGACCGGACTGATGCTCGCCCGCATGCCCGAGGTGACCGCCGTGTTCGCGGCCAACGACCATCTCGCGCTCGGCATCCTGCGCGCGATGAGCGAGCGGGGCAGGCGGGTACCGGGCGAGGTGAGCATCGTCGGCTTCGACGACGTGCCGGAGGCCGAGTACTTCATCCCGCCGCTGACCACCGTCCGCCCGGACTTCGACGCGGTGGCCCGCGAGACGTTGGAGCTGCTGCTCGCACAGGTGGGCGACGGCGACGTCGGCGCCTCCCAACGCACCGTGGCACCAGTGCTGGTTCAACGAAACAGCGTCGCACCCCCGACCTGACCCGCGAGTCCAACACCCAGCCCCCGCGAGTCCAACACTCGGACCGGGTGAGTTGAACGCTCGCGACCACCTGGGTGCGGCGCTTGTGGAGCTGTGGGTCGCACGTGGGTGGGCGTTCTCGGGGGAGCGCTGCCGGTGCCTCGGCCGTGTGGTCACGAATGTTCAACTCAGGGGTGCTGAGTGTTGGACACGCGGGGTCTGCGCGTTGGACACGCGGATGTGTGCGCTCACCATTCTGAACCCGGCTCGTGAACTGAGCTATTGACTCATCAGATGTTAGCGATAACATTCCTTGTATGACCAACGACCGGACCGACGCGCTGGTGGTGGGTGTCGACTTCGGCACCCTGTCCGGGCGGGCGGTGGTCGTGCGGGTGCGGGACGGTGCCGAGCTGGGCACGGCCGTCCACGAGTACCGGCACGGCGTGGTCGACCGGACGCTGCCGGGCAGCGACCGGCCGTTGCCGCCGGACTGGGCGCTGCAGGTGCCGAGGGACTACGTCGACGTCCTGCGCACGGCGGTGCCGCGGGCGATCAAGGACGCCGGCGTCGACCCGGCCGACGTGATCGGCATCGGTACCGACTTCACCGCGTGCACGATGGTGCCGGTCACGACCGACGGCACGCCGCTGTGCGAGCTGCCCGAGTTCGCGGACAACCCGCACGCGTTCGTGAAGCTGTGGCGCCACCACGCCGCGCAGCCCCAGGCCGACCGCATCAACGCCCTCGCCGCGTCGAGGGGCGAGAAGTGGCTGCCCCGCTACGGCGGGCTCATCTCGTCGGAGTGGGAGTTCGCCAAGGGCCTGCAGCTGCTGGAGGAGGCGCCGGACGTCTACGCTGCGATGGACCACTGGGTGGAGGCCGCCGACTGGATCGTGTGGCAGCTGACCGGGACGTACGTCCGCAACGCCTGCACGGCCGGCTACAAGGGCATCCACCAGGACGGCGCCTACCCGGCCGCCGACTTCCTCCGCGCGCTCAACCCCGGCTTCGCGTCGTTCGTGACCGACAAGCTCGAGCACCCGATCGGCCGGCTCGGCGACCGCGCCGGCGACCTGACCGCGCTCGCCGCCTACTGGACCGGCCTGCCGGAGGGCATCGCGGTCGCGGTCGGCAACGTCGACGCGCACGTCACCGCCCCCGCCGCGCAGGCGGTCGAGCCCGGCCGGCTGGTCGCGATCATGGGCACGTCCACCTGCCACGTGATGAACGGCACCGAGCTGCGCGAGGTCCCCGGCATGTGCGGCGTCGTCGACGGCGGGATCGTGCCGGGACTGTGGGGGTACGAGGCGGGGCAGAGCGGCGTCGGCGACATCTTCGCGTGGTTCGTCGGCAACCAGGTGCCACCCGAGTACCACGACCGCGCCCGCGCGGAGGGCGTCTCGCTGCACGAGCTGCTGACCGACCTCGCGTCGCGGCAGCGGGTGGGGGAGCACGGGCTCATCGCGCTGGACTGGCACAGCGGCAACCGGTCGGTGCTGGTGGACCATGAGCTGTCCGGCCTCGTGCTCGGGCAGACGCTGGCCACGCGCGCCGAGGACGTCTACCGCGCGCTCATGGAGGCCACGGCGTTCGGCACCAGGATGATCGTCGAGGCGTTCACCGACGCGGGCGTGCCGGTGACCGAGCTGGTGGTCGCGGGTGGCCTGCTGCGCAACGAGTTCCTCATGCAGCTCTACGCCGACGTGACGAACCTGCCGCTCTCGACGATCGCGTCCGCGCAGGGCCCGGCCCTCGGCTCGGCGATGCACGCGGCGGTCGCGGCCGGCGCGCACGCCGACATCCGCGCGGCCGCCGCGGCGATGGGCGCGGTCAACCCCGCCGCGTACCAACCGATCCCCGAGAACGCGGCGGTGTACGACAAGCTGTTCATGGAGTACGCCGACCTGCACGACCACTTCGGCCGCGGCGATGGCAGCGGTGGCGGCGGTGGTGAGGGCGTCATGCACCGGCTCAGGGCGCTGCGGCGCGCGGCGGTGGCCGGGTGAGCGTCGCACTGCGCCGCGAGGTCGCGGCCCTGCACCGGGAGCTGACCCGGTACAACCTGGTCAGCTGGACCGCGGGCAACGTCTCCGCGCGCGTGCCCGGCGAGGACCTGATGGTCATCAAGCCCTCCGGCGTGTCCTACGACGACCTCGGCCCGGACTCGATGGTCGTCACCGACCTGCACGGCCGGCTCGTCGAGGGCGAGCTCGCACCCTCGTCGGACACGGCCGCGCACGCCTACGTCTACCGGCACCTGCCCGAGGTCGGCGGGGTGGCGCACACGCATTCCCCGTACGCCACGGCATGGGCGGCCCGCGGCGAGCCGATCCCGTGCGTGCTCACGATGATCGCCGACGAGTTCGGCGGCGCCATCCCGGTCGGGCCGTTCGCGCTCATCGGCGACGACTCGATCGGCAAGGGGATCGTGGAGACGTTGCGGGACAGCCGTTCCCCCGCCGTGCTGATGCGCAACCACGGCCCGTTCACGGTCGGCGCGGACGCCCGCGCGGCGGTGAAGGCCGCGGTCATGCTCGAGGACGTGGCCCGCACCGTCCACTTCGCACACCAGCTCGGCACGCCGGCCGCCATCGACCAGCGACACGTCGACCGGCTCTATGCCCGGTACCAGAACGTATACGGGCAGTAGGGAGATCGTATGTCCTCGAAGCCGCAGGTGTGGTTCCTGACCGGCAGCCAGCACCTGTACGGGGCGGACACGCTCGAGCAGGTCGCCGCTCAGTCCCGGCAGATCCAGCGCATGCTCACCGACGCCGGGGGGATCGGCGCGGAGATCGTGTGGCGGCCGGTGCTGACCGACTCGGCCGCCATCCGGGATCTGCTGCTCGCGGCGAACGCCGACGCGTCGTGTGTCGGCGTGATCGCGTGGATGCACACGTTCTCGCCGGCCAAGATGTGGATCACCGGCCTCGACGTGCTGCGGAAACCGTTGCTGCACCTGCACACCCAGCTCAACGAGGCGCTGCCGTGGGCGTCCATCGACATGGACTTCATGAACCTCAACCAGGCCGCGCACGGCGACCGCGAGTTCGGCTACATCCAGACCCGGCTCGGGGTGGCGCGCAAGACCGTCGCCGGGCACGCGAGCGACCCGGTGCTCGTCCGGCGGATCGACGAGTGGGCGCGGGCCGCGACCGGGCTCGCGCACCTGCGGACGCTGCGGCTCGCCCGGTTCGGCGACAACATGCGCGACGTCGCCGTGACCGAGGGCGACAAGGTGGAGGCGGAGCGGCGGTTCGGCGTCTCGGTGAACACCTACGGCGTCAACGAGCTCGTGACGTCGGTCGACGCGGTGGCCGACGACGAGGTGGACCTGCTGGTCGCCGACTACGCCGACGCCTACCGCCTCGCGCCCGCGCTGGCGCGCGGCGGCGACCGGCACGAGTCGCTGCGGTACGCCGCGCGGATCGAGGCGGGCCTGCGCCGGTTCCTCACCGACGGCGGCTTCGGCGCGTTCACCACGAACTTCCAGGACCTCGGCGGACTGCGACAGCTGCCGGGGCTCGCCGTGCAGCGGCTGATGGCCGACGGCTACGGCTTCGGCGGCGAGGGCGACTGGAAGACCGCAGCGTTGCTGGCGGCCGTGAAGGCCATGGGCGGCGCGGGCGGCACCTCGTTCATGGAGGACTACACCTACCACTTCGGGCCTGGCACCCCGAAGATCCTCGGCGCGCACATGCTGGAGGTCTGCCCGACCATCGCCGCCGCCCGGCCGTCGTGCGAGATCCACCCACTGTCCATCGGGGACCGCGAGGACCCGGTGCGGCTCGTGTTCGACGCCGCGGCCGGACCGGCCGTCGTGGTCGGGCTGGTCGACGTCGGCGACCGGTTCCGGTTGGTGGCCAACGAGATCGAGGTCGTGCCGCCGGACGAGCCGCTGCCGAGCCTGCCGGTCGCGCGGGCCGTGTGGCAGCCCGCGCCGTCGCTGCAGACCTCCGCCGAGTGCTGGCTCACCGCCGGCGGCCCGCACCACACCGTGCTCTCGCAGGCGGTCGGTGCCGGCGTGCTGCGCGACTTCGCCCAGATGGTCGACACCGAGCTGCTGCTCATCGACTCGGCCACCACGGCCGACGCGTTCGCCGACCGGCTGCGCTGGAACCAGGCATACCACCGACTCGCGCAAGGCCTGCGCTAGAAGGGAACGGAGAGACAATGAGGTTTCCGAAGCTCGCGGCGGGCGTCGCCGCGGCTCTCCTGCTGGCCGGCTGCGGCTCGGCGGAGAAGACGGTCGACCAGCAGCCGGAGTCCGCAGACGGCGCGCTCGTCGGCGTGACCATGCCGACCCGGTCGTCGGAACGCTGGATCCACGACGGCGACAACATCAAGAAGGCGTTGGAGGAGAAGGGTTACCAGCGTCGACCTGCAGTACGCGGAGAACGACATCCCCACACAGGCCAACCAGTTGGAGAACCAGATCACCAAGGGCGCGCGGGTGCTGATCGTCGCGTCCATCGACGGCACCGCGCTCACCACCCAGCTCCAGCAGGCGGCCGACGCGAAGATCCCGGTGATCTCCTACGACCGCCTGATCCGCAACAGCCCCAACGTCGACTACTACGCCTCGTTCGACAACTTCAAGGTCGGTGTGCAGCAGGCGACCTCATTGCTGACCGGGCTGAAGGTGCTCAACGCCGACGGCAGCCCCGGCACGGCCAAGGGGCCGCTGAACATCGAGTTGTTCGCGGGCTCGCCGGACGACAACAACGCCACGTTCTTCTTCGACGGCGCCATGTCCGTGCTCAAGAAGCACATCGAGAACGGCACTCTCGTGGTGAAGAGCGGGCAGCAGGACTTCAAGACGATCGCGATCCTGCGCTGGGACCCGGCGACCGCGCAGCGCCGCATGGAGGACCTGCTCACCTCGACCTACGGCAGTGGGCGCGTCGACGGCGTGCTGTCGCCCTACGACGGCCTGTCGATCGGCATCCTCTCGGCGCTCAAGAGTGGCGGCTACGGCACCGCCGGCCAGCCCTACCCGGTGGTGACCGGGCAGGACGCGGAGGTCGCGTCCGTGAAGTCGATCATCGCGGGCGAGCAGTACTCGACGATCCACAAGGACACCCGCGAACTGGCGGCCGTCGCGGTGAAGATGGCGGACGCGGTGCTGAAGGGCGGCAAGCCGGAGATCAACAACGACAAGGACTACGAGAACGGCGAGAAGGTCGTGCCGGCGTTCCTGCTCGAGCCGGTCATCGTCGACAAGGCGAACTACCAGAAGGTGCTGGTCGACTCCGGGTACTACACCGCAGACCAGCTGAGGTAGCGATGTCGGACGACATCCTGCTGATGAGCGGGATCACCAAGTCGTTCCCCGGCGTGACCGCGCTGCGGGACGTCGAGCTGTCGGTGCGGCGCGGTGAGATCCACGGCATCTGCGGCGAGAACGGTGCGGGCAAGTCGACGCTGATGAAGATCCTCTCCGGGGTGCACCCGCACGGGACCTACTCCGGGGAGGTCGTCTTCGACGGCGCGCCGTGCGCGTTCGGCGGCATCCGGGACAGCGAGGCCCGCGGCATCGTGATCATCCACCAGGAGCTGGCGCTCATCCCGCAGCTGTCGATCGCGGAGAACCTGTTCCTCGGCAACGAGGTCACGAGCCGGGGACTGATCGACTGGAACCGCACCAACCACGCGGCGCAGGCCCTGCTGCGCCGCGTGGGGCTGCGGGAGAACCCGGTCACGGCGGCCGGCGACCTCGGCGTCGGCAAGCAGCAGCTCGTGGAGATCGCCAAGGCGCTGTCGAAGAAGGTCAGCCTGCTGATCCTCGACGAGCCGACCGCGGCGCTGAACGACGACGACTCCGCGCACCTGCTGACGTTGTTGCGCGGCCTGCGCGACGAGGGCATCACGTGCGTGGTGATCTCCCACAAGCTCGGCGAGATCACCGCGATCGCCGACACCATCACGATCCTGCGTGACGGCCGGACGATCGAGAGGCTCGACGTCGGCGCCGGCGAGGGCACCGAGGAGCGGATCATCGCGGGCATGGTCGGCCGCGACCTCGAGCACCGGTTCCCGCCGCGCGTCAACGGGTCCGAGCCGGGCGATGAGGTGCTCCGCATCCAGGACTGGACCGTCCACAGTGTCACCCACCCCGGCCGGCTGGTGGTCGACAACGCCACGCTCTCGTTGCGGCGCGGGGAGATCGTGGGACTCGCCGGGCTGATGGGCGCCGGTCGCACCGAGCTGGCCATGAGCGTGTTCGGCCGTTCCTACGGTGTGGACATCTCCGGGCGGGTGTACAAGGACGGCCGCGAGATCGACGTGCGCACCGTGCGTTCGGCCATCCGCAACGGGATCGCGTACGTGAGCGAGGACCGGAAACGGTACGGGCTCAACCTGGTCGCCGACGTGAAGCGCAACGTGTCCGCCGCCGGGCTCGGCATGCTCGCTCGGCGTGGGTGGGTCGACGAGCACGAGGAGTTCCGGGTCGCGGAGCGGTTCCGTGCCGCGCTGCGGATCAAGACCCCGGACGTGCTCGCCTCGACGCACACGCTCTCCGGCGGCAACCAGCAGAAGGTCGTGCTGGCCAAGTGGATGTTCACCGAGCCGGACGTGCTGATCCTCGACGAGCCGACGAGAGGCGTCGACGTCGGCGCGAAGTACGAGATCTACACGATCGTCAACCAGTTGGCCGACCAGGGCAAGGCGGTGCTGGTGATCTCGTCGGAGCTGCCCGAGCTGCTCGGCCTGTGCGACCGGATCTACACGCTGTCGGCCGGCCGGGTCACCGGCGAGCTGACCCGCGAGGAAGCGACACAGGAGCGACTGATGGAGCGCATGACGCAGGAGGTGCGCCGGTGAGTGATCTCGCGAGCGAGTCCCGGGCGCAGGATGTCGACGCGACCCCGGAGCCGCCGGTGCGCGCGCCGCGGCGGCAGTTCCGGGTGAACCTGCGGCAGAGCGGCATCTACGTGGCGTTCGCGCTGATCGTGGTGCTGTTCACCGTGCTGACCGACGGCGCGCTGCTGCAGCCGGGCAACATCTCGAACATCGTCGTGCAGAACTCCTACGTCCTGATCCTCGCGATCGGCATGATCCTGGTGATCATCAGCGGCCACATCGACCTGTCGGTCGGCTCGGTCGTGGCGCTGACCGGGGCCATCTGCGCGGTGCTGACCGTCCAGATGGGACTGCCGTGGCCGCTGGCGGTGCTGGCCACGCTCGTCGCGGGCGCGATCATCGGCGCGGCGCAGGGGTACTGGATCGCGTACTTCGGCATCCCGGCGTTCATCGTGACGCTCGGCGGCATGCTGGTGTTCCGCGCGCTGACGCTGACCGTGCTCGGCAACCAGGGCATCGGCCCGTTCCCCGAGGAGATCCGCACGCTGGCCAACGGGTTCACCGGCGGCTACCTCGGCAACGTCGGTCTCGGCCCGCTCGGCGGCGCCGACGTCGTGAGCCTGCTCGTCGGCGCGCTCGTGGTGGTCGGGTTCGCGGTCGCGCAGTGGCGCACGCGGCGTGCCCGGCAGGGCTACGACCAGACCGTCGACCCGATGCCGCTGTTCGTCGGCAAGATCGCGTTCGCCGCGGTCGTGGTGCTGTTCCTGGTCGTGCAGCTGGCTCGGTTCCGGAACCTGCCGTGGGTCCTGGTGCTGCTCGCCGTGCTGGTGCTGGGCTACACGCTGATGGCGAGCCGCTCGGTGTTCGGCCGCCACATCTACGCGGTCGGCGGCAACCTGGCGGCCGCCACCCTGTCCGGCGTGCGGGTCAAGCCGGTGACGTTCTGGGTGTTCGTCAACATGGGGGTGCTCGCCGCGCTCGCCGGCGTGATCTTCGCCGGCCGCCTCAACCAGGCCGGCCCGACCGCGGGCACGTCGTTCGAGCTGGACGCCATCGCGGCGGCGTTCATCGGCGGCGCGGCCGTGCAGGGCGGCGTCGGCAAGGTGGTCGGCGCGATCACCGGCGGCCTGATCATGGGCGTGATCAACAACGGCATGTCGCTGATCGGCGCGCCGAGCGAGCGCGTGATGCTGGTGAAGGGCCTGGTCCTGCTGGCGGCCGTGGCCTACGACGTGTGGACGAAGAGGCGCGCGGGCGCGGCTAGGTAGACCGCTCAGCTCGCCGTCGAGATCTCCACCTTGTTCGCGTAGAACGCGACGTGGCCGGCGAGTGGGGCGACCGCGTCGTAGGGGGCGGGGTAGGTCCAGATCACGTCGGTCAGCTCGCCGTCCGGCGTGCTGAGGCTGTAGTAGGACGCGTCGCCCTTGTACGGGCAGTAGGTGCTGGTGTCGGTCGCGGTGAGCAGCGACTGGTCGACATCGGCGATGGGGAGGTACTGCACCGCGGGGTAGTTCGACTCCTGCAGCACGAGTGCGGCGGTGGTGTCGGCGACGACCTGCCCGCCGGCGCGCACGGTGACGCGGGCCGGGTTCTTCTCGATCGTGATCGGGTGGTCGGGGCCGGGCGTCTTCTGCTCACGGGACATCGGTGCATCGCTTTCAGCCGTTCGACGACCACGCCGTGGCGCGGTCCCTGCCAACTGCTGCAAGTCTGCTCCGTCCGGAATTGTTCCCGCCACCGTCGGTGTGCGGTCGGACACCCGGGGCCGACCGCACGGCTGGACAAGGCCGCGCACTGCTCCACTGGCGGGATCTCCTTGCGCCCAATGCCCCAACTTCCGTGTTGCGTTGTTTCCGTACGCACACGTCAGGGCACTACTCGGTCGTCTCGACCACGTACGTCCGAGGAAGGAGCACGTGATGTCGACAGGAGCGATAATCGCCCTGATCATCGTCATTCTGGTCGTGGTGGTTCTGGCAGCCTGGTTCGTCGGGCTCCAGACCCGGAGGAAGAAGCTGCGGGAGCGGTTCGGCCCGGAGTACGACCGCCGCGTCAAGGAGACCGACGACCCCAAGGCCGTCGAGCGGGAGCTCACCGAGCGGGAGAAGCGCCACGCGCGGTTGGAGCTGCGGCCGCTGTCCGACCACGCCCGGGCCCGGTTCGCCGAGCAGTGGGTCCTCGTCCAGGAACGGTTCGTCGACCGGCCCGGTGAGGCCGTCGTGGAGGCCGAGACGCTGGTGCAGGCCGTGATGCGGGAGCGCGGCTACCCGACCGAGGGTCATGACCAGCAGGCCGAGGACCTGTCCGTCGAGCACGCGAAGATCGTGCCCCAGTACCGGGAGGGGCACGCGATCCAGGCGCGGCACGTCAAGCAGTCCGATGTCTCCACCGAGGAGCTTCGCAAGGCGCTCGTGCACTACCGCGCCGTGTTCGGCTCGCTGACCGGGATCGACGTGGACAGCGAGCGGACCGACCGGACCCAGGAGCGCGCCGTGGTGACCGACGGGCAGGTCGACGCGACCCCGAACGAGGTGCCGGACGCCAGGAACGGCCACGACGCCGTCGACCGCCGACGGACCAACACCAACCCCTGACCGCAGCTAGCTGTTCGGAGGTACCACCCATGCGACACGACGACCTACCGCGCGAGCGGGTCGACAACGAACCCATGACCCCCATGGCGGACGACCCCGAGTGGCAGGACCCGAACCGGCTCGACGAGCCGGACGTCCCGTTCGAGCGCCCGTCCGACGAACCGGTCGGCGGCGCGTACGGCACCCCGGTCGACACCGACCGCGACGACCTGGCCCCGGGTCAGGGCAATGACCCGGTGCTGGACAGCGACGTCGACACCGCGCCCGGCCGGGACGCGGAGCCGCTCGACACCGGGCGCGCCGAGCCGGTGGCGGCCGGTGGCGCTCCGGACGAGGACACCGGCGCCGTCCTGTTCGGCGACGACCAGGTCGACCGGTTCCGCAACCGGTGGCGTGAGCTGCAGGCCGACTTCGTCGACGACCCGAAGCAGGCCGTGCGTGGCGCGGACGAGCTGGTCGACGAGGTGATGCGGACGCTGTCCGAGATCTTCGCCGAGCACAAGAACGAGCTCAAGGGCCAGTGGCAGGACGACGGCCCCGGCGAGACCGAGGAGCTGCGGGTGGCGCTGCGCCGGTACCGCTCGTTCTTCGACCAGCTGCTCAACGCCTGACCGCTCGACGCCTGACCGCTCGGCCGGCACCGCCGGGCCCCACCACCACGGGGCCCGGCGGTGCCGTGTGCGGAACCTTCCGCTTACCCCGGCCGCCGTCCCTCGCAGAGGATGGCTGTGCGCAAGGGAGAGCGGAGGACATCATGACCGAACCCGTTCGGCACAGACGCGGAACAGTGATCCTGCTCGCGGTCGCGGTCGGGCTGCTGACCGTGGCCGTGGGACTGCTCGGCACGCTGTACGTCATGCAGCGCGGCGACACCGATGAGGTGAACCAGCAGGTCGCCACGGCGGAGCGGGAGCTGGCCGACGCCAACGACCGGCTGGCCGCCAACATGTCCACATTGGACGAACAGGACCAGGAGCGCGAAGAGCTGGAGGACACCGCAACGGCGCTGCACGCGTGCGCCGACCCGACCGCCGCGTCCATCGAGGCGGTGCGCGCCGGCGACGACGCCGCGCTGAGCAACGCCCTCGACCTGATGTTCGCCAACTGCGGGAGATGACCATGACCGAGATGGCGCAGCACAACGGTTTCCACCCGATGGGCGACGCGACGACGCCCGGCCCGCTCCCGCTCGGCCCGCCGACCCCGCCGCGGTTCCCGGTCTCGGCGCCCTTGCCGATTCCCCCGCGGACACCCATGCCGGCGCCCATGCCCGAGCCCGAGCCACCGCGGCGGACCGGCGGGCGCGCGAGGGTCGTCCTCGCCGTCGTCGCGGCGCTCCTGTTGGCGGCGGGCATCGTGTTCGGCGTGCTGTACGTGTCCGCGCGGGGCGACCACGACGCCGCCGTCGTGCGGTTGACCGAACGCGAGGGCACCCTCGCCGAGGCGAACCTGCGGGTGTCGTCCACCGACTCCGCCCGGCAGGCCGCCGATCGGCGCAACAGCGCGCTGGAGACCGAGAACGCGCAGTTGACCACCTGCGTCGAGGCGGTGCGGCACTACCTGTGGGACGGGCTCGTCGGCGCGGAACGGGAGGCCGCGGTCGAGCAACTGTTCACCGCATGCGGGTGAGGCGGCGGGATTCCTGGCCGTAGGCTTGGCGCCGATCGAGCAGGAGGCCGCAGATGGGCGACGGGCCCGAGTTGTTCGGACCTTATCGGGTGGGGGAACTGCTTGGTGTCGGCGGGATGGGGGAGGTCCACCGCGCCTTCGACACCGAGCACGAACGGCAGGTCGCGCTCAAGCGGTTGCCGGGGGAGGCGGGTCCGGAGTTCCGGGCCCGTTTCCGGCGTGAGGCGAAGATCGTCGCCGGCCTGCGCGAGGCGCACGTCGTGCCGATCAACGCGCACGGCGAGATCGACGGCAGGCTGTACCTGGACATGCGGTTGATCGACGGCCCCGACCTGAAGCGGGTCCTGGCCGACGGTTCGCTGGATCCCTTGCGCGCCATCGAGATCCTCTCGCAGGTGGCGGTCGCGCTCGACGCGGCGCACGCGCGTGGCGTGCTGCACCGGGACGTCAAGCCGGCCAACATCCTGCTCGACGCCGACGGCGTCGCCTACCTCGCCGACTTCGGCATCGCCAGGTCGATCGCGCCGGACGTCACCCAGCTGACCGAGACGGGCGGCTACGTCGGCACCCTCGACTACATGGCGCCGGAACGGCTGATGCGCGGCGACATCGACGTCGCGTCGGACGTCTATGCCCTGGCGTGCGTGCTGTTCCAGTGTCTCACCGGGCGGGTTCCGTTCCCAGCGGAGGATTCCGTCGGCAAGCTCGCGGCGCAGCTCAACGACCCGCCGCCCGCGCCGTCGCTGTTCGACCGCAGGATCCCGCCGGGGCTCGACCTGGTCGTGCGCACCGGGATGGACAAGGACCCGAAGCGGCGGTACCCGTCGGCCGGCGAGCTGATGGCGGCCGCGGCGGCCGTCACCGCGGAGGCACCGACCGCGGTGGCGCAGGAGCTGCTCGCCGGCGGCGACCCCGACCAGTCCTACTTCGTGCAGCTGCTCGCGACGCTCGGCTGGGGCCGCGACACGGCCGCGCCGAGGACCGCGGGCGACACCGACGTGCTCGTCGACCGCTGCCCGTACCCGGGACTGCAGAGCTTCGGCACCGGCGACAGCGAGTGGTTCTTCGGCCGCGAGCAGGCCGTGCGGGACCTGCTCGCCCGGCTTTCCCGTCACCGCGCGGACTCCGGGCCGCTGATGGTGGTCGGCGCGTCCGGTACCGGCAAGTCGTCCCTACTGCACGCCGGGCTGCTCGCCACCCACGCGCGGGGCGGCGGTTCCGCGCCACGGCTCGCGATGACGCCGGGGGACCGCCCGATCGCCACGCTGGCCGCGCGGCTCGCGGCGCTCACCCGCTCCGACCCGAACCGGCTGGCCTGGCAGCTGCGCGAGCGGCCCGCGACGTTCGGCGAGCTGTGCCGCTCGGTCGCCGCCGGCACGGACGGCCCCATGATCGTCGCGGTCGACCAGGTCGAGGAGCTGTTCACCCAGTGCCCCGACGCCGGCGAGCGGGAGGCGTTCGCGGTCGCGCTCGCCAACGCGTGGCCCGCGCGCGTGGTGGTCGCGGTGCGCGCGGACTTCGTCGAGCACTGCATCACCGTGCCCGCACTGAAACCGTCGCTGAACGCGCCGTACGTGCTCGGCCCGCTCGGGGTCGACGAGCTGGCGCGGGTGGTCACCAAACCCGCCGAGGCGTCCGGGCTGGAGCTCGAGCCCGGTCTCGTCGACCGCCTGATCACCGACGTCGGCGCCGGCCGCGACCCCGGTGCGCTGCCCAGGCTCGCCCACGCGCTGCGCGAGACCTGGCACAACCGTTCCGGCAACCGGTTGACGCTCAAGGGATACCAGCAGACCGGCGGCGTCGACCGGGCGGTGGCGCTGACCGCCGACGGCGTCTACACCAGGCTGAGCGAGCACGACCGGCAGGCGCTGCGTGCTGTGCTGCTGCGGATGGTCACCCTGCTCGACGGCGGCGGCATCGCCAGGCGCATGGCGCGACGCGCCGAGGTGCCCGTGCCGCTACTGGAAAGTCTCGTCGCCGCGCGGCTCGTCACGGTCGACCGCGAGTTCGTGCAGCTGTCCCACGACGCGCTGCTGACCGCGTGGCCGCGGCTGGGGGAGTGGGTGGCGGAGGACCGGCAGGGTCTGCTGGTGCGCCAACAGCTCGGCGAGGCGGCGGCCGGCTGGCGGGCCGGCGGACAGGACCGGGGCGACCTGTACCGCGGCGCTCGGCTCGCGGCGGCGCTGGACTGGTCGGCCGGGCGGCCCGACCTCACGTCCGACGAGCAGTCGTTCCTGCAGGCGAGCGACCGCGACCGGCGGCGGCGCACGCGCCGGCTGCGTGGTCTCGTCGTCGGTCTCGCGTCCCTGCTCGCCGTCGCGCTCCTCGCCGGGGTGCTCGCGGTCGTGGCCCGCGACCAGGCGCGACAGGAGAGCAGCGTCGCGCTGTCGCGGCAGTTCGCGGCGGAGTCGCTCGCCGAGTCCGAGGTCGATCCGGTCGCCGCCATGCGCAAGGCGATCGCCGGGTGGCGGGCGAGCCCGACGAGCGAGGCGCGCGGCGCGCTGTTGTCCGCGCCGATGCTCACCTACCCCGACGCGTTCCGGTCCGGCCTGGACAGCGCGTACGCCATCGACGTCAACCCGGACGGGACGCTGGTCGCGGTCGGTTCCGGCACCGGCGGGATCGTGCTGTGGGACGTCGAGGCACGCAAACCGCTCGACGTCGAGATCACCGGCGTCGGGTCGGTCGTCTCGATGCGGTTCTCCCCGGACGGCAGCCTGCTCGCGACGTCCTCGATCCAGTCGGGCAACACCGAGGAGAGCGGGGTGCGGGTCTGGGAGGTGCCGAGCGGCAAGCTGGTGCGGCGCCTGCGGGACGCGTTCCCGGCGATCGGCCAGGTGGCGTGGCGGCCGGACGGGAAGGCGATCGCGGCCGCGTCGGTGCGGCGGGACAACACCACCGCGATCGGGGAGTGGGACCCGCACACCGGCAACCTGGACCGGTGGATCGCCGGAGGCGGGTTCGACTCGTCGGGGCTGGTGTACAGCGCCGCCGGCGACCGGCTGGCCGTCGGGCACGCCGACGGCACCCTCGACCTGTGGGCCCCGGACACGGCGACGCTGGTCAGCCACCGCACCGACCACGCCGACACGGCGGCCGAGGTCGAGGGCGGACTGATCCCGGTGCAGGTGGCGGCCTCGCCCGACCTGCTCGCGAGCGCCAGTGTGTCGGACAACCTGATCCGGCTGTGGAACCCCACGACCGGCGCGCTCGTCCGGTCGTTCCCGGACCTCACCCGGCACGCCACCGACGCGGGCCAGGGCCCGTCGTCGCTCGGCTTCGCCCCGGACGGGTCGACGCTGTACACCAACAGCGACGCGAACACGGTCACCACGTGGGACTCGGTCAGCGGTGACCATCTCGGCAGCCTGCCGCAGGGACCGAGGTCCGGCACGTCGGTCGGCAGGACGGTGCTCGCGATGGCCGTGTCCCGCGACGGCCGCACCAAGGTCGCGGCGAACAGCGACGGCACGGTGTTGCGGTGGCACACGAACCCGAGCTGGTACTCCAAACCGGCCGGCTCGGTCACCGGCCTGGACTTCGACCCCGACGGAAGAACGGTCACCTCGGGCGACGCCGACGGCGGCCTGCACACGTGGGACGCCACGACCGGCGAGCAGGTCGTGCCGACCGCCGAGGTGCCCGGCGGCGTGTTCGGCGTGCGGTACGCGCCGGACGGCACCCGGATCTCCGGCTCCGGCGGCGCGACCTTCACCGTGACGCCGCCGGGGCGGGGCGCCCGGCCACGGTCGGTCTCGTTCCCGGGGCGGCAGTTCCGCGGCGCCATGGCCGTGTCCCCGGACGGCAGGTGGCTGGTGGCGGCGGAACAGCGCCCGTTCACCGACGACACCCCGGACGACAACAGGATCCACGTCTGGGAGCTGGCGACCCTCACCGAGCACACGGTGATCTCGCTCGACGAGGAGTGGCCGGTCGAGATGTCGTTCTCCCCGGACGGCGAGCGGCTGGTCGCGCTCACCAGCGACGAGGGCTCCGGGCTCGTCGGCAGCGACCCGGACGAGACGACCGCGGCACAGCTGGTGACGTGGCAGGTACCCGACTTCGACGACCCCTCGCGGGTGCCGCTCGGCGCCGACACGGTGAACACCATCGTCTTCGCGCCGGACGGGCGGTCGGTGCTCACGGCGGGCACCAAGGGCACGATCCAGGTGCGGGACCCGAGCACCGGGCGGGTGCGGTACGAGTTCGGCCAGCACCCGTCGACCGTCCGGCAGCTCGCCATCTCGCCCGACGGGCGCACCGTCGCGTCGGTCACCACCGACGACTCGGTGGTGCGCCTCTGGAACCTCCCCGACCGGAAGCTCGTCGCCGGGCTGAGCGGCCACACCGGGCCGCTCAACCAACTCGTCTTCTCCCCAGACGGCCGCCGCCTGGCAAGCGCCGGCACCGACACGGATGTCGCCGTATGGCGAACCATCCCCGACGACGCGATCCGCCAAGTCTGCGAAAACCTCGCCGACGCGGGAGAGAAGGACCTCGAGTCACTGGGCTGCTGAGAGGGGTTCCCCGGAAAGTTCCTCCTCCGCCGACGGGGTCCCGTCCATAGCCTTCCTGGTAACGGAAACAGCCAGGAGGTCCAGTGATGACAACGTCTGCCGAGACCGGTGCCGCCGCCCGAACCAAGCTCGGCGCCGGTGTGATCGTGTTGCTCGTCTTCATCTCGATCGCCAACGTGTTGGGGTTGGTCATCGGGGTCGGGGCGTGGGGGGACGAGGCGACCCACGGTGGCGAACTCGACGACCTCGCCATGCAGGCCGCCGTCGCGACCACCCTGTTGTCGGTCGTGGCGCTGGTGGGGATCGGCGGGGCGTGGGCCCGGCGGAAGTGGGGCCCACGCACCTACTTCGGGGCGCAGGCGGCCGGGTTCCTGTTCGCGCTGGCGCTCGGCGCGGTCGGTCTGCTCTCGTTCGTTCCGTTGCTGCTCGCCGGCCTGCTGTGGCGGTTCGCCGAGCGGGACTGGTGACGTACTCTGCTGATGGTGTCAGGAAGCGCGATGTTGCAGGTCATGGTGCGCGGCAGCGATCTGCACCCGGTGTGCGTCGAGTCCGGTGAGCGGCTCGTCTTCGGACGGGAGCCGCACGGCGACCAGACGGGACCACCGCGGCCGGGGCGCATCGCCGTGCGGCTCCCGGGGTGTGCGCCGCACGTGTCCGGTGTCGTCGCCGAGCTGGTCGTCGGCCGCGAGGCGGCCATGCTGCGGTGGGTCGGCGGCAACGAGGGACGCCTGTCGAGTCTCATCGAGGCACCCGGCGGCGCCCGCCGGGTCACCCTCGTGCGCGGCATGTCGGCCATGCTCGACCTCGGCAAGAACGAGCTGGTCCTGTTGGCGGGCAAGCAGGTCGGCGACGACCTGTTCACCGACCTGCTGCTGAACCTCGCCGTCGGCGTGCGGGCCGTCCCCGCGCGGGAGACGAGCCTGCCGGCCGGCCCGCGCGACACCGAGCTGAAACCCCACCTGCGCAAGGGACAGCTGACCCGCCACTCGAAGGAGTGGTACGTCGCGCTGGCGCTCGCCGAACCGTGGCTCGTCGGCGACGACGACTCACCCTTCCCGCCGACGAACCGCCGGATCTACGAACGCGTCCGCGACTGGCGCGCCGGGGACGCCTGGAACCTCGAACGCCCCCAACGGGTCGACGACGCCATCCGCGCGATCTCCCAGATCGCGTTCGGCGAGCTGGCCGACCCGTACTCGGAGGCGCGGACCGGCCGCATCCAGAACCCCAGGTTCGCGGTCGGCAAGCGGATCGCCGAGTACCGCCTGGTGACCGCCGACGACCTCGCCGAGGTGCAGCACGCCGCCCGCGGCCGCTCGCTGCCGGGCGCGGGGACCTGACCCGCCATAGACTCGCGAGCATGCCTCAGCCAGAGGGTGCCGAGCTCGACGCGGTGCGGGCGCGCCGCGAAAAGCTGCGGACCACGTACCTGCGCCCGAGGGGCCACCGGCCGGCCACACCGGTCGGCGGGTTCCACCACGTCGCGCTGATCTGCAAGGACGTCGAGCAGACGATCCGCTTCTACCAGGAGTTCCTCGGCTTCCCGCTCGTCGAGCTGGTCGAGAACCGGGACTACGCGGGCTCCAGCCACTTCTTCTTCGACGTCGGCAACGACAACCTGCTCGGGTTCTTCGACTTCCCCGGCCACGACCACCCGGACTTCCAGGAGACGATCGGCGGCGTCCAGCACATCGCGCTGTCCACGTCGGCCGAGAACTTCGCCGCCGCGAAGAAGAAGCTGGACGCCGAGGGCGTCGAGTACCTCGGCCCGGACCGCGGCGTGGACGACAGCCTCTACCTGCGCGACCCGAACGGCATCGGCCTCGAGTTCTACCGGGAGGACCTCGGCGTCTTCGACGGCGAACCCCTCCTCGACGACTGACGATGGAGCGTGCCCTCTGGTTGCGGGCGCCGGGTGAGTGTGAGCTCCGGCCCGTCGGGCTGCCCGCGCCCGGCGACGGCGACGTCGTCGTGCGGACGCTGTACTCCGGGGTCAGCCGCGGCACCGAGGCGCTCGTGTTCCGCGGCGGGGTGCCGCCCAGCCAGCACGACGTCATGCGGGCGCCGTTCCAGGAGGGCGACTTCCCGGCGCCGGTGAAGTACGGCTACCTCAACGTCGGCGTCGTCGAGCACGGGCCGCCCGAGCTGCTCGACAGGACGGTCTTCTGCCTGTACCCGCACCAGACGCGCTACGTCGTGCCGGCCACCGCGGTGACGCCCGTGCCCGACACCGTGCC
Source organism: uncultured Actinomycetota bacterium (assembly GCA_963840275.1). Taxonomy (GTDB): domain Bacteria; phylum Actinomycetota; class Actinomycetes; order Mycobacteriales; family Pseudonocardiaceae; genus Actinophytocola. Next base: position 784,058 of record CAWIYK010000005.1, read on the forward strand.
GGCCGCGCGGGCGGTGCTCGCCGGCACCGTCGAGACCGCGGTGAACGCCGCGTGGGACGCCGCGCCCCTGGTCGGCGACCGGATCGCGGTCGTCGGCGCCGGGATGGTCGGGGCCAGCGTCGCGAAGGTGCTCGCCGGGCTGCCCGCCGCCACCGTGCAGCTGGTCGACGTCGACCCGGCGCGGGCCGCGCTCGCCGCCACGCTGGGGGTCGATTTCGCCACCCCGGACACCGCGACCGGCGGCTGCGACCTCGTCGTCCATGCCAGCGCCACCGAGGCCGGCCTCGCCCGCTCGCTCGAGCTGCTCGCCGACGAGGGCACGGTCGTCGAGCTGAGCTGGTACGGCGACCGGCGCGTGAGCGTGCCGCTGGGGGAGTGGTTCCACTCCCGCCGCCTCACGCTGCGTGCCAGCCAGGTCGGCAGAGTGTCCCCGGCGCAGCGCGGCCGCCGAGGGTACGCCGAACGGCTCGCCGTCGCCATGGCCCTGCTCGCCGATCCCGGCTTCGACGCGCTGGTCACCGACGAGTGCCACTTCGGCGACCTACCTGCCGCGATGCCGAGAATGATCAGCGGTGAACCGTCCGCACTCTGCATGCGTGTTACCTACGACCGCGCATAGTCGACCGTAGGGGAGTGCAGGGTGTTCAGCCTCACCGTCCGTGACCACATCATGGTGGCGCACAGTTTCAACGGCGAGGTGTTCGGCCCCGCGCAACGGCTGCACGGCGCCACGTTCGTCGTGGACGCCACCTTCCGCCGCGCCGAGCTCGACGCCGACAACATCGTCGTCGACATCGGCCTCGCGACGCAGGAGCTCGGCGAGGTGCTCGGCGAGCTCAACTACCGCAACCTCGACGAGGTGCCCGAGTTCGCCGGCGTCAACACCTCCACCGAGTTCCTCGCCAAGGTGATCGCCGACCGGCTGGCGGACCGGGCGCACGCCGGCTCGCTCGGCGCGGGCGCCCGCGGCCTCGGCGAGATCGAGGTGTCGCTACGGGAGTCCCACGTCGCCTGGGCCAGCTACCGGCGCGCGCTGTGAACGCCGCCGACACGACGTTCGTCCTGCCCGACGACGTCGCCGACGTGACGCTGGCCAGCGGCGGCAACACCTACGACCGCCGCATGTGCGCCGTGCTCGGGCTGCGCGCGGTCACCGTGGCCGGCCGCTGGCCCACCCCGGACGCCGCCGCGCGGGCCGCGCTCGACAGCGCGCTCGCCGCCGTGCCCGACGGGTCGGTCGCATTGATAGACGGACTCGTCTCCTGCGGAGTGCCGGAGGTCGTCGTGCCGCACACGCGCCGGCTGCGTCTCGCGATGCTGCTGCATCTGCCCCTCGCCGACGAGACCGGCCTGCCCGCCGACCGCGCCGCCGAGCTGGACGCGCTGGAGCGGGAGACACTCCACGCCGCGGGCGCGGTCGTCGCCACCAGCGACTGGGCCCGCCGGCGGCTCGTCGACCACCACGGCCTCGACCCCGACCGCGTGCACGTCGCGCCGCCGGGCACCGATCCCGCGCCGCTGTCGACCGGCTCCCCGACCGGCGCTCAACTGCTGTGCCTCGCCTCGATCACGCGGCGCAAGGGGCAGGACCTGCTGGCCGAGGCCCTCGCCGGCGTCGCGGAGCTGCCCTGGACCTGCGACTGCGTCGGCTCGCTGCGCCGCGACCCCGAGTACGTGGCCACGGTCCGCGACCTCATCGCACGACACGGCCTCACCGGCCGCATGTCGCTGACCGGCCCGCTGCCCGACACCGACCTCGACGCGGCACTCGCCGGGACCGACCTGCTGGTGCTCCCGTCCCGCGGCGAGACGTACGGGATGGTCGTCACCGAGGCGCTCGCCCGCGGCATCCCGGTGCTGACCACCACGGTCGACGCGCTGCCCGACACGCTCGGGCACGCGCCGGACGGCGGCCTGCCCGGCATCCTGGTCCCGCCCGACGACATCGTGGCCCTCACCGAGGCGCTGCGCGGCTACCTCACGCGGCAGTGGCTGCGGGACCGCCTCCGTGCCGCCGCGCACGAACGCAGGCGCGACCTGGAGAACTGGGACACGGCCGCCGCGCGGCTCGCCGGCGTGCTCACCGGACTGCGGGGTGCGCCATGCGCGGCATGACCATGAAGCAGGTGTGGGCCTGGCTCCGGATCGTCGTCGGCGTCGGCATCGTCGGCGTGCTGATGTGGCGGGTCGGCGCCGGCGGGTTCGTCGACGGCCTGCGGGTCATCGACGTCGGCGAGGTGGCCGCCGCGCTCGCGATCGGCCTCGCGACCACCGTGCTCTGCGCGGTCCGCTGGTGCATGGTCGCCCGCCGGCTCGGACTGAACCTGCCGATCGGGCGGGCCGTCCGCGACTACTACCGCGCGACGTTCCTCAACGCCGTGCTGCCCGCCGGCGTGCTCGGCGACGTGCAGCGCGCGGTCGAGCACGGCAAGGAGGAGGGCGACGTCGGCGCGGGGGTGCGGGCCGTGGTGCTCGAACGGACCGCCGGACAGGCCGTGGTGATCGTCGCCGGCGTCGTGGTCCTGCTGGCCGCGCCGGCTGCGGCGCCGGCCCGCGACATCGGCGTCGCCGTCCTGATCGCGGCCACCGTGGTCGTCGGTTGCTACCTCGCCGTGCGTCGCTGGACGGGCACGCACCTGAACTCGCGGTGGCGCCGCACCATCGACGACATCCGCAACGGCCTGCTCGCCCGCGACGCGTGGCCGGGAGTCGCGCTGCTTTCGGCCGCCGTGCTCGCCGGACACGTGACATTGTTCCTCATAGCGGCGAACGCGGCGGGCGCGACACTGCCGGCCGCGCAGCTGGTGCCGCTGGTCGTGGTGTCCCTGCTCGCGATGGGGCTGCCGGTGAACGTAGGAGGTTGGGGACCACGAGAGGGCGTGACCGCGCTGATGTTCGCCGGGGCCGGACTCGGCGCGGCACAAGGGCTCACCACCGCCGTGGCGTACGGGCTGCTCGCGCTCGTGTCCAGCCTGCCGGGCGCGCTGCTGCTCGTTCGCCGCGGTACCAAGCACAGACAGGAAGTGACGGTATGTCGAGTCTCGCCGGCGACTACGCACTAGGACGGCACGGGGGGACCGAGCGGGTGGTCGACACACGCCTGCCCACGGTCTACGGGGAGTTCCGCGCGGTCGGCTACCAGGACCGGCTCGGCGAGGAGCACATCGCGCTGGTGCACGGCGACATCGGTGAACACAGCGACGTCGGTGGACGCAGCCCGCTCACCCGCGTGCATTCGGAGTGCCTCACCGGGGACGTCTTCGGCGCCACCCGGTGCGAGTGCGGCGACCAGCTCGCCGCCGCGCTGCGCCAGATCGTGGCCGAGGGCGCGGGGATCCTCGTCTACCTCAAGGGGCACGAGGGCCGCGGGATCGGGCTCCTCGCGAAGCTGCAGGCGATGCGGCTGCAGGAGGACGGCCTCGACACGGTCGAGGCGAACCTCGCGTTGGGCCTGCCGGTCGACGCGCGGGACTTCCGGGTCGCCGCGGACATCCTGCACGACCTCGGCGCGCACTCGATCCGGCTGCTGTCGAACAACCCGAAGAAGTTGGACTCGCTGCTGCGGGACGGCATCCGGGTCACCGAGCGGGTCCCGCTGCTCGCCGCGCCGAACGAGGAGAACCTGCGCTACCTACACACCAAGCGCGAGCGGATGGACCACTTCCTGCCTCACCTGGAGGATTTGGCGAGCGCCGCGAGCACGTCGCCGAACGAGGCGACCAGGCTCGCCAGCGCGCCCCTGCCCTTCTCGGCGGACGCCAGGGAGGGATGACCGACCACCCCGGACTCGGTGTAGGCGGACAGGCCGAGCGTGAGCATGCGGTCGCGCTCGGCCGAGACGTGGTCGTGCTCGGCGTAGTCCGCCCGCACCAGGTCCGGGTGCGCGTGCAGCAGCAGTGACGTCTCCAGTTCGCCGGCGTGCATGTCGGTGTCCGGGCCGGTCTCCACCCCGCCGGCGGCGCGGGCCCTCGCCCAGTCCACCTCGGTCGGGAACAGCGCCATGGACTGCCCGCGTGCGCTGGCCTCCTGGACCACGTTGGCCAGCACGTAGTTGCCGCCGTGCCCGCTGACGAGCACCAGCTTCTCGATCCCGCCGCGCCGCAACGACTCCGCGATGTCGGTCACCACCGCGTGCAGGGTCGCCGCCGAGATGCTGACCGTGCCGGGCCAGGCCGCGTGCTCGTGGGAGCACGAGATCGTGACGGGCGGCAGCTGGAGCACGGGATGCGCGGCGCCGACCGCCTGCGCGACCGTCACCGCGATGACGGTGTCGGTCGCGAGCGGCAGGAAGGCGCCGTGCTGTTCGTAGCTGCCGACGGGTAGGACGGCGACGTCGGCACGCCGGTCCCGCACCTCTTCCGCCGTGGTCATGGGAAGCAGGTGCCCGTTCATGTCTCTGAGGCTAGCGCGGGCTGGCGGCCGAGGACCGGGGGCCGAACGAGGTCAGGAACCGGTCGCGGAAGGTGTCCATCCGCCACACCGGCGCGTCCTCGCCCGGGTTGAGCCCGTCCTGCCAGCCCCAGCCGGAGACCTGGTCCAGCACGGAGTCGGCGGCGACGATCGTGATCGGCACGTCGTGGGTCGCCCCCTCGCCGCTGACGACCGGGGCGGGCTGGTGGTCGCCGAGGAAGACGAGCACGAGGTCGGAGTCGCCGTAGGTCTCCACGTAGGAGATCAGTGTCTCGAGGGAGTACCGGATCGACTCGCCGTACGCGGCCCGCACCTTGCCCGGGTCCGCCCACACCTCGGCACGCGTCTTGCCCTGTGCCGGCATGGGTTTGTACACCGAGCCGTCGCCGACGTCCGTCCAGTCGATCATCTGGGGGAGGTGCGTCCAGGGCGTGTGGCTCGACACGAGGTCGATCTCCGCCATCACCGGCGTGTCCGACTTCGCCCGCTCGAGGCGTTCGAACGCCGACATCGTGTACTGGTCGGGCATCTTGGCGTAGGCGAAGTTCGGGCCCTCGTACCCGACGTCGTGGAGGTCGTAGATCCGGTCGAAGCCGTAGAACTCGCCCTCCGGCCAGGCCTTGGTGATCGCCGGCACGAAGCTGACCGTCCGCCAGCCGGCGCGGTCGAAGGCGCCGGTGAACGTCAGCCGGTCGCTGCCGACGAGCGTCGTGTAGCGCTGCTGGTTGTCGATCCAGAGCCCGGACTGCATGGTCGCGTGCGCCATCCAGCTGCCGCCGCCGAACGTCGAGGACTCCAGGAACGCGCTCCGCGAGTCGTACCCGGCGGCACGCAGCCGGTCGGTGCCGTCGTCGAGCAGGGCGTCGATCTCCGGCGCGACGGACTCGCCCTCGACCGCGACGCGGCCGTAGCTCTCGACGAACGCGACGACGACGTCCTTGCCGTGCAGCCCGGTCAGCAGGTCGCCGGGCGTGGTGTAGCGGAAGGCGTCGGCCGCGGACTCCCTGGCGAACTCGTCCGGGTCCCGCAGGTCCGCGCCGACCTCGCGGACCTCCTGGTAGACGTCGCCGGCCGCGGTGTTGGCCGCGACCGGCGAGCCCGGCGCGACCTGCACGCCGAGCACGGCGCAGGTGATCCAGACGACCCCGAGCAGCGCGACGGCGCGGGTCGACGCGGTGCGGCGCTCGACCGCGAGCCGGGTCAGCCGCAGGACCGACAGCGTGGTCAGCACCAGTACGCCGACGACCAGCAGCACGGCCCCGACCACGGTGAGGACCGCGCCGAACTGGCCGACCGTGGTCGCGACGAAGTCGACGCCCGGCGCGAGGAAGCTCCAGTCGAACACCGGGTGGAACGGACGGTCGAACACCTCGTAGAAGCCCATGTCGGCGAGCTTCATGATGGTCACCACGCCCAGTCCGACCCCGACGAGCAGCGCGGTCACGCGCCGCGTCCGCCTCGGGAGCACGAGCAGCAGCGCGACGACGAGCAGCCCCTCGACCGGGATGCGGGCGAACGCCCCGAACGTGAGACGGCTGAGCTGGTTCGGCGCGACGAGGGCGAACAGCACGAGCCCCGCGGCGAGAACCGTGGCGACCTGGCCGACGAGCCGGCGCCTGCCTTGGAGGTCGCCGGCCACGACCGGCTCGTCGGCCAGGTCGGCCAGGTCGGCCAGGTCGTTGTTGGCCGGCTCGACCGCGCGGTTGCGGCGCAGCCAGGCGATGTCGTGGGTGAAGGACCAGACGAGCGCGGCGAGCGCCATCCCCGTGATGGTGATCGCGGGCAGGATCGGCAGCAGACCGGAGGCGGCGATCGTGAGGACGACGCCCTGTGCCGCGGCGACCGTCTTGCTCGCGATGCGCGGCGGGAGCGGGGCACGCAGCCACGGCAGCACCCGCATGGCGGCGACGAACGCGTACCGCATCACGCCGATCGCGAGCACCCACACGCCGAGCTGGGTGGCGACGTACGCGCTGAGCACCAGGATGAGGAACGCGTCGACCTCCATGTCGAACCGCGCCCCGAACGTCGACGCGGTGCCGGTGCGCCGTGCCACCCACCCGTCGATCGCGTCCATCGACAGCGCCACCGCCGCGAGCAGGATGAGGGGCGGCAGGAAGTCGGACCGCTCGACGGCGTCCACGACCAGCGCCGTCACGCCGCCGACGAGCACCGCCCTGGTCAGCGTGACCAGGTCCGCGGGCCCGAACGACCGCATGCCGAACTGCCGCAGCGCTACGGTGAGGGCCGCCCAGCCGACTACCGTGAACGCGATCCCCGTCAGCCAACCGGCTGGTCCGAGCCCGACGACCACGCTCAGCACGGCGAGCAGCGCCACCTGCGCGGCCGCCGCCACGGTCATGGTCCCTGTCTTTCCGGCCACGCGTTCCTCCTGAGCTCGGTTCCGTAAACCAATACGCGCCGTTGCCCCGGATGGTTCTAACCCGGTGAACTTCCTGCCCCGTCCCTGCGTGTTAGTGATGACGGTACGTCTGTCGACCACAGTGGAGGCCGTGTGTTCACCCAGTTCGCCCCAGACTGGCTGGCGTTGCGCGAAGGCGCCGACTCGGCCGCCCGGGCCGCCGACCTGCTAGAACCACTGCGCGCGCAGTTGCGGGGGCGGCATCGCAAGCTGGTCATCCGCGACCTCGGCAGCGGCACCGGCTCGATGGGCCGCTGGCTGGCCGCGCGCCTGCCCGGCCCCCAGCACTGGGTGCTCACCGACCGGGACCCCGAGCTGCTCGCGCGGGCGGCCGGCGGGCTGCCCAGCCCGGCGACCACGGTGACCGACCTGCGGGACATCACACTGCTGAGAGCCGAAGACCTGTCCGGCACGTCGCTGGTGACCGGGTCCGCGCTGCTCGACCTGCTCACCGCCGGCGAGGTGGCCGCGCTCGCGGACGCGTGCGTCGACGCGGGCTGCCCCGCGTTCTTCTCGCTGTCGGTCGTCGGCCGGGTCGAGCTCAACCCGGCGCATCCGCTGGACGGCGAGCTGGCGGCGGCGTTCAACGACCACCAGCGCAGAACCATCGGCGGCCGCCGGCTGCTGGGCCCGGACGCCGTCGCGGCGACCGCGGCCGCCTTCACCCGACGTGGCGCGACCGTCTACCGCCATCCCAGCCCGTGGCGGCTCGGGTCGTCGCAGGCGCCGCTGACCGAGCAGTGGCTGCGCGGCTGGGTCGCCGCGGCCCGCGAACAGCGCCCGGAGCTCGCCAGGGCGACCGACGACTACCTCCGCAGGCGCCTGGCGACCTGCGCGACGGGGGACCTGCGCGTGACCGTCCACCACGAGGACCTGGTGGCCGTCCCACCCGCGGTCGCGTGACCCCGGCCGGGGCCACGCTCGCGGGATGACCGGCGCTGCTACTCGCGGCCACGCGGGTCGGTGACGTCCTCGACCGCACCGGTTGCCGTGTCGGTGACGTTGCCGGCCGCATCCGTTGCCGTGCCGCTGAAATCCTCGACGGCGCCGGTCGCGGACTCGGTCAGGTTGTCCGTGTGCTGCGTGACCTGGTCGGCGCCCGGCAGTTCCGTCCCGGTCAGCTCGCTGACCTTCTCGCTGGCGCCGCCGAGCAGCTCCGCTGCCTTCTCCTTGACGATGTCGAACAGACCCATGGCGGTGTCCTCTCAGGGGATGGGGACGGGGTGCCGTGGCTCGAGTTCGCTAATAACTGCCACAATCCGTCATAATTCGGACACTACGCGTAGTGCGCGCGGCCCGGCAACCCGGGGGTGGTGAGCTGGAACAGGTCCGGCCTGGCGTAGTGGCCGACGACGTCCAGGTCGAGATAGGCGCCGTCGAGTGTGTCGAGGTCGAGATCGCCGAACGACACCGCGGGCCGGTCGAACACCGGCTCGGCGAGGAAACCGCCGAACGGGTCGACGACGCAGCTGCCGCCGCGGATGACGATCGGGTCCGGCCCGAGCGGGAAGTCCGGCGGGTAGTCGGCCCGGACGGCGAACTGCGTCGCGGACAGCACGAAGCAGCGGCCCTCGACCCCGATGTGCCGCATGGTCGCCGACCACGTGTCGCGGCTGTCGACCGTTGGCGCGCAGTAGATCTGCACGCCCTGCTCGTACAACGCGGTGCGGTACAGCGGCATGTAGTTCTCCCAGCAGATCGCCATGCCGACGCGGCCGAGGTCGGTCTCCACGACGGCGACGTCCGAGCCGTCGCCCTGGCCCCAGATCAGCCGTTCGGTCCCGGTCGGCAGGAGCTTGCGGTGATGTCCGAGCAGGGTCCCGTCCGGCGCGATCAGCAGCGCGGTGCAGTACAGCGTGTGTCCAGCGCGCTCGATGACTCCCACCACCACGTGCACCCCGTGCCGTGCGACCGTCGCGCGCAGCGGCCCGAAGTCGTCGACGGCCGACCGGCGGTAGCGCGCGAACAGCGCGCGCCCCTCCTCGGTCCGCGCGCCGACGGTCGCCCCGAACGTCGCGCCTTTCGGGTATCCGCCGACGAACGCCTCCGGGAACACCACCAGCTCGGCGCCGCCACCGGCGGCCTCGGCCAGCAGCGCCTCGAACCGGCGCAGCGTCTCGGCGTGGTCGAACATGCTTGGCGCGGCCTGTACCACCGCGACTCGACAAATATTCACCGCACCATCGTCTCCGAATTCTTTCTCCGCCGGTAACGCGTGGAGGCAATCGCCGATGCAGAGGCGTATACGCACTGCGTCTGGAGAACATGATGGTCGAGAATTCGTCTGCCGGTCTGGCGATGCTGCATTCCGAGGTGACGGTCACGGTCACGCGGGAAGAGGACCATCAGGCGGTTCTGGCCAGGTATCACGTGGCGCCGGGGCGGGAGCGGCGAGTCGCGGTGGCGTTGGCCTGGTGTCGGATCGGCACCGGCAAACACCGTGGGAGACAAGCCATCGAGGTGCGGCTCGACGGCGCGCGGGTCGGGGAGCTGACCTATCTCATGACGCAGCGGTACGGGCCCGTGGTCGCGCAGGTGTCGGCGCGCGGTGGCCGGCCGGGCTGCGAGGCCGTCATTCAGCGCGGGCCGCGCGGGTTGGAGCTGACATTGCGGATGCCGCGCCACGTCGACGGCGCCGCCCCGCTTCCGGTGACCGCACCGGAGACGTTCGGTGGCTCGGCCGCCGCGACGGCGGTGCTGACGCCGGTTTCGGCGCCGGCGCCCGCGAAACGCCCCGGTCTCGTGTCCTCGAACAAACCGGCCTGGATCGCGGCGGCCGTCGTCACGATCGCGTTCTTCGGCGTTCTCATCGGGTCCACCGGCAACGACGACGATCCGGTGGCCGGCCCCGTGGTCACCACGACGACCACCGCGCCGCCGACCACCACCACGACCACGACGACCACGCCACCGCCGACCACCACCACGACGGTCCCGGTCGTGCCGGTGCCCGTGGTGCCGGAACCCGTTGTGCCGACGCAGGAGGCGCCCGCGCCGCCCCCGGCCGCGCCGGCGTGCGACCCCAACTACAGCGGCTGCGTCCCGGTGGCGAGCGACGTCGACTGCGCGGGCGGCAGCGGCAACGGCCCCGAGTACGCGAACGGCCCCATCAACGTGATCGGCACCGACATCTACGACCTGGACAGCAACAACGACGGCGTCGCCTGCGAGTGACACCCGCCCGCCTGTTTGAATGTCGGCAGCGGCACCCCGCACCGGAGGGGCCCCGACAGCGGAGGGTCAGTTGACCGACACGACGAGGGACGTCGAGCGCATCTACTCCACCACCGACGTCGTCGCGAAGCTGCGGCGGCTCGCGGACGCGCTGGAGTCCGGGAGCTCGTTCCGGATCCAGATCGCGGGGGAGCGGTTCCGGGTTCCCGCACGTGCCCAGTTCTCCGTCGAGCACGAACGCGGCGACGGCGAGGAAGAGGTCGAGTTCCAGCTCAAGTGGACACTCGACGAGGACGACACGGACGAGGACGGCCAGGTCGTCTAGCCGTGGACCTCGACCTGCGGGACCGCGTCTACCTCGTCACCGGCGGTAGCAAGGGGCTCGGGCTGGCGGCCGCGACGGCACTCGTCGCGGACGGCGCCCGGGTCGTGGTCACGGGCCGAGACCAGGCCGCGGTGGACGCCGCCGTCGAGTCCCTCGGCGCGGCCGCCGCGGCCGGGATCGCCTGCGACAACGCCGATCCCGGCACCCCGGCCCGGCTGATCGAGCACGCGCGGAGCCGGTTCGGCCGCATCGACGGGCTGCTCGTCAGTGTCGGCGGCCCGCCGGCCGGGTCCGTCACGTCGGTGACCGACGAGCAGTGGCACGCGGCGTTCGACTCGGTGTTCCTCGGCGCCGTCCGGCTGGCGCGGGAGGTCGCGGCCGAACTGGGTGACGGCGGCTCGATCGCGTTCGTGCTGTCGACGTCGGTGCGCACGCCCATCGACGCACTCGGCATCTCGAACGGCCTGCGCCCCGGGCTCGCCATGGTCGCCAAGTCACTGGCGAACGAGCTCGGCGCGCGGAACATCCGCGTCAACGGCCTGCTCCCGGGCCGCATCGCGACGGACCGCCTCACCTACCTCCAGGCACGGTCCACAGAGGACGAAAAGAAGGCCGCGCTCGCGGCGATCCCGCTCGGCCGCGCGGCCGAGCCCGCCGAGTTCGGCCGCGTCGCGGCGTTCGTGCTCTCCCCGGCCGCGTCGTACGTGACGGGCGCGATGATCCCGATCGACGGCGGCGTGCTGCCCACCGTCTAGTGTCCGCGCCGGGTATGCGGTGCGTACCTCGGTGGAATCCAGGTTCTCGCTGGCAAGGCGTCGGGTCGTCCCCGCGACGATCGCTGGATCCAGGCGGGACGCTAGGGGTGCTCGATGCCGAACCCGAGGACGACCGCCGCCGACACGGCGATGGTCCCCGGCGTGAGGATCATCGGTTCGGATGGAGTCGGTCGGCATGGCGCCCATGTACACGCCGCCCTGGTCCCGGTCGACGTCCTCGATGTGGAGCACGGCCGACAACCGCACCCCGGCCTCCTCGGCGTACAGCTCCGCCGTGCGCCGGCCGTCGCGTACCGCCTGCCGACGGGCCTCCGCACGCAGCTCGTCCTTGGCCGCCACGTCGAAGTCGAGCCCGTCGATCCCGTCGACGCCGGCAGCGACCACGTCCGCCAACAGCGGGTGTACCGCGGCGAGGTCAGCGACCTCGACGGTGAACGACGCCCCGCACACGTAGCGGACCACGGAGTTGTGGTTCCGCGAGGTGTACAGGCCGAGCTGCGACCGTCGCACGGCGTCGTCCGGCACGCCGCGCCGCCGCAGCACCTGCGCCACCGCGCCGACCGCCTCGGTGGCCGCGGCGAACGCCTGCGCCGGCGCGCCCTCCGTGCGGTTCACCTGGAACCGCAGCCGCGCGAGGTCGGGCTCCGCCCACACCGTCGCCGTGCCCCGCACACACACGCCCCACGGTCGTTCCACCATCCGCATGCGGTGATCCAAGCACCGCCGTCAACCGCGCCGCCGGTCACCGGCCGGCGCGGGTGCTCTCCGGCGGACCGAGGTAGCTCGGCGCGAGGCCACCCGTGTCGACGACGATCTTCTGCACCACCACGGTCGGGTCGACCGTCCACACCTTCAGCACGTGCTCGCCGGGATGGGAGACCACGTGGGTGGTGGCGGTCCGGTTGACGTTGTCCGACGTGTTGCGTTCCCACTGACGGTTCATGGCCGTGTCGTCCGCGCCGGTGGCCGTCGTGACGTTGACCCGCTGCGGCGGCTGGCCGTCGAGCGACACCGCGTAGGTGAGGCCGTCGGTCGGGTGGACGTTGTTGCGTGGCGACAGGTACACCCACACGGTGACCGGTCCGGTGGTCGTCAGGTTCATCGCGTACTCCAGCCGGGGCCCGTCCGGCTCGCGGCGGGGCGCGGTCACCGGGTCCGGCCGCATGCCGGCGCCGTCGCGGCCGATGTCGGGGATGCGCTGCCAGTCGCCGACCACGCGGGTCGCGTGGTCGGCCTGCATGGACGCGTACCCGTTGGCCTCGACGAAACCGCGCTTCGGCCGCTGCACGGCGTTGTCGACCACCGCGTGGACCACCACGGTCCGGCCGGCGCCCGTGACGGTCAGCGGCACCTCCGTGGTCCCCTTCGGCGCGCGGGACCAGTCGACCTGGACCGTCGCCCGCACCTCCTTGTCCACGGTGCCGCGACCGGGTGAGACCCGCACCCACGGCACGGTGTCGATCCGGTAGTCGAACGCCGTCGCACCCCGGTTGAACACCTCGAGGTACTGCGCGGGCTGGCTCTGGTACCGGCTGAACGTCGGCAGCACGGCCGGTGCGGACGACCGCGGCCACCACAGGTCCGAGCCGTCGACCGCGACGCCCATGTCCGCGGCCGCGGGCACCTCGATCCGCTGCGCCGCGGGGAAGACCTCGTCCGGCAGCGCCACGTTGTTCAGCTCCGGCTGCTGCCACGGCGCGTTCGGGCCGTACCGCTCGACGTCCCCGTAGCCGATCTTGGGCTGACTCTGGAAGTTGCGCCACTTCCCGTCGGCGAGCGTGGTGTTGTAGTAGTCGGACATGGCCTGGTCGTCGGCGAACCGTGCCGCCGTCTCGTCGGCGAGGTCGTTGGTCGCGGCCCGACCCTGTGCCGCGTACCGGAGGTTCGTGAACTCCGCTCTGCGCAGGGCATACAGGTTCGCGGTCGCCTTGGTGGCGTACAGCACGAGCTGGTAGTAGGCGTCCTGGTGGGACTCCGGCAGCGCGCGCCCGACCCGTTCCGCCTTCGCCGCGAGGCGCTGCCAGTCGGCGGTGACCCGGTCCATCTCCCGGTAGTGCTCGAGGTAGTACGGGTTCGCCTGGTCGTCGTAGGTCACCGTGTTGTCGGGACCGGCGGTGATCCGCCGGTTGAGCAGCTCCGGCTTGCGGCGCGACTGCAAGCACGCCGTAGGCGTGCAGCACCTCGGCGATCTCGCCGGCGTGCCGCGCGCCGAAGTTCTGCGCCGCGTACCGCTTCTCCCACTCCGGCAACGCCTCGAGCGGCAGCGCGTCCGGGTTCCACGCGTAGTCGAGGAAGAACTGCGTCGGCAGCTCCTCGTTCTTCAGGTCGCCGACGTTCACGACCCACAGCCGGTCGACGCCGTACCGGTAGGACGTGTTCAGCTGCTCCCACGTGTTCGCCAGGTTGACCGTGTCGACCCACTTGTAGTTGCGGCCGCCGCCGACGTAGTCGAAGTGGTAGTACATCCCGTACCCGCCGGCGCGCGGCGGCAGGCTCGGGTCGGGCAGCTTGCGCATGTTGCCCCAGTTGTCGTCGGTGAACACGACGGTCACGTCGTCCGGGGCGCGCAACCCCTTGTCCCAGTACCGCTGCACCTCCTTGTACAGCGTCCACACCTGCGGCGCGTCCGAGGCGCCCTGCTCGGCGAGGATCTGCCGTTCGCTCGCCAGGATCTCCCGCATCAGCTCGATGCCGTCGCCGTCGGGCAGGCCGACGTCGCCGTTGCCGCGCATGCCGAGCGTCACGACGCCCTCGAAGTCGTCGTCGACCATGCGACGCACGCCCTCGGTCCAGTACGCCTTGATCGCGTCGGCGTTGCGGCGGAAGCTCCACTCGCCGGTGCCGCCGTAGGGGTCGTGGCCGGGGGTGACGATGTTGCCGGCCGGGTCGCGCACCGCGGGCACGGCGTGCCGGTTCCACTCCTCGATGCCCCGCATCATCGGCGCCTCGTGGGAGGTGCCCATGACCACGCCGTACGCGGTCGCCGTCGCGTGGTTGGCCGGGTCGTCCTCCGCGAACGCGCGGCCCCACACGGCCGGCCACAGGTAGTTCGCCTTGAGCCGCAACATGGTCTCGAACACCCGCGCGTAGAACTTGCTGTTGAACCCGCCGGGTCGGCCCGGCGCGAGACCGTCCCCGAACTGGGTCGGCGCCCACGTGCCGAGTGCGGGATTCTCGTCGTTGACGAAGAACCCCCGGTACTTCACCGCGGGCGTGCCCTGCGTGTGCCGGCCCGGCAGGACGTGCAGCTCGGCGGACTGCCGCGCCGGCACGTCGTCCCACCAGTACCAGGGCGAGACGCCGATGCGGCGGGACACGTCGTACGCGCCGAAGATCGTGCCGCGCTGGTCGCTGCCGGCGATGACGAGTGCGCGGCGGACCCCGGGCAGCGGGTCGCGCACCACCTGTTGCAGCGAGGTCTCCCACTTGCCGGCGATCCCCGTGACGTCAAGCTTTCCCGCCCGCACGAGGCCGTCGATCAGCGGGCTGGCGCCGATGGTCCCGACGAGCACCGGCTCGCTGTGCGCCGGCACCCGGTCGACCGAGACGGCCGGTGCCACCCTGGTGACCCGTTCGATGTCGGTCCGCAGGTCGCCCACCACCCGGACCACACCGGGGAAGTCGCTGCCGCTGACGACCAGCGGCGCCGCGACACCCCGCGCCACCAACGGAAAGGAGCCCGGCCGCGGCGAGGTGACCACATAGGACTCTTCGGTGTCGGTCTCGGCCGCCGGCGCGGCGGCCCTGGCGGGGGCGATGGACGCGGCCAGCAGGACGACGACCACCGGGGCGAGAGACTTTCGCATGTCGATCTCCGTATGAGCGCAGGAACCAATGCGGAGCCGAAAGTTTCGGAACAATTCCGTAACAGGTTCACGATAACGACTGGCAGACAAAGAATCCAGAGCGCTCAGGGGGAGATGAATTTCGGAAGTTTCGGTAAATCGGCCAGCTAGTCCGATACAAGCCGGAACCGTTGTGCCACCACGAGGGTGTCGTCGTCGACGGTGAAGTCCGCGCCGAACTCCGCGCGCATCTCCGGGCCGTGCCAGAACTTCTCGTGGGACGCGCGCCACTGCGCGACCGACCGGTCGCCCTCGCCCTCGTCGAGCGCGTGTCGCAGGTCGACGTCCGCGAGCCGGACGACGCGTACGTCGGTCAGCTCGATCGCCGCGACCCGGTGCCCGGCCGAGTCGACCACCGCGAACCGCTGGCCGGCCTCGGGCAGCGGCTCGTTCGTCTGCTCGTGGTCGACGACCAGGCCGGAGGTCGAGGTCTTCGCGCCAGACAGGATCGCGGCCACGAGCTGGTCGCGCAGCGGGCCCGGGAACGCGAACTCCATCGTGGGCAGGTCGTCGAGGGGCATGCCGCGAGCGTATTCAGCCCGACAACCGGGTTCTCGTTGCCGAAACTAGCCGGCTTTTGGTGATTTGTTACCCAAATGGTCGTCTTCATCGGGTATCTGTCAGTCATGCGCCGACTTCGCCTCGTCCTGCTGCTCGTCGCGGTCGCCTTCGCCGGGCTCGCCGCCCCGGCCACCGCCGACCCGCACGGTCCGTCCGTGCGGCCGCTGACCGTGCTGTCGTTCAACATCCACCATGCCGGCGGCCTCGACGGCGTCGTCGACCTCGACCGGCTGGCCGCCGAGATCCGGCGCACCCACGCGGACGTGGTCGGCCTGCAGGAGGTGGACCGCCACTACGGCGAGCGCAGCGACTGGGCCGACCAGCCCGCCGAGCTGGCGAGCCGTCTCGGCATGCACGTGGTCTACGGCGCGAACCTCGACCTCGAACCGCCGGCGCCGGGGCAGCCGCGCCGGCAGTACGGCACCGCGATCCTGTCCAGGCACCCGATCGTGTCGTGGCGGAACACGTTGCTGCCGATGGTGACGCCGACCGAGGAGCAGCGCGGCCTGCTCGAGGCGGTGGTCGACGTGCGCGGCATGAAGGTCCGCGCGATGACCACGCACCTCCAGCACGACAGCGCGGAGTCGCGCCTGCGCCAGGCCGGCGTGGTCGCGGCGGCGGTCGCGGCGTCCGTGGAGCCGGTGGTGCTGACCGGGGACCTGAACGCCACCCCGGAGAAGCCGGAGATCGCGACGCTCACGGAGGTGCTCGCCGACAGCCACGTGCGGGCCGGCCGCGGTGACGGGTTCACCTATCCGGCCGAGGGGCCCACCGCGCGCATCGACTACGTGCTCACCACCAACGCGCTGCCCGTGTACTCGGCCGTGCTCGGCACCGAGTCGTCCGACCACTTCCCGGTATTCGCCCGGCTGGTCGTGTGGCGGGCCGAGTAGGCACCGCTCTGAATTCTCTCACCGATATCCCGTGGAATTGTTTGTCCGCGGGATATCGGCGTGTCTGGGCTTGCGAGCTGCAGGTTGCAGATCGCGACAGACGGTCACCATTCTCCAAGATACCGTAGAAACACCAGGTCGCTCAGACGCTCTCCGTGATCGCGTTACTGCATTGTTGACGCAGAGTCTGCGCTCGCACACGGTCGGAATCGACCCTTGACTTTGCCGATCTCGTGAACTTCTATGCCGTTGTCAGTCAAGGGGGAATTCGCGCTCGCGGAAATCTGTGCGGAGCGCCCTGACGTCTTGTCGTGGGTTTCAGAAGGGAACTGTGTCGTGGCCATCGCCGCCGACCACGTCCATCATTTCGCGATGGGCACCTGGATGTTGTTCTTCGCCTATTTCACGTCGGTCGTCGGGTCGGTCGTCGGGCTCGCCTGCACGCTGCAGGCCCGGCGCGTCGGCCCCGGCCAGTCCCGCATCGGCTGGCTGCTGCTCGCCGCGGTGTCGATCGGCGGTGTCGGCATCTGGCTGATGCACTTCATCGCCATGCTCGGGTTCGACACCCCCGGCATGCCGGTGCGTTACGACATCGGGCGCACCGCGCTGTCGGCGGTCCTGTCGGTCGGCGCGGTCTTCCTCGGCCTCGTGGTGTTCGGCGTTCGCGAGAAGTTCTCCGTCGTGAGGCTGCTGCTGGCCGGTCTGATCACCGGCCTCGCCGTGAACGTCATGCACTACACCGGCATGTGGGCGCTGAAGATCAAGGGCACGATCAGCTACGACCCCGGTCTCGTCGCGGTGTCGGTGGTGATCGCGGTGGTGGCCGCGACCGCGGCGTTCTGGTTCACGGCCGCCGTCGACCAGCTGTGGCTGCGGGTGGCGGCCGGACTGGTGATGGGCCTCGCGGTCACCGGCATGCACTACATGGGCATGGCGGCCATGCGGGCACAGCTCGACCCGACCGCGGCGGAGCCGCCCGGCGTCGAGGTGTTCAGCTTCCTGTTCCCGGTGTTCGTACTGGGGATCGTGGCACTCGCCGTCCCGATCTACGCCGTCATGATGGCCTCGACCTGGTCGGAGGCCGACCCGGTACCGCCGGCGGAGGCCCGTGCCCGCGCCGAGCAACTGGCCCGCGGGGAGCAGTTGGCCCGCACCGCACGCCGCTAGTCCCCGCAACTCCCGCGGCGGCGCCGGTAGGCCGCCGCGGGAGGCGGACTGACTAGCTCAGTCACCGAGTGGGTTGAGCAGGTCGGCCTTTCCTTCGAAGGCGAACAGCAGCAGGTCGGTCATCCGGAAGGTGTACGCGTCCGGTCCGAACACCGGCCGCCAGTGCGGCTCGCGGACGATCGACGTGTGGCTGCCCTCCATCGCGCGGTGGAACACCTCCGCGACGATGCGGCCGCCGACCGGGCCGAGCAGGCCGCCGTGCAACTCGGCCTCGCGCAGGACGTAGAACCACAGCGGGGTCGCCGCGGCCACGGCGCGACGCTGCTTCTCGGTGAGCCCGTCGAGGCTCGCGCCGCCGTCGCCGGCGAGGATCTGCTCCTCGGTGAGCGGCTCGACGTCGAGGAACCTGGCCAGCTGCTGTCCGCTGGCGAGCCGCACCATGTTGGCTCGCGTCAGGTTGCGGAAGGCGAGGTTGCGCTGGATGTCGGTGACCGCGCTGCCGCGGCCGCCGAACGTGCCGGCCGGCAGCTGCGCCAGCGGGTCGACCAGCAGGGTGTCGATCCGCTTGGTGACGTTGCCGCCGCCCGCGTCGGCCGGTGCCGCGAGGTCCGGACGGCCCGCCTCGGTGAAGTCGTAGAGCCTGCGGAAGTCGGCGATCCAGTTGGTGGGCAGCGTGTCCACCGTCCCCGAGTCGGGGTCGTCCAGCTCCGGGAGTCCCGAGCCGGGCTCGAAGTTGCCTGCGGTGCCGGTGAAGGTGAACAGCTGCAGCAGCGTCGCGGCCTGCCCTGGACCGGTGCTGTTGAACACCCGGTTCCACTGGTACGCGGCGCGGATCATGCTGTGCCCCAACCGGTACGCGGCGACCGCGAACTCGATCGGCATCGTCGGCTGCTGCCCGTAGTGACCCCGGCCCCGGCCCGGCGCCTCGAAGAACCGGCGGCCGTAGGCGAACACGTCGGTGACGATCGCCGGGTCGACGATGCGCGGCAGGAAGTCGGTGCGCAGCATCCACTGGTAGTGCCGCACGACGTGGTCGCGCGCCGCGGCGAACAGCCGCGTCCCGGTCAGGCCCTTGAGCGCGAGCTCCTCGACGACCCGGTTGTGGAACCGGATGAACGCGAGGTGGGTCTGTGCGACCGCGAGGTTCTCGTCGTTGCGTGCGTCCGGGATCAGCGGCTTGCGCCGGTCCGCGTGCGTGCCGGCCGTGCCGCCGACGCGGGGCAGGTCGAAGCCGTCGAGCTCGACGTTGACCCGGTCGTCGGGGAACGTCGTCGCCGACGTCCGGCCGGTCAGGAGCTGCACGCCGTCGGCGGCGTAGAACGCGCGGTCCTGCCGGTCGGCCGGCCCGCGCCCGTACACCGAGTCGAGGTCCAGCGCGGGCGACCGGCCCTGCAGCAGGTCGCCGAGGCTGACGTCGTCGCCGAGCTGCGCCTCGGTCCGGTCCATGGTCATGTCGTGGTCGACGAACTGGCCGAGATAGGTGAACCCGGCGGGCACCGCCGAGTCCCGCTGCGCGTCCGGCACGGTGACCGCCTCGGCCAGCGCGGTCCTGGTCTCCTCGTCGAGCCGCTTGCCCTTCGGCCCCATCCGCGAGAAGCGGAACCGCCGCAGGTCCTCGTCGCTCCTCGGCGGCCGGGTCGTCGGTTCGCCCTTCCCGTCGAACTCGAGCACGCCTTCGCCCACGACGAAGAAACTGCTCCGCCCATGCTTGTTCATCAATGAACCCCCAGGTTCGTCCGGCACGTAAGAGGTGCCGGCGTCAACCTCAAGGGAGTCGCGAGCCGCGGTCTGGATACCCGGGGAATCCGGTCATCGGGATTCCGTGGGTTACCTTGACCGTCATGGGCACGGCACGTGATCAGGAGCTTGCCTGGAGCCGGTGGGCGCGGCCAGGGCCGACACCGGCGCAGCGGCGCAACGACGTGGTGGTGGGGCTCGCGGTGCTCGCGGGCGCGCTGGCGGTCACCGTACTCGTCAACAGCATGGGCGCGTTCTTCTACGACAGCGTCCCCTCGCTGGCGGAGCAGTTCGCGTGGACCGCGGCGATGACCCTGCCGCTCACCGTGCGCAGCAGGTACCCGATCGTGGTGCTGGTCGCCGTCGGGGCGCTGTTCATCGCCGGGCAGGCGCGGCAGATCGGCGACAACCTGGTCCCCTCGATCGCGTTGTTCCTCGCGATCTACACGGTCGGCGCGTGGGAGCGGAACCGGCCGCTCGCGCGCTGGTCGCGGGTGGCGGTGATCGTCGCCATGTTCGGCTGGCTCGGCGTCGCGCTGGTGCGGGCGCTGGTGGCGCCTGCGGAGCCGTTCGAGGGCGCGGCGGGTCCGCTCGACCCGTTCGTCGCCTCCGTCACCTACAACATCGGGTTCAACCTGCTGTTCTTCCTGTCCGCGTACCGCTTCGGCGACATGGCGTGGTTGTCCGCGCGCCGGCAGGCGCAGCTGGAGCAGAGCGCGGCGGAGCTGCGCCGGTCGCAGGAGCAGAACACGAGGGGCGCGGTCGTGGCGGAGCGGGTCCGCATCGCGCGGGACCTGCACGACGTCGTCGCCCACCACGTGTCGGTCATGGGCGTGCAGGCCGGCGCGGCGCGCCGCGTGCTCGCCAAGGACCGCGACACCGCGAGCGACGCGCTGCGCGCCGTCGAGGAGACCGCCCGCGTCGCCATCGGCGAGCTGCGCGGGCTGCTCGGCGTGCTGCGTGCCGACGAGTCGGCCGCGGAGCCGACCGGCACCGCGCACCCGGGGCTCACCCAGCTCCCGGACCTGCTGTCGACCGCGCGGACGGCCGGGCTGGAGGTCGACTTCGGCGTGTACGGGGCGGAGCGGCCGGTGCCCGACGGCGTCGCGCTGTCCGCCTACCGCGTCGCCCAGGAGGCGCTGACGAACGTGGTCAAGCACGCCGGCGCCCGTCGGGTCGACGTCCGCGTCCGCTATCTTGCCGACGCCCTGGAGGTCGAGGTGACCGACGACGGGCGGGGTGGCCGCGCGTCCGGGACCGGGTTCGGGCTGCTCGGGATGCGGGAGCGGGTGGCGGTGCACGGCGGTGAGCTGGAGGCCGGCCCGCGCGCCGGCGCCGGCTACCGGGTCCGCGCCACGTTGCCGATGAAGTCCGGGAAACCGCTCGACCGCGAGGAGATGTCCACGCCGTGATCGTCGACCGACCCCTGCGAGTGGTGCTCGCCGACGACCAGGACCTGGTCCGCGCCGGCTTCCGGGTCATCCTCGGGACCGAGGACGGCATCGAGGTCGTCGGCGAGGCCGGCGACGGCGCCGCGGCCGTCGAGCTGGTCGAGCGCCTGCGGCCGGACGTGGTGCTGATGGACGTGCAGATGCCCGGCGTCGACGGGCTGGAGGCCACCCGTCGGATCCTCGGCACGGCCGGGCCGGACAGCCCGGTCAAGATCGTCATCCTGACCACGTTCGACCGCGAGGACTACCTGTTCGAGGCGCTGCGGTCGGGCGCGAGCGGGTTCCTGCTGAAGAACGCGTCGCCGGAGGACCTCGTCGAGTCGGTCCGGGTCGTCGCGCGCGGCGACGCGCTGCTCTCGCCCGAGGTGACCCGCCGGGTGGTGGCGCGGTTCTCCGGCCCGGCGGGGCCGGCGCCGTCGGCCCGGCCGCCGGAGCTGACCGACCGCGAGTTCGAGGTGCTGGTGTCACTGGCCAGGGGCGCGAGCAACGCGGAGATCGCGCAGGAGCTGTACCTCGGCGAGGCGACCGTGAAGACGCACGTGTCGCGGGTGCTCGCCAAGCTCGGCCTGCGCGACCGCACGCACGCCGTGGTGTTCGCCTACGAGAACGGCATCGTGGCGCCCGGACGCGGCTGAGGTCCGCCGCGCGGTGGACCCGTGAAGTCGGCCGTGCGCCGGACGCGGTGGGCCCTGCCACGGCATAGCGTTTCGGGCATGTTGTCGGTCAAGGGAATCAACAGGAGCTTCGGCACCAAACGGGTGCTGGACGAGGTGTCGTTCGACGTGCGGCCGGGACGGATGACCGGGTTCCTCGGCGCGAACGGCTCCGGCAAGACGACCACCATGCGGATCATCCTCGGGGTGCTCGCCGCACAGGGCGGGTCCGTCACGTGGCGGGACGCGCCGGTGACGCAGTCGGTGCGGCAGCGCTTCGGGTACATGCCGGAGGAGCGCGGCCTCTACCCGAAGATGAAGGTGGCGGAGCAGGTCGCCTGGCTCGGCCAGCTGCACGGGCTGACCAGGACGCGGGCGCGGCAGGAGACCGATCGGCTGCTGGAGCAGCTCGAGCTCGGCGACCGCGCGGAGGACAGACTCGAGGAGCTGTCGCTCGGCAACCAGCAGCGCGCGCAGGTGGCCGCCGCGCTGGTGCACGACCCGGACGTGCTCATCCTCGACGAGCCGTTCTCCGGGCTGGACCCGATCGCCGTGGACACCGTCCTCGGCGTGCTGCGGGAGCGGGCGGCGAACGGCGTGCCGGTGCTGTTCTCCAGCCACCAGCTCGCGGTGGTCGAGCGGCTGTGCGATGACCTGGTGATCATCTCTGGGGGTGTCATCGCCGCCGCCGGAGGCCGCGACGAGCTGCGGGCCAAGCACGGACCGCCGAGGTTCGAGCTGGTGGTGGACTCCGACGCGGGCTGGCTGCGCGACCACCCCGGCATCCGCGTCGTCGACGTCGACGGGCCGCGCGGCGTGTTCGACCTCGACGGCCGCAACGACCAGGACGTGCTGCGCGAGGCGCTGCGGCGTGGGGACGTCCGCAGCTTCACCCCCGTGGTGCCGTCCCTCGACGCGATCTTCAAGGAGGTCATCCGATGACCGTCATGGCACAGCGGGAGCTGACGCCGACCGAGGTGACGGGCACGTCGTTCATGACGGCGACCCGGCTCGTCGCCGAGCGGGAGGTGCGGACCTTCCTGCGGATGAAGGGTTTCTGGATCGGGCTCGCGGTGCTCGTGGTCGGGGTGTTCGCGTTGGCGATCCTGCCGACGGTGTTCGGCGGCGACCAGCCCGCGGTGGTGACCGTCGGGGCGGCGGCCGACGCGGTCGACGGCGCGGAGCTGGACGTCCGGTCGGCGCCGGACGTCGCCGCCGCGGAGCGGATGGTGCGGGCCGAGGACGTCGAGGCGGCGATCGTGCCGGACGGGGACGGTGTCCGTGTGATCGCACTGAACGACCCGCCGACCGACGTCGTCGCCGCGCTGACCACCGCGCCACAGGTGGACCTGCTGGACCCGTCCGACGTCGGCCAGGGCCCGCGACAGCTCGTGATCATGGTGTTCTCGCTGATGTTCCTGATGTTCGGCATGGGTGGCATGGCGATCGCGCAGAGCACGGTGACGGAGAAGCAGACGCGGATCGTCGAGATCCTGGTGTCGACCGTGCCGGTGCGGGCGCTGCTCGCCGGCAAGATCGCCGGGCACACGCTGCTGACGTTGGGGCAGGTCGTGGTGCTCGCGGTGGCCGCGCCGATCGCGATGCGGATCGGTGGGCAGACCGAGCTGCTGGCCGTGATGGCGCCCGCGCTCGGCTGGTTCGTGCCGTTCCTGGTGATCGGGTTCGTGTTGCTGGCGGCCATGTGGGGCGTCGCGGGGTCGCTCGTCAGCCGTCAGGAGGACCTCGGGTCGAGCATGGGTGTCGTGATGCTGCTGGTGATGGGCCCGTACTTCCTGGTGATGTTCCTCGCGGACAACGCGCCGGTCATGACGGTCCTGTCCTACGTGCCGTTCTCGGCCGCGATCGCGATGCCGGTACGGATGTTCTCCGGCGCGGCGCAGGTGTGGGAACCGTTGGTGTCGCTCGGGATCCTGGCCGGCACGGTGGTGCTGGTGGTGCTGCTGTCGAGCCGCCTGTACTCCGGCTCGCTGCTGCACACCGGTGGCAAGGTGAAGCTGTCCGCCGCATGGGGGCGCGGCGACTGACCGGGGGGTGGGCCTGGCCCGACCGCCGCGCGCGGTCGGGCCAGGCGACAATCGACACCTGCCGACCCCTCTGGAGGACCTGGTGGCGATCACCGCCAACGATCTCGACGCCGCGACCGCGTGCCTGGTGTCCACTCTGGGCCAGGCGGCCGAGCGGGACTGGACGGCCGCGTCCGGTACCGCCGAGCACACGGCGTGGACCACCGCGGAACACCTCGGCGACTGCCTGATGTCCTACGCCGCGCAGCTCGTCGCCCGGCCGGACGGCCGGTACGTGCGGTTCGCCGCCACCGTCGACAAGGACGCCGTGCCGGTGGAGCTGCTGGAGTTCGTGGTGGCCGGCGCGGGCATGCTGTCCGCGGTCGTGCGGGCCGCCTCGCCCTCGGCACGTGCCTACCACCCGTCGGGTGTGGCGGACCCGGAAGGCTTCGCCGGCATGGGCTGTGTCGAGGTGCTCGTGCACGGCGAGGACATCGCCCGCGGCCTCGGCCTCGCCATCGACCCGCCGCGCGACGTGTGCGAGCGGGTGCTCGCGCGGATGTTCCCGACCATCGAGACCGGCACCGTCGACCCGTGGACGGCACTGCTGTGGGCCACCGACCGGATCCAGGTGCCCGGCAGCGAACGCCAGATCGGGTGGCGCTGGCGCGGCGAGCCGCTCGACGAGTGACTACAGGCGCTGTTCGAACAGCTGACCGGGCCACTCGCGGTACGTGAACGTGGCGGTCGGCGTGAAGCCGTTGCGCGTGTAGTACCGCACCAGCTCGCCGGTGCCGCCCGCGAAGCAGTCGACCCGCACGAGCGAGACGCCGCGGGCGCGGGCCTGCTCGCGGGCGAAGTCCAGCAGCCGCGCGCCGATCCGGGCGCCCGCGTGCCGGCGGGAGACGAGCAGCAGGTTCACGTACAGCTCCGGCTCGTCGGCCGGCGGCACGTACGGCTGACCGCTGTCGCCGACGAGCAGCGCACCGGCCGGTTCGCCGGCCAGCTCGGCGAACCACAGGTCGCCGTTCTCGAGCATGTCGGCGACCCTGGCGACCCGCTCCGGCTTCGTCGACCATGGCTCGGTGCCCCACTGGTCGGTGTTGCCGCGCGCGACCATCCACGCGACGGCCTCGTCGAAGAACTCCATCAGGGTCGGCAGGTCGCGCTTGTCGCCGCGGCGAATCTCCATGCCGCCTGTCTACCCGACGGTCACACGTCGCCGCCCTCGATTTTGCCGCCGAGTGTGGGAAGCAGCGTCTCCAGGTAGCCCTTCGTCCCGGACAGCGCCCAGCGCTCGCCGACCAGGTAGACGCCGCCGTACATGGTCGCGTAGTCGAGCCACTCCCGCTGGCCCTCGGCGGTGTCGAAGTCGACGAACACGAGCTTCTCGCCCGACATCGTGCAGGTCGCCTGGCGGAAGTCGGCCGCGCGGCCCTGAAGCGTCGCCTCGCAGCCGACCGTGGCGGCCAGCTCCTGGACGGTGAAGAACCGTGTGGGCAGGCTGGGCGACTCCGGGGTCGTCTCTGCGGTCTTCTTCTCGGTCGTCGGGCTCGTCGCGCCGTGGTGGGTGGCCGGTGCGGTGCCGCCGTCGCCGCTGCGGGGGTTGACGCCGCACCCGCCGACGAGCAGCACGGCCAACGCGACGGTGAGCGCGCGGCGAGGTCGCGTGAGCATCGGTGTCACACCTACCTACACGGACGGGAAGCCGCCACCGTTCAACTACCGGGTGAGCAGTCCCCGGACGAAGGCTGCCTGCCCGGCGTGCTGCAGGTCGTCGGAGACCACGCTGACCAGCCGCACGCCCAGCGTCACCGGCGGGTCCCAGTGCTCGTCGACGACACGCGCGAGGTCGGCGTCGGTCAGCGTCGCGACGTACTCGACGGTCCGGACGCGGGTCGCGTCGTGGTAGGCGAGCAGCAGGTCACCGGGCACCCGCACCGCCGCGACGGCCGCGTCGTCGTGCCCGTAGCCCGTGTCGCCGACGTCGAACGGGAGGCCGAACCGGTCGACCCACTTCGCCCAGACCTGGTCGGTGCCCGCCGCGTCGGCGACGTGGTCGTCCTGGATGCGGGTCAGGTGCCACACCAGCCACGCGATCGAGTTGGCGCCCCCGCCGAGCCGGTTGGCGAGCTGGTCCTCGGTGAGCCCGTCGACCACGCGGTGGACCACGTCGTGGATCCGGCCGAACGCGTCGGCGAGCAGCTCAGCGGTAGTCACGCGACTGACGCTACTAGGGCTCACGCCACTATGCCGCGCGCGATCGTCGCCGTCGCGAACGCCACGAGGTTGTCCGCCGAGATCCGGGCCTGCAGCGACCCGCCGTGCACCAGGTCGTCGGCGACGCCGATCAGGGAGTCCCACACCCAGTACGGCAGCGCCGGGTGCTCGACGAGCGTCTGCCCGGCCGCCGCGGCGGTCTCGCGCAGCGCCCGCTCCAGCGACCGCGCCATGCCGCGGAACACGGTCGCCGAGGTGACGGCGCGCTTGCCCCGGCGGCCACCGGCCAGCACCTTGGACTGCCACTGGTGCGACGACCGGCCGAACAGCCGCCAGATCTCCCGCACCTGCGGCAGGATCGCGGTCAGCAGCCCCGCGACGCCGACGCCGCGGTCCATCTCGTCGAGCGTGTCGCGCACCGCCGCCAGCCGCTCGGCCATGAGCGCGACGAACACGTCCTCCTTGCCGTCGAAGTACTGGTAGACGGTGCCGGAGCTGACGCCGGCGCCGACCGCGATGGCACGCATGGTCAGGCCGGTGTAGCCCTCGGCGTCGAGGAGCGTCGCGGCGGACCGCAGGATGTCCCGGCGGCGCGCCGCCGCGTCGCCCCATGCGGTTGGTGCGGTGTCCACAGCGCACACGATAGCGCATTCCGAACAACGTCCAGTGCATATTGAACGTTGTCCAATTCAGGGTTACCGTACTGGCATGGCAGGTGTGCTGACGCATCTCGACCGGCTGGAAGCCGAGAGCATCGACATCCTGCGCGAGGCCGTCGCCGAGAGCGAGCGGCCGGTGCTGCTGTACTCCGTGGGCAAGGACAGCTCGACGCTGTTGCACCTGGCGCGCAAGGCGTTCCACCCGTCCCCGGTGCCGTTTCCGCTGCTGCACGTCGACACCACGTGGAAGTTCCGGGAGATGATCGAGTTCCGGGACCGGACGGTGGCCGAGCTGGGGCTGGAGCTGTTGGTGCACCGCAACCCCGAGTGCCTCGCGCTCGGCGTCAACCCGTTCGACCACGGCTCGGCGACGCACACCGACCTGTGGAAGACCCAGGGACTGCGCCAGGCACTGGACAAGCACCGCTTCGACCTCGCGTTCGGCGGCGCGCGCCGGGACGAGGAGGCGTCGCGGGCCAAGGAGCGGGTGTTCTCGTTCCGGTCCGCCGACCACCGCTGGGACCCGCGCAACCAACGCCCGGAGCTGTGGCGCCTCTACAACGCGCGCACGGCGCCCGGCGAGAGCATCCGGGTGTTCCCGCTGTCCAACTGGACCGAGCTGGACGTGTGGCAGTACGTGCTGCGCGAGGGGATTCCCGTGGTGCCGCTGTACTTCGCGGCGCCGCGACCGGTCGTGCGGCGCGACGGCGCGCTGATCATGGTCGACGACGACCGGCTGCCGCTGGCGCCGGGGGAGCGGCCCGAGACGCTGTCGGTGCGCTTCCGGACACTGGGCTGCTACCCGCTCACCGGCGCGATCCCCAGCACGGCGGCGACCCTGCCGGAGATCATCGCGGAGATGCGGGCCGCGACCACGTCGGAACGGCAGGGCCGTGTGATCGACCGGGACCGGTCCGGGTCGATGGAACGCAAGAAGCAGGAGGGCTACTTCTGATGGGCCTGCTGCGTTTCATCACCTGCGGAAGCGTCGACGACGGCAAGAGCACCCTGATCGGCAGGCTCCTGTACGACACCAGGGTCCTGCACACCGACCAGCTCGCGACCCTCGCCGCCGACTCGAAGGGCGCCGACCTGGACTTCGCGCTGCTGGTCGACGGGCTGCTCGCGGAACGGGAGCAGGGCATCACGATCGACGTCGCGTACCGGTACTTCGCGACGGAGGCCCGCACGTTCATCGTGGCCGACACCCCTGGCCACGAGCAGTACACCAGGAACATGGTCACCGGCGCGTCCACGGCGGACGCGGCCGTGGTCCTCGCCGACGCGCGCAAGGGCGTGCTGCGCCAGACCCGCCGGCACACCCATCTCCTGGCGCTGCTCGGCATCCGCCAGGTCGTGCTGGCGGTGAACAAGATGGACCTGGTCGGGCACGACCGGGCCACGTTCGAGGCCATCGCCGCGGACTACCGGGAGCTGACCGCCGCGCTCGGCGTGACGGTCGAGTGCGTCCCGGTCGTGGCGCTGGACGGGTCCACGGTGGTCACGCGCGGGTCCGGCATGCCCTGGTACGACGGGCCGACGCTGCTCGAGTGGCTGGAGTCGGTGCCCGCGGGCGACGAGAGCGCGCCGGGACCGTTCCGCATGATCGTGCAGTGGGTCAACCGGCCGGGCCCGGACTTCCGCGGCGTCTCCGGCCGGGTGGTCGGCGGCGGGGTGCGCCCCGGCGACCGGGTCCGGGTGCTGCCCGGCGAACAGGAGAGCACGGTCGCCCGGCTGGTCACGTTCGACGGCGACCTGCCGGAGGCCGTGGTCGGGCAGGCCGTCACCGTGGTGCTGGCCGACGACCTCGACGTGTCCCGCGGCGCGGTGCTCGCCGCCACCGACCCGCCCGACGTCACCGACGCGTGCGAGGCGGACCTGATCTGGTTGGGGGAGCAGGAGATGCTGCCGGGTCGCAGGTACCTCGCGAAGCTCGGCGCGCGCACCGTCGGGCTCACGGTCGACCCGCCCAAGCACCGGCTCGACGTGGACACCGGCGCGCACCTCGCCGCGAAGACGTTGCGACTCAACGAGATCGGCGTCGGCAACGTCCACTTCGACCAGCCGGTCGCGGTCGACGCCTACCGGGACAACCGCGACCTCGGCGGGTTCATCGTGATCGACCGGCTCACCAACGCCACGGTCGGCGCCGGGCTGGTGCACTTCCCGTTGCGCCGCGCGGCCAATGTCCAGTGGCAGCGGATGGCCGTCGACAAGGCCATGCGGGCCAGGCTGAACGGGCACCGCGGCTGTGTCGTGTGGTTCACCGGTCTGTCCGGCGCCGGCAAGTCGACGATCGCGAACGCGGTGGCGCAGCGGCTGTATGAGGACGGGCGGCACTCGTTCGTGCTCGACGGCGACAACGTGCGGCACGGTCTCAACAAGGACCTCGGCTTCACCGACGTCGACCGGGTGGAGAACGTGCGGCGGGTGGCGGAGGTCGCCGGGCTGATGGTGGACGCCGGGCTGATCGTGCTCGTGTCGTTCATCTCGCCGTTCCGCGCGGAACGCGCGCTCGCCCGCGGCCTCGTCGCCGCCGACGAGTTCTGCGAGGTCCACGTGGACACCCCGCTCGCCGTGGCCGAGCGACGCGACCCCAAGGGCCTCTACGCGAAGGCTCGCCGCGGCGAGCTGCCGAACTTCACGGGGATCGACTCGCCGTACGAGCGGCCGGAACAGCCCGAGCTGCGTGTCGACACGACCGTGTCGAGCGCGGAGCAGGCAGCGGACGCGATCCTGGCCCGGCTAGGAGAGCTGGGCGTCTTCTGAGGCCCACAGCAGTTCGGCGCGTTCCTTGAGCGCGTGTGCCACCGAGTCGAAGCCCGCCTGCACCCACTCGCCGGTGGTCTCGATGACCTGGTCGGCGTACTTCCCCGAGATCGTGTCGGTCGTGTAGTACGTGCAGTGGTCCGCGCGGGCGTCGATCCACTGGTCGCGCACCGCGAAGACGCCGGGCAGCTCGGTGCCGGTGTCGTAGCGCAGGTGGTGCGGCGGGTCGACCACCCGGACGTACTCGCGGTTGACGAACGTGGTGTCCGAGCCGTCCGGCGACGGCAGGGTCAGGTCGATCGGGTCGCCGACCGCGAGCGTGGTGGTCACGTGGACGGTGTAGGGATTCCACTGTGGATAGTTCGCGTAGTCGACCAGCACGTCCCACACGAACGCCGCCGGCGCGGCGATCTCCACCACCACGGACGAGACGACGTGCTCTGTCATGCCGGCATGTACTCCCCACCGTTGACGTCCAGCACCGCCCCGGTCACCTCGGATGCCAGGCGGGACAACAGGAACAGTATCGCGCCGGCACAGGCATCGTCCGTCGGGATACGCCCCAACGGGTTCCGCGACGCGATCTCGTCGTATACGTCCTGCTCAGTAAGGCCCTGTTGCTGTGCGGTCATCGTCAGGTAGAACCGCACGCCCGGGCCGTCGAGCCAGCCGAGGACCGCCTGGTTGACCCGAATGCCGTGCTCGCCGAGCTCCAGCGCCAGATACTGCGTGGCGCACCCCATCGCGGCCTTCGCGACCGCGTACCCGCCCTCGCCACGCAGCGGCGCCCGGGTGGACATGGTGCCGACGTTGACGATCGACCCCCGCCCGGCGGCCCTCAGGTGCGGCACGACCGCGCGGGTCATGTTCAGCGCGCCGTGCAGCACGATGTCCATCGAGCGGCGCAGCTGCTTGTCCGGCGTGGCAAGGAGATCGTGGAAGCCGGGGTGCGAGTACGCCGAGTTGACCAGCCCGGTCACCGCGCCGAACCGCTCGACCGCGGTCCGCACGACGGCGTCGACGTCCTCGGGCTTGCGCACGTCGCACGGCACGCCGACCGCCTCCCCACCCGCGGCCGCCACGTCCTTCTCGACCTGCGTCATCACCGCGGTCGACCGGGCCGCCATGACGACCTTCGCGCCCTCGGCCGCGGCCCGGACGGCGAGCTTCGCGCCGAGTCCGGCGCCGACCCCCGAGATGATCACGACCTCGTCGGTGAGGATCACGCGTAGACCTCCGTGTAGAAGGCGAAGTCCTGCTCGAGCTGGTGTTCGGTCAACCCGAAGTCGGCTGCCGCGTAGGTGTGCGAACCGTGCCGCTGCTCGCGGTTGCGTGCCAGGTAGGCGTCGAACGCCCGCCGGTCCGCGTCGTCGGCGGCCAGCCCGAGGTCGCCGAGCACCCGCGCGGCCTGCAGGTGCGGTTCGGACAGCATGGCCGAGAAGTGCACGTCGACGAACCGGTCCGGCCTGCGTCCGCGCACCTCGGCGAACTCCCGCAGCGTCGTGGCGAACCGTTCGGACCAGTAGCGGCCGACCGCGACCCGGTCGACGTCGTCGCTGTACTGCGCGGTCATCGTCGCGACCATCGACGCGTAGGAGGGCACCGCGCGCACCGGCGACCGGTGCGTCATGACGATCTTGCAGCCGTCGAACGTGTCCAGCACCGTGTCCACGGCCGTGAGGTGGTGCGGCGACTTCAGCACCCACGGCCGGCCGGCGCGGGCCGGGTCCTGCCACTGCAGGACCTGGAGCCACTCGCGCAGCTCCCCGTACGCCGGGCCCTGGTCGGCGGAGCGGAGCCACGTGCCGTAGGAGGGCACCCGGTAGAAGGAGTCGTAGCTCATGGAGGTGAACGTGCGGTCGAGCAGGATCACGTCCTCCTCCGGGCCGTCCCACTCGATGGTGTGGATGTCGGCGAACTCGGGCGACATCTCGAGGAACAGCGTCGCCCGGTCCCGCGCGCGCTGCTTGCGTTCGGCCGCGTCGGGTCCCTCGTCCGGGAACGGCAGCGGGTAGGAGGTCTCCCACGACAGCGTCGACGTCAGCCGGGGCGACGCGGCGAGCAACCGGTGCAGCAGCGTGGATCCGGTGCGGGGCAGCCCGCAGATCTCGGCCGCCACGGTGACCTGCTCGTCACGGATCGCCGGGTGCTTTTGTTGCAGCGCACGGAGTCGCAGCCGGTCGGCGAGCAGCGCGGCCAGCCTGCGCCGGGTCAGCCGCACGCCGAGCGCGGACAGCCTCGCCTCGGTGTTGAGGCTGTCGACGAGGACGCCGAGCGGCTCGACGAACCACTCGTCGCCGAAGTCGGTGAGCCCGGTCCTGGTCCGCGCCGCGGCCATCAGCTCGTCGACCCGCAGCACGGTCACGACTCCTCCCGGATCACGCGGCACGTCGGCAGCGGGTGGTGGCGCGCGCCGAGCCAGCGCAGGAGCGCCGTGCCGCTGGTGTGGCCCGCGGTGTCGATCCAGTTGCCCCAGCCCGGATCCCGTTCGGCGACCACGATGACGAGGCGGTCGCCGTCGAGTACGGCGGTGTGTTTGTTGACGGTGATCCGGTGGGCGTGGTCGAGGGACTCCATCCACCAGTTGCCGAGCTGGAAGTTCCAGTACGGGCAGTCGGGCACGGCAGTCTCGATCACCCACGCCTCGCCGGGGCGCAGCGTCCAGTAGCCGTGCAGGTAGAAGATCTCCGGGTCGCCGCCGGCCCGCTGGAACATGTCCTGGCCGAAGTCGGGCAGCTCGTTGGGGCGGCTCATGAAAAGCTCGGTCCACGCGGCGAAGGTCGCGGCGGTCCCGTGGACCGACAGCGCCGCGCGACGCAGTGCCTTCGCGAGCCGCGCCGGATCGAGCGGGCCGGGCGGCGGCGGGGGATCGAGCCGTTCGATGTGCCAGGTCCCCGGCGACTCCGTCGCGCGGTCGAGGTAGGTCTGCCGGACGACCAGACCGGTCGAGTCGGGTGCGAGGGGCAGCCAGTTCCCTTCGTGCGCCGAGGCGCTCGCGATGATCTCGACCGTGCCGTCCGGCGCGACCGTGAGGTCCTTGTCGGCCAGCTCGCCGGTGGAGGCCATGGTGCCGTCCTTGGCGTACCGGTTGGCCTTGGAGCCGATGCTGAAGTAGGAGATCGTGCCGCGCGTGCCGGTGATCCGGTAGGTGCGGTCGCCCCGGATCGCGGCCGAGAGGTAGACGTTGTCGGGGTTGTCCGCGCCGATCTTGACGAGGTCCAGCTCGTGGAACCGGGGCCGGTCGGGGTCGGCGTTCTCGACGGTGGCGTACAGCATCTCCCGCACCAGGCGGGTCAGGTAGCGGTAGCCCTCGGCGCGGTCGAGCGGGGTGTCGGGCGCGGTGTCGCGCAGGACCACCTCGCCGGCCTTCTCCAGCGCCTGGCAGAACTCCGCCCACGCCTGCCCGGTGAGGACCTCGCTCCGAGCGTCCGACACTGGACCTCCTCACGGCTGATCTAGAACACGTTCTACCAGAAGGCGCGAGGCTGGACAACGTTCAGTTTCACGGCACCGCGGTCGGGATCACTCGGCGCCGGCGGCCATCGCGTTCGCGCGGCGGGCGGCGTCGAAGGGCGTTCGGTCGAAGATGATCCGCAGGTGCGTGATCCGCCCGTCGACGACGGTCAGGTGCTCCGCGGCCGGTGCGCCGCTCACGGCCACGGTGTCGGTGTCGTACATCAACAGCGCCGTGGTGTCGTCGCCGAACGAGGCCAGCAGCTCGGACCTCGTCAGCATCCGCGCGAACGGGCCCATGAAGTCCCGGAACGCCTCGGCGCCGTCGAGCCGGCCGGCCGGCCCCTCGCACACGATGTCCGCCGCGACATAGGCCATCGCCCCGTCGAAGTCGCCGTTCGTCCACCTGCGGTGGTAGGCCAGTGCAGTCTCCAGCGCCGTGGCGCCATGGTCGGTAGTCATGGTGGTTGAGACACCGCGTGCCGGCCGATCGGAACGGTCCCGTGTCAAGATGAGCTTGTGACACAGTCCACGTTGGACCGCGCGCGCGGCGGGAGCGAGGACGCCTTTCGCGACCTCGTCGAGCCGTACCGCCGTGAGCTGCACGTGCACTGCTACCGCATGCTCGGCTCGCTCGTCGACGCTGAGGACCTGCTCCAGGAGACGCTGCTCGCCGCGTGGCGCGGACTGTCCGGGTTCGCCGGCCGGTCGTCGGTGCGCGCGTGGCTGTACCGGATCGCCACCAACCGCTGCCTGAACGCGCTCCGCGACTCCGGCAGGCGTCCACCGGCCGCACCCGTCGCGCCGTTCGACCCGCCGCCGCCGTCGCGGCGCTCGGCGGTGACCTGGCTGCAGCCCTACCCCGACACGCTGCTGGCGCAGGTGCCCGACCCCGCGGCCCGGTACCTCGCCCGCGAGACCGTCGAGCTGGCCTTCGTCGCCGCCCTGCAGGAGCTGCCGCCGCGGCAGGCCGCCGCATTGTTGCTGTGCGACGTCCTCGGCTACTCCGTCGCGGAGGCCGGCCCGATGCTCAACACCACGGCGACCGCCGCAAAGGGCGCACTGCAACGTGCCCGCGCGGCGATGGCCGACCGCCGTGCCGGCACGCACGTGCCCGCCGACCCGGCCCTGGAGTCGGAGCTGGCACGCAGTTTCGCCAAGGCCTTCACCGACGACGACATCGACGGCGTCGTCGAGCTGCTCACCGACGACGCCTGGCTCGCGATGCCGCCCGCGCCGCACGAGTACCACGGCCCCGCTGCCGTCCGCGCCTTCCTGGCCAGCAGCGCCGCGTGGCGCGCCGGCCGCGGCCTGCGCCTGGTCCCGACCGGCGCCAACGGCCAGCCCGCCTTCGGCTGCTATCTCCCCGGCGACGGCTTCACCGGCGTCATCGTGCTCACCCTGCGTGATCGGCGGGTCGCGGGCATCACGCGCTTCCTGGACCCCGGGCTCGCCGGTGCGTTCGGCATGGCGCTCGCGGAAGCCTGACGTCGCCGCGGCGGGTCGGTAGCCTCGACGCGAATAACCGACAGGAGCCGCCGTGTGCGCCGTTCGTTCCGGCGGTGAACCGCCCGCCACCCGGGTCGCGCACGTCGAGCGCGCCGACGGCGTCGCGGCCGGGCTGGACACACTGGGGCTGCGCCGGGGACGTCCGGTCGTCGTGCTCGTCGGCGGTGCGGGCGGCATGGCGGACGGGGGCCGGACGCTGGTCGACGAACTGGTGCGCGGCGCGGTGTTCCCCCTGCTGAACCGGCTCGACGCGGCGGTCGTCGACGGCGGCACCGACTCCGGCGTGATGCGTGTGGTCGGCCGGGCGAGGGCGGCAAGCGGCAGCCGGTTCCCGCTGGTGGGGGTGGTCGCGCGCGGCACGGTCGCCGCGCCGGGGTCGGCCGGGGTGGGCGCCGAGGTGCTCGAACCGTTCCACACCCACGTCCTGCTGGTGCCCGGGTCGGACTGGGGCGACGAGTCGCCGTGGCTCGTCGAGGTCGCGTCGGCGATCGCCGACGGCGCGTCGACGGTCACGCTCGTCGTCAACGGCGGGGCGATCACCTACGACGACATCGGCCGCAGCCTCGGCGCCGGCCGGCCGGTCGTCGTGGTGGCCGGGACGGGCCGCGCGGCGGACGACGTCGCCGCCGCGTCGGCGGGCCGCACGTCGAACGCGCGCGCGGAACGGGTCGCGGCGTCGCCGCTGACGTCCGTTGTGGACATCCGCGACCACGACGCCGTCGCGGCCGCGCTTGAGTCCGCGTTGGCGCCGCGCCCGTAACACGTCCGTCGCGTTCAGCGACGGTGTTCTTTGGACCCAGCCTTCGAAATGAAGGACCTCGAGATGGCACCGCCATTGTTCGCGCGTTTTCCTTCGCTCCGGTCGCCGCGGTCGTCCGCGCCGGTGATTCCCGACGAAACGCGGCAGGCCTGTCCGACGCTGGCCGCCGACTTCGCTGTGCTCGACCAGGTGGTGGGTCCGGCATTCCACGATTCCGACCGTGCCGCGCTGCGAAACCAGAACCGCTACCGGCGCCAGCAGGTGACCGTTCTCGTCGGCTCGGTCGTGGCGAGCGGACTCGGCGGGTTGCAGGCGCTGCTCACCGACCAGCGGTGGCCCGGCGCGGCGCTCGCACTGCTCGGTGTCGCGCTCGCCGCGAGCAGCCGGGCGACGAGCGAGTCGGACTCGCAGACCGAGTACCTCGTCGAGCGGGTCAAGGCGGAACGCCTGCGGGCACTGTACTTCCGGTTCCTCTCCCGCACCGGACAGTACGCCGACGAGCGGCGGGACCTGGCGCTGCGGCGCGCGGTGATCGCCATCCAGGCGGGGCGGGAACCTCGATGACCGACCACATGACGGAGTTCCACGCGCTGTACGGCGAGCTCCGCATCGCCGACCAGAAGCGGTACTACCTGGCCCGCCGCGACGAGTACCGGCGCGCGCACCAGCAGGCGATCTTCGTGCGGAACGCGTTGCTGGTCGCCGCCACGCTCGTCGGGGTGGCCGGGCAGTTCACCGACGGCTCGGCACGCGCCGGTGTGTCGATCGCCGCCGCGGTGTGCGCGGCGCTCGCCGGTGTCGTCACCGCCTACGGGGCGCTGATCGGGTTTCCTCGGCTCGGCAAGCTCTACTCGGACGCGTGGGTGAACCTGGCCGAGGCGGAGATCGACTGGGAGGCGTTGGACCCGCACGGCGACGTCGGCGCCGGCATCGACCGGGTCGAGGAGATATTCCGCAAGGAGAACGGGCAATGGGGACAGCTCGTCGTCCGGGCGGAAGCCACGACCGATGTCGGCTCGGAAGAAGTTCCCTGATCCGTTCGGCGCAACGAACCCGTCGTTTCGCGCGACAACATGGCGAGTGGAATTCGACGAAGGATACGACGGTGACCCTGTTCGTGAGTTACACCAAGTCCGACGACGCGGTCGTCCGCACGATCCGGGCCGACCTCGAACAGCTCGGACACGACGTGTGGATGGACCACCAGATCCACGGCGGCGAGTCGTGGTGGCGCGAGATCATCCAGGAGATCCAGGGCGCCACCGTCTTCGTGTTCGCGCTGTCGAACAGCTCGTGGAAGTCCAAGCCGTGTCGCCTCGAGCTCGACTACGCCAACGAGCTGGGGCTGCCGGTGCTGCCGCTGCAGGTTGGCCCGCTCGACCACATGTACATCCCGTTGGCGGAGCGGCAGATCATCGACTTCCAGAACCGCACGGCGGACAGCATGGTCAAGCTGGTGACCGCGCTGACCGAGATGGTCGCCCGCCGGGTCGTCCTGCCCGACCCGCTGCCGGCGCCGCCGCCGGTGCCGTTCGAGTACCTGTACCGCATCGCCAGCGTGATGGGCCCGAACCGCATCACGCCGGAGCGGCAGGAGGAGCTGATCGGCACGCTGCGGCGCAAGCTGCGCGAGGAGGACGACCAGCTCGCGCGGGTCGACATCGTGAAGCTGTTGCGGGAGCTGAAGGACCGCAACGAGATCACGGTGCCCAACGCGCGTGAGGTGGACGAGATCCTGGCCGGCGCGACGACCGCCCCGGCTCCCGAGGACGGCTCGACGCGGCTGCCGCCCGCGGACCACTGGCGCAAGGTCGAGGCCACGAACGGCGGCGGCGCGGAGCCGCCGAAGTCGGTCGAGAACGGCGCGGTGGAGGCGAGTCCGGGGTCGGCGACCGGTTCGACGGGGTCTGTGGGGGAGACGTCTGGTTCGGAGTCGGAGACGGTGCGAGTGGCCGTCGCCGAACCCGTCGCCGAGCCCGAGGCGGAGGCCGAGTCGGTGTCCGGGACCGCTGCGGCTGGGTGGCCCAGTGTGGTGTCTGGTTCGACTGAGAGTGCGACCGACACCGGGCCGGCGGCGGAGCCCGCGACAGGTGATGCGGGCTCGGCGCAGGAGGGTGGCGCACCGGCGTGGCTGGCCGACCTCGTGCGGGCCGACCCCGGTGTCCGAGAGCCCGTTGCGCGGCAGGCCGAGCCGGAGGCCGCGCCCGATGGTCCTCGACAGCAGGGGTCCGGGTGGTGGACCAAGCCGCTTCCGGTGCCGGGTGGCGGTCCGAGCGGGCCACAGACTCACGAAACGCCGCAGGTCAGCGCGCAGCCGCCGGCGGGGGTGCCGCAGGTCGAGCGCGGGCGACGGTTCGGCCCGTTGGGCGTCGGCCTCGGAGTGGTCGGCGTGGTGTTCCTCCTCGTGGCACTGGCCGGCGACGAGGACGCCCGGCTTCCGGTACTCGCGATCGTCGCGTTGCTCGTCGGGGTGCTGGGTCTCTCCGTCGGCGTCGTCGCCGTCACCAGGCATGAGCCGGGTGCCCGG
This sequence comes from uncultured Actinomycetota bacterium, assembly GCA_963840275.1. Classification (GTDB taxonomy): domain Bacteria; phylum Actinomycetota; class Actinomycetes; order Mycobacteriales; family Pseudonocardiaceae; genus Actinophytocola. The sequence goes on from CAWIYK010000005.1 coordinate 821,393, forward strand.
GCGGCCGCGGTGGTCGCCGCGGTCGGGTTGGTCGGAGCCATCGGGTACGCCGCGGCGACCTGGACCTGACCAGGTCGCGTTGATGGCACGGCGCCTGGCCGCGCTGGGGCGGCCAGGCGCCGACCACCCCAGCGCCGCGACCGCAGCGCTGCGTTGCTGGTCGGGTGGGTCGCACGTGCCGCCCCGCGCTGTCGCCGGGTTGATCGCGACCGCCGCTGCCGTGCTGTCGGCCGCGTCCGGCGAGCCCTCGCCTCCGCGTTACCTGCGCGCGGCGGCGCCGATGAACCCGACTATCGCCGTCACCACGGCGACCACCAGGCCCACCGCCGCGGCGTAGTCGTCGTCGATTCCCGCGGACAGGCCGCCCGCGATCAGGCCTAGCACCAGCGCGGTCGCGAGTATCCACCCCGCCGGGATCCGCGCAGGAGACGCCGGCCGGGCCGGACGGGCCGGACGGGCCGGACGACGCGCCGGGACCCGCGCCGGCGGGCGCTCCTGCCACCAGTTCGCGCCGGGTTGCCGGGGCGCGGGGGCGGTCGGCACGGGGGGCAGTGTCCGCGCAACGGGCGGAGGCGGTGCGGCCATCGCCGGCACGGCCGGCCGGGCGGCACCCACCTGCGTGCGTTCCCACCACTGCAACGCCGGCGGCGCCACCAGGTCGGCCAGCGCACCCGTCGCGACCCAGCCCGGCACACAGCACTCCGTGATCCGCGCGGCCAGCTGGTCGAGCTGGCGATCCCCGATGCCGGACAGGTGCTCCCACGCCCCGCTGTCGAACGGCGGCCGGAAGTCCTCACGGCGGAAGAGCAGGTTCTCCTCGTTGTAGAGCGCGTGCCACGGGTTCGGGTCCTTCGACAGCGCGAGCAGCGACGTGTAGATCACCAGCCCCGAGAACGTGTCCATCCACTGCCCCCACGGCCTGGTCTCCGGCTGGTAGTTCCGGTGCCCGGTCTCGCTCGGCGCCGGCCACCCGGAGAACCGGGCGATCCACGAACAGTCGAAGTCGACGAGGCGCATGGCTCCTCGATCGTCCACGAGCACGTTGCCGTGCTGCAGGTCCCCGTGCGCGAACTCGGCCCGCTGCAGCCGGTCGACCAGCTCCAGCCACGCCTCCGCGAGCGCACCGAGGCCACGGCCGTCGCCGCGGCGCACCAGCTCGTCGACGTGCTTGTTCATCGGATGGCCCTCGACCCACTGCATGCGCACCACCGGCCACGTGCTGCCGTTGACCGTGATGCCCTCGTGCACCCACGTCGGCATCGCGACCACCTCGGCCAGGTCGCGCGCCGCGAAGTGCTCGTGGAGCGCGTCGTAGCGGTCGGCGCTCCACCGGTCCTCCCTCGTGAAGAACCGCAGCGCCTGCGGCTCCCCGTCGACGACCGCCTTGAACACGACCGCGCTGGTGCCGGCGGCCGGCATCGGGATGCCGTACAGCGGGTGCGGCACCAGCTCGTACCGGCGCAGCTCGTCGGTGGTGAACGACTCGCGCCGCTGCACGGCCTTCAGGTAGTCCTCCGGACTCGGGTAGCGCATCAGAGACACACCACCAGTTCCGACGGTCGCGACGAGACGATGTGCGCCCGCAGCAACGTCACGTCGTCGTTGTGCAGCTCGCCGTTGCGCCGCCGGTCGGCGACCAGCGCGTCGAACATGTCCGGGTGCCCGAGGGCGGCGAGCGTCGGCCACAGCGCGTCGTGGTCGGCCTCGACCATCCACTGCGCCAAGGCGTCCGTCGCGAGGTACAGCACGTCGCCGTCGGCGAGGTCGCCCCGCCCGACGAGCACCCGGCCGGCTGTGTCGGCCAGCGTCTCCGGTCGGGTCGACACCCCGTCCGGGTTGAACCCGAAGTCCTCGGCCGCCATGCGTGGGAACTGCGCGACCAGCCGGCCGGCGCGGACGTGGAACAGCACGGTGTCACCGAGCGCGACCGCCGTCCAGCCGCGGTCGGTCAGCTCGCACCCGAGGAACGTCGCGAACGAGCCGACCTGCGCCTGCTTGAGCTTCTGCAGCTCGGTCGCCCCGGCGAGCCGGGGGTCGTCGCGCCACCTCGTCTGCATCACCTCGAACCAGCCGCGCAACGCGCCGGGCGCCAGCTCGGGCGGCCCGTCGCGGTCGGCCCCGACGAACCCCGCGACGAGCTGCTGCGCCCAGCGGGCCGACCCGAAACCCGACGTGGCGCCGTCGGCCACCGCGAACCGCGCGCCGCGCCCGGCGGTCCGGTCGGGCGGCGCGGCCGCGCCGCCGTCCTCCCACTCCGCCTCGGCGTTGCCGTGCTTCTGCGCGAAGTAGATGACCGTCCTGGCCTGGATCACCGTGAGCTCCTACGCCGGCCGGTCCGGCACCCGGGTGCCGATCTGAAGGACCTTCAACAGGGTCGAGCGACCGACGTTGAACGCGAGCCCCCGCGCGCCGGGGTGGGCGTCGAACCCGTCGACCCGCGCGTTGTCGATCATCGGGCCCGGCAGGTCGCTGCTCAGCTCGAACAGCTCCGGACCGGGCAGCGGCAGGCCGCCGGGATGCGACGGGAACACGATCTCGGCCGCCTCGACCGGCGACAGGAACACGTTGAAGAACAGGGTCGGTCCGTCGTTGGTCTCGATGGACGTCATGCGCTGCACCCAGTCCCGCAGCGTCGCGCCGTTGTGCGGGCTGTCGGTGACCATGCCGTCGGTGATGTTGATGACGATGGGCGGGAACGAGTTCGGGTGCGCGGCGACCCAGTCGTAGACGTGCGCGCCGACGAGCGCGATCGCCTCGCACATCGGTGTGCGGTAGCCGTGCACCGAGTCGACCCAGACCGGCATCTTGGCGCTGACCGCCATCAGGTCGATCGACGGCTCCGCGCGCACGGTGATCGGGTGCTCCGCGAGCTCCGGCAGCGGCACCAGCCCGCGCCCGGCGAGCGGCCCGCCGAACGCGGACTCCACGCCCTCGCCCTGCGCGAGCAGTCTGGCGCCGTAGCTGAAGACGCCGACGTCGAAGTAGTGCCGGACCGGCGCGTTGACCTCCGCGGTGGCCTTGATGCACATGTCCAGCAGGATGTTGTTGACCGCGAGGGCCGCGCCGTCGGCGAGCGTCGCGCCGGTGCGTGCCCACGGCAGCTTCATCGAGTCCGACCGGTCCAGCAGGATCACCACACAGCCGGGGTCGGAGCGGGACACCGACTGGCGGTACGTGTCCATGCGCATGGCCGTCTCCTTCCTCTCAGCGCCGGTCGGGGGCGGTCGGCTCGCCGGTGAGGTTCCGCCGCACGACCACCGCCGGCCAGTCCGTCCCCGGCGTCCAGCGCCATTCGTGACGGCAGCGTGGGTTGCGGCACCGGAACGAGTACGCGGGTTCGTTGCGCGCCACGTCGAGCCGGAAGTCGCCGCAGTTCGGGCACTGCGCGACGAGCGCGGCGCCCGTCGCGACGTAGGTCGACAGCGGTGGCGCGGCCCCGGCCGGCTGCGCGGTCCGCGTGTTGTTGGCCGGCGTCCCGGGCTGTGCCCACCACTGGCCGGCGGGCTCCACCGGGTGCGCGACGTGGGTCGGGGCCGAGGCGGCTCTCGAGGTGGCTGCCGGGTAGGAGGTCGTGGTGGACTGCCGTGCGGGTGTCGGGGGCGGCCCCTGGCGGTGCGGCTGTGACCGGTGCTCGTCGGTGAGCAGCTTGAACGCGACCAGTGTGGACAGCGTCGCGGCGCCGATCACGACGAGGAACCACACGAACGGGTCCAGGTCGACGATGGGAATGACGAGCGCGCCGCCGGCCAGTCCGAACGCGACCGTGACGAAGAGGATCACCGTCTGCCGGTCGCCGCCTCGAGAATTCATGGTCATTTCGACCTCTCGGCACGCAGCACGGACGTTTCGTCCGATTTCGGGTCGAACGGTCCCCAGCAGGAGTATTTGGAATTCGGTGCCCGCGTCGCGCCGACCGCGGTCCAGCCCTCGTCGAGCACCGCGCAAATCCCGAAGGTCTCGTCGACCGGCAGCTCGGGCAGCTCGTCGAGCGCGTCGAACGGCTGCTCTTCGTCGCCGTGCGTGAGGGTCAGTCTCGAGCCGGGAAACTCCTTGGCTCCCTTGGCGGAGAAGATGACCTTCGGCTGGGGGGTGGCCGGCTCCTGGGTCGCCGGCGTGGATTTCTGCTGGGCCGCGGGCCCGGTCGACGGGTCCGTCTCGAGCAGCAGACCGAGCAGGAGGACGAGCACGAAAGAAATGATCAGGGCGTAGAAGGGCGCCATGTAGCGGTTCCGCCACCCGTCAGCCACAGCCACCTCCAGAAGTGGCAGCACGACATTGCCTCAGGTATATCGAGGCCCGGGTCGCGAATGTGTCACCCATGGTGAGAAATGCGGAATCATGCCTCCGTGAGCGCCTCCTCGGCGAAATGGCAGGCGCTGCGCCGGCCGTGGTCGCCGACCTCCCGCAGCGGTGGCGTGTCGTGCCGGCAGACGTCCTGCGCGAGCCAGCAGCGTGGGTTGAACCGGCAGCCGGCCGGCGGGTCGATGGGCGACGGCGGCTCGCCGGCCAGCACCCTGCGGCGGGACAGCCCGCCGCGCGCGGTGCGGTCGGCCGACGGCACGGCCGACAGCAGCGCCTGCGTGTACGGGTTCGCCGGCGCGTCGTAGATCTGCGCGGTCGCGCCGACCTCGGCGATCCGGCCGAGGTACATGACCGCGACGCGGTCCGCGAGGTGGCGCACCACCGACAGGTCGTGCGCGATGAACACGATGGCGACGTCGAGCCGCCGCCGCAGCTCGGCGAGCAGGTTGATCACCTGCGCCTGCACGGAGACGTCCAGCGCGGACACGGGTTCGTCGCAGATCAGCACCGAAGGGTCGAGCGCGAGCGCGCGGGCGATGCCGATGCGCTGGCGCTGTCCGCCGGAGAACTGGTGCGGGTGGCGGCTCATCATGTCGGGCGACATGCCGACCAGGCCGAGCAGCTCGGCCACCCGGTCGCGGCGCGTCGAGCGGGTGCCGGATCCCTTGGCGGCCAGTGGTTCCGCGACGATGTCGAGCACGGTCATCCTGGGGTCGAGCGACGCGTACGGGTCCTGGAAGATCATCTGGACGCCGTCGCGCAGCAGCCGGCGCGCGGCGCGGTCCCCGGCCGTCACGTCCGCGCCCCGGTAGGACAGCCGACCGCTGTCCGGGCGTTCCAGCCCGACCAGCATGCGGGCCAGTGTGGACTTGCCGCACCCGGACTCGCCGACGACGCCGAGCACCTCGCCGCGCCGCAGCGACAGGCTCACCCCGTCGACCGCGGACACCCGCCGGCGCCGCAGCAGCGAGCCGACGGCGTAGGTGCGCACGAGCGAGTCGGCAGCCAGGACGACCGTGTCAACCGACGTGCTCACCGAGCATCACCTCCGACTGATGGCACGCGACCGTCCGGCCGGCGAGCGGGAGCAGCTCCGGCCGGACGGTGGAGCACGGGTCGACTACCCGGTGGCAGCGTGGGTGGAACGGACAGCCGGAGGGGACGTCGGCCGGGTTCGGCGGCGAGCCGGGAATCGTGAACAGGTCCGCGCCGTGGTGTTCGAGCTGGGGCACCGACCGCAGCAAGGCCTCGGTGTACGGGTGGGACGGACGGCTCAGCACCGCGTCGGCAGCGCCGGCCTCGACGACGCGGCCCGCGTACATCACGGCCAGCCGGTCGGCGACCTCGCTCACCACCGCGAGGTCGTGCGTGATCAGCAGGACGCCCATGTCGAGCTGGGCGCGCAGCGAGTCGAGCAGCTCGAGGATCTGGGCCTGCACGGTCACGTCGAGCGCGGTGGTCGGCTCGTCGGCGATCAGCAGCTCCGGCTCGAGCGCGATCGCCATCGCGATCAGGATCCGCTGCCGCATCCCGCCGGAGAACTGGTGCGGGTAGTCGGTCACCCGCTGCCGTGGTGCGGGAATGCCGACGAGATTGAGCAGGTCGACGGCCTTGCCGAGCGCGACCTTCCTGGATGCTCCACTGTGGACCCGGAACAGCTCGCCGAGCTGGTCGCCGATGGTGAGGACCGGGTTGAGCGCGGACAGGGCGTCCTGCAGCACGAGGCTCATCCGCTGTCCGCGCAGCTCCCGCAGCGCACGCGGGCTCGCGCTGCGCAGGTCGGTGTCCCCGAGGGTGAGCTCGTCGGCCGTGACGACCGCGCCCGCCCCGGCGAGACCCATGACCGCACGCGCGGTCACCGACTTCCCGGAGCCGGACTCGCCGAGCAGCGCGACCAGCTCGCCCCGCGGCACGTCGAGGTCGACGTGCCGCACCGCCGGGATCTCGCCGCGCTCCATCGGGAACGACACCGCGAGCCCTCTGACCCGCAGCGCGGGCCGGACCAGTGTGTTCACCGCTCCATCCTCACATGAGTTGCCTTGCCGATAAGTTTCACTCTGTGATCGTCAACGCCCTGATTGAACATCAACATTGACAATCACGCCGGATATTGATGACACTCTGCGGCATTCCACTGGAGACAGTCAACTGGTCCACATGAGACCGGTCCAGCTGGCCCGAGAGACAGGAGAGGCAGCGTGCTCGAGCCCGCTCCCCGCTACACCGGCTACACCGCGTACGAGTACCTCGAGGCCGGCAAGGACTACCGGGAGTTCGCCTACGCGGAGCAGATCGGCCGGGTGCCGGCCTACGCGGGCCTCGACCTGACCACCGAGCAGGCCGAGCGCACCACACGGCTCCTGCGCGAGGAGACGGTCATCTCGCTGCACGAGCACGTCCAGGTCTTCCCGGAGGACATGACCGACCTGCGCGACCACATCCGCCAGGGCCGCGAGCCGACGGGCTACCAGGGCCTCGCCCGCTCCGGCATGACCGCCGTGTTCGACAACGGCATGGACGGCACCTGCTGCATCAGCTCGGACGCCGGCTGGAAGTACCAGGACGTGCTGTTCGACCTCGGCGTGCGGATGGCCGACCTCGCCCACCAGGACTTCGTGATCAAGGCCGAGTCGGTCGCCGACATCGAGCTCGCAGCGGCGACCGGCCGGATCGCGCACATCTTCGCGCTGGAGGCGGCCACCCCGATCGAGAACGAGATCGACCGCCTCGACGTGCTGTACGGCTTCGGCGTGCGGCAGATGGGCATCGCCTACTCCGAGGCCAACCTGCTCGGCAGCGGTCTCAAGGAGCGCGGCGACGGCGGCCTGACCTACCTCGGCGACCGCGCGGTGGAGCGGATGAACAAGCTCGGCATCGCAATCGACATCTCCCACTCCGGCGACCGCACCGGCCTCGACGTGATCCGCAAGTCGCGCACGCCGGTGTTCATCACCCACGCCGGTTCGCGCACGGTGTGGCCGACCAACCGGATGAAGGACGACGAGACGATCCGCGCGTGCGCCGAACGCGGCGGCGTGATCGGCATCGAGGCGGCGCCGCACACCACGCTGTCGCCGCGGCACCCGCTGCACTCGATCGAGTCCGTGATGGACCACTTCACCTACTGCGTCGAGCTGGTCGGCATCGAGCACGTCAGCTTCGGCCCGGACACGCTGTTCGGCGACCACGTCGGGCTGCACGACGCGTTCGCGGCGAACCTCTCGCTCGGGCAGGCGCACGGCGGCGTGACCTACGACAAGGTGCCCTACGTCGACGGGCTGGAGAACCCGGCCGAGTGCTTCCACAACATCATCGGCTGGCTGGTCGCGCACGACTACGGCGACGACGAGATCCGCATGGTCATCGGGGGTAACACGCTACGAGTCCTCAAGGAGGTCTGGGTCTGATGCCTCGTCCCCGATTGTTCACCCTGATCGCCCTGCTCGCCGCGACCGTCACCGTCGCGTTGCTCCCCGCCTGTGCGCCGAGTGCGCCCGGCGCGGACGGCGGCGGCAAGCAGGTCACCGACGCCACGCTGCGGATCGCCACGACCACCGACGTGGTCAACTACAACCCGCTGATCGGCAACAGTCGCAGCGACTACTGGATCACGAACCTGATGTACCCCCACCTGCTGTCGATCGGTCCGGACGGCGAGAAGGCGCCGGAGCTGGCGCGCAAATGGGGCTACGTCGACGACACCACCGGCTACTACGAGATCCAGGCCGGCATGAAGTGGTCGGACGGGCAGCCGCTCACGGCGAAGGACGTGGCGTTCACGCTCAACGCGGTCAAGCGGGACGCCCCGGCCGGCACGTTCTACGGCCAGCTGACCAACTTCGCGTCGGCGACCGCCGTGTCGGACACCCGCGTCGAGGTCGAGCTCTCCCAGCCGGACTCCTCGCTCATCCCGGAGATCGGCTTCTGGGGCAACATCGTGCCGCAGCACGTGTTCGAGCCGGCCGGCTCGGTGGCGAAGTTCGCGAACGACGGCACCACCGCCGAATGGGTCAGCGCCGGGCCGTACGTCCTCAAGACCGTCCAACGTGGACAGAGCTACACCCTCGAGCGGGTGGCCGACTACCCGCTCGTCGAGGGCGGCAAGCCGAAGGCGGCCGAGATCGTGTTTCGCGTCTTCCCGGACGTCAACACCGAGATCCTCGCGCTGAAGAACGGCGACGTGGACGTCATCGCGAACTCGCTGCCGCCCGCGCAGGTGAAGGGGCTGCAGAACACGGCCGGCATCACGGTCGAGGAGGTCCCCGGCCTCGGCTACTCGCACCTGACCTACAACATGAACCAGCCCGACCTCGCGAAGAAGCAGGTCCGGCAGGCGCTCGCGCAGACGGTCGACTACGACGCCGTCCGCAGGGTCGTCCTGCAGGGACAGGCGGTCTCGACCGGGTCCAGCCCGCTCATGCCGGTGCTGAAGGACTTCTACGACAAGGCCAGCAAGGAGTACACCTACGACCCGGAGGCGGCGCGCACGCTGCTGACCGAGGCCGGCTACCAGGCCGACGGGTCGGGGAAGTTCCCGCTGAGCTTCCGGCTCATCTACTCGCTGCAGGACCCGGTCACCACGCAGTGGGCGACGCTGGTCAAGGACGGCGCGGCCAAGGCCGGGGTCACGATCGAGCTGCAGGGCCTCGAGCGCAACACCTACCTCGCCAAGACCGACGCGGGCGACTTCGACATCTACGCCGGCAACTTCGCGATCATGGACGATCCGGCGACCAACATGGCGCTGACCTACCTGCCGGACGGCGTGATCAACTACTCCTATGTGGACGATCCGGAGCTCACCTCGCTCATCCAGCGGGCGCGGGTCACCTTCGAGCGCGACGAGCAGGTGCCGATCCTGCGCGAGGCCGCGAAGAAGGTCCGCGACGAGGTGTACGACAACGTGATGTACACCCAGAACCTGTACGTCGCGCACCGCAGCGAGTGGAGCGGGTTCACGGTCAAGCCGAGCGAGCTGCTGTCCATCGTCAACCCGATCTCGGTCGCGTCGGCGACCAAGGCCGAGTAGGCGGGAGAGCCGCCCGGATGTCGCTGTTCCTGTTCGTGCTCAGGAGGTTCGGCCGGGGCCTGCTCACCATCTGGTTCGCGGTGACGGTCACGTTCCTGATGCTCCGGCTGCTGCCGGGGGACCCCGCGCTGGCGATCGCGAGCCCGAACATGACCCCCGAGATCCGGGCGGGCCTGCTCACGCAGTACGGCCTCGACGAACCGCTGCCGGTGCAGTACGTGAAGTACCTCGGCCAGCTGCTGCGGGGCAACCTCGGCGTGTCGTTCAGCCAGGGCATCGACGTCACCGACGCGCTGATGGCGCAGCTGCCGTGGACCCTGCTGCTGGTCGGCGCTGCGCTCGTGGTGACCGTCCTGCTCGGCATCCCGCTCGGGGTGCTGGCCGCGGCGAAGGCGGGCGGCGTCCTGGACCGGGTGGTGCAGGTCGTCGCCGTCACCGGCCAGTCGCTGTTCGTCCCGAGTGTCGGCATCCTGCTGCTGTACGTGTTCGGGCTGCAGCTCGGCTGGTTCCCGATCGGCGGCGCCTACACCGACGGCACGTACGGCGGCGGGTGGTACCTCAGCGTGGTCGGGCACCTGGTGCTGCCGTGCCTGTCGCTGGTGCTGGTGCAGCTCGGCGGGTACGTGCTGACCGTCCGGTCGACGCTGATCGAGGCGCTCGGCGAGGACTACGTGACCCTCGCGCGCGCCAACGGGCTGCCGCACCTGCGGGTGCTGTGGAAACACGCGCTGCGCAACGCGTTGCTGCCCACCACGACGCTGATCGGGCTGCAGATCTGTCTCCACCTGGTCGGCGGCGTGATCCTCATCGAGACCGTCTACGCGTACCCGGGCATCGGCCGCGGGATCTACGACGCGGTCGTCCGGCTGGACTTCCCGGTCCTGCAGGGCGCGTTCCTCCTGCTCGCCGTGGTCGTCGTGGTGGTCAACATGATCACCGACATCGTCTACGGCGTGCTCGACCCACGGGTGAAGGCGTCATGAGCCGAACGTCCACCTGGCGCCGGTTCCGGCGCGAACCGCTCGGCATGGGCGCGCTGATCGTGTTGGCGCTGCTGGTGTTCACGGCGGTCGCGGCGCCGCTGCTCGCCGACTACCCGTCCGGCTACGGCGACACGGTGCTGACGCCGCCGTCCGGCGCGCACTGGTTCGGCACCGACAGCCTCGGGCTCGACGTGTACGCGGAGGTCGTCTGGGGCGCGCAGCAGAGCCTGCTGGTGGCCGCGGCGGCATCGCTGATCGCGATCCTGTTCGGCACGTTCCTCGCGGTGGTCGGCGCGTACTTCCGCCGTCTCGACGCGCTGGTGAGCGTGATCGTCGATCTGACGCTGTCGCTGCCGGTCCTGCCGCTGATGATCCTCGTCGCCGCGCTCATCGGGCCGAGCACGATGACGATCATCCTGGTGATCGCCGCGTTCTCGTGGCCCGAGGTCACGAGAGTCGTGCGCTCCCAGGCGCTCGCCGTGGTGCGACTGCCCTATGTGGACGCCGCGCGCCTGATGACCAGCTCGCCGGTGTGGATCATCACGCGGCACGTGGTGCCGGCCGTGCTGCCGCTGATCCTGGTGTCGGTGGTGCTCACGGCGTCGCGGGCGGTGCTGTCCGCGGCCGGTCTCGCGTTCCTCGGGCTCGGCGACCCGAACACGTGGTCGTGGGGCCGGATCCTGTACGAGGCGCAGCAGGCGGGCGCGATGTCGACCGCGTGGTGGCTGCCGTTGTTCCCGTCGCTCGCGATCTTCCTGCTGGTGCTCGCCGCGACGCTCGTCTCCACCGCCTACAACGACGCCCGCAACCCCCGACGGAGCAAGGCATGACGTTCTCGCAGCGACTCGGTCCGGCGTTCTTCACGGCCGTCCAGGACCGGGTGCGCGCCGGGCTGGCCCGCGACGGCCTCGACGCCGTGCTCACCGACGACCCGGAGGACGTCGCGTACCTGACCGGGTTCTTCCACCACCCGTGCGAGCGGCCGGTGGCCGTGTGGCTGGACGTCGACGGACGCTGCGTGCTCCTGCTGCCCGAGCTGGAGCGGGAGCACGCGGAGGCACAGCGGGCGGCGGCCGCGCTGGTGTCCTATCCGGAGTATCCCGGCGTGGTGCCACCGTTCTCGGCGCTTGCCGACACGATCGGCACCGGCCGCCGCCGCGTCGGGCACACCACGTCGATCTCCTACGCGCGGCTGTCCGCGGCGGCCGCTGCGTTGTCCACTGTGGACCTCGTGCCGTCCGACGTGGTCACGGTGGCCCGGTACGTCAAGGATCCCGCCGAGGTGGCGCTGCACGCGGAGGCGGCACGCATCACCGACGTGATGCTGGCGGCCGGGGTAGCGCTGGTCGCCGACGCGATCGCGTCGGCGGGGGAACTGCCGAGCGAGGCGGAGCTGGCCGCGCACGTCACCAGGACCGGCACCACGACCATGTACGCCGAGCACTCGGACGTCGTCGTGGTCTCGATGCTCGCCGGCGGACTCGTGTACGCGGGCGAGAACTCCGTGTACCCGCACGGTTTGCCGTCGGGCTACCGGCTCCGGCCGGGAGACACGTTCATGCTGTCGCTCGGTTGCGCGGTCGGCGGCCGGTTCGTCGAGGGGGAGCGGACGTTCGTGCTCGGCGAGGCGACCGACGAGCAGCACCGCTTCCACGACGCCGTCCGCCTCGCACAGGAGGTCGGCGGCCGGGCGATCCGGCCCGGCGCGGAGTGCCGGGCGGCGAACGCCGCGTGTCTCGCGGTGCTGCGCGACGCCGGCCTCGGCCGGTACCTGCGGCACCGGCAGGGCCACGGCATCGGGCTCGGCATGCACGAGCCGCCGTGGCTGGAGGACGGCGACGCGACCGTGCTCGAGGCCGGCATGATCGTGTCGAACGAACCCGGCGTCTACGTGCCCGGCCACGCCGGCTACCGGATCTCGGACAGCATGCTCGTCACCGAGACCGGCTCCCGCCCGCTCACGTCGTTCCCCCGCGGGCTCGACGACTGCGTCATCCCCGTCTGAGGAGGTTTCTGTGTCCGAGGTGTCCCCGGAGTTCGCCGCCGCCACGACGGCGGCGACCATGGTCGAGATCAACGGGAACCGGCTCGCGGTCGAGGTGCTCGGGCCGGCGGACGCGCCGGTGCTGATCGCGCACCACGGCGCGCCGGGGCTCGGGTCCCGTGCCGAGCCGCGCGCCAGCTTCGGCCGGCTCGCCGACACCTACCGGGTGGTGGTGTTCGACGCGCGGGGCTCCGGGCAGAGCGAGGGCAACGGCACGTTCAGCCACGAGCAGTGGGCCGCCGACATCGACGGGCTGCGGGAGTGGGTCGGCGCGGAGCGGATCGTCATGGCCGGCGGTTCGTACGGCGGGTTCATGGCGATGGAGTACGCCATCCGCTACCCCGACCGCGTGCGCGCGCTGGTGCTGCGGGACACCTCGCCGGACAACTCGCACGAGGAGAAGGCGCTCGCCAACGCGCTCGCGTCGGCACGGGTCGAGATCGACCGCGAGAAGCTGGACCGGATCTTCGCCGGCACCGTCCGCGACAACGACGACCTGCGGGACTGCTGGCGGGAGATCCTGCCGCTGTACGACTACCACTACGACCCGGCCGCGGTGGAGCAGAAGGTCGAGGCGACGCCGTACCGGTACGAGGCCCACAACTACGCGTTCCAGGTCAACATCCCGCGATACGACCTCAAGGACGCGCTGCCGGGCATTACCTGCCCGACGCTGATCACGGTGGGCCGCACGGACTGGATTACACCGGTGGAGTGCAGCGAGACCATCGCTAGGCTGGTGCCCGGCTCGAGGCTGGTGGTCTTCGAGAAGTCGGGGCACTCACCACAGATCGAGGAGGCCGAGGCGTGGACGAGCACGGTGCGCGCGTTTCTGGCCGAGGTCAGCCGAGAAGGATGAGATCGCTCGACGAGCTCGACCGCCAGATCATCATCGCGCTGCAGTCGGACGGACGAGCGAGCTGGACGTCGATCGCCGCGATGTGCGAGACGTCGGTGCCCACGGTGGCGCGGCGTGCCCAGCAGCTCATCGCGGACAACCTGCTGAAGGTGGCGGTGCTGCCGAGCCTCGGCAGCACCGGTCCGGTGGAGACGTTCTTCACCAGGATCGGCTGCCGCCCCGGCACGCAGCTCGACGTCGCTGGTCAGCTCGTCGCCCGCGACGACGTGCGCTGGGCGTCGCTGATCACCGGCTCGTACGACATCGCGCTCGAGCTGGTGGTCAACACCGGGCCCACCCGCTACCCGAAGACCATGCTGGAGCTGCAGCAGATCGACGGGGTGCAGCGCTGGTACAGCGACCTGCTGCTGCACGTGTACAAGGTCTCGCACGACTGGTACCGCCAGCTGCTGGACCGCGAGCCGGCCGGCGGCGAGCTGCCGGCCGAGCCGCCGCTGTGCGCGCCGGACCACCTGGACAAGGTCGACTGGGCCATCCTGGAACAGCTCCGCGACGACGGCCGGGCCAGCTTCAAGACCATCGCCGGCGTGCTGGAGCTCAACGAGAGCACCGTGCGCCGCCGCTTCGAGCGCATGATCGGCGACGGCTGCGCGGCCGTGTTCACCATCGTGCCGGCCCCCGTGCTCGGCCTCGAGGCGGAGACGCTGCTGTGGGTGAGCGTCGAGCCGGCGAAGCTCAACGAGGTCGCCACCGCGCTCACCCGCCACCGGTCGGTCCGCTACCTCGGCGCCACCCTGGACGGGAACGCCCTGCTGTGCGAGGTGATCGCCGACTCGACGCGGGGTCTGTTCGAGTTCACCACCGAGACGCTCGCGAAGCTGCGGGGTGTGGTCGGCTGGAGCGCGTCGGTCGAGCTGCTGTCACTGAAGCGGGGCTTCGTGGAGACCCCGTGGTGGCGCGACCAGCTGGCCGAGTACCGCGTCGACGCCGCGGTGATCGACAGGGGAACCTCGGACAGCCCGGTCGCCGACGAGTAGGCCGGGTTACCGTCTGCCATGTTCGTGCGCAGGGCGGGACGGCGGGTTCGGGCCGTGGTGGACGGCGTGGCGCGGTTGGGGGACGCCGACCTGTCGTCGCGGGTCGCCGCGGTGCGGGGAGCCGAGGTCGGGTCGGTCGAGTGTCTTTCGCTCGCGGTGGCGGCGGTCGCCAGGACGATCGGGCGACCGCTGACCGACGGCGAGGTCGCGGCGGGCGTCGCGCTCTGTGCCGGGATCGCCCTCGACGACCTGGGGATCTCCGACACCTCGGTGGTGCTGGCCGTGCCGACCGTGGCGCACGCGGTGCGCGGCGGCGGGACGCACCACGTCTCGCCCACCCACGACGACGCAGTCCGGCACGCGGCGTGGTTGGGTCCGGTCGCCGCCGCGGTGGGGTTGCGGGTCGGGCTGCTCGAGCCGGGGGACCAGGCGACGCGGCGGGAGAGCCACCGGGCGGACATCGTCTGCGGCGCGGTCGACGAGTTCGCCTACGACGTGCTGCGGGACTGGCTGACCTGGGAGGAGGAGCCGGTGACCGCGGCCCGGCGCGTCGCCGTGGTCGACCAGGTCGACGTCGTCCTCCTGGATCTCGGCGACACGACGCCCCGCGTCTCCGCGCCGGCCGACTCTGCCGACTCCGCCGCCGATGAGTGGCGGCAGTGGGCGGCGGACACGGCGAAGCAGCTCGGGGACCGACACCGCACGCCCGAGGGGCTCAGCGCCGACGGGATCCAGCACATCCTGGACCTGGTCGACCTGACCGACGTGTACCGCGACCGCGTCCCGGTGTTCCGGATGGTGGCCGACACGCTGGCCGGGCGGCGGGAGCCCGACATGGTGCTCGCCAGGACCACCGTCCGCAACCACCTGCTGCGCTACGACCTCGTCACCGGTGTGGGGGTCGTCGACGAGACGGCCGCGCGCCGGCTGCGCGAGCTGTACGACCTGCCGGCCCGCCCGCGCAAGGCGGACGTCCCGGCGCGCGACGACGTGGTGTGCGCCGACGACGACGAGCTGCGGGAGGCGGTGCGAGCCGCCGCCCGGGACAGCGACCGTCCGGTGGTCTTCGCCGCCGCGACCGACGAGCTGACCGCGTTCGCGCCGGACGCCCTCGGGCCGGCCGACCCGGTTCCGCACGGCCCGCACCTGCTGGTCGGCATCGGCCGGCACCTGACCCGGCGGCGGGACCTCCGCCTGGCGCGGGCGGCCGCGGAGGCCCGGTTCTTCGTGACCGTCGCGCACGTCGAGGCCAAGGGCGGCGGCCACGAGCCGCACAAGGTCGCGAAGTGGCAGGCCAACCACGAGCTGGCCGTGCACTACTACTACGCGGACCGGCGCGCCGAGGACGACGTGCGTGAGGCGCACCTCGACGAGCTGACGGCCCGGTGTACGGCGTTGACCGAGGAGACGTTCCGGCAGCACCTGCACGACCACCTCGACACGCTCGTCGGCCACCTCCGCGACGGCGACCTCGGCTACCGCGAGCTGCTCGAGCTCCTCGGCGAGCTGTACCCGTGCGACCTGCCGGCCCAGCCCCCGGCGGACCTCGCCGGGGCGGTCATGGCCGACGCCGACCGCGCGCTCGCCGCGCGGGTCGCCGAGGTGGGGCCTCACCTGGCGACCGTGGTGACCCAGGTGGTCGCGTCCGTCCGGGACCGGCTGTGGCGCGGGCACCTGGTCAACCTGGGGACGCTCGGCGTCGTCTGCTGGCACACGCTCCCGCAGAGGAACCGCGCGGCCGGGTTCGCCGAGCGGGCGGGGGACCAGTTCGCGCTGCTGTGGCTCGAGCTGGTGGCGGAGACGATCTCCTACGTGTTCAACCTCGAGATCGAGTCCGCACCCACCGGATGAAAGTGCGATGCAAGTGGCCTCATGGACAGTCGCCGAACCCGAGCGAGACCAGAGGGGGCAGCTATGGGGTTCAAGGTCGACACCGCCGCGTTGACCGAGTTCGCGTCGTTCGTCAAGGACTTCGGCGACGACGCCGACGGAGTGTACGACTTCATCAGGGCCGAGACCGACATGAGCGTGCATGGAGCCGGCTTCCTGGACATGCTTCTCGGCGGCCACTCCGCGGTGGTCCAGACGATGTGCGACCGAACGTTCCTGCTGGGCGAGACGGCGGCGGGTTCGGCGTTCGAGGTGGACGCCTCCGCGTTCTTCTACGACGAGCGCGACACAGCCAACGCGGAGGAGCTGGACGGGACCTATCCGGGAGTGTCTACCAGCGGCGCCGGACCCAACGACGATTCCGCCAAGGGGAGCTTCAGCTACAAGAGCGCCCAGGACGAGCTGGACATCACCAAGAAGCCGGGCGACCTGGAACCCAAGGCCGGGGAGGTCGAGAAATGGTGCCGAACGGTACTCGACCAGTTCAGTTTGACGGCCGGCATCCGTGAGGTCCTCAAGGCCGCGTGCGGCTTCGATCCCATCGAATGGTTGCGCTCCTGGTTCACCGGAGAATGGAAGGCGTGGGCGAGGTGCGCACTCGCCTGGGAGGCGTGTGGCGACACTGTCAAGGCGATGTCGGGGAGCCTCGATCCCGGTCTCGCCAAGCTCCCGGAAGTGTGGGAAGGAAACGCGGCGGACAGCGCGCTCGACTATTTCTCCCGACTCCAGGACGCGACGGTGACCGAAGCCACGGCATTCGACAGCCTCGCCGCGCGGTACAAGGTCTACCTGGAGCTGATCTACGAGCTCCATCTGGTCGCCGACGACACTCTCAACACGGTCTGCGACATCGCGCTGGATGTGCTGCTGCTCGCGCCGTCCTTCGTGTTGGACACGGTCAACACCCTCCTCGGCCAGGAGTCTCAGGTCGGCCAGTTCCTGTTCCGAATCTGCGACCTCATGGGCAAACTGTCGATCGCCGTCACCGCCGTGATCGACGCGATCCGCCTGTTCGAAACGATAAAGTCGGCCTGGGAACTCCCCGGTTTTCCGGACAGTGACATTCCGGAGCTCAACAACCGGCACGGCTCGGGAATGTACGAGCACTCCTGGGAACATCCCGACAAGGACGTGCGCTGACCCGAAAAGAGGCCAACCATGACCAACGACCTGCGCCACCACATTCCGCGACCGCACATCGACCACGCGGAGATACGCCGGCTGCACGAGCGCGCCTTGCGGACCGCGGCGAACGGAAAGCACCCGGTGCTCGCCGAACTGGCCAGGGAGGTGCTGGCCGGCCGCCTCACCGTCCGCGCGGCGGCGGCCTCGTCCGGCTACCGCGACGCGCTGGCCGAGTCCGCCGACAAGTTCGTGCAGGCGATCCGCCACATGAGCGACGACGAGATCCGCGCCGCTGTCGAGAACGGGACGTTCGACGAAGAGGTGGCCCGGCGGCGCCCGGCACCGCCGGACGACACGGACGAGTCGGCGGCGCCCACCCCGAAACCGGACGCCGACGCGTACTTCGACCAACCGATCATGGAGTCGCGCACTCCGGCCGGACGAGAGGAGTCGCCACAGCGGTCCCGGTGGACCCGCCGCTGGACGTAGCTCGTGAGCACGGGTCACGTGCGGTTGGACAACACCCGCCGCAAGTGGGTGAGGTTGGCGAAGGTGGTCAGGGTGTCCCGACGGCGGCTACCACGGTGTCCCCGACGTGATCGTCCCGTTCCGCGAACCAGTCCATGGCAGATCGGGTGGTGCACTTCGGGGACGGCAGCCGCATCGCCGCGCACGCGGTCATCCTCGCCACCGGCGTGTCCTACCGGAGCCTGGACGCGCCGGGGATCGCCGAGCTGGGCGGACGCGGCGTCTTCTACGGCTCCGCGACGACAGAGGCGCCCGAGTGCGCCGGCCGCGACGTGTACATCGTCGGCGGCGCGAACTCCGCGGGCCAGGCCGCCGTGTTCTTCTCCCGGCACGCCAGGTCGGTGACGCTGCTCGTGCGGGGCCGGTCGCTGCGGACGTCGATGTCGCACTACCTGATCCAGCAGCTCGACGCGATCGACAACGTCGACGTGCGCACCGGCACCACCGTCGGGCGCGCGATCGGCGCGGACCACCTGGAGCGGCTCCAGCTGGACCGCGTCGACGGCGGTCCTGCCGAGACGGTCGACGCGAGCCACCTGTTCATCTTCATCGGCGCGGCGCCCCGCACCGAGTGGCTCGACGGGCTGGTGCGGCGGGACGAGCGCGGGTTCGTGTGGACCGGTCCGGACCTGCTCGTCGACGGCGCCCGGCCGGCCGGGTGGTCCCTCGACCGCGACCCGTACTACCTGGAGTCCAGCGTGCCCGGCGTGTTCGTGGCCGGCGACGTGCGCGCGCAGTCGGTCAAGCGCGTCGCGTCCGCCGTCGGCGAGGGCGCCATGGCCGTGACACTCGTGCGCCGGTACCTGGAGGAGCGGTGACCAGCATGGAGCCCGTGGCGCTGCGTGAGCTGTTCCTGTTCGCCGAGCTGTCCGACGGCCAGCTCGACTGGGTCGCCGCGAACGGCGACGTCATCGCCTGCGCGCAGGGCACGACGGTGTCGGCGGAGGGCGCGGAGGCGGAGTGCTTCCACGTCCTGCTGTCCGGGACGATGAGCATGGTGCGGACGGTGCGTGGCGCCGAGGTCGAGACCGTGCGGACCGACCAGCGCGGCGTCTACTCCGGCGCGGTCCAGTTCTACCTGGCCGACCAGGTCGCGCAGCGCTACCCGGCGACGGTGCGCGCCGTCACCGACTGCGAGTTCCTCGCGTTGCCGGCCGCGGCGTTCGCCGCGAAGTTCCGCCAGTGGTTCCCGATGGCGGTGCACCTGCTCGAGGGCCTGTTCGTCGGCAGCCGCAACGCCGACCAGCTGATCGGTCAGCGCGAACGGCTCCTCGCGCTCGGCAAGCTGACGGCCGGGCTGACCCACGAGCTGAACAACCCCGCGGCGGCCGCGGTCCGGGCGAGCCAGACGCTGCGTGAGCGGTTCGCCGGGATGCGGCACAACGGTCGAGACGGAGAACCTGCTGCTGGAGATCAAGGACAGCACCGGACGCATCTCCGCGCTGGTCGGGGCGGCCAAGCAGTACTCGCAGCTCGACCGGACCCCGCACCAGGACGTGGACCTGCACGAGGGGCTCGACGCCACGCTCGTCATGCTCGGCGGCAAGGTCGGACCCGGCGTGCGGGTGGTCAAGGAGTACGACCGCACGCTGCCGAAGGTGCCCGCGTACGCCGCGGAGCTCAACCAGGTGTGGACGAACCTGATCGTCAACGCCATCGACGCCGTGGCCGGCGACGGCACACTGACGATCCGCACCGCGCCGGACGGCGGCAACGCGCTCGTCGAGGTGATCGACACCGGGCCCGGCGTGCCCGCCGAGCTCAGGCGCAGGGTGTTCGAGCCGTTCTTCACGACCAAGGGCGTCGGCGAAGGCACGGGCCTCGGCCTCGACGTCTCGTGGCGAGTGGTGGTCAACCGCCACGGCGGCGACCTCCGGGTGGTCTCGGAACCGGGCGACACCCACTTCCAGGTGCGACTGCCGCTGCACGCGCCGGAACCGGCCACGCCGACGGCGTGACCGGCCCGGCACCCGCGGCTAGAAGCCGGAGTTGCCCGGTCCCCGGACCACCTCCAACCCACCCGCGAGGCTCAGCCCGCCGGACGGCGCGCCGGACACCGTGGTGTTGGAGAACGTGGCCCGGCCCGCGGCGTTGATCTCGATGCCGTACGTGCCGGTGCCGCTGATCGTCACCCGGTCGAACGTCAGGTTGTCGATCCTGCGCTGCCAGCTGATCAGGATGCCGGCGTAGGTGCTGTCCCGGATCTCCATGTCTCGGACCGTCACCGGGGCGGTGATGTCCGAGGTGTCCGCGTAGATCCACAGCGCGCCGAACTGCGAGTTCCAGTTCGGTTCGAAACCGCCCGTGCGGGTCAGTGTGTTGCGCTGCACCAGGGTCTCGCCGCTGAACGGCACCGGGTTGAACCGGGAGCTGATGGCGATGCCGGCGGACCCCGTCAGCGTGTCGCTGACGAGATTGTCCTCCGCCCTGTTGCTTTCGCCGCCGTAGATGCCGATCCCGTTGGCCAGCATGGGGATCTGGATCGTGTTGTGCGTGTAGCTGCTCCTGGTCACCGGCGCGCCCTCGGAGAACATCGCCAGCGCGTCGTCACCGGTGTTGCGCACCACGGTCTGCTGGACGCTGCTGTCCCGCACGTTGGCGTGCAGGTTGACGCCGTCGGCGAACGTGTTGCGGATGCGCAGACCGAGCGCCAGCAGGCCGTCGGTGCCGCTGTCGGGCCACATGCCCACCTTCGTGCGTTCGATCCACACGTTCTGGATCAGTGAGCCGGTACCGAAGTTGCCCTCCAGCGCCGCGTCGAAGTTGGCGTCGTCGCGGTACCGGACGTCGCCGTCGATCATCAGGTCGGCGATCGTGACGTTGCTGCCCGTGGCGAAGAACCCGCCCTTGCCGGACCGTCCCTTGAGGACCGAGTACCACGGCCCGGCGCCGCGGACGGCCACGCCCTGGACGTCCACCCGCGCGGCCATCACGAAGTCGCCCTGCGGCACCCACACGCCGGTGCCGGCCGCACGCGCCGCGTTGACGGCGTTGCGGATCGCCGTCGTGTCGTCGGTGCTGTCGTTCGGGGTGGCGCCGTGCTGGGTGATGTTCACGTACCCGGACGGCATGGGCAGGGGCGCGCCGACCGACTCGGTGTCGACCAGGTCGATGTCGTAGTACGCCGCGTTCGACGACGCGTCCTTCTGCAGCCGCAGCTTCGTACCGGCCGGCAGCGGGTCGAGCAGCGTCCGCGACTCGCCGAAGAACCGCTGCGCGCCGCCGTCGCCGGGGTTGTTGTTGTACGGGTAGGCGCCGTAGACCCAGCTGTACACACTGGACAGTGTCAGGTCGCGGACCTTGGTGCCGTTGGCGTACACGGCGATCGGCGCCGTGATCCCGGCACCGTCCGAGGAGTCCGGGATGGACGCGCGCACCACGAGCGAGCTCGTCGGCTGGGTGAGCGTGAACTCGACGTACTCGCCCGTGCCGTCGAGCCGGACGCCCCTGCGCCCGGACGCCTCCGCCGCCACCTCGCGGAACGTCGTGCTCGGGCCGAAGACCGAACCGTTGGTGGCGGCCGACTCCGCCTCGTACTCGGTGTAGGGCACGGTCGCGCCGCGGGCGGCGAGCGCACGGCCCTGCGCGAGCACGACCCGGTCGATCGCGACGTTCCCGCCGCTGCCCGGCGCCCGGGACAGTCCGATGCTCCCGAGACCCGCCGGCAGGGTGACCGGCATGGTCGCCGACGCCCAGCCGCTGTTCGCCGACAGCGCGACCTGGCCGAGCCGAAGCCCGTTCCCGGTGACCACGAAGCTCTGGTTCTGTGTCGCGGTGTACCGGATCGTCAGCGTCTGCTGCTGTGCGGAGGCCACGTTGACCGGCACGACGAGCCGCGCGGTGTCGGTGGTGAACCCGGTCGCGTAGCCGGTGCCGGAGTAGCCGCCGGTGCCGGTGGCCCGACCGGCGCCGTTCGCGAGGAACGCGCTCTCGGCCTCGAAGCACACCTCGGGCGGGGTGGCGCCGCACGACACCGGGTCGGTGTTCTCCGCGGTCACGGTGAGCCGGTCCAGGTTGACGTTGCCGGAGTCCGTGCTGTCGAACCGGTAGCCGACGCTGCTCGTCCCGGCGGGCAGCGAGACGGTGCTGACAGCTGTGCCCCACGACGTCCACGCGCCGGTCGCCGGCAGCGAGACCTGCTGGAGACGTTGCGAGCCGGCATACAGCGACAGCGTCATGGTGGCGCCGGTGCCGTTGGCGTACCGCAGCTCCAGCCGCTGGGAGCCGGTGGCGCTCACCGCGAACGTGACCGCGGCGCGGCCCTTGTTGGCGTCGGTGAGCCCGCCGACGTAGCCGGTGCCGGAGTAGCCGGCGTGCTCGGTCTCCACGGCCGCGCCACCGGCGAGTCCGGCGTTCTCCGCCTCGAGCGCGCCGGGCTCGGCCGGCGCGCCGGCGGTCACGGTGAGCCGGTCGAGGTTGACGTTGCCGGAGTCCGTGCCGTCGAACCGGTAGGCGACGCCGCTGCCGGCCGGCAGCGAGACCGTGGTCGACGCGGTGCCCCAGGTCGTCCACGCGCCGGTCGCCGGTAGCGAGACCTGCTGGAGTCGTTGCGCGCCAACGTAGAGGGACAGCGTCATGGTCGAGCCGGTGCCGTTGGCGTACCGCAGGGCCAGGGTCTGTGCGCCGGCGGAGCCGACGGTGAACGAGACGGCCGCGCGGCCCTTGTTGGTGTCGGTGAACCGGCCGACGTAGCCGGTGCCGGAGTAGCCGGCGTGCTCGGTCTCGACGGCGGCGCCGCCGGACAGCGCGGCGGACTCCGCCTCCAGCGTCACCGTCGCGCGTGGTGCGGCGGGGGCGCCAGGTGGCGCCACGCCGAGCAGTGCCACGGCGAGCGCGGCGATGGACAGCTTGCGAAACATCGTTGTTCCACCCTTCGTTCCGGTTGCAGGGGGTTTCAGCCCTTCACCGCGCCGGCCAGCGCGTTGCCCCGCAGGAACAGGCGCTGGAAGACGAGGAACAGGGCCACCGGGATGACGGTCGAGATGGCGAGCGCGGCGAGGAACACGTCGAGCTCGACGAACCGTTGGAGCGCCGGCAGCCGCACGGACAGCGGCTGCAGGGCGGGGTCTGGCAGCACGAGCAGCGGCCAGAGGAAGTCCTTCCACGCGGCGATCACCGCGAACACCGACACCACCCCGAGGATCGGCCGCGACATCGGCAGCACCACCGACCAGAACAGCCGGTAGGGGCCCGCGCCGTCGACGGTGGCCGCCTCGAACACCTCGCGTGGCAGGTTGTCGAAGAACCGTTGCACCAGCAGGATGTTGAACGCGTTCGCGCCGGCGGGCAGCCACACCGCCCAGAACGTGTTGATCAGGTTCGCGTCGACGACCGTGAGGTACAGCGGGACGAGCAGTACGACGGCCGGCACGAACAGCGTCGCCAGCACCACCCCCGTCAGCACCTTGCGGTACCGGGGGCGCAGCACCGACAACGCGTACCCCGCGGTCGTCGCGACGAGCAGCTGCACCAACCAGGCGCCCCCGGCGATCGCGACCGTGTTGAGGAAGTACTTGTCGATCTCGACGCGGGTCCACGCGGTCGCGAGGTTCGCGAAGTCGAAACCGTTGGGCCACAACGCGAGTGGCTCACGCAGCGTGTCCTGGGTCGGGGTGACCGCCGCCTTCGCCAGCCACAGCATCGGACCCAGCCCGGCGGCGAACAGCAGCGTCAGCAGGACGACGTGCAGGGTGCGCGCGGTCCGGCGGGTCCGCGGCGTGCGCCAGTCCGTAGTCGACAGGATCCCGCGCGTCACGACGTGCTCCACGCGCGGGTGACCCGGAAGTACACGGCGGACAGCACCGCGAGCACGGCGGCGAGCATGACGGACAGCGCGGTCGCCGCGCCGTAGTCGCCGCCGAGGCTGTTGGCGAACGCGTAGTCGTAGATCAGCAACAGGATCGTCGTCGTCGAGTTCGCCGGGCCGCCGCCGGTGAACAGGAACGGCTCGAGGAACACCTGCGCGGTCCCGATGATCTGCAGGATGAACGTCACCAGCAGGACACCGCGCAGCCGGGGCAGCGTGACGTGCCAGACCTTGCGCCACACCGAGGCGCCGTCGATCTCCGCCGCCTCGTACAGCTCCGGCGCGACCCCGGTCAGCGCGGCGAGATAGATGATCACCGTGCCGCCCGCCGCGGCCCACGTCGCCTCGATCACCAGCGCCGGCATGGCGATGCCCGCGTCCTGCAGCCACGGCACCGGGCCGATGCCGACCGCGCCGAGCAGCGTGTTGAACACCCCGGTCGGGCTCGCGTCGTAGAAGAACTTCCACAGCAGCACGGCCACCACCGGCGGGATCACCACCGGCAGGTAGGCGAGCGCGCTGTAGAGGCCCTTGAACCGGCGCACCTCGCTCATCAGCACGGCCGCCACGAGCGGCACGGGATAGCCGAACAGCAGCGCGAGGAACGCGAACCACAGCGTGTTGCCCACCGCGGTCCACAGCAGCGGATCCGACAGCACGTCACGGAAGTTGTCCAACCCGACGAACGTCGCCGCGCTCACCAGGTTCGTCTCCTGGAACGACATGACCACGGCCTGGCCGATCGGCAGCCAGGAGAACAGCGTGAACACGACGAGCATCGGCAGCAGGAACACGAGGTTGGCGAGCCCGCCGCCCCGCACCCACGTCAGCGGGGTGCGGCGCCCGCGGCGACGGGGTGGCGCGGGCCGGGGCGGCGCGGCCGGACGGCTGTCGAGGATCATGCGGTCGGCTCCGGTCAGTTCCGGTCGAGCAGGGCCTGCGCGTCGGCCTCCGCCTTGGCCAGCAGCGCGGAGACGTCGGCGTTCCGGTCGGTGAGCACGGTCTGGACGACCGGGTCGAGCAGCGCGTACACCTCCTGTGTCGACCGGCTCGGCTCGGTGAGCAGCGGCTGGTCGAACATGTTGTCGGTGTAGGGCGTCATCTGCTCGAGCGGCACGTTGACGTACTCGGCCGTCCACTCGAGCGTCTTGTCGTAGGTGGCCTTGTCGAACACCGGCAGCGCGGGCGCGCCGACGGGCGCACCGGAGTCGGCGAGCGTCTTCGCGTCGAGCACCGCGGCGTCCTGGTCGGTGAGCTTCTCCATGTAGTAGAAGTCGATCCACTTCACGGCGGCCGCCTTGACCGCGTCGTCCGAGCTCGCGCTGACGACCGCGAGCGTGCCGCCGCCGAGCACGCCGGCGTCCTCGTCGTCGGTCAGCGGGAGCACGGTGACGCCGTAGTCCGCGGGCTTGACCGCGTTCTGGGTGACGAGCTGGCCGTAGTTGCCGCCACCGGAGACGTACATGCCGATCCGGCCCGCGGCGAAGTCCTGGTTGATGGTGCCCCACTCGTACAGGAAGTTGGCGCCCATGCTGTTGTCGGTCCAGCGCAGGTCCTTCAGGTACTTCAGCGCCTTCGCCATCTCCGGCGTGTCGATGGTGGCCCGCGCCTTGTCACCAGTGACGCGTTCGGTGCGCCCACCGTAGGCGTAGGCGAGCGTGGTGAGGATCCAGCCGCCGGTGTTGCCCGACGTCATCTGCGCGTAGCCGGCCTGTCCGGTCCGCTGCGCGATCTGCCGCGCGGCGGAGCGCACCTCGTCCCAGGTGGACGGCGGGTCGTCCGGGTCCAGTCCGGCCTGCGTGAACAGCGCCCGGTTGTAGTGCAGCGCCTGGCCGTACGCGGCGATCGGCACGGCCCACATCTTCTTGTCCGGCGCCATGCCGGCCTCGGCGATGTTCGGGTTGAAGTCCTTGGCGTAGGGCAGCTCCGCGACCTGCGCGCTGATGTCGGAGACCTGCTCGCGCTCGATCAGCCCGCGCCCGTCGGTGAACGGGACGGTGAACACGTTCGGCAGCGTGCCGCCCGCGAGCTGTGCGGTGAACGTGGTGGCCGCCCAGTTGTACTCCTGCGGCTGGAGGTCGATCTTCGGGTTGGCCTTCTCGAACTGGGCGACCCGCTGGTGGTAGGCGTCGACCGCGCCCTTCTCGAGGCCGGGGTCGATCGCCACCTTGACCACGACCTTGCCGTCGCCGCCCGCGTCCCCGGCGGACGAGCAGGCGGTGAGCGCGGTGGCGGCGGCGACCAGTAACGCGATGGACTTCGAGGACCTCATTGTCACTCCTGTGTGGACGAAAGGGATCGGGCGCGCAGCCAGGCCGCGGTGTCGGTGGGCAGGGTGTCGCCGGCCAGGTCGCCGCTGGCGAGCAGCAGCTCGGTGTGTGCCGGCAGGGGGATCGGCTCCGCGCCGAAGTTGACCACGCAGAGCACGTCGTCGCGTCGGAACGCGATTGTGGTGTCATCGGTGTCCGCGAGCCACTCGAACGACTCGTCGAGCAGGCCGGGTTCGGTGCGGCGGATCGCGAGCATCGCCCGGTAGAGCGTCAGCATCGAGTCGGGATCGTCGTCCTGCGCCTGCACGGACCGCTCGCCCCAGCCGGCCGGTTGGGGCAGCCACGGCCGGCCGGCGCCGAACCCGAAGGCCGGCCCGCCCGTGGTCCACGGCAGGGGCACCCGGCAGCCGTCGCGGCCGGGGTCGACGCCGTCCGAGCGGAAGTGCATGGGGTCCTGCAGCACGTCCAGCGGCAGGTCCTCGACCTCGGGCAGGCCCAGCTCGTCGCCCTGGTAGACGTAGAGCGACCCGGGCAGCGCGCCGGTGAGCAGCGCCGCCGCGCGGGCCCGGCGCTGCGCGACGGCCAGGTCGGTCGGCGTGCCGAACCGCCGGGCCGCGAAGCCGAACGAGCTGTCCGCCCTGCCGTACCTCGTGGCGGCGCGGGTCACGTCGTGGTTGGACAGCACCCACGTCGCCGGCGCGCCGACCGGCCGGTGGGCGTCCAATGTGGACTCGATGGCCGCACGCAGCTCGCGCGGGTCCCACGGCCGCATCATGAAGTCGAAGTTGAAGGCCGTGTGCATCTCGTCCGCGCGCAGGTACCGCGCGAACCGCTCCTGGTCGGCGAGCCAGATCTCGCCGACCAGCACCCTCGGGTCGGGGTAGGAGTCGGCGACCGCGCGCCACGACCGGTAGATGTCGTGCAGCTCGTCGCGGTCGAGGAACGGGTGCTCGCCGGGCGCGTGCTCGCCACCCGCGTCGGGGAACGCGGGGTCCTTGACCGGCATGGTGGCCGAGTCGATGCGCACACCGGCCACGCCGCGGTCGAACCAGAACCGCAGCACGTCCTCGTGCTCGCGCCGCACGTCGGGGTGGTTCCAGTTCAGGTCGGGCTGCTGGGGCGCGAACAGGTGCAGGTACCACTCGCCGGGGGTGCCGTCCGGGTCGGTCGTCCTGGTCCAGGTGCCGCCGGAGAAGCTCGACTCCCAGTCGGTCGGCGGCAGCTCACCGTGCTCGCCGCGGCCGGGCCGGAACCAGAACCGTTGGCGCTCCGGGGATCCCGGGCCGGCGGCGAGCGCGGCGCGGAACCACTCGTGCTGGTCGGAGACGTGGTTGGGCACGATGTCGACGATCGTGCGGATGCCGAGCGCGGCCGCCTCCGCGATGAGCCGCTCTGCCTCGTCGACCGTGCCGAAGGCCGGGTCGATCACGCGGTAGTCGGCGACGTCGTAGCCGCCGTCCGCGAGCGGGGAGGCGTACCACGGGGTGAACCAGATGGCGTCCACGCCGAGCGCCGCCAGGTAGGGCAGCCGCGACCGGACGCCGGCGAGGTCGCCGGTGCCGTCGCCGTTCCCGTCGGCGAAGCTGCGCGGGTAGACCTGGTAGATCACGGCGTTGCGCCACCATGCCGAGCCGGTCGCGGGCATGGTGGCGGCAGGGGAGAACGTGGTGCTCACTGGGCTCCTCGCGCGGTTACATTTGCTCGCTTCGCTCCGCTCGACTCGCGGAGGTTTAGCGCTACACCTGACGTACGGTAAACTCGGCGGAGCTGAGCTGTCAATGCTGTCGAAGCTGTCAAAGCGGTCGAACGAGGAGGTTCCGGCGGGTGCGCGTCACGCTCAAGGACATCGCGGACGAGGCGGGCGTGAGCATGATGACCGTGTCGAACGTGGTCAACGGCAACCGGGCGCGGGTCTCGCCGGAGACGATCGCGCGGGTCCAGCGGATCGTGGCGGAGCGCGGGTACGTCCCGAACTCGTCGGCCCGCAGCCTCGCGGCTCGGTCGTCCCGGCTGATCGGGCTGCTGGTGCCGGCCGCGGACGAGGACAGCCTGACGCTGAGCCCCCACACCGGCGCGATTCTCGGGCAGATCGAGCGGGCGCTGCGCAAACGCGGGTACCACCTGCTGCTGCGGGGGATCGCGCACCCGGACGAGGTCGGCGAGGCGCTGCGGTCGTGGAGCCTGGACGGTGCCGTGCTGCTGGGTTTCCTCGACGAGGAGATCGACGGGCTGAGCGCCGGGGTCGCCGGCAAGGTGGCCATGCTGGCCATCGACAGCTACTCGGAGAACCCCCTCGCGACCGGCGTGCGCTCCGACGACTTCGCGGGTGGGCGGCTCGCCGCGACGCACCTGCTCGACCTCGGGCACCGCGACATCGTGTTCGCCGGTCCGTCCTTTTCGGACGTCGGCGTGGTGCACCAGCGCTACGAGGGCTTCCGGGCGGCCTTCGCCGACCGCGGTCTCCCGTGGGACGACGGTCTCATCGCGACGGTGAACACCACGCACGCGAGCGGCCGCGCACTCGGCGCCCGGCTGCGCGCCGACTTCCCGACCGCGACCGCGGTGTTCGCGACGGCCGACATCCTCGCGATCGGCGTCATGGCCGGGCTCGCCGAGACCGGCGCGTCGGTCCCCGCGGACGTGTCCGTCGTCGGCTTCGACGACCTCGACATCAGCGCCATCGTGACGCCGAAGCTCACCACGGTCGCCCAGGACATCCCGACCAAGGCGGCGATCGCGGTCGACGTCCTCCTCGGCGCCATCGAACGCCAGGACCGCCCGACCGCGCCGATCACCCTCGACGTCCGGCTCGCCACCCGCGACTCGACCGGCGTCAGGCCATGCTGAACTTCTCCGCGTGCACCTGCTGGTTGGGCACCCGCAGCTGGCGCAGGCTCGCGAGCACGGCCGACGTCATGGCCGGCGGCCCGCACACGTAGACGTCCCGTTCCGCCACATCGGGAACCAGCGCGCGGAGTCCCTCCGGCGCGAACGGCGACGGGCCGTCCCCGGTCCGGCCGGTCAGCAGGTGCAGCCGCCCGCGGCGGGCCGCCACCAGCTGTCGCACCTCGTGAAGCAGCACGGCGTCCCGCTCGGTGCGTACCCGGTAGAGCACGACCACGTCGCCGGGCAGGCCCTCCTCCAGCAGTGCGCGGACCGGCGTGACCCCCACCCCGCCGGCGATCAGCAGCGTGCCGGGCCGGCTTCGGTGCATCGACGTGAACGCGCCGTACGGACCCTCCAGGTAGACGCGGCTGCCCACCGGGACCCGGCGCAGGCCGGCACTGGCGTCGCCGGCCGCCTTCGCGGTCAGTCGCAGCGAGCGGCCGTTGGGCGCCGCCGACAGCGAGAACGGGTTCGCCGGCCACCAGTGGTTGTGCCCGGGGAACCGCCAGATGAAGAACTGACCCGCCCTCGCCGGCAGCCGGTCGAGGTGGCGACCGGTGACGTGCACCGACACCACGTCGGCCGACTCCGGCACCACGGCCTCCACCCGGAACCGGTGGTAGGCGTTGCGCCACAAGGGAACGGCGAGCCGCCCGACGATCAGCGCGCCGAACGAGAACAGCCACAGCGCCCACCAGTAGGCGGTCGCGAACGCGGACGACCGGAACGTCGTCGTCTCGAGGAGCTGGTGGGTGAACGCCAGCCCCAGCGCCACGTACACCAGCAGGTGCAGCCCGTGCCACGTCTCGTACCGCAGCCGCCGCCGGACGCCCCGCGTGGAGACGGTCGCCACCACCACGATGAGCGTGGCTGCGAACATGCCGAGCAGCGAGGCCGGCACCCCGGCCAGCGCGAGGAACGTCCTCGCCATCGACGCGTCGTCCAGCGTCGCGTAGCCGAGCACGATCAGCGTCGCGTGGGTGAGGACCGTCCACAGCAGCGTGAACCCGACCCACCGGTGCCACACCGTCAGGCGGTCCATGCCGATGCGGCGGTCCAGCCACGGCAGCCTGGCCACCAGCAGCAGCTGGCACATCAGGAGCACGGCGGCGTGCATCCCGAAGAACTTGGCGACCGTGAGGATCTCGTTCTTGCCGGTGCCCGAGGTGAAGAACAGGATCTCGACGATCGCCAGGTTCACGAGGACGAACGTCCACAACGCCAGGCGCGCCTGCGCGACCGGCAGTACCGAACCTCGCCGCACCTGCGGAATCGTCGCCACCAACACACCTCTCGTCGTCGCGGGGTGCCCAGTATGTACGGTTCGACCACCTGGCGGGATACCCTTTCGGGCACATTCTCGTCTTTCACCGAGTGAAACCGGGGCTTCTCGCGCCCGGCCCGGTGCCGGACCGTCGACCGATGACTTTCGTGCGAAACCAGTGGTACGTCGCGGCGTACGGGCGCGAGCTCGGCCGCGAGCTGCTCGGCAGGACGGTGCTCGGCGAGCCGATCGTGTTCTACCGGACCGAGTCCGGGGAGGTGGTGGCGCTGGCCGACCGGTGCGTCCACCGCCGCTTCCCGCTCTCGGAGAGCAGGCTCGACGGGGACACGGTCGTGTGCGGCTACCACGGCTTCACCTACGACCGCGCCGGCACGTGCGTGTCCGTGCCCGGCCAGAAACGGATCCCGCGCACCGCGCGGGTGCCGGCCTACCCGGTCGTCGAGCGGGACTCGTTCGTGTGGGTGTGGATCGGCGACAAGGACCGCGCCGACCCCGCGCTGGTGCCGCGCGCGCCGTGGCTCGTCGATCCGGCCTACACGACCGTGTGCGGGATGGAGCCGCTGGCCGCGCGCTACGAGCTGCTGGTCGACAACCTGCTGGACCTCTCGCACGAGACCTACCTGCACGGCGGCCACATCGGCACCCCCGAGGTCGCCGACACCCCGATCACCACCGAGGTCGACGAGGACGCCGGCGTGATCCACGTCAGCAGGCGGATGGCCGACGCGGCCTGCCCGCCGTTCTACGCGAAGTCGACCGGGCTCGACGGACGGATCACCCGCTGGCAGGACATCGAGTACCGGCCGCCGTGCCTGTACCTGCTGCACAGCAGGATCGCGCCGGCCGGCGTCCTGCCGAACGACGACGGGTCCGATCCGGACGGTTTCCACGTCGAGGTCGTGTACGCGATCACGCCGGAGACCGAGCACTCCACGCACGACTTCTGGGCGGTGGCGCGGGACTTCGCGCTCGAGGACCAGGGTGTTTCGGACTTCCTCGCGGAGAGCAACCGCACGGTGGTGCTCCAGGACGTCGCCGCGCTGGACATCCTGGAACGGGTGATCCGGACCGAGCCGGCCGGCTTCCAGGAGCTGTCGATCAACATCGACACCGGCGGCCTCGCCGCCCGCCGCATCCTCGCGCGGATGGCGGCGACATGAGGTTCCGTGTCGAGTGGACGCCGGGCACCGACGTGCTGCGCGGGGTGTGCTTCTGCGGCGCGGAGCACGAGGCGGAGGACCCGGTCGAGCTGTGGGAGTGGCTCCTCGCGCACCCGGAAGGACACTCGTGACCGACGTGCTCGTGGCGGGCAAGGAGACGGTGGCCGACGGGGTGATCGCGCTGACCCTGCGCGAGCCCGGCGGCGCGCCGCTGCCGGAGTGGACGCCGGGCGCCCACGTCGACCTTGCGCTCCGGCCGGACCTGGTGCGGCAGTACTCGCTGTGCGGCGACCCGGCCGACCGCTCCGAGTGGCGGCTCGCCGTGCTGCGGGAGCCGGCCGGGCGCGGTGGGTCCGCGTACGTGCACGACGTGTTGTCGGTCGGCGACACCGTGCGGGTCTCGGCGCCCCGCAACAACTTTCCTCTTGTCGCCGCGGAGCGGTACCTGTTCGTGGCCGGTGGTGTCGGCATCACGCCGCTGCTGCCGATGATCGCTGAGGTCGACCGGCGGGGCGCGGACTGGCGGCTGCGGTACGGCGGACGCACGCGGGCGTCGATGGCGTTCGCGGCGGACCTCGCCGCGCACGGCGACCGCGTCCGGGTCCTGCCGCAGGACGAGACCGGGCTGCTCGACCTGTCCGAAGTGGACTCGGGCGCGGCCGTGTACTGCTGCGGCCCGGAGCCGCTGCTCGCCGCCGTCGAGCAGCGGTGCCCTCCCGGGCTCCTGCACGTCGAGCGGTTCAGCCCGAAGCCGGTGTGCGGGGTGCCGTTCGAGGTCGAGCTGGCCCGGTCCGGCCGGACGCTGACCGTGCCGGCGGACCGGTCGATCCTCGAGACGGTGACCGAGGCGGGCGTGCCGGTGCTGTCGTCCTGTCAGGAGGGCACGTGCGGCACCTGTGAGACCGAGGTGCTCGCCGGCACGCCGGAGCACCGCGACTCGCTGCTCACCGGCGACGAGCGGGCGGCGGGGGAGACCATGATGATCTGTGTCTCGCGCGCGGCGGGCGGGAGACTGGTGCTGGACCTGTGAGCTTGGAGGGGCGATGGCGCCTGGCCGATCCGTCACCAGCAAGGTGCTCGCGCTGCTCGCCGCCTTCACGCCGGGCACGCCGGAGCTGACGCTGAGCGAGCTGGCCCGCCGCTCCGGCGTGTCGCTGCCGACCGCGCACCGGCGGGCCCGCGAGCTGGTCGAGTGGGGCGCGCTCGAACGCGGCGCCGATGGCCGGTTCCACATCGGACTGCGGCTGTGGGAGGTCGCGTCGCTCGCGCCGCGCGGGCTGGTGCTGCGGGAGGCGGCGATGCCGTTCCTCGAGGACCTGTACGAGGTGAGCAGGGAGAACGTCCAGCTCGCGGTGCGCGAAGGGCTCGAGCTGGTGTTCGTCGAGCGGATCGCGGGCCGACACGCGGTGCCGGTGCTGACCCGCGTCGGCGGCCGGTTCGCGCTGCACGCCACCGGGGTCGGGCTCGTGCTGCTGGCCCACGCGCCGCCGCCCGTGCAGGAGGAGGTGC
Organism: uncultured Actinomycetota bacterium; assembly: GCA_963840275.1. Taxonomy (GTDB): domain Bacteria; phylum Actinomycetota; class Actinomycetes; order Mycobacteriales; family Pseudonocardiaceae; genus Actinophytocola. The sequence goes on from CAWIYK010000005.1 coordinate 854,106, forward strand.
TCGCGGCCCCGCTGCGTGCCTACACGGAGAAGACGATCACCGACCCGGTCCGGCTGCGGGAGGTGCTCGCGGACGTGCGCCGCGGCGGCCACGCGGTGAGCGACGGCCAGGTCACCACCGACGCGCTGTCGGTCGGCGCGCCGGTCCTCGGCCAGGGCGGCGCGGTGGTCGCCGCCGTGTCCCTGGTGGTCCGCGCCGAGGACGCGCAGCCCGCGGCGTTGGCGCCGCTCGTGATGGCGGCGGCCAGGGGCATCACCAGGGCGCTCGGCGGCTGATCACCAGCGGTCGTGGACGTGCGGGCGGATCCGCTGGTCGTAGATCCGGCGCACCCCGTCCAGCACCTCGGCCGACAGCGGCGCGAGGTCGGCCGCCGCCGCGTTGGCCTTCGCCTGCGCCGCGTTGCGGGCGCCCGGGATGACGACGCTGACGCCCGGCTGGTCGATCACCCAGCGCAGCGCGAGCGCGGCCGTCGGCACGCCGTCGGCGAGGGCCGCCAGCTCACGGGCGGCCTCGACGCCGACGTCGTACGGCACGCCGGCGAAGGTCTCGCCGACGTCGAACGCCTCGCCGTGCCGGTTGTAGGTGCGGTGGTCGTCGGCGGCGAAGGTGGTGGTCTCGTCGTACTTGCCGGACAGCAGCCCGCTGGCCAGGGGCACCCGCGCGATGATCCCGACCCCCGCGTCCCGCGCGGCGGGCAGCACCCGCTCGAGGGGCTTGTGCCGGAACGCGTTGAGGATGATCTGCACGCTGGCCACGTTCGGCCGCGCGATCGCGGTCAGCGCCTCGTCGCACGTCTCCACGGACACGCCGTACGCGGCGAGGTTGCCCGCGGCGACCAGCTCGTCCAGCGCGTCGAACACCTCGTCGGAGGAGAACACCGGGGTCGGCGGGCAGTGCAGCTGGACCAGGTCGAGGCGGTCGACGCCGAGGTTGGCGCGGCTGCGGTCGGTCCACGCGCGCAGGTTCTCCGGCGTGAACGACTCCGGCGCGTGCGGGTCGGCACGCCGTCCGCACTTCGTCGCCACGGTCACGCCGGTGTCCGGGCGTTCCGCGCGGAACCGGGCGATCAGCCGCTCGCTGCGGCCGTCGCCGTACACGTCGGCGGTGTCGAGGAAGGTGACTCCCGCGTCGACGGCGGCGTGCAGGACGGCGAGCGCGTCGGCGTCGTCCACCTGCCCCCAGTCCGCGCCGAGCTGCCAGCAGCCGAGGCCGACGACGGAGACGTCACGGCCGGTGCGGCCCAGTGTTCGGTGATCCACAAGTCACACCATAGTGGGGGATGATGCCCGGCATGCCCATGTCGACGACCGACGCCAGGTTCCCGGCGATGAAGGCCGGGTACGAGAGCTTCTACCTGCGTGCCTGCCATCCGGACGGCGGGCTCGGGATCTGGCTCCGCTACACGGTGCACCGCGCGCCGGGACGGCCGCCGTCCGGCTCGCTGTGGTTCACCCTGTTCGGCGCCGACGGGCCGGTGGCCACCAAGGTCACCGTGCCGGACCCGGTCGCCGAGGACTGGCTCCGGATCGGGGACGCGCGGCTGGGCCCCGGCCGGGCGACCGGCAGCGCCAACGACGTGACGTGGGACCTGCGGTTCACCGGCGCGGACCCGTTGTGCCACCTGCCGTTCGGGTGGCTCTACCGGGCGCCGCTGCCGAGGACCAAGCCGGTGAGCCAGCACCCGGTCGCCCGGTTCGACGGCACGGTCACCGTCGGCGGGCGGCGGATCGAGCTGGCCGACTGGCCCGGCATGGTCGGCCACAACTGGGGCACCCAGCACGCCGAGCGGTGGATCTGGCTGCACGGCATGGCCTTCGACGGCGCGGGCGAGGACACCTGGCTCGACCTCACGCTCGGCCGGGTCCGGGTCGCCGGCCGCACCACGCCGTGGGTCGCGGCCGGCGCGATCTCCGTCGCCGGCGAGCGAATGGCGCTGGGTGGTCTCGGCCGCGGCCCCAGGGTCCTCGAGACCCCGACCGGCCTCCAGTTCGCGGTGCCCGGTCGCGACATCGTGGTCGCCGGCACCGCGTCGGCGCCACGGGAGCGGTTCGTCGGCTGGGTCTACGCCGACCCCGACGGCTCCGAGCACCACACGGCCAACTGCTCGATCGCCGACCTCACCCTCCGCGTCGCGCGCCCCGGCCGGGCGGCGCTGTCGCTGCACGCCGCCGGCCGGGCCGCCTACGAGCTCGGCATGCGCGAACGCGACCACGGCATCCGGATCCAACCCTTCTCCGACGGCTGAGCCGACTACACGCGTGCGGTGAACACGTACGAGCCCGCCGGCAGCGCGAACGTGGCGGGGCTCGTCGGGACCGCCTCCGGCGGGTAGGTGACCGTCGACGGCTGGCTCGTCGGCACCTTCACGGTGGCCGAGGTGCCGGTCGGGACCGTCACCCGGAGCGTGAGGGTGCCCGACGACACCGACCAGTCGCTGGCCGCTGGACCGTACGGCGTCTCGTACGCGGCCCGCGCCGACGTCAGTCCGCCGCCCGGCTTCGGCGCGATCAGCAGTGCCGCGTAGCCGGGCGCGGCCGGGTTGAGGCCGCCGACCTGGCGGTACAGGAAGTCGCCGACCGAGCCGAGACCGTAGTGGTTGAACGAGTTCATCCCCGGGTCGTTGAACGTGCCGTCCTGGCGGATGCCGTCCCACCGCTCCCAGATGGTCGTCGCGCCGCGGCCCTGCATGTAGCCCCAGCCGGGGAAGTCCGGCTGCAACAGGATCCGGTACGCGGTGTCGACGTGACCGTGGTCGGCGAGCGCCGGCAGCAGGTTCTCGACGCCGAGGAACCCGACCGACAGGTGCCCGCCGGTCGCGTCGACCTTCGCGGCCAGCTTGTCCGCCGCCGCCTGCTGCCGGGCGGCGGGCAGCAGGCCGAACGCCAGCGCCAGCACGTAGCCGGTCTGGGTGTTCGCCCCGACGGTGCCGTCCGCGGCGACGAAGCGGTTCGTGAACGCGGTCGCCACCTGGTCGGCGAGCTGGCCGTACGACGCCGCCTCCGCGGTCCGCCCGGTGGCCGCGGCCATGCGCGACACGAGCCGCGCGGACCAGCTGAAGAACGCCGTGGAGATCAGATCCTGCGCGGTGTTGTCGTTGACGTTGAGCCAGTCGCCGTAGGTCCACTGGTCGCGGATCAGGTCCGGGCCCGACGTGGCACGCAGGTAGTCGACCCACCTGGCCATGGCCGCGAAGTGCTCGTCGATCACCCGCACGTCCCCGTAGCGCTGCCACGCGGTGTACGGCACGATCACGCCCGCGTCGCCCCACCCGGCCCGGCCCGCGGTGTCGAGCACCGCCGGCACCACGTCGGTGTAGGCGCCGTCGGCCCGCTGCGCGTCGACGAGGTCGTCGGCGAACTTGTCGAAGAAGTTCTGCACGTCCACGTTGAACGTCGCGGTGCCGGCGAAGATCCCGATGTCGCCGGTCCACCCCAGCCGCTCGTCGCGCTGCGGGCAGTCGGTGGGGATGGACAGCATGTTGCCGCGCTCACCCCAGAGGATGTTGTGCTGCAACTGGTTCACGAGCGGGTTGGACGTCGCGAGCGTGCCCGGCTGCCCGCCCGCGGTCCACGCCGCGCGGCCGGTGACCATGTCCGCGGTCGGCGTGACACCCGCCGGCAGGCCCGTCACCTCGACGTACCGGTAGCCGTGCACGGTGAACGTCGGCTCGTACGTCTCGACGCCGCCCGTGCCGGCCAGGGTGAACCGGTCGGTGACCTGCGCGGCACGCAGGTTCGTCGTGTACAGGGTCCCGTCCGGGTTGAGCACCTCCGCGTGCCGCATGGTGACCGTCGTGCCGGCCGGCCCACGCACCGCCAACCGGTTCCAGCCGCTGAAGTTCTGACCGAGGTCGAACACCCACACCCCTGGTCGCGGCTGGGTGACCGCCCTCGGCCGGAACTCCTGCTGCACGGTCACCCCGTTGTCCACCTGGGACACGAGCGTCGGCTTCGCGCCGCTCCGCACGAGGGGCGCCGACCAGCTCCGGTCGTCGAACCCGGCACTGTCCCAACCGGACACCGCGAGCCGGGCGTCGTAGGTCTCGCCGTGGTAGAGGTCGTCGGCGCGGATCGGGCCGCTCGTCACCTTCCACGTGTCGTCGGTGCGCACCGTGGTGCTCGTGCCGTCGGTGAAGGTCAGCCGCAGCTGCGCGGAGTACCACGGCTGCGTGCCGTACTTCTGGCTGCCGGCGATGCCGACACTGCCCGAGTACCAGCCGTTGCCGAGCAGCGCGCCCAACGCGTTGGCGCCCTGGCGGATCTGTCCGGTCACGTCGAACACCTTGTACTGCAGCCGCTTGTGGTAGTCGGTCCAGCCCGGCGCGAGCACGTCCGCGCCGACCTTCGCACCGTTGAGCCGGGTCTCGTGCAGACCGAGCGCGGTGGTGAGCAGCCGAGCGCTCGCGACCGGCTTGTCGACTGTGAAACCCTTGCGCAGAACCGGCGCCGGCTGGGTGACCCGGACGTTGGCCGCCCACGGCCCGCTGCCGTAGGCGGCGACGGCCCGTGCGGCGGGCCACGCGCTGTCGTCGAAGCCCTTCTGCTCCCACCCGGCCGGGCCGGTCTGGCTCGCCTTCCACGCCGCGTCCGTGACGACCGTCTGTCCACCCTGGACGGACAGCTTGGCGACGATTCCGGTGGGGGACTGGGTGGTGTTCTCGCCGCGGATCGCGATCGTGTTGGCGCCCGCCGTGAGCCGGCCGGTCAGGTCCACCACGGCGGCGTTCTTCCACGACTCGAACACCCTCGGCGACGTGCTGACCTGCGTGCCGTTGACCCACACGTCCGCGGTGTCGTCGCCGGTGACCACCAGCGTCGCGCCGGTCGGGGCCGCGGCGAGGTCGAGCGTGCGCCGGAAGTACCGGGTCGCCGGTGGCGCGCCGGCCGCGGGATCGCCCTCCGGGTACCAGATCCAGCTCGCGCCGCCGAGGCCGGGCGCGACCGCGGTCTGGCCGATGAAGTCGGCCGTCCACTCGGACGCGGGCGCGCGCAGTCCGGTCTCGAACGTCCGCGTCGCGCTCCACGCGCCGGCCCGGCCCTGTCCGTCCCACACCCGGACCTGCCAGGTGTAGCGGGTGAGCGAGGTCAGCGCCGGCCCGCCGTAGACCACGTCGACCTGCTGGCCGGAGGGCACCTGGCCGCTGTCCCAGATCGTGCCCGCGCCGTTGGACACCGTGACCTGGTAGGCCGCCTGGCGTTGCTGCGCCGCGCTCGACGCGAGCCGCCAGCCGAACCTCGGTCGTTCCGCGTCGACGCCGAGCGGGTCGACGCGGTGCTCCACGGTGGCGCTCGCCACCCGCAGCGGCGAGGCCGCCGCCGGGTCCGGGGCCGCGACGTCGCTCTGCCACGGCGCGGTCCCGTAGGCGCCGAGGTCGGCGGCGGCCGGCCAGGAGCCGTCGGCGAACCCGGGCTGCTCCCAGCCCTCGCCGACCGTCCGGCTCGCCTTCCACGTGCCGTCGGTGCCGAAGTCGGTGGTGCCGCCCGAGGTGACGACCCGCGCGTGCGCGATCAGCCCGGCCGGTCCGGCCGCGGAGTTGCGACTGGCGATCGCCAGGGTGTTCGCGCCGGCGACCAGCGCCGGCCGCAGGTCGACGAGCATCGCCCGGCGCCACGCGTCGGTGTCGCGCGGGGACGAGGCGAGCGGCTTGCCGTTGAGCCAGACGTCGACGGTGTCGTCGCCGGTCACGACGAGCTGCGCGTCGCCGACCGCGCCGGCCGGCACGGTGAAGCTCTTGCGGAAGTACCGGTGGGCGGCGGGTGCGCTGACCCGGGGATCGCCTTCCGGGTACCAGACCCAGTGCGCCCCGGCGAGGCCGACCGGTGGGGCGGCGTTCGCGGGCGGCACGGTGAGCACGGAGAGAACGAGGGTGGTGACGAGCACGGCGAAGACCGCGCGGCGGCTGTTCCGGGGCATGGCAGGGCTCCCACTCAGCAAACCGACGTCTGGGCGTTTAAACGTTTCAATAGCAGGGTGTAAATAACTGTAACCAGCGCGTCACGCATGTGCAACGGGCAAAACGAAGGACCGGCCGCGGTGGTGCCGCGGCCGGTCCTTTCGGTCGATCTTCAGGCGCTGTAACCCTTCGGGGGGATCAGCGTGGCCAGCTGGTTGAACGTCAGCCAGTAGATCTGGTTGCCACCGAAGGAAGCGGGGTCGGCGATGAGCACCGTCATGTTGACGTCGTCGTAGCCGATCACCGTGAAGTAGTGGTAGATCGTCTGGTCCGGCGGGTAGCCGGGCGGCTGGTTGCCCGGCGGGGCAACGATGTTGGCGACGATCGCGTACCCGTTGTTGATGTCGAGCACGATGTCGTTCCACAGCAGGTCGCGCTGCGCCTGCGTCGGCGGGTCGTTCGGCATCTCCTTGGTCTCGTACCAACCGACGTAGCCGCCGAGCACGCGGGTGACCTGGCCGATGTGGTCGGTGCCGCCGGTGTGGGTGCCGAGCTCGGCGGCCAGGTCGCCCTGGCTGCGGTACACGCCCCGCGCCGAGAGCGCGATCCGGGTGGCGGCCGGGCCGCACCAGTAACCGGTCTCCTGGACCTGGTAGTCCACCTGGAGCACGTGCTCGCCCGCGACGTGTACCGGGTTCGACGCCTCGGCCGGCGCCCTCGACACGCCGGCCGGTGCGGCGCTCGAGAGCGGCGCCGTGAGGGTGGTGGTGACCACGAGTGCCAACGCGGTGAGTGGTATCGCGATGGTGCGTTTGTCCATGGGATCTCCTCAGGATCTCCTCGACAGGCAGGGAAAGCCGATTGATCGTGATTGACCAACCAACTGTCTGAGATTTCCGTAAGTTGGATCCTGTCAACGGAGTGCGATCATTGCCAGACCTGTTACTGGCTCACCTGCGACATGCGCAACTGAGCCACCGCCGGAGGTCCGCCGTGTTCGACGTCCTCGACCCCGACAGCGCGCAGGGCCGGGTGTACCGGTCGCTCGCCCGCCACGGCCGGTCCGATGTGGATCAGCTCGTGGAGCTCACCGGGCTGTCCGCCGCGACCCTACGCGAGGTGCTGACCGAGCTGGCCGACCTCGACGCGGTGCTGCGGGTGGGCGACGAGTGGGACGCGCGACCGCCCACGCGGGTGATGTCCGAGGTGCTGCGGGAGGAGGACGTGCGCAGGACCGAGCTGTGGCGGGCCGGCGCGGAGCTGGACACGCTGTTCCACGTGGCCCGCCGGGGTGTGGGCGCCAAGCACTACGTCGAGGTGGTCGAGGCGCCGCTCGACCTCTTCACGCTCACCCGGCAGGTCCAGGAAAGGTCCACCGAGGGGATCCGCTGGCTCGACCGGCCGCCGTACGACAGCACGCCGGAGCACTTCGCGGAGCAGGAGAGGTTGCAGGGCAAGCGAATGGCCGCCGGGCTGACGTATAGGACGCTCTACCACCAGGCGGTGTACGACAACCCGGCGCTGTTCGCCAGCATGACGCGCATGGTCGACCTCGGTGAGGACGCCAGGGTGCTCGCCGAGCTGCCGGTGAAGCTGATCATCGGCGACGACCGGACCGCGTTGCTGGTGCCGGAACCGGAGCGGGTCGGCAGCGAGGGCTCGCTCGTGGTGCACAGGTCCGGTCTGCTCAACGCGTTCGTCGGCGTGTTCGAGACACTGTGGACACTCGGGGTGCCGATCTCGCCGGCCGGCGAGATGCAACTGTCCGAACGGGACCGTACGATCATCACGCTGATGGCGGCCGGCGTCACCGACGAGGCCATCGCCCGGCGGCTGCGGCTGTCGCGCCGCACGGTCGTCCGCCGGATCACCGCGCTGCTCGACCGGCTCGGCGCGACCACCCGCTTCCAGGCGGGTGTGCAGGCCGCGAACCGCGGCTGGCTCTGAACGCTCAGCCGGCGGCCGCGCGTACCGCCACCAGCTCACCCTTGCCGATGGCGAGGGTCGTGACGGCCAGGTCCGGTTCCCGCTCCAGCAGCTCCCGCACCGGCGCGATCTCCTCCGGGTGGGACAGGGCGTTGTCGGCGACCAGCACGCCGCCGGGGCGCAGGACCCGCACCGGATGCGGCCACCACGACGGGTACTCGGTGCGTTCGGCGTCGAGGAACAGCAGATCCACGGCGCCGTCGGGGATCGCGGCCAGCGCGGCGCCGCCGTCCTGCACGCGGAACTCGACGTGGTCGCCGAGACCGACGGCCTCGGTGGTGCGTTGGGCGTCGCGTTGTGCGGACTCGTCGGTGTCGAGACTGAGGACCCGGCCGCCGACGGCACGCGCGGCGTCGGCCAGCCACAGCGTCGAGACTCCGCGGGAGGTGCCGACCTCGACGATGTTCCGCGCGGCGACGGCCTGGGCGAGGAACCACAGGAACCGCCCGGCGTCGGGCTCGAGCACCCGCCACCGGTCGAGCCGGTCCGCCTTGGTGGCGTCGTGCGCCGCCCCCGCATCGGTCAGCTCCTCGATCATCTGACGCACCGTCGCGTCCACGCGGCACCTCCGTTCGGGTGGCCCGATTGTGCACCCCCGGCCACGGTCGGCGGCCTCAGCGCCCACCGAGACCGCCGACCACCGGCGATCAGCGGTCCGACCAGCGAAAGCCCGACCGCGACACGACGAGAAGGCGCCCCCGTGATCGCGAGCATGGGAGCCGGCGACGGCGGGTAGGACTCAATGGCAGGATGCGTCCTAGTCAGTGTATACGGTATGCACTACGATGAGATTAAGATGACCCAGGCACGGAGGAGGATCGCGCCCCCATGTACTCAGTCACCAATCCCGCGACGGGCGAGCTGATCGAGGAGATCGAGAACGCGACCGACGCGGAGGTTCGGGCCGCGATCGAACGAGTCCACGGCGGATACTCGTCGTGGCGGCAGCGCCCGGTGGAGGAGCGCGCGGCGATCGTCCTGCGCGCCGCGGAGCTGTTCGCGGAGCGGGCCGACGAGCTGGCCGCGATCATGACGCTGGAGATGGGCAAGCGGATCAACGAGGGCCGCGGCGAGATCGGCATCGTCGTCGACATCTTCACCTACTACGGGGAGCAGGGGCCCACGCTGGTCGCCGACGAGCCGTTGAAGATCAAGGGCGGCGAGGCGGTGATCACCAAGGAGCCGATCGGCGCGCTGCTCGGGGTCATGCCGTGGAACTTCCCGTGCTACCAGGTCGCCCGGTTCGTCGCGCCGAACCTGGTGCTGGGCAACACGATCCTGCTCAAGCACGCGTCGATCTGCCCCCGGTCGGCGGCCGCGATCGAGTCGGTGCTGCGCGACGCGGGCGTGCCGGACGACGTGTACGTCAACACGTTCGCGTCCAGCCGGCAGATCCCGTCGGTCCTCGAGGACCCGCGCATCGCCGGTGTGTCGCTGACCGGCAGCGAGCAGGCGGGCATCTCCGTGGCCGCGGAGGCCGGCCGGAACCTCAAGCGGGCCGTCCTGGAGCTCGGCGGGTCCGACCCGTTGATCGTGCTGGACACCGACGACCTCGACGAGACGGTCAACGCCACCGCGACGGCCAGGATGCGCAACTGTGGCCAGTCCTGCAACGCGCCGAAGCGGATGATCGTCATGGGCGACCTGTACGAGGACTTCGTCGACCGGCTCACCAAGCGCGTCGCCGACTACTACCAGCCCGGCGACCCGGCGGACCCGGCGACGAAGCTGCCGCCGCTCGCGTCGGTCGCCGCCGCCGACGAGGTGGCCGCGCAGATCGAGACGGCGGTCCGCCAGGGCGCGACACTGCGCACCGGCGGCCACCGCATCGACGGCCCCGGCGCGTACCTCGAGGCCACTGTGCTCACCGACGTGACACCGGACATGGACGCCTACCGCGAGGAGATCTTCGGCCCGGTGGTGCTGGTCTTCCGAGCCGACACCGACGAGGAAGCGATCGCGATCGCCAACGACTCGCCGTTCGGCCTCGGCGCGAGCGTCTTCGGCACCGACCCGGAGCGAAACCGCCGAGTCGCCGACCAGATCGAGGCGGGCATGGTGTACATGAACACCTCCGGCGGCTCGCAGGCCGACCTGCCCTTCGGCGGCATCAAGCGGTCCGGCATGGGCCGTGAGCTGGGGCCGGCAGGCATCGAGGAGTTCATGAACAAGAAGTCGATCCGTCTGTAGATGGTTGAGCAGCCCCGTCCGGTCGTTTCCTGCCAGACGGGGCTTTGGCCGGATTCGTTGCTGTTAGTAGTCGGCATTCCCCTCGATCGTGTGTTCGAAATAGTCGGGGTTCGCGGGTAGAATACAAAGTATGTCGAGCTTCGTGGAAACCCCGCCCGGGTGGCCGGAGCTTGCCCAGAATCTGGTGGCGATCGTGACCCAGATGCGTCGACTGCACAGTTCCGCTCTGACGGTTCTCGCCGAATTGGAACAATCCGATGTAGCGCGTGCGGCTGGGTATTCGAGCTTGAGTGCGCTGGTCTCGGATCTGGTGCGGATCACGCCGCGTCGGGCCTCCCGATTGATCGCCCAAGCCGGCCTGGTCGCGGAGGTGCTAACGCCCACCGGTCACGTCACTCCGCCGCCATTGCCGTTGGTGCGGGACGCCCTACGAGACGGTGTGCTGGATCCAGACCATGTGGACGCGATCGCCGATGCCGGTGAAGAAGATCCCGGCCTGGGCGCCAGGAGACACGCCGGAGATGGTGGAGAAGCACCTCGTCGAGACCGCCCGAGTGGCGCACCCGTCGGTGGTGCGATCCCACGGCGAGACGTTGCTGTCACGGATCGATCCGGACGGGGACCAACCCACTGACGAGGCGTTGGCGGAGCCGAAGAACGTGTTCCGCAGCCGGCGCGACCAGGCTGGGTGGATGCACTTCGCCGGGAAGATCGAGCCCGAATCGGCCGAAGAACTCGACGCGATGCTCGGCGCGCTCGCCAAACCGGACGGCCCCTCCGATGACCGGCACCCGACCCAACGGCTGGGCGATGCGTTCTGCGATGTGATCCACCACGCCATCGACTCGCCAGACCTGCCCGCCCGGGGCGGGGAGAAGCCGCACCTCAACGCGACCATGGACTACACCCAGCTGCTGGACGGCATCGGCACCGCGACCCTGGAGGGCGGCGCGCTGCTCTCGGCGGCCGCGGCACGACGGATCGCGTGCGACTGCGGTGTTGTGCCAGTCGTGATGAACGGTGCGTCAGTGCCGCTGGATGTGGGCCGCACCCGCCGCCTGGTCACCCCCAAACAACGAGTCGCACTGAACACCCGAGACAAGGGATGCGCATTCCCCAACTGCGGACGTCCGGCGCGATGGTCTGACGCCCACCATATCCAGCATTGGCTGGATGGCGGCCCAACGGATCTGAACAATCTGGTACTCCTGTGTCGGCGACATCGTGTGTCCTTAATGAGATTGAGAGGTTCTGATGTAGAAGCCAGGATCGCTTGAAATCAGTGCTGTGCTGGAGATGAAGGTAGGTCCTTCGGCATCGTCCTGCAGGGGATGGTGTCAAACCGCCATGAGCTGCTGCATTGAATGAGGTGTGGTGGTGAGCGTCATGGAAACGTCACACAATGATGTGGCAGGTGCGGTCCGAGAAGGCGAACGACAGTGAACCATCGATGACGTGTCGTAAGGCATAAGATGACATCAAAACCGGGGATTGGTGCCTTCCTCGGGATAAGCCAGGCGGGTGCCTGTTTATTGGCCTGGCGGTGTCCGGCATATAGGTGGCGCGAGCTCGGAACAGGCTCCAGTGCGGAATAGGAGAACCCCTCGCCGGGAAACAGTGGTCGGTGGGTTGTCGCCGACTGCAAGAGGAAGAATCTCAAGTAGTGAAGAGCTGTGAGAGATGTGAGTACCGGTTGTCGGGCAGGGGGGCGGACCGGCTCGTAGTAGCGGTGAAGCTCCTGTAATGGGAGTGGAGCGAAGGGGTCGGGGTTGTCGGATGTGAATATCGTTGATCAACCGCGAAGGTGGGATGAGTCAGATCGTCACATCAGGATCGTCGGGCAAGGCGTTTGATATTCCGAAAACGCTGGTATGGGAAGCGTATCTGAAGGTGAGGGCAAATAAGGGTGCTGCCGGTGTTGATCGGCAGTCGCTGGCAGATTTTGCGCGGGATGAGAAGAGGAACCTGTACAAGATCTGGAACCGGATGTCGTCGGGGAGTTACTTCCCGCCGCCGGTTCGGGCGGTGGAGATCCCGAAAGCGGGCGGTGGTGTGCGAGTGCTTGGCGTGCCAACCGTTGCTGATCGGATCGCTCAGACCGTGGTGGCTATGACGTTGGAACCGTTGGTGGAGCCTGTTTTCCATGATGATTCCTATGGTTACCGGCCTGGGCGATCGGCGTTGGACGCGGTCGAGACGTGTCGGAAACGGTGTTGGCAGAAGCAATGGGTGATCGATCTGGACATCCAGGGTTTCTTCGACAACGTTCCACATGATCCGATCCTGCGTGCGGTCGGGAAGCACACGGATAGACCGTGGGTGTTGCTGTATGTGCAGCGGTGGCTCACGGCGCCCATGCAGCAGACTGACGGAACCTTGGTGGCACGGGATCGAGGAACCCCTCAGGGGTCCGCGATCTCGCCCTTGTTGTCGAACCTGTTCATGCATTACGCATTCGACGACTGGTTGAGTCGGATGCAGCCGCTGGTCAGGTTCGAACGGTACTGCGACGACGTGATCGTGCACTGCGTGAGCGAGAAGCAGGCGCAGTACATCACGAGGTCGATCAAAGAGCGACTCGCGCGATCAGGTCTGGAGTTGCATCCAGCCAAGACCACGATCGTGCAGTGTGTCCAGGAGGGCAGGATCCGCGCCCAACATGGCGTGGAATTTACTTTCCTGGGGTACACGTTCCGGCCTCGGTATGCACGTTTGCGTGACGGTCGTTGGAAGACCGGGTTTCTGCCCGCGGTGAGCAAGGCTGCCATGAAGTCGATGTCGGCAGTGATCCGTGGGTGGCGGATCGGGCGTCGTACCGACCTGAGTTTCAGAGAGGTAGCCGCGATGATCAACCGTGTCGTGGCTGGCTGGATCAACTACTATGGACGCTTCTACAAATCCCTGTTGATCAGCTTTCTTGCCGATCGGATCAATCCTCATCTGGTTCGTTGGGCTATGCGTAAATTCAAACACCTGCATCGGTGGCCAGCGAAAGCCCGGGAGCGAATCGCCCAGATCGCTACGCAATACCGGAGCATGTTCGTGCATTGGCGACACGGAGCACTCCCGACAGGTTCGACAACGGGAGCCGTGTGACGCGAGAGTGTCACGCACGGTTCTGAGAGCGGCGGCGGGGGAAGTTCCCGCCGCCGACTCACCACCGAATGATCCACCACTCGGAATGGGAAGTCCGAATGAACAACATCGGACTCCCGGAATTCATCCCGCCCCGGTGGATCGCCCCTCATCGGGTTCCGCAACGCAATCTGTTACACCAACGTGAATGAACCAACTTCGGTTGCGGAATCACTGACACCGCGCTGGCGCGATCGCAGACTGACCGTGCCGCGTGGACGGCGGTGGCCCCAGTTCGCGCCGAAGTTTGGAGAGACCTGGAGAACCCATCTGGCAGGCTGATGAGCCCCAGCACTTCAAGGGTGAGTGACGGAACTGAAGCGTGCCAACGAGATCCTGAGGTCCTCGGTGCCTCGGCGCGGGTTGGGCGTCGCCGATGCGGTGCCCAGCGCAGACCCCGGTAATGTCAGTTGGCTGCCGAGCCGTCCGTCGAGCGGAGTTGTGCCACTCGGGCGTCCAGGTTGCGGAAGTGCTCCGCCATCGCGACCTCCGCGCGAGTCACGTCGCGTTTTCGCAACGCGGTGACGATGGCGCGGTGCCGGCGTACGGTCTGCATGGGATTCGGGTCGGTTACGCCGAGCAGGTGGTTGACGCGGTGGAAGACGTCCCAGAAGGCTCTTAACAGCTGCGTCACCAGGGCGTTGTTGAGCGACCGGTACAGCACCTCGTGGAACTCGCGGTCCTCGTCGGCGAAAGTTTCGCCTGACTTGGCTCGCTCGGCCATTCGGCGGGTCACCTCGTCGAGCGCGGCCAGGTCGGCCTCCGGCACGGTCTCGGCCACCCGGCGGATCAACGCGCCTTCGAGGGCCTCGCGCACCTCGACGATCTCCTCCATCGACCGCAGGTCGCGGCCGATGTCGTGCAGGGCGCGGAAAGTGAGACCGTCGGCGAGCGGATCGAGCGAGAGACGCCCGACGTACGTGCCGAAACCGTGCCGGATCTCCACGATGTCGAGCGCCTGCAACGCTTTGAGCGCCTCGCGAATCGAGTTGCGGCTGACCCCGAGTGTCTCGACCAGTTCGGTCTCGGTGGGCAGCGCGTCACCCGACGTCAGACCGCGGCTGAGTATCAGCCCGGTGATCTCGTCCCGGATCGCCCTGCTCATCCGGGTGGCCATCCTGGCCGGTGTGCGCTGCTCCGTCACGCGGACCTCCCACGTCCCACCTTAGAGCAGACCGGCGTCGTCGAGGTGGCGCCGCACGGCCGCGCGTTCGGTGTCGTCCAATGGAATCATCGGCTCGCTCGTCGTCGCGCCGGCGATCACGCCACGGGCCACCAGTCCCTCCTTGAACGCGCCGATCGCCGACGAGTACCGCCCCATCCGCGTGCCGCCGACGTGGATCAGCCGGAACAACCTGCGCAGCCGGTCCTGCTCGGCGCGCGCGGCATCCCAGTCCAACCGCCGCGCCGCATTGTAGAGCCGAAGGTACCCGTGCGGGTCCACGTTCCCAATGCCCGGCACGAGACCGTGCGCGCCGATGAACAACCCGAGGTCGGCGAGGGTCTCCGACCCGGAGAAACACTGGAACCGCGCCCGGTCGGTGCCCTCCAGCGCCGCGCGCAGACTGTCCAGGTCACCGCTCGAGTCCTTCAGCGCCGACAGGGTGCCGTCCTCGGCCAGCTCCACGAGCACGTCCGTCGGCAGCTTCGTGCCGACCGAGATCGGGATGTCGTACGCGACGAGCGGCAGGTCCACCGCCGCCCGGACGGCACGGAAGTGGCCGCCGAACTCCGCCGGATGGGTCGGCGCGTAGAACGGCACCGTCGCGACGAGCGCGTCCGCGCCGGCGGCCTTGGCGGCCCGCGCGTGCTCGACCACCCTCGGCGTCGTGGTGTCGATGATCCCGGCGAGCACCGGCACCTGTCCGGCCGCGACACCGGACACCACCTCGAGCGCGCGGTACCGGACCTCGTCGGTCAGGTACGCCACCTCCCCGGTGGACCCGGTGACGAACAGCCCGTGCATGCCGGCCTCGATCAGGAAGGCGGTCAGGCGTTCCAGCGAGGCGACGTCCAGTTCGCGTTCCGGGGTCAGCGGGGTGCACACGGGTGGTACGACGCCGCCGGCGAGGTCAGTCAAGACAGGCTCCTAATCGGGATCTGCGTGAACGTGATGGTCTCGTTGGCGCCGCTGGCCCCGGTCTCGTACAGCAGCCCGACGGTCGACCCGGACAGCTGGACGAGGTCGGAGTACGCGGCGAACGCGTCGGACACCAGGTGGACCTGCCGCCAGGTCTGCCCCCGGTCCGAGCTGGCCCGCACGGCCATCGCACGGCGGCTCGCGGGGTCGGACGGGCCGGAGAACAGCAGCACGTCCGGCCGCGTGGTCTGCAGGACACTCGCCTGCACCCGCGGGCCGGCGAGTGTCGGCTGCGGCTGGTAGGGCGCGGCGAGCGTCTCGCCGCCGTCCGTGCTGTACGCGTCGACCCGTCCGCCGACCGTGCCCTGGTTGCGGCTGTTGAAGTACAGCCGGCCGTCCGGCAGCTGCGCGACGGTCGTCTCGTTCGACGCGACGGCCGTGTCGAGGCGGTCCTCGGTGAACCCGATGCGCCAGGTGCGGCCGCCGTCGTCACTGACCAGGTCGTGCCCGCCGTAGTACTTCGCCTCGGTGCCGACGTCCGGCGAGCCGGCCGGCGGCGCCTCGGAGTGGTTGGCGGGCACCACGATCCGCCCGCCCCGCAACACGATCGCGTGGCCGGGACCGGTGGCGTACCACCGCCAGTCCGGCTCCTTCGCGACCGACGTGATCTCCCGCTCGGTCGACCAGGTGCGGCCGTTGTCGCGGCTGCGCTGGACGAAGACCCGTCGACTGTCCTCTTCGGACACCGTGCCGGACATGATCTCCTCCTCCGAGACCCGGCCGTTGCGGGTGGTCAGCAGCACGATCTCGCCGCCGGGCAGCACCACCGGCGCCGGGTTGCCCGCGGTCGCGTCGCCGTTGCGCGACACCACCGCCAGTGGACCCCACGAGCAGCCGCCGTCGAAGGAGCGCCGCAGCACGACCTCGATCGCGCCGCTGTCGCCGGACGACTCGACCCGGCCCTCCGCGAACGCCAGCAGCGTGCCGGCGTGCGTGCGCACGACGGCCGGGATGCGGAACGTGTGGTAGCCCTCGGTGCCCGACGTGTACGGCACCGACGTGCAGCCGGGACGTGGGGTGGCGGCGGCGGGCGTCAGCGCGCCGCTCATCAGCACGCCGGCCAGTAACGACAACCCGATACGACGTAACGCCATGTCAGCCTCCGTGGGTGCGGTCGAGCGGCAGGCGCAGAACCTGGCCGGTCGGTATGTCCGTATTGGACAGTCGGATGTGTTGAGCTCGGTGGGGGACAGTGCACGCCGGTACAGCCGGCCCGCGACGGCCGGGCCCGCCGCGACCTGGACGCCGTCCACCCACAGCAGCCGACGTGGTGGCGACCGACGCGTTGCCGCCGGCCTCGTTGACCAGCCGCGGCGCCGACCAGGTCCGGCCGCCGTCGGTGGAGCGTTTCAGCACCATGTCGGTGTCGCCGGTGTCGCCGCAGTTGTCGACGCGGCCCCGTAACCCTGTTCCCGCGACGGCCGTGGCACCCGCCAGTAACGCTCGCACGGTCACCTTCCTCACAGCTCGGGGTGGATGCAGCGGTACGTGTGGCCCGTGGACCCGGCGCTGACGAGCGGCGGCAGCTCGGCCGCGCACTCGTCGGTCGCCTTCCAGCAGCGGGTGCGGAAGTTGCATCCGCTCGGCGGCGCGGTCGCGGACGGCACGGGTCCACTGAGGACGATCGGCTCGACGGCGTGCAGCAGGCTCGGGGTCGCGGAGAACAGCGCACGCATGTACGGGTGGCGCGTCGCCGCCGGAACGGCGGCGGCGGGCGCGGCCTCGACGATGCGGCCGAGGTACATGGTGACGATGCGGTCGCTCATCTTCTTGACCGTCTGGATGTCGTGCGACACGAACACCATCGCGAGCCCGAGCCGCTCCCGGAGGTCGATGAGCAGGTTGAGGATCTGGGCCCGCACCGACACGTCCAGCGCCGACGTCGGCTCGTCGGCGACCAGCAGCGCCGGCCGCAGCGCGAGCGCCCGCGCGATCGCCACGCGCTGGCGCTGCCCGCCGGAGAGCTGCCCCGGCACGGCGTCGGCGACGCTGTCCGGCAGGCCCACCAACGACATCAGCTCACGGACCCGGTCGCCCCGCTCGGCCGGCGTGCCGACCCGGTGCACGTCCAGCGGGTCCCGGATGATCTTCGCGACCGACAGCCGCCGGTTCAGCGCGGTGGCCGGGTCCTGGAAGATCATCCCGACGTGCCGGCCGAACCGCTCCGCGCGTTGTGTCGCGGTCATCTCCCACAGCGACTCGCCCTGGTAGCGCACGGTTCCCTCGGTCGGCTGCAGCAGCCCGACGATCACCTTGGCCAGCGTGGACTTGCCGCAACCCGACTCGCCGACCACGCCGATGGTCTCGCCGGCGTTCAGCACCAGGCTCGTGTCGGTCAGCGCGTAGACGTTGTCGTGCCCGAACAGTCGCGCGGACCGGATCCGGTGCACGACATGGACATCGTTCAGCTCAAGCAGGTTCATGGGTCACCGCCGGCTGTTCCGCGGGGAAGTGGCACGCGATCAGGTGGCCGAGGTTGTCGCCGACCTTCGCCGGTGCCTCCTGGTGGCAGATCGCGCGGGCCGCGGGGCAGCGGTCGGAGAACCGGCAGCCCGCCTCGAACTCGGCGGGGGAGGGGACGACACCCTTGATCTGCGTCAGCCGGTCCCGGTTCTCCTCCAGCGACAGCACCGCGCTCAGCAGGCCGCGGGTGTAGTGGTGGCGCGGCGAACCCACGAGCCGCGCGATCGTGCCCATCTCCGCGACCTGCCCGCCGTACATCACCACCACGCGGTCGGCCACCTCGGAGACCAGCGCCAGGTCGTGCGACACCAGGATCAGCGCGAAGCCCAGCTCCTCCCGCAACCGCAGCAGCAACGTCATGATCTGCGCCTGCACGGTGACGTCGAGCGCGGTGGTCGGCTCGTCGGCGACGATCAGGCGCGGGTCGCGGGACAGCGCCATCGCGATGAGCACCCGCTGCCGCTGCCCGCCGGACAGCTCGTGCGGGTACGCCCGCAACGTCCTTTGTGGATCGAGGTTCACCAGTGCGAGCAGCTCTGCGGGGGAGCGGGTGCCGCCTCGCCGCGTGAACTGCTTGAGCTGCGCGCGGATCGTCATCGCCGGGTTGAGCGAGCTGAGCGCGTCCTGGTAGATCATCGCGAGGTCGTGGCCGAGGTGGCGGCGCCGCTGCCGGCCCGGCAACGCGAGCAGGTCCCGGTCCGCGAACCGGATCCGTCCCGACACCCGGGCGGTGTCCGGCAGCAACCCCATGATCGACAGCGAGGTCAGCGACTTGCCGCAGCCCGACTCGCCGATGAGCCCGAGCACCTCGCCGGCCCGCACGGTGAACGACACGTCGTCGACGACGGCGACCCCGTTGTGCCGGTCCGCGGAAGGAGATCGACAGGTTCGCCACGTCGAGGACGGTGTCGCGGTCGGTCAGGTCCCTGGTCCGTAGGGCCAGCCGCTCGCCGGCCTCCCGCAGGCCCGCGATCGGAAGCACCGGCTCGACGCGCTCCTCGACCGGGGCCGCCGCCGCCTTCTTCGCGGCCCGGCCCGCCTTCGCACGGCGCGCCGACGGGGTCGCCCACGCGTCGGAGATGCCCTCGGACAGCACGTTCAGCGCGAGCACGGTGATCAGGATCAGGAGGCCGGGGAACAGCGTCGCCCACCAGCCGCCGGTCAGCACCAGTTCCTTGCCGTCGGCGAGCACCGAGCCCCACGACGGGTCCGGCGCCTGGATGCCGGCGCCGATGAACGACAGCGACGCCTCGAACACGATCGCGTCGGCCACCATCACCGTGCAGAACACCAGCACCGGCGCGGCGCAGTTCACCGCGACGTGCCGGGTCAGGATGTGACCGCGCCGCGCGCCGATGATCCGTTCCGCCGCGACGTAGTCCTCGCTGTACTGCGCCACCACGTTCGCCCGCACCACCCGCGCGACCGACGGCATGTAGAGGAAGGCGATCGCGAGGATCAGCACCCCGATGCCGCGTCCGAACACGGCCACCAGCACGGCGGCGAGCGCGATGCCGGGGAACGCCATGACGACGTCGAGCACCCGCATGATCGTCTCGTCGACCCTGCGGTCGGACGTGGCGGCGAGCGCCCCGATCAACGCGCCGACGACCAGTGCGAGCGCGGTCGCGCCGAGGCCGACCGCGAGCGACCACCGGGCGCCGTGCACGAGGCGGGAGAAGACGTCCCGGCCGGAGGAGTCGGTGCCGAACCAGTGGTCGCCGCTCGGACCCGCGACGCTCGCGCCGGTCAGGTACGGATCGTGGCCGGCGATCAGCGGGGCGAGCACGGCCGCCAGCGCGGACAGCACCAGCACGGCCAGCGCGACCCACGACGCCCGACCGAGCCGGCGGAGCCGGACCGGCGAGCCGCTCAGGCGCTCGGCGAGCCCCGCGCGCATCACGCGTGGCTCCGCACGCGCGGGTTCGCGATCAGGTACAGCACGTCGACGACCAGGTTCACCAGCACGAAGCCGATCGCGATCGTGATCACGAAGCCCTGCACCTTCGACGCGTCGCCGTCGCCGACGGCCTGGATCATGTTCTGCCCCATGCCCGGCAGCGCGAACATCGTCTCGATGACCACCGCGCCGCCGAGCAGGTAGCCGAGCCGCAGACCGAGCACGGTCAGCGGGGTGACGAGCGCGTTGCGCAGCACGTTGCGCCCGACCACGACGAACGGCGGCAGCCCGCCGCCACGCGCTGTGCGGACGTAGTCCTTGTCGAGCTCCTCCACCATCGACGTGCGGATGATGCGGGTCAGCTGCGCGGCCACCGGCATCGCGAGCGACACCGCGGGCAGCGTCATCGAGTTCAGCCAGCCGGAGAACGAGTCGTTCATGCTGACGTACCCGCTGGTGGGGAACAGGCCCTCGCCGACGGCGAGCCACTGCACGAGCAGCAGCGCGATCCAGAACGCCGGGGCCGCCACCCCGGCCAGCGACACGAGCCGGATGAGCTGGTCGGGCCAGCGGTCCCGGAACACCGCGGAGACCACCCCGAGCAGCAGCGCGAGGACGATCGCGATGACGAGCCCCATCAACGTGAGCTGCACGGTGAGCGGCAGCGCGGTGGTGATGGTCTCCGACACCGGCTGCTTGGTGATCACGCTCGTGCCGAAGTCGCCGTGCAGCAGCCCCCAGACGAACCGTCCGTATTGGACCGGCCACGGGTCGAGCAGCCCGCTCTCCGCACGGAACCGCTGGAGCTGCTCGTCGGTCGCGTTGGCGCCGTCGAACGCGGCCAGCGCCGGGTCGGTCGGCGAGAACCGCATGACGACGAACACGAAGAGCGTGACGCCGAGCAGCAGCGGCACGAGCGAGAGGATGCGCCCGACCAGCATCCGCAGGACGATCAACTCACGCCCCCGGCTTGGCCTGGTTCAGGTTGATGCCCGGGTAGCCCTGCGCACGCACCCCGGACAGCGCGGCGCCGTCCCACGCGGTGCCGAGCTGGGTGAACACGACCGGGTACACGACGGCCTGGTCGGCGAGCGTGTCCAGCACCTTCTTGGTGAGCTTCTCGCGCTTGCCGTCGTCGGTCTCCTGCGCGGCCTGGTCCAGCAGCGCGAGGAGCGCGTCCGCGTCGGCCCCCGCCCACTTCGCGTACTTCGGCACCACGCCGGCGCCCGCGTAGTAGTAGCGGATGAGCAGGTCCGGGTCGTTGCCGAACTGCTCGGCGTTCTGCGTGGTCGCGACCACCTGGAAGTCGAAACCGCTGTCCAGCTTGGAGAACAGGGCCTTGGTGTCCTGTGTGTCCAGAGTGGTCGTGACACCGATGGCGTCCCAACCCTCCTTGATCACGTTCACGCAGTCGGCGACCAGGGTGGTGTTCGTCGTCGACAGCGTGACCGACAGGTTCGCGACCCCCGCCTGCCGCAGCAGGGACTTGGCCTTGTCCGGGTCGTAGCCGAGGTCGTTGGCGGCGGGCTGGGACAGCGGCAGCTTCGGGTTGATGAACGACGTGCCCGCCGTGCCCTTGCCCTTCAGCCCGACCTCGAGCATCTTCTCGCGGTCGACGGCGTGGTGCAGCGCCTGGCGCACGAGCTTGTCGTCATACGGCGCGTGCAGGGTGTTGAACATCAGCCACAGGTTGTTGCCGCCGTCGGCGAACTCGACCTCGCGGCCGTCCTTCTCGAGCTGGTCGGCGTTGGCCGCCGGGATGTTCTCGACGATCTGTGCGGCCGGCCGGGCGCCGGAGACCTTCGCGACCCGGGGCGCCGCCTCGACGATCGAGTTCCACAGCATCGTCTTGTACACGGCCGGCCGTGGGCCGTTGTAGTCCGCGAAGCGCTCGAAGCGGGTGTGGGACAGCGGCGCCTGCTCGACCACCTTGTACGGGCCGGAGCCGACGACCTTGCCGGACACGGCGTCCGCCCACTTCCCGTCGAACACGTGCTTCGGCACGATCTTGACGGTCTGGAGTCGTTGCAGCGCATAGGGGAACGGCTTGGACAGGACGAACTCGACGGTCCGGTCGCCGGTCTTGCGCACCTCTTTCAGCCAGCTCGCGAGGAAGGTGCGGACGAGGACGTTCTCCGTCGCGTCGAGCGCCCGCGCGTAGGTGAACACGACGTCGTCGGCGGTGACGGGCTTGCCGTCGTGCCACTTCGCGCCGTCGCGCAGCTCCATCGAGAAACCGGTGCCGCTGACGTCGTCGGGCAGCGCCTTCGCGAGACCCGCGTACGGTTCGCGGGTGATCGGGTCACCCTCCACAAGGGACTCGTAGCAGTGCAGTATGGCGGCCATCGAGAAGGCTGACGCCGTCTGCAGCGGGTCCCACGTCTGGTTGTTGCCGTAGCCGATCACCGCGGTGATCGACTCGGCGGTGTCGCCGGTGGAGTTGGTCGACGCCGGCCCGCCGCACGCGGCGAGGCTGGACGAGAACGCGGTGGCCACGCCGGCGAGGCCGGCGAAGCGCAGCATGTCCCGCCGGTTGAAGGATTGACCGGAACCGGGCCGAGTTCTGGACACCGCGCCTCCTGATCGTGTGTGCACCCGGGCGAACCCATGAGGTGGGACATGGGATGTCCTATGAATGGCAGAACCATAGGGGCGCGACCGCGCGAGGTCAAGGGTTTGCCGGCGTCATCGAGAACGTGTTGCCAGGCAACGGAAACGCGTCGGATCGACGATGCACACCAGGATTGTTGACAAAATAGTTGACCAGTCGAGACCCGGGGCGTGACGGACGATCCGAACACCACAGTCTCAAGCTCACCGCGTCCAGGACCTCCGGCGTCGGCCGCACCGCGCTCCGTGCCGCGAGCGCGGCGGCGTTGCGGAGCCGGGTGGCCGCGATCGAGGAACGCGGCCTCGGCGTCGGCTGGAACGACGGCGACACCGGCATCGGCCCGACCTACGTCTTCCGGGACCCGGAAGGCCACGAGATGGAGCTGTACTGGGAAAGCGAGTGGTACCAGCCACCGGAAGGGCTGCGTCCGGCGCTGAAGAACCAGGCGCAGGCCTACCCGGCGCGCGGGGTGTGCGCCCGCCGGCTCGACCACGTCAACTACCTCGCGCAGGACGCGGCCGCCAACGGCCGGTTCGTGTCCGACGTGCTCGGCGGGCGCGTGACCGAGCAGATCATGCTCGACACCGGGGTGATCTCCGCCCAGTGGACGCACTTCGCGCAGAAGTCCTACGACCTCGTCTACACCAACGACTGGACCTCGGCCGCCGGCCGCCTGCACCACATCGCCTTCGCCACCGACACGCGCGAGGACATCCTGCGCGCCGCCGACATCTGCCTCGACCACGGCGTGTTCATCGAGACCGGTCCGCACAAGCACGCCGAGGCGGAACGCGCCAAGGGGCAGGCGTGGGGACTGAAGACCATCAGCACCTTCCACACACGGCACCCCACCGGTCTGACGGCGACGCCACGGTCATGCCTGCTCGCCGGTCTCCAGCCAGGCGACCTGTTCGGCGGTGAGGTCGACGTCCAGTGCGCGCAGGGAGCCGTAGGTCTCGGCGAGGGTGCGTGGGCCGATGAGCGGGAAGGTCGGGAACGGTTGGTGCAGCACGTAGGCGAGGGCGACGGCGGTGGTGGGGACGTCGAGCTCCGCCGCGAGGGACTCGGCCCTGGCCAGCCGCGCGAAGTTGGTGTCGCTGTAGTAGCAGCGGACCAGCTCCGCGTCGGAGCGGTCGTCGGGGCGGGCGCGGCCGGTGAAGAACCCGCGCGCCTGGCTGGACCAGGGCAGGAGCGGCAGTTCCCTGGCACGCAACCACTCCCGCGACGCCTGGTCGGTGACGTGGACGCAGCCCTCCCACGGCACGTCGTACGCCTCAGCCAGGCTGAGGTGGTTGCTGAGCGCGGCGAACCCGGTCCGCCCGTGCCGCGTGGCGTACGCGCTCGCCTCGTCGACCCGGTCGAGCGTCCAGTTGGAGACGCCGTACGCGCGCACCCGCCCCGCGGTGCGCTCCTCCTCCATCGCGTCGACGAACTCATCGACTCCGACGGCCGGGTTGTCGCGGTGCATGAGGTACAGGTCGAGGTGGTCGGTCCGCAGTCGCTCGAGTGTCTCGGCGAGTTGGCGGTGCAGTGACTCCGGGTCGCAGTGCGGCGTGTGCGCGCCCTTGCCGACGATGACGACCTCGTCGCGGATCCCGCGGTTCCGCACCCACTGGCCGAGTAGCGGCTCGCACCGGCCACCGCCGTAGATGTACGCGGTGTCGAAACAGTTGCCGCCCTGCTCGAAGTAGTCGTCGAACATGACACTGGCGTGGGTGAGGTCGCGCTGGTTGTCCACGCCCATCACCAGTCTGGACACCGGCTTGTCGATGCCGGGCAGGCGACCGTGGGGCATGCGGTGACCGTGGGCGCGCCGCAGCGCTCTGTTGTGGACAGTCGACACGGTCCGCTCGGTCGGGTACTCGACCCCGACCGCGGCCCGCCACGCGTCCAGCGTCGCCGCGTTGCCGAGGCTGTCGGCCCACGACATCTGCGGCGCCTGCCGGTCGGCGAGGTGGTCGGCCACCACGTCGGCCTCGTACGCGTACTGCCCGGCGGCCGCCGTGGTGACCACCCGCGGGGGTTCTCCCGCCCGGTGCACGGCGACCCGCCCCGGCTCGTCGGGCTCCGGCGTCCACGGCTGCGGCACCTCCAGGTAGCCCTCGCTGCCATACACGCGCAGCGTGTGCTCGGCCGCCAGCCGGATGGCGGCGGCGACCTGCGCCACCAGCCCGTCGCCGAAGTCCAGGGTGGCGATGGCCCACTCGTCGACGCCGGTGTCGCCGATCCGCCCGGCGCCGGTGACGGCGACCGGGTCGGCGAACGGCAGGCCACGGACCGCGCCGGCGACGAGCCGGGCCGCGGACACCGGGTAGCCGCCGACGTCGAGGATCCCACCCCCACCCAGCTCCGGCGCGCGGAGCCGGCCGGTCGGGCCCTCGGTCGTGACGAAGGCGAACGACGCCTGAACCTGCTGGACGACACCGATGGCGCCATCGCGGACCAGGTCGGTCAGCAGCGCGATCTGGGGGTGGCACCGGTACATGTACGCCTCCATCAGGAAGACGTCGTGGCGTCGTGCCGTCTCCACCGCGGCCATCGCGTGCGCCCAGGTGAGCGCGAGCGGCTTCTCGCACAGGACGTGCTTGCCCGCCTCCGCGGCGCGGACCGCCCACTCCGCGTGCGCCGAGTGCGGGGTGGCGACGTAGACCGCGTCGACGTCGCGGTCGTCGAGCACCTCCTGGTAGGAGCCGTAGGAACGCGCCGCGCCGAACTCGGCGGCGAACCCGGCCGCACGCCCGGGATCCCGGCTGCCGACGGCGACGAGCCGTCCGGTGCGCGACCGGGGCAGCTGCCCTGCGAAGGCGCGGGCGATCGTGCCGGGGCCGATGACGCCCCAACTCAGTTGGTCGACCATGCGGAGTGTCCTCAGTAGACCGGGAATGCGGTGCCGATTCTATCGCGGGTGGGCGGCGATCGTGCCCTGGAACACCGACCCCGGTTCCTGGTAGGAATGATTCTGACGCAACGCGACGGACTGGAGACCCGATGAAACTGGCCGTTCTCGCCGTCGCCATGTGCTTGGCGCTCGTCGGCGCGCAACCCGTGCAGGCCGCCGCGGCCACCGTTGACTACCCGCAGACCACGGCCAACATCGCCAACCCGGAACGAGGTCTGTACCACCACACGGGTGACTGCGACAAGGACGACTTCTCCCTTGCCACGCTTCAGAACTACCGTAACAACCAGGCCATCACGTTGGTGATGTGCGTGTTCTACCTCGCGGAGTTCAAGAACGGTCCGCTCAGCCAGGCCGCGCTGGCACAGCTCCAGCAGCAGTTCGACACCGTGCGGGCCGCCGGCCTGAAGATGATCCTGAGGTTCGCCTACACCACGTCCACCGACGGCGCGGACGCGCCGAAGGACCGTGTGCTGGCACACCTGGACCAGCTGGCGCCCCACCTGCGGGCCAACAGCGACGTGATCGACGTGATGCAGGCGGGCTTCATCGGCGCGTGGGGCGAGTGGTACTACACGCAGAACTTCGGCAACGAGGGCAACGTGACGCCGACCG
Source organism: uncultured Actinomycetota bacterium (assembly GCA_963840275.1). Taxonomy (GTDB): domain Bacteria; phylum Actinomycetota; class Actinomycetes; order Mycobacteriales; family Pseudonocardiaceae; genus Actinophytocola. The sequence goes on from CAWIYK010000005.1 coordinate 879,938, forward strand.
ACTGGGCCAACCGGAAAGCCGTGACCGACAAGCTCCTCGACGTGCTGCCGGCGACCCGCATGGTCCAGCTGCGCACCCCGAAGTTCAAGCGGACCATGTACAGCGCCGACCCGCTGCCGCCGTCCGAGGCGCACGACGGCACCCCGCTGGCACGACTCGGCCACCACAACGACTGCTTCCTGGCCAGTCCGGACGACTTCGGCACGTACGAGAACGTGGCGATCGAGTACCCCTATCTCGAGGCCGAGACCACGTATCTCGCGATGGGCGGGGAAACCTGTGCCCCCAACCCGCCCCGTTCCAGCTGCCCCACCGCCCTCGACGAGCTGTCCGGGTTCCACTGGGCGTACCTCAACACCGACTACCACCAGGACGTGCTCGCCGGCTGGGGCTCCGGCGGCTGCCTGCCGGAGGCCACCCGCCGGCTCGGCTACCGCTTCGCCCTGCAGACCGGCACGTATCCGGAGTCCGCCAGCCCGGGTGGCGCGTTGGGAGTCAGCATCACCGTCCGGAACGACGGCTTCGCCGCACCCACCAACCCGCGTGGCGTCGCGTTGGTACTGCGCGACACCACGACCGGCACGTACTACTGGTTCACGCTCGACGCCGACCCACGCGAGTGGACCGGCACGACGACGCTGACCCAGACGGTCACCCTGCCGGCCGACATGCCGGCCGGCAGCTACGCACTACTGCTCACGCTGCCGGACCCGCAGCTGTCCGATCCCGCGTACGCCATCCGTCTCGCGAACGAGAACGTGTGGGAGCCCAGCACGGGGTGGAACAACCTGCTCCACACCGTGACCGTGGGCTGAGTTCCGGAAAACCTGAGGTATCAGCGCCCGGGGTGACGCCTCTGGTGGGCATGCGAATCACTCGGAAGGCGCCGTGGTGGGCCGCCCTGATGGGCCTGTTCTTCGCGCCAGAGCTCTCCGGCGCCTAGGCGGTCCGGCGATGACTCTCGTCGCGCATCAGCGCCGCCACCGACGGAATCCGGCGCACCCGGGCCAGACAGCGCTGGCGGGTCGGACCGATCGCGCCGATCGGCATGCCCAGGTTCGAGCTGATCTCCACATAAGACATCGGCGGGTCGCGGAAAAGCAGCGTCAGGAGTTCCTTGTCCCGATCCGAAAGACAGGTGAGAGCGGCGCGCACTGCGGCGCGCTTCTCCTGCTCGACCAGCGGGTCGGTGGTGTCCGGCTCGACGCGGTCGACGTTCTCGACGGGTATCTGTCGGCCCCGCTCGCGAATCAGTGCCAGGCACTCGCGCCGGGTGGTGGTGGCCAGCCAGCCGGGCAGCGCCGCCGGTTCGCGCAGGGTGCCGAGCGACGCGACCAGGCGCAGCCACACGGTTCCCGCGACGTCGTCCGCGTCCGACGCGGTGAGACCGAAGCGGCGGCACCGCGAATAAACCAGCGGCGAATATCGCCGGACGATTTCCTGCCACGCGAAGCCCGCACCGCTCGCGGCGCCTTCCAGCAAGACCTCAATCGTGGATTCCCGCATTTCCGCACGCCCTCTCCGGGTCTTCTCGGTCGGTGCGTATTCACGATTTCGCCACGGCCTGCTCGCGGACCTTGCGGCAACCTTGCGGACGGGGCAGTCTCATTGGGTCCGTCGCTAGGCGCGCGTCGACGACCGGGGGCCTGCCGCATGGAGTTCCGGCTGCTCGGGGAGCTACAGCTGCGGGACGGCGGCCGATCCCTCGACATCGGTACCCCGCGCCAGCAGACCGTGCTCGTGGCGCTCGCCGTGGACGCCGGCCGGCCGGTTCCGATCGAGACACTCGTAGACCGCGTGTGGGACAGCGCGCCGCCCGCCGAGGCACGCAACATCCTCTACTCCCACCTCAGCCGGATCCGCAGGCTGCTGGCCGGCGGCACCGCCCGGCTCGACCGCCGCAGCGCCGGGTACGTCCTGGACGTCGACCCCGATCTCGTCGACGTGCACCGCTTCGCCCGGCTCGTGGAGCGGAGCAGGACCGCGGGCGGCGACGAGCGGGCGGCACTTCTCGCCGAGGCGCTGTCGCTGTGGCGTGGTCCGCCGCTCGCCGGCCTCGCGGGGGAGTGGGTCGGCCGGATCCGCGGCGACTGGCACCGGCGGCGGCTCGACTCGGCCGTCCGCTGGGCGGAGGCCGAACTCGACCTGAACCGGACCGGCGCCGTGCTCGCCACGCTGCCCGACATCGTCGCGGAGCACCCGCTCGCCGAGCCGCTCGAGGGCCTGCTCATGCGAGCCCTGCACGCCGCGGGCCGCGACGCCGAGGCGCTGAACCGCTACGCCGCCCTCCGCCAACGGCTCGCCGACGAGCTCGGCGCCGAACCCGACCCGAGCCTGCGCACCCTCCACACCGCGCTCCTACGCGGCGACCTGCCGACCCCGGGGCCGCGCGCCGGCCCGCTCGCCACCCCCGCGCAGCTCCCGCCGGACGTGTACGGCTTCGCCGGCCGCGAGGCCGAGCTGCGCATGCTCGACGACATGGTCGGCACCGGCCAGGTCGCCGCGGTGTCGGGCACGGCGGGGGTCGGCAAGACCTCACTGGTCGTGCACTGGGCACACCGGGTGCGCGACCGCTTTCCCGGCGGGCAGCTGTTCGTGAATCTGCGTGGCTTCGACCCCACCGGCTCGCCGGTCACACCCGCGACGGCGATGCGTGCCTTCCTCGACGCGTTCGAGGTCCCGTTCGACCGCATCCCGGCCGGTTTCGACGCGCAGGTCGGCCTGTTCCGCAGCCTGCTCGCCGACCGCAGGGTGCTGGTGGTGCTCGACAACGCCCGCGACGTCGAGCAGGTGCGCTCGCTGCTCCCCGGCGCGCCCGGCTGTCTGGTGGTCGCGACCAGCCGGACGCTGCTCTCCGGGCTGGTCGCCGCGGGCGCCCGGCCGGTGACCGTCGGCCTGCTCGACGGTGGCGAGGCACGCGAGCTGCTGGTCGGCCGGCTCGGGGCGGACCGGGTGGCCGCGGAGCCGGCCGCGGCGGCCGAGATCGTCGAGCTGTGCGCCCGGTTGCCGCTGGCGCTGGCCGTGGTGGCGGCCCGCGCCGCCACCTACCCCACGTTCGCGCTCACCGAGCTGGCTCGCGAACTGCGCGAGGCACGCGGCGGCCTCGACGAGTTCACCGACGCCGACCCGGCCACCGACCCTCGGGCCGTGTTCTCGTGGTCCTACCAGCAACTCAGTGACCCGGCCGCGCGGTTGTTCCGCCTGCTCGGCCTGCACGCCGGTCCGGATCTCGGCACCCGCGCCGCGGCGAGCCTCACCGGCCTGCCGGTGGGCCGGTGTCGTCCGCTGCTGGCCGAGCTGGCCCGTGCCAACCTCGTCGCCGAGCACCGGCCGGGCCGGTATGTCTGCCACGATCTGCTCCGCGCCTACGCGTCCGAGCTGGAACGCGCCGTCGACACGGACGACGCCCGGCACGCGGCGACCGGACGCTTGCTCGCCTACTACACGCACAGCGCGGACCGTGCCGACGCCCTGCTCGACCCGCGCCGCGATCCGCCGCCCGCGCTCACCGCCGCACCGTCCGAAGTGGAGCCTGAGCGGCCCACCGACCTCACCGCGGCGATGGCCTGGTTCGACGCGGAGCACCGAGTCTTGGTAACCGCCGTGCGCGAGCACGCCGAGTTCGACGCCGAGATGTGGGAGCTCGCCTGGGCGGTCCGCCGTTTCCTTGCGCACCAGGGACACTGGCGCGACGAGCTGGACGTGCTGCGGGTCGCGCTGACCGCGGCCGAGCGTCTCGGCGACCCGTCGAAGCAGGCGTTCGCGCACTGCTACCTCGGCGCGACCCTGGTCTGGTTGGCCCGGCACGACGACGCACACCATGAGCTGGCGACCGCACTCGAGCTGTACCGGGCGTGCGACGACCTCGTTGGCCAGGGCCATGTCCAGTACTTCCTCGCGTGGCTGCTGGAGCGTCAGGAACACAACGCCGAGGCGCACGCGTACGCCGGGCGGGCACTGGAGCTCTTCAGCCTCGCGGGCCACGCCGTCGGGGAGGCCAAGAGCCTGAACGCGGTCGGCTGGTTCCACGCCCTGGCCGGCGACTACGGGACGGCGATCGGCTACTGCGAGAAAGCCCTTGACCTGCAGACGAAACTGGGCGACGACATGGCCGCCGCCCTGACGTGGCACAGCATCGGCTACGCCCACGACCGGCTCGGCGAGCACGCCAGGGCGATCACCTGCTACCAGGCCGCCTTCGCGCTCAACCAGCGCGCCGGGCACCGCTACGGCGAGGCGCTGATGCTGAGCTCCCTCGGCGAGTCCTACCAGGACAACGGCGATCCCGAGGCAGCGGGTGCCGCCTGGCGGCAGGCCATCGAGATCTACGACCAACTGGGTCACCCCGACGGTGACGACGTCCGCGCGAAGCTGGCAAGTCTGAACATCACCACAACCCGAGAGGTGTCGCGATGACCGACGAACCCACGAATCCCCAACCGGACCGGATCGGGAACGAGGAGATCAAGGAGCTGTTCGCCAAGCTCGACGAGCTCCGGGAGACCCTGCCCCCGGGGCAGAAAGCCCTGCTGGACGGCATTCTCAGGGTCGCGGTGAACATCCGGGACGACGTCGCGGTGGACGACCGGCCGTTCAGCGAGCAGTTCGTCAGCGCGTTCACGATCACCCCGGCCGAGCGGGTCCTCGCCTTCGCGCACGGTGTCGGGGTGGTCAACCCGCACACCGACGCGATCCACCGTGCGCTGCAACCGTTCTCGTTCTCTCCCGCGGCCATCCACCGATGACCCGGCGATCTCGGGACTGAGCAGCGGTCATGGCCGACCTGCCAACGGTTCTCGTGTCGATGCCGTTCATGAACGCGGACCGGCCGTCGATCCAACTGGGACTCCTCAAGGCGATCGGCGAGGCCAACGGGTTCGGCGTGCGCACGCTGCACGCCAACCTGGACTTCGCGGCGCGGATCGGGCTCGACCGGTACCGGACGATCGCCGAGCACTACCGGCGGCTGGTCGGCGAGTGGCTGTTCTCCGTCGAGGCGTTCGGCGCCGCCGCACCCGACCAGGAGGCCCGGCTGCTCGCCGAGTTCGGCGACGAGTTCGGCGCGGCCGTCGGTCCGCCCGAGTTGTTGCTCCGCATTCGCGAGCACGACGTGGGGGAGTATCTCGACGGAATAGTCGACGGGTTTCCCTGGGCCACGACAAAGGTCGTCGGTTTCAGCACGACCTTTCAGCAGAACACCGCGTCGTTCGCGCTCGCGCGTCGGTTGAAACAACGCTTTCCGGATATCGTCACGGTGTTCGGTGGCGCGAACTTCGACGGGGACATGGGTCGCGAGCTCGTCCGCACGGTCGACGTCGTCGACTTCGCGGTTTTCGGCGAGGGTGACTCCGCGTTCCCCCGCCTGCTGTCCGCCATCGCGGCCGGCGCCGACCCCACCGGCGTCCCGGGGGTCGCCACCCGCGTCACGACCGCGGCGCCGGAGCCGCCGACCGCGCGGCTCGACGACCTGCCCGCGCCCGACTACGCCGAGTACTTCGACCGCGCGGCCGGTCTCGGCATCGACACCGACGAGGTCTGGCTGCCGTTCGAGTCCGCGCGCGGCTGCTGGTGGGGCGCCAAGCACCACTGCACGTTCTGCGGCCTCAACGGCTTGACGATGGCGTTCCGGGCCAAGTCGCCGGATCGGGTGCGTGCCGAGCTGGCCGGTCAGGCGCGGCGGTACCGGAACTTCCGGTTCGAGGCCGTCGACAACATCCTCGACCCGCGCTACCTCAGGGAGCTGTTCCCGGCGCTCGCGGACACCGACTACCAGTTCTTCTACGAGGTCAAGGCGAACCTCACCCGCGCGCAGCTCCGCACCCTCGCGCACGGCGGCGTGACCGACCTGCAGCCGGGCATCGAGTCGCTCAGCACGGCGGTGTTGCGGTTGATGGACAAGGGCGTTCGCGCGGGCCAGAACGTCAACCTGCTGCGCTGGGCGCGTTACCACCGGATGAACGTGGCGTGGAACATCCTGTTCGGCTTTCCCGGCGAGACCGTGGCGGACTACGCCGCGCAGGCGGCGGCCGTCCCGCACCTTGTGCACCTGCAGCCGCCGAGTGGCGCCAACCAGGTCTCGCTCGAGCGGTTCAGCCCGCTCTTCGACCAGCCGGACCGGTTCCACCTGCCGCCGCCCCAGCCTGAGCCGAGCCTCCGGTACGTCTATCCGTCCACTGTGGACATCGACAGGGTCGCGTACTTCTTCGAGTACGAGCCGTCGCTGCCGCCGGCCGCGTACGAGCCACTGCGCAAGGCGGTCGCGGAGTGGCGGCTGGCCTGGCAGACGGGCGCGCCGCCGATCCTCGAGTATCGAGCCACGCCGGGCTTCCTGCGGATCTACGACACGCGCCAGCCGGGCCACGAGGGGATCCACACCTTCCACGACACGCTCGCCGACATCTACCTCGCGTGCGGCGACCGGCCGACCACGGCCGCGGCCGTCCACGCCGCGATCGACGCGGCTGCGCCCGTCACGGCGATCGAGGACGCGTTCCGGCAGTTCCAGGAACACGGCCTGATGTTCCTCGACGGCAATCTCGCGCTGGCGCTGGCGATCCCCGCGACCGCGGGACGCTAGCTCTTATTTGTATCACTCCGTGCGTCGCTACCTCCTATAGTGAAAGAAGGCCGAGCGGGGGAATGTGAGAGAATGAGAGCAATGAGATCAATGTGCGGCGGAGCGGTGCTGGCGGCGGTCTGCGTGGTCGTGGTGGGCTGCGGCGGGTCCACCCCGTCGGAAACTCCGCCGGCCAGTGACCTCCCCACTTCCGAGGTGTCCGGTCAGCCGTCGGCATCGGACGGGCAGCAGCCCGCGCCGGAAGTTCCCGACCGTCCGAAGGAGAACCCCGACCCGCCGGGGGTTCCCGGCAGTCCCATCGACTACGACAGCACTCTGCTCTACGCCCCCGAGATCACGCCCCAGGGCATCAAGGGGTCGATCGAGGGCGAACTGGAGAGGAGCGGGTGTGGGGCGAATCGGTGCGGGGTGACGGTCGAAATCGCCGGAACCGGCAAATGTGCCGTGAAAATCGAGCCGGACCCGGTCTATCCCGGCGGCACGGTCACCATTGTCACGGGGGAGTGCACCCCTGACGAGGAACCACCGCCGCCGGAGGATGAGATACCGCCAAGCGAAGAAGACATTCCACCGAGCGACGGATAGGGGCCGATTGCGTACTCGCCGCGTTGTCCGGTCGTCGACCCTGCGGCCGCCGAAGCCCGCCGTTCCCACCGAGCCCGATGTCGCACCCGATGCCGGGTCGTCCGGGGCGCTGAAGATCGTGGCCACGGTGGCCGCGAACGTCACCCTGTTGACGGCGTTGCTGTACTACTTCGGACTGTTGTACACGCAGGTGTTCTTCAGCTACTTCCGGGTGCATTACACGCTCCTCGGCCAGACCGCCGACGAGATTCTCGCCCGTGGTGTCGACGGGCTGCTCCTGCCCATCGCCGGCGCCGCCGGCGCCGGACTCGTCGTCCTCGGTCTCCATCGGTTCCTCCGGTTCGGGCTGCCCGAGCGGGTGTGGTTGGCAATACTGCGCATCTGTACACCGATCGCCGCCGTGGCGGGGATTGCTCTGCTCGGCGTGACCGTGCCCATCGCGATCAACCCCGCGCCGTTTCGTGAGTACGCGGGGCTACCCGGCCTCGGACTGGCGCTCGGCGTCCTCTTGCTGATCTTTTCCTGGCACCGATGGAACTTCTCGACGGGCACCGGCCGCCCCGGCTCGGGGTTCACCGTCGCGGAGTGGTTTGTCACCTACCTACTCGTGACGTTCGGCCTGTTCTGGGCCGCGGGGGACTACTCACACGGGGTTGGTGTCAGGAACGCATTCGAGACGGAAGCCCAGCTACCGGGACGACCCGCGGCGACCCTGTACAGCGCACAGAGCCTCAACCTCACCGCGGACGGCGTACTGCAGGTGGCGTGCAACCAGCCCGACGCCGCGTACAAATATCGCTACACCGGACTGAAGCTGCTGCTCCAATCCGGTGACCAGTACGTGTTCGTACCCGCGAACTGGCAGGCCGCGAGCGGCGCCGCCTTCGTGATCCCTCGAACGGACACCCTGCGGCTCGAGTTCTCACCCGCCGGTTCGCAGCCAACCAAAACCTGCTGAGCTCGGAAACTCGCCACAAGGCTTATATCGAACTTCGGGTCGGCGCTGCTGTTCCTGAGTTGAGTCGGCAGGGGTCAGCCCAAAGTGGACGACGGGCCACTTTGTTGACAATCTCCGTGCAGCCCTGAATTCCGGGTATCGGCGCGATGGTCCTGGGCGACGTAGGCACCATCGGATCGAGTACAGGAGATACGTCATGGTGCACTGGGTTCCGGCCGTCTCGGTCGCGCTTGTGGTTGCCCTCACCCCAGGCTGCTCGATGTTCGGCCCCACCACGGTGTCCGAAGTCTGTGCGGAGTTCGACGAACTCGGCGACCGCTTCGTCGAGGTCAACGGCTTCGCCGACAACTCGTTGTTCAGCCAGGCGGGCGACCTTGCCGATGTCGCGGGTCGATACGACGGCACACCGAGCCTGAGCGCGGATGCGGACGCTCTGGAGGAGATCTCCGACTCGGACTCGACAACCGGGTTCGAGTTGATGGCCGCCACCGGATCGATCGCCTCCCTCTGCGGACGTCAGCTCGGCGAGGGTGTCTCTCCGTTTGGAGAAGGCGGCATCTCCCTTGGCGAACAAGACCAGGCACCGGAGCAGACTGGCCAGGCCGTGCCGGACGAGGGCACGACGGCCGCCCCGGTCCCGACAGCCACCACCGCACCGTCGTCGGCAGACCACTACGCGGTCTCGGGGCCCGGTGGTCTGAGTGTGTCCATCCCGTCAGGGTGGATCGTCGGCGGTTCGCCCTCGGCGGCGAACCAGCAGGCGTCGGATCCCAGCGACCCGCAGAGTTTTGTCCGGTTCGGTGCGTCGGCTCAGCCCGCGGTGCCGTTGCTTACTGAGATCCAGGCGGGGGAGCGCGAGAATCCCAACGTCCAGAACGGATACCAGCGTATTCAGCTGGTGGAAACGTACTTCCTTGGACAGGCCGCGGTCGATTGGGAGTTCACGTTCATCAAGGAGGGGGTGACTCGCCACGCCCTCGGTAGATACTGGCGCCAGGCTGGTCTCGGGTACGTCATCTACCTGTCCACGCCAGACAGCCGGTGGTTCTCCCTGCGGTCGATATTCGACGAGATGGCAGACACCGTGGTAATCCACTGACGACCAACGGAGGACAGATCCGTGGTGACATTCTCCGTTGCGGAACTGCACGCCGGGTCCGTCGAGAAGTACGACGTGTTCCTCAGTTTCACCAGAACGTCGCCAGGAGCGGAAGAACAGACGGAGCGAATCTCACAGGCGTTGAGCAACCGCGGATTGCGAGTCTTTCGCGACTCACGGATCGACGAGTTCGACGGCATCACTGCGAAGCTGGTCGCGGCTCTCGCCGGTTCGAAAGTGCTGCTCGTCTACTACACTCGCGAATACCCGCGACGTTACGCATGTCAGTGGGAGCTGACCGCAGCTTTCGTGGCAGCGCAACGGGAAGGTGACCCACGACGGCGCGTGCTGGTCGTGAACCCGGAACCGGGTGAGCCGGAGCACCTCCGGCCGGTCGAACTGTCCGATGCCAAGTACGCCGGTGAACCTCGCACCGAACAGGACTTCGACCGGCTGTCCGACCGGGTCGTGGCTCAGGTGGCAGCCGTGCGTGGGCCGCTCGGCGCACCTCAGCATCCGGTCGACCGGATGCGGTTGCCACCCGAAGTGCTGGCGCCACAGCTGTTCGTCGGCCGGTACCCCGAGATGTGGGACGTTCACACGGCGTTGCACGCGATGGACCTCGCAGGCGTGCACCAGCCGGCACCGGAGCCGGCGGTGCTGATCAGCGGCCTGTCCGGAGCGGGCAAGACGAGCCTCGCGGCGCGGTACGCCTACCTCTACCGGGATGCGTACCCCGGAGGGGTGTTCTGGACCGGACCGTTCGGCGACGACCCGCACACCGTCCTCGGCCGGTTCACCGACCAGCTGCGCCGGCTCGCGCCTGTTCGGCTCGGCCTACCGGTCGACGGCGTCGAGCCGGACCGGTTGCGAGCCATGGTGGCGGATGCGCTGAGCCGCGCGAAGCAAAAGGTGTTGTGGGTTGTCGACGACGTCCCACCCGGGCTGCCAGCCGACGTGCTCACACAACTCCTCGTCCCCGCATACAACGTACGGACGATCGTGACCAGTCGGGCCACCGCGCCGGACTGGGACGTCCGGTCTCTCGAGTTGGGCGGGCTGACCCGGGACGACGCGTTCGCCCTGTTCGACGTGTCCGCGCCGGACGAGAAGAAGGCGGTGCGGGACTTCGTCGACCGCTGTGGCGGGCACCCGATGGTCGTCCGGTCGGTGGTCAACGATCTGCGATACCGGTCCGGGCCGCTCACCGAGGCCACGGTTGCCCATCTGCTCGCGAACGCAGCGAAGACCGTTGGCGACGCGGTCGAGCGGGACGTGGCCGAACTCGACGCCCTCGCGCGTCAGGTGCTGCGGGTCGCGGCTGTGCTGGCGGCCGCGCCGTTCCCATCGGTGCTTGCCCAGGCGGTTCTCGCCGACGGGTCGACGGTGTCGGAGACCATGCTGGCGGCGGCCGTCGAACAACTCGTCCGTCGCGGACTGCTGCAGCTGATAGGCACGGACTGGACCGTGCATCCACTGGTGAGTGACGTCATGGGAGCGGAGCCCGAGCTTGCTGCCCGGACAGCGGCGGCACTGGTCCCGCTACTGACAGCGGGAGGGCCGCATCTGGCTGCCCATGCCGTCCGGCTCGGGGACCAGGACACGGTGCCCCTCGGGATCCGGCAGCGGCTTCTGCGCTTGGTGGTCGCCGACCACGAGATGAGGGGCGATCCGCTGGCGGCGCTCGAGGTGCAGGCGAAGCTCATGGTCGTGACGGATCCGGACACGCTTCCGGTGGCGGACCTCCTGACCGCGGCCAGGGTGTACCTGGCCGCCGGTCGGTACTCGGAAGCCGAACGGTTCGCGGGGCAAGCGCTGGAATGCGCCGATGTCGCCGATGACTTTCGTACCCGCCACCGCGCGCGGCTCCTACGTGCACAAGCCCTCGATCAGCTCGGCGACCACGATGCGGCGGACCGGGCCTACTGGGTCGAGCTGGCCGACCGGTTCCCGGCATGGCTTGCCGTCGAGGATCGTGCCACGGAGCGGATGCGTGCCGGCCTAGCCTTGGCTTCGGCGAAGTTCCTCCGCGGCACACCAAAAGAAGCACTGGCCATCGTCGAGTCGATCGTCACCGAGCTTCGTGCTGCGCCTCCGGGGCCGCTCCGCGACGACCTGACCCCCACGGCCACTCTTGAGCTGGCCCGGCTTCTCCAGTTGACCGGCAAGGCTCGCACGGCGCGAGAGCTCGCGGCCGAGGTCATCGCTCAGTACCGCGAGCGCGGGATGGGCGCGCACGCGGGTCTGCTGGAGGCGGAAGGGATTTGGGCCGACGCTTTTCTCACGCTCGACCTCACCGAGCTCGACGGTAAGCCGGAGAACTGGCAGCGGGCGGAACGGAAACTCCGTGAGTTGGCTTCGACCTACGCCGAGAAATGGGGAGCAGGAAGCGCCGTCGCCTTGGCCGCGCGAGTGCGCGCGGACCGCGCACTCCTCAGTCTGGGAAAACCACGACAGGCGTTGCGGGCGTTGTCCGAGGTCGAACCGATAGTCATCGACCAGCTGGGCCGTCATCGGCTGGTCTTCCGGGTGCGCCACGCGATGGCACAGGCGTACGGGCAGCTGCGGGAGTTCGAGCGGCAACGCGACATTCTCCAGACGGTGCTGCCGGACCAGACCGAGCTGCTCGGCCGGTTTCACCCGGAAACGCTGGAGTCTCAGCTGGATCTGGGCATCGCGTTGGCCATGACGGGCGACAGTGCCCCCGCCGTGGACCTCGTGGACGAGGCCGCGCGGGCGCTCCGGCACGGCCTCGGTGCGCGAGTCGACCTTTCCGGAAAGGCGACCACTGCCCAATGGGTGGTCCGACTCCCGTATTTCCTCCTCCGCACCGTGGGGATCATCGACCGGATCTTCGGGCCGGAAAAGAAGACAGACTGAGGACAACATCGACAACTTGCTACTTCGGACCGAAACGAACCTGGTCACCGGGGTGACTGCAGTTATGACAGGTTGTCTGCGACCGCAAAGGAAACGAACATGGAGCGTGCGCTGGGGAGTCGGTATCGACTCGGGGAACCGCTCGGCAGCGGGGCGATGGGACAGGTGTACGCCGGCGCCGACCCGGACGGTCGGGCGTTCGCGTTCAAGATCCTGCGCAGCGACCTCACCGGAAATCCCGATGTTGTCGCGCGGTTCCTGAAGGAACGGTCGATCCTCACCGGACTGCGTCACCCGAACCTGGTCGCGGTGCATGACCTCGTGGTGGAGGGGGACACCGTCGCCATCGTGATGGATCTGGTGCCCGGAGGCGACCTGCGGGCCCGGCTCAAAGAGTCCGGCACGCTGCTACCGGCCGAGGTCGCGCGGATCGGCGCCAGCATCGCGGCAGGGCTCACGGCGGTACACGCCGCCGGTGTGGTCCATCGGGACGTCAAGCCGGAGAACATACTGATGGACGGATCGACGGCGCGACTCACCGACTTCGGTATCTCGCGGCTCGCGAGGGACTCCGAGCTCGGCCGGAGCTCGTTGCTCGCCGGTACCCCGCAGTACGTGGCGCCGGAGCTCGCCGACGGCGACGACGCGAGCCCGGCGGCCGACCTCTACTCGCTCGGCATCGTGCTGTACGAGCTGTGCTGCGGTGTCACGCCGTTCGCCGGCGGTTCGATGTTGGCCGTCATCCGACAGCACGCCGAGCAGGAGCCCGGGCGTCCCGGCGGCATTCCGGACCAGCTGTGGGACGTGATCAGCTGGCTGCTGCGGAAGAGTCCGCAGGGGCGGCCCCAGTCCGCTCAGAAGGTCGCCACATTGCTCGACGCGCTCGCGCCCCAGCTGATCGAGTACCCGGTGGCGCAGCGGCTGACCAGTCCGCCGAGGCCGTTGCCGGTGCAGGGACAGTTCACTACCCAGATGGGCATCCAGCCCGTCGGGCCCACGCCACACAGACCGGTCGCACGGGTCGGACCGCCGCCGAAGCGCGGCCGCCGGAAGACGTGGCTCTTCGTCGCGTTGGTGGTGCTGGCACTTCTCGGTGGGGGCGTCACCTACGCGGCGTCGCGAGGGACCGACCAGGTGGGCTCGGGTCCGGCCGCGCCTGAGCCGACGGGCATTCCCGTTGGCGACCCGGGGTCGACCACGACACCGACGACCACGACTACCGCCGAGGAGGAGCTCACCACCGCGCCGGACCTGGTCGGCATGCCGCTCGCCGACGCGCAGGACAAGCTACCGTCCACTGTGGACGTCGAGATCGTGGACTCGATCCAGCAGGGCGCGGAGCCGGGCACCGTGGTGGAGCAGGCGCCGGCGGCCGGCGAACCGCTCGACGGTCGGATCACGCTCACCGTGGCCCGCGCCGCCTCACAGGTCTACCTCGACGAGTTCGAACCGGTTGCCGGCGGTTGGGAGAGCAGTCCCGGACCGGCATCCCTGGCAGGCAAACAGTTCCTTCACAGCGTCTACGCGTCGGTGGGGGGTTGCGAGGAGGGCGGCGAGGCCGAGTACAACATCGCGAAGGGCTTCCGGCAGTTCATGGCAACCAGCGCGATGGAGGACAACTCCAGGAACGCGGAGGCCACCGTCCAGCTGGAGATCTTCGCGGATGGGCGGTCGGTGTTCAGCTCGACGATCGCGTACGGCGCCCCGACACCGATCGAGCTCGACGTCAGTGGGGTGCTCCGGCTCAAGTTCGAATGGCGGTTCCTGCTGCAGGAGGTCTGCGGGGCAGGAGGCATTTTCGTCATCGGCGAGGGCAAGCTGTTCGGCCTGCCCGGTGAGATGCCCACCGCCTCGACGACACCGACCGGCTGAGCCCGATGCGGAGCGCGGTGCCGGAGCTGCTGATCCGACTGGGGCAACGTTCGTGGCGCTTCGGAGCGCGGTCGACGGTTCTCGTCGGCCGCGACGCGGAGTGCGACGTGCAGGTGGCCGACCCGCGGGTGTCCCGGCAGCACCTGCGGATCAGCTACCACGACGGTTGGGTCGTGCACGACACCGGCAGCACTCACGGCACCTGGATCGACCGCGAACGGCTGGTCCGTCAGCCGGTGCTGGACCGGATGACCATCCGGCTGGCGGACGCGGCCGACGGCGACCGGCTCGAGCTCGAGCTGGATCCGCCGCCACTCGTCCGCGTCGCCGAGCCGGGCGTGCTGACCGTCGGACGCGCGGGTGACAACGACGTCGTGCTCAACGACGTACGCGTGTCCCGCCGGCATGCGCGGCTCGAGCGGTGCCCCGGCGGCTGGCAGCTCACCGACCTCGGGAGCAGGAACGGGGTCGTGGTCAACGGCGCGCCGGCCGCCGCGACCGTGGTGGTGACCGATGGCGACCGGCTCACCTTCGGCGGCTCCGACCTCGTGGTCGCCGGCGACGGACTCATGCCGGGTGGTACGTCGGAGGTGGCCTTGGTCGCCGAGGACGTCGGCTACACGCTGCCCGACGGTCGCACCCTGCTCGCCGGCATCGACCTGGTTGTCCGGCCGGGAGAACTGGTCGCGATCGTCGGGCCGTCCGGTGCGGGCAAGTCGACGTTGTTGAAGGCGCTCACGGGTGCGCTGCGTCCGGACACCGGTTCGGTGCACTACGACGGTCACGACCTGCGCACCGAGATCGCCGCCGTGCGGAGCCGGATCGGCCTGGTGCCCCAGGACGACCTCGTACACCGGCTGCTCACCCCGAGGCAGGCGTTGAACTACTCGGCGATGCTGCGCCTACCCGGCGACACCGGTCGTGCGGAACGGCGGGGAATTTTGGAGGCCACGCTGACCGAGCTGAGCATGGCCGAACACGCGGACACCCGGATCGCTCGGCTGTCGGGCGGACAGCGCAAGCGGGTGTCGGTCGCGCTCGAACTGCTCACCTCGCCGTCGCTGCTGATGCTCGACGAGCCGACCTCCGGGCTGGACCCCGCGCTGGACCGTCAGCTCATGGCCAGCCTGCGGGAGATCGCCGACGCCGGCAGGGCGGTGGTCGTGGTGACCCACAACGTCGCGAGCCTCGGTAGGTGCGACACCGTCCTCGTGCTCGCGCCCGGCGGCGTCCCCGTCTACTCCGGGCCGCCCGACCGGCTGACCGACCGCTTCGGCACCAGTGACTGGGCCGACGTCTTCGCCATGGTCGCGGCGGACGTGGGCGCGGGCCGGCAGGGCAGCCGGCCGATCACTCCGTCGGTCCGGCGGCCCGACAGCGCACGACCACCCGCGCCGGCAGAGGTGCGGGCCACTGTGGCGCGGCAGGTTCGGGTGCTCTGCCGCCGGCACGCCAGGCTGATTCTCGCCGACCGTGGTTACGCCTTCTTCCTCGCCGCGCTGCCTGTGTTGCTCGGTGTACTGGCGCTCGCGGTCCCTGGCGACGCCGGACTGCGCAACGCGAACGCCGTGGAGGCGGTCGAGGCCGGCCAGATTCTCGTGCTGGTCTTCGTCGGCGCGGCTTTCATGGGCGGCGCGGCCGGCGCACGCGAGGTCATCGGCGAACGGGACATCGTGTTGCGGGAGCGTGCTGCCGGCGTGCTGCCCGCCGCGTATGCCTGGGCGAAGGCGATCGTCTTCGGGATGGTCTGTGCCGTGCAGGCGGTACTGCTCGTCGCCGTGCTCGCGACCGTCAAACCAGGCCCGGCGGGCGGTGCCGCGCTGCCGGACGCCACCGGTGAGGTGGTCGTCGCGGTATGGGCGACGGCGCTGGCGTCCTGCCTGCTTGGACTGCTCGGGTCGGCACTCGTGCGATCGACCGAGCAAGCCATGCCGGTGCTCGTGGTCACCGTGATGGCACAGTTGGTGCTCTGTGGCGGCATGGTGCCAGTTACCGGGCGCGTCGTGCTCGACCAGCTTTCCTGGCTGTTCCCCGCTCGCTGGGGCTACTCCGCCGGCGCGGGCACCGTCGACCTGACCGGCACCGGTGGTGGCCTGCCAGACGACTGGCTCTGGTCACACGATGCCAAGAGCTGGCTGCTTGTGGTCGGCGCACTCGTCGCCACGGCGCTCGTGCTCACGTACCTTCTCGCGATCCGTATGCGTCGGATGCGCCCGAAATAATCGCCGGCGCGTCGGAGCCTGTTCGGAAACAGGAAACTCATTGTTCTGCCTTCTGCCCTGCACACACCATTGGTAACTGGGCAAACCCGAAGGGAAATGAAAATGAGTGTATTCATGTCGTTGTCAACACTTCTCCGGTTGGGGTTCTGGCTCGCGGTGGCGTGCGTCGTCCTCGGCGTCGCGCTTGGTGGCCACGACACGCCAGAGGTCGGTACGACACCGGACACGGTGGTGGTCACCTCGACCGAGCCCCCCGTCGAGGCGGCCGCCGGCAACGGGAGCTGAGTGTGGCCCTCGCCGTCATAATCGTCGTGACGAGGAGGGGGTCGGGGATGACCGAGAACGCCACATTCGGCGGAGAGCTGCGCAGGCTCCGCCGTGGTGCCGGCGTCTCGCTCTCGGCGCTCGCCGAGCGGATCCACTACTCCAAGGGATACCTCAGCAAGGTCGAGAACGGGACGTCGCCGCCGAACGAGTCGCTCGCGTCGTTGTGCGACGACGTGCTCGACACCGGGGGGACGCTGGCGGCGCTGCTCGTCGACGCGGGTGGCCGCCGGCGGGCCCGGCGCGCGGCCGGGCCGCGCGCGCCGTTCGGTCTGCCACCGGTGACGGCGAACTTCACCGGGCGGGCGGCCGAGGTGGCCGAGGTGCTCGCGACGCTCCGCGGCGACGCGGGTGTGTGCGTGATCAGCGGCATGGCCGGCGTCGGCAAGACCGCGCTCGCTGTGCGTTGCGGGCACCGCGCCGAAGCGAGTTTCCCGGACGGTGCCCTCTTCATGGATCTGCGTGGTCACACGCCCGACGTCGGTGAGGTGAGTCCGGCCGAGGCCCTCGACCGGTTCCTCCGACTGCTCGGGGTGCCGGCGGAGGCGATCCCGGCTGACGTCGACGACCGGGCCGCCCTGTACCGCGACCAGCTCCGCGGACGCAGTGCGCTGGTGGTCCTCGACAACGCGCGCAGCGCTCGGCAGGTAGCCCCGCTGCTGCCGGCGGAGGCGAAGTGCCGTGTGCTCGTCACAAGCCGGTACCGGCTCGCCGCACTGGACGACGCGCATCAGGTACCCGTCGGTCTGCTGTCGGCCGCCGAGGGTGCTGAGCTGCTGCGCACCCTGATCGGGCCACGCGCCGACGACGACCTGGCGGTGGATCACGTGGTAGGGCACTGTGGCGGCCTGCCACTCGCGATCCGCATCGCGGCGGCCCGGCTGCTGGCCGATCCGTCCTGGCGGCTCGCCGACCTCGATCGGCGGCTCGTGGCCGTGGCGGACCGGCTTCGTGAGCTCGACGACGGCGAACGCAGCGTCACCGCGGTCTTCCGGCTGTCGTTGGACGGCATGCCCGCGGCGCAGCACACGTTGTTCGGACTCCTCGCACTCCACCCGGGCGCCGATCTCGACCGTCATGCCGCGGCTGCGCTGTCGGGGCTGCCAGCGCTCCAGGCCGAGCGCCTGCTCGGTCAGCTCCGCGACGGACATCTGGTCACGCAGACGCCTTCGGGGCGTTACCACTACCACGACCTGCTGCGGAGCTTCGCGGTGACGGAGGTCGCGACCGAGCTGCCCGACGAGACTCGGACCGCTGCCCTGACCCGGCTCCTCGAAACCGAGCTGCACGCCGCGGAGACCGCCGACCGTCTGCTCGCGCCGACCCGCTACCGCCGCGCGGTGGTGTTCGACCGGCCACCGTCGCCGGTCCGCGCCTTCGCCGACATCGACGCCGCGCTGTCCTGGTTCCGCGTCGAGTGGCCGAACCTGGTCGCGTTGTGCCGGCTCGCGCTGACACTGGGCCACCACACCTACTGCTGGCAGCTGGCATTCTCCCTGCGCAGCTTCTTCTTCCTGACCAAGCTCTGGGATCCGTGGGTCGACAGCCAGCGGATCGCGCTGTCAGCCGCGGTCGCCTCGACGGACACGTGGGCGCAGGCGACCACGTTGAACAACCTGGGCGTCGCGATGATCGACCGGGGCGACCTCGACGCGGCCGCGGACTACTACCGCCAGGCACTGGCGCGGTTCCGCGAGCTCGACGACCAGCACGGCACCAGCACCACCCTCGCGAACTACGCATGGGTGGACCACTATCGGGGCGACCACCGGTCGGCGCTGCAGAACCTGCGGATCGCGCTCGACTTCTACCGGGACACGGAAGCCACGAGAAACGCGGCGATCACCTTGCGCGGCATGGCGCTCGTGGAGACCGCATTGCACGACTACGACGGCGCGGTGACACACGCCAGGGCCGCGCTCGACACGTTCGTGGCGCAGGGACTGGACCTCGACATCACGATGAGCCACAACTGCCTGGGCTGGGCGCACTTCCGCGCACGCCGGCTGGCCGAGGCCGAGGACGCCTACCGCGCGGCGCTGGCGAGCTGCGACCGCAGCGGCAGCTCATACGAGGCGGCCCGCGCCGAGACCGGGTTGGGCAACGTAGCGGCGGCAGCGGGCCGGCCGGCCACCGCGGGGGAGCTGTGGGCCGCTGCCGACGGGCGGCAGATCGTGCTCGACCCGCTCATGGTGGGCGAGCGCCGAGCGCGACTCGAGCTTTCCTGAATAGTTTCCCATTGAATTCAGGAAACGGGAAACTACTGTTCACGCAATTGCTGATGAGAAATCCTTTTGGTGACGCACTCGAATCCGAGAAGTCGTCGAGTAAATGCCAAAAGGAGAATCCATCATGTCTGTTCGTCGTATTTCCCGCATGTCCGCCAGGCTCGCCGCGGTCGCCGGTGCCATCGCCATCGCGGTGGCGGCACCTCTGCTGGGCACTACCGTCGCGGCCGCCGACGACTCCTCCCAGACGCCGCCGCCCCCGCCGCCCGCCACCACCAACGGCCACGGCTGGATCGGCTGAGCGTCACTGCTGACGTCGGTCCCTCGGGCTACCGTCCGGGGGACCGACTGGCGTGGTCAGCCAGCGCAGGCGCAGTCGAGGAGGCCGTGCTCTCGCTCGACCGCCGCGGCCTCGGATTGCCTGAGTTCAGCGAAGTCAGCGACCGCCGCGCGCCAATGACCGGCCGCTCTGGCGTGATCGCCGAGCGCGTGCAGAGCCCGTGCGACGCCGTGGTTCGCCTGCGCTTGTTTGCGACGATCACCCGTTTCGACGGCGAGGTCGAGAGCGGTCAGGTACGCCCGCAACGCGCTTCGCTCGTCGCCGCGCAGCCGGAGCACCTCGCCCAGGTCGAGGCTTACCTGCGCGCGCAGCGTCGGGTCATCGATGGTGGCCGCGACTCGGCCCGCCTCGTCGTGGTTGCGGAGCGCGTCGTCGAGCCGAGCGCACTGCCGGTGGACGTTGCCGATGTTGTTGAGCGCGTAGGCCTCCACGCCTCGGTCGCCGACTGAGACGGCGAGTTTTCTGGCCGTCTCGTGGCTGTCGAGAGCGGCGGCGAACCGGCCGAGACGCTGCTGGACCGAGCCGAGATTGTCCAGTGCGTGGGCGAGCCCCTGGGTGTGCCCGATCTCGCGCAGCAAGGCCACGGCGGTCTCCTGCTGACCCAGCGCCATGCGGAGATCGCCGTGGAGCTCGTTGAGGTGGCCGAGGATGCTGAGGGCGTTGGCCCGTCCGCGCCGGTCCCCGATCTTCTCGAACGTCTCCAGGGCGGCCGTGAAATGCATGATCGCCAGGTCGTCGTCGCCGAGGTCCATCGAGGCGAGCGCGATCGCGCACCGCGTGTCCGCCACACCTCTCGGGTCCCCGAGCGCCTCCCACTTTGGCAAAGCCTGGACGGCCAGCTCCAGCGCGCGGGTCAGGTCACCCGCCTGCCAGCACGCGCCGGACAGTCGCAACAGCACGTGCGCCTGCCCGAGCTGGTCAGCGGCGCCGCCGGCCGCCGTGACCTGCAACGCGAGCTCCAACGTGTCGGCCCAGTCCCGAAGGTGTCCATGGGTGTAGAAGTACCGCCACAGCAGCACACTGAGCTGCCAGGCATGCTCGACCATCCGGTGCCCGGTCGCGTATCGGATCGCTTCGACGAGGTTGACTCGTTCGCTCGACAACCAGGTCAGCGCGTCGCCCTGCTCGTGAAACGCGGGCGCCACCGCACTGGCCCGGTCGACCGCCGGCTGTTGTGCACGGTCGAAGGGGAACGCGGTCGCCACCGCGTTACCCGAGCCGACGAGGTAGAAGTCGAGCAGTCTGGCGAGGCCGGCGGTCTGCTCGTCCGGCGCGCCGGGAGCGTGGACGCCGGTCGCGAAGTCCTTCAGCGGGTCGAGCATGTGGTACCGCTCCGGTACCGACTCCTCGAGCAGGCTCATGCCATGCAGGTCGTCGAGGAGGGTCCTGGCGACCGGCACGTCGCAGCCGGCGAGGGCGGCGGCGCCCGGGACGCTGAGGTCCTGGCCGGGGTTCGACCCGAACAGACGAAACAGACCGCGTTGCGGGACGTCGAGCTGTTGGTAGGACACCGCGCTCGCGACCGTCACGGCCTCGTCTCCCGGCCGGGCCGGGCCGGTCTCGTCGAGCAGGCGGACCAGGTGGTCGAGCGGCCAGCTGTCGTGACGGCGAAACTGCGATGCCACGACCCGGATCTGCAGCGGCACCCGTCCGCATCGGCTGACCACCTCGGTCACCTCCGGCAACCGGCCGCGCAGGCGCTCGTCACCGACCAGGTTGCGGAACAGCTCCGCGGCGTCGCCGGCCGGTAGGGGCCCGAGTCGCACGCTCGCCTCGACGTCACCGGACCCGCGGCTCGTGACCATCGCCAGGCAGGTTGGCGATGCCGGCAGCAACAGGCGCACCTGGTCGCTGGAGGCGGCGTTGTCCAGCACGACGAGGGTGCGGGTGTCGAACAGCTTGTCCTGGTACAGCGCCACCTTGCCCTCGGTGGTCTGCGGCACCTGCTCCGCGGGCACCCCGAGGTCGAGCAGCAACCGGGTCAGCGCGGCGGCCGGTGCGGTCGGCTCGACGTTCTGGGTGAATCCATTGAGCTGCACGAACAGCTGGGCATCGGGAAACGTGCCGCGCAGACGGTAGGCCACCTCGACGGCGAGCGCGGTCTTGCCGATGCCGGGCATGCCGCCGAGCCACACCGTGACCGGGCCGGCACCGTCCACCGCGAGCTTGGCGTGTGACTCGACCGCTGCTAGCTCGGCGTGCCGACCGGTGAACCGCGGCGGCCGCGGCGGCAGCGAGGTCGTCGGGCTGCCGTACTGGGCGAGCCGTGCCAGGCCGCGGAGCTCGGGTGCGGTCTTCATGCCGTACTCGTCGAGCGCCGCACGGGTCCGGTGGTAGACGTCCATGGCCCGTACGCGGTCGCCGCCCGCGAGCAGTGCGCGGATGAGGAGGATGGCGAGGCCTTGCCGGCTGGGGTCGGCGTGCACGAGGGGGCGGAGCCGGTCGCGCACCCACCGGTGGTTGCCCGCGGCGAGTTCGAGCTCGGCCAGATCCTCGACGGCGTCGAGGCGCGCCTCGTCCAATGAGATCACCTCGGGGCCACCGACGCGGTCGATGTCGAGGTCCTCGAGATAGTCGCCACGCCACAGGTCGATCGCCTCGTGCAGAAGCCGCGCACGTGCCCCCGGGTCGTCCGCGCGGCCGGCGGCCGCGCACAGGCCGGTGAACCGGGCGGTGTCCAGCTGCTCATCCCGGATCCGCAACACGTAGCCGGTCGGGGTGGTGTCGATCGTGGTGTCGTCCGCGCCGGAGTCGCGGAACACCCGGCGGAGCTTCGCGATGTAGCCGGTCACCAGGTTGGTCTTCGGGCGCTTGTCACCCCACATGATGTCGATGAGCCGCTCGGTCGACACCGGCCTGTTCGCATGTAGCAGCAGTACCACGAGTGCGTGGCGCTGCTGGAGGTCCCCGAGGTCGACGGGCATACCGTCGTGCCACGCCTCGAACGGGCCCAACATCCGGAACTCCATACCGTCCCTCACACCCGGGCCGGCTCCGTGCCGGCATTGGTCGACTCTCACTCCACAAGTCGCTCGAGCGACGCCGAAGGTGTCAGCGCTGGATATCTATTTGGTCGAGATCTGGCAGGTGAAACCAGACCATATTGTCCAGACTGCGGTTATCTTCTCACGAGCTGCCAGGTTCGGGATCCGCCTTCCGAGCGTTGGGCGCTACATGTTCTGTCCACTTCTCGTCCACCCGGTGCGCAGACCCTGTCCGTAGTACCGAGAGACAGATAGGGGAGAACTCACATGGAGATCCACTGAAGGTGCGTGGGAAACGTTACGTCGTCCTGACGCGACAGGACCAGATGTCGATGGAAAGGCGGAGTCACAATGACGGTCTTGTTGGCGAACCTGATCGAGGAACTGAAGATTTTACGCAAGGGGCGAGGCTTGTTCGTCAGCCATATCGATGAACGGGTGGGGGTCACGCTGCGCACGGTGTGCGAGGTGACCGAAGCGGACGGGCCCGCCGAGATCCGCTACAAGGTAGGGGAGCGGCTGGGAAACCTGGCGAAGAAGCTGCCTCCGGACCTTCGCATCGCCGTGATGGCGGCATTCGCGATCGTGCCGGACGCGCGGTTGCCGCTTTATCAGGATCGCGTGAGCTGGGCAGCGGCGAAGCTCAACCGGGATCCGCGGACTGCACGCCGTCGAATCGACGACGGTATTCACCACCTCGCGCAGCTGGCGACAATGTCCGGGCCGCGGCCGGTCGCTCTCGGTTCGGCAGGATGGCACACCGAGAAGCTGCGACTCACTCTTGTGCTCGACCGGGGGCACCCGGAAGTCCTGGAACAGCGCCGGATCATCGCGGACTCGGACGGACTCACCGAACTCGATCTCGCGACCACCGTGACCGGTACGCGTGTCGCGGAGCGGACCCCGACCGACCTCGGTGTGAACCTGTTCCATGGCGGCACACTCATGGCCCGAGGAATGGAGGCGAGCGACCGGTTCGGATTCTCGCTGCGGCTACCCGCGCCGCTCGCGCGAGGTGACGTGCACGAGTTCGCGCTACGTCTGCGCCCGCGGGACGGGCTGCCGCTGCGTCCGCACTTCGCGTGCGTGCCACGGCACGCCTGCGACCTACTGGATCTCCGCGTGCGCTTCGACCCGCGTCAGGTCCCGGACCGGATCCGCCTGCTCGAGGGCGTGTTCCAACGTGATCTCGACGATGTCGCAGCCTGCGGCGAGGAGGTCGTAGCCGATCCCGCCGGCGACGTGCACGTGGTGTTCTCCGATCTCACTCCGGGCATGGCGTACGGGGTCCGCTGGAATGACTGGGCGTAGCAGTGCTCACGTGCGACTCCGCGACGTCGAGCGGTCGGTGACGGTGATGAGGCGGCGGGCAAGCAGTGCCGGTAGGAGCGAGTCTGGACTTCCGCGTCGTGGCTAGTCCACCGGGGTGCGGCCGTCCAGCCAGGTGATCCGGTCGAAGCCGTATGCCTGGCAAGCGTCACGGACGTCGCCGTCGACGTGCTCCATCTCAGATCTGACCACGAGCTCACCGTCGACGTTGTACCCGGACAGGAACACGACGACTCCGCTCGAGACCGGACGGTCCATCGGCAGCTCGACGCGAGCGCCACCGAAGGTCGTGACGACGAGCGTGCCGCCCCACCGAATGGCCTGCCCGCTCTCCGAGAACCCGTAGACGATCAGCCGCGTCAACCGGCGGATCTGTCGCAGGTCGACCGTGAACCGTTCGAACCCTGGCCGGGTGGTGAGGATGACCGGGCTCCTGGCGCCGCGCGGGCCGGAGTTCCGCCCGCCGCAGTGCTGCACGGTCGACGAGTGGCCTCCGGCCAACGTGTACGCGCAACCCAACCGCAGGTCGCCGACGGCACGCGAGCACAGGGCTTCGAACACGAGCGCGCCGACACCGCTCTGCAGGCGGTTCAACGTCACCATCGGCGCGGCCGGACCAAGCAGCGCACACTCTCCGGACCGCACCCGCACGACAGGAAGTGGCGCCCTGGCGCGGAACGGCGGCGGCTGGGCTGGCGGTAGGGCCATCGACAGGTCCAGTGCCGAACCGGGTTCGTTCGTGCCAACCGCTTCGGGCACAACGGTTTTACGTGCGGCCTGAGCGGTTCGCGCCGGATGCACGCGGCGCCGCAGGTAGGTCAGGTCGGCGCGAGCGGGAGCGAGTCCCGGTGCGGTGGGGTCGGCACTCACAACGTCACTCCGTAGTCCCTCGCCAGACCGGTGATGCCGGTCTGATAGCTCGCTCCGACCACGCGGAACTTCCAGCCACCGCCGTGCCGGTACGCTTCCCCGAGCGACATCGCGGTCTCGCCGGTCAACGACGGCGCAAGGTTCTCCGAGCGCACAAGCTCCCGGTTGTCCTTGAGATCGAGCACCCGGACGCCAATCTCCCGCAGCTGGCCCAGACCGCGACGCAGTCCCATGGCCTCGTTCACGTAGAGGACGACGACGATTCGGTTGACCACTTCGGGCACGGCGGTGAAGTGGATCTCGATCTGTTCGGTGTCGTCACCAACGGCCTGCGTCAGCTGCTGCACCGACATGCTCGGTTCGGTCAGCTGGTTGAAGAAGATGAAGTGCTCGTCGGAGATCGCCTTGCTGTTGCCGTCGCAGAGGATCGTGGCGACGACCAGGTGCTCGGACAGGAGCTTCTCCGCACCCGCGTTCCACCGCACACCGAGAACGAGCCCGGTGAGCCCGGGAATCTCTCTGGTGAGCGCGACATTGGTCCCACGCCTCAGCACAGCCATCACAGATCCAGATCCGATCGAGAGAACTTGGTTCGCAGGAAAGTGCCCTGCGTCAGCAGAGCGTCGGAGTCGTAGGACCGCGCGCTGGTCAGCAGCGCGGCTGCCTCGTCGACGAGCGACTGCAACTGCTCCTGCAGGATCTCTGCCGTCGTTCTGCCTGACACCGCCCCCACCCGTTCGTCGACCGCCATGAAGGAGCGCACCGTGGTCAGCACGTAGTCGGTCAGGAATCCCCGCACCCGTACGATGGTGTGCGTGTCGAGCGGCCGGTCGCAGTCTGTGTCGATGACAGCGCGCAGCAGGTCCCCGATCTGGTGGGCTGTGACGAGCGACATCGTGGGAAGCTTGCCGGCGCACTGGTTGAGATAGCGACGCAGCGTCGCGAGATCTGCCAGCAGCACGCCCCGATCGTCGCCGGGGTCGAGGTCGGCCGGAGCCGCCGCGGGGTCGCGCTCACGTTGGAACCAGGCCATGTTCTCGTCCTAGGGTGGCTTTCCGTGCTACGAGCAGGCTGACCTGGCAGTCAGCCGCCGACTTCGGCCCGTCGGGTCCGCTCGAGGTAGGGCTTGGCCCGTTCGATCTGCCCTTCCAGCGCGGCGACGGTCTCCGCCATCGAGTCGGTCGCCTGGGTCCGGAAGGTGTCCAGGGCGTCCATGGTCGCGAACACGTTGTCGAAGGCGGCCTGCAGCCGGCTGACGTCGATGGTCGAGGCGGCCGCCTGCTGGTTGATCTCCCCGGCCTGCATGCGCAGTTGTTGGGAGGTCGATTCGATCAGGTTCGAGGTGGTTTCGTTCAGTGCCGTGATCTGTTCCAGGACCAGGCGCTGACGCGCCAGTGCCTGGGACACGATGACGGCGGTGCGCAGCGCGGAGACGGTCGTCGTCTGGGCCCGGTCGACACCCTTGATCAGCTCGATGTTGTTGCGCCGAATCAGGTCCAGCGCCAGGTAGCCCTGCACCGCGACCGCCATCTGCGTCATGATGTCCTGCCGGCGCTGGCGGATCGGGAACAGTGCGTCGGAGTGCAGTGTGTCGGCCTGCTTGGTCTTCCCCAGTATTCGCAGCTCCTCGATCCGCTGCGTCACCTCGATGTCGAGGGCCTCGGCGAGCTTGTCGTACTCGGTCAGCTTGCCCATTGTCGCCCACATGTTCGCCTTCTCGGTCTCGATGCTCGCGTTGTCCTTGCGCAGCTCGTCCTGACCGGAGTCCAGTGACCTGATGATGGCGTTGAGATGTGACTGAGCGGACTGGTATTTCGCGAAGTACCGCTCGACCTTGTTGCCGCCAGGCAGGAATTTCAGCAGCTTCTTTACGCCACGCAGGTCGGCACGGTTGGGGTCGAGCTCTGTGATTGTGGTGCGAAGGTCGATCAGGGTGTTCGACACCTGGTTCTGGACGTCGGCGCCCGGCCTGCCCTTGGCATGGCCGAGCGCCGCGGCCGGACGGTCCAGCATCCGGCTGGACATGCCTGCGGCAACCCGCATCTCCCGCTCGCCCATCGACGTGATCCCGGCGACCTTCTCCGTGAAGGCCGGGGAGTTCACGTCGAGGGCGGCGAGCTCCGTAGCGAAGACCCTGGCCTTCTCACGCAGTTCGGACTGCTTCGCCGGGTCGAGAGGTATCGCTCCGCTCGCGTCGTCGTGGGTCACCACCTGTACCGCCGGTGGTGGGCTGAGGACGAGCGCGGTCGCGGCAGAGTCCGTGATGGCGGAGCTCGTGCCGAGGCCCAGCTTGATCTCGGACATCTGGTGAACCTCCTGCTGTGGTGGATGTGGGGAGAACCGAGCGGGCTACAGGTGCCTGGAGACCGCGGGCAACAAGTCCTTGAACGTCCGGCCGGAGGCCGCCGAGCCGACCGCCGTCATTGCCCAGCCGTCGCCGTCCCTGGTCAGCTTCGCCATGATCTGCGCGGTGTGCCGGCCGGAACCGGTGAGGTCGTAGCGGGCGATCTCGGTCTCGCCGTTCTCGTCGACGACCCGGCAGAACGCGTTCTCGATCTGCGAGAAGTCCTGACCGGTGAAGGAGTTCACCGTGAACACGATGGTGTGGACGGCGGCCGACACCTTGGTGAGGTCGACCTTGATCGACTCGTCGTCACCGTCGCCATCCCCGGTGAGGTTGTCGCCGGTGTGCCGAAGAGCACCGTCTCGGCTGGTGAGCTGCTTGAACCAGACCTGGTCGACAAGCCCGCCGCTCCGGTCGAACAACAACGCGGACGCGTCGAGGTCGATCGTCTGGCTTCGGGAGCCGAAGAAGCCCTTCTTCTTCATCGCGTCCCACCCCAGGCCCATCCGGACTCGGGTGAGAGTGGCGCCGTCCTGCTTCCGCAACGACAGCTTCTGTCCCTTGGTCAAGGTCACTGTCATGGTGTCCTACCTTTCGTTCGAACGTTCTCGATGCTGAGTCAGCCTTTGTTGGTCGACACACCGGACGCCGCCTCTGTCCGAACGGTCGTCGTCGGGTTGGGTGCCGTCCCGGCACGACGCCGGTTTCTGGCGATGGAGGAGATCAGCGCCGCCACGATGAACCCCACGCCGACCAGCCCGGTGACGGCCTCCGGGATCTCGTACCGGATGGTCAGCAGGAGCAGGACGGCGAGAGATCCGATCGCCCAGTGCGCCCCGTGCTCGAGGTACACGTACTCGGCCAGCGTGCCCTTGCGAACCAGGTACACGGTCAGGGACCTGATGTAGACGGCGCCCACGCCGAGGCCGATCGCGATGACGACCGGGTCGGACGTGATGGCGAAGGCGCCGATGACGCCGTCGAAGCTGAAGGTGGCGTCGATGACCTCCAGGTAGAGAAACAGGAAGAAAGCCGACTTGCCGACGGCGACAACGGTCGATCCGACGTCGGCGTGCGACTCGCCGGGCTCGATCAGGCCGGAGATACCGGCGACGAGCATGTACACGATCAGTCCGAGTGCCCCTGACACCAGCACGGTGGTCGAGGTCCCCGCCGGAGCGAGCGAGCTCGCCGTCAGTAGCAGGGCGCCACACGCGACGACCACTGGGAGCTGGCTGAGCCTGCCGACTCTGGCGAGCGGCCGTTCCACCCAGGACAGCCAGGTGATCTCGCGCTCCCCGAGGATGAAGTTCAGGAACAGCATCAGCAGGAATACGCCGCCGAAGGCCGCGATGGCTGGGTGCGCCTCGTGTAACGCGTACGCATAGGTGCCGGGAGTGTCGACGCTGCCTCCGGCCATCGCCAGGTCGAAGGCCTGCCCCGGGGTGAGTCTCGCCGTGACGCAAACGACGAGGACGGGGAATACCAACCGCATCCCAAACACGGCGATCAGAATCCCCAAGGTGAGGAAGATTCGTTGCCAGCTCTCGCTCATCCGTCCAAGAACGCTGGCGTTGACCACGGCGTTGTCGAAGGAGAGGGATATCTCCAGCACAACGAGGACCGCGACGATCGTGAGCGTCGCTGGACCGCCATAGACGAAAGCCAAAACCATGGCGACAGCGGTGATCGCGAACGGCATTCGGAAGGTTCTCAGAAACATAGCGGTTCCTCGTATTCTCACCCCGATGACAGGGATTTCGTCAGCTGGCGTCGATGCCGAAGTCCTTCGCGATACCTGTGAGGCCGGACGCGTAGCCCTGGCCGACCGCCCGGAACTTCCACTCGCTGCCGTTCCGGTAGAGCTCGCCGAAGACCATCGCGGTTTCGTTCGAGGCGTCTTCAGTGAGGTCGTAGCGCGTCAGTTCGCGCGAGTCCGCCTGGTCGACGACCCGGATGAACGCGTTACGGACCTGACCGAACGAATGGCCGCGGCTGTCCGCCTCGTAGATCGACACCGCGAACACGATCCGGGTGACGTCGGCGGGGACCTTCGCCAGATGCACCTTGATCTGCTCGTCGTCACCCTCGCCACCGCCGGTCAGGTTGTCGCCGGTGTGTTCGATCGTCCCGTCCGGACTGGTCAGGTTGTTGAAGAAGACGAAGTGCTTGGGAGAGACGGCGTTTCCGTCAGCACCCAGCGCGATCGCGCTGGCGTCAAGGTCGAAGTCCTCACCGCTGGTCGTGCGCTCGTCCCAGCCGAGACCAACGGTCACCGCGGTCAGCCCGGGCGCCTCCTTCGTGAGAGACACGTTGCCGCCCTTGGCAAGACTGATTCCCATATCTTCCTCCGATTTCGGTAAACGAATAACTGCGCTTATCGTTACGAGACGACCGGTAACTGTGTCGGCCAGCGAATTCACTCAATTGCTCGACAGGAAGTTCGTCGACCTGATCGCAGGCAGTGTTACCGGCGTCGGTCAGCTACCAACATTTTGTCCACTTTCTAGACTTGCCAAATTGTGGACACCGTTCGTGTGAAGCTTCATCGGATAACGAGTTGGCGGATCTCGCGTTCGAGTTGACCCAAAGCCGATCCCGTGTGGGGGCCCGGTAGGGGCAACCTGCTGCGGGCGGCGAGAACGATGTCTCCGTCCGGCAGAAGGCTGGCCGTGACGAAGAGGCCCCACAGGCGCCCCATGGAACTGGGGACCGGCATGACGGAGACCAGGATCTCGTGGTCGTTACGCTGCAGTACCCGTACGCCGGGCAGGCGCGGCAGCACCTCGGTCAGGTGCCGGTACCCGTCGGGGCCGGACAGTTGGCTGTGCAAGCTGGACTCACCCTCGAACGAGTTCAGCGAACACGTCGTGGTGGCTGACCAGAGCAGCAGAGCGGCGGCGATGACGAGAAGGACGATCAGCGTGGTCATGGCAGCTATCCGGCGACTGAGCAGGAGCCGTCGGCGCGCTGAACCTGGGTCAGGAACGAGTTCATTCGCCAGCGCAGTGTGTACGCCTTCGTGGCGCCGCCGAAAATCTTCTTGGAATAGCGGATGACCTCGATGCGCGCACGGGTGCGGCCGTTGTTCTCGCTGATCCGCAGTGCGATCTGTTGACGGATTCCGGCAAGCAGCGTGGACTGGGCGACCATCGGGTTCCCATTGTCCACGACGGACCAGCCGGTGCCCGCGACAGTCTCCGTGAAGATACGCGCCAATTGATCTGGCGACAGTCGCGTGTCGACGTTCCGTGGACGGAACCCACGCAGCTTGAACGAGTCATAGGCAACCTTCACGGCGATCACGACGGCGATCAGCACGATCAGGCCGACCACGCCGCCGGCGCCAGTATCGGCGGCCTGGGCGTAACTTTCGGACAGTATTGCGTTGGACATTGTTCCTCCGATGTGCGACATATATGGCGGTCTGACCCGCCGCGATGTATCCAACATCGTGTATCGGATTTAGCATGTTACGCGATTGGATATCTGTCCAATTCGGTCTGCTAAACCTGTCAGATCAAGGACATTCAACGTTTCCTGGTAATGCGGGCAGCGCCGGAGGCCCGGTCCCGGAGCGGCGAGGCGGGTACCGTCGCTGTAACGAAGTGGACGCGTTCGGTGACTACCCACTCGGATGGAGGGCACCGAATGAAGATCGACTTGTTCAACGAGATCCAGAACCCGCGCCCGTGGCCGGAGGGGCATGAGCAGCACCGCTTCCGGCAGGCGATCGAACAGGCCAAGGTGGCCGACGAGCTCGGCTACGGCTGTTGGTGGCAGGTCGAACATCACGGCGCCGGTGAGTTCAGCCTGTCCTCGGCGCCCGAGCTGCTCCTGGCCGCGATCTCCCAGCACACCAGCCGGATCCGGCTGGGTCACTCCGCCGTGCTGGCGCCGGCCCGGTTCAACCACCCGGTGCGGGTCGCCGAGCGGGCCGCGACCCTGGACCACCTCAGCGGCGGCCGCGTGGAGCTGGGGCTGACCAGGTCGACGATTCCGGAGTGGCGGCTGTTCGGCATTGCTCCGGACGACGCGCGCCCGCAGACCCAGCAGGCGTTCGAGATGATCCCGAAGATGTGGACGTCAGAGCGGTTCTCCTGCTCCGGCAAGGACTTCGAGATCAACGACGTGCCGATCGCGCCGAAGCCGCTGCAGCAACCGCACCCACCGCTGTGGCAGGCCGCCGCCAGTCCCGGCTCGTTCGAGGACGCGGGAAAGCGCGGGGTCGGCGTGCTCGGCACCACGATCTGGGAGTCGATCGAACGGGTCGAGCGGATGATCAAGCTCTACCGGACGGCCGCGGAACAATGCACCGAACCCGTCGGGTCGTTCGTCAACAACCAGGTCGCCTATTTCACGTTCGTGCACTGCGCGGAGACCGACGAGCAGGCCATGCGCAACGGCGCGGCGGCCGCGGCCGCCTGGTACACCGTCACCGCGCTGAACTTCTTCGAGGCGAGCAAGGAGTTCGCCAGGAACCTGCAACAGCAGGAGGAGCTGATGGCCAACCGGGCCAAGGACAACCTGGCCGGCCAGTTCTTCCGCGACGAGGTCGCCGCGAGCCCCGGCCCGACCGAGGGACAGCTGCTGATCGGCCGGGTCCTCGCCGGCGAGGAGATCTCCGACGAGGAAATATTCAGTGTTCTCAGCGCGCAGGACTCGCTCATTGTCGGCAGCCCGGAGACGTGCCGAAAGAAACTGCGAAAGTACGCCGACCTCGGCATCGACCGGCTGATGTGCCTACAGCAGATCGGCAGCATCGGCGACGAGCAGGTGATGACCAGCATCCGTCTGATCGGCGATCTCATTCCGGAGTTCGACCGCTGACCAGGCTTTCGGCGCCCGCCGACAAAGAATTCGCGGAAAGAAGTCCGTCCGCTGCAACAGCATCACCCTTCGGAGCGACACCATCACTGGGCCTTCCCCGGCCTGCTGGGCGGACGCCGGTGAACCGCCATGTTCGGAGGGCACTCATGAACAGCTCACCCATTCGCGATGGCCAATATTCCTTGTCGTGTCAGCGATGACCGGTGGGCGGGCGCTGACGCTGGCAGTCTCCTTGGTGGTCCTGCACTGTGGCGCTCCGGCAACGGTGACAGCGACGGCGGGGACCGCGACGGCGGCGGAGGAGCGCAGCGCCGGCGTGTGCGGCTCCACCATCGGTGTTCCCTCGTCGCCGGAGGGTGCCGTGGTCGTACACCCCGGCACCGATCTGTCGGCCGCGACCCAGAACAGTCCGGCGGGCACTACGTTCTGGCTGAGCCCTGGCACGCATTCGCTGTCCGCGGACCAGTTCGGGCAGGTGATCCCGAAGGACGGCAACGTCTACCTCGGCGCACCCGGCGCGGTGCTGGACGGGCATGGGATCAACCAGGCGGCGTTCACCCAGCAGGCCGCCGACGTGGTGATCCGGGGACTGACCATCCGCGGGTTCGTCGCGCAGCCGGACCAGGGCGTCGTCAACCACGACTCGGGCCCGCGGTGGGTGATCGAGGGCAACGTCATCGAGGAGAACGACGGCGCGGGGATGATGGCCGGGGTCGGCCAGCAGGTCATCGGGAACTGCCTGCGGAACAACGGCCAGTACGGGATCAACGCCTACCGCCCCGGTGGGCTCTCCGATCTCGTCGTCGAAGGCAATGAGATCTCCGGCAACAACACCGACGACTGGGAGACTCAGCTACCGGGCTGTGGCTGCACCGGTGGCGCGAAGTTCTGGGCCGTCGACGGCGCGGACATCGTGGGCAACTGGGTGCACCACAACCATGGCGCGGGAATCTGGGCGGACACGAACAACAACGACTTCGTCATCGAGGACAACGTCATCGAGGACAACGAGGCCGAAGGGCTCTTCTACGAGCTCTCGTACA
Organism: uncultured Actinomycetota bacterium; assembly: GCA_963840275.1. GTDB lineage: Bacteria > Actinomycetota > Actinomycetes > Mycobacteriales > Pseudonocardiaceae > Actinophytocola. Next base: position 912,423 of record CAWIYK010000005.1, read on the forward strand.
ACCTCGTGGTGAGCGGGAACAGCTTCAAGCGCAACATGTTGGTGCAGGGCGCGCGCCGCGCCGCGCGGGGCGACAACTTCCCGGTCGGTGCCATCTACATCAGCGAGTCGGGCGGCGAGCCGCGGATACCCGCGCGGACCGACATGATCGACATCCGGGGCAACATGTTCTCGGACAACTGGTCGGGCGTGACGTTGTGGGAGAACGCCGACCGGTTCTGCAACAGCCCGGCGAACACGTCGGGCCTGTCGTGTACTCCGTTGGTGCCGTCGGTGTCGACCTGTGTCCAGCCGGGCATCGCGACGGCGCCGCTGTACGACGACTGCCGGTGGAAGACGCAGCGGGTCTACGTGCGCGAGAACACGTTCGAGTTCGACTCGCAGACACCCGGATGCCTGGCGCTGTGCGGGCGGATGGCGGTGCTGTCGAACTACGGGACCTTCCCCGAGTGGTCGCCGTACAAGGGTACGGTGATCTCGGACGCGATCACCTTCCGACAGGACAACCGTTGGTACGACAACAGATACTACGGTCCCTGGACGTTCGTCGTGCAGGACGCGGGGCGTGGGCTGTCGATCGACCAGTGGCAGGCGGCGCCGTACAACCAGGACACGTGCAGCACCTTCGGCGAGTCGGAGGGCTGTGGCTGAGCGGAGGGTCGTGTGGACGCGGGGTACGAACGTCAGGCACGGCAGCTACAGGATGAGCTCAAGGGATTGACGGAAGAACGCGAGTCGTGGCGTCGCACCGCGGAACGGGCCGAGAGCACTCTCGGGGGAACTCCGCGGTTGCGAGACCGGAACAAGTTCTTCAACTGGCTGCTGAACGGTGAGCTGGCGGTCCTTGAGCGAGTCGCCCCGCTGTGGCAGGAAGTCCAGCGGTGTGCACGAGAGGTCGACCGGGTCGAGCGGCTGTTGGCCGTCAAGAAGGCTGAGCTCGACACCGCTGTGCACTGGGGGCTCGCGGAGGATGACACCGGATATCAGACGTTGCTTGTGAAGGCCGACCGGGAGCGGGCGGTCAAGCGTTCGTGCAAGCAGCTACTCGATGCGATTCGAGCGGCGCGGAAGCGGATCGACCAAGCGAGTAGACGCCCTCGGGACGAGGCGTCCCGTTCGCAGGTTGATCTTGACGTGAGCGAGGTGGCCTCGCGGATCCGCGCCGTACGCAGACACGCTGCCGACGTCGATCAGAAGATCTCGTCTCATCACTCCTTCGGCTCCAAGCATGCTCTGAAGCTGGACTCGACGTTTCCTGTTGGCAAAGGCGACTACAAGGCCAGGCTCCGGAAGTACAAAGAAGCCAAAGCCTCGCTCGCCTCCCTTGAAGGGAGTGTCAATTCACTCCTTCGTGACGTCGCAGCACGAGAGAACGCCGTCGAGGACCAGCGGCAGCGGTACGTGGCGAAAGAGCGCGCACGCTTCGACGACGCGGAGGGGTGAGGGTCGTGTGGGATAGGCGCGATGGCCTGAGCGACGAACCGCAGCCTGGGCGACCGTGCATGATCACCGACGCAGATCGAGCGTGGTCACCACGTGGAAACCAAGCCGCGAACGCGACGCCGTGGTCGGCTCAGACCGCAGCGGGTGGACGCCGCTCAGTCACCGCACTGGCGTTCACTAGGCGACCTGAACTCAGCCTCCTGCCATCGAACCCACAACCAGGAACGGTTCCGAGCCGTCCGCGACACGGCTCGGTAACGGCTTGCCGGGCGGATCAAGGGAAAGATCCTGCTCGCACGCGAAGTAGCGGACGTACGCGCGTCTGCTGCCGGTCCTCGCGTCGCGGATGGTGCCTCGCAGCACGGGGTAGCGGGCCTCGAGTGCCGCGAGCACCGTTTCCGTGGTGATCTCCTCGGCGACGTCGAGGCATACCTCGCCGTCGACGCCTGCCAGTCGACGTAGGTGGGTGGGAAGTTTGACGCGGACGCTCACAATGTCTGCACCTCCACGGAGAGGACGGAGGGCAGGTGGCTCACGATCGGTGACCACGTGTCGCCGGCGTCGGGCGAGCAGTAGACCTGTCCGCCGGTGGTGCCGACGTAGATGCCGCAGTCGTCCAGGGAGTCGACAGCCATGGCGTCGCGCAGGATGTTGACGTAGCAGTTCTGCTGCGGCAGACCCTTCGTCAGCGGCTCCCACTCGTCGCCGCCCGTTCGTGAGCGGTACACGCGCAGGCGTCCCTCGGGCGGGTAGTGCTCGGAGTCGCTGGTGATCGGCACGACGTAGACCGTGTCCGGCTCGTTGGCGTGCACCGCGATCGGGAACCCGAAGTCGCTCGGCAGGTCGCCGCTGATCTCACGCCAGTTGTCCCCGGCGTCGTCGGACCGCATGACGTCCCAGTGCTTCTGCATGAACAGCGTGTCCGGCCGCGAGGGATGCATGGCGATCCGGTGCACGCAGTGACCGACCTCGGCATCCGGGTCGGGGATGCCGTCGGACACCAGGCCGCGGTTGATCGCCGTCCAGGTCTTGGCGCCGTCGTCGGTGCGGAACGCACCGGCCGCCGAGATCGCGATGAACAGCCGCTGCGCGTCCGTCGGGTGCTGCAGGATCGTGTGCAGACACAGCCCGCCGGCGCCCGGGCCCCAGGACGGGCCGGTGCCGTGCGCGCGCAGACCAGGCAGCTCGTGCCAGCTCGTGCCGCCGTCGGTGGTGCGGAAGAACCCGGCGTCCTCGATGCCCGCGTACACCAGGTCGGGGTCCGACAGCGACGGCTCGAGGTGCCACACCCGCTTGAACTCCCACGGCACCTGGGTGCCGTCGTAGTACTGGTGCGTGCCGGGGTCGCCGTCGTAGGCGAACTCCTTGCCCACCGGCCGCCACGACTTCCCGCCGTCGTCCGAGCGCTGGATGAGCTGACCGAACCACGCCGAGGTCTGCGACGCGTACAAGCGATCGGGGTCCACTGACGAACCGGCGACGTGGTAGACCTCCCAGCCGCCGAAATGCGGTCCCGTCACGTCCCAGTCCGTACGGGTGCCGTCCGAGGTCAGCACGAAGGCGCCCTTGCGGGTGCCGACGAGCACGCGAACGCCGGTCATCACTACCTCCTGAGGTCACGTCTCCCCGACACGTGGGCAAGTGTGGCACCAAGCACCGACAAAACCAGACCTCGACGCGACATATGGCGCTGACCTGGGGGTCAGCGCGTTTCCATTGGCGTGTCCCCGTAGAAGTGCTTGGCGAGCTCACCGATCGCCGGTGGGCGGATTCTGCCGCTCAGCTCGCCGAGGAAGTAGGTCGTGGTGCCGAGGTAGCTGCTCCAGTCCCGACCGTCCGACAGGTGCAGCACGATGCGGCCCTCCGGAGTGACGCGCACGGCCGTGACGGTGCTGGGGAGACACTCGCGAGCCTCCGCGAACGCCGCCTCCGGCGCGTCGAGGTCGTTGAGCACCTGCTCCAGTCGTCGTTCGGTGGCGGCGTTGGGCAGCGGCGGGATGAAGAAGATGGCCTTGGGCAGCAGACCGAGCTCCTTCAGCTGCCGCACCTCCCAGGACAACCCCTTGGTGGAACCGGCGATCAGGAACACGGCCTGTGCCCGCGCCGCCGTCTTGCGCACGGCGTCCTGCCACTGGTCGTCCGGCCAGTACGTGCGCAACGCGCCGAGGCGGGGGAGTCGCTCACCCGGCCTGCCGATGGCGACGAGATCGCCGTTCCCGACGAGGAAGCCGGCCAGGCACTGCTCCAGGGTGGCGCGTGTGCCGAGCACGCCGAGGAGGGGATCGACGTGCACCGGGTTGCGCATCCGGAGGCGGTCGTCCGAGAACGAGCGCAGTAGCAGGGCCGACGACGCGTCGGTGGTGTGTGCGAAGTTGGGCGGCGCCAGCGACGCGATCACCCGCTGCGCCAGCGTGTACGTGCCGGACACCAGCAGGATGCCGCCGACGACGATCGCCCACCGCGTCCAGACACCGTCGATGGGCCACGGCTGGCCGAAACACAGCGAGAGATAGGTCCGGAAGACGGTCCACGAAATCATCGTCGCCAATGCCGCCGCTATTCCGGTCAGTGTTTTCTGTGCGGCGGTGTACCGCGCGGTGTAGTCGATATGTCCGCGCATGCGTAGCAGCACCCGGTTCAACAGATAGCCGATATTCGACAACGCCGCGCAGATGCCCGCGGCGACGGCTGGCCACCAGTCGAACAGGCCGGCGAGGACGACGATCGAGACGATCAGTCCAAACATCGGGTATGCCCGCAAACCGAACTTTCTGCGCATGCGGACGTTGTTGACGACGTTGGCGGCATCCCGAACCACGGCGCCCCGGCGATCCAGCGAAGCCATGTAGTCTAGGTACCTGACGGGGATTTTCGCCCAGATCAGGTGTTCTCGGCTGCCGCGGTCGGCGACGAGGTGGACGTATCGGAGCGTTATGAGAACCAGGATCGACGCCGCTACGGTGAGCACGGGCGCTCTCCCTCGAATGGTTGAGCGGATTTCTGGCCACGGGAACGGCCAGGCGTCGTGAGCCTGCTCGCTCGCGTAAAAGTAGCCTGGACGATCGGAAAAGGCAATCAGGCGTCCCAGCGCGGCGACACGGCCGGCGCCATCGAGAAATACCGTTCCGCTCGGGACTACGCGCTCGCCAAGAATGCGACCGGTGACGCGCTCATGGCGGGTATGTTGCTCGCCGACGAGCTCAAGAGCTCCGGCGACCTCCATTCGGCGGAAAGCGAGTTCGAATGGGTGGCTTCCCGATGCCCTGAGGTCGGCGTGGTCACGTTCGCCGGCCGGCAGATCCGAGCGTTCGAGATCGAGACGGAGGCGCTCGACGACCTGGTCGACATCGCCGTCGCCGGCGACGACGAACCCAAGGTCCGCGAGCGCCTCGAGTCGCTGCTCGCGGCCGCCAACCGCCAGAACGACCGGCGTCTCGCCGCGAACACCATGGCCCGCTTGGGTGACGCCTACCGCAAGCTGTCCGACCACCCGGCGGCCCAGCGCTGGTACCAGCAGGCCGCCACCGCGCTCGGCGACCTGGCCGACGTGGAAGGCCAAGCCGTCGTCCATCGATCCTGGGCCCGTTCCGCGCAGCTCGCCGGCGACCGGGAACAGGCGCTGCGCCGGTACGAACAGGCACTGGGCTTCTTCCGTCAGACCGGTGACGTCGCCAACCAGGCCAACGGACACGGCCAGCTGGGCGACGTGCGTCGCGCCCTCGGTGACCTGCCCGGCGCTCGTGCCGACTACCGCGCGGCCGTGACCCTGTTCCAGCAGGCGGCCGACCCAGAAGGCGAAGCCCGCGCCGCGCGCATGCTGCGGCGGCTGGAGGAGGGCCAGGAGGCGTCGTAGCCGGGGGCACGTCGACTACGATCTTCGCGTTGCATCCGACGCTGGGGCGAGGTAGTTCATGGTGGAGCGCACGGCGCTGGGGCTGACCGACCGCGACCTCCCTGGCCTGTTCCAGGGTGCCGACCTCGCGTCGCTGGAAGGACAACGTCGGCACGTTCGCGGCGTGCAGCTGCGGCTCACGTTCGCCATCGTCGCGGCGGCCACCGGTGTCGCGTCGTTCCGCGTCGGCGCCACCGGCATCGACCTCCTGTCGATCGGGACGGTGATCGCGCTCATCGTCGTGGTCTCCGTCGAGTTCTACCTGAAGGCCGTCCGACCCGAGGACAACTGGTACGACGGCCGAGCGCTCGCCGAGTCGGCGAAGAGCCTGAGCTGGCGGTACGCGGTCGGCGCGGCCCCGTTCTCGAAGCTCGTCGACAACGCCGGGCCGGAGTACGTCGCCAGGCTGGAGATGCTCCTGCACGACGCGCCGACCACGAGCATCAAACCGACCAACGCGCCTGCCGTCACCCAGGCCATGCAGGAGCTACGGGACAGCACGCTGCCGGTACGGCGGGAGGTCTACCTCCGCGACCGCGTCGCCGAGCAGCAGTCGTGGTACTCGACGAAGGCCGAGCAGACCGGGAACCTCGCCCACAGATGGGAGATCGTCCTCCTCACCGTCGAGATCGCCGGGATCCTGGCGGCGATGTCGAGGGTGGTCGGTCTGGTCGACTTCGACCTCGCCGGGGTGGTCGCCGCGTTCATCGGCGCGGGCGCCGCCTGGCTCGCGGTCCGTCAGTACGCCACGAACGCCCGTGCGTACACCTATGCCGCGCACGAGCTTTCCATTGCCTACCAACGTCTCAGCACGATCGAGGACGAGAGCTCCTGGGCGTCGGAGGTGGCCGACGCCGAAGAGGCGGTGAGCCGCGAGCACACGATGTGGCGGGCGTCCCGGTCACGTTCGTGAGCTGCTCCGCAGAGACAAGCCGCCCCGACTTCCTCAGATGTCCTTGTGCGGCAGGACCTTACTGCACGGGTGCCGGCCGGCCCGCGAAGTGATCACAAGACGTGGGTCGTCGTGCACCCCGTGTGTCTGTCTCCGGGTGATCGCGGACACGGTCCCCAATTGTCCGAACCGTCCGCGCGGTCGCGGCGCGGCACCTAGACTTCGAACCGTTACGCAACGGGACTCCGGGGGGAGACATGGACGAGAAGATCCTCGATCCGGACGGCGCTCGCGCGCGTCTCACCGCGTGGCGGGGGCGGATCGACAAGCTGGCCGCCGACACGAAGGCGATGAGCGACCAGCTGCAGGAGGTGCGGGTCGCCGCGGCGGATCCCGCCGGGCTGGCCGAGGTCACCGTCGACTCCACGGGCCTGCTGGTGGACCTGCGGCTGACCGACCGGATACAGCGGACCGACCCCACCGTCGTCGCGCGGACGATCATGGCCACGATCGGTGACGCGCGGAACCGGGTGGCCGACCGGTCGCAGGAGATCATCGCGGAGACGGTCGGCACCGAGTCGGTCGCGGCGCGGGCGATCGCCGACAGCGTCGACCGGCAGCTGCGGGCCCCGGCCGACGACGAAGAAGCGGCCGCGGTTCCCCTCGACGACACACCGGACGACGAGGACGGCTTCGACGTCCGCGGCGACCTGGGGCGGTGACGGCGATGGGCGACTACAACGTCAACACCGAGCAGCTGCGGACGCACGCCGGCAACGTCGAGGCGATCAAGGCGCGCTTCGAGGCGATCAAGTCGGCGAGCTCGCACATCGCGCAGGACGACCAGGCGTACGGGCTGCTGTGCGGCTGGATCTCGGGCATCCTCGAGGGCCGCCACACCACGCAGGACGAGCTGTTCGCGTTCGCGGAGAACAACCTCGCCGAGGTCGCGAGGGAACTGCGGGAGAGCGCGGACGACTACGACGCCATGGAGGACGACAACACACGGCGCATCAACGCCGCGGGTGAGGGACTGCGATGACCGACGACTCACTGGTGGCGCCGGTCGAGTCGACCCGCGAGGTGTGGACCGGGTCCGGTCTCGCGGACAGCATCGAGGGCCTGGTCGACGCGATCAAGAGCGAGGGCTGGGTCGACGACGTGTTGGCCGGCGCCACGCTCGGCGTCGAGGTCGCGGCCACCGTGATGGACCCGATCAGCGCGCTGCTCGCCAACGGCCTGGGCTGGGCCATGGAGTACTTCGAGCCGCTGCGGGAGATGCTCGACGAGCTGACCGGCAAGCCGGACGTCGTCGCCTCGCACGCCGCGACCTGGAACAACATGGCGGCCGAGCTGTCGAGCATGGCGACCGACCTCGAACAGCACGTCAAGAACGACATGCCCGACTGGCACGGTGGGACCGCGAACGCCTACCAGCGCCTCATGGCCAACAACGTGGAGGCGATCGGCGGGCTGGCCGCGATCTCCGCGGCCGTCGCGTCGGCCACCGAGGGCGCGGGCGGCCTGGTCGAGATGACCCGCGAGATCGTCCGCGACCTGATCGCCGACCTCGTCGCCAGGGTGATCGTGTGGGCGGTCGAGGCGATCTTCGTGGTGACGATCCCGGTGATCGCGTCGCAGATCGCCGCGGCGGTCGTGAAGTGGACCGGGCGGATCCTCACCTACACGATGGGCCTGGTCGCCAGCCTGACCAACCTCACGAAGCTGCTCGACGGCTAGGCGACGACGATGATGCGACTGCTCGCGTTGCTCGCGCTGGCCGTCCGGTTCGCGCTGCACCAGAAGCGGCCCGGTGGTGGGGACGGTCCGGACGGGCCCGACGGCCCGTCCGGTCGCGGCCGGCCGGACGGCGGCAACCCGCCGCCACCGGCCGAGGCGGTCAAGCCCGCACAGGATCTCGCGAAGGAACGCCTCGAGGCGGGCCAACCGCCCGGCAGCCGCGGCCGCGAAGGCGAGGGTGAGGGCGAACAGCCGGGCCGGCCGAACACGCCGGAGGCCGCCGACCCGTTCCTCGACCCGAACGGGGAACAGCACGTCCGGGACCGCCACTTCCCCGGCGGAAAGTACAACACCCCCGGCACGTCGGACACCCCCGGCGACTCGACGTTCGATCCCGACGTCGACCCCTACGAACTGGCGGACGACGCGTTCGACGTCGACGCCCTGCCGCAGGCGAACGGCCGGTACGTCCGGGTGCGCGACGCGGGGCGCATCATCGGCACGGACGAGAACGGCCTGCCGACGAGCACGTACACCGTGGTCCAGTTGCCCAGCGGGAAGGTCTGGACGATGCACCCGGGCCGGCCACGAGACTAGGAGGAGACAGTAGATGAGTGCGGTGATCCGCGTACTGGACCGGCAGCACCAGACGGTCCGCGAGTTCCGGGACACCCCCGGCTGGGACTTCATGGGGGCGTGCAAGGGCGCGGCCGAGCGGGGCCACATCGTCATGGCCACGTTCGACCCGTACGACGACACGCTGGTCAACCGGACCCAGCAACCACGGCTGATGGACGAGCTGTCGGAGATCCTGGCCGGCCCGGACCTCACGCCGGAGCGGCGGCGGATCCTGGAGTCCGTCCTCGCGGCCGTGCGCCAGGTGTACGAGGACGGCGGCTTCCTGTTCGTGCAGGGCGAGTGACCAGCGGCTCCGGGACGGGAAGACGACGACGATGGTGAAACTGCTCGCGTTGCTGGTGCTCGCCATGCGCTTCGCGTTGCACCGCCGGCGGCCGCCGGGCGGTGACGGCCCCGACGGTCCCTCCGGTCGCAACCGGCCGGACGGCACCAACCCGCCCCCACCGGCCGAGGCCGTCAAGCCCGCGCAGGACATCACGAAGGAACGCCTTCAGGCCGGCGAACCACCCGGCAGCAGCCGCCGCCCCGGCGAAGGCGAGGGTGAGGAAGGCCAGCCGCCGGACGACTCGGACAGCACCGACGCCAACGACGACGGCAAGGAAGGCGACTTCACCACGCCGCAGCCCGACGGCGTGCCCAAGAAGCGGGACGACAAGTGGCTCAAGCGCAACGGCGTCGACCCGCACGAGGTGAAGGGCGACCTGCCCGGCCCGATGAGCCACTTCGACCTGCACGTCGACCGGTCGGGCAACATCTGGGCGGTCCGCAAGGGCGCTGATCCACGCACGGGCGAGTACGTCGGGAACATGGACGACTACGGTGACTGACAGCAGTGACATCGAGGGAGTGACGCGTTGACCAGGGAGATCGACAGCGTGCCGGCCGGGTATCCCGGCTTCCGGGTGCGCGATCCCGCGCCGTTGCGCCCCACGCCCGCCACGCTGCGGCGGGTGGCGCACGCCAAACTGTCCTCGGTGGAGTTCTTCAGCGCGTCGCTGCGGGGCGAGAGCTTCGTGTTCGCCCCGTGGCTGACCACGCTGATCGACCACGGCGGCGCGCTGCGCTTCGTGGGCGTGTACCGCAGCGACCCCGTCCAGGAGTTCGACGACGAGCCGCCGCCGGACGCGGTCCGCTGGCTGTGCGTCCGGCGGTCCGAGTGGATCCGGGACATCGACGTCGCGCAGGCGAACCAGGCGGGCGACGTCGGCCAGTACCTCGCCGCCGGCCCGCAGACCAGCGAACGGTACGTGTTCGCGACCAGCGACACCCAGCCACTGGTCGTCGACGCCACCCGCAGGCTCGTGACCGACCTCGCCCGCGGCTTCACGGTCAGCGCGGGCGGGACCCCGCAGGCGGTCTGGCAGGAGGTGACGGTCGATGTCGCCGACGACCGCTTCGTGACCAGCGTCAACTACTCGCCGCTGTTGGCCCGCAGTGACGTCCTCGAGTCGCTCCTGCCGTTCTGGCTCGACACCGCCGAGACCGCGGCCGCCCAGGGCGGTGTCGTCCCGGACGAGGAGATCAGCCTGACCATCCGGCGGTCGGTGCCGGAGATCGTCAGCGCGCCGTTCCGGGCATCGCGCGGTCGCTGACCAGGTCCGTCGGCCGGACTATCCTGCTCAGGTGACCGAGCTGGTGCTGCTGTCGCGGGTGGCCTTCCGCGACCGGGAGGTCACCAGCCCCCGGATCCGCGCGCTGCTCGCGCTCCTCGCCGACGACCTGCGTGCCGGCTGCGGCTCCGCGCGGCTCGTCGACGGGATCTGGCCGGACGAGCAGCCGGAGAACCCGACCAAGGCGCTGCAGGTCGTCGTCTCCCGGGCCCGGTCGCAGCTCGGTCCCGAGGTCATCGTCAGCACCCCGACCGGCTACCGGCTCGCGCTCGGCGAGGACCAGGTCGACGGGCGCGTGTCTCGTCGCGCCCCTAGGTGGCGAAGCTGCTGCGCAACGCGCGGGTGACGTCGATCGTCGGGCCGGGCGGGCTCGGCAAGACCCGGCTCGCGCAGACGGTGAGCCGCCACGCCGAACGAGTTCCGCTGGACGCGGGTTCCCGCGGCTCGGGAGGATGTACGGGTGGCAGTGACGGTGCGCCCGGTCCGACTCGCGTGGACCAGGCCGGCGGCGGCCGTGGTCGGGCCCGTGCTGCTGGGGCTCGGCCTGATGTTCGGGATGGCGGCGTTCGGCAACCGGTACGGCGAGGGTCTCGGGTGGTTCGGGGTCGCCGCGGTCGGCGTGCGTCGTGGGAAAGGACGGCGCCGCGCTGCTGACGTTGTGGCACAAGACATGGAGCCCGTGGGAGCTGACCAGGTTGTGGTCGGGGCTCGGCTGGTCGGTCTCCGGCGCCGCCGAGCACCTGCCGGTCGACCTCGCCCGCACCCGGTTCCCCGGCATCCGGCTGCCGGTCGGCTTCACCAACGCCGGTCGCACGGCCATGCTCGTGACGATCGGCGTCTTCGGCTACGCGGGCGTGTGGGTAGCCGTCATGGTGATCATCACCGGCTGACCTACAACCGCTCGATCCAGACGTGGCGGAATCTTGGGTTCGCGCCGGGATCGCCGTGGTCCTGGAGCCGGATCGCGCCCGGGGCCGGGTCTTCCGGGCGGCCCGCTCCGGTGCTGCTGTCGATCGCCACGTCGTCGTGTACCAGTTGGCCGTTCCACCGGACGGTCACGCGTGCGTCCGCCACCTTGGTGCCGCCGCTGTCGAAGCGGGCCGCCCGGAACTCGATGTCGTAGGTCTGCCACGTGCCCGGCGCGGTCGCCGCGTTCACGTCCGGCGCCTTCTTCGTGTAGATCGCGCCGGCGTCGTTCGTCGCGGGTGTGGTGACACCGAAGGACTCCAGCACCTGTAGCTCGTAGCGCTCCTGGATGTACACGCCGCTGTTGCCCCGGGCCTGCCCGGTCACCTCCGGCGGGTAGTCCGGCTCGTACCACTCGGCGTGCATCCGGAAGTCGCCGAACCGCTCCTTCGTGCGGATGTCCCCGCCGAGCGACTCCATCGACCCGTTCGCCACCGGCCACGTCGCCGGGCCTGCCGCGACCGCCTCCCAGGCGTCCAGGTCCGTGCCGTCGAACAGGGTGATCCGCTCGGTCGGCGTGACGGTGAGCTTGTCGAGGTTCACGTGGCCGTCGTCCTCCGGCTCGTACACGAAGGCGACCGTGTTCGCGCCCGCCCGCAACGGCACCGACTCGACGTGCGTCGCCCACGTGTCCCACGAACCCGTGCTGGCGAGCCAGATCTGCTTCTGCTTCGTGCCGTTGACGTACAGGCTCATCGACTTGCTGACCGGATCGGGAGAGGGGTTCAACCCGTTCGCGTACCGCAGCGCGACGTCGTGGCGGCCCTCCCGGTCGGCCCGGACGGCGAAGGTGGTGCTGGTGCCCGGCTCCCAGTTGCGGTCGACGAACCCGGCGCCCGAATAGCCGCTGTGGTTGGTGTTGAACCCGGTGCCCCCGGCCAGCGCGGCGGACTCCGCCTCGTACTCCGGCGGCGGCGTCGAACCGTCGGGCAGCGTGTTGAGGGTGTACCACGCCTCGGTGCTCCACAGCTCCGCACCGGACTCCGCGGCGAACGGGCGCGGCGAGTGCACGTACACCACCCGGCCCGGACGCAAGCCGTCCACCATCAGCGTGACGGTTTTGCGGTCCGCCGACAGGCTCGCCGAGGTCACGTCGAGGGTCTCCTCGTCGACCTTCGGGCCGCCGTACTGCGGGGTCGGCACGTACCGCCACTGCTCGGCGACGTACTTCGACGCCAGATCCTGCGCGGTCGCCTCGGACAGCGGCTGGGTGTACTCGAGCTCGAAGCCGCCGTCGACCGCGCGCATGGCAAGGATGTCGAACGCGTCGTTGCCGCTCAGGGAGAGCTTCTGCAGGCCGTACTTGAGCTTGCCCGCCTGGCCCCAGTTGCCGTCGGCGCCGATGCCGCCGGTGTAGATCGCGCCGTCCGGACCGAGGCTGATGCGGCTGACCCCGGACTCCAGCCCCTGCGTCATCCGGAACACCGCGCCCTGGTACTCGTCGCCGACCTTCTCCAGGTACGCCCGCTGCAGGCCGCCGTAGGTCACGTCGCCGAACACCAGCTGATTGGCGAACACGCCGTCGGGCAGCACCAGGGGGTTGCTCGGCGAGTTGGAGATCTCGCCGTGCGGCAGCCAGAGCACGGGCTCGGTCACCGGCTCGTTGTCGTACGGGCCGTCCGGGTTCATGTGGTGGTTGAAGAAGCGGCCCTGCTTGATGCGCACCAGCTTCGACGTCGGCAGGTAGGCGCCCTGGTTGTCGGTGACGAAGATGTCGCCCTCCGGGCCCCAGCCGATGCCGTGCGGGGTGCGCAGCCCACCGGCCACATAGGACACCTCGCCCGTGGCCTTCTCGACCTTGAGGGTGGTGCCGCGGTTGGGCGCGGGCTGCGGGTCGGCGGTCGCGCCGCCGTGGTTCATCGCGATGCCGAGGCTGACGTAGAAGTACCCGTCCTGGTACAGCATGCCGAACGCGAACTCGTGGTAGTTGCCGCTGAACGGCCAGGTCGCGATCGTGCGGTACTCGTCGGTGACCTCGTCGCCGTTCGTGTCGACGAGCGCGGTCAGACCGTCCTTTTCGGACACATAGAGGGTGCCGTCGACGTACTTGATGCCCATCGGCTCCTGGAGGCCCTCGGCGATCTTCTTGGTCGTCACCCGCGTCGGGTCCGTGTTGCCGGCGACGTTGTCGATCAAATACACCTCGCCGAGCACGGTCTCCTGCGCGCCGCCCCAGGTGGTGATGGCCAGCCGGTCGTCCGGCAGCCAGTCCATGCCGGTGACCTGCGGCTCGAAGCCGTCGGGACGCAGGTCCGTGAGCGTGTAGTCGGGGTGCACGCCGGTCAGCGGCAGGCCGTCGCCCGGCGACTCGGTGACGCCCTCGCATTCCTTGCGGCCAGGGGAGGTGACGCGCGTGACGTCGGCGTCGGTGCTCAGCGCGTCGTTCGGCACGACGGTGAAGCCGGCCGCGCCCGGCGGCTGCCACTCCAGCCGCAGACGCTGGTCGAAGTCGCCGTCGAAGTGGTCGATGCGCAGCGGCTGGAGGCCCGCGGCCAACTCGATCGAACCGTCCTTCGGCGTCGGCCCGTGCAGACCGCCGTGGTCGATGACCTGCGTGCCGCCGATGAGCAACCGGGCCCCGTCGTCGCTGGTGAGCCGGAAGTCGTAGGTGCCAGCGGTGCCGACGTCGAGGTAGCCGGTGACCTCGGTGACGAACCGGTCGGCGATCCCGAACTGCTCGGTGGTGGACCAGTCGATCGTCGGCATCAGCTTGTCGAAGTTGGGAGTCTGGCTGGGTTTGAGCGTGCAGTAGTCCGTCAACGGCACCTGCACGTCGAACACGCGCAGCGTCACTCCCGGTTCCTGCGGTGGGATGTCGGGCTCCGCGACGACCGGGGCGGGAAACCCGACAGTCAGGACCACGGCGAGCAGGGCGACGAACAGCCGCATGGCCATCCTCCTCGTGCAGGGACGCGGCCATGCTCCGCTGTGCGACAACCGCGTTGCACACAGTCAACGGAGGGTTTTGCGCAAAGTCAACGAAAGATGGACGAATATGTGCGAAAGTGCTGAAGTCGAGGCGGTGAGTGCCTGCAACCGAACGGTGGCCGGTGCCGTCTGTCGGGTATGACGGTCTCAAGGCGGATGGCGGCGCTCGGCCTGGTCGTCGTCGCGGTCACGGCGTGTGGTTCGGAACCCGAGGCCGAACAGCCGCTGCCGCCGCCGGTCCCGGTCGCCAGGCAGGTGTCCGCGGACACGGCCGCGTTGATCTCCGCCGCCGACGCGTTCGGGCTCGACCTGCTCACCGCTCCGACGCTGGCGGACGAACCCAACCTCGTGGTGTCCCCGATGAGTGTCTCGTTGGCGCTGCAGATGATCGGCGCGGGCGCGGCGGGGGAGACCGCCGCGCAGCTCACGAAAGTCCTGCGCCTGCCCGAGGGGGTGCGCCCCCGGGTACCCGACGTCGACCAGACGGACCTGAAGGTGTCCAACACGGCGTGGGCCCAGGAGGGGCTCGAGCTCAAACCCGGCTACCGCGACACGCTGCGCACCCGGTTCGGCGCGGCGCCCCGCGCGGCGGACTTCGTCGCCGATCCCGAACGGGCCCGCGGTCGGATCAACCAGGCGGTCGCCGACCAGACCGCGGGCAAGATCACCGATCTGTTCCCGCCCGACTCGATCAACGCCGACACCCGCCTGGTGCTGACGAACGCGCTCTACCTGAAAGCGGCGTGGGCACAGGAGTTCCCCGTCGACAGGACGACCGACGCACCGTTCACCCGTGACGACGGGTCGACGGTGACCGTGCCGATGATGCACAACGACCCGTACCGGGAGCCGCCGGTCGAGCTCGGGTATGCGGAGGGTCCGGGGTACCAGGTCGTCACCCTGCCGTACCGGGGCGGCAAGCTGGCTTTCACCGTGATCGTGCCCGCGTCCGTCGACACCGTGCGCGGCAAGGGGATCGCCGCCCTCCTCGGCGAGGTCCGGCCGGCGCCGGTCGCTCTCGCCATGCCCCGGTTCACCGCCGGGTCGGCCTTGGACCTGACCGAGACGTTGAAGGCCGCCGGCATGCCCGCCGCGTTCTCCTCGGCCGCCGACTTCAGCGGCATCACCGACGACGCCGAGCTCCACATCGACTCCGTGCGGCACAAGACTTTCGTGCAGGTCGACGAGAAAGGCACCGAGGCCGCGGCCGCCACGGGCGTCGACGCGCATGCCGTCTCCGCCCCGATGGTGCACACGGTCACCGTCGACCGCCCGTTCCTCTTCGTCATCACCGACACCGCGACCGGCGCACCCCTGTTCCTCGGTAGGATCACCGATCCCACCGCGGGCGCCTACCCCGCGTCCAGGCCGTAGCGGGCGATGACGTCCGGCAGCCAGTCGGGTTCCTCGAAACGCAGCCCGTAGCGGTCGGCGACGGCCTCCGCGTCGACGCCCTCGGTCGGGCCGGCGGCGACCATTTCGCACACCTCGCGGAAGAAGTGTTCGAAGCCGGCCGGTGTGATGATCTCGATCATCCGGGCCGGCACGCTGCCCGCGTTCCACATGGCGTGCAGCTCGCCGCGCGGCTTCGCGATGTAGCCGCCTGGGCCGAGGACGACCTCGCGGTCGCCGGAGCGGAAGCCGATCTCGCCCTCGGTGACGATCGAGTACTCGTCCTCGCGGGTGTGCAGGTGCGGCGACACAAGGGTGCCGACCGCGAACGGGTGCTCGACCACCGACATGACGCCGCCCGTCTCGTGGCCCCACAGCTTGAAGTCCACGCCGAAGCCGCCGAGACGCTCCGAACGGCCTTCGCCGGGAAGCACGACGGTCGGCGGCGGGGGATCGTTGGCTGTCACGCGGCTCGCCTGCCTCGCTGTCGATGAGCACGGCCACGGTGAGTATCGCCGAACGTGCACACCGGCGCCACGCCTTCGCCAGCCCTGTGCAATGTGACATAGTACTGGTGTGGACGTGCTCGTCATCGGCGCCGGGATGGTCGGCGCGGCGTGCGCGTACTACTGCGCGGAAGCCGGGCTGCGGGTCGGCGTGCTGGAGCGCGGCGCGGTGGCGAGCGGCACGACCAGCAGCGGTGAGGGCAACATCCTCCTGTCGGACAAGGAACCCGGGGCCGAGCTGGACCTCGCCACGCTGTCGGTCCGGTTGTGGGTGGCGCTGGGGGAGCGGCTCGGCGCCGACCGGTTCGAGCTGCATGCCAAGGGCGGGGTGGTGGTCGCCAGGACCGCGGCGGCGGCCGCCGGGCTGACGACGCTGGCGGCGCGGCAACGCGCGTGCGGGGTCGACGTGGTCGATGTGGACCCGGCGGAGCTGTCCGAGCTGGAGCCGAATCTCACCCGGGACATCGCCCTCGGCGCGTACTACCCGCAGGACATGCAGGTGCAGCCCATGTTGGCGGCCGCGGAGCTGCTGCGGCACGCACGGTCCCTCGGCGCGACCGTCCACACCGGAACCGAGGTGCTGGATTTCCTGCGGGACGGGGACGGCGCGATCACCGGCGTGCGGACGAGTGCGGGTGAGCTGTCCGCGCGCTGGGTGGTCAACGCGGCGGGCACGTGGGGTGGCGACCTCGCGGCACTGGCCGGCGCGCCCGTGCCCGTGTTGCCGCGGCGGGGGTTCATCCTCGTGACCGAGCCGCTGCCGCCGGTGATCCGGCACAAGGTCTACTCCGCCGACTATGTGGCGAACGTGGCGAGTGACGACGCCGGGCTGGAGACGTCCGTGGTCGTGGAAGGCACCCGCGCCGGGACGGTGCTCATCGGCGCCAGCCGTGAGCGGGTGGGGTTCGACCGCCGGGTCTCGTTGCCCGTGCTGCGTCGGCTCGCCGCCGACGCGGTCGGGTTGTTCCCGTTCCTGGCCGAGGTGACGCTGCTGCGGAGCTATCTCGGGTTCCGGCCGTACTGCCCCGACCACCTGCCGGTGATCGGGCCGGATCCTCGGGTGCCGGGGCTGGTGCACGCGTGTGGTCACGAGGGCGCCGGCATCGGGCTGTCCGCCGCCACCGGGCACCTGATCGCGCAGACGCTGACCGGCGCGACGCCGGACCTGGACCTCACGCCGTTTCGGCCCGATCGGTTCGCGTCGGAGGTGGTGGGATGAGCACGTTCTCGTTCGCCGGCAGGGAGATCGTCGCCGAGCCGGAGCAGAGTGTCGGCGCGGCGCTGATCGCGGCGGGGTACCGGTCGTGGCGGACGACCCGGCACGACGGGGCGCCGCGTGGGGTGTTCTGCGGGATCGGGATCTGTTTCGACTGCCTGGTCGTCGTGAACGGGCGCCCCAACCAGCGGGCCTGTCTGACCGAGGCACGCGCCGGTGACGTGGTCGAGCCACAGGACGGGACCGGCCATGGCCACCTCGCCTGCTGACATCGCCGTCCTCGGCGCCGGGCCGGCCGGCCTCGCGGCGGCGGTCGCCGCCCACCGGGCGGGCGCGCGGGTCACCCTGGTCGACTCCGCGAGCCGGGTCGGCGGCCAGTACTGGCGGCACCGCGGCGGCGACGATGGCACGGGACACCACCTGTGGTCCACCCTGTGCCGCCTGCGCGACACCGAGCTGGACTTCCGGTCAGGGCAGGCGATCTGGCACGTCGAACGTACCGACGACGGGTTCACCACGCACACCACGGCCGGCGAGGTCCGGGCCCGCACCGTGATCGTGGCGACCGGCGCCTACGACCGGCAGCTGCCCTTCCCCGGCTGGACCCTGCCCGGCGTGTTCACCGCGGGTGGCGCGCAGGCACTGCTCAAGGGGCACGGCGTCGTGGTCGGTGCGCGCGTCGTGGTCGCCGGCACCGGGCCGTTCCTGCTGCCGGTCGCCGCCGGGCTCGCCGCGGCCGGCGCACGCGTGGCCGGCGTGTTCGAGGCCGGCTCCCCGCTCGGCTTCGCCCGCCACCCGGTCGCCGTGGCGCGGAACCTCGGGAAGCTGGCAGAAGGCGCGGCATACCTGCGGGTCCTGCGCCGGCACCGGGTGCCGTTCCGCACCCGGTCCACCGTGGTCGCCGCGCACGGGAACGACCGGGTCCGCGCGGTGACCGTCGCGTCGCTGGACTCGGCGTGGCGTGTCGTTACTGGTACCGAGCGGGAGGTCGAGTGCGACGCAGTGGCGGTCGGGTACGGCTTCACGCCTCAGTTGGAGCTCCCGCTGCAGCTCGGCTGTGGCACCCGCCTCGACGCCGACGGCAGCCTGGTCGCCACCGTCGACGACCAGCAGCGTGGTTCGGTGCCCGGTGTGTACCTGGCCGGCGAGGTCTGCGGGGTCGGCGGCGCCCAACTGTCCCTTGTGGATGGTGCGGTCGCCGGTCGGTACGCGGCCGGCGCGGTGCCCGACACGCGTCTGCTGCGTCGCCGGTCCGCGCTGCGGGCGTTCGCCGCCGCCCTGCACCGCACCTATCCCGTCCAGCCGGGCTGGCAGTCCTGGCTGACCGACGACACGACGGTCTGCCGGTGCGAGGAGGTCTCGGTGCACGACATTCGGCGGTCCATTGTGGACCTCGGGGCCACCGAGCCGCGTGCCGTCAAGCTGTTCGCCCGACCGGGCATGGGGCTGTGCCAGGGACGGGTGTGCGGGTTCGCGACGGCGTGCCTGGTCGCCGAGGCCCGCGGCGGCCCGGTGACCGCACCCGACCTGCTCGGTATGTCGGCCCGTCCGGTCGCCCAACCGGTGACGCTCGGAAGTCTCGCGGAACAACACGTGGAGGAAACATGACCAAGCCGTGGCACGGAGTGCTGGTGGCGATCGCGCTGCCGTTCGACAAGTCGCTGGCCGTCGACTTCGACCGGTACGCCGAGCATGTCGCCTGGCTGGCCGCGCACGGCTGCCACGGCGTCACCCCCAACGGCTCGCTCGGGGAGTACCAGACACTCACCCCGGAGGAGCGGGCCCGCGTGGTGACCACCGCGGTGGAGGCGGCGCCGGCGGGGTTCACGGTGATGCCCGGCGTCGCCGCGTACGGCGCGGCCGAGGCCCGGCGCTGGGCCGAACAGGCGGCCGAAGCCGGTTGCCAGGCCGTGATGTTGTTGCCGCCCAACACCTACCGTGCCGACGAGCGTGCGGTGCTCGCGCACTACCGCGAGGTCGCGAAGGCCGGCCTGCCGATCGTGGCCTACAACAACCCCATCGACACGAAGGTCGACCTCGTCCCCGAGCTACTCGCCGAGCTGTACCAGGAAGGGCTGATCGTCGGGGTGAAGGAGTTCACCGGTGACGTGCGGCGGCCCTACCGGATCGCCGAGCTGGCGCCGGGACTCGACGTGCTGTGCGGGGCCGACGACGTGGCCATGGAGCTCGCGGCCGCCGGCTCGCCGGGCTGGATCGCCGGCTTTCCCAACGCCCTGCCACGGTCCACTGTGGAGCTGTGGCAGGCGGCGTCCGCCGGTGACCTGGCCAAGGCGCTGCCGCTGTACCGGCTGCTGCATCCGTTGCTGCGCTGGGACTCCCGCACGGAGTTCGTGCAGGCCATCAAGCTCAGCATGGACATCGCCGGCCGCAACGGCGGACCGTGCCGCCAGCCGCGGGTGCCGCTCACCCCGGAACACGAGGCGGCGGTGCGGCAGGCGACCGAGCACGCCATCGCGGAAGGCCTGTCCTGACATGCGTGCCAAGCGGGTCTTCCACGCGGTCGACTCCCACACCGAGGGGATGCCGACCCGGGTGATCACGGGCGGCGTCGGCGTCATCCCCGGCGACACCATGTTCGGCCGCCGGCAGTACTTCGTCGAGCATCTCGACCACCTGCGCAGGTTGCTCATGTACGAGCCGCGAGGTCACTCCGCCATGAGCGGCGCGATCCTGCAACCACCGACGCGGGCCGACGCCGACTGGGGCGTGGTGTTCATCGAGGTGTCCGGGTGTCTGCCGATGTGTGGGCACGGCACCATCGGCGTGGCCACCGTGCTCGTGGAGACCGGCATGGTCGAGGTCACCGAGCCGGTCACCACCATCCGGCTGGACACCCCGGCCGGGCTCGTCGTCGCCGAGGTCGCCGTCGCCGACGGGGTCGCGCGTTCGGTCACCATCCGGAACGTGTCGTCGTTCACGCTCGGGCTGGACCGCGTGGTCGAGGTGGCCGGTTTCGGCGAGGTGCGCTACGACATGGCGTTCGGCGGGAACTTCTACGCCATCCTCGACCTCGACCAGCTCGGTCTGCCGTTCGACCGCGCGGAGAAGCAGCGCCTGCTGGACGCCGGACTGTCCATCATGGACTCGATCGACGAGGCGGACCGGCCGGTGCACCCGGAGAACCCGGACATCGCCGGCTGCCACCACGTCTACCTGGCCGCGCCGGGCTCGACCGCCCGGCACTCCCGGCACGCGATGGCCATCCACCCCGGCTGGTTCGACCGCTCGCCGTGCGGCACCGGCACCAGCGCGCGGATGGCGCAGCTGCACACGCGTGGTGAGCTGCCGCTGCACACCGACTTCCGCAACGAGTCGTTCATCGGCACCCACTTCGTCGGCCGGCTGGTCGAGGAGACGTCAGTCGGTGACCTGGCGGCGGTGGTCCCGACGATCACCGGCCGCGCGTGGCTCACCGGGACCGCGCAGTACTTCCTGGACCCGGACGACCCGTTTCCCGAGGGGTTCGAGCTGTGACACCGTTGGCGCCCATGCCCGACGCCGTCGCGGCGCTCCGTGCGGCGCTGTGCGACGGGCTCGACCCGGAGGCCGACTGGGCTCGCGCGGTGGTCCCGGTCGAGCACGGTCAGCTGTTGCTGATGCCGGCGGAGTGGCGGCGCTACGCCGGCATCAAGGTCGCGACGGTGGCACCGGGCAACCCGGCGCGGGGTCTCCCGCGGATCCAGGGCGGCTACCAGCTGTTCGACGCGGAAACCCTGACCCCGCTGACCATGTTGGACGCGGCGGCGTTGACCACGCTGCGGACCGCGGCGGTCTCGGCGCTGGCCGTGGACGTGCTCGCCGCGCCGGACGCGTCCCGGCTGGTGGTCTTCGGCACCGGTCCGCAGGCACGGAGTCACATCGCCGCGATGCGTGTGGTCCGGCCGGTCGCCGAGGTCGTCGTCATCGGCCGGGACGCCGACCGCACCAGGACGTTCGCGGCCGCGGTGGGCGCCGAGGTCGGCACGGTGGCGGACGTGGCGAGAGCGGACGTGGTCGTGTGTGCGACGACGGCCCGCACACCGCTGTTCGAAGGCGCGCTGCTGCGTCCGGAGGTAACCGTCGTGGCGGTCGGCTCGCACGAGCTGACCGCCAGGGAGGTCGACGACACCACGGTGTGTGCGTCGACCGTGGTGGTCGAGGCGCGCTCGGCGGCGCTGCGCGAAGCCGGTGACATCGTCCAACCCATGGCGGCCGGGCGGTTCGATCCGGACACACTGGTCGAGCTGGCGAGTGTGGTCCGCGGTGCGGTCACCGTCGACCGGGGCCGGCCGAGGTTGTTCAAGAGCGTCGGAATGGCGTGGGAGGATCTCGTGATCGCCGCGAGCAGCTGGGAGGGGCGGCAGTGACAGCGGAGGACCGGGCCACGGTCGCGCCGCCCGCGCTGGGTGCGCTGGGAGTGCGTAGGAACCTGCGCGAGGAGATCACGCAGACGCTGCGGGCGGCGGTGATCTCGGGGGAGCTGCGGCCCGGTGTCGTGTACTCGGCGCCCAGTCTGGCCGCGCAGTTCGGGGTGTCGGCCACCCCGGTGCGGGAGGCCATGCTCGACTTGGCCGGCGAGGGTCTCGTCGACATCGTGCGCAACAAGGGTTTCCGAGTCACCGAACTGTCCGAAAAGGACCTGGACGAGCTGAGCGAGCTGCGGGTGCTGATCGAGGTGCCGACCGTACGGCGGATCGCCGAGGCAGGCGTGCCGCCAGAGGTGCTCGACGAGCTGCGCCCCCTGGCGACGGAGATCGAGGCGGCCGCCGCCAGGGGCGATCTGATCGCGCACGTCGCCGCGGACATGGAGTTCCACCTGAGACTCCTCGCCCTGGCCGGCAACCAACACCTGGTCGAGACGGTGCGCTCGCTGCGGTCGCGGTCACGGATCTACGGCCTGCGCGCACTCGCCGACCGGAACGCGCTGGTGCCCTCCGCCCACGAACACGCCGAGTTGCTGGACCTCCTAGGGGCACGCGACGTGGCCGGCGTCGAACGTCTGATGAACCGCCACATCGGACACGTACGAGGCATCTGGGCCGAGTAGGCAGGTGGCACCTGCTCGGCAGTTTGCGCTAGCCGACGACGGAGCTCTGTGCGTGGACGAAGACCGCCGCCGCGTCGGCGTAGTCGGCCTCGTCTCGGCACGTGTCCAGGATGAACGTGTGGCAACCCTGGTCGAAGTAGCGGGTGAGCTCGGCCGCCACCTTGTCGTGGGTGCCCACCAGGTAGGGGCAGAAGGTGGTGTAGTTCTTGAACGGCCCCATCCAGTACGGGCTGTCCGGGCCGCCGGGGAACTCGTCGGCCTCCGACAGCCGCTCGACCCACTGCGAGTCCGAGGCGTCGCGCGCCATCCGCTGCAGCATCCGGCCGGCGCGAGTGTTCGGGAAGCGGTCGTGCGCCGCCTGCCACGCCTCCTCGTGCGTGTCCCGGGCGATGACGCCGATCCGAACCGCGTCGCCGCCCAGGTCGCGGCCGGAACCGTTGTTGCTGGGCGGTTCCGGGTAACGCACGGGTAGCGCGCCCAGCACCTCGGCGGCCCGCCGCCCGGCCGGGGAGGAGCCCGACATGAACAGCTCCGGCGCGAGGTGCGCCGGCAGCCCCGGATGCATGTTCACACCCCGCACCCGATAGTGGTCACCCTCGTGCGTGACCTGGCCGCCCCCGGCCAACAGCCGGCCGATCAGCTGCGCGTACTCGGTCAGCCGGACGTAGCGCTCGTCGTGCTCGGTGAAGTCGTCCAGCGCGGCGAGGTCGGACCGGCTGCCGCCCGCCACCAGGTTCAGACAGATACGACGTCCGTACAGCAGCCCGTAGCTGGCGATGGTCTTCGCCACGGTGTACGGGTGCTGGTACACGGGCTGGACGGCGACCAGCGGCATGAACGCCTCGGTGGCGACCAGTATGTCCTGCGCCACCGCCCACGGGTCGACGGTGTTGTTGTCGGAGTAGACCAGCGCGCCGACGAAACCGGCCGCCTCGCTCAGCTGCGCCGCCCGCCGAACGACCGTACGGTAGTCGCCGCCATCGCGCCCGGCCGGCGGGATCGTCGTGAAGAGCCGGATCTCGGTCATGCATCTGCCTTTCGTCACCGGGCGTCGCGCAGCGCGGCGACCGTCTCCCACAGCGTTCTGGCGGTCCGGAACATGTCGAGGAGGTGGAAGTCGTCGGGAATGGTGATTCCGTAGGCCTGTTCGATCGCGACGAGCAGACCCACGGTGCCGAAGGAGTCCAGTCCGGCGTCGGCCAGCGGCGCGTCCGGCGTGAGTTCACCCTTGTCGGCCTGTGCCGCGAACGTCTGTCGCAGCAGCTTGTCGAACGTCGCGTCCCAGGGACGTTCGCCCGGCTCGCCGGTGGTGTCCGGCGGATCGGGCAGGCGGTCCGGGTCGAGCGTGCCGCGATCGTCCATCGGCCAGGTTTCCACCTGCACCAGGACTTCCGGGATCAGCGGCCTGGACAGC
Source organism: uncultured Actinomycetota bacterium (assembly GCA_963840275.1). Classification (GTDB taxonomy): domain Bacteria; phylum Actinomycetota; class Actinomycetes; order Mycobacteriales; family Pseudonocardiaceae; genus Actinophytocola. The sequence goes on from CAWIYK010000005.1 coordinate 936,107, forward strand.
CGCTGCTCGGCGAGCGCCCGGCGCACCCCGTCCGCGGTGAACGGGACGCCGGGGAGCGTGCGGACGTAGCCGACGAGCCGCTCCCGGTCCCGCGCCGCGCGGAGCACCACGACGCTGTCCAGCACGGACGGCTGCGCGTCGAGCTGCTCCCGCGTCCGGTACAGCTCCACCGGCTGCTCGCCCCGATGCGTGCGTTCCTCGGCCGGCCCCACCTGCTCCAGCGTCCCGTCGTCCGTGAACCGCGCGAGCAGCCCGGTGCGGTGCGTGCCGTCGAGGCACAGCTCGCCGACCACCCCGGCGGGCACCAGCCGCAGCTCGGTGTCGACCACCCGCACGCCCGGTGCCGGCCTGCCGTCGAACGCCACCCAGCCGGGCAGCCCGTCGACCTCCACCGCCGTGACCACGCGATCCGAGCCGGTCACGTTCGCCTTGCGCACCAACGGATCGCCGCTGACGATCGCGGTCACCCCGGCGGGTAGCACGCGCTCCGCGACGAGCGGGGTCAGCCGCAGATGCGTGATCTCTTCCGGGATGGTGTCCGGCAGTGTCGCGGCGAGCACGGCGACGCCACCGGAGCACAGCGGCGCCAGCAACTCGGTCACCGCCGCGGCGGACGGCCACGGGGCCGCGCACAACCACGTGGCGTCCCGTGCGCCCGGCGCCATCGCGTGCGCGAGTGCGCGGTGCGAGAGGACCAGTCCGGACGACGTGACCCACGCCGGGTCCGTCGGCCGCGGGGGAGCCGCGGCTTCCTCCGCCGGCGGCTCGAGGTCCGACAGGTCGCCGAGGGCCACGCCCTCGATGCCGGCCGCCGCGCCGGCCAGCCACACGCCGAGCAGAGCCGCGGCAGCGTCCGGATCCCGTTGCGGCGCAAGGGCTACCACGGTGCCCGGGCCGACCCCGCGCTGCCGCAGCCGGTGTGCGATCGCCGCCGCCCGGTCGTGCAGCTCCCCGTAGGACGTCGTCGTGCCGGTGCCGATCACCGCCGGCCGGTCGGGCGCGGTACGCGCGACCGACTCCAGCACGGTGGCCGGCTCCCCGACGGGTTCCCGGCCGACGACACGGGCACTTTCCGCCGCGGGCAGACACGCCGCGTCCGCGTCGCCTTCCGGGCCGAGGGACATCTCCTCCAGCACCGTCCGGTACAGGGCCGCCAGCCGCTCGGCCGCCGCCCGGCTCAGACAGTGGTTGGTGGTGTTGAACTTCAGCAGCCCGGTCATGGTGAACACGTGCAGCGCGAACTCGTTGTCGTTGTCGTTCAGCGTCTGGTCCGCGTCGACCAGATCGTCGTCCACCTGGTGGAAGTCGAGGTAGTTGAAGAACACCTCGAGCAGCCGGCCGCGGTGCCCGAACTCCTGCTGGATGGCCTGGAGCGGGAAGACGCGGTGCGGCCACAGGTCGGTCAGCGCGTCGTAGACCGCGCGCACCAGCTCACCCCAGGTCCGCGTGCCCGGCGGCATCGCGAACGGCACGGTGTTGAGGTACATGCCCAACACCCGCTCGGCGCCGGCCACCTCGGGCCGGGCGTCGCAGACCAGCCCGGTGAAGAAGTCCCGCCGCCCGGTGGTCATGCTCATGACCTTCAGGTGGGCGGCCAGCAGCACGGCCTTCATCGAGGTACGGGTCTCCGACGCGAGCCTGCGCAGGTCGGCCTCGATGTCCCGGAAGAACACCAGGTGCTGGTACCGCTCGCGCGGCGCCTCCGGGGCGTCCCGCCAGGTCGCCGGCGGTACCGCGTCGACCCGTCCCTCGACCACGTTTCGCCAGAACGCGCGGTCCGCCTCCGACGCGCGTGCCGCGGCCTCGGCCGCGACGTAGTCGGCGTACCGCAGGGCCACCGGCTCCGGCACGCCGGGCGTGCGCCCGGCCCGGATCTCCTGGTAGCCGGTGAGGAACTCCATCAGCATGGAGTGGAAGCTCCACCCCTCCAGGATCGGGTGGCACTCGGTGATCGTGATCCACCACTCCGGGGTGCCGTCCGCGGTGTGCGCGAACACCCGGATCAGTGGCGGGCGCACCAGATCCATCGGCGAGCGGCGTTCGCTGGCCGCGTACTCCTGCAGCTTGGGCAGCCAGCCGTCCGGCCCGAGCCGGCCGTGGTTCGCCATCCCGACGGTGATCTTCGCGTGCTCGTGCACCAGTTGCAGGGGCTCCGAGTAGCTGTTCAGGTCGAACCCGGTGCGCAGCACCTCGTGCCGGTCCACCACGAGCTGGACGGCCTCCTGCAGGGCCGCCGCGTCGAGGCCCGCGTCGTCGCGGATCAGGTACGAGGTGGTGTCCTGGTAGGTGTTGAGGTCCGGCCGCGCCCGCAGCTCGATGAGCATGCCGAGCTGCATCGCCGCCAGCGGGTAGGCGTCCGCCACCCCGGGCGGCAGCGCGGCCCGGTCCGCCGGGTCCAGCAGCGCGAACGGCTCGATCGCGGCGGGGCCTGCCGGACCGTTCGACGGTCCCTGCCCGGCGCACGCCTCGGCCAGCTCCTCGATCGTCTGGTGGGCGAAGATGTCGGTGGCCGAGACGTCCAACCCGTCCGCCTTCAGCCGGCCGGCGATCGCCACCGCACGCAGCGAGTCGCCGCCCACGTCGAAGAAGTTGTCCCACACGGCGAGCTCGTCGGTGACCAGCACCTCACACCAGACCCGCCGGATCCGCTCGACCAGCCCGGTCTGGGTGTCGCCACCGGCGACCGGCTCGGCGACCGCCGGTGCCGTTTCGCGTGCCGGCAGCAGGCCCGGCGGGCTGACGCGCTCGTGGAGCTTGCGCAGTGGCACGCCGGGTTCGCGGACCACGGCGTCGAGCAGCGCGACCCAGTACCCGGCCCACGTCCGCACGGTCTCCGCGTCGAGCACGGCGGTGGCGAACTCCAGCCGTGCGCCGAGCCGGTCGCCGGCCTGCTCCTCGACGTGGAGGGTCAGGTCGAACTTGGCCGCCGGGGTGTCGGCGAGCGCGAGCTGCTCCACCGACACGCCGGCGAACCGGAACGGCAGCTCCTCGGCGTGCTCCATGTCGAAGGCCGCCTGGAACAACGGGTTCGCCGCGCTCGACCGCGCCGGGTGCACCTCGTCGACGACCCACTTGAACGGCGCGGCGCGGTGGTCCATCGCGTCCAGCACGCCCTCCCGGATGGCGCCGAGGAGATCGGCGAACGTGCCGCCCTCGGCCTGCCGCGAGCGGACGACGACGGTGTTGACCAGGTAGCCCACCAGCTCGTCGAGCTCCGGCCTGGTCCGCGCGGAGACCGGCAGCCCCACGGTCACGTCGGCGCTCCCGGACAGGTGGGCGAGCATGGCGTGGTAGGTCGCGAGCAGCACCATGTAGGGCGACGCGCGGTGCGCGGACGCGAGCGCGCGGACGGCCTCGGCCGTCTCGGGTTCGATGACGATGTCGACCGTGCCGCCCCGCGGGTCACGCTGGCTCGAGCGCGGCCGGTCCAGCGGCAGCGGCAGCTCGGTGACGCCGTCCAGGGTGCGGCGCCAGTAGTCCAGGTGCGGGCGCGCCGTGCCGTTCGCCCTGCCGGCCAACTCCCACGCGGCGAAGTCCGCGTACTGGATGTCCACATCGGACAGTACGGGCGGGTCCGCGGGAACGCCGCGCTCCCGCTCCGCGTAACGCGCGCTCACCTCGGTCGCGATCCGCCGGAAGGACACGTCGTCGCAGGCGATGTGGTGGATGTTGACGACCATCAGGTGTAGCTCGGGGCCGAGCACGACCAGGGTGACCTGGACCGGTCGCTGCGCACCGAGATCGACCGGCCGGCCGCGTTCCCACGCGGCGACCTGCGTGGCCCGCTCCTCGCGGCGCTCCGCGGGCTCCCCGGTGAGGTCGACGACACGCATGTCGAAGCGCTCCGGCGGATCGATGACCTGCATGGGCTCGTCGCCGTCCGCGACGTACCGCGTCCGCAGAATCTCGTGGCATGCCACGACCCGCTCCCACGCCCACCGCATGCTCTCGGTGTCGAGGCGGCCGGACAGCCGCAGCGTCCAGGTCATCAGGTACGCGGGGCTCGCCGGGTCGAACTGGTTCAGTAGCCACATCTGCTGCTGGCCGACGGACAGCGGCAGTGGCCGGCCACGCTCCGCCCGGCCGATGCCGCGCTTGGCGCCGACCGCCTGGAGTCGCTGCTGGATAAGGGTTTCCAGCGACATCGAGTGTCTCCTCTACTGGACCGGGTGGTCTTCGACGAGCTGGTGTTCGGACTCGGCTCTGATGAGCCGTTCGACCTCGTCGGCGAGCCCGGCCGCGGTGGGCCGGTCGAAGAAGGCACGCATGGACACCTCGACGCCGAAGGCGTTCTGCGCCTGCCACAGCAGCCGCGCCGCCAGCAGCGAGTTGCCGCCGCGGGTCATGATGTCCTCGTCCTTGCCGATGTCGTCCTGCTTGAGCAGCGTCCGGATGAACCCCAGGATCGCCTCCTGGAGCGGAAAGAGGCCGTCTCCCGGCTCGCTCTCGTCCAGCCCCTCGGCGCCGATCGTGAGGTCCGGGTCGTCGGCGAACCGCTCGGCGAGCGCGTGCAGCCGGCTCGCCATGCCGGTCGCCATGGCCTCGTCGAACAGCGCCGACGCGTACTCGATCGCCCCGACGTAACGCCCGTCGGGGTAGGGCCACATGGTGAGCGAGAGGTCGGTCCTGGCCACGGTCCACGCCTGCCGCAACAGTTCGAGGTCCTGCTCCCGGCGCCGCGGGCCGAGCAGCTCGTCGCCGGCCACGGTGAAGTACGTCTGGAACAGCGCGGTCCTGGACAGGTCGCGCGGCGCGGCCACGGCGTCCGACACCGCGTCGAACGGCGCGGCGTGCCGGGCGAAGCCGTCCCGGCAGGTGCTCTCGACGCTGGCGAGTGCCTCGGCGAAGGACATCTCCGGCGACAGGCGTGAGCGGATGACCACCACGTCGATGAACAGCCCGACCAGGTCGTGCAGCTCCGGGCGGTACCGGCCGGAGTGCGGCGAACCGACCCCGAAGTCCCACTGGCCGCTGACCCGGGCGATGAGCACGGACCACAGCGTCAGCAGGACCACGAACGGCGTGGCCCCGGCCTCTCGGCCGAGCGCGAGCAGCTTCTCGACCGCCGCCGCGGGAAGCTCGACACCGACCGCGGCGCCGTCGATGCCGCGCTGCTCGTCGCGCTCGCGGACCGTCGGCAGCTCCAGCACCGGAAGGCCCGCCAGCGCCGCACGCCAGTAGTCGAGCTGCTCGGCCAGGACCTCGTCGGTGAGCTGGGACCGCTGCCAGGCGACCGCGTCGGCGTAGCGGAGCGGCAGCTCCCGGTCGGCGGGCGCGCGGCCGTCGCGGATCGCGGCGATCGCCCCGTGCAGCTCGCGCTCCAGGATGCCCTCCGACCAGCCGTCACAGCCGATGTGGTGGCACACCATGAGAAGCAGCTGCTCAGGCCCGCCGTCGCGGACGAGGACCGCACGGAACACCGGCGCGACGCCAAGGTCGAACCCCTCGGCCAGCTCCCCGGCCATGATCTTGGCGACCTCCGCGGGCGTCGTCTCGACCGTGCGCAACGGCACGGCGACGGCCGGCTCGACGACCGCGGCCAGCCCCTCGCCGTCCATCACGTACCGCGTGCGGAGCACCTCGTGGCGCGTCATGAGGTACGCGAGCGCCTGCTCGACCACGTCGGCGGGCACGTCCTCCGGCAACCAGAACATCACCGGCAGCAGGTACTCCCTGCTGCCCGGGTTCATCCGGTCGAGCACCCAGAACCGTTCCTGCGCGTGGGAGAGCGGCACCCGCGCGTCGGCCGGCAGCGGCTCGATCGGCCGGGTCGCCGCCGCCCTGCTCAGCAGCCGCGCCTGCCCTCGCGCGGTCGTCGTGTAATGCAGCTCGCGGAAGTCCAGCCCCAACCCGGACGCCTCGGCGAGCCGGGCGGCGAGCTGGGTCATCAGCAGCGAGTGGCCGCCGACGCGGAAGAAGTCGTCGTCGAGGCCGATGTCGTCGACGTGGAGCACCTGCCGCCACGCCTCCAGCACGATCTGCTCCTCGGCGGTCTGCGGCGCCGGGGTGCTCGGCTCGGCCGCCCGGGTCCAGTCCGGTTCCGGCAGCCGCGCGCGGTCGGTCTTGCCGCTCGCGGTACGCGGGAGCGCGGGCAGGCTGGTGATGATCGCCGGCACCAGCGTCGGCGGCAGCCGGTCGCGCAGGTAACCGGTCAGCCCGGCCGGGGCGCCGACCACGAAGGCCGCGAGGTGGCGGATGCCGCGCGGGTCGGAGACCGCGGTGACCGCCGCCTCCACCACACCGGGGCATGCCTCGATCGCCGTCTCGACCTCGCCGGGCTCGATCCGCACACCGTTGATCTTGACCTGGTCGTCGACGCGGCCGGCGTACTCGAGCGCGCCGTCGTCGCTGGTGCGCACCAGGTCGCCGGTGCGGTACATCCGCGCACCGGGCGGGCCGGACGGGTCGGGCAGGAACCGCTCGGCCGTACGCGCCGCGTCACCGTGGTAGCCGCGCGCGACGCCCACCCCGCAGGCGTACAGCTCCCGCACCGGCTCGTCCGCCGGGAGCAGCAGGTGGCGGATGTTGTCGATGGGGACGCCGATGGGCACCGGGCCGGTCCGCTGTGCCGGGTCGAACCGGGCGGCCAGCACGTCGATCGAGCACTCGGTCGGCCCGTAGGTGTTGACGATCTCCACGTCGATCCGCTCGAGCACCCGTTGGCACAGCTCGGCGTGCAGCGGTTCGCCGGCCGAGCACACCAGTCGCAGGCTGGTGCACTCGCCGAGGTTCGGCTCCGCGGCGAGCAGGCGCAGCATGGTCGGCACGACCTGCACCACGGTGGCCCGCCGCTCACGGATCGCGGCGACCAGCTCGGCGGGATCCCGGCCGGCGTCGGGGCCGCCGAAGGTCACCGGCGCTCCACTGACGAGCGGGGCCATGATCTCCCAGCCGGCCGCGTCGAAGATCAGCGGCGTCTTCTGCAGCACGCGGTCGGTGGCGCCGAGTCCGAGGGCCCGCACGCCCCACCGGACCCGGTTGGCGATGCCGTCGTGCTCGACGACGACGCCCTTCGGGGTGCCGGTCGACCCCGAGGTGAAGATCAGGTAGGCGGCCTGGTTCGGCGTGGTGACCCGGTCCGGTGCCCATTCCGGGTCGCCGTCCAGGTCGGCGAGGTCGGTGAGCACGACCTCCGCGCCGGCCTGCTCGGCGACCGCACGCCGCCGTTCGGCCGGAGCCAGCGGATCCAGCGGCACGTAACAGCCGCCGGCCAGCCAGACCCCCAGCAGCGCGGCCACCAGGTCCGGCCCCGGCTCGATCATGATCCCGACCGTCGACTCGGGGCCGATCCCGCGGGCGGTCAGCGCGTGTCCGACTCGGCGGGCCGAGCGCTCGAGCTCCCGGTAGGTGACCGTGCCGGCGGCGGACAGCACGGCCGGCGCCTCGGGGTGCTCCCGCGCACGCTCGAGAAACAGCTCCGGCAGCAGCGCGTTCATCGGCTACCTACTCGCGCACTGCGCGGACGCAGATCCGTCCACACCTCCGTGATGTGCGCGAGGCACTCCGGTTTGGTGCCGGTGAACCCGTCGGTGTGCCAGCCCTCCGGCGGCTCCCGGTGCGCGTCCCAGATCGAGTACTGCTCCTCGTGGTTCAGGACCACCTGGAATGCGGCCTCACTCATCGGTTCCTCCGGTTTCACAGCAGGCTCCGCAGCGCGCGCGTGTCGACTTTTCCGTTGGCGGTCAACGGAATCTCGTCGACCGGGACGATGTCCGCCGGCACCATGTGGTCGGGTAGGTCGACGGCCAGGTCGGCGCGCAGCCGAACGGGGTCGAGCACCGTGCCGGACGCGGGGATGACGAACGCGACCAGGCGGGTCGGCCGGGGCGGCCGCTCGTGCGAGATCACCACCGCGTCGCCGACGTCCGGCCGGCGCCGCAGCGTGGCCCGCACCTCGGCCGGCTCGACCCGGTAGCCGCGGATCTTCACCTGGTGGTCGGTGCGGCCCAGGAACTCCAGCGCGCCGTCCGGTTGCCAGCGGGCGCGGTCCCCGGTGCGGTACAGGCGGGTGCCCGGCGGACCGTAGGGATCGGGCACGAAGCGGTCCGCGGTGAGCGCGGGGTCGCCGAGATAGCCGCGGGCGACGCCGGCGCCGCCGACGTAGACCTCGCCGGGAACCCCGATGGGGACCGGCTCCAGCGCCTCGGTGAGCACGTACATGGTGGTGTTCGGGATCGGCGCGCCGAGCGGGACCAGCCCGTCGGAGTGCGTGTTCGCGATGACCTGCCCGGAGTTGCCGATGGTGATCTCGGTCGGGCCGTACTCGGTGGCGACCGCCGTGCCGCCGGGTCCGGCCAGCTTCGCCCAGCGCCTGGCCAGCGAGGTGGGGAACGCGTCCCCGGCGGCGATGATCACGCCGGCGAGCTCGCTGGCCTGTTCTGCGGCGAGATCGAGGCTGAGCAGGTTCAGGTGGCCGGGGGTCAGCTTGATGAAGCCGTACGGGGCGTCGTCGGCCAGCAGCGCGCCGAGGTCCGCGGTGTCCAGCGGGTCGGGCAGCAGCGTGACCGGCTGGCCGACCAGCAGTGGGGTGAGCAGGCTCGGCATGCCGAGGTCGAAGCTGATCGAGGTGAAGAACGGGGAGCCGCCGGTGCCGCGCGCCGCGTACGCGTCCACCGTCCACAGTAGATAGTTGACCAGGCCGCCGTGCTGGACAAGCACGCCCTTGGGCGCGCCGGTGGAGCCGGACGTGTAGATGATGTAGGCCAACTGTTCCGGGCGGATGCGGATGCCGGTGGGGGAGGACGGCAGGGCGGCGATCGACTCCCGTTCCCCGTCGAGCAGCACGAACGTGCCGCCGTCGAGCGCGGGCAGGTGCTCGGTCTCGGTGACCACCAGCTCGCAGTCGGCGGCGGCGACCATGTGCTTGAGCCGCTGGGCGGGAAGTTCGGGGTCGAGCGGGAGGTAGGTGCCGCCCGCCTTCAGGATGCCGAGGATGGTCGGCAGCAGGTCGGCGGTGCGCCGCAGGCACACGCCGACCGGGGTCTCGGTGCGCACGCCGAGAGCCAGCAGCCGGTGGGCGATCTGGTTGGCGCGCGCGTCGAGCTCGGCGAGGGTGAGCAACTTCCCGCAGGACAGAACGGCCGGCGCGTCCGGGGTCCGGACCGCCTGCGCCTCTACGAGGTCGACGACGGTGTTCGGCGCGCGGTCGAGACGTGGGCCCGCGGCCCACCGGGAGAGCACCGCGTGCCGGTCCGCCTTCGGCAGGTACGCGCGGCCGACGGCGCCGTCCACACCCTCCGCGATCGCCGCCAGCACCCGGCGGTACATGTCCGCCAGCCGCGCCACGTAGTCGCGGTGGATCGAGTGCGTGCACAGCACGAGCGCGTTGTCGCGCACGAACACGCTCAGGCCGTACTCGTTCGCCGTGATGGCATCCGTGGTGAACAGCACCCGGTCTGGTTCGCCGTCCTCCTCGGGCACCGGCTCGGCCCGCTCCACGAGCGCGGTCAGGTCCCGCCAGGCGCGCAGGGCGGCGGGCGCCACGCGGGCCGAACGCGTGGTCCCGTCGAGCCGGACGTCGGTGTGGAACGTGCGTTCCTCTGTCAGCATGCTCAGCACCTTGAGGTGCGCCGCCGCGAGCACGGTCGGCGCCATGCCGCCGTGGCGTACCGCGGCCGAGGTCAGACTCTCTACTGTGGACATCCACGCGGTCGGCAGCCGGAACTGGTTGGCGGTCATGATGCCTCCCGCTCCCGCAGGCGCCGCACGGCGTCCGCGACGAGCGCGCCGGCCTCGGTGAGGATGTAGTGGCCGGCGTCGAGCAGGTGCAGTGAGAACTCCTGGGTCGTCTCGGCCGACCAGGCCGCCAGGTCCGCGCAGCTCACGAACTCGTCGCGCCGGCCGCCGAGCACGGTGATCGGGACGGGCAGCGGCCCGCCCGCCGAGTAGTCCAGCCGCTCGATCACCCGGTAGTCGGCCCGCAGGATCCGTTCGAACATGTCCATCAGCTCGGGGTCGTCGAGGATCTCCTTCGCCATGCCGCCGAACTCGATGACCCGTTCGAGAAGTTCCTGGCGTGGCAACAGGTGCAGCGGGTCGTCGATCTGGCGGACCGCGGGTGCCGGTGCGGAGGACAGCACCACCATGGCCGGCCGCGGACCGTCGGCGGCGACCAGGCGGCGGGCGTACTCGTAGGCGAGGACACTGCCGGAACAGTGCCCGACGACGGCGAACGGCACGTCGAGCAGCGGCGCGATGGCCGGCTCGAGGCCGTCGAGAAGCTCGCGCCAGTCGTCCACGAGGGGCTCGCGCAGCCGGTTCTCCCGCCCAGGAAAGCGGATCGCGCACAGCTCGACGTCGGCGGGCAGCAGATCCAGCCAGGGGTTGAAGGTGGCGCCGCCCGCGCCGACGTGCGGGAAGCAGATCAGTCGCAGAGCCGGGACAGCGGCCCGGCGCGGTCGGGCGACCCAGCTGCTGGGCCGGGTTCTGGGTGTTGCGGTGTCGATGCCGCTCATCCTTCGAGTGCCTTTCGCATGACCATTGCCAGCTCCGCGTCGCGGATGACGGCCGCCGGCGATTCGATCCCGTAGTCCAGCGAGTGGATTTCCAGGTCGGCGATGGCTCGACGCCACGCCGTCGAGTCCGTGCCGTCCTGGAAGAGCACGACCGGCCCGTCGTAGTCGGCCGGTTCGTAGTCCCGCACGGCCAGCTCGGTCTCCACAAAGGACAGTTGCCGGGCGGCGAGCTCGTCGGCGCGCACGTGGCCGTACCACCCGCCCTGGCGCATCCTGGCGTGGATCTCCTCGATGTTCTCCTCGCCGGTGAGCCCGAACCGGCGGGCCAGCATGGCGAGACGCCGCTGGAGCAGCGAGTCCCGGGAAACGTCGTCGGAAGTGCCCACCGTGGGCGGGTCGATCAGGGCCAACAGCGGCACCCGCGCGCCGAGCCGCCGGAGCCGGTGGGCCAGCTCGAACGCCAGCACCGCGCCGTGGCCGAACCCGGCGAGCCGGTACGGCCCCTCGGGCTGGTCGCGCCGCAGCGTGGCGAGCACCCGGTCGGCCAGCTCGCCGATCGGGCCGCAGGCCAGCGGGAAACCCGTGACCGGCCGGGGACTTCCCCAGGACTCGACGGCGTCGCGTTCCGTCTCGACGTGGCTGTCCGAGTGCATGACGTACAGCGGTTCGCCGGCGCCGGTCGCCACGATGGGCACCGGCCGCGGGTCCACCGGTCCGGGGACGCCGGTGTCGGTGTACAGGGCCGGCAGGGCCACGGGTTCGGACTCGGCGCCGACGGTGAGCCGCTCGGCGAGCCGGGCCGGGCTCGAGTTCCGCAGGGCCACCGAGCTGCGCACCGGCAGCCCCAGCTCGCGGGCCCGACCGACGATGTCGATCATCCCGAGCGAGTCGCCGCCCAAGTCGTAGAAGTCGTCGTAGGGCAGGATGTCGCGGCTGAAATAGTCGCTCCAGATCTCGCAGATCATGCGTTCGACCGCGTGACAGGAGAGCTGTCCGGTTCCGGCTTCCGCGGTGTTCAGTTCGGCCATCCCGCCTCACTACCCCAATTCAGCGCACACCCGGCGCATGCCAGAAAGCCTGGTTTCTCCAGGCATTCCGAGCCAGGCAACGGGCAGGCAGGTTTCCTCGGACAAATTGCCGGCTCGATGCCTGGAGCGCGTGTGCCGCCATTGCGACAGTTTCTGGTGCGATCGCGGCGAGGTAGCGATTTCGGCGTTTCTCGGCGGGTTGTTCGTGTCCGGATGTCGTTATCTCAGGAATGGAGGGCCGCGTTGACTACGGTGATCACCGCCGAGCAGAGCGCAAGCCTGGAGCTCACACTCGAGGAGCATGCCGGCATGCGCACGCTCGTGGAGCGCTTGGGGCACACGGCGCCCCGGCTGGTCGACGACGCCGGCTGGCAGGCGCAGGCACGCGCGGCGAGCTGCCAGCTGCCGCCCCGGCTGCTGACGACGCTCCGGTCCTACCGGCACGATCCTGGCCTGGACGGGACGCTGACGATCACCAACCTGCCGATCACGGCGGGTCCGCTGCCCCCCACCCCGAACGTGCCCGACTCGGTCGAGCGCGCCGCCACCGCGCCCGCGGCCGCGGCGATGTTGCTCGGACAGCAGCTCGGTGAGGTCAACGCCTACCGCGACGAGAAGCACGGCGCGCTGGTGCAGAACGTCGTGCCGGTGCCCACACTGGCGCGCTCGCAGAGCAACGGCGGCTCGGTGCCGCTCGAGCTGCACACGGAGAACGCGTTCCACCCGAACCGCCCGGACTACGTCGGGCTGCTCTGCCTGCGCGGCGCCCAGCAGGACCGGGTGGGCACCCGGGTGGCCGCGGTCCGCCGCGCGCTGCCGCTGCTCGACGAGGTGGACCGGACGATCCTGCACGAGGCCCGGTTCGTCACCGTGGCGCCGCCGTCGTTCGCGTCGGCGGACTGCTCCGAGCCGCTCCCGGTGCTGCGCGGCTGCGTCGACGACCCGGACATCTGCGTGGACTTCCACGCCACGTCGGCGCTCGACGACGCGGCCGCCCGCGCCCTGTCCCGGCTGCGCGACGCGCTGACCGAGGTCGAGTGCGAGCTGGTGCTGCAGCCGGGCGACATGGTGTTCGTGGACAACCGCCTCGTGGTGCACGGCCGCATCGCGTTCTGGCCGCGCTACGACGGCACCGACCGTTGGCTGCACCGGATCTTCGTGCACCTGGACAACCGCCGCAGCCGCCCGCGCCGCGCCGACAACGGCGCCGTACTGGTCTGAGACAACGAAAACGGGCGCCGGGTTCACACGAACCCGGCGCCCGTTTCGTATCCAGCTATGCGGTCATCTCCGGCACGGCGGTGCGCAGGCGCAGCTCGTTGAGGTGGTGCAGGGAGCCGAGCACCTGGTCCTGGGCCACCCCGAAGTCGATCAGGCAGGCGATCTCGTCGACCCCGATGGACGCCATCCGGCGCACCATCTCCGCGCCGTCCTCGACCGTGCCGAACAGGCCCGCGGTGTCGAAGTAGCGGTTGAACGAACGCTCCACCATGAACGCCTTGTCCGCGTCGGACAGCTTGTTCGGGTCGAAGCCGCCCGGCTCCGCGGCCGCCGGATCGCGCACGATCAGGTCGATCGAGCTGCGCAGGTAGTCGCTGAACGGCTCCCGCACGAGCTCGCGGATCTCGTCCCGGTCCGTGCCGATCATGGTGTGCAGCATGACGGCCACGTGTCCCTTGGCGTCCGGGCCGTGCGTCGCGGCCAGCTCCTCGCGGTAGGCGGCGATGTTGCTCTCCAGTGCCTCATGGGTCTGGCCGAGCTGGTGTGTCAGCACCCCGGCGCCCAGCTTCCCCGCCGAGCGGAAGGTCCCCGGCGTGCCGCCGCTGGTGACCCAGACCGGCAGTTCCTTCTGGACCGGTGTCGGGTAGGCCCGCACCGTCTGCGGCTCGCCGGCCACGCCGGTGAGCTCGACCTCCTCGCCGCGCCACAGCTTCCGGACCGTCTCGATCGTCTCGACCATGACGTTCTTGCGGTCGGAGTAGTTCTCCGGCTTCAGCACGAAGTCCGTCGCGTGCCAGCCGGAGGCGAAGGACAGTCCGACGCGGCCGCCGGAGAGGTTGTCGACGCACGCCCACTCCTCGGCGATCCGGATGGGACTGTGCAGCGGTGCGACGACGCTGCCCGCCCGGATCCCCACGCGGGTGGTCACGGCGGCCAGTGCCGCGCCGGTCACCGCCGGGTTCGGGTACCGGCCGCCGAAGGGGTGGAAGTGCCGTTCCGGCGTCCACACCGACGCGAACCCGTTGGTGTCGGCGAACCGCGCGCTCTCCAGCAGCAGGCTGTAACAGTCGCTCCCCGGGGCGCTGTCGGCGAAGAAGAACAGACCGAAATCCATGTGCGATCATCCTTTGTGGATCAGTGTGGTGAGCGGTTGTCCAGTTTTCCCTGCAGCAGGCCCTGGAAGAGGTTGAGCTTCTGCATGTTTCCCGTGCCCTCCATGAACTCCACGCCGCGCGCGTCGCGGGCGAGCTTGTCCAGCAGGGGATGGTCCAGGCGGGCGCCGGGCCCGAAGTAGCCGCAGGCCTCGATGGTCGCGTCCTCGGCGAGCCGGCAGGCGCGCGCCTTCGCGGCGGAGGCGAGGTGGCCGGCGTCGGCCCGAGCGTCCACGGTGGCCGCGGCGAGGTGGATCAGCTCGCGGGCGCCGTCGATCCGGCGCCGCAGCTTGTCCAGCCGGCCCTGTTCGGCCTTGCTCGGGTTGGACCGGTTGGCCAGCACGTACTCATGGGCGGCCCTGGCGATCCCGAGGGCCATCGCGGCCACGGCGGGGCGCAGCCGGTTGAACGTCCGCACGCCGCCCCACATCCCGCGCTGGGCGCGGGAAAGGTGTCGCCCGAGCACCCGGTCCGGCGGGATCTCCATGCCGGACAGCGTCATCGCGCCGATCCGGGCACCCCGTAGGCCGAGCATGTCCAGCGGTGTGGCGGAGTAGCCCGGCGCGGACGTGTCCACCAGCACCGCGGTGATCCCGAGCGGCCCGGGCCGGGTGCGCGCGAACACCACCCCGACACTCGCCCGGGACGCGTTGCCCACGTACCGTTTGGCGCCGTCGAGCACCCCGTCGGGCGTCAGGCGGGTGCGCAGCGCGTTCGCGTCCGAGCCGCGGTCCGGTTCGGTCAGCGCGAAGAACGTCCACTGCGGGCTCTCGATTATCCGGCCGTAGAACCAGGACTTCTGCGCGTCGTCGGCGAGCAGGTCGACCAGCACCCCGCACATGGCCGGCCCGGGCGAGGCCAGCAGCATCCCGGCGTCCGCGCACGCGAGCTCCTCCATCACCACGGCGCGTTCCAGTGCGGCCATCCCGTAGAACCGGTGCCCGGCAACGCGTACCGGCTCCGCACCCCACTCGGGGGGGACGATCATCGTGGCCAGGTACCGTACGGCCGGCAGGTCCAGGTGCCGGCGGATCGCCTCCGGATCGGCGTCCAACTCCAGTGCGAGTTCCCGGAAGTCGACGGCCCATTCGGCGACCTGCTTGCGCAGTAACACCAACCCGTGGTCCAACGTAGTCATTTCGGTTCCTCGCAACGGTTGTACGCCTCGGCGAGGAGTTCGGACAGGTGTGCGACCTCTCCCGGCCCGCCCGCGAGAAAGCCACTCGCGCCGAGCAACCGGAGCAACGTGCGGTCGGCGAGCGTGATCTGCTCCTGCAGGTGTGCCAGCCGAGTGGTGGTCGACTCGGTCCCGGTCAGCACCGCGCGCACTTCCAGTTGCTCGATCAGCACGTCGGCGATGGCCCCCTTCACCAGCTGCTGTTGGAGCAGGGGAGAGTCGCCGGCGCTGCGGCCAGCGAGGTAGCGCACGCACGCGTCGCGCAGCCCCTCCGAGAGCCCGAGCCGCAACCACGCCAGCCCGAGTGCCCACGCGGTGCCGTCGTCGGCGGTCTCGGTGCGGGCCGCCGGCCGGTGGTGCAACATGGTCAGCGCGCCTTCGGTGAGTGCCACCGTGGACAGCGTCTTCTCGGTGCCGCCGGCGCGGTCGGACACGCTGCCGTCCAGCCAGACCCGGTCGGCGGAAGCGGCGACCTCGACCGGCACCACCGCGTGTCCGGCCGGACCGCAGGGCAGCAGGCCGGGCAGCACCTCGTCGCACAGCATGGTCAGGGCCGGCACGAGTCCGGCCGTCCGCGCGGCCTGCCGGCACCCGGACAGCGTCGTCATGGTCGCGGCCGTCATGGCTCACGGATCGCGCAGTAGTGCAGCTCGCCACGCGCCCGGTCGTAGTCGACGAGCACCGAGTCCGCGCCGAGCTCCAGCCCGGCCCAGACCCCGGTGCCGGGAGCGGAGTCCGGCACCGGAGTCTGGAGCACCGTGGCGTCGCCGGCCAACTCGGCGACCACGTCGGCCACGTCCCGCGGTGACACACCGGAGACCCGCCCCAGCGTGACGGCACCGCCGGGCGCGTCCTCCAGGAGCAGCGCGACCGCCGCGTCCCGGGTGGGCCTGACGGCCATCTGGTACGGCAGGACGGTCTGGCCCAACACCAGCACCAGGACACGCTGGTAGGAGTGCCGCCGCGCGTAGGCCCCGGCCACCCGCAGCGCCGTGAAGCCGATCGAGGCGTCCGGGCCGGAGATCGCGAACGCCAACGGAGCACCGGGCAGCATGCGGGTGAGACGCACGCCGGCGGAGACCCTCGGATCGAGGTCGGGCAGGGTGTGGGCGATGATCGCCAGGTCGACCGGGAGCACGGGGGACACCAGGCCGTCCAGCACCGCGTCGGTCAGCGCGACGAACGTGTTGCCGGCGCCCGCTGCCAGGACGTCCTGCCGGTAGTCGATGCCGTGCAGCGCGGCCAGGTCCGCGTAGTACCGGTACAGCATGGGGTCGTCGGTCGCGCACGTGCCCTCGGCGACCTCTCTGCGCACCACCCTGGTGAGCCGCAAGGGAATCGCACGGCTCACCCGGTCGAGGACCGGCGGCACCGTCCGGTACACGGTTACGCGGCCAGCTGGGTGGACACGAAGCCCGCCAGCGTGCCCACCGTCTCGAAGTCGGACATCTGCAGGCTCTCGTTGTCGAACTCCTGGCCGAGCGCGTCCTCCAGCTGCAGCAGCAGCTCCAGCACGCTGGTCGAGTCGAGGCCGAGTTCGAACAGCCTGGTGCTCTCCGTGATCTCCGGCAGCTCGTTGTCGAGCACGTTGCCCAGTGCCGCACCGATGGCGGTGACGACCTGGTCCCGATCCACGGGGGCAGTGACTTCGGTCATGGGGTTCAACTTCCTTCTCTCAGTGGGTTGGCCGCGCCGCCGCGAGTTCCGCGACGTCGAGGGGGAGATGCTGGCGGCGGAGCAGGTCGGCCGGCTCGTCTCGTTCGCTCACCAGGTGTGGCCGTCCGTCGTGGACGAGCACCTCCGCCGGGTAGCCGTGGCTGAGGAACAGCACCGGCGACGCGGTCGGGCCGTACGCGCCGGAGCGCAGGATGCCGACCAGGTCACCTGGTCGGACCGGGGGCAGCATGATCTTCTTGCCCAGCACGTCGTTCGGGGTGCACAGTGGACCGGCGACACTCCAGGGCTCGGTGCCCGGCTCGTCGAGCCGGTTGAGCAGTCGCATGGGGAAGTCCCGCTTGACGAACGAGCCGATCCCGACCGCGGCCATGTGATGGTTCGTGCCGCCGTCGACGACCGCGAAGTTCTGGCCCATCGAGGTCTTCACGTAGCGCACGCGTGTCACGTACGTGCCGGCCCGCGCGGTCAGGTACCGGCCCGCCTCCAGCACCAGTCTCGTGTCCGGGTGCCGGCCGGCGAACTCCTCGATCATCGGGTTCAGCCGGGCGGTCAGCAGGTCGATGTCCAGGTCCCGCTCGCCGTCGAAGTACGCGACGCCGAGGCCGCCGCCGATGTCGACCAGCTCCAGGGGAAAGCCGAGCCGGGCGGACAGCTGCTCGGCGAGCGCGAAGATCCGCCGGGTGTTCTCGACGATCGGCTCCTCGTCGAGGATCCGGGTGCCCAGGTAGGCCTGCACGCCCATCAGCCGCACGTTCGGGTGCCGGCCGGCCAGACCGGGGTCGGCCATCAGCTGTGCCTCGTCGATGCCGAACTGGCGCGGCTTCCCGCCCATGGTCAGCCCGGAACCCTTGACCGCGAACGCGGGGTTGACCCGCAACGCGACCGGTGTCACCAGCCCGCGTTCCCCGGCGAGGCGGTCGATCAGCGCCAGCTCGCCGAACGACTCGCAGATGATCGTGTAGATGCCCTCGTCGAGGCACGCCTCGATCTCGGCGCGGCTCTTGCCCGGCCCGAGGAACATGACGTTCTCCGGCCCCACCCCGGCCTTCCGCGCGGTGAGCAGCTCGGCCATCGACGAGACCTCGGCCCGCGCGCCGTTGGCGTGCAGCAGCGCGCAGACCGCCACGTTCGGGTTGGACTTCAACGAGAAGAAGACCTCCATCGACGGGTGCAGCCGCGCGCGCAACCCGGTCAGCCGGCCGGCCAGCTCCGCGCCGTCGTAGACGTACAGCGGTGTGCCGTACCGCTCCGCCAGCTCCGTGACGCCGACACCCTGAACCTCGAACTGTTCGGTCATTTCCCCTCCAGCGTGGCGAGCCGGGCGGTGATGCCGGCGTCGAGCGTGGTCAGCGCGTCGTCGGAGTCCGCGACGAGCAGGCCGTAGAGCCGGCCGTCGAACGGGCCCGAGCCCGCGGCCGCGTTGACCGTCGCGAAGTTGTTCACCAGCAGCCCGCTGCCGCCGGCGCCGTCGAGCATCAGCTCGTCCAGCGGCCGGTGCACGGCCTCGAACGGCAGCGGCGCGGACAGCCGCAGCGGGTAGTGCCTGGCCAGCGCCACCTGACGCGGGCCGACGAACCGCTCCTGCAGCCGGACCTGGTAGGTGGACATGTTGTGCCGGGCGTTGATCTCGAGCACCGGGTACAGCCCGCCGTCCGGGTCGACCATCGCGTCCACCCCGGCGACGCCGAAGTACCCGTCGGCCGCGAGCCGCTTGCCGAGCAGCGCCGCGACCTCGTGCAGCTCCGCGACCTGGGCCGGGCTCAGCCGAGCCGGGATGCGGTGTCCCTTGTGGACCCCGGACTCGGTGATCGCCTCCTTGACGAAGTCGAACCGCACCGCGCCGTCACTGCCGATCGTGAACTGGTAGTTCAGGTCGGCGACCTTGTCCACCCAGGCCTCGACCACGAACGCGAGCCGGTCGGCGCCGCCCTTGGTGATCATGCGTCGCAGCCGGTCGAGCCTGCGTTCGCTGTCCACCACGGCGATGCCCTTGCCGGACACGCCGAAGGCTTCCTTCACCACGACCTTCTGGCCGGCCCGCAGCAGTTCCCCGGCCCCGGCCGCGGCGGTCGTCAGCTCGGCCTCGGTCGAGCAGCCCCAGCCCGTCGGCTGGCGCAGGCCGAGCTCGTCGGCGATCCGGCGGCTGTACACCTTGCTGTTGACCGACTTGCAGGTCACCGAGTCCGGTGCGGCGAGTGGCAGACCGGTCTTCGCAGCCAGCAGCTCCTCCGTCTCGGACACTCCGTGCACCACCAGGCTGCAGCCGTCGGCCGCCAGCCCCGACAGCGTCGAGAGCAGCGTCGGGTCGTCCAGCACGTCCTCGGTGACGCACCGCCGCGGGTCGTGTGCGGCGGGGACGTGTATGGCCGGCAGCTCCAGACCGAGGCTGATCAGATAGGCCAGGTAGGCGGGCTCCGGCGCGGTCTTGAGCAGGACGTGGTCGTCCCCGCCGGCCAGCAGCAGCGCGAACTCGTCCATGCGGTTGACCACGGCGTTGCCACCCGCGGCCGTCACCCGTGGCAGCGTCCGCTCGCCGAGCGCCCACTGCTCCTCCACCTCGAAGTTGCCGAGGTAGACGCGACTATCCATTGTGTACCCCTAGTGTCGGAAGACCATCGCGGAGAAGACCGACCCGAGGCCGACCGAGACCATCACGTACACGTCGCCGACGCGGAGCCGGCCGCTCTCGGTCGCCGTGCGGTGGTTGATGAAGGTGTCCGCGCAGAAGCAGTGCCCGGTGTGGGCGACGTTGTCCAGGAAGATCCGGTCCAGCGGCACCCCGACGATGTCCGACACCCTGGCCCAGGAGATGCGGTTGACGTTGTGCGGCAGCATCAGGTCGACGTCCTCGACGGACAGCTTGGCCTCCGCGAGCGCGGCGTGGGTCACCTCGGCGAGCGCGTCCGCGTAGATCCGCCGGAACTCGACCGCGCCGGCGGTGTCCAGGATCACGGCGCCGTCGGTGCCGCCGTGCGTCCGGGTCGCGTAGCCGAGCAGCCGGTCCCGAGCCCCGACGCCGCGCACCAGCGCCGCGGCGGCGCCCTCGCCCATGAGTGCCACGTCCGGGATCATCTGTGCGATGGAGGTGAACGCCTTCTCGCCGACCAGGATCAACGCCAGCGCGTCCGGATCGCCGTCGGCCGCGAGCAGTGTGCCGCACACGTCGACGGCCAGCAGCCCGGCGGCGCAGGCATGCTCGGTCAGCGTGATCGCCCGCGCGTGGGCCAGGCCGAGGGTGTCGCAGACCTCGGTCAGTGGACTGATCGGATACGGCGCCGAGATCGGCACGGTCTTGGCGCGCACCACGTACCGGATCCGGTCCCGCTGGGCGGCGAACGAGTCGAGACCGGTCGCCGCGGCCACCAGGATGTCCACTTCGGACTCGTCGGTGCGGCAGATCTCGGACAGTCCGTAGTACCGCCGCAGGAACTGAACCTTCCGGTCGGTCAGGCCGAGCTCGGCCGCGACCGCCTCCACCGGCACGGTCTTCGGCAGATAGCTCGACACCGCCACGATCGCGGTCATGTGGGCACCCCTTGCCGTATTGGTCGCGGCATGCCGCGGGCGTCGCGGCGGGCCAGCCCGCGGGAGATACGCAGCGGGTCGAAGTCGGCGTCCCGCTCTGGTAGCAGCGCCGGGTTCGCCAGCACCGCGCCCCGGTGCACCTCCGGCAGGAGCGCCCGGCCGACGATGGCCGAGGCACAGGCGATCCCACTGACCGAGGCGCCGACGATGCCGCCCCCGTACCGCGTGCTCTGCCCGGTCAGGTAGAGCCCGTCGACGGCGGTCCGCACGTCCGGCCGAAGCGAGGTGTTGCCCCAGCGGCCGATGCCGTACGGGGTGCCACCACTGGAAAGCGTGTAGCGCTCCTGGGTCAGCGGCGTCGCGGCCTCGAGGTAGGCGATGCGGTGCCGGAACGGGCCGATCGCACGCTCGGCCATGTCCAGCATGCTGTCGGTGAACCGCCGCTTCGCCGACAGGTAGGCCGGAGTCCGGCGGTAGCGCAGCCCGGACGTCGGGCCGTCGGCCACCCCCCAGAGCGCGTGGTCGGGCGGGCAGAGCGTCATGATCTGAAAGTTCGTGTGCCCCGGCGGGCACGTGGCCGCCGGGACCGGGTCCTTGGCCGACGCGAACGTCAGGATCACGAACTGCGGCTCGGGCACGCCGGCGCGCATCTTCTCGAACGCGCCGTCCACGTCGTCGGTCTCCCACCACCAGATGTTGGCGTTCGGTCGTGGCTCGTCGGTGTCGAGCACCACGTAGAGCGTCGCCAGGCTCAACCGCATCCGGGCGTCGCGGGTCCGGTTCACCACCGGCTCGGGGAACGCGCCGGCACAGAGGTCGAGCGTCGTGCGCCGGAAGTCCGCGTTGGACACCACGACCGGTGCCCGCAGCTCCCGGCCGTCCTCGAGCGTGACGCCCCGCGCCGCTCCCTCCTCGAACCGCACGCGGCTGACCTTGGCCCTGGTCAACAGGGTTCCGCCGTGCGACTCGAGGACCTCGACCATGGCGGCGACGAGCATCTGCCCGCCGCCGGCCGGGTAGTAGGCGCCGCGCAGGTAGTCGTCGATCATGCTGGCGTGTGCGACGACCAGGGTCTCCGACGGCGTCGAGCCGTAGTTGCCCAGCTGCGCCGACAGCAGTGCCCTGGCCCGGCGCGAGAGTCCACAGTGGTCATAGAGCTTCGCGAGGGTGCGGCGGCTCCACCGGATCGCCTCCGGCCGCAGACTCCCGATGTCCGAGTCCGGCGGGGCCAGCAGCCGCGCCCGGTTCCCCTGCGCGACGGCGGCACAGATGTCCAGGAACACGCCCAGCCCCGGCACGTCCTCCGGCAGTGCCGTGAACAGCCGTACGCGGAACCGGTCCCAACCGGTGGGGACGTCGAGCCGGGCGTTCGGCATGACGATCCGGTCGTAGCCGTCCGGGTCCATCGGGTGGAACCGGACCCGGTCGGAGACCCCCAACCCGGCCAGGATCGCCGGCAGGACGCCGCCGTCGCCGCAGTCACCCAGATAGTGCGTGCCGACGTCGAACTGGTACGCCCGGCGGCGGCGGAACACCTGTGCGTTGCCGCCGGCCACGTCGTGCTGCTCCAGCACCACCACCCGCCGCCCGCACGCGGCCAGGTACGCGGCGCACGTGAGGCCCCCCATGCCGGAGCCGATGACGATCGCGTCCCATTCATCGACCATCAGACGGTCATCCCGCCATGGATCTCCAGCACGGCACCGGTGATGTACGTGGCGCGCTCGGACGCCAGGAACGCGACCAGGTCGGCGATCTCCTCGGCGCGGCCGAACCGGCCGAGCGGGATCGTGCTCAGCAGCGCGGTCCGCCTGGTCGAGGCCATGTCGTCGATCATGTCGGTCTGGATCAGCCCGGGCGCCACGGTGTTCGCCCGGATGCCGAACTTGCCGACCTCCTTGGCCAGCGCCCGGGTGAAGCCGATGATCCCGCTCTTGGACGCGGAGTAGTTGGTCTGGGTGGCGTTGCCGTACACGCCGGAGATCGACGAGAGCGTGATCACGCAACCGGACCGGCGCTTCATCATGCCGAACACGGCCGGGCGACAGACGTTGTAGACCCCGTCCAGGTTCGTGCGGATCACCTGGTGCCACTCGGAGTCGGCCATCAGCGCGAGCGGGTTGTCCCGGGTGATCCCCGCCGAGGTGACGACGACGTCGATGTCGCCGAGCTCCGCGGCGGTGCGCGCGATCCACCCCCGCGTCGCGTCGGCGTCGGTCACGTCCGCCCGCACGGCAAGCACTTTCCGGTCGAGCTCGGCGATCTCCTTGACGACGGTGTTGGCCGACTCCTCGTCGTTGCGGTAGCAGAAACTGATGTCGTAGCCGTCCTCGGCGAGCCGCCGCGCGATCGCTCGCCCGATCCCTCTGGAACCCCCGCTGACCAACGCCACCCGCGAGTCATCCGACATCGTGACCACCAAGTCTGAGCAGGGCACAGGCCACGGCGCCGTCGTCCGAGACCGAGGACAGCACCGCGAACCGGTCCGCCGACTCCGGAGCCGTGGACGCGACGCTGAGCAGCGCGGCGAGTTGGAACAGCGCGGAGGCGGACGACGTGTCGCCGATCAGCTCCATGTCCGGCACCCGGCTGACGACCTCGTCGCCGAACACCGACCGCAGCGCGGGCAGCTCGTCGCCGCAGGCCGCCCAGACCGTGGCCGGGTCGACGCCGTGCACCGCGAGCAGCCGCCGGACCGTGGCCAGCACGGTGCTCGCCGCGTCGCCGTCCAGGCATACCCGGGAGCCCACCGACAGGAGCGTCGCGAGTGGACGTGCCACGCTGTGCTCCGGACCGAGCAGAAGCATCGCGCAGCCCTCGCCGAGGGTCGCGCGGTGCTCCTCGCCGCGCTGGTGGTACTCCAGCCACGACCTGGCGTTCGAGTACTCCTCGGCGGCGCCGCACAGCACCTGGCCGGCCCGGCCGGTCAACACCAGACGGCGCGCGTAGTTCAACGCCGTCAGGCCGGTCGCCCGACCGGCCGCGATCGTCGCGTTCGGACCGCGCAGCTCGTGCCAGATGGCCACCTGGCCGGCCGCGCAGTTCATCACGCAGCCCGGCACCTTCGCGGGCTCGACGTGGAACGGCTTCTCCGCCACCAGTGACGTCCTGGTGAAGTCCATCATGCTCTGCGCGCTGCCGATGGTGGTGCCGAGCACGAACCCGGTGTCCTCCCGGGACTCCGGCTCGGTGTCCGCGATGAGCTGGCCCGCCGTGCAGACCGCCAGCGCGGAGACCCGGTTCATCGCCCGGGTGCCCTTGTTGCCAAGGAGCTCGCGGACGTCGAAGTCCGGCACCGTGCAGGCCCGCTCGTCCGGCACGGACCACTCGGGACCGACCGGCGCGCTGGTGTCGGTGCGGCCGTTGACACCGTCGGCGAACGCGTCGCGCCCGTAGCCGAACGGCGAGATGGCCGACCAGGCCGAGATGGCGAGTGTCATGACGCCGTCCTCGTCTCCTCGTAGCGGCCGAGAATGACCACGGCGTTGTTGCCGCCGAAGGCCCAGCCGTTGTTCTGCACGATCCGCAGGTCGGCCGCGACCGACTCGTTGGGCACGCAGTCGATCGCGCACTCCGGGTCGGTCTCGATGTGGTTGATCGTGGGCGGGATGAAGCCCTCGGTGATCGCCATCGCGCAGCCGATCGCGGCCAGTGAGCTGGCCGCGCCCATGGAGTGCCCGAGCATCGACTTCATGGACACGATCCGCGGCAGGTCCGCGCCGTAGAGGTCCCGGATGGCCGCCGTCTCGATCTGGTCGTTGGCCTTGGTCCCGGTGCCGTGCGCGGAGATCAGGTCCACTTCGGACGGTTTGACGCCGGCGTTGCGCAGCGCCAGGTCCATGCACCTGGCGAGCCCCGGCTGGTGCGGCGCGACCGGGTGATGGGCGTCGCAGGACAGGCCGTAGCCCAGGATCTCCGAGTAGATCCGCGCGCCGCGGGCCAGCGCGGAGTCCAGGCTCTCCAGCATCAGCACGCCCGCGCCCTCGCCGGTGAGGATGCCGGTGCGGTTCTTGTCGAACGGCCGGCAGCAGTCGGCGGCGATGCTGCGCAGCCGGTAGAAGAGGGTGAACGTCTTGCGGCAGACCGCGTCCGCGCCGCCGCACAGTGCGAAGTCCGCGTCGCCCAACCGGATCGCGTCGAAGCCGTTGCCGATCGCGTAGTTGCCGGCCGAGCAGGCGGTGGCGATCGTGGACGTCTCCACGTCGCCGAGGCCGAGCTCGCGGGCGATCGCGGTGGACAGCCGGCCGGCCGAGACCCGCTTGGCGAGCGTCGGGTCCATGGCGGTCGGACCGCCGGCGATGTCCTGCGCCACGAGCCGGTCGAGGTCGTGCGACTCGCCGTCGGTGGTGCCGATCGAGATCAGGCAGCGACCGTTCGCCAGCGCGGCGGTGTCCATCCCGGCGTCGTCGACGGCGAGCCGGGCGGCCGCGGTGGAGAACTGGCTGGCCCGGCCGAGCTCGGCGAGGTCGGTGCGCCGGATCCAGCGGTCCGGCTCGAAGTCGGCGACCTCGCAGCCGTTGCCGTGCGCGAAGCCCTCGGTGCTGAACTGCGTGATGGGGCGGACGTTGCTGCGACCGGCGCGGAGCGCGGCGCTGAACTCGCTGACACCGATCCCGATGCTCGAGATGGCTCCGCACCCGGTGACAACCACCCGGCGGCCCGGTTCCGTGAAGAGCCCAGTCATGTCGTCTACCAGCCCGCCGACTCGGCGACCACGTCGTACACCCGGCGCACGTCGAGCATCCTGGCGAACTGCGCCTGGTCGATCTCGATGGAGAACTCCTTCTCCAGCGCGGCGAGCACGTCGATCAGGGCCAGCGAGTCGGCCCCGTGCTTGTCGATGAAGTGGCTGTCGTCGGTCAGGTCCTGGCCGTCTAACTCAAGGTGTTCCGCGACGATCTCGCGGATTCTCTCGAACCGCTGCTCGGTGATCGCTGTCGTCATGTCCGCTCCCGTTGTAGGGCCCTCTTCTCAGAGGGCGCCGCTGCACCACTCCAGCACCGCCATGGCGCTGTACATCTTGTTTTCGGCCTGCTGAAAGGCGATGCTGGCCGGGCCGTCGAGCACCTCGGCCGTGACCTCCTCGCCGCGGTGGGCGGGCAGGTCGTGCATGAAGACCGCCTTCGGGCTGGCGTCCATCAGCTCCGCCGTCACCTGGAACGGCGCGAACACGGTGCGCCAGTCGGGGGTCGGCTTGTTGGTCCCGGTGGTCTGCCAGCGCGTCGTGTACACCACGTCGATGTCGCTCGGCAGGTCGGCGAGGTCGTGCCGCTCGCACACGGTGGCGCCGCTCGCCTCGGCCAGAGCCGCCGCGCGAGCCAGGACGTCCGGGGCGAGGCCGTAGCCCGGCGGGGTGCGCAGGTCCAGCTCGACGCCCTGGTACCGGCTCAGTCCCAGTGCGAGCGCCGCCGCGGTGTTGTTGCCCTCGCCCACATACCGCACGCGCAGCTCGGGGATCGAGCCGAACCGCAGGGTGAGGGTGGTCAGGTCGGCCAGCGCCTGGGTCGGATGCTCGTCGGCGCTCATCGCGTTGACGACCGCCATCCGCTGCTGCGCGGCCCAGTTCCGCAGCTCGTCCGGGTCGCCGGCGGTCCGCGCCACCAGGACGTCCAGCATGCCGGACAGCACGAGGCCGGTGTCCTCGGTGCTCTCGCCGGTGTTGAGCTGGAGATCGTCCGGTCCGTAGCCGATGACGTTCGCGCCGAGCCGCAGCGCGCCGGCGGTGAACGCGGTGCGGGTGCGGGTGGAGGTCTTCCGGAACAGCGTGCCCACGACTTTTCCGGTCAGCGAGGCGGTCTCCACGCCGACCCCGATGGCCGCGCGCCGCGCCGACTCGGCACCGCGCTCGACGATGTCCCGCAGCGCGGCGTCGGGCAGGTCGTCGAGGGAGACGAGATGCCTGGTCCTGGTGTCGAGCACGGGGCCGACCTCCAATCGGGTTCGGGTCGCTACCAACGCTCCACCTCGGCGAAGAAGTCGGGCACCGCCTGCACGAGACCGTTCTCGGTGCCGATCGTGAAGATCTCGAGCCCCACGGCGATGTCCAGCACACCAAGCCCGAACGGCGAGAAGATGCGGGGTTTGTCCCGGCCGGGCGCCACCTGGCCGAGCAGTGCCTCGGCGATCGTCCCGTCGATGAAGTCGCGGTGCCCGAACTTGCGCACCGCGAGCTCCGGTGAGGTGCCGGCGTTGAGGCAGTGCTCGACGTCGTCCAGGATGTTGTGCGACTCGGCGACGATGTCCGGCCCGATGTCGCGCAGCGAGACGTTGAGCACGGTCTGACCCGGCACGATGACGCCCGGGTCCACGATGTGCGGCTCGCTCGCGGTGGTCGCCAGGATCACCAGCTCGGCGTCCGCGACGGCACCGGTCAGTGTTGGGGACATCGAGCTGCGGTAGCCGAGCGAACCGGCGAACCCGGCGGCCTTCTCGGCGTAGGCGGGCACCCGGTCGTGCACGACGATCTCGTCGGCCGACCAGTCGAGCGCGCGCAGGAACTCCAGGATGTTGCGGGCGATGATGCCCGCGCCGACCACCGCGATCCGGGTGACGGAGCGCGAACCGTGCAGTGCCTGCGCACCGAGCATGGCCGAGGCCGCCGTCCGGGCCGCACTGATCTGCGCGGCCTCCAGGCAGGCGAACGGGTAGCCGGTCGTGCGGTCGTTGAGCAGCAACACACCCGAGGCGCGTGGGATGTTGCGGGTGACGTTGTCCGGGAAGCTGCCGATCCACTTGAGACCCGCGACGCCCGGCTCTCCGCGCAGCACGGCCGGCAGTGCGATGATCCGCGCGTCCGGCGTCTCCGGCATGCGCAGGAAGTAGCTGTTCGGGTTGACCGTCTCACCGCGATGATGTGCGAGGTAGGTGTCCCGCACGCACGCGACGATCTCCAGGCGCGACCTCTCGATGATGGCGCGGATGTCCTTGCCGTTCATCACGTGGAAGGAGAACAACGGAGGTCAGCTCCTCACGGCGGACAGTTCGGCGGCGGTCTCCGCGAGACAGTCCGGGCCGAAGACCTCGGTCACCCAGGCGTCGTTGTAGATCGTCCGCGTGTAGCGGTCGCCGAAGTCGGGAGAGATGCCGACGACACAGGAGCCGGCCGGGAACTCGGGGCCGCGACGCATGATCGCCGAGACCACCGAGCCGGTCGAGCCCCCGGCCAGCAGCCCGTGCCGGGCGGCGAGCCGCCGGCAGGTGCGGACCGTGTCGATCTCGTGCACCAGGATCACCTCGTCCACGAGCTCGGGGCGGAGTATCTCCGGTCGTCGGCTGGCGCCGACCCCGGGAATGAAGCGTGGGCCGGCGGGCGCGCCGAAGCTGACCGACCCGACGGTGTCGACCGCGATGATCCGGGTTTCCGGGGACTCTTTCCGGAAATGGTTGACGCAGCCCATCAGCGTCCCGGACGTGCCGACGCTGACGAAGAGGAAGTCGACCCGCGGATGTGCCGCGGTGATCGCCTTGGCCGTGCACCGGTGGTGCGCCAACCAGTTCGCCGCGTTCGCGTACTGGTTCAGCCACACCAGCCGCGGGTTCTCCAGAACCCGTTGCTGGATGTAGGAGATCCGGCTGCCGAGATAACCGCCGCTGGCGTCGCGCCAGTCCACCTCGACGACCTCGGCGCCCATCGCGGTCATGATGTCCACACTCATCGGCAGCGTGTTCGGGTCGGTGACGCAGAGAAAGTGGTAGCCCTTGGTGGCCGACACCATGGCCAGCGCTATTCCCAGGCTGCCGGAGGAGGATTCGATGAGGGTGTCGCCGGGCCGCAGGACACCCCGCTGCTCGGCGTCCTCCACCATGCTCAGGGCCGACTTCAGCTTGATCGACCCGGCCGGGTTGAGGCCCTCGATCTTCAGAAATACCTCGACGTCCGGTATGGCGTCGCCGAGACGCAGAAATACGTCATCCAGAACCATCTCGTAGGCGTGTTCGTATATCACCGAATGCCGTCCTGGAGTTCAGTGTTGATCCGGGCCTCGCTCGGAAATGACAGTAAGCGCCGGCACGTCGATGGAACAGGCAACAGGGGTCGGCAAGTAGTAGGCAGGATGTTGCCTGTTAGGTTCCTGGACGGCCGCACGGCGCGCGTGCCCTACTTGCGGGGTGATTCGGCAGACATCGGCGCCGCCGCGGAGCCACGAGCTGAGTCTCGGGCAGGAAGCGCTGTGGTTTCTCCAGCAGATCTCCCCGGACAGCAACTCCTACAACGTTTCCGCGGCACTGAACCTACATTTCCCCGTCGACGTCGCGGAGCTGACGGCGGCGGCCGAGCGCGTGGTCACCCGGCACAGCTTGCTGAACTGCGTGTTCCGGTCCACGGGCCGGGGCATCCACCGGTGCTCCGGTGAGGTGGCCGGGGCCGTGCTCGACGTGCACGAGCTTGGTTCGGCCGACGACCTCGAGGTCCACGCGTTCGCGAAGGGTCTGGCGCAGCGCCCGTTCCGGCTCGACCGGCAGCGTCCGATCCGGCTCGTGTTGCTGTGCCGGGAAAGCAGCCCGGACGTCCTGCTGATCGCCGCGCACCACATCGTGGCGGACAACGTGTCGCAGATCCTGGTCTTCCAGGAGATCTTCGCCGAGTACGCCGCCGGCCCCACGGGAGCCGGCCAGGACACCGGTGCCGACTTCGACGACTTCGTAGGCAGGGAGCGGGCGTTGCTCGCCTCCAAGCGGGCGGACGCCGCGCGGAACTACTGGCGTCGCGAGCTGGCGGGTCTGCCGGACAACGGTGACCTGCCGACCGACCGGCCACGGCCCGACGTGTACACGTTCGCCGGGTCGGAGATCGACTTCGAGCTTCCGCCAGAGCTGATGTGCGAGGTCGACAAGGCCGCCGCCGCGCGGTCGACGACGGTCTTCGTCTACCTGTTCACGGCGTTCCAGCTTCTGCTGCACCGCTTCGGCGGACAGAACGACTTCGTCATCGGCTATCCCGTGACGTTGCGGTCGAGCCGGCGGTACCGCGAGTCGATCGGATACTTCGTCAACCTGCTGCCGTTCCGGGCGCGGGTGGAACCGGACTGCCCGTTCGACACGTTGCTGCGCCGCACCGGTGACAAGCTGTGGAGCGGGCTGGCGCATCGTGAGTTCCCGTTCGCGCTGGTACCGCAACTCGTAGACATGCCAAGGGATCCGAGTCGGGCCGGGCTGATCTCGACGATGTTCGTCATGACCGCCGGCAACCCGGACGACCCACTCTCCGCGCTGGTCCTGCAGGGCCGGCGCGCCGAGTACGCCGGCCTCACGGTCTCGGAGTTCTATCTGCCGCAACAGCAGGGGCAGTTCGACCTGACCTTGCAGGTGCTGCGGCACGGCGGCGCCGCGCGCGTGCACCTGAAGTACAACACCTCGCTGTTCACCGAGAAGACCGCGCGCGGCCTGGCCGGCGAGTACACCGACCTACTCAGATCCGCGGTCCGCGGTGAATGTGTTGAAGGAGCGTGATCCACACGATGGTGGAGATGACAGTATCGCGGGAGCCGGGTGCCCTGGCGGTCGACGGCGCGGCGGACGGGCCGCTCGGCCGGCTGGTGGCGGGTGACTGGCTGCTGACCACCGGCGTGCCGGGACTGTTGAGCTACACCCCGAAGTTCGAGGCGGTGCTGGCTCGGCTGCAGGCCCTGCTGACCATGACCGACCCGTCCGACTCTCCCGGGCCGAGCTGGAACGCGCCGGTGATGCCGCGGGTCGACATCGACCGCGCCCAGTACGCGGAGTCGTTCCCGCACCTGCTCGGCACCGTGCACGCGCTGGAGGGCGAGGAGCTCACCGACGAGACGCCGGACGAGAGCGCCCGCCTGCTGACCGACGTCGTGCTGGCACCCGCGGTCTGCTACAGCCTCTACCCGCGGCTCGCCGACCGGGTGATCGAGGAGCCGGCCAACTTCGACGCCGCGGGCTACTGCTACCGCCACGAGGCGACCAGCGAGCTCGGCCGCTTCCGGTCGTTCCGGATGCGCGAGTTCGTCACGGTCACCAGCGCGCCGGCGGCGTGGCAGTGGCGGGACGACTGGATCGCCCGCACCGGCGAGCTGTTCGCGCGGCTGGGGATGACCGTCTCGGTGGAGTCGGCCAGCGACCCGTTCTTCGGTCCCGGCGGCCGGTTCATGCGCAGCAGCCAGGTGCAGCAGAACCTGAAGTTCGAGTTCATCGTGCCGGTGCACGGCGACGACCCGGGCACGGCGATCGCCTCGGCCAACTGCCACAAGGAACACCTCGGCGAGCGGTTCGCCATCAGCTTCGCGGACGAGGGCTGGGCGCACAGCTCGTGCATGGCCTTCGGCCTGGAGCGGACGATGCTGGCGTTGATCCACGTCCACGGCGACCGACTCGCGGACTGGCCGGAACCGCTGGCGTGAGCGAGGTTCGGGCCGGCGGCTCAGCTCACGCCGCCGGCCTGGGCCAGCTCCTGCTCGGCCTCGACGCCGACGCGCTCGTCGACCAACCCGGCCACCTCGGCGACATAGGGAGCCAGCCGGTAGCAGTCGCGGCCGCCGGGGTCGGCGAGAATGAGCGACATCTCCAACAGGTCCGACAGCAGCGTGAGGGGGTTGGCGGCGGCGGACAGCCCGGTGCGCTCGTAGGCCGCCGCGACGGCGTCCAACGTGAACCGACGCGTCGGCAGCGCCGCGATCCGGATCAGCAGCTCGCGGTGCTCGTCGGAGAACAGGTCCAGGTCCCACTGGATGCTGTCGGCCACCGATCGCTGGTGCGGCAGCAAGGCGTGGTCGTTGGACCACAGCATCCGCATCGTGGGTCCGTGCGCCAACAACAGCTTCACCGGAAGAGTGCGTAACCGCTCCGCCGCGAACTCGAGGTAGCGCGGCAGCCCGCCGAGGCGCCGGCACAGCTCGGCGACCAGCCGGTGCTCCTTGGCGAGGCCGGCCGCCGTCCGGGTGTCGTTCCCCGCGTGCCGCAGCATCAGCTCGACGCCGAGCGCACTCGGGTCGCCGGGCGCGCCGTCCACGTCCAACGGCCGGACCTCGCGGTTGACGCCCAGCCGCTCGGTGACCCGGCGACGAGCCGTGATCAGCACCTGCATGCCGGGGTAGGTGCCGAGCAGCTCCCTGGTGGCCGCGGTGACGCCGTCCGGGATGTGCTCCGCGTTGTCCAGTACGACGAGCGCGTTCGTCTCCCGGTCGCCGTCGTGCGCGGGGGAGTCCCGCCCCCAGTCCAGCTCTCGCCGGACGCGCTCCAGGACCGAGACCGCCTGGCCGCACCGGACGTGGCGTTCCGGCGTGAGGTCGCCGAGCTCCACCACCACGACGCCGTGCCGGAAGTAGTGGCCGACCTCCGTCGCGATGCTCAACGCGAGCCGGGTCTTGCCGACCCCGCCGGGGCCGAACAACGTCGTCAGCCGGTTCGCCCGCACCGTCCGCGCGAGCTGCTCGTGTTCGGCGCGGTTGCCGACGATGGCGGCGCCGGGCGGTTGCGGGCCGCGCCACCGGGGACGCTCCAGCGGGCCGGCCGCCTCCCGTTCGCCCACCACGCCGAGCGCGCTGGTCAACAGGTCGATCGACGACCGGCGCGGGTTCTGGATTCGCCCCAGCTCCAGGTTGCGAATGGTGCGCACGCTCAGACCGGAGCGCTCGGCGAGCTCCTCCTGTGTCCAGCCGTGCCGTTCCCGCAACGCCGCGATCTGTTTGAGATCCCAGAAATGGCCGTAGCCGGCTAAGACCGGCGGCTCCCCGGCCACCTGCCGCATCAACGGTAACCCCGAGACTGCAGCTCGTAGAGGTTGGCGTACATGCCGCCGAGCGCCATCAGTTCCTGGTGGCTGCCGAGCTCGCGCACCGCTCCCCGGTCCAGCACCACGATCAGGTCCGCCATGCCGACCGTGGAGAACCGGTGCGACACGAGCAGGGTGATGGTGCTGCGTCCCCTGGCCACCCGTGCGGCCTCGGCAAGACCCTCGAACAGTGCGTGCTCGGTGTGCGCGTCCAACGCCGCGGTCGGCTCGTCGAAGACCGTGAGCAACGGGTCGGTGCGCATCAGCCCTCGGGCCAGCGCCAGCTTCTGCCACTGGCCGCCGGACAGCTCGACGCCGTCCGCCCACCGAGTGCCCAGCTGGGTGTCCAGCCCGCGAGGCAGGTCGTCGACCACCCCGGTCGCGCCGGCGCGCGTCAGCGCGGCGCCGACCGCGGCCCGGTCGTCGACGCGGGACAGGTCACCGACCCCGACTGTCTCGAGCACCGGGAACTCCAGCCGGGTGAAGTCCTGGAACGCCGCGGCGCTCCGGGCCCGCCACTCGTCGATGTCGAACTCCGCGAGGTCGACCCCGTCGACGAGGATCTTGCCCGAGTCGGGGGTGTAGAACCCGCACAGCATCTTGATCAGTGTCGTCTTCCCGGCGCCGTTGTCGCCCACCAGCGCGACGACCGTGCCGGGTCGCAGGTGCAGGGAGACACCGGACAGCACGGAAGACTCGGCGCCCGGGTAGGCGAACCGGAGGTCGCGCAGTTCGATGCCGTCGTGCAGCACGGCGGGAACCGGAGCCGGCGCGGCGACGGTCCGCTGCTCGCTGTCCGCGTACTCCTTGAGCCACATGAACCTTCGGCCGACCTTCAGCACGAAGAGGAACGCCGTCCCGTACATCACGGCCGTCCCGACGGTCGAGCTGAGCTGCGCGGCCAGTCCCACGACGAGCACGACGTCGCCCGCCGTGGCCTGGTTGTTGACCATGAGCGTCAGAATCAACGCGATGGCGCCGATGTAGCCGATGGCGTTGACCGCGCCGTCGACCGCCTGGAGGCCGGCACCCTGCCAGCTCGCCCGGTTTCGCTTGCGCAGCACGGTTTCCGACACCTGGTGGTGTCGTGCGCGGAGCAGGCCGGTCAGTCCGAAGACACGCAGCTCACCCGCGGCCGAGGTGGACGTTCCCACGTCGAACAGGTGGCGGCGCAACCGTTCCGACTCGCTGGTGGCCTCCTGGGCCGTCACGGCGAGGTCGCGGCTGCGCTTGCCGAGCCAGAACGACAGCACCGCGAGGATGGGCAGGCCGAGCAGGATCGGGTTGATCTGTGCCAGCAGCACCACCGTCACGGCCAGGGTGGCGCCGACCCGCAGCACGCCCGCGGTCGCGTTCACCATGCCCGGCAGCCGGTGGTGCTCCTCGCGGATCCGCTGGACCTGGTCGAGGTACTCGGGCTGTTCGTGGTGCGCCAGCCCCCTGACCCCGCCGATCAGCTCCATGAGCCGTTGGCTGGCCAGTGCGCCGGCGCGTTCCTGCACGGTGAAAAGACAGTGCACGTAGTAGAAGACGGACGTCAGCGCGCCGCCGACGGTGAGCGCCATGATCGCGGCCGCGATCAACCCGGTGCGCAGGTCCCCGGCGATCACCGCGTCGATGATCACCTTGGCGACCAACGCGCCCACCGGCACGGAGACCGCGAAGATCACGCCGGTGATGAGCTGGAACGCCGCATGCCATGGCGCGGCCCGGAACCCGATGCCGATCAGGGCCCCGTACGCCCGAAGAGTGTCACGCATGTCCGGCCTCCGCGGGCTCGACGAAACGGGCTGCCTGCAGCTGGAACATCCCCGCGTACCGGCCTCCCTCGGCGAGCAGCTCGTCGTGCCCGCCGTCCTCAACGACCGCGCCGCGGTCGAGCACGACGATCCGGTCCGCGCAGCGCACCGTGGAGAAGCGGTGCGAGATCAGGATCGTGGTGAGTCCCGCGGTCAGCTCCACGAACCGCTCGTAGATCTCGGCCTCCGCCCGCACGTCAAGCGCCGCGGTCGGCTCGTCGAGGATCAGCACCCGCGCGCCGGCGTCCACCGCGAACAGCGCTCGTGCCAACGCGATCCGTTGCCACTGCCCGCCGGAGAGGTCGACACCGCCGGTGTACTCCGGCGAGAGAACCGTGTCCCAGCCGTTGGGCAGACGCTCGATCAGCGGCAGCGCGCCGGAGCGCTCCGCGGCCGCGTGCAGCCGGTCGGAGTCCCCTGCGTGTGCCGGCGCGCCGAGGCCGATGTTCTCCGCCACGGTCAGGTGGTACCGGGTGAACTCCTGGAACAGCACGCTGATTCGGGCACGCCAGGCGTCGGTGTCCACTTCGGACAGATCGAGTCCGTCGACCCGGACCGTGCCCTCGGTGGGGGAGTAGAGGCCGCACAGGACCTTCACCAGCGAGCTCTTGCCCGCGCCGTTGTCGCCCACGATGGCGAGTGACCGACCCGCCTCGATGCTCAGGTCCACCCCGCGCAGCGCTTCGCTGTCGGTGCCTGGGTAGCGCAGCCGCACCCCGGACAGCTCGATCCGCTCGGCGGGGAGGGTCTCCGGCAGGTCCGCCCTGGGCCGCGTTCGCGCGCCCGAGTCGATTCGCGTGCTCAGGCCGACGACCTTGGGCACCGACGCGGCCGCGAACGCGAGATAGGCGTTCTGGTCGTCGAAGGCGGTGTAGTTGTTGGCCAGGGACAGCGCCTGGATGTAGACGGCGAGCGCGGCGAGGCCGATGTCCTGGTTCACCGCGGCCCAGACCAGCACGCCGTAGGAGAGCAGGTTGACCACGGTGATCGTCCCGGTGGCGCCGAACACCACGCGTGCGCGCGGGCGGCGTTCCCGCCACACCGGCTCCATCGCGCCGCGCCAGGTCGCCCCGAACCGGGCAACCAGCCAGTCGAGCAGTCCCCAGATCCGGATCTCCTTGGCCGCCGGCCCGGTGATCGCCAGGTCCCGCAGGTACTCGGCCCGCTGCAGCTCGATGCCTTGCGAGAAGCCGAGCTGGCCGACCCGGAAGTACTCGCGCTGCATGTAGTAGACGACCGCGGGCCAGGACACCAGCCAGAGCAACCCGAGCCACCAGTGGAACGCCAGCAGCACGGCCGCCGCGGCGAGCGCCCGCAGCCACGCCGGCAGCACGGTCACGAGCGCGCGGACGGCCAGGCTCGGCCGGTCGTTGTCCGCGATCCCGAGGCCGCGGACCACCCGCAAGGTCGCGAGCACGTCCGGGTCGGTCAGGTGCGAGATCCCGTCCGGCTGACCCACCGCCGACAGCACCCGCTCCTGCAGGTGGCGGTCGACCTCGGCGCCCAGGGTCTCGCCGAGTGCCGTCAGCACCGGCGAGACCGCCTGCTGGGTCAGCACGAGGACACCCATCGTCGCCAGCAGTGTGAGCACGCGCTCACCTGCCGGCGATTCGGACCCGCCCGCGAGCGCGTCCGGGATAGATCCGATGAGCAGCCCGGTGGCCATGGCGACCGCGATCGGCAACAGCGACACGAAGGCGATGCCCAGCGCGCCGGCCATCGCCTTCCTCCGGTTCACCCGGGGCAGCAGCCGAAGCAGCGCGATGATTCCCTTGACAGTGGGCGGAATGGTGATTTTTCCGCGTTTGACCCGATCTGACCGGGTGAATTCCATGATCGGTTCCTGATCTGTTTAGCTGGTATGCACTGCCCAGGTGCGGGATCGGTTGGTAATTCATCCCCGGTTCGGTGGCGTCCTCACTATTGTCGGCCGCGCTGAACACGCACAAGTGGCGCCTGTTGCCTACCGGATGCAACACGGACCAGCGTCCTGGCGGTGTGAATCATCGGATGAACCTGTCAGGATGCCGCGCTCCTCGACCGCTGAACGCATTCGCGAGGCGGTGTTAGACCGAATGCGCCATGCATTGAGCATTGATCGGATCTCGATCTTGGTGCGATCATGGCTCTCGAAGCTTGACGCAACGCAGCGGGCAAGTTACTCAGCGGTCACCGTGGGGACGAGCATGGATCGAGACATGGCACCGAACGTCGAGAAATCCACATTCGGACGATTACTCCGCACGTACCGCAACCAGGTTGGTCTGTCGTTGGCGCAACTAGCAGCTCGGCTGCACTTCGACAAGGGTCATGTCAGCAAGATCGAGACGGATAAACGACCGCCTTCGGTCAGTTTTGCCAAGGCTTGCGACCGAGTCCTGGAATCCGGCGACACTTTTACCAGTATTGCCAAAGCGCTGGAGTCCGCCGGTCGGCAGCAGATATGGGCCCGTCCGGCCCAATTGCATGCCGCCGACCGGAACTTTGTCGGCCGTAGACGC
Source organism: uncultured Actinomycetota bacterium (assembly GCA_963840275.1). GTDB lineage: Bacteria > Actinomycetota > Actinomycetes > Mycobacteriales > Pseudonocardiaceae > Actinophytocola. Next base: position 972,374 of record CAWIYK010000005.1, read on the forward strand.
TATCTCGACCGACTGGATTCCGTGCTGATCGACGACGAGCAGTCGGTCGGGGTTCCGGTCGCGGTCATCGACGGACCGCCGGGTGTCGGGAAGACCGCGTTGGCCGTGCAGTGGGCCCAGCGAGCCGTCGACAACGGGCATTTCGCCGACGGGCAGCTGTTCGTGGATCTGCGCGGCCCGGGTCCGGACACGGCCGTCGGACCCGCCGCGGTGCTGGCGGACCTGCTTCGGGCACTGGGCGTTCCCGCCGCTCAGGTCCCGGCCGAGTTGGAACAGCGCGGTGCCGCGTTCCGTACTTTGCTTTACGACCGCAAAGTATTGCTGGTCCTGGACAACGCCGCCGGCGCCCGGCAGATCCACCCGCTGCTGCCCGGCTCCCGCGGCTGTGCCGTCGTGGTCACCAGCCGGGTGCGGCTGCCCGGACTGACCTCCCGGGTGGGCGCGGTCACCCTGACGCTGCCGGAGTTGTCCTCGCCGGAGGCGATCAGGCTGGTCCGTTCGGTCATCGGCGACAAGCGCACCGGCACCGATCCCGCCGCTGTCGCGATGCTGGCCGAGCTGTGCGGGCACCTTCCGCTGGCGCTGGTCTACGCCGCGGAGCACATCGACCACCACCGGCACCAGAGCGCCGCCGCCCTGGTCGCCGACCTGCGACCGGAGTCGGCCCGCCTGGACCTCGCCGAGGGGGACGTCACGATCCGCGACGTCTTCGAATCCTCCTACAGCTTGCTCGACGACGAGTCCGCCCGCGTGTTCCGGCTGCTGGGCCGGCATCGCGACGCGGTGGTCACCGCGGCCGACGCCGCGGCGGTCGCCGGCATCGGCGAGGGCCAGGCCGCGCGGCTGCTGCACAAGATCGCCGGCGCACACCTGATCCAGCACCGCGACGAGCACCTGTTCCAGTTCAACGACCTGCTGCGCGCCTACGCCGCCGAGCTCGCGCGGCGGGCGGACCCCGGAACGAGCCAGCAGAGCGGCAACTAGCCACGGCAAGTTGCCGGTTCTGGTTCCTGGTTCACGGGTGGCCACGTGTGTCGTACTTGCCTGGTTCCACTCGGAAGAGGGGTGTGTCGATGGATGCTGCCGGCGCGAAGAAGATCGCCATCTACGCCGAGGGCGACCTGGAATGGCAGAACTCGAAGACGACGGAGGGAATCCTCCGCTACCGAGGCGACGACGTCGTCTGCGTCATCGACGGTGCTCGAGCCGGACAGGACCCAGCGGCGATCTTCGGCATGCGTCTGCGTGCACCCGTACCCATCGTGCCGGATGTCCCGGCCGCGCTGGCGCTCGAGCCCGACACGCTCCTGCTCGGCCTGGAACCGGCCAGCTCCGCCCTGCCCCAGCACGTGCGCAACGCCGTCCGCGCCGCCATCGACGCCGGCCTCGACGTCATCAGTGGGCTGCACTACTTCCTCGACGACGACGTCGAGCTGCACGCCCGCGCGGCAGCCAGGGGAACAGCCCTGTGGGACGTGCGCAAGCCACCGTCCACCGGGCTCCTGTCCCACTACGAGCCGCGCCGACCCGGCACCCGCGTGGTGCTGACGGTCGGCAGCGACATGTACGTCGGGAAGATGACCACCACGCTCGAGTTGTGCGCGCTCGCGCGGAGTCGAGGCCTCGCACCGGAGTTCGTCGCCACCGGGCAGATCGGCATGATGATCTCGCAGGCGGGCATCCCGGCGGACGCGATCGCCAGCGACTTTCTGAACGGCCACATGGACCGGTGCGTCCGGGACGCGGTCGAGCGCAGTGACTGGGTCTTCGTCGAAGGGCAGGCCTCCCTCAACCACCCCACCGGTTCGCAGGTCACGCTCGGCCTGCTGCACGGGGCCCTGCCCGACGCCATGATCCTGTGCCACCGCGCCGGCGCGATGAACCTCCGCCGCTACCCGAACTGCCGCATCCCGCCGCTGGCCGAGCTCGTGGAGATGAACGAGACCGCGGTGAACTGGCTGCACCATCGTAAGAACAGCAGGGTGGCCGGGATCGCGCTCAACACGGCAGGGCTCGACGACGCGCGGGCCAGGGCGGCGATCAGTGCCACCGAGGAGGAGACCGGTCTGCCGGTCGCCGACGTGTTGCGCTACGGCGCCGAGCCGCTGCTGGACGCGCTGCAGGCACTTTCCGAGTAGTGGTCGGGGATCCAAGGAAGGACAATTTGGCTTGAGCACCGGCCAGATCGTGTTGGTCACCGACCACGGTTCGGAAGAGGACAGCCGGAGCTGTCTTGCCGTCGCGGTCGAGCGGTTGACCGGTCGTCCACCCGTGATGATCGACGCGCGACACTTCATGACCGGCGCGGACGGTCGGGTGATGACCGAATGCGACATGCTCCGACGACTCATGGCGCCCGACGACGACGTCATCGCTCCGTCCGCGGTCATCCTGTACGAGATAGCACCGCACGAGCGCCGGCGGGTCGAGGACCTGCAACGTTTGCTGCGCAAGCATCGTTTCCGGTCACTGGGAACGGACACCGACGCCTGGCGGGCGGCGACCGAGAAAGACGTCACCGTCGAACGGTTCAGGCGCGACGGCATCCCGCACATGGAGACCGTCAGCTTTTCCCGACCGGGTCCGGAAGAGGTCGGTGACGCGTTCGAGACACTCGGCAGGAATGTCTGGTCGAGGCCGACGGTCGGCATGGGTGGCGCCGACATCTTCCATATCACCGACCATGGTCGCCTCCGCGATGCCGCGCGATACTACGCGGCGTCTGGGCAGGACTGGCAACTGTCTCGGGATGCCGACAATGTCAACCGGGACGGACTTCGTCATCAGTTTCGAGTGACCGTTCTGGACGGCGTGGTTGTTCAGGCGTGCGAGAACATTCAGTCCGACGCCGACAAACCGTGCAACATGTGTCGAGGTGCTGTCTCGACAGTGATCGACATCGATGACGTCTCCGCCGACATTCAGCAGCTGGCGGTCTCGGCGACGAAATCCCTGGGCCTGCGGTTCGGCGGGGTCGACCTGTCCATGGAGCACGGCGGCGCCGTCTTCGAGGTCAACGTCCACCCGGGGCTGTACGGCCCGCAACGTCCGATGGAGCTGGCGATTCCTTACGTGGCAGCACATCTGGGGCTGACCTAGCGGTGCCGCGGCGTCCTGAACCACTTGTCGTCCGAGAAAGGAGATCTGTGCGCATGGCCGCGGAGATCGTTCGAAGTGGGCCCCTCACTTGGGCGCAGTTTCCGATGTGGCAGATGCTCTTCTGGCGCCATCGGGGCGAGCGGTTCCCCTTTCGCTTTCATGGCTGGCCGGTCGAAGGAGACGTGACACTGGCGACGGCCGTCGCCGCGTGGGAGGCGCTCGTCCGCCGGCACGAGGTCCTGCGATCGTCGTTCGTGCTGGGCCCGACCGGCCGTCCGGTGCAGCAGGTAATCCGCGCGGAGGACTTCGAGCTCCCGCTCAGCTATGCGCCCGTGTCGGAGTACGCGGCCTTCGAGGCCGCCGCCGACCACCGGCTTGACTTCGACGGGCCGCTGTGGTCGGTCACCATCTTCCACGAGGACGGGTACGCGCGCGCGTCCTGCATCGTCGTGGAACACATCCTGTTCGACGCCTTCAGCCTGCAGAACTGGCGAAACCAGGTGAACGACCTCCTCGTCGACCCACACCGCCAGGTCGACGTCGCGCAACCCATCGACCTGGCGAACACGGAGCCGTCGATCGACCACCCCCGCGTGCTTCGCGCACGTGACCGGTACAAGGACGCCCTCGCACGAAGCGCGCAGGTGCTGATCCCGGCCACGAGGCAGACCGGGGTGGACCGGTACCTGCGCTCGACGGCGATGTTCACCGGACTGGCCGAGGCGGTGGACACCATCGCGCGGCGGTGCAGGTGCACGGCCCCGGCGGTGCTGACCTACGTCATCGGCTGGCTGATCGCCCGTCTCGCGAGGCAGCGGATGATCGCGCTGGACATGATCTACGCAAACCGGGCGGCGCACGATCAGTCGGTCGGCTGCCACATGCAGCACGTGTACACCTCCGTGGACTTCGGCACGGCGTCGCCGACGGTGGCGATCCAGGAGTTGGCCGGGGCCACCTTCGCCGCCTTCGCGTACGGGCGCATGCCGAAGAACACGGCCGCGGAGGTTCGTTCCTCGGTGTCGGCCGAGCGCGGCGTCGACATCAAGGAACCCCTCACCATCAACGTCATGACCGGGTCGGACGCGCTGTGGGGTGCCAGCCAGGACGCGGCGTCGGACACGATCGTCGACGAGTGGAACAGCGGGGGCCGGCCGTTCCTCAACACCGTGGAGATCGTCGTCTCCGGCGACGCCGTCGAGGTCGGTCTCGACTTCGACGGAGCCATGTTCACCAGCGCGGACACGGCCGCGTGTCTCACGGACTTCGCCAAGGCGGTCGGGTACATCCGCGACGCCCCCGACCGGCCGTTGGACGACTACGCCGACTGGGCGACGACGCCGTTCCCGCTCGACGACGGACTTGTCCGGGTCGGCCTGGACTGGGTTCGGCCGGGCGAGGTGGAGAAGCTCATCGCGGCCGTCCCGGGCATGCGCGCGGTCGAGGTCGGCGTCGAGGAGGACGAGCTCGTCGCCACCGTGGCATGTGACGACGACGTGTTGTACTTCGACATCTACGAACACGTGTTGGCGACGTCGTCAGATCATGGTGACATCGTCGCCCCCGCCCGCTACCGGCGTGACCCGTCCGACCGCGACACGTGGCACGTGCGGGACCGCCCGGCGATACCGCCGGCATCGGACGCCGAGCTGGCACTCGGCGACGTGATCCGAAGCACACACGGGTTCACGGTCGAGGACTTCGGGTGCACCTACGTGACCGCCGGTGGTGAGCTCGACCTGGTCCCCGCGCTGGTGGTCGAGTTGGCGCGGCGCGGCTGGTCCGGCCTCCGGTCGTCGATGTTCAGCGCGCCGTTGACCCTGCGCACGGTGGCTCGGGCCCTCGTCCGGGAGTGACGACCAGCTCCCGCTGTCACAACGCGGCGGGCTGTCCTGTCTCAGCTGGCGAACACCGCCATCGGGAGACAGGAAGGTACGACCTGAAGATCGTGGTAGTGGGCGGCACCGGGCTCATCGGCTCGAAACTCGGGACGATGCTCGGCGAGCACGGCCACGAGGCGGTGGCGGCGGCACCGAGCACCGGGGTCGACACCCGCACCGGAGAAGGACTCGCCGACGCGCTGGCCGGCGCGGCCGTGGTGATCGACGTGTCGAACTCGCCGTCGTTCGAGGCCGCCGCGGTGCTGGAGTTCTTCGAGACCTCCACCCGCAACCTGCTCGCCGCCGAGGCGTCGACCGGTGTCGGTCACCACGTCGCGCTCTCGGTGGTGGGGACGGAGCGGATGCCGGAGAACGGCTACTTCCGGGCGAAGATCGCCCAGGAGAAGCTGATCGAGGGCTCCGCCATCCCGTACTCGATCGTGCACGCGACACAGTTCTTCGAGTTCGTCCCGAGAATGGCCGACGAGGCCACCGAGGGCGGCACGGTCCGGATGCCCCCGGCGTACTTCCAGCCCATCGCGGGCGACGACGTCGCGAGGACGGTCGGCGACATCGCCATGGGGACGCCGGTGCGCGGGCGGGTCGAGGTCGCCGGGCCGGAACCGTTCCGAATGGACGAGTTCTTCGCGGAAACCCTTGCCGCGCGGGGTGATTCGCGGGTGGTCGTCGCGGATGCGCGGGCTCGGTACTTCGGTAGCGTGCCGGGGGAGCGGACGTTGCTGCCGGGCGAGGGTGCGATTCTCGCGGAGACGAGGTACCGCGACTGGTCTTAGCCGTTCGACGGGCGGTCGGCGGATACTGGGCCCAGGATGGGCCTGCCGGCTATGCGAGACGGGGCGACGATGGTGGCGGACACGGCCGATCTCGAACAGGCGGCGGCGGTCTTCGCGCAGGTGCGGCCGCGTCTGTTCGGGATCGCCTACCGGATGCTGGGTAGTGCCACCGATGCCGAGGACCTGGTGCAGGACGTCTGGTTGCGGTGGCAGACCTGCGACCGGACCGCGGTGTCCAGCCCGGCCGCGTACCTGGCGACGACGACCATGCGGCTGGCCATCAACGCCACCCAGACCGCGCGGGTCCGTCGCGAGACCTACCTCGGCCCCTGGCTGCCCGAGCCCGTCGACACCAGCGCGGATCCACATCTCGGCGCCGAGCGGGGCGAGGCGCTGGGGTTCGCGGTCCTCCTCCTGCTGGAACGGTTGTCCCCCAACGAACGGGCGGCGTACGTCCGGCGGGAGGCGTTCGACTACCCGTACCGGCAGATCGCCGACATTCTCCAGACCAGCGAGCCCGCCGTGCGCCAACTGGTCAGCAGGGCCCGCATGTACTCGCGGAGCGGCGCGCGCCGGTGACCGGGGCCGAGCAGCGCCGGCTGCTGACCACCTTCGTCTCCGCTGCCCGCAGTGGCGAGTTGGCGGCACTGGAGGAGCTCTTCGCCGCCGACGTGACCAGCTACTCCGACGGCGGGGGCGTCGTGCGGGCGTCTCGCATACCCGTCCTCGGCGCGCGACGGGTGGCGAAGTACGTCCGGGCCTTCGCGGACCGGTTCTGGGCTGGGGTCGGCGTGCGGTGGGCCAGCACGAACGGCCAGGCGTCCGCGCTGCTCACCCGTGACGGCGCGGTGTTCGCGGTCCTGGCGGCGGACGCCGTGGCCGTGTGCGACGGCGGCGCCAAGGTCCGTGCGCCGGTGCACCCGATCCACGGCGCGCACGAGGTCGCCCTGCTCGTCGACGCCCTGCTGACCGGTCGGTCCGATGCCGTGCTGACCGTCGAGGCGGTCAACGGCCATGCCGGCCTGACACTTCGTCGGGCCGGCACGGCCGTCGCGGCGGTCAGCGTGGGTGTCGCGGGCACCGAGGTCACGGCCGTGTGGATCGTGCTGAACCCGGACAAGCTACGCGGCTGGCACCGGCGTTGGCCGACACTCAGGTGTAGCGGCAGTTGGTGAGCCGGTGCGCGCCGTTCGAGTGCCGATAGATGAAGTTCCTCGCGGAATGACCGGTACCGTGCCCCACGGCCCAGTCCACGAGCGTCTCCATGCTGTCGATGCGGATGTTCCCGCCCCTCTCGACCGTGTAGCTGGGCGTGTGGTAGTCGTCGGCGTAGAACTGGATGTTCTCCGCGGCGTCACAGAGCTGGCCGACCTTCGGAACGTCGGCGTGTGCCACCCCGGCGCCGACGACCAGACTCGTGGCCGCGATCGTGACGACACCCAGGCCGACGGCGGCGCGACGGAGAACGGATGGCTTCTCCGAGATCCGCCGACGGAAGAGAGTGTTCTTCATCGACACAGTGCTCCTCACCTTTTCTTCCCCAGTCCGTCGAAATTGCTGGCGCAAGTTACCGCACAAACAGGACCGAGCGAGGTGAAGGGGGACGTGGGCGACCGGGCCGCGGCGCCACCCGGCGAGAGCCGATCTCTGTGGCGCAACCGGGACTTCATGCTCCTGTGGACGGGACAGGTCGTCTCGACGGTCGGGATGCGCGTCACCTCGCTCGCCTACCCGCTGCTCGTACTGGCCCTGACCGGTTCGCCGTTGCTGGCCGGCGTGGTCGGGTTCGCGCAGGCGCTGCCGTTCCTGCTGGTCTTTCTCCCGGCGGGGGCGTTGGTCGACCGGCTCGACCGCAAGCGGGTCATGCTGGTCGCCGACGCGGTGCGCGCCGGGGTGCTGGTGACGGTCGTCGCGGGCCTGCTCTGGAACTGGCTGACCCTGGTCCACGTCGTCCTCGCGGTGTTCGTCGAGGGCACCTGCTTCGTGTTCTTCCAGCTCGCCGAGTCCGCCGCGCTGCCGCACATCGTGCCGCGCCACCAGCTCTCCACCGCGCTCGCGCAGAACCAGGCGCGCGAGAACGGCGCGGACCTCGCCGGCCAGCCGCTCGGCGGCGCACTGTTCGCGGTCGCCCACGCGCTGCCGTTCGTCGTGGACGCGGTGTCCTACGTCCTGTCGTTCATCGGTCTGCTGTTCGTGCGGCCCACCCTGCAGGAAGGGCGGCCGCGGCCGGCGCAGGGCCTGCTGGCCGACATCGGCGAGGGGCTCACCTGGTTGTGGCGGCAGCAGTTCCTACGCACGGTGGTCGGGCTCGTCGGCGCGACGAACATCGTGCTGAACGCGCTACCACTGGTGCTGATCGTCCGGGCGCGGGAGATGGGAGCCGCGCCGGCGCTGATCGGTGTGCTGCTGGCGTTCTCCGGGGTCGCCGCGATCCTCGGCTCGTTGGTCGCGCCGTGGCTGCACCGTCGCATCCCGACGCGGGTCGTCGTAGTCGGGGCGCTGTGGGTGTGGGCAGGCGGGACCGCGGTGTTGGTGTGGATGCCCACCCCGCTGTGGCTCGGCGTCGCGGCCGGCGCGTCCGCGCTGATCGGGCCGCTGTTCAACGTGGTCGTGGCCGCCTACCGGTACGCGTTGGTGCCCGATCGGCTGCAGGCCAGGACGCAGAGCGCCGCGCGGCTCGTCGCCTGGGGCACGATCCCGCTGGCGCCGCTGGTCGCCGGCACGCTGCTGGTGAGCGTCGGCTCGACGGGCACGCTGCTGGCGCTGGCCGCGCTCATGCTGGCGGTGGCGGCGGTCGCCACGGCCAGTCGGACGGTGCGGCACGTCCCGAAGCTTGCTGACCTGCCGCCGCTCGACGAGTCGGCCGGTCCCAGGGCGTGAAGGTCACGTCAGAACCCGAAATTTGTGCAGGTCTGCCCTTTCGGACCTGCACGGACGTGACCAATGGGCGTCAGATGGAGGTGTCGCACACCAGAATCTTCAGGCGGAGGTAGGAAATGCCCCTCAACGCGGACACCGTCGAGAAGCCGGGCCGGCTTCCGGCCACCGAGGCCGTCTCATTGACCGCGCTGCTGAAAGGCAACAGGTTCAACGATACCCACTGTACAAAAGCGCGCAGCGACACGGCTCACGCGGCCGACCTGGACCAACGGTTTGCCCGTGTCCTGGCGGTGGAAGCCGAGTTCCAACCCGGTGACTCGACCGCGAAACGCATCCAGCTCCGTCGCAAGCTGCTCGGGGAGTACGACCCCCTGCTCGCCGCCGCCGCGCAGTACCGCGACGCCGCGACGACCGCGCACGACGCGGCGCTCACCGCGGCGGTGAAGAAGATCCGGGACGCCAACCCGACCGCCAAGCAGCTTTACACGGGCAACGGCCCGTGGAAGGACGGCGCCCGAGAGGCCATCACCAAGGACACGATCGGCGTCAGGCTGATGAAACTGACAACGGTCGACGAGTTCCGCGCCGAGGTCTACAAGCGTTACAACGCCAAGCCCGCTCCGGTGCCGCAGTTCACACCCCAGGAGAAGGCCGCACTGCAAGCAGAGAAGAACGGTGTCAACACTCAACACGGGCTCTGGACGACCGTGCTTTTCGGGGCGCCGGGGTGCAACGACATAGGCACCTGGGGGACCAGCAAAGGCGGGGTTGGCGGCAACTATGCGGTGACAACCCTCAGCGCACGGCTATGGGCCGAGCTGGAGAAGTGGTGGCTTTCCTACGCCGGCGCCTATGTCGCCCCCAGCCTCACGGCGACGTGGTCGCTGAAGATGTCCCGGGTCAGCGCGAACCTCAGTCCGATGTTCAACTACCACGTCAACGTCGGGTGAACCTGCGAGCTGTGCCCGGCAGATCGGCTGGACCGCCCTTGTCGTACGGGGCGGCCCAGCCGGGTGCTGGCAGTCGTCAGCCGCCGAGTTTCTCGTTGTAGTCGGCGACCTGTTTGTTCGCCGCGTTCTGTGCGTCGGTCAGTGCCTTCTCCGCGTCGACGCCCTGCAGGATGGCCGCCTGCAGTCCGTTCTCGACGTTCTTGCGGACCTCGGGCATCTCACCGATCGAGCAGCCCTGCGTCGCGTGGGTCAGCTTCGTGCCCCGGAGCTGGTCGATGGCCGTGGCGAACTGGGGCTTCTGGCTGACCCACTGCTTGTCCGCCGGGTCGTTCAGCGCCGCCTTGCTGATCGGGAAGTACCCGGTCTTCGTGTGCCACTCGACCTGGGTCTTCTTGTCGGCGAGGAACTTCACCAGCTCCCAGGCGGCCCGCTTCTTCGCCGGGTCCTCCTTGTTCACGATCCACAGCGAGGCGCCGCCGATGATCGGGCCGCCCTCGTTGTCCGCGTTGACCTTCGGGTAGAAACCGGTGCCGACCGTGAACGGGTTCTTCGACGCCGCGGCGCCCGCGGTGAAGCTGCCGAGCGAGCCGGTCGACTCGAGGCTCATGGCGACGGTCCCGGAGCTGAACGCGTTGTCACCGTTGTCGGTGTTGCTGTCCAGCTTCATCGCGAGGCCCTCGTCGACCATCTGCTGCCACCACCGCACGAGCTTGAGGTTCGTGTCGTTGACGATGGTGACCTTGTCGGCGCGCCCGGTCCTGCCGTTCTCCGCGTTGCAGAGCGTCTGGTCGGCGACCGCGTTCCACTGCTCGACGAACCAGCCGTAGAGGGAGGCGCCGAAGCCGTACTGCACCGTCTCGCCCGGGGTCGCCTTGATCTTCCTGGCGGCCACCATGATCTCGTCGAGGTTGGTCGGCGGCTTCTCCGGGTCGAGACCCGCCTTCTGGAACGCCTCCCGGTTGATGTACATCAACGGCATCGAGGTGTTGAACGGCATCGAGTACAGCTTGTCGTCGACGGTGTAGTACCCGGCGATGTTCGGCTGAAGGTCGGAAACGTCGTGCTTGTCGACGTCGATGAACGACTGCATCGGCAGGATCGTCTTCGAGTCGATCATGTAGCGGGTGCCGATGTCGTACATCTGCAGCATGTCTGGCCGCTGCTGGTTCGACGCGTTCTTGTACGAGGCGAGCACGCTGTCGTACTGCCCCTTGTAGTTCAGTGTCGCCTTGATCTTGCTCTTGTGCTCGAGGTTGAACTGGTCGATCAGCGCCTGCAGCGCCTCGCCGTTGGTGCCGCTCATCCCGTGCCAGAACGTGATGCTGACCTCGCCCTTGCCCGTGAGTGCGTCCTCGCCGGGCGCGGCGGCGTCATCGCCGCCGGAGGCGCCTCCCGAGTTCGCCGCCGACGAGCACGCCGAAGCGGTGACGGCCATCGCGAGGGCCGCGGCCAGCGCGCCGATCCGGCGACGCAGAGTTATCCGCACAGTTCTTCCTTCCTGTAACACTGAGGTCCACAATGGGGTCATTTCACGGCCCCGGCCATGAAGCCGCGGACGAGCCAGCGCTGACCGAAGATCACCAGCAGCAGCGTCGGCACGAGCGTGATCGTCACGCCGGCGAGCAGCAGCGCCTGCTGTGTGCCGTTCCCGTTGGCCTTCAACGCGAACACGGCCGTCTGCAGAGTGTTCATCGAGTTGTTCGACGAGGAGATGATCAGCGGCCAGAAGTACATGTTCCAGCCCTGCAGGAACGACCACACCGCCAACGCGGTCAACGAAGGTCGCACCGAGGGCAGCACGATCGTGAACAGGAACCGCAGGTGTCCGGCGCCGTCGATGAGCGCGGCCTGCCGCAGCTCGTCCGGGAACTGGCGGAACGCCTGGCGCAGCAGGAACACCCCGAACCCGTTGGCCAGGAACGGGAGTACCAGGCTCCACTGGCTGTTCTCGATGCCCATGCTGCGGATGAACAGCGCGTTGGGCACCACGATCGCCTCGTACGGCACCATGATCGTGGCCATGAACAGCCAGAAGACCGGCTTGCGCAGCGGCATCCGGACGAACACGAGCGCGTATGCGGCGAGGCACGACGTGATCAGGTGGCCCAGCATGATCACCACGCCGACGAACAACGAGTTGGTGAACGCGGGCAGCAGCGGCACCACCGTCTGCCGCCAGGCGGCCACGTAGTTGTCGAACGAGTACGTGCCACTGGCCAACCCGGGCGGCTGGCGCACCAGCTGCCCCTCCGGCAGGAACCCTCCCACGACGGTCATCAGCACCGGGAACAGCAGCACGATCGCCGCCAGCCCGAGCCACACGTAGGTGAGCACGCCGATCGCGGCCTTCGGTCGCTCCGGGGAGCGAACCTTGCGCCGCGGCTGCCCCGTACCGGCCCCGGCCGGCACGGACGCGACAGCGGTGGTCGTCTGAGTCACCGGTAGTGCACCCGCCTCTCGATCACACCGAACTGGATCGCGGCGAGCACGATCCCGATGATCAGCAACACCAGGCCCTGCGCGCTGGCCAGGCCGTAGTCGTTGTTCCCGTACTCGAAGGCGTTGTGGTAGATGGAGAACACCAGCGTCGCCGTGCTGCCGTTGGGCCCGCCGTCGGTCATCACCTGCACCTGCCCGAGCGCCTGCAGCGCGGTGAGCGTCGTGGTGACCACGACGAAGAACACGCTCGGGGAGATCATCGGCAGTACGACGCCGAAGAAGTTGCGGAACCCGGTCGCCCCGTCGATCCGCGCGGCCTCGAGCACCTCCTGGTCGACGCCGGCGAGGCCGGCGGACAGCACCAGCAGGTTGAAGCCGGCCACCACCCACACCGTCGCCCACGCCACGGTGATCAGCGGCCACGGCGACTCGGTGGTCCAGCCGGGCGCGGCGATCCCGAACAGCCGCAGCGCCCAGTTGACCGGGGACATCGACGGGTCGAGCATCAACAGCCAGACCACGCTCGCCGCGGAGGCCGAGTAGGCGAACGGCAGCGTGAACAGCGTGCGGAACACGCGCATGCCGGCGAGTCGTTGGGACAGCGGCACGGCGAGCGCGAGCGGCAGCACCAGCCCGACCACCACGACGAACACGGTGAACAGCAGCGTCTGCAGCAGGATCGTGCCGAACTCGGGGGTGAAGAGCGCGGCGAAGTTGTCCATCCCGACCGACCGGGACGGGTTGCCGTTGATGTCGGTGCCCCGCGTCGACAGGAAGACCGCCTGGAACAGCGGGAAGATCACGAACACGGCCAGTCCGGCGAGCGCGGGCACACAGAACAGCACACCCAGCGTGACCTCGCGAGCCGACAGCCGCTGCCGACGGGTTCGCCGGTCCACAGAACCCCTGGTCACGCCCTTCGTGGGTGATTTGCGAACATCATCGGTCCCGACCATGGCGGCATCTTGCCACACAGACCGCGAACCGGTGCGCACTGTCCGTATTGGGTCCCTTTGTCGGCTATGCCGCCAGGAGGTCGGCCACGGTGATCGGGATGTGCCGGACGCGGACCCCGGTGGCGTCGTGGACCGCGTTGGCGACGGCCGCCGCCATGCCGACGATGCCGAGCTCGCCGATCCCTCTGGCGCCGACGGGATTGTGCAGGGTGTCCGGGTGTTCCAGGAAGACCACGTCGACGTCCGGGATGTCGGCGTTCACCGGCACCAGGTAGCCGGCGAGGTCCGCGTTCGCCAGCCGGCCGCTCTCCTCGATGTCCAGCCCCTCGTGCAGGGCCGCCGACACGCCCCAGATCATGCCGCCGGCCAGCTGGCCGCGTGCCGCGTCCCGGTTGACGATCCGGCCCGCGTCGAACACGCCGAGCAGCCGGGACACCCGGACCTCCCGCGTCCACCGGTGCACGCGGACCTCGGCGAACTGGGCGCCGAACGAGCTGAAGGAGTGCTTGGTCATCTCCTCGCCCGGCACCGAAGAACCGGTTGCCGAGAGCTCGGCGCGGCGCGTCGCCCCGAGCAGCTCGCCGAACGTCATGCTCCGGTCCGCAGCCAGCACCCGACCGTCGGCGTAGGAGACCTCGAGACCGTCGAACGGGGCGCCTGGGCTCGCCGCCAAGGCCAGCAGCTCGTCGATCATCTGGGCCGCGGCGACCGTGACCGCCGTGCCGGCACTGGCCGTGGCGGTCGAGATGCCGGACGTGCCACCGGGCGGGAAGGCGGAGTCGCCGAGCATCGGCGTGATCTTCGACCGCGGAAGGTCGAGCGACTCCGCGGCCACCATGGAAAGTACGGTCAGCAGGCCGGTGCCGGGATCCGCGCCACTGGTGGCGACCACGGCCGTGTCGTCGTCCCGCAACGTGAGGCGCACCGTGGCCGGCAACCGGCGGGCCGGGAACATGGCGGTCGCCGTCCCCATCCCCACGAGCCAGTCGCCGTCCACGCGGGACGCGTGGCTCACCCAGCCGAACCGGGCCGCGCCATGGCGATAGCACTCGTCGAGGTGTTTGCTCGACCACGACAGGTCCGAGCCCAGCGGGGCCGTCGAGTCGTTCCTGCGGCGCAGCTCGATCGGGTCCATGTCCAGCGCGACGGCCAGCTCGTCGATCGCGCTCTCCAACGCGAACGAGCCCGGCGCCATGCCCGGCGCGCGCATGTACGTGACCGGCGGGATGTTCAGCGGGACCATCTTCTGGCTGACCGACAGGTTCTTGGTGGCGTAGAACTCACCCGTGTTGTCCGAGGTCGGTTCGACGTACGACCGGTCCGCCGAGGTCGCGGACCACGAGTCGTGGCGCACCGCGACCAGCGTGCCGTCCTCGGTGGCGCCGAGGGCGATCTCCTGCACGGTCGCCGGCCGGGTCGCGGTCGCGGTGAAGACCTGCTCCCGGCTCAGCACCACCTTGACCGGCCGGTCGAGCGTCCTCGCCGCCGCCGCGGCCAGGAACGCCGCGACGGACGTGCGGCCCTTGCCCCCGAACGCCCCACCCACGAACGGGTTGACCGTGTGGACGCGCGCCCGGTCCACGCCCAACGCGACGGTCAGCTCCACCGCCTGGAAGTCGGCGCCCTGGGTTCCACTGTAGACAGTCAGCTCGCCGGCGTCCCACACGGCGACCGCCGAGTGCGGCTCCAACGCGGCGTGGTTCTGTGTCGCGGTGGAGTACGTGCCCTCGACCACGACCGGGCTGGTCGCCAGCGCGTCCGCGATGGACTCGACGCCGGGCGCGAGGACGGTGTGGCCCTGTTCCGGTGCGTCCTCGGCGGTCACGAGTCCCGCCGACAGCGAGGTCCTGGCCGGACGCTCGTCGTAGGAGACCTCGATGGTCATCGCGGCGTCCCGCGCGTGTTCGAAGGTGTCCGCCACGACCAGGCCGATCGGCTGACCGTAGTACGCGACCTCCTTGTCCTGCAGGGGAACCCAGGTGTCACCGAACATCGGGCTGTGCGCCGGGCGCAGTTCGAGGGGTTCGAACGGCGAGTACACGCCGAGTACCCCGGGCACGCTCCTCGCCGCCGTGGTGTCCACGTGTCGGACCTCGCCGTGCGCGATCGTGCTGAGCACGACGTACCCGTACGCCATGCCGGGCAGGTTGTGGTCGGCTCCGTACCTGGCCCGACCGGTGACCTTCACCCGACCGTCCACCCGGCCGCTCATTCGCGGCCGCACTCGATCAGCGCACGGGCGACGGTCCGCTTCAGCAGGGACACCTTGAAACCGTTGCGGGACAGTGGTTTGGTGCCGTCGGCGGCTGCCGACGCGGCGTGTTCGAAGGCCGAAACCGTCGCCGGCGCGCCGCGCAGCGCCTCCTCGACCGCGGTGAGCCGCCACGGCACGGTCGCGACGCCACCGACCGCCACCCGGGCGTCGGCGATGCGCGAGTCCCGGATGTCCAGCGCGACCGCCGCCGAACACAACGCGAACTCGTAGGACGCCCGACCCCGGACCTTCACGTAGGTGGAGCGCCGCGCCCAATCCAGTCGTGGCACCACGAGCTCGGTGACCAGCTCGCCGGGTCGCAGGTCGTGCTCGATCTCGGGTGTCTCGCCGGGCACGCGGTAGAAGTCGGCCAGCCGCACCGTGCGGGTGCCCTCGGCGCCGGCAAGACGCAGCGTCGCGTCCAGTGCGACGAGGGCGACCGCGACGTCGCTGGCGTGGGTCGCCACGCACTTCTCGCTCGTGCCCAGTACGGCGTGCGTCCGGTTGGCACCCGTGATCGCCGGGCAGCCGCTGCCGGGCGCACGCCTGTTGCAGGGCATCGCCACGTCCCGGAAGTAGCCGCAACGGGTGCGCTGCAACAGGTTGCCGCCGATGCTCGCCATGTTGCGCAGTTGCTGGGAGGCGCTTTGCAGCAGGGCACGGGAGAGCACCGGATACACGCCGGGGTGCCTGGCGATGTCGCTCATCCGCTCGAGGGCGCCGATGCGCAGACCGTGCCGCGTGTCGATGCCCCGCAGCGGGAGGTCGTTGATGTCCTTGACGTGCCGCGGGGTCAGGACGTTCAGCTTCATCAGGTCGACGAGCGTCGTCCCGCCGGCGAGGAACGTGCCCGGTGCGGTCACGGCGGCTTCGAGGGACTGGGGTGTGGTGAGCTCAAACTGTCGCACCGGTCTGCCTCGCCTGCTCGACCGCCGCGACGATGTTCGGGTAGACCGCGCAGCGGCAGATGTTGCCGGACATGAACTCCCGGACGTCGGTGACGTCCTGCGCCACCGCGGCCACCGCCGACATGATCTGGCCGGAGGTGCAGAATCCACACTGGAGGGCGTCCTGGTCGACGAATGCCTGTTGGACCGGGTGCAGCCGGTCGCCGTCCGAGAGCCCTTCGACGGTGGTGACCGGCCCTCGGACGGTGGCGGCGAGCGTGAGGCACGAGAGCACCGGCCTGCCGTCGACGTGCACGGTGCACGCACCGCACTGGCCGCGGTCGCAACCCTTCTTGGGGCCGGTGACGGACAGGCGTTCTCGCAACGCGTCCAGCAACGTCACGCCGGGGTCGACGTCCAGCTGTTCCGTTCTGCCGTTGACTTCCAGGGAGATGTCCATACCGTCCCTTTCTTTCGAGGCTGTCCGGAAGCTGCCATGGGTCGACCCCGCGGCACGCGCCGGTTCAGCGCAGAAGAGCCTCCACGGTGGTGATGGGGTCGTGTGCCGCGTAGGCGCTGCTCAACCGGCGCACCGCCGCCCGGTAGGTGGCGTCGTCGAGGATCGTGGTGACCGCCTCGACGATCTGCTCCGGTGACGGCGTCGCCGTCGCCAGGTCGATGCCCACGCGGTGGTACGAGACGCGGGCGGCGTTCATCGGCTTCTCCTCGGTGGTCCCGCACATCACGACCGGGACGCCCGCCGCGAGGGCGAGCTGTGTGCCGCCGGCGCCGCCGTTGGTGATGAGCAGGTCGGTGCGGGGGAGGAGCTCGTCGAAGGGCAGGTACTGCACCACTCGCGCGTTGTCGGGCGGCACGATGTCGAGGACGGACGGGTCGCGGCCGAGCGCGGCGACGACCAGCACGTCCTTGTCGGCGAGGGCCCGCAGCGCGGGCTCGACGAGCTGGCTGAGGTCGCCGTTCGCCGTGGTGCCCTGCGTGACGACGACGACCGGGCGCTCCGAGTCGAGGTCGTCCCACCACTCCGGTTTCTGCTGCTCGGTGCCGGGGTGGGGCGGCAGGATGCCCGCGTAGACGAGCGAGTCCGGTGGGGTGGCACGCGGGAAGTCGAACTCTGGCACCGTGAGCGCGGCGATCGCGTCCGGCAGGAAGTAGATCGCGTTGTAGAAGGGCGGCATCGGCTCGGTGGCGCCGAGCTCGTCCAGCCGCAGCTGCGCGGCGCGCCTCGTCGGCTCGAGCACCGCGTGGAACTCGTTGTTGGCCGCACGGTGCGCCAGCACCGCCTCCTCGCCGGTGAGGCCCGGGATGGGACCGGTGGGAGTGGTCGCGTCGTCCTCGACGATGACGGCGTTCGCCACCACGGCCACCCATTTGCGTGGCCGCCGGCCAGGAGCGCCGAGCGCGACCGGCCACATGCCGGGGAACAGCGAGTTGCAGAGCAGCGAGGCGTCGGGATCCTCCTCGAGGAGCTGCTGCAATGCCTCGTGCTGGGCGTTCATGCCCGCCACGAACACGTTGACGAGATCCCAGTTGTACTGGTCCGGCCCGGGAGGCAGCGCGAGCCGCTCGGGGTTGGCACCCAGGAGCTGACGGTCGTCGAAGTCGGCGTCCGCCGGCAGCGGCACGTGGCGCGCGCCGATCGCCGCGGCCGACTCGGCGAACCGGGAGCCGAGCAGCGCGGTCACCGAGTGCCCTCGCTTTACCAGGCCGGCGGCGATCTCCAATACGGGCACCGTCTCACCGAACACCGGTGGCGCAGCTACGATCACCGAACCCACTTGATCACTCCCCGACTGGTCGAGCCTTTGTTGGACGGCACGCACTGTAGATCAGGACGTTCAGCGGTTTCTACTTCAGCAAGGGTTTTCCTCAGGGGTCGTGGTGGACGCGCTATGGTCGTATCGTGCGTGGGTTCTGGCCTTCGGGGGGCGGTACGTGGGGTTTCGGCGGGTCGTGAGCACCAAGAAGAAACTGGCGGGGAGGCCGCCTATTCTACTGGTCTGTCTGTCCGTGTTCGGCCTGGTGACCGGACAGCACATGGTTAATCCGATTCTTCCTCCACTGGCTCGCGAGTGGGGGTTCAGCGAGCTGGCGCTGGGAGTCGTGTGGGCGGTCAGCGCGTCCGGTGTGGTGCTGGCGAGCCCGTTCTGGGGACGGCGCAGCGTGTCCTGGGGTCACCGGGCGGTTTTGCTGACCTCGCTTCTCGGCGCGATGGTCGGCCTGCTGACCTTCGCGGTCATCGCCCAGGTCGGGCTGACCGGCGTGCTCGCCGTGCCACTGCTGTTCACGCTGGTCCTAATCAGCCGCGGCGTGGTGTTCGGCCTCGCCTGGGCGGCGACCCCGGTCACCGCACAGTCCTATGTCGCCGACATCACCACCGGCGAGACCGAACGCGTCCGCGGCATGTCCATGATCGGTGCGGCACAAGGCCTCGGCCTGGCTGCCGGCCCCGCCATCGGCGGGCTCCTGAGTTTCAACGGCCTGCTGGCGCCGCTGTACGTGGCACCGGTCATCCTGGCCGTGATCGCCGTTCTCGTGTGGATCGGCCTACCGAAACCACAAAGCCATCAGACGCGCCCCGCGGCCGCGAAGGTCAGCCCTTTCGACAGCCGCATGTGGCCCTTTCTGGCCATCGGTTTCGGCATGTACCTTGCCATGACCATCGTCCTCATGACGATCGGTTTCCTACTACAGGACCGACTTCGCCTCACCTCACAGGAAACCGGGCAGGCAACCGGTCTGGTCCTGCTGGCCGGAGCCGGCATGATCGCCGCCGTCCAGGCCGTGGCCGTCCCACGGCTGGGCTGGACACCGGCACGTCTCATTCGCGTCGGCGTCATCCTCATGACCGCCGGAATGGTCGTCATCACCGTTGCCCCCAACGGAATCCTGATCGGCGCCGGAGTCGGCGTCCTCGGCACCGGCCTCGGGTTCGGCGCGCCAGGAATGATGTCCGCGCCGACCCTCCTCGCCACCCGAGCGGAACAGGGCGCCGTGGCCGGGCTCGTCAGCTCCAGCATCGCGCTCACGTTCATGCTCGGCCCGCTGATCGGCAACGGCCTCTACGAGCTCGCGCCCACCATCCCGTACGTCCTCGGCATCGTGCTGCTCGCGGGCCTGGTCGTCTTCACCTTCGCCCACCCGGGACTGCGGCGGACAACGACGCTCAGCCGAGCGGAACCAGCCGGACCGGGAGCTCGACCAGGCCCCATGTGAAGTTCGACGAGTTGTACCTCGGCTCGCCGGTCAGCTCGATCCGGTCCACCCGCGCGAGCAGCTCGCGCAGGAACGCGGCCAGCTCCAGCCGGCCCAGCCGCGCGCCGATGCAGAAGTGCTGCCCGATCCCGAACGCGAGGTGCTTGTTCGGCGTGCGGTCGGGCAGGAACCGGTCCGCGTCGGCGAACACCGCCTCGTCGTGGTTGGCCGACGGATTCCACGCGGTGACGCGCTCACCCGCGGCGATCGGCACGCCGCCGATCTCCGTGTCCCTGGTGACCGTGCGTAGGACGTGCACGGCGGGCGTCGCCCAGCGCAACATCTCTTCGACGGCCGAGGCGATGCCGCGCGCGCCGGCGGTGCGCAACCACTCGACGTGTCCCGGTTCACGGGCCAGTTCGAGCAGCCCGGCGGACATCACGTAACGGGTCGTCTCGTTCGCGCCGGCGAGCACGCCGTGGCAGTTGACGATGATCTCCTCGTCGGTGAGCCGCCGTTCCTCGCCGCTGCGGTCCTTGCGCCGTGCCTGCGCGATCAGGCTGATGAAGTCGTCGCCCGGGTTGTCCCTCCGGTCCATCAGCAGCTCGGTGAACAGCAGGAAGAGCTCGCCGTCCGCCTCCACCTTGTCCTCGTCGGTCGCGTCGAACGACTCGGTCATGGTGTCGCCGACCCATTCCCAGTGCTCGCGCGGCAACCCCATCAGGTCGCACACCACGTAGTTCGGGATCTTCTTGGCCGCGTCGAGGAAGTCCAGCTCGCCCCGCTCGACCGCCTCGCCGACGACCTCCGACACCACCCGGCCGACGGACGCCTCGATGCGGGGCATCGCGGCGCGGCCGAGCCCGGTGCCGACGAGCTGCCGGATCCGCGTGTGGGTCGGCGGGTCCGTGACGATCAGCATCCGGCCCTCGACCGACGCGACGGCCTCGGCGTTGCTGTCGAGCCGCATGCCGAAGCGGGAACTGAACAACTCGTCGTCGCCGTAGACGTGCATGATGTCGGCGTAGCGGCTCAGCACCCAGAAGCCGGGGCCGTCGCGCTCCTCGTGCCGGTACACCGGTTCGTTGGCACGCAACCAGGCGAGAACCTCGCCGAACTCGTTGCGTTCCCACAGACCGGGGTCCGTCAGGTCGATCTCCACGTCAGACCTCCTGCCGCGCGGGCAGCAACGCGCGCACCGCGGCGACTGCTTCCGGCTCGTCCAAACAGAATTCGTGGCCGCCGGCGAACTGTCGCGAGTGGAATGCCCCACCCGCGTAGTCGCGCCACCCGGCGAGGTCGCTCGCCGGCACGCGCTCGTCCGCGTCGCCGCCCCACACGTGCAGCTCGCAGGGCACCGACGTGCCCGTGGGGTGCTCGTAGGTCGCCGCCATGTCGGCGTCCTGCCGGAGCACGGCGATCGCCAGCTCCCGCATGTCCTCGTCGAGTCCCTTGGCGGCCAACGTCCTCGCGAAGCCCTCGTCCGTGTCGAGCGCGATGCCCGCGGTCCTCCCGCAGCGGTGCGGCGGTTGTGACGCGGCGACCACCAGCGCGTCCGGCGGCTCCGGCAGCGCACGCGCCACCTCGTAGCCGAGCAGCCCGCCGAGGCTGTGTCCGAACAGGACGGTCGGTCGCCCGACGGCCGCCACCAGCTCCGCGACTATCTCGGCGACGGCGTGCGCGAACGACTCGGGCGGCGGCACCGCGAACCTGTTCTCCCGGCCGGGAAGCTGCACGCCGACCACCGTCGCGGCGTCCCCGAGCGTGTCCTGCCACGAACGGAACGCTCCGCACCCGGAACCGGCCTGCGGCAGGCACACCAGCACCGGCCGCGCACCCGACGGCGCGAACGGCAACAACCAGCCCCGAGTTCGCTGGCTCGCTCCGTTCACTGACCACTCTCCGCGGCGACCCGGTCCAGTTTCCTCGCGAGCTCGGCCGGCGTCGGATGGGTCAGCAGGTCCTTGATGGACAGTCGGAGGCCGGTCGCCTTGCGCAGCGCGACGACAGCCCGCGACGCGAGCAGCGAGTGGCCGCCCGACTCGAAGAAGTTGGCGTCGACGTCGTACACGGGCCGAGGAAGCACGCTGCTCAGCACCTCGCACACGAGTCGTTCGCGGTCGGTGCTCGGCGGGACGCCGGTCACCTGCTGGACGGTCGTGACCCGGCTCGCGAGCACGACTCGGTCGGCCTTTCCCTGCTGTGTGACGGGAAGCTCGGTGAGCGCCTCGACCACGACCGGCATCATGTAGTCCGGCAGCAGGTGCTGGCAGCGCCCGGTGACCGCCTCGACGGCCGCGACCGGGTCGACCTCGGGCTTCGGCACGACCGCGAGCCCGAGCGCGTCCCCGCTCGTGAGCACGAACGCCGCCGCGGCCCGGACCTCGTCGGCGCCGGTGGCCGTGCGCTCGATCTCACCGAGCTCGACCCGGAACCCGCGGATCTTGACCTGGTCGTCGACCCGGCCGAGGAACTCGAGCTGACCGTCGGCACGCGGCCGCACGCGGTCGCCGGTTCGATATAATCGTCCGTTGCCGAACGGGTTCACCACGAATCTGTCCGCGGTGAGGTCCGGCAGGTTGCGGTACCCGAGTGCGACACCCGGCCCGGCGACGCACAGCTCGCCGGCCTCGCCGTCGCCCACCGGGTGCCCGTCGGCGTCCAGCACGTGCACCTCGTAGCCGGGGATCGCGCGGCCGATCGTGGTCACGTCGTCGCCCGCGGCGCTGTCGGCCCAGGTGGCGGCGATCGTCGCCTCGGTGGGGCCGTAGACGTTGAGCACGCGGCGCCCCGCGAAGCGGCGCGCCAGCGTGGGCGGGCTCGCCTCGCCCGCGATGACCACGACGTCCACACTCGGCAGGTCGTCGGGGCACGCGGCGTACATCGACGGGCTCATGCAGGTGGTGCGGGGCGCCACCGCGTCGATCGCGCCGGCGAGGTCGGCCGTCCCGGTGCCCGCGACGTCCACGATGGCCACTCCCTGGCCGTGCAGCAGGTAGAGCAGCGTGCACCAGAACCAGCCGTCGAACGCGGGGGAGAGCGGGTTGAAGCCGACGCCGCCCGGGGTGAGACCCAGCGTCGAGATGGCGGCGAGGAACGCGTCGAGGTTCCCGTAGCCCACCTCCACGCCCTTCGGCCGGCCGCTCGTGCCGGAGGTGTAGACCAGGTAGGCGGGGTCGTCGAGGTCCGGCGCCGGGTGGTTCTCGGCGGCCGCGGCCGACCGGTCGACCACCCGCACGCCGGGAATCGGCACGGTGGCGGGAAGTTCGCCGAGGAGGAGCTGGACCTGCGCGTCCGCGACGATGTACGCGAGCCGGTCGGCCGGGTGCCGGTCGTCCATGGGCACCGCGGTGGCACCCGCCCGCCACACCGCGAGTAGCGCGGGGACGGTCGACTTGGACCGTCCGAACCCGAGCGCCACCGGGACGCCGGGGCCCGCGCCCGCGGCGCGCAGCGCCGCCGCCATCGCGCGAACTTCCTGGCTGAGCTCGGAAAATGTCAGCGCACCGTCAGGCGCGGTGACGGCGGTCGCTGTCGGGGACAGTTCGGCCCACCGGTCCACGGCGTCGAGTACGAGTCCTGCCCCGGCTTTCGGGGCCACGCCGGGCTGCGTGGTGACGGTCATCAGTTCTCCATCCCTATTGGATCCGGCGGCGGGATTCTAGGGCTAGATCGTCGGGGAATCGTTAAGCAGAGAGTGACGAAACCCCGGAATGGGTCCTGTTAGGCCTGCGACCAGCGAGGACTGCTTGGGAAGAAATTTTCTACTGCCACCGCGGACAGGCTGTGTGCGGACTGTTACCGGTAGTGCGACAACTCGCTATTCGCAAGGGCGAACTCGTCGGAGAGTCATTGGACAACTACCCATCGTTCACCACAGGTCGCTCCGGTTGAGACTGTCCACTGTGCGGGGTCACTCGTCCATAAAGGACGTCAAAAGCGACTGGGCGGCAATCGGCGGCGCATTGTCCAATGTGGCCGATCGGCCGAAGACGCGAGTAAATATTTACACTCCAAGTACTTTCGACCAGCGAAACAATGGTGGTGACACGCATGGCTCCGAGCCTCCGACGAGGCGCGCCACGACCCCTAGGGCTTGCTGGGTCGGGGCACCCGTGGCGAACCGGAGCGATGATCGACTGTACGGGGGCCGCTCAGGCGGACGACCGGCCGCGGGGCACAAGACGGACGCGGATCGGCTTCTCCGGGCCCAGCGTCAGCAGTGGCCGCGGGTTGATCGGTTCCGGCGACTCCGGCTCGATGCGGTAGCGCTGCATGGTGCTGGCGAGGACGAGCAGCATCTCCGTCATCGCGAACTGGTTGCCGATGCACAGGTGCGGGCCGGAGCCGAACGGGATGTACGCGCTGCGGTCGCGCTTCGCGACCTCCTCGGCGGCGAACCGCTCCGGGCGGAACTCCTCCGGGTCGTCCCAGAACTCCGGGTGCCGGTGCGCGTGGTACGGGCTGAAGAAGATGTCCGTGCCGGCGGGAATCCGGAAGCCGCCGATCTCGTCCTCCTCGAGCGCCCGCCGCGACGCCAGCCACTGCTGCGGGTACATCCGCTGCACCTCGTCGAGCACGGAGCGGGTGTAGGTCAGCTTGCTGCAGTCGGCGAGGGTCGGCGACCTGCCGTCCAGCTCGTCGTCGACCTCGCGCAGCACCCGCTGCTGGATCTCGGGGTGCCTGCCGAGCCGGTACCACGTCCACGTGAGGACGTTCGCGCCCGTCTCGTGGCCGGCCCACAGCATGATCATGACCTGGTCGCGCAGCTGCTCGTCGGTCAGGCGGGCGCCGGTCTCCTCGTCCT
The DNA here is from genome assembly GCA_963840275.1 of uncultured Actinomycetota bacterium. Taxonomy (GTDB): domain Bacteria; phylum Actinomycetota; class Actinomycetes; order Mycobacteriales; family Pseudonocardiaceae; genus Actinophytocola. The sequence continues at coordinate 996,533 of CAWIYK010000005.1, forward strand.
CCGTCGCGATCAGCATCGACAGCAGGTCACCCCGGTCCACCTCGTCCGTGAGGTGCTGGGTGATCACGTAGTCGATGATCTCCTCGACGATCGCGCGGTTCGTCCAGTACCGCCGGTGGCCCGCCGTCGGCACCGACAGCGGCAGCAGCGGGAACTGCATCCAGGCGCCGAGCTCGTGGTCGACGGTGTCGATGGCGGTGGCGAAGCGATCGCAGATCTCGCCCTCCTCCAGCGCGAACAACGCCCGCGCGACGACCCGCAGCGTCAGGCTGCGCATCTCGGGCGCGGTGTCGATGACCTTGCCGGCGGCGGCCATCTCGTCCCAGCGCTCCAGGCGCGCCTCGATCACGGCCAGCATGTGCTCTGCCATGGAGGCGACGCGCTGGTAGTGGAACGAGGGCTGCATCAGCCGCCGCATGGACCGCCACTCCTCCCCGCCCTCGACGGTGGCGAGACCGCGGCCGAAGAGGGTGCGGGACATCTTGTAGGGCATGGAGCTGCGGTCGTAGGCCCCGGACTTCTGCTGCAGCACCCGCCGGATGTGGTGGGGATGGCTGAGGAGGATGATCCGGGAGGTGGCCAGGCGGAACGACGCGACGTCGCCGTAGGTGTCCAGCACGTTGGTGAGGAACGCCAGCGGCGCCTTCTGGTAGGTCAGCATCGTGCGGACGAGGTTCGCCGGACCGGGCGGCGTGGGAAGCGGCACGTGGATTGATCCTGCCAGAGGTGAGGTGCCTCGCGAGGTCCGTTTGGTCGAACTCACTCCTGTATTTGCCCGGTCCAGTATCTTGCCTACTTGCGTTTCGGTGCGCCGCCCAGCGTGAGGACTGATATGCCAGCACGAGAGCTCGTCCCCCAAGAGCACCGGTCGATGACCGACGTGCTGCTCTTCCTCCTTCTGGCCATGGCCGTCACGGCGGGAGTGGCGCTGTGGGTGACGTTCCAGGTCGCCGCCGAGGACCGGCTGGTCGTCGCCCTGTCGACGGGTGCGCTGGCCCTCGGGCTGTCCATCGCGCTGGCCTTCACCACCTACCGCGCGATCCGCACCAGGCGGACCGCCGGTCGGCTGCGCACCCTGGAGAGCGGGCTCGCGCGGCTGGTCGACGACGTCCTGCCGCGCGCCGCGGCCCGCGTCCGCGACGGCGCGTCCGCCGACACCGTCCTCGCCGAGCTGGGACCGACGGCCGCCGACGTGCCGAAGAGCCTGCTCAACGCGGTGGTGCGGGAGATCGGCGTGAGCGAGCGGCAGCGGTCGGCCGCGATGGCCGCGTGCGCGAACGCCGCGGGTCGCGTGCAGGCCATGGCCACCAGCATGCTCGCCGACCTCCGCGAGATGGAGGGCCGGCACGCCGAGCACGTGCTCGGCGACCTGCTCAAGCTCGACCACGCCACCGCGCAGACCGGCCGTCTCGCCGACAGCATCGCCGTGCTGACCGGCGCCCGCTCCGGCCGCCGCTGGACCAAGCCGATCGTGATGGAGTCGATCCTTCGTGGTGCGCTGGGCCGGATCCAGGCCTACCAACGGATTCAGGTCCACTCGAGCAGCACCGCGGCGGTCGTCGGCTACGCCGCCGAGGACGTGATGCACACCCTCGCCGAGCTGATGGACAACGCGACCCGGTTCTCCGCGCCGTCGGAGGAGGTGCACGTCTACGTCGAGGAGCTGCACACCGGGGTCGTGGTCACCATCGAGGACGGCGGGCTCGGCATGAAGCCGCAGGCGCTCGCGCGGGCGGAGTCGACCGTGTCGGCGAACGAGCCGCTGGACCTCGCGAAGGTGCCGGGCACCCGGCTGGGCCTGGTGGTCGTGGGTTCGCTGGCGCGCAAGCACAAGCTGCAGGTGTACTTCCGGCCCTCGTCGCGCGGCGGCACCGGCGTGGTCCTGCGGATCCCGCAGCAGCTCGTGATCCACCCGCGCGAGGACGAACAGGCCGCGGCCGGTCCGAGGGGCCTCGGTTCGGCCCAGGCGGCCGGCGGGACGGCCATCAACACGTCCGCGACGGCCACGGCGGTGCTGGACGCGGCGCCGCCCGCCAATGAGGCCACCGCCGAGATTCCCGTGCTGCCCAAGCGGCCACGCGGGCAGACGCTCGCCGCCGCCGTCCGCGCCACGGAGGCGAAGCGCGAACAGGCGGACCGTTCCGAGAACCGTACCGAGAAACGTACCGACATCGGCGCGCGCTTCAGCGCTTTCCAGCAGGGCCGCCGATCCACCACGCCCGAACAGACCGCTGGAGAGGAAGACTCGCTATGACCATGGCGACCGACGCAAACCTCACCTGGATGCTGGAAAGCCTGGTGGAGCAGACCGCGGGCGCCACGCATGCGCTGGTGCTGTCCAGAGACGGGCTGAAGCTCTGCCACACGTCCGGACTGTCGATCGACCAGGCCGACCAGCTGTCCGCGATCGCCGCGGGTGTGCAGGCGCTGTCACAGGGCGCCTCCGTCGAGTTCGGGGACGGCACCGGCGGGGTGCGGCACTCGATGACCGAGTTCCACGGCGGCATCCTGTTCATCGTCGAGGCGGGCGAGGGCGCCCACCTGGCCGTGCTCGCGAGCGAGGAGGCCGACGTCGGGCTGATCGGTCACCGGATGAACGAGCTGGTCGAGCAGATCGGTGCCTTCCTGATCGCGCCGCCGCGCCAGGCAGAGCGCACCCACCAGGCATGATCCGCCGCGAGCTCGACAACGAGGAGCCGGACCGGCTCTACACCGTCACCCGTGGGCGCAGCCTTGCCGACGAGCCCGACCTCGACCTGGTCACCCTGGTCATCGCCGTCGCGGAGCCCACGCCGGGCATGCAGTCCGAGCACGCCAGGATCCTCCGCGCCTGCCGCACGCCGGTCGCCCTCGTGGAGATCTCCGCCGACCTGGGCATGCCGGTCGGCGTGGTGAAGATCCTGCTGTCCGACCTGCTGCGCGCCGACAAGATCACCGCCCGCCACCCGTCGTCGACGCGCGCCCGCACGCAGCTGCCCGACGCCGCCATCCTGAAGAAGGTGCTCGTTGGACTCCACAAGCTCTGAGACGCGCACACCGCTGGCCAGCACGGCGGCCGAGGGCCTGAAGATCGTGATCGTGGGCGGGTTCGGGGTCGGCAAGACGACCATGGTCCGCGCGGTGAGCGAGATCCGGCCGCTGTCGACCGAGGAGACGATGACCCAGGCCGGGGCGGGCGTCGACGACCTGAGCGCGGTCGACGGCAAGACCACCACGACGGTCGCGTTCGACTTCGGCCGCATCAGCCTGAACGAGCAGATGGTGCTCTACCTGTTCGGCGCGCCCGGCCAGGAGCGGTTCTGGTTCCTGTGGGACCGGCTGTTCTCCGGCACGCTCGGCGCGGTCGTCCTCGTGGACACCAGGCGGCTCGCCGACTCCTGGTACGCCATCGACCGCCTCGAGCACCACAGGACGCCGTTCATCGTGGCACGCAACAACTTCCCGGGCACCACGCACAGCCTCGACACCGTGCGCGAGGCGTTGTCGCTGCCGGCCGACGTGCCCCTGGTCGACTGCGACGCCCGCGACCGCGGCTCGGTCAAGCAGGTGCTGATCGCCCTGGTGGACCACCTCTACGCCCTCAGCACCGCCAGAGAGGCGGTCTCGTCATGACCGACGTCGAGCGCCGCGCCGAGGCGGTGCCGCTGTACGGGGAGCGTTACCGCACGGACCCGGCCGGGTTGTACGCGCAGATCCGCGAGCAGCACGGGCCGGTCGCGCCGGTGCTGCTGGAGGGCGACATCCCGGCGTGGTTCGTCGGCGGGTACCGGGAGCTGCACCAGGTCACCAGCGACGCCGCGCTGTTCGCGCGGGACACGCGGCGGTGGAACGCGTGGGAGACCGTCCCGGACGACTGGCCGCTGCTGCCGCACCTCGTGCACAACCCGTCGGTCATGTTCACCGAGGGGCCGGACCACCGCAGGCGCGCCGGCGCGCTGAGCGACGCGTTGGCGTCCGTGGACCAGTTCGAGCTGGCGAGCCTGTGCGAGCGGATCGCCGACCAGATGATCGACCGGTTCGCCGGTGCCGGCGAGGCCGAGCTGATGAGTCAGTACGCGTCGCGGATCCCGCTGCGCGCCGCCGCGATGATGTGCGGGGTGCCCGAGTCGGAGGCGCGGGTGCTGGTCGACGACGTGATGGGCGCGCTGGACCCGTCCATGGCGAACCAGGCGAACCAGATGGCCGCGTACGCGCGGATGCAGGAGGAGATGCAGCGGCTCGTCGACCGCAAGCGCGCCATGCCCGGCTCGGACGTGCCGTCGCACCTGCTGGCCAACCCCGCGAACCTGGGGGACGAGGAGATCCTGTCGGACCTGCTCGTGGTGCTGCTGCAGGCACACCAGCAGACGACGAACTGGATCGGCAACACGATCGGCCTGATGCTGACCGAGGCGCGGTTCGCGATCACGCTGTCCGGCGGTCGGGCCAGCGTCGGCGACGCGCTCAACGAGGTGCTGTGGCACGACACGCCGACGCAGAACTACCTCGGTCGTGTCGCCACCCGCGACACCCGGCTCGGTGGGCAGCGGATCCGCGTCGGCGACCTGCTGGTGCTCGGTCTGGCCGCCGCCAACGCCGACCCGCAGGTCAGGCCGGCAGAGGGCACTGCCGGCAACCGGGCGATGATGTCGTTCGGCCACGGCGAGCACGGCTGCCCGTACCCGGCGCCGGAGATCGCCGAGATCATCGCGAAGACGAGCGTCGAGGTGCTGATCGACCGGATGCCGGACCTCGTGCTGTCCGCGCCTCTCGAATGGCGGCCGTCGGTGTGGAACCGCGGCCTGGTCCGACTCCCGGTGACCTTCACTCCTACCTACGTGCCCTGAGGCACCGCACGGCACCGCACGGGGCTTGACACGACACCAGACACCCAACATCATTTCACTACTTAATTAGTGAAAGCATGGTTGTGCGCCGGTGCGGTGCGCGACCACGACGATGGGGGATGGGCCGTGGGGAGACGACTCGGACCGGTACTGGTCACGATCTTGGTGTGCGGAGCGCTGACCGCTCCTGCCGCGACAGGTGAGCAGTCGACCGGAGACATCGCCGGTGGGCATCCGCCGCTCGAGTGGCAACGCTGCGCGGCGGACCAGCCGGAGACCTTCGAGTGCGCGACGGTGTCGGTGCCGTTGGACTACGCGCGTCCGTCCGGCAGGAAGATCGACGTCGCGATCTCGCGGATCCGCGCGTCCGACCCGAGTGCACGTCGCGGCGTGCTGCTGATGAACCCGGGCGGGCCCGGCGGTTCGGGTCTGACCATGCCGGTGACCAAACAGCTGCCGGAGGAAGTGTCCAAGCGGTACGACCTGATCGGCTTCGACCCGCGTGGTGTGGGGGCGAGCACGCCGATCACGTGCGGCCTCGGGGAGGAGGAAGGCTGGTTCCCCATCCAGTTCGACGTCGCGAAGTTCGACGAGCACGTCGCGCAGACCAAGGAGATCGCGAACAAGTGCTGGGCCGCCCAGCCGGATCTCCTGCCGCACATCACCACGCGCAACACCGCCCGCGACATGGACGTCATCCGGAAGGCGTTGGGGGAGCGGAAGATCTCGTTCTTCGGTGTCTCCTACGGCACCTATCTCGGCGCGGTGTACACCCAGCTGTTCCCCCGGGAGTCCGACCGGATGGTGTTCGACAGCAACCTGGACCCCGACGGCGTGTGGCGGGGGTCCGTGCGGATCTGGTCCCTCTCGGCGGAACGCGGGTTCGACCTGTTCGCCGCCTGGGCCGCGCAACGCGACGACACCTATGGGCTGGGCGCCACCGTCGATGAGGTGCGGGCCACGTTCCGGGGGCTGCTGAACGAGCTCGATCGCACGCCGGTGACCGTGGACGGCGAAACCTACGACGGGAACCGGGTGCGCCTGACCGCGCAGGGCGTCGGACAGCACGAGGACAAGAACCTGGAAGTCGCCGACCTGCTGCGGAAACTGCTGGCCGCGGGAGGGCAGGCCGCCACGACCGCGGTGCTGTCGCCGCCGACGCCGCGGATGGGCTGGCCGGCGCAGCCGCCCTCGGACAACCGGGACGCCGTGTTGCTGGCCATCATGTGCGGGGACGCGCGGTGGCCGACCGACGTCGACCAGTACCGGCGCGACGCCATTCGGGATACTCAGCGCTATCCCATGATGGGTGGGCAGACCGCGAACATCGCGCCGTGCGCGTTCTGGCCCGAGCCGCGGGAACCGCGCACCGAGATCCGCGACAACCAGGCGGAGAGCGTGCTCATGGTGCAGAGCTCACACGACACGCAGACCCCGATCGAGGGGGCGGTCAACCTGCGCGGGTTGCTGGCCGACAACTCCCGGATGGCGCTGGTAGAAGGATCCTGGCGGCACGGCGCGTATCCCGGCAACTGCGCCGACGAGACGGTCACCCACTACCTGGTACACGGCGAGCTACCAGCCCACGACGTGACCTGTCAGTCGACACAACCGTAGCGGGGCAACGTCTACGGAAGCTGGCTGAGGCTCTCGACAGCAGGAACCGGAGAGCCTCAGCCAGCCCGTCTGGTGGGTCTGTTGCCCGAATGGGTACAGGGACGTTCCCGTGCGCATGGCGTGACACGGCTTTCGGAACAGCGGCCACCCGCAGGATAGTCGTGGGGAGCGTGGCCTACCCCGAGGAGCGGCGCGGTGATTCACGAGGTTGACGAGGCGCTGAAGCGGTTGGTGCGGGACGAGGCGCTGCGCGGCACCGACGTGGAGGTCGCCTTCGACGCGCCCACGAAGGACTGGGCGGCGCGCCGGAACGCGCCGACCGTGAACGTCTATCTCTACGACGTGCGGGAGGATCTGCGGCGTCGGCAGCGCGGACTGGTGAACGAGTACACCGACGACGTGGTGTCCGCGCGGCACCTGCCGCCTCGGCACTACAAGTTGTCCTACCTCGTCTCGGCCTGGACGCAGCGGCCCGAGGACGAGCACCGGTTGCTGTCATCGCTGCTGATCGGCTTCCTCCTGTATGAGGCCATGCCACCGGGGCTGCTCACGGGAACCCTTGCGAAGATGGGACTTCCGGTGCCGCTGACCGTCGCTCTGCCGCCGCCCGAGGACCGGGCCTTCGCCGATGTGTGGACCGCGCTGGGTGGTGAGCTCAAGCCGTCCCTGGACGTCGTCGTGTCGGCGCCGATCGACAGTGGTCGGGCCTTCGCGGCGGGGCCGCCTGTCGAGGCCGGGGTTCGGCTCGAGCTCGACGGGGACGACCCGGTCGCACATCAGGTCTCGTCCGGTGACGGGGACGGCGAACTGCGTGTCGCCATGACCCGTGTGCACCGCAAGGTTCCACGGCCGTGACCGACATCGGTCAGTTGCACCTGTTCGACCGTCTGGCCGGGCTGGAGCGGCGGATCCGCGACGCGGTGGCCCGCCGCAGGAACACGGATCCCAACCCCGAGGATCCGTTTCGGGGCCTGTACTTGTCCGACGAGGCAGTCGATGCCCTCTTCGATGCCCGCCGGGCGCCGTTCGCTCCCTTCGCCGAAACGGTTCCGGACGGCGTGCTCGCCCAGTTGACCACCACGGTGCCGCTCACCGCCCTCGACGTCGAGCTGCTGCTGATCGCGGTCGCGCCCGATGTGGACAGTCGGTTCGAGCAGTTCTACGGATACCTCAACGACGACGTCACCCGCCGGCGCGCCGGCGTCGGGTTGGCGCTGCGGCTGTGCGGGATCCCGGAGGGCTCCGCCGTCGGGCGCGCCCGGTTGGCCGCGGACGCACCGCTGATCACCTCGGGCCTGGTTGTCGTCGAGGACCCGGATCGGCCGTTCCTCTCCCGATCGCTGCGGGTGCCGGACCGCGTCGTGAGTCACCTGCTCGGCGACGTCCGTCTCGACCCGGCGCTCGTGGACGTCGTCCGGGTGGGCACGGAGACGGCGAACCTGCCGGGGCGCGACCTCCTCGCCAAGGCGATCGAGGGCGGCGTCCGCCTGATGTACCTGTGCGAGCGTTCCGGTTGCGGGGCACCGGAACTGGCGAACGCCGCGTTGTCGCGTGCCGGCTTCGCCACGCTGCTGTTGGACATCGCCGTCCCGCCCACCGGGCCGGAGCGCACCGACCTGATCCGGGCGGTGCTTCGCGAGGCGTTGCTGCGCGGTGCGGGCATAGTCGTCGGTCCCGTCGGTCCCGTCGATGCCGCCGGGCCGGCCCCGCCACTGGCCGGGTTGGCGCATCCCGCGGTTCCTGTTGTCGTACATGGCACGTCGGTGTGGGATCCACAGTGGAGCGTCGTCCCGCCCTTGCAGCACGAGGTCCGCCTGTTGCCGGTCGTCGACCGCGCGGACATCTGGCGTGCCAGTCTCACCGGCCGGTTGATGCGGGGTGTGGATCCGGCGGACGCCACCGCCCACTTCGTGCTCGGTCCCGACCAGATCAGGCGGGCCGCCGAGGCCGCGGCGATGTCCGCCTTCTCCAACGGTGGCGTGGTGGGCGCGGTGCAACTGCGGGCCGGTGCGCGGAGCCAGAACGCGGCGGGGCTCCAGCGACTCGCCCGACGGATCGAACCCGCCGTGGACTGGGACGATCTCGTGCTTCCCGCGAACGTCCTCGCCCAGCTGCGGGAGCTGGCGACCCGGGCCAGGCACCGCGACCGCGTGCTCGACGAGTGGCGAATGCGTCCCGGCGGTGGCCGCGGGCGCGGTGTCACCGGCCTGTTCGCCGGCGACTCCGGCACCGGCAAGACGATGTCGGCCGAGGTGATCGCCGCCGCGCTCGGTATGGACCTGTACACGGTGAACCTGGCCACCGTGGTGGACAAGTACGTGGGGGAGACCGAGAAGAACCTCGAACGGATCTTCAGCGAGGCGGCCGGTGTCAACGGCGTGCTGCTGTTCGACGAGGCCGACGCGATCTTCGGAAAACGGTCCGAGGTCCGCGACGCGCACGACCGCTACGCCAACATCGAGAGCGCGTACCTGTTGCAGCGCATGGAGACCTTCGACGGGTTCGCGCTGCTGGCCACGAACCTGCGGGCCAACCTGGACGAGGCCTTCACCAGGCGGCTCGACGTCATCGTCGACTTTCCCGCGCCGGACGAGGAACGTCGGCGCCGGTTGTGGGACCGGTGTCTCGGCGCCGCGCCACCTCGCGCCGATGATCTCGACCTGGACTTCCTCGCCACCGCGTTCGAGCTGACCGGCGGGCACATCCGATCGGCCGTGGTGACCGCCGCCTACCTCGCGGCGGCGGCGGAGCGACCGGTGTCCATGGCGCACCTGGTCGGCGCGGTCGCACGCGAGTACCGCAAGCTCGGCCGGCTGTGCCTGGAGCGGGAGTTCGGCCCGTACCTCGAACACGTGCTGGGCTGACCGACCTGGACGGTCCTTTCCGGACGGATGGCCGGCCCATTGCCTGTACGGGCAACCAGCGTTTCCCTCCGGCTCCGACTCACGGACTTATCGAGAGTCCGCTCCGGCAGCCAGTATCGCTGTGTACCGCAACGCGAACGACTTGGAGGAACGGGATGCCCAGTTACCTCGCACCCGGTGTGTATGTGGAGGAGGTCGAGTCGGGCTCACGACCGATCGAGGGCGTGGGCACCGCGACGGCCGCATTCGTCGGGTTCGCCGAGGACGGTCCGTTCGACGAACCGACACTGGTGACCAACTGGGGGCAGTACACGCAGACCTTCGGTGGGTTCTTCGACGAGGGCTACCTGCCGCACGCGGTCTTCGGGTACTTCCTCAACGGTGGCACCACGTGCTACGTCGTCCGAATCGGCAGCGGGCACGGCAACGGTTCCGGGGAAGGCGCGAAAGCACTCCCGCAGGCGCAGGTCGGCGGCTACCGGCTGACGGCCAAGGCGTCACCCGGCGGCAAGGACGGCAACCTCACGGTCGAGGTGACCCATCCGGAGGAGGACGCCGGGGACGAACGGTTCACGCTGCTGGTCAAGCAGGACGGCAAGGTCGTCGAGACACACAACGCGACGACCAAGCGGGGCAAGGAGAACGTGGTCACGGTCGTTCGGGAGAAGTCGAACCTGATCACGATCGAGGAGGCGGCCACCGGCACGCTGACCAAACCGGACAAGGGCACCGTGGCACTGGCCGAGACGGCACCCCCGCCCGCGGTCGTTCCGGAAGCGGTCTCCCCGGAGACCTTCGTCGGTGACGTCGGGGATCGCACCGGGTTCAGCGGGCTGGCGGTGATCGACGACGTCACGATGGTCGCGGTGCCGGACCTGATGGGCCTGTACCAGCGGGAGCTCATCGACCTGGAGGGTGTGAAGGCCGTCCAGCTCGCGATGATCGCGCACGCCGAGCTGATGGGCGACCGGATGGCGATTCTCGATCCGCCGCCGAACCTGTCGCCGCAGCAGGTCCGGGACTGGCGCGCCGACGTGGCCGGCTACGACTCGAGGTATGCCGCGCTGTACTACCCGTGGCTCAAGATCTTCGACCAGTCCAGTGCTACCAACGTGTTCGTGCCGCCGAGTGGTCACATGGCCGGCGTCTGGGCACGCACCGACGGCACCCGAGGCGTGCACAAGGCGCCCGCCAACGAGGTCGTGCGCGGTGTCGTGGCGCTGCAGAGCCAACTCACGCAGGCCGAGCAGTCCGTCCTCAACCCGTTGGGGGTCAACTGCATTCGATCCTTCTCCGGTCGGGGCATCCGAGTGTGGGGCGCGCGCACGCTGTCCAGCGACGCCGAGTGGCGCTACCTCAACGTGCGGCGGCTGTTCAACTATCTGGAGGAGTCCATCCTCAGCGGGACCCAGTGGGTGGTGTTCGAACCGAACGACGACGCGCTGTGGGCCCGGATCCGCCGCACGATCAGCGCGTTCCTGGTCATGGAATGGCGCAAGGGCGCGCTGTTCGGGCTCACCCCGGACGAGGCCTTCTACATCAAGTGCGACCGGGAGACCAACCCCGCGGAGAGCATCGACCTCGGGCAGGTGGTCTGCGAGGTCGGCGTGGCGCCGGTAAAGCCGGCCGAGTTCGTGATCTTCAGGCTGGCTCAGCTCTCCGGCGGCACCAGCCTGGTCAACGAGTAGACGAAAGGGCGAGACACCATGGCGCTACCCGATCTCGACACGTCCGTCGGACATTCCTTCGGGCTTGAGGTTGACGGCATCGCGATCACCGCGATCAACGAGGTCAGCGGGCTCAAGATGGAGCAGGACGTCATCGAGCTCAAGCAGAACACGCCGGACGGCAAGTACATGATCAAGAAGCTGCCCGGCCGGCCCAAGGCCGGGGAGGTCACGCTGACCAGGGGCCTCACCGGCAACAAGAGCTTCGCGGACTGGGTCAAGAGCGCGCAGTTCGGCAAGATGTCGGACGCGCGCAAGGGCGGCGCGATCATCGTGTTCGACTACGAGGGCACGGAAGTCAAGCGATACAACCTCACCAACGCCTGGCCGAAGAGCCTGGAGATCGGCTCGTTGAAGGCGGGCGACACCAGCGTGCTCACCGAGAAGCTCGTGATCACGTACGAGAAGATGGAAGTCGCGTGAGCACATGCGCCGTGTAATGACACCCACGCAGGACTCGCCGGCGGCGCAGACCTCGGCGGGGCGCCGGGAGCTGCGGACCGAGTTCGCCTTCGAGCTGCCGCGGGGCTACGTGGACGATGCCGGCGTCACCCACACGACCGGCACGATGCGCCTGGCGACCGCGCGGGACGAGCTGGTGCCGCTGCGCGACGACCGGGTTCGGGAGAACCCGGCGTATCTCACGGTGGTGTTGCTGGCCAGGGTGATCACGCGGATCGGGAACATCGCCGACCTGCACGCCGGGGTCGTCGAGAACCTCTTCGCGTCGGATCTGGCGTTCCTGCAGGACTTGTACCGCCGCATCAACAGCGAGGGGCACACCAGGGCGGGCGTGGCCTGTCCGGACTGCGGCCGCCAGTTCGAGGTGGACGTGGCCGGTGGGCGCCTGGGGGAATCCTGACGTACGGGGCCGACCGACTCCACGAGGAGGTCGCGTACGTGGCGTACCACCTGCACTGGCCGCTTGACGACATCCTCGACCTCGAGCACCCGGACCGGCTCCGGTACGTGTCCGAGATCGCCCGGATCAACACGAAGATCACGCAGGGGAGGTGAGTGCGATGTGGCCATGGCGACGGAAGACCACGCCGACCCCCGAGACACTGCCGGTGTCCCGCGCGGAGTGGCGTGCGCTGGCGCCGATCGGACGGATCCTGCCGGCGCATCCGTTGGTCAACCCGGTGCAGCGGTTCACGGAGTCGTTGGCATCGTGGCAGAACCCGTCCTACCTGGAGCCGCTCGGGCACCAAACCGGCCCGGCCGGCCCGACGGGGGTCGCCGACCTCGCCACGCCGGTGCCGCCGCCCGCCGCGATGCCGTTCGCCGTACGGCCCCGACGACCGTCCGGTGGCGTGATAGCGAGGTTGTGGAGCGCGGTCGCCCACCGCGACACGGCTTCATCCGACACGGCGTCATCCGACCTGGTGCCCCAGGCCGGACCCAGCGGTGCGGACGCGCACGACGGCCGGCCGGTCGATCTTCAACGCACCCTGGAGTCCGGCTCCTCTCGAACGTCAGAGAGCGGGGCCAGGGCGTCCGCGGGGGACAGCGTGCACGTGGCTCGGTTGCCGATGACCACGGTGCCCACAACGGTGCGTCCGATTCCAGCCGCGGAGCCGGTCTCAGCCATGGTGCCGGTTTCAGCCGCGGAGTCGGTTTCAGCGGCAGTGCCAGCTGCGGGGTCGGTTTCGGCGATGGCACCGGTTTCAGCTGGAGAGTCGGTTTCAGGGTCAGCGTCAGTCGTGGAGTCGGTTTCAGGGATGGCACCGGTTTCAGCCACGGAGTCGGTTTCAGAGTCGGCGCGAGCCGTGGAGTCGGTTTCAGCGGCAGCGCCAGTTGCGGAGTCGGTTTCAGGGATGGCACCGGTTTCAGGCACAGAGCCGATTTCAGTCACCGATCCGGTGGCGGCTGCCCACCCTTCAGTGCCCTTGCCAGTCGCCGCGTCATCGGGCACCTCGCCGGGGGTGCCGGAAGCCGGGGAGCCCGCGTCGACTTCGGACCGGCCCACAGTGGAACCAGCATCTTCCGCGACCGATGCCCCCAAGGCCCGGCCTGAGCTGTCCTCGGCGGCACCCGTGGTCAGTCGGCTGTCCACAGCGGAACGGCCGCAACCACTGTCGCCGCTCGTCGGCACCAAGCTCACGGCACCCACGCCGGTCGAGCTCCCCATGCTTTGGCTGCCCGTGGCTCCCACTGAGGCTGACACAGCGGCGGACACGGCGCAGGTGACCGCGGAACCAGGCAACGAACCGTCTGACCTGACAATTGTCCCGGCTTCGTGGGACTCCGACCGTTCGGAGACGTCGGTCGCGGCGCAGCGCCACGACATGGTCCGCGCGGCGCTTCCCGACCCGCCGGCGCCGCCGCACCTGCCGTTGCCCCAACCGACGACCCCGCGGCGGCTCGGCCTGGGAGTGCCCATCATCCCGGCCGCCCGACCGGAACCACCCGCCGGTCCACCGGTGCAGCTACAACGGACTGAGGGTGTCGGCGCTGGCACCAACCAAGGCCTGTTCCAGTTTCCCCATGTTGGCCACAACCCACGCGTGCCGACTCAGAACCTGGACACGGCGGCGCAGCCGAGTCCGCCAACACCACTCGCGATGTCGCGTCTCGTCGGTACCCGCGCCCCGATCACGGTCAATCGTGCCGCGATGCCCGAACCCACGAGAGCGATCGAGACAGCCGAACCGCCCGCGTCCGCGATCCCGCCACCGCCCGCGACTCCGATGCAGCAGCTTCCGGAGACGCCACCTGCACAGCGAGAAGAAGCGACAGTTGCGGAGCCGGCACCCGCACCGGCCTCAGGGACGTCGTCCACCGCGCCGCCCACTCCGGCAGCCGCCGGCGCCGACCCGGATGAGCTGGTGAAGAAACTGTTCGACCCGTTGCTGCGCCGGCTCAAGACCGAGCTTCGGCTCGACCGTGAGCGACGGGGCAGGCTCACCGACTTGCGACAGTAGGGAGGACGCATGTCCGAGGAAGCGGTCGCCGTCTGCTACGTCGTCAAGATCGACGACCAGAAGCCCTGGGCGTTCAGCAGCTGTGACGGTCTCGGCTGCGAGGTCGTCATGGAGCAGCGCGAGGAGGGCGGCAACAACGGGTTCGTCTGGCAGCTGCCGACCCGGCTCAAGTACTCGAACATCAAGCTGTCCCGCCCGGTCACCGAGGACAGCACGAAGATCACGGGATGGATCGCCGGCATGGCAGGCGGCGTCACACGCAAGACGGCCACCATCGAGGCCAGAACGCTGGCCGGCACCGTGATCGCACGATGGTCACTGCTCGACGTGGTGCCCGTGCGATGGACCGGACCGCAGCTGTCCCCCGACTCGCCGAAGGTCGCCACCGAGACCCTTGAGCTGGCCCACCACGGTTTCCTCAGCCGGGGGAAGTGATGGCCGCACCGATCACCTTCACCTCCGCGGGCTCGCCACCGTCTTCGGCCAACGGCACCGGTGCTCCGAACAACCTCCAGCACGCCAAGCTGGCCGTGCACAAACCACCGCGGGCGGGCAGCACCGCCGAACCCGGCGACTTCATGCACGACATCGACTTCCAGTTCAACCCCAAGGAACTGTCGCTGACCAAGAACGCCAAGTGGCAGCGGGAACCACAGCGCAACGCCAAGAAGAGCGGCACACCCGAGTTCAAGGGCCCCGACCCGTGCAAGCTGGCGGTCGAGATGTTCCTGGACGCCACCGACGACATGGGCGACAAGGTGGTGAAGACCGTCGAGCAGCTGTTCGCCTGTTGCGTGGCCACGGAGGAGACCCGCAAGGACAAGGGATCGCCACCCTGGGTCATCTTCAAATGGGGCGGCATGACCGGCTTCCCCGCCTACGTGGCCGGCGTGACCGCCAAGTACACCCTCTTCACCCCGGCCGGCACGCCGGTGCGGGCGGTCTGCACCGTCAACCTCGAGGAGATCTCCGGGGAGCTGAGCGGCCAGAACCCCACCTCCGGCGCGCTGGCGGCCACGGACACCCACCTCCTGGTGGCGGGCGACACGCTGCACTCGCTGGCCTACCGCTCCTACGGCAACGCCGAGCTGTGGCGCGTGATCGCCGCCGCCAACGACATCGACGACCCGATGCGACTCGGCCCCGGCACCCGGCTGCTGGTGCCCGCGTTGGACGAGATCGGGGCGCGGTCGGATGGCTAACGAAAGCTTCGTCAACAACCTGGTCGTTGAGGTCGAGAGCCGACCGCTGCCGGCCGATGTCAAGACCTTGCTGACCTACGCCTACGTCGACGACAGCCGCAACCTCCCCGACGCGTTCGTGCTGCGCTTCCGCGACCCCGGTCATGTGGTGCTCGTCAAGGGCGGCTTCACGATCGGGGCGAAGATCGATCTCAAGGTGCAGACCGCCGAACCCGGCGGGCCGCAGCTCCTGATGAGCGGCGAGATCACCGCGGTGGGACTTGACCTGGACCGCACCGGCACGTTCACCGAGGTCCGCGGGTACGACCACGCGCATCGGCTGTTCCGGGGCCGCCGCGTCGCCGTGTACCCGAACATGACCATCTCGGACGTGGTCCGCAAGGTCACCGAGCGCGCCGGGCTGGGCGTGGGCACGATCGACGCCGTCCGCGGCATCGGCGGCCGGCAACACGTCCAGTTCAGCCAGGACAACGTCAGCGACTGGGAGTTCCTGTCCCGGCTCGCCAACGCGGTGGGCGCGCAGATCGCCGTGCTGGGCGGCAAGCTCCACTTCCAGCTGCCGGCGCAGCCGGACTCGGCGCCCGCCGCCGACGCCAAGGCGAACGCCGACCCGCTGGTGCTCGAGGCGCA
The DNA here is from genome assembly GCA_963840275.1 of uncultured Actinomycetota bacterium. Classification (GTDB taxonomy): domain Bacteria; phylum Actinomycetota; class Actinomycetes; order Mycobacteriales; family Pseudonocardiaceae; genus Actinophytocola. Next base: position 1,012,323 of record CAWIYK010000005.1, read on the forward strand.
CCGCACGCTGATCGCCCTGCGCGCCGGTGTCACCGCGGCCGAGCAGGTGCCCGAGGTGCGGGTCCGCGGCTGGGACGTCGAGAACAAGCAGGAGATCACCGCGACCGCGACGCCGAGGCAGGCGGGTGTCGCGGTGCCGGGAGTGGATCCCGTCGGGCTGGCCAAGAAGTTCGGCAGCCCGCCGATGCTCGCCGCGACCCCGCGGCGGACCCAGGCCGAGGCGACCGCGGCCGCCGAGTCCCTCGCGGCCCAACTCGGCAGCGCCTGCGTCGAGCTGGACGGGCTGGCGCGGGGAAACCCGAAGCTGCGCGCGGGCGTCGCGGTGACGCTCGTGAACGTCGGCGAGCCGTTCACCGGCAAGTACACCCTGACCACCACCCGCCACCTGTTCGACAACGAGGTCGGCTACACCACCGAGTTCACCGTGTCCGGCCGGCAGGAGCGATCGTTCTACGGTCTGGCGGCCGGCGGCCACGGTGCCGGGGGAGCGCATGGCGGACTGGTGTCCGGCATCGTCAGCGACGTGCGCGACCCGGCCGAGCTCGGCCGGCTGAAGCTGACCTTTCCCTGGTTGGACAAGGACTACACGAGCAACTGGGCACGGGTGGCGCAGCCAGGCGCCGGGAAGGGTCGGGGGAGTCTCGTGCTTCCCGAGGTGGGCGACGAGGTGCTCGTCGGCTTCGCGCACGGGGACTTCGACGACCCTTACGTGCTCGGCGCGTTGCACAACGGCAAGGACTCGCCGCCGACGTTCTCCGTCGCGCCGGTCGACAGTGGCACCGGCGAGATCGCCGTCCGCGGTTTCGTCTCGCGCAAGGCCCACAAGCTGGAGTTCGTGGAGGCCGAGGGCATCGCGATCGCCAGCGGCGACGGGAAGTTCGTCATCAGGCTGGACCAGAAGAACCAGCGGATAGAGGTCACCAGCGGCAAGAGCATCGCGGTCAAGGCGCAGAACGGTGTGACGGTGGACGCGGGCAGCGGACCGCTGCGGCTCAAGGGTCAGCAGGTGACCGTCGAGTCCGCCGGCGACGTCGCGGTCGAGGCCAACGCCTCGATGAAGCTCACCGCCACCGGGACGCTCACCGTGCGCGGCGCGCTGGTGAAGATCAACTGACGAGGAGGCTGTGGGAGTTGGAGTTCATCGGCAGGGGCTGGGCCTTTCCCGTGCACACCGACGCCACCGGGTCGGTCGCGCTGGTCAGCGGCGACCAGGAGATCCTCGAGAGCATCCGGCTGATCCTGGGCACCGCGCCGGGGGAGCGACCCATGCGTCCGGCGTTCGGCTGCGCCATCCACGACCTGGTGTTCGCGCCGGCGGACTCGGCGACCGCCGGGCAGATCGCCTACGCCGTCCGCGTTGCCCTGGAACGCTGGGAGCCACGCATCACGCTCACCGACGTCCTGGTCGGCTTCGAAGCCGTCGAGCAGGGCACGCTTCTCATCGACATCCGGTACACGCTCCGCGACAGCAACGACCCGCGCAACCTGGTCTTCCCGTTCTACGTCATCCCACCGCACGACCCGGTCGTGCCCGTCGACGCGGGAACGACCACTTGGGACGGTGTGGTATGACGCTGCCCATCCCCAACCTCGACGACCGGCGCTTCCAGGATCTCGTCGACGAGGCGAAGACTTCGGGTGCAACAACGCTGTCCGGAGTGGACGGACCACAACGTGTCCGACCCCGGTGTCACGCTGATCGAGGCGTTCGCGGTCATGGTCGACCAGCTGCTGTACCGGCTCAACCGCGTGCCGGACGTGCACTACCTGCGTTTCCTCGACCTGATCGGGGTACGGCTGTTCCCGCCGTCCGCGGCCCGTTGCGACGCAACGTTCCGGCTCTCCGCCCCGCAGGAGAACCCGGTGGTGGTGCACGCGGGCACACAGATCGCCAGCCGGCGCGAGGAGGGCGCCGAACCGGTGATCTTCACCGTGCGAAACAACTTGTCCATCGTGCCCTGCGCGTTGGCGCAGCTGGCCACCAGCTCCGAGGCAGACACCAACTCGCCCGTCGACCACACGCAGGATCTCACCGGCGGGCTCGGCGTGGCGTGTTTCGCGACCCCGCCCGAGCCCGGCAACGCCGTGTACTTCGGCCTTTCCGACGCGGTCCCGAGTTGCACCGTTCTGTTGCGCGTGGAGTGCACCGCCGCCGGGATCGGGGTGGACCCGCGTTACCCGCCGCTCGTGTGGGAGGCGTGGGACGGCGACGGCTGGGTCGAATGCGAGGTCGAGCGGGACACCACCGGTGGGTTCAACACGGCGGGCGACGTGGAGCTGCACGTGCCGGCCACACATGCCCCCTCGATCGTCGGCCAGGAGCGTGCGGGATGGCTGCGGTGCCGGACGACCGTGCCGGAGGAGGACCAACCCTTCTACGACGTCTCGCCCGTCCTGCAGCGGATCACCGCTGTCACGGTGGGCGGCACGGCGCTCGCGGTGCACGCCGAGGTGGTGTCCGGCGAGGTCGTCGGGGTGTCCGAAGGGGTGCCCGGCCAACGGTTCCCGCTCGCGCGGCGGCCGGTCGTGGCGGGCGACGGTCCGCTGCTGGTCGAGGTCGACGACGGAGACGGTTTCACGGAATGGTGGGAGGTCTCGACGTTCGCCCATTCCGGACCGCGGGACCAGCACGTGATGCTCGACCGGGTGTCGGGCGAGGTCGTGTTCGGCCCCGCGGTCCGCCAGCCCGACGGCGGGTTCCGTTACTACGGCGCGGTTCCGGCGAAGTCCGCGGTCATCCGCGTGCCCCAGTACCAGGCCGGCGGCGGCCGCAGGGGCAACGTCGCCCCGCGCACACTGGTCGTCCAGCGCGATCCGCAGCCGTTCCTCAGCAGCGTGGTCAACCGCCACCGGGCCGCCGGCGGGGTCGACGCGGAGTCCGTCAAGGACGCGGCCGTTCGGGGTCCCCTGATGCTGCGCACAGTGGAACGCGCGGTCACCGCCGAGGACTACGAGCAGCTCGCCCACGCCGCGGCGCCACAGGTCGCGCGGGTGCGGTGTGTGCCGGACAGCGACGGCGTCAGTGGGATCCGGGTCCTGGTCGTGCCGGACGTCAGCACCACCGGCGGGTTGGAGCTGAGCGCGCTGAAGGTCGACCCGGAGGCCCAGCGCAACATCGAGCGGGCGCTGGACGAGCGGCGCTGTCTAGGTGCCCGGGTGTCCATCGAACCGCCCCGCTACCAGGGCGTGACCGTCGTCGCCCAACTCCGGGCGCGCCCCCGCGCCGTCCCCGACAGCGTGCGCGACCGAGCGGTCCGGGCGCTGCACGACTACCTCAACCCGGTGAGCGGCGGCCCGGAGGGCGACGGCTGGCCGTTCGGGCGGCCCGTCCAACAAGGCGAGATCTTCGCCGTGCTGCAAGGTTTGAACGGCGTCGAGATGGTCGAGGACGTGCGCCTGTTCGGCGCCAACCCTGTCACGGGGGAACGTGGCAGTCCCACCCAGCGGCTCGATCTTCCGCCCAACGCACTGGTGTTCTCCTTCGACCACCAGGTTCGAGTGACGAGGAGCTGACCGATGCGCACCACAGCCGGCGCGTCCGTGCCCGTCCGACACCCCATCGGGGACCAGCTGCCCGCCATGTACCTCGAGGACTCGTTCACCCAGCGGTTCACCGCCGCTCTGGACGAGGTGCTGGCCCCGGTGGTCGCCATCCTCGACGGGTTCGCCGACTACCTCGACCCGAGGCTGGCCCCCGACGACTTCGTGGAGTGGCTGACGCACTGGGTCGCGCTGGACCTCGACGAGGGTTGGAGCCCGCGGCAGCGGCGGGAGCTGGTCGGTCAAGCGGTGGAACTGCACCGCTGGCGGGGCACGCGTCGCGGGCTGGCCACCCACGTACGACTGCTGACCGGCGGCGAGGTGGTCGTCGTCGACAGCGGCGGCTGCGTCTCGTCCGACGTGCCCAATGGGCCGCTGCCGGGCGACGAACCGGCGCGCGCACTGGTTCAGGTGCGTGTGCCCGATCCCACGGCGGTGGACCAGCAGACGCTGACCGCGGCCGTCCTCGAGATCGTTCCGGCGCACGTCATCGTGACGGTGGAGGTGGTCGCGGACGCCTGAGCGTGCGTGCGGGTCAGATCAGGCCTTCCCGCAACGCGAACGCGACCGCGTGTGCCCGGTTCCGGAGTTGGAAGCGACCGGTGATGTCATGCAGGATCCCCTTGACGGTGCGCTCGGAGTAGCACAGCCGCTCGGCTATCTCCTGGGTCTCCATCCCGTCGGCCACCATCCGCAGCACGTCGGCCTCCCGTGCGGAGACACCGGTGAGGTCCCAGCCGCGCGGTTGGAGGACCTGGTTCTGCAACCGGGAGACTCGGTTGAGCAGCCGGCCGAGCAGGTCCGGCGGCAGCGTGCCGTCGCCAGCCGCGGTTGCCTTGATCAAGCGCACCAGTGTGTCCGGCGTGGCCTCGGTCCGGCGGACGACGGCCGACACCCCGATGCTGACCACTTCCAGCATGTCCGAGTCGCTCATGTCGCCCGCCACCAGGACCACGCTTCGACAGCCCTGCCCATTCAGCTGGCGGAACAGCTGCCGCGTCGGGCCGTCCCAGCTCTCGGCGACCACCAGCGCCACCGCGCCGTCGCTCAGCTCGGCGGCGTCGCCGGCCTCGGTCAACCGAACCTCCGGTCGCGACCGCAGTGCGGCGACGACTCCGGTGCGGGTGATGACGTCCGCTGCGTGCAGAATTACGTCAGTCCGATCGGTGCTCACGCGAGACCGCCCCCTCGAGGCAAATGATCGTGTTTGTCGGTATCCATATCCTGAATGCCGCGGCTTGCCGAAACCAGGGCCCGTTGTCCCCACTCGGTCCCCACTCGCCCACAAACCTCCCCGGCACGGTCCCACGTTCGGATGGGACCTCTCTGGGTCACCGGATGCCGGCTTCTCGGGCCCGTTCGACTGCCTGGTTCCGGTCGGTCACATCGAGCTTGCGGAAAATCCTGGTGATGTGATTGCGCACCGTTTTAGGGCTCACGACAAGAATGTGCGCGATCGCCGCGTTGCCCTCTCCTCTGGCGACGAGGGAAAGCACCTCGCGTTCGCGTGCCGTCAGCCGCGCGAGCGCGTCGCTCTGCCGTGCCGGCACGGCGGTGAAGAGGTCGCGCACCTGGGCCGCGACGGGTTGTCCGAAGATCAGCTCGCCTTCGGCGACGGCGTGCACGGCGCGGACGATCTCGTCCTCGCGAGCTGTCTTGAGGACGTACCCGAGGGCGCCCGCGCGCACCGCGGTCAGTACATGCTCCTCGTCGTCGAACATCGTGAGCACCAGCACGTTGATGCCCCCGATGCCGTTGATGCCGTTGATGCCATCGTGGGCTCGCGCGATCTGTTTGGTGGCCTCGATACCGTCGAGGTCGGGCATGTTCAGGTCCATCACGACCACGTCCGGCACCAGTTTGGACACCGCCGCCACCGCTTCCGTGCCGGTCGCCGCTTCCCCCACCACTGTGAACTCCGGGACCGACCTCAGCAGCGCGCTGAGTCCTAGGCGGAACGTGGAGTGGTCGTCCACCACCAGGATCCGCCGGGCAGCCGCCATGACGTCAGTTCCTGTGCACGGGGAATCTGGCCGCGACCCTGGTTCCGCCGCAGGCTCCTGGTTCGATCACCCACACACCACCGAGTTCGACGGCACGGTCGTGCATCGAACGCAGCCCGATGCCGCACCACGGTGGGGTTGCGCCGCCGGGGAGGCCGATGCCGTCGTCGACGACCTCGACGTCCAGCTCGTCGCCGAGCCTGATGCACACGACACACGAACGCGCACGGGAATGCCGAGCCATGTTCGTGAGTGCCTCACAGACGATGCGGTAGGCGGCGACGCGGACCGGTGGGGTCAGCGAACACAGGTCGCCAAGCGCGTGCACCTCGATGCGGAGCTCGCCGGCGCCGGCGTCGGACACGTGGCTGCTCAGCGCCGTCGCGTGCGAACGGATCGCCTCCACGAGATCGTAGCGATCCAGCGCACTCGGCCGGCTTTCCTCCGCCAGCCGCCGCAGTTCGGTGATCGCGCCGTGCAACTCCTCCTCGAGCTGCGCGAGCAGTCGCGAAGCCGATTCCTCGTCCTGCCGCACCAAGTTCCGTACCGCCCGCAAGCCGAATGCCATCCCGGTGAGGATGGGGCCGATACCGTCGTGGATGTCGCGAAGCACCCGTAACCGCTCGGCGCCCGCGGTCTCGGTCTGGTACGACAGCGCTTCTTTCTGGTGCACGTCCGCCCCCTCTCCGCGACCGTCGGTACCGCTGCTCCGTAGTCGGGCCGCCACAACCTGTTCAGAGTAGCCGCCATATGGAGCACTGCGCCCTACTCCTGATACCTGCATTTGTCACGGTCGTGCATCCCGGTGCCCAGGAAATGCGGAACCACGACAATGGCAATGCCCGCGATGTCCTTACGGGCAAATCAGACTGCCCGAACGAACGCGCTTACGCCGCTGCTCCCGTACGCCGGAAATCGGCAAACTCGACGGTGGACAACTCCGACGTGGAGGTACCCATGCGCGGACACGACCACGACCACGGTCTCGACTCGGGCTTTCGCCCCAAGGCCGACCGGAGCGAACGCGTCGACCGGCACCTGCTGGGTCGCGCCGCCGCCGAGGGCCGCACCGACGTCCTCGGCCCCGCCGGTCTGCTCGACCTGCAACGGACGGTCGGCAACGCCGGCACCACCGCGCTGCTGGAGGACGACCGCTCCCCGGTGCACGACGTGGTCAACTCCGGCGGCGGCGCACCGCTACCGGCCGACACCCGCACCGACATGGAAGCCCGTTTCGGCCACGACTTCGGCGACGTCCGCGTCCACACCGACGCGGCCGCCCACGAGTCGGCGAAGTCCGTCAACGCCCAGGCGTACACGGTCGGTCCCAGCATCGTCTTCCAACGCGACACCTACGATCCGACCTCCGCGTCGGGCAGACACATGCTCGCCCACGAGCTCACCCACGTGGTCCAACAACGCTCCGGGCCCGTGGAGGGCACCGACGCCGGCAACGGCGTCAAGGTGAGCGACCCCAACGACCGCTTCGAACGTGAAGCCGTGGCCAACGCCGACCGGTTGGTCTCCGGACCGGCGCCGGTCGCCTCGCCGGGAGCCGCCTCGAGCGTCCAGCGCTGCGGCACCGACAACCCGCACGACGACGGCTCGGCCCAGCGCCAGGAGACGCCTCCGGAGGAGGTCGAGGAGGAGCCGACCACGCAGACCTTCGTCCAACGCGTCGAGGAAGAAGAGGAAGCCGCGGGCTGACGCTCGGGTGGAACCGTCGGCCGTGCTCGCCGAGTCATTGCCTTCGTGAACAATCTTCGCGACGCAGGTGATCAGGGCGGTTACTCTCTGCGGGCAGGACAGTGACATCGGACGGGCGGGGGCTCGACACATGAAGTTCCGGCTGCTGGGGCCGGTGGAAGTGTTCGACGGTGCCCGCTGGGTCGGGGTCGGCGCGGCGAAGGTCCGGTTGCTGCTGGTCACCCTGCTGGTCCGGCCGCGCCAGGTGGTGCCGATCGACCTGATCGTGGACGAGCTGTGGGGCGCGACGCCGCCCAAGACGGCCGCCACCCAGGTGCACGGTTACGTACTGCGGCTGCGCAGGTTGCTCGGCGACCCGGACGGACGGCTCCTCACCACCGTCGCTCCCGGTTACCGCATCGAGCCCGCGGACGGGGACACCGACATCCGGCTGTTCCGCGCGAAGGCCGACGAGGGGTTCCAGGCCGAGCGGCCGGAGGACGCCGCCGAGCTGCTCGCCGCCGCACTCGCGTACTGGCGGGGGCCCGCGTTCGCCGACGTGCCGGCCTCGGCGGCCATCGCCGCCGAGGCGGCCCGGCTCGAGGAACAGCGGCTCGCCGCGCTCGACGCCCGCGTCGACGCCGACCTCGAGTGCGGTCGGCACGCCCAGCTCGTCGGCGAGCTACAGCAGCTGGTCGACGAGCACCCGCTGCGTGAGCAGGCGTGGCACCGGCTCATGCTCGCGCTCTACCGCGGCGGTCGCCAGGCCGAGGCCCTGCAGGCGTTCCAGCGTCTGCGCGGCATCGTGGTCGACGAGCTGGGCGTCGAGCCGAGTGCCGCACTGCGTGAGCTGCACCAGAAGCTGCTCACCGACGACCCGGAGCTGGCCGTGCCGCGCCGGACACCCGCGCCGCCCGCGATCGTGGTGCCGCCGATCTGCCAGCTGCCCGCCGACGTGCCCGACTTCACCGGTCGCCGCGAGCCGCTCGACGTGCTCACCGCCCTGTTGGCCGACCGGTCACCGGACGGGCCGCCGCCGGTGTCGGTGATCTCCGGCGGCCCCGGCGTCGGCAAGTCGACGCTCGCACTGCACGCCGCACGCCATGCCGCCCCCGACTTCCCCGACGGTCAGGTCTACCTCGACCTCGCCGGCACCTGCTCGGAACCCCGCGACCCGGCGGTGCTGCTCGCCGAGGTCCTGCACGCTCTCGGGGTGACCGGGGCCGCCGTGCCGAACGGCCTGCACGCCCGTGCCGGGCTGTACCGGTCGCTGCTCGCCGACCGCAGGATCCTGCTCGTCCTCGACGACGCCGCACACGCCGACCAGGTGCGCTGGCTGCAACCGTCGACCGGCACGTGCGCGGCGATCGTCACCAGCCGCGGCGTGCTCACCGACCTGCCGGGCGCGCGGCACATCGAGCTCGACGTGCTCGACCGCGCCGAGGCACGCGACCTGTTCACCCGCATCGTCGGCGCCGACCGGGCCGGCCGGGAACCCGAACACACCACCGCGATCCTGAGCGCGTGCGGGTACCTGCCGCTCGCCATCCGGATCGCGGGCGGCAAGCTGCTCGGCCGGCCGGCATGGTCGCTGCGGGTGCTGCGGGAACGACTGGAGGACGAGTCGCGCAGACTGTCCGAGCTGCGGCTCGGCGACCTCGGGGTGCGCGCGAGCTTCGACCTGAGCGTGCGGCTGCTGCCGGCCGACGCGATCCGCGCGCTGCGACTGTTCGGCATGCTCGGCCCGCTCACCGTGCCGGGCTGGGTGCTCGGCCCCCTGCTCGACCGCGCCGCGGCCGACGACGAGCTCGACGCGCTGGTCGACGCGAACCTGGCCCGCATCACCACGACCGACGTCAACGGCCAGCCTCGCTACCGGCTGCACGACCTGCTCCGCGCGTACGCCGTCGAGGGCGCCGACACGATCCCGCTCGACGAGCGGCGCGCCGCGGTTACCCGGCTGCTCGCCACCTGGCTGGACCTGGCCACCCGGGCCGCCGACGCCCTGCCGCCCAGCCTGTTCCAGCCGCCTGCGGGCAGCGCACCGCGCGGGCGCGGGCCGGGCAACGTCGAACGCAGGGTCACCGCCGATCCGGTGAGCTGGTTCGACGCCGAGCGGGCCGCCCTGCTCGGCGCGGTACAGCTCGCCGCCGACTGGGAGCTCGCCGAGCTGGCGTGGGAGCTCGCGACCGTCGCGGTCCCCTACTACGACCACCACAGCCAGTACGAGGACTGGCAGCGCGGCCACCAGGTCGCACTCGGCGCGGTCCGGCGGGCCGGCAACCACCTCGGCGAGGCCGTGCTGCTGCGCGGGCTCGCCCAGGTGCAGATCTACCGGGACGACTTCGTCGAGGCGACCGCGAACATGCGCCGGTCGGTCGAGCTGTTCCGGTCGGTCGGCGACAAGCTCGGCGAGGGACTGGCGACCGCGGGCCTCGGCACGATCCACCGGGTCCTCGACGAGTTCGAGCCGGCGCTCGACCATGCCCGCAAGGCACTCGACCTGGTGACCGCGGCGGGGGACCGGCACACCGAGGCGCAGCTGATGAGCGCGATCGGCGCGATCTACCTCGCCAGGGGCGACGACGACGAGGCGGGCACGTGGTTCGACGACGCGCTCGTCCTGTGCCGCACGCTCGGCGACGTGCACCGCGAGGCGGTCGTCCTGCGCGAGATGAGCGCGCGGTACGAGCACCGGCCCGACCCCACCCAGGCACTTGACTGCCTGCACCGCGCACTGACGATCTTCACCGACCTGGCGGATGATCGGTGCGTCGCGTACACGTTGGTGAAGTCGGGCCGGATCCACGCCCGCCGCGGCGACCGGTCCCGGGCGGTCCCCGACCTGGAACGCGCGGCGGAGATCTTCCATCGCAACGGATCCCGCCTGGACGAGGCGTACTGCTGGGAGCTCATGAGCGAGTTCGCCGACGCGCGCGGCGAGGTCGCCGCCGCGCGCCGGCATCTCGAGGCGGCCCGGTCGCTGTGGCAGTCCGTAGGCGCCACCGGCCACTAACCCGCGAGTTCCCCGTTCAGACCTGGTGAGTTCCCCGTTCAGGACCAGTGAGTTGGTCGTTTCGTGTCGGTCCGGTGTGCACGAAACGGGAACTCGGTGTGTCTGAACGGGGGACTCGCGGGCGTCGGTCGGTGCCGGCCCCGCGACGGCACCGACCGACGTCACCGCGACTCCCTCAGCCCGCGATCCAGACGAAGGACGCGTTCTGGTTGTAGGTCTTCACGAGGTTGCGGCAGGTGCCCGGCGGAATCGAGTCGTAGGCGCCCTCCCAGTTCGAGTTGTAGTGGACCCGCGCGGTGAGGTTGTCGTCCTTGTTGCACGCCGACGCGGCGTTGTTCTTCACCTGCTGGCCCTTGCCGGCCCCCGCCGACACGAACCGCACGGTGGCGAAGTCCTTGACCCCGAGCTCGAAGTCGGCGAGCGAACCCGCGTGGTCGCTGTTGTAGTAGAGGCACAGCTCGCCGGACTGGCAGGCGCCGTCGAGGGCGGACCGTGGTTCCGCGGCGGCCGTCGTCGTCGCGGTCCCGGTCAGGAAGAGCGCGGCCGCGGCGACCGGCACGAGCTTGTTGCGCAGTGGAGTACCCATGGGAGAGACAGTGCGCGGGCCGGCTACATCCGAGCTAAGCCACGGATAAGCCGCACCGCGGGTGCTCGGGTCACGGTGACCGGACCGCTACCCGGAGTACGAAGTTAGCGCTAACATGTGGCGTCTGTGCCCCCGAGGTCGCGGAGGTCGGTATGCGTGGGCGGGTCGTTCTCCTGACAGTGGCACTCCTCGGCGGGGCGGTGGTCGCCTTCCCGGCCGCCGCGGAACCCGTGGCCGAACCGCCGGGCGGGGACGTCTACGCCTACCTCGAGAACCCGGAGATGGTCGCCGAGGGCCAGGAGCCGCACCACGCGTTCCTGCGCCCGTACGCCGACACCCGGACCGCGACGCGCGGGGACGAGCGGAGCCCGTACGTCCGCTCCCTCGACGGGGAGTGGCGGATCGCGATGGCCGACCTGCCGGAGCACGTCCCGGCCGGCTTCCACGCCGACGGCTACGACACCTCGGGCTGGCCCACGGCGCGGGTGCCCCACACGTGGCAGACCGACGGCCTCGACCACCCGATCTTCCGCAACATCGCCACCGAGATCCAGCCCGACGACCCGCCGCGCGTGCCGAGGGACGTCAACCCGACCGCCGCGTACGCGCGGGACTTCGACGTGCCTGCGGACTGGCAGCGGCGGGAGACCTTCCTCCGGTTCGAGGGCGTGACCTCGGGCTACTTCGTGTGGGTCAACGGCAGGTACATCGGCTACGACCAGGGCGGTTACACGCCGGCCGAGTTCGACATCTCCAGCGCGCTGCGTCCCGGCCGCAACCGGCTGGCCGTGCAGGTACACCGCTGGACCGCCGGCGCCTACCTCGAGGACGTCGACCAGTGGCGGTACGCGGGCATCTTCCGCTCGGTGAACCTCTACTCGACCCCGAAGACCTACGTCGAGGACGTCACGCTGCGGACCGACCTCGACGCCACCTACACCGACGCGACCCTCACGGCCGCGGTCGAGCTGGGGCACAAGCCCGGTGGTGCGACTGGCAAGCACCGGGTGACGGCGAGCCTGCGGGACGCCGACGGGCGCGAGGTGGGCCGGACGAGCGCCGAGGTCGACGTCACCGGCCCGACCACCGCCCAGTTGGACATGCCGGTCCGCGACCCTGCCAAGTGGACGGACGAGACGCCGAACCTCTACACGGTGGTGTTCACACTCACCGGACCGGACGGGCGGGTCACGCACACGACGAGTGAGACCACCGGCTTCCGGGAGATCGAGATCCGCGACCGGGTCCTGCTGGTGAACGGGAAACGCGTGCTGTTCAAGGGCGTCAACCGTGCCGAGACCGACCCGGAGCACGGCCGGCACGTGCCGAGGGCGGCGCAGGAACGCGACGTCGCGCTGATGGAACAGCTGAACGTGAACGCCGTGCGAACGTCGCACTACCCGTCCGACCCGTATTTCTACGACCTCGCGGACCGGCACGGGCTGTGGATCGACGACGAGATCGACATCGAGACCCACAACCACGAGAACTGCGCGGACTGGTGCCAGGCCAACCAGCCCGAGTGGCGGGCGGCGTTCCTCGACCGGCTCGTCGGCATGGCGGAACGGGACAAGAACCACCCCAGCGTCTTCATGTGGGACACCGGCAACGAGGCCGGGCTCGGCGCACACCACTTCGCGATGGCGGACTGGCTCGACGCCAACGACCCGACCCGGCCGATCTACCACCAGTCCAACAACCCCGACGGGGACGCGCCGTTCGCGGACGTGTGGGGGCCGCGCTACCCGTCGCCGGAGAAGTTCGCCGAGCAGGCGGTGAGCACGACCAAGCCGCTGATCTTCGGCGAGTACGCGCACGCGATGGGCAACAGCCTCGGCAACTTCCGCGAGTTCTGGGACATCATCCGCGCACACCCGCAGACACAGGGCGGGTTCATCTGGGACTGGGCCGAGCAGAGCATCGACCAGCCCGTGCGGATCGTGCCGGACAGCTCGGGCAACGACATCTCCGCGCACCTGTCCGGTCTGCCGTCGCTTGTGGACGGTCATCGCGGCAAGGGCCTGTCCCTGTCCGGTCTCGACGACTTCGTCGAGGTGTACCGCGACCGGCGGCTCGACCTCACCGGCACGGCCGTGACGCTCGACGCGTGGGTGAAGCCGGGGGAGTGGAGCGGGGACTTCCGCATCGTCGGCAAGGGCGATCACCAGTACGCGCTGAAGATGAAGGACGAGAACACGCTGGAGTTCTTCATCCACAGCGGAACGTGGCGGCCCGTGCGGGCAACGGTGCCGGCGGACTTCTACGGCAACTGGCACCGGGTGAGCGGCACGTACGACGGCACGACGCTGCGGCTGTACATCGACGGACGCGAGGTCGCGAGCACACCGTTCAGCGGCCGGATCGACACGTCGTCGGCGGAGGTCAACATCGGCCGCGACTTCGAGACCTCGTGGAACGACCCCTATGACGTGGGCCGGATGGCGAACGGCGTCGTGGACGACGTCCGCATCTACGACCGGGCGCTGACGCCGGCCGAGCTGTCCGAGGACACGCCGGCCGGGAACGCGTTGCTGGCCCTGGACTTCGACCGGATCGAGACGCGCGGCGACTACCTGTCCTACGGCTCCAGTCTGTCCGGTCTGGACGGTCTGGTGGGTGCGGACCGCTACGCGCAGCCGGAGACCGCGCAGATGGCGTGGGCGCAGCAGCCGCTGCGGTTCACCTACGCGGACGGGACGCTCACGGTCGCCAACGAGCGCCAGTTCACCGGGACCGACGACCTCCGGCTGCGCTGGCGGGTGACCGAAGGGTCGAAGGTGGTGGCGCGCGGCGAGCGGCCACTGCACGTCGCCGCCGGCTCGACAGGCACGGTGCCGATCTCGGTGCCGGGCAACCCGAACGACCGGGAGCGGTTCCTCACGGTCGAGGCGGTGACCGTCGCGGGCAGTGCCACGGTGCCGCGCGGACACGTGCTGGCACACGACCAGTTCTTCCTCGACGGTACCCGCGTGCCCGGCCTCGACGCGGCGTCGCGGAGCAAGGTGACGACCTCGGACACCGGTGCGGCGGTGCGTGCCTCCGTGGGCGACGCACGGTACACAGTGGACAAGAAGTCCGGCACGCTGTCGTCGATCGTCGTGCGGGGCAAGGAGTTGCTGGCCGGCGGTCCGGAGCTGGACGCGTGGCGGGCGCCCATCAGCAACGAGACGTTCGCGTGGGGTCGCGCCGAGGGTGAGGACTGGCGGCGGGCCGGCCTCGACCGGCTGGCGACCACGGTCACCGGCGTCACGGTGACACCCGTGCCGTCGGGTGTCCAGGTGGTGGTCACCTCCCGGGTGGCGGCGCCGGACGTGGCGGACGCGTGGTTCGACCAGACGATGACATACACGATCGATGGCAGCGGCACCGTCCAGCTGGGACACAAGGTGGTCCCGCAGGGGAGCGTGCGGGAGCTGCCCTACCTGCCGAGGATCGGCGTGTCGCTGGCGGTGCCGTCGTCGTACGACCGGTTCACCTGGTACGGCAGGAAGGTGGAGAGCTACGTCGACCGGCGGGAGGGGTCGCCGATCGGGGTGTACCGGTCCACTGTGGAGGATCAGTACACGCCGTACCACCGGCCCCAGGACCACGGCAACCACACCGACGCCCGGTGGGCGCTGCTGACCGACGGCCGCACGGGCGGCCTGCTGGTGGCGGGCGCCAAGGACGTCAGCGCGACCCGGTTCGACGACCTCGACCGGGCGGCGTACCCGTTCCAGCTGCGACCGAACGACGGGTGGCACACGCTGCACGCCTCCTACGCGGTCACGGGCGTCGGCGACACCCCGAACCCCGTGCGGGAGCACTACCAGGTGCAGCAGAACGTGACCTACGAGTACACGCTGACCCTGCGCCCGCTGACAGCGGCGGAGGCTCGCGCCGGCCTGCCGACCGGCGCGTACTAGGAGCCGTGGCGGGGCTCCGGTCGGGACGGACACCTTCGTGAGTGAAACGCGGTGCACGGGGGGTTCGACATCACGGACATGGCCGAGAGTGCTCCGCACCCGCTGGCGCGGCGCGCCGCGCCGGCGGGAGTATTGGTCGTCGTCAACGCTTCGGAGGTCGAGCATCTTTCGTACGCGGATCCACGTCGGCTGTTGACCGACGCCGGGATCGAGAGAACGTCTCCCTGGTGACGGCGGCCGATGTGGACGGAATTCGGCGGGCGCACCGACCAGACTGACCCGACCGCGATCGTCTCTGGGAGAGTCGGAGGACGGCGCACGAACGCTACGGCGCGTTCTGTTCCGTGACAGTCGAAACCGGTGGGTTAGCCGGCGGTGAGTGCCGCGAGCCCGTCCGACGTGATGCGCACGGTGCGCTCCAACGGGCCGAGGCGTTGCTCGACGGCGATGAGACGTTTGGCCTCCAGCCGTTCGAGAACACCCTGCAACGTGCTCGGCACGCCGCCGCTCACCCCGCGCCAGTGGTAGCCCGCGGGGCCACCCCATGCGCCGGTGTGGAACTCGACGTGGCCGGACGCCACCTGCTCCAAGGCCGCAAGCGCCTTGTCGTCCATCTCGCACCTCCGAACGTGACAGCCCACAGTGCGCCGGCCGGTCGCGCGAGACATCCCGCAACCGACGTATATCGGAGCTGCGGCCGACCCGGTGACTACGATGAGCGGATGGGGCCGCGGTCGGTGCGGGTGCGGGAGGTGTCGCCGCGAGAGCTGGGGGTGCACGCGGCGATCCGGGAGCCCGACTCGAAGGGTGAGCTCCCGCCGTACATCGCGCGGGACTTCGACACCGACCTGCGGGCGGCGGTGTCGGAGGGCCGCGAGCGCGGTTGCTTCCTGCTCCTGGTGGGGCCGTCGTCGGTGGGCAAGACGAGATCGGCCTACGAGGCGCTGCTCGCGCTCGTCCCGGACTGGTCGTTGACGCAGCCGGAGACTGCCGCCGACGTCAGCGCCTTGGCGCGCGGGTCGTTCCGCGACACCGTCGTGTGGCTCGACGAACTGCAGCGGTACCTGGGCCCGGAGGGGCTGAGCGCGGCTCCGGTGCGGTCGCTGCGCCGTGCCGGCGCGATCGTCATCGGCACGTTGTGGCCCGGCGAGTACCTGGCCAGTGTGGCACCGCGCCAGAACCACGACGACCCGCACCAGGACGATCGCGAGTTGCTGCGCATGGCACAGGTCGTCGATGTCGCCGACGCGCTCACCGGGGCCGAGCGGCGGCGGGCCGTCGCGCTCGGCGGTCGCGACAGCCGCATCCGAACCGCGCTGTCCGTCTCGGATGCGGGGGTGATCCAGGCCCTGGCCGCCGGCCCGGCTTTGGTGCGGTGGTGGGAACAGTCGCCCGACCCGTACGCCAACGCGGTCATCACCGCGGCGGCCGACGCGCGCCGGCTGGGGGTGCGGCACCCGCTGTCGCGCGCGTTCTTCACCGACGCCGTGCCTGGCTACCTCACGCCCGCGCGGCGAGCGACCGCGGCGCGGGACTGGCTCGACACCGCCCTGGCCTACGCCCTCACCCCGCTGCACGGCGCCACGGCGACGCTCCTGCCCGCTCCCGCCGGTCTCGGCGCCGTCGCCGGGTATCAGGTCGCCGACTACCTCCTGCAGCACGCTCGCCGATCCCGCCGGGCGGCCGTACCGCCGACCACGTGGTGGCGGGCCCTGGGAGAACATTGCGACGACAAAGGGGATCTGAGCCGTCTGGCGCAGGCTGCCATGGCGCGGGCCCGGTTCGAGTGCGTCGAGTTGCTGTACCGACGCCGCGGTGACGATGGTGACGCGGAGGCAGCGTCGGCCGTGGCAGAGGTGCTGGCCCGAAAAGGTTGGATCGACGAAGCGATACAGGTGCTCGGGAACCCGGCGGTCGTGCGCGTGCCGTTCGTCAGCCGGCGCCTGACCGAGCTGCTTCTCGAACAGGACCGCGTGGCGGAGGCCGTCTCGCTGCTCTGGCCGCACGATGACGGCCAGGACGGCCGGCCCTGGTACGACGCGGACAAACTGTCGGAGTTGTTGATAAAGCTCGACCGGGCCGACGATGCCGTCGCATTGCTGCGGAGCCGGGCCGACGCCGGTGACCGTGACTGCGCCGAACGGCTGGCAACCCTTCTTGGGCGGCTCGGTCGCACCGACGAGGCGATCGCCGTCCTGCGCGAGCACACGGATCGCCCCTATCTCAAGCTGAGATTGGCGCGGGCGCTGGAGAAGTCGGGAAACGTCGACGAGGCCGTCGAGGTGCTCCAGACGTGCGCTGCCGACTGGGAGGGCTGCGCGGAGGTGCTGGTGAACATGCTCGCCGAGCATGGCCGTGTTGACGAGCTGCGTTCGCTCTCCGTGCGGGGCAACGACTTGGCGACCTGGAAGCTGGCCGACTTGTTCGCCGAGCAGGGGCGTGCGCAGGAGCTTGCGGCGCTTGTCGATGCGCACGGTCACGACGCCATGTTCAGCTTCGCTGTTCGTGGCTGGCTGGCCGACGTCCTCACGGATCAGGATGACGTCGACGAGCTGCGGCGGCGGGCCGACGCCGGGGACGAGCGCGCGAGGTACGCCTATGCGGAGACGCTGCTGGAACGGGGGCAGCTCGACGAGGTGCGCTCGTGTGCCGCCGCCGGCGACCAGCAGGCGACGTTGCGGCTGGCTCAGCACCTGAGAGGCCTGGGACGGCTCGACGCCGCGATCGAGGTGCTGCGCTCCTTCGGCGGCACCACCGCGACCGCTGATCTCCTCTTCGACCTGTTGGTCGCAGCGGGCCGTATCGAGGAGGCGATCGAGAAAGCGCCCGCGGGAGTCGAACCCAGCAAGCTCAACTGGTTTCTGCGGGACCACGACCGACTCGACGACCTTCGGAGCCGGGCTCAGGACGGCGATGAGGACGCTGCCTGGTGGCTGGCCAAGAAACTGGCCGAGTCCGGCCGGGTCGACGAGGCCCTCGACGCGCTGCGGCTACGCGAGAACGACAACAGTGTCGCGCTGTTCCGGGCGGAACTACTCAAGAAGCAGGGCAACCTCGAGGCGCTGCGCGGGCTCGCGGAGACCGGTGACGAGTGGGCCATCAGGGGTCTTGTCGACCTCCTGGTCGAGGAGGACCGTACCGAGGAGCTCCGGGCGCTCGCGAAGGCAGGACTCCGCTTCGCGACCTATCGGCTCATCATCCTGCTGGCCGGCCGTGGCCAGGTCGACGAGCTTCGGGAATGGGCTGACACAGGGGAACGGGAGGCCGCCAGGCACCTGACCAAGCTCCTCGCCGAACAGGGCCGGATCGACGATCTTCGGGCGGAGGTCGACGCCGGCACCGAGGACGCCCTGCCGCGGCTCATCACCGCACTCATCGCCAAGGGCGAGCTTGACCAGCGGGGCGCGAACGAACTTCGCGCACGGGGGTTTCCCGCCGAGGTCCCGACGGCCAGGTAACTTTTCAGCCGCGAGGTGATTCCGGGTGCCCCGTTGTTCCTGTAGATTTCCTGTGAATATTGGGCACAGCTTTCCATGAAGCTGAGTCGCGCATTTCGTTCCGTCAATGACACAGTGGACCCGCACCGCGGGTCCACTGTTCCGTCAACTAGCCGGAGATTCCGGCTTCGACCTCGGCGCCACCGAAAGCGCGCTCGGCTTCGCCGCCACCGAAAGAGGCGAGCTCTTCAGCTTCGCTGCCGCCGAAAGCGTTTTCGATGATTTCGCCGCCGCCAGTTTTGACCATGTCGGGACCTCCTTGGGTAAAAGGACAATACGAACAAGAGTATCTAGAGTTCCGCCCTCCGCCGCAAGCTGCGTTCGCCCAGACGTATTGCGCCGAATGGCGTGTCTCCGTTGGTGCTAAAGGTGTCCGAAGTGGCTCGAACACGGTCCGTCATGATCGGCTCACGAGTGACACCTCTCAGTGTTCGATAACCATTGCCGAGAAGATCGCGCCGTATCCGGCCGAGACCATCACATAGCGATCTCCCGCGGTCAGCAGACCGTTGTCCACGGCCGTGCGGTAGTTCAGGAACGGGTCCGCGGCGAACGTGTGCCCGATCAGCGGAACGTTGTCCAGCAACACCATCGTGGGCGGCAGGTCGAGCTCCTTGCACACCTTCCGCCACGAGCGGACGTTCACGTTGTGCGGCAGGATCAGCCGAAGCTCGTCGACGCGCAGCCCGGCCCGCTCGGCGGCCCTGCTGATCACCTCGCCCACCAGCACCGTGTACTCCTTGGCGAAGCGCGCGGCGTGGTCCGGGCGGTCGGTGGCCCAGTGGTCGAGATCCCCGCGCTGCAGCGTCACGTAGCTCAGCACCCGATCGCGCGGGCCGTCCGCGGACACCAGCCAGGCGGCGGAGGCCTCACCGAAGATCCTTGCCTCCGGCCGCAGTGTCTCGTCGAGGGTGAACACCTGCTCGGCGGCGACGATGAGCGCCAACGCGTCCGGGTCACCGTCCATGGCAAGCAACCGGCCGGCGATGTCCACCGCGAGCAGTCCGGCCGCGCAACCGTGGTGGGTGACCGCGAAGGCGGTCGCCCCGCGCAGGTTCAGTAGTTCGCACAGTTCCGGCAACGGGTTCAGCGGGTGGGGCTGCGACACCGGCACGGTGCGCGCGTAGAGCACGTAGCGGACCCGGTTCTGGTTGCCAGCCAACGACGGCAGGTTGTGCGCGGCCTGCACGAGAAGATCGATCAGTGTCTCACCCGGCTTCTGGCGCCGGACCTCCGAGTAGCCGTAGGACCGCTGAAGAGTGTCGACAGTGGACGCCGGCAGCTGCCAGTCCTCGAGCAGCTCCTCGAGCGGCACGCGGCGATCCGGCAGGTAGCCTGCGATCTCCCGTAGGGCGGTCATGATGTCGAGAATACGCGAGAGGGGCGATATGTCCGACATCTTCGGCGGCTGAAACCGTTCTGAGACAACAGAGTCGAGTCCGGACGACGCCCTTGCGCACAGCGCGGCACCGCCGATCTTCGGCGTACTACTGTTGGCTCATGACGGGAGAACGCACAGGCCATTTCTGGGATGCCGTGGAAGGCCGGGCACCGATGCCGCCGGCGACGACGACGTTGGGTTGGTCGCTCATCCACGCGGATCCCGAGCGAGGCGAGATCGAGGTCTCCTTCGTTGCGACCGAACAGTTCCTCAACCCCGCGGGGGCGGTTCAAGGTGGCTTCCTCACCGCCATGCTCGACGACACCATGGGACCCGCGCTCGCGGCCTCGCTCGGCCCCGGCCTGTACGGGACGACCATCGAGCTCAAGGTGAGCTTCCTTCGGCCGGCCAGACCCGGGCGGCTGGTGGGACGCGGACGTGTCGTGCACAGCGGTAGCACCATCGCCTTTCTCGCCGGCGAACTGATGGACGACTCCGGGCTGGTGGTGGCCGTGGGGTCGGCGACGACGCGGATCGTGCGGACCGGCTGAGTCCCCGGCCTCATGGCTGGTGCGCACTCTCGGCGTCGGCGTCGGCGTCGGTGTCGGCGGTGTCGGTGGTGGTGGACCGGCTGTGCGCGCCGGACCGGTAACGCAGCAAGGGAATCAGGGTCACCACCAGGCACAGGGATCCGGAAAGGACGATCGCGGGCTGCAGTCCGAAACCGACGACCGCGAGCCCGGCGAGGGTCGCGCCGAACGCGAGGCTGCCGCCGGTCACCGCGGTCACCATGCCGAACACGCGGTTCTGCAGCTCGACCGGAACGCGGGCATACAGCATCGCGCCGAGAATCGGTCGGATCGTCGCCTGGGTGACGCCGCAGAGCGCCGAGACGACGAGTATCACGACCAGGCTGTCGGTCAGCCCGAGCGTCAGCTGCCGGGGAGCGACGCACAACACCAGGCTGATGGTGAAAGTCAGGTACTGCGGCAACTTCGGCCCGAAGATGGTGAAGGCGACGTTGCCGGCGATCGCACCGCAGGCGAACGCGCTGAGGATGAGGCCGACCGCGGGCGCCGCGCCGAAGTGCTCGTCCACCCACAGCGGCACGAACACCGCGTAGTTGGCCACGGTGAACAGGTTGATCACCGAGGTCATCACGAGCATCCCGAGCAGCAGCCGATCCTGCAACAGGTGGCTGGCACCGCGCCGCAGCGCGGTGAGGTACCGCTCGTTCGCCGCCGCCTTCCGGTCCGGCATGGTGCCGGCCGGCGGATGCACCAGCGACCCGATGAGCAGTGCGGCCACGACGAAGCTCGCCGCGTCGAACCAGATCGCGCCCTGAGGTCCGAGCCAGAAGATCAACAGACCGGCCAGCGGCGCGGCCGTCACCATGGCCAGGTTGCCGGCCCCGTCGTAGATGGCGGTGGTCCGGATGATCTGCATGCCGGCGGCGTCGCTCACCGGACGCAACAGCACGTGCTGGGCGCGGCCACCGACACCGGTGAGCGCACCCTTCACCGCGACCAGCGCGGCCAGCGGGAGGAACCCGATCTCCGGCGTGGCCGCGATGGCGGCCATGGCCAGCGCGGCGGCGACCTCGGCGACGATCAGCGTGCGCCGGATGCCGAACCGGTCGGCCAGCGGGGTGGCGAACACGCCGGCCAACAGCGCGGGAACCACGGTGGCCATGGAGATCAGGCCCATCTTCGCCGCGCTGCCGGTGCTGGTCAGCACCAGCCACGGCACGGCCACCGTCGTCACGACGCTGCCGAGCATGGACACGATGTGTGCCGCCAGCAGCGCGACGAGCCCGACCCGGCTCCCGGTGCGCCTCGGGTCGGTCGTCTCGCTGACCGTGCTCAATCCGCCGTACTTTCCACCAACACGTGCTCAGCCGCGTACTTCTCGCGCAGCCGCCGGGTGTTCGTCTTGCCGCTGCCGGTCCTGGGCAGGTCGTCGACGAAGTCGAACGAGCGCGGCGCCCACACCCAGCTGAGCTTCTCCCTGACCAGCTCGGCGAGCTCCTCCTCGGTCACCGCGGCCCCGTCGGTGAGCATGACGTAGGCGTGGGCGGCCTCACCGAGCTCCGGGTGTGGCACGCCGATCACCGCGGCCGCGCGGACCTCCGGGTGGGTGGACAGCGCTTCCTCGATCGCCCGCGGGAAGATGTGGTGACTGCCGTAGGTGGTGATGATCATGTCGCTGACCCGGCCGGTGAGGTGGATGTAGCCCTCGTCGTCGACGTGGCCGAGATCGCCGGTGCGCACCCAGCCGTCGACGAGCGTCTCCGCCGTCTGTTCCGGCCGGCCGACGTAGCCGGCGAAGTTGAGCTTGCTGACCACCCACAGCTCGCCGGTCTCGCCCGTCGGCAGCACGGTGCCGTCCGCGCTCCGGATCTGCAGCCGCACGTCGCCGTACGCCGGTCCACACGAGCCGATCCGATGAGGACGGTCCTGGTCGTCGCCGACGCCGGGAAACGCCGAGATGAAAGGAGATTCCGACAGTCCGTAGGTGATGCGCACGACCGGGCCGAAGCGGTCGACGGCCTGGCGCAGCCGGACCGGGTTGGTGGCCGCGGTGCCCACGCTCAGGACGGCCATCGCGGACAGGTCGCGCTTGTCGAGGTCGGGATGGTCCAGCAGCTCGTACAGCATCAGCGGGGTGATGAACGTGGAGTTGACCTGTTCCCGCTCCACCAGCTCGAGGAACTCCGCGGCGCGGAAGAACCGCGAGACCAGCAGCGTGCCGCCGGTGAACAGATACAGGAACGCCGAGGTCTGGCCGGCGACGAACCACATCGGCGTCACGGAGAGGTGGCGGTAGCGGGGTTCGTCCGCGGCGACGATGTGTTCGGCGAGGGTGAGGATCTGCTCGTAGAGGTTCGCCGTGTGGAGCAGTGGCTTCGGGATCCCGGTGGTGCCGCTTGTCTGGAACACCGACTCGGGCGTTCCGGTCGCGCTGTCCACATCGAACGGTGCGGAGCCCGCGGGGCGTGGCGCGACGAGGTCCGGGCCGACGCCACCCGGCCCGACGCAGAACGCCGGAATCCCGAGCCGGTCGACGATCTCGCGACCGCGTTGGCCGTGCACGGCCACTTCGTACAGCAGGGCCGCCGGCCGCACCTGGTCGAGATAGGCGGCCAGCTCCGTCGGCGTGCTGGCGTTCGACACCCACGCGGTACGGCAGCCGAGCAGGTGCAGTGCGAGCTGGATCATCGGTGCGTGCGGCGGATAGCCGAGCATGATCCCCACCGTGACGCCCGGCCGCAGACCGGCGTCGACGAGGTTCGCCGCGATGTCGAGGACCGCGGCGCGGACCTCGGCGTAGGTGAACCGGGTCTCGCCGTTCACCATCGCTTCCCGGTCCCCGTACTCCGCGAAGAGTTCCAGCGCCCGCACCACGTAGTCCGGCCCGGGGGCGGGAAGGGAACTCATCACACACTCCAGGCGTACTTCGGCAGCGAGTCACAACGTGTTTCGCGCCAACGGATGCGAGCGGGCGAAGCGTACCTGGGAAAGCGCGAAAACAGGCCGGAGAAGGCGAGTTCCTTTCCCGGTGTGCGAGGCGATCGGCTGAACGGGTCAGTGAAGTGCTCTCCTCCGACGAACGTGCTTGCTACGAAACATCGGCGCCACACAAAACGTCGGGTTGTCGATTGCGAGCCGGTTGCCCGCTGACGTGCCCGACTTCGGCTGAGTGTGTTGGGCGCCTAGGAGCAACGGTGGTGGACTGGATGGCCGAACTGCTCGGTGTGCCTGGGAATGGTCCGCGCGTCGGATTCGCGTGTCGCGCCCGACACTGGAGGTACTGTCTGCCGCATGGACCCTGCGAGAGCGCAATCGACGGCGAGTCGTCTCGCTACCCGACATTGTCCCGACTCGGCGTCCAAAAGGCTTTTCTAGAATGCGTGGAATGTTCGTCACCGGGCCACTGACCGCAAGTGACCTGAATGGCGACGAAAATCAGGTGCGGGTGCGCAGTGCGGTGGGCCGGACTTTCGGCGAGTCGACCGGCCAGGTGCTGAATCCCACGATGCGCGGCTATGTCGCCGACATGACCGCCCCGTACGGGATCGCGGTGCGCGAGGATCTGCTCGAGCGGGGCGTCGGGCACTCCTACGGCGAGATGTGCGTGCCGCTGCTCGCCGAACTGGTGTCCGAGGAGCGGCCGGCCGACCTGCTCGTGCTCGCGACCGGAATTCCCGACGTCCGCTTCGGTCGGTCCACCGCGACGTACCTGAGCTGGCATTGCCCGGGTGCCCCGCTGGCCTTCACGGTCTGCGATCAGGGGCTGCTGGCGGCGTTCACCGCGCTGCATCTGATCGAGGGTTACGCACGCACCGGCGGTTGCCGGCGAGCTGTGCTGCTGGTGGCCGAGCAACCGACCCTGTACCACGAACTTCCCGTGCCCACAGCGATTCCGGACCGCGCCGCGGCGGTGGGTGTGGTGCTGGAGACGGACGGGCCGCGGGGTGCGCTGTCGGTCCGGCGGCACGAGAAGCTGGCGGAGCACCAGGTGCCCGAGGTGCTGGTCGCCGAGGTGGCCCGGCTCTCCGCCAACCGGTCGGTGCTGCTCGGTGCGAACCTGGCCGAGGTGGTAGCGGGTCGGAGCGTCGATGGTGACGTACGGGTGTGCCGGGAGAACCAGCCGCTGACCGGTATCTGGCTCGAGCTTTCGCGCGGGTTGTCCGACTGGCGGGAAAGCGCGGGACAGGTACTGCTCGCGGAGTACGACCCGACGCTGGGATACCTGTTCTCCGCCACCGTTGGTTTCGGGGGGTAGGGCTCAGCTCTTCTTCGGGACGTCGTACAGCAGGTGCGTGACGCGGTCACCGCGCACGATCTGCGAAGGATTGTCGAGCGGGATCGGGCTGTCCAGCGCGCCGGTCGCGAAGAACGGGCGGCCCGAACCGAAGACCGCGGGGACGAGGTTGACGACCACCTGGTCGATGAGGCCGAGCTTCAGCGCCTGTCCGCCGATCTGGCCCGCGGCGACGTCGACGACCCGGTCGCCCGCGTACTCCGGCGCGGCGCGGATGGCCTCCTCGACGCCGTCGACGAAGGTGAACGGCACCGTGTCCGCGTACTCCCAGTCCGTCGGCGGTTCGTGGGTGACCACGAAGACGTGCTCACCGGCGGCCGGCACGCCGTCCCAGCCGTTGGTGAGGTCGAAGACGCGCCGGCCGATGACGTTGGCCGCCATGCCCGCGTAGAGGGCGCGCATGAAGTCGGCCGACTCCTGGGTGGACCGGACCTCACCCTCGCTGCCGTCGAAGCTCCAGCCGACGTCCCCGTTGCCGAGCCAGTCGAAGAGCGGGCCGACGCCGTCGTCGTCGGCCATGTAGCCGTCCAGGGAGACCACCGCTCCCATGATCGCCTTCCCCATCTGACCTTCCTTCGCTTGTGCCGACCGCTCGGGATCGGTCACGCGAGGCCGAAGCGCAAGGTTCCCACGTCGTCGTGCTCGGCGCGGGAGCTGTTCACACGCGACTCGCCGATGGTGGCTGGCCGCGTTGGATAGGGTGCGATGCGTGACGAGCCAGTTCGGGGTGCTGCTTCGGCAGCTGCGGAAGCAGTCGGGGTTGACCCAGGAGGAGCTGGCGGCCCGGACCGGCTTGTCGGTGCGGACCATCGGCCGGCTGGAGACGGGTGGCAGCGCCAACCCGCAGATGGACACGGTGCGGCTGATCGCCGACAAGCTGAGCCTCGAGCCGGACCAGCGGGCCCACCTGTTGGCCGCGGCCGGCGGGCAGGAGCTGCCGGAGTCGCCCGTCGTCAACGAGAGCCGACCGGAGTCGGCGTTCGAGCGCAGGCTGGCCGACGCCGCCGACGATCTCGCGCACGCGGTGCGCAGACGCCTGGTCCGGGAAGAGGAGCTGCGCCGGGTCCAGGACCCGGTCCCGCTCCCGGTCCGCTGGCAGCTGGCGCCCGACGACGTGATGGATCAGTGGGAGAACATCTGCCGGGTCTCGCCCGGCGAGTCCGCCGAACCGTTGGACCTGGCCGGTCGCCTGCCCGAGATCGCCGAGGTCTACCGGCGGATCCCGTCCGGGCGGCTGGTGGTGCTCGGCCGGGCCGGCTCGGGCAAGTCGGTGCTGGCCACGCGGTTCGTCCTCGACCTGTTGCGGACCCGCGAGCCCGGCGGCGCCGTGCCGGTCGTCTTCAACCTCGGATCCTGGAACCCGACCACCATCGGGTTCCGGGACTGGCTCGCCGGCCAGCTGGTGCGCGATCATCCCGGGTTGGCGGCGACCGGCCGCGACGAGTCGAACCTGCCGGCCGCGCTGGTCGAGGCCGGCCGCATCCTGCCGGTGCTGGACGGGTTCGACGAGCTGGCCACGGGGCTGCACCGGGCCGCGGTGGTCGCGCTCAACGCCACGACGCTGCCGCTGCTGCTGACCAGTCGCCCCGGTGAGTACGCGACCGTGGCCGGCAGCGTCGCGCTGACCGCCGCCGCGGCCGTCCGGCTGACCGACCTCACCGTGTCCGACCTGGTCGACTACCTCCCGCGGACCACACGCAGGAATGCGGGCGCGACCGTGTGGGACCCGGTACTCAACGAGCTGCGCGACCATCCAGAGCGCCAGGCCAGCGTCAACCTGCGCGCGGTCCTGACCACCCCGCTGATGGTGGGACTCGCCCGCGCCATCTACAGCGACTCCGCCGGCGCCGACCCGTCGGTGTTGCTGGACACCGGCCGGTTCGGCAGCCAGTACGAGCTCGAGGACCACCTGCTGGGCAGCTTCATCCCCACGGTCTACCGGGACCTGCACCCGCGCTGGGAGTTCGAGCGCGTGCGGGGCTGGTTCGGGTACCTCGCCCAGCACCTGGACCGGCTCGACACCCATGATCTCGCCTGGTGGCAGCTGGGCAGCGCGATGCGCCGCGTCTCACGCATGCTGGTCGTCGGGCTGGTGGCCGGGTTGGCCGTCGGCGTGTTCAGCGGGTTGCTGATCTGGCTGACCGCCTCGCTCGTCGGCGGGCGCGGGCTGGTCGCGCTCGTGGCCACGCTGGGGAACTGGCTCGGGTTCGGGCTGGCTCTCGGGCTCGCGCACGGCGCCGGGATCGCGTTCGGCGGCGGGGCGTTCGAGCCGTCGCGCGTCCGGCTGCGCACCCGTGGCGGGGCGCGGCAGCTGCGGGCGCGGTTCGGCCCCCGGCTGGTGGTCGGGCTGGTCGGCGGCGTCGGCCTCGGACTGGTGCTGGGGCTCGCGTGTGCGGCCGGGCTGGAACCCATGGGCCTGTTCGGGTTCGGGTTCTTCGGCGGGCTCGCGACCGGGGCCGGTCTCGGGGTGCTGACCGGCGTCGGGTGGGGTCTGATGGCCGGGTTCGAAGCCCCGGTCGACGTCCGGTCCGCCGTCGGGCCCACCGAGTTGCTGCGCACCAACCGGGCGACCGTGGTGGTCGGGTTCCTCGGCTGCGGACTCCTGCTCGCGCTCGCCCACCTGCTGGTGGTCGGGCTCGCACTCGGGTACGTGTATCCGGCCGCGATCGTGCTCGACCTCGTGCTCGGCCCCGTGATCGGACTCGCGGTGGGGACCAGCCTGACCGCGTGGGGCCAGTGGGTGGTGTTCGCGCGGATCTGGCTGCCGCTGACCGGGCGGCTGCCCTGGTCCGTGGCGAGCTTCCTCGACGACGCGTGCCGCCGCGGTGTGCTGCGCCAGGTCGGCGCGGTCTACCAGTTCCGGCACGCCCGCCTCCACGCCCACCTCGTCGACGTCGGCTGACCTGCGGTTTCGCACCGGACATAGATGTCCGGTGCGAAGTCCTTGTTCCGCGCGCGCGGGCACGCCACAGTCTGCGACGTGTTCGAAACTGTCGAGGATCTGACGGGCGCGGTCACCGCGGTACTGAGCCCGGACGGGCCGCTCGCGTCGCTACCCCGAGCCCTGACCGACGCGCTGGACAGCGTGTGGGCGGAGTTCTTCGGTTCGCCGACCCCGCCGGGCGGCACGAACTGGAACTCCTACAGCCACGAGCAGCTGTACCGGATGCTGTGGGAGGGCGCGGACGTCGGGGACGTCGGCACGGTCGCCGCCGAGTGGGGGCGGCACAGCACCGCGCTGACCGGCTACGCGGACGCGCTGCGCCGCGAGGCGGACGCGCTCCGGTCGAACTGGCAGGGGCGGTCGGCCGACCTGGCGGCGGACCGGCTCGCGGAGCTGTCCGACAAGGTCTGGAACGCCGGTGCCCGGGCGGGCACGGTCGAGAAGGCGGCCACCGACGCCGGCGACGCGCTGGCCACCGCGCGCAACACCATGCCACCGCCGCCGCCGGACCCGATGACGCTGATGACGAGCTCGGTCGGCGCCGGACCGCTGCCGCCGCTCCAGGCGGTGCTCGTCGGCGGCGCGCGGGTGTTCACCGCCGACGCCGTGGCGGGCATGTCCAAGGCCGAGGCGGTGCGGGTGATGCAGCGCTACGAGTCGAGCCTGGTCAACAGCGGCCGCCAGGTCGTGCCCGCGCAGCCGGACGCCACCAAGTCGAGGACCTACGACGTGGACGGCGGGGCCGGGACCAGCCCCTCCGCCGTCTCCGGCGGCGGGCTGTCGGGTGGCGCCAGCGGTGGCGGGGGTGTGCCGTGGTCGCAGCTGGTCGGGGGTACCCAGCCCGGTCCGGGCGGGATGGTCGGCGGGGGCCCCGCGCCGGGCCCGAGCGCGCAGGCGCAGAGCGCCGCGCTGTCCGACCTGGCCACCAAGCGGGCGACGGGTCCCGGTGGTTTCTTCGCGCCGCCGCCGGTCGCGCGGAACGCGGAAGACGACAAGACCCACCAGAGCAGGCTGCCCAACGTGGACAACGGCCTCTTCGCGCTGGACCAGCGACCCAGTGCCCCGGTGATCGGGGACCTGACGGACAGGGAGCACAACATTGGCTTCTAGGAAGTCATCCCACCACGGCTTCGAGGTCCTGACCGACGAGCTGGTCGGGCAGGTCAAGGCGTTGACCGACATCGGCGACGAGACCAGTGGCCTGGTGTCCTCGGCGGGGCGGCTGGCCGAGCACCAGCCGTTGCTCGGCACCGCGCCGCCCGCGATGCACCTCGCCATGCGGCTGCGCGAGGCGGCCGGCCCGGCCGGGCTCACCGGCGAGGTCACCGCGGCCGACGGCGAGCTGTCCAGCTATCACCGGGCGCTGCACGCCACCGTCAAGCAGTATCAGGACGCCGACAGCGACGTCTCCTGGCAGTTCAACGACGGGGAGCCGCCGCGGTGACCGCCGCGCCCGTGGCAGCGACCCGGGCCGGGCACGACGGTGTCCACTTCGGCTTGGTGGAGCTGGACCTGCTCGCGACGCACGCCGGTGCGCGGTTCCCGTTTCCGTTGCGGGTGCCGGAGTTCGGCCGGATCCCGGGGGAGCGGGAGGTGCTGCTGGCCGCGGCGGGCGAGACCCTGCGGTCCCGCGGGCTGGCCAGCGAGCGCGGGCCGCTCGGCATCGCGGCCGAGGTGGTCACGGCGTTGGGCGAGTGCCGGGGCACGATCGATCTCGTGCTGACCGCCCCGGACGCGGCGATCGGCGTCGTGGCCATGGCCTACCGGTCCTGGGCGCTGGTCTGCCGCCAGCCGCTCACCGGCGACCCGGCGACGAACGGGATGCGGATCCGGCGGGTCGCGCAGAACGCGCTCGCCGACGAGCTGATCGGAATGGTGCCCGAGGTCGAGTCGGCCATCACCATGCCGATCACGCTCCCGCCCGACGGTGGCGCTCCCGGCGTGCTCGACGAGCTCGGCCGGCTGCTCCCGGAGCTGACCGGCGCGGGACAGCTCGGGGCGGCCCGCCGCGGGGCCGGTGTCGCCAACCGGGTGGAGCTCGAACTGTCCTGGTTGGACGGTCCGCGTGGCCGGGTGCGGGTGAACCGCACGGAGGACGGGTGGCTCAGCGTCAACTCGTTGCGGCCGACCGAGATGCGCAGCGCCGTCGGCAACCTGGCCATGATCGTAAGGAGGGAACACGATGGATCCTGAAGAGTGGCTCGCGCAGTACGACAAGCGGCTCACCGAGATCGCGACCCGCGCCAAGGAGGCCGGTGAGCGCGTGCAGCAGGTCGGCGGGACGGCGTCCTCGCCCCGCGGTGAGGTCACGGTGCGGGTCAGCGCCAGCGGCACGCTCGAGGATCTCACCCTCACACCCGCGGCCCGCACACTCGAGGCCGATGAGCTGGCCCGGCTCATCCTCGACACCACGCGGAAGGCGCGGCACGCGGTCAGCGCCCAGATCGCCGGCATCTCGACCAGGTACTTCGGCGAGGGCCCCGCACTGGACGTGATCAAGAAGCACCTGCCGGCCGGTGTGCCGGTCGGCAGGGACCGTGACGACGACGACTACTTCGCCAACCCGGAGATCACCCAATGACAGCCAACTTCGACGTCGACCCCGACCAGCTCCGCGGACACGCGGGCAGCGTCGGCGACGTCGCGGACCAGCTGTCGGCCATCGGCGGGCGGCTGCCCAGCGGCCTCGCCGACCTCGCGCTCGGCCCGTTCACGGAGTTCCTCACGTCCGGTCTGCAGGGCGCCATGACGCAGGTCGCGAACTCGATCACGGACGCGTCGTCCTCGGTGGCCGAGCTGAGCACCGGCATCACCCGCACCGCGGCCGGCTACCAGGACACCGACGAGAACAACGCCATCAGGCTGAGGCGGGAGCACCTCTGATGACCGACCGGAACACCGCCCAGATGGTCGTCGACCTGAAGGCGACCGACGACGCCGTGCGCGCCAACGGGTGGGTGGCGCCCGGACTCGGCGTGCCGGGCGCACCGCTGGGCCTGTTGGGGTCGTCGTTCGACCCGCTGGCCGGGCTCGCCGCGGCCGGCCTCGGTTGGTTCATGCCTCTCGTGTCGTTCCTCGGTGAACCGCTCGCCCAGCTGCAGGGCGGCAACGCGGCCTCGGTCACGTCGGGCTCGCAGGACTTCGGCGCCGCGGGACAGGACATCGCCGGGGTCGCCGACGACTACCGGGCGTCGGCCAGCACGCAGACCTCCGGCTGGTCCGGCACGGCCGCGTCGGAGTACCGGGAGTCCGCCGCGCAGCACGCGGAGGGCATCGCGGGCCTCGGCGAGGCGAGCAACACGACCGCGAGCGCGATCATCGGTGCGGGGCAGGTGGTGGCGCAGGCGATCGCGGAGGTCACCGAGCTGATCGCGGAGGCGGTCGCGCAGATCGTGCCGATCATGACCCAGGCCGTGGCGAGGGCCGGGGAGACCTTCGGGCAGAGTGTGGTGGAGGCGATCCCGCCGTGTGTGGGGATCGCGGTGGAGTACGCGCTGCGGATCGCGGCGAAGCTGGCGGCGCTGGTGGCCAGCGGGGACAACCTGATGAAGCTCGTGCAGGGCGGCATGGCCACCGTGGGCCTGATCCAGACGGCGCTGTCGAGCATCAGCCAGCAGAGCAACAGCGTCGGAGGGGCGGCGGAGTCCGCCGCCGCTGTCGATCAGCGGCAACCCGCGAACACCATGAGTGCGGTGGATGCCGGAGGCCCCGGATCATCGTCGCCGATGTCGTCGGGCGGCGCCTCGGGTGGTTCGGTCGCCCCGCCGGACGTCGGCACCCAGACGTCCGGCGCGGTCCCGCCGACCCCGCCGTCGGTCGGCACCGTGCCGGACACGTCCCGACTCATGGGCAACGCCGGCGGGGTGTCCCACGCCGCGATGCCCGGCGGCACACCGGGCGGCATGCCGATGGGTGCCATGGGTGGCGGCCGTCCGTCCGGCGAGACGGACAAGGAACACACGCGGAAGTACACCGTGGTCGAGTCGCACGACGCGGCCGTCGACACCGCGCCGCCGACCATCAGCAGCACGTGAGAACAGCCGCCTGACGTTCACCGACGCGATCGGGTCGCCGCGTGCAGGACGTCGCGGTTCAGGCGGCCGATCGTCTCCAGGGGAATCCCCTGTGGACAGACGGCGGTGCACTCGCCCGAGTTGGTGCAGCCGCCGAAGCCGAGGTCGTCGTGTGCGGCGACCATGGCCAGCGCGCGGTCGTACCGCTCGGGTTGTCCCTGCGGCAGCATGCCGAGGTGCGTCGTCTTGGCCGCGGTGAACAACATGGCCGAGCCGTTCGGGCACGCCGCGACGCACGCGCCGCAGCCGATGCACGCCGCCGCCTCGAACGCCGTGTCCGCGTCGGCCTTCGGCACCGGCACGGCGTGGGCGTCCGGGGCGCTGCCGGTCGGTGTGCTGATGTAGCCGCCCGCCTCGATGACCCGGTCGAACGCCGAACGGTCGACCACCAGGTCCTTGACCACCGGGAACGGGCGCGCCCGCCACGGCTCGACGGTGATGGTGTCGCCGTCGGCGAAGCTGCGCATGTGCAGCTGGCACGTCGTGGTCGCCTTCGCCGGTCCGTGTGCGACGCCGTTGATCATCATGCCGCACATCCCGCAGATGCCCTCGCGGCAGTCGTGGTCGAACGCCACCGGCTCCTCGCCCTCGGCGATCAGCCGTTCGTTGACCACGTCCAGCATCTCCAGGAACGACATGTCCGGCGACACGTCGTCGACCTCGTAGGTCCGCAACCCGGCGAACTCGTCGTTCTGGCGCCAGATCCGCAGGGTGAACCTCACTTGTAGCTCCGTGTGCTCGGGGTGACGTCGTCGAACCGCAGTGCCTCGCGGTGCAGGACCGGCGGCGACGCGTACTCCCAGGCGGCGACGTAACCGAACCGCTCGTCGTCGCGCAGCGCCTCGCCGTCGGGGGTCTGGCTCTCGGTGCGGAAGTGGCCGCCGCAGGACTCCGTGCGGTGCAATGCATCGACGCACATCAGCTCGGTCAGCTCCAGGAAGTCCGCCACCCGCCCCGCCTTCTCGAGCGACTGGTTGAGGCTGTCGCCGTTGCCGAGCACGCGTACCCGTCGCCAGAACTCCTCGCGTAGCGCCGGGATCCGGGCCAACGCCTTGCGCAGCCCGGCTTCCGACCGTTCCATGCCGCAGTGGTCCCACATGAGCTGGCCAAGCTCACGGTGGAAGTCGTCCGGTGACCGGTCTCCTCGCACGGCAAGCAGACGGTCGACCCGCGACCGGACGTCGTCCCGCACCGCGGCGACCGAAGACGTTGACACCGCTGGGAAAGGCCCGTCGGCGAGGTAGTCGCCGATCGTGTTGGGCAGGATGAAGTACCCGTCCGCCAGACCCTGCATCAGCGCGGACGCCCCGAGCCGGTTGGCGCCGTGGTCGGAGAAGTTGGCCTCACCGATGACGAACAGACCGGGGATCGAGCTCTGCAGGTCGTAGTCCACCCACAGGCCACCCATCGTGTAGTGGACGGCCGGGTAGATCCGCATCGGCACGACATACGGGTCCTCGCCGGTGATCCGCTCGTACATCTCGAACAGGTTCCCGTACTTCTCGGCCACCACGGGCTTTCCCATGCGCTCGATGGCGTCGGCGAAGTCCAGGTACACCCCGAGCCCGCCGGGGCCGACCCCGTGCCCGGCGTCGCAGATGTTCTTGGCGGCACGGGACGCGATGTCGCGCGGGACGAGGTTGCCGAAGCTGGGGTACTGCCGCTCGAGGTAGTAGTCCCGGTCGTCCTCGGGAATCTCGTGCGGCGGCCGCGTGTCGCCCGGCGCGCTGGGCACCCAGACCCGGCCGTCGTTGCGGAGCGACTCGCTCATCAGCGTCAGCTTCGACTGGTGGACACCGCTCACCGGGATGCACGTCGGGTGGATCTGCGTGAAGCACGGGTTGGCGAACAACGCGCCCCGCCGGTGCGCGCGCCAGATCGCGGTCGCGTTGCAGCCCTTGGCGTTCGTCGACAGGTGGAAGGCGTTGCCGTACCCGCCGGTCGCCAGCACGACCGCGTCCGCCAGGTGCGTGGTCACGTCACCCGTGACGAGGTCGCGGGCCACGATCCCGCGGGCCCGGCCGTCGTCGACGACGAGGTCCAGCATCTCCGTCCTCGGGTGCATCTCCACGCGCCCGGCATGGATCTGCCGCGCCAGCGCCTGATAGGCGCCCAACAGCAGTTGCTGACCGGTCTGCCCACGCGCGTAGAAGGTGCGGGCGACCTGCGCGCCGCCGAAGGAACGCGTGTCCAGCAAGCCGCCGTACTCGCGGGCGAACGGCACGCCCTGCGCCACACACTGGTCGATGATCTCGACGCTGACCTCGGCCAGTCGGTACACATTGGACTCACGGGACCGGAAGTCGCCGCCCTTGACCGTGTCGTGGAACAGCCGGAAGACGCTGTCCCCGTCGTTGCGGTAGTTCTTCGCCGCGTTGATCCCACCCTGCGCCGCGATGCTGTGCGCCCGGCGCGGGCTGTCCTGATAACAGAATGACAAGACGTGGTAACCGAGTTCGGCCAGGGTCGCCGCCGCCGAGCCACCCGCCAGGCCGGTGCCGACCACGATCACGGTCAGCTTCCGCTTGTTCGCCGGGTTCACCAGTCGGGCACTGAACCTTCTGTGCTCCCAACGCTTCTCGAGCGGGCCGGTGGGTGCCTTCTCGTCCACCACGGGTGAACCGGTCTCGTACATGTGTCAGCCAACCAATCCGGTGAGCACGGCGAACGGCACGGACAGGAAGCCGACGGTGATCGCGACCGCGACACCGGCCGACGTCAGCTGGATCGCCCGCTGCCGGGCGGCGGTGGACGCGCCGAGGCTCTGCAGCGCACTCCACAACCCGTGTCGGATATGGAAACCCAGCGCGACGATGGCCAGCGCGTAGAACCCGGTTACGTACCAGTACCGGAAGTCCGCCGTGACGTTGTCGTACACAGCGAGGTGGACGCCGTTCGGGTTGAGCACGCCGGCGGTCAGATCGAGGATGTGGTAGATCACGAACAGCGCCAGAATCACGCCACCCCACCGCATCGTGCGGGCCGCGTAGCTGCCCTGGACCTTGCGGCGATGCTCGTAGCCGTCCGGTCGGGCGCGGCGTGCCCGGCGAGTCAGCTGGACGGCGGCCGCCATGTGCAGTGCCACGCAGGCGACGAGACCGACCCGCACGATCCAGACGAAGCCCTCGTAGCCGAGCAGACCGTCGAGGAACGTGCGCAGCCAGACCGCGTACGAGTCGATGCTGTCGCGACCGAGGAAGATCCTCAGGTTCGCCAGCATGTGCACGACGACGTACAGCAGCATCAGCAGGCCGGTCACGCCCATGACCGCCTTCTTGCCGACGGTGGTGGACCAGATCGGGCGTCGGGTCACGTGGAGCACCGACCCAGTACAGACCCAGGACGGACGAGTCGTCCAATATATCGAAACGCTGAAGTCGATAGACTCACGCTATGGACGGTTCGGACCGGTTGACCTTGCAGCAGCTCAGGTACTTCCTGGCGGTCGCCGAGGCGAGGCACTTCACGAAGGCGGCCGAACGGGTTCGTGTGGCCCAGCCCTCACTGTCCAAGCAGATCCACACGCTGGAGGCCGACCTCGGCGCGCCCCTGTTCAGCCGGGTGCGCGGCAACGTGTCGCTGACCGCCGCGGGGGAGGCACTGCTGCCGGTCGCCCGCCGGATCCTGGCCGACGTGGACGTCGCCCGGCTCGAGGTCGGCGAGCTGGTGGGGCTCAGGCGCGGCCGGGTGCGCGTCGGCGCGACGCCCAGCCTGTGCGTCAGCGTGTTCGCCGACGTGCTGAGCCGCTACCACGAGCGGTACCCCGGGATCCGGTTGCTGGTCGAGGAAGGCGGCTCCCGAGACCTGTCCGCGGCGCTGGTGCGTGGCGACCTGGACCTGGCGCTGGTCATCGTCCCGCCCGAGGGCCCGGATCCGGCGCTGACCACCCAGATCGTGTTGCGGGAGGACCTGGTCGTGGCATCGGCCGCGGACCGGCCGCCACTGGTGAACCGGCCGACGATCCGGCTGATCAACCTCCGGGACCGCCCGATGGTGATGTTCCGCCGCGGCTACGACCTGCGGGAGACCACGCTGCAGGCCTGCCGGGCGGTGGGGTACGAGCCGCGGCTGGCCGTCGAGGGCGGTGAGATGGACGCGGTGCTGCGGTTCGTCGAGGCCGGGCTGGGGGTGGCCATCGTGCCGAGCATGGTGCTGGCGAACCGCCCCGGGCTGCGGGGTACGCCCATCGCGCCACCCGGCCTGCGCCGGACCATCGCGCTCGCGCACCGCACGGATGTCCCACCCACCAACGCGGCGCGGGCGTTCAGCGACATCCTGCTCGACTACCTGGCCACCGTGAGCCGCCGTAGTGCTTCCTGAATGATCCGCTTGCCCACGTACCGGTTGTTCATCTCGTTGGCTTCGACGGGGTGGGGAAGCACCTCGTGGACCACGACCCGCATGGCCGGCAGGTCCGGGCCGAGGCGTTCGCGCAGCTCTCCCCCAATGCCGATGATGATGTTGTCGAAACACATGCACGCCAGCTCGGGATCGGCGAACTTCCCCCAGCGGAGCCAGATCTCCTCTGGCACGGCGTCAACGGCCTC
Source organism: uncultured Actinomycetota bacterium (assembly GCA_963840275.1). Classification (GTDB taxonomy): domain Bacteria; phylum Actinomycetota; class Actinomycetes; order Mycobacteriales; family Pseudonocardiaceae; genus Actinophytocola. The sequence continues at coordinate 1,048,325 of CAWIYK010000005.1, forward strand.
GAACTCCGCCGCGGGCTCGAGGTCGACGAGCCCGGTGGCGCCCTTGCCGCCGGACTTGTCGCCGACGTGGGCGCGGAGTCCGCGCATCGGCAGCGCCTTGAGCAGGTCGTCCTTCGACACCATGGCGGCTACCTGGCTTCCGTCAGCCGCCGTACCGCCTCCTTGACGACCCCTCGGCCCACGTACCGGTTGTTCATCTCGTTGGCTTCGACGGGGTGGGGAAGCACCTCGTGGACCACGACACGGATGGCGGGCAGTTCCGGGCCGAAGTGCTCGCGCAGCTCCTCCTGGACGCCGATGACGATGTTGTCGAAGCACAGGTGTACGAGGTCGGGGTACTCGTGGACGTCCCAGCGGAGCCAGATCTCTTCCGGCACGGCATCGAGGATCTCGAACACCGCGGCGGGTTCGAGATCGACGATCGCCTTGGCACCGCCCTTGCTGGAGGACTTGGTGCCGTAGTCGGCGCGGAGCCCGCGCATCGGCAGCGCCGTGAGCAGGTCGTCCTTCGTCACCAGGTGTCGCAGGTAGCCGAGGCTCGGTCGGCCGTTCAGGTCGACCTCGTCGCCGGTCGGGGTGAAACCGTTGTTACGCAACACGGCCTGGGACGCGAGGTTGGTGACGGCGGCCGCCGCGCGCAGGGTCGTCAGCCCGTACTCCGCCACGGCCAGCGCGCACACCTCGCGTACCGCGGCGGTGGCGAGCCCCTGGCCCGCGACCCGCTCGGCGACGCGGAAGCCCAGCTCGGCCGATCCGTCGGCCACGTCGACGAGGTTCACGCGGCCCGCCACCGCACCGTCCCAGTCGAGAATCACGTGCATGTGGACCGTGCCGGTGTCCTGCTCGGCGAGCAGCGCGCGGAGCCGCTCGTCGAACTCGGCGAAGTACTCGTCGCCCCGGTCGGACACCGACGCCGCGAAGTAGGCGCGGTTCTCCTGTTCGAGCGCGAGCAGCGCGGCGGCGTGACCGGGTCGGAGGCGTTCGATCATGGGCACCGCCGCACGGTACCGGCCTACCGTGCGCGGCGGTGATCAGATGCGGCGGTCAGATGCGTCGGGCGGCGCGCCAGGCCCGCGAGTACATGCCGCCGTCGTCGAGTAGCGACGTGCCGCCGAGGTCGCCGAACGTCGGACCGTTCGCACGCTCCCGGCTCGACATGAACCGGTAGTGGCCCGCCGAGTCGATGCCGACGAAGATGCCGACGTGGTCGAGCTCGTCCACACTGCCCTCGACCTCGAAGAACACCAGGTCGCCCGGTTGCAACGCGTCGTAGGCGGTGACGCGGGCGCCCGTGTTGGGGAGCAGCGCGACGCCCGGCCCGTTCGCCGCGATCGCGAACGCGCGCCGCGGCAGGCCGGGGCCCGGGTCGTTGGTGCCGAGCAACGGATAGCCGAGCCGGTAGCCGTAGACCATCCGCACGAAGCCGGAACAGTCGAGGGCTCCCCAGTGATCGGGCTTGGGCTCCTTGCTGACCTCCGGGAAGGTGTAGGAGATGCCGAGGTAGTCGAGGAAGTCGGACTGTTCGAGACGTGCGGAGCCCGACGGTTCCACCGGACCGAAGATCGCGTCGCCGTGGAGCACCAGGCCGTCGGGGTTCGCCACGTCGTCGGCGCCGTCGGTGTACTGCATAGCGACGGCGAACACGTCGGGGCTCGTGTCCTTCCGCGCCGCCTCGAACCACGGGCCGAACCACGCGGCCTGCTCCGCGCCGGGCGACCACACCTCCGGCGCCAGCCGGACCCACGTCGTCGTGGTGATCGTCGCGTCGGTGAACCGCGGCTCGGCGAACGTCCGCGTCGGCCCGGTCAGCGCCACGGTCCTGGCGCCGTCGGTGAACGTGGCGAGCACGGCTCCCGTCGGGTCCCGCACCACGGTCCGCCCCGGTTCGTCCAGCCGGTCGAAGCTCGGGCCCGCGGTCGGCGCGGCCCCGTTGCCGCCGTCCTGGATCGCCAGCGCGGTGGCCGACGACGCGGCCGTGGCGTCGCCGGTCGCCTGTTGCTGACGGGCGAACTGCACGACGCCGAACCCACTCAGCCCGATCACCGCGAGCACCACAACCGTCCGCAGAGCCCTGTGCGCCATGCCCTCATGCACGTCCGCGCGGGAGGGTTGGTTCAAATCGCCGGCACCAGCCCGATGAGCACCCCGCTGGCCAGCACGCCGTAGCTGGCGAAGCTGACCGTGCCGGTGGCGAGCAACGTCGACACCGGCGGCTGCCGAACGAGCTGGTAGGCGATCAGCCCCGGCACGACGAAGCCGAGTGTCTGGTGTGCGAACAGCAGCGGGTAGTCCTGCTGGACCAACAGGAACAGCGTGCTCTGGAACAGCACGCCGGTGAGCACCACCGCGGCGAACAGACGCTTGCCGTACAGGATCACCGCCCGCTGGAGCAGCTTGCTCGCGCCGAAGGTGAGCGCGGTCATCAACACCACGATGGCCGCCCGCCGGTAGTCCTCGACGAGGGTCAGCGCCACCCAGCCCGGGGTGATCATCCCGCCGGGGGACAGGTTGGTGGTCAGGTAACACACCAGCGAGAACAGCAGCCCGACGGCCAGTCCGAGGGTCGCCACCTCGGGCGGCAGGCCGTAGTCGATCACGGCTCGCGCCGGGTTCGGATACGGGGCAACGGCTGCGTTTCGGGATCCTGCGGCAGTTGGCCCCGGCCAGGAACACTGGAGACGGGCCGCGACCGCCGGTACGGGGTCGGCTTGACCAGCTGGTCGCGTGGCTCTGCCACGGCGCCCGCGGGTGCCGCCGGCAGCGTGTCGAGCTGTTCGAGAAGCAGCTCGCCCTGGCCGTGGATGTTGCCGATGGCCACGAGGGAGGCCTGCTCGTCGATCCCGCCCACGATCTCGTCGACGAGCTCGGTCGCGTCGCGGGTGCCGCCGAGGTCGACGATCGCGTCGTGCCACTTCTGCGGGATGGTCGCCTTCGCACTGCGCGTCGGGGTGCCGATCAGCACGACCCGCTCCGGTTTGAGGTCGGCGACGAGAGCGCCCATCTGGCCGTTGCGCTCCATCCGGTCCGGCCGGCAGTTGACGACCAGGTGCAACGGTCTCCTGATGCTTCCCGAGGTGAGGAGGCGCCGCACGTTCATCAGCGTCGACTGGGGGTCGTTGGCCGCGAACACGTTGGCGACGCGGAGCAGCTTGCCGTCCACCAGGTACCGCTTGACCTCGAGCACGCCGGGGTCGGGCGGCGCGGACCACATGCCCGTGAGCGCCGAGGTCCGGTTGACGCCGAGCAGCTCGGCGACCGTGAGCGCGATCGCGACGTTCTCCTTGAACGTGATCCAGCTGAACCCGGCCATCTCCTCGTCTGTGATCGCGTCGGGGCGCACGACCAGCAGCGCGCAGTCGCGGCGCGCGGCCTCGCGTTTGAGCAGTGGCAACCGTTCCCGCTCCGCGGTCACGCACACCCCGCCGACCGGCATCGTCCTGGACAGCGACCTGGCGACGTCGTCGAGCGTCGGGCCCATCTCGGTGAGGTGGTCCTCGCGGACGTTGCACAGCACGCCGATGTTCGAGTGGATCAGCTTGTCCTGGCTGATCTCCTGCAGGTCCGGCATGACCGCCATGCACTCGATGACCAGCGCGTCCGGCCGGTACGCCGACGCCCGCCGGACGATGCCGATCTGCTCGATGACGTTCGCGATCCCGAACTTGCGGTAGACCGGTTCCTCGCTGGCGTCCGGGTGGATGAACCGGGCCGCCGTGCCGGTCGTCTTCGCGACGGTCACCAGCCCGCCGCCGCGCAGCGCACCAGCGCAGAGCCGGGTGATCGAGCTCTTGCCGCGAATTCCGTTGATCATGATTCGGTGTGGGATCCGGTTCAGGTTGGCGTAGTGGTGGCGTTGTTCGACGAGGCCGCCGAGCAGCAGCAGCGCGCACCCGGCGAGCAGGACGCAGTACAGGAAGACCATCAGCGGCCCCGCCCGACCTGGGTCGGCCGCGGCCGGGCGGTGTGCCCACGGCGGCGCGGCGCGGCGGGCACCGCGGCGATCAGCTGGGTGGCGTCGGTCGCCGCGCCGCTCGGCCGGCGAGCGCCACCGAGCCTGCGCACCCCTTCGGTCATGGCCTGCCGGCAGATCTCCAGGCACGAGGCGATCGTGCCGATCTGGTCCTGGTGCTGCGGGTAGATGACCGACCCGTGCCGGCCGGCGACGAGCTCGTCGGCCGCGGCGGCGACACGGCGCAGCGGCCGGATCAGCAGCAGGTACTGCCAGCCGAACAGCAGCAGCGCGAGGAGTGCGGCGACCAGCGCGGCGACGATGGCGTTGCGACGCTGCTCGTTGCCGGGCAGCGCGAGGTCGGTGACCGGCTGCTCGGCGATGACGGTCCACCCCAGTGTGCCGCTCACCCCGCCGCGCAGCGGGGCCGACACGACGACGGCCCGGCTGTCCGCGCCCTGCTGCGTCCTGGCGACCGGGTCACCCTTGGCGGACTCGGTGGCGATCTCGCGTAGCGCCGGGTTGAGATCGGCGAAGGCGATGAAGCCGCCGGTGGCCGCGATCGTGTGCAGGCCGCCGTCGACCAGCTGGACGGATCCGGGTGCGCGGCCGAGCAGCCTGCCGATGTGGTCCAGGTCGAACTCGCCGACGAGTACCTGGCCGTTCGGCAACGGCGCATGGGCGTACAGCACGGGCACCGGCGCGGTTCCCTTCCGCAGGCGAAGGCCGGGCTCGGCGGGCAGCGGGTCGGCCGTGCGCAGCGGTGGGCGGCCGACCACCGAGGTGGCGCGGCCGGACTGGTCGACCACGTACACGCTGCGGTACCGAGGCTGACCGGCGATCAGCTCGTCGATGCTCGACCGCACCTCGGCGGGGCCGCGGCCGTCGGTGAGCGCCGTCAGGTCGGCGAGTCCGTCGTTGAGACTCCGCCGCAGGGCCTCCGTCGCCGCCGTCGTCTGGTTGCGGGCGCTGGTCACCACCGCGTCGGGCACGGCGACGTCCTTGCTGCCGATGGTCAACAGCACGCCGGCCGACCAGCCGAGCACGGCACCGGCGGTGAGTCCGGCCGCGACCCAGACGGCCATCCCGCTCCGCCGCGGTCTGCCGGGTCGTGCCGGCGTGCCGCCCAGCTCCGCGCGGCAGTGTTCGAACGCGGCGGCGATCCGGTCCACCTCCTGGGTCGTCGATCTCCGGATCCGCGTCGTCATCAGCCGGCCCTCGGCGATGAAGAGCGCGTCGGTCCGCAACCGCCGGATCGGGTTGACCAGCACTCGGCGGAGGAGCAGGAAACCGAACAGCGCCACGCAGCCGAGCGCGAGCGCCGGCACGATGCCGTTGCCGCCCGGCCCCGCGGCGGTGACCGGGGCGCGTACCACCGACACCACGGCGAGGCCGAGCGTCCCGTCCACCTGGGAGGACGACACGGGGGCGGACACGACCGCCGGCTGCTCGGCGCCGCCGTTCGGGCCGGTGACCGTCCGGCCGGTCAGGTTGCCGTACTCGCCGGCCGCCGCGGTGGCGCTGGCCAGCTCGACCAACCGGTTGACGTCCTTGTCGGCCGGCGCGGGCGGGGCGCCGCGCGAGTCGATCACCTGACCGGTGCTGGTGGTGAGCAGCAGCGTCTCACGCAGGTCGCCGCCGATCGTTGAGTTCGGGAGCCGGCTGCCGCGAGCGGCGACGAGCAGCTTGGCGCCGGGCAACGCCTCGGCCACGACCACCCGCAGCGCGCCGTCGGCGCCGACGACCGGGGTGACGATCGTGCTGGTCACGTCGGCGGGCAGCGACTGCACGGAGACCGGCTCACCGCGGGCCGCGACCAGGGCGCGGGTCTCGGCGTCCAACACGGCCGCGCCGCGCCAGCTCCCGTCCCGCAGCAGCCGTGCCAGCAGCTCCTCCGGCGTCGCCGCCGGCACGGCCGTCACCGCGCGGAGGTCGGCGATGCCCTGGCTGGCAGAGGCGCCGATGGTCGAACCGGCGCCCCGGACGAGCTGCTCCTGGGCCTCGGCGATGGCCGCCGACGCCGTGCCGGACTCGCGGCCGTCGAGCAACACCGCGCACAGCCCCGCGTGCAGCAGCAACAGGACGAGCACGGTGACGGAGGGGATGCCGACACCGGAGGGAAAGCCGCTCTCCGGCAACTGGTCGGTCAGCGCGTGCCCCGGCCTGGGGCGACGCGGTCGTCTGGCTCGGACTGCCATGGGTGTGCGTTTCACCTGATCCGTGGTCCGCCGGTTTCCCGCTGTCGTGATCTACACGTACGGCGGGCCAAGGCGGTTCTTGCCGTGGTCGCATACACTCCGCGCCGGTGAGCCGACTCCTTCGACAGCCGGCCCGGTGGCTGGCCCTCGCGGCCGTACTCGTCGCCGCCACGGTCCTCGTGGTCGGGAACAAGGACGAACCGAGGTCGGGCGTGCGGAACGCCACCGACCTCGGCGCGGAGGTCCGCCGGTTCGCCGCCGGCCTCGACGACGACGCGCCGTACCGCCCACCCCGGTCGTCCGAACGGCGTCGGCTGCTGTCGGCGCTGCGGGCGCTGGCGGCGGGGGAGTCGACGCGCGCGGCGGACGCGGCGGACGCGCTCGGGTACACGGTGCGAACCGGCACCGACGGGGAGACCGGCCGGCGGTTCGGCCTCGCGGTCAACCCGGCGGACGAGCGGGCGTGGGGCTGGTACCTGGTCGACCTGTCCGCGCCGGTCCGGCTGGTGATCGAGGTGCCGCACCCCAACTCCGACCTGCACACCGAGGAGATCGGGTTGGCGCTGTACCAAGCGGTGCCGGGATCGGTCCTCGCGGTGGCCGGCACCCACCGCCGGGCCGGCGACGGTGCCGGCGGTGCCGGCGATGCCGGCGACGTCGCGCACCGCACCGACTCGATGTTCCATGCCGTGGCCCACGACTTCGCCGAGCGAGGCCTGCCCCAGGTCCAGCTGCACGGCTTCCACGACGACAAGCTGCCGGACGCGGACGTGGTGGTCTCACCGGGCGCCGGCGACGCGGGCGACTCCGTGCGCCGGGCCGCCGAACGAGTCGACGACGCGGACTTCGAAGTGTGCCGGTCCTGGCGGCAGGACTGTGGCCGGCTCGAGGGCACCACCAACCAGCAGGGTCGCGACGCGGACCGGCAGGGCACGCCGTTCGTGCACGTGGAGATCAGTCGCAGTGTCCGAGACGACCCGGACGCCTGGTCCGCGCTGGTGCGGGCGATCGCCGCGGCCGACCTGGACAAATCGGACGGTTGACCCGTCGGCGAGCGACCTGCTAGACAGTGTGAGAGCGCTTCCACGGTCGTCGCCACTTCTTCCTGTGAGCGAGGTCTGCCCCGCGCCCCCTGCTCGAAGGAGAGCCACCCATGCGAAACCGCTCCGGACCGCGTGTGCCGCGCACGATCGCCGCGGTGGCCGCCGCCGCGCTCGTGGGTACCGTGCTGCCCCTGCTCACGACGGCGCCCGCCGGCGCGGAACCGGTGGGCGCGGGCAGCTACACCACGACCTTGCCGACCGGTGCGTCGCTGCCGACCGCGTGCGGTGACCTCGCCACCAACCCCCGCAGGCACCTGACCGCGAACGCGCCCGCCGGCCCGGTGCCGACCAACGACTGGTGGTCCTCGCTGGTCTACAAGCGAACCGAGTGCGCGTTCTCCGACAACCTGATGGCGCACCCGTTCTCCTTCGACACGGTCGCCGGGGGTCTCGGCGTCGACTACGCCACCACACCCACCATCTCCGGCACCCCGACCACAGTGGGGGAGTACCACTTCCAGTACGGCGCCGACTTCACCCTCGGTGTCGCGGGCCTGAACGCCGCCGAGTCCAAGGTGGACGACTGGACCGACTGGACGGTCAGCCCGTACTGGTCCGACGGCACCCGCACCCTGCGCACGACCGTCGGGCACGGCTCGCCGTTCGTCCACGCACGCGCGACCGGCGGGGACGCGCTGCTGAGCTTCGTGGGCGCGCCCACCGTGTGGGACGAGACCGGCAGCCGGGTCGGCTTCACCGTCGACGGACACGACTACGTCGCCTACGCGCCATCCGGTGCGGAGTGGTCGGTGTCCGGCGGCTCGATCTCCTCGAACCTCGGCGGCGCGGACTACTTCTCCGTCGCCGTGCTGCCCACCACCGCGGACAGCACCGACGCCGAGCGCATCGAACTGGCCGACGCCTACGGCCGGTACGCCCACGTCCACGTCACCGGCACCACCGTCTCCTGGGACTACGACGAGTCGGCGAGCGTGGTGCGCTCCACGTACCGCTTCACGACCGAGGCGCTCGAAGGCGCCGAGACCGGCACCGTGGTCGCGCTCTACCCGCACCAGTGGCACAACCTCGCGGGCGGCGACCCGATCGAGCAGACCTACACGTCCCCGCGCGGGCCGATGAAGATCCTCGTCGGCGCGTCGTCGTTCGGCACGGACACGCGGTACAACGGCGTGCTGCCCGAGGTGCCCGCGGTCGGCATGACCGGCGACGACCTCGCCACCCTCAACGGCTACCTCGACGAGGCCGCCGCCGGTGACCCGCTCGCCGGGTTCGGCAACGACACCTACTGGACCGGCAAGGCGTTGGGCCGGGCCGCCCGACTCGCCGAGATCGCCGACCAGGTCGGCCGCACCGACGTCCGCGACACGATGCTCGACGCCATCCGCGGCCGCCTGACCGACTGGTTCACCGCGTCGGAAGGCAAGAGCCAGCGGGTCTTCTACTACGACCGGAACTGGGGCACGCTGATCGGCTACCCCGCTTCCTACGGCTCGGACACCGACCTCAACGACCACCACTTCCACTACGGCTACTACATCGCCGCCGCCGCGACACTGGCCAGGTTCGACCCGGCGTGGGCCGCCGACGACCAGTACGGCGGCATGGTCGACCTGCTGATCCGGGACGCGAACAACTACGACCGCGGCGATGAGATGTTCCCGTTCCTGCGCGACTTCGACATCTTCGCCGGGCACGACTGGGCGGCCGGGCACGGCGCGTTCTTCGCGGGCAACAACCAGGAGTCCTCGTCGGAGGGCATGAACTTCGCCAACGCGCTCATCCAGTGGGGCCAGGCCACCGGCGACACCGCGGTGCGCGACGCGGGTCTGTACATCTACACCACGCAGGCGAGTGCCATACAGAACTACTGGTTCGACCCGGCCGACGAGGCCTTCCCGGAAGAATTCGGGCACTCGACGGTCGGCATGGTCTGGGGCGACGGCGGCGCCTACGCCACCTGGTTCACCGCCGACCCGGAGAAGATCCACGGCATCAACATGCTGCCGATCACGGGTGGCTCGCTCTACCTGGGGCACGACCCGGACTACATCGACCGCAACGTCGCCGAGATCGTCCGCAACTCGGGCAGCGCCGTGCCGCGTTCGTGGGCGGACGTCATCTGGTCGTTCCAGGCGCTGTCGGACGCCGACGCCGCACTGGCCGCGTTCCGGGCCAACCCCGGCTACACCACCGAGGAGGGCGAGAGCCGCGCGCACACGTTCCACTGGCTGCGCAGTCTCAGCGCGCTCGGACAGGTCGATACGAGCGTGACCGCCGACCATCCGCTGCACGCGGTGTTCACCAAGGACGGTGCCCGCACCTACGTGGCCGCCAACCTCGGCGACGCGGACCTGACCGTCCGGTTCTCCGACGGCACCACACTGACCGTGCCACCCGGCAAGACCGCCACGACCGGCGCGCACACGTGGTCGGGCGGCGGCCCGGCCTGACGTCCTCCTAGGATCGGCCGGGCAATGTCGGTCATGCGCACCCGCCCGGTCCGCGGACCGTCAGCCGGCGACGCCTGCTCCTGGCGGCGACCGGGCTGGTCGGCGCGGCGGGGGCTCGGCGTCGCCATCCCACTCCTCTGGCCCGACAACGACGACGAAAGCCTGAGACGGCACCGAGCACGGCACCCCGCCGCGACCGTTCGTTCCGCCTCACGGCCGAGCTGTCCGGTCGCTCTCAGGGGGTCAGCGCGTTGTCGTTCAGCCCGGACGGGCGGTCCCTCGCGTCCTGCGCCGACCTCGACGTGTCCGGCCAGCAACACGACACCGTGATCAGGCTGTGGGATGTGGCGAGCCGCCAGCCGAGGGCCGAGCTCACCGGCCACCCCGCGGGTGTCAACGGTGTGGCGTTCAGCCCGGACGGCACGATGCTGGCCTCCGCGGGCGCCGGCGACACGGTGCGCCTCTGGGACGTGGCGGATGGCAGCCAGCTCAGCGTCCTTCCCGGTCACACCAGCCTGTACGCCGGCGTCGCGTTCAGCCAGGACGGCGGCCTCGTCGCGTCCGTGAGTGCCAGGGACGTGGTGCGGGTGTGGGACGTGGCCAGCGGCCGGCAGGTCGCCGATCTCACCGGACACACAGGAGGTCCGGGCTGTGGCCTTCGGCCCCGACGGCCTGCTCGCGTCCGCGAGTCGAGACCGCACGGTGCGGCTGTGGGACGTGGCCGAGGGCCGGCAACGCGCCGTCCTCAACCACGATTCGGGGCTGACCGCGGTGGTGTTCGGTCCTGACGGCAAGCTGCTCGCGCACCTCGCCGGCTTTCTGGACGGGGTGTTCGGGTGCGGCGAGGCACGGCACCGGGCGTTGGGGTGCGTAGCCAGGATCGCCGAGTTGATTTCCCCCGGGACTCAGGTTCCTGTCCAGTTTGGATCGGGGCTAGACCCGCTGGCCACAAGCACACCCCGATCTTTCGATGCCGTGTCTTCGCCGCACCTGACCCACTCCGCCGGGACGTTCCGGTGCGGCCGACACCTGCCTACTTGTCGTGCTGTCGGCGGACCATCTCGGTGATCCAGATGGGCGCGAACGGGGACGTGCAGTTCGGGGGAGTCGGGTAGTCCTTGAGCACCTCCAGGCGCTCACCGATGTCGATCGCGCGGGCGCGGTGTTCGGCGTGCTCGATCCCGATCTGGGCCATGCAGTGGTTCATCGCCCACTGGAGGCGATCCGGGGCGTCCCTCATCTCCGCCTCGATGACGTCGAGCAGTCCCGGGAGGTCGAGGCCCTCGGGTCGCTTCGCCACGCGTTCGGTGGTCAGGGCCCAGCCGGCACTCGCGACCACCGGGTCCGGGTCGGCGGACCAGGCCAGGCGCAGCTCTTCGGAGTGCCGGTTCTTCTTCACCACGTAGTTCACGAGCCAGTCGTGCACCTTCGGGGTGCGCGCCTCGCGCAACATGACGTCCAGCTCGTCCCGCTCGAACGCCTTCGGACGGCAGATCAGGAGCGCCAGCAGCCTCGCCGCGGTGTCGTCCGTCTCCCAGAGCCTGCGCGCGAGCTCCTGCTGCGTCTTCAGCCGCTTCGCGACCGCGCGCAGCTTGCCGAGGTTCACACCGTGATCGTCACCGTGTCGCTCGTTCACCTCGCGTGCCTTCGGGTCCTCGAGCGCGGCCAGCTCGGCCAGCACCTCGGCCACCGTCGTCTCGACCAGCGTCTCGGCCACCTCAGCCTCCTGTCCGTCGCGTGTGGGGGTCAGCCTACGAGGAACCACCGTCAACCAGGCGCGGTCAGCGGAGGTAGGAGGCGCCGTTGACGTCGAGGACGGCTCCGGTGGACCAGCGGGCGGCCGGCGAGGCCAGGTACACGACGGCCGCGGCGACCTCCTCCGGGGTGGCGACCCGGCCGTACGGGCTCTGCTCGCGGATCGCGGTCCCGCTGTCGCCGGCGAGTCGGTCCGCGACCCGGTCGGTCTCGACGAAGCCGGGCGCCACCGAGGTCACCGAGATGCCGTGCGGGGCGAGCGAGACCGCGAGCGACTGCCCGAGCGCGTGCAGGCCCGCCTTGCTCGCGCCGTACGCCGGCGCGTCCGGCTCGCCGCGGAAGGCGCCTCGGGACCCGACGTTCACGATGGCGCCCTCGACGCCCCGATCGATGAGCCGGCGCGCGACGCAGTAGCTCAGGTTGGCCGCGCCGAGCAGGTTCACGTCGAGGGTCTCGCGCCAGGCCCGCTGCCAGGCGTCGTAGTCGGCGCCCGGCACCGCGTAGCCGCTCGTGACGACCGCGGCGTTGTTGACCAGCACGTCCACGCCGCCGAGCGCGGTGTCCGCGGCCGCGGCGAGGTCCGCGACCCGCCGCGGGTCGGCGAGGTCGCCCGACACCGGCGCGTGGCCGTCGCCGTCCAGCTCGGCGAGGGTCCGCTCCGCCTCGGCGCGGCGCGTCGAGTAGTGCACCGCCACCCGGTCGCCCGCACGTGCGAACGCGACCGCGACCGCTCGTCCGATCCCGCCGGACGCCCCGGTGACCAGGACTCCTCGGCTCACGTGTGCCTCCCATCGGCCAGCGGGCTCCGCCCGTCCGCAGCATGACACCTGTCAGGATGAGCCGTGGACTCACTCACCCTGCTCGGCCTTCCGGTCATCGTGATCCTCACGCTCGTGATCCTGTACCTGACGGGACCGGGCCGCCGGCTCCGACACTGGTCGCAGTACCGGATGTTGCGGGGCGTGTGGCAGAGCGGCCGCGCCGTGGTCAACCTGCGGGTGGTGGACGGGGCGCAGGAGGGTCTGCGCGGCCGTCGCTGGTACGGGGGCGCCGCGCTCGTGACCCCCGGCCGGATCGAGTTCACCATGTACGTCGGTGGGCTCCCGTTCGTCAAGCGTCCGCTCCCGGCGATCACGGTGACGGCGGCCGGCGCCGCGAGCCGCGTGCGCGGGCTGGACAAGGTCAAGCTCATGGACCCCGACTACGAGGTGGCCCTGCTGCGCACCCCGACCGCGACCCTGGAGATCGCGGTCGCGCCGCCCGTGCCGGGGGAGACGGTGCTCGCGCGGCTGCGTACCGCGGACATGCCGCAGCTCTAGGGGTCAGTCCGGGTGGCTCATGCGGCGGGTGCTGTCGGCGGCGCGGCGGGTGATGCCCTCGGCGTCGAGGTGTTCGAGCAGCGGGATGGCGACCCGGCGGGTGGTGCCCAGCGCGCGACGTGCGTCGCTCACGGTGAAGGGGGGCGGCAGGGTGGCCAGGACTTGGGCCGCGAGTGCCGGGGTGTCGGCGGCGACGACGACGGACCCCGTGAGCCGCACCAGGCGGCCCGCCCGTTCTGCCGCCGCCAGCTCTCGTGGACCGAGTCCCAGTGCGACCAGGTCGGCCGCCTCCGGGGCGGCGAACGGTGCCTGAGCCAGCCTGTTCTCCAGCTCGGTCACTGCCCGGTCGACCTCGGCGGGCAAGGCAGGGGCCGCGCCGGCACGCCTGATGAGTCCGTTGTGGACGGTCAGGTCGGTGTCGGCCAGTGCGGCGCGCAGGACGTCGTCGGGCACGGACAACGACTGGCGGAGCGTCGCGACGGGCATGCCCGCCGCCACCGGATTCTCGGCCGACCACTCGGCGAACCGGCTCGCGGCCCGGTCCGGCAGCTGCCGGTGCAGCTCCGGGTCGACCGCCCAGTCGCCTACCCGCACGCCCTGCGGCGTCCAACCCAGCGCGCGCAGCTCGGCCACCGGCACGGCGCCGTGCCGTCGCACGTGTGCTGACGCGGCGCCGCCCGACGTCAGTTCCTGCTCCGTGGCCCGAGCCGCGCCCCGGCCCGTCAGTGGGGCGGGGGCGGGGTCGAGAACCTCTACCCCGCAGGCGATCCGGTGTTCACCGGGGTCGCGCAGCAGACCCGTGTCGCCGGCACGCAACGGCAGCTCGGCGCCGAGTGTGAGCCGTGCCGTGGCTGTCCCCAGTGGACGGACCCGACACGGCACGGCCGCGGTTCCCAGGTGCAGCACCAGCTCTCGCTGCAGGGTGACGCCGCCGCGCACCAGCACGTCGACCGCACCGGTGGTGCGCCACGCATCCGGGGTCACAAGTGCCTCGCCGCGCCGCACGTCCTCGCGCTCGACGCCGCGCAGGTTCACCGCGACCCGAGCCACCCCCCGCACCACGTCGGCGGGACGGCCCAGCGTCTGCAGGCCCCGCACGACGGCCCGGCGCCCGCCGAGCACCAGGACGTCGCCGACGCTTACGGTGCCCGCGCCGAGCGTCCCGGTCACCACCGTGCCCGCGCCGCGGATCGTGAAGACGCGGTCGACCCACAGCCGCACGTCCGCGTCGCCGTCCGGGGCGGGTAGGCGACCGACCATGGCCAGGAGTTCCGTGCGCAGTCCGGCGAGGCCCGCGCCGGTGTGGGAGCTGACGGCGACCGCGGCGACCTCGCCGAGGCTCGTCGCCCGGAGCCGGTCCAGCGCGTCGGCGGTCGCCGCCGCCGGGTCCGCGCGGTCGGACTTGGTGACCACCAGCAGCCCGTGCCGCACCCCGAACGCGTCGAGTGCGGCCAGGTGCTCGGCCGACTGCGCCTGCCAGCCCTCGTCCGCGGCGACCACGAACATCGCGGCCGGCACCGGTCCCGCCCCGGCCAGCATGTTCGGCACGAACCGCTCGTGCCCGGGGACGTCGACGAACGCCAGCGCCGTGCCGTCGATCTCGGTCCAGGCGAACCCGAGGTCGATCGTCAGGCCGCGCCGCCGCTCCTCGGCCAGCCGGTCCGGCTCCATCCCGGTCAGCGCGCGCACCAGCGTCGACTTGCCGTGGTCGACGTGTCCCGGCGGTGGCTACGACGTGCACCGCGCCACCGCGTCGAGCACGGCCCGGTCGTCGGCCGGTGCGACGGTACGCAGGTCCAGCAGGCACCGGCCGTGCTCGACCCGGCCCACCACCGGCGGGTCCCCGGCCCGCAGGCGGTCCGCGTACTCCGGGGGCAGGCAGAGCGCGGCGCTCGGCAGCTCGACGCCCGGCGCGCCGCCGCCGCCGACCACGGCGACCGAGTCGACGACGGTCGCGTCGACCCCGAGACCGGTCAGCTCGTCGGCGAGGCGCGCCGCCCGTGCGCGTACCTCGGCGGGGTCGGCGTGCAGCGCCACGAGCACCGGCGGCGCCGGGCCGCGCAGCGTGGCCTCGAGCGCGGCCAGGGTGAGCTTGTCGACCCGCAGCGCGCGGGCCGTCGGGTGCCTGCGCAGTGCCTCGACCACGTCGTGCCGGCCCAGCAGCAACCCGGCCTGCGGGCCGCCGAGCAGCTTGTCGCCGCTGGCCGTGACGAGTGCGGCGCCCGCACGCAGGAGCGTCGTGGCGTCCGGCTCGCGCGGCAGCACGGGGTCCGGGTGCAGCAGGCCGGAGCCGATGTCGGCGACCACCGGCACGTCGAGCGCCGCCAGCTCGGCCACGTCCGCCTCGGTGGTGAAGCCCGTGACCTGGAAGTTCGACGGATGGACCTTCAACACGAACCCGGTCGACGGACCGACCGCGGCGGCGTAGTCGGCGAACGTCGTGCGGTTCGTGGTGCCGACCTCCCGCAGCCGCGCGCCGGTGGCGGCCAGCAGCTCGGGGATGCGGAACCCGTCGCCGATCTCGACGAGCTCGCCGCGGCTGAGCACGATCTCCTTGCCCTGCGCCAAGGTCAACGCGCACAGCAGCAACGCGGCCGCGTTGTTGTTGACCACGTGCACGGCCTCGGCGGCCGGTACCGCGTCCGCGAGGGCGGCCAGCGCGCCGCGTCCGCGCCGCGCCCGCCGCCCGGTGTCCAGATCGAACTCGACGTCGGTGGTGCCGCCCGCCGCCGCCACGGCGGCCAGCGCGGCGGCCGACAGGGGCGCCCGGCCCAGGTTGGTGTGCACGAGGACGCCGGTGGCGTTGAGCACGGGGCGCAGCGCCGACGCGGTGGCCGGCAACGTCGCGACCACGTGGTCGGCGATCCGCTCGGCGTCGAGCTCGCCCGCCCGTGCCCGGTCCTGCGCCGCGGTGACCGCCGCCTTGACCAGCGGCGCGCCGAGGCGCCGCGCCGCGTCGGCCAGCCGGGGATCGGCCAGCAGGACGTCGGTGCGCGGGATGCGTCTGCGCGCGTCACCCATGCCCGTGACCCTGGCGGAGGCGAACGGGAATCGAACCCGCCAACGACAGGACCTGCCGTTCACCGGTGTTGAAGACCGTGCCGGTCACCAGACCGGATGCGCCTCCTCGGGACATGGCTACATCGTGACAGGGCGCGACGCGAGAGGATCACCCGCATGACTTCCGAGTTCCGCCTCACCCAGTACGCGCACGGCGGCGGCTGCGCGTGCAAGATCCCGCCGGGCGAACTGGAGGCGGTCCTCCGCGGGCTCACGGGCCGGGCGCCGGTCACCGCGGAGG
Organism: uncultured Actinomycetota bacterium; assembly: GCA_963840275.1. Lineage (GTDB taxonomy): Bacteria > Actinomycetota > Actinomycetes > Mycobacteriales > Pseudonocardiaceae > Actinophytocola. The sequence goes on from CAWIYK010000005.1 coordinate 1,064,361, forward strand.
GGGAGCTGCTCGTCGGGCTCGACGACGGTGACGACGCCGCCGTGGTGCGCCTCGACGGCGACCGGGCGCTGATCGCCACGACGGACTTCTTCACCCCGGTGGTCGACGACGCCTACGACTGGGGGCGCATCGCGGCGGCCAACGCGCTCTCGGACGTCTACGCCATGGGCGGTCGCCCGGTCGTCGCGCTGAACCTGCTGGGCTGGCCGCGGGAGGTGCTGCCGTTCGAGCTGGCCGCCGAGGTGCTGCGGGGCGGCGCGGACGTCTGCGGGACCGCCGGATGCCACCTCGCCGGCGGGCACAGCGTGGACGACCCGGAACCGAAGTACGGTCTCGCGGTCACCGGGCTCGGTCACCCGGACCGCTTGCTGCGCAACGACTCCGGGCGTGCCGGAGTGCCGCTGTCGCTGACCAAGCCGCTCGGCCTCGGCGTGCTGAACAACCGCCACAAGGCCACCGGCGAGCGCTTCGCGGAGGCCATCGAGGTGATGACCACGCTCAACGCGGCCGCCGCGTCGGCCGCCCTCGCCGCGGGCATCACCTGCGCCACCGACGTGACCGGGTTCGGTCTGCTCGGCCACCTGCACAAGCTCGCCAGGGCGAGCGGGGTCACCGCCGTGGTCGACTCGGCCGCGGTGCCGTTCCTCGACGGGGCACGTGCGGCGCTGCGCGACGGCTACGTGCCGGGCGGGTCCCGCCGCAACCTCGACTGGGTGCGCCCGCACGCCGACCTCGGCGCGGTCGACGAGGAGACCGCGCTGCTGCTCGCGGACGCGCAGACCTCCGGCGGGCTGTTGCTGGCGGGGGAGATCCCGGGCGCCCCGGTGGTGGGCGAGCTGGTGCCCCGGAGGGACGACCAGACGATCGTCGTCGTCTGACAGCAGGTACGCGGTGCGGGAAACGGACTATTTCCCATTGGGACGGTACGTAATACATTTACCGCACGTAATTGTTCTTTGTCAGTGAGTACCCAACACGCGTCGGGAGGTGCTGTGACGTCCACAGTTGTGCACCGGGCGCTCGACGGCAGACGGTACGAACTGAGCGGTGCGCTGGATCTGGCGCACCCGAGCACCTCGTCGGTGCGGGTCACCGTGCGCGGCCGGCTCTACGAGCTGGTCGCGGGCGTGAGCGGGCTCGCGGAGGAGGTGACCTCGGCGCTCGGCGTCTCCGGGTTCGACGAGGAGCTGCGGTTCGCGGACGGCACGCTGCTCATCGGGCGCACCCGCCGCGTCGAGCCGGGTTCGCGGATCACCGAGGACATCCTGGTGGCGGTGTGGCGCGGGCGGCGGCACTGCCTGATCGGCCACTTCTACGACACGTCGACCACCACGGCGGTCGCGGCACTGGACACGCTCGGCATCACCGAGCACGACGACGGGATGGCCGTGCGGCCGAGTGCGGGCAGTGCCGTGGTCGCACCGGCGACCGTGGTCAAGGAGGTGCCGTCGCTGGGGTTGCTGGAGATGACCGTGCCGTCGGCTCCGCAGGCGACCCGCCTTCCCGAGTGGAAGGGCGCGAAGACCCGTTCCGGCGAGCTGTTCTCCGACCGGCTGACCAACGGCGACCCCTACTTCGTGCTCGCGGGCACGGACACCTGGACCACCGTGCTCCCGCTCGCCGACACGGACGTCGCACGGGTGCCCGCGCTGGTGGACCAGCTCGGCACCCGCCTGCTCGGCGACCGGTGAGGCGACCGTGTTCCCGGCCAGCGTCGCGGCCTACGTCGTCCTGCTCGTCCTGGTGATCGCGGTGGCCGAACGGGTGCGGACACCCGGCGTGCTGCCGGCCGCCCTCATCGCGCACGGCGTCGTGCCGCGCCGCGCGGTCCGTCCGGTGGCGGTCGCGGTGACGGCCGCCGAGGCGGTGCTCGCCGTGCTGCTGCTCGTCGGGCTGGTGCGCGAGTCCGGGCCGTCCCCGCTCGTCCTTTCCGCCGTGGCGGTGCTGTTCGCGGCCTACGGCGGCTACGCGTGGCACGTCACGACGACCGGCCGTGGTGGGCCGTGTGGCTGCGGTGGGGCGGAGGTGCCCATGGGGCACTGGGTCACCGGCCGCGCGTTCGCCCTCGCCGCGCTGGCGGTGGTCGCCGCGGTGGCGCACGACGTGGTGGCGCCACTGGCCCTGTTCGACGAACGGCTTCTGACGGTGCTGCTCGCCGCGGCCACGATCGGCACCCTGCTCTGGCACCTGCCCGCCGCCACTCGACACCCGGAGGTGGTCCGGTGAGTTTTGAGACCAGCGCGTTGCTCGTGACGTGGGTTGCCTTGCTGCTCATGGCTTTCGTGGTGGCCGGCCTGGTCCGCCAGGTGCACGCCCTGTCCTCCGGCGCAGGCGCACGGCCGGTGTCCGCAGGGCTCCGCGCCGGGGACAAGGCTGACCTCGGCGGGCTCGACGTGGACGCACCCGCCGTGCTGCTGTTCCTGCGCTCGACGTGCCAGACGTGCGTCGAGGCGCTGGCGGAGACCGTCGAGGTGGCGGGGGACCGGCTGCCCGTGCTCGCGCTCTACGAAGGGCAGGCGCCCGCGCCGACGCCCGGTGTCGTGGCGCGCGCCGACCAGGGCCACCTGTTCGCCGCCTACGGCGCGCTCGCCACCCCGTTCGCGGTCCTCGTCGGCGCGGACGGCCGGATCGCCGCCGCCGCGCCCGTCGGCTCGCGTGCGTCCGTCCGCGAACTGCTCGCCCCGGTGATGGAGGTTCGGTGACCGAGAACGACGTGACCACCGGTATGACCACTGCGGTGCCGCCGCTGCGCGGCACCGACCCCGGCATGCCCGTCGAACCCCGTGGGCGTACCAGGAAGCTGCGCTGGGCGGGCTGGGCGCCGACCAGGCGGGCCGTGCTGCGAGCGGGCAGCGTGGCCGGGCTGACCGTGCTCGGCGGCGTGTTCCCGTCGGTGCGCAGGGCCGTCGCCGACGGCTACGACATCTACCCGGAGTGCCCGTCCTACGCCTCCGACCACAACTGCTCGCCGGGCTGCGGCCCGAGCACGATCTTCGCCGACGCGTGCGAGACGTCCGGTGCCAACCTCGGGTTCCACAAGAACGACCAGGTCACCTGGAAACTGCGGCCCAACGCGTGCCTGTCGGGCAGCTACGACGGCTGGATGTGGCGTTACGACCAGGCCTGCGGGGCGTGCACGTGCCACGTGGAGCGCCGCTGCCACGACGGCTACCGCAAGACCGGCTCCGGCTGGGTCAACTCGATCTGCCGGTGGACCACCGACTGCGGCTGCCCGTCGACGGTGAGCTGGCCGTCGGTCTCCGCGGGCGCGTCCGGTGCCACCGTCACCACCATCCAGCATCTGCTCACGCAGCAGGGTTTCCCCACCGGGGTGGACGGTGCGTACGGTTCGGCGACGACGCAGGCGGTCCGTGACTTCCAGACCGCGCGCGGGCTCGCGGTCACCGGTGACCTGGACGCCGCGACGTGGCCCTCGCTGGCGGTCACCACCCGGCAGGGCGACTCCGGCAGCCACGTCAACGCCACCCAGGTGCAGGTCAACCGCTACGGCAACAAGCTGACCGTGGACGGCGTCTTCGGCGCGGACACCGCCGCGGCGGTCACGGACTTCCAACGGCAGAACAGGATCACCGCCGACGGGATCGTCGGCCCCACGACGTGGCGCACCCTCGTCGGCGGCGCGGTGTGAACCGGCCGCCGACCGCGATCCGCCGTGGGCTGACCCATCCGGTGGCGGCGCTGGTGTTGGCGCCGGCGGCGGTCGCGCTGGCATTGGCAGGGTGGGCCGTCGCCGCGTGGGCGGTGCTGGGCGGGCTGGCCGGCTACACCCTGTCCGGCTCGGTTTGAACCAGGAACAGCGCGTTCGCGCTGACCTCGCCAGGTTGGCGGGGAAAGACGAGGCAGGACACCGCGCTCCTGCTGTTCGGCATCGGCCTGGTGCTGGGTGCGGTGCTGAGCGCACTCGTGCTGTGGGTGGTCAGCGGACTGGCCACCCCGGTGCCGGCGAGCGTGCGGTACGGCCTCGTCGTCACGTTCGCCGCCGTCGGCGTGCTGCGTGACCTGGACATCGTGCGCTTCCCGCTGCCGCAGAACGCGCGGCAGGTCCCGCAGACGGTGCTGAACAGCGACGTGGCGAAGGGGTCGCTGCAGTTCGGCTTCGAGATGGGCACCGGGGTGCGCACGTACGTGTCGTCGACGGTCCCGTACGTGCTGGTGGCCGCACTGCTCCTGACCGCTCCCGGCTTCTGGACCGCCGTCGCGACCGGTGCGGGCTTCGGTCTTGGCCGCGCCATCACCCCCACGGCGCGCTACGCCAGCCGCGACGGCGAGACGTGGGACGCCGTGCTGCACACCTGTCTGCGCACCATCAAGGTCGTCGGCGGGCTGGCCGTGACCGTCGCGCTGGCCGTCCTGCTGTTCGGGCACCTTGCCTGACCGCGCCTACCGCAGCCAGGTGTCCACTTCGGACTGATCGTCGTCCTCGTCGGGGTGCCTGTCGACGGGCACCGGCCTTGCCGCGCGTCGCGGTGTCGAGTCGGTGGCGTCGGTGGCCTCGTCCGGGTCGTCGTCGAACCGGTAGCGCGCCACCGTCGGCTGGCTCGGCCACGGCGAGACGAGCTGCTCCTCCGGTTCCCTGCCTTCCTTGCGCCGCTTGGCCTCCGCCATCATCTCCTGGCTCTCCCGCTGGACGCGGGCACGCAGGTTGGTGGCGTCGGACCGCGCCTTCGCGAGCTTGCCGGTGGCCCGCTCGCGCAGTACGCGGAACCGCTCCGCCGCCGCGGCGGCGACCTGGGTGGGAGTGCTGGTCATCGTCGTCCCCCTCAACGCCGCTGCTGGTCGGCCGGCTGGGCGTCGATGACGCTGCCGGGCCGGTCGAGCTCGGCCTGCTCCTCCGGGCTGAGCAGGTTGCCGTGCACCCGCCACTGGCTGGCCCCACGCTGCTGGTCGTCGTCGCCCTGGCCGGGGGCACCGGCACCCATCGGCATCATGCCTCCACCGGACACGCCGCCAGAGCCGCCACCGCTGGGTGCCGTGGCGCCACCACCGGCGAGGTCGCCGCCGGCGGCCATCGCCGCACCGCCACCGGAGGCCGGTGCGGCGTGCGTGAGGTTGCCGTCCGAGAGCGAACCACCCACGGCCGACGAGACCTCGCCGCCGCCACCGCCAACAACGCCACCACCACCAGCACCGCCACCGCCCGCACCGCCGGACCCAGCACCGCCACCGCCAGCACCGCCACCAGCACCGCCCGAGCCGCCGTCCTGCGCCGACTGCTCGATGTGACCGGGGCTGTCCGGGCTCAGCTCCGGCTGGCCGTTCTCGTCCAGGGAGATCTCGTACTCGGTCTTGGTGCCGTCGGACTCGGTGATCGTCACGTCCACCCCGTCGCCGGGACCGGACAGCCCCGACACGGTGATCTCGCGGTCGCCGTCCTCGACCACCACCTCCCCGCCCGGCTGGCCACCGCCAGGCATGTCACCGCCAGGCACGTCACCGGCGAGCGCCGCCTCACCCTGCGCCGAGTGCACCTCGGGGAAGCTCTCGCCGGCCGGGTCGTCCGGCGCGAACATCTCACCGGTGGCCGGGTCCACGGTCCACCCCTGCGGCAGCGCGGACGGGTCGGCGACCCAGCCGGCCCCCGGCGGCAGCCCTTCGGGGATGCCCTGCTTCGGCAGGGTCGGCGTGCCAGGAGTCTCGCCGGGCACCTGTGAGTACTGCGGATCCTGTCCGGTGGGCGGCGTGAGCTCGCCGGTGGCCGGGTTCGTGGTCCAGCCGGGCGGCAGCTTGGACGGATCGGAGATCCACCCGGCGTTGTCCGGCAGCCCGGTCGGTCGGGTCTGCGGCGTACCGGTGTCCGGACCGTTGTTCTGACCCGGCACCTCCGGCTCCGGGATCTGCGGCGTTGGCGGCGTTGGCGGTGTCGTGTTCGGCTGGGTTCCCGTCGGCTGCTCGGTCCCGGTCGGCGAGGTCGGCTGAGTGCCGCTCGGGGTGGTCGTGTCGCCGGGACCGGTCTGGCTCGGGGTGGTGGCGTCGTCGGTGGAGCCGGGCGGGGTCGGTTGCTGGTCGGGCTGCTGCCCGCCGGTCTCGTCCGTCGGGCCGGGCCGGTCGCCCGGATCGTCGATCGGCGCCTCGTCGTAGCTGATCTGCTGGATCTGCCCGGCCGCGTCGATCATCGGCTGGAACCCCGCCGTCGTGGCCTCGGCCGCGGTCTGCGTCGAGGACTCGAACAGCTCCTGGTTCGCCTCGAACGGCGACTTGAAGGTCGCGTCCAGGTAGTCCCTGGCCACACCGGCGACCCACGACACGAGTTCCTCGATGTTCTCACCGAAGCCGAACGCGTCGAGCACCGTGGCGACGGCCTCGCCGAACCGGTCGACGATCCAGTTCAGCGCGTCGCCGATGAGCGGGATGCCGCCGCCGAGCGAGGGCAGGGCGATGCCGAGCACGTCGCCGAGGAAGTCGTAGAGCTTCTCGACGAGGTCGCTGACGTCGAGCTCCATGCGGGAGACCGTGATGAGCAGGCTGATGGTGTCCGGTGAGTCGAAGTCGCCCCAGTCGATGCCGAGCAACGCCTCGGTGTAGTCCCGGAACACCTGCTGCACGGCGGTCACCGAGTCGCTGGTGGTGTCCGCGATCTTGCCGAGGTCGGTGTCGATGGACTGGGAGGCCGTGCCGAAACGCTGGATGTGCGCCAGGAACGCGTCCGACGCGGCGCCCCGCCAGTTGCCGGTGTGCGTGCCGACGTCGGTGTTGAGCGTCTCCATGGTCTCGTTGAACGTGTCCGCGACCTCCGCGCAGCCGCTGGCCACCTCGCCGAGCCGCTGGAAGTCGATGCCCCGCAGCCGGTCGTACGGCTCGACGATGTTGGCGCGGAAGTCCAGCGCGGCGCCGGTGTAGTCGTTGTAGAGCGGGATGTAGGTCTCGAAGCCGCTCTGGAAGTCCTTGAAGTTGTCGAGCACCTCGTCCGAGGTGCTCATGAAGGCACCCATCGTGGTGATCCGGTGGTTCAGCCGCTCCAGGAAGCCGGGCCCGTCCGGGGTGCGCGGCTCGAAGCTGACGTCCGGGAGGCCACTGGCCGGGTTTCCGGTGAGAATGCCGAGTGCCGTCTGGCCAACGGTGGTGGCGGCGTCGACGCCGGTCTCCACCACGTCGGTCACCGCGTCCACACCGGCGTCCACCACGTCGGTGGCCGCGTCGACCACGTCGTCGATCGGGTTCAGATCCACCATCACAGACCCCCGCCCGCGCTGTTCATGTTCTGCACGCCGGACTGGTCGGACTGCCGGTAGTTGGCGACGGTCGCCTGCGCGGCGCCCCGGATGTCCAGCGCGTGCGTCCCGAACGCCTGGAGGTTGCTCACGATCTGCTGCAGACCGGTGCGCAACGCGTCGCCCGCCTCGGGACACACCTGCGGCCCGGTCTGGTCGCCGGAGATCGAGGCGTGCTCCTCCACACTCCGCTCGTAGGTGCCCGCGTCCTCGTTGAGCTGCTCGAAGACCGGCAGCAGACGATCGAGCTCCTCGGCGACGACCTGGAACGCGGTGCCACCCTCGGGAGGCGGCGCGTTCGGTGGCGGCGTGGTGTTCGGCGTGGACATCTTCGGCGACCCCTCGGACCTCGATAGCGGTGACTTCCGTTACCGACAACAACTGATTCCGCTGCCGAGCTGCCGGTTCCAGATCGGTCGGATTCGTTTGCGACCGTAATCCACCACGCGTGGTCTCACCAGACTCTGGTTATTCGGCTGGCGTTATTTGATCGTGACGAATTCTCGTGTCGGGGAACGAGCCGTCGCCGAAAAGAAGGCGGGCCGCCCCGGCCCGTCCGAGCGGGGTGCGCAAGAGCGCGAACGCCAGCTCGGCCGTGGCCGGTTTCCGTACGTGTGAAAGGACATCGCGCAGCAGGAGCCGGCCGCGGAACCGTGCGCGCAGTGCCGCGCCGTCGTAGTGCCGCAACACCGAGACATCGCCGGTGCGCAGGTAGTCGCCGGTCACGGCGGCGGCGAGCTGCGCCATGCGCAGGCACGGGTCGAGGCCGCCCGCGGTCAGCGGTGACACCGCGCCGGCGGCGTCGCCGACGAGGAGACCGTCCGCGCAGGCGATCCGGCGCAGGACGCCGCCGACCGGAATCGGTCCGCCGCGGCGACGCACCGGTCCGGCGGGCGCCGGCACGGCCGGAAACCTGCCGCGGAACGAACGGAGTAACCGGGGGAGCGGGGCGGCGAGCCGGTCGGGCCGGCCGGCGAGGCCGAGGTGTGCCTCCTGTCCGTCGTCGACGAGCCAGGCGAGGTAGCCGGGGGCGAGCCGAGGGTCGAGCACGCAGTGGAACGTCGGCGCCGACGTTCCTGCGCTGACGGGGAACATCTCCTCGACACCGATGATCAGGCGCCGGTTGACGTCGAGCCCGAGCCGACGGGCGACCGTCGACCGGGCACCGTCGGCGCCGACGGTGAAGCGGGCGGCGATCGATTCGGCGGGGTACGAGACACCGAGGCGCACCCGTGCGCCGGCCAGCTCGGCCTGGGCCAGCGCGTGCGCGTAGATGCCGGACATGTCGGCGACCCGGAACTCGTCGTGCGCGCTGACCAGCTCGACCGGCGCCCGCAGCGACGGCGGGTAGAGCAGGACGCGCCGCACCGCGGGCCCGAGACAGTGCTCCGGCAAGGCGAAGTCCTCGAGCGTCCGCCGCACGAAGATCCCGGTGGTCCGAATCCCCACCTCGAGGCCGCTACGCCGCTCGCACACGACGACGTCGAAGCCCTGCAACGCGAGGAGGCGCGCCGTGTGCAGCCCGGCAAGCCCGGCACCCACCACGAGCACATCGATAGTCATACATCGAGTATCACTCGACATCTATCGAGTTTCAATAGCTACCTGCTGATCACCGCAGTCCGCCCGTCCGTCGACGTCCCGAAGATCGCGTACCCCGTCACGCGGCCGCGTCCCACTCCACCAGTAGGTGTTGCGGGCCGTGGAAGGAGGCGTTGCGGCGGTAGTCGTAGTCCTGTCCGGCCACCAGGCGCATGTCCGGCAGGCGTCGAGTCAGTTCCTCGAAGATCACTCGCATCTCGAGGCGCGCGAGGGGTGCGCCCATGCACACGTGGTTGCCGGCGCCGAAAGCCAGGTGCTGCTTCGCGTTGTGCCGCCGAATGTCCAGTGTGTCCGGGTCCGGGAAGACGGACTCGTCGTGGTTGCCCGAGCCGATCATCAGCAGGACCTTGCCGCCCGCAGGGACGACCGTGCCGCCGACCTCGACATCGACGAGTGCCTTGCGGCGCCAGCACTGCACGGACGAGGAGAACCGCAGGCACTCCTCGACCGCGTTCGGGATCAGCCCCGGGTCCGCGCACAGCTCCGCCCAGACCGTCGGATGCTCCAGCAGGTAACGCCCCGCGTTCGCCGTCGCGTTGGTCGTCGTCTCGTGGGCGGCGACCAGGCCGCTCATCAACATGTTCTGCAAGTGGTTGTCGTTCACCAGGTCCGGCCGCCTGCGATGCACGTCGATGGCGTGCGGCACCCAACCCGTGCCGCCAGTCTCCTTCAACCGCGCCACGAGCTCGCCCGCGAGTGTCCACCAGCGACCGACCTGGTCGGCCGTCTCCAGCTGCTCCGCCAGCGTCGGCCGCTGGCGTCCGAGCTGCGGCGGGTCGAGGACTCGCCGGCACGGGCGGTCGTGTTGCGGGGCGCGTGTTCCGGGGTCGCGCTGGGCTGTGTCGCCGACTGGTCCCGCGCGGACAACGTGGCGTTGTGGGAGTTGTTGCGGGCCTTGGTGGACAGCCGCCTGGTGACGGTGGCGGCCGTCGACGGCGCGGTCACCGGCGGCGGCGTCGGCCTCGTCGCGGCGTGCGACGTGGTGGTCGCCGAACCGGGTACGGTGTTTCGACGGACCCAGTTCGGGTTCACCCCCGAGTCCCGCCGCCGGGAGCGGCATGACGGTCGCCATCACCGGGATGGCGGTGCGCAACGCGCTCGCCACCGACCTCGCCGGCTTCTCCGACGCGCTGGCGGCGGGCAAGGTCGCGGACGGCGACGCCGACTTCGCCGGGCGTGGTCCGCTGCCGGCGCGATCCGCCGTCGAGGTGGCGGTCGCGGCCATCGCCGGGCTCGCCCCGGCGCAGCTCGAGGACGCCGCCCTGTTCGTGGCCGGCAACAACCTCGCGCTCGACTACCACGCGCAGGTGTGGCAGCGGTTTCGCGAGCCGCCCAACTCCGTGCGGCCGTCGCACGCACTGTCCTATTTGGACACCGACGTGGTCGGCGCGGTGAGCGCGGCGACCGGGATCCGAGGCGAGGGCTGCACGGTCGGCGGCGCCTCCGCGAGCGGGACCCTCGCCGTGATCGCCGCCAGTCGGCTGATCCGGTCCGGCGAGGCGGACGCGTGCGTCGTGGTCGCGCCGGCCAACGGGCTGTCCGGCGCCGAGCGGCAGGCGCTGTTGGCGAGTGGCGCGATGACCGAGGGCGTGTGCCGGCCGTTCGACGTCGAGCGGGACGGGTTCGTGTTCCGCCCGGCCGCGGCGGCGGTGGTGCTGCAGCGCGACGGGGAACCGCTGGCCTGGCTGACCGGACACGGGCAGCGCCTCGACGGCAGGCGCGGCACCGAACCCGACGCGACCGGACAGGCGACCGCGCTGCGCCGCGCGCTAGCCGACGCCGGGATCGCACCGTCCGAAGTGGACTACGTCAATGCGCACGGCACCGGGTCCGTCGCGGGCGACGCGGTCGAGGCGGCCGCGCTCGTCGACGTGTTCGGCACCGGCCCGCTCGTCAACTCCACCAACGGGCTCGTCGGCCACGGGCTCGGCGCGGCCGGGCTGACCGAGCTGGTGGCGACGGTGCTCCAGCTGCGTGGCGGGTTCGTCCACGGCAACCCGAACCTGCGCGGTCCGGTGCCCGGCCCCGCGATTGTCCACACGGGACAGTGTGGCGCACTGGTCGCGGTTCGCGGTGTCCAACAGTGTCGCCTTCAGTGGAATCAACGCCGCGCTCGTGCTCGGCAACAGAGAGGTGCTGTCATGACCGTCGCCCCGGAGCTGCTGTACAACCCGTTCCTGCCGGGCTTCACGGACGACCCGTACCCGCACTACCGCAAGGTGCGCGAGGTCGACCCGGTGCACGAGCACCCGATGGGCTTCTGGTTGCTGACCGCGTACGACGACGTCGCCGCCGTGTTGCGGTCCGGCATGTCCAGGACATCGTGGACGCGGACCGCGAGATGTCCGAGGTCATGCGCGACCTGGTGGCCCGCAAGCGCGCCACCCCCGGCGACGACCTGCTGTCGGCGCTGATCGCCGCGGAGGACGACGGGGACAAGCTCACCGACGACGAGGTGATCGCGCAGGTCGTGCTGCTGTACCTGGCCGGCCACGAGACCGTGCTGAACCTGGTGTCGAACGGGACCGTCGCGCTGTTGCGGCACCCGGACCAGTTGGCGCTGCTGCGGTCCGACCCGTCGCTCGCCCCGGCCGCGGTCGAGGAGATTCTGCGCTACGACAGCCCGGTGCAGCAGGCGCGGCGGATCACCGTGGCCCCGCACCGTCTGCGCGACCGCGAGATCCCGGCCGGCGCACTCGTGATCCCCGTGCCTCGGCGCGGCGAACCGCGACCCGGCCCGCTTCGGCCCGGACGCGGAACTGCTGCGCATCGACCGACCGGACGCACGCGCCCACGTCTCCTTCGGCGCCGGTCCGCACTTCTGCCTCGGGGCCGCCCTGGGCCGTCTGCAAGGCCGCATCGTGTTCGAACGCCTGGTGACGAGGTTCCCGAAACTCGAGCCGGCCGGCGAGGTCCGGTGGAACGGGCGAGTGAACGTCCGCGGCGCGGAGTCCGGCCCGGTGACGGTGCGGTAGAGGCTACGAGACGTGGCTCAGCGGATCGGTCCTTCGCCTCACCCTGCGTGAAGGAGGACGGCGAACAGGTGATGTTCGATCCGCTGAGGGACGTTTGCTGGTCGCGGTGGGTTGTGCCCCGGCAGGGTTACTCGGCAGTATCGATGGTTGGTCGCCAGGGGGGTGAACGCCACGTGGCAGAACAAGATGACGGGACCGACACCGTCGCCAGACAGGCGATCGGAGAGGAACTGCGACGGGCTCGCGACACCCTTGGGTGGACTCGTGCCGAGCTGGCGGCGCGGCTTCCTTTTCGCATCCATGTACATACATTGGCCGGCTACGAGCGTGGCACCGTGCAGTGCACGACGTCTCGATTCGTAACCTTGTGCGAAACGATGGGCGTGCCTGCTTCGGACGTGCTGGCCTGGGCCATGCAACGTGCTGAGAGAGGTCTGCCGACGACGGGTGTGCAGGTCGATCTTCGCGCTGTCGTCGCCGACAAGGCCGCTGAGCTGCTTCCACTGCGGCGGTGGGCCCGAAAGCGTCTCGACGAGGACTTGGCCAGCACCGGCGTGGCACGGCTGGAGTGGGCCGCCGTTCAGGAGATGGCCACGCTGTTCGGTATCGACCGGGCAGAGTTCGTGACGTGCCTCATCCGGTTCACGCCTCGGCCGGTACCGCAACGCCGCTAGATCACCCGTTAGTGGTAATCGTGCGCGTCCTGGTGACTCTCTGCGTCGTGATAGTCGTGGGCCGCGAAAGTCGCTGTGCTCGCCGGGCTGCCAGTAGCGGGCGCGTCGGGGGTCAACAGTGCATACGCAACGACGAGAGCAGGCACTACGGCGAGAAACTTGGGCACTCGACATCCCCTTTGTTGCTCCGCTGGGAGACTCGACAATGGCACTCATCGTAGACAATCTAGCTGTGTCTGTACGGCCGGCTGCCGCGAGTTAATACTACCAACGGGTGAACCTTAAACGATCACCGGGGGCTGTTAGCTCAGTAGGACGTTCGTGGGTCGCGCCGTTCGGCGCGGGCGTCGGGGCCGGTCGCTGCATCAGGCGCCGGCGACTCTGAGCGGGCCACGGGGAGACCGAGGTCACCGGTTGGCACTCGCTCGATCCTGGCCCGGATCAGGACGGCGCGGGCGAGGTTGCCGACGCGCTCGAAGACGGCTGCGGCGTGGTGCCACTCCTGCACGCCGTTGACGGTGTCACCCGCGGCGAGCAGCACGTTGCCGAGCGCTTCTCGCGATCGGGCTTCGTCGGCCAGGCTTCGTGTCCGGCGGCAGACGTCCACCGCGTGCCGTGCGTGTCGCGCCGCGGCGGCGGCGTCACCGCACTGGGCGGCGATCTCGGCCAGCGCGATGCACACCTGCACGGTGATGGCCAGGTCCGGGATGGCCTCCGCGACGGCCAATGCCTGCGTGGCATGGGCTTTCGCGGCATGCGGGTCGCCTTTGTCGCGGTACGCCGAGGCGATCGTTGCCAGGGCGGAAGCCTGGGCCGACGGATCGCTGACCTGCTCCGCGAGTGGCAACGCCCGGAACAGATGCCGCAACGCCGCGTCCTGCTGGTCCAGGAGACAAAGAGGCTCGGCGATCCGAGTGTGGGTCCAGCACTGCCCCACGAGATCGTCGATGCGCCGCGCGACCTCGAGGCAGCGCCGGTAAAGGCCGACCGCGGCCGCGGGATCTCCCCGCTGCATCGCCAACCGGCCGAGCAGGTGCAGGCTGGTCGCCTGGGCTCGTTCGTTCCGGTCCTCCGTGGCGAGTTGGAGTGCCCCGTCGAGGCAGTGCTGCGCCCGCACGTGATCACCAAGGATCATGTGCACCAGGCCGAGCCCTTCCAGGGCGGAGGCCTCACCGTCGCGGTCGGCAGCGGCCTGCGCCGAGGAGACCGCCAGCTCACGCACCGTGCGACTGTTGCCGTAGTAGCCATGCCGGTCGAGGTAGGTGGTCATGGCATCGGCGAGTCGCAGGGCCTGGGCGTGGTGGCCGCGGGAAGCGGCGAACCGTACCGCCGCGGTCAGGTTGGCGCGTTCCCGGTCGAACCAGAGTGTTGCCTCCTCGGCGGAGTCGAAGGCCATCGGCTCGACGGCATCCTCGACCGGAAGTTCGGACAATTCCGCGCGGTACGGATACAGCACGTGACTGGCGTTGCCGGCGGAATAGAGGTAGAAGTTCAGTATTCCGAGCTCCGCCGCACGCCGTTGGTCGGGCGATTCGTCTTCCTCGGCGCAGTGTGCCGCGAATTCCCGGAAAAGGTCGTGAAAGCGGTGCCGATCCCCGAGCGGGTCGAGGCGTTCGAGAAGCTGAGTACTCACCAGCGCGCCGAGGCTTTTCCTGGTCTCCTGCGGAGTTCGACCGTCGCAGGCACCAGCCACGGCTATGCCGATATCTGGACCGGGGTGGAGTCCCAGCAAACGGAACAGTCGCCGTTCGGCCGGTGCCAGGAGCTGATACGACCAGGACAGAAAAGTGTGGACGATGGCGGAACCGTCCACATCCTCACCGATGTCGAGGAGCAACCCGCGCCGGTCGAGCCGTTCGACGAAAGTCGACAGTCGGTCGATGCCCGACACCGCGACGTGCTCAGCGAGGGCGGAGATCACCATTGGCAACCCACCGCACAGCTGAACCACCCGACCACGGTCGTCCGCGGCGATGTCCCGATGCGGTCCAAGCCGCACCGACAGCAGCTCGTCGGCTTCGTCGGGTGGCATCAGGTCCACATGGACCCGGCGCGCTCCCGTCGTCGCGCTCAGCATGCTGAGCCGGTCGCGGCTGGTCACGATGATCACGCAGTTCGGCATCAGGGCGATCAGGTTCTTGACATGTGCGGTGTCGCGTGCGTTGTCCAGCAGCATCAACGTGCTTTTGTCTGCCAGCAGCCCACTGAGCATCAGTTCGCGAGATCGTTGGTCGAGGCGGTTGTCCGGTCTGTGGCCAAGGGAGGTCAGGAGGTCATCGACCACCCTGGCCGGACTGACCAGCGCGCCGTCCGAGAAACCGTTGAGGTCGAAGAAGAAATCGCCATCGGGATAGCGGTGGCGGGCGAGATGGCCCCAATGTACCGCCAAGGTGGTCTTGCCGACGCCCGCCATGCCCTCGAGGATCACCACTCGTCCGGATGGTTCCCCCACGGGCTTCGCCGTGGCGGAGTCCAGTGCGCGAACCAGGTTGCCGCGACCGACGAAGTCGATGTCAGGAGGCAGTTGGCGGGGAACGGGCGCCTCTTCGACCGGTTCCCTGTCAACGGGTTGCGGCGACCCCCGTAGGCCTTCATGGAACTGCCGGACGTGGTCGGCGGCCTGGAAGTCGGACTCCTCGCGGAGTCTGTGCCGGAGATTGAAGTAGTAGACCGTGGCTTCGGCGCCACGGCCGAGGGCATGCAGTGCGGACATGCGAATTTTGGCCAGTCCGAGGTCATGCGGGTGCTCGTCGAGCAGATCGTCCATTTGGGACAGCACGGTGGCGTGCTCACCCAGTTCGAGCAGGATCTCCAGCAGCATCGTGTTGGCGGGCAACCAGTCGTTGACGAGCACGCGGTGCCGCCACGCATCCGCCCGTTCGCTGTGCAGGTCGTCGATCGGGCGGCCGCGCCGCAATGAGATCGCCTGCCTGACACGGTCCAGCGCCTGCGTCGTCTGGTTCCGGCGGCGCAGACTGTGCGCGTCCGCCATGAGTTTGCGGAAGAGGTGGAAGTCGACCAGCAGCGGGTTGATCCCGAGTCGAAAAGTCCGATCCTGGACGACCAGCTGCGCGTCTATCTCCAGGCGCCGCAATTTACCTCGAATGCGTGCGGCGTAGGTGTGAAATGTCGCGATGGGGCTTTGTGGCGGTGTTTCGTTTTCGTGGACCCATTTGACAAGCGTGTCGAGGGGCACCGGCTTTCCGGCGTTGATCAGCAGCGCGGCCAGCGTAGCGCGTTCGCGGGGCGGGCCCCATCCTTCGTCCCACTTCCCGTTGACACGTAACGCGGTTGACCCCAGGATGCCAGCGACGGCGTCCACCAGTGGCTCCTCTGGTTGGACACGAGCGATTGACTTGAGTGTCCGACTTGACCCGTGATCAAACAGCGATGTATGACATTCTGAGACCGCCTTGTTACCTTCGGTAGCGTTGTTTGTCAATCATTTGTCCATCGCAGGACTAAATCGAAGACGTGTGCGAAATACCGGTGATGGCCGCGCGCCGGACGAGCAGTTGCGGAAAACCGGCATGCGGGCCACGTCAAGCGTGACCCGCATGCCGGCACTATTCGGTTCCGGACCGGTGGACGGTTCGAACTGTGTCGAACCGTCCACATCGGACGGTCAGAAGCCCATGCGGCACCCGGACAGGATGATCTCCTGGCCCAGCAGCGTCACCACTCGCACCGAGTACTGCGCCAGCTGCCCGTTCGGCCCGTTCACCGTCTGGTTGAGGTACACGGTCGCCACGAGGGGGATCGAGATCGTCGTCGGCCCGGTGCCGATCGGCTGGCCGTTGAGCGTGCCCACCCTGGACGATCCGCTCAGACCGCTTTCCGTTGCCACACAACTGGTCTCGATGTCGGTGAGGCGGATCGCCCCACCCAGCAGGTTCGCCCCGCTGATCTCCGCCGACGCGTCGGTGTTGCCGGTCGCCGGGTCGAGCGTGCACTCCGCGTGCAGCGCCTGCACCGAGGCGAGCGCCGGTATCGTCAGGCTCGCCGTGGTCAGGTTGCTGTTCGGCGGGCACGTCGCGTGCGGGGTCTTCGCCACGTTGATCAACCCGCTCGCGCTGATGGCCCACGCCTCGGCTCGCACGTACGACACCAGCGTGACCACCGCGGTCGCCGAACCACCGTCGTCGTCGGTGACCGTCACGACCACCACGTGTGTGCCCACCCCGGTGTAGGTGTGCGTGGCCGCGCAGGTGCCCGAGCCGGCACCCTGGGCGACCGCGCCGGCCACCGGAGCCGAACCGTCGTCGAAGTCCACCGTGCACGTGTGCGTGTCGTTGGTCGCGACGTCGGTGAACGGCGCGGTGACCGTCACCGGCGCGCCGCGCAGCACGAGGGTGTTGTTGGCCGGGGAGGAGATGGTCACCCCGGGGGCGACGTTGGTCAGCGTCAGCTGGGTCGTGGCCGACACCGGCGGGTTCAGCCCGTCGTCAGCGGTGAGGCGCAGCGTCCACACGCCGTCGTCGGTGCAGGTCACAGTCGTGTCGACGGCCGCGGCGTTGGCGAAGGAACAGGTCGCGCCCGCGTCGACGCCGGAGGCCGGGGTGGCGCTCCACTGCGTGGTCAGGTTCGGCCCGTCCGGGTCGGTCACCAGGCCGGCGATCGACACGGCCCCGCCCTCCTGGCCAGCGTACGGACCGCTCGGGTCGACCGTCGGCGGCTGGTTGATGATCACGGTCACGCAGTCGGTCACCGAACCGGTGCCGCCGTTGTCCTCGCCGTGGGCGGTCACGCAGATCTCGTGCGTGCCGGAGGCGAGCGGGCCGGTGGTGTACGAGTAGTCCACTGTGGCCGGACCGTCCTGCGGCAGTCCCGGGCTGACCGCGGTCACCGGCGCCGCGGGACCACCGTCCACTGTGGCCGTGAGGGAGGACAGTTCCGAGGCCAGCAGGTCCGGCAGCACGTCCGGCAGGTTCGCCGGGTCGGGCACGTAGGTGCAGTCGCCGCCGGTGCGGTCCGCGATGATCTGCAGGCTGTCGCTGTACGCGCCGGTCTGGCAGGCGGACCCCGCGCCCACGGCGAACGTGTGGATGTCGACGTTCGCCGGCACCGCGTCCAGCGCCGGGTTCACGTTGCCGGCCGACGCGCCGTCGGACAGGAACGCCACGATCTTGCGCGGCTCGGTCTGGGCGTTGGTCACCGTGGTCGCCTTGACCACCGCGTCCGGGAAGAACGTGCCCGTGGAGACGTTGCGCGCCGAGAACTGGCCGACGAACCCCTGGCTCATCGAACCGAGCACTTCCTCGATGTCCCTGGCACCGTTGGCGTTCTGGTTGGTGGCGGGACCGGTCAGCACCTGGTCGCCGCCCGCCGGCTGCACGTCCGCGACGGCGGCCGAGGAGCCGAAGATGACCGCGCCGACGGTGCCGACGGGGGAGTCGGGGTCCGCGGCGAACGCGTTGAGCGCCTGGGACGCCTCCACCTCGCACTGCAGCACGTCGCGCGCGCTGCCGTCACAGCTGGCCGCCGTGCTCCCGGACACGTCGACCACGTAGGTGAGCGCGGTGTCCTTCACGAGCGCGGCCTCGCCCACCGATGCCGTACCCTCGACCGTCACCGGTCCCAGCGGGTACACCGTGTTGTCGGCGGGGCTGTCGATCGTCACCGAGATCGCGGTGCCACCGGGCAGCTGGCCGTCGACGGCGACGGCGGTGCCGGTGAAAAGGGTCATCGCCGCGAATGCGGAAACTCCGGACAAGGTCAGGGTTCTTCGTGTCATCCCGTCACGTCCTCTTTTGTCGTCGCGTCCCCCGAACCTGTACATCGGCACGTCGAAGTTCCCGTTGCTGCAACGATTCGGTGAACGGGCGCGTACCTGACCGGCCCATTCATATGACGAATGTCATGACCCGCCAGGGTGATGAGATCGGCCGAATTCCGTTGTCCCGCTGGGCCGGTAGCGAAATTCACCGAGCCGCCGGGCACGGAACGTGACGGCGGCGGGAATGGCGGCATGATCCAGGGTGCGCCGGGTGACCGCACCGCCGATGGGCAGACCGGCTACTCCACCTTGTGCGGCTTAATTGAACCTATGTACGCTTGGTCCATGGCACGTGCTGCTCGGGTGACGAGATCGATGGTTGCTGTCATGGGCGCCTTTCTCGAGGACCCGGGCGCGCACCTGTGCGGCACCGACCTGGTCCACGCCAGAGGCGTACGAACCGTCACGTTGTACTCGCTGCTCGTCCGACTTGAGGAACTCGGCTACGTGACGAGCGACTGGGTGGAAGACCCGGACGAGAACGGGTCGGGGGTTCGCCGGCGGGCCTACCGGATCACACCCTCGGGACTGCAAGTGGCCTACCGGGTTACCCGTGACAGCGGTACTGCGCACTACCGCCTCTTTGACTATCTGCCCTACCACATGTCGACGATGGCATCGCGATGAATCGGCCGGATCGGGTCACAGAGCCCTTCCTCGACATACTCCAGGTCTTCTGGGAGTCGGACGACGGTGTGTACGCCTACGACCTGGCGAAGCGAACGAAGCGTGGACGGCCCACCGTGTACAACAACCTCGACCGGCTCAGCGACCTCGGATGGATCACCAACGGCTGGGAGGATCCGGTACTGGTCGAGGGGCGACCGGTACGCAGGATCTACCGCTTCACCCCGGCCGGAAGGAACCACGCCGAGGCGCTCCTGCTCGAAACCGGACGAATCTCGGACGCGCAACCGGGCACCGTCAGTGATCACCCTGGTGGGCGTCGATGAACAACTCCGTCGTCATCGTGATTCTGATCAGTCTCCTGGTGAACGAACTCCTCGGGTTCACGGACTGGCTCGCCGACCGGATCGTCCGGTGAGCGGCGCGCCGCTGGTTGAACCGAACGGGCCACGACCATCTGGATGACTGGCGCGACGACCTCGCGCATTCGCCGGGACGGCTGTTCAAGTTGGTCACCGCGTCCTGGCTCTTGCTGGGCACCATCGTCGGGCCGGAGCGGTTGACGTTGAACCTGCCGTCGCTGTGGCGCCTGTCGCGTCCCTTGCGTGCCCTCGCACATACCGCGGGCAAGAACCTCGAGGCTGTATTGCGCCGTCAGTCGAGGCGCACAGTCCCGAGTCAACCCAGCCGACGGCACCAACTCGTCATCAAGGCGGCGGTAGGGATGCTGCCGCGTCACCCGGGCGCGGTATGCGGAGGAGTGGATCGCAGAGTTGTATGCGATGCCGAGGCGAGCCCGCGCAATGTGGTCGTGGAGCATGGCGTTGAACGCGCCGTTGATGGCCTTCGCGCTCCGCCAGCACGACGGGGAACCGCACTGATGGCTGTAGGTTCCAGCACGGACTATCCAGTCGGCACTGGCAGCTACAAGACCAGAATTCGGAAGTACAAAAGTCCAAGCCGTCCGCTTCGACGCGATCGATGAGCAGTTTCGCCGTAACGCATGGCGAAATATTACGAGTTTCTCAGTGAAGAGCTCGATTCCGAAAATCATCGACGAAGTGGCATGGCCATGCGACACGATCTCACTTATCTCACGCCACAGGATTGCCACGGGGACAGTTGCGCGGTGCCGCTGTCACCCCAGGCGATCGCACAGCTCTACTCGCGTTACCTCGATCTGAGACAGTCCAACCGGTTGCCGGCGGACGTGTCCTTCGCGGACTTCTTCCGCGTGTGGCGGTCCGGCCGTCGCGGCGACAACTTCGTCGGTCTCGACGACGGCGCCGTGGTGGGCGGCCCGAGCGGCGACGTGCAGTTGATTTCGCGGCCGGCGAAACGGTTGGCCGGCGTCATCCGCACGGTCGTGCTGCTGGTCGACTTTCCCGACCGGCCACACGACCCCAACCGGGGCACCGGCCATTTCCAGAACATGTTGTTCAGCGAAGGCACTTTCCCGACCGGCAGCATGCGCGACTACTATCGCTCGGTCAGCGGGTACCAGGAGCAGCCGGCGTCGGGAATCGACGTGCAGGGTGCGGTCCACGGCTGGTACCGGATGCCGCAGCCGCTGAGCTTCTACGCGGACGGCAACTCCGGCATGAACCCGACCTTCCCGCGCAACGCGCAGGGCATGGCGCGCGACGCGGTGCTGGCGGCGGTGGCGGACGGGGTCGATTTCGCGCCCTACGACGTGCTCGGCGAGAAAATCGTCACCGCGTTGTTCATCGTGCACGCCGGCGCCGGCGCGGAGCAGACGCTCTCGCGCGATGACCTGTGGAGCCTCAAATGGGTCGTGCCGGGCGGCGTCGAGGTCGGCAAGAACCTGTCCGTCCAGACCTTCCTCACCGTGCCGGAGGACTGCAACATGGGCGTCTGCGCACACGAATGGGGTCACCTCGCCGCGCGCTGGGCCGACTACTACGACACCGGCCGCCTGGACGCCACTCGCTCCAACGGCCTGGGCAACTACTGCCTGATGGCCGCCGGTTCGTGGGGCAACGGCGGGCTCACGCCGACCTTCCCGAACGGCATGCTCCGCATGTTCCACGGCTGGACCACACCGCGGACGATCACGAAGTCCATGGCGGACACGGAGGCCGTCACGCTCCGCCCGGTCGCGGAAGGCGGTGACATCCTCTTCGTGCAGAACCGGCTGGCGATGAGCGAGACGCAGTACATCATCGTCGAGTACCGGAGAAAGCGCGGACAGGACGCGTTCCTGCCGGACGAGGGCGTCGCCGTCTACGTCGTGGACGAGGCGATCGAGAACGTCAACGAGGAGGACGGGCTCGCCATCGAGCTGATGCAGGCGGACGGCCGAAACGACCTCGCCAAGATCTTCGGCACCGGCAACCGCGGCGACTCGGAGGACCTGTACCCGTCCGGCCCGAACAACATGCTGGGGGAGATGACCGTCCCGCAGCTCAACGTGCCGACCGGCAAGTGGTCCGGGGTCACGATCGTCGTCGACGGCACTCCCGGTGCCGACGAGATGAGCGTCCACATCAAGATGGAGTGAGGCTCAGCCCGCACGTCGGTAGCGGGCGTCGGGGAACGTGAACACGGCGAAGGTCGCCAGGCCCGCGGCGACCAGGAGCAGCAGTGCGGTGCCGTAGGTCTGTGCCGCGAGGGTCCGCAGGGCGACGTCCAGGCCCGTCGCCTTCGCGGGCTGGCTCTGTGCCGCGGCGACGACGACCAGCGCGCCCGCGATGCCGTACACGGCACCGAGTGCGCCGTAGCCGATCTGCCCCAGCCGGACCACCGCAGTCCGCGTCGGCCTGCTCGCCGTGCCGAGGTCGAGCTCCCTGGTGAAGCGCTTCGTGATGCCGTGGTGGGCGACGAACAGCCCGGCCGCGACGATCGCGAGGCCGATCACGATGACCACCGGTTTGCCCCACGGCTCGTTGAGCAGGCCGCCGATCAGGCCGAGCTGGGCCTGGTCGGTCGACGACGCGGGGGAGCCCGCCGCGAGCTTGCCCGCGCTGAAGGCCAGGTAGCCGAACAGGATCGCCTCGCCGAGGTTCATCATGCGGAGCAACCGGTCCTGTTTGCCGCGCCGGTCGCCGGTCGCCGCCTCCACCAGCTGCCACAGGGTGGCGACGCCGAGGCCGACGGCGATGAGCCACAACAGCACGTCACCGCCGGTGTTGGCCGCGATCGACTGCAGCGCCCCGGTCTTGTCCGCCTTGCCGACCCCGCCGCCGTCGAGGTCGCCGAGCGCGACCTGCACGGCCAGCCAGGCGACGAGCAGATGGACCACGCCGTAGGCCACCAGACCCACCCGGGCCACCAACTGGAACGGCGCGCTCGTCGTCACCTTTTGCTTGCTCATAACCACACCATGGGCAGAACGTTACTGTGGCCCGACCCGGGTTGCTCGACGTGCGCGCGCCGTCGTCACGCGGCTCCGGTCGGTTCCGGGGCGACGAACCGGCGGTGGCAGAGCAGAAGTCCGTTGTCGGCGAGGGTGAAGACGTCCGCGAACTCGACGGCGGCCGGACCGGCGGACCGATGGCGGCCCACCGCCACGACGCTGTCACCGTCGGCGATGAGCTTGTACAGCTCGTGGCGGCCCTTGCGGGTTCCGCGCGCCAACTGCATGGCGTCGGCGCGGCCGTGGGCCGGGCGGCCAGCCAGGCCCCGGACCTGCACGTCCTCGTGCAGCAGGGAGCCGTAGGAGTCGAAGTCGCCGGCGTCGACGTAGTGGTAGGCCATCCGGACGTGGTCCGCGCCCGCGTCGGCCAGGGAGCTGGATGGGACGTTGCCGACCATGCCGGCCTCCTCTCGAGTGGCTGCGTCCACTTTCTCGGTCCGGGTTAACTCGGCGGCATCCCGGCGCTATCACGGGGCCGCCCGGTGGCCATGATGCTCCGTTCGCGGGATGTACACGTTGTTGCTCGCCGCATACATTGAGCTGCGTTTGCCGTGAGGGGCATGTGCGAAAGCTGGTCGAGTGCGTGGCGGATACATCGATGAGCCATGCCCGGGGGGCGGGCTCAGCGTTTCGGATCCTTGGTCCGCTCGAAGTGGAAGGCCCGACGCGGGCGGTGCGTATCCCGCCCGGCCGCCAGCAGGTGATCCTCGCGTTCCTCCTGATCGAGGCGAACCAGGTGGTGAGCACCGAGCACCTGGTCGACGCCCTGTGGGAGGAGCAGCTGCCGGACACCGCGCGCACCCAGGTGCAGATCTGTGTGTCCCGGCTCCGCAAGGCGCTGTCGGACGCGGACGTCGTCGCGACCATCGACACCCGCCTGCCGGGCTACCGGTTTCGGCTGAGCGGCGCCGAGCTGGACATCCACCAGTTCGCCAGGATGGTCGCCGAGGCCAGGGTGCTGGTGAAGGAGGGCAGGCAGGGGGAGGCGGCCGTGCGCCTGCGGGAGGCCGTCGGGCTGTGGCGCGGCCCGTGCCTGAGCGGGGTCGCCAACCGGACGCTGCGCACCCAGGCGCTGCGGCTCGAGGAGGAGCGGCTCAACGCGACCGAGGACTACCTCGACCTGGAGCTGGGGCTCGGCAAGCACCATCGGCTCATCGGCGAGATCACCCGGCTCGTGCACGAGTACCCGCTGCGCGAACGGATGCGCGCCCTGCTGATGCTGGCGCTGTACCGCTCCGGCAGGCAGGCCGAGGCGCTCGACGTGTACCGCGCGGGCCGGGACCGCCTGATCGACGAGCTCGGTCTCGAACCCGGCGCGGACCTGCGCCTGCTGGAGAACGCGATCCTGTCCGGTGACACCGACCTGGAGTACCGGGCCGCGGTGGACCGCGACGGCGTTCCCCTGCCCGCCGCGGAGGCGCAGACCACCACCCGTCAGATCGAGCGACCCTGTCAGCTCCCGCCCGACACCGCGGACTTCGTCGGCAACGACGCACTGATCGCGACCGCCGAGGAGGCGCTGACCGGCGGCGACCGGCACCGGGCCGTCGGCGTCGTCATGGTCACCGGCCGGCCCGGCGTCGGTAAGAGCACGGTCGCCGCGCACATCGGGCACCGCCTCGCGCGCGACCACTTCCCGGACGGTCAGCTCTACTGCGACCTCCGCGGCGGCCGGTCCGAACCGGTCGCCGCGGCCGATGTACTGGGACGTTTCCTGCTCGCGCTGGGCATTCCGGGCCCGATGATCCCGGCGGGCCTCGACGAGCGGGTGGCGACCTACCGGACGTTGCTCGCCGAGCGGCAGGTGCTCGTGGTCCTCGACGACGCGATCTCCGAGCGGCAGGTGATCCCGCTGCTGCCGGGCACCGGCACGTCCGCCGCGCTGATCACCAGCCGGTCGCGGCTGACGGGGGTGCCGGGTGGGCGGCAGCTGGAGCTTGGCCCGCTCGACGAGGAGCGGTCGCTGGAGCTGCTCGGCCGCGTGATCGGCACCGACCGGCTGACCGGTGAGCTCGAGGCCGGCCGGGCGCTGGTGCGCACGGTCGCCGGCCTTCCGTTGGCACTGCGGATCATCGCCGCCAGGATGGCCGCGCGGCCACACTGGTCGCTCGCGTCGATGGTGCACCGGCTCGCCAACGAACGGCATCGCCTCGACGAGCTGGCGCACGGCGAGATGACCATTCGCGCAAGCTTGTCGCTGACCTACGACGGCCTCGACCCCCGGTCCCGGTCGCTGTACGGGCTGCTCTCCTTGGCGGAGGGGCCGACACTGCCCGGCTGGCTCGCGGGCGCGGTGCTCGACGACGACCACCGCTATCCGTCGGATCTGCTGGAACCGTTGGTGGACGTGCAGATGCTCGACGTCGCGTCCGTCGAGCGCACCGGCGAGTTCCGCTACCGCTTCCAGGACATCCTGCGGCTGTTCGCCAAGGAGCGACTGGCGGTGGAGGTCGGGCCGGGCGAACGGGGCGGTGCGCTGGAGCGGATGCTCGGCGGCTGGCTCGCGTTGGCCGAGCTGGCGCACGAGCGCATCTATGGCGGCGACTACGTGGTGCTGCACGGCACCGCGACCCGCTGGCAGCCGCCGGCGGCCTACGTCGAGCAGGTGCTCGAGGAGCCGCTGGACTGGATGGAGGGCGAGGGCGCGAACCTGTGCGTCGCGGTGAAGCAGGCGGCGGCCGCGGGACTGCACGAGCTGTGCTGGGACCTCGCCGTCACGGTCGCCACCCTCTACGAGCAGCGCGGGAACCTCGACGACTGGGAGCGCACGCACGAGGAGGCGCTCGCGGCGACCCGGCCGGCGGGCAACGTGCGCGGCACGGCGGCACTGCTCGGCTCGCTGGGCACGCTGTACATCAACCTGGGCCGCTACGCGCGTTCGCGGTCCGTGCTGACCGAGGCGCTGGCCATGTTCGCCGAGCTGGACGACCCGCGCGGTCTCGGGCTGTGCCGGCGCGACCTCGCGCTGCTGACCAGGCACGCGGGCGACGACGACGGCGCGATGTCGCTCTACGGGCAGGCGCTCGGGGACTTCGACCGGGCGGGCGACGTGGTGGGCCGGGCGACCGTGTTGACCCAGCGGGCGCACATCCTGTCGCGCCGCGGCGAGATCGAGGTGGCCACCAAGGAGCTGGACGAGGCGATCGGCATCCACCGCGGGGTCGGCTATCTGGGCGGCATCGCGCACACGCTGCGCAGGATCGGGCAGGTGTCGTCGCTGTCGGGGGAGCACGACCTGGCGACCGAGACGCTGCTCGAGGTGCTGGCGATGGTCCGGCGCAGCAGGGACGTGATCGGGGAGGGGCACCTGCTGCGCAACCTCGGTGAGGTGTGCCGCGCGGCCGGTTGGTACGCCAAGGCCCGCGACTACTTCGAGCAGGCGCTCGAGGTGCGGGAGGCGATCATGGACCACGGCGGTGCGGCGGCGGTTCGGGTGGACCTGGCCGAGGTGCTGGTCCGGCTCGGTCAGTCGGGCGTGGCCGGCGAGCTGGTGCGACGCGCGATGTCCGTGTTCGACGATCGCGGCATGGTTCGTGAGAGGGCGCTTGCCGACCGGGTACACGCTCTGCTCGGCAGCGGGTCGGGCGTCGGCTGACGTCCCTGGCGTCGGCCGGGTCGGTCCAGGGTTCGCTCATCGGGGCGGTGGCTGGGACCGCTGTTTCAGGGGTTGCTGGCCGGGCGTTGGCTGGGCCGGCGTTTCAGGCTTTGCTGGCCGGCGCGTTAGTGGGGCGCTGTTTCAGGCGTTGCTGGGCGGTGCGGTAGTGGGCGTTGTTTCACGGGTTGCTGCTTGGAGCGTTTGGCCGAGGCGCTGTCCCAGGATTGCTGATCGGGGCGTTGGCTGAGCCGCTGTCTCAGGGGTTGCTCCGCGGTGCGTTGGTGGGGCGTTGTTCAGGGCTTGTTGACCGGTGCGTTGGCTGAGTCGCTGTTCCAGGATTTCTGGCCGGGCGTTGGCTGCGCCAACGTTTCAAGGGGTTGCTGGCCGGCGCGGTGGGTAGGCGTTGTCTCAGGGGTGATGGGCGGCACCTTGGCTGAGGCGCTGTCTCAAGGTTTGCTGACTGAGGCGTTGGCCGGGGCAGTCAGTCCCAGGGGTCGCTGATCGGGGCGGAGGCCGGGGCCACGTCCCACGGGTCGCTGAGCGGCGCGACGTCCCACGGGTCGCTCACCGAAACGTTGGCCGGCGCCACGTCCCACGGGTCGCTGACGCCCGGCCCGGCCGCGACGTCGACCTGAGCGCCGGTGGCCGCTGAGGCGTAGGCGGCGCCCGCGCCGAGGGCGACGATCCCGGCGGCGGCCGCGGTGGTGACGATCCTGGCGATCAGGTTGCTGGTCATCGGATTCTCCGTTTCGGTGGTGTTTCTCGGTGCTGAAACAAACGTTATGAGTGCGCGGAATCTCGGAGCTATCTCGGCACTTATCTCCGCGCTATCCCGTTTGCCCGGGGCGGCCAAAACCGTGATAACGGCGCGTTGAGCTGCGGAAACACCCATCGCGGAATGGTGTTGTCGCAATGATCGGCGCCGGGATGCCGGCGTGATAGCGGAATGGCGGGAAATGGGCGTCGTCAGGAGCCGACCCGCACGGCGGGCACGGCGGGCTCGACGGAATGAGGAATACGACATGGCTCGTCGAACGGAGCTGGACGCGATGGCGCCCGACCCCACCACCCACGGGTTCGGCCCGCTGTTACGCAGGCACCGCATCGCGGTCGGCCTGACCCAGCGCGTGCTCGCCGACCTCTCGACGATCAGCGTCCGCACGATCCGCGACCTGGAACAGGGACGGGCCCGTCCGCGGGCGGACACCGTGCGGCTGATCTCGGACGCACTGCGACTCGGCAGGCAGGCCAGGGCCGACCTCGAAGAGGCCGCCGGCCGGGGCGCCGCGGGGCGGCCGCTCGGCGCGGACTACGACGTCACGCTGGCCGCGCCGCCCTCCGTGCTGACGACGATGGTCGGCCGGGAGGCCGAGGCGGGCACGCTCGTCGCCGAGCTCACCGACGGTGCGACCCGCCTGACCACCGTGGTCGGGCCGCCCGGGGTCGGCAAGACACGGCTGGTCGTCGACGTCGCGACCGTGCTGCACGACCGTCTGCGGATGCCGGTCCTGTGGCTGACCGCGCCGGACGCGGGCCACGCCCTCGGACAGCCGGCACGGGACGGCCGGCTCGCCGAACTGTTGCGCGCCGCGACCACCGCACTCTTCGCGACCGGCGCCGGCGCGACGGCGCTAGGCGACCTGGCCGAGCTGGTCGGCGACCGCGACACCCTCATGGTCGTCGACGGGGTCGGCGCCCGACCGCTCCTCGGCACCGAGCTGCTCGGCCTGCTCCGCGACTGCCCCCGATTACGGGTGCTGGTCACCGCCGACGCGCTGACCGGCCTACCGGGCGAGCGACAGTTCCTGCTCGCCCCACTCGCCATGCCGGCGGCGACCGACTCCGCCGAGGCGGACACCGCGCCCGCCGTACGGCTGTTCCTAGACCACCTCCGCCGGGTCCGGCCCTATCACCGGCTCACCACCACCGACACCGCGACCGTCGTCGAGATCTGCGGCCTCCTCGACGGACTGCCGCCCGCGCTCGCGTCGGCCGCGTCCTGGCTCACCGTCTACGACCTCGAACCCTTGCGGGACGCCCTGTTCACCGAACCGTACGCGTTGCTGGACCGCGCGTTCGCCGACCGGTTCACCGACTGGGTGACCACCCTGCCCGCCGCCCAGCGCGCGATGCTGGACCGCCTGCGCGACCTCGGCGAGGTCACCCTCGACGCCGCCGCCTCGGCCACCGGCCACACCGTGCCGGAAGCCGGCCAGCTGCTGCGGGACCTGTTGCTGCGCGGCGTGATCCGGCTCCGCCAGACCGGCGGGCAGACCCGTTTCCAGGTGCTGGCACTGGTCGCCGCACTGGACCGTGCCGAGGACCCCGCGCTGGCCCGGTGAGCTGCTCCCGTGGTGCCGGTCGAACTGCCGCCCCCGTTTCCCGTGCCCCGGTTGACTCCGGGGAGCTTCGCCGTGTCAACGCGCCAGAAGGGCTCGTCATGAATGGACCTGTTCGTGGTCACCGGCTCACCGGGCCGCAGGGTGGTATCTGGTACGCCCAGCGCCTCGCCCCGGCGAGTCCGGTGCTCAACCTCAGCTTCCACCTGGTCCTGCGCGGCCCGGTGGACCTGACCACGCTGCGGGCGGCGATCGGGCGCGCCGTCGCCGAGGACGACACGACCAGGCTGCGGTTCTTCGAGGTGGACGGCGAACCGCGGCAGGAGTTCGCGGCGCCCGAGTCCGGCGACCCGCCCCCGGTCGTCGATCTGTCCGATGTGGACGATCCAGGCGCCGCCGCGCTGGCCTGGATGGCGGCCGACCAGCGGACCGTGATGGACCCGCTCGCCGGCCCGCTCCACCACGACGTCATCCTGCGCGTGGCCGACGACCACCACATCTGGTACCGCCGCGTGCACCACCTGGTTCACGACGCCCAGTCGGAGTTCCTGCTGTGGCAACGGGCCGCGGCGATCCACGACGAGCTGACCGGCGGCCCCGCCAGTGCTCCGGCCGGCTCGTTCGCCACCCTGCTCGCCGAGCGGGACAGCTACGCCGACTCGCCGGACCGGGAACGGGACCGGGACTACTGGCGCCGACACCTCGCGGGTGTGCCCCGGCCTGCGCCCGTGCCGGGCGCGGGACGGCCCAAGGCGGACCGGGTCGACTACACGACCGCGTTGCTGGACGAGTCCGAGTTCGACCGGCTGTGTGTTGCCGCCGAGGCGATGGGGGTGAGCTGGCGGCACCTGCTGATCACCGCGGCGGTCCTGCACCGGCACCTGCGGACCGGCGCCACCGACGTGCTCATCGGCCTGCCGATGAACGGACGCACCACGGACGCCGGCCGCGCCGCACCCGGCATGACGGCCACCGTCCTGCCGCTGCGGGTGACCGTCGACCCGGCCCGCGGCGCCGACGAACTGGCCGGCCGAGTGGCCGAGACGATCCGGGCGGCCCGCCGCCATCAACGGTTCGACACCGCCGAGCTGACCCACGACCTCGGTTGGCCCGCCGACGGCACGCAGGGGTTCGGTCCGGTCGTCAACCTCCTTGTCGCGGCCGGACCACTGGCGTTCGGCGCCGCGTCCGCGGTCGGGGACCAGCTGCACACGAGCGGTGCGACCGAGGACGTCGCGCTCACGCTGACCCGGTTCGCCCCCGGCGCCGGCCTGCGGGTGGACTTCTCCATCGACGAGGCCCGCCGCGCCCGCCCGGGACGCGACGGCGTCGACCTCGACGGCGAGCTGCGTGCGTTCCTGCGACTGCTGGCCGCGCTCGCCGCGGCGCCCTCGGCGCGGGTCGGCGCGCTCGACGACGCGGGCGCCGAGCGGGACCGGGTGGTGGCCGCGGCCAACGACACCGAGGTCGAGGTGGCCGAACTGTCGCTCGCGGAGCTGTTCGCCGCCGCCGTCACCAGCGGTCCGGACGCGATCGCCGTGGTGTCGGGCGCGGCGCGGCTCACCTACCGGGAGCTGGACGTCCGGTCCACCCGGCTCGCGCGGCACCTGGTCGCGCACGGCGTCGAGCCCGGCATGCTCGTGGGCATCCTGCTGGCGCGCGGCGTCGACTTCGCGGTGGCCGTGCTGGCGGCCGTGAAGGCGGGCGCCGGGTACACGTTGCTGGACCCGGAGTTCCCGGACGAGCGGCTGGCCGCCGTGCTTGCCGACGGCCGGGTGCGGCTGGTGGTGACCGACGCCGCGCACGCCGAGCGGGTGTCCGGTGCGCACATGGTGGACGTCGGTGCGGAAGAGATCGCCGGGCGGTCGGCCGAGCCACTCGACCTCCGGGTGTCGCCCGCGGAGGTCGCGTGCGTGATGTTCACGTCGGGTTCGACGGGTCGGCCGAAGGGCGTGATGGCGTCGCACCGGGCCCTCGTGGGCACGTTGCTCGGGCAGTCCTACGCGGACTTCGGTGCGGGTGAGGTGTTTCTGCAGTGTTCTCCCGTGTCGTGGGACGCGTTCTCGTTGGAGTTCTGGGGTGCGTTGG
The DNA here is from genome assembly GCA_963840275.1 of uncultured Actinomycetota bacterium. Classification (GTDB taxonomy): domain Bacteria; phylum Actinomycetota; class Actinomycetes; order Mycobacteriales; family Pseudonocardiaceae; genus Actinophytocola. Next base: position 1,094,642 of record CAWIYK010000005.1, read on the forward strand.
GTTTCGGTGGCACCGTGGTGTTGCAGCCGGGTCAGCGGCCCGAGCCCGCGGTGATCACGAAGTTGGTCGCTGAGCATGGCGTGACGATGTTGCAGTTGTCGTCGAGCCTGTTCAACTTCCTGGTCGACGAGCACCCGGACGCGTTCGCCGGGGTGCGGTTGGCGTTCACCGGCGGCGAGGCCGCGTCCGCCGCGCACGTCGCACGCGTGCTCACCGCCAACCCGGGTCTGCGGGTCGTCAACGGGTACGGTCCCGCCGAGTCGATGGGCTTCACGACCACCCACCCGGTGGCGTCCGATGTGGACGGACCGGTGCCGGTCGGCAGGCCGGTGGTGAACAAACGGGCCTACGTGCTCGACGAACGACTGCGGCCGGCGCCGCTCGGCGCGATCGGCGAGGTGTACCTCGGTGGGGTCGGACTGGCACAGGGCTACGCGGGCCGGCCGGACCTCACGGTGGCTCGGTTCGTCGCGGACCCGTTCGGTGCGCCGGGGGAGCGGATGTACCGCACCGGTGACCTCGCCCGGTGGACGGCCGAGGGTGTCCTGGAGTTCGCCGGCCGGGTGGACGACCAGGTGAAGATCCGCGGTTTCCGGGTGGAGCCGGACGAGGTCGCCGCCGTGCTCGCCCGGCACGAGACCGTCGGCCAGGCCGCCGTCGTCGCCGTCGAACGGGACGACGCACCCGCCCGCCTCGTCGGGTACCTCGTACCGAGAGCCGGACACACGATCGACGGCACCGCCCTTCGCACCTGGCTGCGCACCCAGGTGCCCGACCATCTGGTGCCCGCCGCACTCGTCCCGCTCGACCGCCTTCCGGTGACCGCCAACGGAAAGCTCGACCGAGCCGCCCTGCCATCGCCCACACTGCCCGAGACGAACGGGCGCGGCCCGAGGGACGCCCGCGAGGAGATCCTCTGTGGACTGTTCGCCGACGTGCTCGGCGGCCCCGCGATCGGTGTCGACGACCGGTTCTTCGACCACGGCGGCCACTCGCTGCTCGCGGCCCGGCTGGTCAACCGGATCGGCGCCACGTTCGGCGTCACCCTTGGCCTGCGGGACGTGTTCACCGCACCGACCGTGGCCGAACTGGCGGCCGTCCTCGCCCTCGCCGAGGCGGCCGCGCTCCCCGGACCCGCACGGCCCATGCTCACCAGCGGGCCGCTGCCCGACCGGCTGCCGCTGGCGCCGACCCAGCGCGGACTCTGGTTGCTGGACCGGGTCTCCGGCACCGGCACGGCGTACAACGTGCCGCTCGCGACCCGGATCGACGGACCCCTCGACGCGGCCGCGCTCGCGGCGGCCGTGCACGACGTGGTCGGCCGTCACGAGATCCTGCGCACCGTGTTCCCGGTCGTCGACGACGAACCGTGCCAGCGCGTCCTGCCCCTCGACACGCTGCCCCCACTCGTGCACCGGGTCACCGGCGACCCCGACGAGATCCAGCGAACCGCCGCACGGCACCGCTTCGACCTCGCCGCCGAACCACCGCTGCGGGTGACGCTCGCCGAACTCGGCCAGGACCGCCACCTGCTTGTCCTGGTGCTGCACCACATCGCCACCGACGGCATGTCGCTGCGCCCGCTGTTCACCGACCTAGCCACCGCCTACGCCGCCCGGTGTGCCGGCACGGCACCGGACTGGGCGCCGCTGCCCGTGCGGTACGCGGACTACGCGGTGTGGCAGCACGCGTTGCGCGACACGCACGACCACGCCATCGACTACTGGCGGCAGACCCTCGCCGACCTCCCGGAAGAGCTGTCACTGCCCCGAGACCGGCCGCGTCCCGCGGTCGGTGGCCACCGCGGTGGCCGGGTGCCCGTCGTGTTCGGTGCCGACCGGCACCAGCGGGTGACCTCGCTCGCCCGCGCGACCGGCTGCACCCCCTTCATGGTCGTGCAGGCCGCGTTGGCGACCGCGCTGACCGCGTTGGGCGCCGGCGCGGACGTGCCGATCGGCACCGCGGTCGGTGGCCGCGCGGACGAACGGCTCGAGCAGCTCGTCGGCATGTTCGTCAACACGTTGGTGCTGCGCACGAACACCGCCGGCGACCCCACGTTCCGCGAGCTGCTGGCCCGGGTCCGTGCCGCGGACCTGGATGCCTACGCCCACCAGGACGTGCCGTTCGACCGGGTGCTGGACGCGGTCAACCCGGTGCGGTCGCTCGCACGGCACCCGCTGTTCCAGGTGTGCCTCACGCTGAACGAGTCCGCTCCCGACCTCACCATGCCCGGCGTCCACTGTGGACCCACCGGCCTGGTCGCCGCCGACACGGCCAAGTTCGACCTGGAGGTCCTGCTCGGCCTCGACCCGGAAGCCGGGGTGGCCGGGACACTGGTCTACGACGCCGAGATCTTCGACCACAACACGGCGGAACGGGTGCTCGCGGTGCTGCTGCTGGTGCTCGACCAGGTGCTGGCCGACCCCGGCCGGCGCCTCGGCGCGCTGGAGCTGATGCCGGCGGCCGAGCGTGCCAAGGTGCTGGGGGAGTGGTGCGGCACCGAGGTGGCCGTCGCCGACGTGTCGCTCGCCGAGCTGTTCACGGACGCGGTGGCGTCCGTGCCCGACGCGCCGGCGCTGGTGTGTGGGCAGGTCCGACTGTCCTATGCGGACCTGTCGGTGCGGGTGAACCGGTTGGCGCACCACCTGATCGCCGCCGGTGTCGACCGCGGTGACGTCGTCGGGGTGTTCCTCGACCGTGGCGTGGACTTCGCCGTCGCGGTGCTCGCGGTGGTGCGGGCGGGGGCCGGGTACACGGTGCTGGACCCGGAGTTCCCGGACGAGCGGCTCGCGACGGCGCTCGCGGGCACGGCCGCCCGCACGGTGGTGACCGACGCCGCGCACGCCGGTCGGATCTCCGGGGTGCACGCGATACGGGTCGACACCGACGCTGCGGCGATCGCGGCCTGCTCGAACACCGCGCCCGACCGGGACGCCGCGCCGGACGACGTGGCGTGTGTGATGTTCACGTCGGGTTCGACGGGTCGGCCGAAGGGTGTGCTGTCGTCGCATCGGGCGTTGGTGGGCACCCTGCTGGGTCAGTCGTATGCGGACTTCGGTGCGGGTGAGGTGTTTCTGCAGTGTTCGCCCGTGTCGTGGGACGCGTTCTCGTTGGAGTTCTGGGGTGCGTTGGGTTTCGGTGGCACGGTGGTGTTGCAGCCGGGTCAGCGTCCGGAGCCCGCGGTGATCGCGAAGTTGGTTGCTGAGCACGGGGTGACGATGTTGCAGTTGTCGTCGAGCCTGTTCAATTTCCTGGTCGATGAGCACCCGGAGGCGTTCGCAGGGGTGCGACTCGCGTTCACCGGTGGCGAGGCCGCGTCGGCGGCGCATGTGTCGCGGATCCGAGCCGTCCACCCAGAGCTGCGTGTCGTGAACGGGTACGGCCCGGCCGAGTCGATGGGCTTCACGACCACGCACGAGATCACGTCCGAGGTGGACGGTGTGGTGCCGATCGGCCGACCGGTCGCCAACAAGCGGGCCTACGTGCTGGACGGCCGGTTGCGGCCGGTGCCGATCGGGGTCGTCGGGGAGGTGTATCTCGGCGGTGTCGGTTTGGCTCAGGGTTACGCGGGTCGTCCGGACCTGACGATGGAGCGGTTCGTGGCCGATCCGTTCGGGACGCCGGGGGAGCGGATGTACCGCACCGGTGACCTCGCCCGGTGGACTGCTGCGGGTGTGTTGGAGTTCGCGGGTCGGGTCGATGACCAGGTGAAGATCCGTGGGTTCCGTGTTGAGCCCGGTGAGGTTGCCGCGTTGCTGCAACAGCACGAGTCGGTGGCGCACGCCGCCGTGGTCGTGTGGGAGTCGACCCTGGTCGCCTACGTGGTCGCGGCCGGAGTCGATGGACTCGAGCTGCGTGCGTGGCTGGCCGAACGCGCGCCGGAGCACATGGTGCCCTCGGCGATCGTGTCGCTGGACCGGCTGCCGTTCACCGCCAACGGAAAGCTCGACCGCAAGGCCCTGCCCGCACCCGAGTTCACCGGAAAAACGGATGGACGCGCTCCCCGTGACTCCCGCGAAGAAAGCCTCTGCGGGCTCTTCCGAGAAGTCCTGCACATTTCCGCGCTCACCATCGACGACGGATTCTTCGACCTCGGCGGCCATTCGCTGCTCGCTGCCCGACTCATCAGTCGAATCCGCACGGAACTGAACGTCGAGCTGACCATGCGCGACATCTTCCAGGCGCCCACGGTCGCCGCGCTCGGCGCCCGCGTCGGCACCGCCACCAAGCCGGTCCGACGCCCCCAACTGCGGCGACGCACCCAGGCGGGCGCACTGCTCTGACCGGCGAACCGGCGAAAGCTGCCGCTCTGCTGCCCATCGCGCCGCCGCTCACCGGCACCGTCAGGAAATAGATTTACCCCAGGGCGGAAAGGAAACGGGAAAGCCCGGGAACCGCCGAAAATCGTCGAATCGACCGATGGAGCGAACCGTGAATGCTGTCCACACCTCCGTGGCCAACCGGGAGGATGTCGTCTGGTCGGTGCCCGAGGGCCCCGCCACCGGGACCGTGTCCCTGCTCGTGCTGCCCCACGCCGGCGGCAACGCCCACGCCTACCTGGAGTGGCGCGACGAGCTGCCCGCCGACATCCGGCTGCTGATCGGCCAGTACCCCGGCCGCGGCGCGCGGTTCGCCGACGACCTGGCCACCGACGTCGCCGACCTCGCCGGCCCCATCGTCGACTGCCTGCCGCCCGACACCCGCGACCTGGTCGTCGTCGGACACAGCATGGGCTCGCTGGTCGCCTTCGAGATCGCCCGGCTGCTCACCGAGCGCGGCCGGTCGCCGCTGGCGTTCATCCCGTCCGCGTGCCGCGCCCCGCACCTCGCCAACCCCAGCCCCGTGCACCCGGAACGGCTCGACGACGACGGGCTCGTCGCCGCCATCAAGGCCCGCGGCGGCACCGACGACGCCATCCTCGACGAGCCGGAGCTGCGGGAGATCATCATCCCGTCGATCCGCGCCGACTTCACGATCGACGACGTCTACCGCTACACCGGTCCGGAACCGGTCCTGCACTGCCCGGTCACCGTCATCGGCGGGGACTCCGACCCGGTCGTGCCGGCCGCCGCGCTGTCCGAGTGGGCCCGCGTCACCGACGCCGCCCACGCCGTCGAGCTGCTGCCCGGTGGGCACTTCTACTTCCAGCAGCAGCTTCCCCGGTTCCTGTCCCTGATCACCTCGGTGATCAAGGACGCAGCCGCAGCCGCGGCCGCGTCCCGCGGCTGAGTACTGAGATCACCCAACCGAATCAGGAGAGCAGAACGATGACCTCGACCGACACCATCGCCCCCGCCGGGCTCCGACCGAGCCGCGAACCGGGGAAACCACCCGTCGTCACGGTGTCCGGCATCGCCGACATGGACCAGGCGAAGGCCTGGCTCACCGACAACCTCCCCGCGATCCGCGCCGAGCTGCTCGACGCGGGCTGCCTGCTGGTCCGCGGCCTGCCGGTGGCGAGCACCGGTGACTTCGCCGTCGCACGGGACGTGCTGCTGCCGCGCCGCGCGAACTACAAGGAGAAGGCGACGCCGCGGTCCGACTTCGGCGAGGGCGTGTTCTCCTCCACCGACCTCCCCGCGGCGCAGCCGATCCGTCTGCACAACGAGAACAGCTACACCCTGGACTTCCCCGGCGTGCTGCTCTTCGGCTGCCTGACCGCGCCGGCGGAGGGTGGCGCCACCACCGTCGGCGACATGCGCGAGGCACTGCGACTGCTGCCCGCCGAGCTGCGGGAACGGTTCGAGCGCACCGGCTGGCTGCTGGTCCGCAACTTCTCCGAGATGGCCGGCCTGCCGTGGCACAAGAGCTTCGCCACCGACGACCCGAAGGTCGTCGAGGAGTACTGCCGCGACAACACGATCGGCTACGAGTGGCTCGACGAGGACACCCTGCGCACCCGCCAGCGCCGCTCGGCCGTCATCACGCACCCGGTCACCGGCGAGCGGTCCTGGTTCAACCACGTCGCGTTCTGGCACCAGTGGACCCTCGACCCGGACGTCCGCGACATCCTCGTGGAGACCTACGGCGAGGACGGCCTGCCGTTCGCCACCTACGTCGGTGACGGCACCGCGCTCACCAAGGACGAGGTCGACCAGCTCAACGCCGTCTACGACCAGGTCACCATGCGCGAGAGCTGGCAGGCCGGCGACCTCATGCTGGTCGACAACATCCTGTGCGCCCACGGGCGCGAGGCGTTCGACGGCGACCGCAAGATCGTCGTCGGGATGGGCGACCCGATCGCCCTCGCCGACTGCGCGCCCACCGCCGCCCCCGCCGCGACCGCGTTCGGGGAGGACTGAGCCCGATGGCGAACCCTGAGGACCTCCTCGCCCGCCTCGCGCGGGTGCCCGCGGACCGGCCGGCACTGGCCGCGGGCGGGCGCGCGCTCACCTTCGGCGAGCTCCGCGCCGAGATCGCCACGGTCGCCGCCGGACTCGCCGAACGCGGCGTCGGCCCGGAACGCGTCGTCGCGATCAGCCTGCCGCGCGGCACCGAGCTGGTGATCGCCATGCTCGCCACGCTCACCGCGGGCGGCGCGTACCTGCCGGTCGACCCGGCGCTGCCCGAGCAGCGCAGGCGCTACCTCATCGAGGACGCGCGCGCCGACCTCGTCGTCCAGGCGGGCGAACCGGTCACCGCCGTGGCGCCACACCTCGAGTACGGCGACCTCGCCGCCGGCCCGGCCGCCGAGTTCGCACCGGTGCCGGTGCGGCCCGGCACCCTCGCCTACGTCATCTACACCTCCGGCTCCACCGGCCGGCCCAAGGGTGTGGAGATCGGCAGGCGGTCCGTCGCGACGCTGCTCGCCAACCTCGAGGCCGCCGGCGTGGCTAGTGGTCCGGGCGCCCGGGTCGGGTGGAACGCGTCCGCGTCGTTCGACGCGTCCGTGCAGCAGTGGGTGCGGTTGTGCCGCGGCGACACCGTCGTCCTGCTCGACGACACCACCCGCGCCGACCCGGTGCTGGTGGCCGACCTGGTCCGGGACGGGCGGCTCACCGACCTCGACCTCACGCCCGCGCTGGCCGACCCGCTGGTGGCACACCTCGGCGAGGCGCTCGCCGACCGGCTCGGCGGCGACGAGCCGCTGACCCTGCTGATCGGCGGCGAGCAGATCAGCCCGTCACTGTGGCGGCGGATCGCCGACCTCGTCGACCAGGGTGTGGTGCGCGCGGTCAACCTCTACGGGCCGACCGAGACCACGGTGGACGCCACCGCGGGTTGGCTGACCGCGGACCACCACCCGCACATCGGCTCTGTCCTCCCCGGCCTGTCGCTGTACGTGCTGGACGACAAGCTGAACGGGGTCGGGGTCGGCGAGGTCGGCGAGATCTACCTCGGCGGCGCCCGCGTGGCCCGCGGCTACCGCAACCGCCCCGGCCTGACGTCCGAGCGGTTCGTCGCCGACCACATCGCCGCCGACGGGTCCCGCATGTACCGCACCGGCGACCTGGCACGTCGTTGCGACGACGGGCACCTCGACTACCTCGGCCGCCGCGACGGCCAGGTCAAGGTCCACGGGTACCGCATCGAGCTCGGCGAGATCGAGTCCGCGCTCACCACGCACCCCGGGGTCGCCGAGGCCGCCGTGCTCTACCGCGACGACCTCCCGACCGGGCCGGGTCTCGTCGGTTACGTACGCGTCACCGACGAGTCCGACATGGACGGTCTGCGTGCGCACGTCGCCACCCAGCTGCCCACGTACATGGTGCCCGCGCACCTCGTCGTGGTGCCGAGCTTCCCGCGCACCGTCAACGGGAAGCTCGACCGTGCCGCGCTGCCCGCACCCGCCGCGCCCGCGGCGGAACCGGCGGCCGGGGGCGAGCTGGCGGGCCCCGTCGAGCAGCTGATCGGCGACGTCTGGTCCTTCGTCCTGCGCAAGGACGCGATCTCGCCGGAGGACAACTTCTTCAAGCTCGGTGGCCACTCGCTGCTGGCCATCAAGCTCGCCGCCAAGGTCCGCGCCGAGCTGGGCGTGACCATGCCGGTCAAGGCCGTCTACCGCAACCCGCGGCTGCGCGACCTCGCCGGCCACATCGAGTCACTGCTCGCCGAGTCAGTGGCCTGACCACCACACGTCCCACCCGCACGCGTCCGCGTCGCGCATCCTGAGGAGCAGCAAGTGATTCCCCTGTCGTTCGCGCAGCGCCGGTTGTGGTTCGTCAACCGGATGGAGGGTCCGAGCTCGTCGTACAACGTGCCCGTCGTGGTTCGGCTCGCGGGCACGGTGGAGGTGGCGGCGCTGGGTGCCGCGGTGGGTGACGTGGTGGACCGGCACGAGGTGCTGCGGACCGTGTTCCCTTCGGTGGACGGGGAACCGGTGCAGCAAGTGCTCGACGACCGGCCCGAGTTGTCGGTGGTGGACTGTGCCGCGGGCGAGGTCGAGGGTGTGGTGGCGGGGCTCGCCAACCAGACCTTCGACCTCGCGGCGGACCTGCCGCTGCGGGTGTGGCTGCTGCGGGTCGGCGCCGAGGACCACGTGCTGGTGTTGCTGCTGCACCACATCGCGACCGACGGCTCCTCGATGACGCCGCTGCTGCGCGACCTCGCCGAGGCGTACTCGGCGCGGTGCGCGGGCTCGGCGCCCGGTTGGGCGCCATTGGCGATCCAGTACGCGGACTACACGCTGTGGCAACAGGACGTGCTCGGCGCGGCGTCCGATGAGGACAGTCTGCTCAGCACGGACTCGGCGTGGTGGCGGGCCGAGCTCGACGGGATGCCGCCGGTGGTCGCGCTGCCCGCCGACCGGGTCCGCCCCGCGGTGCCGAGCAACCGGGCGGCTGTGTGCACCACCCAGGTGCCCGCGGCCGTGCGCACCGGGCTGCTCGACCTGGCCCGCGCCAACGGCGCCACGCTGTACCTGGCGCTGCAGGCGGGCCTCGCCGCCACGTTCTCCCGCCTCGGCGCCGGCACCGACGTGCCCATCGCCACCGCCGTCGCCGGCCGCTCCGACGAGGCGCTCGACGACCTCGTCGGGTTCTTCGTCAACACGCTCGTGATGCGCACGGACCTGACCGGCGACCCGACGTTCACCGAGCTGCTCGGCCGGGTCCGCGACGCCGGGCTGGCCGCGTTCGAGCACCAGGAGCTGCCGTTCGACCTGGTCGTCGAGGCGGTCAACCCGACGCGCTCGACGGCGTGGCACCCGCTCGCGCAGGTCATGCTGACCCTGCAGAACACTCGCAAGGCCGACCTGGACCTACCTGGGCTCGCCGCGACCGTGCTGCCCGCCCGCCTTGAGTACACGAAGTTCGACCTGATGCTGTCCTGCGACGAGCACGCCGACGGGATCGAGCTGCGGTTCGAGTACGCCACCGACCTCTTCGACGAGACGACCGTGGCGACCGTCGCCGACGTCCTCGTGCGGACCCTGACCGCGATGGTCGCGGGCCCGGACACCCGGGTCGAGGCCGCGGACGTGATCACGGCGCCGGAGTACCGGCGGCTCGTCACCGACCGTGCCGCGGTGCGGGCCGGGTCCGCCGCGCTGGTGGCCGCCGCGACCGACACGCCCGTCGCGGCCGCCGTCGCCGTCACGCCCAGGATGGAGATCCTGCGCGGACTGTTCTCCGACGTGCTCGGCCGCGCCGACGTCGACGTGCGCGACAACTTCTTCAAGATCGGCGGGCACTCGCTGCTGGCGGTGCGGCTCGTCGGCCGCATCCGTGCGGCACTGGACGTCGAGGTCGGGGTGCGGGACCTGTTCGCCGCGCCGACCGTCGCCGGGCTGGACGCCCGGATCGGCGAGCTGACCGGCGCCGAGGTGCGTGCCGCGCTCGTGCCGCAGCCACGGCCGGACCGGGTGCCGCTGTCGTTCGCACAGCAGCGGCTGTGGCTGATGAACCGGCTCGACGGGCCGCAGTCCTCCTACAACGTGCCGGTGGTGCTGCGGCTGACCGGCGCGCTGGACGCGGCGGCGCTGGCGGCCGGGATCGGTGACGTGGTGGCCCGGCACGAGGTGCTGCGGACCGTGTTCCCTTCGGTGGACGGGGCGCCGGCGCAGGAGGTGCTGGACGCACGGCCGGAGCTCACGGTCCTGGCCTGCCCGGCCGCCGACGTCGCCGAGACGGTCGCCGGTCTGGTCGGTCAGACCTTCGACCTCGCCGCCGACCTCCCGCTGCGGGCGTGGCTGCTCGCGGTGGATCCGGACGAGCACGTGCTCGTGTTGCTGCTGCACCACATCGCGACCGACGGCGCCTCCATGGCGCCCCTGCTGCGCGACCTCGGCGCCGCCTACACGGCACGGGCGGCCGGCCTTCCCGTCACCTGGCCCACGCTGCCGGTGCAGTACGCCGACTACGCCATCTGGCAACGGAACCTGCTCGGCGACGAGTCCGATGAGGACAGTCTGGTGTCCGAGCAGGCCGACTACTGGCGCACCACGCTCGACGGCGCGCCCGAGGTGCTGGCGCTGCCCACCGACCGCGCCCGGCCCGACACCCCGACCCACCGCGGCGACACGGTCGCCTTCACCCTCGACGCCGACACCCATGCGCGGCTGACCCGCCTCGCCGCCGAGTCCGGCGCCACCCTGTTCATGGTCATGCAGTCGGCGTTCGGGATCCTGCTGAACCGCTGGGGCGCGGGCACCGACATCCCCCTCGGCACGGTCGTCGCCGGCCGGACCGACGCCGCGCTCGACGACCTCGTCGGGTTCTTCGTCAACACGCTGGTGCTGCGCACCGACCTGACCGGCGACCCCACGTTCGCCGAGCTGGTCGCCCGGGTCCGCGAGACCGACCTCGCCGCCTACTCCCACCAGGACCTGCCGTTCGACCTCGTGGTCGACGCGGTCAACCCGGCGCGCTCACCCGCGTGTCACCCGCTGTTCCAGGTGCTGCTGCTGGTGCAGAACACCGAGACCGCCGCGCTCACGCTTCCCGGGCTCACCGTGACCGGGCAGGAGGCGAGCACCGGCACCGCCAAGTTCGACCTCACGTTGGCCGTCCGCGAGACGCACGACGAGACCGGTGCGCCCGGCGGGATCGAGGGACTCCTCGAGTTCGCCACCGACCTGTTCGACCGGTCCACCGCGGAGCGGATGGCGGCGACCCTGGTGCGGCTCGTCGACCAGGCGCTGGGTGATCCCCGGCAGCCGATCGCCGCGCTGGACGTGCTGCCCGCCGCCGAGCGGGACCTCGTCGTGCACGAGTGGAGCGGCGCCCAGGTGCCGGTCGCCGACGTGTCGCTCGCCGGTCTGGTGGCCGGCGCGATGACCGAACACGCGGACCGGACCGCGGTGGTCTCCGGCGACGTCGCACTGTCCTACCGGGAGCTCGGCGAGCGAGCGAACCGGTTGGCACGCCACCTGGTGCGCGCGGGCGTCGGCCGGGGCGACGTGGTCGCGGTCCTGCTCGAACGCGGGATCGACCTGGCCGTCACGCTGCTCGCGGTCGTGCGGGCCGGTGCCGGGTACACGGTCCTGGACCCGGACTTCCCCGACCAGCGCCTCGGCCAGGTCGTCAAGGACACCGGCTGCCGCGTCGCCGTCACCGTCGCCGCGCTGTCGCCGCGGCTGACCGGTGGCGCGCTCGCGGTCGAGCTCGACACCGACGCCCCGCTCGTCGCCGCCCAGTCGGCCGCCGATCTGGAGGTGTGGTCGTCGTCGGACGACATCGCGTGCGTGATGTTCACGTCCGGCTCGACCGGCCGGCCCAAGGGCGTCATGGCCTCGCACCGCGCGGTCGTGGGCACCCTGCTGGGGCAGGGGTACGCCGACTTCGGTCCCGACGAGGTGTTCCTGCAGTGCTCCCCGGTGTCGTGGGACGCGTTCTCGCTCGAGTTCTGGGGCGGCCTCGGGTTCGGCGGCACCGTGGTGCTGCAACCGGGTCAACGCCCGGAGCCGGCGGCGATCGCGCGGTTGGTCGGCGAGCACGGCGTGACGATGCTCCAGCTGTCGTCGAGCCTGTTCAACTTCCTGGTCGACGAGCACCCCGAGGCGTTCGACGGCGTGCGACTCGCGTTCACCGGTGGCGAGGCCGCCTCGGCGACCCACGTCGCCAGGATCCTCGCCCGGATCCCGGGTCTGCGGGTCGTCAACGGGTACGGCCCGGCCGAGTCGATGGGCTTCACCACCACCCACGAGGTGGTGTCCGATGTGGACGGTGCGGTGCCGATCGGGCGGCCGGTGCTCAACAAGCGGGCCTACGTGCTCGACGGCGGCCTGCACCCCGCACCTGTCGGCGTGATCGGCGAGGTCTATCTCGGCGGAGTCGGTCTCGCCCACGGCTACGCGGGCCGGCCGGACCTGACGGTCGAACGGTTCGTCGCGGACCCGTTCGGTGCGCCGGGGGAGCGGATGTACCGCACCGGCGACCTCGCCCGCTGGACGGCAGCCGGGGTGCTGGACTTCGCGGGCCGGGCGGACGACCAGGTGAAGATCCGTGGCTTCCGGGTCGAGCCGGACGAGGTCGCCGCCGTGCTCGCCCGGCACGAGGGTGTCGCGCAGGCCGCGGCGACCGTGTGGCAGCCGGACGGCGAGCCGGCTCGACTGGTCGCCTACGCGGTCGGGCGGTCCGCTGTGGACGGTCCGGCGCTGCGGGACTGGCTGCGCACGCGGCTGCCGGACCATCTGGTGCCGGCCGCGGTCCAGGTGCTGGACCGCATCCCGATCACCGCGAACGGCAAGCTGGACCGGGCGGCCCTGCCCGCGCCGGCGTTCGTCACCACCGCAGCGGGTCGCGAGCCGAGGACGGTGCGCGAGGAGATCCTCTGTGGACTGTTCGCCGAGGTGCTCGGCGTGCTGTCGCTGTCGGTCGACGACGGGTTCTTCGACCTCGGCGGCCACTCGCTGCTCGCCGCCCGGCTGATCAGCCGCATGCGCACCGTGCTCGGCGTCGAGGTGACGTTGCGCGACGTCTTCCGGACCCCGACCGTCGCCGGGCTCGCCGCCCGCGTCGACGACCTGGTCGGCGCGCCGGTCCGCCCGGCCGTGACACCCGCCATCCGTCCGGACACCGTGCCGCTCTCGCCCGCCCAGCGTCGCCTGTGGTTCCTGGCTCAGGCACAGGAGACCAGCCGCATCTACAACGTGCCGCTCGTGCTGCGCCTCACCGGGGCACTGGACACCGGTGCGCTCGCGGCGGCCACGACCGACGTGCTGGACCGGCACGAGGTGCTGCGCACCGTCTTCCCGGAGGCCGACGGCGGCGAGCCGTGCCAGGTCGTGCTGGCGCCCGGCACGGCCGCGCCGGTCACCGTCCTGCGCGTGCCCGCGGCCGAGGTGCCCGCCGCGGTGGACACCGCCGTCGGTCACACGTTCGACCTGGCCACCGAGGTGCCGCTGCGCCTCACCGTGCTCGAGGTCGGCCCGGACGAGCACGTGCTCGTCGTGTTGCTGCACCACATCGCGACCGACGGCGCGTCCAGCGGTCCGCTGTTCCGCGACCTGGCCACGGCCTACCGGGCGCGCTGCGCGGGTGAGTCGCCGAAGTGGACACCGCTGCGCGTGCAGTACGCGGACTACACGCTGTGGCAGCAGGAGCTGCTCGGCAGTGAGTCCGACGTGGACAGTGTGCTCGGCGCGCAGGTCGCGCACTGGCGGGCCACCCTCTCCGGTGCGCCCGAGGTGATCGACCTGCCGGCGGACCGGCCCCGGCCGGCCGTCGCGAGCAACCGGGGTGACCTCGTCCCGTTCGCGATCGACGCGGACACCCACCGCCGTCTGGCCGGCATCGCCGCAGAGTCCGGCGCCACCCTGTTCATGGTGCTGCAGGCGGCGATGGCGACCGTGGTGTCGCGCTGGGGCGCGGGCACCGACGTGCCGATCGGCACCGTGGTCGCCGGCCGCGGCGACGACGCGCTGACCGACCTGGTCGGGTTCTTCGTCAACACGCTGGTGCTGCGCACCGACACCGGCGGCGACCCGTCGTTCCGCGACCTCGTCGCACGGGTCCGCGACGCCGACCTCGCCGCGTTCGACCACCAGGACGTGCCGTTCGACCACCTCGTCGAGGTGCTCAACCCGACCCGGTCGCTGGCGTGGCACCCGCTGTTCCAGGTGATGCTGGTGCTGCAGAACACCGAAGATGCCGCGACCGGCACCTTCGCCGGCCTGACCGCCGGGACCGAGTCGTTCCGCACGGGTACCGCCAAGTTCGACCTGACCCTGGCCGTGCGCGAGTCGCACGACGACCGCGGCCCGGCCGGACTGCACGGCGGGCTGGAGTTCGCGACCGACCTGTTCGACCGCGCGACCGCGCGGCGGATGGCGCACACCCTGGCATGGGTGGCCGAGCAGTTGGCGGCCGACCCGGACCGGCCGATCGGCGCCGTCGAGCTGGTCTCGGCGACCGAGCGGGACCTGCTGGTGCGGCAGTGGAACGACACCGCCGTGGCCGTGGCCGACGTGTCGCTCGCCGAGCGGTTCACCGGTGCGGCGGCGGCGGTGCCCGACGCGACCGCGTTGGTGTGTGGGGAGATCCGACTGTCCTATGCGGACCTGTCGGCGCGGGTGAACCGGTTGGCGCACCACCTGGTCGGCGCCGGTGTCGAGCCCGGCGATCTGGTGGGCGTGCTGCTGGAGCGTGGTGTGGACTTCGCCGTGGCGGTGCTGGCCGCGGTGCGGGCGGGGGCGGGGTACGTCCTGCTGGATCCCGAGTTCCCGGACGAGCGGCTGGCCGTCGCGGTCACCGACGGCGGAGTGTCGTTGGTGATCACCGCTGCCACGCACGAACAGCGGGTGTCCGGGGTCCGCCTGGCGCTGGTGGACGTGCAGGCCGAGGAGATCGCCGCGCGCCCGGCGACCGCGCCCGACCGCGCCGCCGCGCCGGACGACGTGGCGTGTGTGATGTTCACGTCCGGTTCGACGGGTCGGCCGAAGGGTGTCATGGCGTCGCACCGGGCGCTGGTAGGCACGTTGCAGGGACAGTCCTATGCGGACTTCGGGCCGGGTGAGGTGTTCCTGCAGTGCTCGCCCGTGTCCTGGGACGCGTTCTCCCTCGAGTTCTGGGGAGCGCTCGGCTTCGGCGGCACCGTTGTCCTGCAACCGGGTCAGCGACCAGAGCCCGCGGTGATCAACAGAATGGTCGCCGAGCACGGCGTGACGATGCTGCAGTTGTCGTCGAGCCTGTTCAACTTCCTGGTCGACGAGCACCCGGACGCGTTCGCCGGCGTGCGCATCGCCTTCACCGGCGGCGAGGCCGCGTCGGCGGCGCACGTCACGCGGATCACGGCCGCCTACCCCGAGTTGCGGGTGCTGAACGGGTACGGGCCGGCCGAGTCGATGGGCTTCACCACCACGCACGAGATCACGTCCGACGGTGTGGTGCCGATCGGCCGACCGGTCGCCAACAAGCGCGCCTACGTGCTCGACAGCCGGCTGCGGCCGGCGCCGATCGGGGTCGTCGGCGAGGTTTACCTGGCCGGAATCGGTCTGGCACAAGGCTATGCGGGACGTCCCGATCTGACGATGGAGCGGTTCCTGGCCGATCCGTTCGGGGCGCCGGGGGAGCGGATGTACCGCACCGGTGACCTGGCGCGGTGGACGGCCGAGGGTGTGCTGGAGTTCGCGGGCCGTGTGGACGACCAGGTGAAGATCCGCGGGTTCCGTGTCGAGCCCGGCGAGGTCGCCGCGTTGCTGCAACAGCACGAGTCGGTGGCGCACGCCGCCGTGGTCGTGTGGGAGTCGACTTTGGTCGCCTACGTGGTCGCCGCCGGTGTCGATGGCCGGGAGCTGCGGGCATGGCTGGCGGACCGCGCGCCGGAGCACATGGTGCCCTCGGCGATCGTGTCGCTCGACCGGCTGCCGTTCACCGCGAACGGCAAGCTCGACCGCAAGGCCCTGCCCGCACCCGAGTTCGCCGTGACCGCGACAGGCCGGGCGCCACGCACCCCACGTCAGGAAATCCTGTGTGGACTGTTCGCCGAGGTGCTCGGTGTGGCCACCCCCACCGTCGACGACGGGTTCTTCGACCTCGGCGGCCACTCCCTGCTCGCCGCCAAGCTGACCAGCCGCATCCGCACCACGCTGGGCGTGGAGGTCACCATCCGGGACGTCTTCCGCACCCCCACGGTCGCCGGGCTCGACGTCCGCGTCGGCGAGCTGGCCGGCACCCCGGTCCGGCCGGCGCCCGCACCCGCGGACCGGCCCGAGCTGGTCCCGCTGTCCTACGCCCAGCGCGGCCTCTGGTTCGTCAACCGTCTGGAGGGCCCGAACTCCTCCTACAACGTGCCGATGGCGCTGCGGCTCACCGGCGCGCTCGACCTCACCGCCCTGGCCGCCGCGCTCGACGACCTCGTCGGCCGGCACGAGATCCTCCGCACGACCTACCCGGCCATCGACGGCGAACCGCACCAGCTGGTCACCGACAGTCGACCCGCGTTCGTGGTGACCGACTGCGCCGCCGCCGACGTGGACCGGGAACTGGCCGAGCTCGCCAACCAGACCTTCGACCTCACCACCGACCTGCCGCTGCGCACCCACGTCCTCCGGGTCGGACCCGACGAGCACGTGCTCGTGATGCTGATGCACCACATCGCCACCGACGGCGCGTCCACCGCCCCGATGCTGGGCGACCTGGCCGCCGCCTACCTCGCCCGCACCGGCGGCGCCGCTCCGGGGTGGACGCCGTTGCCGCTCCAGTACGCCGACTACACGCTGTGGCACCACGACCTGCTCGGTGCCGAGTCCGATGAGGACAGTCGACGGTCCCGGCAGCTCGCCTACTGGACCGCCGCGCTCGTCGGCGCGCCGACGGTCATCGACCTGCCGTTCGACCGGCCCCGCGCCGCGACCGCGGGCCACCGCGGCGCGGGCCTCGCCCGCACCGTCGACGCGGACACCCACCTCGGTCTGACCGAGCTGGCCGCCAGGACCGGCGCCACCCCGCACATGATCCTGCAGGCCGGTCTCGCCGCGACCCTCGGCGCGGCCGGCGCGGGCACCGACATCCCGATCGCCACCGCGGTCGCCGGCCGCACCGACGACGCGCTCGACGACCTCGTCGGGTACTTCGTGAACACCCTGGTGTTGCGCACCGATCTGACCGGCGACCCCACGTTCGCCGAGCTGGTCGCCCGGGTCCGCGAGACCGACCTCGCCGCCTACGACCACCAGGACGTGCCGTTCGACCTCGTCGTCGAGGCGGTCAACCCGGTCCGGTCCCTGGCGTGGCACCCGCTGGCGCAGGTCATGCTGACCGTGCAGAACACCCAGCGGGCCGGCGGCGACTTCGCGGGCCTGGCGATGACCCCGCTGTCGACCCGGCTCGACGCCACCAAGTTCGACCTCATGGTGTCCTGTGTGGAGCAGGCGGACGGCATCGCCCTCTGGTTCGAGTACGCCACCGACCTGTTCGACGAGGCGACCGTCGCGTTGCTCGCCGACGGGTTCACCCGCGTGCTGCGGGCCATGGCCACCGACGCCACGGCGCGCGTCGCCGACCTCACCGCGTTCACCGCGGCCGAGCACCATCTCCTCGTCGACGACCGGGCCGCCGTCCGCGCCCAGTCCGCCCGGCTGGTCACGGCCGCGGCGACCGGCCCGGCCGACACGTCCGCCGCGCCGCCGTCCCCGCGCCAGGAGATCCTGAGCCGGCTGTTCGCGCAGGTGCTGGACCGGGCCGAGGTCGGGGTACGGGAGAACTTCTTCCGCAGCGGCGGCCACTCGCTGCTCGCCGTCCGCCTGGTCAGTCGCATCCGCGCGGCACTGGGCGTCGACCTGGCGGTCCGCGACCTGTTCGGCGCGCCGACCGTCGCCGGGCTCGACGCGGTCATCGCGGAACGCGGCGGTGCCCCGGCCCGGCCGGCACTGCGGCCGGCCACCCGGCCCGACCCGATCCCGCTGTCGTTCGCGCAGCGCAGGCTCTGGTTCGTCGACCGGCTCGGCGGCCCGTCGTCGTCCTACAACGTGCCGATGGCGCTGCGCCTGACGGGACCGCTCGACGCGAGCGCACTCGAGGCGGCGCTCACCGACGTGGTGGCACGGCACGAGGTGCTGCGCACCGTGTACCCGGACGTCGACGGCACGCCCGCGCAGCGGATCCTGCCCGCCGCCGCCCCCCCACTGTCCATCTGGGACTGTGCGGAGTACGAGCTCGCGGACGTGGTCGCCGAGGCCGCCAACGCGCCGTTCGACCTGACCGCCGACGTGCCGGTGCGTGCCTGGCTGCTCCGCGTCGGCCCGGCCGACCACGTGCTGGTGCTGCTCCTGCACCACATCGCCACCGACGGCGCGTCGACCGGCCCGCTGCTGCGTGACCTCGACACCGCCTACGCCGCCCGGCGCGCCGGCACGGCGCCCACGTGGTCGCCCCTGCCGGTCCAGTACGCGGACTACGCGCTGTGGCAACACGAGCTGCTCGGCAACGAGTCCGATATGGACAGTGTGGTTGCCGGCGAGACCGCGTTCTGGACCGCGGCGCTCGACGGTGCCCCGCCGGTGCTCGACCTGCCGCTGGACCGGCCCCGGCCCGCCACCCCGAGCCACCGGGGCGCGGGGGTCGCGGTCGCCACGGACGCCGAGACGCACGCCGCGCTGAACCGGCTCGCCGCCGAGTCCGGCACCACGCTGTTCATGGTGCTCCAGGCCGCGTTCGCCGTGCTGCTGTCCCGCGCCGGGGCGGGCGATGACGTCCCGATCGCGACGGCCGTGGCCGGCCGGTCCGACGAGGCGCTCGACGACGTGGTCGGGTTCTTCGTCAACACACTGGTGCTGCGCACCGACCTGACCGGTGACCCGACGGTCGCCGAGTTGCTGGCCCGCGTCCTCCAGGCCGACCTCGCCGCGTTCGACCACCAGGACCTGCCCTTCGACCTGCTCGTGGAGAAGGTCAACCCGGTCCGCTCCCTCGCGTGGCACCCGCTGACGCAGGTCATGCTGACCCTGCAGAACACCGGCGGCGCGGCCCTGCCGACCTTCGGCGGCCTCAGCGCCACCCCGGTGCCCGCGGCACTGACCTCGACCAAGTTCGACCTCACCGTGTCGTGCGGCGAGCGGACCGGCGCGGACGGCCACCCGGCGGGTCTCGCCGTCTGGTTCGAGTACGCCACCGACGTGTTCGACGAACCGACCGTCGCGCTGCTCGCCGACCTCTTCGTCCGGGTGCTGGCGGAGCTGCGCGGCGACCGCGCCGTCGCCGAGGTCGCGCCGCTCACCGCCGACGAGCGACACCTGCTGGTCGACAGCCGTGCGGAGATCCACACCGGCACCGCCGCCATGCTCCGCGACGCGGCCGCCGAGGCCGACGTGGACACCCACGTGCCCACGGCCCTCCCGCCACGGCAGGAGATCCTGTGCCGGCTGTTCGCGGAGGTGCTCGGCCGCGCCGAGGTCGGGGTGCGGGACAACTTCTTCCGCATCGGCGGCCACTCGCTGCTCGCGGTCCGGCTGGTCAGCCGCATCCGTGCCGCGCTCGACGTGGAACTGGCGGTGCGGGACCTGTTCGGCGCACCGACCGTCGCCGGGCTCGACACCGTCATCGCCGAACGCGGCGGTGCCCCGGTGCGGGCCGCGCTGGCACCCGTCACCCGCCCCGACCCGGTCCCGCTGTCCTACGCGCAGCGGCGGCTCTGGTTCCTCGCCCAGCTCGAGGAGGCCAGCCGCACCTACAACGTGTCGGTGGTGTTGCGGCTGACCGGCGCGCTGGACGTCACCGCCCTGCGCAACGCGCTCGGCGACGTGGTCGCCCGGCACGAGGTGCTGCGCACGCTCTACCCGGACGTCGACGGCGAACCCGTGCAGCTGGTGCTCCCCGCGGCGACCCCCGACCTGACGGTCGCCGACCATTCCGGGGACCCCGGCGCGCTGGACGCCGCCGTGCGTGCCGCAACCGGGCACACCTTCGACCTGACCGCCGAGCTGCCGCTGCGGGCCTGGCTGCTGCGCGCCGGCGCCGACGAGCACGTGCTCGTCGTGCTCCTGCACCACATCGCGAGCGACGGCCAGTCCGAGGGACTGCTGCTGCGCGACCTCGAGACCGCCTACACCGCGTGGTGCGCCGGCGCGCCGCCGCGCTGGGCGCCGCTGCCCGTGCAGTACGCGGACTACGCGCTGTGGCAACGGGAGCTGCTCGGTGAGTCGTCCGATGACGACAGTCTGCTTGCCCACCAGCTCGCGTTCTGGCGCGAGGCGCTCGACGGCGCGCCGGAGCTGACCGAGCTGCCGACCGACCACCCCCGCCCGCCGGTCGCGAGCCATCGCGGCGACGTGGTGCCGTTCACGCTGGACGCCGAGACCCACGAGCGGCTGGTGCGGGTGGCCGCCGACTGCGGCGCGACCGTCTACATGGTGCTCCGGTCCGGCCTCGCGCTGCTGCTGTCCAGGATGGGCGCCGGCACCGACATCCCGATCGGCACGGCCGTCGCCGGCCGCCTCGACGAGGCGTTGGACGACATGATCGGGTTCTTCGTCAACACCCTGGTGATGCGCACCGACACCTCCGGTGCGCCGAGCTTCACCGACCTGGTCCGCCGCGTCCGCGACGCCGACCTGGCCGCCTACTCCCACCAGGACATGCCGTTCGACCTGCTCGTCGAGGCGCTCAACCCGGTGCGCTCCGCCGCCTACCACCCGCTGTTCCAGGTCATGCTGGTGCTGCAGAACAGCTCCTCCGCCGGGCCGGCCGGGTTCGCCGGGCTGACCGCGGCGGGCTACCCGGGCGGCGCGCCGGTCGCCAAGTTCGACCTGACCGTCGCCGCCCGCGAACGCTACGACCACACCGGCCGCCCCGCCGGGCTGGACGGCGCCGTCGAGTACGCGACCGACCTGTTCGACCGCGCCACCGTCGACGGCATCGTCGAGCGGCTCGGCCACGTGCTGCGCACCGTGCTCGCCGACCCGGACGCGTCCACCGCGGACCTCGACGTGCTCACCCCCGCCGACCACCGGCGCCTGCTGGCCGCCACCAACGACACCGCGACCGGCCAGCCCGACCGGCGGATCACCGATGTGGTCGCCCAGTGGGTCGAGCGCACCCCGCACGCGCCGGCGCTGATCTTCGACGGGCAGCGGCTCACCTACCGGGAGCTGGACGAGCGGGCCAACCAGCTCGCCCGCCACCTCGCCGGCCGGGGCGCCCGCCGCGGCACGGTCGTCGGCATCCTGCTCGACCGAAGCCTCGACCTCGGCGTCGCGACGCTGGCCGTTCTCAAGACCGGCGCCGCCTACCTGCAGCTCGACCCGGAGTTCCCGGACGAGCGGCTCGCCGCCATGGCGGGCGACGCCGAGATCGTGCTGCTGGTCGCGGCCGACCGGCACGTCGCCCGGCTGCCCGGCCACCCGGTGGTCGACCCGGGTGCGGGCGCGGGGGAGAGCACGCTCGACCCGTGCCTGCCCGGTGACCCCGGCGACGCGGCCTGCGTGATGTTCACGTCCGGCTCCACCGGTCGGCCCAAGGGCGCGCTCGGCTCGCACCGTTCGGTCGTCGGCACCCTGGTCGGTCAGTCCTATGTGGACTTCGATCCCCGGCACGTGTGGCTGCAGGCCGCGCCGGTCTCCTGGGACGCGTTCGTGCTGGAGTTCTGGGGACCGCTGCTGTCCGGCGCGTCCTGTGTGCTGCAGCCGGGACAGCGACCGGAACCGGACCGGATGGCCGAGCTGGTCGCCGCGCACGGGGTCACGACCCTGTTCGTGGGCAGCGGTCTGCTGACGCTGATGGTCGACGAGTACCCGCAGGTGCTCGGCTCGGTCGAGCAGCTGGTGTTCGGCGGTGACGTCGCCTCCACCGAGCACGTCGACCGTGCCATGCGGTCGTTCCCCGGGCTGCGCATGGTGAACCTGTACGGGCCGGTGGAGAGCATGCTCGCCACACACGGCCACCACGTCACCGACACGGCGGCCGACGCCTCGCTGCCGATCGGGCTGCCCATCGGCAACCGGCGCGCCTACCTGCTCGACGAGCGGCTGCGACCCGTGCCGCCCGGCGCGCCCGGCGAGCTGTACGTGTCCGGCACCGGTCTGGCCGACGGGTATCTCGGCCGGCCGGACCTGACGGCGGACCGGTTCGTGGCCGACCCGTTCGGCGAGCCGGGTGCCCGTGTGTACCGCACCGGCGACCTGGCGCGCTGGACCGGGCGGGGCGAGGTCGAGTACCTCGGTCGCGCCGACAACCAGGTCAAGATCCGCGGTTTCCGGGTCGAGCCGGGTGAGGTCGAGGCGGTCATGGCCCGCGAGGAGTCGGTCGGGCAGATCGCGGTGGTGGCGCACGAGTACCGCCCCGGCGACAAGCGCCTGGTCGCCTACGTGGTGGCCGCGCCGGGCCGCACCGCGGCGCCCGCCGAGCTGCGCCGTCGCGCCGCGGCCGCGTTGCCGGCGCACCTCGTCCCGGCCGCGGTCGTCGTGCTCGCCGCGTTGCCGCTGACGGCCAACGGCAAGCTGGACCGGCGTGCGTTGCCGGCCCCCGACTACCAGGCGCGGGAAACCGGGCGGGCGCCGCGGACCGAGCGCGAGACCGTCCTGTGTGGACTCTTCGCCGATGTCCTCGGGCTCACCGAGGTGAGCGTCGACAGCGGGTTCTTCGACCTCGGCGGGCACTCGCTGATGGCCGTCCGGCTGGTCAGCCGGATCCGGCGCGTGCTCGGCGTGGACGTCGCGATCCGCGACCTGTTCGCCGCGCCGACCGTCGCCGCGCTGGCCGAACGCATCGAGGAGCAGGCGGGCGCCCCGGTTCGGCCCGCACTGGCCGCCGCCACCCGCCCGGACGTCGTCCCGCTGTCCTACGCCCAGCGGCGGCTGTGGTTCCTCGCCGAGCTGGACGGGGCGAGCGCCGCCTACAACGTGCCGATGGCGCTGCGGCTGTCCGGCGCGGTGGACGCCGAGGCCCTCGACGCCGCGTTCGCCGACGTGGTGGCACGGCACGAGGTGCTGCGGACCGTGTACGCGGCGGTCGACGGCGAGCCGCACCAGGTGGTGCTCGCCGACGCCCGACCCGAGCTGATCGTCGACACGCCGGCCGACCTGACGGCCGCGATCGAGGCCGCCGCGGGCCACGTCTTCGACCTCGCGACGGACCTCCCCGTGCGGGCGTGGCTGCTGCGCGCGCAGGACGACGAACACGTTCTTGTCCTGCTGGTGCACCACATCGCGGGCGACGGCTGGTCACTCGCGCCGCTGCTCGGCGACCTCGAGACCGCCTACGCCGCCCGGTGCGCCGGTACGGCACCCGAGTGGTCGCCGCTGCCCGTCCAGTACGCGGACTACACGCTGTGGCAACGGGACCTGCTCGGCACCTCGTCCGATGTGGACAGTGTGCTGGCGACGCAGACCGCGTTCTGGCGCGACGCCTTGAAGGGGTCGCCCGAGCTGATCGAGCTGCCCGCCGACCGTCCACGTCCCTCGGTCGCGAGCTACCGGGGCGACGTGGTCCCGTTCGAGCTGGACGCCGACACCCACGAGCGGCTCGCCCGGCTGTGTGCCGACAGCGGCGCGACCATGTTCATGGCGCTGCAGGCAGGTTTCGCGGTCGTGCTGTCCAGGATGGGCGCCGGCGCGGACATCCCGATCGGCACCGCCGTGGCGGGCCGGCTGGACGAGGCGCTGGACGACCTGGTCGGGTTCTTCGTGAACACGCTGGTGCTGCGCACCGACGTCTCCGGTGCGCCGACGTTCGGCGAGCTCCTCGCTCGGGTCCGCGACGCCGACCTGGCCGCGTACTCCCACCAGGACATGCCGTTCGACCTGCTGGTCGAGGCGCTCAACCCGCCGCGTTCGACCGCGCACCACCCGCTGTTCCAGGTGATGCTGCTCCTGCAGAACAACGTCGAGCAGGGCGCGGAGTTCGCCGGCCTGCCCGCCGAGGGCGTCTCCTCCGGACCAGGCAGCGCCAAGTTCGACCTGACGCTGTCGGTGAAGGAGCGGCGCACCGCGACCGGCGTGCCCGCCGGACTCGGCGGTGTGCTGGAGTTCGCCACCGACCTGTTCGACCCCGAGACGGCCGCGCTGCTGGTGCACCGGCTCACCAGGGTGTTCGCGGCGGTCGCCGCCGACCCGGCGCTGTCGGTGGCCGACGCGGACCTGCTCGGCGACGCCGAACGCACCCGGCTTCTGCTGGACTACAACGACACCCGCGTGGCCGGCGTCCCCGGCGCGCCGGTGCACGAGCTGCTCGCCGACGTCGCCCGCCGGTTCCCGGACCGGGTCGCGGTGTCCGACGAGACGTGCGCACTGACCTACGCCGGGTTGGACGAGGCCGCCAACGCGACGGCCCACCGGTTGGTCGCGGCCGGGGTCCGCCCCGGGTCGACGGTCGGGGTGCTCATGGACCGCAGCGCCGATCTCGTGGTCGCCGTCCTCGGCGTCCTCAAGTGCGGCGCGGCGTACGTGCCGATCCCGCAGCGGCTGCCGCTGGCCCGACTGTCCGTGATGCTCGAGGAGACCTCGGCCGTCGCACTGCTGGTCGACGCCTCGACGCCGGTGACCGAGGAGTACCGCGCGGCGGGCGGTCAGGTGGTCGTGTTCGAACGCGGCACGGCCCCGACTGCCCCGGACGTGGTGGTGCCGGCCGACGAGCTGATGTACGTGATGTTCACGTCCGGCTCCACCGGCCGCCCCAAGGGCGTCGGCGTCACCCACCGCAACGTCGTGCAGCTCGCGTACGACCGGGCCTACGACCAGGAGAACCACCGCAGGATGCTCGTGCACTCGGCGTTCGGGTTCGACGCGTCCACCTACGAGATGTGGGTGCCGCTGCTGGCGGGCGGCGAGCTGGTGGTGGCCGACGGGGACGGCGCCGACGTGCGGCACCTCGCCGAGGTCATCGCCCGCCGCGAGATCACCGCCGCGTACTTCACCGCGGGCCTGTTCGCCCTGATGGTCGAGGAGCACGTGGACGCGCTCGCACTGCTGCGCGAGGTGTGGACCGGCGGTGACGTCGTGTCGCCCGAGACGCTGCGGCGAGTGCTCCTGCACTGCCCGGACACCCTGGTGGTGCACAGCTACGGGCCGACCGAGACCACGTTCGCGTCCAGCTACCAGCCGTTCCACCCGGCCGATCGCGGCGACGAGATGCCCGCCGTGCGGCTCGGCCGGCCGTTGGACAACAACCGGCTCTACGTGCTCGACGAGCGGCTGCGCCCGGTCCCGCTCGGCGGCTCCGGCGAGCTGTACGTGAGCGGCGACCAGCTCGCCCGCGGCTACCTCGGCCGGCCCGGCCTCACCGGTCAGCGGTTCGTCGCCGACCCGTTCTGCTCCGACGGCGAGCGGATGTACCGCACCGGCGACCTGGTCTCGTGGACCGCGGACGGCGAGCTGCGCTTCCTCGGCCGGGCCGACGGACAGGTCAAGCTGCGTGGCTTCCGCATCGAGCTCGCCGAGATCGAGACGGTGTTGCGGGGTCGGCCGGACGTCGCCGGGGTGGCCGCGGTGGTCCGCGAGGACCGGCCGGGCGACAAGCGCCTCGTGGCCTACCTGGTGCCCGCGTCGTCCGAGGTGGACGTGGCGGCGGCCAGGACCGCGGTGGCGATGGCACTGCCCGAGTACATGATGCCCTCGGACCTGGTCGTGCTGGACGCGCTGCCGCTCACGCCGAACGGCAAGCTGGACCGTCGCGCTCTGCCCGCGCCCCAACGGTCCGCCGGTGCCGGCCGGGCGCCACGCACCCCGCGCGAGATCGTCCTCTGTGGACTCTTCGCGGAGGTGCTCGGGCTGGCCGGCGTTCCTGTCGACGGCGACTTCTTCGAGCTGGGCGGGCATTCGCTGCTCGCGGTGCGACTGGTCAGCCGGATCCGCGCCACCCTGGCGGCCGAACTCGGCGTCCGCGACCTGTTCCAGGCGCCGAACGTGGCCGCGCTCGCGGCCCGGCTCGCCGGACAGGGCGCCGGACAGGGCGGTGGACAGCACGCGCTGGACACCCTGCTGCCGCTGCGCGGCGGCGACGGGACCCCGCTGTTCTGCGTCCACCCGGGACTGGGACTCGCGTGGCCCTACGCGGGCCTCACCCGCCACCTCCCGGCCGGCCCCGTGTACGGCCTGCAGACCAGGGCGCTGTCCGAGCCGGGACACCGGCCGGTGAGCGTCGAGGAGATGGCGCACGAGTACCTCGCGCACGTGCGCCGCATCCAGCCCGCCGGACCGTACCGGCTGCTCGGCTGGTCGTTCGGCGGAGTCGTCGCGCACGCCATGGCGACGGCACTGCAGGCGGCGGGCGAGGAGGTGGAGCTGCTCGCGCTCCTGGACTCCTACCCGGTGCCCGCGTCGGCGGCCGAGGAGCCGATCACGCCGGCGGAGGTCGTGCGAATGCTGTTCGGCGACACGGCATCGGTCGCGCGGCTGGTGGTCGACGGCCGGGTGGACGAACGGGCCGCGGCCCGTGTGCTGCGCGACCAGGACCCGGTCCTCGCCGACTTCACCGAGGACGAGGTCACCACGCTCGTGCGCGCCGCGATCGACCACATGGCACTGCTGCGCGCACACCGGCCCGGCGTGTTCGCCGGCGACGCACTGCTGTTCGCCGCGACGCGGGGCCACTCGCTCACCGCCGACCTGTGGACCGACCACGTCGGTGGAGAGGTGGTGACCCACCACATCGACACCACCCATCTAGGCATGGCCGACCCAGAGCCCATCGCCGCGATCGGCGCCGTGCTCACGGCCACGAGTTTCTCCTGAGAGGAAAGGAAACTGACATGAACAACCCATTCGACGACACCGGCGGCACGTTCCTCGTCCTGGTCAACGACGAGGGCCAGCACAGCCTCTGGCCGTCGTTCGCGACGGTGCCCGCCGGCTGGACCACCGCCCACGGCGAGGCGCCCCGCGCGGAGTGCCTGGAGTACGTGGAGCGCAACTGGACCGACATGCGGCCGAAGAGCCTCGTCGCCCAGTACTCCTGAGAGCCAGTGGAGGGGCGGTCGCCCCGCCCCTCCACTCCTCCTCCGACTGCCCGTCGACCTGCCGCCGGAACTTCCGCCCGGTGCCCATCTCCCGACCTACTTTTTCGGTATCGCCAGTTCCTCAGCACAGAAACGGCATGCGATGTCTGTTCAGCACACGCGGCACGACCTCGACGTCCTGGTCACCGGGACGGCGTCGGACGCGCACACGTGGAACCTCATCTTCCTCCAGCTCTACTGCGAGGAACGCGGGTGCCGGGTCACCAACCTCGGCCCGTGCGTGCCGGACGACCTGCTGGTCGCCACCTGCCTGCGGCTCGACCCGGACCTGGTGGTGCTCAGCAGCGTCAACGGTCACGGGTTCGCCGACGGGCTGCGCGCGGTCGAGGCCGTGCACCGGCAGCCGGGCCTGGCGACCCTGCCCATGGTGATCGGCGGCAAGCTCGGCACCGCGGGTGCGCTCACCCCCGGCCGGGTGCGGCGGCTGCGCGACGCCGGGTTCACGTCGGTGTTCGACGGCGGCGACCTCACCGGCTTCGAGCAGCTGCTCGACGAGTTCACCGGCGCGCGGCTGGTGGCGTCATGAGTGTCCGGCGGTCCTTCGGCGAGGTGGTCGCGGCCCACGCCGCGGCCGGCAACCTCGTCGTGCAACCCCGCATGGGGTTCGACCAGCCGGCCGCGATGCGCGCCGGGCTGGTCGCCACCCGGCTGGCGGCGGCCGCCACCGTCGGCACCCTCACACTCGACAGCTACACCCGGGTCGGCGACCACGCGAGGGCCGAGGCCGCACTCGCCGAGGGCATCGCGCTCAACGGCTACCCGATCGTCACCCACTCCACCCAGGACACCCGCGCGCTGCTCGACGGCGTGCTGGACGCCGGTTTCCCCGTGCAGGTCCGGCACGGCTCGCCGGACCCGAGGCGGATCGTCCGCGCGCTCGTCGCGGCCGGGCTCGACGCCACCGAGGGCGGCCCGGTGTCCTACTGCCTGCCCTACGGCCGCGCCCCGCTGCGCGAGTCGGTGGCGAACTGGCGGCGCAGCTGCGAGCTGCTCGTCGACGGCACGCCCGCCGGTCGCGTCCCACACGTGGAGAGCTTCGGCGGCTGCCTGCTCGGCCAGCTCTGCCCACCCAGCCTGCTGGTCGCCGTCAGCCTGCTGGAGGCGTTGTTCTTCACCCAGCACGGCATCGGCAGCGTCTCGCTGAGCTACAGCCAGCAGACCGACGCCGGGCAGGACGAGGAGGCGCTCGCGGCGCTGCGCACACTGGCGGGCGAGTACCTGCCCGCCGACGTCGACCGCCACCTCGTGCTCTACACCTACATGGGCGTGTTCCCGTCCGCACCCGACGGCGCCGCCGACCTGCTGCGTGCCTCGGCACGGCTGGCCGCCCGCGCGGGCGCGGAACGGCTGATCGTCAAGACCGTCGCCGAGTCACAGCGCATCCCGACCATCGCGGAGAACGTCCGCGCGCTCGAGCTGGCCGCCGCGACCGCCGCCGCCGTCCCGCGCGCGGAGTCCGTTGTGGACACCGGGGTGCTGTCCGAGGCCAGGACGCTCGTGGCCGCCGTGCTCGGCCTGCACGACGACGTCGGCACGGCGTTGGAGAAGGCGTTCGCCCTCGGGCTGCTCGACGTCCCGTTCTGCCTGCACCCCGACAACGCCGGCCGCACCCGCGGCGTGATCGCCGAGGACGGCACCCTGCGCTGGGCCGACGTCGGGGCCATGCCGATCGCGCGGCCCGCCACCCGCGGCAGGACCGTGCTCACCTCGACCCGCCTGCTCACCGACCTACAGCACGTCGCTCGACTCTACGAACGATGACAACGGAGGCGTCATGACCACCCACGACAGCGACGACGGCAGGCCACTGCCCCTCGCCGAGCACCTCACCGCGCCGACCACGAAGGCCGCGATGGCCGTGCAGCAGGAGACGCTGCAGGCCGCCCGCGACTTCCTCCGCGGCCAGGGCTGCGCGGAGCTGCTGCCCCCGCTGATCGGGCCGGTCACCGACCCGGGCGGACGCGGCGCGAAGGCACTCGACGTCGACTTCTACGGTCACCGCTACCGGATGATGACCAGCGCGATCCTCTACAAGCAGGCGAGCCTGCGCGGGTTCGGCAAGCTGTTCTACATCGCGCCGAACGTGCGCGTCGAGCCGATGGAGACCGCGGGCACCGGCCGCCACCTCGTGGAGTTCCACCAGATCGACGTCGAGCTGGCGGGCGCCACCCGCGACGACGCCATGCGCGTCGCCGAGGGGTTGCTGGTGCACGTCGTGCGGCACGTGTGGGACGCCGTGCCGGACGTGTTGCGCGGCCTCGGCCGGGACCCGGTCGTGTTCGCCGACCTGCTCGACGGCGGGTTCGACCGGCGCACGCACGGCGAGGTCGTGCGCGCGCTGATCGACGTCGGCCACGAGCAGAGCGCGACCGCCGAGATCGACTGGGTGGGGGAGGAGCTGTTGTCCCACAAGGCGGAACGCCCGTTCTTCGTCACCGGCTACCCCAAGGGCTCGCGTGGGTTCTACGACCGCGAGGACCCGGAGACGCCGGGCACGCTGCGCAACTTCGACCTGATCGCGCACGGCGGGTTCGGCGAACTGGTCAGCGGCAGCGAACGCGAGTCCGACTACGCGACGATCGTCACCCGCATGCGGGAGAGCGGCGAGAACCCGGCCAAGTACGGCTGGTACCTGGACATGGCCCGAGACGGCATCCCGGCCAGCGCCGGGTTCGGCATGGGTGTCGAGCGGCTGGTCCGCTTCCTCACCGGTCTCGACGCGCTCTGGCAGGTCAACGCCTACCCGAAGCTGCCTGGGGTGGCGACCCCATGACCGCGCACGCACCCGGGTTCCCCGAGGACGAGGTTCGCGCGCGGGCCAGGAACGGCACGAGCGAGGTGTTCCCGCCCGCCGAGAGCTACGGCCGGGAGATGTTCGGCGCCGAGACCCTGGTCGACGACCTCGACCAGGCCCGGCTGGTGCCGCCGGTGTTCATGCCGGAGCGGCTCGGCAAGCTCATCGACCTCGGCCGCGAACCCACCCATGACGACGTCGACCTGTCCACCGTGGTCGGTGGCTTCTCCTCGCCGCTGCCGCTGTTCCTGTCCGCGTTCGGGTCGACCAGGCTCGGCAGCGCCGAGCTCGGCATCGCCGCCAGCACACAGGCGGGCCGGCTAGGCATCCCGATGGTGATCGGCGAGAACGTGGTGCCGGTGCACGGGTACCGGTCGGCCGGCTCGCCGGTGCTGAACCGGATCGACGCCTACCTGTCCACAGTGGACGAGACGAGTGGTGGTGTCGTGGTGCAGCAGAGCACCGAGGACGCCGACTCCGAGGTGTGGAACCTCGTCTACACCTCCCCGTCGAGCGCGCCGCTGCTCGCGTCGGGCCGGCTGGCGTTCGAGCTGAAGATCGGGCAGGGCGCCAAACCCGGGCTGGGCGGCATGACCGTGCTCGGCCGGGAGTCGGCCGGCGGACTCGGCGGCCAGTTCGGGCTGCACGACGTGTTCGGGGACGACAGCGTGCTGCGTTGTGCCACCCCCGGCACGTACACCGAGGAGATCGTGCGCCAGCAGGTCCGCTTCATGCGCAACAACTTCCCGCGCGCCAAGGTGTGGGTGAAGCTGCACCCCGGTCGCGACGTGGCGCAGGCCGCCACGACCGCCTGGGCCGCGGGTGCCGATGCGGTGACCGTCGACGGCGCCGAGGGTGGCACCGGCTGGGCGCCGCGCGCGCTGCTGCGCCACGTCGGCCTGCCGCTGGCCGAGTGCCTGCGCCGCATCGGCCCGCCCGCGGGTTGCCTGCTCGTCACCGGCCGGATGTGGGAGGGCAGCCGGGTCGTGCGCGGCCTCGCGCTCGGCGCGACCGCGGCCGGGTTGGGGCGCGCGGCACTGCTGGCGGTCAGCGAGGACGCCGAGTCCGGGCTGGTGCGGCTGGCGGAGAGCCTCGCGCTGGAGACCCGGCTGCTGATCAGCGCGCTGGGCAAGTACCGGCCGGCGGCGCTGTGCGCCGACGACCTGTGGTGGCCGCACGCGCCGGTCGGGCGCCCGGTGCCCGACCGCGTCGACGGCCTGGTGTGACCCGTTTCCCGCTGAAGGGAGCACGACCATGTGGCACCGCGTCGGCGTCGGTGTGCTGGACCGTTCGGTGCCGGCACTGGCGTTGTTCGTCCCGTCCGCGCAGCCGACCGTGACGGTCTCCCCGCAGGGGCACGGCGAACACGCCGCGAGGGTGGCGGACTGGGCGTTGCGGGTGCTCGGCGGCGGCGCCACCGGCGGGCACCTGGTCCTCATCTCCGAACCGTCGGCCGCGACGTGGGCGGAGTGCCTGGTCATCGTGATGGCGGTGGACGACGCGGCCGCCGGGGGACACCGCCCCGACCACGCGCTCGGCTCGGGCCTGCTCGACCGCGTGCTGCACGACCCGCACCAGGTGGCGGGGCTGGCCGCCGCCGCTCGCTTGTAGTGCCCTGCGCCAGAAATCAGGCACGGTCTCGCCGGCCTGGCTCCCGCCGGCGGCGCTGCCGGGTCGCCCGGGGACGCCCCCGGCGCCTTGCCGGCGAATACCTGGATCCACCGACACACGCACCGCATTTCCGGCGCAGGGGCACTAAGGCCTCCACAGAGATGGGACACACCATGGCTTCCCCAGAAACGACCCAACGATCTCCCCGGGCCGCGCTCGCCGCGCTCGTCGCGGGGCAGAGCGTGTCGCTCGTCGGTGACAGCGCGCTCGTCATCGCGGTCGGCTGGACCGCGGTCCGGCTCGGCGGCGCGGGGATGGTCACCGCACTGCTGTTGTGCGTCAGCATCCCCAAGGTCGTGACGCTGATCTTCGGCGGCGCGGTCGCCGACCTGTTCGGTCCCAGGTTCATGCTGATGCGGACGACCTCGGCACGGGTGGTGCTGCTGGCGGGCGGCGCGGTCGCCGTGCACATGGCCGAGTCGGCCGTCACCATCCTCGTCATCGCGGCCGTCGAGAGCGCGCTGCTCGGTCTCGGCAGCCCGTCGTTCGGGTCGATCCTGCCGAGGGTGATCCCGGAGTCGCACCTGATCCGGGCGAACTCCCTCTACGCCATGGTCACCCGGCTGGCGCCGGTCGCGGGCGCGCCGATCGGCGCGGTACTGATCGCGACCGGCGAGCTGTGGGTCACGATGGCCGTGGTCGCGATGACCTGTTCGGTGTCGCTGATGTGTCTGTTCTACGTCACGAGGGGCATGGTCCGGCCGCCGCGCGCCGACGGCCGGGTGAGCCTGCTGCGTCGCTCCGCGGACGGCTGGCACCTGTTGCGCGACAACGTGTCGCTGCGCTGCCTGTTCCTCAGCGCGTTCGTCATCGACTTCACGTTCGGCTGGCCGCTGTCGGCCGCGCTGCCGCTGCTGTCCGACGAGCGGGGGTGGGGGGTGCACGCGGTCGGCACGGTGATCGCGGCGTTCAGCGCGGGTGCGCTCGTGACGACCGCGATCGGCTCGCTGGTCGCGCACCGCCTGCCGCTCGGTTTTCGGTTCGGTGCCACGGCATGCGTGATCGCCGCGGGTCTGCTGACGATGGCGCTGATGCCGACGATGATGTCGATGGCCGCGGTCGCCGCGGTGGTGGGCATGGCGTCCGGCCTCAACGGCCCGTCGATCGTGACGCTCTACCAGGCACTGGTGCCGAAGGACCGGATGGGCGCCGCGATGGCGACCCTCGCGCTGGCGGGCATCGGCACGGCCCCGTTCTCGATGGCGGCCTTCGGCGGCGTCGCGATGCTGATCGGCGTCCAGGCAACCTGGGTGTTGTGCGGTGTCCTCGCGATGGCGGGCCCGGTGATGGCGGCGAGGGTGCTCCGCAACGCGACTCGCGCCGCGACGGCCGAACCCGTACCGCCGGCCCCGGCCGCGACACTGAGCCGCCGCTGAACCCCGGCGCACCGCCGTCGTCACCACGCGGGTGCGCCGCGGGCCGGCGCACCCGCCGCGGCGCGCCGGATCGGTGCGATCCAGACCGAACTCGGAGTTGATCCGCTCGGCTCGTCGACGTGGTCGCGGAAACCCGCCGGGGCGCAGTCGTCTGGCGTAGGCTCACACCTTTCCTTTGGAGGACCCCATGTCCCGACCGCGCCGAGTCGCCGCGGTACTGGTGGGTGTCATGCTCGCCGTGCTCACCGCCGCGGCCCCCGCACAGGCCATCCACCGCGGCCACGACGCCGACATCGAGGACTACGCGTTCATGGTGTCGCTGCGGTTGGCGAACACCCCGGACAGCCCGCGGTGCGGGGGAACCCTGATCGAGGCGGACATCGTGCTGACCGCGGCGCACTGTGTCGGCGGCGTGCCGCAGGGCGGGATCGTGGCGGTGGTCGGTGCCGACATCCCCGCGTGGCCGTCCGCGCCCAAGGTCGGCACGTTGGGCCACCGCATCCCGGAGACGTTCGACCTGTCGGTCGACAACCGCGACGACATCGCGGTGCTTCGGTTGGCCGTCCCGCAAACCACCCCCACCGTCGCGCCGGCGGATCGCGAGCCGCGCGTGCGTGCGCACGTGGTGACGGCGGGCTGGGGCTGCACGAACGCGCCGCCGGTCTGCGAGGTGCGGCCGACGTCGCTGCAGGCGAGCACGCAGGAGGTCCTGCCCGACTCGGCCTGCGGCCCGGACGTCTTCTGGACCGTGCCGACCTACCACGACCCGACGACGATCTGCACCAGAGGCGTGCGGCACCGCTCCACCATCAACCGAGGCGACTCCGGCGGCCCGCTGCTGGTCCGCGACGGCTGCGACGTCCGCCAGGTCGGGGTGACGTCCCTCGGCTCGGACAGCACGGTCAAGCTGTACGCGGGCTTCACCTCGATCCCGGTGGAACAGGCCTGGCTCACCGAAGCGATCGAGTCGCTCCGAACCAGCTGAGTCCGTCGGTCACGAGTCGAAGGTGAGCAGTTCGTCGTTGAGGACAAGGAAGTCGAGTCCCTGGCGGCGGGCGCAGGCGAGCGCGTCGTCGGCGGTCTCCACCAGTGGCTCGCCGGGACCGTTGAACGACGTGTTCAGCAGGGCCGGCGGGTGGTCGCCGTCGGCGAGGCGGGTGAGCAGGGCGTCCACGAAGGGCTCGGCGGCCCGGTCCAGGCGTTGCGGACGGGTGGTGCCGTCGGCGTGCACGACGGCCGGGATGGCGGCGCGGCCGGCCTCGGTCACCTGGGCCGCGCCGACCATGTAGCGCTCCAGGTCGCCGACCGGGCGCCACAGGTCGTTGTCCACATTGGACACCGGGCCGAAGGGGCGCCAGGACTCGCGTTCCTTGCGGGCGTTCACCCGGTCCCGCATGTCCTCCCGCTTCGGCGAGGCCAGGATCGAGCGGTGGCACAGCGCGCGCGGGCCGACCTCGCTGCGGCCGCGGCAGACCGCGCCGATCGACCCCGCGGCGATCAGCTCGGCCACCCGGTCGACGTCCAGCTCGGCGCGCCGCACGTGCTCCGGGACGACCGACAGCGTGCCCGGCTCGCCGCCGGTGTACGGCACGAACGGCTCGATCCCCCTCGGCGGCGCGACCGACCACGCCGCGCCCAGCGCGACGCCGGTGTCGTTCGGCACCGGCGGCACGTACACCGGGCCGGGCAGCCTGCCGTTCGCCGCGCAGTTGAGCGCCACACCGCCCGCCATGCACAGCGCGGGCAGACCGGTCAGCTCCCTGGCCTGCCCGGCCAGCCATCCCATGACCGTCTCGATGACAGACTGACTCGCCCACGCCAGCCGCACCGCCGCCGGGTCGCCCGCCAGCTCGGGGATCGGGGTCTCGGTGCGCGGCGCGCCCGCCCACCGGCCGAGCTCACCGCGCCACCCCGCGCGGATCTCGCCGTAGTCGAGCACCGGGTCGACGCCCAGCATCGAGTTCAGCCTGCCGTCGGCGATCCACAGCCAGGACGGACCCGAGGGGTCGCCGCACCGGCCGTACGCCGCCAGCCCCATGGTCTTGCCCGCGTGCAGCACGGCGCTCATCCCGAGCCACTTCGTCGTCTCCTCGTACAGGTACCCGAGGCTGTAGACGCGCGGCCAGCTCACCAGACGCACCGGCTGCTGCCCCCGGCACGCCCGGAAGATCGAGATCGACTCGTCCTCGCCGTTGCCGTCGACGACCAGCACGGCCGCCTCCTGGTACGGGCTCGCGTAGAACGTCGACACGGCGTGCGCGCGGTGGTGGGAGACGAACTGCAGGTCGGGCAGCCGGGCCGCGCCGTGGTGGTTGTCCGCGTCGATCAGCCCGACGTCGACGAGGAACTCCCGCGCCGAGTCGAAGCCCCACGGGCGACCCGCGCGCGCGGCCATCCTCGGCTCGTCCCAGCCGACGACCACCACGTCCACGTCGGCCGCCGTGATGCCCGCCATGCGCAGGCACGCCTCGATCGAGCGCACCGGCTGCTGGGCCAGCCCGTGCCGCTTCCTGGTGAGCCGCTCCTCCTCGATGAACGCGAGTACCCGGCCGTCGCCGTCGACCAGGCAGGCGGCCGGGTCGTGCGAGGTGGCCGACCCTGCGTTCAGTCCCAACACATACATGACATCTCTCCGCTCAGCGATCACCAGAGGTTTCGGTGGTGGCGAAGTACTCGCCCCACGCCCGTGCACCGGACAGCTCGGCGTGTGCCCGCCGCCACGCACGGCGCGCCGCCGGGTAGCGCAGGGCGAGGCGCAGGTGGCCGCGCAGCACACCGGCGAGCAGGGTCCAGAAGGTCCGCCGGTGGCGCCTGCGGTACGCCACCCCGCGCCCGTCGGCGGTCACCACCGCCACCCCGTCGAGCCGGCCGAGCACCCACCACTTCGCGTGGCCGGCCGACACGCTGCCCTGTGGCGCGGTGCGGTCCGCGGGCCGGCGCGCGTTGTGCGCGAACGCGCCGACCAGGGCCCGGAACGACCGTGCCGGCCGGGCGCGGCCGAGGACGGGCCGCACGCCGGCGTCCTTCACCTCGGGCAGGTCGGTCGCCGACCGGGCGACGTGCGCGTCCGGGTACCCGGTGCGGGCCGACCGCACCCGCTCCCGCACGGTCGCCAGCCCGGGGAACAGCTCCGACGGCCCGGCCAGGAAGTCGTCGGCGGCGAGGTTGCGCACGGCCACCGTCGAGTACTCCAACGACAGCAGGTGGCGCACCGAGACCCGGAGGCTGTGGCGCAGCAACCCCACCGGCAGCCGGGCCGGCCCGAACAGCGCGGTGACGACCAACCGGTTGCGTTGGTGGAAGTAGGCCTGCCAGTCCACCGCGTGGTCCTTGTCCGACCACGGCTCGTGCCACACGGCGACCCCCGGGACGGTGACCGTCGGCACCCCGGCGCGCGCCGCCCGCAGGCAGTACTCCGCGTCGTCCCACTTGAGGAACAGCGGCAGCGGCAGGCCCACCTCCCTGGCGACCGACCTCGGGACGACACACGTCCACCAGCCGTTGTAGTCGACGTCGACCCGCCGGTGCAGCCACGGCGTCCCGCGCAGCGGCGCGGCGGCCAGGTCGTGGTCGTACTCCGTGCCGGGCGCCGCGACCCACACGAACCGGCCGCGGTCGATCACCTCGCCCATGGTGCGCAGGGTGGTTCTCGTGTGCAGGTCGAGCATCTGCGCGCCGACCAGCACCGGCTGGCGCGCGCAGGCGGCGAACACCAGCGACCGGCGCACCGACTCCGGCTCGACGAGCACGTCGTCGTCCATGAACACGATCTGTTCCGCGCTCGCGCGGAGCGCCTCGTGCACCACCCGCGCGAAACCGCCGCTCCCGCCCAGGTTCGGCTGCTCGACCACCCGCAGCCGCCCGCCCAGCGCCCGCCGCGCGGCCCCGAGGTCCGGGTGGCCGGCGACCCGGTCGGTGCCCTGGTCGACCACCACGACCCCGTCGAGCATCGTCAGCAGGTCGTCGTCGGTGGCCAGCTCCCGCAGCGCGGCGACGCAGTCGGCCGGCCGGTCGAACGTCGGCATGCCGACCGTCGCGGTGACCGGGCCGGTCACGTCGCCGTCCGCGTACCAGCCGCCGGCGTGGAGCACGGCCGCGTCGGGGCCCGGTGTCAGGAGATCGAACCAGTACCAGCCGCCGTCCTCGAACGGGTCGAGGTCCAGGGTGGTGCTGAGGACGGTCCGTCCGGGGCCGTCGGCCGCGAGGTCGCGGACGTGGACATGGGTGCCGTCCGCCTTGGACCGGTGGACCGCGACGCGGCACGGCCCGCCGACCACCAGTCGCAACCGCACCCGGTCCACCGCCGTCCAGCGCCGCCAGTAGCTCGCCGGAAACGCGTTGAAATACGTCCCGAAAGACACTTCGGACAGTCCCGGGAGGTGCACAGTGGACCGATCGGCGGTGTGCGCGGGGTGCGGATTTCGCGGGTGCTCCTCGAGATAAAGAGAACGGACGTTCCGGGGATCTCCCACACGGGGCATGATCACCTTGTGGAGCAGGGTTCCCGGAATTCCCGACATGGTGCCTCAGCTCGATCGACATCGTCCGAACGCCTGGGGCGAACGTAACAGCGGGGGATAGGTGGGGCCATGTAATTCGAGTCGACTTCGAGTCCGTCGCGACCCCCCTGACGTAGCGTCGTTTTTCGGAGCTTAAAGGTCCCAAATGATTTGGGAATGACGGCGATTTCGATGACGAAGGGGATTATCGAAATGGTTCGGGTCCGGTCGGCGGCACCGCAGCTCGTGGTCTGGGATGTCGACCGGACCCTGCTCGACGCCGGCCCGGCGACGCACGACGCGTTCCAGGACGCGCTCCGGACGGTGACCGACATGGCGCTGCCGTCCGGACCGGGCTGGACCGGCCGCACCGACCCCGACGTGATCCGCGCGGTGCTGCGCGAGCGCTTCACCCACCCGGCCCGGCTGGACCGCATGGTGGCCGCCGTGCTGAGGGCGCTGCCGGTCCAGCTCGCCAGGCAGCGCGACCGGCTGTTGGCCGAGGGCAGGGCGCTGCCCGGGGTCCGCCGGGTGCTGGCCGCGCTCGCCTCGGCCGGGATCCGGCAGACCGTGCTCACCGGCAACGTCCGGGCGAACGCGCTGCTCAAGCTCCGCCTGTTCGGCCTGGTCGAGCACCTCGACCTCGACCTCGGCGCGTACGGCGACGACGCGGAGGCCCGCGTGGACCTGCTGCCGCTGGTGCTCGACCGGGTCCGGGCGGGCGGGCACGGCGAGGTCGACCCGGACCGGGTGTGGCTGATCGGCGACACCCCCGGCGACCTGGCCTGCGCCAGGGCCGGACGGGTCCGCTGCCTGCTCGTCGGCACCGGTCTCTACCCGGCAGAACAGCTCGCCCGGCTCGACCCCGACGGGGTGGCGGCCGACCTGACCGACCTGAATGCCCTGTTCCACATCATCGGCGCGACGACCGCAGGCAGGTGAACCGAACGTGAAGTCCCGACCCTTCCGCACGGAGATCGGCCGAATCATCACGCATTCGACCGTCTACCAGGGTGCGTTACGGCTGGCCCGCCGCTACCCGGACGTGCACGACAAGAGCCGCGCGTTCCGCCGCGACGTGCTCAACGCGATCAGCGCCACCCGGTTCGAGGAGAAGGAGTTCGCCGGCACGGTCGCCTTCCACGACCACACCGCGCTCCTCGAGGCCGCGATCGGCCGGGTGCGCCCGGAGCTCGACACCTGGGTCGAGCTCGGGGTGGGCAGTGGCGCGAGCACCAAGCTGATCTGCCGCACCGCGGCCCGGCTCGACCGCCGGATGACCCTGCACGGCTTCGACTCGTTCCAGGGGCTGCCGGAGGCGTGGGGCGAGATCGCGCCCGCCGGCACCTACGCCTACCCGCCGACCACGTTCCGCGAGCCGAACGTCGAGCTGCACATCGGCTGGTTCGCCGAGACCCTGCCCGGCTTCGGGCAGGAGAGCGGGGAGCAGATCGGCTTCGTGCACGTCGACTGCGACCTGTACTCCTCGACGAAGACCGCCTTCGACGCGCTCGGCGCCCGGCTCGGGCCCGGCACCGTGCTGTTGTTCGACGAGTACTGGAACTACCTGGAGGCGCCGCAGCACGAGATGCGGGCGCTGCGCGAGTTCGTCTCGGAGAACGGGCTCGACTTCGAGTACCTCGGTTACCACCGGGACAACATGCAGGCGGCCGTCGTGCTGACCGGGGACCCGGTGTGACCGGGGAGGCCGCGGTGGACGCGACACGCGAGTTCGTCCGGCTGACCGGCACCCAGCGGGCGGACTGGGAGCGGGACGGGTTCCTGGTGCTGCCCGGGGTGTTCGACCCCGCGGAGGTGGACGCGCTGGAGGCGGCGACCGACCGGGTGGTGGCCGCGCGTGGCGCGACGCCGGAGCCGGGCGCAGAAGCCTTCGAGACGACCAACATCGTCGAGAAGGACCGGGCCTTCCTCGACCTCATCGACCACCCGGTGCTGCTCGGCGCGGCGATGGACCTGATGGGCGCGACCATCCAGCTGCTGGTGTCCACGCTCACCTACCGGCCGCCCGCGCC
Source organism: uncultured Actinomycetota bacterium (assembly GCA_963840275.1). GTDB lineage: Bacteria > Actinomycetota > Actinomycetes > Mycobacteriales > Pseudonocardiaceae > Actinophytocola. Next base: position 1,133,841 of record CAWIYK010000005.1, read on the forward strand.
GCACCCGGCGATCCGCTGGCACACCGACGACCCGTCGCCGTACTTCTTCCCCCGCCCCGGCGGCCAGGTCCCGGTGTGGCAGCTCAAGTGCGCGGTGTACCTGACCGACGTCGACCGGCCGGACATGGGCAACTTCGTCGCCGCGCCGGGCAGCCACCGCGACGGGCTGCCGCGGGTGGCGCCGGAGTGCGAGCGCGCGCTGGCCAAGGACCGGTACCGGGAGATCGACCGCATCGAGCAGGCGGTGCCGGGCGCCCGCCAGGTCCTCGCGCGGCGCGGCGACGTCCTGATGTTCCACCCGGCGCTGTGGCACACGGTCGCCAGGAACACCGAAGGCCCCACCCGCAAGAACATCTGGTACGTCTACGGCCCGCTGTGGATGCGCCTGGGCGACCGCACGGCGAGCTCGCCGGAGCTGGTCGAGTCGGTCGACCCGGTGCGTCGTCAGCTGCTCGGCGCGACCGTCGGCGCGGCCCGCAGCTCGCTGGCTCCCGGCGACGAGGGCGCGCCGCTGGTGCGGCTGTGGGAGGGCCGGGACTACAACGCGGTCTGGCGGGCTCGGCGCGACGAGCTGCTGGCGGACTGGTGGTCGACGCCATGATCGTCCACGACTACCCCCTCGGCCGCTACGACTTCCCCGGGTGGGTCCGGCGCACCCTCGACGTGCCCGACCTCGGCGGGCTGCACGCGTGGCTCGAGCCCCAGGCCGGCGACGTCACCCCGGCGCACCGGCGGTTCTACGACGCGTTCGTCGAGATCGCCCCGCTCTACCACGACTTCGTGGCCGAGCGGATCGCGCCGCTGTTCGGGGAGCCGGTGTACGTGCAGCGGGTGCCGACGTTGCGGATCTGCCTGCCGAACGGGACGGCGGTGTCCCATTTCCATCGGGACTCGGAGTTCCACCACCAGCCGGCGACGGTCAACTTCTGGCTCCCGCTCAGCCCCGCGTTCGACACCAACACGGTGTGGATCGAGAGCGCCCCGGACCGCGGTGACTTCGGTCCGGCCGACCTGGACCCGGGTCAGGTGCTGCAGTTCGACGCGATCAACCTGCGGCACGGGAACCACCGCAACGAAACGGGGCGGACCAGGGTCAGTTTCGATTTCCGGGTCATTCCGCGTCGCCTTTACCGCAGCACCGGCAAATACACGGTCACCAGCAACATGCGCATGGAGATCGGTGAGTACTACATGACACTCGACCAGCTTCCGGAGCGGCCGAGAACGATTTCAGAGAGGCGTTGAGACAAATGACGGCTTCCGTGGTGGACCTGCCAGACCTGCATTCGCAGGAGCCGAGCGTGCTGCTCCCCGTCGAGTCCGTCGGGCACGTCGGCGTCAAGCGGTTGATCTCGCTCACCCGGCCGAACCGGCCGGCGATGGTGGTGATGGACATCGCCGTCGGGCTGCGCGCCGAGCAGCGCGGCGCGCACATGTCCCGGTTGATCGAGTGCACGACGACGCCCGCCGAGCCGGAGGACCTCCGGCACTACACCAAGATGATCTTCGACAGGCTGCGGGCGCTGGTGCCGGACGCGGCGTCCTGGCAGGTCAGCGCCCGGGCCGTGCAGACGGTGTCGGTGGCCGGCGGCGGGCTGAAGCCGATCGAGGAGATCTGCGAGTGGCGCGCCGAGGACGGTGCGGAGCCGACCGTCACCTGGGGCGCCGCGTTCAAGGTCTGCCTGGCCTGCCCGCAGGCCCAGGCCGCGATCGCCCACGACCAGGACGACCTGGCGAACCTCGGCGCGCACCCGTCGCACAACCAGTTGTGCGACCTGGAGATCGTGCTGTCCGGGGCCGCCGAGGTGGCCGCCGCCGTCACCGCCGACGAGCTGCTCGCGGCCGGCGAGGAGGCGACCAGCGGGCCCGTGCGGGAGCTGTTCAAGCGGCGCGGCGAGGCCGACACGGTCGCGGCGGTCCACCGGGACGCCCGCTTCGCCGAGGACGCGCTGCGTGACCTCGCGGCCAAGCTGCGGGCCGGGAACCCCGACGCGACGCGGGTCCGGGTGCAGATCGTGAACTACGAGAGCATCTTCGAGTACCCGCTGCGCTGCACGGTCGTGGCCTGACCGCGGTGCCGACCGTGCCCACCGTGCCGGATCTCCTGGACCTCCTGGACGTCATCACCGCCCGGCGGACGCCGTGGTTGCGTTCCGGCGACCGCTGGCTCACCGGGCCGGAGCTGCTCGGCGCGCCGGCCCGGCCGGCCGGCGAGCCGCGGGTCGAGCTGGTCGTCGAGCGGACGGGTGCCGCGGCCGCGCTGGCGACGGCACTGCGGCTGGTCTCGGTCGGGCACGTCCCGGTCCTGTGGCCGGGCCGGGTGGAGCCGCCGGAGTGGCTGCGGTCCTGGCTCGGCGACGGTCGGGCAGCCTACCGGGCGGTGCGCGGTGTGGCCGGTACGGCCGGGCTGGTCGGGGTGTGCTCGTCCGGGACCACCGGCACGGGCAAGGTCGTGTTCCTGGACCAGCGGCGTGCTGTCGCCTGCGCGCGGGCCGTGGCCGACCGGCTCGGCCCGGCCGGGGCCGACGAGCTGGTGGTCTCCACGCGCGGGATCGGCTACTCGGCCGGGTTCGTCCCGGACGCGCTCGGCAGCCTGTGCACCGGGGCGGCGCTGTGTCACCCGCCGGTGGCGCCGGAGTTCCTCCCTCGTTTGCTCGCCGCGGAGCCGCGCGCGGTGAGCCTGCACTGCACCGGCGCGGTGGCCGAACGGCTGCTGGCCACGTCGCTGCCGCCGCCGCGCCGGGTCGTGCTGTCCGGCGACCTGCTCGGCGCGGGCACGGTGGCGTCGATCCGCGACCGGTGGCCGGACACGGCGGTCTGGCACGGGTACGGGCTGGCCGAGGCCGGCCCCCGGGTGGCACTCGGCGCCGTCGGGGGTCACCGAACCGGTGAGCTGCCGGAGCCGCTGCCCGGTGTCGAGCTGTCCGTCGAGGAGGGAGAACTCGTGGTGTCCACTCCGTACGCCGGCCGGGCGGTGCTGGACCGGGGCGGCCTGCGACCTCTCGACCGGCGCCGGATCGCCACCGGGGACCTCGCGGACGGGACGGTCCTGCGCGGCAGGCGCTCGGCGACCTTCGCCGTCGGCGGGTCGTGGGTGCAGGCCGACCTGGTCGAGGCGGAGCTGCGCGAGCACGGGATGCGCGCGACCGTCTCCGGCCGCGACGGCGGCTGGCGCGTCACCGTGGCCGGCGGGCTGGCACACCACCAGGCGGGCCGGGCGGACGTGCGTCGCCTGCTGCGCCACCGGTTCCCCTTCCTGCCGGCGCCCGAGGTGGTCGCCGGCGACCTGCCGCCGCTCACCGCGGCCGGCAAGGTGTCGCAAGTGGACGGTGGACGGCCGTGACGACAACGCCTACCGTGCCACGCCACCGTTTCGTCCCCGCGGAGGAGTCCGCCGAGCCGAGCGCGGAGATCCGCCGCGAGGCAGGGCTGGACGAGCCGGGCCGCCGCCGTCTCGGCGCCGAGCGGCTCGCGGAGATCCTGGACCACGCCCGCACCCGGGTCCCGGCCTACGCCGCGATCTCCCGCCACGACGTGGCCGAGCGCGGACTGCGCGCGTTCCCCGTGGTGACCAAGGCGGATCTGCGGGCCAGCGCGGAGCGGCTGTCGGTGGCAGACCGGCCGGTTCGCTGGAACCGGACGAGCGGGTCGACCAACACGCCGCTGCGCACCCCGCTCGGTCCGCGCCACGAGCGCAACCAGGTCGTCCGCTGGTTGCGGCACTGGCGCACCTTCGGCGTCGATCGGCCGGGCACCTTCACGTTCCTGGTGCCGAGGGCCTACCGGTTGCGCCGGTTCGGCGGCGGCGACCTGCGTGACCTGGCCGGCGGACACCTGGTGCGACAGCGGTACCCCGGCGACCGCCCGGACCCGATCGACCACCCGGTCGTCGCCAACCCGCACGTGTTGGAGCAGCTCTACCCGGACGGTTGGGACTGGGACTGCCCGGCACTGGTCACGTCGTACGAGCAGCGCCCCGCGGACCTCCACCGGTGGCGCGCCGCGGTGCACGGGGACGTCTACGGGCTGTCCGAGGTGGGCGACATCGCGTGGCAACGAGTCGGCGACGGGCACTGGGCGCTGCACGAGGACCTGGTAGTGGCAGAGATAGTGGACGGACACCGGGACAGCGGCCGCGCGGTCGGCGAGCTGGTGGTGACCGACCTGACCAACCGGGTGATGCCGCTGATCCGGTACCGCACCGGCGACGTGGTGGCAGGGGAGTGCGACGAGCAAGGCCGACTGCTGCGGCTCACCTCCGTCGTCGGGAGGCGGATACGTACCGCCGGCACCCCCCTCGCCGGGGTGGACGTGATGTCCTCGGTGCTGCCGTGTCTGCTGGAGCTGGACCGGCCGTTCCGAGTGACCGCGGACGCGCACCGGGTTCGTGTGCACGTCCCGGGTGGACAGTCCACACGGGACGGACTGCTGGTGAGCCTGCGTCGCTCGCTGCCGGACGTACCGTGGGAGGTCTCCGCGGAGCCGGTCGACCCGGGTCTCGCCGACGTGTTCGCCGCGCCCGCCCCAAGCGTGCCGCCCGTGCCGACTGCACCCACCGCGTCGACCGGGCCGACCGCACCGAGCGCGTCGACCGCGTCGACCGACATCGACCGCGCCGACCGCGCCGGGCTGCCGGTGCGTCGCGGAGCCCGCCGCACTGTCCACAGTGGACGGACTGCGTGGCTGCTCGTCCGGCGCGGGCCGCCGCATTCTCTGTCTGCCCCCCGGACCCGGGTTCGGGCATCAGCTCGTTCGCGCGCTGCATGACGTGCTCGCCGGCCTCGGCGAGGTCCGGTTGGTGGACTTCCCGGGCCACGGTGACGGCCGGATGCCGGCCGACCTGGATGAACTCGCCGACACCGTGGCCGCCGCGACCCGGCCGGACGACCTCCTCCTCGGGCACTCGTGGGGCGCCCGGATCGCGGCCGACATCGCCGCCCGGGCACCGGTCGCCGGGTTGGTCATGCTCAGCCCGCCGCCGGCGACGCGCGCCCCTCGGCAGTGGAACGCCGACACCGCCGAGCTCCGCCGGTGGCGCCGCGACGGCCTCGACCCGGACGCCTGGTACCGGCGCTACCTCGCCGAGCACGCCCTGCCGCTCGGCTTCGGCGGCGACCGGGACCGTGCGCGTGCCCTGCTCGCGGGGGTACCGACCCACGAACCGGTGTGGCGCGTGCTGCGCGGCGAGTCGCCGGTGTTCGACCTCGACGCCGCGCTCGGTGCGGTCTGCTGCCCGGTGCTGGTCGCCACCGGGGCGGACGACGCGCTCGTCGACCCGGCCGCCGTGCGCGCGGCCGCCGAAGGCCGGGCCGGTGTGCGGCACGTCGTGCTGCCCGGCGGGCACTACCCGTACCTGGACCACCCGGACGCGGTACGCGGCGCGGTGGCCGGGTTCGCCGGAGGTGATGGCGATGACTGAGCGGCCGACGTTCGCGGAACTGGTGGCGCGCTGGGGACCCGACGTGCGGATGGGCCCGCCGCGGCCCGGTACGCACCGCAACGAGGTTCGCACGGTGGTGGTGCGGGACGTCGAGTGCGTCGGCCGGCGCAGCGACCGCTGCGCCGACTCACTCGCCTGGGAGCACTCGCTGCTCGACGCGCTGGCCGCCGAGGGCGTCGCCGTCCCCCGCCCGCTGCCCACCGCGGCCGGCGCGACACAGGTCGGCGGGCTGGTGCTCACCCCGAAGCTGCGTGGCGACCACCCCGACAGCGCGGCCGACTGGGCCGCGGTGGCGGCGATGCTGCGGCAGGTGCACGAGATCGCCGCCGACCGGCCACAACGTCCGGATCTTCCGGACTGGACAGCGGGCCCGGTCGCGGTCCGCGCGTGGGCCGGCGCCGCCGGGCTCGACGCCGACCTCGCCCTCGCCTACGCCGCCGCCCGCGCCGAGCTGCCCGGCCCGACCGGGGTGCTCGCCGGCCGCACCCGGCGCCGCGACCTCACCATGACCGAAGCGGGCCCCGCCGTCGTCGACTGGGACGAGTCCAGAGTGGACACTCTGCTGCTCGACCTGGTCGGTGACCCGGCGCTGGCCGGGTCGGCCGAGGTGCCACCAGAGCTGCGCGCGGCGCTCGAGCGCTGCGCCGATCGCTGGACCGAGCTACGCGGACTGCCCCGCGACAGCACCACCAACACGAAGGAGGGCGGGACATGACGGGAACCCGGTCGGTCGACCTCGAGCAGGTCGGCGACAAGGTGCGTCAGATCGTGGCGGAGCTGGGGGACGGTCCGCCGACCGACGAGACACTGCGCGGGCTGGACTCGATCGTACTGGTGGAGCTCGTGGTGCGGATCGAGGACGAGTTCGGACTCGAGGTCGCGGACACCTCGCTCGTCGACGCCGTGTTCGACTCGCTGGACAACCTGTGCGCGCTCGTCGTGCGCGAACTCTGCGCCACCTGAGGAGGTCGTGACCATGCGGGTGCACCTGGGACTGCCCACCGTCGCTGGGTTCGGCCGGCTCGTGACCCACACCGCTCCCGGGATTCTCACCCAGGAGTCCACAGTGGACGCCGAGGTCGCGGACGCGCTGCGTGCCGCCGCCACCGTCGAGCTGGTCCGGCCTTACCACGGGGTCGTCGTGCACGGCGACATGAGCGGCGACCTCGGCGCGGCCTACCCGGAGGCGCCCCGCCCGGACCTGACGGCGGTCACCACCGCCGCGGTGCTCAGCGCGGCGGGCCGGCGCGTGGTGGTGCGGGACCTCAACGCGACGCGCCAGCAGTACGACCCGGCGCCCGCCGACGTCCGACTGGTCAAGATCCAGTTGGCGACCTGGGAGGCCGACCTCGAGTTCGCCGGCGGCCTTGCCGCCGCCGACCCCGCGACGCCGGTGGCCCTGTTCGGCGCCACGGTCGGTCACCTGCCCGACGCGGCGGACCACCGTGCCGTCCGGGGCGACGCGCCCACCGCGATCGCCGCGCTGTTCGACGTCGGCGACATCCACATCGGACGCGCCTACGAGCTGTTCCCACTGTCGCACTACCGCAGCGGGAGCGGCCCCATCCGGGTGCACCTGCAGGCCAGCCGGGGCTGCAACCGCACCTGCCGGTACTGCCCGTACATCAGGACCCTCGGCCGGTGGTCGGGCCGCGAGCCGGACGCGATCGGGCAGGACGCCGCCCGACTGGTCGAGCTCGGCGTGACGGAGATCCAGTTCCGTGACCAGGACTTCGCCTCCGACCGGGACCACGCGGTCGAGGTGGCGCGCGCCGTCGGCCGCGCCGGGCGCGGCGTGTTGCGCTGGTCGGTCGAGGGCAACCTGGACCGGATGAGCCCGGAGGTGCTGCGGGCCCTGCGCGACGGCGGGGCGAGCGAGGTGATCGTCGGGATCGAGTCGGTCGACCGCGCGGTGCTGCGCAGCGCGCGCCGCCGGGTGCCGGCCGACCTCGCGTCGATGATCGCCGAGGTGCGCGCGGCCGATCTGCGGGTGCGCGGGCTGTTCATGATCGGCCTGCCGGAGGACTCCTGGGAGCGCCTGCTGGCGACCGTGACCATGGCCATCGACCTCGACCTCGACGCGGCGCAGTTCAACGCGTACTCGCCGCTGCCCGGCGAGCGGTTCGGCAACTCCGAAACCGCCACCGTGCACGACTTCGTGCCGTTCGGCAACGACTTCCGGTACCGCACCTGCGAGCACATGTCACAACAGGAGGTCCGGTTCGGCCGCGCGCTCGCCACCGCCGCGTTCGAGGCCCACCGGGCGGGCGACAGCTCGCTCCGCGACCATCACCTGGCCAGGATTCGCCTGCGCGCGGAAGGACGAGCCGCATGACCGACGAGATTCCGGCCGAGGCGGCCAGGCTGCCACACGGCTACACGAACGTCACCGAGCGCCAGGCCGGCGCGGTGCGCAAGGCCTACCTCGGGCCGGACGTCCGGGAGCGCCGCGACGTCGAGCTGGCCGCGCTGACCGGGCTCGCCGGCCGGTTCCCGGTGCCCGGCGTGGTGTCCACCGCCGCCGACGAGCTGACCACCGTCGAGGTGGTCGGGTGGCACGGGCAGGAGGCGCTCGACGCCGGCCGCGCCGAGGACGTGCTCGCGCTGTGCGGTCGGCTCCGCCGCGAGCTGTCCGCCATCGACCCGGCGACCGTGCCCGGCCTGCCCGGCCGCGGCCGGGTGATCGTGCACGGCGACTTCGGTCCGCAGAACCTGCTCGTGACGCCGGACGCCGACCGCGCGCTGGCCCTGCTCGACTGGGAGTGGGCGCACCTCGGCGAGGCGGTCGAGGACCTCGCGTGGACGGAGTGGATCGTCCGCACCCACCACCCACACCTCGTCGACGCGCTGCCGGCGCTGTACAAGGGTTACGGCGAGTGTCCGGAATGGACGGACCGGCAGCGCGCGATGCTCGACATCTGCCACCGCTGCCTGGAGTTCTGCGTCCGCTGGGAGGACCCGGTGGCCGTGGAGCTATGGCATGAGCGGATCGCGGCGACCACGGCACTCCAGGAGTGAGGGCATGGCAATTCAGGTATCCGGACGGATGGTCACGCTGTCCACCGCCGTGATGGGACACCCGCTGCGCAAGCGGCAGCTCGCCGAGCTCGGCTCGGCACTGTCCGGGCTCGCCCCGGAACTGGTGGAGGACCCCGACCCGCTGTCCCAGCGGGGCACGATGCGCACCGCGCGGCTCACGTGGTCGGTGATGGCGTCGCGGTCCTCGCACCATCTGGTGGTGCAGGACGACTCGGTGCCCGCCGACCGCATCGTCGAGCTGCTGCCCGAGCTGGTCGGGGTGAAGCCGGACGCCGCGATCTGCCTGTACGCCGACTGGTCCACCACCCAGGCCTCGTTGTGCCGGCTCGCCACGTTGTGGGGCGCGTCGTGGGCGCCGGTGCTGGGACGCGTGCCGGTGCAGGGCCTGCTGTTGCCCCGGCGGCTGGCGAACGGGCTGCGCGACCACCTCGACGACGAGACCACCCGCTGGGAGCCCTACGACCAGGCCGTCCAGCGACACCTGCGGTCGGCCGGCGCGGAGATCGTGGTGGCCACGCCCAACCTGCTCGACCGTGCGGAGGTCCCCAGCCTGCTCACCGACGCGGACCGGCCCCGGCGGTCCTGCTGCTTCCCGCCGGCCGGGCCGGGCGCGTGGTCGGCGGAGACCTGTGGCCTGCCGGAGGTGCTGCCCCACCTGGCGTGGAGCCGAGGACAGGCCATCCTGGTCCGCACCGGCGCCGACCGGGGTCGCTCGCCGAGCCGGCCGGTGCTGGACGTGCTGCGGTCCCGGGGGCACGACCAGCGGGCGCTGCTGGCGGCCTTCGACGCCGCGTTGCGCGCCACCGAGGCGCGCGACCGCCTGGACCGGGAGGTCGGCGGCGGGTTCCTGTTCGAGCTGTGGCTGCTGGGGGTCGCGCTGGCCGGCCGGTACGCGCTCGGCGACGGCGCGACGGCCCGCGCCGAACGCGTGCCGGAACGCGACGACCCGGTCGGCTGGTCCGCGCTGCGGACGGTGGCCGAGGGCGGGCTGTCCAAGTACGTCGACCCGCGCTGCCTCGCCGAGCTGGTCGACTCGACGACCTTCCTGCTGTGTCAGGGAATGCATCACGGTCTGTCCGAAATGGACGGCGACCGGCCGCTGACGGAGGGCGAGCTGCTGTCCGACGACGGCAACGATGGCCACGCGGGATCACTGGCCGAGGGAACGGAGCTGCGATGACCGGGCCGATCCACATCTCCGCCGCCGTGCTCACCCACCCGGCGCGGCGCCACATCGCCGAACGGCTTCGCGACGAGCACCCCGAACTGGACCCGCTGGTGGTCGTCGACCCTCGGCCGACCGGGCCGCGCGGCGCCCAACGCAGCGCCCGGCTGGCCTGGGCGGCGGTGCCCTCGCACGCCACCCACCACCTCGTCATGGAGGACGACGTGGTGGTGTCGCCGGAGTTCACCGCCGAGCTGTACCGCGTGGTGGCCGCCCGTCCCCGGGACGCGCTGAGCCTGTTCTCCGAGTGGGGCTCGCGCTCCACCCAGGCTGCCAGGATCGCCGCGCTGGCCGGTTCGCCGTGGGTGGACGTGATGGCCGACTACGTGCCGACCCAGGCGCTGGTGATGCCGGCCGAGGTGGCCCGGCGGTTCGCCGCGTTCCTCACCGCCACGACCGACTACGAGCACACCGACGCGGCGGTGCGCCGGTTCCTGCACGCCGAGGGCGTCGAGGTCGTGGTGTCCACGGTGAACCTCGTCGACCACCTCGAGCTGCGCAGCCTGCTCTCCGGGCACGACGTGTGGGGTCCCCGGCCGTCCGGCTGCTACCTGCCGAACCCCGCCGACCGCACGGACTTCGCGGACTGGACCGGTCCGGTGCTGCGGCCGCGGCTGGTGCCGTACCTGCCGAGGGCGCAGTACCTGAGCCGGCCGCTGTGCCTGGTAAAGCAGCGCTACGACGACGACTGGCGGTCGGTGCCGGCGACCGAGTACCTCGCCGGCCACGGCGTCCCGCCGCACGCGACCATGACCGACCTGCTCGACGCGCTGGCCTCCGTCCCGCACGGCGACGCGCTCCGCGGCGAGATCGGCTACGGGATGCTGCACGACCTGTGGCAGGTCGTGTTCGTGCTCGGCATGGCGGTCGCCCAGATCCGGCCCGGGATCGGCGAGATCGAGCTGAAGCGGGCCATGTCCACGTCGGTGGCGCGTGCCCTGCTCGGCTCGATCACCGGCGGCGCGCTGCGCGACCGGGTCGACGCGGAGACCCTCGAAAGGCTGGACCCGACGTTCGACACGCTCGTCCGGCGCGGCGTGTTCGCCGGGGCGTACCACGTGACCCGGCAGGCCGCCGCGATCGGCGCGGCCGCGTGAGCGCCGGGTCGCGGCCGTCGGTGTCGCTGGTGCTGCTGACGTTCAACCGCTGGGACCGCACCGCCCGGCTGCTCGAGTCCATTGTGGATGACGCGGACGACTACGCCGACGTCGAGCTGGTCTGGGTGGACAACGGCTCGGCGGACGACACGCGACGCGGGTTCGAGGCCTGGCTCGCCACGCACGAGTCGATGTTCCACCGCGTGGTGCGCCGGTTCAACGACGTCAACCACGGGTTCATCGTCGGCGTCAACGAGGGCGCGAGCCTCGCCACCGGCGAGCACGTCTGCCTGATCAACAGCGACGCCGTGGTCACCGGCGGCTGGCGGCGCGGGCTGCTGCGCGCGCTCGCCGAGCCGGGCGTCGCCGCGGCCGGGCCGGTGTCCGACGGCATGCCGTGGAACCAGTCCCTCGACAAGCGCGGCCGCGGGATCCGGCCGGTGCCGGTCGTGTACGGGTTCTGCGTCCTGATCACCCGCGCGGCGCTGGACACGGTCGGCCTGCTCGACGAGCGGTACGGCCGCGGCGTGATCGAGGTCGAGGACTGGTGCGAGCGGGCGACCAGGGCCGGGCTGCGGTTCGCGGTGAACACCGACGTCTTCGTCGGCCACGACGAGCCGCACGCGTCGTACACCCCTCGGGTCAACGGGATGCTGCACATCCGCAACCGCGGCCTGTTCGAACGGAAGTGGGGCGTCGGGCCGTGGTACTGGGGCGACCGCGAAGCCGCGGCCCGCGGCTTCGACACCACGGTCGTGCGGGTCGCCGGGGACGGCGTCCTCGACGAGGCGGCCCTGCGGTCCGAACTGGACACCCTGGACGAGCGAACCGAGCTGCTGGTGGTCGCACCGCACCGGGACGACGACGAACACCTGTCCTGGCTGCACACGGCGCGGCGGGACCCGCGCCTGAACGTGGTGTGCGTCCGGCCCGACTGGGACGAGCGCGCACTGGAGCCGCTGTGCGCGGCCAACGCCCGCGGCGCGGTCACGGAGGTCGCGCGGTGACCGGCTTCTGGGCCGAGGCCGCCGCGGCGGCCCTCGGCTGGCGGTCGGTGGTGGTCGAGCCGCTCACCGGCAGCACGTCGGGCGAGCGGGTGGTGCGGGTGCGCGCGGGGGCGGAGTCGGCCGTGCTCAAACGGTTCGACGCCGCCGACCTCGGTCTCGCCCGGCTCGCCGGCCGGCTGCCGGACGCCCCGTTCGCCCGGGTGGTGGGGGAGAGCCCGCCACACCGGGTGCTCGCCTTCGCCGACCTCGGCACCGGCACGCTCGACCAGCGGTTCGGCGACCACCCCGCCGGCCGGCGCGCGGCGGCCGAGCACTACGTCCGCGCCGTGGAGGCGGCCGGCGCGGCGCTGGCCGCGTTCGGCACGCCGCCGCCGGTCGCACCGCACGTGTCGCTCGACGCGTTCCTCGGGTTCGCCGCGCTGACCCCGTCCGCGCGCGACCTCGCCACACCGACCGGGCAGCTCACCGCGATCGCCGGCCACACCCGGGACGAGCCGCCGCCCGCACCGGCGCTGGCCGCCGCCCGCCGCGCGGACGCCGACCTCGCCGGCCGGCTCGCCGGTCTGCTGGACCGGCGGCGGTGGATCCTGCAGGACGTCAACCCGTCCAACCTCGTCCTCACCGAGGATGGCGCCGCCCGCTGGGTCGACGTGCTGCCGGCCGCCGGGCTGCCGGAGACCTCGCTGCTCGCCCTGCCGGGCAGTCACTTCCGGCTCGACGAGCCGACCATGCTCGACGTGCTCGCGGCCGCCGGAGTCGTCGCGGACCCGGTGCTGCTGCGGACACTGAACGGGCTCTACTCGGTGTTCACCTTGTGCGACACGGTGTGCGGGCTCGCCGACGGCAGCCGGAACGGCCTCGTCCACTCCGGACTGGACTACCGGGACAACGAGAAGTTCTCGCTCGGCCTGGCCGCCGAGCTGCTGGCCGACGGACTGGCCGAGGCCACCGGGTACCTGCCGTTCGTCGAGTGGCTGGCCGCCGTCCCGCCCACTCGGGGGCTGGCGTGAGGGCGGCGGTGGTGGTGCCGGTGCGCGGTGGGGACCGGGACACGGCGCCCGCGTTGCGGGCGATCGGGGCGGCCGCGCGTGCGGCCGGTGCCCGGTTCGTGGTGGTGGACAACGGGATCGAGCCCGTGGCGCTGGCCGGGCTGGCCGGCACGGGCGCCGAGGTCGTGCCGTGTGCGACGGTCGGCTCGTACGCCGCGCGCAACGCCGGGGTCGCGGCCGTGCTGGGGGAGCGGCCCGACGCGATCCTGTTCACCGACGCCGACTGCCGCCCGGGGCCGGACTGGCCGGCGCACCTGCTCGACCTGCTGCGTACCGCCGACGTCGTCACCGCGACCGCCGCGCCGCGCGCGGACCGGCCGATCGGCGCGGGTGCCGCGGCCGACTACCTGCACCGCCTGGCGGCATGGTCGGGCGGCGCGGTGTGCTGTGGCGAACCGGTCAACACCATGGACACCCGGGCGGCCGCGGTGCGCGCCGACCTGTTCCGCGACAAGGGGTTCGACACCCGCCTGCGGTTCGCGGGCGACGCGGTGTTCGGCCGGACCGCCCGCGCGGCCGGCGCTCGGGTCGTCGGCTGCCACCACGCCGTCCTCAGCCACGACCCGCCGCGTAGCTGGTCCGGCGAGCTGCGCAAGTACCGGCACATCGCCGCGAGCCTCGTCGACGACCTGCGCGCGATCCCGCGCCGCGAGGTGCTGCGGCTGCTGCCCGAACACGCCCACCTGTTGCTCCCGCCGCCGCCGTCGGCCGTCCCGGGCGCCCGGGAGCGGCTGGCCAGAGCGATGCGCGCGTTCGACCGCGCCGACCCAGGCCGGGCGGCGGCGCTCTACCGGGCCGTGCGGGAGCTCGGCTGGACGCTCGGCTGGTCCCGGCGGCACGGAGAACGCGCCGAGACGGCACCAACTGCTTGACCAACCATGGAGGTGACACGGTGGAACACCGGCGGATGGGCTGGACCGGGCTGGCGGTCAGCGAGCTGACCCTCGGCGCCATGACATTCGGCAACGAGGCCGACGCCGAGGAGGCGGGCCGGATCGTCGCGTCCTATGTGGACGCGGGCGGCTTCACGTTCGACACCGCGGACGGCTACGCGGGCGGGCGGTCCGAGGAGATCCTCGGCGCCCTGCTCGAGGGTCGCCGCGACCAGGCGGTGATCTCGACGAAGGTGCGGTTCGCCACCGGGCCCGGCCCGAACGACCGCGGGTACTCCCGCCGCCACATCCTGGACAGCGTGCACCAGTCGCTGCGCCGCCTGCGCACCGACTGGATCGACATCTACCTGCTGCACTGCTGGGACCCGCGCTGCGAGCTGGAAGAGACGCTGTCCTGTCTGGACCGGCTGGTCGCGGACGGGAAGGTCCGCTACATCGGGGTGAGCAACTTCGCCGCGTGGCACGTGATGAAGGGCCTCGGCATCTCGGCGCGGCGGGGCTGGGAGCCGTTCACGGTGATCCAGCCGCAGTACTCGCTCATCGGCCGCAGCACCGAGCGGGAGCTGCTGCCGCTGGCCGAGAGCGAACGGCTCGGCGTGTTCGGCTGGAGCCCGCTCGGCGGCGGCCTGCTCACCGGCAAGTACCCCCGCGTCGACGACTTCGCGGACGGCACCCGGGCGGCCGACAGCGCGCGCCGCGGCTCGCCGACCATGCGCAACCGGTTCACCGACCAGAACCTGGCGATCGTCGACACCCTGCGCCAGCTCGCCGAGGAGCACGGGCACGGGCCGGCGAAGATCGCGCTCCGGTGGGCGATGCGCCAACCAGGCGTGACGAGCACCATCCTCGGCGCCCGCACGGACAAGCAGCTGCGCGAGAACCTCGGCGCGCTGGGGTGCGAGCTGCCCGAGGAGGCCTGGGCCCGGCTCGACGAGGTGAGCCGGCCGGCGCCGGAGTACCCGATGGACCTGATCACCTACTCGAGCGCGGTGTAGCGGGTGACCGCCAGGGTGGTGCTGATCGGCGCCAAGGGACGAATCGGGGCCGCGGCGGGCACGTTGCTGGCCGAACGCGGCCACGACGTGCTCGGGCTGGCCAGGGACCCGGACCGGCCCGATCACCGGCCGACGCCGTTCCCGGTGCGGGAGCTGGCCTTCGACGACCCGGCCCGGCTGGCGGCCGACCTCGCTGGGGCGACCACGGTCGTCTACTGCGCGGGCGCGCACCACGGCGCGGTCGAGACGGTCCACGAGCTGGCCGTGTTCGAGATCAACGCGGTCAGCGCGGTGCGGGCGGCCCTGGCCGCGGCACACGCGGGCGCGTCGCGGTTCGTGTACCTCAGCTCGACCGCGGTGCTGGAGGCCGAGGACGGCACCCCGGCGGGCGCGTACGTCCGGTCGAAACGACTGGCCGAGCAACTGCTGCCGGCGACCTTTCCCGGCGCGTTGACCGTGCTGCGGCTGGGCTGGGTCATCGACCCGGTCGACGACGTCGCCTATCGGCACCTGTGGCCCGAGTCGGGGACACAGGTGATCGTGGGCGGGCTGCCGGTGCCGATGGTGTCGTTGGCGGACGTGGCGGCGGCGATCGAGCTGCTGTGCCGGCCGGAGCTGCTCGACCGCGCGGACCTGGCGGGCAACGTCGATCTCGTCGGCGGCTGCCCGACCCAGACGGCGTTGTACGGCTTGGTGTCCGAGCTGGCGCGCGAGCCGCTGCGGGTCGTCGACGCGCGCACCCCGGCCAGGGTCGCCCGGATCGCGGCCGCGCGCCGGACCGCGCGGGAGTCGCCGACGTGGTTGACCACGGCCGTGCCCGGCCGCACGACGGACTGGGCGCGGCACGGGCTGGAGCTGGGGTCGTGGCGGGACAGCGTGGCGGGGTTGTGGGAGGCGCAGGCACGATGACGGTGCCGAACGGCCGGATCGGCCGGGGCTACGGCGTCGCGTTCGCCATCGGGACGATCGGCGCCGGCCTGGCGCTGCCGAACCTCATCGTGTACCTGATCACGATCGCCGACTTCGACCCGGTCGCCGCGGGCGCGACGACCGCCGCGGCCGCGATCGCCCGGCTGGCACTGGTGATCCCGGCCGCCGCGCTCGCGCAGCGGCTCGGCGCGAACCGGTCCACGATCCTGAGCAGCACGCTGGCGGCGGTCACGCTGGTCGGCATGGTGCTCGGCCACGCGCACCCCGGTCTGGTGGTGTTCTTCTTCCTGCTCAACGTGTTGCCGGAGCGGGTGTACTGGGCGGCGTGGCCGGTGTTCGTCGAGGACCTGGTCGGTGCCGGCAACCTCGGCCGCGGCCTTGCCGACGCGAACGCCGTCAAGAACGTCGGCCTCATCGCCGGCAGTGCCGCCGGCCTCCTGACCCTGATGCTCGCCGACGACGGTGCCCTGTTGGTGCTGCTGGCCGTGAGCGGCGCCGCGTCGCTGGCGTCGGGCCTGATACAGGCGTGGCTGACCCGCGGCCGTCGCTACCTCAGCCCGCCGTCGCCCCCACCGCCCGTGACCGCCGGTCGGGAAGAGGGCCCCCGCACCGGCATGTGGTTGGCGGTGGGCCACTTCGGCGGCATCAGGTTCGTCAACTCGGCGCTGACGTTCGTGGAGAGCACGTACCTCGTCGGCGTACACGGCTTCCCCGCGTGGCTCCCGTCGGCGACGTTCTTCATCGCGGCGATGTCCCCGATCGTGCTCCGCGCGGCGCTCACCAGGGGCGCGACCCCGGAAGGCGCCCGCCAGGTGCTGTCGGCACAGCTGGCGCTGACGACCGCGGCGGTCGTGATCACGGCCGCCTGCACGGCCTTCCCGGTCACCGCGTTGTTGACCGCCGGGGCGGTGATCGCCGGCGTGGCCCGCGGCACGTCGGACCACATCAGCGGGAGCATGGCCTACCTCGCGGTGCAGTCGACGTCGGCCGGGCCGCTGAGCTCGCACCGGATCGGCGTGCTGGAACTCGCCTACACCGCCGCGCAGTTCGGCTCTCGCATGCTGGCATGGAGCCTGCCGGTGATCGCGTTTCCGGTCGCCCTCACCCTCGCAGCCCTGATCGGCACCACCGCCGTCCTGAGCCGCCGCCTGTCCCATCGCTCGCCGAGCCAGCCAAGCGACGATCAACCCGCCCTCACATCGCGACGAGCACCCGGTTCCCGGTAACGGAGATAAGCGCGGGTTCGAACTATTGTGCGAATAGTTCGAAATGGACGGCCATCCGGTGGATATGCTCACTCGCCGACGTACCAAGCCATTGGCTGCAGATGGCGCATCAAGATCCGTGATCACGCAAGATCGGCTCATGGTGATCGGAAACAATTGACTGTCGCAATTGGTCGGGTACGCTCCGTCCTCGTTACTGGCGGGCGACGGCTCCGATCCTCTGTGCTGGTTCGACTCGCCGACCTCGGAATTCCGCGGAGGCTGCAGGGTGACGTCCCTGATTCAGTTGTCGGCCGATATCGAACAGGCGCGCTATTACCGAAGCAACGGCTGGTGGCGGGACACGACTTTCCTCGACGACCTGGCTGAGTCGGTGCGGCTGCGTCCGGACGAGCCGGTGATGATCAACGGGCGTTCTGTCGACGGCACGGTGCGGGTGGTGTCCTACCGCGAGTTCGACCAGCTGGTTCGGCGCATCGCGGGCGGCCTCGACGACTTCGGCGTGCGCAACGGTGACGTGGTCGCCTTCCAGCTTCCCGACTGGTGGGAAACCGCGGCGTTGTTGTTGGCGTGTCTGCGAGTCGGCGCGATCGCACAGCCGATCGTGCCGCAGCTGCGGGCGCGGGAGATCGAGCGGGTGCTGGCCAGGACGGGTGCGCGGGTCTGCGTCACAGTGGACAGCTGGGCCGGTTTCGGTCACGCGCGGGCACTTGCCGAGATGGCGCCGCGACTGCCGCAGCTGCGGCAGCGGGTCGTGTACGGCGACGCCGCGGACACGGGCGCCGTGGACTTCCACGAGTACTTCGTCAACGGGCCCGACCGGGACCTCTCCTCGTTGTCGCCGGCGAGCCCGGACCAGCCGTCGGTGGTCTTGTTCACCTCGGGCAGCACCGGCGAACCCAAGGGCGTGCTGCACACCTGCAACACGATCTACGCCGGCACCAGCGGGTTCATGGCGGAGTCGATCGGCGGGCCGGCCGCGGACCGGGCGGCGACGACGATGCGGGTGACCCACATCGCGTGTCCGCTGTGGGCGGTGTTCGGGGTCCTGCTGACCGGCGGCGCCGGCGTGTTTCAGGATTTCGCCGATCCCGACCGGATGCTCGACCTGATGGCGCGGGCGGAGGCGACCCGTCTGATGACCACCGCGCCCAACCTTGCCGAGCTCATCGCCGCACAGCGCGAGCGGCCCCGCGACCTGACGTCGCTGAGCACCATCATGGCTGGCGGCACCATGGTTCCGCCCGACATGGTGCCGGTGGTGCGTGAGACGTTCGGCGTGCCGCTGCGCGCGGTCTGGGGAATGACCGAGAACGTCGTCGGGACTGCGGTGCGCGCCGACGACCCACCGGACTGGTCGGCGCACAGCGACGGCCGCGCGCTCCCGTGTCTGGAGGTGCGCGTGGTCACCTCGGAGGGCGAAGGCACCACAGGGCCGCTACAGGTGCGTGGCGCGTCGATGTGCGTCGGCACCATCACCAACACCATCGCGAGGATCTCGACCACCGACACCGGACACGGCGACTGGTTCGACACCGGCGACATCGCCCGCTCGGACGGCCGAGGCGGCATTCGCATCGAGGGTCGCGTCCCCGACCGCGTCTACGAAGTGAACAGCGGGACGATCATCCCGGTGCGGGATGTGGAAGAAGAACTGCAGCAACATCCCGATATCAAGGACGTGGCGATCATCGCCTGCAGCGACGGTGCGCGGGAGCACGTCTGTGCTGTCGTGGTGCCCGGCGGCGAGTCCCCGACGCTCGAGGATCTGCGGACCCACCTGCGCAAGCGTGGCATGACCGAGCTGTACTTCCCCGAGCGACTGGAGTTCGTCGACGAGCTGCCGCGCGACCCGGCGGGCAAGCTGCGCAAGTACCAGCTCCGCGCGATGTTCGACGCCGGTTCGGCGCCGAGTGCCGACGTGGCCGAACAACTGGACGTCTAGCCGCGTACGAGGAACCACGGGAGGCCGACGCAGTCGGCCCAGTCCTCGCCGGGTGGTAGCTCCTGCTGCGTGCCCGCTTCCGGCGTGGGTCATCGAGCCGACGATCATGGCCGGGGTGTTGGACGCGAGCACCCGGCCGGTGGCGTTCACCAGCGCGGTGGCGGGCCCCTCGGAGTTGAGGGTCGGCAGCAGCGCGCGTTCGAAGTCGTTGGTGCGGATGTCCGCGGCGGCGACGCCGAAGAAGCCCGCGTCCGAGGTGATCGGCGCGGCGAAGGTCAGGATGTACTCGTCGGTGCCGGCGTAGTCCACGTACGGCCCCACCACGACGCGCTGCCCGGTCCGGCACGGCACGTCGAACCACGGCGCGAGCGGATAGTCGTAGCTGCCGATGTTGCCGGTGTCGAGGTCCACGGTCAGCGGCAGCGGATCGGCGGCCGCGGGCAGGCGGCGCCACCACTCGAGCCAGCGCGGCTGGTCGTCGAGCACGCCGGGCGCGGCGATCACCCCGGTGCCCGCGAGGCGGGCGTGGCCGGCCAGGTGCTCCAGAACGGTGGGCCGGATCGCCGACAGGTCCGCCGTGGTCGGCGCGCGGCCCTCGGCCACGGCCCCCCGGTGCACGTCGATCGCCAGCGCGCGCAGGATCTCGATGCCGGCGAAGGTATCCCGAAGCAGGGCTTCGACCATGGTGGCGGCCACACCGGCGTACGGACTCAAGGCTGCTCCACGGTAGTCGGCTGAGCCCACTCTAGGACTCATGCTGGCTGAGTTGTAGGTGGAACTCGATCAACCGCGAGACGGCCAGCTCCACGTGCTCCTCGGTGAGCCTGCGCGCGAGGTCGCCGTCGCCGTCCGCGATGGCCGCCAGCACCGCCCGGTGCCGCGCGACCCGCTCGTCGGAGTCGATGGCCTCGCCGAACGGGATCCACAGCAGCTCGCCGATCTCGCCCTGCAGGTCGATCTCCTGACGGGTCAGCCGGGTCGACTGCGCCGCCGCCGCGATCTCGATGTGGAACCGGCCGTCGGCCCGTCTTCGTTCTCCGACGGTCTCGGCCACCGCGAGCTGCTCGATCAGCTCCGCGAGCCGCTCGATCTGGTCGGCCGACGCGCGGGACGCCGCCAGTTTCGCCGCGGTGGCGGTGACCGCGAGCAGGTGGTCGCCGATCTCCCGCAGCTCGTGCACCCCGGTCTCGCGCAGCACGGTCCGCAGCCGCTCGACGGACGCGTCCACCGGCGCGCGCACGAACGACCCGCCGCCACGCCCGCGCCGCGTCTCCACCAGACCGCGCTGGCGCAGCAGTGCGAGCGCCTCGCGCAGGGTCACCGTCGACACGTTCAGCGCACCGGCCAGCTCCAGTTCGCTCGGCAGCTGCTCCCCGTCGGCGATCAGCCCGAGGCCGATGGCCTCACTGATCCGCCGCGCGACGACCTCGACCCGCCCGCCGTCCCGCAACGGCGCGAACACGACGTGCCGGGCGGCGACTGGTCCGCCTCCCCGGCCTTCAATGTGTGGGTTGCTTCCCAGCGGACGGTGCGGGTGTTGGGGTGGTTGGTGGCTGGGTGCCGTCACGGTGCCCCTTAGCTTCCGTTGGTTGGTCCTTGCCATTTGAAATATGGTCTCATATGTTTAGTCTAACGTGACCGCCGTCACATGATGGAGGCCTCGATGACTGACACCGATCCCACCACACACGCACCGGTCACTGTCGAGTTTCTGGGGCAGTGGCGCAACGCGGCCTACAACTGCTTCTCGTCCGGGCACAAGTTCTGCCGCGAGGTGTGCCCGGTCATGCAGGTGACCCGCAACGAGTCGTGGACCCCGACCGCCTTCCACGCCAACGTCGTCGCGATGGAGCAGGGCGAGCTGACGATCGAGGACGTCGCCGAGGACTACGTCAACTGCACCCAGTGCGGCGCCTGCGAGCTGCGCTGCCCGAACACCCTGTTCACCGGCGACTTCTACCGTTTCCGCACCAGGACCGTGGACCTGGTCAAGGAGATGCGCGCGCTCGCGGTGGACAACGGCGTCCACCAACCCGGCTACCAGCAGTGGAACCGGCTGACCGACGAGCGCACGCACGAGCCGGTGCTCGGTGACGTCCCGGTGAGCCAGGAGCACGTGCGCGACTGGGCGGACGGGCTCGGCCTGACCCTCGGCGGCGAGACGATCCTGTTCGTCGACTGCGAGGCCGCGTTCTACCGGACCTCCGTCCCGCGCGCGGTCGCCCAGCTGTTGCAGCGCGCCGGCTACGAGTTCGGCCTGATGCGCGAGCAGTGGTGCTGCGGCGGGCCGGCCGCCGAGATGGGCTACCGCGACCAGTCCCGCCGCTTCGCCGAGCACAACCTCGCGGACTGGCAGGCGAGCGGGGTCGAGCGGGTGCTCGTGCTCGACCCGCACGACTACATCACCTTCACCGAGGACTACCCGGGTTACTTCGGCGCCGACTTCGACATCGAGGTCGTGCTCGTCATCGAGCTGCTGGCCCAGCTCATCGAGGAGGGCAGGCTCACCCCGACCGTCCCGATCGAACGGACGATCACCTACCACGACCCGTGTCGCCTCAACAAACGCAAGGGGATCTGGCAGGAGCCGCGCCAGATCCTGCGCTCGATTCCCGGCCTGACGTTCCACGACGTCGACCGGGTCACCCAGTGGTCCTACTGCTCCGGCGGCGGCGGTGGCCTTCCGGTCGAGAAGCCCGAGCTGACCGCGAAGATCAGCGCCGCCCGGATCGACAAGGCGGCCGAGCTGGAGGTCGACACGCTCGTCTCCGCGTGCCCGTGGTCGGAGCGGCCGCTGTCGGAGGCGGGCGCGGCGCGCGACATCGACGTCGTGGACCTCCACGAGCTGCTGGCCGAGTCCTGCGGCATCGAGGTCGGCGGGAGCACGGGCCGATGACGGCGCAGCTGACGGACGCGGTCCTCGACGAGCTGGTCGCGGCGCTCGGCAAGGACTACGTGCTGACGTCGAAGACCGCGCGGATGAACCGGGCCCGCGTGCCAGCGCCGTTCCCGGTGCACCGCTGGCGCGACCGGGTGCCGGACCTGGTCGTCATGCCCGCGACCACCGAGGAGGTCGCCGCGGTCGTCCGGGTCGCGAACGAGCACCGGATCCCGATCGTGCCGCGCGACGGCGGCACCGGGCTCACCGACGGCGCCGTGCCCGAGCGGCGCGGCATCGTCGTGGACGTCAAGCGGATGAACGAGATCAAGGAGATCGACCTCGAGAACCGGACGTGCACGGTCGGCCCCGGCATCAACATGCTGAAGCTCAACGAGGTGCTCGCCAAGCACGGCCTGATCTACCCAGACAACCCGGCCTCCTACCCGTGCTCGCTGATCGGCGGACGGATCGGCACGAGCGGCTGGTCGCTCGTCGGCTCCCGCTACGGGCACACCAGGGACCTGGTGCTGAGCTTCGAGATGGTGCTGCCCACCGGCAGGGTCATCCGGGTCGGTGACGGCGGCGGGCTCAAGGTGTCCAAGAGCTCCAGCGGCTACCAGCTCAAGCACCTGTTCATGGGCCACCAGGGCACGCTCGGCATCGCCACCGAGGCGACGCTGAAGCTGTATCCCAAGCCGGAGGCGGAGTTCTCGCCGTTCTGGGCGTTCGCCGACTTCGACAGCGCCTACGCCTGCCTCGGGCAGCTCGCCCGCGCGGGGGTCGCCACATTCGCGGGCGCGGTCCTGTTCGACGAGTGGAAGGTGGACTACCTGCGCCGCGACGACGAGGCGTACATCCCGCAGCCGGCGGACGTGCGGGCGCTGGTGTGCGCGGTCTGCTACGGCAACACCGACGAGGTGCGGGCCGGCGGCAAGCGCCTCATGCGAATCGCCCGTGACGCTGGTGCTCGCTACCTCGGCGACGAGATCTCCCAGGGCGACTGGGCGGCGCGGCACGACCGCTACGCAACACCGTTGCACGGCCGCACCACCGAGGGCCAGGTAGCGCCGATGTCCTGGCACTGCGAGGACGCGGCCATCTCCTACACCGACCTGGCCGCGGTCCGCACGGCGTGGCACGACATCGTCGCCCGCCTGCGCGAGCGGCACCCGATCTTCGACGACTGGGGAATGTTCTTCTACACCAGCGCGGACACCGGCGTGGACTACCTCACCGAGATCGACGTCGGCATCTGGGAACAGAAGCTGGACGACGCGGCGTGGGCCGCGTGGGTCGACGCGAAGCGGGAGATCGCCGCCGTCGCGCTGCGCCACGGCGGCTCGATCAGCGCCTGTCACGGCTCGTGCCGCGAGGGCGAGGTGGACCTCGTGCCGGAGGAGCTGGGCGGCGGGTACGACGTGATGCTCGGAGTCAAGAAGATGCTGGACCCCAACAACATCATGAACCCTGGCAAGTACGGCCTGCAGCGCGCCTACGAGGAAGGTCGACCGTGAGAGTCCCTTTGTCAACCTCGTGATTCCCAAACCGCACCTCAGGGGGAACGTGACGGAAGCCAGCCACAAGTACGTGATCAACAGAACCTTCGTCCACTACGCAACCAACACATTGAATTCCGGGGAGGCGGAATGAGCTACCGGTACGACGAACAGCACAACCCGCCACCGGTCCGCCAGGTGTCGGACGTGGCGGTGGAACGGTTCGAGCACATCTTCGAGGTCGACCCGAAGCTGATGACCGTCCACGTGGCACAGCAGCTGTTCCCCAACTGGGACACGCTGCGCATCGCCGCGGGGCGCAGCGACCACCTCGAGTGGATGCACCGGCACTGGGCGACGACTGTCCTTTCGGGACAGGAGCTGCTCGACGAGATCGAGCGGGAGTCACCGTGACTGCCGCCGCGCGAGCCGACGCCGTCCCTGACCCCGACGCGCGTCGGCTCGCTGAACTCGGCTACACCTCCGAGTTCCACCGGGACATGAGTCTCTGGGCGAACTTCTCGCTCGGCTTCACCTACCTGTCGCCGGTCGTCGGCGTGTACACGCTGTTCGCCGTCTCGCTCGCGCTGGCCGGCCCGCCGATGATCTGGAGCCTCGTCATCGTGGGCGCCGGGCAGCTGCTCGTCGCGCTCGTGTTCGGCGAGATCGTGTCGCAGTACCCGATCGCGGGCGGGATCTACCCGTGGGCGCGGCGGTTGTGGGGTCAGAAGTGGGCGTGGCTGACCGGTTGGGTGTACGCGATCGCGCTGCTGGTCACGATCGCGTCGGTGGTCTACGGCGCAGGACCGTACGTCGCGTCGCTACTGAGCCTCACGGTGTCGACGAACACCACGATCGTCTGCGCGCTGGCGATGATCGTGCTCGCCACGCTGATCAACCTCGGCGGCACGAAAGTGCTCGCGGTCGCCGCGTTGATCGGGTTCGGCACGGAGATCCTCGGCGCGCTCGTGGTCGGGGGATGGCTGTTGATCGCCGAACGCGAGCACGACTTCGGTG
This sequence comes from uncultured Actinomycetota bacterium, assembly GCA_963840275.1. GTDB lineage: Bacteria > Actinomycetota > Actinomycetes > Mycobacteriales > Pseudonocardiaceae > Actinophytocola. The sequence continues at coordinate 1,158,081 of CAWIYK010000005.1, forward strand.
TGCTGTTCGACAGCTTCGGTGCCGCGCCGGAGGGTTCGTACCTGGCCGCGTTCCTCGCCGCCGGCCTCATCGGGATCTTCCAGTACTACGGGTTCGAGGCGTGCGGTGACGTCGCGGAGGAAGTGCCGGACGCCAGCCGGCGCATCCCGAAGGCGATGCGGATGACGATCTACGTCGGCGGCGCGGCGGCGACGTTCGTGTGCCTCGCGCTGGTGCTCGCGGTGCCGGACTTCGGCGCGGTCATCGCGGGCGACGACGCCGACCCGGTGGGCAGCGTGCTCGCCACGGCGTTCGGCGACACCGGCGCCAAGATCGTGCTGGCCGTCGTGCTGGTGTCGTTCCTGTCCTGCGCGTTGAGCCTCCAGGCCGCGGCGTCGCGGCTGATGTACTCCTACGCGCGGGACCGGATGCTGCCGGGAAGCGGTCTGCTGGCCCGGTTCTCGCGCAGCCGGGGCGTGCCGCCGTACACGCTGGTGGTGGCGGCGATCGTGCCCGCGGTCGTGGTGCTGGTGTCGGGGTTCTCCGAGGACGCGGTCACGAAGATCGTGTCGTTCGCGGTGCTCGGCATCTACCTCGGCTTCCAGATGGTGGTGCTCGCGGCGTTGCGGGCCCGGCTCCGGGGCTGGCGGCCGTCCGGCCCGTTCACGTTGGGGCGGTGGGGTTTCGCGGTGAACGTCGCCGCGTTGGGGTACGGGGTCGCGGCCATCGTGAACATGGTGTGGCCGCGGACGCCCGACGCGGCCTGGTACGACAACTACCTCGTGCTGCTCTCCGGCGTCGTCGTGGTCGGTGCGGGGCTGGTGCTGATGGCCGTGCTGCGGCCCTACCGGCACAGCCGCGCGGTCTCCGGCGACGCTGTCAGGTCCACTGTAGACGCTTCGGAAAGGTGAGTGTCATGCGATTCAGCTTCGTGATGTTGCCCGACTATCCGCTCGACGACACGATCGAGTCCATCAAGCTCGCCGACGAGCTGGGCTACTACGGCTGCTACGCGGCGGACGAGACCTGGCACAAGGACCTCTGGCTGCTGTTCGCGGCGGCGGCCGACAAGACGAAGAACATCCGGTTCGGGCCGTAGCTCTCCGCGGTCACGCTGCGCGAGCCGTCGCTGATCGCCCAGGCGACCGCGACCCTCGACGAGCTGACCGGCGGCCGCGCGGAGTGCGTGCTGGGGTCGGGCAACTTCGGGCTGCTCGCCCAGTACGGCATCGACTGGGCGAAGACGAAGCCGTTGTCGCGTCTCAAGGAGGCACACCACGTGGTGCGCACGCTCCTCGACGACGGCGCGATCAACTACGAGGGCGAGTTCTTCAAGTACAGCGGGCTGTTCACGTTCGCGAGGCCGGTTCAGGAACACGTCCCGGTGAAGCTCGGCGCGATGCGCGGCCCGAAGTCGTTCCAGGCGGCGGGTGAGCTGACCGACGGCGTGCACCACGCGCTGAGCTACACGAAACGCGCCTACGAGTACATGGTGGAGAACGTGCGGATCGGTGCCGAGCGGGCGGGCCGTGACGCGTCCACATTGGACATGGGCGCGTGGGTCGTGTTCGCCACAGGGCAGGACTCGCGCGCCGCGAAGGACGCCGCGCGGGCGATGGTGGGCCTGTACGCGTCGTCGATGCCGGCCGAGCAACTGGAACGCAACGACGTGGATCCGGCGTCGCTGACGGACATCATCGCCGCGGTGGGGGAGGGCCGGGTGGACCGTGCCTACGAGCTGACCCCACCCGACCTGGCCGACAAGCTCTCGATCGCCGGCACCCCGGAGGAGTGCGCGGAGAAGATCAAGACCGAGATCGCGTCGACCGGCGTCAACCACATGGTCCTCGCCATCACCGACGCCGCGCTGGTGAAGGCCTTCTCGGGTCTGGACCTGCCGGGCGTGGCCACGATGCGCGAGCAGCTGCAGCTGGTGCACGACCACGTGATGCCGGCCTTCGCCGCCCAGCCCGCGTAAGGCCTAGCAGAACATCCGGTACGGGACCGGCGGGAACCCACCCGGGTCGGCACGGTAGTCGCAGGTGGACGATGCGGAGTCGTTCGCCGGGTCGGGGTCGCTCGGGGTGCTCGTGGCCAGGGTCGCGGTCGCGTCGACCTGGGTCGCGGTCGTCAGGGAGTAGACGACCCAGCTGGTGGCCATGACGGCCGTGGCCCCGACGGCGATCGCGCCGAAGGAACACGTCAGCGTGTCGGCCACCTCGTCGTACGGGCAGGGCGGCGGGTTGAAGACGCCGCCCGCCCTGGGGTCGAGCTGGATGACGACCGTGGCCGAGGTCAACGCCTGCGGGCCGTTGTTGGTCAGCGAGATCGTGTACTGCGCGCCGGGCATCACGAAGTGGCCGACCGCGTCCAGTTCGACGGCGAGATCCGCGTCAGCAGGTGTCGCCGCCGCCGGCGACACCGTGAGAAACCCGAGAAGAACCACCAGAACGACAAAAACCTTGCGGAGCACCGTCGCGCACCAACTTCCCCAGTATCCGAGCATGACCCGTCGATGCACCATAACCAGATGACACACGGTCTCTCACCGAATGGTTACGAGTTGCCCGTTCGGAGGCGAAGTTGCCGGTCCAGCAGAGCATCACCGTCTGCTTGTCCTGTGTGGACTGTCCGTGGTGCTCGTCGTGGTCGGGCTGTGCTTCCACGGGTTCGCCGCCGCGCGGTCGGGGCTCGTGACGCCGTCGCCCAAGGCTGCATAACCAACCACGAATGTTCGGGCAATAGTGCGTTCGGTGTAATGGTCAACGCTGCGTAACCGACGAAGGGGAGGGCACACCCAACGAAGAGGGGCCGGCGTGATGCGAACGCCAACGATGGCACGCGCTGAACCGGTCGCGGGCTGGATCCTTCGGCAGATCGGGTCCGAGGTCGGCGAGCCGCTGACGGCTGCCATCGTCGGGCCGGGCGGAACCGGCAAGTCGACGCTGGTCAGCGCCATCGCAGCAGCCTACGACACGGCCGGCGTCCCCGCGGTGCGGGTCGGGCCGGACACCGACGTCGGCGCGCTCGCGGACGGCATCCCGGTGCTGGTCGACGACGCGCACCGCCTCGCTCCGGACACCCTCGCGATCCTGCGGGAGCGGGCCAGACGCGACGACGCCCGCATGGTCGTCAGTTACCGTCCGTGGCCGCGACCGGACGGGCTGTCGGCCCTCGGCGCGCTCGTGTCGCGGCACCACTCGCCGATCGTCCTCGGTCATCTCGGGCGCGACGAGGTGGCCGCGCACGTCGCCCGGCGTGTCGGGGGACCGCCGCCGGACACGCTCGTCGCACTGGTGCACGAGCAGTCGGGCGGGTTGTTGATGTTCGTCGGCCTGGTCACCCAGGCGATGCTCGACACCGGACGGTTCGACCCGCGCCACCCCGACCGGTTCCGCCGGCCGCAGCGCGTCTCGGTGTCCCCCGGCCTCGCGGAGCGGCTCCGCTACCTGCTGGAGGCGCTCGACCCGCCGATCTACCGGCTGCTCGAGGCGATGGCGCTCGGCGCCCCGCTCGACGCTGAGGTGCTCGGCGCGCTGCTCGAGACCGACCAGGACGCCCTTGGCGAGACCGTCGAGGCGGCCATGGCGACCGGCCTCGTCACCGAGTCCGGCGACCTCGTCGTCTTCGCCCGCAACCTGCTGCTTCGCCTCCTCCCGGTGCTGCGGCGCAGGAGCATGCAGCACCGGCTCGCGGACATCCAGGTCGCCAACGGTGGCCCGGTGCTGGCCGCCGGCCGGCAGCTGGCGGAATCCCACGCCACCGGCGCCCGCGCCTTCACGGTGCTCGCGGCGGCCGCCGACGAGGCGCTGCGCACCTCACCACAACTCGCGGTCGAGCTCTACGACGCCGCGGTGCGTGCCGGCGGCAGCGCGGCGTCGGTGCTCGCGCGCCGGGCACAGGCCGCCGCGCTCGCGGGCGACCCGGTCCAGGCGCTGCGCCTCGCCGACCAGATCCTCTCCGCGGACAGCTCCGCGCCGGACCGGCGGCGTGCCGTCACGGTGTCCGCCTCGATCCTCGCAAGGCGCGGGTTCGCCGCCCGTGCCGGTGAGCTGTACCAGAGCCTGTCGGGCCCCGGCAGCACCGACGCGCTCCTCGCGGTGCCGGCGTTGCTCGCCTGCGGCGAGTTGGCGCGGGCCCGCGACGTGGTCGCGGCCGCACCGCCCAGTGAAGCCGACGCGCCGACGCTCACCGCCGCCGCCGTGCGGCTGCTCGCGAACGGCATGCTGGAGTCCGTCGACGGCGACGCCACCGTCGGCCTGTCCCTCCTCGTCCGGGCCGCCGGCCTGCTCGACTCGGCCGGCGACGCGGTGCTGCTGCCCTACAGCCCGACCGAGCTGGTCGCCTTGGTCGCCGGACAGTGCGGCGAGACGACACTGGCCGAGGCGACGCTGGGCCGTGCGGTCACCGCCAAGCTCGGTGGCGGTTTCACGCATGCCAGGCACCTGCTGCAGCACGGTTGGTTCGCGCTCCGCCGCGGTGGCATGGACGCCGCACGGGGCGCGCTCGACCGCGTCGGCGGACTGACCCTCGAGCCGGGCGACGAGCTGCTCGCGGCCACGCTCGCCGTCGGCCTCGCCAGGCAGAGCGGCGACGCCGCGGCGCTCGGCGTCGCGTTCGCCAGGGCCAGGACGGCGTTGATCAGGCACCCGGTCGACCTGTACCTCGTACCGCAGGTGGGCGAGCTGGCCGTGGCGGCCGCGATCCTCGGCGAGCGCGCGTCGATCGCCGTGCACCTCGGTCAGGCACGGGCTCTGCTGGCCCGGCTCGGCGATCCGCCACTGTGGACGGTCGCGTTGCGGTGGAGCGAGCTGCACGCCGAGCTCGCGGCCGGCGACCTCGACGCGGCGGCCCGCGTGGTGTCCGAGCTGCCCGGCGACACGTTCGCCACGGCGGGCGCCTGCTGGCTACGCGTGACGCGCGGCGAGCACGTCGACCCGGACGAGATCCGGGCGGCGGCCGGCGGCCTGCACCACGCCGGACGGAACTGGGACGCCGCGCAGCTGGCCGCGGCGGCGGCGTTGCACACCGCCGACCGCAAGATCGCGGCCGGGCTGCTGGCCTTCGCGAGAGGGCTGAGCGACACGACGGTGCCGGAACAGCCTCTCGTCGACGTCGGAGTCGGAGTTGACGTCGGAGTCGACATCGACGAGAACGAGGCCGAGCCGCCCCCGGAGCCCGTGGCCGCGGCCGCGCAGCTCAGCGATCGCGAGGTGGAGGTCGGCAGGCTGATCCTCGCCGGACTCACGCACAAGCAGATCGGCGCACGCCTGTTCATCTCGGCGAAGACCGTCGAGCACCACGTGGCGCGCATGCGCAACCGCCTCGGCGCCGACGGCCGCAACGAGCTGTTCGGCATCCTGCGGCAGGTCATCGACACCGCCGACCAGGGTGCTGATCAAGCCTCGGCGTCGAGCAGCGAGGAAAGCGCGGCGACGAGCCCTTCACAGGCACGGGCCACCGCCCGATAGGCATGGCCTGGCGTGCGGCTCGGTGCGCTGCCGCCCGTGGTCGGGTCAGTTTTCAGCGTTGCCTGGTTGCTCAGGCGTCTGAGGCGACTGGTGTGGAGAGGGCGGCGACGAGTCCCTCACAGGTGCGCGCCACCGCTCGGTAGGCGTGTACGGCCTGGCGTGCGGCGAACGGGTCCTCGGCGCGTCGGCGCCAGTTGTCGAGTTCGTCCAGTGCGGCCTCGCGCACCGTTGCCTCCGGTGCGTCCTTGGGGAGCGCCAAGCGATGGATCGCCGCAACGCCCTGGCCGCCGAGCAGCCGCTCCGCCGTGTCGCTCACGTCCGCCGGCAGCGTCACCTCCCCGCACCGCAGCGCGGACAGCAGTCGCAGCTCGACGAACTCGTGCGCGCCGGACGCGATGCGTTCGACGTCCGAGGCGAGCTGTGCGACCGCCACCGGATCGACGCCGGCAGAGTCGGCCGACGCCGCGAGCAACCGGTCGAGCGCCAGCAGCCCGCTGCGTGCCTTGAGCAGGTCGCGGCGCTGCGTGAACTGCACGTTCAACACCTCGTGCAGCTCGTTGAGCCCGCTGCAGCGCACCAGTTCCTTCGCCAGGGCCGGAGAACGGTCGCGGCCCTGCCGGATGTACATCATGGACAGTCGCAACCCGAACAGTCCGAACCGCTCCAGCAGCTCGGCCCTGCGCGCCGTCGGCACCTCGGCGAGCGCCGCGACCCGGTCGGACCGCACGAACCGGTGCGTGGACAGCAGCGCCTCGTCCATGTCCGCGCGCGGTGCGGCGGCGAGCGCGGCGAGCGTGTCGAACTCCGCCTGCCGCAACGTCCGGCCGGTCGCCGCGAGCAGCCCGGCGACCGGGATCACCGTCTGGCACAGGCCACGCAGCGCGGGCTCGGCCTGGTAGCGACGGGCGATCCGCCGCGCGGACAGCATCGCGTCGATCCGGCCGCCGCCGACCTCGTCGGCGCGGGAGATCACCGCGATCGTGTTCACCGAGCTGGCCCGCGCGACGCTCTGGTCGCGGAAGGACTCTAGGAACTCCGCGTCGGTCGTGTGCAGGTGGCGCATCAGGTAGATCACCGCGTCGGCCTCGGCCGGCGTGTCGTCGTCCGGCGTGAGCATGCTCAGCGTCCGGCGCGAGGTGCCCGTCGACGTCGAGCCGATGCCGGGAGTGTCGATGAGCGTGACCGCGCGCAGGCTCTGCGACGGCCAGTCCACGACGAGCTTGCGCAGCCGCTCCGCGGGCACGCCACGCAGTTGCACCGCGAGCGCGCCGTCCTTGCGGTGCACCGCGAGCGGCCGCGGCGGACCGTCGTCCGGATAGGACACCACGCGCGGCGTCTGCCCGTCCCGGTACCACGTGACGACCTTGGTGCACTCGCCGGCGTCGGTCGGCGCGATCAGCTCCCCGACCAGCCCGTTGAGCAGCGTCGACTTGCCCGCCTTCACCTTGCCGGCGATCGCGACGCGCAGCGGCTCGTCGAGCCGGTCGAGCTGCCCGCGCAACGCGGCCACCGTCTTCGGCTCCTCCGCGTAGACCCGCACCGCCTGCCGCAGCACCGAGCGTACGGCCGCGGTCAGGCTCGCCCCGGTCACGTGGCCGCCTCGAGCTGGCGCGGCTCACGGCCGTCGGCGACCGCGTTGCCGGGCAACAGTGCTCTGGCCTGCTTGTGCAGCGCTTCCAACCGGGCCAGCTCCTCGGGGATCTCGGCGAGCCTGCGCTGCTGCTCGTCCTTCGACGCGCGCACCGACTGGTCCGCCTTGGCCAGCGACTCCTTCAGCGACCGGTTCGTCTCCTCCGCGCGGTCGATGTAGAAGTCCCGCAGATCGCGCTGCACCCGCCGGAGCAGCTCCCGGGACTCCTTGCCGGCCTGGAAGATCACGTCGTCGGAGTAGCGCCGGACCGCGGCCTTCGCCTCGGCCTGACGCTTCGCGTACACCCGCCGCCGTTCGTCGGTGAGTCCCTTGGCACCCAACAGCAAACCGGCGCCGATCGAGAACGGGTTGATCAGCGAGAGACCGACGATCGTGCCGAGCATGCCGAACATCAGCACCCCGACGTAACCGCCGCGCAGTCCGCTGAGCGCCTTCTGCCCGACGCCGAACGGCTCGCCGGCGCGCAGCTCCATGGCGCGCACCTGGGCGAGCGGATCGGCGCTCGTGGCACTGATCTTGGGCAGCAGGTCCTGGTCCCCGGAGAAGTGCTCGGCGACCTGCCCCGCGAGCCACCGCGCGCGTTGCGCCGCCCACAGGAAGTTGGCCGCCACCGCCGCGTGCACCTCCTGCTCGACCCAGGCGGACAGCTGGTCCCAGATCTTGCGTGGGTCGCCGGCGCGGTTGACCTCCTCCTCGGCTTCGCGTCCGATGTCGCGCATCCGGTCCCGGAGGTCGTAGTCGATGTCGGCGTTGAGGTCGGCGACGCCGTCGCTGAGCGTGTGCTGCCAGCGGGCCGAGCGTTCCTTCAACGCGGCCGCGTGCTGCTTCGCCTCGGTGAGCTCGCGGATCACGTGCGCCGCGGCCTCGGGGTTGGTGTAGCTGGTCTGCTCGGCGAGCAGTGCCGTGGCGACCTGTTCGGTGACGGCCACGACGTCGTGCGCGGTCGACCGGCGGGCCAGCACGTCCGCCTGACTCACCACCCGGTCCCGGAGGTAGGAGATCAGCACCGGGAAGCCGGACTCCGCGTCCGCCGCGTCGTCGTCGGTGCGGATCGCGTGCACCCGCAGTGCGGAGGACACGGTGAGCAGCTCGGTGTCGATGCCGGCGGCCGTGAGATGGCCCCGGTCGAGGTCGGCGATGCGCTCCCACTCCGGGTACAGGTCGGTCTTGCTCAGTACACAGAGGACGTTCGGGCAGAACTTCGTGGCCTGTCTGAGGAAATCGAGCTCCGGCGCGGTGTACTCCTGGGAGGCGTCGGACACGAACAGCACGGCGTCGGCCGTCGGCAGCTCGGCCATGGTCGCGGCGCCGTGCCTGGAGTGGAGTCCGCCGACGCCGGGGGTGTCGACGATCTCGAGCCCACCGGCGAGCAACGCACGCGGGATGCCGATCTCGGCGTGGCGCCAACCCTGTTTGTTGCCGGGGTTCCCGGTCTCGGCGATGTGCGTGGCGAGCTCCTCGATCGGCAGCTCGACCCGTTCGAGCTTCGGGGGTTCGCCGTCCCGCGCGGCCTCGACCACCCGGACGAGCGCGGCAGTGGGCTTCTCCGCGTAGCCGACCACCGTCGGCACCGACGTCGCGACGTCGTCGAACACCGGGCACACCGGCGCCCGCACGAGGCCGTTCACCAGCAAGCTCTTGCCCTGCTTGAACTCCCCGACGACGAGCACCCGTACGCGGTCGGTGCGCAACCGGTGTCCCGACTGCCGCAACCGCTCCTCCAGGTCGGGTCGCCGGTAGGGCGCGATGGTGCTGAGCGCCTGGTCCAGGACGGCCACCGGTTCCGAGCGTCGCATGCGTTTCCTCTCACGCGTCGTGTCCGTTCGGGACACCCGCCGTGCGGGTGGTACGGGTGTCCCGAACGGACGACGACTGTTACTCGGAGATCGGCTCGGCGGCGTCGAGCTCTGCCGCCGTGTCGACATCCTCCGCCGGCCACAGGCCGGCCGGTTCCGTTGCCACGATGGCCGCGGAGTCCACTGTGTTCATGCTGACCGCGCCGGCGTCGATGTCGAGGCCGTCGTTGTCGAAGGTGTTGTCGTTGTAGGAGGCGTCCACCGTCGTGTCCGAGGACAGGTCGGTGTTCGTCTCGGTGTCCACCGTGTTGTGCGACTGCGACACCGTGGTGTCGTCGTCGGAGTTGTTCGACCCGCTCATGTCGTCGCCGACCACGACACTGTCGTCGATGGTGCCGCCCTTGTTGTCGACACCGTCGTTGTCCTGGTTGAACGAGTCCTCGATGACCGTGATGTCGTTGTCCTCGTTGAACGAGTCCGTGATCGTCAGGTCGCCGTCGGCGTGGATGTTGATGGTGTCGCGGTCGTCGACGGTGATGATGATGTCGTTGTCGTCGACGTAGTAGTAGTTGTAGACCGTGACGTCCGGCGGCTGCGTCACCACGTAGTGCTTGGTGATCGTGGTGATCGCGGGCACCGTGTCGTCCCCGAAGTGCGGCGAGCCGCCGATGGCCGCCACCCCCGCGTGGTCGGCGATCATCGGCGCGACGTCCTCGATGTCCGCGCCGCACATGTTGTCCAGGCCGTACTGCTGGAGCACGCCCTCTGGATCCTCGCGGAAGTCGGCCTGCAACTCTTCGTCACCGAGCAACGCCAGCAAGAACTCCATGAGCGAGGAAATGACTGTCGTTGACACAGCCACTCACCTCCCTGCTTCGTTCATCTCGTGGATGCCGGTTCCTGGCTCAGAAGTCGACGACGTGGACGTCGATGTCGCCGAGGTCGAGGTCCAGACCGTCGTTGTCCTGGCGGTTGCCGTTGAACGAGTCGGTGTAGGTGTTGTCGCTGGACGCGTCGGTGTTGATCTCGGTGTTGACGTCGTTGTACGAGTCCTTGATGTCGACGTCGTCGTCGGTGTTCAGCGAGTGCGAGATGTCGTCGCCGGCCACCACGCTGTTGTTGATGAGCCCGTGGCTGTTGTCGACGCCGTCGTTGTCGTGGTTGAACGAGTCCTTGATGTAGGTGATGTCGTTGTCCTCGTTCGCGACGTTCTGGAACGAGTTGGACACGCTGGAGCTCTGGTTCGCCGACGTGGTGTTCACGCCGCCCGACCCGCCGCTGCCGCCGTTCGCGCTGGCCGGCCCGGAGGAGGAGTTGTTGTCGGCGTCCGCGTCGGCGTCGGCGTCCGCGTCGCCACCGTCGGCGTCCCCACCGAACCCGCCGAAGCCCTCGCCGTCACCTTCGCCACCGTCGCCGCCGAACGAGAAGCCGAGGCCACCGCCGCCGTCGCCGAAGAGCCAGCCGCCGTTGCCACCCGCGCCACCGGCGCCGGAGCCGCCGCCCGCGCCACCCGTGCCGGTACCCGTGCCGTCGCCGCCGTTGCCGGAGTCCGCGTCGCCACCGTCGGCGTGCCCGCCGTCGGCGTTCGCGTCGTTGTAGCCGAAGGCCAGGCTGCCGGCGTGGCCGCCCGCGGCGCCGTTGCCGCCCGACGCGTCGGCGTCGACGTCCTGCACCGGTGCCACGTACTGCTGGAAGTTGAAGTCACCCATGGTGTCCTGCTCCTTGTTCGGTGAGCGGAGTTGTTGGTCTCGTACCCCGACGGGCCGCCGCTCGGTTCGAGATGAAACCTAGGGGCCCGGCCACGGTCGGTAATCGGGGTTGCGCCCGCATCCCGTCGGGCCGGGGGTCGGGGATTGCCGGCGCGCCCGGGCCGGCTCGTTAGGGGATTACCCCCAATTTCCCGGCGCACGTGAAACACCCCTATTCGGGTGCGGGAAGTCGCGACAGGACAGCGGTGAGTAATTCCTGCAGCGCGGTGCACGAGTCGGGCTCACCACCGTCCATCGTGGCCACGATGGCCTGCTCGTCGGCGACGCCGACGTCGTACCGGCAGAACCGGCCGCCCGGGGTGAAGGTCTCCAGCGCCGGGTAGCCGGACAGCCGCACCCGGCTCGCCGCCGGGTCGACCTGTGTCGTCAGGTCCTCCAGACCGGCGCCGCCGGTGTAGCTCGTCAGCTGTAGTTTCAGCTCTTCCGGCGTGTCCCACCTGCAGTTCGCGCCGAGTTCGTCCTGTCCGGGCACGCCGTCGCCGAGCCCGAGCGTCGCCTTGTTGTCCTCGTCGAGGAGCGTGCAGGGGTCGAGTCCGACCAGTCCCTTCGGCGACTCGATGGCCGGGACGGTCGGCGGCGCGGGCTCCTCGGTGGAGCAGCCCGTCAGGGTCGCGGCGCAGCAGAACGCCGCCGCGACGGAGATGCCGATGGCTGTTGGTAGGCGAACGGTCACAATTGTCCTTCCGCTACGTCAATTTTCACCGAGTGGGCGAAACTCGTAACGTTTTGTCGCTCGGATACGTCTTCCCTAGGAAGCGTTTCGCTGGGAGGCGTGCATGAGTTACCGGGTGGGCATTGATTTCGGTACCACCTTCACGGCGGCAGCCGTACATCGTGATGGCGAGCAGACAGCTGAGCTGGTCACTCTCGGTGAGAACGGGGTTGCCGCCGCGTCGGTGGTGTTCGTCGCGTCCGACGGGTCGTACGTGATGGGCGATGCCGCGGTCCGGCGCGCGGTCACCGATCCGGACCGGGTGGTCCGCGAGGTGAAGCGTCGGATCGGGGACCAGACCCCGTTGCTCGTCCACGGCGAGCCGATCGGCGCGCACACGCTCGCCGCACGGTTCATCGCCTGGGTCGCCGACCGGGTCGCCGAGCGCGAGGGTGAGCTGCCCGACGCGATCGCGGTGACCTGCCCCGCGACGTGGGGACCGCACAAGCGCATGCTGCTGACCGACGCGCTCGGGTTCCAGGGGCTCAGCGACGTGACACTGGTGACCGAGCCGGAGGCCGCCGCCGTCGCGTACGCGACGTCCCAGCACGTCGAACCAGGTTCGGCCATCGGCGTGTACGACCTCGGCGGCGGTACGTTCGACGCCGCGATCGTCCGTCAGCTCGACGACGGCGGGTTCGCGCTGACCGGCCGGCCGGACGGGGTGGACCCGCTCGGCGGCATCGACTTCGACGACGCCGTGTTCGAGCACGTGCGCGAGAGCCTCGGTCCGATGTGGACGGGGCTGGACTTCACCGACCCACAGGTGCGGAGCGCGGCGGCGACGCTGCGCCGCGAGTGCACGGACGCGAAGAAGGCACTGTCCTCGGACACCGAGGTGACGATCCCGGTGCTGCTGCCCGGTGTCAGCACCCAGGTCCGGATGGTACGTGGCGAGTTCGAAGCGCTGATCGCGCCCGCCGTCGACTCGACCATCGAGGCCATGCGACGGACGATGGACTCGGCCGAGCTGGGTGACAAAGGGCTGTCGGCGGTGCTGCTGGTCGGCGGCTCGTCCCGGATCCCGCTCGTCGCGCAGCGCGTGTCCGCGGAGCTGGACCTGCCGGTGACGGTCGACTCGGACCCGAAGGCGGTCGTCGCGCTCGGGGCGGCACTGTCGATCGCACCGAACGCCGCCGCGCCGGACGCCGCGGTCACGACCCTCGCCGCCGCCGGCGGGTCGACGCGGCTGCGGCGCCCGTTCGTGTTCGCGGGTGTCGGGCTGGCCGCGTGCGTCGGCGGGCTGGTCCTGCTCGCGGGCCCGGTCGGGACCGACGTGCGGGAGGGCGGGGCCCCGGCCGCCGCGGCCGACGTCGGGCCTTCGGAGACAGGGGGCTCGACCACGCCAGCGGGCGCGGTCGACCCGTGGACCGGCGCCCCGTACACCGAGACGACGCGCCCCGGCCCGACCCGTCCGGACGCGGAACCGACCAAGGTGAGCCCGGCGAAGCTGTCGCCGACGCCGACGTCGTCCCAGAACCGCGACGCCCTGATCGCCGGCAGTCCGCCCGTCAGCGTGGGGAACGGGCCCCGCGGGGGGTCCGGCACGCCCGACCCCAGGGTGAGTGACCCGCCGCCGGTCGACCCGACGGTCAGCGACACGCCGCCGGTCGACCCGACGGTCAGCGACACGCCGCCGGTCGACCCCACGGTGAGCGACACGCCGCCGGTCGACCCGACGGGCGAAGAGCCACCGACAGTCGAGCCGACGGGCGAGGACCCGCCGCCGACCGTCGACCCGCCCGCCGAGGACCCGCCGCCCGCCGACGACCCGCCGCCCGCTGAGGGCACGCCGTGAGCGGAGTCGGCGCGCCACCGCCGCGACCCAGCACGGCTCGGCTGTCGTCGGCACCGATGGCCGCGCTGCTCGACCTCGCCCGGCCGCGCGCGGTGGACGTGGCGTTCTGGTGCTGGTTCGCCGGCAGCCTGCTGGTCGGCGTGACCGTCGCGCTCGTGTCGACGAGGACGATCCCGATGCGCGCCGAGTTCGCGCGGGTGGCGGGAGTCGGCGACCCCGAGGCGTCGGCGGCCACCATCGAGAGGGTCGCCACGGTGTCGGTGCTCACGGTGATCGGCACCGGCGCGATCCTCGGCGTGCTGGGTCTCGTCCTCGCGGGCCTGATGCGCGCGGGCCGCAACTGGGCCCGTGGTTCCCTCGTCGTGGTCGCGCTGGTCGCCATGGCCTACACGGCGTTCTGCGCGACGTCGCTCACCGAGCCGATGCTCGGCGACCGGGGCGGCCTCGTGAGCGTGGGCCTGCTGATCTACACGGCCACCATCCTCGTCGGGGTCGTGTGCATGTTCCTGCCCGGCGGCAAGGCGTGGTTCCACCGCCCGACCGGCCGGCTGTAGGGCTCCGCCGGGGCTGTCTGCTATCCCCTGTGGACCGGCCGGGTCGCTGGGGTGGGCCGAACGGCCGTAGCCGCTGGGCGAGGTGGGCCGAATTCCTTGACAGGGCAGGCGGTCCGAGGTGACATAGCGCGACAGTTGTCACCGGCGCATCCCGACCCCCGCGAAAAGGATCACATGCGACAGCAGACGGGGGCCGTGGCCGAGCGGACCGCTGGTCCACTGTGGACTCGGGTGGCGGCGCCGGCGTTCGCCGCGGACGCCATCGTGCACCTCGCGGCTCAGCTCGCCGGGGCGGGCACCGTCGCCGCGGTCACCCAGTGGCTGCTGATGCCCCTGCTCGCGGCGGCGTTCCGGTCCGCGACGGCCGGCGGGCTCCTGGTGCTGGCCGCGCTGGGCTTCTCCTGGCTCGGCGACACCGTCCCCGCACTGTTCGCCGGCGACACCCGTTTCCTCGCCATGGTCGGGCTCTTCCTGTGCGCGCAGGTCACCTACATCGTGGCGTTCCTGCCGGACCGGCGCCGTTCCGTGCTGCGCCGACCGGCGCTGCTGGGATACGTCGCCGCGTTCGGCGTACTGCTGGTGTCGTGCGCGCCGGGCGCGGGCGGGCTGCTCGTCCCGGTGATCTGCTACGGCGTGTGCCTGACGCTGATGGCCGTGCTGGCGACCGGTGTCCACCCGCTGACCGGCGTCGGCGGCGCGGTGTTCTTCGTGTCCGACGGGCTCATCGCGCTCGACGCCTTCGCCTCCTGGTACGCGCCGCCCGTGCCCGCGTTCTGGGTGATGCTGACCTATGTCGTGGGCCAGGCGTTGATCGTCGCCGGTGTCGTGCGTGCGCGTTCAGCCGTTGGCGGTAGGATATCGCGGGCGCCGACCGTGGCATTGCGGGCTCGGTACGAGTCGAGTGTGTCGACAACCGGGCTTCCCGGCCCCATGTGCACCGAGCTGCGCGCGTGGTTCGACACTCTGCGACTCGGCAGCACCATGCCACCGCAGTCACGGCGACCGGGGCACTGGTCGGCCAAGTTCTCGGTACTGTCCATGAAATGACGAACCGGCTGCTCGGAGGTTCCGCGCTCCTCTGCCTCCTGCTCTTCTTTACCGGATGTGGTTCATCGGCGGATTCTGAGCAACTTCAACCGGAACCTGCTCCTACCCGGACGACGCCTTCTCAAGGGACCGCGACGCCCACCTCAGTCACTGAGATGACCGATCCTCCCTGTATGGAGAGCAAGAACGAGGGGCCGGTTCGAGAGGGCGGGCTTGTGCTGAAGTTCGGGCTCGGTCTGGACATGGATTGTGGACGCACCACACTACTGCCTCGGGACGAGGGCGCTGACGTCCAGGCATCCGGCGCGGACCGGTTGGCCGTGACGTCATCGAATCCACGCGCGGGCGTTGCCTGGGTCGACGGCCTTGGTTCGGACGACTTCGATCGTTGCGCCGCTCTCGCCGACTCGGATTACCTGCGTCAGATCGACGGGCTCGACACGCCTGCGGGTGACCGCAACATCTGTGTGCGCACCGGCGAGAACAACGTGGCGATCATTCACCCGGATGCACCCGCGGTCGCAGATGGGCCAGGACTCGACCTGCGTTACGGCATCCGGTACGAACCGTGACACCGCCCAAGGTGCCTACCCGTGAAATTTCGCAAGTGGCTTGTCGCAGTGGTTCGAGTCTCACGGCAAGAACACCATCACCGTCGCGTTGGGCCTGTTCGCGTCGCAGACTGCTTCAGGCAGCGGCGTGCAGGGCGGAGGCGAGTAGCTCGCACAGACGGTCGATCTCGTTGTCGGTGTTGTAGTAGTGCGGGGAGATCCGGAGCACGGCGTCGATTCCTCGGCCGGCGCAGTCGAGCGGCGCGCCGGTGTGGTCCATGGAGGACACGTTGACGCCGCGCTCGTGCAAGTAGGCCCGCACCGCCGCCACGGCCGGCCCGCCGCCGGGCAGGGTGAACCCGATGACGCCGGAACGCACGCCGTCGGTGGGTAGCCACGAGATCCCGCGCAGGGGCCGCACCCGCTCGATGATGTGGGTGCTCAGGTCCACGATCCGCTGGTGCACCGGCTGGACACCGAGGTCCAGCAGGTAGTCGATCGCCACGGCGAGGCCGATCTCGGCGGCCACGTTGCGTTCCCACGCCTCGAACCGTCTGGCGTCGGCGCGTAGTGCGACCTCCTCCTTGATGGAGAGGTTGTCGAAGCCGGGGTCGGTCGTGACCAGGCCGACCGTGACCGGATCGATCCGTTCGGCCATTCCGTTGCGCACGTACAGGAAACCCGTCCCGCGTGGGCCCCGCAGCCACTTGCGTCCGCTGGCGGTCATGACGTCGCAGGGGATCTCGTCCACGTTGACCGGCAGCTGGCCGACCGACTGGGTTGCGTCGAGCATGAACACCGCATCGCTGCCGGCCACCATGGCGCCGATCCGCTCGACCGGGTTCACCGCCCCGTAGTGCCCGGCCGCATGGGCGATCGCGACGAGCCGGGTCCTGGGGCCGAGGCAGACGGCGAGGTGCTCGAGATCGACGGTGCCGTCCGGACGGGACGCGAGGATCTTCACCCTGGCCCCGGTGCGCAGCGCCAACCGCCGCAGGATCAGCAGGTTGAGGCCGTACTCCATGCGCGAGGTGATGATCTCGTCACCCGGCCGCAGACCCAGCGCGTTGATCAGCACGTCCCACGCGCGGCTGGCACTGTCGGCGAACGCGATCTCCTCGGGCGCGCACCCGATGAGACTGGCCGCCGTGGCGTAGAGGGTGCGTTTGTCCACGCTGGCCTGTGCGGCCTCGTAACCGCCTCGGGCGCACTCCAACCGCAGGTGGGCGATCTGCGCCTCGAACACCGGCGCGGGCGGCAGCGCGGCGCCGCAGTTGTTGAAATGCGCGACCAGGTCGGCGCCCGGCGTGTCCCTGCGCAGCTCTTCGGTTGATCTCATCCCGCGACCATGTTCCCTCCTGCATACCGAGACCTGCGGGCAGTGGAAAGCGTCGGCCTGCGAGGGGCGATTTCTGGCCCAGTCTCATCGCCGCCCGCGGCGCGGGCATCCTCCCCCGTGCGGAGCCGTGCCGGCGGGAATCCCCGGAGTAATGCTGGCAGCGCGACCGGGCGGTGGGCGAAACAGCACGATGGAAGGTGCCCATTGCCGGTCGGGGTTCGACGATGAGCGGCACAAGAGCCTGCGGGGTCAGAAACTGTCGACGTGCGGGCCAGGCCTGATTCCAGAGGGTGAGGATTGCATGACAGCGACGGTGCGATGGGCTGGTGCCCACGAATTTCCAGAAGTTCTGGCCCGATCGGCGGCGGAGGCCAAGCCGGTTCTGCTCGACCTGCATTCCTCGGAGTGTTCGGGGTGCCGCAACCACGACGCCTCGATCTACTCGAACCCGTTGGTAGCAGGCGAGATCGCCGAACACACGTTGCCGGTCCGCGTGCAGACGCACAATCCGGACCAAGCGAACACGGCCGTCATCGACAAACACATTTACATCTGGTCGCCCACGGTTCAGCTGCTCGCCTCCGACGGCACCCGGTACCACGAGTTCAACGGCGCGCCCCGGCGGACGCGACTGTCGGTGGGATATCAGACGGTTTTCCACGACACGCCCGGTCACCTGACGCCGGAGCTTTTCCACGCCCAGCTGGGCGTCGCACGCGGAAAAGCCGCGCTGCGCACGAATAATCACCGCGACGCGATGCGCCTGTTCGACGGCGTGATCCGCACCTACCCGACCGACAAGATCGCGGTCGCGGACGCGAAGCGCTGGCTGGCCGTCGCGAAGTCCGGCGGGGTCGTCGAGAACTCGTTCGACGGCAGGTCGATGACGACGCTGAGCCCGCTGGCCCGTGCGGTCGAGCGGTTCTCGCACGTGGTGGCGAAGCTGCCCGACTCGGTGCTGATGCGGGACTGGATCGGGAAACCGGGCTCCGGCGGCTGGGAGTGGTACTCGGACTGCCTCAAGGAGGTCGTGCTCCAGGCGTACCAGGAGCTCTGCGACTTCGGCGTCGCCGCCGACCGGGAGCGTTCGATCCACGGTCCCGCGATGACCGACGCGCACCGCATCCTCGGCCAGCACCGCCTGGCCTACCGCGAGTTCCAGTCGCTGTGGATCGGGGTGCCGGACGCCCTGCTCGACGCGTACCCGCTGCCGTGGGAGCGGTCGCTGCGGGAGAACCTCGCGCACGTGATCATGGCCGAGTGGTGGGCGTTCCGCCCGCTGGTGCTCGGCGCGCTGGAGAGTGGCCGCAAGGGGCTCGACCCCACGGTCGTCGAAGCCACGGAGACGGTCGCCGCCCACGGCGAGCCGCCGGGCTCGCACGAGACGCTCGGTGAGCTGCTCGCCCGCTACGAGCGGCTGCACACGCGCAACAGCCAGGACTTCTCCGACATCACCGACAGCGAGCTCGGCATGCGCTCCGCCTGGTGGGAGGACGGCGAGGTCGACCTGCGGTTCCGGCTGAAGCGGTACGTGTGGCACCCGAGGGACCACTCGGCCTACATCGACAAGATCCTCGACGTCGCGGGCCACCGCAGGACGGCGACGCAGCGCTTCGCCGCCCGACTGTTCAGCGGCCTCGGTGTCGCGGAGGCCCCGCTCATCGGCACCGGTGAGCTGCTGACCGGCCGCTACCTGGATCTCGCGCAGAGCATCGAGGAGCGTGCCGACGAGGCCGAGCGGCTGTTGGAGATCGTCGCCGCCGAGGCCGAGGCCAGGCAGGCTCACGAGCCGAAGGTCGCGTGACTCGCGGCGCCGGGTCCGGAGGCAGCTGCTGCGCCGGACCCGGCGCGCGGTCCCGGACGCGTCGACCGGAGGGTCAGGAGCCGTGACCCGACCATTCACCCGCCTGCAGATCTCCTCGGCGTTCGCGAACTTCGCGGACGGCATGTCGCTGGTGGCGTTTCCGTTGCTGGCGGCGGCCTTCACGTCGTCGCCCCTCGCGCTGGGGGCCATCGCGGCGGCCAGGAGCCTGCCGTGGCTGCTGGTCTCGGTGCATGTCGGCGCCCTGATCGACCGCAGGGGCGCGGCGCGGCTGATGTACGGGTCCAACACCGTGCGGGCCGCGATCTTCGTCGCCCTGGCCGTCCTCGTGCTGTTCCCGACGGACATCTTCCTCGTCTGCCTCGGGCTCATGGCGTTCGTGGTGGGGGTGCTGGAGGTCGTGGCGGACAACTCGGCGCAGACGGTGTTGCCGAGCATCGTGCCGCCGGAACAGCTGCCCCGCGCCAACGCCCGGATGCAGCTCATCGAGAACGCCGGGCTCAACATGCTCGGGGCGCCGGTGGCGAGCGCGCTGATGAGCGTCCACCTCGCCGGACCGCTCGTGGTCATCGCCACCAAGTACTCACTGGCGGCGGCGACGCTGCGCTCCCTGGTCACCCGCGCCGAACGCGCCGCGCCGGGGGCCGACACCGGGGGCGTGCTGGCCGGGTGGCTGCACATCCGGCGTTCCAGGGCGCTGTTCACGCTCGCGATGAAGACGTCGTTGACGAACGTCGCGCTCGGCGGGGCGCCCGCGATCATGGTGCTCTACGTCGACCAGCAGCTGCGCGCACCGAGTTGGACGTTCGGGCTGCTGCTCACCGTGCTCGCGCTCGGCACGGTCCTCGGCGCGGTCGTCGTGCCCCGGGCCCTGGCGCGCACCAGCGAGACGTTCATGCTGCGGCTTTCCGTGATCGCCATGCCGCTGCCGATGTTCGTGCTGGCACTGGCCACGGAGTACTGGCTGGCGGCGGCCGCGTTGTTCGTGTGGGGCGCGTTGGAGATCACCTGGGGCATCGTCGCGGTCTCCTACCGGCAGGAGGTGGTGCCCTACGAGCTGCTGGGCCGGGTCAACGCGGTCTATCGAATGATGGCGTGGGGATCGGTACCCATCGGTGGGCTGCTCGCCGGGCTGCTCGGTGAGCTGATCGGGATCTCCGGGGCCTACCTGGTGCTGGCGGGCATCCTGTGTCTGGCATGGCTGGTCTGCCCGATCATCCGGCCCGAGGTGCTCGACCTGGAACGGCGACTCCTCGTCGCACGCACGCAAGGAGGAGCCGCATGACCGAGCGGACCAGCTACCTGCTCATCGGCTCGGCGCCCACTCCCAACGGGCGACTGCACCTCGGTCACATCGGTGCGCAGTTCCTGAACCTGGACGTGCTGAAGCGGCACGCGCGGCGAGCGGGAGACGCCGCGATGCACTGCTTCAGCCTGGACACGTTCGACACGCCCATCTACCTCCTCGCGAAGCAGCAGGGCCGCACCGAGGCAGACGTCTGCCGGGAGTACATCGAGGGAATCAGGCAGGACCTGGAGCACGTCGCGATCGACTACGATGTCCTGCTCGACACGTCGACCGACGAGGGGCGGGAGCTCGTCAGGAACGCGGCGGTGGAGCTCGACCGGCTGGTGGGCCCACGGAAGGTGCCGGTCGTCGAGAAGGTGGCGCACAGCCGGTCGACCGGGGAACAGCTGGTCGGCAGGATGCTCACCGGCGAGTGTCCCAACTGCGGCGAGACCATCCGCGGCTACTCCTGCGACCCGTGCGGCCTGTTCCTCTCCGCCATCGAGGACATCCGCGACATCCGGGCCGCCGACCCCTCGGACTCGCTGGAGCTGCGGGACGTCACGAACTCCTTCGTGGCGGTCGACACCAGGGCGATCCGCGCCTACCACGACTCGCTCGTCCTCCCCGCGGTCACGCGCCGAAAGCTCGACGACGCCGCCGCCCTGCTGCTGGGCGAGGACCGGTTCCGCGCCAGGTGGACGGCGTCGGTGCCGTACGGCATCGGCACCGGGGTGCCCGGCCAGGTGTACTTCAACTACCTGCGGGTGACCGCGCACTTCGCGTTCGGCGAGATGGCAAGGGAAAAGCTCGCGCTGGCGAGCAACCCACTCGACGTGGGCTCCGACGCCGTGACCGTCCTGGCGTACGGAGTGGACAACCTCGCGGCGTACCTCATCGACAACGTGGCGCACCTGCTCGCGACCGAACGGTTCCGACGGTTCGACCACCACCTCGTGTCGCAGTTCTTCACCGTCGACGGGGAGAAGATCGCCACGAGCAAGCCCAACGCGCTCTGGGTGGCGGACGCGGCCGGCCTGCCCGAGTTCAGCAGGGACGGACTGCGCGGGTACCTGCTGTCCGTGGCGAGGCCGAACGTCGAGGTCGACCTGTCGACCGCGGCGCTGCGCGAGTTCATGGCCACGCTGAACGGTCGGCTCGACCGGATCGTCGCCGGCGCGTCGGCCGGCCCGCCCGCCGTGGTCGACCGGGAGATCCTGGCGCTGGCCCAGAAGAGCATCGACCGGCAGTCGGCCGCGCTGGCGCTCATCCACCTCGATCTGCCCGCGTTCTGGCGGCTCACCGACGAGTGGATCGACCGGGCGATTTCGGGCGGCTCCCGCGACCGGTACTCGGTCCTGGCCGGGTTCGCCGCCGTCGCGTCGCCCGCGCTGCCCGACACCGCCGGTGTGGTCTGGCGCCTGCTCGGGTTGGCCGGCGAGCCCGACCGCACGGGACTGAGGAGGCTCGCCACCGATGGACACTGAGCGACGCGTGCCGGTGCTGTACGTCGGATGGTCGGGTGAGGCCGCCGACGCCTTGGCGCGACACGGAAGTGACACGACCTTCGTCGTCGCGGCGGCGAACGCGGCCGCCGCCACGGCGCATCCCGGCAGCGCCCGGGTCGTCGTCGTGCCGGACCCGGAGCGGGCCGACGACGTGGTCGAGGGTCTGCTCCGGGACTCGGTCGACGTGCGTGACTTCGCGCTGGTGTGCACCGAGCACGAGCAGGCCATCGTGCCGGCCGCGCTGATCGCCGCGGCGTACGGACGCCGGGGCCTTTCGGTGCCGACGGCCGTCGCGGTCCGGGACAAGTTCGTCCAGAAGGAGCTGGTCCGCGCCGCGAGCCTCCCGGTGGCGCGGTGCTGGACCGTCGACAGCATCGAGGATCTCGGCGCCCACCCCACCCCGTTCGTGGTGAAACCGCTCAACGGCGCGGGAACGAAGCTCACCTACGCGGTCTCGGACGCGGCGTCGCTCGAGCGCGCGGTGCGCAACGTCACCGCCGCCGGGCAGACCGGCCCGTGGCTGGTCGAGGAGTTCGTCTCCGGGGCCGAGCTGCACGTCGACGGGGTCGTGCGGGACGGCGTCGTGCGGTTCCTCGCCGTGTCCAGGTACCTGTGCAACGTCATCGACATCCAGAGCGGCGGCCTCACCGGTTCGGTGCTCGTGGAGCCGGCCGCCGACCCCGGCCTGTACGGACGAGCCGAGCAGCTGACGTCCGCCGCGCTCACGGCACTCGGGCACACCGACGGCGTCTTCCACCTCGAGGTGTTCGAGGAGGGTCCCGCGCTCACGTTCAGCGAGTGCGCGGGCCGGATCGCGGGCGGGCTGCTGTGGGACTCCGTGCTCATGAGGTTCGGTGTCGACCTCTACGACGAGTGGGCGCGAGCCGTTCTCGGGCTGTCGTGCGGGATCGCCGAGGAGCCGCGGGCGACCGGTGGCTCCTACGGTTGGATCCACCTCGACGCCCGACCCGGTCGGGTCCAGTCGATCCCCACCTCCGACGAGCTGCTGGCACGGCCGGGGATCGTCAAGGCCCAGGTGAGTCTGAAGCCGGGGGACACCGTCCCGGACACCGCCACCGGGTCGGCCGTCCGGGTGGCGAGGGTGTTGATGGCGGGGGAGACCGAGGAATCCGTCGCGGGCGGGCTGAGAACGTTCGCGACCTGGTTCCGCGACCAGGTGCGCGTCGCCGCCTAAATTGGTTTCACACCTTCGCGCAATACTTTTGTCCCGCCGCTAGGCCAACCGTGGATTTCGGTGTGACAGGTGGTCACGTCCGGTTGGGACGCGGCAAACTGTTGACTCGAAAGAGTTCTTGCCTGTCGGCGGCCGCTTGGTACGTTGGTGGCACGGGAGAGATCCCGGCTGGCCAATCATGCCGCGGTCGTCACGTTATCGCATTGTCACGGCTGTCGTCGAAACAATTCCTCGCGCGGGGCGGTGGCGGTGTGAACGACGACCGGGGCACGCCGATCACGGTTCCCGAACTCTCCCTGTCGGCCGACCGGAACCGGTTGAGCGAGCCCAAATGCCTCGCCGAGAGCAATGCACAGCTCTTCCGGAGAACTGTTCTCGTCGGTATAGAGGAAATCGAGCACGGTCATTGTCTGACCCCCAAAAGAATGGATTTCGTTGCCGGATTTCACGATACGCCGGGGCATGCGGGTGTCAAGACGCACAACGGTGTTGCGTTGATTTCGGAGTCGGAGTCAGCAGATAATGCTGGTGGACGAGGAATCCTTGCTCGGCCGGTGCGTCAGGCGGTTCTCAGCGGGATCCGCGCGATCGGCTTGAGGCCCGGCGCGATCATGGCGAGCTGCGTGTGGAACCCGGCCTCGGTTCTGGCGTTGGACGCGGCGTCGGCCTGGTTGCCCGGCAACAGGTCCCACACCTCGCCCGTGCGGTTGACCGCCGCGAGCATCGCGGGCGCCAAGCCCGTGTAGCCGCCGTACAGGACCGGCCCTTTGATCGCCAGGAACGCCCAGCCGCGGTCGATGATCTGGCCGATCACCAGCTCCCGGTCGTAGGTGGTGTCGAGCCACGTGGCCAGTTGTTGCCTGGTCAGTCCCTGTGACGGGTTGTGGATCATGCCCGTCGGCCGGTCGATGTCGAGACCACCTTGCGGAGCGCGCGGCACAGGCGTCGGTCGCTTCTCGCCTTGTACAGGTTCGTCTCGCCGGTGAAGCTCCAGTACTCACCGGTCTGCTTGCGCGCCAGGAGCGCGTACCCGTCGTCGAGGAGCACCTGGAACGCCGCCGGGCCCTCTGCCACCCGCTCCTCTGCGCCGGGCGCGCCGTACATGGACGCGACCCAGGCGATCACGTCGGCCCTGCCCAGCTGTGTCACGCCACCATCGCTCACACGAATGATCTTCTCACGGGTCTTGCTGGTGCGGGCCCGAAGTACAGGCGTGACGTGAGCTCCGCACGGCTGTGCACGGCCAGCTTGGCGAAGATGCTCTTGACGTGGTCGCCGACGGTGTGGCTGGAAAGGCGCAGCAGTCGGGAGATCTCGCCGTTGGTGTGGCCGTGGGCGAGCAGCTGGACGATCTCCCGCTCGCGGGCGGACAGGCCGTAGGCCTCGACGACGAGGCGGGCGAGCTCCGCCGGCCGGGTGGGCTCGATGACGACGGAGACGAGAGCCCCGCCGTACGGCTCGGCGTGCAGCGTCAGCCAGCGGCCGTTCCGGGAGCACACCCGCATCGACGCCATCTCCCCGCTCGCGTGCGCCTGCTGCGCGACCCTGGCCACGTGCCAGTCGGCGTTGTCGAGCTCGCCGAGCCAGCGGGCGGCGACCGGCGAGCGGTGGTGGGTCCGGTCCGGCCGGGCCAGATCGATGACCAGCACGCCGGGCGCCGCGTCGGGTGGGGCGTCGACGGCGTCGAGCAGCAGCGTGCGGCGGATGCCGTCGGCGAGCGTCCGGCCGAGCGAGGCGACGAACCCGGCCTCCGCAACCGAGAAGTCGGGGAACCCGTCACCGCGGAAGAGGTTCACCACACCCCACGGCACGCCACGGTCCCTGATCACGACGCGCAGCTCGCGGGCGAGGCCCAGCGGCACCAGCACGTCGCGGTACCGGGCGCTGCGTGCCGGGTCCCCGCCGGTGGCCTCGTGCAGCGTCGCCGCACCGAACGGGTCGCCGGCGAGCGCGGGCACCGCGTTGACGTTGTCCTCGCTGGCCTCGATCGCGAAGAACCTGGCGAGGACGTCCGGCGTCGGACGGAGGCTGTGGTGGGCGAAGGTCTCCTGCAGAGTGCCGGGATCCACGCTGTTCAGGCAGTACGCGTCGCTGGGTACCGCCCGCGCCAGGGCGGCCGCCGCGCCGGCGAACAGGTCGGGCAGGGACCGGGCGGTGGCGCACGCGTCCTCGATCGCCGCTCTGGCCGCGTCGTGGGTGCTCACCGGTCGAGTATCGCCGAGCCACCGGTGGCGGAGAACCCCCGGAAACACGGGATGGCGCCGCCCGCGCGCCGCCACGCAGGATCAGTGGCCAGCAGACCGAGGAGGAAACACCATGCCAGCAACCGAACCCGCCGAACTGCACACGCTGTTCGAGGCGGCGATCAACAACAAGGACGCCGACGCACTGTTCGCGCTCTACGAACCCGACGGCGTGGCGATACACCTGGACGGCACGTCGCGGACCGGCCGGTCCGAGCTACGCACGATGATCGACGAGCTGCTGAAGACGATCGAGCACATCGAGGGGGAGACCCGCAAGGTGCTCGTCGCCGGCGACGTCGCCCTCATGTCGGCCAGCTGGCGCGCCCGGATCACCACCCCGGACGGCGACGGTCAGGCCACCGGCACGACCGCCGAGGTCGCCAGGCGCCAACCGGACGGCGCCTGGCGATGGGTCATCGACGACCCACTGTTCGTCTGACTGTTCGTCTGACTGTTCGTCTGAGGTCAGTCGTGGCGGCGGTTCCACGGGCCGGTGACGGCGAACGTGATGCCGGGGTCGTAGACGTTGAAGAACATCGTCTTCCCGTCGGCGGAGAACCCGGCCCCGGCCAGCTCGCCGTACTCGGGCTCCTCGGGCGTGCCGTTGTTCACGCGGTTGCGGGCGAAGTGGAAGACCTCGCCGTCGCGCGTGGTGCCGAGCATGTACGCGTCGCCGATGCCGTCCTCGCACATCATCAGGCCGCCGTAGGGCGACATGCAGATGTTGTCTGGCGCGTCGAACTCCGGGTTGTCCGGTCCGGGCGTCGGCCGGGTGAACATCACCTCGAGCCGCAGGGTCCGCCGCCGCGGGTCGTACTTCCAGACCTGGCCGTCGTGGTTCTTCGCCGGGCCGAGTTCGGTGCGGGCGAACGACGAGACGAAGTACACGCACCGGTCCCGCTCGCCCCACCAGGCGCCCTCGAGCTTGTAGCCGCCCGTGATCTGCTTCGGGTAGTCCTGCGCCCGGACCGACTCGGTGGTGGCCAGCGGATCGGGCACGGTCACCCACTCGATCCCGCGGAACACCGCCCCCACTTCCTGCACCACCGACAGGTCGGGCAGGTCCGGCACGCGCAACGCCTGCAGCTCGCCGCCCGCGCGCAGGCTTCCCCAGCCACCGTGGGGACGCTTCGGCAGGAAGCGGTAGAGGCTGCCCAGCGGTGCGACGAACGCGTCCTCGGTCTCGTAGACGATGCCGGTGTGCGGGTCGACCGCGACGGCCTCGTGCTGGAACCGGCCCATCGCCTTCAGCGGCGTCGGGTTCTCGTTGCGCCCGTCGTCGTACGGGTCGACCTCGAAGATGAAGCCGTGGTCCTTCGTGTAGCCGTTCGTGCCGGCCTTGTCCTCGGTCTCCTCGCAGGTCAGCCACGTGTCCCACGGCGTGATGCCGCCGGAGCAGTTGATCGCGGTGCCGCCGAGGCTGATGTGCTCGGACTCGGCCTCGCCGTGCCGGTCGACCGCCAGCGTGCTGGTGCCGCCGGCGCCGGCCGGGTCGTAGGTCCGCTCCGGTGGCGCCTGCACCTTGATCCGCGCCGTCGGCGAGCACTCGTGGTTGCGGACCAGCCGGGCGCCCCGCCGGTGGGCGGAGAACGCGCCCATCCCGTCGAACCGGCTCGGCACCTGCAGACCGTCCGGCCGGACGGTCCCCTCACGGGACAGGATCGTGTAGCGGAAGCCGCGGGGCAGGTCCAGGATGCCGTCGGGGTCCGGGAGCAGCGGGCCGTATCCGGCGGGTGGCCCGGAGGTCCCCGCCGCGGGTTGCGCGGCGAACAGCGCCTCGACGGATCCGGCGACGACGACGGCGACTCCGGTACCTGCGGCACGGCTCAGGAACTGGCGGCGCGACGATGTCATGGGCGTCTCCTCAGGCGGTCGGACGAATGTGAACGCGAGATGAACGAGAGTTAACAGCATCGTGGCCCACGAGCACCACCATGCGATAGGACGGACTCGTGAGCCGTCGCGGCCGGCGCGCAGGCTGGTATTTCTATACCGAGAGGCGCTAGGGTGCCAGTATAACTATACCGACACCCCGCGACGAGGTATCCGTGATCGAGCTGAAGACGCCTGCGGAGATCCGACGCATGCACGTGGCCGGGCGGTTCGTCGCCGAGGTGCTCTCCGAGGTCGGCCGGCTCGCTGACGTGGGCGTCAACCTCCTGGATCTGGAACACCACGTGCGCGGCATGATCGAGCGGCGCGGGGCGGAGTCGTGCTACTGGGACTACGCGCCGTCCTTCGGCAGGGGACCGTTCCGCAACGTCATCTGCCTGTCCGTCAACGACGCCGTCCTGCACGGCCTGCCCCACGACTACACGCTGCGCGACGGGGACGTGCTCAGCGCGGACCTCGCGGTCGGCGTCGACGGCTGGGTGGCCGACTCGGCGCGCACGGTCGTCGTCGGGACCGCCGCCGAGGAGGACCTGCGGATCGTCCGCGCCACCGAGGAAGCGCTGGAGGCGGCGATCGAGGTGGCGCGTCCGGGCAACCGCCTCGGCGACATCTCGGCGGCGATCTGGGCGGTCGCCCGCGACCACGGCTATCCGGTCAACAACGAGTTCGGTGGCCACGGCATCGGCCGCACCATGCACGAGGAGCCCCACGTCTCGAACAGGGGCCGGGCGGGGCGCGGCCTCCCGCTCCGACCGGGCCTGACCCTCGCGCTCGAACCCTGGTTCGCGCGTACGACCGACCGGATCGTCTACGACGCCGACGGCTGGACCATCCGGTCGGCGGACGGCTCGCGCACGGCCCACTCCGAGCACACGGTGGCCATCACCGAGGACGCCCCGTTGGTGCTCACCCGGCGGGAACCGGAGAACCCGGCAACGCGGTGACTTCAGTCGTCATCCACGTACTCGCACGGCCGTGACCTCGCACTACTTGACATTCCTTTGTGGACCGACATAGCGTGCCGGCACGGAGTAACGAACTGGTCCCCTACGAGGCGAATCGGTAACAACGGCGTGTTCGCCGTGCCTTCGCCCGCCTGCCCCGACACTAGGTGGCTCACCCATGCCCTGGTTCAGCCATGCCCGGCTCGCCATCGTCGCCGTCCTGTTCGCCGCCCTTGTGGCGGCACCGGACCCGGCGGTGGACACGGCAGAGGCGCCCTCGGACTCGGCGGTGCGGACCAACTCGTTCTGGCTCCACATGAACAGCACCCCGACGCCCGACGCGATGCTCGAGACCGAGGCGAGGCGCCGCAGCCACATCGTGCTCAACGCGTGGGAAGGCGCGTTGATCCCCAAGCTCAAGAGGGCGAACCCGGCCATTCAGGTGTTCGTCTACAAAGACCTGACGTCCACCAGGAGCTACGCCTGCCGGGACGGGGTCGACGACGTCCAGCTCCCCACGGGCATCGGGTACTGCTTCGCCGAGAAGAACCACCCCGACTGGTTCCTGCTCGACCCGCGCGGGCAGCGGCTCGAGTACAGCGGCTACGCCGGTCACTGGCAGATGGACGTCGGCAACGCCGACTACCAGCAGCTGTGGGCGGACAACGTCGTCGCCAGCAGCACGAAGGCCGGCTTCGACGGTGTCTTCATGGACAACGCCCTGTTCCCGTGCGACGCCTACCACGAGGGCACCTGCCCGGAGAAGTACCCGACGGACGCGGCCATCCAGGACGCGTACAAGTCGATGTTCGCCAACACGCGGGACGAGTTCACCGCCGCGGGACTGAAGACGGTCGCCAACCTGTCGAACGCCCGGCTGTACGACGGTGTCTGGGCCGCCTACACCGAACACCTCGACGGCGGTTTCGACGAGTGGTGGCTGACGTTCGACGACGAGAACCTCCTCTCGGAGTACCCGCAGGGCTGGAGCGCGCAGGTCGCCGAGATCGCCGCGAACGAGGCCGAGGGGAAGCTCACCTGGGTGCAGCCGCACTTCACGCCGGGCACCGACGGGCCGTTCCGGTACGCGCTCGCCAGCTACCTGATGGCCGCCGATGACGGCTCGGTGATCGCCGAGGTCGCCACGACGGACGACTACAGCGGCCCGACGCCGTGGCACCCGGAGTACGACTGGCATCTCGGCGCCCCGACGGGGCCGTACCACTCGGTGGCGCAGAACGTCTTCCGCCGGGACTTCGCGTGCGGCACGGCGGTGGTCAACGCCAACCGAACCGACACCGGGCCGGTGACCGTCGAGCTCGGCGGCCGGTACACCGACCACACGTCCGCGTCCGTCACCTCCGTCGCACTGCCGGGCACCTCGGGCGCGGTGCTGCGGAAGCAGTGCACGCGGTAGCAGCCACCAAGTTCGCCGGGACCGCGTCTGGCTGTCGCCAATACTCACCGGCATTTTCGGCACCGGACCGCCCCCATCCGGCGGTGCCACGCCCCTCGTCGGCGCGCCCATACTGTGCGAGTGATCCGGACTGTGATCGCCCTGCTGGCGGCCATACTCCTGATGTTCTCCGGCTTGTCCGGCGGTGCGGCGCGGGCCGTGCCGGTCTGCGATCCGGTACTGCGTGCGGAACTGCTGGAGATGATGGCGCAGGACCAGTACGAGCAGTCCGAGGAGTACACCGGCCCGTGGCACGGCCCGGAGCGCACCGACAGGCTGCGCGAGATCATCGCGAGGCACGGCTGGCCCACCTTCCGGCTGGTCGGCAGGGACGGGTCCACCGCGGCGTGGGTGATCACGCAGCACTCCGACCACGATCCCGCCTTCCAGCAACGGGCGCTGACGCTGATGAGGGCGGCGGCGCGGGTCGGGCAGGCCGACCGGATCGAGCTGGCCTACCTCACCGACCGGGTCGCCGTGAACCACGGTCGCCCACAGGTCTACGGCACCCAGGTCACCTGCGTCGACGGCGAGCTGGGACCGGCGCCGCTCATCGATCCGGACAACGTCGACGAGCGGCGGGCGTCGGTCGGGCTCGGACCACTCCAGGAGTACCTGGACAGCTTCCCCGACGGCCTCTGCGATCCACCGCCCGACGAGGGCGGGGTGGCACACCGGCTTGGCGAGCGGTGCGGAGTATTCGCATCGGCAAGCCACGCTCCGATCGTGGCCCGTTGGGATCGAGGGCCTGCTGTGAAGGCTTTGTTAGTGGGTTGTTAGCAACCGATGCCATCGTCGGCTGAGGAGTCGCGCGACGAAGGGCGAGCGGACGACGGACATGAGCAAAGTTCTTGGCGTGCCGGAGAAGTCGGGTTCGCCGGGAGTCGGGGCGAGGGGCAACGGGCCAGGCCGCGGATCGCGATGGCTCGGCGTGCGCGTGCGCAACGCACTGTCAGGTGGTCGCCTCGACCGAACTGGTCGCGGGGGTCGGGGTGGAGTTTCGGCTGTTGGGAGCGGTGGAGGTGCGCAGCGGCGGCCACCCGTTGCCGCTCGGCGCGCCGCGTGCCGGCACCATCCTCGGGATCCTGCTCGTGCGGCCCGGCGCGCTGGTGGGCATCGACCAGTTCATCGACGAGCTGTGGCCGGCCGCGCCGCCGTCGGACGCCCGGACCCTGGTGCACGGCTACGTGTCTCGGCTGCGGCGGGCGCTTCGCCGCGGCGCGGGTGACGAGGCCGCCGGACGACTGGTCACGCGCAAGCCCGGCTACCTGCTCCGCGTCGACGGGCCCGAACTCGACCTCCACCGGTTCAACGACCTGCTCGACGACGCTCGCCAGGCACGTCGGGCAGACGACCCGCGGCGATGCCTGGCCTTGCTGCGACGGGCTCAGCGGTTGTGGCGTGGCCACCCGTTCGCCGACATCGCGGCGACACCCGCCATCGCCGCGGCCGCCGCCCGGCTCACCGAGTTGCGGCTCACCGCGTACGAGGAACAGTTCGACGTGGCGCTGGAAGTCGGCGACCACGCGGATCTCGTCGCCGAGCTGACCGAGCTCGTCGCCGCGCACCCGTTGCGCGAGCGCCTCATCGGTCAGCTCATGCTCGCCCAGCACCGCACGGGACGCACCGCGGCCGCGATAGCCACCTACCACGATGCCAAGGTCCGCCTGGCCGCCGAGCTCGGCATCCAGCCCGGGCCGCTGCTCGGCCGCCTCGGCACCACCCTCCTCAACGGCGAGCTGAGGCCGGACACACCACCGACGGTCGAGCCGCCGCCCGCGAAGCGCGGCTCGTCGCTCGCGCAGCTGCCGATGGACCTCGTCGCCTTCACCGGTCGCGCGTCGGAGGTCCGTCGGCTGCTGAGTCTGCGGTCGGCGGACACCGACCGCGCGCCGGCCACCACGGTCGTCTGCGCCATCGACGGCATGGCCGGCGTCGGCAAGACCGCGCTGGCGGTCCATGCCGCCCACCAACTCGCGGACAGTTACCCCGACGGGCAGATCTTCATCGACCTGAACGGCATCGCGCCGCACGGCGAACCGGTCCATCCCAGACAGGCACTCGGACAGATCCTGCGTTCGCTGTCGGTGCCGGGGGATCAGCTCCCCGTCGATCGCTCCGCCCGCGTCTCGTTGTTCCGCAGCATCGTCGCGAACCGGCGACTGCTCCTGCTGCTCGACAACGCGCGCGACGAGCGTCAGGTGCTCGACCTGCTGCCCGCCGCACCGCACAGCCTCGTCATCATCACGAGCCGCCGCCGGCTGACCGGACTCGACGACGTCCACACCATCAGTCTCGACGTGCCGCCGACGCCCGACGCGGCGGCGATGTTCACCCGCGCCTGCCCCCCGAGGCCGGCCGGAGAGCAGGTCGTCGAGATCGTCGAGCTGTGTGGCCGCCTGCCCCTCGCGATCCGCAACTGCGCGGCGCGGCTTCGGCACCGGCACGCCTGGTCGCTCGAACACCTGGCCGTGCGACTGCGCGGGCAGGACCACCTGTTCGACGCCGGTCTCCGCAGCGTGGCCACCGCCGTCGACCTGTCCTATCGGGACCTCACGGTCGCGCAGGGGCGGATGTTCCGGCTGCTCGGTCTGCATCCGGGTGACGACATCGACGTCGGGGCCGCCGCGGCGTTGAACGGCGGGTCCGTCGAAGCGGCCGGCCAACTCCTGGAGGACCTGCTCGACGTCAATCTGGTCCAGCAGGAGGTGCCGGAAAGATACTATTTGCACGAGTTGTTTCGTATGCGCGCGCGGTCCCTGTGCCGTGCCCACGAGTCGTCGGAAGAACGCCAGGACGCGCTCACCCGATTGTTCGACCACTATTTCCACACGGCCGCGGTCGCCATGGACCTCCTGTATCCCGACGAGGCGGGCGACCGGCCGAGACCGACGGCGATCCGGGTCGTCCCGGCACCCGTCGCCGAGCACGGGTGGGCCGCGACGTGGCTGGACGCGGAGATGGACAACCTGCTCGCCGCGGCGGCCGCGGCGCGGCACGCGTGGCCCGCCCACACGGTGCGGATGTCTGCCACCCTGGTCGCGCATCTTCATGCACAGCACCGAGATCACGCCGCCGAGGCCCTGCGCACGCAAGCGCGGCAGGCCAACCGCCGCATCGGTCGGCCCGGGTGAGATCCGGTCCCCGGCACGTGGGGGGCCAGGTCTGGACCAGGTTCCAACCAGCTTCTGACCACGTTCCGATGCCAGTGTGGCGATGTCGTACGGACCGTAGTCGAGTCGCTACGCAGCGACGAACGAGGAATCGGGGTTCTTCATGCGGGGTGTCAGGTGATCCGGGTCGACATTCTCGACAGCAGTCCGATTTTCCTGCAGGGCCTGACCAAGGTGTTGTCCGACCAGGGCATCCGTGTTGTCGGCGCGCGAACCTCGGTGGCCGCGACGGCTCCCCAGGTATGGCTGGCCGACGTGTTCATGATCGATCCGGTGGCCGTGCCCGTCGACCTGGCGGCGTACGTCGACTCGGCCGCCAGGTTCGGTGCCGTGCTGCTGGTCGTCGACCACAAACCGACCCACGAGATGGCGGACGCACTCCGGTCGGTGAGCACCAGCGGGACGGTCAGCAGGAAGGAGCCGGCCGACGCGCTCGTCGCGGCGGTCCGCGCGGTCGCCGGCGGCCGGGTCGTCGGCGACGCGCGTCCGGCGGCCCCGGCAGCGAGCCCGGCGGCGGAGCCGGGTGAACCCGAGGAGCCGACCGCGCAGCTGTCCAACCGTGAGGAGCAGGTGCTCCAACAGATCGCGCACGGCCTCACACACGGCCAGATCGCGCTGCGCCTCGGGATCAGCCGGTACACGGTGGACACCTACATCAAGCGGATACGCGCGAAGCTCGGCGCGGGGAACAAGGCGGAGCTGACCAGGGCGGCGATGCTGCGCGCGTTCGGTGCGAGCGCGGCGGTCCTGCCGATGACCCGATGAGACCGGAATCCGTTGCTTGTCCGGTGTTTCTGGGACGTGAACGACCGGATTCGGGTGAGCAGCATGAAGTCGACGACAGCGGCGACCAGTCGGATCGACCGCGATGTCCGGTGAGGAGGTCGGCGCCCCGATGACAGCCACGACACCTGTTGGGCCGAGGTCGCTGCCCGTCATACCGTCGCCGGACGCGGTGGCCCGGGTGTTCTGCGTCCCGTACTCCGGGTGCGGCGCGAGCGTGTACCGGCTCTGGCCGCGCGAGCGCAACGGTGTCGAGTACTGCGCGCTGCAGCCACCCGGCCGCGAGCATCGCATGGGCGAGCCGACCTTCCGGACCTTCGCCGAGCTGAGTGCGGAGTTCGTCCGCGACCTCGCGCCGTACCTGGACCGGCCGTACGCCTTGTTCGGGCACTGCGCCTCCGCGTTGTCGGCCTACCAGACAGCCGTGGACCTGCAGCGGGCCGGACTGCCGGCCCCCACCCGGGTGTACGTGTCGTCCCAGGTCGCGCCCCAGGACGGGCCGACCGCGCGGTTCCTCACGATGGACGACACAGAGCTCATGGCCGAGCTCGACATGCTGCTGCGCCAGCAGGGCGCGGCACCGCTTCCCGGCATGCTGGAGCTGCACGTCAAGGTGCTGCGCGCCGACCTGGAGGCACACCGGCGTTACGTGGTGCCGGATCCGCCCCGGTTGGACAACCCGATCGTCGCGATCGCCTGGGCGGAGGACGACTACATCCCGGTCGAGCGGATGACCGGTTGGCCGCGGTGCGGGGAGACGTCCACCATCCTGCTGGCGGGGCACCCCGACCGCTTCGCGACGGGGCCCGGCGATCTGCTCGACGTGCTCGAGGCGGGGCTGGCCGGTGGCTGACCAGACGGTCGTGACCCGGTCGCTGCTGCGGATCCCGGACGCCGGGGCGGCGGGTCGGATCTTCTGCTTCCCGTACTCGGGTGTCGGCGCGTCGATGTTCAACCGGTGGCCGCGCTGGATCGGCCGCTACGAGGTGTGCCCACTGCAGTTGCCCGGTAGGGAGAACCGCATCGGCGAGGCGCACTACGGCACCTACCGCGAGCTCGCGGACGAGCTGGCGAGCGGCCTGCTGCCGTTCCTGGACCGACCGTCTGTCTTCTTCGGACACTGCGCGGGGGCGCTGCCGGCGTTCGAGACCGCGCGCCGGTCGACCGACGCGCCGGTGCCGCCGCGACTCGTGGTGTCGGCCCAGGTGGCGCCGCACGACTGTCCACACGACCGGTTCCTGGAGTGCACGGACGCGCAGCTGCGGGACGAGTTGGCGCGCCTGACCCTGTCCCGGGGCGGTGCGATCCACCCGTCGTGGCTCGAGCTGGCCATGGAGATCCTGCACAAGGACCTCGCCGCCAACCGGGTGTACTGGCTGGACGAACCGGTGCGCACCGAGCTGGACATCTCGGTGTTGCACTGGTCGGACGACACCGAGCTGACGAGCGAACAGCTCGCCGGATGGGCGCACTACGGCACGGACGTCCGGTTCGACGTGCTCGACGGCGAGCACTACGAGTTCCTCTCCGCTCCCGGCGTCCTGCTCGACCACCTCTCCCGCTGGTGCGACGGGGCTGTGTCCCGATGATCGACGAGCTGTTCCGCAAGCAGGTCGCGGCCGGGCCGGAGCGGGTGGCGGTCAGCGGCTGGGACGGCACGCTGACCTACCGGGAGCTCGACGACCGAGCCGACGAGCTGGCGGCCGAACTGTGGCGGGCCGGCGTGCGACCGGGCGGGGTCGTCGCCGTGCACCACGAACGTTCGGCGGCGGTCGTCGCCGGGCTGTTGGCCGTCGTGCGGATCGGCGCCGGCTATCTCGCGCTCGACCGTCGGCAGCCCGCCGACCGGCGGGCGATGATCCTCGCCGACGGCGGGGTCGGCACGGTGCTGACCAGACGAGCGCTGGTGGCGGAGCTGCCGGCGTCGTGCGCCGCGGTCTGTCTGGACGGCGAGCGTGCCACCGGCGTGCGGGTGGCGCCGGATGTCTCCGTCGGTCCCGAGCACGTGGCCTATGTCGCCTACACCTCGGGTTCCACGGGACGGCCGAAGGGTGTCTGTGTGCCGCACCGCGCGGTGGTCCGGCTGGTGCGCGGCGCCGACTACGTGGCGATCGGCGCCGACGACGTCTTCGTCCAGTACGCGCCGATGGCCTTCGACGCCGCCACGTTCGAGATCTGGGGCCCCTTGCTCAACGGCGGTCGTCTGGTGGTGCCGCCGCACCGCGACC
The DNA here is from genome assembly GCA_963840275.1 of uncultured Actinomycetota bacterium. Lineage (GTDB taxonomy): Bacteria > Actinomycetota > Actinomycetes > Mycobacteriales > Pseudonocardiaceae > Actinophytocola. The sequence continues at coordinate 1,193,284 of CAWIYK010000005.1, forward strand.
CGGTGCCCGCCGAGCTGGGCCGGCTCGTGCGCCGTGAGCGCGTCACGGTGCTGTGGTTGACGGCCGGACTGTTCCAGCAGATCGTCGACACGGCCCTGGCCGACCTGCGCGGGCTGCGGTACCTGCTGGCAGGGGGCGACGTGTTGTCGGTGCGGCACGTCAACGAGGCGCTGTCGGCCCTGCCGGACACCGTGCTGGTCAACGGTTACGGCCCGACGGAGAACACGACGTTCAGCTGTTGCCACCAAGTCGGGTCGGCGGTGCGCACTCCAACGGTCCCGATCGGGCGGCCCATCAACGGTTCCAGCGCCCACGTGCTGGAAACCGTCGCACCGGGCGAAGTCGGTGAGCTGTACACGGGCGGCCTCGGCGTGGCACACGGTTACCTGGGTGATCCCGCGCTGACCGCGCAACGTTTTCTGCCCGACCCGTTCGCGGAACAACCCGGCTCCCGGATGTATCGGACCGGCGATCTCGTGCGGTGCCTGCCGGGTGGCGACCTCGAGTTCGTCGGCCGGGCGGACCGGCAGGTCAAGATCCGCGGGTTCCGCGTCGAGCCGGGCGAGGTGGAGGCGGTGATCGCCGAGCTGCCCGGGGTGCGCGAGGCCGTGGCGGTGGCACAACGCGGGCCGGCGAACGAGGTCCGCCTCGCCGGCTTCGTGACCGGTACCGTGTCCACATTGGACCTTCGACGGCAGCTCACCGAACGGTTGCCCGACTATGCGGTGCCGACGTTCGTCATGGCCGTCGACCAGCTGCCGCTGACCGCGAACGGCAAGGTCGACCGCGCGGCGCTCGCCGGGCGGACGATGCACCCGCGCCCGGAGGTCAGGTCCGCGCACCGGCCGCCGGACACCGCGTTGGAGCACGCCGTGGTGCGACTGTGGACGGACCTGCTGGGCGTCGAGGGCATCGGTGCCGACGACGACTTCTTCGAACTGGGCGGGCATTCGCTGCTCGGTGTGCGCGTCGTGAGCGACCTGCACGCGGAGTACGGAGTCGAGCTGTCCCCGATGACCTTCTACCTGGATCCGACCCCGGCCGGGCTCGCGCGGGCGCTGGCGTCCGGCGAGGAGGCACGGTGAAGGTCACGGCGGTGGTGCCCGACGAGTCGGTGGACCCGGCCACCGTGGACCTGTTCGACCCGGCCTTCTACGCGACCGGCGACCCGCATCCGGTGTGGGCCACGATGCGCGCGTCCGCGCCGCTGCACCGGCAGGTGCTCGCCGACGGCCGGGAGTTCCTTTCGGTCACCCGCCACCACGACGCCTGCCGGGTGCTCGGCAACCATCAGGAGTTCACGTCGGAACGCGGCACGATCCTCAACCAGCTCGGTCGGGGGGATCCGGCCGCCGGGAAGATGCTGGTGTCCACCGACCCGCCGCGCCATGCCGAGCTGCGCCAGCCACTGAACCGGCCGCTGAGTGCGAAAGCCGTTGCGGCAAGGGAAGAACACATCAGGCGCGCGGTGCGGCACGTGCTTCGTCCGGGTTCGGAGGGCGAGGTCTGGGATCTCGCGGAACGCGCGGTCGAACTGCCGATGGCGGTGGCCGGCGCGGTGCTGGGGTTGCCGGAGCCGGACTGGGCGCAGCTGTCGCGGTGGACGAGCATGGCCGCCGCCCCGGACGAGCCGGAGCTGCGGGTCCGCACCGAGGCCGCGACACTGGCGATCGCCCACCACGGACTGTTCGAGTACTTCGCCGACGTCGCGCGCCGGCACACCGGCAACGGTGGCCTGCTCGACCACCTCGTGTGCATGCGGGCCGGCGAGCGCCACCTGACGGCGGAGGAGATCGTCTACAACTGCTACAGCCTGCTCCTCGGCGCCAACGCCACCACTCCGCACGCGGTGACCGGCACGGTGCTGGCGATGATCGTGCATCCCGACGAGTACGCGAGGGCGGCCGACGCCATCCCCGGACTGGTCGAGGAGGGACTGCGCTGGACATCGCCGGCCAACAGCTTCCTGCGGCACGCGGTGCGGGACGTGCACCTCAGCGGTGGGACCGTGCGGAGCGGCGAGGCGGTGGCGGTGTGGATCGGCTCGGCAAACCGCGACGAGGACGTGTTCGCGGACCCGTACCGGTTCGACGTCACCCGCTCGAACAACCGGCACCTCGCGTTCGGCCATGGTCCGCACTACTGCCTCGGCGCGCCACTGGCGAGACTGACGCTCCGAGTTTTCTTCACCGAGTTCTTCCGAATGTTCGAGAGCGTCGAGTTGGTCGGGCCGGTGCGGCACCTCGCGTCGCACTTCATCGCGGGCCTCACTCATCTGCCGGTGCGTACCCGGCCGCGTAGGAGGACCGCACTCGCCGACTGACCGACACCGAACGGGTGCGGTTGGGGCGCGCGGCGCAGGTTGGTGTCCGGGTGGCGGGGCGGCACGGTCGTGGCCGTCAGTCCGGATGGGACGGTCGACGACGACACCGCCGCCCGGCCACTGTCAGTTCCGTTCGTCGTCGGCGCGGAGCATTGCCAGTACCTGGTCCATCGTCCGGGGATCGACGAGGTCGACGGCCCCGCGGCTCGGCCGCCCGAGCGTCCGCACCGGTATCGCGGCCCCGGCGAGCGCCGCCAGGCTCTGGTGCTCGAAGAACTGGCGCGGCGTTATCCGCAGACCAGCCTTCGCCGCCCGCGCGACCACCAGCAGACTCATGATCGAGTCGCCGCCGAGGTCGAAGAAGTTGTCGTGTGCGCCGACCCGTGCGACGTCGAGCACCGCGCCCCAGATCTCCGCCAGCGTTCGCTGTGGCCCGGGCGCGGGCGCGACGAAGTGGTCCGGCACACCTGACCTGCCGCGCACCGGGTCCGGGAACGCCGACCGGTCGAGCTTGCCGTTGGCTGTCAACGGAAACTCCGCCATCGACACATAGCGGGCGGGCACCAGGTGGACCGGCAACCGCGCCGTGAGGTGCCGGTGCAGTTCGGCAGTCGTCAGCGCGCCCGCCGCCGGCACCACGTACGCCACGAGCTCTCCGGACCGGGGGAGCACGGCCGCCGCGGCCACTGCCGGGTGCGCGCGCAGCGCCCGCTCCGCCTCCGCCGGCTCGACGCGGACACCGCGGATCTTGACCTGGTCGTCCATGCGGCCGAGGTACTCGACCGTGCCGTCGGCCCGCCACCGGGCGAGGTCACCGGTCGCGTACAGCCGCTCGCCGTTCCCGTCCGGGTCGGGCCGGAACCGGTCCGCGGTCTGCCCGGGCCGGCCCGCGTAGCCCCTGGCGAGCTGCATCCCACCGAGGTGGAGCTCGCCGACCGCGCCGACGCCGGTCGGCCGGTCGGCCCGGTCCAGGATCGCCAGCCGGGTGTTGTCGACCGGCCGTCCGATCGGGACCACCTCGGTCACCGCGGGCAGCGGCTGCCAGGTCACGTCGACCGCCGCCTCCGTGGGTCCGTAGAGGTTGTGCAGCTCGACGTGCGGCAGCAGCCGCAGGAACCGGCCGACGAGCTCGGGCGTGAGCGCCTCGCCCGACGCCACGACCCGCACCAGTCCCGGCACCCGCCCCCCGTCCTCGACGTGGTCGAGGAACGGGCCCAGCATCGAGGGTACGAAGTGGACCGTGCCGACCCGTTCGTCGCGGATCAGGTCGCACAGCCGCCACGGATCCCGGTGGGCGTCCGGTTCCGCCACGACGACGGCGGCACCGACGGTGAGCGGCCAGAACAACTCCCACAGCGACACGTCGAAACCGAACGGCGTCTTGTGCAGCACCCGGTCACCCGGCCCGACGGGAAACGCCGACTGCATCCACCGCAGCCGGTTCACCACCGCCCGGTGGCTGACCTGAACCCCCTTGGGCAGTCCGGAGGACCCCGAGGTGTGCAGCACGTAGGCCAGGCAGTCGACCGGAACGGTCGGCAGGCCCGCGGCGGCCCGGCCCTCGCCCGGGTCGATCAGTGCGACCCCGCGCCCCTCGAACCGCGTCCGGTCCCGTCGTGCGCAGATCACCGCCGCGGCGTGTGTGTCGTCGACCAGCAGAGCCAGTCGTGCGTCGGGAAGCTCCGGCTCTAGCGGGACGTACGCGCCGCCGGCCGCGACCACCGCGTGCACCGCGACGAGCAGGTCCACACCGCGCTCCAGGCACACGCCGACGACCCGTTCCGGCCCCACCCCGGCCGCGCTCAGCCGGCCGGCGAGCGTGGTGACGGCGTCCCAGAACTGCCGGTAGGACAGCCAGTTCCCGTGCGTCCCGACCGCGGGCGCGGCCGGCGTCCGCGCCACCTGGGCGGCGACCAGCTCCGGCAGGGTCGCCGGCGGGTGGTCGACCCGCGGGCCCACGCTCCAGGCCTCGATGTCGGCGCGCTGACGGCCGTCGAGCATCGGGAGCGACTCGGCGGCGGCGTCCGGCTCCGCCGTGGCGGCGGCGAGGAGGGTGCCGAGGCCGGTGGTGAACCGGCGGACGGTCGCGGCGTCGAAGAGGTCCGTGGCGTAGTCGACCGCGATCTCCCACCGGTCGTCGAACTCGACGACCTGGACGGTCAGGTCGAACTTCGCGGCGCCCGTCTCGGCACCGGGCAGCACTGTGCACTCGGCGTCGACCGGCCGGGGGCGCCACAGCGCGAGCAGCACCTGGAACACGGGATGGTGTGACATCTCCCGTGGCAGCCGGAGCCGGTCGAGGAGCACGTCGAACGGGAGGTCGGCGTGCGCGTACGCGTCGAGGCAGATCCGCCGCGCCTGCTGGAGAAGCTCGCGGAACGTCGGGCGGCCGGACACGGTGAGCCGCAGTGGCACGGTGTTGACGAAACAACCGACCAGGTCCCGGGTGTCGGGGTGGTCGCGCCCCGCGACCGGTGCGCCGAGCACGAGGTCCTGCTGACCGGACAGCCGCGACAGCCCGATGACGGCCACGGCGTACAACACCATGAACGTCGTGACGCCGTCGGTCCGGCACAGGGCCCCCGCCGCCGCCACGACGTCGGCCGGCACCTGTACCCGCTCGGTGCCGCCGCGGTACGACGAGCTCGCCGGCCTCGGCCGGTCGGGCGGCAGGGTGCACAGGCGCGGGGCGTTCTCGAGGCGGCGCGTCCAGGCGTCGGTGAGCACGGCCATGCGGTCCTCGGTGAGCTGTTCCCGCTGCCACACCGAGTGGTCCAGGTACTGGATCGGCAGCTCCGGCAGCTCGGCCGGCCGGTGCGCCACAGCGGACCTGATCAGCTCGACGAGATCCCGCACCAGCGTGTCGTTCGACCAGGCGTCGGTCACCGCGTGGTGCACGACGAAACCGAGCAGCGACTCGTCCCCGCCGAGCCGGAGCACGCGGATCCGGAGCAGCGGCGGGTTCGTGAGATCGAACCCGGCCGCCGCGTCGGCACGCAGCGACTCCTCGACGCGGATCCTCTGTTCCGGTGCGGAAAGCCCGGACAGGTCCTCGATGACGAGCGGTGTCGGCACGGTCGGAGCGACGAGCTGCACCGGGCCGTCCGGACCCGCGAGCAGCCCGGTCCGCAGCACCTCGTGCCGGGCGAGCAACCGGTCCACGGCGAGACGGAGCTCGTCGTCGCCGACCGCGACGGACAGCCGCACGACGAACGGCACCAGGTACAGCGCGGAGACCGCCGTGAGCTGTTCGATGAACCAGAACCGCTTCTGGGCGTAGGACGCGGGCGCCGGTTCGCCGCGGTCCACCATCGGGATCGCGGTGGCCACGTCGGTGTCCGGCCCGGCGCGCAGGGCACGCCGCATCGTCTCCGCGATGCCGAGCACGCTCGCGTCGCCGAGCAGGTCGGTCAGCGTCAGCCGAACCCCGCTGGCGGCATGGAGCCGGGCGAGCAGCTCGACCGCGAGCAGGGACGTGCCGCCGATCCGGAAGAACTCGTCGGCGGCGGCGGCGGGAGCGCGCCCGAGCACCTGGCCGAAGACCCGAGCGACCACCTCCGCGATCGAGTCCGGCGGCACGGCGGCCGCCCCCGGATCGGTGACCGTGACCGCGTCGGGCGCGGGCAGCGCCGCCCGGTCGACCTTTCCGTGCGGCGTCAGCGGCAGCTCGTCCAGCCAGACGAGCTGGTGTGGCACGAGGTAGTCCGGCAACGTCTCGACGAGGAAACGCCGCAGCACTGCCAACGCGACCGGCTCACCGGCGGGAACGACGTAGCCGACCAGTGTCCGGTCCGGGCCGACCGGACCCCTGCCGACCGCGACCGCGGCGCGCACCGCGGGATGCCCGCAGAGGGCGGCCGCCACCTCGTCGGGCTCGACCCGGAAGCCGCGGACCTTGAGCTGGAAGTCCGCGCGCCCGAGGAACTCCGTCGCATCGGCGGTACGGCGGACCAGGTCACCGGTGCGGTAGAGCCGAGTGCCCGGCGGACCGTGCGGATCGGGCACGAACCGGTCGGCGGTCAGGCCGGGCCGACGGAGATAGCCGCGGCCCACCCCGAGCCCGCCGAGGTAGAGCTCGCCGGCCACCCCGTCCGGGCTCGGTTCGAGCTCGCCGTCGAGCACGTGTCCGACCATGTGGGGCAGTGGCGAACCGATCGGCACGACCGGTCCGGCCGCGCCGGGCCGGACGGTCCCGTGGTACTGGTCGTCGCTGCACTCGGTGACGCCGTAACTGTTCAACAGCACGACGTCGGGATGCGCGGCCAGCCACCGGTCGGCCAGGTCGGTCGGCAACGCGTCACCCGTGGACACCACGCAGCGCAGTGCGCGCAGCCGCTGTCGGGGGGACGGGACGCCGAGCAGGAGACCGATGGTGGACGGCACCGCCTGCAGGACCGTCACCCCACCTCTGGCCAGCTCGTCGGCGAGCGACTCGGGATCGGTCGTGGCGGTGTCGGGCACCACGTGGATCCGGCCGCCGAGCACGAGTGGCGCGACGGCCTGCCACACCACGACGTCGAAGGTCGCCGGCCCGTTCTGCGCCAGCACGTCGGCGGCGGTCATGCCGGTGTCGCGGATCTTGGCGAGCGCGTGGTTGAGCATGCCCTCGTGGGTGACCATGGCGCCCTTGGGCTCGCCGGTGGTGCCGGAGGTGAAGATGACGTAGGCGAGGCCGGTCGGCGCGCGGTCACCGGCGGGCGGCGTCGCGGGCACGTCGAGATGCTCGCGCTCCGCGAGAGGGACCAGCCGGGGCCGGTCCGGGCCCGGCCGGTCCGCGAGGACGTCGGCCAGCGCCGTCGCGCCGGCGTCGTCCACCAACACCACCGGGCAGCGTCCCTGTGCCAGCACCGCGCGTTGTCGGGCGGCGGGCTGCGTCGGATCGATCGGGACGAACGCGCCGCCGGCCCGCCAGACCGCCTGGACGGCCGCGACGAACGCGGGCCCACGGTGGGCCGCGACGGCGACGAGGGTCTCCGGACCGACGCCGACGGACCGGAGCCGGTTGGCCAACCGGTTCGCCCACCGGTCCAGGCTCGCGTAGCTCAGGGCCACGTCACCGCAGGACACGGCGACCGCGTCCGGCGTGGCCTTGGCCTGATCCAGCACCCTGGCCGGCAGGCCGCGGTCGAACGCGGGCGCGGGCGTCGGCGGGGACAGCAGCGCCCGTCGCGCGGCGGGGGTCGTCAGGGGGAGCAGCCCGACCGGCCGGTGCGGATCCGCCGCCGCGGCGGTGAGCAACACGCGGAGCTGGGCGAGCAGCCGCGCCGCGGTCGCCCGGTCGAACAGGTCCGTGCCGTACCGCAGGTCGAGCACCAGCTCGTGCGGATGGTCGACGACCGAGAGCGACAGGTCGAACGGGACTCCGCCGTCACCGGGTGGCGCCAGTCGTTCGACGAACAGGCCGGGTAGTTCGGGCACGGAGCCCGCCCCGGACTGCAGGGTCATCATCACCTGGAAGACCGGATGGCTCGCGGCGCTCCGGGTGGGCGCGAGCAGCTCGACCAGCTTCTCGAACGGAAGGTCCTGATGCGTGTACGCCGCGACGCACTCGTCGCGGACCCTGGCGAGCGACTCGGCGAAGGTCGGCCGGCCGCCGAGGTCGGCTCGCAGCACCAGGGTGTTGACGAACATGCCGACCACGTCGTCGAACGCGGGGTCCACGCGATCGGCGACCGACGTGCCGACGACCACGTCGGACTGACCGCTGTTGCGGCCCAGCACGACGGCGAGACCCGCCAGCAGCGCCATGAACGGCGTCGCACCGACCGCACGCGCCTGCGCGAAGAGCGCGTCGCGGGTCGCGGCGGAGAGGTGGTCGCGGACCAGTCCACTGTGGAACGACGGGGTCGGCGGCCGTGGCCGGTCGGCGGGCAGCGCCAGTACCTCCGGCGCGCCGGCCAGTCGGGAAGTCCAGTGCGCGCGTAGTTCGGCGAGACGCGCGGGGGAGAGCCGGTCGCGCTGGCGCCGTGCGTAGTCGCCGTAACAGACGTCCGGGGGGGCCGACCGCGGCGGCCGGTTCGCCGACCGCGCGGCGTACGCCGAGGCCAGGTCTCGCAACAGCACGTCGACGGACCATTCGTCGACGACGATGTGGTGTACGCACAGGAGGAGCACGTGGTGGTCGGCGGCGAGCCGGACCAGCCGGGCCCTGGCCAGCGGCGCGACGGACAGGTCGAACGGGGTGTCCACGTCGGCGGTCAGCAGGTTCCGCAGGGCGCGGTCCTGGGCGTCGTCGCCCAGCCCGGTGAGATCCGAACGGCTCACGGTGAGCCGGACGTCGGGGTGGACCACCTGCACCGGACGGGTGTCCCGGGCCACGAACCCGGTGCGAAGCGCGCCGTGCCTTGCCACCACGTCGTCGATCGCGGCGCAGAGCCTCTCGGCGTCCAGATCGCCGGCCAACCGCAGCGTGACGATCACGTGGTACGCCGAGTTGGGCCCGGTCAGCTCGGTGACCGTCCAGAGCCGCTCCTGGGCGTAGGACGTCGGATGCTCCTCGACACGGGTCATCGGCCACCACCTCCGGCCACCATGGTGTTCCGGTGCGGCCAGCACGCTCACGTCCCAGAAACCCTGGACAGGCACCACCCGTTCACTCGAGCATGCCGCCGGTCCGGCGGCCCGTCGCGCCTTTCTGGGACATGCCGTGCCCCGGTCCCGCCACCCAGGATCAGGACAACAACGGAGGAGCGGCGATGTCGACGTCACTATCGCGGCCCGCGCACGACCGGGCCGACGGGCCCCTGTCGGTGTTGAGGCTGGCCCGCTGGCAGGTCGAGCTCGACGGCGCGACCGACCTGCGGCTGGCCGGCGACGGCACCGGGCAACCGGGCGATCCACTCGACGAGGCGGTCCGGGCCGAGCTCGACGCCGAGCTGACCGCGCGGACGCGCGAGTTCGCGACCGAGCTCGACGTCCCGGTGTCCGCGGTGCTGGCCACCGCGTTCGCGATCCTGGTCGCCCGCCTCGGCAACAGCCGTGACTTCCTGATGGCGACCGACGGCGTGGCGCACCGGCCGGACGACGCGACGGACCTGCTGCCGATGCGGGTCGACCTGTCGAACGCGACGACGTTCGTCGAGCTGGTGCGGCGAACGCGACAGGGGGCGGACCGCGTCGCCGGGTTCACGACGTCCGGGCCGGCGACCGAGGACGCCCTGCGGCGGCTACGGGACGGCGCGGACATCGTGCGGTGCGCCGCCGCCTTCCGGACCACCGAGCCCTTGCCGGAGCACGCATGGCGCGAACCCGGCGGGCACGCGGACGTCGACGTGGGCATGGCCGTGCCGGCGGGACGGACCACGCCGACGCTCGCCTTCGCGCTGCACTACGCGTCCTCACGCCACGACCCCGCGGCGGTGCGTCGTGTCATCGCGGAGTTCGTCACGCTGTGCCGAGACCTCGTCGAACACCCCGGCCGGGACGTCGGTCGCGCCGACCACCACGGCCCGCGCCTCGCGGGTCTGCTGGCGCGCGGCGCCGGCGCGCCGCCCCGGATCTCCCGGCGGCCGCTGCACGACGTGGTGTCCGGCCACGCCGCGGCGCGCCCGGACGCCACCGCCGTGGTCACCGCACGCGGGCGACTCACCTACGGACAGCTCGACACCGCGGCGACGGCGCTGGCGGGTCGGCTGGCCGGGATCGGCGTGCGGCCCGGCGACGTGGTGCTCGTGGCCGTGGAGCGGGACGAGTTCCTGCCGGTGTCGCTGCTCGGCGTGCTCGCCACCGGCGCCGCGTACCTGCCCCTCGACCTGGAGCTGCCGGACGCCAGGGTCGACGCGATGCTCGCGGTGGCGCGGCCGCGTGCGGTGGTCGCCGCCGGACGCGGACTGCCGGTCGCGGACCGCCTCGGACTCCCGGTGTGCGTCGTCGACGGCGCCGCCCCCGCGGGCCCGTCCCCGCAGGCGCATGACGTGGTCGACGTCGCCTACGTCATGTTCACCTCGGGCAGCACGGGTGAGCCGAAGGGTGTCGCGGTGACCCATCTCGGGATCGCCACCCTTGCCGAGAACCCGGCGTACGTCTCCGTGACCGAAGCCGATGTGGTGGCGTGTCTCGCGCCCGCGTTCTTCGGTGCCGCGATGCTCGAGATCTGGTTGGCGCTGCTCAACGGCGCGACCCTGGCCATCGCGCCGGCCAGCCGGCTGTCGCCCGCCGACGTCGCGTCGTTCGTGGCGGCCAACGGCGTCACCGTCGCGCACCTGACGGCCGGGCTCCTGGGTGTGGTCGCCGACGAGCGACCCGACGCACTGCGTGGTGTCCGCCACCTGTTGGCAGGCGGCGACGTCGTGACGGCACGGCATGTGGACCGGGTCGCCCGCGCCGTGCCGGGGATCCGGATCTCGTCCTGCTACGGCTCGACGGAGACCGCGGTCCTCGCCGCCGTCGCGGACGTGACGCGGGTCCGATCGGGACAGCCGGTGCCGATCGGCCGTGCCATCCCGGGCCGGGAGGCCCACGTCCTCACCGAGGACTTCCATCTCGCGTCGGACGGGGTGGTCGGCGAGCTCGCCATCGGCGGCGAGGGGTTGGCCCGCGGCTACCACCGGCGCCCGGGACTGACCGCGGAGCGGTTCGTGCCGCACCCGTACGTGCCGGGCGCCCGGTTGTACCGCACCGGCGACCTGGTTCGGGTGTCCGCCGGGGAGATGACGTTCGTCGGGAGGAACGACCAGCAGGTGAAGATCCGGGGGTTCCGGGTGGAGCCGCTGGAGGTCGGACGCACGCTGTCCGAGCACGACGCGGTCGTCGAGTGCGTGGTACGCGTCCGGCCGACGGTCGACGGGCCGGTCCTGATCGCCTACGTGGTCCTGGGTGGGGCCGCGACGGCGGCCGAGCTGACCGCGTTCCTGCGCACCCGTCTTCCCGACTACAGCGTGCCGTCCCGGGTGGTGGTGCTGCCCGAGCTGCCGTTGACGAAACGCGCCAAAGTGGACGGTGCGGCGTTGGACGCTCTGCCACTCGACGAGGAGCCGGCGGGGGAGTGCCCCGAGCTGACGCCCACGCAGACGCTGGTGCACCGGGTATGGACGGCCGCGCTCGGCGGGCGAGCGGTGGGCGCCGACGCGAACTTCTTCGACCTCGGCGGGCATTCCCTGACCGCGCTGCGGGCCGCCGCCCAGCTGGCGCGGGAGCTGGATCGGGAGATCCCGGTGGATCTCGTCTTCGCGGAGCCGACGGTCCGGCGGCTGGCCGCGGCGTTGGACCGCGAGGATCGTTGAGGGGAGCGAGACGGTGCGACTGCTGTTCACCTGTGTCCCGGCGAACGGGCACTTTATCCGGCTCCTTCCGGTGGTGGAGGCGGCCGCGGCGGCCGGCCACGAGGTGACCGTGGCGTGCAGCGCCGCCTTCGGGGCGGCGCTGGCCGAGCGCGGGTTGCGGCACCTCCCGGCCGGGGAGATCGCGTTCCCGGAGTCGGGCATCACCGACGTCGCGCGGCGTGAGGAGTGGCTCGCCCGGGTGGTCCTGCCGGACCTGACGGCCGCGATGTACCCGGACGTGCTCGACGCGATCGCCGAGTGCCGCCCGGACGTGGTCGTCCACGGATTCGCCGAACAGGCCGCCGGTGTGGCCGCGGCCGCGGTGGGTCTGCCGCACGTCACCATCGCGGAGTGCTCGACACACGCGTTGATCGAGACGTACCGGAACACGTGCGCGGCGACCAACCTGCGTCCGGACGGCGCGCCCGCGCCGCGAGAACCGTTGCTGCACCTGTGTTTTCACCCACCGACATTCCACGGGCCGGACGCGGAGTTCGCACCGGCGTCGATCTTCGTCCGGCACGAGAACGAGGTGGCCGCCGGCGCGGAGCGCGCGGAGAAGCTGCTGGCGGGCCTCGATCCGGAGCTGCCGCTCGTCGTGGTCAGCCTGGGCACCATCGTCGCCGAGGTCTACCCGGAGGCCGTGGCACGGTTGACCGACCTGCTGTGCGACGACCGGCTACGAGTCGTGGTGCTGATGGGTGGCCCGACCGACGAGGTCCACGAGATCGCCGAGAACCGGCTGATAGCCGTCAACGGACCGCAGCGGGCGCTGCTGAACCGAGCGGCGGTCGCGGTGTCCTCGGGCGGCTTCAACGGAGTCATCGAGGCACTGGCCGAAGGCCTACCTCAGGTCATCGGCCCGATCCAGCTGGACGCCTACTATTCCGCCGATCGCTGCCGACAGCTTGGTATCGCCGCCGTGGTCGATCTGGCGCGAGCGAGAGCTGGCACGTTGCGTTCGATGGTCCATTCGGTACTCGGGGATCCGGGTTATCGGCGTGCTGCGGAGGTTCTGGCTGCTGAGAACGCCGCGTTGCCGAGTGTGTCGGAGGCGGTGACGTCGATCGAGCGGATGATGGCGGTCCGCTGACCACTGGCGCGCGTCACCTCCGCACAGGCCGTTGGCCGGTACGCGTCGTTCCTACACAGCGCACAGGGCGTTCTCCAGGTCCGCCGCGCCGCCCCACCTGAGGTCGCACGGCCCGTGGTCGGTACGAGCGGCGAGTCGCAGCAGTTCGCATAGCTCGGCAGCCGACTCGCCGCCGGTCGTGACGGTCACGAGTGAGGTCGTGCTCGCCAGGTACGCGGCGTTGCGCTGTTCGATCGAGTCGGCGGGTGGCTCGACGACGACGGTCGGCACCGAGTTGCGTACGGCGTGGCTCGTGGTCGAGCCGCCGACTGTCAGTACCACGTCGGAGGCCACGTGGTACTCGTTCATGTGCGGAGTCGGCCCCGTGCAGCGATCCCCGCCGTCGGGGTCAGGCCGGTCAGGTCGCGCACCGTCTCCTCCGACAGCGGGATCACCAGCACGTCGGACTCGGCCGCGTGTCGCCAGGCCAGGATGACGGTCGTGAGCGCGGCCGCGAAGTACGCGCGCTTCGCCGAGTTCAGACTGCCGAACGACGCCGTGACCACGAACGCGTCCGCCGGCAGGCCGAGCACCGTGCGCGCCGCTGACCGGTCGTGTCGTTCGCCGCGGACTATCGGGCCGATCGCCGTTACCTTGTGCCGCAGGGCGTGCGGGATCTCGTCGACCTCTGCCCAGGTGGCGAGCAGGATCCGAGTCGCGGCGGCGAAGGCGGGCACGGCGGCAGGACTCTCCCGGTAGTGCCGGAACGAACAGACCACGAGCACGCACGGCACCCCCATGGCCCGGCAGACCAGCGGCGCGAGACAGAGCTCGTCGGAAAGCACCACGTCCGGCCGGGCCGCCGAGTCCAGAAGCACGCGGATCCGGTGCGCCGCGTACCCGGAATGATCCAGCTCGTCCGGCACGCGCAGGTCGTGACAGGGCATGCCGATCAGGTTCAGATGGTCCACCGCCGCCCCGGACGCGCCCACCAAAACGTCCGCGAGATGGTCGCCGCCGCGACCGTCCGGAGGGGTCGCTGGATCGTCCCGACTTTGTGGGACGGGTGCGACGCGGCCCGGCGGCCGACCCTGTATCCGACGACGCCGTGGAGGGATGCCTGAATGAAGGACTCGAACCCGCTCGGTCAACCTTCGAGTGCCCACGTACTGGGCCGCTACCTCCGCCCGAGAGCGGTCGGGCTCGCGGGATTGGGGGCGCTCCTGGTCGCCTCGACCGCCCTGGCCGTGATCAGTCCCCAGTTCCTGCGTGGGTTCATCGACCAGACGGAGGCGGCGGAGCCGGTCTCCGCTCTGGTCCGGATCGCGGCGCTGTTCATGCTCTTCGCGTTGGCGGCGGACGCGTTGCGGGTGGCGGCCGACGTGCAGGGCGCTCGCGTCGCGTGGGCGGCGACCAACGAACTGCGTGGTGACCTGACGCGGCACTGCCTGTCGCTGGACATGTCGTTCTACGAGATGCACTCGGGCGGCGTGCTGATCGAGCGCATCGACGGCGACGTCGGCAAGCTCGCGAACTTCTTCTCGAAGATGACGCTGCTCATCGTCTCGAACGGACTGCTCCTGATCGGCATCGGCGTCGCGTTGTTCGTGCAGGACTGGCGGATCGGGTTGTGCTACGTGCCGTTCGTGCTCGGCTCCGCACTCCTGCTGCGCCGCCTGGTCGGCGCGTCCATCCCCGCGGCGGCCGCGCAACGGGCCGCCACCGCCGACCTCCTCGGTTACCTGGAGGAGCGACTCGGTGGGCTGACCGACGTGCGTGCGAACGGCGCGCGGGACCACGTGCGCCGCGGCTTCTGGCAGGCCTCGGCGAAGCTGCTCACCGCCGTGCGCCGGGCCGCGATGCTGGGCGTGCGCTGGCCCGCGGCCGCGCAGAGCCTCGCCTCCGCCGGCCTCGTCCTCGCTCTGGTCGCCGGCATCACGCTCTACGTGTCGGGCCAGGTGACCCTTGGTGGCGCGTACCTGTTCGTCGCGTACGCCGGGATGTTGCAGGCCCCGCTGCTCGCCATCGTCATGCAGGTGCACGACATGGAGGAGGCGCTCGGCGCGTTGCGGCGCGTCCGTGAGCTGTTCGGCCTGCGCAGTGCGATCGCCGACGGCCCCGGCCGGCTCCCGGCGCGGCCCGAGGGCAGTGGGGTGGCGCTGGAGCTGGACGACGTGTCCTTCTCCTACCGCCCAGACGAGTTCGCCCTCCGCCACATCTCGCTGCGCCTGGCGCCAGGTCGGCGGCTCGCGATCGTCGGCCGCACCGGTTCCGGGAAGAGCACGCTCGCGCGCCTGCTGTTCCGCTTCGCGGATCCGACCGACGGGCGAATACTGTTGGCAGGACAGGACTTGCGCGACGTCAGCGTCGACTCGCTGCGGGCCCAGGTCGGCTGGGTGACCCAGGAGGTCCAGACCTTCCACGACACGGTCCGCGACAACGTGACCGTCTTCGACGGTGACATCGAGGACGCCGTGGTGGCGGAGGCGTTGCGCGAGGTCGGGCTGGGGGCGTGGCTGGACCGGCTGCCCGACGGGCTCGACACGGTCCTCGGCGCGGGCGAGGGCGGCCTGTCCGCCGGCGAGGCCCAGTTGCTCGCGTTCGCGCGGGTGCTGGTGGCAGATCCGGGGCTGGTCGTGCTCGACGAGGCGTCCTCACGACTCGACCCGGAAAGTCGCCGGCTGTTCGACGCCGCCACCGAACGCCTGCTGGCCGGGCGGACCGCCGTGGTGATCGCGCACCAGCTGGACGCGGTGCGGTCGGCCGACCACGTGCTCGTGCTGCGTGACGGTCAGGTCGTCGAGTACGGGGAACGGGCCGCGCTGGCCGCGAACCCCGAGTCCGAGTTCTCCCGGCTGAGCCACCTCGGGGAGGTCCCCGCATGACCCGCTATCTCGTTCGGCTGCTCGCCGGCCGGCCGCGGCCGTACCTGATGCTCGAAACCCTGTGGATCGTGCTGCGGGTGACCATCCTGCTGGCGGGTCTGCTGCTGCAGGCCGTGTTCGACCACCTGAGCGGGTACGCCGCGGCCGGGTTCACGATCTGGACCCTGGTCGCGCTGCTGGTCGCCAGCGAGACCGTGCGCCTCGTGCTCTGGTACGGCGTCGTGCTGAGCAGGGGCGAACCCGGCTACTGGTGCACCGTGCGGGCCGGTCTGCAGGACCGCGTGGTGGACCACGCCCTACGGCGGCCGGCCGGCGTCGCACTCGACCGCCCGGCGGGCGACGTGGTCAGCCGGCTCGGTGGCGACGCCGACCAGGTGAGCGTGTTCTCCATCTGGTCCATCTCGAACATCTCCCGGTTGGTCATCGCCGCGGTCGCCCTGGTGATCCTGGTGAGCATCAACCCGCTCGCGACCGTCGGGCTGGTGGTGCCGGTCGTGGCCGTGACCCTGGTCGGTCGTGCGCTCAACGGTCCGGTCGGGCGGTACCAGGAGGCGGCCCGGTCCTCGGCCGGCGAGGTCAGCACGATCGTCGGCGAGGTCGTCGGTGGGATGCAGGCGCTCAAGGTCGCCCGGGCGGAGGACCGGGTGGTCGAGCGGATGCGCCGCGCGGGAGACGTGCGCCTGCGGGCCGAGGTCCGGGGTGCCGCGTACTCGTCCCTGCAGGAGTCCGTGTTCCGGAGCACGGCCGCCTTCGGCACCGGGCTGGTGCTGCTGTTGGTGGCGGGCCAGATGCGCGGCGGGCAGTTCACCGTCGGTGACTTCGCGTTGTTCGTGTTCTACATCCAGTTCGTGACCGAGGCGGTCAACGCGCTCGGCATGTTCATGGGCCGGATCAAACGCGCCACCGTCTCGCTGGAGCGGATCAGCGACCTCGCGGGCGGCCCGGCCGAGACCGTCCGGTGCGAGCCGGTCTACCTGGATCGGGAGCCGCCGCCCGCGGCGGCTCCGCCGGACCGGGAACCGTTGCGGTCGCTCACCGTCACCGGCTTGACCTACCGGCATCCAGGCACCGACCGGGGCGTGCACGGCGTCGACCTGACGCTGGCGCCCGGCAGCGTGACCGTCGTGACCGGGCGGGTCGGTGCCGGGAAGAGCACCCTGGTGCAGGCGCTGCTCGGGCTGCTGCCCGCCGACGAGGGCGAGATCCGGTGGAACGGCGTGGCCCTGGCCGAGCCCGGCGAGTTCTTCGTGCCGCCGAGGGCCGCGTACCTGCCGCAGGTGCCGAGGCTGTTCAGCGGGACGCTGCGGGAGAACATCGTGCTCGGCGCGGACGGCGCGCTGGACCGGTCGGTCGAGCTCGCCGCGTTCGGCCCGGATCTCGCCGGCCTGCCCGACGGGCTGGAGACCGTGATCGGTCCGCGGGGGGTGCGGCTGTCCGGTGGCCAGATCCAGCGCGTCGCGACGGCCAGGATGATCCTGCGCGACCCGGAGCTCATGGTGGTCGACGACATGTCCAACGCGCTCGACGTGGACACCGAGCGGGAGCTCTGGGCCAGCCTCGTGGCCACCGGACGCACGGTGTTGGCCGTGTCCAACCGGCACGAGCTGGTGGCCGCGGCCGATCAGGTCGTCGTGCTCGACGAGGGTCGGGTGGTCAGCTGTGGCGCGCCGGCCGAGGTGGCCGAGGCCGCGGCGCTGGCGGGCACCGGTGCCGTCATCGAGACCCGAGCCTGACCCGTGACCGGCGCTTCCCGGGTGGCGGCCGGCGCCTTCGTCGTCGAGTCCCCGTGGATCCGGCGGGTGGTGCGGTCCGCACCGGCGCTGCGGCTGGTGTGCTTCCCGTACGCCGGCGCGGGCGCGTCGGTGTTCCGCACCTGGTCCGCCCTGCTGCCGGACACGATCGAGGTCGTCGCGGTGCAGCTGCCGGGCCGCGAGGACCGCTCGCGCGAACCGGCCCCGG
Source organism: uncultured Actinomycetota bacterium (assembly GCA_963840275.1). Lineage (GTDB taxonomy): Bacteria > Actinomycetota > Actinomycetes > Mycobacteriales > Pseudonocardiaceae > Actinophytocola. Next base: position 1,210,783 of record CAWIYK010000005.1, read on the forward strand.
CCGACCTCCGGGCGCTGGTCCGGTCGTGCGCGGTCGCGCTGCGCCCGTACCTGTCGATGCCGTTCGCGTTCTACGGGCACTGCGCGGGTGCCCTGCTGGCCTACGAGGTGGCCCGCGTGCTGGGCACCCGGTTCGGCGCCTGGCCGGTGCGGCTGCTCGCCGGCGCGCAGGCGGCGCCCCGGTTCGGGGTGGCCGACGTCCCGCCCGGCGACCTCGCGGACGACGAGTTCCTCGCGGCCGTGTGCGCGCGCGGCGGGGTGCCGGACGCGCTGCTGAGCAGGCCGGAGTTCGTCGCGTTCCTGCTTCCCGTGCTGCGTGCGGACTTCGCGCTGTGGGACCGCTACGCGGACGAGGAGCGCCAACCGATTCCCTGTCCCGTGACCGCGTTGCGCGGCCGCGAGGACCGGTTCGTCGACGCCGGGCACGCCATGGAGTGGGGCGGGCACACCAGTGCCGGCTGCGAGGTGCGCGAGGTCGACGGTGACCACTACTTCGTCAACGGCATGGGTGAGTCGACCGCGCGCGTCCTCGCCGACGTGCTGCTGGCCGGCCGAGAGAGGTGGGGCGATGTCCGACGGTGACGCCGAGAGGGTCGACCCGACCGTGATCGAACGACTGGTCGCCGCGGTCGCGGGGGTGCGGGAGGCGGTGACGGTCACGGACCGCCGGCTGCGTGCCCGCCCCGGACAGCTGGGCGGCGACGCCGAACCGCAGGCGCCGATGCGCTCGACGCCGATCCCGGACGGCCGGCCCGCGCTCAGCGTCGGCCCGCCGGCGCACCTCCCGGCAGGGGCGCCGGCGACCCTCGTCGAGGCGCTGACCCAGGCCGCCCGGCTCGCGCCGGACCGCGGCACCACGTACGTGCGGCTCGACGGCGGCACGGACCGGCAGACCTACCGCGAGCTCCTCGACGAGAGCCGGCGCGTCCTTTCCGGACTGCGTGAGCTCGGGGTGCGCGGCGGCGACTCGGTGCTGCTCCAGTGCGCCGACAGCCGGTCGTTCGTCACCGGCTTCTGGGCGTGTGTGCTGGGTGGGTACCTGCCGACGCCGGTCGGGCCGGCGCCGGACTACCACGGCGACAACGCCGCGACCCGCAAGCTGCGCGCCGCCTGGGAGCTGCTCGACCACCCGGTGATCCTCACCGACACCGGGCTGCGGGACCGGGTCGCGACGCTCGCCGGGTCGTGGGGTCGGCCGGACGCGCTCACCGTGGCGTCGGTCGCCGAGCTCACCCGCCCCACCCCGGCCGAGCCCGTCGCCGCACACCCGGACGACCCGGTGCTCAACCTCCTCACGTCCGGCAGCACCGGCACGCCGAAGTGCGTGCGGCACGCGCACTCCTCGATCGTCGCGCGCACCTACGCCACCGCCGCCGCCAACGACTTCACCGAGCACGAGGTCTCGCTCAACTGGATGCCGCTGGACCACGTCGGCGGCATCGTCATGTACAACGTCCGCGACGTGTTCCTGCGCTGTGAGCACGTGAACGCGCCGACCGAGGCGTTCATCCGCCGCCCCCTCGACTGGCTCGACTGGACCGAGCGGTTCGGCGCCACGAACACGTGGGCGCCCAACTTCGCCTTCGCGCTGGTGAACAAGCACGCGGACGAGATCGCCGGGGGCCGGTGGGACCTGTCGAGCATGCGCAACGTCTGCAACGCCGGTGAGGCGGTCGTCGCGCGGACCGCGCACCGGTTCCTCGAACTCCTGACCCCGCACGGACTTCCCGCCGACGCGATGGTCCCGTGCTGGGGCATGTCCGAGACGTCCTCCGGGGTGACCTACTCCCGGCTGGTCGTGCCGGACCGGTCGGTCGGCACCGTGAGCCTCGACCCGGGCTCGCTCGGGGGCCGGCTCGCCACGGTCGACCCCGGCACGCCACGCGCGGTCGTGCTGACCGAGGTCGGCCGGCCGATCCCCGGGGTGTCGCTGCGCGTCGTGGACGACGCGGAGGATCAGCTGAGCGAAGGACAGGTCGGGCGCCTGCAGGTGGCCGGCACGACGATCCTGCGCGAGTACTACCGCAACCCGGCCGCCAACGCGGCGACCTTCCGCGCCGACGGCTGGTTCGACACCGGCGATCTCGGGTTCCTCCGCGACGGCTGCCTGACGCTCACCGGCCGGCTCAAGGACATGGTCATCGTCAACGGCGCCAACTACCCGGTGCACGAGGTCGAGGCGGTCGTGGAACAGGCGGGCGGCGTGCGGCCGGCGTGCGCCGCGGTCTGCGGCGTGCACGACGAGGACACCGGCACGGACGGCGCGCTGGTGTTCTTCGTGCCGGACGAGGGCGGGGCGGCCGACCTCGGCGGGACGGTCACGCGCATCCGCACCGCGCTGGCACACGACCTCGCGATGCGTCCGAAGACCGTGGTGCCGGTGACCGCGGCGGAGTTCCCGAGGACCGCGAGCGGCAAGATCCAGCGCGGGCAGCTCACGGACGCCTTCTCGGCGGGCCGGTTCGACGGGCGCCGCCACGACCTGGCCGACGAACGCGCCGAGGTCGCGGGCGACGGGCTCGCCGAGCGGGTGTGGTGTCGCGCGGAGCCGGTCGCTGTCGAGCCGGACGGCGGCGCGGTGGTGTTGTACGCGCCGCCGGGAACGACTCTGCCGGACACGTTCGCCCGGTTGGCGCCGGGTGCGGTCGGCGTGCTCCGGGCGGGTTCGGCCTACCACGTGGACGGTCCGCGTTCGGTCACCGTCGATCCGCTCGACACCGACCAGCACCGTCGGGCCCTCGTTCACCTCACGGACACCATCGGTCCACTGAGGACGGTCACCTACGCCTGGGAGGCGACGCCGCCGGCGGAGCCAAGCGATCCGGGCGCCGCGCCGGCTCGGCTGCTCGCCGCCATGGCGGCGCTCGCCGCCACCGCGCCGGAAGCGCACCTGACGGTGGTCACCCGAGGGGCGGTCGGCGTGCACGAGACCGACGTGGTGGCGCCGGACCGCGCGGCGCTCACCGCGATGGTCCGCACGGCGGCGGCGGAGGGCACGGTCGCCACCAGCCGGCTCGTCGACGTCGCGCCGGCGACGGCGGACGAGGAGCTGGCGCGGCTGGCGCTCGCGCGGTACGGCGACGAGATCGTCGCCGAGCGCGCCGGTGTCCTCCAGGTGCCGAGGTTGCGGGTGGTCGACACGCCGGTCGAGTTGGGCATGCCGCCCGAACTCCTGCCACCCGGGGGCACGGTGCTCGTCACCGGCGGCCTGGGCGGGTTGGGCCGGCTGGTCACCGAGTACCTGGCGGTCGGTCTCGGCGCCCGGGTGCTCGTGGTCGGGCGCACCCCGGCGGCGGAGCTGGCCGACCTGCGTGATCTCGGCGACGTGCGGTACGCGGCGGTGGACGTCGCCGATCCGGTCGCACTGGAACGGGCCGTGGTCGCCGCCGAACAGGCGTGGGACCGGCCGCTCGACCTCGTCGTGCACCTGGCCGGAGCCGCGGTCGCGGCGCAGTGGGCGGACCTGCCCGCGCACGAGCTGCGCCGGGAGAGCCGGCAGTGGCTGGACCGGATGCTGCGGCCCAAGCTGCACGGCTGCGCGTCGCTCGAGCGGTTGCTGGCCACCCGGTCGGACACGGCCGCCGTGTTGTTCTCTTCGGTCAACGGTTTCCTCGGCGGCAGCGCGTTCGGGGCCTACTCGGCGGCGAACGCCGCGGTCGACGGCTACGCCCACCGCTGGGCCGCGAACGGGCGGACGGTGCGCTGCGTCGCCTGGAGCATGTGGGCCGGGACCGGGATGAACGACGGCAGCCCGCTGGTCTCCGCCGCGGAACGGCGCGGCCTGCGCCTCATCGACCCGTCCCGAGGACTCGGACTCCTGCTCGCCGCGCTGAACCAGCCCCGGCCCTACCTGTTGGCCGGGGTGGACGTGTCGAACGCCTACCTGCGGCCGCACCTCGCGCCGGACCAGTTCGCCGGCGGCGCCACGCTGGTGGCGGTGGCGCCGGAGGACGGTGCGGACCCGGACGCCGTCGCCCGCGCGGTGGCCGCGGCCGTGGCGGCGGCCGGCGAGCTGGTCCAGGTCGTGGTGCTGCCGCAGATTCCTCGGGGACCCGGCGGGGCGCCCGATCCGGTCGCCGTCCTCGCGGCCCGCGACCACCGGCCGTCGCGGTTCGTCGAGCCGGACGGGCCGACCGAGGTGGCCGTCGCGCAGATCCTCGGCCGCGTGCTCGAGCTCGGCGCGGTAGGGCGGGACGACTCGTTCTTCGCGCTCGGCGGCGACTCCATCCGCGGCATCCAGGTGATGGGCGGCCTGCAGGAGCGGTTCGGGCACGAGTTGCCGGTGTCGCTGCTGTACGAGCACCCGACCGTGCGTGAGTTGGCGGCGGCGGTCGACGGGGACCGCTGACCGCGCCGGCGCGGTAGGGGAGTGCCCTCACCGCGCGCGGTGCACGGCTTCCGCGAACTCGGCGACGCAGTCGGACAGGAAGAAGTGGCCGCCCGGGCGGGACCGGAGCTCGAACTCGGCGCTCGTCTGGTCCGCCCACCCCGCCATGGCCGCCGGCGCGACGTCGGGGTCGTCCGCGCCGCACCAGCCGAGGACGGGGCAGGTCAGCCGCGGCCCGTCGAGGCAGGTGTAGCTCTCGATCATGGCGAAGTCCGCGCGCATCGTCGGCAGCAGCAGGTCGAGCAGCTCGTGATGACGCAGGATCTCCGCCGCCACCGCGCCGTAGTCGAGCAGCACGCGGAGGAACTCCGCCCGGGGCAGCGAACTGACGGGTGAACGCGGCCGGGTGATCGTCGGCGCCGGACGCCCGCTGACGAACAGGTGAGCGGCCGGCCGGCCCAGCGCCTGCAGCCGGCGCGCCACCTCGAACGCGATGATCGCCCCCATGCTGTGGCCGAACAGCAGTGGCCGCGTCGGCGCCGTCGCGATCAGCGCGGCCACCTCGTCGGCCACCGCCCCCACGGCGGTCGGCGGCGGCTCGGCCATGCGCGCGTCGCGGCCCGGCAGTTGCACCGGCACCAGCTCGACTTGCCCGCGGTAGTGCCGGGCCCAGCCGGCGTAGTAGCTCGCGGAACCGCCGGCGTACGGGAAGCAGTACAGGCTGGCCGACGCGTTCCGGCCCCGGAAGGCGTTGACGAACCACCGGTCCTCCGGCGCCGCGCGGACCGGGACGCTCACCCCGTGGCGCCCCGCGCCAGCGCGGCGTCGGTCACGCCGGCCCGTGGCGTGCACCGTACCGGCATGCCCTTGAACCCGGCCACGAAGTTCGACTCCAGGTGCCGCGGCTCGCCGGCGGGCTCGACGTGCTCGACGAGGTCGAGCAGCTCGTCGAGGAACACCCGCAGCCCCAGTCGGGCGAGGCCCGCGCCGATGCAGAAGTGCGGTCCGACGCCGAACGCCACCTGCCGGTTGGCCTGCCGGGTGACGTCGAACCGGAACGGGTCGGCGAAGGCCCGGTCGTCCCGGTTGGCCGAGCCCAACCACACGGTCACCGGTTCGCCCTCGGCGATGTGCTGGCCGTTCAGCTCGACGTCGCGTGCCGCGTAGCGCATGAAGTGGCTGATCGGCGAGGACCAGCGCAGTGCCTCCTCCACACACGTGAACCGCAGCCCCGGGTCGTCGCGCACCCGGCGGTACTGGTCGGGGTACTCGGCCATGGTCGCCGCGATCGTCGCGACGACGTGGGGGGTGGTCACGTTCGCGCCGAGCAGCAGCGCGTAGCAGTTGAGGACGACCTGCTCGTCGGTCAGCCTGCCGTCGTCGGTCTCCATGGACAGCAGGATGCCGAGGAGACCGTCGCCGGGGTCGGCGCGGCGGCGCCGCTCGCGCACCTCGTCGCGGAAGAACTGGAACAGCTCGTGGTGTGCCTGGCGCAGGGTGGCCTTCGGGTCGCCCGCCGAGAAGTCGGGGTCCGAGTAGGCCACCGTCATCGTCGTCAGCTCCGACATCCTCGGCCAGTGCTCCGCCGGCAGCCCGATGAGGCTGCCGGTGAACGCCATGGGGAACATGCGTGCCTCGGCGGCGATGTCGAACACGCCCCCGTCGAGGGCGGGCCGCAACAGCGCGCGGACCCGCTCGCGCATCGGGCCCTCCTGGGCCTTGATCGCGTGTGGGGTCAGCGCCCGGTTGACGGGCTCGCGCAGCTGCCGGTGCCGAGGCGGGTCGGTGTCGGGCATCATCTGGTCCGAGGCGATGTCGGGCATGCTGAGGTCGATGATGCAGAGCATGGTGCCGCGCCGTGAGGTGAAGTACCGGTAGTCGCGCAGCACCCGCGAGACCTCCGCGTACCGGGTCACCACCCAGAACGGTTCCCGCCCGTCGCCCGGGTCGTAGCGGATGGCGGGTGCGTTCTCGCGCAGGTGCGCCCACAGCGCGTGCGGGTCGCCCGACGCGTAGTACGCGGCGTCGAGCGGATCGAACTCGGCCGGGTCGACCTGCTGGAACGGTGGTCGGGAGAGCCTCATGCCACCGGCCCCTCTCGGCGCGCGTCGACGGCTCGCGCGAGCGCGGTGACGCTGGTGTTCCGGTAGAAGTCGCCGACGGGAAGCACGACGTCGAGCTCGACGGCGATCGCGTCGAGCAGCTCGATGGCCGACAGGGAGCTGCCGCCCAGCGAGAAGAAGTCGTCGTCCTCGCGGACGTCGGTGACGTGGAGCACGCGCGAGAAGAGCGCGGCGATGTGGCTCATGGTGTCGGCGCCCGGCGCTTCGGTGGTCTCCGGCCTGGTACTCATGCGGTCACCTCTCAGCGACGAGCGAGCTGTGGGAATGGACGTCGGGGTCGGCGTAGATCAGGTCGAGATAGCGTTCGCCCCGGTCGGGCAGCAGGGTGAGCACGCGGTCGCGGGGATCGAGCCGGGGCACCAGCCGCTCCAGCGCGGCGACGATCGAGCCGGACGAACCGCCGGCGAGGATGCCCTCCTCGGCGAGGAGCCGGTGGCAGCCGCGGACGGCCGCGTCGTCGTCGACCATGATCACGTCGTCGATCTCGTCCGTGCGGAGCAGGTCGGGGACGCGGTTGGCGCCGATGCCCGGCAGTCGCCGCCGGCCCGGCCGGCCACCGAAGATCACCGAGCCGACCGCGTCGACGGCGATCACGCGCAGCCGCCGATGGGCCGGGCGCAACGCGCGCGCGACGCCGTGGATGGTGCCCGCCGTGCTGACCGCCGACACCAGGTAGTCGATGCGCCCCGGCACCTGGGCCACGATCTCCTGACCGGTGCGCGCGTGTGCGCGCCAGTTCAGCTCGCTCGCGTACTGGTTCACCCACACCGCGCCGGGCACCTCGGTGACCAGCTCGCGCACCCGCCGCAGCCGCTGCTCGAGGTAGCCACCGCCCTCGGAATCCAGCTCCCGCACCATCTCCACGTGCGCGCCGAGCTGGCGGAGCAGGGTCAGGTTGGGCCCGGTGACGTACGGGTCGACGACCACGGTGACCGGTAGCCGGTGCACGCGGCAGACCATGGCGAGCGCGATCCCGAAGTTGCCGGAGCTGGACTCCACGAGGTGGCTCGTGGCGGTGATGTCACCGGTGCGCAGGCCTTCTTCGACGATGAGTCGGGCCGGCCGGTCCTTGATGCTGCCGCCCGGGTTGAGGAACTCGAGCTTCGCGACGACTTCCGCGCCGGGCGCCGGGAACAGGCGGCGGAGCGCGACCACCGGCGTCTGGCCGATGCAGCCGAGTACCGAGTCGTGGATCACGGCGCACCCGCCTCCGACGCGGCCCTCGGCCGCCGCGGCGCCCGCGCCAGTGCGGGGGCCAGCGCCGACTCCAGCAGCTCACGATCCGCGTCCCGGAAACCGAAGTCGGCGGGCGCGGCGGCCAGGCCACCAGCCGCGACCCACGCGTCGACCAGCGTGGTGAGCCGACGCAGGACGTCCTCGGCGAGCCGGGTCGCGGTCTCCGGTTCGTAGTGCGCGCCCGAGTAGTCGACGCCGACGTGCAGCCGGTCCTCGCGGACCACGGCGTTGACGATCCACAGCGAGTCCACCGGGGCCTCGGGGTGCAGCAGCGCCGGCAGCGGCTCCGGCGCCGGACGCAGTCGCAGCCCACCGGGCGACGGGTCCGAGCCGGCGCGGCCGCCGGTGTGGCCGACGTAGTTCACCGAGACCCGCGGGACGGGCAGCGCCGCGAGGCGCCGGCCGCGCGCCGGGTCGAGGTGGCGGAGCACGCCGTAGCTCAGTCCGTCCGTCGGGATCGCCAGCAGCTGGTCCCGGACCGCGCGGAGCGTCTCCAGCGGACCGGTTCCCGGCAGCCACACCAGCAGCGGCGCCAACGTGGTGAACCACCCGACCGAGCGGTGTGGTTCGGCGCCGGGCACCAGGTCGTGGCCGTCCCGGCCCTGGCCCTCGACGGTCAGGTGCAGGTGCGGCTGTCCGGTCCAGCCGGTCATCGCGAGCGCCACCGCGGTGGTCAGCACATGGTCGACCCGGACGTCGGTGGCCAGCTCACGCAACAGCCGCGTGGTGCGGGTCGCGTCCAGGACCACCTCCACGGCACGCAGTTCTCTCTGCCGCGGTGGTGGCGCGGCCCGGTCGACCGGCAGCGGGGGGAGGTCGGGCGGGGACTGCGCGAGCCAGTAGTCCAGGTCCCGCGCGGCGGAGTCGACGGCGCCGGCGAGGAGTCCGCCCCACTGGTCCGGCGCGAGCGACGGCGCCGGCAGCGTGATCTCGCGACCGGCCCTGGCCTGGCGGTAGGCGGTGTCGAGGTCGTCGAGGACGATCTGCCACGACACCGTGTCGATGACGAGGTGGTGCCCGACGAGGGCCAGCCTGCGCAGGCCCGGCCCACCGTCGAGCAGCGCGACCCGCAACAGCGGGCCGGCCGACAGATCCACCTCCTGCAGCGCTTCTAGCGCCGCGGTGAGGTCGTCGGCCCAGGTGTCCGGCGCCAGCGGCACGTGCCGGAACGCGGCCGGCGGGTCGGCGTCGTCGTGCACCAGGTGCCAGCCGGGGCCCGCCGGGTCGCGGTGGAAGGTGGTGCCGAGGCCGCGATGGTGGCGCACCACCGCGGCGACGGCGTGACCGAGCGCGGCGGTGTCGAGCTCGCCGTCCACGGCGAGCAGCCAGCCCTGGTTCCAGTGGCCCGGGTTCGGCGGATCCTGCTCGAAGAACCAATGCTGCACCGGGGTGAGTCCGGGCGGCGCGGACCCCGGGCGGGCGATGGCCGCCACCGGTTCGGCGTAGGGCGCCATCGCCGCGATCGTCTGGTGGGCGAAGAAGCCCCGCAGCGACAGCTTCAGCCCGCGCTTCGCGGCGCGGGAGGCGACCAGGATGCTGAGGATCGAGTCCCCGCCGATGGCGTAGAAGTTGTCGTGCACGCCGACCCGCGCCAGGCCGAGCGCCTCGGCCCAGATCTCGGCGAGCACCCGCTCGGTGTCGGTGCTGGGCGCGGCGTAGGCGACGGTCGGCATCGGTGAGTCCCCGTCCGGCTCCGGCAGCGCCGCGGGGTCGAGCTTGCCGCCGGGGCCGAGTGGAAGGGCGTCGAGCCACCGGACCGAGGTCGGCACCATGTGCTCGGGGAGCCGGGCCGCGGTGTGCGCGCGCAGCTCGTCCGCGGGGACCGGGCCCGCCTCGGCCACCGCGTAGGCGACGAGCGTGGCGATGCCCCGGTCGCCGTCGCCGTATCGGTCGGTGACCACGGCCTCCGCGACGCCGGGGTGGTCGGCGAGCGCGGCCGCGACCTCGGCCGGATCGACCAGGTGACCGCGGAGCTCGACCTGGTCGCCGGCGCGGGCGACCAGCTCCAGCCGTCGGCCGGGCAGCCACCTGACCAGGTCGCCGGTGCGGTACAGCCGGGCGCCCGGCGGTCCGTCCGGGTCGGGCACGAACCGCGCCGCGGTGGCGCCGGGGCGGCCGCCGTACCCGCGGGCCAGCCCGGCACCGCCGACGTACAGCTCGCCGGTCACAGCCGGTGGGCACGGCCGCAGCGCGCCGTCGAGGACGAGCACGGTGGTGTTGGCGACCGACTCGCCGAGCGGGATCGTGCCGGTCGGCCCGGCGGTCGCCGGCTCGACCGGGCCGTGCGTCCTGACGCCCGCCGTCCCGGCCGGCCCGTAGTAGGTGCGCAGTGTCGTACCGGGCGCTACCGCCGCCCAGTCCCGCGCCAGGTCGGCGGGCAACGGCTCGCCCCCGACCGCGACGCACCGGGCGAGCGGCGGGGTCGGGGCACCCGCGGCGGCTCGTTCGGCCAGCTCGGCGCGCAGCGTGCGCAGCCGGGACGGCGTGACGCACACCAGGTCGTACCGGTGGGCGGCCAGCTCGTCGGCCAGCACCGCGGGCTCCACCGTGCCGGGCGAGCCGAACGTGACGGTCCCGCCGGAGAGCAGCGGCAGGAACAGGGCGGGTAGGGCGAGGTCGGCGGGCGCGGACATGGACATCACCAGCGCGTGGGTGGGCCGCGCCCAGTCGTCCGCGATGCCCAGGAGGTGGTTGAGCAGGCCGCGGTGTGTCACCTGCACGCTCCCGGTGGACCAGGAGGCGAGGCTCACGTAGGCCAGGGTGTCGAGGGGAACCGGCGGCGGGGCGCCGGCCCCGTGCGACGCGCCGACGGGCACCACCGGCAGGCCGGGGACCGGCGGTTCGGTGTCGCCGTCGGCGATGACCAGCCGTGCCGCCGCTTTCTCGGCGAGGGCGGCGAGCCGGGCGGCGGGCTGGTTCGGGTCGAGGTAGGCGTACGCGCCACCCGCGGCCTGCACGGCCAGCAGCGCGACGAGCAGGTCGACGCCGGCCGGCAGGACGACCGCGACGACCTCGTCCCCGCCGACGTCGTGCTCGCGCAGTGCCGCCGCCAGTCCGTCCATTCGGGACTCCAGCTCGGCGTACGTCAACGCGCGCACGCCGTTCCGGGTCGCTGTCCTGTGTGGCCACTCCGTCGCGGTGGCGCGCACCAACCCGGGGAGCCCGCCGTCCGGCAGCGTCGTCGTCGGTCCGGTGCCCCGATCGCGCAACAGTCGGGCCAGTTCCGGTGGACACAGCCGGAGTTCCCTGGCGGGCCGGTCCGGCGCCGCGAGGGCGTCCGCGAGCAGCTCGGTCAGTTCGTCGAGCAGGTTGGCGGCCAGCTCGGCGGAGACCAGCGCGGGGTCGTGGTCGATCCGCAGCTCCACCCGGTCGCCGGCGTCCTGACAGTGCAGCCACAGTGCGAAGGCGTCGCCGCGCGAGACGAGCCCGGTGACCCGGACCGGACCGTGCGGGGTGTCCCACGGCGCGGGCAGCTTGCTGCTGTCGAACCCGAAGGGGAGCGGGCGCCCGGTGGCGGTCCGGTCGCCGAGCACCCGCGCCAAGTCGAACCACTCGGCCCGCTGCGCGCCCTCGGCGAGGTCGGTCGCCGCGGCCTCGGCGTGCTCGGCCAGCGGCCTCGACAGCGGGACCCGTGCCCGTACCGGCAGGTGTGCGGTCAGCGGGCCGCGGCAGCCGGCCAGTTCCTCGTGCCGCCGCAGATCGGTGGCGACGCCGACCACGAGCTCCTCGCGGTCCGTGTGCCTGCGGAGCACCACCTGCCAGCCGGCGAGCAGCCATGCGGACAGCGAGAACCGTGCACGGCGCAGGCCGGCCAGGACCGAACCGTCGAGCACGGCCTCGGCCGGCCGCGCACCGGTGTCGTCGCCGCCGAGCACGGCGGGCACTGGCTCCGCCCAGCCGGCCGCGCGGGCCCGCCAGAACTCCCGGACCGGGCCGGCCGAGGACGCGTTGCTCAGCTCGTCCCACCACCGCGCCGCGGCAGTGTGGGGGACGGGCTCGCCACCGCGGTCGGCGCCGAGGATCTCACGCAACACCGCGAGCGCGGTCGGCTCGTCGGCGCACGCGGCGGGCAGGTCCAGGGTGAGCGTCTCGCCCGCGACGGCCAGCCCGAACGGTTCGTCCGGCGGCAAGCCGGTGGCCGCGAACAGCGCGTGCACGACCGGTTCGGCGGCCGCGCCGAGTTCCCGCGCGGTGCGTCCGTCGGGCACCACGGCCCGGACCACCGTGCGCAGGCTCGGTGCCGCGTCGGTCGCGGCCAGTGCCGACAGCCGGCGTTGCTGGGGTGATCGCACGGTCGACGCCATGGCGTGCTCAACACCGTTCACCCGAAACCCCGATTCGTCGCAACACCCGTCCGGCCCGATCGTCGGTGCCGGGCCCGGCACCGGCATGTCCCCGAAAGGTGCGACGGTCGGCCCGACACGGTTCGCGGACATGCTCGAAGCACCGGATTCCCGCTCTGTTCGGAGGTTTCCGATGCCGGTGGCCAGTTGGCGGTGCGAGCGGTGTGGGGCCGGCCATCCGGTCGACGAGCCGCGGTACGTGTGCGGCTGCGGCGGCCGGCTGGACCTCGACCTCGGCGACGAGCTCCGGCACAGGCCGCCCGAGGACGTCGTCGACGCGACGGCACGCGGGCCGTGGCGCTACGCCGCCCTCCTGCCGCCGGCCGGCGCCGCCGCGCGCACCGTCGCCGCGGCCTTCCCGTCCGGCGGCACCCCGCTGCTCCGGGCCGACCGGCTCGCCGGGGAGCTCGGGGTCGGCACACTGTGGATCAAGAACGAGGCGATGAACCCCACCGGTTCGCTCAAGGACCGCGCGAGCGCCGTCGTCGTCGCGGCCGCGCTGAGCCTCGGCGCCCCGGTCGTGGCCGCGGCGTCGTCGGGCAACGCGGCGGCGGCGATGGCGGGCGCCTGCGCGGCCGTCGGCATGCCGTGCGTCGCGTTCGTGCCGCGCCGCGCCTCGTCCGGCCGATGTGGACAGTTGGCCCGCTTCGGCGCGCGGGTGCTGGTCGTCGACGGGGACTACGACGACGCCGTCGCGCTGTCGCTCGCCGCGTGCGCCGAGTGGGGCTGGCTGTGCCGCACGACGGCGGTGAACCCCTTCACCACACAGGGAAAGAAGACCGTGGCGCTGGAGATCGTGGAGCAGCTCGGTTGGTCGGCACCCGACGTGGTCGTCGTGCCGGCCGGGGACGGCAACATCCTGGTCGGGCTGCACCGGGGGTTCCGGGACGCCCATGCGCTGGGGTGGATCGACCACGTGCCACGGCTCGTGGCCGTTCAGGCGGTCGGCGCGGCGGCGTTGCACCGCGCCTGGACGGCCGGCGCCACCGACGTGGCGCCCGCGCCGGCGGACACCGTCGCGGACGGCATCTGCGTCGGCCGGCCGCTGGACGGCGCGCGGGCCCTCACCGCGCTGCGCGACAGCGGCGGCACCGTCGTCACGGTCACCGACGAGGCGATCCTGGCCGCGCGGCGCCGGCTCGCCGGTCGGGCCGGCGTGGCGGCGGAGCCGTCGAGTGCCGCGGCCGCCGCGGCACTGCCGGACCTGGTGGCCGCCGGCACGTTGGGTGTGACGGATCGGGTGGTGCTGGTCAACACCGGTGGCGTCGCGCTGCCGCCGGAACCCGTGCCGGACACCGTGACCACGGTGACCACCGACCTCGCCACGGTGCGGGACGCGGTCGCCGACCTCACCGGACTGCCTGTCGCGACCGCGCACCGGCGTGCCGGCGCGACCCTGTCCGGCGTTTCTGGGACATGAGCGCACGGACGCCGGGCGGCGACGATGAGCGGGACGCGGCCGACCCGGCGCGCGGCTGGAGGTGAGCGGCACATGACCCGATCCGCGACACCGCCCGCGGCCTCGGTGGGCGCGGTCGTCGAGGACCTGTACCCGCTGTCGTCGCTCCAGCGCGGGCTGCTGTTCCATCTGTTGCGCGACCCGCACTCCGCGGACTACCTCAGCCAGATCACCTTTCGGCGCCACGGCGCGGAACCGGTCGGTCTCCGCGCGGCGTGGGAGCTTCTCACGCGGCGGCATCCCGTGCTGCGCACCGGTTTCCTGTGGGAAGGGCTGGCGGAGCCGGTCCAGGTGGTCTACCGGTGGGCGTCGCTGCCGGTGCAGGAACGCGACCTGCGCGAGCTGTCGCCGGACGAGCGGGACCGCGTCGTGGCCGAGTTCCTGGCCGAGGACCGGAACACCGGGTTCGCGCCGGAGGCCACCCCGCCGGCCCGGCTCGCGCTGCTGCGGCTGACCGACGACGTCGTCCAGGTGGTCTGGACCCACCACACCATCCTGCTCGACGGCTGGAGCAGCACCCTGCTGTTCGCCGACCTCGATCGGATAGAGACCGCGCTCGCGGCGGGCGCCGAGCCGCCGCCGGTGCCCGGACCGTCGTTCCGGGACTACGTCGCCCGCGTCCGGGACCGCGATCCGGACCTGGACGCGGCGTACTGGCGGGAGTTCCTCGCCGGCGTCGACTCCGCGACCCCGCTGCCGTTGGCCGACTCGCGGGGCGACGGGTCCGGAACCGGTGCCCAGCACGAGGTCCGATTGTCCACAGTGGACTCGGCGCGGCTCGCGGCGATGTCGCGGGAGCTGGGGATCTCGTTCGGCGTGGTCGCGCAGGGCGCGTGGGCGCTGGCGCTGTCCCGCCAGACCGGTGTCGACGACGTGGTGTTCGGGTTGGTCGTGTCCGGCCGCACCGTGGACCTGCCCGGGGTGGACCAGGCCGTCGGCTCGCTCACCAACACGGTGCCGGTCCGGGTACGGGTGCCCGGCACGACACCGGTGCGCGCCTGGCTGCGCGAGCTGGCGGAGCGGCACGCCGCGACCATGGCCCACGAACACAGCCCGCTCACCGAGGTGCGCCGGTACAGCGGGGTGCCCGGCGGCCGGCCGCTGTTCGAGACCGCGCTCGTGGTGCAGAACTTCCCGGTGTCCGCCGACGACGAGTCGGCGGGCCCGCCCCGCGTCACCCACGTCGAGGGCTACGAGAGCGCGGCGTTGCCCCTGGTGGTCTTCCTGTTGCCGGGCGAGCGGATCGCGGTGCGTGTCGCCTACCGGCGCGGCGTGGTGAGCGACGGCGGCGCGCGGATCGTGGCGGAGTCCGTGGCAGCGGCGCTGGCGGGGCTCGCCGACCCGGCACGTCCGGTCGACGCCGTGCCGGTGCTCGCCGCGCTGGCGAGCGCCCACCCGACCGCGTCGCGCGGTCCGGACCGGAACTGGCCGGGGGCCGACACGCTGGCGGACGTGTTCGCCGCGGCGGTCGCCGCCACCCCGGAGGCCGTGGCCGTGGTCAGCGAGGGCGTCGAGATGACCTACGACGAGCTCGACCGGTGCGCGGAGAGCCTGGCGCACACACTCGGGGCATTCGGCGCGGGTGTCGAGCGGCGGGTCGGCGTCGTGGTCGAACGGTCGGTCGACTCGGTGACGGCCATGCTCGCGGTGCTGAAGGCCGGCGCGGTGTACGTGCCGGTGGACCCGACCTACCCGCCCGCGCGGGTGGGCCACCTGCTCACCGACAGCGCGTGCCACCTGGTCGTGACCAGGTCGGACCTGCGGGCCGCGCTGCCGCCGGAGGTGGCGGACGCGGCGTGCGTCGTCCTCCTCGACCACCTGCCGGACGACCGGCTGGCCGAGCGCAACGGCCGGGTGCCGGTCCGAGAACCCGCGGTACACCCCGACAACCTGGCGTACGTCATCTACACGTCCGGCTCGACCGGAGCGCCGAAGGGCGTGATGGTCAGCCACCGCGCGGTGCTCAACACGCTGCGCTGCCTGACCGACGAGTACGGGTTGCACGGCGGTCACCGGGTGGCGCACAAGGTCCCCATCGGCTTCACCGACGCCGTCTTCGAGGTGCTGTGGCCACTGTGCAACGGCGCCTCCGTGTCCATTGTGGACAACCAGACCGCGCGGGACCCGGACGCGCTCCGCGCGTTGCTGCGCGAACAGCGGGTGACCCATACCCAGCTCGTGCCCCGCCAGATCGAGGCGTTCGCGGCCCACGGCGCCCAACTCGGTGAGGATCCGTTGCCGGACCTCGAATGGGTGGTCAACGCGGCCGAGCCACTGCCGGTGTCGTTCGCGACGCGATGGGACGAGGTGTGCGAGCGGGCGCGGCTGCACAACATCTACGGGATGACCGAGTCGGCGATCTTCGCCGTGTGGCAGCACCTGCCCCGCGGCTTCGCGGCCGAGGCGAACGCCGTCCCGATCGGGCTGCCGATGCCGAACACCACCGGGCGGGTGCTCGACGCGGCACTCGAGCCGTGCCCGCCGGGCGTGCCGGGGGAGGTGTACGTGGGCGGCGTCGGCATCGCCCGTGGCTATCTCGGCTCGCCGGCGACGACCGCGGAACGGTTCGTGCCCGACCCGTTCGGCCCGGCGGGCGAGCGACTCTACCGCACCGGCGACCTGGCCCGCTGGCGTCCCGAGGGCGACCTGGAATACCTGGGGCGCAAGGACTTCCAGGTCAAGGTGCGCGGGCTGCGGGTCGAGCCGGGCGAGGTGGAGGTCGCGTTGCGCGGGCACCCCGCGGTGCGCGACGCGGTGGTGACCGGTCACGACGGTCGCCTGGCGGGCCACCTGGTCGCCGCCGGCGCGGCCCGGACCGAGTCGGCGGAGATCCGCGCGTGGCTCGCGCGGCGGCTGCCCGAGCACCTGGTCCCGACGTTGTTCACCTGGCTCGACGAGCTGCCGATGACCGCACACGGCAAGGTGGACCGCACCCGTCTGCCGGCGCCCGTGCCGGAACCGGAGGCGGCGTTCGTGCCGCCGCGCACGGCCCTCCAGCGGGCGCTCGCCGAGATCTGGGCCGAGGTGCTCGGGCACCGCGAGGTCGGCGCGCTGGCGGACTTCTTCGCACTGGGCGGCGACTCGCTGTTGGCGATGCGCGTGGTCGGCCGCGTGCGGGAGGCGTTCCCGGTCGACTACACCGTCGGCGCGCTGTTCGAAGCGCCGACCGTGGCCGCGGCGGCGGAGCTGGTGTCCGAGCTGCTCGACGCGGTCGACGACGAGCTGGGCGACCTGCTCGCCGAGATCGAGGACCTGCCGGCCGAGACGGGCGACGATGGCTGACCCGACCGAGCTGGCCACGCGACTGGCCGCGCTCAGCCCAGAACGCCGCAGGCTGCTGCGGGAGCGGCTCGAGGCCGGCCGCGACTCGGCCCCGGTCGCCGTCCCGCGCGACGGCGCACCGCTCCCCGCGTCGTTCTTCCAGGAGCGGCTGTGGCTGCTCGAGCAGATGGTGCCCGGGTCGTCCGCCTACGTGGTGTGGTTCGCGCTGCGGATCACCGGCGAGCTCGACGCCGGCACGGTGTCCGAGGCGTTCGAGGTGCTCGTCCGGCGGCACGAGGCCCTGCGCACCTCGCTGGCCCGCGTCGACGGCCGGTTGGTCCAGGTCGTGCACGACGCGGTCGGGGTGCCGCTGGACCGCCACGACGTGCGGCACTCGGCCGACCCGGAGGCCGAGGCACGACGGCTGCTCGCGGACCGCGCGGGCACCGGCTTCGCCCTCGACCGCCCACCGCTGCTGCGGGTGTGCCTGGTGCGTACCGCCGACCGGGAACACCTCATCGGCCTGTTCCTGCACCACACGATCACCGACGGCTGGTCCAACGGCGTGCTGCTGGACGAGCTCGGCACGGTGTACCGCGCGCTGCGCTCCGGCGCGGAACCCGACCTGCGACCGTTGCGCCTGCAGTACGCCGACGCCGCGGCGTGGCAGCGCCGCCGCCTCACCGACACCCGGCTCGCCGAGTTGTCGGCCCACTGGGAGTCCCGCTTGCGCGGCGTGCCCGAGGTCTTCGCGCTGCCGCTCGACCGGCCGCGCCAGGTCGGTTCGGCCGCGCCGGGCGGCTGCCACGCGCTCACCGTGCCAGAGCGCGCCGTGCCCGGCCTGCGGGCGCTCGCCCGGCAGGAGCGGGCGACGAGCTTCATGGTCGTGCTCGCCGCGCTGGCCGCGACCCTGTCCCGCTGGTCGGGCCAGACCGACGTGGTCGTCGGCAGTCCCCAGAGCGGGCGCACCCATCGCGACCTGGACCAGGTCGTCGGGCCGCTGGTCAACACCGTCGTGCTGCGCCTGGCCGCGCCGGGGGACACCACCGGCAGGGAGCTGGTCCGCCGGGCCCGCCGGGTGGCGCTCGACGCGCACGCCCACGCCGACCTGCCGTTCGAACGCCTCGTCCAGCACCTGCGGCCACGGCGCAGTGCCACCCACCACCCGGTGTTCCAGGTGAACCTCGGTGTGCGGGACTTCCCGCAGGGCGGGCTCTCGCTGCCCGGCGCCGAGGTGCGGCCCGCGTTCGTCGACGAGGTCGGGGCGCCGAAGTTCGACCTGTCCGTGTATCTCACCACCGGGTCCGACACGTGGACCGGGACCATCGAGTACAACGCGGGGCTGTTCGACGCCACGACGGTGCGCCGCCTCGCGGACGGGTTCGCCGCCACGCTGGCCGGGTTGGCGGGCGATCCCGACCGGACGGTCGCCGAGCTGCCGACCGGCGACCTGCCGTCGGCGGCGGCCGCCCGGACCGAGTCGGCGCCCGCGCCGCCCGTCGCGCGGCAGCCGATCGAACCCCGCGACCGCTGGGAACGGGCCGTCGCCCAGGCCTGGGCGACGGTGTTGGGCATCGAGCGGGTCGACGCGACGGACGACTTCTTCGCCATCGGCGGCCACTCGATGGCCGGCATGCTCGCGGTGGAGCGGATCCACCAGCTCACCGGCCGGCGGCCGGGGCTGGCGATGTTGTTCCGCAACCCCACGGTCGAGGCGTTCGCGGCGGCGCTGCGCTGCGCGGAGCCCGGCGCCGAGGTGCCGTTCGTGGTGGCGCTGCGGGAACACGGCAAGCGCCCGCCGCTGTTCTTCGCCCCGCCGGCGGTCGGCGAGCTCGCTCCCTACTTCTCGCTCGCCAGGGAGCTGGGCGCCGACCGGCCGCTGTACGGGCTGCAGCCGGACGGGTTCTTCCGCGACGGAGACCCCGGCGACCTGACGCTCGAACAGCAGGCGGCGCGGTACGCCGAGGAGATCGTGGCCGCGCACCCGGCCGGGCCGTACCACCTGTGCGGGTTCTCCGCGGCGGGCCGGCTCGCGGTCGCGGTGGCGGACGGACTGGCCCGCCACGGTCATCCGGTGGGCGCGGTCGTCCTGCTGGACTCGGCGCCCTACGGCGACGTGGCGCCGGACCCGGACCTCGCGACCGTGTTGGCCCGGTGGTTGAGCTACGCGCCACCGGCCACCGAGTTGTCCACTGTGGACAGGCTGGGGCAGGTCGCGCGCACGCTGGCCGCCGGTGTGCGTGCCGGCGAGCTGCCGCCCAGCCTCACCGAGGCGGAGTTCCGCGAGTGGTGCCGACGACTGGAGTTCGGCGCGCGGGCGTTGGCCGGGCACGGCCCGCTCAGCTATCCGGGAGCGCTGACGCTGCTGTACCGCGGCGGACGCACCGACCGGGACATCGCGGCCGAGTGGGACGGGCTGCCCGTCGGCGAGCTGCGCGCGCACGCGGTCCCGGTCGACGACCACCTGTCCTTCATCGAAGGCCCGTCGGTGCCCACCGTGGCCGGGCTGGTCGCCGGACACCTCGCGGCCGCCGACCGGACCGGACCGACCCCAGGAAGGCGATGGCGATGACGACCATGCCCGACGTCGATGCCGTGCTGCCGCTGACCCCGGCCCAGCAGGGTCTGCTGCTGCACAGCGTCGCGAGCCCGGAACAGGGGATCTACGTCAACCAGGTGGTCATCACCTT
The DNA here is from genome assembly GCA_963840275.1 of uncultured Actinomycetota bacterium. Lineage (GTDB taxonomy): Bacteria > Actinomycetota > Actinomycetes > Mycobacteriales > Pseudonocardiaceae > Actinophytocola. Next base: position 1,230,221 of record CAWIYK010000005.1, read on the forward strand.
GTCCGGGGCGCTGGACCCGGAGCTGCTGCGCGAGTGCTGGGCGGCGTCGGTCGACCGGCACGACGTCCTGCGCACGGCGTTCCTGTGGGAGGACCTCGACCAGCCGCTGCAGGCGGTCCGCCGGGACGTGCGGCTGCCGTGGGCCGAGTGGGACTGGCGCGACCGGACCGCCGCGGACCGGGACCGCGCACTCGCCGAGCACCTCGAACGCGACCGGTCCGAGCCGCTCGCCCTGACCCGGGCCCCGCTCATGCGGCTGGTGCTGGTCCGCGCGGCCGACGACGAGTGGTGGCTCGTGTGGACCCACCACCACCTGCTGCTCGACGGCTGGGCGATGACGCTCGTCCTCGACGAGGTGTTCGCCCGCTACCGCGGCATCGACCACGACCGGCCGGCCGCGCCGCCGTACCGCGAGTACGTGGCCTGGCTCCACGACCAGGACCCGGCGGCCGCGGAGCCGTTCTGGCGGGACCGGTTGTCGGGGTTCGACGGACTGACCCCGCTGCCCGCCGCGCGAACCGTGCCGACCGGGCCCGCGGAGTTCGGCGGCGTCGCCGTCGGACTGTCCGAAGTGGAGTACGCGGGCCTGCGCGAGTTCTGCCGCGAGCACCGGCTGACCGTCGGCACCGTGGTGCAGGGCGCCTGGGCGTTGGTGCTGAGCCGATACTCCGGCCGGCCGCGAGTGGTGTTCGGCTCGGTGGTGTCCGGCCGTTCGGCCGAGGTGCCCGGGGTCGAGTCGATGGTGGGCCTGCTGAGCAACACGCTGCCGGTGCCGGTCGCCGTGGACGCGGCGCGGGACATCGTCGACTGGCTGACCGACCTGCAGAGCGACCTGGCCGACGCCCGGCAGTACGAGCACACCTCGCTGTCGCGGATCGCCCGCTGGGCGGGCGCGGCCGGCGCGGCGAACCTGTTCGACACGATCGTCGCGTGGGAGAACTACCCCAACCGCGGTGACTGGCGGCGGAGCACCGAAGGTGTCGCGGTGTCCGGGCTGCGGTTCCTCGAACGGCCGCACTACCCGATCACCGTCACCGCGGCCGCCGGTACGCGGCTGGACCTGTTCCTGCAGGTGGACTTCCGTTGGTACGACCGGGAGTCGGCCACCGCGGTCGCGGAGTGCCTGCGCGGGCTGCTCGGCGCGCTGGCGTCCGGCGAACGCACGACCGTCGGCGCGCTGCTGGGTCCGTCCGCGGCCGAACGCGCGCTGGTCGACCGGTGGTCCGGCGACGGTGGCGCGGCGGACTCGACCGTTCCGCGGGCCGTCGCCCGGCTCCGGCCCGACGAGTCCGACCGTGCCGCCCGGCTCGCGAGTCACCTGGCCGCGCTCGGCGTCGGCTCGGAGGACCTGGTCGCGGTGTGCCTCGCGCCGTCGGCCGACCTCTCCGTCGCGCTGCTCGCGGTCGCGCACGCCGGCGCGACGGCGATGCCGCTCGACCCGGGGCTGCCCCCGGCACGGCTCACCACGCTGCTCGGGATGTCCGGCAGTCGATTTCTGTTGACCAGCACGGCGACCCGACCCGCGACCGACCTCCCGGAGGTGCTCCTCGACGACGAGGACGTCCGGGCGGCGATCGCCGCCCGCGACCCGTCGCCGCCCGCGGCCGCCGGTCCGGACAGCGCGCTGTACCTGGTGCACACGACCGGTTCCGGGCACGGGCCGGTGGGCGTGCTCGCCACCCACCGCGGGGGGCTGACTCCCGGCGCGCCCGACGGCGCCGGGGGAGTGCCGGACCTGTACCGGTCTTTGGTGGCCGGCCGTCCGGTGGTTCCCGGCGCGTCGACGGGGACGGACGACTTCGGCTCGGCCGAGACGGCCGGCGTGGCCGTGCGGGACGGGCGACCGCTGCCCGGCGCGCGGTGCGTGGTGCTGGACGCCGAGCTTCGGCCGGTGCCACCGGGGGTGCCCGGCGAGCTGTACGTCGGCGGGGCGGCGCTCGCCCGCGGGTACCGCGACCGACCGGGCCGCACCGCGGCCTGGTTCGTGCCCGACCCGAGCGGTCCGGTGGGCACCCGACTGTGGCGCACCGGACGGCGGGCCCGGTGGCGGGTGGCCGGCACGCTCGAACTTCTCGGCGACCTCGCAAAGCCCACCATGCCCACCACGGTCACCAGGGTCGCCGCGCCGGTCGACTATCGGCCGACGCCGTTCGCGGCGGCGAGCACCGACGCCGAACGGGTCCTCGCGGAGATCTGGGCCGACCTGCTCGACGTGGCCCGCGTCGGCGTGCACGACAACTTCTTCGAGCTGGGCGGCGACTCGATCACGAGCCTGCTGGTGGTCTCCCGTGCGGCCAGGGCCGGGCTGCGGATCACCGCGCGGCAGTTCCTCGACCACCAGACCGTCGCGGGCCTCGCGGCCGTGGCAGAGCGGGTCGCCGCGCCGGTCGGAGTCCGCGACCGGGCCAAGGACACGACCGACGAGGTGGCACTGACTCCCGTCCAGCACTGGTTCTTCGAGCAGGGGCTGACCCGTCCCGGGCACTGGAACCAGAACGTGTCGCTGGCGGTCGGCGGTGACGTCGCCGCCGATGTCCTCGCCGAGTGGCTGGTGCCGGTGCTCGCCGCCGTGGTCGCCCGGCACGATGCGCTGCGGACCCGGTTCCACCGCGACGCCGACGGGCGGTGGGTGGCGCGGGCGGTGCCGGTCGCCGAGGCGGTCGAGGCCATCAGCGTGAGTCTGGTGTCCCTCCAGGACCGGCCGGACTGGGCGCGGGCGTTGGACGAGACCGCGCGTGCCGCCCAGGAGTTCGACCTCGGGAAGGCGCCGCTGCTGCGCGCGGCCGTCGTCGACGGCGGCTCGGCGGACCGGCGGCGACTGCTGCTCGTCGCGCACCACCTGGTCGTCGACGGGGTCTCGTGGCGGGTGCTGCTCGCCGACCTGGAGACGGGCCTGCGGCAGCTCGCCGCGCGCGAGCCGGTGCGACTGCCCCCGGCCGGCACGACCAACGCCGCCTGGGCGGACGCGCTCGTCGCGCTCTCGGGCGCGCCGGAGATCCTGGCCGAGCTGGACTTCTGGCGCGCACAACAGGTCGACGGCGCGGACCTGCCGATCGAGCTGCCGGACGCGCCGGAACACGCCGTCGAGGCCACCGTGCGGCACATCGAGGTCGAGCTGACCGCCGCCGACACCGACCAGCTGTTGCGGCTGGTGCCCCGCGCCTACCGCACCCACATCGACGACGTGCTGCTCACCGCGTTCGGCCGGGCGGTCGCGGCGCGCACCGGTCGCACCCGGCTGCTCGTCGCGCTGGAGAGCCACGGCCGCGACGACGACCTCGTGCGGGACGCGGAGCTGGCCGAGACGGTCGGCTGGCTCACCGCGATCGCACCGGTGCGCCTGGCGCTGCCCGACCCGGCCGAGGATCTCGGCGCGTCGCTCGTGGCCGTCAAGGAGCAACTGCGCGCGGTGCCGAGGCGCGGGCTCGGCTACGGCCTCCTGCGTCACCTCAACCCGCGGGTCGGCCCGGAGCTGGCCCGCCTGCCCCGGCCGACGGTCAGCTTCAACAACCTCGGCCGCTTCGACACCGGCATCGACCCGGACGCCGCGGACACCGCCGGACTGGTGCTCCGCCCGGCGCCGGAGGCGGACCCGCCCGCGCACCACGACGACAACCGCCGGCCACACCTGGTGGACGTCAACCTGGTCACCGTGGACGGGCGGCTGCGGCTCGCGTTCTCCTACAGTCCCGAGCACCACACGGACGCCACGGTGCGCGGCCTGGCCGAGGACACCGTCGCGCAGCTGCGGGCGCTCGTCGAGCACTGCGTGGCGCGCACCAGGACGGTGTCCACGCCGTCGGACTTCCCCGAGTCGGGACTGGACCAGCGCCAGCTCGACAACCTGCTCGCCGATGTGGAGCGGCTCGGGTGACACCTGCGAACGCCTTACCACGAAAGGAGATCACCAGATGTTCGACGACGAGGACCGCACGTTCCAGGTCGTGGTGAACCACGAGGAGCAGTACTCGATCTGGCCGGCCGACCGCGAGGTTCCCGCCGGCTGGCGCGCCGAGGGGCCCAGCGGCCCCAAGGCGGCGTGTCTCGCCCACATCGACGAGGTGTGGACCGACATGCGCCCGCTGAGCCTGCGCCGCGCCATGGCCGAGAACGCCGGCTGACCATCCCAGACCGAGGAGGAGCGGCCATGGCCATCGCCACGCGGCGAACCCGGCGGGGCGCCTTGCCCGCCGCACCCGCCACCGCGTTCGTCGCGGAGGAGCGGTTCCTGATGTTCGTGCTCGACGAGATGGCGGCCGAGCTGGAACGCGACCACGACGACGTGGTCCGCCTGACGCTGGGCAAGAGCGAACTGCCGCCGGACGAACCGGTCGTGGCCGCGATGGTGGCCGCGGCGGGCGACTACGCCAAGGCCAGCCTCGTGCACCCCGCCGGCCTGCCACGACTGCGCGCGCGGCTCGCCGAGGAGTACCGGCGGCAGTACGACGTGGCGGTGCCGCAGCGGCGGATCGTGGTCGGCGCGGGCACCAGCTCGGTCATCCGCAACGTGATGCAGCTGCTGGCCGGCCCCGGCGACGAGGTCGTCGTGCCGTTGCCGTACTACCCGCTCTACCCGTTCACCGCGCGGCTCGCCGGCGCCACCGTCCGGCACTACCGGATCGACCCGAACACGATGCGCGTCGACCTCGACTCGCTGCGCGCGGCGGTCAACGACCGCACCAGGGTCGTCGTGGTCAACTCGCCGGGGAACCCGCTCGGCAACGTCGTGAGCCGCGAGGAGTTCCGTGCCGTGGACGAGATCATCGCCGGCCGCGCGGCGTTGGTCAGCGACGAGATCTACGGCAACGTGCTGTTCGACGACGAGCCGTACTCCGCGGTCGAGCTGCGCGACGAGCTGACCTGCCCGCTGGTGGTCACGAACGCCTTCTCCAAGGGGCACCGGATGTACGCCCGGCGGGTGGGTTACGCGGTGGTGCCGGAGGAACTGGTCGAGCCGCTGACCGTGGTCCAGCACCACACGCTGCTCACCGCCGACCCGGTCTCCCAGTTCGGCGCCATCGCGGCGCTGGACCACCAGGACGGCGTGCGGGAGCTGACCACGCGCTACCGGGCGCGGCGGGACTACACCGTGAAACGGTTCGCGGAGGTGCCGGACGTACGCGCGCTGCCGGCGCGGGGGAGCTTCTACCTGACCCTCGAGTGTGCCGAGCACCTGGCCCGGCACGGCCTCGTCGACACGATGGAGCTGGCCGAGCGCCTGCTGCGGCAGACCCACGTGGCGACCGTGCCGGGCGCGGACTTCGGCACGCCGACCACGTTGCGGCTGTCCTACAGCGCGGCCCGCTTCGAAGAGGCGATCGACCGGCTGGCCGACTACTTCCACGCGCACTGATGAGGCGGACGGGGCCGGATCGCTCGATCCGGCCCCGTCCGCGAGCGGCTACAGGGCCGTGGCGCGGGCCAGGTCGACCGGAACGCCTGCCACCCACGCCCGGCCGACCGCGTCGAGCACGCCGGCGCGGTCCGTTCCCGGCCGCGCGGGCGTGGGCAGGGTGGCGAGTGCGGGCCGCGCCGGGGGACGCCCGGGGTGGGAGAACGCGAGCGAGCCGAGCATCCGCCCGGGCCCGACCTCCAGCAACAGCGGCGAAGGAAGACGCCACAGCTCGGCGAGGTCGTCGGCGAACAGCACCGGCCGGCACATGTGCCGGGCCCAGTACCCGGCGCCGGTCGACTCCGCCTCGGTGAGCCACCCGCCACTCACGTTGGACAGCACCGGAATGGCCGGGGGACGCGGCCGGAACCCGGCCGCCAGCTCGCTCAGCGGGCCGGCCACCTCGTCCAGCAACGGCGAGTGGAAGGCGTGCCGGACCGGCAACCGGCGGGTGGCCACGAGGTCGTCGTCGAGCAGGCACGCCGCCTTGTCGACGGTGGCCGCGGGACCGGACAGCACACACAGCCGCGGCCCGTCCACGGCGCCGACCACCAGATCCGGGTCGCCGAGCCGCTCGAGGTAGGGGGCCAGCGCGTCGGCGCCCAGCATCACCACGAGCATGCCGCCGGGTGGGGTGGTCTCGATCAGCAGCGCGCGCCGGGTCACCAGCCGAACCAGGTCCGGCACGGGCAGCACCGCCGCGAGCGCCGCGGCGACGTACTCGCCGATGCTGTACCCGAGCAGCGCGGCCGGCTCGATGCCGACCCCGCGCAACACCTGCGCCAACGCGTACTCCACCGCGAAGACGGCAGGCTGTGCGGTCCTCGGCTCGTCGAGCCACGGCGGCCGGTCGGGGGAGCGCAACGGCGACACCGGTTCGGCCGGCGGCTCCCCGGGTTCGACGACCGCACGGAGCAGGTCCACGCCGGCCTCGTGCCGCGCCACCTCGGCGCACTCGTCGAGCGCGGAACGGAACGAGGGCACCGACTCGTAGAGCCCGGCGACCATGCCCGGCCAGTGGTCACCGACGCCTGGCAGCAGGAACACGACCGATTCCGTTGGTGTGGCGGCGTTCCCGCGACAGCCGTGCCCGCCGAGCAGCGACTCGGCCGCCGCCGCGCTCGACTCCGCGACCACCGCAAGACGGTGCGGTCCGACCTCCCGCCCCGCCAACGACACCGCGAGCTCGTCGATCGGCAGGCTCGGTTGGTCCGCGAGGGCCGCGCCCAGCGTGCTCGCGGCGGTGTCGAGGCCCTCGGCGTCGGCCGAGGACAGGACCAGCAGGCGGGCGAGCGTCATCGCCCGCTCAGCGAGCGCAGCAGCGCGCGACTGCCGTCGCGCATCGACTCGTCCGGATCGCCGCCGGTGCCGCCGGTCACCGGCCGGTCCGGCGCCGCGACCAGCGCCTGGACGAGGTCGACGTACTCGTCGAGCAGCCGCTCGACGTAGTCGCGCCGGTAGACGTCCTCGGCGTAGTGGAAGACGGAGACCATGCCCTCCGGCAGGTCGTACAGCTCGGCGGCCAGTTCGGACCTGGGCACGCCCCAGTGGGTGGGGAAGTAGTCCGCGTCGGCCCCGGCGAGGCGCAGCGGCCGGACCGCGCCGGTCTGCATGGTGAACTCCAGCTGCACCAACGGCATCCGGTCCGCCACCCGATCCGGCGACACGACGCGGACGAGCTGGCCGAACGGGAGGTCCCGGTGGGCCATCGCGTCGAGGCACACCCGCCGGACCCGGTGCACCAACTCGCGGAAGGTGGGTTCGCCGCTCACCGGCAGCCGCAGCACCTGGGTGTTGACGAACAGGCCGATCAGCGGTTCGAGGTCGGGGTGGTCGCGGTCGGCGACCGGCGTGCCCACCACGATGTCGTCGCGACCGCTGTGCCGGGCGACCAGCAGCGCGTACGCGGCGAGCAGCACCATGTACGGGGTCACCGCCTCCGCGTTGGCCAGTGCCCGGACCCGGGGGCCGACGTCTGCCGGCAGCCGCGCGGACACCCTGCCGGCCGCGCCGGTGCGGGTCTCGGGGTCCCGTTCGGCCGGGGTGCCGAGGCGCAGCTCGCCGGGCACGCCGGCGAGCTGGGTGCGCCAGTAGTCGGCGTCGCGGGAGCTCCCGGGGTCGGCGAACCGCGCCCGCTGCCATCCGCTGAAGTCGGCGTACTGCACGGCGAGCGGTGTCAGCTCGGCCGGACGGCCGGACACCGCCGCCTCGTACAGGGCCGCGAGGTCGCCGGCCAGCACGTCGGCCGACCAGCCGTCGTACGCGATGTGGTGGAGGCAGATACCGAGCACGGTGTCGCCGGCGGCGAGGCGCACCAGCCGGGCACGTACCGGCGCCTCCTCGGCGAGGTCGAACCGCCGCGCGGCGTCCCGTTCCAGCAGCTCGCGTGCTCGCGCCAGCGCGGCCTCGACCGGGAGGTCGGAGAGATCGTCGGTGGCCAGCGGAGTGTCCACTTCGGACAGCACGACCTGCGCCACCATGCCGTCCTGTTCCCGCAGACAGGTGCGCAGGGCCTCGTGCCGGTCGGTGAGCCGGGCCAGGGCGGCCCGCATGGCGTCGGCGTCCAGGTCCACCGGCACCCGGTGGGACACCATCAGGTTGTTCGCCGGCGCGTGTTCGTCCAGTTGGTCGACGAACCAGAGCCGTTCCTGTGCGAACGAAGCCGGCAGCGGCGCGTCCCTCGACACCCGGGGTATGGCGTCGAGACCGGCGTCGGCACCGCCCGACAGCAGCGCCGTGACCGCTCGAACGCTCCCGCCGACCGTGGGGTCGGCGAACAGGTGCCCGATCGTGAAGTCGACGTCGAACCCGGCGCGCAGCCGGGACACGAGCCGGATCGCGACCAGGCTGTGCCCGCCGAGCTCGAAGAAGTTGCTCGTCTCGACCAGCGGCCGGTCCGCCGGCAGCTCCAGTGCCTGTGTCCAGACGGCCGCGACCAGTGCGCTCAGCGGGTCCCCGGACCGGCCGCGGGCCGGCGCCGAGGGCGGTTCGGCCGGCGTGACCACGGCGCGGGTGGCGGACGGCGCCGCCCCGGTCCACGTCGGCAGCTCGGCCAGCCGTTGGTGCGGGCGCGCGGCCATCGCGGTGAGCACGGCGGTGAACAGCTCGACGAGGCCGGTCGCGGTCGTGGCGGTGAACCTGGCCGGGTCGTAGCTCAGGAACAGCCGCCACACCTGGTCGCCGCCGACACCGACCAGACCGAGCGGGTAGGGCGGCGACTCGAGCAGGCGCACGTCGGCCACCTGAAGTCCGCCCGCCTCGGTCCACTGTTCGCGGACCGGGTAGTTGCAGAAGTCGACCATGCTCTCGAACAGCGGCACGTCGTTGGCGAGTGGCGCACACTGCTGTGCGGTCGACAGCGGCACGTGGTCGTACTGGCGGGCGTCGCCGAGTCCCTGCTGGAACTCGACGAGCCAGTCGGCCAGCTCCCGGTCACCGGTCACCGTGGTGCGCACCGGCAGGTTGTTCGTGAACATGCCGACGAGGTCGTCGACGTGCTCGAAGGCGGGGTCGCGACCGGACACGATGCCCCCGAACACCACGTCGTCGAGACCGCAGTACCGGCTCAGCGTGACACCCCACGCGGCGTGCACGACCGTGCCCAGCGTGACGCGGCAGGTGCGGGTGAGCCTGCCCAGCGCGTCGCGCACGTCGTCCGGGAGCGAGACCGGCACCTCCTCGTGCGCCGCGTCCGGGGCGACCGCCGGCACTCGTGCGTCGCCGAGCGGAACCGGCGTCGGCAGCCCCGCGAGCGCGGCACGCCAGAAGTCCTCGGCGTCACCGGCCTCGCGCCGCCGCAGCCAGCTGACGTACTCCCAGTGCGGTCGCGGCGCGGGGAACGCGGGCTCCCGGCCCGCGGCGAGCTCTCGGTAACAGGCGAAGACGTCGGCCAGGACGAGGTAGAACGACCAGCCGTCGGTGAGCAGCGGGTGCAGTGTCCACAGTAGCCAGGACCGTTCCTCGGCCACCCGGACGAGAACCAGTCGCAACAGCGGCGCCCTGGTCAGCTCGAACGGGACCTCGCGGTCGGCGGCGAGCAGGTCGGCCAGCCGCTCCTCCTGGTCGGGCTCGTCCCGCCAGTCCAGCTCCCGCCAGTCCGGGTCCGCGTCGCGACGCACCACCTGGACGGGCGTGTCGAGCCGTTCGTAGTGGTACGAGCTGCGCAGGCTCGTGTGCCGGCGGACGACCTCGTGCCACGACCGGCGCAGCAGTTCCGGCCGCACCGGGCCGGCGAGGTCCAGGCGCGCCTGGTACATCATCCGGCGGGAACCCTGCTGCCGCAACGCTTCGAAGAGCACCCCGTGCTGCAGCGGGGGCAGCTGGCAGACCCGCTCGATCGTTCCCTGCTCCATGCGACGTCCACCATTCCCGTTCGAACCTCTGGTCGCGACTGTAGGCAGCGCGGCCGGTCCGGCTCATGCCCCGTGAAGACGGGACATGCCGCCGGGGCGGTCTCTTCGCACGATGAGGACCAACGACGAGGCGCCGCCACCACGCCGAATGACCAGGGGAGCCATGGACTTCGCGACAACTCCCGAGCAGGACAAGCTGGTCGCGGAGGTGACCGGGTTCGCCCGCGCCGAGCTGTGTGACCGCGCGGCGGACAACGACCGCGCGGCCCGGTTCGACCGCGAGAGCTGGCGTGCCAGCGCCGAGTTCGGGGTGCTGGGCTGGCCGGTGCCCACCCGCTACGGCGGAGTGGGGCTGGACCCGCTTTCCTGTGTGCTGGCACTGGAGGCACTCGGCTACGGCTGCACCGACAACGGCCTGCTCTTCGCCATCAACAACCACCTGTGGGCGTGCACCAGCTACCTCCTCGCGCACGGCAGCGAGGACCAGCGCGCGCGGTGGCTGCCACGACTCTGCGCCGGCACCGCCGTCGGCGCGCACGCGATGACCGAACCGGAAGCCGGCTCGGACGTCCTCGCCCTCGCCACCACCGCGCGGCGGGAGGGCGAGGGTTACGTCCTCGACGGGGTGAAGACCTTTGTCAGCAACGCTCCGGTCGCCGACCTGTTCGTCGTGTTCGCCCGCACCGGCGGCGCCGACACCGCCGCGCAGCGCGCTCTGTCGGCCTTCCTCGTGCCACGCGACGCGCCGGGGCTGACCGCCGACCGCGTCTGGCCCAAGGCCGGACTGCGCGGCTCGCCGATGGGGGAGCTGCGGTTCGACGGGGTCACGGTGCCGGTGGCGGACCGCCTCGGCGCGGAGGGCGCCGGCTACCAGATCTTCACCAGGACCGCGGAGTTGGAGCGTGGGTTCCTGATCGCCAGCCAGGTCGGCACGGTCCGGCGGCTGCTGGAGACCGCGGCCGCACACGCCGGGCGGCGCAGGCAGTTCGGCCGGCCGATCGGCGCGTTCCAGGCCGTCTCGCACCCGATCGCCGACATCCGGGTCGACCTGGAGCTCGCCCGGTTGCTGCTGTACAAGTTCGGCTGGCTCAAGCAGCAGAACCGCCTCGCGCTGCTGGAGTCCTCGATCCTCAAGCTGTTCGTCAGCGAGACCGTCGTGCGGGCGGCGCAGATCGTCCAGCGGGTGCACGGAGTCCGTGGCTACCTCGACGAGTTCGGCATCGAGCGGGAGGTGCGGGACGCGCTGGCCTCGACGACGTATGCGGGCACGTCGGACATCCACCGATCGATCATCGCGCGACTGTCTGGAGTGGATGATGAATGAGTGCCGGGTCACCACCGTGACGCTGAACCGGCCGGTGCCCGACGCGCTGCGCGACGAACTGACCCGCCGGCTGTACTTCCTCAGCGCGGAGATCACCGGCTTCGAGCTGGCCGGGCCGACCGGCTCGGTGCGCGCGGTGCGGTTCGAGCTGGACCGCCCGGTGTCCGACGCCGACCTGCACCGCAAGCTCAACGAGATGGTGACGGGCGAGGTGCTGACCCAGCAACGGCCGCCGGCCGTGGTCGTCTGGCGCTCGGCGCGTCACGACCCACCGTCCGGACCGACGTTCGACGAGTTGGTCGAGTGCGGCGCCGCCGTCCAGATCGGCCCCGGGCAGGTGGCCCTCGCGGGTCCGATGATCACCCTCGTCGACCGGCTCGACGAACTGCTGGCCGGCCTCGCCGTGACCGAGTTCGACGCGCGGCCGGTGCGGTACCCGACGCTGTTGCCGACCGCCGCGCTGTCCCGGTGCGGGTATCCGTCCTCGTTCCCGCAGCACGTCATGTTCGCCACCCGGCTGCACGCCGACCTGGACGTGTACCGCGAGTTCGTCGCCGGCGTCGACGCGGGCGAGGACCTGGACGAGCTGGCGCTGCGGCTGTGCCGGACCGTCGATCTCTGTCTGCCGCCCACGATGTGCTACCACACCTTCAACCAGTTCGCGGGCCAGGAGCTGGGCGGGCCGACGACGGTGACCGCGCGCGGAAGCTCGTTCCGGTACGAGAGCCGTTACGCGGCGGGCCTGGAACGGTTGTGGGACTTCACGATCCGCGAGACCGTGTTCCTCGGCGACCATCGGCACGTGGTCGCCTGCCGGCAGCTGTTCGCCGAGCGCGCGACCGCTCTGTTCGACAGCCTCGGTCTGGCCGGCTACGCGGAGGTCGCGAACGACCCGTTCTTCGGCAACGAGCGGTCGAGCGAGGCCATCTCGGCCCAGCTGATGCTCGAGCTGAAGTACGAGGCGCGACTTCATGTCGACGGGGATCGCACCATCGCGGTCGGTTCCTTCAACGTGCACGACCGGGTGTTCACCAACGCGTTCGGCATCGGCCTCGCCGGCGGCGAGGCGGCCACGAGCGCCTGCGTCGGCTTCGGACTGGAGCGCCTCGCCTACGCGGTCGCCCGCCAGCACGGTCTGTCCGAACAGGACTGGCCGGCGCCGCTGCGCGGTGCCGGACGGGAGGTCCACTCATGAGAAGGCCGATCGGCGTCGTCGGCGCCGGCACGATGGGCCGCGGCGTGTCGCACGCGTTCGCCGCCGGCGGTCACCGGGTGGTGCTGGTGGACGCCGACGCGGGTGCTCTGCGCGCCGCCCGCGACCAGATCGCCGCGGACGCCCGTCTGCGCGGGATGTTCGACGGTGCCGCGCACGACGACCACGTGCTCGACCGCATCACCACCACGACCGACGTCGGCGCACTCGCCGATGCCCGGTACTTGGTGGAGAACATCACCGAGGACCCGCTCGCGAAGGAGCGGCTCTACCGTGAGCTGGACGCCGTCTGTGCGGAGGACTGCGTCTTCGCGGTGAACACCTCGGCGATCCCGATCACGCGCCTCGCGGCCGTCACCCGGCGTCCGGATCGGGTGCTGGGCAACCACTTCATGAACCCGGCGCACATGATGCCGCTCGTCGAGGTGGTCCGCGGCCTGCGTACCGACGACCGGACCGTGGCTGCCTCACGGGAGCTGCTGGCCGAGATCGGCAAGGACAGCATCGTGGTCAACGACTCCCCGGGGTTCGTGACCAACCGGGTGGCGATGCTGTCGGTCAACGAGGCGGTGTTCCTGCTCGCGGAAGGTGTGTCCCCGGCCGCGGACATCGACCGGCTGTTCCGGCAGTGCCTCGGCCATAGGATGGGTCCACTCGAGACGGCCGACCTGATCGGTCTGGACACGGTGCTGTTCTCGCTGGAGGTGTTGGCCGACGAGTTCGGCGACCCCAAGTACCGACCGTGTCCCTTGCTGCGCCGGTATGTCGAGGCCGGTTGGCTCGGCCGCAAGACCGGGCGTGGCTTCCACGACTACCCGGAGGCAGCAGCGCTCCCGACAGAGGAGGCCATCAGCCGATGAGCACCGACCGCGACACCATCCGCGCCTACGTGACCGAGCGAACCGGCCAGCCCGCGCTCGCCGACGACACCGACCTGTTCGAGACGGGCCTGGTCAGTTCGCTGTTCGCGGTGCAGGTCGTGATGTGGCTGGAGCGCGTCCTGCACGTGCCGGTCGCCTCCGACGACCTGGACCTGGGCAACTTCAGCTCCATCGCCGCCATCGCGGAATTCGTGACGCGCAAGCGAAACCCCGCGATGACGGTGCCAGCGAAAGAGAACTGAGGGCTTCCCAGCCGGCCGCCGCAGGACGTGCGCCGATGACCGTCACGCCTTTGTGGGACGGGTGCGTGTGCGACGGGAAGTCGACGCTGTACCAAGACAAATCTGCGTGCGAAGGGGTGCAAGCCTTCGTTCTCGGTGGCTGTCCGGCTGTGCGTGACTCGTCGACCGACCTGAATGGATGACGATGGCTTACGGAGTTTCTGGCCCGTTCGACGACCTGACCGTCGACCACGTGGTGTTCAACGTGACGGACGCGGAGGCGCGTGCCGCGGAGTTCGTGCATGGTTACGGCCTCGACATCCGTGCGCGGTCCGGCGTGCCGAAGGGGACGGCGAAGGAGTACTCGATCGCCCTTGGGAAACGGGACATCTCCGTCGTGTTGACCGAGCCGGTTGCCGACGACACGCCGGCAGCCGCCTACGTCCAGGCCCGTGGCGACGGCGTGGCGTGCATCGCGATGGCCACTTCGGACGCACGCCGCGCGTTCGACGAAGCGGTCCGCAGGGGCGCGCGGCCGGTGTCCACACCGGTCGAGACCGATGGCACGGTCACCGCGACGATCATGGCGTTCGGCGACGTGACACACACCTTCGTGCAGCGGCGGGAGGACGGCGACCGGTCCGTTCCACCGGGTTTTTTTCCGGCCGAGGAACCGGGCGCGGACGTGGACGCCGGAATATGCTCGATCGACCACTTCGCGGCCTGTGTCGAACGGGGCGATCTCGCGGCCACGGTGCGGTTCTACGAGACCGTGCTCGACTTTCGGACGATCTTCGAGGAAGTGATCGTCGTCGGCAGCCAGTCGATGAACTCGAAGGTGGTGCAGAGTGCTTCCGGCGCGGTGACGTTGACGCTCCTCGAGCCGGACCCGGCCCGCGACCCTGGCCAGATCGACGAGTTCCTGAAGAACCACGGCGGTCCGGGCGTCCAACACATCGCGTTCACCAGCAACGAGATCACCGCGTCGATCGCCACCATGAACCGTCGCGGGGTGGAGTTCCTGCGCGCTCCGGCGGCCTACTACGACCTGCTGTCCGAGCGGGTCACGTTGGCACGACACTCGGTCCCGAGCCTGCGCGACCTGGACATACTCGTGGACGAGGACCATGACGGTCACCTCTTCCAGATCTTCGCCCGGTCGACCCACCCGAGGATGACCTTCTTCCTCGAGGTCATCGAGCGGGCCGGGGCGCGCTCGTTCGGCAGCGGCAACATCAAGGCGCTCTACGAGGCGGTCGAAGCCGAACGGCACAAGTCACGGGTGCCCTGAGCACATCAGCGTTGGGTTGCGAACACTTCCGTGACGGCCCAGTCGTACTTGCGTCGTCGGCTTGGTGTGAGGGGGAGACCGGCACGGGCGTAGGCGTCCGTGACCAGGGCTTGGATGACGGCGAACTCCGAGTCCAGTTGTGGCGCCGTCGTGTCTCCCCAGCTGAGTGTGGTCTTCGCGTGATCGACTGTGCCGACGTACTCGATCTCGAGCTGGGTGAAGGGGGCGTACTCGCCGTCGAGGAAGACCGAGTGGTCGGCGTAGACGACGTAGACGCTTCTGGTGTCGGCGATGTAGACGTTCGTCCGCACCCGGTCCCGCTGGAAGTACGGGGTGACGGGCACCCGCGACGGCTCCGCCGAGGGGTCGAGCTCGGCCATCACCCTGCGGAAGCTTTCCGGAGTAGTGGGTTCGACCGTCTCCAGCCGGCGGTACACCGGATCCGCGGGGGTGCCGAGATCCTTCTTGTGCTTGAGCAGTGTCGGGCCGCCGTTCGGGTCCGTGGTCATCTCGAACAGACCGGACGGACCGACATCGTAGATTCGTTGAAAGTGCACACACGCCGTGGGGGACCCGCTGAAGACGTTCACTCCATCGCCGAACCGCAGCCGCTGAGCGACGGGTCGCGGGTCGGCCTCGGTGTCCAGTTTCATTTCCCGCTCGATGAACGTGAGGTCGTCCGGGCGACGTCTGTGCAGGTCGACCTCCAGCAACGCGTGCTGCTCGGCCGCCAGGAGCACCCGAGGCGCGGTGTCCGGTGACTCGAGTGGCAAAGACGTGTCCGACCGCGAGAAAAGCAGGTCGACACCGACTGCGGCGGGAAGAAACGCCGTGGTCGTGCCGTCTCCCGCACGCTGGACGGCGCCGATGGGGAGAACCTCGGTGACCGCGGGACAGCTGTCACGAACGATCTTGTCGACTTCGGCGGCTGACGCCGCATAGTTGTCGGCCGGAGCCCCGGCGATGCGCGAGGCACAGTCGTCCGGGACGAGGAACAGGTTTCGGCACGCCAGGCCGTGCACCTCGACGTGCAGCTGTACGCCGAGGTCGGCCACAGCGCGTACCTCTGACCACTCGTTCGACCGGGCGCCATAGAACACCTCGGTGGTCACACCATGTGTCATCGCGGGCGCTCCTCCATCGTCGTCGCGCCGTCCACCGAGCAACCGAACTGCTGCTGGATGGCCTCGCGGAAGCGGTCGGCGAGGGCATGCGGTGCCAGGCCGGCGTCCACCACGACGCGGTCGGAGTCGGCCAGCAGGCGTGCGATCTCGATGCCGGCTGTTCGGAACTGCGACACCCGGGCGGCGAAACGAGGGAGTTCGTCGTCAGGCCTGTCGACGAGGTCCAGATCGCACCGAGGGCAGGAAGTGTCTCGGCCCCGTACGCCGCTCTGGTCGCACCGCGGACAGACGAGGCGGCGCGCTCTGCGTGCGTGCAGGACCGCGTCCGGCGCGTCGAAGATCACCGCCCCCGCGACGCGCCCGCCATGCGACGCCAGGGTGTTCCGCATGTCCGCGAGCTGGGCGGCCGACCGGGGATAGCCCTCCACCAACACGACCTGTTCAGCCGAGTGCGCGCGAAGGAAGTCGGCGAAGGCGTACCGCACCACGGCGTCGGTGAGGACGTCGCGGCGGCGCAGCTGCTCGCGGTGTGCGACCGCCACCGGGTCGTCGGCGGCGAGGAGGTGCGCGAAGTGTTCTCTGACCTTGAAGTGGGCCACGTCGGACGAGCGTTCGACGAGGGTGCGAACAGCGGTGGTCTTCCCGGCCGCGGGTGGTCCCAGGACGAGCACCGCGATCACCGGGCGGCTGCTCTCTGCGCGTGCAACCGCTCCCAGACAGTGCGCGCGGGCCGGACAAGATCGGCCGCTCGTGCGGGTAGGTCCTCGGAGAGCACGTGGTCCTCGACCGCCCGCACGGTGGCCAGCAGAGCCACGACCGGGTCGTCGAGAATCCGATCCGACAGGTAGTAGAGCTGGTTGGTGGTGACCGACGTGTCCCGCACGTGGGGGTAGCGGTCGGCGATCAGCTCGATGAGCCCTTCCGGACCGCCGCGCACCAGCGCCACCGTGAGCGGATCTCGGTACAGGAACTCCAACGCGTCGGCCCATGACGTCGTGTCGCGCAGTGAGGGAAATCGGCGTGGATGGTTTCCCTCGAGAATCTTGATGCCGCCGGAGGCCTCCAGAACGCAGGCCAGACCGTCCAGATGCACGACCTCGGGACCGTTGTAGACGCGGGCCGGCACGTGCTTGCCCGAGGGCGACTGGAAGCGCTGACCGAACACATGGGCCTGAGCGCTTTTCGGCAGCGCGACGGGCAGCGACCGCAACCGCCGAGAGGTCATCCGGCCGTCGAGGATCAGGTTCTTGTAATAGACGAGAACCTCGCGGCCGTAAGGCAATGTCATCAGCTGGCAGTAGTCGTCGATGGCACCCAGGGTCGCGCCGAGATCGGTAGCCAGGTCCCTGATCGTGTTGTCGTTGTCCAGCAGCACGGAGCGGATGTAGCACCCGATGTCGGAGAACTCGGGCTCGTTCAGCGCGTGTAGCACGTGGACGGCGGGTTTGATGCCAATTCGCTCGGCGTGAAACCAATCTACGCTGAGTCGCACCGTGAACTTGGCTTTCGTCATTTCAGGACCTCGCGTGCGCCAGGCGTTGTGAAGATTTCTGAGCACGCGGGTGGCATCGGCCACCGAGGTCGCGAACGCGGCGCTGGTAATCAGTTCGATCTCCGCGAGTTGCGGCGAGTCGACGCCGGAGATGAAACGCTCGCAGAAGTCAGGCTCCTGCATCGGCTCACCGCCGCCGGAGAGCACTGCCTTCCACAGCCCCATCCCGTTGACGAGCTCCAACGCGCGGTCCACGTCGTCGGCGACGCGATACCGATCGAAGATCTTCGACGAGCGCGGCGAAGCGAAGTTGCAGTGTGCGCAACCAACCGCGCAGTCGTCTGTCGGCCAGACGTAGCAGGTGGACGCGGCGGACGGTCCGGGAGCCGCGTACTTCGGGAGCGCCGCCAGCAGGTCCTGCCGTGTCGAGATCGCTTCCAGTGAGACGTTGTCGAGTACCGCCTGCGACCGAACTTGCTGGCGCAGAACAGAGTCAGGCACTATCCACCGCCTCGCGTGCGCATGCGACCGTACCGAAGTTCGTGAACGATTCACCGCAACTCTATCAGAGTGGACATTCACGCACTAGCGTACTTGTATGCCTTGGATTTGGCGCTGTGCTTCATAAAAGACAATGCGACAGAATTCGTGCATAGCGATGATCATTTTGTGAAATGCCTCAGCGGTAGAGGCCGAGGAGGGCGCGCGACGCCGCGTCGACGAGCTCGTCGGCGGACATCGTGAGCGTGCCGTCCAGCCATGCGGTGACGAGTTCGGCCATACCGCCGATGAAGAGCAGGCCCGCGGTCTCGTCCTCGTTCTCGCTCCGGTCGCGGGGACCGAGCCATTCGCGTGCCTCGACCGCCGACTGGTGGGCGAGATGGCGCAAGAGCTCAGTCCGGCGCCGGCGCAGCTTCGGGACGGCGACGGACTCCACGATGGCGACCCGGCCTTTGCGGGGGTCGTCGAGCAACAGTCGCACGAACGCGCGGATCGACGCCCGCACCCGGGCTTCCGGATCCGCGCCGGCCTCCTCGGCGGCCCGTCTGCTGGTCTCCTCGATCTCCACGGCGATCTCGTTCAGCAGCGCCTCGAGCAGCGCGTCCAGCCCGGGGAAACTCTCGTAGAAGTAGCGCTCGGACAGGCCCGCTTCGGCGCACACGGCGGTCATCGTGGTCCGGGTGTCCGGGTCCGCCCACACCGCGAGCGCGGCGTCGAACAGCCGGGTCCGGCGCGTGGCGGCCCGCTCGGCGGCGCTGACGCCCCGGTAGACCCCTGACTGCTGTGCCACGGTGCCAACGATGCCACAGGGGACCCTCGGAGCAAGGTTGACAGGCTGCTCTTCCTGAATCAGGCTGGGCAGGACCGGTGCCACACCACCACGAGGTGAAGCCCATGACGGCCGAGGCTCTGGAACCACACGGGAACGCGCCGACGCGGCCGCTCCCGACGCTGCACCGCGAGGACCGCGGCGTGCCCTTCGTCGGCCAGATCCTCGAGTACGCCAAGGATCCGGTCGGCCTCTACCGGCGGCACTGGGAGCGCTACGGCCCGGTCGCTCCCTTTCGGACACTCAACCGGACCGCGGCGTTGCTGCTCGGACCCGACGCCTGCGGCGAAGCGTTGCAGAACAAGGACAAGGCCTTCGCCAACGAGCCGGCCTGGGCGCAGCTCGTCGGCCCCTTCTTCCACCGCGGCCTCATGCTCATCGACTTCGACGAGCACAGAGGCCACCGGCGGATCATGCAGGAGGCCTTCGTCCGGCCGCGGCTCGAGGCCTACACCCGCCGGCTGCACCCGGCGATCGAGCAGGGCATGGCGTCGTGGGCCGCGGACACGGAGTTCCCGTCGTACTGGCGACTGAAGCAGCTGACGCTGGACATCGCCGCCGACCTGTTCATGGGCGGCGCGCGCGACACCAGCGAGGCCGAGATGGACCGGGTCAACAAGGCCTTCATCTCCTGCGTCCAGGCCGCCGCGGGAATCATCCGGGCGAACGTGCCCTTCACCCGGTGGGGGAGGGCCTACCGCGGCCGCAAGGTGCTCGAGGGCTTCCTCCGCCACTACCTGCCGGCCAAGCGCGCGAAGGCGACCGACGACATCTTCTCCGTGCTGTGCCACATCGAGACCGACGACGGCGACCGCTTCACCGACGACGACGTCATCAACCACATGGTCTTCCTGATGATGGCGGCGCACGACACCTCGACCATCACCACGTCCACGATGCTGCAGTACCTCGGCCAGCACCCGGCCTGGCAGGAGCGCTGCCGGGCCGAGGCGCGCACCCTCGGCCCGGCCCCGTCGGCGGCCGAGCTGGACGGGCTGGTCTCCCTCGACCTCGTGATGCGCGAGGCCCTCCGGCTGCGTGCGCCCGTCCCGGTGCTGGTCCGCCACACGGTCGAGGACACCGTCGTCCAGGGCGTCCGCATCCCCGCGGACACCGGCGTCGCGCTGGGCATCCAGTTCACCCACCTGATGGCGGACTACTGGACGAACCCGGAGACCTTCGACCCGGACCGGTTCGCACCCGGACGTCGCGAGGACAAGTCGCACCGGTTCGCGTGGGTGCCGTTCGGGGGCGGCGTGCACAAGTGCATCGGGATGCACTTCGCCGGCCTGGAGGTCAAGGCGATCACGCACCGGCTGCTGCGCGAGTACCACTGGCGCGTCGACCCCGGCTACGCGCCGCCGATGGACAACCATTCCCTGCCGTTCCCCAAGGACGGCCTGCCCATCACCTTGATCAGGAACTGAGGCCATGGACTTCGACGACACCCCAGCGGAAGCAGCATGGCGGACGGAAGTACGCGAGTTCCTGGCACACCATCCCGGCGAGAAGTCCGGCCGGGCTTGGCAGGCCGCGCTGTACGATGCCGGGTTCGTCGGCGTCACCTGGCCCGTCGGGGCCGGCGGCCGCGGTGGCACGCTCATGCAGCAGGCGATCATCGACCAGGAGATGTCCCGGCTCGACCTCCCCGCCTTGGTCAATCTCATCGGCATCGGCATGTGCGGGCCGACCGTGATCGCACACGGCGGCGACGACCAGAAGCAGCGCTACCTCAAGCGGCTGCTCCGGGCCGACGACATCTGGTGCCAGCTGTTCAGCGAGCCGGCCGCGGGCAGCGACCTGGCCGGCCTGCGCACCAAAGCCGTCCTCGATGGTGGCGACTGGCGGGTCAACGGACAGAAGGTCTGGACGACTCGCGCCCACGAGGCCGACTACGGCATCCTGCTCACCAGGACCGACCCGGACGTGCCCAAACACCGCGGGCTGACCATGTTCGTGGTCGACATGAAGGCGCCCGGCGTCACCGTGCGGCCGCTGCGGCAGATGAGCGGTGGCGCGGACTTCAACGAGGTCTTCTTCGACGACGTCGTCATCCCCGACACCGAGCGGCTCGGCGACGTCGGCGACGGCTGGCGCGTGGCGCTGACGACCCTGATGAGCGAGCGGCTCTCGCTCGGTGGCGGCGGCACCGGGATCGGTCCGAGGGCGGAAACGGTCGCCCGGCACGTCGCCGAGCGCCTCGACGCGCTGTCGCCCGACCGGCAGGTGCTGGCCCGGCAGGAGCTGGGCCGGGCCTACGTCGCCGTGCTCGGCGCCCGGTACACCGGCTACCGCCAGCTCTCGAAGCTCAGCCGGGGTGCGTTCCCCGGTCCGGAGGCGTCGGCGGGAAAGCTGAGTGGCACCAGGTCGGCGCGCGACCTCGCCGACCTGGCGGTGCGGGTGCTCGGCGACGACGCCCGCGTCGCGGGAAGTGTCTGGCACGACCTCCAGGCGGGGTTGCCCGGCATGGCGATCGCCGGCGGCTCCGACCAGGTGCTGCGCAACATCATCGGCGAGCGTGTTCTCGGGCTGCCCGCCGAGCCCCGCGCCGACAAGGGCGTCACGTTCCGGGAGAGCATCGAGAGGACAGGCACGTGAACTTCGACCTCGATCAGGAACACCTGGACCTGGCCGACGCCGCGCGGGACTTCCTGTCGGCCGCCGCCTCCCCGGCCGCGGCCAGGGCGATGCTCGACGAGGGCACCGCTGTCCAGCCCGGCCGCGCGGAGCTGGTCAAGAGCGGCTTCGCGACCATCACGATCCCGGAGCGTTTCGGCGGGGGTGGTGGCAGCGTCCTCGACCTCGCCGTGGTGGCGGAGCAGGCCGGACGCCTGCTCGCCGGCCCGTCGCTGGTGACCTTCGCGCGGGCGGCGGTGCTGCTGGGCGGCGACGCCCGGTTGGCCGACCTCGCCGGCGGCGAGCTGGCGGTCGCCATCGTCGACGACAGCGGTCCCGTCCTGGACGCGGTCGGCGCCGACACCTTCCTGGCACTGCGGAACGGCGCCCTGGTCTGCGGACCGGGGACCGTCACGGCGCGCGAGCCGATCGACCCGACCCGCGGCCTCGGCGACGTCACCCTCGGGGAGACCACGGAGTTGGTGTCCGACGCGGCCGAGCTGTGGCAGCGGGGCGAGCGCGTCGGCCGGACGATCCTCGCCGCCGAGGGCTTGGGTGCCGCGGCCCGCGTCCTGGAGATCGGCGTGGAGTACGCGAAGCAGCGGCACGCCTTCGGCCGTGCGATCGGCTCCTACCAGGCGGTCAAGCACCTGCTCGTCGACACCTACGTCGAGGTGGAGCAGCTCCGCTCGCTGGTCTGGTGGGCGGCGTGGGCCGCCGACCACGCACCAGACGAGCTGCCCTTGGCCTCGGCCGCCGCCAAGGCCGCCGCGGCGACCACCCTCGAACACGCGACCGAGACGGTGATCCAGGTGCACGGCGGCATCGGGTTCACCTGGGAGCACGACGCGCACCTGTACTGGCGACGGTCCAAAGTGGACCGGTTCCTCCTCGGTGACGACGTGGCGGCCTACGACGAGGTCGCGCGGCGGGCGGCGACGAGATGACCGGACCGGGAGCGCGCAACCTCGCCGTGCTGGCCGAGCAGTCCTTCGAACGCCACGGTGACTACGAGGCGCTGTTCTTCGAGGGCAGGTGGCTGACCTCGGGGGAGATCCACGAGCGGTCGACGAGGGTCGCGGGCGGTCTGCGCGCGCACGGCGTGGCGTCGGGGGACCGGGTGGTCGTGATGATGATGAACACCCCTGAGGTGTTCGTCTCCTACCGCGCGATCTGGCGGGCCGGCGCCGTCGTCACGCCGGTGATCTTCCTGCAGACCGGGCCGGAGCTCCGGCACATCCTGACCGACTCCGGGGCCACGGCCGCGATCATCAGCGCGGAGCTGGTGGAGCTGTTCCGCGGCGCCGCGGCGGGACTGGACATCACCGCGTTCGTGGTCGGGGGATCGTTCTCCGAACTGGAAAGCAGCGAACCGGTCGAGATCGAGCCGCGCGCCGACGACGACCTCGCGGCCCTGCTCTACACCGGCGGCACGACCGGCAGGGCGAAAGGCGTCATGCTCAGCCATGGTGGGCTGTGGGAATCCGGCCGCGGCCTCAGCCTGGTCGCCAGGACCACGGACACGACCCGGTCGCTGCTGCCGCTGCCGCTCTCGCACGCCTACGGCCTGATCGTCACCATCGGCGCCCTGCACTCCGACCGCAGGCTGGTCTCGGTCCTGCAGCGCTGGTTCGACCCGGTCGGCTGGTTGACGCTCGTCGCCGAGCACAGGCTGGAGACGAGTCCGGTCGTCCCCGCCATGCTCCAACTGCTGCTCGCCCAGCCGCTCGCCGACCACGACCTGTCGTCGCTGCGGACGTTCGGCTCCGGCGGTGCCACGCTCCCGGCGCCGGTGCGGGAGGAGGTGGAGAAGGTCTTCGGCGTGACCGTCCTGCAGGGTTACGGCCTCACGGAGTCCAGCGCGGCGGTGGCGGCGGAGACCGTCACCGACCACCGGCCGGGCAGCGTCGGCAAGCCGCTGCCGCACGCCGAGGTGGCCATCCTCGACCCGGACGGAAACCCGGCGGGGGAGGGCGAGATCTGCGTACGCGGTCCCGGGGTGATGCTCGGCTACTGGCACGACCCGGACCTGACCGCGCGGACCATTGTGGACGGTTGGCTGCACACCGGCGACATCGGCCGCCTCGACGAGGACGGCTTCCTCTACGTCGTCGACCGGATGAAGGACCTCGTCATTCGCGGCGGCTTCAACGTCTTCCCGCGCGACGTCGAGGACGTGCTGCTCGAGCACCCGGCGGTGCGACTGGCCGCCTGCGTGGGGAAGGCCGACCCGGAGCGCGGCGAGGAGGTGGTCGCGGCCGTCCAGCTGGCGCCGGGCCACGAGGTGACCGGCGCCGAGCTGGTCGACTTCGCCAAGGCCCGGCTGGCGACGTACAAGTATCCGCGCGAGGTGATCGTGCTGGACGCCGTGCCGCTGACCAGCGTCGGCAAGATCAACCGGAAGGCCGTCCGCGACCTGTTCGCCAACTGAGCCGGACCACCTACTTCGACCACACCCGTCGTTCGCGACGATGCGCGGCGGTCACCTCGACGGGTGCGTGCTCACCGCGTCCTGGTCGTGGCGGACGGCACGCTCGCCAACTTGCACACCGTCCGGCCCGGCCGAGCCCGCCGAACGGTCACCTGGCGGCGAAGAACCGGTTGGCCTCGCCGGAGAAGACCAGCACGATGACGGCCACCGAGAGCAGCCCGACGAGAATGTTGATGACCAGCAGCACGGCGATCGTCGGCACGATCAGGGACGCGACGACGCCGAGCAGGCTCAGCGCGGCGAAGACGACGGCCACCACGCGCGCCCACCGCGCGCCCTTGCCAAGGTTGAGCGCGGCGAACGCGAGGACCGCGCCGACGATCAGGACGCCGATCGCGACCCCCGTGTAACTGGGCGCCGCGGCCTCGGCCAACTCACGCGGCAGCGCCATCCTCGACTCGTTGTCCCCGATGTAGGCGTCGATCAGATCGTCGGAGAACGCGAAGGTCAGAATGACGCGGAGTACGAGCAGCCCGAGCATCGCCCACACGGCGAGCGTCGCGTTGCGTACGGACTGGGGGACCGCAGTGGGCAGGGTCGTCGACATGATTCCTCCTGAATCGCGTTGAATACCCCGACATGGACTCCCCGATCGGCCTTCCCGTTCCACGATCGGTGAACAATCTCGCGGTCCGTTGACGCCGGGGTCCAGATTCGTCCGTCCGCATTGGAGGTTCCGTTGGGTCAGGTCACCGCGACAGTGGATTTCGGCACGTCACACACGGTCGCCGTGGTGTCCGGCCCTGCCCTGCCCGCTCGGCTGGTCACCGTCGACGGTCAGCCGTGGTTCCCCTCCGCCGTGTTCTGGACCGGGCGGGGCACACCGGTGGTCGGCGCCGACGCGCTGCGGCTGGCACGGACCGAGCCGGCCCGGCTGGAACCCCGGCCGAAGTCCCGGCTCGCGGACTCCGAGGTGCTGCTCGGGGACACCGTGGTGCCCACGACCACGCTGGTCCGCGCCGTCCTCTCCCGAGTCGTCGTCGAGGCGTCCGGGACGGCCGGCGCGCCGGTGCAGCACCTGGTGCTCACCCACCCCGCGAACTGGGGCTCGACGCGGATCGGCGCGCTGCTGAGCGCGGCCCAGGGCCTCGCGCCCCGGCTGTCCACCATGTCCGAGCCGGTCGCCGCGGCGGCCTGGTTCGCCCACCAGCACGAGTTCCCGGCCGGCGCGTCGATCGGCGTGCTCGACTTCGGCGGCGGCACCTGCGACGCGGCGGTGGTCCGGCGGGAGCGAACCGGGCTGAGCGTGGTCGGCTGCGCTGGCCTGCCCGACCTCGGCGGGGACGATCTCGACCAGCGCGTCGTCGACCGGATCCGCGCCGACGAGCCGACGGTCGCCGACCTGCTCGACCGCCAACAACGGTTGCGGCCCAACGAGATGGCCGCGCTGCTGCGCTTCCGCGACGACGTGCGGGCCGCCAAGGAGGTGCTGTCCCGACACCCGCAGGTCGACATCGCGCTGCCCGACGACCTGCCCGACCGGCTGCTCACCCGCCCGGAGTTCGAGCGCCTGGTTTCGGCGGACCTGTCCCGCGCGGTCGACCTGCTCACCGACGTGGTGGCGAGCTGCGGCATGACCCCCGGCGACCTGCACGCGGTCCACCTGGTCGGCGGCGCGGGACAGATCCCGTTGCTGGGCGCCCTGCTCGGCTCCGCGTTCGGCACCCGGATCGGGCTCGACGAGGCGCCGCAGTCCGTCGTCGCGCTCGGCGGACACGCCCTCACCGCCTCCGACACCGGCCAGCCGGCCGACACCAGCCCCGTGGCCGCGCCGCACACGGCCCCGATCAGCACCCCGGTGCTCATACCCGGCACCGCACCGACCCGGCGCCGGGTGTGGCTGGCGGCCGCCGTCACGACGGTTGTCGCGCTCACCGTCATCGCGGCGGCCACCCTGGGAGGCGACCGCACCGTCGCCGGCGAGGCACGCGCCGCGGCCCCGGCGGCCGAGTCGTTGTCCGTGCCCCCGCCCGTCGACGGGGAGCCGATCACCGTGCCCGGCCAGCCGACGCAACACCTTCCGGTCACCACGAAGGGCACCAAAGTTCCGTACGAGACGAACGGGACGACCATGACCTGGCGGCTGGACGCCTTCCTCGACACCCCGGAGCAGAGCGCGGAGCTCGCCGAGGCCGGGGTCCGCATCGACGACGCACACCGGCTGGTGCTGGTCCGGATCACCGTCGGGGCGGTGAGCAAGGCGGCCAGCCCGAGCCAGGTCGAGGCCGAGACCTACGTCGTCGACGACCGCGGGTTGATGATCTCCGCGACGGAGAACTTCCGACTGTCGGGTTGCCCGGAACGCGGTGGGAGCCTCGAGCTGAAGCCCGGCGAGGAACGCCAGGCGTGCCTGGCCTTCCGGGTGGGGCGGACCGCGCCGGTGACCGAGGTCGCGCTCACGGCCGACAGCACCCAGTACCCCGGCGACGTCGAGCCGGCCGGGCCGACGCCGGGCGCTCGGGTCCTGGTGACCGGACAGCGGGTGGACGGCGCGGCCCAACCGGTGCCGACCGCGGCGCTGCCGCCGCTCGTCCCGCACACCTTCCGCGCCGAGGACGGGTCCTACTCCGCCGACGTTGCCGCCGCGGACCTCGTCACGGAGCCGTCGGCCTACTTCGACACCGAACCCATCGGCCTGCCGGGCACCCGGGGCGTGGTGGCACGCCTGGCCGTTCGGGTGCCGGCCGACTCCGAGATCGTGCCGCCGCTATTGGTCGAGCTCCACGACGACCGGGGCACCACCATCGCGCCCGCCGGCACGGCCGACGTCAGCGGGCAGGGGTGCGTCGAGGAGCACAAGCTCGCCGACAGCACCGAGGTCCAGCTGTTGTGTGTCCTGTTCGCCGTGCCGACCGCGACACCGGTGCGGTACGTGGAGGTCTCGCTCTACGGCACGGACCCCGTCCTGTGGGCGGTGTCATGACCGGGGGCGAGCTGACGGTCGCCATCGACTTCGGCACCACCAACACCGTCGCGGTGGCTCGGCGGTCCGGCGCGGCGCCGCGGGTGGTGAGCGTGGACGGCGCGCCGCAGCTGCCGTCCGCGGTGTTCCTCGGCGACGACGGCCGGCTCGTCGTCGGCACGGACGCGCTGCGGCTCGGCCGGTCCGCGGCGCACCGGTTGGAGCCGCGGCCCAAGGCGCGCCTGGACGAGGACACCCTCCTGCTCGGCGACACCACGGTCGACGTACTGACGGCCGTGCGGGCGGTGCTGTCCCGGGTCTGCGCGGCCGCGGCCCAGCAGGCGGGTGGACCGGTCGACCACCTGGTGCTGACCCACCCGGCCGACTGGGGCGCGGTGCGGATGGGCCGGCTGCCCAGCGCGGCGGCCGGGCTGGCGTCCCGGCTGAGCCTGGTGCCGGAGCCGGTCGCCGTCGCCGCGCGGGCCGGGCTGGCCGACGGCGCGGCGGTGCTCGTCGTCGACCTCGGCGGCGGCACCTGCGACGCCGCGGTGGTCCGTCGGGACGGGGCCGGGTTCGCGGTCCTGGCGTGCGCCGGGCTGCCCGACCTCGGCGGCGACGACCTCGACCAACGGATCGTCGACCGGCTGCGG
Organism: uncultured Actinomycetota bacterium; assembly: GCA_963840275.1. Classification (GTDB taxonomy): domain Bacteria; phylum Actinomycetota; class Actinomycetes; order Mycobacteriales; family Pseudonocardiaceae; genus Actinophytocola. Next base: position 1,257,500 of record CAWIYK010000005.1, read on the forward strand.
CCGGCGTCGGAGCGGCCCGCCGACGTCAAGGCGCTGCGGGCGGAGCTGCGGTTGCGCCAGGACGCCCGCGCCACCAAGGAACTGCTCAGCCGCCACGAGTCCGTGCCGCTGTCCGCGGGCGCCGCCGAGCCGACGACGTTGTCCCGCGCCGAGTTCGAGGCCCTGGTGGCCGACGACCTGCTGCGGGTGGTCGAGCTGGCCCGCCGGGTGGTCGAGTCGTCCGGCGTGGATCGGGCCACGCTGCGCCGCGTGCACCTGGTCGGTGGCACCAGCCGGATCCCGCGCGTCACGGAGCTGCTCAGGACGGCGCTGGAGCTGCCGGTCCACCCCGATCCGGAGCCGGAGGCCGGGGTCGCCTGGGGCGCCCTCGATCTGGCCGCCGCCGACGAGTCCGTCACGCCGACGCGGCCGGTCGGCCACGCACCCACGGTCCACAGTGGACCAGATCGTCCGCGGCTCCCGGGTCGGCTGGTCGCGGCCGGCACCGCCGCGGTCGCGGCGGCCGCGCTCGTGACGGCCGGCGTGCTGGCCGGCGACCAGGAGATCGGCGGCCGGCCCGTCGCCGCGCGGGCCGGCGCCTCGTCGTCGACGACCTCGGGCCCGGCCGGCGCGGACCCGATGCCGGAGTTCCCACCTGTGCTGCCGGGGTCCCCGGTGGAGGGTCCGGGGTCGCTGGACCCGACGGTCGTGCCGGCGGGTGGCACCGGGCTGTTCCAGGCCACCGGCACGTACGAGGGCGCCACCGAGACGCGGGTGGAGGTCCGGCTCGTGCGTGGCGAGCTCGCCGACCGGGCGGGGCCCGCCGGCTACCGGTGGGTGGTCGCCAGCATCGAGGCGACGTTGCGGGTCGAGGGCGAACTCCCTTACGGCGCCGGGAACAACGTGTACCTGCTCGACGACCGCGGCCAGCTCGTGGACCCGGTCCACAACGGCGGGGACGTCACCGTGGCACTCTGCGGTTCGGACCAGCAGAGCCTGCCCGCCACGCCCCAGGGCCAACCCCGGACCGAGTGCGCCGCGTTCCTCGTCCCGGCCGGCACCGCCGTGCGCGGTGTGGTCTACGACGACCGGACCGTCGACGCGCTCAGCGCGCACGCACTGCTGTTCCCGACCGACCTGCCCGCGACCGGTCCCGCGGCCCCGCCGGCCGGCGAGGGACAGGTCGGCGGCCCGCCGCTGGAGGTCAGGACCGACTCGGGCTACGCCGAGGTCGCCGTCGCCGACGTCATCGACACGGCGTCGGCGTACCTGGCCGACCCGAAGCCCCCGCCCGGCTCCCGGCAGTACATCGTGCGCTTCTCCGTGCGCGCGAGCGGTGTCGGCGCGGTGCGACTGCCGAGCATCGCCGACACCCTGCACGTGTTGGACGACCGCGGCCTGCTGATCTCGGAGGACGTGTACGTCCGCTACTACCTGCGTGAGTGCCCCGACCCGTACGAGGAGGCCCCGGAAGTCCCGCGGGGCGACTCCGCCCAGGGCTGCCTCGTGTTCGGGCTGGCCCGCGACGCCACGATCAGCCGGATCGTCTACCAGCCCCAGCTCTCGAGCGACACGGCCGACTGGCGGATCTGGAACCTTCCCGCCTAGCGCCGCTGCTAGTGTTCGATCACCCCGTGACGGTGAGGAGGCGGTGGTGACCTTTGCGGAGTACGTGCGCGAGAACTGGATCACGATCGTCAACGACACGATCCTGCACTTCGACGTGACACTCGGCGCGGTCGCGATCGCGGTCGTCATCGGGGTGGGGCTCGGCATGCTCACCTACCGGCACTCGACGCTCGCGGCTCTGGCCACGACGACCACCGGCGCCTTCCTGACCATCCCGTCGGTCGCGCTGCTCGGCGTGCTCATCGCCCCGTTCGGCCTTGGCGTGGCACCGGTGCTCGTGGCGCTGGTGGTCTACGCGTTGCTGCCGATCACCCGGAACACGATCGTGGGACTGCAGGAGGTGGACCCGGCCGTGGTGGAGGCGGGGCGCGGCATGGGCCTGAGCAGGACCCGGGTGCTCTGGGACCTGCGGCTCCCGCTGGCCTGGCCGGTGATCTTCGCCGGAGTTCGGGTCTCCACGCAGATCATCATCGGCATCGCGGCGATCGGCGCCTGGGTGAAGGGCCCCGGACTGGGCAACCAGATCTTCAACGGGCTCGGCCGGTTCGGCGGCGCCAACTCACTCAACCAGGTGCTCGCCGGCACCCTCGGCATCGTCGTGCTCGCTCTCCTGTTCGACCTGGCGCTCGCCGGCGTCGCCAAGTTCACGACCTCACGGGGGCTACGTGCCTGAACCCACCGGCCGCCCTGGCGAGACCATCGAGCTGACCGACGTCACGAAGCGCTATCCCGGCCAGGCCGAGCCCGCCGTCGAAGCGGTGTCGATGGTCATTCCCGCCGGCGAGGTCGTCGTCCTGGTCGGACCGTCGGGCTGCGGCAAGACCACGACGATGAAGATGATCAACCGGCTGATCGAGCCGACCTCGGGCACGATCACGATCGGCGGCACCGACGTGCTCACGCTCGATCCCGACCAGCACCGGCGCGACATCGGCTACGTCATCCAGCAGATCGGCCTGTTTCCGCACAAGCGGATCGAGGACAACATCGGTCTGCTGCCGAAGCGGCTCGGCTGGAGCCGGTCCCGGGTCCGGGCCAGGGTCGGCGAGCTGCTGGAACTGGTCGGCCTGCCCGCGGACTACGCGCGGCGCTACCCCCGTGAGCTGTCCGGCGGTCAGCAGCAGCGGGTCGGCGTCGCCAGGGCGCTCGCGGCGGACCCGCCGGTGATGCTCATGGACGAGCCGTTCGGCGCGACCGACCCGATCACCAGGGACCACCTGCAGAACGAGTTCCTGCGGCTGCAGCGTGAGGTCCGCAAGACCATCGTGTTCGTCACCCACGACTTCGACGAGGCGCTCAAGATGGGTGACCGGATCGCCGTGCTCCGGCCGAAGTCGGTGATCGCCCAGTACGACACGCCCGAGGCGATCCTGGCGGCCCCGGCCGACGACTACGTCGCCAGCTTCATCGGCGCCGGGGGACAGCTGAAGAAGCTGGCGCTGCTGCGGCTGCGCGACGTCGAGCTGGCCCCGGCGCCGCGAGCCGAGGGACTGCCGCGAATCGTGGTCGAGGCGACGGCGCGCGACGCGCTGGACCTGATGCTCGGCAAGGGAAGCGACGTCGTACTGGTCACCGACGACTTCGGCGACGACGCCAAGGTGCTCGGGTCGCTGAACCTGCAGACGGTGATGGGCACGGCCGTGGGGAAAGCCGGGAACCCGTGACGGTGGCGGTCGAGACCACGCGCCCGGCGCGGGCCGCCGGCCGGCCCCGCTGGACGGGCCTGCTGGTGCGACCCGCGCTCATCGCGGTCGGCCTGCTGGTGTTGTGGTTGTGGGCGCGCGGCCAGCAGCTCGACTCGATCGAAGGGCGCAACGTCAACGGCGAGGTGATCGGGTCCCAGCTGCTCGAGCACGTCGAGTTGACGCTGATCTGTACCGCGCTCACGATCGCGATCGCGATTCCGCTCGGCATCGCTGTCTCGCTCTCGCGCAGCCGGGCCGGGCGGGCGGTGGTCCTGGGCCTGGGAAACCTGGGCCAGGCCGTCCCGTCCGTCGGCCTGATCGTCCTGCTCGCGCTCGTGATCAGCATCGGCGTCGGCACCGCGGTGATAGCTCTGGTCGCCTACGCCGTGCTGCCGGTACTCCGCAACACCATGGTCGGCATCGAGGGTGTCGACCCGGTGCTGACCGAGGCCGCTCGCGGGATGGGGCTGTCGCGGCTGGCGGTGCTGTTCACGGTCGAACTGCCGCTCGCCGTGCCCGTCATCCTCGCCGGCGTCCGCACCGCCCTGGTACTGACCGTCGCCAGCGCACCCCTGGCCGCCCTCATCGGCGGCGGCGGGCTCGGGGAGGGACTGTTCACCGGCCTCACCCTGAACCGGCCGGTCATCAGCATCACCTTCGGGGTCCTGGTGGCCGCACTCGCCCTACTCGCCGACTGGCTCGGTCTGCTGGCCGAGACGTTCTTGCGACCCAAGGGAATCTGACCCGCGAATCCGAGGAGGAACTCCCATGCGCGGCTTTTCCGTCGTCGCCGCCGTTGTCAGCATCGCTGTGCTGGCCACTGGCTGCACGCTGGAGGACGAACCGACCAAAGCCGAGGTCGGCGCCGGCTCCATCGAGAAGATCGACGCACTCGACGGAGTCAAGATCACGGTCGGCTCGAAGGAGTTCGACGAGCAGCTGGTGCTCGGCCAGATCGCGATCCTCACCCTGCAGGCCGCCGGCGCCGAGCCGGTCGACCAGACGAACATCACCGGGACGGACGCCGTACGTCAGTCGCTCACCACCGGTCAGATCGACCTGTACTGGGAGTACACCGGCACCGCCTGGGTGTCCTTCCTGAAGCAGACCGAACGGGTGACCGATCCGGAGCAGCTGTTCGACAAGGTCAAGACGCTCGACGCCGAGAACGGCATCACCTGGTGGGCGCGGTCTCCCGGCAACGACACCTACGCCATCGCCGCCAACCGCGAAGCGGCCGAGGAACACGGCATCAAGACGATCTCGGACTACGCGAAGCTGGCGAACTCCGACCCGGAGGCGGCGTCGACGTGCATGGGCCCGGAGTTCAACAGCCGTGACGACGGGCTGCCCGGCCTGGGTGCGATGTATGGCTTCACGCTGCCCAACCCGCAGCGGCACGAGGTCAACGACGCCGTCGTCTACACCGAGGTCGGTTCGGGCAAGACCTGCGACTTCGGCTCGGTGGCGTCCACCGACGGCCGCATCCCCGCGCAGAACCTGGTCGTGCTGGAGGACGACAAGTCGTTCTTCCCGATCTACAACCCGGCGATCACGATCCGCACCGAACTCGCGACGAAGTACCCGGCCCTCGAAAAGGTCTTCACCCCGATCGCCGAGGCACTCGACGACAAGACGCTGCTCGCGTTGAACGAACAGGTCAGCGTCGAGGGCGTCGCGGCGGAGAAGGTCGCGGCGGACTGGCTGCGGGAGAAGGGTTTCATCGGCTGAGACCGTGGGGTCACGGGCTTCAGACCCCGTCGGCTCCACAGAGAACGTCTACGACACCGGCGGCCTGGCAGAACGGGGCCGCCGGTGTGCCGTATCTGCACCCGTATGGTCGACCCCGATCGTCCTTTGTGGTCAGTCGCGGTGCTCGCCAGTTCCGAGAAACCACGCAACCATCAGACCTCTCGGAAAAGTTGTCGGAGCATTCCTTCCAGTGAGCGGCGCGGTCACGACCCGCCGCCACATCGACTGGTCGTTGATCGGCAAACAAAAGCGGTCTCTCGCTAGAGCGAGCGTCGAATCAACCTCAGATAAAAGCACCTGGAGCATTTCCCGAAACTGGGGTCGTCGCTTGTCGACGGACGGTGTGTCCGGTGTCCGACCGACGTGAATAACCGCAAACCTCTTGCGTCGCGCGCTTGCCGAGGCACTGTGGGAGACCGCCTGTCACCGTCCTTCACGCATCCGGACCGCCTGGTAGCGGCGACCTGTTGGTCTACGCCGCGTTCACGCTCACCGCGGTGAAGGCGTACGGCCGACCGGCGCTGCGGCTCGCGCTGACGCTGATCCTGGTGTTCGGCGCCGCGATGCCCACGCTGTCCAGGCTCCTGATCAACTACATCGACGCCCGCGCGGACGTGATCATTCCGGCCCAGACGTGGTTCGGACCGGCCGCCCTCCTCGGATACCTGTGGCTGCGCCGCCGCTACGGCCGAGAACGCACGATGAAGGAATACCTGGACGGCGCCGAGGCAGTACGCCGCGAACCACCCGTCACCCCCACGATCCCGAAGGAACCCAAGATCGAGCCGAGTGTCGACGTCATTCACCACATAAGCGACGACAGCCAGGCCAACCAAACAAAGGTGGTCTCGTAGATCTCGGCAGGCAGCAGTGCCCGCTCAAGAGAACTGCCGGTCTTCCCCCCTTGGAGGTTTGGAAGGAAGGATCCTCGACGATCCACCGGTGCCGGCGGCACTCGCGTGGGACGGTTGCACCCTAACCACATGCCTCGCCATTAAGCGGATCGAGGCGATGCCCTTCCTGGGATCGGCGAGCAACAGATGCCCGAACGCGCGGATCGACGCACGTACCCGCGCCTCCGGTCCTCGCCGGCCTTGTCGGCGGCATGTCCGCTGGTCTTCTCGAATCCCTTCATCACCGCCTCGAACTGGACCTGTGAGCGGGCGCGGCTGCTGCTGGCAACCCCCCGATCGTCGGAAGTTCACATGAATAGTGTGAATCTGGTGAAATTTAGACATGGTGTGCGGCGGTCTGAGATGGTGCGCTTGGACGTACCCCACATCTAGGAGCGCCTCCATGTCGCGACGATCGAAGCGGCTACTCGTGGCGATATTCGCGGCGGTGGTGCCGGCAGCAGGGGCGGCGGCGCTTCCCGCGTTGGCCGACTCCAGCATGCGGGAGATCAGCTATCACGGCTACGAGGTCGACGTTCCCGCCTCGTGGCGGGTGGTGGACCTGGCGGCCGATCCCAGCGCCTGCATCCGCTTCGACACCCCGACCGTCTACCTGGGCACGCCCGGCGAGGTCGCCGACTGTCCGGCCGACATCTCCGGCGGACGCACGGCCGGGCTGGTGATCTCACCGCTGGACGCGAAATCCGCAGCCACGGCTACCGTCGACACCGCGACGGGCACGACCGGGACCGGGGCCGCGAAGGCCGAGTCCGTCAACCACCGCATTCAGGTGGCCGTGGAGGACGCCGGGGTGCTGGTGTCGGCCGCGCACAACTCGCAGACCGAAGCTCAGGTGCGGGCCGTCCTGAACTCCGCGCGGCTGGGCGACGGCGCCAGGCCCGCGAAGCTGGACACCTTCGACATCGGCGCCGCCAAGGCCGAGGTGGCGCCGATCGTCGCTCCCGGAACGCTGAACGACAACGCCTTCGACACCTGCACCGCGCAGAGTCAGTCGACAATGGACGCGTGGCGGTCGTCGCCGTTCAAGGCCGTCGGCATCTACACCAGCGGCGTCAACCGCGCGTGCAGCCAGAACTTGTTGACCCCGCAGTGGGTGGGCACGCAGTACGCCAACGGCTGGCAGTTCATCGTCATCCACCACGGCCTCGAGGCACCTTGCAACTCACGCTACGACGAGGTGTTCTCGACCGACCCGGCCACCGCCAGGCAACAGGGCGTCGATGAGGCCAACGCCGCCATCGGGGCGGCGACCGCGCTGGGCTTCGGCGCGGGCAGCGCCATCTACGTCGACATCGAGGCCTACAACGGTTGCACCGCATCCGTGATGTCCTTCGTGTCCGGATGGGCCGAGGGCCTGCGGGCCGCGGGCTGGCTGTCCGGCATGTACTCCAGCGGCGCCTCCGGCGTGGCCGATCTGTGTGCCAACTACGACAACGACCAGTACACGATGCCCGATCACCTCTGGTTCGCCTGGTGGAACGGTCAGGCCGACACCAATTCCGGGCAGTACTGCTCCGACGACTACTTCACGGGCGGACGTCGTCTCCACCAGTACACCGGGGACACCCCCGAAACCCATGGGGGAGTGACGGTCAACATCGACCGGGACTTCCTGGACGTCTGAGCAACCCAGCAGCGCCAGGACCGTCAGGCGTTCAGGTCGCGGTGGAGTCGTCGTTCGTGCAGTTCCGTGCCGCCGGGGCCGCGGTCGAGCTGGGAACGTCCGGTATCGGTCCAGCCGTGGCGATCGTAGAAACGCAGGGCGCGTTCGTTGGTGTCGAGAACCCACAAGCCGGCGTGGGTGAAGCCGCACGATCGAAGCCGGCCGAGGGCGGCGGCGTGCAGCTGGGTGCCGATGTCGCGGCGCCAGACGTCGGGGGCGAGGTAGAGCGCGTAGAGGTCGCCAAGAGTCGGGTCGGCGCGGTCGGCGGGCACGAGCGGCGGACCGGTCGCGGCGAAGCCGGCGATGGCACCTGCGATCGTGGCGACGACCATGCGGGTCTGCGGCGGGCGGGCGGTGAGGACGTCCGACCAGAACCGTTCCCGGTCGGGGATGGAGAGGTCGGCCAGAACATCGTGGGACCTAGCCAAAAGCTCCAGTCGCGCGGCGCGGCGGAAGGTCGCCGGTCAACCCGTGTTTCGCGGCGAACAGGCTCGCCAACGCACGGTTGGACACGCCGATCTTGGTGTAGATGTGCTCCACGTGGTTGCTCGCCGTCTTCGCCGAGATGAACAGCAGTTCCGCGATCTGTTTGTTCGACAGTCCGCGTGCGAGTAACCGCAGCACGTCGACCTCGCGTGGGGTGAGTCCGGCCGGCAGTGTCCTGCGTCGCGTGGGTTGGTGGCCCGCCGCGCGCAGGACGGCGTGCACGGCATCGCCGTCGAGCCTGCCCGCCCGCACCTCCGCGTGCAGCTGCGCCCCGGCGTCCTCGGGCGCCGCCGGAGCGCGATGCGGTCGCGGCTCGATGCGTGTGCGGTAGGCGTCGGCGGCCGCGAGGATCCTGCCCGCCGCGGTCAGCGCGTTGCCCGAAACACCGCTCGGGTATCCCGAGCCGTCCAGTCTTTCGTGATGCTGCACGGCGATCGCGCCGAGTTCGGCGAGGGCGGGCGACGACGCGAGCATCCGCTCGGTCAGGTAGGGATGTAGGCGGACCCGCTCGAACTCCGCGGCGGTCAGCTTTCCCGGCTTGTCCCAGATCGCGTTGGAGACGCCAAGCCTGCCGAGATCGTGCACCAGCCCCGCTCGCCGAATCGTCGTCGCCTCGCCGGCGGGTAGCCCGGCGACCCGCGCCGCCGCACCGGCAAGGTCCGCCACGGCTCGTGAATGCCCCATCGTGTACGGCGACTTCAGGTCGGTGAAGTCCGCGATCGCCTCGAGGGCGGCTTCGAGCTCCTGGTCGGACAGTCGGGTCTGGAGCGCGGGCTCCGCGGCGATCACGGCGTCCCAGCTGGTCACCGAGTCGAGCTGGCCGAACAGCTCATGTGATTCGGCGCAGAAGATGTCGACGAGTGCCGGGTCGAACTGGGTTCCGCTGCGTTGCCTGGCGACCGAGATCGCGGCCTCCGAACCGCCGGCCTGGTGGAAGACCTCCACGACATCGGCCAGATTGACCAGCCGCGACGTCACCAGGATCTCGTCGCCCCTGGCTCCCTTCGGCATGCCCTTGCCGTCCCACCGCTCGAAAGTCTGCTCCACACTGTTCCGGATCCGCTGGCCGAATCCGAGCCGCGCCGCGAGGTAGTCGGCGGCGAGCCAGTGATTACGGAGAATGTCCTCCGCGTCCCGCCGGCCCGCACCGAGGAACGCGACGCCGAGCCGGGCGCGCTGCGCCGCGGGCCTCCCGGTTCCCAGATGCCGCAGCATGAACGACGCCTGCGCGGCGGTTCCGGTGAGGTCGACCTGGCGGAAGTCGGCCTTGAGCGCGAGATCGTCGCCGAACCACTTCGCCTGCTCGTAGGCGTCGATGTGACAGCCGACCCATGCGAGCAACGCGGCGTAGTACACGACCTCGCGGTCGGACTCGTCGAGTTTCATCCGCTCGGCCAGCCGTACCGAGATCAGGCATTGCCGGAGCACGTGCTCCATCGGCTGGCCCATGCCCAGATCGGTCCCGAGCGACAGCGCGGCCAGCAGCTCCGCCAGCCGGACGCCTGTTCCTGCGGGAGCCGCCGTCACGAGGAGAAATGTACGCGGTAGATGGGGTGAACGCCTCATGTCCCGAGCTCGCCGCGCGGGCACCATCAGCGCAAACGGAATGGAGACGGCGATGAGCAAGCACGAGCCACGGGCCCTCGCGGAGGCCGCTGCCCGCACACCCGCAGTTCCCTCCGGGGATGACGAGCGGTTCATCGGGTACGGAGTGATGGGCATGACCTTCACCTCCGGCCACTGTCTCGCGCTGCGGCATTTCCCCGCCAGCTCGATCGGACCGGGGTATCGGGCGGTATGGCATCGAGGCCCGGACGGCCGGTGGGTGGTCTACGCCGACGCGCCGCCGGCGCAGAGCTGTGCCCGCTATCTGGGTGCTGCCCTGACCGCGTCGAACACGGCGCGGATCACGATCGCCTGGAACACGAGCCGCTCGCTGACCGTGCTGGTCGACGACGTCCTCGCGTGGTCGATGGAGCTGGCCGACACCGCCGCCACCCGGCTGATGAGCGCCATGGGTGCGCACACCCCCGACGCCCTGTGGCGCTCGACCACGGTGTTGCGCGGCATGGGTGCGGTCGCCGGACCGCTGCTTTCGGTGGGTCGTGTGCGCCTGACCGGAACGATGCCCAACGGCCAGCGGTTCCGGGCGAACCCGCGGCGGGTGTGGTCGATCCCGAAGTCCGAAGCGACCCTGCGGGGCGAAGATCTCGGCCCGCAGGGTCCGCTGCCCCAGCAGGCGCGGCTGGGCGACTTCTGGCTACCCCAGCGCGCGATCTTCTTCGCCGACGCGACGGCGAGGTTCACCGCGACCGACCCCCCGGTGCTCGAGTCGATGGCCCGGCCGGCCGCGACCCGAACAGCCCCAGAACGGCCACACTGACCGAGGATCCGGCCTCCGCGGCGGCAAGCTCCCTTTCGGACCCCAACACCGTTATGCTGGACGAGGCCAGTATCCTCGTGGAGGTATCCGGCGCGTGACCCAGACGACGCCTCCGGCACACTCGAGGCCCCGTCATCGGCGTCAGTCGAGAACGGCGGTGGCCTCGACCTCGACCAACAGGTCGGGCTCGCCCAGGGCCGCGACGCTAAGCAACGTGATCGGCTTGACCGGGTCGACCCCGAGCTTCGCGGCCGCACGGGCCACGCCTTCGCCCAGCGCGGGCATCTTCCCGGCGTCCCAGTCGACGATGTAGACGGTCAGCTTCGCGACGTCGTCGAACGAGCCGCCGATCTCGGTCATCGCGGTGCCGATGTTGAGGTAGGCCTGCTCGACCTGGGCGGCGAGATCACCCTCGCCCACGGGTCCTCCGTCGGCGTCGCGGGCCACCTGTCCCGCGAGGAACACCAGCTTCGAGCCGGTCGCGATGGACAGCTGGCGGTACAGGTCTGGCTTCGGTAATCCGTGGGGGTTGACCAGTTCGACGGCCATGTCTGCTCCCTTGTCCGTTGTCGATGAGTCGAACATAACATAGCTTAGCTATGTATAGTAGAGCCGTGGCGAGAACGAAGGATCCCGCGGTACGCGCGCTGTTGATCAACCGGGCCGCGCAGATGCTGCGGAAGAGAGAGCCGGTCACGTTGCGCTCGGTCGTCGCGGGGACCGGGGTGTCGACCATGGCCGTGTACACGTACTTCGGCGGCATGGACGGCCTGTGGCGGGCGATGCGCCAGGAGGGGTTCACCAGGCTGGCCACGAGGCTCCGCGGTATCGGGATGAGTGCCGATCCCGTGCGGGACCTCGCCGCGCTGGGGTCGGCGTACCTGTCCAACGCCCTGGCCGCCCCGGACCTCTACCGGGTCATGTTCGACGCCGGCTTCGAGCTCGACGACCCCGCGGCGGCGGACGAGTCGCTGGGTTCGCTGGTGCGCGCCGTCGCCCGCGCCAGGGAAACCGGCCGGTTCGCTGACGACGTCGACCCGACGGCCCTGGCAACCCAGACGTGGGCGATCGGCCACGGGCTCGCCTCACTCGTGGCGGCCGGCCCCCTGCCGCCGGAGGCGCTCGGGCACGGCGTCCCCATGCTGACCGCCCTGTTCACCTCCGCCGGCGACGACCCAACCCGCTGTCGCCGCTCCGTCAAACGCGGCTGGCGCGTGGAGATTTCCGAACGGGAATGACGAGACGAAGCGCTGAGTGCCGGCGACGTCGTCTGCCGCCGCAGCGCGGAGACCCGCCCCGCCAGCCGCGGTACTCGACGAGAACGGGGGCGCACACCTGAGAAGGCACCCCCGACGTGGCCGATCTGCCGTCTCTCGCCGAGGAAACTCTCGGTGAGGCGCGCGGCCAGCACGCTCGCCGTGCCGCGCGGACGCTGGTGGCGGGCGCCGCGCGGCGGGCGACGCGGATTGCCCTCCCGGAGGGTGCCGAACTCACCGAGCATGCTGCACCCCCGGCCGCCACCCTGTTCCACCGCAACGTCATGCGCCCCAGACCCTCGCTGACTCCGGTGTTCTGCTCACCGTCGCTCTACGCTGACCTCCCACAGCCCGGGCGGCATGAACGGCTTGTCTGGCTCACGACGTCACCAGCGTGTGCGCGCGGGCGCGGCGGCCGTTCCGAGCGCTCCGATTGCCGCGGCCGCGGCCACCGAGCGGTGACCGGCTCGAACGGCCTTGAGCACGATGCCCCCGAGCACCCAGGTGACCGCGAGCACGAACGGGATGTTGCCTCGTAGGCCGGCCTTGACCACGGCGGTCGTCGACGCGGCGGCGCCGACCAGCGCCGTTGCGCGCCGGACTTCCGACGGTCCGCTGGGCCGTCCGTTCCGGAGGTTGAGCGTGGACTCCAGGTTGGCGAACGTGGCGACTGACAGCCCGCCGACCAGCGGTGCCACCCATCGCCGGATCGCCGCACCGGCGGCACCGCCTCGCGGTTCGGGTCCGGTGAGGGCCACCGCGGTGGGAGGCGGCTGCTGCCGTGGCGATGAGCACGACGCTGGCCCGGTCGAGTCGGCGGAACTGCGCGTTGAGGCTCCATGCCACGTCCGCGGCGAACGCCGCGTTGACCGACCATCCGGCGGCGCCGGCGCCGGGGCCACCTCGACGTAGTTCTCTCAACTCTGTGATGGCATAGGCGATGTTTCCGGCGAACAGCGGGGCCCAGATCACGAACGCGCCTCCCGCGGGGGTGACCGGTCCATGGGTTGCGGCGGTCCGGTCGATCTCGGGTGTGCCACGGCCGATCCATCACGCCGCACGGGTCGACACCGGCTGGGCCAGCGCGAGCGACACCGCCGCCATCGCTCGCACACGATCGGTTCTGTTCCCGCTGTTGCCCCTTGCCATGGCGTGACCTTTCAGACGGACGCACGACCCCTTACCCGACGGCACCGTGGTCAAAACTCGGAACATGGGCGGAGGTGGCGCGTCAGCCTGGGGTATTCGTTCAGGCGTGGTCGATGGAGGAAGGCGGCGGCATCCGCGGCGAGTGACCTGGACCGCGAATCCGGTCAGGTTGCGGTGGGCGATCCTGGTGATGATGTCCGGCCAGGGTCGGCGGTCCAGGGCATCGCCTCGTTGCGCAGGTCAGCGCCGACATGGCGGCAGGACCACACGTGGCACAGCGCGCAGTAGACGGGCTTTCGCCGGCAATGTGCAGCCTTTTGCCGAGAAGTTGCGCTCTTTCGCTGAAAGTAGACATATGATCCAGCTCACATCTCGACCGCTCCCCCTGCGATCTCGACCAACGGAACGGGACCCACCATGCGAAGAAACCCGAGGTGGCGGGCTGCCGCCTGTGCCGGTCTGCTGGTAGTCACCAGCGTGATCACCGCCCTCACCACGACCCCCGCGCAAGCCCACCCGGTGAACGCCGCCGACTACCAACAGGTGGAGCTGGCCAGGGGAGTCGGGGAGATGGGCGAGCCGATGTCGCTCGCCGTGCTGCCGGACCGGTCGGTCCTGCACACCTCCCGCAACGGCCAGCTGCGACGCACCGATGCCGCCGGCACCACCACGGTGATCGGCACGCTGGCCGTGTACTCGCACGACGAGGAAGGCCTGCAGGGCGTCGGCGTCGACCCCGGCTTCGCCACCAACCGCTTCATCTACCTCTACCACGCGCCGCCGCTGTCGACCCCCGGCGGCGACGCGCCCGCCAGCGGCACCGACTTCTCCGCCTGGAACGGCGTGAACCGGTTGTCCCGCTTCACTCTCAACGCCGACTACACGCTCAACACGGCCAGCCAGGTCACCGTCCTGGACGTGCCCGCGAGCCGTGGCATCTGCTGCCACGTCGGCGGGGACATCGACTTCGACGCCGCGGGCAACCTCTACCTGTCGACCGGTGACGACTCCAACCCGTTCGACTCCGGCGGCTACTCGCCGATCGACGAGCGCTCCGGCCGCAACCCGGCCTACGACGCGCAGCGCAGCTCGGCCAATACGAACGACCTGCGCGGCAAGGTGTTGCGCATCAAGGTGAACGCGAACGGCTCGTACTCGATCCCGGCGGGCAACCTGTTCGCGCCCGGCACGGCGCGGACCCGTGCGGAGATCTACGCGATGGGCTTCCGCAACCCGTTCCGGATGAGCGTGGACAAGCCGACCGGCGTGGTCTACCTCGGCGACTACGGCCCGGACGCCGGGTCGGCCAGCGCGACGAGGGGCCCCGGCGGGCAGGTCGAGTTCAACCGCATCACCTCCGCGGGCAACTACGGTTGGCCGTACTGCACCGGCTCGAACACGACGAACGAGACCTACGTCGAGTTCACGTTCCCGTCCGGCCCGTCCGGCGCGCGCTACAACTGCGCGGCACCGGTCAACAACTCCCCGAACAACACCGGCCTGACGAACCTCCCGGCCGCGCGGGCGGCGTGGATCTCCTACGACGGCTGCTCGGTCGCCGCGTTCGGCTGCGGGTCGGAGTCGCCGATGGGCGGCCCGGTCTACCACTACGACGCGAACCTGAACTCGTCGGTGAAGTTCCCCGCGGTCCTGGACGGACACGTCTTCCTCGGCGAGTACGGCCGCCGGTGGCTGCGTACCGCGCACGTCAACGGCGACGGCACCGCGGGCCAGATCGACACCTTCCCGTGGACCGGCACCCAGGTCATGGACATGGCGTTCGGCCCGGACGGCGCGCTGTACGTGCTGGACTACGGCACCGGGAACTTCGGCGGCGACGCCAACTCCGCCCTGTACCGCGTCGAGTACAACCCGGTCGGCAACCAGGCACCCACCGCGAAGGCCGCCGCGAACCGTACCTCCGGCCTCGCGCCGCTGACGGTGAACTTCAGCTCGGCGGGCTCGTCCGACCCGGAAGGCGGAGCGCTCACCTACCTGTGGAACTTCGGCGACGGCACCACGTCGACGTCGGCCAACCCGACGAAGACCTACGCCACCAACGGCCAGCGCACGGCGACGCTCACGGTCACCGACCCCGGCGGCCGGACCGGCAACGCCACCGTCGTGGTGACGGTCGGCAACACCGCGCCGACCGTCACCCTGAGCACGCCGGTCAACGGGACGACGTTCAACTTCGGCGACACCGTGCCGTACACGATCACGGTGTCCGACCCGGAGGACGGCGCGATCGACTGCACGAAGGTCAAGCTGACCTACGTGCTCGGCCACGACAGCCACGGCCACCCGATCACGTCGAAGAACGGCTGCTCCGGCACGATCGCCATCCCGGTCGACGGCGAACACGACACCGCGGCGAACCTGTACGCGGTGTTCGACGCCGAGTACACCGACAAGGGCGCGAACGGCCAGCCCGCGCTGACCACCCACGCGCAGAACAGGTTGCAGCCCGCGCACCGGCAGGCGGAGCACTACAGCAGCCAGTCGGGCACCAGCCAGATCACCAAGACCGGCGCGGAGGGCGGCAAGACCGTCGGTGACATCAACAACGGCGACTGGATCGCGTTCCAGCCGTACGCACTCGGCGGTGTCGCACGGGTCTCCGCACGCGTGTCCTCCGGCGGGGTGGGCGGCACGCTCACCGTGCGGGCCGCCTCGGCGACCGGCGCCGTGCTCGGCGCGATGACGGTGCCGAACACCGGCGGCTGGGAGACGTTCACCGACGTGGCGACGAACCTCGCCGGCGTCCCGGCCGGCACCACGACGCTGTACCTGACCTTCTCCGGCGGCGCGGGCGCGTTGTTCGACCTGGACGCCTTCACCTTCTCGAAGACGGCGGCAGGCGGACAGGGACCGATCCGGGGCAGCGGCAAGTGCGTCGACATCTCCGGCGCGGGCACCGCGGACGGCACGAAGATCCAGCTCTACACCTGCAACGGAACCGCGGCGCAGTCGTGGACGGTCACCGGGGCCACCCTGCGCGCGCTCGGCAAGTGTCTCGACGTCAAGGGCGGCGCCACCGCCGACGGGACGCTCGTGCAACTGTGGACCTGCAACGGTTCCGGTGCGCAGAACTGGGCCGCGAACGCCGACGGCACGCTGCGCAACCCGCAGTCGGCCAAGTGCCTCACGCCGTCCGGCAACGGCACGGCCGACGGCACCCAACTGGTGATCTCCACGTGCACCACCGCCGCGACCCAGCGCTTCACCCTCCCCTGAGAGGAACCGACATGAGACACACTGTTCGATCGGTCCTCGCGGTGGCGGCCGCCACCGCGACGATCATGGCGTGCTCCAGCGGCCCGACCGCCGACGCCGCCGACGCCCCGTACGACGTGCTGGTGTTCTCCAAGACCGCCGGCTTCCGCCACGACGCGATCCCGATCGGGATCCAGACCATCCGGGAGTTGGGCGCCGCCAACAACTTCACGGTGACCGCCACCGAGGACGCAAACGCGTTCACCACCGGCAACCTCGCCCAGTACGAGACGGTCGTGTTCCTCAACACCACGGGCGACGTGCTCAACGCCGCCCAGCAGACCGCGTTCGAGTCCTACGTCCGGTCCGGGCGTGGGTATGTGGGTGTGCACGCCGCGGCCGACACCGAGTACGCCTGGCCGTTCTACGGCGAGCTGGTCGGCGCGTACTTCTCGTCGCATCCGGCGATCCAGCAGGTGACCGAACGGGTGGAGAACCGCGCGCACGCGGCGACCGCGCACCTCGGCCAGAGCTGGGTCCGCACCGACGAGCTGTACAACTACCGCACCAACGTCCGGTCCAGCGCCCGCGTGCTGGCCACGCTGGACGAGTCGACCTACTCCGGCGGCACCATGGGCGCCGACCACCCGCACACGTGGTGCAAGGCGTACCAGGGTGGGCGGTCGTTCTACACCGGGAACGGCCACACCCAGGCGAGCTACGGCGAACCGGGGTTCCGGTCGATGCTGCTCGGCGGACTCCGGTACACCGCGGGCCGCACGAAGGCCGACTGCCGTCCGGAGACCGGCTACACCAGCCTGTACAACGGATCGACGTCCGGCTGGTCGCAGGCGGGGCCCGGCAACTTCACCAACTCCGACGCCACCCTCACGTCGGTCGGCGGCATGGGGCTGTTCTGGTACAGCACCAAGGAGTTCCGGTCGTACTCGCTGAAAATGGACTGGCGGCTGGCCGGCGACGACAACTCCGGGGTGTTCATCGGGTTCCCGCCGAGCGGCGACCCGAACTCGGCGGTGAACAACGGCTACGAGATCCAGATCGACGCGACCGACTCGGCCGACCGCACGACGGGTTCGGTGTACGGCTTCTCCTCCGCCGACATCGCGGCGCGCGACGGCGCGCTGAACCCGCCGGGGGAGTGGAACACCTACGAGCTGCTCGTCGAGGGCGAACGCCTGCAGGTGTTCCTGAACGGGGTGAAGATCAACGACTTCACCAACACCGTGCCGGCCCGGTCGCTCGCCTCCGGCCACATCGGCATCCAGAACCACGGCACCGGCGACGACGTGTCGTTCCGGTCCGTCCGGATCAAGGAGCTCGGTGGCACCAACCCGGGCGTCGGGCCGATCCGGGGCAGCGGCAAGTGCGTCGACATCTCGGCGTCCGGCACCGCGGACGGCACCAAGATCCAGCTGTACACGTGCAACGGAACCGGAGCACAGACCTGGACGGTGTCCGGCTCGACGCTGCGTGCGCTGGGCAAGTGCATGGACGTCGCGGGCGGCGCCACCGCCGACAACACCCGTGTGCAGCTGTGGACCTGCAACGGAAGCGGCGCGCAGAACTGGGCAGCGCAGGCCGACGGCACACTGCGCAACCCGCAGTCGGCCAAGTGCCTGACTCCGCTCAACGGGGGCACCGCCGACGGAACACAACTGGTCATCGCGCCGTGCACCGGTGCGGCGAACCAGAAGTGGACGATGCCCTGACGTGTGGTTGGGCGCCGCGGGTCCCTCGACCCGCGGCGCCCAACCGGTAATGTCACCCGACTTCCGTCGGTAGTGGCGCACCATGCGGCCGCCCCACACTCGGCGGATGGTGCGGAACTTCCGACGGGCCGGTGTCGTCCTCGTCGCCCTGCTGCTGACCGGTCTGCTCACGACCCCCGGGTGGGCCGACGACGGTGACGGTGACGGGCTCGACGACGCTCTCGAAGACGCCGTCGCCACCTACTTCTTCCCCTACGTGTGGTTCGACAGCGGCGAGGACTGCACGGACCCGAACCCCGGCACGGCGGTCGCGCGGGTGCGCCCGCACCCCGCGGACGCCGGCCGGATCGCCGTGACCTACGCACTCCTCTACCGCCGCGACTGCGGCGACTGGTGGGGCGGCGGCCACAACGGCGATGTGGAGCCGTTCACGCTGACGCTCGCGCCGAACCCGGCGTGCCAGCACGGTTTCGGCGCGTATGCGCTGCGGACGATCGCGCACGAGGGCACCGCGTTCGAGCACGTCGACCAGAGCATGCTCGGCAACGCGTGCGACTGGGGCAAGGTCGCGGGGGGCTCGCCGCAGGTGGCGCGGATCTACTCGGCCGAGAACAAGCACGGCAACTACGCCGCGCTCGGCACGTGCGAGGACGGCGCCCTCGGCAACGACCACTGCTCGGAGTCCTTCACCGTCGACTACACCGTCGTCAACGCCGGTGAGGACAGCGCGCGGCGTGTGGACGAGCTGTCCGCGTTCCAGTTCCCTGGCGAGTTCGCGTGGACCGCGCAGCCGTTCTCCGGCAGCCTCGGCGCTTCCGGCGGCGACGCGGGCATGATCCGCGACAAGCTCCTGAACGACGGGCTGCTACCGCCGGCGAACTAGAGTGGTCGCGTAGAGCAGCTGCCGGGCGCGTACGCCTTCGCGGCCGGGCTAACCGCGTGAGATCTCACGCGGTGCCGAGCAGCGCGCGGTGGTTCGACCGGAGCCACTCCGTTTCCTCGCCCATCTCGGCCGCGTCGCCCCGCGCGAGGAAGCCGGCCCACGGTTCGACTCCGCGCGCGCCCTCGCGCCGAATGCGGTCGGCTTCGTGTTCCTGGAGCCCGTCGAGGGCGGCCAACACGGCGGCCGGCTTCGCTTCGTAGGTGGAGCAGACGGCCTCGAGGCGGGTGCGCAAGACCGTCACGTCGGCGAGCCATGGTGTGCGTTCGGGGTCCAGCGGGCGCAAGGGCACCGCGTACCAGGCGAGCTGGGCGACGTCGTCCATGGCGTGCCCGGGAGCCGCGAAGTCCCAGTCGATGAAGCCGGTAAGACTGTCACCGTCCCAGATGGAGTTCCACGGACCGAGATCACCGTGCCGGATCACCATGCCCGGTCGCCAGTCCTCTTCGGACAGATGCCAGCGCGAACCGGCCGGCGGCCGGAAGTCGCGCACAGCCTGGTGGTAGTCCCGCAGCCAGTGCGCGAGCCGCACCGGTCCACGCGTATCTCGCAGCACGGGTGGCCACGGCTTGAACGCCGGCTCCCCGTGGAGCAGGGAGAGCACCTCCTCCTCGCCGTCGATGCCCAACACACGCGGCGCCCTGCCGAAGCCGACCGCCGCCAGGTGCCCGAGCAGCGAATGCACCGCCGCCGTCCACTCCCGGACGGGACGCCGGATGGTGTCCCCAACCCGCCGAACCGTGGTCACGCTGCCCCGGTCGGTGGCCCCGTCCTCGATCACCCGTCGATGATAGAGGCTTGCGTCCACGACCCGTCAGAGCAGCGCTGACAGAAGGCCGGCGGCGCGCGCGGCACCATCGGTCTCCACCGGGCGGTACGCCACTGTCCGGCCGGCCTCCTTTGCGATCGTCGTCGCGAGTACGTCTGGGTCGGCCGCCTCCTCGTACGGCAGGCAGTGTCCCGCGCCGTACCGGTCCAGCCGGTGCCGAACGTGGTAGTTCTGCTCGAAGTGGTGGCGCAGCGGCACGTACACGAACGGCCGCCCCGCCGCGGTCAGCTCCATGCACGTCGTCAGTCCACCTTGGACGACCGCGAGGTCGCACGCGGCGAGCACCCGGTGCAGGTCCGGCACGTACCCACGCACCGTGACGCCGGGGGACTGCGGCAGCGATCCCGGGTCGATGCGCGGCCCCGTGACGACGAGGAAGCGCAGTCCCGGCACCTGCCGCTGCGCGAGCGGCACCGCGTCGAGCACCCGGCGCAGCAGGGGTTCGCCGACCCCCGAGCCGCCGACCGTGACCACGCAGAGCAACTCGTCCGCACCGCAGCCGAGCCGATGCCGCACCGCCGTGCGCTCCGCGAACTCCGGCGGCGTGAAACCCGTGACGTAGCCGGCGAAGTCGTAGTTGTCGACCGTCCACTCGCGAATCCCGGGCAGCCCGTCGCCGAACGACATCGGCACGACGTCGTCCGCGTCGCCGACGAAGATCGACCGGTCCCGCACCCACCGCAGCCGCGCTCGCTGCTCGAGCATCTCCGCGTTGTAGTCGGCCGTCAGGGCGGCCTCGCGCTTGCCGCCGTCGGGCATCGGCAGCCAGCCGACGAAGTCGGTCAGCCACGCGAACGCGAAGCGCTTCAGGCGCGGGTTCTCGTGCAGGAAGTAGTCGAGGTCCCACGCCTCGTCGCCGATCACCAGGTCGTACCGCTCGGACTCAACGACCTCGTTGAACACCATGAAGTTGCGTACCAGGATCGCGTCCATCCGGCGGATCGCCTGGAACGCGTGCAGGTCGTGCTCGCCGGCCTCGTTCTCCACATGGGACGACTCGTTCGCGAGCCAGGCCGACGCCGGATGCACCCGCGCGGGGTCGAGCAGCGTCGTGACCGGATGTTGGGCCAGCCAGTCGATCTCCAGGTCCGGGCGCAGCCGGCGCAGCTCCGTGGCGATGGCGACGTCGCGCCGGGCGTGCCCGAGGCCGATCGGCGAGCTGAGGTACAGCACGCGCGGCCGCCGGGACAGCGGGCGCGGTAGGCGCCGCGACACCACCGGCGGGTACACCCGGTCGGCGAACTCCTTGATCAGCAGGTTCACCTCGACCGGCGAGCGGGCGAGCGGCGCGTGGCCGGAGTCCTCGAGCAGCACCAGCGAGCCACCGGTCAGCTCGGCCAGTCGCGCGCCGACGGTGTGCGGCCGGATCCGGTCGTCGGTCCCGTGGATCACGAGCACCGGGCAGCGCACGAGCGGGCACAGCTCCTCGAGCGGCTGGAGGACCGCGCCGTCGCAGCCGAGCCGCCCGGCCGTGGTGTCCGCGAGTGTCGAAGGCGTGATCTCGTGCGCCCACGCCACGCAGTCCTCGATCTGCTTGGTGGAGTGCGGTTCCGGGAACATGTTCGCCATGAAGAAGTCGACGAAGTCGTCGTAGCCGCCCTCGAGCCAGTGGTGGCGGTTGTACTTCGCCCAGCCCTGGGTGGTGTCCAGCCGCACGTCCCAGCCGTACTTCTCGCGGTCCGGCTGGGTGACGCCCAGCCCGCACGACGGCGCGACGGCCACGACGCCGTCCACGCGGTCCGGGTGCCGCGCGGCCACGTGCACCGACCAGGTCGCGCCGCACGACAGCCCGACGAGCACGGCCCGTTTCGTGCCGGTGGCGTCCAGCACGGCGACCGCGTCCGCCGCGTACTCGCTGTCCAGGTAGGACGTCGCGCCGACGGGCCGGTCCGACTCGCCGCTGCCCCGGCCGTCGAACGTCACCACCCGGTAGTGCCGCGCGAGGTAGGGCAGCTGCAGCCGCCAGAAGCGGGACGGGATGATCGACCAGGTCGGCATCAACAGGATCGTCGGCCGGCCCGGATTTTCGTACACCTTGTAGGCGATGCGCACTCCGTCGCGCGACACGGCGCCTGTCTCGCTCGGCTCGTAGTCCATCTCGCTCACCCGTCCCGCCTCATTGTGCGCCTACGGGCGCACTTCCAGAACCTGGTTGAACGGCGTCTCGGCGACTCGTGCGAAGCGGGTGAACCCGCCCGCCACGGTCACGTCGCGCAGCCGGGCGGGACCCGCCTGCGTGCCCAGCGCGAGCCCGACGTCCTGCGAGAGCGAGGCGGGCGTGCACAGGAGCATGGAGAAGGCGTAGTACGCCCGGCCGACCGGGTTGAGGTTGTCCTCGACGCGGTCGCCCGCCATCGGCTCGACGACCATCCACGTGCCGTCGGCCGCGAGCGCGCTCCGCACGTGCCGGGCCGCGCCGACCGGGTCGCCCATGTCGTGCAGGCAGTCGAACATCGTCACGAGGTCGTACCCGTCGCCGGTGAACGCGTCGGCGGGGGTCACCTCGAACCGCACCCGGTCGGCCACGCCCGCGTCGGCGGCTCGTGACCGTGCGGTCTCGATCGACTCCGGGTGGTAGTCCGACCCGATGAACGTCGAGCGCGGGAACGCCTGTGCCATCAGGATCGTGGAGGCGCCGTGGCCACATCCGACGTCCGCCACCCGCGCGCCCGCCTCGAGCTTGGCGACGACGCCGTCGAGCGCCGGCAGCCACGACCCGACCAGGTTCGCGTGGTAGCTCGGCCGGAAGAAGCGTTCGCAGCCGACGTGCACGTCGGTGTTGTGCTCGTGCCAGCCGATGCCGGAGCCGCTGCGCGCGGCGTCGAGCACCGCGGCGGTGTCGGTCACGGTGCCCAGCGCGATCTGGAACAGGCCGGGCAGGAACGCCGGGCTGTCCTCGACCGTCAGGGCGACCGCGTGCTCGGGCGGCAGCGTGTAGCGGCCGGTGCCCGGGTCGTACGTCACGTAAGCGCCCGCTGCCTGCGCGTTGAGCCACTCCCGCGCGTACGGCTCGGCGGTGCCGCTGCGCTCGGCGAGCTCCGCGGCCGTGGTCGCCCCCTCGGCGGCCAGGACGCGGTAGTAGCCGAGCTTGTCGCCGAGCACGACGAGGGCGGCGTTCAGAGTGGCGCCCGCCTCGTCGACCGCGCGGAACACGAACTGCATGACCTTCTCGGGATCCACTTCGGCCGTGGGTTCGGTGATCGTCATCTGTCGTCCCTTTCTCCGTCGGTGACAGGAAAGCTACGAGCGGCGAGATCCCTTGCGGTATCAGGTGACCCACCTAGTCTTTCCTCGTGCTGGTCGGCCGCGACACCGAGCGAGGCGTGATCGAGCGCCTGCTCGCGGGCGCCCGGATCGGGCAGAGCGGTGTGCTGGTCGTGACCGGCGAGCCCGGGGTGGGCAAGACCGCGCTGCTGGAGGACGCGGCCCGGCACACCGCCGGCATGGGCGTGCTGCGCGGCGCGGGCAGCGAGTCCGAGCAGGGCATCCCGTTCGGCGCGCTGCACCAGGTGCTGCGCCCGGCGCTGGGCCACCTCGCCGCCATCCCCGCGCCGCAGGCCGACGCGCTCGCCGCGGCGCTCATGTTGCGGCCCGGCGATCCCGGCGACCGGTTCGCCATCGGCGCGGCGACCCTGAGTCTGCTGTGCCGCTACGCCGAGGAGCGGCCGGTGGCGGTCCTGCTCGACGACGTGCACCTGTTCGACCAGCCGTCCGCCGACGCACTCGTCTTCGCCGCCCGACGGCTCGTGGCCGACCCGATCGTCGTGCTAGCCGCGTCCCGCACGGCCGAGCACATCCGCCAGCTGCCGCAGCTGCCGCTGTCGGGCATCGGACTCGCGGCCGCCGCGGAGCTCGTGTCCCGGCATGCCGACGCCTCGCCCGAGTCGGTCGAACGGCTGCACCGGGCCACGGCGGGCAACCCGCTCGCGCTGATCGAGCTGGCGGGCGCTGGCGAGGCACCCATGTTCTCCGCCGCGCCGCTGGCCGTCCCGGCGACGCTGGTGACCGCGTTCGCCTCGCGCGCGGACTCGCTCGGGAAGACCGGCCGGGTGGCGCTGACCGTCGCCGCGGTCGCGGGCGGGGACCTGCGCGTGGTGGCGGCCGCGTGCGAGCACATGGGCGTGGACATCGGTGCGCTGGCCGAGGCGGAGGAGGCGGGCCTGGTCCGCCTCGAGGGTGACGGCTTCCGGTTCCGGCACCCGCTGGTGCGCGCCGCGGTGTACGGCGGCGCGCGGCCCGAGCACCGCCGCGCCGTGCACCGGGCGGTCGCCGAGGCAGTCGGTCCCGGCGACCCGGACCGGTACACCTGGCATCTCGCGGAGGCCACCATCGGCCCCGACGAGCGAGTCGCCGGGCTCGTCGCCGAGGCGGCCGGCCGCGCGCACCGGCGCAGCGCGCACGACGTCGCCGCGGCCGCGTTCGAGCGGGCCGCCCAGCTGAGTCCGGACGCCGACCGGCACAGCCTGTTCTGTGTCGCCGCCGCGGAGTCCGCCTGGCTGGGCGGGTCCGGGGCGCGGGCACTCGCGCTGCTGACCGCCGCGCGTGATCCGGCGTCGCCGGGCGTGCGACTGCGCGCGCTGGAGCTGCGCGGCGCGATCGCGCTGCAAACGGGGTCGCTGTCGGAGTCGCGGGACATCCTGCGTGCGGCGGCGGCCGCCGCGCCCGACGCGGACTACCGCGTGGTGTTGCTCGCCGACGCGGTCGGCGTCTGCTTCTACCTCGCGGACGCGGTCACCGGGCTGGCGCTGGCCCGCGAGATCGAGACGGAGCTGGACCGGGTCACCTCGCCGCGGTCACGCGGGCTCGGGCAGATGGCCGCCGGTGTGGCGCGCATCCTCGCGAACGAAGGCGGCGCCGACCAGATCCGCACCGCCGTGGCGCTGCTGACCGAGTCGGGCCAGCTGCGCGACGACCAGCGGCGGCTGCCGTGGCTGATTCTCGGGCCGATGTTCCTGCGGGAGAGCGACACCGGCGACGAACTGCGCCGCGTCGTCCATGACGCGCGCGCGGACGCGGCGGTCGGCGCGCTGCCGTCGCTGCTGTTCCACGTCGCGCGCGACGACGCGACCACGAACCGGTGGGTGCGCGCGGAGGCGACCTACGACGAAGCGGTCCGGCTCGCGCGGGAGACCGGTCAGGACACCGAGCTCGCGATGTGCCTGTCCGGACTCGCGTGGCTGCGGGCCCGCCTGGGCCGCGAGGAGCAGTGCCGCGCGCTCGTCGCCGAGTCGCTGCCGCTGTGCCGCGACCGCGACATCCACGTCGCCCGGATCTGGTCGCTGTTCGCGCTGGCCGAGCTGGAGCTCGGGCTGGGCGAGGCCGGTCGCGCGCTCGTCCACCTCGAGGAGATCGATACGCTGCGGGACACGCTGCGACTGACCGACCCGGACCTCTCGCCCGCGCCGGAGCTCACCGAGGCGCTGCTGCGGCTGGGCCGCCCTGAGGACGCCGGGCCGGGCGCGCGCCGGTTCCGGGACGCCGCTGTCGCGAAAGGACAGCCGTGGGCGCTGGCGCGGGCGCAGCGCACGATGGGCCTCCTCGGCGACGACGCGGACCTGGACGCGTACTTTTCGGCCGCGCTGGAGCTGCACGCGCACACCCTGGACGACTTCGAGACCGCCCGCACCCAGCTCGCGTACGGGGCTCGGTTGCGGCGAGCCCGCAGGCGCTCCGACTCGCGGGCGCCGCTACGGGCCGCGCTGGCGGTGTTCGACGAGCTGGGTGCGGTGCGCTGGGCCGACCTGGCCGCCGGCGAGCTGGCGGCGGCGTTGTCCAAGGGGGAGCCGATCCGCCGCCGCGCGCCGAGCGGGGTGCAGACGCTGACGCCGCAGGAGCTGCAGGTCTCGTTGCTGCTTGGCGAAGGGCGGACCACCCGCGAGGTCGCCGCGGCGCTGTTCCTGAGCCCGAAGACGGTCGAGTACCACCTGCGGAAGGTCTACACGAAGCTCGGCATCCGGTCCCGTGCCGAGCTGACCGAGCAACTGGCCACCCGCGAACAACCGGGTCAAGCCGTGAACTCCGGCCACGGCGGGTAGTGGTCGCAGCCGGACAAGTCCTTCTGACGGCCGGATCTCACCCCCCTGCCGAAGGCCCCGCGCGTGGCCGCTGACGCCCCCTGGGACCGAGCCGGCGCCGCGTTCTCGACACCGGAAGCCCCGGATCGCCGCCGCCGGCTCCGGACACCGCCCTGTCCGGCTCGCCCGGTCTACCGGGCTGACCACGGCTTTTCCACCGGACATAGATGGCCGGTGCGCGGTCCTGGCCGGGGTGCGTGGTGCGTGCCACTGTCAGCGACACGTTCGAAACCGTCGAGAACCTGGCGAGTGCGGCCCACCGGGACGCGTCCGAACCTGGGCCGACGCACCGCATGGCGTGCGCGCGGAGTTCGCCGACTCCGCCAACCTGAATGAGGAGTACCGGGATGACTGACACGAACACCGCGCAGATGGTGGTGGATCTGCGGGCGACCGACGACGCGGTGCGGGCCAAGGGGTGGGTGGCGCCGGGGTTGGGTGTGCCGGGTGCGCCGTTGGGGTTGCTGAGCTCGTCGTCGAACCCCTTGTCGGGGTTGGCCGCGGCGGGGTTGGGCTGGTTCATGCCGTTGGTGTCGTTCCTGGGTGAGCCGCTGACGCAGTTGCAGGGTGGTGACGGGGCGTCGGTGACGTCGGGGGCGGAAGGTTTCGCGGGGGCCGGGCAGGATCTTGGTGGGGTGGCGGAGGCGTATCGGGAGTCGACGAGTACGCAGACGTCGGAGTGGTCCGGGCAGGCCGCGGGGGAGTACCGGGCCGCGGGCGCACAGCACGCGGAGGGGGTCGCGGGCCTCGGCGAGGCGAGCAACACGACCGCGAGCGCGATCATCGGTGCGGGGCAGGTGGTGGCGCAGGCGATCGCGGAGGTCACCGAGCTGATCGCGGAGGCGGTCGCGCAGATCGTGCCGATCATGACGCAGGCGATCGCGAGGGCCGGGGAGACCTTCGGGCAGAGTGTGGTGGAGGCGATCCCGCCGTGTGTGGGGATCGCGGTGGAGTACGCGCTGCGGATCGCGGCGAAGCTGGCGGCGCTGGTGGCCAGCGGGGACAACCTGATGAAGCTCGTGCAGGGCGGGATGGCCGTCGTGGAGCTGATCCAGACGGCGCTGTCGAGCATCAGCCAGCAGAGCGTCACCGCCGACGCCCAGGCCGCGGTGACCGCCGGGCAGGGCACGGTGTCGGCCGGCGCCGCCGGCAGGGTGGACCCGGAAAGCTTCACGGCCGGGGGGAACGTCCAGGGCTCGGCGCCGAGGTCGGCGACCGGCGGCGGGCCGGCCATGTCGGGCAGGGACTCCTTCGAGGGCAACGTCTCGCGGACGCCACCGACGACCACCTACTCGTCGAGCGCCACCCCGCAGGCGCACGTCGCCGTGCCGGACACGCCGCGACCGCTGGGCCAGACCGGCGGCAGCGGCGGCGCGGTCGCCGGCACCGGACTGCCGATCGGGGTCCCCCACGGCGCCGGTGCCAGCCCCCGCAACGGATCCAGCGTTCGCGGCGGCGTCGGACGTGGTGCCGACACCGCGAACCAGGAGCGCGCACAGCAGTCGGGCGGCGGTTCCGGAATCGGCGCTCGGGCGCTGGGTGCCGTCCCGATGGGGGCGATGGGCGGCATGCGGCCGGGCGGCGATGCGGACAAGGACCACGAGCGGAAGTACGCGCTGGTCGAGGGACAGCACGACGAGATCTTCGAGCTCGACCGGGTCCTGCCGGACGAGCTCGAAGTAGAGCTGCCGGCCGCCGAGCCGGTGGCCGTGAACGTGGACGACGAGTACTTCACCAACCCACCGGAGATCACCCGATGACGAACTTCGACGTTGAGATCACGCAACTCCAGGGACACGCCGGCAGCGTCGGCGACATCGCCGACCAGCTGTCCGCCATCGGCGGACGGCTGCCGACCGGCCTCGCCGACCTCGCGCTCGGTCTGTTCGGCCAGTTCATCGCGACCGGTCTGAAGGGCGCGATGACCCAGGTCACCGACACCGTCGCGGACGCGTCGTCGTCGGTGTCCGAGCTGAGCGCGGGCATCTCCCGCACCGCGGTCGACTACGAGCACACCGACGGGAACAACGCTACCAACCTGACGCGGCAGTACCCGGGCTGACCGCGCCGCGCAAGGAGATGACCATGGGCGGATTCACCGTCAACCTAGAAGCTCTCGAGCAGTGCCGCACCGAGGTGTCCGGTCAGGTCGGGCCGATGGCCGCCGCCGCGGACGGCCTTCCCGCCGGCGTCAGCGCCGGCTCGTTCGGTGACCTCGACGGAGCCGGGAAGCTCGCCGACGCGGTGAACGCGTTCTCCGAAGCCGTCGGCATCGAGATCGGCAAGGCCAGCGAGCGGCTCACCCAGGTCGGCGTCGCGGTCGAGGCCGTCATCGACACCGTCCGCGAGACCGAACAGAACAACGCTCTGGGCCTGACGCCGGCGGGGACACCATGACGCACAAGGACGATGCGGGCGCTCTGCCCGGCAGCGCGCCGCAACTGGCGGCTCTGGCCGACCCGGTCTACAACACGGTCGACGGCGGGGTGTTCGACGAACTCGGCACCAAGTTCACCGACGCCGGCGGCAAGACCGCGGTGGCGACGAACAAGGTCAAGTCGGTGATCGGTGACGTCGACGGCGCGTGGGACGGCGCGTCCGCGGACAGCTTCGTCAACTACATGAACGGGTTCATCGCCGCCGGGATGTCGGTCACCGACGCGCTGACCAACGCGGCCTCCGATCTGCGCAACGCGGGCGGCACGGTGCTGGGTGCCCGGGACGCGCTGGAAGGGGTGTTCGCCAACCTCGTCACCGAGGTGCAGACGATGGACTGCCCGGCAGAGGAAGGCGAATACGAGAAGAACGTCGACGAGGTGGTCGAGCGCTACCGCCCGCAGGTCACCGAACAGATCGATCTCGCGGGTTCGGCACTGACGGATGCCGCGGCCGCGTTGTCCGGCCTCCTGGACGGGATCAATCCCAAGTTCTCCACGATGCCCGACCCGAACACCGGCACGTTCACGCCGAAGAGCGGCGAGCCGCTGGAGTGGATCCCGACCGTGCCGCAACAGCACGGGCCCGACGACGGGACGGGCGGTGGGGAACCGGGTGGCGGGGAACCGGGTGGCGGTGAAACGCCGGGCGGTACGCCGCCGAGTGGTGGTCCTGGTGGTGAGCCCCCGGGCGGCCCGGGTGGAACCCCTGGCGGTGGCACACCCGGCGGCGAAGCGCCCGGCGAGGAACCTCCGCCCGGTGCGGAACCTCCGCCAGGTGAGGCGCCCCCGAACGGCGAGACGGAGGGCAAGATCCTCGACGTCGCCCGGAACGAGCTCGGCTACGAGGAAGGTCCCGGCGACGAGAACAAGTACGGCCCGTCCGCGGCGTGGTGCTCGTCGTTCGCCACGTGGGTGTGGCGTGAGTCCGGTGTGGACATTCCGTCCCTGCCGTTCACCGGCGACGTCTACACGTGGGGCGACGAGCGCGGACTGGCCTACGACGCTGGCAACCTCGGCCAGGCACGCCCCGGTGACGTGCTGCTGTTCGGCAGCGGCCCGGAGTCCACGGAAACCAGCACCCACATCGGCATCGTGGAATCGGTCGACGGCGACCAGGTGACGCTGATCGAGGGCAACTCGAGTGACCGGGTCCAGCGGGTCACCCACAGCCTGTCCGGCGGCGAGTTCTACGGAGGCGTGCACCCGAAGTGAGCGAGATCGCCAGAATCTCGTTGGTGTAAAGGCGACTTCAAGTCAGGTGTCGACGAGTGGCACACGGCGGAGAACGGTCGGCTGTGATTAACGGCCAGGTCAGCCGGGTACGCACGCAGCAAGTCGTGCATACGGTATCGGCCGGGCTACTTCGGTAATGCGATGCAGGTGAGCCAGCTCCGACAGCAGTGAGGCTGCGCGGGCGGAAGGGCGCCGGCCGCGGCAGCGGCTACCGGGACGTGCTGGGCCGAGCAGGGTTGGCCCAGCACGGGTCGTGGCGACATATCACCGCACCCATGGCTGTTACTCAATCGGCGACGACACGCTCTGGGGTGTCAACAGGGGCAACAAAGGCGCAGTCGACACCCTTGCCGCGTTGAAACGATCCGCGCCGCCGGCCCCGATGGGGCGCCGATCTACCGGCGAACTCGTTGATGCTCCCGTCACGGAAACTCCTGAGCCCTTACGG
The DNA here is from genome assembly GCA_963840275.1 of uncultured Actinomycetota bacterium. Lineage (GTDB taxonomy): Bacteria > Actinomycetota > Actinomycetes > Mycobacteriales > Pseudonocardiaceae > Actinophytocola. Next base: position 1,287,304 of record CAWIYK010000005.1, read on the forward strand.
GTCAACGCTTCGTCCCGTCATGCGGTCTGCTCGTCCGCGCCGAGCGAGGCGCGACGCGTTCCTCCGGCAGACGGTGAATCCGTATCGCCACGTGAATAGTTCGCCTGGCGTGCCGGCCGTGTCATCTGTTTCCAACGGGCATGTTGGTCCAGAATTTCGTGAATTTCCGGAACTCCAACCAGTCGTCGTGGAGCAGCTGCATGTTAACGATGTAGCTGGAATTTTCCCGGAAATGGCCACTTCGCCGTTGTGTGTTACTCCCGAGGCGCTCGGTTCGATACAACTGTCAACCAAGCTGCCGCGAGTAGGAGACGACATTGGCCATCACCGCGAAAAACCGTGCGCAGTTGGCCCTGCGTGCGAGGACAAAACTCCCCGTCGAGAAGATGCTCGATCTCGTGCGAGCCGCGACCGGCGAGGTGCGTGGGGGTGGCACCAGCCTGCTGACCTCCGGCGTGCAGAACGTCGGCGCGCAAGTTCACGTCGAGGTCGAGACGGGCAACCGACTGGGATTGTCGATCACCAGCGGCAAACGGCTGATCGAACTGTGCGCGTTCTCCGCCGAGGCCGTTGAAGACGGGGACGGCGTGACGAGCCTGCGTGTCGGCGGGCTGGAGAGCTACCGCACGACGCAGCCGACCTACATGTTCATCCCGGTCGGTCCGAAGTCGATCGCCGGCTACGACCCGTACAAGCGGTTGCTCAACCACATCGCGAACGCCCTCGCCGAGGCCGACCCGCAGGCGACGGTGTCCGTTCAGACTCCGACCTGAGAGGAAAAGAAAATGCACAGAAGAACCATGGTCCGGTTGACCGCCGTCGCCGCGGCCGCGATATTGCTACCGGGACTCAGCGGATGCGGCCTGTTCGGCAGCAAGCACGAGGTCGGTGAATGTGTACGGACCGATGTCACTTTCAGCGGCACCGACATCGAGACCGTCGACTGTCCGGCTGACAACGTCAGTCTGGTCGACAACATCACCAACCCCGTCTACCGGATTGCCGAGGTGCTCGCCTACGAAGCCTCTTGCTCGAACAGCGGGCTGTGGGGCATTGAACTCAAGCACGAGCCCGACGACGCCGTCTACTGCCTCGTTCCCGTCGTCTAGACCCCTTACCTCAACGCTCAGCGGCACGCCGTGCGGACCGTCGGGCGTTGAGGCCCAGCGGGCCCACGGCCAGTTGTCCCGATGTTGTCCTGTTTCGGGTGCGTCGTCGAGTACGGCCGCAGAAATCGGGATGTCCTCGACTGAACCGCCGCGCCGATACGACGGGAAGAATGCGGCGGGTCTCCGCGGGCAGGTCGCGAGTCGACCGGTCCCGGATGATCGCGGGCTCGAAGATCGAGCCTGCGGATGAAGGATGGCGGGAGGGCGATGAAGGGGAAACGGCGCGGCCAGGTCTTCCTGAGCTACACGTGGGCGGACCAGGCCGAGGTCGACGTGATCGAGTCGGCACTGGAAGCACGTGGTGTCAGCGTGTTCCGCGACCAGGACATCGCGTTGTTCGACGGCATCACCGAACGGCTACTGCACGCGGTGGAGTCGTCGGCCCTGCTGCTGGCGTTCTATTCGCGGCGCTACCCGACCCGCTACGCCTGTCAGTGGGAACTCACGTCGGCCTTCCTCGCCGCCGCACGACTCGGTAACCCCCACGATCGCGTGCTGCTGATCAACCCGGAAGCCGACGAGAAGCACATCGCGCCGATCGACCTCGAGGACGCGGCTTACTTCACCTGGACCCGCGACGCGGACGTCGAGCGGCTCGCCGACCGGGTGGTCGCCAAGCTCGACTCGGCCGACGGCGTCCCGTTCGGCCCGCTGCCGGCGGAGAGCGCGGTGCTGCCGGGAAGTCTGCTGCGGCCACGCCGTTTCGTCGGCCGCTACCGCGAGATGTGGGCGGTGCACAGCGCACTGCACGCTGGCCGCCGCCCCGCGGTACACGCGCCAGAGGCGCATTCGGTCGCCGTCGTGAGCGGGCCGCCCGGCATCGGCAAGACCGAACTGGCCGAGCAGTACGGGTTCCTGTTCCGCGGCACGTATCCCGGCGGTGTCGTCTGGTGCGACCTGTCCGACGACGAGCGTCGCACGCCCGACGAGCGGACGCACTCGGTGGTGAGCCGGGTTGCCAGGGAGCGCTTCGCGCTGGACGTGTCCGGGATGGCGCCGCCGCAGGCGCGCGAGACACTCGCCGCCCGGTGCACGGCCGCAGGCGAGGACGTCCTGTGGGTCGTGGACGACGTCCCGGCCGAGGTGTCACTCGGAGATCTGGTCGTGCCCTCACCTCGGGTGCACACGCTCGTGACGGCGAAGACCGTCTCGTCGGACTGGCCGGTCGGTTCCGTGCCGATCGGTGGTCTCAGCGAGATCGAGGGCGAGGAGCTGTTCCGCGCGGAGTGGCCGGACCTCGATCGGGACGAGCGTGCCGCGATCGCGCGGCTGGTCCAACGCTGTCACGGGCATCCGCTTGTGCTGGTGCCCGCCGTCGCCCGCCTCCGGCACGCCCAGAGCACCGGCGCGCTCGACCAGGTGCTGGGCGGGTCGGCCGAGGAGGCCGAGGTGGTGGCCGGTCTCGCGGCCGCGATCCGGACCTGCGGGCCGTCCGCCAGGGTGGTGCTCGGTTTCGCCGCGGTGCTGGCACAGGCGCCGTTCGGCGGCGACCTGCTGGTCGACGGGGTGGCTGAGGTACTCGGCCCGCAGGCCCCGACAGAGGTGGCCACCGCCATCGGCGAGCTGTACCGACACAGTCTGCTGCGGCGGGTCGACCGGGGGCTCGGCACCGGTCGACAGGCCTGGCAGCTGCACGCGTTGGTGGCCACGGCGGTGCGCAGCGACCTGGACCGGCCGTTCCTCGACCGGTTCGCCGTCCGGGCGGCGGATCTCCTGCTCGGCATGGTCACCGGCCCGACCGCACGCGCGGACATGTGCCGCCACGCCACGGCGGTGGCGGGGAACCCGGCCGTGCCGCTGACCGGTCGGCTTGAGTTGCTGCGTGCGGTCGCGGCGGTCCATGAGGACCACGGTGACGTTCCGGCCGCCAAGGACGCCCGATACGAGGTGGTGCGGCTGGCCGGGCCGGACTGGCGGACCGACGACGTGCTCGAAGCCGCGCGGCTTGCCATGGTGGCCGGGGACACCGCCATGGTGCTGCGGCACGCCGCGGCGGTGATCGACCGCGCTCACCGCGACCGTGACGTGCCAGCGGAGTACCGCGCGCGCCTCCTCGTGGCGAGTGCGCACGACCTCCGAGGTGACTACCCGGCGGCCACGCTGGTGTTCCACGACCACGCGTTGGTGGCCAGGGAAGGACTCGCCCCGACGTGGATGCCGGCCGACGAGCGCGGTCGGGCCGCTCTGACCAGGGTGCGGGCGCTGCGGGTGCGTGGCGAGTACCCGTCGGCGACCGCGCTGCTGCGGGAGTTGCTGCCCGAGATCCAGCGAGCCGACCCGCTCGGCTCGCATCGCGGTGCGTGGCCCGTCGCCACCATCGAGCACGCCAGACTGTTGCTGCTGTCGGGCGAGGTGAAGGCGTCCCGCACGGTGGCGAGCGAGGTCGTCCGAGCGTTCGCGGACGCCGGCCTGCCCCGCCACCACCTGGCCCGCGAGGCCAGCACGGTCCACGCCGAGGCCGAGCTGGCCGTAGCGTTCTCCGAGCGACGGGCGCGACCGACGCAGTGGCAGCAGGCCAGCAAACGGGTCGGAAGGGCACTGGCCGAGTCACGGGAGTGGTACGGCGAGGACAGTCTGCTCACCCTCGACCTCGCTGTCCTATATGGACAGACAATGCAGAACAACTCGCGGTCCGACGCGGCCCGGCGTGAGCTGGTCGGAACGGAGGAACGGATCGCCGCCGCCGCCGGTCCGGACCACCCGCTCGCGTTGCGGGCCCGCCAGTGGATCGGCCTCGCCACCATGGGCCTGAAGGACTGGCGTGGCGCGGTCGAGGTGTTCGACTCCCTGCTGCCCCGGCAGAACCGGGTGCTCGGTCGACGCCACCCGGACAGCCAGCTCACCCGCTTCCAACTCGGGGCGTGCCTCGGGATGCGCAACGAGGGCGACGACCTGCTCCGGGCGCGGGTCCTGATTGACGAGGCCAAGGACGTGCTGCGCGACCAGCACGGGCCGTGGCACGAGTGGGCGATGATGGCGTGGACCGGTTCGGTGCTGACACGCTTGCCCCGCGCGGTGTGGTGGGCCTTCCGGTGGTTCGACGGTCACAGCGCTTGAGCAGGTCGTCCTTCTGTCGTTTCGCTGTCCCTTCCGGCGTGCCCACGTGCCGGTGTGCTCTCCCCATCGAAGCAACGGTGCGTGCTCAGTGTTTCGCGCGCACGATGAGTGCCGTGGTCTCCACCGGTAGGTCGGCGGTCTGTTCGATCTCGAGGCCGGCGCGGTCGAGGAGCGCGCGTAGCTCCACGAGCGAACGGTGCCGGCCGCCGGTGGTCATCAGCAGGTGCAGGTCCCACAGGGCCGGCAGCACGGTCGAGTTCTCGTCGACCACCAGACGGTCCAGTAGCAGCAACCGCGCGGAGGGGCCGGTCAGGTTGCGCCGGATGTCGGTGAACAGCTCCACCACCGCGTCATCGGCGTGGCCGGCCAGCACCCGGCACAGCAGGTACACGTCGCCGCCCGCGGGAACCGACTCGAACATGTCGCCGCCGACCAGTTCCAGGCGGTTCGCGAACTCGGACAGGCGGGGCCGGGCCGCGGCCATGACGTTCGGCAGGTCCAGCAGGACACCGACGGCGTCCGGGGTGGCCGCCAGGATCGCGCCGAGCAGTTGCCCGGAGCCGCCACCGAGGTCCACGACCCGCTTGCCGGCGAAGTCGAACACACCGGGCACCGCGTCGAAGAACAGGTTGCCGGCCCGCATCGCGCCCTGGAAGCGTTCCGCCGCGGTCGGGTCGGCGGTGAAGTACTCGTACACCGGCTTGCCGTAGGCCAGCTCGAAACCGGAGCTTACGGTGCTGATCGCCTCGGCCGCGTGGCCCCACGCGGCGTAGAAGTCCTCGCCGTAGAGCAGGCACATGTCGCGCTGCGAGCCGGGCCGGTCCAGCAGCGCCCTGCTCACGTCGGTGTTGCTGTACCCGTCACCGTTGCCGGCGAACACGCCCATGGCCACGAGCAGGCGCATGAGCCGGTGGATGCCGTCCTCCTTGGCGCCCGACGCCGCGGCCAGTTCGGCGTCGGTCGTCCTGCCGTCCGCCAGGTGGTCGGGCAGGCGCAGCTTCACCGCGGTGTGGACCGCCTGCGCCCGCCACCCGCCGGTGATCAGCTCGATGACCGTGCTCGCCCGCGTCACGTCGGCGCTCACGTCGGGATCCCCGCCCGCTTGATCACCGGGATGTCGATGCCGAGGGCACGCATCTGGTGGTAGGGGTTCATGAACTCGCGCTGCTCGCAGATCTTTCCGTCGCGAAAGCGGAACGCGTGGATGAAGTGGTTCTCGTAGTGCCCCGGCGGGTAGTCGGGAAACAGGATCTGGCCCTTTCCGTCGCATTCCACCCAAAACCTGTCCGGGTCCTGTGTCTCGAAGATCTCGATGTTGTACCAGACCCAGTCCGGGAAGATCTGCAGTGACCACTTCCCGTGCGCCTTCAGCTTCTCCCGGCCGACCGAGATGATCGGTTCCATCGTGTCGCCGGTGTACAGTCCGCCGCTGCCGTCGTCGGTGAACAGCTCGTACCTGGTGAGACGGCCCTCGCCGCGGCGGCTCATATAGTCCGCCACCACGGCCCGGTTGTGGCGTCGCGACTCGGCGTCTCGATCGAATGCGTCCATTACCCCGCCAATCTGTCTTGTGGTCGATTTTCTACGGCTGAAGCCGCGTGTGCGTCCACGCCTGCCCGTCGCGGTCGTACCGCATCCGCCAGTACAGCCGCTCCGGTCGGTCCTCCCAGAACTCCACTGTGGACGGCACGAGGTGGTAGCCGACCCAGGCGGTCGGCCGCGTCAGCGGCTCACCGGCCGCGCCGAGCTCGCGCGCCCGCGCCAGCAACGCGGCCTCGTCGGCGAGCGGCTCGCTCTGGGAGGTGGCCACCGACATCGGGTGCAGGCCTGGCGCCCTGGCGTGCCACAGCTCGTCGCTCTCGGCGTCGGGGAGCTGCTCGACCTGGCCGGTGAGGATGACCTGCCGCCTCGTCTCCCGCCAGTACAGGACCCCGGACGCCCAGCCGTTCGCCGCGATGTCCCGGCCCTTGGGACTGGTGGTGTAGCTGGCGAAGACCAGCCCTCGGTCGGTGAACCGGATGGTCTGCACGACCCGGTTCGACGGTCGGCCCGCCGCGCTCACGGTGGCGAGCGAGAGCACCCCCGGCTCGCTGGCCCCGTCCTCGACGGCTGTTTCGAACCAACGCCGTGCCAACGCGATCGGCTCGGTGGGCGGGATCGCGGACTCGGTCACGTCTCCTCCAGGGCAAGGCCGAGACCGGACAGCGCCGCCACGGTGTGGCGACCCTCCACAGTGGCCTCGACGTCGAAACGCACCCGCTCGGTCGGCGGGTAGCCGATCAGTTCGAGGGCGCGGTGCGGTGGCAACGGCTGCTCCTCGGCCGGGTGTCCCGGCTCCCACAGCATGACCGCGCCCCACCGGTTTCCCGCCCGGTCGGAGATCCAGAACTTCAGGCGCAGGCCGGGCACGTCGGTCCACTGCGCCGCGCCCCCGTCGCGCAGGTGTTCACGCAATGAGTCGATGGTCTGGGTCGAACCGGTCAGGTTCCACCAGGCGATGACGGCTCGCATGCTTGTCCAGCACCTCCTCGATCCGAGTGGCGAGGATCCGTGGCCCGTCCTTGGTGAGCACCGACTCCGCGTGGAACTGCATGGTCGCGAAGTGCGGCCCGCGCAGGGCGTGCACCTCGCCGGTGCCGGTGTCGCGGCTGACCTCGACCCGGCCGGCCCGGAGATGGTCGAACACGTCGGTGACGCTGCGGGCGGCGAAGGAGTTGTAGAACCCGACGACCTCGCGCTCGCCGAACATGTCGATCTCGAACCGGGTGCCCTGGTTGGGCACCGGGCAGCGGCTGACCGGCAGACCGAGCTTGAGGCTTACCACCTGGTGGCTCAGACATACGGCCAGGAACGGCACCCGGCGGTCCAACAGCGAGTCGATCGCCGTGTGCAGGTGCGCGATCCTCGGGTCGTCGGTGTCCCGGGGATCGCCGGGGCCCGGCCCCATGACGACGAGGTCGTGGCCCTGCAAGGCGTAGCGCTCGTCGAACCGCCGGACGGTCACGTCGAGACCGAGGGTGGTCAACTGTTGCGCGATCATCGCGGTGAACGTGTCCTCCGCGTCGATCACCAGCACCGACCGCCCGGCGAGCGAGGGGGGCGGGACGTCGAGGCGCGTGTCGGCGAGCCAGAACTCGGCGAGGGGGGCGTTTAGGCGGTGGAGCGCGGCGACCACCTCGGGCCGCTCACCGAACCGGGCCGGGCCGCCGACGTCGAGCGCGGAGAGGAGTCCGGCGGCCTTCGTGTGGGTCTCGGCGACCTCGGAGTCGGGATCGGAGTGGCGGACGAGGGTGGCGCCGACCCCGATCCGCATGCGCCCGCGGCCGTCGATGTCGGCCGTGCGGATGAGGATCGCGGAGTCGAGGTGACGCTGTGCCGCGTGGTCGCGGCCGATCAACCCGATGACCCCGCTGTAGTAGCCGCGGCCACCCGGTTCGTACCGGCTGATCACCCGGCAGGCGCTCTCGACCGGGCTGCCGGTGACGGTCGGGGCGAACATCGTCTCGTGGAGGATCGTCCGGGGGTCCATTGTGGACTTGCCCATGATGAGGTACTCGGTGTGCGCGAGCCTGGCCATCTCCTTGAGGAACGGCCCGGTGAGGCGCCCGCCTGCCGCGCAGACCCGCGCCATCATCTTGAGCTCCTCGTCGACGACCATGTGCAGCTCGTCGTTCTCCTTGGTGTTGTGGAGGAAGTCCAGCAGCCCGGCGAGGGTGGGACCGGACGACGGGTAGCGGTACGTGCCACTGATCGGGTTCATCACCGCGACCCCGTCCCGCAGGCTCACGTGTCGTTCCGGGGTGGCGCCGACGAACGTGCGATCGCCGGTGTGCACGACGAACGTCCAGTAGGCGCCCAGTTCGCGCTCGCACAGCCTGCGGAAGAACGTCAGCGCGGCGGCCGGCCGGTAGCCGGGGAGTTCGGCCACGAACGACCGCTTGAGCACGAAGTTCGCGCCGGTGCCCTGCGCGATCTCCTCGGTGACAATCCGCCGCACGACCCCGGCGTAGGTGTCGTCGTCGAGGTCGAAGTGGCCGCCGGTCAACGGGATCGGCTCGTCGGGGAGCTGTCCGAGCACCTCGCTCCTCGGCAGGATCGCCTGGTCGGTGACGCGCATGGCGATCAGCGGCGACCCGTCGTCCACGGCCGTGTACCCGCGCTCGGCGACCTGGCGGTAGGGCACGAGGACGAGCACGTCGTGGCCGGGCGCGTCGTCGTCGGGTAACGCGATCTCCGCCAGTGTGTCCGGTGTGGACACTTGGCCGACGAGCACGTCGACGTGGTCCCCGGTGGCGTGCGGGCGGTGCACGATCGCGAACGGCGGCGGCACTGTGCCGCGGATCCGCTCGATCACGGGAGAACCTCCTTGGCCGCGCACACGACGGCGCAGCGGCGCGCCGCGTAGTCCAGCGCGAGCCGGTGGTCCTCGGCGGAGAAGTCGGCGGTGCCGTCCGCGACGACGAACGCCTGGATGTCGTTGGTGAACGCCTCCACAGCGGTCATGAGCACGCCGACGTGTGCGTACACCCCGCAGACGACCAGCTGGTCACGGCCGAGCGCACGGAGGTCGGCGAGCAGGTCGGAATCGTGGAACGCGCTGTAGCGCCACTTCGTGTACGTGCGGTCTCCCGGTTGCGGGGCGAGCGGCTCGACGATCTCGCGGTCGGCGGGTTCGACGGTCATCCCAGGGCCCCAGAAGTCCTTGAGCAGGCCGCGTTGGTCCTCGGTCATGCCGCCTGGCTGGGCGGTGTAGCAGACCGGCACCCCTTGCGCGCGGCACCGGTCGACGATGCCGGCGATGGTGCTGGCGAGCGGCACGGCGATCTCGTCGGGGAACGGTCGCACGAAGTACCGCTGCATGTCGTGGATCAGCAGGACCGCACGGTCGGGTTCGACCACCCAGGCGGCGACGTTGTCCGGTAACTCGCCGGTGCTCGGCAGCGGGTAGGCCGCGATCGGCGGGATTCCCATGGCTATCTCCTCACGGCCGGTGACCAGCTCGCCTCGGTGGCGGTCGTCGTGGCCGGCCCTGCGGGTAACCGATCCGCACGGGTCCGAGCTCCGAAACCTGCACGGCGAACTCGGGCATGCACTTCCCCTCGGTCGGTTGGCGGTCCACCGTTCACGATGGCCGCTCTGCAGGAATAGTGCATCCAGGCGACGGCATCTGGCAACGAATGCCCTACGGCTTCTCCATCGTTGCCACAGAATGGCGATATCCGTCGTTCAGGCCAAACGGCGCGCTCGGAGTGGATCGTGCCGTCCACGGCGGCTACTACGGCGACCCTGAGGTGATCATCCCGTTCCGCAAACCCCTCCACGGCGAGATCACCGACTGGCAAGAGGAACTCAACGCGACTCATCGCCGCGTCCGCGCCGCGCAGCACACCCTCGCCGACACCGCCTCCGGAATCGCCTACCTCCGCAACATCGCATTCATCGGTCAACCCGACGCCCGCAGGCGCCGCACCGCCAAACACAAGGTCAATTGCGAGACATCACTTAAGCATCACCAGTGAGCTGATGCAGAGGCGCGCTGAAGACTTGGCCGCGGTCCGACGCGGACAGATCGTTCGTGGCACAGTCGTTGAACCAGACCGCCAGAGCGGTCCAGCGTTCGGCGCGCTGGGCGAACTCCTTCCGCTGGCGGCGGAGGATCGCGTTGGCATGGCTGGGAAGGTGGTTCGATGTGGGTGGCATGAGGTGAAGCAGCGGCGCCATGCTGGTCACCAACTCGTCGAGCCGTTTGTCGCAGCCTGTCACGTAGTCCTTGGCTGTGGTGTTGACAGTGTCGCTGTCGGTCAGGGGTTTCTTCGGCGGGCATCCGTAGTACGACTTGTACTGAGTCGACAGTAGAGTGTCGCAATAGGACGGGAAGCTGGGGACGGTCGCGGGGATCTCGGCTTCCCTGGCCCATCGCCGGTAGGCGAGCGTCGCCTCGTAGCGGGTGTGCCAGTCCTGCCGGCTGACCGCGAGCCTACGAAGGTCCTGCCATGCCTCGCGGTCGGTGGCCCGCCAGCCGTCGACGAGGTGTTCGTCGAACTCCGCGCCGGCCATCGCCTTGCCACGCCAGAACTGTGCCCGGCAGCCGGCCATGTCGCCGACCAGTTGCCGGAGGTAGCTCGCCTGCTCCCAGACGGGGGAACGGATCGGCCGCAGCGGCGTCGGGCGGTCCGGGGCGAAGGTGACCATCTCGAACACGCGGAACAGCTCGTGTTCCCGGAGCGCCGCGAGATCGGGGTCCTCGTCCATCACCCACGAGCGGTGGGTGGTCAGGTTCCCGCTGTGGCTGGACATGGTGGCGTGGTACAACTCGTCCACCGCGAGCTGGGCAACCTTGTCTTGTCCGAGACTGTCGAGCTTGGGCTGCTTGCCGTCCCGGCAGCGGGGGTCCGGACCCCCGCGGGGACCCACCCGCAGCATGGCGACCGAGTAGACGCACGCCGCGTTGTAGCACTCGCTCCAGGAACGCCGGTGGCGGCCCGAGGCCGCTTTCACCGCCTCGGCCAGCTTTCCGGGATCCGGCGGCCACGTCCCGTCCGGGAACACGTCCAGCAGCCCCGGTCGGCGCCCTCGGGCGGGGATGACGAGTTCCCGGGCGGGCACGGCAGCGGTGTTTGGTTTGATGTCGGCCATCGCGCGGCGGAGCGAGATCCAAACCAGGCTCATCTCGAGTGCGTGGAACGGCAGCACCGCCGACAACCGTCGCCACCGCAGCCAGTGCACGCGCCGGAACCGGCGGTAGTCCGCGAGCAGCCGCTCGATCTCGTACTGCGAGAGGGCGCCGAAGTAGGACCGCAGTTGGATCGCGCGGTCCGCGTACGTACGTTGCTGCTCCTCGTTCTCCTCGGTGCGGACCAGCTCCTGGACGGCGGTGTCGAGCACCGTGTCGTGCACGCGTTCCTGGCCGGGGACCACCGCCAGCCTGCGATAGCGTTGGAAACGCAGGGATATCGCGGTCCGCAGCGTGGCTCGGCGCCGAACCCTCAGGTCGTTGGTCGGGTCGACGCCGGCCTTCGGCAGGGAGGTCCACCACGAGTTGGCGACCGAGTCGCCGAGGCCGAGAACCAACGCGTGCCGGTAGCGGGCCACCAGCAGCGCCACGTCCTGTTGTCCGCGTGTCCGTCGGGCGCGACGGGACCAGGGCCGGGGGTCGGGGTCGACCTGCCACCATCGTGCGAGCCGGCGATGACCACGGCTGCAGATGGTGATCACGTCGTCGTACGTGGCGAGGGCGTCGAGGTGCAGGTCGAGCTGCTCCAGCACCGAGCCGATCTCGAGTCTGATGTAGATATTCGAAGGGTCGTGACCGAGAGCCCGGTGGTACTCGCCGAGGGCCTCGTCGTAGCGCCGGTGTTTGACCAGGTGGTTGGCGCGCTGGTAGGCGTCGAACAACTCGTACGGGATCTTGGCGTTGCGCCAGGCCGCCCAGTAGGTGTTCTCCTTGCCGTACTTGCTGCGGGGAAGCACCAGGGCGGACACCGCGTTCGCCGCCCGGTGCAGCACACGCATCCAGCTGTCGTCCTCGATCACGATCGGACTGGCGGCGAACCGGGGCACCCGGACCAGTTCGAGGATCAACCGGTACCGGTTGTCGCCGGAACCCGGCCGGATGGTCCCGTTGATCCGGAACGCGGCCGGGGGAGACGCCAGTTTGATCAGCTTGGTGGCGACCTTCCAGAGCCCGTCGCCGGCCGCGCCGGCATTCTCGACGATCTGAATGAAGTCGTACGAGGTGCCGACGCCGGGCACGGGCGTTGGCGTGTAGAGCCGGGAGTTGTTGAGGATGTTCTTGAACCGGGCGGTCAGCTCGGCGGCGGAGTACAGCTCGCGGTCCGCGTCGTCGGCCTTCCGCTCATCGCCGAACGCGCCGATGTCGATCTGGTCGGCGCGGTACGCCGCATGCTCCAGCCGTGCCTTGCCGATGAAGTAGAGCGTCAACACCAGAGCGGTCACGATTCCGGCCGACTGCACGATCGTCCAGGTGACGACGTTCGTGACCGCCGCCTGCCCGATATCCAACCATTCCCACAGACGATCCACGTACGGCAGCACCATGAAGGCGACCGCGAGCAGCCCCACGAACGCAGCCGTTGCCCACCACCGAATCCGGTGCGACTTCGGCACCTCGGCCGGGTCGATCCGCGGCTTCCTGTTCGTCGGCATTCCCCCACCCTTCTACGTGCTGATGACCAGATATTCGGCCGGATGTCGGCACGCATTACGGCATACGCTGAAATTGGGATTCAACGGCTCCGCGGTGACCGGGGGTATCGCTCAGAACAGGGTCGCGGGCCCGACCGGTTCCGGCTCGGGCAATGCGTCGAGGCCGGGCACCAACGCCCGCACGTCGTCGTGGAACCGGCGCGCGAGCGCCGGCGCGTCCTCGTTGTCGGGGGTGTGCACGAAGACCGTCGGCGACCGGCCCTCGCGCAGCCAGCCGGCGACCACGTCGATCCACGGCCGCCATCCCTCGACCGTCTCCTCGACCGAGTCCCGGCCCAGGTAGCGGACGATCGGCCGGTCGGTCAGCGCCCGGGTCCGCCGCGGCAGCCGCGGTTTCTTGGCCCAGGCGTCCTGCGCGGCATCGCTGGTCGGCGGGCTCTGGAAGAAGACCGTGGTGTCGAACGGCACCCACTCGGCGTACGCGTCGGCGAGTGTCCCTTCCAGCAGTGACGTCGAGCCGGCGTCGGTGAAGAACCCGGGGTGGCGCACCTCCACGGCGCGTCGGCGGTCGGTGGGGAGTCGGCGCAGGAAGCGGCCGAGGGCGTCGACGTCCGAAGGGCCGAACGAGCCGGGCAACTGGGTCCACAGGACCGCCCGCTCGCCGAGGGGTTCGATCGCGTCCAGGAACGCCCGCATCTCGGCCTCGACACCGACGAACCGGCGCTCGTGCGTGACGACCTTGGGCAGTTTGACCACGAACCGGAAGTCGGGGTCGGTCTGCTGCGCCCAGGTCGCGACGGTGTTTCTGGCAGGGGTCGCGTAGAAGGTGGTGTTGCCCTCGACCGCGTTGCACCAGCCGGCGTAGGCCCGCAGGCGCTCCTTGGCGGGCAGCGACTGCGCCAGGAACCGCCCGGGCCACGCCTTGTGGGTCCACATCGCGCAGCCGACATGAAGACGTGCCACTCCACCCACCTCCCGTCGGTCGTGAGTGAAACTACTACCGGGAACTCGGCGAGGTACTCGTGCCGGGTCCGTCCCGATCCCGCGCTGTGGGATCCGTTGTATAGCTCCAACCGTGTTGTTTCCGGAGCCTCGCTTGACAGCTGTACGCGTCCCTGACCAAGCTGGATCGTTGGCTGGTGTGCCGTGGGGGTAGGTGGTGTGCTGCGCATCCAGGTACTCGGCCCCGTACGGGCGTGGCGGGACGGTCACGAGCTCGACCTCGGTCCGCCGGGACGCCGGGCCGTGCTCGGGTTCCTCGTCCTGGCAAGGGGTCGGGTGCTGCCGAGGACCGAGTTGGTCGACACGCTGTGGGGGAGTCGGCCGCCGCCCAGCGCGACGAACGTCATCCAGACGCACGTCAAGCACCTGAGGCGAACACTCGACCCGGAACGGCACGCGTACGCGCGAAGTTCGAGCCTCTCGACGGTCGGCGACGGGTACGCGCTGCACGTGGCGCGGGACGAGGTCGACCTCGAACGGTTCCACGACCTGATGCGGAGGCCGCAGGAGCGGGCGCTGGGCGAGGCGCTCCGGTTGTGGCAGGGCCCGCCCTTGGCCGATCTACCGGCTTTCTCGGCCCATCCGGCCGTGCTGGCCCTGCTCGGGGTGCGGCGGAACGCGGTGCTGGCGTACGCGAAGGCGGTGCTCGACACCGGGCACGCGGCTGACGCGTTGCCCCTCGTGGCCGAGGAAGCGTCGCGGCAACCGCTTGACGAGTCCCTCGCGGCGGTGCTGATGCGGGTGTACACGGCGGCCGGGCAGCGGGCCGAGGCGTTCGCCGTCTTCGACCGGACCCGGCGTGCGCTCGTCGCGGAGCTGGGCGTCGACCCCGGGCCGGAACTGGCGCAGGTGCACGGGACGCTCGTACTGCGGGAACCGAATCGGCCCGCGCCGGTCCCGGCCGAGCTGCCGGCGGACGTGGCCGGCTTCACCGGCCGGGTGGACGAACTGGCCGAGCTGGACCGGTTGTCGGCCGGCTCGCGCACGGGTGCGCTGGCGATCTGCACGGTGTCCGGCACCGCGGGGGTCGGCAAGACGGCGTTGGTGCTCCACTGGGCGCACCGTGTCCGGCACAGGTTCCCCGACGGGCAGCTGTACCTCGACCTCCGCGGCTACGACCCGGACCAACCCGTGCCGCCGAACGAGGCGCTCGCGCGGCTGCTGGAGGCGCTCGGTCTCGCGGCCGGCGACATCCCGGTCACCCAGGACGCGCGCACCCGCCGGTACCGGACCGAGATCGCCGGCCGGCGCGTACTCGTCGTGCTGGACAACGCCTCCTCCGTCGACCACGTGCGCGACCTCCTGCCGGGCTCCCCGTCCTGCGTCGTCGTGGTCACCAGCCGGGACAGCCTGGCCGGGTTGGTGGCGTTGCGGGGCGCGCGCCGCCTCGAGCTGGACCCGCTCTCGTCCGACGACGCCAGAACCCTGCTGCACGAGCTGATCGGCATCCGGTCCTTCGACGACCCCGCCGCCGTCGGCGATCTGGTCGAGCAGTGCGCCCGGCTGCCGCTCGCGTTGCGCGTGGCCGCCGAGCTCGCCGTCACCAGGTCGGCGACTCCGCTGGCACGGCTCGCCGGTGAGCTGCGGGACCGGCAGCGGCGACTGCGGCTTCTCGACGGGGGCGGTGACTCCCGGGCCGCGGTGCGGACCGTGCTGTCCTGGTCCTACCGGCACCTGCCGGCGGACGCCGCACGGATGTTCCGTGCGGTCGGCTGGCAGCCCGGCCATGACGTCGATCTCCATGCGGCCGCCGCGCTCGCCGGCCACGACCCGGACGACGCCGTCCGGTTGCTCGACGTCCTTGCCAGGGCACACCTCGTCGCGCTCGACTCCCACTGCCGTTACGGGATGCACGACCTGCTGCGTGCCTACGCGGTCGAGCTGTCCGCCGACCTGGACGCCGAGGCCGACCGCACCGCGGGGGTGACCAGGTTGCTGGATCACTACCTGGCGGCGACAGAAGCCGCGATGGACCTGCTGTACCCGACGGATGGTTCGCACCGCGGCGGGCAGCGGGACGCGGCGGTGCCGCTCACCGTCGCGGCGGACCCGAGGTCCTGGCTGGACGCCGAACGCCACAACCTGGTGGCGGCGTGTGCCCACGCGGCGACGCACGGACTGGCCGGGCACGCCATCGACCTGGCCAACGTCCTGTACCGGTACCTCGAAGGCGGGTACCACGCCGACGCGCTCACCGTGCACGCGTACGGTCTGCGCGCGGCCGGCGAGTCCGGTGACCGGTCGGGCGAGGCGTACGCCCTCACCAATCTCGGGGCCGCCTACCGACTGCTCGGCCAGTACGACCCGGCCGTCGACCGGCTGTCCCAGGCGCTGTCGCTGCACCGCACGACCGGTGACCGGCACGGCGAGGCACGCACTCTGTCCAACCTCGGCATCGTCGCCGACCGGCTGGGCCGGTACGACGACGCCGCCGCGCACCTGACCGAGGCGCTCGGCGGCTACCGCGAGCTGGGCAACCGCCACGGTGTCGCCGCGGTGCTGACCAACCTCGGTGCCGTGGAGCTGCGGCCCGGCCACCACCACCTGGCGGCCGTCCATCTCGGCGAGGCCGCCACGCTGTTCCGCGAGCTCGGCGACCGGGCCGGCGAGGCCAGCGCGCTGACCAACCTCGGCGACGCCGGCATGCACCTCGGCCGGTACCAGGAGGCCGACCGGCACCTCACCGAGGCGCTGACCCTGTTCCGCGACATGGAGCACCGCTACGGGCAGGCCATCGCGCTGGCCAATCTCGGCACGGTCCAGACCCGCCTCGGCCGGCACGATCTGGCTGTCGAGCAGCTCGGCGAGGCACTCGCCCTGCTCCGCGAGACCGGGCACCGCTACGGCGAGGCCAGTGTGCGCAACGGGCTGGGCGAGGCCGTCCACGCCGCGGGGCGGCCGGGCGCACTCGCCCACCACAGGGCCGCACTGCGCATCGCGACCGAGACGGGCGACCACGACGAGGCGGAACGCGCCAGGGCGGCCATCGCCGCCCTCATGTCCTCCCATGACTCGGCGGGCCTGCGGTAAACGCCTGTTCAACCGGCGTCCAGTTTTCTTCCAAACGCGGACCGTAAAGTCCTGCCCCTGAATTCATCCGGACAGAAATTCACAACATGATGGAGTTCCGCCTGCTCGGTGACATCGAGGCCTTCACCGACGGCCAAGCAGTCGATATCGGCTACCTGCAACGAAGATGCATTCTGGCAATGCTGTTGACCGAACCCAACCGGGTGGTTCCGGTGGACCGCATAGTGGGACGCGTGTGGGAAGATCGGCGCCTGCCCAAGAATCCGCGTGGCGCGGTGCAGTACAACATCACCATGTTGCGGAAAGTGTTGGCGCAGCAGGTTTCGATAGTGTGGCAGGACCGCGGCTATCGGCTCGCGGTGCAACCGGAGGCCGTCGATCTGCACCATTTCGACCAACTGGTTCACCGCGCCCGCACCGTGGACGACGACGACCGCGCGGCCGCGTTGTTCGAACAGGCCCTCGGGCTGTGGCGGGGACAACCGTTCGCCGGGGTGGACCTCTGCTGGTTCAACGAGGTCCGCGTCACGGCGACGAGGCGACGCGACGCGGCCTGGCTCGATCTGATCGACGTGCAGTTGCGGCGGGGCCGGCACGCGGAGATGCTCACCGAGCTGCCGGACTGCGTGGCGCGTGACCCGCTCGACGAACGCCTGGCCGCCCAGTATCTGGTGACCCTGTACCGCTGTGGGCGTCCCGGTGACGCGCTGGCCCACTACCAGTGGCTCCGGCAGCGACTCGCCGAGGAGCTGGGCGCCGACCCCGGTCCGTCGCTCCAGCGCGTGCACCAGCAGATCCTCACCACCGACCCGGCACTGGCGGTGCCCGCACGCACGTCCATGGCGCCCCGTGTTCCGGTGCCCTGCCAGCTGCCCGCATCGCCCCGCCTGTTCGTCGGCCGGTCCGGAGAGCTCGCCCATCTCACCGCCGTTCTGGGCGAACCGAACGCCACGATGCCGGTCTCGGTGATCTGCGGCGCCGCGGGCATCGGCAAGTCCTGGCTGGCCATGCACTGGGCACACCAGCACCTGGACCGTTTCCCCGACGGCCAGTTGCACGTGGATCTGCACGGGTTCGGTCCTGGCGGGAACTTCGTGGCTCCGGCCACGGCGTTGCGCGGGTTCCTCGACGCCCTCGGTGTCGAACCCGCCGCCGTGCCACCGGAGATCGATGCCAGGATCGGGCTGTACCGGAGTCTGCTGGCCGGCAAGCGCGTGCTGGTCGTGCTGGACAACGCCCGCGCCACCGCGCAGGTCGCTCCGCTGCTCCCGGGCAGTCCGACGTGCGCGGTGCTGGTCACCAGCCGCCACCGCCTGGAGGGCCTGACCACCGCGCACGGCGCCCGGCCGCTCCAGCTGGACCTGCTGGCCGACACCGAGGCGCGGGAACTGCTGGCGCGCGGCATCGACCGCGACCGGGTCACCGCGGAGCCCGGCGCCGTCGCGGAACTGCTCGCCCGCTGTGCGGGACTGCCGTTGGCGATCAGCATCGTGGTCGCCCGCGCCGGCCGCCACCCACGGTTCCCGCTCGCCGAGCTCGCCGAGGAACTGCGCGACGTCAACGGTCGGCTGGACGCCCTGACGACCGGCGACAGCCGGATCGACCTCCGGGCACTGCTGTCCTGGTCGCACCAGGCGCTGTCGCCGCCCGCCGCGGCCGCGTTCGGACTGTTGGGACTGGCACCCGGGGACGACATCAGCCTGTCCGCCGCGGCGAGCCTCCTCGCGCTGCCCACTGCCGAAGCCCGCCTCGTGCTGCGCGAACTCGAGGACGGACACCTGGTGGAGCAGCACGTCCCGAGCCGCTACCGCATGCACGACCTCGTCCGCCTGTACGCGATCGACTGTGCCGGCCACGACCATCCGGAAGGGAGCCGCGGCCAGGCACTGCGACGGCTGGTCGACTTCTACGTCCACACGGCGTTCGCGGGTGACCGTCTCCTGCAACCCCTGCTCTCGCCGATCGAGCTCCCGGATTCCGCCAGTGCCTGCCACCCGCTGCGCGACCACCGAGCGGCCCTGGTGTGGTTCACCGCCGAGCTTCCCAACCTGCTGGCCGCCCAGCGCCTCGCGGCCGAGCACGGCTGGGCCGTGTCCGTCTACCAACTGGCCCGGCTCCTGACCACGTTCCTGTACCGGCAGGGCCGTTTCCACGACGTGCGCACCGTGTGGCGGGCCGGGCTCGCGGCGACCGAGCAGCCGAACGAACAAGCCGCTGCCCATCAGCTCCTCGGCGCGGTGCTCGCCGAGTTGGGCGAGGACCGCGAGGCCCTGCGACACCTCGCGCGGGCCGAAGCCCTGGGTGGCCCGGCCGGGCAGGCCGACACGCACCACGCGCTGGGCTGGTTCTGGTCGCTGCGAGGCGATCACAGGCGTGCGTTGACACATGCCGGCCAAGCACTCCGGCTGTACCGCGCACTCGGCATGCCGGCGGGGGAGACGCGTCAGCTAACGGTCATCGGCTGGTACCACGCACAGGCCGGCGACTACGACAGTGCCAGCGCCTCGGGGGGCGTCGCCCTGGCGTCGGCGCGTCGCCAAGGGCACCGCGAGGACGAGGCGATCGTGCTGGGCCTCTTCGGCTACATCGCGCAACACGCGGGCCGCCATGCTGCCGCCATCGAGTGGTACCAGCAGTCCCACACCCTGTTGCACGAGGTCGGCAGCACCTATTTCGAAGCCGGCGCCCTGGACTTCCTCGGACAGGCCCATTCGGCACTCGGAGAAGCCGACCTGGCCCGCCCCGCCTGGGAACGGGCCCTGGACCTGTGCCGGGCGCAGCACCGCGCCGGTGACGCCGAGCGGATCCAGCGGCAGCTCGACGCCATCGAGACGCGACCGTAAACCTCGCGCGTTTCGGCGCCGACCAGCGCACAAATGCGGCACAAAAGACCTGCCAAAGCGGCCCCTCGGATGCTGGTCCGGCGGCGCTGCGGCGCCGTCGATCTTTCACTTCTCCAGAAGGAAGTCATTTTTATGAGATCCATCTTGAAGTGGTTACGGAAAGCGTCATTCGGGGCCATCGCGGCTGTCGCCGTGGTGGTGTGCTCGATGCTCGCCGTGGCTCCTGCCCAGGCCGCCCCGCAACCCGCCAAGGCCGACGTGTCATGGGACGCGGTCACGGTCACGCCCGGCGACGTGGGCACCAGGGCAATCTGCTCCACCCCGACCCGGCTCACCACCCAGGCGATCTGGTACGACTGCACCGTATTCACCGGCGAGTACATCCAGGCGTGGATCGTCTGCAGCGGTTACCAGTACTTCAGCCCCTACATCGGCGAGGGATCGTGGTACATCGTCGGCACCTGCCCGCCGGGCACAGTCCGCGACGATGAGGGAATCATCTACTACGACTGACCGCGTGACACGTCGATATTCGCTCCGATGACAAAGGGTGGAGAAACGCGTTGGCGTTTCTCCACCCCTTCACATGCCGGGCGGGCCCGGCTGGCTCAGCCGTACAGCGGAAGTCACGGCCGGCGTTGATCCGACAGCGATAGGCGACACGATCAACCTCGGTTCCGGGCGGTCAAGATCCGTTGGAGGACTTGCGGTGTTAGCGGTGTGGCGGTGATCCGATCGGCGATTTCGGGCAGGGCGGCGGCGATCGCGTTGCCCACAGCGGCGGGTGAGCTGATGGTCCCGGACTCGCCGACTCCCTTTGTCCCGCCCGGTGTCCCCGGGGACGGTGTCTGCTGGTGGACGATGTCGATGTTCGGCGCTTGCGCAGCGGTGGGCAGGTCGTACACGGCGGAGGGTTGACCGTCTGGTGAGTAGATGACCTGCTCGTACAGCGCCATGCCGATTCCCTGCACGACTCCGCCGCGGATCTGCCCGTCGACGATCGCCGGGTTGACCAGGACGCCGGAGTCGTTGACGACCCAGTACCCCTCGATCTCGACCGCGCCGGTCTGCGGGTCGATCGCCACGGCCGCGGCGTGAGCGCCAGAGGAGTACAGGTAGGCGGGCGGGTCGTAGGTGGCCTGCTCTTCGAGGCCGGGCCGCACCCCGTCCGGGAGATCCCAGCCACGCCACGCGGAGGCCGCGAGGTCGGCGAGATCGACCGCGGCGCCCGGCACACCGTGGACCCGAACGGTTCCGTCCGCGATCTCGAGGTCACCGGTCGCGACCTCGAGGCGGTGCGCGGCGATCGTGAGCAGCTTGTCGCGCAAGGCGGTCGCCGCGTGGATGAGCGCCCCGCCGCCCACCGCGAGAGATCGGCTCGCTATCGAGCCGATGGGCGAGTACGGCGTCACCGCGGTGTCGCCCAACACGACCCGGACGTGGTCCAGCGGGACGCCCAGTTCGTCGGCGGCCACCTGCGCGAGCGTGGTCTCGATGCCCTGCCCCATGCCGGCCAGTCCGGTGTGGACGACGACGGAGGCGTCCGGTTCCATGCGCACGACCGCGTTCTCGAAGCCGCCCACCGTGTAGCCCTCGGCCTTCATCGTCATGGAAGGCCCGATGCCGGTCATCTCGACGTGGCAGGAGAACCCGATGCCGCGTCGGCGCCCGTCCTCGACGTGCCCCCTCCGCACCTGGTCGCGTAGCGTCCGCAGGCCGGTGGCGTAGTCACCGGAGTCGTACTCCTGTCCCATGCCCGCGCTGACCGGGAACTCGTGCGGCTCGAGCATGTTGCGCAGTCGCAGGTCGACCGGGTCCACACCGAGCCGGCGGGCGGCCTCGTCGATGAGCCGTTCACGCGTCCAGGTGATCTCCGGCTGACCGAACCCCCGATACGACCCGGTCGGGGTGGTCGTGGTGACCACCCCGCGCACGCGCGCGCCCACAGTGTCGAACCGGTACGGACCCGCCGACATCACCGCCGACGCCACGAGCGGGCCAGGACCGACGTTCGACGCGTGGGCTCCGAGATCACCGATGATGTCGCAGTGGAGCGCGACGAACCGGCCGTCCGCGTCCAGCGCGAGGCGGCCGCGATGGGCCGCGTCGCGTGCGTGCAGCGTGGCGGCCAGGTGGTCGCCGGGTGCCTCACTCCAGCGGACGGGCCGGCGCAGCCGAACCGCGGCCAGGCAGATCAACACCTCGTCCGGGTAGACGTGTTCCTTGGCCCCGAACCCGCCACCGACGTCACAACCGAGGACACGCACCGCGTTGACCGGAAGACCCAACGCCACGGCCACGTGGTCACGCACGAAGTGCGGGGCCTGGGTCCCTGTTCGAACGGTCAGGGTCTCGCCGTCGTAGTCGGCCACCACGCCACGCGGCTCGATCGGCCGCGGCGCGACCCGCGCGAGCCGGAACGTCATCTCCACGACATGCTCGGCGACCGCCGTGGCCGCGTCCGTGTCACCCAGCGGGAAGTCGGTGCCCACGTTGGTCCCCCACTCGGGGTAGAGCAGGGTGGCACCCGGTTCCGTCGCCGTCTCCAGACCCACCACCGCGGGCAACGGCTCGATGTCGACGTCGACCAAGACAGCGGCGTCGTGCGCGGCCTCCGCGGTCTCGGCGACCACCACCGCGGTCGGCTGTCCGACGTAGCGCACGGTGTCGTCCAGCACCGGGTAGTGAGTCGGCCGATCAGGCCCCAGACCGGCGCACGGCAGCGCCACGCCACGCGCGTCCTCGACCGTGATGACGTCCACGACCCCGGCAGCGGCCCGCGCCTTCTCTGCGTCGCAACCGCGTACGCGACCGTGGGCAACGTCGCTGCGAAGCACCACCGCGTGCGCCGAGTCCGACAACCGCACCCCGCCGACGAACCGCCCCCGGCCGGCGATGAGCCGGGCATCCTCCCGCCTCGGAGCCGATGATCCGACGTGCCTGTGCTTCTCTGCTGACATCAGCCATCCACCCCAGGTAGCAACGTCCTCGGCGTCGTCCATTTCTAGAAGACGCCGCCGAAACGGTGACACAAGCATACTGCTGTGATCAGCAGGAACACACGCTCGTCGGCATGAGCGTGTGTCATAGCCGACGTACCTTTCCTGATGACCTGCAGTGCGCCGACCGAGGCAGCGGTCGTGTGGCGCCGAGTTGTCTGGTGTTTACCGCAGTGGCGTACCACGGCAAGATCGGGGGATGCCCGAACATGAGAATGTCATCAAGGGGATCGTGGCCGGCCCGGTGGTGCAGGCCCGGTCGATTCTCGGTGATGTGCATCTGAACTTGCCTTCGCCCGCGCCTGTGGCGTTGGCGGGGCTGCCCCCGGGGGAGGGCTTCATCGGGCGGGCAGAACACCTGGGCACGCTGAGCGAGATGCTCGGCGAGGAATCCGGTATTTCCGTGTGTGTCATCGCGGGGCTGGCCGGAGTGGGCAAGACCGCGTTGGCCGTGCGGTCCGCCAGGCTGGCGATGTCTGACGGCCGCTTTCCCGGCGGTGTGCTGTTCGTCGACCTGCAGGGTTACGACTCGGCGCGGGTTGTCGACGCACACACGGCGTTGGGGTCGTTCATACGCGCGTTGGGTATATCGGGCGAACACATTCCGCCAGAACCGGGTGAGCGGGAGCTGTTGTACCGATCGGTTATGGCGGCTCGCGCGAATGACCATGGGCCGATGCTGGTGGTGGCGGACAACGCGGCCGAACTCGATCAGATCCTGCCGTTGCGACCCGGCGAATCCGTGCACAGAATGCTCGTCACCAGTCGACACTCCCTGCCGGTCCCGGCTGCTCGGCGGGTCGAGTTGGACGCGCTTCCACTGCCCGAGGCACTCGCGATGCTGGCGAGTTCGCTGACGACGTCGGATCCGGCTGACTCGCGGATCACGGCAGATCCCGAACGCGCTGCCGTCCTCGCCGAGTTGTGCGGCAGGTTACCCTTGGCGCTGGGAATCACCGCACACTTGTTGGCGGATCATCCACAACGACCGCTTGACGAGATGGTGACCCTGCTCCAAGACGCGCACGATCGTATCGGCGAGTTCACGTACGGTGGTTCGGTTGCGGTACGTGCCGCTTTTGACGCCTCGTATCGGCGTTTGTCAGCTGAGCAGGCGCGTGCGTTCCGATTCCTGGCGCTCAACCCAGGGCCGCACATCAGCATCGAAGCGGCCGGCGCGTTGCTGGACCAGTCCGCCGAGGCGGCGAGGCGGCTCGTCGAGGATCTGCGCCGAGCGCATCTTCTGCAACCCGCGACTGGCAACAACACCTACCGGTTCCACGACTTGTTGCGTATCTACGCCGAGGACTGGTGCCGGCGTGAGCAGACCGGTATCGGCGAGGCGCTCGCACGCCTGCTCGCGTACTACGAACACGTCGCAGTGGCCGCGGACAGTCATCTCCTCGTCGTGGCGCCGGACGGTGGCCGCTCGACCCGGTTCGCGACGCGCGATGCCGCACTGGAATGGTTTGACGCCGAACGCCCCAACTTGGTCGCGGCCGTGGAACGGGCGGCAGCATCAGGACATCAACGTCACGCTGTCGCCATCACGCATCACATGTACTGGTTCTTCCAACTCCGGAAGCACTGGATCGATTGGGTTACCACACACGATGTCGCGCTCGTTGCCGCGCGTGAAACCGGTGACGACGTCGCGGCTGGGATGATGTTGAACCGCATCGGCAACATCTATCAGGAGCGGTCTCAACCCGCACGCTCGATTCCCTGCTACGAGGAAGCACTGACGCTTTTTGAAGAGGCCGCTGATACCCGTGGTCAGGCTCATGCGCTGGTAAACCTAGGAGTCGTGTTCACCAAACTCGGCCGACCCGACAAGGCACTGGAATACCACCACCGAGCACTCACGCTTTATCAACGGATCGGCGACCGGCGAGGCGAGAGCCAGGTTACCACCAACACTGGCGCGGCTTACTGGGCACTCGAACGTTACGACGAGGCACTTCAATACTATCTGCGCGCTGTGGACATCTGCCGGGGACTCGATGACCGTGTCGGTGAAGCCAGAAGCTTCAGCAACCTCGGTAACCTCTATGCGAGCATGGACCGTCTCAGCGATAGCTTGACTGCTTACCATACCGCGGTCGCCATTTATCGCGAGATGAGTGACGAATCAGGCGCAGGCCTGGCGTTGACGAACCTCGGCATCACCTACCGGGATCACGGTGATGTGGGTCGGGCCCTGGAATGCTTCACCCAAGCCGTGACCGCCTACGAGACTGTATCCGCGACCGCGGACATCGATTGGGTGCAGTCCTTGATCGCACAATTGCCCAAGGCTCCGGGTAGGATCCAGCGACTACTTCCGTGGCGCTGGCAAGGCAAGTCTCGCTGATGGAAGCTCGCCGCCCTCGCGGCATGAGCGTGCGTCTATGCGTGCGGGTGCCCGTCCGTCAGATGTACGTGTTCGAAGCCCGGTGAGAAACCGGCGACGTGATCGGGTGTGCCGTGGTGGGGCCGGGTCGGGATGAATCGGCCTTCGGTGACGGCCACGTCGTATGCGCCGCCGATCGGGTACTCCGTGAGGATTCCGGTGACGTGGTGCTCGGCTGCCCAGGCGAGTCCTGCTTCACGGGACGTGAACGTGCCCGCGGCATAACGTGCGCGGTCGCCGTGGAAGATCCAGATCGTCGGCCGCGCAACGCCGTCACGACGGGCCCCCGCGTCACCATCACTCACGCTCCGTTATACCCGAACATCTTGTCCCGCAGCTGCATCGCGGTTCGCTCGCTCATCGGCATGTGAGTGCGTCCGCGTCAGCTCACTCTGCTACGTGGCGGATCGGCCAGATCGGCCATCTGGTTCGCGGATCCTGGAGGCCGCTGTGCGGAGCGTTGACGAGATCCGTACGCGCGGGTGACCGACGCGATGCGACCATGAGTCCACGGTGGAGTCCGCCCGCCCGCGGACGGGAGTCAGTTCACGACCGCCTGCGGCCAACTGCCGCCGGTGAAGATGGTGTGGTCGTTCTGCTCACTCACCGAGTCGCGGATGTTGCCGATGGCGGCGACGAAGTTCTTGCCGTACTGGATCAGCGCCTTCATCGACTCCTCGATCACGGTGTTGAGCACGTCACCGAGCCGGTCGACGGCCCACGGGAGCATGACGACCGTGAGCCCCTCCTCGGTCGTCGTGAAGATCTGGGACGCGATCTTCGCTACGCCGGCGGCGAGGTCGGCCACGTACGACACGTTGGTCTGCGCGATCGTGAACAGCCACTTGCTGATGAACTCGGCGCGCCCGACGTACTCGGTGATCGCGGCCTTCTGTTCGGTCGCCTTGCGCTTGTAGGCGTCGGCGGCGTGCCCGCTCCAGATCCCGAAGTTGTCGTTGCCGGGCAGCGGACCCCCGGCCGGCGCGGCCAGCTCGCTCATCGGGTTCTTGACCTGGTTGACCCAGTTGAAGCTCTGCACGATCAGCGAGACCACCGGCACGTAGTGGTCGACGACGTACTTCGCCAGCGCCAACCCCTTGCCGACGATCTCGCTGATCTTCGCCATGGCCTTCTTGATCAACAGCACGCCCGCGATCCCGAACGCGAACCCCGCCTGCTTGATCCTGTTCACCAGCGCGTTGTACGCGTTCCGCAGGCTCGTAACGGCGGTGCTGAGCAGCTCGCAGGCGCGGTCGAAGAGGCCGTGGACGTCGGGCAGGCCCGGGATCGGCTGCTCCCACGGATCGGGTTGGAGCATCGCCCCTACTTCCAGTTCTTGGCGTCGTAGAACTTGTTGAGGTTCGTCTCGACGTTCTTCTCGTGGTCCTCATACGCGTCGGCCAACCGCGTCATCGCCTCGCGGATCTGGGGGAACTCCGCGATCGCCCCGTCGATGAGGCTCGACATGATGTTCCGATAGGACTCGTAGGCCGCCTGGTGCGCCTGGCCCGTGACATCCCCGATCCCCACGATAATGGCCGGATCACCGCAGAAGAACGCGGTCGAGGCGAGGTACGCGTCCGCCACCGCGTCGCGGACCGGCGTCGCCGACCTCGTGAACCCGTCCCACTTGGGCGCCTCCTTGCGGAGGGCCGGGATGTCGACCTCGTAACCGTCTGCCACCAATGTCCCCTCAGTACTCGAAGCCGAAGTCGCCGTCGGTGTCCTCTTCGGTCTCCTGGAACTCGGCGAGGCCCGCCTGCGCGAGGACGTCCAGGACGTCGGCGCGGAGCCGTTCGGTGTCCGCGTACCCGAGGACGGCCGGGTCGGCGACGATGGTGAGCGGGAAGATCAGAGTGAGATATCCGTTGCGGCCACGGAACTCCTCGGCCGGCGGGGTGTCCCCGGTCCGGCGGAGCGTGGCCAGTCGCGCGTCGGTCTCGGCCAGCCGCGCCTCCACGCGACGCGCCCAATCCGCAACGGGCAGGTCCGCCGGGATCGGGTCCACGACCTCGCCCGGCGGGGCCGCCGCGGGGCCTTCGACCAGCATGGCCGTCTGCGTGGCGGCCGAGTACGCGGTGAACAGCGCGTCCGTGAATCGGTCCGCGGCCAGCCGGTCCGGCCAGGTGCGGCTGACCTGTACGTCGGTGACCATGACCGTGCGGTTCACCGTCACCCAGATCGACTGGGACGGCTCCGATCCCTTGTACACGCCGCGCGGCTGATCCGATTCGCGGTACGCGCGCAGCAGTTCGTCCGCCTGTGCCTGCAAAGCCGTCGTGTCACCGAAGTCCAGCTCGGCGAGCACGACGTCGTCCCCCGACGTCATTCCGCTCATGATGATCGCATGCTAACAACGCATCCCGGCCACGCCGCCCGGATCAGCACAGGCAGCGCACATCGCGCATCTACCCGCCGTCCGGTTCGCGCGGAGATGTCGCCATCCTGTCGGTGGCCAGAGCTACAGTCCGAACCGTGGGGAGAATCCGCATGACCATCGACCGGCTCGCCGGCGGGCAGCGATGACGTTGGAGGGGCTCGAGTTGGCCCACCGCCGCGCCGGCGCCGTTGGCCTGGGCGGCGCGCAGCCGGCCCCGTTCGCCGACGCCGCCGAGGTGGTCGGCTGGTTCGGTGCGTCGCAGTCTCAGGACTACCATCCGGCGAAGTGGGCGCTCGCCCAGCGGCTCGGCGCCGGCGTCACCGACGCGGACCTCGATAGTGCGTTCGACGATGGCGTCATCCTGCGCACGCACGTACTACGCCCGACGTGGCACTTCGTGGCGCCCGCCGACCTGCGCTGGCTGCTGGACCTGACGGCGCCGCGGGTCCACGCGCTCAACGCCTATGCCTACCGGCGGGGCGAGCTCGACGGTCCGCTGCTGCGCCGAACCACGGACCTGATCGCCGACGCCGTCGCCGACGGGAACCACCTCACTCGCACGGAGATCGCGGCGTTGCTCGCGCACCATGGCATCACCGCGAAAGGGTTCCGGCTCGGCTACATCCTCATCCACGCCGAACTGGAGCGGATGATCTGCAGCGGCCCGCTGCGGGGCAAGCACCACACCTACGCGCTGCTGGAGGAGCGGGCCCCGCGGACACCAGGACTGGAGCGCGAGGCGGCGCTGGCCGAGCTGGTCCGCCGGTTCTTCACCAGCCATGGTCCGGCGACGGCGAAGGACCTGGCGTGGTGGTCCAGCCTCACGCGCGCCGACATCGCCACCGGGCTCTCGCTCGCCGGCGACGCACTGGAGAGCACCGACGTCGACGGCGTCACCTACTGGTCCGCGCCGGGCAACTCCCGCACACCGGCCCCATCCCCATCGGTGCGGCTGTTGCAGGCCTACGACGAGTACATCGTGGGCTACACACAGAGCAGGTACCTGCTCGACCTCGACGACCTGGCGGCAGCGGCATCGGGCAAGGGCTCACTGCCGAACGGCGTCATCGTGGTCGACACCCAGGTGGCCGGCCGCTGGAAACGCACAGTCCGTGCCGACACCGTCGTGCTCGATGCGGCGCTGTACCGGCCGTTCGACACCGCCGAGACCGCCGCGCTGCACGCTGCGGCCGACGAGCTGGGAAGGTTCCTGGGCACACGCGCCGTCGTCTCGGCGAGCGTGCTGTGAGCCCAGGCGTTCCGCGGACTCGCCGCGCGACCGTTCGCTGAGGCTCGCCTCGGTGGGAGACGATGGTGGCGTGTGGGAGCGGTGGACGGCGCTGAGCGCGCGGCGCAGGCGGCTGGTGACGCTGCTGGTGGTGTTGCTCGTCGCGGGTGCCGTGGTCGTGGGGGTCCAGGTGGCGCGCTCCGGCGGGACGCCGGTGGCCCCGGCGCAGGACCGGCCGGGGCCGGTGTTGCTGGTGCCGGGCTACGGCGGTTCCCGTGACTCGCTGTCCGCGCTGGCCGAGCGCCTTCGCCGGGCCGGGCGCACGGCCGAGGTCCTGACGCTGCCCGGCGACGGGACCGGCGATCTCCGCGCGCAGGTCCAGGTGCTCGACGACGCGGCACGCGACGCGGTGGCGGCCGGTGCGCCGTCCGTGGACATCATCGGCTACTCGGCGGGCGGTGTCGTGACCCGGTTGTGGGTCGACGGCGACGGCGCCGGTCTGGCCCGTCGGGTGGTCACCCTCGGTGCGCCCCTGCACGGCACGGAGATCGCCGCCGGCGGCGGTGTGCTCGCGCCGGACGCGTGCCCCCTCGCGTGCCAACAGCTGACCCCGGGCAGCGCGCTGCTGAACGGCGTGGCCACGCGGCCCGTGCCGCTGCCGTGGCTGTCGCTGTGGACCGAGGACGACGAGACCGTGATCCCGCCCGACTCCGCCTCGCTCGACGGCGCGGTGAACGTCCCGTTGCAACGCCTGTGCCCTGGCGTCGAGATCGCACACTCGCAGCTCCCGACGGATCCGCTGGTCACCAGGCTCGTGCTGCGCGCGCTCGGCACGGGCCCGCTCGTCGCGCCCGGCAGTGCCGACTGCGCTAGCTCGTGATGTCCTTGGTGCCGAAGTTCGCCCAGGACGCCGCGAAGAACACGGCGATGTAGCCGGCCTGCAGCAGCAGCCCGTTGTTGATGTTGTGCCAGAAGACGGGGTCGCGGAAGAAGTCGATCCAGGACAGCCAGTAGTTGGTGGGCAGGTAGGGCTGGATCGCGTCGGCCGCGTCCAGGGTCTGCAGGATCGAGCTGGCGATCAGCACGGCCAGTGACGCCAGAGCGGCGCCGAGCGCGGAGTCGGACAGCGTCGACCAGAACAGGGCGATGGTGCCGAAGCCCAGCATCGACACCACGATGTAGCCGATCGCGGCCATCAGCCGGACGGCCAGCTCGGCGGGTTCGAGGGTGGCCCCGGACAGTGACGTGATCGACCCCGGCTGGCCCACCGCTTCGGCGCCGGTCCCGAACAGCGTGATGCCGACCGCGAGCGAGCACACCACCACGATGACCACCGCGAGCACGACGTAGACGCCGAGCGCGACCAGCTTCGCGGACAGCAGCCGAGGCCGGCCGACCGGCCGTACCAGCAGGTAGCGCAACGTGCCGGTGGCCGCCTCGCCCGCGATCGCGTCACCGGCGTACACGGCGACGGCCAGCGGCAGGAACACCGGCAGCACCATCGCGAGCGCCGCGGCCGGGTACAGCGAGCCGTTGTCCAGCACGGCGGACAGGAACGCGCCGCCCTGACCCGGTGGCGGGGCCAGGTCCGACACCGCGAGCAGCACCGCCACGAGGGTCGGCACCGCGCACAACAACGCGATGGACAGCCACACCCGTGGGCGCAGCAACAGTTTCCGCAGCTCGACGACGATCACGGCGTGCGCCCCACCCGGTCACTGCCGTGCCCGGTCAGGTCCAGCACGACCTGCTCCAGCGACCGGCGCTCCTCGGCGATCGCCGACACCCGCACGCCGTGGCCGACCAGCATCGCGTTCAGGCCGGCGGCATCGGAGTGGTTGACGACCAGCCGCTCGCCGTCACGCTCGACGACCTGCCCGTCGAGCAACGAGACGACGATGGCTGCGTCCGGACTCTCGAGCACGACGTTGCCGGTGGGGGCGCGGAGGTTGGCCAGGTCGTCCTGCCGGACCAGCCGGCCGCGGTCCACGATGCCGACCCGGGTGCACAGCTGCTCGACCTCCGACAGCAGGTGGCTGGACAGGAAGATCGTGGTGCCCGCTTCGTTGAGGCTCGTCAGCAGTTCGCGGATCTCCAGGATCCCGCGCGGGTCGAGACCGTTGGTGGGTTCGTCCAGGATCAGCAACCGGGGCGTGCGCAGGAGAGCGGCGGCCAACCCGAGCCGCTGACGCATGCCGAGCGAGTAGGCACGGACCGGCCGACGGTCGATCCCGGCGAGGCCGACCTGTTCGAGCGCCTCGTCGATCCGGCGTCCCCGACCGCGCCGTCCGGCGCCGGGCCCGGCCGCGTCGAACAGCGTGAGGTTCCGCCTGCCGGACAGGTGCGGGTAGGCAGCGGGCCCTTCGACGAGCGCGCCGATCTCGGGCAGCACGTCCTTCGCCCGCGCCGGAATGCGCTGTCCCAGCACCTCGATCTCGCCGCTGGTCGCGTACACCAGACCAAGCAGCAGGCGCACCAGTGTCGTCTTGCCGGAGCCGTTTGGCCCGAGGAAGCCGTACCGGTCACCCTCGCCGACCGCCAGGTCCACCCCGTCCACGGCGACGACCCGGCCGTACCGCTTGGTGAGCGCTCTCGTGACGATCATGGGCGGTCCCTGCGCAGCACCGACAGCTCGGCCGCCGCGTCGAGCAGCAGCTCGGGTGTCGCCAGCCCGGCGAGCAGATACCAGCGGCGCTGGTCGTAGGACCGGACGGCCACCACCGACAGCGGCATGATCGACAGGTGGAACGCCTCGCCGCCGGGCAGTTTGTCGGTCACGCCACCGGCGCTCGTGATCGCGCCCGCCACGTCGCCGCCGACCTCCCTCGGCACCGGCAGCGCGACGAACGCCGACAGGCCGGTGCCGTAGACCCCGACACCGAGCACCCCACCCGCGTCCGCCTCCCGCAGCGCACGCCCGGCCAGCCGCGGGAGCGGCCGGAAAGCACGGCGCGCACCGAGCACCGCCGCGAGATCGGGCGCGGTCACCACGGTGAAACCACCACCCGGCGGCGACTTCGGCGTGAGCACCTCAGCGGTGGGCGGCGTAGTGGTCAGCTCGAGGAAACGGGTGGTCAGCACCGGCCGGCCAGCGCCGCGTGCCGTCACCTCCACGGCGACCGGCAGCCCCGTCGCAGGGTCCGCCCAGACGTCGACGTGCCCGATGGTGGTAGCCGGATCGGACGGAGACAGGCGCAACCCGGCCGCGGCCCGCCCGGCGATCTCGCGGTCCGGCAGCGAGCGCACCGGATCGGCCCCGGCGGCCGACAACATCCGCCTCGCGAGGTCGGGCGGCAACAGATCCCCGGCGCGGGGCACGCGCGCCCGCACGTCCCCGACCAGGCGGGTCACCATGTTCGCGCCGTAGTCCCAGGTGAACTCACCCTGCGGGGTGCCGTACACACCTCGCTCCCCGCCGGTGGAGACGACGTCGACCCGCCACCGCGACGAGGACCCGTACCACGAGCGAACGGCGGTAGTAGTTGTCAACAGGTCGGTCAGGTCCGCGAGCCTGGGCAGCTCCGGCAGCGCGAGAAAGCCGGTGACCTCGGCATACCCTTGATGGGGCTGCTCACCGGAAGCGAGAATCCGGTCCCGGAGCGCGGTGGCGTCGACCGCCGAGGTCGAGGCCGGCAGCCACCCCGGCACCTGGGGCGCCACCACCACGGCGGCCGTCAGGACGGCGACCAGCGCCCAACCCCGAACCCTCGTGGACCGAACGACCGACAAAGTCCACCACCCGTCCTCAGGACTTCCCTTTGTACGCCGCCGCGGCGCAGTCGTGCCGCCAGCACACGGTCACACGCCGGTACGCCGGACGACCACCGCCACGTAGCCTCTGGACGTGGAGTGGCACCTGGGTCAGGCGAACGTGTCGAGGCTGCGGCTGCCGCCGACCGACCCGCGCAACGCCGAGATCGTCGCGGCGACCGACCGCGTCATCCACCTCGCCGAGCGTGCGCCGGGCTTCGTGTGGCGTCTGCGCACCCATCTCGGCGAGGATCGGCGGTCGATCGTGAACTTGTCGGTGTGGACGTCGTACCAGCCGCTGCACGAGTACACCTACCGCAGCGCCCATCACCACTACATTCGTCGGCAGCGTCAGTGGTTCGAGTCCGTGACCCAGCCCAGCACGGTGCTGTGGTGGCTGCCTGCCGGCACCACGCCCACGGTCGAGGAGGCTCTCACCCGCCTCGGTCACCTGCGAACCTACGGTCCGGGCCCGTCGGCATTCACACTCCGCGTTCGCTTCAGCCCTACCGGCCACCTCAGCAAGAGATCCTGAAGGTCGCGCCCGGTCAGGGTGTGATGACGCGTTCGGCGGGGTCGCGGGTGGTGTGAAGATCCCAGTAGACGTGCGCGATGGTGTCCGGTTCCATCGGCGACGCGTCGTCGGGAGTGCCCGGCGTTCCTGCGATCCACGCGCCGATGGCGACATGGCCGACGTAGATGGCTTCGTCGGCCAGCGAGCCGTTCAGGGTGAGGGCCCAGTTGCGGAGGGCGGCGCCGGCAGCGCCGGCGGTAGCGGCCCACGGCGTCGGCGTGACCGAACTGGCGCCTGTGGTGTACAGCAACGTGCCGCTACCCGCCCCCACCATCGCGGGCAGCACCGCGCGGGTCGCGCTCGCCAAGTCGTTGCTCGGAGCGGGCGATCAGGGCGACGTCGAAGCCTTGGTGGCCGAAAACCCTGCCGAGCGACAGGCCGAGGCGCGTACCGGCCGCGACGAGAGCGATGGTGGGCATGCGTGATCTCTCCTTGCATCGGTGTTCATCCGCCGACAGCGCGAGCGGACGAGTTCACCCCATCACCGCCGGAGGTGGTGCGTTTGGAGACGCGGGAGCTGGCGTACTTCCTGGCGGTGGCCGACGAGTTGCACTTCGGCCGTGCCGCGAGCCGGCTGGGTATCGCGCAGCCGGCGCTGTCGAAGGCGATCCAGCGACTGGAACGCCGCCTGGGTATCAGCCTGTTCGAACGGACGAGCCGCGCGGTCACGCTGACCGCGACCGGTGAGGTGCTCGTCCGTGAGGCACGCACGGCGCTGGACGCGGTATCGGCCGCCACCGCGCGGACGCGGCGCGCTGGCACCCACGACCCGCACCTGGTGCTGGCCATCAAGCCCGACGGTGACGCCGGTCTGCTCCCGGCAGTCCTCGCGGCCTACGAAAGCGAACCAGGCGCGTGCTTACCCGATCGCCGGCGAAGACCACCTCGATCGGCAACACGCTGCGGATGGCCGACCTCGAGCGCGAAAGGCTGCACAAGCACGATCCCACCGATGCCGGCGCCGTTGGCAGCCTCAGCGAACTGATGCACCTGATCGCCCTGGGGCGCACGGTCGCCGTGCTGCCGCAGTCGCTGACCACGCCCCTGCGCGACGACCTGACCACGGTCCCGATGACCGACGTGCCGCCGAGCGTCCTCGTGCTCGCCTGGCCCACGCACAGCACGTCCCCATCAGTCGCGGCCCTCGCCCGAGCCGCCGCGAAAGCCGTCGCGGACATCACGGCGTCGGCGACCGTGGACCGTCGATGAGGTATCCGGCACCGGGCACGCGTCCTCGTCAGGGTCGGAGCCAGCGGTCGAACCAGGCACGGGTGCGGCGCAGGACGTCGAGTTGGTGGTTGCGTTCCTGGATCATGTGGCCCTCTCTGGGATAGATCACGAACTCGTGCTCGACGCCGAAGTGGCGCAGTGCCCGGTGGAAGTACACGGCCTGGCCGAGGGGCACGTTGGTGTCCTCGGCACCGTGCAGGATGAGCACCGGGGTGCGGATGCGGCTGGTGAAGGAGATCGGACTGACCGCGTCATGCGGGTGTGGGCCGATGCCGGACCAGCCGGTGCTGCCGCCGAGCGCGGCCTCGAACTGTCCGTTCTCCCCGGTCGCGGCGAGCATGCCCCAGTCGGTGACGCCGGCGCTGACCAGCGCGGCGCGAAACCGCTCGGTCTGCCCAACGGCCCAGGCGGCCATGAACCCGCCGTGGCTCCCGCCGGCGATGCCCAGCCGATCGGGGTCGGCGACGCCCTCGGCGATGAGCAGGTCGATGCCGGTCAGGATGTCGGTCCACTCCTCCTGGCCGACTCGGCCGGCGACGCTGGCGGCGAAGGTGTGGCCGTGGCCCTGGCCGCCGCGCGGGTTGGGCAGGAACACGGCGTAACCGGCGGTGGCCAGCCACTGCGCGCTGGGGAACCAGAACAGCTGGAGGTGATCGGCGTACCGGTCGTAGGGGCCTCCGTGCACGATCGTGACGAGTGGGAACGGGCCGTCCGAGGCGGATTTCCCGACGGGCAGTACGAGCAGACCGTCCAGCTCGAGGCCGTCGGCGGCACGGTAGGCCAGTGGTCGCTGGGTGCCGAAGGCGATGTCGTCCAGTTCGGGGCGGGTGTCCGTGATCTTCCGCAGTGGCCCGGTTGGTGGCCCGACGTGAACGTTCGCGGGTTGGTAACGGGTGTCGGTCAGTGCCGCGATCGCCGTGCCCGCGGGGGTGGCGGTGAGGGCATCGAGGCCGCCGGGGTGCTGCGACAGGGGCGTTGGCCCGGTGGGGTCCAGCCGGGCCAACGTCGTGTTCATTCCGTCGGCGAACACCACCAAGGGGGCGGCCTCGGTCTGGCACAGTTCGGTGGGGCACATCGGCAGGTCGGCGGTGCGGTTGCGTCGGACGCGGCTGCCCACGGCCAGGTCGAACACTGCGGTGCCGGCTTGGAGGACCGGTGGGGTGAGGGCGACGTAACCGAGGTGCCAACCGTCCTCGCCGGGCCACCAGGCCAGAGAGTGTGCGTCGGCCTCGACCGGTCCGAGGTCCTCCGCGGTCCCCGTTGCGGGGTCGAACAGGTGCAGTCGGCCGGTGCGGGGGCCGTAGTCGTTGTCGGCGCTGGCCTGGGTGAGTACGGCGAGCGGGCCACCGTCGGGACGTTGCCGCAGTTCCACGAGGTGCCGGTCGCCGAACACGCTCGGGGTGGTGACCTGGCCGGTGCGCGGGTCGAGCAGGCGCAACCGGGCGTGCGGTTCGCGCTCGCCGACGACGATGGCGTCGTCGCGGTCCAGGGCGCGGCGCGTGTCCTGCTCGGAGAGCTCGTCCTCGGCGAGCAGTGCGACCAGGTCGGGGTCGGCGAGCTGCAGGTGGTCGATGATGCCGGTGCGCCAGCTGGTCAACGCGGTCGGCGTGCTGTCGGCGAGGGCGAGCCGATGCAGCTGCGGGGTACCACGGTCGGCGCGGTCGGACAGGAAGAACAGCGTGCCCGAGTCAGCGGACCAGCGTGGTCGGGACTCCATCGCGGTGTCGCTGGTCGCCCGGCGTGACGCGGCGCCGCCGTCGATGTCGACGAGCCAGAGTTCGGTGTCGAGGTGGTCGCCGGTCCGGCTGGTGGGGGCGAGAACGTAGCAGAGCAGACGCCCGTTCGGAGCGAGAGCCGGGGCCTGCGGGACGCGACCCTCGACCACGAGTTCGGCGGTCAGACCTGTCATGCGATCAGTCTGCCAACATCAACAGCGCAGCACATGGACCGATCATCCGCGTCTCGGGTGTCCGTACCACCCCCGTCCCGGGCGGGTTCGGCCACGACCAGGTGTTCCAGTCGTCGGGTTCGCCGCGGGGAACCGGGATGAGCGTTTGAGGGTTGACTTTGTATCGACTGTTGACCCATCGTTGTGGTACATGACTTGCGACAAAGAGGCGTGGGCATGGTGACCGACAGAGGTGTGGCGCGAGCGCGGAAGTGGCTGCGTGGCAACCGGTTGGGCGATGTCGAGCCGTCGGACCTGCTGGTGGCACGGCTGGAGGCGCGCCGGAGGGGTAACCGGATCCCCGTGGTCGCGGGCCTGGCGTTCATCATGGTCATGGGTGTCTGGCGCGGGATCGACCGCTCCGCGCCGGAGGAGAACACCGTCAGCGGCATCGGCTTGTCCGCGTTCTTGTACGCGATGGTCATCATCGCGCTGTGTCTCGGCTGGTGGTACCAGGTTCGGGCCGAGCGTCGGCTGTTGCCGCCCACGCGTATCCGCAGCGCTCACCCGGCGGCGACCAGTGTCCTCGACGTCCTCGGCCCCGCGCATCTGGTCGCCGTCACGGTGGTCTTCGGTGGCGGCCTGCTGCTCGGGGCGGCTGGTGCGCTGCTGGCGCCCCGGCCGCCCGACCGGGTGCTGGCGCTCACGTTCCTGATCGCGGTCGCGGTCCTGGCCGCGCTGGGTTGCCTCGCGCTGGTCACCGTCCTGCGGCGGCCCACTGTCGCCGAGGACGCCGACTCCATGCTCGTCGACGACGTGCTGCGCTCCCAGGACGCGCGGTCCGCCCTGGTGCCGCTCCCGATTCTGGTCGCGCTGGCCGCCGCGAGCGGCATCACTTCCGGCTCATGGGTGCTTTGGGCACTGCTCGCCTACACGGCGGTCGGCGCCGCATGCTGGCTGTCCGCCGAACTGCTGGCCGGGCTGCGGGCACCGCGCGGGCTGGCGGCCGCCAAGTGATCACTCTCGACACGGCGTCCCTGGTCCCGCCCTACGAGCAGGTGCGCTCGCAGCTCGCCAAACAGATCAACGACGGCACGCTCGCGGTCGGCACGCGGCTGCCCACCGTACGCCGGCTGGCCGCGGATCTCGGGCTCGCGGTCAACACCGTGGCTCGCGCCTACCGGGAGTTGGAGGACGCCGACCTCGTCGACACGCGTGGCCGGGCCGGGACGTTCGTGAGCACCACCGGGGACCGCTCCCGCACGGCCGCGGTCAGCGCGGCCCAGGAATACGCGGCCGTCGTCCGAAAGCTCGGCCTGGCTCGGGGCGAAGCGCTGAGCATTGTTACCGCGGCCCTCGGCTAGTAGATCGTGACGGTGCGCGCGGCACCGAACCGAACTGGCGAGTGCTACGCCGCACTGTGCGACGTCTACACCGCACTCACCGAGGAACGCGGCTGGTCGCCCGATCGCGTGGAACAGTGGGGGAACGACACACTGCGCTTGCTCATCGCCGATGGAGGATCTTGATGTCCGTGCGCCAGATGCGGTTGGTGGTCACAGCTCCCGACTACGACGAGGCGCTGCGCTTCTACCGTGACGTGCTCGGGTTGCCCGAGGAGGCGGAGTACGTCTCCGAGAGCGGGCGCGTCGTCATCCTGGACGCCGGCCGGGCGACGCTCGAGATCGCCGACCCGCGGCACGCGCGGTTCGTCGACGACGTCGAGGTCGGCCGCCGGGTGGCCGGTCAGTACCGCGTCGCGTTCGAAGTGGACGACTCGACCACCGCGACGCGGCGTCTCGCCGAGGCAGGAGCCACGGTGATCGCCGAACCGACGCGAACCCCGTGGAACTCGCTCAACTCCCGCCTCGAAGGCGCCGCCGGCGTCCAGCTCACCCTCTTCACCAACCTCGGCGCCGACGAGGGCGGCGAGTCGTGACACCCCCGCGCCGTCATCGCGGTTGCCCGACCGTGCCGGTCAGGTCAGGCGTGGGATGACGTCGGTGGCGAGTCGTCGGTCAACCCTCTACTGAGGACTCGCGGCGCGGAGGCCGGCCGGGCCGCCGCCACCGCAGGTAGCGGACGGCGACGTAGACGAACGCACCGGCGAGGAGGGAATCCAGGAGCAGGAACGCGCCGCGCACCGTCATGATCTCGCTCAGTAGGCCAAGCAGCGGGTTGGCGAGCAGGGAGCCCACCGTCCCTCCCATCAGGACCAGCGAGACCATGTTGGCTCCCGCGTTGGCAGGGGACAGCGAGGCGACCTTCAGCAGTTCTGGATAGGCGATGCCGAGCGCGGCGCCCAGGAGCACGAAGGCAGGCCCCATGACGGCGGCGTGACCGCCGGTCAGGCCGGAGGCGAACGCCAGCACGGCCAGCGGTCCCAGCAGCGAGGTGGTCATCAGGACGCCGAACCTGGACCGCGCCCTGTCCCCGACGAAGCGGATGAGGATGCCGCCGACGGCGTACGCGGCGTACGCGGCACCGCCGAACCCGGCGAATCCCAGTTCCCGGTCGACCAGGTGCGAGTGCCACGTGTTGACCGCGCCTTCCATCAGCCGGAGGACCACCGCGGTCACCACGAGAGCGGCGACGCCGAGGTGCGGGTGGCCAGGGGCCGGCGGTGCTGTCGCCTCGGGGTCCCTCGGACGGGAGTCGGCTGCTGCAGAGCGGCGCATCGGCCTGGTGAACAGCGCCCTGGCGACCGTCACGGCGAGCAGTGAACCGGTGATCGCCACCTGGGACGACGCCGTCCCCGCCGTGGCGAAGTCGATCAGCGCGGCCGCGAGGACGCCGATGGAGAAGGAACCGTGGCAGGAGGCGAGCAGTGACCTCGTCAGCCGTTCCTCCAACTCGCAGGCCCCGTGGTTGAGGCTGACCTGGACCACACCCATCGCGGCGCCGAAGAGTGCCAGCAGCACCGCGGTCACCGGTACGGCCGGGCTCAGCACAAGGCCCGCGCTCGACAACGGCAGCAGGTTGATCGCCCACGTCGAGACCACTGCCTGCCGGGTCGCCGGGAGCCGTACGTAACCGCGCATCGCGCCGATGGCGACCACGGCCGACACCGCCAGGAGCAGCCCCCACAAGGCCGCCCGCACGCCGAGCAGGAGCTGTGCGTGAACGGCGTAGGAGTACCAGGACGCGACCGGGAATCCCAGCGCGAAGAAACCCAGTCTCAGCGCGGCGGCCTCGCGTCGGCGGCGGCTCCGGTCGGCAACCGCGCTACCACCACCAGAGCGCTTCACGCAGGCCCACCGCCGTGTTGGACTCGAACGAGTCAGGCCGAACGGCACCGATGCCGGTCCTCGCCTCGGCGGCGAGAACGAGCGCCTGGGCCACCTCGTCCACGGTGAGCGCCGCGCATCGGAACGCGCCGGCCTGCTGGTCCAGGAACTGGCCCAGAGATGGTGTGTCGTGCCACACCAGGCGCAGGTCCGCATGCCCGAATGCCTGAGCCTCCAGGACAGACAGCGGCGCTCCTTCGAACCGGGAGGTGAACACCGCCACCTCCAGTGCTCGGCTGGCCAGCACGTGCAGCGGCAGTTGCGGATCGAACGAGGTGATCGCCGTGATGGAGCCGGGTGGAGCGGCGGCCACCAGGGCGTCGATGCGCTTGCGGTAGGCGGGGTCGGTCAAACCTTGCGGCATGAGCGCGACCAGGTGCCAACTCTGATCATCGACCCGGTCCAGGAACTCCCCGAAAGCCGGGATGAGTACGTCGAACCCCTTCTGGGCATGGCACCGGCCCCAGGAGAACAGCAGGCGGCGGTTCTTCGGAATGCCCCGCTCCCACAGATACTCGTCGCTGGGCACGACGGTGGAAGCGCCGAAGCGCGTCGGTTTGTCGGGGATCCCGTTGACGAACGGTACGAGCATGCGCGGGCCGAGCTCGTACTCGTACCGCAGCAGGTCGTGGAAGTAGGGTCCGATGTAACCGACCCGATCCAGGGGGTGGTCCCGCATCGCCGGGAAGGCCCGCTCCTCCATGGCGATTCGGTTCTTCGACGTCCCGTCGGCGAATGCTCGGCCCAGGCTGTGGGTGATGTAGACGATCTGCAGGTTCGCCATGTTCGGCAGGTAGGAGCGAACGTCGGCCAGCATGACCCCGTGGACCAGCAGGGTGACTTTCGCGTGCCGGTCACACAGCCGCGCGACCTCGTCGGCCAGCAGCTGGCACATGCGTTCCCACTGTGCCGGGTCGGCATGCGCCCACACGTCCGTCAGGCTCGCGCGATTGCTGTTGTCCAGCCAGATGAACCGCCCATCCCGGGCCTGGCAGGCCGTCGAGACGAGACGATGCACGTCGGGCGCGTAGTCGGCGGACCGGCTCGAGATCGTGGGGCTGATCGCGTACAACGCCCAGTCCCGACGACGCAGTCGCGGTACCCGGTCAGCGATCTCGTCGACGCATTCGAAGAACCAGTCGACGACACTCGCGACCCCGCACTCCGCCGTGGCCAGACCGTCGATCGCCGCCACGACCAGCGCGTGCGGGGCACGGCGTGACTCGTTCATTTCGTCTCCCGTGGCTGCTGCCCTACGTCGACGACGTCTCGGCGAGATCGTGCGCGTCGTCCGCGCAGTTGTCCCGCACAGCGGCCCAGAATCCGTCGAGCCAGCACAGAATGTCACGCATCACGTGGTGGTTCTGGTTCGGGCGAAGCGCACCGAGCTGGAAGAACATCACGCCTTCGCTCGGCGGGCCGAGGAACGTCAGGCGGGGGTCGGGCTGTCCGTCCGGGCGGATGGCATGGAAGTCGGCGGTGAGATCGAGGCCACCGGGCTCGAACGTCGCGCCATCGGCTGACGGGTTGTGCCACTTGTGGACCAGCCCTCGGCGCAGCAGGTTGGGATATAGCGGGCGGATGTCCCGCTCGGGATCGAAGGCATGGACCTTCGCATCGACCACTATGTCCACCGGGATGCGCGCGCCCGTGTGCGGGCTGTGCACGACGAACCGGTCGCCGCTGGTGTCCAGGCGGGCGTTCGGTCCGGCCGAGACGTCGACGAGGCCGTGCTCGATCAGGGCCTTCATCTTCTCCATCACCTCGAGCGCCGCTCCGTTGCACACCCGGTTGTGATGGCGCAGATACACGTCGAGGAACTGACGGTGCGAGTCGGCGGTGAGGCCGCCGAAGTCGACCGCATACGCGAGCACCGACCGCAGATCGCGCCAGACCCCGTCGGCCGCGGCCTTCGCCGGGTTGGTGAGGTTGTCCTGCGCGGCGAACCGGTGGTCGCGGTCCATGAAGTCCAGCACAGCGTCCCGGTACGCCTCGGGCGAGCCGGTGGCGTCAACCGGCCGGATGACGCGCTGCCACGAGAACGCGTTGTCCCGCAACGAGGTCGCGTGCCGCCAGGGTGACCGCAACCGTGTCACGACATCCACCGGAGGCGCGTCGGGCGCGGTGGCGGCGAGGCGGGCCATGACGTCTGCGGCGGCCGACGCGCCAAAGACGACCTCGAGGTAGCGACGCGCTGTGGCGTCGAGGTCCCAGCCCGCCGCGGACGCCAGGACCCGGCCTTCCGCGAGCCGGATTCGCCCGCACAGCAACGGGTCGAGCACATCGGCGAGGTCGTTGACGACCGCGCTCACGACGGAGACGAGCGTCTCCGGGGCGGTGTAGTCGCCCCGCCCGTCCAGGAACGCCTCGTAGGCCGGCCCCACCCGCTCGCACAGCAGCCGGTGGGCGTCGGCGCCCAGCAACGTGCGGTAGTACAGCGCGGCCATCTCGAGCAGTACCACCGGAAGCAGATGACGCTCGAAGTCGAGTTGGCGGCGCAGCCCCGCGCTGCCCACCTCCATCGGCGTCCCGATGCTCTCGCGCAGCCGGTCGACCGCGGCCTCGACGAGGAAGACACCACGATGCTCGAGGAGTTCGGGGTCGCGTTCCTTGGCGTTGAAGGGCCGGGCGAAGGTGAACAGGCCGGCCTCGCTGTACACCACGATCGAGCCTGGTTCGGCGCCGGAAGGTTGGTAGCGCACCGTACCGTCCGGCTGTCGCTCGAACGTGCCGCCGCGTCCCTCGCTCAGGTACAGCAGGATGTCGATGGCCGTGAGCCCCATGCCGGCGCACGCGACCACGCATCCCGGCTTGATCACCTCGGTGGTGAGGTGGTTCTCGAGCGGATAGGCCGACGGCACGTAGACCGTCGCGTTCCGCTCGGCGAACTCCAGGAGACTGCGCGTGCGCGGCATCGCGGCCGGATCGTTCCAGGAGTGTCCGGTCACGAACAGAATGTGGTCTGCTGGGACGTTGGTGCCGCCCGCGGTGCGCAACTCGAACCCGGTCGTCGTCTCGGTGACGTCGACGACCTCGTCCGGGTGCAGCATCACGTCGACCGACGGGTGCGCACGCAGCAGCTCGACGTAGCGGGCGAACGACTCGCGCAGTGCCAGACCGTGCACGTAGCGCTTCGGCCAGTCCTCGGGGGCCAGGTCGAACAGCGGGTCACCGGTCTCGGCGAACTGGCGGCGGCACCACTCGTGCAGCGTCGGCCGCAGCTGCGGGTCGAGCAGCGGCCCGGCACCCATGACGGTCTCGTCCGCGGCGAACGAGACCTGGCCGACGATCCGGTTGAGGAAGCTCGTCGCCGGCTGGCCGCTGCTGTGCACCTGCCCGTCGCCGAACCGGCCGGAGCTGTCGAAGACGTGCACATCGAGCGAGAACGGTCTGGCGTGACAAGGCGCGGTCGCCGCCAGCCGTTCCATGACGTAGGTCGCGCTGGGACCTCCGCCGACGATCGCCAGCCGAAGCGGTCGCATCGGTATTTCCCTTCAGGTGGAACGGGTTGCGGTCAGCCGACGGCGGCGGGTCGGGCCTGCTGTGCCAGCGTCCTGCGCATGGCGGCGAGGAAGCGGTCGACGTCTTCTCCGGTCAGCTGACCCATGTTGGCCACCCGGAACACCGCACCGAGCTGCTCCTGACAGGCGTAGACGATGAAACCCTCCCGCTTGAGCGCGTCGTGCAGCCGCGGGTAGGTCATTCCGTCCGGCATGTGCAGGTGGGTGACGCTGCAGGCGCGGTGTTCCTCGGGCAGCAGGAAGCGCAGCCCGAGCTCCGCGAGGCCGGCGCGGATCCGTCCCGCGTGCGCGACGTACCGGGCGTGCCGGCCGGCCACGGTCTCGGCCAGGGTGAGGTCCAGGGCGCGGTCGAAGGCGTACAGCACCTGGACGGCCGGGGTGAACAGCGGCGCCTGCAGGTCCTCCTGAGACCGGTAGTGCCCGTGCACGTCCAGGTACAGCGTGCGGGGCGGCACGTTCGCGAGCGCGTCGAACGCGGCGCGGGGGGCGCACACGAAGCTGATGCCCGGCAGTCCCTCGAGGCACTTGTTGGCGGTGCCCACGCACCAGTCCACCTGGTCGGCCCGTACGTCGATCTCCTCGCAGCCGAGGCTGCTGATCGCGTCGACGACGAGCGACCGGCCGTGGCGGTGCACCAGGTCGCCGATGGTTCGCAGCGGGTTGAGCATGCCGGTGCTGGTTTCGTGGTGCGCGAGGGCGACGTGGGTGATCGAGGGGTCCCGCGTCAGCGCCTGGTCGACCTCCGCGATGTCGATCGGGTTGGTCCATCCGAACCGCAGCCACTCGTGGGCGATGCCGTGCACGGCGGCGATCCGGTACATCCGCTCGCCGTAGTTCCCGTTGTCCAGCACCAGAATCTTGCCGTCGCGCGGAACCACGGACGAGAGCGTCGCCTCCAGCGCGGCCGTACCCGATCCCGAGAACAGGACGCTCGAGTAGCCGTCGAGGTCCGGGTCCTCGAGCTGGCAGACCTGGGCGATCTTCGCCCGCGCGACGGTCATCAGCTCGGCGACCTCGGGCTCGCGGTGGCAGACGTCCGGATAGGACATCGCGGCGCGCACCTGTTCGTGCACGATCACCGGGCCGGGGTTGAGCAACACAGTGCGGGCCGGGGCCGTGATCTCCGGTACCGCCCGAAGGCCGGACTCGCTGGACATGATCGACGTGTTCCTATCCAGTTCTGGGAGTGAGCCGTCCGGCCAACTCCTGGTTGGTAGCCGACTGGCAGGTCAGCACTCGGTGTTCCCGGATC
Source organism: uncultured Actinomycetota bacterium (assembly GCA_963840275.1). Classification (GTDB taxonomy): domain Bacteria; phylum Actinomycetota; class Actinomycetes; order Mycobacteriales; family Pseudonocardiaceae; genus Actinophytocola. The sequence continues at coordinate 1,331,072 of CAWIYK010000005.1, forward strand.
TACGCTCCTGGGATGTCTTCAGGGCGGCTCACCTCGCGCGGCCGCATGAAGCGAGCCGCTAGGGGAGTGGCGCCATCAGCTCGCGGGGAAGAACTTCCGTTCCGCGGCTTCCAACTCGTCGTAGTCGAGCAACTCGAAGACGTCCGACAGTGGGACGAGCTCACCGACGTCATTGATCGACTCACGACGTCGGATCTCCCGGCAGGTATGCCGGATGGCCGCGTACGCGGCACGCATGCTGTGGTTCGCCCAGATCACGCCGGAGATGCCGTACCGGCGGAACTCCTCGGCCGGCGTGCGGCTCGCATACGTGGTCGGCGCGATGACGACGGGCAGGCGCCCCGCCCACTCGGTCATGAACTGCTCGATCTCGCTCGCGTCCGATCGGCGGGAGTGGATGAAGATCGAGTCCGCGCCGGCCTGCCGGTAGCGCTCCGCGCGGTCGAGAGCCTCGGCCATGCCGAGCCCGGCGATGAGCGCCTCGGTCCGCGCGATGACGCAAAAATCGTCGTCGTGTTGGGCGTCCTTGCAGGCGCGTAGCTTGCCGCAGAACTCCTCGGCCGGCACGAGGTCGTGCGCGGAACCGACGAACGAGTTCATCTTCGGGAACATCTTGTCCTCGAAGCACACCGCCGCCGCGCCGACCTGCTCGGCCTTGCGAACGAAGCGGCGGGCCGAGTTGAAGTTGCCGTGCCCGGAGTCGCCGTCCACCACCACCGGGACCGTGGTCGCGTCGCACATCAACTCGACCAGGTCGACGATCTGTGACCAGGAGGCCTCATTGCTGTCCCGCAAGCCCATCGCGGTGGAGATGGAGAACCCGGACGCCCACAGCGCGTGAAATCCCTCAGCCTCGGCAATTCGCGCGGACAAACCGTCGTGCGCCTCCATGAGGAACAGCAGCTCGTCCGAATTCAGCAGAAACTTGAATTGACTTGCCCGAGAACCAGCTGGGCGCGTTGTCGCGGGATCCGAAGAAGACGAAAAGGTCACAAGTTCCCCTCATTTGGCCGACGGCTTCTGTTCGCGTCTACGACCCGAGAGATCTCATGATTGCCACCAATGCAGACAAGTAGGCTCCCAGTCCTCATCGAGGTTAACCACGCCATCAGTTGACGCGCAAGTGAACGGCAGAACAACGGCCATGGAGTTGATTGTGACATATGTCACACTAGCTCAATCGGATCGGTTTCGCTACAGCCGCACTCGAATGCAACTCGAATACCTTTGATCCTCGAATGTTCCTACGGCACTCTGCTATGTTCGATCCCGTGGCGGGTGAGCCGGCTTGTCAGTCTGTTGTGGACGCCAGAGATTGCTTGGCGGAATGTCGCAATTGACGAGTGCGTCCGACCATGGAAATCCACCGCGACCTTCCGGGAGCAGCTGAATGGCCGACCGGCTGGACCAGCCGACATATACTCGTGCCGGCGTTTCGGTGGATGGCCGATCCGCGCGGATCATCGTCCTCGACCCGCTCGACGCCGATGCGCTCGCGCGACTCGGTGAGCACCACGAGGTCATCGCCCGGTTGCGCCCGGCGGGTACCGCGTTGCTGGCGGCGGTGCGGGATGCCGACGTGCTGGTCGTGCGCAGCGGCGTCGTTCTCGGTCGGGAGGTGATCGAGGCGGCGGGCCGACTGCGCCTGATCGCCCGGGCCGGCGTGGGAACGGACAACATCGACCTCGCCGCGGCGCGCGACGCCGGTGTGGTGGTGTGCAACGTGCCAGGTGTCTCTGCCAACGCGGTGGCCGAGTTCGCGTTCGGACTGTTGCTGACGGCCGGACGTCATATCGCCCTGGCGGACCGCCAGGTGCGCGCGGGCGTGTGGAACAAGGCCGCGCTTGCCGGTATGGAGCTGCGTGGGAAGACCCTGGGGCTGATTGGGGTCGGTGCCATCGGCAGCCGGATCGCCGAGCTCGCACGGGCTTTCGACATGCGGGTGCTGGGCAGTGTCTCGGATGCCGGCGCCGAGCGCCGGGCGGCGTTCGGTGGGCGCGGCGTGGAGCTGACCGGGGTGGATGACCTGCTCGTCAGGTCCGACGCGGTCAGTGTGCAGGTGCCACTGACCCCGCGCACCCGTGGTCTGCTGAACGCCACGAGGCTGGCGCGGATGCGAAGCTCCGCGTTCCTGATCAACGTGTCGCGAGCCGGTGTGGTGGTGGACGACGATCTGTTCGCCGCGCTGCTGGACGGCACGATCGCCGGCGCCGGCCTGGACGTGCTCGCGGTCGAAGGCGGCACGTCACGCTTCGCGGAACTCGACAACGTCGTGCTGACACCGCACATCGGGGCGATGAGCCGAGATGGCCAGCGGCGCATCGGCGAGCTGGTGGTCGACGCGATCACGGCCTGGTCCCGCGGGGAGGACGTGCCGAACCGTGTGTGCTGAACCGAGCATGTGGGCCGGCGTGCTCACCGCCACCCGGCGGGTGGCGCACCGAGCGGTGCCCGTTCCGGAGGTGGGGTCGAGCGAGTTGCTGGTGCGGGTGGCACACACCGGCATCTGCGGCTCGGACCTCGCCACCTTCCGCGGCACACATCCGTACAAGCGACCGCCCATCGTGCTGGGTCACGAGCTGTCCGGCATCGTCGAGCAGGTCGGCTCCGCCGTGCGGGGGTTCGGGCCTGGTGACCGGGTGACCGCGGCGGCGTTCTCGCCGTGCGAGCGGTGCCCGGAGTGCCGCCGCGATGCGGTGAACCTGTGCCAGAACCGGCTCAACCTGTCCCATCGCGGCTGGCAGGGCTCCTTCGCCGAGCGGGTGTCGCTGCACCCCAACATGACCTTCCGGCTGCCGGACCCGGTCGACCTGCGAGCCGGCGCGCTGGTCGAGCCGCTGGCGATCGGGCTGCATGCGCTGCGGCGGGTACACGGCGTGGCCGGCCGGAAGGTCGTCGTGTTGGGGTGCGGCGGTATCGGCCTTGGCTGCGTGCTGTTGGCTCGACGGCTCGGCTGCGCCGAGGTCAACTGCGTGGACCTCGGCGAGGCCAAGGGGGAGTTGGTGGCGCGGCTGGGCGCGGACCGCTACGTGGATGCCGCGCGGGTGTCCGTGCGTGAGGCGTTCGCGTCCGACATGGCCGATGTCACCGTCGTCGCCACCGGTTACCGCGGTGTCCTGGACGACGCGCTCGCGGTGACCCGGCCGGGCGGCAAAGTCGTGGTGGTCAGCTACTTCGACGACGCACACCGGGTGGACCTGAACGCCTGGGTCGCTCGGGAGGTGGCACTGGACTTCTCCGCGCTCGCGGTGCCGGACGACTTCACGACCGTGCTCGGCTGGCTGGCGGACGGCACGCTCAGCCCACTGGGGATGATCACGCACCGGTTCCCGCTCGCCGACGTGGGGGAGGCGTTCGAGCTGTTCGACGGCGGTCCGGGCACCGCGGGGAAGGTCATGCTGGACGTCTCCGAGGAGACCATGGAAGGTTTTGGGAGGGTGATGCGCCGATGACAGGAACGGAACTGACCGTCGGCGTGGTCGGCGCCGCCGGCCACTCGGGTGGTGAGCTGTGTCGCTTGCTGCTGTCCCATCCCGCGGTGCGCCAGATCGTCCCGGCCTCCCGCGGCGACGTGCCGTTCGAGCGAGTGCACCGCAACCTCCTCGGCTGTGGTCTCGAGTTCACCGGCCCGGACGAGCTGCTCGCGCGGGCCGGCGAGCTCGACGTGATGTTCTTCTGCACCCCGACCGGCGAGGCGATGCGCGTGGCCGAGACGTGCCTGGGCGCCGGCACCACGGTGATCGACCTGTCGGCCGACTTCCGGTTCGACGACGCCGAGGTGTTCCGGCAGGCGCACGGTGTCGAGCACACCGCTCCGCACCTGCTGGCCAGAGCCGCGTACGGCGTCACCGAGTTGTTCCGCGACGACGTGCGCAAGGCAGACCTGGTAGCGAATCCCGGCTGTTACGCCATCACCGCGATACTCGGGCTCGCCCCGCTGATCGCCTCCGGACTGGCCGATCTCGTCGCTCCGCTGCACATCTCGGCTGTCAACGGCACCACCGGCGCGGGCAGCACACCGCGTCGAGACCTGTTGCACCAGCAGGTGTTCGGCTCGATGCTGCCGTACAGCCTGGAAGGCCACCGGCACGGCCCGGAGCTGGAGCACGTCCTCGGTTCCTTCGGCGGCGAGGGCGTGCGGGTGGACCTCAACACCGCGCACGGCAACTTCGCCCGCGGGATCTACCTTCAGGCGAGCGTCCCCGTCCAGGAGGGCATGAGCCGGACCGAACTGCTCGACCTCTACCGCGACTTCTACGGCCCCGGTCACGAGGGTCAGCACTTCGTGCTGGTGAACGACTTCGCGAAGAGCGGCGGCCTGAACACCAAGGAGTACGACGTCTACCCCAGCCTCGCGGCCGTGCGCGGGTCCAACTACTGCCACGTCGGCGTGGACTACGACCCGCGGCACGGCCTGGCGAAGGTCGTCGCTGTCACCGACAACCTCGTCAAGGGTGCGGCGGGATCGGCGATCCAGAACATGAACGTGGCGCTGGGCCTGGACGAGACCGCGGGACTGCGCGCCTACGGCTGCTGACCGTCCGACGGGACGAGCGCCGGGAGCTCGAGCCCGCTCGCCACCACCGGGCCGTCCGGTGTGGACATCGTGTACACCAGGGTTTCCAATGCCTTGCGCAGGACGGCGAACATCTCGTCGTGGTTGTCGGCCCGCCCGCAGATCATGTCGATCCGGGTGGTCATGACGCCGCCGCCGAGCTCGGCCCCCCGCCGGACGAACGGCTGGTAGGCCGTGATCCCCGGCAGCGCCCGCAGATCGCGAACGCCCTGAATCCCGTCGAGGCGACACGGGAAGGGGGGCGCGGGATTGTAGTACAGGAAGTGGACGCCGTCCGGCCGCACCGGGGTGATCTTCGGCTGCTCGCCCAGCGCCAACCGGCCGGCCACCTCGACGAGATCGAGGCCGACCGCACGGGTGCTCAGCGGGTTGAGCAGTCCGCCGAGTCGGCCGTTGACCTCGATGATGCGCGGGCCCGCGTCGGTCAGCTTGATCTCGGTGTGGGTGATTCCGGTGCGCACGCCCAGCGCCCGCACGGCCGCGCTCGCCAGCGCGACCACGGCGTCCTCCTCGGACGGCCCGAGATGACTGGGCCACAGGTGACCCAGTTCGCGGAACGGTGGGATCAACGGGAACTTGCCGGTGACCGCGATCGTCGACACCTCGCCGTGCGCCACCGCGCTTTCCACCGAGACGTAGTCGCCGAAGGGAGCACTCGCTCGTCCGCGCAGGAACTCTTCGGCCAGCAGGCATTCCCCCGGCCGCCGGTCGAACCACCCGGCCACGAACCGCTGCCCGGCGGGCTCGTCGGTCACCATGACGGTGTCGCGGCTGCCCTCGCCGCGCGCCGGCTTGAGCACGAGCGGCAGCCAGGCCGCCGCATCCCGCCAGTCGCCGGGTGTGGTCAGCTCGTGGACCAGGACGGCGTCGACCCCTGACTCGCGCAACCGCCGGCGCTGCGCGGCCTTGTCCGTGACCAGCCGCGCGGTCTCCGGGTCGTGGCCCGGCAGGCCCAACTCGGCGGTGAGCTCGGCGGTGGCTCGCAGCTGCCGCTCGCTGAAGGTGAGCACCGCGTCCGGCCCGAACGCCCGCAGAGCGGCGGCGTCCGGCGCCAGCACCTCTCCCAACTCCCGGAGCAGTGGCAGATGCTCGTTGGTGTGTTCGGACTCGACGACGGCGAAGGCGACCGTGCCCAGCTTCGACAGGCCGACGGCGATCTCACCCGCCGTCACCGATCCCTCGTCGTAGACCACGGCGAGTCGCGGCATGTCAGGCACCTCTCTTTCGTTCCGCCATGGCCACCACGGGCCCGGTCAGCAGGCCCAGCACCACGAACAGCGCGGCCAGCACAAGCCAACCCAACGCACCGAGCCCCACCGCGAGCGACGTCACCAGCACCGGACCCGCGAACTGCTGGAAGCCCCGGCCGAGTGCGAACACGCCCTGATACTCGCCCTGCCGGCCGGGCGGCGGGAGCTCGAAGGACAGCGCGTAGCTGCCTGCCGCCTGCGCCAACTCGCCGAACACCAGGACCACCGAACCGGCCAGCAGCAACAGGATCACGAGCCACACCGCGCGGTCCTCGCTGACGGCGAACACCACGCACGCCGCCGCGAGCAGCAGGCCGGCGCGCCGCTGCGACCGCGCCCCACCCGTCACGGAGTCCGCGCCCCGGCTCATCCGCACCTGGAACAGGAGCACGAACACGGTGTTCAGCACGAGCAGCGCGGAGTTCAACACGGGCGACGCGCTCGTGTGCGTCACGATCCACAACGGCAGGCCGACGGCGATGATCGGCTGGTACAGCTCCAGCGCGCCGCTGAGCAAGGAGACCGCGACGAACGGGAGATCGCGCAGCGCGGACGTCCCGACCCGAGCCGCGAGCGCGGGGCGTCGGTTCGTGGCGGGGGCGCAGGCGCAGTGCCAACAGCGCGCAGATCGACTGTGCGGCGGCGTTCGCCAGCAACACCGCGACGAAACCCCCGCGCCCGCCGGCGGCCACAGCCACGCCGGACAACGCCGCGCCGACGGCGAAGCCCAAATTGAACGTGCTGCGCATCTGGGCCCGCACCCGGATCGCGTCGCCGCCGAACAGCGCGTGCGCCAGCGCCGAACGCAACGGGCTGCCGGCCGTCTCGCACACCGCGACCAGGGTCGCGACCACCACGAAAGCCGGAAAGCTCGCGACGAAAGGGAAAAACAGGAACAGCACGGCGAGCGCCGCGTAGTGCGCCGCGAGCGGCAGCCGCGCACCGAGCCGGTCGGCGATCTTGGCGATCGGGACGACAACGGCGAAACCGCACAAACCGGCGATCGACAGGCCGAGTCCCACCTCGGCCGGCGCCAGCCCGACGACCTGGGTGAAGAAGATGGCGCTGGAGGTCAGAAAGACGCCGGTGCCGAGCGCCTGCACAAGGGTGAGCACGACGATCCGCCGCGCCGGCCCACGGTCCGGAACGAGTTCGGTGTACCACCGCCGCAACCCGGTGCGCGCAGCGAGCAGCGCGGTTGGTTCGTCGCTCAACGTTCCCCCAGCATGGCCGGCTAGCCTACCCGCACCCCGACGAGGTGGAACCCGCGCACGGCCGCCCGGTAGCGTGACCGCGTCGATCTACTGAATCGCTTCCATAGTCGAAGAATCTCTGCCCGGGGGCCGCGATGTCGAACTTTCTTGCCGGTGCCGAGTCGCTCGTCGAGGTGTTCGACCGAGTGGCGGCGGCGCGGCCGGACGCGCCGTGCCTCGTCGACGGCGACCGCGTCTTCACCTACCGGGAGGTCCACGCCGCGAGCGCGCGGCTGGCCGGCCGGCTCACCGCCGCCGGCGTCTGCCGGGGTGACATCGTGGCGCTGCTGCTCGACCGAGGCGTGGACGTCCCGATCGCGATCCTCGCCGTGCTGCGCGCCGGCGCCGCGTACCTGCCGCTGGATCCGGGCTACCCGGCCGACCGCCTGCGCTACGTGGCCGGGGACGCGGCGGTGCGGTTCGCCGTTGGCTCGGCCGACCGGGTGCGTGCACTCGGGTTGTCCGGCGTGCGCACGGTCGATCCGGCGACGGGGGGCGGGGAAGCAGACGGCGCTCTCCCGGCTCCCACCTCGGACGACGCCGCCTACGTGATCTACACGTCGGGCTCCACCGGCCGTCCCAAGGGCTGCGTGATCAGCCACGGCAACGTGCTCGCCCTGCTGCGCGCGGCGCTGCCGCTGTTCGCCGTCGATCAGGACGACCGGTGGAGCCTGTTCCACTCGCACGCGTTCGACTTCTCCGTCTGGGAGCTCTGGGGTGCCCTGGCCACCGGCGCGTCGGCGGTCCTCGTGCCGGGGCAGACCGCTCAGCTGCCGCACGAGTTCCTCGACTTCCTCGTGCGGCACCGCATCACGGTGCTCAACCAGGTCCCGTCGGTTTTCAGGTTCCTCACGATGACCTACGCCGACAGCGCGCGTCCGCCGCTCGCGCTGCGGTACCTGGTCTTCGGCGGCGAGTCCGTGGAACTCGACGTCACCCGGGCGTTCCTCGGCCACCTGCCGAGCCCGGCGCCGACCGTGGTCAACATGTACGGCATCACGGAGATCACCGTGCACGCGACAATCAAGGTGCTCACCGGCGCTGACCTCGACGGCACTGTGCGGTCGCCGATCGGCACGCCGCTGCCGCACCTGACCGTCGACGTCCGTGGCGAGGATCTGGCCCCGGTCGCGGCGGGGGAGAGCGGCGAGATGTGGATCTCCGGCGCCGGCGTGGCCGCGGGCTATCTCGACCGGCCGGAGCTGACCGCCCAGCGGTTCGTCACGCTGGACACGCCCGAGGGCCCTCGGCGGTACTACCGCACCGGCGACCTGGCGAGGGTGCTGCCGGACGGTGAGCTCGAGTTCCTCGGCCGCAACGACCAGCAGGTCAAACTGCGCGGCTTCCGGGTCGAGCTGGGCGAAATCGAGGCGACCCTGCGCGCGCACGACGCCGTGCGCGACGTGGCGGCGACGGTCATCGCCACTCCGGCCGGAGCGCAGTTCCTCGTCGCGTGCGTGGTCTCGGCCGGTGACCCGGCACCGGACGGCACCGAGTTGGCGGCGACCCTGCGCGCGCACGCCAGAACCGGTCTTCCGGCTCACATGGTGCCCGATCGCTACGTCGTGGTCCCCGCGCTTCCCCTGACCCCGTCTGGCAAGTTGGACCGCGGCGCGCTGCCCGCGCTCGCCAGGCCCGCCCGCGCGGTCTCACCGCGCCGCTAGCGCCGCCCGGAGAGTCACGCCGAACACGTCCGAGGTGAGCACCGGCAGCGTGTGCTCGCCCTCGACGACGAACGTTCGCCGGTCGGTCAGCAGCGGGCCCCACATCCGCTCGGTGTCCTCGGCGTAGCCGGTGAGGTGGAACATCAGTACCGGGCCGTCGTAGGGCCGCGGCTGGTAGTGCTCCTGCGCGAACACGCCGGCCGCCCACACCGCCTGGTAGCGCAGGAACGCGGCCGGCTCGGCCTCGGCGTACCAGCCCAGCGCGGTGAACTCCGGCAGCACCCGTGGCAGGTCGCGCTCGAGGTCGACGAGGCCGTACGTGTCGCGCAGCGATTCCAGGCGGAACTCCACGATGTCGTCAAGACCCCAGCCGGGATCCAGGAAGGGCCGGGGAAGGGGCAGGTTCACCAGCGCCAGCACCGGCACGTCCTCGCCGTCGGCCCGCAGCCGACGCGCCATCTCCAGGCCCACCAACCCGCCCTGGCAGACCCCGACCAGGTGGTACGGGCCGTGCGGCTGCACGGCGCGCAGCTGGCACAGGTAGTACTCGGCCATTTCGGCGATCGACACCAGCGGCCTAACCGGATGGCGGTAGCCGGCGGCTTCGATGCCGTACACCGGGCGGCCCGCGCCGATGTCGTCGACCAGCCGTGGCAGGAAGTCCACGTTGCCGGTGCCCCAGTGCAGGAAGAACAGCGGCTCGCCGGTCCCGTCGACCGACAGCGGGACGATCGTGGACGGGGCGTCTCGCGCCCACGGGTTGCCGCTGTCACGCCACAGCTCGCCGATGTCGAGCCGCGAACCAACGTCCGGCTCGTCGGCGCCCGAGGCGGGTACCAGGGTGGTGGCGATGCGCCCGATGGTGCGGTGCTCGTAGACGACCTTGGCCGCGAGATCGAGGCCGGCCTTGCGAGCCTCGGTCACCACGTTGACGATCAGCAGGGAGTAGCCACCGATCTCGAAGAAGTCGTCGTCCGTCGTGACGTCGACGAGCAGCAGCTCCTGCCAGATGTCGATGAGGACGCGCTCGACATCGGCTCGAGACAGCGAGCTTCTTGGATTCTCGACGGTAGCTGACACGGACCGCGTCTCCTTACCCCAGTACGTTCGGTCGCGCGAGGCTAGCGCGGAACGAACGATCGTGCCCATGTCGGGGTGCGCTAGCATCGAACGCGTGGGCTCGGCCCGCGGCGTCCACAGTGGACGTCCACATCGACTGTCTGATGGGGGAACGCATTGGCGGGGTACGGGCTGCCGAAGCTCCCAACGCTGACCGGTGACGTCCCGGTCGACACGCCGGAGTTCGAGTCTCCGCCGACCGATCCGATAGCGCTGCTGCACTCGTGGATCGTCACCGCCGTCGAGGTCGGCGTACGCGAGCCCGGCGCGATGGTACTGGCCACCGCCGACGAGCGTGGGCACTCGTCCAGCCGAGTGGTGCTGCTCAAGGATCTCGATGATCGTGGCCTGTTGTTCTCCGGGCCACGAACCGGGCGCAAGGGCGGGGAGATCGCGGCGAATCCGTGGGCCGCGGCGAACTTCTACTGGCGCGAGACGGGTCAGCAGATCAATCTGGCCGGTCCGGTGGAGTTCACCTCCGACGAGGAGTCCGACGGCCTGTTCGCGGAGCGGTCCGCGGCCGCGCGTGCGACCACGGTCGTGTCCAGGCAGAGCGAGCCGTTGGCCGACGAACAGGCGCTTCGCGACCGTGCGGCAGAACTGGTCGAGCGTGGCGAGGAGCTGTCCCGGCCCGACGGGTGGGGTGGCTACCTCCTCGTACCGGAACGGATCGAGTTCTGGCGCAGCCGGTCCGACCGGCTGCACCGGCGCCTGCGGTACACCCGATCCGGCGCCGGTTGGACCGCGTCCCGACTGCAACCCTGAGGCGGAACCCAATGCGCTTCGACCACGACCTCACTCCCACGACGATCGTGTTCGGCCGGGGCCGGCTGGCCGAACTGCCCGCGGTGGCCGGCGAGGTGCTGAACGGGCGGCCACCGTGTGCGCTGGTGGTGTGCGGCCGTACGGCAATGCGCCGGCACGGCGTGCTCGACCGGGTGACCGGCCTGCTCGAGTCGGCCGGGATCGAGGCCGTGGTGCACGACGCGATCTCGGCGAACCCCAGGTCCGACGAGGTCGACGCGGGGATCGCGGTATTGCGCGCGCGTGGTGCGGGGGTGGTCATCGGGCTCGGTGGCGGCAGCGCACTGGACGCGGCCAAGGCCGTCGCCGTTGGCGCGGGGTACTCGGGGGTCGGCGAGATAATCGGCCGGACGCTGCCGGCCGCACCGGACACACTGCCGATGATCGCGATCCCGACCACGGCCGGCAGCGGTTCGGAGATCACGAAGGGCGCGATCATCACGGACGTGACACGTGACTTCAGGTCCGGCATCCGCGGCCCGGACCTGTTCCCGCGTGCGGCGATCGTCGATCCGGAGTTGGTCGGCACGATGCCGCGCGCAGTCGCGGCCGAGACCGCCTTCGACGCGCTGACGCATGCCGTGGAGAGCCATGTGGCACGGCGTGCCAACCCGATCAACGACCCACTTGCCGTTCGCGCGGTGGAGCTGATCAACCGGCACAGCCATCACCTGGCCCCGGACGCGGAAGGGCCGGTGCCGCCGGAAGTCTGGGACGACCTGTGCCTCGCGGCGCTGCTCGGCGGGCTCAACGTGGCGACCGCGAGCACGTGTCTGCCGCACCGTCTCCAGCAGGCCATGGGCTCGGTGCCGCGAGTCAGCGTGTCGCACGGCCGAGGGTTGGCCACGGTCTATCCGGCGTGGCTGCGGCACGCGCACCCGTTCGCGTCCGCCCGGTTCGACGAGGTCGCCGAACCCCTCGGCGGAGGTGCGGTGGACGCGCTGGAGCGGACGATCGACACGCTCGGTGTGCGCACGTCCATGAGCGGTCTTGGCTTCGCCGAGTCCGATGTGGACTCTCTGGTGGCCGGCGTGAACGGCAACCTGGAAAACGACCCGATCGACACGGTCGACGGTGAGCTGCTTCGCGCGCTGTACCGGCAAAGTTGGTGAATCCCGCACTCCCGCTGCTGCGCGAGCAGCCGATCGCGCCGGGGGACCGGTGGCTGTACTCCGCGGGGTTCAATGTGGACGCCGCGCTGCGGGGCACCCTGCGGATCGATGCCGAGTTGGCGGACCTGTCCCACATCGCGAGCCGTGGCGGGCGGGTCGCAGTGCTGTCCCACCAAGGCAGCTACGCCGACGGCACCGCACGGCACCTGGACTTCGTGGTCGACTACCTGCGTGAGCGCCTACCCTGGCCGGTGTCGTACCACCCCGAGTGTGCCTCGGCTGGTGCCGTGCGCCGCTCGCACGAGCTGCGCCCGAGCGAGATCGTGCTGTTCGGCAACACCCGCCACGAGCCCGGTGAACAGCTCAACGACCCGGACCTCGCCCGGCGGTTCGCGGAGCTTGGCGACGCGGTGGCCATTGGCGGTTTCTCGAAGGCGCACCGGGCGCACGCGTCGAACGTGGGCGTGCTCGAGCACCTGCCCGGATACGCAACGCGCAGCCTCCTCGCGGAGCTCGACCTCCTGGCGCCGTGGGCCGGGGCCGCGCCGGACCGGTACTCGGTGGCCGTGCTCGGCGGCCGCAAGAAGGAGAAGGTGACGATCGGCCTGGCCCATCTGACGCGGCACTACGATGTGGTGATCCCGGGTGGTGTCGTGCTGAACACCCTCCTGGCGGCCCTGGGCCACGACCTCGGAGCGTCGCACCGAGGCGACGCCCCGGCCCGCTGCACCGAGGTGGCCCGCACCGTGCTGGCCTCCCCACATCGGGCGAAGCTGCACCTCCCGCGCGAGGTCGTGATCGCCCGCCGCGACGGTGACCGCTACGTGGACGCTCGGCCCGTCCCGGTAGAGCACGGCGTCCCACCTGACCGGGAGATCGTGGACTTCGTCCTCACCCCCGAGACGCGCCGAACCCTGACGCGACTGTCCGAGGGCGGCCGAGCATTGCTGGCGGGCACCCCCGCCCGCTACACCGACGGCTTCGAGGGAACCTGCACCACCATCCTCACCGCGATGAACACCCCGGCGGCCGATTCCCTGCTCCTGGGAGGTGACACCGTCGCCGAACTTCCGTGGCACTCGACCGCCTCGACAGGCGGCGGCTCGGCCCTGCACTACGTGGCCACCGGTACCACCCCCGTCCTGGACGCCCTACGCACCGCTCACACGTGAGGGCGACCCGCGTCGAACATTCCGCCACTATGGCCCATGGCGACCACGATCAACGCGAACGCGCCTCCGCGGCGGCATGCGACGGACCGGAGACTCCTCCACCCGACCGGAACAACGGGACCGCTGGTTCACCGCGCCTGATGCGGTGGCCTACGGCCTGGTCGACGAGGTGATTGGCGGTGCGGCCGGCGCCCCGGAGTCCGGCACCCCTGTGTAGTCGGGCAGGTCGACGCCGTTGATCGCGCGCTCGACCAGCGCGGTGAGCGCCGCCATGTCGGGCTCGGGGGCCGGCTCGGAAGCATTGAGGCTCTGCACGTGCAGGCGGCCGATCTCCTGGTTGGCCTCGACGAACGAGCGCATCCGCGCTTCGTATCCCGCGAAGCCGGCCTCTGGGTCCCAGCCGGCCGTGGCCAGCTCCCCGGCCAGCAGGTACGCACCGACCAGGGCCAGCCCGGTGCCCCCTCCGGACATCGGCGACGAGCTGAACGCCGCGTCGCCGATCAGCCCGACCCGTCCGTTCGACCAGCGGTCCATCACCACCTGGGCGACCTGGTCGAGGTAGAAGTCCGGGGTGTCGTCCACGTGCGCGAGGATGCGCGGTGTCAACCAGCCCATGCCGGCCATCCGCTCACGCAGCAGGGTCTTCTGGGCGGCGACGTCGCGGTGGTCGACGTCGAAGTCGGCCGAGGGGAAGGAGAACATGGCCATTGCCCGGGTGGCGTCCTGGATCGGCCGCAGGAGCGCGGAGCGCCCGGACTCCCGGTGCTGGTAGTCGATCAGCCAGCGGTCCAGCCCGAACTCGTTGGGCACGCTGTAGAAGGCCAGCACGAGCCCGAGGTGGCGGACGAACCGCTCACGCGGCCCGAAGATCATCGTCCGCAGCGCCGAGTGCAGCCCGTCCGCGCCGACCACCAGGTCGAAGCGCCGCCGGCCGCCGCCCGCGAAGGCCACGTCGACTCCATCCGCGTCCTGGGTGAGCTCGGCGATCCGGTCGCCGAAGACGTACTCGACACCGTCCCGGGTGTCGTCGTAGAGCACCTGGGACAGGTCCCCGCGCAGGATCTCGATCTCCGAGATGTACCCGTCGCCACCGTCGTCCTCCGCGCGGTAGGTCTCCAGCACCTTCCCGTCCACGTCCACGGTGTGCGCACCGGCGGTCTCGGTGCGGGCCGCGCGCACCGCCGCGTCCAGCCCCATCCGCCGGATGACCTCCTTGGCCACCCCGCGCGCGTCCACCGCCTGCCCACCGGGACGCAGCTCGGGAGCCCGCTCCACCACGGTCACCTCGGCCCCTCGCCGGCGCAACCAGTGAGCCAGCGCGGGCCCCGCGATGCTCGCCCCCGCCACCAAGACCCTGGTACCGCTCACTTACGCCCCCTGCTCACCCGTCCGGACCACCGGCTGGATCGTACAGCGGCCCACCGCCCCGGACCGGCGGTTCCAGCTCGCTCGCAGTCCGGCACTCCTACAACGGAACACACGCGTCCACCCGGGAGTTGAGGGTGGCATGAGTCAACTCGTGGACCGCACGGTCACCGCCCTCCGTTCCGAGCACGACATGCTCGCCGGTCTTGTCCGCACCCTCACCGATGACCAGCTGGGCACCTCCAGCGGTGCCGCGGAGTGGACTGTCGCCCAGGTCCTGTCCCATCTTGGCAGCGGTGCGGAGATCGGCCGGGCGCCGATCGCCAGGGCCGCCGGTGAGACCGCGGCGGTCGAGGACAACCAGGCGATCTGGGCCCGCTGGGACGCGTCCGCGCCGCGCGCGCAGGCTGAGGGCTTCCTGGAGTACAACGGCCGCTGGCTCGACCTGGTCGAGGCGCTGACGCCCGAGCAGCGTTCGTCGCTGACCGTCGACCTCGGGTTCCTGCCGGAGCCGGTCTCGCTACTGACCGCCCTGGGGATGCGGCTCAGCGAGGTGGCCAACCACTCGTGGGACGTGCGGGTGGCCTTCGACCCGGATGCCGGGGTGGACGCCGACTCGGCCGCGGTGCTCGTCGATCTCCTGGCCGGGCCCGTGAGCTTCATGCTGGGCTTCCTCGCGAAGCCGGCCGAGCTGGAGGTCCCGGTGTCGGTTTCGGTCCCCGGGGCCGGTCTGGTGATCGATGACGCGGTCACCGTGGTGGACCACCTCGAGTCACCGTCGGCGACGTTCACCGGGCCGGCGGAGGCGTTCGTCCGGTTGGTCACTGGCCGTCTCAAGGCGCCGTACGACAAGGGCGTCACCGTCGAGGGCGCCGTCACGCTCGACGATCTGCGCCGGGTGTTCCCCGGCTTCTGACGGAACCGCGTTGAAGTTGGCGAGCCTCCTGTAACTACATCGGCTCTTGATGTCCGATGGTGAGATTTCACGTGATGCGTGCGATTCACCAAGACTGGTGTCCGAGGACGATATCGTCGATTGACCTGGTCGACAGGCGAGCTGCCGTGGCCCCGCCTGCGGGCAGGCGGGGCCACGGACGAAGTCGGATCAGGTGAAGAGGATCAGGTGCCACTCGCCTTGGTGGGCACCTCCGTTGGTGACCTTGGCGCAGTTCCAGTCGTAGGCGAAGCCCTGCTGGACCCTGTTGTGGCCCGCCTGGTTGCAGCCGAGCTGGGTGGGGAAGTAGCCGCCGTGTACCTGGTCCGCGCTGGCAGGGCCCGCCGTCACGACGGCGGTCGACAGGGCCGCGGCGACGACGACACCTGCGACGCCGGCGCGGGACAAGATCTTTCTGGCAGATTTCATGAGTATTCCTCTTTCCCTCGCGATACTCGATTCCGCCGAGCCGATTTCCACCCGCTCGAATTCCGTATTCAACGGCAGTCCCCGAGACGAAAGCCACGAACAACCACCGGAACCTTCGCTGCCCGGAAGTTCCGGTTGCCACCCACCGTGACATGCGTCGTTACCACCCGTATGAGCCTCGCGCGACGTCCGACTTGGCTATTGAATGTCACCCAGGAGGTGGTCGACGCTGCTACGCGACTTACGGAAGGCCGCGGGCCTCACCCAGGAACAGCTCGCCGAACGCACGGGCCTGACCGTGCGGGCGATCAGCAACATCGAACGCGGCCGGGTGGCGCGGCCGCACCGGCACTCGCTGGAGGTGCTGGCCCGGGGCCTCGGCCTGACCGCCCACCGCGTCGACGAGTTCGTCGGCGCCTACCTTCCCCCTGGGACTACGAGTGCGTATCCGGCTGTGCCGGCGCAGTTGCCCGCCCACGGGGCGATGTTCACCGGGCGGCACCGGGAGCTCGACGAGCTGGACCGGCTGCTCGCCGCCCGCGACGACACCGTGGTCGTGGTCGCTGTCGACGGCATGGCCGGGGTCGGCAAGACCGCGCTCGCCGTGCACTGGGCGCACCGGGTCCGCGACCGGTTCTCGGGTGGCCAGCTCTTCGCGAACCTGCGCGGCTACGGCCCAGGCGACCCGGTCGACCCGGCGAGCGTCGTGCACTCGTTCCTGCGCGCGATGGGCGTGCCCGCCGAGGAGGTGCCCGCCGGCCTGGACGAGCGATCCGCCCTGCTGCGCAGCATGCTCGCGACCCGTCCGGTGCTGATCGTGCTCGACAACGCGCGATCCGCCGAACAGGTCCGCCCGCTGATCCCCGGTGAGCCGGGGTCCCTGGTACTGGTGACCAGCCGCAGCTCCTTACGCGGGCTGACCGTCAGCGACCAGGCACACCGGCTCACCCTCGCCGAGTTCACCGAGTCCGAGTCCGTCGAACTGCTCACCCGGCTGCTCGGCCACGTGCGGGTGGCCGCGGACGGGGCAGCCGTCGCGGAGGTGGCCGCCTGGTGCGGGGGCCTGCCGCTGGCACTGCACATCGTCGCCGAGCGCTCGGCCCGGGACCGGACGGTCGCCGACGTGGCGGCGGAGTTGGCAGACCAGCACCGCAGGCTGGAGGTGCTGACCACCGGCGAGGACGCCACATCGGTGTCGGCGGTGCTCTCGTGGTCCTACCGCGGCCTGCCCGAGCCGGCCGCCGCGGCGTTCCGCAGGCTCGGCGTCCACCCCGGCGCGCACTGGGACCTGGCAGCGGCCGCCGTGCTGCTCGGCACGGACGTCCACGCGGCACGCGGGTTGCTCGACGTGCTGGTCGACCGGCACCTGCTCGAGCGCCGGGACGACGGCCGCTACGAGTTCCACGACCTCCTGCGCGCCTATGCCGCGACGGTGTGCGAGCAGGACGACGGCGCGTGCCGGACCGCGGCCCTGCGCGGGCTGTTCGACCACTACGTCAGCCAGGCCGTGGTGGCAGCGGACCTGCTCGCGCCACGGGACCCGCACCGGAGGCCGGTGCTGGGCACGTTGCTCGAGGCCCGGGTGCCGGATCCGCCGGCGTGGCTGGCCACCGAGCTACCGACCCTGCTGACCGTCGCCGAACAGGCGGGGCGGACCGGTGTGGCGACCCACGCCCGGGACCTGGCGACCGTGTTGTGGCACGGCTTGCGGGTGCACGGCCACTACGACGCCGCCCGGACGTTGCACGCGCTGGCCTTGGCCGAGGCGCGGGGGCACGACGACACGCCGGGCGTGCGGCAGGCGCTCATCGACCTCGGCGCCACGTGCGCCCGGCTGGGCAACTACGACGAGGCCGTTCGCCACCTGGAGGAGTGCCTCGCCATCGAGGGCGCGCCCCTGCTGACCGGGCGGGCGCTGAACACGCTGGGCATCGTCCACGCGCAGCTCGGCAGGTACGAGCCGGCTGCCACCCACCTGCACCGGGCGGTGGCGTTCGCGCGGGAGACCGGCGACAGCTTCACCGAGAGCCGGGCACTCAGCAACCTCGGCTACGTCCACGAGAGTCTCGGCAGACTGGCCGACGCCCGGCACAGCTACGAGCAGTGCCTGACCATCGCCGAGGCGACCGGCGACCGGTCGAGCCAGGCGATCGCACTGCACAACCTGGGCGACGTGTACCGCGCGCTCGGCCGCTACCCGGAAGCGCTGGACTACCTGCACCGCTCGCTGGCGGTGAGCCGGCCCAACGGTCACCGCGAGGCGGAAGGCTACGCACTGGCCTACCTGGGGAATGTCCACGGCGAGTTGGACGACCTGGACGAGGCGCGCCGCTACGGGCGGGCCGCCCTGGCCATCGCCACCGACACCGGCATCCGTCCACTGCAGACACTCGTGCACAACGCCCTCGGCGACAACGCCCGAGCGAGGGGAGCCGTGCCCGAGGCACTGGCCCACTACTCCCGGGCCCTCGACCTGGCCCGCAGCACCCAGGAACAGCACGAGGAACTCCGCGCCCTGAACGGCATCACCGCCACCCACGGTGTCCGGGGGCCAAGCTCGACTCCGTAGCCGAAGTGGCGTTCCACCCAGGTGAGGGTGGTTTGGCGGAGCCAGTGGGTCGAGATTCCTTGGGCGGTATGGTTGCTCCGCATGACCAGGATCGAGAACGAGATCACCGCGGGTCTCATCCGCGACCTGCTGCGGGACCAGCATCCGGACCTGGCCGAGCTGCCCCTCCGCGAGGTGGAAGGCGGCTGGGGCAACCAGATGTGGCGCCTCGGGGACGAGCTGGCCGTGCGGATCCAGCGCATGGACACCGGCCCCGGTCACCAGCTCAAGGAGCGTCGCTGGCTGCCGCTTCTCGCCCCACGCCTGCCACTGCCGATCCCCGTCCCGGTGCGGAGTGGTGCGCCCTCCGAGCGTTTCCCCAAGATTTGGACGGTCATGACATGGGTGCCGGGCCTGCCGCTGGACCACGGGTCGATCACCCGCGGCGAGCACGCGGCCGACGCCCTGGCGGCGTTCCTCCGGGCGATGCATGTGGCAGCGCCCGCCGACGCACCGGTTGATACGGGCCGCGGCGCGCATCCCAAGGACTGCACGGACGGCTTCGACCAGTTCTTCGACTCCGTCGACGCTGACGCGATCGGCTCCGACGCCGCCGAGGTCCGGGCCGTCTGGGACGACGCCGTCGCGGCCCCCGCATGGGAGGGTCCGCCGGTGTGGGTGCACGGCGACCTGCATCCCGCGAACGTCGTCGTCGCCGACGGGACGCTTGCGGGCGTTGTCGACTTCGGCGACCTGTTCGTCGGCGACCCGGCGTCGGACCTGGCGGCCGCCTGGGTGCTGCTGCCGGCGGGCGCGGCCACACGCTTCTTCGCCGCGTACACGGACGCTGACGAGGCGACGGTCCGGCGCGCCCGCGGGCTTGCCGCGCTGAAGAGCCTCTTCCTGATGCTGATGGGCCAGAACGGGGACCGCGGCCTGCCCGGCGGCAAGCCGGCATGGGGTCGGGCTGGACGGGCGGCGCTGGACCGGGTCCTGAGTGAGCGTCTGACCCGATTCCACGAGTAGACCGGCGGCATACTTCGACTGTCGGACGAGGTGGACGGCGCGATCCTGGCCGTGCTGGCGAAGAACGGCTGTTCTGTCACCACATCACCGGCAACTACAGACGCGGCGACCGCCACTCCGCCACTTTCTGCGCCTTCAGGGTTGAGTTCCCGGTGCCTGTCGAGCCATGGCGGTGTCTGCCCGAGCCCGGCCGCAGCTCTGTGGGATGTGCGTAGACCAGGGCAACGTTGCCGGCGACGAGCACGACCGAGGAGCGGGCATAGCGGTCCGCGAGGGACCACACCTGCTGGCCCGTGGCCGCGTCGAGCCCGACGACCCGCTCGCCCGCCACGAACCTGGGCCACACACCTGGCGTCGCCCTGTATTGTCCACAGTGGACTTGCGTCGCGCACGCGCACCGCCGCCACCGACGGTTCCCGTCCGACCAGGTAGCCGGCGAACAGCACCGGCTCGCCACCGACCTCGGCCACTGGCGCCCGGCCCGTGACGCTGACCAGCTCGACGCCCTTCGCGGTCGTGCCGACCCGCAGTTCCGGGTCGACCGTCCACACCGGTTCCCGGTGTCCGGCGCCACGACGGCCGAGATCGCGGGTCCGGGTCGAGACCGACGGCGACCGGGTCGTGGTGGACGTCGCCGTGTCGGACGGCGGGCACCTGGCCTGCTCAATCATCTGCCTGCGCAAGCTCATTCTGAACTGATCACTAAACCGGCTCGACGTCACGTTCACCGCCAGCCATCGTGTCGGACCGTCCTGTCCGCTGCTCCGCCGGACGGCCGCGCGGATGATCGACGCGGCCGCCCCTCGCTCACCGCTGAGGCGCAGCCGCCTCACACCCGCGTTCTCGGACGGCGTTTGCCGCCGGGCCCGCCGGGCATCCGCTCCGCACCCGCGGAACCGAGGCGAGGGTGAGGTACGGCATGACCAAATCGTGGACGTCGGCCGGGCTCGTGCTCGGCATCGGTGTCGGCGGGTTCATCGACGGGATCATCGCCCACCAGTTGCTGGAATGGCATCACATGCTCTCCGGCTGGTATCCGATGACGACCGGCGCGCACCTGCGAGCCAACATGATCGGCGACGCCTTGTTCCACCTCGCCTGTCTGATCATCGTGCTGGCCGGCATCGGTCTGCTGGCCGCGGCACGGCCGGCCGCCCCACCACACCGCGGGCGACGGCTCGCCGGCTGGATGCTTGCGGGCTGGGGCTGGTTCAACCTCGTCGAAGGCCTGGTCGACCATCAACTACTCGGCGTGCACCACGTCCGAACCGGTCCCCATCAACTGGTCTACGACCTCGGCTTCCTCGCACTGGGCGCGGCACTCGTCATCGTCGGCACCTGGCTGGGCCGCACCCGGCCGCCCGCCCCACGCTGACCGGGAACGCGCCGAACTGGAGGCGGTCACTTCCTCCGCCAGGCCGGCACCCACCGCCGAGGCAGCGTGTTGTGGATGACATCTCTGCGGGGAGCGAACAGAACGGCTACGAGGACGATGGCAGCGCCGCTCAGTGCGGGGATTCTGCTCGGGACCTGGGAACGAGACCTATGTGGTCTGGTGAGCGGCGGTGCCTGGTCCGGACGAGACCCGTCCGGCATTCGGTTGGTTCGGCACGTTGGCGCGCTTTCCCATGGACTCTTCTCGTGTGACCCGGTTTGATCGTCGGGTCTGTTGGGTACGGACTTTCGGACGAAGCGGGAGTTGCTTGATGGATGCGGACGACAGACCCCTGCCCGACTGTGACGGCCGGCTGTTGGATGGCCGTTACCGGCTGGGCAGTCTGCTCGGGCGGGGCGGCGTCGCCACCGTGTACGACGCGATCGATGTCGTACTCGGGCGCCGGGTGGCGGTGAAGCTGTACCGGGCGGCGGACCCCGTCGGTCGGTACCGGTTCGCGTCCGAGGCACGGCTGCTGGCCGGCCTGTCCCATCCGGGTCTGGTGGCCGTGTACGACGTCTGCCTCGACGGTGACCAGCCTTTTCTGGTCCTCCAACTCGTTGACGGGCCCACTTTTCGTGACCTGATGGACGCCGGTCCGATGGAACCCGAGGCGGTGGCGCGGATGGCCGCGTCCCTCGCCGACGCCCTGGCCTACGTCCATGACCGTGACGTGGTCCACCGCGACGTCAAGCCGTCCAACATTCTCATCGACCCGTCCGGCGAGCCACGTCTCACCGACTTCGGTCTCGCCCGCGTTCTCAGCGCGACCCACCTGACCGGGTCCGGCGAGTACGTCGGCACCGCCGCCTACCTGGCACCCGAGCAGATCACCGACGTCGACGTCGGGCCGCCCGCCGATATCTACGCGCTGGGGCTCGTGTTGCTCGAATGCCTGACCGGACGGACCGAGTACACCGGCACCGCCGCCGAGACGGCACTGGCCCGCCTGTCCCGTCGACCGCGGATCCCAGAGGATCTCCCGCACGCGTGGCGGGTCGTGCTCGCGGCTATGACCGCACAGAATCCCGCCGACCGGCCGGCCGCCGCCCGCTGTGCGGTACTGCTGACCGCCCTGGGCAACGGACGAACGGCGGCTCTGCCCGCTGAGCCGGCCATACCGCCGCCACGGTCGCCATCCCAGTCACCATTTCAACGGACAGCCTTCCGGCCGGTGCACGCCGGGTTGGCGGCCCTGGCCCTGGCTGCGGCCGCCACGGTCGCCACAGTCGCCGTGACCACCACGGACACGACCCCCGGTCATCCCACCGGCCAGGCGCCGGCGCCGGTACCGGAAACAGCACGCACCGAACCCGTCACCTCAGCCCCGCCCGTCGAGCCACCCATGACGCCACTCCCGAACGTCGAGGTCGTTCCGCCGCCACCCCCACCGCCTGGTCAGAACACCATTCGAGTGCAACAGGACCACGGCCCGGCCGCCGTCCCGGCCGCGAAACCGACCAAGCCGCCCAACAACGGAAACAAAGGGAACGGCAAGGGACGCGGTAAAGGCTGACGTGGGTGTGGACGGCTTCGGCGATGTCGTGCAATGCGAGAATCTTGTCGACCAGCGTGGTGTCGATCGCGGCACCGGGCATGCCGAATGATGCGGAACTTGCCCGGTGGGCGTCACTCCGTCGAGGACGTGGACGCGGTGGTGCTGAGGTTCCGCTGACCAGGACGGAGTTCCGGCTGCTGTGCACGCTCGCATGGCCCGCGGCGACGTGGTCACTCGCGAA
Source organism: uncultured Actinomycetota bacterium (assembly GCA_963840275.1). GTDB lineage: Bacteria > Actinomycetota > Actinomycetes > Mycobacteriales > Pseudonocardiaceae > Actinophytocola. Next base: position 1,353,498 of record CAWIYK010000005.1, read on the forward strand.
CAGTTGCTGGAGCGGGTGTGGGAGTGCGGGTACTTCGGCGACACCCGGCTGTCGGACGTGCACGTCCGGGCAGCTACGCCGCAAGATCGAGCCGGACCCGGGGCGACCCGCTGAGGAAGATCCGGGCACGCCAGACTCATGTGTGCACTGCGCGACGCTCGCTGCCGGACGAGTTCGCGCGGGACCTCATCGAAGAATTGGTCATGCCGGCGGTCCTTCCGCCGTGGCGAGTGTCCTCGCCGAGCGACCGACTCTTCCGCAGTTCGCCGGGTGCGTCCTGGTTCTCCGTGGCACCTACCTGGCCGCAACTCGCCATCCACGAGACGACCACCGCTCTGGTGGACGCGTCCGACCATGACGCGGTCAGGAAACGGAGCATCGCACGCCTTTGAGGGCGAACGACGCTGGTTCACCGATGTCACCGGTATGCGTGGCCTGGAATCCGATGGTGACCGCGGCATTCGGCGCGATCGCGGAGTTGTGGCCGAGGCCGCGTGCCGTCACCTGTCCCGAGGACGGCGAGTAGGTGGCGCTCCACCCGGATGAGATGGACTGTCCATTCGGGAGTGTGAACACGAGGGACCAACCGTTGACCGTGGCGCTGCCGGTGTTCCTGATGGTGACGGTTTCCGTCAGTCCCGTGTTCCACGCGTCGACGGTGGCCGTGACTCCGCACGTACTCGGCCCCGGTCCCGGCTCCGAGCTGTCCAGGCCGAAGAACGCGATGGCCCAGGCGGCCATGCCGCTTGCCGGCAGGCTGTGCCCGGCGCCCTGGATGCTGTAGGCCTCCACCTGGACGGTGCCGGCGGTGTCGGCGTAGCGACGGCGGGTCCAGTTCGGTTCCGGGGTGTCGGTGGACGTCGGTGTCTGGCTCAGGTCGAACACGTTGGTCCACTGCTCGATCTCCTCCTGCAGCAGGGAGTACGGCACGAGCGTGTCGGCGGTGCCGTGCCACAGCTGGATTCGCGGCCGGAGCCCGGTGTAGCCGGGGAAGGCTTGGCGGACCGCGTCTCCCCACTCCTGCGGCGTCCGGTTCATGCTCCCGCCGGTGCACCTGCTGGCCCCTGGCGGGTAGTCGGCCGCGTTGGCGAAGCAGTTGAAGGGCACACCCATGAAGGCGGCGCCCGCCTTGAACACGTCCGGGTAGAGGGCGAGCATGTGGTTGGTCATCATGCCGCCAGAGGACGAGCCGGTGGCGAACACCCGGTTCGGGTCACCGCCGTAGGTCTGCTCGACGTAGGTCACCATCGAGACGATCGAGACCGGGTCGCTGCCGCCGCCGCGGCGTTTGGCCGCGTCCGACCAGGTGTCGAAGCAGTTCCCGAACCCGGCCTGCTGCTGGGCGCTCGGGTAGATGACGATGAACCCGTACCGGTCGGCGAGCGAGGCGAATTCACTGCCCGAGTAGAAGCCGGGACCGGAGCCGCCGCAGCCGTGCATGGCGACCACGATCGCCGGGCTCGTGGGGTGCGTGCCGGGCACGTAGACGTGCATGCGCATCCCGCCCGGATTTGCGCCGAAGTCGGTCACTGCCACCAGCGACGCGGCGGACGCCACGGGTGGGAACACGACTCCGGTGACGGCGATCAGCAGGGTGCTGCCGAGTGTCACGAGCGCTGTTCTGATCATCGTTGACCTCCGGTCGACGACCCCCTCGCCCCGAAGATAGGCACTTTGCGAACGGCCGTCAACGATCTGCCGAATATCTGGACAGCGATGATGGGAGCGCTTCAGATTTCCGGAAGTTTCATTCCGTGTAGGACGCGAATACGTGGAGATCATCGGAGATGATGAACCCGGCGGGTAGGCACTGTGTTCGTGTGGCCGGGGACGCTGCTGCTGACCCAGGCGTCCTCACGCTGACCGGGGCACAGGTCCGCCGTGCTGCGCGACGGGCAGGCAAGCGCCACGGCGACGTTGTCGACCGGCCGGGACGGCCGGTGGGCGCGCTGGGGTTGCCGGCCGACAACTGGTGGGGGGTCCATTGTGGATGAATAGCGGGAGCCCGGATGGCACTCGTCATGTCGCGGCGATGCGACGTCCGTTATTGCCATTCCAGCGAAAAGGGGCGATCATTGGTGACTACCGACTGGGAGCGCTCCCAGTTCCGGCTTCCAGCCCGCCGCAGTCAACGAGGAGTTGCGATGAGGCGTCTCGTCCGGGCCATCGTGATCATCTGTGCCCTGGTCGGCGGAGCGACCACCGGGCTCGCGTCCCAGCCCGCCCAGGCGGTCGTGACGTGTGAGAAGTACGCCACGGTCCCGATTCAGGGCGGTCGGTACAACGTCCAGAACAACGTGTGGGGCGCGGGCACCGCCCAGTGCATTGACACCACCGCGGCCGGCTTCACGATCACCCAGGCCAACCACAACAACCCGACCAACGGCGCACCCGCGGCGTATCCGTCGGTGTATTTCGGTTGTCACTACGGCAACTGCACCAGCGGTAGTGGCCTCCCGCTGCAGGCCAGTAGCGGCACGTTCGCCGGTCTGCGCAGCAGTGTGAACATGAGCTACCCGTCCTCCGGCACGTGGAACGCGTCCTACGACCTCTGGTTCGACCCCACTCCCCGCACCGACGGCCAGAACACCGGCGCGGAGATCATGATCTGGCTCAACCGGCAGGGTTCGATCCAGCCCATCGGGTCGCGGGTCGGTTCGGCAAGCCTGGCCGGCGCCACGTGGGACGTCTGGTTCGGCAACATCGGCTGGAACGTCGTGTCGTACGTGCGAACGTCGGCGACCACGTCGCTCGACTTCGCCGTCAACGACTTCTACGGCGACGCGGTCAACCGCGGCCACGCGCAGCGGAACTGGTACCTGACCAGCGTCCAGGCGGGCTTCGAACCCTGGATCGGTGGCGCCGGGCTCGCGGTCAACTCCTTCTCGGTCACGGCAGGCAGCACACCGCCTCCGCCGACCGGGAGCTGCCGCGTGGCGTACACACCGAACTCCTGGCAGAACGGGTTCACCGCCGACGTCACCGTCACCAACACGGGTGCGAGCCAGGTCAACGGCTGGACACTGAACTGGACGTTCCCCGGCGACCAGCGGATCACCAGCGCCTGGAACGCCGACATCGCCCAGAACGGGTCGGCGGTCACGGCGCGCAGCGTGGGGCACAACGGAGTGATCGCGCCGGGCGGCAGCCAGAGGTTCGGTTTCCAGGGCACCCACACCGGCACCAACGCGACCCCCGGCGGCTTCACCTTCAACGGCACCGCCTGCACGTCGTGACATCACGTCGAGGAGCACGGCGGCGCCGGGTGTCAGATCCCGGTCAGCCGGGGCAGTGCCTCGTGCTCCTCGAACGGGTAGCGCGCGCCGTCCGTCTCGGCGAACAGGCGTCGCCCGGCTGATTCCGGTCGCACGTTCGGGCCGCCGCCGTTCGCGGCACCCGGCCGGCGGGCGGATGCCCGGATGAGATCCTCGTCGACGCGGATGCCGAGGCCCGCCGAGACACCGAGGACGAATTTGCCTTCGTCGACGTGCAGGTCGACGAACACGCCGACGGGTGACTCGAGGTCCTCGAGTTCGCTCGCGATGTGGTTCGGCGTCGCGGTCGCGGCGTGCAGGAGCCCGACAGGGATGTTCCCGACCGGGCTGACCGGCAGGTCGTGCGCGTGGGCGAGCCCGGCGACCCGCAGGAAGTGGGTGATGCCCCAGACCGCGTCCGTCTGGACTACGTCGACCGCCCCTGCGGCGAGCAGCGGGCGGAACTGCTCAAGCCCGGTGAGATTCTCCCCGCTGGCCACCGCGGCGGCGTCGCCCGACTTCAGTCCCAGACCACGAGGGTGTCCGCCTTGCCGCCGGACGAGCCCGGCCCCGCGCGCTCCCGCACCCGGCCAGCACCAGCCCCAGGACGACTGTCCACAGTGGTCGTCGCATCATCGCAGACTCCACTGCTGGTTCGTGCCGCCGTGGCAGTCCCAGATGATCGCCGCCGTGCCGTTGGCCGTGCCGCCGCCGGACGCGTCAAGGCACTTGCCGCCATACACCACCGGCCAGCTTCACCACGATGTCGGCGGTGCAGCTCGTGCCGGTTCCCGAGGGAGCGGTGTACGGGGTGGTGGGTTGTGCGGCGGCGGAAGACGGGGACACCAGGGCCGGCGCGGCGGCGGCCGCGACGGTCAGCGCGGCTCTCCGCAGGGTGGGGGACGACGACGCGAACACGGGATCTCCTTACGTGGAACGGATCCGGCGAACGCCCCCTGCCGAGGCAGCTCTCAGTCCACCACACGAACCGGAGAGGCCGCAATGATATGGATACGACTCATCGAGCGGCCGGCGGCACGTATCTCCGCAGCGCTGGACCTTGGCTACCGTTGGCATGGCCGGAGTATGATGATGGTCGTGAGGGCGACCGCTCCGATGAGTAGGACTCATCTGTGGTGCACGGTCTCACCGCGGCTGTCACAGTCACGCGTCGGCCCGCCGTCTCGCCCATGCGTCCTCCCTGGTGCGGACCGGGCGGCATTCGGTCATTCCCCGGAAATGCGCCGGCGACGGCGAGTCGAGCTGATCATGATATCCGGGGCAGGTTGCTGTCGTGGTGGGAGCGCTCACTATTTATCGTTTCAAACCCGGTCGAACCGTAGGACAGTCATATGTTCACGATAACTGTGACACCGCAAGGGGATCCGAAAGTTTCGATTCATACCGTTGTGTAGCCGGGTTGTCTCGCCCGGTCGTGTGTGTTAGCGTTCACAACTAAGCCTTTCTGATTTGCGGAACCTGCTCGGGCGTCGTGTGCGCCTGCCGCCAAAGATGATGGGGTTTCTTCATGTGCGATGAAGCACGCGAACGTATACCGGTACGAGGCCTGCTCGCGGCCGCACTGGTCGTGGTGGCGGTACTGGCGCTGTTCTCCTCGGTGCCGTACCGCTCGGCCCGCGCCGCACCGGGCAGTCCCGCACTCACACCTCCGCTGGGGTGGAACAGTTGGAACAGCTTCGGTTGCGGCGTGACCGAGGCGCAGGTCCGGCAGGCGGCGGACGCGATGGTCGGCTCCGGGATGCGCGACGCCGGCTACCAGTACGTGGTGGTCGACGACTGCTGGTTCGACCCGCAGCGCGACGGGCAGGGCAACCTGCGGGCGCACCCCACGAAGTTCCCGAGCGGCATGAAGGCGTTGGGGGACTACATCCACGGCCGCGGCCTGAAGTTCGGGATCTACCAGGTGCCCACCGAACGCACCTGTGCCCAACGCGTCGGCAACCACCCCGGTTCGACCGGCAGCGTGGGCCACGAGGTCCAGGACGCCAACACCTTCGCCTCCTGGGGCGTGGACTACCTGAAGTACGACTGGTGCTCGCCGGACGGTACCCGTGACGAGCAGGTCGCCCGGTTCTCGCTGATGCGGGACGCGTTGCGGGCGACGGGCCGGCCGATCGTCTACAGCATCAACCCGAACAGCTTCCACGCGATCACGGGTGACAAGTACGACTGGGGCGAGGTCGCCGACCTGTGGCGGACCACTGAGGACCTGCTGGACATCTGGCAGAACGGCAACACCAACAGTTACCCGATGGGTGTCGGCAACGTGGTCGACGTGAACGCGCCGCTGGCGGCGCAGGCCGGCCCTGGCCACTGGAACGACCCGGACATGCTGGTGGTCGGCCGGCCGGGGCTGACGCTGACCGAGTCACGGTCGCACTTCGCGCTGTGGGCGTTGATGGCGGCACCGCTGATGGCGGGCAACGACATTCGCACCATGTCTGCCGACGTGAGTGCGATCCTGCGCAACCCGCGACTGCTGGCGGTGAACCAGGACCGGCTCGGTGCGGGTGGCCGGCGGGTGCGTGACGACGGGAACGTCGAGGTGTTCGCCAAACCGCTGTCGGACGGTTCGGTCGCGGTCGGGTTGTTCAACCGCGGCGGCGGCACCGCCACGATCAGCACCACGGCCGCCCAGACCGGGCTGTCCGGCGGCTCGTTCACGCTGACCGACCTGTGGACCGGGGGCACCTCGAACACCACGGGCCAGATCACCGCGAGTGTGCCGGCGCACGGGGTCGCGGCCTACCGGATCACCGGCGGCGCGCCGCTGACCGCCACGACGTCCCGGTTCCGCGGCGAGGGTTCCGGCCGGTGCCTCGGCGTGGACGGCGCGTCGACCGCCCCGGGCGCCACGGTGGTGATCTCGGACTGCCACACGCCGGCCAACCAGCTGTGGACGACGTGGCCGAACGGCGAGATCCGCGTGTACGGCGACAAGTGCCTCGACGCCGACAACCAGGGCACCGCCAACGGGACGCGAGTGGTCATCTGGTCGTGCAACGGGCAGAACAACCAGAAGTGGACCGTCGGCGCCGACGGCTCCGTCCGCGGTGTCCAGTCAGGACTGTGCCTGGACGTCAACCAGGCGGCGACCGAGAACGGTTCCCGGCTGATCCTCTGGGCCTGCAACAACCAGGCGAACCAGCGATGGGTGCGCGTGTGACGGAGCAGCGTCGCTGAACCGGGCTGCCGCTCTGCACCGACTGGGGGTGGGGCGGCAGCCTGCCCGGACCCACCCGAATGACCCGAACCTTCAACGACGAAAAGAGGGCAGCGATGAGCAACAGATCACCTTCGCGCGGCCGCGTCCGGGCGGTGCTCGCGGCGCTGACGACCGTGCTGACGGCCGCGAGCCTCGCGGCGACCGGACTCGTGCTGACCGCCGGGACCGCCAGTGCCGCCGACACGCTCGGTGCGTCCGCGGCACAGAGCGGCCGGTACTTCGGCGCGGCGGTCGTGCCGAACCTCCTCAATGACTCCTCGTACTCGGGCACGTTGAACCGCGAGTTCAACAGCATCGTGCCCGAGAACGCGATGAAGTGGGACGCCACCGAACCCAACCGCAACCAGTTCAGCTACGGCGGCGGCGACCAGATCGTGAGCTACGCACGGAGCCACGGCATGAGCGTGCGGGGCCACACCCTGTTGTGGCACGCGCAGCAGCCCGGGTGGGCGCAGGGCCTGTCGGGCAGTGACCTGCGTTCGGCGGCGATCAACCACGTCACCCAGGTCGCCACCCACTACCGCGGTCAGATCCACTCGTGGGACGTGGTGAACGAGGCCTTCGCCGACGGCAGCAGTGGTGGGCGGCGGGACTCGAACCTGCAGCGCACGGGCAACGACTGGATCGAGGCGGCGTTCCGTGCCGCCCGTGCCGCCGACCCGAACGCCAAGCTCTGCTACAACGACTACAACACCGACGGGATCAACGCCAAGAGCACCGGGATCTACAACATGGTCCGGGACTTCAAGAGCCGTGGCGTGCCGATCGACTGCGTCGGTATCCAGAGTCACCTCGGTTCGAACTCGAACCTGAGTACCTACCAGGCGAACCTGCAGCGCTTCGCCGACCTCGGCGTGGACCTGCAGATCACCGAGCTGGACGTGGGTGGCTCCGGCTCCGGGCAGGCGAACGTGTACCGGCAGGTCACCCAGGCGTGCATGGCGGTCGCCCGCTGCACCGGCATCACCACGTGGGGGATCACCGACCGGTACACCTGGCGCCCCAACGACACGCCGCTGCTGTTCGACTCCAACTACCAGAAGAAGCAGGCCTACCAGGCCGTCCTGGACGCGCTCAACGGCGGCGGAGGGAACCCCGGCACGGGCACACCGGTGCGCGCGACCGCCGCGAACAGGTGCCTCGACGTGCCGAACCAGACCACCGCGACCGGAACCCGACTGCAGATCTGGGACTGCTGGACGGGCGCGAACCAGCAGTGGACCAACACGTCGGCCCAGGAGCTGACCGTCTACACCGGAGACTCACGACGCTGCCTCGACGCGTCCGGCAACGGGACGGCCAACGGCACCCCGGTGATCATCTGGACCTGCCACGGCGGCACCAACCAGAAGTGGAACCGCAACGGGGACGGCACCATCACCAACGTCCAGTCGGGACTGTGCCTCGAGGTCAGTGGCAGCGCCACCGCCAACGGCACGCTGGTCCAGCTGTGGAGCTGCTCCGGTGGCGCGAACCAGCGATGGGCACTCCAGTAATGGTCACCGGCGCGGACGGAGTGCCGGCATGCCGGACCTGACCCGACGGCAGGCCATGAAGCTGGGCGCGGTCGGCGCCGTCCTGGCCCAGGCGGGCTGGACGGCGACCGCCCGCGCCGGGTCGGCCGCGCCGGCGGACGTGCGGGCCGCCGGCGACCTGGCGCTCTGGTATGACGAGGCGGCTGGCACGGACTGGCTCCGTGCCCTGCCCGTCGGCAACGGCCGCCTCGGCGCGATGGTGTTCGGCAACACCGACACGGAACGGTTGCAGCTCAACGAGGACACGGTCTGGGCGGGTGGCCCGCACAACTACGACAACCCGAGGGGCGCGGGTGCGATCGCGCAGATCCGGCAGCTGGTGTTCGCGAACCAGTGGTCGCAGGCGCAGGATCTGATCGACCAGACCATGCTCGGCAACCCCGCCGGGCAGCTGGCGTACCAGCCGGTTGGCGACCTCCGGCTGACGTTGCCGGGGGCGAGCGGGCTGTCCGGGTACGAACGCTGGCTCGACCTCACCACCGCCACGACGGTCGTCACGTACGTGGCGAACGGTGTGCGGTACCGACGTGAGGTGTTCGCCAGCGCGCCCGACCAGGTCGTCGTCGTGCGGCTGACCGCGGAGACACCGGGTTCGGTCACGTTCTCGGCCGCGTTCAGCAGCCCGCAGCGCACGACAGTGTCCAGTCCGGACAGTACGACGATCGCGCTGGACGGCATCTCCGGTGACATGCGGGGGATCGCGGGCTCGGTCCGGTTCCTCGCGTTGACCAGGGCGGTGGCCGACGGTGGCAGCGTCACCAGCTCCGGTGGCACGCTGCGGGTCACCGGGGCCAACAGCGTGACGCTGTTGGTCTCGATCGGCACCAGCTACGTCGACTACCGGACCGTGAACGGTGACTACCAGGGCATCGCCAGGAGACACCTGGGCGCCGCCCCCGCGTACGACCCGCTCCGGGCCCGGCACGTGGCCGACTACCAGGCCCTGTTCGGCCGGGTCACGTTGGACGTCGGCCGCACGCAGGCCGCCGACCAGCCGACGGACGTCCGGATCGCCCAGCACGACTCGGTCGCCGACCCGCAGTTCTCCGCGCTGCTGTTCCAGTACGGCCGGTACCTGCTGATCTCGTCGTCCCGGCCGGGCACGCAACCGGCGAACCTGCAGGGCATCTGGAACGACCAGCTGAGCCCGTCGTGGGAGTCGAAGTACACGATCAACGCGAACCTGCCGATGAACTACTGGCCCGCCGACACGACCAACCTCGGCGAGTGCCTCGACCCCGTGTTCCGGATGATCGGCGACCTGACGGTCACCGGTGCCCGCACCGCGGTGGCGCAGTACGGCGCCGGTGGCTGGGTCACGCACCACAACACCGACGGCTGGCGGGGCACCTCGGTCGTCGACGGCGCGGTGTGGGGCATGTGGCAGACCGGCGGCGCCTGGCTGGCGACGCTGGTCTGGGACCACTACCGGTTCACCGGCGACGTCGAGTTCCTCCGGCGGAACTACCCGGCCATGAAGGGCGCCGCGCAGTTCTTCCTCGACACGCTGGTCACCGATCCCGGAGCGGGGTACCTGGTCACCAACCCGTCGAACTCGCCGGAGCTGCCCCACCACTCCGGTGTGAGCATCTGCGCGGGTCCCACGATGGACACGCAGATCCTGCGTGACCTGTTCGACGGCTGCGCGGGCGCGAGCGAGGCGCTCGGGGTCGACGCCGGGTTCCGCGACCAGGTGCGGGCGGCGAGGAACCGGCTGGCGCCGATGAAGGTCGGCTCGCGCGGCAACATCATGGAGTGGCTGCACGACTGGGTGGAGACCGAGCCGAACCACCGGCACATCTCGCACCTGTACGGCCTGCACCCCAGCAACCAGATCACCAGGCGCGGCACACCGGCGCTGCACACGGCCGCCCGCCGCACCCTGGAACTGCGCGGGGACGCGGGCACCGGCTGGTCGCTCGCCTGGAAGATCAACTACTGGGCGCGGATGGAGGAGGGTAGCCGGGCGCACAAGCTGATCCGCGACCTCGTGACCACGGACCGGCTGGCGCCCAACATGTTCGACCTGCACCCACCGTTCCAGATCGACGGCAACTTCGGCGCCACCTCGGGGATCGCGGAGATGCTGCTGCAGAGCCACAACGGCGAGCTGCACGTGCTGCCCGCACTGCCACCTGCCTGGCCGGCGGGGAGCGTCACCGGCCTGCGCGGCCGGGGCGGTCACACGGTCGGCGCGAAGTGGGACGGCGGGCAGCTCAGGGAACTGACCGTCGCCCCGGACCGCGCGGGCACGGCGCGGGTGCGCGGCAGCATGTTCACCGGCACCTACGAACTGCGTGACACGACGTCGAACACCGTGCTCCAGCCCGCGAGGCCGGAGACCGATCTGGTCGAGTTCGCCGTCCAGGCCGGGCACACCTACCGCGCGACCGGGCAGGGTTCTGGCTCGGTCGTGACGCCCGGCGTGTACTACCGCCTGGTCGCGCAGCACAGCGGGAAACGCGCGGACATCAGCGGCGTCTCCACCGCCGCGGGCGCCCTCCTGCACCAGTGGTCGGCGACCACCGGGCTGAACCAGCAGTTCGACTTCGTCGACTCCGGCGGCGGCTACTACCGGATCCGGGCACGGCACAGCGGTCTCGTGCTCCAGGTCGCGAACACGGGCAGCGGCGCCGACATCACCCAACAGCCCGACAGCGGCGCCACGAGCCAGCAGTGGCGGGTGGCCGACCAGGGGAGCGGGCTGGTCAGCCTCGTCAACCGGCAGAGCGGCCTGGCCATGGACGTCTGGTCGGCGGCCACCGCCGACGGTGCGCGCATCTCCCAGTGGACCCCGACCGGCGCCGCCAACCAGCGTTTCCAGCTCCAGCGCGTCTAGCAGAGGGAGTCATGTGATGCGAAAACACAGATGCCGGTTCGCGTCCGTCGCGGTCGCCGCGCTGCTCGTCCTGGCCGCGCCCGTGGCAGCCGCGGCGGTCGGCACGGGGGTCGGTACGGCCGCGGCCTCCGCAGGGTGCGGGCAGGCGCCGACCCTGACGAGCGGCAACCACACGATCCAGAGCAGCGGTCAGAACCGCTCCTACATCCTGCGGGTCCCGGCGAACTACGACATGAACCGCCAGTACCGGCTGATCTTCGGGTTCCACTGGTGGGGCGGCACCGCGAACGACGTCGACTCCGGTGGCGCCGACGGGTACAACTGGTCCTACTACGGGCTGCGGCGCCTCGCGGACAGCGCGGGCAACGGCACCATCTTCGTCGCGCCTCAGGGGATCGACAACGCCTGGCCCAACTCCGGTGGCCGGGACGTGACGTTGGTGGACGACATCCTCGGACAACTCCAGGCGGGTCTGTGTGTCGACACCACGCAGATCTTCGCCGGGGGCTTCAGCTATGGCGGCGGGATGAGCTACTCGCTGGCGTGTTCCCGGGCGAATGTCTTCCGTGCGGTCGCGGTCTACTCGGGTGCGCAGCTGAGCGGGTGTTCCGGTGGTGCCCAGCCGATCGCGTACATGGGCATCCACGGCCTCGGTGACACAGTGCTCAACATCTCCCAGGGCCGGGCGCTGCGGGACACGTTCGTCCGTAACAACGGCTGTACCGCGCAGAACCCGCCCGAGCCGGGGCAGGGCAGCCGGTCGCACATCGTCACCGCCTACTCGGGGTGCCGGTCCGGGTACCCGGTCGTGTGGGCCGCCTTCGACGGCGGCCACACGCCAGGGCCGATCGACGGCGGCGGTGACGGTTGGCGGACCTGGACCTCGGGTGAGGTGTGGCGGTTCTTCACGCAGTTCCAGAGCACCGACCCGGACCCGGACCCGGAGCCCGGCGCCTGCCGGGTCGCCAACACCGTCAACGCCTGGAACACCGGCCTGACCTCGGAGATCACCATCACCAACACCGCCACCACCGCGATCGACAGCTGGTCGCTGGTGTTCACCCTGCCGAGTGGACAGGCCGTCACGTCCGGCTGGAGCGCGACGTTCTCCCCGACATCCGGGCAGGTGACCGCGAGGAACGTCGGCTACAACCCCGGCATCGCGGCGGGTGCGTCGGTGAGCATCGGCTTCCAGGCCACGCACACCGGTAACACCGCGAAGCCGACGTCGTTCACGCTCAACGGGGCGGCCTGCACGGTCGCCTGACGTATCACCCCTTTGGTCGCGACCGGCCGCGCTGTCCGCTGGCGCCATCGATTCCTGTTTGCGCTAACACCTTCCGTCGCTCGAACTGGGAGCGCGCTGAACATGATCCGCACGAGAATCACGTCCGGTCGGCTGACCGGCATGGTGACCCCGCAGACGGCGGCCGTCACCGGCGACCTGTACGCGGCCCGCAACACGCTCACCCACCGCATCCAGGGCCCCACCTCCACGGCGACCATCGAACTCGACCACGGCGCGATGCGCGACGGTGACCGGGCCGGCCTCGCGATGCTCCGCCAGTCCTCGGCGTGGCTCGGCGTCAAGCGCGACAACGGCACCACTCGCGTTGTGCTGACCAACGGGTTGTCCATGGACGGCAACTGGAACACGACCAGCACCGGGGCGGAGGTCGCGAGCGCCGCGGTCAGCGGCGGCCGGATCTGGTTGCGCGCCAACGCCGACATCCGACCCGGCTCCGGCAGACAGGCCCCGCTACGCCACGCAGTCCCTCGGCGGCGCGGTGACCGTACGCCGCTTCGACCTCACCACGCCATAGCGAGGAGCAGTGATGTCGTCATCGATCAGACAACACCAGGTACTGAAGGCGGCGGGTCGCCGCCAGGCGCCGTGACTGCCTCACCCACACCCTGCTGATCAGATCCCGCGCTCCGTCGCGACCGAACGGGGGAGCGCTCCAGTTCACGTATATCGGGCCCGCCTGTGGCCCTGGCATCGTTAGGAGAACCACCATGAATCTGATGGGCCAAGCTTCGCCGACCGTGCCGCCCCGACTGGCGGCCCACGGTACGAATCGGGTCTGGCGCGGAGGTGGGGCGCGCGTGCTGGTCGTTCTGCTCGCGGTCGTCCTCGCGGCTAGCGCGACGGTCGCACTCAACACCAGGACGGCGTCGGCGGCGACCGTCGACACGAGTGCGTGGTATGTGCTGGTCAATCGCAACAGCGGCAAGGCGCTGGACGTTTCCGGCGTTTCCACTGCCGACGGTGCGGCGGTACACCAGTGGTCTCGCCACGATGGAGCCAACCAGCAGTGGCAGTTCGTGGACTCCGGCGACGGTTACTACCGGCTGAAGTCGAAGAACTCCGGCAAGGTCCTCGACATCGGCAACTGGTCGACCGCCGACGGCACGAGGGTCCAGCAGTGGACGGACCTCGACGGAACGAACCAGCAGTTCCGTCTCGCCGACTCCGACAGCGGCTACGTCAGGTTGATCAACCGCAACAGCGGCAAGGCCGTGGAGGTGAGCGGCGGTTCGACCGCGGACGGCGCGGCCGTCGTCCAGTACAGCGACTGGAACGGGTCCAACCAGCAGTGGCAGCTCGTCCGCATGAGCGGTGACAACCCGGGCACGTGCTCCCTGCCGTCGACGTACCGTTGGTCGTCGACGGGATCGCTGGCGAACCCGAGGCAGGGGTGGGTCTCGCTCAAGGACTTCACCCACGTGGTCCACAACGGCAGGCACCTGGTCTACGCGACGACGCACGACACGGGTACGAGCTGGGGTTCGATGAACTTCACCACCTTCGCGAACTGGTCCGACATGGCCTCGGCCAGCCAGAACGCGATGAACTCCGGCACCGTCGCACCCACGCTGTTGTACTTCGCCCCGAAGAACATCTGGGTGCTCGCCTACCAGTGGGGTGGGACCGCGTTCACCTACCGGACGTCGAGCGACCCCACCAACCCGAACGGATGGTCGTCGCCGCAGACGCTTTCCACCGCAAGCATCACCGGCTCCGGCACGGGACCCATCGACCAGACGCTCATCGGTGACGGCACGAACATGTACCTGTTCTTCGCCGGTGACAACGGCAAGATCTACCGTTCCAGCATGCCCATCGGGAACTTCCCGGGCAACTTCGGCTCGTCCTACACGACGATCATGAGCGACTCGACGAACAACCTGTTCGAAGCGGTCGAGGTCTACAAGGTCCAGGGCCAGAACCAGTACCTCATGATCGTCGAGGCCATCGGGAGCAACGGGCGTTACTTCCGCTCATTCACGTCCAGCAGCCTGAACGGGTCGTGGACACCACAGGCCGCCACCGAGAACAACCCGTTCGCGGGCAAGGCCAACAGCGGCGCCACCTGGACCAACGACATCAGCCACGGCGACCTGATCCGCAGCAACCCCGACCAGACCAAGACCATCGACCCCTGCAACCTGCAGTTCCTCTACCAAGGACGCAACCCCAACTCCGGCGGCGACTACGGCCTGCTGCCCTACCGACCAGGCTTGCTGACACTGCAACGCTGACCGCTTGACGCGATCCACTCCAGCCGGTCCGGCGCTCCCACCTCTTACCGGGTGAGGGCGCCGGACCCGTCTTCTCTGTACCCACAGAAGCTCACCGGTCCGCCCCGTGGTGGGACGCTGAGCCGGACCTTCATCGGGCGCCTCCTGCTTCGGGCGCGGCGGCGAGCAACGCGTCAAGGTCGTCAGTGTCCTCGGCGGTACGTACGGTCCAACCCAGCGCCGAACACCTCGTCGCGGCGGGCCGCTTCCCTACCCTCGTCGAGCACGAATCGCGAGCTGCCACCGGCCAGAGAGCCGCGTTCGTACCCGAGCGTACGAACGCGGTCAGTACGGAGTTCGGCGCGTCCTCATCGAGTGGCGCGAGGATTTCGGTTTACGCCGGGTCCTTCGGTGTGCCACGGACCGGCGCTGGTGCTGGGTCGGAGCCGCACGCCCCAGCGTGCGGGGAGGCGGTGCAGGCGACCGTTGACATGGTTCGGCTGCTTCGAACTTGGCCAACCCGCTGTCCGACGACCACAACCCCGGCGCCGGGGAAGTAGTCCTGCTCCGGGGTCGGCGCCGTTGTGGCTGCCATTCCATGAGATGAGACGGCCCACGAGCGGCGACGTCCTGCGCGACCGACGGTGCGGTCGATCAAGTACTCGGCCAGCAGTCGGAACTTCGTACCCGAGCCATGTGCGCGATCTTGCGGATTGCGCTACCAGTGCCTTACTTGATCACTATCGCCGGACGATAGCGATCCTTAAATCGGCTGATCGTCAACCAAAAGCAAGCGGGCGTTGAGTGGTTCTCGAGCGGGGTTCCCCCGGAAACGAAATCCAAACCGCCGAGCTCGGAGGCATTCCATGTTCGTCATTCGCAAGATCGTCGTGCCTGTGGCAACCCTGTTCCTCGGCCTGTCCGGGATGTTTATGGTCACGGTCACCGCGACGGCGGACACCCAGTCGTACACCACCACCTGCGAGGACGACTGGCACACCCCGTGCCCGTGACCTTCATTGAAGAAATTGATGCGGCGGCAGGGATTCGTTTCCCTGTCGCCGCTGTGCTGGGTCATCGAAGACAGCGCACGGCGCATTCAGGATGATTGTATCTGCAACTTGCATCACGTAGTGCAATTACTCTGGATCGGCCGCCGTTTTGGTCGATGTTTGCCGTCGAGAGTGCGACGCTACGCGCCATGTCATGGTCAACTGCCGGTGCCTGAGAACCCGTGTTCGCCTTCTCCGTGGGGTCGTAGTGCGTAGGCCGGCACGAGCTGGTTGACGGGTTGGACTTGTTCGCGCCGTCCATCCGCGTAGCGGATCTCGTATTCGACGACCCCGAGCCAGTCGCCCTTGACGGTGGGGAACCAGCCGTGAAGGCGGCCCGGGGCCTCGCCGGTGAGGTCGAGTCCAGTGTCGATGACGTGGGTCGGCGCTCCGGGTAGCCGGACGAACAGAGCGTCCAGCCCGATCCGCCGACCATGTCGAAACTCGGTTGGACCCATAATAATCTCGCCACATGGCGATAAACTGGGACCACGCTGACACGCCAAACGTAACGGAATTGGCCTCGACTCGCCTCGACAGGGTCGCTGCCATCCCACAGTTCGACGGTGCGGGACATCGACACGAGCGTTCGGCCGTTCGGCGCCACGAGCGATGAGACGGCTGTTCGCGGCCTCGAAGCTGTTCATCGGCTCGTCGCGCGCGATGTGCTGTCCAGTCCGGACGGGTCGTGCATGTGGACACGTACATCGAGTCCTGGAGCCGCGGCGGATGACCGGCGGAGTCAGCTGGGGAGTAGGCGGCGGCCTTGCCAGGTGCCGTGTTCGGACAGTGGGCGGAAGCGCATGAACGCGGATTCGTGGTGGAAGTCCTTCCGGTGCTGTTCGGCCATGGCCACGGCGTGGGTGTGTGCTTCTGGCACGTCGCTGTGGCCGTGCACCATGTCGGTCATCTCGCGGACCGTTCGCCAGACGGAGAAGGTGGAGAACGTCCGCGGCGGGCGGATCGCGGCTGTGGCGAAGGTTGTGCCGGGGTGGTTGGCGACCAGGCGCTCTACCGGTCGGCCCCAGCGGAGGAACCGGAAGAACTCGGGCAGTTTGAGGCGCGCGAGCGTCACGGCGACGGTCGGCTCCTCCTGGTCGGATCGGCCCGCTCGAGGTGGCAGGTCGGGCAAGGCTGCGAGCTGCCCGTAGCGCCGCAGGAACTGCAGGCGCACGTGCCAGCCGCCGGCCAGCTGCTGGCCCAGCTGGTCGTGCCCGAGGAAGCGTTCCAGCGCGGTTTCGTCGTCCCATTCGGCGAACATCGCGATCCGGCCGAGCTGCAGGCGCGCGAGGGAGATGGGCGGCGACCCGAGCTGCATCATCGCCAGGCACTCCGCGTGGCGCAGCCCCGGTGTCGTCCGCGCGGTCGGCGGGCGGACGAGCGCGCGCGCCGTCGACGTCGCGGCCAGCTCCGCGAGGTGGAAGGAGTGGACCAGGCCGTCATGCCGCGGTTGCCGCATTCGCCGAGCCTATCCGCGCAGGTAACGCGCTCGCTGGTCTGGGGCCTGCCCGGTCGCGGTCGGCTGGAGGGCGCCGTCGTAGAGCGCGGCTTGCTCGTTGGGGAGTGGCCTCGGGCCTTGACCGCGCGAACTCGGCCCGGGCGTTGAGCCAGAGCCGCACGATCGCCGGGTAGCGGGCGCGCTGGCGGGGTGTGGCTCAGCTGGCGTTGGGCGTGGACCGGGACGTGGCGGTCGCCGACACCATCGACGCGCCCGAGGCGACCGCCGGCGACGTGACGCGCATGCCCGACGTGTGTGGCCTCGCCATCGCTGACGCCAAGCAGGCGCTCGCCGACTCCGGACCGACCCTGCCTCCACCACGGCCGTCGAGGTCGCCGCCGCGCTGCGCCGCCGTAGTCGGATGGGGAGGGGGAACGCAGTGAGGGCGACGTGCCGCCATGTGTACTCGGCGGCACCAATTACTCGACTCGTACCGCGCTCACCCGGTGTTGAAGGAGGGGCATGAAGCCAGCGGGTGGAGGGCCTCGACGATTCAGGGGAGCGGTCGCCGAGAGAGGTCAGGTTCCGAAGCCCCGGTTCGGCGGATTCGCCCGCAGCATCGCCGAGAACACCTCGGTCAAGGTGCGCGCGACGTTCGCGGGTGCGTCCGTGCCGGTGATTGTCTGCAGGGCGCCGCCGTGGATCAGGACGACCAGTCCGTGCACGAGCGCCCAGCTGATGAGAGACACCTCGTCGGCGGGCCGGTCGCCTGGCACCTGGTCGGCACGGTCCACGGCGCTGTCCACGGCGCTGGCGAGCACCCCGAAGGACTCGGAGCGCGCCGCCACCAGTGCGGGGGCGTCGCGATGGACCTCGTTGGGATTGAACATCAGCTCGAACACCGCCGGGTTCGCGATGCCGAAGTCGAGATAGGCGCTGCCCAACGCGGCGATCCGGTCGATCGCGTCGGTGTCGCCGCTGTCGGCGCGCAGCAGTGCCCCGGTCAGGCGCTCGAAGCCGTCGACGGCGACCGCGGTCAGCAGTCCCGCCCGGTCGCCGAAGTGGTGTTTCGGCGCCGCATGGGACACCCCCGCGCGGCGGGCGACGGCGCGCAGACTGACCCCGCCCACCCCGTGCTCGGCGAGTTCGTGGCGCGCTTCACGCAACAACGCGTTCGCGACGTCGCGGGCGGCTGGTGGGTCATCCTTCATGATCAGAGCCTTTCCCCTCAGCTTGACATTGTCAAGCAGGCATGCGCATACTCAGGTTGACAGTGTCAAGGAGTAGAGCCGAGCGGGAGTTGTCTCCACCTGAGGAGTCTCCCTCGATGACGATCCTCGCGGCACACGGTGTCGACGAGACCCTCGCCGAGCCGATCCTCAGTTGACCTTCCCAGAGTCCAGAGAGGACAGCATGACCGACGTGAGTGCTGACGTGTCAGTGGGATTCCACAAGGGATTCGGTGATCAGGAGAACGAGGTCACCATCCCGTCGCTCGAGATCGAGAGTGGCGCCCTGCCTCCCTGGCTCTCGGGAACGCTCGTGCGGAACGGGCCGGCCCGCTTCCGTCTCGACGACGGGACGCTGAACCACTGGTTCGACGGCTTGGCGATGTTGCACAGGTTCGACATGGCCGACGGTCGTGTCAGCTACACCAACAAGTTCCTCGACACCCCGGCCCGGCGCGCCATCCAGGACGGCAAGATGCGGTACTCGGAGTTCGCCACCGACCCGTGCCGTTCCCTGTTCAAGCGCATCGCGCAGCAGTTCGTCGGTTCGCGGTTCGGCGCCAACGCCAACGTGACGGTCGGCAAGATCGCCGATGAGTTCGTGGCGCAGACCGAGGTGCCCATGCCGGTCGCCTTCGACAAGAACACCCTCGACACGATCGGCGTCCTCGGGTACGAGGACCGGCTCAAGGGACAGCTGACGACCGCTCATCCGCATTATGACCGAGAGCAGCGGGTGGCCTACAACTACCTGCTGAAGTTCGGGGCGAAATCCTCCTACGGCATCTACGAGTTGCCGGACGGATCCCGGACGCGCCGGCTGGTCGGCGAGGCCGACGTGCGAAAGCCTTCGTACATGCACAGCTTTGCCATCAGCGCGAAGTACGCGATTCTCATGGAGTTCCCGTTGGTGGTGAGTCCGCTCCGGCTGCTGTTGAGCGGTAAGCCGTTCATCGAGAACTACCGGTGGGAGCCCGAGCGCGGCACCCGGTTCTCCATAGTGGACCGCAGCACCGGGGACGTCACCTACGCGCACACCGACGAGGCGTGGTTCGGCTTCCATCACGTCAACGCGGTCGACCGCGGCGACGACGTGATCGACCTCGACATCATCGTCTACCCGGACGCCGAGGTCGTCCAGCACTTCTACCTCGAGTCGTTGCTCGACGGGCCCAACCACAACGTGTACCCGGACAGCGAGTTGCGACGGTTCACCATCAACGCGGCGACCGGCGCGGTCACCGCACGCACGCTGGTGGATCATTCCGCCGACCTGCCGCGCATCAACTACGCGTACAACACCAAGCCCTACAAGTACGTCTACGCCAACGGCATCGCCGAACGCGGCAGGTCCATGCTCCCCGACACGATCGTCAAGTTCGACGTGGAGTCGGGCGAGGTCAAGGAGTGGCGGCATGACAACCACTTCCCGGGCGAACCCGTGTTCGTCGCTCGGCCGGAGGTCGATGCCGAGGACGACGGCGTGCTGCTGAACGTGGTGCTCGACGCGAACACCGACACCTCGTACCTGCTGCTGCTCGACGCCCGAGACCTCTCGGAGATCGCCCGTGCCCGGGTTCCCCAACACGTGCCGTTCGGCTTCCACGGCACCTACGTGCGTACCGCGCCCGCTGGTCGGTGAGCCGGGGGAGCGGTCGGCGCGGACGATCTCCTTCGCGGAGGGGCCCGGTCGAGGTCGACTTCTACGACATCGGTGACGATGGAGCGCCGGACGACGCCCTCGAGGTTGGTTCGACCGAGCGGTCTCACCACGCAGCTCTTCGATGATCTGGTGGGCATTCTTCGGCATGCGGCACTATGTTCCCGTTGGCCAGCAAGGATTCGCTTCGTTGTGGTGGCGCTGGCACCGGGTCAGGTGCGTGCCTAAATTCTGGTTTGGCTGGACTGATGGCAGGCGTCCTGACCCCGGTGGCGCAGGGTGGTAAGGGCGATGCCTCTCAGGGTTGCTCGACAGTCTCCCGCCGTGCCATTTCGGTGAACGCGGCTTCCAGGTAGCCGCGTAGCGGGCGGCCGCGCACAGGTAGCAGGTCGGCGAGGAGGACGACGGCGTGCTGTGTGACCGCGGCTGCCGACGGTCGCGGTGGGACCGCGTCCCACGGGTCGTCCAGTTCCGGCGGCCGCTCGTCCCCGGTGCTGGGGTCCGGCGGGCTGTCCGGATGGATCCCGAGCGCGCCGCTGAGGACGACGACCATCACCCCTGGGTCGACGCTGGGGAACCACGGGGCCGCCGACCGGGCACTGCGGCCGATGATCTCGCGGAGGTCGTCGCCGTCCACACCGTCCGGGAGCACCTCCTCCAGCAGCAGCCGAACGGCGTCGCCGAGGATGACGCGCGCGTGCTCGGGGTCGGCGAGGAGGCGGCTGCAGGCGTCGTCGAAAGCCGCCGTGTCGCCGGCCTGCGCGGCCGCGATCGCGTCGGTCGTCGCCGACGCGATCGCCCGCGCAGCCGGCGGCAGCTCGCCGAGCGTGAGCCGGGGTGCGGGTGCCATGCCGGACACGCTACCGCCGGCCGTCCCCGACTCAGGAGGGGCGGACAGTGACGGCACGAGCTCGTCCTACTCCAGCAAATCCTCGGCGCGCTGAGCTGGTCGTCCTGACCAACGTCTGTGCCCGCGCCAGGAACACCGGCCGCGAACTGCGGTTCCCGATCCTGCAGACGATCCTCGTGGCGGACGGTCGCATCACCGAGGTGCGCCCGTTCTACTGGGACACGGCTGCGGTCGCACACGCCACCTCCTTGTCGGCTACCCCTGGCCGTCCCGCGCCAGTTCGGCCAGTCGTGGGTGGAAACGCGGGGTGGCGTCCGTGACGGCGAGCAGTCGTCGCCCGGCTGATTCCGGCCGCACGGTCGGGCTGGCGACGGCTGGGGCGGCCGGGCGCCGGGGGACCGCTCGGATCAGGTCCTCGTCGATTCGGAGGCCGACGCCCGCCGTGTCGCCCAAGATGAACGCGCCGTCCTCGACGAACAGGTCGACGTGCACGCCGTGGGGTGGGTCCAGGTCCTGGAGTTCGCTGGCGAGGTGGTTCGGAGTGGCGGTCGCGGCGTGCAGCAGGCCTATTGGGGTGGTCCCGACGGGGCTGACCGGCAGGTCGTGGGCGTGCGCGAGGGTGGCGACCCGCAGGAAGTGGGTGATTCCCCAGACCGCGCTCGTCTGGACGATGTCGATCGCGCCGGCCGCGAGCAGCGGACGGAACTGTTCGAGGCCGGAGAGGTTCTCCCCGCTGGCCACCGACGCCCGGATTCCCCTGCCGACGACGGCCATCCCCTCGGCGTCCCAGCGCCGGACCGGTTCCTCGACCCAGGTGAGGTCGAGGGTGCGTTCGAGCTCGCACACGTGGCGTACGGCCTGTTTGCGCGACCACGACTCGTTCGCGTCGAGCATCAGGGCGGGCCGCGGCCCGTGTCCGGCGTTGGCCAGGACGTCGCGGATCAGGGTCAGCCGGTGCCGGTCCCGCTCCACGTCCAGGCCGCCCTTGAGCTTGGCGGCACGCAGACCGTGCGCCGCGTAGTTCTGGTACACCGCCACAAGGTCGGCGTCGGACAGGTCGATGTCCAGACCGGATGCGTACGCGGGCAGCCGCCGGTCGCGACCGCCCAGCAGCCGCCAGAGTGGTTCCCCGGCGGCCTGGGCCTTGATGTCCCACAATGCCGTGTCGAACGAGCCGATAGTGCCGAACACCGCGCCGGCGTGCCCGGCCTTGAACGTCTGGCGCAGCATGCGGTCGTAGAGCGCGGCAACGCCGCGCGGGTCCTCGCCGTCGATCGCGGCGAACACCGTCTCGGCGTCGCCGTACGGTCCGATGCCGACGCCCGTGATGCCCTCGTCGGTGTCCACCAGGATGATCGGCACGGGGACGAGCCCGTCGGCGAAGACGCCGTTGGCGTCGCCGACCGGCCGACCCCACTCCTGGACGGTGTCGAGGGTCCGAAACCCGGTGATCCGCATGTCAGCCCTTCGTGGAACCGGCGGTGACGCCTTCGGCGATGTGGCGCTGGAAGAAGAGGTAGATCATCAGCACGGGCACGGCGGCGATCAGGACGCCCGCGGCGAACGTCGGGATGTCGTCGGAGTACTGCCCGCGCAGCGAGGTGATGCCCACCATCAGGGTGCGGTTCTCCGCCGACGGCATCATCAGCAGGGCGATGAGCACGTCGTTCCAGCAGAACAGCGCGTTCAGGATGCCGACCGAGATCAGCGCCGGGGTGCCCAGCGGCAGCATGACCCGCCGGTAGACCCCGAACAGGGTGTTGCCGTCGATCCTGGCCGCGTCGACGATCTCCGCCGGGACGTGCGCGTAGTAGCTCGCCATCAGGAAGATCGTGAACGGCAGGAACTGGGCGACGTAGGCCAGGACCAGCCCGGGGTAGGTGTCGATCAGACCGAGGTCGGCCATCGTCCTGGCGAGCGGGACCATGATCACCTGGAACGGCACGAACAACGCTGCCAGGCAGCCGAGGTAGAGCGTCCGGGAGCCACGGAACCGCAGTCGGCCCAGCGCGAAGCCCGCCATCGACCCGAGCAGCAGGAGCAGTGCGACCGCACACGTCACGACGACGAGCGAGTTCACGAAGTAGCGCGCCATTCCGGCGCTCTGCCACGCGGTGGCGAGGTTGTCGAGCCGTGGGGAGGCCGCGGGGGAGAAGCGGTCGAGGACGTACTCGTGCCGCGTCTTCAACGCCACGTTCGTGGTGAACACCAGCGGATAGACCGTGGCGAGGGCGAGTGCCGCCATCGGAACGGCGACCAGCCACCTGCTCGTTCGCGCGGCGGACATCAGTCCTCCCGGCCCGACCGGCGCAGCACGCTGATCTGCAGCAGACCCACCACCACCATGACGAGGAACAGGACGGTGGACGCGGCCGAGGCGAGCGCCGGGCTGTTCATCTGGCCCTGCTGGATCCAGATGTAGTACTCCGGCAGGTAGGTGGTCCCCCCGGGACCGCCGCTGGTCATCACGTAGAGCAGCCCGAACATCGACGTCAGCATCCCGATCATCGTGGTCACGAACACGAACTGGATGGTGCGGGACAGGCCGGGAATGATGACGTGCCAGATGATCCGGGGCAGCGCGGCGCCGTCGATCCGCGCGGCGTCCAGCAGCGCCGGGTCCAGGGTGGCGAACCCGGCGAGGAACACCACGAGCGCCATCCCGAAGGTCGCCCAGACGTGGACGCCGACGACCGCGAAGATCGCCACGTCCGGGTCGCCGAGCCAGTCGACCGGGCCGAGACCGACGCTGTCGAGCAGGGAGTTGACCGGGCCGTCGAAGGCCAGCAGGAGGTTGAAGATCGCCCCGACGATCACCGGGGACAGCACGGCCGGGAAGAAGTAGACGCCGCGGAAGAACCGGTGTCCCGGCACCCGAAGGTGGAGGAACGTCGCGAGCAGGCCGGGGATGGCGACCGCCACCGGCAGCACCAGCACCAGCAGCCCCACGTTCCGCAGCGCGCCGAGGAAGAGCGGGTCGCTGAACAGGGTCACGTAGTTGTCCATCCCGACGGCCGTGCCGTCGAGGTCCCCGTCCCCGGTGAAGGAGAAGTTGACGCCGAGCACCAGCGGGTAGAGCCGCAGCGCGACGATGACCAGCACGGCCGGGGCCACCAGTGCGTACGGCGCGAGGCGTTCGGAGCGCCGGGACACCCGACGCCTCCGCGTCGCCGGACGGGTTCCGATCGCGCCGTCGTCGGTCCGTTCGACAGGTGCCGCGCCGACCAACGACGGCGTGCCCCCGACCGGCACCCGGTCAGCCTTCCCTGTCCGAGGCGGCGAGTTGGCGCAGCGCCTCGTCCACGGAGACCGACCCGCTCAGCAACTGTTGGGACAGCCGCCCCATCAGGTCGAGGGTCTGCGACGACAGCGCCACGTGCAGCGCGGGTTGGCCGCTCTCGAGCCCCGCGACGATGTCGGACACGGCCGGGCCGGCCTTCGACACGTCGACCGCGGAGTCGGCGGCGATCGCACCCGCGTCGGCGTGGAACGCCGCCAGCGCGTCCGTGGAGGTCAACGAGCGGACCAGGTCGGCGGCGAGTTCGGGGTCGGCGGTCCACTCGGCGACCGCGTACCCGATGCCACCGTCGTAGGGAAGGCTCGGCGTCGCCCCGGCGGTGACGACCGGCGCCGGCATGACGCCGATGTCGGCGGGTTCGAGGAACTCACCGAAGTCCTTCCAGTGCCCGACGTCCGACATCAACCCGATGACGTGGGCGGCCTCGCCGGAGGAGAAGAGCGCGAAGGCGTCGTTGAACATCGCCGTGGAGTTGGCCCCCTCGTTGTTGAGGCCCGCGCTGTTGGTCTCGGTCCACAACTCGAAGATCCGCTTCACGTTCGGGGAGGTCCAGTTCCGCTTCCCGGCGATCCAGTCGTCGTACTCCTGCGCGGTGAGTGCGCCGGAACCCAGGCCGGAGAGGAAGAACTGGATGCCGATGCCCTCCTTGTTGCCGAGCGCGAAGCACGTGGCGTCGGTGTTCGCCATGATCGTGGCGCACCCGTCGACGAAGTCGCTCCAGGTCGTGGGCGGACTGTCCGGGTCGAGGCCGGCCTGTTCGTACAGCTTCCTGTTGTAGTAGATCGGGTGACCCTGCAACGTGACCGGCGCGGCGTAGGTCCTGCCATCCTTGGTGAAGGCGTCCCAGCCCACCAGCCGGTCCCGGTCCTCGGCGACATAGGAGTCCAGCGGCACGAGCGCGTCCACCCGGTCGCGGATCTGGCCGCCGCCGTTGAACAACATGACGTCCGGCCCCTTGCCGGCCTGGATGGCCGCGCCGAGCAGGGTGTAGTACTGGTCGAACGGCTGGGCCACGAACTCGACGGCGACGTCCGGGTGCCGCTCGGTGAAGTCGGCCTTCGCCTTCTCGAAGTAGGCGGCCGTGGCGTCGTCTCCCGATTTCCAGTCCCACACCACGAGTTCGTCCGCGCCGCCGCCGGACGACGAGCCCGGTCCGGCGGCACTTCCGCAGCCCGCCAGTGTTAATGCGACGGCCAGGGCGACCGTCCACAGTGCACGCCTCATCGGATGCTCCACTGCTGGTTGGTTCCGCCGTGGCACGACCAGAGGTGCAGCAGGGTGCCGTTCGCGGTCCCGTTGCCGCTGGCGTCCAGGCACAGCCCGGACTGCACGCCCGTGATGGTGCCGTTCGCGTTGACGTTCCACTGCTGGTTGACGCCGCCGTGGCAGTCCCAGATGACCGTCTTGGTGCCGTTGGCGGTGCCCTGTCCCGACGCGTCGAGACACTTGGTGCCGTTGGTGAGTGTCCTGCTCGCCGTGTAGGTCCAGCGCTGGTTGGCGCTGCCGTTGCAGTCCCAGAGCCGGGCCTGGGTGCCGTTGGTCGTGTTCGCGAGATCGACGCAGCGGCCCGACTGGCCACCCACGATCGTGCCGGCCTGGGGGTCTCCGCCGCCCTGGGGACCGGCGTTCGCCATCACGGCCTGGGCGCCGGCCGGCCAGTTGCCACCCGTGACGGTGACGTTGCTGTGCACGACGTTGCCGCGGTCCCCGTTGGTCACGTTGGTGCTGCCGTTGGTCGACCAGTTGTTGGTGACCGTCCAGTTGCCCATGTTCTCCCCACCCCAGTAGTTGGCGGTGGCCCAGGTGCCGGTGTTGGAGAAGACGTTGTTGGTGGCGGTGTAGTACTTCGAGCCCTCGTCGAAGTAGACGCCGAAGTAGCCGTTCGTCCGCAGGCAGTGGTTGCCGCTGATCACCGCGTTCGGGTTCCACGCCAGCGTGTAGATGCAGCCGCCGTCGTTCATCTGCTGCATGACGTCGTGGACGTAGTTGTTGACGAGCTTGTTGCCGGACGCGGTGGTGGGTGTCGAGTACCTCGGCTGGAAGTTGTACAGGCCGCGGTTGGCGTAGTGGTTGCTGCCGCCCGCGTCGTTGCTGCCCCAGCCGTATCCGATGGACAGGCCGGAGTACGGCATGTTGTAGACCTCGTTGTGGGCCACGTTCGTGGTCGTGACGTAGGTGGTCAGCACCGAGACGTTGCCCCGGTACTCCACGCCGAGGTCGTGGATGCGGTTGTGGCTGATGGTCACGTTCCGGTTGACCATCCGCTGGTCGCTCGGGTGGTGCGCGTCGGCGCGGACGCCGCCCACCACGACACCGCCCGCGGAACCGCGGGCGATCTCGGACCTCGTGACCGTGATGTCGCTCGCGCCGAGACCGACGCCGCTCGCGTGGGCATTGGCGTCGTTGCCGATACCGATGGCCGTCTGTCCCAGGTTGACGAACGCGGAGTCGCTGAAGGTGATGCCGCGGGCGGCGGAAACCTGGACGGCGGCGGGCATCTGTTGCCAGTGCGGGCGGGCCGCCTCGAACTGCTGGCAGCCGTTCTGGCAGGAGGTCAGCCGGTCGGCCGGCCAGTTCCAGTTGCCGGCCAGATAGCCGCCGGTCTGCTGGTCCGCATACCCCTGGTTGCTGCTGGGGCCGAGCCAGCTCGTGCCGGTGAACGTGATGCCGGTGAACGTGATGTCGTGCGCGGGCGCGTCGTGGGTGCCCCCGACGTTCACCAGCGACTGCGTCACCGGCAGCTCCACGCTGACGGTGCTCATGTTCTGTCCGGCGAGCGGGATGTAGTACAGGGCACCGGTTCCCGGGTTGATGTACCACTCGCCGGGAGCGTCGAGGAACTCGTACGCGTTGGCCAGGTAGAACGGGCCGGCGCGGTGCGGAGCCGCGAGCGTGTCGTAGCCGAAGGTGTTGTTGTTCCACGCGGGCTGCTGCATCGTGATGGTGTTCCCGCTGATGCTCTGCACGGGCGAGTACCGGTCGGTGAACGAGTTGACGCTCTCCACCTCGACCCGGTTCTTGTTGGCCAGGTTGTTCAGGTAGTTCAGCGAGGAGTTGGAGAAGGTCATGCCCGCGCTGGTGAAGGTGAACAGGGACCGGTTCACCTGGGTACGTGCCCGGGTGGCGATCGCGCCGTCGACGTACAGCTGCCGGCTCTCGATCCCGGTGCCGACGTTCGCCTGCCAGATGTTCCTGCCGGCGTCGGCGACCGACCAGCCGGTGACCGCGCGGGCGCCGCTGAGCACGGGACGCGCCGACGGGGCCGCCTGCCACACGACGCGGTAGCCGTTGTTGCCGGAGTCCGCCGCGGTGAGCCGCAACGGCGCGGGAAGCCGGTACACCCCACCGGAAAGCTCCACCACGATGTCGCCGGACATCCCGGCGTTGAGCGACCGCACGGCGGCCTGGGCCGCGGGTACCGAGCACGGCGCGGTGGCCGAGCAGGTGGTGCCGGTACCGGACGGTGCGGCGTAGAGGGTGGTGGTGGCCGCGGCGGCCGACGGAATCGGGCTCACCACTGCCATGGAGACTGCCATGGCGACGGTCAGGGCGGCGGAGGCCACCACCGATCTCCACGCTGTGGCGGACGAGGACGCGAACACGGGATCTCCTTACTTGGGGAGGTGCTCGACGAACGTCCTGCCGCGGGGTCGACCGCCGACGGCACTCGAGCAACTGGTCCAACAGCAGGGGAAACGCAGCGGACACAAGTCCATCATACGAATGACCTATAGACAAGCAGTTGCGAGCGATGGATCGTACTCATCTGACATCGACGCTGGACGGCGGCTCGGCGGACCACGGTACGGCGTGATTCGGGCGCCCGACACGGCCGCGATGGATCCGATCCATCCGAACGGCGGCACCGCAACGCGGCACGCGCGGTCGTGATCATCGCCGAGGCGGACCACCGGCATTGCCGGCGTCCCGAATCGCCGGTGAACGTGTGCGGGAACAGGAGCAATCCGCGGGGCGGTGGCGTCCCACAACAGAAGACCGGACCGTCGCGGCGCACTTTCTGGAGCGCTGCCGGAACCGAACTGGCACTGGTGGATCCGTGGCCGGGCGATGCCGCATGTCGTTGGCGCGCTGGGTGTGCGCGTTCACACTCGTTGTTGTAGTGGGTGAAAAGTGCGGCTCCTACTGGCATCTTGTTGTCGATTTGGCGCTGTGTTAGCGTTCACATGAACAGCGAGTGGCGATTCGTTTCTACCCTGCTCGGAACAGTGGCGGGTGACCGACCAGGGCGGCGGCACGGTGAGCGTGGTGAACCGGCAGAGCGGCCTGGCCCTGGACGTGTGGAACGCGTCGACCGCGGACGGCGCGCGTTTCTCGCAGTGGACTCCGTCGGCGGCGGCCAATCAGCGGTTCCAGCTTCAGCGGGCGTAGCGACGGTCCCGTGGGCTCCCTCCGCTGACCGGCGGAGGGAGCTTTCCCCTGCGCGTGCGTGAGTGCCTCGTGGCGGTGAGAGCTGGCGATCCGTGAGTCGGCAAGGGTGGGTCAGATGGCCGCTGGTCACGGTTTCGCGCTCCGGCACGCGAGATCGCGGTTGCCGCACGCGAGATCGCGGTTCCTGCGCTCGAGTTCGCGGTTCTGGCCCGCGAGATCGCGTTTCGGGATGAGTGGGTCATAGGTGCTGGTGGTGGGCCATGGTGCCGGTGGTGGAGACATGTGGTCGAGACATGGCGACATGCGGTCGGGAACCGCGATCTCGTGGTTGGGAGGCGTGGTTGACCGGTGACGATGGTGGGTGTGTCCCCGCGCGGCCGGTGGTGGGAGTCCTGCCGGCCGGCGCGGGTGTGCCCCCGTGGGCTCCCCGTTACCGCAGCCACCGGCCGGCGGAGGGGCGCCCGGATCGTCAGTGCTCCTTCTCCAGCACCCGCATGAAGGCCCGGGACCACTGGGGCAGGTCGGGCCACCCGCGGCAGGAGACCATCGTGCCGTCCAGCACGTCGGGTTCGTCCACGAACGTCGCGCCCGCCTGTTCCATGTCCGTCCGCAGTGGAGGGAACGCTGCCGTGGCGCGGCCCCGCAGCAGGCCCAGCGCCGCCGGTACCTGGGCGCCGTGGCAGATCGTGCCGACCGGGAGGTCGTGGTCGAAGAAGTGCCGGACGATGCGGGCCACCTCCGGGTCGACGCGGATGTACTCCGGTGCCCGGCCACCGGGGATCACGAGTGCGTCGTAGTCCTCCGGCCGCACGTCGGCGAAGGCCAGGTCGACCGGTAGCCGGTGGCCGGGCTTCTCCGTGTAGGCGTCCCAACCGGGTTCGAAGTCGTGCACCACCAGGTTGACCGTGCGCGTCGTCGGCGCGGCCACGATCGCCTCGTGGCCGCCCTCGCGCAGGCGGAAGATCGGATACATCGAGTCCAGTTCCTCGGCGGCGTCGCCGGTCAGGATCAGCACTCGGGCCATCGCGTACTCCTTCGGATCAGGGCAGGGTCCAGCGTTGGTTGGCGCCACCGTGGCAGGTCCAGACGATGAGCGCGGTGCCGTCGGCGCTGCCGGCACCGTTGGCGTCGAGGCACTTGCCGGCGTTGACCAGTGACCCGTTGGCGCCGGCCGTCCAGTTCTGTCCGGCGCCACCGTTGCAGGTGGACAGTTGGACCGCGCTGCCGTCGGTGGTGCCGGACGCGGTCAGGCACCCGCCCGAGGTGCGCCAGGTGTTGGCATCGCGGGTCCACTGCTGGTTGGCGCCGCCGTTGCAGGTCCACAACTGGATCCTGGAGCCGCTGACGTCGACGCACTTGCCGCTCGCACCCGTGATCGGCCCCGCACTCGGGGTACCACCGGTACCCACCCCGGGACCGACGAACGTGATCGCGTCCAGGTCGTACGGCGCGGTCGTGGTGGACTTGAACACCACGAACAGCTCCACCGTGCCCGCCGGGCGGGTCACGGCGACCGGCGACAGGTTCACGTAGTTGTCCCACCCCCCGGTGCTGCCCACGGTCGCGGTGGCCACCAGGGAACCGGTCGGTGACCCCGCCCTGAGCTCGATCGTGCCACCCGGTCCCGGCGAGGACACCCGGAACGAGACCTGGTCGATGTTGGTCAGGTTCATCGGGGTGAACGAGATCCAGTCGTTGTTGTTGATGTCCCCGACGCGCTGGCCACCCTCCGCGCCGGCCTGACCGACGACCCGGATCCCCGAGGAGTTGGTGAAGTGCTCGGCCTGCCGGTGTTTGGGCTGCAGCAGGACCTGGTTCCGTCCGGTGAGCGCCGGCACACCGGACGCCCCGCCGTCGGTGTAGGCGGCGTCGGCCACGTAGAACAGGTTGGAGTCGGAGCTGTGCCCGCCGTTCTGCGTGGGGAACGTGCCGGAGCAGCCCGGCTGCGGGTCGAGCGGGTGTGCGTGCGCGTCGTGTCCCAGCGCCGGCGTCATGATCACCCTGGCGCAGTCGATCGAGGTGTCCTCGGCGTCGGTGACGGTCACCGCGTACGGGATCTCGTCGCCGAAGTCGAACATGCCGCCGTGCGGGGGCATCGTGACCCGGACGACCGGCGCGGTGTTGCCCACCGTGACCGGCACGTTGGCCACGCCGGTCCGCCCGTTCGACGCGGTCACCGTGAGTTGCGCGTTGAACTGGCCGCGCGCGGTGTAGGTGTGTGACGGGTTGGCGGCGGTGGAGGTGCCGCCGTCGCCGAACGTCCACCGGTAGGTCAGCGCGCCTCCCGCCGGATCGGACGAGCCCGCGCTCGAGAAGGCCACGGTCAGCGGCGACCCGCCCGAGGACGGACTGGCGGTCGCACGGGCGATCGGGGCACGGTCGCCGGAGATGTAGTCGATCCGGTAGAGCGCGGAGTCGGGGTTGTCCCTGCCGAACCCGGAGCCCCACTCCAGCAGGTACAGCGAGCCGTCCGGGCCGAACTTGGCGTCCATGGGCGACCTGAACGTCAGGTTGGCCAGGAACCTGTTTATCTTCAACAGGTTTCCCGAGGAGTCGAGTCGGAACTCGTGCATGGTGTTGCGGGCCCATTCGCCGAAGAACGGCGTCTTGTCGAAGTACTGCGGGAACTTGGTCTGCGACGGGTTGTTCGGGTCGTAGTGGTACACGGGGAACGCCATGGGTGCCTCACCGCCGCTACCCATCTCCGGGAAGGCGTTGCCGTTGCTGCCGTTGCCGTACCAGACGACGGCCGGGCGCGCCGCGGGCAGACTGGTGAGCCCGGTGTTGTTGGGAGAGGTGTTGACCGGCGCGGCGCAGTTGAACTTGGCGCCGGACTGGTTGTTGGCGAAGTTGAAGTCGTTGAACGGGACGTTGGTCGCGACGCAGTACGGCCAGCCGTAGAACCCCGGCGACTTGACCACGTTCCACTCCACCAGCCCGCCCGGACCGCGGTTGGCGTTGTCGGCGCCGGCGTCCGGGCCGTAGTCGGCCACGTAGATCGTTCCGTCGGTGTCCACCGTGAACCGGAACGGGTTGCGGAAGCCCATCGCGTAGATCTCCGCCCGCGTCTGCGCGGTGCCGGGCGCGAACATGTTGCCGCTCGGCACCGTGTACGTGCCGTTCGACTCCGGGTGGATCCGCAGGATCTTGCCGCGCAGGTCGTTGGTGTTGGCCGCGGTCTTCTGCGCGTCGAACAGGCTGCGCCCGGACCGCTCGTCGATCGGCGTGTAGCCGCTGGACTCGTGCGGGTTGGTGTCGTCGCCGACGCCGACGTAGAGGTTTCCGCCGGGACCGAACGTGAGGTACCCGCCGGTGTGCCCCGGCTCGGACTGCCGCGCGGCGGGGATGGTCAGCAGGACCTGCTCGCTGCCCGACACCAGCGAGTCACCGTTGACCGTGAACCGGGAGACGCGGTTGATCTCCTGGGTGCCGGCGGGGGAGTAGTACAGGTACACCCAGTTGTTGGTGGCGAAGTTCGGGTCGAGCGCCACCCCGGCGAGGCCGTCCTCGCCGCCCGCGTAGACGTTGAGCGTGCCGGCGGTGACCGTGGTCCGGGTGCTCGGCTTGTAGATCTTCAACTGGCCGCCGTACTGGGTGTAGAAGACCCGGCCGTCCGGCGCCACGTCCAGCGTGCCGGGTGCCACGGTGTTGCTGTCCAGTTCGACCTTGTCGTAGCTGGCCCACACGGTGGGGCCGCAGTCGGCGGGCAGCGAGCCGGCCGCGGTCCGCACGCCACCGAGGATGTGGGTGCGCAACAGCGGCTCGGAGTACGCGGAAGCCTGATGCCCCATGGCCGTCGCCCACAACCGGCCGCCTTCGAAGTTGCGGCACCAGGAGATCGGGTGGTCCGCCCCCATCCGTGAGCTGCCCGGGTCGTAGGTGGTCTCGTCCGCGGTGGCCAGCACGTGCACGTCGCCGCGCGCGTTGCGGTTGAAGTTGTACCACTCCTCGGTCCGGTTCCACCGGTCCGGAAGCCCCTGTCCGGACGGGTGCGCGTGGTCGGCGACCTTGGCCGTGCCCGCGACGGTGGCCGAGTGCTGGGTCATGGTCATCCCCAGCATCTGGTCCCACCACGGGAACTCGTTCTCGATGTTCATGTCCGTGGCGTTGTGGATGGCGACGACGCCGCCCCCACCCCGCACGTAGTTCTGCATCGCCGTCCGCTGCGCCGCCGTGGTCCACACCATGCCGGAGGTCTGGAACATGACGACGACGTCGAAAGTGGACAGTGTGGCGTCGGTGAAGACGGCCGAGTCCTCGGTGTGGGTGAGCTGCCACCCGTTGTCCGCGGCCATCTGCTGGAACATCGTGACCCCGGCCGGGATGGAGTCGTGCCGGTAGCCGGCGGTCTTGGTGAACAGCAACACCTTCTCACCCGCGGCCGGGCCGGCGGGCGCGGCGGCGGCGGTCGCGGGGATCGCCAGCAGCGCTACGGCGAACGCGATCAGAAGCTTGGTGACGGTGTGTCTCACGGGAGCCTCCTGGGCAGGGGGAGAGGCGTAGATCGCTGGAGCAGGGTCCACCGCTGGTTGGCCTGACCGTTGCAGGTCCACAGGACGAGCTTCGTGCCGTTGCCGGTGGCCTGGCCGGTGGCGTCCAGGCACAGGTTCGACGGCACGCCGGTGATGGTGCCGTCGGCGTTGACGTTCCACTGTTGGTTGGTTTGTCCGTTGCAGTCCCAGACGATCACCTGGGTGCCGTTGGTGGTGCCGTTGTTGGCCGCGTCGAGGCACTTGTTGCCGTTGAGCGACAGTTGCCGGTTCGCGGTGTGGGTCCAGGACTGGTGGGCGGCGCCGGTGCAGTCCCACAGCCGCACCTGGGTGCCGTTGCCGGTGTTCCCGTCCACGTTCCCGTCAACGCAGCGACCCGACTGCGTGCCGACGATGCGCCGGCCCGGCGAACCGGGGTCGCCGATGCTGCCGGGAACCGAGCGCAGCGCGGTGAACCAGGTGGCGGCCATCTTGTCGTAACCGGTGGCCGTGGGGTGGATGCCGTCGATCAGGTCGGCGGTGGTCAACGCCGCGTGCATGTCCACGAGGTGTACGCGCTTGCCGGCGTCGACGTTGCTCCGCACGATGCCCGGTATCGCGGCGTTGAAGGTCCGGACCGCCGCCTCCTGACCGGCGTTGGCCAGCGGGATGATCGTGGCGACGAGCACGTCGGCGGTGGGTACGGTCGCGGTGAGGTGGTCGACCAGTGTGGACAGTCGGCCGGGTGCTCCCGCGACGTCGTGGTTCTGCAGGATGTCGTTGGTGCCAGCGTGGAGCAGCACCGTGCGCGGGGTGGTGTCGCGCAACCAGGTGACGATGCGTGCGTCGAGCTGGTCGATGCGCCACCCGGGGTGTCCCTCGTGGTCGTGGTCGCCGAGTCCGGTGGGGCCGTTGAACTGCGACCCGACGAGGTCCACCCGGTGGCCGGCGCCGGCGAACCGTTGCCAGAGCCCGATCCGGTAACCACCGGGGACCTGCGTTCCTTCGGTGATCGAGTCACCCAGCGGCATGACGCGGACGCCGCCGTTGGATTCTGCGGCGGCGACGGGACCGCTCAGCAGCGCCGCACCGACCACGATGGCCAGTGCGGTCGCCGCGAGCCGGCGCAAGCGTGTGGACATGGCCGGGATCAACTCACGTTCCACTGCTGGTTGCTGCCGCCGTGGCAGGTCCACAGGTGGACGAGGGCCCCGTTGGCGGTGGATGCCCCGGACACGTCGAGACACAGCCCGGACTGCGCGCCGGTGATCGTGCCGTTCGCGTTGACGTTCCACCGCTGGTTCGGCTGCCCGTTGCACGACCAGATGATCACGCCGGTGCCGTTGGTGGTGCCCTGGCCGTTCGCGTCGAGGCAGCTGGCGCCGTTGTTGGTGGTCAGCTGTCCCGACGATGTGCGGCTCCACGCCTGGCCGGTGCCGCCGCCGCAGTCCCAGATCCGCGTCGGCGTGCCCGCCGAGGAGTTCGGGACGTCCAGGCACTTGCCCGCGCCGACCGCGCGCACCGTTCCGGTCGGGTTGGTGCCCGCGCCGTAGCCGGCCGCGATGATGTTGGCCTGCACCGCGTTCTCGGTCGCGTCGGACGGGTAGCCCGACACCATGGCGCCCTCGTAGAAGGTGCCGGCGCTGAGGTTGGCGCCACCGCCGGGTTTGCAGCAGTCGCCGCCGCTGCCCAGGATGATCGCGCCCTGCTTCTTCATGGGGCTGTAGCCGGGCGGAAGCGCGCCGTCCCACATCGTGAACAGGCCGCCGGACTGGGCGTTGCTGCCCTTGATCGCGAACCGCGACGTTCCGTTGTTCTTCAGCGTGGCCGTGACGAACCGGTGGGGAAGCGCCCGCTGGTTCGGGTTCCAGGACTGGCTCCCGCCGGGGAAGAGCCCCCATTCGAGATCCGCCTGGACCCACGGACCGGTGCCGGAGCACCCGCCGAACCAGCACTGCGTGCTGAAGTTGATCGCGTCCATCGCGCCGGCGGCGTCGGCGCTCCTGGTCGTCTCGCTGTTGCCGTAGTCGAAGCAGCAGCCGTTGTTGACGTGGGTGCCGCTGGTGACCATGTACATGCCTTCCGGCGCGCTGCCGGTGGGCACGCCGGTCAGGTGCCCGTCGCGCCAGTAGCTGTTGCCCGGGTTGATGTAGAGCGAGTACGCCTTGCTGCCGCCGACCGTCAACGACTCGGAGGTCGCGACCGCGGGCCTGCTCTGGTTCGACCCGGGCACCACGCTCGATCCCTGGTACCACAGGTCGTTCCCGCGGCCGGACTGGTCGTAGACGACCGTGATGACGCACGAGGTGTTGGCGCAGAACGAGTCCTGGGCCGCCGCGTCGGCGGCGCCGCCCTCGGCGAGCACACCGATGTCCCTTGTCGCGTTGTCCGAACGTCTGACCTGGTACAGGTTTCCGGTGTAGGCACCGTAGAGCGCCCGCACCGTGCTGTGCGCGGCCACACAGGGCGTGCCGCCCGCGGCGTAGATGTCGCACGGCCCGGTGCCGGCCAGGGGTGTCGAGGCCGGGGCCGGCGCCGACAACACCACCGTGGCCGCCGGGGCCACGACCAGGGCCAGCGCCAAGCGCGCCACGCGGCCCAGCCGCCGATCGGATGAGAACGTCATCGTTCTGCTCCTCGGGGAGAGCGTTCGAGACCGATGGGAGCGCTCCCAGTGAGATGGAAAAGTTCCCACCGTATGTAGGGCTTATGGGGATCGTGAGAGATTCGCCTGAATCCCACCTTGCCTGGTCCGGGGCGGGATCGTCAAGTCTCTTATCACGAATGGATCAGACTTATCGTGATAAGTCCTCACGTCGGGATAGGATCCTTCAGTACGGCCGGAGGCCCGGCCGTACTCTTCCGGGGTGACCCACGACGAAGGAGACGAGACCGTGCACGGCACGTCCATGCCGACCGTGAGCGGCGAGTCGGCCGGGGAACAGGAAGCCGCACAAGCAGGCACCCAGCCAGCGGAAGCCTACCGGCCCGGGTACGAACTGGTGGCCGAGCGGATCCTGCTGTTGATCGCCGACTCGGGGTTGCGGCCGGGTGACCGGATGCCGACCGAGAACGAGTTGGCCGCCCGGTTGGGCACCAGCCGGAGCATGGTGCGCGAGGCGGTGAAGATCCTCTCGGCGATCGGCCGGGTGCGCGCCCAGAAGGGTCGCGGCCTGTACGTCGCCGACGACGAGGGAATGCTGGGCTCCTCGCGCTGGGGCGGGTTCTTCCTGCCGACCGATCTGGACCACGTGTACATGCTGTTCGAGTTCCGCCGCGTTCAGGAGACGTCGGCGAGCCGGCTCGCCGCGATCCACGCGACGCCGGCGGAGCTGCGGGCCATCGAGGAGGCGGCCGAGATGTGTCGCCAGGGTCATGTGACCGGCGAGGCGGCGCTGTTCGATCGCGGTGACGACGAGTTCCACCTCGCGCTAGCGGCCGCCTCGCACAACCAGTTCCTGGTCGCGGCCGTCCGGGAGGCCCGGCGCCTGCAACGCCAGTCCAACATCATCGGCATGCACGGCGCCGTCGGCGGCCACGCACCGGAGGCGATCGAGGAACACACGGCGATCCTCCAGGCAGTCCGCGACGGCGACCCGGACATAGCGGCCCAGGCCACGGCCGCCCACCTGGACAACACCCTCGAGGACTACCGGAACGAGATCCAGCGCCGCCTCTTCGGCTGATCACGGCACGGCGCACGACCGCCGCGCGAGCGGGTGGCCGGACCGCTGGAGTCGGCATTCGACCGTCCCGGTCTCCCTCGCCCGGCCGCACTCGGGGCCAGGGTGTTGGCTGTCATCGCGGGGTCGCCGAGCCTCGCCATCGTCCCCGCTCCGATCACGCGCGACGAGGGTCTGACCAAGGCGGAGATGCGGGGCTGGTCGCCTCTGCAACGGACGCCCGCCTTCCGCGGTCAACAGGAGAAAGCGCCC
The DNA here is from genome assembly GCA_963840275.1 of uncultured Actinomycetota bacterium. Lineage (GTDB taxonomy): Bacteria > Actinomycetota > Actinomycetes > Mycobacteriales > Pseudonocardiaceae > Actinophytocola. The sequence goes on from CAWIYK010000005.1 coordinate 1,390,215, forward strand.
CTCCGCCGAATGCCATGGCGGAGGGGCGCGCGCCCCGCGCCTGGTTCCGGGTTCAGGCGCAGGACCCACCGTTCAGGGTCGGGGAAAGAAACGGTGGGGTGCTGCCGGCGTAGGTCGCGTTGTAGCCGATGGTCACGGTGCCGCCGGTGTCCAGCCGGCCGTTCCACGCCGCGTTCGCGACCCGCACGGTCTCGCCCGTGTCGGTCCACGTCCCGTTCCACCGTTGGGTCACGGTCACCCCCGGCACGGAGAACGTGAGTGTCCACTCGCCGATGGACGGTCCTCGGTCTCGATGACGATCTCGCCGGTGTACCCGAACTGACAGGTGCTGGTCACGCGGTGCGTCACCGTGCACGAACCGGTGCCCGGCGGGGGATCCGTGGGAAGTGGGGTCGTCCAGTCGGCGGCGGCCGCCAGTTCGTAGGCGCGTTGCGGCACGAACTGGCCCGCCCCGGCGATGCACCCGTCGGCCTCGCCCGGCAGCGCTTCACCACCAGGGGTGTCCACCACGACAAGGAGACGCACCTCAGCTTCACGAAGGGTGGCGGCCACGGATGCTCGCATCCCGCATCTGGTGCACGAGTTCGCCAACGCCCTGGTCGAACAGCGGGAGCCGTTCCTGAACGCCCGCCGCGCGGCCAACTGGCGTGCGCCTGCTCGAGTTCACCCTTCACCGACAAATGAGACCGAAACATCTCGACGTCGATAAGACCGAACCATTGCGTCTGCTGTGGCCGGTCCCGTACCGTTGGTAACGGATCGAACCGCTTCGATGCCGTTCGGGAGTCCTCATGATTCAACGGCGAACTGTTCCCTGCGTACTCGCCCGGACCGCGGCCGACCCACCGCGGATGGGCGATACTGCACCTCCCTCGGGTCCGCGTTCCCTGGCTGGTTTCGTCATCGCCGCTGTCGTGACGCCGGCCCTGGGCGTCGCCGAGTCCCTCGAGACCTGGCATCCCTGGGGTCGTTAGGCCTGCCAAACCCGCTGAACTCGTTGGTTTTTCTCAGGGCCGCCTCGCACGTCACTGGGAGCGCTCCCAGAACGGTATCGTCATGACCTCGCCGCCGAACCAGTTCAACCGGCGCGGACTTCTCGTCGTCACCGGCGGCGCACCCCCGGGCCGGAATGGTTCCAGGACGCGAAATTCGGCATCTACTTCCACTGGGGAGTTCAGCGTCCCGGCGTTCGCCAACGAGTGGTAACGGCAGTCCCAACAACCACTGGACCATCACCCCGGTCTGACCGCCGCGGTAGCACGAACCGTCCACTCCGGAACAAAGGTGTGACCCTGCTATGAGATCCCGTTTCCGGGCGGCACTGACCGCCGCCGTCCTCGTCGCCGCGGGCGCGGCGACCTCCATGATCGGCTCCGCGCCACAGGCCGCCGCACACGCGGTCAATCCGGCCGACTTCCAACAGATCGAGCTGGCCCGAGGGGTGGGCGAGGTCGGCGAGCCGATGTCGCTCGCGGTGTTGCCGGACCGCTCGGTGCTGCACACCGCCCGCAACGGGACGCTGCGCCGCACCACGGCCGAGGGCAACACCAGCGTGATCGGCACCGTGCCGGTCTACACGCACGACGAGGACGGCCTGCAGGCGATCGCGGTGGATCCGAACTTCGCCAGCAACCGGCACATCTACCTGTTCTACGCGCCGCCGCTGTCCACCCCTGGCGGGGACGCGCCGGCCAACGGCACCGACTTCTCCGCCTGGAACGGGGTGAACCGGCTGTCCCGGTTCACCCTCAACTCCGACTACACGCTCAACATGGGCAGCCAGGTGACGGTGCTGGACGTGACCACCAGCCGGGGGATGTGCTGCCACGTCGGCGGGGACCTCGACTTCGACGCGGCCGGCAACCTGTACCTGTCCACGGGCGACGACACGAACCCGTTCGAGTCGGACGGTTACACCCCGATCGACGAGCGCTCCAACCGCAACCCCGCCTACGACGCACAGCGCAGCGCGGCCAACACCAACGACCTGCGCGGCAAGCTGCTGCGGATCAAGCCGAACGCCAACGGCAGCTACTCGATCCCGGCCGGCAACCTCTTCCCGCCCGGCACCGCGCAGACGCGGCCGGAGATCTACGCGATGGGCTTCCGCAACCCGTTCCGGTTCAACGTGGACAAGGCGACCGGCGTGGTCTACCTCGGCGACTACGGGCCCGACGCCGGCACGAGCAGCGGCTCCCGCGGTCCCGCCGGCCAGGTCGAGTTCAACCGGATCCCCTCGGCCGGCAACTACGGCTGGCCGTACTGCACCGGCACGAACACCACCAACGAGACCTATGTGGAGTACACGTTCCCGTCCGGTCCGTCCGGCTCCCGGTACAACTGCGCCAACCCGGTCAACAACTCGCCACGCAACACCGGACTGACGAACCTGCCCGCCGCGCGGTCGGCCTGGATCAAGTACGACAACTGCTCGGTGTCCGCGTTCGGCTGTGGGTCGGAATCCCCGATGAGCGCGCCGGTGTACCGGTACGACGCGGCCAACCCGTCGCCCGTCAAGTTCCCGCCCGAGCTGGACGGGCACGTCTTCGCCACCGAGTTCGGCAGGCGCTGGATCAAGGCCATCGACGTCAACACCGACGGGTCGGCCGGGCAGATCAACGAGTTCCCGTGGCGCGGCACGCAGGTCATCGACGCCGCCTTCGGCCCGGACGGCGCCATGTACGTGCTGGACTACGGCACCGGCTGGGGGAGTGGGAACGAGTCCTCCGCGCTCTACCGCATCGAGTACAACCCCAGTGGCAACCGCGTGCCGACCGCGCGGGCCGGCGCGAACCGTACGTCCGGCGTCGCGCCGCTGGCGGTCACCTTCTCGTCGGCCGGCTCCACCGACCCCGAGGGCGGTGCGCTGACCTACGCGTGGAACTTCGGCGACGGCAGCACGTCCACAGCGGCCAACCCGAGCCACACCTACACGAGCAACGGCCGGTACACGGTCACCCTCACGGTGACGGATCCCGGTGGCCGCAGCGGAAGCGCGAACGTGGCGATCACGGTCGGCAACACCGCACCCACGGTCACGCTGAACACGCCCGTCGCGGGAACCCTGTTCGACTTCGGCGACGCCGTGCCGTACACGATCACGGTGTCGGACCCGGAGGACGGCACGATCGACTGTTCCAGGGTGAAACTCAGCTATCTGCTCGGCCACGACAGCCACGGGCATCTGATCACCTCACGCGACGGCTGTTCGGGAACACTGCAGATCCCGATCGACGGCGAGCACGACACGGCGGCGAACCTGTACGCGGTCTTCGACGCCGAGTACACCGACCTCGGCGCCGGTGGTCAGCCCGCCCTCACCACGCACACCCAGCACGTTCTGCAGGCCCGCCATCGCCAGGCCGAGCACTACTCCACCCAGTCGGGCACCGCCCTGTACGACAAGGCGACCGCGGAGGGCGGCAAGGCCGTGGGTGACATCCACAACGGCGACTGGATCGCGTTCCAACCCTATGCGCTCGGTGGCGAAACACGGTTCACCGCGCGGGTCGCCTCCGGCGGCTCGGGCGGCACGCTGTCCGTGCGGACGGGTTCACCGACCGGTTCCGTGATCGGCTCGGTGGCCGTGCCGGTGACAGGTGGATGGGAGACCTTCACCGACGTGTCCGCCACCCTCGCCAACGTTCCCACCGGATCCGTCACGCTCTACCTGACGTTCGCCGGCAGCGGTACGGGCTACCTGTTCGACCTGGACGCGTTCACGTTCGGCACGTCGACGGGTGCCCGCACCGGACGGATCACGAGTGTCGGCGGCAAGTGCGTCGACGTCAACGGGGCGTCCAGCGCCGACGGCACCAAGATCCAGTTGTGGACCTGCACCAGCGGCACCAACCAACAGTGGACCGTCACCGGCACCACCGTGCGCGCGCTCGCCAAGTGCATGACGGTCGCGGGCGGCAGCACCGCCGACGGCGCCCAGATCCAACTGTCCACCTGCAACGGCAGTGGTGGGCAGAACTGGACCGCGGGAGCCAACGGTTCCCTGGTCAACACGCAGTCGGGCAAGTGCCTCGACGCCAACGGGGCCAGTTCGGCCGACGGCACCCAACTGATCATCTGGACCTGCCACGGCGGCACCAACCAACGCTGGGTCCTGCCATGAACCACAGGAAGCGACATGAGATGAAACAGTCCTTCGTCAGACGCGCGCTGGGTGTGACCGCCGCCGCGCTCACCGGTATCGCGGTTCTCGCGGTCAACGGTCCGCCGGCCACCGCCGCCGACGCCCCGTACGACGTGTTGGTGTTCTCCAAGACCGCCGGCTTCCGGCACGACTCGATCCCGCAGGGCATCCAACTGATCCGGGACCTTGGCGCCGCCAACAGCTTCACCGTCACCGTGACCGAGGACGCCGCCGCGTTCACCACCACCAACCTGGCCCAGTTCGAGGCGGTGGTCTTCCTCAACACCACGGGCGACGTGCTCAACGCCACCCAGCAGAGCGCGTTCGAGTCCTACATCCGGGGTGGCGGCGGTTATGCCGGCATCCACTCCGCGTCCGACACCGAGCACGGCTGGCCGTTCTACGGCGAGCTGGTGGGTGCGTACTTCGCCTCGCACCCGGCCATCCAGCAGGCCACCGGCCGGGTCGAGAGCCGAGCGCACGCGGCCACCGCACACCTCGGTCAGACCTCGGTACGCACCGACGAGTGGTACAACTTCCGCACCAACCCGCGCTCGTCGGCCAAGGTGCTCGCCACGTTGGACGAGTCGACGTACTCCGGCGGGTCCATGGGCGGCGACCACCCGATCACCTGGTGCAAGACCGTCCAGAGTGGACGATCGTTCTACACCGGCAACGGCCACACGCAGTCCAGTTACGCCGAACCGGCGTTCCGGTCGATGGTGCTCGGTGGCATCCGGTACGCGGCCAATCGGACCAAGGCCGACTGCCGGCCCGAGACCGGCTACACCACCCTCTACGACGGATCCACCAGCGGCTGGTCGCAGACCGGCCCCGGGGGCTTCACCAACAGCAACGCCACGCTTACCTCCACCGGTGGCATGGGCATGCTCTGGTACAGCGCCAAGGAGTACGGCTCGTACTCCCTCAAGCTGGACTGGATGATGCCCGGGGACGACAACTCCGGTGTGGTCATCGGGTTCCCGGCGGGCAGCGATCCGAACTCCGCGCTCGCCAACGGCCACGAGGTCCAGATCGACGCCACCGACGCCGCGGACAGGACCACCGGTTCGATCTACGGCTTCAAGGCCGCCGACCAGGCCGCCCGCGACGCCGCGCTGAACCCACCGGGTGAATGGAACACCTACGAACTGCTCGTCGAGGGCGAGCGCCTGCAGGTGTTCCTGAACGGGGTGAAGATCAACGACTTCACCAACACCGATCCGGCGCGCTCGTTGACCTCCGGCCACATCGGCATCCAGAACCACGGCACCGGCGACGACGTGTCCTTCCGCGGCATCCGGATCAAGGAGCTGGGCGGCACCACCCCACGCACCGGGCCGATCACCGGCGTCAGCGGAAAGTGTGTCGACGTCAACGGTGCCAGCTCCACCGACGGCGCCAGGGTCCAACTCTGGAGCTGCCACAACGGCACCAACCAACAGTGGACGGTCAACGGGACCACGCTGCGCGCGCTCGGCAAGTGCCTGGACGTCCCCGGCACCGGGAACGGCGCTCTCGTGCGGCTGTGGACCTGCAACGGTTCCGGCGCACAGAACTGGACCGTGGGAGCCAACGGTTCCCTCGTCAACCCGCAGTCGGGCAAGTGCCTCGACGCCAACGGGGCCAGCTCGGCCGACGGCACCCAACTGATCATCTGGACCTGCCACGGCGGCACCAACCAACGTTGGACGCTGCCATGAACCACCGGAGAACGGGAGCGCACGCGATGAAACTCGGCAACCGATGGTGGACGGTGCTCGCCGCCGTCACACTGGCACTCACCGGCACCGGGGTCGCGAACGCCGCGCCGGCGCCCACACCCACGGACACGGCCTCGGACATAGCCACGGCCGCGGATGCCGGCACCCGCGCCGCGACACCCGGCTGTGGCAAGGCGCCGACGCTGACCAGCGGCACGCACACGATCCAGAGCGGCGGCAAGAGCCGCTCCTTCATCCTGAGCATCCCCGACAACTACGACAACACCCGCCAGCACCGGCTGGTCTTCGGGTTCCACTGGTTGGGCGGCACGATGCAACAGGTCGCCGGCGGCGGGAGCGACGGCGACGTCTACGCCCACTACGGCCTGCGACGACTCGCCAACAACACGGCGATCTTCGTGGCGCCCCAGGGCATCGGCAACGGCTGGGCCAACTCCGGTGGCGAGGACCTGACCTTCGTCGACGACATGATGCGACGGATCGAGGACGATCTCTGTGTCGACACGACGCAGCGTTTCGCCCTGGGGTTCAGCTATGGCGGCGCGATGAGCTACGCGATCGCGTGTGCCCGCGCGACCGCCTTCCGTGCGGTCGCGGTCATCGGCGCCCCCAGGGAACTCAGCGGGTGCAACGGCGGTACGCAACCGATCGCGTACATGGGGATCCACGGCATCAACGACAACATCGGTTCCGGACGGGCACTGCGGGACCGGTTCGTCCGGAACAACGGCTGCACCGCACAGAACCCGCCGGAACCCGGGCCGGGCAGCCTGACCCACATCAGCACGGCCTACTCGGGATGCCGGACCGGATATCCGGTGGTCTGGGCGCCCTTCGACGGTGGTCACCAACAGGGCCCCGTGGATGGGTGCGCGGGCTGTGAGACCGGCGCCCGGAGTTGGGTCAAGAACGAGGTGTGGCGGTTCTTCACCGGAGAGTCCGCGCCCCAGCCGACCACGTTCCGGTTGCGCGGCGAGGGTTCCGGCCGGTGCCTGGACGTCAACGGCGCGACCTCGGCCAACGGGTCCCAGATGATCGTCTGGGACTGTCACGCCAACGCCAACCAGCAGTTCACCCTGAGTGGACAGGCCCTGCAGGTGCTGGGCAGGTGCCTCGACGTGCCGGCCAACGCCGCCGCCGGCACCCGGGTTCGGATCTGGGACTGCAACGGCGGCGCCAACCAACAGTGGAGCCTCGACACCAACGGCACGGTCCGCAACGTCCAGAGTGGACTTTGCCTGGATGTCAGCGGTGCCGCCACGGCCAACGGGTCCGCCGTGAACGTGTGGAGCTGCCACACCGGTGCCAACCAACGTTGGGCCAGAGTATGAAGTCCCCCTGTTCCTGTTCGTGCTCGGGCCGGTCGTCTCCCTTCTCTCCGGCCAGGTCGTCGCTGCGGCACCCTCGGTGCGGGTAGCCCCGTCGCACCGGGGGACTCGCCCGCAACGATCATCGCGAAGGCCGCCGAAGTCGCACCGTCGCCACGGCAGCTGGCGTGGCAGCGGCTGGAGCGGTACAACCTCCTCCACTGGGACCCATCGACCAGACGCTCATCGGTGACGGCACGAACATGTACCTGTTCTTCGCCGGTGACAACGGCAAGATCTACCGTTCCAGCATGCCCATCGGGAACTTCCCGGGCAACTTCGGCTCGTCCTACACGACGATCATGAGCGACTCGACGAACAACCTGTTCGAAGCGGTCGAGGTCTACAAGGTCCAGGGCCAGAACCAGTACCTCATGATCGTCGAGGCCATCGGGAGCAACGGGCGTTACTTCCGCTCATTCACGTCCAGCAGCCTGAACGGGTCGTGGACACCACAGGCCGCCACCGAGAACAACCCGTTCGCGGGCAAGGCCAACAGCGGCGCCACCTGGACCAACGACATCAGCCACGGCGACCTGATCCGCAGCAACCCCGACCAGACCAAGACCATCGACCCCTGCAACCTGCAGTTCCTCTACCAAGGACGCAACCCCAACTCCGGCGGCGACTACGGTCTCCTGCCTACCGACCAGGCGTACTGACACTGCAACGCTGACCGCCTGACACAGTTCCCCGGCTTCCACCGTGCCGCCGTCCGAGCGATTCTCCCGCGCGCCGGATGATGAGCCGATCGCCGGCGCTGCCGAATTCAGCAGAACGGACGCCGGCCGCACCCCAGCACCATTCATGCGCGGTGGGGCCGGCGGGCGCATGTGTTGGACCGGACCCGGTGACGGCGCCATGGGTGGAGTGGAATCTTCACCGAGTGCTAGTCATCGGAGCGTGGCATCGTTGGTGCGGGAGCCGAACTAGTGCTTTCGTCTAGTTGATGTGGGGATGTAATCGGCGGGTCGGCTTGGTTCCGCTCCGGGTCAGCGCTCGACGGGCACGGCCTTGTGGCCGAGCTTGTGGTGGGGAAGCGCGACCGTGGTGAGCTTGGGGCGAATCCAGCTCGCGACCGGGGGTGGTCGTCGAAGGAGACGTCGGCCGGTACCTTGAGGCCGAGGTCGTCGAGTGCCTGATACGCGCCGACGGCCGCCTGCATCCATTCCATGCCAATAGGAACAACGGAGAACTGGATCGGATCTTCCCCCGGATGAGATCTTCCAACTCGTAGAGCATCTGCGGCGCACATAGCGGGAAGAACGCCCGCTCGTGGTGGCCCGGTCAGTCGATCAACACCTGTGTGCCGAGCATGATTGCGAGGCTGAGCCGCTCAGCGTCTTCCGTCCCAGGCTCTGCGGTGATGCCTCGGCCCTGGTCGGTGGTCGGCGCACCGGCCACCGGTCGCGCTCGAGCGGTGCGACCGGGCAGTGGTCATGTCAGCGGCTCCATTGCTGGCTGGTGGCGCCCCGGCAGTCGGATTGCTGGAGTCGGGTGCCGTTCGTGGTCGAGGAGCCGATCACGTCCAGGCACCTGCCGGAGTGGCGGGCGACGATCTCCAGGTAGCCGCCGCCGTTGTCGCGCAGTTGCCACTGCTGGTTGGTGCCGCCGTGGCATGACCAGAGGATGACTCTGGCGTTGTTGGCGGTCGAGGCGCCGTCGATGTCCAGGCACTTGCCGGAGTGCCGGGAGACGAGCTGGACGTGGCCGTCGCCGGCGGGGCGCGCCTCCCACTGCTGGTTGGTGCCGTCGTGGCAGTCCCACTGGATGATCTCGGCGCCGTCGGCGCTCGAGGCACTCACCACGTCGACGCACTTTCCGGAGTTCCGGTTCGTGATGGTGGTGACCTGTCCACCAGGGTCTCCCTCGTCTCCCCACGCGTGCCGGAGCCGGTCGGCGCCGCTGGTGTTGCGGGTGCTCAGCGAGAGGTCGGTGCCACTGCCGTTCAGCGCGAACATGGAGTACCAGTCGTAACTCTGCCCGGCGGTGACCTTGCCGCCGAGGGCCGGCCAGTAGGTCCCGCCCATGTCGTTCTCGCGCATGATGTCGGTGATGGCGCGGATGTACCGGACGAAGTTGTCGGAACTGTTCGGGTTCCCGTAGTCGAGGCCGGTGTCCATCGGCGCACCGAACTCGGTCACGACCGCGCGGGCGGCGCAGCTGCCCAGACGGGTCTCGGCGAGGTCCCGCCAGCCGGCATAGTCGTGCTGCCCGTAGAAGAACGCGTAGAAGTGGAACGACAGCAGTGTGCCGTTGAAGCGGCTGTCGTTGCACACGGGCCGGAGATCCTGGCTGAAGCCCGTGCCGCCGACGAGAATTCGTCCCTTCGGCACCGACGGCCGGGAGTTGATCCAGCCGGCGGCGACGTTCAGCCATTCGCTCGCGCTGTAGCCGTGCGGTTCGTTCATCGGCTCGAAGTGGACCAGGTTGTTGCCGCCGTACTGTGCGACGACGGTGTTCCACATCGAGTTGAAGGCGGCCATGTTGGTGATCCGACCGCCCGAGGCCGCGCCGTCCTCCCAGTAGGCGAGGATGACCTTGAACCCGCGGTCGGTCGCGGCGTCGATGGTGCCGCGGTAGGCGTTCCACCAGGACGAGCCGACGGTGTGGGTGTTGACGGGCAGCCGGACGGTGTTGACGCCGAGTTGGCTCGTCATGCTGGTGTAGACGGCGTCGGCCTTGGCTCGGACGGTCGCGTAGCTGTCGGACGAGCTCAACCCGTCCAGGACGAGGGTGCCGGTCGTGAAGTTGTCGCCCTTCCGAGCCCAGTTCATACCCCGGAACGGGCTCGTGTCCGCGCTGGCAGGTGGTGCGCCGACGAACACACCGACCACCGTCAGGGCCACTGTGGACAGTACGCACAACACGCGGCGGAGCGACCGCGCGAACCTGGATCTGTTGGTGAACATGACACCCCCTGCTCGGTCAGGCCTTGGCCCAGCGTTGGTTGGCGGAGTTGTTGCAGGTCGTGACATTCACGGCCGCGTTGTTCGCGGTGCCGGTGACGGCGAGGCAGAGTCCTGTTTGGACGCTGGTGATGGTGCCGTTGGTGTTGACGCTCCACTGTTGGTTGGTGCCGCCGTGGCAGTCCCAGATCTGCACTCGGGCGCCGGAGGTGGCGTTGTTGGGTGCGTCCAGGCATTTGCCCAGCACCTGCAGGGCCTGCCCGCTCTGCGCGAACTGCTGGTTGGCGTTGGTGTGGCAGTCCCAGACGATCAGCTGGGTGCCGTTCGCCGAGTTCGCGCCGGTGACGTCCACGCAGCGGCCGGAGGACTCGCCGCGCAACCGGAACGTGGTCGGGGCCGGTGGCGTGTCTCCGGTGAAGAACGCCCACACCTCGCCGGACGTCCAGGTCCGCCAGCCCTCGCCGCCCCCGTCGATGGGACCCGGGCCATGACCTCCGTCGAAAGCGGCCCAGACGACCGGATACCCGGCACGGCACCCGGAATAGGTGGTGGTGATGTGGGTGCGGCTGCCCGCCGCGGGCTCGCGCGGGTTCTGGGCGGTGCAGCCGTTGTTCCTGACGAACGTGTCACGCAACGAACGTCCCGCCGAGATGTTGAGCACCGAGTCGCTGATGCCGTGGATACCCATGTACGCGATGGGCTGCGTGCCGCCGCTGCACCCGCTCAGCTGCGCGCCGGAGTAGACCGCGACCGCGCGGAACATGGTCGCCCGGCTGCAGGCGAGTGCGTAGCTCATGCCGCCGCCGTAGCTGAAGCCCAGTGCGAAGCGCTGTGTCGTGTCGACGCACAGGTCGTTCTCGATCCGCCTGATCATGTCGTCGGTGAAGGTGACGTCCTGGCCGCCGGGGTTGGCCCAGCCGTTGCCGTTGCCCTGGGGCGCCACGAAGATCGCACCGTTGTTGGACAGCCGCCGCAGTCCGTAGTAGGACCAGTTGTAGCCGTCGGTTCCGCCCGAGTCGACGTCGTTCGCGGTGCCGCCCCGCCAGTGGTACCCGAAGATCAGCCGGTACTGGGTGTTGTTGTTGTAGTTCTCGGGCAGCCTCAGGATGAAGGAGCGGTTCTGGGCGCTGCTCTGGATCGTGTGCGTACCGCTGGTCAGGGTCGGGGTCTTGCCACAGCCCGCGGACGCGGCGAGCGTGCCGGCGTCCGTGGGGGCGGGTGCTGGCCGGGCATCGGCCACACCCACGCTGGCGAAAGCCAGTGCGGCGGCCGCGATCGGTATCCACCACCGGCGCAGGCGGTGCGCTTCTCTCATGGCTGTGCTCCTGTCGGCTGGAATGAGTCGTACTCATCGTGTCGAGCCGCAACACCTCGGGTCAGCCCCGTGAACAGGGCTGTCCGTTGACCGTGAAGTCGGTTGGCTCCTGGTGCGGCGGAGTCGACGAGGCGTTGAACCCGACCTGCGTCGAACCGCCGACCGGCACGCGACCGTTCCAGGAGATGGAGGTCGCGGACACCGCGGCACCGGTCTGCGTCCAGGTCGCCGACCACCCCTCGGTGATCCGCTGGTTGCCCGGCCAGGTGAACCCGAGCGTCCACGAGCCCCAGTCCGCGCTGCTGGTGTTGGTGATGGTGACAGTCGCGGAGAGTCCGGTGCTCCACCCGGTGGCCTGGTAGGTGATCTTGCATTGCCGCTGGCCGTCCGGACTGGTGGTCACCTGGACCGCACCGGAGCGCGCGGACGCGAGTCCTGCCCCGTTGCGGGCCTGCACGGCGAACCTGTACGCGGTGTTCGGCGCCAGTCCGGTCAACGTCGCGGACGTGCCGGTGACGGAGGTGACCACCCGCGCCGTGTCACCCTCGATCGAGAGGACGTCGTAGGTCCTGACACCGCTCTCCGGGTCGCTCGACGCGGTCCAGGTCAGCGTCGCGCCCGTCGCGGTGGCGTTGGCCGCCACCGGGGTGCCAGGCGTGGTCGGGGGAGTGCTGTCCGGTGGGACCGGTGGGGCCGACTTCTCCGCCGCCCAGTTGGCGATCCACGCCAGCGCCGAGTTCCAGTTGACCGTGACCTCGTTGAGCGAGTACGCCTCGATGTGGTCCACGAAGCATTTTTGCGGCTTGCAGCCCTGCAGCATGCGCTCCGCGATGGGATCCTGCAGCCCGCTGTTCGGGCCGCCGGACAGCGCGCCGGGTGGCGCGATGGGCAGGGTCGGGTCGAGTTGGTTGGCCCAGTGCCGGTGGTGGACGTTGCGCACCGGCTGCCCGCCGTACCCGCTGACGTAGGAGTAGCTCACCGGGTTGCGGCCGAACAGGTAGTGCAGCGCCTCGAACACGCCCTCGCGGTACTTGGCCGCACCGGTGAAGTCGTGCGCGAGCGCGAGCACCGAGGCGTTGTTGGCGACCAGGCCGTTCGAGCCCCAGACATAGGTGCCATCGAGCTCGCGGTACGGCGCGGGGTAGCCCTGTGACGCCATCTGGTTGAGGTGCTTGTCGGCGACGGCCACGAACGCCGCCTTGGTCGCCGCGACGTCTGCCGCCGGCAGACCGGTGGGCACCAGCGCGAGCGTGATGTCACCGAGCGGACCGGTGGAACCCCAGTCGTAGCCGCGGTCGGTGATCGACCGTCCCTTGTAGAGAGCCGAGCCGGTCACGTCCGCGCGGTAGGCGGTCTCGCCGGTGGTCGCGTACATCTCCGCGGCCGCCCAGTAGAACTCGTCGGTCACCGTGGGGTCGGAGTACGCGCCGCCGCCGGTGCCGTCGTTCGGGTCGGCGATCTTGTTCGGGTTCGCCTTCGCCGCCGCGTACGCCTTGGTCGCCGCCGCCAGCGCCCTGGCCGAGAACGTCGGGTCGATGGTCTTCCAGATGCGGGCCGCCTGCGCGGCGACCGCCGCCATGTTCAGCGTCGCGGCGGTGCTGGTCGCGGAGAGCCTGCGGGGCTGGCTGTCCAGGTGGGGCAGCGTGGGCAGTGCGGTCCAGTTCGCGTCGTGGACCTTGTGGTGCACCATGCCGTCCGGCGCCTGCATCCTCAGCAGGAACTCGACCTCCCAGCGGGCCTCGTCGAGGATGTCGGGCACCCCGTTGGCCTTCTCCGGGATGGCGAGCTTGCCGTCGCCCAGTGCGGCGGCGTCGCCGACCAGCGCGGCGCGCTCGTAGGTGTTGAGCACCTGCCACGCCGAGATGCCGCCGTTGACGACGTACTTGCCGTGGTCGCCCGCGTCGTACCAGCCGCCGCGTACGTCCAGCGTGTAGCCACAGTTCAGGTCGGACCGGCAGGGCACGTTGTTGTCACCCTGGTTGGGCGCGACGTTCATGTGGCCGGCCGGCCGCGCGTACGTGGCGCCGACGTACTGCGCGTCGATCGCGATGCCGCTGCGCTGGTGGTGGAAGAACGCCAGCGAGTCGTAGCGCAGCTTCCTGATCGGGTCGGCGGAGATGCTGAACGGAAAACTGGTTTCCGCGCCGACGGCCAGCGTGTAGGCCGTGCCGGCCGTGTCGTAGGCGGAGAAGTCGATCAGGTGCACCGGGTCGCCGGACAGCGCGTCGACGCCCTTCGGCGTGGTCTGGCCGGTGGCCACGGCCGTTCCGGCGGAGTTCTTCAGTACCCAGGTCTGCGCGGTGGTCGCGTCGGACACGAGGGTGGCGTGCTTCGGCAGACCCGGCACGTACGCGACCTGGTCGACCTGGACCTTCTTCGTCGGCGCGCCGGGACCGCCGGGCGGGATCACACCGCCGACCAGCGAGACGTTGTCCACGCAGACGGTGTTGTTCGCCGCGTTGCCGCCGAGCTGGAAGGTGATCTGACCGTTACCCGCGTCCGGGAAGCTCAGCGGGGAGGTGAACGTGAAGGTGTGCCTCTGCTTGCTCGTGCTCAGCGCGACCTCGTGCCGGGCGATCCCCTGGTACGGGCTGACCCCCTCACCGGCGTTGGCCGCGATGGTCTGGGGCGCGGTGGCGTAGGCGTCGAAGGACATCGTGTACTGCTGACCGGCCTCGAACGGCACGCCGTTCTGGCCGATCAGGGCGTCCCACGGGTTCGTCGTGCCGCCGGTGACCGACGCGCACAGTTCGCCGTTGGTGACGCGGTTGGTCACCCCGGCGCTCGCCCACCACGGGTCGGCCGTACCCGCGCTGAAGGAACCGTTGAGGATCCGTTCGTAGTCAGCGGCGTGGGCGTGGGCGGGGACGGTGACGAACGCGGCGGCGGCCAGGGCAAGGGCGGCGGTGGCGTGACGGCGTCGCCGGGCAGGGAACAGCGATCTCATGGGGCTGACATCCTCCGTCTGCTCTGACGGTTGGCGAGACTTCTGGGAGCGCTCCCAACGAGACTAAGACGGCCCGCTCGCATCCGCAAGAGTATGATTTATTCTTCAACCGGCTGGAGTAGCGCTCATCTGCCGAGGCGTGGCGTCCGTTGAGGTCGTGCGGGCGACACCGAGCACCCGCGGGATCCAGCCCCGGCCGTCGCGGAGGCGTCGCCCGGTAGCTTCCGCGATGTTCTTGCCCCGCAACTGGTGCGTCAGCACCTTCGGCGTGAACCGCTTGCCCTCGCACTGTTCGCACACCGACGCCACCCCGGCCATCATCGCCAGGTCGGTGTACACCAGCCCGATGCCCTTGCAGTTCTGGCACGCCCCTTCGGAGTTGGCCGAGAACAGCGCCGCCTTCTCGCCGTTGGCCTTGGCGAACGCCGCCCGGTGTCTCCATCGCACACCGCGCGTCATGGTGCCGGGCGTGCCTGCGTCCTCGAACGCGACTGGCGAAACCCCTCGCATCGACGCTGACAGCTACTCCCCGGTGTCGGCCTCTACGTCAAAGGAGGTCAAGTCCATCATTCGATACGATCTGGGCGACACCTGCACGCTTCCTCGAATCGTGAGAACGCTTGCGAGCGGTGAGCCTCAAGCGCTCGTTGGTACAACTCATCGGAGAGGTGAAGCGTGACGCGGATCCTCTGTCCCCGTCACGCTGACGAGGTCCGAGAAGGTACCTTCGACGACCACCGTCCCGATGGCGCTCCGCGACGTTCTGAGCAGTTCGATCACCCGACCGCGGAGGTCGCAGTGACCTTCGGAGCCAGCGACCGTAGATGCTTCGCCGTGTCCTTCACTGCCGTGACGTGGATGGGCTCGAAGACGAGGTCCGGAGTCGGCTCCGACACTGGCAACGACCACGACCAGGCAAACCCCAGGTCGAAGCCCGCTCCACTGTTGCCGATGGTCACGAGAGCGTCACACAGGTTGGCTGTGACTCCGTCTGGCACGCGCTCCTCGAACGACCCCGGGTCTCCCGTGCGGATGTATTCCTCAGCGGCGGAGTGGGCAGCAGCAGAAGATCGGTAAAGTGCGAGCAGGACAGGGCGGGTTCAGACGGTGGAAGCATCTGCTTCGAGGAGTTCGGTGAATACCTCACTCGGTTTGCGCCAGTCATGGATCTTACGGGGTCGGTCGTTGATTTCCGCGGCGATGGCGGCCAGGTAACTGGGGTCGCTGGGGATGGTGACGTCCTTCGGGAGGAACTCGCGGACGATGCGGTTGAGGTTCTCGTTGCTGCCTCGTTCCCATGGTGAGTGGGGGTGGGCGAAGAACACCGGCAACCCGGTCGCGGTGACTTCCTTGTGCAGAGCCATTTCCGTACCGCAGTCCCATGTCAACGACCGCTTGATCGTTGCCGGGAGGTCGCCGACGGCGGAGATGATGGCCTGGGTGACGGTCAACGAGTCCCGGCCGGTGAGCGGGACCAGAATGAGGAACCGGCTGGTGCGCTCGACCAGGGTCGCCACCGCGGACTTGCCCGCCTTGCCGATCACGAGATCGCCCTCCCAGTGACCGGGCACCGCGCGGCCGGTGACGTCGTTGGGGCGTTCGTCGAGGTAGCGGGGTTCCTTGATCCGCGGCGCCGGCGCGGGACGTGGTCCGGTCCGTCGAGTGCGGCCCGTGCGTAACGCGATCAACTCGCGGCGCAGGGTCGCGACCGGTTGGGCGTAGACCCACTGGTAGATGGCCTCGTGACTCACCCGGCAAGAGTCCCCGACCAGATGGTCGCGTGCCAACCGGCCCGGGATCGAGGCCGGTGACCAGCCACGACGTAACAACGACCGCACCCGTGTCCGCGCAGACCGGTCGACCGCCATCACCTTCGGCCGTGACCGACCCGCTGCCGCACCAGCCTCAGCCGACACCGCCTGATAGCCGTCCCGGGCCACCGTGACGGGCCACCTCACGCGAGACGACCGACGCGTCACGACCGATCCGCACCGCGATGTCCTTGTAGTCCAACGACTCCACCAGACCCCGGGAGATCTCCTCCCGATCGGCCATCGTCAACATCCTCCGCACGACAGGGAATCCTTCCCCACCGAACACCAAGATCACATGAAATGAACCACTAACCAGCTGTCCGGAAAGATCGAGACCGCTCAGGCCAGAACCTTCCGTACTGCCATGTCTTCCCCCGTGAGCCAGTGGCACTTGTAAGAAGGTCACCAGATCTCGCTGGGTGCAGTCAATAGTCGACCATGTCACGGTTTTCCCAGCAGGGGCCCAAGGAGCGGTGTCACGTCGGTGATCGGGCGGTCGGCGACCAGGTGGGTCAGGTCGGTCTCGGCGAGCACCTGGTGTGCCTGCGGTGTGGGTAGGGCGTTGAACCAGCGGGCGGTGAGATCCTGGACGGCCCGACTCGTCGGGTCGCCGTAGAGCCGGAACCGGCCGATGCCGCCGTCCGGGTGGCTCTCCAGGCGGACGTGCGTGACCGGGCGGTCGGTGGTGAGCCGGAACCGGTGGGTGGTGTCCGGCTGGAGCTTCGTGTCGCCCAGCAACGGGAACCACGCCGACTCACTGTCCCGACCGGATAGTCTGATGTGGTCGGGGGAGTTGCCCCGGTAGTGCGTGGTGGTGATCTCCACGACCCGTGGCGTCGCCTGGCAGGCCAGCGACAGCACCGCCCAGTCGTGCCCGTCGTCGCGGCGGCGTGCGGTTTCCCAGCCGTCGGCCATGAACCGGGACTCACCCGGCTGCAACATGTTGGCGGGCGGGGAGAAGAAGCTGTCACTGCACTCGACCACGCGGCCGCCGTTGGTGGTCGCGGCCAGGTCGAACGGGAGGCCGGCGAGGTCTCGGGGATCGGGCACCACCTCGCCGTGCACGCGCAGCCGGGCGACGCCGCCGTCGGGCAGGATGTGCAGACGGACATGGGTGACCCGCAGTTCACTGTCCACTGTGAACACGTTGGAGCCGCCGCCGGACAGCGGACTCGCCGGCACCAGTTCGAACCAGCCGGCGGCTTCCAGCTCCGCGACGCCCGGGTAGCCCTCGACGCCGGTCGCCTCGATGCGGCACCGTTCCGGGTAGTTGCCGAGGAAGAACGTGGTGTCGACGTCGACCGTGCGCACGATCCCCGGCACGCCG
The DNA here is from genome assembly GCA_963840275.1 of uncultured Actinomycetota bacterium. Taxonomy (GTDB): domain Bacteria; phylum Actinomycetota; class Actinomycetes; order Mycobacteriales; family Pseudonocardiaceae; genus Actinophytocola. The sequence continues at coordinate 1,407,762 of CAWIYK010000005.1, forward strand.
AGCCGGACCAGCGCCCAGTCGTGGCCGTCGCCCCGGCCGTGGCGCCTGCGGGTCTCCCAGCCGTCGTACTGCTGGCCCTTCGGCGTGAACGTGTGTGGTTGGAACGTGGGCGCCGTCGCGCGCACGAGGTTCTCCTTGTCGGCGAAGAACTCGTCGCTCGCGGCCATCACGGTGCCGCCGAGCGGGGCGGCGGCCAGGTCGGGTAGTGCCGTGCTCATGTGTTCTTCTCCCTGCTCAACAGAACTCCGGTCGGTTCGCCGTCGACTTCCCGGCCACGTAGCCAGGTCCGGTGCACCACGCCGTGCAGGCGCGCACCCGCGTACGGCGTGACGGGGTGTCGGTGGCGCAGCGTGGTCACGGTGAACTCCTCGTCGGGCGCGAAAGCCGCCAGGTCCGCGGCGCACCCGAGCGCGATGCGGCCCTTGCGACTGAGCCCGACCAGATCCGCCGGTGCGGTCGCCATCCAGCGCACGACCTCGGACAGTGAGTGACCGCGCTGCCGGGCCTCGGTCCACACCGCAGGGAGTCCCAGCTGCAGTGACGAGATGCCACCCCAGGCCCGGTCGAACCCGCCGTGCTTCAGGTCCGGTGTGGACGGTGAATGGTCGCTGACCACGCAGTCGATGACGCCATCGGCGAGCCCGGGCCACAACCGGTCGCGGTTGGCGTCGTCACGGATCGGCGGGCAGCACTTGAACTCCGTCGCACCCGCCGGCACGCGCTCGGCGGCGAGCGTGAGGTAGTGCGGGCAGGTCTCGGCGGTGATCCGGCGGCCGGCCGCACGTGCTGCGGCGAGCCGACCGAGAGCGCTCGCCGACGACAGGTGGAGGACGTGGATCCGGCTGGTGGCACGCTCGATGAGCCCGTCGATCGCCCGGTCCTCGGCCGACGGCGGTCGCGAGGCGAGAAAGTCCGGATACGAGACGCCGTCCGGCTCGGACAGCTCGGCTGGATCCTCGGCGTGCACGATCAGCAGTGCGTCCATGGTGGACAGTCGAGCGAGTGTCTCGTCCAGTTCGGCCCAGGACAATGGTGGGAACTCGTCGACACCCGACGGCGACAGGAAACACTTGAAGCCGAACACACCGGCGTCGTGCAGGCGTGGCAGATCATCGAGGTTGCCGGGGATCGCGCCACCCCAGAACCCGACGTCCACCACACACTGTCCGGCTGCCGCTGCCCGCTTGACCGCCAAGGCGTCGGCCGTCACGGTCGGCGGCAGGCTGTTCAGCGGCATGTCGATGATCGTGGTGACACCGCCGGCCGCGGCGGCCGCCGTCGCGGTGGCGAAACCCTCCCACTCCGTGCGGCCCGGCTCGTTGACGTGCACGTGCGTGTCCACCAGCCCGGGCAACAGCGCCAGTTCACCGAGATCGACGTCACGAGCGGCGTCCACAGTGGCCGATCGCGGCAGGACAGCGACGATCTCGCCGTCCCGGACACACACCGCCGCCGGGCGAGGCCCGTCCGGCAGATACACGGCGTCGGACCGCAGCACGAGGTCGGTCACGTCAACCACTCCTTCGCGAGCCGCTCGGACACGGTCGTCACCAACGGACCGGCAGCCGCGAGGCAGCGCGCCGGGTCGGGCTCGACGTCCGTCAGCGCGTACACCGCCGCGAACCCCGCCTCTCGCACCTCGGCCTCGGTGAGCACGCACTGTCCGGTCACCGCGACCACCGGCACCCCGGCCGTCCGCGCCTTCGCCGCGACCCCCGCGGGCGCCTTGCCCCGCAACGTCTGCGCGTCCAGCCGGCCCTCACCCGTGACGACGAGCCGGGTGCCGGCGAGAGCCTCGTCGAGCCCCAGCAGCTCGGTCAGCACCTCGACCCCCGGCCGCATCCGTGCATCCAGCAGGGTGAGCGCGGCGAACCCGACTCCACCCGCCGCGCCGGCGCCCGGCGCCGTGTGGTCACCGCCGACCACCGAAGCCCACCGCCGCAGCCCGTCCTCGAGAATCCGGACCGCGGCCGGGCGCGCGCCTTTCTGTGGCCCGTAGACCGCGGCCGCGCCCTGCGGACCGAGCAGCGGGTTGTCCACGTCGCTCGCCAGCATGATGTCCACCTCGGACAGTGCGGGATCCACTCCGGACAGATCGACCGTCGCCAGCTCCCGCAGTGCCGCGCCGCCAGGCTGTAGGTCCGCGCCGGCGGCGTCGAGCAGCCGGACGCCGAGGGCGGTCATCATCCCGGCGCCGCCGTCGGTGCCGGCACTGCCGCCGAGCCCGAGCACGACCCGCCTGGCGCCGGCCCGCACCGCCGCGACCAGCACGTCCCCGGTGCCCGCACTGGACGCGGTCAGTGGGGCCGGCACGCCGTCGGGCAGGCGCTGCAGGCCGGACGCCTCGGCCAGCTCGACGACGGCAGTGGTGCCGGACAACGCGAACGACGCCGTCAGCCGCTGCCCGGTCGGGCCGCGCGCGGGTACGTCCACCCGGCTGAAGCCCGCCGCCACCGCGGCCGCCACCGTCCCGTCCCCGCCGTCGGCCACCGGCAACACCCGCACCGGCACGTCCTGGGTCACCGAACGGATGCCGGCCGCCACGAGACCGGCGACCTCGGCCGCCGTGAGCGAGCCCTTGAACTTGTCCGGCGCCACCAGAACATGCGGCGACGTCACGGCAACGCCTCGAACTCCCGCACCGCGTCGATCGCCGGGCCGTGTGGGGTGTTCGCCTCCCGCTCGATCATGATCTCGACCAGCACCGGCCGCGAGGTCGCCACGGCCTCCTTGCGTGCCCACTCGAGCGCGTCCCGGATGTCACCCGGCTCGACGACCCGCCTGCCCGTGCAGCCGTACGCCTCCATGATCTTGACGTTGTCGGCGCCGAACTCGTCGTAGTGGATGTCGACCTGGTAGTTCATGTCGTAGGGGAGCGAGGCCTGCCGGATCAGCCCTAGGTACTCGTTGTTGATCATGACCAGCACGAACGGCACGTTGTACTGCGCGCCGACCGCCAGCTCCTCCACCAGGTACTGGAAGCCGTAGTCGCCCACGATCCCGACGACCTCGGCGTCCGGCTCGGTGTGCTCGAGCGCCTTCTTCACCCCGATCGCCGCCGGGATCTCCCAGCCGAGCGGCCCGGCCTGCCCGCACACCTGGTAGTGCCTCGGCAGGTACGTCTTCTGGTGCTGGCCGCCCCAGATCTGGTACAGGCCGATCGCGGTGACGAAGTACGTCTCCGGTCCGAAGACCTCGTTGATCTCCTTGTACACCCGGGGCGCCTTGATCGGGACCGTGTCGAAGTCCTCGCGCCGCCCGAGCGTGCGCTTCAGCTCACCGACCCGCTCGACCCACGCCGACGGCCCGCGCTCGCCACGCCGCTTCGCCGTCGCCAACAGCGCCTGGAGGAACAGCTTCGCGTCCGACACGATCCCGAGGTCTGGTGGGAACACCTTGCCGAGCTGCGTCGGTTCGATGTCGACGTGGATGAACTTCCGGTCACCTCGATAGACGTCCAGTGTTCCGGTGTGCCGGTCGCCGAACCGGGCGCCGACAGCGAGGACGACGTCGGACTCCAGGAAGGACGCGTTGCCGTAGCGTTGTGAGGTCTGCACCCCGGTCATCCCGGCGAACAGCGGGCTGTCCTCGTCGAGCGCGCCCTTGCCCATCAGCGTGACCTGGACCGGGATGTTCAGGTACGTCGCCAGCTCACGCAGCTCGTCGGCCGCCTCGGCGATGATCACGCCGCCGCCCGCGAGGATGAGCGGGCGTTCGCCGGCCAGCAGCAGGTCGAGCGCGCGGTCGACCCGTGGCTGGTGGGGCCGCACGACCTCGACCGGCAGCGGCACGTCGATCGCGGGGTCGTACTCGATGAGCTCCTTGGCGACGTCCACCGGGAGGTCGATGAGCACCGGGCCCGGCCGGCCGGACCTGGCGACGCGGAACGCCTCCCGGAACACCCACGGCGCGGTCGCGGCCTCCTTGACCTGCACCGCCCACTTGGTGACCGGCTTGGCGATCTCGACGATGTCGACGGCCTGGAACGACTCCTTGTGCAGCGCGGTCGACACGGCCTGGCCGGTGATGCAGACGATCGGGATCGAGTCGGCGATCGCCGTGTACAGGCCGGTGATCATGTTGGTGCCGGCCGGGCCGGACGTGCCGATGGCGACGCCGACCTTGCCGGTGGTGCGCGACCAGCCGTCGGCCATGTGCGTCGCGCCTTCCTCGTGGCGGACGGTCAGGTGCTCGATGCCGCCGACGGTCTCCATTGCCTTGTACAGCGGGAGGATCGCGGCGCCGGGGCAGCCGAACGCGATGTCGACGCCTTCGGACCGGAGCACGTGGACAACGGTTTCCATGGCAGGCATGCGTGGCATGTCAGTGCTCCTTCCGGCCGGAGAGCTGCTCGGCGACGGCGAGCAGCCCCGAGTGGTCGCGGTCGCCGAGGCCCTGCGCGCGGGCCGCCTGGACGTACGCGGCGACCTGGAACCCGAACGGCAGCGCCACCTCGGCCTGCCGGGCGGCGTCGAGCACGATGCCCATGTCCTTGTGGTGCAGGTCGATCCGGAAGCCCGGGGTGAAGTCGCGGGCCAGCATCGAGCCACGCTTCAGCTCCAGGACGCGGCTGCCCGCGAGGCCACCGGCGAGCATGTCGAGCCCGGCTTTCGCGTCCACACCGGACGCCTCCATGAGCAGGATCGCCTCGGCGACGAGCGCGTAGGTGCCGCCGACGACCAACTGGTTTGCAGCCTTGACGACCTGTCCCGCACCGGCTGGACCGACGAGCGCGGCGACCTTCCCGACAACGTCGAAGACCGGTTGCGCTGCGTCGAAGTCCGCTGGCGCGCCACCGACCATGATGGACAGCACCCCGTCGATCGCGCCCTGTTGACCACCGGACACGGGCGCGTCCAACACGTGGATGCCCTTGGCTGCCTTCGCAACCTTCTGCGAGGTCTCCGGGCGGATGGTGCTGAAGTCGATGAGCAGCGCGCCGGGCTCGATGTGCGCCAGCACCCCGTCGTCACCGAGCACGGCCGCCTCGACGTGCTGGTCGGCCGGGAGCATGGTGACCACGATCTCGGCGCCCCGCACGGCGTCGGCGATCGACGCCGCGGGCTTGCCGCCGTCGGCCGCCAGCGCGGCGACCGCCCCGGCGTCGAGGTCGAACCCGGTGACGGCGAAGCCGGCCCGGACGAGGTTGCGCGCCATGGGCGCACCCATGATCCCAAGACCGATAAACCCGACGGAACTCATGAGGTCGTCCTTTCAAGGCGGAGCCAGCCGAAGCTGTCCGCGCTCGCGCCGCTCGGCTTGTACTCCAGGCCGATGTGGCCCGCGTAGCCGTTCGCGGCGAGCTGTGCGAGGTGTGCGTGGATGTCGAGCGAGCCGGTGCCAGGTTCGTGGCGCCCGGGTGCGTCGGCGATCTGCACGTGGCCGATCCGGCCGGTGTGCGCCGTGATGACGGCGTCGAGGTCCTCGCCGTTCACGGTGAGGTGGTACAGGTCAGCGAGCAGCCGCAGGTTGGGCTCGCCGGCCCGGTCGATGACGGCGAGCGCGTCGGCGGCCGTCAGCAGTGGGTAGTGCGGTGCGCCGCTGATGGGCTCGACCAGGACGAGGGCGCCGATCGCGGCGGCCGCTTGCGCCGCGAAGGCCAGGTTCTCCGCCGCCAACGCGTCCTGTTCGGACGGTTCCACGCCGTCGACCCGGTTGCCGTACAACGCGTTGAGGGCCCGGCAGCCCAGCTGCGCCGCGATGTCGACCGCGACCGGCACATTGGCACGGAACTCCGCCCCCCGGTCCGGAATGGACAGTACCCCGCGGTCACCCGCCGGCATGTCACCAGCGAAGAGGTTCAGCCCGACGAGCCGGACACCGGCGTCCTGGATCGCGGTGACGAACTCCTCGACGTCGGCGTCGACCGGGGTCGGGGTGGCGAACGGCCACCAGAACTCGACCGCGTCGAACCCGGCCTTCGCCGCGGCCGCGGGCCGGTCGAGCAGCGGCAGCTCGGTGAAGAGGATGGACAGGTTGACGTCGTAGGTCACGCGGTGTTCCTTGCCTGGTAGGCACGCCAGTCGCCGACCGCGGTGATGTCGGTGAGCCGGACGTGCGAGGTGTACGGGCGGCGCAGCAGCATGGCGAACGACGAGCTGCCGTCGGCCAGCTCGATGACGCCAAGCTCCAGCTCGTGCGGCTCGCTCGGCAGCACACGGTCCCGCAGGGTGTCGAGCGGGATCTCGTACAGCTCGCCCGCCACGGCCACGCCGCCGTGGGCGACCGGGTAGAGCGCGGGACAGGCGTCGCCGACGGAGTAGAAGCGGTACTTGGGCGCTGTGGTCGTCGCCTGGACGAGCGGGGCGCCGTCGAGCAGGTGGTGCAGTGGCTCGCCACGCATGGCGCCACCGTTGAGGAACATCAGTGCCATCGGTGTCCCCTTCAGTTGAGCAGGTTCTCCACGCCCGCGACGCCGAAGTAGACGGCGAAGATCGCGGCGAGGATGGTGAGCAGCCAGCCGGCCTCGCGCCAGCGGCCGGTGCAGATCTTGATGAGCACGAACGAGATGAGTCCCGCGCCGACGCCGTTGGTGATCGAGTACGTGAACGGGATGACCGCGACCGTGAGGAACACCGGGATGACGTAGTCGCTGTCCTGCCACGGGATCTTGCGGCACTGGGCCATCATCATCCCGCCGATCACCACGAGCGCCGGTGCGGCGGCCTGGGCCGGGACGACCGCGGCGAGCGGCGTGAACAGCAGGGTGGCCGCGAACAACGCGCCGGTGACCACGCTCGCGAGCCCGGTCCGCGCGCCCTCGCCGACGCCGGCCGCCGACTCGAGGAACACGGTGTTGGGTGAGGACCCGCTGACGCCGCCCATGACCGCGCCGGCGCCGTCGACCACCAGGATGCGGCCCATGCCGGGGACCTTGCCCTTGCGGGACAGGCCGGCCTCGTCGGAGACGCTCGTGATCGTGCCCATGGCGTCGAAGAAGCCGGACAGCACGAGTGTGAACAGGAAGACGGTCGCCGCGATCGGGCCCGCGGAGACGAACCCGCCGAACAGGTCGACGTCGCCGAACAGCCCGAAGTCGGGCGCCGCCACCAGGTGGTCGGGCACCGTCGGCTCCACCAGACCCCAGGCGGGGATGTCGAAGACCGAGTTGACCACGATCGCGAGGACGGTTGCCACGCCGATGCTGATCAGCGCCGCGCCCGGCACCTTTCGTGCGGTCAGGACGGTCATCAGCAGCAGCCCGACGCAGAACACGACGACCGGCCAGCCGCTGAGGTGCCCGTCGATGCCGAGCCGGACCGGGACCGTCGTGTTGGCCGCGTCCGGCATCCGGGTGACGAACCCGGCGCTGACCAGGCCGACGAGTGCGATGTAGAGGCCGATGCCGACGGTGATGGCGGTCTTGAGCGGCATCGGGATCGAGTTCATGATCCGCTCGCGGACCCCGCTCATCGCCATCAGCACGATGCAGACGCCCTCGAGCACGACGAGGCCGAACGCCTGCGCCCACGTCATCGTCGGCGCCATCTGGAACGCCACGATGCCGTTGATGCCGAGCCCGGCGGCGAGCGCGAGCGGCACGTTGCCGCAGATCCCCATGAGGATCGTCATGACCCCGGCCGCGAGTGCCGTCGCGGTGGTGATCTGCGCCGCGTCGAGCCGGGCGCCGGTGATGTCCGCCGACGCGCCGAGGATGAGGGGGTTGAGCAGCACGATGTAGGCCATCGCGACGAAGGTGGTCACCCCGCCGCGGACCTCCCGGCCGACGGTGGAGCCACGTCGCCGGATGGCGAACAGCCGCTCCAGCGGTGAGGAGGGTGGGGGAGGCGGTTCGGTGCCCTGGGCCGTGCTTGGCCTGGGACCGGTGGTGTCGTCGGTCCCACTCGTCTGAGCGGGTGGCGTGTCCGTGGTGTCTGGCGAGGCCTCGGGGCGGGTCTGCGTCATTGCGTCTTCCCTTGCCGGTGGGCGTGCGTCAGCCGGCCCGCGACTTCGGCGGGCCTGATGACGGGACGTTCAGGTTTTCGGTGCTCCGGTCAGCACCGTGTGGTCAGTAGTCGACGCGGGTGGTGTTCGCCAGCCACGCCGAGAACGGGGCGAACCCGTCTACTGTGGACAGCTGGGTCACGGGTACGTGCCAGCTGTCCCTCGGCTTGTCGAAGAGCTCGTAGAAGGCGCGGTCGTCGAAGCCCGCCTTCGCCGCGTCGTCGCGGTCGCTCGCGTAGACGACGCGGTCCACCCGTGCCCACAGCGCCGAGCTGAGGCACATCGGGCACGGTTCGCACGAGGAGACCAGCACGCACCCGTCCAACGTGAACGTGCCGAGCGACTGGCAGGCGGCGCGGATCGCGGTCACCTCGGCGTGTGCGGTGGGGTCGAGTGTCGCGGTGACGCGGTTGATCCCGGTCGCGACGATCTCGGTGCCGCGGGCGATGAGCGCACCGAACGGGCCACCGCCGTCGGCGACGTTCTCGGTGGCGAGCCGGATGGTCTCGGCCAGCCATTCCGCCTCGACGTCGGTGTTCACGAGCACGGTGTCTCCTCAGGTTCCGGTGATGTGTTCCGGCTTGACCGGAACGCGGGGCAGTTCGAGGCCGGTCGCGGCGCGGATCGCGTTGGCGATGGCCGGCGTGGCCGAGATGGTGGGTGGCTCGCCGACGCCGCGGACGCCGTAGGGGGCGTGCGGGTCGGCGCGCTCCAGGATCTCCACGGTCATCGGCGGCACGTCGAGGATGGTCGGGATGAGGTAGTCGGTGAAGGACGGGTTGCGCACCTTCCCCTGCGACACCTGGATCTCCTCCATCACCGCGAGGCCGAGGCCCTGCGCCGACCCGCCGTGGATCTGACCGATGACGGCGTCCGGGTTGACCGCCTTGCCGACGTCCTGCGCGCAGTCCAACTGCACGACGCGGATGAGGCCGAGGTCGCGGTCGACGTCGACGACGGCGCGGTGCGCGGAGAAGCCGTACTGGACGTGTGCGTCGCCCTGCCCGGTTTCCGGGTCGAGCGGGTAGGTCTTGCGGTGGTGGTACTCGCGGGTCTCCTCGACGACGTCGGCGCCGAGCGCCTCGGCGAGGTCGGCCACCACGACGCCGTCCGCGTCGACGATCTTGCCGCCGGACAGTGACAGCCCGGCGGCGGACACGCCGAGCCGCTCGGCGGCCAGCGCGTAGACCCGGTCAGCGACCGCGAGGCACGCGTTGCGCACGGCGCCGCCGGTGATGTAGGTCTGCCGGGACGCCGAGCTGGAGCCCGCGTCGCCGACGCTGGTGTCGTTGGGGTGCAACACGACCCGCTGCACGCCGAGCTCGGTGCGCGCGATCTGCTGCTGCACGGTGACCAGACCCTGACCGACCTCGGCCGCTGCGGTGTGCACCATCGCGACCGGCTCCCCGCCGATCATCTCCAGCCGCACCCTGGCGGTCGAGTAGTCGTCGAGGCCCTCGGCGTAGGAGATGTTCTTGATGGTCACGCCGTAGCCGACGCCACGCACGACACCCTCGCCGTGGGTGGTGTTCCCGGCGCCGCCGGGCAGCTGGAGGATCTCGCCGGTCGCCGTGTCGGGCAGCGGCAGGTCCCGGACCCTGGCCACCAGCTCGGCGACGGGTGCGGGGAAGTCGATGAGCTGGCCGGTGACGTTGGTCGAGCCCTCGCTCATCGCGTTGCGGATCCGCAGCTCCGCCGGGTCCATGCCGAGCGCGGCGGCGAGCTTGTCCATCTGGGACTCGTAGGCGTAGGTCGGCTGGACCGCGCCGAGGCCACGCATCGCGCCGCACGGCGGGTTGTTGCTGTACACGCCCCAACCCTCGATGTGCGCGTTGGGCACGTTGTACGGGCCGACGGACAGCGTGGTGCCGTTGCCGACCACGACCGGCGTCTTCGAGGCGTAGGCGCCGCCGTCGAAGTACAGCTTCGCTCGCACGAACACGAGGTCGCCGTCTGCGGTGGCGCCGTGCTCGTAGTACATCCGGGCGGGGTGGCGGTGGACGTGCCCGAAGAACGACTCCTCGCGGTGGTACACCATCTTCACCGGCCGCCCGGTGTGCAGCGCCAGCATGCACGCGTGGACCTGCATCGAGAGGTCCTCGCGGCCGCCGAACGCGCCGCCGACCCCGGACAGCGTGAGCCGCACCTTCTCGAGCGGCAGCCCGAGTGCGTGCGCCGTCTGCTTCTGGTCGACGTGCAGCCACTGGGTGGCGAGGTAGAGGTCGACGCCGCCGTCCTCGGCCGGCACCGCGAGCCCGGCTTCCGGACCGAGGAATGCCTGGTCCTGCATGCCGATCTCGTACACCCCGGACACCACGACGGCCGCGGTCGCGGTCGGGTCGCCCTTGACGATCCGTTGGTGGCGGACGATGTTGCCACCCGGGTGCAGTGCCGGCAGCGTGTCGTCGTGCGCCGCGCGCTCCACGTCGACGATCGGGTCGAGCACCTCGTACTCGACGGTGATCGCCTTGAGCGCCCGGCGCGCGATCTCCGGGTGGTCGGCGGCGACGAGCGCGACCGGTTCACCCTGGTACCGCACGAGGTGCTCGGCCAGCACCGGCGTGTCCTGGTGCTTGAGGCCGTACACGTTCTCGCCGGGCACGTCCTCGAAGGTCAGCACCGCGTACACACCGGGCACGGCCAGCGCGGGTGCGGTGTCGAGACGGGTGATCCGCGCGTGCGGGTGTGGGCTGCGCAGCGTCGCGCCCCACAGCATGTCCTCGTGCCACAGGTCCGACGCGAACGCGAACTCACCGCGTACCTTGAGCGTGCCGTCCGGCCGAAGTGGACTGTCGCCGATGCCGCCGGAGATCGTGTCGGAGAAGGTCTGCGGCGATCGGGTCGGGGCGCTCATCGGGTCGCCTGCTTTCGCTGCGCGGCCAGCCGGACCGCGTCCATGATCTTCTCGTACCCCGTGCAGCGGCACAGGTTCCCGGCGAGCGCCTCGCGGATCTCCGGGTCACTCGGCTCGGGGTTCTTCTCGACCAGGTCGTGCGCGGCGACGACCAGGCCCGGGGTGCAGAAGCCGCACTGCACCGCGCCGCACTCGACGAACGCCTCCTGCACCGGGTCGAGCCGGTCGCCGTCGGCGAGGCCCTCGACCGTGCGGACCTCGCGCCCCTCGGTCTGCCCGGCCGCGACCAGGCACGAACACACGGGCACGTCGTCGAGGTAGACGGTGCAGGACCCGCATTCGCCTTGCTCGCAGGCGTTCTTGGCGCCCGGCAGGCCGAGTCGCTCACGCAGCACGTACAGCAGGCTCTCGCCCGGCCAGACGTCGTCGGCCTCGCGGGGTTCGCCGTTGACGGTCACGTTCACGCGCATGCCGCGCCTCCTCGCAGGTAGTCGCCCCATGCCCAGCCGAGGGTGCGGCGGGCCAGCACGGACAGCGCGTGCCTGCGGTAGGCGGCGCTGCCCCGGACGTCGTCGATCGGGGACGCGGCCTCGGCGACCAGCGCGCCGAAGCGGCGCAGCACCGAGTCGTTGAGCGCACGCGGCGAGTCCCAGTTCAGCTCGCCGGCCAGGAACTTCTCGGCCGCGAGAGCCCGACGCGGGGTCGGCGCGGCCGAGCCGAGCCCGGTCCCGACCGCACGCCGTGCGGGGTGCAGCGCGAGCCCGAACGCGCAGACGGCGATCACCATCGCGTTGCGGGTGCCGATCTTGCTGAACTGCTGCGGCCCTTCGGCGGGCGCAAGGTGGATCGCGGTGATCAGCTCGTCCGGTGCGAGCACGTTCCGCTTCACGCCGGTGTAGAAGTCCTGTGCGGCAACGATTCTGGTGCCCCGCACCGACGCGATCTCGACGTCGGCGCCGGCGGCGAGCAGCGCGGGATGGGAGTCGCCGGCGGGCGAGGCGGCGCCGAGGTTGCCGCCGACGCTGCCCCGGTTGCGGATCTGCGGCGAGCCGACGGTCCGCGCGGCCATCGCGAGGCCGGGCAGCTCGGCGCCCAGCTCCTGGATGATCCTGGTGTACGGCACCGCCGCGCCGATCCGGACCCGCCCGTTCTCGCGGCCGTGCTCGTGCAGATCGGTGACCCGGTTCAGGTCGAGCAGCGCCGTCGGCCTGCGGTGGTCGAAGTTCAGCTCCACCATCACGTCGGTGCCACCCGCGATCGGCACGGCGTCCTGGTGCGCTGCCTTGGCCTCGAGTGCCTCGGTCAGCGTGCTGGGGCGGATGAAGTCCACTGTGTGCTCCTCAGTCCCACGCCGGGCCGGCGGGCGGGGCGTCGTCACGCAGGACGGTGCCCTCGATCAGGCCGTACGGCCGGTCGGCTGCGTAGAAGACCTCGCCGGGGTTGTCCAGGCCGAACGGGCTGAGGTCGGACAGGAAGTGGTGCTTGTTCGGCAGGCTGAGCCGGACCTCGGCGATGCCGGGGTCGGTGGTGAGCACCCGCTCGCCCATCGCGTGGAGGGTCTGCTGGAGCGAGTAGCTGTAGGTGCCGGCGAACGCGTCGAGCAGGCTCTGGCGGGCGGTGTCGTAGCTCTTGTCCCAGTCCACGCCGTCGGTGGTGAGGTGCCGCCAGGTCGCGTTCACCGCGGTGGCGAGGATGCGGTCCTTGGTCTCCGGCAGCGTTGTGTACTGGTCGCGCGGGTAGCCCCAGAACTCGGAGTCGGTCGAGTTCAGCACGGTCAGGTCGGTGAGTCCGGAGATCGCCCAGGACCGCTCGCCGTCGTAGGTCACGACTGCGGTGCGGGTGCCGCCACCCGCGCCTGCGAAGGAGTGCGCTCCCAGCCGGGTCCAGGTGTACTGCTCGATCCGCACCCGTGCCTGGTGGATGCTCGGCTGGGAGTCGACGAAGTGGCGGGCGAGGCGCAGGCCGAAGTCCTCGATGGTCCCGATGCCGTCGCGGGCGAAGGCGAAGACGGTGTTCTTCTGGGTGTCGGTGGCGAGGACCTTGTCGTTCGCGCCGGTCCGGTGGGTGGCGGCCATGTCGCCGGACAGCGCGACGCTGACGTTGAGATCGGTGATGCCGTGCCGGTCGGTGCCGCGGTCGACGCGGACCAGCCGCACCTCGGCCTTGCCGTACCGGTTGTCACCCAGAACGATCGCCATCTCGGGGGTTCCTTTCTCAGCTGCCGCGGTAGGTCGTGTACGCGAAGGGACTCAGCAGCAGCGGGACGTGGTGGTGGGCGGCGGGGTCCGCGATCCGGAACGTCACCGCGACCTCGGGGAAGAAGGCGTGGTCGGGGATGTCGAAGACCAGGCGGTGCACGCCGGCGCCGGGCGTCCAACCGGTGATGCGGCCGCCGGTGTCGGTCCGGCCGCTGGCGAGCAGGGTGCCGTCGGCGAGTTCCAGGCGGACCTCGATGCCGGCTGCCGGGCGACCGGTGGCCGCGTCCAGGACATGGGTGGAGAGGCTCACGACAGCCACCTCGTGAGTCGCAGTCGGACGATGCCACGCAGCTGGGCCCGGATCTCCGCGCGTTCGGTGTCCTCGTCGTTGCCGAGGCGACTCCGCAGGTTCGCGAGGATCTCGGCAGCGGTCCGGCCGGTCGCGTTGACCAGGAACACCCGGTCGAAGGTCCGCTCGTACTCGGCGTTCGCGTCGGCGAGTGCCTGCGGGTCGCCGGTGGCGGCGGCCTGCTCACGCCGCGACCACTCCGCCTCCTGGCCCTGGGCCGTCGCACGCTCACCGATGCGGGGGTGGGCAGCGAGCGCCTTCTCGATCTCGGACCAGTCGAGCGCGGTCAACGCGGTGTCGGCGGCCCGCAGGACCGCGTCGACGTCCGGGTAGGGGCGGCTCGCCGTGATCGCGGCCACCCAAACCGGTGACGTACAGCAGGCGAGCAGCGCGTGCTCGGCGTCGTCGGGCAGAACGTCCATGTCGGTGTCACCGCCTTGGGGGTTGTCGGGGAGCTGTGAGCCAGTACACAGCCCAGGTGGCCACGCCCGACAGCGGCGGAACCACCGAAAGACCAGGTCCGCGCCCGGCCGCTTTTTGTGGTTTCCTACAAAGCCGGAAGGAGGCGAGATGCGACTGAGCGCCCTCTTGGCGGCTGAGCAGCTGGGACTGACCGTGCTCGTGGGCGAGGACAAGCTCGACAGGAACTTCGAGCGGGTCTTCACCGCCACGCTCCGTGACCCTCGTCGTTACCTGACGGGTGGCGAGCTGGTGCTCAGCGGCATGGAGTGGTGGCCGGCCGCGGCCGACTCCGAGGCGTTCGTGGCCGCACTGGCGGACGCCGACGTCGCGGCACTGGGCGCGGGCACGGCGGACCGGGGTGGCGGCCCGGTGCCGGCACACGTGGTGGACGCGTGCCGCCGACACGGCGTGCCGCTGATCGCGGTCCCGGTGAACGTGTCGTTCGCGACGGTCAGCGAGCAGGTGATCCTGTGGCTGGCGGCCGAACGGGCCGAACGCACACCGGGCGCGGGACAGTTCCTGGACCGCTACCGCAGGCTGGTCGCCGCCGTCGCGGAGGGCGGCGGCCTGGCGCCATTGGTGGCGGCCGGTGCGAGCGAGCTGGACGCGGCGTGTTGGGTGCTGGGTGCGACGGGCCGGGTGATCGCCGGTCCCGCCCTGTCGGACGGCGCGTTGCTGGCGGGTCAGTTCCTGAAGGCGGACCGGTTACCGAAGGTGGTTGCCACCCCGAACGGCCCGGTGACCCTGTTGTCGGCGGCGGCACGGGCAAGTCACCGCATGGTGAGCTGGTTCCTCGCGGTGGCAGGCGATCACGAGGACTGGTCGTCGCTACACCGTGAGCTGGCAACGGAACTGGCGACGCTGGTGGGCCTGGAACGCGCCCGTCTGGACGACAAGCGTCGTCTGACAAGCCGTACCGCCGGCCCGACCCTGCGCTCGGCACTGGCCGGCACGGTCCAACTGTCCGAACTGGACCTGACGGCGACCGATCCGGTGTGCGTGCTGTCCGCGAGCCTGCAGGGCGGCAGTCCGGGGTTGACGTCGGTCCTGTTGACGGAGTTGTTGGCACCACAGAGCGTCACAGTGGCCGAAGTGGACGGTGAGACGTTCGGCGTGGCGCGCATTTCTCGAGTGGCCGGCCTCGGCGCGGTGACCGAGTTGGTGGCCGCGATCCGGGAAGCGGTCGCCACGGTGGAACCGGCACTGGGCTCGGCGCAGCTCGCGGTG
This sequence comes from uncultured Actinomycetota bacterium, assembly GCA_963840275.1. Lineage (GTDB taxonomy): Bacteria > Actinomycetota > Actinomycetes > Mycobacteriales > Pseudonocardiaceae > Actinophytocola. The sequence continues at coordinate 1,422,796 of CAWIYK010000005.1, forward strand.
GGCGCGAGCCGAGCGGTGGACGCGGCAGCGCTACGGTCCGCACTGCACGAGGCGAGGCACGCACGCAACCTGGCAGAGGTGTCGACGGGACGAGCCACGGTGGTGGCCGGTGACGATGTTGCCTCGCACCTGTTGCTCCTCGCGGCCGTGCCAGTAGAACTACGGCAGTCGTTCCGCACCCGCGTACTGGGCCCGGTACTGGACTACGACGCGGCACACCGGTCCGAACTGGTCCGCACGCTCCAGGCGTTCCTCCGCCACTCCGGGTCGTGGACCCAGACGGCCGCCGAACTTCACCTGCACGTCAACACGTTGCGGTACCGCATCGGGAGAGTCGCGGAGCTCACCGGCCGCGACCTGTCCGCGTTCCCGGACCGCGTGGACCTGTATCTGGCCCTGGACCAGACGGATTCCGACTGAGTGGCCTGTAGGCGTCAGGCCGGTGCGAGGACGCCTTCGAGGACGATCACCGGGAATGTCCGGTCGGTGTTCTGCTCGTAGGCGGAGGTGCCGTCGGAGACCATGCGGTAGAGGCGATCGCGTTCCTCGCCGGACGTGACGACGGCCGTGGCCTGATAGGATTTGTCGCCGAGCTCGACCGTCACGAGTGGGGTGGCGCGCAGGTTGTGGAACCAGGCCGGATGCGTGGGGGCGCCGGCCCACAGGGATCTCGGGTCGTAGCTCCGACGAGGTTTGAAGGTGTCGTCGGAGGTCATTGACCAGGGACTCTCGGCGTTTCGCCCTTCGAACTTGACCTCGATGAGCCGATGGTGGTCGCCGAGGGGCACCACGAGGTCGGCTGAGCGAGTGGCACCGAGTTCCTCATCGAGGTCGACCACATCGAATCCCGCGCTGCGCGCGACACCGCGGCGAGTCGCTGGTGCCGTAGAACAGTCCGTCGCGGAGCGGCTCGGCGGTGTGGTGAGCCACGGCGAGCTCGGCTCGACGGGATGGCCAGCGTGAACTGGTGCTGGAGTGTGCACTGATCAACATCATGGCTGATGGGTGACGCTGCGGCCGACCGACACAACCATCTCCTCGTTGTACTGGTACCGGCCTCCACCAGGGGACCGGTACCAGTACCAGCGGTCGATCAGGCAGCGAGCGGGTGTGGTTCGCCGGTGAGGGCGGATAGGCCGGTGGCGACGTCGTGGACGGCGGCTTTGACGTAGGTCATGGTGGCGTTCTTGGTGTCTCCTTCGTCGAAGTGGCCGGCGTAGGCGTGGGCGATGGCGAACCCGAAGTTGCGCTCGACCCAGGTGAGGGTGGTGTGCCGGATCCAGTGCGCCGACACGTTCAGCGTGGTCATCCAGGGCAGGTACCGGCCGAGGCGGACCCAGAGGTGGTCGTAGCGGCGGTGGGTGATCGGGTTGCCGTTCCGGTACCTCAACAACTGCCCACCCGGGTCCTCGGCCGCGCCGCGTGCTTCGGCGTGGTCGAGGAGCGCGGTCATCAGCGAGCGGGAGACCGGCTGCCAGCGGGCGGTGCCGTCCTTCTCCCTCAGGTAGATGAGGCACTGGTCGGTGTTGAGGTCCCGGGGGCGCAGGGCCAGGGCGCCCCCGGTGCGGCAGGCCGACTCGGTGTGCAGCCGCAGCAGGAGCGTGTCCAGTTCCGGGTCGTCGCCGGTGGTGCCGGCGTAGAAGTTGATCTCGCTCATCTGGGTGTCGGACAGGGCGTGCCGGACCGAGCCTGCCGGCGGGGTTTGGCGGTCTGCGGGCCGGGTTCTCGTCGGGCTTGATCAGCCCGTCGTCTTCGGCGTGCCGGTAGATGCAGCGCAGGGCGGCGATGAAGTTCTCGGCGGTGCCGCGGCCGCCGCGGGAGTTGCGGCGTTGGACGGCGTTGGCCTTGATCTCCTCGGCGAACTGCTTGATCTCCGTCGGTGTCGGTTCCAGCAGGCTGCGCGGACCCCACTTCGCGCGGATGCGGTTCCAGTACGACCCGTAGGTCTTGGCGGTGCCGGGGGAGACGGCGTCCTCGACCTGGGGGATGTACTCGTCGAACGTGGGTACCGGTGGCCGGTCGGCGGGGTCGGTCATCAGGTCGGCGGGGTCGACGCCCATCCGCTGCAGCAGCATCCGCGCGGCCGCGACCAGCTCGCGGTCCGCCGCGCCACTGGCCGCGTTGTTCGTGGTGGCGGACGTGAACTGCGTGGTCATCGCCCACCACCCGCCACGGTGGCCTGATCGCTGGTGCCGCCACGGTGGTGAGGGAGGCGTGGTAGGTGGTGATCATCGTGTCCAGCGCGGCGAGCGGGTGCACGACCAGGACGTCGTGGTTCGGGTCGGCGACCACGAGGACGAGGTCACCGGCACCGCAGGCCGCTGCGGTGCCGCACCGCGGCGGGAGCACGAGGTAGGGCTTGGGGCCCATCGCGAACGCGCCGGCGGCGTCGCGGTGCACCACCACCGAGCCGCCGACCAGCGCGATGTGCAGACGGTCACCGGCCGTCCAGCCGAGGGCGTCGATGGTGGACCGGTTGGACACCGCGCCGTCCGCGTCGATCTTGCCCATGCCGTAGACGAGCGATCCGGCGCGGGGCCGGGCCAGGAGTTCGCCGACATGGAGCTGGGCGCTGCGGCCGGCGAGAAGCTGACGGCCGGAGCCGCGGGCGAGGCGTGGGAGGGACCAGTGGGGCGATCTTGCGCTCAGCCACGCCGACCACCCGCCGCGAGGGGAGGTCAGCGTGATCATGCAGCGGCGAACGCCGTGACTGACTGGGAGGAGTGGCTGATTGCGTCCGGGAGATTTCCCGTGAATCGGTGTCCGAGGGGGGACTTGAACCCCCACGCCCGCTAAGGGCACTAGCACCTCAAGCTAGCGCGTCTGCCATTCCGCCACTCGGACTTGATGGGGCGTAGCCTATCGGACCCTGTTTGGGGCGCGTCACCGGGCCGGCGAATGGTAGGAAGGCCCCGTGACCGAGCAGATGAACCTGGCCCAGGACGAGGCGGTCGAGCTCACCAGCGAGCTCATCCGGATCGACACCACCAACACGGGCGAAGCCGAGACCACCGTCGGGGAGCGGGCCGCCGCCGAGTACGTCATCGGCAAGCTCGAGGAGGTGGGCTACGAGACCACCTACGTCGAGTCTGGGGCACCTGGGCGGGGGAACGTTTTCGCTCGCCTGGCTGGTAGCGATCCCTCTCGTGGGGCGCTCCTGGTGCACGGGCACCTCGATGTGGTCCCTGCCGATCCGACGGAATGGTCGGTTCATCCCTTTTCGGGCGCCGTGCAGGACGGGTACATCTGGGGCCGGGGCGCGGTCGACATGAAGGACATGGTCGCCATGACGCTGGCCGTCGCTCGGCGGTTCAAGCGGGACGGGGTCGTCCCTCCCCGGGACATCGTCTTCGCCTTTTTGGCTGATGAGGAGGCCGGCGGCGCTTACGGGTCGCAGTGGCTCGTCGAGAACCGGCCCGATCTGTTCGACGGGGTTACCGAGGCGGTGGGTGAAGTTGGGGGCTTTTCGGTCACTCTGGGTGATGACCTGCGGGCGTACACCATCGAGATCGCCGAGAAGGGGATCGCCTGGATGCGGCTACGTGTCCGGGGCCGGGCCGGGCACGGGTCGATGCTGCACGACGACAACGCCGTCACCAAGCTCGCCGCGGCCGTCGCCCGACTCGGGACCCACCAGTTCCCCATCGTCGTCACCGACTCCGTCCGCGCCTTCCTCGACTCGATCACCGAGCTGACCGGCCTCGAGTTCGACGACGACGACATGGCCGGCTCGGTCGCCAAGCTGGGGCCCTTCGCCCGGGTGGTGGGGGCCACGCTCCGTGACACCGCCAACCCCACGATGCTCACGGCCGGCTACAAGGCCAACGTCATCCCGTCCGTCGCCGAGGCCGTGGTGGACTGCCGCGTCCTTCCTGGCCGGGAGGAGGCGTTCGAGCGGGAGCTGGACGAGATCCTGGGGCCCGACGTCGAGCGGGAGTGGGTCACGCACCTGCCCTCGGTGGAGACCACCTTCGACGGCGAGCTCGTCGCCGCCATGACGGCCGCCGTCGTCGCCGAGGATCCCGGGGCTCGGACCGTGCCGTACGTCCTGTCGGGCGGCACCGACGCCAAGGCGATCCACACCCTCGGCATCCGCTGCTTCGGCTTCGCGCCCCTGCGGCTGCCGCCGGACCTCGACTTCACCGCCCTCTTCCACGGCGTCGACGAGCGGGTGCCGGTCGACGCGGTGCGGTTCGGGACCCGCGTGCTCGATCGGTTCCTCCGAAACTGTTGACCGCCCCCGAGCGGTTCGCACTCGCGGACGGGGCCGAGCTGGCCCTCGTCCGTGCCGGCGACCCCGACGCACCCGCCACGGTCGTCCTGCTCCACAGCTACGCCCAGGACCGGCGGGTCTGGCACAAGGTCGTCGACGTCCTCGCCGACGCCATCCCGGTCGCGATCGTCGCCTACGACCACCGCGGCCACGGCGACTCCACGCCGGCCGACGACACGACCGCGACCATCGAGCAGCTCGGCGACGACCTCGCCGAGCTGCTCGAGCGCGCCGTGCCGCACGGGCCGGTGGTGCTCGTCGGGCACGGCATGGGCGGCCTCGTCGCCATGACGATGATCGCCCGGCACCGGCTGCTGTTCGACCACCGGGTCGGGGCGCTGATGTTCCTGTCGACATCGATCGGGTGGGTGGCCGAGACACTGCCGCGACCGCTGGGACGCCTCGTGCAGGACTTCCACGCCATCCTCGGCCCTCGGCTCGTCGGCGAGGTCCACCGGCGCATCGACAAGGCGACGACGATCGGCCTGCGCTGGCTGCTGCTCGGCGACGACCCCGCACCCGACGACGTGCGGCTCGTCGCCGAGATGATCTCCCAGCACTGGCCCGACGCCGTGGCGCTGTTCCGCCCGGCCCTCGACCGCGACGACCGCGAGGTCGCGCTCGGGGTCGCCGCGGGAATCCCGGTCGTCGCGATGGTGGGCGAGAAGGACCGCCTGGTGCCGGTCGGGCACGCCGGTCAGCTCGCCGAGTCCGTGCGGCACGGGCACGCGGTCACGGTGCCGGGATGCGGGCACATGCTGCCGCTCGAGGCGGTCGCCGAGATCGTGCCGAGAATCGTCGCCGAGGTCCGCGAAGCGTTGACCCGGTAGGCCCGTATTTCTGGAATCAGAAATACGGCGTCAATCTGGACCAGTCGGATTGTTCGGGACTCCGATATGCGGACCGCCTTTGATTCAGAAATGGGCGCCGTGATGCTGTCCGACTTCCGCAAGAGGAAAGTCCGCCGGCCCGCTGGCTGACGCCCATTCCCGAGCCTATTGGTAGCAAGACATTGAGGAAATCCTGCTGGTCGTCGTCCAGGTCGCCGCGCTGCTCGGCGCCGGCGGTGTCGCCGCTGCGGAAAGCAACCAACATTTCTTCCTCGCCGGCCGCGTCGAGGGCCCCATCGATCACGATCGCCGCGCGCGGAATGATCACCGGGATCGGGACCGCGAAGTGGACGTCGCCGTCATCGGCCGCGGCCCGGCCGGCTGCGACACGGAGGCGACCAAGGGGCTGCGTCGCCGGCGCCATGGACGGCGCCGTGCCTTGACGAGGTCAGTCCTGTTCCGCGGGCAGCCGCGCCCCGCAGCGCTCGCACACCACCGGCGGCTCCTGCTCGACGAACAGACCGCACTCCGGGCAGACGCGCGACAGCCAGCACACCGGGTCGCCGACGGGGTCCTCGTTGGTCTCGTGCACGGGCTTGCCTTTCTCTCCGGCACGTTGATCGTAAGGTCCACCGGGACGACTGGTAGAAGTTAGCCGTGCGGGACTTCGTCAAGGGCGTTCGGTTGTTCGGGCAAGGGCTGGGCATTCTGCTGCGGTCGCCACGGTTGTTGCTCATCGGCGCGTTGCCCGCCGTGGTGACCACCCTGTTGCTGCTCGGCGGGATGGTCGCGCTGGTCGCCTGGATCGACGACCTCGCGGCACTGGTCACGCCGTTCGCGGACGACTGGGCCGAGGGAGTGCGCGCGGCGGTGCGGGTCGCGGCCGGGGTCGCGGTGTTCTGTGCCGCGCTGGTGATCGGTCTGCTCAGTTTCTCGGCCCTGACGTTGGCCGTCGGCGCGCCGTTCTACGAGTACATCGCCGAGAAGGTGGACGGCTCGGCCGCCGCGGTGGAGCTGCCGTGGTGGCGCCTGTTGTGGATGGGCCTCCGCGACGGCGTGCTGTTGGTGCTGCGGTCGCTGATCTTCACCATCCCACTGGTCGTCGCGGGGTTCGTTCCCGTGCTCGGGCAGACCGTGGTGCCCGTGCTGCTCGCGCTGGTGACCGCGTGGTTCCTCGCGCTCGAGCTGGTCGCGGTGCCGTTCTACCGGCGGGGGATGGACCTCGGCCAACGGCAGGCACTGGTCCGTACGCGCCGTGGCCTCGCGCTGGGGCTCGGCCTGCCCGCGTCACTGCTGTGCGCGATCCCGTTCGCCGCGATCGTCGTCATGCCGGTCGCCTTCGCCGGGGGAGTGCTCGTCGCCCGGGAGATCATGCGCGACGCCCCGGTGAACCTTTCGACCTAGCCGTGCGTAACGACCCGCAGACGACATATCAGGCTACTGAACCGGAGGCATCGTGCCTGAATTCATCAACGGTCTCCCTCTGCACGCGCTGGTCGTGCACTTCGTGGTGGTACTGCTGCCGCTCGCGGTGCTCGGCGCCATCCTGACCGCGGTGTGGCCGGCGGTCCGCAGGCGGTTCGGGTGGCTCGCGGTCGCCGCGGCCGGCGTGGGGGCCGCGCTGACACCGGTCGCGACGAGCAGCGGCACGAACCTCGCGGACCGGCTGGGGACCGACCCGCAGATCGAGGAGCACATGGAGCTCGGCGAGCAGATGTTCTGGTGGGCGCTGCCACTGTTCCTGCTGGTCGGCGCACTGATGGTGATGCACACGATGGCTGAGCGGAAGACGACCGCGAAGGTGGCGGTCGGGGCGGCGGGCGCCGAGCACGAAGATGCTCCGGCCGACAGGGCCCCTGCCCTGATGATGATCGTCGCCGCCGTGCTCACCGTCGGGGTCGCGGTCGGCACCGGCATTCACGTGTACCGCGTCGGCGACGCGGGGTCGCGCGCGGTGTGGGGGGACGTCCAGAACCTCCCGCCGGCTGGCAACGGCGGGTGAGTGGGGGAGCGGTCAGATACTGAGGCCGGGCAGGAGTCCTCGTGCGCGCCGCCGCTTGAGCACCACCCGCCGGCTCCCGTCCGAGTACAGCCGCACGTTCGACAGCTCCCATCCGGCGAACTCGGCATGGATCGCCAACTGCGTGGCCGCTGTGCGCCGCGAGACCCCCGGCGGCAGGCGCAGCGGCCGATACTCCCAATCCCCGTCAACCACCCCGTCAGAACTCATATCGAAATCACCTGAATTCCTTCTCCTGTGCCGGACGCGACGACCACGCGCCCGCTGCTCGGGTCCACCGCGACGGCGTCGGGCTGCGCCACGGACGGGAACCGGTACTTCTCCTCAGGCTGTTCTCCCGCGATGTCGTAGCCGACGACCTCGTTGGTCTCGGTCAGCGTCACCCACGCGAGGTCCCGCTCCCGGTCGTACGCGAGCGCGTACGGCGCGCCCGGCACCGGGTAGTTCTGGCGCAGCAGCAACGGGTCCAGCGAGAACGCCAGCAGCGCGCCGCCTCGGGTGTCGGTCACGAGGACGCGGCCGTAGCGGTCGGTGACGGCGTTGGTCGCGCCCTGGCCGGCGCGCAGGCCCTGGGACACCGTGCCTGCGCGGACGTCCAGCTCGAACACCGCGTTGCGCAGCCGGTCCAGCACGACCGCGTGGTCGCCGGTGGTCAGCACCTGGTCGACGCTCATCAGGTCGCCGGTGATCATCCGGTAGACCTTGTCGCCACCGAGGACCGCGACGGCGCGCCGGTCCCGGACCGCGACGAGCGTGCGGTCGCCGAAGCGGGCCGCGCTCACGGTCTCGCCGCTGACGGTCGCCGCGGGCTTCGCCTTGCCGTCGCTGGTGATCCGCACCAGCTCGCCGCTCCTGCCGACCGACGCGAGCAGCGCGTCGCCGTCGACGGTCAGCGCCTCGGCCGGCGCCGTCAGCCGGACGGTCTTCGGTGCGGTGAGCGCGTCGGTGTCACCGAGGCGGTACAGCAGGACCGACGGCGGCTCGGCCACGGCGACCGCGAGCAGTCGGGCCTCGGGAGCGATCGCGAGCGCGGTCGGGGTGCCGGTCAGGGGAGTGACGGCGCCGGCCGGCGCCACGGTCGTCGGCGGGGACACCGCGGCGACAGCGGCCACCGGCTTGTCGGTGACCATCAACTCGTCGCTAGGTTGACCCGACGAGCACCCAGAGCCAACCGCCGCGCACACCATCAGCAACGCGGCTACCTTGCGACGCAACATCTACCTCCGCACGTCCACCGGGCCCCACCCGGCGACGCGCCGCGCCGACGGGACGGTCCCTCCAGCATCCTCCAAAGATGGACAGGACGCTAACCCCCGTTACGGGGTGTCGTGCCTCGGGTGTCTTTACGGGGGAGTCAGTGTCGGGCCACGAGCCCGCTCGCGAGGTCGTAGCCGGCGACGATCAGCTGTACGCGGTGTTGTTCGACGCCGGCACGGATGGCGTGCGAGCGGGCCGGGAGCTCGGCGGCGACCCGCTCGGCCTGGTTGTGGACGCAGGCGGCGACGAACGCCTTTTCGTCCTGGTTCGGCGGGGTCGCGCGGACCGTCGCCTCGATGGCGCGGGCGACGGTGTCGACGGAGCCGGTCACCTCGCTCGTGCCGCGGACCAGGTCGATCGCCGCCTTCACCGCGCCGCACTCGGCGTGCCCGAGTACGACGACCGCGGGGACGTGCAGGTGCGCCACGGCGTACTCGACGCTGCCGACGACCGAGTCGTCGAGCACCTCGCCGACGGCGCGGACGGAGAACAGGTCGCCGAGGCCCTGGTCGAAGAGCAGCTCGGCGGGCACGCGGGAGTCCGCGCAGCCGAGGACGCAGGCGAACGGGTGCTGTCCGGCGACGAGGCTCTTGCGGTAGGCGGGGTCCTGGCGGGGGTAATGCCGGGCGGGGCCTTGTCCCCCGGATCTTTGTGCGAAGGTCTGCGCCTGACCAACAGGTACCTGAGGGGAACGTGACGGCACTCAGCCACCATCCACCTCGGAAGCCGCGCCCCACGCCGGGACTCAACCCACACATAGAAATCCGGGGAGGCGGACTGGCTAACTCAGGTGTTGCTCCGGGTAGCTCAGCTCCACGTCGCTCACGTCGTCGAGCGCCGCGCGGATCGCGGCGGGCAACGTCAGCTCCTCGGAGACCAGTGAACCGAGCAGCTGTCCGGTGTCCCGGGCGCCGACGATCGCCGACGTCACGCCGGGCCGGTCGCGGACCCACGCCAGCGCCACCGACAGGGGAGAGGTCGCGAGACCGTCGGCGGCCGTGACGACCGCCTGCACGATGCGGGCCGCGCGTTCGTTGCGGTGGTGGTCCACGTACGGGGCGAAGTGCGTCGACGCGCCGCGTGAGTCGGCCGGGGTCGCGGCGCGGTACTTGCCGGTCAGCACGCCGCGGCCGAGCGGGGCCCACGCGAGCAGTCCGATGCCGTGGTGGGCGGCGGCCGGCGCGACCTCGCGTTCGATCCCGCGCTCCAGCAGCGAGTACTCCATCTGCGTGCTGACCAGCGGCATCCCGCGGGACTTCTGCATCGTGGCGGCCGTGGCGAGCTGCCAGCCGCAGTAGTTGGACACGCCCGCGTACCGGACCTTGCCGCTCGTCACGGCGGCGTCGACCGCCGCGAGGGTCTCCTCGAGCGGCACGGCCGTGTCCCACGCGTGGAGCTGCCACAGGTCGATGTGGTCGACGCCGAGCCGGCGCAGCGAACCGTCGAGCGCGCACAGCAGCGCGCCGCGGGAGGCGCCGCCGCCGAACGGGCCGTCGCCGCGCCGGGCGACCGCCTTGGTGGCGAGCACGATGTCCTCGCGGGGCACCAGGTCGTCCAGTAAGCCGCCGAGGATCCGCTCGCTCTCGCCGTCGCAGTACACGTCGGCCGTGTCGACCAGGGTGCCGCCGAGGTCGGCGAACGCGACCAGCTGACTCGCCGCCTCGTCCGCGTCGGTGTCCTGGCCCCAGCTCATGGTGCCGAGGCCGATCCTGGACACGCGCAGCCCGCTGTGCCCGAGGTGTCGTTGCTCCACCCGGGAAGCCTAAGGGGACCCCCGGGTAACCGCAGGCAGGCCCACCGACAGTGGCCCCGACCACAGTTGGCAGCCAGCCAATTACGGTATGGTCCGCTGGTGCGACTCGGACTGAACTTGGGCTACTGGGGTGCCGGCAACGACGCGAACAACCTGAAGCTGGCCAAGGAGGCGGACCGCCTCGGCTACGCGGTCGCCTGGGCGGCGGAGGCGTACGGCTCCGACGCGCCGACGGTACTCGCGTGGGTGGCGGCGCAGACAGAACGGATGGACGTCGGCAGCGCGATCCTCCAGATCCCGGCCCGACAACCCACGATGGCGGCCATGACGGCGGCGACGCTGGACACGCTGTCCGGCGGCCGGTTCCGGCTGGGGCTCGGCGTGTCCGGCCCGCAGGTGTCCGAGGGCTGGTACGGCGTCAAGTTCGACAAGCCGCTCGCCCGCACCCGCGAGTACGTCTCGATCGTCAAGCAGGCGCTGCGCCGCGAGCGGGTCTCCTTCGACGGCAACCACTTCACGCTGCCGCTGCCCGACGGCCCCGGCAAGCCGCTGAAGCTCACCGTGCACCCGGAGCGTGCCGAGATCCCGATCTACCTCGCGTCGATCGGCCCCAAGAACCTCCAGCTGACCGGTGAGATCGCCGACGGCTGGCTCGCGATCTTCTACTCCCCGGAGTACGGCCCGGAGGCGCTCGAGCTGATCCGCCAGGGCCGCGAGAAGGCGGGCAAGACCCTCGAGGGCTTCGACGTCGTGCCGACCGTGCCGCTCGTCCTGCACGAGGACTGGCGCCAGGCCGCCGACCAGGTCCGGGCCTACGCCGCGCTGTACATCGGCGGCATGGGCAGCCGCGAGCAGAACTTCTACAACAACCTCGCGTGCCGGATGGGCTACGAGGCCGAGGCGGCCGAGGTGCAGAACGCCTTCCTCGCGAAGGACTACGCCGGCGCCGCCGAGAAGGTGCCGCTCGGCTTCCTCGACTCGACCGCGCTGCTCGGCCCCAAGGAGCGCGTCGCGGAGAAGATGCAGGCCCTGGCCGAATCGGGGGTCACCACACTGACCGTCTCACCGGTACTGCAAGATCTTGAGCACAGCATCGCGGCCCTGCGCGTCGCGGTGGAAGCTCTGGATCTCGCAGGAGTGGGTAGTTGAGCTGGCTCGAAGCCATCGTTCTCGGTCTCATACAGGGACTAACCGAATTCCTCCCCATCTCCTCGAGCGCGCATCTGCGGATCAGTGCGGCGTTCGCGGGCTGGGACGACCCCGGCGCCGCGTTCACGGCGGTCTCGCAGATCGGCACCGAGACCGCCGTCATCCTGTACTTCCGCAAGAAGATCGGCCGGATCCTCGTGGCGTGGTTCCGGTCGCTGCGCAGGCCGTCGACGTGGCGCGACGACCCGGACTCGCGGATGGCGTGGCTGGTGATCATCGGCACGCTGCCGATCGCGATCCTCGGACTGCTGTTCCAGGACCAGATCGAGCACGCGTTCCGTGACCTGCGCCTGATCGCGACCACGCTGATCGTGTTCGGCATCCTGCTCGGCGTCGCCGACTACATCGGCCGCAAGGACCGCGACCTCGACCACCTGACCGTGCCGCACGGCATCGGTTACGGCTTCGCGCAGGCGCTCGCGCTGATCCCCGGTGTGTCCCGCTCCGGTGGCACGGTCACCGCGGGCCGGCTGCTCGGGTACAAGCGCGAGGAGGCCACCGAGTACGCGTTCCTGCTCGCGGTGCCCGCGGTGTTCGCGTCCGGCCTGTACAAGCTGACCGACATCGGCGGCGCCGACGCGCCGGCGTGGGGGCCGACGATCCTCGGCACGGTCGTCGCGTTCCTGGTCGGCTACGCGGTGATCGCGTGGCTGATGAGGTACATCACCACCCACAGCTACCTGCCGTTCGTGATCTACCGGTTGGCGTTGGGCGTACTCATCTTCGTGCTCGTCGGCACCGGGGCACTGGCGCCGAACGCGGGCCCGGCGCCGTAGCGCGAGTCCCCGTTTCGGGACGGGTGAGTCGCCGTTTCGGGCAGAAGTTCGTCCAACACGAACCGGCAACACGGCATGTCTGAACGGGGGACTCGCGGGCTCTGAGCCCGCGAGTCCCCCGTTCTTGTGGCTTTACTATAACTATTAAATATTGACTATATAGATGTCCGATTATTCCGGCGAGCCGCGGGGTCGGCCGGGTCGACCAAACCCAAAGAAGCCGAGGAGGGGAGGGGGTCGCCGCCGCGGTGGGGAGCGGCCCTAGTCTGGCGCCGTGGCCACCGTCGTACTGCTCAGGCATGCTCGCTCGACCGCGAACGGCTCCGGTGTGCTCGCCGGCCGTTCGCCCGGCGTCGAGCTGGACGAGACCGGTCGCAAGCAGGCCGACGAGCTGGTCGGTCGCCTCACGTCGGTGCCGCTGACCGAGATCGTCTGCTCGCCGCTGCTGCGCTGTCAGCAGACGGTGGCGCCGTTGGCGGCCGCGCGCGACCTGACCCCGGTCACCGAGGCCGATCTGTCCGAAGTGGACTACGGGGACTGGACGAACCGGGAGCTGAAGACGCTCGGCAAGGAGAAGCTCTGGTCGGTGGTGCAGCAGCACCCGTCGGCGGCGGTGTTCCCCGGCGGCGAGGGGCTCGCGGCGGTGCAGACGCGTGCGGTCGCGGCGGTTCGCGCGCACGACGCGCGCATAACCGGCGCACACGGGCCGGAGGCGGTGTGGCTGCTGTGCAGCCACGGCGACGTGCTCAAGTCGATCATCGCCGACGCGCTCGGACAGCACCTCGACAGCTTCCAGCGGATCGTGGTGAACCCGGCGTCGGTGTCGGTCATCCAGTACACCGAGACCCGGCCCTTCGTGCTGCGTATGAACGACAACGGCGGCGAGCTCGCGAGCATCGTGCCCGCCAAGCCGCAGCCGGCGGAGCCGGACGGTGCCCGTCCGGGGGACGCGGTTCCGGGCGGCGCGCCGGGACGCCCGGCCTGACCTGGACCTTCTCCCGCACGCCACTTGGCGAAAACGCGTCACGATCTGGGCGAAATGACGAAGTAACTCGTGACGTCTGTGCCAATATCTGTGCACTGATCAGACTCCGCCTCGGCGGCACTCTAGGAGTGGCGATGACACAGCCATACGGCCAGCAGCCCGATCCGTCGGGCGGCTACCCCCAGTCCGGCGGGTTTCCGCAGGGCCAGGGGTACCCGCAGGCTCCGGGCTACGCCCCGACGCCGCCGGGCGGTTACCCTCAGTCACCGCCGGGCGGCTTCCAGCAGGGTTATCCGCAGACGCCGCCTGGGGGATATCCGCCGGCGCCCGGTTACGGCGGGGGCATGCCGCCCGCGCCGCAGGAGTACGGCCACGGTCCGATGCGGCGGCCGAGCTCGGTCACGGCGGCGGCGGTGCTCGGGTTCGTACAGGCCGGCATCACGACGATCCCGGCGGTCATCCAGCTGGTGGCGGCCGCGGGCGGCAGCTCCGACGTCGGTGGCGGAGCGATGGCCGAGGGGCTGCTCGTGTCGGTCGCGGAGCTGATCGCGGTGGCGCTGCTGATCACCGGCGGCGTGCAGCTCATCGGGGGTCGGTCGCGCAACATCATGATCGCGGGCGCGGCGCTTGAGCTGGTCATCTGTCTGTACTGGCTGATCCGCTACGCCACGCTCGACTCGAACGGCATCGACATCATCGATGCCGGAAAAGGCGTGATCATGGCGTTCGCTATCTTCTTCGCCGTCATGCCGACGATCATTCTCGCCATGTCGCTCGGCGGCACCACCACTCAGTTTTTGCAGTCACGACGCGGCCACTGAGCCGCTCGAGAGGGGTAAGTCATGTCTCAGCCGTACGGGCAACAGCCCGGCGACTACAACCAGCCCGGTCAGGGTCAGGCCTTCGGTGGCATGCCGCCGGCGCCGCAGGAGTACAGCCAGGGTCCGGTGGCCCGGCCGGGCACCTCGACCGCGGCCGCGGTCCTCGGGTTCGTGCAGGCCGGCCTCACGCTGATCTGCGTCATCATCCTCATGGCCGGTCTCGGCGCGCTGTCGAGCATCGAGGACGACAGCACGATCAGTGGCATCGACGTCAACGACGGCATGCTCGCTCTGCTCTGGGTCGCCGCGATCGTCGGCCTGGTGGGCGCGGGTCTGCTGATCTGGGCGGGCGTCAAGGTGCTCGGCGGCACCGCGGGCAACCTGATGGTCATCGCGGCCGCCGTGCAGATCGTGCTGTGCATCTTCTGGCTGATCCAGGGCGCCGGCATCGTGCCGATCCTGCTCGCGGTCATGCCGATCATCGCGCTGGTGCTCGTGCTCGGCGCGCCGGCCAAGCAGTTCGAGGCCTCGCGCCGGGGTCGCTGAGGTAGCAGGCAAGTACGCAGAAGGGCGCCTTTCCCTGGGGGAGGCGCCCTTTCGCGTGTCAGCGGGCGAGCAGCTCGACCTCGGCGAGTGTCACGGTCGGCGCGCCGTTGTTGTCGGTGATGTCGAGCCGGTAGTGCGTGTACGTGCCGGGATTGGCGACGGAGAACGCTCTGGTCTGGCGGCGCCAGCGGAACGTCTCGTCGGCCCGCTCGTCCAGCACGGTCCAGTTCGCACCGTCGTCGGAGCCTCGCAGGGTCCAGCCGCGCGGGTCGTCCTGGCGGGTGCCCGAGGTGAGCGTGTAGTAGCGGACGGTCGCACCGGCGCCGGGGAGCCGGTAGGCGAGCCACGCGGTCGGCGTGCGGAACACGACCTGGGTGCGGCTGTTGTCGTCGAACAGCGGGGCGACGTTCACGCCGTCGCTGCCCTCGCCCTGGCCGTCGGTCGAGCGGGTGATGTCGAACATCGTCTTGGGCACGGTGTCGGCCGGGGTCACCGACGGCGGCAGCGCGTCGACGCCACAGCCCCACGTGGACGGCTTCGGGCCCATCCGGAAGTCCAGGACCGCGCCGGCGGCGACCACCGAGTGCGGCAGCCACACCTTCTCCCACGGCTGGCCGTTGACCTGAAGTCCTTGTACGTACACGTTCTCGGCGCTGTTGTTGGGCGCGTTGACGACCAGGTCGTTGCCGTTGTCCATTCGCACCACGGCGCGGCGGAACAGTGGCGAGCCGATCACGTAGTCCGGGCTGCCCATCCGCAGCGGGTAGATGCCGAGGGCGCTGAACAGCCACCACGCGGACATCTCGCCGTTGTCCTCGTCACCGCAGTAGCCCTGGCCGATCTCGCTGCCGGCGTACAGCCGCGAGAGGACCTCGCGGACCTTCGCCTGCGCCTGCCACACCGCGCCGGCGTAGGCGTACATGTAGATGATGTGGTGCGAGGGCTGGTTGCTGTGCCCGTACTGGCCCATCCGCACGTCGCGGGCCTCGGCCATCTCGTGGATGGCCCGCCAGTACGCGCCGCGGGCGCGGCCGGTCTCCTGTGTGGAGAAGAACTCGTCGAGCTTCGCGGCGAGCGCGGCGCGGCCGCCGGCGAGGCTGGCGAGGCCGGCGCCGTCGTGCGGCACGCTGAACGCCGTGTTCCAGCCGTTGGTCTCCACGTAGTCGCCGCCCCAGGCGCGCGGGTCGTACTGGTTGGGGGAGAACCGGAGGCGGCCGTCTTCCTTGCGGCCCTGGAAGAACCCGGTGCTCGGGTCGAACGAGTGCACGTAGTTCAGTGCGCGGTCGAGGAAGTACTCGCGGTTCTCGTGGTCGCCGAGCGCTTCGGCGAGCTGGGCGATGGCGAAGTCGTTGAGGCAGCCCTCGAGTGTCCACGACAGACCGTACTCGGTGGTGGTCGGCGTGTAGCCGAGGAAGATCGACCGGTCGATGCCGTGCCGGCCGACGCCGTCGGCGGGTGGGGTGACGGTCGCGTTGCGGATCGCGGCGTCGTAGGCGGAGCGGATGTCGAAGTCGCGCACGCCCTTGAGGTAGGCGTCGGCGAAGGCGACGTCGGAGCTGGTGCCGGTCATGAGGTCGGCGTAGCCGGGGGAGGACCAGCGCGCGATCCATCCGCCGTCGCGGTACTGCTGGACGAACCCGTCGATCAGCTCGCCGGCGTGCCGGGGGGTGAGCAGCGTGTACGCCGGCCACACCGTGCGGTAGGTGTCCCAGAAACCGTTGTTGACGTACAGCTTTCCCGGTTGGAGGGCCTTGCCGGTCTGTGTCGGCGTGTCGGCCTTCACCGGTGGCGCGACCGGGCTGGCGTACACGATGTTGGGCGACTCCGCGGTGCCGGTGTTCTCGTGGCCGCGGTTGGGGTAGAGGTACAGGCGGTACAGGTTGGAGTACAGCGTGACGAGCTGGTCCTCGGTGGCGCCTTCGACCTCGACGCGGCCGAGCAGCGCGTCCCATTCGTCGCCGGCGCGGTCCCGCACGCTCTCGAACGTGTCGCCGTCCGCGATCTCCTGCCACAGGTTGCGTTTCGCCTGCGCGACGCTGATCAGTGAGGTGCCGATCCGCATGGTGACGACGGTCGGTCCGGTGATGTCCGGCTCGAACCGCAGGTAGCCGCTCACCTTGCGGGACAGGCCGCGCCAGAGCCGGCCGCCGGCCGAGATGGTTCGGTCGAACGTCGCGTAGACGAACATCCTGCCGGCGCCCTCGGACAGTCCACTTCGGACGTCGGAGTAGCCGGTGACGGTGCCGCCGACCGGGTCCACCGTGAGCCGCCCGTGCCGGGTGATGTTGTCGAAGATCAGGTTCGCGTCCTCGCCGGGGAAGGTGAACCGGAAGATGGCGGCGTGGTCGGTGGGCGCGAGCTCGGTGACGATGCCGTTGGTGAACCGGACGCCGTAGTGGTGTGGTCGGGCGGCCTCGTTGCCGTGGCGGAACGTCAGCTTCCGCTTGCTGCGCCACGCGCTCGGGCGGCGCGCGGCGGCCGAGGGCATGACCTGGAAGGTCTGCCGGTCGCCCATCCACGGGCTGGGCAGGTGGCTCGCGGAGAACGCCTCGAGCGCCGGGAGGTTCACCTCGTTGTTGTGCCGGTGGTAGGTGTAGAGCCAGTCGGTGGCGCCGGCGTCGGTGACCGGGGTCCAGAACGTGAAGCCGTGCGGCACGGCGGTGGCCGGGATGGTGTTGCCGCGCGAGTACGTCTTCGTCGAGTCGGTGCCCCTGGTGGTGCTCACGTGCTCGACCGGTCGCGGTGGTGTCGCGGGGACCGGTCGGTCGGCGATCGAGATGTCGTCCAGCCAGCCGGAGAAGTTGGCCGGGCCGTTGGGGTTGTCGTAGGTGAGCAGGGCCCGGACGGCGACCTTGCCCTCGGCGACCGCGCCGATCCGCACCGACCGGTGGTTCCACTGGTTCGGGGTCAGCGCCTTGGACTCGCCCTGCCCGAGCGCGGTGAGCGGGAAGCCGAGGTGGTCGGTCACCCCGAGCTCGCTCAGGAGGGTGCCGTCGGAGAACGCGAGGTCCAGCGCGACGTACGTGCTGGGGAAGCGCAGGTCGTCGCCCTGCAGCTCCGGCAGGACGACGTAGGAGAGCACGGTGTCGCGGGTGACCGCGAGGTCGAGCAGGAACAGCTTGTTGGTGACCTTGCCGGGCCCGCGGCCACCGTGGGAGCCCTGGTAGCGCAGTGCGCGCAGGCCGGTGAACCCGACGTTGGGCCGGGCCGTCGCCGGCTTGGCGGGGCCGCGGCCCTCGCGGGTGCTCATGGTGGCGCCGAGCGCTCTCGGCGCCTCGTTCCTGTCGAGGTCGACGGCGTCGATCCAGGTCAGTGGCGGGTCGGTGTTCTCGAACGACGAGAAGAAGCCCCGAGCACTCATTCCGCTCCTCGATCTGTCGTCGAACCATCGGAGGCGGTGATCCTATTGGGTGCAGAATGCGGTCATGCATGCCGCGCGTCGACTGTGGATCACGCTGGAGCCGCTGCACGCGGTGGTGTACTTCGCGCCGGAGGTCCGCGCGGCGGGCAAGGCGTTGGGGCTGCGTGGTTTCTGGGACACCTACTTCGCGTTCCGCGCCGCCCCGCTCGGGCCGGTGCCGGCGGGCGGGGTGGTGGCGTCGTTCGCCGGGTTCGAGCCGGCGATGGTCGGCAAGGCGCTGCCGTCGGCGTGGACGCGGGCGTCGGTGGCGGACTGCCTCGCGGTGCGGGCGTCGGTGAGTGCGGAGGTGCTGCGTGCGTGCGGCGTCTCCGCGTCCGCGTGCGCCGCGGCCGTTGAGCTGTTGTCGCCGGTGGTGCTGGAGCCGACCGGGCGGCCGCTGGGCATGGCCAACGCGGCGCTGCCGCTGTCGTCGGATCCGGTCGAGGCGCTGTGGCAGGTCGCGACGACGTTGCGGGAGCACCGCGGCGACGGGCATGTGGCGGCGCTCGTGACGGCGGGCCTGACCGGGTTGGACGCGTTGCACCTGCAGGTGGCGAACGGGCGGTTCCCCGAGGAGACGATGCGGGCCGCGCGGGGCTGGTCGGACACCGACTGGGCGGCCGCCGGGGCGTCGCTCGCCGAGCGGGGACTGGTCGGTCCCGACGGGCTGACCGAGGCCGGCGCGCGGCTGCTCGAGTCGGTCGAGTCGGTCACGGACTCCGTTGCGTGGCAAGGAGGTCTGGCAGCGCTCGGGGACGCCGTCGAGGCGGCTGTGGAGGTGCTCGCGCCGTCGGTGTCGGCGGTGTGGGACGCGGGGGTGCTGCCGGCGGCCAACCCGATCGGTGTCACGCGCGCTTGACCTCCAGCACGCTCGAGCTCCTACCGTTCTGTCGGAATTGTCGGTGCGGCATGCGAGGGTGCGGTTATGGACATGGAGACCACGGCGTGGATGTCGCTGTACAACACGATGAACGCGACCGACGACAAGCGGCCGTTCTCGGTTGCGACGCTGCGTCGGATCGCGCGGTTCGCGCGTCCGCACCGGCGGCAGCTGGCGTGGTTCCTGCTGTTGAGCGTCGTGACCGCGGTGCTCGCGGTGGCCACGCCGGTGCTCGCCGGCTGGGTGGTCGACGAGATCGTGAAGCGGTCGTCGTTACGCGTGGTCGTGGTGTTCGCGGTGCTGATCGCGGTGATCGCCGTCGCCGAGGCCGTGCTGGGGCTGGTCGCGCGGTGGCTGTCCGCGCGGATCGGTGAGGGGCTGATCCTCGACCTGCGCACCGCGGTGTTCGACCACGTGCAGCGGATGCCGATCGCGTTCTTCATGCGCACGCGGACGGGCGCGCTGGTGTCGCGGTTGAACAACGACGTGGTGAGCGCGCAGCACGCGTTCAGCAGCACGCTGTCCGGGGTGCTGTCCAACGTGGTGATGCTGGTGCTCACGCTGGCCGTGATGCTCGGCGTGTCGTGGCAGATCACGGTGTTGGCGCTCGTGCTGTTACCCGTGTTCGTGCTGCCGGCGCGGCGGATGGGGGCGCGGCTCGCGCGGCTGGAGCGGGAGTCGGCCAACCACAACTCGGTGATGAGCACGCAGATGACCGAGCGGTTCTCGGCGCCGGGCGCGACGCTCGTGAAGCTGTACGGTCGGCCGGCCGAGGAGTCGACGGGGTTCACCGAGCGGGCCACGCGGGTGCGGGACATCGGCGTGCGCACGGCGATGGTCCAGGCGGTGTTCGTCACGGCGCTCACGCTCGTGTCGGCGCTGGCGTTGGCACTCGTGTACGGGTTCGGCGGCTGGTTCGCGTTCGCCGGATCGCTGGATCCGGGCGCGGTGGTGTCGTTGGCGTTTCTGCTGACCAGGCTGTACGCGCCGCTCACGTCGTTGGCGAGTGCGCGGGTCGAGGTGATGAGCGCGCTGGTGGCGTTCGAGCGGGTGTTCGAGGTGCTGGACCTGCGGCCGCTGATCGCGGAGAAGCCGGTCACGGTCGACATGCCGCCGGGGCCGGTGTCGGTCGAGTTCTCGTCGGTGTCGTTCGCGTACCCGGCGGCGGACAAGGTGTCGCTGGCGTCGCTGGAGGAGGTGGCGAAGCTCGACAAGCGCGGTGGGGTGGAGGTGCTGCACGACATCTCGTTCCGGGTGGAGCCGGGGCAGCTGGTCGCGCTGGTCGGGTCGTCGGGGGCGGGGAAGTCGACGATCGCGTCGCTGGTGCCGCGGCTGTACGACGTGGACTCCGGCGCCGTTCGACTGTCCGGTGTGGACGTTCGGGACCTGTCGTTCGCGTCGCTGCGGGAGACACTCGGGATGGTGACGCAGGACGGTCACCTGTTCCACGAGTCGGTGCGGTCGAACCTGTTGCTGGCCGCGCCGGACGCCACGGAGGCCGACCTGTGGGAGATGTTGTCGCGGGCCCGGTTGGCGGAGTTGGTGGCGTCGCTGCCGGACGGGCTGGACACGGTCGTGGGGGAGCGGGGGTACCGGCTGTCGGGGGGCGAGCGGCAGCGGTTGACGATCGCGAGGCTGCTGCTGGCCCGCCCCCGGGTGGTGATCCTCGACGAGGCGACCGCACACCTCGACTCGACGTCGGAGGCCGCGGTGCAGGAGGCGCTCGCGGAGGCCCTGATCGGGCGGACCGCGTTGGTGATCGCGCACCGGCTGTCGACCGTGCGGGCCGCGGATCTGATCCTGGTGATCGAGGGTGGGCGCGTGGTGGAGCGGGGTTCGCACGCCGAGTTGCTCGACGTCGGCGGGAGGTACGAGGAGCTGTACCGGACCCAGTTCGCCGCCGTGTGACGGTTCGGATCGGTCGGGGGGTGCGCGACTGCGCCGACGCCGCGGGGGTTCTCGGCGGGTGTAGGCGAGAGGGTTGGTTGCGGTTGTGACTCCTGCCCGGCGCCTACGACCCGGGTCGCCAAGGGGTGAAGCCTGTCGTGATCGACGGTCGGGGGTGTGCGGCTGCCGAGATCCGCGGGTTGTGGGCCAGGGCCGTGCGGCTTTGGCACCCCCGGCGCGGGTCGCCGAGCCGGGCTGCCGTGATCGACAGCCGGGGTGCGTGGTCGCGTCGGATCTGGCTGATTCGGGCGGTGGTGTGGCTCGGGGCCGTTGTGGCAGCGCGTGGTCGGTCAGTCACGCCCAGTCCTGCCGTGGGTCTTCACTGCCCCACCGGCACCAGTGCTTCGCTGGGGCCGTTGGCTATCGGCGGTTGTGGGCCAGGACTGTCGTTGCTGTGGCTGCTGCTGCCAGTGTCAGCCCGAGCGCGGCCTGAATCGTCAGGGTGCCCAGGCCCACCGTCACGTCGGCGAGGGTCTTGGCCGCCACCCCCACCGGCGGGAGCCAGCTCTGTGTGACGGTGAGGAACACTGTGCCAGCACCGATGAGCACGCTCCACCCCACGCCGTGCACCACCGGGCGGGCACATCAAGCCGACGGCCGTTCCCGTCCCGGCGGCGGCGACATGGGCGAGCACGCCGGCCCCGATCGCCTCCGGTGGGAACGGGTAGCGGGTCGACACCATCGGCCACGTCACCGCCAGCGTGATCGGGGCCAGGTCCGCAGCGAGGCATGTCAGCAGTACGCCCGTCGCCACTCGGGCGGGGCTGCCGGCGGCGGCGATCGTCACCTGGCGTTGCACTGGGTCCTCGGTGTTGGCGACGGTCACCGCCAGCCAGCAGGACACCGGGGTACAGCACCAGCACGGTGATCGTCCACGCCTGCGGCGGCGGGCCCGGATCACCGTTGAACAGTGGCGCCAGCAACGCCGCGAACAACAGCAGCGGCAGCAGAAACCGTTGCGAGCGCAGGAGATCCGCGCCGAAGTACCGGACCAGCGCGATCAGCACTCGCGCACCTCACGAACCGAGCAGCCGAGCTTCAGCGCCGCCAGGAGCAGTGCGTCGACCTGTGTCGTGGGCGCGTGCAACACCAGTCCGGCCGGGCCGTGTGCCACGGTGCCATCGACGGCCAACTCCCGTGCGATGTGCGCAGGATCCTTGCAGCGCAACGTGATCGCGACAGTCCGTACGTCAGCGACGTCGTCCAGTGTGCCGTTTCGTAACCGCATTGTCCTGCGTCGCGGGAGTGCTTCGTAGGTGCCGGTGTGGTCTGTCAGCACCACCGCGACGCCGGCCGTGGTCAGTGCCGTGGCCAGTGCCGTGGTCAGCACCGGCCGGACGTCCATGTCCAGTCCCGACCACGGTTCGTCGAGCACCAGCAGCGACGCGCCGCCGCACAGCGCCTGCGCGAGCCCGACCTTCTGTGCGTTGGCCACGTGTCGGGGCGGCGCAGCCGGCGACGATCCGCAGCAGCGTCGACTTCCCGGACCCGTTGGCGCCGAGCACGACCAGCGGGGTGCCGGGCTCGATCTCGAGGTCGACGTTCTCGACGATCATCGGGCCGCGGCCGTAGCGTTTGCCGACGCCGGTCAGGCGGGTCACCCGCGACTCCGGTGTGTCCGCCAACTCGTGAGGACGGTGCCGGGCACCGCGGCGAGGTAGCCGCGCACCTGCCGGCGCCGCTCCGCGCCGGTGCCACACGCATACAGCACCGCGACGATCTCCGCGCGCCAGAGGTCCCGCTCGGCGCGGGGGAGCAGCAGGGCGAGCCGCCACAGCACGGTCGCGCCGGCGGGCACGCACCGCCGCGCCACCCCGAGGACCACGGCCGCACCCAGCAGGGCCGCCACCCACATCCACAACCACGCGACGACTCCCGCCCGCCGGCGGGCGCCATCAGCAGCGCCGCGGTCACCACCACGAACGCGGGCGCAAGCCGCACGGACGTCACGTGCCCTCCCCGGCGAGCAGCCGCGACAGACCTGCCCGACGTTGGGCGCCTTCGGCCAGTGCGTGCACCGCACGCGCCCGGCCCTCGGTCGTCAGCGAGTGGTAGCGGCGCGGCGGCCGCCCCTCGTCCTGAGCGAGCTCCGGTTCCTCCCAGCGGCTGGTCACCCACCCGGCGGCGGTGAGCCGCTGCAGGATCGGATAGATCGTCCCGGCCGGCAGACCACTGGCCTTGCTGAGCTCGAACCCCCACGTCTCGCGTGCCACCAGCACCGTGAGGACCGCCTGCGTCTGCGGGGTCATCCTCGGACTCGACATAGATAGAACTCTACATAGGTGCGGCACGCGGCTCGGCAGCCGCCTAGCATCGGGTCCGTGCCGCCTCGGATGATCACCGGCGTGCTCGACGAGCTGATGCGCGCCGGGTGGCCCGCCTTGTCCGAAGTGGACGTGGACGGGTGGGTCGCCCGTTTCTCCGGCGGTGTCACCCAGCGCGCCAACTCCGTGCTGCCGCTCGCCGCGCCCCGCGACCTCGATGCGGCACTCGCGACGGTCGAGGGGCTCTACCGCGCGCAGGGGTTGCCGGCCGTCTTCCAGCTCGGGCCCGGCGCCCTTCCCGCCGGCCTCGATCACGTCCTCGACGCGCGTGGGTACGTGCACGGGTCGCCGACGTCCATCCAGACCGCCCGGATCACCGACGTGCTGGCCGCCACCCCCTCGGCCGCCGCGGCGGTGACGGTCGCCGAGGCTCCCGACGAGGACTGGCTCGACCTGTGGTGGGCGGTCGACGGTCGCGGGGACGCCGACGCACTCGCGGTCGCCGTCAAGATCCTCGACGGCGGGCCCGCGCTCTATGCCACCGTGCGCGACGAGCGTGGGGCCGTCGCGGTCGCGCGGCTCGCCGTCGTCGGGTCGTGGGGCGGGCTGTACTGCATGGCCGTGCGGCCCGACGCCCGGCGGCGGGGCCTCGGCGACGCCGTGCTGGTCGGCCTGCTCGACCAGGCGCGGCAGCGTGGGGTCACCGACACCTGGTTGCACGTGCGGGCCGAGAACGACGGCGCCCGGCGCCTCTACGAGCGCGCCGGGTTCACCGAGGTCGCCAGGTACCACTACCGGACGCGGTCACACCGTAGATAGGAACCTGTCCAGCACGTTCACGCCGAACCGCAGGCCCTCCACCGGCACCCGCTCGTCCACGCCGTGCGCCATCAGTCGGTGGTCGAACCCTTCCGGCAGCCACAGCGGCGCGAACCCGAAGCAGTCCATGCCCAGCTCGGCGAACGCCTTCGCGTCGGTGCCGCCGCCCATGCAGAACGGCACGACGACCCCACCCGGGTCGAACTCGACCAGCGCCGCGGCCATCGCGTCGAACCACGCCGACCGCACCGGGCCCTGCACCGGGGGCTGGTGGGTGACGTACTCGCGGGTGATGCCGGGGCCGACGATCCGGTCCACCTCGGCGAGCAGCTCCTCCTCGGTGCCAGGCAGGACGCGCGTGTCGACCTGCGCCTCCGCGACCCCGGGGATCACGTTCACCTTGTAGCCGGCGTTGAGCACGGTCGGGGTGGTGCTGTTGCGGACGGTGTTCTCGATGATCTTCGCGGCCGGGCCGAGCCTGCGGAGCGTCGCGTCGATGTCCGTCGGGTCGACCTCGATGCCCAAGGCCGGGCCGGCGGCGTCGAGGAACCCCTTGACCGCCGGGGTCAGGTGCACCGGCCACTTGTGCGCGGCCAGCCGCGACAGCGCGTTCACCAGCTTGACGACCGCGTTGTCGTCGTTGCGGCGCGAGCCGTGCCCGGCCCGGCCGGTCGCGGTCAGGCGCAGGTGCGACGTGCCGCGCTCGGCCGTCGCGACCGGGTACAGGCGGATCGGGTCGCCCGCCGCGGTCGACGCGCGGACGGTGTAGCCGCCCGACTCGCCGATCGCCGCCACGCAGTCCTCGAACAGGTGCCGGTGCTCCTCCACCAGCCAGTGGGCGCCCCAGGCGCCTTTGTCCTCCTCGTCGGCGACGAACGCCAGCACGATGTCGCGCCTCGGCACGGTGCCGGCCGCCGCCCACCGCGCGAGCACGGTCAGCACCGTGGCGCACATGTCCTTCATGTCGACCGCGCCGCGACCCCACACGAAACCGTCGCGGATCTCGCCGGCGAACGGCGGCACGGTCCACTCCGCCGGGTCGGCCGGCACGACGTCCAGGTGCGCGTGGACGAGCAGCGGCGGCAGCGACCGGTCGGCGCCGGGCACCCGCGCCACCACGTTCGACCGGCGGGGGGAGCGCTCGAGCAGCTCCGGCGTGACCCCGGCGTCGGTCAGGCGCGCCGCGACGTGCTCGGCCGCCTCCCGCTCGCCGCGTGACTCGCCGTCACCCAGGTTCGTGGTGTCGAACCGGATCAGCTCCGCGCACAGTTCCTCAACCGCTCCCTCACCCATAGCTTCCTTCCACGGCACCGCTCGCGATAGCGGTGACCACCTTGAACGCCTTCATGGCCTCGGTCATGGACGCGGCGTCGAAACCCACCCTGCGCACGTCCAGCTGGTCAACGGTGGGCACCACCGCGGCGGCCGCGGCGAGGTGCGCCGCGTCGAACTCCACCTCGATACGATGCCCGTTCACATTTCCTTCGAAACTCCCGGCCGCCGCCATGCCGGCCCTGGCCGCCTCCTCGATCGCCGCCGCGGTCACCGTCGGTGGCCGGCAGATGGCCGCGTACCGGCTCACGCATTCCTTCACCGCGACCTGCCGCGCGTCCGGCGCGTAGGAGGACGCGTCGACGCAGGTCAGGTCGTCGCCGGTGACCAGGAGCACCGGCACGCCGTGCTCGGCGGCGAGCGCGGCGTTGAGCCGGCCCTCGCTGGCGTGCACGCCGTCGAGCCACACCCCGGTGATCTGGTTCGGCAGGTAGGTGTGTGACAGCACGCCCTCCACGCCGGCCCCGGTGTGGTAGCCGAGGAACACCACGCCGTCGATGCCCGAGTCGACGCCCTGCATCATCGACAGCGGCTTGTGCCGGCCGGTGAGCATCCGCGCCCGGGTGTCGAGGTCCTCCAGGAGGATGTTGCGTTGGCTGGAGTGCGCCTCGTTCACCAGCACATCGGTGGCACCTCCCGCGCACAGCCCGGCGACGCACGCGTTGACGTCGCTGGTGAACATCTTCCGGAAGCGCTGCCACTCTTCGGTCCCGACCTGCACGTCCGCCGTCCAGGTGACGCCCGTGGCGCCTTCCATGTCGGCTGAAATCATGATCCGCACGGGTCACACGTTACGTCTTGGCACACGTTGCCGGCACAGATTGACTTCAACCACCAATAAGTGGTTACTTCCTCTCAACTTACGAGGAAGAGGTGATCAACGTGAGATCGAGGCGGCTAGCGCTCGGTGTCACCCTGCTGGTGTCCGCCCTGGTCACGGTACCTGTCGCGATACCGGCCAGCGCGTCGACACCGGCCAAGGCGACGAGCGACCAGGACGTCAAGATCCTGCGCGTCGGGGTCACCCAGGAGGTCGACTCACTCAACCCGTTCCTCTCCATCACCCGAACGGGTACCGACATCCTGCGTGCGCAGTTCGAGTTCCTCACGACCTACAGCCAGGGCAGCATGGCCCCGGAGGGCACTCTCGCCGAGAAGTGGGAGACCTCGCCGGACAAGCTCACCTGGACGTTCCACTTCCGCAAGGACGTGAAGTGGTCGGACGGCGAGCCGGTGACCGCGAAGGACGCGGCGTTCACGTTCAACAAGATGTTGGACGACGAGACCGCGCGGACCGCCAACGGCAGCTACGTCACGCAGTGGGAGTCGGTCGAGGCGACCGACGACCAGACGCTGGTGATCAAGACCAAGGTGCCGCAGGCGACCATGGACGCCCTCGACATCCCGATCGTGCCGGAGCGCATCTGGTCCAAGGTGGACGTCGGCGCCGAGCCGACCTACCCGATGATCGGCAGCGGGCCGTACTACATCACGGACTTCAAAGAAGCCCAGTTCACCAAGATGAAGGCCAACAAGAACTACTGGCGCGGCGCTCCCAAGATCGACGAGCTCCACTTCATCTACTACCGCAACGCCGACGCGGCCGTGACCGCACTGCAGAGCGGCCAGGTGGACCTAGTCAACCGGCTCACCCCGACGCAGTTCGACGCGCTGAAGAACGACCCCAACGTCGCGCTGAACAACGCACAGAACCGCCGGTTCAACGAGATCGTCATCAACCCGGGCGCCGCCACCAACGACGGCACGCCGATCGGCAACGGCAACCCCGCGCTGAAGGACGTCAAGCTGCGGCAGGCGATCGCGCAGGCGATCGACTCCAAGACGCTGATCGACAAGGTGTGGGGCGGCTACGCCACCGAGGCCGCCGGCTACATCCCGCCGGTGTTCAAGGACTTCGCGTGGACACCGCCGGCGGACAAGAAGCGCAAGTTCGACCTCGACGCGGCCAACAAGGCACTCGACGAGGCCGGGTACGACAAGAAGGGCGCCGACGGGATCCGGCTCGACAAGACCGGCAAGCCGATGAACTTCCGGCTGCTGGCCCACGCCGAGGCGAACCTCGACGAGAACGCGGGCCCGTTCGTCAAGGGCTGGCTCAAGGACATCGGCATCGGCATCACGCTGCAGCCGGTGTCGGACACGCAGGTCAACGAGGACACCACCCGTGGTGACTTCGACCTGGCGTTCTCGGGCTGGAACGCCAACCCGGACCCGGACTACGTCCTGTCGCTGCAGACCTGCGCCAACCGGCCCAACGCCGAGGGCAAGGGCGGCACGCCGGACTCGTTCCTGTGCGACAAGACCTACGACGACCTGTACAAGAAGCAGCTGTCGGAGTTCGACCGCGACAAGCGGATCGATCTGGTCAAGCAGATGCAGGCGCGGCTCTACGACCAGGCCACGACCATCATCCTCGGCTACGACAACGCGCTCGAGGCCTACAACAAGCAGGCGTTCGAGGGCTTCCCGCTGCAGCCCGCCGACGGCGGCGTGATCATGAACCAGCAGGGTTACTGGGGCTACTTCGGCGCCACGCCCGCTGGCGAGGGTCCGGTGCCGGTGTTCGGCGAGAACGGTGAGAACACGGCGTCCGGCGACGGCACCACGGACGCGGCGGCGGAGGACAGCGGCAACACCGGGCTGATCCTGCTGATCGTCGGCATCGTGGTGGTCGTGCTGCTGGTCGGCGGACTGCTGGTCATGCGTGGTCGGCGCAAGACCGCGGACGACCGCGAGTAGTAGGAGAACTGTGTCGGACATCCTCATCCCGACCGAGGAAACGCTAGCGGAGGTCCCGCCACCCACTCGTGGTGGCGGGACCGTCCGCTACGTGCTGACCAAGATCGGTGGCGGGCTCATCAGCCTGGCGCTGGTCGTGGTCCTCGGCTTCCTGCTGTTCCGGGCGCTGCCCGGCGACGTCGTGCAGACCATGACGAGAGGTCGGCCGGCGACGCCGGAGATGATGGCGGCGCTCGAGCGTGAGTTCGGCCTGAACCTGCCGCTGTGGCAGCAGTTCGTCAACTACATCGGCGACCTGTTCCACGGCGACCTCGGCAAGTCGTACGTGTTCAACGTGCCGGTGCTGCAGAAGATCGAGGAGCGGCTCTGGCCGACGCTGCTGCTCGTCGGCGTGTCGATGGCCATCGCCGTGTCCATCGGGCTGTGGATGGGCACCCGGTCGGGGTGGCGGCGCGGCAGCTCGTTCGACCGGATCTCCACCGGGGTGGCGCTCACGCTGTGGTCCACGCCGACGTTCTGGCTCGGCATGCTGCTGCTCGCCGGCACCAGCGGGCTGTTCCCGACCGCGGGGCTCGTCTACTCCGACACGCCACCGGACTTCTTCTCCCAGGCGCTCGACATCGCCCACCACATGGTGCTGCCGACGATCACGCTGGTGGCCGTCACCTACGCGCAGTACCAGCTGGTGATGCGGTCCTCGCTCATCGAGGAGATGGGCTCGGACTACCTCACGACCGCCCGCGCCAAGGGCCTGCGCGACGACCAGGTGCGCAGACGACACGCGGTGCCCAACGCGCTGCTGCCGACCGTGACGCTGGTGTTCCTGCACCTCGGGTTCGTGATCGCCGGCGCGGTCACCGTCGAGACGGTGTTCTCGTGGCCCGGGCTCGGACTGCTGACCTACGACGCGCTGCGGGTGCGGGACCTGCCGCTGCTGCAGGGCACGTTCGTGGTGCTGGCCGGCGCGGTGATCCTCATGAACGTGCTCGCGGACATCCTCTACCGCGTGCTCGACCCCCGGGTGCGTGCCTCATGACCACACCGTCCCCCCGCTCACTGGCCTGGCGCCGGCGCGGCGCCGCGTTCTCGGCGGGCTGGCGCGAGTTCGCCAAGCAGCGCTCCGGGCTCGTCGGCCTCGGCCTGCTCGTGCTCATCGTGCTGCTCGCGATCCTCGCGCCGGTACTCACCGACCGCGACGGCCTCGACGTCACCAAGGCCACCGGCCAGCGGATGGAGTCGCCGAGCTGGGAGTTCCTGCTCGGCACCGACCGGCCCGGCCGCTCGGTGCTGCTGCTGACGCTGTGGAGCGCGCGGGTCTCGCTCACGGTCGGCTTCGTCGCGACCCTGATCTCCGTCGCGATCGGCACGATCATCGGCATCCTCGCCGCGCACTACGGCAGGTGGGTGTCGGCCGGTCTGATGCGGGTCACCGACTTCTTCCTCGTGCTCCCGTCGCTGGTGCTCGCGATCGCGCTGTCCACCGTGCTCGAGCCCGGCATCGGCACGATCATCCTGGCGATCGGGCTGACGTCGTGGCCGTCGGCGGCGCGGCTGGTCCGCGCGCAGACACTCACGATCGAGGCGCGGCCCTACATCGAGCGGTCCAAGGCGTTGGGCGGCGGGCACTTCCACGTGATCTCCAAGCACGTGCTGCCCGCGGTGCTGCCGCTCGTGTTCGTGAACACGACGCTCGCCGTCGGGTCCGCGATCGTCGCCGAGTCGACGCTGTCGTTCCTCGGCCTCGGCGACCCCGATCCCATGCGACCCTCATGGGGGTCGATGCTGCGCGCGGCGTGGCTGGACTCGGCGATCATCGCGGAGGCCTGGTGGTATTTGCTGCCACCCGGTATCGCGATCGGCATCGTCGTGTTGGCGTTCACCATGTGCGGGCGGGCACTCGAGTCCGTCCTCAACCCACGACTGCGGGAGGGCTAGGCGTGCCGCTTCTCGAACTGCGGGACCTCAGCGTGCGCTACCGGGGCCCGTCGCGCACGGTCGAGGCCGTCCGAGGGGTGAACCTCACGCTGGACGCGGGGGAGACCCTCGGCCTCGCCGGCGAGTCCGGCTGCGGCAAGTCGACCCTCGCCATGTCCGTGCTGCGGCTGCTGCCCGCGTCGGCCGAGATCGGCGGCGAGATCCTCCTCGACGGCGAGAACGTCACCACGATGAAGTGGGGGCGGCTGCGGGCCGTGCGCTGGACGTCGGCGGCGATCGTGTTCCAGGGCGCCATGCACGCGCTCAACCCGGTGCGCAGGGTGCGCGACCAGATCGCCGAGCCGATCGAGCTGCACAGCACGACCGAGCTGTCGCCCTCGGCCGTGCGCAAGCGGGTCGCCGAGCTGCTCAGGCAGGTCGAGCTGACCGCCGACAAGGGCGACTCGTACCCGCACGAGCTCTCCGGCGGGCAGAAGCAGCGCGTCATGATCGCGATGGCGCTCGCGTGCGAGCCGAAGCTGGTGATCGCCGACGAGCCGACGACCGCGCTCGACGTGATCGTGCAGGCTCAGGTGCTCGACCTGATGACCTCGCTCGTGGCCCGGCAGAACCTCGGCCTCGTCATGATCAGCCACGACCTGGCCGTGCTCGCGTCGACGTGCGGCAGGCTCGCCGTGATGTACGAGGGTTCGCTCGTCGAGGAGGGCCCGTCGGCGTCGGTCATCGCCGACCCGCAACACGAGCACACGAAGACCCTGGCGGCGGCGTTCCCGACCGTCGGCGACCCGGTGTACCGGTACGCGCCGGCGACCACCAGCCCGCTCGGCCTGCCGACCGACGTGCCGCCGGCCGGCGAGGTCGTGCTGCGCACCGAGGACCTGCGGGTCACCTTCCGGTCCCGCGGCGTCACCCACGCGGTGGCCGGCGTGGACCTCGAGGTGCGGGCCAACGAGATCGTCGCGCTCGTCGGCCAGTCGGGCTCGGGCAAGACGACCCTGGCCAGAACCATTCTCGGGCTGCAGCAGCCGACCAGCGGCCGCGTCGTGTACGACGGGACGCCGGTGCCGCGGTCGTCCCGGGGACTTCGGGCGTACCGGCGCGAGGTCCAACTGGTGCTGCAGGACCCGACGAGCGCGCTCAACCCACGCCACAGTGTCTACGAGTCGATCGCCGAGGGGCTGCGCATCCACCGCGTGCCGGGCGACGAACGCGAACACGTGGCGGCGGCGCTGGAGGCGGCCGAGCTGCGGCCGCCCGAGGAGTACATGCCGTTGCTGCCACAGCAGCTGTCCGGCGGGCAGCGCCAGCGGGTCGTGATCGCCGGCGCGCTCGCGCTGGAGCCCAAGCTCCTGGTGGCCGACGAGCCGGTGGCGTCGCTCGACGCGTCCGTGCGCGGCGAGATCCTGGCGCTGATGCTGCGGCTGCGCGCCAAGCTGGGGCTGGCCGCGCTGGTCATCACCCACGACCTCGGCCTGGCGTGGAACATCGCGGACCGCGTGGCGGTCATGTACCGCGGCGAGCTCGTCGAGGTTGGGCCGGTGGACGAGGTCCTGAGCGAACCGAAGCACGAGTACACCCGCTCGCTGCTCGCCGCGCTGCCCACCACCGCACCGGACCCGTCGAGGCCGTGACCGATCACGTCGCGGGGACGTGCTCCTGCTCGTAGAACCAGATGACGTCCTCCGCGGCCGTCGCACGGTAGGTGTCGAACATGTCGTCGTGTTCGAGTTCGACGACGTAGGCGAAGTAGCGGCCGTCCTCGGCCCGCTCGCGCAGGAGGGCCGCGAGCGCCCACGGCCGCAGCCGCGGCGCCAGCTCGTCTGGCTGACCGGCCATCGCCTCGACGTGCCTGATGCGTTCCCACGAGAGGCGCTGTTCGACGGCAACGGTGAGGGCTTGCCGCAGAGTGAGATCGACCGGCTCAAGCGAGTCCGGCTGGATCGGCAGGCCATTCTGACGCAGCCGAAGCCGCCCAAGGTGCGCGCGATCATCCACGAGACGGCGCTGCGGATGCCGATCGGCGGCGCGGCGGTCATGCACGAGCAGTTGTCGCACCTGGCGCGCGATAGCAAGACCGGCGACCACGGCCGAGTCCTCCAGG
The DNA here is from genome assembly GCA_963840275.1 of uncultured Actinomycetota bacterium. Classification (GTDB taxonomy): domain Bacteria; phylum Actinomycetota; class Actinomycetes; order Mycobacteriales; family Pseudonocardiaceae; genus Actinophytocola. The sequence continues at coordinate 1,454,704 of CAWIYK010000005.1, forward strand.
CAAGCCCCACCGCCTTCGAGGCGCTTCTCGACACCCTCAAGCAGAACGTCTAGTAACTGATGGTTTCCCCTGCGATACTCAAAGTCACGCTGAGTGTCGTGGGGGCCGCTGATGGCGAGCAAAACCGGTAGTCGTCTGCTCATCCTCGCCTTGGCAGTCGGCGCAGGCGTGTACTTCGCACCGAAGGCCGTCGACACGCTCGGCAACCTCCTGGGCGACCTGGTTGGCGCAACCGACGCCGTCATCGTCGGGGAGGGCACGGCGGCGCTGATGGTGGCCGTGGAGACCGAGGCGAAGCTGGTCACGTGCGCACCGGCCGAGGTCATCGCGGAGAAGCGCTGCGGTGATCTCCGTGTGCTCGTGGTGGACGCCTCCCGGATGCCGTTCATCGCCCGTAACACCAAACTGGCCTGGGAGTCCGGGTTGCCCGCGGTCCTCACGATGGACAGGGCACAACAGAACGCGAACCGGCGCGCGGCGTGTGGCGGCAGATTCCAACAGATCCACGGTGGGCAATGCGACGAATATCCGATGGCGAGCACAGCCGAGGGCGGTGCAGCCGCACGGAAAGAAGAAGTTCCCGGTCGGGAGAACCAGTGCCAGGGCGGTTCGTACCGCGCTCAGTACCCTCCGGACGGCGAACAGTTCCTGGTGGTCATCAGCGACCCGGACCTCATCGCTCCGGGTCCGTTCACCGGCGCCGATATCGCAAAGGACCAAGGTCGGTGCTAGGAGCTGCACATGGAGTCCGCTGATCTGATCGACAAGTACACCTGGGCTGCCGACGTGACGAGGCTCGAGGCCTGGACGATGGCTGTGATCGACGGCCGCAACCTTCCGGACGTGCTACGGATCTACGGGGGCGATCCGGACGCCCCGGTCGGCGAACTCACCTTCGCCGGGGTGGACGAGCACCGTGGCCCTCAACTCGACCACCTCGACTTCTACGTGCAGATGTTCATGCACGGCGAGTGCGTCGTAGCTATCGAGAACAACGGCTACAGCGGCAGCTTCCCGGAGATCGCCCGCCGCTGTTCTGCCGACGGTGGTCGGTTCTTCAGTGTCTATTGGAACGTCAACGGGTTCGGATTGGTCACCCAGGGCATTGATGGCGTGATCACGGCCAGGTTCGAGACGATATGTCCGACGGCGCCTGAGGCCGACCCGGGGGAGCGTCGTCCCGAATGGGCCATCGGGCCGGAGACCGACATAGCGGTGGTCCGGCAGACCTGCATGGCGCAGTTGGAGCGGCAGACGGGCGTCGCTGTCGAGGAGCGATGGCTTCGCGAGCGGCTCCCCACCTACTCGATCCCAGGCCCCTACGGCCTCTACCGCGATGTGCCTGGTGCGGAGCAGCCGTAAGCTTCCGGTATTGGCCGGTAACGCGCATGACGGGTGACGACAATGGCTTTGATGTGGCGCAAGCCGAGTCGTAGTGGCGGTGGCGGCGGCAACGGGGGCGGCGGCGACTGCGTCGAGGTGGCGTTCGGATCGAACGGGCCGCTACTGCGCGACAGCAAGACCGGCGACCACGGCCGAGTCCTCCAGACCTGCCCCCACCGCCTTCGAGGCCCTCAAGCAGAACATCTAGGCACCGGGACACCGGGCATGCCCTGAAAGGCGCGCTGGGGTCACCCAACGCCCCGAACGCGCCTTTCACAGCATCACGCCCGGCCGTCGCCGCCTCGATCTCTTCGTACAGGTACTGACGCATGGCTAGCACGCTGGAACATCCATGCCGCAGGGGAGGACCGACTGCCGGAGCCATATTGGCTCAGTCGCGATGTACCGGGAGCGGACGACCACACGATCGCTACCTGCGGTGTCGTCGCTGGCACACCCGGTGCGGCCAAAGGCCACCGTTCCGACGAACGGACCAACCGGCCTGTGTAATCTCAGACCGCCATGTTCACCACCACCGACGCCCACGGGGTGCCCCCCGCAGTGAGCACCGTAGAGAACGCGACCCGCGCGGAGACACCCGCACGGCGCAAGCCCGCGCTCCCGGTGCGCACGATCACGCTCGGCACCATCGGCAGCCTGCTGATCCTCGTCAGCGCGCTCGGCGCGGGCGCCATCCTCGCCCAGGACCCGCTGCTCGGCCGCGGTCCGCTGTCGTGGATCCGCTACGGCCACGGCCGCATGCTCGCGACGCTGGTCCTCTACACCGGCTTCGCGCTGGTCGTGTGGGCCTGGGTGCTGCTCGGGCGGCACGTGCTCGCCGGCCGGGTCGGCGCCCGGCCGGTGCTGATGGCGGCCGCATGCTGGACCGTCCCGATGCTGTTCTCGCCGCCGGTGTTCTCCCGCGACGCCTACCTCTACATCGCCTACGGCACGCTGCCGCTGCACGGCTACGACCCGTACACGGTGGGCCCCGGCATCCTCGACGTCGACCCGGTGGTGGACAACGTCGACTCGTTCTGGCAGGCGACGCCGGCGCCGTACGGGCCGCTGTTCATCCTGCTGGCCAAGGGCGTCATCTCCGTCACCGGCACCAACATGATCGCCGGCGTGATCCTCATGAAGCTGGGCCTCGTCATCGGGGTGGCGCTCATGGTGTGGGCCATGCCGGGCCTGGTGCGCCACCTCGGCGGGAAACTGCCGGTGGCGCTGTGGCTCGCGATCGCGGGCCCCATGACCGTCGTGCACCTGGTCGGCGGGCCGCACAACGACGTGCTGATGGTCGGTTTCCTCGCGGTCGGCACGGTCATGGTCCTCGACAGACGACATGTGCTCGGCATGATCGTGCTGACGCTGGCGGTCGCCGTGAAGGCGACGGCCGTGGTCGCCCTGCCGTTCCTCGTGTGGGTGTGGGCGAGCCATCTCGAGTCGACGCGATGGCGGAACTTCGTCCGGGCCTGCGCGTGTTCGCTCGGCCTCTTCGTGGTGACGTTCGGGGCCGCGACGGTCGTGTCGGGCGTCAACCTCGGCTGGATCATGGCCCTCGACGCGCCGACGGCGATCGTGAACTGGCTGTCCGTCCCGACCGGCGTCGGCGAGATCCTGCACGGCCTGCTCGGCGTGTTCGTCGACGTGCCGAAGGTCTGGGTCGTCAACGTGCTGCGCGTGGTCGGCGGGGTGTTGATGGTCTGGATCCTGGTCCGCCAGTGGTGGCTGGCCCGCGACGGCGGCCCGGACGCCGTCCGGCGCGCCGCGATCGCGCTGTTCGCGTTCGCCGTCCTGTCGCCGGCGACGCTGCCCTGGTACCTCGTGTGGGGCTTCGTGATCGCCGCCGCGCTGCGGTGGGAGCGCCGCCAGCTCGCCGTGCTGGTGACGTTCGCGGTGTTCCTGGTGCTGACCTACACCCCGGCCGGCGACGACCTGCTCTACGACTGGCTGTTCATGGCGCTGGCCGCCGGCGTGTCGATCCTCGCCGGGCTGTCGCTGCTGCGCCGCGACCCGTTGAACCTCTTCCTCGCCCGAGAGCCGGTCCTTACGGGCGGGCCGAGCGTTGAGCGCTGACGCGGCGGAGACCACGACCACCGCACCGGAGGAACCCGCGCCGCAGGCGAGCCCGACCGGATCGATCGTGCTCGGCACGGTCGGCGCCGTGCTCATGCTCGCCGGCAGCTTCGGCTCGGCCGCCGGCTCGGTCAACAACCCGTTCCTCGGCGGTCCCGTCGCCTGGCTGAACTACGGCCACGGCAAGATGCTCGCCGCGCTCGCGGTGTACGTCGGCTACGCGCTGCTGGTGGTGGCGTGGGTGCGGATGGGCCGCCACGTGCTCGCCAACCGGCTCGGCGCGCGGCCGATGCTGGTCGCGGCGGCGTGCTGGACCGTGCCGATGCTGTTCGCGCCGGCACTGTTCACCCGCGACGTGTTCTCCTACCTCGCGCAGGGCGCGGTGGCGCTACAGGGTTTCGACCCGTTCACCGCGCCGCCGACCGTGCTCGGGTCCTCGGAGATCCTCGACAACGTGCACCCGTTCTGGCAGGGCACGCCGGCGCCGTACGGGCCGCTGTTCATCCTGCTGGCCAAGGGCGTCGGGTGGCTCGTCGGCAGCAACGGCAGCAACGTTTATGCCGGGATCGTCGTCACCCGGCTCGTGCAGCTCTCCGGTCTCGCGCTGCTGGTGTGGGCGCTGCCCGGGCTGGTGCGCCACCTCGGGGGCCGGCTGCCGGTCGCGGTGTGGCTGCTGCTGGCCGGGCCGATCACGGTCGTGCACCTGGTCGGCGGCCCGCACAACGACCTGATGATGATCGGCTTCCTCGCCGCCGGCACGCTGCTGGTGCTGGACCGCAAGCACGTCGCCGGTATCGCGGTGGTGACGCTGGGCGTCGCGGTGAAGGCGAGCGCGGCGGTCGCGCTGCCGTTCCTCGTGTGGGTGTGGGCCGCGCGGCTGCCCTCGACCCGCTGGCGGAACTTCGTGCGTGCCGCGGCGTGCGCGACCGGGGTGTTCGCCGTGGTATTCGCGGTGATCACGCTGGCGGCCGGGGTGGACCTCGGCTGGGTGACGATGGTCAACGCGTCCTCGCGGCTGGTGAACTGGCTGTCGCCGCCGACGGCGCTGGGGGAGGCGCTGCACGCGGTCGTCGACCTCGTGGTGACCGTCCCGACGGGACCGTTCGTGGCGACCACGCGGATCCTCGGGACGATCGCGTTGGTCGTGCTCGTCCTGCGGCAGTGGTGGCTGGCCCGCGACGGCGGCACCGACGCCGTCCGACGCGCGGCGATCGCGTTGTTCCTCGTGGCCGTCCTGTCGCCGACGATGCTGCCGTGGTACCTGACGTGGGGGCTCGCGATCGGCGCCGCGCTGCCGTGGCAGCCCCGCCGGCTCGCGGTGGCCGCGGGCGTGTCGGCGTTCATGGTGGCGCCGTACTCGGCCGACGGCGAGACCATGCTGTACGTGTGGCCGCTGATGTTCGCCGCACTCGCGCTGTCGGTGCTGGCGGGTTACTCGCTGCTGCGACCGGACCCGTTCCGCCTCGCACGGCCGTAGCGCCGCATAGGCCTTCAGGCTGGTGGCACGAACCCGGGGATCCAACCGGGATCGTCGGACTCGCCGCACTCCGGGCACGACAGCTCGACCATCACCCCGGGTGCCTTCTCCCCGATGACGACCCCAGAGCCGGGCAGGATCATCGGCCGTACGCTGCCGTCCTCCGCGCGGAACTGGGTGACCTGCCGGCAACCGTGGCATACCGTTCGCGGGGGCGTCGCGGCACTGTCCATCATCGGGTCAGCATATCCACGGCGTGCTCACCGGTTGACATGCAGCCATTAGGCTGCCTATGTTAGGCAACCAGATGGCTGCATGAGAACGGATCCGCATGGACGACGTGTTCAGGGCGCTGGCCGACCCGAGTCGCCGCGAGCTGCTCGACCGGCTGAACGACCGCGCCGGGCAGACGCTGCGCGAGCTGTGTGCCGGCCTGGACATGGCCAGGCAGTCGGTGAGCAAGCACCTCGCGGTGCTCGAGGCGGCGAACCTCGTCACGACCGTGTGGCGCGGCAGGGAGAAGCTGCACTACGTCAACGCGGAACCGATCAACGCCATCGCCGATCGCTGGATCACCCGGTACGACCGGGGGCGGGTGCACGCGCTCGCCGATCTCAAGCACGCGTTGGAGGAGGACCCGATGGCAAAGCCCGAGTTCGTGTACACGACCTACATCAACACCACCCCGGAGCGGCTGTGGCAGGCGCTCACCGACCCCGCGTTCACCAAGCGGTACTGGGGCGTCACGTTCGAGACGGACTGGCACAAGGGCTCGACCATGACCTGGCACGACCCCGGCGGCGCGGTCGCCGACCCCGAGCAGGTCGTGCTGGAGTCCGACCCGTACCGCAGGCTGTCCTACAGCTGGCACACGTTCACGCCGGAATGGGCGAAGGGCAACGGGATCAGCGAGGAGGAACGCGCCAAGCTGGCCGCGGAATCGCGATCGAAGGTGACGTTCCAGATCGAGCCGCACGGCGCGGCGGTCAAGCTGACCGTCATCCACGACGACGGGGGCAGCGCGCTGATCGAGGCCGTCAGCTCCGGGTGGCCCGAGATCCTGTCGAACCTCAAGTCCCTGCTGGAGACCGGCGACGTCCTGCCTAAGGCCTGAGCCGGCCCACCGCGTCGACCACACGGTCCATCTGCTCCGGCGTCGTCACGATGCTCGGACCGAACCGCAGGTACTGCTGCTCGTACGGCGTGACGCTCGAGACGACCTTGTGCTGGTCCCGCAGCGCCACGCTGGCGGTGTAGGGGTCCATCCCGTCGATCTCGCAGCACACGATGCCCGCCGACACGGCCGGGTCGTCCGGTGTCACGAGCGTGACCGACGGGATGGCCGCGAGCCCCTTCTTGAGCCGGGTCGCCTGTATCGCGATGCGGTCGGCGATCCGGTCCCGGCCGATCTCGCGGTGCAGGCCGAACGCCTCGCGGAGCGCCCAGCGGTGCTCGAAGGAGTGGTAGCCGCCCGGCGTGTGCAGCGCGCCCGGGGAGCTGTCACCACTGGAGAACGTGGGGATCACCGGGGCCAGCGCGTCCCACGCCCGGCCCCACAGCAGACCGGTGCCCCTCGGGCCGAACAGCCATTTGTGGGTGCCGGTGGCGAAGAAGTCACACCCCAGCTCGGCGACGGGCAGGTCGACCGCGCCGAAGCCGTGCACGCCGTCCACGCACAGCAACGCCCGGTCCTCTGGCCCGCGGCCGGCGTTGACCTCGGCGAGCATGCCGGCGATCGCCGGCACCGGAAGTCGTACACCTGTACCGGAATGCACCCATGTCACCGCGACCACGCGCGTGTTCGGCGCGACCGCCGCCCGCAGCCGGGCGACGATGTCGGCCTCGGTCGCCGCGCGCGGGTCGTCGTAGAGCGCGACCTGGCGGACCGGGGCGCCGGTGCGTTGCGACATCAGCCGCAGCGCGGCGTGGTGGGCGACGAAGTCGTGCGTGGTGGTGAGGACGTCCTGGTCGGGTCGCAGCCGCAGCCCGGAGTACAGCAGGCCGAGCCCCATCGTGGTGCTGTCGGTGAACGCGACCTGGCCGGCGTCGCCGCCGAGGTAGGCGGCGGCCGTCGTCCGCACGTCCTCCTCCGTGGTGCCGTGGCTGTGCAGGTAGGCCGCGGTGTCGGCGTCGAGCCCCTTGCGGTGGCGCTCGATCGCGTCGCGGACCGGCCGCGGGTGGGCGGCCAGGACGAACGCGGCGAGCTGGACCAGGTCGGGATCCAGCGGGAACAGCGCGCGGACCGAGTCCCAGTCCGTCGGGTCGAACGTCGGCTCCGCCGCCGTCCGTTCGGTGGTGCACGCGGTGAGCGCGGCGACGCCGGTGGCCAGTCCCGCGGCGAGGAGGCCGCGCCGGCCGAATTCGTCCATCAGCTGATGGTATGCGCTGACAGCGAAACGACGGCACGGCCCGCGCGTGCGGCCCATACGTTGGGGCGTATGGAGATCATCGAGCTGCTGCCCCGGCTGCACCAGGTGAGCCTGGACTTCGGGCAGGCCTACCTGTGGCGCGACGGCGACCAGCTGACCTTGGTCGACACCGGGGTGCCGGGCAGCGGCGCGGCGATCGAGGCCGCGATCGGCTCGCTCGGACTGCCGACGTCCGCGCTGCGCCGGATCGTGATCACCCATGGCCACGAGGACCACATGGGCTCCGTGGCCGAGGTCCGGTCCTGGCACGGCGCGCCGGTGCACGCCCACGCCGCGGACGCCCCGATCGTCCGCGGCGAACGGAAACGCGCCGAGCCCGTGCTCACCGAGTTCGAACAGCCGTACTGGGACCAGGTCGTCGAGCTCGGCATCCCGGCCCTCCAGGTCCCACCGTCCACAGTGGACGTCGAGCTGACCGGTGGCGAGGAACTGGACTTCGGCGACGGCGCGCGGGTCCTGTCGATCCCCGGCCACACCGAGGGCAGCATCGCGATCCACCTGCCCGCGCACGGCGTCCTGTTCGCCGGCGACACGGTCTCCGCGCTACCCGGCCTCGGCGTGATCCCCGGCGCCTTCAACATGGACCGCGCCGCGCTGCTCGACTCCTACCGCATGCTGGCCGACCTCGACCCGAACACGCTGTGCGTCGGACACGGCGACTCGGTCGTCGGCGACGCGGGCGCGGCCATGCGGGCGGCGGCCCTCCACTAGTCTGTTCGGCCGTGGCTGGATTCACCTGTTCGACGTGCGGCGCCCACCACGACGACCTGCCGATGGCCTACGCGCCCGCCGCGCCGGCCCAGTGGGCACGCGAGCTCGCCGACGAGCCGAGGAGCGAGCTGGGCACGGACCAGTGCGTGATCAGGGGCGAGCTCTTCTTCATCCGCGGCGTCGTCCCGCTCCCGGTCGTCGACACCGGTGACACGTTCGAGTGGGGCGCGTGGGTGTCGGTGAGCGAGAAGAGCGCGATCCACATGTCGGAGCGCTGGCTCACCGAGGGCCGCGAGCACACCGAACCGTACTTCGGCTGGCTCTCGACCGAGCTGGCGCCCTACCCGAGCACCTTGAACCTCAAGACGAACCTGCACACGCGGCCGGTCGGGCTGCGGCCGGTGATCCAGCTGGAGCCGACCGACCACCCGCTCGCGGTAGAGCAGCGGGCCGGCATCACGATCGCGCGGGTGCGGCAGTTCGCGGAGCAGCTACTCCACTGAGCCCGCGGAGCCGAGTCATCGCAGCGCGGGTTCGGCCAGCGTCAACGTGCACAGGTCGCCGTCCAGGGTCGCCGGCGCGCCCATCGGAATGGTGAGCTGGTCGGCGCAGTGGCCGAAGCCCATCTCCCACACGAGCGGGATGCCCAGTCCCGCGAGGAGATCGGTCAGCACGTCGTGCACCTCGGACAGCTCGCCGCAGCCGGTCCACGAACCGAGCGCGATGCCGGTGGCGCCGGTGAACCAGCCGGACCGCAGCAGCTGCGTGACCATACGGTCGACCTGGTACGGCTCCTCGTGCACGTCCTCCAGCAATACGATCGACCCGTCGGGCGGGACGAACGCGCCGTCGACGCCGACGCCGGAGGCCAGCAGCGACAGGTTGCCGCCCACGGTGATCCCGGACGCCACGCCGTCGTTGATCGACTGCGACCGCGGACCGGACAGCGTCCGCACCGACTCCGGCTCGAACAGCGTCCGCCGCAGGTGGTCCTGCGCGCCGGCGTCGAACGACGCCTCGCTCGCGAGGAGCGGCGCGAACAGCGTCACCACGTCGAGGCGCGACCCGATCGCCTCGTGCAGCGCGGTGATGTCGCTCGACCCGGTGAACAGCTTCGGGCCCGCCTCGGCCATCGCGTCCCAGTCCAGCAGGTCGACCATCCGCAGCGACCCGTAGCCGCCCCGCGCGCACATCACCGCGTCGACCGTCGGGTCGCACCACGCCTGCTGCAGGTCCGCGGCCCGGTGCGGGTCGAGCCCGGCGAGGTAGGGCAGCGTCGGGTGCCGGTCCAGCACGTGCTTGCCGACCTCGACGACCAGGCCCCAGCTCTCCAGGACCGCGATCCCGCGGGCGAGCAGCACGTCGTCGACGGGACCCGACGGCGCCACCAGCGCGACCTTGCTCCCCGCCCGCAGCCGGGCGGGCCGCTGCCGACTCACGTGTGCAGCTCCAGGACCGGCACGCCGGGTGGCGTGAACCCGAACACCTGACCGTAGAAGGACAGCTCGGCCTCCAGCGCCGCCGTCACCGTCGACGCGCGGCGGAACCCGTGCTGCTCGCCGTCGAAGGTCAGGTACGCGTGCGGCACGCCGCTCCCGTCGAGGCTCGCCACGAACCGGTTCGCCTGCTCCGGCGGGCACACCTCGTCCTCGAGGCCCTGCAACAGCAGCACCGGCCCGGCGAGCCGGTCGACGTGGTGGATCGGCGACCGGTCGGTGTACCGGTCCGCGTGCTCGGGCAGGGTGCCGACCAGGCCCTCGATGTAGCGCGACTCGAAGTCGTGCGTCTCGCCGCCGTGGTCGGTCCAGCCGGTCAGGTCCAGGATCGGGTACATGATCGTCGCGCACGCGTAGGTGTCCACCGCCGTCATCGACGCCGCCGCGGTCCAGCCGCCCGCGCTGCCGCCGCGCACCGCGAGGCGCGCGCCGTCGACCGTGCCCTCCTCGGCCAGCGCGGCCGCGACCGCGGCGCAGTCCTGGACGTCCACGACGCCCCACTGGCCGTTGAGCGACTCCCGGAACGCCCGGCCGTAGCCGGCGGACCCGCCGTAGTTCACCGCGGCGAAGGCGAACCCGCGGCTGGTGAAGTACGCGATGTCCCGCTTGAGCGTGTCGCCCGCCTTGCCGGTCGGCCCGCCGTGCGCGTACACGAGCAACGGCGGCGCGGCGCCGTCCGGGCCGGCGAACCCCGGGTTGCGCGGCGCATAGACGAGCGCGGGGATCGACTGCCCGTCCTTGCCGGTGAAGGTCCGCTCCTGGGGCAGCGGCACGTACGCCTCGTCCGGCGGGTCGAGCGGACGCGCGGACAGCGTGGTCGCCGCGCCGGTCGTGGCGTCGACCCGAACGACAGCCAGCTCGCTGGTCGGCCCGCCGGCCGCCGACACGACCGCGCCGTCGTGCACGGTGACGTCGGCGGACCACGACGTCAGGTCGGTCGGCACATCGGTGACCGTGCCGGCGTGCTCGTCGAGCACCGCGAGCCGGTCGGATCGCAGCACCGCGTACCGGCCGTCGCCAAGGGGCGCGAACCAGCGGCTGCCGATCACCCACAGCGGCCCGCCGAGCTCCTCGGCGCACGGCGCGAGGTTCACGGCGACGCCGTCGAGCCCGACGCGGAACAGGTTCCACCAGCCGTCGGGGTCGGTCAGGACGAGCAGCGAGTCGGGCGACTCCCACTCCGCCTGGCAGACGCTCTCCCTCGGCCCGCCGGCCAGCACCTTGTGGTCGCCGCCGACCTCCGCGACGCACAGCTCGGCGCCGTCCCACGGCATGTTCGGGTGGTCCCAGCCGACCCACGCCAGCCGGGCGCCGTCCGGCGAGAGCCGCGGGCCGGACATGAAGTGGTGGCTCGCGCCGAGCGACCGGGGGCCGGAGCCGTCGATCGGGATCTCGACCAGGTCGCGGCGCACGTCGGTCGGGCGTTCGCCGGTCATCGTCTCGCGGACGCACAGCACCGACGTGTCGCCGGGGCCGGGGGACAGGTCGCCGAACCGGACGCCGTGGTGGCGGGCCGGCTCCTCGGTGAGCGCGCGCGGCGGCTCGTCGCCGTCGAGCACGTACACCCGCTGGTCGGCCCAGTTGGTGAAGACCACCGCGCCGCCGGCGAGCACCGTCCACGGGCGGCCGCCGTACTCGTGCACCCTGTTGCGGACGTTCCACGGCGCGGGCAGCACCTCGACGGGTCCGGCCGGTCCCTCCCGCATGAGCGCGACGCGGCCGTCCTCCCTCGGTCGGCTCTCGGCCCACCACGCCTGCCCGTCGTGCAGGTCCACCCATTTGGGCGCGACGGCCGCGGCGCCGACCATCTCGGCGGTGAGCGGCGACTCCCAGCTCCCGAACTGTGCGATCTTCACCACGCGCAGACCCTAACCGGGCGGTCGCTGCCGTGGTTGGGCCGGATGGCTCCGATAACGTTGCGTCCGCGCACGTGTCACGCGTGGGAACGGACCTGCTCGGATGCGGGCTTAGCGGTAGGGTCGGAGGTGCCATGGCTCGCGTAATTCATGTCTTCCGCCAACCCGATCGCTTCGTTGCCGGCACGGTCGGGCAACCCGGCGATCGCACCTTCTACCTGCAGGCCTCCGAGAGCGTCCGCACGGTCAGCGTCACGCTCGAGAAGCAACAGATGGCCGTGCTCGCGGAGCGGATCGGCTCGCTGCTCGAGGAGGTCCACCGCCGCTTCGGCGCGGACCTGCCCACCGAGACGCCCGACGACCTTGTCGACGCGGGCCCGCTCCGGGTGCCGGTCGAGGAGGAGTTCCGCGTCGGCACGATGGGCCTCGGGTGGGACTCCGAGACCAGCGCTGTCGTGATCGAGCTGCTCGCGATCACCGAGGGCGAGGTCGACGAGTCGATCGTCCTCGACGACACAGAGGAAGGCCCCGACGCGGTAAGGGTGTTCCTCACCCCGGCCGAGGCGCGGGCGTTCGCCGAGCGCGCCGACCGGGTGATCAACGCAGGCCGCAAGCCGTGCCCGCTGTGTGGCGAGCCGCTCGACCCGACCGGGCACGTGTGCCCACGGCAGAACGGCTACCGGCGCACCGAGGACGACGAGGCGGAATAGGGACTTGTTGCCGTTGGACGCCGGCGCCACCGAACTGCTCACCCGTGGACGTATCGAGATCGAGGGGCGGCTTGTCGACGCCTCCAACGCCACGCTCTTCTGCGAGATCTCCGGCGGCGACGCCGTCGCGCACTGTGTGTACAAGCCGGTCAGCGGCGAGCGGGCGCTGTGGGACTTCCCGGACGGCACGCTCGCCGGCCGCGAGGTCGCGTCGTACCTGATCTCCGAGGCGGCTGGTCTGTCGGTGATCCCGCCGACGGTCCTGCGGTCCGGTCCGTTCGGGCCCGGCATGGTGCAGCTGTGGGTGGAGACCAAGGAGGGCGACGACCTCGTCGACGTGGTCGCGCCCGACGACGTGCTGCCGGGATGGCGGCAGGTGCTGCGCGCGCACGACCGGTTCGGCGAGCCGGCGGTGCTGGCGCACGCCGACCACCCGAGTGTGCGGCTGATGTCGGCGTTGGACGTGGTCCTGAACAACGCGGACCGCAAGGGCGGGCACGTGCTGCACGGCACCGACGGCAACGTCTACGGCGTCGACCACGGCATCTGCCTGCACACCGAGCACAAGCTGCGCACGGTGTTGTGGGGTTGGGTCGGCGAGGCGTTGCCGGAGGACGTGCTCGACATGCTCGGCACACTGCGGTCCACTTTGGACGACCTGTCGGTGGTGCTCGCCGAACACCTGACCCGTGCCGAGGTGCGGGCCGTCCACACGCGACTCATCGACCTGCTGGCGGCGGGGGAGTTCCCGACACCGGGTTCGGACTGGCGCGCGATCCCCTGGCCGGCCTTCTAGTCCTCGATCACCGTGACGTCGCGGGTGTCGGCGTTCGGGGCGGCGAAGTCCAGTAGCCGCAAGCCTTCCTTCGTGAGCGCGGTCAGGTCCTTCTTCGTCGTGCGCGCCCATGGCGTGATCGCCAGTACGGCCGACTTGCGTTGGGTGGTGAGCCGCCACGAGCCGCGGACGTGGCCGTCGACGAGGAAGGTGCCGGGGAAGACGCCGTTCTTCACGCCGAACAGCCGCTTGCGGTGCTCGTCGGTCATGATCCGGGTGCGGTCCGCGTAGGACAGCAGGACGTTGTCGAACTCCGGCAGGAACCGGACCGGCGCCGGGGTGTCCTCGTCGGGCCGGGGCGCGTCCGGCAGGTCGAACAGCTCCCGGCCGTCCTCGCTCGTGAACATCCGCAGGTCCAGCGGCTCGACCACCTCGCGGAGCCGCGTGAGCCCGGACCACGCCTGGAGGTCGGCCACCGAAGCCGGCCCGAACGCCCCGAGGTAGCGGCGCACCAGCCGCGCCGGGTCGGGCGCCGCGTCGAGCGGACGGTCCAGCCAGTGCTCGACGGTGTGGTACGCGGTCTGCCCGCTGCGGCCCCACACCGCGCGCGGCGGCACCTGCACCAGCGGCAGCAGCCCTCTCGCCACGTGCGCGAGCGCGGTCGCCTCCCGGTCGGGCCACCGCTGCGCGAGCACCGCACCCAGCTCCTTGGCCGTGTGCGGACGGTCGGCGAGGAGCCGGCGTGCGGCGTCGGCCACCTCGGGCAGGTCGAGTCCGACCAGGTGCTTGGCGTGCTGGGTGTTGGTGGCGAGATCCCGGTCCATGATCGGCTGGACCAGCGGCCGCAGGAAGCACGCGTCGGCCGCGCTGACCAGGTGCACGGTGCCGCGCATCAGGACGATGCGCACGACCCGCCGGTCGAGCAGTGCGTCCGCGAGCTCGTCCGGCCGGAAGTCGGCGAGCCGGGTCCACAGCCCGTAGTAGGGCGGGAACGGGGCCTGCGCCTGCAGGCCGACCAGGTGCTCGACGGTGTCCACCGCGGACCGGGCCGCGCGTTCCAGCAGGAGCTGGCGGGCGAGCGTCGCGCGGTTGACCGCCCTGCGCGTCATCCGGTCCACGGGGTCACGCGCCGAACAGGTCGTCGAGGTGGTGCTCGAACGCCTGCTCGGCCTCCCACGCGGTGTGGTGTCCGACGAGCACGTGCGCGGTGAGGCCGTCGACCACCGCGAGCAGCGTGCGCGCGGCCCGCATCGCGTCGATGTCGAGTCGCACGGAGCCCTCGCGCTGACCGCGACGCAGCAGCTCGGCCAGCTCGTACTCGTCGGCCTCGTGGCGCCTGCGCAACGCCTTGGCGAGCTCCGGCTCGGACATCGCCCGCGCGAGGAACGCGAACCCGATGTGGGCGTCGACCCGGGCGCCGGCGTCGAGGGGCAGTCGTTCGACGAGCAGCGTGTGGACCAGCTGCCGGGGCTCGACGCCCTCCTCGCCCCGCGCCTGCTCGGCGCGGTGGAGGTAGCGGGCGTAGGTCCGGCCGCTGGCCGCGCCGAGCGCGTACCGCAGCAGCTCGTCCTTCGTGGCGAAGTAGTGCTGCACCTGGCCGAGCGACATGCCGGCCGCCGCGGCGACCTGCCGCATGCTCACGGCCTCGAGCCCGCCGGCCACGACTAACCGCCCGACGGCCTCCGCGATGACGGTGCGGCGCTGGTCGTGGTCGATCTGTCTCGGCATGACATACGAGTGTATTGCCACCCGATCGGGTTTCACGATCAGGGGATACGTTCCGACAGCGGCCCGTGACGGATCATGCGCGGCCGGTAGTCGCGTCAGCATAGCGTCACGCGGCTACGTGCTCACGCAGGTGCCGGCCGGTGCGGGTGTCGGTCTCGGCGAGCGCGGCGGGCGAGCCGGTGAACAGCACGCGGCCGCCGTGTCGGCCGGGGCCCGGTCCGAGGTCGATCACGTGGTCGGCGCGCCGGACGACGTCCAGATCGTGCTCGATGACGACCACCGTGGCGCCGCCGTCGACCAGGCGGCCGAACAACGCGACCAGCTCGTCGACGTCCTCGGGGTGCAGGCCCGTGGTCGGCTCGTCGAACACGTACACCTGACCTGGCGCACCGAGCTCGGTCGCGAGCTTGAGCCGCTGCCGCTCGCCACCGGACAGGGTGCTGAGCGGCTGTCCCAGCGGCAGGTACCCCAGGCCGACCTCGACCAGCCGCGCAAGTCGGTCGTCCTGGAACACCGCCTGCGCGTCGCGGGCACTGAGCCGGAACACCTCGCCGATGTCGAGGCCGCGGTAGGTGTGCGCCAGCGCCTCCTCGGTGAACCGCCGGCCGCCGCACCGCTCGCACGTCGACACCATCGGGTCGAGGAACGCCAGGTCGGTGTACTGCACGCCGAGGCCGTTGCACTCCGGGCAGCCGCCGTCGGCATTGGGGCTGAACAGCGACGGGCTGACGTCGTTGGCCTCGGCGAACAGCGTCCGGATGGTGTCGAGCACCCCGGTGTAGGTCGCCGGCGTGGACCGGCGGGAGCCGCGCACGGCGCGCTGGTCGACCAGCACCGCGTCCGGCACGAAGCCGTGCACGAGCGTGCTCTTGCCGGAGCCGGCGACGCCGGTGACCACCGTGAGCACGCCGGTCGGCACGTCGACGTCCACGCCGCGCAGGTTGTGCCGGGTGGCGCCGCGGATCTCGATGGCGCCGGTCGGGGTCCGCGGGCGGTCGTTCAGCGTTCGGATGCGACCGTATTGGCGGCCGGTCGGGGTGTCGGCCCGTGCGAGTCCGGCGAGGTCGCCCTCGTAGACGATCTCGCCGCCGTCACCGCCGGCGCCGGGCCCGAGGTCGACGACGTGGTCGGCGGCCGCGACCACGTCCCGGTCGTGCTCGACCACGAGCACGGTGTTCCCCTTGTCCCGCAACGTCCGCAGCAGCGCGGTGAGCTGCGCGACGTCGTGCGGGTGCAGCCCGACGCTCGGCTCGTCGAACACGTACACGAGGTCGGTGAGGCTGCTGCCGAGGTGGCGCACCATCTTGACCCGCTGCGACTCGCCGCCGGACAGCGTCGCGGTCGGACGGTCCATGGCGAGGTACCCGACGCCGATCGACACGAGCCGCTCGAGCTGCGCGACCAGCGCCGCGACCACCGGCTCGGCGCCGGGCACGTGGAGGTTGCCGAGCACGCCGACGAGCTCCGCCGCCTCGAGCGCGGCGCAGTCGGCGATGCTCCGGCCGTCGACCAGCGACGAGCGCGCGGCGGCCGAGAGGCGGGTGCCGTGGCAGTCCGGGCAGGTGCCCTGGGTGACGACGCGTTCGAACGCCTCGCGGGTGCGGCCCTTGAGCGACTCGACGTCCTTGGGCAGCCAGATCCGCTCGAACCGGGGCAGCAGGCCCTCGTACTGCTTGGGCACGGGCTTGTCGTCGGTCGGCCGCTCGACCAGCGCGTCGGCGCCGTGCAGGAACGCGTGCCACTGCGCGTCGGTGTAGTCGCGCAGCGGCTTGTCGTTGTCGAACAGCGTCGAGCCGGTGAACGTGCGCCAGGTCCAGCCGCCGACGTGGAAGGTCGGGAAGCGGATGGCGCCCTCGTTGAGCGACCGCTCCCGGTCGACGAGCTGTGCCAGGTCGATCGACTTGGTCGTGCCGAGGCCGTGGCAGCGCGGGCACATGCCGGCCGGGTCGTTGAACGAGAACGCGGTCGACTCGCCGACCTGCGGTTCGCCGGCCCGTGACCACAGCAGCCGCATCAGCGAGTGGATGTCGGTGACCGTGCCGACCGTCGAGCGGCTGTTGCCGCCGAGGCGCTTCTGGTCGACGACGATCGCGGCCGGCAGGTTCGCCACGGCGTCGACGTCGGGCCGGCCGAAGCTGGGCAGCCGGTTGCGGACGAACGACGTGTAGGTCTGGTTGAGCTGCCGCTGCGACTCGGCGGCGACCGTGTCGAACACGAGCGAGGACTTGCCGGACCCGGACACGCCGGTGACCACGGTGAGCAGCCCCTTGGGGATGGCCACCGAGACGTTCTTGAGGTTGTGCTCGCGAGCGCCGGTGACCGTGATGTGTGTGCCAGGCATGACTCGACGCTAACGCGGGTTGTGGACACATGATGGCCACTACTCGTGTCATCCTGGAGGCGATGAACGGACCGAGCACCCGGATGCTGGAGCTGCTGTCGCTGCTGCAGAGCGGCCGATCCTGGCCGGCCGCGGAGCTGGCGACGCGGCTGGAGACGACGCCGAGGACGCTGCGCCGGGACCTCGACCGGCTGCGCGAGCTGGGGTATCCGGTGGAGTCGACGCGCGGGCCGGGCGGCAGCTACCGCCTGGTCGCGGGCCGGGCGATGCCGCCGCTGGTGCTGACCGACGACGAGGCCGTCGCCGCGGTGGTCGGCCTGCGGTTCGCGGCGCTCGTGCTGGCCGACGAGGCGGCCGACGGTGTGCTGCGGAAGCTCGAGCAGGTGCTGCCGCCGAGGCTGCGGGACCGGATGGCCGCGGTGTCGCGGACGACGCACGCGGTGACCAGGGCGTCGCTGGACCCGCGGGTGATCGAGACGCTCGCGGCGGCGGCGCATGAGCACCGCGACGTGCGGTTCACCTACACCGACCGGGCGGGCACGGAGTCGCCGCGCCACGTGGAGCCGTATCGGCAGGTGCTGCTGGACCGCCGCTGGTACCTGCTGGGATGGGACCTGGACCGGTCCGACTGGCGGACGTTCCGGGTCGACCGTATTGCTTCGGTGGCGGTGCCGGGCAGCACGTTCGCGCCACGCGAGCCGCTGCCGGACACCATGGTCAACCGGGCGCCGCGGGACGGGCCGAGGGGAGTGGTGCGGTTCGCGGCGCCGCTGGCGGAGGTGTCGGCTCGGCTGTCCGCGGAGGCCGGGTCGCTGGAGGCGGTCGACGCCCGGTCGTGCCGGTACGTGACGCCGCCGGACGACTGGGGCTGGCTCGCGACGACGGTGGCGGCGGTGGGGGTGCCGTACACGGTGGAGTCGCCGCCCGAGTTGGTCGAGGAGACCCGCCGGCTGGCCGCGCGGGTGTCGGCGGCGGGCCGATAGTCGCTCGACGGGGTCGGGTCGGGTTCGGTTAGCTGGCCGAATGCCGCTGCCGCCCGCCGACCCGTCCGTGCTGCACCCGATCCCGGGTCAGCCGAGAGTGGTCCTGCTCAAACCGCTCGTCACGTCGCCGCTGATCGACGTCGGCGAGTTCACCTACTACGACGACCCGGCGGAGCCGACGGCGTTCGAGACCCGCAACGTGCTGTACCACTATGGGCCGGAACGCCTGGTCATCGGCAGGTTCTGTGCGTTCGGAGAGGGTGTGCGGTTCATCATGAACGGCGCCAACCACCGGATGGACGGCCCGTCGACGTTCCCGTTCCCGATCATGGGCGGGTCGTGGGCCGACCACATGGACCTGATCACGGGGCTGCCCGGCCGCGGCGACACGGTCGTCGGCCACGACGTGTGGACCGGCTACGGCGTGACGATCATGCCCGGGGTGCGCGTCGGCAACGGCGCGGTCGTCGCGTCCGGCTCGGTCGTGGTCGACGACGTGCCCGACTACGGCATCGTGGGCGGCAACCCGGCGCGGCTCATCCGCACCCGCTACCCGGAGCCGGACATCGCGCGGCTGCTGGCCGTCGCGTGGTGGGACTGGCCGCTCGACCACCTCACCACGCACCTCCGCACCATCATGTCCGGCACGATCGACGACCTCGAACGCGTCGCTCCCTGACCTGGGGTTTGGCCGGCCAGCACAGTTGGCCGGCCAGCACAGTCAGTCGGTCGGCTGCCACAGTTGGAAGCGCGCACCCTGGTCGTCCTCGCACTCGACGAGCAGACCGTGCGGCTTGTGTTCCACCGCGGCCGCCGTTCCGCCGGCCCCGCGGACCCGCTCGACCGCGGCCGCCAGGTCGTCCACCCGGAAGCACAGCTGCACCTCCTGCGCGGCGTCGGCCGGCGACCACATGCTGAGCTGCGGCCGCGTGTCCTCCGCGCCCCACGTGCCCGGCGCCCGACCCGGCCCGAACGGCACCTCGAGCACCGACTCGTAGAACGCCTTCGCCCGGTCCGCGTCGGGCGTCACCATCGTCACCCGCGCGATGTCGCCCTGCCGCGCCCTCGTCGCACGGCCCGGGGGCCGGTTCAGCAGCCACCGGTGCCCGAACGGGTCGACCAGCACCGCGCTCCGCCCGTAGGGCTCGTCCACCGGCTCGCGCTCCACCCGGGCGCCGAGGCGCCGGGCCCGGTCGACCGTCTCGTCCACGTCCGGCACCAGCACGTGCACGGACTGCCCGAACGTCGTCGGCGACTCCGGCGCGCGCACCGGCACGTCCGGGTACAGGTCGGACGACTCGGCGAGCATCAGCACCGCGTCGCCGATGTCGACCTCGGCGTGCCCGATCGTGCCGTCGGAGTCCACGTGCAGGTCACCGCGCTGCCGCGCGTCGAACACGGTGGCGTACCAGTCCAGTGCGGCCCGCGCGTCGGACACCACGAGGTACGGGGTGATCGTCGGCGGCCAGGCCGGTTCGTGTCGGGTCGGTGGTACGGACACAGGTATTGACACATCGTCTCCTCTGTCGAGCACGGCACGGATCAGGCGCTCCCGCAGCCGTGCGGCGAAGTCGGGGTCCGGGTCCACCGGCGTGACGGGCTCGCGCAGCGCGTCGAACGGGTCGGTCATGGCGAGTCCTCCTCCCGGTAGCTCCGGCGGAACGCGGCGCGCGCCCGCACGAGCAGTGCCTCGGTCGCGTGCACGGTCCGGTCCAGGCACCGCGCGACGTCGTTGACCGGCAGCCCGTCGAGATACCGCAGCGTGAGCGCGGCCCGGTGGTGCGGCCCGAGCCCGTCGAGCACCTGCCGCGCGCGGATCGCGTCGAGCTGGACCTCCCACGGGTCCTCGACCTTCCGGTCCCGGTCGAGATCGAGCAGCCGCAGCCCGCGCTCCTCACGCGCGGCCCGCCGCCAGTGGTCGGCCAGCTTGTGCCGCGCCACCCCGATCAGCCACGCCACCGACGGCACCAATGGCACGGCGGCGCCCGGCTCGCGGACGGCCCGCACCGCGGCGAGGAACGACTCCGCCGTCAGGTCCTCGGCGAGCGTCTTGTCCCGGCAGCGCGCCAGCAGGTAGCCGTAGACGTGCGGCAACGCCTCGTCGTACAGCTCCAGCAACCCGACCGCGGGGTCGGGCCGCGCACCTTCAGGCGGACTCACGACGCCCCCTCGCAGGCTCGGTGGCGCCGCTCGCGGTCGCCCTGCGTCATGGTTCGCTCGCAAGCTCGCTCACAACCACCATCGTCGTCCGGGACACGACTTCTCCGACGGGCCGGTGCCAAGGTTTTTCCGGGAACCCTCGATAGGGTGACTCGCCGTGCGATCGGAGAGCTACGGCGGCGACATCCTGGCCCGCGGCAAGCGCCGCAAGACCATCCCGGAGGTGGTCGCCGAACCCGGCCTCGTCGCCGAGGACCCGGCGAGCGGCTTCTGCGGCGCGGTGGTCCGGTTCGAGAGCGGCAACGTGGTGCTCGAGGACGGGAAGGGCCGGCACCGGTTGTTCCCGCTCACCCCGGCCGGCTTCCTCATCGACGGCAAGCCCGTGACGCTGGTCCGCCCGGCCGTCAAGTCCGAGCCCGAACGGGTGATCTCCGCGTCCGGCTCCGTCCGCGTCACGGGCCACACCGCCCGCACGGCACGCGACAGCAGGCTGTGGGTCGAGGGCATCCACGACGCGGAGCTGGTGGAACGCGTGTGGGGCCACGACCTGCGCGTCGAGGGTGTGGTGGTCGAGCCGCTGCACGGCATCGACGACCTCGCGGCGCTGGTCGCCGAGTTCGGCACGGCCGGGCACCGGCGCCTCGGCGTGCTCGTCGACCACCTCGTGGCCGGCAGCAAGGAGACCCGGATCGTCGACGCGGTGCGGGATCCGAACGTGCTGGTCACAGGTCACCCGTACGTGGACGTGTGGCAGGCGGTGCGCCCGGAGGCGGTCGGCATCCGCGCGTGGCCGACCGTGCCGCGCGGCACGCCGTGGAAGGAAGGCATCTGCGCCGCGCTGGGCTGGGGCGAGCCGGCCGACGGCTGGCGGCGCGTCCTCGCCGGGGTGCGCAGCTACCGCGACCTCGAGACCCCGCTGATCGGCGCGGTGGAGCGACTCATCGATTTCGTCACCACCGGTGAAGAGTAGTGACCGGGATGCCACTGTTCTGAGATCATTGCGGCATGGCCGCATTGTTCTGGCTCATTGGTGGAATCGCACTGATCGCCGCCGAGATGTTGTCGGGGGATTTCTTCCTGCTGATGGTGGGGGTGGGAGCGCTCGCGGGGGCGGGCACCGAATGGTTGGTCGGCAACACGCTCGTGAGCAGTGCGGTGTTCGCACTCGTGTCCATCGGGCTGGTGACCTTCGCCAGACCATGGCTCAAGCGCCGCATGCACGGCGAGCTCGTGCACACGAACGCCGACGCGCTGATCGGCCGCAAGGCGGTCGCGGTGTCGGTCGTCGACGGGCAGGGCGGGCAGGTCCGCCTGGACGGCGACGTGTGGTCGGCACGCTCGTTCGACGACAGACAGGCGATCACACCGGGGGCGTCGGTGACCGTCGTGGAGATCGCGGGGGCGACCGCGGTCGTGCTCGCGGACTCGGATTGACCGGCGACCGGGTGAACGTGACCCAACTTCTGGTGGGACGCGGCCCCGACCTGCGCGAGTTCGGGTGGATCTTGTGATCTACTTCCCGCCGACCGCCAAGGAAGCGCCGTCCGGATCCGGAGTGGAGGCACGTTGACCATCATCATCATCGTCCTGGTCGTGGTTCTGTTCGTACTCACGGTCGTGGTGAAGTCGATCCTCGTGATCCCGCAGGCACAGTCCGCGGTGGTCGAGCGGCTCGGCAGATTCCGGTCGGTGGCGGAACCGGGCCTGAACTTCCTGATGCCCTTCGTCGACCGGGTGCGCGCCCGCATCGACCGTCGTGAGCAGGTCGTGTCGTTCCCGCCGCAGCCGGTGATCACCCAGGACAACCTGACGGTGTCGATCGACACGGTCGTGTACTTCCAGGTGACCAATCCTCGTGACGCCGTGTATGAGATCTCCGACTACATCGTCGGTGTCGAGCAGCTCACCACCACCACGCTTCGTAACGTGGTCGGTGGCATGAGCCTCGAGGAGACGCTGACCTCACGTGACTCGATCAACGGCCAGCTCCGGGGCGTGCTCGACGAGGCGACCGGCCGGTGGGGCATCCGTGTGGCCCGCGTCGAGCTGAAGGCCATCGACCCGCCACCCTCCATTCAGGACTCGATGGAGAAGCAGATGCGCGCGGACCGCGAGAAGCGCGCGATGATCCTGACCGCGGAAGGTACCCGCGAGGCCGCCATCAAGACGGCGGAAGGCCAGAAGCAGAGCCAGATCCTGTCGGCGGAGGGCGCCAAGCAGGCGGCGATCCTCGCGTCCGAGGGTGAGCGGCAGTCGCGGATCCTGCGCGCGCAGGGTGAACGCGCCGCGCGGTACCTGCAGGCGCAGGGCCAGGCGAAGGCCATCGAGAAGGTGTTCGACGCGATCAAGGCGGGCAAGCCGACGCCGGAGGTGCTGGCCTACCAGTACCTGCAGACGCTGCCGCAGATGGCGCAGGGCGACGCCAACAAGGTGTGGATGCTGCCCAACGACTTCGGCAAGGCCCTCGAGGGTTTCGCGAAGGCGCTGGGCGCGCCGGGCGACGACGGTGTCTTCCGCTACGAGCCGCCGGCCTACGAGCCGCCGACCCGCAAGGACGACGACGAGGAGGAGATCGCGGCCTGGTTCGACACGTCGACCGACCCGAAGGTCGCCGAGGCCGTGCGCGCGGCGGAAGCCGTTGCGCGGCAGGAGGTGCCGGGCCCGCTGTCGACCGGTCCGATCACACCGGTCGCGCCGGTCGCGCCGCAGGCGCTGCCGCCCACGCTCGCGCCGGAACCGCCCACCCAACAGGTCGCGCCGCCGGCGCACGACTACGAGCCCCCGGTCGAACAGCCGGGCGCGGTGCCGCACATGCCGACGCAGGCCCGCCCGCCGGCCCGGCCGAACGAGTCCACCGAACTGTCGGACGAACCGCCCAGGTACTGAATAATCGACGCGATGTCCCCGATTCCGGCATACCGGGTCGGGGACATCGCTTTTCGGTCCGCGAAAACCGCGCACGTGGCGGGTCCGGATGATGGAAGGTCACACCGGAAATAGAGTGTGCGGATGAGTGATGCGCGGCTCGACGGAGCAATTCTCCTGCCGGACGGCGGCTGGGTGCGCGGCCGAGGGCTGCGCAACCCGGCGCCGGACGGGCCGGCGCCGGAGTTCGGCCTGTACCTGGGCACCGCCAAGCTGCGGGCCCGGCACTCGTTCGACTGGGCCCACGAGTGGCTCGAGTGGCCGGACTTCCGGCTGCCCAAGGACTCCGCGCTCGCGATGCGCCGGATCCGGGACCTGCGCGAGCGGGCGCTGGCCGGCGAGCGCGTCGAGGTGGCGTGCGGCGGCGGGGTCGGGCGGACCGGGACCGTGATCGCGTGCCTCGCCGTGCTCGGGGGCGTCGCGCCGGAGGAGGCGGTGGCGTGGGCCCGCGCCAACTACCACCCGCGTGCGGTGGAGACGCCGTGGCAGCGCCGGTGGATCATCAGCGCGACGGCGTGACACCCGGGCGCCAGCACAGCGCCGGGTCGGGGTGGTCGTCGAAGCCGAGCGCGCGGTAGAGCGGCTCGCCGTCGTGGGACGCGTACAGGTCGACCCGCGCGGCCCCGCGTGCCGAGAACCAGTCGAGCAGCCCGCGCATGATCGCGCGGCTGTGGCCCTTGCGCCGGTGCGCCGGGTCGGTGACCACGCCGATCACGTGTCCGATCCGGCCGTTGCGCAGGTGCGGGCCGGGCAGCCGCCGCTCGACGAAGCCGATGCCGCAGGCGGCGAGCCCACCACGCGGCTCGTCGACCACGAGGATCCGCGCGTCGTCATCGGTCAGCTGCTCCGCCAGCACGTCGGCGAGTGCGACCCGCCAGTCTTCCGCCGGGTCCGCCGCGGGGTTGAAGAAGTCGCCGCCGAGCGTCTCGAACAGCAGTGCGCGCAGCCGCACGAGCTCCGCGACGTCGTCCGGCCCAGCTCGTCTCACACGTGACATGTAATGACCCTATCGCGGATCAGCCACTTACAGTCACTCGTATTCGACGCTCGCGCTCGTGGCGCCACGCAGTCCGGCCAGCAGTTCGGCCTCGGCCTGGATCGCGGTGCGGACCGCGGCCGTGAGCGTGCCGAACGGGGTGACCGTCAGCGCCATCCTGGCCTTGGTCGACTTCGCGGTGCGCCACACGCCGACCACCTCGCCGCCCGCGAGCACCGCGCCGGGGTTGCCGAGGATCCGCCACAGCGCCTTGCGTTCCTTCGCTCCCGGCACCAGCAGCTCCCGGTCGCGCAGCTGCAGCAGCGGGTCGAAGGCCGGCAGCAGCCGGACCAGGTCCGGCGCGGGCGCCGCACGCAGCGCCGGCAGGTCCTCCTCCGGCAGGTACGCGGTCCTGGCGCCGACGGTCACCGGCACGAGACCGGTCGGCCACATCCGCTTCGCCTCCGCCTGCGTCGTGGCGAGGTACCCGGCGGCCTCCGCGACCGTCGCGGGTCCGTGCAGCCGCAGGTACGCGCGGATCACCCGCTCGGCGCCCGTGGTCGACGCCGGGAGCGGCGCGCGGTCGGGCACCGGCGTCAGCACGGTCGGACGCGAACCCGGCACCAGAGCCACCCCGGCCGCGAGCCCCACCGACTGGAACAGCGTGTTGTACACATGCGTCGCCTCGCACCCCCGGCACCCGTAGGCGTACTCCGATGGCAGCGCCGCGGTGATGGCCGTGCTCACCGCGCCCTTCTCCATCGGTGCCGTGACGATCTCCCGCAGCGCCGCCGCGGTCGTCGCGAACGCCGTCAGCCCGCCGATCCCGGCCCGGCGCAGCACCGTGCCCTCGCCGCCGAGCCGCGCGAGGCCGTCCGCGTCGCCGCGCGGCCACAGCTCGCCGGCCAACCGGTCCACATCGGACCGGCGCAGCAGGTGCGGGGCGCCGCGGAAGGACCACACGGTGACGGTGTCCACCGCCGGGTCGGCGCCCCTGGCCGCGAACACCTGCCGCACGGCCGGCACCGACGTGTGCTGGACACCGAGGTCGAGGAACCCGGGCGCGTCGTCGAACCGGTGCAGCCCGTGCGCCTGGATCCGGTAGGCCAGCACCTGTTCGCGATCGACCGACTCAGTCACGCGCCGACACTACGGCCGAACCGATACGGCCTCCAGCGCGACCGCGGGTGTGGGCTGTGCCGTGCAGCTCGCGGCCCGCGCGGCCGCCACCTCGCGTTCGACGACCGCGACCCGCCAGCTCCGGCCGTCCACATGCGACACCTGGGCGAGCCAGCCGCCCTCGACCGGCGCGTCGACGCCGGAGACGGTCAGCGCGTCCGGATCGCGCACCCCGATCGCCGACCGCACCGCCAGCTCGGCCACCTGACCGGCCGCCGGCCACGTCGACCGGCCCCGGCAGTCCACGTCGACCGGGCCGCCGGCCAGCAGCCGGGCCGCCGACGACTCGGTCAACCGGCCGTAGGAGTAGCCGGTCGGCAGGAACACCGCGGTCGGCGAGAACCGGTGCCCGCCGATGTGCGTGCACTCCCACACCCGGTCGCCGTGGGTGGCCGCGAGCGCCGCCGCGAGGGGCCGGCCGAGCAGCGCGCAGCACACGTCCCGGCGGCCGTTCGTGCACACCAGCAGCAGCGGGTCGGACACCGGCGTGCCGAGCAGCCCCGGGGTGCCGGCCCCGGCGCGGGCGAAGTCGAGGTCGAGCAGCTCCTTGGGGTCGGCCACCGACGTGCGCTCCAGCCAGGTCCGGCCGGGCATGGTGTGCGCGAGGTACACGGTCCGGGGGACCGGGCGGTGCCGGTCCGGGTGGCTGCCCGGCCTGCGGATCAGCACGATGCGGACCCCGGTGCCCGCCGACAGCGCGGCGAGCTCGCGGGCGACGCCGTCGTCGAGGTGGCTGGCCGACAGCGCGTCGCGGCCCCACGGGCCCGGCTGCTCGATCGCGAGCCACGACCGCGCGGTCGCCGCCGTGCCCGCGAGCGGCTCCCCGAGCGCGTCGGCCAGCGCCGCGCACCTCGGGCTCTCCGCCGACCGGTTCGCATCCATCGACACCAGAGTCTCACGACCGGTACCGCCAAGGGTGTGGTGCTCCCGGTCGCGTCGAGTGAAAGTCAACCGACTCGTTCCCCGCGCGACTCAGCCACCAGCAGAACGTCCGCGCGATAAGTCGGTGTGGCTCCTGCCTAGGGTGGGACTCATGCGCCTGAAGGTTCCCTACGCCGACCCAGGCGTGCCCGACGCGCGCGGTCCGTGGCGGTACCTGTGGTGGCTGGTGAAGCGGCAGCGCGGCCGGGTGCTGCTCGGCGCGACGTTCGGCACCACGTGGATGGTCCTGCTGATGCTGCCGCCCTACCTGATGGCCAGGGCCATCGACGACGGCCTGCGCACCAAGGACCTCGGCATGCTCGGCTTCTGGGTGGGGGCGATCGCCGTGTCCGGTGCGGCCAACTCTGCGATCGGCATCCTGCGCCACCGCACCATGACGTTCATCCGCAACGACGCCGGCTACCGGACCGTGCAGGTGGTCGTGCGCCACGCCGTCCGGGTCGGCGCCGAGCTGCCGCGCCGCGTCACCTCCGGCGAGGTCGTGAGCATCGGCGCCACCGACCTCGACCGGATCAGCCGCACCATGACCTCCACCGGCCCCGGCGTCGGCGCGATCATCACCTACGCGGTGGTGGCGGTGCTGCTGGTGTCGATCTCCCCGCTGCTCGCCGCCGTCGTGCTGGTCGGCGTGCCCCTGTTCGTGCTGTCGATCGGGCCGCTGCTCAACCGGCTGCGCAGCACCGAGAGCACCTACCGCGAACACCAGGGCGCGCTCACCGCCCGAGCCGGCGACATCGTGGCCGGCCTGCGGGTGCTGTGCGGCATCGGCGGCAAGGACCGCTTCGCGGAGCGCTACCGGCGCGGCTCGCAGGACCTGCGCGTCGAGGGCTACCGGGTGGGCTCGGTCGCGAGCTGGATCGAGGGCGTCGCGATGGGCCTGCCGAGCCTGTTCCTCGCGGCGGTCACCTGGCTCGCCGCCCGCATGACCGCCGCGGGGGAGATCACCGTCGGCGAGATGGTCGCCGTGTACGGCTACGTCGCCGTGCTCGCGACACCGGTGTTCTTCCTCATCGAGGGCGCGCAGGACATCAGCAGGGGGCTGGTCGCCGCCCGGCGGGTGGTCAACGTCCTCACCCTGACCCCGGCGGTCGAGGACAAGTCGGTCGTACCGGCGCCGGCCGGGCCTGCGGACCTGCACGACCCCGCCTCCGGGCTGACCGTGCGGCCCGGCGAGCTGCTCGCGGTCGCCGCCGCGACCCCGGCCGACGCGACCGTGCTGGTCGACCGGCTCGGCCGCTACACCGACTCGGACGTCACCTGGGGCGGTGTGCCGCTGTCCGACGTGCCGCTGCCGGCCGTGCGGGAACGGATCCTCGTCGCCGACAACGACGCGTACCTGTTCGCCGGCGCGCTCCGGGAGACCGTCGCCGCCCACGACCACACCGACGACGCTGCCGTCACCGCGGCGGTGCGGGTGGCGATGGCCGAGGACGTGGTCGCGGCGCTGCCCGAGGGGCTCGGGTCGTTCGTCGAGGCGCAGGGCCGGTCGCTGTCCGGCGGGCAGCGCCAGCGGCTGCGGCTGGTGCGCGCGCTGCTCGCCGACCCCGAGGTGCTGGTGCTGGTCGAGCCGACCTCGGCGGTCGACGCGCACACCGAGTCGGTGGTGGCGCAGCGGCTGCACGAGGCGCGCCTCGGCCGCACGACCGTGGTGGTCGGGACCTCGCCGCTGCTGCTCGACCGCGCCGACCGGGTCGCCTACCTGGTCGAGGGCCGCGTCGTCGCCACCGGCAGTCACGCCGACCTGCTCGCCACCGAGCCGGGATACCGGGCGCTCGCGTTCCGGGGCAGCGACGAGGAGCTGGTGCAGTGAGTGAGGGGTGGCGGCTGCCGGTCGCCGACGCTCGGGGGGTACGGCGGGCGAGCTGGGACCTGGTGCGTGCCGACCGCGGCGGGACCGTGCTGGTGGTGCTGACGAACTGCCTCGCCGCCGCGGCCGCGCTCGGCGCCCCGTGGCTGATCGGCCGGATCGTCAACCACGTCGAGTCCGGCCGGCCGGACATGTCGACCGTCAACGTGCTGGCCGCCGGCATCGTCGGCTTCGCGGTCGCCCACATGCTGCTGACCCGCTTCGCCAGGTACTTCGCGCACCGCTTCGCCGAGCGGTCCCTGGCTCGGCTGCGGGAGGAGTTCGTCGACCGGACCCTCGCGCTGCCGACCTCGGTGGTCGAACGCGCCGGCACCGGCGACCTGATGTCGCGGACCACCGGCGACGTGGCCACGGTCGGCGGCGCGCTGCGCGACGCGGCCCGCGAGGTGTTCGTCGGCGGACTGCAGGCGGTCCTGATCTTCGGCGCGATGGCCCTGCTCAGCCCGTTGCTCGCGCTGTCCGCCCTGGTCGGCATCTCCGGTCTGTGGTTCGCCGGCAAGTGGTACCTGGCGCGTGCGCGAACCGCGTACCTCGCGGAGGGCACGGCGAGCTCGGACCTGTCCGAGTCGATCGCCGCGACCGTGGAGGGCGCGCGGGCGGTCGAGGCGTTCGACCTCGGCGCGCGACGCGTCGCCGACGCCGACGACCGGGTCGCCGAGGGCTTCCGGACGAAGGTGCGGACGCTGTTCCTGCGCAGCGTGCTGTTCCCGATGGTCGACTTCGCGAACGTCATGGCGATGATCGTGGTCCTGATGGCCGGCGGCGTGCTGTACACACAGGACATGGTCAGCCTCGGCGCCGTGGTGTCGTCGAGCCTGTACGCGATGCAGCTCGTCGAGCCGATCAACCGGGTGCTGATGTACGTCGAGAACCTGCAGCGCGCCGGGGCGTCGATGGCACGCATCCAGGGCGTCGGCGAGGTCGCGGCCGCACCGGTCGGCGACGCGGCGCCGCGCGACGACCGGCTCGAGGTGCGGGGTGTGCGGTACGCCTACAGCGCGGAGCGGGACGTGCTGCACGGCGTGGACCTGTCGGTGCTGCCGGGGGAGCGACTCGCGATCGTCGGGCCGTCCGGCGCCGGCAAGACGACGCTCGGGCGGCTGATGGCCGGGGTCGACGCGCCGCGGCAGGGCCGCATCACGGTCGGCGGCGCGCCGGTAGCGCTGCTGTCCCCGGACGAGCTGCGGCGACGGATCGTGCTGGTGACCCAGGAGCACCACGTGTTCATCGGGTCCGTGCGGGACAACCTGGCGATCGCGTCACCGACCGCCGGCGACGAGGAGATGCTCGCGGCGCTGGCCGCCGTCGACGCCGCCTGGATCCGCGAGCTGCCCACCGGCCTGGACACCCAGCTCGGCGCGAACGCCGCCACCCTCGACGCGCCGCAGGCACAGCAGCTCGCTCTTGCCAGAGTCGTACTGGCCGACCCGCACACGGTGATCCTCGACGAGGCCACCGCGCTGCTCGACCCGGCGACCGCGCGGCACGCGGAACGGGCGATGGCCGCGGTGCTCAGCGGTCGCACCGTCATCGCCATCGCGCACCGGCTGCACACCGCCCACTACGCCGACCGCGTCGCCGTGATGGCCGGCGGCCGGATCACCGAGCTGGGCAGCCACGACGAGCTGGTCGCGGCGGGCGGCGAGTACGCGTCGCTGTGGCGCCACTGGCACGGCGCCTGACGATACGGCCGTATTGCCTTCGCGGGTCAGGTGTACCGCCGCACTCCCGACAACACGCGCAGGTCCTACGACCTGTGAATCGACATGTCGACATTATGGAGCATCCGGGCCGGTCAGCCCGTTGAGCAGCAACGCGGTCAGCGTGTCCACGACCTCGTCGCCGCGCTGCGGGAACAGGCCGGCGCCGAGATCGTCACGGGGGAGCGGGTGGTCGGCGCCGACGGCATCGATCGACGCCGACCCCGGCGTGTTCGCCATGAGCCTCGGGCCCGCCGGCGCGTTCATCCACGTCGACGCCGGCGACGGCACCGTCTGGTGGTCGGCGCAGGTCGCCGAGCCGACCCCGCCCGACTTCACCACGGTCGACCTCGACCTGCTGCTGGAGCGGTACCGGCACGACGAGCGCGCCGTCCGCGTGCTGTCGGCCGCCACCGCCATGCAGCGCCCGACGCTCGACCACGTGCTCGGCCCGCTGCCCACCTGGCGCGGCGACCGGATCGTGCTCATCGGCGACGCCGCGCACCCGGTCGGTGTCAGCGGCTCGACGCCGCCGACACCGTCCCCGCGGCACTCGCCGCCTACGAGGACGCCCGGCGGCCGCGGATCGCGAAAATGCTCAAGACCGGGCGGGACAACCGCGCGATGAAGACCACCGGGGCGCTCCGGCGACGCGTCAACGACGCCATGATGTCGTTGGTGCTCAAGCACTTCTACGAGAAGGCCACCGGATGGCTCTACACCTACGACGTGGGGGAGCTGCCCGTGTCGGCGTAGCGCGCGACCAGCTCCGCGCCCAGGCGGGCCAGCTCGGCGCGGACCTCGGGGGAGTCCTCGACCTCGATCATCGCGCCCCAACCCGCCAACGGCTGGGCGATCATCAGGGGAGTGGGCGCGGCCAGCCGGACCCGGCTCCGGCCGTCGTCGAGCGTCTCGAGAACCTCGCAGTGCCGGCCGTACTGGTCCTGCAGCACGAACACGAACCTGGTCGCGACGAGCACCGTCGCCGATACGAGTGACCTGCGATGCTCGACCTCGGTCACCACCTGCTCCCACGCGGCGGACAGGTCGAAGTCGGCGGGCCGCTCGAACGTCTCGTCGGTCAGCTCCGGCTCGTCGATACGGTCGACCCGGAACGTCCGCTGGCCGCGTTCGGTGCCGGCGACCAGGTACCAGACGTCGTCCTTGTCGACGAGACCCCACGGATCGACCGTCCGCACGACCCGCTCCCGACCCCGGCTCCGATATCCGAACCGGACCCGCCGTCGCCGGACCACGGCCTGCTGCAACAGCTCGACCTGGTCCGCGCGCTGCCGGGTCCGCGCACCCCAGCGGGCCGGGTCGATCACGACGGCGGTGGCGGCGGCCTCGGCGTCCGCACGGAAGGTGTCGGGGAGTGCGCGGACGAGCTTGCGCAGCGCGGCCTTGGCCTCCGGCGCGATGGCCGCCGCGGGCCCGACCAGCAGGAACAAGGCCTGAGCCTCGGTCGCCGTGAGACCGGACAGGTCGGTTCTGGCGCCGCCGACCAGCGACCAGCCGCCACCGCGACCGGGCTGCGGGTAGACGGGGATGCCGGCGGTGGAGAGCGCCTCCAGGTCCCGCCGGGCGGTGGCGACGGAGACTTCCAGCTCCTCGGCGACCTCGGCCGCGGTCACCCGTCCACGCGACTGCATCAGAAGGAGGGTGGCGACGAGCCGGTCCGCACGCATGTTCTTCAGTGTGCCCGACAAAGTGCTCAATCCGTGCGCACTTTGGTTGCGAGAGTGGTGTCCGACAACCCGAACAGGAAGGACCCACCGCGATGCTACGAGGATTCGCCACCATCAGCTTCTTCGCCGCCGACATGGCCGCCGCGCAGGCCTGGTACACCGAACTACTGGGCGTCGAGCCGTACTTCGTGCGGCCGGTCGACGGGCCGCCGGCGTACCTGGAGTACCGAATCGGCGACTATCAGGCCGAACTGGGGATCATCGACAGCCGGTACGCTCCGCACGGCGCGAAGCCGGGCCCGAGCGGCGCGGTGATGTTCTGGCACGTCGACGACCTCGACGCGACCCTCGAGCGGCTGTATGCCATGGGCGCCAAGGAACTCGAGGGCCCGACACCGCGTGAGGCAGGTTTCGTCACCGCGTCCGTGGTGGACCCGTTCGGGAACATTCTCGGCGTCATGTACAACCCGCACTACCTACGGATCCTGGAGACGATGTGCAGTTCTTGATCTTGAGCGAAACCAGGGGAGTCGCGGGAGTGTGGCGGCGGACGGTCGACAGGGGGGCGAAACGGGGAACGTCCCGAGCCGCTCGTTGCGTTCTACCGCGCGGCGTCCCGAGTGGACTGTCCGCCGCCACAACCGACGTCCAGCACCGTGTTGATGAGCGTCGCCGCGGCGACGAACTTGTCGCGACAACTGGGCAACGCCGCGTCGGTGCGCACCGGGGAGACTCCGCGCACGGGTCCACAGGAGTCGATCCCGTATTACTTAACATAATGTAGATTATCGAACTTACGGATGACCCGGTCGCAGAAGACGTGCACGGGGTTCAGCGGCCGTCAACCTGGCGTCGACTCGTCCTCCGTGGGCCGATTTGCCGTTGGGTTGCGAACGGCGTGCGTGCAAATCCCAGGAGAACGCTTCTGGGCGAGCCGAGCGGGCACGCGACCGGAGTCGGAGGGTCGGAAGGGGGCGGGTTCTACTCCCCTGCCCCGCTCCCCTGACTCAGACCGCGTTTCGTCACGTGACGAAAAGTCACACCGCGGGAGCCATCGCCGCTTCGACCAACACCCGCTCGACTCGGGCGATGAGCGACGCCCGGCGCAGGCACCACACGCGGAACGCGCGTCGGTCACCGTTGTCCAGGGCGGCGTCGATCTGGGAGTCGGTGTTGATGATGCAGATCTGCAGTCCGCTGATCTCCGCGCTGCTGTCGGACCTGGACATTGCGCACCACCGCCCACAAAAAGGATGTATGCGACTCGTGTCGGTCGCTCCTTATGTGTACCTGGCGCCGCTCGAGCACCGGTTGAGCCATCAAGGGGTGTTCTCCGAGACGGGAGCGTCCAAGGTCATGTCGTCCACGCCGCGCATGAGCCGCGGCCGCCGCATCCACGAGCCGTGCGGCCGAGCGAGCAGCTCGGTGAGCGGTTCCGGCTTGCCGAGATGGAAGCCCTGCGCGACCCGCACCCCGAGCCGCGCGAGCGCGTCGACCTGGCTCGCGCGCTCGACCCACTCGGCGACGACGGAGAGCCCGAGCCCGCGGGCGATGTCGACGATTCCCTGTACCAGCACGGTGTCGCGGCTGCCGTAGTCGATGCCGCGCACGAACTCGCCGTCGATCTTCACGCCGGTGATCGGGAGCTGCTTGAGGTGCACGAACGAGCCGAAGCCGGCACCGAAGTCGTCCAGTGAGATGCGGCAGCCGCTGGCCCGCAGCTGCTGGGACAGGCTGCGTGCGGCGGCCAGGTTCGTCACGGCCGCGGTCTCGGTGATCTCGAACCCGAGGCGGCCTGGCGCGACGCCTGCGGCGGCGAGCCGGTCGAGCACGAACCCGCCGAAGTCCTCGTCCTCCAGCGTGCGGCCGGAGACGTTCACGTTGAACCGCAGGCCCGGGTACGGGTGCGCGACGAGCGCGTCGATGGCCGTGCCGACGACCCACCGGTCGATGTCGAGCACGAGGTCGCTGCGTTCGGCGGCGGGCAGGAACTCCCCCGGTCCTAGCCTGGGTTCCTTGCCATCCTCGAGGCGCAGCAGCAGTTCGTGGCCCACGACGCGGTTGCTGCCGAGCTTGACCATCGGCATCGCGTGCAGCGCGAGACCGCCCTCGGCCAAGGCGGTGCGGACGCGGTCGAGGACGGTGACGCGCAGGGCGGTGTCGGCGTAGTGGCCCTGCTCGTAGACGGTGACCCGGTTGCGGCCGGCGTCCTTGGACGCGTACAGCGCGAGGTCGGCGTTGGCGAGCACGGCCTGCCAGCTCTCGCCGGACTGGAACGCGGCGACGCCGGCGCTGATCGTGGTGCGGGTGCCGGTCACCGGGAGGGTGGCGACGGCGTTGCGGAGCCGGTCGGCGATCTGTACCGCGGTGGTCTCGTCGGCGTCGGGGAGGACGACGGCGAACTCGTCCCCGCCGAGCCGGCCCAGCACGTGCCCGTCGCCGAGGCGGTCGCGCAGCACGTTGGCGAGCGTGCACATGACGCGGTCGCCGGCCGGGTGGCCACGCAGGTCGTTGATGTCCTTGAAGTTGTCGAGGTCGAGCAGCAGCAGCGCGCCGCGACCGCCGAGCGCGAGCTGCCGCTCTAACTCCCTGGTGAGCGCGCGCCGGTTGAGGAGCCCGGTCAGCGGGTCCTCGTCGGCCATGCGGATGAGGGCCTTCTGCCATTCGTCGCGTTCGACCGGGTCGACGGATCGTTCCCGCCAGCGGCTGACGTCAGCCACCCGATAGAGGAGCCCGTCGTTGAGCTGGCTGCACCGGACCTCGAGCCAGCGGTGTCCGTCGGCGCCGGAGCGCTGCGACAGGACGACCCCGTCCGCGCCGTCCTGGGGGCCTTCCGGCGCGCCGACGAGCAGTGCGGGCAGCGAGCGGCCGACGCACTGGTCAGGGGTGATTTCGAGCAGTTCGGCCATGAATCGGTTCAACCAGCGGACACGGCAGCGCTGGTCGGTGACCGCGAACGCCGTGTCCGCGGCGTCCAGCACCTCGGTCAGTGAGGTGCCGTCGGTGTCCATCCGCACGCCTCGATTGGTTGATCCGGCAAGTGGGCACGAAGCGTAGTCGACTGGGTGGGTTCAGCGCAGCCGCTCGAGACCATGAGCGTTCTCGACTACCGCGGCAGCGAGGTTCTTGAGCTCGCCGGCGGCCGCGCCGTCGTCCGCGGCGGTCACCACGTCCTCCGCGGCGCAGCGGAGCTGGAACAGGCGATCCTGCAGGTCAGCGAGCTCGGCGGCGGACAGGACGACCGCGTCTTCCGGCAGGCCGCCGCGCTGTACGGCGGAGCGGCGCTCGTAGGCGCGCTGACGGCAGGACTGGGAGCAGTACCTGCGGGGCCGGCCGACCTTGCCGTCCTCGGGAAGTCGCAGGCCACACCAGCCGCAGTGCCGGATGTCGGCACGCGGTTTGAGCCGTTCTGGAGCGATCACCGCACGAACCTCATGCGCTCGACGCTATCTGGCAAGAGTTCGTGCACTCGCGAGCCACGCCGCTGAGGCACACTCGACAGTGTGCACGACCACGCCTTTCTCTCCGGTCCGTACCCGCGCGCCTTCGTCCACCGCGGATGGCACTACGACGAGTTGGAGGGGATGGAGAACTCGCTGTCGGCGTTCCGGCGCGCCGCGCGGGAGGGGTACCAGTATCTCGAGACCGACGTCCACGCGACGTCGGACGGGGTGGTCGTGGTGCACCACGACCCGGTGCTGGACCGCACCACCGACATGATCGGTGTGGTCGCGCAGCTGCCGTGGCGGGTCGTGTCGGCGGCGAAGATCGGTGGCCGCGAGCCGGTGAGCAGGCTGGAGGACCTCCTGGAGGAGCTGCCGGACGCGTTGCTGAACATCGACGTGAAGGCCGAGCGGGCGATCCAGCCGCTGATCGACACGCTGAAGCGGATGAACGCGTTCGGGCGGGTGTGTGTGGCGTCGTTCTCCGAGTCGCGGCTCGAGCGGGTGCGGCGCACGGCGGGCGACGGGCTGCTGACGTCGATGGGCACGCGGGCGATCGCGCGGCTGTGGGCGTCGGGGCGGCTGCCGACGTTCGTGCTGGCGCGGCGGGGGCATCAGCGGATCGCGCAGGTGCCGGCACGGCAGGGTCGGCTGACGATCGTGGACAAGCGGTTGATCATGGCGTCGCGGCGGCGTGGGATCGAGGTCCACGTGTGGACGATCGACGAGCCGGAGCAGATGCGTGAGCTGATCGACCTGGGGGTGGACGGCATCATGACCGACCGGCCCGGGGTGCTGCGCGACGTGTTGCGGGAGCGGGGTCTGTGGGCGGCGGCGTGAGCTACCGCAGTGAGTCGGCGATGGCGATCGCCTCGGTCTGGGTCAGCGCGCCTTCCACGCGGTAGGTGATGCCGTTCTTCTCCCAGATCAGGGTGCTGCCCGCGAGTCGGGCGGTCTCCTCGTGCTGGGTGCCGTCGCGGTCGTTGTAGATCACCACGTGGGGGCGGTCCACCCAGACGCCGGGCCCGCCGGCGACGGTGACCTGCCTGATGTCGTCGGCTCCCGCGAACTTGCTGAACATGGGTGCGAGGCCGCCGTCGAACTGGTCGATGCGCACCGCGCCGAACGCCATCGACACCACGCGGGGCGGGTTGCCGTTGATGAGGCGGACGTTGTCCGGGTCGCCGAGGTGTGCCGGCAGCCGGAGGGGGAACTGTGCGGCCTCGCGCGCCTCCGCCAGCGACACGTCCCGCTCCCCCGGCAGGACGGGCTCGACCGACACGGGCGGCGGGGCCTTCTCGTTCTCGTGGATCTCCACGCCGCCGACGCGCAGCAGGTCGTAGACCGCGGCGCGGACCGTCGGGGACACGACCACGGCGGTGAGGAAGGCGATCAGGACCGCGACGGCGGCGGCGACCAGTCGGCCTACGGGGCGCCGGGCGACCGGCGAGTCGAGGCGGGCCAGCACCGCGTCGGTCACCTCCGGCGTTGGCGGGACGTCGAGTCGGGTGCCGACCGCGCGGAGGGCGGTCTCGAGGTCATCGGTCACGGGCCACCTCCTCGGCGAGGCGGGCCGGCAGCGCGCGCCGCAGCTTGTCCAGCGCGCGGGAGAGCCTGGACTTGACCGAGCCGCGCGGCCACGCGAGCACC
Organism: uncultured Actinomycetota bacterium; assembly: GCA_963840275.1. GTDB lineage: Bacteria > Actinomycetota > Actinomycetes > Mycobacteriales > Pseudonocardiaceae > Actinophytocola. Next base: position 1,491,202 of record CAWIYK010000005.1, read on the forward strand.
TGCGCGGTCTCCGCCTCGGAGAGGTCGAGGAAGTAGCGGCAGGTCAGCACGAGCCGGTCGCGGTGGGCCATGGTGTTGACGGCGGCCAGCACGATCGCGCTGGTGTCCGCGGCGACGGCCACCTGCTCCGGCTCGACCGGGTCGGCGGTGTCGGGGCGCAGCGCGAGCCGCAGCTCCAGCGACGTGCGCCGCCGCCAGGAGCGGTGCAGGTTGCTGGTCTCGTTGGCGACGATCCGCAGCAGCCACGGCCGGAAGGGGGCGCCGGCGCGGAACGTGGCGAGCGCGCGGTAGGCCTTCACGAACGCCTCCTGCACCACGTCCTCGGCGTCGCTGCCGGCGCCGAGCAGGTACGCGGTCCGGTGTGCGAGCGCGCTGTGGCGGGCGACCAGCAGCGCGTACGCCTCCCGGTCGCCGGCGCGTGCGCGCTCGACTGCCTCGTCGTCTTCCGTTTCGTGCTCCTCGGCCAGCCTGTCTGATCGTGATACACCGCCGGAACCGACATGGTTCCACCGGTGTAGTCATGTCATGAGAACGCGACGAATGCTCGTGGTGGGGTTGACCGTCCTCGCGACCGGGTTGCTGGCGGCGCCGCCGGCGAGCGCCGGCAACTGGGAGGAGACGCTGCTCGACCCGCCGCCGGCCCGGATCGAGGCCGGCCTGACGTACACGTTCGGGTACTGGATCCTGCAGCACGGCTCGTACCCGTTCATGGGTGGTGACCTCGGCCCGACGGCGCTGCGCGCGACCGACGAGAAGGGCCAGGTGATCGACTTTCCCGGCACGAAGTCCGTGACCGACGGGCACTACTCGGCCGAGGTGCTCTTCCCGCACGACGGCGACTGGACGATCTCGTCGCACCACGAGGTGCTGATGCCCGACACGCACGTCGCGGTGGTCATCGTGCCGGGCGGCGTGCGGATCTCGCCGAGCGAGATGCGGTCGCGGACGCCGTACGACTGGGGCAACATCCATCCGCAGTTCCCGCCCACGGCGCCCGACGCGCAAATGGGCGGGCCGGCGGCGGCACCGGCCTCGTCGTCGGTCTCGTCGTCGGCCTCGGCGCTGGTCGAGCCTCAGGTGGAGCCGCGCAGCCACGAGGCGTCGAGTGAGGCGCCGGGCACCGGGTTGCCGATGTGGGTGGTGATCGCGGCCGGGGCGGCGACCGTGGGGTTCGCCGTGTGGCTCGCTCGTCGCCAGCGCGGGGCGCGCGGCTAGGGGTTCGTCACAGAAGTCACACCTGCAACACCAGCATCATCCCACAGAGCACCGTTTGGCATCAGCTGTCCCAAGTGGATCTCCGGTGGGTCCGCGCCAGATAAGGTCCCCGCGTGCCAGCCCGAGACCGGAGGACCCCATGAGCGAGCTTGCGAGCGAAGCGTCGATACAGGGCGACCGCGAGCGGCATCACCGAGCCTGCGAGGGGATGTCGTGAGTGTGGTTGACGACAACGTAGAGGAGGTCGGCAGTCCGCCCGATCGCCGTCGGGAGCAGGGCGGGTGGGTCTGGTACGACTGGGCGAACTCGGTGTTCCCGACGTCGGTGATCACCGTGTTCGGGTCGCTGTACCTGACCGCGATCGCGGCCGACGCGGCGATCGCCGACACTGCGACGAACGGCCCGAACCCGTGCCCGGCGGACGGCGACGGCGGCACGAACAAGCTCGTCGACTGCCAGATCGACGTGTTCGGACTGCACTTCCAGGCCGGTTCGCTGTGGGGTTACCTGCTGGCGGCCGCGACGGTCATCCAGGTGCTGATCGTGCCGCTGATGGGCGCGATCGCCGACCGCACGCAGAACAAGAAGCGGATGCTCGCGATCTCCGCGTTCGGCGGCGCGACCGCGACGCTGCTGATGTCGCTGGTCAGTGGGACCAACTGGCAGCTCGGGGTGATCCTGTTCATCCTGGGCAACATCGGCTACGGCACGTCGGTGGTCATCTACTACTCGTTCATCCCGGAGATCGCGACGGCCGACGAGCGGGACGGGCTGTCGACGAAGGGCTGGGCGTTCGGGTACCTGGGCAGCGGGCTCGCGCTGGCGCTGCAGCTCGTGGTGTACCTGATGCACGACTCGCTGGGGCTGTCCGAGGGCGGCGCGGCGCAGGTCGCGTTCCTCATGTCGGGTCTGTGGTGGGCGGCGTTCACGCTGATCCCGCTGCGGCGACTGAAGGACCATCAGCGCCCGCACGGCGGCGAGCGCGGTGCCGGCGGGGTGCTCGTCGGCGGGTTCCGGGAGCTGGGGGCCACGCTGAAGCTGGCGCGGGCCTACCCGCTGACGCTGGCGTTCCTCGGGACGTACCTGATCTACACCGACGGCATCGCGACGGTCGCCAACGTGTCGGCGCAGTACGGCAGCGAGGAGCTGAACTTCGAGGACACGGTGCTGATCTCGACCATCCTGATCGTCCAGTTCGTGGCGTTCGTCGGTGGTGTGCTGCACGGGATCGTCGCGCGCAGGTTCGGCGCGAAGCGGACGATCATGATGAGCCTGACGGTGTGGCTGTTCGTCGTCGGCGCCGCGTACTTCGTGCAGGCGGGACAGGCGCTGCAGTTCTACCTGCTCGCGGCCGGGATCGGGCTGGTGCTCGGCGGGACGAACGCGCTGTCGCGGTCGCTGTTCAGCCAGATGGTGCCGCCGGGCAAGGAAGCCCAGTACTTCTCGATCTACGAGATCGGCGAGCGTGCCACGTCGTGGATGGGCCCGCTGCTGTTCGCCGCCGTCGCCGGCGCGACGGGCTCCTACCGGCCGGCGATCATCTCGCTGGTGGTGTTCTTCTTCGTGGGCCTGGTGCTGATGTTCTTCGTCCCGGTGCGCAGGGCCATCCAAGCGGTCGGCAACCCGGAACCGGCGGTCCTCTAGCGTTTGGATCTTTGTGCGAAGGTCTGCGCGTGACCAACAGGTACCTCAGGGGAACGTGAAGGCACTCAGCCACCACCACCCCGGTAGCCGCGCCAGCGCCGGAAAGCCACCCACACATAGAAATCCGGGGAGGCGGACGGGTGGCGGACTAGCGCGGGCGGACCGGTTGGCGGAGCACGGTCTTCAGCTTCTCCGGGGCCGTCTTGCGGGGGTCGCCGAGGTAGACCTCGTGGTGGTGGCCCGCCTCGGCGAGGCCGTGCGCCGGTAGGTACTCGTTGTGGAGGGCGGTCATCGTCGGGGTTTCGTCGTCGTAGGAACCTATGTGGAGGACCTGCGCGCTCGTGCCTTCGGTCAGGGTGTGATGCTCGACGGCGGTGATCGTCGGGAGCTTCTTCTTTGCCAGCGCGGTTTCCCTGGCTTCCGACACGTCATCGGCGGTGATCCACTCCGGCTGGCTGATCAGCATGCGCCAGTGCCACTCGTCCTTCGCTCTGGTCGTGAAGACCTCCGGGGTCGGCGACCACCACAGCCCTTCCAGCGGGCCGACCACGAAGTCACGGCCGGCGCGCTTGCTCGCGAACTTCAGCGTGTAGGCCACCGCGTACAGGGCCTCCACCGCGCGCACGTACTCCGGCGCCGTGTTCGGGTTGCCCATGCCGGACACCGCGATGAACTGTTGCGCCGGCACGTCCAACACCGCCCACTCGCGGTTCTTCGGCGCGTACAGCGCCTTCAGCTCCCGTTTGACGTCGTAGGGCGGCATGGTCAGTCTCCAATGGATTCTCGGTACGCGGTCAGCCACGCCTGTTCGGCACGCAGCTGGTCGAGCGAGTAGTCGAAGATCGCGCGGACGAAGTCCGGCGCGTGCGGCTGCTGGGCGGCGCGGACCGCGTCGACGCGGTCGGCGAGTGCTTCGGCCCGTCGGTCCAGTGCGGCGCGGAGTCGGTCGGGCGGGATGACCGGCTGGTTCGCGAGGCCGACGAGCACGGGTGGGAACACCGGGGCGAGCGTGGCGATGGCGGCCTCGGCGGCCTGTGCGCACGCCGCGAGCCCGGCGGGGGTGGCGGCGAAGACCTTGCGGGCCTTGCCGCGTGCGGGCGGGTCGCCGGACTCGGCGATCAGGCCGCGGTCGCGGAGCTTGCCGATCAGGTAGTAGATCGAGCTGAAGCCGATCTCGGTCCAGTCCCGCATGCCGCGCGCGGCGATGACCTCCTCCAGCTCGTAGCCGTGCCGTGGTTCCTCCACGAGCAGGCCGAGCAGGGTCAGTTCGGCGGGAGTGAGGTCCACCCATCTATTCTAGCGCTAGAATAGACCTTGGGCGCCAACGTGGACGTGTAGAAGCGAACCAGCCTGGTCAGCAGCGCCTGCGTGACGTCCGGGCCGTCGTCGGCGAGCGCACGGCCGCGGGCGAACGCGCGCACCGGCTCGTGGAAGAAGTACCGGTCGAGCCCGCGCACCTCCAGCAGGTGCGTGTCCACGAGGGACTCCAGCAGCGTCGCCGTCTCCCCCATCGTCAAGTCCAACGCGACCGCCGCGGCGGCCAGTGAGATGTCCGGTCCGTCCGGTACCGCGAGCAGCCGCAGCGCGCGGGCCTGCGCGGGTGACAGCTCGGCGAGCGCCGACTCGTACGGTCGCTCGATCGCGCCGCACTCGGGCGGCCGCACCAGCGCGCCCGGTCCCGGCGGGCCGAGTCGTTCCCGCGCGACGGCCATCGTCCACTCGGGACGCGTGGCCAGCCGCGCGCCGACCGCGTGGATCACCTGCGGCAGCCCGGCGGTCTTCGCGAGCAGCGCGCGGGCGGCGGCCTCGTCGGCACGCACCCGGTCGTCGCCGACGAGCCTGGACAGCAGTGTCACGCCGTCGTCCTCGGTCAGCCCGCCGACCAACACCCATCGCGCGGCAGACAACCCGTACAGCCGCCGCCGGGACGTGACCACGACGGCGGCGCCGCCCGACCCGGGCAGCAGCGGCCGCACCTGCTCGGTGTCGCGGGCGTCGTCGAGCACGACGAGCAGCCGGCGGCCGGTGGTGAGGGTGCGCCACAGGGCGACGCGCTCGCTGCCCGACTCCGGCACACCGCTGTCGGGGACGCCGATTCCCCGCAACAGCGCGGAGATCGGCTCGCCGGGCACCCCGAGGTCGACGAACAGCTGACCGTCCGGGAAGCGGATCGCGACCGTGTGGCCGACGTGGGTGGCGAGGGCGGTCTTGCCGGCGCCGGCGAGGCCTTCGATGCCGACGACCGGCACGCCCGTGCCCGTGAGCGCGGCGTCGATCTGTTCGACGAGGTCGGCGCGACCGACGAAGTCCGGCAGGTCGGGCGGCAGCTGGGTAGGTCGGCGCCGTGGTGTCGCCGTCGTCGGTGCGGTCGGCGCGAGCAGGGCCGGGTCGGACGCGAGGATCCTGCGCTGCATCTCCCGCAGGTCCGGTCCCGGGTCGAGGCCGAGCTCGTCGGCGAGCAGCCGCGCGATGTCGGCGAACACGCCGAGCGCGTCGGCCTGGCGGCCGGCCCGGTACAGCGCGAGCATCAGCAGCTCACGCGGCCGTTCCCGCAACGGCTGGTCGGCGATCACGTCGGCGAGGCCCGCGGCCGCCTCGCCGTGCCGGCCGGAGTCGAGGTCGGCGGCGGCCAGATCCTCGACGGCGGTGAGCCGCAGCTGCACGAGACGGGTGCGTTCGACCTCGGCGTAGTCGCCGTTGACGCCGGCGAGTGGGGTGCCGCGCCAGAGGACGAGGGCGGTCCGCAGCGCGGCGGCGGCAGCGTCGGCGTCCCCGGTGTGGCTGGCCTCGCGGGCGAGCGCGAGCTGGTGGCCGAAGTCGGTGAGGTCGAGGGCGCCGGCGCGCAGGGCGTACCCGCCGCCGACGGACTCGATCACCGACGCCGGTCCGTCGTCGAGGACGCGGCGCAGCCGGGAGACGTAGGAGCGGACCATGCCGACCGCGGCGCGCGGGGCGGTCGGCCCCCACACGGCGGCGATGAGCTGGTCGGGGCTCGCGGGCATGCCGCCCCGCAGCAGCAGGATGCCGAGAACGGCCCGCTGCTGCGGAGCACCGAGCTCCACCTCCTCGTCGCCCCGCCAGGCACGGACCGGACCGAGCACCTCGAACCGCAGCTCTCCGCTCACGTTCGAAGGAACTCACCGTCGCGAGCGGGTATTCCACGTCAGCCGGTCTCCGCCCGCGGGTCGTCTCGACGGTCCGGGTCAGTCCCGGAACTTGTCGCGGTTGGCGGCGAGCCAGGTCGAGAAGTCCTTCAGCCGCGGGTTGAGCGTGCGGACGTACTCCGGGTCGCGGGCGCCTGCGAAGTACTCCTCGTGCTCGGCGTAGTAGAAGAACATGTTCGCGATGTCGTCCGCGCCCGGCACGTCCTGCGCGCGGACGTCGTCGAGCCCGATCGGGCGGTAGCCGACCTCCTCGCCGAGCTCCTTGCTGAACCGGGCGGCGTACTCGTCGCCGGTCAGGTTCTCGCCGGAGATGCTGATCGTCTCGCCGACCAGCTCGGTGCCCCGCCGGAGGATGCCGTAGGCGGTGCGGCCGATGTCCTCTGCGGCGATGCCGGCCAGCTTGCGGTCACCCATCGGCAGGTAGAGCGCCAGCTTGCCGTCCTCGCCGCGGGTCGGGCGGAAGAACTCGACGAACGAGTCGAAGTAGAACGTCGTGGACAGGAACGTGGTCGGCACGCCGGCGTCGCGGAAGAACTGGTCGGCCACGGCCTTGCTGTCGAAGTGCGGGACCTTGTACTCGCCGTGCAGCGTCGGGACCCGGTCGTCGTCCATCGCGATGTGGTCGCGGGTGTCGGGCAGCGTCGACCAGATGACGTGGCGCAGGCCGGCGGCCTTCGCGGCGTTCGCCATCGCGCGGGCCTGCGCCTGCTCGCGGACGACGTCGTTGTACTCCCAGAACGCGGTGACGAAGTAGGCGCCGTACGCTCCCTCGAGCGCGGCACGCAGGCTGACCTCGTCGTCGACGTCGGTGGCCACGACCTCGGCGCCGCGTGCCGCGAGGGCCTTGGCCGCCGCCGAGTCGGGGTTGCGGGTCAGCGCGCGGACCGCGAACCCGCCGTCCGGGTCGTCGAGGATCGCGGCGGCGAGGCCGCCGCCCTGCTGGCCGGTGGCGCCGACCACGGCGATGATCTTCTTGTCGGTCATCGGGACTCCTTGGGTTGTCGGGTGTCTGGTCCCGAGGTAAGTCCCGTGCCGTTGGCGTCTCGTGCACGTTCGGTGCACGCGCCGTCTACGTGCGTGCTTCGCCGACCTTCCAGTAGCCGGAGAACATGATCCGACGCCGGTCGACGCCGCGGTCCTTGACGAGGTGGCGACGCACTCCGGTGGCGATCGCGGCCTCCCCGCACAGCCACGCGTAGGCCAGGTCGGTCGTATCGGCGTCGCGGACCGCGGGCAGCAGGGCCGTGCCTGGCGCGTCGGTGCCGCGGTGCAGCCAAGTCACCGGTATTGCGGTGTCGACCTGGTAGGTCTCGTCGGGGACCTCGACGAACGCCTGCTGCTCGCCGTCGCCGTGGGCCTCGAGGATCGCCGACAGGGCGGGCAGCGCGGTCTCGTCCGCCGCGAGGAGCTGGCGACCGGTCCGCTGAGGCCGGTAGGTGGCGTTGCCGGCGCGGAAGCCGACCTCCTGACCGGGCTCGGCGCGGCTCGCCCAGCGGGAGCCGGGGCCGGCCGCCAGGTCTTCGCCGTGCAGCACGAAGTCGACGTCGATCTCGCGGTCGGCCGGGCGGTGCCGGCGGATCGTGTACCAGCGCAGGTCGGGCTGCAGGTCCTCGGGCAGCCTGCGGATCGCCTGGCGGACGTTGATGCGGTCCGCGCCGGGCATCGTCAGCGTGGCCGCGCCGGCGGGCGGCATGAGCAGGCCGAAGTACTCGTCCGCGCCGGTGGGCCGGAACTCGGCGAACTCGGCCGCGCGGAACGTCACGCGCCGCACGTGCGGACTCAGGTCGACCGTATTGGCGACGGTCATCGTGAACTGGTCGTAGACGCTGCGTTGGGCGGCCGGCGCCATCACCAGTGACACAGCCTTGCCGAGCACTTTCATCTGGAGCTGTTCGAGCGTCGAGTACCGCCGGACGGAGTTAGGCATGCCTAACCTTAGCCGAAGTGGGCGAGGAGTCCATCCACGACTATCTCGAGGCCCAGCGCGGTCCGGTCGGCCGACGCCGGTTCCCCGCCGAGCGCGGCGCTGCGCACCACCTGCCTGGCGAACGTCTCCGCGCGACCCTGGCCGAGGATCGCGCCGAAGAGGTGCTCCCACAGGATGCGGCCCGCTGGGGCGACGTCGGCCGGCGGCACGCCGGCCGACCGCAACGCCGCGAACATCCGCTCGACCAACGGCAGGATCAGCGGGCTGGTGAGCCCGTCGACGGCCAGCGCGGTCACCGCCCACTGGTCGGTCAGCAGCACGGCGCGCAGGGCGGTGGCCAGCGCGAGCAGCTCGGTGCGCGGGTCGTCCGACGGCGCCGGCATGACGATGTCCGCGGCGACCGCGTCGAGCATCGCGACCACCATGCCGTCCCGATCGCCGACCTCGCGGCGCACGTCGGCGACCGCGGTGCCCAGCTCGTCGGCGACGGCCTGCACCGACGCGGCGGCCAGTCCCGCCCGGCGGCCGACGTCCCGGCCCGCGGCGGCGATCGCGTCACGGTCGGGCGCAGGCGCGGGTGCCGGCGCGGGTGCCAGCGGTGCCGGCTGGTCGGGTGCCGGCCTCGCGGGTGTCGGCTCCCCGAGGCGGCTGGCCAGGCCGTCGAGCAGCATCGCGAGCTTGTCGTCGAGCCAGCCGCGCCGGTCGAACGCCGTCGCCCCGCTCGCGCCGACCATGGGCTCGACGTAGATCGCCAGGAGGCTTCTGCGGCCGCGCGGGGTGTCGAACACCCTGCTCATCCGCCGGACGCCGATCTCCGCCGCGACGGTCAGGTCCGCGACGAGGTCGACGGCGATCGTGGCGTCGCGTGCCGACAGTCCCTCCGCGCGCAGCCGCTCGACGTAGGCGGCCGAGAGGTCAAGGGCCCTCGGCGGCATGCCCTGCACCACCTGTGAGGCCTCCGACATGCCCGGGTAGCGCTCGAAGAACCGCCACATCGCGTCGGCGAACTCGGTCATCAGCTCCCGCCAGCCGAGGTCGAACGGCGGCCACTCGAACTCGCGCAGCGCCAGGTCGAGGGCGGCGAGCAGCAGGTCGTCGCGGTCGTGGACGTACCGGTAGAGGGTGGAGTGGCCGACCCCGAGGCGTTTGGCGACCGCCGGCATCGACAGGTTCACCACCCCCTCGTCGAGGGCGGCGCGCGCCACGTCGTCCCGGGTCAGCGACGGCGGCCGACCGGGACGACGGCCCACTCGAGGCTCCACGTTCACCCAGAAGACGCTACCTACCCCATCGCCGAGGCCCCGACCCCGTAGCCCTCCGGCGCCGGCACGGCGTGTTCGGCCGCGCGGCTGACCCGCTCCCACCGCGCCCAGTCCGCCATCCGCGTGCGCGTGGTCTCGAACGCCAGGTCGTAGACCATGCTGCCCAGGAGCAGCCGCAGCGGCGGGTCGGCGCTGTCGACCAGGGTCAGCAGCGCGGCAGCGGCCAGCTCGGGCAGGCTGTCGGCCGAGCTTTCGCCGAACTGCCGCTCCAGCTCGGCCCGCAGGTCGGCGTAGGCGGGGTTCGGGGTCGCGGCCGCGAGGCCGGACAGGTACAGGTCGGTCCAGTAGCCGCCCGGCTCGACGATCGTGGTCCGCACCCCGAAATGGGCGGCCTCCGCCGCGACCGCCTCGCTCAGTCCCTCCAGCGCGAACTTGCTCGCGCTGTACATGCCGGTCATCGGGAAGCCGCCGAGCGCGCCGATGCTCGAGATCTGCACCAGGTGCCCGCTCCCCTGCCGGCGCAGGTGCGGCAGCGCCGCCTGGGTCACCCACAGCGGGCCGAAGAAGTTGGTGTCCAGCTGCGCGCGGGCCTGGGCCTCGGTGAACTCCTCGACCATGCCCATGGCGAGGTAGCCGGCGTTGTTGACCACCACGTCGAGTCGCCCGAAGTGCGCGACGGCCCGGTCGAGCGCCGCGTGGACCGCCTCGCGGTCGGTCACGTCCAGCGGGAACGCCAGCAGGCGGTCGGTCGTGGCCGCCGGGATGGTCCGGGACACCGCCACCACGCGGTCGCCGGCCGCCAGCGCGGCGTCGGCGAAGGCCTTGCCGAGGCCGCGGCTCGCGCCGGTGATGAACCAGGTTCGGTCGGTCATGTCGCTCCCTCCGCGAGACGGTGCGTCTCGTCTCGTATGGGTACGATAGCACCATGGCCACCACGCGCAAGGCACCCAACGCCGCCCGCCGCAGCCAGCCGACCCGGCAGGCGATCCTCAGCGCCGCGCTCGAGCTGGCCGGCGAGGTCGGTTACGCGCGTCTGTCGATCGAGGCCATCGCGGCCCGCGCCGGCGCCGGCAAGCAGACGATCTACCGGTGGTGGCCGTCCAAGGGGGCGGTGCTGTTCGACGCACTGCTGGCGCTGTCCGACGGTGACGGCGACCAGCCGGGCGCGCTGCCCGACACCGGCGACCTCGCCGCCGACCTCAAGCTCGTGCTGCGCGCGACGGTCGACGAGCTGAACGACCCCCGCTACAGCGAGCCGATGCGGGCGCTGTCGGTCGAGATCCTCGTCGACCCGGATCTGGCCGCCATGTTCCGCGAGCGCCTCGACGACCCGGTCCGCGTTCTGAAGAAGGACCGGCTCCGCGCCGCGCAGGCCGCGGGCCAGCTCGATCCCGACGTCGACCTCGATCTCGCGGCCGACCTGATCTGGGGGCCGCTCCAGAACCGGTGGCTGTTCCACGAGGGGCCCCTCACCGCCGAGTTCACCGACGCGCTCGTCGACGCCGTGCTCGGTGGGCTCGGCGGCCGGCTAGACGGCGACCGGGGTCCGCTGGTGGCGCGGCAGTAGTAGCGGGGTGGCGAGGAGGAGCAGGCCGGCGATCGCGATCGCGGTGCGGGGGCCGGTGAGGCCGGCCAGCACGCCCCACAGCGCGGTCATGGCGGCGACGGTCGTCTTGCCGGTGACCGACCACGCGGACAGGGTGCGGACCACCCGGTCGGTCGGGACCAGGTCGAGGCGTTGGGTGGCGAACACCGGGTTGAACACGCCCGCGCAGGTGATCAGGCCCAGCTCGACGGCGATGACCAGCACGAGCCCTGAGGTGCCGGGGTGCACGAAGGCCAGGCCGACGGGCCAGCACGCGCGCAGTGTCCCGGCGGTGCGCAGGACCCGGTGCCGGCCGAACCGTGCGACGAGGCGGCGGGCGAGCCGGGAGCCGACGAGGCCGCCGACGCACGGGACGGCGAACGCGAGGCCGTACTGCCACGGCGTGAACCCCAGGTCGCCGAGCATGAGGACGGCGAGCGGCGGCGCGACCGCCATGATCAGGCCGTTGACCAGGAGCGTGTTGAAGAACAGCGGCCGCAGTACGGGGTGGGCGAGGATGTGGCGCCATCCCTCGAGCAGGTCACGCGGCCGAGGCGCGTCGGTCCGCGCGGGTCGCGGCTCCTGGCCGCCGATCGCGCGGAGGCCCATCGCGGAGAGCAGGTAGCTGACCGCGTCGACCAGGACGGTCACCACCGGGCCGACCAGTCCGAACAGGACCCCGCCGACGGGCGGTCCGAGCGCGGTGGCGGTCCACGTGGTCGACTCGAACCGGCCGTTCGCGACGAGCAGGTCCGCCGGCGCCACGAGCGTCTTCAGGTACGCGCCGCTCGCCGCGGTGAAGGTGATGTCGGACGCCGCGACCACGACCGACACGATCAGCAGCTGGGTGAAGGTGAGCCGGTCGAGCGCGTGGGCGGCGGGGATGCTCGCCAGTGCCGCGAAACGCGTCAGGTCCATCGCGACCATCACCGGCCGCTTGCGGCGGAACTCCACCCACGGGCCGAGCGGCACGGCCACCACCGCGCCGGCCGCCAGCCCGGCCGCGGCCAGCGCCGACACCTCGGCGGGCCCGGCGTGCAGCACGAAGATCGCGATCATGGCGAACGCGTTGAACGCGAGCCAGGTGCCGAACGTGCTGACCGTGTACGCCGCCCACAGCCAGCCGAACCGCCTGCCCAACATGCACCCGCCCCGTGCCGATCCGATCAACCTCCGGCATCCAAGCGGTCGGTGCCCGGCGTTTCAAACACCCGGTCGACCGGCGCGCCACAACCCGGACCGGCAAGCGCTGCGTGTCGGCGTGATCAACTCGTGGGCGGGCGCGCTATCTCAGGACAGGCCGCACGAGACGCCGGGCGCCGGCTCTTCCCAGGTGGAGGACAGGCCGGCCACCGCGAGGGTGTTCTGGTAGTCGGCGGTCAGCTCCTCGTCGCGGCGGGTGGCGAACACGTCGAGTGCGGTGCGCACCCGGTTCTCGTCGGCGAGGTCGGCGGGGAGCACGTCCGCGAGCAGCCGCGACTGCTGGAACGCGTGTGTGATGCCGCGGGCGGTGATCGCGTCGAGATGGTGGCCGGCGTCGCCGACGAGGACCCAGCCGGGGCCGGTGGCGGTGCGGAAGAAGTTGCGTTGGTCGCCGGTGCCGCACAGCCGGTCGACCTGGCCGCCGGCCCGCATCCGGTCCCACAGGTCGGGTGCGGCGGCCCGCACGTTCGCCTCGAACGCGGCCGGCGCGTTCGTCCGCACCCGCGCGTACGCCGACTGCGGGAAGTACGCCTGCACCAGCGTGATGCCGTCGTTGGTCGGCACGGCGGTGACCCATCGGCCGGGCTTCGCGTACAGCTCGACCCGGTCCGCGGCGCCGGCGAAGAAGCCGTAGTACACACAGGTCTTGGGGCGGTCGTTCACCAGCAGCGGCGACCGGACCGCGGCGGCCACCCCGGACCGCATGCCGTCCGCGCCGACCACGAGCCGGGCCCGCTCGACCACCTCGGTGCCGCACCTCCGGTGCCGCACCCCGACGACCCGGTTTCCCTGGAACTCGAGGCCGGTGACCGAGCAGCCGTCGCGGAACTCGACGCCCGCCGCGACCGCGGCCCGCACGAGGATCTGGTCGAGCAGGAACCGCCGCGGCGCGTAGGCCGGGCTGGGCATCGGCACGTCGCCGATGTGGTCGAGGACCGGCGCGCCGGACGCGATCACGTCGGCGAGGAGCCCCCAGTCCCGCAGCAGGGCGACGCCCCGCGGTTCGATGTAGAGAGTGCACAGCGTGTCGCGGGGAAACTGGGCGCGGTCGAGCAGCAGCACCCGGTGTCCGGCCCGGGCGAGCAGCAGCGCGGTGGTCGCGCCGGCGCAACGAGCGCCGACGACGATGACGTCATGCACCGGCTCAGTATGCGTTGTCCGCGCCGCGCAACGCGGCAACGTCGTCGAACGCCAGCTCGACCCACACCTCGGCGGGGGCCCGCCCCACCCGCAGCAGCACGAGGTCGCCGTCGGCCACCGCGCCGGCGCACACGCCGCGGTGCAGCGTCAGCCACGCGTCGCACGGGCCGGGGCCGTTGAACACGTGCGCCACCCGCGCGAGCACGGACAGCGGCGGCGCGCCGGACCCGGAGCACGTCACCCGCGCGGGACCCGCGCCCCGCCCGACCCGCAGCGCCACCGCGGAGGGCAGGTCCACCAGGAGCACGATCGCGTCCCCGTCCTCCCGGACCGGCCAGTCGCCGGGGTCGCCGGACCCGAGGTGGCACGGCAGCGGCGGGTCGACCGCGCCGAGCCCGACCACGGCCCGCTCCACGACGTCCACGACCGTCTCCCGGCCCTGCGTCGGGACCACGACCGCCGCGGGCGCCCTGGTGCCGGTCAGCACCGGCTGATGGATCCGCTGGGCCGGCACGCACGACTGGAGCTCGCCGTCGACCGCGACCGCGATCGCCGACACGGACAGGGTTCTGCGGCTGTCATCCATCGACACGTCCCTTGAGATAGTCCTGCGCGAGGTGGAGGCGCTGGATGTTCGTCGTGCCCTCCATGAACTCGAAGGCCCGCACGTCCCGGTTCCACTTTTCCAGCAGCGGGTGCTCGAACAGCGACCCCGGCCCGAGCACGGCGATGGCCCAGCGGGTGATCTCGATCGCCAGCGGCACCGCGGAAAGCTTTGCCGCGGAAGGGAAGTACGCCTCGTCCGGCTCCCGGTCCAGGTGCGCGGCGACGTCGTGGACGAGCCGGTGCGCCGCGTCGAGCAGAGTCCCGTTGCGGGCGAGCCCGGGCGCGCCCGGGCGGGCGGTCGCGACGAGGTCGCGCACCGCGAGCGCGGTGCCGACGGCCAGCGCCGCCACCAGGACCCGCATGTGGTGGAACGTCCGCAGCGCGCCCCACCGGCCGCCGCGCTGGCGGGGCAGGTGCTGGCCGAGCAGCATGTCCTCGGTGACGCGCAGCCCGTCGAACGCCAGCTCGGACAGGCACGCGCCGCGCAGGCCCACCATGTTCAGCGGCCGCGCGCTGAACCCCCGCGCCGGCTCGACGAGCACCGCGCGGATCGACAGCGGCGACGGCCCGGTCCGCGCGAACACCACACCGATCCCGCCCCTGGCGCCGTTGCCGATGTACCGCTTGCGGCCGTGCAGCCGGTACTCCCCCGCGCCGACCCGCCTCAGCAGCGCGGTGATCGCGGCCGTGTCGTTGCCCCGCTCCGGCTCGGTCATCGCGAAGAACGTCCACGTGTCGCCGCGCGACACCTTGCGGTAGAACCGTTCCCGCTGTTCCGGGCTGCCGAGCGCGTCCACGGCGATCCCCGCGAGCCCCGGACCGGGCATGGCCAGCACGACACCCGCGTCGCCCCTGGCCAGCTCGACCGTGCGGGTCACCCGCGCGAGGCAGGTGGCCTCGGCGGGCGTGTCGCACCGCCGCATCACCCGCAGCGCGGGCGAGTCGAGATGGCGGGCCATGTCGTCGGGGTCGGCGTCCACGGCCATGGCCATCGCACGCAGGTCGGCCGCCGCGGCGGTCAGACCGGTCACGGCCCTTCCCCGGCCCCGACCCAGGTGTTGGCGACCAGCTCGGCGACGAACAGCGCCCGCACGGGGTGGTCGGCGAGGTAGCCGTTCGCGCCGAACAGCTTCGCGACCTCCCAGTCCAGCCGGGTGATCTGGTCGTGGATGTCCACGATGGACTCCCGCGACGGGCGCCGCGCCGCGGTCTCCAGGTACCGGCGCAGCAGCTCCAGCGCGGCGAGCGTGTCGGCGATCGCGCCGAGGTTGAGCTGTTTGCGGATGAGCGGCTCGCCGCCACCGGTGCGCCCGGTCAGGTGCTCGACGGCCTGGTCGAGCAGCTTCCTGGTCAAACCGATGCGGACCGCGGCGAGCCGCAGGCCGACGACGTCGGGCCGGTCGCCGGCGTGGCGCAGCGACACCAGGCCGGACGGCAGCCGCACGTCGAGGATCGCGACCCCCTCCGAGGTGGCCATCCGGTGCTCGACGACGGTCGCGCCGTCGTCGACGCGCTGCGCGGGGACCGCGGCGAACCCGCCCGGCGCCGCGGCGGCGAGGTCGGCGTCGTCGAGGTCGGCGAGGACCATCGCGAGTCCCGCGGACAGGCCGTCGGTGTACCCGATCTTCTCGTAGTCGGCGACGTCGACGCTGCCCATCGGCCCTCCCGGCGAAAGTGGTCGGTGGCGACCCGAAGCCGTGAGGGGGCCGGCCGGAGTCGGGTCGCCACCGGTGCAAGAGGCCGAAGCGGCTCTCCCGACTGACGAAACCTGATCGGCGGTGCCGACGCCAGGAACTCGGACCGGCACAAACACCGGCACAAACACGCTGCGACACGGCGCGGGCACCCGGGGTGATCGGGCGTGGTCAATCGGGGAATTTGGGTGGTGAGCACCCATGTGCGGACGGCCGGGGTGGACGAGGTTGGTGTGGTCCGCACTACTACCTGGAGGTCGTCATGGCGATGTCAGTTGCCGAGCGGCACTCCGGGTTCGGCACCGCGCTCCGCTCGTGCCGCACCGACTGCGGGTTGACCCAGGAGGAGCTGGCCGAACGGTCCGGCCTGAGCGTGCGGGCCATCCGCAACCTCGAGATCGGCCGCACCGAACGACCGCAGCAGCAGTCGGTGGAGCTGCTGGCCACCGCGCTGCGGCTGGCCGAGCCGGACCGGGCCGCGCTGCTCGCCGCCGCGGGCCGGGTCGTGCCGGCACGCCGGCCCGGCCGCTGCGAGCTGCCGGCCGACGTGCCGGGCCTCGTCGGCCGCGACACGGTGGTCGCCACGCTCACCCGGGTGCTCACCACCGGCGCCGCACCCCGGCTCGCGCTGGTGTCCGGCGGCCCCGGTGTCGGCAAGACGGCGCTGGCCACGCGCGTCGCGCACAAGCTGCGGGACCGGTTCCCGGACGGTCAGGTGTACGCCGACCTCGACCGGCCCGACGGCGGGTCGCTGTCGCCGGAGGCCGTGACCGGCCGGATCCTGCGGTCCCTCGGCGCCACCGACCTGCCCGACGGTCTCGAGGAGCGGGCCGCGCTGCTGCGCGCCGAGCTTGCGGCGCGGCGGGTGCTCGTGGTGCTCGACAACGTCGCCGGCGAGGCCCAGGTCCGGCCGCTGCTCACCGGCTCGTCGCCCAGCGCGGTCCTCGTGACGAGCCGGCGACGGCTGGTCGCGCTGCCCGGCGGCTACCCGGTCCAGCTCGACCCGCTCGGCGCGGACTGCGCGCTGCTCCTGCTCGCCCAGGTCGCCGGCATGGCCCGGGTCCGCGCGGAACCGGCGGCGGCGCGGTCGGTCACCGCCGCGTGCGCCCGGCAGCCGCTCGCACTGCACATCGCCGGCACGTGGCTCGCGTCCCGCCCCGACCGCGCCGTCGCCGACCTCGCCGAGCTGCTCGCCGACGAACACCGGCTGCTCGACCGGCTCGAGATCGCCGACCTGGCGGTGCGTCCCAGCATCGCCGCCTACGACCGCACGCTGCGGCAGGAGGACCGCCACCTGCTGCGGGCACTGAGCCATCTCGACGTCACCCGGTTCACGCCAGCTGCCCTGTGCCACCAGCTCGCGACGTCGGAGGCCGTGCTCCGCGACGGCGTCGAACGGCTCCTGCACGCCAACCTGCTCACCGCGGCCGGCCGCGACGGCGACCAGCACTATCGGGTGGATCCGCTGGTCCGGCGCTACGCGCTGGAGGACGACGGCGTCACCCGGCTGCGGGCGGCCCGATGAGCTGAACCCCCCAGCGCGTCGCACTCGCGAAGACCTTCTACGCGTACGGACAGAATGTGCGTAGGTTCCACCCATGACCTGGGCCCCCGCCTTTGGCACCGTGCCCGGTATGACGTCGCGGCCGTCCGCTCCCGGGCCCAACCCGGTCGCCGCGCTGCCCGCCGGATGGTGGGCCCCCGCACTGGCCCTGGCGGAGCGCCCGGTCGGCGGGGCGTGGCCGGTGCCGAGCGCGCCGGCACGAGAACGGGTCGCCCGCTGGCGTGCCGCCTACGGCTCGGGCGGCCGGTTCGACCTGCGGTTGGCCGCCGACGGCCTCGACGAGCTCACCCTGCACGGACTCCTCGACGAGCCGCCCGCCGACCTCGCGAACCGGGTCGAGCCGCCCGCGTGGGTCGACACCGCGGAGCGGGCACTGCGCGCCGCGGAGCGGAAGAGACCCGGGGACCTCGACGACTGGCGTGCCGCGTTCGCGGTGCCGCTGCGCCCGTTCGTCGCCAACGCGGCCGACGACCTCGCCGACCGGGTGGCCGCGGTCGCGCACCACGTCGACCTCGCCGCGATCGTCGCCGCATTCACCGCGCGCCTGTCCCGCCACCTGGTCCACCTCGCCACGAACACCCTCGCGCACGAGCTGAACACCCGGCACGCCGACGGCACGGCCGGCAGCGCCGCCGACCTCGCGGAACAGCTGTCCGAACCGGCGGGCCTCGCCGCGCTGTTCGCCACGTACCCGGTGCTGGCCAGGCTGCTCGGGCAGGCCAGCACCTTCCACGCGGACGCGACGGCCGAGCTGCTGACCCGGTTCGCCGCCGACCGCGACACGATCGTCGAGGAGCTGTTCGGCGGCGTCGACCCCGGCCCGCTCACCGGGGTCCGCACCGGCCTCGGCGACACCCACCGCCACGGCCGGTCGGTCGCGATCCTGACGTTCTCCGACGGCCGCCGCCTGGTGTACAAGCCGAGAGACCTCACCGCGCACGAACGGTTCACCGCCACGCTGCGCTGGCTCAACCGCGCGGTGCCGGAGCTGGGGCTGCGCACGGTCGCCGCGCTGGCGCGCGACGGGTACGGCTGGCTGGAGTTCGTGGCGAGCCTGCCGGTGCCGAGCCTCGCCGCGGCCGACCGGTTCTACCGCCGCCAGGGCGCCCTGCTCGCGCTGCTCCACGCGCTGCACGCGTCCGACATGCACTTCGAGAACGTGATCGCGTGCGCGGACCAGCCGGTGCTGGTCGACGTCGAGACGCTGTTCCACCCCTCGCTCACCACGCCGACCGCCGCGCCGGACCCGGCCGCGCGGATGCTGTCGGCCTCGGTGCGACGCACCGGGCTGCTGCCGGAGATGGTGGTCGGCGAGCACGGCGCGACGGACGTGTCCGGCCTCGGGGGCGCGGTCCTCACCGAGGCCGTCGCCGACTGGGCCCCCGACGAGCACGGCGCGCTGCGGCAGGTCCGGCGGACGGTCACCCACACCGGGCCCGGCAACCGGCCGCGGCTCGCCGACGGTGACGGCCGCGACGGCCGCGACGTGATCGATCACGAGAAGGCGCTCCTGGACGGTTTCCGCCTCGCCTACGACGCGATCGTCCGCCGCCGCACCGAGTTCACCGACCTGCTGGAGGCCTACGCGAACGTCGAGGTCCGGGTGGCGGTGCGCCACTCGAAGGGTTACTCGACGCTGCTCACCGACTCGACCCGGCCCGACCTGATGCGCGACGCGCTGGCCCGCGACCACGCGTTCGACGTGCTGTGGACCGCGGCCGCGCACGACCCGCTGCGGTGGCGGACGGCCCGCCACGAGCAGGCCGACCTGTGGGCGGGCGACGTGCCGATGTTCACCGCGCGGCCCGGGTCGGCCGACCTGTGGAGCGCGGGCGGGCACCGGCTCCCCGGCCTGCTGGACCGGCCGGGCCTCGCGAGCGCGCTGGACAAGGTCAACGCGATGAGTGAGGTCGACCGCCGCGACCAGGAGTGGATCATCGCGGCCGCGCTCGCCACCCGCTCGCCGTCGACCGGGCACCGCAGCGCGCGGCCCATCCCGGGCCCGCTCGCCGGCACCGCCGCGCCACCGGAGCGGCTGCTCGTCGCGGCCTGCGCCCTTGCCGACCAGATCGTGGCCCGCAACCTCACCGACGGCGACCGCGTGAACTGGCTCGGGCTGGAGCTCGTCGAGGGCCGCCAGTGGCTGGTGCTGCCGATGGGCGCCGGCCTCGCGGACGGCTATGTCGGCGTCGCCCTGTTCCTCGCGCAGGTCACCGAGCTGTCCGGGATCGCCCGCTACGCCGACATGGCCCGCCACGCGCTGCGCGGCCTGCCGACGATGTTCGACGCGCTCGCCGACCGCCCGGAGCTGGTCGCCGCGGTCGGCTGCGGCGGCTTCCACGGGTTCGGCGGCATCGCCTACGGCCTCGCCCGGCTCACCACCCTGCTCGGCGCGACGGACGTGTCCGGGCTCCGCGACGCCACCCGCACCGCCGTCGCGCTGGCCGCGACCGCCGCGAAGGCGCCCGGCGGGCCCGGTGTCGCCAGCGGTGGCGCCGGCTGTCTCGCCGCGATGACCGCCGTGCACGCCGAGCTGGGGCTCGCCGAGGCCGCGACGCTCGCGCAGGACTGCGCCGACGGGCTCGCCGAGCTGGTCCGCCGCACCGACGGCCGGGCCGGCGCACCGGGCGGGTTCCTCGACGGCGCCGCCGGTATCGCGTGGGCGCTCGCGAAGCACGACGCCGACGCGGCCGCCCGCGCCGTGGCACACGCGAGCGCCGCCGACGGCGACCTCGGCTGGTGCGCGGGCGCGGCCGGTCTCGCGATGGCCGGCGCCGGCCATCGCGAGACCGGCGCCCCGGACGCGCTCCTCGCGGACCGCCCGGTGCTGCACGACCTCAGCCTCTGCCACGGCGAACTGGGTATCGCCGAGGCTCTCACCGTCCTCGCCACCACCGGCGACAGGACGCGCGCCGAGCCCGTCGCCGCGGCGCGGCGGCGACGGGCCGGTCTCATCCTCGACGCGCTCACCCAGTACCGCGCGTCGTGTGGCACCCCGGGCGGGGTGTCGACTCCCGGTCTGCTCACCGGGCTGGCCGGGATCGGCTACGGGCTGCTGCGCCTAGGGTTCGCGGAGCGCGTGCCCTCGGTGCTCGCGCTCGAGCCATCGAGAACACACCACTGACGATCCACCAACAGAACGGGGAACACTGTGTCCGACGAGCGATTCACCGCAGGCGACCAGCAGGCCGACGACCGTGGACGGGCGACGACCTTCGGGATGCGCACCGCCGCGCTCGCGGGGATCGTGATCTCGGCCGGGGCGCTCGCGGTCGGCCTCGCCGGCCCGTTCGACGACGCGACCGGCGTCGCGTACACCACCTGCTGCCCGCCGCACCACGAGTCGGTGGAGTGACCGCGCCGGATTGATCCGATGAATCGGACGGCCGGCACCTGAGTAGTGTCAGTGATCGTGCGGAACCGCTCGTCGACCGTGGTGGGCCGGGACCATGAGCTCCGCACCGTCGAGGACGCGCTGAACGCCGCGCGCGTCGGTCGCGGCGGTGCGGTGTTCTTCGTCGGCGAGAGCGGGATCGGCAAGTCCCGTCTCGCCGCCGCGGCCGCCGACCGCGCCTACTCGGCCAACATGGTGCTGATGCGGGGCCGGGGCAGCGCGATCGGCCCCATGGTCCCGTACCGCTCGCTGACCGAGTCGCTCCTGTCGCTGCTGCGCGCGGACGTGGAGATCGACATCGCCGAGCTCGGCCCGTACCGGCCGGTGCTCGCGCGCCTCATCCCCGACTGGGGCATGCCCGCCGCCCAGCAGGACGGCTCCTCCGACGGTTCGCTCGTCATCCTCGCCGAGGCGGTGCTGCGGCTCACCGGCCTCGCCGGCCGCGGCCGGGGATGCCTGCTGTCGCTGGACGACCTGCAGGACGCGGACGCGGAGAGCCTCGCCGTCGTCGAGTACCTGATCGACAACCTGGACCGCCAGCCGACGCTGCTGCTCGGCGCGATCCGCAACGAGCCGTGCCCGGCGCTGGAGCTCGCCAGGTCGGCCGCGCAGCGCGGCATCGGCGTCGTCGTCGAGCTGGACCGGCTCAGCCGCGACGACCTGCGCGACCTCGCCGGCGCGTGCCTCGCCGTGGCCGCACAGGAGGTGCCCGAGCCCGCGGTGGACCTGCTGTGGGCGGGCAGTGCGGGCAACCCGTTCCTCATCGAGGAGCTGCTCGGCGGCATCGTCGACGGCGGCCTGCTGGTGCCGGCCGACCCCGGGTGGCGGATGGCCGAGCACCGGCCGGCCGACGTGCCGGCGACGTTCGCGAGGACCGTCGTCCGCCGGGTCGCCGCGCTCGGCCCGCAGACACAGCGGCTGCTGTCGGTCGCGGCGGTGATCGGCCGCCGGTTCCCCCTGGCCGTCGCGCAGGCGGTCACCGGGCTGCCCGACCGTGAGCTGCTGTCGCACCTGCACGGCGAGCCGGGCACGCAGCTGATGCTGCCCGACGACCAGCTGCCGGACTGGTACACCTTCCAGCACCAGCTGATCCGCGAGGCACTGCTCACGCTGCTGACCCCGGCGGAGCGCGCGCGGCTGTCCGACCAGGTCGCGGACGCGATCGAGGCCGTCTATCCCGGGCTGCCCGGCGAGTGGTGCCAGACCGTGGCGACGCTGCGGCTGGACGCGGGCGCCCCGGTCGTCGCGGGCCGGCTGTTCGCCGAGGCCGGCCGCCGCGCCCTGACCCAGGGCGCGGCGAACTCGGCCGTCGGGCTGCTCGACCGGGCGTGGGACCTGTTGTCCGGGGACGAGGCGGCCGAGCGGGCCGACACGCTGGAGCACCTGCTGTACGCGCTCGTCGAGGCCGGGCTCGTCGAGCGGGCGCTCGCCTCGGTCGGCACGCTCGACCAGGTCGGCGGCCTCGACCGGCGCAGGAGGGCGCAGCTGCACACCCGGCTCGCGTGGGCGGCGGCGGTCGCCGGGCACGGGCAGCACAGCCTGGGGCAGATCACCACCGCGCGGAACCTGCTCGGCCCGGACGCCGACGAGGCGGACACCGCGCCCGTCGACGTCGTCGAGGCGCACCTCGCGTTGGACCGGCCGGGACCGGAGCACGTCCGGACGGCCGAGACGCTGGCGCGGCAGGCGGCGACGGTCGCGGAGCGGGTGCCGCTGCCGGTGATCGCGTGCCAGGCGTGGCAGCTGCTGTCCGCGGTGCTGCGTGCACGAGACCCCGGCGAGGCGACCGCGTGTCTGGAACGGGCCAGGGCCATCGCGGTGCGCCACGACCTGCCGATCTGGGAGATCCACGCGCTCGTGCGGCTCGGCAACGACGACGCGCTGCGGGACGGGATCCTCGACCGGCTGGAGCAGGCGCGGCAGCAGGCGTCGCTGGTCGGTGCTGTGACCGCCCGCTACCAGGCCGAGCAGAGCATCGCGCTGTTCCTCATCCTCGAAGGCGACCTGGCGGCCGCCGAGATGTTGATCGACCAGGTGCTCGCGGCCGCGACCCGGCTCAAGCTGCTGGAGAACACCCAGTACGTGACGCTGTTGCGCGCGGTGCTGGCCGGGCATCGGGGGCGCCGCAAGGAGATGGACGAGGCGCTCGCTCAGTTCCGCAGGTGGGAGGGTTCGTCCCAGCCGCTGTACGCGCCCCGGGTGCACGGGTTGGCGCGGGCGTTCTGTGCGCTGCTGGAGGAGAACCGGTCCCGTGCCGTCGACGAGATGGCGCACGCGCTGCGTGCCGAGGACTCGACGTCCAACGTGCTCACCCTGGGCGGCCGCTACGGGCTGAACCTGTTGCTGCAGGCCCTTTCCGGCGCCATCACCGAGGCCGAGTTCGACGCGGTCGCCGACTCCCCCGCGGCCCGCCTGCGGTGGGACCGGATGTTCGCGCGGTACGGGCGGGCAGTGCTGTCCGGGCGTGCCGGCGACGCCGAGGCCGCGACCGCCGCGGTCGAGGAGGCGCAGACGGTCGGCGCCCCGTACGCGATGGGCCGCCACCTCGGCCTGCGCCTGGTGTCGGAGGCGGCGCTCGCCGACGGGTGGGGCACCCCGGTCGAGTGGCTGCGCGCCGCGGAGGACCACTTCCACGCGGCCGACGTGCCCGCGGTGGCCAGCGCCTGTCGTGCGCTGCTGCGCAACAGCGGGGTGCGGGTCGCCCAACGCCGCAGCGGCCTGACCGACATCCCGTCCGCGCTGCGGTCGGCAGGGTTGACCGTGCGCGAGTACGAGGTGCTGCGCCTGCTCGCCGACCGCCTCGGCAACCGCGAGATCGCCGACCGGCTGCACCTGTCGCCGCGCACGGTGGAGAAGCACGTGTCCAGCCTGATCACCAAGACCGGCCTGCCGAACCGGATCGCACTGAGCGAGTACGCGGTCGCCACCGCGGACCCCGTCTGAACAACACCCGAAGGCGGCGCGACACGCGGCCGCAAATGCGTGGTCGTGACCGGATCGGGTGTGAGAATCAAGTGGTGCTCGGCGACCGTCGAGTGGCGGATCAAGTAGGGGGAGGCCGCGTGGAACGGCTGGCTCAGCTGATCGAACCGGTGCCGGTGCTCGACTTCACCACGGCCGTGTGCCAGTGGCTGCAGGACGCGCACGAGGCGGCCGCCGAGCTGCAGCCCGCCCGGCGCGACACCCCGCGCGGCAACTGGGACAACAACACCAGCTTCGGCACCGACCGTTACCAGTTCCTCCGTGCCACGGCGGCCTCACTGACCGCCGAGCTGCCCGGGCTGGAGGTCGACTCGGCGTTCCAGTCGGTGCTGCTCAAGCTCGGCCGCGTCGGGATCTACCAGCTGCAGTCCGCGAGCGGCCCGCACGGCTCACTGGCCGGCGCGAGCGACCTACGCCGCGAGCTGCTGACCACCAACGGCGACCAGGCCCTCATCAGCCGCCGCGACATCTGGCTCGCCGGCCGCGAGCTGCTGTTCCTCCTCTGGAACGGCACCGAGGAACACGGGCTCACCGGCGCGTGGGCCGGGCAGGGCGAGCTGTTCGACAACCACATCGAGTGGTCCTGGTACGTCCGCCTCCAGGACCTCAACGCCGGCATCGACGTCCCGGCACAGTCGGCACAGTCGCCGCTGGATCCGACGATCTTCGACCTGCCGGAGCCGGCGCTGCGGATCCGGCCGAGGGCCGAACGAGAGCGACCCTCCGGCTGACACCGGTCACCCGATCATCTTCACTCTCCGTGCTGGACCACCATGGCACGGCCAGCACCCCTATGCCTGAGGAGCCCGACCGTGCACCCGGATGCCGTCGCCGTCGCGCAGGCATTCGCGCCCGCCCGGCTCACGATGGCCCGGGAGCTGGCCGGCCTGCGCAAACGCGACCTCGCCGAGTCGATCGGGCGGACCGCGGCCGCCGTCTCGCAGTACGAGCTCGGCCAGTCCCGGCCCAGTAGCGAGACCCTCGCCCGCTGCGCCGCCGCCCTCGACGTGCCCGTCACGTTCTTCGCGATCGGTCGCGCACAGCTACGGCTCGACACCGCGCACGCGCACTTCCGGTCACTGCGCACCACCACGTCGAGCCAGCGGCAGCAGGCGCTCGCGCACGTCGAGCTGCTGTGGGAGCTGATCGACCAGCTCGACCAGGTCATCGAGCTGCCGCCGCTGGACCTCGGGCTCCCCCTCGGTCTGCGCCCCGGCGACCCCGCCGCGACCGCCGGCATGCTGCGCAAGGCGTGGCACGTGCCGACCGGCCCGATCGTCCACCTGGTCCGCACCCTCGAGACCCGCGGCATCGTCCTCACACGCCTGCCCGCCGTGGACAGCGAGACCATCGACGCGTTCTCCGCCGCACTGCACGGCCGACCGATGATCGTGCTCTCGCACAAGGGAAACCCGATGCGGCAACGCTTCTCGGTGGCCCACGAGCTCGGACACCTGATGTTGCACCCCGACCCGGCACCCGGCTCCGGCGTGCACGAACGGGAGGCGAACACGTTCGCCGCCGAGTTCCTCATGCCCGCCGACGAGATCCGCGACCGGCTGCCGACCCCGGTGGACATCCCCGCGCTCAAGGAGATCGCCGACGGCTACGGCGTGTCGGTCGCCGCCCTCGCCTACCGGGGCAAGGACCTCGGCCGGTACAGCGAGTCGACACTGCGCAGGACCATGGCCGCCCTCAACCGGCTCGGCTGGCGCACCGACGAGCCGGTCGGCTCGGCCTACTCCGGCGAGCGCCCCGAGCTGCTCGCGAAGGCCGCCGAGCTGGCCGCCGCACACGGACTGCCGCTGCCGGTGCTCGCCGACCGGCTGCACGTCGGTCTCCCCCGGCTCCGCGAGCTGGTCGGGTTTCCGCGGACACGGCCCCGGCTACGCCTCATCCACGGCGCCGGCCGTCCCTGACCTGTGTCCGAAATGCCCGCGTACCACCCATGGAGGGTGGTACCGGACGAACGCCGTCAACACGTTGTTCATACTCTGCCCCAAGATCGCCGAAGGGGAGGGCTCCGATGCGACTACGTCTCAAGCCACGGGACAACAAGTTCTTCGACATGTTCAGCGTGGCCGGCACGAACATCGCCACTGCCGTGACGGTGCTGCGCGAGTTCGTGGCCGTACCGACCGAACAACGCCCTGAGCTGGCCAAACGGATGCGCGCGGCCGAACACGCCGGCGACGACGCGACCCACGCGATCATGGAACAGCTGGACCGCTCGTTCATCACGCCGTTCGACCGCGAGGACATCTACCGCCTCGCGATCCGGCTCGACGACGTCGTCGACTACATGGACGCCGCCGTCGACCTCACCACCCTGTACAACCCCGAGGCGCTACCCGACAACGTCCGCCTGCAGGTCGAGGTGCTCGACAAGTGCGCGCGGCTCACCGCCGACGCCATGCCGCGGCTCGCGACGCTGCGCAACCTCACCGACTTCTGGGTGCAGATCAACGAGCTGGAGAACGAGGCCGACCAGATCTACCGGCGGCTCCTGCAGTACCTGTTCAACGGCAGCCACGACCCGCTCACCGTGATGAAGCTCAAGGAGATCGTCGACCAGCTCGAAGGGGCCGCCGACGCGTTCGAGCACGTCGCCGACGTGGTCCACACCATCGCGGTCAAAGAGTCCTGACCGGTGGACTGGATCGGCCTGATCCTCGTCATCGTCCTGGTGACCGGGTTCGACTTCACCAACGGCTTCCACGACGCGGCGAACGCGGTCGCGAGCGCGGTCTCCACCAGGGCCCTGTCGTTGCGTGGCGCGCTCGGCCTCGCCGCGGTCATGAACCTGATCGGCGCGCTGGCCGGCACCGGCGTCGCCGTCACGGTCGCCAAGGGCATCATCGACACCCCGCACTCCGGCCACGGCATGGTCGTCGTCGGCTCCGCGCTCATCGGCGCCATCTCGTGGAACATCACCACCTGGTACTTCGGGCTGCCCTCGTCCTCCTCGCACGCCCTGATCGGCGGGCTGGTCGGCGCCGCACTCGCCTCCTCGACCAGCGTGCACTGGGGCGGGGTGGTCACCAAGGTGCTCATCCCGATGATCCTGTCGCCGCTGGTCGGCATGGGGCTCGGTTACCTGGTCATGATCGGGCTGCTGTGGGCGTTCCACCGAGCCAACCCGCACAAGGCCGGGCGGCTGCTGCGCCGCGCCCAGATCGCGTCCGCGTCCAGCCTCGCGCTGGGCCACGGGCTGCAGGACGCCCAGAAGAGCATGGGCGTGATCGTGCTGGCGCTGGTCGTCACCGGGCACCAGGACGACTACTCCGTCCCGTTCTGGGTGATCATCCTGTGCGCGTCCGCGCTCGCGGCCGGCACCTGGTCGGGCGGGCTGCGGATCATGCGCACCCTCGGCAGACGGATCTTCCACCTCACCCCGGCGCACGGGTTCGCCGCCGAGCTGTCGGCGTCGTCGGTGCTGTACCTGACGGCGTTCGTGTTCGCCGCCCCCGTGTCCACCACCCACGTCGTGACCTCGGCGGTCATGGGGGTCGGCGCCACACAGCGCCGCAAGGCGGTCCGCTGGTCGGTGGCCGGCGACATCGCCGTCGGATGGGTGCTCACGTTCCCCGGCTCGGCGTCGATCGCGGCCGCGGCCTACTGGTTCCTCAGCCTCTTCTGAGTCGCCCTGGGTTTCCCGGCGTGCGCGGGAGGTAACCGTGTCCCGTGGAAGCCAAGATCACACTGACGGTGGACGGCACGACGCACCAGGTCACGGTCGACACCAGGACCACACTGCTCGACGCGTTACGGGAGCGGCTCGACGTCACCGCACCCAAGAAGGGCTGCGACCACGGCCAGTGCGGCTCGTGCACGGTGCTGCTCGACGGCCGCCGCGTGGTCAGCTGCCTCACCCTCGCGGTCGCCAACGACGGCGCCGAGGTCACCACCGCCGCCGGCCTCCCCGACGACGCGCTGCGCCAGGCGTTCCTCGACCACGACGCCTTCCAGTGCGGCTACTGCACCCCCGGCCAGCTCTGTTCGGCCACCGGCATGCTCGCCGAACTGCGCGCGGGCCGGCCGAGCGCGGTCACCACCGGCACACCGACGCTGTCACCGGCCGAGATCCGGGAGCGCATGGCCGGCAACCTGTGCCGCTGCGGCGCCTACGTCGGCATCGTCGCCGCGATCGAGGCGGCCGGCCGGTGATCCCCTTCGACTACCGCAGGGCCGACGACGCGGCCGGCGCGGTCGCCACCGTCGCGGCCGACGACGACGCCGTGTTCCTCGCCGGCGGCACCAACCTCGTCGACCACCTCAAGCTCGACGTCGCACGGCCCGGGCTGGTCGTGGACGTCAGCGGGCTGCCGCTGGACGGGATCGAACCGCGGCCCGACGGCGGCCTGCGGATCGGCGCGACCGTCCGCAACAGCGACCTCGCCGCCGACCCCACGGTCCGCGAGCGGTACCCGGTGCTGTCGCAGGCACTGCTGTCCGGCGCGTCCGGCCAACTCCGCAACATGGCCACCACCGGCGGGAACCTGCTGCAACGCACCCGCTGCCCGTACTTCCAGGACGTCACGACGCCGTGCAACAAGAGGGAACCCGGCACCGGCTGCTCCGCGACCGAGGGCTACCACCGCTACCACGCGATCCTCGGCGCGTCGCCGCACTGCGTCGCCGTGCACCCGTCGGACATGGCCGTCGCGCTGGTCGCCCTCGACGCGACCGTCCACGTCCTCGGCACCGACGGCGAGCGGGACCTCCCGGTCGCCGACCTGCACCGCCTGCCCGGCGACGACCCACGGCGCGACACCGTGCTGTCCCACGGCGACCTGATCACGTCGGTCGACCTGCCGGCGCCGCTCTCGACCCGGTCGGCCTACCGCAAGGTCCGCGACCGGGCCTCCTTCGCGTTCGCGCTGGTGTCCGTCGCCGCCGTGCTCGACCTGCGCGACGGCCGGATCCGCGACGCGCGGATCGCCTTCGGCGGGGTCGCGCACAAACCGTGGCGCGCGGAGGCGGCCGAGGACGTCCTACGGGACGCGGAACCCAACGACGAACTGTTCGGCCGGGCCGCCGACGCCGCGCTCGCGGCCGCGGAACCGTTGCCGGACAACGGCTTCAAGGTCCGGCTGGCACGCGGCGCGCTGGTCGCCACACTGCGGGGCCTGGCGGGTGAGCCCGCGTGATCGGCGCCGCACTCCCCCGCCGCGACGGCCCCGCGAAACTCACCGGCACCGCCCGCTACGCGTTCGAACAGCCCGTCGACAACCCCGCGTACGCGTTCCCCGTGCAGGCGACCATCGCACGTGGCCGCGTCACCGGGTTCGACATCGACGCCGCGGCCGCCCTCGACGGCGTCCTCGCCGTCCTGACCCACGAGAACGCGCCCGCGCTGGCGAACGCCGACGACAAGGAACTCGCGATACTGCAGGACGACCGCGTGCACTTCCGCGGTCAGCTCATCGGCGTGGTCGTCGCGGAGACCTCGGAGACCGCCCGCCACGCCGCGAGCCTGGTCGAGGTGTCCTACGAGACCGAGCCGCACGACGTGTCACTGCGCGCGGACAGCGCCGACCTGTACACGCCCGAGCACGTCAACCCCGCACTCGCGACCGAGACGTCGCAGGGCGACGTGACCGAGGCGCTCGCCACCAGCGCGGTCACCGTCGACGCCGTGTACACGACACCCATGGAGCACAACAACCCCATGGAGCCGCACACGACCGTCGCGTGCTGGGCCGACGACCGGCTCACCCTGTACGAGTCGACGCAGGGCGTGCACTCGGTCCGCAAGGAGGTCGCGCCGGTCCTCGGGTTGGACACCGACCAGATCCGGGTGATCGCCCCACACGTCGGCGGTGGGTTCGGCAGCAAGGGCCGCGCGCACGCGCACCTGATCCTCGCCGCGCTGGCCGCCCGCCACCTGCCCGGCCGCGCCGTGAAGCTCGCGCTCACCCGCCAGCAGATGTTCGCGCTCGTCGGCTACCGCACACCCACCATCCAGCGGGTCCGGCTGGGCGCGCACGAGGGCGGCACGCTGACCGCGATCGCCGTGGACGTCGTCGAACAGACCGCCCGGATCAAGGAGTTCGCCGAGCAGACCGCCACCCCGAGCCGCTCGATGTACGCGGCGCCGAACCGGCGGGCCGGCCACCGGCTCGCGCGACTGGACGTGCCGGTGCCGTCGTGGATGCGGGCGCCCGGCGAGTGCCCCGGCATGTTCGGCCCGGAGGTCGCGATGGACGAGCTGGCCGTCGCGTGCGCCGTCGACCCGGTGGCGCTGCGGATCCACAACGAGCCGACGGTCGACCCGGACACCAGCAAGCCGTTCTCCAGCCGCAACCTGGTCGCCTGCCTCGAGGAGGGCGCGCGACGGTTCGGGTGGCACGACCGGCCGGCCGCGCCGAGGGCCCGCCTGCACGACGGCTGGCTCGTCGGCACCGGTGTGGCGTCCTCGACCTACCCCGTGCAGACGATGCCCGGGTCGACCGCGACGGTCCGGCGCCTGCCCGACGGGCGGTACCGGGTGGAGATCGGCGCGGCCGACCTCGGCACCGGCACGTGGACCGTGCTGACGCAGATCGCCGCGGACGCCCTCGGGGTGACCGAGGACGACATCGACCTGGCGATCGGCGACACCGACCTGCCGCCCGCGTCGGTCGCCGGCGGCTCGTCGGGCGTCAACTCGTGGGGCTCGACGATCGTCGAGGCGGCACGCACGTTCCGCGACAAGTTCGGCGCGTCCCCCGCCCCCGGCGACGAGGCATCGGCGCAGACCCCCGAGAACCCCGCCACCGAGCGGTACGCGATGCGGGCGTTCGGCGCGCAGTTCGCGGAGGTCGCCGTGCACGCCGACACCGGGGAGATCGTCGTCCGGCGGCTGCTCGGCGTGTTCGCCACCGGCCGGATCGTCAACCCGCGCACCGCCCGGTCGCAGTTCATCGGCGGCATGACCATGGGCCTGTCGATGGCGCTGCACGAGAAGAGCGTCCTCGACGAGCGGTTCGGCCACGTCGTGAACCACGACTTCGCCGAGTACCACATCGCGACGAACGCGGACATCCGCGACCTCGACGCGGTATGGCTCGACGAGTCCGACCCGCACGTGAACCCGTTGGGCACCAAGGGCATCGGGGAGATCGGCATCGTGGGCACCGCCGCCGCGATCGCGAACGCGGCCTGGCACGCGACCGGTGTCCGCGTCCGCGACCTACCGATCACACCGGACCGGTTCTGCGTGTCCGGCTGATCCTTACGGTGCCGCCGAACCCGCCGCCACCGGCACCGCGGTCCCGGCCGGCGGCATCGCCAGACGTGCCCGCAGCTGGTCAAGCCGGACCCGCGCGGTGCCGGCCCGACCACGCGCGGCCCGCAGGTCGCTGAGGCGGGCGAGCCCGGCGATCACCACCTCCAGGGGCGGGCCGCTGGCGCTGAGCCCCTCCTGACGCTCGGGCGGCGCGGCCGCGGCGGGACGTTCGAGGAACGGCTTCACGAGCCGGTGGTGGTGGAACGCGTAGGCGGCGCCGTGCGCGCGGCACAGCGCGAGGAAGTGCTCCGCGTTGACCCGCATACGCGGCGTGGGCTCCGCCTCCTCGAACGCGGCGAGCAGGTCGACCTTCACCTCCCGCAGGCGCGGCTGGTCCTCCGGCGGCACGTACGGGTACTTCTCGGCCAGGATCCGCAGGTAGAACGGGTCGGCCGGGTCGCACAGGCCGAGGTGGAGATCGATCTCGTTGACCGACGCGAAATCACCGGCGTTCGCGCCGCGGTACTCGACCCCGCACACCGGGTGCGGCTTGTAGTACGGGCGGACGTTGCGGAAGAACCGGTCCGCGTCGAGCTCGGCGGCCAGCGCCCGGTTGAACCCCAGCACGTCGTCGAGCGCGACCCGCGCGTCCTCGAACAGGTAGGTCGCCAACGCGCTCGACACACCCATGGCCGGGACGCGGCGCAGCGCGGCGGCCGCGCGCTCGTAGGCGAGGACGCCGAGTCCGTTGTAGGTGACGAAGGTCTGCTCGTCGGGCAGGTGGGTGAACGCGCGGACGGCGTCGCCGGCGGCCGGGTTGTGCGTGGACTGGTGCGCGAACACGAACCGCGGCGCCACCCCGAGCGCGAGCCCGAGCCGACCCGCGACCGCCTGCGCCGGCTCCGCCGCGTCGATCTCGTGCCGCCGACACGCGGCGAGGTAGAAGCCGACCGCGCCGAGCAGGGCGTAGCGGTCCCGCGTCGACTCCGGCAGCTCACCGATCCGGGCGACGAGCGCGCCACCGTCGTCGCGGATCGTGTGTTTGTGCCGGTCCAGCTCGCGGACCTCGTGGACGATCTCGGTACCTGCGGCGAAGTAGGCGTGCTCGAGCACGGTGTTCCCGGCGACGAAGTCGGTGCGCAGCCAGCTCTCGAGATCCCGAACGGCGGACATGCCGCCATCGTGGCGGCTTCGGTGGCTCGGCGACAGGTCCACCACGGTTTCGCCTAACTGGACCAGCTACCGCAGCAGCTCCGTGAGCAGCCGGGTCCGCAGCTCCTCCGGCGCCAGGTCCGGCACGCGGAGGACCTCCCGCAGCGCGGCGCTCGTCGTCGTGTGGCGGGACAGGTCGGCGCGTAGGCGGACCGCCTCCTCGGTCACCTGTCGCGCGGTCTCACGGGTCGACGTCGCGTCAGTCGTCAGCTCGTCGACCCTTGCCAGGGTCTTCGTCAGCTCGACGCTCAGCTCGTCGGCCCTGCTGCGGGTGTTCGCCAGTTCCGCCTGGGCCTGCTGTGCGTCGGTGCGCAGGTCGGCGACCGCGGTGCGGGCGGCGTCGCGCTCGGCTCTGGTGGTGGCCAGCTTCTCGGTCGCCGCGGCGAGGGCTTTCGACGTGGACTCGGTGCGGGCGCGTTCCTCGCGGGCCTGCCGGGCGGCCGCGTCGGCGCGGTCCCGTTCGGTCGCGGCGACGCCTTCCGCGTGGGCCCTGGCCAGCTCCGCCTCCGCGCGGGCCTCGTCGGCGGCTTCCGCGGCCGCCACCGCACGGTCCCGTTCGAGCTTGTGCCGCTCGACCTCCTCGGTTGCGTGTCGGACAACCTCGGCGGCATCGGCCGCCGCCTGCCGTCCCGCGTCCGTGGCGGCGGCCGCGTCCTGCTCGGCCTTCGCGGTGGCTTCTTCCGCGGACTGCCGCAGTCCGCGTTCGTTCGCGGCGGTCGTCTCGGCCTCCTCGACCCGTGCGGCGGCGGTCGTCAGCTCCGCCGCGAGGGTGTCGCGCAACGCGGCGGCCGCAGCGAGCACTTCGCTCAGCGGGTCGACCAACTGGTTGGCCGCGGTCGTGAACGTGCTGGTGGCGGCGCTGAGCGCGGTGTCGACAGCCGACCCGAGGGCTTCGGTGAGCGCGTCCTGGGCCGCCGCGAGCTGCTTGCAGGTCTTGCCGCCGGGCCACGTGCGCTCCGGGCAGTAGGCGAACGGACGTCCCCCACGCGGCCCCGGCGCCGGCAGCGGCGCCCGGCACCGACTGAACCCACAGAGCGTGTCCGTTTCGAGCACTTCCACCACGACATCGACCATGCGAGCAGTCTAGTTGACGTACCCATAACCAACGCTACCGGTTATAGATATGACAACTACAACAGAGGTCAGCTACAGAACCGAGCTTTTGTAGCTAAGATGGTCGAGTGACAACCGGAGAGCTGGCAACGCGGTCCGACGAGCTGTGGCCAGGCGTCTCAGCACCCGCTGAGCTGCTGAAAGAGATCGCGGACTGGCTCGGCGGCTACGGAAACCGCGCCACGAGGCGTACCTACGCCGAAGGACTTGGCCTACCCACAACCTCCGGCGACATCGGCGAGTGGCTGCCACCCGCCGACGACCCCCCGAAAACTATGAGGCCCCCACTGACCGACGCCTGGACGACCGCGGTGACCCACTACGCGGCGGTCGTCGGCAGCCAGCCAAGCCGGCGGACCGGCCCTCCCCCAGCCGCCCGCGGCCGCTACCGGCCCCTGCACTGGTTCCGCTGGTGCGCCTCCCACGCCGTCGACCCCCTCAACGCCACGTCCGCGCACGTCAAGGCCTGGCTCGACGCCCTCAACACCGCCGGCGCGGCGCCCGCCACCCGCGACCGCATGCTCGCCACCGTCAAAGCCCTCTACACCCACCTCGCCGACACCGGCCTCGCCGCCGGCAACCCCGCGGCCCTCAACCGCCGCCGACTCGGGCTCGCCGCCACCAGCACCACCGGCACCGTCGTGCTCACGACCGCCCAGGTCCGCGCCCTGTTCACCGCCGCGCGCACCCCCCGCCGCGGCGCCAGCCCCCTCGACACCGCCCGCGCGACCGCCGTCGTCGCACTGTTCACCCTCGGACTGCGCGTCAGCGAACTGTGCGACCTCGACCGCGCCGACCTGCACGTCACCCGCGGCCGGCGCGCACTGCGCGTCCACGGCAAGGGCGGCAAGACCCGGGTGGTGTACCTGCACGCCGCCGCCGAGGAGGCACTGACCGGCTACCTGCGCGAACGCGACGCCGGCGCCGGCACCACCCCGGCCCGCCGCACCGCGCAGGCCGACACCCCGCTGCTCCTCACCCGCACCGGCAACCGCTACCGCCGCCAGGCGGTGTGGCAGCTCCTGCGCCGCCTCTCCGAGGACAGCCTGCATCCCCACGCGCTGCGCCACTTCTACGTCACCACCGCCGTCGAAGCCGGCGCGCAGCTCGTCCACGTCCAGGCCGACGTCGGCCACACGAGCATCGACACCACCGAGCAGGTCTACAACAACGCCGCCCGCGACCCGTCCCGCAGCGCCGTCGACCTCGTCGGCGACGTCCTCGACCTAACCCGCGAGGAAACCCCGTAGCAGCACGCGTTCCGCCTCGTTCGACGTGCGGTCCAACGCGCGTTCGTACGCCCGCGCGGCCTCCTCCGCCCGGTCGAGCCGACGCAGCAGCGACCCGCGCACCGAGTGGTACAGGTGATAGCGGTCCAGGTCGAGCGCGTCGACCAACGCCAGCGCGGCCGCCGGACCGGACAGCTCCGCGACGGCCACGGCACGGTTCAGCGCCACCACCGGCGTCGGGGTGCACACCATCAACTGGTCGTAGAGCGCCACGACCTGAGCCCAGTCGGTCTCCGCCGTGGTCGGGGCGTCGCTGTGGACCGCGTTGATCGCCGCTTGTATCTGGTACGGGCCGGGCCGGTCGCGGCGCAGACAGGCACGCACCAACGCCTGCCCCTCGTCGATCAGCGCGCGGTCCCACGCCGCACGGTCCTGGTCGGCCAGCAACACCAGCGAGCCGTCCGACGTGACGCGGGCCGCCCGACGCGACTGGCTCAACAACATCAACGCCAACAGCCCCAACACTTCCGGCTCGTCGGGCATCAGCTCCGCGAGCAACCGACCGAGCCGGACGGCCTCCGCGCTCAGCTCGTCGCGGTCGACCGCCGAGTAACCCTCGTTGAAGATCAGGTACACCACCGCGAGCACCGCACGCAGCCGCGCGGGCAGGTCCGCCTCGTACGGCACCCGGTACGGGATGCCCGCGTCGCGGATCTTGTTCTTCGCCCGCACCAGACGCTGCGCCATCGTCGGCTCCGGCACCAGGAACGCCCGCGCGATCTCCTCGGTCGTGAGCCCACCGAGCAGCCGCAACGTCAGCGCGACCCGCACCCCGGTCGCCAGCGACGGGTGGCAGCAGGTGAAGATCAACCGAAGCCGGTCGTCACGCACGGGACCCTCCTCTGCCGACTCCGACTCCTCGGTCAGCAACAGCGCCTGCCGGTGGCGGTCCTCGCGGGACGCCTCCCTGCGCAGCCGGTCGATGGCCCGGTTCCTTGCGGTCGTGATGATCCAGCCGGCCGGGCTCGGCGGCGTCCCCGACTCCGGCCAGCGGCGCACGGCCTCGACGAACGCGTCCTGCACGGCCTCCTCGGCCAACCCGATGTCGCCGAGGAGGCGGACCAGCACGGACACCGCGCGGCCGTACTCCCGACGGAAGATCTCCTCGACGGTCATCGGCGCGGCGCGTACATGATCACGGCGACGCCCACGAGGCACAGGCCGGCGCCGAGGTAGTCCCACCGGTCCGGCGTGAACCGGTCGACGACGACCCCCCACGCCAGCGACCCGGCCACGAACACCCCGCCGTACGCGGCGAGGATCCGGCCGAAGTTCGGGTCGGGCTGGAACGTGGCGACGAACCCGTACGCGCCGAGCGCCAGCACACCGGCCGCGATCCACCACAGCCCGCGGTCCTCCCGCCAGCCCTGCCACACCAGCCAGGCGCCGCCGATCTCGGCGAGCGCGGCCAGCGCGAACAGGACCAGCGACCGGACAACGGTCATCCGTCGCCCTGGAACGGTCGGACCTCGATCGACAGCGGCGTGAGCACCGTCGCCAGCTTGCGGCCCCACTCGAGCGCGGCGTCGAGGTCGGCCGCCCGCACGATCGTGAACCCGCCGAGGAACTCCTTCGCCTCGATGAACGGACCGTCGGTCGTCAGCACCTCGTCGTCCTGCGCGCGCACGACCGTCGCCGTGCTCGGCGGATGCAGTCCGGCGCCGAACACCCACGCGCCGGCGGCCCGCATCTCCTCGTTGAGCGTGTCGAGATCACGCATCACCCGGTCCATCACGTCGTCGGGCGGCCGGCCCTCTGGCTGGTAGATGCTCAGCAGGTACTGCCTCATGGCGTTGATCCTCCCGTAGTCGATCGGTCGACACCCACACGAACCGCGGGTCGCCTCATCGACATGTATTATGAGGTTCATACATTCTGATTTACGTATGGAGCTGACATGTACCTCGTCACCGCCGTCTTCCTGCACCCGAGAACGGTCGGCCTCGGCGACCCGCTCGACGAGCAGCCGTCCCGGTTCGCCGGCGACCGCAACAAGGAGGCGGAGGCGCCCGTCGGCGACGTGAGCGGCGACGTGGCGAAGGTGCTCGGCCGAGCACGAACGTTCGCCGAATGGGTCACCGACCACGCCGCGCTCTTCGACAGGACGCCGGCATGACCGTCACCTCGGCGTGGTCGCGTCGGCCGGGCTGATGGTGTTCTTCCTGCTGGCGATCGCCACCCACCTCCGGGCCGGCGACCGGCGATCGGGCTGCCGACCGGCTTCCTCCCCTCGCGACGGCCACTTCACCGTCGGCGTCGCGATGTGACTGTGGACTTCACTGTGGACTTCGAGGTCGCGCCGCCACGTCTGCTGAACGTGCCGGCGTACCCACCTCCAGCTACCCCACTGACCTCTTCGGACGTGCCGGGGTGACCCCCTCCCCTCCTCAGCTTTTGTGGTTTGTGCGACGGCGCGGGCCCCGCCCGATCTCGAGCCCAAATATCGGACATCTATATAGTGAGTAATTAATAGTTATATGAACGCCATGGGGGAGCGGCGGCGATCTTCGACGACGCGGCTACGGCACCGGGGTGATCAGCGTGCCCTCGCTCAGGAACTGCCGCAGGTTGCGGAACGCGAGCTCACCCATCGCCTCGCGGGTCTCAGTGGTCGCGCTCGCGATGTGCGGGAGCAGCACCACGTTGTCGAGCGGCAGCAGCTCCTGCGGCACGTTCGGCTCGTCCGCGAACACGTCCAGCGCGGCGCCCGCGAGCTCTCCCCCGACCAGCGCGGACACCAGCGCCGGCTCGTCGACCACGCTGCCCCGCGCGACGTTGACCAGATAGCCGTCCCGGCCGAGTGCCGCCAGGACCTCCGCCGACACCAGCCCACGCGTGGCCGGCCCGCCCGAGGTCGCGACCACCAGCACGTCGACGGCGGCGGCCAGCTCGACCGGCGTGGCGTGGTAGCGGTACGGCACCCCGGGCACCTCGTGCCGCGCGTGGTAGCTCAGGTCCGCGTCGAACGCGACGAGCCTGCGCGCGATCGCCTTGCCGATGCGGCCGAGTCCGAGGATGCCGACCCGCCTGCCACTCACCTTGGTGGCCAACGGGAACTGGCCGGCCGTCCAGTCGCCGCGGCGGAGGAAACGGTCCGCGGCGGACAGCCCGCGCTGCACGTCGATCAACGCGCCGACCGCGAGGTCGGCGACGCAGTCGGTCAGCACGTCGGGTGTGTTGCTCACGGCGATGCCGCGTGCGCGGGCATGTTCGACGTCGGTGGTCTCGTAGCCGACTCCGAAGTGGACGATCGCGCGCAGGTTCGGCAACGCGTCCATCTGCTCGTTCGTGACGCCGAAGCGGGACGAGGTGATCGCGGCGACCACGTCGTCGGACGGCTCGTGCACGATCTTGTAGTGCGCGGTGAGCGCGGTCTCGACGGACTCGAGCAGCGGGCACACCTGGAAGACGGTCGTCACACGCTCTCCAACGCGGGTCGTTTCGGGTCGAAGCGCCAGCCCGGCACGAGGAACTGCATGGCCACGGTGTCGTCGCGCGCGCCGAGCGCCGCCCGCCGGTACAGCTCGTGCGCCGCCTCGACCTGCTCGAGGTCCAGCTCCACGCCGAGCCCCGGCGCGGCCGGCACCGTCAGCTGTCCGTCCACCAGCGGGATGGGCGCGCGCGTGAGCCGCTGCCCGTCCTGCCAGATCCAGTGCGTGTCGATCGCCGTGACGTCACCCGGCGCGGCGGCCGCGACGTGCGTGAACATCGCGAGCGACACGTCGAAGTGGTTGTTCGAGTGCGAACCCCAGGTCAAGCCCCACGCCTGACAGAGCTGCGCGACCCGCACCGACCCGTGCATGGTCCAGAAGTGCGGGTCGGCGAGCGGAATGTCCACAGCGGACTGCCGGACCGCGTGGCCGAGCTGCCGCCAGTCGGTGGCCACCATGTTCGTCGCGGTCCGCATGCCCGTGGCGCGGCGGAACTCGGCGAGCGTCTCGCGGCCCGAGTAACCGTCCTCCGCGCCGCACGGGTCCTCGGCGTACGCGAGCACGTCCCGCAGGTCCCTGCCGTGGGCGACGGCGTCGGCGAGCAGCCAGCCGCCGTTCGGGTCTAGCGTGAGGTCCGCGTCCGGGAAGCGGTCCGCGAGCGCCCGCATGACCTCGACCTCGGCGGCGCCGGACAGGACGCCGCCCTTCAGCTTGAAGTCGGTGAACCCGTACCGCTCCCGCGCGGCCTCGGCCTGCACGACGATGCCGGCCGGGTCGAGCGCCTCCCGGTCCCGCACGGCGAACCAGCTCTCCCCCGAACCCGCGCGGTAGTCCAGGTCGGTCTTCGTGCGGTCGCCGACGAAGAAGAGGTATCCGAGGGCGCGCACGCGCTCGCGTTGCTGCCCGTCGCCGAGCAGCGCCGCCACCGGGACGTCGAGGAACTGGCCGAGCAGGTCGAGCAGCGCCGCCTCGATGGCCGTGCGGACGTGCACGGTCACCCGCAGGTCGAACGTCTGGAGTCCGCGGCCGCCGGCGTCCCGGGCGCCGAAACGTTGCTGGACCGCCGAAAGGACCGCGTTGTGGTCGCCGACCCTGGCGCCGAGCACGAGGTCGGCGGCTTCTTCGAGCGTCGTGGTGATCGCCGGGCCGCCGGGCACCTCACCGACACCTGTGCGGCCGTCGGAGTCGGTGAGGATCAGCAGGTTCCTGGTGAAGAACGGGCCGTGCGCACCGCTCAGGTTGAGCAGCATGCTGTCGCGGCCCGCGACCGGGACGACCCGGTGGCCGGTGACGACCGGCGGGGTCACTCGGCCGCCCCGTCCCGCAGCCTCGGCACGCCGAGCGGGTTGTCGTCCCGCAGCTCGGCGGGCAGCAGCGCGTCCGGCACGTTCTGGTACGCCACCGGCCGCAGCCACCGCTCGATGGCGAGCGAGCCGACGGACGTGGTGGCCGGGTTCGAGGTCGCGGGGAACGGGCCGCCGTGTACGACCGCGTGCCCGACCTCGACGCCGGTGGGCCAGCCGCCGAACAACACCCGGCCGGCCAGCAGCTCCAGACTGGGCAGCAGCGCGGCGGCGGTCTTCTGGTCGCTGTCGGCGGCGTGGACGGTCGCGGTCAGCTGGCCCTCGAGCGAGTCGAGGATCCGCACCAGCTGGGCGACGTCGCGCACCCGCACGACCAGCGACGCGGCGCCGAACACCTCGTCCTGCAGCGCGTGGTTCGCGAGGAACGTGTCGCCGTCGGTGGCGAACAGCCGGGCCTGACCGCACGCGGCGAGCCCGTCGTCGGATCCCCCGGCCGCCACCTCGGTGACGCCGTCGGTGCCGGCGAGCCGGGTCGTGCCGTCCACATAGGACCGCTGGATGCCGGTGTTGAGCATGGCCGCGCCCGGCGCCGCGCCGACCGCCTCGGCCGCCGCGGTGAGGAACGACGTGGCGTCGCCGAGTGCGAACACGAGCCCGGGGTTGGTGCACAGCTGGCCGGCGGACGTCGTCAGCGACGTCACGAACGCCGTGCCCAGCTCGGCGCCGTCCGCCGCGAGCGCGCCCGGCAGCAGGATGACGGGGTTCACCGACGACATCTCGGCGTACACCGGGATCGGCACCGACCGCGCCGCCGCCGCGGCGACCAGCGCGAGCCCACCGGCGCGGGAGCCGGTGAAGCCGACCGCGGCGATCCGGGGATGGGTGACCAGCGCGGTGCCGAGGCCCTTGCCGGACCCGAACAGGAGGGAGAACGTGCCCTCCGGCAGGCCGTGCTCGGCGACCGCGGCCCGGATCGCCCGTCCGACCAGCTCGGACGTGCCGGGGTGCGCGCTGTGCGCCTTGACGACCACCGGCGCGCCGGCCGCCAGTGCCGACGCGGTGTCGCCGCCGGCCACCGAGAACGCGAGCGGGAAGTTGCTGGCCGAGAAGACCGCGACCGGCCCGAGCGGGATCTTGCGCTGCCGCAGGTCGGGCTTGGGCAGCGGCGTGCGCTCGGGGTTCGGCGTGTCGAGGCGGGCGCCGAGCCAGCGGCCGTCGGCCACCACGGACGCGAACAGCCGCAGCTGGCTGGTGGTGCGGGCCAGCTCGCCACGGACGCGCGGGTCGGGGATGCCGGTCTCGGCGACCACCCGCGCGACGAGGGTGTCGCCGACCGCGTCGAGGTTGTCGGCGATGGTCGACAGGAACGCGGACCGCGCGGCGAGCGTCGTCGTCCGGTAGGTGGGGAACGCCTGCCAGGCAAGGGAGACAGCTCGGTCCACGTCGGACTCGTCGCCGAGCCCGTACGCGGGTTCCAGCTCCTCGCCGGTCGCCGGGTTCACGCCCCGGACCTCGCCGGCGCTCCCCCGCACGTCGGCGGCGCCGATCAGCATCGAACCGGTCAGGGCCAGTGTGGCGGTCATGTGAGTTCCACCTTCTCCACGAGGGTCTTCAGCTCATCGAACTCGTCGGACGTCAGGTCCGCCAGCGGGGGGCGCACCGGGCCGGCGTCGCGGCCGACCGCGCGCAGTCCCGCCTTCACGATCGACACGGCGTACCCGGCCCGCCGGTCGCGAACCTCGATGTAGGGCAGCACGAACTCGTCGAGCTTGCGGAACACGGTGGCCGTGTCGCGGGCCCGGACGGCGGTGTAGAAGTCGAGCGCCCACCTCGGCGCGAAGTTGTAGATCGCCGACGAGTAGGTGGTGACGCCCATCTCCAGGTACGGCAGCGCGTAGGTCTCGGCCGTCGGCAGCCCGCCGATCGACAGCAGCCGGTCCCCCAGCCGCGCGTGGACCCTGGTCATCAGGTCGACGTTGCCGACGCCGTCCTTGAAGCCGACCAGGTTCTGGCAGGTGTCGGCGAGCCGGGCGGTGGTGTCGTAGGTGAGCTTGCCGTTGGCCCGGTGGTAGACGACCACGCCGAGCGAGGTCGCCGCGCACACCGCCTTGACGTGCTCGAACAAGCCGTCCTGCGGCGCCTCGGTGAGGTAGGGCGGCAGGAGCAGCACGCCGGCAGCGCCGGCCGCCTCGGCGTCGCGCGCCATCTCGACCGCCAGCGCGGTGCCGTACCCCGCGGGCGCGAGCACCGGCGTGTCCCCCGCGGCCGCGACCGCGGCCCGCACCACACGCGCCACCTCGGCCGGTGTCAGCGCGAAGAACTCCCCCGTGCCGCCGGCCGCGAACAGGCCGGCCGCCGGGAACGACGACTGCCAGGCCACGTGCTCGCGGTAGGCCGCCTCGTCGAAGGCGAGGTCCGCCGTGGCGTGCGTGACGGGGAACGACAACAACCCGGTGCCGAGTGTGTCGCGCAGGGATTCCGGACTCAGCGTCATGGGTCGAGCGTATGGCCACGTGTAATACCTGTCTAAGTCCAACAACGCATCTCTTGATACCTTTTCGACATGTCCTTCACGTTGGAACAGCTGCGCGGCTTCGTCGCGGTGGCCGAGGAGGGCAACTTCGGCCGGGCCGCGGCGCGCCTGCGGATCACGCAGCCGCCGCTGTCCCGGCAGGTGCAGAAGCTCGAACGCGCGCTCGAGGTCGAGCTGCTGGTCAGGACGCCGCGGGCGGTGCTGCTCACCCCGGCCGGCGAGGCGTTCCTGCCCGAGGCGCGGCGGATGCTGAGCCTCGCCGACGCCGCGCCGATCGCCGCACGCAACGCGGCGCGCGGCACGGCGGGCACCCTGCGGATCGGCTTCACCGCGATCTCCGCGCTGACCGTGCTGGGCACGTGGATCCGGACCATCGCCCACCACCTGCCGGCCGTCGAGCTGACGCTCACCGAGATGGTGACCCGCGACCAGGTCGACGCCCTGCTCGCGGGCGACATCCACGTCGGCCTCGCGCGGGGCGTGCCGGCGTCGGAGGTGCTCAGCGTGCGGCGGGTGCACGTCGAGAGCCTGATCCTCGCCTGCCATCGCGGCCACCCGCTCGCGGAGCTCGGCCGACCGCCCGGCGTCGCCGACATCGGCCGCCACGACGTCGTCAACTACGCCCCGGTGTCGGCTCGCTACCTGCAGGAACTCGTGATCAGCGTGTTCCACGGCGCGGGTGTCGAGCCCCGCTACGTCCAGCAGGTCGGGCAGGTCCACAGCTTGTTGGCGCTCGTCGACGCTGGAGTCGGCGTCGGTCTCGTGCCGCGGTCGGCGGCGCGGTT
Source organism: uncultured Actinomycetota bacterium (assembly GCA_963840275.1). Lineage (GTDB taxonomy): Bacteria > Actinomycetota > Actinomycetes > Mycobacteriales > Pseudonocardiaceae > Actinophytocola. The sequence goes on from CAWIYK010000005.1 coordinate 1,533,459, forward strand.
GCGGCTGCCCAACCTGGCGTTCACGGAGATCGACGGACTGCGCCCGGACATCGTCGAGACGCACTGCGTCTGGCGCGCGCAGCACGACAACCCCGCCCTGGACTCGCTACTGCGGCTCACCGAAGGCGTTTCCTGACGCGTCTACGGATGAAGACCGGACACGCGGCTCTGACCTGTGTCACCATCCCCTGTGAGTGTTTGGGGGTTCGCGCTGCTCTGCGCCGTCGTCCTGCTCGGTTCACTGCTGCAGGTGTCGATCGGGTTCGGGCTCGGGCTCATCGCCGCGCCGGTGATCGCGTTGGTCGACCCGTCGCTGGTGCCGACGGTGAACCTGGTGCTCGCTTGCGGGATCACGACGACGGTGCTCATCCAGGACGGCGGGTCCCTCGACGTGCGCGGCGCGGGGTGGGCGCTCGCCGGGCGGGTGCCGGGGGTGATCGCGGGCGCCGCGCTCGTCGCGGTCCTGTCGACGAGATCCCTCGCGTTGCTCGTGGTGCTCATGGTCGTGGTCGGCGTCGTGGCGACCGTCCGCGGCTTCCACCCCCGCCCGACGAGACGCGCGGTGGTGGTCGCCGGCGCCATGTCCGGCCTGATGGGCACGGCGACGTCGATCGGCGGCCCGCCGATGGCGATGGTGTGGGCCCAGTTCGCCGGCGCGCGGCTGCGCAGCACGATGGGAGCGTTCTTCCTGGTCGGCTCTGCCATGAGCCTCGGCGCGCTGACGATCGCGGGCTCCGTGCAGCTCGCGGACCTGCGGTACGCGCTGTTCCTCGCCCCGGCGGCGGCGCTCGGTGTCGTACTGGCCCGGCCCCTCGGCCGTCGTCTCGACGTCCGCCGCACCCGCATCGCCGCGATGGCACTGGCGATGACCGGCGCCACCATTTTGCTGGTGGAGCAGTTCGTCTGAGCGGCCTACTCGCGCACCATCGGTGAGATCATGTTTCGCCGACGTTCGTGACCCGGGAGTGCGATGAGCCAGGAGCAGCCCCTCAACATCTACTCACCGACCGATCTTCCTGCCGAGGCCGTGCCGGCCGCGCCCCGGGTGTTCATCTCACATCGCCAGTTCGACAAACCCCTCGCGGCGGCGGTCGTCGCGGTGCTGGACCAGATCGGCCTGCACTACTGGTTCGACCGCGACGACAGCGACATCGCCGCGGCAGTGGAGCTTGGGATGGCCGGCGACCAGGCACTGGTGCATGCCATCGAGCGAGGCATCCGGCACAGCACGCACCTGCTCGGCCTGCTGAGCGCGGACACCCGAGGATCGTGGTGGGTGCCCTACGAGGTCGGGTTCTCCCGCTCGGCGTCCATCCCGGTCCTCTACCTGGTGCTCGACTCGATCCGCGCGGCGCGAGATCTGCCGGAATACGTCCGGCTCGGGGCCAACTTCTGGTCGGTGGACGAACTGGTGCACTGGGCCGGCGGGCTGTCCAGCGGCCGAGGGGACAGGCCGAGCCCCACCACCATTGACGACCTGGCACGGTTCGTCCCACGCCGGCCACCCGCGCCCACCGCACGCGAACTGGCGAGCCAGGCACTCACGACGATCGACCGGCTGGCCGAGCCCAGCACCTGGACCGCTCTGGCGCTTACCGACACCACGTTCTCCTGGCTGCCCACCTCGGGCGGAGTCGTCCGCGATCTCGCCTACGACCTCTTTGCTCCACTTGCGTTCCGGGCCATCCACCGGGTCGAACCGTCCGCACGCGATCTCCTGAATCTCGCGTTCCTGGCGCCGACGCGGCACCACCGGGTCGCCGAGGCGGACCCAGCTCTGCCGTACTCTCCCGAGGTCGACCACTGGCGTCGGAGACGCTACGAGGAGCCGCGGTCGATCTGGCTGCAGGGTCTGACCACCAAGCAACTCCACGACCGGCTCCACAGGTTTCTCGTCGTCGACGACCTCGATCAGAAGCCCCGCCTGGCGACGAGGGAAGAGTTCAAAGCCGAGTTCGACCGCGTGCTCAGCACCGGCAGCGAGCAGGACCGGCGAAGCCTCGGGGTGCTCATGAACCCACTCTTCGGCTTCACCCCGACCGACCGGCCGGTGTTCTGGCGAGTGCTGGCCCTACAGCATCGCGCCTACAGCCGGCTCCTCCAAGCGACAACACCCGCCACCTTCGACGAGACGACCACAGCGGTGGCAGTCCGCCTCAATCCCTGACGAGTCGGTCAGAGCGCCGCGAGCACCAGCCGCACGCTGCCGGCCGCGTCGGCGACGCCCAGTTCTCGCCGCGCTTGCCCCAGCACCTGGTAGCGGCCGTCCGCGAGGGGCCGGACCCACGGGCCGACCGACGGCGTGGTGCGGACGGTGCGCCGAAAACCGAGCATGCCCATGCTGGTGAACGGGAACAGCTCCCGCAGCCTCGGCTCCCGCAGGGCCTCGGCGACGAACGCGGACAGCTGCCGGTGTTCGCCGTAGCGCGCCCACGTGTACTCGATCGCCCCGCCGCGCTCGCACGCCTCCGCCCACGCGCTGACCTGCGTGAACCGGCTGGCCGCGTTGAGCTCGCGGACGGTGGCGCCGGCGAGCCAGCGTCGGACGGCGTCCGCTACGGCAGGCAGGTCGTCGGTGTTGCCGCTGGTGATCAGCACCCCGTCGGCCCAGCACTGCACCGTGAACACCCGCTCGTGCAGACCCATGACGACATCCGTGGCGCGGTCGTCCGCCGCGACGGTGGCGCCGATGTACCGCCAGCCGGGCGCGCTCGGCACCAACGCGGTCAGCTCGTGCCCCGCCGCGTCGAACACGCCCTGCAGCGCCGACCGGAGACTGCCGGCACCGGCGATGTCCGGATACCGCTCCGCGTCGACGTCAGCCACACCCCCAGCCTACAAAGCCGGCGCGCGGACCACGTTCGTCAGTGGCTCACCCGCCGCCAGCCGCGCGATGTTCGCCCTGATCTCGGCCGCGCGCCCGGCGAACGTCTCGCGGGTGTGGCCGGAGTGGTGCGGTGTCATGATCACATTGTCCAGCAGGTCGAACCGCCGCGTGTACCCCCGCGTGCCGCCGCCGTCCTTGGGGTGGCCCCACCACACGTCCAGCGCGGCACCGCCGAGCTGCGCGGACGCGAGCGCCTCGAACAACGCGTCCTCGTCGACCAGCGGGCCGCGCGCCACGTTGACCAGCAGCGCGTCCCGCCGCATCAGCGCCAGCGCGCGGGCGTCGATCATCCCGCGGGTGTGCGGCGTCAGCGGCACGGTCAGCACCACGATGTCCGACGCGGACAGCAAATCCTCGAGTCCGGTCATGTCGTCGACCCGGTCCAGCGCGAGGCCGGCCGGCACGACCGGGGTCCTGCGCACGGCCCTGGCCCGCATGCCGAGCCCGGTGAGCGCGCGCACCACCTCGCGCCCGATCTCCCCCAGCCCCACCACGCCGACCGTGCGGCCGGCGAGCGTGCCGCCGAGCCGGACGTCCCGGTCCACCGCGACCGACGCCCACACGCCCTGACGCAGCATCCGGTCCGCGTGCAGCACCCGGCGGGACAGCATCAGCGACACCATCACCACGTGCTCGGCGATCGACCGGCCGTGGTGGAAGGTGTTGCAGACGGTCACGCCGGGCGCGAAGGCACCGAGCGGCACCCGGTCCAGGCCGGCGCCCGTCAGGTGCAGCAGCCGCAGTCGGGTCGCCGCCCTCGCCATCGCGGGAGTCACGTGCGACGCGACCAGGACGTCGACCGCCGGCAGGCGCGCCACGACGTCCTCGTCGGGCCGACCGGCGAGGGTCTCCCAGCTCGGGTCGTCGAGGAAACCTGCCATGAGCGTGTCGGTCTGGAGGATCCGCAGCGGACTCACCAGCGCGGCGCCGTCGGGTCGAAGTCCGGCACGGTCCCGCGGTAGTAGCCGGTGTCGTCCCGTTCGGTGATGCCGCAGGCCAGGTACTGCTCGTGCAGCCGTGCCAACGCGTCCCGGTCCAGCTCGACGCCGAGTCCCGGACCGGTCGGCACCCGCACGGCGCCGTCCTCGAACCGCAGCACGCCGGGCACGACCACGTCGTCCTCGGCCGCCTTCCACGGCCAGTGCGTGTCGCACGCGTAGGTCAGGTTCGGGGTGACCGCGGCGAGATGGGTCATCGCGGCGAGGCTGATGCCGAGGTGGGAGTTGGAGTGCATCGACAGCGACAGCCCGAACGTGTCGCAGATGGCCGCGAGCGACCGGGACCGGGACAGGCCGCCCCAGAAGTGATGGTCGGACAGGATCACCTGGACGGCGTCCTCCTCGACGGCGGGCCGCAGGTGCTCGAACGCGACCACGCACATGTTGGTGGCCAACGGCATCGGCACCTCGCGGGCGACCCGCGCCATCCCGGCGATGCCCGTGGTCGGGTCCTCGAGGTACTCGATCGCCCCGTCCAGTTCCTCGCCGACCCGGATGGCCGTGGCGACGCTCCACGCGCCGTTCGGGTCGATCCGCAGCGGGTGGTCGGGGAAGTTCGCGCGCAGCGCCTTGACCGCCGCGACCTCCTCGGCCGGCGGGAACACGCCGCCCTTGAGCTTGATCGCCGTGAACCCGTACTCGTCGACGATCCGCCGGGCCTGCGCGACCAGTTGGTCCGGGTCGAGCGCGGCGCCCCACGCGTCCGGTTCGGCGCCGGGGTGACCGGCCCATTTGTAGAACAGGTAGGCGCTGTAGTCGACGCGGTCGCGGACGGCGCCGCCGAGCAGGTCGCTCACCGGGCGGCCGATCGCCTTGCCCTGGAGATCGAGGCACGCGACCTCGAACGGCGACAGCACCCGGTCGGCCGTGCTGCTGCCGGTGACCATGCCACTCATGCCGTGCCCGCCGGCGCCCCCGTCGGCCACGGCACGGATCCGGCGCGCGATCTCCTGGACGTGCCACACGTCGACGCCGGTCAGCTCCGCGGCGGCCCGCCGCAGCCTGGCTAGGTGCGCGGCGTCGCCGTAGGTCTCTCCGAGGCCGTACAGGCCGGAGTCGGTGACCACCTCGACGATCGCCCGCAGCGCGAACGGCTCGTGCACGCCGACCGTGTTGAGCAGCGGCGGGTCGCGGAAGGCCACCGGGGTGACGCGGATGTCCTGGATGCGGTGCGGTTCAGTTCTCGCCCAGCGCGCCGAGCTCAACCGACATCGCCTCCTGCTCGATGGTGTCCCGCGCCCGCAGCAGCGCGGTCACGATGTCGTTCTCCCTGGCCGGGGTCAGCCGCGCGAGCGGCACCGAGCAGGAGATCGCGTCGCCGGCCGGCTCCACGTAGCGCAGCGGCACGGCGAAGCACCGCACGCCCGCCGTGTTCTCCTCGCGGTCCACGGCGTGCCCGGCCGCCCTGGCCGCCGCGAGGTCCGCGACGAGCGTCGCCCGGTCGGTGATCGTGTGCTCGGTCAGCGGCAGCAGCTCGGCCGGCAGGTGTTCGTGCAGGTCGGCGCCGTCCAGCTCGGCGAGCAGCGCCTTGCCGAGCGCCGTCGAGTAGGCCGGCAGCCGGCGACCGACGCGGCTGTGCGCGCGCAGGTACTGCCCGGACTCGCGGGTGACCAGGTAGACGACGTCGGTGCCGGAGAGGCGGCCGAGGTGGAAGGTCTCGTCGAGCTGCTCGCCGAGGCGGTCCAGCGCCGCCTTCCCGAGCCGCACGTACGGGTCGGTGTCGAGGTAGGTGGTGCCGGCGAGCAGCGCCCGGATGCCGATGCCGTAGAGCGTGCCGGACGGGTCGGTGCGGACCCAGCCGTACTTGGTGAGCGTCCGCAGGACGGCGTAGCAGCTGCTGCGCGGCATGCCGAGCGCCTCGCTCAGCTCACGGAGCCGCGCCGGTCGGTTCCGCCGCGCGGCCAGCAGCTCGAGAAGCTCGAGCGTGCGCGCCGCCGACTTGACGTCCCGCACGCCACCGGTTCGCGCAACACCCTCGTCCGACGGTGCAACCATCGAGCCCTCCCGCGGTCCACGTCCCAAGCGAAGGACCACGCTACCCGGCGCCCAACTCGTCAGCGCACCTTGGCGACCGCGTCGATCTCGACGACACAGCCGCGGGGCAGCGCCGCGACGCCGACCACCGTGCGCGCCGGCCGGGGCTCCGGCCACAGGTCGATGAACTGCTCGTTCGCGAGGTCGCGCAGCCCCATGTCGGTCACGAAGTACGTCAGCTTGACCACGTCCTCGATGCCGACGCCGACCGTGGCCATCCGCTCCTTGAGCTGTTCGATGGCCGCGTCCATCGCCTCGCGGCCGCCCGGCACGACGGTCCCGTCCGCAAGCACCGGCAGCGACCCGGACACGAAGACGAGTCCGTTCGCGACGACCGCGGGGCTGTACGGATGCTGTGGATCACTCATGCCGCGACTCTCTCACGGGCCGACTGTGATTGCGAAGACGTGCATGTCGCCGCCGGTGACGGCGGACGGCAGGGTGACGTTGCGCAGTGTCTTGCCCGGCAGCAGCGCGATCGGCGCGGTCGCCAGCACGTGCACGGGGACCGGCACCGTGAAGCCGTACAGCGAGTTGCGGTACGGCGTGCTCACGGCGACCTTGTTGCCGTACCGCACCCCGCCGCTCAGGGTCCAGTCGGACAGCCCGACGTCGACCCGCTGCGTGGTGCCGTCCGTGTACGTGACGGTCAGCGTCCCGCTCGCCGCGCCGCCGGTGGCGCTGCCGAGCAGGGACAGCCGGGTGGCGCCGGGCGCGGTCACCGCGACCGTCTGTCCTTTCGCGACGACGTTGTCCGGCTCGCCGACCTCGACCGACGGCCACCGGTGCGCGAGGCCCTCGACGGTGATCGTCGCGCCGGGGGTGACGCCGGCGGCCGCCAACGCGTTCGACGAGTAGTTCCACAGTGGATCGAACGACGCCACGGACTGGTTGTCGTCCGGGCAGATCCCGACGTTCGAGAACGCCTCCCGGAGCCCGCCCGGCGCGGCGGCCAGCACCTGGATCGCGTTGGGCGGCAACGCCGTGCCGTCCGAGGCCGTGAACGTCACGGGAATGCGGTACGCGGTGGACGGCGTGCCCGGCGCGACCCGAACGGCCACCCGCGTGCTCGACCGCGCGCCCCTCCGCAGGTCGAACGAACCCGACGACGGCTCGACCGTGAACCCGGCCGGCGGGTCGGCCGTCCAGCTCACGACACCGCCGACACCCCGCAGGTCGCGGACCCCGATCTCGGCCGAGCCGGCGCCGCCGGCCGGCGTGACGAGCCGACCTGGTGACACGTAACCGCGTCGCGCCGCCTCACCGTCCCGGTAGGACGGTGGCGCGTCGCCGGCGGCCCGGCCCCAGGTCGTGCTCGGCGTCGCCGACATCCGGTACTCGACCGTGCCGCCCTTCGCCACGAGGGACTCCGGCAACCACGTGCGGCTGGACTCGACACCGTTGACCCGCATGCCGAGCACGTACGGCGCCTTGGTACCCGCGCCGGACGCCGTCACGGTGATCCGCGCGCCGGCCGGCCGGTTGATCACCACCTCGGAGAACAGCGGGCCGTTCACCGCCAGCTCGGCGCGGCCCGGAGTCACCGGGTACATGCCCATCGCGGCCCACACGTACCACGACGACATCTGGCCGAGGTCGTCGTTGCCGGCGAGACCGTCCGGCGCCGGGGAGAACAGCTCGGTCATGACGCGGCGCGTCACCTGCTGGGTCTTGTGCGGCGCGCCCGCGTAGTCGTAGAGCCATGGCGTGTGCATGATCGGCTCGTTGCCCATCCACGCGTACGGCTGGTCCGCGCCGGCGTTGAGCTTGCGGAAGAAGTCGTCCAGCCGCGCGACGACCGCCGCGTTGCCGCCCATCGCGTCGAACAGCGCGCGCGGGTTGTGCGGCACCATCCAGCTGTACTGCACGGCGTTGCCCTCGACCCAACCCTCGCCGTCGACCGGGTCGAACGGCTGCCGGAACGAGCCGTCCGCGTTGCGCGGCTGCAGGTAGCCGGTCGCGGGGTTGTACAGGTTCTGCCACGACTGCGACCGCTTGCCGAACGTCGACCAGGTGCCGCTGTCCCCCAGCCGCCGCGCCAGGTCCGCGATCGCGAAGTCCGCGCCGGCGTACTCGAGCGTGGTCGCCGCCGCGCCCCAGACGCCGGACGCGCCGGTCGACACGTAGCCGTGGCGCTGGAACTCCGGCAGTCCCGGCCGTTCCTGCGACGGCTGGGTCGCGCCGCGGACCATGAGCGCGAGCGCGTTCTTCGCGTCGAAGTCCCGTGCGCCGAAGGCGTAGCTGCTCGCGACCATCGCGTGGTACGGGTCGCCGTTCATCACGCCGGTGGTGCCGTTCGCGATCGTCCAGCGGTCCCAGAACCCGGCCTGTTCCGCGAAAGACACCATCGAGCGGACGATGTCGGACGTCTCGTCCGGCGCGATCAGTGCCAGCAGTTGGATCTCCGAGCGGTACACGTCCCAACCCGAGATGTTGGTGTACTGGACGTGCCCGGGTTCGGTGGTGTGAAGCTCGTTGTCGAAGCCCGGATAGCGTCCGTCGACGTCGGAGAACACGTTGGGGTGCAACAGGCTGTGGTACAGCGCGGTGTAGAACGTGGTCCGCTCGGCGTCGGTGCCGCCCCGGGTGGTGATCCGGTTCAGCCGCTCGTTCCACGCGGCCCGCGCGCCGGCCGACAGGTCGGCGAACGAACGCTGTCCGCTCTCCGCGGCGAGGTTGGCCTTCGCGCCGTCGATGGACACATAGGACAGTCCGACGCGGACCGTGATGCCCAGTCCGGGCTGGAAGCTCACGAACCCGCCGGACTTGGCGCCGGACGCGGTCGTCTGTCCTTTCGAGACGGTACTGTCCCGCCACGTGCCGACCGACACGAACGGCTCGCTGAACCGCGCGTGGAAGTACACCTTGTAGCCGTGCGGGTAGCCGCAGAACATGCCGCTCTCGGCCCAGCCGCTGATCGAGTCTGCGCCGATGGTCACCGAGGCGTCGGTGACGCCGTTGACCGAACCCGATGTGTTCACCAGCAGCGACGCGGGCGCGCCGGCCGGGAACCGCAGCTCGGCGACGCCGGTGCGCTGGGTCGCGGCGAGCTTGACCGACACACCGGAGTCCAGCCGGACCGCGTAGTTGCCGGGGCTCGTCTGCTCGTTGGCGCGGGAGAACGTGGACACGTACCGCGCGGCGTCGGTGGCCGGGGAGGTGGTCACCGCGCCGGCGAACGGGATGAACGGCACGTCCTGGTACACGGAGCAGCCCGCGCCGGACAGGTGCGTGAGGCTGAAACCCTTGATGCGGTTGTCGTTGTAGTCGTAGCCACCCACCTGGGGCGTCACGGTGTCCGGGCTCCACTGCATCATGCCGAACGGCGCGACGGCGCCGGGATGGGTGAGTCCGGTGGCGGCGCCCTTCTTGGTGCCGACGTACGGGTTGACCCACCGCGCGAGGTCCCCGGCCGCCAGCTCCTGCTCCCGCACCGACCGGAAGCGTCGGCGCGAGGGTCAACGCGACCGCGAGGCAGATCACCGCGGCGAGCCGTCGCCGCCTCCGGGTAACAGTCATGGCCCGTCCTTCCGGAATGCGCCGCCGACGACGCCCGTCGTGATCGGCAGATTCGCACGGGCCAGGGCACCGGAAAGGAACTCGGCGGTAACGCGCCCTCAGGCGAAAGGCCGCCAGTCGGGGTCGCGGCCCGTCAGCGCCAGCAGCCCGCGCAGCGGGTCGGTCTCGTCCGCGCCGGTCGCCGGGCCGAAGATCGCGCGGTGCGGACCGTCCTGGTTCGCCACCTCGTGTGCGACGGCCACGAGGTCCGGCTCCAGCGCGAGCGTGCGGCCGAGCGCGGCCGCCACGTCCCACGCGTGCACCACGGTCTCGAGCAGGTGGTACCCGATCGCGTCCTCGAACCCGACCGTCTCGCCGAGGTGCGGCAGCCACATCCGCGACTCGGCCGACTCGAACGCCTTCACCACCCGGTCCGCCGACTCCGCGTAGTCCCGCCGGGGGTCCTCGCCGAGGTCGGCCTCGGTCCACGCGTCGTCGACGGTCTCGCCGCCGGCGGCCGCCGCGTAACCGTTGTTCGTCGCGGCCAGGTGCGAGACCAGCCGCCGGAGCGTCCACTCCGCGCACGGCGTCGGCCCGTCCCAGGCGGACACGAGAGACACGATCACGACGCTGTGTCGCATGGCCCGCTGGTGCAGTTCGAGCATGGTCCTTCTTCCGCCGGCGACAGCGTGAACCTACCGGGGAAAGCGGCCGGCGGCCCGCGCGCGAGTGGTCCTCGAGTGCCGGCCCGGGCCTTCAGCGAGCCTTCAGTGCCCGTCCAGCGCGGCGGCATAGGCAGGACCCATGTCCTCCCGGTTCGCGCTGGTCGTGGTCACCGACCGGCGCCTGGTCGCCGACGCGGCCGCGCGGGCGCTCGACGACCTGCGCCGCCCGGACGACCGGGCGGGGTGGACCGGCGCCCAGCGCGAGGTCGTGACCAGGGCGCGCCGGTACCTCCACCACGCCGCGCGGGACGCGGCGTACCCGCTCGTGGTGGTCGAGCGGCTGGCCGACGTGCCGGCCGCGCTCACCGAGCCGGGCGTGCTCGCGCTGCTGGTGATCGACCACCACGAGCACCGGCCGCGGTTCGGCGCGCCGCCGACGACCGCGGCCGAGCTGAGCGCGCTCGAGCTGCCCGCGCACGTCACCTTCCAGCCCTCCCCCGCGTCCGTGCACGTCTACACCGACCCGGACGACGTCGCGCTCGCCGCCGAGCCGTGGACGACCCGCTGGCTGCCGGCCGACGAGTGGGTGATCGAGGCGGACCTGGTGTGCGCGTTCACCGACGCGATCCAGAACCACCACGCCGACCGGCTGCGTGCCCAGCCCCGGCCGACCGCGCTGTCCACCGCGCTCGCCGCGTTCCTCGACGAGCAGGCCGGGAACCGGTGGGGACTGCACTACTACACCGGTTCTGTGGTGGCCAGGTTCATCGACGACCTCGAGCAGCACGCCGTCGACCACGGCAACCCGGTCGTGCGCGGCCCGAGCGAGCACAGCCTCGCGTGCTCGGCGCTCGCCCGCTGGCAGCTCGACGGCGCACCCGCGCTGATCACCGTGACCAGCGGCATGGCCGACGAGTTCCGCGGCACCCTCGCGAACCTGCGGGACGCCCGCGCGCGGGGCTTCATCGTGTGCGCGGACTCCCGGCCGGGGCAGTGGTTCCCGTTCCAGGGCACGATCCACGCCGGCGAGGACTCCCGTGCGGTGATGCGGGCCCGTGGCATGTCGACCGTCCACTGTGACCGTCCGGAAGCGATGGCCGACCAGCTCGCGGAGGCGTTCGCGGCCTACCACGCCGACGCGGGACCGGTGGTGTTGTTCGTGACCCGCGAGATCCTGGAGACGACCGAGCCCGTCACGGTGCCGGCGGTGCGCCGGTCGGCGGCCCGCACGGCGCCGAGCTCGGTCGACGAGTTGGTGCGGGTGCTCAACACCGAACCGGTGCGGCTGCTGTGCCAGGTCGGGCCGGTGGAGTCGCCGGACCTGGTCCACACGCTCGCCCGCCGGGCCGGGATGGGGCTGGCCGACACGCTCACCCATCCCGGGTCGGTGTCCCGCTACCGCGACGGCGCGGTCGTCGAGGAGTACCTCGGCACGCTGAGCCTCTACGGCTACTCGGCGCGCGTGCACGACTTCCTGCACCGGGACGGGAAGCTGCGGCCGAGGAGCGAACAGGCGCTGCTGTTTCTCAACTCGCGGATCGCCGAGGTCGACACCCCGTTCTCCCAGCTCGCGACGCGGCGCACGAAACCGCTGCAGATCGTGCCGCACGCGGCGGAGGTGGCGCCGTTCGCACACGTCGGGATCAGCGGGCCGGTGCCGGAGGTGCTGCGGGCGGTGCTGGCGCGCCTCGACGTCGACCCCGCGGTGCTGGCACTGCGCCGCGCGGCCATCCGCTCCACAGTGGACTCGTTCTCGGACGTGGTCGGGCTGCTGCCCGTGCTGCCGATGTCGCCGAACTACTTCTTCCGGCGCCTGCAAGGAATACTGGACGACCTCATCCGCGGCGGCTACCGGTACACCGGCGTCTACGACGTGGGCCGGGCCGCGCTGTCGGCCGTGTGCAACCTGCCGAGGACCGGGCCGGGGTTCTCCGGCTGGTTCGGGCGGGCGCTGATGGGCGACGCGCTCTCCGCGCTGCCGGGCATCGTGCTCGGCCGGTCGGACGATCGGTCGGACAACGTGCTGGCGTTCGTCGGCGACGGTGCGGCCGCGCTGGTGCCCGACATCGTGCCGACGCTGGTCCGGCAGGCGGTGGCCGACCGGGTGTCGTTGCCCCGCAACGTGTCGATCTTCACGTTCGTCAACGGCGGCCACTCGGTGATCCGCACCTACCGAGAGTCGATGCAGCCCGGCGCGGTCGGCCAGCAGACCGGCGTGCTCACGCTGCCGGAGTCGGACTGGCGACGGCGGATCGGCGAGCTGACTATGACCCACCGGACCCACCGCCGCCTGACCGACGTCGACGCGCTGGCCACGCAGCTCCTGGAACCGGGGCTGAACCGCTACACGGTTCCCCTGGGGCACAACAACGAGGGCGACGGGCTGAGCCTGATGGCGGCGGTGGGCTGGCAGCGCGACGAGCTGACGAGCCGCACGCTCGCGGTGCTCGGCGCGGACCCGACAGAGAGGCGAGCCGCATGAAGTTCGGGTTCCTCGCGCACCCCGTCAACCTCGGGCAGCGCAACGAGATTCGGGCCGGGGTCCTGCTGGCGGGCGCGCTCGCCGAACGCACCGGCCGGCCCGCCGCGAGCCGGCACCTGCACCTGCCCGCGTTCGCCGACATCACCTCGGCGGCCGGCGCGCACTGCACGGGTGAGGTCCGCTACCTCCCCAACACCGCGGAGGAGCTGCTCGCCGGGCGCGGCGCGGCCGCCGGCTTCGTCGTCGCCCAGGTCCGGCAGCTGGCCGCGAACGGCGCCGACCTCGTCGGCCTCGGTGGCGCCACCTCCATCCTCGGCGGCCGGGGCGTGCAGACCCAGCAGCAGGTCGACATCCCGCTGACCAGCGGCAACTCCCTCACCACGCACGCGGCGCACGACCTGGTCCGCACGGTCCTCGCCCAGCTCGGCGACGTGGCAGAACCCGTCGGCATCGTCGGCTTCCCCGGCGCCATCGGGCTCGCCATGGCCCGGCTGCTCGTCGACGACGGCCTCCCGGTCGTCCTCGTCTGCCGCAGGGGCCGGGTGCGGCCGCAGGACCTGCGCGACGAGCTGCCGGCCACGGCGGACGCGACGATCACCGACGACGTCGCGGAATGCCTGCGGCGGACCAGGCTGGTCGTCGCCGCGTCGTCGGCGGGCGGGGTGCTCGACCCCGCGGCGTTCCGGCCGGGCACGATCGTCGTCGACGTGGCACTCCCCCGCGACGTCCGGCCCGGGTCGAGCAGGCGCGACATCCTCGTGCTCGACGGCGGTCTCGTCTCCGCGACCGACCGCGTCCGCGTCGACGGGCTCGACGCCGGGCCCACCGAACAGCTCAACGGGTGCCTCGCCGAGACCATCGTGCTGGCACTCGACGGCCGCGCCGAGTCGTACTCGCTCGGCCGGGAGCTGGACGTGCGCCGGATCCGCGAGATCGGCGCCATCGCGGCACGCCACGGGTTCGTCACCGCGCCGCCCGCGAGCAACGGCAGGCTCGTCCCGCTCGAGCGGATCGCCGAGGTGCGGGGCGCGGCCCGGTCCGCGCACAGCCGGTTCGCCGCCAACGTCAACCCGCCGCTCGCCGACCTCTACGCCGCGCACGGCATGGACCGCGTGTTCACCGGCGGCAACGGCGCCACCCTCACCACCGCCGACGGCACCGAGTACCTCGACTTCGTCGCCGGCTACGGCTGTCTCAACCTCGGCCACAACCACCCGGCGGCAACCGGTGCCGTGCGTCGGTTCCTCGCGAGCGGCGAGCCGACGTTCGTGCAGTACACGTCGATCCCGGCCCGCACGGCCGAGTTGGCCGAACGTCTGTGCGCGCTCGCCCCGGGCCGCATGGAGCGGGTGTTCTTCGGCAACTCCGGCGCGGAGGCCGTGGAGGCCGCGCTGAAGCTCGCGCGCGCCGCGACCGGCCGCACCCGGTTCGTGTACGCGGAGAACAGCTACCACGGCAAGACGTTCGGCGCGCTGTCGGTCACCGGCCGCACCGTCCACACCGGACCGTTCGGGCCGCTCGTGCCCGACTGCGTCGCGGTCCCGTTCGGCGACGAGCAGGCGCTGCGGGACGCGATCGGCGGCGCGGCCGCGTTCGTCGTCGAACCCGTGCAGGGCGAGGGCGGCGTCATCGTCCCGCCGCCGGGCTACCTCGCCGCGGCCGCGCGGCTGTGCCGGGCGGCCGGCGCGCTGCTGATCGTCGACGAGATCCAGACCGGACTCGGCCGCACCGGCACGATGTTCGCCTCCGAGGGCGTCGACGCGGACGTGCTGTGCCTCGCGAAGTCGCTGTCCGGCGGGCTGGTGCCGATCTCCGCGACGCTCGCCACCGCCGAGGTGTGGGACGCCGCGTACGGCACCTCGTCCGGCGCGATGCTGCACACCTCCACGTTCGGCGGCGGCAACCTCGCCTCGGCGGTCGCACTGGCCACCGTGGACACGCTGGTGACCGACGACCTGGCGGGTCGCGCCGCGCGGCTGGGGGCCCGGCTGCGGCACGAGCTGGCCGAGGCGTGCGCGCCGTTCGAGTTCGTCAGCGAGGTCCGCGGCGTCGGACTCATGAACGCGATCGCGTTCGACGGCGGCTTCGACGGCGCGGCCGGCGCGCTGGCCGACGACCTGCTGACCAGGCTGCCCGGCAACCTGCACCTGCTCGCCGACACGCTGCCGGACACCGTCCGCGCCGCGCTGCGTGCCGCCGGGTCCGAAGTGGAGCGTGCGCTCGGCGACCTGCGGTGTCTGCGGTTCGTCGGCGCGATGGGCCGCGACCACCGGATCCTCACGTTCGTCACCGCGAACAGCAACCGGGTGGTGCGCATCCAGCCGCCGCTGGTGATCACCGACGCCGACGTCGACCGGTTCGTGAAGGCCACCAGATCGGTGTGCGAGTCACTCGACACCGGACTCTAGCAACGAGTTCTCACCACAGGAGGAACGATGGACCGCAGCCACGCTCTCACCCGCGTGCGCACCGTGCTCGCCGACGAGCTCGGTCTGCCGGCCGAGGAGATCACGCCGACCGCGAACCTGCGCGAGGACCTCGGCATGGACTCGCTCGACCTCGTCGAGCTGGTCACCTCGTTGGAGGAGCAGGTCGGGCGGCAGGTGCCACGCGAGCGGCTCGAAGGCGTGCACACGATCGACCACGTCGTCGACCTGGTGCTGGTCCTCGCCGAGCTGGACCGGCCGGACCAGCGGGCGGCATGACCGGGGATGTCGTCGTCACGGGGATGGGCGTCGTGTCCCCGGCGGGCGTCGGCCTCGACGACTTCCTCGCGGCGCAGCTGTCCGGGCGCAGCGCGGTCCGCGGACTGTCCCGGTACGACTGCGCCGGCGACCCCGTGCGGATCGCCGGCGAGGTCGACCTGCCGCCGGACCTGACGATGAGCCGTCGCGACGCGTTGCGCACCGACCGCTGCTCACAGCTCGTCGCGGCCGCCGCCGACCTCGCCGTCGCACACGCGAAGCTCGACCTGGACGCGGTGGACCGCACGCGCGCCGGGGTGGTGATCGGGTCCGGGATGGGTGGCGCGTCGACCTGGGAGGGCAGCTGTCAGGCGCTGCAACGAGACGGCGCCGCCGCGGTGCGCGCGCGGACCATCCCGATGTCGATGCCGAACGACCCCGCCGCGTCGCTTTCGGTGCGGTACGGCACGACCGGGCCGTGCACGGCGGTCGGCACCGCGTGCGCCTCCAGTGCGGACGCGCTGGTCGCGGCGTTCCAGATGATCGCGACCGGGGAAGCCGACCTCGTGCTCGCCGGCGGCGCGGAAGCGCCTATCGTGCGTACCGTGGTGATCGGTTTCTCCCGGCTGGGCGCCCTCGCGGAGGACAACGCCTCCCCGACGCGCGCCAGCAGGCCGTTCGACGCGGGCCGCCGGGGGTTCGTGATCGCCGAGGCGTCGGCCGTGCTCGTGTTGGAGTCCGCCGCGCACGCCGCGGCGCGGGGCGCGCAGGTCCACGCCAGGTTCGCCGGTTTCGGCCGCAGCTCCGACGCCTACCACACGACTATGCCGCATCCCGACGGAACGGGCGCCGCGACCGCGATCACCGCCGCACTAAGGCATTCCGGCGCCGCCGCGGCCGATGTGACGTTCGTGAACGCGCACGGCACCGGCACGCAGCTCAACGACGCGGCCGAGGCGGCGGCACTGCGCGCCACGCTCCCCGGCGTGCCGGTCACCGCGACCAAGTCGATCACCGGACATCCGCTCGGCGCGGCCGGCGCGGTCGAGGCCGTCGCCACCGTGCAGGCGCTCGCCGGCGGTCTCGTGCCGCCGACCGCGAACCTCGACGACCCCGATCCCGCGCTGGGACTGGACGTCGTGCGCGGCGGGCCGCGCCCGGTGTCCGGCGACCTCGCGCTGTCGAACTCGTTCGCCTTCGGCGGGCACAACGTCGTGCTCGCGTTCGCCAGGGCGGCGTGACCGGCCACGATGGACCCGACACGCGGACTGCTCGGCCGGCTGGGCGCCGCCGTCGTCCGGCGGTTCCGCACCGTCCTGGTGCTGGCCGGGCTGCTGTGCGTGCTGGCGGCCGCGTTCGGCGGCACCGCGCTCGACTCGTTGGCCGGCGGCGGGTACACGCCGGCCGACTCGGAGTCCACCCGAACCCAGCACCGGCTCGACGACGAGTTCCGCGGCGGTTCGCCGAACCTGATCCTGGTCGCCTCGGCCGACCGCGAGGTGACGACGGCAGGCGCGGACCTGCAGCGCCGGATCGCCGGCTCCGACCGGGTCAGCTGGGTCAACTCGTACTGGTCCACACAGGACCCTTCGCTGCTGTCCGGCGACCGGACCGACGCGCTGTTCCTCATCCGTCTCGCCGGCGAGGAGGACCAGGCACTGCGGTCGGTGCGGGAGCTGGTGCCGCAGTGGCGGCGGGCGGCGCCGGAGCTGACGATCGCGGTCACCGGTGAGGCGCAGATCAACGCCGAGGTCAACGACCAGAGCGAGCGCGACCTGGTCTCGGCGGAGCTGCTCGGCGCGCCGATCGTCGCACTCCTGCTCCTGCTGATCTTCCGGACCCCGCTCGCCGCGTTGCTGCCGCTGGCGATCGGCGCCGCGTCGGTCGCGCTGACCACCGCGGTGCTCGCGCTGCTCGTGCAGGTCACCGAGGTGTCGCTGTTCGCGCTGAACGTGACGACGGCGCTGGGGTTCGGGCTCGCGGTCGACTACAGCCTGTTCGTCGTCACCCGGTTCCGGGAGGAGCTGGACCGCGGCCGGTCGGTCGACGACGCGATCGCGGCGAGCACCGCGCTCGCCGGGCGGACCGTGCTGTTCTCCGCGCTGACCGTTGCGGTGTCGATCGCCGCGCTGCTCGTGTTTCCGTTGTACTTCCTGCGTTCCATGGCGTATGCGGCGATCCCGGTCGTGCTGGTCGCGGCGGCGGCGACCGTGATCGTGCTGCCGGCGCTGCTGCGGTTGACCGGGCGGCACCTGAACCGGTGGGACGTCCTGTCGCGGTTCGTCGGGCCGCCACGCAGCAGCAGCGAGGGCTGGCGCCGGCTGGCGAACGGGGTGATGCGGCGGCCGCTGCTCGCCGGGCTGCCGGTGATCGTGCTGCTCGTGCTGCTGGCGGCCCCCTTCCTCAACGTCCAGTTCGGACTGACCGACCACCGCGTGATGCCCGCCGACGCGCAGGCGCACCGGGCGGCGACCCTCGTGGAGCAGCAGTTCCCGGAGGCCAGCAAGGCGTCGCTGGAGGTGCTGGCGCCGCCGGCGTCGGCCGCCGCACTGTCCACTCGGGACGGTGTGGCGTCGGTCGTCGGGCCGACCGGGGTGTACCGGGACGGCACGGCCGTCGCCCCCGGGCAGCCCACCAGGGCGGACGGCGACACGGCCTGGCTGACGGTCGTCGTATCCCACGCGCCGGACGACACGCGTGCCCAGCAGCTGGTCGCCGACCTCCGCGGCACCGGAGCGGCGGTCACCGGCGTGACCGCCATGTTGGTGGACACCAAGGAAAGCATCGTCGAACGGCTGCCATGGGCGCTCGGCATCATCGTGGCGACCACACTCGTGCTGCTGTTCCTGTTCACCGGCAGCGTGCTGATCCCGGTGAAGGCCATCGTCATGAACACGCTCAGCCTGACGGCGAGCTTCGGCGCGGCCGTGTACATCTTCCAGGAGGGGCACCTGCGCTGGCTGGTCGGCGACTTCACCGTCACCGGCGCACTGGAGATCACGACGCTGGTGCTGATGTTCTGTGTCGCGTTCGGACTGTCGATGGACTACGAGGTGTTCCTGCTGTC
Organism: uncultured Actinomycetota bacterium; assembly: GCA_963840275.1. Taxonomy (GTDB): domain Bacteria; phylum Actinomycetota; class Actinomycetes; order Mycobacteriales; family Pseudonocardiaceae; genus Actinophytocola. The sequence goes on from CAWIYK010000005.1 coordinate 1,551,774, forward strand.
CCGGATCCGCGAACGGTTCCTGGACTCCGGCGACAACGCCGACGCGGTCGCCACCGGACTCGCGAAGACCGGCCGCCTGATCAGCGCGGCGGCCGCCGTCGTCGCGGCCGTGCTGCTCGTACTCGCGACGTCGAGCCTGTCGCTGCTCAAGCTGCTCGGCGTCGGTCTGGCGATCGCGGTCGTGGTCGACGCGGTGCTGGTGCGCGGCGTCCTCGTGCCGGCCTTCATGCGTCTGCTCGGGACGGCGAACTGGTGGGCACCGCGCTGGCTGCGTACCGTGCACCGCAAGGTCGGCCTGCGCGAAGACTGACGGCGTGGGGGGAGCACGAGACACCACGGAGGACACCATGACGACCACGCCGGACGATCAGCTGCCCGGCCGCCCGCCCGTCGTCGACCTGGCCACCTGGCAGGACGCCCGTGCCGAGCTTCTGGTCCGCGAGAAGGCCCACACCCACGAGAGCGACGCCATCGCCGCGGCCCGCCGCCGGCTGCCGATGGTGGAGTTCGACGGGACGGTCGAGGTCGTCGGACCCGACGGCCCGGTCCCGTTCCTGGACCTGTTCCAGGGTCGCGACGAGCTCATGGTCTACAAGCACATGTGGCACGACGGCGCACCGCACCAGGGACAGTGCGAGGGCTGCACCACCACGGCCTGGCACATGAGGGACGCCGCCTACCTCAACGCCCGCGGCGTCTCGTTCGCCATCCTGACCACCGGCCCGTGGGACGAGGTGGCCCCCTACGTCGAGTTCATGGGCTACACCGAGCCCTGGTACTCGGTGCGCGACGTGGCCGAGCCGGTCGGCGGCAGGATGGGCTACCTCACCTGCTTCCTGCGCGACGGCGACCGCGCGTTCCTCACCTATGCCACGACGGCCCGCGGCAACGAGCGGGCCAACGGGTCCCTCGGCCTGCTCGACATGACGCCCTACGGCCGCCGCGAGGCGTGGGAGGACAACCCCGACGGCTGGCCGGAGGGCCACCAGGAACGCCCGCCCGGCGGCGGACCGGGAGCCTGCTGGTACTGGCGCACGGACGCCGACGGCGTCGCCACCTGGGGCCCGACCAGCCGCCCCGTGCCGCAGTGGACCCGCCCCGGCGCGACCCCCGTGGAGACCCTCGGCCGGCGCGGCCACTGACGCACCTAACGCGTGTCGGGCAGCACCGTGAACCCGGCGGCCGCCAGCGTCCGCCGTGTCGGGCCGCGTCCCATCCGCACGATGGCGGGCACGGCGGCGGGCAGCACATCCGTCGCCGCGGACACGCTCAGCTCCGCCACCGGTCCACCGCTGTGGAGGCGAGCCGTGCGTGGGTCGAGGACACCGACCGCGGCCACGCCCATGTCGAGCAGCGTGCGGACCGCCGTGCCTTCCGTGTCCCGCGCGACGAGCCGGCACACGCCGTGTGCGGAACCGATGACGTAGTCGACGTGCGCGAGCAGCGGACGCAACCGCGGTGGACATTCCGTCGCGGCGACGTGCAGCACGAGCAGTGGCCTGCGGCGGAGCCCACGCACGCGACGCACCGTCCGCACCACGACCTCGACCGGCACCTCGAGCGTCACGAACACCGCGGCGGCGCCCACCACCGCGTTCCGCGTCGACCGACGGCACAGGTCCCCCGCGCGAAGCCCGACACGGGCAGTGTTCCACGAGGACAACCGGCAGCTGTCGCCGTCCGGTAGCTCGATCACCTGTGTCACGGGCGTGGTCTCGTTCGGGACCTGTCTCGTCAGGGCGGTGGCGACTCCTTCGGCCGCCAGCTGGCCGACCACGGCGCGGCCGCTCTCGTCGCCGCCGACCGCCGCGACCAGGTGGACCGGCAGCCCCGCGCGAGCGGCGGCAACGGCAAGCCGCGCCCCCGCGCCACCGGGTCGGATGCTGAAGGAGCGTGCCTGCACGGACGTGCCCGGCTCCGGAAGCGCGTCCACGACCGAGACGGCCTCCATCGCGGCGCCCCCGACGACGACCACCGAACGGCTCGCCGTGCGTGACCTCACCGGCACCCCCGCGATCAACTCTCGACCAAGCCGAACCGATGTGACACCCTTGAACCGCCTCATTACAGCAGGTGACCGGAGACGGTGCGATCGCTCGGCTCGGGAGGATCCGCGGTGTCACTGGAGGTCTACGTCGGTGTCGCCGGAATCATCGTCGGACTGGCCGCCGCGGTCATCGCGTACATACAGCTGCGCAGAACGCCGCCGGCCACGGCACCCGAACCGGAACCGCCGGCGGCCACGCCGCTCGTCGGCACCGGTGGGTCACCGAGCCACAACCTCCCCGCCCGCGAGCAGTTCATCGGTCGCGGCGCCGAGAAGGCCCGCATACTCGAAGGACTGGACTCCTCCTACCCGGTGATCGCGGTCGAGGGGCTCGGCGGCATGGGCAAGACCGCGCTGACCCGCGAGGTGGCGTGGCTCTGCGCCGAGGCGGCCGACCGGTTCGACGCCATCGTGTGGACGTCGGACCGGGACGGGTCGCTGCGGCTCAACGACGTGCTCGACGCGATCGCCGACGTGCTCGGCTTCACCTACCTGCACTCGATGCCGCTGCCCGCCAAGGAGAAGGAGGTCCACAACCACCTGCGGCGGACCGGCTGCCTGCTGATCGTGGACAACCTGGAGACGATCTCGGACCAGGCGCTGATCGAGTTCGTCACCCGCGTCCCCGAGCCGCCGAGCAAGGTGATCGTGACCAGCCGGGAGCAGCAGCTGCGCGCCGCGTGGGCGGTCACGGTCGGCAAGCTGGACGAGCCGGACGGCCTCGTGCTCATCCGCACGGAGGCGACCCGTCTCGGCCTGCGCGCACTGCACGAGGCACCAGACGCCGCGCTCCGGACGCTGTACGACGCCACCGGCGGGAACCCGCTCGCCATCCGGCTCGGCACCGGCCAGATGAAGGCCGGGGGCGCCTCGCTCGACGAGATCATCGCCGAGCTCGACAGCGCGGCGGACCACGACCTGTTCACCGTCCTGTTCGAACGGAGCTGGCACAAGACCCTCGCGGACGACGAGTACGCGAGACGGGTGCTCGCGACACTCGCCCTCTGCCACGGACCCACCTCCCGCGCGGCCGTCGAGGCCGGCAGCGACGTCCACCACATCTACCTGCGTTCCGCGCTCAACAGGTTGATCACGGTGTCGCTCGTCGACGCGGCCGACACCACGCCGACCGGCCAGAGCCGCTACCAGCTCCACACGCTCACCCGCGCGTTCGTGCGCCGGCAGCTCGCCGGCGACCCGAAGACGGCGGCGGAGCTCAACGACCGGCTCGAGAGGTACTTCCTCGAGTTCACCCAGCGCCACGCCAACACCTACGCGCACCTGGACAACGTGCACAGCATCGAGGCGGAGCTGCCGAACATCATGGCGTTCGCCGACGCGGTCCACGACGAGGCGGTGCGCACCGACGCACCGGACGCCTGGCGTGCGGTGATCGACTACGCGGAGGCGATGTCGTCGTACCTGTGGGGCCGCGGTTTCCTGGCCGACCGGACCAGGCTCTCCACACGGGCGATGACGGCCGCCGCCGCACTCGGCGACGCCGTCGCGCTCGCCCGCCACGCCGCCTACATCGGCCGTGTCCACCTCTGGCTCGGCGACCCGGCCACCGCCAGGTCCTTCCTCGACCGGAGCGAGACGGCGCTCGCCGCGGCCGGACCGGACGCCGACCCGTCGACCGCGAAGCGCCTCCGCGCGCAGATAGCGAGCCAGGAGGGCGACTACCAGGTCGCGCACGACCTCCTCGAAGAGGTGCTCCTGGTCGCGCCCATGACCGCCGAGGACGACGGCCGGGCCGCGACACACCTCGAGCTCGGTCTCCTCGCGGAACGACGCGGCGACCTGCCGACGGCGAAGGCCCGGTACGAGACGGCCGCCCGGCTCGACGACGAGCTCGGCGCCGTCGAAGGGCGCGCGGTCTCGCTCAGCCACCTCGGCAAGGTGCTGCTCGCGATGGGCGACGCCGCTGCGGCCGAGACCGTCCTCCGCGACGGTCTCGCGGCGTCCGCGAGCGCGAACCGGTTGAGCGCGCGGGCACGGTGCGAGCTCGGACTCGCCACCCTGTACGCGCGTAAGGGAATGCACGCCGAGGCGATCCCCCACGCCACGGTCGCGGAAGGCCTCTACGGCAGGCTGGGCCAGCCGAGGCCGGCCGCCGAGGCACGCCGGATCGCGCGCCGCCCCGTACCGGTCGACGAACTGCCATGAACGACCTCGACGGGACGGGCCCGACCGCGGCCGAACTGGTCCACAGAGCGCACGCGGTCATCTTCGACTGCGACGACACCGTGCTCGCGACCGCGAAGACCCGATGGCGCCTGCTGATCGCCACCGCCCGGTCCTTCGGCGTCCGGCTCCGCGAGGACACCATCCGACAGGCGTGGGGACTGCCGTTCGACCGTCTCATCAGGACGATCGTGCCGACGATCGACTACGACCTGTTCGTGCCCCGTTACCTCGATGCCATGCGCGCCAACCCTTCCGAGCCGACCGCCGGGGCGACGGACCTGCTCGCGCACCTGGCCGCCCGGTCCACCCGCATGGAGATCCTCAGCTCCAGCAAGCGGAACGTCATCCTGCAGGACCTGGACGCCTTGCGGCTCACCGGATACTTCGCGCACATCTACGACCACGAGGAGACCGGGTTCCACAAGCCGGACCCACACGTCCTCGACATAGTCATCGACAACCTGGTTCGGCGGGGCTTCGACGCGCGTCGGCTCGTGTACATCGGCGACAGCGTCCGTGATCTCCTGGTGGCCGCCGGTCAGGCCATCGACTTCGTCGCGGTGCTGAGCGGCATGGAGTCGGCCGAGGACTTCGTCGCCGCGGGCCTGCCGCCACACCTGGTCGTCGACAACCTCGCACAGCTCATCACCGCGGCGGAATGACTATGCGGAACGACAGGGGCGCCATGCGACGCACATCCGAGTTCAGCCTGTCCGCACCGATCGAGACCGAGACCAGGGACGGCAGGTTCACCTTCCGGCACCTCCGCTCCGGCGACCAGGTGGGTGTCCTGGCGACCGCCACGCGGGAACCGACCGGCCCGACGCCGGTGCGGATCCACAGCTCGTGCCTGTTCAGTGAGACGCTCTCGACGACGGACTGCGACTGCGAGAGCCAGCTGCGGCACTCGATGGCGTTCCTGGCTCGCAACGGTGGTCATCTCGTGTACCTCTACGACGAGGGCCGGGGCATCGGTCTGGCGAACAAGTTCAAGGCGATCGCGCTGCAGCAGACGCGCGGCATCGACACCGCGCAGGCGTTCTCCGAGCTCGGGGTGGCTCCCGATCCCCGCGACTTCGCGCTCGCGGCGGACGTGATCGCCTCCGTCGTGGGGAGCCGCCCGATCGTGCTCCTGACCAACAACCCGAGGAAGCTCGCGGCCCTCACCGAGGCGGGCGTCGACCTGGCGGGCCGGATCTCACTGGTCGTGCCCGAGACCGCGCCGGCACGGCGGTACCTGGACGAGAAGATGCGGGTCCTCGGGCATCTGCCACAGCACGAGCCCGCCATCCGGACCGAACCGGCGCCCGGCACCGGGAACCGGGCGCTCATCGAGCTGCACACGTCGGACTTCGCGCCGGTGCGGGAGTTCTACACCTCAGTGGGCTTCGACGTGGTGTGGGAACGCGAACCGGACGAGAAGAAGGGCTACCTCGTCATGACGATGGCGGGCAACATCCTCTGCTTCTGGGCGGGGAACGACCACGTCTACGAACACTCCTACTTCCGTGACTTTCCTCGGTCGACGCCGCGCGGCTACGGGACCGAGGTCGTGCTCACCGTGCCGGACGTGGCGGACTACTACGAACGCTTCCGCGGCCGGCCCTGCGTGGTGGCGCCCCTGGCGACCCGCGCGTGGGGCCTCAAGGACTTCCGGGTCGTCGACCCCGCCGGCTTCTACGTCCGCTTCACCGACCCGCACGACGTGCTCGACTCCCGGCACGCCGTGCGTTAGGTCGCTAGTTCCAGATCGCACCGTCGGTCTTGGTCTGGGTGACCACACCGCCGCTCTCGGAGCTGTCGTTCTCCACCTCGACCGACACGACGACACCCTTCGGGTCCCGGGTGACGGCCCGCACGATGCCGATGTGCGACCCGGTCGGCTTCTGCCACACCGCGCCGACCACCGCGCCGCTGAGGCCCGCCGACAGTTTCGTGAGGGTCGCCAGCACCTCGGTGACGCGGTACTTGAAGCCCGCGTCGCAGACGTGCGCGGTTCCCGTCGGGGCGCCCCGCTGGTGGGAGACCCAGTGCGCGCAGCCGGTGCCGTCGATCGGCCCCCAGCCGATCTTGGTGCTCTTGAACTCGATGAAGCAGTCCTTCGGCTCGATGTCGGCACCCACGAGCAGGATGGCGTCCGCCTTGCTGCGGCCCGCCGTCCTGGTCTTCGTCTTGGCCGCGGCCGGTGCGCCAAGCTCGTTCGAGGTCGGCTGCCAGTCGTTGCCGTCCCACTGCCACAACCCGTCCTCGGACAGGAGCGCCTCGGCCGAGTCGGCGACCTCGGCCACGGGTTCGGCCACCGTCTCGGCACGCGCGTCCGCCGCCTGCCAGTCCGTGCCGTCCCACCAGTACCGGCCGTCCTCGGACCACTGGACCGCGGCAACCTCCTCGGCGGCCTGCTCGGTCCAGGCCTGCTCCTGGCGCGCCAGCTCCTCCCAGGTGAGCGACCCGACGCGGCCGTCCCGCTCGTGGCCGTTCAGCTCCTGGAACCGCAGGACCGCCTCTTCGGTGGCCGGCCCGAACTCGCCGTCGACCCGGCCCGTGTAGTGGCCGAGTCGCAGCAGGTGCTCCTGCAGCGCGGTCACGTGCTCGCCGGCGTCGCCGGTCGCGGCGACTGTCTCATGGAACATGTCACACCCCCTGCGAAGAGGTGGCGGCATCGGCGGCGCAGATACATTCGCCGCCGCTCGGCGTGGCGCAGAATAACCAGGTTGCCGAACTGTGATAGGACGCCGGGAATTGTTCACTGACTCCGGAGCGCGTTTTCGGCATGCGCGAACAGTACCGAGGGTTACGACGATCGGGTGGCGACGATTGACGGGCACCGTCGTTTTCCGATTGGGTCCGTGATCTCACCGAAATCCGCGAAGACGGTTGGAGTCAGCGGTGGCGGAACCAGCTCGACATTTTCGTTTTCGCCGGCTCGCTGCCCGGTGGACGCTGCGGACCAAGGTCGTCGTGGTGCTCTTGGCGCCCGCTCTGGTGGCGCTCGTCCTCGGGTTCGCCGGTGTGCGGGCCCAGCTCGACGACGCCACCCGGCTCAGCGCCGTACGCGACCAGCTCACGGTGGTGCGCGCGGCGGTCGTCCTCGCCGAGCGGGTCGGTCGGGAGCTGGACGACGAGGGACGCGCCGACCCCACGGCTCTCCGGCGTGCCGTCGACGTCGCCCGGCCACCCGCCGCCGCGGTCCGCGCCCTCGACGACGCGCTCGGCCGGCTCGCCACCGAGCGTGCGCGGCGCTCGGCGGACCCGGCCGGTTACCTGCGGGTCATCGCCGCCCTGAGCGACATCGTGCCGGCCGTCGTGTCGGCGGCCGGCGACCAGGGGCTCGACGACACGGCCGACGACCTCCGCCAGCTCATGCGCCTGCGTGGCGCCGTCGACGCGGAGCCCGCCGTCGACGCGGACGTGCTCGCCGACCTGCTCGGCGTCGACGCCGGACCCGCCGCGCTCGACCGGACCGTGACCGGCCGCACCGACGCGCTCGCCGCGGCCGTCGAGGACCTCGCCCGCACCGCCCGGACCGACGCGCTGCGCGTCGCCGCGACCGTGTTCGGCGCCCTGCTCGCCGCGTTCGCGCTCGCCCTCGCGGTGGCGCGTGCGGCGCTCACGCCGGTCCGCGGGCTGCGGGCCGCCGCGCTCGCCGCGGCACACGAGCGGCTGCCGGACGTCGTGGCGCGGGTCCGGGCCGGCACGGACGTCGGCTGGCACCCGGTTCGCCCGGCGCACACCGACGAGGAGCTCGGGCAGCTGGCCACGGCGTTCGACGACATGGCCCGCCAGGCCGTGGCGCTCGCGGCCGAGCAGGCGGAGCTGCGCCGCCAGGTCAGCGAGATGTTCATGACGCTGTCCCGGCGCAGCCAGTCGCTCGTGGAGAGGCAGCTCGACCTCATCGAGGGCCTCGAGGCCGACGAGGAGGACCCGCGGCGACTCGACGGGCTGTTCCGGCTCGACCACCTCGCCACCCGCCTGCGCCGCAACGGGGAGAACCTCCAGGTGCTCGCCGGCGGCGTGCCGGCCCGCCGCGACAACGGCGTCCACGGCGCGGTCACCGTGGCGGAGCTCATGCGCGCGGCGACCTCGGAGGTCAACGACTACCGGCGGATCGCGCTCGGACACGCGCCGAACGGGTCGATCCGCGCGACCGCGGCGGCCGACGTGGCGCACATCCTCGCCGAGCTGCTCGAGAACGCGGCCCGGTTCTCGCCGCCCGACCGCCAGGTCGTGCTCGCCGCCGACCGCACGACCGACGGCGGCCTGCTCCTGGAGGTGGCCGACACCGGCCTCGGCATGGCGGCCGACGACCTCGACGCCACCAACGCCCGGCTCTCCGACCAAGGCGCCGAGGGTGCCGTCGGGCCGGAGACCACGCGGCGGATGGGACTGTTCGTGGTCAGCAGGCTCGCCGCGCGGCACGGCATCACGGTCCGGCTGCGCCCCACCCACGACGCAGAGGACGAGCCGGGCACCACCGCGAGCGTGCACGTCCCCGGCGGTCTCGTGGTGGCGGACGGCGTCGTGCCGGTGAACCTGATGTCCTTTGTGGACCTTCCAGCGGCGGCGGGCCCGGTCGACGACCTCCCGGCGTCCAACTGGTTCTCCCCCACCGCGGACGGCGAGGACTGGCACACCCCGGCCGACGAGTCCTGGGCGGCGGCCGCCGCGGTGCCGGTCCCGGTCGCCACCACCGCGGTGGGGCTGCCGATGCGCGAACCGAGCGGCTGGGTGTCCCCGGCCGGCGGATCCGAGCCGGCCGAGCGCACCGTGCGCGACCCGGACTCGGTGCGCAGCAACCTGTCCCGGCACAACCGAGGCGTCCGCGCGGCCCGCGACGGGCTGGCCGACACGAGAGAAGGATCATGACGGAGACGTCGTCGGAAGACGCGGCCGAGCAGTCGCTCGGCTGGGTGGTGTCGGCGTTCACCGACGACGTCTCCGGCGTGACGCACGCGGTGCTCGTCGCCGCCGACGGCCTGCTGGTGGCCGCGAGCGAGAGCCTGCCGCGGGACCGCGCCGAGCAGCTGTCGGCCATCATCGCGGGGCTGTCCAGCCTGACCGGCGGCGCCGCCCGGCTGTTCAGCGGCGGTGTGGTGGTCCAGTCGGTCATCGAGATGCGCAACGGCTTCCTGCTGCTGATGAGCGTCGGCAACGGTTCCCACCTCGCCGTGCTCGCCGAGCCGCGGTGCGACATCGGGTTGGTCGGCTACGAGATGACACTGCTCGTCGACCGCGTCGGCCGAATGGTCGACGTGCCGCTGCGCGACGGCGCGGAGCCGTAGTCTCACGCGATGGTGCGCTCCCATGATCTTCGGGTTCGGCCCGCTCTGAGCGGCGATCGAGAGTTCCTCTTCGAGGTGCGGCGAGCGGCCCTGCGGACCTACGTCGAACAGACGTCCGGATGGGATGACGCCGAACAGCGCGTGACCGCCGACAAGGAGTTCGCCGACCTGCCCTACGCCGTGGTCGAGGAGAGCGGGGAAGCCGTCGGCTACGTGTGCGTCATCCACGAGGACGAGTGCGACTTCATCGAGGAGATCGCGCTGCTCCCCGAGGCACAGGGTCGCGGCATCGGCACCCAGCTGTTGCGGGGCATCCTTCTGGCCGCTCAGCGGCGCGGCGTCCCGGTCCGGCTCAGCGTCTTCGTCACCAATCCCGCACAGGCCCTCTATGCCCGCCTCGGGTTCGACGTCGTGCGGATCGAGGAGCCGCGCATGTCGATGCGGTGGACCCCGGGCAGCGCGGCACCGCCGGGTGGCGCGACGTCCTAGGCTGCGCGCATGCCGAAGACGAGCGCGGCGCTGCTGCTGTTCCGCCGACGGGACGGCCTCGAGGTCCTGATCGCGCACATGGGTGGGCCGTTCTGGGCCCGCAAGGACGCCCGCGCGTGGTCGATCCCCAAGGGCGAGTACACCGACGAGGAGCCGCTGGCCGCCGCACGCAGGGAGTTCGCGGAGGAGCTCGGCTCGCCGCCGCCGGAGGGCGACGCCATCGACCTCGGCGCGGTCACCCAGTCCGGCGGCAAGGTCGTCCGGACCTACGCCGTCGAGAGCGACTTCGACCTCGCCGGGTTCCGCAGCAACACGTTCGAGCTGGAGTGGCCGAAGGGGTCCGGCCGGCTCCAGGAGTTCCCGGAGGTCGACCGCGCCGAGTGGGTGCCGGAGCCGGTCGCGCGGGAGAAGCTCGTCAAGGGCCAGGTGCCGGTCCTCGACGCGCTGGTGGCGCACCTCGAAGGGAGCAACCGGTGAAGTACCTGATCCTGATCCACAGCAACCCGGCGTCGCGCGCGGCGTGGGACCGGCTGAGCGAGGAGCAGCGCGCCGGGTTCGGGGTCAGCCACATGAACCTGAGCAAGGAGCTCGAGGCGGAGGGCGTCCTCCACACCAGCGAGGGCCTGCAGGACATCGACACGGCCAAGCGGGTCTCGGTGCGCGACGGCCGCACGCTCACCTCGGACGGGCCGTTCGCCGAGGTCAAGGAGCACCTGGCCGGGTTCTACGTGGTCGAGTGCGCCACCGTCGAGGAAGCGGTGGCGATCGCGGCCCGGGTGCCGGACGCGTCGTTCGGCGAGATCGAGGTCCGGCCGGTGTACGACATGAGCCAGCTCGAGCCCTGACCGTCAGCCGTGGTCGTCGACTGTCGAGGACACCACGACCTCCGGGCGGGCGTGGCAGCCGCTGACCGCGTAGTGGCGCACGCCGGCCACCACCAGCGGGTCCGCCGCCAGCACCTGGTCCAGCTCGCCCCGCGACGTCGTCGCGAAGATCGTCAGGTTGTCCGGCGGGACCGTGCCGTCGAGGCGGGTGCGCATCAGCCATCCGCGTTTCCGCTGGTCCAGGCACCACATCAGGTGCCGGTCGACCAGCGGGCGGTTGCCTGGCGCCTCCCACCGGAAGTCACCACGGTTGTGGCCGAGCGCGACGAACAGGCGCACCTCGCCGTCCGGATCTTCTGCACTCACACCTAGATAGTGCACCACCCGGCGACGCGCGCGCGGCGAAGTCGGCGAATACTCCAGCGCGGCGCGAGAAACGGCGCGCTCTCGGCGCCGCCGCCGTCCTACCTCCCGAGCGGCGGCTGCCGAGAACGGTCGCGCCGGTCAGTCCTCCTGGATGACCGACAGGATGTTGCCCGCCGGGTCCTTGAACCACGCGATCAGCGGGCCGCCGCCGCGGAAGACGCCCAGCTCGTCGATGTCCGGGCCCTTGTCGAACACGACGCCGCGTGCCGCGAGCTCCTTGACCGCGGCCTCGATGTCCGGCACCGGGAAGTTCAGCGTCGTGTACGTCGCCGGCGACGTGGTTCGGCTTCGGGTACACCAGGGTGTCGCGGCCGCCGGCCAGGTGCAGCCTCAGCATCCCGTGGCTCTCCGACACCTCGAGCCCCAGCGTCTCGCTGTAGAACCGCTTCGCGGCGGGGATGTCGTCGGCCGAGAAGCCGCTGAACGCCTTCGAGTTCTCGAACATGAGTGCTCACCTTTCCTGTTCCGTGCCTGTCACCTCTTCAGTAGAAGCCAAGGCGCGGATTTCGACATCTCCGGTGAGAGGATGTCGAAACCATGACGAAGCTCGAGGTCGAAGGCCTGCTGCGGGACCTCGCCCCGCAGGTGCTCGGCACGCTCGTCCGCCGGTTCGGCGGCTTCGACACCTGCGAGGACGCGGTCCAGGAGGCCCTCCTCGCCGCCGCGACGACCTGGCCGACCGACGGACTGCCGGACAACCCGAGGGCCTGGCTGGTCACGGTCGCGGCCCGGCGGCGGACCGAGCTGTGGCGCAGCGAGACCGCCCGGCGCCGCCGCGAGGAGAACGCCGTCGCGCTCACGCCGCCGCGGCAGGAGCCGGTGTCCGGCGTGGACGACACACTCATGCTGCTCCTCCTGTGCTGCCACCCCGCGCTGACGGCGGCCTCACAGGTCGCGCTGACGCTCCGCGCCGTCGGCGGGCTCACCACGCAGGAGATCGCCCGCGCGTTCCTGGTGCCCGAGTCGACGGTGGGCCAGCGGATCAGCCGGGCCAAGAAGAGCATCAAAGGCGCCGGGTTCCACCTGCCGCCGCCGGCGGAGCGGGCCGAACGACTCGACGCCGTCCTGCACGTGCTGTACCTGATCTTCAACGAGGGCTACACCGCGACCTCGGGCACCGAGCTGCACCGCGTCGACCTCACCACCGAGGCAATACGACTGACCCGGCAACTGCGCGAGCAGCTGCCGGACGACGGCGAGGTCGCGGGGCTGCTCGCGCTCATGCTGCTCACCGACGCCCGCCGCCCGGCCCGCACCCGCGCCGACGGCGCGCTCGTCCCACTCGCGGAACAGGACCGCACCCGGTGGCACGCCGGCCAGATCGCCGAGGGCGAAGCACTGATCACCGCGACGCTGGCCACCGCGCCGATCGGGCAGTACCAGCTGCAGGCCGCGATCGCCGCCGTGCACGACGGCGCGGCCCGCGCCGAGGACACCGACTGGACGGAGATCCTCGGCCTGTACGAGCTGCTCACCACCGTCGCACCCGGCCCGATGGTGACGCTCAACCGCATCGTCGCGGTCGCGATGGTGCACGGCTCGGACGCCGGTCTCGAGGGCCTTGCCGTCGCCGAGACCGACCCCGCCCTCGCCGGGCACCACCGCGTCGCCGCGGTCCGCGCGCACCTCCTGGACATGGCCGGCGACCACGAGGCCGCCGTCGCGCACTACCGGCTGGCCGCCGCGAACACCGACAGCGTCCCCGAGCAGCGCTACCTCGAGGCGCGCGCGGCCCAGCTCACCCCGTCGGATCCGAGAGCGTCGAGACGGCACGGATGACCCGACAAGGTGACCGCATCGTGACTCAGGTGAGTAGTCATACGGATCCGGCACCCGGCCCGCGCGGCCGATACTCGGACCATGGCTGACCAGAGCATGGAGTCACTCCCCCGATTAGCGGACGCGCTGCTCGACGTGGGCACGCGGCTTCGCGAGATCAGCGACGAGCTGCGCGGGCTTCACACGGGCGCACAGGCACAGTCGACGCCCGCCGGTCCCGCGGTCCGGCCACCGGGCACGGCTCCGACGAGCCAACCCGGTGCGCAGCCGGGCCACCCGCAGCCGCACGCCGCGCAACCCGGCGCCGCGCAGCCGGGCCACCCGCAGCAGCAGGGCGCGATCCCGACGCAGAGCACCCCCCAGCAGCACGCCGCCTTCACGGCCGGCCCGCCGCAGGGGGCCCCTGGCTACGGGCCGCCGTACGGTCCTCGCCCGCCGTACCAGCAGCACACGGCCTGGTATCCGCCGCCCGCGCCGCCGCTGCCGCCCGTCCCCACGCTGTGGGAGCGGCTGAGCCGCGACGGCGCCGGCAGCCGGATCCTCGCGTGGGCCGGCGGCGTCGTGACGCTCCTGGGTGTCGTCCTTCTGCTCGTCCTCGCCATCCAGCGCGGCTACCTCGGTCCGCTGCCCCGCGTGCTGCTCGGCGCCGGGCTGGGACTGGCGCTCGCCGGCATCGGGATGCGCCTGCACCCCAACGCGGCCGCCCGCACCGGCGCGTACGCGCTCGCCGCGACCGGGATCGCCGTGCTGTACCTCGACGTCGTCGCGGCGACGTCCCTCTACGACTTCCTCCCGCCGTGGGGTGGGCTGCTCGCCGGGCTCGCGGTCACGGGTCTCGGCGTGGCGCTGGCGGGCCGGTGGGACTCCGAGCTGCTGGCCGTCTTCGTGGTCGTCTGCTGCGCCGTGTGCGCGCCGATCCTCACCGAGGGCTTCGACTCGCTGCTGCTCGCCTTCCTGCTCGTGCTGCTGCTCGGCACCACCCCCGTGCAGCTCCTCAAGCGCTGGGGCGGGCTCGCGCTGGCCGCCGGGCTGCCGCCGGTCGTCGCGTGCGTGGCCAACATCGGGCTCGCCGGCGACCACCGGTTCGACACGGACGCGACGACGGTCGCGATCATGTGCGGGGTCACCAGCGCGATCATCGTGCTGCTGACCAGCGTCACCGCCGTCCGCCGTCCCGACGACGACTTCGCGCTCGCGCTGCTGCTGGTCGCGCCGGTGCCGGGACTGCTCGCCGCGATCCTGTTGCCCCGCACCGGAGCGGCGATCCTGCCGGCGGCACTCGGCGTGCTTCTGCTGGCAGTCTGGGCGATCGGTCGCACCGGGCTGCTGCCGTCGAGGTTCGCGCTCGCCGCGGGCGGCGTCGGCACGCTCGCGCTGCTGCAGGCCACCGCGACCGCGTTCGACGGCGACGCCCGCGCGATCGCGCTGCTCGCCGAGTCGTTCGTCCTCACCATGCTCGCGGTGCGCCTGCGTCTCAAGGTCGCCATGCTGCCGGCCGCCGTGTTCGGCGCGGTCGGGCTGCTGCTCGCGCTCATCCACCCGGCGACGCCGGCACTCGTCGCCGTGCCGCCGCACCGCACGCTGAGCGTCGGCACGGTGGTCTCGCTCGGGGTGACCGGGCTGGTGCTCGCGATCGTCGTGATCACGTTGTGCTGGGCGGTGTTCCGGCTCGGCGTCCTGACCGACGACGCGCACGCGCCCCATGGTTGGGCCGGCGCCGGCATCGTCGCGCTGTACGGCTCGACCGCGGCGATCGTGTCGATCGGGCTGCTGATCTCCCCCGACCGCACCGGGTTCCTGCTCGGGCACGTGCTCGTCACGGTGTCGTGGACGGTCGGCGCGCTCGTACTGCTGCTGCGCGGCATCGACTCGGTCCCGCTGCGGGTCGCCGGGCTCTCGCTGGTGGTCGCCGCGCTCGCCAAGCTCGTGCTGTTCGACCTGTCCTTTTTGGACGGGATGGCGCGGGTCGCGGCGTTCCTGGTGGCCGGGCTGGTGCTGCTCGCGGCCGGCGCCCGGTACGCCAAACTCGTGGCGGCGCGCACCCGGTCGTAGCCTGAGCCCATGATCGTGGGTTCGACGAGGCTGCTCGTGCTCGGGGTCGTTCGGGAGAACGGCCCCGTGCACGGGTACGACGTGCGCAGGATGCTGCTGTCCTGGGGCGCGACGTCGTGGGCGAACGTGGCGCCCGGCTCCATCTACAACGCGTTGAACACATGGGTGCGCGAGGGGTTCCTCGAAGCCGTCGGCACCGACCGGCGGGGCGCCCGGCCGGAGCGCACCTCCTACCGGCTCACCGGGGCAGGCGAGCGCGAGTTCGGCCGGCTGCTGCGGGAGAACCTGCGGGAGTCGCGGCTGCCGGCCCACCCGATGCTCGTCGGACTCGCGTTCCTGCCGGAGGTGGCGACCGCCGCACGATGATCGCCGACATCCGCGCCGAGGAGGCCGGCATCCCGCGGCACGTCGCCGAGTCGTACGGCCTCATGGCTCCTCGAGGCGGAGGCCGAGTGGGCCGCCGAACTGGCGGACCGGGCCGATGCGGACATGGTCGCGAGCCGGCTTCCCCTTCCACGAGGCGTGGCTGGAGATCCGGCCGCGCCGCGTGCTGGCGTGGGGCATCGACACCGACTCGTACACGATGACCGCACGCGACGTCGCGTGACGCGGCGGGCGCTCGTACAAACGTGTCGACGTTCATGACCAACACGGTAGAACCCGGGACCAGCGTTTAACGTTGATGACATGACCGGTCGAATCGTCGCTATCGCGATCGACTGCCGGGACGCCGAGTCGCTCGCCGAGTTCTGGTGCGCGGCACTGGACTACCGAATCGTCAAGCGCTGGCGCGACTCCCACGACGTCGAGTACCTCGAGGCTCGCCGCGCAGGCGAACCGATGCTCCTGTTCCAGCCGGTCCCCGACAAGAAGCAGGCGAAGAACCGCGTGCACCTCGACGTACGAGCAGCCGGCTCCCAGTACGACGAGGTGGCCCGTCTGATGGCACTGGGCGCCCGACTACGAGCCGACGATCCTGACGAGGAGTGGGTCGTGCTCGAAGACCCGGAGGGCAACGAGTTCTGCGTCCTCCCGCCCGTGCAGTGAAGTGGCTGACCCCGTCGCCGAAGACGTTCTTCACGTCGTCGCGGCGGCTCTGTCCTGCGGCCCAGCCCGCGCATCTTCTGCCGTGTGTTCTGGATCGGGCTATTCGCGTTGGTGTAACAGATTGCGTTGCGGAACCCGGTGAGGGTCGATCCACTTGGGCGAGATGAATTCCGGAAGCCCGATGTCCGGTACTGACGCACCGTTCATCACTACCGGTACGACTCCGCAGTCGCACGCGATCCGTCGTGCCGCTGCTGCTGGGAGCAGTGCGCCGCCCTCCAGGGTGGCGGTGCCGATCCCGGCGAGGAGGTGGGTGTAGTCCATGGTGGCGTTGAGGTGTGGCTTCTCTCCACCCCGGGCAGGCAGGTCTGGTGAGTCGATGGCGTGGTGGATCACGTCGCAGAACGCGTCACCGAGTCGTTGGGTCGGGTGACGGTCATCGGATGGGCCATCCGGCTTGGCGAGCGCGCCCAGCATCGCGTCGAGTTCTTCTGCTGTTTCGGGTTCGATCGTGCCGGCGAAGTGCATCCAGCCGGTCTGGTCGCGCCGGCTGCGGAACGTGTTCTTCGGTTCCGCCAACGCCTCGTCGGCAGGCTGGTCACCGTCCGGATCGATCCGGGACAGCAACGCCTCACCGTGGGAGCGGACCACCGATGGGTGCGCCGCTCGGGCGGTCTCGACGAGGTGCTTCTCCACGATCTCCGGTGTGTCACCCGGCGCCCAGGCCGGGATCTTCTTCACCGTCTCCGCGATCGCGTCCACATGCTCGGGATCCAACACGCCATCTCGCAGTGCGTCCCGCACCAACGGCAATGGTGGCGGGGTGATGTGTCCGGTGGGCGTCAGGATCTCCGCGACCAGACCGGCCTGAGCGATCAACCGGGAGGCCCGACGCGGGGTGATCCGCACCAGATCCGAGATGAGTGCGCTCACGCTCGAATACCCCGCCGCACGCGCGACATCGGATTGTTCCAGCCCGGCAATCACTGCCAATGCCGAACTGTGGAGCTTCCGCATCTGGGTCACGATCGTCCACCAGATTCTGGGCAAGCTTCGGCCACCCGGGCGGGGTTTCGACGAAGCTCGACATAGCTTTTATTCTACCCGCGAGGCCCGCCTGTTTCGAACGCACGATCGAGGGAAATGTTGATGACTAACAGCAACAAACTGCGCCATTAGGCCGATCTACTCGGCCCTCGCAGGGGGATACTGCGCGCGGTCGCATGGCAAGGAGACGGGACACGAGCGTCGCGACCGCGTAGCAAGGCCCGCGTTCGGCGGGACGAACCCCGGGGTCCTCGCGAAGGATGGACCACTCACTCCGCGCCAGGCACCATGCTCTCGGCGAGCACACGGACCACGTCGTAGGTCGAGCTGCTCGCGATCACACGCTGGCGAGCGGCACCAGTCCCGACACGGAGCACCCGCCGCACGGCCGACTCCACGACCGACAGGTCACCAGACTCCTCAAGCGCAGGCCGCACCGCCGCGAGAAGCTCGCTGACCAACACAGCCGCCGGCGCCGCGCGCTCCAGGACGGGATGGATGCCGGGGCCGGTCATGCCGTGCCGGGCCGCCGACCACATCGCCGCCGCGGCCACCTGTTCGCCGATGGCCGGCGGTTCCCGACCCGAGGCCAGCTCCGTGAGTGCGGTGCCGACCAGCGCACGGGACAGCGCCGCCTGCAGCACCGCCGCCTCGACGTCGACGCACGTGTCGGCGACCCGCAGCTCCACGGCGTTCTGCCGCGGCGCGGGTCGCGCCAGCCACAGCGCCGCTGTCTCGTCCACCAGGATGCCCTGCGCCACCAGCCTTGCCACCCGCGCCTCGTACGCCCGCGCCGACGTGAAATGCGGCGGCATCCCCGCGCCCGGCAGCCTGGACCGCTGCACGGTGCGCCAGCTCGCGTACCCCGTGTCGACGCCGTCCTGGATCGGCGAGTTCACCGACAGCGCGAGCAGCGTCGGCAGCCACGGCCGCAGGTGGTTCACCACCGCGACGGCGGTGTCGAGGTCCGCCACGTCGACCCGTACGTGGCAGCCGCACGCGTGGTGGTCGCACACCGCGGCCGCATAGGTGTCGGCGAACGCGGCGAACCGCTCGTGCGGGGCTGCCGGCCCGCCGAGCACGGCGCACCCGCTCGGCACCAGCCAGACGCCGACGGCACGCGCCGCGGTCGCGAGCCGCTGGCGGCCGTGGGTGAGCCGGGCGGCAAGCTCGTCGAGCGTCGTGCACCGGCCCGTCGACGCCTCGACCTGCGTCTCCAGCAGCTCGGCGCGCACCGCGGCGTCCGGCGCGGTCGGCTGGAGTGCGCCGACGACGTGCAGCACCTCGGTGGCCGCGGGCGCCGTGGCTCCGGTGTCGGGGTCGGCGAGCAGGAACTCCTCCTCGACCGTGACCGACAGCGCCTCGCTCATCCGGTCCCTCCACGGCCGCCGACTACTACCCTCGTCCAGGTGATCCGCATGGCCAGTCTGACCGACCTACCTGCACTTCGCGACATCGAACGTGCCGCGGGCGAGCCCTTCCGGGCCCTCGACATGGCGACCATCGCCGACGACGAGCCGCCCACGATCGACGAGCTGACCACCTACCAGCGCGACGGCCGCGCCTGGGTGTGGGTCGACGGCGACGACCGTCCCGCGGCCTACGTGCTGACCGACGTCATCGACGGCTACGCGCACATCGAGCAGGTGTCCGTCCATCCTGGACACTCCCGCCGGGGTGTCGGTAAGGCGCTCATGGACCACGTCGCGGCATGGGGCGCGGCGCGCGAGCTCGCCGGGCTGACGCTGACGACCTTCGCCGACGTCCCGTGGAACGCGCCGTACTACGAGCGGCTCGGTTTCCGTGTCCTCGCCGACGACGAGCTCTCCCCCGGGCTCCGCGCGGTCCGCGCCGACGAGGCCGCCAAAGGCCTCGACGCCTGGCCGAGGGTGACGATGCGCCGCGACGGTTGACCCTCGCGCGCCGGGGAACCCCCACCGGCGACGAAGGGAGCGAGACGATGAAAGCCGTTACGTGGCAAGGAAAACGGAAGGTCAGCGTGGAGACGGTGCCGGATCCGGAGATCCGGGAGCCGACCGACGCGATCATCAAGGTGACCTCCACCGGCATCTGCGGGTCCGACCTGCACCTGTACGAGGTGCTCGGGTCGTTCATCGACCCCGGCGACGTGCTCGGCCACGAGCCGATGGGGATCGTCCAGGAGGTCGGGACCGAGGTCACCGGCATCAAGCCGGGCGACCGCGTGGTCGTCCCCTTCAACATCGCGTGCGGCCACTGCTACATGTGCGACCAGGGCCTGCAGTCGCAGTGCGAGACCACCCAGGTCCGCGACCGGGGCAAGGGCGCCGCCCTCCTCGGCTACACCAAGCTGTACGGCCAGGTCCCCGGCGGCCAGGCCGAGTACCTGCGCGTGCCGCAGGCGCACTACGGCCCGATCAAGGTGCCCGAGGGGCCGCCGGACGAGCGGTTCGTGTACCTGTCCGACGTGCTGCCCACCGCGTGGCAGGCGGTCCGGTACGCCGACGTCCCGGAGGGCGGCACGGTCGCCGTGTTCGGGCTCGGCCCGATCGGCCAGATGGCGTGCCGCATCGCGAGACATCTCGGCGCGGGCCAGGTCATCGGCGTCGACCTGGTGCCCGAACGCCTCGCCCTCGCGGCGAAGCACGGCGTGATCACGGTCGACCTCGGCGAACCGGCCGACACGGTCACCACCATCA
Organism: uncultured Actinomycetota bacterium; assembly: GCA_963840275.1. Taxonomy (GTDB): domain Bacteria; phylum Actinomycetota; class Actinomycetes; order Mycobacteriales; family Pseudonocardiaceae; genus Actinophytocola. The sequence continues at coordinate 1,571,629 of CAWIYK010000005.1, forward strand.
AGGATCTCACCGGCGGCCGGGGTCCCGACTCGGTGATCGACGCGGTCGGCATGGAGGCGCACGGCTCGCCCGTCGGCAAGGTCGCGCAGCAGCTCACCACACTGCTGCCCAAGGCGGTGGCCGCGAAGATGACCGAGAAGGCCGGCATCGACCGGATGGGCGCGCTGCTCGCGTCGATCGACACGGTCCGCCGCGGCGGCACGGTGTCGCTGTCGGGCGTCTACGGCGGCATGGTCGACCCGATGCCGATGATGGAGCTGTTCGACAAGCAGATCCAGCTGCGGATGGGCCAGGCGAACGTGCGCCGGTGGGTCGACGACATCCTCCCGCTGGTGACCGGCGACGACGACCCGCTCGGCACCGAGGACCTCGCGACGCACCGCCTGCCGCTCGCCGAGGCCGCGCACGGGTACGAGATCTTCCAACAGAAGCAGGACGGCGCCATCAAGGTGTTGCTGCGTCCGTAGGGGGTACGCCTGCGGCATGGCTACCGCTTCGGATCCCGCCCAGCTGCTGGGTGTCTACCTCAACGACCACCTCGCGGGCGCCACCGGCGGGCTGGAGCTGGTGCGGCGGCTCGCCGGCGCGGAACGCGACTGGTCCGGCGGCCCCGAGCTGACCCGGTTGGCGGACGAGATCGCCGCCGACCGGGTCTCGCTCCGCTCGATCATGGCGTCGCTCGAGGTGTCCCCCGCACTCGTGAAGACCTGGCTCGGCTGGATCGGCGAGAAGGTCGGGCGGCTGAAGCCGAACCGCCGCGTGCTCGGCCGGTCGCCGCTGAGCCGGGTCATCGAGCTGGAGCTGATGCGCCTCGGGGTGGAGGGCAAGCTCGCGGGATGGCGGACGCTGCTCGTGGTCGCCGAGCACGAGCCCCGGCTGTCGGTCGAGCAGCTCGACGGCCTCGTCCAGCGCGCCACCGAACAGAGCGCGACGCTGGAGGAGCTGCGCCGCCGGGCGGCGACGGAGGCCTTCGCCCGGATCTGAGCGTGGCGCCTCGGTCACGCAACGAAACCGTTCGCCGCGAGTCATGGCGCGGGACCGGTTCCGCAGGGTAGAAATAGTCCCGGCTGCCGTGAGAGCGCTTCCACGCACGGTGGCCGGCAACGCTGCCCCGCCGCGGAGAGGACCACCCGCATGCCCACCCGTAGGTATCGCCTCTCCTCGGCGCTCGCGATCGCCGTGCTCCTCACGGCGGTCACCGCGTCGAACATCTCCGCCGCGTCCCCGCGGCCCGGTCCGCAGGACCTCGGCGCGAACGTCACCGTGTTCGACCCCGGCATGCCGGTCGCCGAGATCCAGGCGACCCTCGACGCGACGCACGCCGCGCAGGTCGACAACGAGATGGGCACCGAACGCCGCGCGTTCCTCTTCAAGCCGGGCACCTACGGCACCGCCGAGCAGCCGCTGCAGTTCAAGGTCGGCTACTACACCGAGATCGCCGGCCTCGGCGCGTCGCCGACCGACGTCGTCATCAACGGCAAGGTCGAGGTGTACAACCGCTGCCTCGCCGACGGCGGCACGGGCAACTGTCTTGCCCTGGTCAACTTCTGGCGCACGATCTCGAACCTGTCGATCGACATCGACGCGGCGGGCCAGGACGACTGCCGGTCGTCCGCGAACTTCTGGGCCGTGTCCCAGGCGGTGTCGATGCGCCGACTGAACATCACGGGCGGCGGACTGTCCCTCATGGACTACTGCACCGCCGGTCCGCAGTACGCCAGCGGCGGCTTCATCGCCGACTCGCGGCTGCCGGCGACCACCAACGGCTCGCAGCAGCAGTGGCTGACGCGCAACAGCGAGGTCGAGAGCTGGTCCAACGGCGTGTGGAACCAGGTCTTCTCCGGCGTCGTCGGCGCGCCGGACGACGCCGCGTTCCCGAACCCGCCGTACACGACGCTCGACACCACGCCGGTGAGCCGGGAGAAGCCGTACCTGTTCGTCGACGCGCGCGGCAGGTACCACGTGCGCGTGCCCGTCGCGCGGAAGAACACCCGCGGCGTCTCGTGGGCCGAGGGCATGACGCCGGGCCGCACGCTGCCGCTCGGCGACTTCTACGTCGCGAGGCCGTCGGACTCGGTGCGGGACATCAACAACCAGCTCGCGCGCGGCAAGCACCTGCTGCTCACGCCCGGCGTGTACGACATCGCGCGGAGCATCGAGGTCAAGCGGCCCGGCACGGTCGTCCTCGGCATCGGCCACGCCACGCTCACCGCGACCAACGGGTCGGTCCCGCTCGACGTCGCCGACGTGCCCGGCGTGATCGTCGCCGGCGTCACGATCGACGCCGGGCTCCAGAAGTCGCCGGTCCTCCTGCGGGTCGGCAAGAAGCACGGTCACGGACACAGCTCGCCGAGCAACCCGACCACACTGTCCGATGTGTACTTCCGGGTCGGCGGCCCGCACGTCGGCAAGACCGATGTCGCGCTGGAGGTCAACAGCGACAACGTGCTCATCGACCACACGTGGGTGTGGCGGGCCGACCACGGCGTCGAGGGTCTCACCGACACCGAGCGCTGGCAGACCAACATCGGCCGCAACGGCGCGGTGATCAACGGCGACCACGTGACGGCGACCGGGTTGTTCGTCGAGCACTTCCAGCGGTACAACACCGTCTGGAACGGCGAGGACGGCACGACGATCCTGTACCAGAACGAGCTGCCCTACGACCCGCCGACGCAGGCCGACTGGATGAACGGCGCCGTCGAGGGCTGGGCCGGCTACAAGGTCGGGGACCGGGTGCGGACCCACACGCTGTACGGCGCCGGGGTGTACGTGTTCAACCAGAACAACCCGACGATCCACACGGAGAACGGCTTCGAGGTGCCGCGGACCCGGGGGGTGCGCCTGCACCACATCATGACGGTCAACCTCAGCGCCGGGATCATCGACCACGTCGTCAACGGAGTGGGCGAGGCGGCCGACACGACGAAGGTCGGCGTGCCGGTGTACGTCACCGAGTACCCGGAGCCCTGACCTCCGATATCTCCGACCGGTACAGCCAGTCGAGTCCGTCGTACCCCTGCTCGTCGAGGTGCTCCGCACGGACGAGTCCGGCCCGGACGGCGACCCGCTGAGAGGCGACGTTGTCCGGCCGGACCCGCGCGATCACGGGCCGGCCCGGCTCGGCCTCCTCGGCCCACCGCACGACCGCCGTGGCCGCCTCGCTCGCGACACCCCTCCCCCAGCTGGCGGGCGCGAACCGGTAGAACAGGTTCAGCACCGGTCGGCCACGGAGCTGTGCGACCTTCACGCCGCAGAAACCCAGCTGCGGTGGCGAGTCGCGAGATCGGACCACCCAATATCCGAACCCGTGGCGCTCCCAGTGGTCGTCCCACCGCCCGAACAGCTCCTCGGCTTCGGCCAGGGTGGCCAGCGCGTCCGATCGGTTGTGCGTGACCGTTCGGGGATCGCTGTGGACGGCGAGGATCGCGGCGACGTCGCCGGGTTCGGGGCGACGCAGTGACAGTCGTTCGGTGCGCAGCTCCGCCGCCACTTCCCCGCCTACGCCGTCTGGTGCGCGGTCCGCGGCGGCGGCGACTCCGTCGACGGTCGGCGTGCGAGTAGGACGAGCAGTGCGACGGCGCACCAGACGAACTCGTTGCCCACCACGTGTTGCCACAGCGACCAGTCGAGCTCGCGGTCGTACTTGGTGGGGAGCACCCAGTGCGGCGGGGCGACGAAGAGCAGCAGTCCGACCGTCGCCGCGACCCGCGCCGGCCACTGCCACTCGCGCATGCGCGGCACGAGCCACATGCCGGCCACCGCCACCCACACCCAGTGGTGCGTCCAGGACACGGGCGACACCAGCAGCCCGACGGCCGCGGCGGCGACCAGTGCGCCGAGGTCGTCACCGACCGCGCGGGCGGTGCGGACGGCTCGCCAGCCGATGGCGGCGACGACGAGCGACGACACCATCCACAGCGCGGTGGTGAGCGTGCCGGACAGGCCGAGGCGGTGCCAGAACCCGTTCAGGGACTGGTTTCCCGCGTAGGCCAGCGAGCCGATGCGGTCCGGGTCACCGAGCACCGTGGACAGGTACGCCGGGGTGTCGGCCGGCGCGAGCATCCACACGGCGACGGTCACGGCCCCGAAGCCGGCTGCCGCGGTGAGCGCGGGACGCCACTGCCGGTGCGCGACGAAGTACAGGACGAACGCGGCCGGCGTCAGCTTCACCGCGGCCGCGACCCCGATCAGCAGCCCGCGCGGCCACCGGGTGCGCGGCAGGAGGCAGTCGGCGACGACGAGGACCATCAGCAGCAGGTTGATCTGACCATAGCCGAGCGTCAGCCGCACCGGCTCGAGCAGCATGCCGCCCGCCACCGCGGCCAGTACGACGAGCCGCGGCTCCCGGACGACGATCGCGGCGACGCCGGCCACCGCGGCCACCGAGGCGGTGGTGACCAGCGCGATGGCCGTGCCGAACGGCACCACGGCGAGGGTCGTGAAGAGCATCGCCGAGACGGGCGGGTACGTGAAGGGCAGGCCGACACCGGAGCGGACGTCGAACTCGTTGGTGTACAACGAGTATCCGTCCAGCCATGCGCGGCCGCCGGCGCGGTAGACCCGCAGGTCGATGAAGTTCTGGAAGTCCACGAGGACAAGCAGCACGGCCGCGATCACCACGACCAGCCCCGCCGCGACCGCGACCACCCGACCCCTGACCGCTATGTCGGTCACCCCAGACCCCCTCCTGCCCTCGGGCAGCCTAGGGCAGGGCCGGGAGGTGGCCGCGCAGCCGTCCCGAGCTAGCGGTTGTCCCTGCGCAGCGGGTGGTCGGCCGGCACCTCGACGACGACGATCCGCAGCCCGTCCGGGTCGGCGACCCACATCTCCAGCAGGCCCCACGGCTCCTCGCGGGGCTCGCGCACGATCGGCACGCCGCGGGCCCCGAGGTCGCGGGCCGTCGCGGCGAGGTCGCGAACCTGCAGCCACAGCACGACATCGGGCCCGGGACCGGTCTCGCCGGAGCCGGACACCTCCAGCAGCCCATTGCCGAGGAAGAACACCGTCCCGCCGGGGAACTCGCGGCACACGGCGAGACCGAGGGTGTCCCGGTAGAACGCCACCGACCGCTCCGGGTCGCGTGGCCGCACGATGACACGGGTGCTCAGGAACTCCATGCCCGCATGATCTCATTCCGACGGGCACCGCACTGATCGTCAGGCCACCGATACGGTGGCCCCGTGATGCCTCAGGTGATCGTTCTCAACGGTGGCTCCAGCTCCGGGAAGTCCGGGATCGTCCGGTGTCTGCAGGCGGTGCTGCCGGATCCGTGGCTGGCCTTCGGCACCGACACGCTGGTCGCGGCGATGCCGCCGGCCATGCAGGCGTCGGAGGGCGGCATCGAGTTCGCCCCGGACGGCGGGGTGGTCGTCGGCCCGGAGTTCCGGACGTTGGAGGCCGCGTGGATCGACGGCATCGCCGCGATGGCGCGTGCCGGCGCCCGGGTGATCGTCGACGAGGTGTTCCTCGGTGGCGCGGGCTCCCAGGAGCGGTGGCGCACGAGCCTCGACGGGCTGGAGGTGCTGTGGGTCGGCGTCCGGTGCGAGAGCACGGTCGCCGCGGGTCGGGAGGTCGCGCGGGGCGACCGGGTCGGCGGGATGGCCGCGTCCCAGGCGGACCTGGTCCACCAGGGCGTCACCTACGACCTGGAGGTGGACACCACGCACACCGAGGCGATCGAGTGCGCCCGCGTCATCGCCGCGCACGCCGGCTGACCGCTACCGGCGAGCCCACGGCAGGTCGGCGCCCGCGTACTTGTGTGCCCGGACGTCGCCGGAGCGGGCGTGGCCCTCCGGAAGCTCGGCGGCGACCAGACGTCGAACTTCTCCGAGTACTCGCGGACCGCGGCGTCGCCCCGTTCGCGGACGTCCGCGATGACCCGGCGACGGTCTCCCGCACGCCACGGTCGGTGTCGCTGCCGATCGACGTGGCCCGCCGGGCCGGCGTGTCCCAGCCGACGGTCTCCCGCGCGCTGCGCAACCTCCCCGGCACCTCGCCGGCCACCGGCGAGCGGGTCCTGCGCGCGGCCGCCGAGCTGGCCTACATCCCGAGCGACTCCGCCCGGTCGCTGTCCTCGGCGTGCTGTCCGCGGCACGCGCGCGGGATCGCGGTGCCGGAGCGGCTCACGGTCGTCGGCTTCGACGACCTCCCGATGGCCGGCTGGCCGCTCGTGAACCACACGACCGTTCGCTGCGATCTCGGCGCGCTCGCGTCGGCGGCCGTGGAGTTGCTGCTCGACGAGCTGCGTAGCCCCGGCGAACCACCGGTCGAGCGGCGGGTGTCCGCCGCACTCACACTGCGCGGAACGCACGGCCGCGTGCCGCGCTGAAACATTGGTACGACCGGGTTCACACGCATTTGGTTGGTCACCCTTTCGAGTGATTGCCACCAGTGGCGTAAACATTGTTCGACGTATTGTCTCCGTCTGTTAGACGCCGACCGTTCGTCCGCCCGAGCAGACCATCCGTCGACGATCGGGCCGGATTCCCGGAAACGGCGGCCACGATTGACGGCATGTCCTCAGTGTCCGGACGCAGTGGAATAATCACTCTGTTCCGTGAATGCGTCGCCTGGCCGCGTCCCGCCGGCCGAGCCCTGCCCATCGTCTTGTTGCTCGGCCCGTCCGGCAGCGGGAAGACCGCGCTGTTGCGGGAACTGCGCGACCAGGCGGCCGACCTGCCCCACGCGTACGTCGATCTGGAGACGCGGGAGAGCGCCGGTCCGGTCGACGTCCTGATCGAGCTCGGCAACCAGCTCAGCATCGGGCACCGCGGGTTGGGCAGGCTGCGTTTTCCCCGGTTCTGGCTCGGCCTCCTCGTCACCGAGCTGGTGCTCGAGCGGCAGCCGCCGGAGGAGCAGCGGCTCCAGGTGCAGGATCTGCTGGCGCGGATCCGGCCGTTCCGCCGGTTCCCGGTCGACCTCAGGGAGTTCGTGGTCCGGCTCGCCGCGCTCAAGGGCGTCGACCGTGCGGGCGCGACCGCCGCGGTCGACGCGATCGAGCAGACCATCCGGCTCTGGCGCGGGCCGGCGCAGCGGTGGTGGGCAGGGCGGGGCAACCAGTCCGCGACGGACTCGTTGCTACGGCTGAAGGTCGCGTTCGACAGCCGGTGCCCGATCGACCGGCGGGAGGTCGAGGAGGAGCTCTGCGAGGCGTTCCTGGCCGACCTGCGGGCCACGTACGCCAACCCGTTCCGAGGACCCGACCGCACGGTGTCCTGCGTGGCCATGATCGACAACGCGCACACCGACGGCGGCGCGGAGCTCGTCGAGCTGCTCGCCCGCCTCCGTGCCGAGCCGGCCGCGGAGCCGGATCCGCTGCTCGTGTTCGCGACCAGCCGCCACGCGCTGTCCGAGCGGCTGGTCCCGGAGCCCGACGCGGTGCCGGAGTCGGTCCGGCTGGCCGACTGGACGCTGGCGCACGACAGGGAGAGCTGGCGGAGCTGGTGCTGTCCGGTGCGCCTGCGCGACCTCGACCTCGACGAGGTGGACCGGCTGGCCCGCATCGGCGGGTTGCGCAGCCGCGGCGCGCTGGCGAGCTTCGCGCACCGCCTCACCGGCGGCCATCCGCGCGGCGTCCGAGCCGTGCTCGACCTGGTCGAGCGGCGACACGCCGACGCACCGCACGCGGTGCTCACGCTCGGCGGGGGCGACCTGCTCGACGAGCTGCTCGCCGACGTGCCGGCCGAGCACCGTGCGGCGCTCGTGTCGTGCGCCGCCGCGCGGCACGTGAACCTGCCGGCGATCCTTGCGGCGCTGGGCTACGCACCGCACCTCGGCGCGTGGGACGACGCGGCGCACGAGGAGGCGCGCGAGGTCGCCACCCGGGTGTTGGCGAAGGTCGGCGACCTCCTGTGGCTGCGTGGCGCGGGGCCGACGGCCGAGCTGCACCCGTGGCTGCGCCGGCTGCTGCTCTGGGAGCTGGCGCGCAGGCCGGACGGGGACGCGAACTCGTGGACCGTGGTGCACGACCGGCTGCGGGACCACAGCCGCGCGACCGGCGACCGGGCCGGCGAGCTGTACCACGAGCTGGCGGTCGGAAACGTCCCGAACGTGGTGCGGGCACTCGACGCGGAGCTGCGGGCGGGCACCGACCCGGCGACGTGGAAGGCGACGCTCCTCGCGGTGACGTCGGCGCCGAGCAGGCCGACGGACGACGAGCCGGGCGGCCGGGCACGGGAGCTGGCGGGGTGGGCGCACGCCGAGGACCGGCGGGTGCGCGCGCTGACCTGGCTGGTGTCGGCGCGCTGGGTCGCGGCGGACCCGCTCGGCGACCCCTTCGGGCGGCTCCAACCGGAGATCGCCCACCGCTGGCAGATCCTGTCCGGCGAGGTGCCGCACGCGTCCGACGCGTTTTTCGAGGCCGGTCAGGAGGTGCTCCGGGACTACGGCCGCAACGGCGGTCTCGTGGAGAACCTCCCGTCCTGGCGCGGCAACGCGGGCGCGAGCGGGGCCGCGCGGGAGCAGGGACCGGGGCGGATCGTGCCCGCGGTGTCCGGCCGCCGCGCGATCCTGCGCGTGCTGTCCGCGGTCACCGCGGTGTGCGTGGTGGGCGCGGGCGTCACCGCGCTCGCCCGGCAGGCCGACCGGTGCGGCGAGGGCGTCACGCGGATGGACGACGGCCAGTGCGTCGGAGTCACCGACGGCGCTTACCGGTTCGACGGGCTGGCACAGGTTCTGACGCGGATCGAGAAGGAGAACGGCCGGCCGGTCCCGCCCCGCGTCGACACGGTCACCATCGCGGTCGCGATGCCGATCCCGCACGGCGGGCTCGGCGTCCTGTCGACCGAGGCGGTGCGGCGTGAGCTGGAGGGGGCGTACCTCGCGCAGGTGGAGGCGAACGAGCGCAGCGGCGGGCCGCGCATCCGTCTGGCGGTCGCGAACATCGGCCGGAACGCCGAGTATTGGGGGCCGGTCGTCGAGCAGCTCGAGGAGCTGCCCGGGCTGCGCGTCGTCAGCGGGCTCGGCCCGAGCCTGGACAGCACCGGCGCCGCGGTGCGTGAGCTTGGCCGCCACGACATCGCCACGATCGGCTCGGTCATCACGGCGGACGACCTGCGCGGCCCCGCCCTCGCTCGTATCGCGCCCAGCAACAAGGCCCAGGTCGTCGCCGCGGTCCACGCCCAGCTGCTGACGGAGCGCACGCTGCTGGTGCGGGACAACAAGAGCGACGACAGCTACGTGCGGACGCTGGCGGAGCAGTTCCTGTCGAGCCACTCGAACGCCGGTGTGGAGGCCTACGACTCGGCCGACGACGTCGCGCACCTGGTGCCCCAACGCATGAGTGAGATCACCAGGGAGATCTGCGCGTCGGACTACGACCAGGTGTACTTCGCCGGCCGCCACGACGACCTGCGTCAGTTCGTGATCGCCCTCAACGATCGCCAGTGCCGGGACCGGCCGCTGACCGTCGTGTCCGGCGACGACGCCGCCGTGATCGACATCGACGAGGAGAACCCGGAGCACGACGAGTTCTCCGACGCGCTGGCCGACGGGAACGTCACCGTGCTCTGCACCGCGCTGGCACACCCCCGCCAGTGGACCGGCACACCCGGCCGGTCCGCCGACGTCTTCGCCGAGTTCGAGAAGGACTACGGCCGCACGTTCGGTGCGGGCCGACTCGACGACGGCCAGGCCATGGTTTCCCACGACGCGGTCGCGACGGCCGTGGAGGCGATCCGACGCGACGGCGTCGGCGACACCATGTGGCTCGGCGTGCACGGCACGGGCGCGGTCGACGGCGTCACCGGCCCGATCGACCTAGACGAGCACGGCGACCCGATCGCCAAGCCGATCCCGATACTGCGAATCAACCCGGACGGCTCGAAGTCCTTCGAGAAACTGGCCACCACCCCCACCGGCGGACGACTCGAGTAACCAAGCGGCCAGCCCCACGCGAAGTCACCGCCACGAGTGAGGGCTTGGGTGAGCGGCCGCCGGCGTCTGGACCGACGCTCGCGCACAGGCGCGCCAGCGCCGAGCACGGAGGAGGGAAGACGCCGGGACCAGGCCGCGAACACGCGAGCGAAGCAAGCCAATGTCACGGGTGAGGGCTTGGGTGAGCGGCCGCCGGCGTCTGGACCGACGCTCGCGCGCAGGCGCGCCAGCGCCGAACACGGAGGAGGGAAGACGCCGGGACCAGGCCGCGAACACGCGAGCGAAGCAAGCCAATGTGGCGAGTGAGGGCTTGGGTGAGCGGCCGCCGGCGTCTGGACCGACGCTCGCGCGCAGGCGCGCCAGCGCCGAGCACGGAGGAGGGAAGACGCCGGGACAGGCCGCGAACACGCGAGCGAAGCAAGCCAATGTCGCGAGTGAGGGCTTGGGTGAGCGGCCGCCGGCGTCTGGACCGACGCTCGCGCGCAGGCGCGCCAGCGCCGAGCACGGAGGAGGGAAGACGCCGGGACCAGGCCGCGAATACGCGAGCGAAGCGAGCCAATGTCACAGCGCGGCGACCGCGGCGACCACGTCTACCAGGCCGGTGCCCTTGTCGTAGCTGGTGGTGTACAGGCCGACCGGCTGGTACGGCGCGCCGGCGGTGTACTTGTAGGCGGTGGACTTGAGCGCGTTCTCGATGGCACCCGGGCTGGCCGACGGGGCGGCCTGGAACAGCTGCGCCACGATGCCGGTGATCTGCGGCGCGGCCATCGACGTTCCGCTGATCACGTTGTAGGTGCCCAGGTCCAGCAGGCCGGGACCGTTCATGGGCTGCAGGCCGGTGGCGCAGATCGGCAGGTACAGCCGGCACGCCGAGACGATGTTCTCGCCGGGCGCGGAGAAGTCCGGCCACGTGGTCGAGTTCGCGGTGGCCCCGCGCGAGGAGAACTCGGACACCGCGCCGTCGCGGGTGCCGGTGCCGAGGTCGTTGTAGGAGGCCACGGACAGGATGCCGGGGGTCGGGTCGGTGCCGGGCGGGTTGGACAGGTTGGCCGAGCCGTCGCCGCCGTCGTTTCCGTTGGCCCACACCGTCACGACGCCCTCGGCTGCGAGCTGGCGCTGGATCTTCACGGTGGCCGAGTTCGGGTCGAACTCGCCACCACCGGAGGGGCCGTAGGAGTTGTTGACCACCTTGATCGGCGGGCAGGTCGAGGCCGGCACGCCCGCGCCGCACGGGGCGGCGTGGTTCTCCAGCACCCAGTTCAGCGCGGAGTCCGCCCCGATGATCAGCAGCGCGGCGCCCACCGACAACGAGACGATCTTGGCGCCGGGCGCGGACCCGCCGACCGTGGTCCCGTTGGACAGCGTGTAGTTGTTGCCGGCGGCGATGCCGTTGACGTGGGTGCCGTGCCCGCCGACCGCGAGCAGGTCGGTGTCGACGAACGTCGGCACGTCGACGAGACAGCTCGTGGTCGGGTCCGCCTCGGTGAGGCAGACGCCCTTGAGGCTGCGCACCACGCGGGTCGCGCCGTCGACGCCCTTGAACGCCGGGTGGGTCGGGTCGATGCCGCTGTCGATCACCGCGACGGACACGCCGGTGCCATCGAGCTTCGCGCCGTTCGCGCCCACGAGTGTCTGCTGGGCGAGGCGGCTGCGGGTCGCGGTCGTGCCGGAGCTGGCGTGGAACCGGATCGGGTCGTTGCCCTCGACGTAGGTGACGCCGGGCAGCGCCCTGGCGGCGCGGACCTGTCCGGCGGTACCGGTCGCGGCGACCACGCCGATCCGGCGGAAGCTCGTGAGCGTGGTCAGGCCCGCGGTGCGGACGGCCGCGTCGGCGGCGGCCAGGTCGGAGCCGTGCACGAGTACGGACATCGGCAGCGCGTCCGCGACCGTGCCGAGGGTGCCGGCCAGCGACGCCGAGACCGGCGCGAGCGGCCCGGTCGGAGCCGCGGTCGCCGGCGCGGTCACGCCGAACGACAACACCGCGATCGTGGCGGCGGTGAGCACCCGCCGACTCGCCGAGTAGCGACCGGACATGGCGCCTCCCACCGTTCAAAGGACCGTTGTTCCACCAACGAGTGACATCCGATGAGGTGACGCATGGTGTGCGCTCGACCTCGGAGGGCGCGTTCGGCGGGCCGAATACGGCCGTTCGGGTTCACTGCGCGACCCGATCTGTTCGCCCACCTGTCCGGAAACGTCGCCGGCCCCTGGACGCTGCCGGACGCCGGACCACATGCTGGACAACGTTGTCCAACGGGAGGAGCACGATGACCAGTCGTATTCGGGGCCGGGCCGCCACGCTGGCGCTCGCGATCGCCGCGGCGGGAACCCTGGCGGTGGTGAGTCCCGCGACCGCGTCCGCGGGAGTGTGGTTCAACTCCCAGACCTTCGGCACCGAGGCCGCGTGCGTGGCGGAGAAGAACGTCTTCCAGTACGACTACGGCTTCCTCGTGAGCCCCAACGGCGACCGGTGCTTCACCACGACCGGAGGGTTCTACTACAAGCACATGGAAGAGTTCTGACGGACGGTCACCCGACGTCGGAGTCCTGAGTGGACGCCGCCCGGCGCCGCGCCAGCGCGCGCAGCGCCGGGACGACCGCGACGAGGACGAACACGGCGAGCAGCGTCCCCGAGATCGGCCGGGTGAAGAAGCCGGTCGCGTCGCCGTCGAAGATCAGCAGCGACCTGCGCAGCGAGTCCTCCAGCAGCGAGCCGAGCACGAAGGCCAGCACGAGCGGGCCGGGGTCGAAGCCGAGCTTCTTCATCAGGTAGCCGAGGGCGCCGAAGACGATCACGAGCACGATGTCGAACACGTCGTTGTTCACCGTGTAGACGCCGACCAGCGTGATCAGCACGGTGATCGGCGCGAGGACCGTGGCGCGCACTCGCAGGATCCGGACGAACAGGCCGACCAGCGGGATGCTCATGATCAGCAACAGGATGTTGCCGAGGTACATGGAGTTGACGACGCCCCAGAACAGCTCCGGCTCCTCGGACACGAGCTGCGGGCCGGGGCTGACGCCCTGGATGAGCAGCGCCCCGAAGATCACCGCCATGGTCGCGTTCGCCGGGATGCCCAGCGTCAGCAACGGGATGAACGACGACGTCGCGGCCGCGTTGTTCGCCGACTCCGGTGCGGCGACGCCCTCGATCGCGCCGCGGCCGAACCGGGACGGGTCCTTCGCGCGGCGCTTCTCCAGCGCGTAGGCGGCGAGCGAGGACAGCGTGGCGCCGCCGCCGGGCAGGATGCCGAGCACGAACCCGAGCACGGATCCTCGTCCGATGGCCCCGGAGGACTGCCGCAGGTCCGCGCGCGACGGCCAGACGTTGGCGACCTTCGCGGGCGCCTGCTCCGCCCGGTGCCGTTCCTCGAGGTTGTAGAGGATCTCGCCGAGGCCGAAGAGTCCCATCGCGATCGGCACGAAGTCGAAGCCGTCGGCGAGCGACAGGTTGTCGAACGTGAACCGCTCCGCCCCGGTGAACCCGTCCCGGCCGACGGTCGCCAGCAGGAGGCCGACGCAGGCGGCGATGATCGCCTTGAGCCGGTGCCCGCTGCTGACGGTCGACACGAGCAGGATGCCGAGCAGTGCGAGCGCGGTGTACTCCGGCGGGCCGAAGTCGAGCGCGAAGCCGGCCACCAGCGGCGCGAGCAGCGACAGCGCGATGATCGACACTGTGCCGCCGACGAACGAGCCGATGGCGGCGATGCCGAGCGCGGTGCCCGCCTTTCCCTGACGTGCCAGCGCATGCCCGTCGAACACGGTGACCACCGACGACGCCTCGCCGGGCAGTCGCAGCAGGACGGACGTGATCGTGCCGCCGTACTGGGCGCCGTAGAAGATGCCGGCCAGCATGATGATCGCGGTCACCGGCTCGATGCCGAAGGTGAGCGGCAGCAGGATCGCGATGGTCGCCGCGGGCCCGAGCCCGGGCAGCACGCCGATCAGCATGCCGATGACCACGCCGACGAGGCAGTACAGCAGGTTCGTCGGCTCGAGCACGACGCCGAAGCCGTCGAGGACGGGCGCGAGGTCCATGGCAGCTCCCTAGAACAGGTGCGGGATCGGCACGGCGAGCGCCGCCACGAAGACGAGCGTAGAACCCGGCGACCACCGCGAGGCTCGTGACGATCGACGTGCGCCAGCTCTCCCGCCCGAGGAAACGCAGCCACACGAAACACAGCAGCGCGGCCGGGATCTCGAAGCCGACGACCTCGATGACCGCGACGAACCCGACCATGGTCGCGATGCCGGCGAGCACGAGCCAGCTGGTGCGCGAGAACCGTTCGGCGTCGCTCGGCCGGCGCGCGGTCGCGAGCAGGGCCACCGCGAGCACCACCAGCACCGCGCTGACCAGCAGCGGCCACAGGCCCGCGTCCGGCTTGCGCGGGCTGCCCACCCCGAGCGCCCACGAGCCGAGCAGCGCCGCGACGCCGAGCGCGACGACCACCACCGCGATGACGACGTTGCTCACGGGGCCGGCGGCGGGCGGCCGGTTCTCGTGCTCGGCCGCCGCCACCTGCTCCCCCACGCTCGGCTCGCGAGCGGGCTCGGGCGCCGGTTCGGGCGCTGGTTCGGTCACTGCTGCTCGCCGAGGCTGATCTTGTACTGGTCGACGACCGCGCGGTACTTGTCGAGGTTGGCCGTCCACTGGTCCCGCAGCTCGTCGCCGCCGACCTCGTTCGGCGTGAGCTGGTTGTCCTGGTTGAACTTCTTGTAGTCCGCCGTGCCGAACGCCTTCTGGAACGACGTCCGCAGCCGGTCGAGCACGTCGGCCGGCGTGCCCTTCGGCGCGAACACGGCGCGGGACTGCTGGACCGGGACGTCGTAGCCCTCCTCCACCGCGGTCGGGGTGTCGGGCAGGTAGGACGGGCGCTTCTCCGCGAACGTGACGATCGGGGTCAGCTCGCCCGCCTCGATCTGCTCCACCGCCTCGCCGAGCTGGATGGCGCCGACGTCCACCTGTCCGCCGAGCACCGCGGTGAGCGTCGGCGACCCGCCGTCGAACGGCACGGCCGTGGCCTCGATCCCGGTCTGGGCGAACAGAAGTGCCTGCGACAGCTGGCTTCCGGTGCCGACGCCGGTGGTGCCGTAGGTGATGGGACGGCCGGCGTTCTTCAGGTCGTCGACCGTCTTCAGGCCGGCCGACGGCGCGCTCACGAGCACGTAGTCGTCCTGGGAGATGCCGGTGACGATCTCGTAGTCGGCGATGTCGACGGCCTCGTCCGCCGGAACGGCCAGCGGCGTGATGTAGGCGAGGCTGCCGTTGTAGATCATGAGGGTGTGCCCGTCCGGCTTGCGCCCGGCCAGCTCCTTGGCCGCGAGCGCGCCGTTGGCGCCCGGCTTGTTCTCGACGGTGACCGCGGTGCCGAGGTCGTCGGACGCCGGGTCCGCCAGTGCCCGCGCGATGAGGTCGGTGCTGCCGCCGGGGTCCTGGCCGACGTAGATCGTCACGGGGTCGCCGCCGGGGAAGTCCGAGCCGTCGCCGGACTCGCCGCCGAGGTTGCTACCGCACGCGGTGACCGACAGCGCGAGTGCGATACCGAGGCCGCTGGCCGTCCACCGACGCGCGCCGAGGTTGCTCATCATGTCGTTCTCTCCTTCGAGAATTCGTCATCCGGCAGCGGGGCCCATGGATGTGGGGAAGCGTAAAGAGAGGGGGCTATGCATGTCCAACTCCCATGCGGCATCGATTGATACCTTTTGCGCATCACCACCGGTTGACCCCGAGGCCATGCCCTCCGGGTATCGAGCGATGCGCAACTAACCTTGGACAGGCATCGCGCGACGTTCTTACATGGCGCCATGACCATCGCCGCTGTTCTCGACCGGATCGCCTCGGTGACGCTCTCGTCGGTGACGCTGCCCCTGCCGACCGGTATCAGCGACGCCAAGGTGCTGACCGGCCGGCAGCGGCCGATGACCGAGGTCGCGTTCCTCTTCGCGGAGATCACCACCGAGGCGGGCCTGACCGGGCTCGGCTTCAGCTACTCGAAACGCGCCGGCGGCCCGGCCCAGTTCGCCCACGCCCGCGAGGTCGCGCCGGACCTGCTGGGCGAGGATCCGAGCGACATCGCCAGGCTGTGGACCAAGCTCGTGTGGGCGGGCGCGTCCGTCGGGCGCAGCGGCGCGGCGACCCAGGCGCTGGCCGCGGTCGACGTGGCGCTCTGGGACCTCAAGGCCAAGCGCGCCGGGCTGCCGCTCGCCAAGCTGCTCGGCGCGCACCGCGACTCGGTGCGCTGCTACAACACCTCCGGCGGGTTCCTGCACGAGTCGGTCGAGCAGGTCAAGGACAACGCGACCCGCACGCTGGAGGCCGGCGTCGGCGGTGTCAAGATCAAGGTCGGGCAGCCGGACTGGCGCGAGGACCTGCGGCGCGTCGCGGCGGTCCGTGCGCACCTCGGCGACGACGTGCCGCTGATGGTCGACGCGAACCAGCAGTGGGACCGGCCGACGGCCATGCGCGTCGGCCAGGCCCTCGAGGAGTTCGGCCTGGTCTGGATCGAGGAGCCGCTCGACGCCTACGACGCGGAGGGGCACGCGGACCTCGCGCGGGCGCTGACCACCGCGGTCGCCAGCGGCGAGATGCTCACCAGCGTCGCGGAGCACCACGAGCTGATCAGACTGCGTGCCGTCGACATCCTGCAGCCGGACGCGCCGCGCATCGGCGGCATCACCCAGTTCCTCAAGCTCGCCACGCTGGCCGAGCACGCGAACCTGCAGCTGGCGCCGCACTTCGCGATGGAGATCCACGTCCATCTCGCGGCGGCGTACCCGCACGAGCCGTGGGTGGAGCACTTCGACTGGCTGTACCCGCTGTTCAACGAGCGCCTCGAGACCAGCGGCGGGCGCATGCACCTCTCGGCCCGGCCGGGGCTGGGCATCACGCTCAGCGAGCAGGCCAGGGCGTGGACGGTCGACACGGCCACGATCGACGCTTGAACTCGGTACTGGTCGGCTTCGGCGCGCTGGTCGCGGTCATCGCCGTCGGGTGGGTCGCCGGGCGGGTGGGCGTCCTCGGCGACGGCGCGGCCGGCGTCCTGTCGCGGCTGTCGTACTTCGTCGCCACGCCGGCACTCCTGCTGCTCACGCTCGCCGACGCGGACGCCGGTGTGCTGCTGTCGCCGGCGCTCGTGGCGACGGCCGGCAGCGCGGCGCTGTGCGCGCTGCTGTATGTCGGGCTGGCCCGGTGGCGGTGGCGGGACCGACCCGCGGAACTGGCGACCGGCGGCCTGGCGTCTTCGTATGTGAACGCGGGCAACCTGGGGGTGCCGATCGCGGTGTACGTGCTCGGCGACGCGTCGTACGTGGCGCCGGTCCTGCTGTTCCAGGTGCTCGTGCTGGCGCCGGTCGGGCTGACCGTGCTGGCCGGCTCGCGGGCGACGGCCCCGTCCAGGATCCGGCTGCTGACCCAGCCGCTGCGGACGCCGGTGGTCGTCGGCTGCGCGCTGGGGCTGGTGGTCGCGGCGGCGGGTTGGCGGCTCCCGTCCCCGGTGCTGCGACCGGTCGAGCTGCTGGCCGCGCTCGCGGTGCCGGCGGCGCTCCTCGCGTACGGCATGAGCCTGCACGGCGCACCCCGGCCGGCGTCCGGCGACGGCGCGGGTCAGGTGTGGCTCGCCGTGGTGCTCAAGACTGTGGCGCAGCCCGCGGTGGCGTACGCGCTGGGCAGGTGGGTCGCGCATGTGGACGGTCCCACGCTGCTGGCCGTCACGATCACCTCGGCGCTGCCGACGGCACAGAACGTCTTCGTCTACGCGACGGCGTACGACCGGGGCACGCGGCTCGCGCGCGACGTCGTGCTGCTGAGCACCGTGCTGTCGGTGCCGGTGCTCTTGGTGGTCGCCATCCTGTTGGGGGCACGGTGAAAGACACGCGGCCGACTTCGGACTGCTCACCGCGCACCTGGTGTTCCTGCGCACGTCCCGACCCGACCTGGTCGCGGCGCACACCACGGTCGCCGGAGTGGCCGCCTCGGCCGCGGGACTCGCACCGAACCGTGACGTGCTGGGCTGCCGTGAGCCGACAGATCGGTCAGATCGTCGCGAGCAGCTTGTACGCGTGGTGGTCCGAACCCCACGTCGGCAGTCGCGAGACCTCGCCGTGCGTCACGGTCGTCGGTGCGTAGATCTGGTCGATGGGCACGCCGCTGACGCCGGCCACCGGCACGTGCCGCAGCGGCGCCGGCATCGCCATCGCCTTGCCGCGGTTGAAGTCGCCGACCACGAAGATCGGTTTCGCCGGGTGGTTCTGCCGCAGCCTCGCGACCGTGTCGAAGAGGACCTGGTAGTGCGTGTTCCACCGCGCCTGCCGCTCCGGGTGCCCGCTCCACGCCCCGGAGATGAAGTGCGTGTTCACCACGATGAGGCTCTTGTCGGTGCCGACCACGTCCAGGACGACCCAGTTGACGTAGCGGGCCGGCGTGACCCCGGCCTCCCCCGGGTGCGTGCGGACGCTGCCCTCACCCGTCTTCGCGAACCGGTCCACCCGCCAGGAGATGGGCACCGCCTTGGCCGGCCCGTCGGCCGGGTAGAACGTCTTGTACTCGGCGCCCAACCGGTTGTCGAGCTTCTCGCGGTCGGGCGGGTCGTTGACCTCCTGCCACCCGATGACGCCGGCGAACCGCTCGAAGCTGCCGTCCCCGTAGTGGGAGTTGTGCGTGCCGATGGCGATCTCGGTGGCCGCGGCGGTGGTGCCCGCGGCTGACGCCCCCGAGACTCCGGAAACCACTGTCACGAGCGTGGCGGCGGCCGTGACGATCGCGGCGATCAGCCTGGTCGGTTTCAACGCGTGCCTCCTCCTACGAGTGGTGATCTTTTCACCTCATCGCATAAGTACTCCGTGAACAAGGGGCCAAACGTCGTATCCGCGTCGAACGGTGCCGCTAGTTCGACAGTCTCCTGAGCAGGAACTCGTCGCTGCCGACCGGTGGCAGCTGGTCGAGGCGGCCGCTGAGGACGTAGATCCCGCAGTCGCCACGCGCCATGGTCGTCGGCGCGGGGTCCGGCCACGCCTGCGACATCGTGAGGCTGGCGGTGGTCCAGTCGTCGGTCGAGCGCAGCGTGACCACGCGGTTGGCCGCGGTGTTGTCGACGGCGTGCAGCGTGCCGTCCCGGTCGAGCAGCAGCCCGTCCGGCGCACCGATCGGCGCCTCGACGGTGACCCGGGTCAGCTGCCCGTCCGCGAGCTTGTACAGCGCGCGACCCGACGAGTGTGCGACGAGCAGGAAACCCTTGGGGTGCAGGACGATGCCGTTGGCGCCGTTGCCGCTGCCCGCCGGCATGAGCCGGTCGTCGCGGAGCAGGACGCTCGGTTCGCCGGCGAGCGGGACCCGGTAGACCGCGCCGCCGAACGAGTCGGTGACGTAGGCCGTGCCGTCCGGCGCGAGCGCCACGTCGTTGCCGAAGTGCCCGTGGTCCGGGTCGAGCGCGCCGAGGTCGTGGTAGGCGACGCGATCGCCGGTGCGCAGGTCGTAGACCCCCAGCCCGGCGATCTTCCCGATGGTGTCGGGAGTGCTGTGGTCGCTGATGCCGACGTCGCCGTTCACGACGAGCAGCCGACCGCGCCGCGCGTCGACGGCCAGCCCCATGGTGGTGATCAGCGTCGGGTCCTCGACCAGTGTGCGGACCGACCCGTCCGGCGCTACCTCCGAGACGGTGCCGTGCGTGACCGACCCGACGAGGAACCGGTGCCGGTCCGGCGCGTAGGCCACGCCCTCGGGGTGCAGCAGCGGCGCGGACCCGGTGACCAGGTCCGGGCAACAGGCGCCGCTCGCCTGCCCCGGCACCGCAGAGAACCCTGACACGACAAGCATCATGACACCGACGAGACCCGCTCTGAAGTTCATGGCTCTGGCTAGCACACGCGAGCGGGCGCGGGGTAGCCGCGATCGGCGGTCAGAAGCCGAGGCGTTCGGCGTTGCCGCTGCCCACCGCCGCCCGGTCGGCGGGCGTGAGTCCCGCGGCCGTCAGCTTCTGGCGGGCCGCGGCCGGCGTGAGGAACGGCGCGTGCGTGCCGATCAGGAGCCGGTGCGCCCCGTGCGCGGCGACCGCGCGGCGCAGGACGTCCGGTTCCTCGGCGAGCGACACGTCCGCGAGGACGGACTCCGGCGCGGCGCCGAGGATGGCGTGCAGCTCCCCGACCCGGGCGCCGGCGACGACCATCGGCGCCGCGGGCACGGCCGTGGCGAGTGCGGTCGCGTCGGCGGTCTCCACCGCACCGAGAACGAGGCCGGCCGGCAGGTTGCGCGGGTCCGCCACCCTCATCTGGAGCACGAGCGTCATGCCGAGGGAGCCGCAGGCCTGCTTCAGCTCCCGCGCGTCCGACGCCCGGTAGCCGTGGCTGCCCGGCACGATCCGCACCGCGGGGCAGCCCTGGCGACGGTAGCGGTCGAGACGCGCGGCGAGGTCCGGCCACCTCGGGTCGACGACGGGGACGGGCCGGAAGAAGCACGACAGGGACACCAGCTCGTCGTCGGCGTGCGGCGCGGAGCCGAACAGCCCCGCCATCGGCGACACCGCCGCCCGCGTCACCCCCTCCCGACGCAGGAGGGCCTCGACCGACTCCGGCGTCGACCACCGGGACGCGACGAGCGGTCCGGCGCCGGCGAAACAGCTGACGTCGATCACCTCTCGGCCAGCCTTCGGTAGAGCCGCAGGGCGTTGTCCCGGAGGACGAGTCCGCGTTCGTGCTCGGAGAGACTCGAACCGAGCACTTTGGACAGTGCGGTCGCCGGGTCGCGGATCGGCGCGTCCGATCCGAAGAGGACCCGCTCCGCGCCGAGCTCGGCGACCGCGTGGTCGACCTCGCCGAGCACCGGGTCGCCGCCACTCGTGTCGACCACGATGTTCGGGTACGGCGCGATGTCCGCCACGCCGCGTTTTCCCGCGCCGCCGAGGTGCGCCATCTGGATCCGGAGCTCGGGGTGGCGCCCGGCGAGCACGGCGACGTCGGCCGGGGTGGACTCGTCCGGCGTCCCGTCGACCGTCTTGTACCAGGCGTGCTGGAGCAGCGGGACCTCGAGCTCGCACATGCGCTCGACCAACGGATCGAGCCGGCTGTCGTTGGCACGCATGGCGATCCACAGCTTCACGCCGACGAAGGGCCCGTCCGCGACGTGCCGCTCCAGCTCGTCGAGCGACGCGCGCGGGTGCTCCGGCGACAGGTACACGACCCCCGCGAGCGTGTCCGGGAACCGGGTCACCGCCGCGGCGGTGATCTCGTTGGCCGCCCGCAGCTCGGCCGGGCTCGGGTGGGCGAGCAGGCTGCTCGTGCCCAAAGTGGACACGAGCAGCCTGCCGATCCCCTGCTCGGCCGACGTCGCCACGAGATCGGCCACGAGATCGTCGGTACGCCACGGCGAGAACCCGCTCCCGAGGTGGACGTGCGCGTCGATGACTGCGGTCACCGGGACATCAATACCACTTCACCTCGAGCAGGGCGCCGCCCTGGACGTAGAACTTGCTCGGACCCGGCGACACCGCGGCGAACCCCGCCTTGTAGTTCGGTCCGGAGTCGACCAGCGTGTCCGGATCGATCCGGCGGGTCGTGCCGTTGGTCGTGTAGATGGCGTCGTCGCCCGGGTCGTAGGCCATGTTCACCGCGCGCGGCTGGAAGTTCGTCACCGTGTCCCAGTTGTAGGCGAACTCCTGCACGGAACGCTTCATGGCGCCGTTCGCCGGGTCCAGCTCGAAGATCGTCCCGTACGTCTGGCCGAAGAGCCGGCCCTGCCCGTCGAACGTCAGCCCGGCGACACCGTCCTCCTCCGGCAGCGGCGTGGACCGCCACAGGACGTCGCCGGACGCCGCGTCCATGGCGAACACCTGCCCGGGGTGCTTGGACGCGTCGACGTTGCAGCAGCCGAGCGACCCGCCGTAGACGACCCCGTCCCGGTAGGTCAGCGCGGAGATCTGGTTCGCGCCGGTGACCAGGCCCGAGTTCCACGTCCGATGCGCGCCGGTCGCCGGGTCGTAGAGCGTGACCGCGCCGTTGGCCTGACTGTTCTTCGGCGACGTGCCGATCGCCAGGTACCGCCCGGCGCTGACGACCGTCCACGGCCGTTCCTGACCGTCGGACTTGAGTTCGAACAGCTGCTTCGGGTTCGTGGCGCCGAACGGCTGCGCCGGGTCGTACTCCCACAGCTGCGCGTTGGGGTACACGCCGAAGTACATCTTGCCGTCGTGGACGCTCATGCCCTCGATCTGGTGGGCGAAGGGGTATTCGGTCCACGTCGTGGTCGCCGGGTCGTAGACGGCCAGGCCGCCCTGGAAGTAGCCGCCCGCATAGATCTTGCCGTCCGGTCCCTTCGCGAGGGACCGCGGCGCGGTCGGCGTGCCGACCAGGTCGTCGAGGTGGCTGAACGTGCCCGTCTCGGTGACGGTGTCGTAGCGCCACAGGTCGCCGCCGGAGGTGGCGCCGATGACGGTCTCGTGCTTCGTCTTCTTGTCGAGGACCCTGGCGAGGCCCTTGCCGGCGCCGAGGCCGCCCTTGTCCGCCTGCTCGGGGCCGCCCTTGAAGCCGGTGCCGGTCAGCACCCCGCGCTTCGGGTCGTACAGCTTCAGCTCGCCGTCGACGAGGAGGTAGGAGCGCCCGTGCCGGTCGGCCGCGGTGATCGTCTGACCCATGTAGCCCGGGATCTCGTGCTCCCACTCGAGGGTGCGCAGGTTCAGCACCCAGCCGACCTGTGCGGTCGTGCCGCCGGCGAACAGGACGTAGAGGTAACCGCCCTCGTCCTCCAGCTGGTAGGCGTACTTGTCGGTCGGCATGCCGGCCGGCGCCGGGATCTGCACCCGCTCGCCGCTCTTCGGGTCCACCTGCCACAGGCCGACGCTCGGGCCGAGCCCCGCGTAGACCTTGCCGGCCGCGTGCTCGACGGACCGCACGTAGCCGAAGGTCGGGCCCCAGTCGCCGTAGTCCCGGTACTGACGCGTCTTCGGGTCCCACGAGAAGAGCTTGCCGCCGGGCAGCGGCGCCGGACCGAAGAACTCGCTCGTGCCGAAGTAGAAGACACCCCGGTCGTCGGCGTCGCCCTCCCACGTGAAGCTCGTCCTCGGCGACGGCCTGCCGAGGTCCTCGAGCGCCCCGCCCCACGGCAGCCGGTACACGTGGCCGAAGCCGTAGGAGCTGACGAAGACCGTGCCGTGCTTGTCGATCGACACGCCCCACGCGCCCTGGGCGCCGGTGTCCGGCGGGTTCTCCGTCGACCCGGAGTCGGGGACATACAACGGGATCATGCGCATGACCGTGCCGGTCGACGCGTCGACTTCCGCGAGGTAGGCGGGTTTGCCGCTCACCGCGAGGTAGGTCCGCACGGAGCCGTCCGGCATCCGCGCGGTCTCCCCGCCCGCCGACGTCGTCGAGTACAGCGGGATCGTCCCGCGGTTCCACCACTGCGGCGCCGCGGCGGCGACGGGCGGCGACAGGGCCAGCCCCGTCAGCAGCGCGGTCAGCGCGACGACCGCCCGTCGAAGTCCAGTCCACCTGACCATGGGTTCGCTCCGTTCGAATTACGGTCGTGCCCGTAATTCCGGAACGATAGGACGACCCTGTCGAACCGTCAAGGTCACCTCGGCAGGTCGGCGCCGCGCCACGGGTGGAAGGCCGGCGGGACGTCGTCGAACGCCACGACGTCGCCGGTGTGCTCGG
This sequence comes from uncultured Actinomycetota bacterium, assembly GCA_963840275.1. Lineage (GTDB taxonomy): Bacteria > Actinomycetota > Actinomycetes > Mycobacteriales > Pseudonocardiaceae > Actinophytocola. Next base: position 1,595,146 of record CAWIYK010000005.1, read on the forward strand.
CGGACCAGGCCATGGCCAGCAGCGCCAGCTCGCACTCGACCAGCTCCCGGCCGGGTCGCCGGTCCATGGCCGGCGTGGTCAGGCGGGTCATGGTCTCGCGCAGCAGCGCCGGGTAGAACGCCGCGGCGGCCGGCTCGATCCTCGGCAGGTCGGGGCCCGCGACCGAGAAGCCGCCCGCGCCACCGGCCGCCGACACCGCGACCCGGACCGCCGCGCCGGAGGCATGCTGGACGACGCCTTCGATCGACCGTTCGCCCACCGTGCCGCGCGCGGCGGCGAGGCCCGGTCCGAGCACCGCCGTGGCCAGCGCCACGGCGTGCACGCCGTAGTAGAACGGGTGCCCGCCGCACGTCACCTCGACCATCGAGCGCCCCGGCCGGCGGGCGGCGACGGCCTCCGGTGCGACCCGCAGCGCCGATCCGCCGTCGAGCCGCGCCGGGCCGTCCGCCAGCTCGGCGAGCCGCCGCAGCTCGCCGGCCGTCCCGGCCATCGGCTTGTCGACGAAGACCGGCACGTCCAGCGCGGCCAGGGCGGTCAGCTGGGTCATCCGCTCGTCCCAGTCCGAACCGAGGAGCATGACGACGTCGCAGGCGGCCGCCAGCTCGGCGAGGTCGCCGGCGACCTCGGCCGGGTGCGTGGCGACGAACGCCGCCGCGCGGTCGGCGTCCCGGTCCAGCACCGCGTGCACCGGCATGCCGAGCCCGGCGAGGATGGGGGCGAAGATGCCGGGGTGGGAGGTGGCGAGGTCGACCAGCCCTACTCGGGTCATCGGCCCGCCGGCACGGCGTCGGCACGCGCGAGCAGCGCCGCCGCGGCCGCGAGGAACCCTTCGCGCTCCGCCCGCGCAACCGTCGATAGCGGGTCGTGGCACAGCTCGGCGGACAGCCGGCCCTCCCAGGCGGCCAGCCACGCCATGCGCTGGACGTAGGTGTCGACGGGCGCGCGGAAGGCCAACGCCCCCAACGCGTCCACGACACCGGACGCCGTGACGAAGTCCGCGTGCCGCCGCTCGGTCCAGGCCCGCAACACGTCCACCGTCACCTTCGGCAGCGCGGCGGCGATACCGACGAGCGCGGCGTCGGCGCCCCACATGAGCGACGGGCCGAACATCCGGTCCTCGCCGGTGAACAGGACCGCCTCCGCGCGTTCGGACCGGCAGCCGGTGAGGATGTCCTGGCACGCGACCGCGTCGTCGAGCAGGGCGACCTTGAGGCCGAGCACGCCGTCGGCCGCGACGATCCGGCGCGCGAGGTCGACGGCGTAGCGGTGCCCGCTCGCGGCCTCGTACAGGACGAAGGCGATGACCGGGAGCCCGGACGAGCGCGCCACCGACGCGTGGAGCGCGGCGACGTCGGGATGCGCGCCGCGCGGCACCGGGTAGACGAGCAGCGCGTCCGCCCCGGCCGCGGCCATCTCCTCCCCGGCCTGCGCCAGCGCCCGCTCCACCGCGGCGGGCGAGGCCGCGTCGGCCGGTCCGACCCCGACGCCCGCGACGACCGGCACGGTCACCGCGTCGCGCACCGCGCGGACCACGGCGACGCGTTCCATCGGGGAGAGGTGGTGCCCCCGGCCCGTGTGGGCGCCGACCGCGAGCCCGCCGACGCCGTCCCGCACGAGTGACGCCGCGTACGGCCCAGCCGCCTCGACGACCGGCCTGCCGGACGCGTCGAACGGGGTGAGCATGGCGGCCGTCACCGAGTGGCGCAGCGCCTCGAGCCGGTCCGGGTTCGTCGCGGATGACACGGGGCCGATTCTCGCACCGACGTCCAGCCCGCGACGTGCCTCGACCGGCGCGTGACGTGCCGAGGAGCCCGTTGCCGCCGTTAGAATGGCCGGCGCCGGACTCACCGGCGCGGCGCAAGGACGGGAGCAGAGTCTCGCATGGTCACCGTTGGTGTCGTCGGTCCGCGAGATCTGGTGACCTCCACCCGCAAGGTCGTCGCCGCGATGCCGGGTGTCACGACCGTCGCGCTCCCCTACCGCACCGAGACCCAGACCGTCGAGGTCGTCCGCGGCGCGCCCGGCGAGGTCGACGCGTGGCTGTTCACCGGAGTGGTGCCCTACGAGATGGCCTCCGCGGCCGGGGTGCTCGACCGGCCCGCGAGCTTCGTCAACTACACCGGCGCGCCGCTGCTGACCGCGATGATCCACCTGCTCCGGGACGGCCACGACCCGTCCTCGTTCAGCATCGACATCCTCGACGTCGGCCAGGTGGAGGAGACGCTGAAGGAGGCGGGCATCGCCACCTCCGGCGCGCACGTCCTCCCCTACCGCCGCGGTCTGACGGCGACCGACATCGTCGAGTTCCACAAGGAACGCGCGGCGGAGGGCGTCGGCGTCGCCATCACGTGCCTGCGGTCCGCCTACGACACGCTGCGGTCGGAGCGGTCGGACACCGTGGCGATCCGCCTGGTGCCGTCGATCCACTCGGTCCGGTACGCCATGCAGCAGCTCCTCGTCGCGTTCGGCGAGGCGCGTTCCGGCGACGCGCAGGTCGCCATCGGGCTCTGCGAGGTCGACGCCGCGGCCGCCACGGACCTGCGGCGCGAGGCCAGCGGGCTCGGCGGCACCGTGGTGGCACCGGGCGACGGGCCGTTCGTCATCTTCACCACGCGGGGCCCGCTCGAGGTCGCGACGTCCGGGTTCACCGAGCTGCCGCTCGTCGCCCGGCTCGCGGCGACCCACGGCACGGTCCGCGTCGGGTTCGGGGTCGGCGGGACCGCGGCGGAGGCGGAGGCACTGGCCCGCCGCGCGCTCAGCCGCGCCGCTCAGCTCGGCAAGGAGGCGGCCGTGGTGTCGATGCGGCACGACATCGACCTCACGCTGTCCGGCACCTCCCTGCGTCAGGTGCGCAAGCCGTCGCTGTCGCTGCTGAGTCAGCGGGCCGGGCTGTCGAAGGCCACGCTGGTCCGGCTGCAGGAGATGCTCGCGGAGCAGGAGGACGCGACGGTCACCACGCGCACGGTCGCGGCGGCGCTGAGCGTCCAGCAGCGCACGGCCCGGCGGGTGCTCAACCGCCTCGAGCGCGCCGGCGCCGCGCAGTCGACCGGCCGCCAGGGTCTCGAGGGCAGCGGTCGGCCGCTGGTCACCTATCACCTCTACCTCTGACGGTCCTTGACTCGGTCCCCGCTGGTTTATTACGGTCCATGCCATAATTCGCCATAAGGGGTGCCCGTGACCGAAGACCAAGAACGGCTCGCCGTCGACGGGGGCACGCCGGTCCGTAGTGGTCCGCTGTCCGCGAGGCAGCCGTTCCCGGAGGAGGCCGTCCGGCTCGCGACGGCGGCCATCCGCTCCGGCACCCTGTTCGGGGTCGGCGGTCCGCTGACCGAACGCTTCGAGAGCGAGTTCGCCGCGTTCTACGGCGCGGGCCACGCGGTGACCGTGTCGTCCGGCACCGCCGCGATCCACACCGCGCTCGCGGCGCTCGACCCGAGTCCTGGCGCCGAGGTCGTCACGGCCCCGATCACCGACGCCGGCAGCGTGCTGCCGATCCTGTACCAGGGTTGCGTGCCGGTGTTCGCGGACGTTGCGGACCACCTGGGGATGGACCCGGCGGCCGTCGAGGCGTGTGTCACCGAGCGGACCGTGGCGATCCTCGCCGTGCACCCGTTCGGGGGCGCGACGGACGTGCGCGCGTTGCGTGCCATCGCCGACCGCCACGGCATCGCGCTGCTCGAGGACTGCAGCCAGGCGCACGCGACGCGGCTGCACGGCGAGTACCTCGGGCGGTACGGGCACATCGGCATCTTCTCGCTGCAGCAGTCCAAACACATGACCGCCGGCGAGGGCGGCGTGTGCGTCACCGAAGACGACCGGCTCGCCGGGGAGATGCGGCTGTTCCGGGACAAGGGATGGGACCGCGCGGGCGGCGGGTCGCGCGGCTACCCGAGGCTGGGGCTCAACTACCGGGCGAGCGAGCTGGTGGCGGCCGTGGCGTTGCCGCAGCTGGGGACGATCGAGGACGTGCTGGCCCGACGCCGGGCTTCCGCGGCGATCCTGGACGCGGCGGTCGACGAGGCTCCCGGCGTCACCCGCTGGGTGCCGCCGGCCGGCTGCGACGCCTCCTACTGGTGCTACCCGTTCTTCGTGCCCGGTGGCGAGACCGCCCGCTGGGCCGAGGCGCTGGCGGCCGAGGGCGTCCCGACGACGCCGGGCTACATCGGCGAGCCGATCTACTCGTGCATGGCCGCGCTGCAGGAGGGCACGTTCGGCACGAGCCGCTACCCGCTCGACCTCGGCGTCGACGGCCGCGGCCACTACCCACCGGACCTCTGCCCCCGCGCCCGCGAGGCACTGACCCGCCTGATGATCTTCTGGCTGCACGAGGACCACACGAAGGAAGAGGTAACCGACGTAGCCACCGCGATAGTCAAGGTGGCAACCCGCGAGTCCCCCGTTCGAACACAGTGAGTTGCCGTTTCGGGCTGAACGAGCGGTCAGCACGAAACGTCGACTCACTAGGTCCGAAACGGGGACTCGCGGGTTTCAGAACTGGCCGTCGCGGACCTGGAACTTGGTTGGCTTGTCCCACAGCACGCCGCCGGCGCGGAGCCACTCCGTCTGCCAGCTCAGCAGTGCCGGGGCCAACACGGCGGGCATGCCGAACAGCTCGTGGCAGCGCGACGCGTCGTTGAGCAGCGCGGTGTCCGACTCCTCGCCGGTCAGCACGGGCGCCACCCCCAGATCCTTGCCCGCCGACTCGGCCAGCTCGCGGACCGACAGCGTCTCCGGGCCGGTCAGGTTGAGGATCTCCACCTCGGGTGTGGCGATCGACAGCGACCGCAGCGCCACCTCGTTGGCGTAGCCCTGCCAGACGACGTTGACGTACCCGGTGCCGACGTCGATCGGTTGGGAGTCGCGGACCGCGGCGCAGATGTCGGCCAGCACCCCGTACCGCGGCTCCACCGCGTAGTTGAGCCGGATCAGCGTCGTCGGGGTGTCGTAGCGCTGCGCGGCGTAGGTCATGACCCGTTCGCGGCCGAGCGTCGACATCGCGTACTCGCCGACCGGGCCGACGGCGTCGCGCTCGGACGCGCCGCCGCTCGCCGGGTCGACGAACGGGTAGACGTTCCCCGTGGAGAAACACGCGATCCGCGCGCCGCGGTAGCGCTTGGCCGCGAGCCCGGCGACGACCGCGTTGGTCTGCCACAGCGGCGCCGGGTTGCCGGCGCCGCCGAACTTGGCGCCGACCATGAACACGACGTCGGCGGCGTCCGGCAGCTCGTAGTAGGACCGGTCGCCGAGCAGGTCGAACGCGACCGTGCGCACCCCGGCCGCCTCGAGCCGCCGCCGGACCGCGTCGTCGGACCAGCGGGACACGGCCACGACCGAGCGGTCGCTCCGGCCACCGGCGGCGAGCGCGCGGGCGGCCAGCATGCACAGCGTCGGCCCCATCTTGCCGCCGGCGCCCAGCACGACCAGGTCGCCCGCACCCGCGCACAGGTCCGCCACCAGCGCCGGGGACGGCGTCGACAGCAGCTGTTCCAGCTCGGTCTCGTCGGTGACCATGTCAGCCCTTCACTCCGGTCATGGCGACGCCCTCGGTGAAGTGCCGCTGGGCGAACAGGTAGGCGAGGAAGATCGGCGCGAGCGCCACCACCGACCCGGCCAGCGTCTGGTTCAGCGGCTGCGCCTCGCGCATCAGACCCGCGATGCCGGTGGTCAGCGTGCGCATCTCCGGGTCCTGCCCGATGACGAGCGGCCACAGGAAGTCGTTCCAGTGCCACAGGAACACGAACAACCCGAGGGTCGCGAGGATCGGCCGGCACAGCGGCAGGATCAGCTGCACGAAGATCCGCAGGTCCGACGCGCCGTCCACGCGCGCGGCGTCGATGAGCGCGTCCGGGATGCCGGCGATGAACTGTCGCATGAGGAACGTCGCCTGCGCGTTGGCCAGCGTCGGGACGATCAGGCCCCAGTACGTGTTGACGCCGCCCATCTTCGACAGCATCACGAACGTCGGGATCAGCGTGATGTGGTAGGGCACCATCAGCATCGCGAGGAACGACCAGAACATCGCCGTACGACCGGGAAAGCGCTTCTTCGCGAAGGCGTAGCCGGCCATCGACGCGAACAGCAGGACGAGCGCGACGCTCACCACCGAGTAGACGAGCGTGTTGAGCACCCAGCGCAGGAGGTCGTTCCCGCCGAGCACGGCCTCGTACGCCTCGAACGTCAGCCCCGACGGGATCAGCGCGTCCGGGAAGGTCAGCCCGACCGCCGGCTTCAGCGACAGGATCACCATGGCGTAGAAGGGAAACAGCGTGACGAGCGTCGCCAGCGCCAGCAGCAGCGGGACGAACACGCGTCCGACGCCACGCGGCTTGAACAGCACGTCGCTCATGCGTCGTCCTTCCCGAAGGCGATCTTCTGGATCACCGTGAACGCCAGCACGATGACGAAGAGGACCATGGAAACCGCCGCGCTGTAACCGAAGTTGAAGAACTTGAACGCCTGGTCGTACAGCATGTAGCCCAGGGTGTAGGTCGAGTTGACCGGACCGCCCGCGGTCATGATGTACACCGCGTCGAATACCTGGAACGACGAGATCGTCTCGATGACCACCAGGAAGAACACCACGGACCGCAGCTGCGGCAGCGTCAGGTGCCGGAACCGCTGCCACGGCCCGGCGCCGTCGACCAGCGCCGCCTCCTCCAGCTCACGCGGGATCTCGTTGAGCCGGGCCAGGACGACGAGCATGTCGAACCCGAACCGGCCCCACGCGGCCACGATCGCGACCGCCGGCAACGCCAGTGTCGAGCTGGTCAGCCACGACCCGGTCGGCATGCCGAGCAGGTTCATCAGCGACGGCACCGGGCCGTCGTCGTTGAAGATCCAGATGAAGACCACCCCGGCGAGCACGAGCGAGGTGATCACCGGGAGGAAGAACACCGACCGGAAGAACCGCACCCCGGCGAACGCCCGGCGCACGAGAAGCGCCAGCGCGATCGACACGGCGATGACGAGCGGCACGGCGATGACCGAGTAGACGAGCGTGACCGTGAGCGCCTTCCAGAACAGCTGGTCCCCCAGCAGGTACCGGAAGTTCTCCGCGCCGACCCAGCTGAGCTCGCCGCCGAGGTCCATGTTCGCGAACGCCAGCCCGAGCCCGCCCGCGAACGGCGTGAACCGGAAGGCGACGAACAGGACCAGCATCGGGAGGACGAAGGCGACGCCGATCAGACCGTCGCGCCACCGCCGTCGGGCGGCACGCGGCCTCGGCGCCGGGGGGCGGATCCCGGGCGCCGAGGCCGCGGCCGGACCGGCCGACCTCGTGACCACGTGAGGCACGGACACCTATTTCCCGAGGATCTGCCGCGCCGCTCCCGCGGCGTCCTTCAGTGCCTGGTCCGGGGACTTCTGGCGGAGGACCGCCGCCTGCACCTCGGGAGCGACCACTGCCTGGATCTCCCGCGCCTTGGCCACCGGCGGCCCGCTGTAGGTCATGTCCAGGTACTTTGCCGTCTCCGCGTCGACCGTGCCCGCCGCGTACTCCAGCGGTGTCGACTCCTTCGGCGCGTAGAACCCGCCGAGCTCGTCGACCTTCGCCATGACCTCCGGCGTCGTGACGAACTTGATCCACTCCGCGGCCGCCGACTTGTTCTTGGCGCCCTTGAGGATCGTGAGCGAACCGACCGTCCCGTAGGCCTTCTGCGCCTTGTTCTTCAGCGGTGGGATCACCAGCCGGTCGTCGCCCCACTGGTCGGCGAGCAGCGCGGGCTGGAGCTGGAACACACAGGCGACCTGGCGCTTCGCCATGGTCGACTGGTCGAGCGGGACGACCGTCGTGGCCTCGGACTTGGGCGCGTAGCCCTTCTCGACGAGCTCGGTCAGGTAGCTCAGTGCCTCCCGCGCCGGCTCGCTGTCGACCGTCAGCTTCCCGGACTTGTCGAACACGTCGCCGCCGGCCTGCCACACCCACGGGTAGTACGTCGTGTTGAGCGCCGCTGCGTTGCTGGCGTCGATCGTGGTGGTGTAGAAGCCCTTCGCCTTGAAGGTGGGCCCCAGCTCCATCAGGTCGTCCCAGGTCGCCGGCGGTGTCGTCACACCGGCGGCCGCGAGCACCTTCTTGTCACACGTGCCGGGCAGGACGCTCATCAGCACCGGGGCGCCGTAGAGGGTGCCGTCCACGGTCGCGGCGTCGAGCGCCGTCGGCCGGTAGCCGTCCTTGGAGATCGTGTCGGGCATCGGGTCGAGCGCGCCCTTGGCCTGGAAGGCACGCAGCTCGTCCGGGATCATGTACGCCACGTCCGGGGCGTTGCCGCCGGTGATCTGCGTGACGAGCGAGGTCTCGCGGTCCTTCCACGGCTGGACGTCGATCTTGACCGTGATGTCCGGGTTCACCTTCTTGAACGCCTCGACCTGGGTGGCCCAGAACGTCCCGTCGTCCTCTTCGGACTTCAGCGGGTAGACCCGCACGGTGATCTCACCGCTGGCCTTCCCGCCGTCGGACGAACCGGAGTCCCCCGACCCGCAGGCGGTGAGCGCGGCGCTGACCAGCAGGCAGGCGGTGAGGGGAACGACTGACCAGCGCTTTCGCATCGCGACAACCCCTATCTGATCGGATTACAGTCCGGACCGTAATGACCCGGGGTCCTCGCGTCAACCCCGCACCGCGCCCCGCCGCACCCACGTTGACAGGGCAGTTTCGCGATGGTTACGGTCAGGACCGATATTGCGACGAACACGGGGAGCCTTGTGGATGACCACCACTGACGCGGGGGCCGACCGGGTCGCGCTCAGGGCGGACGACACCGCGCCGCTGACGATCCTGCGGCAGGGGTGCGCCATTCCGGCCCACCCGCTCGCGCTGGACGACGACGGCGCCCTCGACGACCGGCACCAGCGGGCGCTGACCCGGTACTACCTCGACGCGGACGTGCGGGGGCTCGCGGTCGGCGTCCACTCGACGGAGTTCGCCATCCGCGAGGCCGGTCTGCTGACGCCGGTGCTGGAGCTGGCCGCCGAGACGGTGGCCGACTGGTCCCGCCGCAGCACCGTGCTCATCGCCGGCGCGTGCGGTCCGACGCCCCAGGCCGTCGCCGAGGCGGAGCTCGCGGCCGGGCTCGGCTACCACGCGGTGCTGCTGAACCCGGGCGGCCTCGGCGGCGTCGAGGAGGACGCGTTGCTCGACCGCACGCGCGCGGTCGCCGAGGTGCTCCCGGTGGTCGGTTTCTATCTGCAACGCTCGGTCGGCGGCCGGTACCTCTCCCCCGAGTTCTGGACCAGGATGGCGCTCATCCCCCAGGTCCTCGCCATCAAGGTGGCCCCGTTCGACCGCTACCAGACCCTCGATGTCGCGCGCGGGATCCACCAGGCCGGCCGTGCCGACGACCTCGCGCTCTACACCGGCAACGACGACAACATCGTGGTCGACCTCCTCACCTCCTTCGACTTCGGCGCCGGTGCCGGGCGCCGGCGGGTCGACGTCCGCGGCGGCCTGCTCGGGCAGTGGGGCGTGTGGGCCGCGCGGGCGGTCGAGCTGGTGGAGCTGGCCCGGCGCGCCAAGGCCGGTGAGTCGGACCTCTACCCGGAGCTGCTCGCGCTGTCGGGCCGGCTGACCGACGCGAACAGCGCGGTGTTCGACGCGCGCGGCGCGTTCCGCGGGTGCATCCCGGGCATCAAGCAGGTGCTCAAGGACCAGGGGCTGATCAGGAGCACGCGGTGCCTCGACCCGGCCGAGGTGCTCTCCCCCGGTCAGCACGCGGACATCGTCCGGGTGCGTCGCGAACACCCCCAGCTCACCGATGACGCCTTCGTGGCGGCACACCTGGACCGCTGGCTCGCCTGAGTGAGGAGACGACCATGACCGCGGCAGACGCGTTCGTCGGGGCGGCACTGACCCAGCTCGGTCGGGTCGTCGAAGAACAGCGCGACAACCTCGCCGCCGGTGGCGCCGCGATCGCCGCGGCGTTGGCCGGAGGCGGCATCCTGCACGCGTACGGCACCGGGCACTCCCGCAGTGTCGCGCTGGAGCTCGTCGCGCGGGCCGGCGGCTTCATCCCCACGAACCTGTTGTCCATCAAGGATCTCGTGCTGTGGGGCGGCCAGGCGCCGGAGTCGATCCGGGATCCCAGGCTCGAGCGCGAGCCCGGTGTCGCGGCGGCCGTGCTCGCGCTGCACGACGTGCGGCGCGGCGACGTCATGGTCATCGCGTCCAACTCGGGCATGAACCCGGCCATTGTCGAGATGGCCCGACTCGTGCGGGAGCGGGGGGTGCCGGTGATCGCGGTCGGCTCGCTCACGCACGCCCGCGCGGTCGCCAGCCGCGACGCCACGGGCACGACGCTGTTCGACAACGCGGACGTCGTCGTGGACACCCGCACCCCGCACGGCGACGCCGTCGTCGAGCTCGACTCCGGTGGTGGTCGGGCGTGCGGCACCTCGACGCTGAGCGGTGTGCTGATCGCGCAGCTCCTGGTCGCCAACGCGATCGAGGAGCTGGACCGGCGCGGGGTGCACGTGCCGGTGTACCGGTCGATGAACACGACCAGTGGGGCGGACACGTCCAACGCCGAGGCCGAGCAGTCGTGGGCCGCGCGCCTGCGACCGGTCGAGGCCTGAGGTCCGCCGTGGCCGAGACCACCGTCGTAGCGGTCGACCAGGGCAAGTCGGGCACCCGCGCGGAGGCACGGGTGGACAGCGGGGCCAGCGTGCACGGCGGCTCGCCGGGGCTGTCGTTCGCCCAGGGCTCAGAGCTGGGCTCCGACGGCGTGGACGCCGTGGTCGACGCGGTGGTGAGCCTGCGGCTGCCGAGGCCGCCCGACGTGGTGTCGGTCGGGACCACCGCGGCGCCGGAGACGGTGGCGGAGCGGCGCGCGGTCGCCGAGGCGCTCCGCGTGCGGCTGGGCGCCGGGCGGGTCCTCGTGACGGAGGACGCGGTCACCGCGCACCTCGGGGCGTTCGGGGGCGCGGCCGGCGTGGTCGTGTCCGCCGGCACGGGCGCCGTCGCGCTGTGGACCGACGGCGAGACGTCCGTTCGGGTCGACGGGTGGGGGCCGCTACTCGGCGACCACGGCAGCGGCGCGGCGATCGGCGGGGCCGGGCTGCGGGCAGCCTTCTCTGCCGTCGACGGCCGGGGTCCGGCGACGATCGCTCGTGGAGCCCGCGGGCCGCCACCTGGGCGGACTCGGCCTCGACGCGGCACGACGACTGCATGCCGCGCCCAACCCGACGGAGCTGGTCTCCGAGTTCGCCGTGGCGGTGCTGCGCGCGGCGGAGGACGGCGACGAGGTCGCCCGCGCGATCGTCGCCGGCGCGGCGGTCGACCTCGCCACGAGCGCCGCACTCGCCGCACGGCGGGCACTCGCGGCCGGTGACCGGCCGAGGTGCTGCGCGGTCGGACAGGTCATGCGCGGTTCCGCGCTGCGTGCCGCCTTCACCGAGCACGCGACCCGGCTCGGACTCCTCGTGGAACACGCGCCGGCCGGGTCGGTCGCGGGTGCCATGCACCTCGCCACCGCGGGGCCGCCGCCGGCGTTCGCCGAACTGGTCGGCGTCGCCGACGGCACCCGATCTCCCCGACCCGACGCGACAAGCACCGCGTTCCTCGAACCGGACGGGGCGCCGCTGGACGGCGTCACCCGTCGCGAGACGACGGGCACGCCATGAGAATCGGCCACGGCACTGCGCCGATCCCGGTGCCGGACGGCTCGCCGATGGGTGGTTACGCGGACCGCCGCGGGCGGAGCAGCGGTGTCGCCGATCGGCTCGAGGCGCATGTCGTCACCGCGTTCGACGGGCGGCGTCGGTTCGCGCTCGTCGTGTTGGACCTCGTCTGCGTCAACGTCGATCTCGCCGACGCGATCCAGCACGCGCTCGTCGATCTGGCGGTCGACGACACCTGGGTGTGCGCGACGCACACGCACTCCGGTCCGGAGACCGGCTGCCGGCCGCAGGGGGACCGGACCCCGGCGCCGTGGGTCGAGGTGGTCACCGCCGCCGCGCGGCACGCCGCCCGGGACGCGCTCGCCGTCGAGCAGCCGGGGACGCTCACCACCGCCGCGGTGGACGTCGACGGCGTCGCGTCGGTACGCAGCAGGCCGGACGGCGTGCGGCCCGTCCCGGTGGACATCGTCTCGTTCCGTACCGAGCACGGCGACCTCGGCGGCGTGCTCCTGGTCCTGCCCGTGCACCCCACGGTCCTGCCGGCCACCAGCACCGCCGTCAGCGCGGACCTCGCCGGCGCGGCCCGGCGGGCCACCGCGGCACGGCTCGCCGGGTCGGGACCGGCGCCGTGGGTGGTCGTCGCCACCGGCGCGGCCGGTGACATCAGCACGCGCGGGGTCCGCCGCGCGGCGGACGCCGCCGAGTGCGACCGGCTCGGCGGCGTCGTCGCGGACCAGGTGACGGCCGTCCTCGACCCGGCCGGCGCGTCGGCGCGTGCGGACGCCGTCCTCACCGCGCAGGCCGACGTCGTGCTGGAACCGGGTGCGCCGCCGACCGGCCCGGTCCCCACCGGTGCCCCGGCCTCCCGCCAGGAGGAGACCCTTCGGCAGGCGCACACCCTCCGCCACTCACTCGGCCGCGCCGACGAACCCCTGCTCGCCACGGTCCGCGCCGCCCGGATCGGCGGCGTCAACCTCGTCGGCCTGCCCGGCGAGCCCTTCCTCGACCTGCGGACCAGAGCCGTCGAGACCCTCGGCGACGAAACCGTCCTCCTGCTCGGCTACGTCGGCGGCTACCTCGGCTACCTGCCGACCCGCGAGGCGTTCGCCGGCGAGCCGACCTACGAGACGGTCATCAGCCCGATCAGCGCCGGCGAGGCGGAGCGACTGGTCGACGTCGGCGTCGGACTCCTCGTCCTGTCCCGACTCGGCCAGCACCCCGCCGGCTGACACGGCTACCGCTTCGCGACTCGCCAGGCGATCAGTTCGGCGTCCCGCGAGAAGATCAGCTCACCGGCGTTGTAGACCATGCGCAGTGCCGGCTGGTCGAGCAGCGGCCGCCACGTCCGACGGTTCGTGTCCACCTCGACCACGTGCTCGCCGCCGACCAGCGCGTAGAGCGTGGTGCCCTTCTCGTCGAGCGCGAGCTGACCCGCCTGCGAGTGTCCGGCGAACGTGTCCAGCGTGCGCAGTGTGCGCCCGGTCCGAGGATCCAGCTGCAGCACGTCGCCGTCGACGACCGCCCACAGCCGCCCGCGCCGGTCCGTGGTCACCGCCGAGATCGTCTTCGCGAACGCGGACGGGTTGACCTCCCACAGCTTCTCGCCGCGCACCACGTCGTACGCGAACACCGTGGCCCGATCCTGGGTCGGCGGTGTCGTCGACAGTCCACCCGCGACGGTCGTGCCGCCGTAGACGATCCCGGTGCGACCGGCGGTCATGGCCGTGATCCCCTCGTCGGTGACGAGCTGGTCGGTGACCCGCTCCACCGCGCCGGTCTCCGCGTCCAGCACCGACAACGTCCCGCCGAGCGTGTTTCCCGACGGCGTCGAACCCACCACCACCCGGCCCGCGGTCGCCGCGACGCCCTGCGGCCGGCTCTGCACGTGCGGCTTGAGGTCGAGCAGCTTCGCCGGGTTGTCGGCCCCGCCCGGCGCCGTGTCCGAGTACTCCGAGCTGTACCACGGCTTCGCCGGGTCGTGGCGGTAGACGCGGGCGTCCGGGTAGGCGCCGATGAACATTCCGTGCCCGGTCGGCAGGAGGGACTCGATCTGGCTGAACTGGTGGTAGTCCGCCGTCCCGTCCTTTGTGGACACGGTGGCGAGCCCGCCCTGGAGGAAGCCGCCCGCGTAGACCGTGCCACGCGGGCCGGACGCGAGGGCGAGGACCTGGGTCGGCTGACCGGGCACGCCGGACCGCTTCGTCTCGGCCTGTCCCGTCGACGTGTCGTAGCGGAACATGAGGCCACGCCAGAACAACCCGACGACGCTGTCGCCGTCCCAGCCGATGCCGCGCGTGTTCACGATGCGTCCGTAGTTCTTGAGCCCGGTCCGCTCCTGGCCGTGGGTCACCGGGTCGTAGCCGATCAGCTCCGCCGACCCGGCCTCGAACTGCCGGAAGAACCAGACCCGCCCGTCCGGGCCGGGCGGCGTGACGTCGAGGCCGGCCGCGCCGTCCACGGTGTCCGACCACGCGTCGGCCGCGAGGTCGTAGACCCGCAGCGGGCCGGGGAACGTGCCCTCCCGCGCGTAGAGGTGGTTGCCGTGGGCACGCAGGTCGTTGACGACCTTGCCGGCGGGGTCGGTCAGCCCCGGCGGCGCCGGCAGCGTCCGCTTCGCGCCGGTGGCCGGGTCCAGCTCGGTGATCCGCCACGACGCGTACGCGCCGGCGTAGATCTTGCCGTTCGCGTAGGCGATGCTCTTGACGTAGGTCTCGCCGGCGGCCATGACGCCGAAGTCGTGGAACGTCCGCGTGGCCGGGTTCCAGCTGAACACCTTGCCGCCGGGCGAGGTGCCGCCGTAGACCGTGCCGTCGGGCGCGACGACGATGCTCCAGACGTAGGTCTCCCCCGCGACCGGCACCCCGAGGTCCTCGACCTCGGTGGCCCCCGGCGCCAGCCGGAACAGCTTGCCGGCGCCGTAGGTGCCCGCGTACACCGAGCCGTCCGGCGCCTGCTCCACGCCGTAGGCCCCGGACGAACCGGGCAGGGCCGCGCTCAGGAGCGGCTCCCCGGACGCCGGGTCGACGGCGTTGAGGTAGGCGGGAGTGCCCGACGACGCCGACCAGACGACCCGACGCCCGTCCGGCAGCGAGCCGACGGCGCCACCGATGAGGAGCACGTCCTGCAGCGGCACCCCCAGCGACCTCGGTCCGACCGGAGCCGGGTGGCCGGCGCCGGCCTGTGCGGCGGGCGGGAGCCCGCACGCGACGAGCACCGAGATCAGTGCCGCGACCGCGACTCGTTGCCTCACGGGAAGTTCCTTTCGGTGGCGGATGGTCAGCTCGGCACGGCGAACAGGTGCGTCATCGCCGAGTCGTGGCTGGGCCCGGAGCCGGGCGGGCCACCGGAGTCGGTGAGCCGCGCCGGGCCGCCGAGCGACCCGACGTCGTCGCTGACATGCGTCGTCGTGACCTTCGCGTGGAGCTGGTCGCAGCCCGGTCGCAGCAGCACGGTCGTGTACAGCGGGACGGCCGCGTGGTTGACGCCGGTCGGCACGGTCTCCTGCGTCTGGGCGACCGGCGCGCTCGCACAGCCCGGCCCGCCCGACGTGGTAGCGGTGAGCGTGAACCGGGCGGTCGACCGGCCCGTCGTGCAGGTCGGGCCGCTCGCGCAGCGGTGGTACTCCACGTCCGCGATGACCGCGACCTTCTCGTACCCGGCGGGCAGCGTCCGGTCGAGGACGGGCGCGACGCGGGTGCCGGGGACGGGGTAGCTGCCGGCGGGCAGCGACGTCTGCATGGCCAGCCCGTCGACGTCCTCCCCGACCGCAGTGGCCGCGAACCGCACGGTCCCTGCCACGGTCTCCCGGCCCGGTTCGTAGGACGTCGAGGCCGTCCGCAGGTAGAGCGTGCAGGTCAGCGTGCCGGTCGCCGTCGCGGAGACCAGGAACCGCGTGACGACGGTGATGTCGCGGTGGGCCGGGTTCGGCGCGGACGGGGGCAGCACGTTCTCCCCCATGACGACGTCGGACACCCCGGCGCCGCCGCAGCGGACCTCGTTGTCCACGAGGTTCACCTGGTCGGCGTCGTAGGCCCGGAGGAAGGAGTAGAGGTAGGCGGTCGCACCGGCCGTCATCGGGGTGCTGATGGTGGCCAACGCCACGACCTTGTGGGTCGGGCGGGAGCCGTCCGTTGGGGTCGGCGGGATGTCGGTGACCACGACCGGGCCGAAGTCCTTCGCCGTCGCCGCGAAAGCCGCCGTCGTATCCGTGACGACGATGGTGAACCCGGCCAGGACCACCGCGAGAGCGGCGGCCGCGAGTCGCCGACCTCGGGACCGTTCCTTCATGACGCCTCCGGACTTTCTTGTCAGGGCACGAAAAGAGCGCCGACGCTCTGGTTGTTGGCCTCGATCTTGAAGGAGTTGTAGGCGGCGTTGGCGGTGACGCGGGTGTAGGAGACGAAGTTCCTCGAGCCGCACGAGGAGTCGACGGCCACGGTGGTGAGCCACGTGTTGACGCGGTAGTGGTGCACGGTGTTGGTGACGGTGACGCCGGCCAGCGGACCGTTCGTCGTGGTGCGGCAGACCGCGCCGGTCGCGCTCAGCTGGTTGACCACCAACTGTGTGCCGACGAACGAGCGGGAGCCGTCCATGCGCGCGCCGGCCGAGCGTTGGCAGAGTCCCTTGTCGACGCCGTAGCAGGTGGTGACGCTGACATCGCCGATCGCCTGGACGGTGGTCGCCGCCGCAGGCGCGGTGAACGAGACCGGGTTCGCGTGCGCCGAGGTGTTCACCAGCATGCTCGTGCCGAAGGTCTGCGTGACGGCGTCGATCTCGCCGTACACGTCCTGCAGGTACGTGGCCGCGCGCACCTCGATCGACCCCTTGGCGTCCGCGGCGTGGTTGATCAGCTGCGTGTAGAGCCCGCAGTCGAGCGCGCTGTCGGCGGGCGCGGTGACGAACCCGCGCGTCAGCATGGTGGTCGGCGTGTTCGCGAGCACGTTCTGGCCGCCGACCAGCCGCGCGAACACCGCGGACTGACCGGGTTTCTTGCAGTAGACCAGATGCGAGACCTCGGTGACCTGCGCGGCGTTGTCGGTGACCAGCTTGCTGCTGAGGTAGCGCGTCGACCCGGCCGGCACCACCACGGTGGCGCCGAGGGCACGGGTCGTCTTGTCCGCCGGCAGGGTGCTGGACGGCTGGCTCTCGTAGCGGCCGGGCGCCGAGATCGGGACCGCCGGCTCCGCGTCGGCGGCGCCCGCGCCCTGGCATGCGAGCACCGCCGACGCGACGACGAGTCCCCTGACGAGAGCTCTCCTCATGCCACACACACTCCTGTTACGGGCTGGACCGTAATTGGAATGAACCTAGAGCGGCACGCCCGTGGCGTCAAGGCTCCGGTGCACACCGGGGGTCCGGTCCGGTACACACTGGACCATGGCTTCCTCCGTCACCTTGGCCGGCTAGTGCGCGCCTTCGTCATCACCGGACCCGGTGCGGCCGAGGTCCAGGACGTCGCGCCGCCGCGGGCGCGCGCCGACGAGGTCGTCGTCGACGTGGCGCGCGCCGGGGTCTGCGGCACCGACGTCGAGTTCTTCACCGGCGAGATGTCCTACCTGCACACCGGTCAGGCGCGGCACCCACTGCGCATCGGGCACGAGTGGGCCGGGACGGTGTCGGCCGTCGGCGACGGGGTCGACCCGTCCTGGCTCGGGCGCCGGGTCACCGGCGACACCATGCTCGGCTGCGGCCGCTGCGCTCGCTGTCTCGGCGGGCGCCAGCACGTCTGCGCGGACCGGTACGAGATCGGCGTCCGCAACGGCTGGCCCGGCGCGCTCGCCGAACAGCTGCCGGTCCCCGCGCGGGCGCTGCAGGCACTGCCCGACGACATGGACGTCGCGCTCGGCGCGCTCGTCGAACCCGGCGGCAACGCGCTGCGCGCGGTACTCGGCGCCGGCCTGCGCGCCGGCGAGCGGCTGCTCGTCATGGGCCCGGGCACCATCGGCCTGCTGGCCGCGAAGATCGGCTTCGCCCACGGCGCCGAGGTGCACCTGCTCGGCAGGGACCGGGCGACGCTGGACTTCGCCGCGTCGATCGGCTTCGCGCACGTCTGGACCCGCGAGACGCTGCCCGACCTGCCCTTCGACGCGGTGCTCGACGCGTCCAACGCCGCCGCCCTGCCGGCACTCGCCGTCGAGCTGGTCGAGCCGGGTCGCCGTGTCGTCTACATCGGCATCGCCGGGCGACCCAGCCTCCTGGACACCCGCGAGCTGGCCCTCAAGGACGTGACCGCGGTCGGGGTGCTCAGCGCGTCCGGCGGCCTCGCGGGAACCGTCGAGCTGTACGCCTCCGGCGCCGTCGACCCGCGTCCGCTCGTCGCCGCCACCGTCGGGCTGGACGAGGTCGCCGCGGTTCTGGCCGGCCGGCGCCGACCCGAGTGGGGTGCCGCGCCCAAGATCCACGTGGACCCCCGCCGCTGACGCCGGGCCGACGGAGGACGATGCGTGTCATGACCAACGCCGCCGCCCCGACCGTCCGACTCCTGCACGGCGCCGAGATGCCCCGCCTCGGCCTCGGCACCTCGCCCATGGGCGACGCGGAGTCCGAACGGGTCGTCGCCGACGCGATCGGCGCCGGCTACCGCCTCGTCGACACCGCGGAGGCCTACGGCAACGAGGTCGGCGTCGGCCGCGGGCTGAAGGCCGCCGGCGTCGCCCGCGAGGAGCTGTTCGTCACGACCAAGTTCGACAAGCGTTGGCACGGAAGGGAACTGGCCGCCCAGGCGTGCGCGGCCAGCCTCGACCGCCTCGGCCTCGACTACCTCGACCTGCTGCTCATCCACTGGCCGAGCCCGGCCCACGACCGGTACGTCCCGGCGTTCCAGGGGCTCGCCGACCTGCTGGAGTCCGGTCGCGTCAAGGCGATCGGCACCTCGAACTTCAAGCCGAAGCACCTGGCGCGGGTCATCGCGGAGACCGGGGTCGTCCCGGACGTCAACCAGATCCAGCTCAGCCCCGCGGTCACCAGGGCCGCCGCCCGCGAGTTCCACCGCGAGCACGGCATCGTCACCGAGTCGTGGTCGCCGCTCGGCGGCCAGGGCGTCGAGGTCCTCGGGCTGCCGGTCATCATGGAGATCGCCGAGGTGGTCGGGCGCACGCCGGCGCAGGTCATCCTGCGCTGGAACATCGAGCTCGGCATCGTCACCGTCCCGAAGTCGGCGAACCCGGAGCGGCTGCGGCAGAACATCGACATCTTCGACTTCGAGCTGACCCCGCGCCAGGTCGCCGACATCTCGGCACTCGACCACGGCGAGTCCGCCGCGGTGGACTCGGACACCTTCGGCCACTGAGTCGACCGAGGCCACTCACGACCTGACAGCGGCGTTTCATCCCGCGCGGCCGGCCGGCACCAACATGCCGTGCCGGACGAGGTCGCGCACGACCGGCAGCGCGGCCGCCACGTCGAGCTCGCCGTACGCGAACTCCAGCAGCGCCAACAGATCCTCTAGCGGCAGTGCGCCACGGCAGCCGGCGAGCAGCTTCGCGGTCGGCTCGTCCAGCTCGTGCTGCCAGCCGGGGCCGTCGGTGCGGTGCAGCCGCCGCACGACCGCCGCCCAGCCGTCCTCGCGCGGCTCGGACACCTCCTCGAGGAGCACGGTCGGCGGCACGGTGAAGCGGGTCCGCAGCAGCGCGTCGTCGTTGTCGCGCAGCCAGGCGACGTTGTCGAGCCACCGCGTCGTCTCCGGTCCGAGCGGGTCGTCGTAGGCGTGGCGCAGGTCCTCGCAGACGACCTCGACGCGTGCCTCGTCGGTGCGGCGCAGCGTGACGTACCCGAAGCCGACACCGGCGACGTCGTTGTCCACGAACCAGCCGAGCCACGCCCGCGCCTTCTCCCGGCCTTCCGGCGACCGGGGGTCGATGCCCGCGTCGCGAAGCCAGGTGCCCACGTAGAGCGCGGGATCGGCGATGTCGCGCTGCACGAACCAGGCGTCCACGCCCGGCGGCAGCCAGGAGGTGACCCGCTCGGCCCAGTCCTCGCCGGGCCGGTGCAGCCAGGACGCGAGCAGCTGGCCGACGCCACCCTCGGTGAGGTGTCCCGGCAGCTGCCGGACCACCAGCGCGCTCGCGTCGTCGCCGGCGAGCCCGGAGTCGCGGTAGGTGTAGTCGACCCTGGCCGGCCCGACCACGAACGGCGGGTTGCACACGATCTGGTCGAACCGGCGGCCCGCCACCGGCTCGAACCACTCGCCGCGGCGCAGCTCCACCTCGACCTCGTTGAGCCGGAACGTCGCCTCGGCGAGCGCGAGCGCCCTCGGCGACAGGTCGGTGGCCGTGACCGACCGCGCGTGCGTGCTCGCGTGCAGCGCCTGCACGCCGCAGCCGGTCCCGAGGTCGAGCAGCGTGCCGACCGGCCGCCGCGCGGTGGCCCGGGCGAGGTTGACCGAGGCGTGGCCCACCCCGAGCACGTGGTCGGTCGGCACCGCGCCATCCCGCAGCTCGGACCCGAGGTCGGCGACGACCCACCAGCTGTCCTCGTAGGGACGGATGTCCAGGCCCGCCCGCCATTCCGGCGTGACGATCCCGGCGGCGACCGCGTCCTCGAGCGGGACCGGCCCGAGCGCGGCCCGCACCGAGCCCTCCGACTCGGTGTCGCCGAGGAGGAACAGCCGGATGAGCGTGCCGAGGGCCCCGGCGTCGCGCGAGGCCACCCTGGCGGCCTCCGGCTCCTCGCGGCCGAGCGCGGCGTGCGCCGGTCCGCCCAACACGTCGACGACCCCGTCCGCGGTGTAGCCGGCGGACAGGAACGCCGAACGCAGCCGGGCACACAGCTCGACAGAAAGATCAGGATGCACGCGAGGATGCTGTCATGCCCGGTCCGCGCCCCGCCGTCGGTGTGCGCGGCGCTCCCGGGCACACTTGGGCGGCGCGATTCCGTGGGGATGGTGATCGGTGCGCTTCGAGGTGCTCGCCGACGAGCAGCACCGGCTCGACCTGCTCGACGCCGGCGACCCGCACGCGTCGGTGCGCGCGGTGTTCTCTCGTGGTCTACCGCCAGCTGTCGGCGGACGAGGCGCGGCTGTTCCGGCTGTGCGGGCTGCGGCCGGACCACGAGAACCTGCTCGCGGCGGCCGCGCACGCCGGCGCCAACGGCTGGCCGACGCACACCGGTGACCTGTCCGCGACGCTGGCGAGGCACATTCGTCGCCGCGGCCACCACGCGCAGGCGTTCGGCCTGCACAGTCAGGCGCTCACGACCGCGCGGGCGCTGGCGGTCGCCCGCGACCTCTCAGCCCGAAACGGCTGCGGCACACCAGACACCCAGCGCGAGACACCACCCGCCGACAAGCCGCACACACAACCCTCGCAACTCGCCGCCCCCGCCAAGCAGCAACAAGCCCAGAACAGTTGCGGTGCAACAGACAACCAGGGCGAGCTACATCGGGCGTCGGCCTCGTGTGCACACGAACTGGTAACCCCACGCCCGAAAACGCGGGTCGAGCATCAGCTCGCGATACCGGCGCAGCTCGTCGGCGGTGGCACCCGCGGCGAGCAGCAGCGGCTCGGCCTGCGCGTTGAGGTTGCGGTGCAACCGACACGCGGCGTCGCCGCCCACGGTCGTCGCGGCGTGCTCCGTGGCGTGTACGTCGACCAGGCCGGCCGCCGTCATCCGGCCGGCGACCTCGTGCGCCCACTCCCAGCTGATCCCGCGGCCCACGCTCACGACATTGTGCGACAGGTGCTGGATCCGTTGCCACAGCTCGAGGTCCGCGTCGGTCGGCGCCGCGAGTGGGGTGAGCGGCCGGCCGGACGTCTCACCGAGCACCAGCCATCCGCCCGGCGCCAGGGCCTCGACGAGCGCGGCGAAGATCTCCGCGCGTTTCGGCAGGTGCAGGAGGAGCAGGCGCGCGTGGATGACGTCGTAGGGGCCCTCCTCCGGCAGCCCGTCGTTGATGTCGTGCCGACGCACGACCACCCCGGGCCGCGCCGGGAGGTGGTCGGTGTCGATGTCGACCGCGACCACCTCCCCGTCCGGCCCGACCTGGTCGGCGAGCCACCTGGTGACCGACCCGCCGCCCGCCCCGAGGTCCAGGCACCGCTGCCCCGGCCGCACCCCGGCGCCCGCGAGACACGCCATGGTCGGTTCGTCGAACAGCTGCTCGAGGTAGCCGACGTGCTGGCGGCCGAGATCAGACGCGGTGTCGAAGATGTAGCTCTCACCCATGGTCCGTCCCTTCGTCGGGACCAGGGTCACCCCCGCCACTTTCACGACACTTTCCTGCCGGGTCCCCGGTGCTGGAGCGCCGGGCTCCAGCACCGGGGCGGGGACCGGCCGGCACCGGTCCCCGGTCGTCACGCGGTCAGGTCGGCCCGCAACACCGTCGCGACCGCGAGCAGGCGGGTCCCGACGTCGGCGTCGCGAACAGCCCGGGCCACCGTCGTGAACCGGCCGAGCGCGTCCGACGCCTGCCGGTGCAGGCCGGCGCCGGAAAGCCGTTCCGCCACCCGGAGATGGACGTACAGCTGGAGGTAGTGCGACAGCCCCAGCCGCCCTTCCGCGCGGTACCTCGTCAGCTGCGCCGCCGCCGTGTCGTACGTGACCACGACGGTGAACGCGACCGTCGTCTCCGTCACGTTGCCGGCCTCGTCGGTCGCGACCGCCGTCAGCCGGTGCGCGCCGGCGAGCGGCTCGACGGTCACCGGGGTCTGGAGCCGGTCGCCGTCCAGCGACACGACGACCGACGCGACACCCGACGCCGGATCCAGCGCACCGGAGTCGATCCGCAGCGCCTTGCCGACGTCGTACCGGCCGGCCGCCGTCACGCCGTCGACCGACACCACCGGTGCGGTCGTGTCCACGAGCGCGGTCGCCGGCACCGGCTCCGACGTGTTGCCCGCCGCGTCGGTGGCCCGGAACTCCAGCGCGTGCGCGCCGTCCCCGTCGAGCACCACCGGCGCTGTGTACTCGGCCCACTCGCCGGCACCGGAACGGAACTCGACGCGGACCGGGCCGGCGCGGTCGTCGGTCGCCGCCGCGGTGACCGTCGCCGCCGACACGTGCCAGCCGTTCTGTCCGTCCACATCGGACACCGTGGCCGTGACCACCGGTGCGGTCGTGTCCGCGGCGGTCAGCCGGAACCAGTCGAACGCCACCGTCGCCGGCGCCGTCTGCTCCGGGCCGATGGCCATCAGCCCGACCGACGTCATGTCGGCGTCGTTGGTCACCGGGTCCCCGAGCGACGTCCACGTGGCACCGTCGGGGCTGATCTGCGCCGCGTACGTGTCGCCCGTCTTGGTCAGCCGCAGGTGGTACCAGCCGCTCTCGGTCGTGTCCGGCACGTCGACGTTCCGGTTGCCGCCGTTGCCGAACTGGCCGTCCTTCTCACTGACCAGCTCAGCGTGCAGGTCGAGCGGCGTGCCGCTCGCGTTCTGCGCGACGACGTCGAACTTCACGTAGTTGTCGTCGTCGGCGTACACGAGCAGCCCGGCGAGCTGCCACCGGTGCAGCATCGTGGGCGTCACCCTGGTCTCAGCCGTCCAGTCCCCGTCCGGCAGGTCCTGCAGGACGAAGTTTCGCGGCTCGGCCGAGTTGTCGCCGTTGATGTCGCCCGGCTGCGTCTGAATGCGCAACTGACCGTCGGCCACCGAAGCGTGCCCCGAGTCGTACCGCACCACCGAGTCCCATCGGCACCCGTCGAGCGCGGCGCCGTCGAACTCGTCGCCGGGCTCGCGGACGCCGTCGTCCGTGGTGTCCGGCGTGACCGTGAAGTGCTCGAACGTCGCGTCGACGCTGTGCGCGGCCGTGTCGCCGGCCGCCATCGGCCCCACGGTCGCGCCGGCCAGCGGCCCGGCCGAACCCGTGAGCGGCGTCCACGTCCGGCCGTCCGCCGAGTACGCGGCCGTCAGCCGGGTCCCGTCGCTGACCAGCCGCAGGTGCGCGGTGGTCGGGAAGTCCGCCGGCAGCGCGAGGTTGGCGTGCCACGTCCGCGTCCCGGCGGCCTCGGTCTGGAACTCCAGCAGTCGCCCGCCCGCGCTGTCGCGGGTGAACGCGAGCTTGACGTAGTCGTCGTCGCCACCGCGCACCAGGAGTCCGGCGTGCTGCCACTCCCGCGAGTGTCCTATCACGACCGCGGTCTCCGCCGTCCACGCGCCGGCACGCACCGGCTGGCCCACGTAACTGATCGGGCCGGTGGCGCCCTCGTTGATGTCGCCGTTCGTGACCGGCAGCACCAGCTTCCCGTCGGCGACCCGCACCGGAAGGCCCTCGGCGTTGCGCACCGTGGTCCACCTCGTGCGGTTCAGCGCGTCGCCGTCGAACGCGTCCGAGCCCTGGATCGCGCACGCGGGACCGGGTTCGGGCTCCGGGTCGGGTTCCGGCTTCCACGCCTGGTCGTCGAGGGTGAACCCGCTGAACTCCACCTCGCTGGTCGCGGCCGGGTGGTGCGCGGTCACGACGAGGCCGACATCCTGCGCGGCCACCGCGTTCGGCAGCGGCACCGGGTCGC
The DNA here is from genome assembly GCA_963840275.1 of uncultured Actinomycetota bacterium. Classification (GTDB taxonomy): domain Bacteria; phylum Actinomycetota; class Actinomycetes; order Mycobacteriales; family Pseudonocardiaceae; genus Actinophytocola. Next base: position 1,619,198 of record CAWIYK010000005.1, read on the forward strand.
CGACGGCCGTGAAGTTCGCGCCGTCCTTGCTCCAGTACGCGGTGTAGGAGTCACCGTCGCGCACCAGCCGCACCCACGCGGGATAGCTCGTGGAGTCCGCGCCGGTGCTGGTGTCGAGCGTGCCGTTGCCGTCGTTGTCGCGCAGCCACTCGAAACCGCCGCTCGGCCGGATCGCCAGCGCCGCGTACCCGGGGGACCGCCCCGGCTGCGTGATGTCGTTGCGGACGATCAGCCCCGCCTTCGCGGAGCCCGCCGAGTTGCCCTGCCGCTCGATCTTGACGGTGGCCGTCCACTCCGTGCCGGCCGCGCCCGGCAGGTACACCGCGCCGTACTCGTCGGTGCCCTGCCACATGTTCGCGCCGCCCGAGTCGACGATCCATGTGTCGACGTCCGGCCGGTCGAACGTGGCGCCGACGTTGCTGTAGGTCTGCCAGTCGCCGTAGAGGTCACCGACCTCGGCCACCACGATCCGCGACGTCGTCGCCACGCCCCGGTCGTTGGTGGCGACCGCGGTCAGCTGGTAGCGCCGTTCCTCGGTGGCGTTCCAGGTCACCTCGTAGGGCGCCGAGGTGTCGGCGCCGATCGACTGACCGTCCACGAAGAACTCGACACCGGTGACCGTGTTCTCCGCGTCGGACGCGTCGGCCCGCACCGGGATCGCGCCCGGCTCGAGGTCGGCCTCCGCCGTCGGCGCGGTCACCGCGACCTTCGGCTTGGACGTCGGCGAGACACCCTTGCCGTCGGCCTCGACGAAGTTCAGCCGCCGCTCCCCCGCGCCGGGGAAGACCGCGTACAGCGTGAACGTCTCGCCTGGGTCGGTCACCGCCACCGGAACATCCACATAGGACGTCGGGCCGGTCGCCGGCACCTGCGCGGTGCCGAGCAGCTCGCCGTCCGGGGCGCCCCGACGCAGCTCGATCGTGCCCGCCGCGCCCGCGGACGCCCGCAGCACCAACGAGTCGACGCCGCGCAGGTTCACCGGGTCGTACGACGCCCATGCCCCGTTCTGGCCGGTGATCGCGTTGGCGTGGCCCTCCACATCCCGCGACGGCACGACCGTGACCGCGTCGGAACGGTCGAAGAACTCCGCCTCCCGCTGCTTCGGGAACAGCAGCGTGGTGTCCGAGCCGGTCAGCGCGGGCATGCCCCCCGCGCCGCCGGAGTCGGTGTAGCGGCCGTCGAGGACGTAGAACACGTTCATGTCCTCGCCGTGCCCGCCGCCGAGCGCGGTGACCACCGAGCCGGTCCGCCCGTGCAGCGGGTCCGACGGGTGCGCGTGCTCGTCGTGGCCGAGCCCCGGCTGGATCACCACGTCGGCGTCGTCGATCGTGGTGTCCTCGGCGTCGGAGACGTCGAGCTGCCAACTGATCTCGTCGCCGAAGTCGAAGAACGCGCCGCTCGGCGGGAGCTGGAAGTCGACCTCCGGGCGCGTGTTGCCGACCGTGATCGGCACCGTCGTGGTGCCGGCCTTGCCGTGCGGGTCGGTCACCGTGAGGCGGGCGTTGTAGACGCCGTTCTCGGTGTAGGTGTGGCTCGGCGCCGCCTCGGTCGAGTCGGTCGTGCCGTCCGCCGTGAAGTCCCACGCGTAGGTGAGCTGCTCGTTCTCCGGATCGGTGCTCGGCGCGCCGTCGAACCCGACCGCGAGCGGCGCGGGCCCGGAGTCCGGGGTCGCGGTGGCCTTCGCCGTCGGCGACCGGGAGCCGGACACGTAGTCGACGCGGTACAGCCCCGAGTCCGGGTTGTCCCGGCCGAAGCCGCCACCCCAGTCGAGGACGTACATCGAGCCCTCCGGCCCGAACTTCGAGTCGATCGGGGCGAGGAACTGCTCGTCGGGGAGGAACGGGTCGACCTTCTCGACCGCCGTCCCGGCTGTGTCGTTCTCGGTGGGGATGATCGAGTACATCTTGTTCCTGGCCCACTCGTAGAAGAAGGCCTTGCCGTCGTAGGAGGACGGGAACTTCGTGTCGGACGCGAGGTCGGCGTCGTAGTGGTAGACCGGGCCGCCCATCGGCGCGAGCCCGCCGCCCTGCGGGACGACCGACGGCACCGAGGACCGCTGGTAGCCGTAGAACATGTCCGCCCGCTTGGCCGGCGGCAGCTGCGTCAGCCCGGTGTTGCGGACCGAGTCGTTGACCGGGTTGTCGCAGTCGAAGAACGCGCCGACCGTCACGGGGTTGGTGCGGTAGTCGACGTCCCGGAACGGCTCGCTGTCGCCCATGCACAGCGGCCAGCCGTAGAAACCGGGCTCGGTGATGAGGTTCCACTCGGCGATGCCGGCCGGACCGCGGTTCGCGGGGTTGTCCGCGCTGTTGTCCGGCGAGTAGTCGGCGAGCGAGATGTGCCCGGTCCGCTGGTCGACGGAGAAGCGGAACGGGTTGCGGAAGCCCATCGCGTAGATCTCGGGCCGCGTCTTCTCGGTGCCCGGCGGGAACAGGTTGCCCGCCGGGATCGTGTAGGTGCCGTCGTCCTGCGGCATGATCCGCAGCAGCTTGCCGCGCAGGTCGTTGGTGTTGGCCGAGGTCGCCCTGGCGTCGTGGAACGTGCCGTCCCGTTCGGACAGTGGCGCGTACCCGCCGGAGGGCTCGGAGTGCGGGTTCACGTCGTCGCCGACGGACAGGTACAGGCTGCCGTCCGGGCCGAAATCCAGGCCGCCGCCGGTGTGGCCCGGCTCGTCGGGGAGCCGGCGGGCCGGCACCTCCAGGAGCACCTGCTCCGTCGCGGGGTCGATCTGGGAGCCGGCGCCGACCGTGAAACGGGACAACCGGTTGTGGAAGTTCGCCGGGTCGGAGTCGTTGCCGCTCGCCGGCGAGTAGTAGACGTAGAGCCAGCCGTTGTCGGCGAAGTCCGGGTCGAGCGTGATGCCGAGCAGGCCGTCCTCACCACCGGAGTACACGGGGATGGTGACCGCGGTCGTGGTGGTCTGCGCCTGCGGGTCGTACACGCGGATCTGGCCGCGGACCAGCTCGGTGAAGAACACCCTGCCGTCGGGCGCGACATCGATCGCGAAGGGAGCGCTGGTGTTCTGGTCGAGCGGGACGCGCTCGAACTGGTCCCACACGGTGCCGCCGCAGTCGCCCGCCTCGAGGCCGGCCGCCCACTTCACGCCGCCCAGTATGTGTTGCACGAGCGCGGTTTCCTGCGTGTAGTGCGCACCGAAGTGACCCATGCCGGTCATCCACGCGCGGCCGCCGTCGTACGGCTTGCACCACGAGATCGGATGGTCGTAGCCCATGGCGTTGCCGCCCGGGTCGTACGTCGTCTCGTCCATGGTGGCCAGCACGTGGGCCTCGCCGCGCACGTTGGCCGAGTAGTTGTACCACTCGTCGGCACGGTCCCAGCGCAGCGGCAGGTCCTTGGTCGACGGGTGGGTACGGTCCTCGACCCGGACGGTGCCGGGGAGGCCGGGGCTGGAGCCGGTGGCGGCGTGGCCGGGCATGAGCGCCCCGATCATGTCGTCCCACCAGGTGTAGTTGCCGCGCATGTCGGTCGCGTTGTGGATCGCGACGATGCCGCCGCCGGCCTGGGTGTAGCGCTCCAACGCCGCTTTCTCCTCGGCGTTCCACGGGTCGCCGGAGGCCTGGAACATCACGAGCGCGTCGAAGTGGGCGAGATCCTCGTCGTTGAAGATCGACGAGTCCTCGGTGTGCTCGGAGGTGATGCCGGCTGCCGCGAAGGCCGTGGTGAGCACGGGCACGCCCTGCTCGATCGCCTCCGTGTGCCGGAACTGGGTCGTCTTGGTGAAGATCAGGACGTGCGCTTCGCCGTGCTCGCCGGGATGGGCGAGCGCGGGCGCCGCGCCGAGCATCGAGATCGCCATGGCGGCCGCGAGCGCGCCGGCCAGGGATCTCTTGACGGGTCGCCAGGACACGTTCATGCGAGTGGTGCCTCTCCACTGAGGAACTACGAGCGATGAGCAGACCCTCGCGGCGTGCCGGCGCCGTCGGGCAAGGTGCAGGGGGTTACGGCATCACCGTCCTCAGGAACGCGATGCCGTCGGCGGCGATCGCGTCCTGGCTCGCGGCGAGCGGGCGCCACACCGACGCCGCGGTCGCGATGGTGGCGTTCTCGCCGGTGAAGGACTCGATGACGAGCGGGCCGCCGTAGCCCGCGTCGGCGAGTGCCGCCACGAAACCCGGCCAGTCCAGGTGGTCCGCGCCGGGCGCGCCCCGGTCGTTGGCGCACACCTGGACGTGCGCGATGCGGCTGCCCGCGCGGCGGACCGCGGCCGCGAGGTCGGTCTCCTCGATGTTCATGTGGTAGATGTCCAGCGCGATGCCGCAGCCGTTGTCCGGCAACCCTTCGAGGGCCTCGAGTGCCTGGTCGACGGTGTTGACCAGGCTGGTCTCGTACCGGTTCAGCGGTTCGACCGCCACCCGAACGCCGGCCTGCGCCGCGTGCCCGACGACGGGCGCGAGCCCGTCGCGCAGCTCCGCGTACCGCACTTTCCTTTCCTCGGGCGACATCCGCCAGGTGCGGCCGACCGACGCGTACGCGGGACCGGCGATCACCGGGGAGCCGACCACCTCCGCCACGTCGACGACGTGGCGGAGGTAGTCCTGTGTCGCGAGGACCGTCGTGGCGTCGGCCGCGACCAGCTCACGTCCCGCGCCCATCACGAGCACGACGCTCGCGCTGAGCCCGAGGTCCTTCAGCAGCGTCGCCGCCGCGTCGGGATCCCAGTCGCCGGGGTTCTCGACCGGCAGCTCGACGACGTCGAACCCCCAGCCGGCGATCCTCGGCGCCAGCTCGGCGAGTCGCGCGTCCGACAGCGGCGACGTCCACACCCACGTGTTGACCCCCAGCGCGTGTCTCATGGGTTCCTCAGCGGTCCTTCCATGCCTCCGGGAAGCCGGGCAGGTCCTCGCCGCCGAACTTGGCGTAGTGCAGGCTCGGCATGTCGGCGTTGCGCTCCAGGTAGTCGTCCCGGTCCTTGTCGGTGATCGGGGACTGCGGCAGCACCCACTCCTCCGGCACCTGCTCGCCCTTCCAGATCTTGACCGCGGCCAGGATCGGCGTGCGCCACTGGAAGTTCGAGTACACCGGCGCGATCGCGGTCATGCCGGTGTCCTTCCACTTGCGCATGAAGGAGAGCTCGTCCTCGCCGGCCATGACCGGGTAGTCCTTGCCGGCGTCCTCGAACGCCTCGACCGCCGCGACCGCGCCGTCGCCGGCGTCCATCCAGATGCCGTCGACGTCGCCGCGCTGCAGGTACTGGGTGACGATGTCCTTGATCTTCGCGCCGTCGCCGCCGGTGAACTCGTCGCCGAGCAGCTCGATGTCACTGCCGCCGAAGATCTCCTGCGCCGCGGCCCACCGGTGCTCGAGGACGTCCACGCCGGGCAGGATCCGCAGTGCGAGCACCTTCGAGCCCGGCTCCAGCTTGTCGACGAGGAACTCGGCCGCGTCCGCGCCGTAGGCGTAGCCGCCGATCGGGTGGATGAACGTGACCATGCAGTCGGTGTTGACGCCGCGGTCGAACACGATCACCGGCACGCCGCTGGCGCACGCGGCCTCGACGGCCGGGGTGAGCGTCGCCGTCGTGGACGGCGAGATGATGATCGCGTTGCAGTCGCCGGCGTCGACGAACGCCTGGATGTCGGAGATCTGCTGGTTGTCGTCGTCCGCGGCGTCGGAGACCCGGAACTCGCCGATGTCACCGGACTGCTTGAGGACGTTCACCTGCTGCTGCATGGTGATCCAGCCGGTGACCCGCCACGGGTTGCTGACCGAGGCGTTGGAGAAGCACAGCGTCTTGCCGTCCTGCTTGAACTCCGCGGTGTCGGCCATCTTCGGCTCGATCGCCTGCAGCCACGGCTCGTCGGCTGGGCCCTCGGGTTTCATGTCCCGCTGGGCGAGCTGCTTGTCGTAGTCGGCGCGGACGAACCACTCGCCGTCCGCGGTCTTCTCCTGCTCCGCGCCGTCCCCGCCGGGCGCCTGCTCGCTCGGGGTGTCGGTCGTACATGCCGCGAGCGCGAGCGCCGCGACGGCCAGACCGGCGACCAGGGTTCTCCGCATCGGTGTCCTCCTAGGACTGTGGGGGTAGGAACGGCCGGCGCCGTTCCCGCGCGGCCCAGGCGACGGCCGCGATGATGATCACGCCCTGCACGGTCGGCCGGATGGTCGACGGCAGGCTGAGCTGGTTGAAGAGGGTGAACAGGGCTTCGACGGTCAACGCGCCGGCCATGGCGGCCAACACGGTCCCCCGACCGCCGCCGAGTACGACGCCGCCGAGGACCACCGCGGTGATCGCGGTGAACTCCAGGCCCTCGCCGACCTGTGCGGTGACGCCCGCGTACCCGCCGATGAGGACACCGGCGAGGGTGGCGAGCACGCTGGACAGCACGAACGCGACGGTGCGCACCCGCCACACCCGGACGCCGGAGAACGCCGCCGCCTTCTCGTTGTCGCCGGTGGTGATCAGGGTGCGGCCGAAGGGTTTGCGCATCAGCGCGACGCCGGCGACCACCACCACGACCGCGACCAGCAGGGCCCACGGCAGCTGCCGCAGCACCGGCAGGTCGATGCCTTCCCTGCCGACCTGGCGGAACCCGTCGGACAGGGCGCCGGTCGGCGCGCCGCCGGTCCACAGCCGGATGGCGCCGTAGAGCACCAGCATCATCCCGAGCGTCGCGATCAGCGAGTGCACCTTGAGGACGGTCACGACGAGCCCGTTGACCAGCCCGACCAGGACGCCGAAGGCCAGCATCACCAGCAGCACCGGGACCGTCCTGCTCTCCTCGCCGTCGATCAGCGCGGCGGCGATGACCACCTGCGCCCCGACCAGCGAGCCGACCGAGAGGTCCAGCTCGCCGCACACGATCACGAGGTACTGCCCGACCGCGAGGATCACCAGCGGCGCCGCCTTCTTGGCGAACGCCATGAGCGACGGCGGCTCGAAGAAGCTCGGGTTGAGGAACAGGATCGCCACGAACACGAGTGCCAGCAAGGCGAACACGGTGGCGCTGCCGCCGCCGAACAGCCGGCCGGCCACGGCACGGGCGCCCGCCGCGCGGGTCGCGGTGGTGGTCATCGGTCCGCCCCCTGCCCGACGGGCACCGGCGGGTCCGGCGCCGGTTCCGGTGGCGGGCCGTTGCCGAAGCGGGGTCTGCTCGCCTTCCGGTCGATCTGGCGGCGGGCGTAGATCGCGACCGCCGCGATGATCACCACGCCGCGCAGCACGTCCTTGAAGAACGGGTCCACCTGCAGGATGTTGAACACCGTGTCCAGGACCGCCAGGATCAGCACACCGCCGAGCGTGCCGGCGATGCCACCGCGGCCACCCATCAGCAGCGTGCCGCCGAGCACGACCGCGGCGATCGAGTCCAGGTCGTAGCCCGAGCTGTACACCAGCGCGCTGCCGGTGCCGAACCGCGCGGCGACCAGCAGCCCGGCCACGCCCGCCGCGACCGCGCACAGCACGTGCGCCGTGACGACCACGCGACCGGTGCGGATGCCGGACAGCCGCGCCACCTCGGCGCTGCCGCCGACCGCGAACATGTGGTAGCCGGTCCGCGTCCTGCGCAGGTACAGGATGCCCAGCGCGACCGCCACCAGCATGACGGCGGTCGACACCGGCAGGAACCCGATGCGGCTGTACCCGAACTGCTGGAACGACGACGGCACGTCGCCGGCCGGTCCCTTGTAGGTGGTGTCCAGGTAGCCCTTGATCACCAGCCCCATGCCGAGGGTGGCGATGAACGGGTTGACCTTCAGCACCGACACGATCAGCCCGTTGAGCAGCCCGATGCCGGCGGCGGCCACGAGCACCGCGGCGATGCCCAGCGGCACCTTCGCCGGGTCGCCGGCCATGGTGGTCGCGCCGATGAGGCTGCACAGCGCCATCACGTACCCGACCGACAGGTCGAGCGAGCCGCAGAGGATGACGAAGGTCTGCCCCAGCGCGACGAACCCGAGCAGGCTGGAGCGGGTCAGCATGTCGACCAGGTTGGCCGTGCCGAACAGGTTCCCACCCCGCACGGCCACGAGGACCGCGCCGATCGCGAGCACGCCGAGCAGTGCGGCGTAGACCAGTTCGGTGCTGCCGAGACGCCGCGACAGCCGGGGCCGCGTGGTGGTCGTCATGCCGTCTCCTGCCCGGTCGCGAGCGTCATCACGCTCTCCTCGTCCGACCCGGGGGGCAGCTCGCCGGCGATGCGGCCGTCCCGCAGGACGACGACGCGGTCGGCCATGCCGATGACCTCCTGGAGCTCCGAGGAGATCATCAGGATCGCGACGCCCCGCGCGGACAGCTCACGCATGAGCGTGTAGACCTTCTGCTTCGCGCCGACGTCGATGCCCCTCGTCGGCTCGTCGAGCACCATCACGGCCGGGTCGGTGGCCAGCCACTTCGCCAGTACGACCTTCTGCTGGTTGCCGCCGGACAGGAAGCGCACCTCCTGGTCCTCGCCGCGGGAGGACAGCTCGAGCGAGGACAGGATGCCCGGGATGCGTCGCGCGCCACGGCCGCCGAGCACCGCGTCGAGCACGAGCCGGGCGTTCGCCGCGACCGACTGGTTCAGCGCGAGCCCCTCCGCCTTGCGGTCCTCGGTGACGAGCGCGAGCCCGGCCCGCACGGCCTCGCGCGCCGACCGCAACCGCACCGGCTTCCCGTCCAGCTCGACGACACCGCGGGTGAACCGGGCGACGCCGAACAGCGCGTGCGCGATCTCGGTCCGGCCACTGCCCTGTAGGCCGGCCAGCGCGGTGATCTCCCCCGCGCGCACCGCCAGGTCGATCTCGTCGAGCTGGTCGTTGCCGCCGCCCGCGATCCGCAGCCGGACCTCGCCGGTCGTGGTCCCGTCGAGCTTGTCGGGGAAGAAGCTGGTGATCGGTCGCCCGACCATCTTGCGCACCAGCTCGTCGGAGGTGATCTCGCTCGTGGCGACGGTGTCGACGAGCGCGCCGTCCTTGAGGATGGTCACCCGGTCGGCGAGGTCGAAGATCTCCTTGAGGCGGTGGGAGACGTACAGGATCGCGACGCCCCGCTCGCGCAGGGTGCCGACCAGGCGGTAGAGCAGCTCGACCTCCTCGTCGGCCAGCGCGGCGGTCGGCTCGTCCATGGAGATGATCCGCGCGTCGTAGGACAGCGCCTTGACGATCTCGACGATCTGCTGGCCGGCGACCGACAGCGTGCGCACCCGGCGCCGCGGCGCGAGCGAGTCGAGGCCGAGGCCGTCGAGCAGGGCGGCGGTGTCGGCGTTCATCCGGTCGGCGTCGACCATGCCCCGCCTGCGTGGCTCGCGGCCGAGGAAGACGTTCTCGGCGATCGTGCGCTCCGGGAGCAGGTTGAACTCCTGGAACACCGTCGACACCCCGGCCTGCTGCGCTTCGAGGGGGTGGGCGAAGGCGACCGGGCGGCCGTCGAGCTCGATGCCGCCCGCGTCGGCCTGGTACACCCCGGCGAGGACCTTCATGAGCGTCGACTTGCCGGCGCCGTTCTCCCCCATCAGCGCGTGCACCTCGCCGGCGCGGAGCTCGAGGTCGACGCCGTGCAGGACCCGCACGCCGAGGAACGACTTCTCGATGCCGTGCATCCGCAGGACGGTGTCTGTGATCGGCGCCACTGCCATGCGCTGAACCTAACCCGACTTTTGACACATAACAATCAAAAGTTGCGATCTCGTTGCCGAGGTATGTTTCCGCTGCCAACAAAACTCGGGTGTGTTTCACTGGGCAGGTGTTGGAAGGCCCGGTCAGGAGCACCGCCGGAGTCGCCGATCCGTCTGGCGACCCCCCGGCCGGTACGGCTGGCGCCGGCGCGCTGTTGCGGCTGATGCGCGACGGCAGACCCCGCACGCGCTCGGAGCTGGCCGCCGTCACCGGCCTCGCCCGGTCCACCATCGCGCAGCGGGTCGACGCGCTGCTGACCGCCAACTTCGTCAGCCCGGTCGGCGAGGCGACGTCCACCGGCGGCCGCCCGCCCGCGCAGTTCGCGTTCAACCCGGCGGCCCGCGTCACGCTCGCCGCCGACATCGGCGCCACCCACGCGCGGGTCGCGGTGACCGACCTCGCCGGCGAGGTGCTGGCCGAGCACCGCGACGACCTCGACGTCGCGCTCGGCCCGGAACCGGTGCTGCGGTGGGTGGTCGACGTGTCCGGCGACCTGCTCGACACCGCGGGTCGCGCGCCCGCCGACCTGGTCGGCGTCGGCATCGGCCTGCCCGGCCCGGTCGAGCACTCCACCGGCCGCCCGGTGAACCCGCCGATCATGCCCGGCTGGGACAGCTTCGACGTCCAGGGCTACCTGCGCGAGCGGCTCGGCGTCTTCGCGCTCGTCGACAACGACGTCAACATCATGGCGCTCGGCGAGCACTTCACGCAGTGGCAGCACCTCGGCGCACATGATGTTCGTGAAGGTCGCGACCGGCATCGGCAGCGGGCTGATCAGCCACGGCAGGCTGCACCGCGGCGCGCAGGGCGCGGCGGGCGACATGGGACACCTCCAACTGCCCCACGGCGCCGACATCGTGTGCCGGTGCGGCAACACCGGCTGCCTCGAGGCCGTCGCCAGCGGCGCGGCCATCGCCGCGCGGCTGACCGCGCAGGGCCTGCCGGCGCACTCCAGCCAGGACGTCGTCGCACTCGCGCGCGGCGGTTCGCTCGAGGCGCTGCACATGGTGCGTCAGGCGGGCCGCGACATCGGCGAGGTGCTCGCGGCGGCCGTGAGCCTGTTCAACCCGTCGATCATCGTGATCGGCGGTTCGCTCGCCGAGGCGGGCGAACACCTCATCGCCGGTGTGCGCGAGGTCGTCTACCGGCGCTCACTCCCCCTCGCCACACAGGATCTGCGCATCGTGCAGTCCCGCACGGGCGACCGGGCCGGCGTCATCGGCGCGGCCGTGATGGTCATCGACCACGCGCTCGCGCCCGCACAGGTCGACGCGCTCCTCAACTGATTGGCAATTGGTCACAAGAAGTCCGGGCAGTTGGTTGGCAAAGACCTACCGAACGCGGTTGGCTTCTACTGCGGCACGCGTTCCCCCTGCAACGGTCTGCCGCGGCCACCCCCGACGTGAGGATTCCTCATGGCGTCGTCTTCCTTCCTGCCTTCCTCCCTGCCTGAACCCCTGCCAGAGAACCGTTTGTCCCGTCGCGTGTTCGTCGGCGCCGTCACGGCGCTCGGCGTCGCCGCGGCGACCGGCACCGCCACCGCGACGTCCTCGGCGGCGGCCACCCGGATCGATCGTGCCGTCGGCGTCGCCCGGCTCGGCGCGACCGTGCACGTCCTCGGCCGCGCCCGCGGCGGCTGGGTCCTGGTCGGCGCCGACGGTTCGACGCGGTCGACCAGAGGGCTCGGCGACGCCGAGCTGAACGCTCTGGCGTCGACCGACGACGTGCTGCTGGCCGTCGGCGCGGCCGGCTCGGAACCCGCGGTCTGGGAGTCGACCGACGGCGTGTCGTGGCGCCAGGCCACGCGGATCCGCGGCGTCGAAGGACACCTCACGGCGGTCGGCGCGCACGGCCGTGTCGCGCTGGCCGCCGGCGCACTCCTGACCCTCGAGCGTGCGCCACGGCAGCGGATCGTGTTGCGGCGCAACGGATCCGGCTGGCACACCGTGCCCGCCCGGGGCCTCGCGCACACCGACGAGCTGACCGCGACGGCGGTCGGCGGCGACGCCGACGGCTGGGTACTGTCCACTGTGGACGGCTCGGGCAGTCTGCTCGCGCGCTCGGCCGACGGTCTCGAGTGGACGGCCGAGGAACACCTCACCGACGCGGCGGTGAAGTCCGTCGACGGTGGTCAGTGGGTCGCCAACGCGATGGGCGGCATGACCGGCCGGACGGGCCCACGCCGTGCGCCGGTGCCGACCGGCCAGGCGGTCGGCCTGCTGGGCGGCAGATCGTACTGGCTGGTGGACGGCCACATCGTGACGGCAACGGTCTGAGGGGGCGGCGACATGATCAGCTTCAGTGCCATCGACGGCACGCCGGTCTACTACTGGCGCTCGAACCCCGGCAACACCAACCCGCGCACGTGGAACTGCGAGCAGGCGTTCTACGACCGGCTCGTCCTCTGGATCCGCGATCTGCGCAGCCTGTCCGCCGCGTACGGCAGCGTGACCTACCTGGTGTCGGCTGGGTTCTACGTCAACAAGGCGGGCCAGCACGGCTTGGGCACGGCCATGGACGTCGACCACGTGCGGTGGTCGAGCGGTGCGACCTGCGCGCCGCTCGACCGTGCGCACGCGTCCGGCACGCAGTCGGTGCGGCGGCGCTACCTCGGCCTGGACGCGGTGTGCCGCAGGCGTTTCCGGTACGTCCTCGACGGTTGGTACAACGCGGAGCACGCCGACCACATCCACGCCGACTTCGGCGGCCTGCCGACGACGTGCGTGAAGGGCTCGGCGAGCGACTGCAAGTTCGTCCAGTCCATGTGCAACAACTTCATGAGCTCGGGCCTCACGGTCGACGGCGACTGGGGCCCGCTGACACAGAGCGCCTTCACCACCGCCAGGTCGCGGCTCGGCATCAGCGGGGATCCACACACGTCGAGCAGCGTGTGGGCGGCCATGATGTCGGCGGTGGCGCAGAAGGGTTTCGCGAACCAGGCGTTCTGAGCCCGTCCCGTGGCGGCCGCTAGCGTGGCCGCATGGACGAGCTCACGGCGACCGAGCGTGACCTGGTCCGGGCGGTGGAGACGGGCGAAGTGCTCGACCTCACCGCCCGCCAGGACACGAAGGTCCGCGCCGAAGTGATCCGCCGGATCCTGATGGGCGCGCTGGCCGAGGCGGCCGACCGGCGCGGCGTGCGGCTGACCGGCGCCGAGCTCGTCGGCCCCGTCGACTGGTCCGATGTGGAGACCGCGCTGCCGCTGGTCCTGGACTCGTGCGTCGCCGAGGAGCCGGTGACGCTCGACTGGTCGCACCTGCGCCGGGTCCGGTTCGTCTCGTGTCGGTTGGCCGGGCTCAGCGGCGACCGGATGACCGTGCGGGACGACCTGTCGCTGAGCGGCACCCGTTGCGTCGGCGGGGTGTGCCTGCGCAACGCCGACATCGGCGGCACGGTCGACCTCTCCTGGACCACCATCGAGGGCGGCGCGGCGACCGCCCTCGACGCGGACGGGCTGGTCGTCGGCGCGCACCTGGCGCTGGGCCCGGGCTGCCGCATGACGTCGTCGAGCGGCGGCGACACCGTGCGACTCTCGGCGGCGCGCGTCGGCGGCCAGTTCCGGCTGCCCGGGACGACCATCGACAACACGGGAACCGGTTCCGCGCTCGCCGCGCACAGCATGCGGGTCACGGCGTCGATCCAGGTCACCGGCCTGCGGGCCACGTCGGCCAGCGCCGAGGCGACTCTCACGCTGGTCGGGCTGCGGGTCGACAGCGCGGCGTTCTTCCGCACGTCGACGATCGTCAACACCGAAGGTCCCGCGGTGGACCTGCTCGGCGCCGACATCCGCGCGAACGCGTTCCTCGGCCCGAAGCTCGACACCGCCGGCGCGGGCGGCCGCGCGACCGTCGTACTGGCGAGCGCCCGGATCGGCAGCCAACTGCGGGTCGACGGCACCCGCACCCGACGGAGCGGCGGCATCGACCTCGACCTCGCCAACACGCAGGTCGGCGGTCAGCTCGTCCTGCCGATCGACCGGACGAGCCGGCTCGTCGTCGACGGCCTCACCTACGCCGGGGTCCCCGCGCCCGCGCCGGTCGAGGACTGGCTCGCGTTGCTGCGCAAAGGCACGCTTCGGTACGCGGCCCAGCCCTACCAGCAGCTGGCGGCCGCGCACCGGGCCGCGGGCCACGAACGCGACGCCCGCCGCATCCTGGTCGCGCAGCAGCAGGACCTGCTCGATAGGGGCGACCTCGGCGGCTGGCCGCGGCGGCTCACCCACTGGCTGTCCGGGGCGCTCATCGGCTACGGCTACCGGTCGTGGCGGGCGCTCGGGTGGCTGGGCCTGACCGTGCTGCTCGCGGCGGCGCTGACGTTCGGCGCCGGCACGGTCCACGTCAAGGACCAGCCGCCCGGCCCGTGCACGGTGGTCGAGAAGATCGGCTACGCCGTTGACCTCGCCGTGCCGCTGGTGCGGACCGGTGGCTCGCAACGCTGCGAGTTCGACACCACGAGTGCCGCCGGCCAGTGGCAGCTGGGTCTCGGCTGGCTGTGCCAACTGCTGGGCTGGGCCTTCGCGACCGTGTTCGTCGCCGGGTTCACCGGCTTGGTCCGTCGCTCCTGAGCGGACACCAACACGGGGGTTGGCGCAGCTACGGATTGGGTAGTGCGGTAATAATCGGACATTTCACCGACGAAAGGTTGACCTCATGCCGCTCGATCCCACTCGCCGTTCGCCCCGGCTGCTGGCCGTCATCGCCGCGATGGCCATGCTGCCGATGCTCGCCGCCTGCAACGACAGCGAGGAGGACGACGACGATGACGACGACGACGGCATGGGCGCTCGTCCCGCGGCCGTGCTGATCGTGTCGCAGTAGCGCCACCCGCGCGGGCCGGGCGGCCGACTCCGGACGCCCGGCCCGGCGGCGTCACCAGGCGGGCGCGGCAGCGGGTCGCGGGGTGATGATGGCTCGGTGCACATCGCGGCGGAGATAGTGGCGTTGGTCGTGGCGGTACTCGTCGTGACCGCGGTCGCGCGGCGGCTGGACTGGTCGCCGCCGCTGTGTCTGATCGCGCTGGGGGTCGGCGCGTCCTTCGTGCCGGGCGTGCCCGACTACCACCTCTCCCCCGAGGTCGTGCTCGTCGGGCTGCTGCCGCCGCTGCTGTACTCGGCGGCGATCCAGACCTCCCTGCTCGACTTCCGCAAGATGCGCGGTCCGATCGCGCTGCTGTCGGTCGGGCTGGTCGTGTTCACGACGTTCGCCGTCGGCCTCGTCGCGTGGGCCGTGGTGCCCGGTCTGCCGCTCGCCGCCGGGATCGCGCTGGGCGCCGTGGTCGCGCCGCCGGACGCGGTCGCAGCGAGCGCCGTCGCGCGGCGGGTCGGCATGCCGCGCAAGCTGGTTCGGCTGCTCGAGGGCGAGAGCCTCTTCAACGACGCGGCCGCGCTCGTCGCCCTCCGCACGGCCATCGCCGCGGTCGCCGGGTCGATCACCCTCTGGGAGGTCGGCCTCGACTTCCTCCTCGCCGCGGTCGGTGGCGCGCTCGTCGGCGCCGTCGTCGGCCTCGCGACCGCGTGGGTGCGGGAGCGGCTGACCGACCTGGTGACCGACACCGCGCTGTCGTTCGCCGTGCCGTTCGTCGCCTACCTCCTCGCCGAGGTGCTGCACGGCTCCGGCGTGCTCGCGGTGGTCATCGCGGGAATCCTTCTCGGACACAAGTCACCGGTCATCCTGTCCGGCTCCGCGCGGCTGGCCAGCCGGCACAACTGGCAGACCATCCAGTTCCTGCTGGAGAACCTGGTCTTCCTGCTGATCGGCCTGCAGGTGCGGCAGATCCTCCAGGAGGTCGGGGAGAGCGACCTGTCGCTCGGCCTGATCGTCGGCATCTGCGTGGCCGTGCTCGCGGCGACGATCCTGACGCGGATCCTGTGGCTGATCGGCATCGGCCTCCTCAAGCGGGTCACCGCGCGGTGGAAGCGCACCAGGACGCACGTCTGGCCGTGGCGGTACTCGGCGGTGATCGCGTGGGCCGGCATGCGTGGCGTGGTCACGCTCGCCGCCGCGTTCGTCCTGCCCGCCGACACCCCGCAGCGCGCGGTGCTGCTGCTCGCCGCGTTCGTCGTCGTGGCCGGGACGCTCGTCATCCAGGGCATGACGCTGCCGGGGCTGGTCCGGCGGCTGCGGCTGCCGCCGCCCGACCCCGCGGAGGACGCGCTGCAGGAGGCGGGGGTGCTCAACGACATGACGCACGTCGCGCTCGAGAAGCTCGAGGAGCTTCGTGGCCCCGGCGACCCGCAGGAGGTCATCGACCGGCTGCGCAACCGGCTGCGGGACCGGACCGACTCGGCGTGGGAGCAGCTCGGCCGGCAGAGCACGCTGGTCGAGACCCCGAGCGACTCCTACCGGCGGCTGCGCATGGAGCTGCTGCGGGTCGAACGCGAGCAGGCGCTGAAGGCCCGCGACAACGGCACCGCGGACGACGTGGTGCTGCGGCGCGTGCTCGAACGCCTCGACATCGAGGAGTCGATGCTCGACCAGGAGGACGAGCCGGCCGGCCCCGACCGCGAGCTGCGCACCCCGGCCACCACGGCGGGATCGTGCAAACACCTGTCGCACGAGTGGCGCGACGTGGCCCCGAGCGCGCAGGACAGCTGCGCGGAGTGCGTCGCGGAGGGGCTCACGTGGGTGCACCTGCGGATGTGCCTCAAGTGCGGCAACGTCGCCTGCTGCGACTCGTCGGTCGGCAAGCACGCGACCAGGCACTTCCACGACAACCGCCATCCGGTGATGCGCAGCTTCGAGCCGGGCGAGACGTGGCGGTGGTGCTTCGTGGACCAGCAGCTCGGCTGAGGTCCGCGTGCGCGAGAATGCGGGCGTGGGTGTGCCCGACAGCAAGTTCCTCCGGATGGTGGACCGACTCGCCGAGGTCGAGCGCGCACAGGCGCGCGACTACACGTCGTTCAGCGTGTGCGGCAAGCGGTTCGGCTACTACTGGCCGCGCACCAAGACCGTCGGGCTGAAACAGACCATCTCCGAACAGATCGCGCTCGTCTCGGAACGCCCGGACGTCTTCGAGACACAGTTCACCGCCGGCGGCTTCGGCTGGGTGGTCGTCCACCTGCCGAGGATCGACGCCGACGAGCTGACCGAGCTGGTGTACGAGGCGTGGCGGCTCTCCGCGCCGGTGCCGCTCGTCGAGCAGCACCCGCTCAGGTAGTGGCCGCCGTGGCCCAGCGGTTGGCCGTGAAGCGGAAGCTCGGCAGGTCGTCGAGGGACAGCATCGCCTCGTAGGTGCGTAGGTAGCCGGTGTGCTGGATGCGCCACCGGCCGTCCGCGCGGGTGTAGCGGTCCTCGTAGAAGGCGGCGCCCGCGATGACGACCCGGTGTTCGGTCGCGATGACCGTGTCCTCGAAGGCCCAGGTGCCGGTGGCCGCGTCGCCGTCGATGTCGATCTCCGGCTGGCTCGCGAAGTGGGTGGTGATCATGTCGGGGCCGAGCTTGTCGCGCAGGAAGGCCACCAGCTCGTCGCGGCTGGTGAAGCTCAGCGGGCGGCCGTAGGCGTTGGTGCCGTACTCGGCCGTCACGTCCACGGCGAGGGTCTCCGCCAGCCCCGCCCAGTCCTTGGTGTCCACACAGCGTAGGTAGCGGTACTTGAGGCGCTTGATCTCTTCCAGCGCGGCTAGGTCCATGCCCCCAGCTTCCGCCGGATCGCGGCCGCGCACAAGAACGTGTTCTTGTTCGATCATGGTCGCGGCCGATAATCGTTCGCCACCGTCGAACCCTTGGGGCAGCATGGGAACCTCAGCGCCGATTGGGGGAACCGCCGTGTCGACACGGAAAACGGCGGTGATGCTCGCGCTGCGCCACTACCGACGCGAGCTGACCCGCCAGAAACGCCTCTCGGCCCCCGCGCTTCTCCTGCCGGCGCTGGGAAACATCAGCCTTCTCTACCTCACGCCGCTGGTCATCGCCGACCTCGCCGGGCGCCTGGCCGACGGCGCGGACGTCGGTCTCGCGACCGTGCTGCCCTGGGTGTTCGCGTTCGTCGGCTTCGTCCTGCTCGCCGAGGCGTGCTGGCGCGTCGGAGTGCACTGTCTCAACAGGACAGACGGGCGCGGCATGGAGAACCTCTACGTGCTCGGCATGAACGAGCTGCTCGCCAAGGACGCCGCCTTCTTCCACGACAACTTCGCCGGCTCGCTCACCAAGCGGGTGCTGAGCTTCGCGTCCCGGTTCGAGGAGTTCGTGGACACGCTGGCGTTCTCGGTCGTCGCCAACATCGTGCCGCTGATCTTCGCGTCGGTGGTGCTGTGGCAGTACGACCCGCTGCTCGTCGTGGTCCTGATCAGCCTCATCGCCTTCACCGGGCTGGTCGTCGCGCCCCTCATCCGCCGCCGCCAGGCGCTGGTCAACTCGCGGGAGGCGGCCAGCGCCAGGGTGGCCGGCCACGTGGCCGACAGCCTCTCGAACATGGCGACCGTGCGGGCGTTCGCCGCGGAGGAGCGCGAGGCGGCCGAGCACCGCCGCCGGGTCGCCGAGCTGCGGCGTCTCGCCATCCGCTCCTGGGACTACGCGAACCTGCGCATCGACATGGTCGTCGCGCCGCTGTCCGTGCTCACCAACGCGCTCGGCCTCGTCCTCGCGATCGGCCTCGGCGGCGGGCGGCTCGGCGTGGAGGCGATCGTGGTGACGTTCGCGTACTTCAGCAACGCCACCCGGATCATGTTCGAGTTCAACCAGACCTACCGGCGCCTGGAGAGCTCCCTGACCGAGGCCGCCCAGTTCACCGAGCTGCTGCTCGAGGCGCCGACCGTGGTCGACCCGGCCACGCCGGAGCCGCTGCGGCCGGTCGGCGCGGACGTCCGGTTCGAGCGGGTGCGGTTCGCGCACCCCGGCACGCCCGCGCTGTTCACCGGGCTCGACCTGGTCGTCCCGAGCGGCACGAAGCTCGGTCTCGTCGGCCGGTCCGGTGGCGGGAAGACGACCCTCACCCAGCTGCTGCTGCGGATGATGGACATCGAGTCGGGCACGATCCGCATCGGCGGGCAGGACATCTCCCGCCTGCGCCAGGCCGACCTGCGCGGCCAGATCGCTTACGTGCCACAGGAACCGGCGATGTTCCACCGGACGCTGCGCGAGAACATCGCGTTCGCCAGGCCGTCGGCCACCGAGGCCGAGATCCGGGCGGCGGCCGAGGCCGCGCACGTCACCGAGTTCGCGGAGACCCTGCCGGAGGGCTTCGAGACGCTCGTCGGCGAGCGCGGGGTGAAGCTGTCCGGCGGGCAGCGGCAGCGGGTGGCCCTCGCCCGCGCGATCCTGCGCGACGCGCCGGTCCTGCTGCTCGACGAGGCCACCAGCGCGCTGGACTCGGAGAGCGAGCTCCTCATCCAGCAGGCGCTGTGGCGGATCATGGACGGCCGGACCGCGCTCGTGGTGGCGCACCGGCTGAGCACGGTCGCGCGCATGGACCAGCTGGTCGTGCTCGACCGCGGCCGGATCATCGAGCAGGGTCCCCACGCCGAGCTGCTGCGCCAGCAGGGCACCTACGCCCGGCTCTGGCAGCACCAGTCGGGCGGCTTCCTCGACGACACCGACGACACCGACCTTCTGGCCGGCGCCCAGTCCCGCGCCTGACCCGGCGCGTCTGGGGAAGTCGCGGACTGCAGTCGGTCAGCGGGTCGCCAGGAAGCGGAACGAACGGCCGCCCACCTCGGTCTCCGCGTCGCGGAACCCGGCCGCGCGCAGGCGTGCCGGCATGGTGTCCGGGGCGACGGGGATCATCGTGTCGCGGATGTGCAGCAGCCGGAACCGGAGGCTGAGCCTGCTGTCGGAGCCGGCGAACACGCCGCCGGGACGCAGCACCCGCGCGGCCTCGGCGAAGAGCCGGTCCTGCTGTTCCGGCGACGGCACGTGGTGCAGCATCGTGAAGCAGACGACCGCGTCGAACGACTCCTCGGCCAGTGGCAGCCGCGCGCCGTCGCCCTCCCGCACGTCGACCCGGTCGCCGAGCTGCGCCCGCAGGTCGTCGGCCAGGGCTGGGTCGACCTCGACGGCCGTGAGCCGCGCGCCCTGTTCGAGCAGCCACCGCGACGTGATCCCGTAGCCGGGCCCCAGCTCCAGGACCTGACCCCCGAGCGGCACGTCCCGCATGGCCCACGGGAGCACCTTGGTCCGCATCCTCGTGGCCCACCCGTCGGAGCGGCACAGCCTGCGGTGCACGGCGTTCATCGGCATGACCACGACGTTAGGGCACGCCGGCCGACGACCGAAACCACGTGCTCCGACACGCACACCCGACGCATGGCCTGGGTTGTCAGAACGCACCCCGTCCCGGTGCTTCGCGCGATAGCCGCTGCTTGACCCGTGGCGCGGCCCGATCGTAAGGTCGGTGTTCCACTGCACGAAGACCGTACCGCCACACGGCACACCGTGGAGCACGCGATGCCGCTCGCTCTGGAGAACCTGACGGTCGTCGACCTGACCCAGGTGATGGCCGGGCCCTTCTGCTGCCAGCTGCTGGGCGACCTCGGCGCCGACGTGACCAAGGTCGAGCCGATCGGCCGCGGCGACGCCACCCGCGAGGCCACCGGCCACCGGCTGCCGCACGGGGAGAGCGCCGCGTTCGTCGCCGTCAACCGGAACAAGCGCAGCATCGCGATCGACCTGCGCAGCGCCGACGGGCTGGCCGCGTTCCTGCGCATCGTGCGCGAGGCCGACGTCGTCGTGGAGAGCTTCCGGCCCGGGGTCGCGAAGCGGCTCGGGGTCGACTACCCCGCGCTGCGGAAGGTCAACGAACGCCTCGTGTACGCGTCCATCTCCGGTTTCGGGCAGACCGGACCGTACGCCGACCGGCCCGGCTACGACCTGATCGCGCAGGCGATGTCGGGGATCATGAGCGTGACCGGCGACCCGGCGGGCGCCCCCGTCAAGTCCGGGGTCCCGGTCGCGGACCTGTCCGCCGGCCTGCTGTGCGCGGTCGGAATCCTCGGCGCGTGCCTGTCCCGCACGGTCACCGGGCGCGGCCAGGCCGTCGACACCTCGCTCTACGACGCCGCGCTCGCGATGTCGGTGTGGGAGACGGCCGAGCTGTGGGCCACCGGTGCGGCGCCCGACCGGCTCGGTTCCGCCCACCGCGTGAACGCGCCGTACGAGGCGTTCGCGACCCGCGACGGGTATCTCACCATCGGCGCCAACAACACGCGGCTGTGGCAACGCCTGTGTGCGGTGCTCCACCGGCCCGACCTGCTCGGCGACCCGCGGTTCACGACCAACACCGACCGCGTCCGCAACCGCACCTCGCTCAAGGAGGAGCTGGTCCGCACACTGTCCACGAAGGACACCGACGACTGGGTCGAGCTGCTGCTGGCGGCCGGTGTGCCGGCCGGGCCGATCCGCGACTACCGGCAGTCGTGCGCGGACCCGCACACGCTCGCCCGCGAGATGGTCGTGACCATGGACCACCCGACCGAAGGACCGGTGCACGCGCTCGGCATCCCGGTGAAGCTCAGCGAGACCGCCGGCTCGATCCGACGCGTGCCGCCGCGGCTCGGCGAGCACACCGACGAGGTGCTGCGCGCGGTCGGCTACTCCGACGAGGAGATCGACGCCCTGCGCGCCAAGGGGTTCGTGGCATGAGCGAGCTTGCGAGCGAATCAGTGTCACAGGGCGACCGCGAGCGGCTCCACCGAGCCTGCGAGGGGGAGTCATGAGCGACCTCACGGTGGACTTCGCGGGGCCGGTCGCGACGGCCACCGTCAACCGGCCGGACGCGCGCAACGCGATGACCATGGCGATGTACGACGCGCTCGCCGACTTCTGTGCGCGGGTCGACGAGAGCCCGGCGGTGCGGGTGGCGGTCCTGCGTGGCGCGGGCGGCAAGGCGTTCGTCGCCGGCACCGACATCAACCACTTCCGCGACTTCGACGGCGCGCGGGACGGCATCGAGTACGAGCGGCACATCGAGTCCGTGCTCGGGCGCCTTGAGCGGGTGCGGGTGCCGACCGTCGCGGTGATCGAGGGCTACGCGACCGGCGGCGGGCTGGGCATGGCGGCGGCATGCGACCTGCGGGTGTGCACGCCGAGCGCGAAGTTCGGGCTGCCGATCGCGCGGACGCTCGGCAACTGCGTGTCCATGCCGACCTACGCGCGGCTGTCGCACCTGATCGGCGCCGCGCGCACGCTGCACCTGATCTACACGGCCGGTTTCGTCGACGCGGCGGAGGCGGTTCGGATCGGGCTGGCGGCCGAGCTGGTCGCCGACGACGACCTCGAGGCCCGCCTCGGTGAGCTGTGCACGCAGCTCGCCGGCCACGCGCCGCTGACGATGCTGGCCAGCAAGACCGCGCTGCGCCGGCTGCGCGACCACGCGCTGCCGCCGGACGAGGACCTGGTGTCGATGTGTTACGGCAGCGACGACTTCCGCGAGGGCGTCACCGCGTTCCTCGACAAGCGACCGCCCCAGTGGCACGGCCGGTGACGCCATGCCCTCATCCCGCGTCGAGCGGCCGCCGGTACCCGAGCGTCGCGCTGACCCGCTGGGCCGCCTCGGTCACCAGCGCGCCGTAGGACTCCCGCAGCCCCTCCGGCATGCGGCTGCCCGGCGCGGAGATCGACAGGCTCGCCGACGCCACGCCGTGGTGGTCGAAGATCGGCGACGCCACGGCGGCGATGTCGGTCCGCCACTCCCCCACGTTCGTCGCGTAGCCCCGCTCCCGGACCAGCGCCAGCTCGGCGAGGAACTCCGTCCCAGTCCACAATGGTCCGTTCGGTGTGGCGCTCCAGTCGGGCACCGATGATCGCCCGCACCTCGTCCTCCGGCCGGTGCGCGAGCATCGCCTTGCCGTTCGACGAGCCGTGCAGCGGCACGGCGCTGCCGAGCGCGATGACCGCGCGGATCGGGTGCTCGGTCTCGACCCGCTCGATCAGCACCGCCCGGTTCTCCTGCAACACCATCAGGTGCGCGGTCTCGCCGGTCTCCTTGCGCAGCTCCCGCATGATCGGCAGCGCCGCGTCCCGTACCCCGAGGTCGGCCACCGCGTGCTGTCCGATGTGGAGCGCCCGGGTCGTGAGCACCCAGCGGGTCGTCTCCGCGCCGTCCGGGCAGATCCAGCCGGCCGTCCACAGCGTCTGGAGCGCCCGCTGCACCGAGCTCTTCGGCATGCGCAGCTTCCTGGCCAGCTCGCCGACGCCGGCCGGCTGCGTGAAGGCGACCTCCTCGAGCACCCGGAACGCCGCCAGCACCGTACGCATCCCCTCACCCACTCCTGCAGTGTAGGCAGCCGGTCCTCACAGCCAGCCCGGCAACACGAAGATCGTCCAGGCAGCCAGGGGCGCCACGATGATCATGCTCAGCCCCCACCTCATCAGCCCGCGGAAGACCCGGTCCCGGACCTCCTCCGGGCTGCTCGCGACCGTGAGCGCGCCACTGGTCGAGAACGGCGAGGAGTCGACCACCGAGGAGGAGATGGCCAGCGCGATGATCATGCCGACCGCGCCGACCTGACCGGTGAGCAGGAACGGCACGGCAAGCGGGATGAGCGCACCGAGAATCCCGGTCGTCGAGGCGAAGGCGGACACCGCCCCACCGATCAGGCAGATCACGAACGCGGCGAGCAGCGGCACGCCGATGTCCGCGACGCTGTCGCCGAGCATGTCGATGGTGCCGACC
This sequence comes from uncultured Actinomycetota bacterium, assembly GCA_963840275.1. Lineage (GTDB taxonomy): Bacteria > Actinomycetota > Actinomycetes > Mycobacteriales > Pseudonocardiaceae > Actinophytocola. Next base: position 1,642,412 of record CAWIYK010000005.1, read on the forward strand.
CGTTCCATGAGGCTCACGTAGGTCACGATGCCGCAGATGAGCAGCACGGTCGGCCACGCGACCTGCGCCACGCCGACCTTGGTGGCCTGCGGGAAGAGCACGCAGATCACGGTGGCGATGCTCAGCGCGAGCAGACCGACGTCGATGTCGAACACGAGCGCGCCGACCACGAGCACGACCAGGCCGGAGAGCGTGACCACGCGTTGTGCGTTGAGGGTGACGACCTCTGTCATCGTGGTCGTGCTGGTGGCGGTGGCGCCGCCCGCGGTCTCGTCCAGCTCCGGCTCCGGTTCCGGCTCGACCTGCGGCTCGACGCGTCGGGCGAGCAGCTCCCGGCCGCCGAACATCACGAAGACGACGACACTGAGCAGTGCGTTGAACACGAACGAGCTGACCCACAGCAGCACCGGGTTGCCGGGCAGCCCGCTGCGCTCGACGACGCCGTTGGTGATGACACCGAACACGCAGATCGGCGAGAAGCCGCCCGCGCTGGCGCCGTTGATGATGAGCAGTCCCATCAGCATCGGGTTGATGCGGTGGCGTACGGCGAAGTTCATGCCGACCGGCGCCATGATCGCGACCGCGCCCGGCACGACGGCGCCCACCATCGTCAGCAGGCTGGTGACCAGGAACATCACCCACGGGATGAGGGCGATTCGGCCCTTCACCGCGCGGACGCCCATGTGGATGAGCCAGTCGACGGTGCCGTTGGCCTTGGCGATCGCGAACAGCAGCGTCACCCCGACCAGCACCACGAACAGGTCACCAGGAAAGCCGGAGAAGAGGTCGTCCGCACTCTGCGTCGAATATCAGCGTGCCGAGCGAGGAATGCGCCGAGAAAAGCGACCGCCCCCATGTTCACGGATCGCAGCGAGGCGAGGAGAACAATGAGAACCAGGACGACGATGGAAATTATCTGTTGGGACATGAGAACTCCCCGAGGCGACGGCGGCTCGCGAGACAGACGAATTATGGCCTGACACACAATTGCCAGTCAACAGTTAACGAAAACCGACAGGAGTTGGCGATGCCATACCCGGCCGGCCGGCATTTCCTGCAAATTCCCGGTCCGACAAATGTTCCGGACCGTGTTCTGCGGGCCATTTCCGCACCGACGATCGACCACCGCGGCCCGGACTTCGCGCGGCTCACCCACGAGGTGCTGACGCGACCTCAAACCGGTGTTCGGCACCACCGGGCCGGTCGTGGCCTACCCGTCCTCGGGCACCGGCGCGTGGGAGGCCGCGCTCGTGAACACGCTGAGCCCGGGCGACCGCGTGCTCGCCTTCGAGACCGGTCACTTCGCGACGCTGTGGCGGGACCTGGCCGACCGCGCTCGGTCTCGACGTCGACTTCGTGCCCGGCGACTGGCGGCACGGCGTCGACCCGGACGTGGTCCGCGGAGAAGCTGGCGGCGGATCGCGCCGTCAAGGCGGTGTGCGTGGTGCACAACGAGACGTCGACCGGGGTGACCAGCCGCGATCGCGGACATCCGGCGCGCGATCGACGAGGCGGGCCACCCCGCGCTGCTGCTCGTCGACACCGTGTCGTCGCTCGGGTCGGTCGACTACCGCCACGACGAGTGGGGCGTGGACGTCACGGTCTCCTGCTCGCAGAAGGGTTTGATGCTGCCGCCGGGGCTGGGGTTCAACGCGGTGAGCGAGAAGGCCTTGCGGGCCGCGGAGAACGCGGCGTTCCCGCGCGCCTACTGGGACTGGCGGCCGATCCTGGCCGCGAACGAGCGCGGCTACTTCCCGTACACCCCACCGACGAACCTGCTGTACGGGCTGCGTGAAAGCCTTGCGCTGCTGCACGAGGAGGGACTGCCGCAGGTGTTCGCCCGGCACGACCGGCACGCCGCGGCCACCCGGGCGGCCGTGCGGGCGTGGGGCCTCGAGGTGCTCTGCCTCGACGAGCGCGAGCACTCCCCCGTGCTGACCGCCGTGCTGGTGCCGGCGGAGCACGACGCGGACAAGATCCGCGCACTGATCCTCGACCGCTTCAACATGTCGCTCGGCACCGGGCTGGGCAGGCTCGCCGGACGCGTGTTCCGCATCGGCCACCTCGGCCACTTCAACGACGTGTCGCTGGCCGGCACGCTCGCCGGCGTGCAGATGGGACTCGAGCTCGCCAGGGTGCCGATCGACGCGGACGGCATCCGGGCGGCGCTGCGGGTACTGGAGTCGGCATGAGCACCGACCTCGTCCAGCGACTGCGTGCCGACCTGTCCGGCGAGGTCGGGTTCGACGACTACACGCGGCAGCTGTACGCCCGCGACGCCAGCATGTACGCGATCACCCCGCTGGGCGTGGTGTTCCCGCGCGACGCCGACGACGTCGCCGCCGCCGTGGCCGCCGCGCGTGCGCACGGCGTGCCGGTGGTGCCGCGCGGGGCGGGGACGAGCCTCGCCGGGCAGACGGTCGGGCCGGGGCTCGTGCTCGACCTGTCCCGGCACATGAGCCGGATCGTCGAGCTGGACCCGGCGGCGAAGGTCGCGCGGGTCGAGCCGGGTGTCGTGCAGGACCAGCTGAACCGGGCCGCCGCCCAGCACGGGCTGATGTTCGGGCCGGACACCTCGACCAGCAACCGCGCCACGATCGGCGGGATGATCGGCAACAACTCGGCCGGCAGCGGCTCGGTGCGGTACGGCATGACCATCGACCACGTCCGCGAGCTGGACGTCGTGCTGTCGGACGCGTCGACGCGCCCGGTTCGGTCCCGTCGCTGCGGACGTCCACGGCGGACACCCTGGAAGGCAGGCTGTACCGGGATCTGCCCAGGCTCGTCGACGCCAACCGCGACGCGATCGAGACCGGGTTTCCCGCGGTTCTGGCGCCGGGCCGGCGGTTACCGGCTCGACCGGCTGGCCAGCGGAGTTCGACCTCGCGAAGTTCGTCGTCGGGTCGGAGGGCACGCTGGTGGTCGCCACCAGCGCGCTCGTCGGCCTGGTCGACAAGCCGAGCCAGGACGGTCATCGCGGTCGGCCACTTCACCTCGACACAGGCGGCGATCGCGGCCACCGAGGACGCCCTGGCGTGCGACCCGGCCGCGGTCGAGCTGATGGACCGCACGATCCTCGACCTGTCCCGCGAGCGGATCGAGTACGCCGCGCTCGGCACGATCCTGCACGGCGACCCGGAGGCGCTGCTGTTCGTCAGCTTCACCGGCGACGACGAAGCGCGAGCTGCTCGGCCGGCTGCGGCGGCTCACCTCGTTGTGGCGCAAGCACAACCACGGCTACCACACCCTCGAGGCGGTCACCGCCGCGCAGCAGAGCGCGCTGCTGAAGGTGCGCAAGTCCGGCCTCGGCCTGCTGATGGCCGCCAGCGTCGGCGCACGGCGGCCGCTCGCGTTCGTGGAGGACACGGCCGTCGACCCGAAGCACCTCCGCGAGTACACCGGCCGGTTCGCCGAGATCCTGGACCGGCACGGGTTGCGCGCCGGGTTCTACGGCCACTGCTCGGTCGGCTGCCTGCACATCCGGCCGTTCGTCGACCTGACCGAGCCCGACGGGGTGGCGACGATGCGTGCCGTCGCCGAGGAGATCAAGGACCTCGTGCGCGAGTACGGCGGCGTCAACTCCAGCGAGCACGGCGACGGCCTCGCCCGCAGCGAGTTCAACCGGGAGCTCTTCGGCGAGGAGCTGTACGAGGCAATGCGCGCGGGTGAAGCGGCTGTTCGACCCGGACGACGTCGCTCAACCCCGGCAAGATCGTCGACGCGCCGTCGATGACCGACAACCTGCGCGACCCGCGCTGCCGCCTGTGCCGCGACCGTTCCAGACCCGGCTGTCGTTCGAGGTCGTCGGCGGCATGCGCGGTGCCGCCGACCGGTGCATGAACATCGGGCTGTGCCGCAAGAGCGACGCGGGTGTGATGTGTCCGTCCTACATGGCCACTCGGCTGGAGGAGGACTCCACGCGTGGGCGCGCGAACGCGCTGGTGCACGCGCTGTCCGCACCCGACCCGCAGCGCGGCACTCGGCGACGACCGGCTGCACGAGGTGCTGGACCTGTGCCTGATGTGCAAGGCGTGCAAGAGCGAGTGCCCGCTGGGCGTCGACATGGCGAAGCTGAAGAGCGAGGCGCTGTCGCACCGCCACGACCTGCACGGGGTCCCGCTGCGGTCGCGGGTCTTCGGCGCGATCCGCACGCTGAACCGGCTCGGCTCCGCGACCGCGCCGCTGTCGAACCGGACCGGCTTCCTGCGCGGCCTGATGGAACGCCGGCTGGGCATCACCGCGCGACGACCGTTGCCGCGCTTCGAACGCCGCAACCTGGTCGCGTGGTTCCGCCGACGCCGGCCGGTTGCGAGCGGCCGGGAGGTCACGCTGCTGGCGGACTCGTTCACCACCTACACCGAGCCGGCCATCGGGCGTGCCGCGGTCGAGCTGCTGGAACGCGCCGGCTACCGGGTCACGTTGGCGTCCGGCGGCTGCTGCGGCCGCTCGAGCCTGTCGAAGGGCCTGCGTCGACGACGCCCGCCGCAAGGCGACCGCCCTGGTCTCCACTGCAACTGGCGGGCGCGACACGTCCCCGATCGTGGGCTGCGAACCGTCCTGTCTGCTGACGCTGCGGGACGAGGCACTGGCGCTGCTCCCGGACGACCCGCGCGCCCGCGACGTGGCCGGTCGGGTCCGTCAGGTTGAGGAGCTCCTGACGGAAGCCATCGACGACGGCTCGCTGCGACTGTCCGGACTCCGCGTGGCCGGCGAACCGCAGAATCCTGTTCCACGGCCACTGCCATCAGAAGGCCGATGTCGGCACCGCCGCGACCATGGCCCTGCTGCAGCCGAATCCCGGGCACCGACGTCGAGGAGGTCGACGCGGGCTGCTGCGGCATGGCGGGCTCGTTCGGCTTCGAGGCGGAACACTACGAGCTGTCGATGACAGTCGGTGAGGACCGCCTGTTCCCCACGGTGCGCGCCGAGGCCGAGACGACCGTCGTCGCGGCCACCGGAGTCTCCTGCCGGCAGCAGATCTCCCATGGCACACAACGCAGAGCCCACCACCCACTGGAGCTGATCCGCGCCGCGGCGATGGCGTGACCCCACAAGGTCACAAGCTTGGTCATCGTGTGTCACACTCGCCTCGCCGACAACGTGCCAGCCGGTGACGGGAGGTCTCGGTGTACTCCGATCTCGTCGACCGCCTGCGTGACGAGCTCCGCACGGGAAACCACGTCGTGCAACGCGGCGACACGGTGTTGTTCGTGGCTTCTCCCGACTCGGTCCGGGAGCTGCGCGACCCGGCGAGCGCGGTCAGCAGGGAGCTCGCCGCCGTGACGGCGCCGGGTCGCGACCTGATCGTGTTGCGCCTCCCCGGTGTGGACGACGCCGACTGTGTGCCACTGCGCCCGTCGACCACGGTGGTCGCCGGCTCGAACTCCCTGAGCGCGGCCACTCTTCGTGCGCTCGACGAGGTCACGACGTCGCGGCCGTTATCGCTCGACGACGTGCTGGAAGAACTGGCGATCGACCCCGCGACAACGCCGGCAGACCCCGAGGTGCTGCGGACCACGCTCGTCGCCGTGCTCCGACACATCGCCCGGGAAGGGCCCGCGGTCGCCGACATCCGGCCGCTGTGGCCGTTGCTCCGCGCGACCCTGACGAGTCACGACACCGTGAACCGGAGCGCACAGGGCTTCTACACGCGAGTACTGCATTCTCGGGTCGAACACGGTCGCATCCGTGAGCTCATCCGGCTGCACTTCTGGCCGGATGAGGAGGAGCCCAACCCGTTCGCGATCCACTCCCATCAGCCCCACGCCACCAGTTGGGTGCTGTCGGGCGCGTTCCTCAACAGCGTCTACCGGGTGGTTCCCACGTCGTCGCCGAGCGGAAACAACCTCTTCGCCGTGCGGTGGGACTCCAGCGCGGACTACGACCCACGCCACAAGGTCTCGACGGTGGCCAACACCGGGCAGGCCGTGTCGGTCGAGTTCGACTGCAGTGCGACCTTCGTCGGCGGACAGAGCTACTCGGTGCCGGCCGGCGAGTTCCACTCGAGCCGCTCCACCGCGACCGAACTTTCCTTCGCCGCCACGTTGTTCTTCTTCGACGCCACGAAAGGCTGGCTGGACGACGCGCCTGTCGTCGGACCCGATCACCTCGCCACGGCGGCTCTTCGCCGGGAGACAGCGGTCGCGTCGCACGATTTCCTCAGTCCTCTCGACGCACTGCTGCTGTAGCGGGGACGAACGTGCGACTCAATGGCGACCAGTGGGCGTTGGTCCTGGACTGGATGCGCAAACTACACACGCTCGAGTACGCGCACCGCTACGAGTCGATGCGCGCCGAACGAACCAATCTCATGCTGGGCATTCCCGTGGTCGTGGCATCGGCGTTGGCCGGTGTCCAGGCCGCCGTACCCGGCCTGGACTCCACGCTCGCCCGGGTGCTCGGTGGGCTGGGCGCCGCGGCGGTCGGCGTGCTGGCGGCGTTGCTGACGTTCTTCAAGCCCGCCGAGGTCGCCGAGAAACACCGCGCCGCCTCGTTCCAGTACGAGTCCCTGCGGCACCGTCTCGAGTTCCTGCTGACCTTCGCCCGGGAGTCGAACGACATCACCGCCGAACTGGCGCGGCTCAAGGAGGACTGGGAGGCCCTCGCGACGCCGAACGTCAGCAGCGGCACCTGGACGCGAGCCAAGGCGCAAGTCACAAGACTCGGGACGTACCCAGAACAGCTGCGCCTCAGCACCGAACAAGCCCCCGACTGACCGAGGTCAGGACTCCACCAATCTCGCACAAGGCTGTGTGAGACCTTGACCGCGCGACTGTTCAAGTTCGATGATATTAGTCAGGTTCTGGGTGACGCTGATCGATCCTGATGAATCGAGGGCGCAATGCGGCGTGGTATCGCGTTGAGTGCTGTCTGTCTTCTTGCGTTGGGTGTGTTGACGCTGGTCGGGCCGGTCACCGGATCCGTGCCACGCGCCGTCGCCGTCGAGAACGGGTTGGCGCGCACACCGGCGATGGGCTTCAACAACTGGAACGCGACCCACTGCCGCGCCGAGTTCAACGAGGCCATGGTGAAGGGGATCGCCGACATCTTCGTGTCGCGCGGCCTGAAGGACGCCGGCTACGAGTACGTCAACATCGACGACTGCTGGGCGCTGCCCAACCGGGACGGCGCCGGCAACCTGGTGCCCGACCCGGTCCGCTTTCCCAACGGCATCAAGGCGGTCGCCGACTACGTGCACGGCAAGGGCCTCAAGTTCGGCATCTACACGAGCGCCGGCACGAAGACCTGTGACGCGCTGGGCTTTCCCGGCGGGATCGGCCACGAACAGCAGGACGCGAACCTCTTCGCGTCCTGGGGCGTGGACTACCTGAAGTACGACAACTGCGGCGACCACCTCGGTCAGAGCGCGCAGCAGCGATACACCACGATGCGCGACGCGTTGCGCGCCACCGGCCGTCCGATCCTGTTCTCCATCTGCGAATGGGGCCAGAACCAGCCGTGGAACTGGGCGCAGCCCGTCGGCAACAGCTGGCGCACCACCGGCGACATCTCCGACAACTACGCCAGCATGCTCGGCATCTTCCGCGCCAACGTCGGCCTCGGCATCGACGCGCAGCGCGGCGCGTGGAACGACCCGGACATGCTCGAGGTCGGCAACGGCGGCATGACCGACACCGAGTACCGCAGCCACTTCAGCCTCTGGTCGATGATGAACGCGCCGCTGCTGATCGGCGCCGACCTGCGGGTCGCGAACCAGGCCGCGTACGACATCCTGACCAACCGCGACGTCATCGCGCTCAACCAGGACTCGCTCGGCGTGCAGGCGACGGAACTGAGCAACGCCAACGGTCTGCACGTCCTGACGAAGCCGCTCGACAACGGCGACGCCGCGGTGGCGCTGTTCAACGAGACCGGCGCGAGCGCCCGCATCGCCACCACGGCCGCCGCGGCCGGGCTCGGCAACGCGCCGTCCTACAACCTGCGCGACCTGTGGACCAAGGCGGTCACCTCGACCACCGGCGCCATCGCGGCGACCGTGCCGGCGCACGCGACGGTCGTGTACCGCGTGAGCAGGACCGGCACGTTCGCCACACCGCCGGCCGGCACCACGCAGGTGTCGGCGCTGCCGGCGAGCCTGTCCGCGAGCGCGTGGGGTCCGGTCGAACGCGACCGCAGCAACGGCGAGCAGGCCGGTGGCGACGGCCGCACCCTCACGATCGGCGGCACCACCTACGCCCGCGGCCTCGGGGTGCACGCCCGCAGCGAGGTGCGCTACTACCTCGGCGGCCGGTGCACGAGCTTCCAGGCATGGGTGGGCCTCGACGACGAGATCGGCGACCAGGGCACCGTGTCGCTCGAGGTCTGGACCGCCGGCCGGCAGCTCGCCACCAGCGGCGTCGTGCGCGGCACCGACCCGCCGCGCCGGATCACCGCCGACCTCACCGGCGTGCAGTACGTCCACCTCGCCGCACTGCCTACTGTGGACGGTCCGCGTTACGACCACGCGGACTGGGCCGACGCGACGGTCACCTGCTCCTGACCACCGCACGCAGGCCGGCCGCGGCGAACGTGTCGAGCACCCGCCCGGTGGCGGCGTCGACACGGGCGACGCGGTCGGTCTGTCCGACGAACAGCAGCCGGCCGTCGGACCGGACCGTGAGTCCCCGCACCGGCGCGGGCAGCGGCCACGTGCCGTCGACCCGCAGTGTCGTGGCGTCCACCCGCCGCAGCAGGTTCGCGGCGCCGACGTACAGCGTCGAGCCGTCCGGTGCGACCGCCATGCTCGCGCTCGCGCCGCCCGACCGGTCGTCGTCGAGGGTGCCCACCTTCGTGACGGTCAGGTTCGCCGTGTCGGCGACCGCGATCCGTTTGGTGGTCAGCTCACCGACATAGAGCCGCGTGCCGTCCGGGGAGATGGCCAGCGCGTGCGCAACGGCCGCGTGGTGACCGAACGGGTCGGGCAGGTCGAGGCAGTAGGCCCATCCCTCGGTCAGCGACAGCACGTGCACGAACGCGTGCACCGTCCGCCCTTCGGTGCCACGCAACAGGTCCCTGGTGTGCTGGTGTTCGCCCTGGTGCAGGTAGAGCGTGTAGAGCCGCGTGCGGTCCGGGGACAGCACGGCCTGCCGGCCCTCGCCGCGCATCTCCTCTTCGGCGCCCGGCGGGACGACCCGCTTGTCCCGCAACAGAAGCGGCTGCACTAGGCCGGCGGACAGCTCCACCCTGCGCACCCGGTACCGGTCCGGCGCGGTCGCCGGCAGGTACTCCAGGACGAAGAGGTGCGCGTCGTCGGCCGAGAACGCCTCCGGCTCGAAGTTGCCCGGCAGGTCGAGGGTCCGCGCCGGGCGGGTGCCGCTCGGGTCGGCGATCACGATCGTGGTGCGCGACCGGCCGGTGACCCGGCCGTCGGTCAGGGCGACGAGGCGACCCGACGTCGACACGACACGAGCCGCGAGCCCGGCCGGCACGAGCGCCGCGGCCAACTGCCGGTTGGTGCCGGCCGCCAGCGTGACGAGCCGGTCGCCACGCACCGCGTACAGCCGGGTCCAGTCGTGGTTCGCGACCGTGGCGTCGGCAGACGACACCGCTCCCCCGCTGTCGGTCGCGGTGATGCCGTGCTGGGACTGGAAGAACACCACATCGGTGTCGGCCGGTCGCGGTTGCCCGCAACCGACCGACACCAACGCGACGACAAGGAGAACGACGACCGACCTCATGTCCTCCCTACACCGGCCGAACCGGTGCGGTTCCGATCAGCCGCCGTTGACCAACTGCATGTAGTAGTCCCAGTTCCAGTTCGGCCCCGGGTCGGTGTGGTCGTTGCCCGGCACCTCGCTGTGGCCGACGATCGACTGGCGGTTCTTGGCGATCCCGTACGTGTCGCACAGCCACGCGGTGAGCGCGGCCGACGAGCGGTACATGGCGTCGGTGAACCAGGACGGGTCGTCGACGAAGCCCTCGTGCTCGATGCCGATCGAGTACGGGTTGCCGGAACGGGCGTGCCACGCGGTGTCGGCGTCGTTCACCATGTGGGTGATCTCGCCGTCGGACGACCGCACCACGTAGTGCGCGCTCACCTGTGCGTCCGGGTTCTTGAACCAGCTGATGGTGCCGGCGTACGAGCCCTGGGTGACGTGGATGACCACCGCGGTGATCGCCGACGTGCGGCCGGACGCGTAGTTGGCACTGGTGGCCGGGTTCCAGATCGAGTTCGGGTAGTCCTGCACCCCGACGTCCAACGAGCCCACCTGCGCGAACCGGCCGAGCTCCGGACTCACGTCGCGGGCCGCGACCCGCACCTGCTCGCCCTCCGGCGTGCTGGCCCGCACGCCGGCGCCCAGCAGGTCGAACACCGTGTCGGCGTACAGCTTCGCGACCCGGTCGTCGGTCGCACCGCCGTAGCCGGCCACCACCGGGTACCAGGCGCCGAGCCGGTCGCGGTCCGCCGCGTCCAGCCCCTGCGCGTCGGCCATCGCACGCAGCACCGCCGCACCGCCACGGATGTTCGCCGTGGTGTCGGCACGCAGGTCGGCCACCGGCTCGCCGGTGATCGTCGCCGCCTGCTCGAGCGTGTGCCGAGACGGGTTGCTGACCAGGTGCATCACGCCGAAACCGTTGTCCTGGCTGGGTAACCCGCCGTGACCGTCGAGGTGGGTCTCGCTGTAGCCGAGCGCGACGATCAGGTCGCGCGGCACGTCGAACTCCGTCGCGGCCGCGGCGAACGCCTCGTTGGCGGCCACGTCGGTCTGGCCCGCGGTGGCCGGGCCGGTCGTGGCGACCACCGTGGCCACCACCGCACCGGCGAGCACTGCGACCCCGGCACTCCACATACGCCTACGCATCACGGCCTCCACGCACCTCGGCGAGCATTTCCAGAGCCTTGCCCTCGGACTGGTCGTAGCGCTCCGGGCAGCACGACCGCTGCACGCTCTGCGCGAGCAGGCCCGCGGTGTACTCCGGGTAGAGCGGCTCGTTGTGTATGGCCTGGTTGAAGAACTGGGTGGCCGCGTAGGTCACGTCCATGATCTGTTCCGGGGTGCCCCAACCCTGGCTCGGGCGCTGCTGGAAGACGCCGAGCGAGTCCGCGTCGCCGCACGGCAGGTTGTTCATGTGGGACTCCACCCAGCCCGCCTCGAACCCGGCGAGCATGACCTTCTCCGACGCCCCGAGGTTGACGCCCACCTGGTGGACGACCTGGGTGACGGCGAGGTCGCGTTCGGACGGGATGCTCGGGCAGTCGAGCGGCCCGACCGCGGCCGGAACGTGGCCGCCGGGAACGGCGGCCGACGGGTCGGTCTGGTTCGCCATGGCTACGGAGGTAGCCGTGACCGCCAGACCGACGGCGGCGACCGCCCCGGCCAGCGCGAGCGCCAGCCTTCGGGTCGGAGTGAACGTGGTCATCGCAGATCCTTTCCCCGCGCACGGCGAAACCGCGTTCGTGCGCCAGAAGGTGCCCTCGGTGCGTGACTGACTTCGTGCAGGAATCTCGTGCAGGCGCCAGTGTGGGAGACGGTGCTAAGCGACTACAACCAACGAAAGTTGGTAGGAAATTAACAGTTCTCCTGGGGTGTTCTCCCCGAGTTCCGCCGGAAGGTCGCCGCTCCCGAGAGCCGCCGCACGGCGAGCAGGCCGCCGATCCCCGGGATCGCCGCTGTGACACGGGTTCGGGTCGACGCCTCCCGCACCCGCGCGGCGCAGATCACGACCAACAGGTACGCGCAGCCGTGGGTGGGCCAGTGCACCGTGGCGAGGTTCGTCAGCGCACGGCGAGCGACGCGAGCTCCACGCCGGCCGCGATCCGTAGTGCGCGCACCGTCACGCACCCGTCGTCGAGCCGGGGCGGACGATCATCCGGACCGTGACCGTGACCCACAGGACGTTGAACATGCCCGTGTACATGGCAAGCCGCGAGCTCGGGCCGCCGTCCAGGACCGCGTTCTGTCGTGGCAGCACCAACAGCGCGAGCACCGCCGCGGCGACGGCGGTCAGCGCGATCGACACCAGCAGCCACGCGTCGCCGAGCACACCGAGGCTGTGCGCCGTCGCGAGGCCGAACACCGGGACGGCGACGCCGACCGCGGCGTAGACCCGGCAGATCCGGTGCAGCACAACGAGAGTCGCGGGGTCCGCCGCGCGGCGGGCGGCCGCGGGGAACATGCTCGCGGCGACCGTGACGGGGCCGACGGCGACGATCGCGAACAGCACGTGGATCGACAGCAGCACCTTGGTCAGGCGCGGGCCGCCGGCACGTCGCGCCACACGGTGCCCCTGCGTTCGTGGGCGATGAGCTTCTCCACCCCGACTGCCACCCGCGACCCCAGCTCGCGCTCGAGCAGGTACAGCCCGAGGTCCAGGCCCGACGTCACGGTCGCGCCGCTCACCAGGTCCCCGTCGTCGACGACGCGGGCGTCGACCGCGACCGCGCCGGTGGCGGCCAACACGTCCATGCCCATGTGGTGGGTGGTCACGGGCCGACCGGCGATGAGGCCGGCCATCGCGAGCACCAGCGAGCCGCCGCACACCGTGGCGACGGTGAGGCCGGGGCGGTCGAGCGCCTCCTTCAGCAGGCCGGGCAGCGCGGTGTCGAGCGTGCGGCCGAGGATGGCCGGGATGCCGTCCGGCGCGGGCTCGCCGCCGTCGGGCATCCGGCCGAGCGCGCCCGGCACCACGACGATGTCCGCGCGCGTGGGGTCCAGCCGCGCGGTCGCGCGCAGCGACAGCGAACCCAGCCCGCTCGGCACCTCCCTCGGTCCCTCGGCCGACACCAGCTCGACCGCCACGGACGCCTCGGTGACCATGCCGCCCGCGCCGCCGGCGACCAACACCTCGTACGGTGCGATCACGTCCAGTGGGTCGAACCCGTCGAACAACACGATCTGCGCGAACATCGCCGGCCGTCCTCCTCGTCCTCGGTGGGACCGACGCTAACGACGGCCGCTGATCACCGGAACCGGCAGGAATGCCACACACCGACGGATTCTCGCCAGTACGGTGGCACCATGCACACCGTGGCCGTCCTCGCGCTGGACAAGGTCGTTCCGTTCGACATGTCCACGCCCATCGAGGTGTTCAGCCGCCTGCGCCTGCCCGACGGCGACGCCGCGTACCGGGTGCGGGTCTGCGGCGCGACACCGACCGTCGACGCCGGCGCCTTCACGTTCCGGCCGCGGTGGGGCCTTGCCGCGCTGTCCGACGCGGACACGATCATCCTGCCCGGCACCACCGACACGTCCGGGTTCCCGCCGCGGGTGCTCGACGCGCTGCACACGGCGGCCGCGCGGGGCGCCCGCATCGCGTCGATCTGCTCGGGCGCGTTCATCCTCGCCGCCACCGGTCTGCTCGACGGTCTCCGCGCGACCACCCACTGGCGCGCCGCCGCCGTGCTCGCCGCGCGCCACCCCGAGATCGCCGTGGACCCGGACGTGCTCTACGTCGACAACGGACAGCTCCTCACGTCGGCCGGCGCGGCAGCGGGGCTCGACCTGTGCCTGCACCTGATCCGCCGCGACCACGGCTCCGCAGTCGCCGCCGACGCCGCCCGCCTGTCGGTCATGCCGCTGGAACGCGAGGGCGGGCAGGCGCAGTTCATCGTCCACGACCAGCCGCCGACGCCACGGGGCTCGGCGCTCGAACCGGTGCTGGCGTGGATCGAGGACAACTCCGCGCGGGACCTCACCCTCGAGGAGATCGCCGCCAACGCGGGCATGAGCACCCGCACCCTCAACCGCCGCTTCCGCGAACAGACCGGCACCACGCCGCTGCAATGGTTGCTGCGCACCAGGATCCGCCAGGCGCAGCACCTGCTCGAGGCCACCACGCACCCGGTGGACCGCATCGCGGGACAGGTCGGCTTCGGCTCGCCGAGCGCGTTCCGCGACCGCTTCCGACGCGTCGTCGGCACGAACCCCAACACCTACCGCGCCACCTTCCGCCGGGCTTCCGCCGCGCGGTAGGTCAGCCCTTGGTCTTCGCCACCTCGCGGGCTCGCTCGGTCAACGCCTCGACGCGTCTGCCGAGCGTCGCGTCGACCTCGCCGCGTGCGTCGGCCTTCGTGAAGTCCGCCACCAGGTCCGCGTAGTCCGACGCGAGTCGGCGGTACTTCTCGCGGAAGCCGCGGTCGCGGGCGGCGCGGGTGTACCCGCGGTCCAGCTCGATGATCTGCTGGGCCAGCACGGCGGCCTTGGCGCTGAGCGAGCTGCGGGCGTCGTCGGCGTCGTCCCTTGCGGCGCGGTGGCGGGCGGCGAGCCGGCCGGCCCGGCGGGCGCCGACGTACGCGACGGCGGTCCCGGCCAGGATCGCGGCCACGGCGGCGATCGCGATCAGGTACCTCGGCAGGGACGGGCTGATCGTCCGCGCGCCGTCTGGCACGATGTCGGCCTTGACCAGTTGGTCGTAGTTGACGGCGATGACCTTGAGCGCGTCGAGCGGCCGGCGCGTGAACTGGTCGGTCCCGCTGGCGATCGTCGTCTCCGCGACGAACGCCTTGCCGAAGTTCTCGTCCTCGTTGCCGGGCAGCTGAGAACAGCCGTACGTCTCGAAGTCCTCGTCGGTCTTCTGACTCAGCATGAGCGTGAGCGTGCCGTCGGCGGGACCGGCCAACTCGTCGCAGGCCTCGCCGAGGTCCGCGCCCGGTGCCAGGAACGCGACGAACAGCCTGCGGTTGCCGATGATCCGCTCGGCGGCCGCCGTGTCGAGGCCGACGCCGTCTACGGCGTACACCGATCCGGAGCGGGCGGCACGCTGCAGGTCGTCGTCGAAGATGCCCGCCGACCACGCCGACCATCCGGCGAGGACGACCAGCCCGGCGAGCGCGAGCCCGAACGGCGTGGCGAGCAACCGCGTCAGCTTCGTCACGAGATGCCGCCCGCGAGGTAGGCACGCGGCCGGTAGTCGGGCCGGCCGAGCTTGCGGGCGGCCACGTCGAGCTCCTTCTCCGCTTCGCCGAGCAGACGCTGCACCTGCCGGTCCGGCAGGTCATCGTCGAGCGCGGACCGCGCCGCCCCCAGGTTGGTGATGCCACGGACGAGTGCCGGGTCGTGGGACAGCGCGGACATCTCGATCGCGAGGGTCGTCAGGCCGGCGAGCCGTGCCGGCGGCCTGCGTGGCGGGCCGACGCCGGGGCCGAGCACCGACCGGACCGACAGCCCGAGGAACACGAGCACGCACGCGGCGAACAGCCACGGCAGCGCGGGAAGCGCGACGCGCAGCGGGTCGAACGGCTGGTAGGGCAGCGGGCGGTCGAACAGGCCCGCGTACCGCACGTCGGTGACGCCGTTGAGGTAGACGTTGAGCACGTTGTCCTGCGGGTAGGCGTACCGGCTGACCCGGTCGGCGAACCGGCCGTAGAAGCTGGCGCTCGCGACGTCCGTGAACTCGGCGGCGTCCGGTCCGTCGTAGGAGATCCAGTAGCCGTACAGCACCACGACCGGCCGGCCGGGGAACAGCTCCGCGAGCGCGGGGCCGTACTCGGGCACCGGCTGACCGAACGGCTGCTGCGGCAGTGCCACGACGAGCGGCTCCGCGTCGGGGAACGCGGTCGCCGCGCTCTTCGGCACCCGCGTCAGCGTCGCGCCGGCCGCGAGGTGCGGGCGGCCGGCCCGCAGGTCCGCGGCCACCGCGTCCAGCTCGGCCGGGGTCGGCGCGCGCCACGCGAACAGGTCGACGTCCGCCGGGGTCGGCTGGTCCCGCATGGACGCGATCAGCGCGGTGAGCTGGCTCGTGACGTCGCCGACGGCGAACTGGCCCCGCCAGCCGGCGAAGTCGTCGCTGCTGACCTGGTACATGTCGCCGCTGACCTCGGTGCCCACGATCCGGATGTCGACGCCCTCGACCGCGCGGACCTCTTTCTGCTGGTCCTCGCTCAGACCGGGCGGCGCGGCGAGGATCCGCACGTCCGCGTCGCCGATCGCCCGCTCGACGGTCCGCTCGTCCCAGAACGCCACCGCGCCGGGCAGGCGCACCACCGGTTCCGCCGCGACCATCGCCGACATCTCGTCGACCGACGGCAGCGCCACGTCGCCCAGCTCGCCGGCCGATCCCTCGGCGACCGTGTCCTTTCCCGACGGCGACTGCCCGTAGCTCACGTCGACGCTCTGCCGCTGCGCGAGCAGGAACACCGCGAGCACCACGACGGCCACGCCGAGGAACGCCCACCGGAGCCGGTCACTCATCGGCGGCCGCCCGCCACAGCCGGTCGGCGCGGGCGGCGCAGTCGGCCGCCTCCGCCGCCGCGGCCGCACCACCCCGCGACGCGACGAGCAGCTCGGCCCGCGCGTACAGGTCGTCGGCCTCGGCCACCGGACGCCGGGCCGCGTCGCGGCTGACGCCCGCGCTGTCGACGGCGGCGCGGGCGGTGGACCACGCGCTGCGTCGACGCAGGTCGCGCGCCCGCGTCCGCGGCAGGTAGGCGGCGCCGAAGCCCGCGGCGACGAGCACGACGGCGCCCGCCACCCAGATCAGCCAGGTCACGTGCGGCTCCAGAGGGAAGATCGGTTGCCCGATTCTGCACGACGCGTCCCGGCCGCCGCGGCCGACTGCGACATCTCACTCTGCGATGTCACGCCGTCTCGGTGCGCCATCGCCGACCACCCTGTCGGACCGGCACGTCGTCGGCGATCGACTGAGTACTTTGGGACCCGTCGTATCGGGAGGAACTGTGCGTGTCGTGGTGCTCGGCGCGGGAGTGGTCGGGGCCGCGGTCGCCGCGAGGATCGCCGAGCGAGGACACGACGTGCGGGTGCTCGAGGCGGGGCCGACGCCGGTGAGCGGCACGTCCGCCACGAGCTACGCGTGGGTCAACGGGAACAACAAGGAGCCGCCCCACTACCGGCAGCTGAACGCGGCGGCCATCGACGAGCACCACCGCCTCGGCGGCGTCGAGCGTGGCTGGCTGGTTCCCAACGGGCACCTGGAGTTCGCGGACTCCGACGACCACCGGCGCCGGTTGACCGAACGCGTCGCCCGGCTGTCCGAGGCCGGCTACCCGGCATCGTTCCTCGACCGGGCCGCGGCGGTCGTGCTCGAACCGGACCTGCGCGTGGCGCCGGACGCGCTCGTCGGCTGGTTCCCCGGCGAGGCACACTGCTACCCGGAGCTGTTCGCCGCGGCGATGCTCGGCACGCCGGGCGTCACCGTGGAGACCGGTCGGAAGGCAGTGGCCGTGTCGGACGCCGGTGTCCGGCTGGCCGACGGCGCCACCGTGCGCGCCGACCGCGTGGTCACCTGCGTCGGCCGGCACACCGCGACCCTGCATCCCGAGGTGCCGATGGCGTCGGGGGTCGCGGTCGTCGGCGTGCTCGCGCGGACCGCGCCGGTGCCGGTCCGGCTGTCGCGGGTCGTCACCACGGACACGATCAACCTGCGGCCGGCGGGCGGCGGTGCGCTGCTGGTGCACGCGCTCGACCAGGACCCGCTCGCCGTGCCCGACGCGCCGGTGCCCGACGAGGTGCTCGCGACGTTGCGCGCGAGGACCCGCGACCGCGTCGGCCAGCCGGTGACCCTGACGTCGGCGGTCGTCGGCCAACGTGCGCTACCCGCCGACGGTTTGCCGGTCGTGGGCCCGGTCGGCGAACGCGGGTACGTGGTCGTCACCCACAGCGGGGTGACGCTGGCGCCGCTACTCGGCGAGCTGGTCGCCCGCGAGGTGTGCGACGGCGAGGCGGAGCCCCTACTGAACCCGTACCGCCTCGACCGCTTCGCGCACGGCCACACCCCGGCCCGACCAGCCCGCCACCCCGGCGAGCAGTGACCGCACTCAACCGCCGTCCCGGCGCCGCCGCGCCGGGACGACGCCAGCCGGTTGCCGCGACCACTCGCGCGACCACCGCCGGTCCGCCACCGGCGGGTCGCACGCCAAGGTGCGGCGGTGGGGCGGGAACCCCTGCTGAACCCGCCCCACCGCCTGCACATCACCCCCGGCAACAACCACTCAACCCGCGACCACCGCAAGCTCCCGAGACCGCGCCGCCACATCCAACCGACGCGCCAACCGATTGCCCGCGACGACCCGCGCCACCATCCCCGGCGTCATCAGCCGCGGCGGCTTCTCGATGAACGCGCTCACCCGCAGGAAACGCGCCGCCACCACGGGATCGTGCTGGGCCGCGACGATCAGCCTGCCGACGTAGGCGTTCACGAGCCGGACCGGCAGTGGCCTCGGACCGTCCACATGGGGCAGTGCGAGGTCGCCGCCGACGGCCATGTCCCACGCCACCTGTATCGGTTTCGCGGTGGCACGGAAGAAGCGGCGCGCGAGCTGCCGGTCCCCCTTGCGCAGACAGTCGCGCAGTGCCAGCGCCTCCAGCGCGGCGACCGACATGCCCTGCCCGTAGATCGGGTTGAACGCGCACATGGCGTCGCCGAACACGAGGAGGCCCTCGGGGAAGGTGCGCATCCGGTCGTAGCGTCTGCGCCGGTTCGCGCGGAACCGGAACGTCGCCACGTCGTCGATCGGGCGGGCCTCGCGCAGTGCCGCGATCATGTGCGGCGGCGTGAACCCCGCCGCGAAGTCCAGCATGCTCTCGTAGTCGTGCGCGCGGAGGTGGTCGCCGTAGCCGGACACCGTGAACAGCCACGTGTCGCCCTCGTAGGCAGCCAGCGCCATCCCGGCCGGCCGGGTCGGCGACGCGCCGATCACGACGAGCGTCTCCGGGATCGCGTCCGGGGCCAGCCGCACCAGACAGCTCGTGTACCGCAGGTCGATGACGACCTCGTCCTCGGTCGGTCGCTCGTGTCCCAGCGCGGCGAGCCACGCCGGCGTGCGCGACCCGCGCCCGGTCGCGTCGACGACCAGGTCCGCGGCGAGCTCCTCGGCCGGCGCGCCGCGACGGACGACCCGCGCGCCGACGACCCGCTGCCCCTCGGTCACCAGCCCCACCAGGTCGCAGCCGTCCACGACCGTCACGTTGCCGAGCGCGCGCACCCTGGCGCGGACGCCGGCCTCGAGGAACGGCCGGCTCGGCTGGTACAGCGGCTCGAGGTCGACCTTCGGCGACATGCGGTGCGTGCCGTCCGGCAGGAAGTGGAGCCTCGCGTAGTCGGTGAGCTTCGTCCCGCCGCCCGCGACCAGCTCGTCCAGCAGTCCCGGGAACAGCTCGGCGACGACGCCGGCGCCCCCGGGCAGCAGACCGTGGACGTGCCTGCCCTGCGGCACCCCTCTTCGGTTGCTCGGCGCCCGCGACAACAGGTCCCGCTCCACGACCGTCACCCGGTCGTACGCGTCCGCCAACACCCGCGCCGCCAGCAGTCCACCCATGCCCGCCCCGAGCACGATCGCGTGCTCACGTCCCCTGCCCATCGACCTCTCCCCTCACTCTGGCCCAGGCGCCGACGAGCGTCGGCGACCTGAAGATCGCGCCGAATGTCGCGCTCTCGCGCGCGAACCGGTCCTCGAGCGTGTCGATGTCGACCTCCTCGGCCGTCGCCAGGCCGGTGCGTTCCAGCACGGGCAGCAGCGTGCGGACCACCCCGGCCGCCATCCGGGCGCCGTCGCGGTCACCCGGCGGGCGGTAGTCCTGCAGACCGAGCACCGTGGCCTCGCCGAGACCGGCGCGCGCGAACACGTCGCCGAGCCGGGCGCCGAGGCTCGCGTCGAGTCCGGCGCGCCGGAAGGCCTCCGCGACCCAGTACGCGATGCGCCCGGTCAGCTCGGTCGGCGGCAGCGTGCCGGCGGTGGTCATCTCGAACTCCATCGCCACGACCACCCCGCCCGGTCGCACCAGGCCGGCGAACCGGCGCAGCACCTGGTCCGGCTCCGGCGTGTAGAGCAGGACCAGCCGCCCCACGACCGCGTCGAACTCGCCCGTGAGCCGGACGGTGCGCAGGTCATCGTGGAGGAAGGACACGTTCCGGATGCCGCGGCGCTCGACCCGGTCGGCCGCCAGCGTCAGCGCCTTGGCCGACTGGTCGACGCCCACGACCGAGCCGGCCGACCCGACCAGGTCGGCGACCATCATGGCGACGTCGCCCGCGCCGGTGCCGAGGTCGAGCACCCGCATGCCCGGCGCGATCCCGGCGTGCTCGAGCACGGTTCTCGTCGCCGGCGCGAGAAGCATCGCCTGGTGCTCGAGCCTGGCCAGCTCGGCGGGATCGTGGCCGAGCAGGTAATCGGTGGTAGTCGTCATGCGGAGAGCATCGGCGGTGCCGGCCATCGGAACTTGGCGGTCCGCTGGCGATGTCGTGGAGATTGTGAGTAGACACCGAACCGAAACGTTGGTTCCGTGCCGAGCGACATCCGGGTAACCCGCACGCCCTACCCGGAGCGAACGTTGTATCGGTTCGAGAACTGCCAGGTCGACCCGCGCCAGTTCGAGCTGCGCCGCGGGGGCGCCGTGGTGCACGTCGAGCCGCAGGTGTTCACGCTGCTGGCGCACCTGATCGAGCACCGCGACCGGGTCGTCGCCAAGACCGAGCTGCTGGACGCCGTGTGGGGCGGCCGCTACGTCAGCGACTCCGCGCTCACCAGCAGAATCAAGATGCTCCGCCGCGCGGTCGGCGACGACGGGAACCAGCAGCGGGTCATCGCCACCGTGCACGGCGTCGGCTACCGGTTCGTGGCGGAGGTGGTCGACACGGACGTGGACACGGACGCGGACACAGACGCCGACACAGACGCCGACACGGTGCCCGACCGGCCCCGGCCGCAACAACAGATCCGGTACTGCGTCTCGCCGGACGGCGTGCGGGTGGCCTACGCCGGTTCCGGCACCGGTCCCCCGCTCGTCAAGGCCGCGAACTGGCTCACCCACCTCGACCTGGAGTGGTCGAGCCCGATCTGGGCGCACTGGCTCGACGGGCTCGCCGAGCACCATCGCCTCGTCCGGTACGACGAACGCGGCTGTGGGCTGTCCGACTGGGAGGTCGACGACTTCGGCTTCGACGCGTGGGTCAACGACCTCGAGCTGGTGGTGGACGCCGCCGGCCTCGACCGGTTCCCGCTGCTGGGGGTGTCACAGGGCGGGGCCGTCGCGATCGCCTACGCCGTACGGCATCCGGAGCGGGTCTCGCACCTGGTGCTCGCCGGCGCGTACTGCCGCGGCCGGCTCGCCAGGGCCCGGACCGCCGAGGAGCTGGAGGAGGCGACGCTGGACCTGCAGCTCGGCCGGATCGGTTGGCGCCACGACGATCCGACGTTCCGGCAGGTGTTCGCGTCGCAGTTCCTGCCGGACGGCACCAGGGGCCTGTGGGACGCGTTCAACGACCTGCAGCGCGCCACCACGTCGACCGAGAACGTGGTGCGGTTCCTCGACGTCTTCGCCCACATCGACGTCTCCGAGCAGGCGCCGCTGGTCCGGTGCCCGACGCTGATCCTCCACTCCCGCGACGACCTGCGCGTGCCCCGGTCGCAGGCGCAGGACCTCGCCGCGCTCATCCCGCACAGCGAGCTGCGCTTCCTGCGCAGCCGCAACCACATCCTCACCGCGGACGAGCCGGCGTGGCCGGTCTTCCTCGCCGAGATCCACCGCTTCCTCGCGACCGACTCGCCACCGATCGGCCCGCTCGGCCCGGTCGGCGCCCGCGGCTACGACCTCGGTCGCCCGACGTCGGGCTTGCGGTAGTCGCAGACACCGGTCGGGAAGATCTGCTCCAGACGATCCAGCTCCGCACCACTCGGCCGCCACGAGCCGTAGACGCCGCGCCCGACCGCCGCGCGCACCGGTTGCAGCGCGCACTTGTAGACCTGCTCGTCGAACGGGCCGCCGGCCACCGTGCGGGACGTGCCGTGGATCGCGAACCGCTGGGTGCACGGGCCGTCCCGGCGGTCGTCGAGGATGCCGCGCCACGCGTCGGAGCCGCGGTAGAGCAGCGTGCCGTCCGTGGCGAAGCAGCTGTCCACGGCCGCCGCCGGCTTGGCGCGGGAGACGCTCGACTTGGGGTGGGCGCGCAGGTTCCCGAGCCACTCGTCCATCACCGCGAGCGCCATCGGGGTCTGGTCGAAGGCACGCGCCGGGCGGGCGTCGGTGAACCACACCACCTGGTTCGCCGCGCTGCCCTGACCGTCCAGCATCCGCTGCCGCGAGGCGAACGACTGCCGCGCGTTGTGCATGTCCAGCTCGTCGTCGAGGTAGTGGCGCCAGTCGATGATCGGGATGTCGATGCGGCCGTCGAACACGAGCCCCGACCGGTACGCGGCGCGCATCGCCTCGACGTCGCCCACGCTGCGCGGGGCCACGCCGTCCGGCCCGGGCGGCAGGATGTTCCGCGCGCTCCACACGTCCACATCGGACGGACACGCGGCCGCGATGAACGGGCAGCCCTCCTGCACGGCCTTCTCCGGCGGCTGCCACCCGCCGACCGACGCGTTCAGGTCGAGGAAGTCCGCCGGCGTGAGGTCGCCGTCGACCAGCGCCTTCAGCCCGTACTGGACGCCGACGTTGTCCCAGGTCGACCTGGCGTAGCCGGTGACGGGGTCGCGTCCGTACACGTTGACGGCGTCGTTCCAGTGCGTCCACTCCACCGCCGCCTGCTGTTCCGGCGTGATGCCCGGCGCGGTGCCGTACTTCGGGTTGAGCGCGAGCGGCGAGAGGCCGCGCCAGCCCTTGACGCACTCGGTCGAGCCCGGCGCCGCCAGCCACGGTGTGAGCGGCTGGTACGGGTTGGCCACGGTGTCCGACGACGCCAGCCCCTCGATCAGCGAGCGGTTGCTCCACTGCCGCCACTTCGACGCCGGGTCCGCGCGCACCTCGAGATCCATCCAGCGCTCGAGAAGCTCGCAGTCGCCGACGTGGATGGTCTGGGTGACCATGTCCGGGTAGGAGTACTGCGGGATCGCGCCGTCGAGCAGGCCGCGGTGGTTCTGGCCGTACACGTACTGCTGGATGCCGCCGCCGGAGCCGCCGAGCCCGACCGTGTACTCGGGGTCGCCGTACTCGGTCACGAACCGGGACTTGACCATCATCGCGGTCTCGCCGCCGAGCACCAGGTTGTAGTGCGTGTTGGTCTTCGTGCCGGTGGACCAGGCGATCGCGTAGCCCTGGCCGAGGCCGTAGGTGTACCGGGACTCGCTCTGGTTGTTCGAGCCCTGGTAGTGACCGATGGCCACGCCGCCGCCGAAGTAGTAGATCAGCTTGCGGTTCCAGTGCGGCAGCGTGGCGGGGCCGGTCGCCCCGGGGTCGAGCACCGCGATCGAGTACACGAAGCGGTTGATCGTGCCGCGCTCCCACCGGATGACGAAGTCGACCGTCGCGCCCGCGCCGGTCGTCGTGGTGGCCATGTCCGCGGGGCGGGGCGCGGTCGGGTCGTACGGGCGCCAGGTGTCGGCCGTCGACCGGTAGTAGTGGTCGGCCCTGGTCGGCAGCGAGCAGTCGGTGTCGAGGAACGGTCCGGTGAGGTCGAACCCGGCGAGGTGCTCCGGTGTCGAGCAGAAGAAGTCGGCCTGCGGCGGCCCGGAGAACATGGGGCCGGTGCTCGGGTGGTTGACCAGCCGCAGCGCGGCCGACCGGCCCCGGACCCGGGCGGTGACG
This sequence comes from uncultured Actinomycetota bacterium, assembly GCA_963840275.1. Classification (GTDB taxonomy): domain Bacteria; phylum Actinomycetota; class Actinomycetes; order Mycobacteriales; family Pseudonocardiaceae; genus Actinophytocola. The sequence continues at coordinate 1,665,832 of CAWIYK010000005.1, forward strand.
GTGCTCGCGCCGAGCGGCAGGTCGCGCACCACGCCCTCGAGCGCGTGCGGCGCCTGGTCGTCGGGTGCGAACGCGTCGCTGACGTCCACCCCGTTCACCGCGACCGAGGTCGACTCGAGCGGTGCCGACTTCGGCACCACCACCCGGACGCGGGCCGCGCCGCCGCTGACGTACTTCGCAGGCCCGGACAACGTCTCTATCCGCAGCGAGCCGGACCCCTCCGCGGCCGAGGCGGCGGTGACCACGCCGCCGATCAGTCCGGCGGCAAGCACCGCAGCGGCAAAAGTGGTTCGGCGCCCCATCGCGTCCTCCTGGCCTCGGTGCCCAGCCGTACAACGCTAGGCTGACGCCACGACAAGGTCAACGCTCCGGTTACGGCAGTGTCCGCTTGGGGGCTGGGCTCAGTCGGTCACCGAGCCGACCGTCACCTGCCACTCGCGCAGCCAGCGGTCCTTGGTGACGTCCAACCGGGTGTACGGGTCGTCGGCCACGAGGGCTTCCGCGGCGGCCTTGTCCTCGGCCCGCAGCAGGATCACGCCACCGGTCTTGTCCTCGTACGGGCCGGCGGCCACCAGCGCGCCGTCGGCCACCAGCTTCTTCAGGTACGCCACATGGTCGTCGCGGCGGGCCGCGCGTTGGTCGGTCTCGTTGTAGCCGTAGGTCAGGATGAACAGCGCCATCTGGTTTCTCCTTGTGTGTCAGTCAGTTCGACAGTCCGTACACCCGCCGGGCGGTGCCGGCGAAGATCGCGGCCCGGTCCTCGGCCGGCAGGTGCGCGAGCGCGTCCTGCCACGCGGCGACCAGCGGCGGCAGCTCGGTCCAGAGCTTCTCCACCGGGAAGTTCGTGCCGAACATGGCCCGGTCCGGGCCGAACCAGCCGAGGGTTTCCGTTGCCACGAAAGAGATGAACGACGGGTCGAGGCAACGGGTGAAGGTGCCCTGCCCGGTCAGCTTTACCACGATGTTCGGCAGTGCCGCGAGCCGTGCCATGCCGGTCCGCCACTCGCGCACCTCGGCGGCGTCGTCGCGGTCGGTCAGCATGCCGGCGTGCACCAGCACGAACGTGACGTCCGGGACGTCCGCGACGAGTTCGGCGGCACAGGCCATCTGGCCGGGGAAGACCTGCAGCTCGAACACCCAGCCCAGTTCTTCGAGCGCACTGAGGTTGCGGCGGAACACCGGGTCCTTCATGCGGTCCGGCGCCGACGCGAACCGGAACTCCTCGCGTTCGTGCCAGTGCAGCTGGAGTCGGGTGCCCCGCACGATCGACAGCGCCGCCTGCTGCTTCATGACGTCGACGGCATCGGGGCTGAACAGGTCGGCCGACCCGACGACCGCCGTCGGCCAGCCCGTCTCCTCGTGCAGCTCGTTGAGCCACCGCACCTCGGCCAGCACCTGGTCGGGCGGCCAGTTCGCCTGCACGTACACCGACTGCGTGATCCCGCCGGACCGCGCGTCGTCGAGGTACTCGCCGATCAGGTAGTCCCGCCTGATCGGCTCGTAGGGTCCGAAGATCCTCGGCACCATCGGGCCGGACAGCCACGGCAGGTCCTTCGCACGCCAGACGTGGTGGTGCGCGTCCACTATCTCCATGCGGGCGCTCCTTTCGTGAGCTGGTCACGCGCGGTCTCGAGGTCCCGCACGCCGGCGAGGGCGTCCACCTGGCCGACGACGCCGGCCATGCCACGGGTGACGGGCCGGTAGGCCGGGTCGCAGGCGAGCGGGGACCACCAGACGAGCCGGTGGCCCAGCAGCGACAACCGACGCACGGCCTTGGTCAGCGGCACGCAGTCACCGCGTTCCAGGCCGTCGGACAGGACGAGCACCAGCGCGCCGCGGGCCATCCGCAGTCGCCGGGTGTTGTCGAGGAACTCCCGCAGCGACGGCCCGATCCTGGTGCCGCCGCCCGCGTCCCGGACCACGTCGGCGAGGCCGGACAGCGCGGTGTCGACGTCCCGCGTGCGCAGGGTCGCGGTGACGTGGGTGAGCGTCGTGCCGAACGTGAAGACCTCCGCGCGGTCGCACGTGCCGACCACGGCGTGCGCGAACTTCAGGTAGTCGGCGCTGTGCTGGCGCATCGAGCCGGACACGTCGATGAGGACGAGCACCGGCCGCTGCCGTCGGGGATGCCGGCGCCAGCGCAGGCCGACCACCTCGCCGCCGGTCCGCCACGCCTCCCGGTGGATCCTCCGCACGTCGAGCCGGTCGCCGCGGCGGGCGGGCCTGCGGCGGCGGGACCGGATCGTCGGCACCGCGCCCGGCAGCAGTTCGCGCAGCTCTGCCAGGACTTGCCGGTCGTCGGTCGTCGCCGCGAAGTTCGCCCGCCGGTCCACAGTGGACCAGCTGGCCTCCCGGCCGGCGCCGTCCTGGACGATCTGGTCCGGCGGCTCGCCGTCGGACGGGTCGGGCGCCTGCCGCTCCTCCCCCGGGATGTCCACTTCGGACGGCACGACCGCGACGGTGCCGTCGCCGAACCAGCGCGCGAACACCGGGTCGAAGACCTCGGCGTCGTCCAGGGCGGTCGTGAGCGTCGGTCGCGCGATCCAGTAGAGGTGGCGGACGTCGCGCGGCGGGACCGCGGCCAGGGCGCGCAGGAAGTCGCGCTGCCGCTGGACCGGCACCGGCAGGCCCTGCTCGCGCAGGTCCCGGAGGAACCCGCGCACGTGGTCGACGGCGGACGTCATGTCAGCCGATCAGCTCCTCGAAGTCCCGGCGCACCAACGCCATGTCCTCCTCGTCCTTGATCAGCAGTCCCAGCGCGCGACGCAGCGCGACGGGCCAGGGGTCGCCGTCGCCGGCGAGCGCGACCGCGCCGCGTGCCCATTCGACGGACTCGGCGATGCCCGGTCGCTTGAGCAGGTCGAGGCGGCGGGCGCCGGCGACCGCGTGCACCAGCGTCGCCGCGGCGTCCTCCTCGATGGTTGGCACGTGCGCGCGGACGATGGCGCGCTCGCGTTCGTTGTCGGGAAAGGGAATCCAGTGGTACAGACAGCGCCGCTTGAGCGCGTCGTGCAGCTCGCGGGTGCGGTTCGACGTGAGCACCACGATCGGTGTCACGACCGCCCGGACCGTGCCCAGCTCGGGAATCGTGATCTGGAAGTCGCCGAGGTACTCCAGCAGGAACGCCTCGAACTCGCTGTCCGCGCGGTCCACCTCGTCGACGAGCAGCACCGCGCCCCGCTCACAGCGCAGGCTCCGCAGCAGCGGGCGTTCGAGAAGGAAGTCGTCGGCGTAGACGTCGCCGACGGCGCGCTCGGCCGCCGCTCGCAGGTGCAGCAGCTGCTTCGGGTAGTCCCACTCGTACAGCGCCTGTCCGGCGTCGAGGCCCTCGTAACACTGCAGCCGCACCAGTTCCCGGCCGAGCACCCTGGCGAGCACCGAGGCGATCTCGGTCTTGCCGACGCCCGGCTCACCCTCCAGGAGCAGCGGCCGGCCGAGGGTGAGCGCGAGGTAGACGGCGGTGAGCAGTCCTTCGTCGGCGAAGTACCGCTCGTCGCGCATCCCTTGCGCCAGCTCGGTTTCGTTCATGAGTCCGCGCGCAACGCGTCGAGGCCCCGCAGCACCCGCTCCGGCGTGAACGGCATGTGCTCCAGCCGCACGCCGCACGCGTCGAAGATCGCGTTCGCGATCGCCGGGATCGGCGCGTTCGCCGTCATCTCGCCGATCCCCTTCGCACCGTACGGGCCGCTCGCGGCCGGGCGTTCCAACAGGACACTGTGCTGCTCCGGGATGTCCGCGGCGGCGGGCATCAGGTACTCGGTGAAGTCCTTCGGACCGTGGTCGCGCACCGGGTAGTACGGCTCGGTCGCCTCGAACAGCGCGTGGGACATGCCCATCCACGCGCCGCCCTCCACCTGCTGCGTCGCCATCGCCGGGATGCAGCGCGCGGCCGATCTCGTACACGCTGTACATCCGCAGCACCTCGACTACCCCGGTCTCGTCGTCGACCTCGACCTCCGCGACCGTGCACGCGTGCGCCTGGCAGGAGTCCGGGTCCATCTCGCCGGTCTCCGGCACCACCTCGCTCTTCTCCTTCATGAAGACACCGCGGCCGGAGATGGTGCGGCCGTGCTTGAAGTGCGCGGCCATGGCCAGGTCGGTGATGTGGATCTTCTTCAGGTCCGAGCCCTTGAGCTTGATGAACCCGGACCCGTCGGTCTCCAGGTCCGCGGCGTCGACCTCCAGCTCCTCGGCCGCGACGTCGAGCATCACCGCGCGCGCCTCGGCGGCCGCCATGATCACCGCGTTGCCGACCCGGTGCGTGCCGCGGCTCGCGAACGTGCCCATGCAGTGCGGGCCGGTGTCGGTGTCGGCGGTGTCGACCAGGACGTTCTCGAACGGCAGCCCCAACGTCTCCGCCGCGCACTGCGCCACGACCGTCTTGAGGCCCTGCCCGAGGTCCACGGAGGACAGTGAGATCACGAACGTGCCCGTCGTGGTGGCGTGGATCAGCGCCTGCGACGGGTCGCCGCCGAGGTTCATGCCCGTCGGGTAGTTGACCGCCGCGTAGCCGCGGCCGACCAGCTTCGCCATCAGCGGCCTCCGTCCGAGGACATCGACCGGTAGGCCTCCGGCAGCTCGTGCCCGACCAGCTCGGCCGCCTTCTGGATCACCTCGACGAGCGCGGTGCCCTCGGCGATCTTGCGGTGCGCCTTCATGTCCCCGTCCCGGTAGGCGTTGCGCAGCCGCAGCTCCAGCGGGTCGATGTCCAGCTCGCGTGCGATCCGGTCCATCTGGGACTCCAGCGCGAAGTCCCCGATGGTCACGCCGAACCCGCGCATCGCGCTCGACGGGGTCCGGTTGGTGAACACGCAGTGGCAGTCGACCCACACGTTCGGGATCGTGTACGGGCCGGGGAAGTGCGCCGCGGCCTTCGTGGTGCCGTACGGGGTGTGCCGCGAGTAGGCGCCCGCGTCGATGTAGGCGGTGACCTGACGCGCGAGGATCCGGCCGTCGGCCATCACCCCGTCCTTGATGTAGATGCGCTCCGCGGCCCGCGGCGAGGACACCTGCATCTCCTCGTGTCGGCCGTAGACGAACTTCACCGGGCCGGTGGGTGACCATCGCGGCGACGCACGCCACCGGTTCGACGACCACGTCGACCTTGCCGCCGAAGCCGCCGCCGACCGTGCCGCCGACGATGCGCAGCTTGTTGAACTCGGTCTCCAGGATCAGCGCGGTGTTGTCGAGGGTGAAGAAGCACGCCTGGGTGTCGGAGTGGATGCGCAGCCGGCCGTCCGGCTGGGGCACCACCACGCAGCCGGTGGTCTCGACGGGCGCCTGCTCGATCGGCGAGGACTGGTAGCGCCACTCGAAGACGTGGTCGGCCTCGGCGAAACCCGTTGCCACGTCACCGAACCGGACGCGACGGCAGTGGTGTCCCTCGTAGGTGAAGTAGTTCTTGCCGTGGTACTCGTTGACCACCGGGGCGCCCTCGGTCAACGCCTCCTCGACGTCGAACACCGGCGGCAGGTCGTCGTAGGTGACACGGATCGCGGCGGCACCCGCGTGCGCGGCGGCCTCCGTCTCGGCCACCACCGCGCAGATCGGCTCGCCGAGGTAGCGGACCTTGCCCTCCGCCAGGATCGGCTCGTCGTCCGGGGTGACGCCGATCAGCTTCAGCGGGGTGTACAGGTTGTTCGGGATGTCCTTGTGGGTCAACACCTTCACCACACCGGGCACGGCGAGCGCCGCGGTGGCGTCCACCGACCGGAGCCACGCGTGGTGGCGCGCCGAGCGGTGCATCTTCAGGTGCAGCAGCCCGCTCGGGCGCACGTCCTCGAAGAACTCGGTGCGGCCGGTGACGTGGCCGCGCGCGTCGGACCGCTGTACCACTGAGCCGATCACCGTGAAGTCGCCCGCGCGCTCGCCGGCGAAGTAGCTGCCGTCGACGGGACTGCGCCGGTAGGTCATCGGGCCGGCCGCCCGTCGCGCGACCGCCGTCGTTCCGCGGCGTCCAGGATGGCCGTCACGATCGGCTCGTAACCGGTGCAGCGGCAGACGTTGCCGGAGATGGCCTCGACGACCTCGGCGCGGGTCGGGGTCGGGCCGCTCGGCAAGCAGCGCCTCGGCCGTCATGATCATCCCGGCCGTGCAGAAGCCGCACTGGGTGGCGAAGTCGTCGAGGAACGCGCTCTGCACCTCGTCGAGCTCGCCGTCCGCGGCGACGCCTTCGAGGGTACGCACCGAAGCGCCGTCGACCGTCTCGACGGCGACGAGGCAGGCCGGCACCGGCCGGTCGTCCACCAGCACGGTGCACGACCCGCACGCGCCCTGGGCGCAGCCGCGCTTGGCGGCGGTCAGGCCGAGCACGTCGCGCAGCGCGGTCAGCAGGGACATGCCCGGGTGGACGATGAACTCCTGCTCGCGGTCGTTGACGGCCAGGGACACGATCCTGGACGCCATGGGTGCGCCTTTCAGCTATTCCGCGCCGAGCAGAGCCCTGCGGACGTGGACGGGAAGCACGCGGGCGCGGTACCACGCGGACGCGTAGGGGTCGTCGAACGGTTCGGTGCCCTCGTGCGCCACGGCGGCGGCCGCCTCGGCCGACGACCGGTCCAGCGGCGCGCCGACCAGGGCCCGTTCGGCGGCGAGCGCCCGCACGGGTCGCGGCGCGACGCCGCCGAGCGCGATCCTGGCGTCGGTCACCAGTCCGTCCTCGACGGTCACGGCGGCGGCCACGGTGACGATGGACGCGGAGTTGTGCTTGCGCCGCATGGCCTTCCGGTAGCGCCACGGGCCGGCCGGCACCGCGAAGCGGACGGCGGACACGACCTCGGCCGGGTCGACGGGCTCGCCGACCGGTACTTCCCGCGTCCCATCGGCGCTCACGACCTCGACGCGTGCGTCGAGTGCCAGCAGTGCCACCGCGAGGTCGCCGTAGGGCTGGGCGACGAACAGGTTGCCGCCGACGGTGGCCAGGTTGCGTACCGGCGGCGAGGCGATCGACCGGATGACCGGGCGCAGGAACGACAGCCGGTCGTCGGCGCCGACCGCGCCGACGGTGGTCGCCGCGCCGACCGAGACGGTCCCGCCGTCCACCGTGATCCCGGCGAGCCCGGCCCGGTTGAGGCAGATGAGCCGGCTGACCGGCACCGCGCCGGTGTTGACCCTCGGCATCACGACGGTGCCGCCGCCGAGCAGCCATCCCCCGTCCCGCAGCAGGTCAGCGGCCTCCGCCGCGGAGGACGGCATGAGCAGGTTCGACAGCACCCGCGGCTCCTCATCGAGGTTGCTCGATTATCGATAATTGATAAGCTAGCGGAGACGCTACGTTTGCCGTCACGAGACCGTCAAGCCCCCCGAGGAGCCGATGACAGAGACACAGTTGCCGCGGCTCACGCTGAGCAGGCAGATCCGGGACGCGCTGGTGCGGCGCATCGTGTCCGGTGAGCTGGAGCCTGGAGAGCGCCTCGTCGAGACGCGGCTCGCGGAGAGCTACGGCACGAGCCAGGCGCCGGTGCGGGAGGCGCTGCGGGAGCTGGAGGCGATCGGCCTGGTGGAGACCAGGCCGCGGCGTGGCACGTTCGTGCGGCACTTCATCCAGCAGACGCTGCGGGAGAGCTACGTGCTGCGCGCCGCGCTGGAGGAGGCCGCCACCCGACTCGCGATGCCGGCCGGCACCCTCCCCTTCGACGCGCTGCGGGCCGACGTCGCGGCCATGCGCGAGGCCGCCGCACGGGGCGACACGCAGGCGATCGGCGCCGCGAGCGTGTCCTTCCACCGGCACGTGATCGTCGCCGCACGCAACGAGCTGCTGCAGAACGCGTGGGAGGCGCTACAGATCGAGGCCAGAACCGCGGTCACGCTGCTCGCCGTCGAACCCCCGCTGGACGCCGTGGCCGAGGAACACCAGGAGCTGCTGGACACCCTGACGAGCGGCGACCTCGACGCCGCGTGCCAACTGACCCGCGACCACCAGTGGCACTACGCCGACCTACCGCACGACGCACACGGCCGCGCCCGCGAGACCTGAGTCCTCCTGGTTGAGTAAGTCCTAACTGGTCAGTGGTCGTAGGCGATCAGGGATCGGGCATGGGTTGGCCGGTGGTGCGGTTGTGGTTGGCGCAGTGCACCCTTCGTCCGTCTCCAGCCACCACCCCGACTTGGGAAATCACTCAGCTAATTGAGGGGTTCGATCCAGATGTTGCGGAAGCGGGGGTTCGCGCCGGCGTCGCCGTGGTCCTGGAGTCGGATGGACTGCTTGGTGGCGTCCTCCGGGAGGCTGTCGCCGGTGCCGCCGTCGATGGCGGCGTTGTCGTGGACCAGCACGCCGTTCCACACGACCGTGATCCGCGCGTTCTCGGTCTTGTTGCCGGCCCCGTCGAAACGGGCCGCGCGGAACGTGATGTCGTAGGTCTGCCAGGTGTCGGACGCCGTCGCCGCGTTGGTGTCCGGCGCCTTCTTCAAGTAGATGGCGCCCGCCTCGTTCGACGCCAGCGTCGTGTCGCCGAAGGACTCGAGCACCTGCAGCTCGTAGCGCTCCTGCAGGAAGATCCCACTGTTCCCCCTGGCCTGCCCGGTCACCTCCGGCGGGTACACGCGGCTCGAACCACTCGACGTGCAGCCGGAAGTCGCCGAACTTCTGTTTCGTGCGGATGTCTCCGCCGAGCGACTCCATCGACCCGCCGGAGACCGGCCACGTCGCCGCGCCGCCGGACCGCGCCTCCCACGCGTTCAGGTTGGACCCGTCGAACAGGGTGACCCGGCCGCCGGGCGCGACGGTGAGCTTGTCGAGGTTCACGTTGCCGTCGTCGCCGGTGTCGTACTTGACCGCGACCGAGTTCGTGCCGGCGGCGAGCGTCACCGGCTCGGTGTGCGTCGCCCAGGTGTCCCAGTTTCCCGTGCTCGCCAGGCTCGCCTGCCGCACCTTGGCGCCGTTGACGTAGACGCTCACCTTCTTGGGGCCGGTGAACGGATCCGGGCCGTTCGAGTACCGGAGCCCGGCCTGGTAGGTGCCTGCCGACGGCACGCTCACGGTGAACGACGTCGCCGCGCCCTGGTTCCAGTAGCCGTCCACGAACCCGGTGCCCGAGTAGCCGGGGTGGTCCGTGTTGACCCCCGCGCCACCGCTCAGACCCGCGGTCTCCGCCTCGTAGTCGGTGGCCTGCCCGACACTGCCGACCGTCGAGTTGAGCGTGTACCAGGCCTCGGTGCTCCACAGCGTCTGACCGGACTCCGCCGCGAACGGCCGCGGTGAACGCAGGTGCACGACGCGGCCCGCCTGCAGCCCGGACAGCTTCAGCGTCACCTTCTTCCGGTCGGCGGACGCCGTCGCGGACGACACCTGCAGCGTCTGCTCGTCGACCTTCGGGCCGCCGTAGTCCGCGGTCGGCACGTACCGCCACTGCGCCGCCTGGTACCGCGACGCCAGGTTCTGCACGGTCGCGGCCGACAGCGGCTGCGTGTACTCCAGTTCGAAGCCGCCCTCGATCGCGCGCATCGCGAGGATGTCGAAGGTGTTGGCGCCGTTGGGAGTCAGCTTCTGCAGGCCGTGGCTGAGCTTGCCGGGCTGACCCCAGTTGCCGCCCGCGCCGATCCCGCCGGTGTAGATCGCGCCGTCCGGGCCGAGGCTGATGCGGCTGACGCCCGCCTCGAGCCCCTGCGTCATACGGAACACCGCGCCCTGGTACTCGCCGTTGACCTTCTCCAGGAACGCCGCGCTGGATGCCGCCGTAGGTCACGTCCCCGAACAGCAGCTGCCCGGCGAACACGCCACTCGGCACCTGGACGGGGTTGCTCGGCGAGTTCGCGATCTCGTTCTGCGGCAGCCACAGCACGGGCTGCGTCACCGGCTGCGCGTCGTACGGGCCGTCCGGGTTCATGTAGTGGTTGAAGAAGCGGTTCTGCTTGATGTGCAACAGTTTCGACGACGGCAGCCAGCCACCCTGGTTGTCGGTGACGAAGATGTCGCCCTCCGGACCCCAGCCGATGCCGTGCGGGGTGCGCAGCCCACCGGCCACATAGGACACCGCACCGGTGCTCCTGTCGACCTTGATGGTGGTGCCGCGGTTCGGCGCGGGCTGCGGGTCGGTCGTCGCGCCGCCGTAGTTGATCGCCACGGACAGGTTCAGGTAGAAGAAGCCGTCCTGGTACAGCAGCCCGAAGGCGAACTCGTGGAAGTTCCCGCCGAACGGCCAGGTCGCGATCGTGCGGTAGTCGTCGGTCACGCCGTCGCCGTTGGTGTCGTTCAGCTCGACGAGCCCGTTCTTCTCCGACACGTACAGCTTGCCGTCGACGTACTTGATGCCCATCGGCTCCTTGAGCCCGCTGGCGATCCGCTGTGTGGTGACCCGCGACGGGTCGGTGCTGCCGGTGACGTTGCTCAGCAGGTAGACGTCACCGAGCTCGTTGTCCGTGCCACCCCACGTCGCGATGGCGAGGCGGCCGTCCGGCAGCCAGTCCATCGCGCTCACCTGCGGCTCGAAACCGTTGGGGCGCAGGTTGGTCAGCGTGTAGTTCGGGTGCACGCCGGTCAGCGGGAGGCCGTCGCCCGGCGAGTCGGTGCGAGCCCTCGCACTCCTTGCGGCCCGGCGCGGTGACGCGAACGACGTCGGCGTCGGTGCTCAGCACCGAGTTGGGCACGACCGCGAACGCGCTCGCCCCCGGCGGCCGCCACTCGAGCGTGACCTGCTGGCCGCCCGCGTTGTCGAAGTGGTCGATGCGCAGGGCGTGGTAGCCGACGCCGAGGGTGGCCGAGCCCTCCGCCGGAGTCGGCGCGTGCAGCCCGTCGTGGTTGATCGACCACGGCGTCGTCGATCCGCAGGCGGGACCCGTCGTCGCTGGTCAGCCGGAAGGCATAGCTGCCGGCCGTGGCGATGTTGAGGTTGGCGGTGACCTCGGAGACGAAGAAGTCGTTGACGCCGAACTCGGTGCCGCTCCAGTTGATCGTGGGCAGGAGCTTGTCGACGTTGGGGGTCTGCCCCGCCTTCAGCGTGCAGAGCTTGCTCAGCTCGACTTGCATGTCGTAGACCCGCAGCGTCACGCCGGGCTCCTGCGGCGGCACGGCCGCGGCGGCGGGCGCCTGGGTGAGGACGAGGCCGGAGACGGCCGCGGCGAGGGCGACGAATGAGGACAGCAGACGACCAGGCATGTCTATCTCCCACGCTCTGCAGGGGTGAACGCGTGCTACGAACGTAGGATCACTTTCGTTCACGGTCAACGAAAGTTCGTCGAAAAGCTGCAAAGTTACGTCGAATGGACGCAATAGTCCTTACTGTCCTATTGCGACGGTCAGGCCGTGCAGAGCGTAGGTGCCGAAGTCCTCGTTGAACGACACCCGCGGTGAGCTGGTCATCCGCACGCCGTCGACGGCGAACAGCTTGGTCAGAAAGATGTCGGACTCCTGGATGGCGAGGTGCGCGCCGGGACATTTGTGCGCGCCGTCGCCGAAGGTCAGGCCCGGCCGGTCGCCGACCATCCCGGGATCGACGTTGGCGGCGGCGACCGAGACGTGCACGCGGGCGTCCGACGGGATGGTCGTGCCGTCCGGGAGGGCGACGGGTGCCGTCGTGCGCCTGCGCAGGGCGGCGATCGGCGGTTCGAGGCGGGCGAGCTCTTGGAGGATCGCGAAGCGCGCGGGTTCGTCCGAGGTGCGGTAGCGGCGCACCAGGTCGTCGTCGGTGCACAGGTGCCAGGCGGCGGCGCAGATGAACTCGCGGGTGGTCACCATGCCGGCCGCCGCGACCGTGAGGCATTCGCTGAGGATCTCGCCATGGGAGACGCCTTCGTCGAGGAGGTGGGAGATGAGGTCGTCCTGCCGGTGGCGGGCCCGTTCCCGGACCGCGGGCCGCACGTCGTTGACGTAGATCGCGAGCCACAGGTAGAGAATCCGGGCGGCCCAGTAGATTCCGCGCGGGCTCGTGAAGCCGGGCCGGCCCAGCTTCTCGGGGAAGAAGCGCGCCAGCCGCCGCGCCGTCCCGGGCCGGCTCGCGGTCAGCCCGATCACCGCCTTGGCCACGTCCACGGCGAGCCGGAAGCTCAGCTCGGACAGGTCCGCCCGCCCCACCCGACGCAACACGTCGACCTCCCGCTCGGCGATGCGGTGCATGAGGCCGCGATACTCGGCGTCGACCCGCCGCGGGGTGAAGAACCGCGCCGTCTGCCGCCGGTACTCCCGGTGCTCCGGCCCGTCCCAGTAGAGCACCGGCCGCCGAAACCCGGCGGGCAGTTTCGCCACCGTCTCGACGCCGAGCCCGTCCTGGAGGGTGTCGGTGCTCCGCAGTACGGCCCGTCCGCCGGCGAAGTCCCGCACGTGCCAGACGCCGGTCTCGTCGCGGAACGCCGGGCAGACGGTCTCAGTGGCGGTGCGGTCGATCTTGCGCGCGTTCGTCACCCCACAATCCTCGCCACACGGGCACGCTGAGCGGATACGCCGATCCGGTGACGTCCGATCGAGGCACGGGCGGTTCGCGGCTCACCATCGCCATGTCGCGCTGACGGTCGCTACCGCAGCGTTGCGGTGAAGGTGTGGCCGTACGACTGACCGGTGTCGACGCGCAACAGCATGCCGCCCGGCACTCGACTCGCCACGACGCCATCATCGGCCGACACCAGCCGGTGCACGCCCGGCACGACGACCGACACGCGCGCGCGGTCCATCGTCGGGTCGGACACGGCGACCGTGACCGCCCCGTCTCGCTGTCGGCGTACGAGCACCGACGCCGGGCCGTCGACGGTGAGGCCGTCGACCCGTCGCCAGCCCTCGGCGAACACGTTGACCGCCGTGAGGCGGAGGCCGGCGTGCCGGATCGCTTGTGCCGCCGGGGTGTTCGCCACCACGGTCACCAGGCCCTTGGCGTACGCGCGGAGCTGGTCGGCGTCCGCGTTCGGCACCAGCGCGTACGACAGGGCCCGCGACCCGGACGACACCGAGAAGACCTTGCGGGTGACCGCCGTGTCGGGGTTGGCCGCGCGGACGACCCGACGGCTGCGGGTCACCTCCGCCAGTTCGACCGTCACGTTCTGCCGGTCCAGGAACACGTAACCGACCGCCGTGCCCTCGGACGCGTTCGCGTACCGCAGCCAGCGCAGGCTCGCGGCGCCGGCTCCCGACCACCGCGCGCCGTCTCGGCGTTCGCCCGTGACGACGACGTCGTCGGTCGGCGCGGCGATCCGGCTGTCGACCGTGGTGACGACGTCGCGGCCGTCCGGGTCCGCGATGCCCGCCGCGAGCACGACGATCTCGTCGTCCAGCATGAACCACGACTTGGTCGACCGCGCGTTGCGGTACACCACGAAGTCCTCGGGCAGGATTCCCGCCTGTTTGTCCACATAGGGCACGTCGTCGGACTGGACCATGCCGGCGACGCCGTACGCGCCGAGTGTCGCGCCGCCGGAGAAACCGTTGGTGCCGCGCGGAAAGTAGACGTAGGTGTTCTGCGACTCCGACGACGACGTGAACCCGAGCGGGTGCCCGGGGTTCTCGTACCAGAACCGCCCGTACAGCTCGGGCACCGTCTTCCGCTCCTCGACCGGCGCGGTCACACCGGCAAGACGGTAGGGCGACACGGTCGTGTAGTGGTCGACCCCGAACGCCTTCGTCTGGTCCTGCCCGGCCAGGTACAGGTAGTACGCGCCGTCGCCCTGGAACCAGGGCATCAGGTTCTCGCCGTTCATGTACTCGTACTTGCTGATCCGATCAGAACTGCGGGCCAGCGCGAACGCGTAGCCCGGCCGCCGGTGCACCGACCGGTCCATCGCGTTGAACGCGACCGAGCGCGCGGCCGGGTTGAGGTCGCCGGCCGGCACGGTGTCGTCGGCGAGAATGTCCGCGAAGCGCGCGACGCTGACCGGGGAGACGAACCCCGCCGGGTTGAGCGTCTCCCGCGACGCCTCCCTGACGTGCTTCACGTATCCCTTCAGTGCCACCGCGTCCGGGCCCGTGACGTAGTCGGCGAGGTCGACGACCGCCTCCACCACCACGGCGACGTCCGAGTAGCCGGTGTTCGTCCGCGACACCGCCCGCCCCTTGACGACCTCCATCATCCAGCCCTCGAAGATCAACGGCGCGAACCCGTTCACCACCCAGCCGCGCACCACCTCGACGAGCTCGGCGCCGCCCGCGTAGGACGTGCCGTCGAGGATCTTGACCGCCTGCACGACCCTGGTCAGCAGCGCCTTGCCGTACGAGCCGGTGTAGGCGACCGAGTGGTGCTGGATGAACGACCCGTCCGCGTAGTGGCCGTCGGTCACCCCGTGGTTGAGGTGGTACGGGTCGATCGTGGCGAACACCGTGGCCTGGTCGGCGACCGCCTTCGCGATGCGGGCGTCGTCGGACAGCAGCGCGCCCTGGAGGATCCGGTTGGTCGTGATGTCCGCGAGGTTCGCGCCGGTGTGGAACCGGGAGTCGAGGTCGACGTCGCCGTCCTTGCCGTTGCGCAGGTAGGCGTCCATCGACGCGACGTACGTGGCGGTCAGGTCCGGGCGGTACTCGGCGAGCTGGTCGGCCAGCAGCGCGAGCGTCTTGCTGGCGCTCGTGGAGATGCCGATCTCCCAGTTGAACCAGTTGCCGTAGTAGCCGCCCGCCTGGTCGCCGTAGTACCGCTCGTGCAGCCACACGAGACCGTCGATCACCTGCCGCTGCACGCCGACGTCGTCGACCAGAGCGCCCCCGGGAGTACGCGTGGCGAGCGCGATCTCGTACAGGTTCTGGAAGGACTTGTTCAGGTTCGCGTCGTTCGTGCCGAGCGGCACACCGGCGAACAGCTCGCCGTCGCCGGCGGCCGCCAGGTCGGCCAGCCACGTCCGCGCCGTCTGCTCGACGGCGGCCAGCTTCGCGGCGACCTCGGGCCGGGCGTTCGACTCGGCGGTGCCGGCGAGCATCGCCACGGTGTTGGCCATCAGCCGGGGGACGTCGGCGCCCGGCACGGCGGCCGCGAGCGCCAACCCCGGCCGGCCCGCTGCCAGCAGCCCGACCGCCGGGACCAGGGCCAACACTCGACGTCGGGAGATCTGCGGCATGGCCACTCCTCGTGCCAGGGATCTTGACACTGGGATTGAAGCAGTCGTGCACAAGTCACCGGAAGAGGTAGCCGCACGAAAACCAGTAACAGGTGGCGGTGGTTGCGGACGGATGCCGGCGCGTCGTACAGTCCGCCTGTAAACGTTCTTGTAAACGTTTACAGCACCAGCGCCACCTGCCAACGACACGAGGTACCCATGCCCGAGGCGAAGAAGTCGACCCTCGTGCTCGTCGCGGAACGGGCCGGGGTCTCGATCGCGTCCGTGTCCCGGGTCCTCAACGGACTGCCCGCGTCGCAACGCGTCACCGAGCGCGTTCGCGCCGCCGCGGAAGAGCTGGGCTACGTGCCGGACGCGACGGCGCGCTCGCTGAAGGTCGGGAAGACCGAGCAGATCGCGCTCGCGGTCGCCGACGTCGGGAACCCCGTGTACGTGGGCATGATGCGGGAGATCTCCCGCGTCGTGACCAGGGCCGGCTACCGGCTCGTGCTCTCCTCCACCGGCTCGGACCCGCGCGACCAGATCGACCTGCTCGTCAGCCTCAACCGGGGGTTCGCCGACGGGCTCATCCTCAGCCCGCTGCGGGTGCCGGAGGAACTCGGCGCCCAGCTGCGCGCCAGCCGCTTCCCGATCGTGATCATCGGGTCGCTGCCGCCCGGAGTCGAGCTGGACAACGTGCGCGCCGACTCGGTCGCGGGCATGGCGCTGGCCGTCGACCACCTCGGCGGCCTCGGCCGCGAGCGCATCGCCTTCGTCAACGGCCCGGTCGACACGGTGCCCGGCGCCGCGCGGCTCAACGGCTACCTCAAGGCACTCACCGCGCGGGACCTGCACCTCAACGCGGACGCCCAGGTCAGCGCTAAGGACTTCACCTACAAGGCGGGCCTCAAGGCGGCGGCGCGACTGCTCGAGCAGTGCACGCCGGACGCGATCGTGTGCGCCAACGACCTGCTCGCGATCGCGGCGGTCAAGGTGGCGACCGGCCGCGGGCTGCGGGTGCCCGACGACGTCGCGATCGTCGGCATGGACGACACCGACATCGCCGACCTCGCGAACCCCGCGCTCACCAGCGTCGACCTCGGCGCGACGAGACGCGCGAAGGAGGCCGCGAAGCTGCTGCTGCGCCGTCTGGACAAGCCGCAGGCGCCGGTGCGGCAGATCGTCATCGAGCCGACCCTGACCGTGCGGGCCTCGACGGTGCCGGAGGCCACGCCGTGACGGCGCTCGCGGCACCGCGCCGCAGGCGGCGGCGCGGGTTCGGCGACGGGCGCGACGCGTGGCTGCTCGTGCTGCCGGCGCTGATCCCGGTGGTGCTGGTCAGCGTGTACCCGCTCGTGCAGGGCATCCTGCTCGGGTTCACCGACGCGCGGGCCGGCCTCAACCAGACCACGCATTTCAACGGTGTCGCGAACTACGCGCGGCTGCTCGAGAACGACCTGTTCTGGAAGTCGTTCCGCATCGGGCTGGTGTGGGCGTTCGGCGTGACGCTCCTGCAGTTCCTCGCCTCGCTCGGCCTCGCGCTGCTGCTCAACCTCGACCTGCGGCTGCGGTGGCTCGCGCGCACGCTCGCGCTCGTGCCGTGGGCGATGCCGCCCGTGATCATCGCGATCATGTGGAAGATGATGTTGAACCCGACCTACGGGCCCATCAACGAGATGATGCGGGCCGTCGGGCTGCCCGGCGACATCAACTGGCTCGGCAACTTCTCGACGGCGCTGCCCGCGGTGATCGTCGTCGGGGTGTGGGCCGGCATGCCGCAGACGACCATCACGCTGCTCGCCGGGCTGCAGAACGTGTCGCCCGACCTGCACGAGGCGGCCGCGATCGACGGCGCCGGGGTGTGGCAGCGGTTCTGGCACGTGACGCTGCCGGCGCTGCGCCCGGTGATCGTCGCCATCACCTCGCTCGACCTGATCTGGAACTTCAACTCGTTCGCGCTGGTGTTCGTGCTCACCGCGGGCGGCCCGGGTGGACAGACGATGCTGCCGATGCTGTTCGCCTACAACGAGGCGTTCCGCTACGGCAACTTCGGCTACGCGGCCGCGCTCGGCAACGTCATGGTCGTCGTCATCGCCGCGTTCCTGTTCTTCTACCTGCGCGGCCAGGCAAGGAGCCGACACCAGTGACGACGACCATGGTCCGCGCGCCCGTGCACCGCGCCCGCGGCTACTCCCGGCCACTGCAGTACCTCGCGCTCGCGGGCTACGTCGTGTTCCTCGGCTTCCCGCTGCTGTTCCTGCTCGCGACGTCGGTCAAGACGCCGCAGGAGCTGCAGTCCGGCGACTCGTCGCTGCTCCCCGGGTCGGTCAACCTCGGCAACTACTCCGACGCCGTCCAGAAGGCGAACCTCGTGCAGGCGGCCGGGAACAGCCTCTACGTCGCGGTGCTGACGACCGTGATCGTCACGGTGATCTCGCTGCCGGCGGCCTACGCGCTGTCCCGGTTCCGCACGAAGCTGCGCGGCGTCGCGACCGGGTGGATCCTGCTCAGCCAGGTCTTCCCGTTCATCCTCATCGTCATCCCGGTCTTCCTGGTGCTCAAGCAGGTCGGGCTCGTCAACCACCCGCTCGGCCTGGTTCTCGTCTACACGGTCTGGTGCCTGCCGTTCGCGCTGTGGATGCTGCGCGGGTACGTCACGGCCGTGCCCGTCGAGCTGGAGGAGGCCGGCGCGATGGACGGCGCGTCGCGGCTGCGGGTGCTCCGGTCGATCGTGCTTCCGCTGCTGGCGCCCGGGCTGGTGGCGACGAGCCTGTTCACGTTCATCTCGTCGTGGAACGAGTTCTTCTTCGCTCTGGTGCTCATCCAGGACCCGAACCTGCAGACCCTGCCCCTGACCCTCGCCCGGTTCGTCGGCGCGGAGGGCCAGGTCCAGCTCGGGCAGCTCGCGGCGGCGTCGCTGCTGGCGACCATCCCGAGCCTCGTGTTCTTCCTGCTCATCCAACGCCGCCTCACCTCGGGGCTGATGAGCGGCGCGGTGAAGGGCTGACGTGACCGACGTGCTCACAGAACAAGGAGACAAGCCATGATGCGAAAGGCGTTGCTCGGCATCGGCGCCGCGGCCGCCGTCGTACTGCTCGGCGGGTGCGCGCTCGGTGGCGGGGAGTCGACCGACAGCGGTTCCTCGGACGGCCCCGTCACGCTGACCTTCCAGAGCCTCGCGTACCAGGACTCCACGGTGGCGGCGACGAAGGAGATCGTCGACTCGTGGAACGAGGACAACCCCGACATCCAGATCAAGCTGACGGCAGGGCACGTGGGACAACGTCCACGACCAGCTCGTCACGCAGTTCCAGGGCGGCACCGCGCCGGACATCATCCACGACGAGTCCAGCGACATCATGGGCTTCGCCGCGCAGGGCTACCTGGCCGACATCGGCAAGTATCTGAGCGAGGACACCAAGAAGGCCGTCAGCGACGACGTATGGGAGACGGTCACCACGCCGGACGGCAAGATCGTCGCGGCGCCGACGCTCATCCAGACCTACGTGGTGTTCGCCAACACCGACGCGTTCGCGGCCGCGGGTGTCGACGTGCCGAAGGGCGACCAGCTCAGCTGGGACGACCTGCAGGCCGCCGCCAAGAAGCTCACCTCGGCCGGCAAGTTCGGCGTCGGCTGGGGCCTCAAGCAGCCGACGGCCGCGATCATGAACACGGCGATCGGCTTCGACGGCACGTTCTTCGACGTGTCCGAAGACGGCAAGGCCACGATCGAGGTCGGCGACGGCGAGGTCGCGGTGCCGGAGCGGATCCACGCGATGGCCTACGACGACAAGTCGCTCGACCCGGTGTCGATCACGCAGTCCGGCACCGACGTGCTGCCCGGCTTCCTCGGCGGCAAGTACGCGATGTACGTCGGCGGCAACTTCCTCGCGCAGCAGATCACCGAGTCCGCGCCCGCCGGTTTCAAGTGGACGGTGCTGCCCCCGCTCGCCGGCTCGGCCGGTCCCGCGCAGGCGGCCAACCCGCAGACCATGTCGGTCTCGGCGCAGAGCAAGGCGCCGGAGCAGGCGGCCAAGTTCATCGACTACTTCATGAACGCCGAGAACCAGTCGAAGCTCGCGCAGGGCGACTGGCTGATCCCGGCGTCGGCGCCGGCCCGCGACAAGGTGGCCGAGCAGACCGCCGACACCCCGGTGTGGGAGCCGATCCTGAAGACCGGGGTGGACCTCAAGGGCGCGCCGTTCCAGAAGGCGGCGAACTATCCACAGTGGAAGGACCAGTACGCGACTCCCGCGCTGCAGCAGTACTTCGCGAACTCGATCAGTCTCGACGACCTGAAGAAGCAGCTGAGCGACGGCTGGACCTCGATCGGCTGATGAAGGAGCGACGCATGGATGTGCTCGAGGACAAGGCGACGGGCGCCCTCGCCGGAGCCGCGGTGGCCGACGCGCTCGGCGGCGCGGCGGAGGGGAACACCCCAGAGGCCATCCGCGAGCGGTACGACGGGTTCATCGAAGGGATCGTGCCGCCGTTCCTCGACGACTGGCGCCACGCCCGGCCGATCGCGCCGTACCACAAGGGGGACGGGCACATCACCGACGACACCCTGATGACCACGGCGCTCGTCGAGGTCTACGACACCGTGCGCGACCATCTGGACGCGTACGCGGTCGCCGAGCACCTCGTGCCGCTCCTGATCGGCGAGCGCCGCTGGATCCCCGAGCTGGAGACCGAGGCGATCCTGTTGCAGCGGCTGTTCCTCGCGGAGAAGTGGCTCGTGGCGCGGCTGCACTACGGGCACATCGACCCGAGGGAGGCGGGCGTCGGGAACATCGTCAACTGTGGTGCGGCGATGTACGCGGCCCCGATCGGGATCGCGAACGCGGGCTCGCCGGCCGGCGCGTACGCCGAGGCGATCGACGTGGCGGGGGCGCACCAGTCGAGCTACGGGCGCGAGGCCGCCGGGGTGTACGCGGCGTGTGTGGCGGAGGCCATGCGGCCGGGCGCCTCGGTGTCGTCGGTCGTCGAGGTCGCGCTGTCGCTCGCGAAGGACGGCACGCGCGACGCGATCGAGGCGGTGACGTCCGCGGCGTCGGGGCTTGGCGACTGGCGTTCCTCGCTCGGCGCGATCCGGGAGTCGGTGGTGCCGTTCGACACGGTCGGCCCGAACTACCGGGCGCCGGCGCGGGATGCCCGGATTCCCAGTCGCACCAAGGCGATCGAGGAGCTGCCGGTGGCGCTCGGGATGCTCGTCGTCGCGGGCGGCGACTACCGCGAGACGGTGCTCGGCGCGGTGAACTACGGTCGCGACTCGGACTCGATCGCGGTGATGGGCGGCTCGATCGCGGGCGCGCTCGGCGGCCGGGCGGTGGTGCCGGACGCGTGGGTGACCGAGATCAGCGAGGCCAGTCGGATGGACGTCACCGCGACCGGCCCGACGATGGCGATGGTCGCGAAGACCATCTGGGCAAAGGATCGGGAGCGGTTCGACCGCCGTGCCGCGCTCTTCGGGTCGATCGAGGAAGCCGCGTAGGGATGCTCCGACTGACCTGGACACAGCCGGAAGACCTGACGCCGCACGGCATCCAGGCCGCTCGCCTGGACGGCATCGACGTGGACGACCTGGCCGACGAGTGGGTGGCGGCGGGCGGCCCGCTCGCCGCGCCGGCGTCGGGCGCGACGCCGGACCCCGCTCCGGCGGGCCTTCGGGCATTGGGCAGGGACATCCTGACCCGACTCGACGAACGGTCGGCGCCGGAGTCACTGCGCCGCGCGGAACCCGACGACCTCGACGCGATCCTGGCGCTCGCCCGGCCGACCGCGACGTCCGCCGCGCCGCGGGACCTGCTCGACCGGGTGCACGGCGCGTGGCTCGGGCGGGCGGCCGGGTGTCTGCTCGGCAAGCCGGTGGAGAAGATCCCGCGCGAGGGCATCCGGGCGATCGCGCAGGCCACCGGGAACTGGCCGATCGCGGGTTACTTCACCGCGGTCGGTCTGCCCGGTGAGGTGGCGGCGCGGTACGCGTGGAACCGGCGCAGCCGCGACACGAGCCTGGTCGAGAACATCGACGGCATGCCGGAGGACGACGACCTCAACTTCCCACTCATCGCGCTGGACCTGTTGGAGCGGCACGGAGACGGGTTCACCACCTACGACGTCGCGCAGTCGTGGCTCGCCAACCTGCCCGGTGGACGGGTGTTCACCGCGGAGCGCATCGCGTACCGCAACCTCCTCGACGGGTACGAGCCCGACGTCGCCGGTGCCGTGCACAACCCGTTCCGAGACTGGATCGGCGCCCAGATCCGCACCGACGTCTACGGGTGGACGCATCCCGGCGACCCGGTGACCGCGGCACGGCTCGCGTGGACCGACGCGCGGCTTTCCCACGGCCGCAACGGGTTGTACGGCGCGATGTTCGCGGCAGCCGCCTGCTCGGCCGCGGTGGTCGCCACCGACGTGTCGGCGGTACTCGAGGCCGGGTTGTCCGTGGTGCCACCGAAGTCCCGGTTCGCGGCCGCCGTCGCACTCGGTGCCGAGCTGGGTCCGAGGTCCACAGAGGACGCACTCGACGTCATCTACGAGCACTACGGCCACCTGCACTGGGTGCACGTGCTGAACAACGCGGCAGTACTCGGGTACGCACTCACCCACGGCGACGGCGACTACGCGAAGACCATCACGACCGCGGTCACGGGCGGTTGGGACACCGACTCGATCGGCGCCACCGCCGGATCCCTGGCCGGTGCGCTCACCGGCGCGGCGGCACTGCCGGGCGAGTGGACCGACCCGCTGCGCAACCGGCTTTCCACCAGCGTCCCGGGCTTCGACGGCATCGGGTTCGACACGCTCGCGGCCAGGACGGTGGCGCTATGAGCGTGGTCGTAGTCGGCAGCGGGAACCTCGACCTCGTCAGCCAGGTCGACCGGATCCCCGCGCCCGGCGAGACCGTCCTGTCGACGGGGTTCGCCACCCACGCGGGCGGCAAGGGCAACAACCAGGCGACCGCCGCCGCCCGTGCGGGCGCTCGCACCACGTTCGTCGGCGCGTTCGGGGACGACGACCACGGCGCCCGGCTCCGCGCGAGTCTCACCGCCGACGGGGTGCGGCTCCTCGTGCGGACGTCCGACGAGCCGACCGGCACCGCGCTCATCACTGTTTCGGCGCGAGGCGAGAACTCGATCGTCGTCAATCCGGGCGCTAACGCGACGCTGCTCGGTCTGTCCGAAGTGCAACGTGCGGCCGTCGCGGACGCGGATGTTGTGCTGATGCAGCTCGAGATCCCGCTCGACACCGTGGCCGACGCCGCCCGTACGGCACGCGGCACGGTCATCCTGAACGCCGCGCCCGCGCAACCGCTCCCCCACGCGCTGCTGACCGACGTCGACCTGCTCGTCGTGAACGAACACGAGGCGACGCTCCTCGGTGACCTGCTCGACATCGTGCCCGCGGTGGTCGTCACGCTGGGCGCGGACGGCGCGCTCATCCGCACCCGCGACGCGGAACCCGTGCGGGTGCCCGGCATCCCCGTCGACGTCGTCGACACTACCGGCGCGGGCGACACCTTCTGCGGCGCGCTCGCCGCGCGTCTCGACGACGGCGTCGCGCTCGAGCCCGCGGTTCGGTTCGCCACGGCCGCGGCCGCGCTGTCCGTGCGCCGCGCCGGCGCCGTGCCGGCCATCCCGACCCGTCAGGAGGTCGACGATTTCCACCGATCCTGACGAGGCGAACACCAACAGCCTCGACCCGTTGGTGCCCAGGCCGATCGACCTGCCGACCACGCTGCCGGCCGACCCGGCCACCGGTGACATCGCCAAGATCTTCGCCGCGCCCGACGACCCGGCGGACTGGCCCGCGTGGCGCGCCGCCCTGCACGCCTGGCGGAACGAGGCACGCGCACGGCTCGACTACGACGGCTCGCTCTACGACCGGATCACGTGGCCGTCCCACTGTTACAGCGTCGCGCTCGTCTGGCTGTGGGACGAACGGTTGTTCGACCGGGCCACGCAACGGTTCGACGTCGAGTCCTTTGTGGAGCGCACGGCCGACCACGGCGGGTTCGACGGGGTCGTGCTGTGGCACGCGTACCCGGTGATCGGCATCGACGACCGCAACCAGTTCGACTTCTACCGCGACGTGCCCGGTCTGCGTGACGTGATCGCCGCGTTCCAGACGCGCGGGATCCGCGTGTTCCTCGACTACAACCCGTGGGACACCGGCACCCGCCGCGCCGGGCACGACGACGCGGAAGAGCTGGCGTTGCTGGCGAAGGAGCTCGGCGCGGACGGCATGTTCCTCGACACCATGAAGGAAGGCGACGCGCGACTCGTGTCGGCGCTGCTCGACGCGGGGCAGGTGCTCGAAGGCGAGTCCCGCGTGCCGAACCAGCGCATCGAGGACCACCAGCTGAGCTGGGCGCAGTGGTTCGCCGACAGCGCCGCGCCCGGCGTGATGCGGGCCCGCTGGTACGAACGGCGGCACATGACGCACTCGACGCGGCGCTGGAACCGCGACCACAGCGACGAGCTGCAGTCGGCGTTCATGAACGGTGCCGGCATGCTCGTGTGGGACGCGGTGTTCGGTGTCTGGGTCGGGTGGAACGAGCGCGACAAGGCCACACTGCGGCGGATGCTGCGGGTGCAGCGGGCGTGCGCAGACCTGTTCACCGACGGCGAGTGGGAGCCGCTCGTGGCCGCGGACAACGAGCGTGTACGCGTCGCGGTTCTCGCGCGGCGGGCTGACATTGTGGACGCTCGTGAACCGCGGCACCGTCGACCAGGCGGTGGACGCCTCCGGCCCCCGGTATCAATGGTCTCACGGAGCACCGACAGTTTCCGGCGACGCGACGTGGTTCGACCTCACGGCCGGTCAGCGGCTCGGGGCCGAGGTGGTGGTGCCGGCGCGCGGTGTCGCGGCGGTGCTCGCCGTCCACGGTACCGAGCCGCCGTGGCTCGCCGGCCTGCTCGCGGCGGCGGCGAGCGACACCGGTTCGGCCGACGCGACGTTCCCGTCGCGGCAGGCGACCCGGGTCCGGCCGCGCCCCTCGTCGGGTCGGCCGCGTGGCGCGGTCGTGCGGGTCGGCGGCGGGCCACGCACCCTGACGATGACCTACCGGCGGCGCGAGACCGGCACCTACGGGGACGCGCCGTACGTCGAGGAGTGGAAGCCGCTGCCGCCGCGGCTGCACGACCCGCGCGAGGAGCACCTCGCCGTGTCGCTCGTGCACACCGACGTCGCGGCGACCGAGGTGACGGGCGCGGAGTTCGCCGAGTTCCTCGCCGCCACCGGCTACCGGCCCATGCACGACAACCGGTTCCGGCCCGGGTCGGGCCCCGGTCCCGTCACGATGGTCGACCTCGACGACGCGCGGGCGTACGCGGCGTGGGCCGGCGCCCGGCTGCCGACGGAGTTCGAGTGGCAGGCGACCGCCGAGCTGCCGGGCTTCCTCCGGGCCACTCCCCTGGTCTGGAACTGGACCGAGAGCGAGCACACCGACGGCGTGACCCGGTTCGTGATGCTCAAGGGCGGCAGCGACCACGAGAGTGTGGGGTCGGACTGGTACGTCGACGGCGGCCCGCGCGACCCGTCGTTCAGCCTCAAGTTCCTCCTGCCGGGCCTGGGGCTCGACCGCTCGCCCAACATCGGCTTCCGACTCGCGTGGGACGTCTCATGACCGGGCCACTCACCGGAATCCGCGTGCTCGACGTGTCGACGCTGTTCGCGGGACCGCTCGCCGCGACCTTCCTCGGCGACTTCGGCGCCGACGTGATCAAGGTCGAACATCCCAGGAAGCCCGACGCCGCGCGGGGCCACGGGCCGGCGAGGGACGGTGTCAACCTGTGGTGGAAGACGTTGGGCCGCAACAAACGCACGGTCACGATCGACCTCGGCAAGCCGGCCGGCGCGGCGTTGCTGCTCGTACTCGCCGCCGAGGCCGACGTGCTGATCGAGAACTTCCGGCCCGGCACGCTCGAGCGCTGGGGCCTCGGTCCGGCCGAGCTGCACGCGGCGAACCCCGACCTGGTGATCGCGCGGGTCACCGCGTTCGGCCAGTTCGGCCCGTACGCGGCGCGGCCCGGTTTCGGCAGCCTCGCCGAGGCGATGAGCGGGTTCGCGGCGCTCACCGGCGAACCGGACGGGCCGCCGACCCTGCCGCCGTTCGGGCTGGCCGACGGCATCGCGGCGCTCGCGACGGCCTACGCGGTCATGGTCGGGCTGCGCGCGGGCACCGGCCAGGTGATCGACATGGCGATCATCGAGCCGATCCTGATGTTGCTCGGCGGCCAGATCACGGCGTACGACCAGCTCGGGCAGGTGCAGCCGAGAACCGGCAACCGGTCGGTGAACAACGCGCCGCGCAACGTGTACCGCACCGCCGACGGCGAGTGGGTCGCGGTGTCGACCAGCTCGCAGTCGATCGCGGAACGCGTCATCCGGCTCGTCGGCCGGCCGGAGCTGGTGGCGGAGCCGTGGTTCGCGTCCGGGCACCAGCGCGCGCAGCACGCCGACGAGCTGGACGCGGCGGTGTCCGCGTGGATCGCGGCGCGCCCGACCGACGAGGTGGTCGCGGAGTTCGAGAAGGCGCAGGCCGCGATCTCGCGGGTGTACGACGTGCGCGGCGTGCTCGCCGACCCGCAGTACCAGGCACTCGGCACCGTACGCACGGTCGACGACGACGAGCTGGGACCGCTGCGGATGCAGAACGTGCTGTTCCGCATGTCGGAGACGCCGGGTGCGATCCGTTGGGCGGGGCGGCGGCACGGTCAGGACAGCGACGAGGTGCTGGCGTCGATCGGGGTGACGCGCGAGCAGCTCGCGGCGCTGCGCGAGAGCGGGATCGTATGAGGACGCTCGTCACCGGCCTGTACGTGCCGGGCGACCGGCCCGACCGGTTCGACAAGGCGGTCGCCACCGGGGCCGATCTCGTGATCCTCGATCTGGAGGACGCGGTGGCGCCGGACCGCAAGGCGTTCGCCCGCGACGCGGTCACGTCGTGGCTCGCGAACGCGGCGACCGACTGCGTGCTACAGGTCCGGGTGCACTCGGCCGACGACCTCGCGGCGCTGCGCGACGTGAGCGGCTTCGAGGTGCGGCTGCCGAAGGTGTCGGCGGCGGCGCGGGTCGACGAGGTGGCGGCCGCGCTGCCGGGCGTGCCGGTGACGGCGCTCGTCGAGAGCGCGCTGGGTGTGGAGCACGCCGCCGAGATCGCCGCCCACCCGGCCGTGACCCGGCTCGGTCTCGGCGAGTCGGATCTGGCGAGCGAGCTGGGCACCCGCGCGGACGCGGTGCTCGACCACGCGCGGGTCCGGCTGCTGTACGCCGCGCTCGCCGCGGATCTGCCGGCGCCGATGCTCTCGGCGTACCCGGCGATCCGGGACCTGGCCGGGCTCCGTGCCGACACCGAGCGCGGCCGGTCGCTCGGCTGGGTCGGCCGGGTCGCCGTGCACCCGTCGCAGCTGCCGGTCATCGCGGACGTGTTCCGCCCGTCGGCCGCCGAGACCGACTGGGCCCGCTCGGTCCTCGCGGCCGGCGCGCACGGCGGCGTGACGACGCTGCCGGACGGCGAGATGGTGGACGCGGCCATGCTGGGCCGAGCACGGGCCATCCTCGCCCGCGATCCCCGGGCCTAGCTTCTGCGCAGTGCGTTGACGATGCCGACGACCGCGGCGACGAGACACCCGAGGAATCCCGTCAGCACCAGGATGATCCCGGTCGCGCCGAGGCCGGGTTGCACGACGACCAGGCCGGCGCTGTCGTAGTCGACGATCCGGCGGTTCGCGCGTGCGTACAGGTAGAGCAGCCCGATCGCGACCAGCGCCCCCGCCGTCAGGCCCAGCCAGCGGGCCCGTTCCCGGAAGGTCATCGGCGGCACCGG
This sequence comes from uncultured Actinomycetota bacterium, assembly GCA_963840275.1. Lineage (GTDB taxonomy): Bacteria > Actinomycetota > Actinomycetes > Mycobacteriales > Pseudonocardiaceae > Actinophytocola. The sequence goes on from CAWIYK010000005.1 coordinate 1,692,605, forward strand.
GTCGGTGTGGGCACGCACCGCGGTGACGAGGGCGTCGTGGTCGCGGGTCAGCCCGGTGAACCGGACCGGCCGGCCCACGCGTGGACTGATCGCGGCACGGAGCTGCGTGCCGAAGAACTCACCGCCGGGACCGGGAAACCTCGGCCGGCGCACGCGGACGTACGCGAGGTCCTCCCAACGCCACCGCCGGGTGCCGGACCGGTTCGTGTACGCGAGGCCGTCGGCGTGGACGACGAAGCTCTCGTCGCGACCGCCGTGCACGGCGAGGACCAGCGACTGCAGGCCGGCGGTCAGCGAGACCGCAGTCACGACGACGACGAGACCGACACCGGCGATGGCGCGTCTGCGGGCGTTGTCGACCGGGTGCGAGCTGACCACGTCGCCGAGCGCGGTGTGCGGCACGGCTCCCAGCATGGCATTCGGGCCGATCTCGGGAGTTCCGGCCGCCGACGGCTGTTCGGTGTGAGAATGCTGATGCGATCACTCATTAGGGGGTGTCGTGATGGTTGACCCGGTCGTACTGATCGCGGTGCTGACCATGCTGGCACGGCTGATGTCGAAGGCGTTGTGGGCCAGGGGCGTCGCGGCGGTCGTGCGTGCCGCCGGGCCCCGGTCGGCCGTGGTGTGCCGGCGGGCCGACGGCACGGTCGTCATGGTGCTGCCCGGCGGTGACCGATGACCGAGCCGATCGCGTTCGACGTGTTCTTCGCCGAGTCCTCGCCCCGCGTGCTGGCCCGCGCGCTCGTGCTCGCGGCCAACCGGCACGACGCGGAGGACGCCGTCCAGGACGCGTATGCGGAGGCGTTGCGCCGCTGGGACCGGATCGGCCGTACGACGCGCCGGAGGCGTGGCTGCATCTCGTGGTGCGCCAACGGTTGTGGAAGGTGTCGGCGCGGTGGCGGCGCCAGACCTCGCTGACCACGCTGGAGCTGGACGCGTGGCGCGCGACCAGCGGCGACCCGGAACAGGCGGTGCTCGTCAGAGGGGCGCTGGCCGCGGTGGCCGCGCTCCCCCGGCGCCAGCGGACGATGCTGGTCATGCACTGCCTCCAGGGCATGAAGCAACACGAGATCGCCGACGAGCTGCTGTGCCACGAGTTCGGCCACTACGCCCGCGGCCACACCCGTCTCGGCGCGATCACCTACCGGGGGGCCACCGCGCTGGCCGACGCCCGCCGCGTGCTCGCGGAGACCGCGCGCGGCAACTCGCTGGTGGCCATGTACGGCGGGGTGCCGGTGCTGCTGCTCGACGGTTACGGCCGGCTGTACGACCGGGTCTCCCGCGCCGTGCGGCGACGTCAGGAGTTCGCCGCCGACGCGGCCGCCGCCCACATCGCCGGCGCCGGTGCCATGGCGGCGGCGCTCCGGTCCACGCACGCGATCGCCGTCGCATGGACGGACTTCCGCGCCACGCAGCCGGGTCGGGCGACATGTTCGGCCCGTTCCGGGCGGTCCTCGACGACGTCGACCTGATGGCGCGCCACCGCGCGCGGCCTAGCGAGCACGCGGGCGACTCACATCCCGGGCTGCACCGTCGACTCGAGCTGTTGGCACGACAACCGGACGTGCCCCGGCCCGCCGCGACCGAACCGCCGCAGCTGCTGGCCGACCCTGACGCGACCTTCGCCACCGTGTCCGCGCGAGCCGTCCCGCCGCCACCGCCGCTCGAGCCACGAGGACGCACGGTCAGCGTCCTGTTCAGCGTCGGCCTGCTGGTGATCGCCGTCCTGTCACTGAACCGCGCCGCCGCAACCGGCTCCCACGCCCCCGACACCCGTCGTCACGGTCGAGCTGCCCACCTATCCGGCGCGTTAGCGGCATTGACCCGGTGTGGCGGCGCGGCGTTCAATGCACGGCAGTCGCGAGCGGCGGCGCGAAACGGAGGCGGCAATGGAGCTGAGCCGACGGGACGCGCTGCGCGTCGGAGCACTCGGCGCGCGTCGCGGCGGCCGGCGGGGCGTTCGCCGGCACCGCGGCCGCGGACGCCGCCGCGGAACACACCACGCTGGACCGCACGCTGCTGCTCGGGCCGCCGGGCGCGGGCGGGTACCGGCCGATCGTCAGCGGTCCCGGCGAGCCACACCTGATCCGCGACGAGCTGCTGCTCACCACCGGGCGCGGCCGCGGTGGCCGCCACAAGCACCGCCGGCCGATCCTCGCGTTCGGGCAGCTGACCGACATCCACGCGATGGACACCCAGTCGCCGGCCAGGGTCGAGTTCCTCGACCGCTACAACGATCCCGACTCGCCGTTCGCGAGCCTGCTGCCGTTCGAGTCGTCCTATCGCGCGCACGAGTTCCTGTCCGCGCACATCAGCGACGCCATGGTGCGCGCGATGAACCTGGTACGGCGCGGACCCGCGACCGGGCGGCCGCTGTCGTTCACCATCGCCACCGGCGACAACACCGACAACGTCCAGCACAACGAGCTGCGCTGGTACATCGACCTGCTCGACGGCCGGCGCGTCCGGCCCGACTCCGGCGACCTGTCGCGCTACGAGGGAGTCGCCGACCACGCCGCCTACGACGTGCGCTACTGGCATCCGGACGGCACGCCGCCGGGACAGCCGGACGACCTGCCGCGCGCCGTGTTCGGCTACCCCACCGTGCCGGGACTGCTCGACGCGGCACGCCGGCCGTTCCGGGCCGCGGGGCTGAACACGCCGTGGCTCACCGCGTACGGCAACCACGACGGCCTGATCCAGGGCACGCTGCCGCCGCTGCCCGAGCTCGCGACGCTGCGCCACCGGCAACCGCAAGATCGTCGACCTGCCGCCCGGCACCGACATCATCCAGCTCGCGCTGCAGCTCCAGTCACTGGACCCGAGGGGCCTCGCGACGCTGCTCGCCGGCCCGGCGCGCACGGTCACCGCCGACCCGGACCGCCGCTTCGTCAGCAGGCCGGAGACGATCCGCGAGCACTTCAACACCAGCTCGTCGCCGCGCGGACACGGCTTCAGCAGGTGGAATCTGGAGACCGGCAACGCCTACTACGCGTTCGACCGCGGTCCGGTGCGCGGCATCGTCCTCGACACCGTGAACCCCAACGGCGGCGCGAACGGCTCCATCGACGCGGAGCAGTACGCCTGGCTGGAGCGGGAGCTGACCGCGGGCAGCAGCCGACACGTCGACGCGGCCGGCCGCCACTGCCGCGACCGCCTGTTCGTGTTGTTCAGCCACCACACCATCGGCTCGATGGACAACGTCGTCGGCGCACCAGCCGAGGATCGACGGCGCGGCCGTGCGCGACCTGCTGCTGCGCTTCCCGAACGTCGTGCTGTGGGTCAACGGCCACACCCACCGCAACACCGTGATCCCGCACCGGGCCCCGACCGGCGGCGGCTTCTGGGAGGTCAACACCGCCGCCCACATCGACTGGCCGCAGCAGTCCAGGGTGCTCGAGCTGGTCGACAACCAGGACGGCACGCTGTCCATCTTCGGCACGATCCTCGACATGGCCGCGCCGGCGTCCCACCGCGGCCGCCTCGACTCCCCCACCGCGCTGGCGTCGCTGGCGAGGGAGCTCGCGGGCAGCGACTGGCAGTCCCGCGCGCGCCCGGTCCCCGGCGAGGACGGCCGCCGCGGCGCGGTGCAGGACCGCAACGTCGAACTCGTGCTGTCGGCCCCGTTCCGGTTCGCGGGCTGACCTCACGACACCCGGTCGATCCTGGCGAGCGCGGCGGCGACCGGCTGCGCGTCCGCCGGCGCCTGCACCCAACCGAGATAGGTCTGCGTGGCCACCTTCACCCGGACGAGCGGCTCGAACGTGTCCGCGTCGATGCCGTCGTAACCGTGCCGGATCACCGTCCGGTACAGGTAGTCGGACACCACGAGCACGAGCAGCCCGGTGGTGTGCGACAACCGCGCCTTGAGCTGCGGGTCGTCGAGCATCCGCACGGTGATGTCGATGTCCTCGCCGTACGCCCCGCGCAGGTCGAAGTGCACCACCCCGGTGTGGATCGCCACCCGGAGGCGGAAGGTCCGGTCCGGCCGCGCGACGCGGTGGCGCGCGAGCAGCTCGTTCAGCACCGGCGTGAAGGTGTCGAACAGTCGAGTGATCGGCACCCGGTCCGACAGGTGGATCAGCGCCAGGGCGCCGTCGCCCCGGTCCAGGTACGGCTCGCGGACGTCCTCGGTGACCCCGCTCGCGCGGAGCGCCTCCTCGAGCGCGTCGTACATGTCGAGACGGAGCTGAGCCCGCGCGAAGTTGGTCCGGTTCGTGGATCCCTCTACGTCAACGGCGACGATCATCCGGTGTCGCGGCTGGATTGGCTGAGCGTTCATGGCCGGCTCGCCGGCAGCTCATGCGCGGGCGACCGCATCGGCGCGATGGTGGCACCCACGCCGAAACAAGTCGGGTCGTTGTCGGTGCGGCGCACTGTTCATCATCGGCAGCTCCTGACCTGGGCTCCCAGATCTCACGGATCGGGAGGGCGGACACCCGGTTGTCCCTGCGAGCCGTGCCGTCCGACAACTGGAATATACTTCAGTAGAATTTCAGTGAATCTGACGGAACAACTCCGCTGCTTCAGCGTAGTTCTCTTGTAACACTTAACGCAATACTTACACCCCCAGTGTCATGCGGGGTGGCTGTCGCGCAGGTACGACAACATGGCTATACTCGACCAATCTGCTTACTTCACTGAACTTTACTGAAAGTCCTCACGTGGTGAACTCAGCTGAAGGTCTTCCGCAACGGCTGCGGTCGTTGCGCGTAGAGCGCTGGTCAGGGCGGCGAATCACTCAGGGGCAGCTGGCTGAGGCCCTCGGCGCGAGCGTTCCTCTCGTCTCGTCATGGGAGAGCACGAAGAACCCGAAGATTCCACCACGCAACCGGCTCGAGGCCTACGCGACGTTCTTCGCCACCGAACGGTCGATCGCGAAAACCCCCTACCGAATAATCACTCAGCTCACCGACGACGAGCGGGAGCGTTTCGACGAAATCCTTGCCGAGCTGATCGCACTCAGCGGCGCGGCACAGCGCAACACGACCGGCGTCCCGGCGCCGGCGGAGTCCTCGGTCGGCGGCGTGTGGCGTTTCCAGCCCGACCAGAACGTCACGATCGTGTGCTCCGAGATGCCGAAGAAGCATCTCGACACAATGCCGTACACCGACCCGGAGGCGCCGGACTACGTCGCCCTCTACCGGTACGCGGACCTGGACGCGCTGATGGAACTCTTCGCGCATGTCCGCATGGCGAACCCGGGCAATGAGGTACGTTTCCGCACTCCGAACGACATACAGGAGGACGAGCTGACCACCCATCTCGTCCTGTTGGGCGGGGTGGACTGGAACCCGATCACCAAGGAGCTGCTCCGGCGCCTGGACCTGCCGGTGTGGCAACGGGTCCGGGAAAGCGAGACCGAGCCTGGCGGCTTCGAGGTCAAGGACGAGGGCAAGAGTCGGTTGATCTCTCCCGTGCTGCGCTCCATCGAAGGTCGTGAGGTTCTCGACGAGGATGTAGGACATTTCTACCGAGCACCCAATCCCTACAACGTGGAGCGCACGAGTCACCATCTGCAACGGCTCCTACCAGCGCGGCACCTACGGCGCGGTGCGCGCGCTGACCGACGCGAAGTTCCGTGGCCGCAACGACGAATACCTGCAGACGCGGTTCGTCGGCCGCAGCACGTTCAGCGTCGTCTGCCGGGTGCTCGTCGTGAACCACAAAGTCATCACTCCGGACTGGAACGAGCCGGATACCCGCCTACACGAGTGGCCACTCCATGACCCAGAGCCTGATCTCGCGCGCTGACCCGGACAGCGAAACGCGCTCCAGGTACCACCACGAATCCCACCGCACCCTCGTCACCGTGGTCCCGCCGGACCCGCGCCATGCCAAGAAGGTCGATGCGATCATCGTGCCTACCGGTCGGTCTGCCGACGCGATGCGCCACGCGATCGAGCCTCGCCGCCGAACTCAGGTGCGTGCTCCTGGCCTTGTGCAGCAAGCATCCTCGGCTGCCGAGGTCACACAGTTGGCCAAAAAAGACAAGGATGTCGAGGTCACCGCGATCGACGTCGGCAACCTGCCGGGTGGGCTGCTGCCCCGGTTCGGCACGGACTACCTGATGGAGGACAGCAGGTTCGACCGGCGCACCGACACCAGCCTCAAACGGAACGTCGGGCTGCTGATCGCCCACCTCATGGGCTGGCAGCGAATCGTCTTCCTCGACGACGACATCGAGGTCATGGATCACGGAGCATCTGCGGATCGCGGCCGGGCTCACCGACACCCACGACGTCGTCGGGCTGAACATCGGCGGCTATCCCGACAACTCGGTCGTCTGCCATGCCTATCGGGAGGCGGGCGGTCCGCAGAGCACCTTCATCGGCGGCGGCGCCATCGCCGTCGGCGCGCGGTCGATGAAGTCGTTCTTTCCCAACATCTACAACGAGGACTGGTTCTTCCTCCTCGGCGAGACCGGGCTGCGACCGTTGGCAGTTACCGGATCGGTCGTCCAGGAGCCCTACAACCCTTTTGCCGTCCGGCAACGAGCGCGCCTGGAGGAACTCGGCGACTGTCTCGCGGAGGGCCTGTTCTCGCTGCTCGACGTCGGCAAGACGACGAAGGACGCGACACACCGGTTCTGGCGGATGTTCCTCACCAAGCGTTATCAGTTCATCAACGACGTGATCAGGCTGGTGGAAGGCAATCTCGGTGACTCCCTTCGGCGTCGGCAGATGCTGGCGGCGCTGCTCGCGGCGCGCCGCGAGAACCAGCAGATCAGGGCCGACCAGTGCGTCCGTTACCTGACGGCCTGGCAGGCCGACCGTGACCGGTGGCGGCAGCACCTCGAGGACCGCCACGAGGAACACGCGAAACAGGATCGCGACATCGAGAAGCTCATAGTCGCATTGGATCTGGTACACGCCACGCGGCACTCACGTTCTCCGTAGCGGTTTGACGAGGATGCGGCAGATTTCGGCGTGTCGCTGCCCGTTGCTGTCGGTCAGTGAGTAGCAGCGGACCGGTGGATGGTCCCAGTCGTCATAGCCGAGTCGGCGGTAGAGCCGCGCGGCGCGGAGGTTCTTGAGCTCGACGGCCAGCGCGACCTTGCCGTGGCCGAGCCCCGCGAGCGCCCGCTCGGCGGCTGCGATGAGCGCGGTGCCCATCCCCTTGGCGCGGCGGTCGGGGCGGACCTCCAGGTGGGTGAGGAGCGGTGTGCCAGGTAGGAAGATCCGGATCTCGAGTTCCTCCGCGGGCTCCAGCCACAGGTAGACGTCGCCGACAGGCCGTTCGTCGTGCCACGCGGTCAGCAGCAGGCCCCGCCCGGCCTCCTGCCGGGCGAGGCGGTCGACGAAGAACGGCCGCTGACCCAGCGACCGCGTCAGGGCCGCCAGGTCCGTCTGGCGGGCAGCTCGGATGTGGAGGGGGCGCATTGGCTCTCCCGCCCCACATTATCCGAGCGCAGGTCACGCCACGCGGCTCTTGCGTCGACGCACCGCGATCGCCACGGTGAGCGCGGCGGCCGCCAGTAGCACCGGCACCACGATCGCGAATACGCCGAGCGTCGGGTTCTCCGTCGACACCGGGGGCGCCGCGGGCTTGGCGAGTGCCGCCGACGTGATGCCGATCGTCGTGGTCGCCGGGGACGGGTGTGTCGCGGTGACCGTCACGGTCCAGTTGCCCACCGGGAGCGGTTCCTTGCTCCGGTAGAACGCCTGGCCCTCGTTCGAGGCGACCAACGGCACCGGGCCGACGGTCTCGCCGGTGCCGGACACCGCGGTGTAGGTCAGGCGCACCTCCTCGGCCACCATGTGGTGGTCGCGGACATAGGTGACGGTGACGTTGACGCCCTGCCCGCCGTCGCCCTGAACCTGTAGCTCGATGGGGCCGCCGTGTGCCCACGCGGTGCCCGCGCCGAGGAGCACGGCGAAGATGCCGGCCAGCACGACGCCGGCCACTCTGTGGATCATCTGTGTCCATGTCCTTCCGGTGCGTCGTCCGGCGTGAATGCCTCGCCGCCGGGGTCGGCCTGCAGGTACACGTGCTGGTGGCCGTAACCGGCGTCGACGTTGATCTGGTCGAGCTGCGTCGCGCCGACCGACCACGCGGTCACCGCCAGATCCCGTTGCCGCACGGCAAGATCGTGCTGACCCGACTGGTAGGCGGTGACCGCCATCGCCAGCTGGTCGACCGCCGTGGCGAGGCCGCCGCGCGCCACGTTCGTCGCCGTGCTGCCCGACGGCGGGTCGTCGAACGTCTTCGCGGCCGCGTCCACGGTCTGGCGCCACGTCGCCGCGTCACCGTCCGGCGACGACAGCCCCTCCACGACGGGCACCAGGTCGTCGCGGAGGTCGCGGGCCATGCCGGTGAGCGACTCGATCTGTGCCTTGTCGCGGACCGCGTCCGCAGCGCGGATGTCCGCCGCCATCTGGGCTTCTTCGCTCGGCCGGCCGACGAGGTAGCCGCCGAACCCGAACACCACGGCGCCGACCGCGAACGCCAGCACGACGGGGAGAATCCGGCGCCAGGCAGATGTGTCGGCCGGCGCCTCCCCCAGGCGGAACGACCGGGCGCGCTGCCGGGGCGGCGCCGTGGCGCGTGGGCTCATCTTCGTTCTCCTCCAACGAGGTCTGGGTGTCCCGCGGCCCAGGGCAGGCCGCGGGACACACATCCGGTCAGGACAGCCGCACGATCACGTCGTCGGTGTCCCTGGCCAGCACGTCCCGCACCTCGGCGATCTTGACCTTCGTGGGGTCGGTCGCCAACGTCCGGAACTCGCGCAGCAGCTTGACCGCCTTGGCGTCGTTGCCCTTCGCCTCGGCCTGCCGCACCTTGGTCAGCTTTTCCTGCAGCGACTTCTGCGTGGCCTGGTTGAGCCAGCCGACCGCCTTGAACCGGTCGACCAGGTTCGCCATGTCCCTTGTGGACGTGCTGACCCCGAACGTGACCGTCTGGGTGGTCCGGTTCCCGGCGTTGTCCACCGCGGTGACGGTCAGCGTGTGCGTGCCGAGACCCATCGTGTACAGCGGCAGCAACGTGCCGGAGGTGACCGCGGCGGCGTCGAGCGTGCCGCTGAGCGTCTTGACCCCGGACGTCGGATCCACGGCCTGCCAACTGATCCGCAGGTCCTGGCTGTCGCCGTACACCTGCCGGTCGGCGATGCCGGAGACCAGGACCGTCGGCATGGTGCCGTCGATCTTGACCGTGGCCGCCTTCTCGGTCTCGGCGTTACCCGCCGCGTCCTTCGACCGGTAGGCCACCGTGTGCGTGCCGTCGCCGGACACGTCCACCGGCTGGGTGTACGCGGTCCACGGACCGCCGTCGAGCGAGAACTCGGTGGTGGCCACGCCGGACGTGGCGTCCGTCGCCGCCAGTGTCACCGGCACCGCGCCGCTGTTCCAGCCGCCGTCGTTCGGCGGCGCGAACTGCGCCGTGGTGAGCGGGGCCGTGGCATCGACCGAGAGTGCGAGGCTGTGTGCCTCCTCGACGTTGCCGGCGACGTCCGCCGACCGGTACTGCACCTGGTGCGCCTTGTCACCGCTCACGACGAACGGCACCGTGTACGACGTCCATGCCCCACCGTCCACTGTGTACTCGATACGGTCGAGGCCGCTGCCGCCCTCCTCGTCGGCGCCGGACAGCGTCACCGAGACCGGGCCCGTGTACCAGCCGCTCGCACCCGGGCTCGCCGGGTCCGTGACAGCGGTGGTCACCGGTGCGGTCTCGTCCTCGGCCTGCGCCCACGACGCGTGGAAGTAGTCGAACTTCGCGGTCACCGACGCGGTCTGGTTGACCCCGAAGGCGAACAGCCCGACCTTCCCGCTCGACACGGCCGCGTTCGTCACCGTCTGACCGAGGTCGGTCCAGGTGGCGCCGTCCGCGGAGTAGGACCCGCGGTAGGTGTTGCCGGACCTGGCAAGCCGCAGATGCCACACGCCCTGCGTCAGGTTGTTGGCCGTCGGCTGCGGTTCCTGCACCACGTCACCGATCTCGCTGCGCAGCTCGATCCGCTTCGCCGTCGCGCTGTCGGCGACGAAGTCGAGCTTCACGTAGTTCGCGTCGTCGGTGTACACGATCAGGCCACCCTGCTGGTAGGCCTGGTCGAACGCGCTGGCGTCCACTTTGGTCTCCACCGTCCAGTCCCCTGCGGGCGGGGTCTGGAGGGTGAAGTTCTTCGGCCCGGAGTTCGGCGTGCCGTAGATGTCGCCCGTGGTGGTGTCGATCTCCAGGTTGCCACCGGTCACCCTGGTGGTCGCCGGATCCGGTCGCACGACCGTGGTCCACCGGCAACCGTCCACAGCGGAGGAGTCGAACTCGTCGTTCGGCGTCGCCGCGCCCGCGGTGTCGTCCGGCACCAGCTGGAACCAGTCGAACGCCGCGTCGACGACCGGGCGGGTGCCCGTGCCGGACAGCGAGACGAGGCCGATGCGCGGGTTGCTGATGCCCGCGATGAGCTTGTCGGTCTGCGGCATGTTCGTCCACGACAGCCCGTCCGCCGAGTACGACGCGGTGAGGCGGGTGCCGTCACTCGCCAGCCGCACGTAGACGGTGTCCGGGTACGCCGCGCCGAGGTTGGCCGTGTTGGAGTCGGCCACCTCGTTCGGCACGCCGTTCTCTTCCCTGATGAACTGGAAGATCCGGTCGGCGGCCGAAGCGGTGCCGCGACCCTCCAGGACCATCTTGGCGTAGTTGTCGTCGTCGCCGTAGAGGATCAGACCCGCCTGCTGGTAGGCGTCCCGTGCCGTCAGCGACACCTTCGTCGTGGCCTGCCATGCCCCGTCGGGTGCGGGCTGGAGGACCAGGTTCGGCGTCGGGTTCGAGTTGTCCGTGCCGTAGATGTCGGTGTTGGTGGTCGGGATGTGCATCCTGCCGTCGGACACGGTCAGGTCCTGGTTCTGCCGGACGACCGTCCACCGGCCCGGATCCAGTGCCGTGCCGAGGAAGTCGTCCGACTTTCCCGTAAGACACGAGGTGCTCGGGCTGTCGACCGTGACGTCGACGTGCTCGGTGGTCGCGGCGCCTCGGGTGTCGGTGACGGTCACCGACGCCGCGTAGCTGCCCGGGCTGGTGTAGGTGTAGGACGCGTCCGGGGTGGCCGCGCCGGGTGCCCCGGCCGCGCCGAAGTTCCACTGGTACGTCAGGGGATTGTCGCCCTCGGCGTCGGTCGCCTCGGAGTGGAACGCCACCGTCAGCGGCGCGGTACCGCTGGTCGGGGTGCCGGTCGCGGTGACCTCCGGGCGCTGGTTGTCGGTGACGCCCTTGCCGTTGAAGTCGACCCAGTTGACGTTGAACATGCCGCCGGTGTTGGTGCTGCCGGCCGGTCTGCGTGCCACGAAGTACAGCGGTCCGGTCGTGGTCGGCGGGTCGGCCAGCTCGAGCGTGACGTTCGTGAACGTCTGCCAGTCACCCGTCACCGGCACCGCGGCGCTGCCGACGAGCGGCCCGTCCGTGGTCCCGGCACGGACCTCGATCGTGCCACCACCGCCGTTGGACGCCACCCGGAACCCGAGCGAGTCCACATTGGACAGGTTCACCGGGTCGAACGACCACCAGTCGCCGTCCTCGATGAACCCGATGTTGCGGAAGCCGCCCGCGGTGTCGGACGTGGTCTCCACCTGGACGCCGGGGTCGCCGGTGCCCTGGCCATCCACAGTGCGGCCGGTGGCGGTGAAGAACTCCGCCTGCTTGTGCTTGGGCTGCAGGATCGCCTGCGCCCGCCCGGTCAGCGCGGACGCGCCACCCGCGCCCCCCTTGTCGGTGTAGCTGGCCTCGAACACGGCGAACACGTTGTCGCCCTCGGAGTGTCCCGAGGACAGCGTGGTCTGCACGGTGCCGTCGCACCCGGTGTACTGGTCGAGCGGGTGGCCGTGCGTGTCGTGGCCGAGGATCGACTGCAGCTGCACGTCGTCGCAGTCGATCGTGCCGTCCTCCGGGTCGGTGACGGTGATCGTGAACTTCACCTGGTCACCCCAGTCGAACAACCCGCCGTTCGGCGGGATGTTCAGCCGCACCGTCGGCGCGGTGTTGCCGACCACGATCGGCACGCTCGCGGTGCCGGTGCGCCCGTCCGCGTCGGTGACCGTGAGGTTGGCGCTGAAGTTCCCGTTGGTGGCGTAGGTGTGGGACGGGTTGGCCGACGTCGAGTCGGTCGTGCCGTCGCCGTCGAAGTCCCACGCGTAGGTGATCGGCGTGCCGTCCGGGTCGAGCGAGCCGTCGCTGCCGAACTGGACCGCGAGCGGCGCGATGCCGGAAGTCTTGTCCGCCTGCGCCCGCGCGATCGGCGCCCGGTTGCCCTGCACGTAGTCGATCCGGTAGACGCCGGAGTCGGCGTTGTCGCCGCCGAAGCCCGAGCCCCACTCGATCAGGTACAGCGCGCCGTCCGGACCGAACTTCATGTCCATCGGCTTGAGCATCGTGAACGACTTCAGTATCTGGTTGATGTCCACCAGCTGGCTGCCGTCCTCGTTCAGCTGGAACGAGTACAGCTTGTTCTGGTTCCACTCGGCGAAGATCGCCTTGCCGTCCCAGTACGCCGGCCACTTGCGGTCCGACGCGAGGTCCGCGTCGTACCGGTAGACCGGGCCGGCCATCGGCGCGCCGCCGCCACCCAGCTCGGGGAACTCCGGGTTGGTGGCGTAGTGGTAGTCGACGGTGGCCGCGATCGCGGGCGGCAGATCGACGAGACCGGTGTTGTTCGGCGAGTTGTTCACCGGGTGCGCGCAGTCGAACTTCGCACCCGAGGTGCCGGTGGCGAAGTCGTAGTCGTTGTACGGGACGTTCTGCCCGACGCAGTGCGGCCAGCCGTAGTTGCCCGGCTCGTTCAGGATGTCCCACTCGACCGTGTTCTCCGGCCCCCGGTCGGGGTTCGGCACGCCGGCGTCCGGGCCGTAGTTGGCTACCATCAGCTTGTGCGTCGCCGGGTCGATGCCGATGCGGAACGGGTTGCGGAAGCCCATCGCGTAGATCTCCGGGCGGGTCTTCTCGGTGCCCGGCGCGAACAGGTTCCCGTCCGGGATCGAGTAGGTGCCGTCGTCCTCCGGGTGGATCCGCAGAACCTTGCCGCGCAGGTCGTTGGTGTTGGCCGAGGACTTCTGCGCGTCCCAGTCGGAACGGCCGGGCCGCTCGTCGATGGGCGCGTAGCCGTCGGAGTCGAACGGGTTGGTGTTGTCGCCGTTGGCGAGCCACAGGTCGCCGGTCTGCGGGTCGAACACCATGCCGCCGCCGTGGTGGCAGCACTGCGAACGCTGCACCGGCACCGTCAGCACGACCTGCTCGCTCGCGAGGTCGAGCGTGCTGTCGGCGTTCACGGTGAACCGCGACAGCCGGTCGACGTTCTCGGTCCCGGCGGGCGAGTAGTACAGGTACATCCAGTCGTTGGTCGCGAAGTCCGGGTCCAGCGCCATGCCGAGCAGGCCGCTCTCGTTGGCGGTGAACACGTCCAGGTGCGCCGCGGTCGCGGTGCCGCCGGCCGGCCGCACGACCTTCACGTCACCGAGCCGGTCGATGTAGAACACGCGGCCGTCGTCGGCGATGTCGAGCATCATCGGGTTCGACGTGTTGTCGTCGAGGGTGACCTTGTCGAAGCTCGTGTCCTGCGACGCCGAGCAGTCCGCCGGCACCACGCCCGCCGCGGTCTGGATGCCGCCGAGCAGGAGCGTCAGGAACGCCGGTTCGACGAAGCTCTCCTTGGTGTGGCCGAGTCCGGTGTACCAGGAGCGACCGCCGTCGTAGTCCTGACACCACGTGTTCGGGTGGTCGGACCCCATGGTGCCGCCGGTGTAGGTGGTCTCGTCGAGCGAGGTCAGCACGTGGACCGTGCCACGCGGGTTCGTCTGGTAGTCGTACCACTCGTCGGTCCGCGACCAGGTGGTCGGCAGGCCCGCCGTCGACGGGTGCGCTGGGTCCTCGACCTTGACGGTCGCCTGCTGGTTCGCCGGGTGCTGCTTGAAGTAGGCGCCGACCAGCCCGCCGTACCACTCCCAGTCGTAGCTCGAGTCGGCCGCCGCGTGCACGCCCACGAAGCCGCCGCCGTGCTGGATGTACCGCTGGAAGGCGTCCTTCTCGGACTGCGCGCCGAGCGGGTCGCCCGTGGTGGACATGAAGATCACCACGTTGTACCGCGCGAGGTTCTCATCGGTGAACAGCGTGCTGTCCTCGGTCGTGTCGACCGAGAAGTCGTGCTCCTGACCGAGTTGCTGGATCGCGGCGATGCCGTCGGGGATGGAGTCGTGGCGGAAGCCGGTGGTCTTCGAGAAGACCAGTGCCTTGAACGGCGCGTCCGCCGGCGCCGCCTCGGCCACGGCGCCCGACGCCGAGGCCATGCCGGCGGCCACCGTGACGGCCGTGGCCGCCACCGCCAGCGGTCTGCACAGTCGAGCCAACCTGCGTGACCGCGGCTTCGTCACCGCGGTCGCCCTGCTCGTCAGGGACATCAACTAACCTCCCAAGAGGTGCCCGGCAAGCCGGGTGGGGTGTGACTGGCGTTGCTTCCCCGACAGGTGCGGATCGTCCGCGGTCCCTCCTTTCTCCCGTGTGGTGCACCTGCCGTGGTGTGGGGCGTTGCAGCGCCCCGCACCACGGCCTTCAGGCCAGATGTCGCACGGCGACCAGCGTCGGGTCGTCGAGCACCGCCTCCAGCGCGACGTGCGCGCCGCCCCGCGACGCCGCGGCGAAACCGAGCACGGACGGCTCGACCTCGCACGCGTCGGGCGCGATGACCCTGGCGCGCAGCTCCGACAGCATCGGGGCCAGCAGGTACTGCCCAAGGCTCGCGAAGTAGCCACCCAGCACCAGCACGCGCGGGTTGAACACGTTGACGAGGATCGACGCGCCGAGCCCGAGCGCGGCGCCGACCAGGGCGAGCGCCTCGAGCGTGCGCGGGTCGCCGTCGTCGGCGCGGCCGCTGAGCACGGCGAGGCGCTGCTCGAGGTCCAGCGAGGGGTCGCACACCGGGTCGTCCGGGGTCGCGGCCATCCGCAGCAGCGCGGCGAGGCCGACCATGGTCTCCCAGCAACCGCGCCGGCCGCAGCCGCACAGGTCGCCGCCCGGGTTGAGCGGCATGTGCCCGATCTCGCCGGAGAACCCCTCCGCGCCGCGCAGCAGCCGCCCGTCGATCATCACGCCGCCGCCGACGCCCGTCTCGCCGGTGAGGTAGACCAGGTCGGGGGTGCCGGCCCGACCACCCATCGCGTACTCGCCGAGTGCGGCCAGGTTCGCGTCGTTGTCCACCCGCACGCCGAACGCGGACCCGCCGAGGCGTGCGGTCAGCCGCTCGGTGAGACCGGCGACGACGGCGACCTGGGTCCAGTGCAGGTTCGGCGCGAACGCGACGACGCCGGTGTCGGCGTCGACGAGGGCGGGCACGGCGAGCGTCATCCCGACCGGGGTGACGCCCTTGCCGGCGCAGTGGGTCAGCGCGCGGACGGCGAGGTCGGTGACGGCGTCCAGGACGGACTCGGGCGGCAGCGCCTGCACGTCGAGGGCGACCCGCTGTTCGAAGACGACGGTGTTGGTCAGGTCGAGGACGATCGCGGTCACGTAGTCGACGTTGATCTCGACGCCGATGCCGCCGATGCCGCGGCCGTCCAGCTCGACGGTCTGCCCGGGCCGCCCGACGGAGCCGCCGCGCTGCACGTCGCCCTCGCGGACCAGCCCCCGGTCGATCAACTCGGTGACGAGGCTTGACACGGTGCCCCGGTTCAGGCCGGTCTCCACCGCGATCCTGGCGCGCGACCGAGGACCGGCGTCGCGCAGGTGCCGCAGCACCAGCGCGAGGTTGCTGCGCCGCATGGTCAGCTGGTCGGCCGGCTGCCGTCCGGTCGCTCGGCGTGGGGGTGGAGAGGCGTTCACAGGCACCGCCCGATTAATTTGTCCGTTAGCCGGACAAATTAAGACCGCGTGAAATCCGCCGTCAAGGGTTACCCGAAAGTTTCGTCGAACTAGCCGCCACAAAGCGGTACGAACAGGGCCGAACGCCCAGTCAACCGGCGAGCGCCGCCGGCAGCTGGAAGCCGTCCTCCGACGGCGGGAAGTCGTGCACGGCGACCACCGCGGCCGGCGGGATCGGCCCGTAGATGTGCGGGAACCAGGCGCCGTTGGGGTCCGGCGGCGCGCCGGGCTCCCACCGCACCGGCACGTCGACCTTCGCCGGGTCGATCACCAGCAGTACGAGGTCCGTGCGGCCGGCGTAGAGCCGGTTGGCCGGCAGGTGCACGGTGCCGAAGTCCGAGCAGTGCACGAAGCCCTCGGTGTCGAGCGACGGCGCGCGGTGCGGCTCGTCGGGGCGGTAGTCGGCGCGGGTGGTGATGTGGAGGAGCACCCGGCGACCGTACCGTGCGCCACTTTTACATCGTTGGCACAACGTTGTAAAAGCAGTAGCCTCAAGTCGTGGCCACCCTCAGAGACGTCGCCGTCCTCGCGGGTGTGTCCGTGAAGACCGTGTCGAACGTCGTCAACGGCTACGACTTCGTCAAACCGGAGAACCGGCGGCGGGTGCAGGACGCGTTGTCCGCGACCGGCTACCGCCCCAACCTCGGCGCCCGCAACCTGCGCCGCGGCCGCACCGGCTTCATCGCGCTGGTGGTCCCGGAGCTGTCCATCCCCTACTTCGGCGAGCTGGCCGGCGGGATCATCGCGGCCGCCGGCGAGCACGACTGGAACGTGCTGATCGAGCAGACGCAGGGCGACCGCTCCCGGGAACGGGAGACGCTGGCCTCGCTCGGCTCGCACATGGTCGACGGCGCGATCGTCAGCCCGCAGGCCGTCGAGGCCCACGACCTCGACACGCCGGGCATCCCGATGGTGCTGCTCGGCGAGCACTCCCTCGCGCTGCCGCTGGACCACGTCGGCATCGACAACGTGCGGGCCGCGCACACCGCGGTGCGTCACCTGCTCGACCTCGGCCGCAGGCGGATCGCGGTGATCGGCCAGCACCCGACCCGCGGCACGGCCGTCCAGCGGCTCGCCGGGTACCGGCGGGCGCTGGCCGAGGCGGGGCTCCCGCAGCGCCCCGAGCTGGTCGCGTCCGCGCTGCGCTACCACCACAGCGACGGCGCGCGGGCCATGGCGGAGCTGCTCGCGCTGCCGGAGCCGCCGGACGCGGTGTTCTGCTTCAACGACATGCTCGCCCTCGGCGCGATCCGCGCCGCCGTCGAGCGCGGCCGGACCGTGCCGGGCGACCTCGCGGTCGTCGGCTTCGACAACACCGAGCACAGCGCCTACAGCCTGCCCTCGCTCACCACCGTCTCCCCCGACAAGGCCGCGCTCGCGAGGGCCGCGGTCGACCTGGTGCACCAGCGCGCCACCGGTCGACACGACTTCCCACCTCAGGACGTCCAGATCCCGTTCGCCCTCGAGGTGAGGGAAAGCACCACCCCATAACCGAATACGCACCAGGCCCTCCCCTGCACCTGGAGCAGACATGTCAGTACCGCGACGTACTTTCCTCGTGGGCAGCGCGCTCGCCGCGGGCGCCGTCCTCCTCCCCGGCACCGCGCA
Organism: uncultured Actinomycetota bacterium; assembly: GCA_963840275.1. Lineage (GTDB taxonomy): Bacteria > Actinomycetota > Actinomycetes > Mycobacteriales > Pseudonocardiaceae > Actinophytocola. The sequence goes on from CAWIYK010000005.1 coordinate 1,710,050, forward strand.
CGCGGCCACCGCCCACCCCCTCGACCGCGCCCCGCTCCGTCCCGCCGCGTTCCTGCGGCTGCCACCCGGAGCCGTGCGCCCACAGGGCTGGCTCGCCACCCAGCTCGACCGCCAGGTGCACGGCCTCAACGGCCGCTACCAGGAGGTGTCGGGGTTCCTGCGTTTCGACCAGACGGGCTGGGTCCGTCCCGACCTCGACGGTTGGGAGGAGGTGCCGTACTGGCTGCGCGGGTACGGCGACCTCGGCTACGTCACCGGCGACTCGCGGGTCCGCGCCGACACCGAACGCTGGATCGAGGCCGTGCTCGCCACACAGGCCGCGGACGGCTACTTCGGCCCGAACCGGCTGCGTGCCAGCCTGAACGGGCACGCGGACCTGTGGCCGCACATGCCGATGCTGCACGCGCTGCGGTCGTGGGCCGAGCACCACGGCGACACCCGCGTCGACGGCATGCTCACCCGTTTCTTCGCCTTCATGTCCCGCCAGCCGAACGCGGTGTTCTCCGACGGCTGGGGCGCCACCCGGTGGGGCGACACGATCGACGTGATCTTCTGGCTGTACAACAGAACCGGGGACGCGTCGCTGCTCGACCTGACCCGCAGGATCCACCAGTACTCCGCCAACTGGGTGGACAACGTCGCGAGCCTGCACAACGTCAACTTCGCGCAGGGGTTCCGTGAGCCCGCCCAGTACTGGCTGCTCTCCGGCGACCCGGCGCACCGGGACTCGAGCTACCACACCTACGACACGATCATGCGTACGTACGGCCAGTTCCCGGGCGGCGGGTTCGCCGGCGACGAGAACGCGCGGCCGGGGTACGGCGATCCCCGGCAGGGCTTCGAGACCTGTGGCGTGGTCGAGTTCATGGCGAGCCACGAGCTGCTCACGCGCACGACCGGCGACCCGGTGTGGGCGGACCGCGCCGAGGAGCTGGCGTTCAACCTGCTGCCCGCCGGGCTCGACCCGCAGGGCAAGGTGGCGCACTACGTCACGAGCGCGAACGTGGTGCGGCTGGACAACGTCGCGAAGACGCGGAGGCAGTTCCAGAACGGCTTCGCCATGCAGGCGTACAAGCCCGGCATCACCGACTACCGGTGCTGCCCGCACAACTACGGGCAGGGCTGGCCGTACTACGTCGAGGAGATGTGGCTCGCCACCCCGGACGGCGGGCTCGCGGCCGCGCTCCACGGCCCGTCGACGGTGACGGCGCCGGTGCGCGACGGCGCGTCGGTCACGATCGCGGCGCGGACCGGCTACCCGTTCGCCGATACCATCACGTACACGCTGACGATGCCGCGCGCGTCCGCCTTCCCTTTCGCGATGCGGATTCCCGGCTGGTGCGCGAACCCGAGGCTGACCGTGAACGGCGGCGCGGTCGCGGTCGCGGGCGGGCCGAGGTTCGCGACGGTCGACCGGACCTGGCAGTCCGGTGACACGGTCGTGCTGACACTGCCGATGGCGCCGCGCACCCGCGTGTGGGGCGCGAACCACGACGCGGTGTCGGTGGACTACGGCGCACTCACGTTCGCGCTGCGGTTCGACGAGCGGTGGCGCCGGTACGCCGGCACCGAGGACTGGCCGGAGTACGAGGTCACGTCGCCGACCGCGTGGAACGTCGGGCTGACAGCGGATCCGCAGCCGGCCGTGTCGACCGGCGGCGCCGTCGACGACCCGTTCACCCCCGCCACCGCGCCGGTGCGGATCACCGTGTCGGCCCAGGACATCCCGGACTGGGCGGCGGACGGCCAGAACGTCGTCGGCACGCTGTCCGACGGTCCGGTCGCCTCGACCGCGCCGGTGCGTCGAGTGGAGCTGGTGCCGATGGGCGCGGCACGGCTGCGGATCACGGCCTTTCCGCGCACCGGCGGCACCCGCGCGTGGGGCACGCCGGGTGTGGTGTGCCGGGTACAGAACAAGAACAGCGCGAAGGTGCTCGCGGTGGACGGCGGGTCGACCGCGAACTCGGCGCGGGTGCTGCAGTTCGACGACAACGGCGCGGCCGACCACCGGTGGCGGATCGTGGACGTCGGCAACGGCCGGGTGAAGGTCCGCAACGAGCACTCCGGCAAGGTCCTGGGTGTCGACGGGATGTCGACCGCCAACTCCGCGCAGGTGGTCCAGTTCGACGACAACGGCACCGCCGACCACCGGTGGGAGCTGGTCGACAACGGCGACGGCTGGTTCCGGCTGCGCAACGAGCACTCCGGCAAGGTGCTCGGGGTGGACGGGATGTCCACGGCGAACTCGGCGCGGGTCGTGCAGTTCGACGACTCCGGCACCGCCGACCACCTCTGGCGGATCCTCCCGGACACCGACGTGCGGGTGCAGAGCCTCAACTCCACCAAGGTGCTCGGCGTCGACGGGATGTCCACAGCGGACTCGGCGCAGGTCGTCCAGTTCGACGACAACGGGACCCCGGACCACGTGTGGCGGCTCGTGCCGGACGCGGACGGCTACTTCCGCATCAGGAACACGCATTCCGGCAAGGTGCTCGGCGTGGACCGGATGTCCACGGCCAACTCCGCGAACGTGGTGCAGTTCTCCGACACCGGCACCCGCGACCACCTGTGGCGGCTGCGGCCCGACTCGGACAACCTGTGGCGGATCCAGAACGCCAACTCCGGCAAGGTGCTCGCGGTCGACGGCATGTCCTACGCCAACTCGGCGCGGGTCGTGCAGTTCGACGACAGCGGCACGGCCGACCACCTGTGGCGACTCCTGTGATCGCCGGGTTGGTGCTCGCGCTGGTGGCGGGCACCGTCAGCCCGGTCGCGCAGGTCGTGCCGGCGGCCGTCGTGTGCTTCCTGTCCTGCGACACGCTCGACCCGTCGCGGGCCGGCCAGGAGACGTTCCCGGTGCCGGAGAAGCAGCTCAACGGCCGGCGGCTGGTGCTCCACGTGTCCGATGTGGACGGCATGGCGTGGGGCAGCATCGACGACGGCATCACCGGCGACGCGGTCTGGCTGGACCGGTCCTGGGACGGCGGCCGGACCTGGGAGGGGTTGCTGGGCAAGGCGACCGTCCCGAGCACGTGGACCGGCACCCGCACGCTGATGTACAACATCTCGGATCCGCGCGGCCACCGCCGCGGGCTGGTCCGAGCCTGCGGCGACGCGCAGGGGGTCGGCTGCACCGAATGGGTCTACCCCACCGTGTGCGACGTGCGCTGCGACCGCACCGACGCCGGGCAGGCCGACGGCGACCTCCAGCCGGTGCCGGCGACCACGGTGTCCGGCCGCGTGATCCGCCTGCACACCGACCGCGACACCATGGCGTGGGCCAGCATCGAGGCCGGCGGACCCGGCGACGAGGTCTGGCTCGACCGGTCGTGGGACGCGGGCGCCAACTGGCCGGACGGCTCGTCGCTCGGCCGCCTCACCACCACCTCGGCATCGGCGCGCACCACGATGTTCGCCACCCGCGACCCGCGCGGCCGGCACTACGGCGGCGCGGTCCGGGCGTGCGGACGTGCCGCGTCCGGCCAGAACGGCAGCTGCACGGCGTGGGCCCGGCCGGCGCCCGTCCGAGCGGAAGCGGCCGCCGACGCGCTGATGTACTCCTACGACCCCTATCCCGGGTGGTGGCCGAGCAGCTGGTGGAACTCGGCGGCCACGCTCACCGCGCTGATCGACCACGGCGGCCACGACCACGACTGGGTCATCGCGCGGACGTTCGACCAGAACAAGGGGACGTTCCCGGCGGGACAGCGGGGCACGGACCCGATCGAGGGGAACTTCGCCAGCCGGGCGATCGACGACAGCGCGTGGTGGGGCCTCGCCTGGGTCGCCGCGTACGACCACACCGGCGACCAGCGCTACCTCGCGATGGCCACCACGATCGCCGGCTACGTCCACCAGTACTGGGATCCCGGCACGTGCGGCGGCGGGGTCTGGTGGGACCGGGAGCGCACCTACAAGAACGCCGTGACCAGCGGTCTGTACCTGCGGCTCGCCGCGTCCGTCCACCGGCGCACCCCGGGCGACACGGTCTGGCTGCAACGCAGCAGCGCGGCCGCGACGTGGTTCCTCGGCAGCGGCATGGTCAACGCCGCCGGCCTCGTCAACGACGGGCTCACCCGCGACTGCCGCAACAACGGCCAGACCGTGTGGACCTACAACCAGGGCCTCGCGATCGGCGGTCTCGTCGAGGCGTGGCGGGCGACCGGCGACACCACGCTGCTCGACGCGGCGCGGCGGCTCGCGGACGCGGCCCTCACCGGTCTCACGAGCAACGGCGTGCTGACCGAGTCCTGCGATGTGGGACAGAACTCCTGCGACGACAACCAGAAACAGTTCAAGGGCGTGTTCAGCAGGTACCTCGCCGACCTCGCGGGCGTGACCGGAACGCCCGCCTACCAGACGTTCGCCCAACGGCAGGCCGACTCGATCTGGACGACCGACCGCGACCCGCTCAACCGGCTCGGCCAGCGCTGGGCCGGCGGCAGCCCCAACCAGTTCGACTGGCGCACCCAGGCAAGCGGCCTCGGCGCGCTCACCGCTGTGTAGCTCTCTATCCGCCCTGCACCAGGAGAAATCGATGAACAGGTTCAGACAGATGCTCACCGCGGCGACGGGACTGCTGGTGGCGGCCGCCACCGTGGTCGCCGTCGCGCCGGCCGCGGACGCGGCCGTGTGGCAGCCCAAGGCGCCACCGCTCACCACGCCGTGGACGAGCCAGGTGTCGCCGACCAACGCCCTTCCCGAGTACCCGCGCCCGCAGCTCGTGCGCTCGGAGTGGCAGAACCTCAACGGTGTCTGGGAGTTCGCCGGGGCGCCGAACCTGAACTCGCCGCCGATCGGGCAGACGCTGGCCGAAGGCGTGCTGGTGCCGTACCCGATCGAGTCGGCGCTGTCGGGCATCCAGCGCCACGAGGACAACATGTTCTACCGGCGGACGTTCACCGTGCCGTCCACCTGGAACGGTCGCCGGGTCAAGCTGAACTTCGGCGCGGTCACCTGGGAGACCCGGGTCTGGGTCAACGGCACCCAGGTCGGCACGCACACCGGCGGCTACGACGCGTTCTCGTTCGACATCACCGCCGCGCTGCGCGCCGGGAACAACGAGATCATCGTCGGGGCGTACTCCCCCATCGACGGCAGCCGGTTCCCGATCGGCAAGCAGCGCCGCAACCCGAGCGGGATCTGGTACACGGCGTCGTCGGGCATCTGGCAGACGGTCTGGCTGGAACCGGTCGCCGCGGCGAACATCACCCGACTCGACACCACCCCCGACGTCCCGGCCGGCGTGCTCGACCTCGTGGTGCAGGGCACGGCCGGGCAGCAGGTCCGGGCCGAGGTGCTCACCGGCGGCACGGTCGTCGGCACGGCCACCGGCACGGTCGGCGCGCACCTGCGGGTCCCGGTGCCGAACGCGCGGCTGTGGTCGCCGAGCGACCCGTTCCTCTACGACCTGCGCGTGACCATGGGAACCGATGTGGTGACCGGGTACTTCGGCATGCGCTCGCTCGGCAAGGCGGTCGTCGGCGGTGTCATGCGGCCGCTGCTCAACGGCAAGTTCGTCTTCCAGCTCGGCACGCTCGACCAGGGCTACTGGCCGGACGGGATCTACACCGCGCCGACCGACGAGGCGCTGCGGTTCGACCTGGAGCGCCAGAAGGCGTTGGGCTTCAACATGGTCCGCAAGCACATCAAGGTCGAGCCGGCCCGCTGGTTCTACTGGGCCGACCGGCTCGGGCTGATGGTGTGGCAGGACATGCCGGCGCTCGACGCGGTCGACGACACCCCGGCGGCGAGCCACGCGAACTACGAGTCGGAGCTGACGAGGATCGTCAACCAGCTCAAGGGCGTCACGTCGATCGTGCAGTGGGTGCCGTTCAACGAGGGCTGGGGCGAGTACGACAACGGCCGCATCGTCGACCTGGTCCGCGCGCTCGACAACACCCGACTGATCAACCACAACTCCGGCTCGAACTGCTGTGTGTCCGATCCGGAGCCGACGAACGGCGACATCGTCGACGACCACGCGTACCAGATGTCCACCGGCACTCGGCTGCCGACGGCGACGCGGGTCGCGGTGCTCGGCGAGTACGGCGGGCTCGGCCGCACGGTCGTCGGGCACGAGTGGCAGCCCGGCGCCGGGTTCGCGTACGGCGCGCTGTTCCCCGACGAGGCGTCGCTGACCAACCGGTACGTCGCGATCACCGACGAGGTCGGCCGGTTCGTGCAGACGCGCGGGCTGTCCGGGTCGGTCTACACGGAACCGTACGACGTGGAGAACGAGGTCAACGGCTTCTACACCTACGACCGGCGGGTGCTGAAGATGAACGCCGCGCAGGTCCTGGCGGTGAACCAGCGGGTGCTCGCCCGCGCGGCCGGCACCGAGGTCGGCCGGGGCGAGCTGGTGTCGCTGCGGGTGACCACGCCGGGCTTCACCAACCGGTACCTGCGGCACCAGGACAGCCTCGCACGCACGGACGTGGACAACGGCACCGACGTGTTCAAGCAGGACGCCACGTTCTGGGCCCGGCCGGGGCTCGCGAGCGCGTCGTGCCTGTCGTTCGAGTCCCGCAACTTCCCGGGTCGGTACCTGCGGAACTCGAGCCTGCGGATCCGGTCGGACCAGAACGACGGCTCGACCGCGTTCGCCGGGGACGCCACGTTCTGCGCCCGCTCCGGCTCCGGCGCGACCGCGCTCGAGTCGTTCAACAACCCGGGCGCGTTCGTGCGGCACTACAACGAGGCCGTCTACCTGGCGCGGTCGGGCGGGCCGAACCCGTGGGACTCGGCGACGGGCTTCGCGGCGGACACCACCTGGGCGGCGGTCGTGCCGCTGTGGCGCAGCGGGGCCGACCTCGCGTTGAACGGCGCCCGGTCGTTCCGGGTGACCACGCCGGGTTTCACCGACCGCTACCTGCGGCACCGGGACGGTCTGGCGAGGACGGACGTGGTGACGGCGTCGAGCACCGCCCTGCTCAAGGCGGACGCGACGTTCGTCGTGCGGCGCGGGCTCGCCGACCCGAGCTGCTACTCGTTCGAGTCCCGCAACGTCGCGGGCGCCTACCTGCGGCACGCGGACTTCCGGGTGCGGCTGTCGGCGAACGAGAACACCGACCTGTACCGCAGGGACGCGACGTTCTGCGCCCAGCCGGGCGCGACCGGCGGGACCGTGCGGCTGGCGTCGGTGAACGAGCTGGGCACGAACGTCCGGCACTACGCGGAGGAGGTGTGGGTGGCCACCAACGGCGGCGCGCACCTCTACGACAACCCGACGTCGTACGCCAATGACGTGAGCTGGGCCGTGGCAGCGGCCTGGACCCCGTAACCGGGTCGGATCGACCAGAGCGGCGCCGTGCGGATGACCTCCGTGCGGCGCCGTTCGTCGTCAGACGACGCTGGGCACGCCGGCGCGGTCGGCCTCGCGCAACGCGTCGATCACACTGCGCAGGTGGGCGCGGGTGGCGTTCTCGGCGGCGACCGGGTCGCCGGCACAGATCGCCTCGATGATCGCGAGGTGCTCCGGCAGCGAGACGCCGGGCCGCCCCGGCCGCATGGCGAGTTTGAACTGGTGCCGCACGTTCTGGGCCCGCAGGCGTTCGAGCACGTCGCACGCGGTCCGCTGGGCGCTGATCTCCCGCACGAGGCGATGCAGGTCCTGGTTGAGCTGTGAGTACCCGAGCACGTCGCCCGCGGCGACGGCGGCACGCATCCGCTCGCCGAGCGCGGTGAGCTCCGCTGCCTCGTCGCCGGTGACCACCTCGGCGGCCTTGGCGGCGCACAGGCCTTCCAGCGCCATCCGAACCTCGCTGATCTCGATCGCCTCGGCCAGGGAGACGGCGCGTACCTTGGCGCCTCGGTTGGGCACCCGCTCGACCAGGCCCTCGCTGGCCAGGGTCACGAGGGCCGACCGGATCGCGGCCCGGCTCGCGCCGAGCTGCTCGGACAGGTCGGCCTCCACCAGGCGCTGGTTCGGCACGAAGTCGCCGCGCATGATGGCCCCGCGGATCTCGTCCACCACCGACCGCAGGCTGTCGTTCACCGTCACCACCGTCTCCGAGATTGTCGCCAATTTTGTTGGACGAAGTGTACGTGCTGGCCGCTGACGCACTCGAACACTGTGACGGTCGCGGTCCTGGGCCTCGGCGAGGCGGGCGGCGCGATCGCCCGCGACCTCGTCGACGCCGGCGCGACGGTGCACGCCTACGACCCGGCGGTCCCGGCGCCACCCGGGACGACCCCGGCCGCGAACGAGTCCGACGCGGCGACTGGCGCCGACCTGGTCCTGAGCGTCAACAGCGCCGCCGCCTCCGCCGACGCCCTGCTGGCCGGGGTCACCGCGGTGGACACGGGCGTCTGGGCGGACCTGAACACGGCCTCCCCCGGCACCAAACGACGGCTCGCCGAGCTGGCCGCCGCACACCGGGTCGCCTTCGCCGACGTCGCGATCATGGCGCCGGTCCCCGGCCGCGGCCTGCGCACGCCGATGCTGGCCAGCGGCAGTGGCGCCGCCGACGTGGCGCGCATCCTCGACGCACTGGGCGCGTCGGTCGACGTGCTCGACGGCCCACCCGGACTCGCCGCGGAGCGCAAGCTCCTGCGCAGCGTCTTCTTCAAGGGCATGGCGGCCGCGGTGGTCGAGGCACTCGAGGCCGGCCGGGCCGCCGGCTGCGAGGAATGGCTGCGCGGCAACATCGTCGACGAACTGACCCGAGCCAACGCGTCCACTGTGGACAGGCTGGTGAACGGCACCCGCCAGCATGCCGGCCGCCGCGCACACGAGATGTCCGCGGCGAGCGAAATGCTCACCGAGCTGGGCGTCGAGCCGGCGGTCACGGCAGCGGCCCGCGACCTGCTCACCCGCCTGGCAGAACGCTGACGTGCCGCCGTCGACCTGGCGTTGGACGGAATTCCGCGGTTATTCAGACACGCGTGCACGCCTGCCGTCCTGATTGGGATCGGGGGCTTGCGCCGACACGCGGCGACGTCGCTAAGGTCCAGGAAGACGAATACGGCGAAAGGACACGGGCGGCCGTGCGGACTGGCAGGTGGACGTGGGCGGCGTATCTCGTAGCCGGGCTGGTCGTGGTGGTCGCCTATTACGTGGCGCTGGCGTCTGACGCACCGGGATTGACGCGCGTGCTGCTGTACAGCGTGGTCAGCACATCGTCCGCGGTCGCGGTGCTGTACGGCTGTTACCGGTACCGGCCGAAGCCTTTGCTGCCGTGGTTGTTGCTGGGTTTCGGCGAGGTGGTCTACGCGGCGGCGGACACCAGTTTCTATGTCACCCATTATATCTTCGGCGATACCGCCTATCCGGCCCTCGCCGACGTGTTCTACCTGGCGCATTATCCGATGGTCGTCGCCGGGCTGGTGTTGCTGATCCGCCTGCGCACGCCCGGCCGTGACCTGCCCGGTCTGTTGGACGCGGCGCTGCTCGCCGTCGCGATGGGCATGCTGTCGTGGCTGTACCTCCTGTCGCCGACGGCCCAGACACAGGTGCCCACGCTGGCCAAGGCGGCGTCGCTCGCCTATCCGATGATGGACCTGGCGATGTTCGCGGTGGCGCTGCGGCTCATTCTCGGCGCGGGGCGGCGCCCCATGGCGTTCCTGCTGCTGTCCACGAACCTGTTGGCCTTCTTCGCGGCGGACTCGATCTACGTGCTCCAGCAGCTGAGCGGCACCTACTCCGCGGGGAACTTCCTCGACGCGATCTGGTTGACCGGCAACCTGGCGCTGGGCGCGGCCGCGCTGCACCCGACGATGAGCCGGCTCGGCGAGCCGGCGACGGTGGTCGACCCCGGCCCGGGTCCGGCCCGCATCATCGCGCTCTGCGTCGCCGCGCTCGTCGCCCCCGCCACGCTGCTGGTGGAGTACTCCCGTGGCGAGTACAGCTACATCCCGGTGATCGCGGTGGCGTGCGGGCTGCTGTTCCTGCTGACCATCGCCCGGTTGGCGGTACTCGTCGGCCAGCAGCGCTGGCTGGCCATCACCGACGTGCTGACCGGACTGAGGACACGCAGGTACTTCGAGAACCGACTGGCCACGGAGCTGGCGCACGCCCGCAAGGCCCCCGGGCAGCTCGCCGTGCTGATCGCCGACGTCGACCACTTCAAGTCGATCAACGACGCGTACGGCCACCCCGGCGGCGACCGGGTGCTGGTCGAGATCGCCACGCGCCTGCGGACCGGGATCCGGCAGGAGGACGTCCTGTCGCGTTACGGCGGCGAGGAGTTCGCGGTCCTGGTGCGCGGCGTCGCGGCGGACGACCCGCTGCGGATCGCGGAACGGCTGCGCCGCGAGGTCAGCGGCAGCCCGATCACGGTCGACGGCGGGATGTCGGCGGAGATCACGATCTCCGTCGGCACGGCAACCTTTCCACTCCACGGCACCACGCCGGACGAGCTCGTGATGGCCGCCGACCGGGCCCTGTACGCGGCCAAGTGCCAGGGGCGCAACCGCATCGACGTCGGTCCGTGCGGGGCCACGGCCAACGGCGACCCGGCCGGCACCGCGGGCATGATCGGCTATCTCGAGCATGTCGCCGACCTGGTCGACGGCTGGCTGTCCAGCCAGGAGCACGGCCGGGCGGTCAGCAGATGGGCGGGACTGACCGCGGTCGAGCTCGGCCTGGACAGCGCGAGCGTCCGCCACGCGGCGCTCGCCGGGCACCTACACGACGTCGGCAAGGTCCTCGTGCCGAAGGAGATCTGGACCAAGATCGAGCCGCTGTCCGACCAGGAGTGGCAGCAGGTGCGCCGCCACCCAGAGGACGGCTACCGGATGCTGTGCGCGGTGCCCGGGCTCGCCGGCACCGCCGTGGTGGTCCGCCAACATCACGAACGCTTCGACGGCACCGGCTACCCCGACCAGCTCGCCGGCGAGCAGATCCGGATGGAGGCGCGGATCGTCGCGGTGTGCGACTCGTGGGCCGCGATGCTCGCGGACCGGCCCTACCACGTGCCGAGGACCGAGGAGCAGGCCCGCGACGAGCTGCTCCGCTGCCGAGGCACCCAGTTCGACCCGGACGTGGTGGACGCGTTCCTCCGGCTGCACAGCGAGGGTCGCCTCGGCGTACTGGCGCGCCTGCCCGCGCCGGCACACTAGCTCTGGGCGTCGGCGATGGTGTTCCAGAACATCAGCTCGTAGGTCTGGAACAGGCGGCCGTACCGGCGCGCCTCCCGTTCGTTGCTGCGGCCGGCGTCCATGCCCGCCTGCACCGCGGCGACCGCCTGTTCGACGACCTCGGGAACGGGCGTGGCGAAGAAGTCGAAGAAGCCGCACGCCTCGTCGTCGAGGCCGTACTTCTCCCGCATGGCCGTGGCGATCCGGCCGCAGTAGTCGCCCCAGGCGGCGAAGTTCGCGACGACCGCGACGATGACGTCGGCGGGTTCGCCGTTGAGTGCCAGCCACGCGAAGTACGCCGGGTACGCCTGGCAGCCGGCCATCGGCTCGTACGCGCGCAGCGCCTCCTCGTCCATCCCGCCCGCTTCGGCGAGCGCGGGCAGCTTGGCCAACGCCAGGCCCTCGCCCTGGGCGAGTCCCGCGAAGAACTCCCGGGCCGTCCGCTCGTCCGACCGCGAGGCCAGCAGGTGAATGCTGCGCCAGTCGCTGCGGACGATGTGCGACTCCTCCCCGGCGATCGTGCCGAACACCGCCGGCGCGGCGGCACCCCGTTCGATCAACGGCACCAGGCGGTTCTCACTCTCCGCCGGCGCCAGCTCGGCACGGATCGACTCCAACAGCTCTCGCGCGGACGCCACCGATCGAACTCCTCCCAGGAAAGGCCACTGACAGCGCCAAAGCCTAGAGCAGGCCGACCGAGCCGGTACACGTGATCACGGGCCGGGCCGCCCCGATCGGCCTGAACAATTCTGGCCGCCGGGGCGTAGTCCAGGATGGCACTGCCCAACCCGAGAAAGGAACACCCGGATGAACCGACGCTGGGGCCGCCGCACCGGCCATGGGCTCCTCGTGGCGGCCGGCGCGATGACAGTGGTCATGCTGGTCGCGTCACCCGCTACGGCCAGCCCACTCTTCTGTGGCGCCGGTCGCGGCCTGACCGCGGAGAACGCGGTCCAGGGCGCGCTCGACGACGCACAGAACTCCGCACAGTCCGAAGGCTTCTACGGCGCTTGCACACTGTCCGGGGAGCCGCAGATCTTCGAAACATTCGACGATCCCAATTTCGGGCACATCTTCCGTGCCCAGGTCAACGTCACCTGCGAGACGTAGGCGCAGCGCCAGGACCCGTCTGATCGACCGACGGTCGTCGGGGCATCGCGTCCAACACGTGGCGACGGTGCCCTGCTCGATCGCCGCGGTCAGGCGGGCACTGGCCGCAGGCCGGCCAGGAACTTGGCGGTCATGTCCGGGTGGTCGACACGCATTCGCGAAGGTGCTCCATTGCCGTCGCGATGCGGATCGCGCTGCCGGGAGTGGTCGGGACATCCGCGGTGGTCACCGCTGTGACGGGGCCGGCGGCGGTGTCCACGTCGATGCGGACCGCGCCGCCGAGTGGGACCACTCGGCGGAGGACACCGTCGACCACGACCGTGTTCGGCGGGGGTGGTGTGGCGTGGGCGAGTGGGCGGCAGCGTTCCGGGCGCGCGACCAGCATCGTCTCGAGGCCGGTGAGTGCGGGCGGCAGGTGTGTGGTGAAGCCCAACAGGTTCGCGCACTCGAGGTCGGTCGGTGCCTCGAAGACCTCCTCGGTCGTGCCGATCTGCCGGATCTCACCGTTCACGAGCAAAGCTGTGCGTCCCGCGAGTGCGCGTGCTTCGGCGCGGTCGTGCGTGACGAGCAGGACAGCGGCGTTCTGCCGGTCCAGGGCGGACCGCAGGTCGGCGAGCAGATCCGTGCGGGTGGTGGCGTCGAGACCGGTGAACGGTTCGTCGAGCAGCAACACCCGTGGCGCGACGGCGAGGGCTCGCGCGATGGCCACGCGCTGCGCCTCACCACCCGAGAGCGTGCTGGCGTGGCGGGTGGCGAGGTGCGCGACGCCGAGCGCGTCGAGCCAGGGCTCGGCTCGACTGCGGGCCTCGCCGCGTCGCACGCCGCGCAGCCGGAGGCCGGCCGCGGCGTTGTCGAGCACGGTCGTGCGTCGCAGTACCGGACGTTGCAGCACCGCGGCGATGGCCCGGCGGAGCTCGGCGGTAGTGGCGTCGCGGCCGTCGAGCAGCACGGAACCCGACCGGGACGCGGTGCCGAGGTGTGCGAGGGCGCGGAGCAGCGTCGACTTGCCGGCGCCGTTGGACCCGAGCACCGCGAGGGTCTCCCCCGCCGGGACGTCCAGCGCCGGCACGGCGACGAGGTCTCGCCCTGCGGCGGTGACTCGCAGGTCGCGGCAACCGATGCTCACCTAGGTCGCCCGCTGACGGTGTTGGGCGATCGTGATGGCGAGGTTCACCGCGAAGGCGATGACGAGCAGGATCAGGCCGAACGCGATGGCCAGTGCGAACTGGCCACGGCTGGTCGCGAGCACCGCGGCGGTGGTGAGCACCCGGGTCTCACCCGCGAGGTTGCCACCAACCATCTGCGCGGCCCCGACCTCGCTGACCACGGCGCCGAAGCCGGCCATGCCGGCCGCCAGCAGCGGCAGCTTCGCCTCCACCAGCAGCGCGCCGAGCGCTCTGAACCTCGTGGCACCCAACCCGCGCATCTGCAGCAGGAAGTCCGGGTCGACCTGCTGCAACGCGGTGGCCGTCAACGCGATCACGATCGGAGCGGCGATCGCGGCCTGTGCGATCACCATCGCCGTCGGGGTGTACAGCAGACCGAGTCCGCCGAGCGGGCCGGAGCGCCACAACAGCACGGTGACGAACAACCCGACCACCACCGGCGGCAGCCCCATGCCCGTGTTCGCGACGGCGAGCAGCACCCGTCGCCCTCGGAATCGGCCGAGGGCGAGCGCGGTCCCCACCGGAGCACCCAGCAGAAGGGCGATCACGGTGGCGCCAAGTGAGACGCGCAGGGTGAGCGCGGTGATCGCCCACGTGTCCTCGTCGCCGGTCAGCAGCAGCCGCAACGCCTCGAGCAGGCCGTCGCCGAGCACGTCCACCCCTGGTCAGCTCCCCAACGCCGACTCGTCCTTGCCCGCATCGGGCACGAACAGGGGCTGTCCGGCTTCCTGCACGCCGAAGTCGCCGATCATCTGCTGTGCTCGCGAACCGACGATCCAGTCGGCGAACGCCTTCGCGCCATCCGGCTGGACCCGGTCGCCGGCACGCTTCGTCATCTCGATGACGTGGTAGATGTTGAGCAGGGCCTTGTCGCCCTCGTTCAACACCTCGAGCGCGAGGTTTCCCTTCTGGGACAGGTAGGTCGCCCGATCGGTCAAGGTGTAGGCCGACGTCTCACTCGCCACCCGCAACGTGGCGCCCATGCCCTGCCCGGTGGAGCGGTACCACTGTCCGGAAGGGACGATCTCGTTCTGTTCCCACAGCTGCTTCTCCCGCGCGTGGGTGCCGGACTCGTCGCCGCGCGAGACGAACCCGGCTTGCGCGCCGGCGATCTTCCGCATCGCCGCCGCGGCCGGTACGCCACGGATCCCCGCCGGGTCGTCAGCCGGCCCGACGAGCACGAAGTCGTTGTGCATCACCAGACGTCGTTCGTCCGCGGTGCCCTCCGCGACGAACTCCTCCTCGGCCTTCGGCGAGTGCACGAGCAGGACGTCCGCCTCACCGCGTCTGCCCAGCTCGATCGCCTGCCCGCTGCCGACGGCCAGCGGTTTGACCTGCCAGCCGGTGTCGGCGGTGAACGCCGGCAGCAACTCGTCGAGCAGACCCGAGTCCTGGGTGCTCGTGGTGGTGGCGAGGATCAACGACTTCTCGGCGGAAGGACCGGCTGCCTGATCCGTCCCGCCGCAGGCCGTGAGCGACACCAGAACGGCCAGAAACGGCAGTACCCGCTTCATCCCTGACTCCTTCTGTAGCATCACAGATACGTACAAGGTAACCGTCGTGGATGTCGAGGGACACAGTGACTCGCTACCGGGAGCTCGGAACGGAGCTCGCCAGGGCCGTACTCGACGGTGAGCTCGCGGCGGGGAGCGAGCTGCCGAGCGTCCGCGACCTCGCCACCGCCAAGGCAACGACGACCGCCACCGCGAGCCGCGCCTACCGACACCTCGCCGAGTACGGGGTGATCAGCCTGGCTCCTCGGCGCCGGGCCATGGTGAGCCAGGACGGACCGGCCGCGGCCCGCCGCCTGCTCGGCGGCACCCGGGCGTTCCGGCTCGCCGGCAGCGACGATCCCGCGATGAGCCTGCTCCTGCGACACCTCGGTGACCGGGTGTCGGTGGTACCCGCGCGCGGGAGCCTGCACGGGTTGGCCGCGGTGGCCGCGAACACCGCTGACGGCGCGACCGCGCATCTGCGTCACCACAGCGGGGTCTACAACGCACCGTTCGCGCGGGCCGTCCTGCGTGGACGGCGTCCGACACTGCTGCACCTGTGGCGGCGGGAGCAGGGGCTGCTGCTGCCTGCCGGAAACCCGCGCGGGATCGCGGACCTCCGGCAGGTGCGCGGGCTCCGGGTGGCCAAGCGCAGCCCCGGCACCGGCACGCGGGTGTTGCTGGACCACGCGCTGGCCACCGGGGGCGTGGCGCCCGACGAGGTGACCGGTCCGGAGTTCGGCTCGCACCTGGAGGTCGCGCTCGCGGTCGCCGCCGGGGCGGCGGATGCGGGAATGGCCGTGCGCGCCGCTGCCGCGGATCTCGACCTGGACTTCCTTTCCGTGGCATGGGAGGACTACGACCTCGTCCTGGCCGCCGAGCTGCTCGATGCCGCGGCACCACTCGTCGAGGCGTTGCGCGACCCCGCGCTGCGCACGGCGATCACCGCCCTCGGCGGTTACGACTTCGCCAGGACCGGCGTGGTCGACCACCTCGCCGACGGTCAGCGAACCCTTCTGCCGGTCTCCGCGCACGAGTAGCCGCCCAGTGCCTCGACCTGGTCGCGGAAGTCGGCCCGCTCGAGCAGCGTCCACAGTGGAGCAAGCCGGTCGTCGGCGACGCTGTCGGTCCGCAGGACGAGGTCGTAGGGCTCCTGCGCGACGGGGACGAAGTCGAGGCCGAAGGCACGCGCGGCCGCCAGGATCCCGAGGCCCGCGTCGGCGCGGCCGGCGGCCACCGCTGCGGCCACCGCGAGGTGAGTGTGTTCCTCACGGGTGTAGCCGGTGAGGTCGGCGGGGTCGAGGCCGCGCTGCGCCAGCTCGTGGTCGAGGAGCGCGCGGGTGCCGGCGCCGCGCTGACGGTTCACGTACCGCAGCCCCGGCCGCGTGAGGTCGTCGACCTTGGCCAGTTCCAGGGGGTTGCCCGGCGCGACGATCAGGCCCTGGTCGCGGTGGACGAGACGGATCACCGCGGCGTCGTCGCCGAGCAGCCGGTCGACGTACGGGAGCGTGTACTCGCCGGTCGCGGGGTCGAGCAGGTGTGAGCCCGCGAGGTGGCACAGGCCGTCCCGCACGGCGACCAGCCCCCCGAGCGAACCGACGTTCGACGACGCGAGAGTGATCAGCGGGTCGTCGGCCCGCAGCGCCGACGCGGCCAGGTCGAGCACCAGGTCGTGGGAGCCGATCGCGACGATGGTGCGGTCGATCTCGCCGAGGCCGCGCAACAGCTCGACCCGCACCTCCGCCCCCGCGTGGTGCCCCTCCACCCCGGACGGCACGACCAGCAGCCCGTCCGCGCGCACCATGGACGTCAGGACGCCCGCGCCGCGCGGAAGAGGCGTCGCGACGACCCGGTCCCGCACCCGGCCGAGCCGCACGCGGACCCAGTCGTCCATCCCGATGGCGGACGGGAGCTTGCGGGCGAGGTGGGCCGTGGTCGACGGCCGTTCGCGTGGCGCCGCGCCTTCCAGCTCCGCGAGCAGCGGCGCGGCGAAGATGTCGAACGTGAGGGCCGCGGACACCGGATAGCCGGGCACGCCGACCACCGGCGTCTGGTCGACGGCGCCGAGCACGACCGGGTGGCCGGGGCGGACGGCGACACCGTGCACGGCGAGCGTGCCGGCGCCGGCGACCACCCGGGCCGTGTAGTCGTCGCGACCCGCGCTGGAACCGGCGATCAGCAGGACCAGGTCGGCGTCGGCGGCCGCGGCGCGCACCCCGGCGGTGATGGCGTCCGGGTCGTCGCGCACGATGTCGGTGACGCGTGCCTCGCAGCCCACCTCACGGGCCTGCGCGGCGAGCATCAGCGAGTTGGTGTCGAGGATGTCGCCCGGCTCGAGGGAAGCGCCGATGGGACGGATCTCGTCGCCGGTCGGGATGACCGCCACGACCGGCGCCCGCCGGACCGCCAGCTCGACCACGCCCGCCGCGGCACACGCGGCGACATCCACCGGCCGCAGGCGGTGGCCCTCCGGCAGCAGCAGCTCGGCGGCACTGATGTCCTCGCCGATGGACCGGACGTGCTGGTACGGCGGGACTGCGGCGCGCAGCTCGGCCTGGTCGCCGACGCGGTGGACGTGCTCCCGCATGACCACCGCGTCGTAACCGGTGGGCAGCGGGTCGCCGGTGTCGACGACCTCGAAGTCGGTGAGCAGGACGGGGGTGGTCTCCGCCGCGCCGACCGTGTCTTCGGCGCGGACCGCGATGCCGTCCATGCCGGAGGAGTCGAACGCGGGCGAGGACCGCTGCGCCCACACGGGTTCCGCCGTCACCCGGCCGACCGCCTCGCCCACCGGCACGCGGACGATCCCCACCCGAGGCGGGCAGCCGGTGGCGGCACGGGCCTCCCGCCAGGCGGTGTGCGCCGCCGCCGCGGGGACGTCGGAGACGAAGGGGCTGTTCATCGGTACAACGTCACCTGGACCTCGGTGCCGGCGTCGAGCCCGGTCGCCGGTTCCGGCACGACCAGGTAGCCGTCGGCACGGGTGAGGACGGACAGCAGCGCGGACGGGCCGAACACCGGCTCGGCCACGCCGTCGCGCAGCTGGACCTGGACCACGTCGAGCCGGCCCGCCGCGGAGGCAAGGTCCCGAGACAGCCGGGCACGGGTGCTCGGCGCGGGCGGCGGGTTCTCGCAACCGGACAGCCGCCACAGCAGCGGCACCCCGACCTGGCCGAACACGACGAGCGCCGAGAGCGGGTTGCCGGGCAGCCCGATCAGCGGGATGCCGCCGCAGTCCGCGAGGAGCGTCGGTTTGCCTGGCTTGATCGCGAGGCCGTGACACCACACGGAACCGACCGCGGCGACCGCGCCGGCGGTCTCGTCCCGCGCCCCGACCGACGAGCCGGCCGAGACGACCACGAGGTCGGCGTCCGGCAGCACCTCGGTCAGCTTCTCCTTCAACGCACCCGGCTCGTCGCTCACGATCCCGGCGATCACCGGCTCGCCGCCCGCGTCGAGCACCAGCCCGGCCAGTGCCGAGGCGGTCGCGTCCCGCACCTGCCCGGCTCGGAGTTCCACTGTGGACGGTGGGACGACCTCGTCGCCGGTGGAGATGATCGCGACCCGGGGGCGGGCGTGCACGGCGACCGTGGTCACCCCGGCCGCGGCGAGCAGCCCCAGATCGGGCGCGCGTAACGGGCGACCGGCGGGCACGAGTGGCGCACCGACGGCGACGTCCTCGTCCGCCCGGACCAGCCCGCCACCTGGCGCGACCGGCCGGGTGATCTCGATGGTGCCGGGCATGGTCTCGGCCGTGTACTCGACCATCACCACCGCGTCCGCGCCGTCGGGCAGCACTCCCCCGGTCGGCATCGCGACGCAGCCGCCGGGCCGCACGGCGACCTCGGGTGCCGCGCCCATGGGTACCGCGCCGAGCAGGTCCAGGTAGGACGGCAGGCCGTCGGAGGCGCCGTAGGTGTCCGCGGCACGCACCGCGTATCCGTCCACCGTGGACTTCACGAACCCGGGCAGCGGCGCGGGCGATGCGACCGGTTCGGCCGGCACCCGGTGCAGCGCGGCGGACAGCGGCACGTGTTCGACGGCCGTCCGGTGGTCGGGGCGGAAGCCCGCGAGTGCCTCGGCGACCGTGCGGGCGGTGAAGAACTCTCTACCGGTCAACGGTTCGGCTGCTCCGACGAGCCGTTCGGGCGAGGCTGCGGACGCGCCGCGGCACCGCCCTTGTCGAGGCCGAGCACCGACACCACCGGCCCGAGCGCGACCTGCCCGAGCCCGCAGATCGACGTCTTGCGCATCGCTTCCTCCAGCCGCATGACCTGCGCCCGCTGTCCGTCGTCCAGTGTGGACGAACCGGTGTCGAGCTGCTCGCGCAGCAGCGTGTGCGCCTTCGTGGACCCTACCCGGCAGGGCACGCACTTGCCGCAGGACTCGTTGCGGAAGAACCGGAGCACGTTCGTGGCCGCGGCCAGCAGGTCCGTGCCCTCGGCCATCACGACGAGCGCGCCGGAGCCGAGCATCGTGCCGGCCTCGGCGAGCGTGCCGAAGTCGAGCGCGAGGTCGAGCTGGTCCGGGCCGATGAAGTTCGACGACGCGCCACCCGGCTGCACCGCGCCGACCTCGGCACCGCCCTGGACACCGCCGGCGAGGTCGATGAGCGCACGCACGGTGGTGCCCATCGGCACGCAGTACACGTCCGGCTTCTCGACGTGGCCGGAGACGGCGAAGAACTTCCAACCGACGGACTCGTCGAGCCCCTGCGAGCCCCACCATTCGGCGCCGCGCTGCAGGATCACCGGCACGTCCGCGAACGTCTCCACCGAGTTGATCAGCGTCGGCCGGCCGTGCAGGCCGTAGTTGCCGGGGAACGGCGGCTTGTTGCGCGGCTCGCCGCGGTGCCCCTCCATGCACTCCAGCAGCGCGGTCTCCTCGCCGAGGATGTACCCGCCGGGCGAGACGAAGATCTCCAGCTCGAGCCGCCGCCCACTGCCGCAGGCGTCCGGCCCGACGATCCCCGCTTCGCGGAGCGCGTCGATCTCCTTGCGCAGCACCCGTTCCTCGGGGCCGTACTCGTGCCGGATGAACACCCAGCCCTGCTCGGCGCCCACCACGGCCATGCCGAGCAGCAGCCCCTCCAGCACGAGGTGCGGCTGGTCGGCGAGGATCTGGCGGTCCTTGAAGGTGCCCGGCTCGGACTCGTCCGCGTTGCAGATCGCGTACTTGACCGGGTCGTCGGTGCCCGCGACCAGCTCCCACTTCTTGCCGGTGGGGAACCCGGCGCCACCCATCCCGCGCAGCCCGGACTCCGACAGCGTCCCGACGACGTCCGACGCGCTCAGCTCACCGGCGAGCAGCGCCCGCAGCGAGGCGTACCGCTCACCGACCCCCGACCCCGCCGGGTAGGGATCGTTGGGCCACGGCTCGGTCCTGGTCGCGGCCGACGCCTCGGAGACACCGTCCCCGCGGGCCGCCTCGACCAGGGTGTCCACATCGGACACCGGGGCCGGGTGCTCGTTCACGTCCACCGCGGGGGCCACGTCGCAGCGGCCGAGGCAGGACACCTCGACCAGCTCGACGTCGGTGTCCTCGCCGTACTGCCGCTTGATCGCCGCGATGCGCTCGTCGCCGCCGCGCAGCCAGCACGACAGGTCGTGGCAGACGTGCAGCGCGACCTTCTTCGGCGGCGTGGTGCGGAAGTGCGGGTAGAACGAGATGATCCCCTCGATCTCGTAGCGCGGCCTGCGCACCTCGCGGGCCAGCTCCTCCAGCTCCTCGCGGGGCAGCCAGCCGAGCCGCGCCTGGATCGCGTTGAGCGCGGGGATCAGCGACGGGCCGGGGAACTTGCCGGCCCGGCCCTCGACCCCGGGCACCCACCGCGCCCGAGCCTGCGACGACCGTTCGGGACTGAGGGTCATTCCGTCTCTCCCAGGATCGCCGCCTCGCTCACGTGTGCCGCGCCGAGCGCCTCGACCTGCACCGCGCAGAACTTGAACTCGGGGATCTTGCCGTACGGGTCGATCTCGTCGATGGTCAGCAGGTTCGCCGCCGCCTCCCGGAAGTGGAACGGGATGAAGCAGTTGCCCAGCTGCTCGCGGTGCGAGATCCGCACCTGCAGCTCGATCTCGCCGCGCCGCGACCGCACCCGTACCAGCTCGCCGTGCGCGAGGCCGCGGTCGGCCGCGTCCTTCGGGTGCAGGTACACCTCGGCGATCGGCGCGATCGTGTCGAGCGCGAAGGACCGGCGGGTCATCGACCCGGTGTGCCAGTGCTCCAGCAGCCGTCCGGTGTTGAGCACCAATGGGTACTCCGCGTCCGGCAGCTCCTTGGCGGGCAGCCACTGCGCGGGCACCAGGTGCGCGAGGCCGTCGCTGGTGTTGAACCGCTCGTCGAACAGGACCACGGTCCCGTCGGAGTGCTCGGGATCGGCGTTGGGGTACAGCTTCCCGGACAGTCCGAGGTTGTCGTGGCGCAGGTTCGCGTACGACGGCATGAGCGCGACCATCTCGTCGAAGATCTCACTCGGCGACGGGTAGGACCAGTCCAGCCCGATCCGCTGCGCGAGGTCCTGGACGATCTCCCAGTCCACCCGCGCCTCGCCCGGCGGGTCCATCACCTTGCGGCCGAGCTGCACCCGGCGGTCGGTGTTCGTGTAGCTGCCGTCCTTCTCCAGGTAGGAGGAGGCGGGCAGGATGACGTCGGCGAACTCCGCGGTCTCGGTGAGGAAGATGTCCTGCACGACGAGGAAGTCCAGTGCCGCGAGGGCTTTCCGCACCTTGTTGATGTTGGGGTCGGACAGGAACGGGTTCTCGCCGAGCATGTACATGCCGCGCACGCCGTCGGGCTTGAGCACCGAACCGATGATCTCGGTGACGGTCAGGCCGCGGTTGGGGTCCAGCTCGGTGCCCCACGCCTCTTCGAACCGCTTGCGGGTCGCCTCGTGGTCCACACCCTGGTAGTCGGGGTAGAACATCGGGATCAGCCCCGCGTCCGAGGCGCCCTGGACGTTGTTCTGTCCACGCAGCGGGTGCAGCCCGGTGCCGGGCCGGCCGACGTTGGCGGTGATCGAGCACAGCGCGATCAGGCAGCGCGCGTTGTCGGTGCCGGTGGTGTGCTGGGAGATGCCCATCCCCCAGTAGATGACCCCGGCGTTCGCCTCGCCCCACACCCGCGCGACCTCACGGATGAGGTCGGCGTCCACGCCGGTGATCTGCGCGGCGCGCTCCGGCGGGTAGTCGGCGACCGTGCGGGCCAGCTCGTCGTAGTTGGAGACCCGCGCCGCGATGAAGTCGCGGTCGATGTGCCCGAGCCGGATCACCTCGTGCATGATCGAGTTGTAGAACGCGACGTCGGTGCCCGGCTTGACCTGGCAGTAGTAGTCGGCGTGCTCGGCGACCGTGCTGGCGCGCGGGTCGACGTAGACGATCTTCGTGCCGCGCCGGCGGGCCTGCTTGAAGAACGAGCTCGCGACCGGGTGGTTCGCCGTCGGGTTCGAGCCGGTGATGATCACGACGTCGGCGTTGGCCACGTCGCTGTAGGTGGTCGACACGGCGGCGGACCCGACGCCCTCGAACAACGCGGCCACCGACGACGCGTGGCACAGGCGGGTGCAGTGGTCGATGTTGTTCGTGCCGAACCCGGTGCGGATCAGCTTCTGGAAGAGGTAGGCCTCCTCGTTGGAGCACTTCGCCGAGCCGAAGCCGGCGATGGCGCCCGGCCCGCCCTTCGCGTGGACCTCCTTGAGCCGCCGCGCGACCAGGTCGAGGGCCTCCTCCCAGGAGGCCTCCCGGAAGTACGGCATGACCTCGTCGTAGTCGACGAGCCCGCCGGGCTTGCGGCGACCGTCGCGGCCCTTCTTCTTCTCGCTCCGGCCACCGCCGCTGCGGTTGCCGCCCGCGCCGCCGCGGCCGCGGTCGTTCTCGCCGTCGCCACGGACGTCGGCCGACAGCGCGCCCTTCGGGTACGCCGAGTCGATCCGGATGAGCGGCTTGGTCAGCCGTTGCGGGGAGGCGGCGTAGTCCCAGCCGTAGCGGCCCTTCACGCACAGGCGGCTCTTGGACCCCGGCTGGTCGCGGCCCTCGGCGAAGGAGATCGCGTCCCGCTCGCGGTCCACGTAGTAGGTGAGCGCGCAGCCGACGCCGCAGTACGGACAGACGCTGTCGATCGCGTCGAGCTGCTCGCGCGGCTGGATCGGGATGTTGTTGATGGCCTTGTTGGTCAGCGCGCCGGTCGGGCAGGCCTGGACGCACTCACCACACGTGACACAGGACGACTGGCCCATCGGGTCGTTCAGATCGAACGCGATGAGGGTCTCGTAGCCCTTGCCCGAGCGGCCGATCACGTCGTTGCCCTGCACGTCGTCGCACGCCCGGACGCAGCGGTCGCAGAGGATGCACGCGTCGTGGTTGACCGCGATGACCGGGTTCGACAGGTCGACACCGCGACCGGAGCCGCACGGCAGCTCGGTGGTCTCCTTCGACACGTCGAACCCGTCGGCCAGCTCCAGCAGGAGGTTGTCGCCGGTCGTGGTCTGCTTCGGGTCCTCGGCACGCGCCGGCTGGTCGGACATCAGCAGCTCGGTGAGCGTGGCCCGTTGACGCTGGATCTCCTCGGTGTCCGTCTTCACGGTCATGCCGTCGTCACACGGGCGCACGCACGCGGCGGCCAGCACGCGGCCACCGGTGTCGACCACGCACATGCGGCACACACCGACCGGGTCGTAACGCTCGTTGTGGCACAGCACGGGGATGTCCACGTCGGCCTGTCTGGCGGCGTCGTAGATCGTCGTGCCTTCCGGCACGGTCACCGTATGCCCGTCGATCTCGGCCGTGACCGTCCGCACGGACGTCCCGGGCTCCTCGAGAGTCGTCATCGTCGCTCCGTCTCTCCTGGCATTGCATACAGCATACCGTTAGCGCGAAACGGCTGTGCGGCCGACGCTAGGCCTAGAGGAGAAGATCCGCCAGATCAGCGTGTGCCACTCTGCCGTCCTGGTCCAAACCGCGTGCTTCGTAGTACCCGGTGACCATCGAACGAAGCCGGTCGGCGGTGAGTGTGGCGCTACGGCCCGACCCCAGTTCGAGGGGGGTCTCGAGCATGCGGACGGGCAGCGTGTCGTCGGCCGCGGTGGCGCCTTCGCGCAGGTTGAACGCCCGTTTGGCCCGGACGATCCGCCGGGCGGCGGCGTGCAGCTCCGCCGCGTCCAGATCCCAGCCGGTGACCAGCGCGAGCAGCCTGGCCCACTCGGTGAACGGGTCCTCGAACACCCCGCGCAGGAACTTGCACAGGATCATCGAGTCCATCACCGCGGCCTTGTCCTCGGTCTGGACCGCGGCGGCCACGTGCGCCGAGCCGCCGGAGAAGCGGTCGACGTCGCCGGACAGGTCGGCCTCGTAGGCGCCGGAGCGGTTGTGGTCGGCGCCGCGCGCGTTGACGGCCAGGCCGAGGGCCATCGACTGCAGGCTGCGCGGCTCGTAGCCGGGCATCTCCAGGCCCTTGACCTGCGCGGCGAAGTCGATCGAGCCGTGCCCGACCCGGTGGGCCGCCTGGCGGGAGCCCTCGGCGAGCAGCTCCCCCAGCCCGGGCTCGCGGGTGCCGATGGCATCCAGGGCCCTGAGCAGGGCGGCACCGTCACCGAACGTGAGCCACGGCTCGTCGATCAGGCCGCGCTCGACGCACTCCATGGCCCACGCGACCGTGCCGCCGGCGGAGATCGTGTCGATGCCGAGCTCGTCACAGCGGGCGCTGGCGGCGAACACGTCGTCCGGGTCGGACACCCCGCACAGCGGGCCGAGCGCGAAGACGTTCTCGTACTCCATGCGCTGGCTGCCGCCGCCCTTGCGGGCGTAGATGTGCTCGCAGCCGATCGAGCAGGACGCGCAGCTGTTGCGGGCGACGCCACGCAGCTCGTGCAGCTCCTCGGCGGCGAGCTTCGGGGCGCCGTCGAACGTGGCGGCGGTGAAGTTGCGGGTGGGCAGCGTGCTGACCGCGTTGAACGCCAACAGGTTCGCGAGCGTGCCCAGCTCGCGGTACTTGGCGGTGGCCGGACCGAAGCTGCGGGCGCGGAGGTCCTTCGCGGCCGCGAGCACCCCGGCCTGGTCGGCGACGCCCACCTTCGTGGCCGCCTTCACGAGCACGGCCTTGATGTTCTTGGCGCCGAGCACCGCGCCGAGACCGCCGCGGCCGGCGTGCCGGCCGTCGTGGCTGATGGTCGCGTACCGCACGCCGCGCTCCCCGGCCGGCCCGATCGCGGCGGTGCGCCAGCCCCGTCCGAACCGCTCCTTGGCCGCCGTCTCCGCCTCGGCGGCGGAGAGCCCGGCCAGCTCGGGCGCCGGTTCGAGCCGAGGCCCGGCACCGTCGATGAGCAGCACGGAGAGATCGTCCGCGCGACCACGGACGACGATCGCGTCGTGGCCGGTCAGCTTGCCCGCGATGGCGAACTGGCTGGAGGCGAGCGCGTCGGTCAGCAGGCCGGTGAGCGGTGACTTGGCGACCACGGCGAACTTGGCGCTCGTGGTCAGCGGGGTACCGACGAGCGAGGAGAACACGAACGCGAGCGGCGCTGCCGGCGCGAGCGGGTCGACGCGCGGCGGGGCCAGCCGGTGCATGAGCCACGTGCCGAGCCCGACGCCACCGAGGTACGCCCGCAGGAGCTGGTCGTCGAGCGTGAGTGGGGTGCCTGCCGCGCTCTTGCCGTGCACGTCCACGACGAGCGCCTGTCCGAAGAATCCACCTGGCGCCATGTGTCGACTGTATGCCCTATCCCCCGGCGTCCGCCGAGAGGAAGGCGAGGGCGTCCCCGGCGACCAGCGGCAACCGGCCGTCCTTGGTCACCTTGTCGCCGTTCACCGCGGCCACGACGTGCCGGTCCAGCGTCAACCCGACCGCCTCGGCCGCCGCCCCGATCGTCGAGGCCCGCACGATCCTCGGCCGGTGCCCGCCACCCTTCGCCAACGCGCCGAACCGCTCGACCACGATCTCCGGCGGCTCCTCCTCCCGCGCGGCCGCGTAGTCCTCCGGGGTGTTGATGTTCGCCACGGAGTCCAGCTCCGGGTCGAACTTCCGCAGCGCCGCGTCGGACAGCAGCGCGTCGTCGTCGAGCTGGGTCACCGTGCAGTGTTTGAAGATCATCCCGGGTTTCTGCAGCCCCTGCGCCAGCAGGTCCGCGACCAGCCCGGCGATCCTGGTGCGGTACGCGGCCGCCAACGGCTGCCGGAACCCCCGCGCCACCGGCAGCACGACGTCGACGTCGTCGGTCAGCTCACGCAACACCCGCCGGACGTAGGCGGGATGCAGGAACGGCAGGTCGGTGGAACACACGAACGCGGCCTCGACCTGGTCCCGCAGCGCCGCCAACCCGGCGGCCAGCCCCTGCATCGGGCCCAGCCCCTCGACGGGATCCTCGACGACCGCCACCCCGGCCGGCAGCTCGGGCAGCTCCTGCCCCGGCGCCGCCACCACGACCACCGGACCGTCCACGGTCCGCGTCAGCACCGCGACGGCCCGGTAGAGCAGCGTCGATCCGTGCCATTCCAACGCGGCCTTGGCCGTCCCCATGCGAGTGGACCGCCCGCCCGCGAGCACCACACCACCGGCGACTTCCACCTGGCGAGCATAGGTGCCTCGTCCATGACACCGACAGTTGCCGGTCAGAGGTCCACCGACGGACAGTGCGTGCCGGGCGCGGGCAGGTCGCGCTCGGTCAGGTAGTGCCGCACCAGGTCCATCGGGCACGTGCCGCGGGTCGCCGCGCCGTGTCCGAGGCCGTCGTAGGTGACGAGGACCGAGCCGGGCAGCTGGGCCGCCACCCGCCGCGCGCCCTGGTACGGCGTCGACGGGTCGTAGCGCGAGCTCAGCACCATGACCGGCAGCGGGCCGCGGACGTCGAGGGGCCGCTGCGGGTTGGTGGCCGGCCGCGGCGGGTTGATGCACAGGTCGGCGATCTCGTACGCGGACTGCCGCACGTCCGGCGCGACCGCGCGCATGGCCCCGCGCAGCGCCTCGGCGTCGGCGTAGGACCTGGTCCGGTTCGTGTTGTCCGCGCACGAGAGGTAGATCGGCAAGGGTGTCATGGATGTCATGGATGTCATTGCCGACGTTCGCACCGTCCGGACCGCCGACGGGTCGGCCAGCCGCGCGATCTCCCGCGCCACCCCCGGCAGGTCCGGTCGGGTCAGCGGCGACACGATGCGGCCGGTCAGCTCCGTCGCGTCGATCGTGCCGGTGGCGTCGTCCGGGTCGGGCAGCTCGCCGCGCTCCGCCTTGGCGAACAGGTCGGCGACCGCCGCGCGGACGTCGGCGCCGTGCAGCACGCACGAGGGCTCCGCCGCGCACCACGCGACGAACTGGTCGAACGACTCCTGTGCGGCGAGTGCGCCGGTGACGGCGAACCGGTCGGAGTCGACGCTGTGGTCGAACACCCCGTCCAGCACCATCGTGCGGATGCGGTGCGGGAACCGCTCGGCGTACATCTGACCGATGACGGTGCCGTAGGACAACGCGTACAGGTTCAGCGTGCGCTCCCCCAAGGCGGCACGCAGCGCGTCGAGGTCGCGGGCCGCGTTCGTGCTGTCCAGGTGGTCGAACACGGGGCCGGTCCGGCGCCGGCAGTCCGCGCCGACGTCGGCCTGCGCGGCGAGCAGGTCGGCGAACTCCGCCTGGTTCGCGGGCGTCGGCCCCATTAGCCGCTCGACCAGCGCCGCGTCGCACACGACGGGCGCGCTGCGCCGAACACCCCGGGGGTCGAAGCTCACGACGTCGAACCGCGCGGCGAGCGCGGGCGGGAACAGCAGGTCGAAGACCTGGTCGTTGGTCACGGCGTCGACCCCGGAGCTGCCCGGTCCGGCCGGCAGGTAGACGAGCGTGCCGACCTTGTCCGCCTGGTCCGCGGCCGGGCGGCGGGCCAACGCGAGGTCCAGCACCTCGCCGCCGGGCCGGGTCCAGTCGACGGGGACGGGCACCGTCGCGCAGGCGGTCGTCGCGTTGTCCGGGCAGGGCCGCCAGTTCGGCGCCGGCGCCGCCGCGGCGGCGCCGGTCAGCGGCAGGGCCGCGGCGATCAGCACGGCCAGCCGTCGTTTCTTGGTGTGCATGGCTTTCACGGTGCTCGCCGCGCCGGTCGGCCGCCTCCGGCGACGAGCCACGCCGCTCCGCCCACGGGCGGAGGTCCCTCCGCCGTCCGTGGGAGGCGACGGGGCGGGCCGCGTCCTAGGGTCGGGTGATGACCGCGCGTTCCGTCGAGCTGCCGCACGCACTGGTGCGCGGGCTTCCGCTGCTGGTCATGGCCGCGTTCCTCGCGGTGCTGCACGGTCCGATCCCCACCACCGGCCGGGACTGGGTGTTCGGCATGGCCGCCGCGGCGCTCGCGGTCGGCGGCGGCCGGTTCCCGTTCGCGGTGCTGCTCGGCCAGACCGTGCTGCTGCTGGCCGGCGCGAGCGCGTCGACCGCCCTGCCGATGATGTTCGTGTTCACGATCGTCACGCTCGGTGAGCTGTGGGTCCGCCACGACGGCTGGCCGGCCTGCGTCGGCGCCGCCGCCTTCACCGGCGCGCAGCTGGTCCTGTACTGGCCGCACTACCACCCGGTGCTGTCCACGGCGTCGCTCGCGGTGACGACGCTGCCGCCCGTCGCGCTCGGGGCCTACATCCGAGCCGTGCGGTCGCGCGCGCTCGACGCCGACCGCGGCCGGGACGAGGCGGTGCTGGCGGCGCGGGTGGCCGAGCGGACCGCGATCGCCAGGGAGCTGCACGACCTGGTGGCCCACCACATGGCGTCGATCGCCGTGCAGGTGGGCGCCGCGCGCCACACGCTGAACGGCGCCTACCCCAAGGTGGCCGAGGCCCTGGACCAGGCGCACGCCACCAGCCGTGCCGCGCTCACCGACCTGAAGCGGCTGATGGGCATCCTGCGTGACCCGGCCGCGGTCGCCGAGGAGCCCGGTGCGGCGGTCGGCACACCGGACGGGCTGCCAACGGCACTCGCGGTGGCGGTCGGCAACGCGCGGGCCGCGGGGGTCGTGGTGGACGCCGACCTCGACGCCGACCTCGCCGACCTGGACTCCATCCGTCGGCTCGCGGTGCTGCGCGTCGTCCAGGAAGGACTGACCAACGTGGTCAAGCACGCCGGGCCGGCGACGCACGCGACCGTCCGCGCGCGGATCGACGGCACGACCGTGCGCATCACGATCACCGACGACGGCGGCCCCGGCGTGCCGACGACCCGACGGCCCGGCTTCGGGCTGGTCGGCATGCGTGAGCGGATCGAGCTGCTGGAGGGCAGCGTCGACGTCGACAGACGTGCGCCGGGCTGGTCGCTCGTGGTGACGATGCCGGCGGGTGACCAGCCGTGATCCGCACGCTGCTCGTCGACGACCAGCAGCTGTTGCGTGCCGGGCTGCGGATGCTGTGCGAGGCCACCGACGACATCGAGGTCGTCGGCGAGGCCGCGGACGGGCACGACGCGCTCCGGCTGGCCGAGCGGCTGACGCCGGACGTGGTGCTGATGGACCTGCGCATGCCGGGCGTCGACGGCATCACCGCGACGGCCCGCATCCTCGCCGCGCGCCCCACCACACGGGTGCTGGTGCTGACCACGTTCGACGACGACGAGCACCTGTATCCCGCGCTCGCGGCGGGCGCGCAGGGTTTCCTCGGCAAGGACGCCCCGCCCGAGCAGCTGCTGGCCGCGATCCGCCGCACCGCGGCCGGCGAGTCGCCGTTCGGCCCGACGGTGTTGCGGCGACTGGTGCGTGCCGCCGTGGCCGCGCGCGAGCAGCGGCCGGCCGCCGCGCCGGTCCTCCCCGGCCTGACGGAACGGGAGCGGGCCGTGCTCGCACTCGTCGCCGACGGGCTGTCGAACGCCGAGATCGCGGAACGACTGCACGTCGCGGTCAGCACGGTGAAGACCCACGTGGCCGCACTCATGGCGAAGACCGGCGCGACGAACCGGGTGCGACTGGCCATCCTCGCGCACCGCTGACGTGGTCAGCGGTCGAGCATCCGCATCTGGGCCTCGTCGTGGTGGTCGCCCACGGGTGGGGTCAGCTCGAGGTCGTCCGCGGCGACGTTCTCCTCGACGCGGGCGACGCGTTTGGTGCCGGGGATCGGGGCGAGGTCGTCGCCATTGGTCAGCAGCCACGCGATCGCGACCTGTGCCTCGTCACGCCGGCCCGCGAGCGCCCGCCCGACGAGCTCCTCGTTGACGTAGGGGCCGTAGACCTCGGCGGTGTCGATGAACGTGACACCGAGGTCGAGGGCGCGATGAATGGTGCGGACGGACTCGCCGTCGTCGCTGCCGGCGCGGTGTCGCCGAACGACATGCCCATGGCACCGAGACCGATACGGGAGACGTCCAGGCCGCCGAGCTTCACGTGCTTCACGAGTGGATCCTTCCTTTGCTGTGCACGGCCCATCGAACGCCTGCCTGCGGGCGTGTGGCAGGGACTGCTGTTACCGGTAAGGACAGAACCCCCCAGGCGCTTACCGCGTAAGCAACACCCAGGCGTCGTCGTCGTTCACCGCGACCAGGTCCGCGTCGCCCTCGGCATCCATGTCGGCGGTGAGTGTCTGCCTGGTGCCGTGGAACGGGGTCGTCGACCACGACTGTGGCGGGGTGACGAACCAGTTCGGGTTCGCGGGCACCTCGCTGACGCCGGTCGTGCCGACGAGGATGAGGTCGGCCGCGCCGTCACCGTTCACGTCTCCGGCCACGATCGACACTGCGCGGTGAACGGGCCGGCCGACCACAGTTCCGGTAGGCCGGAGGCTTGCGCCGGTGCGGTGAATGTCCGTGAATGTCATGGACAGCAGCACGACCAGGCTGGCCATCGGCAGAATTCGCATCGCGTGCCTTTCGCGCGCCGGGAGAAAGACCCGTGTCGCGGCGCGGAAGAAATCGATACCCACGGCCGACTCACCGCGTCTCGACCGGTTCTCGAGTGCCAGAACGCGGTCATCGCCATTCGCACGTGTATCTTTCGGGACTTGTTCAATCGCAGATGGGATGTTTCGTTGAGTAACACGCCGGAGCTCGGTCCCGTTCCGGAGCGCGTCGTCGTCGAGGCGGCGCAGGTACGTCGTCTCATCGAAGAGCAGTTCCCGCAGTGGGCCGGACTTCCCGTCGATCCCGTGGCGAACGGCGGTTGGGACAACCGGACCTTCCACCTCGGCGCCGACATGGTGGTGCGCCTACCCAGCGCCGCCGAGTACGCACAGGCCGTCGAGAAGGAACACCGGTGGCTGCCGGCGCTCGCTCCCCGACTCCCGCTGCCGATCCCCGTCCCGCTGGCGAAAGGCAAGCCCAGCGCCGAGTACCCACACGTGTGGTCGATCTACCGGTGGCTCGACGGCGTGACCGCGACCGCGGACCGCATCGCCGACCCGGTCCGGTTCGCCCGCGACCTGGCCGGCTTCCTGGCCGCCCTGCGGGGCGTCGACCCCGCCGACGGTCCCCAGCCGGGAGTTCACAACTGGTTCCGGGGCGGCACACTGCGCACCTACGACAAGAACACCCGGCTCGCACTCGACGAACTGGACGGCCACGTCGATGTCGCACTGGCTCGCGAGATCTGGACGGACGCGCTCGACGCACGCTGGGACGGTGTGGACCGCTGGTTCCACGGAGACGTCGCCGAAGGGAACCTTCTGCTGCACGACGGGCAGTTGGTGGCCGTCATCGACTTCGGGACCTGTGGGGTCGGCGACCCGGCCTGCGATCTGGCCGTCGCCTGGACGTTGCTGACCGCCGACGGCCGCCAGGCCTTCCGGGACCGGTTGGCGGTGGACGCGGACTCCTGGGCGCGCGGACGCGGCTGGGCACTGTGGAAGACGCTCGCCACCTGTTCCTACACCTACGAGGATCCCGCGGACGCGGCGGAGTTCGCGGCCGCCAAGCGCGTCCTCGACGAGATCTTCTCCGAGTAGCCGGTCTGGACCGACTCTCGAGTCCGGAAGGTCGAACTTCCACCATCATCGACGGAAGTCGCCGTCGCCCAGCCGGAGGAGTTGAGTATGCACGCCGCATCCCGGTCGGCGAGCCCGGCCGGGACCGAACCAGGACCACCTGGGCCGGTCCCCGCCACCACCACCATGACGAAGCGACTGGCGCTGTTGCGCGGTCCCGACCGCTGGTGGAAGAACCCGTACGTCTGGGCGTACTCCTACCCCGGCCGGCTCGACGTGCCACGCCTGGAGGAGACCCTGCGCCTGGTGGCCCGCCGGCACAGCGGCCTGCGCATTCACTTCCGTCCGGAGGATCCGATCGACACGGTGCGGTGCCTGCCCGCGGAAGAGGCGACCTGGCCGCTCCGCGAGTTGACCGCCGGGTCCGATCCGGCCGCCGCCGACGCCGAGGCGTACGCGTGGCTGCAGCAGCTGTTCTCCCCGTACGAGAAGCCGTTGCTGCGCGCGGTCGTGCTGCACCGCCCGGACAACGACATGTTCGGCGTGTCCATCGAACAGAGCATCCTCGACCACGCCGGCGCGATGGCGCTGTTCGACGACATCGCCGAGGTGTACGACGGACTGGTCGACCGGCCGGCGTCCGCGTTCGACGAGCTGGTCTCCGACGCGACGGGCTTCGCCCGCGACGAGCGCGAGTGGTTCGCCAGCGACGCCGCCAAGAAGACGCTTGCCTGGTGGGACAAGCACAACGAGGGACTCGGCGCCTATCCGGGCCTGGACCTGCCCGAGCTGGGGCGCGTCGAGCCCTGGGGCTCGATCATCAACTACGACCTGACGCTGTCGGACGCCGACACGGTCCAGTTGAAACAGCACGCTCGAGGGCTGCGACTCACGACCACGATGCTCGCCGCCGCCGCGGCCGCGGTGACGCTGCGCGCCCACGGCCACTCCAGCGACGTCCGTTTCCTGTTCGCCACGTCCCGGCGCGTGTGGCCCAGCACGGAGAAGGTGATCGGGTACTTCTCGAACCGCATGATGGTGCGGTTTCCGGTCACCGAGGAGGACACGGTCGCCTCGCTGGCCCCCACGGTGCGGAGCGGAGTCCTGACCGCGGTCACGAACAGCATGTTCAGCCACGAGGAGTACGTCCGGGCCCGGTACCCGGAGGCGTACGACCGGGAGCCGACCTGCTACGGCTACCTCAACACGGCCGTGTACGAATCCACGCCGCATCTGGGTGGGCTCAAGCTGGTCCGGGAGTCCTTGCCCATGTTCGGCCGGGATTTCCACCAGCCGGGACTGGCCATGTCGCTCTTTCTGTACGGCGACGGTCGAGCGGTCGCCAACGCGAGCTGCGCGGAGGGCATGTACACGCGCGAGTTCGTCGAAACGTTCACCCGGGACTTCGCGCGGACCTGCGTCGGCGCCACCCCGGAATGACCGCCCACGAGAGTAGGAGTCCCATGGAGCCGCCCGCCCTGACCACCCTGTTGGACTGCGCCACCACCGTGTTGGGCCGCCCGGTCGCCCCCGGCGACCATTTCCTCGACCTCGACGGCAACTCGCTCAACGCGCTGCGGCTCGTCGCGCTCCTGTCGGAACGCGGTCTGACGCTCGATGTGAACGACCTCTTCGAACAACAGGACATGGCGCGCCTTTCCGGCCACCTGACAATGCACTGACGAAATCCCTCCAGGCACCTCGAAGTTCACTTGAGTGGAAACGCGTAAACGCGCGTCTATCTTGCCAACGCGATACTCGAATGACACCGTCGACCAAAACCGCGACAGGATTACGACAACGCCGAGTTAAGTTTCCTGAATGAACCGGTGGCGGCCTAGTGAACCCCTTGCAGACGTGTACCGCGGCTGAGCTGGCCGCCCGACGCAGCTTGAAGTGGCGGGTGTACCCGCCGGACGTGCTGCCGTTGTGGATCGCCGAGATGGACACCATGCTCGCGCCGCCGATCCGGGCCGCGCTGGTCGCCGCGGTGGAGCGCGGCGACACCGGCTACGCGTACCGCGCGGACCTGGCCGACGCGTTCTCCGAGTTCGCCGCGCGCCGGTACGGGTGGCGGCCCGACCCGGCCCACATGGTCCTGGTGCCCGACGTGCTGCAGGCGATCACCGAGGCGATCCGCCTGGTCACCGGGCCTGGCGACGGGGTCGTGGTGGACACGCCGGCGTACCCGGCGTTCCTCGACCACCTGTGGGCGATCGACCGCAAGCTCGTCGAGAACCCGATGACCGACGGCCGGATCGACCTGGCCGGGCTGGAGAGGGCCTTCGCGGGCGGGGTCCGGGCGTACCTGCTCTGCAACCCGCACAACCCGACCGGCACCGTCGCCGATCTCGAGACCCTGTACGCGATCGCGGAGCTGGCCCACCGGTACGACGTCCGGCTCGTCGTCGACGAGATCCACGCCCCGCTCACCTATCCGGGTGTCGTGCACGTGCCGTTCGCCACGCTCGACGCGGAGGCGGCGAGCCAGGCGTTCGTCGCGGTGTCCGCGTCGAAGGCGTGGAACCTGGCCGGACTGAAGGCGGCGCTGCTGGTCGCCGCGCCGAACGCGGTCGCGGACCTGCGCCGGCTGTCACCCGAGCTGTGGGTGTCGGTCGGCATCTTCGGGGTGATCGCCGGCGCGGCGGCGTTCAACCACGGCGAACCGTGGTTGGACGACCTGCTGGGCGGGTTGGACGAGAACCGGAAGCTGCTCGCCGCCGAGCTGGACCGGGAGCTGCCGCGGGTCGGGTACCGGCCACCGGACGCCACCTACCTGGCCTGGCTGGACTGCCGGGCGCTCGGGCTCGGCGACGACCCGGCGGCCACGTTCCTGGAGCGCGGCCGGGTGGCGCTGAGCCCTGGCGCGCTGTTCGGTGCGCCCGGGCGCGGGTTCGCCCGCTTCAACCTCGCCACCTCGGCGGACCGGATCCGCGAGGCGGTGGCCCGGATGACACACGCGGTCGAGTCGACCCATTCCTGACCACCACACCGGAAGGACGGCACGTGCTCGAAACGGAACTGATGAGCCACCTGCGTCAGCTGCTGCCCGAATACATGGTTCCGTCGGCGATCGTCGTGCTGGACGCCCTGCCGCAGACGCCCAACCACAAGGTGGACCTCAACGCCCTGCCGGCGGTCCCGGTCCGGTCCGCCGCGGACGGCGCGCCGCGCGACGACCTGGAACGGGAACTGGCCGAACTCTGGAGGAAGCTGCTCAACCGGGACGACGTGGGCATCCACAACGACGTCTTCCAGCTCAACGCCAACTCGCTGCACGTGATGCGGCTGATCACACACCTCCGGAAGACGTACGGGGTCGGGATTCCGGCCGCGCATGTGTTCGAGCATCCGACGGTGGCGACACTCGCCGCACGGGTGCGCGACGCGATGAACGCGGACGAGGTGCCCGCATGACGTCGAACACGGCACCGTCGTTCGGATCCGACGTGCGCAGCGTCCTCGACCTGGTGGTCGACACCATCGCCCGGCATCCCGACGTGCCCGCGGTGCGCAGCGGCCGGCGCGAGCTCACCTTCGCGGAGCTCGGCCGGCACGCGGGGCGGCTGGCCGAGCAGCTCGCGTCGCGCGGGGTGACCTCGGGCGGCGTCGTCGCCATCCACCTGGAGCGTTCGATCGAGCTGTTGGTCGCGATGTTGGCGAGCTGGCAGCTCGGCGCCGCGTACGTGCCGGTGGATCCGACCTATCCCAGCCGCAGGGTCGAGTTCGTGCTCCGTGACGTCCGAGCGCAGGTGATCGTCACCGGATCGGCCACACCGAAGGACACGTTCGACGGACTCGACACGCCGGTGGTCGTCTTCGACGCGGCCGGCGACGACGCCGCCGAGGGCCCGCCACTGACCGCCAGGAACGAGGGCAGCGGCGAGGACTCGGCGTACGTCCTCTACACGTCCGGGTCCACGGGACAACCCAAGGGCGTCGACATCCCGCACCGCGCCCTGGTGAACCTCCTCGGCTCGATGGCACAGGTGCCCGGCGTGACCGCCGACGACGTCGTGCTCGCGCTGACCAGCCCGTCGTTCGACATGTCCGTGCCGGAGCTGTTGCTGCCGTTCACGACCGGGGCGCGGATGGTCATCGCGTCGACCGAGGACACGCGCGACCCACAGCGCCTGATCGACCTGGTCGTGGAAGAACGCGTCACCCTGATGCAGGCGACGCCGGTGACCTGGAGCGGGTTCCTCGCCCTCGCGCCGGAGCACCTCCGCCTTCGCCTGGCGATCTCCGCAGGGGAGGCGCTCCCCCGCTCGATGGCCAACGACCTGTGCCGCGTGGCGACCGAGGTCTGGAACATGTACGGCCCGACGGAGACGACCGTCTACTCGTTGATCGCCCTGGTGCGCCCGGAAGCGGACGACGTGACCGTCCCCATCGGCCGGCCCGTCGACAACACCTCCACCTGGGTGCTCGACACCGACCTCGGAGTCCTGCCGGTCGGCGTCGTCGGCGAGCTGTACCTCGGCGGTGCCGGCCTGGCACTGGAGTATCGCGGCCGTCCCGACCTCACCGACGAGCGTTTCGTGGTCGGGCCGCCGGAGACCGGCGGAGAGCGCCTCTACCGCACGGGCGACCTCGTCCGGCTGCGGGACGACGGTTGCTTCGAGTTCGTCGGGCGGGCCGACACACAGGTCAAGATCCGCGGCCACCGGATCGAGGTCGACGAGATCGCCACCCAGCTGCGCCGTCACCCTCGGGTCAAGGACGCCGTGGTCGTGGCGAAGGACGACGGAACGGGCAACCGCCAGCTCGTGGCGTACGTGGTGCCCAGCCAGGCCTGACCGGTTCACCGAGGAACGGATCGAGATGACGAAGCAGACCAACTGGCGGACTCTCGCCTCGGGGGCGAGTGACCGCGCGCTGCTGGCCGTGGACTTCGGACCCGGGCGACGCGAGGCGGGCTTTTCCGAACTGGTCGCCAACCTGGCGCCCGACGCGGTCGTGTGGCAGCCCGTGTTCCTTCCGCAGACCGAGGATCTCGTCAACGGCACCGATCCCGACACCTGCGTCCGCGAGTGGCTCGACGACGTGCGGGACGCGGGTCTCGAGGTTTCCGGTGTGCTCGGTTACTGCGGGGGCAGCGCTCTCGCCGTCCGCCTGGCCGATCTGATCCGGGAGAGTTGTCCCCGGGAACCGGCGATCGTCCTGCTCGACCCCAGTCGCGTCGACGGCGCGGTGTTTCAGGAGCACTTCGTCACGTCCGCGGAGGCCTACGCCGAGGTGCTGGCGCCGGAACGGATTCAGGACGCCGTGGCCGCCGCCGCCCGCGTCACCGGCTCTCTCGGGACGGACCTCGCCGAGCGGAGCGCCGGTGTCCTCGCGGACGCGATGCGCGACCTGCAACGGTTGTACGACGGCGTCGTGCGGTCCGTGTGCGAGGCCCTCGATGCGGGCGACGAGGTGGGCACGAGCTTCTCCAAGCGGTTCGCCGCCTTTCTGAGCTACCTCGTGACGACCGGGCGGGCCGGCGTGCACCCGGCGAAGTGCGGCAACGTCACGGTCGTCGTCTCCGAGGACCACCGACTGCACGACGGGTTCGGCGTGGCCGACCATCGCGTGCCCGTGTCCCGTGCGGCGCTGCTCGCCGACCCGTCCGTCGCCCGAATCGTCGCGCAGGCGGTGCCATGAACACCATGACTTCGCACGCCGAGCTGACGGACGAGTACAACCGGCGCGCCAAGGACGACCGCGGCCTGCTCACGTGTGTTCGGGGCCTCGACAAGGCCGAACCACCCTCGCCCTACGCCGATGACGCCATCGCGAGGCCGATGTTCGCGCGACTCGCCGACCTACAGCGCCTGACCGCCGACATCAGGACGACGATCGGGATCATGGCCGACCTGCCGAACCGTTGTTTCGGTGGCAGTGTCGAGGAGTACCTGGCCGCGCAGGGCTACGACGCCGAGCTTCGTTCCGCGATGCTCGCCGGAGTCGTCGGTTCGGGGTCTCTGAACGGATCCTGGGACTCCGGTGTCGCCGTCGACTACGGCCGCGCCGACGTGTTCCGCGGTACGGACGGCTATCGCGTGATCGAGCTCAACATGGGCAGCCCACTCGGCGGCCGTCTGACGACGACGATGAACGGCGACCTGCTGAGGACGTCCGCCGCGTTGGGCGGGTTCGCGACGGAGTTCGGGCTCACCTGGGCCGACCCGGTTCAGGTCCTCGCGGACGACCTGGTGGCTGTCGGCCGGACGACGGTCGGCACGGACACCCCGGTCGTCGCCGTCATCGAGGAGACGGGCACCGACGACAGCGCCGTCCGGGTCATGGAGGAACTCCGCGCGCGGAACGTGAACGCGATCCACGGCGAGTTCGGCGACCTCGACTTCGTCGACGGCAAGGCCAGGCTGCGGGGGCAGCCGATCGACATCGCCCTGCGCTACTTCTTCGTGCGGCACATCCCGCTCGAACCACAGGGGCTGGCCACGCTGCGGGCGCTGGTCGAAGCACACCGGGCCGGTCGGACGGCGCTGTTCACCCCGTTCGACCCGGAGCTCCACGACAGCAAGGCCTCGATCGGCCTGCTGTTCGAACCCGAGGTGCGGGCGAAGCTGTCCGACGTCGAACTCGCCTGTGTCGACCGGATCCTGCCGTGGACCCGGTTGCTCGGGCCGGCGTTCCCTACCGTCGCGCAGGCCGACCGTGCCGCGCTGATGGCAGAATGTCGTGCTCGGCAACAGGACCTCGTGCTCAAGCCCGCCAACCTGTATGCCAGCCAAGGCGTCGTGTTCGGCGATCAGGTCGACGAGTCCGAATGGCGAACGTTCCTCGACTCTCCCCCGCGTCCCGACTACGTGGTCCAGGAACGGATCCGCCCGCCCGCCGAGAGGGTGATCGACCCGGCGACGGCCGAGCCGGTCGACTGGACCGTGGTGTGGCAGGTCTTCTTCGGCCCCGCCGGCTACGACGGCTCGTCGGTACGGGGTCGCCCGCAGTCGCAACCAGGCGCCATCGGCGGCAACGAACACACCAGGACCGGTTGTGTCTTCGCCTTCTGAGCCGCAACACGTGGACTTCCCGAAACCCGAGGTGTTCAACATGATGTCGCACGCGGACATGACGGACGAGTACAACCGGCGCGCCAAGGACGACCGCGGCCTGCTCACGTGTGTACGGGACCTCGACTCGCCCTACGCCAGGAACGGCATCGCGCGGCCGCTGTTCGCGCGACTCGACGACATACAGCGCCTGACCGACGACATCAGGACGACGATCGGGATCATGGCCGACCTGCCGAACCGTTGTTTCGGTGGCAGTGTCGAGGAGTACCTGGCCGCGCAGGGCTACAACGCCGACGTTCTTCCGGTGATGCTCGCCGGAATGGTCGGCTCCGGAAGTCTCGGCGGCTCCTGGGACGCCGGTGCCGTCATCGACCACGGCCGCGCCGACGTGTTCCGCGGACCGGACGGCTATCGCGTGATCGAGCTGAACCTGACCAGCGCGATCGGCGGCCGCATGACCACGACGATGAACAGCGACCTGCTGAAGCAGTCCGCCGCGTTCGGCGGGTTCGCGACGGAGTTCGGGCTCACCTGGGTCGACACGTTGCGGATTCTCGTCGACGACCTGCTGGCTGTCGGCCGGACGACGGTCGGCACGGACGCACCGGTGGTCGCCGTCATCGACGAGTCGGGCACCGAGGACACCTCCGCGCGCGTCGTGCCGGGCCTCCGGGCACACAACGTGCACGCGATCCACGGCGAGTTCTGCGACCTCGACTTCGTCGACGGCAAGGCCAGGCTCCGGGGTCAGCCGATCGACATCGTCCTGCGCCACTTCTTCCCGCTCCACATCCCGCTCGAACGACAGGGCCTCGCCACGTTGCGGGCGCTGGTCGAGGCACACCAGGCTGGAAAGACGGCGCTGTTCGCCCCGCTCGACCCCGAGATCCACGACAGCAAGGCCGTGCTCGGCCTGCTGTCCACGCCCGACGTGCGGGCGAAGCTGTCCGACGACGAGGTCGCCTGCGTCGACCGGATCCTGCCGTGGACCGGACTGGTCGGGCCGGCGTTCCCGACGGTCGAGCAGACCGACCGTGCCGCACTGGTACAGGAATGCCGTACTCGGCAGAACGACCTCATTCTCAAGCCCGCCAACCTGTACGCCAGCGAGGGCGTCGTGTTCGGCGACCAGGTCGACGAGTCCGAGTGGCGGACGTTGCTCGAGTCGCCGCCGCGCCCCGACTACGTCGTACAGGAGCGGATCCGCCCGCCCGCCGAGACGGTGATCGACCCGGAGACGGCCGAGCCGGTCGACTGGACGGTGCTGTGGCAGGTGTTCTTCGGCCCCGACGGATACAGCGGCTCCTCGGTACGCGGTCGCCGGCAGGCACTGCCGGGCGCCATCGGCGGCAACGAGCACACCACGTCCGGGTGTGTCTTCCTCCACTGAGCCGGCGCCCTCGGCGTCCAGGAATCGGGGATCCGGATGAACCTGCCACCTGGCATCTCACCAGTCATCTTGCTGCGCTCCACCTTCAGTGGCGTGTCCACCGGGTTGTACCTGACCGGCAGCGCGGTGTTCTTCACCGAGTACATCGGCCTGTCGCCACAACTTGTCGGCCTCGGACTCTCGGTCGCGTGGCTCATCAGCACCGCCACGATGGTGCCGTTCGGCATGCTGGCCGACCGCTTCGGCGGCCGCCGCGTGTGGCTGATCGGCGTGACGGTGCAGACCCTGGTCTTCTGCCTGTACCCCTTCGCGCACAGCTATTGGCAGTTCCAGGTCATCATCGTGCTCGAGCTGCTGTTCAGTGGCCTCGGCAGCGCCGGTTCCGGGCGCTACTTCGGCGACCTCTTCCCGGACGGCAAGCGCGCACGCGGAAGCGCGTTCCTCCGTGTCTCGGCCAACATCGGCATGGCGGTGGGTGCGGCCATCGCCGGCGTGGCCATCTCGTTCGACACCCGCACCGGCTACCTGGCGATCATCCTCGTCGCCGCGGCGGTCACCGCGTTCGACGCGGTGCTCATCGCGTGGGTCGTGCCCCATGTCGATCGCACGCACCGCAAGGTCGAACGAACGGCCCGCCGCAAGCAGGTGGCACTGCGGGACCGGTCGTTCGTGGCGCTCTCCGTGCTGAACGGCGTGTTCAAGCTCGACGGACCGGTTCTGTCGGTCCTGCTGCCGTTGTGGATCCTGCTGCGGACCGACGGGCCGCCGTGGCTGATCGCCGGCACGATGCTGACGAACATGATCCTGTGCATTCTCTTCCAGCTCCCGGCCAGCCGCGGCGTCGAGACGCCGAGCAACGGCGCGCGAGCGTGGACCCGGGCCGGCATCGCCATGGTCGTCTCGTGCGTCGCCTTCGCCCTCTCCGGCACCACCAACGGGTTGGCCACGGTGGCCGCCCTGGCCGTGGGGATCGTAGCCCTGACCACCTGTGAGCTGCTCAGCTCGGCGGCCACCTGGGCCGTCCGCTACGGCCTGGCGCCGGAGAGCCGCCGCGGCGAGTACCTCGCGGTGTTCAGCCTCGGCGGACAGCTGAGCTGGATGGCCGGCCCGGCCGCGCTCTCGTTCCTGGTGATGACCGGTGGAACGGTCGGGTGGCTCGTGCTGGCGGGCGTGTTCGTCCTCGCCGCCGCGGCCGCCAACCCCATGGTCGCCTGGGCGGCGCGTGCGAACCGGGGCGACGAGGTGCAAGCCGAGGCACCGAAGGCCACCGCGTAGCGGTGCCGGTGCGTCAGAACGCGGCCATCGTCATGCGCACGTGGATCTCCCGGGACGTGTCCTCGAACGGCAGCCTGCCGTGCATCATGCGGGAGTTGTCGATCATGACCACGTCGCCGGCCCGCCACTCGATCGGGGTCATCAGCCGGTTGCAGGTCCGGAACACCGACAGCCGGATGCTCGGCGGGATCGGTGTGCCGTCGGCGAACGTCACGGTCCGCTCCG
This sequence comes from uncultured Actinomycetota bacterium, assembly GCA_963840275.1. GTDB lineage: Bacteria > Actinomycetota > Actinomycetes > Mycobacteriales > Pseudonocardiaceae > Actinophytocola. Next base: position 1,751,657 of record CAWIYK010000005.1, read on the forward strand.
CCGTGGGGATGAGGCTGTTGGCGAACGCCGGCACGCCCTGGTAGCGGGACGGCGGCGCGGCGGGCACCGCGTAGGCGATGTCGATCGTGTCCTCGTCGGACAGCTCGTGGGTCACGCCGTCCTGGCCGGCGAGCAGGTCCGCGGTCCTGCTCCGGTCCGCGGTCTCGCCGGTGAACAGCGGCCACAGGTCCGGCCCGGCGCCGGCGAAGTCGTAGCGCAGGTCGTTGGCGTCGAAGGCCGCCCGCAGCTCGGCCGGCAGGTTCGCCAGGATCTCGATGCCGTCGAACAGCGTGGTCTCGCCGTGGCTGGCCGACGGGCGCGCGCAGTGGAACCACAGCAGGTCCGGCCGCCGCGGGCTGTACGCCAGCTCCGCGTGCGGGCCGATCAGCTGCTTGCCGAGGTTGACCGTGCTGGTCTTGTCGTCGCCGGCGACCTCGCGGCGGTTCTGCCCGCCGTGCAACCGGTCGAGGGTCGTGTCGCTGAACCGGTCGGCGAACTCGGCGAAACCGCCGGGCCCGGTCTCGAAGCCGCGGAACAGCAGGGCGCCGAACTCCGCCAGCGCCTCGGCCACCGGCTCGACCGCGACGTCGAGCAGGTTCGCCCCTCCGGTGGCACGCAGCATCCGACCCCACGGTCGGTTGCTCAAGGAGACTGACTCGTACATGCGGACTCCAGAAGGTCTCACGGACGCGCGGTCTGGAACCGGGCGCCGAGGAACAGGTCGATGGGTGGCTCCGGCACGAGGTAGAAGTGCCCGCCGGGAAGCTCCTCGTGGGCGAAGCGGCCGGCGGTGAGCTTCCGCCACAGCTCACCGCTGGCAGGCGTCACGTGCGGGTCGGTGGCACCCCGCACGACGAGGACGTCGCAGCCGAGCGCCGGTCCCGGCCGGTACTCGTACCGCTGGAGCATCTCGAAGTCGGCGCGCAGGTAGGGCAGCACGAGCTGGCGGACCCGGGGGTCCGCCATCAGCTCGGCGTCCGTCTGTCCCATCGCGACGATGGAGCGGACCGCCGCCTCCTCGTCCCACCGGGTGTCGCGCGAGGTGACGTGGTCGGGGTCGTGCGGCGCCCGGGCGGCGGAGGCGACCAGCAGCTCGGCGCCGCGGCCCGCCGCCTCGAGGCGCCGCTGCACCTCGAAGGCGAGGATCGCGCCCATGCTGTGCCCGAAGAACACGGTGGGCCGCTCGAGGTACGGGAGCACGGCGGCCGCGACCTCGTCGGCCAGCGCGAGCAGGTCGTCGTGGCAGGCCTCGGCGAGCCGGTCGGCCCTGCCCGCGTACTGGACGGCGGCGACCTCGACGTCGGCCCGGTCGGCGGCCCAGCCGCGGAAGAAGTTCGCCGAGCCGCCCGCGTGCGGGAAGCAGACCAGGTTCCGCGACGCCGAAGGGCGCGGCGTCAGCACCCGCAGGGCGGTCATGTGCCGCTCCCCCGCTGGGACTCGACCATCTCCCACAGCTCCTCGAACGAGCGCAACCCGTAGACGTCCTCGAAGTCCAGCGGCACGGCGAAGGCGCCGTTGATGTCCTCGATGAGCTGGATGAGGTCGAGTGAGGATCCGCCCGCGTCGAAGAAGTCCACCCCGCTGTCCGCGGCGGTGCCGGTGCGGTCGCGCCACATGGCCGCCAGCGCCGCGCGGTCGTCGGACGGCGCCACCGGACTCACGTCCGGCCGACTGTCCACACGGGACAGCAACGCCGCCCGGTCCACCTTTCCGGTCGCGGCGAGGGAGAACTCCTCGACGAGCTCGATCTCGTCCGGCACCAGGAACTGCGGCGCCCGCGCGGCCACCCGCGCCCGGATCTCCTTGGCGTCCACCGCGGCGGACGCCGGACGCACGAACGCCCGGATCCGCCGGTCGTGCCCGGAGCCGACCGGCACGGCGACGACCTCGCGCACCTCGGGGTCCCCCGCCAGCAACGCCTCCACCTCGGCGAGGTTGACCCGGTAGCCCCGGACCTTGAGCTCGTCGTCCTCGCGTCCCCGGAACTCGAACCCGCCGTCGGGCAGCAGGGCGGCCCGGTCGCCGGTGCGGTACATGCGGGCGCCCGGCACGAACGGGTCCGGCACGAACCGCTCCTCGGTCAGCGCCGGGTCGCCGACGTATCCGAGGGCGAGCCGGTCGCCGCCGACGTGCAGGTCGCCGACCTCGCCGACCGGCAGCGGGCGCAGCTCCCCGTCGAGCACGTAGGCCGTCGCGCCGGCGACCGCCGGCCCGATCGGCACCGACACGCCGCGTCCGTCCCAGCCGGTCAGCGAGAACGCGGTGCTGACCACGCAGTTCTCCGTCGGGCCGTAGCAGTTGACGACCTCGAGGTCGGGACACAGCTCACGCACCCGGGCCGCGTGTTCGACCGGCATCACGTCACCGCCGACGATCAGGCAGCGCAGCTCGGCCAGGGCGGCCGGGTACGTCTCGACCATCAACGCGAACACCGCGGGCGTGAGGATGGCCGTGGTCACCCGCTCGTCACGCAGCAGGTCGGCGGTCTCGTGCAGCGACACGGCCTTGCGTGGCGCGCACACCACCGAGGCGCCGACGAGCAGCGCGGACCAGATCTCCAGCATCGACGGGTCGAACGTCAGGATCGTGTGCGCCAGGAACACGTCGTCCTCCCGGCGCCGCACCGGCCCGTCGCGCAGGCACAGCGCGGTCAACGCCCCGTGCGGCACGCCGACCGCCTTCGGCGCGCCGGTCGAGCCGGACGTGAACATGACGTAGGCGAGCCGGTCCGGCGAGCCTTCGGAACCCTCGACCGGCTCCGCGGTGGCCACGAGGTCCCGCACGTGCCAGACGTCCACGCCGGCGGTGCCGTCCAGGTCCGGCACGTCGTGCCCGGCGGTGCCCAGCAGGACCGTCCCCCCGGCGATCGCCATCATGCGCGCGGCGCGCTCCGCCGGGTAGTCGGGGTCGACGGGGACGAAGTGCCCGCCGGCGAGCAGGACGCCGAGCATCGCGACGATCGAGTCGCGGTCCCCGATGCCGAACACACCGACCGCGTCGCCGTCGCCGATGCCCTTGCCGCGCAGGGCACCCGCGAGCCGCGCCGCGTGGTCCCACAGCTCCGCGAACGTCGCGCTGCCGGCCGGGTCCCAGATCGCCACCTTGTCGGGGCAGCGGTCCACCTGACGTCGGAACGCGACGTCGACACGCTCGAAGTGGTCACTCATCGGAGCCCTCCAGGAGCCGTTGGACGAGGCGGACCTGCCCGCCGAGGGTCCGGGTCAACATCAGGTCGCGGAGCGGGATCTCGACCGCGAACGTCTGTTCCAGCCTGCGCAGGAGCCGCACCGCGAGCAGGGAGTCGCCGCCGCAGGCGTAGAAGTCGGACTCCGGCGCGAGATCCGGTCGGCCGAGCAGGCTCCGCCATGCCGCCGCGACCTCGGACGCGGGCACAACCGCGGGCACCGGCGCGGCGGGGGTCGGGCCGGCGACCGGAGTGCGCGCTGCGACCGGAGTGAGCGCGGCCTCCGGCGCGACGTGTAGGTCTCCGCCGAAGGTCGACACCGGCAGGTGCAGCCGCCGCGCGGTCGGCGCCAGCGGCGCGAGGTCCACCGGCTGTCCCTGAACCCACAGCGCGGCAAGGGAGAGGGCCAGTTCCTGGTCGCCTTTCGGAGACAGCGGCACGGCGTCCATCCCGACCGAGGTCACCATGCCGGACAGGGCCTGGCCCGGCCCGACCTCGACGGCAAGCGCACCGGGGAACCGGTCGAGCAGCGCGGCCACGCCGTCGGCGAAGCGGACCGTGCCGCGGGCGCTGTCCGCGAAGGTCTCCAGCGGCAGCTCGGTTCCCGGCGCCACGACCCGACCGTCCACAGTGGAGACGAACGGGACCGTCGAGCGGTTGCCGTGCCGGCCGGCCAGGTGTGCGCGCAGCGTCGCCACGGCCGGCTCCATCGACGCCGAGTGGAAGGCGTGCGTGGTGCGCAGCCGTCGCACCGGGACACTGCCGGCCACGCGGCGGGCCAGCGCCTCGACGGCGTCGACCGGTCCGCTGAGCACGCAACCGCTGGGGCTGTTGACGGCGGCAAGCTCCAGCCGCGTGTCCGCGGCCAGTGCCCGTGCCTCGTCCTCGGAGCAGGCCACCGCGACCATGGCGCCGGTCGGACAGCTCTGCATGGCACTGGCACGCAGGACGACGAGCTCGGCCGCGGTCGCCAGGTCGAGTGCGCCGGCGAGACACGCGGCCGTCAGCTCGCCGAGGCTGTGCCCCGCGTAGGCCGCGGGCCGCACGCCGAGCTGGAGCAGCGCCTGCGCGGCCGCGTACTCGACGGCGAACAGCGCCGGCTGCGCGAGCCCCGTCGCGTTCATCCGCTCGGCGGGAAAGTCATTGTCGCACAACGCTTCCCGGACCAGCGCGGCGAGCGTCGGCTCGAAGTGTCCGAGGCAGTCGTCGAGGGCGGCGGAGAAACCGGGAAGCCCGTCGAGGAACGGCAGCGCCATCCCCGGCCGCTGCGCGCCCTGCCCGGGGAACAGCACGACCAGCGGACGCGGCCCACCCTCCGGCACCCGCCCTCGGACCTGCCGGACGCCGGCCCGGAGCGCCTCGGCGAGGTCGGCGCGGGACCGGCCGGCCACCGCGAGCCGCTCCGGGAGCGCGGCACGGCCGACCCGCAGGGTGTAGGCCACGTCGGGGAGAGCCACCTCGTGGTCGGCGAGGTGCTCGGCAAGCAGCGCCGCCGCACGGTCCACACCGGACGGACGGATGCCGGACAGCACCACGACCGACGGCCGGTCCGGCACGGGCCGGGCACGCGCCGGCTGCGGCGGCGCCTCCTCGACGACGAGGTGCGCGTTGGTGCCGCCGATGCCGAAGGAGCTGATGCCGGCGCGCCGAGGGGCCGGGCCGGACCACTCCCCCACCTCGGTGGGCACGTAAAGCGGCGAGTCCCCGTCGGTGAGCAGCGGGTTGAGCGCGGAGAAGTTCGCGACCGGCGGCACCTGCCCGTGCCGCAGCACCTGCAGCACCTTGAACACCGACGCGAGGCCGGCGGCCGCGTCGAGATGGCCGATGTTCGCCTTCACCGCGCCGACGGCGATCCGTCCGCCGTCCGTCCCGGCCTCGCGCAGCGCGGTCGACATCGCCGACCACTCGATCGGGTCCCCGACGTACGTGCCGGTGCCGTGCGCCTCCACGTAGCCGAGCGACGACGGCGCGACGTCACCGGCCCGCAGCGCGGCACGGATGGCCGCCACCTGTCCCCGCGCGGACGGCGCGTTGAACCCCGCCTTCGCGGAACCGTCGTTGTTGACCGCCGATCCGAGGATGACGCCGTGGCTCGGCACGTCCGCCCGCACGTCGTCGAACCGGCGCAGCACCACCGCGACCACGCCCGACCCGCCGACCGTTCCGGTCGCCCGCGCGTCGAAGGGCCGGCACTGGCCGTCGACCGACATGATGCCGCCCCGCACGTGGGTGTAGCCGGCCTGCGGGAACCCGACGGCCGCCGCGACCACCACCGCCTGGTCGCAGTCGCCGCTGTTGAGCGCCTGCACCGCGAGGTGCACCGCGACGAGCGAGGACGAGCAGGCCGTGAGCACGCCGACCGCCGGTCCCTCCAGCCCCAGCCGGTAGGCGATCCTGGCGGCCATGAAGTCCCGGCCGGCGCCGACGGTCAGGCTCTCCAGCACGTCTGGCGAGACGTGCTCGCCTGCGACGATCCGTGCCATGTACCTGCTGGTGCTCGACGACGCGAAGACCGCCGTGCGCAGCCGGTCCGCGAGCGGGTCGCACCCGGCGTCCTCCAGCGCCGCCCAGCTCGCCTCGAGCATCAGGCGGTGCTGCGGGTCGATCAGCTCGGCCTCGCGGGGGCTGATCCCGAACAGCTCGGCGTCGAACCGGTCGCTGTCCTGGATGCAGCCGCGCACCGGCACGTAGTCCGGGCCGCCGTACACGTGCTCCGGCACGCCCATGGCCGCGAGCGTGGACGGACCGAGGTGGGTGGTCATCGTCTCGCCGGCACAGACTGCCGCCCACCACTTCTCGACGTCCTCCGGGCCCGGCAGCCGCGCGTGGAGCCCGGTGATCGCGACGTCGAGCGACCGGTCTCTCACGACCGTTCCTCGACCGCGGCGCGGCGCGAGCGGCCGGCGAGCCGCGCCCCGCGCAGGTCCGGCACCAGGGATTCCTCGGCGGGCGCCGCGGGGACGTTCGCGGCGAGCAGCGCCACCTGGGCCTCGACCGTGGTCGCGTTGAACAGGTCGACGATCGGCAGCGTGATCTGGATCCGGTCCTCGAGCTCCATCTGCAGCGACGGCACGAGCAGCGAGTGCCCGCCGGCGTCGAAGAAGTTGACGTCGAAGGGCACCGTGTCGACCTCGAGCACCTCGCACCACGCCGCCCGCACCGCGTCCCGCAGGTCGAGCCCGCCGGACGGTGCGGCATCGACCGGTACCGACTCGGCCGCGGGCCGCACGTCCAGCGCGCGCAGTGCGTCGTGGTCGACCTTGCCGTGCGCGACGCGGGGCAGCTCGTCGACCACGCGCAGCACGCCGGGCACCATCGGCGGCGGCAGCAGCCCGGCCAGGTGACCGCGCACCGCCGACTCGTCGTAGCCGGTGCCGGCCACCAGGAACGCGGTGAGACTCGCGCCGTCGCCGGCGAGCAGGACGGCCGCGTCGGCGACGCCCGCGCACTGCCGGAGCACGGTCTCCACCGCGCCGAGCTCGACCCGGTGGCCGCGGACCTTGACGAGGTTGTCGCGGCGCCCCAGGAACTTCAGCCCGCCGTCGCGCCACCGCACCCAGTCGCCCGTGCGGTACCGCCGGGCGCCCGGCCCCGCGAACTCGTCGGCGCCGAAAGCGTTCTCGGTCAGCTCTGGGCGGCCGAGGTAGCCCCTGGCCACACCGAGCCCGCCGACGTGCAGCTCGCCGGCGGCGCCGGGCGGCATCAGCCTGCCCTGGCGGTCGAGGACGTACAGGGTGGCGCCGGGCACCGGACCGCCGATGTCGACCGGCCCCGGCCGGTCGAACCTGCGGTAGGTGCTCCACACGGTGGCCTCGGTCGGGCCGTACTCGTTGACGATGGCGGCGCTGCCGTTCTGCGCGAAGTGCCGCGCCACCAACGGTTCCGGCAATGCCTCGCCGGCCGTGACGACCACCTCGAGCGCCCGCAGCCGCCCGCTGTCGGTGCGCTCGGCACAGTCCAGCAGCCCGGCGTAGAGGGCCGGCACGGACAGCAGGGCGGTCACGCCGTGTGTCTCGATCAGGCCGACCGCGCGCTCGGGGTCGCGCACGTCGTCGGTCTGCGCGACGACCAGCCGGCCGCCGGTGGTCAGCGTGCCCCAGAGCCCGGCGACCGAGGAGTCGAACGACAGCGGCGAGACGAGCAGGAAGGTGCGGTAGGTCCCGTAGACCTGCCGCCGCGCGGCGGTCGACGCGGCCAGCGCGCCGTGCTCCACGACGACGCCCTTCGGCTCCCCGGTGGTGCCCGACGTGTAGATCACGTACGCCGCGTCGTCCGGCCGGACGGCGTGCGGTTCCGGCGCCGCGCCGTCCCTCGGGACGTCGTTCGGTGAGATGACCTGGACGTCCGGCAGCTGTGCCTGCCAGTCGGCGTCGCCCAGCACGATCTCCGCGCCGGCGTCGGCGAGGACCGCGGTCAACCGCGCGACCGGGTGGGTGTGGTTCAGCGGCACGTAGCTGCCGCCGGCGCGCAGCACGGCCAGCACCGCGACGACCATCTCCACCGAGGGTTCGCCCAGGACCGCCACCGGCGTGCCCGGCCGGGCACCGCTCGCCGCCAGCTCCCCGGCCAGGGCGCCGGCCCACGCGTGGAGCTCGCCGTAGGTCAGTGTGGTCGAGCCGCAGGTGACCGCCGGCCGCGTCGGCTCGGCGGTGGCGAGGTCGGCGACCATGTCGTGCACCGCGCGGAAGTCGTGCGGCACCGCAGGGCCCCGGCCGGCGGCGAGCAGTTGCTCGCACTCGTCGGCGGACACCATCGGGAGCGACCCGACCGCGGTGTCGTCGGTGGTGTCCGCGGCCGGCAGTCCGGTGAGGACGGTGGCGACGTGGCCGGTGAACTGTTCGATCTGCGCGCGGGTGTACCGCGACGCGCGGTAGGTCGCGCGCAGCTCGCCCGTGGCGCCGTTGTCCCGCAACACCATCGTGAGGTCGTACTTCGAGAACCGCACGGGCAGCTCGAGCGTCGCGACCGCGAGGCCGGGCACGCTCAGGTCGGTCTCGCGGGCCTCGAAGTTGAACAGGACCTGGAAGACCGGCGTCCTGGTGACGTCCGGCACGACCTGCAGCCGGCGCACGACCTCCTCGAACGGCACGTTGCGGTGGGTGTAGGCCCGCAGCAGGCCGCGGTGCACCGACTGGCAGAACGCGGACACCGGTTGGGTCTGGTCGATCCGGACCCGGACCGGGGTCGGGTTGACGAACATGCCGACGGTGTCGGCGAAGTCGCCGGACCTGGTGTCCATCGTGCCGCCGATCACCAGGTCGTCGGTGTCGGTGTAGCGGCCGATGGTGAGCGCGAACGCGCTGAGCCCGAGCACCTGCGGGGTGGTCCGGTGCCGGCGGGCCAGCTCGCGCAGCGCTTCCCAGGTCGTCGCCGGCAGCGGCAGCGACACCACGTCGCCGTCCTTGTCCGCGGACCGCGCCACGGGCTCGAGACCCAGTGGCTCCAGGGTTTCCTGCACCCGCAGGTCCTCGATCCAGGAGTCCAGCTTGTCGCCGGCCGGCCGGGCTGGGACTTCGCGGGCCTCGGCGTCGACGTAGTTCCCGTAGGGCAGCGTCGGCTCGGCCAGGTCCCGTCCCGCGTAGGCGGCGAACAGGTCGCGCACGATGACGGCCATCGAGCGGCCGTCGACCACCGCGTGGTGCGCGCCGACCACGAGCACGTGGTCGCCGGGGCCGAGGCGCAGCAGCTCGGCGTCGGCGAGCCGGCCGCCGACGAGGTCGAACACCCGCGTGACCGCGCCGTCCAGCTCGGCGTCGAGCGTGTCGGCCGCGATCTCCCGCACGGTCAAGGGGAAGTCGTCGACCGGCCAGTGCGACCGGGTCGGCTCGCCACCGCCGTGTTGCCGCGCCTCGGACAGCCGCAGGCGCAGCTCCGCGTGCCGCTCGAGCACCACCCACCACGCTCGCCGCAGCGCGTCCAGGTCGAGATCCCCGCGCAGCCGACCCGCCCACGGCGCGGTGAACTCCGCGCTGCGCGGCGCCAGCTTGTACGCGAGCCACAGTCGCCGCTGCGCTGCCGAGAGAGACCGTCCACCCACCTGGTTCCCCTGGTTCGTGATCACCTTCGTCGTCCTCCCTCTCGGCCCGTGTCACCGCACCGCGTCGTCGGTGGTGTAGACGGCGTCGAAGGCCGTCTCGATGGCGCGTGCGGTCCGCTCGAGCGTCGCGTGGTCGGGCACCTGTCCGTGGAGCCGGCCGAGCCGACCCGTCGCGCCGGCCCGCCAGTCGACCGACTGCCCCGGCGTGGCCCGCACGTCGACGAGGTCGACGCCGGGCACCGCGCGCAGCCGGTCCGGCCCGCCGAAGCCGACCAGGCTCGTCGCGGCCACGGGCGCCAGGAGCGTGTACTGGTAGGCGACGCCGCCGAAGACCGGCGCGGTGTCGAGCGGCAGCCCGAGCGCGAGGCGCATGGCGGTGCCGACCAGGTCGTAGTCGCCGCCTCGGCGCAGCAGGTCGGCGACGAGGCCGCCGACCCGGCCGTTCACCTCGATGACGCGCGGCCCGCGGCCGGTCAGCTTGAGCTCGGTGTGGACGACGCCGTCGCGTACGCCGAGGGCGCCGATCGCCGCCTCGGCGAGCGCGGTCACCCGCTCGGCGGTCCGGTCGTCGAGCGTGTGCGGGACGAACGAGCCCCGTTCGCGGAACGGCTCGGCGAGGGAGAACTTGCCGGTGACGCACACCGGGCGGCAGTCGCCGTCGCGGACCGCGGTCTCCACCGACACGTAGTCCCCCCAAGGAGAACCGGCCGTGTCGGGGTCGCCGACGAGCAGGGGTTCGGCCAGCAGGTCCGTCCCCTGTGGACCGGTCCGGTGGTACTCGTCGGCGGCGGCCACCGCCGCCTCGACCGTCCGAACCGGCCGGACGTGGCTGCTTCCGGTGCCCTGGCGGGGTTTCAGCACGGCGGGCAGGCCGACCTCGGCGACCGCGCGCGCGGCGCCGCCCACCGGCACCAGCACGCACGGCGTGGTGTCGACGCCGGCGTCGGCCAGCGCGCGCCGCTGCAGGTACTTGTCGGTCAGCAGCCGCGTGGTCTCCGGTGTGTGCCACCGCTTCACACCGGCCGCGGCGGCGTACTCCGAGGTGGCCGCCATGCGGTGCTCGCTGAACGTCAGCATGCCGTCCGGCGACCTGGCGCACACCTGCGCCGCCGCCGCTTCCGGTGTGAGCCCGGTGATGTCGAGCAGGTCGAACCGCCGGCCGAGCCCGGCCGCGAGCCGCGCGACGTGCGGCGAAGCCGTGTCCACGACGAGGAACACGTCCGCGTCGCAGCCGCGTGCGGCCACGGCGATCTCACCGGGGCCGGCCGAGCCCTCGTCGTAGACGACCCCGACACACGGTCGCACTAGTCCGCCTCCCCGGAATTCACAGTGTTGGTTACGGTCCCGGCGACGGTGCGGATGGTCGGTGCCAGGCCCTGGTGCCACCGCCGGTGTCGACACGCACGCCGAGTTCCGGGTCAGACCGTCACGCGGGCGTCGCCGGCGGGCCAGAACCGCTCCGCGGTGACGTACAGCAGCTCGGACTTGACGTCGCGTGCGCCGGCCAGGTCGCGCAGGATGGCCTCCTGCTTGAGCTGTTCTGCCTCCGGGTCGTACCGGCACCCCGTCAGGTGCTTGAGCCACGGCTCGATGCCCAGCGCGTACACGAAGATCTGCCGGGCGCCGAGTTGCTCGGCCAGCCGGTCCGCCGGCGCGGCGAACGAGCCCTTGAGGGCCCGGTCCTCGCTGTGCTCGCGGGCCAGCGGCGCCTCGAGCAGCGGGCCGTACAGCCAGCTCATCGGCGCGCCGACGCATTCGAGACCGATGAACAGCGCGTCGATGGTGCCGATCTCCTCCCCGACGAGGTCGTAGATCGTGGGGTCGACCGGCGAGGTGTCGGTGGCGAACAGGAAGCCACGGCCGCCCATGCGGACCATCGGCACCATCTTCGCCCGGATGTCGAGCTCGCCGTGCTCGCCGAGGAACGGCAGCGCGGTGATCTTCGCGGGGCCGGTCTCCAGCGACTGCATGTCACCGAGCTCGACGACGTTCGTGAAACCGTAGTGCTCCAGCATGACGCGCAGCCCGATGTCCTCCAGGCTGCCGCCGGAGCACTGCGGCACGACGATCGTGCCGATCCGCCTGCGCAGCTGCAGCAGGGTCTCCAGCGAGAAGTGGTCGGAGTGCCCGTGGCTCAGCACCACGACGTCGATGGTCTCCGGCAGGTCGGCGATCGAGTAGTGCTGGTCGAACCCGTCGCCGTCGTAGCCGATGGTCGGGTCGGTCATCACGGTGAAGCCACCGAAGTCCAGCAGGACCGAGGCGTGGCCGAAGAACTGCATGCGCACCTCGCCGGTCAGGTTCGGCTGGTAGCGGCGCGGCTCCTCCTCGGTGAACAGGCGGCGGAAGCCCTCCCGTCGCGCACCGTCCAGACCGAACTTGTCGGCCAGCTCCTCGACGTCGACCGACCGCAGGCGCGCGGCGAACAGCTCGTCGAGCAGCTCGGAGTCGAACGGCACCTCGAGATCCGTCCGGCCCGGCCCGTTCGGCAGGATCGGCGAGCTGTAGACGAACGGCTGTTCCGGGTCGTGGCGTTCCAGCAGGGACACCACCTGGGCCTCGGGCTGGGCCGCGGCGGAGCGGTAGACCAGGCTCTCGAAGAAGCGCAGGCACGGGTTGTTACCCGTGTCGTACACCAGCTCGGTGAGGCCGCGCAGCGAGTGCGGCAGGTCACCGTAGAGACTGGCGAGACCACGGCCGTCGCCGAGCTTGCGCAGCATCGTGCGGCCGGCGTCGATGTCCTCCGCCATCCGGATGCGGGGCTCGCCGGTGGCGAGCGTGCGCTCGAGCAGCTCGGCGATCCCCGCCGGCCCCGCCGGGCCGGGGTCGATGAACGGCGCGCCGAACATGTCCGGGTTGCTCAGTGCTCGCGCGTGCCGCTCCGGCCCCTTCAGATAGCTGCGCAGGGCCGGCAGGTGCCGCTTCGTCAGGTTCAGCGAGCCGGTGTGTGGCGCGGCGACGAACGGAACGGCGTACCACCGGTGGATCAGTGGCTGTACGACGGTGGACGGCGAGAGAAAAGCGCACATGCATGCCTCCGGGCGCGGCAACGAAAACGCGTTCGGCTCGGTGAAAAGGTGTTGTATCCCAGGACTAACTGACCGTAAGTTCCCGTTCGTCCACGGGCAAGCGGACCATGTCGATATCCAAGCCGACCGTCAACGCGGCGTCAGCGCCTCGTCGTTCGGCCGGCTCGAAGCCGAGAACCCGGGCCAGGAACAGCAGTTCCATGGCGACGGTGTGCCGCACGTTCTCCCGGCGGACGAAACCGTGTCCCTCCTTCTCGTACTCCACCAGACAGACCGGCACCCCTCGGCTCGTGAGCAGCTCGTACAGCCGTCGGGACTGTCCCGGTGGCACGACGTCGTCCTCGGCGCCGTGGAACAGGAGTGTCGGGGCGCGCAGGGCGTGCGCGCGGTGTGCCGGCGAGCGTTCCTCGTACGCGGCGCGCTCGTCCGGCCAGGACCCGATGAGCCCGTCGAGGTAGTGCGCCTCGACCTTGTGCGTGTTGCCCGGGATGGCGGTGGGATCGGACACGCCGGAGTAGCTGGTGACGGCGGCGAACTCGAGGCCGGACATGGCCGCGAGCAACGCGGTGAGCCCGCCGGAGCTCTTGCCGCGCACGGCGAGCCGGGCCGGGTCCGCGGCGCCGGTGGCGACCAGATGCCGGGCGGCGTCCACACAGTCCGCCACGTCCACGACACCCCACCGGCGGCGGATCCGTTCCCGGTACGCGCGCCCGAAGCCGGGACTGCCCCGGTAGTTGACCTCCACCACGGCCATGCCGCGGCTGGTCCAGTACTGGAGCTGATGGTCGAGCACCCCGGTCGACACGACCGTCGGTCCGCCGTGGCACGACACGATCAGCGGCGGGGGTGCTCCTGGCGGGCCGGTGACGTCCGGGTTCCTCGGCGGGTAGTAGAAGGCGTGCGCGGTCTCGCCGTCCCTGGTGGGGAACTCGAGCGGCTCGGCGACGCTCGTCCACTCCGGTCCGAGCGACTCCCGGCTTTCCCGCAGTACCACCGCGTCCCCGTCGGTCGTGAGCCGCAGGACGGCCGGCGAGCGGGTCGCCGAGCCGGCGATCGTCGCGATGTCCGTCGCCGACGTCGCGAGCGAGTCGACCACGTCTCCCCCGCACGGCACGGTCTCCGTCGTCCCGTCGGGACGCACCAGCAGCAGCGTGTCCCGTGCCCGGCGTCGGGCGGCGGCCACCACGCTGCCGTCGGCCAGGAACCCGTACGTGCGCAGGCCGCAGTGCCAGTCGGGACGACCGAACTCCGCCGCCATGGGTGCCAGGTCGCGGGTCTGTCCCGTCGAGTCCCGGACGTACAGGTTCCACCAGCCGGTGCGGTCGTCGACGAAGTGCAGGCGGCCGTCCGGACCGTACCGGGGCTGGGTGACGGACACACCGGGCCCGCCCGCGACCCGGCGGTCGGTCGCGGGCAGGCCCGCAGCGTCCAGCCGGATCTCCCGCAGCTCGCTCTGGTCCCACGCCATGTGCGGGTGGTCCCAGACGACATAGGCGAGCCGCCGGCCGTCCGGGCGCACGGCCGGCGCACCGTAGAAGTCGTGTCCCCGTGCGAGGACGACGACCCGACCCGACCCGTCGGCGGCGACCGCCACCAGGTCGTGCACGGCGTCCGTCTCGAGGTTCCGCTCCCGCACGCAGTACACGTACGCGCCGTCCGGGCTCGGCGTCGGCGCCCCGTACACAGTGGACCCGGCAGGACCGGTGAGCGGCACCGGCTCGCTGCCCGGTGCGCACCTGTGCAGTCCGCCGTCCTCGGCGTCGACGAAGAACACCGTGGCCCCGCTTACGGCGTAGGGCATGGCGCCGTAGCCGTACAGCGCGGAGCCGACCGGGTGCCGAGTCGGCAGGACGTCGACCGGTATGCCGTCCGGGCCGGCGCACATCAGCCGGGACGACTCGACCCAGTAGGTGCGGTCGCCGGCGCACTCCACATAGGACAGGTCGCGCACCCCGTCGACCAGCTGCGCGGTGGTGACCACCGACGGCCAGGTGCCGTACGCGGCGATCCGTGTCATGGTCCGCTCGGTTCGGGCCGGAAGCCGTGGAAGTCGGCGAGTGCCTCGTCCATCGCCCGCCGGCCGAGCGCGGCGAACACCGGGTTGCTCACCCGGTAGTAGTGCGCCGCGGTGAGACCGAAGCACAGTGCCCAGCCACGCCCGCGCGCCCACGTCTCGTCGTCGACGTCGACCGCCGCGCGGAACAGCGGCCGCGTCTCGGCGGTGAGCATCGTCCACGCGACCATCGTGTCGCAGGCCGGATCGCCGATGCCGGCCGCGCCGAAGTCGATGACCGCGCTGAGCTTTCCGTTTCGCGCCAACAGGTTCCCCGGGATCAGGTCGCTGTGCACCCAGACCGGTTCCCCCTGCCACGGCGGCAGACCGAGCGCGTCCTCCCACGCCACCGTCGCGGCGCGCGCGGCCAGCGCGCGCTCCGCGGACAGGTCGCGGATGGCGTCCCGGACGTGGTCGTCGCGTTCGCGCACCGACCCGCCGCGGAAGGCCGGCGGCCCACCCGCCGGGTCGACCCGGCGCAGCGCCACGACGAAACGGGCCAGCTCCACCGCGGCGTGGCGCGGGTCGGTGAGCGGCACGGTGAGCGCGTCGTGCCCGTCGAGCCAGCGGCACACCGTCCACGGCAGCGGATATCCCTCGCCGGGCACACCGGCGCCGAGCACCTCGGGCACCGCGAGCGGCAGGTGCGGCGCGAGATGCGGCAGCCACCGCTGCTCCTTGTCCACCCCGTGCGCGGCGTCGGGTGTGCGGGGCAGCCGCACGGCCAGGTCCGCGCCGAGCCGGTACATCACGTTCGACGTGCCCGCCGAGCTGTCCACACGCGACACCGACAGGTCCGCCCAGTGCGGGAACTGGGCCGCGAGCAGCCTTTCGACCAGCGAGGCGTCGATGTCGACCTCGTCGGCGTGCAACCTCGGTTCCGGCATGGACTCTGTCACGCGGCCTGTCACGCGGCCTTGACGTACTCGCTGAAATGGTGCTCCGCGAACAGCTCCGGCCACCGGCCGCCGTCGAGGTCGAGCGCCCTGGCGCGTCGCAGCATGTTCCGCCAGAACGGCTTGACCTGCGGCCAGGCCACCCCCGCCTGGCAGTACGACGCGTCGACGAAGTACCGCGGCTTGCCGATGCCGCCCGGTCGCGCCCGGCGGGTGTGGAACAGCGCGGAGTGCACCACGACCGTCGAGCCCTTCGGCAGCTGTTCGATGACGACCTCGCCCGGCAGGCTCGCGCACTCCCGGTCCGCGAACGCCGTCTTCTCGGACACCTCCCGGTGCGAGCCGGGCAGCACGGCGAGCGAGGACGTGTTCTCGTCGAGGCCGTCGAGGTAGTGCAGCGTGTGGACCATGGTGAAGGCACGGTCGACCTGTGGGGACTGCTCGTAGTCGTGGTGCCAGGCCTTGCCGGGCAGGGTCGGCGCCTGCCGGTCGCTGTGCATGTGGTGGAACGCGAAGGACGGACCCATCAGCTGGGCCAGCGCGTTCATCAGCGGCGTGTGGGCGACCAGCTCGCCGTGCGCGTCCTGTTCGAACTCGAGCAGCGGCGGCACCCCGTGCAGCTCCGGGTCGACACAGCAGGCGATGGTCTTGGCGCGGTGCCCGGCGTCCACCCACGTGTCGACCTCGGGCTTGAGTCGAGACACCAGGTCCGCCGACAGGAAACCGGGCAGGATCAGGTAACCGTGCTCGGCGAAGTGCTCGACGTCCGATGCGCTCAGGGTCATGCCGTCCAAGGCTATTCAGCTTGTTCGAGCCCGACTCAACAACCGTTGTAGGCACCGCCCACCGATCGGAGTAGGAATGGCGACGGCACGCGAGTCCATCAGGAACTGGGCCGGCAACGTCACGTTCGGCGCGGCGCGCGTGCACCGGCCGGACTCCGTCGACGAGCTGCGGCGGGTCGTCGCCGACAGCAGGCGGGTCCGGGCCCTCGGGAGCCGGCACTCGTTCAGCGCGGTCGCGGACACCACGGACGATCTCGTGCTGCTGGACGGGCTTCCCCCCGCCGTCGAGGTCGATGCCGGTGCGCGGACCGCGACCGTGGCCGCCGGCATGACCTACGCACAGGTCGTCACCGAGCTGCAGCGTGCCGGGTTCGCCCTGGCGAACATGGCTTCGCTCCCCCACATCTCGGTCGCCGGTTCGGTGGCGACCGGGACCCACGGCTCGGGCGCCACCCAGCGCAGCCTCGCCGCCGCGGTGGTGGGCATCGAGTCGATCGGGCCGGACGGCGAGCTGGCGACCGTGCGCCGGGACATCGACGTGGACCGGTTCCCCGGCTCGGTGGTGGCGCTCGGCGCGCTGGGTGTCGTGACGAAGCTGACCCTCTCGATCGAGCCGGCCTACACCATGACCCAAGCGGTTCGCGAGTGCGTGCCGCTCGACGAGGTGGCCGCTGGACTCGACGACATGTTCGCCGCCGCGTACAGCGTCAGCCTGTTCACCGACTGGTGCGGCGACGCGCACGTGTACCTCAAGAGCCGCACCGACCAGCCCGGGTCCGGATGGGATCTCGGCCGGCCCGCCGAGATCCCGGTGCACCCGGTGCCCGGCATGCCGACGGACTACTGCACCGCGCAGCTCGGCGCGGTCGGCTGGTGGCACGAGCGGCTCCCGCACTTCCGCGCGGAGTTCGTGCCGGGGGCGGGAAAGGAGCTCCAGTCGGAGTACTTCGTCGCGCGTGAGCAGGCCCCGGCCGCGTTCGCCGCGCTACGGGAGATCGGCGACGTGGTGGCACCGGTCATCCACGTGGCCGAGGTGCGCGCCGTCCGCGGCGACGACCTGTGGCTGAGCCCGGCGTACGGCCGGGACACCGTGACGTTCCACTTCACCTGGCTCGACGCGGCGGCCGAGGTGGCGCCGGTGATGAAGCTCGTCGAGCAGGCACTGGTCCCGTTGGGCGCCCGCCCGCACTGGGGCAAGCTGACCGCGATGGCGCCGGCCGACCTCAGCGGGCTCTACGAGCGTGGCGCCGACTTCGCCGGCCTGATGCGCGCGGTCGACCCGGGCCGGAAGTTCGCGAACGCCTTTGTGGACGGTCTGTTTCCCGGTCAGTGAGCGCGAACCGGTCGCCCGTCGGCCGCGACCAGGTCGTCGACCAGCACGAAGGTGTAGTCGCGCGCCAGCAGCCCTTCCACGATCATCGGCACGGCGGCGGCCGTCTGTGAGCGGTCGCCGCCGCCGTCGTGCAGCAGGATGATCGAGCCGGGCCTGGTCTCCTCCAACACGATGCGGGCGATCGTGTCGGCGCCGCGCATGGCCCAGTCGAACGGCTCGACGTCCCACAGCACGATCGTCGAGTCCAGCTCGCCGAGCCAGCCCGCCACCTCCGGCGTCCGCGACCCGTACGGCGGCCGGAACAGGCTCGGCGCCGGACCGCCGCTCGCCTCGGCGATGGCGTCGCCGGTGCGGACGATCTGCTCGGCGAGCTGCGGACGCGACAGCTCGGGGAGGAACGGGTGCGACCAGGTGTGGTTGCCGAGTCCGTGGCCCTGCTCGCGCATGCGTGCGATGTCCTCGGTGCAGCCGCTCGCGTTGAGGCCGATGCAGAAGAACGTCGCCGGCACGCCGTAGCGTTCCAGGGTGTCGAGGATCTGCCCGGTGTAGGGCGGGTTCGGGCCGTCGTCGAAGGTCAGCGCGACCTCCCGGCGTTCGCGGCTGCCGAAGCCGAGGCACCGCCCCGCGTCGGTCAGCGCCTCGATCACCGGTGCGCTGGCGGCGATCCCGGCCTCCAGGTTGTCCTCGCGACCGGTCTGTGTGCCGCGGTCGCGCTCCAGTCGGGTGAGGGTCGCGAGGTCGCGGTACGCGGCCAGCGCGAGCTGGCCGGGGGCCACCGAACCGAACACCGGGCGTTGCGGCAGGACGTGGGGGTCGGCGCGGTAGACGTCCAGCCCGGCGGCCATCATCCGGCCGTCGAGCAGACCGTTGGTGCTGTCGACGACGGTGACGGTCGACCGGCCGAGGTCGCGCAGGTAGGCGATCATCGCGTCGGTCTGGTCGACGCGGAAGCGGGCGGGCGCCGTCGCGGGTCGTCCGTCGTCGCCGAGCACCTCCACCGCATAGCCGGTGGCGCCCCACGAAACCCCCGAGTACAGCATGCGGTCCGTCCTTTCCGTTGGCTGGGCGAGGATTCGACCGGATGTCGACCGCGGACGGCGGTGGCTCGCCTAACCTGGCCCGCATGGGACAGTACCCGGTGTCGTTGCCAGCACACGGTTTCTCGACCGCGGCGCCCTCCGGCCACCATGTCCCCACGAGTACGACCCAAGCGAAGCGGCTCGCGCTGCTGCACGGGCCGGACCGGTGGTGGAAGGCGCCGGTGACGCACGCCATCGCCTACCCGGGCCGGTTCGAGGTCGCGCGGCTCGAGCTGACGCTGCGGCTGCTGGCGCGACGGCACAGCGCGCTGCGCACCTACCTCCTGCCGGACAGCTCGATCGACGTCGTCGGGTGCCTGCCCGCCGAGGAGGCGGTCTGGCCGCTGCGGGTCGTGGACGCGGCGACACCCGATGCGCAGGCGGCGGCCATCACCTGGCTGCAGCAGGACTTCGACCCGTTCGAGCGACCACTGATCCGCGCGCTGCTCCTGCGCCGGCCGGACGACGACGTGCTCGGGCTGGCGGTGGAGCACAGCCTGTTCGACGGGTTCTCCGCACGCGTGCTGCTCGCCGACCTCGCGACCGTCTACGACGGTCTCGCCGACCGGCCCGCGGCCGAGTTCGACGTGCTGGCCTCCGACGCCGTCCAGTTCGCCCGCGACGAGCGCGACTGGCTGGACGGCGCGGAAGGCAGGGCCGCGCTCGCGTACTGGGACCTGCACAACGCGGGCCTCGACGCCTATCCCCGGCTGGAGCTGCCGATCGCGGCGCCCCACGACCACGGCGCGCCGATCCACGACTGCGTCGTGCCGCTGTCCGAGGACGACGTGGTCCGGTTCCGGCAGCGGATGACCGAGCTGCGGTTGTCCGCCCCGATGCTCGCCGCGGCGGCGATCGCGGTGAGCCTGCGCGAGCACGCGCCCTCCGACGACGTGCCGTTCCTGTTCTCCTACTCCCGCCGCGCCTGGCGGTCCACCCGCGAGCTGGTGGCCTACGTGGCGAACCGCGCACAGCTGCGGGTCCGCGTCGGCCGGCAGGACTCCGTCGCCACCGTGGCACCGCGGGTACGCGCGGGGGTCCTCGAAGCGGTCCGGCACGGCATGTTCAGCCACGAGCAGTACGTGCGCACCCGGTTCCCCGAGCACTACGACAAGAAGCCGACGATCCCGGACCTGGTGCTCAACTTCGCCACACAGCACGGAAGCGCGCCGAGCATCGGCGGCCTGCCGTGCACGAAGGTCGCGCTGCCCTCCCGCAACGACATCTACTGCCCGCCGGGCCTCGGCGTGAACGTCGCCATGAAGGCGGACGGCACCGGCTCGCTGCTCACCTGCCACCCCAAGGGAATGTACGACCTCGACCTCGTCGAGGCCCTCACGCGCGCCATCGCCCGCCGCTGCGTGGCCGGCGGCTGAGCGCCTCAGGACGCCACCGTCTCGATCGCGAAGCGGTCGGCCACCCGCACGCGCAGCTCGTCGATCTCCTCCGTCGTCTCGGCGCCGAAGACGACGAACAGGTACCACTCCGACGGATGGCTGAGTCGGGCCTTGTCCCCGACCTTGCGGAAGACGTGCCAGTCGATGACACCGGGGAACTCCGCGAGCTCGGCCTCGGTCGGGTACGTCGTGATCACCCCGGGCTTCGCGGGTCGCACGTGGACGGTGCCGATGTAGCGGTGCGCACGCTCCTGCGGTGGGATCGTGCCGGACAGCGTGGCCTGCGCGACCAGCCGCCAGATCGAGTGGCCGAGGTGCGCGGTCAGCAGCTCCGGGGTCCACGCGCCGCCGACGCGGGTGCCGATCTCGGAGAAGAGCACCTCGCCGTCCGGCCGGATGAAGACCTCCATGTGGGTGGCGCCGTCGTGGATGCCCAGCGCGCCGTTGATCCGCTCGTGGATCTCCCGCACCTGGGCGAACACCTCGGGCCGGTCCTCCTCCAGCACGACCCGCGAGCCGTCGAGGCTCGACGCCTCGGGGTCGCCGCCACCACGTGCCATGGCGAGCCGCGGCACGTGGTAGCGGTGGCCGACCAGGGTCAGCGGCTTCCCGTCCGACCAGATCGCGTCGACGCACATCTCCTGGCCGTCGACGAACTCCTCGACGATCAGCTGCCGCGACCGCAACAGGGGCGCGTACTGGAAGTTCGCGGCGATCTCGGCGAGCTGCTCCGGGGTGTCCGCGCGCAGCGTGCTCATCGCGCCGTAGCCCGCCGCCGGTTTGACCACGACCGGCATCGGCAGCGCCGCGCCGACCGCGGCGACGGCCGCCCGGTCGGTCGGGTCGGGCAGGGACATGAACCGCGCGGTCGGAACCCCGGCGTCCCGGACCCGCTGCTTCATCAGCCGCTTGTCCCGGTGCGACACGTGCACGAGCGGGTCCGTGGCCAGCCCCAGCAGCAGCTCGAGGTAGCCGGCGCCGAACTGGCTCAGCTCGTTGTGGCTGAGCACGAGGTCGATGGCCTGCCCGCGCGTGCGCAGGTCGACGGCGATCGCCGACAGCTCCTCCAGCGTGTCGAAGCCGCTGACCCGGTAGACCTGCCGGCACCGGCCGAGCAGTTCCTCGCTCGGGCTCTCGTGCATCACGTCGTAGCGGTCCAGCACCAGGTGGATCTCGGCGCCGAGGTCCAGCAGCGCGCCGAGGAGATCGGGCTGCCACTTGCAGAACAGGATGCGCCGCCGCTCGTCCGCCATCGGGTGCCCCTCGTCAGTCGTCCTGTTCGGTGAGCAGTGCCCGCAGCGCCGCCCGGTCCACCTTGCCGCTCGGCAACCGCGGCAGGGCCGGCAGCGCACGGATCTCGTCGGGCAGCTCGGTGCCGAGACGCGGTGACAGCGGGCGCCGGAAGCCGGTCGCGGCCGCCTGGTCCGGGCCCTCGACGACGAGCACGAGCCGACCGCTCGGCGCGAGCTGCACGCAGCACGCCGCCCGCACGTTCGGCAGGGCGGCCGCGGCCGTCTCGATGTTCGCGAGGTCCACGAACGTGCCGTGCCGCTTGACGAGCGAGTCGAGCCGGCCGAGGACCACGAGGTCCCCGTCGGCGGTGAACCGACCGCGGTCCTGCGTGCGGAAGCGGGTCCTGCCGTCGGTGCGGCGCAGGCGCTGCTCGTCGGCGGCGGAGCAGGTGTCCGTGAGGTAGCCGAACGAGCCGTGCGGCGTGCCGATCGTGACGCTGTGCGCGGTCACCTCGCCGCCGGGCCCGGTGACCGGCTCCAGCTCGACCTCGGTGCCCGGCAGCGGGCGGCCGACCGGCTGCAGACCCGGCGCGGGTGCCGCCGGCAATTCGTAACAGAACTTCGCGAGTGTGGTCTCCGACGGGCCGTACAGGTTGAGCACCCGCGAGTTCGGCGCGACCGACCGCCACCGCGTCACGTGCCGGTCGTACAGCGGCTCGCCGGCGAACAGCGTCCAGCGCAGCGCGGGCAGCGAACAGTCCGCCGCGGCGAGCCACCTGGCGCTCAGGCTCGGCACGACGTGCGCGACCGCCACGGCGTGCTCGGCGAGCCACGGCAGGACGAGACCGGGCGCGGAGCGGACCCGGCTCTCCGCGATGTGCAGCTCGCCGCCGGCGAGCAACGGCAGCAACAGGTCCCGCAGCACCACGTCGAACGACGGCGAGGTCAGCATCGCGGTCCGCGTGCCCGGCGTCAGGCCGAGCCTGCCGATCTCCCAGTCGAGGAAGTGCAGCAACCCGGCCGCCTGGCCGGCGATGCCCTTCGGCGTGCCCTGGCTCCCCGAGGAGAAGGCGACGTACCCGGCGCCCTCGGGCAGCGTGCGGGGCTCGGCGGTCGGCACGACCTCAGGCTCGGTGTCGTTGAGGCGGATGACCGCCGCGGGGCGGGCCGCGGTGACCGTGGCCGCCACCCGGGCGGCCGGCAGGAGCCCGTCGACGAGCACGGGCACCAGGCCGGCGGCCCGCACCCCCAGGAACGCGGCCGGCAGGTCGAGGTGCCCGTCGGAGACGATGACGACCGGTGACCGCGGCGGCAGACCGACGTGGTCGCACCGCTTGGCCCACAGGCCGACCGAGTGCCAGAGTTCGGCGTAGGAAAGGCATTCCCCCGCCCGGACGACCGCGGTCCGTTCGGCGTGCCGGGCCGCCACGTCCCGGATCCGCGCGACGACCGGACATGGCGCTGCGACTGTCATGGTCGGCCGCCGCGCCTACCGGGCGCGGGCGCCCTCGAGGCGACCGTCCAGCACCGCGGCGAGCGCGGCGACCGACGTGGCGTCGAAGACGTCGTCGATGTCGCAGGGCACCCCGAACTCGTCGGTGAGCCGGGTCGCGAGCTCGATGATCGCGATCGAGTCGAAACCGGCGGCGATCAGGTCCGACTCCGCGGTCAGCTCGCCGCCGCCGACCTGGACGGCGATGGTCAGCACCGTGTCCAGCGTTCGTCCCGCACCGTTGTCGCTCATGGTCCTCCTCATGGCAGGGGAAAACGCGAGCACCAATTCACGAATGCGGTGCCCCCAGGCGAATTGCTGGAACTTTATGGACTCGACCGACGGGTGGTCAACGCGCTCGCGGCCTTTCTGGACCGCGTCTCGAGCGAGCATGTAGCGCACTCGAACAAAGTCTGGCATCGGCTCGAATTTCGCTCGTCCCCTGGGGGTGTGAAATGACCTGGCTCCTGGTGGGCGGCGCAGGGTACATCGGCGGACACGTCACGCACCGGCTACGCGAGGAGAACCGCGACGTCGTGGTGCTCGACGACCTGTCGACCGGCGTGGCGACACGTGTTCCCGGCGACGTCCCGCTGATCGTCGCGTCGGCGGCCAACCGTCGCGTGGTGGCGAACGCTCTGCGCGAGCACGAGATCACCGGCGTGATCTTCCTCGCCGGCCGCAAGTCCGCACCGGACTCGGTCGCCCACCCGCTCGGGTACTACCGCGCCAACGTCGAACCGTTGCGCGTGCTGCTGGAGGAGATGGGCAAGGTCGGCGTGACCTCGATCCTGTTGTCCTCCAGCGCCGCGGTCTACGGGATACCCGACGGGACGCTGGTCACCGAGGACTCGCTGACCAGACCCATCAACCCGTACGGCGAGACGAAGCTGGTGTGCGAGTGGCTGCTGCGGGCGGTCGGCACGGCGTGCGGGCTGAACTGGATCTCCTTGCGGTACTTCAACGTCGTCGGCGCCGCGCACCCGACCCTGGCCGACCGGGCCGGGACCAGCCTGCTGCCCATGGTGTTCCAGGAGGCGATGGCCGGCCGGCCGGTGATGGTGACCGGCTCGGACTACCCGACGCGGGACGGCACCGGGGTCCGCGACTACGTGCACGTCGCGGACGTGGCCGACGCGCACGCCGCGGCCGTGCGGCACCTCGAGCAGGAGCCCTGTGCCGAGGTCTTCAACGTGGGCACCGGGCGCGGCCACTCGGTGCTGGACGTGCTGGACGAGGTTCGGTTGGTCACGGGGATGCCGATCGACACGACGATCGCCGGTCGCCGGCCGTCCGACCCGGCGGAGGTCGTCGCGTCGGTGGACAAGATCGACCGACGGCTCGGCTGGCGCGCCCGCCACGACCTGGCGGACATGGTGCGCAGCACCTGGCAGGCCTACGCGGACCAGGTCCCGGTCGACCGAATGGGATGGAGTGGGCTCTCGTGAACAGGACAGACATCGACGCCGACCTCGTGCGCGGGCTGCTGTCCGCGCAGTTCCCCGAGTGGGCCGAGCTGCCTGTGTCTCCGGTCGACTCGGCGGGGGTGGACAACGCGATCTTCCGGCTGGGTACGGACATGTGCGTGCGCATGCCCTGTTCCGAGTGGAGCGCCGGCCACGTGCGCAAGGAGCAGCGCTGGCTGCCCGGCCACGCCCGCCGGCTGCCGGCGAAGATCCCGACGCCGCTGGGCAGGGGCGTGCCCGGCGCGGGCTTCCCGTGGCACTGGTCGGTCTACCAGTGGCTCCACGGGACGGACGCGATCACCGGTCACACCGCCGACGAGCACCGGACCGCACGCGACATGGCCGCGTTCGTCCGTGCCCTGCAACGGATCCCCACCGGTGACGGCCCGCGCGCCGGGCTGCACAGCGGGTTGCGTGGCGTGCCGCTGCCGGTCCGCGAGGTGGCGGTCCGGCCGTCGATCGACAACCTGCGCGGCGTCATCGACACCGACCGCGCCACCGCGGCGTGGGAGTCGGCGATGCGGGTCCCGCCGTGGCGCGGCAACCCGGTGTGGGTGCACAGCGACCTGCACCCTGGGAACATCCTCGTCAGGGACGGCCGCGTCGACGCGGTCATCGACTGGGGTCTGCTGAACGTCGGCGATCCCGCGGTCGACCTCATGGTGGCCTGGACGTACCTCACGCCCGCGGCCCGGGAGACGTTCCGCGCCGAGCTGGCGGTCGACGACGACACGTGGGCGCGTGGGCGCGGCTGGGCACTCTGCGTCGGGCTCATCGCGCTCGCCTACTACATGCGGACGAACCCGGTCCTCGGCGACCTGAGCCGGCACGCGATCGACGAGACGCTGGCGGACTTCGAGCTGGCCGCCGTCTGACTTCCACCCACCCCTCGAACACAGGAGTCCACCAGCATGTCGGCAATCGTTGACCAGCCGCTCGTCGGGACCGACGCGCAGCACATCTTCCTGCGGCTGCGCGGAAACGACGCGGCATACGCGTTCCTCGAGGAGGCCTTGCCCGTCTCCTGGGAGCTGCATCTCGACAGTGCCGCCCGCGCTCTCGTCACCGAGAAACTGGCCCTGCTGCGCGAATGCACGACCGAGGCCGAGATCGACGACGTGTTCGCCACCGCGCGCAAGGAGTACGACGCGGCCGGCTTCGCGGACCTGCTGTCGAAGGACAAGGAGGGTGGCTGGAGCCGCGCCGCGGCAGTCTCCGGGCTGGACCGCGCCGCCGGCCACATCGTCGACGTTGGCAACCGCGACAACAAGTTCGGCGACTTCGTGCTCCGCCGGAACGGCCGGTGCGAGCTGTTCACCGGAACCGACCCCCGCGACGACGGCGCGCTGACCGGCGAGCGGCTGCGCTACGCGCTTCAGGAGCGCGAGGACGTTATCCCGCTCCCCGACGCGTGCGCCGACGTCGTCTCGTTCCGGCTCTTCCTGCACCACCGGACCACCGAGGTACAGGAGGCACTGCTGCACGAGGCACGCCGGATTCTGCGCCCCGGCGGTCAGATCGTCATCATCGAGGACTCCTTCTCCGATGCCCCCGCGCTGCACAACAACGCGCTCACCACGAAGTTCGGCCGGCTCACCGCCAAGGACAAGCTCGCGGTCCTCGCGTTGCTCGACGCGTCGTCCTGCCTGATGTCCGCCGAGCGGATCCAGTTCGCCTTCACCTACCGCTCCGCTGACGACTGGATGACGGCACTCCGCGAGGCGGGCTGCCGGGAGACCGAGTCGACCTACTGGGGCTACGGGGCGTTCACCGTCTACGGCGCGCCGATGGCGATCGTCCGCGGCACCGTCGCATAAGGACGGTCAATCCAGGACGAACCGGCGGTGCTCGGGCAGCGACTCGAGCACCGCGTTGGTCTCGCCCGCGGGGATCACCGAGGTCAACCGCAGCGTGGCGGCGCCGTCGACGAAGTCCTCGACCGTCGCGCTCGGCTCGCGGGGCTGCCGGTACTCCCAGCGCAGCACCGGCAGCTCCAACCCGGCCACGCTCGTCACCCGCTCCGCCACGGTCCGGCAGGACCGGTTGCCGAACAGGTCCGCCGGCACCGGGCGGAACCCGAGACGCAGCTTGTAGGCGCAGAGTCCCGGCATGACCACCGAACCGTAGAAGTTCACGTCGTTGCCCAGCGAGAACCACCGCAGGCCGCGGGCCGCCGCCAGGTCGGCGAGCGCCATGTACATTCCCCGCGCCAGTTCCTGGTCCTGCTCGTCCGCCGCGACCGCGCTGAACCGGGTCACCAGCGCGGCGGCGTCCGGATCGATCCGCACCACACATCCGCACACCAGCCGGCCGGCGCGCCGCCAGCCGACCAGGAGGTGCCGCGAGCCGGGCGCGATCACTCTCGCGCGGTTCCGGGTGGCCATGTCGACGCCGTTGCGCATGGTCTCGACCTGCGCGGTGTAGAGCGGCAGCCATTCGTCGTAGCGGTCCGCCGCCATCGGGTCGGTGACCTCCATGGTCAGGGACGCCATGGCGCGCAAGGCGTTGCGGGTCCGGTACCGCTGCTGCTTGCTCTGCTTGCCCATCAGGTCGGCGGCGCCGTCGGTGATCCCGCACACCCAGTGGATCCACGTGGGACGGACGACCAGCCCGGGGTCGTGGAGCGCGGCTCCGTCGGCCACCTCGAGGCGCACGACATGTGGCCGCTCGGCCGGCGTGCGAGCGAGCTCGGCCGCCAGTCCGTCCACATCGGACAGCTCGGCCACGCGCAGGCCGAAGTTCTCCAGTGTCGCCATGGCCCGCTCCTCTCGTTGACGTCAGGATCGTTCGAGGGACGCGGTTCGCCTGCTCTGCTTCTCGAAGTACCCGAGCATGGCGAGCCCGACCGCGAAGTAGAGCGCGCCGATGACCGCCTCGTGCAGCAGCAGCGGGGCGACGTCGCCCAACCCGCCACCGCCGGCGAGCTCGCGGCCGGCCTCGATGGCGTGGGTGAGCGGCAGCCACGTACTGACCTCCGCCATCCACGTCGGCAGCATGTCCAGCGGAACGTTGGCACCGCAGAAGATCAGCAGGATGCCGAACGTGATGTTCCCCAGCACCGCCGTCTCCCGCACCCGCAGCGCCCACGCGGCGATGATCATGCCGAGGCCGGTGCAGGACGCCGCCGCGACCGTCACCACGAGCAGGATCGGCGCCCACGCCGACCCGGGAATGTCGACGTCGAGCAGGAAGGCGCCGAACGCCAGGCTGAACGTCGCCACCACGCAGCCGTTGAGCAGCACCGGCACCGACCGGCCGAGGAAGATCGGGATCCGGCCGGCGGGGCTCGTCAGTATGATGCCGAGGGTCTGCGTGAACCGTTCGCCCGCAACGGTTTTCGCCATCGCGAACACGCACGGGACCGCGATGTACTGCAGGGCGTTGCCGACGAGGTAGAACGTGTCGGAGCCGACGTTCGCGGCGCGGCCGAGGTTGGCGAACAGCAGGATCTGGAAGATGGGCGCGATCAGCAGGCTCGGGATGTAGATCCACGGGCTGAACCAGCTGAACAGCGCGCGCACGCTGATCAGGCCGCCGATGAAGAAGACACGGATCGAGTACACGGCGCTCCTAGGTCAGCTGAAGGCTGGCATGCCGACGGGCGGAACGCAGGACCGTCTCGGCGAGCAGCACGGCGACCGCCGCGTAGCACGCCCCGAGCGCGACGCAGACACCGAGCGAGGCCCACGGCGACTCCCCCGCCGCGGCCTCGCGCACGGCCTGCACGCCCCAGGTCGGCGGCAGCGCGTAGGAGATCCCGGCGACCCAGTCCGGGAACATGGTGAGCGGCAACAGGAAGCCGCACAGCAGCCAGCCGGGGTACTCCAGCATGTTGCCCAGCGCCCAGGCCGTGCGGTAGCGCACGACCGAGACCGACAGCATGAAACCGACCATCGCCATCGAAAGGATCGAGAACACCACGCAGACCGCGAACGCGCCGGGATCGGTCACCTGCAACGGGATGCCGAACGCGAGCCAGCCCCAGAGCAGCGTGGCGACCAGGCTGTAGAGGCCGAGCGAGGCCATCGCGACCGTGATCGGCACCATCGCCAGCGCGAAGGGGGTCGGCGAGGAGACGAGCAGCTCGAGGGTGCCGATCATCCGCTCCCGCTGCAGCGCGTTGCTCGCCGTGGTCGCGATCGTGGACCAGACACCCATCATCGACGCGCCGAGCGCGGCGTAGAGCATCACGTCGGCGGTGCCGGAGACGCGGTAGACCAGGAACGCCGACGTCGAGAAGAACAGCGGCCAGATCACCTGGAAGAAGCCGTTGAACGTGGACGCCGCGATGATCTTGCACTGCAGCCACCAGGACACCGCGAGCATGCGCAGGACCGACGTCAGGCGCGGCCGGAGGCTGATCGCGGGGGCGGTCATGTCGCGGTCACGAGCTCGACGTAGGCGTCCTCGAGCGTGGGCTCGCGCGAGGCCACCCGCCCCACCCTGGTGCCCTCGAGACTCGCCAGCACCGCGCTGGTGACCTCCGCGCCCGGCTCCACCTGGATGTTGAGCACCTGCGTGTGGCCCTGGTCGTCCACCGACACCGTCCGCACGCCGGCGAGCCCGCCGACCGTCGCGGCACCGCCGTCGGCCAGCCCGAACGTCTCGACCTCGAGCACCCGGCCGAACGACACCCGCTCCTTGAGCTCCGCCGGCCGGCCCTCCGCGACGATGGACCCCGCGCGGATCACCGCGATCCGGTCGCACAGCTCGTCGGCCTCGAACATGTAGTGGGTGGTCAGCAGGATCGTCTTGCCGGTCTCGGCGAGCCCCGCGATCGTCTGCCGCAGCTCCCGCGCGCCGACCGGGTCGATGCCGATCGTCGGCTCGTCGAGGAACAGCACCGGCGGGTCGTGCAGCAGCCCGCGCGCGATGTGCAGGCGCTGCCGCATCCCCCGGGAGAAGCCCTCGACCCGCTCCTTCTCCCGGCCCGCGAGGCCGACCTGCTCGAGCAGGTCGCCGATGCGGCCGCGCTGGACAGCCGGCGGGATGCCGTACAGCTCGGCGAAGTAGCGCAGGTTGTCCAGCGCGGAGAGCCGGTCGTAGAGCCCGCGGTCGCCGCCGAAGACGTAGCCGATCTGGCGCCGCAGCGCGCGGGTGTCGCGCACCACGTCGTGCCCCATGACCGTGGCCGACCCGGCGGTGGGCAGCAGCAGCGTGGTCAGCATCTTGATCGTCGTGGTCTTGCCGGCGCCGTTGGGGCCGAGCAGCCCGAACAGCTCGCCCTTCCCGATGGTGAAGCTGACCCCGCGGACGGCCTCCACCAACCTCTTGTTCCGCCCGAAGAAACCGGTTCTGGTGTGATAGGTGCGCCGCAGACCGTCGACCTCGACCATCAACATGACGTGACCTCCCCCAACTCGTCGATCGACGTCAAGGACTCGAGCAGCTCGCGGAGCGCGACCTTGGCCTCCGCCGTCTGGTCCAGGTAGAAGTGACCGCCGCGGAAGTCGCGGAGGGCCGGCGGCCTCGGCGTGGACAGGCGCCAGTCGGCGAGTCCGTCCTCGGTGACGTACGCGTCGTCCCGGCCGTGCCAGACGTGGTAGTCGATGTCGGCGACCGGTGCTGGCGGCTCGACATAGGTGTCCGCGAGGTGCAGGTCCGCGCCGAGCAGGTCCACCGCGAGCGCCACCAGGTCGGGTTCGGCGAACAGCTCGGGGGCGCAGCCGCCCCGGCCGACCAGCTCGCCGAACAGGTCCTCGCGGGACCGCACGACGAACGGCTTCTCGGGGTGGGTCGCCGCCCCGGCGGCGCGGTGCGGCGCGGTGAACGCGGACACCACGACCGCGCGGACCAGCGCCTGTCGCTCGGGCGGCAGCGCGCACAGCACGCCGTGCGCCATGATCGCGCCGAGGCTGTGTCCGAACAGGACGGTGGGCCGGTCGATCGCCTCGGCGACGGCCGGTGCCAGCGTGGCGACCGCGGCGGCGTAGTCGGCGGCGGGCGGCTCCGCGTGGCGCATGCCGCGGCCGGGCAGCTCGAACAGCAGCGGCTCGCAGTTCGCGGGCAGCTCCCTGGCCAGCGGCAGGCACGACATCGCCGACCCGCCGGCGTGGTGGAAGAACAGCACCCGTACCGCGGCGCCGGGTCGCTCCACCATCAGATGGCTGCCGAGGGCCTTCATCGCTTCTCCCCGGTCAGTTCGATCGGCAGTCCCGCGATGCCCTGGATGAAGTTCGACCGCAGCCGCGTCACCGGCCCGGCCAGCGAGAACGACGCCCGGCTCTCGGTCAGCTTCCGGAACAGGATCGCCAGCTCGGCCTGCGCCACCACCGAGCCGATGCACCGGTGGATGCCGACGCCGTAGGTGATGTGCTTGTTGGGCGACCGCGTCACCCGGAACTCGTCCGGGTGGGCGAACTGCCGCTCGTCCCGGTTCGCCGAGACGTTCCACAGCGTCACCGGCTCGCCCGCCCGGATCAGCTTGCCGCCGATCTCGACGTCGCGCACGGCCACCCGCAGGACGTAGGCGTTGGTGCTCGCCCACCGCAGCATCTCGTTGACCGCGCTGTCCATCACGCCCGGGTCCGCGCGCAGCCGCCGGTGCTCGGCGGGGTTCTCGATCAGCGCCAGCACGCCGGCCGCCGCGGTGTAGGACGAGGTCTCGTTGCCGCCGACGGCCACGTTCATGCAGTTGTAGAGGATGTCCTCCTCCGGCATGCGCCGGCCGTTGACCTCGGCCGCCGCGAGGACGCTCACCAGGTCCGAACCCGGGCTCCGCCGCCGGTCGCGGAGGATGTCGGCGAAGAACTCGAAGATGTCGGCCTGCAGCACCGCGAGCCGCAGCCGCTCGTCGCCCCCGGTGTCCACCCAGGACGGATCGCGGAAGCCGATCATCCTCCGGGTCATGGTGATCAGCTCGTGGGCCTGCGCGTGGGAGATGCCCATCATGGCCATCAGGGCGCCGGCCGGCAGCTCCGGCGCGATGTCGGTGGCGAAGTCGCAGCCGCCGGCGGCGAGTGCCCGCTCGACCGCCGCGTCCACCAACCCCGACACCCGCTCGGCGACGGCCGCGACGTAGTCCGGGCCGAACACCTTGTGCACGACCTGTCGGACCATCCGGTGCCGCGGCGGGTCCGAGGCGACCAGCATGCGGTTGGCGGCGGTGTCGGTCTCGCCGCTCTGGAACGAGCCGCCGAGCATCGGACCACCCGCGGAGCTGAACGTCGCGTGGTCCACGTAGGCCGCGGCGACGTCGTCGTACCGGGTCAGCGCCCAGAAACCGCCCTCCTCGGCCGGGTGCCGGTACACCGGTTCGTTGGCACGCAGCCACGACAGCATCCCGTAGTGGCGCTGCTCGACGAACGCGTCGACGTCGGTCAGGTCGACCGCCTGCGGCGGCGTGGCCGTGCTCATGCGGTAACCGCTCTCGTCCGATTTCGGACCAGGACAGCGAGGTCGCCGAGTTCGCTGTTGGTCAGCACGTCGGCCGGGTCCAGCCGCGCGCCGAGCTCACGGCCGATCCGGCTGCGCACCCGGAACGCGAGCAGCGAGTTGCCGCCCAGCGCGAAGAAGTCGTCGGTCACCCCTACCTCCTCCGCGGCGAGCAGCTCCTCCCATAGCTCGGCCAGGTAGCGCTCGACCTCGTCGCGTGGCGGCACCCGTCGCTCCCGGCGCGACAGGTGGTCCGCGGCCAGCTCGCGGAGCCGGTCGAGATCGCGCTTGCCGTGGCCGTTGGCGGGGATCTCGTCGACCCGGACGAACGAGCTGGGCACCATGAAGTCGGGCAGGTTGGCCACCGCGTCGGCGCGCAGCTCCCGAGGTGAGACCGTGTCGTAGGGGACGAACATCGCGACCAGGTGCCGGTCCTGCCCGGCGCCGGCCACCACCACGGCGGTCTCGCGGACGCCGGGGTGGCGGCCGAGGACCCGCTCGACCTCACGCGGCTCCAGCCGGTAGCCGCGGATCTTCACCTGGTCGTCCGCACGGCCGACGTACTCCAGCCCGTGCTCACCCCGGCGCACGAGGTCGCCGGTGGCGTACATGCGAGTCCCCGCCGCCCCGAACGGGTCGGGCAGGAACCGGTCCGCGGTCAGCTCGGGCGCGTCGAGGTAGCCGCGGGCCACGCCGGGGCCGCCGACGTGCAGCTCGCCGACCGCGCCCGGCTCGACCGGCCCGAGGTCCGCGTCGAGCACGTAGGCCGGCGTGCCGTCCAGCGGCTGTCCGATCGGGACCGAGTCGGCGTCCTCGCGCACCTCGGCGATCTCGTGGACCGTGCAGGCCGTGGTCGCCTCGGTCGGCCCGTAGAGGTTGAAGAAGCGCCCGGCGAACGAGCCGCCGAGCAGCTCGCGGCAGGCGGCCGGGGCGATGACGTCGCCCCCGGTGTGCAGGACGCGCAGTGCCGAGAAGGCGTCCCGGTCCTCGCGCACGACGTGGTTGACCGCCATGGACGGCACCAGCATCGCGGTGATCCGCCTGCGGCGCAGCTCGCGCTGGAGGTCCGTGCCGATGAGGTCCGGCATGGTCGGGAGCACGACGATCTCGGCGGCGCCGGCGAAGGCGCACCAGGTCTCGAAGTGGAACGCGTCGAAGGACAGGCTCGACACGTGCCCGACGCGGTCGCCGGGGGCGAGCGCGGGCAGGGCGGGGTTGCGCGCGAAGTGCACCAGGTTGCCGTGCTCCAGCACGATCGCCTTCGGCCGGCCGGACGAGCCGGAGGTGAACAGCACCGCGGCGGCGTCGCCGGCGTGGTGGTCGAGCGGCGCTCCCCGCTCGCCGCCGGTCAGCGCGTCGAGGTCCAGCTCGAACACCCGCGTGCCGAGCGCGGCGAGCCGGCCGGCGCGGTGCGGCTCGGCGACCACCGCGCTCGCCCGGCTGCCGGTGATCATCAGGTCCCGGCGCGCGTCCGGGTAGCGGGTGTCCACCGGCACGTAGGCGGCGCCGGCCTTGAGGATGCCGAGCATGGTGACGAACACGCCGACACCGCGGTCGAGGTGGAAGGCGACCCGGTCGCCGCGGGCCACCCCGCTGGCGCGCAACCGGTGCGCGAGCGCCGACGACAGCGTGTCGAGCTCGGCGTAGGTGAGCAGCCGGTCGCCGTCGCCGACCGCGGGCGCGGCGGCGTGCCGGGTCACCGTCTCGGCCAGCAGGGCCACCAGGTTCGCGTCGTCCCCCCGCTCGGGAACCGGTGTCGTACCGAGGTCGGGCCGGCGCCGGCCGACCTCGTCGAGGCATTCCGCGCGCGTGCCCCGGAAGTCCAGGGCCGTCCACCCCGGCGGGACCGGCCGGGCGTCCGGCCACACGCTCATCGCGCCCGTCGAGTTGGCCACGACCGAAAATCGAGCAGTCGTACGGGAATCCGAAGTCGGCGTCACTTTTCCCCAGGCCCCCTCCACTGCCGCACGACCGCGCCGAGGATCCCGTGGCGCGGTCGTTCTCAGGTTCGGCGAGAATCGTTACCGGCCGGCCTCAACGATCGCGCAGTGCGGACTGGGGGCGAGTGCTCAGCCGGTCTGCCGGTCCCGCCACTCGATCCACCGGCTCAGCAGGCCGAAGTCGTAGTCGGGGCCGCTGACCCCCACGGTGAACAGCGACGCGCCCAGCTCGCGCAGCTTCGGGCCGAGCTCGTCCGGCTCCCCCGCCGGCGACGGACCGCCGCCGACGCTGGCCGAGATCTCGATCTCCTCGGGGTCGCGGCCGAGCTCGGCGCAGTGCCGGCGCAGGACCTCCGACTTGTGCGCCATGGTGGCCGGATCGCCGAAGCTGTGCCAGATGTCGGCGTACCGGGCGACCAGGCGCAGCGTCCGCCGCTCGCCCCCGCCGCCGATGAGCACCGGGATCTTGCGCGTCGGCGGCGGCTTCAGGGCGGTGAGCCGGGACTCGATCCTGGGCAGCGACTCCGTCAGGTCGTCCAACCGGCTGCCCGCGCTCCCGAACTCGTAGCCGTACTCCTGGAAGTCCTTCTCGAACCACCCCGACCCGATGCCGAGGATGAGCCGGCCGTCGCTGATGTGGTCGACCGTGCGGGCCATGTCGGCGAGCAGCTCCGGGTTCCGGTAGCCGTTGCACGTCACCAGCGCGCCGATCTCCACCCGCGACGTCGACTCGGCCCAGGCGCCGAGCATGGTCCAGGCCTCGAAGTGCTGCCCGTCCGGCGGACCGTCGAGCGGGAAGAAGTGGTCCCAGTTGAAGATGACGTCCACGCCGAGTGCCTCGGCCTCGGCGGCCGCGCGGCGGATCGTCGGGTAGCTCGCGTGCTGGGGCTGCAGCTGCAGCCCGATCCTGGGAGGACGGAGGGTCATTGCCCCAACCTACTGAGGCCGGTTCGTCGCGCAGTTCGGCAGGTTGTGGTCCAGGATGGGGCGCTGCCGATTTTCGGAGGTGCGCAGCGTGACGTACGCACAGATGCAGGGCCAGGCCGAGGTTCCCCGCCGGGTCCACCGCGTGCGCGCCATCGACTGGCTGATGGTGCTGCTCGCGGTCGTGTCGGTCGGCATGCTGGTGTGGGTGTGGGTGGTCGACCCGTCGATGGCGACACAGGAGCTGCTGTTCAAGATCGACGTGGGCATCTGCGCGGTGTTCCTGGTCGAGTTCCTCTGGCGCTGGCGCGTGGGTGGCTGGGGTTGGCGCTTCCTCGGCAGGAACTGGTTCGAGATCATCGGCATGGTCCCGGTGTCGCATCCGGCGCTGCGGGCGTTCCGGCTGTTGCGGGTGGTCGTGTTGGTGGCCAGGCTCGGCCGCGCGGTGGACCGGACCATCGGCGACGCGGTGACCCAGCGGCTGGTGAACCGCTTTCTCGGCGCGGTGATCGAGGTGCTGAAGAAGCCGGTCACCGTCGCGGTGCTCGACGAGGTGGTCGCCGTGCTGAGGACCGGTCGCTACGCGCAGAACCTTTCCCGCGCGCTGGCGGAGAACCAGACCGAGCTGCGGCAGATGGTGCTCGACAAGATCAAGGCGGACCCGGCGGCCGGTCGACTGAAGATCCTCCCGTTCCACGACGAGATCGTCGGCACGGTCACCGACACGGTGATCCGCGTCGTGCTGGAGATGCTCACCGACCCGCGTACCGACGAGATGATCTCCGACAGCCTGCGCGAGAACATCGACCAGATCCGCGCCGCGGTCCGGGAGGACTCCCACCGCAGCTGACGGCCTTGGTTTGGACCAGCGGGTTTCTGGGTACCTCCTGCCGGTATGTGGAGGCTCAGCAACCCTCTCCATCGAGTGGCCCGCAGGATCCAACCCGCGGCGGCCGAGCAGGTCATCGTCGTGATGCTCGCGATGATTCCCCGGCTGCTGCGCCATTCCGCATGGCGTACGGCCAAAGCGGACCAGGGCGGCGGCCTCGGTGTGCTGCTCGTGCCCGGTTTCGGTTGCGCGGACTACACCCTCAGGCTGACCAGCACCTGGCTGGGGGCCCGCGGCTACCGGCCGGCCGGCGCCAGGACGGGAATGAACGTGGGGTGCAGCACCACGTTGGTCGACCGCATCGAGCGGCGGCTCGAGGAGCACGCCGAGACCACCGGCGGCCGGGTCGTCCTACTGGGACAGAGCAGGGGCGGCTGGCTCGCCCGGCTGGTGGCCACTCGCAGGCCGGACCTGGCCCGCGGGTTGGTGACCCTCGGCAGCCCGCTGCTCAACCCGCTCGGCGCGCACCCGAAAGCGGTGCGGGTGGCACGGTTCCTGACCCGGCTGTCCGCGCTCGGGTTGCCGGGCCTGCTCGACGGCGAGTGCTTCACCGGGTCCTGTTTCCGCGACACCACCGAAGCGCTCGCCCTGCCGTTGCCCGAGAACGTGCCCGCGCTGGCGGTGTCCTCCCGGCATGACCGCGTCGCCCCGTGGGAGCTGTGCCAGGACCCGTGCGCGGAGTGCGTCGAGATCCGCAGCAGCCACGCGGGAATGGCGCTGCACCCCGCCTTCTACCAGACCCTGGAGCCGCGACTGGCGTCGTGGGCCACCGCGGACCGGACGGCTCAGCGGGACTGCAGCGCGTCCAGCGCGACGGCCTGCGCGAGCACCAGCCGGCGGTCCAGGGTGTCGTCCTCGATCCGCACCAGGTAGTGGTCCCGGAAGCGGGTCTTCTTCTCCACGGTGCCGATGACGGCCTCGCCCCGGACGAAGTCGAAGTGGTACTTCCACGGGAAGGGGAGGTCGCCGACCCAGGGGATGAAGTCCCACACCCGACGGAACAGCGCCATGACCATGCTGCGCTCGCTGATGGTCACCGACTCCTGCCCCGGCTGGTCGAGCTGCCAGGTGGAACGCAGCAGGGACTTGCCGAACTTCTTGCCGAACACGCCGACCGGCTGCCCGTCGGGCAGGGTCACGTCGTAGGCGCTGGCCAGGTCGATCACCTTGCGGGCCTTGAAGCCGGCCAGCACGAACTGCTTGCTCGCGTCGGTGTAGAGGGTCACCTGCTCCTTGAAGGTCATCCGCTTCTGCTCGACGAACGCGACGAGCGGCCCGGGCTCCCCCTGCCCGTCGTCGACGAAGATCTCGTACCGGTTGACCATCATGGTGATCTTCTGGTGCATGTGGAACTGACGCTGCTGCGCGTTGAGACCCTGACCGTCCATCCAAGCCCCCATGAGCTGTGGCGCCGGTCGACCCCGGCGGCGTGCGAGGCCGCAGTATGTCACCCGGCGGCCCCGGCGCGCGGGGCTACGCGCCCGCGCCCCGCAGGACCAGGGGCACCGACGCGACGGCATCGGCGGGGTCGCCGCGCAGGCGGCTCTCCAGCGCGAGGTCGCCGGTGTAGCCGGCGGCCGTCAGCGCGCGCAGCACCGCGGCCCAGTCGACGTGGCCCGCGCCCGGCTGGAGGCGGTTGGAGTCGCTGACCTGGACGTGGCCGAGGTAGCGGCCCCACTTCACCAGCGCCTCCGCGGGGTCGTCCTCCTCGATGTTCATGTGGTAGGTGTCCGCGCCGATGCGGACGGAGTCCAGGCCGACGTCGTCGATCAGGCCGGCGGCCTGGTCGAGCCGGTTGACCATGTGGTCCTCGTACCGGTTGAGCGGCTCCAGGAACAGCGTCACGCCCTCGCGTGCGGCGTGCTCGCCGAGCGTCGCGAGCCCGGCCAGCAGCACCTCGCGGTCCGCCGCCTCCCCGCGTGGCGGTTCGAACGGTGGCAGCCGGCGGGAGAACATGCCGTACGACGCGGGTGTCATCGCGCCGGCTCCGCCGAGCTCGGCGATGACCGAGAGCTGGGAACGCATCTGCGTGATCGCGTCGGCGCGCAGGTCGGCATCGAACGCGCCGAAGAAGTGCAGCATGTCGACGCACACCGTCCGCATGACGACCCCGGCCGACGCGGCGCGACGCAGCTCCGGCAGCCGGTTCGCCAACGCGAGGTCGCCCTTGCCGCGCAGCTCGATCGCGTCGTAGCCGGCGGCGGTGGCGAACTCCCACTTCGACTCCAGATCGGCGCCGGGCAGGAGCTGTTCCTGGCAGGCAATGGGGAACACTCAGTCCTCCGTGTAGTCCAGCACCACCTGCAGCGCCTCGGCCGGGCGCTCGTCAAGCAGCTCGTAGGCCTCCGCGACGCCCTCCGGCACCCGGACGCGGTGGGTGACCAGCGCGGCCGGGTCGACCGCGCCCGACGCGGCCAGGTCGAGGAACGTGCGGTTCATCCGGTCCTGGTCCCAGCGTCCGGCGAGCCGCGACGGCGGACCGCCGATCTGTGAGCAGACCAGCTCCACCCGGTTGTGGTGGAACTCCTCGCCGAGCCGCAGTCCGACCGCGTCGCCCTGGTAGAAGCCCGCGGCGACGACCCGGCCGCCGACCGCGACCGACCGGACCGCCTCGTGCAGCGCCGCGTGGGTGCCCGACAGCTCCACCGCGACGTCCGCGCCGCGGCCGCCGGTGAGCGAGCGGGTCAGCTCGGCCGGGCTCGTCTCCCGGACGTCGACCGCGGCCACCGCGCCGAACTCGGTCGCCATCGCCAGCCGGGCCGGGATCGTGTCGCAGGCGACCACCCGCGCCCCGGACAACGTCGCCAGCCGGGTGGCGAGCAGCCCGATCACGCCCTGGCCGAACACCGCCACGGTCTCACCCAGGTGCAGGTCCGCGGCCAGCACGGCGTTGTAGGCGACCGCGCCGACCCTGGCGAACGTGGCGGCCAGCGGGTCCAGTTCCGGCGGGACCGTGTGACCGTCCAATGTGGACGCCGGTACGATCGGCTCGCTGCGGTGCCCCCAGATTCCCCACACCACGTCGTCGACGGCCGGTGTGCCGGGCCGCCCCGCGACGTCGGCGGACACCTCGGTCACCACGCCGACCTCGGAGTATCCCCAGCCGGCCACCGGGTAGCGCGGCGCGTCGTCGCCAGGCACGAACAACCGGCGCCGCTCGTCCCAGGTTCTGGTCAGGTAGGGGTTCGTGCCGCGGTACGCGGTCAGCTCGGTGCCGCTGGAGATGCCGGAGTAGAGCGTGCGGACCCGCAACGAGGCCGGCGGGAGCGCCTCGTGGGCGGTCTCCACCACCTCGACGCGGCGTGTGCCGACGAACTGGACGACCGTCCCCAACCCGTGCCTCCTCGCGCGTGCCCCGTTGGCGGAGGAAGCTACCGCATTCCGGCGCGAACTGTGCGCAGCATGAGCATGGTCCTAGCGTGAGTCGAGTGAGTCGTGATCGGCTCACGCTCGATGTTTCGTTACCGGAATGAGTATTGCCACGGAATTCGGGAACTGTTTCGCTGTGCGCTAGTTCGCCGACACGAGAGGTGCCCCATGATGCGTCGGGGAGTGGGAATGATCGCCGTGGCCTTACCGGTCGCGCTCGCGATGTCCGCCTGCGGGAGCGACGACTCCGGCGGCGGGGACGACACGCTGTTGGTGTGGACGGTCGAGGACACCGCCGACCGGGTGCAGGCCCAGGAGAAGCTGCTCGCCGAGTTCAGCGAGAAGACCGGCGTCAAGACGAAGCTGGTCGCCATCGCGGAAGGCCAGCTGACGACCGTGCTGTCGTCGGCGGCGTCCTCCGGCGAGCTGCCGGACGTCATCGGCGCGCTGTCGCTGCCGATCGTGAACCAGCTGCGCACCGACGACCTGCTCGACACCGACGCGGCGGCCGAGGTGGTCGACGCGCTCGGCACGGACACGTTCGCGGAGCGGGCGTTGACGCTCACCCGCGACGGCGAGACCCAGCTGGCCGTCCCGAGCGACGGCTGGGCGCAGCTCCTCTACTACCGCAAGGATCTCTTCGCGCAGGCCGGCCTCGAGCCGCCGACCAGCTACGACGCGATCAAGACCGCGGCGGCGCGCCTCGACCAGGGCGGGGTCACCGGCATCGCGGCCAGCACCACGCCAGCCGACCCGTTCACCCACCAGACCTTCGAGCACATCGCGCTGGCCAACGGCTGCCAGCTGGTCGACGACGACGGCAAACCGGCCCTGGACAGCAAGAACTGCGTCGACGCCTTCCAGTTCTACGGCGATCTCATCCGCGACCACTCGGTGGCCGGCAACCAGGACGTCGACACCACGCGGGCGACCTACTTCTCCGGTCAGGCCGCGATGGTGATCTGGTCGTCGTTCCTGCTCGACGAGCTGGCCGGGCTGCGTGCCGACGCGCTGCCCACCTGCCCGCAGTGCCAGGCGGACAAGGCGTTCCTCGCGAAGAACACCGGCGTCGTCGCGGGGCTCACCGGCCCGGACGGGTCGGAGCCGACCACGTTCGGCGAGGTTGTGTCGTTCGCGATCCTGCAGGAGGCGGCCACCGACGAGGCCAAGCAGCTCGTCCAGTACCTGATGGGCGACGGCTACGCGGACTGGCTCGCGGTCGCACCGGAGGGCAAGGTGCCGGTGCGCGCCGGCACGGCGGACGACCCGGCGGCCTACATCGAGCAGTGGCGTGAGCTGAAGGCCGGTGTGGACACCAAGGCGCCGCTGGCGCAGTTCTACGACGCGGAGACGCTGAAGGCGGTCGAGGAGAGCCCGGAGTCCTTCACCCGGTGGGGCTTCACGCAGGGCAAGGGTGAGCTGGCCGGCGCGGTCACCGGACAGCTCGTGGTGCCCAAGGCGTTGGCGGAGCTCATCAACGGCGGCGGCGACGCGCGGGCCGCGGCCGGCTCGGCGAACGAGCAGGTCGCCACGATCGCCGAAGAGCTCGGCTCGTAGCGGGATGACCCGCACCGAAGAAGCCGGCGCGGCACCGAAGAAGGCCACGCCGCGCCGGCGCGCCACCCTGGCCAGCCGCGACGCGCGCAGCGGGCTGCTGCTGATCACACCGACCCTCGTGATCGTGGTCGCGGTCGTGCTGGTGCCGCTGGTCTGGTCGGTGCTCATCGCCTTCCAGCGCGTCCGGCTGATCGGCATCGGCCGTACCGGGCTGTTCGACAACCTCACGGGCGCGAACTTCGCGCGTGTGTTCGGCTCGGACACGTTGTGGGACAGCCTGGTCACGACGATCGGCTACACGGCGGGCTCGACGCTGCTCGCGGTCGTGCTCGGCGTGTCCGTCGCGCTGGCGTTGCGCCGCCCGTTCTTCGGCCGCGGTTTCGTGCGGGCCGCGATGCTCATCCCCTACGTCGCGCCGATCGTCGCCGTGACCTTCGTGTGGAAGGTGCTGCTCAACCCGGAGTTCGGCATCGTCAACAGCTGGGGCAAGCGACTGTTCGGCTGGGACGACCCGGTCGCGTTCCTTTCCCAGGCACGCGGCGAGATCTCCTTGTTCGGGTGGGACATCCCGGTGCCGACCGCGCTGTTGACCGTCATCGTGTTCGAGGGCTGGCGGTACTTCCCGTTCGTGTTCCTGTTCGTGCTCGCCCGGCTGCAGGCGATGCCGGCCGAGCTGGAGGAGGCGGCGACGATCGACGGCGCCACCGTGTCGCAGCGGTTCCGGTACATCGTGCTGCCGCAGCTGATGCCGATCATCGCGGTGCTCGTGGTGCTGCGGACCATCTGGACCTTCAACGAGTTCGACGACATCTTCCTGCTCACCGGCGGCGCCGCCGGCACCGAGGTGGTGAGCATCCGGGTGTACGAGCTGCTGACCGTGCAGCGGAACGTCGGCGCCGCCGCGGCCCAGTCGGTGTTCCTCGCCGGTGTGCTCGCGGTGCTGCTCGGGCTCTACCTGTGGCTGTTGCGCAGGCGGGCGGGAGGGAACACGTGAGCGCCGTGCGGCCATGGACCCGGGACCGGGTCGAGCGGGTGGTGTTCGGGGTGCTGCGCCGGGTCGTGATCGTGGGGTTCCTCCTCGCGACCCTGGTGCCCTTCTACTACATGATCATGCTCTCGGTCCGTCCGATCGAGGACCTGCTGCTGCGGCCGAACTCGCTGCTGCCCGACTTCGGCAGGCTGACCTTCGCCACGTACGTGGAGGTGCTGAGCCCGGTCACCGAAGGGGGTCAGGGTTTCCTGACGCTGCTGGGGAACAGCGCCATCGTCGCGTCGGCGTCGGTGCTGATCGCGCTGGCGGTCGCCATCCCGGGTGCCTACGCGGTGAGCCGACTGCGGTTCTTCGGGCACCGGCAGATCAGCGCGCTGTTCCTCATGGTGTATTTGTTCCCGGCGATCGTGATCGCGATCCCGCTGTTCGTGCTGCTGACCAAGCTGCAGCTGCGGGGGTCGCTGATCGG
Source organism: uncultured Actinomycetota bacterium (assembly GCA_963840275.1). Taxonomy (GTDB): domain Bacteria; phylum Actinomycetota; class Actinomycetes; order Mycobacteriales; family Pseudonocardiaceae; genus Actinophytocola. The sequence goes on from CAWIYK010000005.1 coordinate 1,793,153, forward strand.
CTTGGTGCTGGTCTACATCGCACAGACCGTGCCGGTGGCCATCTACATGCTGAAGAACTACTTCGAGACGATCCCGGAGAGCGTCGAGGAGGCCGGGCTCGTCGACGGGCTGAACCGGATCGGCGTCATCCGGCGGATCAGCCTGCCCCTCGCTGTGCCGTCCGTCGTCGCCACCGGCATCTTCGTGTTCATGATCGCCTGGAACGAGTTCCTGTTCGCACTGCTGTTCCTGGTCGAACGCCGTGACCGCTGGACCGTCTCCCTCGGCCTCGCCCAACTCTCCGGCACGGTGGAGATCCCGACCACGGTTCTGATGGCCGGCTCGGTCGTGATCACCGTGCCGATCGTCGTCCTGTTCTTCCTCACCGAACGACTGCTGTCCGAAGGGCTGACCAGCGGAGCGGACAAAGGCTGACGCGGCGCGGGTGGTCCAGTTCGTGAGAGGCAGGGCGAGCACGCGCCTGGCGGGCGTAGCCTCGCGAAGCGTCCTAACAAGTCGCTACCAAAAGACGCACAGTGAGCCATTCCGCGTAACCGTTGGTCGCTGCGTGTGATCAACTTCTGTTTGGTCATGTGGTGCGGCCGTGTTCGTGGTGGAGCAGCGCCACAGCGGCTGCGACGATGCCGCCGAGGCGCCAGGGACAGCCGCGGTAGCGGCGGAGGGCCTTGTAGGTGGTCTTGAGTAGCGAGTTGGCGCGTTCGCCGAGGCAGCGCAGAGCGCCGTGGATGGCGTTGTAGGCCTGCTCGTCGACGGTCAGCTGACCGTCTTTTGGCTTCTTGAACGGAATCGTGAAGGTCTCTGGCTCGCCTTCGTAGCCCAGGTCGGCCAGCGCGTGGGCGCCGTCGCTGATCCAGTCGGTGATCCGGGCCAGTAGGTCGGGGTCAGCGCGGGCGGCACTCGTGTCGTGCTCCCGGCCAGGACGGACACCGGAGGTCCACAGTGGCCACCCATCCGGGGCGGAGACGACCTGGATGTTGCCGCCGTGGTGGCGGTGCTTGCCGCTCCACCACAAGTCCACCCCGCGAGTGGGGCCAGGGGTGGAGATCCGGTCGGTGTGGATCAGTGTGCCGTCCACGATCACATGCGAGTGGCCAGCCGCTTTCGCCGCCAGCAGTGCCCCGTGCAACGACGGCTGACGCGCGGCGAGCACCGCGATGCCCTCGTCCCGATACTCATACGCCGTGGACACCGCGATGTTGTTGTCCCTGGCCAAAGCCGACACCCGGGTGTCGTCCAGGAACCAGCGCAGCACCAGCACCGCCTGCTTGTAGGTCCCCAACGCGCGGGTGCCCTTGCGGGTACCCCGCCGGCCACGCTCGGCATACAGCAAACCGGACAGGAACAGAACGCTGTCCTCGGATACCTCCAGGACAGCGGTGTATGCGACACTCATCAGGCGCAGAACCTCTATGAAGTTGATCTCGGAAGGACCACCTTCATACCGGGGTTCTGCGCTCTTTTGTTGTATGTCAACAGGATCGGCGTGCCGCTACCGCCACCACAGATCCTCGCTACCCACAGTCACCAACGGTTACCCGGAATGGCTCAGTGATCGCTCGTGCTCACGGCGCCGCCGCTGAGCCCCGCCACACGGCCGCTATGCGGGTGCTCGAGGGATTGTCCGTTGCTGTTAGTTATCGAAGATTCCCTCGATCGTGTGTTCGAATTAATTGTCGATCTCCGGGTAGAATAGAAGCTATGTCGAGCTTCGTCGGAAACCCCGCCCGGGTTGCCGAAGCTTGCCCAGAATCTGGTGGCGATCGTGACCCAGATGCGGAAGCTCCACAGTTCCGCATTGGCAGTGATTGCCGAGCTGGAACAATCCGACATTGCTCGTGCGGCAGGGTATTCGAGCCTGAATGCGCTCATCTCGGATCTGGTGCGGATCACTCCGCGCCGGGCATCTCGACTGATCGCGCAGGCTGGCCTGGTGGCCGAGGTAGTGACGCCAACCGGACACGTTGCCCCGCCGCCGTTGCCGTTGGTGCGGGACGCACTACGAGACGGTGTGCTGGATCCCGATCACGTGGACGCGATCGCCGAGACGGTGAAGAAGATCCCCGCCTGGGCGCCGGGTAACACACCGGAGATCGTGGAGAAGCACCTCGTCGAGACCGCCCGAGCGGCGCACCCATCGGTGGTCCGCTCCCACGGTGAGGCGTTGCTGTCCCGGATCGATCCGGACGGTGACCAGCCTGCCGACGAGGCGTTGGCGGAACCGAAGAACACGTTCCGCAGCCGGCGCGACCAGACCGGCTGGATGCACTTCACCGGCACGATCGAACCCGAAACAGCAGAAGAACTCGACGCGATGCTCGGCGCGCTCGCCAAGCCGGACGGCCCATCCGATGACCGACACCCGACCCAACGACTCGGTGACGCGTTCTGCGACGTCATCCACCACGCCATCGACTCACCAGACCTGCCCGCCCGGGGTGGAGAGAAGCCACACCTCAACGCCACCATGGACTACACCCACCTACTCGCCGGGATCGGCACCGCCACCCTGGAAGGCGGCGCACTGCTCCCAGCAGCCGCGGCACGACGGATCGCGTGCGACTGCGGAGTCGTACCGGTAGTGATGAACGGTGCGTCGGTGCCGTTGGACGTGGGCCGCACCCGCCGCCTGGTCACCCCCAAACAACGAGTCGCACTGAACACCCGAGACAAGGGATGCGCATTCCCCAACTGCGGACGTCCGGCGCGATGGTCTGACGCCCACCATATCCAGCATTGGCTGGATGGCGGCCCGACGGATCTGAACAATCTGGTGCTGCTGTGTCGGCGACATCACCGAATGATCCACCACTCGGAATGGGAAGTCCGGATGAGCGACATCGGGCTGCCGGAATTCATCTCGCCCAAGTGGATCGACCCCAATGCCACTTACTTAAGCCGTTTGGCCTGGTCAGATGCCGTACGGAGCAGTGCTGCGCCGATCAAGAAGGCGTCCACTTAGGACGCCGGCTCGAGATGGATCGCCAACGCCCAGGTGGAGTGATGTCCGATCGAACTACGTCTTCGACATCGGCTACCGCTCAAACCATCTCTGACCTGCGCAAATAGCCCTTAAGTAAGTGGCATTGGGATCGACCCTCACCGGGTTCCGCAACGCAATCTGCTACACCAACGCGAATAAATCGACCCAAATGCAGAAGATGCGCCCTCGGTCTTGGCGAGTGTCGAAGAACCCGACCACGGAGTCAGTTCGGGATCCGGTGGGCGGACAACCGACTCGCTGAGATCGCCATATGTCGTTGCGACGCCGCCGTGATCATCCAACGGCACAGACGCCGGCTGTGTGCACGCGGCCGCGCACGTTTCGCGTGGCGGATGCTCCAGCCACTGATCAGTCGGTCACAGGCCGTCGTCTATGTGCCAGTTCTTCTGCCACCGCTGGTCTACCGGCTGGTCGAGCCGCTGATAACGGATGTCAGTCGAGCCGGACCTCCGTGTCGACGTTGTCGAGGGCCGCGTGCACGGTGTACGCGGTGTGCACCACCATGTCGCCGGCGGCGTAGTCCGCCACGAGTCAGCGTGTGTCGAGTTCGTTGGCCAGCGCCGGCAGGGTCGGCCGTGATCGACGCGGCGGGATGTCGACCCGTGTCGGCGCGTTCGCGGGCGGCGTAGTGGTGGTGGCTGCCCTCGAGGTACACGAGACCGCCGCGACGTGGTGGGCAGTCGCCGAGTGGGATCCACGAGCTGAGCACCTGGTCGGTGCCGTCGCGGAGGTACACCAGGTCGTAGTGCGCCTGCGTCGCCAGCCCCACACCGCGTTCGCCCGGCTTGACGGGCCGGATGATCTTGCGCCGATGCAGATGCGGCTCGCCGCCGAGAAACCAGCGGTACCACTCCCGAACGGCCGGCTGCGCGCAGAACTCCTCGTACTCCCGACTCGGCACGACCTCGCCGAACAGCACCTGCCGCACCCGCGCGCGATCACCGGGCCCGTCCCCCACCCCCGTCGGCGCCATCCGCTCCACGTAGAAACGGCGGAACCCCGGACCACGTCGGGGTCCAGCACGCCCCGCAGCCACAGGTAGCCGTCGCGCGCCAGGCTGCGGCGCAGCGCGGCACGGTCGCCGTGACCGGCGCCGCCATCGCCGGAACCCGTGTCGTCTGGGTACCTCCCGGCGCTCGCTGGTTATATTTCAATGGCTCAGGGGACGCACCTCGAACGCTAGGAAGTCGATGGACGACCGTGTCTTGAACCCGGATGACGCCCGGCAGCGGCTCGACGCGTGGAAGGGGCGGATCGACAAGCTGGCCTCCGACACGAAGGCCATGAGCGACCAGTTCCAGCAGCTCCAGGTGACCAGGAAGGACCCGGAGGGGATGGCCGAGGTCACCGTCGACTCCACGGGTTCGCTGATCGGGCTGCGGCTCACCCGCGAGATCGAGCGGTCCTCGCCGGAGGTCGTCGCGGCGACGATCATGAGCACGATCCGCGGCGCGAAGGCCGAGCTGGCCGAGCGTACGCAGGAGATCATCGCCGAGACCGTCGGCACGGACTCGGCGGCGGGGCGGGCGATCGCCGAGCGCGTCAGCGAGCAGCTGCTCGCCGCGCCGGCCGACGACTACAACCGGTACGACGACTTCGAGCCGGAGGAAGCCGACACGTCGACACCGCCACCGCCGCCGGCGCCGACGCGCGCTCCCACCCGGGCCCGCGGCGACGACGATGACGAAGAAGACAACGACCTGAACCTGTGGCGGTGACCCGTGGGTGACGGGTACAACGTCAACATCGACGAGCTCCGCACGCACGCGGGGAACATCGACAAGCTCCGGGAGCGGTTCGCCGCGGTCAAGGGCGCGAGCGCGAACATCGCGCAGAACGACCAGGCGTACGGGCTGCTGTGCGGGTGGATCTCCGCCATCCTCGAGGGCCGGCACCAGCGGCAGGACGAGTTGGTCGACTACGTCGAGGAGAACCTGTCCCTCGTCACGAAGTCGTTGCGGGACAGCGCCGACGACTACGAGGAGATGGAAGCGAGCGCGGTCGACAAGATGAGCGAGATCCGCAACGGGCTCGGCGGCCCGCGATGACCGACAACTCACTGGTGGCGCCGGTCGAGTCGACCAGGCAGCCGTGGACCGGGTCGAGCCTCGCCGACAGCATCGAGGGCCTGGTCGACGCGATCAAGTCCGACGGCTGGGTCGACGACGTGCTGGCCGGCGCCGGCCTCGGCGTCGAGGTGGCCGCGACGGTGATGGACCCGATCAGCGCGCTGCTCGCCAACGGGCTGGGCTGGGCCATGGAGTACTTCGAGCCGCTGCGCCAGATGCTCGACGAGCTGACCGGCATGCCGGACGTGGTCGCCTCGCATGCCGCGACGTGGAACAACATGGCCACCGAGCTGAACAGCATCGCGACCGACCTGCAGTCCATGGTCGGCGCGGACCTGCCGAGCTGGTCCGGTCAGGCCGCGGACGCCTACCACGCACTGATGGCCCACAACACCAACGCCGTCGGCGGGCTCAGCGCGACCTCGGCGGCGATGGCGGCGGCCACCGAGGGCGCCGGCGGGCTGGTCCAGTTCACCCGCGAGCTCGTGCGCGACCTCATCGCCGACCTCGTGGCACGGGTCATCGTGTGGGCGGCCGAGGCGATCTTCGTGGTCACGATCCCGGTGATCGCCTCGCAGATCGTGGCCGCGGTGGTCAAGTGGGTGGGCCGCATCCTCACCTACACGGGCGCGCTGATCACCAGTCTCACCAGCCTCACCAAGCTGCTGAACGGATAGGGAACCGATGACCCCTAAGCCAAGGACGCCGCCCGGTGGGGACGGCGGTGACGGCACACCGGGCAAGCCGCACGGCGACGGCGGCGACGGCACCGGTAAGCCGTCGCAGAAGCACGGCAACATCGACGCCAGCCAGGGCGTCAACACCGCGCACGAAGCCATCTCCGGCGAGGCCACCGCCGGCCGGCCCGGCGGGTCCGGCTCGACGCCACCGACCCAGGTCAACCCGAACGTGCCCGGCCCGGCCGGCAAGATCCAGCTGCGGCCGCCGAGCGACCGGCACCAGCTCAACCGGGTGACCCCGAAGAGTCCGGCCAAGGCCGAGAACACGATCATCCTGCCGGAGGCCAGAGACGCCGTCCGGCAGGACATCGCCGACATCCAGGCGGGCAACGCACGTTGGGACCCGGACTCCAACAGCTACGTCACGGAGAGCGGCCGCCGCTACAAGGTGGAGTCCAACGGAACCGTGTTCCCGGTGGACGGGCCGGGCTTCGTACAGCTGAACAGGCCGGAGTACAAGGCGCTGCAAGCCCTGATCAAGCACAATGGCGACGCCGACGCCGCGATGGCGAGCGTCTCGCGGGACCCGTCGATCCCGCCGGGGGCGTTCGACAAGGCCGGCCAGGTCTACCAGCACTACAGGAAGTAGAAGAAGGACATGCTGAGCTACAGCTTCCTCCTGGACCGGCTGCCAGAGCCCGGCGCACTGCACCGCGCGGTGGCCGAGGTGTTCGCCGTGGACCCGACCAGGGTCTACGTCGGCCGGCTCTACGAGGACGCCGGCGGCCCGCCGGCGACGGTGAGCTGCACGTACCTCGACCTCGACGGCGGCGAGTTCCTGTGGCGGGTGGACATCGGCACCGACGACACCGTCACCGGACCGACCGAGGCGGAGGCCGCCGCCGCGCTGTGCCGTCGGTTCGGGGTGCGCGCCCTGCTGTCGACCGACGAACAGTCGGACGAGTGGTGGCGACTGATCACCGCCGAGCAGGACGTCCGGGTCGCCGTCGACCTCGACGAACTCGACGGCGACCGCTACGTGCTGGCCGGGAACCGCACCGGCACATGACGAATGTGCCCCGCGCGGGCCCTCGGACCTGCGGTTGTAGTGCCCGTGTAGTGACCTCGCACAGCCTGGCCATCGGCGGAGGGGGTCTTCCTCCTCAGCCGGCCAGATGTTTACCGCGAGGGAGACACACACATGAAGAGTGGATTACTGGGCAAGATCGTCGGGGCACTCGGGATCGCGGCGCTGATCGCGACCGGCGCCGGCACCGCGGCGGCCGAGCCGCAGCCCACGGAGGTCTACAGCCAGATCACGGCTGCCGACATCGCCGACCCGACGGCCATCCTGCCCGCCGACAGCGCCGACGGCGAGATCGGCACCCTGCAGACGGTCGAGGGCGCCATCACCTGGTTCCGGAACCGCGAGGGCAGCACCGAGCACGACGGCTACTGTGAGCGCGCCGTGCGCCTCGCGTGGAACCGCAGCACCCACCACGCGAGCGCCATCGCCCACTGGAACTCCTCCGACGGCGCCCGCCACACCACCGGCGCCCCGCCGCGCGGTGCCTTCGTGTTCTGGAACATCTCGAGCTTCGGACACGTCGGTCTCTCCGACGGCAACGGCGGCGTCTGGGCCACCAGCGTCAACGGCCGCATCGGCCACGTGAGCCGGGGCTACTTCTCCAACTACCTCGGCTGGAAGCCGGGTAACAGCAACTGATCGCGCGACCCGGTGGGGCCCCCGGCCCCACCGGGTGCCTGGCTCAGTGCGACACCAGGACTCTTCGGCACCGCGCCAGCAGGATCAGCGCCTCCCCTTCCCCGCTCTGGTTTCCCGTGTCCCGGAACACGTCGAGCGCACGCTCCCCCAGCCCGCGCGCCCGCGCCGCCGCCCCGGTCGCCAACAGCGTCTCGCCGATCCCCAGCAACGCGTAGGCGGTGCAGCGCTCGTCATGCAGGCCCTCCAGTATCCCCAGCGCCGCGGCCAGCTCCCGCTCGGCGGCGGCGAAGTCGCCGGTCTCCCGGTGCACCGCCCCGAGCTCGGTCCGTACCTTCGCCTCGCGGTGGCTGTCCCCGATGTCGCGGGCGATGGCCAGCGCCGCCGAGAGCCGTGCCGCCGCCTCCGCCGGCTTGCCGAGCACGCGGCACACCGCACCGAGGGACCCGAGCATCTGCGCCTCGCCGCCGCCGTCGCCGACCGCGCGGAACCCGTCGAGCGCGCGCAGGTAGTGCGGCAGGGCCTCGGCGGGCCGGTCCCCCACCCGCCCCAGCGTGCCGAGCCCCGCCACGGCGAACGCCTCGCCATGCCGGTCGCCGAGTTGGGCGAACAGTTCTGCGGCCCGGGTCAGCGCGCGGTGTGCCTCCCCGTACTCGTCGCGGTAGAGGTGGACCTGCCCCAGCCCACGCAGCAGCGCGGCCTCGCCGGCCGGGTCGCCGGCCGCGCGCACGGCGGCGAGGGCGTGCTCGTGGCAGGTGTGCCAGTCGTCGTAGTGGCCGCGCAGGTCGTGGAACGGCACCAGGGCGGCGGCCAGCTGCCAGGCCAGCTCCGCCTCGCCCGCCGCGGCGGCCATCTCCACCGTGCGGGCCAGGGTGGCCCGCTGGGCGCCGAACCACTCCAGCGGCTCGGTGACCACCGACCGCTCCACCGCCGGGTCGAGCGTCCAGCCGACCGGCTCGCCCATCACCGTGCCGAACGCCTCCGGCAGTTCCGCGGCGGCCCGTTTGACCAGCGAGAGCAGCGCCGACACCGCACGGCGGAACGCGGCCGCGCGCTCCTCGGCCGGCGCCGCCTCGAGTACCTCCCTCGCGTGGCACTGCAGGAGGCTGTGCAGCCGGTACTGCGGCTGGCCGCCCGGCCCCGGTCCGACCACCGCGACCAGGTTCGCGTCGACCAACGTGTCGAGCACGTCGTGCGCCGGTCTGCCGAGCAGCGCGTCGACCGCCCACGCCGGGAACTCGCGGCCGCCGAGCAGGGCGAGCCTGCCGAACGCACGCACCCCGTCCTCCGGCAGCTGTCGGACGCTCAGCTCGAAGCTCTGCCGTACCGCCAGCTCACCGACCCGCAGCTCGCTCAGCCGCGCGGGCTCGTCGGCCAGCCGGTCCCGCAGCGTGCGCAGCGACCAGGCCCGCCGGCCCGCCAGCCGCGTACCGGCGATCCGGATCGCCAGCGGCAGGTGCCCGCAGAACTCGACGATGTCGGCGGCGTGCGCCGGTTCGGCCGCCACCCGGTCCGCGCCGGCGACGGCCGCGAGCAGCCGCCGGCTCTCCCCCGCGCCGAACACCGCCAGCTCGACGGAGTGCGCACCCAGTTCGGGCAGCCGAGAGCGCGCGGTCACCAGGACGGCGCAGCCGCCGTCGGCGGGCAGCAGCGGGCGGACCTGTGCGGCGGTCGCCGCGTCGTCGAGCACCACCAGCATCCGCCGCCCGGCCAGCCGCGAACGCAGCAACGCCGCCCGCGCGGTCGGCCCGTCCGGCAGGCCGGCGCCGAACACGCCGAGGGCGTGCAGGAAGTCGGCGAGGACCACGGCGGGGTCGAGCGGCCGGTCACCCGTGGCGTCGAGGTCGACGTAGAACTGGCCGTCCGGGTACGCCGCCCGCAGCCGGTGGGCCACGTGCAGGGCGAGCACGGTCTTCCCGGTGCCGGGCGGCCCGGACACCACCGCGACCGGCGCCGCGAACGTCCCCGGTCGCGGGGCCAGCGCCGTGAGCAGCTCATCGACGGCGGCCTCGCGCCCGACGAAGTCCGTGATGTCCGACGGCAGCTGGTGGACGCCGGTGGCCTGCAGGCGATCCTCGGGGCCGGGCCGGTCGCCGCGGAGCACCGCCGCCTGGGCGTCGCGCAGCGCGGGCCCCGGCTCGACCCCGAGGTTCGCGACGAACCGCTCCCGCACGTCGGCGTACGCGGCGAGCGCGTCGGCCCGCCGCCCGGACGCGGCCAGTGCCAGCAGGTACTGCTGCCACAGCCGTTCCCGGTACGGGTGCTCGGCCAGCAGCGCGCCGAGCTCCTCGATCACGGTCCCGTGGTGCCCGAGCCGCACCTGCAACGCCAGCCGGTCCTCGGTCGCCGTGAGCCGGGCCTCGGAGAGTCCGCTCAGCTCGGCCTCCCAGGCGGGCACGGCGGGCAGGTCGGCGAGCGGGTCGCCGCGCCAGAGCCGGTCGGCCTCGCGCAGCGCCGCCAGCGCCACCTCCGGGTCCCCCTCGGCACGGGCCCGCGCGCACGTCTCCCGGAACACGTACGCGTCGACCGACTCCGGCGGTACCCGCAGCTCGTAGGCGGTGCCGGTGGTGACGAGCCCGTCGCCCGCGGCGTCGTCGAAGGGCACCGCCCGGCGCAGCCGCCACACGTAGGTCTGCAGGTTCGCCGCGGCCGAGGTGGGCGGCTCGGCGCCCCAGAGCACGTCGACCAGCTGCGCGGCCCGCACCGGTCTGCCCAGGTTGAGCAGCAGGTGCGCGAGCAGCATCCGTTGCTTCGTCCCGCCGAGCAGCACCGGTTGGCCGTCCACGTCCACGCGCAACGGCCCCAGCAGCTGGAATCGCACCGGCCAGGTCCTCCCGAGTTCGAGTCACAGGGGGCTACCCGAGAGTAGAGCCCCGCACGCCCGTGCCGGTTCCACTTCGCGCAGAGTTCGGCGTCGGTCGGCTCAACGAGGGGGTGGGCGGACTCCGGCCCGGGGCACTTCGGGGGTCCGCTCGACGGACCCGGCGGCGGCCGGTCAGGCGGTCGACGGCACCATGTACGTCAGCGAGTCCAGCAGGTGGCCGCCACCGTCGCGAAGCTCCACCCGCACCCGCGTGCCGGCGGGGACACCGAGCTCGGCGGCGCCCCGCTCGTACTCGGAGGTCAGCCGAAAGGCGACGGAGCGCTGCTCGGAGAGAAGGCGGTCGTCGTCCACGCTTCGGTAGGAAACGGTGCGCTGCATCGGTGATCTTTCCCGTCCTGGACCGAGTCCTTTTCGGACAGTCCACCCGGGGGACGTCGGCGCCGGTCGCGCCGCACAGGATGGCGTCCCGCGGACGTTACCAGGCCCGTTCCCACGCGGGCACACCAGTCAGCCCAGCGCTACGACACCGTGCCGCGGACCCGACGAGCGGCGGCCACCAGGTTGCGCAGCGCCGGCTCGACCTCCGCGTAGCCGCGGGTCTTCAGCCCGCGGTCCGGGTTCACCCACAGCCGCTCACCCGGGATCGCGCGTACCGCGTCGTGCAGTAGCAGCGCTATCTCGTCCTCGCTCGGTACTCGGCGACGCGGCGGATCCGGATCGTTCCGCCATGTCGATCGGGAGCCGCGCCCTCTCGACCGCGCGGACTAGGAATGCAGACGTGCGCCCATCTTGGCGATGAACGCCAGCGCCTCGTCCTCATCCTTGTCCGGCACGCCGATGACCACCTCGGCCACGCCGAGCGAAGCCAGGTGTGACACGCGCTCGGGGTCGGCCCGGCCGCCCAGCGCGACGATGTAGGGCGCGCCGTCGCGACCGGCTGCCGACCAGTGCTTGTTCAGCGACTGGATCCGGTCGTCGAGGTCGGTCTCGTACGGCGTGGTGATCCAGCCGTCCGCGTTCGCCGCCAGCCAGGTGAACGTCCGCTCCGTGCCGCCCGCGCCGACCAGCACCGGGATGCGCGCCTGCACCGGTTTCGGGTAGGCCCAGCTGCCGCCGAACGACACGAACCTGCCGTCGTAGGACGCGACGTCGTCTGTCCACAGTGCACGCATCGCCTCGACGTACTCGCGCAGCGCGGTGTACCGGAGCTTGGCCGGGATGCCGTGGTCGGCCAACTCGTCGGTGTTCCAACCGAAACCGGCGCCAAGCGTGACCCGGCCGCCGGACAGGAAGTCCAGCGTCGCGACGGTCTTGGCCAGGGTGATCGGGTCGGACTCCACCGGCAGCGCGACGGCCGTGGCCAGCCGGATCGACGACGTGACCGCGGCCGCCGTCGCGAGGGAGACCCACGGGTCGAGCGTCCGCAGGTACCGGTCGTCCGGCAGTTCCGCGCCGCCGGTGCGCGGGTGCGCCGCCTCCCGCCGCACCGGGATGTGCGTGTGCTCCGGCACGTAGAACGAGTAGAACCCGGCGTCCTCGGCCGCCTTCGCGCACGCGGCGGGCGTGATGCCTCGGTCGCTGGTGAACAGCACGATCCCGAACCTCATGCCCACCCCGCGAAGTAGAACGTGTTCTACCGCACGGTAGCACTCATGACGGCCGGTTGACGTCCGGTATCTCGATGTTGATCTCCTCCCCCTCGCCGAGGTAGAACAGGATGTACTTGCGGATGATCTCGTCGATGGTCCACGCGATCTGCGGCACCAGCGGCAGCGGGATGAGGTGTTCGCGAAGGGCCACCCACTGCGGGAAACCCGCGCGGATCAACGGTTCCCACACCGGTTCGCGGCGAATTCCCGACATGTCGGCCACCCGGTCGCCGACCAGGTAGCGGGCGAGCGCGTTGAACAGGGGCCGGGTCGACCCGCCCGGCGTGACCCCGCGGCTGGAGATGTCCAGGATGAGCTCGGCCAGCGCGACGCCCTCCGGCGTGGACGCCATGATCGGGTCGAGGACGCGCGCCGACTGGGCTTCGGCCTCCGCCCAGGTGTTCGGGATGTACTCGTCCTCGATGCCGAGCATGTGCGCGGTCACCCGCCAGACGTGCAGGTAGGCCTCGGACTCGACGGCGCTGACCGGGACCTGCCACTCCCTGAGCTTGCGCATGACGTAGGTGGGCAGGGTGTGCCAGGTGACCAGCATGTCGTTCTGGCTGATCGGGATGTCGCCGCCCCAGTGCGGGGACTGCGGCAGCAGGTGCCGCACGGCGGCGTGCACCATCCGGGTCTTCACCGCGGTCACCAGCATGTGACCGTCGGGCTGGTAGGCGTTCAGCTCGTGGACGTCGTAGCCGAGCTTGCCCGTCTTGGCGGCGCGATCCTTCAGGTCGGCGCCGCCCTTGGAGTAGTAGACCGCGCGGGCCTCGTTGGGGATCGCGGTGCTCAGGATGCCGCCGCCCAGTGCGTAGAGCAGGACCAGGTAGGTCCCCTTCCGCTCGACGAACTCGGCCGCCTGGTTCAGCTTGGCCTGGTCGGCCCACGACGGCAGGCCGCGTGCGCCTTCGAGGAACGCGCGCAGGTCCGCGGGAAGTCCGGCCGGCAGCGACTGGTCGTTGCGCCGCCAGGTCCGCAGCAGTTCGTTGACCTGGGGCACCTGGCCGCGGTCGAGGACGGCGGCGAGCAGCGGGTCGGCCGTGGTGTCCCACACCCAACGCGGATCGGCCGACGCCTGGGCCGCGGCCGGCGTGGTCACGCCCAACGCCGCGAGCGCGCCGCCACCCATGATCAACATTTTGCGCCTGCTGAGCTCTTCCATGTTCTGAACTCCTCCTCGAGCCCGGGATACCATGGATTGATACTGTGATACACGACGCGTATTTGCGTATCTTAGCAAGGAGCACCTGGTCATGACGAGTGATGCGGCCTCGGAATCGTTGCTGGAGCGCGTGTTCGCGGAAGGTGCCGAACCGGCCGACGACCACGACGAGATGACCACCCGCGTGCTCGACGGCGCCTACGAGCAGTTCTGCCTCATCGGCATCCGGCGCTCGACGATGGAGGACGTGGCCCGGCGCGCCGGGGTCTCCCGGATCACCGTCTACCGCCGCTTCGCGACGAAGGACGCACTCGTCGAACACGTGGTGCGGCGCGAGTTCCACCGCTACTTCGCCCAGTTCGTGCGCGACATCCAGCAGGCGAAGACCGCGGCGGATCGTGTCGTGGTGGGTTTCGTGAGCGCGTTGCAGGCCATCCGGCGCAACCCGCTGATCGGTGGCCTGATGGCGATCGAACCGGACGTGCTCGTGCCGTCACTGGTCAGCGACGGCGGTCAGACACTCGCCACCGTGCAGCGGTTCGTCGCGGGCCAGCTCCGCCGCGAGCAGCAGGCGCGCACGGTCTCCGCGGACGTCGACGTGGAGCTGGTCGCCGAGCTGATGACCCGCGTGTCCGCCTCGTTCCTGTTGACCCCCAGCCAGGTCATAGACCTGGACGACGACGAGCAGGTCCGCGCCGTGGCGCGACAGTTCCTCGTCCCGATGCTGAAGCCGCGGTAGCCCCGTCCGGTCACAGGTTCGGCTCGGCGTGCGCGGTCGCCTTGAGTTCGTGGAAGCCGGGCGTGCCGGCGACCAGCAGCGTGCCGTCCCACAGGTCGCCGGCCCGCGCGCCGGTGGGAACCTGGGAGATGACGGGTCCGAAGAACGCGACGTCGGCGCCATCGGGGGTGGTCGTCGCGATGATCGGGGTGCCGACGTGGGGGCCGAGTCGCGCCATGGCCTCCGCGTGGGAGGCACGCACGGCCGCGTCGTGCTCGGTCGAGGTGGCGGCCTCCGCGACGCGCCGCGGCAGGCCGGCTCGCTCGAGCGCGTCCGCCAGGTCACCGAGCCAGTCCTCGGTGCCGTGTTCGCGACTCCACAGTTCGGTGTAGAACCTGCCGAGCGCGTCGTGCCCGTACTCCTGTTGCACAGCGGCACAAACACGCACCGGCACCCAGAGGTAGCCGTCCGGGTCACCTTCCGGGTCGTCGTCACGACCTTCGTTGAGCACCGACAGGCTCATGACGCGCCACCGCACCGAGACGGGCCGGACCTTGGTGACCTCGACGAGCCAACGGGAGGTCACCCACGTGTACGGGCAGGCCGGGTCGAACCAGAAGTCCGCGATCATGTCTCACCTCGTGTCGAGGAAGGTTACGGTCAGCTGGTCGTCGGCGTCGATCGATACCTGTGCGGCCATGCCGAACGCCTCTGTGCCGCCCGCGTAGTCGAACAGGCCGCTGCCCGCGGTGTAGCTCACCGCGGCCCGGTTGTCTCGCTGGTGGTACTCGACCTGGTCGATGTACAGGGACGACATCGGCAGGCGCACCAGGGTCGGCGTCTGGGTCGCGTGGGCGCGCAGCTCGGCCGGGCACCCGGCGGGCGGGGCGGGAAGCGCGGCGAAGCAGGCGTTCACCTGGTCGGTCATCCGGCGGTCCAGCTCGGTCGTCAGATTCTTCGTCGTCCCGTAGTCGATGTACGCCTCGGCCGGTTCGCCGTCGTACCCGGGTACAGCGATCAACGTGGTCGGGGCCGCCCGCACGTACCGCGACTCCACCCCGGTCAGCTTGTAGGCCGCGGGATAGACGAAGAACCGTCGCGCCGGCCAGCCGTACGGCACGTACCCGCCGGCCGGAAACACCGCGCCGGCGAACGGGGCCCGGTCGATGGTGGGAATCGCGCTCTGCACGGTCGCCGGCGCGAGCAGCGGGTCGATCACCCGCCACTCGTCCAGCACGCCCACGGTGGAGCCGGCACGCTGGACCCGCAGCTCGGTCCGGCGCTGCTCGCCGGCGACGGTGTAGGAGACGTCGACGGTCACCACGTCGGCGTCGAGGTCCGCGTCGTAGGGCAGCGTGACGGAGCCGACGACGAGCCGCTCGGCCGCCGCACCCAGCACCTCGTCGGTGAGCAGACGCGGGTCGACGTCCTCGGCGAAACCGCTCGGGTCGACCAGGGCGTTCGCCGCGGTCGCGTCGCCACGGGCGATGGCGGCGAGGTACTCGCGCACCGGCTCCAGCGGGGCGTCCTCGTTGTGGTTGGTGACCATGGTCCCGCCGACGATCCAGCCCAGCAGCAGCACCGCGACCACCAGCCAGACGATCCGTTTCCGCCGCCCGGTCGTCGTCGACTCGCTGTCCATGCCGGTCCGACGAGCGTGCCCGACGAGCGGTTCCGAGCGACTAGCCTCTGCCACATGAGTCCACGACCGCCTGGTCTGGCTGCCGACCTGAGCCGATACCTCCAACAGGCTCGGGAGAGTCTCCTCGCGTCACTGGACGGCTTGTCCGAGTACGACATCCGCCGGCCGATGACACCCACCGGCACCAACCTGCTCGGACTGGTCAAGCACCTCGTCGGGATCGAGCTCGGCTACCTCGGCAGTTGTGTCGGCCGCCCGAGTCCCGTGCGGCTGCCGTGGATCGAGGACGACGCGCCCTGGGACAACGCCGACATGTGGGCCACGGCCGACGAGACCCGGGACGACCTGATCGCCCTGTACCGGACCGCCTGGCAGCACTCCGACCGGTCGATCGACCAGTTGGGACTCGACGCGCCGGCGGAGGTGGCGTGGTGGCCCGAGTCGCGGCGGACCACCACCCTCGGCTCGTTGCTCGTGCGGGTTCTCGCGGACACCGCCCAGCACGCGGGACACGCCGACATCCTTCGCGAGATGATCGACGGGCGCGCGGGCGGTGACCGCGACCAGATCGGCGACGCCGTCTGGTGGGCCCGCCACGTCGAACGCGTCCAACGCGCCGCGGACAGCCACCGACGACCCGGGTAACTGTCAGCCGGTGCAGTTCGGGACGGCCGGCGTGCTGCCGACACAGTTGTTCGGCGTGTTGGCGGTGATGGGTGAGTTGGTGGTGGTCATGGTGCCGCCCTGGCGGTAGACGCCACCGGCGGTGCCCAACAGCAGCAGCGAGTGGTTGTTGGTCACGGCGGTCTGGGTGAGGGTCGTCGCGGTGGAGTTGACCGCGGAGATCCCGCCGCCCCGGCCGGCGCTGTTGCCGATGATGAACAGCGGGCTGCCGGACACACCGGTCACTGTCAGCGTGCCGCGAAGACCGTTGTAGATCGCGCCGCCGTTGCCGAGCAGTGTGACGTTGCCCGACAGCGGGCTGTTGGTGAACGTCGCGGCCGGCGCGGTGCCGGACGGCGTGTCCGCGTTGGCGAGACCGCCACCGTTACCCGAGGCCGTGTTGCCGGTCAGCGTGCTGCCGGTGAGCGTGACCGCGCCACGGTTGAGGATGCCACCCCCGTCACCGAGCACGTTGCCCCTGGTGAACGCGACCCCGGTAGTGAGCGTGAGACTGCCGGTCGAACCGACCTCGGCGATCCGGAACAGTCCAAGGCCCAGCAGCGAGGCGTTGGTGACGGTGGCGGGGCCGATCATCTCGATCGGGGTGGTGATCACCGGCAGCGCGTTCGCGGCGCCGCCGTGGCTGGTGGTCATGCCATATGTGCAGCCTCCCGCCAGCACCAGCGTGTCCGACGTGGGAGTGGAGTTGGCCAGATTCACGGCCGCCACCAGAGCGTTCTCGCTACACGCCACCGGAATGGTGATGGCCTGCGCCACCGGCGCAACCGCGATCAGACCTCCGACCGCGACTGTGGCTCCGAACAGGGCCTGGACAACAATGCGAACACGACGCATGACAGCTTCATTTCCTGGAACAGGATAGCGGTGATCCGCGGCGCGGCGCGCCCGCGGAAGAGATCGCGTGCGACTCGTCCACGCGAACAGACCTCGGCTCGCGATCAGCGTCCGCGTTATGGCGAGCGCGTCACGACACCGAGGTCTGGGG
Organism: uncultured Actinomycetota bacterium; assembly: GCA_963840275.1. Taxonomy (GTDB): domain Bacteria; phylum Actinomycetota; class Actinomycetes; order Mycobacteriales; family Pseudonocardiaceae; genus Actinophytocola. The sequence continues at coordinate 1,810,294 of CAWIYK010000005.1, forward strand.
TAACAACCGTTAACCTACTCCTTTCCGCCGAGTGATTGATACCCCCGGCCCCCAAATGGGCGTAACCATCCCCATATTTCCGCATGTTCAGAAACAGGGGAATGAATAATCCGCAATTCGAAATCGCCGCTACCCTAGCTCGATGATCTGTGGCGGGCTGATGACGTAGGAGCTGGACAGCAACGAGGCGTGCTCGCCTGCGGAGATCAGTCCGAGACAGTCGTTGGACGGGTCCACGTAGATGATCTCGACACTCTGGATCCGCACGGTGAGGATGCTGGTGGCGTTGTCGTAAATCGCGGCTGCCGACCCCGCCACCTCGAACTGGCAGCCGGGCCCGCTGACCTCCGCGCCCATGTTGTCGATGTCGATGTTCGTCAGGCCGTTCGCATGGCTGACGCCCCGCAGCAGCCATGGCAGGTTCGTCGAGATCTCGACGGTCAGGAAGCTACCCGCGACGCAACTGTCGTAGGTGATCTCGTCGATGAAGCCGAGCGAGTTGCCGTCCACGTCGAACATCCCGGCGATCTGGCTGCTCTCACACCTGAACGGCCCTTCGACCGGGCCGCCCGCCCCGGTGAACGGTCCGCCCGGGGTGATGCCCCAGCCCACCGGAACCGTTGTGGCAGGGGCGGTCCCGGCACCGAGGCCGAGCGCCGCCAGAACCGCGAGCAGGATAGGAACAAGTCGTCCGCGCATGGTTGTCTCCCCAGTCGAAAACCAGATGGACACCAGGAAACCAGTCGCGCCCGAAATTCTCCATTTACTGGCAAATGTTGTCCACGAACGGTCGATATCCGCGCCTGCGGAGGACATCTACCGTCACCTCATGACACACACTTCCGTTCCGCGTTGGCTGTGGGCGGTCCTGCTGGCAGCCGGCGTCGCGCTCACCACGGCCACCCCGGCGTCGGCCGCCGAGCCGGCCTGGAACCTCATCAGCGGCCAGGAGATCCACAGCGCCACCGGTGCGCGGTGCACCCTCGGTTTCAACGCCCGCTCCGGCACCACCCGCTACGTCCTGTCCGCCGGCCACTGCATCAGCGCCGGCAGCAGCTGGTACGGCGTCGGCGGCTACATCGGTCCCGCCGCCGGCTCGTCGTTCCCCGGCAACGACTACGGACGCATCCGCGTGGACTCGGCCGCCGCGATGTCCACTCCCCTGGTCGACCGCTACACCAGTGGCAGCGACGTCACCATCACCGGCGTCGCGAGCCCGGCCGTCGGCTCGTCGGTGTGCTACTCCAGCCCGCTCACGGGATGGCGGTGCGGCAACGTCACCGGCGTCAACCAGACCGTGTGCTATCCAGAGGGTTGCGTGTACCAGCTGATCCGCACGAACCTGTGCCCGGAGGTGGGAACCGCCGGCGCGCCGGTGGTCACCAACCCAGGTTCGGGCAACACGGTCCGCGCGGTCGGTCTGATCGCGGGCGGGTCCGGCAACTGCACCTCCGGTGGCACGACGTTCGTCCAGCCGATCTCCGAAGCGCTCGCCGCCTACGGCCTGACCCTCTACACGGGATAGTCACCGGCTGATCACCGGGATCGCGACACGGACCGGCACGCTCAGGTGCGGGCCCGTGTTCGCGACGTCCCGATAGCCGCCGCCGGCCAGCTCCCGCTGGTAGACGACGGTCAGCAGTGCCAGGCCGCGACCGGACGGGGTCACCGTCACCTGGTTTCCCGTCACCGTCACGGTTCCCGCGCTCGCCGGACGCAGCGTGGCCCGCACCCGGTTCAGCGGGTTCGCCAGGTCGAACTCCGCGCCGGGTGCGCTCCACACGTGAGCCGTGGTGGTCACGGGCCGACCGGGCGACGTCTTCAGCACCCGGTCGTCCGTGCGCGGCGTGAGGGGGCCGACGCCGGACGGCACCGGTTCGTCCGATGTGGACGAACGCATCGAAAGGCCGCCGCCGAGGTACAGCGCGGACGTGTAGATCGCGCGCGGTGACTCCGTGGACGGTCGGCCGTGGTGCACGTAGTAGTGCTCGGTGCCGTCCGGGGAGTCGACGACGCTGCCGTGCCCGGTCGAGTACAGGCCCTTCGCCGGATCCTGCGACAGCACCGGGTTCGTCCGGCTCTTGCGCCACGGGCCGAGCGGACTGTGGGACGTGGCGTAGCCGACGCCGTAGTACTCGTTCTCGAAGTTGTTGGCCGAGTAGGTCAGGTAGTAGAGCGGGTTCCCTTGCGTGTCAACGGTTCGCAGCGTCGTCGAGCCTTCCGCCCAGCGGCGGTCCTTCTTCTCGCCGCCGCTGTTCGCGTAGTCGTCGACATGCGCGTTCTCCCAATCCTGCTTGTCCGAGCCGTAGTTCAGGATCGGCACGAACCCGTCCTTGCGCGTCCCCGGCGGGTCGCTCGGCGCGAGGTTCGCGTTGCGGTAGGCGGGCGCGATGGCCGGCATGGTCGCGCCGGTCGGGTCGGTCCACCAGTCACCGGTCAGCTCTACGGCGTAGATGTTGGACTCCTCGATGTACTTGCCGAGGTCGGTGTCCCAGACCCAGTTCCGGTAGGCGTTGCGCGAGTAGTACAGGTAGATCCGGCCGTCCGCGTCGAAGAAGACGTTCGGGTCGATGAACGGGAGGTAGGTGCCGAGCGGCGCGGTCTGCCCCTCCTCGAGCGTGGCGGGCGGCTTCTTCTGCGTGGCGTCCATGATCAGGTTGACGTCGTGGTACGCCGGGTCGTACGGGTAGTAGTCCAGCGGCGCCTCGGCGATGTCGCGGAACGGCCCGGCCGGCGACTGCGAAACCGCCACACCGACCTTGCTCGCCTCCTCGAAGTCCGGGTACCGGAAGTGCTCTGCCACGCCGCGGTTCATGCGCCCGGCGTAGAACAGGAAGTACAGGCCGGTCGCCGGGTTGTGGTAGACCTCGGGCGCCCAGAACCAGTCGTGCGCCCAGTCGCCGTCCTGCCCGGCGAGCAGGGCGCCGCCGGGCAGGTGCTCCCACGTCGCGAGGTCGGGCGAGCGGTAGATCGCGAAGTTGTAGCCGGGGTCGGCACCCTCGGTGGAGTACGCGTAGTAGTACCCGCTCGCCTTGTCGAACAGCACGAACGGATCAGCGCCCGGGGTGGCGGCGTTGTTGTGGTAGGTCGCGTCGGTCGTCCAGCCGGGGTGGGCGGCGGCTGGCACGGGCACGAGCGCGATCAGCAGGGCGGCAACGGAGACGAGCAGGGCGTTCCTTCGCATGCCCCCATCATGCCGCGCGGATCCGCTCCCGTGACGATCAGCGGCAGCCTCGGTTCGATGTCGGCGGCCAGAGGTCGGTCCGCAGGTCCGCGCCGATCAGGGCGCACGGGTCCAGCCCGGCCACGCTCACCGGCACGGGTGGCGTGTCCGGTTCGTCGTCGGCGCAACCCGCCAGCAACAGCCCGACGACCAGCACCGCACCGACCAACCGCCTCATCAGCTCACCGCTCCCGGAGCCCGTTGTGGAGGACCATGAGCGCAGCCGCTGGTGAGAGCTCAGTCGTTCGCGTGCCGGGACTCGGCGTGTTCCTTCAGTCGTCGCAGTGTGGTGGCGATGTTGGCGCTGTTGGTACCGGGGCGGTCCGGTTGGCCGGTGATGAGGATCGCGAACGGGATGAACCAGCGCGGCATCCGCAGCCAGTTCGTCACGGTGACGCGGCTGCCGGCGCCTTCTGGCGTGATCTCGTACTCCCAGCGGGAGATCGGCACGAGGAACGGGGTGCGCACCCGGTAGGCGAACCGGTGACCCGGGTCGGCCTCGGTGATCTGCGCGTGGGTCCACCAGCGGTGCCACCCGTTGCGGTTGGAGCCGGAGAACCAGTTGCCGACGGCGGCCCCGGTCGCACCGCGGATCCAGTGCGCCTTGTAGAACTCCTCTGCGAAGTCCGCCATCCCGACCGGGTCGCTCACCAACCGGTAGACCGCCGCCGGTGGCACGTCGATCGTCACCTCCCCGCTGGCCAGCGGTTCGGTGTACGTCAACTTGCCCCTCGGGTTCGACACCGTCACGATCCACCCTCCAGTAGGCCCCCGTCCCACTCCATCAGCGCGCGGCGAAACGGTCAAGCCGCCATGGCCGGCTGCGCAGGCAGGAGTCAGTCGCGCTCGTCTCTGCCCTGCCAGGTCGTGACGCATGCCTCGTTGCCCTCTGCGTCGGCAAGTACCCAGAAAGCGGGGGCCTCGGTGTCGTACCGGAGCGCGCCACCCGCGGCGATGGCGGCCCGGAGCCGGTGCGGCGCCTCGTCGTGCGGGACGGAGACATCGAGGTGGATGCGGTTGCGCTCGGTGCGTGGCGCGGACATCTGCTGGAACCAGACGGCCGGGCCCTGCCCGTGCGGATCCACGATCGGCGCCTCCGGCCCGGAGCTACCCGGCTCGTCGGCGTAGCCCAGCACGGCCTTCCAGAACGGGCGGACCGCGGCGATGTCGAGCGCGTCGATCGCGATCTCCAGTGCCTGCACCGATCGACCGGTACCGGGGTCGGTCGAGAGCCCGGCTTCCCGCACGGCGGCCGTGATCCGCCGGACCACGTCGAGGTCGCGCGGCGTGACCGACGCGCTGTCGGCCGACCGCACGGTCAGGATCACCCGGTCCGCACGGAGATCCACCAGAAGGTGGCCGTCGGCGTCCGACCCGGACGCGGCCACCGCGCGACCGGCGACATCGACGGCCTCCGCGAGCGTGCCGACCGGCACCGACGTCCGCGCCACCGTCAGCACGTACCGCCAACCCAGGTCGCTGATGGCGGCGGAGATGTCCTGCCTGCTGAGCTTGCCGTCCGTGGTCACGCCGAGATCATGCAACAGGCCGATGGGTGTGGCGCGACGACACGTCGCGCCACACCCATCGTGTGGATCTGCCTCAGCTGCAGTGTTCGAACGGACTCGTGTAGGTGCTGCTGCCGACCGAGCCGCCCCACTTCACGCACACACTCGGCGCGGACTTCTTCACCGGGCCGGCGTAGTAGGTGAAGTTTCCCTGGTCGGTCGTCCTGCTGCTCCCCTGGGGCTCGAGGAACGCCGACACCGGCGTGGCCGTGCCGAGGCTCGTGGTCTTGAGCGTCACGACACAGTTGTTGCTGTTGCCGGAGTTGTAGAGCAGGTAGACGCGGCCACCGGTGAGGGCCGCCGAGTCGATGACGCCGAAGCCGCTGCCGCAGACCTCCTCGGCCGTGTACGGGTTGCCGCCACAGTTGTTGGTGCTCTTGACGGCCTTCTTCTGTCCGAGCGAGACGGTCACGCCCTCGACGGTGGGGCTGGTGTCGATGCCGCCGCCCGAGGTGATCTGCTCGTAGTGCAGGTGCGGCGCGTACGGGCCGCCGGTCCCGCCGACCGTGCCGATCGCGGTGCCCTGGCTGACCGACAGCGATCCGCCCGGGCCCTTGACCATCGTGGCGAGGTGGGCGTAGCGGGTCTTGGTGCCGTCGCCATGGGTGACGATCACGTAGTTCCCGTACGCCATGATGCCGACGTCGGCCAGGAGGGTCGTGTAGAACCGCGCGGTGCCGCTCGCCGTGGCGCGGACCGTCTCGCCGCCGATCGCGTCACTGCCGTAGGTCTGCCAGTCGATCGAGCCGGACGGGCTGTGGCCGGGAGACCAGTTGTTGGCGTAGAAGGTCTTGCCACAGTTGAACGGGCTCTTGTGCGACGCCATGACGCCGACGTCGGCGGTCGTCTGCGCCTGCGACGGGCCGACGCACAGGGCGACCGCGAACACCGCGGTGATGGCTGCGTAGAACCCTTTCACGGGCCAGGACAGCCTGCCCGGCGCTCGTCTCTCAGTGCTCGCTGGTGATGATGTCATCGCCTACCTCGCTTCTCCCGCAACGGTGTCGGATCTGCTCTGTCAGCCTCGGAGGTACTTCTCCCACCACGTGAACGGCACCCGGTACTGCTCCGGGGTGTTGTCCGCGTTGTGGTTGGCCAGCCCGTTCTTGCCGAAGTAGTAGTCGTGGACCTGGTTGCGGGCCGGCCGGGACATGTCCGGGTCGGAGATGCCATTGGCGTGGATGTGGTACGCGAACCCGTCGTCGGGGGTGCGCAGCCATGCCGCGAAGCCGACGGTGCGCAGCGCGCGGACGGTCTGCCACCGCTGGGTGGTGGTCAGGCTGCTGACGCTGATGTCGACCACTCCGCCACCGTCGTGGGTGCCCGCGGAGTCGGGGTTGCTCGTGTCGTAGGAGCCCTGGCTGAGCGTGATGCTCCAGGACAGCGTGCTGTCGGCCCTGCGCAGCATGTCCGCGGTCCGGGTGTTGACGCGCCGGCCGCCGTAGGAGTCGGTGCGGGAGCCGGCGGTCACCGTCCGCGTCACGTCGTACCGGCCGGAACCCAGCTGCGTCAACGAGGTGCGGCCGGGCACACCGTTGGCGTCGATGCCGGTGTACCCCAGGCTGCGCTGCCACGCGGCGTACGCGTCCAGCGTCGCCGTGCCGTAGTGCCCGTCGGTCTGCGCCGCGGCGAGGAGTCCCTTGGCCTGAAGTGCCTGCTCGACAAGGAGCACGTGCGCCTGCGCGCCGGGCGTCGTGCCGGTGCCGGCCTTCGGCGGATCGACCTGACAGGCGAGCAGCACCTGCTCCATGTCCACCGTCGCGAGCACGTGGACGTCGGCCGCCGCGGCGCGTTCCACGCCCACCAACGCGGGCACGGCCAACGCGGCCCCCGCCGCCACACCGCGGGAGAGCATGCGGCGCCTCGTGTAGACCGCCCGCGTGTCCGGTGACTCATTCATCAGCGCGCTCCGTTCATCCAGTTCCGCGCGCATGCTGACAACCCCGCGTACAAGACGCGTACAAACGGGACCGCTGCCGCCCGCGCCCGGCGGGCGTCACTGGCGGTCCTCATCTTTCCGAAACACGGCCGCAAGTTTCGGCCCAGAACGTCACGGGTTTGATCTTCGAATCGAGGTTGTCGTTGATCGATAACCACCCCGGCAGGCCACGTCTTGTCAATGACCAGGCCTGATACCTGCTCCGCGAATTCCTGATCACGGCCGTACTTCCGAAACATATCCGAAACTTGTTGACAACTCGCCGGAGTCAGACCAACACTGTTGGTATCGACAAGGCTCCGCCGCAGTCGATCCGGTCGCTCGCCGCGACCTGGCTTTCCGGTCGTCGACCCGCACGACGACCGGCCACCCCCGCCGCGTTGTACGACGCCGACGGTTGGTGACCGCACCCGGTCGCCGACCGGTCGTATCGCGCGGCCTGGCCGCCGTGCCAGCCCTCAACGAGGAGGAAGCATGCACACGACCGACGCCCCTGTTCGCTCGAAGCGCCGGGGTCGCATCAGACTGTTCGTCCACAGCGCCTGCGCCGCGCTGGTCATGGCGCTCCTGCCCGGCGTCGCCGGCGCCGACGTGGGTGTCAACGCCATGTGCTCGAGCCAGACCGGCACCCACAACGGTTACTACTACTCGTTCTGGACCGACGGTGGCGGCTCGGTCTGCATGGAGCTGGGCTCCGGCGGCAACTACAGCTCCTCGTGGAGCAACGTCGGGAACTGGGTCGGCGGCAAGGGCTGGAGCAACGGCTCGCGCAGGACGGTGAACTACTCGGGCAGCTTCAACCCGTCCGGCAACTCCTACCTGACCCTCTACGGGTGGACGTCCAACCCGCTCGTCGAGTACTACATCGTCGACAACTGGGGCACCTACCGACCGACCGGCACCTACAAGGGCACCGTCACCTCCGACGGCGGCACCTACGACATCTACCAGACGATGCGGTACAACGCGCCCTCCGTCGAAGGCACGAAGACCTTCCCGCAGTTCTGGAGTGTCCGGCAGTCGAAGCGCACGGGCGGCTCCATCACCACGGGCAACCACTTCGACGCGTGGTCCCGTGCCGGCATGCGTCTCGGCAACTTCAGCTACTACATGATCCTCGCCACCGAGGGATACCAGAGCAGCGGGAACTCCAACATCACGGTGCGCTGAGCATGCGACACCTGCTCACGGCACTCGCCGTCGCCGCGATGGCGTTGACGGGCACCGCCGCCGCCGACGCCACCCCGGCGCACGCCTGCAACGGGTACGTCGGGCTCACCTTCGACGACGGTCCGTCCAACAACAACACCCCGGCCCTGCTCAACGCGCTCCGGCAGAACGGGCTGCGGGCCACGATGTTCAACCAGGGCCAGTACGCCGCCGCCTACCCGGCCCAGGTTCGGGCCCAGGCCAACGCGGGAATGTGGATCGGCAACCACAGCTACACCCACCCGCACCTGACCCAGCAGAGCCAGTCGCAGGTCGACTCGGAGATCGGCAGGACTCAGCAGGCCATCGCCAACGCGGGCGGCGGCACGCCGAGACTGTTCCGCCCGCCCTACGGCGAGACCAACTCGACCGTGCGGTCGGTCGCGGCCAGGTACGGCCTGACCCAGATCATCTGGGACGTCGACTCGCAGGACTGGAACGGTGCGAGCACGGCCGCGATCGTGCAGGCCAACGGTCGGCTCACCAACGGTCAGATCATCCTCATGCACGAATGGCCCGCCAACACGATCGCCGCGATCCCCCAGATCGCACAGGTGCTGGCCAGTCGTGGCCTGTGCGCCGGCACGATCTCCCCGCAGACCGGTCGTGCCGTGGCACCGAACTGACCCGAGAAACTGTGTCGCGGCGGCCGGTGGCCGCCGCGACACAGTCCACTATGGATCCGAGTCGTGGACTGCGGTGGCCTCGGCCTTCTCACCGGCCTTGGCAGCGTGGTGGGAGTCCATTGAGGAGGATGGCCCACACCGACGACTCCAGTATCAACTGCCACAACACGTCCGGCGGCTTCAGCGTGCGCGCCGCGCCGAGACCGAGCGCGACCCATCCCGCCCTGCCAGGCGGGCGCCCATGAACGCGGAGATCGTGGCGGTCACCCCGACGCTGAACGCGAGCAGCGACTGGACCAGGAACAGCGGCAGCTGTCTCAGTGCGACGGCCGCGAGCAGGAAGCCCAGCACGTCCACCGCGAAGACGTACCCGAAAACCACCTCCCGAGTGTGTCATCGGCGGCGAGGGGCGTGCTCGCCTCAGCCGCAGGCCGCGGTGACCGACTTGTGCCGCGCGCCCGTGCCGGTCCGGTACGTCGTGGTGGCGGTGCCGACGCAGGAGTAGAACGCGTACCCGGAGCCGGTGGCGACGACCGTCCAGACACCGGTCGCGGCGTTGAGCTTCTCGACCTTGGCGGGCAGCGGGTAGTAGCCGCCCGGGTCGTCCTCGCAGAACGTGTCGGCCTCGGACTCGATGCTGTGGTACGGCGAGGTGTAGTGCCCGATGTAGTAGATGGGAAAGCAGCGCGGCGCGGCCTGCGCGGCGGTCGGAGCGACCACGCCGACGCCGACGGCGCTCAGCGCGAGCGCCATCGCGGTGCCCAGTGTTCGGTTCATTTCACGTCGTCCTCTCGGCGGTCTTCGGAGGACCCACATTCCCCGGTCGCGCCGCCGCCGTCATGTTTCCCGAACAACCCCGAACGCAGACACGACTACGCCGACGGGTGGTGTCCTGCCCGGGGTCGGGGCGACCTCGTGCGTCGGCTCGTCCGCAGTGCCTCGTCGTCGAGTACGCCCTCGATGATCTGCGCGGCGACCTCGCTGAGGCGGCGGCCGCGGCCGCGGGCGTAGTCACGCATCAGCTGGAACGCCTGGTCCATGGGCAGGCCGGCACGCTGGGCGAGCACCCCCTTGGCCTGTTCGAGCTGGACGCGGCTGGTGAGCGCGGTCTGCAGCTGCGCGGCGAGCAGTTCGCCGGCCGCGATGGCCCGCTCCTGGATCAGTCCGACGGTGGCCACGTCGGCCATGGCCTGCCCGATCTCCAGGTCCGCTTCGCTCAGCCGGCCCGGCTCGACCCGGAACAGGTTCAGCGCGCCGATCGTGTCGTCCCGCAGTCGCATCGGGAGCGCCTGCACCGAGTGGAACCCCAGGGCCTGCAGCTCCTCGGTGAAGGCCGGCCACGACGACCGCATCGCGGCCAGGTCGTCCCTGGCCACCGGGCGGCCGGTCCGGAAGCAGTCGAGACACGGGCCTTCGTTGTTCTGCAGCTCGTACAGCTCGAGCAGGCGAGCCTCCTCGGCGGAGGACGCCATCACGTGCAGACCGCCGTCCTGGTCGGCCAGCATGATTCCGGCGGCGTCCGCGTCGAGCAGTTCGACACTGCGGGTGGCCAGCGTGTGCAGGAGGTCGATGACGTCGAAGTCGGCCACCAACGTGTCGGCCAGGTCCACGAACGTGGTGGCCAGAAGCTGTTCCCGGCTCGTCATGAGTCCTCCGCCCCTGTTGCCTCGTCGGGCGTCATCGCCGATCCCACCGCTCCCACTGCCGGGTCCCGCCGCGTCGTGCCGCCGGACTCGCTGTCGTCGAAGAACATGCGGCGCCCCACCACATCGGCGGCGATGGCGGACACCGTCCGTCCTGTAGCGTACGCGTGCGCGCGGAGCCTCAGCAGGGCCTCGGCGAGGCCGACACCAAGCTGAATCGTGATCATCCCGGTCGCCTGGTGCACCTCCGCCCGGCCGTCGATGAGCGCGGTGAGCGCCGGGCCGCCGTCCCCGTCCTGCAGGTGCAGCACCACCGCGGTGGCCGCGTCGGCGAACGCCAGCGCCTCGACGAGATCGGGGCCCGCGAGCAGCCCGGGGCTGTCCCGGTAGAGGTCCAGCACACCCACCCGGATCGCGCCGACCCGCAGCGGGAACGCGAACACTGCTTGGACACCGGCGGCGAGCGCGGCCGCGCCGAACCGCGGCCACCGAGGGGACCCGGCCACCAGCAGATCGGGTTCGAGCACCGGCCGGCCGCCGCCGGACGCCTCGACGCACGGCCCCTCACCGAGGGCGAACTGCAGTTCCTCCAACTGCCGGGCCCGCTCGTCCGTGGCCGCGAGCACGACCCCGCTCGGCCCGTCGGCGGTCATCAGTGCCGCACCGACCCCACTGACCGGCAGCGCCGAGAGACAGGCCGCGCACAGCCGGGTAGACAACGAGACCTGTTCGCCGCCGTTGGCGAGCACCGACAGGATCTCGGCGACCCGAGGGTTGCGCATCGCTGACCTATCCTCGATCGACTGTTGTCGGACCGGGGTCCCGGGTATCTACCCAGCACGTTACGCGCGTATCCCCGCCACTCAGCCGCTGGGCGCATGAGATGCTCACGCCGTTCGGTAGCCGGCAGGCGGGAAAGGGCGACAACGGTGACCACTTGGACCGACGTGATCAACTACGTCCGGGCACGGTACGAGGTACTGGAGGACACGGACGGCTGGTTGCGCTTTCGGCTCGACGCGGAAGCGGGCCGGACCCAGCAGGTCGCGGTCCATCACGTGCACGGGGATTCCGATGGTGCTGCCTGGGCCGAGATCTCCTCGCCGGTCGGCCGGGCCGACAAGATCGACCTGCGGCGGTTCCTCGAGCTCGCGGGCACGTCGCTCGTCGGCGGCGCGGCGGTCGTGGACGGTGTCGCGTTGCTCAAGCACACCCTGCCGCTGGCGGACCTGAGCGTCCGCGAGGAGTTCGAACGGCCGCTCGCGCTGCTCGTCGCCCGCGCCGACGAGCTCGAACACGAGCTCACCCGCGCCGACGAGTACTGACGGCCAGCGCTTCGCCGAGGAGCGCGACGGCCGGGGGGATCTCGGTGTCGCCGATGTTGCCGTACCCGAGGACGAGCGCGCGTTCCGGCGACCGACGCGCGCGGTAGTCGTCGAGGTCGGTCAGGCTCAGCCCGGTACCGGCCGCGGCCGGTACCGCTTCGCGGGTGTCGGTGTCCTCGATGACGAAGCCGGTCACCTCGCGGGCCGAGCGCACGAGACCGGCCCGACGCGCCGGGGACAGCACGGTACCGGTGGGAAGCTGGTGTGCCGCACCGACGACGACGGTCCGAGCCGGTGTACGCGCGAGGTCCTCGACGCGGACGCCGTCGTGGTCCACGGGCACCGGATGCACGCGTAGCCCGGCGCTCGTCACGGCGTCCCGCAGCCGTGCCCAGCCCGGGTCCTCCACGGCCACGTCGGCGATCCCCTCGGCGCGCAGCGCTCGGCAGACATGGCGCTGTGGGCGTACACGCCGCTGCTGAGCGGCAGCTACACCCGCCTGGACAAGCCGCTGGCCGCGGGGTACGAGCACCCCGGCACCGACCGCCGCCTCGCGATGCTCGACGAGATCGCCGCCGAGACCGGCACGAACCGCAACCGGGTCGTGTTGGCGTGGCTGGCCGGAGGGACTCCGGCCAGCCACCCCGGTCGTCGGCGTCAGCACGGTCGAGCAGCTCGACGAGGCGATGGCGGGGCGACGCTGACCGCTGACCGCTGACCAGCGCGAACGCCTGAACGCCGTGGTGTGAGCCCTCCTGGTTAGAGTGCCCGCGTGAGACCGCGCCTGCTGCTCGTCACCGATCTCGGCTACCCGGCCGCGGGGCGCGTGTACCGGGACGAGGACATCGACCTAGCGGACCGGCTGCGCGCCGACTTCGACGTCGCGCTGTGCCATCCGCTCGACGCGGCCCCGCTGATGGCCGGGTTCGACCTCGTGCTCGTGCGCAACACCGGTCCGGTGCTGCACTACGCCGAGCGGTACGCGGAGTTCCGCCGCGAGGCGCTCGCCGCGGGCGCCCGGGTGTTCACCCAGCTCACGGGCAAGGCCGACATGGCGGGCAAGCAGTACCTGCTCGACCTGACCGCCGCGGGCTACCCGGTGATCCCGACGGTCGACCGGGCGGCGGACGTCGGTCTGCTGCCGGACGCGCCCGAGTACACGGTGAAGCCGAAGCTGGGCGCCGACTCCGTCGGCCTGCGGTTCGTGTCCCGCGCCGAGCTGGCCGCGCTCACCGGCACCGACCTGCTGATCCAGCCCCGCGTCCGCTTCGACCACGAGGTGTCGTTCTACTTCGTCGACCGCACGTTCCAGTACGCGCTGTACGCCCCGCGCCCCGACCACCGCTGGGACCTCGAACCGTACGAGCCGACCGCGGCCGACCGCGCCTTCGCCCAGCGGTTCGTGGACTGGAACACGGTCGACCACGGCATCCAGCGGGTCGACGCGTGTCGCGTCGGTGATGAGCTGCTGCTGGTGGAGCTGGAGGATCTCAACCCGTACCTGTCGCTGGACCGCGTCCCACCGGCGACCCGGGACGCCTTCGTGGCGGCGCTGACCGCGTCGCTGCTGGGCATGCTCGGCCGACGGTCCCACCCCGGTTCGCGCGAGTCGCCGTTTCGGAACCAGTGAGTCGCCGTTTCATGTCGGACGAGCGTCCAGCATGAAACGGCGACTCGGTGTGTCTGAACGGGGGACTCGCGAGGTGGCTCAGCTGCGGCGGCGACGCAGGGCGTCCAGGGCGAACGCGCCGGGGCCGATGATGCCGATCAGCAGGAAGATCCAGCAGAACAGCGCGGCCGGCTCGCCACCGTTGGGGATCGGCATCAGCGCGATCGGCTGGTGCACGGTGAAGTAGCCGAAGGCCATCGCACCGGAGCACAGCAGCGCGGCGGGCCGGGTGAACAGGCCGGCCAGCACGAGCGCGCCGGCGACCAGGTGGATCATCGAGCCCCACCAGCCCGGCCAGCTGAACAGCTCGACGGTGCCACCCTGGCCGTCCACGCCGCCGTAGACGCCGAACAGGCCGACGAACCCGTGGATGATGAACAGGAACGACACCACCACGCGGGTCGCGCCGATGGCGACGGCCTGCACCTTGGCGCGCTTCGTGTCGGTCGTGGTGGTCGTCGTGGTCGGTTCGGTGGTGTGCAGGGTCGCGGTCATCGCGGTGTGTCCTTCCAAGCGGTCGGTTCCAACTCCTTCACCACCACGTCGAAGGAGGATCGACCGGATCGACAACCCGCGCCAAGATTTTTTGGCGGACACGTCGTCGCAGGCAGGGTCTAATGGGGCCATGGTCGAGCAGAGCATCTGGATGCGGAAGGTCACCGCCGATCCGGGCCACTCCAGCTGGTACGTCGAGCGCTTCCGTGCCATGGCGCGCGCCGGTGACGACCTCGCCGGGGAGGCCCGCCTCGTGGACGCCGTGGTGCCGCGACGCGCCCGCATCCTCGACGCTGGCTGCGGACCCGGCCGGGTCGGCGGCGCGCTGGCCGAGGCCGGACACGATGTCGTCGGCGTCGACGTGGACCCGGCCCTGATCGAGGCCGCCGAGCAGGACCACCCCGGCCCGCGATGGCTGGTCGGCGACCTGGCGGAGCTCGACCTGCCGGCGCGGGGCATCGACACGCCGTTCGACGCCGTCGTCTGCGCCGGGAACGTGATGACGTTCCTCGCGCCGAGCACCCGCGGTGCGGTCCTGTCGCGGGTCCGTGCGCACCTCGCGGACGACGGCCGGGCCGCGATCGGCTTCGGCGCCGAGCGGGGCTACGAGTTCGGCGAGTTCCTCGCCGACGCGGCGGCCGCCGGACTCGAGCCCGACCTGCTGCTGTCCACCTGGGACCTGCGGCCGTTCACCGACGACGCGGACTTCCTCGTCGCGCTCCTGCGCCCCGCATAAGTCGGACGGACTCAGCGGCCCTTGCGGATGATCGCGGTGGCCCGCTCCCCCTCGAGCACGGTCAGCGGCCCGGTGTCGTTCGGGTCGGCGGCGCCGACGGCCACCGCCAGGGCCCGCCCGTGCAGGTCCACGGCGGCCTCGGTGAGCGTCGACAGGTCGGCCACCGCCGCACGCGCCCGAACCCACCCGGTCACCCCGATGCCCGCGGCCACCAGCACCGCCGGCCACCACCACGCGGCGAGCCCCAGGTAGGGCACCGCCCACGTGCCGGTGGCCACCGCCGCGGCGAACGCCGAGTGCGCGGTGGTCAGCTCGGTCCGGGTGGTGTCGGGCAGCACCAGCCACAGCCGCGACCAGCCGAACGTGAGATCCGAGGTCCGCCGCCTGCCTGGGTTCTCCCGGTTCCTGCTGCCGCCGGAGTGGACGGAGCTGCGACCGGCCGCCGCAGGCGGTGCGGTGGTGCTGCTCAACGCCGCTATGCAGCGCAGCGACGGGATCGTGGTCACGGCGGACGGGCCGCCGGTGCGGGTGCCGCTGCCCGAACTGCGGCTCGCCGACGTGGAACGGTGGGTGGCCGAACTGGCCGACGCGACGACCGCGTCCGGCACGTTCGCCGCCGAGCTGCGTAGGCAGCGCGTGCTCGGCGAGTTGCTCGGCAGGCTGTGGGACACGGCCGTCGGCCCGGTGCTGGCTGCCCTGCCCGCCGAGCTGGACCGGGTGTGGTGGCTGCCGACCGGCCCGCTCGGGCTGCTACCCGTACACGCGGCCGGTCACTCCGGCGAACCGGGCGCGCTGGAGCGCGTGGTCTTCGTCGTACACACCGACGCTGCGCACGCTGGCCAGGGCCCGCACCCGCCGGGCGGCCGGCGCCCGGCGTCAGCTCACGGTCGCGCTCGACCGCACGCGCGGCGGCCCGACCTCCCGCTGCTCACCAACGAGCGAGCCACCGTCGGCCGGGTGCAGGCCGCGCTGGCCGACGCCAGCTGGGCCCACTTCGCCTGTCACGCCGCGACCAACCCGGACACCCCGTCGCTCGGTGGCCTGCACCTGCACGACGGTGTGCTGCCGGTCGCCGAGGTCAGCCGCCGCGACCTGCCGGAGGCACAGTTGGCGTACCTGTCGGCCTGCTCGACCGGGCACGCCGGCCGCCGGCACGTCGACGAGGTGATCCACCTGGCGTCGGCGTTCCAGCTGGCCGGCTTCCAGCACGTGATCGCCAGCCTGTGGCCGTTGGACGACGGCGTGGCCGCCGCCGCGGCCGACCGGTTCTACCGACTGCTGCCCGACACGCCCTCCGCCGACCGGGCCGCGTTCGCGCTGCACGAGGTCGTCCGCGAGCTGCGCGCCGAGCACCCGAACCAGCCGCATCTGTGGGCCTCGCTGGTCCACAGTGGACCCTGAGGTCAGGGCCGAGTCAGCGGCCGAGTCGCGTGCCGAGGATCTCCTTGGCCTGGTCGGCGCCCTTGCGGCTCTCGCCCTGGGCCCGGCGGAAGAAGTCGGCCAGCTCGGTGTCGCCGTCCCGCTCGGCATCCTGGACGTAGGTCTCCAGACGCAGCGCGTTGCTGAGGCACGCCTCCACGAACCAGATGAGGTTGTAGTCCTTGTCCTTGGTACCGGTCACCTGGCCGGTCTCCGCTGTCGACACGGGTCCTCCTTCGTGTTGTCGGTGCACTTCGTCCCCGTTCGACTACCCGTGCGCCGACACGTCATGCACCACGTCCGTGGGTGGTTTTCGGCGCGGACCCATGGGCACTCTGCGACCATGGCCGAAGCACCGGACGATCCGTTCGAGCTGCCGACACTGGAGCGGCTCGAGGAGCTCACCCACCTGATCGACCACGGCCTGACCCTCTACCTCCGCTACTCCCCCGGCCCGGTCGCGGACTCGAGCCACCCCAGCACCGACCACGAGAGCGGCCTGGTGATGCCGGGGCTGTCGGCGAACCCGCTCGCCGCGCCGGGCTGGTGGTCACTGCCGTCGAGGGACTGGGTGGCGCGCCGGGTCTGCCAGTACCTCAGGGAGCTGGCCGAGGGCGCCCGGCCGTGGGTGCTGACCGGTCGGGTCATCGACGTCGGCCCGGACAACGAGCCGCTGCTCGACGACATCCGGCCGATCGCGTGGCTGTCCGGTGCGCTGGTGCGCGAGGCGCACCAGCACTACCGCGAACGCCTCGACGCCGGACGCGCCACGCACTGACCGGTGGTGCCGGTCACCAGTCGCCGTCGCGGGCCAGTGCGTTGTCCGCCGCCTCCACCGGCGCCCACCCGTTCTTGGTGTCGTGCGGGGTGCCTTCGCTGGAGTGCCAGTACCGGAGGTTGTAGTCACCGCCGCCCGGGACCAGCTTCCTGATCGCCGTGTGCGAGATGTCGTGGTCCTTGTCCCGGAAGTACCGGTACTTGTGGTCGGCGTGGTAGCCCCCGTCGATACCGGAGTCGGTGCTCACCGTCCCGTCCTCGTCGGAGCCGACGAAGCTCCAGTCCGTGCCGGACGCCCAGTCCTGGCTCAGCCGGTTCTCCGGCGCGTGCAGCACGGTCATGAACTCCGAGCCCCACACCATCGACTCCCACTGCGTGCTGCTGTACTTGTCGGCCTCGGTGATGCCCTTGTGCGGTGTCGCGAGCGTGACGACGTCGTCGACCTTCAGCTTGCCCTTCGGGAAGCCCTCCCAGCCCTTCGCGGACCCGAGCAGCGCGACGCGTGCGACGAGGCCGCCCATGGAGTGCGCGACGATCTCGATCGACTCGCCCCTGCTGGTGTGCTGGTCGTAGACGTAGTTGGCGAACGCGGCCGCCACGTGCTTGATGCGCGTGCCGGTGTCGGCCTTCGCGACCTGGGCGTCGCAGTTCGTGTCGCCCTCGTAGTAGCCGACGGTCTGGAGCGGGCCGCGGTCGTTGCCGGCGAAGTAGTCGAGCGCGTCGCCCCAGAGCGACTCGCAGTCCGACTTGGCGGCGTCGTTGTACCCGTGGATGAAGTAGATCGGTGTGGCCGGTATCGCGCCGGCCGTTGGCGCTGTGGTCACCGTGGTGCCCGCCGCGAGCAGCACGGCGGCCGCGATGGCGCGAAAAGACATGATCAGGTTCCCCTCCCCGACGGAGGCGGATCCACAACAGCCACTGAGTAGCCACAGGCGTCCATGACACGTCGGCCACGGGTGGGTTCCACGACTGCTGGATCCGTCCCCGGTCTTCGATTGTCACGACGCTCGGCGTGAACGCCTGCCCCCGATGGTGCCACAGTCGGTGACTCCGTGATCGATTCGGGTGCGCCGCCGGTTAGACCAGGCGGGCGGTTCGGCGGGCTCGTTCAGCCGTTACCGTTCCCAGTTCGTAGGTCTCTGTCTGATCTGTGCTGTTGGATGTGATTTGGTCACCACACGGTGACCGTCGTCCTACCGTGCGCGGTCTCCTGAGGGCGGGGCGCCGCGCGCGCCCTGCATCGAGGAGTACCGGGCATGAGACGTCCGAGAACCACCGCACTGCTGAGGTCCGGGTTGGTCGCCGTGGCGGTCACCGCGCTGAGCCTCGGCTTCAGCTCACCGGCGAGCGCGGCCGAGGGGAAGATCCTCGGCACCGACGCCGCCGGCACCATCGAGGGCAGCTACCTCGTCGTGCTCAAGGACGGCGCCTCGACCGCCGTCGCCGACCGGCACCACGCGAAGATCACCCACACCTACCGCGCCGCGCTGCACGGCTTCGCGGCGACGATGAGCGAGACCGACGCCAAGCGCACGGCCGCCGACCCGTCGGTCGCCTACGTCGAGCAGAACCGGGTCATCTCCGCCCTGGAGACGCAGCCGAACCCGCCGTCGTGGGGCCTGGACCGGGTCGACCAGCGCACGCTGCCGCTCGACAACAGCTACACCTACCCGAACCCCGGGTCCGGCGTGACCGCGTACGTCATCGACACCGGCATCCGCATCTCGCACACCGACTTCGGCGGCCGGGCGACGTGGGGCACCAACACCGTCGACTCCAACAACACCGACTGCAACGGCCACGGCACGCACGTCGCCGGCACGATCGGCGGCACCGCGCACGGCATCGCCAAGGACGTCGACCTGGTCGCCGTGAAGGTGTTGAAC
Source organism: uncultured Actinomycetota bacterium (assembly GCA_963840275.1). Classification (GTDB taxonomy): domain Bacteria; phylum Actinomycetota; class Actinomycetes; order Mycobacteriales; family Pseudonocardiaceae; genus Actinophytocola. The sequence goes on from CAWIYK010000005.1 coordinate 1,828,809, forward strand.
TGCCAGGGTTCCGGCACGCTCGCCGGGGTGGCCCAGGGCATCGACTGGGTGACCGCGAACGCGGCGAAGCCGGCGGTGGCGAACATGAGCCTCGGCGCCTCCGGCACGAACGCCTCGCTGGAGAACGCGGTGCGCAACTCCATCAGCTCTGGTGTGACCTACGCGATCGCGTCGGGCAACTCGAGCTCGGACGCGTGCAACTTCACCCCGGCCCGCACGCCGGAGGCGATCACGGTCAACTCGACCGACAGCAACGACGCGCGGTCGTCGTTCTCGAACTACGGGACCTGCTCCGACATCTTCGCGCCCGGCCGGGACATCACCTCGTCGTGGAACACCAACGACACCGCGACGAACACGATCAGCGGCACGTCGATGGCGACCCCGCACGTGGCCGGCGCCGCCGCGGTGTACCTGGGTGCGCACCCGGACGCGGCCCCGCCCGCGGTGCAGACCGCGCTGAAGGACTTCGCCAGCATCGGCAAGGTCACCAACGCGGGCAGCGGCTCGCCGAACAACCTGCTGTTCGTGGGCGAGGGCGCCGACCCGGACCCCGGCGACCCCGGCGATCCCGGTGAGCCGACGCCGTGCGAGGGCACGACCGCGTGGAGCGCGGCGGCGCTGTACTTCTTCGGCGACGAGGTGAGCCACAACGGCCACGTGTGGCTCCTGGCGACCTTCTTCGCCTACGGCGAGGAGCCGGGCACCACGACCTCGTGGTTCGACCTCGGCGCCTGCTGACCTGAGTCGCCGCTGAGCGTCGTACTGAGCGCCGTGGCGGGCGCCGAACCCGGGCGACGGTCCGGGTCCGGCGCCCGTTCCGCGGCGAGGCTTGACTCTGCGGCGCCGGCCCGATTGTTTGAGACGTAGACGCGTTGCTGGAACGGGAGGCGCCATGCCGGTCGCGGCGAAGCTGTGCACGATCCTGCTCGCCGTGGCGGTGACGACAGCGTGGTCGCCGGGACCCCAGGAGGCCGAGCCCGCGCCCGCCGAGGCGGCGCGCTTCCTCGGCGCGGTCACGCTGGTCACCGGAGATCACGTGACGGTGCGCCAGGTCGGTGCGCAGCTCGTGCCGCAGGTGCAACCGGCGGCGGGCCGCGAGCACGTCCACTTCGCCACCACCTCGGTGGCCGGCTCGCTGCTGGTCGTGCCGAACGACGCGTGGACCGCGGTGCGCACCGGGCAGCTCGACCAGCGGCTGTTCGACGTGGCTGCGCTGCTGCGCGACGGCTACGGCGACACCGGGCGCGCCGACATCCCGCTGATCGTCCAGGGTGGACCGTCCGACGTCGCCGGCACGGGCGCCGCCATCACGCGGATTCTGTCCACTGTGGACGCGGTGGCGCTGAGCCAGCCCAAGCAGAACACGGCCGACTTCTGGGCCGCACACCGAGACTCCGGCCGCATCTGGCTGGACGGCATGCGCCGGCCCAGCCTCGACGTGAGCGTCCCGCAGATCGGCGCCCCGGTCGCCTGGGCGGCCGGCTACACCGGCGCCGCCGTCCCGGTCGCCGTGCTGGACACCGGGATCGACGACACGCACCCCGACCTGCGCCGACAGGTGAAGGCCACGAAGAACTTCACGACCGACGCCGGCATGCGCGACAAGGACGGGCACGGCACGCACGTCGCGTCCACCATCGCCGGCACCGGCAAGGCCTCCGACGGCAAGTACACCGGGGTCGCGCCGGGCGCGAAGCTGTTGGTGGGCAAGGTGTGCGCGGGCGGCGGCTGTCCGGAGTCGGCGATCATGGCCGGGATGGAGTGGGCCGCGGCGGCCGGGGCGAAGGTGGTCAACCTGAGCCTCGGCGGCCCGGACACCGAGGACGACGACCCGCTCGAGCTCGGGATCGAACGGCTCAGCGCCGCGCACGGCACCCTGTTCGTGGTCGCGGCCGGCAACGACGGCAGCTACGGCGCCGAGACGGTCTCGTCGCCGGCCAGCGCCGACGCCGCGCTCGCCGTCGGCGCGGTGGACGACGAGGACGCGCTCGCCGGCTTCTCGGGCCGCGGCCCCCGCGTGCACGACGCCGCGCTGAAGCCCGAGATCGTGGCGCCGGGCGTGGAGATCCTCGCGGCCCGGTCCCGGTTCTCCGACCGCGGCAAGCGCGGCGAGCGGTACGTCGCGCTGAGCGGCACCTCCATGGCGACCCCGCACGTGGCCGGAGCCGCCGCGATCCTGGCCCAGCAGCATCCCGACTGGACCGGCGCGCAGCTCAAGGCGGCGCTCGTCGGCTCGGCGAAGCCGCTGGACGGCGTCGGCGTCTACGAGCAGGGCGCGGGCCGGGTGGACGTGGCGCGGGCGATCGGCCAGACCGTGTCGGCCGAGCCCGCGACCGTCTCGATAGGACGGACGAGCTGGCCGCACGAGGACGACCAGACCGTGACCAGGACGGTCACCTACGTCAACGCCGGCGCCGAGCCGCGGCACCTGCGGCTCACGCTGCCGGTCGGCGGACCCGGCGGCGAACCGGTGCCGGCGGGCATGTTCCGGCTCGCCACGCAGAGTGTGACCGTCCCGGCGCACGGCCGGGCCGGCGTCGAGGTCACCGTGAACACGGCGCTGCCGGCGGCCGAGGGGACGTTCGGCGCGCACGTCCTCGCCACCGACGACACCGGCGTCCAGGTCGCCACCCCGGTCGCGGTGGACCGGGAGCCGGAGAGCTACGACCTGACCCTGCGGACGCTCGACGCCACCGGCGCGCCGACCGACGACCACTACTCCTTCGTGTTCGGGGTCGACCGGGACCGGTACCGTCCGGTGCCGGGGATCGGCGGCGCCGGGAAGCTCCGGGTACGTGCCGGGCGCTACCACGTGGACGGCGCGATCGCCACGCCCCGGCCGGGCGGCACCGAGTTCGACTCGGCCAAGGTGGTCCACCCCACGGTCGACGTGGGGGCCGACACCACGGTGGTGCTCGACGCGCGGTCGGCGCGGCCGGTGTCGGTGACGTTCGACCGGCCGAACGTGGCGCCGAAGGCGGTGGCCGTGGCGTACAGCCGGTTCACCCCGTACAGCGCGCTGTCCACCGGCGTGCTCGGCGACACGTTCGACCGGATCGGCATCGGGCAGGTCGGCGACCCGGTGCCGGAGGAGGAGCTGGTCGCCAGCCTCGGCGGGGTGTGGGCGGTGCCGGACGCGCAGGGCGAGGTGCTGCGGAGCACCGTGTCCTACAACCTGGCCTGGTTCGGCTACGGCGGGGTGCCGACCGGGTTCACCCGGCACGTCGCCGACGGCGACCTCGCGGAGGTGCACGCCACCTACCGCGCGCAGGCGGATCGCAAGCGGGGCACCAAGGTGTGGCTCGCGCGGGAGCCGAGGTTCGAGGTGAGCAACGGCTTCGGGTTCGGCTTCCGGCTGCCGCTGGAGCGCACCGAGTTCCACAACCTGGACGGCCTGGAGTGGTCGGCGGAGCTGCAGCAGTGGGCGATGGTGCACAAGCAGGTGCACACCGAGACCGTGCTGACCGGCAGCCCGGTCGACCACGACGCGGGGCCGCCCGTCGCGGAGGACTGGAACTCGGCGGTGTTCGGCCCCGGCTTCGCCAGCGAAGGCGAGTTCGCGAGCCGGTTCGGCGACCAGCTCGCGTTCAACGTCCCGATGTTCTCCGACGCGGGCCTCGACCGCGCCGGTCTGTCCGAAGTGGACTCCGGGACGACGGTGCTGTACCGGGACGGCGCCAAGGTCGGCGAGACCGCGCGGCCCGGCGTCGGCCAGTTCGAGGTGCCCGCCGAACCGGCCGCCTACCGGCTGGAGGCCCAGGCGCGGCGCTCCGGCGTGTCCGAGTTCTCCACGCTGGTCTCCGGGGCGTGGACGTTCACCTCGGCGCGCCCGCCCGACGACCCGAAGGACAAGGGCAAGGGTGGCGTCGCCCTTCCGCTGCTGGCCGTCCGCTTCGCACCACCGGACCTGGACCTGCACAACGCCGTGCGCGCCGAGGAGATCCGGATCCCGATCACCGTCGAGCAGCCGGCCGGCGCACCGGAGACCACCCTCACCGCGCTGTCCGTCGACGCCTCGTTCGACGACGGCCGCACCTGGCGACCCGTCGCGGTGACGCTGGACGGGCCCACCGGCGGCACGGCGACGATCACCCATCCGCGTGGCGCCCGGTACGTCTCGCTGCGCGCCGCCGCGACCGACTCCGACGGCAACACCGTCACCCAGACCGTCGTCCGCGCCTACCGATGCAGGTGACGCGCCGGATATCGCACACGTCACACCGGAATCGTGGCGTATCTTCGCTCGATCGACGCTCGGGATGCGCTGGTCAGCCGCTCATGATTGGGTGTTTTGGTCGTTCTCCACAACCGATGGCGCGTAGCATGCTCCGCCTACGACATTCCCCTACCAGCCGGTAGACGGAAGCCTGTATCGAGCAGGGGGACCGGGTGGACGGGCCCTCGTTGTGTGTCGGCTACAAGAAGGGCTCGCTTCGTTGTTCAGTCGTGTCGCCATCGTTAACCGAGGTGAGGCCGCGATGCGGCTCATCAACGCCGTCCGGGACCTCGCCGCGGAGACCGGGGCACCGATCGAGACGGTCGCGCTGCACACCGACGTCGACCGGACGGCCACGTTCGTCCGCGAGGCCGACCTCGCCTACGACCTCGGCCCGGCCTCCGCTCGTCCGTACCTCGACCTGGCCGTTCTCGAACGCGCGCTGGTCGAGACCGGCGCGGACGCGGCCTGGGTCGGGTGGGGCTTCGTCGCGGAGGACCCGGCGTTCGCCGAGCTGTGCGACCGGATCGGCGTCACGTTCGTCGGCCCGAGCGCGGAGGCCATGCGCAAGCTCGGCGACAAGATCGGCGCGAAGCTGATCGCCGAGGAGGTCGGCGTTCCGGTCGCGCCGTGGAGTCGCGGCGCGGTCGAGGACCTGGACGCGGCGGTCCGCGCGGCCGGTGAGATCGGCTACCCGCTGATGCTCAAGGCGACCGCGGGCGGCGGTGGGCGCGGCATCCGCGTCATCAACGACGAGAGCGAGCTGGTCGACGCCTACGAGCGCACCAGCCAGGAGGCCGCGCGGGCGTTCGGCAGCGGCGTGGTGTTCCTCGAGCGGCTGGTCACGGGCGCGCGGCACGTCGAGGTCCAGGTGATCGCCGACGGCAAGGACACCGCGTGGGCGCTGGGCGTCCGCGACTGCTCGGTGCAGCGGCGCAACCAGAAGGTGATCGAGGAGTCGGCGTCGCCGGTCCTGTCCCCCGAGCAGACGCAGGAGCTGAAGACCTCCGCGGAGCGGCTCGCGATCGCGGTCGGCTACTCCGGCGCGGCGACCGTCGAGTTCCTGTACCACCCCGGCGACAAGCTGTTCGCGTTCCTGGAGGTCAACACCCGGCTCCAGGTCGAGCACCCGATCACCGAGTCCACCACCGGCGTCGACCTGGTGCGCCTCCAGCTGCACGTCGCGTCCGGCGGCCGGCTGACCGGTGAGCAGCCCACCGAGCGCGGGCACGCCATCGAGGCGCGGCTCAACGCGGAGGACCCCGACCGCGACTTCGCCCCGTCGCCCGGCCGCATCGCACGGCTCGACCTGCCCGCCGGGCCGGGCATCCGCGTCGACACCGGGGTCAGCGAGGGCGACACGATTCCCGCCGACTTCGACTCGATGATCGCGAAGATCATCGCCTACGGCCGCGACCGCGACGAGGCGCTCGGCAGGCTGCGCAGGGCGATGGCGCAGACCACGGTGATCATCGAGGGCGGCGCGACCAACAAGAGCTTCGTGCTCGACCTGCTCGACCAGCCGGAGGTGATCGACGCCAGCGCGGACACCGGCTGGATCGACCGCGTCCGCGGCGAGGGAAGGCTCGTCTCGCACCGGCACTCCGCGGTCGCGCTGGCCGCGGCCGCCATCGAGGCGTACGAGGAGGAGGAGCGCGTCGAGCGGCAGCGGCTGCTGTCGACGGCGTTCGGCGGCCGCCCGCAGGTGCAGCACGAGAGCGGCCGGCCGCTGGACCTGAAGCTGCGCGGCGCCGGGTACCGCGTCCGGGTCGCACGCGTCGGCCCCCATCGGTTCCGCGTCGGCATCGACACCGGCACGCAGGCGCACACCGCGGACGTCGAGCTGGACCGTTTCGACCGCCACACCGGGCAGATCGTCGTCAACGGCACCCGGTTCCGCCTCCTCACCAGCACGTACGGGCCGATCCACCTGGTCGAGGTGGACGGCGTGACACACCGGGTCAGCCGCGACGAAGGCGGCGTCGTCCGGTCGCCGGCGCCCGCGCTGGTCGTCGCGACGCCGCTGGCGGTCGGCGCCGAGGTCGAGGCCGGCGCGCCGGTCCTGGTGCTGGAGAGCATGAAGATGGAGACGGTGCTGCGGGCGCCGTTCCGGGCTCGGCTGAAGTCGTGCGCGGTGTCCGTCGGCAGCCAGGTGGAGACCGGTGCGCCACTGCTGCGGCTGGAGCCGCTCGCCGAGGAGGGCGCCGACGACGCGGACGGCGCCCAGGCCGCCACCGAGGCCGTCGAGCTGGACCTGCCCACCGGGCGGCGCGACGTCCCGGCCCGCGAACGGGCCGCGCGCGGGTTGCAGGACCTGCGCAGCCTGCTGCTCGGCTTCGACGTCGACCCGCACGACGAGCGCAGGGTGCTCGCCGACTACCTCGCCGCGCGCAAGGAGCTGGCCGCCACGGGGCAGCGGCCGATCGCCGACGAGGTCGAGCTGATCTCGGTGTTCGCCGACCTTTCCGAGCTGAGCCGCAACAAGCAGGCGGGCGAGGAGACCGCCGGCGACACCCACGTGCACAGCGCCCGCGAGTACTTCCACACCTACCTGCAGAGCCTCGACGTCGACCGCGCCGGCCTGTCGGAGATGTTCCAGAGCCGGCTCGCGAAGGCGCTCGAGCAGTACGGCGTCACCGAGCTGGAGCGCACGCCGGAGCTCGAGGAGGCCGTGTTCCGGATCTTCCTCGCACAGCAGCGCGCGGCGTCCGACTCCACGGTCGTCACCACGCTGCTGCGGGAGTGGCTCGGCGAGGCACCGCCGGGCGAGGCCCTGCTGGAGCCCGTCGGACTGGCGCTGGAACGGCTGGTCGCCGCGACGCAGGTGCGCTTCCCGGTGGTGTCCGACCTCGCCCGCGGGGTCGTGTTCGCGTGGTTGGGGCAGCCGCTGCTGCGCCGCATCCGCGCCCGCGTCTACGCCGACGTGCGCAGGCACCTGCACCACCTCGACGCGCACCCGGCCGCGCCGGACCGCCCGGAGCGGATCGCCACGATGGTCGGCAGCACCGAACCGCTGGTGCGGCTGCTCGGCCAGCGGCTCGACCGGCCCGGCCTGGACCACACGCCGATGCTGGAGGTGCTGACCAGGCGCTACTACGGCAACAAGGGTCTGGTCGACGTCCGCACGAGCGACGCGGCGGGCTGCTCGTTCGTGGTCGCGGAACGCGCCGGCTCCCGGCTCGTCTCCACCGCGGTGGGCTTCGAGGCGCTCGGCGACGCGCTGCGCGGCCTGGCGACCGTCGCGGCCGCCGCCGAGGACGACATCGACGCCGACATCTACCTGGCGTGGGAGAAGCAGCCGGACAGCTCCGACGCGATGGCCGCCGCGCTGCACGAGGTCGTGATCGCGCAGCCGCTGCCGAGCCAGGTCCGCAGGCTCACCACCACCGTCGCGGGCAGCGGCGGCGCGGTGATGCACCACCACTTCACGTTCCGCCCCTCGACGACCGGGATGAGCGAGGAGCGGCTGATCCGCGGGCTGCACCCGTACATCGCGCAGCGGATGCAGCTGGAGCGGCTGCAGAAGTTCGACCTCACCCGGCTGCCGTCGTCGGACGAGGAGGTCTACCTCTTCCAGTGCGTCGCGCGGGAGAACCCGTCCGACGACCGGCTCGTCGCGTTCGCGCAGCTGCGCGACCTCGCCGAGCTGCGGGACCACGACGGCCGGCTGGTCGCGCTGCCGTCGGCGGAGGACATCATCGCCACCTGCCTCGACTCGATCCGCAGGGCGGAGTCGCTGCGGCCGGCGAAGAACCGCTTCCCCACCAACCGGATCGTCGTCTACGTGTGGCCGCCGAGCGAGATCACCGGCCCGGAGCTGGAGATGATCGCCGCACGCGTGCTGCCGACGACCGCCGGCGCCGGGCTGGAGGAGATCCAGTTCATCGCCCGGCAGCGCGACTCGCAGACCGGTGCGCTGACGAAGGTCTCCGTGCGGGTGGTGTTCGACGCCACCGGCGGCACCCACCTGACCATCGACGAGCCGTCGGCGGAGCTGGTCGAGCCGCTCGACGGCTACCGGCAGAAGGTGCTGCGCGCGCTCAGCCGCAACACCGTCTACCCGTACGAGCTGACCGGGATGCTCGGCACGTTCACCGAGCACGACCTCGACGACGCGGGCGTGCTCGCGCCCGTCGACCGGCCGAAGGGCGGCAACAGCGCGGCGATCGTCGCCGGTGTCGTCACCACGCCGACCGCACGGCACCCCGAGGGCGTCACGCGGGTGGTGCTGCTCGGCGACCCGACGAAGGCGCTCGGCGCGCTGTCCGAACCGGAGTGCCGCCGGGTCGTCGCCGCGCTGGACCTCGCCGAGCGGATGCGGGTGCCGCTGGAGTGGTACGCGCTCTCGGCCGGCGCGAGGATCTCGATGGACTCCGGCACCGAGAACATGGACTGGGTGGCGGCCGCGCTCAAGCGGATCGTCGAGTTCACCCAGGACGGCGGCGAGATCAACATCGTGGTCGCGGGCATCAACGTCGGCGCCCAGCCGTACTGGAACGCCGAGGCCACGATGCTCATGCACACCAAGGGTGTCCTGGTGATGACGCCGGACTCGGCGATGGTGCTGACCGGCAAGCAGTCGCTGGACTTCTCCGGTGGTGTGTCGGCCGAGGACAACTTCGGCATCGGCGGCTACGACCGCGTCATGGGCCCGAACGGTCAGGCGCAGTACTGGGCGCCGAACCTGGCCGCCGCCCGGGATGTGTTGATGGCGCACTACGACCACAGCTACGTCGTGCCGGGCGAGGAGCGTCCGCGGCGGGCGGCCACGACCGACCCGTTCGACCGGGACATCTCGAGCTACCCGCATGCGGTGGCGGACAGCGACTTCACGACGGTCGGCGAGATCTTCTCCGCCGAGGCGAACCCCGACCGCAAGAAGCCGTTCGACATCCGGACCGTGATGCGTGCCGTCGCCGACCAGGACCACCCGGTGCTGGAACGGTGGGCGGGCATGGCGGACGCGGACACCGCCGCCGTACAGGACGTGCACCTCGGCGGGCTGCCGGTGTGCCTGCTGGGCATCGAGTCGCGCTCGGTGCCCAGGCGGGGCTTCCCGCCCACGGACGGGCCGGACACCTACACCGCGGGCACGCTTTTCCCGCGCTCGTCGAAGAAGGCCGCGCGGGCGATCAACGCGGCCAGCGGCAACCGGCCGCTGGTGGTGCTGGCGAACCTGTCCGGCTTCGACGGCTCGCCGGAGTCGATGCGCAGGCTGCAACTGGAGTACGGCGCGGAGATCGGCCGGGCCATCGTCAACTTCCGTGGCCCCATCGTGTTCTGCGTGATCTCGCGGTACCACGGCGGCGCGTTCGTGGTGTTCTCGAAGGCACTCAACCCGAGCATGACGGTGCTGGCGCTGGAGGGCTCGTTCGCCTCGGTGCTCGGCGGCGCGCCGGCCGCCGCGGTGGTGTTCTCCGGGGATGTCAACGCCCGCACGGCGAAGGACCCGAGGGTCCGGGAGCTGGAGGCCCGCGTGGCCGCGGCATCCGGCACCGACCGCGCCGCACTGAGCGCCGAGCTCGACGAGACCCGCTCGTCGGTACGGGCGGAGAAGCTCGGTGAGGTGGCCACGGAGTTCGACCGCGTGCACAACATCCAGCGTGCGGTGGAAGTTGGTTCCGTCGACGCCGTCATCCGCGCCGCGGAACTACGACCCCGCATCATCGAGGCGATCGAAGCCCACCTGGACTGACGGGCGGCGTGTTCCGGTCGGTTTCTCGCCGACCGGAACACGCTGTCCAAACGCGGGTCAGGCCTCGGCGACCCAGTCCATGTGCTCGATCCAGTGGTCGAACATCGCCGACTCCCCCTGAATTTCCAGCGTGGAAGCCGCGGCCAGCGGGCGACGCCGGCTGAGCACGAGCAGTAGTTCGGTGGCCGGGCCGCGTACCGCGACGTCCGCCTTGGCGTGCGTGCGTTCCAGCACGACCATGTCCGGTTCCCGGCGTGCCAGCCACTCCCCGGGCGCGTCGGTCGCGTGGAAATGCAGGGTCTGGCCGTCGCCGCGCATCGCGTTGGCGAAGTCCGGTTTGTTCTCCCAGTAGCCGCGGGAGGTCATCGTGTCCAGCCAGTCCTCGATGGCCCCGACGGCATGCTCCGGCGCCAGTTCGTAGGGCCTGCCGAGTGCCGAGGCCGCGTCCGCGCGGTGCACACAGACCTCGCCGAACAGTCGACGTGACCAGAACCGCACGCCTGCCTCGGCGCCGGACGGGTCCCACACCGGCGTGTCATCGGTGACCGAGTCGAACGCCTGCTTCGCCTCGGCCGCGGTGCCGGTCAGCCAGGCGCCCCACTGGGCCGAGTCGGTCGGGGCCGGCACGTAGCCGGTGAACGCCTTGCTCGGCTCGGTCATCCGCTCACCGACGAGCATGGCCACCATACGTTGTGTCGCACCGACATGGTCGACAAGATCGGCCAACGTCCACTTCGGACACGTCGGCACCGGGGCCGCCGCGTCCTTGCCGTCCACCCAGTCGGCCAACGTGTTCGTCTGTTCCTCAACAGCCGCCAAGTACGCGGACGTGTCCATTCGCTGTTCCTTCCAGTGCGTTTCCATGACTCGTTGCTCCCTCAGACCCCAGTAGGTCGGTAGCGTAGCCGGACGACCCCGGATCGATAGGGCGTGGCCGCGACCAGCTGGAGGCGGATCGGGCCGACACCGTCGAGGATGCGCGGGCCCGCCGGCCAGAGGTGCGGATTCACCCAGAACCAGAACTCGTCGACCAGAACGGCCTGAACGACGTCATCCTCAATGAGGGTGGTGTTCCAGTCCAGCGGCCCGGCGAGCGTCCGCGAGGCGACGTACTTGGGCAGGCCGTCGATCCGCTCGGCGTAGTGGCACCGGGCTGGAGCCGGATGGCATCGAACAGTGCGGTCCACGAGGTGCGGCCGGTTTGGGTGTGGAGATCTTGTTGTCGATGCCACGAAGCTGTTCACGCGGTGTCGGCGCCGCATCCCGGCGTGCGATGCCGGCGGGCGTCGGCGATGCTGTGGGCGTGGAGTACGTGTCCAGAGTGCCGCGACCGCCGCTGGACGGGCTGATCGACGACCTCTACTACCTGGAGGGTGCGCCGCCGTACGCCCGGCTGACGCTGCCGCCGGCACCGTCGGCGCTGCTCATCGTCAACCTCGGGGCGCCGTTCCGCATCCGCGCCGGCACCGACATCGAGACGGCCGAGTACGCCGACGGCTGCGTGGTCACCATGCCCACTCGCGCGTGGGAGTTCGGCTACCCGCTCCCGACCCGGTCCGTCGGCGTGCACTTCAAGCCGTGGGGACCGGCGCCGTTCCTGCCGATGCCCGCGGCCGAGCTGTGTGACCGGCCGGTGACGGTAGAGCAGGTTTGGGGCCGGCCCGCCGTCGCCGAGCTGCGAGACCGGCTGGCCACGGCGGACGGACCGCACGAGATGCTGACGCTGCTCGAGGAGGAGCTGATGCGACGGCTGTGCGAGACCGCCGGCCTGGGACTGGTCCGCCATATGAGCAGTGTCATCGCGGCGACCGGCGGGGCGGTGGCGATCGGCGACCTGAGCGTGGCAGCCGGTGTCAGCAGCACTCATCTGGCACAGCGGTTCAAGCAGCTCATCGGCGTCACGCCGAAGCGGCTGGCCCGCACCTACCGCTTCACAGCCACCGTGTTCGCGATCAACCCCGCCAAACCGGTCGACTGGGGCGACCTCGCCGGTGGCGCAGGCTACTTCGACCAGGCCCACTTCGGCCACGAGTTCCGGGCGTTCACCGGGCTCACGCCGACCCGGTATGTCGAAGTCCGGCGGCGGTTCCTGCGCGAACATCCCGGCCACGCGTTCGACGGCTGGCCGCTGCCGGCCGATTGATTTCTTACAAGAGCGACAGCTCACGACACGCTAACTTCGGGGGACCCAAGCAGAGGAGAACCCCGTGGGCAAGGTGGTCATGTACAGCTCGGTGTCGGTGGACGGCTTCGTCGCGGACGAGAACGACCAGCCCGGACCACTGTTCGACTGGTTGTCCAGCGGTGACGTCCCGTTGGACGAAAGCGGCGAGCTAAAGGTGTCGCAGACGTCCTACGACTACACCCGGCCGTACTGGGACCAGATCGGGACGACACTCGTCGGCCGTCACGTCTTCGACATGACGGACGGCTGGGGCGGGAAGCCTCCGGGCGGGATCGACCACGTGGTCGTCGTGACACACCGGCCGGAGCCCGAGGCCTGGGACCCCGAGGTGCCGTTTCACTTCGTCGACGGCGTCGAGGCAGCCGTGGCCAAGGCGCAGGAGCTTGCGGGTGACCGCATGGTCGAGGTCGCCGCTGGCGACGTCGGTGGCCAGGTGCTTGCCGCGGGCCTGGTCGACGAGGTGCGCATGGACGTCGTACCCGTGGTGTTCGGGTCCGGCAAGCGCTACTTCGGGTCGGTCCACGCGCAGCACCTGTTGGAGGATCCTGACGTGGTGATTCAGGGCAACCGGGTGCTTCACCTGCGCTATCGGGTGCGCCGTTGACCGATCTGAAGCGGTCCCCTTCCGGCTGGCAACCTCCGCCCGCGCCCGAACCGGGTGGGGAGGTCGAAACGGCCTCCCCACCCGATGCCCGACTCAGTGCCAAATCATGTTGATCGAGCGTTCGAAGTTGACGTAACCGGCGCGCAGGAAGGCGTTCGCCATCGGCGTGTTGCCGAGATCGGTGGCCGCTCGGATGCGCGGGACGTCCTGCGCGACGAGGATTCGCGTGCCTTCGGCGAGGATCTCGTCGATGTAACCGTTGCCTCGGTGCTCGGGGAGCACGGCGAGGTAGCCGATGATGTGGTTGTAGTCGTTGCGGGCCGGGGTGACGAAACCCACCGGCTCGCCGTCCGGCAGCGTCGCGATCCGCCACCAGTCTCGCGGGCTCCGGTAGCGCGCGAGCTCCCCCTCGTAGTGTCGGACCGCCGCCTCGCGCGCGGACATCCTGCTCAGGTCGTCCCTGTTGTGCGCGTCCAGCGTTCCGTCCAGGGCCAGCGTCATCATGGCGAGGAGTTCCTCGGTGTCGCGGACCGGCCGGAACACCAGGCGTCCCGTCGGCGCGGGGACCGGCGTCCCGGGTCGCCACTCGAAACGCAGCCGTTCGACGAACAGGTGCGCGCCGGTCCGTGCCAGCGCGGCCATCCGGTCCTCGACGACGTGGCCCTCGCGCCAGTCGGGCGGGACGTTGCGGATGTACTCGGGTGGCCGGGCGCCGGCCGGAACCACGTCGGCCATGGCGGTCCGCACCAGCCGAGCGCCGATGTCGACGCGATCCGCGCTGTCGTCGTCGATGTCGAGGATGTCCAAGAGAAACGGCGAGTCCCGGCCCCACCAGGCGGCTCTCGCCAGCAGGTGGTCGCCGCGAAGGGCGACCCACATCCATTCCGGGCGGCGACGGCCGGCGGCGAGGTCGTCCGCCAACTCCTCGTTGAGGACGTAGGGCATTCGGCAGAAGAGGTCGAGCTCTTCGCGCCCGGCGATCGGGCGCATGGTCAGGTCGTTCTGTTCCACGGTCAAGGCACGCTCCGGTGAAGGCGCCCGTCCGCTCCGGGGTCAGACTCGGTCCGCGCCCCAGGAGGACACAAGCGCGGTGATCATGGCGATCATGGGCTTATCCCTCCTTTCCGTGTCGTGGCCTCGGTCCTGTCGACCGCGGTCCGGCCGCAAGATCTATCCGATTCGACGTCCCGGCGCAAACCCTTTCAGCCCCGGCGCGGCTTCGTCCGCGGCGCCGCCTGATAACGCTCCCGACGAACCGTCGCCCGCCGACCCTTGATGCTGCTCCCCCGAAGCGCGGCGATCACCTCGTCCGCAGCGGACTCGGGCACCTCGACGAGCGAGAAACGGTCGGCGATCTCGATCGCGCCGATGTCGCGGCCGGTGAGGCGCGACTCCCCCGCGATGGCGCCGACCAGGTCCTGCGGCCGCACGCCCGCCGCACGGCCGGTGCCGACGAACAGCCGGGTCATGCCCTCCCGGACCGTCCGGCCACCGCGCCGCTCGCGGCCGGCGGGCGCGCGGCGCCCGGCGCCGTCGTCCGACGGCGGGGCGACCTCCGGGATGTCCTCCTCCTCGTCGCCCGCCACGCCGCTCGCCTCGTGCGCCAGCTTGACCGCGGCCAGCGCCACCTCCAGCACGTCGAACTCCTCGGCCAGCGGCTCCACCACCGCGCGGAAGCGCTCCAGGCTGTCCTCGAGGAGGCTCTCCCGCAGCGCGGCGCGGGTCAGCTCCAGCCGGCGGGAGCGCAGGTCGGCCACGGTCGGCAGCTTCTCGACCGGGATTCGCCTCCCGGTCACCCGCTCGATCGTCTTGATCATCCGGTGCTCCCGCGGCTCGGCGAGGGTGATGGCGACCCCCTCCCGGCCCGCGCGGCCGACCCGGCCGACGCGGTGCACGTAGGACTCCGGCGCACTCGGCACGTCGTAGTTGACGACGTGGGTGAGCTGCTCGATGTCCAGACCCCTGGCCGCCAGGTCGGTGGCCACGACGAGATCGAGCGTGCCCGCCCGCAGCCGCCCGACGACCCGGTCGCGCTGCTGCTGGTCCATCCCGCCGTGCAGGCCCTCCGCGCGGTAGCCACGCCCGTTCAGCGTCTCGGTGAGCTGGTCGACCGCCTCGCGGGTGCGGCAGAAGACCACGGCCGCCGCCGGCGCCTCGATGTCGAGCACCCGGCCGAGCGCGGCGGGCTTGTGCCCGCGCGGCACGACGTACGCGCTCTGGCGCACCAGCGCGACCTCGTCCTTCGCGGACTCCGCCTTGCCGAGCTCGATCCGCGCCGGGTCGTTCAGGTGGCGGCGGACCATGCCGTTGATCCTGGCCGGCATCGTCGCCGAGAACAGCAGCGTCTGCCGGTCCTCCGGGGTGTCCGCGAGGATCGCCTCGATGTCCTCGGCGAACCCCATGTCGAGCATCTCGTCGGCCTCGTCGAGCACGACCATCTTCAGCTCGCCGAGCCGAAGCGTGCCCCTGGCGATGTGGTCGAGCGCGCGCCCCGGCGTCGCGACCACCACGTCGACGCCCCGGGTCAGCGACCTGAGCTGCTGGCCGATCGGCTGGCCGCCGTAGACCGGGACGACCCGCGCGCCCAGGTCGTGCCCGTAGCGGTGCATCGCCTCGGAGACCTGGACGGCCAGCTCCCGCGTCGGCACCAGCACCAGCGCGAGCGGCGCGACCTCGGTGCGCGGCCACGTGATCCGCTGGAGCACCGGCAGCGCGAACGCCGCCGTCTTGCCGGTGCCCGTCGCGGCCTGCCCGACGAGGTCGCGGCCCGCCAGCAGGGCCGGGATGGCGAGCCGCTGGATGGGCGTCGGCTCCTCGTAGCCGAGGCGCGACAGCGCACGCACGAGCTCCGGCCGCAGCTCGAGCTCGTCGAAGCCGCTCGCGTCCTGGCTGGGGTTCTCGGTCATGGTCGGCCTCCTCGGGCGCCCGGCTGCGGCAACACCCGGTTGATCAACATGTCTCGCGCGCCCACCATCGCGTGCCGGACGTGTCTGTGGGGGTCCTGGCCATGCGTGAGCACGACATCGGTGCCGGACCTCGTACGCCGAGGTCTCGTCAACCGGAACGACCTGTTCAGATGGTACCCGCGCGTGCGCGGCGGCGATCAGCTGGTACGTGGGAGGGGTCCTTGACCAGTCGGAGGTCACACCGACCGCGACGGAGCGGACCGCCTGACCGTCTTCAGGAGCATGGTCAACTCGACGGTCAGTACCGGCCCCGTGGGGCACTTGCTGTCCCGGATGGCGGCCAGATCCTGCCTGACCTCAATGCAGTCGCCGCCGGACCCGCTGAAGCTCGACCTACGCCACTCCACTGTCACGCCTCCTTCATTATCGACCTGAGCTTAGCCAGACTTTCACGGGTGGAAAGGGCTGTGTGATCCAGCTTCGTCATCAGCCGCGCGTACGGTTCTGCCTGGTCGTCGTGCAGGTACACCCCGCCCTCGGCCACCTCGACGTTCACCACGGGGGTGGTGTGGGGGAACGTCATGTACAGCCAGGAGTGAGTGACCAGCCCTACCGGCAGGTGCTCGGGCACAACCCGGACGGGGATCCCCCGGTCACGCGCCTCCAGAAGGTGCCTGAGTTGTTTTCGGTGACCCTCCGGGCCACCGAAGGGTGTCCGTAGCGCGGTCTCACTGATGTAGGCCCCGTAGTCCACCGTGCCCAGGATCTTCTGCCGCCGCCTCCTTGCCACCCACCGCAATTCGGCGACGTCCTGGGGCCAGCCGTCGGACAGGATGAGCGCCATGGCGTACTCCTCGACCTGGAGCAGACCCGGCACCACCGATACCGCCCAATTGGTAAGACTGTTGGCATCCGCTTCGTAACTCGCGAGCGTGCCCATTTCCGTGGGCACACCAGGCAGCGGACGATCCCACCAGCCCGACGCGTTCTCCGCTCTGGCCTCCGCGATAACATCCTCCCGTTCAGCGGACGGAATCCGGTAGGCGGTCAGGATCATCGCCACTTCTTCGGTGGTGATATGGCGTTGACCGTTCTCGGTTCTGGACATCGTGGCGAGTCCCCACCCGAGCATCTTCGCCGCGGCCTCGAGACTGAACTCCGTTCGCTCCCTGCGGATCGCGCGCAGCCGAGCACCCACGATCCGGTCGCGGGGCCTCGGTGGCGTTCGCTTGTTCGGCACGGTTCTTCCTTCCCACCCTTGAAAGGTCAAGCAGCTTTCGGGAAGTGAACCTACTGTCTGGACGCGGACGAACACGGGAGGCACGGATGCCGGAAGAAGTATTCACCCCAACAGGCGATGGAATCGCCGAACGGTGGCCACACATCACAATGTTCCTCAGCGTGAACAATTCTGACGTTTGCGTAGACGACGATTTCCCGCGATGGCTGTTCGCGAACGAAAGAACACCCACGCCGTGCCCGGAAATGGCCGCGGCCTACGAGGAGTGGGCGGACTACTTCGAGTGGTGCCTGGCGCAGCGGGCCGACGAACTGGCCGCCGACCGCGGCAAGCGTCGCCTCGCCGAGAAATGGACCGACAGCATGGCGTACTGCTGCCGGCGGTTGGCGGCATGGGCGCGCGGCGAGCACCCCGGCAAGTGGCTCCCCGAACACCAACGGCGCCCGAACCCCGACGCGGAACGTCACGCGATCGCGGGCCCGGCCACGGTGAGCTCGTCGCCGCTACCCCAGGCCAGTTGATCTACGATTCGCGGTGCGAGTGCGGTCAGCAAGTGTGCCGTCCACGATCACTGCGAATGACCTGCCGCTTTCGCCGCCCAACAACGCACCATGCAACGACGGCCGGCGCGCGGCGGGCACCTCGATGCCCTCGTCCCGATCCTCATACGCGAGTGGACACGGAATGGTTGTTGTCCCTGCCACAGCCGACATCGGGGTGTCATCCAAGAAATCCAGCGCACCAAGATCGTCTCAGGCGTGAGGTGCGGCACTGGGATGGCTGGCTCTGTTGCCTATCGTGCCATGCCGACGTGCCGCGCGAACTCGCCCAGTACGTCAGCCGCCTGCTGCATGCCGAACGCCGCCGACGCGGTACCCGCAAGAACAGCAGGGCGCTGACCTGCTTTCGACAAGCGGTGCTGGGGTTACGCTGGTTCCGCCAGAACGCCGAGGTCACCGCGTTGGCGCGTGACCACGGAGTCTCCCGCGCCACCGGGTATCGCTACCTCGACGAGGTCATCGCGGTACTCGCCGACCAGGCACCCGATCTGCATGAAGCCCTGGAACAGGCAACGCGATGGGTGGCCGATGTCGAACCCGGCTCCACCCACGACCTGACCGCGGCCCGCAAGCACGTCCTCGGCGCCCTGTACTGGGCCTACTCCCAACTCGACCTGCCCACACTCGCCGACGGCGGCTACGAGGGCGCGGGCATCGGCGTGCACCCCGTACAAACAAACCCGCCGGCGACCAGACCCTCGACATCGACACCCGCACCCGAAACGCTTGCTGCGGCCTGCGCTGCAGCGGCGAACGCGGATTCGCCGTCCTCACCGGCCGCTGGCGAACTCACCCATTTCGAACACGGCCTACTCACCTGAAAGTTGGTGAGATCACCTCACTCTGCGTGGCCTCTTATTCGCGTTGGTGTAGCAGATTGCGTTGGGGAATCTGCGTCGAGTCGAGCCCAATGCCACTTACTTAAGTGGACGCCCTCTTGATCGGCGCAGCACTGCTCCGTACGGCATCTGACCAGGCCAAACGGCTTAAGTAAGTGGCATTGGAGTCGAGCCACCGGGGCGGAATGAATTCCGGCAGCCCGATATCACTCATTCGGACTTCCCATTCGGAGTGGTGGATCATTCGATGGTGCCTCCGACATAGCAGCACGAGATTATTGAGATCCGTCGGGCCGCCATCCAGCCAATGGGTGACGTGGTGGACATCCGACCACCGCGCCGGACGTCCACAGTTCGGGAATGCGCATCCCCGGTCTCGGATGTTCAATGCGACTCGTTGCTTGGGGGCGACCAGGCGGCGGGTGCGGCCCACATCCAACGGCACCGACGCACCATTCAGCACGACCGGCACGATCCCGCAGTCACACGCGATCCGTCGTGCGGCGGCGGCCGAGAGCAGCGCACCGCCTTCCAGAGTCGCGGTGCCGACACCGGCGAGCAGTTGGGTGTAGTCCATGGTCGCGTTCAGATGCGGCTTCTCCCCGCCGCGCGACGGCAGAGCAGAGGAGTCGATCGCGTGGTGGACCACGTCACAGAACGCGTCACCGAGCCGTTGGGTCGGGTGCCGGTCATCGGCTGCCCCGTCCGGCTTGGCGAGCGCACCCAGCATCGCGTCGAGTTCTTCTGCTGTTTCGGGTTCGATCTTCCCGGCGAAGTGCATCCATCCCGCCTGGTCTCGCCGGTAGCGGAACACGTTCTTCGGCTCTGCCAACGCCTCGGCGGCAGGCTGGTCGCCGTCCGGGTCGATCCGTGACAGCAACGTCTCGCCGTGGGAGCGGACCACCGCGGGGTGTGCCACTCGGGCGGTCTCGACGAGGTGTTTCTCCACGATCTCCGCGGTGTCGCCTGGCGCCCAGGCTGGGATCTTCTTCACTGTCTCGGCGATCGCATCCACATGATCCGGATCCAGCACACCGTCTCGTAGTGCGTCACGCACCAACGGCAATGGCGGCGGGGTGACGTGACCGGTGGGAGTCAGGACCTCCGCCACCAGACCAGCCTGCGCGATCAACCGGGACGCCCGACGTGGCGTAATCCGCACCAAATCCGAGACCAGCGCATTCAAACTCGAATATCCCGTCGCACGAGCGACATCGGATTTTTCCAGTTCAGCTATCACCGTCAACGCGGAACTGTGGAGTGTCCGCATCTGGGTCACGAGCGCCACCAGATTTTGGGCAAGCTCCGGCAACCCGGGTGGGGTTTCCACGAAGCTCGACATAGCTCTTATCTTACCCACGAACCCCGACTGTTTCGAACACACGATCGAGGGAATGCTGGGTGACTGACAGCAACAAATCACCCGGCAAGTCGGAGACATCCTGGCCGCGGCGACGATCTTGCCGGCCTCGCCTTCCTAAAGGCTGTCTCGTAACCCCGCGTGTGGCTGGCTGATGCCGATAGTTGATCATGTTGTCGTGGTGCAGGTGATCACGGCGCCGAGGCCGGAGTGGATTGAGGGGACGAGATCGCGGATGGTCGGCCGGGTCGGCAGTGGGCGTTGCCGCTGGCTGACCGGGTGTTGCTGGTCGCGGTCCATTGGCGGACGAACCTGACGATGCGGCAGATCGGGCCGCTGTTCGGGGTGTCGCACTCAGCGGCGCACCGGGTGATCGACAAGGTCGGGCCGCTGTTGGCGTTGGTGCCGGTGCGTAGACGCCGGGTGGATGCGGTGGCGATCGTGGACGGCACCCTGGTGCCGACCCGGGATCATCGGCTGGCGGCGCCCAGCAAGAACTACCGGTACTCGACGAACGTGCAGACTGCACCGTCTATCGGGAGTCCGGTATCAAGGACCAACTGGAAGGTCGGCCGGTGATGACCGACGGCGGCTACCAGGGAAACCCGGAGGTGATCATGCCCTACCGCAAACCCGCGGACGGCAGCGAACTCCCCGAGTGGAAAGAAGAACTCAACACTATCCACCGCAACGTCCGTGCCCGAGTCGAGCACACCCTGGCCCGGATGAAGTGCTGGAAGATCCTCCGCGACTACCACGGCGCCGCCAACACACTCGATGACGCGGTGTCCGGGATCGCGCACCTGCACAACATCGCACTCACCCACTGAGCAGAACCCGGTCAGTTACGAGACATCGCTTAGCCGAGGTCACGTCCCGCGTCGTGCCCGTTCGGTATCCAGCAGACAGGTCGGCACCACCACGGAGCGCTCGCGTGCCGGCGGGCGTGACCCGGGGCCCTGCGTCTTCGCTCGTACCACAACACCTCCGACACACCCCGCCGCAAACACGCCGCGCCTTTCGCAGCGTCACTGCCGACCGTCCCGCGCGAAACGAGCTACCGCTACTCGGGTCCGGCGGTGCTCTGGTCGAACAGGTGAACCGGGTTGCCGGTCGGGTCCAGGAAGGTCGCGCCCTTGCCGCCCGGCATCTCGATCTCGCCCCGCCAGTCGAGCTCCGGATGCGACTGCCGGAAGGCGTCCACGCTGTCGACGGCGTAGAAACCGCCGGCTCCCCATCGCGGCTCGGAGTCCGGCGGCACATCGAGCATCAGCTCGACCTCCGAACCCGGGATCCTGAACGCGACGGTCGACTCTCCCTCCCGCCAGGACTCGTCGAACCCGAGCGTGTCGCGGTAGAAGGCGACCGACTCCCTGAGGTCCTTCACCGGCTGGTACAGGAACGTCAGTTTCATGTGGCCGACCGTAAACCGGTTATGTTCGAACGTCAACCAGTTATGCTCGCCCCATGCGCGAATGGGTCCCGGTCCCCGGCTCGGCCAAAGCCCGACTCATCGAGGCTGCCATCCATCAGTTCGAGCTCGCCGGCTACGAGGCCGTCAACGTCGTCGACCTGGCCGGCAAGGCGAGCGTCACCACCGGCGCGCTGTACCACCACTTCGGCTCGAAGCTCGGCCTGTACCTCACCGTCCGCGAGGACATGGAGAAGCGGATCGTCGAACGAATGGAGGGAGCCGCCGGGGCGACGGGAAACCGAGGGCACCCCGCGGTGCGCGCCGCGCTCCTGGTGGCCTTCGACGCCGCCGTCCGGTTCACCGTGTGCCGGATCCTTGGCGAGCAGCCACCGGTGGAGCGCGACGACCCGGTCGCCACCGCACTGCGACCGTTGCTGACAAAGCACAAGGCGCCCGCCGCGGACGTACTGGCCGCGGCCTGGCGAGCCGCGCTCCTGGCCGTCGCGACCGGCACCTCCGCCGCGGCGACCCGGGCGTCCCTCGTGTACGTCCTCGACCCCGGCAGGTGAGCGCAGTTTTCGGCGGCGGGGACGCCTGTCAGGTGGGGACGGCGCCGAAGCCGAGCTCGTTGCCGTCGGGATCGCGGTACGTCGTCTTCCGCACGCCGTTCGAGTAGGTCTCCTCCAGCGCCGGTTCCAGGCCCCGCTCGGCGGCGGCCGCGACGAGACCGTCGAGGTCGTCGAAGCCGCCGACCACGACGGTGTGCTTCGCATGGCCGGCGTGGTCCGGCCGGAGCTCGACGACCACGTACCGGTGCTCGGCGAGCTCCCACACCGCCTCGATGTCGTTGGGGAAGAACGCCGGGGGCGCGCCGAGCAGCTTCTCGTACCAGGCAACGGCCACCGCGTAGTCGGTGACCGGGATTCCCGCGAACAGGTCGTAAGCCATGCCGGTCACGCTAGTGCGCGCGACTGCGGTAGGCCTGCGTGAGGTGATCCTGGAGGCGGGCGTGCCGGAACTGGTACACCGCACCGGCCCTGCGCAGCACGCCGCGCCGGTAGGCGTCCTCGAGGAGCGCGGGCAGCGACCACGGCAACCGGCCGTGCACCGTCAGCCACACCCGCGCGAACACGATCCACGCGCCCCACGCGGTCATGCTGGCGACACCGACGCTGACCGCGAGCCCCAGCACCAGCCCGTAGGACAGGCCGTGCACCAACCCGAGCCACGGCCCGTGCAGCAGGCCGACCGTGAC
This sequence comes from uncultured Actinomycetota bacterium, assembly GCA_963840275.1. Lineage (GTDB taxonomy): Bacteria > Actinomycetota > Actinomycetes > Mycobacteriales > Pseudonocardiaceae > Actinophytocola. Next base: position 1,851,086 of record CAWIYK010000005.1, read on the forward strand.
CGTGTAGCCGACGCACGTCACCAACCCGAAGATCAGCGCCTGGATGGCGACGGTCCTGCGGTTGGAGTTCAGCAGGGCCATCGGGCTCGCCGCCGAGCTGATGTCCACCGGCGCCTCGAAGCTGGCCATCACCCCCCAGGCCAGCCCCCACACCAGACCGAACACCAACCCGAACGCCATGGCGGCCCCGGTCGTGGTCCCGATCCGGCCGACGATCCAGAACGTCGCACCCAGCTCGCCCGCGATGCCGAGGCCACCGCCGAGACCGATCCCGACCGCGAGCCCGGCCGCGAGCCGACGCAGGAACGTCGCGCCGAACCGGCGTGTCCCGCGCAGCCTGATCCGCACCCGCGACGGTTCGAACACCGTGCCACCGAACGCGAGCACGACGCCGTGCGCCAGCCCGAAGGTCAGGCCCGCCGCGAGCGTCTCCGCCGGCCCGGCGGCGAGTCCCGCGGACAGCCCGTCGGCGAACCCGGCACCCGAGGTGCCCACCCCGAGGAGGTGGACCAGGCCGATGACGAACGCCGCCGGGACGCCGACGGCGACGCCGAGCACGATCCCGCTCACCACCATCCGCAGCCAGCCCGGCATCCGGTTCCCGAGCTGCCACCACGCGAGGTCGTGCGTGCCGAGCCGGTCGAGGTGGTGCGCGAGGAACCCGAGCCAGTGCTCGACCCGGTCCACCTCATGCCCACGACCGCCCGGCCGGCGCCGGTAGACGGTCGACACGAAGCTGCCGAGCAGATGCCGCTCGATCGTCTCCCTGGCACCGAACCGGTCGGCGTCCAGCAGCTCGGCCGGGTCGTGGTCCGGTGTGTCGCTGTAGATCGTCCTCGCGAGGCCGACCATCAGCGGCGTCGTCAGCACCGCGGCCAGGTCGCCCTGCGGGTGGTCACGCACCTCGGCGAGCACCGGCTCCCACACCGTGCCGGTGTGACCCCGCTTGCGCGTCGTGCGCGGGAGGTAGTCGGCGAGGTCGCTCGGCGTCAGGTCGGCGAGCACGACCGCGCCGGCGGAGGTCAGCACGTCGATCGACTCGACGGCGGCGCGGTACTCGTCGACCCGGCTGGTCACCAGCAGCGGAAGGGCGGTGGCGTTCAGCGCGGCCAGCGCCGCCCGGTGCAGACCGCCGGCGATCTCGTCGAACCCGTCGAGCACCGGCAGGATCCGGCCGGACTCGACCAGCGCCGCCGCCAGGGTCGACCCCTGTACGCGGGCCGCGAGCCCGGGGTGGTCGCGCAGTAGCTGCTCGATCAGCCAGTCGCGCAGCTCCGTCGTGCCGGGATTCCACGAGCCGACGCTGAAGATCACCGGCACCGGATCGGCCGGGGTGCTCTCGGCCAGCAGGCCGAGCACGAAGCGGATGGTCAGGATCGTCTTGCCGGACCCGGCGCGACCGAGCACCACCAGTCGGCCGGACGGGATCCGCCGGTAGACGGCGACGATCTCGTCCAGCTCGCCGCCGAGCTGGAGCGGGCGCGCCGACTGCCCCGGCTTGGCGCCACGGATGTTGGCCCAGGAGTCGACCAGGGTGTCCGGCGCCGGTCGCCACCGGACCGGCAGCGGGACGGGGTCGTGGATCTGTCGCTGTTCCTCCTCCCGCCGCAGCCTGGCGCGAAGCTCGTAGGCGAGCAGGCCCGCGGCTTCCGCCAGCCGGTCGGCATCGGCCCGCGCAGGGCGCGGCGGCGGCTCGTCGGCCGGGGCCGGACCGCCGGCGGCGGAAAGCAGCTCGACCCGTTCGGCCTCCGTGAGCCCGAGCGCGTTCGCCAACGCCTCCACGGTGCCCATCCGAGGGTCGCCGCGCTCACCGGTCTCCAGTCCGCGGACGGTGCGCACGCCGAGCTCGGCTCGCTCCGCCAACCCCTCCTGAGTCATTCCGGCCCGAAGCCGGAACCGCCTCAACAGCGGACCGAACTGGCTCGCCACCTAGCCCCTTTCGACCGTGCGCCAACGGCGTCCAACCCTAGAGGTTGGCCCCGCGACGGCGTTCGCCCGGCCGGTGGAGTCGGATCAGCGTCGGATCAGCGTCGGCTCAGCGCTCGCGTGCCCTCGCCAGCTCGTCGGTGACGAGCCTGGCCAGCCGGTCAAGGCCGGTGTCGATCTGTTCCGGGGTCACGACGCTGCACGACAGGCGCATGGACCGCACGCCCTCCCTGCCGTCGCCGCCCGTGTCGTAGAAGTGGTGCATCGGGGTCCACAGGACGCCGTAGTCGCGCGCGGACCGGGTCAGCAGCGCGTCGTCCACCGTGAACGGGACGGTCACCACCACGAAGAAGCCGCCGGCCGGGACGTTCCAGCTGACCGGGGACCGCGGCCCGAAGCGGGCGGCCAGCCCCTCGACCAGCCTGGTCCGGTTCGCCGCGTAGATCTCGCGTTCCCTGTGGTTGGCCCGCACCAGGCTGCATCCGTGCTCCAGCAGCTTGCCGCCGACCACGGCCTGCGCGAGCGCCGGCGTGTTCACGGTCAGCATGCTCTTGATCTTCGACAGCTCGTCGGCGAGCAGGCGGACCGTGCCGTCCGCACCCGTGACCGTCTGGTCGGCCACCACGTAGCCCACCCGCGCGCCGGGCAGGACCGTCTTCGCGAACGAGCCCAGGTACACCACGCGCCGCTGCTCGTCGAGCGCCTTGAGCGTCGGCACCCGCTCCGCGTCGCCGTGGAACAGACCGTACGGATTGTCCTCCAGCAGCAGGAAATCCTCCTCGCGCGCCAGCGACAGCAGCGCCCGCCTGGTCTTCTCGGTCATGCTGATGCCGGACGGGTTCGCGAAGTCCGGCATCACGTAGCAGGCCCTCGGCCGCAGCCCGGCCGCGCGGGCACCCTGCGCCTTGGCCAGCAGGTCGTCGAGGTCGATGCCGGCCTCGCCGCTCGCCACGGGCAGCACCGGCATGTCGACGAGACGCGCCGCGCCGGTGAGCCCGACGTAGGTGGGCGACACGGCGAGGAGCACGTCCTTGGGCCCGGACCGCAGCGCGCGCAGCACCAGGACCATCGCCTCCTGGCAGCCCACGGTGACCACAATGGACTCCGGGTCGGCGACGATGCCCTCGTCCAGCTCCAGGTTGGCGGCCACGAGGTCGTGGATGATCCCCTTGGTGCGGCCGTACTGGAACAGCGTCCTGCGCACCCGCTCCTCGGTGTACCCGAGCTCGTCGCGCAGGTGGTCGCGGAACCGCGCCAGGTACCTGGGCAGCTCGTCGACCTCCCAGAGCTCCTCGTACGGCCGGCCGGCCGCCAGCGACACCGCGTCCGGGTAGTGGTTCGCGATCTCGTTGAGGAAGTTCATCGAGTTGAGCGCCGCGTCCTCGAGCGAGGGGTGCAGGTCCGCGGCGATCAGGTCCGTGCGCAGGACCGAGGGCGCAGGCGGCGCGGGCGGCGCCGGCGCGGGCGGCAGCTCGGCGACGGGTGTCACCACCACCGGCACGACCACCGGCACGGTCCCGAGCGACTGGTCATCGGACAGCGGCTCCGGCAGGTCGACGACGCTCATCAGGCCCTCACAGTTCGAACGGTGGACAGTCCCCGCGCCGCGCGGACGTCGGCGCAGCCCGCCAGCGTCATGGCGTCGCGGAGCTCCGCTGCCAGCAGGGACAACACGTGTTCCACACCCCGCGCGCCGTCGACCGCCAGCCCGTACAGCGCGGGCCTGCCGACGAGCACGCCGTCCGCCCCGGACGCGAGTGCGCGGAGAATGTCGATGCCGCTGCGGATCCCGCTGTCGAGCAGCACCTCGGCCCGGCCGGCGACCGCGTCGACGACCGCGGGCAGGGCCGCGATGCTGGTGGCCGCGCCGTCGAGCTGGCGGCCGCCGTGGTTGGACACGACGACCGCGTCCACTCCGGACTCGACGGCCCGCACGGCGTCCCTCGGGTCGAGGATTCCCTTCAGCACCAGGGGAAGTGTCGTCCTGGCTCGCAACCAGTCGAGCTCCGCCCAGCCGAGACCCGGCGCGAACGCGGCCTCGGTGTGCGCGGCGATGGCCGACTCGCCGGGCACCAGGTCGTGCGCCCTGCTCACCGCGCCGTCCTCGAGGTTCGCGGCGACGACGTCGTCCGGCAGCACGAACGAGTTGCGGGCGTCCCGCAGCCGCCGCCCCATGATCGGCACGTCGACGGTCACCATCAGCGCCCGGCAGCCCGCGTCCTCCGCGCGCGCGACGAGCGACTCGACCAGTCCCCGCGAGCGCAGCCAGTACAGCTGGAACCAGGTGGTACCACCGACCTTGACGATCTCCTCGACCGTCACGCTGCTCAGCGTGCTCACCACGTTCGGCACCCCGACCGCCGCCGCGGCCTCCGCGGTGGCCAGCTCGCCGTCGGGGTGCAGGAGCCGCTGGTAGGCCATCGGCGCCACCGCGAGCGGCACCGCCGCGTCCGAGCCCACCAGCCGGGCCGCCGGGTCGACCGACCCGACCCCGCCGAGCACCCGTGGCAGCAACGTGACCGCGTCCAGCGCGGCCCGGTTCGCCGACAGCGTCGTCTCCGCACCGCTGCCGCCCGCGACGTAGTCCCACAGCTCCTTCGGCAACCGCGCCTCCGCCACTCGCGCGACGTCGGCGACGGTCAGTAGTTCGTCACGTGCCATCGGACACGGTCTTCCGCAGGAACTCGGCCGCCTGCGCGACCGCGCGACGCGCGTCGGCGAGCACGCCGGACATCGTGAAGAACCCGTGCGCCATCCCGTCGTAGCGGGTCAGCTCCACCGGCACGTCCGCGCCCCGCATCCGTTCGGCGTACCGCTCCCCCTCGTCGCGCAGCGGGTCGAACTCGGCGGTGATCACCAGCGCGGGCGGCAGTCCGGACAGGTCCGGCGTGAGCAACGGCGACACCCTCGGGTCGCGGCCGTCCTCGGGGACGGTGAGGTAGTTGCGCCAGTACCAGTCGACCGAATGCCGGTTGAACATCCACCTGTCGTCGTTGTCCCGCAACGAGTCCGTGTCGGCCCGGTAGCAGGTGTTGGGGTAGACGAGCAGCTGCGCGGCGAGCGGCAGCCCCCGCTCCATGGCGAGCGCGGCCACCACGGCCGCCAGGTTGCCGCCCGCGCTGTCGCCGCCGACGGCGATCCGGCTGGGGTCGGCGCCGAGGGTGTCGGCGTTCTCGACGACCCACGACACCGCGGCGAGGCAGTCGTTCAGCGCGGCGGGGAACGGGTGCTCCGGCGCGAGCCGGTAGCCCGGCGTCACGACCAGGCACCCGGCGGCGTTCGCCAGTGCCCGGCACACCCCGTCGGAGGTGTCGATGCCGCCCAGTGTCCAACCGCCGCCGAAGAAGTACACCAGTGTCCCCAGTGGACGGTCGGCGGTCGGGCGGTACACGCGGACCGGCAGCTCGCCGTCCGGGCCGGGGAACGTGCCGTCGGTGACCTCGGCCACCGGCTCGACGTCCCCTCCGCCCGCGCGGATGTCCGCGAGGTCGGCGGCCCTGGCCTCCTCGAGCGTCATCTCGTACAGCGGGGTCACGTTGCGGCTCATGCGTTCCGCGCGCATCGCCGCCACCTGCGGGTCAAGCGGCACCGCCACCTCCGGTGGTCACCGGGATCACGCTGTGCCCGCGCAACAGGAACCCGTCGGCGCGGGTCGGTTCGCCCGCCACCGCGAGGTCGGGGAACCGTTGGAACAGCCTGGGGAACGCGAGCCGCCCCTCCAACCTGGACAGTGCGGCGCCGAGGCAGAAGTAGGCGCCGCCACCGAAACTCTGGTGCCCGACATCGGCGCGGTCCGGGTCGAACGTGTCGGGATCGGTGTGCCTGCGCGGGTCCCGGTTCGCCGCGCCGAGCAGCACCAGCACGATGCCGCCCTCGGAAACCGGCACCCCGGCCAACTCCGTGTCCTCGCCCGCGATGCGCGACAGCAGCTGCACGGGGCTGTCGTAGCGCAGGGTCTCCTCGACGCAGCGCGCCGCGAAGTCGGCGTCGGCCCGTGCGCGGTCCACGAGCTCGGGGCGGGCGAGCATCGGGAGCAGGCCGTTGCCGAGCAGGTTCATCGTGGTCACGAAGCTGGCGTTCATCAACACCACGAGGTTCGCGACCAGCTCGATGTCGGTGATCTTGTCGGAGCCGGAGTCGATGAGCCCGACGAGGTGGCTCACGATGTCCTCACCCGGTGTGCGGCGCCGCTTCTCGATCAGGTCGAGGTAGTACTCGGTCAGTTCGTTCACCGCGTCGTCCGCGGCCTTGAGCTTCTCGTCGGCCTTGCCGCCAAGGTCCAGGTAGGCGTCGATCCGGTGGGCGCGCTCGCGGAACCACGCGAGGTCCGAGTCGGGCAGGTTCAGCAGCAGCCCGATGACCTTCGTGGGGAACAGGTAGCCGAACTCGGCGACGAAGTCGACCGGCGCACCGCCCGCGCCCAGCTCGGCCATCCGGTCGAGCAGCCCGTCGATGGCGGCCAGCAGGTCGCCTTCCAGGCCCGCGATGCGGCGCGGGGTGAAGACCTTGTTGAACAGACCGCGCATCCGGCCGTGGTCCGGTTCGAGGCTGAACATCATCGACCGGGACAGCGTGGCGAGCACCGGGTGGTGGAGCTTGTCCTTCGGGCCGAGCCCCTTCAGGTACCGCTGGCCGCGCAGCACCTCGTCGACGGCGTCGAAACCGTTCGCCACCACCGAGTAGACGCTCGCCGCCGGGTCCAGCCGCGAGGCGGCCCCCAGCTCGTGCAGCTTCGCGTACCACGGGTTCGGATCGAGCCGGGCGTCCTGTGTGTACAGTCCCGCCACGATCGCGTCGGCTTCCACGTGTAGCCCGCCTCCCCGGCATTGAAAATGTTGGTCCCGTCCCAGCGATCGGTGCGGAGATCCGGTGGATGGTGGCCGGCTGCCGTCACGGTCCCTGAGGTCCCGTCGGCGGCCGCGACACCATCCACCGGACACGTCCTATCGCACGACCAGGTTCAGCGGGATCGCCTCGGCCATCGCCTTGGAACCGGCGTCGTTCGGGTGGATGTGGTCCCCGCCGTCGTACTCCGGCTTCAGCTTGCTCGGGTTGGCCGGGTCGGCGACCACCTTGTCGAAGTCGACCACCGCGTCGAACTCGCTCCGGTGGGTGCGCAGGTAGCTGTTGACCGCCTGGCGCGTCGCCTCCTTCTCCGGCGTCCACACCAGAGCGGTGCCGCCGTTGAGACCCTCGAACGGACCGAGCGTGCCGACCAGCACCGTGTACCCGCGCTGCTGGATCTGCTGGTTGAGCTGACGGATCGTCGCGATGATCGCGTCGGCCGAGTCGTTGTTCATCCAGATGTCGTTGATGCCGAGGTCCAGGATCACCGCGTGCGCGCCGGTCTCGGAGAACACGTCCTCGTTCAGGCGGGACAACGCGTTGTCGCCGAGCTCGTAGAACCCGGGGAAGCCGCCGTCGCCGGGCTCGATCGCCTCGTGGTTGAGCCGCGCGCCGCCCCTGCTGATGTTCAGCACACCGGGCAGGTCGCCCCGGCGGACCTTGCGCTGCATCCGGTCGAAGAGCTGGTCGGGCCAGCGCAGGTTGGCGTTGAACGTGGTGCCGTGGCCGTCGGCGAGCGAGTCGGCGAACACGATGACCGAGCCGGCCGCGTCCTCGCGGAGCACGTCCACACCGGACAGGAAGAACCAGCAGCAGGTGCGCTCGGTGGTGTAGCCGGCGCCGCCGGGCTCGCTCACGAGGTCACCGGGGCCGACGTAGTTGTTCTGCCTGGTGGTCGAGTGGAACGTGGTCAGGCCGGTGGAGGTCGGGAAGAAGACGCTCACCACCAGGTCCTGGTCGTTGTTGACGCGCAGGTCGACCGGGTCGCTGAGCAGCTCGGCGCCCTTGGGCATCACGAACGTGCTCGAGCCGCCGAAGGTCAGCTCCTTGGTCGTCGCCGGGTCGATGTCCGACAGCGCCGGGGTCGCGGCGTTCGGCTTGGCCACCGTGGCGCGGCCGACGGTGACGGCCTGCTCGCCGTGGAGGTTGGTGAGCCGGATCCGGACCTTGCTGCCACCGACGGAGCCGTGCACGATCATCCGCACGCTCTGGTTGTTCAGGCCCACGAAGGTGGAGCCGCTCGTGTTGCCCCGGGTGACGGCCGCCGCCCAGCTGCCGACCCAGTCCTGCGACGAGCCGTGTCCACGCTCCGTCGCCTCGCCCGCGCTGGCGACGAGCACGGTCGAGGTGACCGCGGCCAGCAGCCCCGTGACGGTCAGTAACCGCCATTTTCTCGGGTTGTTCATTCTGGTGGAACCTCCAGGAAAAGCCTGAGCACGCCGGTGGCGCCGGCACGAGTTGTGGGCCCGGAACGTAACCGCCGGCTGGATTCGGGGTCAATCCCGGATCGCGAATGGAACCAGCGTATTCGTATGACCAGACCAACCATTTATACCCATCCGCACTACCCGGAAACCGTGCGCGATTCGCCGACAGCGTGCAGCTACGACCGGCCGCGCTCCGCTGGTCACCACGCGTCCGGCCCGGTGCTCGCACAGCCGGTCCGCCCCTGGCCCCGCCCTTGCGCGACAGGTACTCTCACCTCCCGATCGAGGGGTCGTCACTACGCGTGATTTCGCCGAAAGACCGAGCGGAGTGGGCATGGATATCGCGACCGACCGGACGTCGACGTATGTGACGCGGGCGCTGGAACTGTTCGCCGATTACGGTGACCGGGAGGCGCTTGTCAACGACGACCGGCGGCTTTCGTATAACGAATTGCGCAGCCTTGTGCTCCGAATGGCTGCGACCCTGCGGGCGTTCGGCGTCCGGCCGGGCTCGAACGTTCTGATAATGGTCGCCAACCCGCTCGAAAGTCCGGTTCTGCAGCTCGCGGTCCACCTGCTGCGCTGCCGCTCGTTCTGGGTCGCGCCGGTGACCGCGCGTCGCGAGATCCTCGAGTACGTGCAGCGCTGCGGCGCCGACGCGTTCGTCTACGACCACCGCACCCAGGGCGAGTTCGGCGCGGAGATCGGCGCGTCGCTCGGGGTGCCGGTGTTCTGCCTCGGCCCCGACGGCGCCGGTCCCGACCTGCTCACCGAACAGGTCGGCGACGAGGTGGACCCCGCCGAGCTCTCCTCGGGCACCCACGAGCCGGACGCGGTGTTCCAGACCAGCGGCACCACCGGCACGCCGAAGCTCGTGCATCTGCCCCACACGTTCTTCGAGCAGGTGCTCGCGATCGCCGAGCAGCAGTTCACCTCGGCCGGCGCGCCCCTGCTGCGGCACCTGTCGAGCTCACCGATGTGGCTCGTCAGCGGCCAGATCACCGCGTTCGTCAACCTGTTCACCGGTGGCGTGCTGTACCTCGAGGACGCGTGGACCGCCGGGAAGTTCCTCGTGACCGTCGAGCGCGAGCGGATCAACTCGACGTTCATGTCGCCCCCGATGCTCTACGAGGTGCTCGACCACCCGACGGCCGCGACCACCGACATGAGCCACATGTTCATGTTCAACATCGGCGCGGGACCGGCCGCCCCGTCCCGACTGCGCCAGGCGATCGACCTGTGGGGGCCGGTGATGCGCATCGTCTACGGCCTGTCCGAGTCGGTGGTGACCACCGCACTGCCCGGGCTGACCGACGACCCGGAGCACCCACAACGGATCCGCTCGGCGGGCACCCCGTACGGCGACGTGCGCCTCGAGGTCCGCGACGAGGACGGCAAGCCGGTCCCGACCGGTGTGGACGGTGAGATCTGGATCTCCAGCAGGCTGAACTTCGCCGGCTACTGGGGTCAGCCGGAGCTGACCGCCGAGACGCTCGTCGACGGCTGGGTCCGCACCCACGACGTCGGCCACCTCGACGAGGACGGCTTTCTGTACATCGTGGACCGCACCACCGACATGATCATCACCCACCGGCGGTCGTGGAACATCTACTCCCGCCCCATCGAGGACGTGCTCGCCGCGCACCCGCAGGTGCGGGCCGCCGCGGTGATCGGGGTGCCCGACGCGGTGATCGGCGAGGTCGTGCACGCCTACGTCGTGCCGGTCGCGAACGCGACGGTGACCGGGGACGAGCTGTCCGCCATGGTCGGCGCCGAGCTGAACGACATGTGGCGGCCGCGCACGGTCGAGTTCGTCGACGCGCTGCCGCTGACCAGGGCGAACAAGATCGACAAGAAGGCGTTGCGGGCGCGGTACGCCGCCGCGCATCCCCCGGTAGAGATCGGTGGTTAGGCCGTGAGCGCGCGCGGGCGGTTCGTCGCGCTGTTCGTGGCCGACGTCGTCTCCGTGCTCGGCAGCAGGGTGTCGATGCTGGCGATCCCGTGGCTGGTGCTGGTCACCACCGGCAGCGCGACGAAGATGGGCCTCGTCGCGGGTGCGGAGATGTTGCCCTACGTCCTGTCCGGGGTGTTGGCCGCACCGCTCGCGGACCGGTTCGGTGTCCGCCGCGCCACGATCGTCACGGACGCGGGGAGCGCGCTCGCCATGGCGGGCATCGCCGCTTCGCCGCAGCTCGGGTTCGGGTGGCTGCTCGTGCTCGTCGCCCTCGCCGGTGCGACGCGCGGGCTCGGCGACCGGGTCAAGCACGTGATGCTGCGCCCGCTCGCCGAGGCGGCCGGGATCAAGGTCATCCGCGTGACCTCGGCCTACGAGGGGTTCTCCCGTACGGCGATGCTGTTGGGCAGTGCGGCGGGTGGTCTGCTCATCGCCTGGGTCGGCGCACTGGGCGCGATCTGGGTGGACGCCGTGTCGTTCGCGTTGTGCGCGCTCGTGGTCGCTGTGCTGGTGCAGCTGCCGGAGGACGCGTTCCCCCGGCAGACCCCGGACACCAGGGAGCCGTACCTGGTCGCGCTGCGCGGCGGGTTCCGGGTCCTGTGGCGCGACGACCTGCTGCCCAGCATGATCGTCATGTTGTTCGCGCTCAACATGTTCAACCAGGCCGGCATCGCCGTGTTCATCCCGCTGTGGGTCGACGAGGTGCTGCACACCCCGGAGGCGCTCGGTCTCGTGCTCGGCACGTTCGCCGCCGGCGCGGTGCTCGGCAGCATAGTGTTCACCGCGATAGCGCCGAAACTGCCGATGTACCAGACCTTCATGCTCGGCGCCCTGCTCGCGGGCGCGCCCCGGCTGCTGATCCTCGGTCTCACTCACGACGTGCTGCTCGTCTGCACGGTCTCGTTCCTGTCCGGACTCGCCATGGCCGCGGTCAACCCGGTGGTCGGCGCGATGCTCTACGAACGGGTGCCGCCCGAGCTGCAGACCAGGGCGTTCGGGGTGTGCACGGCGATCACGTTCACCGGCATCCCCATCGGTGGCGTGCTCGCCGGTCTCGCGGTGACCGGTTTCGGGGTCGACCCGGCGATCCTCGTGGCCGGGGTGCTGTGCCTGCTCGCCACCGCGGCGCCGTGGGTCTGGTCGCGGGGGCGGGGCGCCCGACCCGCGCAGGAGCCGCCGGTCGCCCAGGTCGGCGAGACCCGGTGACGAGGCACGTGTCAGTGCGGCCAGGACGGGGAACGGCCGAGGAAACCGAGCATCCGGTCGGCCACGGGCGCGTCCGCCGGCACCTCGACCCGGTAGCCGAACGCGGCGTCCGGGCCCCAGATCGCCGCGGAGTCCGGCGGCCAGCCCGCCCCGATCCGCAGCACGGCGTGGCAGCACTCCTCGTCGAGTCCCGCGTCGACGCCGATGGACACGGCGACGTCCCAGCCGTGGGCCAGATAGTCGATGAGGTGCATGCCGACGGCCTGCTCCGCGGGCACGTCCCCGTAGCCGAGCACGGCGAACGTGCCGGTCAACGGCTCGACCGAGGCGAACGTCTCGACGACCCGCTCGGCCGACGCGGGAAACTCGCCGACCGGGTCGGTGACGGCCACGCCGTCCCAGACCTCGGCGCTCGGTGGCTCTCCGAGTGCCGCGGCGGCGAACCCGTTATTGTTCCCGACCATGTGCCGCAGCAGGTCGCGCACCGTCCAGCCGTCGCACGGCGTCGGCAGGTCGAGCTGGTCGGTCCGCACCCGCTCGACGATCCCCGTCGTGACCGCGAGCGCGCGCCGGTCGAGTTCCCGCAAATCCATGGCAGTCACCGTATCCCCGGCCCGGACGGGCCTCGATCTGGGTCGTCGTGAGTCAACATGAGCAGTCGCACCGAGTCGGATGACCCCTACTGCCTGCGCGAGGGGGAGAGCGCGCGCCTGCTCGCCGGACATCCGTGGCGCCGGTTCGCCGTCATCGGCGACAGTGTCGCGGAAGGACTCGCCGAGCCGGTGCCGGGCTACAGCGACGTGCAGCTCGCCGACCGCATCGCCGACGAGCTGACCGCCACCGCGCCGGGGCTCGACTACCTCAACCTCGGCCATCGCGGGCTGCGGACGCGGGAGATCCGCGAACGCCAGCTCGGGCCCGCGCTGGACTTCGGGCCCGACCTCGCACTCGTGGTCTGCGGTGGCAACGACGCGTTCCCCGCCACGTACCGACCGGACACAGTGGACACCGAGCTGCGGACGATGGTCACCGCGCTGCGCGGGGCCGGCGCCGACGTGATCACGGTCGGGCTCTACAACGTCTCCTACTCCCCCTCCCCCGCGATCGCCGACTGGCTGCGGCCGGGGCTGCGCAAGCGGATGCAGACGCTGTCCGAGCGCACCGCCGCGATCGCGGCAGAGCTGGGCACGCTGCACCTGAACCTCACGGCGCATCCCGCCGCGACCGACCCGGGCCTGTACAGCAGCGACGGCCGGCACGGCAACGCGCGCAGCGACGCGATCGCCGTCGCGGAGGCCGTGCGGATGCTGGGTGCCCACCTCGCCGCGACCCGCCAGCACGCCGGCGGGTCGTGACGCCCGCACCTCAGCCCTCGGCGAGGAGAAGCCCACTGGTCAGCGCGCCCTGGCCGAGGTTCACCACCGAGCCCGACGCCGAGTCGGGCACCGCGAAACGCAGGTACGCCCCGGCCGCGCGGCCGCCGAACAGGTAGGGCGCGACGCAGTACGGGATGTCGGCCTCGCGAACGTCGCCGGTCGCCATCTCGACGAAGTGCATGGCGAGCCGGTCGACGGGCACGTACTCCTGCACGATGTGCTCGGTCTCGTCGACGGCCGCGCACAGCGCCTCGTTCCAGCGCTCCGGCGTGACCTCGCGCCCGACGACCACACCGGAGCCGCCGTAGGTCCCGGTCGGTTTGAGCACGAGGTCGACGCGGCGTTCCCCCGCTCGGCCGATCCCGGCGGCGTCCAGCAGCTCCGTGTGCGGCACGTGCTTCCCGACCAGGTCTGCGTCCGCTGTGGACAGACGGTCGATGTCCTGCCACAGCCACGCGAACGTCGCCTTGTTGGCGAGCAGCCAGGTCGCCGACGAGGTGAACATCCGCACCGTCCCGGTGCGCAGCGCGGTGCACAGGGCGTCGTAGCCCGCGCAGTGCGGCACGTCCTGCGGGATGAACATCCGCAGTACCGAGTCGAGGACGACCGAACCGGCGCACAGCCGCCCGGCCGCGTCGAGGGTGAGCCACTCCAGCGGATGCACGACGACGTCGAGGCCAGCCTCGCGGCCGCGGTCGCGGACCGGCTCCAGCAGCTTGACGAGGGTGTGCCCGTCCTGTGTGTCGGGGTAGTCGCTGCCCATGTGGAACAGGATCACCGAGGTGGCACCGTCGGCGAGGCCGAGCTGGTCGCGCATCGCGTGGAACCGGGTGTCCACAGCGGACTCCGGCACGGACAGTGGCACCGAGCCGGTGATGCCGTGTCCGTCGTAGGCGGCGAGGAACCGCCTGGCGATGCCGTCGGAGTCGAACGCGCCGCCCAGCGCGCTGTCCACATTGCACTCGACGAACCTCGGCACACCGCCGGACATCAGCACGTCCGGCCGCACGGCCACGATCAGGTCCTCGGTGAGCGGCTCGCTCTCGTCGAGGAACTCGATCAGTCCCGCCGGGACCCCCAGCCGCTCCCGCAGCTCCCCGGCGGTGGACGCGCGGCGCAGGCACGCGCCGAGGACCAGTTCCGCGAGCCGCGCGGTGAGCTCGGTGATCTCGCCGTACTGCTCGCGGGTCATCATCGGCGGCCGCAGTGGCCGCCACTTCTTGTTCTTGGTGGCGACACCGTCGTAGATGTCGGCCCAGGTCTCGATCCCGCATTCGATCATGGCGGATCGGACGTCGTCGTCCATCCGTTCCCATGCCCCCGAAATGAGTGTCATGACTACCTTTCCTTCACCGTGAGGTTGACGGCCGCCGAGAGCTGCGCTCTGCTCGGCTGTGTCGCCCGGTCCAGTCCGAGGGAGAACGGCAGCACCGCGCCGTCCGGTCGGGTGACCCGCACCGGCGGTGCGGCGAGGCGCACCCGCTCGGCCATCGTCGCGATCACCTCGCCCGCGATCCCGCACGTGCGGTTGGAGTCGTCGATCACCACCAGCCGCCCGGTCCTGCGCACCGACTCGGTGAGCCCGTCCCAGTCGAACGGGTAGAGCGTCCTCGGGTCGAACACCTCGACCGACACGGAGTCGGCGAGGTCGTCGGCCACCGCGACCGCGTCGTGCACGTGGTGCCCGACCGCGACGACCGTGACGTCCGAGCCGTGCCGGTGCAGCCGGCCGGAACCCAGCGGGACCGGCGCGAGCGTCCCGAAGTCCACGTCCTCGCGCAGACCGAGCGCGGCCGCCGGTGCGAACACCACCACCGGGTCGGGGTCCTGGACCGCCGACCGGAGCAGACCGTAGGCGTCCGTGGGCGTCGCCGGCACGACGGTCTTGAGCCCGACATGGGCGAACAGGCTGTACGGGTGGTCGGAGTGCTGCCCGGCCCAGCCGGTGCGGGAGCCGGACCCGGGCACCACGTAGGTCACCGGCACGCCGCACTGCCCACCGGTCATCAGCGAGAACTTGTGCGCGTGGTTGACGATCTGCTCGAAGGACAGGAACAGCAGGGCCGGGATCTGGAACTCGATCACCGGGCGCATGCCGGCGAGCGCCGCGCCGGTGGCGAAGCTGGTGAAGCCCTGCTCGGACAGCGGGGTGTCGAGGACGCGGTCGGGCCCGAACCGCTTCGCGAGGCCGACGGTCACGTTCGACGCGGCGACCCGGACGTCCTCGCCGAGCACGAACACCGTGTCGTCGGCCGCCATCGCGTCGGCGAGCGCCCGGTTGAGCGCCTTCTGGTAGGACAGCCACGGCATCAGAGATCACTCCCGGCCCTCGGGACCAGCCCGCTCGCGTACAGGTGGTCCATCGCGGTGAGCGGGTCGGGGTAGGGGCTGTCCAGCGCGAACGCGACCGCCTGGTCGAGCACGGCCTCCACCTCGTCGTCGATGCCACACCGGTCCGTGCCGTCGATCCGCGCGCCCTGGACGTCCAGCGGGTCGCGGGAGCGGATCTCGACCAGCTCCTCGTCGCTGCGGTAGCGCAGCCGCACCTTGTGCTCGAACGTGTGGTGCGCCTCGAACCGCTGCGTGTGGCACTCGATGAACGACGGGCCGCCACCCGCGCGCGCCCGCGCCACCGCGGCCGTCGCCTCGGCGAGGACGGCCTCCGGGTCCTGACCGTCCACGACGGACGCGGGAATGCCGAACGCCTCCGCCCGGCCCGTGATGCTGCCCGCCACCGCGTCGGCCACGCGCATGGTGGTGGCGTAGCCGTTGTTCTCGCACACGAACACGACGGGCACCCGCCACAGCGCGGCCAGGTTGAACGCCTCCAGCAGCACGCCCTCGTTGACCGCGCCGTCGCCGAAGAAGTTGGCCGCCACTACCGGCGTGCCGAGCCGCTGGCGTGCCCACGCCGCGCCGGTCGCGATCGCGCCCGCGGCGCCGACGATCGCGTTGGCCCCGAGGACGCCGATGCCGAAGTCCGCCGCGTGCATCGAGCCGCCCCGGCCCTTGTTCAGCCCGGTCACCCGGCCGGTCAGCTCGGCGAGCATCCGCGCCGGGTCCGCGCCCTTCGCCAGCACGTGCCCGTGCCCGCGGTGCGTGCTCGTGATGAGGTCCTCCGGCGCGAGCGCGGCGCAGACGCCGGCGGCGACCGCCTCCTGCCCGATGTAGGGGTGGATGCCGCCGACGATGTCGCCGGAGCCGACCAGCTCGATCGCCCGCTCCTCGAACCGCCGGATCAGCCGCACCATCCGATACAGGCTCAGGCTGTCTGATGTGGACACCGTCATCGGACACCCGCCGCGATCGGCCGGACGATCCCGGTCGGTGTGTCCGGCTCGGTCGCCATCTGCACTGCTGCCTCCTCGATCGCCCGCGCGAGCCTAGCCATGTCGTCGCGGGAGAAGTACCGTCCATCGGCGGACAACACCAGGTCGACGGTGCCGGGTGGGTCGTCGATGCCCAGGTAGAGCTTCGACCTCGGCACGTCCGCGTCCTGCTGCCACGAAAGCTCACTGTCCGCGAGCGCGGCGCGGATCTGCTCGGCGGTCGGCGGCGCGACCCCGGTGTGCACCCGGTCCCGTTGCCTGCGGTCGTTGTAGTAGCAGGACAGGTCGAAGGCCTCGCCGCGCTCACGGGTCACCCGCTCGATCACCTCGTCCTGCTCGTAGGCGTCGTAGTAGGCGTTCTTGTAGGCGTTGAACGCCCTGCCGGCGGCCTGCTCGACGGCCTCGCCGACGGTGCGGTCCGCGACGTCGAGCACGAACGGCGTCACCTTGATCAACGCGCTGACCGAGTCGGCGTAGCCGGCCCGGAACCTGTTGCTCACCAACATGATCGTCAGCAGCGGGTGGGCGCCGGTCACCCGGCCGACCCCGACGACGAACGCGGTCAGCAGGGCCGGCGAGTCGTCGGTGCGCTGCCGTGCGGCGACCGCCTGGATGGCCATGCCGATGGCGCGCGACCGGTAGCGCAGCATGTCGAAGCGCGGCTCGCCGTCGTAGCGCGGCGGGCCGAACAGGCGCGTCGGCGCGGTGCGCAGCACCTGCTCCAGGTACCGCAGCGACCGCTCGTTCTGCCGCCGCCCGGCGGGCGTCGCCTCCCTGGCCGCCTGCGCGAGCGGCGGGAGCGCGGTGACCGGGCCGGCGGGCGCGCCCGTCTCCGGGTCCCGCGCGCCGATGTCGGCCACCAGCGCGCTCAACCCGAACGCGTCGATCGAGGTGTGCAGGATGACGGTGACGACGTGGGTGACGGTGTCGCTGTCGCCGGACACGACCGCCGCCATCCGCACCGGCCACTCGGTCTCGTACGCGAAGGGGACGACCTGCCACTGTGCCGACAGCGCCTCCGCGACCTCGGCCGGGTCGTCCTCGCCCGCGGCGACGACCAGCAACGGGATCTCGCCCGCTGTGGACACGCGCTGGCGCGGCGGCCGTCCGTCCGTGCGCAACACCAGCGTGGTGCGCAGCGACTGGTGCCTGCTCACCATGAAGGCGAGCATGTCCGCGACCGCGGCGACGGTCGTGCCGGGGTCGGCCTCCGCGACGTGGGCGACCGTCCGCGACGCGCCCGGCCTCGCGAGCGACTGCCACAGCCCGAGCTGACCGAACGTCAGCTCGCCCTCGCCGGCGCCCTCCCCCTCGAACGGGACCAGCACGCGGTCGACGACCGCGCCCATCGGCACCTCGGAACCTCGCATCGTCCGCTCCCTAGTCAGTCACGCCCGCGGGCTCGCGCGGCTGTTCGGACTCCAGCTGTTCCGCGGCCGCGGCCACGGCGGGCCTGATGAGCAGGCCGGACGCGAGGAAGAGACCGGCCAGCGCGAGCCACCCGTACGGGCCGTTGTCGACGACGCCGACCGTGATGAGCGCGGGGCCGACCATCAGCGCGGCGGCGGAGCCGAGCCAGAACACCGACAGGTACTCGCCCTGCCGGTCCTTCGGCGCGAGGGCGTAGGACACCGACAGCCGGCCGGCGAAGTGCCACAGCTCGCCGAAGGTCAGCAGGACGGTCGCGACGACGACCGCGATCACCGCGCCGACGGCGTTCACCATGCCCGACAGGGCGAGCACGGCCACGCAGCCCGCGAACGCGAACGACGACCAGCGCATCGCACGGACCCCGCCGTCCCGCGTGTCGGTGCCCCGGCTGAACCGGACCTGCAACAGGACGACGAGCACCGTGTTCAGCACCACGAGCGTCCCGACGACCGCGGCGGGCGCGTCGGTGCGCGTCGTGACCCACAGCGGGATGCCCAGCGTCAGCACGGAGACGTGCAGGATCAGCACCGCGTTGAGGCCCGTGACGATCAGGTACCGACCCTGGCGCAGCGACCGGGGCCACCCGCGTGCCGTCTTGCGGTTCGGCGGGGCGTCGGTCAGCAGCGGCACCCTGGCCAGCAGGAGCCCGGCGAGCAGGAACGTGGCTCCGTTGCCGAGCACGATCATGAGGAACGCGGGCCGGGTGCCGATCAGGAGGATCAGTGTGGTGAGCAGCCCGCCGAGGGCGAAGCCGATGTTGTAGACGACCCGCAGCACCGACATCACCCGCACGCGCAGGTCCTTGCCGATGTGCCGGTCGACGTACATCTGGCTGACCGGGTCGATCGCCCTGGTCGGGATGCCGACGAAACAGGAGACCACCAGGAAGGTGGTGAAGTCGTGGACGAACGCGAAGGCGATGAAGCCGACGCCCCGCCAGTAGTGGAGCAGGATCGACGCCGCCCTCGGCCCGATCCGGTCGGCCAGCATGCCGATCGGGGTCAGCGTGACCAGTCCGCACGCGTTCGCCACGGTGAGCCCGATGCCGACGTCGACGGCGCTCAGCCCGGCACTGCGTGTGAAGAACACCGCGAACCCCGCGATGTACAACCCGGTGCCGATGGCGTCCACGAGGCCGATGAACACCAGCAACCTGCTCTCCCTCGGCACGTCGAGACCGGGAAGGCGCATCGGGCAACTCCTCTTTCCGCGCCGCCGGTGGTCCGGCGACATTTTGTGAGGTGTGCGGGGCCGGATGTCCCCGCACACCTCGCGGCCCCACGATCAGGCGACCGCGACTCGCGTCAGAGACGACGTGTCTCCGACGCAGGTCTGTTTCAGGGCTTCTCCTCGAGCGGCTTCTCCTCAAGCGGCTTGTCCTCGATACGCATGCACATCACCTCCCGCCCTTCTAGATTTCACTGTCCGACATGGACACTCAGGGGGTCGCACCGGCGGCCACCCGCCGCACGACCCTGGTCGGCGCCTCCGGTTCGAGCGCGGCCTGGACGGCGGCCTCCTCGACGTTGCGCATGATCGCCGCCAGGTCCGACCGGTCGAAGTACCGGGTGTCCGCCGACATCACGAACTCGATGGCGCCGGGCGGGTCGTCGACGTTGAAGTAGATCTTGCGCCGGGGCATGCTGATCTCCGGCTCCCACGACACCGCGCTGTGCGCCAGCGCCGCGCGGATCTCCTCGGCGGCCGGGATCGCCTCGCCGAGATGGCTCCGCGCCCGCTGGCGGCGGTCGTTGTAGAAGCACGACAGGTCGAGCTCCTCGCCGCGCTCCCGCTCGACCCGCTCGATCACCTCGTCCTGCTCGTACGGGTCGTAGTAGGCGTTCTTGTAGGCGTTGATGGCGCTCGCCGAGGCCCGGGCGACGGCGTCGCCCATCGTCGTGTCCGCGACGTCGATCATGTACGGGCTCAGCTGGATGAGCGCGCTGACCGAGTCGGCGAGGCCGGGGCGGAACCTGTTGCCCACCATGAGCATCGCCATCACCGGGTTGACGCCGGTGAAGCGGGCGAGGCCGACGGCGAAGCTCGCGAGCAGCACCGGCGAGTCGTCGATCCGCTCCCGCGCCGCCACCGCCCGGACCGCCAGCAGCGTGGCCGGCGACCGGTACTGGATCATGTCGATCGCCCGCTCGCCGCCGTACCTCGGCTCGCCGAACCGGCTCGCGTCGACCGTCCGCAGCACCCGTTCCAGGTACCTCAGCGACGCCGCGTTCTGCCGCTGCCCCGCCGGGCTCGCCTGCCTCGCGGCCTGTTCCAGTGGCTGCAACCCGGTGACCGGGCCCGCCGCGGCACCGGTCTCCTCGTCGCGCGCGCCGACGTCGGCGGCGAGCGCGCTCAGGCCGTAGGCGTCGATGGACGTGTGCAGGACGACGGTGACCACGTGGGTGAGCGCACCGTCCTTGCGGATCGCCGCGAGCCGGATCGGCCACTCGTTCTCGTAGTCGAAAAGCTCCTGCTGCCAGCGTTGCGACACCGCCTCCGCGACCTCGGCCGGGTCGTGCGCGCCCGCGTCGACCACCTCGAGGGTGACCTCGCCGGAGGTCGAGCAGCGCTGGCGTGGCGGCGCGTCCTCGCGGAGCACCAGCCTCGTGCGCAACGACTGGTGCCGCGTCACCATGAACCGCAGCATCGCGGCCACGTCGTCGACGGTCGTCCCCTGCTCGACCTCGGCGATGTAGAACACGGTCTTGGACATCCCGGAGGCCTCGATCGACTGCCACAGCCCGATCTGACCCCACGTGAGGTCGGCCTCGCCGGCGCCCTCCCCGTCGAACGGGACGGCGATCCGGTCCACTACCTCGCCCTGCGGCAGGCTTTCCTCATCCGGCATGTTCGGGTTCCTCGGCTTTCGCGGAGCTCGCGGGCGAAACATCGGGCACAGTCGGATGGGCCTTCTCGATCTGGGCGGCCGCCGCCTCGACCGCGGGGCGGACGAAGAACCCGGCCGCGAGGAAGACGGCGGCGAGGCCGAGCCACGCGAACGGGCCGCGGTCGACGACCCCGATCGTCACGAGCGCCGGCCCGACCATGTACATCGCGGCCGTGCCGAGCGAGAACACGGCCAGGTACTCCCCCTGCCGCTCCCGTGGCGCGAGGTCGTAGGAGATGCTGAGCCCGCCGGCGACCTGGAACAGCTCGCCGAACGTCAGCAGCACCATGCCGGCGGTCAACAGCGCGATCGCCCCGACCGTGCCGACGTCGCCGGCGAACGCCACCACGGCCGCGCACCCGGCGAGCGACACCGACGCGAGACGCAGCGCGCGGACACCGCCGGCACGGGTCTCGGTGCCGTTGCTGCACCGGACCTGCAGCAGGATCACGAGGATCGTGTTGAGCACGATGAGCGGCCCGACGATCAACGGCGGCGCGGTCGTGTGCTGGGTGGCCCACAGCGGGATGCCGATCGACAGCAGCGGGACGTGCAGTACGAGGACCGCGTGCAGCGCCGCCACCGCGAGGTAACGGCCCTGGCGAAGGGAGGTCGGCCAGCCGCGCACCGTCGGCCGGGTCGGCGTGCGGTCCGCCAGCAGTGGCACCTTGGCCAGCAGGAAGCCGGCGAGCACGAACGTGAGCGCGTCGCCGAGCACGATCGTGAGGAACGCGGGGCGGGTGCCGATCGCGATGACGAGCGTGGCGAGCAGCGCGCCGAGCGAGAACCCGACGTTGGCGACCACGCGGAACGCGGCCATCACACGGGTGCGCAGCTCGGTGCCGATGTGCCGGTCGACGAACATCTGGTTGACCGGGTCGACCGCGCGCGCCGGTATCCCCACGAAGCACGCGACCACGACGAACGTCGTGAAGTCGTGCACGAACGCGTAGGCGACGAACCCGGCGGCGCGCCAGAAGTGCAACAGGACCGCCGCCGGGCGGGGCCCGATGCGGTCGGCCAGCATGCCGAGCGGGGTGAGCGCGACCAGTCCGCACAGCCCCGCGATGGTGAGGCCGATGCCGACCTCGGCGATGGAGAGCCCGGCGCCCTGGGTGTAGAACACCGCGGAGCCGGCGATGAACAGCCCGGTGCCGGTGGAGTCGATGAGGCCGACCACGACCAGAAGCCCGCTCCGCGCCGGCAGACCGAGCCACGGGATGCGCATCGGATCCCCCACTCCTCTCAGGTGACCGTGCGGGGGCGGCGACGCCGCCCCCGCACTCGGACCCTCCCTCGGGACGGGTCCGTACGTCTCGGCACGAGACTCATCTGACTAGCGACGAATTCAGTCCTTGACCGCCATGCCCGCTACACCTCCTCCCGTTCCCGGTGAACCGGTCGCCGCAAAGTCGGTCGGCCGGGGCTCTGTTTCGACGGCGGCCACGCACAGGTAGCCGAGCATCGGGTCGTAGTCGGCGAACACCAGCGTCTGGCCGGGCTCGCTCTCGGCGAGGCGTCCCCACAATCCGGTGTAGGGCAGGCCGGGCAGGGCCCGCAGCGCGCCGGGCGCCGCACTGTCCACACCGGACCCGAGCACGAGCGTCACGTCGTCGTGCGCGCCGGACAGCTCGGCGATCTCGGCGGCGAGCACCGCGCCGACCGCGACCGGCGGCAGCGACCGGTGGCAGCGCACCTCGATCGGCGACGGGCCGCTCTCGAACAGGAGCGCCACCGCCGCGTGCCGGTCGGGCACCGGCGCTGGCTCGGTGAGCGGGTAGGGCACCACGGACTGCTCGGCCACCACCAGCAGCGCCCGCGTGCTCGTGCCGCTCCTGGCGTAGTCGGCGATCAGCCGCAGCGCGGTGAACGCGGCGGACGGTCCCTGGTCGCAGATCGCGAACGCGAGCGGGTCGCCGGGGCAGCGGGTGGCGATCTGCAGCGCGAGGTTGCGGCCCGGCTGCATGTCGGGCACCCCGTAGGCCAGCACCAGCAGGTCCACCGGCTCGTCGTCGGCGGTGACCGCGTCGACGACCGGCGCCGCCAGCTCCACGTACGCCTGGCCGGTGCCCAGCGCCTCCTCGCGCACGGCCAGCCCGTGCGTGGCGGCGAGGTCGCCGAGGTACTGGCGCAGCGACGGGTGCGCGGCCAGCGGCGAGTCCCCGTCGTGGCAGCGGTGTGCCACCCGCCGCAGCGTCAGCCCGGCCCCGGTGGCCGGTGGACCTGTCATGAACACCGCGTCACATGCCGTCCGCGTTGGCGACCACGAAGTCGGACAGCGAGCCGACCGAGGCGAGGTCGCGGCGGTCGATGTTCTCGACGTCGACCTGGATGTCCAGCTCCTCCTCGAGCGTCAGCAGCAGCTCGAGGGTCTTCGACGAGCTGAGCCCCAGCTCGTCGAACAGCCGCGTCTGCTCCGACACGTCGGGCAGGTCCCGCCCGAGCATCCGTCCCAACAGGACGCCGAGCGTGTCGACGACCCGCGTGCGCAGGTCCGTGACCTCCGTTGCCGCCATGTTCCCGCTCCTCTGGTGTTCGAAGACCATCGCCGAGAAGACCGCGCCGAACCCGGCGCCGGCCGTGAGATACCGGTCGCCGGGCTTGAGGCGCCCGAGGGCGACCGCCGACGCGTGGTTGATGAAGGTGTCCGCCGACGGCGTGTGACCGACCAACGGCACGTTGTCCAGCAGCACCCGCTCCACCGGCAGCCCGATCCGCCGGCACACCCGCCGCCACGACACGACGTTCACGTTGTGCGGCAGGACGAGCGCGATGTCGTCGAGTGACAGGTCGGCCCGCTTGACGGCGGCGAGGACCACATCACCGAGCAGCTCGGTGTAGTTCTGCGCGAACCGGTCCATCGCGCCGAGGCCGTCGGCGCCCCAGTGGTCGAGGTCGCCGCGCTGGTCGGCCACATAGGACAGCAGCACGTCGCCGGGACCGCCCGCCGAGACCAGGCAGGCGCCGGCGCCCTCGCCGAACACGCGGTGGTCCGGCGCGAGCCGCTCGTCCTGGGTGAAGATCTGCTCCCCCGCCACCACCAGCGCGAGCGCACGCGGGTCGCCGTCGTCCGCGAGCAGCCGACCCGCGATGTCGATGGCGAGCAGACCGGACGCGCACGCGTGGTGTGTCACCGCGAACGCCGTCGCGCGGTCGAGCCGCAGCAGCGTCAGCAGCTCGTGCACCGGGTTGACCGGGTAGGGCGCCACCACCGGCACGCCCCGCGCGTGGAGCACGTACCGCACGTGATGCTCGCGGCCGCGCAGCGACGGAAGTGCCCGTGCCGCGCCGGCCAGCAGGTCGACCAGCGTCTCGCCCTGTCGTTGCCTGCGCACCTCGCCGAGCCCGTTGAACCGGCGCAGCACCCGGACCTGGGTCGGGCTGAGGCCCAGCTCGGGACCCATCTCCTCGACCGGCACCCGGCGCTCCGGCAGGAACGCGGCCACGTCGGCCAGGGTGGTTCTCGGCAGTGTCGTCGACGCGGTCATGACACGGTCACCGGAAGCGACTCGTACCCGCGCAGCATCAACGTCGTGCGCTCGCCGGGGTCGCCCGCGAGCGCGAGGTCGGGGAAGCGCCGCAGCAGCATGGGCAGCGCGATCCGGCCCTCCAGCTTGCTGAGCACGGCGCCGAGGCAGTAGTGGGCGCCGCCGCCGAACGACAGGGGCGGCCCCTCGTCGCGGCCGGGGTCGAAGGCGTCCGGGTCGGTGAACCGCTGCGGGTCGCGGTTGGCGGCGCCGAGCAGCACGAGCACCCTGCTGTCCCTGGCCACCGGCATCCCGGCGAGCTCGGTGTCGGCCGCCGCCCAGCGGATGGAGAAGTGGGTCGGCGGCTCGTAGCGCAGGACCTCCTGGACGAAGCCGTCCGCGCGCTCCGGGTCGGTGCGGACCCGCGCCATCTCGTCTGGCCGGTCGAGCAGCAGCGGCACCCCGTTGCCGATGAGGTGGGTCGTGGTGACGAAGCCACCGTTGTACATCGTCAGCAGGTTCGCGATCAGCTCGTCGTCGCTCAGCTCGACGTCCTCGGCCGTGACGAGCGCGCTCACCAGGTCGTCGCGCGGTTCCGCGCGCCGCTTGGCGACGAGCTCACCGAAGTAGCCGGTCAGATCCTCCGCCGCCGCGTCGGCCGCCTGCTGGAACCGCCACACCCCGGCGCCGATGTCGAGGATCGCGCCGAACGCGCGCACCCGCTCCGGGAACCAGTCGCGGTCGAACTCGGGCACGCCCAACAGCTCGCCGACGACGTCGCTCGGCACCGGCAGCGCGAACTCCGCAAGCAGGTCCACCGGCGCGCCGCCCGCGCCGAGCGCCGCGAGCCGGTCCAGCCGCCGCTCGACGAGCCGCACGACGGCGGGCTCCAGCTCGGCGATCCGCCGGGCACTGAAGGCCTGGGTGAACAGCCTGCGCACCCTGGTGTGGTCGGCGCCCTCCGTCAGGAAGATCGAGTCGAGCAGCACGCGCAGCGCCGGATGGCGGCGCCAGAGCGTGCTTTCCCGCCGGTCCGGGTAGTCGGCGGTCATCACGTGCAGCGCCGGGTCGCGCAGCGCCTGGTGCACCGCGTCGTAGCCGTGCACGACGACGTCGAACCGGCCGGTCGGGTCGGTGAGCCTGCTCACCGGGCCCTGTCGGTGCAGCTCGGCGTAGTACGGGTTCGGGTCCCGCCGACCCTGTCTGGAGAGCAGCTCACCGAGTGACACCGACGATCCACTGTGGACCTGAGTGACCTTCTCGGTCATCGCCGCACCCTCCGTTCCGTACCTCACGCGGCCACCGCGACCAGAGCGCTGTCCGCGCTGGGGGTGGTGCCGTGATGCACCGTGTCGACGGCGAAGCCGGCCCGCGCCAGCAGCCCCCGGTAGTCCGACTCGGTCCGGTCGTGCCCCTCGAGCAGGACGAGCATCAGCAGGTCGACCATCCCCGACGCCGCGTCGGGGTCGCTGTCCTCCGCCGGCAGCAGCTGCTCGAAGACGACCAGCCGGGCGCCCGGCGCCATCCCCTCGCGGACGCGGCGCAGAATCGCCATGGCCTTCTCGTCGGCCCAGTTGTGCAACACCCGCGCCAGCACGTAGACGTCGCCACCGGTCGGGACGGCGTCGAAGAAGCTGCCCTCGACGAGCTCCACCCGGCCGGCGATCCCGGCCTCCGCGAGCTTCTTGCCGGCCTGGCGGACCGCCTCCGGCAGCTCCAGGAGCACACCACGCATCGCGGGGTGCCCGGTGAGCACCTCGGTGAGCAGACCGCCGGTGCCGCCACCCACGTCGACCAGCGTGCCGACCCCGGTGAAGTCGCACGCCGCCAGCGAGGTCGGCACCTTGTTCGCGTTCATCGCCTCGGCGAACGTGGCCGCCACCCCGTGGTTGCCGCCCAGGTAGTCGTAGAACGGCTCCGCGTAGATCATGTCGAAGGCCGGCGCCCCGGTCCGCATCGTGTGCATGATGTCCGCGAAGGACCGGAACACCTCCTCGCCGTCCAGCACCGCCGTCTGCCGCAACGAGTGCGGCACGTCCGAGCGGAGACACTCGGTGACCGAGGTCAGCGCGTAGGTCCTCGGCGCGGTTCTGCGGAACAGGCCGATCGAGGCCATGCCCCGCAGCAACCGCGCCAGCGCCTCCGGTTCCGCCCCGCACTGCGCGGCGAGGTCGTCCACCGCGCGCGGTCCGTCGGCCAGCAGGTCCGGCACGCCGAGCTTCGCGACGGCGTAGCAGCACTGCGCGACCCAGCTGCTCGACAGGATGCCGAGCAGCTTGCGCCGCGCGAACCCGCCGGCCGCCGATGTCTCCACCACGGTCGCGGTCAACCGTTGGCGCGGTTCTTGATGGCGGTCAGGATGCTGTCCCACAGCCGCGCGCGGGCGGCGAGCGCGGTGTTCACCGTGTCGGCGCAGTCGAGCCACTTCCGCTCGTCGTCGCCGCACAGATCGGTGACCATCTGCATCGCCATGGGGGTGTGCTGCTCGCCGTCGACCTCGATGTGCCGCTCGAGGTAGTCGACGAACGTGCCGAGCTTCCTGCTGCGCTCGTTGATCGCGACCACCTGCGTGAACATGTCCGGGATGAGGTCCTCCCTGCCGAACGCGAACGCCGCGGCCTGGCAGTGCACCGGCATGTTCTCGATGATGTTCCAGGTGGTGCCCGCGAACTCCACCGACGGCGCCGGCACGCCCGCCTCGGCCAGCGCGTCCTGCACCTTGGCCCCACGGCGGAGCAGGTCGATGAGCTTGTCGATGGCCGCGGTGTCCGCGCCCGCCTCCCGCATGCCGTTGACGTACAGCTCGAAGTGGCTGATGAAGCCGTCGCCGAGCTCGTCGGACTCCTCGACCATCACGATGTCGTTGATGAGCCTGCGGCTGCCCGTCGGCCCGGTGGGGATCCAGGGCACGGTCACGCAGGTGAGCTCGCGCTGCAGCGACTTCAACAGCGACATGAAGTCCCACACCGCGAAGACGTGGTGCTCCATGAACGTGACGATGGCCTCGTGCGTGTCGAGGCCGGCGTAGAGCGGGTGCTGGACGACCCGTTCCCGTGCCTCGCTGACGGACTTCTCGAGTCTCTCGATTCCCGGATGCGTCTGGCCCCAGTCATACCTGGACAATGTCGTGCTCCCTTGGTGAGGTTTTAGTCGTGCCACAGAGTGGGGCAGTAGTCCGGGTCGGCATAGTCCGGTCGGCCGTCCAAGGTTTTTCGGACGAGACTGTCATGATTGTAGAACGCCAGACTGCCGTCCGACAACGGAAACTCGCGGAATTCGTTGTCGCCGTCCTGAAGGTGCAGCGAAACCGCGCGCCGCGGCCGGCCGCTGACGTTGGCGCCACTGCCGTGGTAGGTCCTGCAGTGGTGGAAGCTCATGTGCCCCTTGGGAATCACCATCGGAACCTTGTGCACCTCGACGCCGTTGTGGGTCGCGTTGTCCACCAGCATCTGTTCGAGCTGCGATTTGTCGCGCTCGGCGAAATGCCGGGTGGTGCTGTCGTCGTTGCCGATCTCGACCCACCGGTTGCTGCCGTCCACCATTGTTATGGTGCCCATTTCCTCGGGGCAGTCGTGAAATGGGATGAACGCGGTCAGCATGTTCTCCGAGGAGGACGACGACCAGTAGTGCTTGTCGAAATGCCACGGCACGATGTTCGACGGCTCACCGGAGATCGGCGGCTTGAGAATGAGCGTCGACTGGAACACCCGGATCTCCCGCGCCCGCGCCAGCCGCGCGGCCACCGCGCCGATGATCGGCTTGAGCAGGAGCTTGGCCAGCGGGTCGCTCTCGTAGTGCACGTAGTCGTTGTGCCGCTGGACGTCGCCCTGGTCGGGCTCCCAGTAGGCGAGCCGTGGCGGTCGCGTCGGCAGCCGCCGCGACCGCTCGCCCGCGTAGTAGCGCTCGCTGGCCGCGACCAGTTCGTCGACCTCGGCGTCGGTGAACAGCTTCTTGGTCAGGTACCAGCCGTGCTCGGCGTAGAACGCGACGTCCTCGTCCGATGGCAGCAGCGCTCTGTCCTGTTCGGACAGTGGGTACCGTTCAATCGTGGTCATCGGGGTCCTCCCACTCCGCTCCGTGTGGTCCTCACGCGACGCCCGACAGCTCGCGGTTCTTCGCCTCGTACAGCGCCTTGATGTTGCCGCTGCCGAAGGTGAGCGCTCCCCGGCGCTCGATGACCTCCAGGAACAGGGTCCTGCGGACGTGCATCGACTCGGTGAAGATCTGCAGCAGCTGACCCCAGTGGTCGCGGTCGACGAGCACGCCGGCCGCCCGCAGCTCGCCGACCGGCACCGCCAGGTCCGTGACACGGTCGGCCAGCGTGTCGAAGTAGGAGGGCGGGGTCTTCGCGAAACGCACGCCGCGCGCGGCGAGCGCGGCGACCGTGCCGGTGATGCCGTCGGTGGTGAACGCGACGTGCTGGACACCCGCGCCGCCGTGCCACTGCAGGAAGTCGTCGATCTGCCCGCGCTGGCGACTCGTGTCCGGCTCGATCAGCGTGAGCGTGATCAGCTTCGACGGGCTCTGCACGACCTTGGAGAACATGCCCTGCTCGCCGACCTCGATGTACTCCTCGAAGATCTGCGCGAACCCGAACACGTCCTTGTAGTGCTGGACCGTCGCGTCGAGCTGCCCGGAGGGCACGCACACGGCGAAGTGGTCGATCACCTGCAGCAGGTCGCCGTCGGCCGCACGGTCCACATCGGACATCCGGAACACGCCCGGGAGGAACTCGGTCCTCGGGCCGATGCGCTGCACCAGCCGGTGCGTGATATCGGCGAAGCCGGTCACCTCCGCGGTGGTCACGGCCGCGTCGCCCTCCGCGTACGTGGCCGGCGCGGACACCGAGGCCGCACCCCGGCGCACCAGCTCCTCGTAGGCCGCCTCGGCGTCGTCGACCTCGAGCGCGATCACCGCGACGCCGTCGCCGTGCCTGCGCACGAACTCGGCGGCCGGGTGGTCGGCCTCGAGCGGCGAGGTGAGGACCATCCTGATGTCGCCCTGGGTCAGCAGCAGCGAGCGCTGACCCTTCAGCCCGGTCTCCGGGCCGCCCTGCCCCTGGAGCTGGAAGCCGAAGGCGGTGCAGTAGTAGAACGCGGCCTGCGGCGCGTCGCCGACGTACAGCTCGATGTGGTCTATCCCTGAAAGGTTCATGATGTTCTCGCTCCGCAAGCTCCGCTCGGATCTCTAACCGTTTCGCTTCTTCTCAGTGCTCGCCCCGCCCAGCACCAGACTCACGTTCTGACCGCCGAAGCCGAACGAGTTCGACAGCGCGTGCTCGATCTCCGTCTCCAGTGGCGTGGCCCGGATGTGGGCGCCCGGGCACGCCGGGTCGACCTCGTCGAGGTTGTAGGTGGGTGGCAGCACGCCCCGGGCGACGGCGAGGGCGCTGGCCGCGGCCTCGACCACCCCGGAGGTGCCGAGCATGTGTCCCGTCAACGCCTTGGTGGAGCTGACCGGTGGGTCGGCGGCGCCGAACACGGTGGCGAGCGCGGCGGTCTCCGCCACGTCCCCGAGCTTGGTCGACGTGCCGTGCGCGTTGACGTAGCCGATTTCCGCCGGCCCGAGCCCCGCGCTCGCGAGCGCCCTGCGCATGCACTCGGCCGCGCCGGCGCCGTCGGGCCGGGGCGTGGTCGGATGGTGCGCGTCGGTGGTGGCGCCCCACCCGCGCACGTCCGCGTACCCGGCCGCGCCACGCGCGTTCGCGTGCTCGACCCGTTCCAGCACCAGCATTCCGGCGCCTTCCGCAAGCACGAACCCGTTGCGCCTGGTGTCGAACGGGCGGCTCGCGGCGGTCGGGTCGGCCCAGCGCCGCGCGAGTGCCCGCGCGTTGCCGAACGTGTCGGCGAACGTCGGGAACAGCGGCGCCTCACTCGCCCCGCACACCACCACGTCCGCGTCGCCGGACCGGATCAGCCGCAGCCCGTCGGCGATCGCCTGCGCGCCGGACGCGCACGCGGTGCCGATGCTGGAGCTGTAACCCTGGATCCCGTGTGTGATGGCGATCCTGGCCGCCGGCATGTTCGGCAGGATCCCGGTGAGCAGGTACGGGCTCACCGCCGTCCTGCCGCGGGCGCCGCGCGCCAGGACCTGCTTCTCCAGCATGGCCATGCCGCCGACCCCGCCGACGATCACGCCGATACGACCCGGGTCCACGTCGCGGCCGACCTCGATGCCCGCGTCGGCGAGCGCGTCCGCCGCCGTGAGCAGCGCCAGCACCACCGTCTTGTCCACGATCGACGCGGCCGGCCCGGCCACCACCGTGCGCGGGTCGACGTCCGGCACGAACCCGCCCACGTCGACCGACTCGGCGGCGGGGTGCCCCTCCGGTGGCACCGACAGGCCGGACTTGCCGACGCACAGCGCGTGGAAGACCTCCTCCGCGCCCCGACCGACCGGAGTCAGCAACCCCATCCCGGTGATCGCCGCGGTCATACTGTGCCGCCTCTCCGGAACTCAACCCTTGTGGTTACGTTGGGTTGGCACCGTCCAGTCCGGCACGTACCCGTGGCTGGGTCACGTCCCGTTCCCCTTAGGCGCGGTTGGCGGCCACGCAACTCGTGCGGAAGAGGTGTCATGCGAGTTCCTTGTGCGTCTCGCGGAGCAGGAACTTGCGGACCTTGCCGGTGACGGTCAGCGGGACGTCCGCGTGGTGCACGGCGACGATCCGGTTGAGGGTGGCACCGACCCGCTCGCCGAGCGCGGCACGGATCACCTCCGTGCGGTCCGTTTCGGGGTCGGCGTCCGCGACCAGCTCCAGCAGGACGTCGGTGACGATGCCGCCGTCCTCGGACACGATCACGACCGTGCAGTCGTGCACGTCCTCGCAGGCCGCCAGGATCCGCTCCTCGGACAGCGCCGTGTAGTACCCGTCGCCGACGACCGCGTCCGGGTCGCGGTCCACGTGGTAGTAGTTGCCCTCCTCGTCGCGGAAGCCGAGGTCGCCGGTGAGGTACCAGCCGTTCAGCCGCGCCCGGTACGTGGTGACCGAGTCGTTCCAGTAGCCGGGCGAGAGCGTCGGCGACCGGAACCCGAGCCTGCCTACCTCGCCGACGGGCAGCTCCGCGCCGTCCTCGGCGAGCACCGCCACCTCCGCGAACTTGTACGGCCTGCCGATCCGGCGCCCGTAGTGCTCGCTGTCGGGGGTGTGGGTGACGTGGAACCCGTTGTGGCCCATCTCCGACGAGCCGAGCCCGTCGATGAAGTGCGAGCCCTTGGTCCGCTTGCGGCCCTCGCGGGTGACGGTCTCCCGGGAGCCGACCGCGACCAGGCGCCGGACGTGGGTCTCGTGCGCGCAGTCACCGGTGTTGAACCACATCCGCACCGAGTCGACGTCCCGTGTGGACAGATCGAACCGCGCGAGGTCCGCCCACGTGACCGCGAAGCCGTAGACCGACTCCGGGTGCCAGCGCTCGATGGCGGACAGCACGGTCGGACCGTCCTGTTGGGACAGACAGAGCATCTTGCCGCGGTTGCACAGGATCTGGATGACCATCAGCACGGTCGCGGTGTGCGGGATCGGCAGTGCGTCGAGCACCCGGTTGGTGCCCTGCGCCTGCGGCATCGACAGCAGGTGGCGCTGCGAGGCGAACAGGGTGCGGTGCAGGTGCAGCACCGCCTTCGGCACCCCGGTGGTGCCGGACGTGTGGGTGATGACGACCGGGTCGTCCTGGTGGTGGCGGTAGCGCGGCGGGGCCGCCGCCGGGTCGCCGAGGCCCAGTTCCGCCGGCTGTCCCAGCAGTTCGGTGTCGAGGTCGTGGCCCGCGAGCATCGCGGCGTGGGCCGCGTCGGCGAGCACGCCCCTCGCCCGGAGCCTGCGGATGTACTCCGCGGCGATCTCCGGGGGCATCTTTCCGTTCATCAGCGCGGGAATCGCGCCGATCCGGGTGAGGGCGAGGTAGCTCAGGATCGTGTCCGCCGCGGCGGTCGCCCACACGGCGACCGGGTCGCGCCTGCGGATCCCGTGCGCGTGCAGCCGGGCGGCACGCGCGTCGACCATGGTGTCCAGCTCGCCGAGCGTGAACTCGTACTCGGCGGGGTGGCCGTCGACCTCGGTGTCGAAGATCAGTCCGGGCCCGTCCGGGTCCGCGCCGTGCGCGAGCACGGTGCTCAGCACGTTGCCGGCGCCGATGTCCGGGTCGGCGGCCAGTGCGGCGCGCAGGCCCTTTGCGTTCATCGTGACTCTCCTTCGCTCACCAGTAGCGCGTGCGCGGACTCCCCCGCGTCGGCCTGTTCGACGATGACGACGAGAACCTCGTCGGCGTCCCCGTCGGCGATCAGCAGTCGTGCGTGCGCCAGCCCGTCGGCCCGTCCGTCGCCGGTCGGGCACAGGCAGACCACGGGTCCGCGCAGTCCCCATCGGGCGGCGACGTGCCCGGCGACGCTGTTGGGCACGGCCTGGAAGAACAGCAGCGGTCCGATCCGGGTGCCGTCGTCGACCGCGCGGGCGACGTGCTCGGTCATGCGCGCGTCGCCGCTGCCGCTCACGAGGACGACCGCGGTGCGCTGCCCGCTGTCCTCGGCGGCGGGCGGGTTTCCGTGCCGGGCCGTGAGACACCGCTCGGCGGCGGCCGCGACCAGCGGGCTGAACGAGGAGACCACGAACCCCGGCAGCGGGGGTGGGACCGTGCCTTCCGGCAGGGTCGCGGTGGCCAGGGTTCTCATGCCGCCGCCTTCACGAGCAGCGCCGTGTTGGCGCCGCCGAACGCGGCGTTGACACTCAGCCCGTACGGGCTCGCGGCCTGCCTCGGCGCGTCGAGGATCAGGTCGAGGTCGCACGCCGGGTCGGCGCCGAGGTGCCCGGCGTTCGCCGGCAGCTTGCCCGCCTGGACGGCGAGGACGGTGACGACCAGCTCCAGCAGCCCCGAACCCTCGAGCCCGTGACCGTGCACTGACTTCGTCGAGCTCACCGGGATCCGTGCCGTGCCAAGGGCCTTCCGCAGGGCGGCGGCCTCCGCGGCGTCCCCGTCCGCGCCGCTGGCGTTCGCGTTGACGTACCCGACCTCGTCCGGCGTGATCCCGGCGCGGCTCAGCGCGGCGCCGATCGCCCGTGCCATGCCGTGCCCGTCCGGGTGCGGCCGCACGACGTGGTGGGCGTCGCCGGCGCGTCCCCAGCCGGCCACCTCGGCCAGAACCTCCCGGGTGCCCCGGGTGGCACAGGGTTCCAGCACGAGCGCGGACACCGCGTCGCCGAGCAGCAGCCCGCTCCGGCCGGCGCTGAACGGCCGGGCGGCGCCGTCGGTCGCGAGTGCCCGCCCGGCGTCGAAGAGGGCGAACTGGTCGGGTTCCACGAGATAACCCGCCGCCACCACGACCCGGCCGGACCGTCCCGCCCGGATCGACGCGGCCGCGTCCGCGACCGCGGTGCTGCCGGAGACGCACGCGCAGGTGTACACCTTCGCCACACCCGCGAGCCCGGTTTGTTCGGCGAGATCCCTTGCGAACCCGGCGGTGGTGGCCGTGGCCGACCGCCCGGCGTCCGGGTGGCCGTGGACACCGAGCACCAGCGGCGTCTCCGCGCGCTCGGCCGCGGTGAGCCCGGCACACGCGTCGCCGATCACGCCGGCCAGCTCGTCGCCCAGCGTACCGGCGTCGGCGAGCGTCGCCGCGGCCGTGACCCTGCGCGTGCCGACGTCGAACCGGCGCACCGGCCCGAACGCGGCGACGCCGGAGAGGGTGCCGGCGAGCTGCGCCTGCGCCCCTCTGCCGAGTGCGCTGACCGCGGCCAGACCCGTGATCCCGGTTCGTGTCGGCGTGTCAAGCATTCGGGACCGCCCCGATCGCCTCGCGCAGCACCTCGACCGCACCGTCCACTGTGCTCATTCGGGCGAACTGCCCGTCGTCCAGCTCGATCGCCACGCCGTAGCGCTGCTCCACCTGGTGCACGAGCCACGCGAGCTGCATCGAGTCGACCCGGTCGCCGACCTCGTCGACCGTCCGGTCCCCGAGGCTCGCGATCATGATCAGAACATCCCCACGTGCCACGGTTGGTTTGCCGCTCATGTCGCCCCCCTCGCAGGCTCGGTGCCGCCGCTCGCGGACGCCCTGTGACATTGACTCGCTCGCAGGCTCGCTCATCCCGCCTGACCCGCGCCGGCCACAGCCGCGGCCCGGCTCGCCACCGTGTTGGTGAACTCCCCGATGGTCATCAGAGCCAGCTCCTCGGACTCCTCCTCCGCGAACCGCACCCCGAACCTGTCCTCGACACGGACGGCCAGCTCGGCCATCGCCAGCGACTCCAGGTCGACACCCGCCGGGCCGAGGGTGCTGTCGTCGTCGATCCCCTCGATGTCGTAGTTCATCTCCTGGAGGGTCTCCAGCACGTACTCACGGACCTCAGCAGCGTTCATTGCTCACCTTCTACTGTCGTTGCGGATCGGTCTTCTCGGAAACCACTGCCACGCACGGGTCTCACGACAACGCGGCGCGCAGCACGGCGCGGTCGCGGACGAGCTTCCCCGTCGTGGTGCGTGGCAGGGTCTTCAAGAAGTGGGTCGTCCTCGGCCGCTTGTAGCCGGCGACCCGCTCGGCGAGCGCGGCCTCGACCGCAGCACCCGTCGCGTCACCCGTCAGCTGGACGAAGGCCGTGATGTCCTTGTCGTACAGGACAACGGCTGCCGCGACGCCGGGCAGCTCGGTGAGCGTGTGCTCGACCTCGGTCAGGTCGACCTTGAGCCCGCCGACCGACACCTGCGAGTCGAGCCGCCCGAGCACGGTGACGAGACCGGTCTCCGGGTCGACCCGGCCGGCGTCCTTGGTGTGCAGCCAGCCATCCGCCCACCGGGCCGGATCGGACAGTCCGACGTAGGGCGACTCGGGCCGCCGGATCCGCAGCTCCCCGTCGACCTCGCGGACCTCGATCCCGGGCGCCGGCATCAGCGCCGGACGGTGCTCGCCGAACAGGTCGGTCGCGATGACCCCCAGCTCGGTCATCCCCCACATGTTCCCGAGCGGGACGCCGTACTTCTCGTCGAACCGCGCGGAGACGGCGGTGGGCACGAGCTCGCCGCCGGTGGTCATCCGCTTCAGCTGCGGGAGCTTCTCACCGTCTGCGACCGAGTTGAGGAGTCCGATGTGGAACGGCACGCCGAGCACGGTCGCCGGCGTGTCGCCGGACGCGACCGCCTCGAGGATGCTGTCGCCGGTGAGCCGCCGTGGCGGCACCAGCTCGACGCCGGCATGCAGTCCGTAGAGAAGTCCGCCGACCAGCCCGAGGACATGGACCATCGAGGGCAGCAGGATGATCCGTTCGCCGGGCTCCGGCACACCGTCCATCAGGGTGTACCGGTGGACCTCCTCGGCGAGGTCGGCGGCCGTTCGGCCGATCACCTTGGACGGCCCGGTCGAGCCGGAGCTGAGCTGGAGGACCGCGTGCGCGGTGGCGGCGGGCCGGCCGTCCCGGACCGTGATCGCCTCGGTCACGTCGTGGAAGACGTTGAGCGGGCTGCCTTTCGTGCTCGCGGTGTCGACCAGCACCTGCACGCCGAGTCGTTCGAGCGCCCCGTCGACCTCGTACCGCGTCAGCCGGTGGTCCAGCAGGACGGCCTGGGCCCCGATCCGCCACACGGCGAGCAGGTTGGCGACGTAGGTGAGCGAGGGCGGGAGGTTCAGCGCGGCACAGCCACCCGGGCGCAGCCCGGCGGTGACCAGCGCCTCCTGCTTGTCGGTGACCAGCCGGCGTAGCGTCGTACGGGCAATCGGTCCAGTCTGTAGCTGTAAACAGACGTCGTTGTCTGCGCCATTCAGCAATACCTCGTCGACCCATTCCGCCCCGAGGGCCCGCAGCTGTTCGGTGCCCGTAATCGGAGCCACCTCCCAACTAGCAAAAGCGCAGCACAAATTCTCCCCCAACGGGTAAGTAGCGGGTTGCCGTCGAGCCCATCTCTTCGACAGCGAGGTGGAGCGTACGTCAGTTTCCGCGCACTGAGAAGACAAAAAGTGAACCGTGCTTAACGTAATGAATCGATTACCCACGGTTTGGTCACACCCAAGACGCACCCTGTTGACCTGGCCATTTGCCCGTTCGCACCGGACGTCCGGCCGCCGGGCTCGCCCGTTCGGCCGACTGTCCACTCTCGATTAATCCGCAGACTGGACATCCCGGGCAGCATTCTTCGGATGCTTCTTTCGCCTCACCGTATGGGGCGAAATGGAGTATCCCCTCTGGGCAGGCCGCACGCAGTCATCGGTGCACGTGCGAATTATCGTGACTGGTCGTCAATACGGTCACGAGAAAGCTCACCGGTAGTGATGGTCACCGCGGATCCGGACCCGCGACCGTCCAGAAAGGACTCCCGGCGGGCCGTCACCCGTTCAGCCGTACGGCAACCAGGGGCCCGTCGCCGCCGACGCGTGCCGTCCAGCGCAGTCGGGTTGATCCACTCGGCCGTATTTCCGCGTGATGTTGGCGTAACGAGCCGCTTGTTCGTGGAGGATTGCCGCATGTGGAAGATTCCCCGGCGGAACGCCGGAGCAAGCGCGGTGGTCGCCGCGGTCGCTGTCATGGTGGCCGCGCTCGGCGGCACGGTGTTCACGTCACCCGCCGCGGCGGCCGAGGCGGTACAGCTCCGCTTCGTCACCGCCAACGTCGACTTCGCCGCGCCGCAGAGCGCGGTCCGGGAGAAGTGGGAGAACCTGATCGCCCCGAACGCGGACGTCGTGTTCCTCCAGGAGGCGAAGAGCGTCCGGCTGTCCGACTTCGTGAACACGTCGAACTGGATCATCAGGCACGGCACGACGGCGGCGGAGGACGATCCGGAGGACAAGCTCGGGAGCGCGCTGCTGATCCGCCGGTCGGTCGCCGCCGAGGTCGCGGACTACGGTCTGGTCAAGGGCGTCGACGCGAGCCCGTGCCCGGACGGCGGCATCATGACGCGTTGGCTCGCCAAGCTCCGGGTCAGGCTGACCAACGGGCGGTGGCTCCGGGTCGCCGCGCTGCACATGCCGCCGCCCCGCTGCCAGACCGGTTCAGGCAGCCCGTACGACCGGATGGCGGACAACGTGGTCGCCTTCGCCAACGGCGGGGACACGGCCACCGTGCTCGGCGCCGACTGGAACAAGACCGTCGACGCCGACCCGAACGACATCGGCAGGCGGACCGCCCTCGAACCGAACGGCCCCGACGACGGCGACCGCATCGACGGGTTCCTGTACTCGCCGACGCTCGACAACTGCTGCCTGCGACAGCTCGGCACCGTGAGCGCCGGCCACCAGGCGGTGCAGGTCACGCTCACCATTCCCGCGCCGTAGCAGGGCCTGCCGGCTGTGCACCGCGGACGGGCGGGACCGAGCCTCAGGAGCGCGGGCGGCGGGGCTCCGGCTTGTCCGTCTTCATGCGCTCCATCTCGTTCCGGACCTCGGTCTGGGTGGCGCGTTCGCGGCGCAGCCAGTCGGGGCTCTCCGCCTTCAGTGCGTCGATCTGCTCTGTCGTGAGGGCGTCGGTGACGCCTCCACGCACGAGACCGCTGATGGAGACGCGCAGCTTCGCCGCGATGACCGGCCGGGGATGCGGACCGTTGCGGCGCAGCTCGCGCAGCCACTCCGGCGGTTCGGCCTGCAGGGCGTTCAGCTCGTCGCGCGAGACCACACCCTCCTGGAACTCCGCGGGGGTGGCCTCGAGGTACACGCCCAGCTTCTTCGCCGCGGTCGCGGGCTTCATCGTCTGGGGGGTCTTGCGCGACGTCATGCGTCGAGGGTAACGGGCGTGTCCGGCGGCTCCGCTCACGCCCGGTAATCTGCCCTCGTGACGGGCCCGGACCTACCTCCATCGTTCCGGCTCGGCTACGTCCCCGGGGTCACGCCGACCAAGTGGGTGCGCACCTGGCACGAGCGGCTGCCCGACGTGCCGCTGACCCTCGTCCAGGTGCCCGCCGCCGAAGCCGCCGACCTGGTGCGGGACGGCGGCGCCGACGCGGTCCTCCTGCGGTTGCCGACCGACCGGACCGGCCTCCACGCGATACCGCTCTACACCGAGACGACCGTGGTCGTGGTGCAGAAGGACCATACGGTGACCGCGGCCGACGAGGTGTCCACCGAGGACCTGCTCGACGACGTCCTGCTGCACCCCCACGACGACACCCTCGACTGGACCGCCCCGCCCGGCCGGCCGGCGACCCAACGTCCCGCCACGACGGGTGACGCCGTCGAGCTCGTCGCGGCCGGCGTCGGTCTGCTCGTCGTCCCGCAGTCCCTCGCCCGGCTGCACCATCGTCGGGACCTCACGTACCGGCCGGTCTCCGACGCCCCGGAGTCACGCGTCGCGCTGTCGTGGCCGGAGGACGAGACCACCGACCTCGTCGAGCAGTTCATCGGGATCGTCCGAGGTCGGACCGCCAACAGCACGCGCGGACGGCCCCCGGAGCCGGCGACGGTCAAGCGCCCCGAGGCCGGCCGCCGGCGCGGCGCCGGCGCACCGCAGAGCGGCCGGCGCGGGAAACCTCGCCGCCGGTCCTAAACGGCTGTGGCCTTGCGGCCCCATGCGGTGACCATCGGTGCGAGCATGAGGTCCAGATCGCCGCGGGCGAGGTTCGCGAGATGTGTCTCGATCTGCTCGGGCGTCGCCAGGTCCGCGGCCAGTAGCTGGTCGCGGACATGCCGGACCGTGGCTGCCTCCAGGATGGCGCAGGCGCGGGACGCGATCGGGAAGTAGGCGTCGGCGCGAACGTCTGCCAGGCCTGACTCACGCAGCAGCCGGGGCAGCGTGCGGCCGTACGCGAGGTCCGCGCCGCGCTCCGCCAGCAACGTGCGGATCCGGATGCGCAGCTGGTTCGCCAGCTCCTCGGCGGGGCCGCGTTCGTCCGGGCAGGCGAGCGGCTGCAGCGCGGGGTCCGCGTCCTCGAGCACCAGCCATCCGCCCGGCCGGAGCGCATCGATCATGACTCGGAGTGCGGCCGCGCGGTCCTTCAGGTGGACCAGCACGAGGCGGGCGTGGACCAGGTCGAACGTCTTAGCCGGTGGCGGATCGCGGGTCACGTCGTGGCGGCGCACCTCGAGCGCGCCGCCGGCCGCGGGCTCAAGATGCGACACGTCGATGTCGGTGGCCAGCACCCACCCGCTCGTCCCCACGCGCTGGGTCAGGCCGAGCGGCACCGAGACGCCGCCGGCGCCGACCTCCCAGCACCGCCACCCTTCGCCGAGCCCTACGTCGTCGAGGTGGCGGAACGTCCACGGGTCGAACAGCTCGGCGAGCGCCGCGAACCGTTCGCCCGCCTCCGGCCGGCTGTTGTCGAGCAGGTAGCGGTTCACCGCACCAGCATGGCCCGGCCGACGTCGTGTAGGTACTGGCGTTGACGAACGTCACGTTCGGGTCGTGCAGGCACTTCTGGATGTGCTGCTGCAGGGGCGTCCGCCATTCCGGCTGGGCGCCGGACTCCCCGGGAATCCCGCGGAGGATGGGCACCCCGGCGCTGCCCGACTCGATCGGCATGTCAACGCGATGCGCTGGTCGAACGCGCCGGCGGCGATGGCGCCCTTTCCGTACCGCGAGCATCCCGTGACGCCCATCGCGTCCGCTCGGAGAACAGTCCCGCCCGACTGCTCGATGACGTCGACGATGCGGCTCACGCCCACGCCCAGGCGGCCAGTTGATGACGGCGGCGCCGGTGGCTCTGATGGTGTTCGTGTCGGCGCCGAAACCGCCCAGGACGACGACGGCCGGGAATGGGCCGGAACCACTCGGCCGGCTTCTCGCCGTAGACGTACCGCTCCGCCAGCTTCTTGATCTCCGCCCGCCGGCACCGCCAGTCGGCCTTGGCTGCGATGCGCGAGCCGTCGATCTTCTTGAAGGGATCGGGAAGCTTGGGGTCAGCGGGCAACGAGCCCGGGATCGCGAATGCCGCCACCGCCAGCAGGACGACCGTCGAACGAATCCTGGCCGACAGTCAAGAAACCGATACTTTCGAATTACCGATGACCGCGGTCCACGCCGTCGAACAACGCCGCTCGCGCCGCGGTGTCGAGGGCCCAGCGCCCGGTGCTGAGCAGCAGCGTCGCCGCCGGCGACGTCGACCAGCTCTGGTCACCCTGACCTGCCGACACGATCAGGGACAGCCCTCCTCGGTCTTCACGACTCCGAAGTCGATCCGCGAGGCGCTCGTCAACGGGGCGCCGGCTTGCACGTTCTGCGTGCAGACCGTCCAGTTCGCGTCCAGCACCTGGTTGCGGTCCTCGCCGCTCAGGTCGTGCGAGTCGGTGAAGAAGACCGCTTGGTCGGTCATCGCCTGGACCTGGTCCTGAGCGTCCTGCAGGGTGCTGCCGACGAGATCCGGCATCACCCACTGCTGGCCGCTCGACGCATCTGGCGCAGGTGCCGGTTCGGTCTGTTCGGGCGCGGGGGCCGGTTCGGTCTGTTCCTGCGTCGGCGGCGTGGTGGTTGTCGACCCCGTCCCTTCGGTCGTGTCGCCGCAGCCGGCCGCGGTCAGCACGGCGACGAGACAGGAACCGGTCAACAAGATCGTGGCAATGGCGCGCACGCGAATCCCTCCAGAGCAGTCACCGCGCTCATCGCGCCACGGCAACGAGGCGTTGCACGATCCGGCGGACCTCACCCGACCGTGTACGGCCATGTGAACCCGAGATCCGGTCGAGGCGACCTGGAAGCAGGGCCGCGAGTGCTTGCCGTGGCGCGGGACTGTCACTTCTACTGCCTTGACATCTGACACTGCCACACCTGCACAGGGAGTGCTCCATGACGCTCACCCAGATCGGGTCGTGGCTGATGCTCGCCGCCGGCGGGCTCTTCTCCGGCGGCATCCTGGTCGTCGCGGTCGAGCGGACCAACCTGTGGCGGCGGATGCCGGTCGAGCAGTACGCCGTCGACTTCCGACGGTCCCTCGCACGCGTCGACCCGATGTTGCCGATCCTCGGCGCGCTGACCGGGGCCGGCGCGCTGTTGTTCGCGCTCAACGCCAGCGGCCGTCCCGCGACGCTGACCTGGATCGCGGTCGCGCTCCTCGGGGTCGTCATCGTCAGCTCACTGATCGTCGCGGAGCCGATCAACGCGCGGTTCCGCCGGCTTCCCGAAGGCAGCCCACCGGAAGGCGCGGACCGGCTCCGGATCACCTGGCGCCGTTTCCACTACGGTCGCACGCTTCTCGGCATCGCCGCGTTCGCCTGCATCGTGGGTGCGGTCGCGTAGCTATTGATCCGTTGGCCAGAACTTCACTACTGTGTACAAGAATCAGTGAATTTCCGACCAAAGGGGGTCGCGATGTCACTACGTCGCCGCATCGCCAGCCGTGTCGGCCTCGCAGTCGGCGCAGTCGTCGCCGGACTGGTCGTCGTTCCCGCACCCGCCGCCGTCGCCGCGGGCCCACCGACGACCCTGCCCGCCGGCCAGTACAAGCTCAGCGCGAACTACAACCAGTTCGACGCGGTCAACTCGGCGCTCGTGTCCACGCTGGGGACCGCTCCCGTGCACACGGTGATGGACAACGCGAACCACGACCGGCAGGCGCTCCCGTCGTCCTTCTCGGTTCCCGGGCTGACCGGCGGCTTCCGGTTCGACAGCGCGGACAACTCCGACTGCAAGAGCTACCCGCAGGGCATCACGACCAGCCGCGACGCGGTGGGCACGGCCAACGGCGGCAACTACGACGGGCACCAGCTCGTCCTGGTCAGCTGGTACACCCGCGACGCGTGCGGCGGCAGTCAGGAACGCAGCCGGATCACGCTCGTCGACTGG
The DNA here is from genome assembly GCA_963840275.1 of uncultured Actinomycetota bacterium. Classification (GTDB taxonomy): domain Bacteria; phylum Actinomycetota; class Actinomycetes; order Mycobacteriales; family Pseudonocardiaceae; genus Actinophytocola. The sequence continues at coordinate 1,892,614 of CAWIYK010000005.1, forward strand.
GATGCCACGTATCCCAACAAGTACCGCAAGGTTCTCCTCGTCGAGCCGACCGGGAGCGCGACGACCCCCAACTTCAAGGACATCCCGATCCACGCCGGCGGTGTCTCGTGGTACGGCGACTACCTCTACGTCGCCGACACCGGTCGCGGCATGCGCGTCTTCGACATGCGCAAGATCCTCAAGACGAACACCGGCGGCACCGCCGACCAGATCGGCCGGCAGCCGAGCGGCGTCTACTACGCGCACAACTACGCCTACGCCCTGCCGCAGATCGGCACGATCACCGCGAGCACGACGTCGGGCACGAACCTCTCGTGGTCGACGATCTCGCTGGACCGGGTCAGCAAGTCGATGGTCATGACGGAGTACACCTGCCAGTCCGGCTGCGCGTCCTACCCCAACCGCGCGCCGAGGGCGATCCGCTTCCCGTTCGCCGCGGGGTCGACGACGTTCGCGGCGTCGACGACCGCGTCCCAGGCGCTGCAGCTGTCCTGGTACAACCTCAACGGCGTGGCGTCCCACAACGGCCGCTGGTGGTTCTGTTCCTCCGGCCAGAAACAGCTCTACTACTGGAGTCCGGCCGCTGGCGCTGCGACCTACTCGTGGGTGAGCGCCTGCGAGAGCATCTCCTACTGGGAGGACGCGGCGAACGCCGACCTCCTCTGGTCCCTGCAGGAAGGTGTCGGCAACCGCAACGTGTTCGCGGTCGAACAGGCGACCTACGACGGCTGATGTCGGTGGCGTTGCTCACAAGCAGCGCCCACCGGGTCGGCGCGGGTGCAGGGTGGATGCCGAAACGCGCGTTCCGGGGTCGGTGAAATTCCGAGCCGGCGGTACAGCCCGCGACCCGTCCGCAATCCCGTGGACGGTTGACCCGGTGGAATTCCGGGGCCGACGGTGAGAGTCCGGATGGGAGGACCGCGCGGTCCGGAGGTTTGTCGTGCACGTGTTGCTGGACAACGGAATCCCCTTCCTCGGCCAGACGATGTCCTACGCCGAGGTCATCGGCCAGGTGTTCGCGATCGCGGTGGTGTTCCTCGCTCGCGCGCGAACCCTGTGGACGTGGCCGGTGCAGTTGGTGTCGGTGGCGCTGCTGTTCGGCGTCTACGCCTCCGCGCACCTCGGCGGACTCGCGGTGCGGCAGGTGATCGTCGGCGTGATCGCGGTCTACGGCTGGTGGGCGTGGACGCGCAGGCGGGACCCGGTCTTCGGGCTCACGGTACGCACCGGCACCACCCGCGAGCGGTTCGCCATCGTGGCCGCGTTCGTGGCCGGCACCGTGGTGTTCGCGGTGGCGCTGGACGCGTTCGACGCGTCGTGGGCCCCGTGGCCGGACGCCGCGATCTTCGTCGGCACCGCGCTCGCGTTCCTGCTGCAGAGCCTGGGACTGGTCGAGTTCTGGGTCGTGTGGCTCGTCGTCGACGCGATCGGCGTGCCGCTGCAGATCTCCTCGCACCTGTACTTCAGCGCGCTGGTGTACGTGATCTTCGGCGCCCTGGTGATCAACGGCCTGTGGACGTGGTACAAGGCCGCACAGCGGATGCCGGCCCGGGTCGCGACCTGACACAGTCGCAAGACTGGCGATCAAACCGATGCTGGCCGGTGTCGGTCGGCCGGCTGGTCGAGCGGCAACCTCTTCGCCTACGAGTACAACTCCTACGGCAACACGTGACCAACGCCCGCGGTCTCGCGACCTACGTCGACCAGGTCAAGTCGCGAACCGGTGCCGCCAAGGCCGCGGGCGCCAACCACGGCACACCGCCGCGGGCGCCTGTCTGGTGTTCGTCACTCGCCAGCAGATGTACCCGGGTTCGACGTTCATCGCCCAGATCTCCGCCGGCGACGAGACCCCGGGCAGCACCCGGTACTCACCCTACGACGGCCGGATCGCCAACTACGTCCGATCCTGACCGTCCACACGAGACACGCCGACCCCCAGGCGGCGTGTCTCGTGGTCGGCGGGGTCGAAGCGGTTCATCAGCACGAGCCAAGCGACCTTCCGGTCCGGGACGACCTCGGTCACCCGGATCGTGGCTCTGTGCTCGCCGCCGCCCTCGTAGTCGAACTACTCGCTCATGATCTCTCCTGCATCGTGGTTTCCTTGCCGAGGTGCTGGCGCAACGCGTCGAGCGGGCCGTCCCAGTCGCGGGCGAGTGCCGCGAGGAACTGCTGCGCCACCTGCATCGGGCCGGACCGGAGCCGGTAGCGCACCCGGCGCCGCTCCCCCGGCTCGGCCGACACGAGGCCCGTGTCGGCGAGCAGGGCCAGATGTTTCGCGATCGCCTGTCGGGTGATCGGCAGTCGCTCGGCCAGGTCCGTCGCCGTGGCCGGGCCGCCCGCCGCCAGCGCGGCCAGGATGGCGCGCCGGGTCGGGTCGGCCAGTGCGACGAAGACCTGTTCGGCGACCGCCTCGACGTCAGGCGGCATCGAGGTAGTCGACCAGCTCGCCGAGCTCACTCGCCCAGCCCTTGGTGTTGCCGTCGTACGCGGTGCGGAAGGCGCCTTCCGGCACCTGCGCGAAGCCGCTCTCGACCACGGTCAGCCGCGTGCCGGCACCGACCGGCTCGAGCGTGAACTCGACGTAGGTGCGGCGTGGGTCGCCCTCCGGCAGGCCGTAGATGTGCCAGGTGAAGCCGAACACCGACGGCTCCTCGACCCGTTCGACCCGCATGTTGGCGGTGTTGCCGTCCTGCCACTTCATCTCGGCCGCTCCGCCGGGACGGAGGTCGATCGTCGCCTCGTTGCCGAACCAGGTGCCCAGCCCTTCGGCCGTGGTGAGCGCGTCCCACACCTTCGCCGGCGGGTGCTCGATGTCGACGACTCGTTCGATCCGATCGGGGAACCCCATGACTTCCTCCAATGTGTAGCAACTGAACGGTTGCAACACTATAGCAACCATTCAGTTGCGTCAAACGGACTCAGCCGTCGAGCAGCACCGGCAGACGCTCGTACCCGCGGAGGATGCGGGTGCCGCGGTGGGCGGCGCCGGGCAGGAGCCGCAGTCGGGGGAACCGGTCGAACAGGGTGCGCAGGCCGACCTCGCCTTCCATGCGGGCGAGGGCGGCGCCGAGGCAGTAGTGGCGGCCGGAGGAGAACGCGATGTGCTCGCGGGCGTTGTGCCGCAACACGTCGAAGCGACCGGGGTCGTCGAACACCGCGGGGTCCCGGTTGGCGGCCGCGAGGATCGTGGTCACCAGCGCCCCCTTCGCCACCGGCACGCCGGCGACCTCGGTGTCGCGCAGGCAGGTCCGCCCGGTCAGCAGCACCGGCGGATCGACGCGGAGGATCTCGTCGACCGCGTTGGGCCACGACAGCGGGGCGTCGGTGAGCACCGCAAGCTGGTCGCGGTGGTCGTGGAGCTGGACCGCCCCGTTGCCGAGCAGGTTCACGGTCGTCTCGAAGCCGGCCGCGAGCACGAGGCCCGCGGTGGCCCGCAGCTCGACGTCGGTGAGCCCCACACCGTCCTCGCGGGCGGCGACGAGCTGGCTCAGCAGGTCGTCACCCGGGTGGGTCCGCAGGTTGTCCAGGTGGTCGGTGAGCCACGCGTCGAACGCGACGAGCGCCGACTCGACCGCACGGAACTGCCGCCAGGTCAGGCCCATGTCCAGGCTGGGCGCCGCGGCCGCGCCCAGCCGCAGGACGCGTTTGCGTTGCTCCGGCGGCACACCGAGGACCTCGGCGATGACGGTGACCGGCAGCAGGCTGCAGTAGGTCTCGACGAGGTCGACCGGCTCGGTCGGGTCGACGGCGTCGAGCAGCTCGTTGGCGATCTGCTCGACGCGCCCGCGCAGGTCCGCCACCGCGCGCACGCTGAACACGCGCGTCACGAGCTTGCGGTAGCGGGTGTGGTCCGGCGGTTCGGTGACCAGCAGCGACGGCGGTGCCATCGGATGGACGAACTCGGACGCCGACCACTCGGCCAGCCGACCGACCGCCCGGCTCGGGTCCGGCCCCACCCCGCTGCGGAAGTCGTTGCCGCTCAACACTTCCTTGACGGCGGCGTGGCTCGCGGTGATGTGGGAGAAGGCGCCCCTGAGCAGCGGGCCGCGCTCGCGGATCTCGTCGAACAACCCGCTCAGCTCGGCCGTGGACCGCGCCCCGGCCTCGACGAAAAGCCGTGCCTGCGGATCGCCCCGGCGCGCGGCCATCCACAGCGCGGTGCGCGGGAGTCCGTGCATCAAACCCCACCGCACCACCGGTTTGACGACGTGTTCGACCGGACCGGCAGGGACCGAGGTGATCGTCATCCCCCCTCCCCCGACTAGCTGCTGACGACGTGATCCGTCACGCGCGGAAGAGCGGACTCGATGGCGGACACGACCGCCGGATCCTCCGGCGTGGTCGCCGGCCGGAAGCGGGCGACGACCGCACCCGCCGGGTCGAGGAGGAACTTCTCGAAGTTCCACTGCACGTCGCCGGCGGTGCCGTCGGCGTCCGGGACGGTCACCAGCTCGGTGTACAGCGGGTGGCGGTCCGGCCCGTTCACGTCCAGCTTCGCCATCATCGGGAACGTCACGCCGTAGGTCGTCGAGCAGAACGTGCCGATCTCCTCGGCGGTGCCCGGCTCCTGGCCGCCGAACTGGTTGCACGGCAGGCCGACGACCGAGAACCCGCGGTCGGCGTAACGCTCGTGGAGCGCCTCGAGGCCCCGGTACTGCGGGGTCAGCCCACACTTGGAGGCCACGTTGACGAGCAGCACGGCCCGGCCACGCAGCTCGGCCAACGTGGTCGGCTCGCCGGCCAGCGTGTGGAGCGGAATCTCGTACAGCGACACGATGCGGTCCTTCGCACTCGATGACGTCGGTCGTGCCGACCATATGTCATCTGCCGGAAGTCCGGCGGACAGCCCGCCTGCGCCGACCGCTGCTCAGCGCGGCGTTTCCCGCACGGCTCCGGCGAGGATGGTGGCCACGGCCTTGCGGACGGCGGCGGCGTCCGGTGGGGCGCCCGTCCGGTCGGCGAACAGCAGGTGCCCGGTCCCGATCAACGTCGGCGCGAGCATCTCGACCTCCGCGTCCGCCGCGACGCGGCCCAGCTCGCGCTCGCTCCTGAGGTAGGACTCGATCATGATCACCGCCTCCGTGAGCACGGGGACGCCCGCCGGCCAGTCCTCGCGCAGTCGGGCCCGCAGCGCGTCCCGGGAGGTGACCAGGCCGACGATGGCCACCGCGACCGACTCGAACAGCGCCGTCAGCGCGCCGGTGAGGTTGTCGACGACGGCGCCGGTCCCGGCCGCGTCGAGCAGGGCGGTGGTCTGGTCGTCGATCCGGCCGATCCGGTCGAGCACGAACTCGGCGAGGAAGGCGTCGAAGTCGGCGAAGTGCCGGTGCAGCACGCCTTTGGCGCAGCCCGCCTCCGTGGTGACCGCCCTGCTGGTCAGCGCGTTCGGCCCGTCCCGCAGCAGCACGCGCTCGGCCGCGTCGAACAGCTGCTTGCGCGCGTCGCGGATGGCCACCCCTGTCGGCACGGACGCTCCTCCCTTGTGAAGTGGGCAATCGCCCACTATGGTGGGCACATGCCCACTCTACCGTCGGAGCAACCCGAGCCACATCGACACCGGCAGATCGCGGAGTCGTTCGGCTCGGACGCCGCGCGCTACGACCGGACCCGACCCCGCTATCCCGACGCCATGGTGGCCCGCATCGTCGCCGCCGCGCCCGGCCCCGACGTCCTCGACGTCGGCTGCGGCACCGGCACCGCGGCCCGGCAGTTCCGGGCGGCCGGCTGCCGCGTGCTCGGGGTCGAACCCGACGCGCGGATGGCGGACTTCGCGCGGCACGGCGGACTCGACGTCGAGGTGGCGACGTTCGAGGCGTGGGAGCCCGACGGCCGGGACTTCGCCGCGGTCGTCGCCGGAACGGCCTGGCACTGGGTGGATCCGGTGGCGGGCGCGGCCAAGGCGGCGCGGGTGCTGCGTCCCGGCGGCCTGCTGGCGGCGTTCTGGCACGTGGCCGAGCCGCCGACCGCCATGGCGGAGGCCTTCGCCGAGGTGTACCACAAGGCGCTGCCCGACTCGCCGTTCACGTTCCGCCCGACGGCATCGGCCGTGGACGGGTACCAGGCACTGCTCACCAAGGCCGCCGACGGACTCCGGGAGGCGGGCGGGTTCACCGAGCCGGAGCGGTGGCGCTACGACTGGTCGCGGCCCTACACCCGGGACGAGTGGCTGGACCAGCTGCCGACCTCCGGTGCCCTCACCCGCTTCTCGCCCGCCGACCTGGCGCCGGTGCTGGACGGCGTCGGCGCGGCCATCGACGCGATGGGCGGCACCTTCACCATGCCCTACGCCACGCTGGTGCTCACCGCGACGCGAACGACCTGAGCGCCGTCATCTCGGCGCCGCCGCCCCGTTGGGCGGGGCCTGCGGTCCGTAGGCGGCGAGGAACTTGTCGCGGAAGGCGTCCATGGGCCAGACGGGAGCGTCCGGTTTCGGGTTCAGGCCGTCGTGCCAGCCCCAGCCGTCGACGCGGTCCATGACGGCCGGGTCGCGGGCGACGATCGTGATCGGCACGTCGCGGGTGCCGTCCTGGCTGGCGATGATCGGTTGCGGCTGGTGGTCGCCGAGGAAGACGACCACGAGGTCGTCGTCGCCGTAGGTCTCCACGTAGGAGATGAGCGACTTGAGCGCGTAGGCGATGGAGGACGTGTACGCCGCGCGGACGCGGGTGGGATCGGGCCACACCTCGCTCGGCTGCGGGCCGGCCGCGGGCATCGGGTCGTAGACCGAGCCGTCGCCGACGTCGTCCCAGTCGACCATGCGCGGCACCGGCGTGAACGGCGTGTGGCTGGAGACGAGGTCGATCTCGGCCATGACCGGGCCGGGGTTGGCCGCGCGTTCGGTGAGCTCGAACTGCTGCAGGGTGTACTGGTCGGGCACGGTGGCGTAGGAGAACCGAGGACCCTTGTAGCCGACGTTGCGGGAGTCGTAGACCTTGTCGAAGTGGTAGATGTCGCCGTCCGGCCAGTCCTCGGTGTTCGCCGGGACGACACCGAGCGTCCGCCAGCCCGCCCGGTTGAACGCGATGCTGAGCGTCATCCGTTCGAGGGTGGCGAGGCTCGTGCGGCGTTGCGGGTTGTCGATCCACAGCCCGGTCTGCAGCGTGGCGTGGGCGAGCCAGCTGCCGCCGCCGTAGGTCGGCGAGGTCAGGAAGGCGCTGCGGGAGTCGAACCCGGCCGCCCGCAGCTGGTTCGTGCCGGCGTCGAGGATCGGGTCGATCGCCGGTGCGCTGTCGGAGTTCTCGATGGCCACCCGCCCGTAGCTCTCGACGAAGACGAACAGGACGTCCTTGCCGCGCAAGCCGGTCAGCAGCTCCTTGCCCGGCGTGTAGCGGTAGTCGTCGACGGCGGACTCGGCGGCGAACGTCTCCCCGTCCAGCAGTCCCTGCCGCACCTGCCGGACGTTGTCGTAGACGTGGTCGGCGGCACTGCGGGACGCGACCGGCTCCTGCGGGGCGAGCTGCGCGCCGGAGACGGCCAGCACGAGCCAGACGACCCCGAGTGCCACGAGTAGATGGGCCGCGGTGGTGTGGTTGCCGACCGCGAGACGGGTCAGTCGCCGCACCGCCAGTGTCATGCCGACCAGCAGCGCGACGACCCCGAGCGCGACGCCGATCACCGCGAGCACCGCGCCGAGATGACCGTAGGACGTCCCGAGGAAGTCGACGGCCGGGCCGAGGAAGCTCCAGTCGAACACCGGGTGGAACGGCCGGTCGAACACCTCGTAGAAACCCATGTCGAGCATCTTCACGATGGTGAGCAGGCCGAGGCCGGCGCCGATCAGGACGATCGCGACCCGGCGCGCCAGCACCGGCAGGACGAGCACGAGCGCGGCGCCGACGAGTCCCTCCACGGGGATGCGCGCGAACGCCTCGACGGAGAGCTGGCCGAGCCGGTTCGGTCCGACGAGCGCGACCAGCACGAGCAGGCCGGCGAGACCGGTGAGCACCCGTGCGCCCACCCGCCGCCCACTGTCCGACTCGGCCGCAGTGTCGTCCGGCACGACCCCGACGACTCGGTTCCGGTGCAGCCACAGGACATCACGACCGAACGACCCGACGTGTGCCACCAGTGCCAGCCCGGTCATGACGACCGCGACCGGCCGCGGGAGCAGGTCGGCGGCGGCCACCGTGAGCACGATCCCCTGCGCCGCCGCCACGGTCCGGCGAACGGTGCTCGCCGGCAGCGGGGCACGCAGCCACGGCAGCACCCGCATGGCTACGACGAACGCGTACGGCAGCACGCCGATCACGAGGACCCAGCCGCCGAGCCGGGTCGCGACGAACGCGCTGAGCGCCAACACGAAGAACGCGTCGACCGACACGGCGAACCGCGCGTCGAACTCGGCGGGCGCCCCGGCACGGCGGCCGACCCAGCCGCCGACCGCGGTCACGGCCAACACGAGCGCGGCGAGGACGACGATCGCCGCCACCGGGTCCGGCCGCGGGTCGGTGGTCTCCACGACCAGCGCCGTCACACCGCCGACCAGCACCGCTCTGGCCAGCGCGAACCGGCCGGCCACCCCGAGTGACCGCACGTCGTACCGACGCAGCCCGTCGGCCAGCGCGGCCCAGCCGATCGCGGCGAACGCGACCCCGGCCAGCCACCCGGCCGGCCCGAGCCGAGCGGTCACGGTCAGGACGACCAGCAGGACCACCAGCACATCCACCGCCGTGACCATCACCCGAAACGTGGATCGCGGTCGTCCAGCCACGCAGCCTCCCAATGTCGGACCCCGGCAACAACACGAGCCGGGGCCCAACCGGGTTCACTCAGCTCAGGCGACCGCCTCCAGCGGGTTGTAGTAGCCGCCGCGCTGTCCGGTGGCGTTCGGGTGGTACGACTCGTCCACCGGCCAGGTGAGGCTGTTGATCCACCGGGTGCCCGACGCACAGATCTCGTGGCCGGCGAACGAGTTCCGCGCGTCGACGAACGTGAACCCGTATGCGGAGGCCCGGCCGGAGATCACCGACGCCAGCACGTCGGCGGACTGGTTGATGGCGGCCCGCTTGGTCTCGCTCAGGCCGACCCAGCAGGAACCACTGAGCTTGTAGATGTGCGGGTAGCCGAGCACGACCACCCGTGCGCTCGGCGCCCGGTTGCGGATCTGGGTGTACACGTTGTTCAGCCGGCCGGGCAGGGTGGTGCGCGCGAAGTCCTGCGCCTGCTGGTTGCGGCTGACGCACGTGGAGTCCGAGCTGGTGTTGCAGGTCGTCATGACGTCGGCGAAGCCGGCGTCGTTGCCGCCGATGGAGATGGTCACGAGCGCGGTGTCCGAGGTGATCGCGGAGACCTGGTTGTTGAGCACGTCGTTGGTGACGGCGCCGGAGCAGGCGACGAACGCGAACGAGGACGGCGCGTTCGCGTTGGCCCAGAGCTGCGGGTAGGAGTTCGCACTGCGCTTGCAGCCACCGCTGTTGCCGTAGCTGCCGGCGCCGGTGCCGGACGAGTAGGAGTCACCGAGCGCGACGTACTTGCCGGCCGCGGCCGAGGCCGGCGCGGCGACGCCGATGAGGGTCAGTGCCGCCAACGCGGCGACGATGGCGGGGCGGGTGAACAGCATTTTGTTGCCTCCCGGGGGTGCAGGGTTCCCCGACCTACCGATGATCGGTGGGAAAAGAACCGTCGGAAAGCCGCCCGTCAGCCCTTACCGTTGCCAGTTTCCGAGGTGAACGGCCCAGCGCGCGCCCGCGGGTCCCCCTCGCGGGGGATGCGGAGGTCGACCTGTCTGGGGATGTGCGGGCGCGGCCGGCGCGGCAGGCTTTTCCTGTGCCGGGGAACGTGCCCCGGCCGGACACGAAGGGATCACCGATGGGGGCGAGCATGAGAAGGCTCGGCGGCGTGGTTCTGGCGGGGACGCTGGTCGCCGGCCTGAGCAGTGCGACGGCGAGCGCGACACCCGGCCGCGACGACCTGCGTCAGGCCATGACCGAACTGGCCGGCTCCGGCGCGGCCGGTGTGCAGCTGCGGATCCACGACGAGAAGGGCGACTGGACCGGCGCGGCGGGCATGCGCGAGCTGGCGGGTGGGAAGGTGCCGACCAACGGCCGGTTCCGCGCCGGCAGCATCACCAAGACGTTCGTGTCGACCGTGGTGCTGCAGCTGGTCGACGAGGGCGAGGTGGTGCTCGACGACCCGATCGACGAGTACCTACCGGAGTACGGCATCGACCCGCGGATCACCGTGCGCATGGTGTTGCAGCACACCAGCGGCCTGTTCAACTACACCGGCGAGCCCCGGCCGGACGGCACGATCGAGCCCGGGATCCCGTTGTTCGGCAAGGAGTTCGAGGACAACCAGTTCCGGACCTACGCGCCGGAGGAGCTGATCGCCGTCGCGCTGTCCGAGCCGGCCAGGTTCGAGCCGGGCACCAGCTGGTCCTACTCCAACACCAACTACGTCCTCGCCGGGCAGCTGATCGAACGGCTCACCGGCAAGTCGTACGACTCCCAGGTACGGCAGCGCATCCTGCGGCCGCTCGGACTGCGTGAGACGGTCCTCCCCGGCGCCCGGCCGAACATTCCCGGTCCGCACGCCCACGGCTACTACACCTACCGCGCCGAGGACGGGCTGCGCGTGCTCGACGCGTCCCGGGTGAACCCGACGTGGGCCGGCTCGGCCGGGGAGCTCATCTCCACCACCCGCGACCTGGACACGTTCATCACCGCGCTGTTGGGCGGCAAGCTGCTGCCCGCCGACCTGCTCGCCGAGATGCGCGAGGCCCTGCCGATCGGCCCGGCCGACGGGTACGGCCTCGGCCTGCAGACCATCGACGTCGGCCCGGACTGCGGCGGTGTCTACGAAGGACACACCGGCGGCATGCACGGCTACCAGTCGTACCTGTTCAGCAACGGCGCCAAGCGACTGGAGATCTCGGTGACCACCGACGACATGGACACCGAGGACCCCGCGGCCGCGGAACGGTTCGCGGTCGCACTCAACAAGGTGCTCGTCGTCGCCATGTGCGGTTCGGCGCAGCCGGCCAACCGGCCAACGGTGCTGGACGGACTCGCCGCGGCCTGACGGGCAGCCGACGTCGGGGTGCGACGGTGTGAAACCGTCGCGCCCCGGTGCGGGGCTACCGGGAGCGGATACGTTCCAGTAGGCGGGAAAGCACTGCGTAGTTCACGACGCCACGGAAGTTGATGCCGTGCAACCAGTCGTCGTCCTCCGGCAGGCCGTCGAGCACGGTGGCCGCGACCGCGACGCCCGCGTTGCCGAACACCGCGGCTAGCGGCGCCGAGAGCCAGTCCCACACCTCGTCGGCGGACCGGGTGCTCACGCGGGTGCTCGACGTGCGCGATGCGGCCGAACAGCTGCGATGTCGGCGATGGCGACCGGCGAGCCGAGCCGCGACAACCCCGACGCCGCACCGGTGATCATCATCGGTCGGCCGGTGAGCCTAGGACGTCGACGAGGCATCGTTGCTCCTCCTGCCGGCATGCGCGTCGAGGAGGTCGAGCAGCACCGGCCACGCGTCCTTCGGCAGGTCGTGCCCCATGCCGACGATGGTCTCCAGCCGGGAGCCGGCGATCGCGCGCACGGTCGCCGCGCCGCCGGTCGGGTGGACCATCCGGTCGCGGTCGCCGTGGATCACCAGCGTCGGGGCGGTGACGGCACGCAGTCTCGGCGTCCGGTCGCCGGAGCGCAGGATCGCGCCGAGCTGGCGTCCGACGCCGGCGGCGGACGGGTCGCGGTCCCAGCTGATGCCCGCGTTCTCCCGCACCGTCGCCTCGTCGATGGAATAACCGTGCGAGCCGATGTGCCGGAACATCCGCAGTGCACGCGCGACCGCGTCGTCCCTGGTCCGCGCCGGCCGGGCGGCGAGCAGTCGCATGGTGGACAGGGCGGGCCGCCCGATCCGCCGCGCCCCGGTCGTCGACATGATCGACGTGAGCGTGCGTACGCGGTCCGGGTGGTGCGCCGCGACGGTCTGCGCGATCATGCCGCCCATCGACACGCCGACGAGGTGGGCGCTGTCGTGACCGAGCGCGTCGAGGAGCCCGACGGTGTCCTCGGCCATGTCGGCGAGTTCGTACTGTTCGGCCGGCAGGCGTCCCAGCAGCGACGCCAACGGCTTCGCCGGCCGGAACCGCAGGTGCGTCGACCGGCCGACGTCGCGGTTGTCGAACCGGACGACCCGGTAGCCGCGCTCGGCGAGCTGGGTGCAGAACGGCGTCGGCCAGCTGTGCAGCTGCTGACCGAGCCCGGCGACGAGGACGAGTGGCTCGCCGTCGCCGAACTCCTCGTACGCCAGGGAGATGCCCCGGCCGACGTCGACGGTCTGTTCGGTCATGGACGCACTCCCCCGCTCGCCGCCTCCGTGGCAGGCGCTGTTCTCGGCACCCGACGCCGCACGACCGCGAGTCCGCCCTTGCCCGGCGCGTAGGCGATGCCGCGGGAGTGCCACCGCTCGTCGGCCTCCGTGGTCGGTGCCAGCGTGACATCACGCAACATGGTCCGCAGCACGACGTTCAACTCCATGTTCGCGAAGGCCGCGCCGAGGCACCGCCGGCTGCCGCCGCCGAACGGGATCCAGTGGTACAGGTCGGGCCGCGCGCCGACGAACCGCGACGGGTCGAAGGTGCGCGCGTTCGGGAAGACCGCGTCGTCGTCGTGGATCAGCGCGATGCTGACGAGCACCGCGTACCCCTTCGGGACGGTCCACCGGCCGAGCTCGAAGCTGTCGGCCTTCACCTGCCGCCCCACCATGTCGATCACCGGTCGGGTGCGCTGCACCTCGAGAACGGTCGCCTCGCGGAGCGCCTTACCGTCCGCGTCCACCTCGTCGACGAGGTCACGCAGGATCGCGGGGTGGCGGCGCAGCCGCTCGACGGCCCAGGCGAGTGTCGTCGCCGTCGTCTCGTGGCCGGCGGCGAGCAGAGTCAGCAGCTGGTCGGCGATCTCGCGGCGGCTCATCGCCGCGCCGTCCTCGTAGCGGGCCTGCAGCATCATCGCGAGCACGTCGTTGCGGTCGGCGAGCTCCGTCCGTTCCGCGGCGTCGATCAACCGGTCGACGACCGCGTCGTACTCCGCGCGCATCGCGAGGAAGCGGCCCCACGGACTCCAGCGGCCGAGCTTCGGCATCGGCAGCACGGCCAGCCGGGACCCGAGGCCCACCAGCCGCGGCAGCAGGTGTCGAAGCTGGTCGAACTCGGCGCCCTCCGCGCCGAAGACCGCGCGCAGGATGGCGTTGAGGGTGATCCGCATGGTCGAGGGCAGCGTCGGGAACGGTTGGCCCTGCGGCCAGGACGCCATCTCGCGCACCGTCTCGTCCTCGACGATCTGTTCGTACGCGGTGAGTCGGCGGCCGTGGAACGGCGGCACGAGCAGCTTGCGCTGCTTGCGGTGCTCCTCCCCCGCGAGCGCGAACAGCGACCCGGAACCGAGCACCCGCCCGAGGTTCTGGTCGAGGTTGTCGACGGTCTCGGCGCCGGTGGTGAACAGCTGCTTGATCTCGCCCGGTTCGCTGATCACCACGGCACGGCCGAAGATCGGCACGTTGACCGTGAAGGCGTCGCCGTAGCGTTCCCGCATCCGGCGCATGCCGCGCAGCGGTTGGGTCATCGCGAAGGCGCCCTGGACGAAACGGGGCGTCGTCGGGCCGGGCGGAAGCGTCATCGCTGGAACACCTTCCCCATTGGTACGCGACCGTACCAACCGCACGGTACGCCGATGTACCATCTGCCACAAGGAGGCGGATGTCGTGACGAGTGGGTACCGCGAGCGGCTGCTCGGCGGCCTGGCCTCCTCGATCGTGCTGGCCGGCTACCGGAACACGACCGTCGCCGACATCGTGCGCCACGCCCGCACCTCGCGACGGACCTTCTACGAGCACTTCGCCAGCAAGGAAGCGTGTTTCGTCGCGCTGCTCACCGACGCCAACGCCGAGATGATCAGGCAGATCTCCGCGGCCGTCGACCCGGAGGCGCCGTGGTCCGACCAGGTGCGGCAGGCCGTCGAGGCGTGGATCCGCTGCTCGGAGGCAGAGCCGGCGATCACCCTCAGCTGGATCCGCGACGTGCCTTCCCTCGGCGCCGCCGCACGCGACCTGCAGCGCGACGTGATGGAAGCGTTCATCGCCATGATCCAGACGTTGTGCGACAACGCTCAGTGGCACGCCGCTGGTATTGGACCGGTGCCTCGGCAGTTGGCGATCATGTTGTTGGGTGGGTTACGTGAGCTGATCGCCACGACTGTCGAGGACGGCGGTCGGGTCGGCGATATGGCGGAGGTGGCGGTTAAAGCTTCGGTTGCTCTGCTTGGGCCTAGTTTTTGGTAGTTATGAATACTCATCTGATGGCGGCGAACAATTGAGCCGATTGCCAGTTTGATTCGGGCGTTCAGTCCTGACGAAGCACGAATCGACCCTCAATCATAGACACTGACGTGATCTCAGCAAGATTTATGCGAGTTGGCCGTGTTCGAGGTGGGTGAGGACGAGTGCGGCTTTGACGATGTCGCCGATTTTGCTGGGGCTGGCGGTGGTGTGGTGCAGGACGCGCCAGCGGCCGGTGAGGACGGCGAAGCCGCGTTCGCCCAGGCAGCGCAGGCCGCGTAGGAGGGCGTTGTAGGTGCGGTTGTCCACGTCGAGTACCTGGTCACCGGCGGGTTGTTTGTACGGAGTGTGCACGCCGATCCCCGCGCTCTCGTAGCCGCCGTCGGCCAGTGTCGGGAGGTCGAGGTGAGAGGCGGCCCAGTACAGGGCACCGAGCACATGCTCACGAGCCACGGTCAGATCGTGCATCGAGCCGGGCTCGACATCGGCCACCCAGAGCGGGAAACCGTCTGGCCTGGAGAGTGCTTGCACGTTGCCGCCGTGTTCGTGGGCTTTGCCGGAGTACCAGAGGTCGATCTGTTTGCCTTTGACGCTGGTGGTCTTCTCGCCGCAACGATCTGTGGAGAAGATCTTCCCGTCGAGGATCACATAGGCCAGGCCTTGCTTCTTGGCCTGTTCCAGAGCTTCGTGCAGGTCCGGCGCCAGATCGGCGAGCACGTCGATGACCTCATCGACATAGCGGTACGCAGTGGCCCGGGAGATGCCGTGGTCACGGCCCAGCGCGGTGACATCAGCGTCTTGGCGGAACCATCGCAACCCCAGTATTGCCTGGCGGAAGCAGGTCAACGCGCGACTGCGCTTGCGGGTGCCGCGGCGACGGCGTTCGGCCTTCAGCAGGCGAGACACTCGCAGGGCAAGTTCGCGGGAGACGTCGAGCATGGCAGCATAAGCAATCACGGGGAGCCCCTGATGTTGGACTTGATCTTCGCAAATCCAGTCCTATCAGGAGCTCCCCGCCCACATCTCACCGGCTCTCACCCGCAACAGAGCCAACCCCGCCATCCCCACACTCAGGCCACGCGCACCCAAGACGATCTTGTTGAGATCACTTCACTGGCCGACCCGTTTGTTTGCGTTCAACTCTCCGTCCGATCGGCCCGGACTGGAAAAGGTGAGGTGTCCTATGCGAATCCGTGCCAGAGCTTGGTCGTCCGTCGTCATGACGGCAGCCGCGACCGTCGCGCTGATAGCCCCATCAGGTGTGGCCAACGCGTCGCCTGCCACCGCCGAAAGACCCCAGCTACAGCGGGTACTGCCAGCCTCGGAAACGCCTGTCATCCTGCGCAAGCTGAATACTCGGCAGGGGGCGGCGGTCAACGCCGCCGGTCCGCCGGTGATCACGTGCAGCGCGATCAGCGACTACCCACACAACTCCTCACACGTCCCCGGCACGATCAACGTGGTGGGCCGTGGAGTATGCGACTATCCGGTCGGCAGCATCGATGTGGTCACGGGGTTGTTCCTGGGCGGGACGACCATCGTCGGCACCGGCGCACGGGTTCAGGCCAACGTCGCCAGCCTGTCCGCTCCCGCGTCGGCCCCGTGCGTCGCCGGTAGTTACATCGGCGTGGCTGACGTGATCTTCTTTGCGCCGCCTGGTTATGAGCCGCCGGCCATTCGCCTTGTCGGCCAGTCGCCTCCCGTTTCTCTCGGCTGTTAAACCGCTTGGGGTATCGCGGTGGTTCTTCCGCGACGCAGGATGGGACACTCGGTCGGGCGATCGCCTTGTTGCTCGGTGGGTGCGGGGTGGGGCGATCGACGCCGCACCTCGCCGGCTGTTCTGGATGGGGTGTTTGGGTGCGGCGAAGCACGGCACCGGGCGTTGGGGGTGCGTGGCCAGGATTGCTGAGTTGATTTCCCCCGGGACTGGAGTTCCTGTCCGGTTGGGGTCGGGGCGAGACCTGCTGGCCACAAGCACATTCCTACCTTTCACCCCATCTTGTCGTTCCATCTTGGATGCTTGAAAAGATGGCTTTGAAGTAAACAAGATTGGACGAAACCCCAGGAAGCCGAGCCAGCGCAGTGCAACCACGCACCAGTGCCTGCCGTCCTGGCCGGCGCAGCCATCTTGGGTTACCCCGTGCGGTAGCTCCCGATCTTTCGGTGCCGTGTCTTCGCCGCACCCGACCCAACCCGGTCGGAAGCCTCCGGCGAAGGCGCGGCCTCGATCGCCCCAACCCCCCACCGGCCCGGCCCCGTCGGCGATCGTCTGACCGTGTAACCACCCACCATCCCAGCGGTCAGAACGGCGCAGGCTCCGGATCGGCGATCGGCTCCGGCTCATGCTCGATGCGGAAGCCGTGCCGGGTCACCCACGTCAACCCCCGACCGTTCGGCTGGACTTCTCCACCCGCCACCCACCCACCGTCTTCGCCCGGTGATGCGGTCGGCACGCCGGCCGCACGTTCTCCTCATCCGTCCCACCCACCGGAAACGCCGTCAGATGATCCAGATCGCACAAGTGCGCCGGCTTGACGCACCCCGGTCCGGTGCAGGTCGGGTAGGTGGCTTGGATGTGATCACGCAACGCGGCCGGTGGACTGTACTTCCGGCGTCCCACATCGACCGCGTGCCCGGTGAGCGGATCGGTGAGCACTCGCTGCCACACCGCGTCCTGCTGAGCGGCGAGTTGGAGTGCCCGCTGTGCCGGCAACCACCCATACCCCGCCAGATACCCCGGCTTGTCGTCCACCCCCAACACGGTCGTGGCGGGCAGCGTCAACCGCACCTGCACCTTGGCGTTGCCGAACCCCTTACCCGCCAAGCAATCCAACGCCACATCGGCAGCAGATCTGATCCAGAGTCCGGTCGTCGCCAGCGGTCTTGATCTGCCGAGCGAGCGCCCGCACTCGATCATGAGCCAGCTGAGTCCGCTCCACGTCACCCATGACCGTGAACAACCCAGCACCGTCGTCGAGGTGCTCATGGATCACCTGCCGTGCCGCCGTCTTCGCTGCCGCACGTGCCGCGGCCGCCGCCGGATCCGCCAGATTCACCGCCCGCCGCAACCGATCACTGAGCTGCCGCGGGTTCAACCCACCAGCCTGCGCCGCGATCGCCGCCTCCACCCGTGCCACGTCCTCATCGGAGAGGACCTCAGTGGCTTCAGCGATCTGCCGCGCCTTGTACTCGTCGATCTCCCCAGCACGCAACGCCTTGAAGGTCGCCGGAAGACGAGTCGTCAACGCCACCGCCAACCCGATCCGCTTCCGCGCGAACGACACCGTCCACTTGAACGCCGCCGCAACCTCCAACGGCACGAACTCCCCATCACTCCCGGGATGCAACGCGACGAACCGGGCAAGACGATCCAACAACTCAGCCGACTCCCGAGCCACCCGACGCGCACACCCGAGCCCCTCAACCAGCAGCTCATGACCTTCATCGAACATACGTTCATGCTACTCCACCGGCCGACAAAACCCTTGCCCACCAACAAGAATCACCCGAAGGAGTACGCGCCAGGATCAGATCGTGGGCAGGTACTTCGGAGCGTGTCGGACGGGGTTGGCGGTCTCGTAGGCGGCTGCTAGCGCCAGCACTGTCGCGTCGGCCCAGCGGCCGGCCATGAACGACAGGCCGATCGGCAGTTCGCCCGCGTAGCCGGCGGGCACGGCGATGTTCGGGTAGCCCGACACGGCAGCCGGACCGGAGGACTCCAGCAGGAAACCCTCGTCGCCGTTGCCGTACGTCGTGCGCCAGGCCGGGCCGTTGGTCGGCGACACTATCGCGTCGAGGTCGTGTGCGGCCATCGTCTCGTCTATGGAGCGCCTCGCCAGCGAGGTGGCGGTGGCGCGCTGCTCGAGATACACCGGGTCGTCTATGCCCGGTGCGGTCAGCGCCTGCTCGAACAGCTCCTGACCGAACCGGCTCAGCTCCACCGGGTCCTGCCTGTTGAACTCGATCAGCTCGGGGAACGTCTGCGGGGCACCGCGCCGGTTCGCCAGGTACGCGGGCAGATCCCGGGTGAACTCGGTGAGCAGCGCCGGGAACTCCGCCGCGCCGATCTCCTCCCGGTAGGGCATGTCGACATCGACGACCGTCGCGCCCTTCGCGCGCAGGATCGCCACCGACCTGGCCACCACCCGATCGACATCCTCGTCGAGCCCGGCCTGGCGCCACACCCCGACCCTGGCCCCGCGCAACGCTCCCGGCGCCAGCAGCTTCGCGTAGTCGGTCGGCTGGTCCTGCGGGTAGTCCCCGGTCGCCGGGTCGGCAGGGTCCCGGCCCTGCAGGATCGACAGCGTGATCGCGACGTCCACCACGTTCCTGGCCATCGGGCCCGCGGTGTCCTGCTCGGCCGAGATCGGCGCGATGCCGGTGCGGCTCACCAGCCCGAGCGACGGCTTGTGCCCCACGACGCCGTTGTTGCCGGCCGGACACACGATCGACCCGTCGGTCTCGGTGCCGATCGCGACCTGCGCCAGCGACGCCGCCACCCCCGCGCCGGACCCCGACGACGACCCACACGGGTTCCGATCGAGCACGTACGGGTTGTTGGTCTGCAGTCCGACGCCGGACCAACCGGAGGTGGCGTTGGTGGAGCGGAAGTTCGCCCACTCGGACAGGTTGGTCTTGCCGAGGATCACCGCCCCGGCCGCACGCAGCTTGCGGACCAGCGTGGCGTCCCTCGCCGGCGGCACCGCGCGCAACGCCCGCGAACCGGCGGTCGTCGCGAGGCCCTTGGTGTCCACGTTGTCCTTGAGCAGCACGGGAATGCCGTCCAGCGGGCCACGGAGGTGCCCGGACCTGCGGCGTCGATCACTGGCCGTCGCCTGCGCGACCGCCGTCCGGTCGACGGTCAGCACCGCGTGGATCTTGCGGTCCAGCGAGTGGATCCTGCCGAGGTAGGCCCCGGTCAGCCCCACCGAGGTGAGCTTCCCGCGGTCCATCAGCGCCTGCAGGCTCGGGATGGTGGCACCGTCGAGATCGAGACTCGGCCTCCCGGTCTCCGCCGCGCCCGCCGGCAGCGGCACGACGACCGCGAGAGCGGCCAACACCAGAACCGAGACCACCCGTGAGATCCGCACACCGCACCTAAGCGCGTGTCCCCAACCGAGTCAACCACTCAGGGCTCGTAGGCTCGGCCACGTGGACACCGATCTGCCCTTCGTCGACGAGCACCAGGTTCTCGTCGACGCGCCCGCCGCGGCCGTGTGGCGCTGCCTCGGCACGTGGAACACGGGCTCCGGGCCCGAGGTCCTCGGACGCCTCCTCGGCACCGTCCCGCGCCGCGTCTCCGGCAGCCCGCTCACCGAAGGCGCGACCATGCCCGGCTTCACGGTCGCCGAGGCCGTCCCGGACCACCATGCCCGACTCACCGGCCGGCATCGGTACTCCCGGTACACCCTCGACTTCACCCTGACCCCCGAACCAGGCGGCACGCGGCTCAGCGCGCGCACGTACGCCGAGTTCCCCGGGTTCCTCGGCGGCGTCTACCGCCGGCTGGTCATCAGCTCCGGCGCGCATCACGTCCTCGTCGGACGTCTACTCAGGTCCATCGCACGCCGCGCCGAGCGGGCCGCCGCGGCCTGAGGCTCCGAAACTTTTGTGAGCGCTCCCATTGGGGTGCCGACCAGCCTCTACACCCGGTCACAAGATCCTAGATGCCGCTAGGTAAGCGCATTCCTGGTTGACACCCAACGCGCACGGGTGCTAACACTGAGTGCAGTCATTGGGAGCGCTCCCAGACCTGATCCCCCACAAGGAAGTGGTTGATCATGCGCATCAGTCTCGTGCACGCACTCGCCGCCGTGGCGCTCACCGCCTCGACGTTGGTGCTCCCCCACGCCCAGCCCTCGGCCGCCGCGGCGGCGCCGGCCGCCGAGAGCTACTCGTGGCGCAACGTCGAGATCGCGGGCGGCGGCTTCGTCCCCGGCATCGTGTTCAACCGCACCGAGCCGAACCTGATCTACGCCCGCACCGACATCGGCGGCGCCTACCGGTGGCACCAGGGCACCGGGCGGTGGGTCCCGCTGCTCGACTGGGTCGGCTGGGACAACTGGGGCTACAACGGCGTGGTCAGCCTCGCCACCGACCCGGTCGACCCGAACCGCGTCTACGTGGCGGCCGGCATGTACACCAACAGCTGGGATCCCAACAACGGCGCGATCCTGCGATCGGCCGACCGGGGCGCGACGTGGCAGGTCAGCACGCTGCCGTTCAAGCTCGGCGGCAACATGCCCGGCCGCGGCATGGGTGAGCGGCTCATGGTCGACCCCAACGACAACCGAGTCCTCTACCTCGGCGCACCGGACGGTAACGGGTTGTGGCGCAGCACCAACTCCGGCGTGAGCTGGTCGAAGGTCACGAGCTTCCCGAACCCGGGCAACTGGGCGCAGGATCCCAACGACCCCAACGGATACCTCTCGCACCGGCCCGGCGTCGTGTGGGTGACCTTCGACAAGACGAGCGGCTCGGCCGGCAGCCCGACGCGGACGATCTACGCCGGCGTCGCCGACAAGCAGAACACCGTCTACCGCAGCACCGACGCCGGCGCGACGTGGTCGCGGATCGCCGGGTCAGCCGACCGGCTACATCGCACACAAGGGTGTCCTGGACGAGACGAACGGACTCCTGTACCTCGCGACGAGCGACACCGGTGGCCCGTACGACGGCGCCAAGGGCGACGTGTGGAAGCTCGACACCGGCGGCCGGCACGTGGACGCGAGATCAGCCCGGTCCCGTCGGACAGCGCGGACGACTACTTCGGCTACAGCGGCCTGACGATCGACCGGCAGCACCCCGGCACGCTCATGGTCGCCACCCAGGTCTCGTGGTGGCCGGACGCGATCTTCTTCCGCAGCACCGACAGTGGCGCGACATGGACGCGCATCTGGGACTGGGCGAGCTATCCGAACCGGTCGACGCGCTACACCCATGACATCTCGTCGGTGCCGTGGCTGACGATGGGCGCCAACCCGCAGCCGCCGGAGGTCACGCCGAAGCTCGGCTGGATGAACGAGTCCGTCGAGATCGACCCGCACGACTCGAACCGGCTGATGTACGGCACGGGCGCGACGGTCTACGGCACGACGAACCTGACCGCATGGGACGCCGGACAGAAGATCACGATCAAGCCGATGGTCGCGGGGCTCGAGGAGACCGCGGTGCTCGACCTGGTCAGTCCGCCGTCCGGTGCCCCGCTGGTGTCCGGGCTCGGCGACATCGGCGGCTTCCGCCACGACAGCCTCACCGCCGTGCCGCAGAAGATGTTCACCGGACCGGTGTTCACGACGCACCACGAGCCTCGACTTCGCCGAGCGCAGCCCGAACGTCATGGTGCGGGCCGGCAACTTCGCCGACGCGGACCGACCGAACGACAGCCATGTCGCGTTCTCCACCGACGGCGGCGCGAACTGGTTCCAGGGCACCGAACCGGGTGGGGTCAACGAGGGCGGCACGGTCGCGGCGGCCGCCGACGGCAGCAGGTTCGTGTGGGCGCCGAAGGGTCAGCCGGTGCACTACTCGGTCGGCTTCGGCAACACGTGGACGCAGTCCCAGGGGCTGCCGGCGGAGTCCGTCGTGGAGTCCGACCGGGTGAACCCGAACAAGTTCTACGGGTTCGGCGGCGGCCGGTTCTACGTCAGCACCAACGGCGGCGCCACGTTCACCGCGACCGCGGCGACCGGGCTGCCGGCCACGGGCAAGTTCAAGGCGGTCACGGACAGGGAGGGCGACATCTGGCTGACCGGTGACACCGGGCTGTTCCATTCCGCCGACTCCGGCGCCACGTTCACCCGACTGTCCACTGTGTCCAAGGCGGTCAACATCGGCTTCGGCAAGGCCGCGCCGGGAAAGACCTACCCCGCGCTGTACACCGTCGCGACGATCGGCGGCGCCACCGGCGTGTACCGCTCCGACGACACCGGCGCCACCTGGGTGCGGATCAACGACGACCGCCACCAGTACGGCAACGCGGGTGAGGCCATCACCGGCGACCCCAGGATGTACGGCCGCGTCTACCTCGGCACGAACGGCCGCGGCGTCGTGTACGGCGACCGGCTCGGCCGGACCGACGCGCTCGACCGCGGGCTGATCAGTGTGCGGTCGGGCGAGGACAACCTCGTCAGCTGGCGGCAGCTCACCGGCGACCAGGAGGGCGCCGCGTTCACCGTGTACCGCGACGGCGAGAAGCTCGCGACGGTCACTGGGGTGACGAACTACCTCGACGAGGGCGCGAAGAAGGACGCGGTCTACACGGTCGGGACGGGGACCCGGTCCTCCGGTGAGTCGCTGACGTTCGCGGCGGACTCGATGGACGTGCCGCTGCAGATCCCGCCCGGTGGCACGACCCCCTCCGGCGAGCGCTACACCTACACGGCCAACGACACGAGCGTCGGGGACCTCGACGGCGACGGGCAGTACGAGATCGTCCTGAAATGGGAGCCCACCAACGCGAAGGACAACTCGCAGTCCGGCTACACCGGCAACACCTACCTCGACGCCTACAAGCTGAACGGCACCCGGCTGTGGCGCGTCGACCTTGGCCGCAACATCCGCTCCGGCGCGCACTACACGCAGTTCCAGGTGTTCGACTACGACGGCGACGGCCGCGCCGAGGTGGCGGTGAAGACCGCGGACGGCACCCGCTCGGGCACCGGCCAGGTGATCGGCAACGCCAGCGCCGACCACCGCAACTCGTCGGGCTACATCCTGGCCGGGCCGGAGTTCCTCTCGGTGTTCCGCGGCAGCGACGGCGCGGTGCTGGCGACGGCGGACTTCGTGCCGGCACGCGGGAACGTCGGCGGTTGGGGCGACAGCTACGGCAACCGCGTCGACCGGTTCCTCGCCGGCACGGCCTATGTGGACGGTTCCCGCCCGAGCATCGTGATGGCACGCGGCTACTACACGCGTTCCGTGGTCGTCCGCGTGGGACTTCCGGGGCGGTGCGCTGACGCGGCGCTGGACGTTCGACTCCAACTCCTCGACCAACGGCTCCGCGTGGACCGGCAAGGGAAACCACCAGCTGTCGGTGGCCGATGTGGACGGTGACGGTCGCGACGAGATCATGTACGGCTCGATGGCGATCGACGACAACGGCTACGGGTTGTGGCAGAACAACACCCACCACGGCGACGCCTACCACGTCGGTGACCTCATCCCGTCCCGCGCGGGCCTCGAGGTGTTCAAGCCGTCGGAGTCGGGCGGCGACCCGGCGCACTGGATGGGCGACGCGCGCACCGGACAGATCATCTGGAGCGCGCCGAGCTGCGGCTGTGACAACGGCCGCGGCGTCGCGGCGGACGTCTGGTCGGGCAGTCCCGGCGCGGAGGCGTGGTCGTCCGCGGTGGGCGGACTGCGCGGCGGCGCGAACGGCGCACAGGTCGCCGCGCGCAAACCGGGTGCCACCAACTTCGTGATCTGGTGGGACGGCGACGCGCAGCGGGAGCTGTTGGACGGCACGCACATCGACAAGTACGGCACGGGCGGCGACACCCGCCTGCTGACCGGTTCCGGTGTGGCGTCGAACAACGGCACGAAGGCCACCCCCGCGCTGTCGGCCGACATCCTCGGCGACTGGCGCGAGGAGGTGATCTGGCGGACCTCGGACAACCGGGCGCTGCGCATCTACTCGACGACGGACCCGACGAGCATCAGCCGTCCGTCGCTGATGCAGGACCGCCAGTACCGGGTGGCGGTGGCATGGCAGAACACGGCGTACAACCAGCCGCCACACCCGAGTTTCTCGATCAGCTGATCACAACGAGGAGGAGAATCATGCGCAGAACAGTCGTAGGACTGGTTGTGGCCGGCATGCTGGTGGCCGCGGCAGGCGTCGCGGCCGGCGTCGGGACGCTCGCGACTCCCATCGGGTTCGGGGCGGGCACCACGGGAGGCGCGGGCGGTCAGACCGTGACGGTCTCGTCGACCAGTGCGTTCCTGTCGGCGATCAAGAGCAGCTCACCGACGGTCGTCCAGGTCAGTGGCACGATCTCGTTGTCGGGCATGAACAAGGTCGCGTCCAACAAGACGATCGTCGGACTCGGCACGTCCGCGCGGCTCACGGGCGGCGGGCTGAACATCAGCAAGGTCAGCAACGTCATCGTCCAGCACCTGACGATCACGGGCTCGAGCGACGACAACCTCAACGTGGAGTACTCCACGAAGGTGTGGCTCGACCACCTCGACCTGTCCGACGCCAACGACGGCGCACTGGACATCAAGCGGGCGTCGGACTACATCACGGTGTCGTGGTGCCGGTTCCACGACCAGGACAAGAACGCGCTGCTCGGGCACAGCGACGACAACTCGTCGGAGGACACCGGCAAGCTGCGCGTCACCTACCACCACAACTGGTTCGACGGGGTCAACCAGCGCAACCCGAGGGTCCGCTTCGGCAACCCGGTCCACGTGTTCAACAACTACTACAGCGACATCGGCAGCTACGGCGTCGCGTCCACGGAGAACGCGGGCGTCCTGGTGGAACGGAACTACTTCGAGGACGTCGAGGACCCGTACCACCTCGGTGAGGCCAGCTCCGGCCCCGGTTCGCTGGTGGCCAGGGACAACTACAAGGTCAACTCGGGCGCGGGCGAGACGGGCGGGAACGTGGCGTCGATCCCGTACTCGTACGCGACCGACGCCGCCGCGGACGTGAAGTCCGTGGTGACGTCGGGTGCGGGCGTTCGCTGACGAGTCACCAGCCGTCGGACTTGAGGATCGCCACCATCCGGTCGACCGTGAGCGGTGGTTGGGGGGCCAGCACCTCGCTGGCCCCCTTCGGGTCGCGTTCGTTGCTGACGTGCATGAGCAACGTGACGCCGTCCGCGCGCACGAGGTTGACCTGGTAGGTGACCCCGTTCGGCGAGCCCTCGAGTGCTGTCTGGCCGATGGCCAGCAACGCGCCGTCCGGCAGCTGGTTGATGGTGCAGTTGGCTTGGTCGGGGTTGTCGCAGAACGCCTCTGTCCTTGGTTCCGACTGGTAGATCTGCAGGTCGTACCCGCCGGTGACACCGGAGGCGGTCAGCAGGCCGACGATGGCCGCACCGTTGGGAGTCCCGGTTCCCTCCGGCTGCAGTGGGTCGGCCGGCCCGCCCGACCCGTCGGGCGCCGGCGCGTTCCCGGGGGTCTGGGGCATGGACTCGGGGACCCCGACGCTCATGGGGTGACCGGTGTCGGTCACGGTGAACGTCGCGGTGTCGCCGAGCACGGTCCGGAAGCGGTCCGCCAGCTCCTCGGGAGTGGCGGGCACCGGGGATGTCGGCGTCGTCGGTGTCGTCGAGACGGGCGTGGGTGGCGCGGTCGGCGTGGCGCTCGTCGGCGCGGCGCCGACCGGGGTGCCCGCGTCGCCACCCGGCGCGAACACGGCGACGCCGGTGGCGAGACCGCCGATCACCGCGACCGCCACGGCGACGGGCACCAACCGGGTCATGGGCCGGGACTGCCTGCGGAGCGGGACCTCGTTAGACATGCGGGCGGCCGCGGCGTCCCCGCGCCGCTCCAGCTCGTCGAAGGCGTCGGTGAGCGTGCGAAGGTCCGTCATCTCGTCTCCTGGTAGGTGCGAGGGCCTGCGGTCTGGTCGATTCGGAGGGTGGCGAGCGCGCGGGAGATCTGGCTGCGCACGGTCGACACCCGGCAGCCCAGCTCGGTCGCGATATCGGCGTCGGGCAGCCCGACGTAGTAGCGCAGCACCACGGCCGTACGTTGTCGTCTCGGCAGCTCGGCGAGGCGGCGGATCATGGCGTCCCGCTCGGCGCGCTCCTCGGCGCCGTCGGTCAGCCGCGCGGAGTCGGGTTCGACGTCGGCGCGCGGTGCCGTGCGGGCGAGGCGGCGGTGCCAGGACAGGTAGTCGTTGACCACCATGCGCCGGACGTAGGCGTTCGGCTCCGCCATCCGGGAGATACGGTCCCACCGCTCGAACGCGCGGCACAGCACGTCGCCGACCAGGTCGTCGGCCAACCACGTCTGCCCCGTGAGCACCGTGGCGAACCGCATGAGCCCAGGACGATGCCGGACCATGTACTCACCGAACTCCATCGGCCCAACTCCCGATCCGTGACTCGGCCAGTGATTTCGCTCCTTAACGCGGCAGCGGCCCGAACCATTGCACGCCGGCGGAAAGTCGTCCCACCAACGTCGTCACACCAGTCTTCGACAGCGCGTACGTACCAACACGAGTGACCAGACACCGTTGACGTGGACGGCCGGCATGCCCGACGATTGGCCGGCACGCGGACCTACTCGTGAGTAGGGCGCAGACACCGTCATCGATGTCGGGAGAATGCCATGCCTCGCCGTCTACTCGCGTCCGTCGTGGCCGCGGTCGCCGCCATGAGCCTCGTCAACTCGTCGGTTGCCCAGGCGGACGACGCGCCGCTGAACTACGTCGCGCTCGGCGACTCCTACAGCGCGGCGTCCGGCGTGCTGCCGCCGGACCCGACCGCACCGCTGCTGTGTCTGCGCTCGACCCGCAACTACCCGCACGTGCTGGCAGCCGAGACCGGGGCCCGGCTGGTCGACGTCACGTGCGGCGCCGCGGAGACCAAGCACTTCACGACCGCCCAGTATCCGGGCGTCGCACCGCAGGTCGACGCGCTCGGCGCGGACACCGACCTGGTCACGATGACGATCGGCGGCAACGACAGCGGCGTGTTCATCGGCGCGATCCTCGCGTGCGGCGTCGCCGGGATCGCCACGCTCGGCCACGGCAGCCCCTGCAAGAACCTGTACGGCTCGCGTTTCGAGGACACCGTCCGCACCACGACCTACCCCGCGCTGGTGGCCGCGCTCCAGGCGGTCCGCGCCAAGGCACCCCAGGCCGAGGTGGCCATCCTCGGCTACCCGTGGATCGTGCCGACGACCGGCGGCTGCTTCACCAAGATGCCCATCGCCACCGGGGACGTGCCCTACCTCCGGTCGCTGCAGGCGACGCTCAACGACGCCGTCGGGCGCGCCGCGGCGGCGACCGGCGCCACCTACGTCGACATGAGCACGGTGTCCGACGGTCACGACGCCTGCAAGCCGCTCGGCGTCCGCTGGATCGAGCCGGTGCTGCAGACCACCAACCCGGTCGTCGTACACCCCAACGCCCTCGGCGAGGCGAACATGGCCGCCCAGGCGATGCGAGTGCTCTGACGGCCCGTCAAACGCTCGTATGACTCAGTTCTGCCAACGGATGGCAGAATGCCGGGCATGACCACGGCGGACAAGGCACCGAAGCGGGTCCGGCGGGCGCCGGAGCCGCACGAACGGCAGCGCGACGCCGAGCGCACGCGGGCACGCATCCTCGAGGCGGCCGTCGAGGAGTTCTCCGCCAAGGGGTACGCCGGCGCCCGGGTGTCGCAGATCGCCGCGCGGGCCGGGGTGAACCAGCAGCTCATCGCCTACTACTTCGACAGCAAGGAGGGCCTGTACCGGGAGCTCGGCCGGCAGTGGCTCGCCCACGAGGCCACCGCGTTCCCCGACGACATGCCGTTCGCCGAGCAGCTCAAGCAGTACGTGCGAACCAGCGTGGACCCCAAGCTGGGCGGGCGGCTCCTCGCGTGGGAGGGCCTCGCCGACACGGGCGCCGCCACCGACGCCGACGCGGAGCGCAACGCCC
This sequence comes from uncultured Actinomycetota bacterium, assembly GCA_963840275.1. GTDB lineage: Bacteria > Actinomycetota > Actinomycetes > Mycobacteriales > Pseudonocardiaceae > Actinophytocola. The sequence goes on from CAWIYK010000005.1 coordinate 1,920,492, forward strand.
GTCTCCAGCACGAGGTCGAGGTCATCCGCGCCCGTCAGGAGGCCGGCGAGCTCGACGACCGCATCGACCCCGCCGTGCTGGTGCTGATCAGCATGAGCGCCGCGAACGCCCTCACCGTCTACCCCCAGCTGGCCAGAGGACTCTTCGGCCGCGACGGCAGCTCCCCCGAGCTGACCGAGCACTACGCCGAGCAGCTCGCCATCCTGTTCACCCGCCCCGACTGACCTGCCCTACCGGCGTTTGCGGGCGCGGAGGACCGCGTCGCGGATGGTGCGGCCGTCGTGGTGGGCGGCGGTCCGGGTGCGCTCCTCGGCGACGACGATGTCCCAGCGGTCGGGGTCGAGGGCGGTGTGGTCCACGGGCCCGAGGTGGTCGACGACGAGCAGGGTGCCGCCCGGCGCGACGGCCGCCGCGAGTCGGGCGACGAGTGTTCCGTGCGGTGCCGCCGGGTGCACGTACTGCGCGGACACGAGGTCGAAGTGTTCCGCTGCGGGGGCCCAGTCCGTCAGATCGGCTGACACCCAGTCGATGTCGGCGGCGCCGGGGTGCTCACGCGCCGTACGCAGCGCGGTGGGGGCGATGTCGACGGCCGTCACCCGCCACCCGCGCGCGGCGAGCCAGATGGCGTCGGCGCCTTCTCCGCAGCCGGCGTCCAGCGCCGTGCCGGGCACGAGGTCGGCGGCCTCGGCCACCAGCTGCGGACTGGGTGCCCGGTCGTGCACGGCGGCGTGGGTCTGGTAGCGGTCTTCCCAGTACGCCTTGCTGAACTGTTGCGGCACAACGGTTTCCTCTCGGTCACAGGCCATGGCGGCGGTTGCCCGTCACGAGTTCGCTCACGCGTGCCTCGGACTCGGCGGAGAACGGGTCGCGGTAGGCGGCTACCGCGTCGCGGGTGTCCTCGGCGACCAGGTCGGCGTTGATGTGTGCACCGGCGATGGCCGCTGCCGCCGCGGCGGCGCCGACCTGCGCGGCCACGTCGGTGACGTTGCCGGCGACCCACACCCCGGGCACGTCGGTGCGGCCGGTCGCGTCGGCGGGTACGTGGTCACCCATCCCGGACGGGTGTGGCACCGGCGTCAGTCCGAGCGCGGCCAGTACGCCGCCGCGCGCCACCATGCGGGGCGCGACCGCGAGCACGTCGCGGGCGACGACCGTGCCGTCGTCCAGCCGCACCCCGACGAGCCGGTCGTCGGCGATCTCCAGTGCCGCCACCGCGCCGGTCACCACCGTGACACCGCGGGCGGCGAGTTGCTCGGCCTCGGCGCCGGTGGGCGGCTGCGTGGTGTGGGCGAAGTACACGATGTCGGCACTCAGCTGCCGGAACAGCATCACCTGGTGCATCGCCATCGGTCCGGTGGCGAGGATCCCGATGGCCTGGTCGCGGACCTCCCAGCCGTGGCAGTACGGGCAGTGCACGACGTCGCGGCCCCACCGGGCCCGCAGCCCCGGCAGGTCCGGCAGCTCGTCGACCACCCCGGTGGTGACGAGCAGCCGGCGCGCCGCCACGGTCCGGCCGTCGGCCAGCTCGACGACGAACCCGCCCCGATCGCCGTTGTTGGCCGCTGCGACCACCTCGCCGGACACCACGTGGCCGCCGTAGCCGCGGACCTCCGCCCTGCCTCGCTCGAGCAGCTCGGCCGGCGTGATCCCGTCGCGGGCCAACAGCCCGTGCACGCCTTCGGCGGGGGCGTTGCGCGGGGCGCCCGCGTCGATCACGGCCACCGACCGGCGCGAGCGGGCCAGCATCAGCGCCCCGCTCAGTCCGGCGGCGCCGCCGCCCACCACCACTACGTCGTAGCCGTCTCTCAGTCGATCGGTCATGGTGACCACCTCCACGACCACCATGCGAGGCCGACGGTCAACCTGGCAAGTAACGTTGCCGATCTGGCAAACTGGTGACATGAACGACGACCTCGACCAAGCGCTCGACTCGGTCGGCCCCCGGCTGCGCGCGCTGCGCAAGCAACGCGAGACCACGCTGGCCGACCTCTCCGCGGCGACGGGGATCTCGGTGAGCACCCTGTCCCGGCTGGAGTCCGGCGGCCGCCGGCCGACCCTCGAGCAGCTGCTCCCCCTGGCCAGGGCCCACGGCGTCACGCTCGACGAGCTGGTCGACGCGCCGCCGACCGGGGACCCGCGCATCCACCTGCGCCCGGTCGCCCGCCACGGCATGACCATGGTGCCCCTGACCCGCCGGGCGGGCGGCATCCAGGCGTACAAGCTCGTGATCCACGCCAGCAGCGACCGCCGCACCCCCGACCCGCGTACCCACGAGGGCTACGAGTGGCTCTACGTCCTCAACGGCCGCCTGCGGGTCGTCCTCGGCGAGCACGACCTGGTGCTCGCCCCCGGCGAGGCCGCCGAGTTCGACACGCGGGTGCCGCACTGGTTCGGCGCCGCCGGGACCGAGTCCGTCGAGTTCCTCAGTCTCTTCGGCAGGCAGGGCGAACGCGCGCACCTCCGCGCCGCCCCCGCCACCGGCCCCGGCGTCACCAACGCAGGAGAGTGAACCCACCCGCCACGACACGCACGACGACCTCGGGACCAGTCACAGCCTCGTGGCCGACCTGCCGCCCAGACCCGTCGAAGCTGCGCACAGTGACCCGAGCAGCACCGGGCACGACGACCCTGCGCTCGCGGGCTCCCGCCGCAGCGCTCTGCAGCAACGCGCCGCGCCCGAACACCACCTGCCCCACCTCGGGCCGCAGCAACACGGCGTCCACAGTGGACACCCCGCCGGCCGTGGTCGCGACGAGCGAGTCCGCGCCCGCGGGCAGCGTCGCCGGCAGTGTGATCGGCAGCAGTGCCCCCGGGGCGGGCGAGACACCCTGCGCGCCACCGGCGCCGTGGTCGATGGTGCCGAGCGGGCGCTCGTCCGCCGTCCAGCTCGTGTTTCCGGCCGTGGGGTCCGGCACGAGGTCGACCACCGGGGACACCAGCCGCGGCTGGTCGGCCACCGGCACCGTCCACTCGGCACGGTCGCCCGCCGCCGTACGCAGGTAGGCGCCGCCGCTCCACAGCGACTCACCGGTCCACGCCGACTCCGGCGTCACCACCGCGCCGCCGGTCGCGGCCTCGCCCTCCACCAGCACTGTCGACTCGCGGTGCGACACCGACGCCGCGGCACGGGCGGTCACGGCCAGCGCGCGGTCGCCGTCGAGCGCCAGCATGGTCAGCAGACCGTGAATCGTGGACTCCGCGCCGGAGTTGCGGTTCACCACGCCCTCGCCGCTCACCCCGTCGCAGGTGCGGCCGGTCGCCGGGTCGTACACGGGCTCGCCCGCGGCGTTGGCGCCGAGGAACCAGCCGGCCGCGAACCCGGCGAGGTCGCGCAGCCCACTCCGCCGGGTCGCGGCCGCGGTGGCGAGCAGCGACTGAACCCGTGAGTCCGCGCCGTACGCGATCTGGGTCCGGTCCGCCGGCGCGGGCAGCCAGCCGTTGTCGGGGCCGCCCGCGGTCAGCAGGTAGGGGGTGAACGTCGCCGCGTCGGTCACGGCCGGGCGCAGCAGGTCGGGCCTGCGCAGCGTCGTGGCCGCGGTCGCCAGCGCGGCGGGCATCTGCGCGCCCCAGCCGTGCCAGTCCGAACGGGACAGTGCCCACGGCAGGATCGCGCCGTAGGGCCAGGTGTCCGCGCGGTCGCCGCCCGACATCGCGGCGATCCCCTCGGCCAGCCTGGTCAGCGCGGTGCGTGCCGCGCGGCCGCCGCCGGCCGACACGTACGCGGACAGGCCGAGCACCGCCTCCGCGCTCGCGTCGGCGCCGTCGACGACCAGCCACGCCGGCACCCGCACGCCGTCGACGACCTGCCACTCGCCGTACCGCGCGAGCACCTGCCGGTCGAGCGCCGCGACCGCGAGCTCCATGCGTGCCTTGAGGAACTCGGCGAAACCACGGTCGACGCCACGGAACGCGGCGTAGCCCTCGCCGAGCGCCCACACCGTGCGGGCGAGCCAGTACGACGGGCCGGAGTCCGACGGGTCGGGCAGCTCCACCGGCCGCGCACTCGGGTTGAGGGTGCCGTCGGGCTGCATCCACAGGACCACGTTGCCCGCGTTCGGCCCGGCCGCGGTCTGCAGGTAGGTGAGACCGCGCAACAGCTCGTAGGCGTGGACGCGGCTGCCGTGGTCGCGGGTCTGACGCCAGTGCCGCAGGTACACCACCGAGGCGCGAGCCACGTCGTCCGCGTTGAACGCGCCCTGCGAGTAGGTGTCGGTCGCCGGGTCGTAGTCGCCGCCGCCGATGCGGTCGTAGTGGCCGTCGTCGCGGCGGTCGGCGTAGGTCCACAGCACGCCGACGTCCGGCTCGTGGTCGAGCCGGTAGGTGGTGTGGCCGGCCTGCGCGGGCGGGGCGACGGTGTCGCCGAGGAAGTCCAGGTGCGCCAGGTTGGTGAGCGGCCGCGCGGGTGCGGCGGCCGCGGGCGTGACGACCGACAGTCCGATGAGGACAGTGACGGCGATGGCTCGTAATCGCATCAGGACCTCCGGTCGAGGCGGGCGACGCCGATCTTGGTGTCGGCCATGCCGTAGAACACGTACCGCACGCCGTCGACCTCCTCGATCGCCGTGGGGAACACGACGTTGGGCACGGTGCCGGACCGCTCGTCGTCGGTCTCGGCGGTGAGCATCGGCTCGGTCGAGCGGTCCAGCACGCGGCTCACGTCGTCCGGGTCGAGGATCATCGCGCCCGCCGCGTAGGACACCTTCTGCTGCTGGGGTTCCCACGGGTCCTCGATGACTCCGGTGACGCCGTGGTGGAGGAGCAGCCAGCCCTCGTCGACCCGGATCGGCGCGGGTCCGGCACCGATCTTCAGCTCCTCGAACCCGTGCTCGGACAACGCGACCAGCCGGTGCTCGCCCTGCAGCACCAGCGCGCCGAGGTCCCGCTCGACCTCGCGGGCCGGCACGTAGGACACCCAGATGCCGGGCCGCTCGTCGGTGACCCCGGCGGGCAGGTGCACGCCCTCGCCCTCGCGGAACCAGCCGAGGTCCCACATCGGGCGGTGCAGCATCGCGTAACAGGGCGTGCCGTCCGGGCCCGGCACCGGCTCCGGGAAGAACACCGCGTCCTTGTTGGGGAACAGGTTCAGGTCGGTGTCGAGACCGGGTTGGTAGCGGAAGTGCACCGGCCCGAGGCGCCGCCACGACAGGAGGTCCTCCGAGACGGCGAGCGCGAGCTTCGGGCCGAGCGGGCCGTAGGCGACGTAGGTCATCACGTGCACGCCGAGGCGGGGCACCCATGTCACGCGGGGGTCCTCGACGCCGGCGTTCATCGTGCCGCGCTCCCAGCCCTCGTCCGGCTCGAGCACCACGCCGCGGCGTGTCACCGAGGTCGGCACGCCGTCGGTCAGGTGCACCTCGGCGAGCCCGACCCGCGACACGTTGGCGGCCGCCACGAGACGCGGCAACAGGTACAGCGTGCCGTCGGGCCCGAACCCGCTCGCCGGGTTGAGCACGCCCTCGACCTCGAGCGCATTGCCCGGCTCCGGCGTCATCAGCACGCCGACACGGGTCAGGGTGTACGGAGGAGTCACGACATCAGCCCTTCACACTTGATCCGAGGTTGGTGGCGGTGAACCGCTTCTGGAACACCACGAACAGGATGATCACCGGCGCGGCCAGCACGCACGCACCGGCGAGCAGCGCGCCGTACGGGTTGGTCGCCCGCGCGGCGACGTTGCTCATGTAGTTGGCGAGCGCGACCGCGAGCGGTTGCATGTCGGCCTGTTTGGTGATGAGGAACGGCCACAGGAACTCGTTCCACGGTCCGATGAACGTCATCAGCACCGCCGTCAGCAGCGCGGGCCGCACGAGCGGCAGCGCGACCCGCCACAGGATCGACAGCTCGCTGGCGCCGTCGATCTGCGCCGCCTCGAACAGCTCCTTCGGCAGCTGCAGGAAGTACTGCCGGAACACGAACACGGCCGTCGAGTTGATCGCGAACGGCAGGATCATGCCAAGGTGGGTGTCGGCGAGGCCGTAGGTGCGCACGATCAGCACGTAGAGCGGGATGGTCAGCAGCTGGAACGGCACGACCTGCACCAGCAGCATCAGGTTGAACACCAGCGATCGGCCGCGGAAGTGCAGGCGTGCCAACGCGTAGCCGGCGAGCACCCCGAACACGACCGTGCACAGCAGCACTCCCCCGGTGAAGATCCCGGAGTTGACGAGCGCCGTGCCGAGGTCGAGCCGTTCGTTGATGTCGGTGTAGTTGCCGGCCGTCAGGTTGCCCGGATTGGGCAGGACCCCGGCCGGCGAGGTGTCCGGTTCGGACTGCAGGCTGCCGATCAGCATGTAGTAGAAGGGGAACAGGAACAGCAGCGCGCCGACCGCGAGCGCGACCAGCCGCAACGGACTGCGGGTCTTCGCCATGTCAGTCACGCTCCAGCAGGTACCGGTTGACCAGCGAGATGATCAGCACCCCGACGACGAGCACGATCCCGATGGCCGCGGCGAGCCCGGCCTGCCCCTGCTCGATGCCGCGCTGGTACATCACGAGCACCGGCGACGCGGACGTGCCGCCCGGTCCGCCACCGCCGGTGAGCAGGTACGGCTCGGTGAACAGGTTCGCGCCGGTGATCGTCGCCAGCAGCACCACGAGCGTCGTCGCCGGCCGCACCCCGGGCACCGTGACCGTCCAGAACGCGCGCAGCCGGGACGCGCCGTCCACGGCGGCCGACTCGTACAGCTCCTTCGGCACGCTCTGCAGCGCGGCCAGGTACAGCAGGATGAAGAAGCCCAGCTGTTTCCACGTCACGTACACGGCGATGACCGGCATGGTGAGCCCGGAGTTCACGAGCCACGACGGTTGCGGCGCGAAGTCGCCGAGCACGGAGTTGACGAGCCCGTCCGCGTTGAACAGGAACAGCCACACGCCGACCACCGCGACGCTCGCGGTGACGTACGGGACGTAGAAGCTCACGCGGAAGAACGTCCGGAACGGGATCGCCGCGTTCAGTGCCGCCGCGAGGCCGAGCGACAGCACGACCGTGAGCGGCACGTTGATCACGAGGAACACCAGGATGTTCAGGAACGACCGCTGCACACCGGGGTCGGAGAACACCGCGGCGTAGTTGTCGAGCCCCACGAACGGCCGGTCCACCGCCACGCCGGGCGCGGCGAAGAACCAGTCGTGGAAGGACATGTACACCGCGATGCACAGCGGGTAGGCGAAGATCGCGACCAGGAACACCACGTAGGGTGCCACGAACGCGAGGCCGATCGGGTGCCGGCCGAGCAGTGTCCGCATCGGAGTGTCCGATCAGGACCCGGCGGCGAGCGTGTCGACCTCGGCCGCCGCCTCGGTCAGCGCGGTGCCCGGCTCGGACCGGCCGAAGATCACCGACGCGCTGTAGGCGTCGCGGAACTTCTGCCAGATCGCGATGGAGTTCGGCACGTTCGGCACCTCGACGGTGCGGGAGTTCATGTCGGCGAACATGGTGTAGGCCGGGTTCTTCTCGAAGTAGTCCGGGTAGGCGCCCTCGAGGTCGGTGCGCATCGGCATCTGACCGGAGGCCTCGAGCAGCTTGCCGTCCTGCTCCTCGCTGGTGGCGAACTTCATCAGCTCCCACGCGGTGGCGCGGTTCTCGCAGGCGGAGTACATCGCGATGTTCTTGGCGTCGCTGAAGGTGTGGATCTCCTCGGCCGGGGTGCCCTTCGAGGTCGGCACCGGCACCGAGCCCCACTGGACCTTGTCCTTGTAGACCGGGATGGCCCACGGGCCGACGATCGCCATGGCGGCCTTGCCGTCGGCGAAGGCGTCGCCGTTGTGCTTCTCCTGGCCCGCGAGCTTCTCGTTGTACATGGTCTGCCAGAACGCGGCCACCTTCTTGCCCTCTGCGCCGGCGAAGGTCGCCTTGCCGTCCTCGACGAGTTGCTTGCCGCCGGTCTCCGCGGCGAACAGCGGGTAGAAGTCGAACCAGGACTGGAAGAACTCGCTCGTCGGGGCCGGCAGGATGGCGTACTGCGCGCCGCCGCCAGAGACGACCTGCCGTGCCGTGGCGAGGAACTCGTCGTAGGTGGCGAGCGGCGGGTTCTCCGCGTCGATGCCGGCCTTCGCGAACGCCTGCTTGTTGTAGAAGATCACGGTCGGGTTGGACTTCCACGGCAGCTGGTAGAGCTTGCCGTCCGGCGACTCGTACTGCTTCGCCTGCTCGCCGGTGCGTTCCTCGACGTAGCTCCGTCCGTCGGCGAAGTCGTCGAGCGGCACGAGACCGCCCTGTTTCTGGAACTGCGGCACGGCCGCCGGCGAGGTGTTGAGCACCAGGCAGGGCGCGTTGCCGGCGGCGATGGCCGCGCCGATGGTCTCCTCGGAGCTCTTGCCGGCCGGGATCTCCTGCGCGGTGACCTTCGCGTCCGGATGCGCGTCGTTCCACGCGCTCACCACGGACTTGCCCCAGGCCACCTCCTCGGTGTTGTTGGAATACCAGATGGTGATCGGGCCGCGTTTGCCGGCGGCCGCGCCGGCGTCCCCGCCGTCACCGCCGCCACCGTCCACATTGCACGCGGTCATGGTCAGTGCGGTGCCGAGTACTAACGCGATCACGGTGCGCTTCATTGCGTCTCCATGAGGTTGTGGTGTTTCAGGGGGTGGGAACAGCTCCGGTCGAACGGCGGAGGATCAGCTCCGCCGGCGGCAGCTCGGTGTCGGTGACGTCCTCGCCGTCGACGAGGGCGAGAAGGGTTCTCGCGGCGACCTCGCCCCAGCCGAGGGCGTCGGCGCGCACGGTGGTGAGCGCCGGGTGGACGTAGCCGGCCAGGTCGGTGTCGTCGTAGCCGGTGACCGAGAGGTCGTCGGGGATGCGGAGGCCCAGCTCGGCCGCCGCGGCGAAGGCGGACAGGGCCATCACGTCGTTGGCGAACACGATCGCGCTCGGCCGGTCCGGGCCGGACAGGAGCCGGCGCGTGGCGTCGCGGCCGCCGGCCGCGGTGAAGTCGCCGTCCACGACCCGTCCCGGCGGCAGGCCCGCGGCGGCCATGGCGTCGGTGAACGCCTGGCGCCGCGCGGCCGCGTGCAGGAACGGCTCCGGTCCCGCGACGTGCGCGATGGCGTTGTGGCCGAGGTCGGCAAGGTGGCGCACGGCGGCCGCGATGCCGGGCCGGTCGTCGAGGATCACCGAGGGGAACGGCGTCGGCACGTCCGGCCGGTTCAGCGTGACGGCCGGGAGCCCGATCTCCTCGAGCAGGGCGATCCGGTCGTCGTCGCGGCGCAGGTCGACCACGAGCACGCCGTCCACGCGGCCGTCCCGCGCGAGGCGTCGGTAGCCGGCCTCCTCCGCGGCCGGGCTGGTCACGACCTGGAGGACGAGCGCCTGGTCGCGAGCGGCGAGCACCTTCTCGACCCCGGCGATGAACGTCGGGAAGAACGGGTCGGCGCCGAGCAGCTCCGGCGCGCGGGCCACGACCAGCCCGAGCGCCGAGGCCCGGGACGTCGACAGGGCCCTGGCCTGGCGGTTGGGTGCCCAGCCCAGGTCCGCGGCCACGTCGAGGATCCGCTGCCGGGTCTCGCTGCTGACCCCGGACCGCCCGTTCAGCGCGAACGAGACCGCGCCCTTGGACACGCCGGCGCGCTGTGCGACGTCGGCGATGGTGGGGCGGCGTGCGGCCACTGGAATCCTCCGCGCGGTAAACCGGTTTATCTGCGCGGGGACTAAACCGCTTTACCGGGTCGCTGTCAAGATCGCACCCCGGTTGACCGCGTTTAGGTTTATGTTACCTTGGGTAACAGTAAATTCTGGTAACAGGCCCATGTCTCCTCGTCACCAAGGAGCCCCACATGACCAGCGTGGACACCTCAGAGTCGGACCGTCGGTCGGCCGCGCGCAGGTTGCTGGACTCGTCGGAGGCGTTGTCCTACGACCCCGTTCGCGAGGTCGACTGGGAGACGCCGCTCGACACCGGCCACCACGGCGCGAGCCCGGAGTGGAGCACCCTGTACGGCACGTCGTACTGGGCCGACATGACACCCGACCAGCAGCGCGAGCTCACCCGCCAGGAGGCGGCCTCGGTCGCCAGCACCGGGATCTGGTTCGAGATGATCCTCCAGCAGATGGTGCTGCGGGACTTCTACGCGAAGGACCCCACGGACCCCGCCTTCCAGTGGGCGCTGACCGAGATCGCCGACGAGTGCCGCCACTCCATCATGTTCGCCCGCGGCGCGGCGAAGCTGCGGGCGCCCGCCTACCGGCCGCGCCGCTTCGTGGTCGAGCTCGGCCGCGCGTTCAAGACGATCGCCTTCGGCGAGGCCGCCTACGCCGCGATCCTCGTGGCGGAGGAAGTCCTCGACGTCATGCAGCGGGACTGGATGCGCGACGAGCGGGTGGCCCCCTTCGTCCGCACCATCAACAACATCCACGTGGTCGAGGAGTCGCGGCACATGAAGTTCGCCCGCGACGAGACCCGGGCGCGGCTGCGTGGCGCCGGCCGGCTGCGCAAGCAGGTCAACGCGCTGGTCGTGGCCATCGCCGCCTACTTCATCGTCACCAGCATGGTGCACGACGACGTGTACGCCAACGCGGGTCTCGACCCGAAGCGGGCGCTGCGCGAGGCGAAGGCGAACGAGCACCACAAGTCGATGATGCGGTCGAGCTGCGCCGGCCTCATGGAGTTCCTCAACTCCGCGGGGCTGCTCACGCGCGCGGCCGCGTGGGTCTACAAACGCGCGAACCTGATCTGACCCATGGCGTACGCGATCACGCAGACCTGCTGCAACGACGCCTCCTGCGTCGCCGTCTGTCCGGTCAACTGCATCCACCCCACACCGGACGAGCCGGACTTCGGCACCACCGACATGCTCTACGTCGACCCGCGCACCTGCATCGACTGCGGCGCGTGCGCCGACGCCTGCCCCGTCGACGCGATCTTCCCGGTCGACGCGCTCACCGAGCCGTTGCGGCCCTACGCCGGGCTCAACGCCGACTACTACGCCGACCGCGCGCCGGTCGAGGACCCGGCGCCCAACTTCCACGCGTGGGGCCCGCCGACGTTCGCCCATGCCATCCCCAGCGACCTCGCGCCCCTCGACGTGGCGGTGGTGGGCACCGGACCCGCCGGCATGTACGCGGTCGAGGAACTGCTGCTGCACACCAACGCACGCGTCACGCTGATCGACCGCCTGACCGTCGCGGGCGGTCTCGTGCGGTTCGGCGTCGCACCGGACCACCCGTCGACGAAGAAGATCGGCGAGGTCTTCGCGCGCTTCCACACCCACTCCCGACTCCGCCTGCGCCTCGGCGTCGAGGTCGGCGTGGACGTGCCCGCCGAGGACCTGGCCGCACGCCACGACGCCGTGATCTACGCCGTCGGCGCCTCCTCGGCCCGCCGGCTCGGCGTTCCCGGCGAGGACCTGACCGGCAGCGTCGCGGCCACGACCGTCGTCGGTTGGTACAACGGCCACCCGGACATCGCGCCGGACGCGGTCGACCTGTCCGCGGAGCGGGTCGTCGTCGTGGGCACCGGCAACGTCGCCGTCGACGTGGCGCGCATCCTCACCGCCGACCCGGACACGCTGGCGGGCACGTCGATCGCGCCGCACGCCCTGGCCCGGCTGCGGTCGAGCAAGGTCCGCGAGGTCGTCCTGCTCGGCCGCCGCGGCCCGGAGTCCGCCGCCTACACGAGGCCGGAGCTGCTCGCGCTCACCCGGCGCGCCGGTGTCGACGTGGTCGTCGACACGCACGACCCGCGCATCGCAGACACCATCGACAGCGCCGGCCGCGCCGACAAGGCGAGCGTCCTCCAGGGCGTCGGACGCGACACCGTCGACTGGTCCGTGCCACCCGCGCACGACCGGCGCCGCATCGTGCTCCGGTTCCACTCCGCGCCACTGGAGATCCTCGGCGACACACAGGTCCGCGGCCTCCGCACCAGCGGCGACACCGATCTCGCGGCCGGCCAGGTCGTGCGCGCCGTCGGTTACCGGGGCGCCCCGGTGCCCGGACTGCCCTTCGACGAGGACACCGGAACCATCCCGAACACCGCGGGCCGCGTGGCGGACCGGACCTACGTCGTCGGCTGGATCAAACGCGGCCCGTCCGGCGGCATCGGCGCCAACCGGGCCTGCGCGAGGGAGACGGTCCGTACGCTTCTCGACGACGCGGTCGCCGGCCGGCTCGCCACGTCGCGCCGGACAGCCGGGCTCGGGGGTCCGGCCGGTCTCGCGGCGCGCGTGTACGGGCGATAATCGCGGGTACGTTCGTACCCTCGACGACGATTGGCGTGGGCGACTCTGGAGGGCCGAGTCCGATGACCACCGTAGTTTTCGACACCAGCATGTCGCTGGACGGCTACATGACCGCGACGAACCGGACCGCGGACGAGCCGATGGGGATGGGCGGCGATGCGTTGCACGACTGGGCCTACGGCGCCGACCCCGTAGGTCGGGACCTGAAGGCGGCCGCGACGGACAGACTCGGCGCGGTGATCACCGGCCGGGCCGCCTACGACCACTGGGTGCCGTGGTGGGGGGCGGACGGCCCGACCGGCCCGGCAAGACGGCCGGTGTTCGTCGTCACCCACGAGGCACCCGAGAAGAGCCCCGCGCGTGGCGTGTACGAGTTCGTCACCGGCGGCATCGAGGAGGCGCTGAAGCGCGCCACCGTGGCCGCGGGCAGCCGGGTCGTCTCGGTGCTCGGCGGGGCCAAGCTCGGGCAGCAGTACATCCAGGCCGGGCTGATCGACGAGATCGCCGTCCATCTGGTGCCGGTGCTGTTCGGCAGCGGCACCAGGATGTTCGAGAACATGGACATCGACCACATCCGGCTCGAGGTGAGCGAGGTCGTCCACACGCCGGCGGCGACGCACCTGCGTTATCGTGTGCTGAAGCGCCGCTGAGTCATGCTGTAGTCATACCTTGGGCATGGCCGCCACCGGGATCCACGTGGGGTGCTTTCCCGCCCGGTCGTCGCCGGAGGAGCGGCCGGCCAGGCGGCGCCGCAACCACGGAAGCACGTGCTCGCGGTAGTAGCGGGCCTCGGCGAGCACGCCGCGGCGGCGTACCGGCACGTGTTCGACGGCGTGCGCCGTGTCGGGATGACCGAGTGCCGCGAGCACCCGGGACGCGACCCTGCGGTGGCCGTCGCCGTTGAGGTGCAGGCGGTCCGCCGACCAGTAGCCGGGCCGGCGGATCTCCTCCTCGTTGAACATGTCGACGAACACGATGTCGTAGCGGGCGGCCAGCTCGGCGACGGCCGCGGTGAGCACCACCCCGCGGCGGTGGATCGTGCGCCCGAACGGCAACCGGGCCGACGGGTCCGCACCGCTCAGCAGGACCATCCGCACGCCGGCGTCGACACACCGGCGGACCGCGTGCTCGGTCATGCGCACCAGTCGGCCCACGTCCACCCCGGGCCGCATCATGTCGTTGCCGCCGCCGTTGAGCGTGAGCATCGTCGGTGCGGGTGACAGCGCCAAGGCCGCCTCGAGCTGCGTGGTGACGATGGGCTCGAGCAGCTGACCGCGGACCGCGAAGTTCGCGTACCGCACCGCCTCGCCGCGCGCCAGACCCGACGCCACGAGATCGGCCCAACCACGGGTCACCCCGTCGGCCGGCTCGTCGCCGAGCCCCTCCGTGAAGCTGTCCCCGATCGCCGCGAAACGCACGTCCGCTCCCCTTCTCCCACCTTCACACGAGCGTAATCGGCCGTTCGACGGGGTCTGCGTCGGTATTGTGCTGGGTGAGCCGGGTCGGGACCGACGTCCTTGGGGGACCTGTGCACGCTGACCGTGAGGTTGCCGCTCCTTCTCGCGCCAGGAAACGGTTCGTCATCGCGGGTGGCGCGCTGCTCGTCGTCGTGGTCGTGGTGCTCGGGGTGCTCCAGTTGCTGCCGGCGGACGAGACCGTCGAGCCGGTGGCCGCCGCCGACGAGCCGGAGCGGCACCTCTCGGCGACCGACGTGACCAACCAGTTCCTCGACGCGGTCACCTCGGGCCGGGCCGCCGCGGCCGGGACGATGACCGACGACCCGATCGGCGCCGCCACCACGCTCACCGACGTGTGGCGCACGCTCGCGCCGACCGCCGTCGTGGCGGGACGCACCGCGCTCGTGACGCCGGCGAGCGACGCGACCGAGGTCGACGAGCCGTTCACGCTCACCTGGGAGCTCGGCCCGGAACGCACCTGGACCTACGAGAGCACGCTGCGGCTCGTGCGGAAGGACGCCGACTGGCAGGTCCGGTGGACGCCCGCCATCGTGCATCCCCGCCTCGCCGCAGGGCAGAGCCTGGCGCTGCGGGACCGCACCGGGCAGCCGGCGGTGCTCGACCGCGACGGCGCGCCGCTGCTCACCTGGACCGAGGACGGGCCGGTGGCCGCCGATCCCCCGGTGGCGCCGAGGCTGCTCCCGGCCATGGGCCGGATCGCAGGCGGCGGGCAGGACGCCGCGAACGGGTGGCACATCGCGCTCGTCGACGCGGTGGGCGCCGACGTCGACGTCCTCCACGGCAGCCGGCCGGCCGCGCTCACCGCGACCGTCAGCCGCCCGGTCCAGCAGGCGGCGCAGGCGGCGGTGGACGCACAGCAGCTCCCCACGATGCTCGTGGCCGTCCAGCCGTCGACCGGCGACCTGCTCGCCGTCGCGCAGAACGCCGCCGCCGGCAACGAACCCCTTGCCCTCAACGGTCTCTACCCGCCCGGCTCGACGTTCAAGGTCGCCACGGCGACGGCGCTCGTCGAGGCGGGCGTCGCCGACGTCGGCACCGTGGTGCCGTGCCCCGGCTCGGTGACCGTCGGGCAGCGGACCGTCCGGAACGCGGACTTCGAGCTCGGCGACGTGCCGCTGCGGACGGCGTTCGCGCAGTCCTGCAACACGACCTTCGCCATGCAGGCCGCGAACCTGGCGCCGGACGCGCTCGTCGGCGCGGCGAACCAGCTCGGTCTCGGCGCCGACTTCGACATCCCCGGCATCACCACCGAGGCCGGCAGCGTGCGGGCCGCGGCGAACGCGGCGGAGCAGGTCGAGAACAGCATCGGGCAGGGCACCGTGCAGGTCAGCTGTTTCGGCCTCGCGGTGATGGCCGCGACCGTCGCCGCCGGGCGCGCGGTCACGCCGAAGCTGTGGCGAGACCTCGAAACTACGGTCGGCACCGGCTACGAGGCGCCGCCCGCCGACGTGGTCGGCTCGCTGCGGACCATGATGCGCGACGTCGTCACGTCCGGCCGCGGCTCCGCGCTTTCCCGGTACGGCAACGTGTTCGGCAAGACCGGCACCGCGCAGGTCGACGACGGCTCGAACGCGCACGGTTGGTTCGCCGGCTACCGCGACGACGTGGCGTTCGCGACGCTCGTGCTGGACGGCGAGTCCTCGACGTCGGCGGTCGCCGTCACCGGGGCGTTCCTCGGCGCACTGGGCTGAGATACCCCTCCGGGGTAGACACGGCATACCGGCATGGGGTATGAATAGTGACCATGACCACATCATCCCCAAACCGTCGGTTCTTCTTCCACTACCTCGAGATGGTCGTGGCGATGCTGGTCGGCATGGCCGTCCTCGCCCCGGTCTGGACGCTCGCCTTCGACGCGTTCGACGCCGCGGCCACACTCGACCGCCCCGACGTGATGGCCATGTCGATGGCCACGAACATGGTCGTCGCGATGTCGGCGTGGATGTGGTTCCGCGGGCACACCGCGGCCCCGATCGCCGAGATGGGCCTCGCGATGTACCTGCCGTTCGTGGTCCTGCTGGTCCCCCTGTGGCTCGGCGTGCTGTCCGTCGCCGCGCTGATGACCATCGGCCACATCGCGATGCTGGGCACGATGTTGCTCGCGATGCTGCGCCGCCGCGACGAGTACACCTGCCACCACCAGAACCGCTGGCCGCGCCGCCGCACCACCGAGACCAACGCCGCCTAGCGGTCGTGGGCTGCGTGTGGCGCACCGCCGCGGAGCACCTAGATTCCCTGGCGTGACGGAGTTCGAGATCGACGACGACCGGGCTCGGGTCGACCGGGACGTCGTGTGGGAGTTCATGTCCACCAAGGCGTACTGGGGCCGGTTCCGCGACCGGGCCAAGGTGGAGCGGCAGCTCGCCGGCGCCTGGCGCGTGGTCGCGGCCTACCGCACGTCCGACGGCGCCATGATCGGTTACGCGCGGGCCGTCTCCGACGGGGAGACGCAGGCCTACCTCGCCGACGTGTTCGTGGTCGAGGAGGCACGCGGGACGGGCGTCGGCAAGGCGCTCGTGCACGCCATGATCGAAGAGGGGCCCGGCCCGTACTTCCGGTGGATGCTGCACACCCTCGACGCGCACGAGCTGTACCGCCCGTTCGGGTTCGCCGAGCCGGACGGCACCTACATGGAACGCAAGGGCCGCAACGCCGAGGTGTTCGGCGCGCCAGACGACCGTCGCCGGTGAGCGGCTACCGCACCGCCCAGCGCTGCGCGCCCGTTCCGTTGCAGTCGTAGAGCTGGACCGGTGTCCCGTTGGCGGTGCCGCTCGACGCCACGTCGACGCACTTGCCGGAGCCCGCGCCGACCACGGAACCGTTGCCGTTGAACGTGAACCGCTGCGCGGCGGAGCCGTTGCACGTCCAGATCTGGATCTTCGTGCCGTTGGCGGTGCCGTTGCCGTTCACGTCGAGGCAGCGGTCGCCGTAGACACGCAGCTCGCCTGCCGCGGTACGGGTCCAGCGCTGGTTCGCGCCACCGTGGCAGTCCCAGAGGTGCACCTGCGCGCCGGCGGCGGTGCTCGCGCCGGACACGTCCATGCACCGGTTGGACTGCGGGTTCGCCACGGCGACCGTCACCCCGACCGGCGGCACTGCCGGGGTCATGCTGCCGGGCACCGACTGCAGGGCGGAGAACCAGCGCGCGCCCATCTTGTCGTAGCCGACGCTGTTGGGGTGGACGCCGTCGGCGAGGTCGGCCGTGGTGATCGCCGAGTGCATGTCGACCAGGTGGGTCAGCGGACCCTTCTGCGTGACGATGCCGGGGATCGTGGCGTTGTAGGCGTTGACCCGCGCCGCCAGCGTCGGGTCGCTCTCCGGCGTGATCTGCGCGACGAACAGCTCCACGGTCGGCGCGTTCGCCCGGATCTTGTCGATGAGCGCGGACAGGCGGGCCGGGGCGTTCGCGATGTCGTGGTTCTGGTTCATGTCGTTGGTGCCGATGTGCAGCAGGACGCTGCGCGGCGTGTAGCTCTGCAGCCAGCCCACGATGTTCGCGTCGAGCTGGTCGATCCGCCACCCGGAGTGGCCCTCGTGGTCGTGGTCGCCGAGCTGGGACGGCCCGTTGAACCCGGACCCGACGAAGTCCACCGTGTACCCGCCCTGGGCCATCCGCTGCCACAGGTTGATCCGGTAGCCGCCGGGGACGTTGTACCCGTCGGTGATCGAGTCGCCGAGCGGCATCACCCGCACGCCGCCGTTCGACTCGGCGTGCGCGGGCACCGGCGCGGCCGTCGTGACCAGCCCGGCCGCCACCACGAGCCCGAGCACGGCGGCGCCGAACCGCCGGAAGTTCCCTCGCATACCTGATCCCCTCGCGTCGAGCTGTCGGGACGAGCCAATCTCAGAGAAGTGTCGGCGTGCGGGGATGTCAAGACACCGGCCAGGTCATGTCTCGCGATTGGTCCACACCTCCCGGGAACCGATCGCGGCCCTCGGGGGTCGTAGCAGGCGAAGCCGTGTCTACGAGACGATCGGAGCGAGTGTGGGATACCCCGACCCCGAGGTGCTGTTCGAACGGCTCACGTCCGGGGATGTCGGCCGGATCACCGACGTCGACGAGTCCGTCACGAGCGCCGCGCAGGCGCTGGACCGCGCCGCCTCCGGGGTCGACCGCGGCATGTCCACGGCATCGGCCGGATGGGACGGCGTCGCCGCGTCGGCGTTCCTCGACCGGGGCCGCCAGACCACCGACGCCATGGGCGAGGCGCTCAGGCTCATGGCCAGGATCACCACCGCCGTGCGCGGCGCCGCCGTCGCCTACGGCGGCCTCACGACCACGGCCGGCCGGATCATCCAGGTGTGGCGCGACCGGTCCGCCACCGCGGACGAGGCGAAGCTCGCCCGTCAGGTCAACCTCGCCCTGCACGCCGCGGGCGAGGGCTACGAACGCGCCCTCACCGCGTCGCTGGACACGTTGGCCGGCACGGAGTCCGACCCCGGCCGGTTCGGGTTGTTCGTGCTCCTCAAGGAGTTGGTCGACCCGAACGCGGACGGCCCGGTCATCCCGCACACGCAGGCGACCGGCGACGACGAGGGCTGGGTGCCGCAGGGCCTCGCGTACCACCCGGACAACGACCGCCTCCTCGTGTCGTACTACAACGAGGACGACGTCACCGACTCGCTGTTGTCGGTGATCGACGAGAACTCCGGCGAGGAGGTCTCCAGCACCCGGCTCGGTGGCCTGCCGTCACCGCTGCGGGGCATCGACCTGACCGCACCACCGAACCACAGCGGCGGTGTCGCGGTCGACGGCGACAACGTCTGGGTGACCTCGACCGAGAACGACGGCGAGGACAGCTACGTGTACCGGTACTCGCTGGCCGACATCGAGGCGGCCGGCGAGGGCGAGACCGTGCCGGCCACCGGCAAGTTCCCGGTCGCCGCGTCCAGCTACGCCACCTTCGCCGACGGCAAGCTGTGGGTCGGCTCGTTCGAGCCGGAGTCGGCGGGCACGCTCTACAGCTACGACGTCGACTCCGACGGCGGCGTCTCCGACGATCCCAGCAGCGCCCAGCTGACGCCGAAGGAGGTCCAGGGCGTCGTCGTGCGCGACGACGAGCTGGTGTTCAGCCAGTCCGAGGGGCGGAACAACCCGGGCCACCTGTTGACCCAACGGCGGGACGACCCGCTCGGGTACCTGTACGCCAAGAACCGCGACATGCCGAACATGTCCGAGGGCATCGCCGAGGTCGACGGCGACATCGTGACCCTGTACGAGTCCGGCGCCGCGAAGTACGCCGACGGCAACTGGCCGCGCGACCGGATGACCAGGACCCCGATCGAGGAGCTGACCGGCGAGGGCTTCCACGTCGAGCACACCGCACTGACCGACGCCGCCGGCGAGTTCGACACCGCGACCGACGCGATCACCACGAGCGCGGAGACGATGTCCCGCACCCAGCTCCTTCCCGCGGTGCTCGGCCAGGTCCCGACGGCCAAGGTGTTCGGCTCGGTCGTGACCGGCTGCGTCGCGGCGGTCGGCAACACGCTGACCACCGGCACGCAGTCGGTACGCGACATGGCCGACGGGCTCGTCGACAGCGCGAAGACCTACCGCGAAAGGGAAGACGCGGCACTGAACCTGTTCGGCCTGTTCAACTGAGCACTGTCAGATAGGCAGGTCAGTCACGACCCACCACTTTCCGCTCTACGCAACGACTCCACCGCCCGGGCCCGGAGTTCACGCTGATCCTCCAACCGATCGACGGTCTCGACGGCCCGACGCGCGGCCGCGAGCGCCGGCTCGGTCCTCCCAAGATCAGAGAGCCGTTCGGACAGTTCGATGAGCATGGTCGTCAGGCCGCGGAGTGCGGACTCCGGATACGCCTCGACGCGGCGTCCGTACGCGGCCACCAGGCTTTCCGCCAGCAGCACCGGGAACTCGCCGAGTACGGTGGTGCCCGGCGGGATGGACTCCAGCAGCTCCGCGGGCAGCGCGGCGTGCGCGGCCAGTGCGGTCAGCGCGTCGGCGAGCGGGCCTGGATGGCCGCCGTGCAGTGCCGCGTCGACCGCGGCCGGTGACGCGCCGGGCAGCACGGACAGCAGTTGGGTCAAGCACACCCGCAGCGCCGGGCGGGTGGCCGCGGCACGTGCCAGCACGGTCAGCGCCCGCCGGTCCTGCTCCTCGGTCGTCTCCATCAGCATGCCCATCAGGAACCTCGGGTCGACGACCGCGGCGATCAGGTCTTCTTCCTGCGGACCGGGAAGCGCATCGTCCCAGTACCGCGCGCCGGACGGGTTGCGGTCGCGCAACCGCCGGGCGGTCCGGAGCCGGACGTCCGGCTCCCGCAGGGCGGGAAGGTGCCCGAGCACGGCGACGGCCGACTCCTCATCGGCGGCACCGCACAGGATGGCGGTCACCAGGGCGTCGGTCATCGTGTCGGGCTCAGGAGTGACCCGCGCGGTCACCGGTGTCAGCAACTGCTCGACGATCCTTGGCAGCGCCTCGCCGAGCGGGTCACGGATGATCTCGGTGGCGATGCCGTCGTAGGGCGTCGGGTCCCAGTTGACGATCACCAGTCGCGCGCCGCCACGGACCGCGCTCGCGCACAGGGACCCGGCCGGTTCGACCAGGAGCGTCGTGCCCACGGCGAGCACGAGGTCGCAGGTCGTGACGGCCCGTTCGGCGCGTGCGAACACCGCGGGGGACATCGTCTGCCCGAACATGGTGCTCGCGGTCTTCAAGATCCCGCCGCACTCCCGACACGGCGGCGTCGCCTCGCCGGCGTCCATGCGTGCCAACACTTCCGTCGTCGGGCCCCGGTGTCCACACTCGACACACAGGACCTCGTGCATGGTTCCGTGCAGCTCGATCACCGCGGGCGTGCCCGCGCGCTGGTGCAACCCATCGGTGTTCTGCGTGACGACGGTGGTGTCGATGTCCGAACTAGACAGTCGCGCCACCGCCAGATGCGCGGCGTTGGGCTCGGCCCGCCAGACCGGGTGCTCGTGCCGGGACTGCCAGTAGCGGCCCCGAAGCGCGGGATCGGCGAGGAACGCCTGGTAGGTGTACTTCGCCTGCGTCCCGGGACTCAGGGTCCAGACCCCGGATGGACCGCGGAAGTCCTGAATGCCGGAGTCGGTCGACACGCCGGCGCCACTGAGCACCACAACGCGGCGGACCTCCCGCGCCCACTCGGGGACGAGTGTCGGCATCAGTGCTCCCCCTGGCCGGGCACGGTCACGGCCGCCCCGGGAGATGAGTCATCCTGGCCAGCTCCCCAGGCTCCAGGTAGGCAATCCACTGCTGCAATCCCGTGGAACCCCACTGCTGCGTCGCGAATGCCACCAGCCCGACGGCCACGACACAGCCGACGGTGAGGATGAGCGCGCTCTGCACCTTGCCGTCGGCGAGCAACGCCGCGATGCCAAGTCCGGCCAGCGGTGGCGCGGCATATCCCGCCGCGATCCGGATCACCGAGGGCAACCACGACGGCACCCACGAGATCGTGACTCCGGAATGCGGACTGTGGATCTCGATGATGTGTACGCCGCCACCGGTCACGACGCTCATCGCCGCGTGTCCGGCTTCGTGCACGATCGTGCTCAGCACGTGCAGGCTGGACACCACGCGACGCCACCACGTGCGGCCCGGCACGACAGGCGCCGGTTCTGCCGTACCCGTACCCTACGACGCCACGCGAAGTGGATGTCGGCACGCTGATCGCGTTGGTGAACAGAGGTGTCGAGACGCCGTCGACGGCTGTCTCCGTGGTGAAGCGCATGGAGGTGTTGCCTTTCGGGATGCCTTGTCGGCGCTCCCGCTGCCTTACCTCAGACCGACGGTGAGCACCCAACCGGATACTGCGTTGATGGGTCTCACCTCCTCAGGCCTTTCACGAGTGCCGTCAAGCTACCAGAGTCTCAGACCTGGCCGCCGCCCACGATGCGGCGCAGCGCGGCCACGTGACCTCGGTACGCGGCTCGACCGGACTCGGTCAACGTCAACCACAACCGCTGCCGGGTGTCGCGCACCGCGCGGCGCTGGTCGACGTACCCGGCGTCCGCCAGTACCGTGATGTGCTTGCTCAGCGCGGACTTGCTGATGCCGAGCACGGTCAGCAGCGCGCCGAACTCGATCTCCCGCACCGGGTCGAGCGCCGCGCAGATCCGCAGCCGCACCGGGGCGTGGATCACCTGGTCGAAGCCCTCGATCGCGGTGTCGGCGGTGTCGGGCAACTGACTCATCGGCGGGCGGCCCTGGCGCTCAACGCGAGTCCGGTGCCGGCGAACAGGACGAACACCAACGTTCCCGCCGCCATCGGCGACCACCACACGTAGCGCGACACGACGGCGCCCGCCAGCAGCATGACGAGGGCGGGTCCGTACAGCAGCAGCCCTTCCCGCCATCGCATCGCGCTGCGGGTCGCGCCTTCGCACACGCCGCGGACCCGGCCCGCCGTGAACGCCAGCGACAGCAGCACACCGGCCGCCGTGGCGGTGGCCAGTAGACCCAACCAGTCCGGCAGGAGCGTCGCGAACGGCAGCGCGCCGAGTCCGGCTCCGGTGGCGAGCCAGTACCACGTCGGGTATCCCGTCCACGCCACGCGAGTCCGACTCCGCTCCACTTCCGCCAGTGCCGCCGACGCCTCTGCCGCACTGATCGGTCCGCTTGTTTCCATGTCGGCAACTCTAGAGTTTCCAATCCGGAAACACAAGCTCAGTCGAACGTGACCCGCAGTGCCGACGGGAGCCGGTCCGCGTGGGCGCGCACCATGTCGTCGCACAGCGCCCAGATCCCGTCGACCGACAGGGCGGCGCCGGTCGCCGGGTCCGTCATGGCCGCGTGCCGGATGTGTTTCGGCTCCTCCTCGATCGCCGCGCGCACCACGAGGTCGTTCATGCTCAGGTACTGACGGTTGAGCGCGGCCAGCTGCGGCGGCAGCGCGCCGGCCCGCGTCGGGGCGACGCCGGCCTCGTCGACGAGACACGGCACCTCCACGACCCCGTGCGCGGGCAGGTTGTCGATCAACCCGCGGTTGGGCACGTTCCCGTACACGGTGCTGGGCGTGCCCGTGACCATGCTGTGGATGATCTGCGGCGCGTACTCCGTCGTGCCCTCGACCGTCAGCCGCTCGCCGGCGGCCAGTGCGGCGCGCGTCTGCTCGTAGGCCGCGACGTTCTCCTCGACGATGTCGAGGTAGGCGCCGACCGGGATCCGCAGCCGCTCGATCTCGCTGTCGTGATGCAGGTACCACGGCACGTACTCGCACGAGTGCTCGCTCGTCTCGGTCGGGTAGAAACCCAGCCTGCGGTACATGTCCACGCGCACCCGGCGTCTGAGCTGCGCGTCGGACTCGATCATGGCGTCCAGCCGCGGGTACAGATCGGCGCCGTGGTGCCCGAACTCCAGCAGCCACGCCTGGTGGTTGACTCCGGCGGCCCGATACGTGACCTCCTCGAACGGCACGTCGACCAGCTCCGCCAGGCCACGCACGGTCCAGTACACGGAATGGCACAGCCCGACGACGCGGCTCAACCCGGTGGCCGCCACGAGATACTGGACGTTCATCGCCATCGGGTTCGTGTAGTTGAGGAGCCACGCGTCCGGACAGACCGCGGCGATGTCGGTCCCCAGCGCGTGCAGCAGCGGGAACGTGCGCAGCGCGCGGAAGATCCCGCCGATCCCGAGCGTGTCGCCGATCGTCTGCCGGACCCCGTGCCGCGCCGGCACGTCGAAGTCGGTCCTGGTCGCCTCGCCCATGCCGACCTGCACGATGTTGATGACGAAGTCGGCACCCACAAGGGACTCGCGTCGGTCGGCGTGCGCGGTGATCCGGGGCGACGCGCCGCGGTCGCCGGCGATGTGGTGGGCGGCGGCCGCCGCGGTGGCGAGCCGCTCCGGGTCGATGTCGTGCAGTGCGATGTGCGCGTTCCTCAGCTCGGGGAACGCGAAGAGGTCCGCGAGCAGTCCCTGTGTGAACACGACACTGCCCGCGCCGACGAACGTGATCTTGGGGGTGGTCATGTCGCTCCTAGGTGACTCATGGCTTCCTTCCACGTCGGCTGTGCTGTCGTGCCGCCATGGGCCATAGTGGACAGTGCGCCGCACACGACCGCGAGGTCCAGCGCCCGCTGGATGGACTCGCCGCGAAGTGTCGCGGCGACGAAACCCGCGTCGAAGCTGTCGCCCGCCCCGACCGAGTCCACCGCCCGCACCGCAAGCCCGTTGGTACGCAACAAGGCTCGCCCGGTGTGGCAGAACGCGCCCGCCGCGCCGTCCTTGACGGCCACGACCGGTCCGCGCGCGGCGAGCACCTCGGCCGCCGCGACCGGCGACGCGGCGCCGGTCAACCGCACGGCCTCAAAGGCGTTGGGCAGCAGGAAGTCCGTCTCGGCGAGCACGTCGTCCACACCGGACCACTCCCCCGACGGGTCGTCGTTGGTGTCGAGCGAGGTCGTCGCGCCGTGCCGGTGTGCCGTGCGGAACAGGTCGGGCAGCGCGTCCGCGAGCGCCGGCATCAGGAAGTACGACGCCACGTGCACGTGCCGGCACCCGGCCAACAGCTCGGCCGGCACGTCCTCGGCGGTGGTCGCGGCCAGCGTGCCCGGCGCGGTCAGCATCGCGCGGTCGCTCCCCCGCGTGACGATCGCCGTGAGCGGCGTCGGCAGGGTCGGGTCGGTGACCAACGCGCTCGTGTCGATCCCACGCCGTGCCAACGCGTCGCGCATGAACGCACCCGCGTCGTCCGCGCCGACCCGGCCGGCGAACGCGACCGAGAGCCCGAGCCGAGCCGCCCCGCACGCCATGATCGCCGCGGACCCGCCTGGCGTGAGCACACCCGTGCCGACCAACTGCTCCCGCTGCCCGAACGCGAGCGGCTCGGTGAGCGGGCCGACGATGACGTCCGGGTTCGCGTCGCCGACGACGACCAGGTCGAACACCGGCATCAGCCCTTGAGTCCGGTGGCCGTGACGGACTGGACGAACGCCTTCTGCGCGCCGAGGAACGCGAGCAGCACCGGCACGACGGTGATCACGTTGCCGGCCATGACCGCCGACCACTGCGTGTGGTGCAGTCCCTGGAACGTGGTCAGCCCGAGCTGCAGCGTGTACTGGGTGTCGTGGTTGATCGCGATCAGCGGCCACGTCAGGTCGTTCCACGTCGTCAGGAACGTGAGGACCGCGACCGTGGACAGCGCGGGGCGCGACAGCGGCAGCACGATGCGGACCAGCACCCCGAGCGTCGAGCAGCCGTCGATCCAGGCGGCCTCCTCCAGCTCCCTCGGCAGGGACAGGAAGAACTGCCGCATCAGGAACACCGCGAACGGGGTGACCAGCGACGGCACGATCAGCGCCCCGAGCGTGTCGATGAGCCCGAGCTCCCGCATGACGATGAACGTCGGGATCATGGTGAGCTGGAACGGGATCGCCATCGTGGCGAGCATAAGCACCAGCAGGGTCCGCGAGCCGGCGAACCGCAGCCGCGCGAACGCGTACCCGCCGAGCGCACCGAACACGAGGTTCGACGCGACCGCGGTGGCCGAGACGATCAGCGAGTTCGCGAACCAACGCGGGAACATGGCGTCGCCGAGGACGTAGCCGTACCCGCCGAGGTCGATCCCGCTGGGCCACAGCGCGGGCGGGAACCGGTTGATCTCGGCGTCGTTCATCACCGAGCTGAGCAGCAGCCACACCAGCGGCGCCGCGAAGAGCAGCGCGAGCGGAGCGAGCAGGAGATGCCACGCGCTGAACGGCAGCCGCGTGCGCCGCACCGTCATCGCACCGCTCCTTCCGGACGGCGGCGCCGGACGATCCGGAGGGCGGCGGCGATCACGAACAGCGCCACCGCGAGCACGTACGCGGCGGCCGCGCCGTAGCCGGCGGTGAAGTTCCGGAACGCCTGCTCCCAGACGAAGTAGACGATCACCGTGGTGGAGCCGAGCGGTCCGCCCTTGGTCGTCACGTACACGAGGTCGAACACCTGCAGCGCGTTGATCGCCTGCCACAGCAACAGGAACACGGTGATCGGGCGCAGGGTCGGCAGCACCACGTGCCGCAGCACCTGCCAACGTCCCGCGCCGTCGAGCCGGGCAGCCTCCACAAGGGACGGTGGCACGTCCTGCAGTGCCGCGAGGTAGACGACGACACAGAACCCGGTGCCGCTCCACAGGGTGATCCCGACGAGCACGAACAACGCCTGCGCCGGATCGGTGAGAAAGCCCTGCGCGGAGATGCCGAGCCGGTGCAGCAAGGAGTTCGCGGCGCCGAACTCGGGGTCGAGGATGAACGAGAACAGCACGCCCTGCGCGGTCGCGGAGATCACGAACGGCACGAACATCAGCGTGCGGTACAGGCCGACGAACCGGATGCGCCGGTTCAGGACCAACGCGAGCGCGAGCCCGCAGCCGATGCTGAGCGGCACGTACAACGCCGTGTACAACACGGTGTTCCGCACCGCCTGCCCGAACTCCGGATCTCGCACCAGCGCGTCGTAGTTGTCCAGCCCCGTCCATCGGCTCGCCGTCACCAGATCGTTGACCTGGAAGGACAACAGCAGCGACCAGACGACCGGGACGACGGCGAGCCCGAGGACGACCAGCACGGCCGGCGAGATGAACGCCCACGCGGTCGCGGCCTCGCGCCTCGGGCGGACGCGGCGCGCCCGGGAGATCGTGATCGGTGTCGGCCTCCGCGACATGGCGACTCCTCAGCGGGGGATGCGCAACGCGGCGTCGGCTTCGCCGGCACAGTCGCGCATCGAGTCGTCGGGGGTGCTCCTGCCGAGCAGCACCGCGGTGATGGCCTGCGCGAGGGCCTGCGAGATCTGTGGGTAGGCCGGATGCATCGGCCGCACCCGCGCGGACTCGAGTGCCTCGACGAACACCGGCAACCCCACCGTCTCGCGCGCGTGTGTCGTCCACGCCGGCAACGCGTTGCTCGCCCGGCTCAACGGCAGACTGCCCGCGCCGACGTCCCAGCGCACGTCCTGCTCCGGGCGCATCAGCCAGCGCACGAACGTGCGGGCGGCCTCGACGCGTGCCGCGCCGTTGTCGAACAGCGTCCACGTGTCCGGGCCCGAGATCGTCACCGAGCGTCCGCCGAAGCTGGGCAGCGGGACGACGTGGTAGTCGATGCCGGCGTCGACGATGTCGGGCAGCTGCCACGGACCGGTGACGACCATGCCCATCCGGCCGGACACGAACACCTGGTACATCTGCTCGCTGCCGGTCTTCGGGTCGATGTAGACACTCCGGTCCCGAGCGAGGTCCTCGACGACCCGCAGCGCCCGCACGCCCGCGTCGGCGAACCCGATCCCCCGGCCGTCCGCCGCGACGACCTCGCCGCCCGCGTCCCAGATGAGCGGCCACAGCCGCCACACCGTGTCCTCGTCGCCCGCGCCGGGCCAGCCGGTGCCGAAGGTGCCCGCGTCGGAGTCGGTCAGCGCCTTCGCGGTCGCCACGAAGTCACGCCACCGCCAGCCGTCCGCCGGGAGCGGCAGCCCGGCCGCGGCGAACAGGGACTTGTTGCACACCACCGCGAGCGAGTCCAGCAGCGCGGGCGCAGCCCGGACCTGGCCGTTGACCGTGACCGCCGCGCGCACGGCCGCCCAGTAGTCCGACCAACCCTCGGCCACGGTGTCGGTCAGGTCCACGACCTGCGGGCTCCTGGCCACGTTCGCCAGGTCCGACCCGAAGATGTAGGCGACGTCCGGGTACGAGCCGGAAGCCAGTGCGGCCAACACCTTCTGCAGCATCGCGTCGGCCAGCACGCCACCGCCCATGTCGACCCGGATCTTCGGGTGCGTGCGGTGGAAGTCGGCCACCAGCTGCTCGATCGTCTCGCGGCCCTCGTCGGTCTGGCCGTGCCACAGCTCGATGGTGACGCGGCCGTCCTGGTCGACGCCGTCACCCGTGCCCGCCGCGCACCCGGTCAGTGCGGCGCCGGCCGCGCCGAGCAGCACGGCACGCCGGGACAGCGGTGTGTCGCCCGCCATCGCGGGCTCAGCAGGTTCCGTGGACGTGGTCGGCACTGTCCGGAGTGGACACGTCGACGTCGCGCAGCACGGCGCCGACGACCACGGGGAGAGCCTGTGCGCGGGTCAACGTCATCGTGGGAGCTCCAGATGATCGCGGGATACGTCCCCGCCTCGGATGCCCGTGCTGCTGCGGATCCTGGCGACTCAGTCCGGGCTCACGACCGCGGGTCGCATACCGGCTGGGCGTACCTCTGCCGCCGGGTGCTCAACCACGGCGTGCTTCCAGAGTTAACGAGGATCACTTCACGTTGTCAAGCCGACCCGGTCACGCTGTGCGTCGCGGCGCTGCGGTAGTCCGTGTACGTGTACGGGTTGTCGAGCACCTTGGTCTCCGGGACGTCCGGGTTCATGCCCTGCCGCCACGCCTCTTCGCCCATCGACGACCTGAGGTGCTCCACTGTGGACTCGACGGCGCGGCGGGCCGCCGCGAGGTCGATGTCCACGAGCCGGTGGTCGCGCTTCACGACGCGGCCGTTCACGAGCACGGTGTGCACGTCGCCGCGCTGCGCCTGGAACGCCACGTGGCCGTACGGGTTGAGCACCGGGAACGACACCGGCGAGTGGTCGTTCTTGATCAGGACCACGTCCGCCTTGCCGCCCACCCGGAGCGTGCCGAGGTCGGGCCTGCCCAGCGCGGCGGCCCCGCCCCTGGTCGCCCACTCGACCACGTGCTCGGCACGCAGCGCGCAGTGCGTGACCGTCTCGTTCTTCGCGTGGGCCGCCAGGTGCTCCCGCGAGCGGTCGGCGCCGAGCGTGGACCGCATGGCCGAGAACAGGTCGCCGCTCCACCACACGCTCGTGTCCATCGACAGCGAGACCGGGATGCCGTGCGCGCGGATCGCCCACGTTGGCGGGTAACCCTGGCCGGCACTCTGCTCGCTCTCCGTCGACACCGAGATCGAGCCGCCGGTCGCCGCGATCCGGTGGTAGGAGTCCGCGGACAGGGACGCCGCGTGCACGTACACGGTCCGGTCGGTCATGAAACCGTTGTCGTGCATCAGCCGGATGCCGTCGTCGCTCGTCGCGCCCCACACGCCGGCGTGCGTGGTGACCGGGACGCCGAGCTCGCGCGCGACCTCGAACGCCGGTCGCTCCGGGAACGCCGGGTCGCCCGTCACGTCGAACGCCAGCTGGAAGCCGAGCAGGTCGCCGCCGGTCATGCGGCGGGAGACGAAGTCGCGGAACTCCGGCGCGGCCGACCACTCGGCGGGCGGCTGCTGGATGTTGCCGTACGCCAGCACGAACCGGCCGGGCACCGACTCGAGCGCGTCGACCGCCGCGTCGGCGTGGTCGACCGTCTGCAGGCCGTGCGACCAGTCGACCACCGTCGTCACGCCGGCGTCGAGGGCCTCGATCGCCGCGAGCACGTTCCCAGCGTGCACGTCCTCCGGGCGGAACAGCTTGCCGTGGTCGAGGTAGTACCAGACGAAGTACTGCGTCAGCGTCCAGTCGGCGCCGTAGCCGCGCATGACCGTCTGCCACATGTGCCGGTGGGTGTCGATCATGCCCGGCATGACGATGCCGTCGGTCGCGTCGACGACCAGCGCGCCGTCGGGCACCGACAGGTTCGTGCCGACCGCCGCGATCCGGTCGCCGACGACGACGACGTCCGCGCGGGGGAGCACCGTGCGTGCGTCGTCCATGGGCAGCACGGTGCCGCCGCGCAGGAGCACGGCGCTGTAGTCGTTCATCGGAGAGCTCCTCGACCAAGAATCGGACTACTGTCCGCATGGCGGCTGATGGTGAGGGATACTCTGATCCCGCACCGCACGTGAAGTCAATGCCCGTGACACTGAGGAGCCGCCATGCCGCGAGAGGGCACCGGACCGGACTTCATCGAGTCGCTGGCACGCGGGCTGGACGTGATCGCGGCGTTCGAGCCCAACCGGCCGGCGATGTCACTCACCGAGGTCGCCGCGGCGACGGGCCTCGCGCGGCCGACCGCGCGCCGGATCCTGCTCACGCTCACCGAGCTCGGCTACGTCCGCGCGGCGGGCGCCGGCTTCTCGCTCACCCCGCGCGTGCTCGACCTCGGGGTCGCGTACGTCAGCTCGCAGGGCCTGTGGGAGATCGCCCGCCCGCACATGGCGGAGCTGTCCGCGCGCACCGACGAGTCGTGCTCGGTGGCCCAGCTCGACGGCTCCGACATCGTCTACGTCGCCCGGGTCGCGGTGCCCAAGATCGTCGCGCTCGCCGTGCAGATCGGCACCCGCTTCCCGGCGCTGCAGACCTCGCTCGGCAAGGTCCTGCTCGCCGCGCTCGACCCCGGCGCGGTCGACGCCGTGCTGGCCGAGCCGACCCGCTCCGGGCTGGTGGCACGCTGGCAGCCGGACCGCGCAGAGCGCGACGCGGAGCTGCGCGAGGTCCGGGCCAGGGGCTGGGCACTCACCGACGAGCAGCTCGCGCTCGGCATCCGCTCGGTCGCCGCGCCGCTGCGCGACGGCGCGGGCCGGGTCGTCGGCGCGCTCAACGTCAACACCCACGCCGCGGAGACGAGCGTCGAGCACCTCGTCGGCCACCACCTGCCGCTGCTGCTGAAGACCGCGGGCGACATCAGCGCCGACTTCGCGCGCCTCGCGGCGGTCCCGCACGTGAGCAGGACCGCCGCCTCTTGACTTGGGCCGGCAACGCGCCCAGGATCGCGGACAAGTGTCCGCCAAACGGACGGAGACACATGGACGGCCCGCTCGACGGGGTACTGGTTGCCGACTTCTCCCGGATCCTCGCCGGCCCGTACGCCACGATGCTGATGGCGGACATGGGCGCCGAGGTGATCAAGGTCGAAGGGCCGACGGGGGACGACACGCGCACCTGGATGCCGCCGGTGCGCGAGGGCGTGTCCACCTACTACCTGGGCATCAACCGGGGTAAGCGGTCGATCGTGCTGGACCTGCGCGAGGAGGCCGACGCCGAGGCCGCGCGCGAGCTGGCCCGGCGCGCGGACGTCTTGATCGAGAACCTCAAGCCGGGCGGCATGGAGCGGTTCGGCCTCGGCTACGACGACGTCCGGAAGGCCAACCCCGGCATCGTGTACGCGTCGATCACCGGCTTCGGCTCGGGTGACGGCCGGCACGTGCCGGGCTACGACCTCATGGTGCAGGCCATCTCGGGGCTCATGAGCCTCACCGGCGATCCCGACGGGCCGCCCTACCGCGCGGGCATCTCGGTGTTCGACGTGATGGCCGGCAACCACGCGGTCATCGGCATCCTCGCCGCGCTGCGCCACCGCGACGCGACCGGGCAGGGCCAACAGGTGGAGGTCAACCTGCTGTCCTCGGCGCTCACCGGGCTGGTCAACCACAGCTCGGCGTACGCGGCCGGCGGCGTCGTGCCCTACCGGATGGGCAACGCGCACCCGAGCGTGTTCCCGTACGAGCCGTTGCCGACCAAGGACAACGACCTGATCATCTCGGCCGCGAACGACGGCCAGTTCCGCAAGCTGTGCGAGGTGCTCGGCATCCCGGAGGTCGCCGACGACCCGCGGTTCACCCGCAACGCCGGCCGCACGGAGCACCGGGAGGAGCTACGCCCGGTGCTGGTCGAGCAGCTGCGAACCCGAGGCGCCGTCGAGTGGTTCGACCTGCTCGTGGCCGCGGGCGTGCCGTGCGGCCCGATCAACACGATCGACGGCGGCTTCGCGATGGCGGAGCGCTTCGGACTGGAGCCGATCGTCGAGGTCGGTGAAGGCGACCGCGCCGTACCGACCACCCGCCACCCCATCCGCTTCTCCGAAACACCCGTCAGCTACGTACTACCACCACCAGACCTCGACGAACACGGCACTGAACTCCGAAAGTGGCTGGGAGACAAGAATGCCTGAGTACCCAACCGCACTCGGCGCCTCCACCCGCGACAAGATCACCCTGCTCGGCCACGACCTCGCCGCCGACGTGATGGGTGAGGTCGGCTTCGGCGAGCTGGCGTTCTGGCTCGCGACCCAGCGCCGGCCGACCCGCGGCGAGACGCGGGTGTTCGAGGCCGTGCTGGCGGCGTTGGCGGACCACGGCTTCACGCCGACCGCGATCGTCACGCGGCTGACGTACCTGTCCGCGCCGGACTCCGTGCAGGGCGCGCTCGCCGCCGGGCTGCTCGGCGGCGGGTCCCGGTTCCTCGGCGTCACCGAGGACTGCGGCCGGTTCCTGCACGACCAGCTCACCGAGACGCAGCTCCCGCTCGACGACGCCGGCTGGGACGCGCTGGCACTGGAAATCCTGACCACGCAAGAAAAGAACCGCATCCCGGGCCTCGGGCACCACGTGCACAAGGACGTCGACCCCCGCACACCACGGCTCTTCCAGATCGCCCGCGAAGAAGAACTCGAAGGGCCGCACCTCAAGCTCTTCGCCGCGATCGGCCGCGTCCATCCCCAGGTTCTCGGCAAGACGTTGCCACTCAACGGCGCCGGCGTCTGCGGCGCCGCGCTCGCCGACCTCGGCCTGCCCATGGAACTGTTGCGGGGCTTCGCGTTACTCGCGCGCACCGCCGGCCTGATCGGTCAGCTCGCCGAGGAGCTGCGCGAACCCGTCGCCAACGACATCTTCCTCTCCGTCGACCTCAACAACGTGTCGGTACCGCCAGGAGGTGGCCATGGCTGAGCTGGTCGCGGTGATCGCGTCCACCCACCACCCGTTCTACCACCGCGCGAGCACGGCGACCGGCGAGGACCGGCCGCCGTTCGCCGACGAGTGGGTACGCAAGGTCGAGGCGTTCCGGGAGACGCTCACGAAGGCACGCCCCGACGTGCTGGTGATGGTCGGCTCGGACCACTTCCACCAGCTGTGGCTGGACAACATGCCGCAGTTCCTCGTCGGCAAGGCGCCGTTCTACGACGCCAACTGGTACAACGAGGAACGCGAGTTCGGCCTGCCGCGCATGGTCATGAAAGGTCAGGAGGACCTGTCGGCGTACGTGCTCCGCGAGGGCCTCGACGCCGGCTTCGACCTCGCGTTCTCCAACGAGCTGCGCATCGACCACTCGATCACGTGTCCGATCATCACGCTGCGCCCGCAGAACGACCTGCCGATCGTGCCGATCTACACCAACATCTTCGCACCGCCGCTGCCGCAACCGAAGCGGTTCGTCCAACTGGGACGGACGATCCGGCAGCTGGTCGAGTCGTGGCCGTCCGACCAACGGGTCGCGGTGATCGGCACCGGACACCTGTCGCTGGAGCTGGGCGGGCCCCGGCAGTTCGGCCCGCACGGCCCGGACCCGGAGTTCGACCGCAAGGCCGTCGAGTGGATCTCGACCGGCGACCTCGACGGCTGCTGCGCGGACGTGACGCTCGACAGCCTGCACCTGCCGGGCAACGCCACCCACGGCTTCATGGACTTCATGCTGATGATGGGCGTCGCCGGCGAGGGGCAGAAGGCGGACTACGTCGACACCTACGACCTGTTCCACACCATGGAGGCGTACTTCACCTGGTACCCGAACGGAGTGCCGTCATGAGCAGGTACCTCCTCGACAAGTTCCTGTTCACCGTGGACCGCGATCCCGCGCTGGTCGAGCGGTACCGCGAGGATCCACAAGGGACGGTCGCGTGGTGGGAGGCCAACGAGGCCAACCGGATCCTCGCGTGTCACACCGGCGAGTCGTCGACGTGGCTGCGGTTCGACGACACCGAGCGGACCGCGCTGTCCACGCACGACTACCCGGCGCTGTTCGAGCTGGGCGCGCACCCGTTCCTGACGCTGACGCTGTTCATCGCGATGTTCGAACGCGACCACGAGCCGCTCGGTTTCCAGAAGGAGTACGCGCGGCGGCTCGCCCACCTGTCGCTGTCCTACCCGGACATCGCGACGTGACCGGCTGGGCGCTCACGGTCCACTCCCCCGGCGAGCCGCCGGTGCTGGTCCACCGCGACCCGCCGGCGCCGGGCGCCGGCGAGGTGCTGGTCGAGGTGGCGGCGGCGCCGATCACGCCGCTCGACCTGCTGTGCGCGTCGGGGACGTCGTACTTCGGTGTCCCGGCCACGCCGTACGTGCCGGGCGTGCAGGGCGTCGGCACCGTCGACGGCCGCGCGGTGTGGTTCCCGACGGCCGCGGGCATGCGTGCAGGCGACGGCAGCATGGCGGCGGTCGCGGCCGTCGCGGCGGACACGCTGGTACCGCTGCCCGACGGGGTCGCGCCGACGCTGGTCGCCGCGCTCGGCCTGTCCGCGGTGGCCGCGCACATGGCGCTGACGTGGCGGGGCGAGCTGACCGAGGGCGAGCAGGTGATCGTGCTCGGCGCCGGCGGGGCCGTCGGACAGTCCGCGATCCAGCTGGCACGAGCCGCCGGCGCACGGCGGGTGGTGGCCGCCGCCAGGTCCACCGCGGGCCGGGCCAGGGCCAAGGAAGTCGGCGCGGACGCCGTCGTCGCGCTCGACACGTCCGATGTGGACGAGTTGGCCGCCCGGTTCGCGTCCGCTGTGGACGGACCGGTCGACCTGCTGCTGGACCCGCTCTTCGGCGCTCCGGCGGCCGCGGCGGCCCGGACGCTGCGGCCGGGTGGCCGTCTGGTGAACCTTGGTGGCTCCGCCGGGGAGACGTCCCCCATCACGTCGTCGCTGCTGCGCGGCAACTCGCTGCGGCTCATGGGCTACACGAACAACGAGCTGACCAGGGACCAGCGCGCGGCGGCTGTCGTGTTGATCGCCGGCCGCGCCGCGGCGGGCGAACTGACCGTCGCCCACGAGACCGTGATCCCGGAGGCGGCCCCGGCCGCGTGGACCCGACAGGTGAACGGCACGGCGGCGTGTCGCACGGTGGTGGTCCCGGCCGTTCTCGACGTGTGACCGGCGTCGAGGTGGGGTATTGATGGGGCATGGCCGAACAGGTTGACCCCGCCGCGCTCACGAACGTCCTCGACGGCCGCTGGGCTGAGCTGCGCAGGCGGCTTCGCGAGCGGATGACCGGCGCGAAGCTCGCGGACTCCTACGACCTGGACCGCGAGACGCACCGCGCCCAGGTGTCCGAGCAGATGCGCGAGCTGGTCGACACCGGGCACCCGAGGCTCGGTTTCGCCAGGGCACACGGCGGCGCGGGCGACATCGGCGGGTCGGTCGTGTCGTTCCAGATGTTGGGATACGGGGACCTGTCACTGATGGTCAAGGCCGGTGTCCAATGGGGACTGTTCGGCGGCGCCGTGCAGATGCTCGGCACCGAGCGGCACCACGAGAAGTACGTGCCCGGCATCATGTCGCTCGAGCTGCCGGGGTGCTTCGCGATGACGGAGTCCGGCCACGGCTCGGACGTCCAGCACCTGCGGACCACGGCGACGTACGACGACGGGGAGTTCGTCCTGCGGACCCCCGACGACGACGCGCGCAAGGACTACATCGGCAATGCCGCGCGGGACGGGCGGCTGGCCGTGGTGTTCGCGCAGCTGGTCGTCGGCGAGCGGCAGTACGGCGTGCACGCGTTCATGGTGCCGATCCGCGACGCCGACGGCCGGCCGATGCCGGGCGTGCGGATCGAGGACTGCGGCCAGAAGGCCGGGCTGAACGGCGTCGACAACGGGCGCCTGTGGTTCACCGACGTGCGTGTTCCGCGTGAGGCGCTGCTGAACCAGTACGCCGAGGTGACCGAGGACGGCACCTACACGAGTCCGATCGAGAGCGACGGCCGGCGGTTCTTCACCATGCTCGGCGCCCTGGTCCGCGGCCGCGTCAGCGTCGCGGGCGGCGCGGGCAGCGCCACCCAGCGGGCACTGGCGATCGCGGTCCGGCGCGCGGAGACCCGGCGCCAGTTCCAGCGCCCGGACGACGGCGCGGAGATCGTGCTGCTCGACTACCTCGCCCACCAGCGCAAGCTGCTGCCCGCCCTCGCCACGACCTACGCACTGCACTTCGCGCAGGAGGAACTGGTCGCGATGCTGCACGACGTGCACTCCGCGGTCGATCCGGACGAACGCGCCCAGCGGGTGCTGGAGTCCCGCGCGGCGGGCATCAAGGCGGTCGCGACCTGGCACGCCACCGCGACGATCCAGGCCGCGCGGGAGGCGTGCGGCGGCGCCGGTTACCTCGCGGAGAACCTGTTGCCGGGGCTGAAGGCCGACACCGACGTCTTCACCACGTTCGAGGGCGACAACACGGTGTTGCTGCAGCTGGTCGCCAAGGGGCTGCTGACCGACTACCGGGACAACTTCGCCGACCTCAGCCCGCTGGCCACCGCGCGTCTCGTCGCGGAACAGCTGATGGGCGCGGTGCTCGAACGCCTACCGGCCCGCAAGATCGTGAACCCGGCGCTGCACGACCGCGTCTGGCACAAGGATCTCTTCGAGGACCGCGAGCAACACATCCTCGCCGGCCTCGCGAGGCGCCTGCGGGCGGCGGCGTCCTCGGACAACGACCCGTTCGAGGTCTTCAACGACGCGCAGGACCACGTGCTGCTGGCCGGTCGCGCCCACATCGACCGGCTGGTGCTGGACGCGTTCACCACGGCGATCGACGGGTGCGCGGACGAGGCCGCGAAGGCGTTGCTGAACAAGGTGTGCGACCTGTACGTGCTGGCGAACATCGAGGCGGACCGGGCATGGTTCCTCGAGCACGGGCGTCTGACCGCGCCGCTGGCCAAGAAGGTGGTCGCAGAGGTCAACGCGCTGTGCAAGGAGCTGCGACCGCACGCGAGGACACTGGTGGACGCGTTCGCCATCCCGGAGCAGTACGTGACGACGCGGTTGGACTAGGCGTGTCCTGTGGATCTTGGACTGGGTCCTTGAGCCAGATCGCGCCGAATACCGCGCCGCCGCAGATACCGGCGGATCGCCTTGCTGGAGAACGCCTTGTCACCCAACGGATGCCCAGGGTGACAGCGGTCGAGTCGTCAGATCCTAGACACTCGTTCGCCTGGGTCAGGCCAAGGTTGCCGTTGCGCAGGCGCGGCATGACGGCCCGCATGGCCCAGGCGGCGCTGTCGACGGCGTCGGGGTCCACGTCCGGCCGCCAGTTGGAGCCACCACAGGTCAGAGCCGTCGATCGGCTCGACGCGTAGAGGTGTTGGCGCAGCACGGCGGCACCACCGGCCGCGGCCACGTGGCCGGAGCCGAACACGTTGCCCCAGTGCACGCCGCGGGTGATCTCGGTGAGCCGACGGTACGGATAGGTGTGCGCGCCGGACCTGCTCTCGTACGGGATCGCTGACGCCGTACACGCCGAGCATGCCGGTGGTGTCGGCGGTGAGGTAGCCACACGCGGCGTCGAAGGTGACCGCGGTCGTCCGCAGCAGGTCGTCCAGGACCGCCAGGTCGACCGACGGTCGGCTCACGCTGGCGACGAAGTACGCCGGGAAGCCGTCGGGCAGCGGGCCGGTCGGCTCGTCGACCAGCGGGCTGCGCAGCTCCACCATGAACCGGGTGACGGCTGCCTTCGCTTTCGAGTAGCTGCTGGCCTCGTCGTACCGCCCGAGCGTGACGTCGACGCGAACCGCGGCTCACTCCGCTCGATCACCCAGTGGTCGATCGCCTCGCGCTCGGGCTCGGGCAGCAGCGGCGGCACCTCGATCGTCTCCGGCGCGGCCGCCCGGACGCGAATTCCGAGCGCCACCAACAGTTCGTCGAACCCGACCTCCGCGGGGCACGTACTGATGGTCGAGAACCTCGTCGAGCCGGGCTTCGCTCGGCTGGGCAACCCGACGGCCCCGGCCCACTCGACCATGCGCGACACGACCGCCTCACGCCGGGCGGCGCGTGCCACGTCGTCCCGTTCGTCGTACCGGTCACCGCGAGACAACAGCGCTCCACATAGGACAGCAACGTGGTGGGTCCGTGAGCGGTTCCCAGCCGTTTTGGGGCCGCGTCTGTATCGACGCTCAGGACCCACATTGCCCGTCATTCCCACGTGGACAGCGTAGACGACAGCGCGCGGGTTACTTGGTGTACTCGATCGGGTGAACCTTGTTGCTATGCAAGGAATGTGCTCGAGCACCGGGTAGCCTGAACGTATGTTCGATGAAGGTCATGAGCTGCTTACCAGGGGTCTCGACTGTGCGGGTCGGATGGCTCGGGAGTCGGCTGAGTTGTTGGACTGTCTCGCGCAGTTCGTAGCGCTGCATCCCGGGTAGTGATGGGGAGTTCGTGCCGTTGGAGGTTGCGGCGGCGTTCAAGTGGACGGTGTCGTTCGCACAGAAGCGGATCGGGTTGGCGGTGGCGTTGACGACTCGGCTGCCGACGACGTACGCGGCATTGCGCGCTGGGGAGATCGACGAGTACAAGGCGCGGCAGATCGCGGAGGCCACTGAAGTCTTGTCGGATGAGGATGTGGCTCGGGTGGAGGCGGCGATCGCCGCACAGGCTGGTGGGTTGAACCCGCGGCAGCTCAGTGACCGGTTGCGGCGGGCGGTGAATCTGGCGGATCCGGCGGCGGCCGCGGCGCGTGCGGCAGCGAAGACGGCGGCACGGCAGGTGATCGCATGAGCATCTCGACGACGGTGCCGGGTTGTTCACGGTCATGGGTGATGTGGAGCGGACTCAGCTGGCGCATGATCGGGTGCGGGCGCTCGCTCGGCAGATCAAGACCGCCGGCGACGACCGGACTCTGGATCAAATCAGCGCTGATGTGGCGTTGGATTGCTTGGCGGGCAAGGGGTTCGGCAACGCGAAGGTGCAGGTGCGGTTGACGCTGCCGGCGACGACGGTGTTGGGGGTGGATGACAAGCCGGGGTATTTGGCGGGGTATGGGTGGTTGCCGGCACAGCGGGCACTCCAACTCGCCGCTCAGCAGGATGCGGTGTGGCAGCGAGTGCTCACCGATCCGCTCACCGGGCACGCGGTGGATGTGGGGCGGCGGAAGTACAGTCCACCGGCGGCGTTGCGTGATCACATCCAAGCTACCTACCCGACCTGCACCGGACCGGGGTGTGTGAAGCCGGCGCACTTGTGCGATCTGGATCATCTGACGGCGTTTCCGGTGGGTGGCACGGATGAGGAGAACGTGCGACCCGCATGCCGACCGCATCACCGGGCGAAGACGGTCGGGGGGTGGCGGGTGGAGAAGTCCAGTGACGGTCGGGGGTTGACGTGGGTGACCCGACACGGCTTCCGCATCGAGCATGAGCCGGAGCCGATCGCCGACCCGGAGCCCGCGCCGTTCTGACCGCCAGGGATGGGTGGGTGGTTACACGGTCAGACGATCGCCTACGGGGCGGGGCCGGTGGGGGGTTGGGGCGATCGAGGCCGCGCCTTCGCCGGTGCGTCTCGACCGGGGCGAGTCGGGTGCGGCGAAGACACGGCACCGAAAGATCGGGAGCTACCCCACGGGGTGACCAGGATGGCT
Organism: uncultured Actinomycetota bacterium; assembly: GCA_963840275.1. Classification (GTDB taxonomy): domain Bacteria; phylum Actinomycetota; class Actinomycetes; order Mycobacteriales; family Pseudonocardiaceae; genus Actinophytocola. The sequence continues at coordinate 1,959,379 of CAWIYK010000005.1, forward strand.
GCGCCAGCCAGGAGGCAGGCACTGGTGCGTGGTTGCACTGCGCTGGCTCGCGTCGGGGTTTCGCCAATCTTGTTTACTTCAAAGCCTCTTTTCAAGCATCAAGATGGACGAAAGTTGGGGTGTGCTTGTGCCAGCAGGGTCTAGCCCCGACCCAAACCGGACAGGAACTCCAGTCCCGGGGGAAATCAACTCAGCAATCCTGGCCACGCACCCCAACGCCCGGTGCCGTGCCTCGCCGTGACCAAACACCCCATCCAGAACAGCCGGCGAGGTGCGGCGTCGATCGCCCCACCCCGCACCCACCGAGCAACAAGGCGATCGCCCGACCGCGTATCCCATCCAGACTCGAGAAACAGCGGCTCATCGCGCAGCACGCACAGACAGAGCCGAGAACCAAGAATCCCGCACCGGTTCGGAGACGCGGTAACGCACCGCACGAACCCCCGCAGCATCACCAGCAGCAAGATCGATTTCCGAGCTGGCAACAAACACACACGACTCCACCGGAAAGGCACGTTCGCGGATCGCCGAGCTGATCAGGTTCGGAGCAGGCGGCAGGACGGCACGATCCGGGCCGCCACGGGCGGCGATGTGCCGCACGTGGCGGGTCAGCCCGTGGAGGACGAGAAAGCTGCGAACCGCGGCGGTCGACACGCTGCTGACCACGGTCACCCGGGTGCCGGCGCCGGCAAGCGCGGCCAACGCGTCCTCGACGCCGGGCGCGGGCCGCGCCACCGCCGCCATCTCGTACTCGATGCGACACAGCTGCGCGTGCACCGCCCGTTCGGTGGCGGGCCCGATGGTCGCCGCGTGCGCGAGGACGACGAACGGATCGTCGGTCCGTGCCAGTCGCCCGTCCGCCACCATCACGCGCAGCTGCTCCACCGAGGACCCGGGGGCGGCCACTCCGCGACGGGTCCGTCGAACGCCACCAGCACGTGGTCGCACTCCGCCAGAAGCTCCGTCATGTCGACCTCCCCAGATCAGTGTGTCTCGACGAGCTGCGCGAGGTTCGCGAGCGCCATGCGGGTGCCCATCTCGTTGTCGGCGGCCGGCACGGCGTCTGGGATGCCTTCGTGCACGATGACGACCTCGGTGCCGCCGTCCGTGTCGGTGAGGGTGGTGGTCATCGTCATCGTGCCGGCGTGTGCCGGGTCCACGGCCTCGAACTCGAACACCTCGACCACCTGCTCGTCGGGCACCAGCTTCACGAAGTGGCCGTGGTAGGTGTCGGTGTGCGAGCCCGACTTGCCGGCCTCGGTCGGCAGGTCATAGGTGAGGGAGACACGGAACGAACCGCCCTCGCGGGCGTCGAACTCGTGTACGTGGCTGCTCATGCCGTCGGGCACCCGCCATCGCGCGATCGCGTCCGCGTCCAGAAGTGCCTGGTAGACGGCGGCACGCGGCGCGCCAACGATGGCGGCGACACGCGTCGAGTACACACGACCACCCTAGACTGACCGCGTGCGACGCACGGTTACTTCCCCACTCCCCCAGCGCCACGGGCTGGACGCGGCGCGGTTGTGGCTGCCCAAGGAAGGATCCTGGGCGACGGTCCGCGCACATCTGGTGGAGCGTCTCCCCCGCGTCGACCCGGCGCGTATCGACACGATGTTGCGCGACGGTCTGATCGTCGGGTCGGACGGCCCCGTCGCGGTGGACGCGCCGTACACGCCCGGCGCGTTCGTCTGGTTCCACCGGGACCTGCCCGACGAGACGCCGGTCCCGTTCGAGCTTGGCATCGTCCACCAGGACGAGGATCTGGTCGTGGTGGACAAACCGCACTTCCTGTCGACGATCCCGCGCGGGCAGCACGTCGTCCAGACGGCGCTGGTGCGGGCCCGCCAGCAGTTGGGCATCCCGACGTTGAGCCCGGCGCACCGGTTGGACCGGGTGACCGCGGGGCTCGTCATGTTCGTCGTGCGGCCCGAGCTGCGCGGCCGGTACCAGACGATGTTCCGGGATCGGTTGGTGCACAAGGAGTACGAGGCGATCGCACGCCACGACCCGAACCTCGCGCTGCCGACCGTGGTGCGCAGCAGGATCGTGAAGGAACGCGGCGTGATCACCGCGCAGGAGGTGCCCGGCGAGCCCAACGCCGAGACGCGAGTCGAGCTGGTGGAGCATCGCGACGGCCTCGGCCGGTACCGGCTGGTGCCGCTGACCGGCCGCACACACCAGCTGCGCCTGCACATGACGAGCCTCGGGCTTCCGATCCTGGGCGACGGCTTCTACCCGGTGCTGCAGGACCGGCCGCTCGACGACTTCACGCGACCGCTGCAGCTGCTCGCGCGCGTCCTCGCGTTCACCGACCCGATCACCGGCGCCGCCCGGCGGTTCGAGAGCCGGGCCCGGCTGGCGGCGTGGCAGACCTGAGCTACCGTGCCGATGTGGATCTCTTCTCACGCTCGTGGACGGCGTTGCGCACGGCGGTCGCGGAACTCGAGGACGACGACTTCGCGCGGCCGTCCGGCTGTGCCGGCTGGCTCGTGCGGGACCTGGTGTGCCACCTGATCATCGACGCGCAGGACGTCCTGATCACCCTCGTGACACCCGCCGAGACGGAACCGACCCGGAACGCGGTGACCTACTGGGAGGTCGCCGACTCGCCGCCGACCGGCGACGACCCGCTCGACGCGCTGACCGTCCGGCTGGCCGCCGCGTACGAGGATCCCGGGCTGCTCAAGTTCCACCTCGACGACCTCGGCTCGGCCGCCGGTCGCGCGGCCGAGCTCGCCGACCCCGCGGCCCGGGTCAGCACGCGCGACGAGGTTCTCACCGTCGGCGACTACCTCTCCGTTTACGTCCTGGAATGGACGCTGCACCACCTCGACCTGATCGCGCACCTGCCCGACGCGGCGGAACCGCCCGCCGAAGGCCTCGCCCGGACGCGCGAGCTGCTGGAGACGATCGCCGGCGCCGCGTTCCCCGCGTCGTTCTCCGACCGGGACGCGTTGCTGGTCGGCACCGGCCGGCGTGTCCCGACCGACGCGGAGAAGGCCGAGCTGGGCGAGCTGGCCACGCGAGTCCCGTTCATCCTCGGGTGACGCGGGCGAATTCGATTGCCGTCGGCGGATGGCTCGGCCACGCTGCCGGTATGTCCGACGAACACACCTACCGAGTACTGGTCCGCGGCCGGTTCACCGATCTCGACGACGCGGGCCGCGGCAGGCTGTCGGCCGCCGCCGACCAGCACGACATGCTCACCGGCGGCTTCACCGAGCAGGGAGCGCTGACCTACGACCGGGCGCTGGACTTCTTCAGCTTCCGTGTGCAGCTGCGCGCTGAGGTCGAGGCGACCGACCGCGCGGTGCGCGAGCGTGGGCTCGCCATGGCCGCGCAGGCAGTCGAGGCGCTCCGCGTGGACTTCCGCGACCTGCGTGCCTCGGCCACCGACATGGATCTCGTCAAGATCCGCCGCCGCCGGGCATGACGACACACGCCGGCGCGGAGGTGGCCGCGCTGCGGGCGCTGACGGAGGGGGACGTCGCGCTGGCACGGGCGGAGCTCGCGGCGCGGACGGAACGGCCGCTGCTCAACGCGGCGCTGCGCGGGTACCTCGCCGGGACCGAAAACGGTCGGGTGTACGACCAGCCGGCCGCGTTCACGGCCTTCATCCGCGGCGGCGGCAACGTCCGGCTGTACGAGTCGGTCAGTGCGGCGCTCGCCGAGCGGTATCGGCGGTTCGGCGTCACCTCGCTGGTCGACATCGGCTGCGGCGACGGGCAGGCGGTGGCGGCCGCGCTGCGGGCGGCGGCGGGCACGGGGCCGGCCGTGACGCTCGTCGAGCCGTCGCGCGCACTGCTCGACGCGGCGCTCGCCACGCTCGCCGGGCACGGGCCGGTCACCGCACACGCCACGGACGCCATGACGTTCGCCTCGGGCCTGACCACCCGGTTCGACCTGGCCGAGTCCACGTTCGCGCTGCACGCGTTGCCGCACGAGGAACGGTCCGCGATGCTGAGCGCGCTGCGCGGGCACGTGTCGCGCGTCGTGCTGGCCGAGTTCGACGTGCCGGACCAACCGGTCGGCGGCGCGGCGCACCTGACGTTCCTCGCCGACACCTACGAGCAGGGGCTCGCCGAGTACGGCGGCGACCGCGACCTGGTGGCGCAGGGGTTCCTGATGCCGGTGCTCACCGGACAGCTCGCGCCGGACGCGCGGCGCAGCACGTGGGAGCAGCCGGCGGCGGCGTGGGCCGAGCAGCTCACGGCGTGCGGGTACCGGAACGTCGCCGTCGAGCCGCTGTGCGACTACTGGTGCTCGCCCGCGTTCCTGCTCACCGCGGAGGCGGGCTAGGAGCGGTCGCCGCGCTGCCAGGCGGCCGTGAACTCCGCGAAGGAGATCTTGCCGTCCTTGTCGGTGTCGGCGTCGGCGAAGATCGAGGCGATCTCCGCTTCGGTGATCGACTCGCCGCGCGCGGTCATGGCGGACTGGAACTCCGCGGCGGTGATCTGGCCGTCGCCGTTCACGTCCAGCTCGGTGAACGTCTCGGTGAGCTCCGCGCTCGTCGCCATGGCCGGTTCCTCCTCGTCGTGGCCGCACCCGCGGCCGACGGCAGCGTACTGGGCCCGCGAGCGACGCCGTATGTATACTCACGTGTAAACAACACGAGGAGTGGCATGGCGACCGACGAGCTGCCCCCGCCGACCCCGATCCGCCGGCTGCCGCGCGTGCAACGCCGAGAGCAGATCCTCGACGCGGCGAACCGCGCCTTCGCCCGCGGCGGCTACACGGCGACCGGGCTGGCGGACGTCGCCGAGGAGGCCGGCATCACGAGGGTGCTCCTCTACCGCCACTTCGACTCGAAGTCCGAGCTGTACCGCGCGGTGCTCGACCGCGCGTACGCCCGGCTGGAACACCAGGTCACCGCCGACGCGGACGGCATCGCCGCGCTCGTCAGTGCCGCGGCCGCCGACCCGGAGGGCTTCCGGGTGCTGTTTCGCCACGCGTCGGACGAAACCGAGTTCAGCGACGTCAGCGACGCCTTCGCCGCGACGTCCGCCGAGGCCGCGCACCGCGGCCTCACGAAGGTGATCCCCGGCGGCGCGTGGAACCAGTGGGCGGCGCGGCTCGTACCGACCGTCACCGCGGAGGCCGTCCTCGCCTGGCTCGAGGTCGGCCAACCAGACCCGAACACCGCCGCCAAGCGCATCACGAAAGCCGTCCAAGGAGTCATCGACGCCGCCCGACCGGCGGCCATTTCACTGTGAACGCCGGGTCATCGATGCCGCCCAACCTCCGGCGCGCCACATGCATCACCATCCGCAGTCGCCCGATTGGCTACTTCACCGTAAACACGGTCGAATGCCAGCCGGTCGCGCCATCGGGGATCGGCTTCATCGCGGTGGCCGGTTGGGTCCGGCCCGCGCGGTCGGTGGCACGTACCTCGGCCTGGTAGCGGCCCGGCTCGAGCTCGAACTCGGCGCGCCACATGCGCCACGTCTGGACGTTGACCTCGGTGGCGAGTTGCGCCTCCTGCCACGGCCCGGTTCCGATGCGTACCTCGACCTTCTGGATGCCGATGTGTTGGGCCCACGCGACGCCGACGACGGCGACGCGGCCCGCGGGCAGTTCGGCGAACCCGGCCGGCCAGTCGATGCGGGACTGGGTCTTGATCGGCGCGCGCTGCCCCCAGCCGCGGTCGAGCCAGTAGGAACGCTTGGCGTCGAACGTGGTCAGCTCCATGTCGACCACCCACTTGGTCGCGGACACGAACCCGTACAGGCCGGGCACGACCATCCGCGCCGGGAAGCCGTGCTCGATGGGCAGCGGCTCGCCGTTCATGCCGATCGCGAGCAGCGCGCCGCGCTTGCGGTCCATGACCACGTCGACCGGGGTGCCGGCGGTCCACCCGTCGACGCTGGTGGAGTACAGCTGGTCGGCGCCGCCGCGGACGCCGGCCTCGTCGAGCAGGTCCGCGAGCGGGACACCGATGAAGTTGGCCGTGGACACGTAGTTGCCGCCGACCTCGTTGGACACACACGTCATCGTGATCGTCCGCTCGACCAGCGGGCGGTCGCGGATGTCGGAGTAGGAGTAGGTCCTCGCACGGTCGACCATGCCGTGCACGGTCAGCTGCCAGTCCTCCGTACGGACCTGCGGCACCGACACCAGAGCCGTGTCCACACGGTAGAAGTCGCTGTTCTTGGTGAGGAACGTCGGAGTGCCGTCGGCGGCGAAGTCCGCGCCGCGCGGGATCGGCGGCGCCGGGTCCGCCGCGGACAGGGCGCCGATGCCGGCCCGCGAGCTGGCCGCGTCGCGCTGGCTCGCGAGCAGCTGACCGCCGCCACCGACCACGGCCGCACCCGCCGCCACCCCGGCCGACGTCCACAGAAACGCTCGCCGCGAGTTGCCGGAACCAGCCGCCGGCTCGGGCCGCGCGGCGGCGCGTCTCGTCGCGAGGCGGTGCAGCACGACGAACACCGCGACCCCGGCGACCAGACTCGCGAGCGGCGCGAGGACACCGATCGGCGCGACCGTGGACTGGAACCGCACCGCGGCGAGGGCGACCAGCCCCACGACCGCGGCGAGCGCCGCCCCCGGCCAGACCCGCCGCCGCGACAGGAGTCCGGCGACCGCGGCGAAGACCAGCAGCAGCACGGCGATCCCGCCGAGCAGCAGCGGCCCCTTCCAGTCACCCAGGTTCCGGATCGCCCATTCGGTGACGTCGGGCGGAGTCAGGTCCCGCACCGAGTTGCCGACCGCCACGAACGGCGACGCGTTGGGGTTGATGAACCCCGCCACCAGATGTCCCGCGGCGAGGGCGGCCAACACCGCCAGCAACCCGATCACGACCACGATCGTGCGCGACAGCCTCAGCGGTACAGCCTGCTCGTTCTCCATGCGGGGCGTTCGTCGCGAACGCCCCGCCGGATTGCCCCGGTCACATCGTGGCGCAGGAGGCGCCGTTCACGGTGAAGGCGGCCGGCGCCGGGTTGGTGCCGGTGTACGTCCCGTTGAAGCCGATCCCCACCGACGTGCCCGGCGCGATCGTTCCGTTCCACGACAGGTTCGTCGCGGTCACGGCCGCGCTGCCCGACGCCTGCGTCCACGTCGCGCTCCAGCCTGGCGGGGTCACCCGCTGGCCGGAGGCGAAGGCGAACGCCAGCGTCCAGCCCGCGATCGGCGCCGTGCCGGTGTTGGTGATCGTCACCGTCGCGGTGAAACCGTTGCCGCCACCCCAGTTCGAGGCGCTGTAGCCGACCTGACAGGTGCCGCCGCCGCTGCCCTCGGTGGTCGTGAAGGTGACCGTCGCCGACGGCGGGGACAGGTTGCCGGCGCCGTCCCTGGCGCGCACGTAGACCTGGTACTGCGTGCTCGGCGTCAGGCCCGTCAGGGTGGTCGAGGCGGTGGTGGACCGGTCGAGCAGCGGGTCGGTCGCGCCCTGCTCCCGGTACACGTCGTAGCCGGCGAGACCGCTGCCGCCCGAGTCGGTCGACGCCGTCCACGACAGCCCGGCCCCCGTCGCGGTGATCCCGGACGCGGTCGGGGCTCCCGGCGCGGACGGCGGGGTCGTGTCCGAGCCGCCGCCGGCGAGCGCGTCGTGCACCGCGGTGTAGGCGGGCTTGCGCTGGAAGCTCGCGTCGGACAGCAGCGCGGCGCCCTCGCCGGGGAACGTGTCGGGAATCCACGAGTACCTGTCGGTGTAGCCCCACACGGTGATCCCGACGCACCGGGTGACGGCGAGGCAGGCGTTCGTCACGTTCCGGTAGTAGGTGGCCTGCGTCGCGAGCTTGGTGGTGTCGGCCGGCAGCTGCATGCGCACGTCCAGCTCGGTGATCGCCACGTCCAGTCCGAGGTCGGCGAACCGCTGCAGGTTCTGTTGCATGTTGGACGGGAAGCCGTACTGGACGGCGAGATGCGCCTGGAACCCCACGCCGTCGATCGGCACGCCTTGCTGCAGAAGGGACTGCACGAGCGAGTACATTCCGTCGCTCTTCGCGCCCATGCCGTCGGTGTTGTAGTCGTTGATGTACAGCTTCACGTCCGGGTCGGCGGCCCGTGCCGCCCGGAACGCGTCGGCGATGTAGCTCGGGCCGAGCTTCTGCAGCCAGAACGAGTTGCGGAGCGTGCCGTCCTCGTTCAACGCCTCGTTGACCACGTCCCAGGCGTACAGCTGGCCCTCGTAGTGGTTGGCCACGTTGGTGATGTGGTTCTGCATCGCGGTGCGCATGGCCGTCGCGTCCAGGTTCTGCACCCAGTTCGGGGTCTGGTTGTGCCACACGAACGTGTGCCCTCGGACGGTCTGGCCGCTCTGCCTGGCCAGGTTCACGATCTCGTCGCCCCTGGCGTAGCTGAACTGGCCGGGGTTCGGCTCCGTCGCGTCCCACTTCAACGCGTTGGCCGGGGTCAGCTGGCCGAACTCGGACGTCACGATCGGCCGGTACTGGGCGTCGGAAAGCTCGTTGTTGTCCACGGCGTCGCCGAAGTACTTGCCGCGCGCGGCGGCGTGCTCCCCCAGCGTGCCCGACGCGTGCGCCGCCGGGACGACGGCGAGCACGCCGAGCAGGCCGCAGGTCGCGGCCACGATCACTTTTCTCAGTCGCATGTCTTGCCGTTCAGGGTGAAGGCCGTCGGTCGCGGGTTGGTGCCGCTGTAGCCGGCGTTGAAGCCGAGGCCGCTGATCGTGGCGCCGCCCGCGATGCCCCGGTTGTGGTCCACATTGGACCCGGTGACGGCGGCCGCCGTCTGTGTCCACGTCGCGCCCCAGCCGTTGGTGACCCGCTGGTTGCCCGCGAACGAGAACCCGAGCGTCCAGCCGTCGATCGGCGCGCTGCCGGTGTTGGTGACCGACACCGACGCGGTGAACCCCGAGCCCCAGTCGTTCACGCTGTAGCTCACCCGACAGGACACTGTGGACGGTGGCGGCTCGGTCGGCGGCGTGTCGGAACCGATGAGGTACGGGTTCAGGTACGCCTGCTTGGTGGTGTTCACCGTGGTCCAGTCGTCGTTCAGGATCCCCCCGGTGTCGCCGGAGTTGGGGTTCCACGACCAGAACGTGAAGCTGATGGCGTCGGAGCCCGTGCCGAGGTAGGCCATGAGGGTCGACAGCCACGTCCGGTCCCTCGGGTCGGCCAGGGTCGTGCCGAACTCGCCGAGCAGCACGGGCGCGATGTTGTTCTTGAACAGGTAGCCCCAGTTCCGGTCCCAGATCGCCGCCAGGTTGTTGGGGTAGGCCGGATCGGAGAACCACGGCTGCGGGAAGACCGACGTCGCGTAGTCGTGCGCCGAGTAGACGAGCCGGTTCGCGACGTCGAGGCGGACCGGCGCGCTCGCCGCGCCCTGCAGGTTGCCGCCCCACCAGTAGCCGCTGCCGTTGTAGGAGTCGACGCCCTCGACGACGATGAGCCAGTTCGGGTTCACCGCGAGGATGGCGTTGCCGGCGCGTTCCGCCGCCAGCCGCCAGTCGGTCGCGGTGTTGCCGCTGCCCCAGTCGGACCCGCCGCCGCCCTGGATGCCGTGCGGCTCGTTGTGCAGGTCGGCGCCGATGACCGTGGTGTCGCCGGCATAGCGTTGTGCGAGCATGCGCCAGTCGCTGATCCAGCGGCTCTCGGGGTAGGCACTCGTGTACCAGAGCGCGGACTGGCCGCCGGAGTCCGGCCGGTGCCGGTCGAGGAGCACCTTCATGCCGATCTGACCGGCGTAGGCGATGATCTTGTCCATGATCTGCACGCCGGAAAGCCCTTGCAGGTCAGGATTCTTGGCGTAGTCGATGCTGTTGGGCGTGCTGCCGGTGTCGAAGAGCTGGCTGGCGAACGGCAGTCGCAGGGTGTTGTACTTCAGGCCCTTCATCTGGTCGAGCATGTCCCGGTAGTTCCGCGTCCACAGCCCGTGCGGGGAGTAGTTCGCGGTCTCGAGGCCGAACCAGTTGATGCCGGTCATGCGCACCGGCTGGTTGTTCGAGTCGACGAGCTGCCGGCCGTTGGTGTGCCAGTAGCCCGTGCCCGCCGCGGCGGCGGGACCCGTGTTGACGAACGGGGCCAGCACCGCGAGCAACAGGGCCGCGAGCAGCACCGGCAGAACGTTGTGTCGCTTCATCTCGAGTGTCCTCTTGAGACAGGGGACCCGGTGCCGCCCTCACGCACGGGGCGCGAGGGCAGCACTGCGGGGGATGCGATCAGTTCGTCACAGCGGCGGGTACGCGTTCCGCATCAGTTCCTGGAACTGCGCGGAGAACCAGTGCCCGGACAGCGGCGCGTTCGCCAACGCGCCGGACATGTTGTTCTGGTTGCGCGGGTTTCCGGTGTACGTCGGGTCGCACATCCGGTCGAACCCCTTGCCCTCGTCGTTGTCGATCGCCGTGCTGGAACCGTCCGACTCACCGGGCGGCTTGATCCACACGTAGGCGTCGATGCCCGCGGCGGGCGCCGACCTCGGCCGCTCACCCAGCCCGGCACCGGACTGGTTGCACCAGTTGCCGAGGTGGATGCGCCGGTCGATGCGCGACTGGTTCATGAAGGTGATCGGGTCGGTCGACGTGCTCGCGCTCGTCGGCCGGGCCGAGCCGCCCCAACCGTTGCGCGAGGTGTCGATCAGCATGCCGATGTTCGAGTCGAAGCACTGCGAGTCGGCCTGCGTGCGGAACGCCTGCGCGAAGCCCAGTTCGTCGACATACCGGTTCCAGTCGACCCAGCCGCCCGCGACCTCACGCAGCGGCCGGCCGCCCACCACCGTGGTGGCGGTGAAGAACTGCTCCTTGAGCGCGCTGTAGTTCGCGGTGTTGGCGATGAAACCCTGCACGTTGGCCGTCGTCGCGCCGGACGCGGTCGCCGCCTGGCACATGAGCTGCACCGTGGCGTTGAAGTTGTCGTCCCACCCGATCCAGCCGTGGTGCCCGGCGTCGATGTAGTTGTAGACGTTCGGCACCGCGCCGAGCTTGGCGAGCGCGTAGCCGACACCGGTGACGTAGTTGCCGTTGGCCTTCATCGTGTCGCACTGCGGGGTGGCCGTCTCGCGCGGCGACACGTTGGTGACCAGGTTCGGCAGCGAGTCGATCTCGATGACCGTCACGATGCGCAGGTCGGCGTAGGCCGGCCGGGCCAGGATCGCGGCGATCGGGTCGATGTACTCGGTCTTGTACCGGCCGATCTCTGTCGGGCCGAGCTCTCCGTTGGAGGCCAGCGCGGCGCAGTCGCGGCCCGGCAGGTTGTAGATGACCAGCTGTACCACCAAAGGCTGACCGGCGGCCTGCCGGACGGCCTCGTCGAGGTGGCCGACCAGTCCCCTGGCGCCGGTGGTGCCGTTGATCGCCGCGATGCGGTCCATCCACACCCCGGTCGGCTGGTTGGCGATGCGGCTGCCGCCGGACTCGGCGTTGGCCCTGGCCGCCCAGTCCGGGTTCACGTAGACACCCGCGCCGGCGTACGGGTTGTCCACCCTGGTCGACGGATCGGGGTCGGGATCCGGGTCGCCCGGCTGACCGGTGCAGGCGACGTCGTTGAGCGAGAAGCTGGTCGGGGCGGTGTTGCCGCCCGAGTAGGTGCCGTTGAAGCCGATCTCCGTGGACGCCCCGGTGCCGAGCGTGCCGTTCCACGACAGGTTGGTCGCCGTCACGGTGGTACTGCCGGCGGCCTGGGCCCAGTTCGCACTCCAGCCGGGCAGGCTCACCCGCTGGTTGCCGGAGAACGCGAACCGCAGCGTCCACCCGTTGATCGGGTCGCCGAGGTTGTTGATCTTGACCTTCGCGGTGAAACCACCGCCCCAGTCGCTGACGGTGTAGTCGACCCCGCAACCGGCCACGGCGCCGGCCTGCGGGGCACTGAACGCGATGAACGACGCGGTGATCGCGCCTACCGCCGCGACACAGGCGGCCATGCGCCCCCGTGTCCTGAACTCGTTCGACCTGGGTCTGAATCTCATCCGGGCTCCTCCGCTCAGCGTTGAGCTATGACTGGGAGCGCTCCCAGTTGAAGTCTAGCCGCGTTGACACCACGTGTACAGAGCACCACTCTTGATGAACGTTCAGTGGATCTACGCGGAAGCACGGGGAGATCGCGCGGTTGGCACCCGCTTCGACGTCGAGAATTGGGAGCGCTCCCATAATCATGGGTAACATGCGGCTGCGGCCCACCGTGCGGGTCGACGGCGAGTGGTCGTTCGTCGAGACGTTGCGGCACCTGGTGTTCGCCACCGACGCGCGTGGGTCCGGCGGGCCATGCTGGGCGACCCGTCACCGTGGGACGACCTCGACCTCCCGTTCGACGAGATGCCCGAGGCACCCGTGTGCCGTGGGACCGCGACGCGCGCCCGTCGCTGGACGAGGTGCTGGCCCTGCGCGCGGCAGCACCGCCTCTACGCCGAACGGGACCTCGACGTCCTCGAGTCACGCTGACCGCGTCGTTGCCTCAGAACACGCGTGACGACTATGCTGCCCAAGATCTTCTCGGGCGGGCGCCCGAGACAGCACGTGACGAAGGTGGACGAACGATCGCAAGTCAGTACGGAAGTCCTACGACGCAGCGGCAACAGGCCTTCGGACGGGTCGACCCGTTCTGCATGTTCGCCGTGCTGCCGATGTTGGTCGTGGCGGGCCTCTTCCTCTGGGGCGGCATCGCGATCGTCGGTGTGACCTTGATCGTCCTCGTGCTCCTGATCCTGGTGGCCGACTCGTGGGCCAACCGGCCGATCAAGAAGACCCGCGCCCCGTCTCGCGAGTCGCGCTGAGCTCACCCGCGGGGTCCGCCGGTGAACTCGAACGGCGCGTTCCAGTCGGCCCGCACGGGAGCGGTGTAGTGGTGGAGCTTGCCGTCCGCGCCGCGGAACGCGACCTCCACATCGCCCTGGCCGGGCGCCGTGAGCGTCGGCGGGGTGGTCGCCTTCGTGTCGCCGACCCGCTGCCACGTACGGAACTGGCGGGTGGCGTCGCCGGTCTCGCCGGTGACGTAGACGTACCCGTCCGTGCCGAGCGCCGCGACGGCCCTGCTGCCGTTGCGGGTCTGGGCCGCGCTCATGGGTGCGTCGGCGAGGTCGAGCGCCGGCAGCGGCGTCCATGCCGCGTCCCAGTCCCCCTCGGCGCCGAACATCGCGAACGGCCGCGCGGTCGCGGTGTGCCTGGCCACGAGCATCTCCCCGTGGTCGACGGTGGCGGGTGTCGGCAGCCCGAAGTCGGCGGCGCCGGGTAGCGGTCCGGTCCGGTACGCGGCGTCCTTGCTGATGTTGATGCCCCACAGCAACACATGGAACGAGTGCACGGAACCGTCCGCACGCCGTGCCACACCGTAGGTCGTGCCGTTCGACGACGCGGCCGACAGCTCGCCGGTGAAACCGACCGGCCCGGACATGTCCCACCAGCCGCCCCACACGTCGTCGGACCAGTACCGGAACCACAGGCGCCCGCCCGCGTCGATGGCGACGATGCTGGCGTCGGTCTTCCGCACCGCGGTGAAGGACCCGCCGGCCGACCGGAACGGCGACCACACGGGCTGACCGGCGGGCGTGCCCGTGGCGACCCACACCGTGCCCTGCCCGTCGAGCCCGACGACCGACTGCGTGCGTGCCGTCGTGCCCGTCGTGAGACCGCCGGGGAACGCCGGCCCGCCGAGCGGCGTGACGTCGAGGCCGGTGGCGCTGTCGCGGGCCACGACCGCGTGCTTCGTCGCGTCGAGGTAGGCGAGTCCGAAGGCGGAGTTCGGGTTCTGGGCGCCGACCGTCGCGAGTGGACCGTTCGGCGCGGCCGGCAGTGGTGTCACCGGCGGGATCGGCGCGGGCGTCGGCACCGCGCAGGTGTTGGTGGTGGCCGTGACCGCGGTCCGGCCGGACCACCCGCCGCCGACGACCCGGCCGTTGCCGCCGTTCGCCCAGGTGCCGGTCTCCGCGTCGAAGCGGTACCAGTACAGGGTGTTGCCCGCGATGCCGTAGAGGACGTCCCCGCCGGGCGAGAACACCTTGTCGAACATCCCCCAGCCGGCCCCGACCTGGCGCCGGTGCTCGGTCCAGCGCTGGGACACCGTGTCGTAGCGGAACCGGAACAGGCGACCGGAGGAGTCCCGGCCGTAGAACACGTTGTCGCCGGCGCCGACGACGAGGTCGTAGTCGAGCCAGGACAGGTCCGCGACCACGCCGTCGGCCGCGGACTGCGGGGCGCCCGCGCCGAACCCGTACCGGCGCAGCAGGCCGACGTCCTTTGTGAACACGTCGCCGCGTGCGTCCGCCGTGACCCCGAAACCCCGTTGTCCCACGGGGAACTCGGTGCCGACGAGGGTGCCGCCGCCTTCGGTCCACTTCGTGCCGTCGTACCGGTAGCGGCGCACCTCGCCGGCCGGGTTGAGGTAGTAGATCGTCCCGTCGGCCGCCGCGACCGTGGTCCCGTGGAACCCGTCGCCGATCTTGCGGCCCGTGGTCCACGACATGTCGCCGGTGGCCGGCGCGCGGTGCTCGTAGTACCACAGCGAGCCGTCGGAGCGGGTGTCGAAGACCTTGGCGGTGCCGGCACAGCTCACCGGAGCGGCCTGCGCCGGTTGCGGCACGGCCACGAACTGGACGGTTGTCACGGCGAGCGCCGCCGTGACAACCGGGACGAACAGGCGTGCTCGAGTACGCAAGGAACTCTCCCCAGATCTACGACGGACGCGCCGGCCCCCAGCGACCGGTGTGACAGGAACGTACCGAGCGCCTCGTCCGAGGAGAACGAACTTTCACACGCAACTTCACCGCACGTGCACGGCCTCGGCGAGCGGGATGTCCTGGTGTGCGTCCCGCCGCAGGACCGGTTGCGCCAGTATCGCGACGAGCACGATCGTCAGGATCGCGTAGCTCGCCGCCAACAGCTGGTGCCACCCGTTCATGGCGAGGTTGGCCGGCGAGGACACCACGTAGAACGCCTCCATCGGCAGGAACCAGAAGATCAGCCGCAGCCCGAAGACCGCCGCGGCGGCCATCCCGACCGCGAGCCACCACACCGACCGGCGACGCCACGCCAGTGCCCCGAGCACGATCAGGACCGGCACGGCCCATACCCAGTGCGGAATCCACGACACCGGCGACACCAACAGCGCCGTCAGCGCGCACACCATCAGTCCGCGCACCGGGAAACCCTTGCGGTACAACGCACTCGCGGCCGCGAGGCCGAGCAGGCCAAGCACGGCGGCCGTTGCCAGCCACGCGGGGTCGATCGCCGCGTCGGTGCCGAGCATCCGCGCGAACACCCCGCGCAGTCCCTGGTTCAGCGGCCCCTGCGGGATCCCGGGGCGGTTCATCGACGTGACGGACCCGAACCAGAACGCCGCCGAGTCGGCCGGCAGCAGTACGAACCCGAGCGCGATGGTGCCGACGAACGCGGCCGTCGCCGTGACCGCGGCCCGGATGCGCCCGGTGCACGCCAGGTACACCACGTAGATCAACGGGATCAGCTTGATGCCCGCGGCGAGTCCGATGGGAACGCCCTGCCAGCGGCGGCCGTTGCCCTTCACCAGGTCCAGCAGCACCAGGTACATCAGCATCATGTTGAGCTGTCCGAAGGAGAACTCGTAGTCCACCGGCGCGAGCAGCGGCGCCAGCAGCGCGATCGGCACGGTGAGGGCCGCGCGGTGGGTGACCTGACGAACGCCGACCGCCTCGAGGGTCAGCCAGATCGCGCCGACCAGAAACAGCGACTCCACGACCAGCCAGACGAAACCGGCGGTGCCCACCGACGCGAACGTCGCCGGCATGAACAGCACCGCGGCGATCGGCGGGTAGGTGAAGGACAGCAGCGTCTCCGGCGTGACGGCGCCGTAGAGGTCGCCGCCGTGGCGGATCGTGTCGGCGCCGAACCGGTACACGTCGAAGTCGACGAGCCACCACGGCACGTCGCCTCGCCAGAGGAGCACGGTGAACGCGACGAGCAGGGCCGTGCCGAGCGCGCCGGCGAACCAGCGCAGGTTGCGTCTAAGATCCACAACAGACATGTCGCACCTTCGAACTGTCGGGGGACAGCGAAGGTTGGCCGGGCCGGGCGGCGCAGCGTGGAGCGGCCTTCGCGAATCGATCGACATCATGGTGAACGGCGGAACCGTTACGTGAATAGTGTTCGCGTCCACCTTCGGTCCGGTGCGGCCAGGGAACTTTTCCCAACGGGCCGGGACTCCTAGTCGAGCGGCGGCATGCCGAGGCAGTCGCGGACCGCGTTCTCCACGCGTTCGGCGCGGTCGTGGTCGCCCATGCTGCCGGTGACGAACGCGAACGTGTAGGCGGGAGTGGCGCCGCCGAAGCTGCCGCCGAGGCCGCCCATCCCGTACTCGCCGTCGCCGTACACGCCGAAGCCGAGGCCCCACGCGTTGTCGTGGCCGAAGACCTGGTCCGGCCCGGCGCACTGCGCGGTCGTCGCGTCGGCGAGGAGACCGGGAGACAGCAGGCGACCCTCGGCCAGCGCGGTGTAGAGGCCGGCGACGCCCCGGGCGGTGCCGTGGCCGTTGACGGCGGGCACCTCGGCCGCCCGCCACGCCGCGCCGTTGACGACCGCCGCGTCCCGCGCGCCCGGCGGGTTGTCGATCGCCGGGCCGTACAGCGGCGGCTTGCCGGCCAGTGCCGCGGTGCGGAACTCGTCGTCCAGACCGGTCAGCGGGACGGCCCTGGCCGCCTCGGCCGGGGTGAGACCGATCGCGAAGTCCAGCCCGAGCGGGCCGCACACCTCCTCGCGCAGGAACCGGCCCGGCGTGCGGCCGTCGACCCGGCGGACCAGCTCGCCGACCAGATGCCCGTAGAACAGGGCCGACTCACCGTGCGCGGTGCCCGGCGGCCACGCGGGTTCCTGCGCGGCGAGCAGCGCGCACAACCGGTCCCAGTCGTAGAACACGGCCGTGTCCGCCGGTTCGGCCAGCGCGACGACACCGGCCTGGTGCGACAGGACGTGCCGCACGGTGGCGTCGGCACGCAGCTCCGGCCAGTACCGCCGCGCGGACGCGTCCAGGTCGAGGAGCCCCCGGTCGACGAGAATGAGCGCGGCCACCGCGGCGAACGGCTTGGTCACCGAGTACGGCTGCACGGTGCTGTCCGGCCGCCACGACCCGGCGCCGGCCGGGCCGCCCCACAGGTCGACGACCCAGGCGCCTGCCGACCACACCGCCACCGCCGCCCCGGAGCCCGCCTGGCCGGCGAGCACCTCGGCGAACGCCTCCCGGACCGCCTCGAACCGCCGGTCGACCGACCCTTCCACCGCTGTCACACCGGACAGCTTGCCACCGCTAGGCCTTCTTCAGGAGGCGGACCACCGCGCGTTCGATGTCCGGCCGCGCCTCCTCGATCGACCCGGCAACCCGGTCGAGCGCCCGCCCGACCGTGTGGCCCCGCTCGAACGCCGTCAGCACCCTCGGGTCCACATAGGACCGCCGGGCCACCGCGGGGGTGTTGCCCAACTCCTCGGCGACCGCGCGCATCACGGCCTTCTCGGTCCGCGCGCGGGCGGCCTTCGACTCCGGCCGCTCGTACCCGGAGATGATCACCGCGGCCAGCACGGTCGCGTGCCACGTGCGCAGATCCTTCGCGGAGAACTCGTCGCCGATCAGCTCCCGCAGCCGCCGGTTGACGTCGTCGGAACGGACCTCGCAGACCGTCTTCCCTTTGCGGTACGCCAGAAGCCGGTCGTCGTCGGACCGACCGCGCCGCAGTGCCGTCACGAGCGCCGCGAGCTTGTCGTCGCGGATGCGCAGCCTGCGGTCGACGCCGCCCTTGGCCACGTAGTCGAACCGCAGCTCGCCCTTGGCCACGCGGACGTCACCACGCAGGAGCGTCGCCACTCCCCTGCTCTCCTCCGCGTACTCGTCGCCGCCGGTGCGGAAGACCCCGCGGTCGAGCATCCGGAGCGCGCCGGCCAGCACCCGCCGCTCGGTCAGCCCCCGCGACGACAGGTCGCCGTCCACCGTGGACCGGAACTCACCGAGCCGGCCGGCGAGCCGCAGCACCCGCGCGTGCTTCTCGTCGTCGCGTTCCTCGCGCCACTGGTCGTGGTAGAGGTACTGCCGCCGCCCGGCAGCGTCGGTGCCGACCGCCTGGATGTGCCCGTTCGGAAAAGGGCAGATCCACACCTCCGTCCACGCCGGCGGGATCGCGAGATCCTGGATCCGTGCCAGGGTCTCGCGATCCCGCAGGGTGTCGTCGTCGACGGTGAGGTATCGCCAGCCGCGTCCGCTCCGCTGCCGGCGCAGGCCGGCCTTGGTGACGTCGCTGCGCCTCAGTCGTCCGGCCACTCGCCGGTCACCTTGCGATATCCGGTCGCGCCGCCACGGTCCACGGCGGCCTTGACCAGCCCGAAGATCGCGCCCTGGATGGTCGCCGCGAGCAGCACCTCACCCCACGTCGCCTTCCGGTCGGTGGGGTCGGGCGCCTCGTCCGTACCGGCGACCTTGCCCCACACCTTGTTGAACACGGAGCTTGCGAGCACGCCGCCGAGGATGCCGACCAGCGTCCCGACCGGTTTGTACATGATCTTGTTGACGTTCACCGCTTACTCCTTGCCTCTCAGCGCCAGCATGCGCGGCGGGTACCCGTCCTGGCCGGTTCGAACCGTGCGTTTCCCGGGATCGCCCCTGGGTAAGCACCCCGTAAGAGGAGGCGAGTCATGACTGCGGTACCAGAAGTTCGACCGAACCAACCACCGAACCAACCGGAGCACACCGAGAAGTCGACGGCGGAGCTGGTCCGGGAGCTCACCGAGCAGGTGAGTCGTCTGGCCCGCACCGAGGTCACCCTCGCGATGCGGGAGATGAAGGGCAAGGCGAAGCACGCCGGCCTCGGCGCCGCGATCGCCGGGGCGGGCGGCGTGTTCGCGTTCTACGGCGGCGCGGTCCTGATGGCCGCGTTCGTCCTGCTGCTCGCGTTGGTGCTGCCGGCGTGGGCCGCGGCGCTGATCGTGGCGGCCGCGCTGTTCGTCGTGGCGGGGATCGCCGTGCTGGTCGCGCGCGCGCAGCTCAAGCGCGGCGCGCCGATGCCCTCGCCGGCGCTGGAAGGCGCGAAGGAGGACATCCAGGTGGTCAAGGAGGCGGGGAAGCGATGACCGACAAGGAACAGGACCGCCTGACGATGCCCGGCGAGGCGGCGACGGACGAGGACCTGCGCCACGAGGCGGAGCTGACGCGCGAGGAGCTGGCCGAGACGGTGGCCGCACTCGGCGCGAAGGCCGACGTCAAGGGCCGGGTGCAGAAGGTGGCGCACGAGAAGCACGAGTCGCTGCGCGAACACGGCGACGAACTCGTCGACAAGCTGCCCGACCCGGTGGCGGCCCGCGTGCGGCCCGTGGTCGACGGCGCGACGCGCAGGCCGCTGATCCCGGTCGCGGCTCTGCTCGCACTGCTGGTGGCACTGCGGATCTGGCTGAAGCGCCGCAACGCCTGAGCCCAACTGATCGATCGGCTACTCACTGCAGAAGACGGCGTGGAGCCCGTCAGGCGAGTGTCTGGTCGCGACGGCGGGGGCGGCCTAGCAACCGGCGGCCGGCGTCTGCCAGGTGTCGGCGGAGGGTCTCGTCGTCCATGCCGGCGAGGGTCGGGGAGCCGCCGGCCATGGCGACGCCGGCCAGTGCCACGTGCGCGGCGACGAGCGTGGCGTCGTCCGCGTCGGGGCCGACCAACATCGCCGGCAGGCGGGTCATCACGTTCTCCTCACCGTGCAGTGACCGCTCCACCGCGCGCGCGATGCCCGGGTCACTGCAGAACACCGCGACGAGCACCCGGTTGCGGACCACGAGGTCGACGAGCCCGTCGAGCACGTAGTCGACCTGGGCGCCGTGCCGGCGCAGCTCCGCCGCGCGGTCGAGCATGCTCGACAGCTCCCGCAGCGCGGGCTCGGCGACCGCCTCGGTGATCTCGTCCTTCGTCCTGAAGTGGTAGTACACCGCGGCCTTCGTGACCCCCAGCGCGTCGGCGATCATCTGCAGCGACGTGCCCTCGACGCCGTGCTCGGTGAACAGACCCAGGGCCGTCTCCAGCAACCGGACTCGGGTGTCACCCTTCGTGGCCGTCATCGCCCCTCCTCGCTGAGAGTTCGACGGTACCTCCTCAGCTTGCCATTCGACAAGTCCCATACTAGCCGAACGACTAGGTGCGAACTTACTGTTCGGCAAGTCACATACTTGCCGAACGGCTTGGAAACAGCTAGCCGATCGACTAGCTTCGACGACGCGAGCAACGAGCGAAATGAGGGGACTCGAGGTGGCTACCTTCCTGTACCGACTCGGGCGGGCGTCGTTCCGGCGCCGGTGGCTGACCACCGGCATCTGGGCGGCACTGCTCATCGTCATCGGCATCGGCGCGGTCGGGTTCTCCGGCCAGCTGTCCAACGCGGTCTCGATCCCGGGCACGGAGTCCCAGCAGGCGATCGACCACCTCAAGAAGACCTTCCCCGAGGCCAACATCGGCGGCGGCACCGCCCGCGTCGTCCTCGAGGCGCCGGCGGGCCAGAACTTCACGGTGCCGGCCAACCAGGCCGCCGTCGCGCAGGTCGTCGCGGCGCTCACCGACGCGCCGGAGGTGACCGGCGCGACCGACCCGTTCCAGACCAGGGCCGTCTCCCCCGACGGCCGGCTCGCGCTGGTGCAGGTCAGCTACGCCCAGCAGGCGTTCGAGCTGACCGACGCCGACCGCGAGGGCCTGATCGCCGCCGCGCACTCGAGCGACCTCCACGCCGAGATCGGCGGCGACGCGGTCAAGGGCGCGCCGGAGACCGGCGCGACCGAGATCCTCGGAGTCGCGGTCGCCGCGATCGTCCTCGTGATCACCTTCGGCTCGCTGCTCGCCGCCGGCCTGCCGCTGCTGACCGCGCTCATCGGCGTCGGCATCGGCATGGGCGGGCTCCTCACCGTCTCCGGCTTCACCGAGCTCAACACCAACACCCCGGTGCTGGCGCTGATGATCGGCCTCGCGGTCGGCATCGACTACGCGCTGTTCATCGTGTCCCGCTACCGCAACGAGCTGGCGAGGGGCCTGGACAAGGAGCAGGCGGTCGGCCGCGCGGTCGGCACCGCGGGCTCGGCCGTCGTGTTCGCCGGCCTCACGGTGATCGTCGCGCTCGCGGGCCTCACGGTCGTCGGCATCCCGTTCCTCGGCGAGATGGGGGTCGCCGCCGCGCTGACCGTCGTCATCGCCGTGCTCATCGCCGTGACGCTGCTGCCCGCCGTGCTCGGCTTCGCGGGCGACAAGATCCACGGCCGCCTGCCGGGCATGCGCGGCGGCCCGAAGCCGGGCCGCGCCAGCATGGGCGAGCGCTGGGCGCGGTTCGTCGGACGGCACCGGGTGGCGGTGCTCGGCACGGCGATCGCCGCGGTCGCGGTCGTCGCGATCCCGGCCGCCAGCATGCAGCTCGGCCTGCCCAACGACGCCACCGCGGCGCCGGAGAGCACGCAGCACAAGGCCTACGAGCTCGTCAGCGAGGGCTTCGGCCCGGGTGCGAACGGCCCGCTGATCGTGGTCGTCGACACCTCCGGCAGCAGTGACCCGCAGGGCGCGCTCGCGCAGACGGCACAGCGCATCGACGACCTCGGCGTCGCGGCCGTGACCCCGCCGCGGCCCAACCGCACCGGTGAGACCGCGATCCTCAACGTCATCCCGAAGACCGGCCCGAGCGACGTCGCGACGGAGGACCTGGTCGCGGCGATCCGCGACGCGGCGGGCCCGCTGCACGACAGCACGGGCGCGACGATCGCGGTGACCGGTCAGACCGCGGCGAACATCGACGTCTCGGAGAAGCTGTCCGACGCGATGATCCCCTACCTCGCGCTGATCGTCGGCCTCGCGTTCCTGTTGCTGATGCTGGTGTTCCGCTCGGTCGTCGTGCCGCTGAAGGCCACACTCGGCTTCCTCGCCTCGGTCGCGGCGACGTTCGGCGCGGTGGTCGCGGTGTTCCAGTGGGGTTGGCTCACCGACCTGCTCGGCGTCGAGGCGACCGGGCCGATCATGAGCATGCTGCCGATCCTGCTCATCGGTGTCCTCTTCGGACTCGCGATGGACTACCAGGTGTTCCTGGTGACCAGGATGCGGGAGGACTACGTGCACGGCACCCCGCCGCGCGAGGCGGTGGTGACCGGCTTCGCGCACGGCGCGCGGGTGGTCGTCGCGGCCGCGTTGATCATGACGAGTGTGTTCGCGGGCTTCGTGTTCGCCGAGGACACGCTCATCCAGTCGATCGGCTTCGCGCTGGCGGTCGGCGTCGCGGTGGACGCCTTCGTGGTGCGGATGATGATCGTGCCGGCGCTGATGTCCATGCTGGGCAGGCGGGCGTGGTGGCTGCCGCGCTGGCTCGACCGGATCCTGCCGAACGTGGACGTCGAGGGCGAGCGGCTCATCGAGCCGCCCGACGAGCACCGCAGGCGGGTGCCCGCGAACGTCTAGGCGGCCGACCGATGAGTTTCGGGTCGTGCGGAGGTCTACAGACCGCAGACCGTTGGCAGGCTGACGCGGTCGTACCCGAAGGAGACCTCATGGCCAAGCTCATCTACTCGATGATCACCTCGCTGGACGGCTACGCAGAGGCGGCGGAGGGCGACCTCGGCTCCGGGGCCGAGGACCCGGAGGTGCATACCTTCATCAACGACGTCTTCCGCCCCGTCGGCACGTACCTCTACGGCCGGCAGATGTACGAGACGATGGTGTACTGGGAGACCGCGCACACCGAGCCCGACCAGCCGCCGCACATCCTGCAGTACGCCCGCGACTGGCAGGCCGCGGAGAAGGTCGTGTACTCCACTACGCTCGAGTCGGTGTCCAGCGCGAAGACCAGGATCGAGCGGACCTTCGACCCGGACGCGGTGCGCAAGCTCAAGGCCGAGGCCGAGCACGACCTCACCGTCGACGGCCCGAACCTCGCGGCCCAGGCGATCACGGCCGGCCTGGTCGACGAGTACCACCTGTTCATCACCACGAGCGTGGTCGGCGGCGGCAAGCGGTTCTTCCCCGACGGCGTGCGCCTCGATCTCGAGCTGGTCGAGGAGCGTGCCTTCAGCAGCGGACTGATCTACGCGCGCTACCGGACCCGCTGAGCCGTACCGGTCGGTGAGGCCTAGGAAAGACTGCCGCGCAACGCGTTGACCCTGGCCAGCGCCTCGCCGAAGGCACCGCTGTCGAGCGTGCCGTCGGCGAGTGCGGCGGCCAGGGCGTCCGCGGCCTGGTCGCCCTGGCCGACGTCCCGGGCCGACGCGAGGATCAGGTCGTTGCCGGCCTGCGCGGCCAGCACCGCGCGGTTGCCGGTCGAGCCGTAGTTCTGCAGGGCCCCGGCCTCCAGCGCGTCGGTGATCGTGACGCCGGTGAACCCGTTGCGACTACGCAGTTCCTGGCCGATCACGGTCGAGGACAGCCCGGCCGGCCGGTTCGGGTCGAGCGCCGAGTAGACCGCCCACGACAGCATCACGAGCTTCGCGCCGGCGGCGATCGCGTCCTGGTAGGGCACCTCGTCGACCCCGCGCAGGGTGGTCAGCGGGACGGACAGCGTCACCGGCCGGCTGTCGGTGTTGTCGGCCGCGTTCGCCTTGCCCAGCCCAGGGAAGTGCTTGACGGTCGCGGCGACACCCTGGGCCTGCTGCGCGGCGACGTAGTTCGCGCCGAGGTCGCCGACCACCGTCGCGGTGCTGCTGAACGACCGCTCGTACTGGTCCATCAGGTCGCCGGACGCGTGGAACACGTCGAGCACCGGCGCCAGGTTGACGTTCATGCCGACGCCCGCGAGGTTCTGCCCGGCCCCGCGCCCGGCGTTCGTCGCGGCGGCGCCCGGGTCGGCCGACTGGCCGACGTCCTTGTGCGACAACGCGGGTTCGCCGGGCAGCCGACGGATCTGGCCACCCTCCTGGTCGGTCATCAGCAGCAGCGGCTGCGACACCGGACTCTCCGCGGCCGCAGCCCGAAGCTGTTGCACCACACCACGAATCTGGGTGAGGCTGGAGACGTTCTCGCCGAAGAAGATCACCCCGGCCGCCTCGCCGGCGCGGATCCTGGCCAGCAGACCGGCCGGCGGCGTGAGGCCGGGATAGGAGTAGACGACCCGCTGCCCGGCGGCCTGCCGTGCGTACGCGCCCGTGAGATGGTCCCCCGCCGCGCCGGCCGACGTGCCGCTCACCACGCTCGCCGCCAACACCAGTCCGAGCACTCCCGCGAGCCACCGACCACGCCTCATGGACCCGACCTCCTCGACGCTGCGTAGGTCAATCATAACCCGCAGTGTCGATGGAAAGAAAGTTTCTAACATCGCCGGAGTTGGTGGATCGGTACGAGATGCGGACCGAACGGGTTCAGGGCACCACGAGTACCGGCCAGTGGCCGGCGCGGATGAGTTTCGTCGCGACCGAGCCGGCGATCCGGTGGCCCGCGCTCGTGGAGGCGCCGACCACCACCGCGTCGACCTGGCAGCGGTCGGCCGCCTCCCGCAGCGTCGTGTACGGGTCGCCGTAGGCCTTGAGGAACGTGACCGGCACGCCGAGCTCGCCGAGGTGGCCGTTGTACCGGCCACGCTCGCGGGGCGGGATGATCGCCGCGATCACCACCTGGACCAGTGCCTGCAGGCCGCCGATGCCGACGCCCTGGAAGGCGCGGGCCGCGATCAGCTGCCCGGTGTTCTGGGAGAACCCGCTGATCGTCGAGCCGAGCACGAAGATCACGATGGCGACCTGGACCAGCGTCTTCTTGTTGAACAGGTCCGCGAGCTTGCCCCAGACCGGCGTGGTCGCGGTGGCGGTGAGCAGCGTGGCCGTCACGACCCACGTGTAC
Source organism: uncultured Actinomycetota bacterium (assembly GCA_963840275.1). Taxonomy (GTDB): domain Bacteria; phylum Actinomycetota; class Actinomycetes; order Mycobacteriales; family Pseudonocardiaceae; genus Actinophytocola. The sequence goes on from CAWIYK010000005.1 coordinate 1,984,041, forward strand.
TGCGTCTGCGTGCCGTTGAGCGAGCCGATGATCAGTGGCAGCGCGGTCGAGACCACCGTCGAGCTGATCATCGCGACGAACAGCGCGAGCAGCAGTCCGGACAGCGACTCGAGCACGTGCCGGTGCGCCATCGCCCCTGGTCGCTCGGCGCCTGTCTTCGCCGCAGTCATCCCCTCGGCCTCCATTTCACCCCATCGCGCCCTTGGCTGATTCTTGCCCATTGGGCAAACTTGCACAACAGGAAGAATATTCCCCGGATAAGGTGATACACCGTGGAGCCCGTCGACACGCTGCGTACCCGGAAGAAGGCCGCGACCCGGCAGTCGCTGCACGAGGCCGCGCTGCGCCTCGCGATGGCGGACGGCCTCGACGGCGTGACCGTCGAGGACATCGCCGACGAGGTCGGGGTGTCGCGGCGGACGTTCTCGAACTACTTCGCGAACAAGGAGGACGCGGTCCTCTACGCGGACCGGGAGCGGATGCGGACGCTGCTCGACCTGGTGCGGCTTCGGCCGGCGGCCGAGCGGCCGTGGCTCGCGCTGCGCCGCAGCACCGCCGACCTGTACCGCGACCGGACGATGCCGGATCCGGAGTGGGTGGCGCAGCTGCGGTTGCTGCGCAGGCATCCCTCGCTGCTCGCGCGGCAGGCGGCGGACCAGATCACCCTGGAGCGCGACCTGGCCGGTGTCCTCGCCGAGCGCGGCCACGGCCTCGAACCGGAACTGGCCAGGCTCATGGCGGCGGTGTACCTCGCGACGCTGCGCACCGCCGGGGCGCTGTGGCTCGAGGAGTCCGGTGAGCAGCCTCTGCCGGAACTCGTCGACCGCCTGTTGAGTCGAGTGCACCCACGCTGACCTGGTAGCCCCGGCACCCGCGCGCACACCCAGTCAGGCGGGCCTGCGGTGGTACTCGTTGACGTACTCCTGCCGCGACAGCGCCTGAATAGCACCCATCACCTCGTCGGTCACCGCGCGGCGGGCTCGCAGGTTGTGCTCGGTGCGGTCCGCGAACGACAGGGGCGCGCCGAACCGCACGGTGATCCGCGCCGGCCTGGGGATCCGGGCCCCGCCAGGCTGCAGCGCCTCCGTGCCGGACAGCGCCACCGGCACCACCGGCGCGCCCGTGTTCAGCGCCAGCACCGCCACCCCCGTGTACCCCCGGTAGAGCCGCCCGTCCAGCGACCGGGTGCCCTCCGGGTAGATCGCGAACGCGCCACCAGCGTTGAGCACCTGCTGCGCCGCACCGAGCGCGGCCAGCCCCGCGTGCGCGTTGCCGCGCTCCACCGGCACGTAGCCGAGCCCGCCGAGGAACCCCGCGGTCAGCCGTCCGCGCAGGCCGGCGCCGGTGAAGTACTCCGCCTTGCCGAGGAACCGGATCCGGCGCGGCACCACGAACGAGATCACCGCGGTGTCCAGCGCCGCGCGGTGGTTCGCCGCGAAGATCACCGGGCCGTCGGCGGGGACGTGCTCGAGTCCCAACACCGTGGGGCGGTACACCGCCCGCGCCGCCGGCGCGAGTACATAACGGACAAACTGTTGCAGCACAGTCCCTCTCCCGGTGTCGACGTCCGCCGTCCAGCATGACACGCCCCCGGGCTACAGTTCCCGTGTGGACCGAACCACCGTGCCCTCGGAGCTGGCTCTGCTGCTGGAGACCTGGCCCCAGCCCGACCGCGACGAGCAGGCCTTCCCGTTCGTCACCGTCGACGAGAACGGCTTCCCGCACGTCATGCTGCTGTGCACGGCCGAGCTGCTCGCCACCCCCGACCGGGACGCGCTGCTCGTCGCGATCGTCAGCGCCACGGCCAGAGCGAACCTGGCCCGCAACGGTGTCGCGACGCTCATCGCGGCCGACGGCGCGGCCGCGCACTACACGAAGCTGCGGGTGCACGAGGCCACCGAGCACGACGAGTTCGCCATCTTCACCTGCCATGTCGTCCACTACAAGCGCGACTCGCTCGGCATCCCGTTGCGTCCCATGGACTTCCGCGCGACCCAAGAGGTCGCGGAGAGCGAGCGCTGGACCATGACGCGCGCCGCGCTGTCGCGGCACGCGTCCAAGTAGGACGATCCACGGTGGACCGGCCGGACGACCTCCCCGTCGAGCACCGCACCGCGGTCCGCGTCGTCGTGCTCGACGAGCGGGACCAGATCCTCCTGTTCCGCACCCGCAGCCCGGACTACCCGGAACTCGGCACCTGGTGGGAGCTGCCCGGCGGCGGCATCGACCCCGGTGAGTCCTATCTGGACGCCGCGGTGCGGGAACTGCGCGAGGAGACCGGGTTCGTCGTCGGTCGCGACCGGGTCGGGCCGCCGACGTGGACCCGCACGGCGACGTTCAAGTGCCGCGGGTTCCGGCGCGTGCAGGACGAGGTCGTCGTGACGGCGCGCCTGGCCGGCGTCGCGCCCGCGGTCGACGTCGCGGGTCAGCTGGACTACGAGCTGGACGCGTACCTCGCCGCCCGCTGGTGGCCGATGGCCGAGCTGCTGACCACCACCGATCGCTGCTACCCGGGGCGCCTCCCCGAGCTGCTGCCGGCGCTGCTCGCGGGCGAGCCCGTCGCCGAGCCGTTCGAGACGTGGTCCTGACCGGTCCCGCGAATGGCACGATGTGCCCGTGACCGAGATCCGCGTCGCCCACACGGCCGACCTCGCACCCGACACGCTCGCCGTGGTGCGGGCACTGCTCAAGGGCGTGTTCGACGACTTCGACGACACCGGCTGGGCGCACTCGCTCGGCGGCATGCACGTGATCGCCTTGGAGGACGGCGCACCGATCGGGCACGCGTCCGTGGTTCAGCGGCAGCTGCTGTACCAGGGCGGGGCCCTGCGTACCGGGTACGTCGAGGGGGTCGCGGTGCGTGCCGACCGGCGGCGCCGGGGCGTCGGGGACGCGCTCATGGCGTCGGTCGACCGGATCGTCCGCGGCGGGTACGAACTCGGCGCGCTCAGCTCCAGCGCGGTGGCGGTCCCGCTGTACACCGGACGCGGATGGCAGCTGTGGCAAGGAAAGTCCTCGGCCATGACCCCGAACGGGGTACGGCCGACCGAGGACGACGACGGCGGGATCTACGTCCTGCCGGTGTCCGTCGAACTCGACCTGTCGGCCGAGCTGACGTGTGACTGGCGTGACGGCGAGGTCTGGTAGCGCCTCAGCCCTCGCCGACGTCCGGGCGTTCGGCCCGCAGCTTCCGGCCGAGGTTCTCGTTCTCGGTGGGCGACTTCCAGTGGTCCGGGGCGTCCGAGCCCTGCTCGAGCGGGTCGGTGCCCAGCGCGTCCTCGTCGAGGTCCTCCGCGCTCGACAGCGCCGCACCGTCCGTCTCGACCTGGTCCGGCGCGGTGGTCTCGTCCGCCAGGTTCGGGTCGGTCATGCTCGCTCCTCGCCATCGTGGTCGTCGTCGTGGGGGACGGCGCGCTGCTGATCCCGCACGTCGGCGGGATCGGCCTCGATCGTCCCGGTGTCTGCTGCGGTGTCTGTCACGACATCCTCGTCCGGCTCGACGAGCATCTGCTGCTCCAGCAGATCCGCCTCGTCGGCCATGGTGGGCTCCGGTTCCACAACCCCCTCCGATCCATCCGACTGCTCGCTCCAGTGGAGCAGCCCGATCGTCATGGTCAGCGCGCGCCGCACGGTGTCCAACCCGGTGCGCCGGTCGACCCCGCGCACCGCGAGGTCCAGTTGGAACGAAGCATCCTCCGGGCTGCCGTTGAGGTCTGCGAGCATCGCCCGGATCGTCGCGCGTACCGGCGGGTCCAGCTCGTCGATGCCGACCTGCTCGTTGCCGTCGTCCCGCAGGTCCACGGCGAACGCCGCCTGGTCCGGCATCGCGCCGGTGCTGTTGCGCACCGCCGAAGTGGCGAGGCCGATCAGCTCCGCGACGACCTCGCGGACGTAGGGCCGCAACGCGTCGCCGGGGTGATCGGCGACGGCCTCGAGCGTCTCGGTCAGACCGTTCGAGTCGGCTTCCATTACACAGTGGACGAGCTGGTGGGCAACCGCCTGCGCTTCGGGATCCTCGCTCCGCATCGCGCGCTCCCTCCGTCGGCGCCTGTCCGGTCACACAGGGATGCCCGTCCCACACGTTCGGCAAACATGGCGGTGGCGGCCGGGATGCCCCCCGGCCGCCACCGCGAACACCTACGAATACCGCTGTCTACCAGCGGTACCAACGACCCGTGCCGCTCCCGACCGGACGCCGCATGACGAAGCCGAGCAGCCACACCACGAGCAGTACGCCGGCGACGATCCACAGCGCCTTGACCGCGAAACCGACGCCGAACAGCACCAGAATCAGTAACAGGACCAAGATAAGGGGAAGCATGTCGCACCTTTCTCGTTGTCGACCGGTCGACCCCGACGTCCGTGCCGCGCCAACGATCCGAGCCGTCGGATCCGACCCTCGCAAGGCCTACCCGGGCCACCCCTCGGCAAACGCGGCCGAATGGCCGGTTTCCTGGGGTAACCAGCCGGGTACCCGGAGCGGGTAGACCGGACGAGAGGTGCAAGCCATGGACAGCAACAGCTATGTGGCGTTCTTGGTCATCGGAACCGTGCTGGTCGTGATCGACGGGCAGATCATCTACCGCAACGGCCGCCGTTTCCTGCAACAGGCCACGCCGAACGCCCCGGCGGAGTCGCTGACACGGCTCGTGTCGGTGCTGTTCCACCTCGGCACTCTTGGCGTGCTCGCGTTGCTCTCCACCATCGACGTCCCGGCGGACACCGCCACCGAGGGCGTCGTGCTGCGGCTCGGCATCGTGCTGCTCATCGTCGGGATCGCGCACTGGATCGCGGTCGCCTCGCTGGCGCGCATCCGGGACCGCGAGGAGTTCGACGAGGTCAGCTCGGAACGGAATGCCCGGCGGCAGGCGCACGACCAGGCGATGCGGGCACAGGGCACGTACGTGCCGGAGCCGACCGAGAGCCCCGCCTACAACGGGGACAGCGCGACCGCGGTCGTCAACCGGCAGCACCCGCAACGCTAGGCGCGTCGAACAGGGCGCTGACCGACTCGCCGTTGTGGATGCGGCGCATGGCCTCGGCCAGCGCGGGCGCGATGGACAGGACCGTGAGCTTGCCGGAGCGCTCCGCGATCGGGACCGTGTTGGTGCAGACGATCTCGGTGACGTCGGGCTGACCGCCGATGCGACCGAGCGCGCCGGCGGCGAACAGGCCGTGGGTGCACGCGACGCGGATCGACTTGACGCCGCGTTCGCGCAGCTTGGCCAGCAGCTCGATCACCGTGCTGCCCTTGGCGATCTCGTCGTCCAGCACGATGACGTCCCGGCCGGCGACTTCGCCGATGACCGACGTGATCTCCACGCGGTCGTCGGCGAACCGCTGCTTCGCGCCCGCGGCCACCGGAACGTCGAGCAGGCGCGCGAAGTGGGACGCCTCCTTGGCGTTGCCGAGGTCCGGCGAGACCACGATGGTGTTGGACAGGTCGTAGCGACGGAAGTAGATGGCGAGCTCCCGCAGCGCGTGCAGGTGGTCGACGGGGACGCTGAAGAAACCGTGCACCTGCGGTGAGTGCAGGGTCATCGCGAGCACCCGGTTCGCGCCGGCGGTCGCGAGCAGGTCGGCCACCAGTCGACCGCCGATGGAGATCCGGGGCGCGTCCTTCTTGTCACTGCGCGCATAGGCGTAGTGCGGGAGCACGACGGTCGTCCGCGCCGCGGAGGCGCCGCGCGCGGCATCCAGCATGAGCAGCAGCTCCACCAGGTTCTCCTGCACCGGCGTCACCAGCGGCTGGATCAGGAAGACGTCGCGTTCCCGACAGTTGGCCTGCAGCTGCACCTCGATGCAGTCGTTGGCGAAACGCTTGACCCGCACCGGGCGGAGCGGGACCTCGAGGTGCGAGCAGATCTCCCCCGCCAGCTCCGGGTGCGCACTACCACTGAAGACGGCGATCTCCCGCACGAGTCCCTACTCCCTGTTCCGAACCGGGCTGACCAGCGCGCCGATGCTACTGGCGCACTGACCAGCCCGTTCGGGAGGGACGGTCTAGTTGGGCGTGAGGCCGCCGATGACGGCGCCCACCACCTGGACCGTGCCGATGGAGGTCAGTACGAAGACGGTGACGAGTGCGACCTTGAGAAGCGTGCGCCACCATGCGAGCAACATGCCGGTGAGGATGACGACGACGAGCAGCGTGGACGTGGCGATGGCGGACATGCGGGGTTCCCTCCCTGGGTGATGCAGGAAGAACCGAGAACGAACCACAGCTGCTGTGTATGCTCACGCATGATCTTTGTGCGAGCACACACAAATAGTACCGGTGACACACAGCGAGACCCTCTGGATGTCAAAGGTTCGTTGTGTAACCGTGCCCCTAACGAGTGAACCCATCTGTCAGCTGTGTGCGGTACGCTGCCGCGTGACCATGATCGGCCAAGGCCGACCTGCGGCCAAGGAAGCGATGCGAGCGGCCGTCCAGCGACTGCTCAACGAGCTCAACGTCTCGCAGTCGGAACTGGCCAGGCAGCTGACCCAGGCGGCGAGCGAACACGGCCTCAAACGCGGTGACGCCGACAAGGAAGTGCACTACGACCCGGCGATGGTGAACCGTTGGCGGGACGGCAAGCTCGTCATGAGCCGCCAGGCCGCGTGGCTGCTCGACCATCTCTACCCCGGCGTCGCGGGCAGCAGCTTCCAGGACCTGCGCGACCGGTACATCCTGGCGAACGACCGAGGGCAGGTGCCGGAGCCGACCCAGGTGGCCGCGCAGACCCTGCTCGAGGGCGCGAGCTGCAGCGCCGAGGCGCTCGCCAACCGGCTGCCACACCGCGCACTGCCGCTGGCCGGCGACGAGGTCATGGCCGTGCTGCTGCTGTCCGTAGTGGACGTCGACGAGACCCGGCAGATTATCGCAGAGCTCGTGTCCCGGACACCCGAGGTGCGCGCGATCGCCATGTACGACGTTCTGGGACACTGGGACGTGGCAGTAAAACTGGCCGCATCGACCGATGTCGACCTCAACGCCTTCTACGCACTGGTGCACGAGGCGTTGGTCGTGAATGACATGGCCGGCGCGGAGGAGGACCCGGAAGCAGAGGTGGCCGAGTTCACCGGCCACCGTTTCCTGGTCACCGATCTCGAGCGAGTCCGTCGACCCGGCTCGACCGAGCCGCCGGCCTTTCTAGTACTGGACGACCCGGACGACTACGATGCGCTCCGGGTTCAACGGGCGTTCCTGTTCGTCGAGCTCAAGACGGTCCCCGCGTTGCGCAGAGTCATTGCGCAACAACAGATCGAACGGCTCGTGAGCGAGGACCTGCCCCCGACCTGTCGCCACATCATCGAAGCGATCACCTTTACCGACGACGCCGTGATTCTGGAAATAGTGATGACCTGCGCAAACGGCATTCGGCGACTCAACCAACTGAATCGGATCATTGGTCCTTACCTGACCAGGTTCAAAGCGCAGAAATACAACCTCTTGGTTTTTGCGTCCGACGAAGAAGGCTGGCATACCGGCTACTAGCAGTTCCCGGCGAATGGTCGCCCATGAGAACCGACCACCGCCGGTCTTCCTATCTAGGCTCCCAGTTCCTCCCAGGAAGACATATCCTTCAATGGACGAAGTAGCAGTCAACGAACTCCGCTCGGCGACCGAGGCGTCGCTGAACCGCATTCGCGAGCACCTGTTCATCCGCAAGGCGCACGGACAACAGCTGACCAGGGAACAGGTACTCCGCTGGATCAAGTGCGGTGGCCGCGAGAGCCGCACCTTCCCGAACATCCTCGTCAACATGATCAAGCGGATCGACAACCCGCTCGTGGTCCAGATCCTCCAGGAAAACCTCGACGACGAGTTCGGCAACGGAAATCCTGACGAGGCGCACTTCCAGCACTATCTGCACCTGCTGCACGACGTCGGTCTCTCCGACGAGGAGTTCGAGTCCTATGAGGAGCGCGCGGGCATCCGACTCGCCCTCGACCTCGCCGAGAGCGTGTCGAAGCAGCCGGTGCCCGAGATCGCGATCGGCTACATGCTCGTCAACGAGGGCATGACGCCGATCACCTACGACGCGGTCGACGTCTCGATCCACCAGTACTTCCCGTCGCTCGAGACGATGTTCTTCAAGCTCCACGTCGAGGTCGACGAGCACCACGTGAACGAGCTGTACCGCGCGATCGCCGCACTGGACAACAGTTCCCTCGAGGATGTCCTGTTCGGCGTGAGCCTCGGCGAACGCGGCATGGGCGTCCTGCTCGACGAGGCACTCGGCGTCTTCGACCACGTACGCTAGCCCGATCCGCCCGCCGGCGTCGGTGGCCTTCGCCGCCTTCCGACGCCGGCGGCCGGCATGTACCCCGGGCGAGGTGACTCCCGCACGTCGAGAGGTGCCGGGGACACAGATCGGTCCCGGCGGCCGCTAGAACGACGCGGGGATCGACGGGTGGCGCTGTATTTGGTAGGCGCCACGCACGATCGCCTCCTTGTAGACGGCGGCGACGCGGCCCGTGAGCACCGCCTCCACCGGCTGGTCGAACCGGTTCACGAACTGGATGAGCCCGTCCTTGCGGCCGAGGCTGATGCACTGGTTCACGTACCGGAAGCGGAACGACTTCGGCTCCCGGCCGGCGCGGCGCGCCGCGATCGCCCGCACGGCCTGTTGCGCGATCGGCAGCCCGGTGGCGCACGACATCCGCAGCTCCTGCCCGCCGGTCATGTGCACGGCCGCCGCGTCGCCGACGCCGTACACGTCCGGATGCGACTCCGACCGCAGCGTCTCGTCCACCACCAGCCTGCCGTGCCCGTCGACCGCGAGCCCCGCCTCGGCGGCCAGCGCCGGCACCCGGAACCCGGTCGTCCACACCACGGTGTCCGACGGCACGTGCTCGCCGTCGGCCAGCACGACGCCGTCCGCGCGGACCTCGGTGACCCGGACCTCGTCGCGCAGCTCGATGCCCAGCCTGGCGAACGTGCGCCGCAGGTGTTTGCGCGCCTTCTCCGACAGTGCCCTGCCGAGCACCCCGCTCGTCACCAGCCGCACCTTCAGCCCCGGGTGCTGCTCGGCCAGCTCGGTGACCGCCTCGATCCCGGTCAGTCCCCCACCGACGACCGTCACCACACCGCCCTCGCGCAACCGCTCCCGCAACCGCGCGGCCTGCTCGGCGACCGCGACCGTGTACGCGTGCTCCGCGACGCCGGGCACCGACTCGAAGTCCATGGTGCTGCCGAGCGCGTAGACCAGCGTGTCGTAGGCCAGCGTCTCCCCGCCGGCCAGCACGACCGTCCTGGCTTCCGGGTCGATCGCGGTCGCCCGGTCGATCACCAGCCGCACGCCGCTCCCCCGCACGAGGTCGCGCAGCGGCCGTTCCCGCAGGTCCTCCCCGGCCGCGAGCTGGTGCAGCCGCACACGCTCGACGAACCCGTCGCGGTCGTTCACGAGCGTGACGGCGGTGTCCGGCGTCCGTGCCGCGAGCCGCGCGGCGATCTGCCCCGAGTAGCCCGCGCCGAGGACCACGATGTTGGTAGTCATGGCATTCCCCTTTCGTCGCAACCAGGACTGGGGGGCGGCGGCTTTCGTGACACCAGTTCAGCGAGACTCAGGTCACAGCGCGTACCTTCGAGATCGTTCCCCGCTGAGACTGGAGGTACGGGCCATGCGAATCGTCACGGACACCGCGCGCTGTGTCGGCGCCGGCCAGTGCGCGCTCACCGAGCCGGCCGTGTTCGACCAGAGCGACGAGGACGGCACGGTCGTGCTGCTTGCCGACCACACGAACGGCGACACCCTCGCCAACGTCGAGGAAGCCGTCGACCTGTGCCCGAGCCAGGCGATCGCGCTCGTCGAGGACTGAGCGCCGCTACTCGGCGTCGAAGTCGAGGTCCGCGCGGGTCAGCGGCCGGCCGGGCAGGTCACCTGGGCGCGGGCGTGCGCAGCCCGTCGAGCATGATCGCGAGCACCCGGCCGGGCGCGAGCCCGGCGGCTTCGGCCGCGACGGCGTGCGTCTGATGCACGACCGAGACGAACATCATCGCGAGGTCGCCGACGCCGACGTCGCGTCGCAGCGCGCCCTCCTCCTGCGCCCGGCGCACCACCTGGCCGAGCACGTCGAGCAGTTCCTGGCGCAGCCGCTCGGTCGCCGGGTCCGCCCGCACGACCGAGGACACCAGCGGCGACTTGGCGTGCATGCTCATCGACAGGCGTAGCCGCTCGGACAGCCGCATGATCCGCACCAGCGCGTCCCACCCGGTCGGCTCCTCCGCGAGCGCGGCGCGGGTCTCCTCGGCGACCGCGGCGAAGCTGTCCCGGAACACGGCGCGGATGAGCGCCTCCCGGTCCGGGAACCGCCGGTAGAGCGTGCCGACGCCGACCGAGGCGCGGCGCGCGATCTCCTCCATCGGCACCTCGACGCCCTGCTCGGCGAAGATCGCCCGCGCCGCGGCGAGGATCTGGTCGCGGTTGCGGCGCGCGTCCGCCCGCAGCGGCGAGTCGAGTTCCGACGTGCTCATCCGCGGATTATCCCATTCCTCCCCAACATGGACGGATTGCTTCCGGGTGACTACCGTCGATGACAAGTGGACGAGTTTCGTCCGTATTGACGAAGTATCGACGCAGCAGGGGGTACGCCGATGACCTCGCAGGAGACCTTTCCGCAGCGGGCCTGCCCGTTCGACGGCATCGAGTCGTCTACCGAGCCCCGCCCGATGACGAAGATGACGATGCCGGACGGCCGGCAGGCGTGGGTCGCCTCCCGGCACGCCGACATCCGCGCCGTGCTCGCCGACCCGAGCTTCTCGGCCGACCGACTGAACCCGAACTTCCCGAACCCGACCGGTCGCCGGTTCCGCCAGGACACACCGCTGAAGCCGTCGCTGATCTCCATGGACGCGCCGGAGCACGGACCGGCGCGGCGCGCGGTCCTCGGCGAGTTCACGGTCAAGCGGCTCGCCGCGCTGCGGCCGAGGATCCAGGAGATCGTCGACGAGCATCTCGACGCGATGCTGGCCACCGAAGGCCGGTCGGCCGACCTGGTCGGCGCGCTCGCGCAGCCGGTGCCCTCCCTCGTGATCTGCGAGCTGCTCGGCGTGCCCTACGCGGACCACGAGTTCTTCCAGTCGCGGTCCAGGACGCTGCTGTCGCGCGCCTCGACCGCCGACGAGATCAGGTCCGCGGCCGACGAGCTGCGGGCGTACCTGGACAAGCTGGTCAGCGCCAAGGAGTCCGAGCCGACCGACGACCTGATCGGCCGGCAGGTCCGCAAGCACCGCGCGGACGGCGACGAGGACCACGAGGCACTGGTCAGCCTCGCGTTGCTGCTGCTGGTCGCGGGCCACGAGACCACCGCGAACATGATCTCGCTCGGCACGGTCGCCCTGTTGAACCAGCCCGACCAGCTCGCGGCCCTGCGTGCCGATCCGGGCCGGACGCTCGGCGCGGTCGAGGAACTGTTGCGGCAGTTCACGATCGCCGAGTTCGTGACGTCCCGCGTCGCCGTGGCGGACACCGTGGTCGGCGGCGTCGAGGTGAAGGCCGGCGAGGGTGTGGTGTCGATGGGCAACGCCGCGAACCACGACCCGGCCGTGTTCGCGGACCCGGACCGGCTCGACATCACGCGCGGCGCGCGCAACCACATCGCGTTCGGCTACGGGGCGCACCAGTGCCTCGGGCAGAACCTGGCCAGGGTCGAGCTGCAGGTCGTGTTCGACACGCTGTTCGCGCGGGTGCCGACGCTGCGGGTCGCGAGCCCGATCGCGGAACTGGACTTCAAGGACGACGCGTCGATCTACGGCCTGCACAGCCTCCCGGTCACCTGGTGACGTAGTTCACCCTTTCGCCGTGGTGGCGCGGATCGCGGCCCCGCCCCGCCGGCCGCGGTACGGCATACGCTGCGCACCTGCGTTCCAGGAGAAACGTCCACCGGGCATGGGAGAACGATGGTCAGGGCAGCGGTGCTGATGCGGCAGGGCGGACCACTGGAGATCCGCGAGGTCGAGCTGGGTGAGCCGGGACCGGGCCAGGTGCGGGTCCGCCTCGCCGCGGCCGGCGTGTGCCACTCGGACCTGTCGCTGGCCAACGGCACGCTCCTGCAGGAGGTCCCCGCCGTGCTCGGGCACGAGGGCGCGGGCGTCGTCGTGTCGGTCGGCGCGGACGTCGACCGCGTCGCCGAGGGCGACCACGTGGTGCTGAACTGGGCGCCGGCGTGCCGGCAGTGCTGGTTCTGCCTCCAGGGCGAGCCGTGGCTGTGCGTCGACGCGGAGAAGGTCGCCCGCGAGCCGTACGCGCGGCTCGAGGACGGCACGCCCGTCTACCCGGGCCTCGGCACCGCCGCGTTCGCCGAGGAGACGATCGTGCCGGCCGCCGGTGTGGTGCCGCTGCCGGCGTCGGTGCCCCTCGAGCAGGCCGCGGTGCTCGGCTGCGCGGTGCAGACCGGCGCTGGCGCGGTGCTGAACACGGCACGCGTGCGAGCCGGCGAGTCGGTGGTGGTCATCGGGCTCGGCGGCGTCGGGTTGTCCGCGCTGCAGGCGGCCCGTGCGGTCGGCGCCGGCCCGATCATCGGCGTGGACGTCACCGAGGCGAAGGCCGACCTCGCCGCACAGCACGGCGCGACGGACTTCCTGGTCGCCGGCGACCAGACCGCCAAGGCGATCCGCAGGCTGACCGGCGGCCGCGGCGCGGACCAGGCGTTCGACTGCGTCGGTCACCCCGCGACGATCCGGTCCGCGTGGTCGGCGAGCCGGCGGGGCGGCTCGGTGACGGTCGTCGGGGTCGGCAGCAAGGCGAACATCGTCGAGTTCTCCGCGCTGGAGCTGTACTGGTTCGGCCGGACCCTGCACGGGTGCGTGTTCGGGTCGAGCGACCCGGACGTCGAGGTGCCGCGGCTGCTGAAGCTCGTCGACGAGGGCAAGCTCGACCTGGCGGCCCTCGCCACGGCGACGACCGACCTCGACGGCGTCAACGAGGCGTTCGAGACCCTCGGCCAGGGCGCCAGGACGATCGTGCGGTTCTGAGGACTACGCCGCGTCGTGGAAGACGAGGCCGAGCGTGTGGCGACGCCCGGAGCGGATCACGGACACCCCGTGCCGCACGGGTGACGCCGACCAGCCGCGCGCCGACCGCACCGGGCGGTCCCGCGTGGTGAACACCAGTCCGCACCCCTGCGGGATGAGCGTCGCCGTGCCGCGCGACTGCGCCCTCGGCCGCTGCTCGACCAGCAGGAACTCGCCGCCCGTGTGGTCGACGCCCGGGTCGTTCAGGTTGATCACCACCTGCAGCGGGAACACCTTGTCCCCGTACAGGTCGCGGTGCAGGGCGTTCCAGTCGCCCGCCTCGTAGCGCAGGAGGATCGGCGTCGGGCGGGTCTGGCCGGCGGCGTGGCACTCGGCGAGCCACTCGTCGAGGGTGTCGGGCCAGGTGTCGGCGCGGCGCAGCTTGGTGGCCCAGTCCCGCGCGATCGGCAGCAGCCGCGGGTACAGCTCGGTCCGCAGGCGCGCCACCACCGGCGGGAACGGCTCGGCGAAATAGCGGTACTCGCCCTTGCCGAACCGGTGCCGCGCCATGGTGATCGTCGCCCGGAACCGGTCCGGCTCGTCGTAGAGCGCCGCGATCTCCGCGCACTCGTCGGGGGTCAGGAGCGGTGGCAGCGGGGCGCAGCCGTACTCGTCGACCTCGTCGGTGACGGCCTGCCAGTCGATGCTCATGCCGCCTCCAGCCCGAGCAGGGTCTCCTTGGCGCGCGGGCTGCCCGTGTAGCGGCCGAGCGTCCCGTCGGACTTGACCACCCGGTGGCACGGCACCACGACCGGCACCGGGTTCGTCGCGCAGGCCGACCCGACCGCGCGGACCGCCTTCGGGTTCCCGACCGCCAGCGCCACCTGGGCGTAGGTTTCCGTGCGCCCGTAGCCGATGTCGCGCAGATGTGTCAGGACCGAACGCCGGAAGTCGGTCGCCAGCCGCAGGTCCAGCGGCACGTCGAAGGCGGTGCGCCGGCCGGCGAAGTACTCGTCGAGCTGGCGGGCGGTCGCGTCCAGGCGCCCCGGCGCGGCCAGGATGCGCGGGCTGACGGTGTCCGCGAGCTGGGCGAGTGCCGCGTCGTGCCCGACCGACTCGTAGGCGACGCGGACCAGCCCGAGCGGCGTCGCGGCGAGCAGCAGCGAGCCGACCGGCGTGTCCACGGTGCGGTAGGCGACGTCGAGCAGGCCCTCCCGCTCGGCGTCGGCGACCAGTCGCGCGTGCAGTCGTGTCGTCGCCGCGTCGTCGGTACGCGGCAGTGCGTCGAAGTTCATGCCGTCTCCTCCCCTGGGTAGGTGGCGCGCAGCCGTTTGATGCCGTCCGCGGCGGCGCGGCGCGCGGCGTCGGCCGAGCCGCCGGTGATCGCCGCGATCTCGCGGTAGGGCAGCCCGGCGAGGTGGTGGTAGGCCACGGCGAGCCGCTGCTTGTGCGGCAGCTCGCGCAGCGCGTCCCACAGGTCGCCGTGCCACTCCGTGGCGCGACCCCGGTCCGGCACGCCCCGGTCCGGCACCTCGGCGACGGCCACCGGTCTGCGCCGGTCGGCCCGCCACCCGTCGATGGCCTTGCGGTGCGCGACCGTGACCAGCCACGCCTCGACGTTCGCGTCCGGCGGCAGGTCCGGATAGGCCTTGAGCGCGGCGAGGAACGTCTCGGACCAGGCGTCCTCGGCGTCATCGGGCCCCAGCACCGCGCGACACACACGCAACACCATGGGCCCGTACTCGGCCACGACCTGTTCGAAAGGCTGCACACTCCGAAGACGTCTCGACCCCACGAAACGTGAGACTGCCACTCGCCGGATCGGTGTGGCCAGGTGTGGTCGCGACGCAGTGAAGGGGTCCATCACTGCATCGCCAGCGGCCTCAGTCACGATGACCCACTGCCCGCCGCCGTATCGACCCCGCCAGCAGCGGCGCGGGTGTCGCGTTCGTCCAATCGGAAGGGTCGGGGTTCGTGGCACGATCGCGGTCTTCGAGGTGAGGAGGACGGGTGCGGTACGGATACTTCGGCACCATGCGGGTCAAGCCGGGCCATCGCGACGAGGTGGTCGCCTTGCTCGTCGGTGGGCAGGACGGTCTGCGCGCGGCGGGATGTGACCTGTACGTGGTCGGCACGTCGGACACGGACAAGGACCTCGTGTGGGTGAACGAGGTGTGGGTCAGCAAGGAGGCGCACCACGCGTCACTGGAGCTGCCGGCGGTCAAGGAGGCCATCGCGGCGGCGATGCCGATGCTCACCGGCGAGTTCACCGGCCAGGAGCTCGACATCGTCGGCGGGCTGGGGGTGCCGGCCGACGGGTAGGGTCGCCCCGTGACCAGGATCGCCTTCATCGGGCTCGGCATCATGGGCATGCCGATGGCCCTCAACCTCGTCCGCGCCGGGCATGACGTCGTCGGCTACAACCGCAGTCCCGCGAAGGCCGCGCGGCTGGCCGACCAGGGCGCCCGCGCCGCCGACTCGGTCGCCGACGCGGTGCGCGACGCGGAAGTCGTGATCACGATGCTGCCCGACTCCCCCGACGTCGAGTCGGTCGCGGACGACGTGCTCACCGCGGACGGCGCGCTCTGGATCGACATGAGCACGATCGCGCCGGCCGCCGCGCGGGCACTCGCCGAGCGGGCCGCCGACGCCGGCCTGCGCGCGTTGGACGCCCCCGTCAGCGGCGGCGAGAAAGGCGCGATCGACGGCGTGCTGTCGATCATGGTGGGTGGCGCCGCCGCGGACTTCGCCGCCGCACGGCCAGTTCTCGACGCACTCGGCAAGACGATCGTCCACGTTGGACCGTCCGGTTCCGGACAGACCGTCAAGGCGGCGAACCAGCTCATCACCGCCGGCACCATCGGCCTCGTGGCGGAGGCGCTCAACTTCCTCGACGCGCAGTCGGTCGACCTCGCGCCCGCGGTCGAGGTGCTCGCCGGCGGCCTCGCGGGCAACCGGGTCCTCGACCTCAAGGCCGCCGGCATGATCGACCGCGACTTCACGCCGAGCTTCCGCATCGACCTGCACCACAAGGATCTCGGCATCGTCGTCGACTCCGCGCGGGCCGCGGGCGTCGTGATCCCGCTCGGCGCGGTCGTGGCCCAGCTGATGGCCGCGGCGCGCGCCCAGGGTCACGGCGACCTCGACCACTCGGCACTGCTGCTGGTCATCGAACAGCTGTCGGGTCGAAGCAAGGACTGAACTCGGCCGCGTTCCGGCGCACCCACTGCGCGAAGCCACGCGCCGGCCGCCCGACGGTCGGCTCGACGGTCGGCAGCACCCCCGGGACTTCCAGCCCGCACACGCAGGCACCAGCACCGCGGCGACGACCTCGTCCGGCGCGGTCGGCGCCTCGCCGGGCCCAACAGGATCCACGCGAGACCGCTCTCCAGGACGGCCCGTTCGCCGGCCGTGATCTGCCGTCCGATCGCGGCCTCCGGGTACCGCTCGGCGACCAGCGACGACACGAGCACCACCCGCTCGACCCCCGCGCGGGCGGGGGCCGCGAGCAGCTCGACGTCACGCGACACGGTGTGCTGCAACAGAAAGAGCGCGCACACCCCGTCGAGCAGCTCGTCGAACCGGTCCAGCGTCGTGAGATCGTGCTCCCGCACGTCCACCCCCGGCGGCAGCAACGTCTGTGCCCCACCGCGGTCCCGGGTCACCGCCCGAACCGGCCGCCGCCGCGCCACGAGCCGGTCGACCAGCTCACGACCGATGTCCCGGTGGCGCCGATGGTCAGCTGGCGGTCAACACCGGCAGTCCAGCCGCGTGGCGGACGTCCGCGACCAGCGCGGTCGCCGCGGCGCTCGTCGGGTCGGCGGTCACTGTCACCGTCTCCCACGACGGCACCGGATCGGTCAGTCCGACGAACTGCACCCGATCCGTCTTCACCGAGAACGACTGTGGCACCAAGGCGATCCCGAGCCCGGACGCGACGAGGTCGAGCAGCGAGTGCACGTCGGTCGCCTCGAGTGCGACCCGGCGCGCGCCCACCACCGAGTCGACGAGGTCACGGGTTCCCCAGTCGGGCGCGAAGTCCACGAACCGCTCGCCGGCCAGGGCTCCGACGGGCACCCGGTCGCGGACCGCCAGCGGGTGCGACAACGCGCACGCCAGCACCAGCGGCTCACTGGCGAGCGTGGACACGGCCACGCCATCGGGACACGAGGCCGGCCGAGACACGAACGCCACGTCCAGCTTTCCCTGTGCCACCAACGACGTCAGCTCCCCGGAGCCACCCTGCCGCAGCTCGATGTCCAGCCCGGGATGCTCGGCGAGGAACCCGGCCAGCACCGTCGGCAGGTGCACCACGTGCAGGCACTGCAGCGACCCGATCGACAGGCTCCCCCGCAGCAAACCCTGCACCGCCGCCACCACGTCCACACACGCGTCCGACGCGGTCAGGGTGCGCCGCGCCTCGGTGAGCAGCGCCGCCCCGGCGGCGGTCAGCCGCACCTGCCGCGTGTGCCGCACGAACAGCTCGGCCCCCAGCTCGCGCTCCAGCGACCGCACCGACGCCGACAGTCCGGACTGCGCGACGCGCATCCGTTTGGCCGCGCGGGTGAAGTGGCACTCCTCGGCGACCGCGACGAAGTACCTCAGCTGCCGAAGCTCCACGATTCATCACCTACACTGCTCAACCCGATCGAGTTCTTCTGTTGGACAGCTTAATCAGATCGCGCGAAACTAGGCGTAGCCACAACACGGGAGGAACCACAATGCAGTCTCGCCGCATCGGCGACACGCAGGTCAGCGCCATCGGACTCGGCGGAATGCCGATGTCCGTCGAGGGCCGTCCGGACGAGCGGCGCTCGGTCGACGCGGTCCACGCCGCGCTCGAGGCCGGCGTCACGTTCTTCGACACCGCCGACGCCTACTCGCTCGACAACACCGACGTCGGACACAACGAGTCGCTCATCGCGGGCGCGGTCGCGAGCTTCGGCGGCGACACGTCCGAGGTCCTGATCGCCACCAAGGGCGGCCACACCCGCACGCCGGACGGCGGCTGGGGCCTCGACGGCTCGCCCGCCTATCTCAAGCAGGCGTGCGACGCGTCGCTGAAGCGGCTCGGCGTCGACGCGATCGGGCTCTACCAGTTCCACCGGCCCGACCCGAAGGTCGACTACGCCGACTCGGTCGGCGCGATCCGCGACCTGCTCGACGCCGGCAAGATCCGTTACGCCGGCATCTCGAACGCGGACCCGGACCAGATCCGGCTCGCGAACGACATCCTCGGCGGCCGGCTCGCCGCGGTGCAGAACCAGTTCTCGCCGGCGTTCCGGTCCAGCGAGCCCGAGCTGGAGCTGTGCGCGGAGCTCGGCATCGCGTTCCTGCCGTGGAGTCCGCTCGGCGGCATCGCCAAGGCGGGCGACCTCGGCTCGCGGTTCGAGCCGTTCGCCGCGCTGGCCAAGGAGCGCGGGGTCAGCCCGCAGCAGGTGTGCCTCGCGTGGATGCTGGCGAAGTCGCCGGTCGTGATCCCGATCCCGGGGTCGTCGCGGCCGGAGACCATCCGGGACTCGGCGGCCGCGGTGCACCTCGAGCTGACCGAACAGGAGGTCACCCGGCTGGACGCCGCCCACTGACGGAGGGTCTGCCAGAATCCCACCGTGGAGTTCGGCGTGCTGGGACCCGTGGTCGCCTGGCATGAGGGGCACCCGATCGCGGTCGGCAGCGGCCGCCAGCGGTTCGTCCTCGCCACGTTGCTCCTCAACGCCGGCCGGCTCACATCGACCGACCGGCTCGTCGACGCCATGTGGGACGACCCGCCGTCGACCGCGCGGGCCCAGCTGCACAACCTGATCAGCAACGTCCGTCGCCGGCTCCGCGACGCCGGCGACGGGCTGATCATCACTCGCCCCACCGGTTACGAGTTCCACCTCGGCTCGCACGGCTTCGACCTGACCCGGTTCCGGGAGCTGACCGAGCGCGGCCGGCAGGCCGGCACCGGCGGCGACCACGAGCGCGCGGCCTTGCTGTTCGCCGACGCGCTGTCGCTGTGGCGCGGGCCCGCGCTCGCCGACGTCTCGGACGACCTCGCGGCCACCACCCGCCAGCTGCTCGGCGAGGAGCGGGTCACCGCGGCGGAGGCCAGGCTCGACGCGCAGCTCGCGCTCGGCCGGTTCGACGACGTGCTCCGCGAGCTCGACCCGCTGCTGGCCGAACATCCGTACCGGGAACGGCTGCACGAGATCAGGATGGCCGCGCTCGCGGCGGCCGGCCGGCGCGCCGACGCGCTCACCGCCTACCGGCAGCTGTACCGGCTGTTCGCCGACGAGCTCGGCGTCGAGCCGGGCCCCGCCCTGCGCGATCTCGAGCGGCGGATCCTGCGCGGCGAGGCGGCGCCGGCGCCGTCGGCCGCGCCCGAGTCGCCGATGACCCCGAGGCAGCTGCCGGCCAGCTCCCCCATCCTGACCGGCCGCGACAAGCTCGTCGCCGAGATCAGTGCCGACCTCGACGGCACCGACGACGCCAACGTGGGCGAGCAGGTGCGGGTACTCGTCGGACCGGGCGGGGTCGGCAAGACGTCGCTCGCGCTGGCCGTCGCGCGCCGTGTCGAGGCGTCGTTCCCCGACGGTCAGCTCTTCGCGGACCTGCGTGGCGCGTACGACGTCCCCGCCGACGCGCACGTGGTCATCGGCCGGCTGCTGCGCACGCTCGGCGTGAGCGGCGCGCACATGCCCGACGACCGGGACGAGCGGGTCGCGCTGTACCGCAGCCATCTGGCCGGCCGCCGGATGTTGATCGTGCTGGACGACGCGGCCGGCGAGGAGCAGGTGCGGCCGCTGCTGCCGGGCACGCCGGGCTGCCGCGTGCTCGTCACGTCCCGCCGCAGGCTGGGCGCGCTGCTCGGCGCGACCCGCTGGACGGTGCCGGTCCTGTCCCCGGACGACGCGGTCGCGCTGCTGGCCGCGGTGATCGGCGAGCAGCGGGTCGGCGGCGCGCCGGAGGCCGCGGCCGCGGTCGTCGCGCTGTGCGGGCGGCTGCCGCTCGCGGTGTGTGTCGCGGCCGCGCGGCTCGCCGTCCATCCGGAGTGGACACTCGAGGAGTTCCGACGCCGCCTCGCGCACCAGTGGGGCCGGCTCGACGAGCTGTCGGTCGGCGACCTGGACGTGCGGGCCAGCATCGAGCTGAGCTACCAGGCGCTCGACGAGCCGCTGCGGGTGTTGTTGCGCAGGCTGGGGTTGCTGTTCACCGCCGACTGGCCGACGTGGGTCGCGCAGGAGCTGTCCGGCGAGCACTCCGCGGCGCGGGTCGAGCGGATGTTGGACCGGCTCGTCGAGATGCACCTGATCGAGCCGCTCGGCCGGGACGCCGTCGGGCAGTCCCGCTACCAGCTGCACGGTCTGATCAGGGCGTTCGCGGCGGAGCGGGCGGCTGAGGAGGAGGCGCGGGAGGAACGCGCCGAGGCGGTGGCGAAGGTGCTGTCCTGTTGGCTGGCGCTCGCCACCGAGGCCGATCAGCGGGCCGATCACCACACGATCTACGCGAGTGGGCTGGAGTCGGTCGCCGCGCCGGAGGTGGCCGTGCGTGCGACCCGCGACCAGCCGCGGGCGTGGCTGGAGGTCGAGCGGACCAGTCTCACGACGGCGTTGGAGCAGGCCAGCGAGCAGGGGCACGCCGAGTTGGCGGGGCTGCTCGCGCTGCGCATGTCGGGGTTCCTCGCGCTGCGCGCGTACGACGACGAGCGGGAGCACGCGCTCGAGGTCGCGGCGGCCGCGCTGCGCGGGTCCGGGCCGGACGACCTGCTGCTGAAGATCCTGCAGGCGTTGTTCGCGGTGTACGCGCAGCAGGCGCGGTGCGGTGAGATGCCGGCGCTCGCGGCGGAGTCGCTCGCGTTGGCCCGCAAGCTCGGCGACCACACGAGGACCATGCGCGCGCTGCTGCACGCGGGGCTCGCCGCGCGGCGGCTGGGGCGGCTGCGCGAGGCGGGCGACATGCTGGACGAGGCGATCCGGGAGTGCGATCCGGACGTGCCGGGCTCGTCGCTGCCGTCGCTGCTGGTCAACCGGGCGGAGGTGCACCGCGACCTCGGCGAGCTGGCGCTGGCCATCCCCGCGGTCGAACGTGCGCTGACGATTCGCCGCGCCCAGGGCAACCGCAGGCTCACGGCCATGAACCTGATCATCTACGCGTACGCGCTGACCGACGCGGACCGGCTCACCGACGCGGAGCACGCGCTGACCGAGGCCCGCGAGATCACCGGGGAGATCGACGACCCGCTGCACGCGGCGTACGTCGAGCAGACGTTGGCGGAGGTGGCCGTGCGCCGCGGCCGGTGGCGTCAGGCGGAGGCGGGACTGGACCGCGCACTGCCGACGTTCGAGGCACTGGGCAACGCGGACGGCGCGGCGGAGGTGCACCGGACCCGCGGTGACCTGGAGATCGGCCGGGGCGCACCCGCCGAGGCAATCGGGCCACTGCTCCGCTCCCTCGACCTGTGGCGACAGCTCCGCGCACCACTGGAGGTGGCCAGAGTGCTGGCGAGACTGGCCCGAGCACACACCGCAGCGGGCTCCCCCAAGGCGGCAACCGCCCCCCGCAAGGAATGCGACAAGATCCTCACCGACCTGGCCCTACCAGAGACATGCCTACGCCTCCCACCCCCACAAGCGAGCGACAAAGCAGCCGGACGCCAGTAGCCCGCATGAGTGAGGACCCGAGTGAGCGCCGCCGGCGGACCAGGCCGCGAATACGCGAGCGAATGTCACGAGTGAGGGCGTGAGTGAGCGGCCGCCGGCGTCTGGACCGACGCTCGCGCGCAGGCGCGCCAGCGCCGAGCACGGAGGAGGGAAGACGCCGGGTACAGGCCGCGAATACGCGAGCGAAGCGAGCCAATGTCATGAGTGAGGGCGTGAGTGAGCGGCCGCCGGCGTCTGGACCGACTGCTCGCGCGCAGGCGCGCCAGCGCCGAGCACGGAGGAGGGAAGACGCCGGGTACAGGCCGCGAATACGCGAGCGAAGCAAGCCAATGTCACGGGCGAGGGCGTGAGTGAGCGGCCGCCGGCGTCTGGACTGACTGTGGCGAAGGCGCGCCAGCGCCGAGCACGGAGGAGGGAAGACGCCCGGGTACAGGCCGCGAACACGCGAGCGAAGCAAGCCAATGTCACGGGCGAGGGCGTGGGTGAGCGGCCGCCGGCGTCTGGACCGACGCTCGCGCGCAGGCGCGCCAGCGCCGAGCACGGAGGAAGGAAGACGCCGGGTCCAGGCCGCGAATACGCGAGCGAAGCGAGCCAATGTCACAGCGCGCAATATCACTGCAGGAACCGGCCATTCACGTTGCCATGCGTAACGCTTTGCGGTGACGTTGCGGGGGCACACCCGTTCACCGGAAGGGGACTCATTCATGCAGCGCCGTTGGCTCGTCGCACTGGGGGCCTTCATCGTCTTGTCCGGCACCACGGCCGTTGTTCTGCCGGCGGCGGCCGCCGAGCCGGACACCGCGGCGGAACGGTACGGGTGGGGCGATCCGCTGCCGGCCGGTTCCGACGAGTTCGACTACGGCTCCGAGGAGAGTCCCGCCGTCCCGGACGAGGCCAAGTGGGATCTCGCGGGCGGTGGCGTCGACCAGTGCTGGCCGGGGCACTCGGACAACGGCCAGCGGTGTGACAAGAACACGAGGGTCGTCGGTGGTGTGCTGCGTCAGACGGGCGAGGCGAACGGCGACTCGGGTTGGCTCGCGTCCTCGTTCGGTCAGCAGTACGGCCGCTGGGAGGCACGTGTGCGCTCGCAGGCGACCGGCGAGAACAACGGCCGGCAGTACCACCCGCTGCTGATCCTGTGGCCGGACTCGGACCAGTGGCCGGAGGACGGCGAGTACGACTACCTCGAGAACGGCGCGCCGGGCGAGGACTGCGCGGAGGCGTTCATCCACTACCCGCACGACGCGGACGCGCCGGTGCAGCAGGAGCACGCGGAGAAGTGCGGGGTGGACCTGTCGCAGTGGCACAACATCGCGGTCGAGTGGACACCGGATCACGTGAAGGGCTTCGTGGACGGCGTCGAGTGGTTCAGCTTCTCGGGCGGCGCCAACGACATCCGCGACTGCATCCAGTGCGCGCCGTCGATGCACCAGACGATCCAGCTGGACAACTTCTACGGCGACGACATGCAGTCCGCGGTGTACGAAGTGGACTGGGCACGCGTCTACACCCTGGGTTCGTAACGCGTCACGGGCTGGGTGGCGCGGATGAGGGCCCGCAGCTCGGCGAGGTCGCCGTCGAACGCGCCGAGCGTGCGGGCCTGCACCAGCACGTTGCCGAGCGCGGTCGCCTCGACCGGGCCCGCCACCACCGGCAGGCCGCACGCGTCCGCGGTCAGCTGACACAGCAACGTGTTCCGCGCGCCACCCCCGACGACATGGACGACGTCGACGGCCTTGCCGGACAACGTCTGCGCGTCCTCGACGGTCCGCCGGTGCGCGTCGGCGAGACTGTCCACAATGCACCGGACGATCGCGGTGCGGTCGGCGGGCACCGGCTCACCGGCGCGGCGGCAGGCGTCGACGATGCGGGCGGGCATGTCGCCGGGCGGCAGGAAGACCGGGTCGTCGGGATCGATCACGGCGGCGCGCGGGCGGTCCGCGGCGGCCCGCAGCAGTTCGGCGGTGTCGGCCGACCACTCCCGCACGCACTCCTGCAGCAGCCACAGTCCCATCACGTTCCGCAGGTACCGGACCGTGCCGTCGACCCCCAGCTCGTTGGTGAAGTTGGCTTCCCTGCTGGCTTCCGTGAGCACGGGGGCATCGAGTTCCACCCCGACGAGCGACCACGTGCCGCACGAGATGTAGGCGAACCGCTCGTGCTCGGCGGGCACGCCGACGACCGCGGAGGCCGTGTCGTGCGACCCGACCGCGATCACGGGGGTGCCGTCCTCGGTGGCCCCGATGATCCCGCCCGGCTCGCGCAGCGCGGGGAACAGCGCCGGGTCGGCGCCGACCTTCTCGATCAGACCGGTCGCCCACGTGCGGGTCCGCACGTCCAGGAGCTGGGTGGTGGACGCGTTCGTGACCTCCGCGCCCTGCTCCCCGGTCAGCCAGTACGCGAGCAGGTCCGGGATCAGCAGCAGCCGCCGCGCCGTCCCCAGCCGGGGTTCGGCCGCGAGCTGGTGGATCGTGTTGAACGGCAGGAACTGCAACCCGGTCGTGGCGTACAGCTCTTCCGCACCAAGGCGTTCGAGGTTCGCGGCCGCGTCCGCGGTGCGTCCGTCCCGGTAGTGCACCGGGTTGCCGAGCAGCGCGCCGGCATCGTCGAGCAGCCCGTAGTCCACGGCCCACGAGTCGATGCCGATCCCGTCGACCGGCCCGGCCTCGCGCAGCCCGTCGAGCACCCCCTGGTACAGCGCCAGGATGTCCCAGTGCAGGGTGCCCGCCGTCCGAACAGGACGATTGGGGAACCGGTGGCACTCCCGCAGTTCCAGGGTGTCCGCACCCACCGACGCGGCGATCACCCGGCCGCTCGACGCGCCGAGGTCGGCCGCGGCAACGCGCACGTTCATCGGAGGAAGGCCGCGGCCACCCCGGCGTCCACCGGCACGTGCAGCCCGGTGGTGAGCGACAGCTCGCCGGCGCACAGCGCGAACACGGCCGCGGCGACATGCTCGGGCAGCACCTCGCGCTTGAGCAGCGTCCGCTTGGCGTAGAACGCGCCGAGGTCCTCCTCGGCGACCCCGTACACCGCGGCCCGCTGCGCGCCCCAGCCGCCGGCGAAGATCCCGGAGCCGCGGACCACACCGTCCGGGTTGATGCCGTTGACTCGGATGCCGTGCTCGCCGAGCTCGGCGGCCAGCAGCCGCACCTGATGTGCTTGGTCGGCCTTCGCGGCGCCGTACGCGACGTTGTTCGGGCCGGCGAACACCGCGTTCTTGCTGGAGATGTAGACGATGTCGCCGCCGATGCCCTGCTCGATCATGACCCGCGCGGCCTCGCGGGACACCAGGAACGAGCCCTTCGCCATCACGTCGTGCTGGCGGTCCCAGTCGTCCGCCGTGGTCTCCAGCAACGGTTTCGACACCGAGAGGCCGGCGTTGTTGACCACCAGGTCCACGCCGCAGAACGTCAGCGTGGCGGTGCGGAACGCCTCGCCGACCGCGTTCTCGTCGGTCACGTCCACGGTCACCGCGACGGCCGTCTCGCCGATGCCGGCCGCGACCTCCTTGGCCGCGTCGGCGTCCCGGTCGGCGACGACGACACACGCGCCCTCCGCCGCGAGCCGCAGCGCGGTCGCGCGGCCGATGCCGGACCCGCCCCCGGTCACGACCGCGACGCGGGTGGCGAGCGGCTTGGGCGCCGGCCTGCGGCGCAGCTTCGCCTCCTCGAGGGCCCAGTACTCGATGCGGAACTTCTCCCGTTCCGCGATGGGCTCGTAGGTGGACACGGACTCCGCGCCACGCATGACGTTGATGGCGTTGACGTAGAACTCGCCCGCCACCCGCGCGGTCTGCTTGTCCGCGCCGAAGCTGAACATGCCGACGCCGGGCACGAGCACGATCGCGGGATCGGCGCCACGCATCGGCGGGCTGTCCGCGTCGGCGTAGCGCTCGTAGTAGGCGCGGTAGTCGGCGCGGTAGGCCTCGTGCAGCTCCTTGAGCCGCGCCAGCAGCTGGTCGACCGGCGTGGTCGGCGGCAGGTCGAGCACCAGCGGTCGGACCTTCGTGCGCAGGAAATGGTCCGGGCACGAGGTGCCCTTGGCGGCCAGCTCGTGCAGCCGCGCGCGGGACAGGAAGTCCAGCACGCCCGCCGAGTCCGTGAAGTGGCCGACCTGCGGGTGGTCGGTCGACGCGAGCCCGCGGACCGCCGGCGCGAGCAGGGCGGCCAGCACCCGGCGGGCGCCGGGCGACAGCGGCTCGAAGACGACCTCGCCGAACGGGTCCTGCCGGCCGTGCTCGTCGAGGAACCGCTGCGCCGTGGCGATGATCTCCAGCGAGTTGGCCTCGCACTCGTCGCTCGTGGCGCCCCACGCGGTGATGCCGTGGCCGCCGAGGATCACGCCGATCGCCTTCGGGTGGCTCGCCGCGACCTCGGCGATGTCGAGGCCGAGCTGGAAACCGGGCCGGCGCCACGGCACCCACACGACCCGATCGCCGAAGCAGCGTTCGGTGAGCGCTGGCCCGTCGGCCGCGGTGGCGAGCGCGATGCCGGCGTCGGGGTGCAGATGGTCGACGTGCGCCGCGTCCACGAGGCCGTGCATGGCAGTGTCGATCGACGGGGCGGCGCCGCCCTTGCCGTGCAGGCAGTAGTCGAACGCGGCGACCATCTCGTCCTCGCGGTCCACCCCGGGGTAGCCGCCGGTCAGCGCGCGCAGCCGGTCGAGCCGCAGCACGGCGAGGCCCTGCTCTGTGAGCGTGCCGAGGTCGCCGCCGGAGCCCTTGACGTGGAGCAGCTCGACGTCGGTGCCCGTGACCGGGTCCGTCGCGACCGATTTGGCGGAGGTGTTGCCGCCGGCGTAGTTCGTGTTGCGCGGGTCCGCGCCGAGCCGGTTGCTTCGCCGCAACAGTGCGTCCACCTGCGAGCTCATGCCGTCCTCACGTCAGAGTTAAACGTTTCAATCGATGGGAACGCCAGCATGCGGGACCCCCGCCGAACGTGTCAAGACACCGTGCGCGCGACCCGGGTCGACGCACGCACGACCAGCTCGGGCCGGAAGCGGACCTGCTGGTGGGTGTGCGTTTCCTCGTCCGAGGCCTCTTCGAACAGCAGCCGCGCCGCGGTCCGGCCGAGCAGCTCGCGGGGCTGGCGCACCGACGTCAGCGGCACCGCGGCGGCCTCGGCGAACTCGATGTCGTCGTAGCCGACCACCGCGAGGTCCGCCGGCACCGACAGCCCCTGCCGCGTCATGGCCTGCAGCAGCCCGAGCGCGAGCAGGTCGTTGGCGCAGAACGCCGCCGTCGGCCGCTGCGAGGCCGGCAGCCCCACCAGCCGTTCCCCCGCCCGCCGCCCCTCCGCGACGGTCAGCGCCTCGGTCTCCAACCGCACCAGCTCCGTCGGCCGACCCGTCCGTGCCACCGCCTGCCGCGCGCCCTGGTACCGGTCACGCACCTGCTGCACCGACATCGGTCCGCCGACGAACGCGATCCGCTCGTGGCCCGTCTCCAGCAGGTGGGTCAGCGCCAGCTCGCCGCCGAGCACGTCGTCCACCGCGACCGAGCACTGCGTGTCGTCGGCCGCGTGGCAGTCCACGAGCACCACCGGCATGCCGAGGCCGGGCATCTCGGCGAGCCGCTCGCCGCTCGGGTCGATCGGCGTGATCAGCACGCCCTGGACCCGCTGCTCACGCAGCCGTTCGAGGTACTCCCGCTCGCGCGCGACGTCCTGGTTCGAGTTGCACAGGTAGACGGCCACGCCCTCGGCGCGGGCCTCCTCCTCGACCCCGCGGGCGACGTCGTTGAAGAACGGGTTGGCGGCGTCCATCACGACGTAGGCGATGGTTCTGCTGCTCCCGGCCCGCAGCTGCCGCGCGGTCTCGTTGCGCACGAACCCCAGCTCGACGATCGCCGCCTGCACCCGCAGCCGGGTCGCCTCGCTGACCAGCTGCGGCCGGTTCAACACGTTCGACACGGTGCCGATGGACACGCCGGCGACCGCGGCAACGTCCTTCATCCCCGGCGCGCCGTCTGCCATGCCAACCCCTGCTCGCTCGTCTCGCTCACTGTGAGCGTCGCTCACAGTGTGGCAGCGCGCTCCAGCAGGAGAGTACGTTCGCGCTCGTTGCGGGTGAGGGAGGCGGCCCGTTCGAACTCCGCGCGCGCCTCCTTGTCCCGGCCCAGCTTGGCCAGCAGGTCGCCGCGCACACTCGGCAGCAGGTGGTAGTTCTTCATCGACGGCTCGGTGGTCAGCTCGTCGACGATCTCCAGCCCGGTCTCGGGGCCGAACGCCATCGACAGCGCCACCGCGCGGTTCAGCTCGATCACCGGCGACGGGACCAGCTGCACCAGCCGCGCGTACAGCGCGGCGATCCGGGGCCAGTCGGTCTCCTCCGGCTTGCGCGCCCGCGCGTGGCACGCGGCGATCGACGCCTGCAGCACGTAGGGCCCCATCGGCTGGTCGAGCTTCGCCGCCCGGTCCAGCGCCGCGAGCCCGCGCCGGATCAGCAGCTGGTCCCAGCGCGCCCGGTCCTGGTCGAACAGCAGCACCGGCTCGCCGCCCGGCCCGGTCCGCGCCCTGGCTCGGGACGCCTGGATCTCCATGAGCGCGATCAGCCCGTGGGCCTCCGGCTCGGTGGGCACCAGCTCGGCGAGGATCCGGCCGAGGCGCATGGCGTCCTCGCACAGCGCGGGCCGCATCCAGTCCTCGCCGCCGGTCGCCGAGTAGCCCTCGTTGAACACCAGGTAGACGACCTCGAGCACGGACGCCAGCCGCTCGCCGAGCTCCCCCGCCGACGGCACCTCGAACGGGATCTTCTTCTGCGACAGCGTCTTCTTGGCCCGCACGATGCGCTGCGCGATCGTCGACTCCGGGGTGAGGAACGCCCGCGCGATCTCCTCGGTCGACAGGCCGCCGAGCAGCCGCAGCGTCAACGCGACCCGCGCCTCGGTCGACAGGACCGGGTGGCAGGAGATGAACACCAGCCGCAGCAGGTCGTCGCTGATGTTGCTGTCGATCGCGTCGAAGTCCGGCTCCGCGGACGGCCCGTCCTGCGTCTCCAGGTCGCGGCCGATCTCCACGACCTTGCGCTCGAGGGTCTCCCTGCGGCGGAACTGGTCGATGGCGCGCCGCTTGGCGATGGCCATGAGCCAGGCGCCCGGGTTGTCCGGGACGCCCGACTCGGGCCACTGCTCCAGCGCGGCCACCAGCGCGTCCTGCGCCAGCTCCTCCGCGAGGCCGACGTCGTGCACCATCCGCGTGAGCCCGGCGATCAGCCGGGCCGACTCGATGCGCCATACGGCGTCTATCGCGCGGTGGGTCTCCAGCGTCGGCATGCGCCTATCAAAGCAGGAAGCGCCGTCGCGGTCGCGACACGCGTACTACTTCTCCTTCGCCGCCGCCCGCAGCGCCGCCTCGCGCTCCCGCAGCTCCGGCGGGTACGCCTCAGCGAAGTCCGCCGCCTCGAAGACCTGGCGGATCTCGACCACGGAGCCTTCCATGCACGGCACCCGCTTCACCCACTCGATGGCCTCGTCCTTCGACTTCACCTCGATCAGCCAGAACCCGGCCACCAGCTCCTTGGCCTCGGTGAACGGGCCGTCGATCACGGTAGGGGTGCCGTCGGTGAACTTGACGCGGGCGCCCTTGGAGGACGGGTGCAGACCCTCGCCGGCGAGCAGCACACCGGCCTTGACCAGCTCCTCGTTGTAGCGGCCCATCGCGACCAGCTCCTCCTCGGGCGGCATGACGCCGGCCTCGCTGTTCGCGTCCGCCTTGACCAGAACCATGAAACGCATCTCAGAACTCCTTATTTGCCGTCGGCGAGGTTGCGGGGGTCGGCCGCGTACTTGCGGTTCTCCTCGCTCACGTAACCGAAGTCCTCGGGTTCGGTCACCCGCAGGATCTCGATCTCGACGTTGCCGTGGCCGTCTTCGACCGGCCATTTCCTGACCCATTCGACGGCCTCCTCCAGTGAGTCGACCTCGAACATGCTGAAGCCGGCGATCAGCTCCTTCGCCTCGGCGAACGGACCGTCGATCACGGTGGTCGCCCCCGACCTGGCGAAGGCCACCCTGGCGCCGCTGCCGGAGCCCTTCAGGCCTTCGCCCGTGATCAGCACGCCCGCCTTCGCCAGCTCCTCGTTGTAGCGGCTCATCGCCGCCAGCAGCTCGGTGCTCGGCAGCACACCGGCCTCGGTCTCCTCATCCGCCTTCCGAATGACCATGAATCGCATCCGTTGTGCCTTTCGTCTGACTCCGGGGCTGTCGAACCTAACCTCAGACACGCGTCGAACGAGCCCCGGCGAGATCGACACGCCTGCTCAACTTCTCGTCGCACGGTCCACCCGGCCCGCGAGGCTCCGCAGATAGTCGACCAGCTCCGGCGGTCGTTCCACCGTGAACTCACAGCCCGCGGTCGCGAACCGGAACGCGAGCCACTCCAGGGTGTCCGCGGCTGCCCGCACCCTGCTGCGCCGGTCGTCGACGGGCTCGATCGTGCCGAGGTGAGCCGGCACGTCGGCCGCCGGCAGCTCGACGAGGACGACCGCCTCGTAGGTGGGCGCGGACGAGTACAGCTTGCTGGTCACGAACGTGGCCGGGTCGCCTTCCGGCAGTGCGCGCTCGGTGTACCGGGCGCCGGTGGCGAACGACCCGGCAATACGGTCGACCCGGAACACCCGCCAGTCGTCCCGGTCGACGTCGAACGCGACGAGGTACCAGCGCCGGCCCGCCGACACCAGCCGGTACGGCTCGACGTGCCGCTTCGACGTGGTGCCCGCGCTGTCCCGGTAGGCGAACCGCAGCCGCTCCCGGTTGGTGACCGCCGCCGCGATCTCGGTCAGCTGACCTGGATCCACCACCTGCTGGTCGCCGGTGACCAGCGGGACGGTCGCGGCGTTGAGGGTGCCGACGCGGTAGCGCAGCCGGGCCGGCAGCACCCGCTCCAGCTTGGTCAGGGCGCGGACCGCCGCCTCCTCGATGCCCTGCACGGCCTGACCGGCGGCGGTCCGCAGGCCGACCGCGATCGCCACCGCCTCCTCGTCGTCGAGCAGCAGCGGCGGCAGCGCAGCGCCCGCGACCAGGCGGTAGCCGCCCTCGGCGCCCATGGCCGCCTCGACCGGGTAGCCGAGGTCGCGGAGCCGCTCGACGTCCCTGCGCACGGTCCGCGGGCTGACCTCGAGCCGCCTGGCGAGCTCGCTGCCGGGCCACTCCCTCGGCGTCTGCAGGAGGGACAGCAGGGCGAGGAGTCGGCCGGCGCTCATAGGGTCGAGAATGCCATCGATCTGGGACAGGACCTGACCTACTTGGTGGTTAGCGTGGCCCTCATGAAGAAGCTGACCTGGGCGCAGGTGTGCGCACGACGACTGGCCCGGCACGGGCTCACCACGCCGCTGCCCGGTGGCCCGGCCGACGTCGTGGCGGCGGTGGCCGGCACTCACGCGCAGGTGCTGTCCGCGGCCGAGCTGTCGATCGCCCTGCGGCTCGACGGCGCCACGAGGCAGACCGTCCAGGACGCGCTGTGGGAGACCCGTGACCTGGTCAAGGTCTTCGGGCCGCGCGGCACGGTGCACCTGCTGCCGTCGCGTGAGCTGCCGATGTGGGTCGGCGTGCTGGGCGAGGCGCCGCTGCGCCTGCCGGCGCCGCCCGATCCAATACGGATGACCCGGGAACAGACCGACCAGGTTCTCGGCGCGATCGAACACGCGGTGGCGGACGCCGAGCTGACCGTCGACGAGCTGACCGACGCGGTGGTCGCCGCGGCCGGGCCGTGGGCCGGCGACCCGGTCATGGAGGCGTTCCAGGGCAAGTGGCCGCGCTGGCGGCAGGCGCTGCCGCTCGCCGGCATGCGGGGGCTGGTGTGCTTCGGGCCGAACCGGGGTCGCAGGACGACGTACACGAGCCCGCGACGCTGGCGGCCGGACCTGACGCCGGCGAAGGACGCGGTGCCCGAGGTGCTGCGCCGCTACCTGCACGCGTTCGGTCCGTCGACCCCGGAGCGGTTCGCGAACTGGCTGACCGTGCCGGACCCGTGGGCGCGGGAGGTGTTCAGGTCAGCTGACCTGTCACCGGTCTCGGTGGACGGCGAGGAGCAGTGGGTGTCCGCGAACGACACCGAGGCGCCCGACGAAGCCGCCGCGCGGACTGCGACTGCTCCCCTACTTCGACACCTATGCCTACGCGGTCGGCAACGACCGCGTCCGGCTCAACCCCGGCAAGGCCGCGACGCGCGCGAAGGGCAACTTCCAGGTGCTGCTGGTCGACGGCGTGGTCGGCGGTCTGTGGCACCAGAAGCGCGCCGGCCGCCGGATCCGGCTGACCGTGGAACCGTTCCGGCCGCTGACCGCCGCCCGGCGCCGCGAGCTGGACGAGCAGGTCGACCGGGTCGGCAAGATCCTCAACGGCACCCCCGAACTGACAATCGGCGAGGTGACGGTAGGCGGACACGCCTGATGCTCCCTAACTGCCACGAGTAAGGGCCTGAGTGAGCGGCCGCCGGCGTCTGGACTGAGCGAGCAGCGCAAGGCCACGAGCGAAGCGAGTCGCCTGAGCAGCGCAGGGAGGGAAGACGCCGGGACCAGGCCGCGAATACGCGAGCGAAGCGAGCCAAATGTCACGAGTGAGGGCGTGCGTGAGCGGCCGCCGGCGTCTGGACTGAGCGAGCAGCGCAAGGCCACGAGCGAAGCGAGTCGCCTGAGCAGCGGAGGGAGGGAAGACGCCGGGACCAGGCCGCGAATACGCGAGCGAAGCGAGCCAATGTCACAGCCGCGAATACGCGAGCGAAGCGAGCCAATGTCACAGCCGCGAATACGCGAGCGGAGCGAGCCATAGAATCAGCCGCGTGACTCTCCCCGAGACCGCAGCCATGCCCACTCTGGACACGTTGCGCCGCGTGTTCGGCTACGACGCGTTCCGGGGCAACCAGCAGGACATCATCGACCACGTGGTCGGCGGCGGCGACGCGCTCGTGTTGATGCCGACCGGTGGCGGCAAGTCGCTCTGCTACCAGATCCCGGCGCTGGTGCGGCCGGGCGTCGGCATCGTCGTGTCGCCGTTGATCGCGCTCATGCAGGACCAGGTCGACGCGCTCACCGCGCTCGGCGTCCGGGCCGGCTTCCTCAACTCCACGCAGGACTTCGCCCAGCGCCAGGAGGTCGAGGCGGCGTTCCTGTCCGGCGACCTCGACCTGCTCTACCTCGCGCCGGAGCGGTTGAAGGTCGAGTCGACGCTGCGGTTGCTGGACCGGGGCACGATCTCGCTGTTCGCCATCGACGAGGCGCACTGTGTCGCCCAGTGGGGCCACGACTTCCGGCCCGACTACCTGGAGCTGTCGCGGCTGCACGAGCGCTGGCCGTCGGTGCCGCGCATCGCGCTGACCGCGACCGCCACCGACGCGACCCGCAAGGAGATCGCGCACCGGCTGAACCTGGTGGAGGCGCGGCATTTCGTCGCGAGCTTCGACCGGCCCAACATCCAGTACCGGATCGTCGCGAAGAACCGGCCGGAGCAGCAGCTGCTGGAGCTGCTGCGCACCGAGCACGACGGCGACGC
The DNA here is from genome assembly GCA_963840275.1 of uncultured Actinomycetota bacterium. GTDB lineage: Bacteria > Actinomycetota > Actinomycetes > Mycobacteriales > Pseudonocardiaceae > Actinophytocola. The sequence continues at coordinate 2,017,114 of CAWIYK010000005.1, forward strand.
GGGCATCGTCTACTGCCTGTCGCGGGCGTCGGTCGAGCGCACCGCGCAGTTCCTGGTGCAGAACGGCATCCAGGCGCTGCCCTACCACGCGGGGCTCGACTCGCGCACCCGCGCGACCAACCAGGCGAGGTTCCTGCGCGAGGACGCCATGGTCATCGTCGCGACCATCGCGTTCGGCATGGGCATCGACAAGCCGGACGTGCGGTTCGTCGCGCACCTGGACCTGCCGAAGTCCGTGGAGGGCTACTACCAGGAGACGGGCCGGGCCGGGCGCGACGGGCTCCCGTCGACGGCGTGGCTCGCGTACGGGCTGCAGGACGTGGTGCAGCAGCGGAAGATGATCGCGACGTCGGAGGGCGACGACGCGCATCGGCGCAGGCTCGGCGTGCATCTCGACGCGATGCTGGCGCTGTGCGAGACCGTCGAGTGCCGGCGGGTGCAGCTGCTGAACTACTTCGGGCAGGAGGGCGAGGCCTGCGGCAACTGCGACACGTGCCTGTCGCCGCCGGAGTCGTGGGACGGGACGGTGGCGGCGCAGAAGGTGCTGTCGACGGTGTTCCGCCTCGACCGCGAACGGCGCCAGAAGTTCGGCGTCGGGCAGGTCGTGGACATTCTGCTCGGCCGCACGACCGCGAAGGTGCAGCAGTTCAACCACGAGTCGCTGACGGTCTTCGGCGTCGGCACCGAGCTGGCCGAGCCGGTGTGGCGCGGGGTGATCCGGCAGCTGTTGGCCCAGGGTCTGCTGACGGTCGAGGGCGATCACGGCACGCTGGTGCTGACCGAGGCGAGCGGCGAGGTGCTGGCCCGCACCCGCGAGGTCCGGCTGCGCAACGAGCCGACCAGGGCGGCCAAGCCCAGTCGGAGCAAGACGGCGCCCAAGGTGGAGCTGTCGGCCGAGGCCACGCCGGTCTTCGAGAAGCTGCGAGCCTGGCGAGCCGCGACGGCGAAGGAACAGGGCGTCCCGGCATACGTGATCTTCCACGACGCCACACTGCGTCAGATCGCCACCGACGCGCCCACCACGCTGGCCGAGCTGGGCACGGTGAGTGGTGTCGGCGAGAACAAGCTCGCGAAGTACGGGCAGCAGATCCTCGACACGCTCGCCTGACCCGTGCGCGTGACCCGGTGGACCGGCGAACCGGGATTGGCGGACCTGCTGGCGGCCTACCACCTGCGAACCGAGTCGGAGAAGGGCGCGGCCGTCCCCGGCGTGCCGGAGCTACCCGCCCGCTATCGGGACGAGGTGCTCAACCCGGCGGCGGCCTTCCAAGCCGACGTGGTGCTGGTGGCCTCGGCCGACGACGCCACCCCGGTCGGTTGTGTGGTCGTGACCTCGCCGGCCGAAGGACTGGTGGAGCTGAAACGCCTGTGGGTGGCCGAGTCACATCGCGGTCGCGGGGTGGCGACCGCACTCGTACGAACCGCACTGGGCCACGCCGACGCGGCAGGCGCGGCCGGCGCCAAGGTTCGCCTCTCTGTGTGGCGCTGGCGCTCGGACGCGCTGACGCTGTACAAGCGACTCGGCTTCGTCGAGACCGACCCATGGGACTCTCGCGAAGGTCTCGTGTGCCTGCATCGCACCTGACTCATGCAATGTCCGAGCCGGCGCGGCGACCCAACACCATCTGCCGCGCCTGTGGACGAGGCACCACACCCGCACCCGCGCATCGCACCTAACCCATGCCCGTCCGAACCAGGCCCCGAACGGCCCGGCACCCGCCCCGACCAACACCTGACCGAGACACCCCACCGCGCCTGAACAGTCCCTTTACCCGCGCTGCGTAGGCTCGCCGTCGACGCAGGTGAGAGGGGCGGACGTGCTCGCGTACATCATCGGTGTGGTGCTCTTCGCGCTGTGTATCGGCGCGTCGTTGGCGCTGCACGAGGCCGGGCACCTGCTGTCGGCGAAGGCGTTCGGCATGAAGGTGCGCCGCTACTACGTCGGGTTCGGCCCTCGCCTGTTCTCGTTCCGGCGCGGTGAGACCGAGTACGGGCTCAAGGCCATCCCGGTCGGCGGGTTCTGCGAGATCGCCGGCATGACGGCACTGGACGAGGTCGACCCGGCGGACGAGCCCCGCGCGATGTGGCGACAGAAGACGTGGAAGCGCACGGTCGTGATGGCCACCGGCCCGTTCACGCACTTCCTCCTCGGCTTCGTCGTCCTCTACGTCATGGCCGTGACGTTCGGCCTCCCGAACCTCGCCGAGAAGCCCGTCATCTCCCAGGTGTCCAGCTGCGTGCGCGACGCGAAGACCACCGCCGAGCTCACCGACCCGAACTGCCGCCCCGGCGAGACCGGCCCGGCGCAGGCCGCCGGCATGCGCCCCGGCGACGAGGTCGTCGCGGTCGGCGGCGTCGCCACTCCCACCTGGACGGCGATGGTCGACCGGGTCCGCCACTCCTCCGGGCCGACCGAGTTCAAGGTCCTGCGCGGCGAGGAGACGCTGCGGCTGACCGTCGACGTCCCCAAGGTCGACCGTCCGATCACGAGCGCCGAGGGCAAGGCGGACGTGACGGCGGTGGGCGTCGCCGGCGTGACCGCGACGCCCTCGTTCGAGTACTCCGGCCTGACCGCGGTCGGCGGCACCATGTCCTTCGCCGGCGACATGTTCGGCCAGACCTTCCAGAAGCTGATCGAGTTCCCGCAACGCATCCCGGCGGTCGTCCACGCCATCTTCGGCGGCGAACGCGACCCGAACACGCCGGTGAGCGTCGTCGGCGCGAGCCGCATCGGCGGGGAGGCGGTCGAGGCGGGCCTGTGGCAGCTGTTCCTGCTGCTGCTCGCCGGGCTCAACTTCTTCATGGGCGTGTTCAACCTGCTGCCGCTGCTGCCACTGGACGGCGGCCACATCGCGGTCACCTGGTACGAGCACATCCGCAACTGGCTGCGCGGCCGGCACGGCAAGACCGCGGCCGCCCCGGTCGACTACACGAGACTGTCGGGCGTCACGGTCGTGCTGATCATGCTCGGCGGCGCCGTCATGCTGCTGACCGTCGCCGCGGACATCGTCAACCCGATCCGGATCAGCCAGTAGGAATCGCTGGTCGACTACGCTTCGACCATGTTGCTGCGCCAGCTGGAGTACCTGAGCGCGCTCGCGCGGGAAGGGCACTTCGGGCGGGCCGCCGAGGCCTGCCACGTCTCCCAGCCGGCGCTCTCCGCGGCCATCCGCAAGCTCGAGGCCGAGCTCGACGTCCAGATCGTCCAGCGCGGGCAGCGGTTCGAGGGCTTCACGCCGGAAGGCAAGCAGGTCCTGCTCTGGGCGCACCGCATCCTCGCCGAGCAGGACGCCCTACGTCACGAGCTCGCCAGCATGCGCGGCGGTCTGTCCGGGGTCCTCCGCATCGGCGCGATCCCGACCGCGCAGACGATCGCGTCGCTGCTGACCGCGCCCATGTTCGAGGACCACCCGCAGGTGCGGATCTCCATCGAGTCCCTGTCGTCGCGGGAGATCGTCCAACGGCTGGCCGAGTTCGACCTCGACATCGGACTGACCTATGTGGACGGCGAGCCGCTCGGCACGGTCCGCGTCACGCCGCTCTACCGCGAGCGCTACCTGCTGCTCACCCCGGCCGACGGGCAGTTCGCCGAACGCGACTCGGTCAGCTGGGGCGAGCTGGTCGACACCCCGCTGTGCCTGCTGTCGCCGGTCATGCAGAACCGCAGGATCCTCGACCGCAACTTCGCGGAGGCCGGGGTCACGGTCGCCCCGTCGGTGGAGACCGACACCGTCTCGGCGATCTACGCGCACGTGGCCACCGGCAAGTGGTCCAGCGTCATCGCGCACGCGTGGCTGTACCTGTTCGGCGTGCCGGAGGGGCTACGGGTCGTGCCGCTCGAACGCCCGCGCCTTGCCCACCAGGTGGGCCTCGTGCTGGCCGACCGCGACCCGGAACCCATGCTCGCGCGGGCCCTGCTCGACGCGACGAACCGCGTCGACATGCAGGCCGAACTGGATCGGCTGCTCAAGAAGTTCCTCTGATAACCATCGGTTATCGGCCCATAACTCAGAATGTTTTGACCCTCAACCACTTTGCTCAGTAGCGTCTGCCCGATCATCCGGACGGCACACGGAGGTGCGTCTTGGCTGCGCTGTCGTTCCTCGATCGTGAACACACGGTGGCGAAGCCCGGGTACAGCAGATGGCTGATCCCGCCCGCCGCACTCGCGATCCATCTCTGCATCGGGCAGGCCTACGCCACGAGTGTGTACAAGACCGCGCTCGTCGCGCACTTCGACACGAGCCTCACCGCGATCGGCATCATCTTCTCCATCGCGATCGTGATGCTCGGCGTGTCCGCCGCGGTCATGGGCACGTGGGTCGAGCGGGTCGGGCCACGCGCGGCGATGTTCACCGCGGCGAGCTTCTGGGCGGCCGGCTTCCTGGTCGGCGCGCTCGGCGTCGCGACCTCCCAGCTCTGGCTGGTGTACCTCGGCTACGGCTTCATCGGCGGCATCGGGCTCGGCATCGGCTACATCTCGCCGGTGTCCACGCTGATCAAGTGGTTCCCGGACCGGCCCGGCCTCGCGACCGGCATGGCGATCATGGGCTTCGGCGGCGGCGCGCTGGTCGCCTCGCCGCTGTCGCGGCAGCTGATGTCGTTGTACGACAGCGGCTACGACCCCACCAACTCGAAGTCGGTGGCGTCCGGCAGCGCGGTCGCGCTGCTGTTCCTCACGCTCGGCATCGTCTACTTCATCGTCATGATGTTCGGTGTCTTCAACGTGAAGGTGCCGGCGCCGGGATGGCAGCCGGCCGGCTTCGACCCGTCGAAGCTCAAGGCGAAGTCACTCGTCACCACCTCGCACGTCTCCGCGGCGAACGCGATCAAGACCCCGCAGTTCTGGCTGTTGTGGACGGTCCTGTTCTGCAACGTGACCGCCGGCATCGGGATCCTCGAACAGGCCAGCCCGATGATCCAGGACTTCTTCCGCGAAGGCGGGACGTCCGCGGTGGCCACCACCGCGGCGACGGCGTTCGTCGGGCTGCTGTCCATCTTCAACATGGCCGGCCGGTTCGCCTGGTCGTCCACTTCGGACTTCATCGGCCGCAAGCCGACCTACGTCATGTACCTCGGCGTCGGCATGGTCCTGTACTTCCTGCTCGCGGTCGCCGGCCACAGCGCCACCGCGGTGTTCGTCCTGCTCGCCGGCGTCATCATCTCGTTCTACGGCGGCGGTTTCGCGACCGTGCCGGCGTACCTGCGCGACCTGTTCGGCACCTACCAGGTCGGCGCCATCCACGGCCGCCTGCTCACCGCGTGGTCCGCGGCGGGCATCGCCGGTCCGCTCATCATCAACGGCTTCCTCGACGCACAGGGCAAACCGGGCGAGCTGGTGTACTCCGACTACCGTCCGGCGCTGTTCACGATGATCGGCGTCCTCGCGGTCGGCTTCATCGCGAACCTGCTGATCCGCCCGGTGGCGGACAGGTTCCACGAGTCCGGCCGCAGCGACGCGTTCGCCGAGGCCGACCCGTCCACGCCGTCGGGCAGGAGGTGACCCGGATGTCCGAAACCCCGGAACACACGCAGCCGGGCGGGCAGTCCGCCCGCCTCGTGATCTCCTGGCTGGTCGTGGGAGTCCCGATCGTGTACGCGCTCTACCAGACGATCAAGTCGATCCTGCCGCTCTTCGGCGGCTAGGCGGCTCACTCGGTGACGAGCCCACGGACGCCGGCGCGCAGGCTGTCGGCGTTCAGGGGTTCGCCGGTCACCAGTGCCTGCAACAGTTCCCCGTCGATCAGGGCGGCCAGCGCGAAGCCGCGCTCGGGCCCCGCGAAGCGGGCGCAGATGCCGCGCAGGCCGTCGATCCACAGCTGGGCCACCGGGCGCAGCTCGGGTGTGCGCGCCGCGGCGAGGTACAGCTCGTACTCGAGCAGCGCCTGGCCGCGGTCGGCGAGGTACCGGTCGGCGAGGTCGGCGAAGGTGGCCGGCAGGTCACGGCTCACGGTCAGCTCGTCGGCCCACGACTCCAGCTCCGCGCGCGCCATCTCGGTCGCCTCTCGCAGGGCGGCTTCGACGAGGTCGTCCAGCGTCGGGAAGTAGTACGTCGTCGAGCCGAGCGGCACGCCGGCGAGCGCGGCGATCCTGCGGTGCGTCACGTTGCCGACGCCCACCTCCGCGATCGCCCGCACCGCGGCGGACACGATCGCGCGCCTGCGTGCCTCGGGGGCCCGGCGCGCGCTCAATGCGCACCACCCAGGTTGAGCACCACGACGCCGCCGATGACCAGCAGCACCCCCGCGACCTTGGTGACGTTGAGCGGCTCGTGCAGGAACACCACACCGATCGCGACGATGGCCGCGGTGCCGAGGCCCGACCACATCGCGTAGGCGAGGCCGACCGGCAGGTCGTGCTTGATCGCCCACGCGAGCGCGGCGAAGGCCGCCACGTAGGAGCCGAGGCACGCGACCGTCGGCCACAGGCGGCTGAACCCGTCGGTCGCCTTGAGGAGGCTCGTCCCGACCACCTCGAAGGCGATCGCGACGAAGAGGAACACGAACGGCATGGCACTACTCCCAGTGGCTGTACGTTTGTACATGTACAAATGTACACCACTATAGGATTAGCCAGTGCGCACAGGAGACCGAATCGACCGCGTCCGACTCTCGTTGGTGTACCTGCCGCTCGCGGCCCCGCTCAGCGACGCGAAGGCGCTGACCGGACGCCACCAGCCGCTCACCGAGGTCGCGTTGCTGTTCACCGAGCTGGGCACGACCGACGGACACGCCGGACTCGGCTTCAGCTATGCCAAGCGCGCCGGCGGGCCCGCGCTCTACGCGCACGCCAAGGAGATCGTCCCGTTGCTGCTCGGCGAGGATCCCAACGACACCGGGAAGATCTGGTCGAAGCTGGTGTGGGCCGGCGCGTCGGTCGGCCGCAGCGGCCTTGCCACACAGGCGATCGCGGCCGTCGACGTCGGGCTGTGGGACCTCAAGGCCAAGCGCGCCAACCTGCCGCTGGCCAAGCTGCTCGGCTCCTTCCGTGACTCCGTGCCCTGTTACAACACGCCTGGGGGATTTCCGTCGACACCGATTGGCGAGGTGGTCGACAGCGCCGAGAAGGCGCTGGCCAGTGGGATCGGCGGGATCAAGATCAAGGTCGGGCAGCCGGACGCGGTCAAGGATCTCGAGCGGGTGCGGGCGGTGCGCGACCGCCTCGGCGACCAGGTGCCGCTGATGGTGGACGCCAACCAGCAGTGGGACCGCCCGACGGCACTGCGGGTCGGGCGGGCGCTGGAGCGGTTCGGGCTGGTGTGGATCGAGGAGCCCCTCGACGCGTACGACGCGGAGGGGCACGCGGCGCTCGCGGCCGCGCTCGACACCCCGATCGCGACCGGGGAGATGCTGACCAGCGTCGACGAGCACTGGCGGCTGATCGAGGCGAACGCGAGCGACGTCGTGCAGCCCGACGCGCCCCGCGTCGGCGGGATCACGCCGTTCGTGCGCATCGCGGCGCTGGCCGACCACAAGCGGCTGGCCATGGCGCCGCACTTCGCGATGGAGCTGCACCTGCACCTCGCCGCCGCCTATCCGGGCACGGCGTGGGTCGAGCACGTCGACTGGCTGGAGCCGCTGTTCAACGAGCGCCTGGAGATCAAGGACGGCGCGATGCTGGTGCCGGACCGCGCCGGCATCGGCATCACACTGAGCGAACGCGCCCGCGTCTGGACCACAGACCGGATCGAGTTCACCGAAAGCGCCTAACCAGTGCCCCGTCCCTTGCGCCCGGGACGCAGCCCACACATAAAAAATCCGGGGAGGCGGACCAGCTAACCGGCGGCCTCGCGCAGCGCGGGCAGGACGAGTTCGGTCGCCGCGGTGAAGAACTCCTCCTGGTGGTCGCCGCCGATCTGGACCAGCGCCACGTGCGTGAAACCCGCTTCCCAGAACGGTTTCACCGCCGAGACGACCGCGTCGACGTCGTTGCCGCAGGGGATGTTCTCCGCCACGTCGTCCTCGGTGACGAACTGCGTCGCGGCCGCGAAGCCGGGCGGGCCGGGCAGTTCGGCGTTGACCTTCCAGCCGCCGGCGAACCAGCGGAACTGCTCGTGGGCCCTGCGGACCGCGGCGCCGCGGTCGTCGTCCCAGCACACCGGCACCTGCGCGATCTTGCGGGCGTCCCGGCTGCCGGCCGCGGACCAGCTCTCGCACAGCGCGGCGTCCGGCTCGACGGCGATCATCGCGTCGGTCAGCGGCGCGAACTTCTCGACCGACTGGTCACCGGACACCGCGACGGCCACCGGGACGCGGACGTCCGGCAGGTCCCACAGCTTGGCCGAGTCCACCCGGAAGTGGTCGCCGGCGAAGTTGACGTAACCGCCGTCGAACAGCGCGGAGATGATCTGCACGGCCTCGACCAACATCTCGTGGCGGACGTTGACCGGCGGCCAGCCCCGGCCGACCACGTGCTCGTTGAGGTTCTCCCCCGCGCCGAGGCCCAGCGTGAACCTGTTGCCGGACAACAGTTGCACGGTCGCCGCCTGCTGTGCGACCACCGCGGGGTGGTACCGCATGATCGGGCACGTCACGTAGGTCATCAGGTCCACCCGCTCGGTCGCCTGCGTTACGGCGCCGAGCACACTCCACGCATTCGGGGCATGCCCCTGCTCGTCGAGCCACGGAAAGTAGTGGTCGCTCATGACCTCGAAGTCGAAGCCGGCGCGCTCCGCCGCCGCGGCGTGCCGCACCAGGTCCGTCGGGCCGGCCTGCTCGGTCATCAGGGTGTAGCCGAAGTCCACCATCAGGCGTGCACGCCCTCCGCGATCTCCTCGACGACCTTGGCGCAGAAGGCGTCCAGGTCACCGGGGTTGCGGCTGGAGACAAGCCCGTTGTCCGTCACGACCTCCTTGTCCACCCAGGTGGCGCCGGCATTGCGGAGGTCGGTCCGCAGACTCGGCCACGACGTCATCGTCTTGCCGCGCACCGCGTCCGCCTCCGCGAGCACCCAGCCGCCGTGGCAGATCACGGCGATCGGCTTGCCGGCGTCGACGAACCCCCGCACGAACCGCACGGCCCGGTCGTCGCCGCGCACGAAGTCGCCGTTGGCGACGCCGCCGGGCAGCACGAGCGCGTCGTAGGAGTCCGCGCTCGCGTCCTCGACGGTGGCGTCGACGTGCTTCGTGTCGCCCTTGTCCAGATGGTTGAAGGCCTGGATCTCGCCGGACTCGAGCGACACCAGCTCCGGTCGCCCGCCTGCCTCGGTGACGGCCGCCCACGGCCGGTCCAGCTCTACCTGCTCCACCCCGTCGGTGGCCAGGAACGCGATCCTCTTGCCATCAATAGCGGGCATCTCACCTCACCCTTTCGGCGAATCGGTTGCCGAGAGGCGGCTACCCACGTGCTCCGGCCACCAAACCGGCGGTCACCCGCCGGGCAGCTCGGCCATCGCCTTCGTCGCCAGCTCGGTCGCGAGTGGACAGTTCGAGGCCGGGGCGCCGTTGTTGCGGATACTCACGGTGAGGGTCTCGGCCTGGTCGCCGGCGGCCGCGTCGTAGACGACCTCGACCTCGCAGGACGGCAGCGACGGTCCGATCGACGGTATCGCGTCCCGCTGCTCCTGCGTGACGACCGCGGGACGGCCGGCGATCTCGGTCGCCGTCTCGCCGGGGTCGTCCACCGCGGGCGGCTCGTCGCGGGTGAACGACACGAACAGTCCCGGCTGGGTGATGTCCTCCTCGCCCCAGTTGCAGTACTGGCCGGCGAACGCCGGGTGCCGGCTCTTCGAGTCGATCTCGGGGACCCGCGCCGCGTCCGCGTCGGTGACCAGCGCGCAGGCGTCCTGGTTGAACAGCGAGTCGGGCGGCACCTCGTGCGGCGAGACCTCACCGGAGAGCAGCTGCTCGATCGCCGCGTCGGTCGCCTGGTCCGCGATGGCGCAGATGGTGCCGCTGGTCTCGGTCTCCGACGCCCACAGCGCCACCACGGCGTCGTCGTAGGCCTGGATCTCGCGCTCGCAGCCGTAGCTCTGCTCGGTCGCGGTCCACACGGTGAACCCGCGCCGCCCGGTCTCCTCCCACGGGTTGCCCGGGTCCCGGCCGGAGGTCTCCAGCTGGAGCGAGGCGCGGACCCGCAGCGCGTTGCCCGGCGCGTCGATCGCCGCGGTGCAGTCGGTGTAGAAGACACCGTTCTCGAAGTCGATCTCGCCGAGTGCGGTGAGGGTGGCGTTGTCGAGGAACCCGCACGGGTCGGCGTCGTCGAGCTGTTCCCTCGTGACCTTGCTCGGCGCCGACCGCGCAGTTCCGGTTTCGGTGCCGCTCCGACCGGTGGCACTCGGGCCGGTCCGAGAGGTGCACGCGGTGAGGGCGACGGCCGTCGACAGGAGGACGGCAATGGTGCTGCGCATGGGAAAAACCTAGCCGGGCGACCCCGGGACCGGTCCCGCCCAGGTCCTCGACCACACGTTCGAAACGAGGTGTACTGTGGGCGCCATGCACGCTCCGCTCCAAGGCTCACTGCTCGACGATCTCGACGACGTCGGGCTCCGTTCGATCCTGCCCGTCCGCCGCACCCACCTGTCCGACGGCGCGTGGGTCGACGTCCGGCCGGGCTGGTTGACGGGCGCCGGCACGATGTTCGAGCGGCTCGCGGGCGTGGTGCCATGGCGGGCGGAGCGGCGGCAGATGTACGACCGGCGCGTCGACGTGCCGAGGCTGCTGTCCTTCTACGACGAGGAGGACGAGCTGCCCGACCCGGTGCTCGACGCCGCGCGGAACGTGCTGAGCAACCACTACGCGGACGAGCTCGGGGAGCCGTTCCGCACCGCGGGCCTGTGCTTCTACCGAGACGGCAGGGACAGCGTGGCCTGGCACGGCGACCGGATCGGCCGGGGCGACACCGAGGACACGATGGTGGCCATCCTGTCGGTCGGCGCGCCGAGGGCCTTGTTACTCCGGCCGCGCGGAGGCGGCCAGACCCTCCGCTACGCGCTCGGGCTCGGCGACCTGATCGTCATGGGTGGTTCCTGTCAGCGCACGTGGGAGCACTCCGTCCCGAAGACGGCCAAGCCGATCGGGCCGCGGATCAGCATCCAGTTCCGCCCCCGCGGCGTCCGCTGACCGGTGGCGGAAGCATTCGGCGAGCAGCACGTCCGGCGTGTGGTACGCCACCACGTTCTCGTGGTCACGATCGACGAACCGGCGGATGGTGTTGAAGCCGCCCACGAAGGAGGCGAGGCCGATCAGCACGGTGATCGATTCGGTGGTCGATTCGGTCAGCGCGTCCGCGTGCGCGTTCTCGTAGTAGAACCGCGCCGCTGACCCGGCCGCGCCGGTGAACGGTCAGGAGCGGACCAGGCGAGCGATCGCGTCGCTGGCCTCCTTGACCTTCTCCTCCGCGTCCTTGCCGCCGTCGACGAGCGCCTGAGCCACGCAGTGCTTGAGGTGCTCGTCCACCAACCCGAGCGACACCGCCTGCAGCGCCTTCGTGGCGGCGGAGATCTGGGTCAGCACGTCGATGCAGTAGTCGTCGTTCTCCACCATCCGCTGAAGGCCGCGGATCTGACCCTCGATGCGGCGGAGACGCTTCAGGTAGCCGTCCTTGTCACTGGTGTAGCCCCGCATACGCCGTACCCTTCCGCCGAAACCTGGACCCGACCGTCAACTATACCCTGAGGGGGTACTACCCGGCAGCGGCCGCCGGAGGAGTGGCTCACATCCGTCCCGCGCGGCGGCGTGGCGGCGGCTAGCGTGGCCTGATGTTCACCACACGACCGGAGCTCGCCGGCACCTTCGGAATGGTGGCGTCCACCCACTGGCTCGCGTCCGCCGCCGGGATGGCGATCCTCGAACGCGGTGGCAACGCCTTCGACGCGGCCGCGGCCGTCGGCTTCACGCTGCACGTCTGCGAGCCGCACATGAACGGCCCCGGCGGCGAGGTGCCCGCGATCTTCGCGACCGCCACCGACCCGACCCCACGCGTCCTCTGTGGACAGGGTGTCGCGCCGGCCGCGGCGACCGTCGACCGGTTCCGGCAGCTCGGGCTCGACCTCGTGCCCGGCACCGGCCTGCTCGCCGCGACCGTGCCCGGCGCGGTCGGCGCCTGGCTGACGCTCCTGCGCGACCACGGCACCATGCCGCTGCGCGAGGTGCTCGACTTCGCCATCGGCTACGCCGAGCACGGGCATCCGGTCGCGGAAGCGGTCGTCACCACGATCGACACGGTCGCGGAGCTGTTCGGGACCTACTGGCCGACGTCGGCGGCGCTGTGGCTGCCGACCCCGGCGCCCGGCACGCTCATTCGCAACCCGGCGCTGGCGAACACCTACCGCCGCCTGGTCCAGGAGGCGGAGGCGGCCGGCGCGGACCGCGAGCGGCAGCTCGACGCCGCGATCCACGCCTGGTACGAGGGTTTCGTCGCCGAGGCGATCGACGCCTTCTGCCGCACGGAGCTCGTCGACGACTCCGGTCGGCCCCACACCGGCCTGCTGACCGGCGCCGACCTCGCCGCGTGGCGCCCGACCTACGAGCCGCCGGTGAGCGTCGACGCGTTCGGGTGGCAGGTGCACAAGGTCGGCGCGTGGAGCCAGGGCCCGGTCCTGCTGCAGCAGCTGGCCACCCTCGAGGCGATGGGCGACGTGCCGGCGCCGCACAGTGCCGAGCTGATCCACCGGGTGGTGGAAGTCGCGAAGCTCGCCTTCGCCGACCGCGACGCGAACTACGGCGACGGCGCGGACCTGACCGCCCTGCTCGACCCGGCCTACGCCGCGACGCGGGCGGCCATGGTCACCGACGAGGCGGCCGAGCCGCTGCGCAACGGCCACGGCCGGTTCCCGGAGTACGTGCTGGCGGGCGGCGCGCCGACCGGCCCGGCCGGGCTCGGCATCGGCGAGCCGACGCTCAGCGGCATCCGCGGTCCCGGCCTGGACCGCCATCCCGGCGAGCCGTCGGTGTCCCCGTCGGGCACCACCCGCGGCGACACCTGTCATATCGACGTGGCGGACCGGTGGGGGAACATGGTCTCCGCGACACCGTCCGGCGGCTGGTTGCAGAGTTCCCCGGCCATCGAGGCACTCGGCTTCTGTCTCGGCACCCGCGCGCAGATGTTCTGGCTCGAGGACGGGCTGCCGAACTCCCTCGCCCCCGGCAAGCGTCCGCGCACGACGCTCTCCCCGTCGTTCGCGACGCGGGAGGGCAGGCAGCTGTCGTTCGGCACCCCGGGCGGCGACCAGCAGGACCAGTGGCAGGTGGTCTTCGTGCTCAACCACCTCGCGCACGGGATGAACCTGCAGGAGGCCATCGACTCCCCCAGCTGGCACACCACCGCCTACCCGTCGTCGTTCTACCCGAGGCAGACGGGCGCCGAGCTGCTGGTCGAGTCGCGCGTCGGCGACGAGGTGGTCGCGGACCTACGGCGTCGCGGCCACCAGGTCGAGGTGGTCGACCCGTGGTCGCTGGGCCGGCTGTCCGCGGTCTCCCGCGACCTCGAAACCGGGCTGCTACGCGCGGCCGCGAACCCCCGCGGCCAACAGGGCTACGCCGTCGGCCGCTAACCGAGCCGGCCGTCCACCCTGCGCGGCACCTCCAAGGGGTTGCCATCCCGCAACACCTCGGGCAGCAACGCCTGCGGCATGTTCTGAAACGCCACCGGACGCAGAAACCGCCGCAGCGACGTGGTGCCGACCGACGTGTGCCCCGCCGCGGTGGTTGCCGGGTACGGGCCGCCGTGCTGCATCGCGTACGTGACGGAAACCCCGGTGGGCCAACCGTTCCACAGGACGCGGCCGACCCGGTCGGTCAGCAGTGCGAGCAGCTCGGCGGCCACCGCGTCGTCCAGTGACCCGTGCACCGACGCGGCCAGCTCGCCGGTGAACGCCCGCGCGCACGCCACCAGCTCCGCGTCGTCCCGGTACCGGACCACCATCGACGCCGGGCCGAAGCACTCGACGAGCAGCTCGTCGCGGGCGGCGAGGAAGTCGGCCGCGGCGCAGCTCAGCAGCGTCGGCGCGGCGCCCGCCCCGGACACCACCGGACGGACCGCGGGATGGTCGCGCAGCCCGGACAGCATCGACTCGTACCCCGCCGCGATGTGCTCGTTCAGCAACGGCTCCGCCACCCGACCAGCCAGCTCGGCCTCCACCAGCGCCTCGAACGCCGCCGCCTGCGACTCCGGTACGAACACCACGCCGGGCTTCGTGCAGAACTGGCCGGCGCCCAGGGTGAACGAACCGACATACCCCTCCGCGATGCCGGCCGCCCGCTCGCGCGCCGCCGACTCGGTGACGAACACCGGGTTCACGCTGCCCATCTCCGCGTAGAACGGGATCGGGTCCGGCCGCGAACAGGCCAGGTCGAACAAGGCCCGCCCGCCGGCGAGCGACCCGGTGAACGCGCCCGCTTTGATCCTCGGATCCCGCACGACCGCGCGACCCTCCTCGACGCCGTGCACCACCGCGAACGCACCGGCCGGCACACCCGTCTCGGCGAGCGCGGCGGACACCAGCTCACCGGTCCGGTCGCTCAGCAGCGGATGCCCTGGGCTGGCCTTCAGCACGACCGGCGCGCCGACGGCGAGCGCGGCCGCCGTGTCGCCGCCCGCGACGCTGAACGCGAACGGGAAGTTCGACGCCGCGAACACGACCACCGGACCGACCGGCACGAGCATCCGCCGCACGTCCGCGCGCCCGCCGGCCGGCCAGCAGGTGTCCGGCGAGTCGAGCGTGGCCTCCAGGTAGCCACCGTCGACGACGGTCTCCGCGAGCAGCCGCAGCTGGAACGTCGTCCGCTCCAGCTCCGCGTTCAGTCTCGGGATCGCCGGCAGGTTGGTCTCCCGGTTCGCCAACGGCACCAGCTCGCCGGCGGCCGCGTCCAGCGTGTCCGCGATCCGCCGCAGCGCCCGCGCCCGCACCTCCGCCGGCAACGCCGCGAACTCCGCCCACGCACCGTCCGCCGCGGCCAGGACCGCTTCGCTCATCGGACCGCACCAACTTCCTCGTCGACCCACACTTCGCTCAACAGAGCCAATCCTTGCTCGATCCGGTCCAGCGGGATCCCGCCGTAGCCGATCGCGAGGCCCGGCCGGCCGGGACCGTCGCGGTAGTACTCCGCGACGTCGCCGATCGCGACGCCGACGGTCGCGGCCCGCGCCACCAGCCGTTCGACGTCGACCGCGGGCGGCCGCAGCCACGCGGTCAGGTGCAGCCCCGCCGTCGACGGGACCACCTCGAGCCGGTCCGCGAAGTCCCGCCGCAGCACGTCGAGGATCAGCGCCCGCCGCGCACCGTACTCCCGCGTCGAACGCCGCAGATGCCGCACGAACAACCCGTCGGCCATGAACCGGGCCATCGCGCCCTGCGTCGTCATCTCGCCGTGCCGGTCGGTCAGCCGCTTCGCCGCGCGCAGCGCCGGCCGCAGTGACACCGGCGCGACCAGGAACCCCAGCCGCAGCATCGGCGCCATCGTCTTGGAGAACGAGCCGACGTAGATCACCCGGTCGCCGCGGGAGAGGCTGTGCAGCGGCTCGAGGGGCCGGTCGGCGAAGCGGAACTCGCTGTCGTAGTCGTCCTCGATCACGGCCGCGTCGTTGCGGTGCGCCCACGCGAGCAGCGCCGCCCGCCGATCCAGCGACATGGCCGGGCCGAGCGGGAACTGGTGCGACGGCGTCGTGTACACGAGCCGCGCGGTCGCCGGGATGGCCGCGACGTCGATGCCCTCGGCGTCGACGGGTACGCCGACCACCCGCGCGCCGAGCGAGGCGAACAGGTCCCGCGCCGGCGGGTAGCCCGGCTCCTCGACGGCGACGCACGCGCCCGGCTCGACCAGCACCCGGCCGACCAGGTCCAGTGCCTGCTGCGTCCCGTTGGTGACCAGCACGGCCTCCGGCCCGACCCGCACCGACCTGGACAGCCCGATGTGCCGCGCGATCTCCTCGCGCAGCCCGGCGTGGCCGGCCGGCTCGCCGTAGTTGACGCCCACCGCGGTCGTCTCCCGCAGCTGCCGCGCGACCAGCCGCCGCCACAGCTCCAGCGGGAACCGGACCGCGTCGGGCACGCCGACGCCGAAGTCGTACGGCAGCGGCTCGCTTCCGTTGTCCGCGACCGCCGCCGCCGACGTGACGGCCAGCTCCCGCCACGCCGTCCGCGCCGGCACGAGGCCGTCGTCGGTCGCGTCGACCGGCCGGGCCGGCGCGAGCGGGTTGTCGCACACGAACGTGCCGGCGCCGACGCGGCCGACGAGGAAGCCCTCCGCGGTCAGCCGCTCGTAGGCCAGCGCGACGGTGTTCCTGGACACGTCGAGTTGTCTGGCCAGCTCACGGGTGGGTGGCAGCTTCTCACCGGACCGCAGGCGGCCGTCCATGACCGCTTCGTGCAGCTGCCGGTAGATCCGGGTGGACAGGTCGCCGCGCCCGGCGAGGCTGACGTGGAACTCCACGCCGACCACTCTATTGGCCCAGCGCAACTGGTCCGCATTGGCCCTTCTGCAGCTCCAATGCGGACCTTAGATTCACCGTCATGACGAGTGGGATCCTGGCCGAGGCCTACCAGCGGCTGCACCACGCCGGCCCGGAGTGGGACGACAACTCGCTGACCAACCACGGCCCGATGACCGTGGAGGTCATGGTCCGCCGCGGGCACGAGGCCGACGTGCACCCGTGGGTGGACGCCTACGTCAAGCGCCTCGACGACCTCCCCGCCGCGAGCGACCGGATCACCGACGACACCTGGCGCGAGGCGCTCGGCGACGGCGGCCGGATCGCCGACTGGACCGCGTACCTGACCGACCAGAGCCGCGACGCGCACTGGCGCGACCTGCTCGCGACCTGGTGGCCCCGCCTGGTGCCGGCCATCGCGGCCGGCACGACCCACGGCGTGATCCGGGTCGGCCACGCGGTTCGCGCGCTCATGGCGAGCCACGAGGAGAACGCGGAGACCGTCACCGAGCTGGCGCACGGCCTCGCGTTCTGGGCCGCCCGCGCACGCCACGTGCCGGGCGTCGTGCCGCCGAGGGGTCGGCTCGACGCCCGCGCCGCGCTCCACGCGCTGCCCAGGGTGGCCGAGCAGCGGGGCAACGTGGCCAACCGGTTCCGGCAGCTCGCCGAAATGGCCAGCTGGCCGGAGTCCCTTACGGCGCTGCATGCGCCGGCCGACCCGGACGACGCCCGCGCGGTGCTCACCGACCTGGTCGACGCGGCGGCCGTGCACTACCTCGGCCACGGCCACACGAGTCCGGTGCTGCTCGTGCACACCGCGACCGCGCCCAACGCCGTGCTGCACTGCCTGCCCGCGCTGCCCCGTGAGCTGTGGTCGGACAGCCTGACCGCGGCGTGGGCCGCGTGCGCGGCGATCACCGTCGGATGGGCGCCCGGCGAGCCAGCACCCCGCGGCGACCTGCCCGCGCCGCCGGGAGGGCCCGACGCGGTGGCCGAGCTGGTCGACCTCGCCGTCGCGAACGGCGACGAGCACGTCGTCAAGTTCACCGACACCGCGACGGAGGTGTACGCGCGCACCGGCGACGCGGAGGCGCTCAGCGCGTGCCTGCGCGTCGCCTCGCTGATCGGCCGCTGATGCCGACCCGCATCGTCCCGCCGGCCGGCCCGGCCCGCGCACTCGCCGCCGCGCAGCTGACCGACTCGATCGGCCTCGGCGGCTACCTGGTGACCTCGGCGCTCTACTTCACCCGGATCGTCGACCTGTCCCCCACCCAGGTCGGGTTCGGCCTGACGGTCGGCTGGGCGGTCGGGTTCCTCGCGGGGGTGCCGCTCGGCGACCTCGCCGACCGGCGCGGCGCGCGCGGCGTCGCGATGCTGCTCGCGTTCTGCACGGCCGCGGCGCTCGTCGGGTTCCTGTTCGTCCGGTCCTTTGTGCCCTTCGTGGTCGTGGCCTGTCTGTACTCGACCGCCCTCTGTGGACTGACCGCCGCGCGGCAGGCGCTGCTCGCCGGGCTGGTGGCCGCCGCGGACCGGACGCGGGTGCGCGCCGTCCTGGCGGCGGCGATCAACGGCGGCATCGCGGTCGGCGCCGGGCTCGGCGGCATCGCGCTGCAGTTCGACACGGAGGCCGCGTACCTGACGGTGCTCGCGGTCGACGCGGTCAGCCTCGCGGTCTCCGCGCTCGTGCTGCTGCGGCTGCCCGTGGTGGCGCCGACGCCGGCCGGCCCGAAGGGCGAGCCGAAGCTCGCGGTGCTGCGCGACCGGCCCTACGCGTTGGTCGCGCTGCTGAACATGCTGCTGCAGCTGCACATCCCGCTGATCACGCTCGCGATTCCACTGTGGATCGTCGAGCGGACGCACGCGCCGAGTTGGACCGTGTCCGCGCTGCTGGTCCTGAACACCGTGTCGGTCGTGCTGTTCCAGGTGAAGGTCGCGAGCCGGGTGACCGATCTGGACAGTGCGACCCGCCTCGTCCGGTTCGCCGGGCTCGCGCTGCTCGTCGCGTGCTTGGTGTTCGCCACGTCCGGGTTCGGCGCGCCGGCGTGGGCCGCGGTGGCCATCCTGCTGACCGCCGCCGCGCTGCAGGCCTGCGCCGAGATGATGCAGGCGAGCGGGTCGTGGGAGATCAGCTTCGGACTCGCGCCGGAGGGCCGACACGGTCAGTACCAGGGCTTCTTCGGTTCCGGCTTCACGGTGGCGAGGATGTTCGGCCCGCTGCTGGTCACGACGCTGGTGATGAGCTGGGGCACGGTCGGCTGGGTGCTGCTCGGACTGGTGTTCCTCGGCGCGGGTGTCGCGATGGGACCCGCGGTGCGGTGGGCGCGACGCGTCCGGTTGACCGCCGAATCGCCGACCGGCGCCGGCGATCGGTCACCGGCAGTCGAAATCGTGTCCTGAAACTGCCGGCGACAGAACTCTATTGCGTAACAAAACGCGTTCGCCCGCACTCCCGGTGCACATAGCGCAACAAGCCAGCTGACCCTCGTTGACCCACGGTTTAGGCTGCCGCACAACCTGTACGGACGAACCGAAACCGAGTCGGAGGGAGGCATCGCGCCGAGAATGTGGCGGCGCGGGCTGATGGTTATGGATTCGCAGGACAAAGAAGAAAGCGGACACAGCGCGGTGGCCGCGGACCAGACGAAGGCCCCGGAACAGACCGGCCCGGGCCAGCGCGACGAGGTCCTCGACGCCGACGGCAACGTGGTGGAGATGGCGGCCGACCGGCCGCCGGTGACCGACAAGATCGTGTTCTGGGTCGCCGCGGTGCTCACCGTCGGCTTCCTCGCATGGGGCGTGTTCGGCACGGACTCGATGGTGTCGGTCGCGGACTCGGTGCTGAACAAGGGCATCATTCCCTACGGCGGCTGGGCCTTCGTGCTCGTCGCGAGCGGCTTCGTGCTGTTCGCGATCGGACTCGCGATCAGCCGGTACGGCCGCATCCCGCTCGGCGGCGACAAAGAGAAGCCCGAGTTCAGGACCGTGTCGTGGATCGCGATGATGTTCAGCGCGGGCATGGGCATCGGCCTGATGTTCTTCGGTGTGGCCGAACCGATCTCGCACCTGATGGCGCCGCCGCCCGGCACTAACCTGCCGGCGTCGGACGAGGCCGTGCACACGGCGATGGCGACCACCCTGTTCCACTGGACCGTCCACCCGTGGGCGATCTACGCGGTGGTGGGGCTCGCGATCGCCTACAGCACGTTCCGCAGGGGCCGCCGGCAGCTGTTCAGCTCGGTGTTCGCGCCGCTGCTGGGCGTGCGGCGCAGTTCCGGCCCGCTGGGCAAGGCGATCGACATCATGGCGATCTTCGCGACGCTGTTCGGGTCGGCCGCCTCGCTCGGTCTCGGCGCGCTGCAGGTCGGCGAGGGCATGAGCTTCGTCGGTTGGGTCGGCGAGCCGGGCAAGCTGTTGATGGTGGCGATCATCGCGGTGCTCACGATCGCGTTCGTCGCGTCGGCGGTGTCCGGGGTGGCCAAGGGCATCCAGTGGCTGTCGAACATCAACATGGTGCTCGCGTTGGTGCTGGCGGTGTTCGTGTTCGTGGTCGGCCCGACGGTGCTGATCCTGAACCTGGTGCCGGGCGCCATCGGCGACTACGTGCGCGAGTTCGCGGAGATGTCCGGGCGCACCGGCGCCACCGGCGGCGAGGAGATGCGCTCCTGGCTCGGCGGCTGGACGATCTTCTACTGGGCATGGTGGATCTCGTGGACGCCGTTCGTCGGCATGTTCATCGCGCGGATCAGCCGTGGCCGGTCGATCCGGCAGTTCGTGGCCGGCGTGATCCTCGTGCCGAGCGTCGTGAGCCTGTTCTGGTTCGCGATCTTCGGCGGTGCGGCGATCCAGCAGCAGCGGGACGCGTTGAGCGCGCAGGGACTCTCGTCGCAGGATCTCGCCGGCGGCTCGCTGTCGGACGTGTTCGACCCGGCGCGGTGGGTGTACAACCCGGACGGCACGTCGGAGGCGATGACGTTCTCGTTCCTGAACCACCTGCCACTGTCCACACTGGCCGCGGTGCTGGTGATCGTCCTGGTGTCGATCTTCTTCGTGTCCGGTGCGGACGCGGCGTCGATCGTGATGGGCACGCTGTCCCAGGGCGGCTCGGTCCATCCGAAACGCGGCATGGTGGTCTTCTGGGGCGTGCTGATGGGTGGCGTCGCGATCGTCATGCTGTTGGCGGGCAGCGACGATGCGAACGCGTTGAGCGGCCTGCAGAACCTGACGATCATCGTGGCGGCGCCGTTCGCCGTGGTGATGATCGGCCTGTGCTGGTCGCTGTGGCGCGATCTGCGCACGGACCCGTTGGTGCTGCAGGAGAACGCGATGCTCAAGGCGATGCGGGACGACTACGAGGCCGGTGACGGCCGTTCGCGCCGGCACCGCGTCGGCCGCAAGTAACCCGCGAGTCCCCCGTTCGGACACACCGAGTCCCCCGTTCGGGACTACTGAGTTGGTCGGTTCGTGCACACGAACCCGTCGACTCGGTAGTTCTGAACGGGGGACTCGCTGCTGTTCGAGCCGCCGCGGCGGCCTCAGCAGGCCTCAACGGGGGACTCGCGCTGCTCGGAGGGTCCCGCGGCCGCCTTCCCGCCCCGGACGCACAGCACGAAACGTCAACTCAGTGGGTCTGAACGGGGGACTCGGTGTGTTTGAACGGGGGACTCGCGGTCCGCCGACTCGCGGTCAGCCGACTACTCGGCGGATCACCGTGATCGGGCCGATGTTGTCGATGCCGCCCAGCTTGACGTTCTCGCCGAAGCTCGGGGCGTGGACCGCACGCATGTTGTCCACAGCCATCGCGACGTGGTGCACCGGCTCGTAGTAGAAGATCAGGTCGCCCGCCCGCACGTCCGCGCGCGCGATCTGCTTGCCGACCTGCGCCTGTTGGCGCGACACCCTCGGCATCCGCACACCGGCCGCGCGGTACGCGGTCTGCATGAGCCCGGAGCAGTCGTAGGAGTCGGGGCCGACCGCGCCCCACAGGTACGGCTTGCCCATCTGCCCGAGCGCGAACTCCAGCGCCTCGCCGGCGTCGCCGCCGGGGATGACGACCTCGCCGCTGTAGTCCTCGATGCCCTCCAGCAGGGAGCGCTGCTCCGGCGTGAGGTTGTCCAGTGCGGCCCGCACCTCGGCGATCTGCGTGTCGAGCGTGGTGCGGCGCTGCTGCACGTCGGCCGCACCGGCGGCGACCTTCGCCTCGGCCGCCTGGGCCGTCGACTCCGCGGCGACCGCCTTGTCCGCGGCCTCCTCCGCGTCCTCGAGCGCCGCGTCGCCCTTGCGGGGCCCGCCGGTCAGGTGCGCGGCGAGGCTCGCCGCCTCCAGCTTGCCGACGAGGTCGTCCGGGCTGGTGCTGGTCGCGAACGCGGACAGCGCGTCGAGGTCCCGGCGCGAGGACAGCGCGTCGGCCACCCGGTCGAGGTCCTGGGCGGCGTTGGCGCGGTTGCGGGCGTCCTCCGCCGCGGCCCTGGCCTCGTCGGCGGCCTTGGTCGCGGCCGCGGAGGCCTCCTGCTGTCCGGCCAGCTCCTCCTGGACGACGAGCAGCTCCTCGTTGACGAGCTCGGCCTCCTGGCTGAGGTCGTAGTAGTGCGCGAGCAGACCGGCGACCGTCGTCGGCTGTGCCCCGGCCGGCGACACCAGCAGCGTCGCGGTCAACAGGACCGCGCCACCGATGCCGGCCAGCGATGCAGGCAGTGCGCGCACCCGACCTCCCCTCAAGAGACGTTCACGAGCCATTGTTCAGGACAGATCGCCCGTCGCGGTCGAATGTAGCCAACGGCGCACCAACATCTGCACCAACGGACGGTAGGACACGGGGGATAACGCGACCGTTAGGCTCGTGGCGTGAGTGACGGGAGCTTGACGGCGGTCAGTGACCTGCACGTGGCCTATCCGGAGAACCGCGAGTTCGTGGCGAACCTCCGGCCCGGTTCGCCGAGCGACTGGCTGCTCGTCGCCGGTGACGTGGCCGAGACCATCCCCGAGGTGGAGTGGGCGCTGTCGGTGCTGCGGGAGCGGTTCGCGACGGTCGTGTGGGTGCCGGGCAACCACGAGCTGTGGACCACGCCCAACGACCCGATGAAACTGCGCGGCGTCGACCGGTACGCCGAGCTGGTCGCCATGTGCCGGCGGATCGGCGTGCTCACCCCGGAGGACCCGTTCGCGACCTGGACGGGCCCGGACGGTCCGGTGACGGTGGCGCCGCTGTTCGTCGGATACGACTACACGTTCCGGCCCGACGGCTGCGAGACCAAGGAGCAGGGCCTCGCGTACTCCCAACAAACCGGCGTCGTGTGCACCGACGAGTACATGCTGCACCCGGACCCGTACCCGACCCGCGACGACTGGTGCCGCGCCCGCGTCGACGAGACGGAGCGGCGGCTCAAGGAGTGCGACCCGGCCGTCCCGATCGTGATGGTCAACCACTACCCGCTGGTCCGCGATCCGACCTTTGTGCTGCGCTACCCGGAGTTCGCGCAGTGGTGCGGCACCGAGCTCACCGCCGACTGGCACACCCGCTTCACCACCGCCGCGATGGTCTACGGCCACCTGCACATCCCGCGCAGCACGGTGTACGACGGCGTGCCGTTCGAGGAGGTCTCGCTCGGCTACCCGCGCGAATGGCAGCCCCGGACCCGCCGGCCGGGACTGCCCCGCGTCATCCTCCCCAGGCCGGAGTAGCTAGGCGGTCGCGATCGCCAGCAGCACGTCGGTGCGTGCCGCGCGGCGTGCCGGCCACAGGGCGGCCAGCACCCCGACGGTGACCATGCCGGCCAGCGAGATCCCGATGACCTCGTAGGGCACCGCGACGTCGAACAGCGCGCCGCCGAGCATCACGTGCTGCATGACCGCGCCGAACAGCAGGCCGACGGCGATGCCGAGCACGCCGCCGTACCCGCAGATCACCACGCTCTCCAGCCGCACCGCCCGCCGCACGAGCCGCCTGCTCGCGCCGACCGCGCGCAGCACCCCGATCTCGCGGGTCCGCTCGGTGACCGACAGCGCGAGGGTGTTGACCACCCCGAACACCGCGATGACGATCGCCGCGCCGAACATCGCGTACATGACGGCCAGGAGCAGCGCGAACTCCTCGGCGGCGGCGGCGAGCACGCCCTCGCGGTCGGTGACCTCGACGTCCGGCCGGTCCCGGAACGCCGCGCTCAGCCGGTCGCGGACGGGTCCCGGCCGCGTACACGGCCGTGACCTGGTCGCGGAACCACGCGGGTGCCGCGGCGACGTCGAGGTAGAACAGCGGCTGCCCCTCGACGGTCTTGTACAGCCCGACGATCCGCTGACGCACCGGCGGCGCGTCGTCGAACTCGAGCGCCACCTCGTCGCCGACCCCGACGCCGAGCATCGCGGCCTCGTTGCTGCCGACGACCACCCCGCGGCGCAGGTCCGCGGAGCCCTCGGTCAGCTCGGGTGTCAGGACGGCGGCGAAGCCGGCCGGCTCGATCGCCGACACCGTCGTGCGGCCGCCGCCACCCGGGGTGCGCACGCCGACGAACCCGTACCGGTCCGCGGCGACGCCGGTGAGGCCCGGCGTGTCCCGGACGCGGGCGAGCACGTCGGTCCCGAGCGGCTCGTCGCCGGCCGCGGACCGCACGATCGTCGTCCCGGCCGGCACGGTCGCCCGCACGGCGGCGCCGGTCATCGCCACGATCGTCTCGCCGAGTGTGGCGAACGCGCACACCAGCGCCAGCCCGACGAGCAGCGCGGACGACGTGGCCGCGGTGCGCCGGGGGTCGCGCACGGCGTTGCGGGTGGCGAGCCGTGCGGCCGGGCCGCCGCGCCGGCCGGCCAGCCGGGCCACGGGCGCCAGCACCGCGCCGGCGAACACGGGCGCCAGCAGCAGCACGCCGAGCCAGCCGACGATCCCGCCGCACAGCCCGAGCACCCGCTGCGCCGTGGACAGGTCCGACCCGGCCGTGGCGGCGACGATCGCGACGCCCGCGGCGAGCAGCACCGCGCCCGCCACCGTCCGTACGACTGTATTGCGTCGGGGCGCGACCGCGTCGGTGCGCAGAGCCGCGACCGGCGCGACCGCCGCCGCCCTGCGCGCCGAGCCGTACGCGGCGACGGCCGTGACCCCGACGCCCACCGCGAGGCCGACGCCGACCGCGAGCGGCGACACGTCGTAGGCGACGGGCTCCCCCTCCGGCGCGAAGCCCCACATGGCGAGCAGACCGAGCCCGACCCCCAGCGACGGTCCCGATCGTGGCGCCGACGAGCCCGAGCGCGGCGGCCTCGGCGAGCACCGCGCGCCGGACCTGGCGCCTGCTCGCGCCGACCGCCCGCAGCAGCGCGAACTGCCGGACCCGCTGGGTGACCAGCATGGCGAACGTGTTGGCGATGACGAACATGCCGACCAGCAGCGCGACCGCGGCGAACGCGAGGAGCGACTCCCGCGTCGAGTCCGCGGCGTCGCGCGCGTCGGCCCGCGACTCGGCGGCGAGCTGTGCGCCGGTGTCGACCCGCAGGCCCGGCACGTTGCGGCGGACCGTGGCCGCGTCGACCGTGCCGGTCAGCTCGATCCGGTCGTACCGGTTCCCCAGCAGCGTCGCGGCGCTCGCCGGGTCGAACGCCACCGTCGGCGCGTTCTCCACGCCGAGCAGCCGGTAGTCGAACACGCCGACCACTTTGGAACGCTCGTCGCGGCCGTCGGCGAGCAGCGTCCGCGCGGTGTCGCCGACCGAGAGCCCGGCGCGGCGCGCAGTTGGTGCCGCAAGCGCGACCTCGCCGGGCCGCCGGGGTGCCCGGCCATCGGTCAGCACGAACCGGCCGGTGTCGTCCCAGCCGGTGCCGGCGCGGTCGTGCCGGCCGTCGACCACCTTGCCGTCTGCGCCGACGAGCGCCGCACGCCCGGCGAGCACCCCGGTCGCCCGGTCCACACCGGACAGCGCGGCGAGCCGATCGACGTCGGCGGCGGTGAGCACCCCGCCACGCTCGGGCCCCCGCACCGCGACGGCGACGTCGTCCCTGGTGCCGGTGCCGGCCAGGGAGGCGGCCGTCGAGTCCGACACCACCCAGGTAGCCACGACGAACGCCACCCCGAGCACGATCGCGACGAGCGTCATCCCGATCCGGCCCTTGTGCGCACGCAAGTCCCGCAGCATCGCCCGCAACATCAGAACCCCACCCTCCCCAACGACTTCGCGCGGACCAGCACGCCATCCGCGGTCAGCGCGGACAACTCGCGACCAACCCGGCCGCCCCGACCGGCGCAGGCCACGGCGGCCGAATCCGACACGACCCCGAGCACGATCGCGACGAGCGGCATGCCGACACGACCCCTGTACGCCCCAAAATCCCGCAGCATCGCCCGCAACATCAGAACCCCACCCTCTCCAGCGACTTCATCCGATCCAGCACGCCATCCGCCGTCGGCGCCGACAGCTCGTCGACGACCCGGCCGTCGGCGAGGAACAGGACCCGGTCGGCGTAGGCCGCGGCGGCCGGTTCGTGTGTGACCATCACGACCGTCTGTCCGAAGTCGTCGACGCAGCGGCGCAGCAGGGCGAGCAGGTCGGCGGACGACCTCGAGTCGAGGGCGCCGGTCGGCTCGTCGGCGAACACGACATCCGGTCTGGTGATCAGGGCGCGGGCGCACGCGACCCGCTGTTGCTGCCCGCCGGAGAGCTGGCTCGGCCGGTGGTGCAGCCGCTCCCCCAGCCCGACCGCGGCGACGATCGCGTCGGCGAACGCCGGGTCCGGCCGGCGGCCCGCGAGGTCCAGCGGCAGCGTGATGTTCTCCCACGCGGTGAGCGTCGGCAGCAGGTTGAACGCCTGGAAGACGAACCCGACGCGGTCGCGGCGCAGGGTGGTCAGCGCGGCGTCGGCCATGCCGGACAGCTCCGCGTCACCGAGCCAGAGCTGCCCACCGGTCGGCTCGTCGAGGCCCGCCACGCAGTGCATGAGCGTGGACTTGCCGGAACCGGACGGACCCATGATCGCCGTGAACCGTCCACTGTGGAAGTCGACGGAGACGTCGTCGAGCGCGACGACCCGTGAGTCGCCGGCGCCGTAGATCTTGGTCAGCGCACGAGCCCGTACGGCTGGAAGTGTTGTGTTCACGGGAGGAACGGTCCTCGAAACGGCGTCGCGACACATCGGACCGGGGACCGGACCTCGCACTCCGCCCAGGGGCGGCCGCGACCGGTTCGAGGTCCACCCCAGGTTGGACGCCGCGGTCCGGCGCGCCGGATACCGTCATGGGGGTGTACTGGCTCTCCCGCTCGCGGCACCTGATCGCCATCGACGTGGTCGTGGCGCTGGTGCTGCTCGGCATCGTCGGCTACGCGGCGGTCGACGCGAGCACCTCGGCCGCGCCCGTCGAGCCGACGTGGATCTCCTACGCGGCCACGCTCGCGATCGCCGGACCGATCGCGGTGCGCAGGCTCGTGCCGCTGCCCGCCCTCGCGGTCGTGCACGGTCGCCGTGGTGGCCGCGGTGCTGTCCGGCGTGGTCCCGGTGGTGGCGCTGGCCGCGCCGGTCAGCGCGATCGCGCTCGTGCTGTACCTCGTGGCGAGCGCGGAACCCCGGCGCCGGTCCATGGCCGCGCTCGCCGCGTGCGCCGGCTCGATCGCGCTCGCGGTCCTGGTCAACCGGCTGGTCGCCGGGACGGACGAGGACTGGTCCGACGCCGTGTTCGGGCTCGCGTTCTGCTGCCTGGTGCTGGTGTCGGGCTGGACGATCGGGCTGACGACCCGGATCCGGCGCCAGTACACCGAGCGATCCGCCGCACAGCTCGCGCAGCACGCGGTCGCCGAGGAGCGGCTGCGGATCGCCCGCGAGCTGCACGACATCGTGGCGCACAGCATGAGTCTCATCGCGGTCAAGGCCGGCATCGGCAACCACGTCGCCGAGCAGCGGCCCGAGGAGGCACGCGAGGCGCTGCGGGTGATCGAGGCGACCAGCCGCACGTCGCTGACCGAGATGCGGCACCTGCTCGGCGTGCTGCGTTCCGAAGTGGACGGTCCGGCGCTCGCGCCGGCACCCGGTCTGGCGGGGATCGCCGCGCTCGTCGCGCGGGCGCGGTCGGCCGGTGTCACGGTCTCCTCGGCCGTGGACGACACCGCCGAGCTGCCGGACGGCGTCGGCCTTTCGGTGTACCGGATCACGCAGGAGGCGCTGACCAACGTCGTCCGACATGCCGGGCCGGCGCGGTGCTCGGTGACCGTCGCGGTTACCGACGAGACCGTGCGGGTCGAGGTGGCCAACGACGGGCCGAGGGTCGAGCCGGCGGCGGGCGGGCACGGGTTGATCGGGATGCGGGAGCGGGTGGCGGTGTACGGCGGGACGTTCGACGCGGGGCCGAGAGCCGGCGGCGGGTGGCGCGTGTCGGCGGTGCTCCCCCGGTGATCAGGGTGTTGGTGGCCGACGACCAGGCGCTGGTGCGCGGCAGCTTCCGGCTGCTCGTGGAGACCGCGCCGGGGCTGACGGCGGTCGGCGAGGCCGCGAACGGCAAGGAGGCCGTCGAGCTGGCCGGGCGGGTGCGACCGGACGTGGTCCTGATGGACGTGCGGATGCCGGAGCTGGACGGCATCGAGGCGACGCGGCGGATCTGCGGCGACCCGGCGACCGAGGGTGTGCGGGTACTGATCCTGACGACGTTCGACCTCGACGACTACGTGTACGCGGCGCTGCGGGCCGGCGCGAGCGGCTTCCTGCTGAAGGACACCCCGCCCGCGGACCTGCTGACGGCGATCGAGGTCGTGGCCGCTGGTGAGGCGCTGCTCGCGCCGACCGTGACGCGTCGGCTGATCGCGGAGTTCAGCAGGCGTCCGGAGCCCGCGACGCGCCCGGCGGGGCTCGACGGCGTGACCGACCGGGAGCGGGAGGTGCTCGTGCTGATCGCCCGCGGCCTGTCGAACACGGAGATCGCCGGGCACCTGCACCTCGGCCTCGCCACGGTGAAGACGCACATCGGGAGGCTGTTGAGCAAGCTCCAGGCGCGCGACCGGGCACAGCTCGTGATCGCCGCATACGAGTCGGGGCTCGTCACGCCGGCTTGATAGCGTCGCCCGATGCCGGTTAGCGCTGACGACGTCGCGACCACCGTGCGGCTCGCGGTCGAGACGCTGGCCGACGCGCCCGCGAACTGGGAGAACCCGGCCGGCACGCTGACGTGGACCTGTTGGGAGACCACGGAACACATCGCCGACGGCCTCTTCTACTACGCCGCGCAGATCGGCCGCACGCCGCCGCCGGAGCCGGGCCCGGCGCCGTTCACGTGGGTCGCGCAGCGGGAAGGCGGGCCGGGCGGCTCGGTGTTCGCCGACCGCGCGACGGGCCCGGCCGGGTTGTTGCAGGTCGTGGACGCGTGCGGCGCGCTGCTGACCGCCGTGGTGCGCACCGTGCCGCCGACGGCCCGCGCGCACCACGTGTTCGGCCTCGGCGACCCGGAGGGCTTCGCCGCCATGGGGATCGTCGAGGTGCTGGTCCACACCCACGACGTCGCCGCGGGGCTCGGGCTGCCGTGGCACCCGCCTGCCGAGCTGTGCGCCCGGGTGCTCGCGCGTCTGTTTCCCGAGGTGTCCCTGAGCGGTGACGCGTGGGCGACGTTGCTGTGGGCTACCGGGCGAGCTGAGCTACCCGGTCTTCCGCATCGAGCGGAGTGGCGCTGGCACGTCGCGCCGCTGCCGCCGGCTGCCGCGCGGTCCGCGTCGCCTGGCGGTCCGTAGCGGCCCGGCGTCTGGCCGGTCAGCCATGCAGTGAAGGACCCGGCTCAACGCTCCCCAAAGACCCGTCACGACATCCCCGGTCGCAACACCCAACGCGCCGCGACACCCATGAACGCCAACGAAAGCAGCACCAACAACCCGACCTCGGTCCACTGGAACCGCCAGTATCGATCCGCCGGCTGGAAGTACGTGTACTGCTGAACGTACCCACGATCCTCAAGACAGCTCACCGGCTCGAGGCCCGCGCACTCGCTTTGCGAGTCCTCCCAGGAGATCTCGTCGCCGGCCGCGTTGCGGGCACCCGTCTCGGTGACGAGGGCGTCGGTCGGCACGGCCAACCCGTCGTCCGTGGACAGGGCCAGCTCCGGCGTCGCGTACAACCCGCGGCCGAGAAACGCGCTGACCACCAGCACGGCGAAAACGGCGATCGTCACGGCCATGGCCGGCAGCATCTTGCGCAGCACGGCACCGGACGCCGCACCGAGCGCGAACAGCATCAGGAACCACCCGGCGGGCGCGATCCCCGTGACGCCGAACAGGTCACCCGAGAACCGGTTCATCATCATGTCGGCGCCGAAGCTCGTGGTCCATCTGGTCGTGACCGCGCCGAGCACCAGCCCGGCGAGCATCACGGCGACGCCGAGCACGGCGAACTTCGTCGCGAGCCACCTCGAGCGCGACACCGACTGTGTCCACACCAGCTGGTGGGTACCGCGCTCGAACTCCTTGACCAGCAACGGAACGCCCCAGAACATCCCGACCAGCACGGGCGCCCACGGCAGCATCTTCACGAGGTCGATCGGCAGCGAGTCCGCCACCAGCAGTACCCCGAGTCCCATCACCAGCACCACGGTCACCACGAACTGAGCGCGGTGCTGCCGCCACGTCAACCACAACATCGAAACCCCCGACAGGTTCGGAATCAGACCGGCCGCCGCGCGACCCGGTACACCACCGGGCCGGCGAGCAACACGGTCGCCAGCAACAGGATCCCGGTCTCGGTCCAC
Source organism: uncultured Actinomycetota bacterium (assembly GCA_963840275.1). GTDB lineage: Bacteria > Actinomycetota > Actinomycetes > Mycobacteriales > Pseudonocardiaceae > Actinophytocola. The sequence goes on from CAWIYK010000005.1 coordinate 2,047,168, forward strand.
TGGAACCGCCAGTACCGGTCAGCCGGCTGGTAGTACCAGACGGACTGGTAGCCGGCCTCCTCGATACAGCTCAGGTACGTCTCCCTGCCCTCGTTCGCGCACTCCGGCACCGTGGCGTCGCCGGCGATCTCGACGCCGGTCGGCGACAGGGACGCCGATGCCGTGATGTAGGTCCCGGTCCCGGGCAACGGCCCTTCCAGCACCTGCCGCAGCGGCTCCGCGTAGACCTCGCGGGCCTTGAACATCCCGATCATGATCAGCACGAACACCGCGATCGTCACCGCGAGCGCCGGCAGCAGCTTCCTGAGCAACCCGCCTGCCGCGGTGCCGAGCATGAACGCGAACAGCCACCACGCGCCGATGACGACCCCGGTGCTGCCGAACATCGCCGTGTCGCCGAACTTGTCGGTGAACTTGGTGCCGTCGAACGTGGACAGCCAGCCGTCGACCATCGCGCCGAGCGCCAGCCCGGCGAGCGTGACCGCGAGGCCGAGCCAGCCGAGCTTCGCCGTCAGCCACCGCCGCCTGGTCACCGACTGCGTCCACGCGAGCCGGTGCGTGCCGCGCTCGAACTCCCGCGCCAGCACCGGCGCGCCCCAGAACACCCCGATCAGCAGCGGCACGATCGGCATCCAGCTCAGATACGTGTACACCGGCTCGAACCGGCCGCGGAGGACGTCCTCCAGCCGGTCCCGCGCGACCCCCGTCGCGGTGGACGCGGTGCCGAGCCCGTGCAGGAGCAGAAAAGCGCCGAGCACCGCCAGCAACGCGACCGTGGCCAGCACCTGTGCCCGGTGCTGACGCCATGTCAACCACAGCATGTCGATCTCCCTCGAAAATGTCAGTCTCGCGTCACGCGGAGCCATGCCACGCCGCCCAGCGCGAGCGCGGCCGCCAACAGCAGCCCCGCCTCCGTCCACTGGAACCGCCAGTAGCGGTCAGCCGGCTGGTACTCCGCGAACCAGCGATATCCCTTGTCCCGCATGCATGTCAGATAGTCCGAAGTGGACTCACAAGGCCCCGTCGGCCCGATCGTCAACTCGGTGCCCCGCTCGTCGACCCAGCCGAAGCCGACCACGAGCGCCCCGGCGGGCAGCTGGGCCGCCGCACCCGGCGGGGTGTTGATCGACCACGGCTCGCCACGCACCACCGGCGCCGTCTCCTCCGCCCGCACCGGCGTCGCGTAGTGCGCACGCGCCCCGGAGGCGAACGTCCCCACGTACACGAGGAGGAACACCCCGATCGTCACCGCGATGGCCGGCATCGTCTTGCGTGCCACCGCGCCGGCCGCGGTGCCGAGCGCGAACGCGAACAGCCACCACCCGGCTGGCACGACGCCGGTCGCCACGAACAGGTCGAGGTTCGCGAGCCCGGCCGACTCGCGCAGTTCCGCGACCCCGCCCGCCCACGCGCTCATGATCGCGCCGAACACGAGCCCCGCGACCGTCACGACCGCGCCCAACCCGACGAGCTTGACCCCCAGCCAACCCCGGCGGGATTCCGACTGTGTCCACGCGAGCCGGTGTGTGCCGCGCTCGTACTCCCGCGCGAGCAGCGGCGCGCCCCAGAAGATCCCGACCATCGCCGGCGGCAGCACCGACCAGATGAGGAGCTTCAACACCTGGACGAACTGCTGGCCGAGCACCTCATGTCGGCCGGCACTGCCCGGGGCGAGCGTCGCGACGAGCCCCGCAGTGCGCACGCCGTGCACGAGCAGCAGCCCGCCGAGCACCACCAGGAACGCCGCGGCGAGCAGCACCTGCAGCCGGTGCTGACGCCAGGTCAACCACACCATCGCCGCGCCTCGCTCAGGTTCTGGCCAGCACCGGCCGCGGCAGCGATGCCGCGTCCGGCCGGCGCAGGTAGGCGAGCACCAGCTCCTCGAGGCCGACGCCCCGCACCGTCCACTTCGGATCGAGTGGCAGGGTCGCCGCGCCGGTGCGGGCGAGCAGCGTCGCCTGCCGGTCGGTCCTGCTCTCGTCGACGGTGGTGACCCGCGCGGTGACACCGTCGGCGAGCTCGGCCGGCCCGGTCAGCAGCCGGTGCTCCGCGAGCAGCTCCTCGATGTCGCCGGACACCTGGACGCGGCCGCGGTTGAGCACGACCAGCCAGTCACAGGTGTTCTCGAGGTCGGACACCACGTGCGAGGACAGCACGACGGTCATGCCGGTCTCGGCCACCGCCGCCATCAGCCCGCGCATGACCTCGTGGCGTGCCAACGGGTCCAGGTTCGCGAGCGGCTCGTCGAGGACCAGCAGGTCCGGCCGCTTGGCGAGCGCGACGGTCAGCGCGACCTGCGCCTGCTGACCGCCGGAGAGCTTGCCGACCTTGCGGTCCAGCGGGATCTCCAGCGAAGCCAGCCGTTTCTCGGCGAACTCCTGGTCCCACCTCGCGTTGAGGTGGGCGCCGAAGCGCAGCATGTCCGCCACCGAGAACCCGTCGTACAGCGGCTTGTCCTGCGCGAGGAACGCGATCCGCGCGAGGGTCTCCTTCGTGCCGCCCGGCTCGCCGAACGCGGTCACGGTCCCCGCGGTCGGGGTCAGCAGACCGACCACCAGGTGCAGCAACGTGGTCTTGCCGGCGCCGTTCGGACCCACCAGCGCGACCACCCGCCCGGCGGGGATCGACAGTGAACAGTCCTTCAACGCCCATGTGCGCCGGTACCTCTTCCCAAGGCCGGTCGCGCCAAGCACTGTCATGATGCCTCCTCCGCGGGACCAAATACGTCGTCGGTCATGCCGTGTCCTCCCCTACTCGAAACGAATCCAGCACCACCGCCGCGAACAGCGCCTCCAGGTCCTCGGAGTCGAGGCCGGCCGACCGGGCGTCGCGCACCCAGCCGGACAGCGAGGCGCGCAGCCGCGCGTGGTCGGTCACCGAGGCGCCACCGAGTGAGCGCTGCACGAATGTGCCCAGCCCCGGCCGGCCCGCGACGAGTCCCTCGCGTTCCAGCTCCCGGTACGCCTTCAGCACGGTGTTCGGGTTGATGGCCAACTTGTCCACGACCTCCTTCGCCGTCGGCAGCCGGTCACCCGGCTCCAGGACCCCCAGGCGCAGCGCGTGCTTGACCTGATGCACGAGCTGCAAGTACGTGGCGACGCCGGAGCCGCGATCAAGACGAAAGTCGATCACCAGCAACACCCTTTCACTAATGAAGTAGTGGAATAGTGAAGGTACACGGAACCGTTGTCAACCCGGGGCCGTCTGTACCGCGAAAGAGACCCAGCACCAGCGGTCCGCCGACTACGCTCACGATCACCGTCGGGGGACGGCGCTGGGGCGCGCCGAACGGGTCCGAAGTCAGCAATGAAGGAGTGCGGTGTTGATCGCCACCAGGGGGAAGTCGTGAACGCTCCTACCGCACCACCGCCGGTTCGTGTTGACCGGCCCGGCCAGGCCGGCCCGCCGGCGGGCCGGGTCGCCGAGCTGCGTGAGCTGTCCAGGACCACCCCTGGCGTGCTGATCCTGTTCACGGCGGCGCTCGTGCTCGTCAGCGTGCTGGTCGGCGTGTTCACGGCGGTCACCGTGCAGAGCCGCGCGCAGGCGCTCGACGACCTGGCCGGCAGCAGCGGCCCACTCTCGATCGCCGCGCAGGACATCTACCGCTCGCTCTCGGACGCCGACGCGACGGCGAACAGCGCGTTCCTCGCCGGCGGTCTCGAGGCGGCCGACGTGCGGGCCCGCTACGACGCGGACATCGCGCAGGCCGAGTCCGCGCTCGCCGTGGCGGTCGCCGCCCGCGAGCCGGCCGACCTCGCCGATCCCACCGGCCCCCTCGCGATCCTGTCCGGCAAGCTCTCGGTCTACACCGGGCTGGTGGAGACCGCGCGGGCCAACAACCACCAGGGCCTCCCGATCGGCGCCGCCTACCAGCGCGAGGCGTCGAGCCTCATGCGCGACGAGCTGCTGCCGGCCGCCGAGCAGCTGTACCGGGACGAGACCGCACGGCTCGGCGCCGACCAGGACAGCGCGAGCTCGCTGCCGATCGTCGAGATCCTGCTCGGGCTGCTCGCGCTCGTGGTCCTCTTCTTCGCACAGCGGTACGTACGCCGGCGCACGCGGCGGCGGCTCAACACCGGCCTCGCGATCGCCACCGGTGCCGCGCTGGTCTCCCTGCTGTGGGTGTTGATCGCGACGGCCGGTGTCGCCGCGAACGTCGGCGCGAGCCGCGACGACGGCTCGACGCAGACCGACGTGCTCGCACGGGCCCGGATCGCGGCGCTGGCCGCGCGGGCCGACGAGACGCTCACCCTCGTGGCGAGGGGCAGCGGTACGGAGTTCGAGGAGCACTACGGCAAGGTGCGCGAGCAGCTCGCCGGCGGGGGCGGTGGCCTGCTCGGCGAGGCCGACTCGCTCGCGACCGACGACGCGGTGCGCGACAAGGTCGGCACGGCGGAAGAGGTCCAGAAGGCCTGGCACGACGTGCACGTCGACATCCGGGAGGCGGACGACTCCGGCGACTACGCCAAGGCCGTCCAGCTCGCGATCGGGCCGGACGAGAGCGGCGCGGCCGCTCAGTTCGACAAGGTCGACACGAACCTGCGCGAGGCCATCGCCGCGACCACCGCCACGTTCGACGACGAGGTGTCGCAGGCGTCCAACGCGCTGACCGGCACGGTCATCGGCGTGATCCTGCTGGCGCTGGTGATGGCCGCCGGCTCGGTGGCCGGCATCTGGCAGCGGCTCAAGGAGTACCGATGAGGACGACACCGGCGACACCAGCGACACCGACCACCCGCCGCGCGGTCGTCGCGCTGCTCGTCGCCGTCCTGCTGGCCTGCGCGGGCTGCGGCTCCACCACCGACGAGGTCGGCGAGCGCGAGACGCCGGTCGGCGGCCCGCCCTCCCCGGCCGGCGCGAAGGAGGTCACGAGCCTGCCCGGCGGCGAGCAGGCCGACACGAGCTGCGACCCGACCGCGAGCCTGCGCCCGCAGGGCGCCCTGCCCGGCCCCAACGAACTGCCGCCCGGCTCGCCCATGGCGAGCATCCGCGCACAGGGCAAGCTGATCGTCGGCGTCGACCAGAACACCTACAAGTTCGGCTTCCGCAACCCGATCACCGGCGAGCTGGAGGGCTTCGACCTCGACATGGCGCGCGAGATCGCGGGGGCCATCTTCGGGGACCGCAACGCGATCCAGCTGCGCGTCCTCACGTCGTCGCAGCGCGTCGACGCGGTGAAGAACGGCGACGTGAACCTGGTCGTGCAGACCATGACGATCAACTGCGAGCGGCGCAAGGACGTCGAGTTCTCCTCGGTCTACTACTCGGCCGGCCAGCGGGTGCTGGTGAAGAAGAACTCCGGTTTCACCGGCATCGACTCCCTCGGCGGCAAGAAGGTGTGCGCCGCCAAGGGGTCCACGTCGCTGACCAACATCGTCAACGCGGAGTCCAAGCCGATCGGCGTCGAGGTCCCCGGCTGGACCGACTGCCTCGTGATGCTGCAGCAGAACCAGGTCGACGCGGTGTCCACCGACGACACGATCCTCGCCGGCCTCGCCGCGCAGGACCCGTTCACCGAGGTGGTCGGCAAGGCCATCAGCGCGGAGCCGTACGGCATGGCGATCCCGAAGGACCAGCCCGAGCTCGTGCGGTTCGTGAACGGCGTGCTGGACCGGATGCGGGCCGACGGCACCTGGACGGGCATCTACAACAAGTGGCTTTCCGAGCTGCTCGGCACCGCCCCCGCGCCGCCGCAGGCGCGGTACCGGGACTGAGCGCCGATGGGTGAGGCCGTGCTGAGCAGGGAGGAGATCGACCGCGCCCTGGAGAAGGTGACCGACGACTGCGACCGGATCGCCGAGTCGCTCGTGGCCATGGACGGCCACGCCGGCCACCAGCTCCTGCGCAACGCCACCCTGACCGGCCTGACCGAGCAGCGGTGGGCGGCGGCGAGCGCGGCCATGGCCACCCTCTGGGAGCAGTTCGCGCGCTACCGCGCCATGGTCGACCGCGCGAAGGAGGTCCGTGCGCGCCGCGCGCGGCCCGGCGACGACGAGCTGTCCGAGCTGACCGAGATCCTGTCCGGCCCGGTCGTCGAGCTGGACTCCCGGGCGATCCCGATCGAGGACCGTGGGCTGACCGGACCGTCGCTGGTGACCGAGCGGATCACGATCACCGAGCTGCTCGCCCGCATGCGGGCGGCGTTCGACATGGTCACCGACGTGCTCGCGAGCGCGGAGTCCGCCTGGACGACCGCGGTCGCGCAGCTGGACCCGCTCGACCGGCGCCTGCACACGGTCTCGGTGCTCGCCGAGTCCGTCGCCGCGGGCGACCGGGACGTCACCGCCACCGTCAACGGCCTGCGTCGCGGCCTCGCCCGCGCCCGCGAGCTGGTGCTCACCGACGTGCTCACCGCGAAGTCCACCGACGCCGTCGCGAAGATCGCCGGCCAGCTCGACAAGCTCGAGGCCGACCTGTCCGAGCTGGCCCGCGTCCGGGACGAGTTCGGCGGCCGGCTCACCGCGCTCGAGGCGACGCTGTCCGACATCGAGGCGGCGGAGGCGACCGCGCGCCAGACCTACGCCGCGGTGCTCGACAAGATCGCGTCGCCGGGACTGCCGGAGCCCACGAGCCAGGGCTCCGCCGGGCTGCGGGCCCGGCTCGGCCGGCTCGTCGCGCAGCGCGACACGGCCGGCTGGGCGCAGCTCGCACGCGAGGCCGACGAGCTGGACCGGCTCGCGTTCACCACGCTCGACTCCGCGCGCACCGCGCTGCGGGCGATCACCGGGCTGCTCGACCGCCGCGCCGAGCTGCGCGGCCGGCTCGAGGCCTACCAGGTGAAGGCCGCCCGGCTCGGCCACGCGGAGGACCGCACACTCGAAGAGCTGCACGCCGAGGCGCACGGACTGCTGTTCACCGCGCCGTGCGACCTGCCGGCCGCGACCCGCGCGCTCAACCGCTACCTCAACGCGATCCAGGAGCGGGAACGGCCGTCGTCCCGCGAGGAGGGAACCGAATGACCCAGTGTCCCCGGGCCGACTGTGGCGGCACGATCGACGAGGACGGGTTCTGCGACACCTGCGGACTCGAGGCCCCGGCCGGCACGGCCGCGCCGGTGGCACCGGCACCCGTCCGCAAACCCGTCAGCGCGCCGACCGGCGAGTGTCCCCGCGCCGGCTGCGACGGCACCATCGAGGACGACGGGTTCTGCGACACCTGCGGACTCGAGGCCCCGGCCGGCACGGCGGCCCGCGTGCCGGACGACGGCCCGGTCAGCACCCGCACCGGCAGCACGCGCACCGGCACCATCGCCACCGGCTGGAGCGCGTCGACCGGCGCCGTGAGCAGCTCGTCGCGCCGCGGCTCGGCCCGCTCGTCCACCCGCGGCCTGCTCGGCGCGGGCCTGGTCGAGGTGCCCAAGGTGCCCTACCGGGACCCGAAGTCGGCCGTGCTGTCGAACCCGAAGGTGCCGGAGGCGAAGCGCTTCTGCAGCAACTGCGGCGCGAAGGTCGGCCGCGGCAAGGACGGCCAGGAGGGTCGCACCGAGGGCTTCTGCACCTCGTGCCGGCACCACTTCTCCTTCTCCCCGAAGCTGTCCCCCGGCGAGATCCTGCACGACCAGTACGAGGTGCTCGGCTGCCTCGCGCACGGCGGTCTCGGCTGGATCTACCTCGCGGTGGACCGCGCGGTCGCCGACCGCTGGGTGGTGCTGAAGGGCCTGCTGGACTCCGGCGACGCGGACGCGATGGCCGCCGCGGTCGCCGAGCGGCGGTTCCTCGCCGAGGTCGAGCACCCGAACATCGTCAAGATCCACAACTTCGTGCAGCACCACGACGCCGAGACGAACTCGATGGTCGGGTACATCGTCATGGAGTACGTCGGCGGTCAGTCGATCAAGGACATGCTCAAGCAGATCCGCGCGACGCAGGGCCAGGCCGCGTGCCTCCCGCTGGCCCGCGCGATCGCGTTCGTGCTCGAGATGCTGCCCCCGATCGGCTACCTGCACACGCTCAACCTGCTGTTCTGTGACTTCAAGCCGGACAACGTGATCCAGACCGAGGAGCAGCTCAAGCTGCTCGACCTCGGCGCGGTCCGGCACATCGACGACGAGGACAGCGCGGTCTACGGCACGGTCGGCTACCAGGCGCCGGAGATCGCGACGACCGGCCCGTCGATCGCGTCCGACCTGTACACGATCGGCCGCACGCTCGCGGTGATGACGTTCCCGTTCGACTTCCAGCGCACCTTCCTCGACCGGCTGCCGAACCCGGCCGAGGAGCCGCTGCTCGCCGAGTTCGACTCCTACTACCGGTTCCTGCTGCGGGCCACCGCGAGTCACCCCGAAGCCCGGTTCGCCTCCGCCGAGGAGATGAAGGACCAGCTCACCGGCGTGCTGCGCGAGGTGCTGGCCGCCGAGGACGGCCTGCCGCGCCAGGGCCTGTCGACCGAGTTCACCCCGGAGCGGCGCTCGTTCGGCACGGATCCCCAGCTCGCGCCGCTGCCGGCACTGCCGGGGCTCGTCGCGATGCTGCCGGTGCCGAGGGTGGACGGCACCGACCCGGCCGCCGCGTTCCTCGCGACCGTCACGGCGACCGAGCCGACGGCGCTGATCGACGAGCTGAACCACGCGCCGCAGGCCACCGCCGAGGTGCGGCTGCGGATCGCCAGGGCGCACATCGAGAACCTCGCCGCCCCCGACGCGGTCGCCACCGCCCGCCGCCAGCTCGACGAGCTGGCCAAGGACACCGCGCTCGACCTGGAACGGGCCTGGCTGATCGACTGGCACCGGGGCATCGCCGCGATGGTCGCGAACGAGCCGAAGGACGCGAGCACGTACCTCGACCGGGTCTACTCGGCGGTGCCGGGCGAGGCCGCGCCGAAGCTCGCGCTCGCCGTGTGCGCGGAGGCGGTCGGCGACTGGACGACCGCCGACCGGTACTACCGGATCGTCTGGCGCACCGACCGCTCCTACGTGAGCGCCGCGTTCGGGCTGGCGCGGGCACTGCTGGCCAGGGGTGAGCGGCTCGAGGCGTTCGACGTGCTCAGCTCGGTGCCCGAGACGTCCAACCACCACGTGACCGCACGCCTCGCCGCCGCCTCCGCACGGGTGAAGGGCGTCCCGCCCGCCGAGCTGACCGAGGACGACCTGGTCGCCGCCGGCGGCCTGCTCGAGGACGTCGAGCTCGACGCGGAGCGCAGGGCGTTCGCCTCCGGGCAGCTGCTGAACGCCGCGTTCGGGTGGGTCGCGGGCGGCCACGGGCAGGCGGCGCGACGCACTGTGCTTGGCTGCCCGTTGACGGACAACGATCTGCGGATCGCGCTGGAGAGCTGTTACCGGACGCTCGCGCGGCACGCGAACAACACGAGGGAGCGCATCGCCTTGGTGGACAGCGCCAACCAGATCCGGCCGAGGACGTGGGTGTGACGTGACGGTGACGACCTCCTGTCCGACCTGCGGCGAGCCGGTCGGGGCGAAGGACCGGTTCTGCGAGGGCTGCGGGCAGAGCCTGCTGGTGCGCAGGACGCCGCTCGGCGGTCCGCTCAGCGAGGACGCGACGAGCGGCAAGTGCGTGGGGTGCGGCGGCGCGAACCTCGGCGACGAGGGGTTCTGCGAGGACTGCGGCCGCGCCCAGCCGACCGGGCGGGACCGCATGGAGTGCGACCTCGGCATGGTCGTCGGGGTCAGCGACAAGGGCCGCAGGCGCGCCCGCAACGAGGACTCGATGGCGTTCGGCACCGTGCTCGGCGCGGACGCCCCGCCGACGGTCGTCGCGGTCGTGTGCGACGGCGTCGCCACCTCCGACCGGGCCGACAACGCCTCCCAGCTCGCCGTCGACGAGGCCACCGGGGTGCTGCTCGACGCGGTGCTCGAGGGCGCGGGCGCCGAGTCGGCCACGAAGGCCGCGGTCGCGCGTGCGATCGAGGTGGTCGCCGAGCTGGCCGACCCCGCGGTGCCGGGCACCGCGCCCTCGTGCACGTTCGTCTCCGCGGTCGTGACGCCGACCGACGCGACCATCGGCTGGGTCGGCGACAGCCGCGTGTACTGGCTCGCCGCCCGGACGGTTCAGATGCGCGATGCTCCTCCCGCCCGCTGACCGTCGACGACACGGTCGCCGCCGAGCTCGTCGCGGAGGGCATGCCGGAGGAGCAGGCACTCACGGTGCCCCAGGCGCACGCGCTGTCGAAGTGGATCGGCGCGGACGCCGGCGAGATCGAGCCGAGGGTCGTCACCATCCAGCCGAACGGCCCCGGGCACGTGCTGCTGTGCAGCGACGGACTGTGGAACTACCTGCCGGACGCGCAGGTGCTGGCCGACGCCATGACCGCGTCTCCTGGCGGCATGGCGGCCGCCACCGAGCTGACCAGGCTCGCGCTGGAGCTGGGCGGCCACGACAACATCACGACGGTCCTCGTGCCGTTCCCTCCCGTCGACAGGAGTGAATCATGAGTGGGCAGCCGGACTTCGCGGTCGAGGTCTACCAGAACGAGTACCTCTCGGCCGGTGCCACCGAGGTCAACGCGATCGTCACGGTCACCGCGTCCGGCGCGGCGACCGGGCCCGCGACCGGACCGGTCTCCTCGGCCGGCGCGGCCGCCGAGGTGATCATCGTGGACTGCTCCGGCTCGATGCACGTGCCGCGCACGAAGCTCTCCTCGGCGAAGGCGGCGACCGCCGCGGCCATCGACACGCTGCGCGACGGCGTCGAGTTCGCGGTCGTCGCCGGCACCGACGAGGCCCACCTGGTGTTCCCCTACCAGCACGGCCTGGTCGTGTCGTCGCCACAGACCCGCGCGGAGGCCAAGGCAGCGGTCTCGAAGCTGGCGGCCAACGGCGGCACGGCGATCGGCCGGTGGCTGCAGCTCGCCGACTCGCTGTTCGCGACCTCGCAGTCGACCATGCGGCACGCGATCCTGCTGACCGACGGCCAGAACATGCACGAGACGCCGCGTCAGCTCGCCCGCACGCTGCAGGAGGTCACCGGCCACTTCGTGTGCGACTGCCGCGGTGTGGGCACCGACTGGGAGGTCAAGGAGCTGCGCACGGTCGCCGACGCGCTCCTCGGCACCGTCGACATCATCGCCGAGCCGGAGGACCTGGAGGCCGACTTCCGCGCGATGGCCGCTTCGGCCATGGACAAGGCGGTCGCCGACGTCGCGCTGCGGCTGTGGACGCCGCAGGGCGCGACGATCAAGTTCGTGAAGCAGGTCGAGCCGACACTGACCGACCTCACCGGGCGGCGCGCCGAGGTGCCGCCGCGCAGCGGGGACTACCCGACCGGGTCGTGGGGCTCCGAGACCCGCGATTATCACGTCTGCGTGCGGGTCCCGGCCGCCGGGACGGGCGAGAAGATGTTGGCCGGGCGGGTGAGCCTGGTGATCCCCGGCGGGGACGGCGCGGAGGACAAGGTCCTCGGCAAGGGCAAGATCCTCGCCGTGTGGACCGACGACGAGGCCCTGTCGGCCAAGATCAACCGCGAGGTCGCGCACTACACCGGTCAGGCCGAGCTCGCCGACGCCATCCAGGAGGGCCTGGAGGCGCGCAAGGCCGGCGACGTCGAGACCGCGACCGCGAAGCTGGGCCGCGCGGTGCAGCTCGCGACCGAGACCGGTCACTCCGACACGGCGAAGCTGCTGTCGAAGGTGGTCGACGTCGAGGACGCGCGGACCGGCACGGTGCGGCTCAAGCGCAAGGTCGCCACCGTGGACGAGATGACCCTCGACACCAGGTCCAGCAAGACGATGCGGGTACGCAAGAAGGCGTCGTCCGAGTCCGAGGAGGCCTGAGCCGGTCATGGCAACCTGTCCGCAGGGCCACGAGTCGGAGGACGACGAGTTCTGCGACGTGTGCGGCCGGGAGATGGGTGGCGCTGCCGCGCCCGCGTCCGCTCCCTCGGCCGCTCCCCCCGCCCCGGAACCCGAGCTGCCGCCGGCCGGCGCGACGTGCAAGGCGTGCGGCGCCGCGCTCGCCGGCCGGTTCTGCGAGGCGTGCGGCCACGACTCGCTCGCCGCGCTGCCACCGGCCGCCGCTGTCGTGCCGGAGCCGGTGCCCGCCGCGCCGACCGACCGGCTGCCCGAGGCGACCGGCTGGACCGCGACGGTGACCGCGGACCGCGCCTACTACGACTCGGTGATGGCGGTCGACGGCCCCGACGCCGGCGGCATCCAGTTCCCGCCGTTCTGCCCGGATCGGCATTTTCCGTTGCAGGGCAAGCAGATCAGCATCGGCCGGCAGAGCCGCACCCGAGGCATCAGCCCGGACATCGACCTGCTCGGGCCGCCGGAGGACCCCGGCGTCTCGCACCTGCACGCGCTGCTGATCGCGCAACCGGACGGCTCGTGGTCGGTGGTGGACCTCGACTCCGCGAACGGCACGGTGCTCAACGACGAGCCGAACCCGTTGCGCCCCAACACCCCGAGGCCCCTCGCCGACGGTGACCGGGTCTACCTCGGCGCCTGGACCCGGATCACGCTACGCCGCGCCTGACACGGCGGTAAGGAAGCGCCGCCACGTGCCGGCGGGAAGGGTCAGCACCGGTCCGGCGGCGTTCTTGGAGTCGCGGACAGCCGCGTCCTGGTCGCCCAATGCCACCTCGACGCAGTCTGTCTGGGCACCTTCGCTGACGCTGCTCTTCCTCCACGCCACCTCCACGCAGCTTGTCTGGGGCCCTTCACTAAAGCTGCTCTTCCTCCAGCTCGTAGATGCCGGCATCGCGCCTGAGACTCCCTCGATCGAGTGCGTCAGCCAGTTCGGCTGCGAACGCCCTCGATTGTCCCTCATCCAGCGCGACCGAGGCGAGATCGGGCAGAAGCCGGCGATAATCCGCCACGAAGTCCTTGTCTTCGAGGAACACGCCGTTCCACGCGGACGAGAAGTAGACCAGCGGGTTGTGGTCGCGGTACTCGAACAACTGGAACGACCCGCCGAAGAGTCCCCGCTCGCCTGCGGATGCGGGAAGCACCCGCAGGCTCACATGCGGGAGCGCCGCCATCAGGACCAGCTTGAGCAGTTGCTCATGCATGATCGCCCTGTTGCCGACCTGCAACCGGAGCGCTTGCTCGTGCACAAAGAAGGTGAACCATCCCGGCGTCGGCCGGTGCAAGACCTGCTGTCGATCACCTCGCCTCCGAACCGCGGCATCGATGGCCTCCCCCGACAGAGTCGGGGTGCGCTCCATCCACGCCCGGGCATAGCCCCGGGTCTGCAACAGCCCGGGTACGACCATTGGCTCGTAGCCGACCCAACGATCCGTCGTGGCTTCGTGATAGATCAGTGAGCTGAACGAGTCCGCCAGCCATTCGCCGTGCGAGGCGACCCAGTAACCCAGCTTGCGTTCGGCGTCGCGGCAGAGGTCGAGAATCTCCCTGGCCTCCGTCGCGAAGACCTTGCAGGCGGCGAGATAGTGGATGGCGTCGACCACACTGATCTCCGCGTGCCCCAGCTCCACTCGCGACACCTTGCTGCGATGCCATCCGGTGACACGCCCGATGTCGTCGCCGGTGAGGCCGGCCACCTCGCGGCGTTTGCGCAGTTCCGCGCCCAGCTCCCGGTAGCACGCACTCGCGTTGCCTCGTCCCATGTCCAGCACGGTACGACCATCGGCGGCCGTTTCCTTGTGCCACACGCGCAACACCACCCCAACGGATGCCGTGTGCCGGCCCGGCGAAGATCTTGTAGCTTGCTGACGGTGCAGAACCTGACGACGAGCCAGTACGTACGGGTACAGAACCTGGTCCGGCGCAGCCCGGTGTTCATCGGCATGCGAGTCGTGGTCAACGACTCCGAGGTCGAGGTGCTGGAGCCGGAGGACCTGGTGCTGGGGCTCCACCCGGTGGTGGAGGCGGTGGCCGGCGCCCCGCCGGACGAGTGGCCGAGCCTCGTCGACGAGTGCCTCGAGCGGATGATGCGCGCGGTCACGGACAACTCGCCGGAGCTGGACGGCCCGACCGAGCAGGTGCTGGACCGCATCTACGCGCGGCTGCGCCCGATCGACGGCAGCCCGACCGAGTGGTGGCGGTACGCCCGCGAGGTGGCCCCCGGCCTGCTCATCGTGCTGGCGCTGGATCACCCGCACCACATCGCCATCCTCAACGACGAGCAGGTCCACCGGCACGGCTTCGACGTCCTCATGGCGGCCGGCCTCGACAACCTGTGCGGGCAGCTGCCGGAGACGTACGCCACCGACGACCAGGTCTACATCCTGAGCGGCGAGGAGTACGTGGCGTCGACCGTGCTGGTGATCCAGTGGGTGGTGGAGGTCGTGACCGGCGACCCCGAGGTCCCGCACGGCGTGCTGGTCGCGACGCCCGACCACACCACACTGATCTTCCACGTGCTGCGCGACGGCGCCGGCGCCCGCCACGCGCTCGGCGAGATGGCCAGGCTGGCCGCCGACCAACACGAGGCGGGCCGCCAGCCGCTGAGCCCGCACGTGCACTGGTGGCGCCCGGGCTCTGGCTACCTGGAACCGGTGGCCCACGCCTCCGCCGACAGCGGCGTGATCGGCTCGGACCTGATCACTCAGTACCCACCGGACTTCGCGGAGCTGCTGGCAGAGCTGGACCGGCTGTGAAAGGCGCGTTCGGGGCGTGGTGCGTCCCGAACGCGCCTTTCACAGCATCTACCCCACGGAGATGCTGCCGTCGCCCTGCCGGACGCACGCGACCTGCCGGTTGCCGGTGGTCGCCGCGCCGGCGAGGCACTGCCCGAGCACGCCGTAGCCGTTCGCGTTGGGGTGCCACGACTCCTGGCACGTCTGGAAGTACGTGACACAGGTGTTCGCGATCCCCTGGATGGCGATCTTGTCGTAGCCCGACAGGCTGGTGACGAACGTGCCGCTCGGGCCGTCCATCAGCCGGATCGGCGTGGCGAGCGCGTTGTCGGGGCTGCCGTCCTGCTCGCACAGCCGCGCGCCGTTGAACGCGCCCTGGACGTTCAGGTACACCAGGTCCGCGTTCGGGAACTCGGCCGACAGCGTGGTGTGCGTCGAGCGGACGATGTTGCCGAGGCCCTGGGAGAACAGGTGTCCGGCGGCGAGGCTCGCGCGGTGCGCGGGGCAGCCGGCGGCGTACCGCTCGGCGCCGAGCGCGCGGAACTTGTCGCGGTCGTCGGCGCGGCTGTCCTCCTCGTGGTAACCCGGGGCGTAGTCGGCCGGCAGCGGGTTCGTGTAGTCCTGGAACACGATGCGGTGCTGGCCGTCGGTGTCGACCTGGTCGAGCGTCGTGAGGAGCTGGCGCAGCGCGTCCGTGGTCTCGGTGGTCGCCGCCGCCAGCTCGGCGTCGGTGGCCAGGTCCGAGATGTTGCACGGCTCCTGCGGCACGTCGCCGCCGAGGTAGGCCCAGAACTCCCACCAGCCGGTCCACGCGTCGGCGATGAACCTGTTGGCGCACACCGAAGCCGCGTCGCCGAAGGTGAAGGAGCTGTTGTTCGAGCCGAGCCCGACGAGCACGAGGTCGATGTCGTGGGTCTGCGCGACGCCGCGGAGCTGGTCGAGCTGCGCGGGGACCGTGCGGCCCTTCTCGCGGCTCGCGGACGCGTTGGCGATGTCGTGCGGCTGACCGCCGGAGCACGCGAGGTTGAAGCGGTCCTGGATGTCGGGCAGCGTGGCGCGGAACAGCGACGCGTTCGGCGACCGGTGACAGAAGTAGGCGTTGTCGTTCGCGGCCGACCAGCCCGGGAAGCCTTGGGAGACACCGTTGACGTCGGTCACGGCCGAGTAGCCGCCACCGCCCTCACCGGAGATGAAGCTGTCCCCGAGCGCGACGGCGGCGGTGGGCAGGGCGGCGGGTTGGGCGGCTGGCTGGGCCGCGATCGCGGGCAGCACCACCGCGGCGGTGACGGTGACGGCGGCGCCGGCCGCCACCAGGGAACGTCGAAGCAGGGACATCAAGGCCTCCCGATCGGCCATGAACATGAATAAGTTTCATCCATTCGACCACCGGGCGGCGACCCCGTCAAGATCGCCGTTGCATTCGCGCAGCAGTTCGAGCACGTCGGGTTACCGTTGCGGCCATTTGGCGGCAACCGCCGTGCATTGGAGTGACAATGCGTGACAATTCGTCGCGGAACGTGCACGGTAGAGTTCATGACCCAACCCCGGGTCGACGACCTCATCCGCCGAATGCTGGTCCAGTGCCCACCGGAGCGGGCGGCGGACGTCGTGCCCATCGCGGCCATGCACCATTCCGGCGTGGTGCTCACCGGCCCGAAGCCCCGCGCGATGGTCCGACACCTCCGCCGCATCGGCTTCGCCGGCCCGATCCTCTGCGACGCCGGCCGCTACACCGGCAAGAACCGGCTCCGCGCCGGCGCCGGCCTGCGCGCCGCGTGGACCGCCGAACAGCACGACCTCGGCCTCATCGCGCTGACCGACTCCGGCTACCTCGCCGCCGGGGACTGGCCGGGGCTGCGCAGACTGCTCGACGACGCGGCGCGGCTGCCACCGCCGGTGCTCGTCACGCTGCCGCTGGCCGCGAACTGGTTCGCGGTGCCGGCGTGGGTCGACCGGCTGATCGCCCTCCTCGGCGAGGCGCGATTACCGATCGGCGCGATCATCGTCGGCGACACGTTCAACACCCGGCACGTGACCCGCGGGTTCGTCCGGCTGCTCACCGCCGCCGTGCCGATCGTGTTGCTGCAGTCGGACGTCGGCGCGCTGGGCGCGGTCTGCCACGGCGCGCACGCGGCCGCCATCGGCACCACGTCGGGCCTGTTCGTGCCGGCGCTGCTCGACTACCTTCGGCCGGCCGTCCTCGCGCGGATCGTCGACCGCACCCCGGATCTCGCGCAGCTGTGGCCGTGCGACTGTCACGAGTGCGCCGGCACCGTGCCGATCGACCTGTCCCCCGACGGGATCTACCGGCACTCGCTGCACGCGCAGCTCACGATCGGCGACCAGCTGACCGGCCAACGGCACGACCTCACGGCCATGGCCGCCTCGTGGCACGAGCACTGCGCCCACGCGCTCGCCGTCCACGAGCAGGTCGCCGAGGCGATGCCGGCCTGGCCGGAGCCGTCCGCGCTGCGGTGGTGGCACGAGGTCGAGCCGCCGCCGGTCGCGGGCGCCGTCCCGCACCAGAACGCCGACGAGGACGCCGCCCGGATGCCGGACCGGCTCAACCGCCGCACGTCGTAGCCGCGGCGCATGGCACGATCGGTGACACCATGACTCTCACCGACGTGCTGCCGGCCGACCCGGACCCGGACACCCTCTTCGACGCGTTCAGCACCTGGGCGGAGGGGCACGGCCTCTCGCTCTACCCCGCGCAGCAGGAGGCGATGATCGAGGTCGTCTCCGGGGCCAACGTCATCCTCTCCACGCCGACCGGCTCCGGGAAGAGCATGGTCGCCACCGGCGCGCACTTCACCGCCATGGCCGCGGGCCAGCGCAGTTTCTACACCGCGCCGATCAAGGCGCTCGTGTCGGAGAAGTTCTTCGCGCTGTGCGACATCTTCGGCGCCGAGAACGTCGGCATGATCACCGGCGACTCGGCCGTCAACGCGGCGGCGCCGATCATCTGCTGCACGGCCGAGATCCTCGCCAACATCGCGCTGCGCGAAGGCCCCGCGGCCGACGTCGGCCAGGTCGTGATGGACGAGTTCCACTTCTACGCCGAGCCGGACCGCGGCTGGGCGTGGCAGGTGCCGCTGCTGGAGCTGACGAACGCGCAGTTCCTCCTGATGTCCGCGACGCTCGGTGACGTCACCCGCTTCCAGGAGGACCTCACCCGCCGCACCGGCCGGCCGACCGCGGTGGTCACCTCCGCGGAACGCCCGGTGCCGCTGTTCTACTCGTTCCGCCTCACGCCGCTGCACGAGACGCTCGAGGAGCTGCTGGCCACCAACCAGGCGCCGATCTACGTCGTGCACTTCACGCAGGTCGCCGCGCTGGAGCGGGCGCAGGCGCTGATGAGCATCAACGTGTGCAGCCGCGCGGAGAAGGACAAGATCGCCGAGCTGATCGGCAACTTCCGGTTCACCGCCGGGTTCGGCAAGACACTGTCGCGCCTGGTGCGGCACGGGATCGGCGTGCACCACGCCGGCATGCTGCCCAAGTACCGCAGGCTCGTCGAACGGCTCGCGCAGGCCGGGCTCATGAAGATCGTGTGCGGCACCGACACGCTCGGGGTCGGCATCAACGTGCCGATCCGCACGGTCGTGTTCACCGGACTGTCCAAGTACGACGGTCAGCGGGTGCGGCTGCTCAAGGCGCGCGAGTTCCACCAGATCGCGGGCCGTGCGGGGCGCGCGGGCTACGACACGGTCGGCAACGTGGTGGTGCAGGCGCCAGAGCACGTCGTCGAGAACGAGAAGGCGCTCGCCAAGGCGGGCGACGACCCGAAGAAGCGGCGCAAGGTCGTGAAGAAGAAGCCGCCGGAGGGCTCGATCGGCTGGGGCGAACCGACGTTCCAGCGACTCGTCGAGGCCGAGCCGGAGCCGTTGACTTCGAGCTTCACGGTCAGCCACACGTTGCTGCTCAACGTGATCGGCCGGCCGGGCGACGCGTTCACCGCGATGCGCAAGCTTCTGGAGGACAACCACGAGGAGCGGCCGGCGCAGCGCAGGCACATCCGCCGTGCGATCGCCATCTATCGCGCGCTGCTCGCGGCCGGCGTCGTGGAGCGACTGTCCGAACCGGACGAACAGGGTCGTTCGGTGCGCCTGACCGTCGACCTCCAGCTGGACTTCGCGCTCAACCAGCCGCTGTCCCCGTTCGCGCTCGCCGCGATCGGGCTGCTGGACCGCGAGGACCCGAACTACCCGCTGGACGTGCTGTCGGTCATCGAGTCCACTTTGGAGGATCCGCGCCAGGTTCTGTCCGCGCAGCAGCACAAGGCGCGTGGTGAGGCCGTGCAGCTGATGAAGGCCGACGGCGTCGAGTACGACGAGCGGATGGCGCTGCTCGAGGACGTCACGCACCCGAAACCCTTGACGGAGCTGCTGAACGCGGCGTACGAGACCTACCGGCAGGGGCACCCGTGGGTGTCGGACTACCACCTCGCGCCCAAGTCGGTCGCCCGGGACATGTTCGAGCGCGCGATGACGTTCGTCGAGTACGTCAGCTTCTATCAGCTCGCGCGCAGTGAGGGCATGGTGCTGCGGTACCTGGCCGACTCGTACAAGGCGCTGCGGCAGACGGTGCCGGAGGAGGCCAAGACCGAGGAGCTCGGTGACCTGACGGAGTGGCTCGGCGAGCTGGTCCGGCAGGTGGACTCGAGCCTGCTCGACGAGTGGGAGCAGCTGACGAACCCGACCGACGAGGTCCCGTCGGCGGACGCGGACGAGCGGGTGCCGGCCGTCACGACCAACGTGCGGGCGTTCCGGGTGCTGGTGCGCAACGCGTTGTTCCAGCGGGTGCAGCTCGCGGCGCGGCGGCGTTACCACGACCTCGGCGCGCTGGACGCCGAGGCGGGCTGGGACGCCGACGCGTGGGCCGACGCGCTGGAGGACTACTTCGACGAGCACGACGAGATCCGCCTCGGCCCGGATGCCCGCGGTCCCAAGTTCCTGATCATCTCCGAGCAGGAGGACCGCTGGCAGGCACGCCAGATCTTCGACGACCCGGCGGGCGACCGGGACTGGGGCTTCACGGCGGACATCGATCTGGCGGAGTCCGACGAGATCGGCGCGGCGGCGGTGCGTGTGACAGCGGCCGGACAGCTGTAGTCAGCACGACCCCCCGCCGGACCACCTGCCGCCCCGCAGAGACCCGGCCCGCCAGGACGCAGGCTCGCCGCACGATCTCCGCGCGCGGCGGCGGCCGGGCCGCCGTAGTCAGTCCACTGTGGACGCGGCGAGCAGGTGCCGCACCTCCCGCTCCGGCACCTGCGTAAAGTCCTCGAACCACTCACCGACCGAAGAGAACCGCGACGGCGTCACCGGACACACGATCTCATCCGCCAACGGCGCCAACGCGGCAAGCGACTCGGCCGGCGCCACCGGCACCGCCAGCACGATCCGACCCGCGCCGAGGCCGCGCAGCACCCGCAGCGCGGCGACGACCGTGGCACCCGTGGCGATCCCGTCGTCCACGACGATCACCGTGCGGTCCCGCAGCGTCGGGCGCGGGCCGCCGGGACGCAGGCTCACCGCCCGCCGCCGGACCTCCCCGCGCTCCCGTTCGACCTGCTCGCGCAGGTCCGCCCACGACAGTCCCATCTCGCGGAGCACCACGTCGTTCCGCACCGTGACGCCGTCCTCACCGACGGCCCCGACCGCGAGCTCCGGCCGGTCCGGTGCGCCGATCTTGCGCACCAGCACGATGTCCAGCTCGGCGCCGAGCACGGCGGCGATCTCCGCGGCCACCGGCACCCCGCCGCGCGGCAGCCCCACGACCACGGGACGCGCGTCGCGCAGGTGGGTCAGCCGGGCAGCGAGCACACGACCCGCGTCGGCGCGATCCAGGAAGCGCATGACGTCACCTCCACCCCCATCCTCGCCGGTTCCGGCCGTTCGCGACAGTCGCAAGGGCACCTTGCCGCTGTCGAAGCGGCTCGCGTAGTATCGAACAAATGAGCGATAGAGGGGTCTCGGTCTGCGGCTTTGCCGGTTGCGACCACGCGGACCGGGCCGACCACGACCATGTCATGACGCCGCCGCCGGAGGGGCGGGAGGCCAACCTCGGCCCGTGCGACCGGCGCCGCCACGCGCGGCGCCGCTTCAGTCCACAGTGGATGGACAGCGGGCCTCGATGAGGACCCGCGCGCTGTGCGCGACGAACGGTCCGTCGGCCTCGATCCGGTCGTGCAGCTCCCGCAGCCGCGGGCGGTGCTCGGCCACCGTGAACCCCGGCACCATCCAGATCACCTTGCGCAGGAAGTAGACCACCGCGCCGATGTCGCGGAACTCGATGCGCAGCCGCGCCTCGCGGAGGTCGACGACCTCGAGCCCGGCCGCCTCGGCCCCGGCCCGCGCGCGGCCCGGTTCGCGGCCTTCGCGCGGCTGCGGCCCGAGGAAGAACTCGATCAGCTCGAACACACTGGCCGGCCCCACCTCCTGCGAGAGGTAGGTCCCGCCGGGCGCCAGGACGCGGGCGATCTCGGTCCACCACGTGGACACCGGATGCCGGCTCACGACGAGGTCGAACACGTTGTCCGCGAAGGGAAGCGGCGACCCGTCCCCGTTCGCGACCACGGTCGCGCCACGCGGTGCGAGCAGGTCGCGGGCCCGGCCGAGGTTGGGCGGCCACGACTCGGTGGCGACGGTCACCGGCGCGAGCCGGGGTACGCCGGCGAGCACCTCGCCACCGCCGGTCTGGATGTCGAGCGCCACCGACGCCCGTGCCATCCGCTCCCCCATCAGCTTCTGGTAGCCCCACGCGGGCCGCTCCTCGGTGGCCCGCCCGTCCAGCCACGAGAAGTCCCACCCGTCGACGGAGACGGCGTCAGCCTCGGCGACCAGCTCGTCGAAAGACATCAGTTCTCCTCGAGCCAGGTCTCGACCAGGTGCGCCTCGATGGAGTCCGGCCGTCGGTCGGCGAGGGCGCGGACCTCCGCGCGGGTGAACCAGCGTGCCTCGATCAGCTCGTCCTCGTCGACGGTGAACTCGTCGGACACGGCGACCGCGCGGAAGCCGATCATCATCCCGGACGGGAACGGCCACGCCTGCGACGCCTGGTAGCGCACGTCGGACACACGCACCCCGGCCTCCTCGACCAGCTCGCGGCGGACGGCGTCCTCCAGGCTCTCGCCGATCTCGACGAACCCGGCGAGCGTCGAGTAGGCGCCCTCGGCCGCCCCGCGGTGGCGCGCGAGCAGGCAGCGCCCCCGGTCCGGCGTCTCGACCAGCATGATCACCGCGGGCTCGATGCGCGGGAACCACAGCTTGCCGCAGCCGGGGCACTTGCGGACGTGCCCGGCGCTCGTGGCGGCGGTCGCGGTCCCGCACGCGCCGCAGAACCGCTGGTTGCGGGCCCAGTGGAGCATCCCGCGGGCGTAGGCGAGGGCGGCGGAGCGCTCGCGGTCGAGAGACCGGAACAGGGTGCGGATGTCGACGGCCGCGTCCGCGCCGGCGAGCCGCAGCGCGTCCGGTTCGTCGACATCGGACAGGTCGGTGGCGAACACCCCGACGGCACCGTCGAGGCCGAGGAACACCAGGTCGCGGTCGGCCGCGGCCACCTCGACCGGCGCGTCCCCGGTCACCAGGCAGCGGTCGCGCCAGAAGGCGAGCACGCGGGCGTCCGCGCGGAGCCCGTCGAGCCACCGGTCGTCGGCACGGCGGGCGCCGGCCCGGTCGAGCGACAGGCCGTTGTACGGCAGAGTGACGTTCGTCGGCACGCGTGCCACCCTAGGACGCATGGCCACCGAAGACGCGAGCTGTGCGGTAGCCCACGGCGCCGCCCCCGCCCCGGTCGAGACGCGCACGCTGGTCGCGGTGTTCGCGTCGCCGGTCGCGGACCTGCTGTTGCGGTACGGCCGCGACCTCGGCTACCGGACGGTGCTGGTCGAGCCGGAACGCGCGCGGGTGCCGGACGACGAGGCCGCGACCGTGCTCACCCACTTCCCCGACGACCTCGACGGCGACACCGACATCGTCGCGACGGACCACCACCGGGTCGAGCTGGGCCCGCTGCTGGCGGAGGCGCTGAAGCTGCCCGCGCGGTGGATCGGCGTGCTGGGCAACCCGCGGCACGCGGGCCCGCACGTCGCGGCGCTGACCGAACTCGGGGTCTCGGAAGCGGACATCGCGCGGGTACATCGGCCGATCGGGCTGAACATCGGCTCCCGCACCCCACCGGAGATCGCGATCGCCACCCTCGCGGGCCTGATCGCCGACCGCAACGGCAAACCGGGCGGCTTCACCTTCTGACACCGCCCCGGCGGAAATCCGGATGCGTGACTCCCACGGTCCTCCTACCCTCGTGATCGTGATGCAGCAACTGTTCTTCCTCTGAGGGGACGACGCCTCCACCGGTACGCCAGCCGCGTACCGGACCTCGTCCTTTCCGCTCATCACCTCTCGTTGGAGGCAGTTCCCTCATGCTGTCCGCTTCCGTGCGCGCGGCGCACCTCCGCCTGTCCGGCGTCCACGTCTCCTTCGGCGGGCGACCGGTGCTCTCCGGGGTCGACCTCGTCACCGCCGCCGGCGATCGGGTCGCCGTGGTCGGCGACAACGGCCGCGGCAAGACCACGCTCCTCCGGGTGCTCGCCGGCGACCTGCCCGTCGATCGCGGCGACGTGCACCGCGCGGGCTCCATCGGCGTCGCCGACCAGCAGCTCCCGCTCGGCCCGACCGACACCGTCGGCACCCTGATCGACCTCGAGCTCGCCGCCGTCCGCGGCGCTCTGGCCCGCCTGGAGCACGCCACCGACGCACTCACCGCCGGCCGCCCCGGCGCGGACGACGCCTACGCCGCCGCGCTCGCGGCGGCCGAGGCGCTCGACGCGTGGGACGCCGACCGGCGGGTCGAGGTCTCGCTGGCCGCGCTGAACGCGGTCGACGACCGTGATCGTCCGCTCGGCACCCTCTCGGTCGGGCAGCGCCACCGGGTGCGCCTGGCGTGCCTGCTCGACGCCGGGCACTCCGTGCTGCTGCTCGACGAGCCGACCAACCACCTCGACGCGAGCGGTCTCGACCACCTCACCGAGCGGCTGCGCGCACACCCGGGGGTGGTCGTGCTGGTCAGCCACGACCGGGCGCTGCTCACCGACGTGGCCACCTCGGTGCTCGACCTCGACCCGTCCAGCGACGACCGGCCGAGGGCCTACGGCGGCGGCTACCCCGCCTATGTGGAGGCCCGCAGCGCCGAACGTGCCCGATGGGAGGCGCTGCACGCCGAACAGGTCGCCGAGCGGCAGCGTCTTGCCGACGACCTGTCCTCGGCGCGGAACCGGCTGCGCGACAGCTGGCGGCCCGCCAAAGGGCACGGCAAGCACGCCCGCGCCACCCGCGCGCCCGGCCTGGTCCGGGCGGTGCATCGACGGCAGGAGGAGCTGACCGCGCACGTGGTGGCGGTCCCCGCACCGCCGACCAGGTTCGCCATGCCCGAGCTGCCGGAGCGCCGCGGCGCGACCCTGCTCCGGGCCGCCGAGGTGAGTGTGACCGGCAGGCTCGCGCGCCCGGTGGACCTCGCGCTGGACTCCGGGGACCGGCTGGTGGTCACCGGACCCAACGGCGCGGGCAAGTCGACCCTGTTGGCCATGCTGGCCGGCGACCTGGAGCCGGGCACGGGCACGGTCACCCGCGCCCCGTCGGTGCGGATCGGGTGGCTGGGTCAGGAGTCCGCCCCGCCGGGTGCGCGGACTGCGGCGGAGCTGTACGACGAACAGCTCGCGCGGTCGGGTGTGCCAGGGCCGGGGCTGGGTGAGCTGGGCCTGCTTGGCGGCTACGACCGGCACCGGCCGGTGGCCGAGCTGTCGGTCGGCGCCAGGAGGCGGCTGGACCTGGCGCTGGTACTGGCCACCCGGCCGCACGTGTTGCTGCTGGACGAGCCGACCAACCACCTGTCGGCCGCGCTCGTGGACGAGCTGACCGCCGCGCTCGGGGCCGCCGCGGCCACGGTCGTGATCGCCACGCACGACCGACAACTGTTGCGCGACACGGCATCGTGGACACGGCTCGCGCTCTGACCGGCAATCAGGACGCAGATCGTCCGGATTGGCTACTACGGTGCCGGCATGGCTATCGCACGCTTCCCCAGCTTCGTCCTCGACTGTCCCGACTCGAACGCGCTCGCGACCTTCTACGGCACGCTGCTGGACTGGAAGATCGACGCCTCCGACGGTTGGGCCGACATCCGCGGCGACGGGCAGTGCATTTCCTTCCAGCAGGTGGACGCCTATGTCGCGCCGCAATGGCCGACCCAGGAGCCGCCACAGCAGATGCACCTCGACGTGGTCGTCGACGACCTGGACGTCGCCGAGGAAGCGGTGCTCGCGCTCGGCGCGACCAAGCACGAGCACCAGCCCGGCACCTCGTTCCGGGTGTTCCTGGACCCGGCGGGGCATCCGTTCTGCCTGTGCGTGAACTGACCGCCGCACGAGCACGACCCACCCGCGTGTCCAACGCCCAGGACGGGTGAGTTCGACATTCGCGCACGGGCCGACCTCGCAGGTTGCCGACCTCGCCGAGCACGGGTAGCTTACTAAGCGCTTGCTTAGTTCACCCGACTCAGCGTGGAGGAGAACCCGTGGCCCAGTCCCGTGTCGCGATCGTCACCGGTGCCGCCCGTGGCATCGGCGCCGCCGTCGCCAAGCGCCTCGCCAAGGACGGTTTCGCCGTCGGGGTGCTCGACCTCACCGAGGACCACTGCAAGGACACCGTCGCGGCGATCACCGACGCCGGCGGCACCGCGCTGGCCGTCGGGGCGGACGTGTCGAACGCCGAGCAGGTCGCGGCCGCGGTGAACAAGGTGGCCGACACGCTCGGCGCGCCGACCGTCCTCGTCAACAACGCCGGCGTCCTGCGCGACAACCTGATCTTCAAGATGTCCGAGGACGACTGGGACGTGGTGCTCGGCGTCCACCTGCGCGGCGCGTTCCTCATGAGCCGCGAGGTGCAGAAGCACCAGACCGGTCGAGAACTGGGGCCGCATCGTCAACCTGTCGAGCACGTCGGCGCTCGGCAACCGCGGCCAGGTCAACTACTCCGCCGCGAAGGCCGGCATGCAGGGCTTCACCAAGACCCTCGCGATCGAGCTCGGCAAGTTCGGGGTCACGGCCAACGCGATCGCGCCCGGGTTCATCGAGACCGAGATGACCGCGGCGACCGCGGCGCGGGTCGGCGTGGAGTTCGAGCAGTTCAAGGAGGGCGCCGCCGCCGCGATCCCCGTGCGGCGCGTCGGCCAGCCGGAGGACATCGCCGCGCTGGCGTCGTTCCTCGTCAGCGACGAGGCCGGGTTCGTGTCCGGCCAGGTCATCTACGTGGCCGGCGGGCCACAGGACTGAGGCCCACGATGCGGATCTTCGCCAACCTCGACGAGTTCGCCGCCGCCAAGGGCGAGCAGCTCGGCCACGGCGACTGGCACACGGTCACCCAGGAGCAGATCGACCGGTTCGCCGAGGCCACCGGCGACCACCAGTGGATCCACGTGGACGCCGAGAAGGCCGCACAGGGTCCGTTCGGCACGACCATCGCCCACGGTTACCTCACGCTGTCGCTGATTCCCTTCCTCGGCAAGGCGGTCTACCGGGTCGACAACCTGTCGATGGGCATCAACTACGGCCTCGGCAAGGTCCGGTTCCCGTCCGTGGTCCCGGTCGGCTCCCGCATCCGCGCCGGCGCCGAGCTGGTCGACCTGACCGACCGGGCGCAGGGCAAGCAGGCGACGCTGCGGTGGACCGTCGAGATCGAGGGCAACGACAAACCGGCCTGTGTCGCCGAGACGATTGTGGTGTACGTGCCGTGAACCAGGACGAGCTGCGCGAGCTGACCCGCGAGTTCCTCAGCAAGAACGACCACACGACGATGGACCGGCTCGCGTTCCTCCAGGCCCGGTTCGACGCCGGCCTCGCGTGGGTGCACTTCCCCACCGGGCTCGGCGGGCTCGACCTCCCCCGCGAGCTGCAGTCCATTGTGGACGAGGAGCTGGCCGGCACACCGGACAACGACCCGCGCCGCATCGGCATCGGGCTCGGCATGGCCGCGCCGACCATCCTCGCGTTCGGCACGGACGAACAGAAGCAGCGCCTCCTTCGTCCACTGTGGACCGGCGAGGAGGTGTGGTGCCAGCTGTTCTCCGAGCCGGGCGCCGGCTCCGACCTCGCGGCCGCGGGCACCCGCGCGGTGCGCGACGGCGACGACTGGCTCCTCACCGGTCAGAAGGTGTGGACGTCCAGCGCGCACACGGCCCGGTTCGCGATCCTGTTGGCACGCCACGACCCGGACCTGCCCAAGCACGCCGGCCTCACCTACTTCGTGCTCGACATGACCGACCCCGGCGTCGAGGTCCGACCGCTGCGCCAGATCACCGGCGAGGCCGAGTTCAACGAGGTCTTCCTGACCGACGCCCGCGTGCCGGACTCGAACCGGCTGGGCGCGGTCGGCGAGGGCTGGAAGGTCGCGCAGACCACGCTCATGAACGAGCGGGTCGCGATCGGCAGCCGTCCGGCGCCGCGCGACGGCGGGATGTCCGGTGTGGTCGCGCAGACCTGGCGGGACCACCCCGAGCACCACACGCCCGAGACTGCACGACCGGCTGCTGGACCTGTGGACGCAGGCGGAAGCGTTGCGGCTGGCCGGAATCCGGCTGCGCCAGCAGCTCGCGGTCGGCTCGCCCGGCCCGGAGGGCTCGGCGATGAAGCTCGCGTTCGCGCGGCTCGCGCAGCAGCTGTCCGGGCTCGAGGTGGAGCTGCTCGGCGAGGACGGGCTGCGCTACGACGACTGGACGCTGCGGCGGCCGGACAAGGTCGACTTCACCGGCCGGGAGCCGGGTTACCGCTACCTGCGTGCGAAGGGCAACTCGATCGAGGGCGGCACCTCCGAGGTGCTGCGCAACATCATCGCCGAGCGCGTGCTCGGACTGCCGGCCGAACCACGCACCGACACGAAGGTCGCCTGGAAGGACCTACCGAAATGACACGGCGGCAACCAAACCGAGCCGGGCGCGCGGGATCGCCGACAGCACAGGAGGATCTGCCGCGATGAACCTCCTGTACACGGACATCGAGGACCAGCTCCGCGCCAGCGTCAAGGACCTGCTGACCGACCGCGCGACAGCCGACGTCGGTTCTGGCCCGCTGCGAGACCGACGAGCCGTACGACCTCGCGCTGTGGCGCGAGCTGACCGGGCTCGGCGCGGCGTCGCTGCACGTGCCCGAGGAGCTGGGCGGGCAGGGCGCGTCGATCCGCGAAACCGCTGTGGTGATGGAAGAACTGGGCCGGTTCGTCGCGCCGGTGCCGTTCCTCGGCAGCGCCGTGCTCGCCACCACCGCGCTGCTCGGCTGCAAGGCCGGCGACCGAGGTGCGGGAGCTGCTCGACGCCCTCGGCGCCGGTGACAAGGTCGGCGCGCTCGCCGTCTCCCTCGCCACCGCGCCCGGCGACGGCTTCCCGGACGCGGTCCGCGCGGACGACGACGGGCTGCACGGCTCGGGTCCGGTCGGTCGCGGACGGCCTCGTCGCGGACGTCCTCCTCGTGCCGGCCACCGGGCCGGACGGCCCGCAGCTGCATGCTGTTCCCGTTGCACAGCAGGGTGTCACGGTGACACCGGTGGTCTCGCTCGACCTGACCCGCCCGGTCGTCGACGTGACGTTCGACGGCGCGGCCGGCACGCTGCTCGCCGGTCCGGACGCCGCCGAGTCCGCCGTGGACGGTGCACTGTGGACGGCCGCGGGGCTGCTCGCGTCCGAGCAGCTCGGCCTCGCCGAGTGGTGTCTCGACACCACCGTCGCCTACCTCAAGGAGCGCCACCAGTTCGGCCGCCCGGTCGGCTCGTTCCAGGCTCTCAAGCACCGGCTCGCCGACATCTGGCAGGACCTCGTGCTGGCACGGGCCGCCGCCCGCAACGCGGCCGACGACCCGGGTCCGCTGTCGGCGAGCGTCGCGAAGTCGCTGTGCTCGACGGTCGCGGTGCACGCCGCGGAGGAGTGCGTCCAGCTGCACGGCGGCATCGGCATGACCTGGGAGCATCCCGGCGCACCTGTATCTCAAGCGTGCCAAGGCGGACTCGATCGCGCTCGGCACCGCGGGCCGGCACCGTCAGCTGCTGGCGCCGCTGGCGAACCTCAGCGCGTGAGCGAAGCGCCGAGCACGGTGAGCCAGCCGCAACCCGAGGATCTGTGGCCCGACGTGCGGCCGGACGCCGCGCGTCGGCTCATGGCCGCGGCCGTCGAGTCGTTCGCGGCGCGTGGCTACCACGCCACGACCACGCGCGACATCGCGACGGCGGCCGGCATGTCGCCGGCGGCGCTGTACGTGCACTTCCCGGCCAAGTCGGCGGTGCTGTTCGCGATCAGCCGCAGCGGTCACGAGCGGACGCTGAAGATGGTCGAGTCGACGATCGACGGAGCACGACGACCCGGTCGACGCCATGCGCACGCTGGTCGAGCGGTTCGTCGCGTGGCACGCGCAACGCCATGTCGTCGCGCGGGTCGTGCAGCACGAGCTGGACGCGCTTCCGCCGGAGGACTACCAGGTGGTCGTCGACCTGCGCAGGCGCACGGAGGGCCTGGTCCGCGACGTGATCGGCACCGGCGTCGACGCCGGCGTCTTCACGGTGCCGGACGTGCGCACCGCCGCCCGCGCGGTGCTCTCCCTCGGCATCGACGTGGCCCGCTGGTACACCCCGACGAGCAAACCGGCGCCGACGGTGCTCGGCAGGCAGTACGCCGACCTGGTACTGAGCATGCTCGGCCACCACTAGACCAGTTGAACGGTCACGCCTTCCGCCTCGAACGCGGCCACCAGGTCCTTCGGCGCGGCGTCGTCGGTGATCAGCAGGTCGATCGACGACGACGGGCAGATCCGGGCGAACGCGTGCATGCCGAGCTTCGAGCTGTCCGCGGCCACCACCACGCGCCGCGCCCGCTCGCGCCATCAGCCGGTTGATGCTCGCCTCGCCCTCGTGGTGCGCGTACGCCCCGTGCGCCGGGTCGACCGCGTCGACGCCGAGGAAGACCACGTCCATGGTGATCTCGTCGAGGATGCGGCTGGCGAGCGGCCCGCTCAGCTCGAACGACTGCGGCCGGGCGACCCCGCCGGTCACCACGATCTTCACCTGCGGCCGGACGGCCAGCTCGCTCGCGATGTTGAGCGCGTTGGTGACGACCGTCAGCCCCGGCTCGTCGGACCCGTTCAGCTCCGGGCGCACGGCCAGCGCACGCGCGATCTCCGTGGTGGTCGTGCCGCCGTTCAGTCCGACGACCCCGCCCCGCGCGACGAGCGCGGCCGCCCCGCGCCCGATCCGCACCTTCTCGGGCGCGTGCCGCGCGGTCTTGTAGCGCAGCGGCAGGTCGTATGCCACGTTGTTGGCGACCGCTCCGCCGCGGGTCCTGGTGAGCAGCTGCTGGTCGGCGAGGTGGTCGAGGTCGCGGCGGATGGTCGCGGCGGACACGTCGAGCTCGCCGGCGAGGTCGTCGACGTCCACCTTGCCGCGCTGCCCGAGCAGGTCCAGCAGGGTGCTCAGCCGTTCGTAGCGATCCACATGATGCAATGTAAACCCCCGACTACCTGCGAAGGCGGTGACATGGACCGGCTCGTCGCGGCCATCGACATCGGCGGCACGTCGATCAAGTCGGCACTCGTTGCCGAGGACCTGCACGTGGTGCACACCCTGCGGACGCCGACCAGGAGGGTCGACGGCGCTGTCGACGTCGGCCACATCATCGAGCTGATCGAGGAGCTGCGCGGCAAGGCGGGCGCGGCGACCGTGGTCGGTGTCGGCGTCGCGGCGCCCGGCATCATCGACGAGCGGCTCGGCATCGCGCGGGCGGCGGTCAACCTCGGCTGGCGGGACCTGCCGCTGCGCGACCGGCTGGCGGCGGCGGCCGGCATCCCGGTCGCGCTCGGGCACGATGTGCGGACCGGCGGGCTCGCCGAGTTCACCGTCGGCGCCGCGACCGGCGTGCGGAACGCGTTGTTCATGCCGATCGGCACGGGCATCGCGGCCGCCGTCCTGGTCGACGGCCACCGGCTCGACGCGGATGGCTACGCCGGCGAGATCGGCCACATCGTCGTCGACCCCGGTGGTCAGGTGTGCGGCTGCGGGACCCGCGGCTGCCTGGAGACCGTCGCGTCGGCGGCGTTCATCGCCCGCAACTACGCGGAACGCAGCGGCCGGCCGGTGACCCGCGCGGCCGAGGTCGCCGCGGCGGTCACGACGGGCGACCCGGACGCGGTGGCCGTGTGGGACCGCGCGGTCGAGGGTCTCGCCGCGGCGCTGACGACCGCGATCACGTTGCTGGCGCCCGAGATCGTCGCCATCGGCGGCGGACTCTCGGAGTCCGGCGACACGCTGCTCACGCCCTTGCGCGCGTCCCTCGAGGGCCGACTGAGATTCCAACGCGAGCCGACCCTCGTCCGCGCCGCACTCGGCGACAACGCGGGTTGCATCGGCGCGGGCATTCTCGCGTGGCGGGCCGCGGCGTGATTCTCACCGTCACTCTCAACGCGGCGCTCGACGTGACCTACCAGGTGCCGGGCTTGACGCTCGGCGAGTCGCACCGGCCGACGGCTGTGGACACCCGCGCGGGCGGCAAGGGCATCAACGTGGCGCGGGTGTTGCTGGCGCTCGGCCACGAGACGATGGTGACCGGGCTGGTCGGCGGTCAGACCGGCGCCGCGATCCGTGCGGACGTCATGACGGCCGGGCTGCGGGAGGCGCTCTTCGAGATGGCCTGGCCGTCGCGTCGGACGGTCACCATCGTGTCGGAGGGCGCCGCTACGGCGGTCAACGAGCCGGGGCCGCCGGTGTCCATCTCGGACTGGGCGGACTTCGTCGGCGGGTACCACGCGCTGGCGGCGCGGGCGTCGGTCGTCGTGCTGTCCGGCAGTCTGCCGGGGAATCTGCCGGACGACGCGTACGCGCAGCTGATCCGCGCCACGCCGACACCCACGATCCTCGACACCTCCGACGGCCCGCTGCTGGCCGGGCTCGCGGCGCGGCCGGACGTGGTGAAGCCCAACGCGACCGAGCTGGCCGCGGTGACCGGCATCGACGACCCGGTGGCGGCCGCCCGGGTGCTGCTGGCGCGGGGCGCCGGCGCGGTCGTCGCGTCGCTCGGTGCGGACGGGCTCGTCGCCGTGACCGAGGACGGCGTCTGGCGGGCCGCGGCGCCGAAAGCGTTGCGGGGCAACCCGACCGGCGCGGGCGACGCGTGTGTCGCCGCGCTCGCCGCCGGGTTCGACCTGGACTGGCCGACCCGGCTCGCGGAGGCGGTCGCGGTGTCCGCGGCCGCCGTGCCGTGCCCGTTGGCCGGCGACATCGACATGGACACCTACCGCGAGCTGCGGCCCGCGATCGCACTGGAGGAACTCGATGCTCACGCCGACCGCTGACATCGTCGCCGCCGCGTACGCGACCGGCCGCGGCGTCGGCGCGTTCAACGTGATCCAGTTGGAGCACGCGGAGGCGCTCGTCGAGGGGGCCGAGAAGGCGGACGCGCCGGTGGTGCTCCAGATCAGCGAGAACGCCGTGCGCTACCACGGCGCGCTGGAACCGTTGGCACAGGCCACTTTGGCGGTCGCCCGGTCGTCGTCGACGCACGTCGCCGTGCATCTCGACCACGCCACCGACGTCACGCTGATCCGGCAGGCCGTGCTGCTCGGCTTCGGGTCGGTGATGTACGACGCGTCCGCGATGTCCTATGTGGACAACGTGGCCGCGACGACGGACGTGGTGCGGCACTGCCACGAGCGCGGCGTGTACGTGGAGGCGGAGCTCGGCGAGGTGGGCGGCAAGGACGGGGTGCACGCGCCCGGTGCCCGCACCGACCCCGCCGAGGCGGCGGCGTTCGTCGAGGCGACCGGGGTGGACGCGCTGGCGGTCGCGGTCGGCACGTCGCACGCGATGCTGACCAGGGACGCGACCGTCGACCTCGGGCTGATCGAGCGGCTGCGGGCGACCGTGCCGGTGCCGCTGGTGCTGCACGGCTCGTCGGGGGTGCCGGACCAGGACCTGACCGCGGCGGTCGTCGCCGGCATGACGAAGGTCAACATCGCGACACAGCTGAACAAGACGTTCACCGCCGCCGTCCGGTCCTTCCTGGACACCTATCCGTCCGTTGTGGACACCAGGAAGTACCTCGGTGCCGGCCGGGACGCGGTCGCCGCCGAGGTGACGCGACTGCTCCGGGTCCTGTCCGCCTGACCGGCCGGCGGGTGGCCGACCCCGGGTCCGGGGGTGACAGCTATATGCCCTTTCGGCTATATTGCTGTCATGGCATCAACGTTCGAGGTGTTGGCGGAGCCGCGCCGCCGGGAGATCCTCGATCTCCTGCGTGACGGCGAGCGGCTGGTCGGCGACCTGGTGGACCGGCTCGCGCTGACGCAGCCGACCGTGTCCAAGCACCTGAAGGTGTTGCGCGGCGCCGGCCTCGTGGAGGTCCGGCAGGACGCGCAGCGCCGCTGGTACCGGCTGCGCCCGGCGCCACTGGCCGAGATCGACGCGTGGCTCGCGCCGTACCGTCGCATGTGGACGGACAGCCTGGACGCCCTCGAACGCCACCTCGACACGATGGAGGACTGATGGACGCGACGCTGTCGACGATCAACGGCGAGCCGACACTGCGGTTCGAGCGGCGGCTGCGCCACTCGCCGAAGAAGGTCTGGCGCGCGGTCAGCGATCCGGCGGAGATGGCGCACTGGTTCCCTGCGGCCGTTGAGGCCGAGCTCCGCCCCGGCGCGCCGATGCGGTTCACGTTCCCCGACGACGCGGTGGTCGACGGCACCTGGGACGGCGAGGTGCTCGAGGTCGACGAGCCGAGGGTGTTCATGTTCCGCTGGAACCAGGACGTGCTGCGGATCGAGCTGATCCCGGACGGCGACGGGTGCCGGCTCGTGTTCACGCAGACCATCGGCGGTGGACGCGTCGGCAGGCTCGGCGCCGGGCGCACGGCCGCCGGGTGGGACACGTGCCTCGACCAGCTCGTGGCGGGTCTGGACGGCGGCACGGCGCCGACGCGTTCGGACTGGCTGACGCCGATGGAGCACTACATCGAGAAGTTCGCGCTCGGCGAGGGTGTCGTAGAGTCCACTTCGGACGGTCACGTGGTGCGGTTCGCGCGTGACCTGGTGTGGAAGCCGGCGGCGGCCGCGTGGTCGACCCTGACGGAGGACGCCGAGGTCGGCACGGAGCCGCCGGTGCGCGCGACCAACGGCAACGTGCCGCCCGGGTCGGTCGTCGCCGTGGAGGCGCCCCGGGTCCTGGCGTACTCGTGGCTGCACGACGGCCACCCGGCGGGCACGGTGCGCTGGGAGATCGTGTCGGACCCGAAGCTGGGCGTGCGGATCGAGCTGACGCAGACGGTGCCGTCTCATCTCACGGACGTGCTACCCGTCGCGCTGGCGTCGTGGCACGTGCAGCTGGAGCTGTTCTTCGCCGCCACCATGGGAGACGTGCGTTGTGGGTGGCCCGCCGACCGCGTCGCCGAGCTGACCAAGCACTACGAAGCACAGCTCGCCCAGCGCTAGTGTTGTCAGACCGCGGCGACCGCTTCTCGCCACAGCGTGAGGGCCTCGTCGATCTGGTCGGAGTCGACCACCAGCGCGGGGATCATCCGCACGACGTTGCCGGCGGCGCCACAGGTCAGCAACAGCATGCCCGCCGCGGCGGCGGCCTGTTGCACCCGTGCCGCGGCGGCCGGGTCGGGGTCGCCGTTGTCGTCGACGAACTCGTTGCCCAGCATGAGTCCCAGACCCCGCACGTCGCCGATCGCGGGCACGTCGGCCGCCACCTTCGACAGGCCCTCGCGCAGTTGGGCGCCCATGGTCGCGGCGTTCTCGACCAGCCCCTCGGACTGCACGACGTCGAGTGTCGCGAGCGCCGCCGCGCACGCGACGGCGTTGCCGCCGTACGTGCCGCCCTGCGAGCCCGGCCACGCCTTCTCCATGAGCGAGGTCGGCGCCGCGATGGCCGACAGCGGGAAGCCGCTGGCGAGGCCCTTCGCGGTGATCACCACGTCGGGTCGCACGTCGAAGTGGTCGTGGCCCCAGAAGCGGCCCGTCCGCCCGAAACCGGTCTGCACCTCGTCGACGACGAGGAGGATGCCGTGGCGGTCGGCGCGTTCGCGCAGCCCCCGCATGAACTCGGTGTTCGCCGGGACGTAGCCGCCCTCGCCGAGCACCGGCTCCACGAAGAACGCCGCCGTCTCGGCCGGCGACGTGAGCGTCTGCAGCGTGTAGTCGAGCTCGCGCAGCGCGAACCTCGTCGCCTCCTCCTCGCTCCAGCCGTAGCGGTAGGCGGTCGGGAACGGCGACACCACGACCCCACCCATGAGCGGGGCGAACCCGGCGCGGAACTTCGTCGCCGACGTGGTCATCGACGCGGCGCCGATGGTGCGGCCGTGGAACGAGCCGTGGAAGACCACCACGTTCTGGCGGCCGGTGGCGTGCCTCGACAGCCGCAGCGCCGCCTCGACGGCCTCGCTGCCGGAGTTCACGAAGAACAACGCGTCCAGCCCGGACGGCAGCACCTCGCCGAGCCGCTCGGACAACGTGAGCAGCGGCCGGTGCATGACCGTCGTGTACTGCCCGTGGATCAGCTTCGCGGCCTGTTCCTGCACGGCGGCGACCACGCGCGGATGGCAGTGCCCGGTGCTCGTCACGCCGATCCCGGCCGTGAAGTCCAGGTAGCGGCGCCCGTCCTCGCCGTAGAGGTACACGCCCTCGCCGCGTTCGGCGAGCACGGGCGTCGCCTGCTTGAGAATCGGGGACAAGCCAGCCATCGGTACAACCCCTCCCGTAGATTGTCGACAATCCTACGGACGAGAGTACGTCCCGGCTAGTGACCCCGCGCGATCCACTCCTCCAGGTGCGGCGCCTCGGCTCCGATCGTCGTGTCGTCGCCGTGGCCGGTGTGCACCACGGTCTCGGCGGGCAGCGTCAGCAGCCTGTCCCGGATGGACGCCACGATCGTCGGGAAGTCCGAGAAGGACCGGCCGGTCGCGCCCGGCCCGCCCTGGAACAGCGTGTCGCCGGTGAACACCACGCCGAGATCGGGAACGTGGAAGCACACGGCGCCGGGAGCGTGGCCCGGCGTGTGCAGCACCCGGACCTCCGCGCCACCGACGCGCAGCACGTCGCCGCCGGCGAGCGTGTCGGACGGCCGTGCCGTCTCGTGCGCGAGCCGCCACAGCACCTCGTCGGCCGGGTGCAGCAGGACCGGCGCGTCGACCAGGGTCGACAGCTCGGGCGCGGCGTTGACGTGGTCGTCGTGGCCGTGCGTGCACGCGATGGCGAGCACCTCGCGCTCCCCCACCGCCGCCGCGACGGCGTCCGCGTCGTGCGCCGCGTCGATCACCAGCACCTGGCTGTCGTCGCCGAGGAGCCAGACGTTGTTGTCGACCTCCCAGCTGCCGCCGTCGAGGTTGAACGTGCCGGACGTGACGACCTTCTCGACCCGAAGGCCGCCCATCAGAAGACCACCACCGAGCGCAGCACGTCGCCGTGGTGCATCTTGGTGAACGCCTCCTCGACCTGGTCGAGCGCGATGGTCTCGGACACGAACGCGTCGAGGTCGAGCCGGCCCTGCCGGTACAGGTCCACGAGGTAGGGGAAGTCCCGCGACGGCAGGCAGTCGCCGTACCAGCTGGACTTCAGCGAGCCGCCGCGCGAGAAGAAGTCGATCATCGGCATCTCCAGGCGCATGTCCGGCGTCGGCACGCCGACCAGCACCACCGTGCCGGCGAGGTCGCGCGCGTAGAACGCCTGCTTCCACGTCTCCGGCCGGCCGACCGCCTCGATCACGACGTCCGCGCCGAACCCGCCGGTCAGCTCCTGGATCGCCTCGACGACGTCGCCCTGGGCCGCGTTGATCGTGTCCGTCGCGCCGAGTCCCTTGGCCCACGCCAGCTTCCGGTCGTCGAGGTCGATGGCGATGATCTTCGTGGCGCCCGCGAGCCGCGCGCCGGCGACCGCCGCGTTGCCGACCCCGCCGCAGCCGATGACCGCGACGCTGTCGCCCCTCGTCACGCCGCCCGTGTTCATCGCGGCGCCGAGACCGGCCATGATCCCGCAGCCGAGCAGTCCGACGGCCGCCGGCGAGGCCTCCGGGTCGACCTTCGTGCACTGTCCACTGTGGACCAGCGTCTTCTCGGCGAACGCGCCGATGCCCAGCGCGGGCGAGAGCGCGGTGCCGTCGGTGAGCGTCATCGGCTGGGTGGCGTTGAACGTCGAGAAGCAGTACCAGGGGCGGCCGCGCAGGCAGGCGCGGCAGGTGCCGCACACCGCGCGCCAGTTGAGGATGACGAAGTCGCCCGGCTCGACGTCGGTGACCCCGTCGCCGACGGACTCGACCGTTCCCGCGGCCTCGTGCCCGAGCAGGAACGGGAACTCGTCGTTGATCCCGCCCTCGCGGTAGTGCAGGTCGGTGTGGCAGACGCCGCAGGCCTGGACCTTGACCACCGCCTCGCCGGGCCCGGGGTCCGGCACGACGATCGTCTCGATCTCGACCGGAGCGCCCTTCGACCGTGCGATGACGCCCCGAACCTGCTGAGCCATGTCCACCTCGTTCTTCCATGCGCGGATGCGTTATGAGTACTTCTACCAGCCGCACCGACGCGGCCGGTGGATTGAGTTTCGCGGTATGCGGAATTCGTCGCGGACCGAACCTGTCCGCAACGGTTGGGAGGCTTGTGCCATGACCACTGCACACCCGTACTTCAGCTACGTCGACGCCGCGGCCGCCCTCGCCTGGCTGGAGCGGGCGTTCGGCTTCGAGACCACCATGCGCTGGGACAACGAGGACGGCGTGCTCGCGCACGCGGAGGCGCGGCTCGGCGACGCGGCGATCGTCGTGTTCAGCGACGCCGGCGAGGGGTACGACCGCATGCGCCCCAAGGCGAACGGCGTCGTCGGGCACGGCACGTACCTCGCGGTGCCCGACGACGCCGCGGTCGAGGCGGTGTGGGAGCGCGCGCTCGCGGCCGGCGCGGAGCCGGTGTGGAAGCCGGAGGGGACCGAGTGGGGCAACTACCGCTGCCGGGTCCGCGACCCCGAGGGTTACGAGTGGACGTTCGGCACGCACAAGCCGGGCGAGCCCGCGCAGTGGTGAACCGGCGAAGACTCTCTCCCGCCGGTTGTCCACAGGCAAGATCGACATCGCCGGCCGCTGTCGGCCCCCGCCGGTAAGCTGGAGTTCGGGGGCCGGCGGCCGCGCCGTCACGCGTTCTGCGCCCCGTTCCAGATGTCGTACGCGACCTGGCCGTAGTAGCTGCCGGCGGCGGCCGCCCCGTAGCTGCCGAAGAACGTGCCGACCTGATATGCCCACCCGTCCGGCTGCCAGTTGATGTTCCACGAACCGCCGCTCGCGCCGCCGGACATGCCGTCGCAGTTGTCCATCAGCTGTTGGCCGGCCGGACCGCTGTACGCGCCGCCCTCGCAGCGGTGCTTCACGTCCGTGCTGCCGGGGATGCCGACGATGTACGCGTGCTGGTCGACGTTCTGGTTGAACGCGATGCCGTTGGTGCCGACGACGTCGCCCACGGACCGGCCGTCCTTCTGGTTCAGCACGATGAACGCCAGGTCGTTGGTGATCCCGTCGCCGCCGGTGGCCCAGCCCGCGGTCCGCCAGTCCCACCAGCCGTGCGGCGCGTTGCCGCCGTTGTAGTCGGGCGCGTAGCGGAAGTTCGTGCCGCCGTCGTTGAAGCCGCAGTGCCGCGCGGTCGCGATGACCGACCGGTTGTTGCTCGCGACGACGGTCGCCGTGCAGATCCAGTCGCCGCCGTTCGCGCTGAACAGGAGCCGGCCGGTGGTCTCGTTGACACCGCGGGACTTCGACGCCGTGCCCGGCACGCGGACGGCCTTGCCGTCCGGCACGGTCGCGCTCGTGCCGGTGGTCGCCGGCACGGGCACCGGCTTGGCGTTCGCCATCCGTTCCGGCGTCCAGTAGGCGTCCAGCTGCGCGGACGTCAGGTGGTTGGTGGCGGTGTGGATCGTCGCCGGCGGGTCCGCCGCGGCGGGCGCGGCGGTCGCCACGAGCAGGGTGAGTCCGACAGTGAGGTAACGCAGTCGCATGAGGCCCTCGACTCATCGATTGGTCTAAACCAACCTAGAGTAAGCGGCCGGTGACATGGCGTCCATGACAGGATCGGACAAACCGCGTCAGCCCGCTCCCGACTCGAGTTCGACCGGCGTCCCTTCGTCGAAGTCAGCGCCGTCGACGGAGACCGGGCCGGTGATCGTGGCGTTGTCGAACTTCGCCGCCTGGTCGAACGTCGCCCTGGTGAAGTTCACCGAATCGAACACCGCGCCTTCGAACGAGGCGTCACCACGAACCTTGACACCATGGAAAGAGGCCGACCTGCCGAAGTCGACCTCCTCGAAATCGGCCGTGCCGACGAACTCGACCTGACCGAAGTCCACACCGGAGACGAACCTGGCCCCGTCGAAGATGGCGCTGTCCAGGAACCTCGCCGACGTGAAGCCGGCACGCCGACTGAAGGTGCCCTCGTTGAACCACGCGGTCTCCGCGAACTCGGAGGCGTCGAACCGCGCGTCCCCCATGAACGCGACGTTGTCGAACCTGGCATCGCCGGCGAAGGTGGCGTCGGCGAGCCAGGCGTTGCCGGTGAACGTGGCCCCGTCGAACGAGACTGGCCCCGCGAACGCGGCCCGGTCGAACCGCGCGGCCCAGTCGAAGCGTGCCGTTGTGATGAACTTGCCGGCACCCTGCGACGTGAGCTCACCGAGCTCGGGGTCGCCGACGAACTGGGTTCGGACGAACGACGCCGTGGTCACGTGACACCGGTCGAAGTTGAGGTTGATGAGCGTCGCGCCGGTCAGGTCGAGGGTGATGTCGGGCCAGAACGTCGCCGCGGGCGCGTCGCTGTCGGCGCCGGGGCGGAGGTGGCTCGTGAGGATGCGTTGGGCGGTGAGTCGGACCTCGCGTTCCTCCCGGGCCGCGTTGGCACCGCTCGACACCGGTGCCGCGGTGGGTGCCGGGGTCCGCCCGGGCCGGATCGGTCGCCGACGGCCGAGCGGTCGCGCCACCGCTGAGTGGTTGCTCGGCGGCACGTACGGCATGCGGAGATAGGCGCACAGCACGTTGACGATGCTCTGGCGGTGTTCCGGGTTGCCCTGCGCGAGGCGCTCGAGCGCGTACAGCCCGGCCAACCGCACCGGCGCCCGGTCGGAGCCGAGCTGGTCGGCCGCGTGGGAGTACAGCTCGGTGACCCGGCGTTCGAGGGCGTCCCGTTCGCCGGCGTCGGCCACCCGCTGTCGGTGGGCGTGGCTGTGGGCGGCCACGCGCTCGGCGAGCTGGTGTGCCTCGTACTTCTGCAGCAGGTCCAGCTCCACCGTGCGTTGCCGACGGGCGGCCAGGAGCAGGGCCACCGCGCCGCCCGCGCCGACCACCAGTGTCCCGCCGGTGCGCACGACGTCCAGTTGCACGCTGTCGATCCCGATGGCGAGCAGCAGCCAGACGACGCCCACCGCGAGCACGAGCAGGACCAGCACGCTGATGACGATGGCCGGCTGCGACAACGGCCGCAGCACGGGACGCGGCGCGGGTGGCTCAGGCCCGACCGGCACGTCAGGTGGGTTGGTCACGCCTTACCTTGGCGCAGCCCACGGCCGCGGCGACCGGCGGCCCAGCCGTCAGCGGCAGCAGGACGCCACACACCGTCATGTGCGCGGGCCCGTGACCAGGCACCTCTCCACAGGAAGTGGTGCACTGGCGAGCAGGACGGCGGCAGGGCCAGCCGTCAGCCGCTCACCAGCGGCAGCAGGTTCGGACGCCACACACCATCGTGCTCACGAGCCGTGGCGAGGCGTTCCGCCGGCACCTCGCCATAGGTAGTGGTGCGCTGGCGAGCAGGACGGCCGGCGGCCGCCGCGAGCGCCTCCAGCCCGGCGATCGTCTTGTAGCTGCCGTTGTCCGAACCGGCCATGCGACTGATGGTCTCCTCCATCAGCGTGCCGCCGAGGTCGTTGACACCACCACGGAGCACGTCGACCACGCCGTCGTCTCCGAGCTTGACCCACGACGTCTGGATGTTGTCGATGCGGCCGTGCAGCAGCAGCCGCGCGAGCGCGTGCACGGCACGGTTCTCCAGGTACGTCGGGCCCGGCCGGGCGATGCCGGCGAGGTAGAGCGGCGCGTTGGTGTGCACGAACGGCAGCAGCACGAACTCGGTGAAGCCACCGGTACGCGCCTGCAGGTCGCGCAGCAGCTTGAGGTGCGCCACCCAGTGCGACGGGTTGTCGACGTGCCCGTACATCATCGTCGAGGTGGTGCGGATGCCCAGCTCGTGCGCGGTCGTGACCACCTCGACCCACGCGGAGGTCGGCAGCTTGCCCTTGGTCAGCACCCAGCGGACGTCGTCGTCGAGGATCTCGGCCGCGGTGCCCGGCAGGGAGTCGACGCCGGCCTCCCGGGCGCCGGTCAGCCAGTCGCGAATGGACAGGTTGGTTCGCGACGCGCCGTTGACGACCTCCATCGGCGAGAACGCGTGTACGTGCAGCCCCGGCGCGCGCTTCTTCACCTCGGCCGCGATGTCGAAGTACGCGGTGCCCGGCAGGTCGGGGTGGATGCCGCCCTGCATGCAGACCTCGGTGGCGCCGACCTCCCACGCCTGCTCCGCGCGCTGCCCGACCTGCTCGAGCGACAGCGTGTACGCGTCGCTGTCGGTGCGGCGCTGGGCGAACGCGCAGAAGCGGCAACCGGTGTAGCAGACATTGGTGAAGTTGATGTTGCGGGTGACGACATAGGTCACGTCGTCGCCGACCGTGTCGCGCCGAATGGCGTCCGCGAGCCCGGCCAGCGCCTCGATCTCGTCGCCCCGCTGCGCGGACAGCAGCACCAGCGCGTCCTGGTCGGACAGTCCGGCCGGGTCGGCCTCCGCGTGCCGCAGCGCGGTCGCGAACTCGCCGCGCAGCCGGCCGGCGGCCGACACCGCGGCCGGCATCTCCGAGACGTGCTGGCGAAGCTCCTCCCAGTCGCCGTACACGGAGTCGAAGTCGTCGCGGCGGTCGTCCGTGCGACCGTCGGTGTCGATCGTGGTGTTCAGGTCGGTCCGGCCGGACTCGACGAGCGCGACCTCCGGCTCCTGCCACGGCCGGCCCGCGAGGACACTGTCCGGCGCGACGAGCCCGGTCGGCGCGGCGAGGGCGGCGACGTGCGGCGCGATGCGCGGGTCGAGCCACGGCTCGCCCTTGGTGACGTACTCGGGGTAGATCGGCAGCCGCTCGGCCAGCTCGAAGCCGGCGGCGTTGGTCTGCCGGGTCAGCTCGTCGAGCTGCGGCCACGGGCGCTCGGGGTTGACGTGGTCGGGCGTGAGCGGCGACACGCCGCCCCAGTCGTCGATCCCGGCGCGCAGGAGCAGGTCGAACTCCCCCGCGATGAGGTTCGGCGGCGCCTGGATGCGCATCTTCGGACCGAGCACGAGCCGCGCGACGGCGACCGTCGCGGCCAGCTCGTCCGGCTCGACGTCGGGCACGCCGCGCATCGCCGTGTCCGGCTTCGCGCGGAAGTTCTGGACGATCACCTCCTGGATGCCGCCGTACTGGCGGGCCACCTTGCGGATGGCGAAGAGCGAGTCGACCCGTTCGGCGAGCGTCTCGCCGATGCCGAGCAGGACGCCGGTGGTGAACGGGACCGCGGAGCGGCCGGCGTCCTCGAGGACCCGCAGCCGCACGGCCGGCTCCTTGTCCGGGGAGCCGTAGTGCGGCCCGCCCGGCTCGGACCACAGGCGCGTCGCGGTGGTCTCGAGCATCATGCCCATCGAGGCGGAGACGGGCTTGAGCCGCTGGAAGTCGGTCCAGCTCAGCACACCGGGGTTGAGGTGCGGGAGCAGCCCGGTCTCCTCGAGGATCTTGATGGACATCGCGCGGACGTAGGACAGCGTGTCCGGGTATCCGGCCTCCTCGAGCCAGGTCCGAGCCGCCTCCCACCGCGCCTCCGGCCGGTCGCCGAGGGTGATCAACACCTCGGTGCAGCCGGCCGCCGCGCCGCGGCGCGCGATGTCGAGCACCTCGTCGGGCGAAAGGAACGCGGCC
Organism: uncultured Actinomycetota bacterium; assembly: GCA_963840275.1. Taxonomy (GTDB): domain Bacteria; phylum Actinomycetota; class Actinomycetes; order Mycobacteriales; family Pseudonocardiaceae; genus Actinophytocola. The sequence continues at coordinate 2,089,693 of CAWIYK010000005.1, forward strand.
GGCAGCCGGCCGGGCACGGTCGCGAACGTGCAGTAGTGACAGCGGTCCTGGCACAACCGGGTCAGCGGGACGAACACACTGCGCGAGTACGTGATCGTCTTCGCGCGCCCGACGGCGTCCAGGCCCTGGTCACGGACCCGCGAGGCGGCGGCGAACAGCTGGTCGAGTTGCTCGCCCCGAGCGTGCAGGAGCGTCTCGGCCTCGGTCGCGTCGAGCGCGACGCCGTCGTTCGCCCGCCGCAACGCACGCCGGATCGCTGACTCGCTGGGTACGAAACCCTCGGTCACTGCATCCCCTTCCGACGAGCGCACCAGCCCAAGCTAGCCGCCCACACTGACACCCCGGCACGTGACGGTCATCCCAACCTCGCCGGACGCCGGATCATTCCGCTCCCGAGGATCGGACCGGGACACGGCGCACCGGCGTGGTCGTCGACCGGCCACCGCTCGCCGCGGACCTCGACGAGGTGCTGGCCTTCCTCGACAGCTGGCTCGAGGTGGTCGACGCGGACACGGCAGGCCGTCGCGCGCTGACGTACGACTCGTGACGTAGGCGCGAAGCCGTCAGCGAGCCGATGACAACGCCGCCGCCACGGCGAAGACTTTCACCCATGACCACGCTCACCCGGATGACGAGCTCACTGCGGCGCAGCTGGGACGAGGGCATCCGCGTCGAGCGGGTCGCGTTCGTCGTGGGCGGCCTGCTCGTCGTGAGCGGACTCGTCCACCTCGTCGTCCTCGTCGTCTCCGGCGGCACCTGGACCGGGCCGCTGTCGCTGCGCAAGCCGACCACCTTCGGTCTCTCGTTTGGACTGACCCTGGCGACGATGGCGTGGGTGACGCACTTCATCCAGCTCTCCACCCGCGGCAGGAACCTGTTGCTCGGCGCGTTCACGGTGACGTGCGTCGTCGAGACGGCGCTGGTGTCGATGCAGGCGTGGCGCGGCGTGCCGTCCCACTTCAACTTCGAGACCGGTTTCGACTCTTCGGTGTCGACCGTGCTCGCGGCCGGCGGCTTCGCCATCGCGATCACCGTCACCGGGATGACGCTCGCCGCCTTCCGGTCGGTCGGCGACCAGTCCGCGACCATGCGGCTCGCGCTGCGGTTCGGGTTCGTGACGCTGCTCGTGGCGCTCGCGGTCGGCGCCGCGATGATCGCCACCGGGGCGACGGCGGCCCGCGGCCCCAACCCGGAGGTCGCGTACACGACCGCAGGCTTCCTCAAGCCCGCGCATGCCGTCACCATGCACGCGATCCTCGTGGTTCCCGCGCTGGCATGGCTTCTGTCGTTCACCCGATGGAGTGAGAACCACCAGCTGAAGATCATCCAGTTGAGTATCGTCGGATACTCGGTTCTGAGCCTCGTGGTGATCGCCGAGTCGGTCACGCACACGCCACCGCTCTCGGCTCCGCCCCTGGCCATGACCGCATCCGCCCTCGGTGCCGCCGCGCTCGCGGCGGCCGGGGTGCTCGGTCTGTACGGCGTCCTGGCCCGTCCGAGTCGACGTTGAGGCCGCGTCGCGATCAATAGACTGGCTCGGTGCCGCCGAGGAAGTCGAAAACCGGAAGAACCCAACAGGAACGCAGCGCCGCGATGCGGCGACGGCTGCTCGACGCCACTGTCGACTGTCTCGTCCGGTACGGCTACGCGGGCACGACGACCACCAGGGTCACCGAGCTGGCCGGCGTCACGCGTGGCGCGCAGGTGCACCACTTCCCCACCCGCGCCGACCTCGTCGCCGCGGCCGTCCGGCACCTCGCGCTCAAGCGCACCGAGCTGGCCCTCGAGAAGATCGCCGAGGTGCGGCGGTCCGCCGATCCGCTCGACGCGGCGCTGGACCTGCTGTGGGAGATCCACCAGGGCCCGGTCCTGTACGCCACCATCGAGATGTGGGTCGCCGCCCGCACCGACCCGGAGCTGCGCGAGCAGCTGACGCAGGTGGAGCCGGCCGCGCGCGCGTCGCTGATGGAGTTCGCGGAGGCCGCTTTCGGTGACTACGCGGTGCATCCGCGGTTCCGGCACATCATGTACACAGCCATGGACGCGGTCCGCGGCATCCTCCTCATGGGGCTGTCCGATCAGGACTCGACGAACCTCGACAAGCGCTGGCGACGCGCGAAGGCGGACCTGCGGGACCTGATCGACGCCGCGATGCCGCTGAAGCACTGAGGCACCGCCGCGCGTCACGGTCGCATGAGCGGCGCGAGGTAGGCGCGGGCGAACGCGCGGACCGACTCGTCGGTGTCCAGCGGGATCGCGCTCTCCGGCATCAGCGTGAACGAGATCGCGAGGCGCACGAACAGCTCCGCGACGCCGGCCGGCGTGCGGTCGCCGACCGGGTCCGCCGAGCCGCCCTGCTGCACGAGGAAGTCCCGTGCGGCCGCGACCACCAGCGCGCCGTTGGTCGTGAGGTAGGGCAGCAACGCCTCCGGGTCCGACGCGAGCAGCCGGTTCAGCAGGCGGTCGGCCCGCGCGTACCGCACGCCGACCACGAACCCCTCGACGAGTCGTTCCTCCACAGTGGACACCTCGGCGACGGCCGCGGCGATGCTGCCGAAGAACCGCCGGGACTCCCGCACGAGCACCGCCTGCACCAGCGCGTCCTTGCCGTCGAAGCGGCGGTACAGCGTCGCACGGGACACCCCGGCCCGACGCGCCACCACGTCGACGTTCGTGCGCCGCAGCCCGTAGGTCAGGAACTCCTCGAGCGCTGCGTCCACAATGGACTCGCTGACGGCGTCGGTCGCCGGGTCGGCGAGGACCAGCTCGAGCAGCGAGCTCATCGCGGCACGCCGAGCGGCCCGACGCCAGCCCTGCGGTAGCCGGCGCGGGCCCGCGCCGTGTACCGCAGCCGTGCCGGCAGGAGCGGCCACGTCGTCCTGATGACCTGGCGCAGCCGCCGGTGCCGGCGCTCGTCGCGGTCGGTCCAGCGCTCCCCGATCAGCTCCCGCACCGGGGGCGGCAGCGTGCCGACCGAGTGCCACCAGAGCGGTTTGGCGCTGGGCCTGCGCGCCACCCGGTACAGCGCGGCCGGCACGAGCGGGAACGTCGCGGGCGGCTCCTTCGCGAACTCGATGAGCCCGCGCGCCGCGGGCGTGATCTCCAGCCGCTCCCGGCACATCCGGTCGAACCACGCCTCGAAGCTCGGCCAGTCCGGCGGCACGATCCGGTCGCTCACCCCGTACGCGCGGTAGGCCTGGCAGCCCTCCTGGTACAGCTGCTCCTTCTCCGCGTCGCTCATCGGGTGGTCGAACAGGTCGATCATCTGGAACAGCGCGTCGAAGATCGTCGCGTGCGCCCAGAAGTAGGTCTCCGGGTCGAGCGCGTGGTACCGCCTGCCCTGTGCGTCGGTGCCTTTGATGTGCGAGTGGTAGTCGCGGATCTTGCGCGCGGTCGCGTCCCCGTCGGGGTAGTCGAACGTCACGCCCTGGATCTCCGGCACCGACCGCAGCACCCGCTCCCACGGCTCGTTGAAGAAGTCCGAGTGGTGCTCGACGCCCGCGCCGAGGCCGGGATGCATGAGCTGCAGCAGTCCCGCCTTCACCAGGAGCAGGTAACCGCGGACCTCGCCCGCGTAACGCCAGTGCAGGGACCCGGGCCCCGGCATGTCGAGTGACGTCGCTTCCCGTGCCGCCTCGCCGGTGGTCATGGCAGCTCCCTGAGTCGGTGAGACACGTTTGAATCTTTGTATCAGGCTACATTGGCTCGCTCCGCTCGCGTAATCACGGCCTGGTCCCGGCGTCTTCCCTCCTCCGTGCTCGGCGCTGACGCGCCTGCGCGCGAGCGTCACTCCAGACACCGGCGGCCACTCACACAAGCCCTCACCCGCGACATTGGCTCGCTCCGCTCGCGTATTCGCGGCCTTGACCCGACGTCTTCCCTCCTCCGTGCTCGGCGCTGACGCGCCTGCGCGCGAGCGTCAGTCCAGACGCCGGCGGCCGCTCACACAAACCCTCACTGCCGACATTGGCTCGCTCCGCTCGCGTATTCGCGGCCTTGACCCGACGTCTTCCCTCCTCCGTGCTCGGCGCTGACGCGCCTGCGCGCGAGCGTCAGTCCAGACGCCGGCGGCCGCTCACACAAACCCTCACCCATGACATTGGCTCGCTCCGCTCGCGCAATCGCGGCCTGCGCCGGCGTCATCCGTCCTCCGTCACTCCAGACGCCGGCGGCCACTCACACAAGCCCTCACTCATGACGGCGGCGCTGGCCCTCTAACAGCGATAGCGACGGATTTACCAGCGATAGAGTGGGCGGGTGGAGAAGCGTGGGCTGAATCTCGACGTGATCACGAGAGCCGCCGTCCAACTGCTGGACGAGGTGGGTCTCGCGGAGCTGAGCACGCGTCGGCTCGCCGCGAAGCTCGGTGTGCAGTCGCCGACGCTGTACTGGCACGTGAAGAACAAGGCCCAGCTCCTCGACCTGGTGGCGGAGGCGCTCTGCGCGGACGCGTTCGACATCGACGCCACGCTCGGCTGGCGCGACCAACTGGCCAGCGGGCTGCGGCAGTTCCGCGCGCTGCTGCTGGCCCACCGCGACGCCGCCGCCCTGCTGCGCGAGCGCCCGCCGACCGGGCCGCACCGGCTCGCCCACCTCGAGACGACCGCGCGCGTCCTGCTCGAGGCCGGCTTCTCCCCCGACGACGTCGCCGGGATCTCGCGGCTCCTGTCCGCGCACGTGCTGGACTCGGTGCCGGTCCCGCCTACGGAACCCGCCGAGCCCGGCCCGGTGCCGGCGGCGGACTACCCGAACCTGAGCCGCGTCGCGCCCGCGTTCGACAGGCTCTCCGACACCGACCTCTTCGAGGTCGGCGTGACAGTCGTCCTCGACGGGCTGGAACATCGCCTCCTACGCTGAGCGCGTGGACCTCGAGCTGCGGCACCTCAAAGTGGTGTGCGCGATAGCCGAACACGGCAGCGTCACCAAGGCGGCCGCGCGGCTCGGGCTCGCGCAGCCCGCACTCACCGCGCAGCTCAACCGCATCGAGCGGGCGCTCGGCGGACCGCTGTTCGAGCGCGACCACCGCGGCGCGCGGCCGACGCCGCTCGGCGAGCTCGTGCTCTCCCGCGCGAAGGTGCTGCTGCCGGCGGTCGCGGACCTGCGGCACGAGGCGGCCCGGCTGACCAGCACGCCGACGACGACCATCCGCTACCGGATCGGCTCGGTCGGCAACTCCATGGTCAGCGGGCTGATGCGCAGGCTGTCCGATGCCCGGCCGGACACGAGCGTCACCACACAGGCGTCCTGGTCGGCGGTCGAGCTGACCGAGCTGGTCGCCGCGGGCCGCCTGGACTTCGCGATCGTCGGCGTCTGCGGTGACGCGCCGCCGCCGAGTGGCCTCGAATGGCGGCTCGTGGCGGTCGACGTGGTCGGCGTGCTCCTCGCCGACGACCACCCGCTGGCCGGCGGCGACGAGGTCGACCTCGCCGACTTCGCCGACTCCCGCTGGGCGGCGACGCCGGGCGACGGCTGCTTCGCCGAGTGCTTCGCCGCGGCCTGCGCGCGGGCCGGGTTCACGCCGGAACCCATGTACGAGACCGATCTGCGGGTGTGTCTGGACCTGGTGCAGAACGGGCAGGCGGTCGCGCTGTGCCAGCCGACGTTCCGCGAGCAGCCCGGCGTGCGCGGGTACCCGTTCGCCGGCGCGCCGCTGCGCTGGCGCCACCTCGTCGGCTGGCACCCGGACGCGCCGGCCGACGCGGTCGCGGCGCAGGTCCACGAGCACGCGCGCGGGGCCTACCGGGACTCGCTGCGGCACAGCCCCTCCTACGCCGGTTGGCTCGACCGCCACCCCGGTTACGGCGCATAAGACCGCTGTTATGCCCTAACTGGTATGTCCCCGCAGGTCACCAACCTGTCTAGCGTCTCCCTTGTTGATCCACCCTGCACCGATGTCAAGGGAGACACGGAACATGGATCGAAGACTCCAGTCAGGAATTTTCGCGGCCGTGGCCGCGCTCGCGACCGTGCTGGCACCGACCGCGACGGCCGCGCCCGCACCGGCGCCGTCGGACCCGGGCATGCTCGCCGCCCTGCAGCGCGACCTCGGTCTCACCGCGGACCAGGCCGCGACCCGGCTCGCCACCGAGAAGCAGGCGAACGACACGAACCTGTTGCTGCGCAAGGATCTCGGTGCCACCTACGGCGGTGGCTGGCTCAGCGGCGACCGGCTGGTCGTCGGCGTCACGGACACCGCGGCGGCCGACGTGGTGCGCGCGAGCGGCGCGTCGGCCAAGGTCGTCACCCGCAGCGAGGCGACCCTCGAGGGCGTCCGATCGTCCTTGGACGCCAACAAGTCCAGGGCGCCGAAGACGGTTCCCGGCTGGTACGTGGACGTGCCGACGAACACCGTCGTGGTGTTGTCGCGGTCGTCCGCGCTCGACGCGGCGTGGCGGTTCGTGCGTGGCAGTGGCGTGGACGGCGCCGCCGTGCGAGTAGTCGCGTCGAACGAGTCGCCGCGCCCGCTGATCGACGTGGTCGGCGGCAACGCGTACTACATCGGCTCCGGCACCCGCTGCTCCGTCGGCTTCTCGGTCACCGGCGGGTTCGTCACGGCAGGGCACTGCGGCCGGACCGGCGCGACGACCACCCAGCCGAGCGGGCAGTTCGCGGGTTCGAGCTTCCCCGGCAACGACTACGCCTTCGTGCGGGTCAGCGCCGGCAACACCCCGATCGGCGCGGTGAACAACTACGCGGGCGGCCGGGTGGCGGTGGCCGGCTCGCAGGACGCGGCCGTCGGCTCGACCGTGTGCCGGTCCGGCTCGACCACCGGTTGGCACTGCGGCTCGATCCAGGCCCGCAACGCGTCGGTGACCTACCCCGAGGGCACGATCACCGGGCTGATCAGGACGAACGTGTGCGCCGAGCCGGGTGACTCCGGCGGTTCGCTGATTGCCGGCAACCAGGCGCAGGGCGTGACGTCCGGCGGGTCGGGCAACTGCTCGTCCGGCGGGACGACGTACTTCCAGCCGGTGAACGAGATCCTGCAGGCGTACAGCCTGTCGCTGGTGACGAACGGTGGCGGCGAGCCGCCCGGCGGCGAGTGCGAGGGGTCGCTCACCGGCAACCTCGCGTCCGGCGCGAGCGCCATCCAGCCGAACAACAGCTACTACCAGTCCACGGCCGCCGGCGCGCACACCGGCTGCCTCGACGGCCCCGCCGGCGCGGACTTCGACCTGTACCTGCAGAGGTGGAACGGCTCGACCTGGGCCGACGTGGCGAGCGCGACGAGCCCGCAACCCGACGAGACGTTGTCCTACAACGGATCCGCCGGGTACTACCGGTACCGCGTGCACGCCTACAGCGGCTCCGGGACGTACACGCTCGGTATGACGAGACCGTGAGTCGACGCCACGGCCGCGCCGGGTTCGGTGCGGCCGTGGCCCTACGGCAAGGAGCCCGCCGATGACCGTCGTGGACGTCGACCGCCTCGTCGACGACCTCGCCGACGTGGTGCCCGGAGCGGTGCGCGCGGTGTGGTGCTCTGAGGACGGCCTGCCGCTCGCGACGTCGGCCGGTCTGCCGACGGCCGTCGCGGCCCAGCTGGCGGCGTTCGCCGCGGGCATCGCCGGCCTGACCGCGGGCGCCGCCGAGCTGCTCGGCATCGCCCCGGTGCGGCACACGACGGTCGAGATGACCCGCGGGGTCCTCGTGCTACGCAGCTTCCCGGACGGCACACACCTGGCAGTGCTGACGAACCGGGAATGAGGGGGGTGCGGCCTCCGGCCCCCGAACCCACGCTACCGCCCACCACCGACGGAAACGGTTACCCGCCGGTGGGTCTGTGCACAGCCGCCCTCGCTGTGGACAACCCACGGGTTTGCCGGCGGACGCGGCCCGGGACCGTCGGTGTCCACCGGTAACGTGGTTCGAGGGGCCGGAGGCCACACCCGCCCGCCGGCGGAACGTTCCTCTCCCAGGTCGTCGACGTAGGTCCTACCGTGGGGTTGTCGCCACTTCGGGAGGTACGCAGATGACGTTGTTCCGCCGTCGACAGGCTCGTACCGGGGCGACCGGCGCCACGATCGCGGAGGGGTGGCACGGCCTGCGGTGGGGTGCTCCCCTCTCGGAGTTCCGGACCACGTTCCCGTCGGCGACGCTGAACGAGAGTGGCTGGTGGCGGACCGGTCAGGACCCGGAGCCGTTCTGTGGGGTCGAGATGGCCATCACCCAGTACGCGTTCAACGACCACGACGAGCTGTGCACGGTGGCGTTCATCCCGGAAACGGAGAACCGGTCCCGACTTCCCGTGGCCGCCATCAACGAGTTGGGTGTGCCCGAGGGCATGGACCTGTGCTGGACCCTCGGCGACGTCGTCGCGGAGATCAAGATGGCCGGCGTGGTCGCCACGCTGACGCATCCCACTTTCGCCGACCGGTAGGCCCGGCTCGCCCCACATCGAGACGACGCCGCCGGGATCCCACTACCCGAACCTGCGATCCCCGCGCGGTACCGCACCGCGAACCGGTCCGCGCACTCGGCGGGGTGTGCGCGGTCAGGTCCGCCGGGTCCGAGGTGCTCCTACTTGCTGTAGTCGTAGAAGCCGCGGCTGCTCTTCTTGCCGAGCAGCCCCGCGTCGACCATGCGCAGCAGCAGCGGCGGCGGCGAGTACAGCGGCTCCTTGAACTCCGCGTACATCGACTCCGCGATCGCCTTCGTGGTGTCCAGTCCGATGAGGTCGGTCAGCGCGAGCGGGCCCATCGGGTGCGCGCAGCCCTGGATCATGCCGGTGTCGATGTCCTCGGCGGACGCGAAGCCGGACTCCAGCATCCGGATCGCCGACAGCAGGTAGGGCACCAGCAGCGCGTTCACCACGAAGCCGGCGCGGTCCTGCGACAGGATCACTTCCTTGCCCAGCTTCGACTCCGCGAACTCCTGTGCCGCGGCCCGCGTCTCGTCGCCGGTCAGCAGCGACGGCACCAGCTCCACCAGCTTCAGCACCGGCACCGGGTTGAAGAAGTGGATGCCGATCACCCGCTGCGGCCGCGACGTGGCCATGCCCAGCTTCATGATCGGGATCGACGACGTGTTCGACGCGAAGATCGCCTCCGGGTCGGTGACCACCTTGTCGAGGCTCGCGAACACCTCGGTCTTGGCCTGCTCGTTCTCGGCCACCGCCTCGACCACCAACTGGCGGTCGGCGAACTCGCCGAGATCGGAGGTGAACCGGATCCGCCCGAACGCCTCGGCCCGCTCGTCCTCCGACAGCTTGCCGCTGCGCACCGCCCTCGACAGGGACTTCTCGACCCGCGCGCGGCCGGCGGCCAGCGCGTCGTCGGACACCTCGTTGACGACGACGTCCAGCCCGGCCCGCGCGCACACCTCCGCGATGCCCGACCCCATGAGGCCGCACCCGACGACGCCGACCCGCTCGATCTCAGTCACAAACCCTCCGAAAGTCACACGTTCCGCCGGTACTGGCCGCCGACCTCGAAGAACGCCTCCGTGATCTGCCCCAGCGTGCACACCCTAGCCGCGTCCATCAGCTCACCGAACACGTTCCGGTCCTCGGCCACCGCCGTCCGCAGCCGCCGCAGCGCCTCCTCGGCCTCGACCGCGTGCGTCTGCTGGTAGGACCGGGTCCGGTCGACCTGCGAGCGCTTCTCGTCCTCGGTCGCGCGGGCCAGCTCGATCGTCGGCAGCTCCTCCGCGTTGTCCTTGCTCGGCAGGAAGGTGTTCACGCCGATCAGCGGCAGCGAGCCGTCGTGCTTGCGCTGCTCGTAGAGCATCGACTCGTCCTGGATGCGGCCGCGCTGGTAGCCCGTCTCCATGGCGCCGAGCACGCCGCCGCGCTCGGACAGCCGCTCGAACTCGCTCAACACCGCATCCTCGACCAGGTCGGTCAGCTCGTCGATGATGAACGAGCCCTGCAGCGGGTTCTCGTTCTTCGACAGGCCCCACTCCTTGTTGATGATCAGCTGGATGGCCATCGCGCGGCGCACCGAGCTCTCGGTCGGGGTGGTGACCGCCTCGTCGTAGGCGTTGGTGTGCAACGAGTTGCAGTTGTCGTACAGCGCGCACAGCGCCTGCAGCGTGGTGCGGATGTCGTTGAAGTGCATCTCCTGCGCGTGCAGCGAGCGGCCGGAGGTCTGCACGTGGTACTTGAACTTCTGCGACCGCTCGTTCGCGCCGTAGCGTTCCTTCATCGCGACGGCCCAGATCCGCCGCGCGACCCGGCCGATCACGCTGTACTCGGCGTCGAGCCCGTTGGAGAAGAAGAACGACAGGTTCGGCGCGAAGTCGTCGATGTCCATGCCTCGCGCGAGGTAGGACTCGACGTAGGTGAAGCCGTTGGCCAGCGTGAAGGCCAGCTGGCTGATGGGGTTCGCGCCGGCCTCCGCGATGTGGTAGCCGGAGATCGACACCGAGTAGAAGTTGCGGACCTTGTTGGCGATGAACCATTCCTGGATGTCGGCCATCATCCGCAGCGAGAACTCGGTGGAGAAGATGCACGTGTTCTGGCCCTGGTCCTCCTTGAGGATGTCGGCCTGCACGGTGCCGCGCACGTTCGCGAGCGCCCATGCCGCGATCTCCGCACGCTCCTCGTCCGAGGGCTGCCGGTCGTGCTCCGCGACGAACTTGTCGATGTTCTGGTCGATCGCGGTGTTCAGGAAGTACGCGAGGATCGTCGGCGCCGGGCCGTTGATCGTCATCGAGACGGACGTGGTCGGCGCGGTCAGGTCGAAGCCGTCGTAGAGCGCCTTCATGTCGTCGAGCGTCGCGATCGAGACGCCGGACGTGCCGACCTTGCCGTAGATGTCCGGCGGGGTGTCCGGGTCGTGCCCGTACAGGGTCACCGAGTCGAACGCGGTGGACAGCCGGGTCGCCTCGGAACCCTCTGACAGGTAACGGAAACGGCGGTTCGTGCGGAACGCGTCGCCCTCGCCGGCGAACATCCGCGCCGGGTCCTCGTTGTCCCGCTTGAACGAGAACACGCCTGCCGTGAACGGAAAGAAGCCGGGCAGGTTCTCCTTGCGCAGGAAGCGGAGCAGCGTGCCGTCGTCGTCGAACCTCGGCAGCGCGACCCTCGGCACCCGCGTGCCGGACAGCGTCTCGCGCCACAGCTGCGTGTGCAGCTCCTTGTCGCGGACCTTCACCACCAGCTCCTCGCCGCGGTAGTCCTCGGCGAGCGTGCGGTAGCTGTCGAGCAGGTCGGAGGTGTCCCGCTCGACGCGCCGCTCCGCCTCGGCGGCGAGCGCGTCGAGGTCGTCGGTGGCCGCCCCGGCCGCCTCGAGCGCGGCACGGGCCCGCGTGAGCGCGAAGTGCTCGCGGACCGCGGCCACCTGTGCGTCGGTCTCTTTGTGATACCCACGGATGGTCTCGGCGATGTCGGCGAGGTAGCGCACCCGCTGCGCCGGCACGACGGTCGCGGCGCGGGTCGACACGCGGCCGTTCACCGGCGCGAGGGTCGGCTCGCCGACCGGCAGCCCGCCTTCGGCCAGCAGGTCGCGCAGGTGGTGGTAGAGGGCGGTGACGCCGTCGTCGTTGAACGTCGCCGCACTCGTGCCGTAGACCGGCATGTCCTGCCAGGAGACGCCGAACGCCTCGCGGTTGCGGACCAGCTGGCGCGCGACGTCGCGGCGGGCGTCCTCCGCGCCGCGCCGCTCGTACTTGTTGATGGCCACGACGTCCGCGAAGTCCAGCATGTCGATCTTCTCGAGCTGCGACGCGGCGCCGAACTCCGGCGTCATCACGTACAGCGAGGAGTCGACGAACGGGACGATCGCCGCGTCGCCCTGACCGATGCCGGGCGTCTCGACGATGACCAGGTCGTTGCCGGCGGCCTTGGCCGCGGCGATCGCGTCGGTCAGGCCCTCCGGCACCTCGGTGACCGCGCCCCTGGTGGCCATCGACCGGAAGAACACCTGGTCGCCGTCCTGGCCGGTCGGGCCGGTGATGCCGCCGAGGCAGTTCATCCTGATCCGGTCGCCGAGCAGGGCGCCGCCGCCGCGCCGCCGGGTCGGGTCGACCGCGAGGACCGCGATGCGCAGCTTGTCCTGCTGGTCGACGCGGAACCGGCGGACGAGCTCGTCGGTGAGCGAGGACTTGCCGGAGCCGCCGGTGCCGGTGATGCCCAGCACGGGGACCGTGCGCTTGCCGGCGGCGTCGCGGATCGCGCCGAGGGTGTCGTCGGACAGCCGGCCGGCCTCGATCGCGGTGATCGCGTGGGCGAGCACGTCGTGCTGGCCGGACAGCAGCGACTCGACGGTCGGCTCCGGCCGCTGGGCGAGGTCGGTGTCGCACGCCTCGACCATGGTGTTGATCATGCGGGCGAGGCCGAGCTGCTGGCCGTCGTCCGGGGAGAAGATCCGCGCCACGCCACGGGAGTGCAGCAGCTCGATCTCCTCGGCGACGATCACGCCGCCACCGCCGCCGAAGACCTTGATGTGCCCGGCGCCGCGCTCGTTGAGCAGTTCGACGAGGTAGCTGAAGTACTCGACGTGGCCGCCCTGGTAAGCGCTGATCGCGATGCCCTGGACGTCCTCCTGGATCGCCGCGCGCACGACCTCGCGGACCGACCGGTTGTGGCCGAGGTGGATGACCTCGGCACCCTGCGACTGCAGGATCCGGCGCATGATGTTGATCGCCGCGTCGTGGCCGTCGAAGAGACTGGCCGCCGTGACGAACCGCACCGGGTGCTTCGGCCGGTGCAACGAGGTCTTCTCAGACATACGAATAGTTTGACGTCCTACTGTTGGTAGTGCAACCGATGTGGTACAGCTCTCGCTGTGTTGTGATACCCCACCTGCGGCAATACCCGATCGAGTTCAGCTGGAGGCGTGCGTGTCGGTGCCGGAGTCAGTGCGAAGGATGCTCGCCGAGGACCTCGCGTCCCGCTCGATCGGCATCACGCTCACCGAGGCCGGACCCGGCCACGCGACCGTCCGCATGACAATCCTCGACACGATGGTGAACGGCCACGCCATCGCCCACGGCGGGTATGTGTTCTTGCTCGCCGACACCGCGTTCGCGTGCGCGTGCAACAGCCACGGCCCGGTGACGGTCGCCGCCGGCGCGGACATCACGTTCGTGGCGTCGGCCCGCCTCGGCGACGTCCTGGAGGCGACCGCCGTCGAGCGGGTCTCGTACGGGAGAAGCGGCATCTACGACGTAACGGTCACCAAAGGCGACGAGGTGATCGCCGAGTTCCGCGGCCGCAGCCGCACACTGCGCTGAGTCCTCCGACTCTGTCGCCATGCCAGGGACGGAGTCACCCTGGGCATGCCGGGTCGGAGATACGGAGCGACCGTGATGTCCGATCCGACGACTCTCGCCAGCCAGCGCTGGATCACCCAGCCACCCCTGCGTCTCGCCGAGCAGGACTGGTCGCGGTCGCGGTGGCCGACCAGATCCTTGCCATCGGCGGGTTCGATAGCAACAACGTCGTCTTCAACGACGTCGAGAGCCGCCCGCTGGCAGGTGGCGGGCGATGGCACGACGTGGCGCCGATGTCGACGCGGCGGACCAACCTCGCTGCGGCGACGCTGGCCGGCCGGGTCTACGCGATCGGCGGCTTCGACGAGAAAGACCGCCTGCTGGCGAACGTGGAGATCTACAACCCGAAACGGAACAAGTGGACGCCAGGCCCCGCGCTGCCACGACGACGGGGGGACGCATCGGCTGCGGTTCTGAACAACCGGCTGTACGTCGCGGGCGGCGTCGTGAACAGCAGCACGATCACCGAATCGATGTTGTTCCTCGACCAGAACAACGAATGGCAACCCACCGCTCCCATGGAAACCGCTCGGGCACAGCTGCGGCTGGTCGCGACCGAGCACCACCTCTACGCCATCGGCGGCCGGGCAGACGGTCCGGCGATGACCAACGTCGAACGCTACGACCCCGACTCGGACACCTGGCGCACGCTCCGCCCGCTGACGGAGGCGCGCGCCGGATCCGGTGTGGTCGCGGCCCGGATCAGGAACCGTCGAGTCCTGGTGGCCGTCGGCGGCGCCGTGTTCAACGCGGTCGGCGAGCCCATCGGCGGCCTGCGCACCACCGAGGTCTTCGACATCGAGGACGAGACGTGGACGACGCTCGACGTCCTACTGCCGGAGCGCCGTGGCTCGTTCGGCTGCGTGGTCGACAAGGCCGGCGCGGTACTGGCCATCAGCGGCGGCACCAGGTCCGATGACGGCGTCGGCACGATCATCCCGGACGTGGACGCGCTGACCCTCAGGTAGTCGAGCAGTCGCACGGCGACACCGATCGAACGACATTCGGCCGTTCGAGGACGCTGCCGGGGCGCGCGGCTCTAGAATCGCGCCGGGCTGGGGGCGTGCCGTCACATCTGACCTGGCCGAGACGACGTCGCAGGCGTGGAAGCACGGCCGGAAGGACAGGTATGGGGATCATTGCCAAGCTCAAGGGCGAGCTCGTCGACATCATCGAATGGCTCGACGACAGCCGTTCGACGCTCGCCTGGCGGTTCCCCCGCTACGAGAACGAGATCAAGAACGGCGCCGAGCTGATCGTCCGCGAGGGCCAGCAGGCGGTGTTCGTGTACCGCGGCAAGCTCGCCGACAAGTTCGGGCCCGGCCACTACCAGCTGGTCACGGAGAACCTGCCGATCCTGTCCACGCTGCAGGGTTGGGAGCACGGGTTCCGCAGTCCGTTCCGCAGCGAGGTCTACTTCATCAACACCCGCCCGGTAACCGACCTGCGCTGGGGCACGCCGAGCCCGGTCACCGTGCGCGACCCCGACTTCACGATGGTCCAGGTCCGCGCCAACGGCCTGTGCGTGCTGCGCATCGCCGACCCGGAGATCTTCCTCCGCGAGGTCATCGGCACCGACTCGTCGGTCAGCACCGAGGAGATCTCCGAGCTGCTGCGCCGGGTGATCACGCAGGCGTTCTCCGACATGGTGCTCGAGACCAAGCTCGGCGTGATCGACCTGCAGGGCAAGCAGTCCGAGCTCGCCGGCAAGCTCAGGGACTACGTGCAGGAGCGCGTCGACGACGAGTTCGGGCTCAAGATCGACGACATCGTCATGACGATCACGCTGCCCGAGGAGGTCACGGAGGCCATGACCCGCGGCGTCGCCCGCGGCGTCGAGCAGGCCCGCTACCTCGACAACGTCGGCCCGATGGACCGCCTCCAGCAGGGCGCGGCCGCCGAGGCCATGGTCGAGGCCGCACGCAACCCCGGCGGCGGCGCCGGCAGCATGATGGGCGCCGGCCTCGGCATGGCGCTCGGCCAGCAGATGGGCAACATGATGGGCGGCATGGTCGCGCCACAAGCAGCCCCGGCGGCCCCCGCCGGACCGCCGCCGCTGCCGGCCGCACAGCAGTTCCACGTGGAGATCTCGGGCCAGGCGTCCGGGCCGTTCGCGCCCGACCAGCTGCGACCGTTCGTGGCCGGCGGTCAGGTGACACCGGCGACCCTCGTGTGGACGAACGGCATGCCGGGCTGGGCGGCCGCGCAGACGGTGCCCGCGCTCGCGGCGCTGTTCGCGCCGACCGGACCGCCGCCGCTGCCGAACGCGTCACAGGCGGGCGCGTGACCGGCCAGGGCGGCCCGCCGCCCCTGCCGCACCAGGGTCCGCCGCCGCTCCCCCAGCACGGTCCCCCACCACCCCTGCCGCAGCACGGTCAGCCGGCGCAGCAACGCCAGCAGCCGCCCGCGCCACCGCTGCGCGCGACGCTGCACACGACGGAGCAGACCCGCACCTACCCGTGCCACCAGTGCGGCGCGCAGCTGGTCTTCGACATCACCGCGCAGCTGCTCAAGTGCCCGAGCTGCGGCAACGAGCAGCCGATCATCGAGGACGCCGGGCGGAGGGTCGTCGAACACGACCTCGGCGGCATCCGCTCGTCGCGCGCCAGGGCGCTGGTGCAGGCCGGCGCGGAGAAGGAGATCGTCTGCCAGAACTGCGGCGGGCACACCACCTTCGGCGGCACGCTCACCGCGACCCGCTGCCCGTACTGCGCCACCCCGATCCAGCGCGACGACGTCCACGACGCGCCGGACCGGCTGCCGGTCGACGCGGTGCTGCCGTTCCAGGTGGCCGAGCCGGCCGCCAAGGACGTCGTCGAGAAGTGGATCAAGAGCCGCTGGTTCGCGCCGACCGAGTTCAAGAAGTACAGCGAGGCGGGCTCGTTCGCGAGCGTCTACATCGCGTACTTCACGTTCGACGCGTCGGCGGACACCGACTACACCGGCGAGCGCGGCACGACGTACACGGTGACCGTCGGATCCGGCGACAACCAGCGCACCGAGACCAGGATCCGCTGGACGCACGCGTCCGGGCGCGTGCACAACTCGTTCGACGACATCCCGATCATGGCGAACACCGGGCTCGACGAGAAGAAGGTCGCGGCGCTGGAGCCGTGGCCGACGCAGCAGGCGCGGCCGTACTCGGCGGAGTACGTCGCCGGGCATCTCAGCAGGACCTACGACCGCACGGCCGAGCAGTGCTTCGAGCCGGCCAAGCAGCAGATGGAGGCGGAGATCGACCGCACCGTCCGCCGCGACATCGGCGGCAACCAGCAGCGGGTCCACTCGAAGAACTCGCACTGGTACGACATGCGGTTCAAGTACCTGCTGCTGCCCGTGTGGCTGCTGACCGTGGTGTACGAGGGCAAGCCGTTCCAGGTGTGCATCAACGGCGTGACCGGCGAGGTCCAGGGCCGGCGGCCGATCAGCAAGATCAAGGTTACGCTCGCGGTGCTCCTCGCGATCGTCGTCGTGGTGGGCCTGTTGATCCTTTACCAGTCACGCGGAGGCTGACGTGGGCGTCGTGGGTCTCGTGGTCCTCGTGGTGGTGCTGCTCGTCGTGATCGGGTTCGTCGCGCTGGCCAGCAGGGGCAAGCGGCGGGCCAAGGAGACGCTCGGGCTGAGCCCGGCGCTGGCGAAGGACGTGCCGCGCGAGTGGGCCGGCGCCCACTCGCCGGAGGCGCGGATGCACCGCAGGCTCGCGGCGGCCGCGAAGTCGCTGTCGGGTCAGCCGATGGGCGACGCGGTGGAGATCGAGAAGCGGGTCGCGGTCGAGCAGCAGATCCTGCAGCTCGACGAGCAGCTGGTGGCGGCCGCGGCGGTGCCGGGGCCACGCAAGCTGGAGCTGCTCGCGGAGCTGGAGCCGCTGGTGGCGGCGGTCGAGTCGTCGGTGGCCGACAGCGCGGTGGGCCACGTCGAGATGGACCAGCTCAAACGAACGCAGGCAGAACTGGACGCCGGCGAACAAGACAAGTAGCCACAACGAAGCGAGCCGGCCCCACCGGAGTACCCCGTGAGTGAGGGGGCCTGGGTGAGCGGCCGCCGGCGTCTGGACTGAGCTGCGCGCAGGCGCGCAAGCGCCGAGCACGAGGAAGGAAGACGCCGGGACCAGGCCGCGAATACGCGAGCGAAGCAAGCCAATGTCACGGGTGAGGGCTGGGTGAGCGGCCGCCGGCGTCTGGACTGACGCTCGCGCGCAGGCGCGTCAGCGCCGAGCACGGAGGAGGAAGACGCCGGGACCAGGCCGCGAATACGCGAGCGAAGCGAGCCAATGTCACAGTCCATCCAGCAGGCCTGTCGCCAGCGACTGGAGTGCGGCGATCAGCCGGTCCGTGTCGCCGGCGACGATTCGGCGGATGACCGGCTCCGCGCTGAGGCCGGAGAGCAGCAGGTCGGCGAGCAGGTCGGCGTCGAGGTCCGGGCGCTCCTGCGCGATGAGGTCGCGGACGTGGCCGTGCCACAGCTCGTACACGGGGTGGCGCTCGCCGTGGTGGTGCTGTGTCGTGACGACCTGACCCAGCGCGGCGACAAGCCCCTTGTTGCGGCTGACCACGCGGACGACCGCGGCGAGGAACGCCAGTAGCCGCTCCCGTGCCGGCGCGCCGGGGCCCAGCGGCGGCGGACCGCTCTCGATGTCGTCGCCGAGGCCCATCGCGCGTTCCTGCATCAGCGCGATCATCAACCCCATCCGGTTGCCGAACCGGTGGAACACCGTGCCCTTGCCGACCCCCGCCGCGGCGGCGACCTGTTCGATCGTCACCTCGTCCGGCCGGTGTGTCGTCAGCAGTTCCTCGGTCGCGGCCAGGATCGCGCGCCGGTTGCGGGCGGCGTCGGCACGCATCACTCCTCCTCGCGACGCGACAAGTGGACCCGTGGTCCAGTACGGTTAAATTGACCGCAAGTCCAGTTAGGTCCGTCAGGCAGGAGAATACCGTGCGTCGAGTCCGCTACTACGAGTTCGGCGGCCCAGAGGTGCTGCGCGTCGAGGAGACCGACGTCCCGCGGCCGGGGCCGGGCCAGGCGTTGCTGCGGGCCACCACGATCGGCGCGAACTTCGTCGACACCCGTTTTCGGCGCGGCGGCACCAAGATGTTCCAGCGGCCGCTGCCCGGCAGCCTCACCGCCGACGTGGTCGGCATCGTCGAGTCCGTCGGGCCGGACGTCGACACGGCGCTGGTCGGCCGCCGCGTCGCGGCGCTGGTGGCGGACGACGCGTTCGCCGACTACTCGCTTGCGGACGCGGAGTGGCTCGCCGAGGTGCCGGAGGGCGTCGACGACGCCTCGGCGACCATGCTCCCGATGGCCGCGCCGATCGCGCTGCGCCTGCTGCGCATGGCCCGCCTCGCCCAGGGCGAGACGGTGCTGGTGCACGCCGCGGCCGGCGGCATCGGCCATGTGGCCGTCCAGCTCGCGAAACTGTTGGGCGGCAAGGTGATCGCCACCGCGAGCAGCCCGGCGAAGCTCGAGTTCGCCCGCGCGCACGGCGCCGACGAGGCGGTCGACTACCGCGACCCGGCGTGGCCGGAGCAGGTGCCCGACGGCGTCGACATCGTGCTCGACTCGGTCGGCGGGACCGTGCTGGACCAGTCCATCGAACTGCTGAGGCCGTTGGGCCGGGCGGTCGTCTACGGCGCCGCGACCGGCGAACTCGCCCGCATCCCGGTGGAGTCGCTGTACCGACTGAAGACGGTCTCGGGCTTCTCGGTGCTGACCTGGCGCGCGGCGGCACCGAAGGAGGCGGCGGCCGAGATGGCGGAGGTGGCCGCCATGTACGTCGCCGGACAGCTGCGCACGACCGTCCACACGCGACTGCCGCTCACCGAGGCCGTGGCGGCACACCGCATTCTCGACGGACGCGAGCAGTCGGGGCGCGTGCTGCTGATCCCGTAGCCCGCCGCTCACCGCAGCGCGAGGAACACCGCCCCGCCGACGATCGGGCCGACCAGCGCGCCGACGACGACCTGCGCGACCGTGTGGGCCTCGACGATCACGCGGGACCAGCACACCAGCGCGACGGCCGCGGCGAGGAACAGGTACCACGGTCCGTACAGCAGCACGACCGTGGCGGTCGCGCCGCCGGCGACCGCGGCGTGCACGGACACCTTCCACCACTTGGTGATCACCAGGCAGGCCACCAGCGTCACGATCATCGACCAGCTGAGTGCGATCACCTCGCGCGGCGCGTCGCCGACCAGCATGATCGCCAGCCCGACCAGCGCGGACGCGAGGATCAGCAGGAACGGCACGAACCGCCGCTCGCGTTCGCGCACCCAGTGCCCGCCCCACCGGCCGCTGCGGGAGCCGCGGATCAGGATCGCCATCGGGATCGCGCAGTAGAAGACGGCGGCGACCAGGCCCCAGCCGGTGGTGGCGGCGACGTCGTGGCCGGTGCCGAACCACGCGACCGCGAGCGAGAGCACGACCACGATCACGGCGGGCGAGAGCGCCTCGGTGACGACGCGTGCGGTGCGCACCGACAGACTGGGCGCGGCGGTAGTGTCCACCGACCAATCCTCGCAGAGCCGCGCGCCGAACCACGCGCGACCGAATGGAGTGCCATGAAAGCCGGCGACCTCGCACCCGACTTCGAACTGCCGGACGAGACCGGCAAGACCCGCCCGCTGCGTGATTTCCTGGCGAGCGGGCCGGTGGTGCTGTTCTTCTACCCCGCCGCGATGACCAAGGGCTGCACCGCGGAGAGCTGCCACTTCCGCGACCTGGCCGCCGAGTTCGCCGCGGTCGGCGCGACCCGCGTCGGCATCAGTCCCGACGAGGTCGAGAAGCAGGCCCGGTTCAGCGACACCCACTCGTTCGACTTCCCGCTGCTGTCCGACCCGACCGGCGAGGTGGCGACCCAGTTCGGCGTGCGGCGCAGCTTCGGACCTCTGCTGACCAAGCGGCAGACGTTCGTGATCGACACGGACCGGAAGGTCCTGGAAGTGATCAAGAGCGAGCTGCGCATGGGCGTGCACGCGGACCGGGCACTGGAGGTGCTCCGAGCGCGAGCGGCCTAGGCAGGCGCGTTTGGTCCACTGTGGACCCGCGCCGACGCCCACGTCTGCCAGCTGTGCCGGGTCGGCGGCCGGTCCGGGTGGTCGAGCATGTGCAGCATGAACTCGGCGCGCTCGGTCGCCACCTCGGCGAGCCGTGCCCGTAGCTCGTCGTCCGCGATGGAGCGGGCCAGCCGGACGTACTGGTCGTCCTCGCAGCGTTGGGGCCGCTCGACCGCCAGCACGACCAGGTCGGCCGCCTGCCGCCGGTGCGCCGCGCACATGGACTTGCGCGACAACTTCCATAGCAGGCCGCGCTTGATGCCCCAGTGCTTCGCCCACTCGGCCGGGTAGCGAGCCTCCCACTCCAGATACCGCAACGAGAAGTGGACGAGCACGCCACCCTCGACGGCGTCCAGCCAGCCGTCGGTGATGACGTGCATGAGGCTGCGGCCGTACGTGCGCCGCAGATCCTCCCGCAGCCGGTCCAACTCGGTCCGGAAACGCAGCTTCAGCGGCTGCACATACTTGGCCTCGGCCCACACCTCGCTCATCCGGCCTCGAATGGCCCAGATGGCGTCCTCCGTCTCGTGGAACGCGACACGGCCGCCGCACGCGCGGCGGTGTCAGCGACGACCAGGTCGTCGGTCCAGTCCAGCTCGATGGTGTGGCACACCGCCGAAGCGTAGATACGCGAGTGCCCCGACCGCGCGCGGTTTGTTCACCACCACGCACAGCCGCTAGGTCAATAGGGCCCGTCCCATGGATCTTTGTGCGAAGGTCTGGGCCTGAGCAGCGGAACCTCAGGGGAACGTGACGGCGCTCAGCCACGGTCCACCTCGGTAGCCGCGTCTGCGCCGGGACGCAACCAACGCATAAAGTCCGGGGAGGCGGGCTAGTTGACGATCACGTCCGGCGGGATCGGGGTGTCGTTGCGCAGCGCGTCGAACAGTTGCCCCGACTTGGTCTCGTCCCACTGGTTCGCGGACGAGTTGGTGACCGGCACCGTGGTGGTCACCGTGCCGCCGTCGGAGATGCCGCCCATCGCGAACCCGAGCCCCGCGAGGTTGTGCAGATGGTCGCCTTCGTCGATGGTCAGCGCGTCGGTGATCTCGCCGATGAGCGGGAACAGGTCGAACGGGTTGAGCAGCGTGCCGGCACTCGCGATCTCACTCGCCAGCGCACCGATGAACTTCCGCTGGTTCACCACCCGGTCGAGGTCCGACCGCGGCGTCGACGAGCTGTACCGCATGCGCACGAACGCCAGCGCCTGCGTGCCGTCGAGCGTCTGGTGACCGGCCGGGATCGTCGCACCCGTCTTGGTGTCGTGCATCTCCGTCGGGATGTCCATCTCGACGCCGCCGACCGCGTCGACGATGCCGGCGAACCCGCCGAAGCTGATCTCCGCGTAGTGGTCGATGCGCAGCCCGGTCGCGCCCTCGACGGTCTTCACCAGCAGCGGCGCGCCACCGAGTGAGAACGCCGCGTTGATCTTGCTGTTCCCGTGGCCCGGAATGTCCACATTGGAGTCGCGGGGCAGGCTCAGCAGCGTCGGCGGTGTGTCGTTGTCCGGGATGTGCGCGACCATGATCGTGTCGGTGCGCTTGCCGGCCGTGTCACCGGTGGTGAGCTTCGCCTTCTCCTCCTCGGTGAGCCCCTCGCGGCTGTCCGACCCGACGATGAGCCAGTTCGTGCCCGCCGCGGCCGCCGGCCGGCCGGGGTAGTCCTCGAGCGCGGCGACGCGGTTGATGGACGTGTCCATCCAGAGCCACCCGCCGCCGAGCAGCACGAGCAGGACCAGCAGCGCGATCCCGAGCCGGCGCCCCCACCGGGGCCTACGGCGCGGCCGGCGCGGCGGCGGTGGCGGGTAGCCCTCGTCGCCGACGGGCGGCCGGCGGTAGTCGTCCGGGGGCCCCTGGCGGCGCGGCGGCGGGCCGTAGCCGTCCTGGTAACGCTGCGGCGGCGCGTCGTCGTTGCCGGGCAGCGGCAGCATCCTGGTGTTGTGGTACTCGGGCTTACGGCTCTGCCTCGGCGGCGGACCACCGTAACCGGGCGGGCGGCCACCCTGACCCGGCCGACGCGGCGGCTGCTGATAACTCATGACGTCCCCTCGCAAGCTCCGTGACGCCGCTCGCGGTCGCCCTGTGACATTGGTTCACTCGCAAGCTCGTTCACGAACCCCAACCTTCCGTCATCACACAAGACGTGGGGACCCGCGCCCAGGTTGCGAAACACGGTGCACACCGTACGAGACCGTCATCAAATGGGCACACGGAGTCCGTCCGGCGCGGGCCTCGCGAGCGCCGTGGCGATGTCGTGGTCCAGGTCGACGATGCCGAGCACGCCGAGTGTGAACCGTCTGACCAGCAGCGTCCATCGCGAGTACCGGCGGAGCAGCGCGTGTGACTCCCCGCGCACGTCGAACCGGCAGACCGAGTCGGTGACGAGCTTCGCCCGTTCGGCGTACGCGTGCGACAGCCCGGGGTCGGTGATCCGGTCCCGGTCACCGTGCGCGATGAGCACGGTCCGGTCGGCCAGCTGCGCCACCGGCTCCCCCGCCGGCGTCCACGGCGCGAGCACGCACACGCCCGCGATCGCCGGGTCGTCGGCCACCCGCAGCGCCACGCGGCCGCCCATGGAGTGCCCGACCAGCACGACCGGCACGCCCGGGTGCGCGCGCCGGATCGCCTCGAGCGCCCACCGCGCGTCGGCCACCGGGTCGAGCTCCGGCTGGTTCCAACCCCGGTACCGGTTGCACATCAGCCACACCGCGACCCCCGCGCCGCGGCCCGCCCTCCGTAGGTCGCGGGCGAACGGCACCATCCGCCAGTACGCGGGATACCAGCGGGTCGCGGGCACCTTGCTGCGCTCCTGCCCGCCGTGCAGCACGAGCACCACCGCCCGCACGGCCGCGCCCTTCGCCCCCGACTTCGACAACCCCGGTTCGACCGTCACACCCTGCCTCGCTCACCTTCGACGAACGCCTCGATCCCGTCCAGCACCCGCGCGAGCCCGAACTCGAACTCGTCCGCCCAGTCCAGCTCCTCGTCGTGCCACACGGCCGCCAGCGTGGGGAACCGCGCCGGGTCGAGGTGGGGCGTGAGCAGCGGCGCGAACTCGGTCCAGAACTGCGCGTCGGACACGCCCGAGCGCTGTTCGGCCCCCGCCGCCTCCGCGGCCTGACGCGCGCGGCCCTGCACGTAGCTGACCACGAGCCCGACGACCGCCATCATCTCGCCGCTGCTCAACCCGATGCCGGAGATCGTCCGCAGCAGCGCGTCGAGCGACGCCGTCTGGTTCGGGCCCATCAGCCCCCGCGAAAGCGACGCCGACAGCAGCCACGGATGCCGGCGGTAGCCGTCGAGGCTCTGCCGCGCGAACGCGGCCAGGCTCGCGCGCCAGCCGGCCGGGTCGGCCGCGGGCGGGCCGGTCTCGCCCATGACCGAGTCGAGCATCAGCTCGTACAGCTCGGTCTTGCCCGGCAGGTAGCGATAGAGCGACATGGTGCCGACGCCGAGCGCGTCGGCGACGCGGCGCATCGACAGCGCGTCGAGACCCTCCGCGTCGGCGATCGCGACGGCCGCGGCCGTGATCCGCTCGACGGTCATACCTGGCTTTCGGCCCCGGCTGGGCGCCGGCTTGGTGCCCCAGAGCAGTTCCATGGCGCGGGCCGACGCGGTGCCGCCGCCGAAGCTCGCGGAGTCGGCCGGCTCGGCCTGGTCGTCCGAAGTGGTCATCGTGCGCCAATCGTAGATGCGTACACCGCACCCAGTCGTGCTAGCGTTATGCGTACAGCGTACCCATTTTTGAGGAGATCCTGATGGCGATCTTGGTGACCGGGGCGACCGGACACGTCGGGCGACACGTGGTGCGGCAGCTCGCCGACGCCGGCCACGAGGTGCTGGCGATGACCAGGAACCCGGCCGGCGCGTCGTTCCCGGCCGGCGTCCGGGTGGTCCGCGGCGACCTGCTCGAACCGGCGTCGGTCCCGTTCGAGGGTGTCGACCGGATGTACCTGTTCCCCGAGCCGAGGACGGCGACCGAGGTGGTCGCCATGGCGAAGGCGGCCGGGGTGCGGCGGATCGTGACGCTGTCCTCCGGCGCGGTGACCGGCGGCTACGACACGGACTTCCAGCTGCCGGTCGAGCAGGCGGTCGAGGCGTCCGGGCTCGAGTACACCCATGTCCGGCCGGGGGATTTCGCCTCGAACACCGAGCGGCTGTGGGGGCGGATGATCCGCGAGGACCGGGTGGTCCGCTACGCCGACCCGGACGCGCCGAGCCTCGCGATCCACGACGCGGACATCGCGGCGGTCGCGGTGAGCGCGTTGACCGAGGACGGGCACACGGGCCGCTGGTACGACCTGACGGGCCCGGAGCTGCTCACGCGGCGCGACCAGGTGGCGGCGATCGGCGCGGCGCTCGGCGCGGAGGTCCGGTTCCAGCAGGTCAGCAACACCGAGGCCCGCGCGATCCTGGAGCGGCAGGGCGGGTGGGGCGCCGAGAACGCCGGCTTCCTGCTCGGCTTCGACGACTACTCGGCGACCGGTCCGGCGATGGACGACGTCGACTGGGCGGCGACGCTCAAGCCGCTGCCGACGGTCGAGGAGGTCACCGGGCGGCCCGCGCGCACGTACGCGCAGTGGGCACGGGACAACGTGGACGCGTTTCGGCCGTAGGCTTGGGAGGTGCGTGTCGCCGGGTTGCTGCTCGCCGCCGGCGCGGGACGGCGGTTCGGGATGCCGAAGGCGCTCGTCCGCCATCGGGGCGGGCTCTTCGTCGAGCAGGCCGCAGAGGTGCTGCACTCCGGCGGCTGCGGTCCCGTGGTGGTCGTCCTGGGTGCGCTCGCCGACGACGTGCGCACGACGGCGATGCTGTCCGGGTCGGCGCTCGTGGACAACCCCGACTGGGCCACCGGCATGGGTTCCTCGCTGCGGGTG
This sequence comes from uncultured Actinomycetota bacterium, assembly GCA_963840275.1. Classification (GTDB taxonomy): domain Bacteria; phylum Actinomycetota; class Actinomycetes; order Mycobacteriales; family Pseudonocardiaceae; genus Actinophytocola. Next base: position 2,114,836 of record CAWIYK010000005.1, read on the forward strand.
GGGCTGGCCGCCCTCGAGCCGACGGACTGTGCCGCCGTCGTCGTGCTCCCGGTGGACACCCCCGGCGTGACCGCGGCGGCCGTCGCGCGGTTCGTCGCGCTGGCGTCGTCGGACGCGTTGGCCAGGGCCACCTACGACGGCGCGCCCGGGCACCCGGTGCTGATCGGGCGGTCGCGGTGGGTGGAGGTGGCGGCACTCGCGAACGGCGACGAGGGTGCGCGCCCCTACCTGGCCCGCCACCCGCCGAGCGCGGTGCCATGCGAGGACATCGCCGCAGGTCAGGACGTGGACACCCCGGCGGATCTGCCGTAGTTGTCGTACCCCCGTGCCATGGTGGCGGGCATGGGCACTGTCACCGAATGGCTCGCCGACCGGGCTCCCGAGGATCGGGACCGGGTCCGCGACCTGACCAAACTGATCCACGCGGCGGCCGACGTCGAGGAGGCCGTCAAGTGGGGTCGCCTGACGTTCACCCACGGCGGCGACTGGCACCACTGGCTGTGCGCCGTCGGCGTGACCGGCAAGGGCGTCGACCTGATGTTCCACAAGGGCGCGCTGCTGGCCGACCCCGCGCGGCTGCTACGCGGCGAGGGCAAGTACCTGCGACAGGTACCGCACGACCGCGCCGTCGCGGCGCCGGAGGAGATCACCGCACTGGTGAGAGAGGCGATCGCACACCAACACGACATGCTGGACCAGCGGACGCCTGGGCCTGAGGGGGCCCGCATGCGTGATCCGCGGACGTGAACGTTGTGAGTGGGCCTCCGGTGTCTGGGCTGAGTGAGCAGCGGAAGGCCGCCTCCCTGCGCAGGTAACGGGAAGACACCGGGTGAGGCCCGCTCATCCGCGAGCGGAGCGAGCCAATGTCACTGGTTGGTTGGCGAACTGGGTCCGGTACAGCTCCGCGTATCGCCCTTCCTTGGCCAGCAACACGTCATGCGTCCCGCGCTCGACGATCTCCCCGTGCTCCACCACCAGAATCTGATCCGCCGCGCGCACGGTCGACAGCCGGTGCGCGATGACGATCGCCGTGCGGTCGGTCAGCGCGTCGACGAGCGCCTCCTGCACCGCGACCTCCGACTCGGAGTCCAGGTGCGCGGTCGCCTCGTCGAGGATCACCACCTGGGGTTGCGCCAGCAGCAGCCGCGCGATGGTCAGGCGTTGCCGCTCGCCACCGGAAAGGCGGTAACCGCGCTCCCCGACGACCGTCTCGAGGCCGTCGGGCAGGCTCTGCACCAGCACGTCCAGCCGGGCCCGGCGCAGCGCCGCCCACAGGTCGTCCTCCGTCGCGTCCGGCCTGGGGTACAACAGGTTCGCGCGGATCGTGTCGTGGAACAGGTGCCCGTCCTGGGTCACCACCCCGACGGTGTCGCGCAGCGAGTCGAACGACAGGTCTCGTACGTCCACATCGGACAGTCGAACCGTGCCACTGTCCACATCGTACAGACGCGGCACCAGCGACGCGATCGTCGACTTGCCGGCCCCGGACGACCCGACCAGCGCCACCGTCTGCCCGGCCTCGGCCCGGAAACTGACGCCGTGCAACACCTCCTCGCCACCGCGGCGGTCGAGGACGGCCACCTCCTCCAGCGACGCGAGCGACACCTTGTCCGCGGCCGGGTAGCCGAACCGCACGTCGTCGAACGACACCGAGACGCCACCCGACGGCACCGTGCGAGGATCGTCCTTCTCGGTGATCATCGGCGGCAGGTCGAGCACCTCGAAGACCCGCTCGAACGACACCAGCGCGGTCATCACGTCCACCCGCACGTTCGCGAGCGCGGTCAGCGGCGTGTACAGCCGCGTCAGCAGCAGCGCGAGCGCCACGACCGTGCCCGGCGCCAGCTTGCCGGTGATGGCGAGGTACCCGCCGAGGCCGTACACGAGCGCCTGCGCCAACGCGGACACCAGCGTCAGGCTCGTCATGAACCAGCGGGTCAGCATCGCCGACTTCACACCGATGTCGCGCACCCGCGCCGCCCGGCCGCCGAACTCGTCCAACTCGGCCCGCGGGTGCCCGAACAGCTTCACGAGCGTCGCGCCCGGCGCGGAGAACCGTTCGGTCATCTGCGTGGTCATCGACGCGTTCAGCCCGGCCGACTCCCGCTGCAGGTCGGCCATCCGCTTGCCCATCCGTCGCGCCGGCAGCACGAAGATCGGCAGCAGCACGAGCGCCAGCAGCGTCACCTGCCACGACAGCGTCAGCATCACGCCGACCGACAGCACCAGCTGGATCACGTTGGTCACGAGCCCGGCCAGCGTCGACGTGAACGCCCGCTGCGCCCCCATCACGTCGTTGTTCAGCCGCGACACCAGCGCGCCGGTACGGGTTCTGGTGAAGAACGCGACCGGCATCCGCTGCACGTGCCCGAACACCGCACGCCGCAGGTCGTAGATCAGCCCCTCACCGATGCGCGAGGACTGCCACCGCTCGGCGAGCCCCAGCGCGGCGTCGGCGATCGCGACCCCGGCGATCGCGACCGCGAGCCACACCACGGTCGGGACCGAGCCGTCGCCGACGATCGCGTTCACCACCTGACCGGCGAGCAGCGGCGTGCTCACCGCGAGCACGGCCGAGACCATGGTCAGGAACAGGAACACCGCGAGCTTCCCCCGGTGCGGCCCCGCGAACGAGTAGACCCGCCGAATGGTGCCCTTGCGCAGCCCCTTCGGCGTGTCCGCCGCGTGCATGGCGCCGCGCATGAACATCCACGAGTTCTCCACTGAACCTCCTACGTCCTCCCACCGCACCAACACCGGCGGGCCGGCCGGCCTTCCCGTTCCCCGCAGAGCGAACACCGGTAGCCTGCCCGCGTGGAGCGGACCGGACGGCGGGAGTGGCGCCTCGACCTGCTCTTCTACGGCGTCAGCCTGCTGTTCGCGGCCGGCAACGCCGCCTTCTCGGAGTTCTACGGCTACCGCGTCTGGGGCAACTTCGCTGCCGCGGGCTACCTGCTCGCGCTGGTGATCTCGCTATTGTCGCGTACCGACCTGGCGAACGCCTCGAGTTTGCTCCGTTCGCGCTGGATCCCCGTCGGCGTCGCGGTGCTGCTCGCCGGCGTCGTGCCGCTCCTCGTGCTGGTCTTCCGCAGGGCGCCGGGCTTCGTGTGGGGCGACTGGCCGTGGTCGTTCCCCTCGCAGCCCGAGGTGTGGGTCGTCGAGCGGTCCGCGCGGCTGCTGTTCGACAACGGCACGCCCTACCCGGACCTGAGCCTGCTCGGCAGGCCCCCGCACCCGGACGACTACACGCCCTACGGCCCCGCGATGACGGTCTTCGGGCTCCCCCGCGCGCTGTTCGGCGACGGCCCGTTCACCGACGCGCGGGTGGCCTTCGCCGTCGTCACCGTGCTGGCGATCGTCCTGGCACTGAAGGTCATGGGCTGGCCGAAGGTGCCGGTGCCGGCCGCGCAGCTGGCCGTCGTCAGCCCGCTGACGCTGCTGACGGTGGTGGTGGCCGGCGACGACATCCCGGTGATCGCGCTGATCGTGCTGGCCGCCGCGCTCGCGTTCCGCGCCGGTCCGGGCCGCGCACGAGCCTGCGCGGTGTGGGCGGGGCTCGCGATCGCGGTCGTCGTCAACATGAAGCTGACCGCGCTGCCGGCGCTGGCGGTGCTCGCGGTCGCGCTGCTAGCGCACCGGGGGTGGCGCGCGTTGTTGATCTTCCTTGGTACAGTGGTCACGGCGAGCGCGGCACTGGTGATCCCGGTGCTGGCCGTCGATCCGGCGTCGTTCGTCGAGCACGTGATCCTGTACCCGGCGGGTCTCGGCGAAGCTGGTTCACCCGCGGAGAGTCCGTTGCCAGGGCATCTGATCGCCCAGCTCGGGTCCGTCGGGCATGCGGCAGCGCTGGCGCTGCTCGCGGCGGCGGCATGCGCCATCACGGCGTGGCTGGTGATCCGGCCGCCCCGCGATCCAGCGGACGTCATGCTGCGCACGGCGACCGGGCTGGGCGCGGCCATCATCCTCGCACCGGCCACACGCTGGGGTTATCTCGTCTACCCACTGGCGATGATCGGCGCGATGCTCTGGTTCTCCGCCTCCGAACGGCAGGCTGACATGACGGAGGGGACCAGGACGCTCGCGGGTCCGACCGACGATCCGGTCGCGTGCCCCGACACCCGCGGCATCCAAGCTTGACCCAGTTTTACTTCTTCTTCGTGCGCGTGGCTCCGCCGCGACCTCGCAGCGTCACCCCGGACTCGGACAGCACGCGGTGCACGAATCCGTACGACCGCCCCGTCGACTCCGCCAGCGCACGAATGCTGGCCCCCTTCTCGTACTTCTTCTTGAGGTCAGCGGCCAGCTTGTCGCGCGTACTACCGGTGATGCGCGCGCCCTTCTTCAAATCAGCCACGTCGTCCGCCTTCCGTAGCGTGTAACGGAGGTTTCTGAGAACACCTGCCGTGGCAATGATCGAACACGACGGCGTGGAATGCCAGGCGAGATCGAAAATAGCCGTGAAATCCGTCACGCCCGCCCGGATGCAGTAGCGGCGTCAGGCCAGCTGTACGAGTTCCAGATAGTCCGCTGACCAGTGATCTTCGGTGCCGTCGGGCAGCAGGATCACGCGTTCGGGCTCAAGTGCCTCCACCGCACCGGGATCGTGCGTGACGAGCACGACAGCGCCCGAATAGCGGCGCAACGCGTCCAGGACCCGCTCCCGGCTGGCCGGATCGAGGTTGTTGGTGGGCTCGTCGAGCAGCAGCACGTTGGCCGCGCTCGACACCAGACCGGCCAGGGCGAGCCGCGTCTTCTCGCCGCCGGACAGCGTGCCGGCCGGCTGCTCGAGCTGCTCGCCGGAGAACAGGAACGTGCCGAGCAGCTGCCGCAACTGCTGTGCGGGAGTGTCCGGCGCGGCGTGCCGCACGTTGTCCCACACCGACGCCTCGTGGTCGAGCGTCTCGTGCTCCTGCGCGTAGTAGCCGATCCGCAGCCCGTGGCCGGGCACGACCGCACCGGAGTCGGCGGGCTCGCGGCCGCCGAGCAGCCGAAGCAGCGTGGTCTTGCCGGCGCCGTTGAGGCCGAGCACGACGACCCGCGAGCCGCGGTCGATCGCGAGGTCGACGCCGGTGAACACCTCGAGCGACCCGTAGGTCTTCGAGAGGCCCTCCGCGGTGAGCGGGGTCTTGCCGCACGGCGCGGGCTCCGGGAACCGGATCCGCGCGACCTTGTCGGACTGGCGGACGTCCTCGAGCCCGGACAGCAGCCGCTCCGCGCGCTTCGCCATGTTCTGCGCGGCAACGGCCTTGGTCGCCTTGGCACGCATCTTGTCGGCCTGCGCCTGCAGCGCGCCCGCCTTCTTCTCGGCGTTGGCCCGCTCGCGGCGGCGGCGCTTCTCGTCGGCCGCGCGCGCGTCGAGGTAGCGCTGCCAGCCCATGTTGTAGAGGTCGACCTGTCCGCGCATGGCGTCGAGGAACCAGACCTTGTTGACCACGTCGGCGAGCAGCTCGACGTCGTGGCTGATCACCACGAGGCCGCCGTTGTGGCCCTTGAGAAAGCCGCGCAGCCAGGTGACCGAGTCGGCGTCGAGGTGGTTGGTCGGCTCGTCGAGCAGCAGCGTGGTGCCGGAACCGCCGCCGCCCGCGCCCGCCTCGGTCGCGCCGAACAGGATCCTGGCCAGCTCGACGCGGCGGCGCTGGCCGCCGGACAGCGTGCCGACCTGTTGGGCGAGCACGCGGTCGGCGAGGCCGAGGTTCGCGCAGATCCGCGCCGCCTCGCTCTCGGCCGCGTAGCCGCCGAGCGAGGAGAACCGCTCCTCGAGGCGGCCGTAGCGGCGCACTTCGCGGTCGCGCTTGGCCTCGTCGGCGTGCTCGGACATGGCCGACTGGGCCTTCTCCATCTCGCGCAGCAGCTCGTCGAGACCGCGGGCGGAGAGCACCCGGTCCTTGGCGGTGACGGAGAGGTTGCCCTCGCGCGGGTCCTGCGGCAGGTAGCCGACCTCGCCGGCTCGGCGCAGGTCGCCCGCGTACGGCTCGCCCTCGCCGGCCAGCACACGCAGGGAGGTGGTCTTGCCGGCGCCGTTGCGGCCGACGAGGCCGATGCGGTCGCCGGGCTGGACGCGCAGCGTCGTGTCGGAGAGCAGGATGCGGGTGCCGGCACGCAGTTCGAGGTCAGTGGCGGTGATCATGTTTCGGAGACTTCCGGTGAGGATGGGTCATGGGCAGGCCTCGTCTGCTCACCGGTCGTTACCGGCAAGCTCGCCTGCGCACCTAGTCCGTACGAACCACCACGTAGTTGAGTGTACGGGTTGTTAGCAATCCACTTTCGCGCGCACTCGCGCACTAAGCGGGCGCTTAGCTAGAGTCACCGCCATGACACCGGACTTCAAGGGAAAGGTCGCGCTGGTCACCGGAGCCAGCCGCGGCATCGGGCACGCCATCGCCGCCGAGCTCGCCAGGGGTGGCGCGGCCGTGACGATCTCGTCGCGCAAGGCCGACCAGATCGCGGCCGCCGCCGACGAGCTGCGTTCGCTCGTGCCCGGCGCGCGGGTGCTGTCGGTGCCGGCGAACACCGGCAGCGACGAGGACCGCGCCGAGGTGGTGCGCCGCACGGTCGAGGAGTTCGGCTCGCTCGACGTGCTGATCAACAACACCGGCATCAACCCGACGTACGGCCCGCTCGCCGACGCCGACCTCGCCGCGGTGCGCAAGCTCTTCGACGTGAACGTGGTCGGCGCGCTCGGCTACGTCCAGCTCGCGCTGAAGGCGTGGATGGCCGAGCACGGCGGGTCGATCGTGAACATCGCGTCGGTCGCCGGGCTGCGCTCCTCGGGCGTGATCGCCGCGTACGGCGCGAGCAAGGCGGCGCTGATCCGGCTCACCGAGGAGCTGGCGTGGCAGCTCGGCCCCGGCGTGCGCGTGAACGCGGTCGCCCCCGCGGTGGTGAAGACGAAGTTCGCCGAGGCGCTCTACAGCGCGGACGAGGAGGCGGCGGCCGCGCGGTACCCGATGCGGCGGCTCGGCGAGCCCGCCGACGTGGCGCAGCTGGTGGCGTTCCTCGCGTCGGAGCAGGCGTCGTGGATCACCGGCGAGACCGTCCGGGTGGACGGCGGCATGCTCGCGACGGGCTCACTCTAGGCGGCTGAGCACCGTGTTCGCGTGGTGCCGGTAGACGATCGAGGTGCGGAAGCCGACGATCTCCCTGCGGCTGGTGACGCGGTCGATCAGGAACGCGTGCAGGTGGTCGATGTCGGGTGCCGTCACGTGGATGATGAAGTCGTCGCTGCCGGCCAGGGTGAACACGGCGAGCACCTCCGGCAGCGCGGCGACCGAGCTCTGGAAGGTCTCGATCACCTTCCGCGACAGCGGCCGGACCTGCGCCGCGACGAGCGCCTGCACGCCGCGGTTGAGCGCGGCGAGGTCGATGTCCGCGTGGTAGCCGCGGATCACGCCGCGCTGGCGCAGCAGGCGCGTGCGCTCGAGGCAGGTGGACGGCGCGATGCCGACCTTGCGCGCGATGTCCTGGTTGGGTTGGCGCGCGTCCTCCTGCAGCTCCCGGATGATCGCCGAATCAACTTCGTCCATGCCCCCAGTTTGCCTGGTCGCGCCGAATGATGTTCGGTGTTGTCGTCACACCCCGTGGTTCTGCCCGACGATGACGCCATCCGTCCCGGCATCGTTCGGCAGGAGGTTGTGATGGTCGAATCTTGGGAGCACGAGGAAGTGGTCGCCCGGCTCGGCGCCCGGTCCGGGATCCCGGTCATGGTGGCCGTGCACTCGCGGAAGCTGGGCCCCGCGGCGGGCGGCATCCGGCTGCACCGGTACCCGACCTGGCAGGACGGGCTGGCCGACGCGCTGCGACTCTCGAAAGGGATGACGTACAAGAACGCAGTGGCGGGCGTGCCGTTCGGCGGCGGCAAGAGCCTGATCGCGGTGCCGCCGACGGTCGTCCTCACCCCCGAGCTGCGTGTCGACGTGCTGGCCGATCTCGGCGACCTGATCGAGTCGCTCGGCGGGTCCTACGTCGGCGGCCCGGACGTGGGGACGACGAGCGAGGACATGCTGGCGATGCGGGACCGGACGCGCCACGTGCTGTGCGTGCCGGAGTCCCACGGCGGCACGGGTTCGTCGAGCGGGCCCACCGCCGCCGGGGTGCTCGCGGCGCTGCGGGCCGGGACGCGCGCGGTGTTCGGCACGCCGTCCTTCGCCGGCCTGCGGGTGGTGGTGATCGGCATGGGTTCGGTGGGATCCCTTGTGGCGCGGGGCTTGTCGGACGCCGGCGCGGCGGTCACGGTGTCCGATGTGGACACCTCGCGCGCGCACGGCTTCCCGTGGGTGGACGTGCCGGAGGCCATGTCGACGGCGGCGGACGTGATCGTCCCGGCGGCCGTCGGCGGTGTGCTCGGTCCGACTACCGACGTCCGCGCGCCGCTGGTCGTCGGCCCGGCGAACAACCAGCTGACGCACGACTCGGTGGCGGCGGAGCTGGCCGCGCGCGGCGTCGTGTGGCTCCCGGACTTCGTGGCGAGCGCGGGCGGCGTGGTCTACACGCTGTCCCGCGAGGCGGAGGGCCTGAGCCACACGTCGGCGATGGCGAGGGTGGCGACGATCGAGGAGACCGTGGACACGCTCCTGACCGCCGCGACGGCCAACGGCACCACCCCGCACGCGGAGGCACTCGCCCTCGCGGAACGCCGGCTCGCGACGCCGCTGGTCACCCACGCGTCTTGACCGATGTCAGCGGCCGCCGTCCCAACGGTCGTCGCCGCGGCGGTCCTGCCAGCCGTCGCGGGGCGCGTCGCCTCGGAAGCCGTCTCGCGGTCCCTCATACCAGCCGGGGCCACCCCTGTGGTGGTGGTCGTCGCCGGCCGCGCCGATCGCGTAGCCGCCCACTCCCCCGGCGATCAGCAGCACGCCGGCGACCACCGCCGCGACCCACGTCCTGGTCGTGCGCGGCGGCCGCCACGACCGGACGCGGCCCGCCGGCGGACCGGGCGGTGGCGGTGGGGGCGGCGCCGCCTCGGACTGCGCAGTGGGGGCGGCCGCCGCCTGCGGCTCGGCGACCGCCGAGGCCGGAGTCTGCGGTGCCTCGCCGGGCACCGGGTCTGGTTTGTCCGTCATGAGCCCAGGATGCGCCGCGAAACTGTGCGCACCCTGTGAATCAGTCGACGAGGTCGGCGAGCGCCGCCACCGACTTGCGCATGTCCGCCCGCACGGCCCGGCCGATCGCCATCCCGATGGGCCCGAACACGGGCCGGCCGGTGACCTCCGCGTCGATGGTGATCTTCGACGCCGACGGGCCGTCCGCGCGGACCGACAGCGACAGCGTCACCCGCACGCCGCCGACGCCGCGGCCCGAGATGGCCAGTGCGGACGGCGGCGCGTAGGACTCCACGAGCCAGCTGATCCGGTTGCGCAGTCCCATCACCTTCACGACCGACGTCAGCGACGTGCCCTCGGCGATCTCCACCGGCGGCTCCCCGCGCCAGCCGTCGTGCAGCGACATCCACTCGTCGAACCTCGAGAGGTCCGACGCGGTCGCCCACGTGCGTTCCGGCGACGCCGGGACCGTGACGGACGCGTTGACCTTCGGCATGCGCTCTCCCCTACTCCGGGTCTCGGACGACGAGCTCGACCGACTGCGCCCGCGCCGCTGCGTCGTCGAGGACGGTCCGGCGTGGCTCCGGGACGTCGAGCACCCTGGGCCCGGCGAGCGCGAACACCTTCGCAAGTCTGGGGTCCGCGCGCAACACGTCCAACGCGGACCGGTCGCCGCCGAGCACGACACCGTCCAACGTGGACACCTCGGACCCGAGCACCGCGACCACGTCGGCCGCGGCCACCTGCAGCGCCTCCCGCGCCTGGCCGGCGCGTCGCCGCGCGAACCGCTGCTGCGACCAGCCCCCGGCGGCACTGCGCCCGTGCACCTGTCGCCGGTCGGTCCGCGACACCTCGACCCGGCCGCCGACGCACACGCCGACGCTGTGCCCGCCGAGCCGCACCAGCACCAGGCCGAGCCGGCGCGGCCGTGCCACATGCGCCACCAACCCGGCCACGGCCAGCCCGTCGAACGTCCCGACCTCGGGCAGCGGCCCGAACGGCACGACGCAGGTCGCGCTCGCCCCGTCCCGGGCCGTGACGACCACGTCGGCCGAGGTCAGCTCGGTGCGCGTCACGCCACCGTGCCGGTCGCCGAAACGCGTGAACCAGCCGGCGAGCCGCGACGGCGGCACCTCGACCGCGCGTCCGCCACCCGCGACGGCCCTGGCTCTGCCCACGCTCCCGACGGTAACCGACGAAAGGACGGTCGGCTGCCCCATCGGCCTGCGGCACCGCCCCTATGGGCGCCCGCCCGCCGTACCGATCCCCGGAGATTTCCCAACACTGGAGGCAACCCAGCAGGCACCACGAGAGGTAGTCCCCAATGGCCGCTCCGAAGTTCAAACAGTTCTTCTTCCAGACCGAGGGAGAGGGCTTCGCGCACGAGCACGGCGAGGCTAGCTCCGCCGAGAAGGTCTACGTCTTCATGGAGCTCGAGAACGACGAGTACAACGAGACGGGCCCGTTCAGCGTCACGTTCACCGCGGCGGGCGAGTTCCAGAGCGGCGCGTCGCACCAGAGCATGCAGGCGAGCACGTCCGACGAGGAGTGGTTCACCGCGGGACCGCTGCCGGAGGGACAGCACGAGCTGAAGGTGACCCTGGAGGCGGAGGACCCGACCGCCTACGAGTGGGACGAGCCGTTCGTCGAGGCGTCCCTGTGGGTGACCGTCTCTCAGGCGCGGGGCAGTGCGATCCCCGACGACAGCGAGCACAGCCGCGACTGGGCGCTCGTCAACATCCTCATCAACGCCGACAACTTCCTCGAGAAGCCGCTGCGCGGCGCCCGGTTCTACGCGCGGATCACCGACACCGACGGCAAGACCGCCGCGCACGACGGCGAGGTCGACGACGGCATCCTCGCGATCCCGCAGGTGTGGGCGCCGAGGAAGGACGCGACGCTCACGCTGTACGTGGATGCCCTGCACGGCAACGAGTACATGCGACTCGAGGGTTCCGGCGACTTCAACGTGACCGGTGAGGCCGTCAAGTTCCGTGCCTCGCAAGGGTTCCAGGACGTCACGGTGAACGCGAAGGACGAGCAGACGGCCGCGCACAAGGCGGGCGTCACGGGCAGCGCCGGGATCGAGTTCAAGATCATCAAGATCGGTGGCGAGTACACCTCGGAGGACGAGGAGAGCCACACGACCGGCCGCAGCGAGGAGTGGACCGTGCGGATCCCGCGGGAGAACCTCAAGCTGACACAGTTGGTCTGACAGAAAAGCGGCCGCCGCCGGCGCGAAAGCACCGGCGGCGGCTCGAACTAACAACTACGGCTGTACGTAACCGTTGAAGTGCAACGACACCGAGCGGACCGAACCGGTGTCGACACGCGCGGTGTCGGTCACCTTGAACGACCAGGTGCCGTCGACCGGCGCACCGCGAAGCGCGCCGATCGGACTGACCGGCTGCCACGTGCCGGTGAACGGCGCGTCCGCGGACGCCACCGACGAGAACGACTCGTCGGCCGCGTCGTCGAACACGACCTGGCACATGTTGTCGCCACCGCCGCCGTTGCCGCTGAACACCGTCGCCGTCTGACCGGACGGGGACGTCAGCTGCCCGACGAGGTCACCGACGTAGGTGTGGTTGATGCCGACGGTGTTGACGTTCGAGCAGTCCGTGCCGTCGACCGACAGCGTGAGCTTCGACGCCCGGCCGAAGCCGGCCACCGGGATCTGGACGGTCGCACCGACGGTGCTCGCGTCCGGGATCGCGATCGGCTCGCCGCTGTAGGCGAACGCGACGGACTCGTCGGACGGCTGTCCGACCTCGACGGTGAAGGCCGACGTCCTCGGCGAGAACACGCCCGCGAACGTCACCCGCGTGGCGAGCTGGATCGGCAGGCCGACCTCGTGGCTCGCCGGCACGGTGATCTTGTACTCCTTGATCACCGTCTCGCCCTTGGCGATCGTCCCGTAGGACTGGGCGCGCGGGGTCACCGTGACACCCGGCGTCGAGGTGGTCAGGACCACGCTCGTCGACACCGCGGTGCCGTCGCCGACGTTCGTCACCGGCAGCGACACGGTCGCCGTGTCACCCGGGTCGATGAACGCGCCACCGTCGTCGGCGGCCACCTTCGGCGTCTGCGCGACCGCGAGCGGCTGCGGGCTGGCGCCCGTGTAGCCGAGGACGCGGTCCGCGAGGACCACACCGTGCCCGCTGACCGGGTCGACGCCGGGGGCGCCGATGTCGATCGCGGTGCTGATGAGTGCCTCCCGGACCTCCGCCGGGTCGATGCCCGGGTTGCCGGAGAGCACGAGACCCGCGATGGCGGCCGCGTGCGGCGCCGCCGCCGAGGTGCCGAAGAACGGGTCGAACCCGTCGACGCTGGTCAGCACGCCGTCCGCGGCGGTGATGTCCGGCTTCTGCCGCACCTCGCCACCGGTGGCGCCCACGTTGCCCGGGGTGATCGCCGTGCCGTCGGCCTCGAAGAACACCCGGCGCGGACCGTCCGAGGTGAACCGCTCCAGCTTCGAGCTCGAGTCGAACGCGTTCGGGAACGGGCCGGCCGGGTTCGCCGGGTCACCGGTCTCGAGATCGAACGGCAGCGGGTCCTTGGCGGGCGCCGCGGCCGTGGAGAACGCGCCACGGGCGGCCGAGTGGCCGAACGTGACACCCGGGGTGGTGAACGCCTTCACGTCGCCCTGGTCCTTGAACCGACCCCGCAGCGCGGAGATCGACAGGTACCGGTCGGCGCCCGCGAACTTGACGATCGCGATCCGCAGGCCGGTGCCGCTCGGGACGTCCACGCGCTCGTAGGCGTCCTGCGTGCCGGTCTGGTACGTCTGGCTCGCGGCGCGGACGTTGCCGGCCGAGTCCAGGATGTACAGGTCGTAGTCGTTGTTGGAGGCGGCGAGCGGGTCGGACCAGTTCAGCAGGACCGGTGCGCCGGTCGACTCCGCGGAAAGCGGCTCGAAGACCTGCGTGCCGGGGCCCGGGTCGAAGTCGTGGGCGTAGCCCGCGAACTTGCCGACGACCTGGCCGGAGTTGACGTAGTCGCCCTCCCAGTGGCCGGCGGTGCCGTCCACGGTGTTGCCCTCGTTTCCGGCGGAGGAGAAGTACAGGGCGCCGTCGGCGATGACGTCGTTCACGGCCTGCGCGATGATCCAGTCCTGGAACGGCGCTTCCTTGAAGTAGATGATGTCGTCGACGATGATGTCGCAGCCGCGGTCGAAGCGCAGCGCGCGGATGTTGTCCGCGAAGCTGGCGTCGCTGTTGAAGGCGGTCGCGAAACCGAGTTCCGCGCTCGGCGCGACGTCGTGGATGATCTCGAGCATCGCGGTGCCCTCGTCACCCGAGCCGGCCTGCGTCGCGAGCACGTCCACCGCGGGCAGCTCGCCGGCCGCCTGTGAGGTCGCGAGCGAGTCGACGCCGTCGGACAGGGCGCAGATCTTGACACCGACACCGGTGACGCCGATGTCCTGGCGAGCGCTGTCCGCGTTGTGCGCGCGGTCGCCCTCGCTGTTGATGGGGCCAGCCCGGTCGGCGATCGCCGCACGGGTGTTGTTCGCGATCCGCGCTTCCTTCTGCGCCTTGGTCTCCGGCTCACGCTTCTCGTTGGGGTTGAGCTGGCGCGCGGTCATCGCGCCGCCCGCCTCCTCGACCATCCGCACGTCGGCGCGTGCCGCGACGGCGCTGACCGCCGTCAGGGGCAGCTCGGCCCGGACCGAGCCGTACCGCGTGGACACCGACTTGACGGCGGCGCCCTTGGCGGCCAACGCCTTCAGCAGGTCGTCGCTCACGGTGGCGCGAATGTCGACCAGGACCTTGCCGGCCGAGGTCTGCTCGACCCCGTTGTCCAGCAACGGAACCGAGCTGGTCGCCATCCGGTTGGTCTTCAGCTTCTGCTGGAGGACCAGCTTGCTGTCCACTTTGGCTTCCGCAGCGGACTGGCTCTTCTTGAGGTCCTGGAGCGCGGCGATCTGGTTCGCCGCGTTCTTCTCGGCGGAGATCTGTGTGTCCTCGCGCGGTGGCGCCGCGGCCGCGGGGCTCGCGAGCCCCACCACCGCCAGCAGGCAGGTCGCGCTTGTCAGCAGAGCTCGGGATCTTCGTGATGCCTGTGCAGGTAAACGCACGGATTCCCTCCGCGAAATCCTTGGCCGTGCCCCGACACACGACTTGCCCAGTGCCTGGGGTACCCCCGGCCGGGCTAAAGGTATGGTCGGAAGCTTTCTGACACAGCGGCCATTCGGCCGAACCACACTCCGTGTGCGTTACCAATTGCCGCCTGTTAACGACCTACAGGACGAACGCGTCTGACCAGGGCTGTGCACTGCGGCCGGAGAGGGCGTCCAACAGGGTCGCGGCCTGACTGTCGGTGAGGGACGCGACGAAATCGATCACCGCGCGTCCCCTTGCCAGCTCCCGGATTCCGGGTTCGCCATGGGGCGCTTCACCGACCGCGCCGACCAAAGTGGACATATCGGTGGTGGCGAGCGCGCGGTACTCGGTCTCGGCCAGCTCCACGAGATCCTGCAGCCGCCTCGGCAGCCGGTTGGCCTCGGACCGTGCGGACAGCCACTGTTCGAGCGCCTCGACGAGTGAGGTCAGCAGCGCGGCCTGACCTCGTTGGTGCAGCGCGAGATCCGGACGCAACAGGACGAACCGGCGGTGCACGAACTTCAGCACCTGCACCTCGTGCCACTGAGCCGGCGCGAGCATCACGTGCCCGGAACGGGTCGGCGGGTCCATCACCACGCCCATGCCGTCGACGAGGCGGACCGTCCACACCGACGAGAACCGGCCGACGGCCTGCTCGGCCTCGACCGAGCCGTCGAACGGGGTGTCGAGGAGCCCGTCGACCAGCTCCGCGCGGACCCGCGAGACCGCGGCGACGAACGCGTCGTCGTCGACGATCCACGCGTCGCGCCGGTGCATCCGCCTGCGCAGCTGCTCGAGCGAGTGGCCGGGGCGGCGCGACTGGGCGGCGAGCGTGGTGTCGTCCAGCGCGGCGAGTTCCAGCGCGTTGGACAGCCAGTGTCCCAGCTCGGCGGCGACCGGCGCGTGCTGGAGGACGCCGATGCGGTGGAAGTCCTCGAGGTCGTGGATGGCGTAGGCGATGTCGTCCGCGGTGTCCATGACGGACGCTTCGACGGTCTGCTGCCAGCTCGCGAGCCGGTCGGCGAACGGCGCGCGGGCCTGGGCCATGTCGTCGAGCTCGGTGACGTAGACGGAGAACTTGCTCGAGCCGGTGCCCGGCTCGTCCGGCGGCTCGGAGGCGCCCCGCGGTGGGGACGGCAGGTGTCGCGGGTGCGGGTCCGGGTGGGACAGTCGCGTCCACGGGTACTTCAGCATGGCGGCGCGGACGGCGGCGGTCAGGTCGAGGCCGACGGAGCTGGGGCCGCCGGTGTCGGTGGTGGTGACGATCCGCAGGCTCTGCGCGTTGCCCTCGAACCCGTCCGGGAGTCCGAACCGGTGCCGGGCGAGGCGGTCGAGGACCTGCTCGCCGAGGTGGCCGAACGGCGGGTGGCCGAGGTCGTGCGCGAGGCCGGCGGCCTCCACCACGTCCGGGTCGCAGCCGCCGAGCTTGTCGACCAGCGGCGCCAGCTCGGGGTTGGTGAGGAGCCGCTCCCCGATGGCGCGGGCGACCTGGGCGACCTTGAGGCTGTGGGTGAGCCGGTTGTGCAGCAGGCCGGACCCGCTGGCACTGACGACCTGCGTGACCCCACCCAGCCGAGCGAAGAACGGCGACGCGACCACCCGGTCCCGGTCGACGCGGTAGGGGCTCGCCGCGAGGTCCCCGGAAGCGGGCCCACCCGGCCGCTCGGAGCGACGCACCTCGCGCAGGTCGACCTGATCAGCCATGCGACCGACCATAGTCGGCAGCGCCGCGAGCCGGCCCCACCGGTCACTGCCATGAGTGAGGGCGTGTAGTGAGCGGCCGCCGGCGTCTGGACTGACGCTGCAGGCGCGCAGGCGCGCCAGCGCCGAGCACGGAGGAGGGAAGACGCCGGGTTCAGGCCGCGAATACGCGAGCGAAGCGAGCCAATGTGGCGAGTGAGGGCGTGGGTGAGTGGCCGCCGGCGTCTGGACTGACGCTCGCGCGCAGGCGCGCCAGCGCCGAGCACGGAGGAGGGAAGACGTCGGGTACCAGGCCGCGAATACGCGAGCGAAGCAAGCCAATGTCACGAGTGAGGGCGTGAGTGAGCGGCCGCCGGCGTCTGGACCGACGCTCGCGCGCAGACGCGCCAGCGCCGAGCACGGAGGAAGGAAGACGCCGGGTACCAGGCCGCGAATACGCGAGCGAAGCAAGCCAATGTCACGAGTGAGGGCGTGAGTGAGCGGCCGCCGGCGTCTGGACCGACGCTCGCGCGCAGGCGCGTCAGCGCCGAGCACGGAGGAGGGAAGACGCCGGGTACAGGCCGCGAATACGCGAGCGAAGCAAGCCAATGTGGCGAGTGAGGGCGTGGGTGAGCGGCCGCCGGCGTCTGGACTGACGCTCGCGCGCAGGCGCGCCAGCGCCGAGCACGGAGGAGGGAAGACGCCGGGTACAGGCCGCGAATACGCGAGCGAAGCGAGCCAATGTAACTGTGCTGGGATCTTGGGGTGGTTGACGTGGTGATCGCGGGGGGCGGCCCGGCGGGGTGGTCGCTGGCGTCCGCGTGCGCGCGACTTGGGCTGTCGACCGTACTGGTCGCGCCGTCGACGTCGTGGCCGGCGACGTACGGGATGTGGTTGGACGAGGTGTCCGTGCTGCCGACGGGTGCGCGGTACGTCGAGGCGCGTGCGCGGGCCGGCGGGCGCCGGCTGTCGCGGCGGTACGTGGTCCTGGACAACGCCAGCGTGCTGGCGGGTTTCGCACATCCGGACGTCAAGCTGGTGAAGGACCGGGTGCGGGCCGCGACCCCCGACGGGGTGCGCCTGGCGTCCGGCGACGTGGTCCGCGCCCGGGTGGTGATCGACGCGACCGGTGCCGCCGCGACTCTGACCGGCGGCCACCGACGCACCCTCACCCCGGCGCCCCCACCCTGTGGACAACCGCCCGCGACCGCCCGGCGCCGTCGGTCCCCTGCCGTAAGCTGGAACCCGGGGGCCGGAGGCCACCCCACCCGCCCGCGGGTCGAGCAGAGCGCCTACGGAATCCTCGTCTCCCCCGAGGCCGCCGCGCCGCTCGTCGCCCCCGGCGAGGCGATCTTCATGGACTGGCGCCAGCCGCCCGGGCGCGCCGACGCGGCCACCTTCCTCTACGCGGTCCCCCGCCCCGACGGCCGGGTCCTCCTCGAGGAGACCTCCCTCGCCCGCCGTCCCGGCCTCGGCATGGCCGAGCTGCGCGACCGCCTCCACGCCCGGCTCGCCGCGCACGGCATCCCGCCGGACGGCGACGTCGAGCGGGTCCGCTTCGCCGTCGACGTGCCGCCGCCCGCCCGGTTCGGTCGCGGGGCGATCCCCTTCGGCGCGGCGGCCGGGTTCGTGCATCCGGCAACGGGGTTCAGCCTCGCCGACACGTTCGCGCTGGCGCCGCTGGTGGCCGGCGCGATCAAGAACGCCATCGACAGCGACCTCGGCCCGGCGAGAATCAACCGATCGGTGCGGCGTGTCATGTGGCCGACGACGGCCCGCCTGACGTATCGGTTACGCCGCACCGGCCTCGCCACCCTGCTCACACTGACCCCGAGCCAGCACGAGGAGTTCTTCGACCTGTTCTTCGCACTGCCCGACCACCGCCGGCGCACCTACCTGTCCGCGCGCACCGACCTCCGAGGAACCGCAGCCGCCATGGCCGCACTCTTCCGCGCCGCCCCCGCCCATCTCCGACGGAAAATGGTCCGCAGATGACCCCCGAGAAGCTCCGCGCCAAGATCCGTCAGGTCTTCCCCGCCGCCGACCCGCTCGCCATCCAGGCCCAGCTGGACGAGTACACCGGCCCGGAACCGCTGCGGGTGCGGATGGCGATCGTCAAGCTGTGCGACGAGGACCGGCGCGACTCGCCGCGCCACTATGTCGACACCGCCCGCCAGGACCACCGCGACGTGCTCTCGTGGGCCGAGTTCCCGCAGCAGCTCCGCCCCGACTGGTTCTCGCTGTCCGTGACCGAACGCGCGAAGGTCACGAAGGCCGACCGGCAGCAGTACGCGCGCTGGCTGGCGAGGTGACCCGCTCGGCGACCTGTGGGAGAATCGCGCCGATGGAGCGCTACTCACCGGGCCAGGTCGCCGAGCAGACCGGATTCAGCCTCGACACGCTGCGCTATTACGAGCGCATCGGACTTCTCGACGACATCGCGCGCAACTCGGGCGGACAGCGGGTGTTCACCGAGGACGACGTTGCGTGGCTGCGGATCCTGCGCTGCCTGCGCGACACCGGCATGCCGATCCAGCGGATGGTGCGCTACGCGGAGCTGGCGCGCGGCGGCGACGAGACGATCGCCGAGCGGCTCGAGGTGTTGGCCGAGCACGACCGGGACATCGACGAGAAGATCGCGCACCTGCGTGTCGAACAGGACCACATCCGCAAGAAGATCGCCTACTACCAGCAGGAGATGGACTCCGCCGCCGCTAGCCAGGCGTGACGAAACCGGTCTCGTAGGCCAGGATCACCGCCTGCGTGCGGTCGCGGGCACCGAGCTTCGCGAGCACGTTGCCCACGTGCGTCTTCACCGTCTGCACGCTGACGAACAGCCGCTCCCCGATCTCCACATTGGACAGTCCGGTCGCCATCAGGCGCAGCACCTCGGCCTCGCGCTCGGTCAGCCCGGCCTGTGACAGACCGTTCACGCGACCGCTGCCGTGCGCCGCGGCGAGCGCCCGGATCGCGGACGGGAACAGCAGCGACTCGCCGCTGACGACCATGCGGATCGCCCGCACGATGTCCTCCGGGCGGGTGCGCTTGAGCAGGAACCCGTTGGCGCCGGCGCGTAGTGCGTCGTAGACGTA
This sequence comes from uncultured Actinomycetota bacterium, assembly GCA_963840275.1. Taxonomy (GTDB): domain Bacteria; phylum Actinomycetota; class Actinomycetes; order Mycobacteriales; family Pseudonocardiaceae; genus Actinophytocola. Next base: position 2,133,748 of record CAWIYK010000005.1, read on the forward strand.
GTCGTCGTTCTCGAACGTCGTCACCACGAGGATCTTCGGCGGCTCGCTCAGCGTGTCGAGGATGTGCCGGCTCGCCTGGATGCCGTCGACCGCGGGCATCCGCACGTCCATCAGCACGACGTCGGGGCGCAGCTTGGTGATCATCGGCAGCACCTCGGCGCCGTCGCCGGCCTCGCCGACCACGGTCAGGTCCGGCTCCGCGTTGATGATCGCCCGCAGCCCGGCCCTGATCAGCTCCTCGTCGTCGACGAGCAGCACGGTCGTCTTGCCGTTCCCCGGTTCCGTCATCCTCGCACCGTCCTCAGTGGAATCCGCACCCGCACCAGCCAGCGGCCGTCGTCCGGGCCGGCCGTCATCTGTCCACGTAGGACAGTCACTCGCTCGCGCATGCCCGACAGCCCGTGCCCACCGCCGTCGCGGGGCGGTCGGGCGCCGCCGAGCGGGTTGCTGAGGTCGAGCTCGAGGAGGTCCTCGTCGGCCGCGAGTCGCAACGCGACCGGGACCTTGCCGGCGTGGCGGAGCACGTTGGTCAGTCCTTCCTGGACGATCCGGTACGCCTCGCGGGAGACCGCGGGCGGCAGCGCGTCGAGCGCGCCCTCCACGGTGGACTCGACGGCGACGCCCGCGATGCGGGTCTGGTCCAACAGGTTCGGCAGGTCCGCGAGTGTCCACTGTGGTCTGGGACGGGTGCCGGCACGGTCCTCGCGCAGGAGACCGAGCACGTGGTCGAGATCCTCCAGCGCGGCGCGGGCAGACTCCTCGATGGCGCCGAGCGCGGTGCGCGCGAACTCCGGGTCGGCGTCGAGGACCCGGCCGGCCGCGCTGGCCTGGATGGTGACGACGCTGAGCGCGTGCCCGACCGAGTCATGCAGCTCGCGGGCGAGCCGGTTGCGTTCGGCGAGCTGTTCGGTGCGCCGCGCCAGGTCGGCGAGCCGCTCCGCCGCCGTGGGCCCGAGCAGGAACGGCGCGACGCGGGTCAGAAGTAGAGCGGAGGCGACGACGAGGTAGACGAGGACGAGCAGGCCGGCGAGGCCCACGAGGGGCACCCAGGCGCCGGCCAGGCCGCGCGGGGTCGGGATCCGGAGGCCGAGGATCTCGAAGTCGCCGGTGAAGGGCGCGGCGAACGTGACGACGACCGTCGGCGGCAGCGCGAGCGTGACGATGCTCATCACGCCGCCGACGAGCAGGTGCAGGACGAACCACCCGGCCGACCGCCAGCGCGACGGCCACGACAGCGAGACCCGGGTCGCCTGTTCCGGGACGCGGTCGCCGAGCAGCTCGCGCGCCGCGGTGCCCTCGATGACCCGGATCGAGGGGATGAACGAGATCAGCACCATCACCCCGAGGACCACGACCAGCGACAGCGTGAGCACGATGCCGGTGTGGTTCTGGGCCATGGTGGGCAGCAGCGAGGGGATGATCATGCCGGCGACCAGCACGAACGGGACCAGCACGGCGCCGCCCAGGATCAGGAACACCCATCGCCGGTAGGTCGACGGGCGGATCACCGGGCCGAGGACGACGTTGAGCACTCCCGACACCCCACGATCCTCGCAGACTGTCCGGTGGCCGGCCCTCCCCCACACGACCAGCGCGGCTCCCTCCGGGGAGGGAGTGCGGCGCGATCCCCCGACGGTGCGGCGGGCGGCGGCTACCCTGGAGTGGTTTCCAACGGCGCGAGGGCGAGGATGACCGACGACCAGGAACGGCCCGACCCGACGGTCCCGAACGACGACACCGCCCCGAACACCGCCGATGACCCGCCGCCCCCTCGCCCCGACCTCGACGAGCCGACCCTCTTCGGCCCGACGACGGGCCGCTTGTCCCCGCCGACCGAGGCCGCTGACGCGCCCGCCTCGCAAGGCAAGCCCACTCCCGACGAACCGACAGTCGCCACGCCCGGCACCGCCAAGCCGCCAACCGGTCCCGATCCGGACGAGCAGACCCTCGCCGCACCCGCCAGGCCGCCCGCCGCACCCGGTTCCGAGGAACCAACCCTCGCGACGCCGGGCACTCCCAGACCGGAGTCCGCGCCCGGCCCCAACGAACCAGCCGCCGCCGCTCCGGGCACCACCCAGCCGGCAACCACGGCCGACACCACTGCGTCCAGCCTCGACGAACCAACCATTGCGGGTCCCAGCGAGCCGACCGCTGCACCCGGCACCCCGTGGCCGACGTCCGCACCCAGCGCAGACGAGCCGACTCTCGCCGTTCCCAACACAACCTGGGCCACCGACGAGCCGACCATCGCCGCCGAGTCTCCCAGCGCGTGGCATTCCGTCCGGCCCGGAGAAGAAACCGTCAGGATCGACGAGCCCACCGTCGCCGACAGAGATCCCGACAGGAGAGCCAGACGAGGATCCCGACGGGCCGACCACGGCGGTCGGCGGGCAGGACGTCACCACGACCGGCCCGACGGTCGGTGGCTGGCCGTTGGACGTGCCGGAGCCCGGCGAGCTGATCTGGCAGACCGACACCCCGCGGCCATCGGACCCACCATTACCAGCACGCGCCCCCGCGTACTACATCGCGCTCGGTGCGGCCGTCGTCCTCGTCGTCGGGTTGGTCGCCGCCCTTGCCATCCTCACCGTGGTGCGTCCGGCGCGGGAGGTGGCCGGCACCGCGCGACCCACACAGGCCGTCCCCGAGATCACGCCGCCCAGCAGCGCGTCGCCGCCGCCCGGCACCGAGCCGTCGCAGCCCGCCGGGCCACTTGCCGCGCTCGCGCAGCATCCGCTGTCGACGGCGACCACCCGGATGGCCGACAGCACCTGCGCGCTCCCGAAGTTCGACCTCGCCGACGACGCGCAGGCCACGTTCTTCGATGCCACCGCAAGGTGCGCCGAGGCGGCGTGGCGCGGCACCCTGGCAGACACCGGACTCAGCGGCCCGGTCCGGCTCGTCACGGTCGTCGGCGAAGCAAAGCCGACCCCGTGCGGCGAGGTGACCCCGACGAGCCCCTCGACGCAGTGCGAGGACACCGTCTACATGACGCCGGCGCACCTGCGCGACACCGAGCAGAACGGCCGCTATCCCGGTCGCTACGTCGGCGTGTTCCTCCGCGAGTACGCCAAAGCACTCCAGTACACGACCGGCCTCGCCGAGCTCGTCGGCGGCGTCACCACCGGTTCGGCCGAGGATCTCGACACCCGGCTCGCGCAGCAGGCGACCTGCCTCGCGGGCGTCACGTCCGGGGCGCTCGCCGGCCGGGGCGCGGTGGACACCAACATCACCAACGAGATCCGCGCCCGGCTGACCACTGTGGACGCTCCGCCGGACGCGGGATCGTGGCTGGACAAGGGTTTCGCGGCGCGTCAACCCGCCGCGTGCAACACCTGGACCTAGAGGGTGAACCCGAGGGCGCGCAGCTGCTCGCGGCCGTCGTCGGTGATCTTCTCCGGGCCCCACGGCGGCATCCAGACCCAGTTGATCCGGAAGTCGCCGACGAGGCCACCACCCGGGCCCGCGGTGAGCGCGGCACGGGTCTGGTCCTCGATCACGTCGGTCAGCGGGCACGCCGCGGACGTCAGCGTCATGTCGATCGTCGCGGTGTTGTCGTCCTCGACGTGGATGTCGTACACCAGGCCGAGATCGACGACGTTGATGCCGAGCTCGGGGTCGACCACGTCGCGCATGGCCTCCTCGAGGTCCTCGACCGCCGCCACGTCCGCCTTCGGGGCCGGCGGCTCCGGCAACGACTCGACACCGCGCTCCACGGTCTCGTCCACAGAGTTCTCGGTCATCAGGTTCCGCCTCCTTGGCCGGTGGCCGCGCGGGCCACCGCGTCCTTGAACGCCATCCAGCCAAGCAGCGCGCACTTGACCCTGGCGGGGTACTTCGCGACGCCGGCGAACGCCACGCCGTCCTCGAGCACGTCCTCGTTCGGTTCGACCTTGCCGCGACCCTGCACCATCTCGACGAACGCGTCCAGAGTGGACAGTGCCTCCCCGACCGACCGGCCGGTGACCAGGTCGGTCAGCACCGACGTGGACGCCTGGCTGATCGAGCAGCCCTGCCCCTCGTAGGACACATCGGTCACCTTGTCGTCCGCGACCGCGACCCGCAGCGTCACCTCGTCGCCGCAGGTCGGGTTGACCTGGAACGACTCCGCGTCGAACGGCTCACGAAGGCCACGCCCGTGCGGGTTCTTGTAGTGGTCCAGGATGATCTCCTGGTACATCGATTCCAAGTTCACCTGTTCCGCCTCCCCGCGATTTCAGGTGTTGGTCGCGTTCCGACGCCAGGTGCGGCAGGCCACGTGCTCGTGGCTGGGTTGCGTCCCGTTCCCCTTGGGTAACTGTTTCGCGTCATCCGAAGACCTTTTTGACCTGCGCCAAGCCCTTGACTAGTGCGTCCGCCTCCGCGGTCGTGTTGTACAGGTAGAACGACGCTCTGGTGGTCGCCGGAATTCCGTACCGCACCACGGCCGGTCGTGCGCAGTGGTGGCCGACCCGCACCGCGATGCCCTGCTCGTCCAGCACCTGACCAACATCGTGCGGGTGGATGCCGTCGAGAGTGAACGACACCTCGGCCACGCGATCGACAGCGGTGGCCGGACCGATGATCCGGACCCCGTCCACGGTCGACAGCGCGTCCAGCACGTAGGACGTCAGCTCGTGCTCGTGCGCCGCGATCGCCGGCATGCCGACCGCCGTCAGGTAGTCGACGGCCGCACCCAACCCGACCGCCTCCGCGATCGGCGGGGTGCCGGCCTCGAACTTGTGCGGCGGCTGCGCGAACGTCGAGCGCTCCATCGTGACCAGCTCGATCATCTCGCCGCCGCCGAGGAACGGCGGCAGCTCCTGGAGCAGCTCGAGACGACCCCACAGCACGCCGATGCCGGTCGGGCCGAGCATCTTGTGACCGGTGAACGCCACGAAGTCGGCACCGAGGTCGGCCACGTTCAGCGGCATGTGCGGCGCCGACTGCGACGCGTCGATCAACACCAGCGCGCCGACCTCGCGCGCCCGCGCGATGACCGTCTCCACCGGGTTGATGGTGCCGAGCAGGTTCGACACGTGCACCATCGACACGATCTTCGTCCGCTCGGTGATCACCGAGTCCAGAGTGGACAGATCGAGGCGACCGTCGTCGGTGATCTTGAACCACTTCACGGTCGCGCCGGTCCGCTCCGCGAGCTGGTGCCACGGCACGATGTTGGAGTGGTGCTCCATCTCGGTGATGACGATCTCGTCACCGGGACCGACCCGATAGCCGGGGCCCGCCTCACCGAGCACGCGCGCCACGAGGTTCATCCCCTCGGACGAGTTCTTGGTGAAGATCACCTCGTCCCGGCTCGGCGCGCCGATGAACTGCGTGACCTTGTCCCGCGCGCCCTCGTACAGCGCGGTGGCCTCCTCGGCCAGCGTGTGGATGCCGCGGTGCACGTTGGCGTTGTGCTGCTCGTAGTAGCCGACGATCGCGTCGAGCACCTGGCGCGGCTTCTGCGACGTCGCCGCGTTGTCCAGGTACACCAACGGCTTGTCGTGCACGAGCCGGGACAGGATCGGGAAGTCCTTGCGGATCGTGTCGACGTCGAGCCGGCCAGCCGCGGTGGTGGTGGTTGCGGTCACGGGAACCTCGTTTCGGTGCGCGGGGCGGCTCAGGCGATGCTGGCCGGCTCCTGCTTGCCGGTGAACCGGACGTAGCCGTGCTCCTCGAGCTGGCCGGCCAGCTCGGAGCCACCGGACTCGACGATGCGGCCGCCGGCGAACACGTGCACGAAGTCCGGCGTGATGTGGCGCAGGATCCGGGTGTAGTGGGTGATCAGCATGATGCCGACCTCGCCGCTCGCCTTGATCCGGGTGATGCCGTCGGACACGACGCGCAGCGCGTCGACGTCCAGACCGGAGTCGGTCTCGTCGAGGATCGCGATCTTCGGCCGGAGCAGCGCCAGCTGCAGGATCTCGTGGCGCTTCTTCTCACCGCCGGAGAAGCCCTCGTTGACCGACCGCTCGGCGAAGGCCGGGTCGATGTCCAGGTCGGCCATCGCCTGCTTGACCTCCTTGACCCAGTGCCGAAGCTTGGGCGCCTCGCCGCGGACCGCGGTCACGGCCGTGCGCAGGAAGTTCGACATCGACACGCCGGGCACCTCGACCGGGTACTGCATCGCGAGGAAGAGACCCGCGCGGGCGCGCTCGTCGACGGTCATGTCGAGCACGTTCTCGCCGTCGAGCGTCACCGTGCCCGACGTCACCTCGTACTTGGGGTGGCCGGCGACGGCGTAGGACAGGGTCGACTTGCCGGACCCGTTCGGGCCCATGATCGCGTGCGTCTCACCCGCTTTGATCGTCAGGTCGACCCCGGACAGGATCTCCTTCTTGGTCTCGTCGGCATTGACCGAGACGTGCAGATCCTTGATCTCCAGCGTGGCCATCTCTTGCTCTTTCTCCTCTGGGAAGGTCAGTCAGCTTGTTCGGTTGGTGACGTCCGTGATGTCCACATGGACGTCACCGTCGCGGATCTCGACCGCGAACACGGCCACCGGCTCGGTGGCCGGCGGCGACGACGGCTTGCCGGTGCCCAGGTCGAAGCACGACCCGTGCAGCCAGCACTCGATGCCCTTGCGGGTCACCTCGCCCTCGGACAGCGCGAGCGTGGCGTGACTGCACTCGTCGCGCAGCGCGTGCACGGTGTCTCCCTGACGGACGAGGACCACCTCGACGTCGTCGATCTCGACGCCGAAGGGCTTCCCGTCGTCCAGCTCGGACAACGCACACGCCCTGCTCATGGCGCCTCCGCGGGACCAAGTACGTCGGCGCGGATCATGTGCCGACCGCCTCTAGCTCCGCCTCGATCGCCGCTGCCAGCCGTTCGCGAATCTCCGGCACGTCGATCTTCATCAGCAGTTCGTGGAAGAAGCCGCGCACCACCAGCCGGCGGGCGACGCCCTCCGGGATGCCGCGGGCCTGCAGGTAGAACAGCTGCTCGTCGTCGAAGCGGCCGGTGGCGCTGGCGTGGCCGGCGCCGGCGATCTCGCCGGTCTCGATCTCCAGGTTCGGCACCGAGTCGGCGCGCGCGCCCTCGGTGAGGACCAGGTTGCGGTTCAGCTCGAACGTCTCGGTGCCCTCGGCGGCCGCGCGGATCAGCACGTCGCCGATCCAGACCGTCCGGGCGCCCTCGCCCTGCAGCGCGCCCTTGTAGGTCACGTTGGACTTGCAGTTCGGCTTGGCGTGGTCGGCGAACGTGCGCAGCTCGATGTGCTGGCCGGCGTCGGCGAAGTACAGGCCGTTCAGCTCGGCGTCGCCGCCGGGGCCGTCGTAGACCACGGTCGGGCTGACCCGGACCAGGTCGCCGCCCAGCGCCACGAGGTGGTGCTTGAGCCGCGCGTCCCGGCCGAGCTTCGCGTGGTGCGAGGACACCTGCGCCGCGTCGTCGGCCCAGTCGTGGACGCTGACCACGGTGAGCTTCGCGCCGTCGCCGACGAGGATCTCCACGTTGTCGGCGACCGTGCCGCTGCCGCGGTGGTCGATGACCACGACGGCCTCGGCGAACTGCTCGGCCCGCACCTGCAGGTGACCGTAGGCGACCTTGCCCTCGCCGGGGCCGGTCACGGTCACCGTGGTGGTGGCCGCCTGGACCTCCTCGGGCACGGTCACGACCGTGGCGTTGGCGAACGACGAGTACGCCTGCGCCGCGATCCGGTCGCCCGGGGTGCCGGCCTGACCGAGTCGCGCGTCGTCGCGGCCGACGGTCTCGACGGTGACGTCCGGACCCTCGACCTCGACCGACAGCTCGCCCTCGGCGGCCGCGGTCCCGTCGTGGAGGCCGCGGAGCCGCTTCATCGGCGTGAAGCGCCAGATCTCCTCACGGCCGCCGGGGACCTCGAACGCGTCGACGTCGAAGGAGGCGAACCGCTCGGCCCTGGACGCGGCGGGGACCACCGCGCCGTGGGAATGCGGTGTTGCTTCAACCGTGCTCATCTATCCGACGGCCCCTTCCATCTGCAGCTCGATGAGCCGGTTCAGTTCAAGTGCGTACTCCATCGGCAGCTCACGGGCGATCGGCTCGACGAAGCCGCGCACGACCATCGCCATCGCCTCGTCCTCGGTGAGGCCGCGGGACATCAGGTAGAACAGCTGGTCCTCGCTGACCTTCGAGACGGTCGCCTCGTGGCCCATCGACACGTCGTCGGTGCGGATGTCGACGTACGGGTAGGTGTCGCTGCGGCTGATCTGGTCGACCAGCAGCGCGTCGCACTTCACCGTGGACTTCGAGTGGTGCGCCCGCTTCGCGACCTTGACCAGGCCCCGGTAGGAGGTCCGGCCGCCGCCGCGCGCCACCGACTTCGACACGATCGTCGAGGAGGTGTACGGCGCGAGGTGCTCCATCTTGGCGCCCGCGTCCTGGTGCTGGCCCTCGCCGGCGAACGCGATCGAGAGGACCTCGCCCTTGGCGTGCTCGCCCATGAGGAACACCGACGGGTACTTCATCGTGACCTTGGAGCCGATGTTGCCGTCGATCCACTCCATGGTCGCGCCCTCTTCGGCCTTGGCGCGCTTGGTGACCAGGTTGTAGACGTTGTTCGACCAGTTCTGGATGGTCGTGTAGCGGCAGCGGCCGCCCTTCTTCACGATGATCTCGACGACCGCCGAGTGCAGCGAGTCCGAGCTGTAGATCGGCGCGGTGCAGCCCTCGACGTAGTGCACGTAGGCACCCTCGTCGACGATGATCAGCGTCCGCTCGAACTGGCCCATGTTCTCGGTGTTGATCCGGAAGTAGGCCTGCAGCGGGATCTCGACGTGCACGCCCTTCGGCACGTAGATGAACGAGCCACCCGACCAGACTGCGCCGTTCAGCGCGGAGAACTTGTTGTCACCGTGCGGGATGACCGAGCCGTAGTACTCCTCGAACAGCTCCGGGTGCTCCTTGAGCGCCGTGTCGGTGTCGAGGAAGATCACGCCCTGCTTCTCGAGCTCTTCGTTGATCTTGTGATAGACCACTTCGGACTCGTACTGCGCGGCGACCCCGGACACCAGGCGGGCCTTCTCGGCCTCCGGGATGCCCAGCTTGTCGTAGGTGTTCTTGATGTCCTCGGGCAGGTCCTCCCAGCTGGCGGCCTGCTTCTCGGTCGAGCGCACGAAGTACTTGATGTTGTCGAAGTCGATGCCCGACAGGTCCGCGCCCCAGTTGGGCATCGGCTTGCGGTCGAAGAGCTGCAGCCCCTTGAGGCGCGACTCCAGCATCCACTCCGGCTCGCTCTTCTTCTCCGAGATGTCCCGGACGACGGCCTCGGACAGGCCACGCTGGGCGCTCGTGCCGGCGACGTCGGAGTCCGCCCAGCCGAACTGGTACTTGCCCAGCGTGGCGAGCGTCTCCTCTTGTGTCAGCGGCGTCTCTGCGCGCTCCGCGGCGGTGGTCATGAAGGCGTCCCTTCGGTCGTGGTGGGAGCGGTGTCGGCACCCGGCTGCGGTGGTTCGGCGCCACCCAGCGGTACGTGTGTCGTGCACGCGGCGTCGCCGCGCGCGATGGTCGAGAGTCGCTGCACGTGAGTGCCGAGCAGGTCGGCGAACGCCGCCGTCTCGACCTCACACAGCTGCGGGAACTCCGCCGCGACGTGCGCGACAGGACAGTGGTGCTGGCACAGCTGCTCCCCTGTCCCGACACGCCGTGTCGACGCAGCGTAACCCTCTCTGGTCAGGGCCTCGGCGAGGGCCTTCGCCCGATCGGCGGGGCCCTTCTCGTCGAGCACGGTGCTGCGGTGCCGTTCGACCAGTGTGGCCGCCCGGCGCTCCGCGAACGCCCGGACCGCGGTCTCGCCGCCGGTCTCCGCGACGAAGCGGATGGCGGCGATGGCGAGGTCGTCGTAGGCGTGGCCGAACCGGGCACGCCCGGTCTCGGTCAGCAGCCAGAGCTTCGCGGGCCGGCCGCGGCCGCGCTGCCCGCGCCGGGGGGCGTCACGCATGCACGCCTCACCGTCCGCGACCAGGCAGTCGAGGTGGCGCCGCACCGCCGCCGGGCTCAGGCCCAGCGTCTCCGCGACGGCTGCCGCGGTGATCGGCCCCTGCTCGAGCAGCAGCCGCGCCACACCAACCCTGGTGCGGCCCTCGGCGAGCTGCTCGTTTTTCACAACACCAGTGTGTCTTATTTCCCGCGAACCGGCAAAGCCGCCCCGCCGCGAGGTGATCGGAGTCATAGGGGTCCCGGTCGGCGCGCCCAGCGTGTTCGGCCTTTGCGCTGGTGCCCGGCCTGGGGACCGGGACGAGGGTGCGGGCACCCGTCCGAACCGACGCCGTCCACGGCCGGAGCTGGGAGTACGGCGATCCGCGAGTGTCGGAGGAGTGCGGCGAGCGGATCAGCGCTGTGGATACCCTTCGACGCGTGGCGGCGGGTGAAGCGGTGCGGGACGGCGTGAGTGGGCGCGCCGCGCGCTCGACCGAGCCTCTTGACGGCCGCGAGCGCAGACAGCTCGACGTGATCCGCCGGTTCGGCACCGTCGGCGCGTTGTTGCTGGCGACGGGTTCGCTCGGCGCCGGCGCCGCACCGGTCTTCAACCCCGTGTGGGGTCTGCCGGTGTTCTCCCTGTTCAGCCGCATGACCACGGTGTCACTGGCGATCGCGTTCACCGGCGTCTTCATGATCGTGATCGCGTGGCTCGGGCTGGGCCGGCTGTCGCTGCCGGGCCGCGAGCGGATGGTGTCGCTGCCGCAGATGGCCCGCACGCTGGTCATGTGGACCGCGCCGCTCGTTTTCACGGTGCCGATGTTCAGCAAGGACGTCTACAGCTACCTCGCGCAGAGCGAGATCGCCGCGCGCGGCCTGGACCCGTACACCATCGGGCCGGCGGAGGCGCTCGGCAACGCGGACCCGCTGACCAGGAGCGTGCCGACGATGTGGCGGGACACCCCGTCGCCGTACGGGCCGCTGTTCCTGGTCGTCGGGCGCGGCATCACGTGGATCACCGGCGAGCACGTGGTCATGGGGGTCGCGTTCCACCGGCTCCTCGCGCTGCTCGGCTTCGCGATGATCGTGTGGGCGCTGCCCCGGCTCGCGCGGCGGTTCGGCATCAACCCGGTGAGCGCGCTGTGGCTCGGCGCCGCCAACCCGCTGGTGCTGTTCCACCTGGTCGTCGGCGTGCACAACGAGTCGCTCGCGATCGGGCTCATGCTCGTCGGCGTCGAGCTCGGCCTCCGACGAATGCCGCGCTGCGGCCCCGGCGGGCCCTATCCGCCATGGCAGCAGGGCGAACTGCTCTGGTACGGCATCGGCGCGACCGTCATCACGCTCGGTGCCGCCGTGAAGATCCCCGCCGCGCTCGCACTCGGCTTCCTCGGCGTGATGATCGCGAGAAGACGCGGCGGGCGGTGGTCGCACCTGTTCAGCACCGCCGCCGCCCTCATGGTGATCTTCCTCGCGGTGCTGACGCTCGCGTCGCTCGGCAGCGGCCTCGGCTTCGGCTGGGCGACCACGCTCAACACGGCGAACCTCATCAAGAGCTGGATGGCGCCGATGACGGCGCTCGGCTTCGGCGCGGGCGGCCTCGGGATCATCCTCGGCCTCGGCAACCACATCGACGCGGCGATCACCGTCAGCCGGATGGTCGGCACGCTGCTCGGCCCGCTGCTGGCGGCGAAACTGCTGCTGGACAGCTTCCGGTGGCGGCTGCGGCCGATGATCGGGCTCGGCGCCGCGCTCGGCGCGGTGCTGGTGCTCGGCTCGACCCTGCAGCCGTGGTATCTGCTGTGGGCGGCGATCCCGCTGGCGTCCGCGGCGGGCAACACCCGCTTCCGCACCGCGGCGACGGCCATCAGCGCGGCGTTCGCGGTGGCGCTGCCGACGACCGGCACGACGTTCGACGGGCGCACCTACCAGCTCCCGTACGCCTACATCGCGGCGGCGATCGTGGTCATCATCGCGCTGGTCGTGGTGCGCAGACACGTGCCGACCCGCCCGCGGCGCAAGGCACGGAAGGCCGAGCCCGCGCCGGCGTGACCCGGAATTGTCGGTGCCCGGGTCTAGCGTCCCCACCATGGCGAACTTCAGCCCCTCGGACCTTCTCCACATCACGTCCGAGTACCGCACGACGGCCGAGCTGTGCGACGGCCGCGCCGAGTCCCCGGCCCAGGTCGGCGCGCTCGTCGCCGTCGGTCGGCTGCCGGCGGCCACCTACACGCTGCCCTCCGGCGAGGAGCGGTTCCCGCCCGACTACTTCGCGCTCATCGACTCCGCCGCCGCCTGCGGCGACGACCTGGCGGCCCATTTCCGCGCGCGCTACCTCGCCGCGGGTGGCACGGCGGCGGAGGCCGACGAGGACTGGGGCGGGTACCTCACCGGCGGTTTCGGCGTCTGCCTCCGCTCGGTCACGCCGGAGGCGATGGTGGCCAAGAACCGCATCATCGCGCGGGTCGAGGAGTTAGCCGGCGCGCCGGTCCCGGACGACGAGGACTGGCGCGGCGCACTGCGTAAGGCCGTCGGCGAGCTCGATGAGCTCCTGCGGCCGTTCACCGACTTCGACCGGGAGCGATGGGAGGACACGAGCAGGGACCGACACATCACCAGGGTCCGCGATACCTGGCCAGAGGTGTTCGGCCACGCGCTGCGAGGGGCGTGAACTGGGGCTCTAGCGCGACGTCATAGCCTTAGTTGGTGCGCGCATCCACCTCCGGCCCGGCCGTCGAGCTGTCGGGACTGGTCAAGCGCTTCGGCCGGACCACCGCGGTCGAAGGCCTTGGCCTGCGGCTCGACCGTGGGCAGGTGCTCGCGCTGCTAGGGCCGAACGGCGCCGGCAAGACGACGACGATCGAGATCTGCGAGGGCTTTCTGCGCCGGGACGGCGGCAGTGTCAGCGTCCTCGGGCTCGACCCGGCGACGCAGCACGAGCGACTGCGACCGCTGATCGGCGTGATGCCGCAGGGCGGTGGCGCGTATCCGGGCGTGCGGGCCGAGGAGATGCTCGCGCTCGTGGCCGCGTGTGCCGCGAACCCGATCGACCCGGCCTGGCTGGTCGACATGCTCGGCCTGTCCTCGGCGCGGCGGACGCCGTACAAGCGGCTCTCGGGCGGGCAGCAGCAGCGACTGTCACTGGCGTGCGCGCTGGTGGGCCGCCCGGAGCTGGTGTTCCTCGACGAGCCGACCGCCGGGCTGGACCCGCAGGCGCGGCGGCTGGTCTGGGAGCTGGTGCGGGCGCTGCGCACGGACGGGGTGAGCGTGCTGCTGACCACGCACGCGATGGAGGAGGCCGAGGAGCTCGCCGACCATGTCGTGATCATCGATCACGGCCGGGTGGTGGCCGAGGGCACCCCGAGGCAGCTCACGGCGGAGCTGCCGGAGGCGGCGCAGCTGCGGTTCCGCGCGCGTGCCGGCCTGGACACGAGCCAGCTGTGCACCGCGCTGCCGACCGACTGCCGCATCGACGAGCCGACGCCCGGCACGTACCTGCTGACCGGGCACGTCGACCCGCAGGTGGTCTCGGCGGTCACGGCGTGGTGCGCACAGCAGGGTGTCCTCGCCGAGGAGCTGCACGTCGGTCGCCGCAGCCTCGAGGACGTCTTCCTCGAACTGACGGGACGGGAGCTCCGGTGACGCAGACGTTCCCAGCAGGCACCTTCACGCCGGCGCCAGGGCGCGGTCGGGTCGGGCGGATGCTGTTCGTGCACGCGCGGACCGAGGCGATGCTGACGCTGCGCAACAGCGAGCAGGTGCTGCTCACGCTGCTGATCCCGGTCGCGCTGCTGGTCGGGCTCACGGTCATCGACATCTTCGACATCGCGGAGCCGCGCATCGACTCGGTGACGCCACGCGTGTTCGCGCTCGCGGTGATGTCGTCCGCGTTCACCGGACAGGCGATCGCCCTCGGCTTCGACCGCCGCTACGGCGTACTGAAACGACTCGCCGCGACGTCGCTCCCCCGCTGGCTGCTCGTCACCGGACGCACGGTCGCCGGACTCGTGGTGATCGCCGTACAGCTGGTCGTCCTCGGGGTGCTCGCCGCGGTGCTCGGCTGGTCGCCGCACCTGGCCGGGATCGTCTGGGCACTGCTGCTGGTGATCATCGGCACGTTGTCGTTCGGCGCGCTCGGGGTGCTGCTCGGTGGCGCGCTGAAGGCCGAGATCGTGTTGGCGCTGGCCAACATCGTGTGGTTCGTGCTCCTACTCGCCGGCGGCATCGTGGTACCGGCCGCCTCGATGCCCGGCATCCTCGGCGACGTCGTCATGCTGCTGCCGTCCGGCGCACTGGCCGAAGGCATGCAGACCGCCCTCGTCGACGGCGCCTTCCCCGGCTGGTCGGTGTTCGCGGTCCTGATCGGCTGGGGCACAGCCGCGACACTCCTCGCCACCCGCACCACCAAACTCAGCTAGCCGCGGCGCTTCGCGGCATACAGCTCGACAGCAGCAGCGGACACAGCAGCAGCGGACACGTCGACCAACCCCAGCGCGCGGCTCCAGCGCAGCCACATCCCGGCCGGCAAAGGCATGCCCGCACGCGGGATCTCAGCGAGTGGTCCTTACGATCGCCCGGTGTCGCGCGCATCGTTGAAGGCCCGTATCGACCGTCTGCCCAACCCGAGTCGTCGCATGCAGCTCGGGTTCGCGATCGCCGTGCTCGCCACCCAGGCGCTCATCGCGATGACCGGGGCGATCGTGCGGGTCACCGGCTCCGGGCTCGGCTGCCCGACGTGGCCGCAGTGCTTCCCGGGCAGCATGGTGCCCGTCGAGCACCCCGAGTACGACACCCTCAACCAGTGGATCGAGTACGGCAACCGGCTGTTCACCGGCGTCGTCGGCATCATCGCCGGCGTGTGCTTCGTGCTGGCGTGGCTGCACCGGCCCCGGGTCCACCGGCGGTACCTGCGGCTGGCGATCGCGATGCCGGTCGGCGTGGCGATCCAGGCGGTCATCGGCGGCCTCACCGTGCGCCTCGACCTCGTCTGGTGGAGCGTCGCGGTGCACCTGCTCGCCTCGACGGTCATGGTGTGGCTCGCCACACTGCTCGTGCACTCGGTGCCGACCGATGACGAGACCGACGCGACCGAGAACGCCCCTGCGCCCCGGCAGCTGTCGGTCTGGCTGACCGTCCAGACCGGGCTGCTGGTCGGCCTCCTCGTCACCGGCACCATGGTCACCGGCGCCGGCCCGCACGGCGGGGACCCGGACACGCCGCGCCTCGACATCCCCGTCGAGACCATGGCGCACGTGCACGCCGCGTTCCTCTACACCTTCCTCGGTTCCCTGGTCCTGCTCGGATTCTGGCTGCGAACCCAACGGGCGTTCCCGCCGCCGTGGCGCCGCTACCAGATCCTCGTGGCGGTCGTCCTCGCGCAGGGCACCATCGGCCTCGTCCAGTTCTGGACCGGCGTGCCGGAGCTGCTGGTGTCGCTCCACGTGCTCGGCGCGATGACGGTCATCATCGCCACCGGCTCGCTGTGGTGTGGCGTCCACCGCACGAGCACGAAGGACCCCGAGGTCAGCGGCGCCGTGCTGGCGCCCGGGGCGGGCATTGCCTAACGTGGGGGTGGAACCTACGGATACGTAACCGTAGGTAGACGCATCAAGGCCGCGTCCCGGCCGAGTTATGAGGTCTATTCACATCTCCGCGACACTGACGCCGACGCGCGAACCCAAGGTCCCCAAGCCCATCCTCTCCGGTCGCCGCTCCGGCGCCGAGCACTTCACCGTGAAGCTCTTCCTGATCCTCCCGCTCCTCGCGCTCGTCGCGGCGGTGCCGTTCGCGTGGGGCTGGGGACTCGGCTGGTCCGACGTCGGCATCGCGGCCGGCTTCTACCTGGTCAGCTCGCTCGGCGTCACCGTCGGGTACCACCGCTACTTCACCCACGGCGCGTTCAAGGCCAAGCGCGCGCTGCGCATCGCGCTCGCGCTGGCCGGCAGCCTGGCCTCCCAGGGCTCCGTCGTCGCATGGGTCGCGGACCACCGCCGCCACCACGCCTTCTCCGACCGCGACGGCGACCCGCACTCCCCTTGGCTGTTCGGCACGTCCCCCGTCGCGATCGCGCGCGGCTTCTGGCACGCCCACATGGGCTGGCTGTTCGAGCGGGACAAGACCAACGCGGAGCGGTTCGCCCCCGACCTGCTCGCCGACAAGGACATCCAGCTGGTCGACAAGCTGTTCGTCCCGATGACCGTCGTCACCCTCGCACTGCCCGCCGTGCTCGGCGGCCTGATCACCATGTCGTGGTGGGGGGCGGTCACCGCGCTGTTCTGGGCCGGTTTCGTGCGCGTCGCGTTCCTGCACCACATCACCTGGTCGGTCAACTCGATCTGCCACATGATCGGCTCGCGGCCGTTCGTCAGCCGCGACAAGGCCTCGAACTTCTGGCCGCTCGCGATCGTGTCCATGGGCGAGTCGTGGCACAACTCGCACCACGCCGACCCCACCGGTGCCCGCCACGGCGTCATGCGCGGCCAGATCGACATCTCCGCACGCGTGATCTGGATCTTCGAGAAGTTCGGCTGGGCGTGGAACGTACGCTGGCCGCGGCCGGACCGCCTCGCCGCCAAGCTCGCGTCGTGAGCGCGGGTTAGGGTCCGGCCAGTACGTGCGCACCCCGACCGCGGAGGACATAGTGGCCGACCCCACCGACACCACTGACACCATCGCCGCCATCCAGGTCCGTGCGACCGGCGGGCCCGAGGTGCTCGAGCTCCACGAGATCGCCGCCCCGACCCCGGGCGCGGACGACCTCGTGGTGGCGGTGGGGGCGGCCGGCGTCAACTACATGGACACCTACCAGCGCACCGGCCTGTATCCGAGGGACCTGCCGTTCACCCTCGGCGCCGAGGGCGCCGGTGTGGTCGTCGCCGTCGGGTCGAACGTCACCGGCTTCGCCGAGGGCGACCACGTCGCGTGGGCGGAGGCACCCGGCTCCTACGCCGAGCGGGTGGTGGTGCCGGCCGGCAAGGCGTTCCGGGTGCCGGAGGGCGTCGCGGACGACACCGCGGCCGCCGCGATGCTCCAGGGCCTCACCGCGCACTACCTGGTGACGTCCACCTACGCGGTCAAGCCGGGCGACACCGTCCTGGTACACGCCGCGGCGGGCGGTGTCGGGCTGCTGCTCGTCCAGCTCGCGAAGTCCCGCGGCGGCAAGGTCATCGGCACCGTGTCGACGCCGGAGAAGGAGGCACTGGCCCGCGAGGCCGGTGCGGACGAGGTCATCCGCTACACCGAGACCGACTTCGCCGACGCGGTGCACCAGCTGACCGGCGGAGTGGGCGTCGCGGCCGTGTACGACGGCGTCGGCCGCGACACGTTCGACAAGAGCATGGCGAGCCTCGCGCGCCGCGGCGTGCTCGCGCTGTTCGGCGGGTCCAGCGGACCGGTCGACCCGGTGGATCCCCAGCGCCTCAACGCCGGCGGCTCGCTGTTCCTCACCCGGCCGACACTCGCGCACCACATCGCGACGCCGGAGGAGTTCCAGTGGCGCTGCGACGAGCTGTTCTCCGCGATCTCCGGCGGCCGGATCTCCGTGCGGATCGGCGGCCGCTACCCGCTGTCCGACGCGCGCAAGGCACACGAGGACCTCGAAGGCCGCCGCACCACCGGCAAGCTGCTGCTGACGCCGTGAGGCGCCCCCGGACGAACCGGGAGCGCCCCGTCACCGGTCAGGGCTTGTCCCTTGGATCTCTGCGCGAAGGTCTGCGCCTGACCAACAGGTACCTCAGGGGAACGTGACGGCACTCAGCCACCAGCCACCTCGATATCCGCGCCAGCGCCGGGACGCAACCCACACATGAAATCCGGGGAGGCGGGTTAGCCCATTCGTTGGCCTACCGTCGACACCAGCTGGCTGAGCACGTCCAGGCCACCGTCCGCACGGATCAGCTGCCCGGTCGCGGCCCCGAACGCGTCGTCGGCCACCGACGCGATGAGCCGCCCGAGGTCATCGGCCTCGAGCACCCGCCGCAGCACCGACCGGTCGGCGACGAACTGCCGCAGGTCGCCGGTCAGCACGCCCGCGCTCGCGTCCGTGCTGACCGCGCCCGGTGCCACCGTGTTGACGGTTATCCCGTACAACCCCGCGAACCCGGCGACCTGACGGCTGAGGTTGTTCAGCGCCGCCTTGGCCACCGCCTGCGCGGGAGAACCGCCGATCATGTCCGCGTCGATGCTCGACACGTACACGATCCGACCGGACCGTTGGGCGCTCATGTCGACGAGCGCCTGCTTGGTCAGGTGGAACACGCCGGCCAGCTCGCCGTTCACCTTGCCGGAGAACTTCTCCCAGGTGAGCGTGTCGAACTGCTCGAACGGCGGATGCACGGTGTTCGCGTTGCACACCAGCACGTCCAGCCGGCCGTGGTCGGCACGCACCTCGGCGAACAACGCGGCCACCTGGTCGGCGTCGGTGACGTCGGCCTGGATCGCCCGTGCGCTGCCGCCCGCCGACTCGATCGCCTCGACGACGTCCTTCGCCGCCTCGGCGTTGCGGTGGTAGTTGACGACCGCGTGGAAACCGCGGCGCGCCAGCTCCTTCGCGGTCGCCGCGCCGATGCCCCGGCTCGCGCCACTGACCAGCGCGACCCGGTTCACAGCTTGTCCCCGGGACCGACCTCGATTTCCGCGCGGTACACGACCGGCCGCGCGGTGACGTGCAGGTTCGGGTCGTCGAGAATTCGGTAAATGGTGGCACGCCATTCCGGATTCTCCCGTGCGGCATCCAGGGCCGCCCCCGTCGCCCATTCCGCGACATTCACGAAACGGATCTCGGCGTCGTCGACCAGGGACCGGAACATCCGGGCCCGGACGAACCCCGGCTGGTCCGACATCGCCCGCGCGTTGTCCTTCCAGCGCTCCAGGAACAGCTCGTCCTCCTCGACCGGCACGCTGAACGCGTTGATCAGCGCCACCGGGTCGTCGATCTTCGCCTCGGCGAGCGTGACGTTCGCACTGATCACGCGCTCGACCTCGGCCGTGTCTCCAACTATGGACATGGAAAATCTCCCCATGGATATTGCTTGGCCCCGCAGACCCCAGCACCAACCATCGTGCGCACCCACCGGTCCCGCCCGGCACCGGCGTCGGTCCCAATGATTTGGGATCATTCCCACGTATTTCGGGAGATCACGCAGCGCGTCCGGAATTCAATTCAGATCGTCCGAACGAGTGAGTTCAGCGGCCGGTGACCTCGACCGCGTCGACGACGAACACGAGCGTGTCCATCGGCGCCACCTGGGCGTTTCCGGCCTCGCCGTACCCGAGGTCCGGCGGCACCACGATCAGCCGCCGGCCGCCCTCGCGGATGCCGGGCAGCCCGAGGTTCCAGCCGTTGATCACCTTGGCGCGCCCGAGGTCCTCCACCAGCAGCGGCTGGCTGTCGTCGCCCGACCAGGAGCTGTCCAGCACCGAGCCGTCGGACCAGGCGACCAGCACGTAGCCGACCTCGAGGTCGGAGCCGTCCACCGCCTCCGGGCCGCGACCGACGTCGAGGTCGAGCACCAGCAGCGTGGTCGGCGCCGCGCAGTCGGTGGGGAGCGTGATCTCCGGCCGCTCGGTCAGCTCGCCGGCGACGCCGATTTCCTCGGCGCCGCACTCGGTCGCGACCGGGCCGCTCGTCGGCGGCCGCTCGGCCGTGCTCGGCTGCCGTGGCGCCGAGCCGACCCGGCTGACACAGCCAGTAACCGACGCCGCCAGCACCACGACAGCGAGGAACCTGCTCACGATGCGCATGATGAGATAAGCCTAGATGGCGGTTTTGCTGGGCCGGTGGCGGCTAACTGTAACCAACGCGGTCACCCGTTCTTCCTATTTCACCCACAGCCCCACAGCGGTAGAGTAACTCCCCGCACTCGATCAAATACAGAGCGCATTCGTCCGATCGAGTGTCCGCCAATCAGGGAGGTGAAAGCCTTTGCCAGCGGAAGCCGAAGGCCTCCGCAAGAACCCGATTCAAGAGATCTTCTGGACTAGAACCGGCCTCCTACTCCTGATCTTGTTGGTGACATCGGGCCTAGCCATGGTGTTGTCGAGCAGTCTCGACCCCGGCATCGGCAAGAACCTGGTCACGTCCGTCGCCACCGGCACCCTGGTCTCCGCCATCGTCGGCTTCGGCCAGACCCTCATCACCGCGACCGCCACCCAGAAGGCCATGCTCACGCCTCTCATCGAGGAGAGCCAGCAGGCGCTGCGTGACCTGGCGGCCGAGTACCGGTCGATGAACCGTGAGTTCTTCCCCACCCACGTCTTCGAACCGACCGCGGAGCCCGATCCCGCGTTCAACCGGCTGATGATGCAGGACCTGCAGAGCACGAGGCAGTACCTGTTCCGAGGTTTCTCCGGTCGGCACGCGGCCGCTCGGCTGCTGCTGTCCCGGGCCGAATGGGAGTTCCGTGCGGTGGTCGCCGATCCCGCCGCCCTGTCCGGCATAAGCGGGCGTGCCCGCTACCTGATCCGCCACTCCGCGGCCGACGTCGACTACGAGACGATCCAGACGCGGCTGCTCGAGGAGATCCGGATCGGGCTGGTCGGGCTGTACCTGGCGCGAAGCAGGTGCACGCGGATGGAGGTCACCGTGATCTCCGACCCGCCGCTCGACCGCCTGGAGATCTACGACGACAGCGTGTGGGTGACGCTCTACAGCGACGCCCACGCGACCACGGAGTACCCGCGCACGCTGCGCTTCTCCGAGGGGTCGTTCATCTACAACATGGAACGCGCGGAGTTCGGCCGAATCAGCGCGTCCCGGCACGCCCATCATCTGGTGATCACCCCCGACACCTCGCGGCAGGACTTCATCGCGCAGTTCGAGAAGATCACCGGTTCGTCACTGACCGAGGAGCAGTTCCTTGACCTGAACGCAGAGTTCTACAACTTCCTCAGGGAGTTCTCCGTCACCGCTGAGTTGGGGAGCTGATATCTGGTGGCCATCACAGGCTCCGTGCTAACGGAGCTGGCCGAACAGCTACGGACCGCCGCGTTCGAACTGCCGTCCCGCTGGGACCAGGTCGACCGGTGGTTCGAGAAGTGGGCGGAACGACCGTGCCTGCGCAACGACCTGCGCACCCACCTGCTCGAACTGCCGAACGAACAGGCGGATCTGATGATCCGCCGATCAAGGGAGACGACAACGCACTTCGCGTGGTGCCTGCGGGACCGCGCCGACGAGCCGTTCAGTTTCTGGCTGCACGAGTACAAGCAGCAGCGGGACTGGCGGGCCGGCTACGCCGACTCGGTGCACAACCACCGGTACCACTTCTGCACCACCATCCTGCGGGGCGGCTACCTGCACGAGCGCTACACGGCGACACTGTCGGCGAACTCCGAGGAGATCTCGTCGGCGGAGTTGCTGCAGAGCACCCCGTGTCCGGTCGGCGCCTCCGGCAGCCTGCTCGCGACCGACTTCCACCGGATTCCCCGCGCGACGAACGGCACCATGACGTTTCTCGTGAAATCCCGGGAGGTGACCCCCTGGAGCCTGTCCTACGACCCCCTCACCCAGGAGAGTCACCGACATGTTCCGGTCGAGTCGCGGCTGGCCCAGCTCGCGAAACGACTCTGAGAGGAGAACCGGCGGCAGACAATTCCGCTCGCGCCGTTTAACATCACCCACACCAGCCTGCCTTCCCGGGCACGGTTCGGAGGGGTCGATGTCTATTTCCGAGAGCGCGCCTGCGGTCCACAAGATCGTGCCGGTCATACACCCGTCGGTGGTCGATGCCGTCGACGCGGACGTGCACCGCATCTGCACGCGGTATGCGGCGCGACTGCAGTTCCACGGCTGGCACCACGTCAGCTTCGTGCGGTCCAAGGCGGCGCGGTTCGCCGTGCTGAACGGGGCCGAGGTCAGTGTGGTCGAGACGGCCGCGCTGGTGCACGACGTCAACTACCTGGTGCGACGCAACTCGTCGGCCGCGGCGGGACGGCGGCTACGGCACGCCATCCTGTCGCGGGCCGGCGTGGCGCCGCACGTCGCGGGGTGGATCGACCGCATCGTCATCGAGGCGGAGATGGCCACCCGCGGTCGCGACATCTCACTGGAGGCGCAGGCGCTGTCCGACGCGGACACGCTGTTCAAGTCGCTGCCGGTCACGCCGGTGGTGCTCGCGCACCGCTACCTCGAGGAGAACGGCATCGGGCTGCGTGAGCTGGCGGAGAAGATCTGCGGCGAGCAGCAGGACAAGCAGGACCACGGCTACTACTTCTACAACCCCGAGGCCGCCGCGATGTACACGCGGTGGGCCACGGCCAACCTCCAGCTGTGGCAGTGCATCAAGGAGTCACTCGACGACGCCGACGTCGAGGAGCTCCTCGACGCCGTCAACGCCCACATCGTGGCGGCGTCCTAGGGACGTTCCTGCACGACCCACCCGTTGCCGTCCGGGTCACTGAACGTGACGAACGAGTTCCAGCGGTCACCCGGTCCGTCCACCCGTTCGCCGGCATCGAAGTGGAAGACGTTGGACACCGCCACACCCCGCCCGGCCAACTCGGCGTGGGCGGCCTGGATGTCGTCGACGACCAGCTGGACGCCGAGAAGGTCACCGGGTGTCATCTCGCACACCCCGATCCCCACCGCAATGGAGCAACCGGACCCCGGCGGCGTCAGCTGCACGATCCGGAAGGCGTCCCCGTCCGCGTGGTCCACGTCGACGGCGAACCCGAGCTGCTCCGAGTAGAACCGCTTGGCCCGGTCCACGTCTGTCACCGGCACGGGGATCAGTTCGATCTTCCAGTCCATCAGGGTCTCCCAATCGTGTCGGCCAGCCGCTCGTAGCCCTGCGCGACGCCGCGGTCCATGCCGGACGCGAGCACCGCGTCGCGGATCTCGCGGGTCGGGAAGCGGACGGTGTTGGTGAGTGTGGTGCGGCCGGCGTGCTCGGCCAGCTCGAGGGTGCCGATCGACTCGTGCTCGGCGCGGGCGTCGCAGTCCCCGTTGTTCTCGGTGGTGACGAGGCGCGCCGGCGGGTCGAGCTGGAGGTAGGCGCCGCGCAGGACCATCTCCTGGTCGTCCGGCCCGTGCATGACGTAGCGCCACGCGCCGCCGATCCGCAGGTCGATCTCGCAGACGGTGAGCCGCCAGCCGTGCGGGCCGAACCAGCGTTTGAGCAGGTCGGGCTCGGTGTGCGCGGCGAACACCCGGGCGCGGGGCGCGGCGAACTCGCGGGTGATGACGATGTCCCGGTCGGTCGGCGTGGCGACGGCGATCGTCATGACGGGTCCGCCAACAGCGCGTCGAGGCGTTCGTAGCTCTGCGCCCAGAACTCGCGGTACGTGACGAGCCACTGGGTCGCCGCCCGCATGGGCGCCGCTTCCAGCCGCACCGGGCGGCGCTGGGCGTCCCGGCCGCGGGAGACGAGCCCGGCGCGCTCCAACACCTTGAGGTGCTTGGAGATCGCGGGCTGCGTCATGTCGAACGGCTCCGCGAGCTCCTTGACCGACGCCTCTCCCCTGGCGAGCCGTGCCAGTATCGCCCGCCGGGTGGGGTCGGCAAGCGCGGCGAAGGTGGCATCGAGCCGTTCCGGCGCGAGCGTGGGCATTCCATCACCTCCTGGTTCAATAACCGAAAGGTAATGTACACGAGCAGGCACGTCAACCAGTACAACGACCGAAGGGAGACAGGAGTCAGGGAAGTAGCGTGAACCCAGCGCAATGCGCCGGACGGACCACCTCGAATTGCCGGCGGTCGATCGTGGCAACCTCTGTGATCCGCAGACGTTCGGCCAATGCGATCACTGACGCATCAGCTCCGCCGGGACCAGACTTGGTCAAGTCAGCATACTTGCGCACGAGCTCCGCCATACGGTTCATGTCCCGCTCGGTCAGCTTGGCAAGGATCAGATGCCCAGCCGCGAAGGACTCCAAGAACGAGGCTTCGATCTCGGGGCCGTGGTCCCGTGCGAGGAAATAGCAGACCTCGGTCACCACCAGCGGGGAGACCAGAAATGGGTCCGCGAGTCGTCCCACAACGCCACACATCGGTCGTGTAAGTCGTCGTCGGCGTTGTACAGGGCAACAAGCACCCCGGCGTCGACCAGGATCACGCGCGCCGTTGCCCCATCTCGTCTCGCAACACGTCCTTTGCGCGGGAGGCGAGGTCGTGACCACGATGCCCGGCGCCGATCCAGGCCGGCCGCTGGCGCTGCTGCGTCTCGTCGTCCGATGCCACTGCCCGCGCGACCTGGAGCACACTGCGGACGGCATCCTCCGGAAGCTCGTCAACGATTCGACGAAGCTCATCACGTTCCTGCGTGCCGGCCATGTCTCTCGGTCTACGGCCAGGTCAGAAGGGCAGGCCGATGACCGGCAGTCCGAGGGCGGAGTCGACGGCGAGCGCGACGAACACCAGCGTCAGGTACGTGTTCGACATGTGGAAGAGCCTCATCGGCTGCCCCGGCTCGCCACGTCGGATGACGGCGTACAGCCGGTGCGCGACGATCAGGAACCAGATGCCGGTGAGCGCCGCGAACGCGGTGTACACCCACCCGGTGGCCGGCACCAGCAGCAGCGTCCACACGACCATGACCCACGAGTACGTGACGATCTGCCGCGCCACCCGCTCCGCGGTGGCGACCACCGGCAGCATGGGCACGCCGGCGCGGGCGTAGTCGTCGCGGAACTTCATCGCCAGCGCCCAGAAGTGCGGCGGCGTCCAGAAGAAGATGACGCCGAACATCACCAGCGCGGGCCACCCGATGTCGCCGGTCACGGCCGACCAGCCGATCACCACCGGCATGCAGCCGGCCGCCCCGCCCCACACGATGTTCTGCGCGGTCCGCCGCTTGAGAACCATCGTGTACACGAATACGTAGAAGAGGATGGCGGCGACGGCGAGCAGCGCCGCCAGGAGGTTGGTCGTTGGCCAGAGCCACGCGAAGGACAGGACCCCGAGCACGATCCCGAACACCAGCGCGTTGCGCGTGGGCACCGCGTGCTTGGGCAGCGGCCGCGACGAGGTGCGCTTCATCACCGCGTCGATGTCCGCGTCGGCCACGCAGTTCAGCGCGTTCGCCGAGCCGGCGGCCATCGTGCCGCCGAACAGCGTGGCGAACACCAGCCACGGCGACGGGATGCCGCGCTCGGCCAGCATCATCGCCGGCACGGTCGTGACCAGCAGGAGCTCGATGATCCTCGGCTTGGTCAGCGCGACGTACGCGCGCGCGACATCCCTGCGGGTGCGGCGCGGGGCGTCTACCGAGGCCCCCAGCGCTGCGCTCACCGGCGGCTCCTACTGGTGTAAGTGGCGGTAGATCGGGTATCTGCACAGATCGTAGCCGCGTGACCGTGCCCGGCCGCCGTCGGGTGGTTTCGTTAGGCTGGGCAACCGATAGGGAATTGACGAGGCACCACGAGGATGACCAGCACGGTCGTGCCGAGTGGCGGGGGTGGCTCGCAGCGTCGCAGACTGCCCTTCGCATGATCAGCAACACGATTAGGTGGGAGCTTGAGTCCGTGTCCATGAGCGCCGACGAACTGGCCCGTTTGACCACACAGAACCTGCCTGACGACTGGACCGACCTCGACAAACGCGCTGTGGACACCGTCCGCGTGCTTGCCGCGGAAGCGGTGCAGAAGGTCGGCAACGGTCACCCCGGCACGGCGATGAGCCTCGCGCCGGTGGCCTACGCCCTGTTCCAGCGGGTCATGCGCCACGACCCGAGCGACCCGGACTGGATCGGCCGCGACCGGTTCGTCCTGTCCGCCGGGCACTCCAGCCTGACGCTGTACCTGCAGCTGTTCCTCTCCGGCTACGGCCTGGAGATCGAGGACATCGCGGCGCTGCGCACCTGGGGCTCGAAGACCCCCGGCCACCCAGAGCACGGTCACACCGCCGGTGTGGAGATCACCACCGGCCCGCTCGGCCAGGGCTTCGCCTCCGCGGTCGGCATGGCCATGGCCGCCCGCCGCGAGCGCGGCCTGTTCGACCCGGACGCCAAGCCCGGCGCGAGCCCGTTCGACCACCAGATCTACGTGATCGCCTCCGACGGCGACATCGAGGAGGGCGTCACCTCCGAGGCCTCCTCCCTCGCGGGCCGCCAGGAGCTCGGCAACCTCACGGTGATCTACGACGACAACAAGATCTCCATCGAGGACGACACGAACATCGCCTTGTCCGAGGACACGGCGAAGCGCTACGAGGCCTACGGCTGGCACGTCCAGGTGGTCGAGGGCGGCGAGGACGTCGTCGCGATCATGAACGCGCTCGAGGCGGCCCGCGCCGAGAGCTCGAAGCCGTCGTTCATCCTGCTGCGCACGGTCATCGGCTTTCCCGCGCCGAACAAGATGAACACCGGCAAGGCGCACGGCGCCGCGCTCGGCGACGACGAGGTGGCCGAGGTCAAGAAGATCCTCGACTTCGACCCGGACAAGTCGTTCGCCGTCGAGCCGCAGGTGCTGGCGCACACCAGGTCGGTCGCCGACCGGGGCAAGCAGACCCGCGCCGCGTGGGACGAGTCGTTCGACTCGTGGGCCAAGGACAACCCGGAGCGCAAGGCGCTGCTCGACCGCGCCAAGGCCTACCGGCTGCCCGACGGCTGGACCGACGCGCTGCCCTCGTGGGACCCGGACCCCAAGGGCATCGCGACCCGCAAGGCCTCCGGCGAGGTGCTCAGCTCCCTCGCCGACGTGCTGCCCGAGCTGTGGGGCGGCTCCGCGGACCTCGCGGAGAGCAACAACACGACGATGAAGGGCGCCGACTCGTTCGGCCCGGAGTCCGCTGCCACCAAGGAGTGGGCGGCCACCCCGTACGGGCGCACCATGCACTTCGGCGTCCGCGAGCACGCGATGGGCTCGATCCTCAACGGCATCGTGCTGCACGGCCCGACCCGGCCCTACGGCGCGACGTTCCTCGTGTTCTCCGACTACATGCGCCCGCCGGTCCGGCTCGCCGCGCTGCAGAAGCTGCCGGTGACCTACGTGTGGACGCACGACTCGATCGGGCTCGGCGAGGACGGCCCGACCCACCAGCCCGTCGAGCACCTCGCCGCGCTGCGCGCCATCCCGGGCCTCGTGGTCATGCGCCCGGGTGACGCGAACGAGACGGCGGCCGCGTGGCGCGCGATCCTCTCCCAGCACGACGCCCCGGTCGGGCTCGCGCTGACCCGCCAGAACCTGCCGGTGCTCGAGGGCACCAAGGAGAAGGCGGTTGAGGGCGTGGCCAAGGGCGGCTACGTGCTCGAGGACAGCTCGGCCGGCGTGCCCCAGGTGGTGCTCGTCGCCACCGGTTCCGAGCTGCAGATCGCGGTCGAGGCCAGGAAGGTTCTTGAAGGCGATGGCGTTGCCACGAGAGTGGTGTCCATGCCCTCGCAGGAGCTGTTCGAGGCCCAGGACCAGTCCTACCGCGACAGCGTGCTCCCACCCGCGGTGAAGGCACGGGTCGCCGTGGAGGCGGGCATCGCCCAGCCGTGGCACCGCTACACCGGTGACGCGGGCGAGATCGTCTCCATCGAGCACTACGGCGCCTCCGCCGACTACCAGACCCTGTTCAAGGAGTTCGGCTTCACCACGGACGCGGTCGTGTCCGCGGCCCGCCGCTCCCTTGGCAAGACTGAGAGGCTCGCATGACCGACAAGCTGGCCCAGCTATCCGACCTGGGCGTGTCCATCTGGCTCGACGACGTGTCCCGCAAGCGCCTGAACTCGGGCAACCTCGCGGACCTGGTGCGTGACAAGCACGTCGTCGGCGTCACCAGCAACCCGACGATCTTCGCGAAGGCGCTGTCCGACGCGTCGGACTACGACGAGCAGGTCCGCGAGCTCGCCGCGCGCGACGCCTCGCTCGACGCGGCCGCCAAGGAGATCACCACCACCGACATCCGGAACGCCTGCGACCTGTTCCGGGACCTCTACCAGCGCACCGGCGGCGTCGACGGTCGCGTGTCGATCGAGGTCGACCCGCGCATGGCGCACGAGACCGACAAGACGGTCGCCGAAGCGCTCGACCTGTGGAAGACCGTCGACCGGCCGAACCTGCTGGTGAAGATCCCCGCCACCGAGGCGGGCATCCCGGCGATCGCCGGCACCCTCGCCGAGGGCGTCAGCGTGAACGTGACGCTGATCTTCTCGGTCGAGCGGTACCGGGCAGTGATGGGCGCCTACCTCGACGGCCTGGAGCAGGCCAAGGCGAACGGGCACGACCTCGCGGGCATCCACTCGGTCGCGTCGTTCTTCGTGTCCCGGGTGGACTCCGAGGTCGACAAGCGGCTGGACGCGATCGGCACCGACGCGGCGAAGGCCCTGCGCGGCAAGGCGGCCGTGGCCAACGCGCGCCTGGCCTACGCGGCCTTCCAGGAGACCTTCTCCGGCGAGCGCTGGGAGCAGCTGAAGGACGCCGGTGCGCACGCGCAGCGTCCACTGTGGGCGTCGACCGGCGTGAAGAACAAGGAGTACTCCCCCACGCTGTACGTCGACGAGCTGGTCGTCGCCGACTCCGTCAACACCATGCCGGAAGACACGCTGAACGCGGTTGCCGAGCACGGCGATCTCCGCGGCGATACGGTGACCGGCACCGCGGCGGCGGCACAGCAGGTCTTCGACGACCTGGCCGGCGTCGGCATCGACATCGACGACGTGTTCATCACCTTGGAGAACGAAGGCGTGGAGAAGTTCGAGAAGTCCTGGGAAGAGCTGCTCGACTCGGTCAAGGCCCAGCTCGCCGCGGCGGGGAGCTGAACAACCACATGACCGACCCGAACGACCAGTCGGACTCGCTGTCGCCAGAGGCAGAGCGGATCGTCGAGCACTTCGAGAACCTGATCAAGAACAAGCTCGAGAGTCGCAAGCGGCTCATCGAGGACGCCGGGCCGCTCGCCGAGCGGCTCGCCGGCGAGCAGGTCGCCTCCCGGCTGGCCGCCCAGGACCCCACGCTGTGGGGCCCGGACGCCGAGTCGGAGGCGGCGATCCGGCTGTCCTGGACCACGCTGCACGAGACGTCCCGCCCGCTCGTCGGCGAGATCGAGGCGCTGCGGCTCGAGCTGGCCGCGGACGGCGTCGACCGGGTGGTGCTCGCCGGCATGGGTGGCTCCTCGCTCGCCCCGGAGGTGATCACCCGCACCGCCGGCGTGCCGCTGGTCGTACTGGACACCACCGACCCGGGACAGGTCGCCGACGCACTCGCCGGCGACCTGTCCCGCACGGTCCTCGTCGTGTCGTCGAAGTCCGGGTCCACGGTGGAGACCGACAGCCACCGGCGGATCTTCGAGAAGGCGTTCGCCGAGGAGGGCATCGACGCGGCGTCGCGGATCGTGGTCGTGACCGACCCGGGCTCACCGCTCGAGGAGGCCTCGAAGGCGGCCGGCTACCGGCGCGTGTTCGCCGCCGACCCGCACGTCGGCGGCCGCTACTCGGCGCTCACCGCGTTCGGGCTGGTGCCCTCCGGCCTCGCCGGCGCCGACATCGGCCGGCTGCTCGACGACGCGGCCGCGGCCGCCGCCTTCCTCTCCGTGGACAGCGCGGAGAACCCGGCGCTGCTGCTGGCCGCCGCGCTCGGCGGCGCGCACGCGCGGGGCGCGGAGAAGGTGGTCATCGCCGACACCGGCTCCGGCATCAAGGGCTTCGGCGACTGGGCCGAGCAGCTGATCGCCGAGTCCACCGGCAAGAACGGCACCGGCCTGCTGCCGGTGGTGGTCGAGAGCCCGGAGTCACCGGACTTCTCCGACGCGCACCAGGACGCGACGCCGATCGCCATCGGGGAGACCGCCCACGGCGCGCTGATGGGCACCGAAGGCGGCCTCGGCGGCCAGTTCCTGCTGTGGGAGTACGCCACCGCGGTGGTCGGCAGGGTGCTCGGCATCAACCCGTTCGACCAGCCGGACGTGGAGGCCGCGAAGACGGCGGCCCGCTCCCTGCTCGACGCGCCGAAGTCGGAGCCGGCCGCACCGACCTTCGTGGACGGCCCGGTCGAGGTGCACGCACCGGCGGACGTGTCGGAGGTGCACGAGGCGACCACCCTCGCGGGCGCGCTGCACGCGTTCTTCGCCGCCGCCCCGGACTTCGGGTACATCTCGATCCAGGCCTACCTCGACCGGCTCGCCGACGCGTCGGCGATCGTGTTGCGGCAGGAGACCGCGCGCCGCGCCGGCGTGTACACCACCTTCGGCTGGGGCCCTCGGTTCCTGCACTCCACCGGCCAGTACCACAAGGGCGGTCACCAGAACGGGATGTTCCTGCAGCTGACCGGCGCGGTCGAGGAGGACCTCCAGGTCCCCGACCGGCCGTACACGCTCGGCACGCTGCAGCTGGCACAGGCGCTCGGCGACGGCCAGGTGCTCGCGGACCACGGCCGTCCGGTGCTGCGGCTGCACCTCACCGACCGGGCCGCCGGTCTCGCACACCTGGTGAAAGCCCTTCAGGAGGTCGACAGGTGACTCGCACCTGGAACAACCCGCTGCGCGACGAGCGGGACAAGCGGCTCCCCACGATCGCCGGCCCGTGCGGCCTGGTGATCTTCGGGGTGACCGGCGACCTGTCCAGGAAGAAGCTCATGCCGGCGATCTACGACCTCGCGAACCGAGGCCTGCTGCCGCCCGGTTTCTCGCTGGTCGGGTTCGCCCGGCGCGACTGGGCCGACCAGGACTTCGAGAAGGTCGTGCACGACTCGGTCAAGGAGCACGCGCGCACCCCGTTCCGGCAGGCGGTCTGGGACCGGCTCGCGGAGGGCTGCCGGTTCGTGTCCGGCTCGTTCGACGACGACGTGGCGTTCGACAACCTCGTCGCCACGGTCGCCGACCTCGACCAGGTGCGCGGCACCGCCGGCAACCACGCGTTCTACCTGTCGATCCCGCCCGCCGCGTTCCCCACGGTCATCAAGCAGCTGGCCCGCACCGGCCTCGCGGCGCCGACCCCGCACGAGTGGCGCCGCGTGGTCATCGAGAAGCCGTTCGGCCACGACCTGACGAGCGCCAAGCAGCTCAACAAGATCGTGAACGACGTCTTCCCGGAGGAGTCGGTGTTCCGCATCGACCACTACCTCGGCAAGGAGACCGTCCAGAACATCCTCGCGCTGCGGTTCGCCAACCAGCTGTTCGAGCCCATCTGGAACTCGAACTACGTGGACCACGTGCAGATCACCATGGCGGAGGACATCGGCCTCGGCGGTCGCGCGGGGTACTACGACGGCATCGGCGCGGCCCGCGACGTGATCCAGAACCACCTCCTGCAGCTGCTCGCGCTGGTCGCGATGGAGGAGCCGATCTCGTTCGACCCCAAGGCGGTCCGGGCGGAGAAGGCGAAGGTGCTCGGCGCGACCAAGCCGGTCGGGCCGTTCACCGAGACCACCGCGCGCGGCCAGTACACCGGCGGCTGGCAGGGCGGCCAGAAGGTGCCCGGCCTGCTGCAGGAGGGCGGGTTCGCGAAGGACTCGATCACCGAGACGTTCGCCGCGATCGAGCTGGCGGTCGACACCCGCCGCTGGGCCGGGGTGCCGTTCTACCTGCGCACCGGCAAGCGGCTCGGGCGGCGGGTCACCGAGATCGCCGTGGTGTTCAAGCGCGCGCCGCACCTGCCCTTCGACGCGACGTCCACCGAGGAGCTCGGCCAGAACGCCCTGGTGTTCCGGGTGCAGCCCGACGAGGGCGTGACCATGCGGTTCGGCTCGAAGGTGCCGGGCAACGCCATGGAGGTCCGGGACGTCTCGATGGACTTCAGCTACGGGCACTCGTTCACCGAGTCGTCGCCGGAGGCCTACGAGCGGCTGATCCTCGACATGCTGCTCGGCGAGCCGTCGCTGTTCCCCATGAACGACGAGGTCGAGCTCTCCTGGGAGATCCTCGACCCGATCATCCGGTCGTGGCGGTCGAGCGGGCGGCCCGAGCCGTACCAGGCGGGGACCTGGGGTCCGGAATCGGCGTCCAAGATGCTTGCCCGTACCGGCCGTCACTGGAGGCGCCCGTGATCATCGACCTGCCCGCCACCACGACGTCGCAGGTGAACAGCAAGCTCGTGCACCTGCGTGAGCAGGGTGGGGCGAACACGATCGGCCGTGTGCTGACGCTGGTGATCGTCACCGACGACAGCGAGAAGACCGAGGAGGTCATCGACGCCGCCAACCACGCGAGCCGCGAGCATCCGTGCCGCGTGATCGTGCTGGCGCGGGGCGCGAAGAAGGCCGCCGCGCGGCTCGACGCCCAGATCCGGGTCGGCGGCGACGCCGGCGCCAGTGAGGTCGTCGTGCTGCGGCTTTACGGGCCGCTCGCGAACGAGGGCGCCAGCTGTGTGGTGCCGCTGCTGCTGCCGGACGCGCCGGTCGTGGCGTGGTGGCCGTTCGGGGCGCCCGCGTCGCTGGAGAAGGACCCGATCGGGCAGCTCGCGCAGCGGCGCATCACCGACTCCGCGTCCGAGCGCAACCCGACGAAGGCGCTCGAGGCGCGGGCGAAGGCGTACGCCAACGGCGACACCGACCTCGCGTGGACGCGGCTGACGCTGTGGCGTGCGGTGCTGGCCTCCGCGCTGGACCTGCCGCCGTACGAGAAGGTCACGGCGGCCACGGTGTCCGGCGAGGGCGACTCGCCGTCGGCGGACCTGCTGGCCGCGTGGCTCGCGGCGTGCCTGCGGCTGCCCGTGAAGCGGCTGAAGGCCAAGGCCGGCAAGGGAATCGTGTCGGTGGAGCTGGAGCGCCGGTCGGGCACGATCGAGCTGAACCGGCCGGATGCCACCGTCGGCATCCTGTCCCAGCCCGGTCAGCCGGAGCGGCGCGTCGCGCTGCAGCGGCGTCAGGTCCGCGACTGCATCGCCGAGGAGCTGCGCAGGCTCGACCCGGACGAGATCTACGAGTCCGCGCTCAAGGCGCTCGGCAAGATCGACCGCGGCCGTGGCCCGGCGGCGGCCCGCAAGCCGGCCGCGGTGCGGAAGAAGGTCAAGGCCGGGGCCGCCTCGTGACGGTGGTCGTCTACCGGGACGCGGAGCTTCTGGCGGCCGCCACGGCCGCCAGGCTGGTGACGGCCCTGGCCGACGCGCAGGCCGAGCGTGGCACGGCGTCGGTCGTGCTGACGGGTGGGCGGACCGGGACGGCGGTGCTGGCCGCGGTCCGTGCCGCCCCGGCCCGCGACACCGTCGACTGGTCCCGGGTGGACTTCTACTGGGGCGACGAACGCTTCCTGCCCGCCGGCGACCCGGAACGCAACGAGACCCAGGCACGGTCCGCGCTCCTGGACCACGTCCCGGTGTCCGGCGTCCACCCGATGGCCCCGTCGGACGGCGAGTTCGGCGACGATCCCGAAGCCGCCGCCGAGGCCTACGCCGCGCTGCTCCCGCCCACGTTCGATGTCTGCCTACTGGGCGTCGGCGAGGAAGGCCACACGGCATCGATCTTCCCCGACTCCCCCGCCGTACACGAGACGACCAGCACGGTCGTCGCCGTGCGCGACTGCCCGAAGCCCCCACCCACCCGGGTGAGCCTCACGCTGCCCACCATTCGCCGCTCGACATCGGTCTGGCTGATGACCACCGGCGAGACCAAGGCGGCGGCCGTGGCGAGCGCACTGAACGGCACCCCAGAGGTCGACATCCCCGCCGCCGGCGCCCGTGGCACGACCGAAACCCTGTGGCTCCTGGACACCACGGCCGCGGCAAAGCTCCCCACCCACGACTGACCCCCACAGGCCAGCGACTGACCTCGCACAATTAAGGGTTGACAGCCGTATATTCGGGAACTCCATGGCCACTTTCCCCACCGTGGCGATACCTGGAGCGACCATGGATCGACAGCACGTGACCGTCATCCGGCAGGTGTTGGACGGCTTACGTTTCCCCGCGCAGCGGTGGCAGCTCATCGCACAGGGCACGCTCTACGGTGCCGACGTGGTGACCATGGCGAAGCTCCACCGCCTGCCGCCGCGGCTCTACGTCGACTGCGACGACGTCACCGCCGAGATCATCGCCACCGCCCGGCGACGGCCGACGGTCACGCTACCGGTCAGTGTGCCCGGCAGCGTGCCGACGAGAGCCGACGTCCGGCCTTAGACGCGGCACGCCAGGATCGTCGGGTAACGGACGGTCGATGCCATCCTCGGCGCGGTGTGCCGGTCGCCCCGGCCGGGCGGGCGGTTCCGCGTCGGACGCGGGCGCCCCGCCTCTGACGGCACGTCCCACGTGTACTCGGACACGACGCTCACCGGCTCGTCGTCCTCCGTCGGACGGCCGCCGAGGACCGCGAGGCCGATCATGCTGGCGACGAGCGCCAGGTGCACGCCGACGCTGGTGGTGTGGAACGGGACCAGCCCGGGATCGATCACCGTGCCGAACTGCCACAGCAGGAAGTACGCGACGCTGCCGCTGATCAGGTACGCCCGCGCGGCGCGCGGGTTGCGACTCATCGTGAGTCCCACCAGCCCGAAGCCGAGATGAACGAGGTTGTCGAGCACACCAGGTCCGACATCGAGCACGCCCGCCAGCGCGAACAGGCTCGCGACGACGATCGCGACGACCTGCCCCGGCTCACGAACTCCTGCGTGGTCCCTCATTCAGCACCTTCCCCTGTCCGGACGCGGCAAACGCGGCTGGGATGCCCCACCTCGGCGGTGTTCAACCACCTTGCCCCCAACTCCCTAGACGCGCGTGGCGGCGCGCCGTTTGTCGCCAAATTGGTTCACTCCGATGTGGAGACCCCGGTAGGAGGCCGTCTGGACTGGTCCGACCAGTCGACTGGGCCGTTCGGTCCAAGCCAGAGGTCGTCCGGCAAATGGTGATTTGCTCCAGCACATTGATGTGAAACATTTCGTCCCGTCCGGACGATTGATATGTCTTCAATGGGTGCGGAGCAAAACTCCGGAGGGAGGCCGAACATGTCGCCACGACAACAACACACGGCCGCGCCACGCGACAGCGTGCCCGCCGGCACGGAGCTGCCGCGACAACGCGCGGGTACGCACGAGCCGTCCATGCGATCAACTACCCGCGCCGAGACTGGAGGTTCCGTCCTGGTCGCGTCCACGTTCCCACCCAAG
Organism: uncultured Actinomycetota bacterium; assembly: GCA_963840275.1. Taxonomy (GTDB): domain Bacteria; phylum Actinomycetota; class Actinomycetes; order Mycobacteriales; family Pseudonocardiaceae; genus Actinophytocola. Next base: position 2,168,573 of record CAWIYK010000005.1, read on the forward strand.
GTCGGCATCGAGGATTTCCGGATCATCCCCCGACCACGGCTCGTCACCCGGCAACTGCCACGTTGGCTCGCCACCTTCCGGGCGAGTCCGCGGGCACGGGGCCTCGCGTCCGACATCGGCGCCCTGCTGCTCGCCGTGCTCGACGTGTGGCTGGTGATCCCGGAGGACGCCCCGACCTACTCGATCTGGCTGTCCGCCATCGCGGTCGCCGCCATGGTCATGCGCCGGCACGTGCCGTTCCTGGCCGTGCTCGTCACCGTCCCGGGCTTCATGACGGGCTGGTCGCAGCTCGCCGCGATGATCGCGCTCGGGTCGCTCGCGAAGAAGCACCGGCTGCTGTCGTGGCGGATGATCGTCGGCGCGATCCTCGTGTTCCTGTGCGGGTACGTCCGGTGGCCGTTGTCCGAGTTCGTGTCGCTGAGCTGGCAGGAGCATCTGCTCAACGTCATCTGGGCCGTGATCATCGCCGGCATGCCGGTCGCCATCGGGCTGCTGATCTCCGCGCGGACGGAGCTGTCCGCGCACATCCGCGAGCTCGCCTCCAGCCGGGAACGGGAGAAGAGGCTCCTCGCCGAGACCGTGCGTGCCGCGGAACGGGCGAAGCTCGCCCGCGAGATGCATGACGTGGTGAGCCATCAGGTCACCCTCATCGCCATGCAGGCCGGCGCGCTGCAGGTCACCTCCGACGGTGGCGCGGAGGCCACGAGCGAGGCGGCGCGGACCATCCGCGAGCTCTCCACCCAGACGCTCGAGGAGTTGCGCAACCTGGTCGGGGTCCTGCGTTCCGGCGACGCCGCGGAGGGCGCGCAGCCGGGCCTCGACGAGCTGGGCGACCTGGTGCGCAACTTCCGCAGCGACGCCGTTCCGGTAGCGCTGGACGTGACGGCCGAGCCGTCGCGGCTGCCGAGGTCGGTGTCGCACGCCGTGTACCGCACGGTGCAGGAGGCGCTGACGAACGTGCGCAAGCACGCCACCGGCTCGCGGGCCTCGGTGCGGGTGCGCGCGGAACAGGACACGTTGGTCGTAGAGGTGCGCAACGGGCGCGCCATGTCCCGCAATCCCACGCTGCCCTCCGGTGGGCACGGGCTGATCGGCCTCAAGGAGCGCGCCGGCCTGCTCGGCGGCACGTTCTCGGCCGGGCCCACCTCGGAAGGCGGCTTCCGGGTGTCGGCCACTTACCCCCTGGCTGGCTGACAACCACGAAGGCCGCCGCACAGACGTCCAGGTCCGTGCGGCGGCCTTCGTGGTTGTCGTATCTCAGCCTTCGCGCAGCTTGCGCAGCTTCGCGAGCGCCTCGGCGAGAATGGCCTCACCGTCGGCGTCCGAGCGGCGCTCCTTCACGTACGCGAGGTGCGTCTTGTAGGGCTCGTTACGCGGAGCCTTGGGCGGCTCCTGCTCGTCCCGGCCGCCGGGCAGTCCGCACCGCGGGCAGTCCCACGAGTCCGGGTACTCGGCCTCCAACGCGAAGGACGGCTTCGACTCGTGTCCGTTGGCGCACCAGTAGGAAACCCGCCGACGCGGCGCCGATTCGCCCCGCTCCGACTCGCCCATTGGACCTGCGCCGACTCGAGTGCCCCGAATGGCACTACCACCAGCCATCGACTGTCACACCCCCACAAGGTGATTCAAGCGGGAAAGAAGTACTGCCTTGTCCACTCTGGGGACTGCGGCTACGCGACCTTGATGAGCAGGCCGAGCCCGATCACGCAGATGAGCCACACCGCGCCGATGAACAGCGTCGCACGGTCGAGGTTCTTCTCGGCGACGCTCGATCCCGACAGGCTCGACTGCATGCCGCCGCCGAACAGCGACGACAGGCCGCCACCACGGCCGCGGTGCAGCAAGACCAAAAGGATAAGCAGCAGGCTGGTGACGATAAGACCAATCTGCAGGGCTAGAACCATTTCATCCTCGCTGTCGACCCGGTGTCCGCGCGTCAGCACGGTCGAAGCAACAGGTTACCTGGTGCCCGGTGATCGTTACACAGTGCCCCCGCGCGATCTCGGAGCACTGTGCCCGAGATTGTTGCGCACGGGAACAAACTGGTCAATACTCTGTGCGGGACTGCATCATCGAAGATCCGCGTGGCCTCCGGGTGTCCGCTATGGACACATGTGGAAGGAGAACACGCCCATGATCTCTCGTCGCTCGTTCCTCGGGGGGCTCGCGGCGGCATCCGTCGGCGCGCCGTTCCTGGCCAACGCCGTCGGTTCGGCGGCCGGGGCCCGCGCCGCCATGTCCCTCACCCTTGCCAACGAGTCCGGCCGCGGCCCGGTCTGGACCTATCTGGTCGGCACCAACCTGGCGACCGGGCAGCAGTGCCACGTGTCCGCCGATGGCCAGCTGGTGCCCGTGTCCGAGGCCGACAACGGCCCGGACGGCTACACCGACTACGCGATCCCCGTCGAGGGTGGTGGGACCACCCTGTCGCTGCCGCAGGGCATGTCCGGCCGGATCTACCTGGCGGTCGGCGAGAAGCTCAAGTTCCGCGTCAACCCGGGCAACGCACTCGCCTATCCCGCGGGCTGGGTCACCTCCGACCCGAACTACCCGGTGCTGCACGACTGTGCCGAGTTCACCTACGACGGCGCCGGCATGCACTGCAACACGACCATGGTCGACATGCTGTCGGTGCCGCTGGCGATATCGTTGACCGGGGCGTCCCAGCAGTCGGCCGGACGCCTGCGCGACGGTGGTCGCGCGGCCGTGTTCTCCGCACTGGCCGGACAGTCCGGCTTCTCCGGCCTGGTCATGGACGACCTCCGGGTCATCGCGCCGGGCCACGGGCTGAACGCGGGCCGGTTCGCCGCGGACTACTTCGCCGGATGGATCGACGAGGTGTGGAACCACTATCGGTCCAACACCATGACGGTCACCGCGGGCGCGTCGACGTTCACGGGCTCCGTGCAGGGCGAGCAGTTCGCGTTCTCCGGCGGCGTACGGGCATTCTCGAAACCAACCACAAGGGACGTACTGTTCTGCGACGGCGCCCTGTCCGCACCGAACGACGGTGTCACCGGCCCGGTGGCCGCGACCCTGGGCGCCGGCTTCAACCGAGGCGTGCTCACCGACACGGGCGCACAACCGGTCGCGGACGCGGGAAGCTACTACCGCCGCGCGGTGACCAACCACTACTCACGCATCATGCACGAGAACACCGTGGACGGTAAGGCATACGGCTTCGCCTTCGACGACGTCTGCGAACACGCGCCCTACATCGAGGACCCGGCCCCGACCTCGATGACGGTGACGATCACGCCGTTCTGACGGTCTGCCGCTCGGCTGCGGCGTCTTGTCGCGGTGTCTTGTCGCGGCGTCTTGTCGCGGTGTCTCGCCGCGGTGTCTCGCCGCGGTGCCTCGCCGCGGTGCCTCGCCGCGGTGCCTCGCCGCGGTGCCTCGCCGCGGTGCCTCGCGCGCGCAGTGTCTCGCCGCGGCCGAGCGGTTGTCCTCGATCGGGTGAATCTTGTTGGTGGGCAAGGGTTTTGTCGGCCGACCGGGTAGACTGAACGCATGTTCGATAAAGGTCATGAGCTGCTGGTTGAGGGGCTCGGGTGTGCGCGTCGGATGGCTCGGGAGTCGGCTGAGTTGTTGGACTGTCTCGCGCGGTTCGTGGCGTTGCATCCGGGTAGTGATGGGGAGTTCGTGCCGTTGGAGGTTGCGGCGGCGTTCAAGTGGACGGTGTCGTTCGCACAGAAGCGGATCGGGTTGGCCGTGGCGTTGACGTCCCGGCTGCCGGCGACCTTCGCGGCGTTGCGTGCTGGGGAGATCGATGAGTACAAGGCGCGGCAGATCGCTGAGGCCACTGAGGTTCTGTCCGATGAGGATGTGGCGCGGGTGGAGGCGGCGATCGCCGCGCAGGCTGGTGGGTTGAACCCGCGGCAGCTCAGTGATCGGTTGCGGCGGGCGGTGAATCTGGCGGATCCGGCGGCGGCTGCGGCGCGTGCGGCAGCGAAGACGGCGGCGCGGCAGGTGACGCATGAGCACCTCGACGACGGCGCTGGGTTGTTCACGGTCATGGGTGACGTCGAGCGGACTCAGCTGGCTCATGATCGAGTGCGGGCGCTCGCTCGGCAGATCAAGACCGCCGGCGACGACCGGACCCTGGATCAGATCGCGCTGATGTGGCGTTGGATTGCTTGGCGGGTAAGGGGTTCAGCAACGCCAAGGTGCAGGTGCGGCTCACCCTGCCCGCCACGACCGTCCTGGGAGTGGACGACAAGCCCGGGTACCTGGCGGGGTATGGGTGGTTGCCGGCACAGCGGGCCTTGGAACTCGCGGCTCAGCAGGATGCGGTGTGGCAGCGGGTGCTCACCGACCCGCTCACCGGACACGCTGTCGATGTGGGACGACGGAAATACAGTCCACCGGCCGCTCTACGCGATCACATCCAAGCCACCTACCCCACCTGCACCGGACCCGGGTGCATCAAGCCGGCGCACCTGTGCGATCTGGACCATCTGACGGCGTTCCCTGCGGGTGGCACGGATGAGGAGAACGTGCGGCCGGCGTGCCGGCCGCATCACCGGGCGAAGACGGTGGGTGGGTGGCGGGTGGAGAAGTCCAGCCGAACGGTCGGGGGTTGACGTGGGTGACCCGACACGGGTTCCGGGTCGAGCATGAGCCGGAGCCGATCGCCGATCCGGAGCCCGCGCCGTTCTGACCGCCGGGATGGTGGGTGGTTACACGGTCAGACGATCGCCTACGGGGTTGGGCCGGCACGGGGCTGGGGCGATCGAGGCCGCGCCTTCGCCGGAGGCTTCCAGCGGGGTGCGTGGGTGCGCGAAGACACGGCACCGAAAGATCGGGAGCTACCCCACGGGGTAACCAGGATGGCTGCGCCAGCCAGGACGGCAGGCACTGGTGCGTGGTTGCACTGCGCGGGCTCAGGATCCTGGGGTTGGGGTGTGCTTGTGCCAGCAGGTCTAGCCCCGACCCAACCGGACAGGAACTCCAGTCCCGGGGGAATCAACTCAGCGATCCTGGCTACGCACCCCAACGCCCGGTGCCGTGCCTCGCCGTGACCGCGCACCCCGTCGAGTAGAAGCGGCGAGGTGCGGCGTCGATCGCCCCACCCCGCACCCACCGAGCAACAAGGCGATCGTCCGACCGCATGTCCCCCCTCGAGAAACACCAGCGGGCAGGCAGAGGTGCGGCGTCGCCCCCCGCGCGGCGAGGTGCGGCGTCCGCGCAAGCCACCGACCTCGCAGAAGCACCACAACGACAGGAGCTAGACAGACGCCTCCGGCCCCCCGGAATCCACGCTACCCGCCCCCGCCGACACTCCCACCACAACAACTGACACCAATGGACCGTTCGCTCCGCAAAGAGGCAAAACAGCCATCACGGCAAAGGACCACCCGCAGCCAAAGCGCAGAGCTTCGTGAACTCCTCCGCGTCCAGGCTTGCGCCGCCCACCAGGGCGCCGTCGATGTCGTCCTGCTTGACGAGGTCGCTGATGTTGCCGGACTTCACCGAGCCGCCGTAGAGGATTCGCACGGTGTCGGCGATGTTCTGGTCGTACTTGGTCGCCAGCTTGGCGCGGATGGCGCCGCAGACCTCCTGCGCGTCCGCAGGGGTCGCGACTCGGCCGGTGCCGATGGCCCACACCGGCTCGTAGGCGATGACGACCTTCGACACCTGCTCGGTCTTCAAACCCTTGAGCCCGGCGATCAGCTGGTCGGTGGTGTACTCGACGTGGGTGCCGGCCTCGCGAATGTCCAGCTTCTCGCCGATGCACAGGATCGGTGAGACCTCGTGCTTCAGCGCGGCCTTCACCTTGGTGTTGACCAACTCGTCGGTCTCCTCGTGGTACTCGCGGCGCTCGGAGTGCCCGACGGTCACGTACGAGCACCCGAGCTTCGCGAGCATCGGCGCCGACACCTCGCCGGTGTAGGCGCCCGAGTCGTACCGGGACACGTCCTGCGCGCCGTACTTGAGCTTCAGCCTGTCGCCGTCCACGAGCGTCTGGATGCTGCGGATGTCGACGAACGGCGGCAGCACCGCGACCTCGACCTTGGCGAAGTACTTCTCCGGCAACGAGAACGCGATCTTCTGTACCAGTGCGATGGCCTCGAGGTGGTTGAGGTTCATCTTCCAGTTGCCGGCGATGAACACCTGGCGGCTCATGCTTGCTCCAGTACGGCTATGCCCGGAAGTTCCTTGCCTTCCAGGAACTCCAGCGACGCGCCGCCGCCGGTCGAGATGTGTGAGAAGCCGTCGTCGGGCAGTCCGAGCGCGCGCACGGCCGCCGCGGAGTCCCCGCCGCCGACCACACTGTACGCGTTCGAGTCCACAATGGACTGCGCGACCGAGCGGGTGCCCTCTGCGAACGGTGCCATCTCGAACACGCCCATGGGCCCGTTCCAGAACACCGTGCCCGCCTCGGCGAGCACCTCGCCGTAGCGCTCCGCGGTGATCGGCCCGATGTCCAGGCCCATCCAGCCTTCCCGCAGCTGCGCGGCAAGCACCGTCTCCGTGGCGGCGTCCGCCGCGAACTTGTCGGCGATCACCACGTCGGCCGGCAGCATGATCTTCTCACCGGCGTCCGCGAGCAGCTTCTTGCACGTGTCGATCATGTCGGCCTCGAGCAGCGATTCGCCGACGCCGAGCCCCTCCGCGGCCATGAACGTGAAGCACATGCCGCCGCCGACCAGGAGCCTGTCGACCCTGGGCAGCAGCGACTCGATGACCGCGAGCTTGTCGGACACCTTGGAACCGCCCAGCACCACGACATACGGCCGCTCCGGCGCGCCGGTCAGCCTGCGCAGCACCTCCAGCTCGGCGAGCACGAGACCGCCCGCGTAGGCCGGCAGGATGCTCGCGACGTCGAACACCGACGCCTGCTTTCGGTGCACCACACCGAAACCGTCGGACACGAACACACCGTCCTGCCCGACCAGCGCCGCCAGCTCACCGGCGAACGCGCCGCGCTCGGTGTCGTCCTTGCTGGTCTCGCGCGCGTCGAACCGGATGTTCTCCAGCAGCGCGACCTGACCGTCGGCCAGTCCGTCCACCGTGGACCTGGCGGAGTCGCCGGCCACATCGGACGCGAGCGTCACGGGTGCGTCGAGCAGCTCGCCGAGCCGCGCGGCGACCGGCTTGAGCGAGAACTTGGGTTCCGGCGCGCCCTTGGGGCGGCCGAGGTGCGCGGTGACGACGACCCGCGCGCCGGCATCGACCAGTTTGCCGATCGTCGGCAGCGACGCGCGGATGCGGCCGTCGTCGGTGATGTTCTCGCCGTCGAGTGGGACGTTCAGGTCGGCGCGCAGCAGCACGCGCCGACCCGAGACACCCTCGGCGAGCAGATCGTCGAGAGTCTTCACGTGGTTCCCTCAGAGCTTGGACGCGACGAGCGCGGCCAGGTCGGCGAGGCGGTTCGAGTAGCCCCACTCGTTGTCGTACCAGCCGTACACCTTGACCTGGTTGCCGATGACCTTGGTGATCGGCGCGTCGTAGATGCACGACGCCGGGTCGGTGACGATGTCGGACGAGACGATCGGGTCCTCGCTGTAGCGCAGGATGCCCTTGAGCGGGCCTTCGGCCGCGGTGCGGTAGGCGGCGTTCACCTCGTCGACGGTGACGTCCCTGGCGAGGTCCACCGTCAGGTCGGTGATCGAGCCGGTCGGCACCGGGACGCGCAGCGAGTACCCGTCGAGCTTGCCGTTCAGCTCCGGCAGCACCAGGCCGATGGCCTTGGCTGCGCCGGTCGAGGTCGGCACGACGTTCAGCGCGGCGGCGCGGGCGCGGCGGAGGTCCTTGTGCGGGCCGTCCTGCAGGTTCTGGTCCTGCGTGTAGGCGTGGATCGTGGTCATCAGACCCTTCTCGATGGTGAACGCATCGTGAAGGACCTTGGCCAGCGGCGCCAGGCAGTTGGTGGTGCAGGAGGCGTTGGAGATGATCGTCTGCGAGCCGTCGTAGAGGTGCTCGTTCGCGCCGATGACGACGGTGAGGTCCTCGCCCTTGGCGGGCGCGGAGATGATGACCTTCTTGGCGCCGCCCTCGTCGACGTGCTTGCGCGCGTCGTCGCCCTTGGTGAAGAAGCCGGTCGACTCGATGACGACGTCGACGCCGAGGTCCTTCCAGGGCAGCTTGCCGGGGTCGCGCTCGGCGAAGGCCTTGATGGTCTTGCCGTCGACCGAGATGCCCTCGTCGGTCGCCTTGACCTCCTGCGGCAGGCGACCCAGGACCGAGTCGTACTTCAGCAGGTGGGCCATGGTGGCCACATCGCCGAGGTCGTTGAAGGCAACGACCTCGATGTCGTGCTCGCTCGCCTGGACCGCGCGCCAGAAGTTGCGGCCGATCCGACCGAAGCCGTTGACGCCTACCCGAACCGTCACCGTGTCTCCTCGTGCTCGTAATTGTTGCACCGCTCAGTCACCCTATCGCCCGTCGCATGCCTGGTCGCGGGCCATGGGAGCGAGCTAACTGTATCGAATCAGTTGGGCGCGTCCACGGCAGGGCCGAACGTGGTTCGCGGGATTTTCTGACAACCGTCGTATCTGGGTGCCGGGCACCGACTCTTGTCTCCATGTAGGGGGCGCTGGAGATGGCGATGAGGCGGGGGACGGCTCATCGCCGGGGGGTTTGCGGCACCCGATAGGCGAAGCCCGCCTGGCTGCGTGGGGGTCAGTCAGGCGGGCTTCGCGCTGTGCAAAAAGCGTCAGGCGTTGGCCCGCGGCCCGAACACGCGCCGCGGCAACCCTCCCAATGCCACGAGCACGACCAAGGGCACGCCGTAGCAGACCGCCCCCGCCACCATGAGGTGCGAGTCCATCGGCAGCACCAGCACGAGCACGCTCACCAGGACCGGCACGCAGAGCACCAACGCGGCCCGGCGTCCCTCCCGCAGCCGCACGCCGCCGGCCGCCACCGCGCCCACGACCAACGCCGCGAGCGCCAGACCCCAGGTCACCAGCTCGGTCGCCCCGCGCTGCACCGTCACCTGCTCCACCGGGACGGACAACACGTCGTACGTCTCGAACGACTTCATGACCAGCATGACGCTGCACCCGACCGCCCCGGCGAGCAGGACGATCCGGGTGCCGTCCACCAGCTCCCGTCCGCGGGCCGGGCCCGGCGACCAGGTCAGCGCGGCGGCGACCACCGCGCCCAGCAGCATCCAGCCGGCGTCGGCGACCACCGAGTCCCAGAACTCGACGTACCCGGGCAACGGGGCGAGCAGGAAGCCGGCCGTGCCGAGCCACGCGCCGACCGCGGCGGTGCGCCGCATCCGGGCCAGGCTCAGCACCGCCACCACGAACCAGATCCCCCACACCGCCGCGTGCGGGATGTCGATGATCGCCCGGCCCCACGACCACGGCGAGCCCGACCGCAGGTAGCCCGCCAACCAGTCCACCACCGGGGCGGCGCCGGCCAGCAGCACGACCGGACCGAGCAGGCTCACGATCGCGAGCACGTCCCGGTGGTCGATGCCGCCGTCGGCGCCCACCACGCGCCGCAGGTGCAGGCGCAGTGCGCCCCGGAGCAGATCCGCGGTCTCCCTGCGGCTGGGCCGGGTCCGCTCCCGCGCGCCGGCCAGCAGGACGCTGAGCATCTCCTCGCCGTGGCGCTCCCGGTGGTCACGCGGGTACCAGGCCAGCAGTCGCCGGTAACGCTCGGCCAAGCTCGTCGGTTCTTTCACGCCGTTCCTCCCGAGAACCGCGCGCGCAGGCGTCGCCGGGCCGCGCGGGTGTGTGCCTGCAGTTTGTCCACCTCGGCGGCCAGCCGCGCCGCGCCCGGCTCGGTGAGCCGGTAGTAGCGCCGGAGCCGGCCGTCCACGACCTCCTCGCGGTCGACGTCCACCCAGCCGTCCGCGCTCAGCCGGTCCAGCGCGGCGTACAGGGTGCCTGCCTGCAGGGTCACCCGGCCTTCGGAGATCTCCTCGACATCGCGCAGGATGCCGTAGCCATGCTGGGAGCGGGCGGCCAACGCGGTGAGGATCAGGAAGGTCGGCTCCCGCAACGGAGCGTATGCCATGATCGTCTTTATATACCGATCAACTGACTATGGCAAGGGTAGGGGCCCCGGGGTCGGCTACGCGCAGGGGCGACGCAGTGAAGGACCCCTTCACTGCGTTGACCCCCGCACCGGTCCGCACGGGGACCGCCCAGCCCGTTGGCCTCCGGCCCCCCGGATCCACGCTACCGCGCGGCACCGACACTTTCGGTTGCGCCGCAAGGAGTTGTCCACAGCACGCGAGTTGTCCACAGGGGACACTCGGGGCGGCCGAAACTGTCGGTGTTGTCGGGTAGCGTGGATACCGGGGGCCGGAGGCCAGCCCGAGTGGCTCAGACCTCTGCTTCGAGCATCTCCGGGGTGACGGCCGACTCGGTGTCGGGCAGGCCGAGCTCCTTGGCGCGTTTGTCGGCCATCGCGAGCAGTCTGCGGATCCGGCCGGCGACCGCGTCCTTCGTCATCGGTGGGTCGGACAGCTGACCGAGCTCCTCGAGCGACGCCTGCCGGTTGGACAGCCGCAGCTTGCCGGCCGCGCTCAGGTGCTCCGGCGCGTTCGGGCCCAGGATCTCCATCGCGCGCTGCACCCGCGCGGCCGCCGCGACCGCGGCGCGTGCCGAGCGGCGCAGGTTCGCGTCGTCGAAGTTGGCCAGGCGGTTCGCCGTCGCGCGGACCTCGCGGCGCATCCGGCGCTCCTCCCACGCCAGCACCGACGTGTGCGCGCCGAGCCGGGTGAGCATGGCGCCGATGGCGTCGCCGTCGCGGACCACCACCCGGTCCGCCCCCCGCACCTCGCGGGACTTGGCCTGGATGCCCATCCGCCGCGCCGCGCCCACCAGGGCCAGCGCCGCCTCCGGGCCGGGGCACGTGATCTCCAGCGCCGACGAGCGACCCGGCTCGGTGAGCGAGCCGTGCGCCAGGAACGCACCCCGCCACGCGGCCTCCGCGTCGCACGCTCCCCCGGACACCACCGCGGCCGGCAACCCGCGCACCGGGCGGCCGCGTAGGTCGAGCAGGCCCGTCTGACGCGCGAGGCCGTCACCGTCCTTCACCACCCGAACCACGTACCGGGTGCCCTTGCGCAGGCCACCGGAGGCCAGCACGTGCACGTCGGCGTAGTGCCCGAACAGGTCGTGGATCTCCTTGCGGAGCCGACGCGCCGCCGCGCCCGTGTCCAGCTCGGCCTCAACGACCACCCGGCCACCCACGATGTGCAGTCCGCCGGCGAAGCGCAGTAGCGACGACACCTCCGAACGCCGGCAACACGTCTTGGACACCGCCAACCGACTCAGCTCGTCCTTGACCGCCGCGGTCATCGCCACGAGGTAACTCCTCTCCCACCACGCGCGCTCCCTCCCACAGAAGCCACGCTCCCCACGCAGGCGTACATCCCACCATCAACCGGCGCCGCGCGCCCTCTCATCCCTCGCGCACCGCCGCCAACGCACCACGCAGACTCTCCGCCAGCGCCGCCGGATCGTGCCGCTCCCGGGCCGTCCCGGACGCGATCCCGTCCAGCCGCAGCGTCGCGCCGAGCGCCTCCGCCGCACGCCGGAGGCGGTCCGGCGTCGACACCGAGTCCACGTCGGCGATCACCGCGTCGACCCGGAGGCGTGGTGCGTGCTCGCAGAGTACGTCCAGATGCCGCTCCGGGGAGAACCCCGCGGTCTCCCCCGGTTGGGGGACGAGGTTCAGTACCACCATGCGGGACGCGGGCGTCTCGATGAGCGCCTCGTGCAGCTCCGGCACCAGCAGGTGCGGCAGGACGCTGGTGAACCAGGAGCCGGGACCGAGCAGCACGACGTCCGCCTCCAGCACCGCCGTCACCGCGGCCGCGCACGCCTTCGGCACCGAGTCCGGCGCGCCCGCCGTGTGCAGCCGGATCCGCTGCACCCGACCCGGCGTGGTGGCGACCGCCACCTGACCGCGGATCCGCCGCACCGCGTCCGGGTCCTCGTCGAGACCGACGACGTCCGCCTCGATGTCGAGCGGCTCGCCGCACATCGGCAGCACGCGCCCCCTGACCCCCAGCAGCCGCGCGGCCTCCGCCAGCGCCGCGACCGGGTCGCCCAGTATCTCCAGCAGCCCGGCGAGCACCAGGTTGCCGACCGCGTGGCCCGCGAGCGCACCCGTGCCGCCGAACCGGTGCTGGAACACCGTGCTCCACAACGAGTCCTCGTCACCCTCGCCGGCCAGCGCCGCCAGCGCCTTGCGCAGGTCGCCGGGGGGTAACAGGCCCAGCTCGCGCCGCAGCCGGCCGGAGGACCCGCCGTCGTCGGCGACCGTCACCACCGCCGTCACGTCCGGCGTCAACCGGCGCAACGCACGAAGCGTGGCGTGCAGCCCCTGCCCCCCACCAAGAGCGACAGCCCTCACTGTGACATCACTCGCGCCCCAGGTCTCTGTGCACGACCTTGACGGCCATCCGGTCCTCGGCCGCGAGGCGGCGGGACAGCTCCTCGGAGATCGCGACGCTGCGGTGCTTGCCGCCCGTGCAGCCGATCGCGAGCGTCAGGTACCGCTTGCCCTCGCGCCGGTAGCCGGCGCCGATCAGGCGCAGCAGCTCGTGGTACCGGTCGAGGAACTCCTCGGCGCCCTCCTGCGTGAGCACGTAGTTGCGCACGTCGGCGTCCTTGCCGGTGAGGTCCTTCAGCTCCGGGATCCAGAACGGGTTCGGCAGGAACCGCACGTCCATCACCAGGTCGGCGTCCATCGGGATGCCGTACTTGTAGCCGAACGACAGCACGGTGACCCTGGTCGACGTGCCGGCCTCGGTGCCGAACGCGTCCTCGATCTTCGCGCGCAGCTGGTGCACGGACAGCGTCGAGGTGTCGAGCACCAGGTCGGCGTCCTCCCGCAGCGGGCCGAGCACGTCCCGCTCGGCCTTGATGCCGTCGATCAGCCGGCCGTCGCCCTGCATCGGGTGACCGCGCCGCACCTGCTCGAACCGCCGCACCAGCACGTCGTCGGTCGCCTCCAGGAACACCACGCGCGGCTTGTACCCGCTCGCGTCGAGGTCCCTGATGATCGACGCCAGGTCCTCGGTGAACGCGCGGCTCCGCACGTCCATCACGACGGCCACCCTGGTCACGGCGCCCTGCGCCTTCGCGCCGAGCTCGACCATCGTCGAGATCAGCTCGGGTGGCAGGTTGTCCACGACGAACCAGCCAAGGTCCTCGAGACACTTCGCCGCGGTGCTGCGACCGGCGCCCGACAGCCCGGTCACCACCGCGACCTCCACGCCCTGCGCGTGGTCCTCCGGGGTCTCGGTCACGATGTGCTCCCTGTGTTCACTACGCCGTTCACTACGCCGGTTTCGGCTAACGCACTGTGTACCAGTGCCGCGGTGTGGGCGCCGATGCCCGGTACACCGCTGATGTCGTCCACGCTCGCCTGGCGTAACCGCTTGAGCGAACCAAAGTGCTTGAGCAAAGCGGCCTTTCGACTCTGGCCGAGCCCTGGGATGCCGTCGAGCGCCGACGTGGTCATCCGCTTCGACCGTTTCGCCCGGTGGTACGCGATCGCGAACCGGTGCGCCTCGTCGCGGACGCGTTGCAGCAGGTAGAGGCCCTCGCTCGTGCGCGACAGGATGGTCGGCTCCGGGTCCGACGGCAGCCAGACCTCCTCGAGGCGCTTGGCCAACCCGATCACCGCGACGTCCTGGATGCCCAGCTCGGCGAGCACGTCCGCGGCCGCGTTGGCCTGCGGGCCGGCGCCGTCGACGACCAGCAGGTTCGGCGGGTAGGCGAACTTCTTCGGCCGTCCCGTCTCGGGGTCGATGCCCTGCCGGGCCTCCGGCTGGCTCTCCTGCTGGCTCTCCGGCTCGGTCTCGGGCCGGTTCTCCTGGAGGTAGCGGTAGAAGCGGCGCCGGACCACCTCGGCGATCGACGCCACGTCGCCCTCGGTCGCCGCCTCCTTGATCGCGAACCGGCGGTACTCGGACTTGCGCGCCAGCCCGTCCTCGAACACGACCAGCGAGGCCACGACGTCGCTGCCCTGGATGTGGCTGATGTCGATGCACTCGATGCGCAGCGGCGCGGTGTCCAGGCCGAGCGCGTCCTGCAGCTCCTGCAGCGCGGCCGAGCGAGCGGTCAGGTCGCCGGCGCGGCGCAGCTTGTGCTGGGTGAACGCCTCCTTGGCGTTGCGTTCGAGGGTCTCCATCAACGCGCGCTTGTCGCCGCGCTGCGGGATCCGGACCTGGACGCGCGAGCCACGCAGCTTCGACAGCCAGTCGGCGACCGCCTCGGCGTCCTCCGGCAGCTCGGGGACCAGCAGCTCACGCGGCACCGGAGTGGTGTCGCCGGCCTCCCCGGACTCGCTGGCCAGCTCCACCTGGTCGCCGTAGAACTGGCTGAGGAACTGCGTGACCAGGCCGGACACGTCGATCTCGTCGATCTTGTCGATGACCCAGCCGCGCTGGCCGCGGACCCGGCCGCCGCGGACGTGGAACACCTGGACGGCGGCCTGCAGCTCGTCGTGCGCGAAGGCCACCACGTCGGCGTCGGTGCCGTCGCCGAGGACCACCGCCTGCTTCTCCATGGCCCTGCGCAGCGCGGCGAGGTCGTCGCGCAGCCGCGCCGCCCGCTCGAACTCCAGCTCGCCGGAGGCGGCGTTCATCTCGCGTTCGAGCCGCTTCATCATGTGGTCGGTCTTGCCGGCGAGGAAGTCGCAGAAGTCCTCGACGATGTCGCGGTGCTCGTCGGCCGACACCCGCCCGACGCACGGCGCCGAGCACTTGCCGATGTAGCCGAGCAGGCACGGGCGGCCGATCTGACCGTGCCGCTTGAAGACGCCCTTGGAGCAGGTGCGGGCCGGGAAGACGCGGAGCAGCAGGTCGAGGGTCTCGCGGATGGCCCACGCGTGGGCGTAGGGGCCGAAGTAGCGGACGCCCTTGCGGCGCGGGCCGCGGTAGACGTGCAGCCGCGGGTACTCCTCGTGCAGCGTCACGGCCAGGACCGGGTAGGACTTGTCGTCCCGGTACCGGACGTTGAACCGCGGGTCGTACTCCTTGATCCAGTTGTACTCGAGCTGCAGCGCCTCGACCTCGGTGGAGACGACCGTCCACTCGACCGCGTCCGCCGTCGTGACCATCTGACGCGTGCGCGGGTGCAGCAACGTGACGTCGGCGAAGTACGAGTTGAGCCGGCTACGCAGGCTCTTCGCCTTGCCCACGTAGATGACCGCGCCGAGAGGATCCCGAAACTTGTAGACGCCAGGAGCGTCGGGAATCGTGCCCGGCGACGGACGATAAGTCAGCCGTTTCGTCGCGGGATCAGCCACCCGACCAGCCTACGACCGCCCACCGACAGTTCTGGACACACCCGCTACGAACTGCCGGAACACGGAGGCGGTAAGGGTCAGGGTGGGCCCAGCGGCGTTCTTGGAGTCCCGCACCGCGGCCCCGTCCCCGGCGAAGGCCACCTCGACACAGTCGCTGCCGGACTGGTCACTGAAGCTGCTCTTCCTCCAGCTCGTAAATGCCGGCATCGCGCCTGCGACTCCCTCGGTCGTACTCATCAGCCAGTTCGGCTGCGAACGACCGAGATTGTCCCGCATCGAGAGCGACCGACGCGAGCACGGGGAGGATCCGCCGATAGTCGTCGACGTAACCGCGATCTTCGAGGAAGAGGCCACTCGCGACGTTGTCGAGATAGACCAGCGGCATGTGGTCGCGGTACTCGAACAGACGGAACGAGCCACCGAAGACAGAAAGCTCACCGGCGCCGGCGGGGAGGACCCGCAGCTTCACATGGTCGAGGGCAGCCGTGAGCACGAGCTGCAGCAACTGCTCGTGCATGATCGCCATGCTGCCGACCTTGAGGCGGAGCGCCTGTTCGTGCACGAAGAAGGTGAACTGGGCGGGGTAGGGCCGGCGAAGCACCTGTTGCCGATCCATCCGCTCCTTCACCGCCGCATCGATCGCGTCGCCGCGGAGGGCGCCACCGGCGATGCGCGCTCTGGCGTAGGCAGGAGTCTGGAGCAGACCGGGCACGAGCAGAGGCTCGTAGCTGATCGACCGAACCGCCGTGGCCTCGTGGTAGATCAGTGAGCCGAGCGTGTCCTCGAGCCACTCGCCGTGCGGGCTGAGCCAGTAGCCGAGATGGCGTTCGGCGTCCCGGCAGAGGTCGAGCAGATCCTTTGCCTCCGCGGCGAAGATCTTGCAGGCGCCGAGGTAGTGGATGACGTCGACGACGCTGATCTCCGAGTGGCCCAGTTCCACGCGGGAGACCTTCGAGCGGTGCCAGCCGACCTCGCGGCCGATCTGGTCGCCGGTGAGTCCCGCCACCTCACGCCGTCTCTTGAGCTCCGCGCCCAGTTCGCGGTAGCAGGCGGCGGCGTTGTTTCGTCCCATGTCTGCACGTTAAAGCCGTTGGGGTGGACTTCAACGCGCCTCGCGTGGAAGTCCACCCCAACGGATCACCTGTGCCGGGTGGGCGACAGCGACCGTCCTACTGAACGGCGTGCACGTTGCCGTCCGCGCCGATGAGGCACTTGGCCGACGCGGTGCCGGAGTTGACGAACTCGGTGACGCAGCGGCCGAGCTGTGCGTGGCCCTTCGCGTTGGGGTGGAAGGACTCCTGGGCCATGTGGATGCCGATGGCGTCGAGGCCGCCGTTGACCCACGCCCACGGGTCGACGGTGATGCGGTTCTGCCACTCGGTCGAGGAGTCGCCGTAGCCGCTGCAGGCCTCCCGGCCCTCGGTGGCGCGGGAGAAGTCGAGGAACTTGGCGCCGCTGCGGTTGGCGACGCCGCGCAGGGCGTCGGAGAACTGCGGCACGGCGGTGGTCCGGCCGTAGCCGGCGTCGGCCAGCTTGAACGGGCAGCCCTGCGGGCCGTGGAGCGTCTCGTCCATGCGCTCGGTCAGCGGGGACGCGTAGGAGGTGAGGATCAGGTTGTAGGAGCCGTTGGCGTAGCCGGCCTGCGTCATCGCGGAGCGGACGTCGGCGAGCGCGACCTCCACGCGGGGCGCCATGGCGGCGAGGCGCTGCGGCCACTCCGTCTGGAGCTTCGAGCGGCAGCCGGAGCCGAACGGGTTGAACCACTTGGCGATGCAGTCGAGGAGCGTGTCGGCGAAGGCGGGCTCGTCGTTGGCGCCGACCTGCACGATGACGGTCGTCACGCGGTACTGCTGGGCGATACCGATCAGGCGACGGGCCTGTGAGCCTTCGGTGTAATGCGTGGTGTCGGCGAGTGACACGTTGGCGGAGTCGGCGCCGGAGCAGGCCAGGTTGATGGTGTGGTCGGCGACGGCGGTCTTGTGGACGAGGGCGTTGGTCGAGCGGTGGCACCAGTTGCCGTTCTCGCCCTTGGTGCCGGCCTCGTACGAACCGGCGCCCTCGCCGGAGATCGCACTGTCACCGAGGGAGACGACGGCGGTCTCACGTTCGTCCGCCGCCTGGGCGGCCGGGCTGGCGATCAGCAGACCGCCGACGAGTAGTGCTCCCAACGCGAGGCCCGTGATCCGGACCCCTGCGCGCAGTTGACGCATGACGTACTCCCCGAGCACACACGGCATCGTTGCCGCCCTCGAACATGTCAAAAATCACCCTAACGAGGGGGTTGTGTGTCTGCCTATAACCCGAATGGACCTCGCATTTACCGTTCGGCCCACGCGGAAAGTGTGTACTCGGGGAGCGGTGTGTCAGGCGAGGACGACCTGGTCGCCGTCGACCTTCACGGCGACCGTCTGCAGCGGCTTGGTGGCCGGCCCGTTCTTGACGTCGCCGGAGGCGGTGTCGAACTGGCTGCCGTGGTTGGGGCAGGTGGCGACACCGTCCTTGGGGGGCTCGAGGGTGGTGCCCATGTGGGTGCAGGCGGCGTTGTAGCCGGTGACCTCGGTGCCGTTGCGGACGACGAGGACCATGCCGCCGCTGGGGTTCTCGACGATGAGCCCGCCGCCGTCCGGGACGTCGGCCAGCGCGGTGAGTCCCTGTGCTGAGCCGCCGGGTGCGGAGCCGCCGCCGGTCGGGGTGCTGTTGCCGGTGCCAGTGTCGTTGCTGTTGCCGCTGCCGGTTGGCTCGCTGTCGGCGCAGGCGGCGACGACCGCGCCCGGCGCGACGAGCGCGACCATCAGGCCACACAGGACATCGCGGCGCGACCTGGTACCGGTCGTCGGGGTGTTCGTGGGCATGGTGGGTTGTACGGCAGTCAAGCCGGGCCTCCTGGATCTCGCCAGACATCTACACGAGGCCCTACGCGGCTACTGCTCAAATGGTTCAGCGCGGCTTCACCCGGATGGCCGCGCGGCTGGACTCGCGCGGGTGGCGATGCTGTGAAGGGGTCCTTCACTGCGTCGCCGACCGTCCCGAAACGGGGCCTCACGCCTCGGCGAGGGCCTCTCGGCGTAGGCGGCGCAGCTCGCGCATCGCCACGACCGCCCGATCACCGTCGATGGCCTGCACCGCCAGAACGGGCACGTACTCGTCGTCCGGTAGCTCCAGTCGGGCCCACGCGGAGCCGTCCGGGAAGCTGACCTGCTCGACGTCCGACCAGTCGTACCGGCGGGAGCCCAACATGTTGCGGACCTCGACACCATCGAGGTCGGCGCGGACACGCGGCCGCGCGAACATCAGCGCGCCACAGCCGAGCAGCACCCCGATGCCGACCATCGCGATCTGGTCCGACAGGTAGAAGTACACGCCGGTCGGCGTGTTGCGCAGCAGGATCGCGACCACCGTGAAGACCGCGACGAACACGACCGCCCCGATGCTCGCCAGCACCCGGACCTTCTTCGGTCGCGCCTGGAACGACTCACTCACTCGAACCCCCGCTCGGTCCACGGCTGACGCAGGCCGCGCACGACCATCGCCGTGTCCAGCGCGGCCACGGTCGCCTCGAAGCCCTTGTCCTCGGCCGAGTCCGGCAGCCCGCAGCGCGCCAGTGCCTGCTCCTCGTCGTTGACGGTCAGCACACCGTTGCCGACGGGGGTCGACTCGTCGAGCGACACGCGGGTGAGGCCGTAGGTCACGGCGTCGCACACGTACTCGAAGTGCGGGGTGCCGCCGCGGATGACGACCCCGAGCGCGACGACCGCGTCATGGTGCTTCGCGAGCTCCTGGCACACCACCGGCAGCTCCACCGCACCCGGCACGCGCACGACCGTCGGCTCCGCGATGCCCGCCTTCTCCGCGGCCACGAGCGCGCGCGTCAGCAAGGTCGAGGTGATCTTCTCGTGCCAGCGGGTCGCGGCGATCGCGAGGCGGATGCCCTCGCACTCCTGGACCTCGACCGTTGGGCGGCCCTCGCCACTCACGCCCGATCACCGCTTTCCTTGATCGCCGCCTCGAACTGGTCGAGGTTGTCGAGCTCGTGTCCCATGCGGTCGCGCTTCGTCCGCAGGTACCGCAGGTTCTCCGCGTTCGGGCGGATCGGCAGCGCCACCCGGTCCACGATCGCGAGACCGTACCCGTCGAGACCGATGCGCTTCGCCGGGTTGTTCGTCAGCAGCCGCATCGACTTGATGCCGAGGTCGACGAGGATCTGCGCGCCCTGACCATAGTCCCGCGCGTCCGCCGGCACCCCGAGCGCCAGGTTCGCGTCGACCGTGTCGGCGCCGTCGTCCTGGAGCTGGTAGGCCTGCAGCTTGTGCATCAGGCCGATCCCCCGGCCCTCGTGCCCACGCATGTACAGCACGACGCCACGTCCCTCGGCCGCGACGACCTCGAGCGCCGCGTCGAGCTGCGGGCCGCAGTCGCACCGCAGCGAGCCGAACACGTCGCCGGTCAGGCACTCGGAGTGGACCCGCACCAGGATGTTCTCGCCGTCGGCGATGTCGCCGTACACCAGCGCGATGTGCTCGATGCCGTCGAGCTTCGAGTCGTACCCGACCGCGCGGAACGAGCCGTGCGCCGTCGGGATCCTGGCCTCGGCGACGCGGACGACCTGGGTCTCCTTGCGCCGCCGGTAGTCGATGAGGTCGGCGATGGAGATGATCGCGAGGTCGTGCTCGGCGGCGAACACCTCGAGCTCGTCGCGGCGGGCCATGTCGCCCTCGTCCTTCTGCGACACGATCTCGCAGAGCACGCCGGCCGGCCGCAGACCGGCCATGACGGCGAGGTCGATCGCCGCCTCGGTGTGCCCGGGCCGGCGCAGCACACCGCCTTCCTTGGCACGCAACGGAACCACGTGCCCGGGACGGGTGAAGGCCTCGGCCGTCGACTTCTTGTCGGCGAGCAGCCGGATCGTGTGTGCGCGGTCGGCGGCCGAGATGCCGGTGCTCACGCCCTCCTTCGCGTCGACGGTGACGGTGTACGCGGTGCCGCGGACGTCCTGGTTCGTGTGGAACATCGGCGGCAGGTCGAGCCGGTCGCAGTCGGACTCCGTGAGCGGCACACAGATGTACCCGGACGTGTACCGCACCATGAACGCCAGCAGCTCCGGCGTGGCCTTCTCGGCCGCGAAGATGAGGTCGCCCTCGTTCTCCCGCTCCTCGTCGTCGACCACGATGACGGGCCGGCCGGCAGCGATGTCGGCCACCGCCTTCTCGATGCCCTTGATGTCACTCACGACTCCCCCTCGCAGGCTCCGGGGAGCCGCTCGCGGTCACCCTGTGACATCGATTCGCTCGCAAGCTCGCTCATGACGCCTCCTCCGACGTGACGCCATTGTGCTCCGCCATGCCTGGACTGCCGCTCAAGTGTGGCAAGGCCAACCGCTCCACGTACTTCGCGACCACGTCGACCTCGAGGTTCACAAGATCGCCCGGCGTGCGGGCGCCGAGCGTGGTCGCGCGCAGCGTCTCCGGGATGAGGCTCACGCTGAAGGCGTCGTCGGACACGGCGACGACCGTGAGGGACACCCCGTCGACCGTCACCGAGCCCTTCTCGACGAGGTAGCGGGACAGGTGGGCGGGCAGCCCGATGCGGACCAGGTCCCAGTGGGCCGACGGCTCGCGGGACACGATCACGCCCGTGCCGTCGACGTGGCCCTGCACGATGTGGCCGCCGAACCGCTTGCCGACCTCGGCGGCTCGCTCCAGGTTGACCTGCTCCCCCGGCGCGATCTTGTCCATGCTGCTGCGCTGGAGCGTCTCGCGCATGACGTCCGCCGTGAACGCGCCGTCGGCGACCTCGACGACGGTCAGGCACACGCCGTTCACCGAGATCGAGTCGCCGAGCTTCGCGTCGCTGGTGACGATCGGGCCCGCGATGGTGATGCGGGCGGCGTCCGGCAGGTCCTGCACGGCGACGACCTCGCCGCGCTCCTCCACGATCCCCGTGAACAACTAGTTCGCCTCCTGCTGCGCTGAATCGGTCGCCCGGGCCTGCTGCCGAAGTGCCTCGATCGCTCTCGCCGGGTCGTCCGCGCCGTAGACGGCCGAGCCGGCCACGAAACAGTCGACGCCGGCCTCCGCGGCCTGCTCGATGGTGTCGGAGTTGATGCCGCCGTCGATCTCGATGAGGACCCGCAGCTCACCGGCGTCGACCATCTTCCGTGCCTTGCGGACCTTGTCGAGCACGTCGGGCATGAACGACTGGCCGCCGAAACCCGGCTCGACGGACATCACCAGCAACGTGTCGTAGTGGGCGAGCAGTTCCACGTACGGCTCGAACGGCGTCCTGGGCTTGATCGACAGACCGGCCAGCGCGCCGGCGGCCCGCAGGTCGTGCGCGACCTTCACCGGGTCGGCGGCGGCCTCGACGTGCACCGTGACGTTGTGCGCGCCCGCCTCCGCGTACGCCACGGCCCAGCGGTCCGGGTCGTCGATCATGAGGTGGCAGTCCATCGGGATGTCGGTGGTGGCGAGCAGCGCCTCCACGACCGGGAGCCCGATGGTCAGGTTCGGCACGAAGTGCCCGTCCATGACGTCCACGTGCAGCCAGTCCGCGCCGCGCACCGAGGCCGTCGCGTCGGCCAGCCTGGCGAAGTCGGCGGCCAGGATGCTGGGCGCGATCATCGGGGTTCTGCTCACGTCATGAGCCTATTACCTGGCAGTAGAGCGACGCCTGTCACCGGTACAGCTCGAACGCGTGTGTGATCCCGGGCGGAGTGGCGTCCGTGGCGAGCAGCAGCGTCAGCAGGACGCGGGCCTTCGCCGGGTCGAGGAACCCGGACTGGATGAGGCCGCGTTCGAGCAGGTCCCGCTCGGAGCCGGGGTAGCCGTAGGTGTGCCGCAGCACCGAGCCGGCGCCGGTGCGGGTGGAGAGCACGACCGGGACCCGCGCGGCCTGCGCCGCGACGACGGGGACCATCGACGCCGGCACGTGGCCGGCGCCCAGCCCCGCGATCACGATGCCGTCGAACAGGTCGCCGGAGCGGCGCAGCAGCTCGCCGTCGTCGCCCATCGCGACGGTGATCAGGCCGACCCGCGTCTCGGTGACGCGTGGGTCGGCCGGCAGCGTGAGGCCGGTGCGCGCGGCGCCACGGATGCGCGGGTCGCCCTCCACCACCAGGCCGATCGGCCCGAAGAACGGCGAGACGAAGGCGCCCGTGCTGCTCGTGTGGCTCTTGCGGACGAACCGGGCGCCGTGGATCTCGTCCGACATCACGACGAGCGCACCGAGCCCGCGGGCGGCCGGGGACAGCGCGACCCGGATGGCCGCGTACAGGTTCGCCGGCCCGTCCGGGCCGGCGGCCAGCGGGTGGCGCATGGCGCCGGTGACCACCACGGGCGCGTCGCCGGGGACGGTGAGGTCGAGGAAGAACGCGGTCTCCTCGATGGTGTCCGTGCCGTGGGTGATCACGACACCGATCGCGCCGGCGGCCAGCTCGGCCTGGACGCGGCCGGAGAGCGCCACGAGGTCGGCGAACCCGAGCGACGGGCTGGGCAGCGACCGCAGCGACTCGGTGGTGAGCTTGACGTCCAGCTCCGCGAGCCCGGGCACGGACGCCACCAGGTCGTCTGCGCCAAGGGACGGCACGATCCCGCCGCTCGCGCTGGGCGCCATCGCGATGGTGCCGCCCATGGAGATGACCGCGACGTGCCCCGTCATGCCTGGACGCGGGCGAGCGCGAGTCCCGCGAGCCGGGACCACTCCGCCGACAGCGCGACCGGGACGGCGACCCAGTCCTTGAACGGCCGCCCGTTGCCGGACGGGTCGAACAACCTGGCGCCGGGCAGGTCGAGCGCCGAGCCGTGTTCGGCCGTGCCGGCGCCGAGGCGGAACGCGAGGTCGTCGCCCTTGAGGCAGGCGAACGCCTGGCCGTCGGCCTTCAGCGCGCGCTTGCCGAACATGGCGCCCGCGGTGGCACCGGCCGGGGCGAGCCGCGCCGCCAGCTCGTCGAGCAGGTCATCGGGGCTCATGGCTCACTTCCGCAGCAGCGCGCAGAACATCGCGTCGGTGCCGTGGCGGTGCGGCCACAGCTGCACGTACGGGCCCTCGCCGAGGCCCGGCATCTCCGGGAACGACTCGCGGGTGTCCAGCGCGGTCACGCCGGTGCGGCGGACCACGTCGGCCACCACGCCGATCGTCTCGGACAGGTGCGGCGTGCACACGACGTACCCGATCACGCCGCCCGGCCTGGTCAGCTCGATCGCGGTGAGCAGCAGCTCACGCTGCAGCTTCGTCAGGTCGCCGACATCCGAGGGCTGCCGACGCCACCGCGCCTCCGGGCGGCGGCGCAGCGAGCCGAGCCCCGTGCACGGCGCGTCGACGAGCACCCGGTCGAACGTGTCCGCGCCGAACCCCAACGCGGCCGGCGAACGGCCGTCGCCGACGTGCACCGCGATCGGCAGGCCCTGCGTCGACTGCTCGACCAGCCGCGCCCGGTGCGGCGCCTTCTCCACCGCGTCGAGCCGGCCACCGGAGATGCCGAGCAGGGCGCCGAGCAGCGCGGACTTGCCGCCCGGCCCGGCGCACAGGTCGAGCCAACGCTCGTCGGCGCCCTCGACGTGCGGCCTGGTCAGCGCCACCGCGCACAGCTGGCTGCCCTCGTCCTGGACGGACGCCAACCGCTCGCGGACCGGGTCCAGCCCGGCCGGGTCGCCGGCGCCGGCCGCGAGCCGCACGCCGTACGGCGAGTACGGCGCGACGTCGCCGCCGGTCATGGCGGCCAGCTCCTCGGCGGTGATCTCGCCGGGGCGGGCGACCAGGTGCACGGCGGGGCGCTCGTTGTCGGCGGCCAGCGCGGAGGCCAGCTCGTCGCCGGTGGTGCCGAGCGAGTCGGCGAACGCCCGCGCGACCCACCTCGGGTGCGCCTCGCGCATGGCGAGGTTGCCGATCCGGTCCTTGTCCGGGTCCGGCGCGAGCTTGTCCATCCACGCCGCCTCGTCCAGCTCGGACACCTTGCGCAGCACCGCGTTCACGAACCCGCTGCTGCGCGAGCCGTGCTCGGCGCGCACCAGGTCGACGGTGGACGCGACGGCCGCGTGCGGTGGGATCCTGGTGCGCAGCAGCTGGTAGCACCCGAGCCGCAGCACGTCGAGCAGCGCGGGCTCGACCTTCGCGAGCGGTCGCTCGATGCACGCGTCGAGCACCTGGTCCAGCAGCCCGATGTAGCGGCACGCGCCGTAGGCCAGCTCGGTCGCGAGCGCCGCGTCCCGGCCGGTGATCCGCCGCTCGCGCAGTATCTGCGGCAGCAGCAGGTTGGCGTACGCGTCCTTGGCCCGGACGTCGCGCAGCGTGTCGAGCGCCGCCTGGCGTGCCGGGTCGTCGACCGGCGGCCGGCCGGGCCCGTTGCGTGGCTTCGGCGGGTGGGGCGTCCGAGGTCGCGAGAACCTCGCCGGACGCCGTCCTGGTTGCGTCACTTCAGCCGTTCTCCTGGTTCGACTCGCGCGCCCCGCGCCCAATCGGTGGCGGCCATTCTCTTCTTGCCCGGCGGCTGTACGTCGCCGAGTGCGACCGGGTCGGTCGCCGTGCCGACGAGCACCTGTCTGCGCTCGACCCGCAGCTCCCCCGGCTCGAGGCCGGCCGCGTCGGTGCGGGTCACCGGTCCGAGCTTGATCCGCTCGCCGCGGAACTCCGTCCACGCGCCGGGGTCCGGCGTGACCGCGCGGACCAGCCGGTCGACACCGGCGGCCGGGGCGGCGAAGTCGACCCGCGCGTCGTCGGTGGTGACCTTCGGGGCGTAGGTGACCCCGTCGGCCGGCTGTTCGACGGCGACCAGCGTGCCGTCCTCGATCCCGTCCAGGGTGGACAGGAGCAGTCCGGCGCCGCCGTCGGCGAGCCGGTCGAGCAACACCCCGGCGGTGTCGTCGGGACGGACCGCCTCGGTGAGGACCCCGAACACCGGGCCGGCGTCCAGCGCCTTGACGATCCGGAACGTGCTCGCGCCGGTGATCTCGTCACCATGGCGCACCGCGGCCTGGACCGGCGCGGCGCCCCGCCACGCGGGCAGGACCGAGAAGTGCAGGTTCACCCAGCCGTGTGGCGGGATGTCGAGCGCGGACTGCGGCAGCAGCGCGCCGTACGCGACGACCGGGCAGCAGTCGGGCGCCAGCTCGCGCAGCCGGTCGAGGAACGCGGGGTCGCCGGCCTTGGCCGGGGTGAGCACCTCGATGCCGTGCTCGTCGGCCAGCGCGCCGACCGGCGAGCGGACGAGGTGGCGGCCGCGGCCGGCGGGCGCGTCCGGGCGGGTGACCACGGCGACGACCTCGTGCCGGTCGCTCGCGAGGAGCGTGCGCAGCGACGGCAGCGCGACCTCGGGTGTGCCAGCGAATACCAACCGCATCTAGACGGCACCGCCGAACACGGAGTGCGGGCTCTGCTTGATCGTCGGCACGCCGCCGTCGAACCAGTCGGCCTCGCGGATCGCCTTCATGGCCGCCTTGCGGGTCTGCGCGTCGAGCCGGTCGAGGAACAGCACGCCGTCGAGGTGGTCGGTCTCGTGCTGGAGGCAGCGCGCGAGGAGGTCGGTGCCCTCGATCTCGACGGGCTCGCCGTGCATGTTCCAGCCACGGGCGACGACGTTCTTGTGCCGCACGCAGTCCCAGTACATGCCCGGGATCGACAGGCAGCCCTCCTCACCGTCCTGCTGCTCGTCGCCGACCGCGGTCCAGGTGGGGTTGACGAGGTGCCCGGAGGAGCCGTCGCAGTGGTAGGTGAAGACCCGCAGGCCGACGCCGAGCTGTGGCGCGGCGAGGCCTGCGCCACCCTGGTCCGACATGGTGTCCCAGAGGTCCTTCACGAGGGTCGCCAGCTCTTTGTCGAAGTCGACGACCTCGCTGGCGGCGGTGCGCAGCACCGGGTCGCCGAAGAGCCGGATGGGCTGGACGGTCACATTGCTCCGATCGGTCTCACACGGACGGCGCACACCAGTCTATTCAGTGCCCGAAGATGCAACGATGACCGCCGCGTCGGCCACTTCATCACGTGACCATCGCGAATCCACCCAGGGGGCCCGCCATCACCGCCGACCCGGCCTCCGACACCGATCTGTGGGCCCGCGCCGCGGCCGGTGACCGGCAGGCGTTCGGCGACCTGTTCGAGCGGCACGTCGAGGCGGTGTGGAACCACGCGTACCGCCTCACCGCGTCGTGGAGCCAGGCGGAGGACCTCACGTCGAGCACGTTCCTGGTGGCCTGGCGCAAGTGCGCGGAGGTGCGGCTGATCCGGGACAGCGCGCTGCCGTGGCTGTACACCGTCGCCGGCAACCTCGCCAAGGACCACCGCCGGGGCGCGACGCGGTTCCTGCGCGCGCTGCGCAGGGTGCCCGGCGACCACGTCGAGGCCGACCACGCGGACGACGTCGTACAGCGCGTCGACGGCGACCAGCGGATGGCGAGAGTCCTCTCGGCGGTCCGCGCGCTGCCGAGAGCCGAACGGGAGGCCGTCGAGCTGTGCCTGCTCGGCGAGCTCGCCACCGCCGACGCGGCGCAGCTGCTCGGCGTCGCCGAGGTCAGCGTCCGATCGAGGCTCTCCCGCGCGAGGGCCAAGCTGCGCACGACCTTGAAGGAGATGTCATGAACGACCTCGAGCTGCCGCCGCGCAGAAGCCTGCCGCCCGAGGTCCGCGCCCGGATCCGCGGCGTCACCGACTCCGGTCGCGCCGAGCCGCCCCGCCAGGAGTCGCGCTACCGGGGCCCGCTCGCAGTGGCCGCCGGCGTCGCCGTGCTCGCCGCGGGCGCGGTGGTCCTCGGCCAGTCGGTGAACGGCACCCCGGAGGACTTCCGACCCGGCACCACTCCCCCGACCACCACCGCAGTTCCGGTGCAGGGTCCGGAGCTGACAGTCACCGAGCCGGACGCCACGACCACCGAGGACCTCGACCGCTGCGGCGCCGCGGCGGCGGCGAGCCCGCGCGCCGACGAGTTCGCGCCCCGCGCGGCGTGGGAGCCGGTGTTCACGGCCACCGACGATGTCGTTCGCGTCGTCGCCTTCCGGGAGTACGGCGGCAAACCCGGGTTCTGCGAGGTCACCGAGACGACCGCGACCGTGTCCGACCCCAGCGCGGAGACGATGCCGCTGGGCATCGACCTGGCCCAGACGCCGACCGGTGACCTGTACGCCCTGTACGTGTCGCCGACCGGCATGATCGCCGGCGTCGCGCAGAACGTGGACTCGGTGGAGTTCGGCGTGACGTCCCCCGACCCGGCGCGAGGTGTCACCGTACGCATGACGTCGCCGTCGGTTCTCAGGGACGAGCTGTTCGTCGTGAACCTCGGCGCACTCGGTCCCTACAGCAGGATCGACGTCACCACGAACGACCTGGACGGGGAGAACTCCGCGCGCGGCGAATGGACCTACGACCCGGACGAGGTACGGCCGATCGGCGCCACCATCACCGACCGCTAGCTCTTCGCGTGGGGTCGGTGGGCGATGCCGTGAAGGGGTCCTTCAGTGCGCTCAACACCCCGAACGGGCCCACCACAATGCGACCACCAGCGGCACGAACCTCACGGTCGCGCGAGACCGTCGGCCACGCCGCGAAGGGCACCTTCACGACGCCCAACGCCCCGAACAAGCCCATCACAACCCAGCCACCAGCAGCACGAACCAGCACGACGTCGCGAGACGGTCGCCGACAAGCCCTTCACACAGCGACCCCCATCGCCATGCTCGCTAGATCAGCTCCAGCGGATCGAGCCGGACCCGGATCGGGTCCGGCTCCTTCCGTGCCGTGCGGGAATGTTGCGCGGTGGTCAGCGCGGCAGCCAGGGCGCGGCCGTCGGCGCGGGTGGCGCGGACCAGGGCGCGCTCCTTCTCGCTGTTGCCGTCGCGGTCGATCTCGCCCAGTGGGACCGGGCCGAGGATCTCTCCCGACGCCGGCAGCGTCAGCTCGTTCAGGAACGCGGCGAGCGCCTTCGGCGAGCCGTCGACCGACGCCATTCGCACCGCGGGTGGGAAGCCCAGCTCGGTGCGGGCGGCCAGCTCGAGTCCCGCGTGCCACACCGGGTCCCACCGCACGAGGGCCTGCACCGGCTGCATCGCCGACTCGGCCAGCACCACGACCCGGCCGCCGTCGTCGCCGGGGCGGACCAGTGCGGCGGCGGTCATCCAGCGCCGCAGCGTCTCCTCGGTGGCGCGCAGGTCGGCACGGCCGAGCAGCGCCCAGCCGTCGAGCAGGAGCGCGGCGCCGTAGCCGCCGGCGGCGACCGGCTCCGCACCCGGCGTGGCCACGACCAGCGCCGCACGCGCCTCGACCGTCGAGAGCACCTCGGACGCCCCCGAGCCGACCACCGGGACGTCCGCGAACGCCCGCCCCAGCTCCTCCGCCGTCCGCTTGGCGCCGACGACGATCGCCCGCAGCCTGCGCGAACCACACGTGTTGCAGCGGAACGCGGTGTCCGCGACACCACACCAGCGGCACGTGGGCGGCCGCGCGTCGTTGCCGCTCGCCGGCAGACCGAGCGGACCGGCGCAGCGCCGGCAGCGCGCCGGGCCGCGACACTGCTGACACGCGAGCGCCGGCACGTACCCGCCCCGCGGCACCTGCACCAGTACCGGCCGGCCCGCGCCGAGCGCGGCACGTGCCGCGTCGAACGCGACCGACGGAATTCGGGCCGCGCGGGCGGCCGGGTCGCGCGCCAGCTGCTGGTCGGTCTCCCCGAGCGAGATGATCCGCGGCGACGCCCTGCGCAGCTCGTCGCGGGCGGCGACGATCTCGGGTGCCCACCCGGACTCGACGAGCAGCTGCGCCTCGGCCGTCCTGGCGAAACCGGCCACCACGAGCGACGCCCCCGAGGTGTGGGCCCGCTGGATGAGCACGTCGCGGACGTGCGGGTACGGCGCGTGCGGGTCGGCGTGCAGGTCGTCGCCGTCGTCCCAGACCACGAAGACGCCGGGCCGATGGACGGGGGCGAACACGCTCGCGCGGGTGCCCACGACGATCCGCGCGCCGCCGCGGCGCACGGTCAGCCAGGCGCGGTACCGCTTCGCCGGCCCCGCGTCGGCCGACAGGGCGACAACGTTGTCCTCGCCCGCGAGGGCGACGCACGCGGCGTGCACACGGGCGACGTCGCGGTAGTCGGGGACGACGACGACCGCCCCCCGATCGCCGGCGGCGGCCGTGGTGGCCAGCTCGGCGAGGCGGGCGGGCCAGTCCTCGCCGGGCAGGGCCTGCCAGACCGCGTGCGCCTGCCGCCCGTTCGCGATGGCGTCGAGGAACGCGGGGCCACGCGGGTAGCGGGCCCAGGCGGTGACGGCGGGCTTGTCCGGCAGCGCGGCCGGCTCCGGCGCCGGCTCCGCCTCGACCTTGGCGTGCCGGGGCGGGATCGCGAGCCGCAGGACGTCGGTCAGCTGGCCGGCGTACCGGTCGGCCACCGCGCGGGCGAGCGCGGCGATCTCGGGTGCGAGCACCGGCTCCGGCGACACGACCTTGCCGAGGAACGCGAGCTTGCCGTCGTGGCCGGACTCGGCGACCCGCTCGAGGAGGAACCCGTCGACCTGCTTGCCGGCGAACCGCATCCGCACCCGACACCCCGGCACGGCCTGCTCGTCGAGCTGGGTCGGGACGAGGTAGTCGAACGGCCGGTCCAGATGGGCGAGCGACACGTCGACGCACACGCGGGCAACCGGGAGCGTGGCCGCGGCCACCGGCTCCCCCTTGCGCACCTCGCCGGTCATGGGGCCTGGTCTACCAGAGCCCACCGTCAGTCCCGCTCCTCGGGTCGCGCGCCGCGCGGCGGGTAGTAGGACGCGTACAGGGCGGCCGTCGCCGCCCGTTCCGACAGCGGTGTCTCCTCGCGGATCTTGCGGTTCAGACCGGCCGGGTAGCCCGCCTTCACCAGCCGCCGCTCACACGCGTCCTCCATGAACGACAGCGAGAAGTAGATGCTCAGCAGGTAGCCGAGCGCGACCATCGACAGCCGCAGCGACAGCGGGCCCGGCACCAGCAACGCGAGCCACCACACGGAGAACTGCACGAGGGCACGCGCGAAGTGCCGGAACACCCACGTCCGGCAGGTCAGGTCGAACAGCACCCATTCGTGGTACGCGGCGGGCAGCGAGCCGGCCACCGCGTACCACAGCCAGCGGAACGGGTCAGGCGCCCGCAAGCGACTTGAGGTCGTCCGCCCGGTCGGTCCGCTCCCACGGCAGGTCCAGCTCGGGCCGGCCGAAGTGGCCGTACGCGGCGGTCTGCTTGTAGATCGGGCGCAGCAGGTCGAGGTCGCGGATGATGGCGGCCGGGCGCAGGTCGAAGACCTGGCTGATCGCCTGCTGGATCTTCATCGGGTCGACCGTCTCGGTGCCGAACGTCTCGACGAACAGACCCACCGGGGCGGCCTTGCCGATCGCGTACGCGACCTGCACCTCGATGCGGGTGGCGAGACCGGCGGCGACCGCGTTCTTCGCGACCCAGCGCATGGCGTAGGCGGCCGAGCGGTCGACCTTCGACGGGTCCTTGCCGGAGAACGCGCCACCACCGTGGCGGGCCATGCCGCCGTAGGTGTCGACGATGATCTTGCGGCCGGTCAGGCCGGCGTCACCCATCGGGCCACCGACGACGAAGCGGCCGGTCGGGTTGACCAGCAGCCGCACGTTCTCGGTGTCCAGCTCCAGCAGACCGACCTCGGGCAGCACGACCTGCTCGCGCACGTCGACGCCCAGCAGCTTCTCCAGGTCGACACCCTCGGCGTGCTGCGAGGACACGACCACCGTGTCGAGGCGAACGGCCTGGTCACCGGCGTACTCGATGGTGACCTGGGTCTTGCCGTCCGGGCGCAGGTAGGGCAGCTGGCCGTTCTTGCGGACCGCGGTCAGCCGGCGGGACAGCCGGTGGGCCAGCGCGATCGGCAGCGGCATCAGCTCCGGCGTGTCGGTGCACGCGTAACCGAACATGAGGCCCTGGTCGCCGGCGCCCTGCTTGGCGATCTCGTCCTCGGTGTTCTCCACCCGCGACTCGTACGCGGTGTCGACGCCCTGCGCGATGTCGGCCGACTGCGAGCCGATCGCGACGTTGACGCCACAGGAGTTGCCGTCGAAACCCTTGGCCGACGAGTCGTAGCCGATCTCGAGGATCGTCTCGCGCACGAGGGCGGGGATGTCGGCGTACGCGGACGTCGTCACCTCGCCCGCCACGTGGACCTGGCCGGTGGTCACGAGCGTCTCGACGGCGACGCGGGACTTGGGGTCCTCGGACAGCAGCGCGTCCAGGACGGAGTCACTGATCGCGTCACAGATCTTGTCGGGATGCCCCTCGGTCACCGATTCGCTGGTAAACAGCCTGCTCGCGGACTCACTCACCACGTATCCACCCAATCTTCAACCGGAATGCTGCCTCAAGACTATGTACTACGTATCGAGCGCCACTCACTTTTGGATCAGGTGCACAACCGCATCCCATATTTCGGACGCCATGTGCGCCTTCGAGCCCAACTCGACGGGTCGTTCGGTACCGTCCGCGGACAACAGCCATCCGGCGTTGTCCTCCATCTCGAAGGCCTTGCCCTCCCCGACCGCGTTGACGACGAGCAGGTCGCAGCCTTTTCGTTTCAGCTTGGCGCGGGCATGTTCCAGGACGTCCGCGCCGTTGTCTCCAGTTTCCGCCGCGAACCCCACCACTACTTGTCCCGGTGTGCGCACCTTGACGAGCTCGGCGAGCACGTCCGGGTTGCGGGTCAGCTGGATCGGGTCGGGATCCCGGTCAGTTTTCTTGATCTTGTACTCGGCCCGGTCGGTCGGGCGGAAGTCGGCGACCGCCGCCGCCATGACCACGACATCCGCGCCCGGCGACACCGTGTGCATGGATTCCCGCAGCTCATCGGCGGTGCCGACGCGGACGACGTCGACCCCGGCCGGCGCCGGCAGGGCGACGGTGTGGGCGGAGACCAGCGTGACGTGCGCCCCGCGCTGGGCCGCGGTCCTGGCGAGCGCGTAGCCCTGCTTGCCCGACGAGCGGTTGCCGAGATAGCGGACCGGGTCCAGCGGTTCTCGAGTGCCACCGGCCGATACCACGACCCGCAGGCCGGCCAGATCGCGCGGCAACGCGTCGGGGCGGGCGAGGAGGAGACGGGCCAGGTCGACCAGCTCGGCGGGGTCCGCGAGGCGGCCCTTGCCGGTGTCGGTGCCGGTGAGGCGGCCGCTGGCCGGCTCGGTGACGACGACCCCGCGGGCCCGCAGCGTGGCGACGTTGTCGCGGGTGGCGGGGTGCTCCCACATCTCGGTGTGCATGGCCGGCGCCATCATGATCGGACAGCGCGCGGTCAGCAGCGTGTTGGTGAGCAGGTCGTCGGCGATCCCGTGCGCGGCCTTGGCCAGCAGGTTCGCGGTCGCCGGGACGACGAGCACCAGGTCGGCCTGCTGGCCGATGCGGACGTGCGGCACCTCGGGCACGTCCTCGAACACGTCGGTGCGCACAGGTTGGCCGGACAGCGCCTCGAAGGTCGCCGCCCCGACGAAGCGCAGGGCGGCGTCGGTGGGCACGACCAGGACCGAGTGACCCGACTCGGTCAGCTGCCTGAGGACCTCGCACGCCTTGTAGGCGGCGATCCCGCCGCCCACGCCGAGTACGACGCGGGGACGGCGATCCGGGTCGGTCACTCGCCTTCGGTGTGCTCGAGCAGGCCGGCGTGGATCTCGCGGAGCGCGATGGACAGCGGCTTCTCACGCGGGCCCGGCTCGACGAGCGGGCCGACGTACTCGAGCAGACCCTCGCCGAGCTGCGCGTAGTAGTCGTTGATCTGACGGGCGCGCTTGGCCGCGTAGATCACCAGGGCGTACTTCGAGCTGACCTTGTCGAGCAGGTCGTCGATCGGGGGGTTGGTGATGCCTTCGAGCTGAGGGCTCGTCGGGTCACCCAGTGCGCCCAACTCGGTGGGGGTGATCACTCGTGTTTCTCCAGATGCTTGGAGGGTTTGTCAAGTACCAAGGTTAGCAACTCCGCCGCAGCGCTCCGCAGGTCGGTGTTGACGACGACCGCGTCGAACTCGTCCTGGGCGGCCAGCTCCTCCTTCGCGGTCTGCAACCGGCGGGCCACGACGTCGGGCGACTCGGTGCCACGACCGACCAGCCGCTCGACCAGGTCCTCCCAGCTCGGCGGCGACAGGAACACCAGGAACGCCTCCGGCATGGCGACCCGAAGCGCTCGCGCGCCCTGCAGATCGACCTCGACCAGAGCGGGCTCACCTGCGGAGATGCGTTCCTCGATGGGTGCGCGGGGGGTGCCGGAGCGGTGCGTGCCGCGATGGATCTCGGCCCACTCGAGCAGCTCGTCGTGCTGGATCATCCGGTCGAACTCGGCCGGCGAGACGAACCGGTAGTCGACGCCGTCGACCTCGCCGGGCCGCTGTTCGCGGGTGGTGGCCGAGACGCTGAACCAGAGGTCCGGGTACAGCTCGCGGAGCACGTGGACCACGCTGCTCTTACCGACGCCGGAGGGGCCGGCTAGAACTACCAGCCGGCCCCTCCGGATGTCGTGCTGTACGCGAGTCACTCGCCGCTGAACTCGGCGAGCAACGCCTTGCGCTGGCGGTCGCCCAGGCCACGCAGACGGCGGCTGGGGGCGATCTCGAGACGCTCGATGATCTGCTGGGCACGCACCTTTCCGACGCCCGGCAGGGCCTCGAGCAGTGCGGTGACCTTCATCTTGCCCAGGACCTCGTCATTGTCAGCTTGGGTGAGCACGTCCTTGAGGGTGGTGCCACCTCGCTTAAGGCGCTCCTTGAGCTCAGCTCGGGCGCGACGGGCGGCAGCCGCCTTCTCCAGCGCTGCGGCCCGCTGCTCCTCGGTCAGCTGGGGAAGGGCCACGATTTCCTCCGGGGGGTGGGGTTTTCTGCGGATCGGTGTCGCGACGTTACCGAGGTCCGCCTTGTCATGACAACGCGGGTCCACCTTAGTGCGGTGGATGGTGCGGGTAGGAGCATAGATCAACTCTGTGTAGCGAACACCCCCGGACCAGCGGTAACACCTTCCGGTCAGGGGTGTCGGGACCATCCTTTCAGCCCGCGCGAAGCGCTTCGACGTGGTATGGCGAAACGGCCTTCAAGCACGCAAGAAGAAGCCGGGTGAGGCGCAAACGGGCGTGGCGGGGGCCTCCGTGCCTAGTCAGACCGTGTGCGCGGGGTTCCAGCTGGCCCGGCGTCTAGCGTGTTGACGCCCGGTGCCAGGATGGTCCCGTTCAGCCGCGAGTGGTCCGGTCCTGCCGATATTCGCCCGATGACGAGGCCAAGAGGGTTGGCGTCGGCGTTCCTGGCCGCCGCCCTCGATCACCACCATCTGCGCGAGCACGTACGAAGAAGCCGCCGCGAAAGGGCTCCTTACCTCGTCAGACGGTGTGTGCGGCACCCAGTGAGTCGCGCACGCGCAGCGCGGCCGAACGCAGCGCCGCGACGTCCGGGCCGTGTCGCAGGATGTCTCGCGACGAGGACGGCAGGACGTGCTTGAGACTCGCGCCGAAGACCGACCGGAGGTCCTCGATGCCGGCGCCCTGCGCACCGAAGCCCGGCGCGAGGATGGTCCCGTTCAGCGCCGAGAGGTCCAGCTCGGTCCGGCCGACCGTCGCCCCGATGACGAGGCCGACGTGGCCGAGCGGGCTGGCGCCGGCGTTCCTGGCGGCCGCCTCGTTCACCATCGTCTGTGCGACCGTCACGTCGCCGTCGGTGCGGGCGCGCTGCACGGAGGCGCCCTCCTTGTTCGACGTCAGCGCCAGCACGAACACGCCGCGGCCGTTCTGCTTCGCCAGGTCCAGCGCCGGGTCGAGCGAGCCGAACCCGAGGTACGGCGACAGCGTCACCGCGTCGGCCGCCAGCGGCGAGCTCTCGCCGAGGTACGCGGCCGCGTAGGCGGCCATCGTGGAGCCGATGTCGCCCCGCTTGACATCCAGCAGCACCAGCGCGCCCTCGGCCCGGCACGCGGCGATCAGGCCCTCCAGCACGGCCACCCCGGCCGACCCGTGCGCCTCGAACAGCGCCGACTGCGGCTTCACGACCGCGACCTCGCCCGCGAACGCCTCGACGCACGTCTCCGCGAAGCGCGTCAGGCCCTCGGCGTTCGCCGGCAGGCCCCACGCGTCGAGCAGCGCGGGGTGCGGGTCGACGCCGACGCACAGCGGCCCCCGCAGCGACACCGCGGTCGTCACCCTGGCGCCGAACGGGGCCCTCACCGCTGGCTCCGCAGCGTCGCCTGCAGCGACTGGAGCGACTCCACCCCGATGTCCTGCCGGATCAGCGCCTCGATGCCGTGCACGGCCGCGGCGGCGCCCTGGATGGTCGTCACGCACGGGATGTCCCGCGACACGGCGGCCGTGCGGATCTCGTAGCCGTCGACCCGGGGGCCCGGGTTGCCGTACGGGGTGTTGATCACCATGTCGACGCCCCCGCTCTTGATGATGTCCACGATGTTCTGCTCCCCGTTCCGCTCCCCCTCGGCCGGCGGCTCGAAGTGCTTGCGCACCTCCGTGCACGGAATCCCGTTGCGCCGCAGCACTTCCGCCGTGCCGGCGGTGGCCAGCACCTCGAACCCGAGGTCCGCGAGCCGCTTCACCGGGAACACCATCGCGCGCTTGTCCCGGTTCGCGACCGACACGAACACCCGGCCCGACGTCGGCAGTAAATCAATGAAGTCATGAATCCGTGAGTCCTCTGCGCGAATCACCTTCTGTTCCCAAGAATTTCGCTGCGCGGAGTGCGATGATTGCCTGGGTCATTTTCGTTGTCATGCTATCGCTGCTGATCGGCGTGACGACGCCGGAAAAATTCTACTTCGATGAAGTGCACTATGTGCCGGCAGCGCGGCAAATGCTCGAGCCTGTGATTACCAACCAATGTGCTCAATCCGATGCATCCGCCGCTGGCCAAGCAGCTGATCGCCTTGTCGATCCGTACTTTCGGGGATCGGCTCTGGGCTGGCGCTACCCGGGCGTGGTGTTCGGATCACTGGCAATCGTGGCGATGTATCTTTGCGGCCTCGCGCTGTTCGCGGCGCGAGGCCCCGCGATCGCGACGGCCTTGCTCGCCTTCTTCAACCAGATGGTGTTCGTGCAATCGCGGATCGCGATGCTGGATATATTTGCGCTGGCGTTCGGCCTGTTGGCGGGCGCGGCGTTCATGCACGGTTTTCGCCAGGTGCGGCCGCATCGTTGGTTCGCGCTCGCCGGTTTAGCCTTCGGTCTTGCGGCCGCCTGCAGATGGAGCGGGCTGTTTGCGCTCGCCGTTTGCATCGTGATCGTAACGTGATTCGCCTGCTGCAAAGCTGGCGCACCCAATTCGCCGACGGCAATGCCGGCGACTGGTACCGGCCCGGCCGCTGGCCCGATTTCAGATATTATCATTTCGCCGCATGCTTCGCGTGCTGGTCCCAGTGGTGGCCTATCTCGCGACCTTCGTGCCGCTTTACGGCCTGTCGCTTCCCGACCTGCTCGAAGCCCAGCGCAAGATTTTCAGCGACAACACCACGACCGCGATCGCGGGCCACACC
Source organism: uncultured Actinomycetota bacterium (assembly GCA_963840275.1). Lineage (GTDB taxonomy): Bacteria > Actinomycetota > Actinomycetes > Mycobacteriales > Pseudonocardiaceae > Actinophytocola. The sequence goes on from CAWIYK010000005.1 coordinate 2,205,256, forward strand.
TATATGAGTTCGTGGCCGTCCTGGCCGTTTCTGGTGCGGCCGGTCTGGTATCTGTTCGACAAGGTCGCCGACGACCGTATTGCGGCGGTGGGGTTCCTGGGTAATACCGTGGTGCTGTGGGCCGCGCTGCCGGCGCTCGCAACTTACTGCGCGACTGGATCGTGACGCGCCGGGCAGACGCGTTTCTGGTCCTGTCGTTTTATGCCGGGCCTTATCTGGCTTCAGCACTGCTTTAGCGGACGCTCGGCTTCCTGTACTATTATTTGCCGGCCGCTACCCTTGCGAGCCTTGCATTGGTCTACGTGCTGCGGCGGGGCAATAGCCCGCACTGGCTGTTATGGGCCTTCGTCGCGTTGGCGGGCGCGGGCTTCGCCGCGATGCTGCCGATCACGGTGGCGGTACTCGGGACGTCGATGGAGACGTTTGTCCGGCTGATGCTTTTCCAGAGCTGGATCTGAGCGGCGCCAATACGTTCAGCCCACGCTCAGTACGCTGGCTGAAATCATCTATCGCGGATCGGCCGTTACTTCGAGGCGGTCTTGGTATCCATGTTGACGACCTGGACGCGGCGGTTGACCGGGTCGACCGGCGCGTTCGCATCCTTCGGCTTGCTCTCGCCGTAGCCGACGGTGACGAGATCGGCGCCGTCGATGCCGTATTTCTCGGTGAGGAAACGCTTGATGGTGTCGGCGCGGCGCTCCGACAGGTCCTGATTGTAAGAGGTCACTGCCGACCGCATCGGTATGGCCGGCGACCACGAAGGTCGAGCCCCTCAGCTCGGAATTCAAAAACCTGCTTGCCGAGTTCCTGCGCCGCCGGCCGTGACCTTGCTGATGTCGGCGGAATTCTAATCGAACTGGATTTCCAGATCGATCTTCGGCTTGCTTGCCGCGATCTCGGCGATTTCCTCGCGCTCGCCGAGCGAGAGCGACCGCGTCTTGCGGTTGCGCAGGGTCTTCGACGAAAACGATCTGCTTTTTGGCCTCGACGGCCAGATCGGCCTGCGGGTCCTGCCGACAGCCCGCGGGTCAGCGGCTTCTTCGGCTGCAACGCATTCCAGGATCTGGTCGGCCGAAAATATTTTCGCCGGCAATGGCCAGGCCCGCCGTCATCGACAGCGCGGCACTGAGCGTGATCGCCGAGAGTGCGGAAAGTCTGTAAAAGCTGGTCATTGTCTTGATCCTCACTGTTACGCCTGATGGCGCTTTGATGGTTGAACGATAAAACCGGGCGAAAGGCCATGGATATGGACTTGGCTCACATTGATAAACGGACCATAAGCCCGGGCTCTTACCTTCCGTCGCTGCGTCCGTCGACCCCGTTCGATGGCACCTGGTCCCCGTGATTCAGATCACGGTCCACAGGCATGGGCGGCGATCTTAATGCCGTCGCGGCGGGGCCGAGCTGCGAACAACAAATCGGCCAGATAGACGCCTAGAAAAATCGCCCGCACAGAAAGCCGCAAACCAGCGACGCAGGAGCCGTGTGTTTGAGTCAAAAAGGCAAAATGAGTATCAAGGGTATCGTGCCGGCCGGCCGGATCAGACGGGTTCCGCAAGTTCGATGCCGGTCCTGATCGGCGCGGCCATGATCGCGACGGCGATCCTGTTGTCGACCCTGATTACGGCGATGGGCTCCCGCTATGTCGGCATGGAAAGCCCGACCGAGGAAAGCGCCTGGCTGATCGACCGTCTCACTGGCCATGTCTATCGCTGCGAAGCTTCGGCACGCGGCAGGGCGTCGTGCGACGCCGACATCGCGACGGGCAGTGTAGAGGATCGCTCAAAGCGCTGACCGGCGATTTTGCACAGTGAAAGGCCGGGCCTCTCAATCCTTACGCCGAACGCAGAACGCGCGCCCCCAAAGGGAACGCGCGTCCGGTTAGCGGCCCTGGGTCGCTACTACTTTTTCATGGTGCCGCCGGGTGAGGCCGCATCACCTTTCTTGTTGGCTGCGCCTGCGGTGCCAGCGCCGGAAGTGCTGGCATCGCGCGCGGAAGGCGGCGAACTACCCGTCGTCGTCCCGGTCGCACCGTTCTTCATGGCGGTCCCGCCGCCGGTAGTGCTGCCATTCATTTTGTCACCGGTCGTGGTCTGGCTGGCTGCCGGTCCGCCCGCCTTGGAACTGGAAACCGCGGTACCGCCGGGTGTCTGTGCAAACGCGGCTACGCCGGAAAGTGCGAAAGCAGAGGCCAAGGCGATGGTGGTAAGTTTCATCGTTGCTTCCTCAATGCGGTTTGTGGAAAGACAAATCCGTGACGCAAGTTACGTTCCGCGTTTGCATTGCAGCACGCAAGGATTGTTCTAACTCGAAATGCCTCAGCGGAGAATGCACGTTAGCCTGCAATTCTCTGGTTTCATTCTCTTGGCGAGGTCTGACCGCGATACGAAACGCGGTAGTATGTTCGCGGCTTTCCTCGCGCGCGAATCCACTATGGTCCCGCGCGATGCCCTGCACTGTTCCCTCCCATCCCCTGACCAAGGCCGACGCCCGCCGATCTGGCTGCGCGCCCAGCGGCTCGATACGCCGGCGCCGTTCGGCGACGGGCCGCAGGCGACCTCCGCCGCGGTCGCGCATCTGGGCTATGTGCAGATCGACACCATCAACGTGATCGAGCGCTGCCATCACCACATTCTCTGGACACGCGCATTCCCGGACTACCGGCGCGCGCATCTGCACCAGGCGCAGACCGTCGACAAGAGCGTGTTCGAATACTGGACCCACGCCCTGTCCTACGTGCCGACGCAGGGACTCTGCCCTTCTTCGGCCGACATGGGCAGCACGCGCGAACCCCACGTGGTTCGGCTCGGTGCAAGCCGGACGAATTGAACAAGATGCTCCGGCGGATCCGGCAGGATGGCGCCCTTTCCATCCGCGACATCGACGACGACGAACTGGTCGAAAAGGACATCTCTGGGCCAGCCGCAAGCCCAGCAAGCGGGCGCTGCAGCTGCGTTCTACACCGGCCTGCTGACGATCTCCGAACGCATCGGCATGCTCAAGACCTACGAACTGATGGACCGGCATTTCGGCTGGGACAGGCCGCCCAAGGCGGCGCCGGGAGCGAGAACACGGCCTATCGGCTCGACCGCGCCTGCGCGCCAGGGGATCGTGAGCCTTGATTCGATCTGCCATCTCGACGCCCCGAGCAAACCGGCCGTCCGGCGGCTGATCGAGGCGCAGGGTCCGCCGCAAGCAACTGGTGCCGGTCACGCTCGAAGGCGCCGGCAAGCGGGCGCACTGGGCCGGCCCGCAACGCTGGAGACGTACGGCGAGGGCGCCTGCCCGACCTGGTCCACATCCTCTCGCCGTTCGATCCGCTGATCATCCAGCG